>NZ_CP183983.1:0-4969812 GCF_049913195.1 Dyella kyungheensis | reverse complement strand
GGGAAGTCTTCAACCACTGGAAGGAGCGCTTACGCGCGGGGTGGACCGGCAAGTCTAGCAGCACGAACCCTCCTTCATGGCGCGGATATCCACATGGATATCCACAGGAAGTAAACAGCCTTTTGTCAACCCGCAAAATACCCCTATTTGACAAGGGCCAAGATTCCCTCGCATAATTTCCAACCTTTTTACCACCTTAACCGGAGGAAGCCATGTCCAAGCGGACCTTCCAGCCCAGCAAGCTCAAGCGTGCCCGCACCCACGGCTTCCGTGCTCGTATGGCAACGGCCGATGGCCGCAAGATCCTGAACGCACGTCGCGCGAAGGGTCGCAAGCGCCTGATCCCGTAAGCGGCTCGCCACGATGCGTGCCGCCGGCCTGCCGCGCGAAGCGCGGCTTCGAAGCGCCGGTGACTTTGCAGCGTTGCGACATACCAGCGGCCGCCTCGGCGGCCGCTGTTTTTCTGTGCGCTATCGGGTCAACGAACTCGGCCACCCGCGCATGGGCCTGGCCATTTCCAAACGCGTCTCCAAGCGCGCGGTCGATCGCAACCGCATCAAGCGCCTGGTCCGCGAATCTTTCCGACGTGCCCGCCTTGACCTTCCAGCGGTCGACCTCATGGTGATGGCACGCGAGCAGGCCTGTGGCCTGCCCGGCCCGGAGTTGCTCGCCGAATTGCAGCAGCTGTGGAAGAAACTGCGTTCCGCGAAAGTCGAGGCCACATTGAAGCCGGGCGAACCGACCGGCACAATCGAGCGTTGACCTTCTCCATTCCTTTCCGCGGCACGGCGCCGCGGGCATGCACCGGATCTGCTCCGCGATGAATCAAACGCGCACGTTCCTCATCTTTGCCCTGCTGGCTGTGGCCTACCTCTTGTTCCAGGCCTGGGAGAAGGATTACGGCCTGCAACCGCCGGTGGCGGCTGCGACCACGCCCGCGGCCGGTGCCAGCACCAGCACTGACAACAGCGTGCCGGGCGCCAGCTCGTCCACCGCGCCGGCCGCCGTGCCCGGCACCGTCAGCGAGGCATCCGCGCAATTGATCACGGTCAGCACCGATGTGCTGCGCCTGACCATCGATACGCGCGGCGGCAGCGTGGTGCGCTCGGAGCTGCTCAACTATCCGGCGGTGCCGCGTACCAAGAAGGATCCCGATCCGGCGCCGGTGCGCATGCTCGACGACGATCGCGCGCAGTACTTCGTGGCGCAGAGCGGCATCGTCAGCAACCAGGGCGACGCGCCCGATCACCGCGCCGTGTTCTCGGCCGCGCAGACCAGCTATGCGCTCACCCAGGGCCAGGACGATCTGAAGGTCGACCTCACCTGGCAGAACGCCGCCGGCCTCAAGGTCACCAAGACCTTCGCGCTCAAGCGCGGCAGCTACGTGGTCACGGTCGACCAGAAGATCGACAACGGCGGCAGCACCGCCTGGGCCGGCAACACCTATGAACAGCTGCAGCGCGTGGCGCCGGCGCAGCAGAAGAGCTGGTGGCAGAACTTCAGCGACCCGGCTTCGCACAGCTTCTATGGCGCTGCCTGGTACAGCCCGGAAGACAAGATGACCACCCTGCCGTTCACCGACTTCGCCAAGAAGCCGTTGAACCACGCCATCACCGGCGGCTGGGCATCGATGCTGCAGCATTACTTCTTCGTGGCGTGGATTCCGTCCGCGCAGGACGCCAGCAGCTACAGCACCAGCGTGATCAATCCGGACACCGCCCAGCCGGTGTACCTGATCCGCGCGGTGGGCCCGTCCATCAGCGTGGCGCCGGGCCAGAGCGCGACCAGTGCGGCGCGCCTGTATATCGGTCCGAAGCTGCAGGGCACGCTCGACCAGGTGGCGCCGGGTCTGGACCTCACCACCAACTACGGTTGGCTCACGGTCGTTGCGCAGCCGCTGCATTGGTTGCTCTCGCAGCTGCACGCGATCGCCGGCAACTGGGGCGTGGCGATCATCCTGCTGGTGCTGCTGCTAAAGGGCGCGCTGTGGAAGCTCACGGCCGCGCAGTTCCGCTCCGGTGCCCGCATGCGCAAGCTGCAGCCGCGCGTGAACGCTCTCAAGGAGCGTTACGGCGACGACAAGATGAAGATGCAGCAGGCCATGATGGAGCTGTACAAGAAGGAAAAGGTCAACCCGATGTCGGGCTGCCTGCCGGTGCTGATCACCATGCCGGTGTTCTTCGGCCTGTATCGCGTGCTGATGGAAAGCGTGGAGCTGCGCCATGCGCCGTTCTTCGGCTGGGTGCACGACCTTTCCGCGCCCGATCCGTTCTTCGTGCTGCCGGTGATCTACATCCTGGTGATGCTGGCCACGCAATGGCTCACGCCGGCGGCGGCGGGCATGGACCCGGCGCAGCAGAAGATGATGAAGGTGATGCCGGTGGTGTTCGGCTTCATGTTCCTGTTCTTCCCGGCGGGCCTGGTGCTGTACTGGGTGATCAACGGTCTCACCAGCCTTACCCAGCAGTGGCTGATCACGCGCAGTGTCGACCGCGCGGATGAAAAGGCCAAGGCGACGGCCTGATCAAACTGAAACGTTCAAAGAAAAGGCCGCGCGAGCGGCCTTTTTCTTGCACGACAAACCTCCCGCTCGTCATCCCGGCGCAGGCCGGGATCCAGTAGCGTCGATGGCTGGTCTTCGCGACAACCAGATGCTGTCGCCACTGGATCCCGGCCTGCGCCGGGATGACGGAGAGGATGGCTATATCGTTATCGCATTCCCCTTCGCAAACCGCATAATTCCCACCATGACTCACACCGACACCATTGCCGCCATTGCCAGCGCTCCGGGTGCCGCCGGCGTCGGTGTGTTGCGCGTGTCGGGGCCTGCCGTTCCCGGCATCGCCGCGGAACTGTTCGGTCGCGAGCCCGAGCCGCGGCGCGCGCACTTCACCGCGTTCCGCGAGCGCGACGGCGAACTGATCGATCGCGGTCTGCTGCTCTACTTTCCCGCGCCCGCTTCCTACACCGGCGAGCACGTGCTGGAACTGCAGGGCCACGGCAGTCCCGTGTTGCTCGATGCCTTGTTGCGACGCGTGTGCGCGATGGGTGCGCGACTGGCGCGACCGGGCGAATTCACCGAGCGCGCATTTCTCAACGGCAAGCTCGATCTGGCCCAGGCAGAAGCCGTTGCCGATCTGATTGCGGCGCGTTCGCAGGCCGGCGCGCGGGCAGCGTTGCAGTCGATGGAAGGCGTGTTTTCGCGCAAGGTGCACGATCTGCTGCAATCGCTGATTGCGCTGCGTGTGCATATCGAAGCGGCGATCGATTTTCCCGAAGAGGAAATCGATTTCCTCGCCGACCCGGCGATTGCGCGCCAGTTGCATGCGTTGCGCGCCGAACTCGATGATCTCTTGCGCGAAGCGCAACGAGGCGTGCGCCTGAACGATGGCCTGCGCGTGGCCATCATCGGACGTCCAAACGCCGGCAAGTCCAGCTTGCTCAATGCACTGGCCGGCAGCGACCGCGCCATTGTCACTGACATCGCCGGCACCACCCGCGACGTGCTGCGTGAACAGCTCAATCTCGACGGCATCTCGCTGGAACTGGCTGACACGGCGGGACTGCGTGAAACCGACGATCCGGTCGAACGCGAAGGCGTGCGGCGCGCGCATGGCGAGCTGGCGCGCGCGGATGTCGCATTGCTGGTCACCGATGCGGCGCAGGCCGAGCACGATCTGGCTTTGCTGGCCGACCTCCCGGCCCGCGTCGAACGGATCGTTTTCATCAACAAGATCGACCTGGGCGAGCATGCGGCGGGAGTCGAGGTTCGCTCCAATGCGATCTGGATGTGGGCTTCCGCAAAGACCGGAGCCGGCCTGGAAACGCTGCGCAGCCATCTCAAACAGCTTGCCGGCGCAGGCGGCGGCGAAGGTGCCTTCAGCGCTCGTCGGCGCCATGTGTTGGCGCTGGAACAAGTAGCCACGCACCTGGCGCGCGCCGACGACGTGCTGCACGCGACCCGTGCCGGTGAACTGGCGGCCGAGGAGTTGCGGCAAGCGCAACACGCCTTGGGCGAGATCACCGGCACCTATACCAGCGATGACCTGCTGGGTGCGATCTTCAGCTCGTTCTGCATCGGCAAGTAGCCGCCGTCCGGCAGTGCGCAGTGCTTTCGGAGTCGTCCGATAGATTGCTGCGGCACGCTGCTGGCAGCATGCAAGGACCTGCCCGGAGTCCCGATGGCTCCGCGCTTCAACGTCAGCTCACAGTGGAGTGCTCGCCATGGAATGGTATTTGAAGGTCCTCAAGCAGCACTATTTTGATTTCAATGGCCGTGCACGCCGCCAGGAGTACTGGATGTACACCTTGGTGAACATCATCGTCATCGTGCTGCTGCAGATCCTCGCTCGCATGGTGCCCGTGCTGGGCATCCTTGCCGCTGTTTACGGACTGGCCGTGCTGCTGCCGGGACTTGGCGTGACGGCTCGTCGCCTGCACGACGTCGGCAAATCCGGCTGGTTCATGCTGCTCGCCTTTGTTCCGGTCGTTGGCCTTTACCTGATTTATCTGCTGGTGCAAGACAGCGAAGCGGGCGGCAACGCTTACGGCGCCAACCCGAAGGCTTAGTCCGGGATGCGGAAGGCGGATCGCAGCCGGCTTCCGCAGCGACGGCGGTAAGGCGTTCCAGTCCAGTGGGTTAAGGGCGCGCTTTGCTGACGGGGCCGACGGGTGGCGCTAACATGCTGAGTTTGCGCGCGGTCGTACCGAACACTCAGGCATGCTCTCTTTCTTCTTCGGCGCCTTCGGGCTCTCCACTTTCTGGTTGATTCCCCTGCTCTGGCGCATCGGCAGCCGTCTGCTGAAGCGGCAGCGGCGTGTTGCCGGCGGTGAAGGCTCGATTCGGTTCGGCTTGGGAGCCCTGCTTGTGCTGCTGGCGAGCGCCACGCTCGAAGGCCTGCTGATCGACCAGTACACCGACGATGCAAACGCTGGTGGCACCGTGTGCCGTGCACTGTCGCATGCCATCGGCGGCCTGCTTGGCGGATGGCTGACCACGCTGGTGATGCTGGGTGCCCTGGCTGTCGCGCTGCCGTGGTATCTGGGTATCGGTTGGCGCTTGATGTTCAAACATGTGGCGGCTGGCGTGGATGTCCTTGCCGCGCCGATTCAGCGTGTGATCGAAGCGGTTGCCGCGCGTCGCGGTTCGTCGACCGGCCGTCGAGCTGGCGGTGCCGTGCGTCGGCCCAAACAAGCGACGACCACTGCTCGACGCGCGAAAGCGGGAGCGACCCGCCGAACACCGGCCGAGGCCTCGACAGCTCCTCCGCCGACGCTCACGCCTGCGCCCCCGACCGAAGTGCGGCCCGCATCCGTGTCCATGTCGCGCGTTCGCCAGGCCGCCCAGCACGAGAAGGTGATACGCGAGCCGTGGCTGGTGCCCAAACATGGCCAGCCTGCTTCAACTGGGCCGAGACTGGGCACGGGGCGTTCCGCGACGGTCGTGCCGCTGGGGACAAGGGCGACCGCAGCGAGCACGCGCGAGTCCGCCGATGCTGCGAATCATCAACCAGCCAACGTCGCCACCAGTTCGGCGCCGTCGTTGCCCGCCGCCGAATCGCCGATCGAAGCGGTGCTCGCCGTGCCCGAAGTACAGCCTGCACCGCTGCCGGCCGAACCGATAACCGTCGAACCTCCGGTCGAAGCCGAGATCGATCTGGCGACCGTCAGCCCGCCGCCCATGCACACACCGGCCGTATCGTCGCGCTGGTCGGCAGCCAATGACGAAGTGGCGACTCAGGCTCCCGTGCACGTCACCCCGGTGCAAACCGGCGCGTCGATGCGCCAGCGCAGCTCCGCCATGTTGCCGCCGCTGTCGCTGCTGGCCGCTCCGCGACAGGAGATCGCGTCCATCGACGAGCAGCAGCTCGCTGACACGGGCGAGTTGATCGAGCAGCGACTTCGCGAGTTCAAGGTGCCGGTCACGGTCGTCGGTGCGTCCGCCGGTCCCGTCATCACTCGCTTCGAGGTGGAACCCGCGGTCGGTGTGCGCGGCAACCAGATCGTCGCTCTGATGAAGGATCTGGCGCGCGGACTCGGCCGCTCGTCCATTCGTGTGGTCGAAACCATCCCCGGCAAGACCTGCATGGGCCTGGAGTTGCCGAACGAGCAGCGCCAGATGATCGCGTTGTCCGAAATTCTCGATTCGCCCGCCTACCGCGATGCCGATTCGTTGTTGACGCTGGCGATGGGCAAGGGCATCACGGGCGAACCGGTAGTGGCCGATCTGGCCAAGGCACCGCACATGCTGGTGGCCGGCACCACCGGCTCGGGCAAGTCTGTCGCGGTGAACGCGATGATCCTGTCGATGCTGTACAAGGCCACGCCCGACGACGTGCGCATGATCATGATCGATCCGAAGATGCTGGAGCTTTCCGTCTACGAAGGCATCCCGCATCTGCTGGCGCCGGTCGTCACCGACATGAAGCTCGCGGCGAACGCGCTCGCGTGGTGCGTGGCGGAGATGGAAAACCGCTATCGCGTGATGTCGGATCTGCGCGTGCGAAATCTGGCCGGCTTCAACCAAAAAGTGCGCGAGGCGCGTGCGGTTGGCCGGCCTTTGATGAATCCGTTCCCCGCGCATCCCGAAGTGCCCGAGTTGCTGGACACCTTGCCGATGATCGTGGTGGTGATCGACGAGCTGGCCGACCTGATGATGGTGGCCGGCAAGAAGATCGAAGAGCTGATCGCCAGGCTTGCACAGAAGGCACGCGCCGCCGGCATTCATTTGATTCTTGCCACGCAGCGTCCGTCGGTGGACGTGATCACTGGCCTGATCAAGGCGAACATTCCCACGCGCGTCGCTTTCCAGGTCTCGTCCAAGATCGACTCGCGCACCATCCTCGACCAGATGGGTGCGGAAAGCCTGCTCGGCCAGGGCGACATGCTGTTCCTGCCGCCGGGTTCCGGCTATCCGCAACGCATCCACGGCGCCTTCGTGGCCGACGAGGAAGTGCACCGCATCGTGGCCCACCTCAAGCTTTACGGCGAGCCCGATTACAAGGATGAAATCCTGGCCGGCCCGCCCAGCGAAGGCTCCGGCGAACTGTTCGGCGAAGAAGGTGCCGATGCCGAACTCGATCCGTTGTACGACGAAGCCGCCGCGTTCGTGCTGCGCTCGCGCCGCGCATCGATCTCGTTCGTGCAGCGCCAGTTCCGCATCGGCTACAACCGTGCGGCACGTTTGGTCGAAGCGATGGAAGCCGCCGGACTCGTCTCGTCGATGGGCATCAACGGGCAGCGCGATGTGCTGGCGCCGGGACCTTCGGACTAAGAGTAACCACCACTGTGGGAGCGCACCCTGTGCGCGACACGTCCGAAGCGATGCATGGCATTCGCCTCATTGCAGTCATTCGCCAGCGTGCTGTCGCGCACAGGGTGCGCTCCCACCATGGCGAAGGCGCAGCACTTAGAGGAACGCTTCGAGCTCCGCCCGAGTCGGCATGCCGCCTTGCGCACCCAGCTTGGTCACCGACAGCGCCGCCGCTGCGCAGGCTTTGCGCACGGCAGGCGCGATTCCTTCATGCAGGAATACCGCCAGCGCTGCGTTGAAGGTGTCGCCAGCGCCGGTGGTATCGACCGCGTCGACCTTGAAGCCCGGCTGATGCTGCGGCTCCCCGCCATCGCGAAACCAGGCGCCATCGCCGCCACGCGTCAGCACTACCGGTGCGGGCGAGCGCTGCATCAACGCAACGAAATCCTCATCGCCGTCTGCACCCAGCAGTATCGCCAGCTCATGCTGGTTGGGCGTGAGATAGCGCGCGAGCTTCAGCCATTCCGTGGGAAGCTTTTGCGCCGGCGCCGGATTGAGAATCACCGGCTTGCCGAGCTTGTGGCCAAGGCGAAGCGTGGCTTCAACGGATTCGAGTGGAATTTCCATCTGCACCAGGATGGCGTCCGCACGGGCCAGCGTGGATTGCGCTCCCTCGATCTGCGCGGGAGTGACGCGTGCATTGGCGGCGGGCACCACGATGATGTGGTTCTCGCCTTCGGCGACGGTGATCGAGGCGGTGCCGCTGCCGCAGTCGGCAATGCGCGCGACGTGATCGAGCGAGACGCCTTCGCGCACGAGGCCTTCGTGCAGTTGCGCGCCGAAGGCGTCATCACCGACGGCGCCCACCAGCGCGACCTCGGCACCCAGGCGCGCGGCAGCCACGGCCTGGTTGGCGCCCTTGCCGCCATGCACGGTCAGGAAGCGTTCGCCAAGAATGGTTTCGCCGGGCTTGGCAAAGCGCGAGGCCAGCGTCACCAGGTCCATGTTGATGCTGCCGACCACGACGACGCGTGCCATAGCTGTTCCTTCCGACCTTCATGCGGGAAGGAAAGGATAAGCGATGGCCGCAGCGAGCGTCACAACACCCCGCTGCGCGAAGCGCCGGACATCAGCCGCCGCTGCTGCCCGCCGTCGACGGCACGTTCTGGCCGCGTTTCTCCTGCATGCGTTCCATCGCCTTCTCGCGCATGGCCTTCCATTTGTCGCGCTGGTCCTGGGTCAGCACGCCGCCGATCTGGCTTTCGCTGTCCTGCATGATCGACATGGCCTTGGCGCGGCGATCGGCCGGCTTGAGGCTGCTGTCGCCGTGCAGCGACTGCAGCTGTTGCTCGCGCTGCTGCAGCATGGGGCCGATCTTGGCCTGCTGATCCGGCGTCAACTGCAACTGCTTGCTCAGACGCTGCAGCTGGGTCTGCGCATCGAAGGCGTGCATGTTGTGGCTGCCCGCAGCCGGCGGATGGTCGCTGTCGCCGGTGGGTGCGTTCTGCTGGGCGAAGGCGTGGCCGCACAGCGTGGCGGCGAGCGCGAACGCGACGAAGGTGGGAAGACGATGCATGGGCGGTTCTCCTGGGGCGTACCAGCGGGAACGCGAGCACGCCACGGCGGTTGACGGTGCTGGCTTGAATCCCAGCCTAGCGCCCCGAACATCAACAGATCGTCCGCCCGAGGTTACGTCATGATCGAGCTGCACTACTGGCCCACCCCCAACGGCCACAAAATCACGCTGTTTCTCGAAGAAACCGGTGTCCCCTACACCATCAAGCCGGTGAACATCGGCAAGGGCGAGCAGTTCCAGCCCGCGTTCCTGGCCATCGCGCCCAACAACCGCATGCCGGCCATCGTGGATACCGCCCCCGTGGACGGCGGCGAGCCGGTCAGCGTGTTCGAGTCGGGCGCGATCCTGCAGTACCTCGCTGAGAAGACCGGCCGTTTCCTGCCCACCGATCTGCGCGGCAAATACACGGTGCTGGAATGGCTGTTCTGGCAGATGGGCGGGCTCGGCCCGATGCTCGGCCAGAACCATCATTTCAACCGCTATGCGCCGGAAAAGATTCCCTACGCCATCGACCGCTACGTCAACGAGACGCGCCGCCTGTACGGCGTGCTGGACAAGCGCCTGCACGGTCGTGCCTTCATCGCCGGCAACGACTACAGCATTGCCGACATGGCGGCGTATCCGTGGATCGTGCCGCACGAGAACCAGGGCATGACGCTGGACGATTTCCCGCATCTGAAGGCCTGGTTCGAATCGATCCGCGAACGCCCCGCCACCCAGCGGGCCTATGCCCTGGGCGAGCAGATCAAGGGCAGGTTCGACCTCAGCACGGACGAGGAAGCGCGCAAGGTCCTGTTCGGACAAGGGGCGAAGAACTGATCCATCGCGCGGCATTCGGCAACGAATGTCGCGCATTTCACGGGAAATCGCTGGCTTCCATGCGCGCTACGCGGTCTAATCGCCGCTTGTTCTTACGTACGACGCGTCGCCCAAGGAAGTATTCATGCGCGCCCTCCTCTTTGCCGCCCTGACGATGGTGGCCTTGCCGACCATGGCCGAAAAACTCACGATCGAACGCATCTTCGACGGTGGAAACCTCGCTGGTGCCGCGCCGCGCGGGCTGGAAATTTCCCCTGACGGCAGCCGCGTCACCTTCCTGCGTGCCCGCGCGGACGACCAGTTCCAGCTGGACCTGTGGGAATACCAGCTCAAGGACAACAAGACGCGCCTGCTGGTGGATTCGAAGAAACTCGAACCCAATGGCGAGCAGCTGTCGGACGCGGAAAAGGCGCGCCGCGAGCGCGAACGCACCGCCGGCCTGCATGGCATCGTGAGCTATCAGTGGTCGCCCGACGGCAAGCAGTTGCTGTTCCCGATCAACGGCAAGCTCTACGTCTATTCGCTGGCCACGCCGGACGCGACGCCGATCCCGCTCGACACCGGCGACAACGTGATCGATCCCAGGATCTCGCCCAAAGGCCGCTACGTGTCCTATGTGCGCGACCAGAACCTGTGGGTGATCGACCTGACCACGGGTGAGGCGAAGCAGCTCACCCACGATGGCGGCGGCACCGTGCACAACGGCGAAGCCGAGTTCGTGGCGCAGGAGGAAATGGATCGCAGCGCCGGCTACTGGTGGGCGCCCGACGATTCGGCCATCGCGTTCGAGCGCTACGACGAAGCCAAGGTGCCGGTGACCAAGCGCACCGAGCTGTTTGCCGACCATACCGACGTGATCGACCAGCGCTATCCCGCGGCCGGTGCGCCCAATGTGGCGGTGAAGCTGGGTCTGGTGTCGCCTGCCGGCGGGCCTTCGCGCTGGATCGACCTGGGCAAGGACACGGACATCTATCTCACCCGGGTGAACTGGCTGCCGGACAGCAAGCGCCTCAGTTATCAGCGCATGCCGCGCAGCCAGCAGAAGGTGGAATTGCGCCTGGTCGATGCGAAGACGTTGGCGCAGCGCACGTTGCTCACCGAGATCAGCGATACCTGGATCAACCTCAACAACGATCTCACCTTCCTCAAGGACGGCAAGAGCTTCCTGTGGGGCAGCGAGCGCAGCGGCTACCACCATCTCTATCTCTACGCGCTGGACGGCACGCTCAAACATGCGGTGAGCGAAGGCGACTGGCCGATCGACGGACTGCTGGCGGTGAATGAGCACACGGGCACCGTGTTCGTCGCCTCCAATAAAGATGCGGTGCCGGAAAAGCAGATCTACGCGCTGAAGCTCGATGGCAGCACCGCGAAAGCCCCCGCGCGCGTCAGCCAGGGGGCGGGCACGCATGCCGCCACGTTCGCGCCGGACGGCAGCTTCTATCTCGACAATTTTTCCAGCGTGGACACGCCGCCACAGGTCAGCCTGCACAGGGCCGACGGTAGCCTCGTCAGCTGGATCGAGCCGAACAAGCTCGATGAAAAGCATCCGTTCTGGAATTACCGCGACAGCCTGATCAAGCCCGAATTCGGCACGCTGAAGGCTGCCGATGGTCAGACCCTGTATTACCGCCTGTACAAGCCGGCCGGGTTCGATCCAACCAAGAAATACCCGGTGTTCGACACGTACTACGGTGGCCCGCACGCGCAGATGGTCAGCAATGTGTGGGGCGATTACTTCAACCAGTACATGGCCAACCAGGGCTTCGTGGTGTTCACGCTCGACAATCGCGGCATGGCCCGCCGGGGTCGCCAGTTCGAGAATGCGATCTACCAGCAGCTGGGCGCCGCCGAAGTGGACGACCAGCTGGTCGGCATCCATTGGCTGAAATCGCAGCCATGGATCGACGGCAAGCATATCGGCGTGTTCGGCTGGAGCTACGGCGGCTATATGACCACGATGCTGCTGGCAAAGGCTTCCGACGAACTGGCCGGCGGCGTGGCGGTGGCGCCGGTGACCAACTGGCGTCTCTACGACACCTTTTACACGGAGCGTTATCTCGGTCGTCCGCAGGACAACGACTCGGGCTATACGCGCAGCTCGCCGATGGCATGGCTCGATGGCCTCACCTCGAAGCTGTATCTGGTGCACGGCATGGCCGACGACAACGTGCTGTTCCTCAACTCGACCGAACTGATGGCCGAGTTGCAGAAGCGCGGCACGCAATTCCAGTTCATGGCGTATCCCGGGGCGAAACACGGGCTCAATCTGCCGGGCCAGCGCAGCCATGTGTATCACCTGATCGAGAATTTCTTTCAGCAGCAGGTGAAGGGGGCGGCGGCAGTGGTGGCAAAGCCAGTGGTGCAGCCGGCTGCGGCCTCGACGGTTCGATAACTCCGCTCGTCATTCCGGCGTACGCCGGAATCCAGTGACGGTGCAGCAGGCTTTCGCGACAACCCTTCCTGCTCGCTACTGGATTCCGGCCTGCGCCGGAATGACGAGCAAAAAAAGGCCGCCCTCTAGGCGGCCTTTTCATATCCGAATCAGCAAAAACCTTACTGCGCGTGCTCCACACCCGAGTCGCCCTGCTCCAGCGGCGGCGGCGTACCGGCTACAGCCAGCAGCGACGTCGCGTAGCCGTCCTCGATGCTCACCGTGGATACCTCATCCCACGAGAAGAACGATGCCTCGCGCAGCCATTCCGCGTCGGGCGAAATCTCCTGCATGTTGAAGCCGTCTTCTTCCACGCTGATCAGCCGGCCGATGTAACAAACCTCGGCCTCATCCTCGCTGTCCACGTGCACGCCGATCACCGGCGCCTGCGCGGCAGCGGCCTGGATGACGCTGCGGATGTCGTCCAGCGGGAAGCCACGCGGCGTGCGCGGCATCAGGTGCTTGAGCACCAGGGCCTTTTCCATGAAGGGCGCGTGTTTGTCCGGTGCTTCCAATTCGGAAACATCGCGGTGACGCATCACATACATGCCGTCATAAGTGATGCCGTCGCCGACGACCCACAGCAGAAAGAATTCACGGCCAACGCCGCCCACGTAACCACAGAAGCTGCCGTGTTCGAGTTCGCCGCGCCATAACCGGATCAGCTGATGCTGTTGCTGCGCTTCACGCAGCTGGGCTCGCTGGCCGGTGGTCTTCAGTTCAATCACATTTCCCATGGTCAAAATTTTACCAGCCCGGGGCTTTCCCCTTGTTTACAGGATGTAACGCGACAAATCTTCGTCCTGGACCAGCACGCCGAGGTTTTTATCTACATATTCGGCGTCGATCGTGTAGTTTTCGCCGGATTTGTCAGCAGCTTCGTAGGAGATCTTCTCCAAAAGGCGCTCGATCACGGTGTGCAGGCGGCGGGCGCCGATGTTCTCGGTCCGCTCATTGACCTGGAAAGCGACCTCGGCCAGTCGGTCGATGCCCTCCTCGGTGAAATGGATCGTCACGCCCTCCGTGCCCAGCAGCGCGATGTACTGCTTGGTCAAGGCGTTATGCGGCTCGCGCAGGATGCGCTTGAAGTCGCCGACCGACAGCGCCGATAGCTCCACGCGGATCGGCAGGCGGCCCTGCAGCTCCGGAATCAGGTCCGAGGGCTTGGCCAGCGAGAACGCGCCGGAGGCGATGAACAGCATGTGGTCGGTCTTGATCGGGCCGTACTTGGTCGACACGGTCGAGCCTTCCACCAGCGGCAGCAGGTCGCGCTGCACGCCTTCGCGGCTGACGCCGGCACCGCCCCACTCGGAGCGCTGGGCGATCTTGTCGATCTCGTCGATGAAGACGATGCCGTTCTGCTCGGCCGACTGCATGGCCTGGGCGCGCACTTCTTCCTCGTTGAGCAGCTTGGCGGCTTCTTCTTCCACCAGCATGGGGCGCGCGGCCTTGATCGCGACCTTGCGCTGCTGGGTCTTGGCGCCGCCCATGTTCTGGAACATCTGGCGCAGCTGCTGACCCATTTCCTCCATGCCCGGCGGCGAAATGATTTCCACGCCGACGTTGGTGGCGAAATCCAGCTCGATCTCGCGGTCGTCCAGGGCTCCCTCGCGCAGCTGCTTGCGCAGTTTCTGCCGCGTATCGCTCTGTTCGTTGTTGGGCGCGGCGTCGTGCGACCAGTCGGAGGGCGACTGGCGGCGCGGCAGCAGCGCGTCGAGGATGCGATCTTCGGCGCGGTCTTCGGCCTGGGTGCGCACCCGCTTCATGGCCTGCTCGCGGGTGAGCTTGTAGGCCACGTCGGCGAGGTCGCGCACGATCGATTCGACATCCTTGCCCACATAGCCCACCTCGGTGAACTTGGTGGCTTCCACCTTCACGAACGGCGCATTGGCCAGCGTGGCGAGGCGGCGGGCGATTTCGGTCTTGCCCACGCCGGTGGGACCGATCATCAGGATGTTCTTGGGCGTCACTTCGTCGCGCAGGCCCGGTTCCAGCTGCATGCGGCGCCAGCGGTTGCGCAGGGCAATGGCCACGGCGCGCTTGGCGTCGTGCTGGCCGATGATGTAGCGGTCGAGTTCGTTGACGATTTCGCGGGGAGTAAGTTCGGACATGAGTTCACCGGAAAGATGAGTTTTCGCCGTCGTTCCGCATCGGCGGGAACGACAGGACCAAGAGCCGTCGCGCCGTGCGCTTACAGCTCCTCGATCGTGGTGTTGTGGTTGGTATAGATGCAGATGTCGCCGGCGATCTTCAGCGCACGCTCGACGATGGCGCGCGAATCCATCTCGGTGTTTTCCAGCAGCGCCAGCGCAGCCGACTGCGCATACGGGCCGCCCGAACCGATGGCGATCAGGCCATGCTCGGGTTCCAGCACGTCGCCGTTGCCGGAGATCAGCAGCGAGGCTTCCTTGTCGGCCACGGCGAGCATGGCTTCCAGGCGGCCCAGGCGGCGGTCGGTGCGCCATTCCTTGGCCAGTTCCACCGCGGCGCGGGTGAGGTTGCCGCCGTGCTTGTCCAGCTTCTGCTCGAACAGCTCGAACAGGGTGAAGGCGTCGGCGGTGGCGCCGGCGAAACCGGCGATGACATTGCCCTTGCCAAGGCGGCGGATCTTGCGGGCGTTGGCCTTCATCACCGTGTTGCCGAGGGTGACCTGGCCGTCGCCGCCGATCACGACCTGTCCGTTGCGGCGCACCGAGACGATGGTGGTGGCGTGAAAGGATTCCATGGGGACTCCGTAAAGAGTGAATTCGCCAGAGGTGGGGCCGGGGCAGCGGAAACCAAGCCGCGGGGCCCGGTTCGTCACTTCCGCTTGGCGCGCGGGTGTGCCGCGTCGTAGACCTTGGCCAGGTACTGGAAATCCAGGTGCGTGTAGATCTGGGTGGTGGCGATGTCGGCGTGGCCCAGCAATTCCTGCACCGCACGCAGGTCGCCGGAGGATTCCAGCATGTGGCTGGCAAAGGTATGCCGCAGCAAGTGCGGATGGATGCGCTTGGCCATGCCCTGCTGCATGGCCAGCGTCTTCAGCCGCAACTGCACGGTGCGCGGATTGATCGGCGCCCCGTCCCGGCCTTTGAATACGGGCTGTTCGGGCACCACGCCTTCCGCTTCGCCCAGCGCGCGCAGCGCGGCTATCGCGTGGCGACCTACCGGCACGATGCGTGTCTTGTTGCCCTTGCCGAGTACGCGTACCTCGCCGGCATGCACGTCCAGATCGATCCAGCGCAGGCCGGTCAGCTCGGACAGGCGCAGGCCCGAGGAATAGAACAGTTCCAGCATCGCGCGGTCGCGCAGGTTCA
Source organism: Dyella kyungheensis (assembly GCF_049913195.1). Taxonomy (GTDB): domain Bacteria; phylum Pseudomonadota; class Gammaproteobacteria; order Xanthomonadales; family Rhodanobacteraceae; genus Dyella; species Dyella kyungheensis. Next base: position 4,954,435 of record NZ_CP183983.1, on the reverse strand, counting down.
GCGCGCCTTCGCTCTGCGTTTCCACCAGCGCGGTGGCTTCATCCACGTCGAGCACCTGCGGCAGTTTGCGGTGCACCTTCGGACCGCGCACGCCGGCCAGCGGATCGTGATCGAGCAGGCCTTCGCGGGTGAGCTGGCGGAACAGGCTGCGACAGGACGACAACAGGCGCTGCAGGCTCTTCGGCGATAGACCTGCACGATGCTCGGCAGCGACGAAGCCGCGCATGCGGTTGGATTCGAGTGCACTGAAGCCGGCGATGCCCTGCGCCTCCATCCAGCGCAGCAATTTGGCCAGATCGCGGCGGTAACCATCCACCGTATGCGCCGACGCCTGCCGTTCTCCCGCGAGTCGCGAAAGCCAGGCATCGACCTGGGCCTGCGGGTTGGACATGCTGTTACATGACTTCTTGGGCGCGGCGCAGCGCAGCAGTGACGGTGCCCGCGATCATCTTCAGGAACACCGTGCCCATGCCCGGCTGGAAATGGTCGGCATCGCCGCTGCCGATGGCCAGGATGCCGAACTCGCCCAGCGGCATCATCGCGGCGGAGCGGATCTCCGGCGCGTGATCGCCGAACAGGCGGTACAGCCGCTCGGCCGAGAGACGGCCAGCCACCGGCTCGTGATGGGCCAGGAAATCCGAAAACTCCGGCACCTGCGACCGCCCGCCCGGAATATGCACCAGCCAATCGGCCGGCGGCAGGCCAATCGGGCCGAACAGCATCAGCCGGACCTGGTCGGTCTGGAAATCCTCGGACAGTCGCGCCACCACGCTGCGCGCGGCCACGGCGGGCGTGCCGGCGCGCAGCACGGCGAGATTGAGTTCGTGCACGCGCTGCATCAACCGCTCGTTGTCGGCGGCAATGTCGATGAGTCCGGCGAGCTGCTTTTCCAGCTCCGCGTTCTTCTCGCGCAGGCTTTGCAGCTGATAGACGGCCAGCGAGGCCACCCGTCCCTGCTCGCGCGGCAGCGTGAGCTGGGCGGCGATGTCGGGATAGTCGGTGAGGAACTCCGGATGGTGCCGCAGGAAAGCCGCGACGTCGCTGGCGGAAAGCGTGTCGACAATGGCGGTTTCGGACATGACTACCTCAGCGGAGTGATGCGTTGCGGGCCGAGTGTGCGGTGTTCGGCTACCGGCTTCAACCGACGTGGACAGGAAACCGCGTCAGCCCAGCCATTCCCCTTCGAAAACGAAGGTGGCCGGTCCGGTCATCCACAGGGTGTGGCCCGGCCCCACCCACTCGATGGTCAAGGTGCCGCCGGGCAGCGTCACCTGCACTTTTTCGTCGACCTCGCCGCGCAGGCGCAGCACCGCCATCGCGGCGCAGGCGCCGGTGCCGCAGGCCAGCGTCCAGCCGCTGCCGCGTTCATGCACGCGCAGGCGCACCTGGCCGCGGTCGATCGGCTGTACGAAGCCGCTGTTGGCGCCCTTGGGGAACCGGCTGTGGCTGGTGAGCAGGGGGCCGATGCGATACAGCAAGGGTGCCTGCAGATCCGCCACCACCATCACGGCGTGCGGATTACCCATCGACACCGCGCCGATCTCCAGCACGTCGCCGCCCACGTCGATGGAGTAACGCTCCGCCCGCGCGTCCGCGCGGAACGGAATGCGCTCGGGCTCCAGCGTCGGCACGCCCATGTCGACCGTCACTTCGCCGGGGCCGCTGAGCCGGACCGTCACCGGGCCGGACGGGCTCTCCAGCCGCACGGTGTCGCCGATCGAGAGCTCGCCGGCGCGATGTAGCCATGCCGCCACGCAGCGCACACCGTTGCCGCATTGGCCCGACGGCGTGCCATCGGCGTTCCAGATGCCGTAGTAGAAGGCACACGAGGTGTCGCGCGGCCGCTCGATGCTGATCAGCTGGTCGAAGCCGACGCCGGTGCGGCGATCGGCAATCGCGCGGATCTGCTCTTCATTGAGCGGAAACGCGCGCTGGCGGCAATCGACCATCACGAAGTCGTTGCCGATGCCGTGCATCTTGGAGAACGAAAGCTTCATTACATGAACTTGCCGCCGGTGATCCGGCCGTTGGCGTCCAGTTCGGCGAAATAGCGGCTGTTGTCGCTGCGCATCTCACGCGTCGCAATGGTGCCGGGCAGCACCAGCAGCACATCCGGATACGCCGCCTTGAACTGCTCGGGCGTGGGATGCGTGGCGATGAATGCATCGAACGCCGTCATCTCGGTGACGAAGCCGTGCACCGGCGCAGGCGCGGCGACGGCGGGTGCCGCAACGGCCGGCTTCGCCGGCGCCGGGTGCACGGTGGCCGCCGGTGTGGCCTTGGGCATATAGAGCGGGCCCTTGTTGCCGCATCCGGCGAGCAAGGCAAAAACGGTGCACAGCGGAAGCAGCAGGAGTGATCGGCGCATGTCGGGGTATCCGGCGGGAACCCCGGCAGTATAGGCAAGCCCCGAAAACGTGGCGAGCAAAGGATTTTGGGCGTTCAGCGGCCGTCGCTGCCACGCCAGCCGTTATGATGCCGCCGTCGCCGCCCCGCGCGGTTTGAATGCCCAAGAAGTACACGATGGACTGGACCGCGCTGCTGCGCCTCCCTTCGACGATCCTGCTGATCCTGGCGGTGGTCGCCCTGATGTTCACCCTGTTTCAGCTGGTGGCCTTGCGCCAGCGCCTGGACGACCGGCAACGACTCGCAGCGGTGGGCCGCGCCGTGCTGCTGATCGCGGGTTTTGCCATCACGCTGTTGCTGGCTGGCATGGGCGTGGCGCTGCGCGGCTATCGCCTGCTCAGCGAGGAAACGCCGGTGGTGGAGATCGACGCGCGCATTTTGTCCCCTCAGCGCTGGTCGCTGGTGCTGCACTGGCCGGACGGTGCTACCCGACGCGTGGAAGTGGCCGGCGACGCATGGCGCGTCGAGGCCGTGGTGCTGAAGTGGAAACTGCCGGCGATGCTGGCGGGCCTGCCGCCGCTGTATCGCCTCGACCGGCTGTCGGGTCGCTATGACGATCCCAACGATGAAATGCACGGTGCGCGGACGGTGATCGATTTTCGCGAAGCGGGTGGCTTCGACTTGCTCGACCTGCACAAGCAATACCCGCGATGGGTGCCGGATGTGGATGTGTTGTTCGGCAGCGGCGTGTTTCTGCCGTTGGTGGACCAGGGGCACTACACGGTGAGCCTGATGCGCACGGGGGCGCTGGTGGCGCGGCCGGATGAAGCGACGGTGCAGCGGATCGCGCAACCGTTCTAGCCTTGGCGGTGCACACCACTTCTCCTCTCCCCTCCGGCGAGAGGGCCGGGGTGAGGGGCGGGTGCCCGCGAAAAGATTTCCTCGAAGCACGCTTCGAAAAGCGCCCGCGTACTTTTAGCGCCCCACCCGACTCAATCAAGCACCTTCTCATACCGCCACGCATCCGCCCCATCGCCGTAATAACGCGCGTAATGCCCGATGCGCTTGTACCCCAGCCGCTCATACAGACGCATGGCGTCCTCGTTGTCGGTGCGCACTTCGAGTCGAAGCGATACGCAGCGGCGGCGGGCGGCAAGTTTTTCCGCCGCTTCGAGCAGCGCCGAGCCCACGCCCTTGCCGCGGGCTTCCTTCTTGGTGGCGATGGAGTACAGGCGCGCCACCTGCGTGCCCTTGCGGAAGAACACCACCGCGGTGCCGAGGAAGTGTCGATGATTGGCGCTGGCGACCAATACCTGGGCGCTTTCACTGTCGAGATGGCGGCGGTACTGGGCCCGGCTCAGGCGATCAGTGGCGAAGCTGCTCTCTTCCAGGGCAGCGAGGTCATCGAGATCAGAGAGTTCGGCACGACGCACGCGTACGGCGGCGGTCGCGGGCATGGGTGTCATCAGGGGCGGTTCCGCGGGCGGGATGAAACAAGCGGGGCACTGTAGTCCCCGCATCCCCCGGGGGCAACGATGACTTGTGGCGGTTTTCAGAACTCGTTCAATCTCGGCACCTTGCGAGGAGCGAATGTAAGCAAAAGGTGCAGGCTTTGCCGTGCTGAAGTGATCGGCGCGGGCGCTCAGTGCGCTGCAGAGGAACCGGACCACACGCGCGAAGGTTGAACCGCCTATGAGCCAGCCCGACGACCCGCCTTGTGCCGCGCCATGCATGTGCGAAACTGCGCCCCTTGCGCTGTGCCGCCTCGTTTCCCGCGCGACGACACTCCTCGGTTCCCTTTGACAGAGGTGTCATGACTCGTCTCGTTCTGGTTGTCGAGAAGGCCTCCGACTGGAGTGTCTACTACCCCTCCGCAGACGTGGTCACGGCGATGGACTACCTGCGCGAACCCGTCGGCGTCGACGACGAGCGCACGCATGTCATCAACCTGTGCCGCAGCTACAAGTACCTGGGCACCGGCTACTACGTCTCGCTGCTGGCCGAAGCGCGCGGACACCGCGTGATGCCTTCCGTGCGCACGGTGAACGATCTGCGCCGCCGCTCGCTGTACGGCCTGGAGATCGAGGATCTGAGCGCCAAGCTCACCCATTTCCTGCCGGCGGGTGGCCGCGACACCACCGACTTCGGCATCCTGGTGTACTTCGGACAGACCGCTCACCCGGCGCTGCAGGATCTTGCGCGCCAGGTGTTCGAAATGTTCCCGTGCCCGCTGCTGCGCATCGAGTTCGAGCGCGACCGCGTGTGGCAGATCAGCGCGATCAAGCCGGTGGGCCTGCAGACCCTGGACGATGCGCAGGAAGACGCCTTCGCCGAGGAACTCGATCGCTTCAGCAAGAAGTTGTGGCGCAAGCCCAAGGCGCGCAAGCAGTTCCGCTACGACATCGCCATGCTGATCGATCCGCACGAGGCGATGCCGCCGTCGAACAAGAAGGCGCTGAAGTCGTTCATTGCCGCCGGCAAGGAACTGGGCATCGAAGTCGATCCGATCGGCAAGAACGATTACCAGCGCCTGGCCGAGTACGACGGCCTGTTCATCCGCGAAACCACCGCCAGCAACAACCACACCTACCGCTTCGCGCATCGCGCCGAGAAGGAAGGCATGGTGGTGATGGACGACCCCACCTCGATCCTGCGTTGCACGAACAAGATCTTCCTCAACGACCTGATGGTGTCGCGCAAGCTGGCCGTGCCGCGCACCGAAATTCTCTATCGCGACGATACCAAGGGCCTGAAGGAACTCTCGGAGAAACTCGGCTACCCGCTGGTGCTGAAGATTCCCGACGGTTCGTTCTCGCGCGGCGTGGTGAAGGTGGAAAACGAGGAGGCGCTCAACAAGGCCAGCGCCGAGCTGTTCCAGCACAGCGCGCTGTTGCTGGCGCAGGAATTCGTGTTCACCGAATTCGACTGGCGCATCGGCGTGCTCAACAACGAGCCGCTCTACGCGTGCAAATACTTCATGTCGCGCGGCCACTGGCAGATCTACAACCACGGCGCCAAGGGCGCCTCCAAGACCGGCGATTCGGAAACCATTCCGATCGAACGCGCACCGGCCGACGTGGTGAAGCTGGCGCTCAAGTCCACCCAGGCGGTGGGCGACGGACTTTACGGCGTCGACATCAAGCGCGTCGGCGACAAGCCGGTGGTGATCGAGGTGAACGACAACCCGTCGATCGATCACGGCGTGGAAGACGAGCACCTGGGCGAAGCGCTCTACCTTCGCATCATGCAGGAGTTCCTGCGGCGCATGGAGCGCAAGCGCGCCGGCGAGACCAACTAGGCGCAACCCAACTCTTGTGGGAGCGCGCTCGCGCGCGACAGGCGGCGGGGCGCATCGCAGAAACCGGTTGTCGCGATAGCGGCGCCTGTCGCGCGCGAGCGCGCTCCCACAGAAATCCCCAGATCGCCTTTGGAGCGGGGTGATTCCGGCAGTTCGTCCCTGAACTGCCGTCACGCGGGCGCGATCCGTCGCGCCGCTCCAGCGAGGTGCCCAGCCATCCTGCTGCCCGCAGGTCCTTGCCGTCGCACGGAGCCCCACGCCACGGCGTTCCTGCCGCGGCATCCACTGCCAAGTGAATTCGTTGTCGATCAGTTCCAGATCAGCGCCGACGCCGTGCGACGGCGCGAGCGAAACAGCAGGCCGAGCAGCTGGCGCGGCAGCGACGGCTCCAGTGCCAGCAACACCACCAGCGGCGCACCGATCAGCCAGAACGCAGGGGTCCAGCCCAGCGCGTCGTTATGCACCGGCACCAGGGTGGTCAACAGCAGCGCCGCGCCAGCCAGCAGCCACAGCAGGGCGGCGCCAAGCAGGCGTTCGTGATGGGCGAGTCGGGTGTTCGGGCGCATGGAAGTGTTCCGTCGTCGATGTGGGAACCAGAGTGCCCGGCGTCGATCTCAAAACCTAAGATGCCTCACCGGGCGCGGCCTGCGGCGAGTAAAATGGCGGTCCCGGCCGAGCCGGAAACCGCCGTTGGCGGCATCGACTTTCATCAGGAGCGCGCATGAGTGCAGGACAGTTCGCGGTATTCGGTCACCCCATCAGCCATTCGCTGTCGCCGCGGATCCACCAGGCGTTTGCGCGCCAGTTCGGGCTCGAGCTGAGCTACCAGACCATCGATGCCGCGCCGGCCGCATTCGCTTCGGCGGTGCGCGAGTTCTTCGCCCAGGGCGGCGCGGGCGCCAACGTCACCTTGCCGCACAAGACGGCAGCCTTCGAGATGGCCGATGTGCGCAGCGAAGCGGCCGTGCGCGCGGGCACCGCCAACGTGCTGACACCGCTGTCTGGCGGCCGCATTGCCGCGCACAACACCGACGGTGCCGGCCTGGTGCGCGACATCACCGAACGACATAGCGTGGACCTGCGCGGCCACACCGCGCTGCTGCTGGGTGCGGGTGGCGCGGCGCGCGGCGTGGCGTGGTCGCTGCTCGATGCCGGCGTACACACGCTGACCATCGTCAATCGCACGCCGGAAACGGCAGACGCCCTCGCCGACGCCATCGGCGACCCGGCGCGTGCGCACACCCGCTACTGGGAAGACCTGGCCGATCTGGGCGCGTTCGATCTGATCGTCAACGCCACGTCCGCCGGCGTACTGGGCAAGTCGCTGGATCTGCCCTTCGCCGTCGTGGGCAACCGAGCGCTCTGCTACGACCTCTCCTACGGCGCCGCCGCCACCGGCTTTCTCGCCTGGGCCCGCACCGCCGGCGCGCGCTATGCGTTCGACGGCTTGGGCATGCTGATCGAAACCGCCGCCGATACCTTCGAGCTGTGGCATGACAAGCGGCCCGATACCGATCCGGTTTACGCCGAACTGCACCAGCAGTACGGCTGAGCGATATCGCGCGCAGCCCGGTGCCTGCCGACGCATCGCAAGAAAATACTGGCGCAGAGTGAGGACGCATCGACGTCTGACGCACGTATCACCGTGTTAGCGTGCCCGGCACAGGGGGCACATCACGGGGAGAACGTCATGGTGCCTGAGGGTTTCGTCCGCTTTGGGGCGGCAACAGCGCTGGCGGCGACGCTGGCGCTTGGTTTCGCTGCGCAAGCCGCTGCCGATCCGGCAGTGGGTTCGAGCAACGTGGCTACCGCCGATCCCGCCGTGCCCCGGCCACCGGGCCAGCCCTGCGTGGTAACGCTGTTCACCAACGTCTCCTTCGATGACTTCAACGCCCGCCCTTATAGCTATGCGCCGCCTGGCTCGTGCACGGGTGCCTGGTCGAAAGTGGTGCTGGAAGCGGATTTCTCCGTTACCGCGGGGCGCCAATACGATCGCACCGCCACGCTCTGGCTGGGCGGTGTGAACCTCTATTTCGGCACCACCCAGGAACCGTCCGCCACGGTGTCGCCCGCCTGGCACGTCGAGCGTGATCTCACCGATTACGCCGCCCTGCTGCGCAATGCGGGACAGGGCCAGGCGATCATCGGCAACCTGGTGAACGACACCTACACCGGTGTGATCCACGGCACCGCCCGCCTGCTGTTCTATCCGGCATCGGCCCGCGCACGCGCGGCAGATGTGCCCGATGCGGTGTATGCGCTGGGTAGCGATCCGGTGGGCACCACGGCTACGCTCAATACGCCGACCGACAAGCTGGCGCGCACGCTCACCTTGCCGACCAACGTGGAGCGCGCCTACCTGGACGTGTTCACGCAGAGCCAGGGTGGCGATGAGTTCTGGTACACCTGCGTGCCCGACGCGTATGCGGCGCAAGTCAACGAATGCGGCGGCGGCAATTTCCGCGAGGCGGAGATCAGCATCGACGGCCAACCGGCTGGCGTGGCGCCGGTGTATCCGTGGGTCTATACCGGCGGCATCGATCCGTACCTGTGGCGCCCCACACCTGGCGTGCAGACCTTGAACTTCATGCCTTACCGCGTGGACCTCACGCCGTTCGCCGGTCAGTTGAGCGATGGCGCTCCGCACGAAGTGGCCGTGCAGGTGGCCGGCGCCAACAACAACTTCGCCGCCACTGCCGCCTTGCTGGTGTATCGCGACGCGCATGCGAAGCAGGTGACCGGCAAGATCACGCGCAACACGCTGGTCGGCCAGGCCGCCACGCCAATCATCGGCAGCACGCTTGCCACGGCGAGCAACGGCGACCTCGCCGGCGACATCACCACCAAGCTCGATCGCCGCTTCGTGATCGAAGGCTATGCGAACACGTCGCACGGTCGCGTCACCAGCACGGTGACGCAGGAGACGGGCTTCGACGACACGCAGACCTTCACCATCAACAGCAGCACCTATCGCCAGCAGACCGGGCAGCGCACCTGGTCGGACAGCACCAGCCAGAGCCGCCTGGGCAACTTCCTCACGGTCGAGCGTCATCAGCACTTCAACTATCCGTTCTCGCTCGACTACAACCAGCAGCTGGCAAGCGATGGCAGTACCAATGCGGCCTCCATCGTGCACCAGGGCTATCGGCAGCACGACGAGCTGCGCCTGCTCGGCCTCACGCTCTATGGAGCCGACGTCGACAACACGGTCGATTCGCAGGACACCCTGGTGTTCGATGCCAGCGGCAACCTGAGCAGCCACAGCGGGCAGCAAAGTGCGCAGGCGTTTGCCTTCCACGACACGCTGGGCGGCTGCTATCGCGCCTCGCTCACCACGCAGGCGGGCGCGGTGGCGAGCTACAACGCGGGCAAGGGCTGCCCGGATGGAAGCAACCGCGTGTCGTGGTTCGCCCATCCCGATGGTTCGCCGGACAGCAGCCTGCTGCCGGGTCGCTGACGGTCGATCGCAGGGTTCACACGTCATGACCGGCGGGTCGGACGTGTGAACTGCGTCACGTCTGCCGACGCGGGGCAACATCACCGCAACATGAGACGTCTAAGCTTGCGCGCCCTGCCGGCGCGCCGGCATCCATCGTCCATGTGTGGCCCATGTCCCCCGCTTCGTCGCGTTGTCGTGCCCAAGGTGTCGTCCGTTACAGCCTGCTGATCCTCATCGTGCTCATCGCGGTGGCGGGCGGTTTGATCTTCTGGCAGATCGAGCATGGGCAGGAGACGGAGCAACCCGCGCAGGCCGTCGTTGCCGCCGCCGGCCCGGTGATGCGTGCCGGTATCGGCACCGACGAGCTGCTGCAACATGCGCGCGATGCCATGGCAGCGCAGCGCTTGCTGGCACCCGCAGGCAACAACGCCTTCGAACTCTATCTTGCCGTGCTCAAGCGCGAACCCGGCAACCGTGTGGCACAGGATGCGTTGCGCGAAATCTTTCCGTTCGCGGCGCATGCAGCGGAGCAGACCATCGACAGCGGCGACGATGCCGAAGCGCAGCGGCAGATCGACCTGCTGACCCGCGCCGATCCGCAGAACTACACGCTCACCCTGCTGCAGGCCAAGCTGCAAGCGCAGCGCACGGCGGCTGCACAGCAGGAGCAGCAAGCGAATCGTCATGAGCCGACACCCTCGTCGACCGCCAAGACGCCGCTGCCCACGCCCGCGACGCCGGCCGTAGTCACCGCACCGGTTCCGCCACCGGCGGCACCGTCCGCCGCGCCGGCCGCTCCCGCCAAGCCGGCCAATACGATGACGCCATCGGAACTGGCCATCGCGCAGCTGCATGTCGAATCCACCCAGGTAGAGGCGGCCCCGAAGGCGGCGACGCGCACCAGAACCCCGGCACCTGCGGCGGCCGTGGCCGACGCCAGTGGCGCAACCACGCCGGTGCTCACGCATCGCGTGGAGCCGGCCTATCCGCCGGATGCCAAGCGCACCCGGCGCCAGGGTTGGGTGGACGTGACGTTCACCGTGGAGCCCGATGGCTCGGTGATCGGCGCCACCGTGGCCGACGCCGATCCCAAGTACGTCTTCGACCGCGCGGCCATCAGCGCAGTGTCGCGCTGGCAGTTCACGCCGGGCACGCAGGATGGCAAGCCGGTGGCGCTGCAGCTGCGCCAACGCATCGAGTTCCGCCTGTAAGGCCGGAATGAGGGCGCGCAAGCGCATAATCGATCGCGGCCCACCACGGAGTCAGATCATGCAGCGCTTCATCGCACCTGCCGTTCTCGCCGCCGCCATCGTGTTGGGCGGTTGCCAGGCCACCGCGCCGGTCGTGCCCGTGCCCGTGCATGGCTTCGTCACCGACATGAAGGCGTTCGACGCGTTCATTGCCACGCATCCCACACCCGAGCAATTCCGCACCAGCTATCCGGATGTGCAGCTGGTGATGCCGGGCACCATCACCACGATGGAACTTCGTTCCAACAACAGCCGCTACTATCCTGAGCTCGACCAGGATGGCCGTATCACCGGCGGCCATTTCAGCTGAGTCGGTAGCCATGCGGACGTCCATACGCGGGTGGACGGGGCAAGTCACATCGCTGACATGATGTATCGATAATGTGACACAGTTCCGCCGGGACGCCTGAAGGCAGGTGCGCCTGTGCGCGGGTCACATCGATGCAACGGTGCCATGTCTCGTCTCGCTTCCCTCGCGCCACGCCAGCGCGTGTTCGTCACCGTGTCCCTTGTCGCGCTCGTTGCCGTTGGCTGCGGCGTCTACTTCTGGTCGAAGGGCGGCTCCGCCTCCGGCTCTACGACGGCCGCTTCCGGCAACGCCTCGACGTCCGGCGGCGACGATAGCGGCGTCGGCATCCTGCTCGACCTGGCCAAGACGGCCGTCTCCGAAAAGCGCCTGGTCGCGCCGGCCGGCAGCAACGCCTATGAGTTCTACCTCAGCGTGTTGCAGCTCGATCCGCAGAACAAGGTGGCGCTCGAAGAGTTGCACGAGTCCTTCCCCGTCGCTTCGGCAGACGTGGAACGGGCGATCAACGACGACAATCTCGACGAAGCCCAGCGCGAACTGTCGCTGCTGCGCGAATTCGACAGCACCAACTACATTCTTTCCCTGCTCGGCGGCAAGCTGGACGCGCAGCGCCAGCTCCAGATCCGCCAGGATGAAGCGCGCGCTGCTGCCATGCAGGCGCAGCAGCAGTCGGCAGGCAACGGTTCGATGCTGTAAAGCGCTTCAGCGCAACAGCGGCCCCGCCTTCTCGAGCAGCAACGCAACCAGTTCGGGCTGCATGAAGTCGTAACGGTCGGGAATGTCCAGGCACACCACGCGCTTGCCGCGCAGGCGGGAGGCGTGACGTGCCTGCAGCCGGCGCCGGTGCGACGATTCCATCACCACGATGAGTTGCGCCCATTCGAGTTGATCGGACGACAGCGGCGTTTCCGCGTCGTCGGCCAGTCCCGCCGAATCGACTTCAAGATGCGGCCAAGTGGCGAACACCGCAGCCGCGGTGGGACTGCGCAGCCGATGCCGGCTGCACAGGAACAGCACGCGCCGCGGTGTCGTCATTGCGTTGCGAGGTAATCGTCTTTCATGCGCACGTAATGATCGGCCGAGTAATGCAGCTGTTCGATCTGCTGGTCGCTCAGCACGCGAACTTTCTTGGCCGGATTGCCCAGCCACAGCTCACCCTCGCCCACCACCTTGCCCGGCGGAATCACGCTACCGGCGCCGACGAAGCCATGCTTCTTCACCACGGCGCCGTCCAGGATGGTGGCGTGCATGCCGATCAGGCAGTAGTCCTCGATGGTGCAGGCATGGATCACCGCGCCATGACCGACGGTGACGCCTTCGCCGATGATCGTGGGCATGCCGCCCGGCGAATACGGGCCATCGTGAGTCACATGGACCACCGCACCGTCCTGCACATTGGTGCGCGCGCCGATGCGGATGAAGTTCACGTCGCCGCGCAGCACCGCGCCGGGCCAGACGGACACATCGTCGAACAACTCCACCGCACCAATCACGGTGGCGGCGGGATCGACATACACGCGCTGGTGCAGCGTGGGCCAGATGCCTTTGTATTTGCGTAGAGGATCCATGGCGACATATTACTCCGCCACGCCCCTTGGCACTCTGTGGGAGCGCACCCTGTGCGCGACTGTCCGACGCGCAGACGGTGACAACTGCCGTGTCTTGAACATCGCGAACATCACAGCGCTGCAGCTGGCCCGTCGCGCACAGGGTGCGCTCCCACAGGACTAGGACTGCTTTTCCAGCGTTTCCAGGGTGTAGCGATAACCCGCCTCCATTGCCCTCTCCCAGTCCTTCCAGTCGAGCATGCCGATGTGCTCCAGCGGCGGCGTCAACAGCAGGTCGGCGCGTTCGCGGCGGTGTTCGCTGGGGCCTTCGCTATTGACCATGGCGGCGCGCACCAGCGTGGAAACCAGTCCCGGCCGCTGGATGTCCTGTCGCCCGAGTAGCAGCTGCCACCATGGCGGCGTGGCGAATTCCTCGGCGGTGGTGAGCAGCGAGATCTCGGCGCGGATGTCGATGGCGGTGATGTGGGCGAGGCCGTCGTCGGCCATCACGTCGGTGGGCAGGTTGTCGACCAGCGCGCCGTCCACGAACACGCGGCCGTGGTGCAACACCGGCGGCAGCACGCCGGGAATGGCGCTGGAAGCACGCAGCCACAGCCACAGCGGGCCTTCGCGGTGCACCATCATGCCCTCGCCCGACAAACAGGTGGACACGCAGAAGAACGGCAGCGCCAGGTCTTCGATGTCGAGCGCGCCGAATGCGCGGCGCAGCATCAGGGCGGCGCGGCGCCCGCGCGTGAGCGCGACGATCGGCAGCGTCCAGTCCGATAGTGGACGCCCCTGCACGAAGGCACGGCGCAGGGTCTCGATGGTGACGTCGAGTTCCCATCCGGCGGCCACGCTGGCGCCGATGATCGCGCCGATGCTGGTGCCGCCCACGGCATCGAAGCGGTGCCCGGCCTCATGCAATGCACGCAGTGCCCCCAGATGCGCCACGCCGCGCGCGCCGCCGCCGGCCAGCACCAGGCCGCGCGCGTTGCCGCTGATGACGCGGGCCAGTCGCGCAATATCCGCGTGACCGCCCACGTGATGGTGCTGCAGCTCGCCGCTGAATTCGGCGCGCCAGCGCTGCGCCGCACCGAGCGCCGGCTGGCGGCCCGGATGCAGCAGGATCAGATGGCGCGGTCGATGCCCCGCGCGCGCGGGATGCATCGGCGTGGCTTCGGGCCAGGCGCGGGCGGGCTGGGCGGCGAGTGTCGGCAGCAGCAGCACATCGGCCTGGCGCAGGCACCGCTGGCGCCACAGTTCGTCGCCGATGCTGTCCAGATAGATCACGAAGCGCGCCTGTGCCTCGCGCTCGGCGAACCAGTCGCTGCCGCGGCCGGCCCCATGTTCGGCGTCGATCACGGCGCAACTGCCCCAGCGTTCCAGCTCCATCGCCAGTTGCATGGCCAGCGAGCGGGCAGGGACGTCCGCGCTCGCCGGCAACAGTGCGAAGGTGCGCGCGATGCCCGGGCTTTCGTCGCCGCGCATACGTTCCTGCAGGCGGGCAATGGCGACGCGCGCCACTCCCATCATGGCCTGGGGATGGCGCTGGATCAGCGCTTCGTAGCTGGCCAGGTCCAGCCGCAGCAATTCGCTGTCGCGCAATGCGCGTGCGGTGTAATGCCGGCCTTCCCCGCTGATCAACCCGATCTCGCCGATGCTGTCGCCCGCCGCCACCAGGCGCACCCGTTCAGTAGGCCCGGCAAATACGCCCAGGCTGCCGCTCACGACGAAGTAGAGCGCGTCCGCCGGATCGCCCTGCTTGAACAGCGTCCGCCCGCCCGGCAGCGAAAACCACTGGAGTTCGGGGACCAGCGCGGCCAGCGCCTCGTCGCCCAAGTGGCCGAACACATCGCTTCGACGCAGCAGGGCGGAAAAATCGGGCTTGGACATGGCGCGGGATGGTACGGGCAGGCGTGTGACAAATCGTGACGTGGGGCCGCTTGATTTCACCCTGCGGGGTCGCCACGCTGAGGGCAGCCCGCGGGCCAGCCATCGGCAGGCCGGGCGTTCAGGAGACACCATGGAAACCACCAATCCGCTGCTGGCCGACGATACCCTGCCGGCGTTTTCGCAGATCCGCCCCGAGCACGTCACCCCGGCCATCGATCGCCTGCTGGCCGACTATCGCACCGGCATCGAGGCCTTGACGGGCCCTAACGCGCCGCACGATTTCGACAGCGTGATGCTCACCCAGGAACGCCTGGAGCAGCGCCTCGCCCGCGCCTGGGCGCCGGTGGGCCACCTGCATTCGGTGGCGGACAGCGAAGCGTTGCGCGAGGTCTACGGCCCGGCAGAGGAAAAACTCACCGATCACGCGATCGAGGTGGGCCAGAACCGCGCGCTCTACCAGGCCGTGCAGGCCCTGGCCGATGCACCGGACTTCGCCAGCCTGTCGCGCCCACAGCGCGCGCTGGTGGAACATGCGCTGCGCGATTTCCGCCTGTCCGGCGTGGCGCTGGAAGAGCCCGCGCGTTCGCGCTATCGCGAGATCGGCGTGGAACTTAGCCGCCTCTCCACCGAATTTTCCAACGCCGTGCTCGACGCCACCGACGCGTGGCACGAACACATCACCGACGAGCGCGACCTGGCCGGCATTCCCGAATCCGGCCGGGCGGTGCTGCGCCAGTACGCCAAGGAACAGGACCTCGACGGCTACCTCGTCACGCTCAAGCAACCCAGCGTGCAGGCCGTGCTCACCTATGCCGACAATCGCGGCCTGCGCGAACGCGTCTACTGGGCGTATCAGACGCGCGCTTCCGACCAGGGTCCGCAGGCGGGCAAGCACGACAACAGCCAGCGCATCGAGCGCATCATGGCCTTGCGTCATGAAGCGGCGCGCCTGCTCGGCTTCGCCAACGCGGCCGAGGAATCGCTGGCCACCAAGATGGCCGGCTCGCCCACCGAGGTGATGGAATTCCTGCACGACCTCGCCCAGCGCGCGCGGCCGGTGGCGCGCAACGAACTCAACCGCCTGCGCGAATTCGCCACCACCGAACTGAAGCTCGACAATCTCGAATCCTGGGACGTCGGCTACGCCTCGGAAAAACTGCGCCAGCAGCAATACGACCTGGACGAAGAACAGCTCAAGCCGTATTTCCCGCTGCCGTCGGTGATCGATGGCCTGTTCGGCCTCACCCAGCGCCTGTACGGCATCACGCTGAGCGTGCGCAACGACGTTGATGTGTGGCATCCGGACGTGCGCTATTACGACGTGCGCGATGCCGATGGCCGCGTATTCGCGGGTGCCTACGTCGATCTGTATGCGCGTACCGGCAAGCGAGGCGGTGCATGGATGGACGTGTGCCGAGCGCGCTTCCGCGACGGCGCCAATGAACAACTGCCGGTGGCCTTCCTCACCTGCAATTTCGCGCCGCCCACTGAAGGCCGCGCCGCGCTGCTCACGCACGACGACGTGCTCACCCTGTTCCACGAATTCGGCCATGGCCTGCACCATCTGCTGACCGAGATCGCGCTGCCTTCGATCGGCGGCATCGACGGTGTGGAGTGGGATGCAGTGGAACTGCCCAGCCAGTTCATGGAGAACTTCGGTTGGAATCGCGAGGCGCTCGACCTGTTCGCCCGCCACTACGAAACCGGCGAACGCCTGCCGGACGAACTGTTCCAGCGCATGCTGGCGGCCCGTCATTTCCACGCCGGCCTGTTCCTGGTGCGCCAGCTCGAATTCGCCATGTTCGATTTCCGCCTGCACCTGGAGTACGACCCCAGCCAGGGCGCCCGCACCATGGCAGTGCTGGAGGAAGTGCGCCATGAAGTGGCCGTGCTGCATCCGCCCGCATGGCAGCGTTTCCCGCATGCGTTCTCGCACATCTTTGCGGGTGGTTACGCGGCCGGCTATTACAGCTACCTGTGGGCCGAACTGCTCAGCGCCGATGCCTTCGGCGAATTCGAGCAGCACGGCGTGATCGATCGCGCGACCGGCGACCGCTTTCGCCGGGAAATTCTCGCGGTGGGCGCCAGCCGCCCCGCCATCGAAAGTTTCATCGCCTTCCGCGGCCGCGCACCGGAGCCCGAGGCCTTGCTGAAGAGCCACGGCCTGGCCTGAACCCTGCCGCCGTCCGCGAGGGCGGCGGCGTCTCGCCGGTCATCGCTTACAATGCCCTCATGAAAATCGCCTCATGGAACGTGAACTCGCTGAAGGTGCGTATTCCGCACCTCACGCAGTGGCTGGCCGACGCACAACCGGACGTGGTGGCGTTGCAGGAAACCAAGCTGGAGGACCACAAGTTCCCGGTGGATGAACTGGCGGCCGCCGGTTATCGCGCCGTGTTCTCCGGCCAGAAGACCTACAACGGCGTGGCCTTGCTGGCACGAGCCGACCTCAAAGGCGAATTTGAGGATGTCCTCACCGACATCCCGAACCTGGACGACCCGCAGCGGCGCATTCTCGCGGCCACCATTGGCGGCGTGCGCGTGGTGGATCTGTATGTGGTCAACGGCAAGGCCGTGGGCGACGAGAAATACGCGTACAAACTCGACTGGCTGGCCAAGATGCGCGAGTTCCTGGCGCGCGAAATCGAACGCCATCCGAACCTGGTGGTGCTGGGCGATTTCAACATCGCGCCGGACGATCGCGACGTGTACGACCCGGTGGCCTGGGGCGAGGACATCCTGTGTTCGCCGCCCGAGCGCGAGGCGCTCGAGCGCATCACCGATCTGGGCCTGCACGACAGCTTCCGCCTGTTCGAACCGGCGGGTGAACACTTCAGCTGGTGGGACTACCGTCAGGCCGCCTTCCGGCGCAACATGGGCCTGCGCATCGACCTGATCCTGATCGGCGACGCCCTCAAATCCGCGGCAAAAACGGCCTCCATCGACCGCACGCCGCGAACCTGGGAACGCCCTTCCGATCACACGCCGGTAACGGTTGATCTGGATATCTAAGCAACACCGCAAACAGGCGACCGATGAATACACCCAAGACCGAGTGGCCCAGTTCGCTAGGCGACGAAGAACTCGACGAACTGGATACCTATCTGCGCGGCCACGTCGGCGAGGGCGACCTGCTGCTCGACGGCGTGCACGGCCTGCTCTCCGCGCTCGCGGTGGGCCCGGTGCAGGTCTTGCCGGAAGAATGGCTGCCCGAGGTGTTGCACGAGCCCTTCACCGATGAGGACGAAGGCAATCGCGTGCTGGCGCTGCTGGCCAAGCTCAACGATTCGATCACCGCCGAACTCGAGGTCGAAGCCTACGAGCCGATCCTCGGCGAAGTGGATACGGAAACCGGCCCGGTGCTTTCCGCGGCCGGCTGGTGCGAAGGCTTCAGCCGCGGCATCGACCTGCGCGCGGGCCTATGGGAGAAGCGTCTCGCCGACGATCCGCAGCTGATGGAAATGCTGGGGCCGGTGATGGCGCTGGCAGTGGACGAAGGCATCCTCAACGCCGACGCGGAATTCGAAAAGCTCAGCGACGACGAGTACGACGAGTGCCTGACGCAGGTGCCCACCGTGCTGGGCGCGGTGAACCACTACTGGAACGAGCATCCGGTGAGCGAGGCGGAAATCGAAGCCGCCGTGCGTCCCGCCGAGGAAAAGGAGCCGTCGTCGGCACCGCCGCGCCAGCGCAGCGGACATTGGGTGCACTGAAGCGGTGAAACATCGCCACGCGGCGGTGTCGTTCCGCGCGAACAATCCGTTTCGGTTTACCCGGCTTGGGGAAGCGCCTGCGCGGGATCATGATGGTGTCAGTCCACTTTTCTGGAGACAACCATGACTGAGCGCAGCATTCTCCGCCGCATTCGCGGCGTCGACACCTCCGATGGTGCGGGTGTGAAGCTCAAGCGCGTCATCGGGCAGCCGGGCCTGGACATGCTCGATCCGTTCCTGTTGTTGGACGAATTCCGTTCCGACCAGGCCGGCGATTACATCGCGGGCTTCCCCGAGCATCCGCATCGCGGTTTCGAAACCGTGACCTACATGCTCGCCGGCCACATGAAGCACCACGACAACCACGGCAACAGCGGCGACCTGGTGCCGGGCAGCGTGCAATGGATGACCGCGGGCCGCGGCATCCTGCATTCGGAAATGCCCGAACAGGAAGACGGCCTGATGTGGGGCTTCCAGCTGTGGGTGAACCTGCCCGCGAAGGACAAGATGATCGCGCCGCGCTACCAGGACATCGGCCCGGAACGCATTCCGGTTGCGCGTCCGGCCGAAGGCGTCGAAGTGAAGGTGATCGCCGGTGAGTTTGGCGGTGTCACCGGACCGGTGGCGGAGATCGTCACGCAGCCGATCTATCTCGATATCTCCGTGCAACCGGGCGCATCGATCACCATCCCGTTGCCCGAAGGCCATGCAGGTTTTGCCTATGTGTTCGAGGGCAAGGATGCGGAGGTGGCTGGCGAACCGCTCGCCCGCAGCGAGATGGCGGTGCTCTCGCGCAGCGGCGACCTGCGCATCGCCGGTCGCGACACGGCGGCACGCGTGCTGCTGGTGGCCGGCCAGCCGCTCAATGAGGCGGTGACGCGCTATGGGCCGTTCGTGATGAACACGCCTGAGGAAATTCATCAGGCGATTGCGGACTTCCGCGCCGGCAAGTTCTAAGCGCAGCGGTTCCACCGCTTACCTACCAAGCCACCTCGGTCCGCCGGGGTGGCTTTTCTATGCCCAGCCTCAAGTCACCCAAAGGATCGCCGTTAACAACTCGTAAGGGGAAATTCGGCGGCGAGGGCCTGCTTGGCAAGATCGATGCATGACCTTCGTGCCTGCCAGCAAGTTCTCAAAATCAGCAAGTTAGCCCAAAAGTCGGGTTGTAAGCGGATGGCAGAATGTCGTTAAATAAGGATTAATCTAAGTCGGTGCAAGCGGCTGTACTATGTACTTACAGTCCTTGTGAAGAAATCACATATAACCTGTTGTATCTATTGCCATGAATGCCCTGATTACTCTCGTTGTCCTGGCCCTGATCGCGATGTTCGTCACCGCGATCAAGCGCGTGCCGGCCGACCAGGTGCATAGCCTCTATCGCCGGGGCAAGCCGTATCGCCTGCTGCAGTCGGGCACCCATATGGCGCTGCCGTTGATCGACCGGGTGGAGCACCGCATCAACCTCGGCGGCCAGGTGCTGCGCTTCGAGGAGCCGCTGCCCAATGCCCACGACGTGCGCGGCACGGTCTACTGGCAGGTGCTCGAGCCGGAACGTGCCGATGCGGTGATCGACCAGGCCGACCAGCTGATCCGTGGCGGCGCCCTCGCCGCCCTGCGCGACGAGCCGGAAGCCTTCGAGGCCGATCGTCGCGACCTGGGGTCGCGCCTCAAGCAGAGCATGAATGGCGCCCTGCGCGAGCGCGGCATGATGGTGACGCGGGTGGAGCTGGAATTCGCCTGATCCGGTGTGCTGCCGGACAGGCCCTGGCGAAGGTGACCTCAGAGCACCCGCCACAGGGGAGATCCTTGAAGCCCGCTTCGGCGGGCTTTTTCTTTTGCCTCGCGAGTGAGTTTGTCTGTGGGAGCGCACCCAGTGCGCGACAGGCGCCCGAGCGCATTGCGGAAACCGGCTGTCGAGATGGCGCCCGGGCGCCTGTCGCGCACTGGGTGCGCTCCCACAGGAGGGGTGCCTCAAACTGGCATCTCGCGTTGCACACCCGGATACTTGCGTGTCCCGTTTCAGCAAGGCCCCTTCATGAGCTCTCGCCAAGACCTGCAAACCCGGTTGGAACACGGCATCGCCTCGCTTGGCGTGCAGTTGCCGGCGGGCGCGGTGGAGCGTCTGCTCGACTATCAGGCGCTGCTGGCGCGCTGGAACGCCACCTACAACCTCACCGCGATCCGCGATCCGCTGGAGATGGTCAGCCGCCATCTGGTCGATTCGCTGGCGATCCTGCCGTATGTGCAGGGCCAGTCGCTGGCCGACCTGGGCACCGGTCCCGGCCTGCCCGGTATTCCGCTGGCGCTGGCGCGGCCGGAGCTGCAGGTGCTGCTGGTGGACTCCAACGGCAAGAAGATCCGCTTCCTGCGCGAGGCCATTCGCTCGCTCAAGCTTGAGAACGTGCGTGCCGTGCAGTCGCGCGTGGAAGAGGTGGAAGGCCAGTTCGATTGCATCACCGCCCGCGCCTTCGCCAGCCTGGAAGACATGCTGGCCTGGGGTGGTCACCTTTTGACCAAGGACGGCATCTGGCTCGCCATGAAGGGCAGGCACCCGGACGAGGAATTGCCCGGCGTGCCCGCTGGCTTCGAGGTAAGAGCGATCCATACGCTCGATGTGCCCGACGTGGGCGGCGAGCGGCACCTGGTGGTGCTGGGCCGTACAGCAAGTTAAGCAGGCTGCTAATCTAGCCCCCTTTTCACTCGTTCACGGTATCGACGACACCATGGCCCGCATCATCGCTGTCGCCAACCAGAAAGGTGGTGTCGGCAAGACCACCACCGCCGTCAACCTCGCCGCCGCGCTGGCTGCCGCCAAGCGCAAGGTGCTGCTGGTCGATCTCGATCCGCAGGGCAACGCAACCATGGCGTCGGGCGTGGACAAGCGCGTGGCCAAGCCGAACGGCTGCGAAGTGCTGCTGGACGAGGCGCCGATCGAGCAGGCCATCGTCAAGACCGAGGCGCATTACGACCTGCTGCCCGGCAATGGCGACCTCACCGCCGCCGAACTGAAGTTGATGGATGCGATCGCGCGCGAAAGCCGCCTCAAGGATGCGCTGAGCAAGATCGCCGACCGTTACGACATCGTGCTGATCGACTGCCCGCCGTCGCTGCACCTGCTGACGCTCAATGCGCTGACCGCGGCCACCGGTTTGTTGATTCCGGTGCAGTGCGAATACTTCGCGCTGGAAGGTCTCTCCAGCCTGCTCGACACGGTCAAGGCCGTACGCCAGCGCCTCAATCCCGCGCTGGAAATCGAAGGCCTGCTGCGCACCATGTACGACGTGCGCAACAACCTCGGCAACGAAGTGTCGGCGCAGTTGACCACGCATTTCGGCGACAAGGTGCTGCGCTCGATCATCCCGCGCAACGTGCGCCTGGCCGAAGCGCCGAGCCACGGCCAGCCGATCCATCTGTACGACCGCAGTTCGCGCGGTGCCATCGCCTATATCGGGCTGGCCGGCGAGATGATCCGCCGCGATCGCAATCAGCAGTCCGCGGCGCAGGATCTGGCCAACGAGGTGATCACGCCGACGCTGCACGACACCGACGAGACGCTCGACGATATCGTCGACATCCATCAGGAGTAAGCATGTCCGCTGCGAAAAAACGGGGCCTGGGTCGTGGGCTCGATGTGCTGCTGGGTGGCAACGACGAACCCGGCAAGCCCTCGGTGCTCGAACAGGAAGGCGAGCTGCGTACGCTGCCGATCCAGCAGATCCAGCCGGGCAAGTACCAGCCGCGCCGCCATTGGAACGATGAGGCGCTGGACGAACTGGCGGCCTCCATCCGCGCGCAGGGACTGATCCAGCCGGTGGTGGTGCGCGCCATCGGCAAGAACCAGTACGAACTGATCGCCGGCGAACGCCGCTGGCGTGCCGCGCAGCGCGCGCAGCTGTCGGAACTGCCGGCGCTGGTGAAGGACGTGCCGGAAGTGGCCGTGCCGGCGATGGCGCTGATCGAGAACATCCAGCGCCAGGACCTCACGCCGCTGGAAGAAGCCGATGCGCTCAAGCGCCTGATCGACGATTTCTCGCTCACCCACCAGCAAGCGGCGGACGCCGTCGGGCGCTCGCGCGCCGCCGTCTCCAACCTGCTGCGCCTTACCGAACTGCCGGCGTCCATCAAGCGCCTGCTCGATGAAAGCAAGCTGGAAATGGGCCACGCCCGCTGCCTGATCACGCTGCCCGAAAGCATGGCCGAAGGCCTCGCGCTGGAAGCTTCCCGCCATGGCTGGAGCGTGCGCGAACTGGAAGAAGCCGCCCGTCGTGCGCAGACCGCACCCAAGGGCAAGGCCAAGCACACGCCGTCGCGCGATCCGAACGTCGATGCGCTCGAACGCGAACTGGGCGAGCGCTTTGCCACCCGGGTCGAGCTGGCGCAGGGTCGAGGCGGCAAGGGCAAGCTGGTGATCCACTATCACAGCAATGACGAGCTGGACGGGATCCTGGGCAAGATTCGCTGAGCGAAAGGCCTTTCTGTGGGAGCGCCCTTGGGCGCGACAACCTGACGGAGCGATGCACTCAGGCGCACGTGTCGCGCCCAAGGGCGCTCCCACAGTAAATGTGCGATTGCCGCGCAAAAAAAAACCGCCCCATCGGGCGGCTTTTTTTCAGCTCAGAAGCCTTACTGCTTCACCGGCTTCACATACGTATTGAACAACTCGTCGATGCGACGGTACTCGTCGTACCACGAGTCCGGATGCACGAAGCCATGGCGCTCCATCGGATACAGCGACATCCAGAAATTGTTCTTGTGCAGCTCGATGAAGCGCTGGTACAGGCGAATGGTGTCGCTGGTCAGCACGTTGTCGTCGATCAGGCCGTGCTCCATCAACAGCGGATCCTGCAGCTTGTCGGCGAAGTTGATCGGCGAGCTGACCTGGTACGACTCCGGATCGAGCTGGGGATCGTTGAGGATGTTGGAGGTGTACTCGTGGTTGTAGCTGGTCCAGTCGGTGACCGGGCGCAGTGCGGAACCCGCAGCGAATTCGCCCGGTGCGCGCAGCAGCGACATCAGCGTCATGAAGCCGCCGTAGCTGCCACCGTACATGCCGATGCGCTTGGGATCGACGCCGTGGTTCTTGACCAGCCAGGCCTTGCCGTCGAGCAGGTCTTCCAGTTCCGGATGGCCCATCTGGCGATAGATCGCCGTACGCCAGGCGCGGCCGTAGCCGTCGGAAGCGCGGTAGTCCATGTCGAGCACCACGTAACCCTGCTGCACCAGCAGGTTGTGGAACATCTGCTCGCGGAAGTAGTTGGAATACGACAGCGTGACGTTCTGCAGGTAGCCCGCGCCATGCACGAAGATCACCGCCGGACGCGAAGCGCCGGCAGCCTCATCGGCCGGGCCGTAGTACTTCGCCCAGATCGCACCGGCGCCATGCGACGACGGCACGCTGACGATCTTCGGCTGGATCCATGCGTGCGCAGTGAACGCCGGCTTCATGGTGTTGGTGAGTTCGCGCGCCGCGCCGCCGTCGACGCCCTGCACCGCCAGCTGCGCCAGCGTGTACGGCGACGAATGCAGCACGGCGAGCTGGCGGCCGTCGGGCGACAGCGCGAAATCATCCATGCCCTGCACCTGGGTGAGGCGGGCGAGTTCGCCGCCGGCACTGGGCAGGCGATACACGTCGTAGCTGTACGGCGCCACCTGGTTGGTGCGCACGTAGAACCACTGGCCGTCTTCGCTCAGCGCCGGATGGCTCACTTCGAACTTGCCGCTGGTGAGCGCCTTCGGCTTGCCGCCCAGCGTCTTGGTGTAGAGCTGCGAGTAGCCGGTTTCTTCGCTGAGATACCACAGCGTGCGACCGTCCTTGAGCCAGCCGAAATCGTTGAAGTTCCAGTTGATCCAGGCGTTGTCGGTGAGGCGGTGCTGGGTGACCAGGGCGTGCTTGTCGAAATCGACGTTGGCGATCCAGCGGTCCTTGTTGTCGATCGCGCGCAGCTGGATGGCCACGTTCTGGCCGTCGTCGCTCCACACGATGCCGCCGCCACCGCCGTCTTCGGCGCCGGAGACGATGCGCACCGGGCGAACTTCGGGTGCCTTCAGCGCCTTGGCTTCATCGGCCTTGCCGTCTTTTTCCAGCGCGGCGACGGTCTTGGCGCGGATGTCCTTGAGCGGGTCGTCCTTGATGCCCGGCAGCGTGTCGGTCTTCAGCGGATAGAACTTGGCGGTCTTCAGATCCACCAGTACCAGCGACTGCGGCGCGGGATCGTTGCGGCCCACGTAGACACGCGTTTCCTGCTGCTCGGCGTAGCCCGAATCGGTCACGTAGTGGGTGACTTCGGGACGCTTGCCTTCCTTCGCTCCCTTGGGCTTGGTCACCACGACCATCCAGCGGCCGTCGGGCGACAGTTCGGTGTCGGCCGGCTCGCCGCCTTCGCCCAGGTAGATCGGCTTGGGCGCGCGGCTGGGATCGGCGGCGATCAGCGCGTCGTCGTTGTCGCGCGAGGCGTCCTTGTCGGACTTGTTCTCACGCAGCGAGCGGAACAGCTCCAGCTGCATGTCCTTGAGCTGGTCGGGCTTCTTCACCTGCGGATCGTCGACGAAGCGCAGCACGGCGGCCGGCGCACTCACGCCGCCGGCGAGGTCGTAGACGAACCAGTTATGGCCCTGGCGATACTGCAGGCTGCGGCCATCGCTGGAAAAGCGCGGCGCGGATTCCGCCTCGGTCGAACGGGTGACCTGCACATGGCGACCCGTGGAGAGGTCGACCATGAAGATGTCGCCGTGCATCACATAAGCGGCATGGCGGTGCGCGCGGTCGTAAACGGCCGGGCCTTCGGCCTGCGCCATGGCGGCGGGATCGAGCTTGCTGCCCTGGCCGCTGGCGGCGTCGACCCGATACAGGTCGCGCACCTTGCTGCCGTCGCGCTTGAGCGAGTAGTACAGGCTACGGCCGTCCACGCTCCAGTAAGGCTGTTCCACCGCGGCGCCGATCCAGTCGGGATTGGCCATGATGGTTTCCAGATCCAGCTGGCCTCCGGACGCGGGAGGCGACAAGGCCGCCGCGGGCAGCGTGGCAAGGGCGGCAAGGCCGGCGAACAGCATTCGGCGCATGGATGGCTCCACAGTCAAAACGTCGCAGCATAGCCAAGCCTCCAAACCGCACAAGCGCCGTTGGTCCCGTTCAAACTGATCGCCTAGGCAGGTAATCTTGGCGGTTCCCCCCCCGAGTCCATGAAGGGCTACCGCCCGGCACCTTGTCGGCCAACCTGCGGGCCATGCGTTCCGTGAGGTTCCCCTGCGTGTCTTCAAGGCATGCTATTTCCCCTGAAAGACCCAGCACGGCGAATCCCTATGCTCCTTCCCTCCGTTGAGATCGAAACCGCCCCGAATCCGGGCCAAAGCGTGATCTGGCTGCACGGGCTGGGCGCCGACGGCAACGACTTCGCGCCCATCGTGCCGGAGCTGGTCTCGCCTTCGTGGCCGGCGCTGCGCTTCGTCTTTCCGCACGCGCCGGTGCGGCCGGTGACGGTCAACGGGGGCATGCCCATGCGCGCCTGGTACGACATCGTGGGCGTCGACCTGATTTCCCGCCAGGACGAAACCGGCATGCGCGCGTCCATTGCCAGCGTGGAAGCGCTGATCGCCCGCGAGAACGAACGCGGCGTGCCGAGCTCGCGCATCCTGCTGGCCGGCTTCTCGCAGGGCGGCGCCATTGCGCTGTCGGCGGGGCTGCGCCACGGCGCGGAGCTGGCGGGCATCATCGCGCTGTCCACCTACCTGCCGCTGCAGGACGTCTTCGCCGCCGAGCGCAACCCCGCTAACGGGCACACGCCGGTGTTCTGGGGCCACGGCACGGCCGACCCGATCGTTCCGCTTACCCGCGGCGTCAATTCGCGCGACCTGCTGCAGTCGCTGGGTTATCCGGTCAGCTGGCACACCTATCCGATGCCGCACTCGGTCTGTGCCGAGGAAGTGGCCGACCTGCGCCAGTGGATGAGCGTCCGGCTGGGCGCCTGATCGCTGCACGTGCCGGGACGGCGCGCAAAGTAGGGCGCGCACGCATGCGGCATACTTCGGCGCATGAGGGAATCCACCACCGATACACCGACGCCTGGTCGCGCGGAGCTTCGCCCGCTGCCTGACTTCTGCAGCGGGCCGGTGATCTACGCCCTGCTGATCATGGCCTCGATCACGGTCACCGTGATGTGGCTGGCGCCCAACAACAGCCACGGCTGGCGCGGTTTCAGCGTGGGCATGCTGTTCGCCGACTGGCTGGCCGTGGTGATCGGTGTGGCGCTATGCAAACTGCGCCCGCTCTTGATGCGCCTGCCGGGCCGCGCGGGCTATGCCGGCGTGTGGCTGGCGATGGTGCTGATCGTGGCGGTCGGCAGCGCCCTGGTGCACTGGATGGATGCCGCCATGCAGATGGCCCTGCTGAGTGACAGCACCGACGACTTCGTGCTCAACAACACCTTGATCGCCGCCCTGCTGGGCGCCGCGATGCTGCGTTATTTCTACCTGCTGGCGCAGTGGCAGACGCGGCTGGAGGCGGTGACGCAGGCGCAGGTATCGGCGCTGCAGGCGCGCATCCGTCCGCACTTCCTGTTCAACAGCATGAACACGGTGGCCGCGCTGGTGCGCGTGGATCCGGCCGCGGCCGAACGAACGGTGGAAGACCTCTCCGAACTCTTTCGCGCCGCGCTGGGCGAGCACAGCACGCGCGACGGCACGCTCGGCGAAGAACTGGGCCTGGTCGATCGCTACCTCGACATCGAGCAGTTGCGCCTGGGCGAACGCCTGCGCGTGCGGCGCGAGCTGGACGACCTGCCTGACGCCTTCCCGCTGCCGCGCCTGCTGCTGCAGCCGCTGGTGGAGAATGCGGTGCGCCACGGCATCCAGCCGTTGCGCGAAGGCGGCGAAGTGATCCTGCGCGGACGGCGCGAGCGCGGCGACATCCTGATCGAAATCGACAACCCGCTGGCTGGCGAGCCCGCGCCCGGCGGCCATGGCCACGGCCTGGACAATGTGCGTCGGCGCGTGGCCTATCGCTACGGTCCGCGCGCACGCGTCGTCGCCGGACCCGAAGGCGATCGCTTCGTGGTGCGCCTCCAGTTGCCTGCGGTGTAAATCGAGTGTCCATGCGCGTACTCATCGTTGACGACGAACCCCTGGCCCGTGCGCGGCTTGCCGCGCTGCTCGGCGAATGCAAGGACGTGGAAGTCGCCGGCAGCGTCGCCGACGGCGAAGCGGCGCTGGCCGCGCTGGGCGAACTGCAGCCGGACGTGCTGTTGCTGGACATCAACATGCCGGGCATCAGCGGCACCGCGCTGGCGCAGCGGCTGGCCGGCAGCAAACGTCCGCTGGTGGTGTTCTGCACCGCCTACGAAAGCCACGCGCTGCATGCGTTCGAGCTGGGTGCGGTGGATTACCTGTTGAAACCGGTGCGCCTGGAGCGGCTCAACGAAGCCTTGCAGCGCGCGCGCCTGCGCCTGCAGAACGCGCCGCGCGAATCGGCCGGTTACCTGCACGGACGCTTGCGCGGGGAACAGGTGCGCGTCGCGCTGGCCGACGTGATCTGCCTGCTGGCCGAAGAGAAGTACGTGGTGGTGCAGCACCGCGGCGGCCAGCTGCTGCTGGAGGAATCGCTGCGCCAGCTGGAAGACGCCTATCCCGACACGCTGATCCGCCTGCATCGCAACTGCCTGGTGCCGGCACAACGCTTGATCGGCCTGAAGACACTCACGGATGGGCGCGTGCTCGCGCGGCTCGGCGGCACGGAACTGATGCCCGAAGTGAGCCGCCGCAACCTGCCGGCGCTACGCAAGCTGCTGCGCATGGGCTGAGGCGTGGGGCCGCCGTGCATGCAGCCGCGACCCTAATTACGCGACAATGAGGCCCCCGACGAAGCTTCGCGCTGCGCCCCCAACGAGACCACCATGACGCCAACCACGCTGCGCATCGCCACCCGCAAGAGCGCGCTCGCCCTTTGGCAGGCCGAACACGTCGCGGCGGAGTTGCGCGCGGTCCATCCGGGCCTGTTCGTGGACCTGGTGCCGATGTCCACGCGCGGCGACGAGATCCTCGACAAGCCGCTCGCCACCATCGGCGGCAAGGGCCTGTTCCTGAAAGAACTCGAAGTGGCGATGCTGGAGGGCCGCGCCGACCTGGCCGTGCACTCGTTGAAAGACGTGCCGTCGGAACTGGAGCCCGGCTTCACCCTGCCGGCGATTTTGCCCCGGGCCGATGCCGCCGACGCCTTCGTCAGCAACGACTACGCCAACCTCGCCGCGTTGCCGCTGGGCGCACGCGTGGGCACCTCGTCGCTGCGCCGGCAGGCGCAACTGCGTGCCGCACGCCCCGACCTGAGCCTGCTGGATCTGCGCGGCAATGTCGGCACGCGACTGTCCAAGCTCGATGCGGGCCACTACGACGCGATCCTGCTGGCCTGCGCCGGCCTCGAGCGGCTCGGTCTCGCCTCGCGCATCCGCGGCCGCCTTGCCGCCCCGGATTGGCTGCCGGCACCGGGACAGGCGGCCATCGCCATCGAGGCACGCTCGGATCGGCCGGAGGTGCTCGCACTGCTCAGCGCGCTGGACGACGCCCAGACCCGGCTCGCCGTCACCGCCGAGCGCGCCATGAACCATGCGCTGGGCGGCAGCTGCACGGTGCCGGTGGGCGCCTGGTGCACGGTCACCGAGCGTGGCCTGCATTTGCGCGGCATGGTGGGCGACGCGAGCAGCGGCCGCTTGCTGCATGCCCAGGCGCAAGCCGAGGGCGACCAGGCCGAGGCACTCGGCAAGCAGGTGGCCGCCGCGCTGTTCGAGCAGGGAGCCGGCGCGCTGCTCGGTCACTGAGAAAGAAAAAACCGCCCGGCGGAGCCGTCGTCGACGGTCGCACCAGGGCGGTTTTTGGCGAAGCGCGCGAACGCTTAGAAGTTGTACAGCAGGTTGGTCGTGACCAGCGAATCGGTGCTCTGCGTGCCGGGCTGCACGTCGCTGTTGTAGCGCAGCTGGTAGCCGAGCTTGAGCGCCACCTTCTTGGTCATGCTGACCGACAGGCCGATATCGTTCTGGTAGTACTTGTTGTCCGAGCCCGCTTCGATCAGCAGGGTGTCTTCGAACGCGGTGTTGTCGGTAAGGCGGTACTTGTAGTTGACCAGACCGCGGCCGACCGCTTCGCCGATGGTGTTCTGGCGCACGCGCACCGTCTCGGTGGTGCCGTCGGGCTGGACCACCGCCTGGTCGACATCGGCGGGGCGGTAACGCTTGTAACCGGGGCCGGCTTCGAACGACAGCTCGGTGCGCTCGGTCTTCAGCGCGATGTAGCCGTAGCCCACCGACACGATGCCCTGCCACAGGTTGGCGCCGAAATCGTCGTGCTCGTAGCGGGCCGCCGTCACGATGTAGCTGCGCGGGTCGAGCTTGTAGCCCACCGAAGCGCCACTGTCATAGCGATTCGCCGTGGTGGTGAGGCGATCGATGGTGTTGCCTTGCTGGTCCTGCACCTCGACCTCGCCCTTGGAACGCAGGCCATTGAGGAAGAAGTTGTTCTTCCACAGGTCGTTCTCCTGGCTGACGCCGAGCTTGGCGTTGATGTTTTCCGAACGGGAATTGCCATAGGAAGACGCGAAACCGAATTCGCCCGAACCCGTCCATCCGCCGTTGTTGGCCGGATTGGATGACGCGTCGTCGGCCTGAGCGCCAAAACTGGCCAGCGCTGCGAGCAGGGCGCCTGTCATCAGGGTGCTTTTCATGTCTGATTGTTCCTTTTTCGTTAAAAGATGGAGGCCGCCACCTTAATGGGGCGGATTGAACTGCCTGTGAACCGGGGAGGGGTTGGTTCAGCGCTGACGCGCGGCGGGCCTGTCACGGGCCGCCTGGCAACGCTGCCAGGGCTTCATCATACAAACTAAGCTCGGTCGCCATACCCACCGTGCAGCTCACTGCTGCCAAAGCGGCCAGGGCCAGCCAGCCGTCGCTGAAGTTCATCAGCAGCAAGGCCAGGCACGGCAACGCATAGACCAGCAGTGCCGCCAGATAACGCCCGGGTTGCAATTCCAGCCGACCGCGCGGCCTGCCGACCCGCTGCAACGCGGCCTGCCAGCGCAGGCTTTCCACCAGGCCGCGCAGCAGCGCCAGCGCCAACAGTCCGATGATCCAGGCGCGCGGATGCAGCGCAGCGTCGTCGATGTCCTGGCCCGCGCTGCAAAGCCATAGCCAGAGCCCGCCGCCATAGGTGGCCGAAACCACGCGGCTCAACGGCAACTGGGTCGCCAGGCGGGAGTCCATGTCCGGGGCCTGACGCCGGGCATCGGCATAGGAGGTAACGATCAGGCTGCATAACCCACACAGCGACATGGCGGCGCCCGACAAGCGTGTTGCCCAGAAGGCGTTGTCGCCGCGCGCCAGGCCGGCGACCGCCAGCACCGGCAAAATGCACGCGAGCGCCACCAGCGCCGCCCGCGTGGGTCGCGAACCCTTGCCGATGACCCAGCCATGCCAGTGCGGTGTCCAGCGCGAGTGCAGGCAGGCGGCGAGCAGCCCTATCGCCACCAGCGCGGCGCCCAGGCTGATCGGCACCAACACATCGCCGCGTCCGGCGGGATAGACGCCCACGGCCAGGGCGAGTCCGAGCGTCATCCACAAACCGAAGCCGTCGTAACCGCTCACATGCAGCAGCGTGGCCGCCAGCGGCCGCGGTCGCGCGCGCGGGCTGGCTTGTTCGTCATCGGCGTGCGGTGGGGCCCTGCGGCGTGGCTTCATGATTTTGGCGTCTTTTATGCGTGAAGGTGGGATCACGTGCGCGTGACCTTGGCGTGGTGTTGCTGAATCCGACCATCTGGTGGACTTGCGGCTATCGCAAACGGTGCGCATGCTACGCAGACGCAGCCGTCGAAAAACATTTCATGGACCGTTACGAGCGCATCCTCACCCTGCACCGATTGCTGAAGTCGGCGCACTATCCGGTCCCTCTGCCTCGTCTGATGGACGAGCTGGAGTGCTCGCGTGCGACGCTGTATCGCGACGTGGCGTTTCTGCGCGATGCGCTGGGCGCGCCGATCGAAAGCGCGGGCGGCGAACATGCCGCGTTCCGCTATGCGGTGGGCGAAGGCGAACGCTTCGAGTTGCCGGGCCTGTGGCTCACCTCCGACGAACTGGCGGCGTTGCTTGCCCTCAACGAACTGATCGGCCGCAGCGGACCGGGCGTGCTTGCCGGTGCGCTCGCACCGTTCAAGGCGCGCATCGAACACCTGCTGTCCGACCAGGGCACCGGCAAGACGCTGCCGATCGAACGCATCCGCGTGATCGCCTGGGGCGAACGCAAGCTCGACCAGCAAGTGTTTCGCGTGGTGGCCGGCTCGGTGCTGGAACGCAAGCAGCTGCGCTTCCGTTACCGCGCGCGCACCACCAATGCCGACAGCCACCGCCGCGTGTCGCCGCAACGCCTCACCCACTATCGCGACAACTGGTACCTCGACGTATGGGACCACGATCGCGAAGCGCTGCGCAGTTTCGCGGTGGATCGCATTGCCGAGCCGCAATCGCTGGAAGAACCCGCGCGCGACGTGGCCGAGCAGGAACTCAACGACGCGCTCGCCTCCAGCTACGGCATCTTCGCCGGCAAGCCCAAGGCCTGGGCCACGCTGCGTTTCTCGCAACATGCCGCGCGCTGGGTCGCCGACGAGCACTGGCACTCGCAGCAGAAGGGCGAGTGGCTGTCCGATGGCCGCTACGAGTTGCAGGTGCCCTACTCCAATTCCAAGGAACTGCTGATGGACGTGCTCAAGTACGGTCCGGACGCGGAAGTCGTGGCGCCCTTGTCGCTGCGCGAGGAAATGAAGATCCAGCTGCAGCTGGCGCTGGGTGGCTATCAGTGACGGAAGTGAGTAAACAGGAGTAAGCAGCGAGGAAGCGCCCCGAGGCACTCGCCCACCTGCCGATACTCTCCACTCACTTCTTGTCGTTTGAGCCATGAGCGCCACTGATATCGCCGATCCCTCGACGCTTCCCGCCGAAGCCGTCGTCACCAAGAAACCGACCGTCGCACTCGCACTTGGTTCCGGAGGCGCAAAGGGCCTGGCGCACATCGGCGCCATCCAGGAGATCGAGGCGCAGGGCTACGAGATCGTGGCCATTGCGGGCACCTCGATGGGGGCGCTGATCGGCGGCATCTATGCGACCGGCAAATTGGACGTCTATAGCGACTGGGTCTGCTCGCTGGCCAAGATCGACGTGCTCAAGCTGGTCGACTGGACCTTTTCCGGCGGCGGCCTGATCAAGGGCGAGCGCATCATCGAGACCATGCGCGGCCTGATCGGCGACGCGGCCATCGAAGACCTGCCCATCGCGTTCACCGCCGTGGCGACGGACCTGGACCGCGAGCGCGAAGTCTGGCTCACGCGCGGCCCGCTGTTCGATGCGATTCGCGCATCCATCGCCATTCCCAGCATTTTCCGCCCGCACACGCTGTCGGAGCGACGCCTGATCGACGGCGGCCTGCTCAATCCCGTGCCGGTGACGCCGCTGATCCGCGAGCCGGCGGACTATCTGTTCGCCGTGAGCATGGACGGCCCGCCCGATGCGGGCACGCCGGACGAAGTGCGGGCCACGCCCACCGAAGGCAGCGAAGGCCATCGCTCGCGGATCGGCGATTTCATCAGCAAGCTGGTGCCGCACGGCGCCGACAAGCCGCGCGAACCGGGCATGCTGGAACTGCTGATGCAATCGATGGACCTGATGCAGGCCAATCTGTCGCGCCTGCGTCTGGCCGCCTACGAGCCCGACCTGTTGATCCGCATGCCGCGCAACGTCGCCACCGTGTACGAGTTCTATCGCGCGGGCGAATTGATCGAGATGGGTCGCAAGCAGGCACGCCTGGCGCTGGCCAACTGGCAACCGACGCGTGCCGGCGTATACGCCACACGTCCCTGATGCATCAGGGTTGGCCGTGGGCCTTTAGCAGCGCATCCAGATAACCCTTCAACGCCACCGCGTTGTTGTGCTCTTCATCGCGCGCGCCGAACAGCAGGGTCACCCGATGGCGCGACGCCTGCGTCAGCAACGGCCGCCAATGCTCGGCGGCGGCATCGAGTTCGGACGCGTAGCGATGGCGGAAACCCTCCCAGCGCGCGGGATCGTGGCCGAACCATTTGCGCAGGGCGGTGGAAGGCGCCAGCTCCTTGCTCCAGGCGTCGAGCGCGGCATCTTCCTTCTTCATGCCGCGTGGCCATACGCGATCCACCAGGACGCGATAACCGTCGCTCCTGGCGGGCGATTCGTAGATGCGCTTGACGGCAATACTCATGGACGGGCGGCCTCCCGAAGCACGAATGATCAGCATACGCTGATGAAGGGCGCGTTGAAGCCAAGTCCTTGTGGCAAGCCTTTTGTGGGAGCGCACTTGTGCGCGACAGCACCCCGTCGAATGGTCACGGCTTTCTGCGAGGTTTGTCGCGCACAAGTGCGCTCCCACAGAAAGCCAGGCTTCCGACGTGTGGATCAGATCTCTTCGACCTGGGTCACCTTGCCGCGACGCATCAGCCACGCCACGCCGCGCAGGTCGGCGATGCCTACCCACAGGCGATCGAGCATGCCGTACTTGGACGTGCCCGCCGTGCGCGGACGATGGCCCACCGGCACGCTGGTGCTCTGGAATCCTGCGCGCTTGACCAGCGCCGGCAGATAGCGGTGCATGTGGTCGAAGTAGGGCAAGCGCATGAACACGTCGCGGTCGAACAGCTTCAGGCCGCAACCGGTGTCGGGCGTGGAATCCCTGAGCATGCGCGAACGCACCGCATTGGCGATCTTGGAAGAAATGCGCTTGTTGAAGCTGTCCCGGCGCGTGGTGCGCCAGCCGGCGAACAAGCGCACATCGGGGCCGCTCTGGTCGCGCTGGGCGAGCAGCTTGGGAATGTCGGCCGGATCGTTCTGGCCATCGCCGTCCAGCGTGGCGATCCACGGCGAGCGCGCCGCGCGCACGCCGTTCCACACCGCCGTGCTCTGGCCGCTGCGGGTCAGGTGGCGCACGATGCGCAGCTCCGGGTACTTCGCCTTCTCCGCCGCCAGCACGGCCACGCTGTCATCGCTGGAGTCGTCGTCCACGTAGATGACTTCGAAATCCGCCTTGCCACGCAGGGCGGCGGCGATTTCGGCGAGCAGCGGCGGGATGTTGTCGCGCTCGTTGAACACCGGCACGACGACGGACAGTTGTGGCATGGGGAAGACCTTGGTTTTTAGCAGGGGGCGCATGGCGCCAGCGCGCCATTCTAAAGGGTGGAAGGCTTGTCGTCAGGGCCGGCGGGTGGCTGGTTCCCGGCGGACAGCGACAGGATGGCGTTACTGCGCTGCCTGTGCGGCGAAATATCTGGCCGGCGGCTGCCCGAAGCTGCGTCGAAACATCGCCACGAATGCGCTCACGCTGGCATAGCCCAGCGCATCCGCCACCGCGGAGACGGGCTCGCCATCGGCCAGGCGTTCCAGCCCATGCGTGAGCCGCGCCAACTGCCGCCACTGCGCAAAACTCAACGCCGTTTCGCCGCGGAACAGCCGGCTCAGACTGCGCGGCGAAAGGCCGGCCCAGGCGGCCCACTCATCGAGGCCGCGGTTGTCGTTGGGGTTCTCCAGCAGCGCCACCGCAATACGCAGCGCGCGCCGGTCCACCGGCATCGGCAGATGCAGCGGTTCGCGCCGGGCGCGGCAGATTTCGTCCAGCAGCACCGTGGTCAGCCGCTCCTGGCTTTCGTCCAGCTGGGGCTCTCCGATCCACGAACTGGCGCGGCGTACCAGTGCGCGCATCAGTTCGGTGACGCCGATGACGCAGGGCTCGATGGGCAGGCAGCCGCATTCGGGCGGCGTGACGAACACGCCCCAGCCGGTCATGGGGCCGCTGAGCGTAACGGTGTGCTGCACGCCCGGCGGCATCCAGCCGGCCCGGTGCGGCGGCAGCAACCACGAGCCCTGGGCCGTGCGCACATGCACCAGGCCGCTTTCCACGCAGTACAACTGCCCGCGCGCGTGCGAGTGCCAGCCGTATTCGCGCGTGCTTTCGGTGTACTCGCTGGCGACTTCGCCTTCCGTCCAGTAGGCGATCACCGGGGGCCCATCGAGGCGTTCGATCAGGGCGTGGAAGGCTTGCTCGTCTGTATGGGAGACATGTCCCATGGCCGGTTCTCGATAAAGTTTGACCAAATAACGCTAACAGTATTTCACCCTTCTGCCCAATCATGCTGACCCGATCCCCACCGCTGCCGCCGCTCGCGGTCCCCTGAACGTGCCGTCGGTCGCGGTTTGATGGTGCGTGCACAGGCGCCGGCTTGATCCGGTGCCGTCACGCCCGCACCCCGACGCTCGTCCTGTTTGAAGCCAGTGGCGTCGACATCCGGCGTCGAAGGGAGCTGATCCATGTCGATGACTGCCGTACGCATGCCCACCGCCGAGAGCGCGCCGCTCGAAGCGTTCGTGGCCTGCGCCCACCAGATGCTGGACCCCAACACGCCGGAGGCGGCCCGCCGCGCGCTGGAACCCCGGCTGGTCGCCTTGCTGCCGACGCTGCGCGCGCTGGGCGTGTTCGAACTGTTCGAAGTACGTCATCCGGCGCTGCGGGAGTGGCTGCAGGACGAGATGAAGGAGGGTGCTCATTGAGGGGATTGCAAAATTTGTCCGGGCAAAGCCTATTCAGAACATATTTGCCTTGACAAATATATTTCCGGCAATAGAATTGCCTTCCCATGAGCCCCTCAACCCCCCTTTCTGTCCAGAAAGACAGCATCGGCGTCCTGATCGGACTGGTTCGCAGCGAACTGGTCCGCAAGATGGAAGCCGAATTGCAGGCCTCCGGTGTGGAACTGCGCTTCACCCAGTTCCTGATCCTCAAGCGGCTCGCCCTGGTCGGCCCGATGTCGGCCAGCGAACTGGCCCGCTCGGTGGAGCTCGACGGCGGTGCCATGACGCGCCAGCTCGACCAGCTCGAAGGCAAGGGACTGCTGCGCCGCCACCCCCATGAGCAGGATCGCCGCGCGCTGCGCATCGAGCTGACGCCGGCAGGCGACGCGATGTGGCGGCAGATGACGCCCTGCAACGACCGCGTACTGGAAGCCGCGCAAAAAGCGCTGGACCCCACCGAACGCGAACAACTGCGCGATTACCTGGAGCGTGTGCTGCACGCGCTCCGCGACAAGAACTGACCCGTTTCACTTTCCTGGAATCAAGCCCATGCGTCTGCAACTCCTTGCGGCAGCCACCGGCCTTACTTTCGCGCTGGCGGGATGCGTCAGCAGCGGTGGCCTGCATCCGGAAGGCACGCTGACCGATGCCTCGTCACTGAAGGCCGATCGCAGCCTGTCCGGCGCCACGCTCTCCCCCGCCGCCTGGCCGTCCAATGACTGGTGGACCGGCCTGGGCGATCCTCAGCTGAGCGCGTTGATCGCCGAAGCACTGAAGGACAACCCCAGCCTCTCCGTCGCCGACGCACGCGCCCGCCAGGCGCAGGCGCAAGCCGGTGCGGCCGATGCCGAGCGCGGCCCCAGCGTGACGGCCGGTGCCAACGTAATCGGCCAGCGTCTGCCGCTCACTGCCGCGCCGCCGGATCTGGGCGGCGGCAAGTTCACCTGGTTCAAGGACGCCCGCGCCAGCCTCAGCTGGGACCTGGACCTGTGGGGCGGCAAGCGCGCCGCCTGGGAAGCGGCCGTCGGCCAGCAGCATGCGGCCGAGATCGAGCAGCAGGCCGCACGCATCGAGCTTTCCACCAACGTGGCGCGCGCCTATGTGCAGCTTTCCTATGCGTACGCGCAGCAGGATGTGGCGAAGGCCGAGCATGATCGCGCCGCCACCGCGCGTCAGCTCACCCTGCAGCGCGTCTCGGCCGGTCTCGACAACCAGCTGCAGCTCAAGCAGAGCGACACCGAAGTGGCCAACGCCGACCAGCAACTGGCTGCCACCAACCGCGCCATCGATGCGGCGCGTTCGTCGTTGTCGGTATTGCTGGGCAAGGGTCCGGATCGCGGCCTCGACATCGGCCGTCCGCAGGCGCTCAATCCCGGCGCGCTGACCGTGCCGGCCGATGTGCCGAGCGAACTGATCGGCCACCGCGCCGACCTGGTCGCTGCACGCTGGCGCGTGGAATCGGCGGGCAAGGAAATCAAGGTCGCCAAGACGCAGTTCATGCCCAACGTCAGCCTCAGCGCGATGGCCGGCGTGGCCGCGTTCGGCAGCATCAATCCGCTGCAGTTGCCGGCGCGCTTCTACACCTTTGGTCCGTCGCTGAGCTTGCCGATCTTCGACGGCGGCCGACTGCGTTCCAATCTGTCCGCGAAGGACGCGCAGTACGACGAAGCCGTGGCCCAGTACAACCAGACGCTGGTGCGCGCGGTGAACGAAGTGGCCGACGACTACGACGCCGTGCAGTCGGCGCAGGAACAGGTCGCCGCCCAGCAGCGTGCCGTCGATGCGGCTTCGCAGGCCTGGCAGCTCTCCGAGCAGCGTTACAAGGCCGGCGTGGGCAGCTATCTCGAATCGCTGATCGTGCGCCAGCAATTGCTGGGTGCGCAGGAGCGTCTCGCCGCGCTGCAGTCGCAGCAGGTCGACTTCTCCGTGCAACTCATCCAGGCCCTCGGCGGCGGTTTCCGTCCGCAGGCGGCCGCGGCCGATGTGGCCGTCCAAAACTCTTCTGATCATTCGCTCTAAGGGCTATCCCCATGTCTAGCCAGAATCCGCTTGCGGCCGAGACCGCCGCAGTGCAACCCCCCAAGAGCCGTCGCGGTTTCCTGCTGAAGACGCTCGTCGCCGTGCTGGTGATCGCCGCCATCGGCTGGGGCCTGTGGTACTTCTTCGACGGTCGCTGGTATGAAGATACCGACGACGCCTACGTCAACGGCAACATCGTGCAGATCACCCCGCAGGTGTCGGGCACGGTGATCACCATCGGCGCCGACGACGGCGACCTGGTGCACGCGGGCGACGTGCTGGTGAAGCTCGACCCGGCCGATGCCGACGTCGCGCTGCAGCAGGCGCGTGCCAATCTCGCCAACACGGTGCGCAAGGTGCGCGGCCTCTACAGCAACGTGAGTGGCGCGCAGGCCGAAGTGGCCGTGCGCAAGGTGGCGGTGGACAAGGCCCAGGCCGACTACAACCGCCGTCGCGACCTGGCCAAGTCGGGCGCCATCTCGGCTGAGGAGCTGTCGCATGCACTCGATGCGTTGACCACCGCGCAGAGCGCCCTGACCACCGCGCAGCAGCAGTTCCAGACCAACAAGGTGCTGGTGGACGATACCGTCGTCGCCTCGCATCCGGACGTCCAGGTCGCCGCTGCCCATCTGCGTGCCGCCTATCTCGACGACGTGCGCACGGCGCTGGTCGCGCCGGTGGACGGCTATATCGCCAAGCGTTCGGTGCAGCTGGGCCAGC
This sequence comes from Dyella kyungheensis, assembly GCF_049913195.1. Classification (GTDB taxonomy): domain Bacteria; phylum Pseudomonadota; class Gammaproteobacteria; order Xanthomonadales; family Rhodanobacteraceae; genus Dyella; species Dyella kyungheensis. Next base: position 4,916,291 of record NZ_CP183983.1, on the reverse strand, counting down.
GCGTGGCACCGGGCGCGCCGTTGATGGCGGTGGTGCCGTTGCACGGCGTGTGGGTCGACGCCAACTTCAAGGAAACGCAGCTCAACAACATGCGCATCGGCCAGCCGGTGGAAATCCGCGCCGACGTGTACGGCGGTTCGGTGAGCTACCAGGGCAAGGTCGAGAGCCTGGGCGTGGGCACCGGCAGCGCGTTCTCGCTGCTGCCGGCGCAGAACGCCACCGGCAACTGGATCAAGATCGTGCAGCGCGTGCCGGTGCGTGTGTTCTTCAACGACCCCAAGCAGCTGGAAGCGCATCCGCTGCGCATCGGCCTGTCGACCAAGGTCTCGGTGAACCTGCACGACACCAGCGGCCCGCTGCTGGCCAAGCAGTCGCCGTCGCAGCCGGCTTTCAACACCGATGTGTACAAGACGCAGCTGGCCAAGGCCGACGGCCTGATCGCGGAAATCATCCACGCGAACATGGCGGGTGAGAGTCAGAAGCAGTAATTCGGAGTGCGTGGAAGCCTACGCGTCTCCACGTCTTCCTCAGTACTACACCGTCATTCCGGCGCAGGCCGGAATCCAGTAGCGACACGGCATGAAGACTACGGCACGTGTCAGCCCTGACGTCACTGGATTCCGGCCTGCGCCGGAATGACGAGCAAAAAAAGCAGCGGCCGCTCCGCATCCGCGCAGAGCGCTGAAACTTTCTACCGCAGGTCACCCGTGCGATGAACCAAGAATTCCGTCCACCCAACCTGGCGCTGACCACCGTCGGCCTCTCGTTGGCGACCTTCATGCAGGTGCTGGACACCACCATCGCGAACGTGTCGTTGCCGACCATCGCCGGCAACCTCGGCGTGAGCGTGAACCAGAGCACCTGGGTCATCACCTCCTTCGCGGTGAGCATGGCCATCTCGTTGCCGCTCACCGGCTTCCTCACCCGCCGTTTCGGCGAAGTGCGGATGTTCATTCTTTCAACGCTGCTGTTCTCGATCGCCTCATTCCTGTGCGGCATCGCGCAGAGCATGCCGATGCTGATCCTCTTTCGCGCGATCCAGGGCGCGGTGGCGGGACCGATGTATCCGGTGACGCAGAGCCTGCTGATCTCCATCTATCCACCCGCCAAACGCGGCATGGCGTTGGCGCTCTTGGCGATGGTGACGGTGGTGGCGCCCATCGCCGGCCCGATCCTGGGCGGCTGGATTACCGACAACTATTCGTGGCCGTGGATCTTCTTCATCAACGTGCCCATCGGCATTTTCGCCAGCATGGTGGTCGCCAACCAGATGAAGGGCCGCAAGGACGTGATCATGCGTCCGAAGATGGACTACGTGGGCCTGATCACGCTGATCGTCGGCGTTGGCGCGCTGCAGATCGTGCTGGACAAGGGCAACGACGAGGACTGGTTCAACTCGCAGTTCATCGTGATCACGGCGATCGTGTCGGCCATCGCGCTGGCGGTCTTCCTGATCTGGGAACTGACCGACAAGGAACCGATCGTCAACCTGCGCCTGCTGCGCCATCACAACTTCCGCATCGGCACGATCGCGCTGGTGCTGGCGTATGCCGCGTTCTTCGCCATCGGCCTGCTGGTGCCGCAGTGGCTGCAGCGGAACATGGGCTACACCTCGACCTGGGCGGGTTTTGCGGCGGCGCCGTTGGGCATCCTGCCGGTGATGCTCACCTTCATCGTGGGCAAATACGCCTCGCGCACCGACATGCGATTGCTTGCTTCCTGTGCGTTCCTGGTGATGGGCGCGACCTGCTTCATGCGCTCGGAGTTCTTCCTGCAGATCGATTTCTGGCACGTGGCCGGCGTGCAGTTGTTCCAGGGCCTCGGCGTGGCGTTGTTCTTCATGCCGGTGACCACGATCCTGCTGTCGGATCTGCAGCCGAACGAGATTGCCGCGGGCGGTGGTCTGGCGACGTTCCTGCGTACGCTGGGCGCGAGTTTCTCCGCATCGCTCACCACGTTCCTGTGGGACCACCGTGCGATCGTGCATCACGCGCATCTCACCGAGCACTTCACGCCTTACGACAATTCGGCGCAGACGACGCTGCAGGCGGCGGGTGTGAGCGCGCAGGCGAGCAACGGTTTCCTGGAACAGATGATCACGCAGCAGGCGTTCCAGATCTCGTTCAACGAGGTGTTCCATTTGCTGGGCTGGGTGTTCTTCAGCTTGATCGTGGTGGTGTGGCTGGCGCGGCCGCCGTTTGGGGCGAAGTCGGGGCCCGCGGCGGATCATTGATCGCGGATTCGGTACGAAAAAAGGCCGCAGCAATGCGGCCTTTTTTTGTGCGCAGTGCTGCGCGCTCCGGCTCCCTCTCCGCTCCGGGGAGAGGGTTGGGGTGAGGGGGCAATCTAGCCTTATGGCTTCAACTGGCCGGCTTTAAGCTTTTGGCCATCCAAACAACAACGGCCCCTCAGGGCCGTTGCATGGCGAACGCGGACTTGCCTATCAAGGATTGAACGCAACGCCGACCAGCGCCATCGTTTCGCCCCGGTTGGAGCCCTTGATGCCGGCGTTGGAGACGTGGCGGATCTGGAAGGTCCAGTGATCGTCGGTCCAGCCGATGGAATTGACGAACTCGCCACCGCTGCTCAGGGCCAGCGTGCGGCCGCTCTGGGCGGCGATTTCGGAGGTCCAGAACAGGTGGTGGTACCAGTCGCCGCTGCTGCCGTAGCGCATGCGTACGCCACCGCCGAGCAACCACACGTCGTCGGAGACGGCATTGCCGTACTTGCTCACGTTGCGTCCGTTGATGAAGCCGAGCGAGACCGCCGGCGACCAGGTGTACTGACTATTGCCGAAGGCGTGCTCGCTCCAGATGCCTTCGATCCAGGCGGTGTTGCTCCAGTAACTGTCCGAGTAGCTTCGGCCGCCATTGATCTCGATACGGGGCTCGGCCAGGGTTGTTGCGGAAATGCCCATCAGGGCCAGCGCAACGGCACTGCGCAGGAGGGGAGATTGCATGGGTCTTTCTTCTTTTTGACAGAGTGGGGAGGGGTTTGTGCACCGCCAAGTTTAATAACTTAATGGACCGACCGGTACTGGAAATAGGTCGAATCGAGACAACACTGAGTTGCCTGGGCGGTACGAATGGCCGGCTGCCTTCCCGACCACGCCTTCAGTCTGTCTCAGGGGGCGTGAAGCACACGCGTAAAGCACCGTAAAACTACGGCAAGGAGTGGCGGCGGAGGCCGCTTTTGGGTCAGCAGGGGATCGTGCGTGCTACAGCAGGATGCCGTCCACGGGCTGCAGCGGCGACGGCAGTTCGCGCTCGCCGAGCAGTTCGCCCAGGCCGATCTCGATGGTGCGGCACATGGCGTCCAGGGGCAGGTCGTTGGGCAGGCGGTCGAACGGGTTCTCGATCTGGTCGCCCAGCGCATCGAGTCCGAAGAAGGTATACGACAGCACGCCTACCATCAGCGGCGTCACCCAGCCCACGCTGCCGATCAGGCAGAACGGCAGCAGCAGGCAATACACGTAGACGGTGCGGTGCAGGAGCAGGATGTAGGCGAAGGGAATCGGCGTGCCCTGGAGGCGCTCGCACCCGCCCAGCACATAGGACAGCCGCGTCACCTGTGCGTCGATAGTGGCCAGGAGGATGGGGTCGAGACGGCCCGCCCGCTGCCATTGGGCATAGCCCTGGCCGATCAGGCCGAGCAGGACATTCGGCGGATTGGGACGGCCGGCGAGCGCGGCCGCCTCCTCGGGCGTCAGCCAGCGCGATACCTCGTCGCCGGCTGCCGTACCGCGTAGCTGGTGACGGAGGGCGTGGGCAAAGGCGATCAGCCGATGCACCATGCGCGCCTGCTCCTGCCCGGATACGCCTTCGGGCAGGCTTACCGTCTGCCGCGCCAGGTTGCGCACCACGATCAGCAACTCGCCCCACAGCGTTCGCGCTTCCCACCAGCGCTCGTAGGCGACGGTGTTGCGAAAGCCCAGGAAGATCGCCAGCGTCAGCCCCATCAAGGTGAGCGGCACCGCACCAAGCTCCACGCCGGTGCGCGGCAGGTAGCGTTCCAGCACCACCACCGCCACGGCCAGCAACACCATGGCGGTCACCCGCTTCCAGATCACCGGGATGATCGAGCCGCGCAGGGTGAACAGCATCAACCGGAGCGAGCGATGCGGAGGGTGGATGACCATGGGAAGCACGCGACCTGCGGGGTTGGGAAATTTTACCCCGCGCCAACCGCCCGCTCTCGTGGTGTTGACCTTTATTTTTTACCCGGGCAATATTCAGTCCTTCTTTCTACCCGGGCAAAATCATGTCGGCATCCGATATCGTCTCCTGCGTGGCCTTCGACGGCCATCGCCGCATTGCCGCCGGCACGCTGGCGGAAGTCGCGCTGGCGACCAAACAAGCCGTCGATGCCGGTGTCGACGGGCCGGTGCTGGTGTTCGACGACTTCAACGGCCGCCCGGTGGAGCTGGACCTGCGTGGCACCCCTGACGACGTGCTCGCCCGTCTTCCCGCCCCTACGCCGAACGACGAATCGGCACCGCGCGGCCCCGGCCGCCCGAAGCTGGGCGTGATCGCGCGCGAGGTCACCTTGTTGCCGCGTCACTGGGATTGGCTGGCCGGCCAGCCGGGCGGCGCATCCGCTACTTTGCGCCGCCTGGTCGAAGAGGCCCGCCGCAGCCATCGCGAACGCGATTCGGTGCGCCTGGCCGGTGAAGCGGTGGATCGTTTCATGAGCGCGATGGCGGGCAATCTCCCTGGTTATGAAGAAGCATCGCGCGCGTTCTGGCGCAACGAGCGCGAGCGTTTCATCCACGTGACGGATGCATGGCCGGCCGATGTGCGCGAGCATGTGCGAGCGCTGGCAGCGCGCGCATGGCAAGCTCCTCACGCCGACTGATCCCCTTCCCCTGGCGGAACGATTCGATGTCCTCTCTTGCCGCACGGCAGCCCCTGCTTACCGAAGGTCCGATCGCCAAGACGCTGCTGATGTTCGCGTTGCCGATCCTGGGCAGCACGGTGCTGCAGTCGCTCAACGGCTCGGTCAACGCGATGTGGATCGGCCACTTCCTGGGCGAGGCCGCGCTCTCGGCGGTAAGCAATGCCAACCTGATCCTGTTCCTGCTGCTGGGCGCGGTATTCGGACTCAGCATGGCCTGCACCATTCTGATCGGCCAGAGCCTGGGCGCGCGCAACATGCTCGAAGCCAAGCGCGTGGTCGGCACGGGCGTGACCTTCTTCGTGTCGGTATCCGTTCTCGTCGCCATCGGCGGCTACTTCGGCACGCCGTGGATGCTGCGCGCGATGAATACGCCGCTGGATGCGCAGGCGTTTGCCGTGCCGTACCTGCGCATCATCTTCATTGCCGTGCCATCGATGTATTTCTACAACTTCCTGATGATGACGCTGCGCGGCGCGGGCGATTCGCGCACGCCGTTCTACTTCATGGCGTTCTCGGTGGTGATGGATATCGTGCTCAACCCGCTGCTGATCTTCGGCGTGGGGCCGTTTCCGCGCATGGGCATCGCCGGTTCGGCCACGTCGACCCTGATCGCGCAGACCATCGCGCTGTTTGCGTTGATCTTCACCCTGTACAAGCGCAAGCATTTCCTGCGGCTGACCCGCCATGAGCTGAAATTCCTCAAGCCCGATCCGGAAATCCTGCGTTCGCTGGTCTTCAAGGGGCTGCCGATGGGCCTGCAGATGATCGTGATCTCGACCTCCGCGATCATCATGATCCACATGGTCAACGACTACGGCTCCAAGACCACCGCTGCCTACGGTGCCGCCACGCAGCTGTGGACCTATGTGCAGATGCCGGCCATGGCGATCGGTGCGGCGGTATCGTCGATGGCGGCGCAGAACGTGGGCGCCGGGTTGTGGGATCGCGTAAGCCGCATCACCAAGGTGGGCGTGGTCTACAACTTCCTGTTGAGCGGCATGCTGATCGCGCTGATCTACCTGTTCAACCACGCGGCGCTGGGCCTGTTCCTGCCCAGTGATGCCGAAGCGTTGTCGCTGGCGCAGCATCTCAACAGCATCGCGGTGTGGTCGTTCATGTTCTTCGGTGTCACCTTCGTGTTGTTCGGCGTCGTGCGTTCCACCGGTGCGGTGATACCGCCGCTGGTGATCCTGTTCATTTCGATGTGGCTGTTTCGTCCGCCGTTTGCCCTGTTGCTGGAACCGACGCTGGGCGCCGATTCGATCTGGTGGAGCTTCCCGCTGGGTTCGCTCGCCTCGATGCTGATGGCGATGGGTTACTACAAGTGGGGTGGCTGGCGTCGCGCGCGGATGCTGGCTACACCCATCGAGAAGGCCGGATTGGACAAGGCCGCCGAAGACGCCACCGTGGCCGGCCAACAGGCGCCGACGACCGGGCAGGGAGTGCCTGCTTCGGCGGATTGACCGACGCGCATGGATGCGCGAACGGTGACCTGGATTTCGCACGCTGCCACGTGACTGTCACAAGGGCTGCCTAGGGTGGCTCGATGACTCGCATCAATCTCACGCGCCGGCAGTTCCTGCGCGGCTTCGTCGACATGGTGGGCGCTGCCACGGCCGCGGAGCTCGGGTTGCTTGCCTGGTCATCGCCCGCCATCGGCGACGAAACGATGCCGCGCATGGCGATGCCGCAGCTCGCCGCGCCCAAGGTGCCGTTGGTGAATCCGGTGACGTTGGCGCGTTTCGTCGATCCGCTACCGTTGCCCGCGCTGGCCAAGCCGGTGGGACAGCGCGCGCATCCGGCCTACCCCGGCAAACAGCTACCGCTGTACCGGATGGAGATGCGCGCGTTCAAGGCGCAACTGCATCGCGACTTGCCGGCGACGCCACTGTGGGGCTACGGCGGAACATTTCCCGGCCCGACCCTGCTCGCCCAACGCAACCATCCGCTGTTGATCGAATGGGCCAACGCGTTGCCCGAGAAACATTTCCTGCCGATCGATCACACCATCCACGGTGCCGAGCGCGACAAGCCGCAAGTGCGCACGGTGGCGCATGTGCATGGCGCGCGCGTGTTGCCGTCGAGCGATGGTTACCCTGAGGAATGGTTCGCGCCTGGGCATGCCACGCTATCGCACTACCCGAACGCGCAGGACGCGGCGACGCTCTGGTATCACGATCACGCCATGGGCATCACCCGCTTGAACATCTATGCGGGGTTGCTTGGCGCGTATCTCATTCATGACGACGCGGAACAGTCGCTCGGTCTCCCGAGCGGCGATTGCGACCTGCCGCTGATCCTGTGCGACCGCCTGATTGCGAAGGACGGCCAGCTTTACTACCCCGTGTCGGACGATCCGCAGGCGCCGTGGGTTTCCGAATGCAACGGCAATGCCATCCTGTGCAACGGCAAGCTGTTTCCCTTCCTGGAGGTCGAGCCTCGCCGTTATCGCCTGCGTCTGATCAATGCGGCCAATACGCGCTTCTATGAGATGTCGTTGTCCGGCGGGTTGACGTTGACGCAGATCGCCAGCGATCAAGGCCTGCTGGCTGCACCCGTATCGCGTCAGCGCGTCACGCTGTATCCCGCCGAACGCGCCGATGTGGTGATCGATTTCTCCGGCATGGATGGAAAGCAGGTGCAACTGCGCCAGCAGGCGGAAGCCATCATGGAATTTCGCGTGCGCGACCGGGGCCGCCGCGATACCGGCGCGATGCCAGCCACGCTGCGCACCATCGAACGCCTGGCGCCGGCCAGTGCAGTGCGTGATCGCGTGCTCTCGCTGGGCGAACAGGACGATGCCGGTGGCAGCGCCATGATGATGATGCTCGGCGGCAAGCACTGGTCGGCACCGGTCACCGAAGACCCGCGCCAGGACACCACCGAAATCTGGAGCATGGTCAATCTCACCGGCGACGCGCATCCCATGCATCTGCATCTGGTGCGCTTCCAGGTGCTGGAACGCCGCCCGTTCGACCTGTTCGCATGGAACGAGAGCAAGACGCTCAAATACACCGGCCCGGCGATACCACCCACGCCCGAAGAGATGGGCTGGAAGGATACGGTGCGCGCCGACCCGGGCATGGTCACGCGCATCATCGCGCGCTTCGAGGGCGAGCCCGGTCGATATGTGTGGCATTGCCATCTGCTGGAGCATGAGGACAACGAGATGATGAGGCCGTTTCAGTTGTTGCCGGCGTGACACGCCGGTAGTAGCGAACATCTCGCGAGTCTGTTTCCACAATCTCCCGCTTCGTTGAAACCTTCCCGCGAGCACCCGCCCCTCACCCCGGCCCTCTCCCCGCAGGGAGAGGGAGAAGTGGGATGTATCGCGAACCAGTGACGCCAGGACGAGCTCCGCTTCAAGGCCGCCGCGCGGACGCGCTGCTCACCCAACGTTTAGACGTCCAAACGTGCGCCACCGCACGAACTTAGACACCCGTCGCAAGAGCAATTTCTTGCCGATCCGCATCCTTGAACGCGGGCCGGGGCGCCGCTATCCCAGCTGGCACGGCCATTCGCATGCTGTTCCGAAACGCAAGCACTTGCGACGCAACCCCGCTGTCACGAAAGCAGAAATACTTGTCGTAAAAACGCCAAGGGTCGGTCATCTGCCCGGACGAGACTCGCCCCCGGCTGAGCCGCCAAACGTTGCGAACAGGCGCCAGCCAATCAGGGGGTTCATTCGCGCAGCCTTCCTTCGGAAGCTGCTGGGAGATCGAAGTCATGTCTATGGCGCACGTTCGCAAGCGGCTGTTGCCGTTTGTCCTTGGAACGCTTTCCGTCGGCCTTGCCGGCGTAGTGAGTGCCCAGAGCAATTCCACCGAACAGAATGCCGTCCCGACCAGCCAGGCGCCAGCCTCTGGCGTCGCCGTGCTGCACCGGCCGGGCGGCGACGACAGCAACGACGATCGCACCAACACACCGATCAAGCACGTGATCCTGCTGATCGGCGAGAACCGCACCTTCGATCACGTCTACGCCACGTACACGCCGCCACGCGGCCAGAGCGTGCAGAACCTGCTGTCCGAAGGCATCGTCAATGCCGACGGTACGCCGGGCCCGAATGTGGGTGCTGCCAAACAGTGGCAGGCCAGCAGCACCGGCAAGTTCGCACTGGCACCCAAGCACACGACGGCCTTCGCCACGTTGCCGCCGATGAACACGGGCGGCGCACCTACGCAGGCTCCGTTCGCGTCCGCTGCACAGGCCCAGGCCATCGAGCCGGCACTGCCTGCCGACGCGTACGGCGAGCTGGCGGCGGGTGGTACCGGATTGCCGAGCTCCGTGGTCGATACACGCTTCCCGTCGCAGCTGGCCAACGCGCCGGTCGATATGCACGCGTCGATCAGCTACGACGACTACGCCAACAGCCCGGTACACCGCTTCTTCCAGATGTGGCAGCAGATGGACTGCGACACGCGCGCCGCCAGCGCGAAGAATCCCAGCGGTTGCCGCATGGACCTGTTCCCGTGGGTGGAAACCACCGTGGGCGCCGGCACCAACGGCAAGGCGCAGCCGGCCGGTTTCGACGACCAGACCACCGGCGAAGGTTCGACGGCGATGCAGTTCCTCAACATGGCCAAGGGTGATGCGCCCTACTTCGCAGAACTCGCCCGCACCTACACGCTCAGCGACAACTTCCACCAGTCGGTGATGGGCGGCACGGGTGCCAACCACATCATGCTGGGCTTCGGCGACTTGGTGTACTACGCCGATGCCAACGGCGAACCGGCCACGCCGCCGTCGAACCAGATCGAGAATCCGGACGCGCAGGCCGGTACCAACAACTGGTACGTGCAGGACGGCTACAGCGGCGGTTCCTACGTGAACTGCGCGGACGATTCGCAGCCCGGCGTGGCCGCCGTGAAGGACTATCTGAAGTCGCTGCCGTATCGCACCTTCCACGGCACCGATTGCAAGAAGAACGCCTACTACCTGGTGAACAACTACAACCCGGGCTATCTCGGTGACGGCACGCCGGCACCGCTGGGCGCGCAGCAGTTCACCATCCCGCCGACGCGTCAGGACAACCTCGCGCTGCTGCTGAACCGCCATCATGTGTCGTGGAAGTACTACGGCGAAGGCTACGCCGGCGGCAAGGAGAACGGCGAGGCAGGTACGTTCTGCAACATCTGCGATCCGTTCCTGTACTCCACCCAGGTGATGACCAATCCGAAGCTGCGCGCGAACAACCAGGACATCACCGACCTCTACAACGACATCCAGAACGACACGCTGCCGGCGGTTTCCATCGCCAAGCCGGACGGCATCCTGGACGGCCACCCGGCCTCGTCCAAGCTGGATCTGTTCGAAGGCTACGTGAAGAAGATCGTCGACCTGGCCAAGGCCAACCCGAAGGTGTGGAACGACACCGTGATCATGGTGACCTTCGACGAAGGCGGCGGCTACTACGACTCGGGCTACGTGCAGCCGATCGACTTCTTCGGCGACGGCACGCGCATCCCGCTGCTGGCGATCTCGCGCTACTCCGAGGGCGGCCGCGTGGTGCACACGTACTACGACCACGTGTCGTTCGACAAATTCGTCGAAGCGAACTGGGGCCTGCGCGAAACGATCTCCCATCGCAGTCGCGACAATCTCCCCAACCCGGTGTCGTTGCCGAACAACCCGTATGTGCCGCTCAATGCACCGGCCATCGGCAACCTGATGAACATGTTCGAGTTCGGCAGCAGCGATGGTCATGGCCACGGCCATGGCAATGTGGCGGCCGCCGATACGCAGGACTGATGTTCTGACACATGCCTGGCCCTGCCCGCGGAAGCGGGCGGGGCCTTTCTCGCGTTTGGAGTACGGCAGCTATGAACTCTTCAAACTCTTCCGCTCACGGTTGCGTGATAGCGCGCCGCGTCGCGCTGGTCGTGTTGCTGGCTGCCGCGTTTGTCGGTGAGCCGGGGCGCGCCGATCCGGGAGATTTTCAGGCGATGCCGGGGTTATGGAAGATCGTCACGCGCGTGCTCGATCACGGCAGGCCGGATGAGCCGCAGCTGGCCTGGCATTGCGTGGACGAGGGGCCGGATCCGTGGGTGGAGTTTGCGCAGCTGCCTGTGCCGGGTCATGCGCAATGCGAGCGTTCGGAACAGCGACGCAGCAGTACGGCGTTGAGTTGGACGTTGCAGTGTGCGGGACTGATGGAGGCGGCGCGTGGGCGAGTGAGGTTCGACTCGGCGGAGCATTACACGGCGACTGTCGAAGTCGGGGGGAACGCGGTGGTGCAGGTGGAGGGGACGAGGTATGCGGCTTGTACGAGCCCGAAGGACTAAGTAAGCGACTTTTTTTCGCTGCGCCCCGGATCGTTACGATCTCCCTAATCCACGGTATGGCTATAACGCGAGTAAGGCGGTGTTGGAAACTTAAAGCCGAGCGCTGCGCGCCTTGGCTCCCTCTCCCCTGCGGGGAGAGGGTTGGGGTGAGGGGCGGGTGCTCGCGGAAGCGTTGCTAGTGAAGGGGTAAGCAAAACCGCTTACTCACCCCGCCGCCGTCTGCGCCTTCAACGCCCGCTTCGCCGCCCGCTTCACGCGCCGCGCTTCCTTGCGGATCTTGCGGTCGTAATTCCACAGGTAGATCGCCGGCGTGCTGAGCAGCGTCAGCAGCTGCGAAACCAGCAGCCCACCCACGATGGCCACGCCCAGCGGTTGGCGCATTTCCGAACCGATGCCGAAGCCGATGGCCAGCGGCAGTGCGGCGCCCATCGCCACCAGGGTGGTCATGGTGATCGGACGGAAGCGCACCAGGGCGGCTTCGCGGATCGCGTCCGGTGGCGAGAGTCCTCGCTCTCGCTGCGCCACCAGGGCGAAGTCCACCATCAGGATCGCGTTCTTCTTCACGATGCCGATCAACATCAGGATCGCGATGATCGCCATCAGGGTGAGCTGTGTCTGCGTCACCAGCATCGCCAGGAACGCACCCATGCCCGCGGCGGGCAAAGTGGAGAGGATGGTCAGCGGATGGCCGAGGCTTTCATAGAGAATGCCCAGCACGATGTACATCGCAATGATGGCGCCGAACAACAGCACCATGCCGTTGCTCTTGGCCTGCTGCAGGCGCTGGTTCTGGCCGGTCCATTCGATGCGCACGCCCTCAGGCAGGCCCACGATGATGCCCGCGTTCTCCACCAGCCGGGTACCGACGTCCTGCGTCACATCCTTGGCCAGGTTGTAGTTGATGGTCGAGGCTTCGAGCTGGTTGTGGTGACGGACGCGCGTGGGGCTCATGTTGGGCTCGATGCGCGCGATGGCCGAGAGCGGAATCATCTCGCCCTGCGCATTGCGTACGCGCACGTTGAGCAGCGCCTCGGGGCTCAGCGACGTCGCGGAACTGGAGGTCAGCACCACCCAGTACTGGTTGATGTCCGAATAGATCACCGACACCTGCCGCTGGCCGAAGGAGTTCAGCAGCGCGGTGTCCACGTCGCCCATGGTCACGCTCAGGCGTCCGGCCGCATTGCGGTCCACTTTCAATTGCTGCTGCTTGCCGACCAGGTCGAAGTTGCTGCCGACGTCGCGGAACTCCTTCATCTTGCGCATCTGCTGCACCATCTTCAGCGTCCATGGCTGCAGGTCTTCGCCGTTGCTGCCGATCAGCTGGAATTCGTAGGCGCCGCCCTTGTCACCGCTGCCGCCGCCGCCGAGGAACTGCACCAGGCTCAGCGAGACACGGATGCCCGGCAGCGTGTCGTACTTCTTGGACAGACGCTCCATCACCACCTTGGCGCTGTCGTGGCGATCGTTCGGCCCGCTGCCCTTGGGCTTCAGGTCGACGAACATGGTGCCCGCATTGCCCACGGCGCCGGAGCCGTCGTTGCCGCCCAGGGTGGTGAGCACGTCGAGCACGGCGGGGTCGGCTTTCATGATGTCGGCCGCGTGCTGCGCCTGCGTCGCCATCAGCGTGGGCGAGATATTGGCGTCGGCGCGGATGTCGCCCTGAAGCATGCCGATGTCTTCTTCCGGCATGAAGTTGCCGCCGGCCGTGGCCACCACCGCCCAGCCGAGCACGCACGTCGCGATCAGCAGGAACAAGGGCTGCCAGCGCATCACGCGGCGATGGTGCATGGCCCAGTCCAGCGCGCGCTCGTAGGCCCGGTGGAAGCCCTTGTCAAAGCGTTCCAGCGCTGCCTCGATGCGGCCCGGCGTACGTTCGCCCGGCTCTTCGTGCTTCAGCAGCTTGCCGCACAGCGCGGGCGTGAGCGTGAGCGAGACGATGGCGGAGATCACCACCGCCGCCGTCAGCGTGACCGAGAATTCGCGCAGCAACATGATCAACATGTTGTTGCCGAACAGCAGCGGCGCGAACACGGCCACCAGCGACAGCGTGATCGACACCACCGTGAAACCGATCTCGCGCACGCCGATCAAGGACGCCTGCAGCGGCGGTTCGCCGCGCTCCATGTGGCGCACGATGTTCTCGATCACCACGATCGCATCGTCCACCACGAAGCCGATGCACAACACCAGCGCCACCAGCGACAAGGTATTGAGCGTATAGCCCAGCGCCAGCATCACCACGAACGCGCCGGCCAGCGACAGCGGCACGCTGAGCGAGGCAATCAGCGTGGGGCGCATGCGGCGCAGGAACACCAGCATCACCAGCACCACCATCACGATACTGATCATCAGGGCGACCTGCACTTCGTGCAGTGCCGACTTGGTGGTGGTGGTGAGGTCGAAGATCGGCGTGATCTGCACGTCCGCGGGCATCCACTGGCGGAACTCCGGCAGGCGCCGGCGGATTTCGTCCACCGTCTCCACCGCGTTCGCCTCGGGACGCTTGCTGATCTGCATCGCCACGGTCGACTGGCCGTTGAACCAGGCGCCCTGGTAGATGTCCTGCTGGCCGCTGGTCACCTTCGCCACGTCCGACAGGCGCACGGGCGCACCGTTCTTGGAGGCGATCAGCACGTTGGCGAAATCGGCCGCTTCGCTCAGGCCGTCGTTCGCCGTCACCGTCATCTGCGTGTTGCCGTCGGTGAGGATGCCTTGGGGCGACGTCACGTTCGCCGCGATCAGCGCGTTGCGCACGTCGTTGGCGGTGAGCTTCTTGCTGGCCAGCGCGTTGATGTCCAACTCCACGCGAACCGCATGCGGTGTACCGCCGAATACCTGCACCTGTGCCACGCCGGGAATCTGCGCCACGGCGGGCTTGAGCAGGGTATCGGTGAGGTCGTACAGCTTGTCCTGCGGCAGGCCGGTGGAGGTGAGCGAGACCAGCAGGATCGGAATCTGCGAGGTGTCGAACTTGAAGTACTGCGGCGGGCTGGGCAACTGCGGCAGGTCGGCCTGCGCCGCATTGATCGCCGCCTGGACGTCGCGTGCGGCCTTGTCGGCGGTGCGGTCGAAGGTGAAGCGCACCTGGATCGAAGCCGAACCCTCCGACGCGTTGCCGTACATGTCGTCGATGCCGGGAATGCGCCCGATATGCCGTTCCAGCGGCGCCAGCACGGTGGACGCCATGGTCTGCGCGCTCGCGCCCGGCATCTGCGCCACGATGTACACGCCGGGAAATTCCAGCGACGGCAGCGCGGCCACGCCCAGCAGGCGATACGCGAAGGCGCCCGCCAGCAGCAGGCCAAGCGCCAGCAGCGAGGTGCCCACGGGTCGACGAATCAGGGGGGCGAAGATATTCACGGGGTTTCCATACCGGTTAGGGCGCGTGCCCGTCACCCAGGCAGACCATCAGCGAGGGTACGCGTTCACGTAAGCGAGGCGAGAAGCCCGCCTATAGTGCCATTTATGCCTGCGGGGGCGGTTCGGGCGAATGTGCCTGAAGTCGGTCCGTGCCGGAAGGCAGGGGGTGGGATGGGTTATGGGTTACGCAGTGCGTAAGGCGAAGCACCGCGCGCCTTTTGGCTCCCTCTCCCCTGCGGGGAGAGGGCTGGGGTGAGGGGCGGGTGCTCGCGGCGGACTTGCTACTCGAGCGTTGCTCTCATCCTGCCGCCGTCTGCACCTTCAACCCCCGCTTGGCCGCTCGCTTCGCCCGCCGCGCTTCCTTCCGCACCTTGCGGTCGTAATTCCACAGATAGATCGCCGGTGTGCTCAACAGCGTCAGCAGCTGTGAGACCAGCAAACCGCCCACGATGGCTACGCCCAGTGGCTGGCGCAGTTCCGAGCCGATACCGAAACCGATGGCCAGCGGCAGCGCGGCGCCCATGGCGACCAGGGTGGTCATGGTAATGGGGCGGAACCGGACCAGGGCGGCTTCGCGGATCGCGTCCGGAGGCGACAGGCCGTGTTCGCGTTGCGCCACCAGGGCGAAATCGACCATCAGGATCGCGTTCTTCTTCACGATGCCGATCAACATCAGGATCGCGATGATCGCCATCAGCGACATCGGCGTGCCGGTGACCAGCATCGCCAGGAACGCGCCCGCGCCGGCCGCCGGCAGCGTGGACAGGATGGTCAGCGGATGACCGAGGCTTTCATAGAGGATGCCCAGCACGATGTACATCGCCAGGATCGAACCCAGCAGCAGCACGTTCGCATTGGACTTGGTTTCCTGCAGGCTCTGCGCATCGCCCGAATAGCCCAGCTGGATGCCTGCCGGCAGGCGTGCCTCGGCCACGATCTGTTCGATCAAGGCCATCGCCTTGTCCTGCGGCATGCCTTGCTCGACGTTGTAGTAGATCTGCGTCGCTTCCATCTGGTTGGTATGGATGACGAACGTGGGTATCACGGTGGGCTCGATGCGTGCCACCGCGGAAAGCGGCACCATCGCGCCGGTGTCGCTGCGCACATAGGTATTGAGCAAGGTCTCCGGGCTCAGCGAGCGTTCCGAGGCCGACGTGAGCACCACCCAGTATTGGTTGATGTTGGAATAGATGATCGACACCTGCCGCTGCCCGAACGCGTTGTACAGCGCCGAATCGATGTTGCCCATGCTCAGGTGCAGGCGTCCCGCCGCGAGACGGTCCACGGTGAGCATCTGCTGTTTGTCGATGTCGTCGTAGTCGCTGCTGACGTCGCGGAACTCCTTGTGCTTGCGCATCAGCTGGGTGACCTTGTACGCCCACGGCTGCAGGTCCGCATTGTCGCTGCTGACCAGCTGGAAACTCTGGCTGCCCCGATTGCTGTTGTCGTTGTCGTTGAAGAAGCCGATCGGATTGAGCGCGACGTGCAGCTCGGGCAGCTTTTCATAGGCCTTGTTGAGCCGCGCCATGGTCTCCTTGATCGACTCCTGCCGCGTGCCCGGTCCGTGGCCGCGCGGTTTGAGATCGACGAACATGGTGGCCTGGTTGCCCACCGCACCGCCCGCGTTGTCGCTGCCCAGGAAGGTGGTGACATCGAGCACGGCCGGGTCGGCCAGCATGATCGCCGCGGCCTTCTTGGCTCGTTCGGCCATCAGCGTGGGCGAGATGTTGGTGTCCGCGCGCACGTCGCCCTGAATCATGCCGATGTCTTCCTGCGGCATGAAATTGAAGCCGTACAGCTTGACCACGCTCATCGCCATGCCGATGGTGAGCACCAGCAGGATCAACGGCTGCCAGCGCATCAGGCGACGATGATGCATCGCCCAGTCCAGGCCGCGCGCGTAGATGCGGTGCAACCAGCGGTCGAAGCGCTCGAGCACCTTCTCCATGCGGTTGGGCTCGCGCCCGCCGGCACTTTCCAGGGTGAGGTAGCGGCCGCATAGCGCCGGCGTCAGCGTCAGCGAAATCACCGCGGAGATCACCACGGCCGCGGTCAACGTCACCGAGAACTCGCGCAGCAGCATGGTGAACTGGTTGTTGCCGAACAGCAGCGGCGCGAACACGGCGATCAACGACAAGGTGATCGACACCACCGTGAAGCCGATTTCCTTGACGCCATCCATCGACGCCTGCAATGGCGGTGAACCGTGCTCCATATGGCGCACGATGTTTTCGATCACCACGATCGCATCGTCCACCACGAAGCCGATGCACAACACCAGGGCCACCAGCGACAACGTGTTGAGGGTGAAATCCAATGCCCACATCACGGTGAACGCGCCCGCCAGCGACAGCGGCACGCTCAGCATGGCGATCAGGGTGGGACCGACGCGGCGCAGGAACACCAGCATCACCAGCGCCACCAGCGCCACGCTGATCAACAGCGCCACTTCCACTTCGTGCAACGCCGACTTGGTGGTCTGGGTCAGATCGAAGATCGGCGTGATCTGCAGATCCGCCGGCAACCACGCGCGCATCTGCGGCAGCTTCGCGCGGATGGCGTCGGCGGTGGCGACGGCGTTCGCTTCCGGTCGCTTGCTGATGCGCACCGCGACGGCGCGCTGGTTGTTGAACCACGCCGCCTGGTATTCGTCCTGCTGGCCGGTCTTGACCTTCGCCACGTCCGACAGGCGCACCTGGGAGTCTTTCTGCACGGCGATGAGCAGCTTGCCGAATTCCTGCGGCGTGCTCAGCGCGTCGGTGGCCGCCACCGTCATCTGCGTACGGCCGTCGCTCAACGCCCCTTCGGGTGAAGTGACATTGGCGGCGCGCAAGGCGTTGGCCACGTCGTTGGCGGTCAGGCCCTTGGCGGCCAATGCGGCCGTATCCATTTCCACGCGCACGGCGCGCGGACGACCGCCGATCACACGCACCTGCGCCACGCCCGGGATCTGCGACAGCGCGGGATTGATCAATGTATCGGCAAGGTCGTACAGCTTGTCCGGCGGCAGCGTCTTGGAGGTCAGCGACAGCAGCAGCACCGGGATATTGGCGGTGTTGAACTTGAAGTAGCGCGGCGGTATCGGGATGTTCGCCGGCAGATCGGCCTGCGCTGCGTTGATGGCTGCCTGCACGTCACGCGCAAGCTTGTCGGTGTTGTTGCCGAAGTTGAAGATGATGCGCACCGAGGTGGAACCATCGTTGCTTTCCGAGTGCATCTCCTTGATGCCGGGAATGCGACCGAGATGGCGTTCCAGCGGCGCGGCCACGGTGGATGCCATGGTTTGCGCGTTCGCGCCCGGCAACTCGGTATAGACCACCATGCCCGGAAATTCGAGCGACGGCAGCGCGGCCACACCCAGCAGCAGGTAGGCACAGAAACCGGCCAAAGCGAGTCCGATGGCCAGCAACGAAGTGCCGATGGGGCGACGTATGAATGGTGCGAACAGGTTCACGGCAAGCGACCGTTGAGACGGCGCGCCCCATCCGCGCCTCATGACACGGGATGCTACCCATACCAGCCATCCCGGACGCCTTTATGCCCGCAAACACGAGCGACCGAATGTGCCGTTAGTGGTGTGCCGAAAGCCATGTCCTGCGCCGGCGGAGCAACGCTGGTAAAGCGTTTCACCGCATCGTCACGGTGACGCCGTAGCTCGTGCGACAGGCAACCTCAGTCGGTCTGCAATTCCGCCACGAAGTCGTAGATGTCGCCGCGATACCACGAGGTGGTGAACTCCACCACGCGGCCGTCGTCGAGGAAGCTGCGGCGTTCGATATTGAGGCCGGCACTGCCCGCCGGCACGTGCAGCAGGCGTGCCTGCTGCGCGCCCAGCGAGACCGCGCGCAGGCGTTGCAATGCGCGGCGCGGACGGGCGCCCAGCGCTTCGAGCACTTCGTACAGCGAGTCCTGCACGATGGTCGGATCGGGCAGGATGCTGGCGGGCACCACGCTGCGTTCGATCGCCAGCGGCTCTTCCTTGGCGTAACGCACGCGGTGCAGGCGCGCCACCAGCACGCCCGGCGAGAGGTTGAGCGCCATCGATTCTTCCGGCGTCACTTCGCCAATGATGCGTTCGGAAAACTCGGAGCGCGGATTGAGGCCACGCGCACGCAAGTCCTCGGTGAAGCTGGTGAGGCGCGACATCGGCTTGATGATGCGTTCCGCCACGAAGGTGCCGGCGCCATGGCGCTGGTTGAGCAGGCCTTCCTCGACCAGGCCCGAGATGGCCTTGCGGACGGTGACGCGTGAAAGCTGCAACAGGCGTGAGAGATCGCGCTCGCTGGGCAACGCCTGACCCGGCTCGATATCGCGGTGTTCGACCACGTTGCGGATGGCCCGGCGCAGGCGCAGATACGCCAGCGGCTGGCTGGTGGCGGGGTCGCGGCTGAGCCGGCGGTATTCGTTGACGAGGGCGGTTTCCATACCGGAACGATACCAATGACCATACCAATGTGGCAATCAGGTGTTTTTTCGGGGCCTTGCGCGTGGTACCAATTTTGCTGGTGAATCCTTGCCCAGCGCGGCTTCACCGGGTGTCACAGAGGAACTGGTGTTGTCTGGTATGTCACTGGTACGATCTGCGGGCCAGGTGCGTGGTATGCATGCCACACACCCGTTCCCCGCATCGCCTCGAGGTGACTGAAGTGACTGCTTCTTCCCAGCCGGTCGAGATCTTCGACCTGGTGATTTTCGGCGGCACCGGCGACCTTGCCCTGCGCAAGCTGCTGCCAGCGCTGTACCACCGTTACGCGGACGGCCAGATCCCCGCCGGCAGCCGCATCATCGGCATCGCCCGCGAAGGCCTCGACGACGAAGGCTACCGGGACAACCTGCGCAGCGTCCTGAAGAAGGACGGCAACGGCAAGGTCGAAGACTTTCTCAAGCTGGTCGGCTACCGCTCGCTCGATGCCCGCAAGGACGACGGCTGGGACGATTTCGCCCAGTTGATGGGCAAGGACGCGGAGCGCATCCGCGTGTTCTACCTGTCCACCTCGCCCGACCTGTTCGTCGACATCTGCAACCGCCTGGGCAAGTACGACCTCAACAAGGGCAAGTCGCGCGTGGTGCTGGAAAAGCCCATCGGCCACGACCTCAAGAGCGCCAACCAGATCAACGACGACGTCGGCCGCTTCTTCGAGGAGTCGCAGACGTTCCGCATCGATCATTACCTCGGCAAGGAAACGGTGCAGAACCTGCTCGCGTTGCGCTTCGGCAATGCGCTGTTCGAACCGCTGTGGAATGCCGAGCACATCGACCACGTGCAGATCACCGTGGCCGAAACGCTGGGCGTGGGCCAGCGCGCGGGCTATTACGACCATGCCGGCGCGCTGCGCGACATGGTGCAGAACCATATCCTGCAGCTGCTGTGCATGCTGGCGATGGAACCGCCCTCCTCGCTCGCGCCCGACGCGGTGCGCGACGAGAAGCTCAAGGTGCTGCGTTCGCTCAAGCCGATCAATGAAAGCAATGCCGCCCAGCTCACCGTGCGCGGCCAGTATCGCGCCGGCTCCGCCGAAGGCCAGGCCGTGCCGGGCTATCTCGACGAGCTGAAGGACCACAAGTCCAACACCGAGACCTTCGTGGCGGTGAAGGCCGAGATCGCCAACTGGCGCTGGGCCGGCGTGCCGTTCTATCTGCGCACCGGCAAGCGTCTGCCCGAGCGCGTGTCGGAGATCACGGTGGTGTTCAAGGCCGTGCCGCACTCCATCTTCGATCCGTCGGCCGGCCCGCTCGCGCAGAACCGCCTGGTGCTGCGTCTGCAGCCGGACGAGGACATCAAGCTGTGGCTCACCATCAAGCACCCGGGTCCCGGTGGCTTGCGCCTGCGCCATGTGCCGCTGGACATGAGTTTTGCCGAAGCGTTCGGCGTGCAGCAGCCCGATGCGTACGAGCGCCTGTTGCTCGACGTGGTGCGCGGCAATCCCACGCTGTTCATGCGCCGCGATGAAGTGGAAGCGGCATGGCGCTGGGCCGATCCCATCCTCGGTGCGTGGGCGGACAGCGGCGAAGCGCCGCGTCCGTATACCTCGGGTACCTGGGGTCCGAGTGCTGCCGTGGCGCTGATCGAGCGCGATGGCCGCACCTGGAACGAGGACAGTGAATAAGCCGTCGTTCGGTTTAGTCGAAAGCGATGCACGGGTGCTTCACCTGTGCATCGCGGAACGGTTCCTAGACTGCCCGCCCGTCTCATCTTTTCGCGACGCGTGTGTTTCCGCGAAGCCGCCGCTGCCTATCCATCATGCCTGACACCCTCGACGTCACCAGCCACAGTTTCACCGACTGCCATGCGCTTGCCCGTGCATTGGCCGAACGCATCGCCGGTCGCCTGCGCAACGCCGTCACCGAGCGCGGCCATGCACTGCTCGCCGTTTCCGGCGGCAGCACGCCGAAACACTTCTTCGAGGCGTTGTCGCGCCAGACGCTGGACTGGTCGAAGGTGCAGGTGACGCTGGTGGACGAACGCTGGGTGCCCGAGAGCAACGAGCGTTCCAATGCCGCGATGGTCAAGGCCATGTTGCTGCAGCACGAGGCGAGCCAGGCGCAGTTCGTTCCGCTCTACAGCGATGCGCCCACGCCCGAGGCGGGTCTTGCCGCGGTGCGCGCACGCGTGGCCTCGCTGGAACTGCCGTTCGACGCGGTGATCCTGGGCATGGGCAACGACGGGCACACCGCATCGTTCTTTCCCGAAGGCGATCGCTTGCCCGAAGCGCTCGACCTCAACAACACCGCGCGCGTCCTGCCGATGCGTGCGGCCGGTGCCGGCGAGCCGCGCATCACCTTCACCTTGTCGGCGCTGCTCGACACGCGTGCGTTGTACCTGCACATCGAAGGCGAGGCCAAGCGACAGCTGCTGGCCGACGCGCGGCTGGCCCTGGGCGAGGCCGCGAACTTTCCCGTGCGCTCGGTGCTGACCCAGCAGCGCGTGCCGGTTGCCGTGTACTGGTGCCCTTGAGGCATCCGCGGCTTCACCGATGAATCGATGCGCTGACCGGCGCATCGCCTGATGCTTCCGGAGTTCGAACATGACTGTGCTGCACCCCGTCCTCGTCGAAGTCACCGAACGCCTGCGTGAGCGCAGCCGCGACTCGCGTGCCGACTACCTGCGACGCATCGACGCCGCCAAAGGCAACGGCGTCCATCGCGAGCGCCTTTCCTGCGGCAATCTCGCGCACGGTTTTGCCGCCTGCGGCCCGACCGACAAGGAACGCCTGCGCGAAGGCCACACGCCCAACCTCGCCATCATCAACGCCTATAACGACATGCTCTCGGCGCATCAGCCGTACGAGCGTTATCCGGAGCTGATCCGCAACGTGGCGCGCGAAGCGGGCATCACCGCGCAGATGGCCGGTGGCGTGCCAGCGATGTGCGACGGCATCACCCAGGGCCGGGCCGGCATGGAGATGTCGCTGTTTTCGCGCGATCTCATCGCCATGGCCACGGCCGTCTCGCTGTCGCACGACATGTTCGACGGCGCCTTGTACCTGGGCATCTGCGACAAGATCGTGCCGGGCCTGTTGATCGGCGCGCTGAGCTTTGGCCACCTGCCCGGCATCTTCGTGCCCAGCGGCCCGATGCCCAGCGGCATCAGCAACGAACAGAAATCGAAGGTGCGCCAGGCCTATGCCGAAGGCAAGGCGACCAAGGCCGAATTGCTGGAAGCGGAAGCTGCGTCGTACCACACGGCGGGCACCTGCACCTTCTACGGCACCGCCAACTCCAACCAGATGCTGATGGAGATCATGGGCCTGCACCTGCCCGGCTCCAGCTTCGTGGCGCCGGAAACGCCGCTGCGCGATGCGCTCACGCGCGAAGCCGTGCATCGCGTGGCCGAGTTGGGCGCACCGGGTTCGTCGTATCTGCCGGTCGGACACATCATCGACGAACGCGCCATCATCAACGGCGTGATCGGGCTGCATGCCACCGGCGGTTCCACCAATCACCTGTTGCATCTGGTGGCAATCGCACGCGCCGCGGGCATCGAATTGCGCTGGGACGATTTCGATGCGCTGTCCTCGGTGGTTCCGCTGCTGGCACGCGTCTATCCGAACGGCTACGCCGACGTGAACCAGTTCCACGAGGCAGGCGGCATGGCCTTCCTGATCGACCAGCTGCTGAGCCATGGCCTGCTGCATGCCGACGTGCACACCGTGTTCGGCACGGGCATGGACGGCTATACGGCGGTGCCGCATATCGACGAACACGGCGCGCTGGCATGGACCCCGGTGTCCAAGGAAAGCGGCAACCGCGGCGTGCTGCGCGGCGCGGCGGAACCGTTCCGCGCCGACGGCGGCCTGCGCATGCTGGACGGCAATCTCGGCCGCGCGGTGATCAAGGTTTCTTCGGTGCCGGACGACCGCCTCGTGATCGAAGCGCCGGCTATCGTGTTCCACGACCAGGACGACGTGCGCAAGGCCTTCGAGCGCGGCGAGCTCAATCGCGATTTCGTCGCGGTGGTGCGCTTCCAGGGTCCGCAGGCCAACGGTATGCCCGAGCTGCACAAGCTCACGCCCACGCTCTCGGTGCTGCAGGACCGCGGCCATCGCATCGCCCTGCTCACCGACGGCCGCATGTCGGGCGCGTCGGGACGCGTGCCGGCGGCCATCCATGTGACGCCGGAAGCGCAGGCGAACGGACCGATCTCGCGCATTCGCGACGGCGACATCGTGCGCCTGGATGCCGTGCACGGTCGCCTGGACATGCTGGTGGAGGCTGCCGATTTCGAAGCGCGCGTGCCGGCCACGGCGGACTTGTCCGCGCACCAGTTCGGCCTGGGCCGCGAACTGTTCGGCATGTTCCGCCGCAACGCTACCACCGCCGATCTCGGCGCCGGCGTTTTTTAACGCCGCGCCTTATCCACCTCGAAACGTACGGAACGCCATGAGCATCGAAAACAAGCAGAAGCAGGTCGAATCCACGCTGCGCCTCGCGCCGGTGGTCCCCGTGGTGATCATCGACGACGCCCGCCAGGCGGTGCCGATGGCGCGCGCCCTGGTGGCCGGCGGCATTCCCGCGATCGAAGTCACGCTGCGCACGCCTGCGGCGCTGGATGCGATCAAGGCGATTGCCGAGGAAGTGGAAGGCGCGGTAGTCGGCGTAGGCACCGTACTCAGCGCCCAGGACCTGCGCGCCGCGCACAAGGCTGGCGCGAAGTTCGCCGTATCGCCCGGCGTGTCGCCGGGCTTGCTGGATGCGGCCGACGACAGCGAACTGCCTCTGCTGCCCGGCGCTGCTACGGCCAGCGAAGTGATGACCCTGCTCGAGCGCGGTTATCGCTTCCTCAAACTCTTCCCCGCCGTGCCGGTCGGCGGCCACAAGCTGCTCGGCGCCTGGGCCAGCCCGCTGCCGCAGGTGAAATTCTGCCCCACCGGCGGCATCAGCCTGAGCAGTGCACCCGACTTTCTTTCGTTATCCAATGTTGTCTGCGTCGGCGGTTCATGGCTTACCCCCGCCGACAAGCTGCATGCCGGCGATTGGGCTGGCATCGAGTTGCTGGCGCGCGAAGCGGCCGCACTACGCTGAGTGCCTGCAGGGTATCTGGCGTGGCCCAGATGCCCATGGCACAGTGCGCCCATCCCATATTCCGGAGGGGCGGAATGCGCATCGGCAAGGCAGTTGGCTGGTTGTTGTGCGGCTCACTGATGTCTTTCGTCGCAGACGCGCACGCCGCGGAGCCCGACGACGCCATCACGGCATGTCCCGTGCGCAAGCTTGAGATGGACATCGAACACTTGAAGTCCGAGGCGGATGTGCAATCCGTGATGCTTGATCCGGCTGGGCTGCGGGCGACCGTGTTGTACCGCAACGGTGATGTGCTCCGTGTGGGCACCATCGGATGCATGACGCCGATGATCGCTGCGCGCCTCTGGGTGGTAAACGATGAAGGCCGCACCGATCAGGGATGGATGGCGCGTGCGCGTACGATCGCGCAGGTGGTGCTTACGACGGGTCAGTTCTCGCGGGTCGATGCCGCGCTGCAGGGGGCTCAGACCGTCATTCCAACCGACACCGGCTTCAAGTTCGAGCGTGCGCTGGCCGGCGGTGCGGGTTACTCCGTGGCGGTGCTTCGCGCTCCGCATGACAGCCTGGGGCCGTCGCTGTCGGCGGTTTTCAGCAACCTCTGATGCGCCGTGGCCCGTGCAAGCCGGGCCACGGTTTATCCGTTACGGTGCGGGTGCCGGCGTCTTGTCGACGCATTCCTGCACCTGCTGGAAATACCAGGTGTCGTCTTCGTCGAAGTTGGAGTAGTACGTGGCCACCGTGTGGTCGCTCACCGGTTTGATGTCCACCAGCGCCACGGCAGGGCCGTTCTCGGTCTGATGGATCTCGATGGTGGTGCCGGTGTAGAGCACGTACGACTCCAGGTGCACGGGCTTGCTGCCCCAGGCACCGGAAATGCACGAGGCGATGTCGGCCGCGCTGCCCGGCCCCGCATACGAGGCGGTGGGCTTGGAATTGCGCAGGCTGCCGGCGCTGGCGCAACCGGCCAGCAGCGTTACCGTCATGGCAAGAACCACATATCGTTTCATCGAGCGTCTTCCGTGGGTGGGATGGGAGCTGTCGTGCCCATGGTAGGTGGGCAAGGCTTTGGTGCAAGTCCTTGTAGGAAACGTACCATCCCTGCACTCCGCTTACGCGGTCGTAACGGCGCGAGGTGTTGAATGCCCGCACCTGACGGAGGGATACACATGAACAAGCGCATCGGCAGCATCGGTACGGCCTGCATGGCCATCGCCCTGGGCCTGGCTTGCAGCACGGCGGGCGCACAGGACCTGGGCAAGCTCGGCGGCATGATTCCCGGCGGCGGCTCCATGACATCCGGCAGCATGGGCAACGTGGCGGGCCTGCTCCAGTACTGCGTGAAGAACAATTATCTCGGTGGCGACTCCGGCGCCTCGGGCATCCAGAACCAGCTGATGGGCAAGCTGGGCGGCGGTTCGGCCTCCAACTCGTCCAGCAATAGCAGCGGCTCCAGCACCAGCGACATGCTCGGCCAGCTCACCGGCAGCAAGAAGAAGTCGTCGAGCAGCATGGCCAGCACGGGCAGCGGGACCAACGATCCGGGCTATCTGAGCGGCGCCAAGGGCATCCTGCAGGGCAGCAGCGGCCAGAGCGTGGACTTGAACAGCGTGGGCGGCGGCTCCAGCGACTTGAAGTCGCAGATCACCACCAAGGTGTGCGATACCGTGCTCAAGCAGGGCAAGTCGTTCCTGAAGATGTAAGTGCATGCAATCACTGTGGGAGCGCACCCTGTGCGCGACAGGCGCTGCGTTGCATAGAGAGGCACGGCTGTCGCGCACAGGGTGCGCTCCCACAGATTATGGGTTGTGGCGACGCAAGCGCATTTCGTCCCGCGCCACGTACACGCCCGCCGCCAACACCATCAATGCCAGCACATACCAGGTGATCAGATAGCTGAGATGGTTGTTGGGAAAGGCGATCACCGTGAGTCCGCCCTGCGGCCATGTGCGTTGGCCGGCGGCCACGCTGCCGGGTGCGGCGTCCTCGTCGACGAAATACGGTGCGACATCAGTCAGTCCACGTTTCGCGGCGATTCCCGAAACGTCGCGCGTATACCAGCTGTCGCGCGCGGGATCGTTGTGCCTAATGAAGTTGCCCGGTTCGCTCATGCGCAGCAGGCCAGTCACGTCGACCTCACCTTGGGGGCCACGCTCGCAGCGGCCGCTGATGCCGCACCAATCGGTGAGCACGAAGCCGCGATTGACCAGCACGACGGAACCGTCGGCCTGGCGTAGCGGTGTGACGACCCAATAGCCGCTACCGAGATCCGTGGACGCCCACACCAGCGTCTGCTGATCGTGCGCGAACGTGCCGCGCAGTGCGACGTGGCTGTATTCCGACGACTGGGCCATGAGATCAGGCCATTGCGCCCGTGCTGGCGCCGGCGACGGCAGCGCATGCACGCGCGCGTCCACCCGCGCGATCAGCTCGCGCTTCCAGCCGAGGCGATAGACCTGCCAGGTACCCAATGCGACAAAACCGGCGAACAACACCACGCCAAGCAGGGTCAGCAAGGCCAGCGCCACGGGGCCGCGCGGCGGGCGGCCCGGTTCTTCAGCAACACTCATCGGGATTCACACGGCGAAGGTTGAACGCGGATCGTCAGGGCAGGTTCGACGGATCCATCATCGACGGCATCATGTTGCTGTTGAGGTGATACATGATCCAGATCGACCCGCTCAGCGTGATGACGACCAGCACGATGGTAAACACCAGCGCCAACATGTTCCAGCCGCCTTCCGATTTCGCGTTCATGTGCAGGAAGTAGATCATGTGCACCACGATCTGCACGGCGGCCAGCGCCAGGATGATCACCGCCGCGGTGCTCGACTTGGTGATCACATGGCCCATCACCAGCCAGAACGGAATGACGGTGAGGATCACCGACAATACGAAGCCCGTCATGTAGCCACTGAGGGTGGCGTGGATGCCCAGATCGTCGTCGTGACCGTGACCGTCGTCGTGGGCGTGCAGTTCGTCATGCGCGCTCATGGCAGCACTCCCATCAGATAGACGAAGCTGAAGACGCCCACCCACACCACGTCCAGGAAGTGCCAGAACATCGACAGGCACAACAGGCGCCGCTTGTTGGCGGTAATCAGGCCTTTCTTCAGCACCTGGGTGATCAACACCACCATCCAGATCAGGCCGCAGGTCACGTGCAGGCCGTGCGTACCCACCAGGGTGAAGAACGAGGAAAGGAAGGCGCTGCGCTGCGGCCCCGCGCCGATCGAGATGAGGTGCGCAAACTCGCGCAGTTCCAGCGTGATGAAGCCCGCGCCCAGCAAGCCGGTGATCACCAGCCACACCAGCATCGGGTTCTGCCGGTTGCGCTGCATCGCCAGCACGGCAAAACCGTAGGTGATCGACGAAAGCAGCAGCAACGTCGTGTTCACCGCGACCGCCGGCAACTCCAGCACTTCCTGCGCGGTGGGTCCGCCGGCGTATTCGCGTCCGAGCACACCGTAGGCGGCAAACAGGCAGGCGAAGATGAGGCAGTCGCTCATCAGGTAGACCCAGAAACCCAACAGCGTGCCGTTGGCCGGGTGGTGATCGGTGGACTCGTGGAACAGCAGCTGCTCCGTACGGCCGCCGCTGCCCGGTGTCATGGAGGTGGTCATATCAGACATGGCTGGCCAGTAGATCCGTGCGGGACTGTTCGATGCGGCCGACTTCATCGGCCGGGATGTAGTACTCGCGGTCGTAGTTGAACGTGTGTCCGATCGCCACCACCAGCAGCGCGACGAACGCCACGATCGCCAGCAGCCACATGTACCAGATCATGGCGAAACCGAGCACGAAGCTCAGCACGGCCATGAAGAAGCCGGCGCCGGTGTTGTGCGGCATGTGGATCGGCAGGTAGCCGCTCAGCGGCCGCTGCCAGTGATACTTCTTCATCATCCACCAGGCATCGTGGTCGTGGATGCGTGGCGTAAAGGCGAAGTTGTACTTCGGCGGCGGCGACGAGGTGGACCATTCCAGCGTGCGTCCACCCCACGGATCGCCGGTGACGTCGCGCAGTGCCTCGCGGTTCTTGAAGCTCACCACGAACTGGATGATGTTGCAGGCGATGCCCAGCGCGATCAGGAAGGCGCCGAATGCCGCGATCAGGAACCAGATCTGCAGTGAGGAATCCTCGAAGTGGCTGAGGCGGCGCGTCACGCCCATCAGGCCCAGCATGTAGAGCGGCATGAAGGCGAAATAGAAGCCCGACACCCACAGCCAGAACGAACACTTGCCCCAGAACGGATCGAGCCGGAAACCGAACGCTTTCGGAAACCAGTAGGTGATGCCGGCAAATAGCCCGAATAGCACGCCGCCGATGATCACGTTATGGAAATGCGCGATCAGGAACAGGCTGTTGTGCAGCGAGAAGTCCGCCGGCGGCACCGCCAGCAGCACGCCGGTCATGCCGCCGATCACGAAGGTGACCATGAACGCCACCGTCCACATCATCGGCAGCTCGAACTCGACCCGGCCGCGATACATCGTGAACAACCAGTTGAAGATCTTCGCCCCCGTGGGGATCGAGATGATCATGGTGGTGATGCCGAAGAACGAATTGACGCTGGCGCCCGAACCCATGGTGAAGAAGTGGTGCAGCCACACCAGGTACGACAGCACCGTGATCACCACCGTGGCGTAGACCATCGAGGCATAACCGAACAGCGGCTTGCGGCTGAAGGTGGCGGTCACTTCCGAGAAGATGCCGAACGCCGGCAGGATCAGGATGTAGACCTCCGGGTGGCCCCAGATCCAGATCAGGTTCACGTACATCATGGCGTTGCCGCCAAGCTCGGTGGTGAAGAAGTTAGTGCCGGCGTAACGGTCCAGCGCCAGCATGGCCAGTACGGCGGTGAGTACCGGGAACGCGGCCACGATCAGCACGTTGGTGCACAGCGCGGTCCAGGTGAACACCGGCATCTTCATCAGCGTCATGCCCGGCGCACGCATCTTCACGATGGTCACCAGCAGGTTGATGCCCGATAACAGGGTTCCCACGCCGGCGATCTGCAGTGCCCAGATATAGTAGTCGACGCCCGCATCGGGGCTCGACATGATGTCCGACAGCGGCGGATAGGCCAGCCAGCCGGTACGGGCGAACTCGCCCACGAACAGCGAGGTCATCACCAGCATCGCGCCGGCCACGGTCATCCAGAAACTGAAATTGTTGAGGAAGGGAAACGCCACGTCGCGAGCGCCGATCTGCAACGGCATCACGAAGTTCATCAGCCCCGTCACCATCGGCATGGCGACGAAGAAGATCATGATCACGCCGTGCGCGGTAAAGATCTGGTCGTAGTGCTCAGGTGGCAGATAGCCCTGCGAGGCACCGAACGACACCGCCTGCTGGCCGCGCATCATGATCGCGTCGGAGAAGCCGCGCAGCAGCATCACGAAGCCCAGGATCATGTACATGATGCCGATCTTCTTGTGATCGATGCTGGTGAACCATTCGTGCCACAGGTAACCCCACAGCTTGTAGTAGGTGACGGCACTCAGCAGCGCGATCGCGCCCAGCGCCACCACCACGAATGTCCACATCACGATCGGCACGTGCAGCGGCAACGCTTCCAGCGTCAGTCGACCGAAGATCAGCTTGGCAAGGTCGGGATGGGAAAGCATCGAGGACACCACCGGATCAGTCGGAGTGAGGATGGGTTGCCGAGGCCGCCATGCCGTTGGCCTGACCGGATCGGAGCATGGCGCCGGAATCGCCGCTGTCGTGCGGACTCAGGTCCATGCGCGTCATGCACGATGGGTTCTCCGGATCCAGGCAGCGCGTAAGGATGGCGCGATAAAGCCCTGGCGCCACCGTGGCGTAGTACGTCACCGGATCGTTCTCGCTGGGCGCAGCCAACTTCACATAGGCATCACGATTGAGATCGCCGCCGCTGGCCTTGGCCTTCTGCACCCATTGCGCAAAGCCTTGCTCGGTGACGCCGTGGAAGAGGAAGTGCATGCCCGAGAAGCCTTGCCCGCTGTAGTTGGCCGAGAACCCCTGGAACTCGCCGGGCGCGTTGATCACCGCCTGCAGCTGCGTCTCCATCCCCGGCATGGCGTAGATCTGGCCGGCCAGCGCGGGTATGAAGAACGAGTTCATGACCGTGGACGCCGTGATCTTGAACTGGATCGGCCGATCCACCGGCGCGGCCAGTTCGTTCACGGTGGCAATGCCTTGTTCCGGGTATATGAACAGCCACTTCCAGTCGAGCGCGACCACGTTGATCTGCAAGGGCCGCACATCGGCCGGTACCGGCCGGTTGGCGGCGATGCGTTCGAGTTGGCGATAGGGATCGAGCTTGTGCGTGCTGACCCAGGTGATCGCGCCCAGTGCAATGATGATGAGCAGCGGTGCAGCCCAGATCAGCAGTTCGAGAATGGTGGAGTGATCCCATTCGGGATCGTAGTGAGCCTTCTTGTTGGATGCGCGGAAATGCCAGGCGAAGAACAACGTCAGCACGATGACCGGCACGATGATCAACAGCATCAACAGCGTCGAAGTGATGATCAGGTCGCGTTGCTGTACCGCGAGGTCGCCGGATGGCGCCATCAATACGGTCTGGCAACCCGCGAGCAGGAAGACGACACAGACGAGCAGTCCACGCAGCAGCTTCATAGGCATGACCGACGGCGCAACCAATGTGGAAAACGGTACGCCCTTCGGCGCGAAACGGAAACAGGAAAATGTTCCCCGTGACGCGAGAGGCGTGGCGGTGCCATAGTACGGCCGCGACATACTCCTTCTTTATGAGTAATGACTATGTCAAGCACCTTCCCTGATCACGGCAGCACTCCGGGCACCACGGCGGAAGACATTGGACGCCTGCATGCGCGCGCCAAGGTGGCGCCTGGCGAGATCGCCATCGGTGTGATCATTGGCCGCACCTCCGAACAGTTCGACTTCTTCGTGTTCGGTATTTCTTGCGTGCTGGTGTTTCCCGCGGTGCTGTTCCCGTTCGCCAGTGCGCTGGATGGCATTCTTTACGCCTTCACGGTCTTTTCACTGGCCTTCATCGCGCGCCCGTTCGGCACCGCCTTGTTCATGGGCTTCCAGCGACGCTGGAGTCGCGGCACCAAGCTCACCATCGCGCTGTTCCTGCTGGGCAGCGCTACCGCAGGCATCGCGTTTCTGCCGAGCTACCGGCAGATCGGCAACTGGGCGATCGGACTGCTGATCCTGTTTCGCCTGTTGCAAGGCATCGCCCAGGGCGGCTCGTGGGACGGCCTGCCCTCGCTGCTGGCGCTCAACACGCCGCCGGAGCGCCGCGGTTGGTACGCCATGCTGGGCCAGCTGAGTGCGCCGATCGGCTTCATCGTGGCCAGTGCGCTGTTCCTGTTCCTGCACTCCAGCCTGGATGAAAAAGACTTCATCGACTGGGGTTGGCGTTATCCGTTCTTCGTGGCATTCGCCATCAACGTGGTGGCGTTGTTCGCGCGGCTGCGCCTGGTGGTGACCGAGGAATACACCGTCGCCATGGAAGAACGCGAACTGGAACCGATCGGCATCACCGAGATCCTGCGCACGCAGGGCTACAACATCTTCATTGGCGCGTTCGCCGCATTGGCGAGCTATGCGCTGTTCCACCTGGTGACGATCTTCCCGCTGTCGTGGATCGTGCTGAAGTCGACGCAGGCGGTGGATTCCGTGCTGTTGATCCAGATCTTCGGCGGCGTGGCGGGCATCTTCGGCATTGTGATGTCGGGCTATGTCGCCGACCACATCGGCCGGCGCACCACGCTGGGCGTGGCGGCAGGGCTGATCGGCCTGTTCGCGCTGGCTGCGCCCTGGATGCTGGATGGCGGCAAGGAATTGCAGGATGCCTTCATCATCGTGGGCTTCCTGTTGCTTGGTTTCTCGTACGGACAGGCGGCCGGCAGCGTGACCTCCAATTTCGAGGTACGCCTGCGCTACGCGGGCGCCGCCTTGACTACCGACTTCGCCTGGCTGATCGGCGCGGCCTTTGCGCCGCTGGTGGCACTGGGCTTGTCGATGCGTTTTGGCCTGGGCGCCGTGAGTGCTTATCTGCTCTCCGGCGTGGTGTGCACCTTGCTCGCGCTGCGCGTGAATCGCGCACTGGCAACTCGCGAATAGCGCTCAGACGCCTGTGACCGAGAGTTCGTAGCAGGCCCTGCCGCGTTCCTTGGCGCGGTAGAGCGCTTCGTCGGCGCGCTGCATCAAGGCATCGACCGAGCCCGCGTTGCGGCACAGCGCCGCGCCCACGCTCAAGGTGACCGTGAGCGTATGCGCACCGACGGCGATGGGCATTTCCATGGCCCGGGTGATCTTCTGTGCCAGTGTTTCGGCGATCTCGTGGCTGGCGATGTCGTCGCACAACACCACGAATTCATCGCCGCCCAGGCGCGCGAGCAGATCGGTCTTGCGAATCGAGCTCTTGAGCCGCGTGGCGATTTCCGCCAGCACGGCATCGCCGGTGGCGTGGCCGTAGCTGTCGTTGATTTGCTTGAAGTGGTCGATGTCGATCAGCATCACCAGCAGCGGCGAGTGCGCCATCGATGCATGCCGCACGGCCGCGTTGATGCCTTCGCTGAAGAAGCGGCGATTGGCGATGCCGGTAAGCACGTCGTAATGGGCGAGATAGCTCAGCTGTTGCTCGGCCTGCTTGATGCGGGTGATCTCGGTGGTCAATGCGTAGAAGCCGTTCTGCTGTCCGGTGCCGTTGGTCGCGGGGAGATAGGTCGTCTGGAAATAATGGTGACGGCCGCCGTACTCCGCTTCGTATTCGAAGATCTCGGTTTCTCCGCGCAGCACCCGTTCGATATGCGGCTTGAGTGAGGCGTAGAGCACGGGACCGCGAATCTCGGCGACGGTCTTGCCAACCATCTCCTCGGGCGTTTGGCCGGCCACTTCGCGCACGTAACCGTTGACGAAGGTATAGCGCTCGTTGGCATCGATGTGGGCAATCACCGCGGGCACGTTGTCGGTGATGGTGCGCAGGCGCTTCTCGCTGTCCGCCAGCGCACGCTCGGCCTGCATGGCTTCGGTGATGTCGCGCCCGGTATAGATCAATTCCATCTCGCCCGGACGATCGGGACTGGGCGCGATGCGCACCAGTGCTTCGATCCAGATGTAATCGTCGGAGCGGCGCTGCAGGCGGTATTGCGTCAGCGACGGCTTGCCGCTGTTCCACAGCTCTTCCGCAGCGGCGGCGACCCGTTCGCGGTCGTCGGGATGGATCAGCTCGGAGCGATAGTCCATGAAATCGCCCACTTCCCAGCCCAGCAGGTCCTTCACCGAGGGCGACACATAGCGCCGTGTACCGTCGCGCGCGATGCGCATCACCAGGTCGCTCGCATAGTCGGCCAGCAGGCGGTAACGGCTCTCGCTTTCGGTCACGCGACGGCCCAGTCGCCGACGATCGGCCAAGGCCAGCGCCACCGGCAGCGCCGTGATGCAGAGCACGCCAAGGAAGATCTGCGCCAGCATGGCCTGCCGTTCCGGCGTGGCGGGCACGATCAACTGGAACGGACCGGTGCCCAGTGCGGTGGCGATGCTTGTCACCAGCGCAATGATGGCGATGCCCAGGACCAGCCCTGGAAAGCGGTGATGGAACACGACATACAACAAGGGCGCGAATACCACGAACAACAACGGGTAGCGCGCCTGGAAGAACACCGCGACGGTGACGAGCGCCAGCCCGACGATATCGCGCAGCAGCAACAGGCGCTGCCCTGGCAGTCCCAGCATGCGGCGGCGCTGCAGCAGCGCCACCAGGGTCAGCGTGGCCGCGATGACCAGGCCCAGCAGATGCCCGCGGAACCACCAGTCCGCCGTGGTCCAGAACGGCTGCCCGTTGGCGGCGCGCAGCACCGTGGCGGCGAGCAGCGCAGAGGCCATGCATGCCACCAGACCCGAGCCCAGGGCGATGCGACCGAGCAAGAGGAAGCGCGTGTCCTTGGCGATGCGCGGGAAGACATGGCGCACCACCGCCGCCACGATCAGGATTTCCACGCCATTGCTCAGGCCGAGCGCCAATGGCAAGGCAAAGCCGCTGCCGAGCACGCCGCCGTGGCCGATGGCCTGTCCTGCCATGAAACCGAGGAACGCGGCGATCAGGTACGCCGGCCATTTCTGCCGCGGTACGCTGAGCAGTGCGCCGAGCACGATGCCGTTGGGGATCCACAGGGTCAGTACGCTGCCGGTATGCCGGGCGAGCAGCAACGAATAGCTGACGGTGACCAGCACCGCAGCAAAAAGACCGGCCGCCTCGGCGAAGAGGGCCAGCAGGGCGTGGCGGCGCGGCTGTGCTTCGGGCATGACCATGACGGAAGGAAACGTGCAAGCGGTAAGCACGCCCCGTGCCATCTTTAAGCGGGGCCACGTCAACGATCTGTCGTGCCGGCGCGAATCGCTTGCCTCAGCGTTCGGCGGGGACCCGCCCGTTCACTCGCGCCGCCAGCGCTGCGTGGGCGGCCAGGTCCACGGGCCGATGGGTCACCTGCGTGGTCGCAGGATGCTGCGATACGGTGTTCCGGTTCTTCCAGTCCTGCGCGGGCCGCACCGGCCGAGGCGTGAAACCGCCGCCGCAATTGGGGCACACGTCCTGCAGCAAGGCGACGCAATCGCGGCAGAAAGTGCATTCGAAGGAACAGATCATGGCTTCCGTGGATGCCGGCGGCAGCGGCTTGTTGCAATGCTCGCAGCTTGGTCGAAGTTCCAGCATGGGGTCTCCCCTGCGGTGGCTGTGGAAAAGCATGACACGCCGCCATCATGCGGCGTCATGCGCCGCTCAGCGGCAACACGTAACGCAGCTTGGCAGATTCGCTTGCGCCAAGCCTTCGATAGAACCGGGCGGCGCCGTCGTTCCAGGACGGTGTCTGCCACTGGACGGCAGCGCAGCCCAGCGAGGTCGCCTGGTCCAGCACGGCGTTCCACAGCTGCTGGCCGATGGCCCGGTTGCGCCAAGCGGCGCGCACATAGAGGCAATCCATGTGCAGATACGTGTTGCGATCGAGCGTGGAGAAGTCCTGCGTGGCGCTGGCATAGCCCACCAGCGCCTCGCCGATGCAAGCGAGCCAGGCGTAAAGCTGCGGCGGCGAGCCGTGCAGCGCATCCGCCAGCACCTCGGCGCGGACGGCGGGAGCATGCGGCAGTCGTTCGAACGCCGCATGCTCCGCGCAGATCGACATCAGGGCGGGCACGTGGCTGCGCGTGGCGCAGACAATCGCGACGTCGTGCGGCATGTCAGCGCTCGAGGCCGAAACCTTCGTCGATCCAGCCGGTGAGGCCGCCGATCATCTCCTTCACCGGCCGCCCCAGCTGGGCGAGCTTCACCGCCGCCTTGTTGGCGCCGTTGCAGTGCGGGCCGGCGCAATACACCACGAACAGCGTGTCGGCCGGATAGTCCAACAGACGCTGTTCGCTGATCATCCGCGTGGGCATGTTGAGCGCGCCCGGTACGTGGCCGGCCGCATACATCGTGGGCGTGCGCACGTCGAGCAGCACGAAATCCTTGGTTTCATGGTTGGTCGCGTAATAGACGTCCGCACAGTCGGTTTCGAAACCGAGCCGGGCCTGGAAATGCGCCAGCGCGTCATCGCTGGCCGCGGCGGAAACACGTTGCACCACACTGCTCATGGGTTCACTCCGGTGGAAACACGGCGCCAGTATCGGCACTGGCGCGGTTCGCCGACATTGGCAAGAATGACAGTCACCATGAAGAAACCGCCAAAACGATCCGGACGTCCATCCGGGCCGCCCAACCGTCGGGTGGCAGCCCTGGTCTACGACGGCTTGTGCACGTTCGAGTTCGGCATCGCTGTCGAAATGTTCGGGTTGCCACGGCCCGAGCTGGCCCAGTGGTACGAGTTCGGGCTGTGCGCCGTGGATCGCGGCCCGATGCGGGCGGCGGGCGGCATGCGGGTGATGGCGGAGGGCGGCCTCGAGCAGCTCGCTGCCGCCGGCACCATCATCGTGCCCGGTTGGCGCGGCATCGATGCGGCACCGCCCGCAGCGCTGCTGCAGGCACTGCGCGCGGCGCATGAACGCGGCGCGCGACTGCTCTCGTACTGCTCGGGCGTGTTCGTGCTCGCTGCCACCGGATTGCTGGATGGCCGTCGCGCCACCACGCATTGGCGCTATGCGGAGGCGCTGGCGCAACGCTATCCGCGCATCCGGATCGAACCGGATGTGCTCTACGTCGACGAAGGCCAGTTGCTTACCTCGGCCGGCAGTGCCGCGGCGCTGGATCTCTCGCTGCACCTGATCCGCCGCGACTTCGGCCCGGAAGTGGCCAACAGCGTGGCGCGCCGCGCCGTGGTGCCGGCGCATCGCGATGGCGGGCAGGCGCAGTTCATCCAGTCGCCGATGCCCGCGCAAGGCGATGGCCTGGGCAAGCTGCTGGACTGGATGCGCCGCCACCTGGACCAGCCGCTGCCGGTGTCCGTGCTGGCCGAGCGCGCCCGCATGAGCGAACGCACGTTGTTGCGACGCTTCGAAGAAGCCACCGGCTGTTCGCCCAAGCAATGGCTGACCCACGAACGCCTTGGCCGCGCGCGCGAACTGCTGGAAGGCAGCGACATGGGCGTGGAGCGCGTGGCGGAGGTGTGCGGATTCGGCAGTACGGATACGCTACGGCACCATTTCCGGCAGCATCTGCAGCTGAGCCCGGCGCGCTACCGCGAGCGATTCGCTCTCCAGCGATAAGTACGCGCAGCACGGCCACCCACAAGGATTACCCATGATTTACGTGTTGCTGAGCGTGGTCTGCAGCGTGCTGGTGTCGGTGCTGCTGAAGCTGTCCCGCCGGTTGTCGATCGACGTGGGGCAGGCCATTGCCTGGAACTATGTGGCGACCAGCGCGCTGACCGCGTTGGTGTTCCGCCCGTCGCTATCGGTGCTGTCCAGCAGCCAGGCACCGTGGCTTGGCTTCATCGGTCTGGGTCTGTTGTTGCCGCTGATCTTTCTTGCGCTCGCCGCCTCGGTGAGCAGCGCGGGCATCGTGCGCACCGATGCGGCGCAGCGCCTGTCGCTGCTCATTTCGCTGGTGGCGGCGTTCCTGTTGTTTGGCGAAACGCTGAGCGTCGGCAAGGGTGCCGGCATTGCGCTTGGCCTGGTCGCGCTGGCCTGCATGGTGTGGCGCGTTGGGCCCGCGAGCGAGCGACATGGCGAACCGGGCTGGTTGTGGCCGCTGGTGGTGTTCGCCGGCTTTGGTGCCATCGATATCCTGTTCAAGCGGGTGGCCGCGGCAGGTACACCGTTCGCGGCGTCGCTGCAGGCGATGTTCGCACTGGCGCTGGTGGTGTCGCTGCTGATTTTGCTGTGGCGCCGCTGGCACGACCGCACGTTCTTCACGTTGCGCGATGCCGTGGCGGGCCTGCTGCTCGGCCTGGCGAACTTTGGCAATATCGTGTTCTACGTGCGCGGGCACCAGGCGCTGCCGGATCATCCGTCGCTGGTGTTCGCGAGCATGAATCTCGGCGTGGTGGCGCTGGGTGCGGTGGTCGGCACCATGGCGTTCCGCGAGCGCTTGAGTTGGATCAATGGGGTGGGTGTGGCGTTGGCGTTGGGGGCGATTGGCGTGATCGCCTGGGGGTGACGCGCTCTTGCTCCCTCCCCCTGTCGGGGTGAGGGGCGGGTCCACCGGAACGTATCTGCTTTTCTGTGGGAGCGCACTTGTGCGCGACAAGCCGACGGAGCGATACACCCAAGCGTGGCTTGTCGCGCACAAGTGCGCTCCCACAACAGCCAGCCCGGCCCGATGTACTTCACTTCTCACTCTCCCCGCCAGGGAGAGGGTTCCTCTGTGAAGCCACCGAAGGGACTTGCGGGAAGGGGTGGCTCGCTCCCAACCCCTCCGCCAATGACTTCTGGCGTATGAAACCGACCTGCCCTGGCACCTAAGCTGGAGCGTCGCGCTGTCGCGCTCGTTCAGAGGTTCACCTTTATGCGCAAGCTTCCCCTCGCCGTGGCGCTCGCCACGCTGTTGCTCGGTACGGCGGTCCATGCGGCCGACAAGAAGGACAAGGACAAGCCGGACGACAAGCCGGATGCCGCGATGTTGAAGCCGCAGTCGTCGGAGACGTCGGGTACGGTGAAGGTGGAAGGCAAGAGCATCGACTACAAGGCGGTGGCAGGCACGCTGGTGCTGCACGGCAGTGGCGACAAGGAGAACGAGCCGCAGGTGAGCATGTTCTATGCGGCGTACTTCAAGAAGGGCGTGGAGCCGGGCAAGCGGCCGATCACCTTCGTTTACAACGGCGGGCCGGGCTCGGCCACGGTGTGGTTGCACATGGGCGCGTTCGGGCCCAAGCGCGTGGTGACCAGCGACGACGCGCACACGCCCGCCGCACCGTATGGCCTGGTGAACAACGATTACAGCCTGCTCGACGCCACCGACCTGGTGTTCATCGACGCGCCGGGCGCGGGTTTCAGCCGCCTGCTTGCCGACGATGCCGACAAGGGCAAGCGCGACGAGCAGATGAAGGATCGCAAGAAGACCGTCTACAGCGTCGATGGCGACGGTCACGCGTTCGCGCAGTTCATCACCCAGTTCCTCTCGCAGTACAACCGTTGGAACTCGCCCAAATACCTGTTCGGCGAGAGCTACGGCACCACACGTTCGGCGGTGGTGGCGAACATCCTGGAGAACGAGAACAGCGTCGACCTCAACGGCGTGATCCTGCTGTCGCAGATCCTCAATTTCGACAGCAGCATCGATGGTCCGGCCAACAATCCGGGCGTGGATCTGCCGTACGTGGTTGGGCTGCCGACGTTCGCAGCCACGGCCTACTATCACCACAAGCTGCCGCAGCAGCCCGCCGCGCTCGAGCCGTTCCTGCATGAAGTGGAACAGTACGCCCTGACCGACTACGCCTCGGCATTGATGGCCGGCTCGCGCCTGGACGATGCGCGCAAGCAGGCGGTGGCGCAGAAGCTGCACCAGTACACCGGCCTGCCGGTGGCCTATCTGCTGAAGGCCAACCTGCGTGTCGACGGCGGCATGTTCGAGCACGAGCTGCAGGCCGACGGCGATCTCACCACCGGCCGCCTGGACAGCCGCTTCTCCGGTC
Organism: Dyella kyungheensis; assembly: GCF_049913195.1. Taxonomy (GTDB): domain Bacteria; phylum Pseudomonadota; class Gammaproteobacteria; order Xanthomonadales; family Rhodanobacteraceae; genus Dyella; species Dyella kyungheensis. Next base: position 4,877,196 of record NZ_CP183983.1, on the reverse strand, counting down.
CGTCGATCGATCCGCTGAGCAAGTCGTCCGACTACGATCCGCAGTCCTCGGCGATCAGCTCGGCCTATGTGGCCGCGTTCAACGACTACGTACGCCGCCAGCTGAAGTTCGGCGAGAACCAGACCTATCGCCTGTTCGCAGATATCGATCACTGGGACTTCTCGCACAAGGCACCCGGTGCCACCGAGTCGCTGCAGCAGTCGACCAATGTGATGCCCGATCTCGCCACGGCGATGAAGACCAATCCGAACCTGCGCGTCTCGCTCAACGGCGGCTACTACGATCTGGCCACGCCCTACTTCGCGGCCGATTACGAGATGCACCACATGCCGATTCCCGCGAACCTGGAGAAGAACATCTCCTATGCATGGTACCCGTCGGGACACATGGTCTACGCGCATGAGGATTCGTTGAAGAAGCTGCACGACAACGTGGCGAGCTTCATCTCCGAAACCGACAACGTCAGCAAGCATTGATGGTGGCGTGAAGGTGCGCCGCAACGGCGCACCTTCACATCCGGCTGCCGCAGCCGGCGTTACGCTCGCGGGCCTCGCCAGCCGGAGATTTCGTCATGAGCACCGAATCCGTCGCCAAGCGCCTGGTGGCCATGTGCCGCCACGGCCAGTTCGAGGAAGCGCAGCACGAGCTGTATGCCAAGGACGCCGTGAGCATCGAGCCTGAAGGCATGGCCCAAGGTCCGCTCGGCAACGTCAAAGGCCTGGACGCCATCCTCGAGAAGGGCAAGCGTTTCCAGGCGGGCGTGACGGAGATGCACGGCGTCGAAGTCAGCGAACCGCTGATCGCCGGCAACTGGTTCAGCGTGGTGATGACGCTGGATGTGACCATGAAGGAATACGGCCGCGTGAACATGCAGGAGATCTGCGTGTATCACGTCAAGGACGACAAGATCGTGCAGGAGCAGTTCTTTTACGATGCGGGCGGGTGAGTTCGCCTGCATCGGCCGCAGTAATCCTGTGGGAGCGCACCCTGTGCGCGGCGGGTGAGCGGCGATGTACCGCGTCGAACGGTTATCCCGTGGCGCGTCTCTGCTTCGCTCCTGTCGCGCACAGGGTGCGCTCCCACAAGGTTTTCGTGACCGACACGCACCTCCAGGAGATCTGCGTGTATGCACCGGCTGCGGTAACCCTGTGGGAGCGCACTTGTGCGCGACGGGTGAGCGGCGATGTACCGCGTCGAACGGTTATCCCTTGGCGCGTCTCCGCTTCGCTCCTGTCGCGCACAGGGTGCGCTCCCACAAAGTTCTCTGGAGCGGATGCGCCCCAAACAAAAAGCCCCGCTTTCGCGGGGCTCTTCGCAACTTGCACCAGCGTGTGCTCAGTCGATGTCGAGGAACGAGCGCAGCTGCTCCGAGCGGCTCGGGTGACGCAGCTTGCGCAGCGCCTTGGCCTCGATCTGGCGGATGCGCTCACGCGTGACGTCGAACTGCTTGCCGACTTCTTCCAGCGTGTGATCCGTGTTCATGTCGATGCCGAAGCGCATGCGCAGCACCTTCGCTTCGCGCGGCGTGAGGCCGGCGAGCACGTCGCGCACGGTTTCCATCAGGCCCGTTTCGGTGGCCGACTCGATCGGCGAGGACGCGTTGGTGTCCTCGATGAAATCGCCCAGATGGGAATCCTCGTCGTCGCCGATCGGGGTTTCCATCGAGATCGGTTCCTTCGCGATCTTCAGCACCTTGCGGATCTTGTCCTCAGGCATGTCCATTTCCTTGGCCAGCTCTTCGGGCGTCGGCTCGCGGCCGAACTGCTGCAGCATCTGGCGGGAAATGCGGTTCAACTTGTTGATCGTCTCGATCATGTGCACCGGGATACGGATGGTGCGCGCCTGGTCGGCGATCGAGCGGGTGATGGCCTGGCGAATCCACCAGGTGGCGTACGTGGAGAACTTGTAGCCGCGGCGGTATTCGAACTTGTCCACCGCCTTCATCAGGCCGATGTTGCCTTCCTGGATCAGGTCGAGGAACTGCAGGCCGCGGTTGGTGTACTTCTTGGCGATGGAGATGACCAGGCGCAGGTTCGCCTCGACCATTTCCTTCTTGGCACGGCGGGCCTTGGCCTCGCCGATCGACATCGTGCGGTTGATTTCCTTGATGTCGGTCAGCGGCAGGAACAGCTTGCGCTCGATGGAGGCGAGCTTTTCCTGCTCACCGTCGATCGCTTCCTTGTAACCCTTGATGTTCGGCGACCACTTCTGGCGCTTGCGGCCCAGCTCATTCGCCCACTCGAGGTTGCCCTCGTTGCTGGGGAACGCCTTGAGGAACTCGGCCTTGGGCATCTTCACGTGCTTGACGAAGATGTCCATCAACACGCGCTCGTGGTGACGGATGTCGTTCACCACTTCGCGCAGCTTGCGCACGAAGCTGTCGATCAGCGCGGACGGCAGCTTGAGCTTGAGGAATTCCTCAGCCATCTGGTCGCGCAGCTTGGTGACCTTCTTGTCGTTGATGTCGGTGGCCTTGGGGGCCGCCTTCTGGAACTTGCCGTAGTAGTCGCGCAGCAGTTCCATGCGGCGCTTGACCTCTTCCGGATCCGGACCGGTCGGGCCGGCCTCTTCTTCCTCGGCGCCTTCGACGTCGTCGTCTTCCTCGACTTCGGACTCGTCCACTTCGGCATCGGCCGCGGCGGCCTGGGCGGCGTCGGCGGCTTCCTCCAGATCGGCGAAGCCGGCCAGGATTTCGCTCAGGCGGCGCTTGCCGTCCAGATGCTGGTCGTATTCCTCGAGCAGCAGCTCGATGGTCAGCGGGAAGCTGGCAAGCGCGGTCTGCACCTGGCCCAGGCCTTCCTCGATGCGCTTGGCGATGGCGATTTCGCCTTCGCGCGTCAGCAGCTCGACCGTACCCATCTCGCGCATGTACATGCGCACCGGGTCGGTGGTGCGGCCCACTTCGGAATCGACAGCCGACAACAACGCGACCGCTTCTTCGGCGGCAGCTTCATCGTCGGTGGATGCGCCAGGCGCGTTGTCCGACAGCGGATCGGAATCCGGCGCGGCGTCGTGCACTTCAATGCCGACGCCCTTGAGCACCGCCATGATGTCTTCGATCTGCTCCGGATCGACGATGTCGTCGGGCAGGTGGTCGTTGATCTCGGCGTAGGTCAGGTAGCCCTGCTCCAGACCCTTGGAGATGAGCGCCTTGATTTCAGACTGTTGCTCAGGAGCTTTGCTATTCATACCTACCGCCGCGTATGCAGGAACCGATCAGTATACCTATGTGATGCTTTTTTGACCAGTTTTCAAGGAAGAGACTCGGCAGTGCCGACACGCAAAAATCGCGCCAAATCGGCATCTTCCGGGGATTTTGTCGCAGTTGGTCGAGGCGCGCCGGGGTGATCGCGATCATGGCGTCTCCAGCCAGAAGGTGACCGGGCCATCGTTGACCAGATGTACCTGCATATGGGCACCGAACTGGCCGATTTCCACCCCCGGGTGGGCGGCGCGGGCCAGTTCGACCAGGCGGTCGAACCAGCGGCGCCCTTCCTCGGGTGTGGCGGCGCTGGTGAAGCTGGGGCGCATGCCCGAGCGGGTGTCGGCGGCCAGGGTGAACTGGCTGACCAGCAGCAACTGGCCGCCGGTGTCGGCGAGGCTGCGGTTCATGCGGCCCTGCTCATCGGCAAACACGCGGTAGCCGAGCAGGCGTTCGAGCATGCGGCGGGTACGCGGTTCGTCGTCGCCCGGCTGCACGGCCACGAGCGCGAGCAGGCCAGGACCGATGGCCCCGACAGTGCTGTTTTCGACATCGACACGGGCTGACAGGACACGCTGGATCAGGGCGATCATCGAATGGGTAACGGCCGGAGACGGCGGAAGCTTAGGGCCTGACCGTCGCCGACGGTAGCCTCGTTGCACAGAACGTAAGCAGGCGACCCGTGGTTGACCCGTGAACGGGCAGCGCGGGCGGTTACACTGCGTCGCCCATGCGATTCGACATCACCCTTCTCTATCTGCTCCTGCGCCTGTTCGGAAAGCTGCCGTTGCGCACGCTGCACGCGATCGGCGCGGGCATTGGCCGGCTCTCGCTGGCCTTGCGCACGCGCACCGCGCACAACACCTCGGTGAACCTGCGGCTGACCCGTCCTTCGCTGGACGAACGCGCCCATGCCGCCTTGCTGCGCGAGGTGATGGAGGACGCCGGCCGTTCCGCCACCGAGATCACCAAGATCTGGGGCAACGACCCCGAGCGCGCGCTCGACATGGTGCGCGAAGTGCGCGGCGAGGCGCTGTTCGATGCCGCGCTGGCCGCCGGCAAGGGCGTGATCATCGCCGCGCCGCACCTGGGCTGCTGGGAGTTGCTCAACTACTGGCTGTGCCGCAAGACGGCGATGGCGATCCTCTACCGCCCGCCGCGCATCGCCGCGATCGAGGGCCTGCTGCGCAAGGTGCGCGGCGCGCTGGCGCCGGAACAGGTACGGGCCGAGGGTGCGGGCGTGCGCACCTTGTACAAGCGGCTCGCGGCCGGCGGCACGGTAGGCATCCTGCCCGACCAGAAGCCGCGCGCCGGCGAAGGCGAGGTGGCGCCGTTCTTCGGCCAGAACGCGCTGACCATGGTGCTGCTGCCACGACTGGCCGCGCGCACCGGCGCTACCGTGCTGTTCGCGTTTGCCGAGCGCCTGCCCAAGGGCGAGGGCTATCGCATCCACCTGCTGCCGGCACCCTCGGGATTGGCCGACGCGGATCTCGCCGTCGGCTGCCGTGCGCTCAATCAGGGCGTGGAACAGTGCGTGGAGCTGGCCTTCTCGCAGTACCAGTGGCAGTACAAGCGCTTCTCGGCCGATACCTGGAAAAGCCCGTACGACTGAATCACAGGCCCTCCGTGCACCTGTGGGAGCGCACCCTGTGCGCGACATGGGCGCCTGGTCGTTACCGCTCCGTAGGCTTGTCGCGCACAGGGGACAGGTCAGGGCTGGTTTTCCACCCGCCGCAGAAACACCGTCATTTCCTTCTCGGCCTGCTTGTCCCCGCGCGTCTGGGCGACGCTGATGCCCTGGCGCCACGCGTCCGCGGCGCCAGCTCTGTCATCGATGGCGAGGCAGGCCTTGCCCAGGAGCTTCCACGCGGCGGAATAGCCGGCATCGAACGCCACGGCCTGGCGGAATTCGACAATCGAGCCGGCGGCGTCGCCTGCCGCCAACAAGGCATTGCCCAGCGAGAAACGCAGCAACGCGCCGTCACGCGGACCGCCGCACTGCGCACGCAGGTTGGCGATCAGCAGCTCGTTCATTGCAGGGCGCGCACGCGCCACTCGTCGACCTGATAGACCCGGGTCGGATGCGCCGGCTCGGCCGGTACACGGCCGGCGCGCAGGTCGGCCAGCGATTTGGCCGGCCAGATCACCACCCAGCCCGAGCGGAACGGCTGCACCAGCAAGGCATAACGCAGCGCCTCGTTGGAGAGCTTTTCCGGATGCTCCACGATCACGCCATCGGGGTGCTCCTGCGCGAACGTCTGCAACGACTTGCCTTCGTACAGCCGTTCGATCGGATGGGTGAGCCGGCCGGCGAAATGGAACTGGCCTTCGTAGTTGCCCAGCAGGCCGATCGGGCGCTGCTCCGCATCGACCGAGCCCAGCATCAGGGCCGACGGCCGCAGGTCGAAGTTCTGCCACATGGTCAGGGTGAACAGCGTATTGAGTGCCAGCGTGCCGACCAGTCCGGCGACGGCCAGGCGGCGCATTTCGCCGCGACCGCGCAGCAACAGCAGGATGCCCAGCAGCACGAACACCACGCTGAAGAAGCGGCTGTAGCGCTGCGTGCTGTCGAACCATTCGCCATGCAGGTCGTTGTGCGACACCAGCACCGGCAGCACGAACAGGAAGATGCCGAACAGGATGCCGCCCACGCCCAACGGCCAGGTACCCAGCCACGGATTGTTGGCCAACGCCGGGCGCTGGTCGCGCAGCGCCGCGATGGCGCCGGCAATGAGCAGTGCCGCACCGGCAAATTCCGGTAACGGGTAATACAACTGCTTGCCGCTGATGAAGGAGAACACCACGATCACCGGCACCAGCCAGCACAGCGCGAAACGCATGCCGCTGTCGAACGGGCGGCGCAGGGTGGCGAGCGCCACCCAGGCGCGCGGCCAACCGCTGAAGGGGAACAGCAGCGCCGGAATCATCGGCACGTACCACCAGAACGGGCGCGCATGATCGAACGCGTTGACCACGCGGCCGGCCGTCTGGGTGAAGAACAGGCGCTGCCGATACGCCTCGCCGCCGGCGAAACCGGCGGGCAGCGCCCAGGCCAGCAACATCGCGCCGCCGAGCAGCAAGGCGAGCACGCCGCGCGAGTACCAGCGCACGCGGTTGTCGCGCGCCCAGTCGTTCCACAGCGGGCCGAGCAAGAACGGGAACGCCACGTGCAGCAGCATCACCGGGCCCTTGGTGAGCAGGCCGGCGCCCACGCACAGGCCGAACAGCAGCCAGCGCGGTTCCGCCCGCTGCGGCTTGGGTGTCAGGCAGAGCAGCGCCGCCAGCACCCACACCGCCAGCAGCACCTCGTACATGATCTGCTGGCCGAACAGGAACGCGTAGCCCAGCGCCAGCAGAATCCACGGCGCTCCCTTGGCCACCCAGGAACGGTTGGGAAACAGCCGCTGCGCCAACAACGAGACCAGCACCAGCTGGGTGCCGCCGAAGATCACTTCCAGCACGCGCGGCCAGATGTCGTTGACGCCGAATACCAGCCAGCCGGCGTGGATCATCCAGAACAGCAGCGGCACCTTTTCGCTGTAAGGGGCACCGTTGATGTGCGGTACCAGCCAGTCGTGGTGGATCCACATCTCCCACGCCACCGCCAGCGTGCGGGTGGAATACAGCGGCATCGGACCGTGCGAGAAGATCGCCAGCAGGGCAGCCAGCGCCCACAACGGCAGCCAGGGCCAGAGGGAGCGCAGGTGTTCGGAGCGGCTATAGCTGCTGGATGCCACGGGCAGTCTTCTTTATGGGAATGAAACAATTCTATCCCGAGCCGACCCTGCTCCACGCTGACCCGGCCGCGAGCGCGGCCGAGGGGACCCTCAGTAGCCCGCGGGACCCCAGTAGCCGATGCGTCGGCGGATCTTCAGTTTTCGCCAGAGATTCCAAGGCTTACGGCGCCGGTTGCGGCCGCCCGCAGCGAGGAAACCATCGATGGCCTTGAGGATGCGCTCGGCGGAGTGGCCATCGCGATACGGATGGATGGCATCGCCGTACTCGCGAATCGCCTGCATCAGTTCGGGCGGCCGCGCCAGCGCGCGCTCGATCGCCGGTTCGAACTGGGAGGCCTCGTCGATGTCGATCAGCTGCGGCCCGGGGCGGCGATTCTTGAAGGTCACCACGGGCTTGCCGGTGAGCAGGAATTCGTTGAGCGCGGAAGAGGTGTCCGAGCACATCATGTCGACCTGCGGGAACAACTCCAGGATGTTGTCGTTCTCCGCGAACGTCAGGTACTCGTTCTGCAGCGCCTTGTACTTGGCGGTGGTGTCCGGATTCATCTTCGGATGGAAGGTGACGATCCAGCGCCAGCGGCCATCGCGCGAGAGGCGCTTCACTTCCTCGTACAGCGTTTCGGCGGCACTCCAGGACGGCGAGAAGGTGGAGTGGTAGAGGATCACCGGCGGCTGGCGCACGGCCGGCAGCGGACCGCTGATTTCCCGCATGAACGGATCGAGCTTGGGAAAGCCCGTTTCCACCACGCTGAAATGGCCCACCCGATCGGCGATGGCCTGGAACTGCGCGGTATCGCGTGGGCCGGTGGTGCAGTAAAGGTCGAAGAAGCCGCGCACATAGATGTGTCGCGGCTTGCCGGCATCGAAGCCGTGAAAGGTCTCCACCTTCACGCCGGGAAAGAAATGCGGCACCGCGTTGCTGGAGGTGATCACCGCGCGCGGTTTCCACGCCCGCACTTCCTGCACGCTGAGCAGCCGTTCGCCTGCCACCAGATCCTCGGCGCCGGGGCCGTCGAAGAACCAGGCCGCCTCGTCGCCGCGGGCGCGGATGGCCTCCTGGATCGGACGCAGGATGGCCAGCGCATAGCGCTCGGAGCCATACAGGAGGTAGTGCTCGGGTTGTCTCATCGATCGATGCCGTGGCGAATCAGGGCGTCGGCTGCGGTCTGCAGCGACGCGGGGTTGCGGCGCATTTCGTAGTAACGCATGCGTTTATAGGCGGCATACGAGGCGGCGGTCTGCGCGATCACGAAGCCGCGCCAACCGTCGAGGAAGGCCAGCCGTAAAAAATAATCCTTGATGAAGGCCAGCAGGTACACGAACGGCGTCTGCCACATGCGCACCGGCTTGTTCTTCTGCAGCCAGTCGCGGCATTTCAGCTCGGCGTAGCGCAGCACCTTGATCTGCTTCTCGGGCAGGCTGGGGTTGTTCTCGTGGTTGAAGGCGGCCTTCAGCGTCACCGAGGCGCCGTCGAAGCGCAGCGATTCGTGCACGCGGGCATCGGTCCAGCGGGCGCGGTCGCGATGGTAGAGGCGGGCCATCTTCTCGCCCATCGAAGGCAGGTACCAGCGCATGCGTGCGCCCATGAAAATGGTCGAGCGGCGCAGGAAGGCGGCACTGATCCCTCTGGCCATCAGCTCGGGCAGCCGCTGCTCGAGTTCCGCCGCCAGCTCGGGCGAGAGATATTCATCGGCATCGAGCGCGAGGATCCACTCATTGCTGCACTGCGTCGTAGCGAAATTGCGCTGCGGCCCGAAACCCAGCCAATCCTGGTGCACCACCCGTGCCCCGTGCGCCTGCGCCACGGCAACCGTGCCGTCGGTGCTGCCGCTGTCGATCACCAGCTTTTCGCCGGCGAAGGGCACGCTGTCCAGGCAGCGCGCAATGCTCTTCGCCTCGTTGTAGGTCATCACGACGAGGGTGAGGGGAAAGGTAGGCATATGGCGAATTCTAGCCGCATTCGAAACGAGGCTCGTGTCCCCCGGGCGGTGCGCTTGCGCGTTGGCCGAGAGGCGATGGTCGGCTCGGTTTCAGCTGGAGCCCTGCACTATCCTGCTGACTTCGGGTCAGATAACCCTGAAAATAGAACGGTTTCGGGCCGGCCCGGGACAGCAGTAACGATCAGGCAAGCAGGCAGTATGAGAAGCAGGACGACTCCATTGACGACAGACATTCAGCCAAAGAGCCGGGCCATCGGGCGCACGATTCTTGGTATAGGCATCGTCTGGATGATGCTGGGCATGGTCATCATGCCCGCGGGTGTGTCGTTCAATCCGGGTAAGGCATACCAGAACAGCCTGGTCCTGTTCTTGTATCTGCCCGCGCTGGTGCTGTCCTTCACCCAGGGCGCGCGGGTGTGGCGCCAGTTGTGGCCATTGCCGGTGTTCCGGGTTTTTCTCGCGCTGCTGGCCTGGGCGCTGGTGTCGCTGAGCTGGGGGCATCTGCCCCATCCGTCGAACGAAGTGGGAAGGCTGCTCAGCGTCTTCGCCTTCGTCATGGGTTGGCACGCCTATACGGCGGGCGACGTCGCGCGCATTCGCCAGCTGCTGCTGGCTGCCGGGCTCGGGATCGGGGCATGCGCCATCTATTACTGCATCGCCTTCGTGATCACCCCGGTGCAGGACGGCCGCATCGTCGGCGAAGGCACCATCGGCACCGCCAACTACGCCGCGGCCCTGATGGGCGTGGTGGCGCTGTGGCTCAGCCAGCTCGATCTCACCGACCGTCGCTGGTCGGTCGCACGTTATGCGGCGATGGCTGTGCTGCTGCTGTTCGTGGGGCTCACCGAGACGCGCAGCGTATGGCTGGGCCTGGCCCTTGCCGTCGTGCTGATGCCGTTGTGGCAGCCCGGCCGCGCCCACCGCTGGCTGGCGGGGACCGTGGTCGTGCTGGCGGCGGTGATGCTGCTGTGGCCGGCCTCCATGTTGACCGAGCGCGGCACCTCGTTGCGTCCGGAGCTGGCGATGCAGGCGCTGCACCTGATCGTGCAGCATCCAATGATCGGCCTGGGCCAGGGCGCCCCCATCAGTCTGATCGTGAACGGCGCGGCGTATACGCATACCCACAACCTGTTGACCCAGGTGACGGTGGAGCTGGGCCTGCCCGGCCTGCTGCTGACCGTGGCGATGTGGCTGATGATCGGCTGGCAGGGTTGGCGCCACCGGGGGACCCTCTCGGGTCGCCTGGTGCTGGCCATCTGGGTCTATGCGTCGGTCGTGCTGCAGTTCGACATGCCGCAGATGCTCGATAGTCCCCGTCCGGCCTGGCTGCTGATCTGGCTGCCGATGGGCCTGGTGCTGGGCCTGATGGCGGGCGATCGGTCGAAGCCGGCAAATTCCATCCAATAAAACTAAAGTACCCCGATGTGTTTGGGGACTCGGGACTATCGATGAACAAGGTACTGGTAACCGGTGGCGCGGGCTTTCTCGGTTCGCATCTGTGCGACCGGCTGCTGCGCGACGGCCATGACGTGCTGTGTGCGGACAACTTCTTTACCGGCAGCAAGCAGAACATCGCCCACTTGCTCAACCACCCGTACTTCGAGTTGATGCGCCACGACGTGACCTTCCCGCTCTACGTGGAAGTGAACCGCATCTTCAACTTCGCCTGCCCCGCCTCGCCGGTGCATTACCAGCACGACCCGGTGCAGACCACCAAGACCAGCGTGCATGGCGCGATCAACATGCTGGGCCTGGCCAAGCGTACCCACGCGCGCATCCTGCAGGCATCGACCAGCGAGGTGTACGGCGATCCGGAAGTGCATCCGCAGCGCGAGGAATACTGGGGCCGCGTCAATCCGATCGGTTTCCGCAGCTGCTACGACGAAGGCAAGCGCTGCGCCGAAACGCTGTTCTTCGACTACCACCGCCAGCACAACCTCGACATCAAGGTGGTGCGCATCTTCAATACGTATGGTCCGCGCATGCACCCCAACGACGGGCGCGTGGTCAGCAACTTCATCGTGCAGGCGCTGCGCGGCGAGGACATCACCATCTACGGCGACGGCAGCCAGACGCGCAGCTTCTGCTATGTGGACGACCTGATCGAAGTGATCGTGCGCATGATGGACAGCGAGGCCGGTTTCACCGGTCCGGTGAACATCGGCAACCCGGTCGAGCACACCATGCTGCAGCTCGCCGAGCGGGTGATCCAGCTGGTGGGCGGCCATTCCAAGTTGGTGTTCCGCCCGTTGCCCTCGGATGATCCGCGCCAGCGCCAGCCGGACATCTCGCTGGCCAAGCAGAAGCTAGGCTGGGAGCCGCGCGTGAGCCTGGACGATGGCCTGCGCGAAACGATCGCCTACTTCCGCAAGCTGCTGAAGGGAGAGGTGGCTGCATGAAGGCGGTGACCTTCAGCGTCGTCATCACCAACTACAACTACCGGGACTACGTCGGCGAGGCGATCGACAGCGTGCTGGCGCAGACGCGTGCCGCCGCCCAGCTCATCGTGATGGACGACGGTTCCACCGATGGCTCCGCCGCGTGGCTGGCCGAACGCTACGGCAGCGACGAGCGCATCACCTTGCGCTGCGTGAGCAACGGCGGCCAGCTCTCGGCCTTCGTGAAAGGCATGGAAGGCGTCACCGGCGACGTCGTGTGTTTCCTCGATGCCGACGACCGCTGGGACAAGGACTATCTCGCGCGCATCGGCGAGGTCTACGACAGCCGGCGCGACATCGATTTCGTGTTCACCGACGTCAATCTGTTCGGCAACGAGCAGGGCCTCGTCGGTTACGCCGATCGCGCCACCGATCTGGGCTTCACCGCCATCAGCACCTGGGTGACCGCCTATTGGTACGGCGCGGCGACCTCGGCACTGTCGATGCGCCGGCCGTGGGCGCAGCGCGCACTCGACCTTCCGCACGCGTTCCTCAGCACATGGCGCATCTCGGCCGACAACTGCCTGGTGTTCGGCACCAGCGTGCTCGGCGCGCGCAAGTACTACCTGCCCACCGGCCTGGTGCACTACCGCGTGCACGGCGCCAACGGCTGGTGGCATGCACGCGAACGCGAGAACCAGTTCGTCAACCTGTTCCGCTCGCGCACGCTGATCAACCACTATGCCGAGCGCATGCATATGGACGTCCATACGCTTGACCTGGCCAAGGCGGAATTCCGCAGCAAGCCGGAGCCGGGCATGGACGAAGCCTGGCGCTATGCCGGCATCGCTTTCCGTCGTGGCACGTCCGGTTGGCTCAAGCGGCTCGAGCGCACCGTGTCCATCCTGCGGCACGGTCGCAAGAGTCGCGGCAAGGCGGGCGCGTGATGTCCGCCGGGGCTCGTCATCCATGAGCGCCGGCCTCGAGCTCAAGGTCAGCGTGGTGCTGCTGACCTACAACTGGCCGCAGGCACTCGAACGCATGCTGGAAGGGCTGGCGCGCCAGTCCCAGCTGCCTTACGAAGTGATCGTCGCCGACGACGGTTCGACCGCAGAGACGGCGGCTCTGGTGCAGCGCCTGGCCGCGAGCTTCCCGGTGCCGCTGCGCCATGTATGGCAGGAAGACCACGGTTTTCGCGCGGCGCGTGCACGCAATCGAGGGATCGCCGCGAGCCGCGGCGATTACGTGATCCTGCTCGACGGCGACATGCTGGTCCATCCGCATTTCATCGCCGATCACCTGATGCTGGCCGAACGCGGATTCTTCCTGCAGGGCGGTCGCATCAAGGCGACGCCGGAAGAATCCAAGCGCTTGTTGGCGGGCGGTGCGCCCGTGTTCGCGCCGTGGTCCAAGGCCGACTTCGGCGAATTCGATGGCACCAAGAGACTTTACGCATTTCACGCACCGGCGTTGGGGCGGTGGAAGTCGCGCTCGCGCAACGGCGGCCGGGTGATGAGCTGCAACATGAGCTTCTGGCGCGACGATCTGCTGCGCGTGAACGGCTTCGACGAGCGGATGGAAGGCTACGGTGCGGAAGACCGCGAGCTGGCGGCACGCCTGGAAAACACGGGATTGAAGCGACGCGCGCTCAAGTGGGTCGCGCTTGCGGTGCATTTGTGGCACAACTCGCGTTCCCCGCCGGAAGTCGACGACATGGACCTGCCCAACAACCGCCTGTTCCATGCCACGCGCACGCAAGGCATCACCTGGTGCGATGCCGGCATTAGCCAGCATGTCGATCTGCTCGGCGACAACGACCGCGCAGCATGAAACTGCTTTACACCAACTTCCATGGCGGCGACGGCGGCGGTCACACCACCTATGTCCGCGAGTTGGCGGCTGCACTTGCCTCGCGCCATGAAGTGCACGTGGCCGCCCCTCCCGGCAGCCGGCTGAATCGCGAGGCGAGAGCCTTGCCCGGGGTGTTCGTGCTGGACCAGCCGTTTCCCAACGGCATCAACAAGTGGAAGGCGCGGCGTCGTGCGCGCGTACAGCTCGCTGCGTATTTGCGCGAGCAGGCGTTCGATCTCGTCCACGTCAATGGTTCGGCCGACCACCGCCTGGTGCTTTCGGCCATGCCGGCCAGGCGTCCCGCCCTGGTGTGGACCAAGCACAACTCCAAGCCTGTGCGTGGCATTGGCGCGGCGCTGCGCGCGCGCCGCACGGACATGGTGATCGCCGTTTGCGACTACACGCGCCGCGAATTGTTGCAGACCGCCTATCGCCGCTGCCGCCTGGAAACGGTCTACAACGGCGTCGATATCGAACGCTGGTCGCCGTGGCCGGCCGACGAAGCGAAGGCCGAACGCGCCAGCTGGAACGGCGGCGACGACGGTGTCTTCTTGCTCGGCAGCAATGCAGGAACCGCCAGCTACAAAGGCTGGATGGATCTGATGGAAGCGTTGCCCTTGCTTCCTCCCGATATTCGGCAGCGTGTGCGCGTACTGATTGCCGGCGTACCGCCGCAGGCCGCCGAGCTTGAACGTGTCGCGGCGCTGGGGTTGTCCGACCAGGTGGTTTTTCCTGGCGTGCTGAGCGACTCGCGCGGCCTGGTCGCTTCGCTCGATGCGGGCTTCGTCCTGTCCTATGACGTGGAGACGATTTCCTTCGCCTGCCGCGAAATGATGTCGATGGGCAAGCCGGTACTGGTCACGCGCTATGCGGGGCTGCCCGAGAACATCCACGAGGGGAGCGATGGCTGGATCGTGCCGGTGCGTGATCGCCAGGCCATGGCTGAAGCGGTGAGAACATTGGTCGAACAGCGCGGCGTGCTGCCTGCGATGGGTGCGGCTGCACGTGAGCATGCAGAGCGGGAGTTCGGTTTGCCCTTGTTCGTGGGCAGGACGGAAGAGGCGTACGAGAAGCTGCTGCGTGCTTAAGCGGCTCTAGCCAGCAACGGGTCACCTTGTGGGAGCGCACTTGTGCGCGACAAGCCTACGGAGCAGTACGTCCGGGCGCCCATGTCGCGCACAAGTGCGCTCCCACAGAAAGGCAGGTGACTGGGGTAGATCTGCGCTGCGCATTTAGCGCAGTGATCGGCACAGAGGCAAGACTGCCCCCTTTCCCCGACGGGGGAAGGGAAAAGTGCAATGTGCCGCGAGCGTTACTCCTCCAACGCCGCCGCCGGCACCCGATCCACGTCTTCGCTAGGCAGGCATCCCGGCACCACGGCGTCGGCCTTGAACATCCACCACTCACGCCGATTCGCGTGCCCCAGGCTCACCGCCTTGCTGCGATCCACGCAGTTCGCCATCACCCCATCCAGCGCAAACAACCAGCGATGCTCGGGATCGGCGGCCTGCCACTTCACCGCTGCAGCGTATTGCTCATGCCAAGGGCGAGTGAAACCAAAGTCCGTTGCCGGATGGTCGAACATCAGCAGGTTCTGTTCCTTCCACGCCACCATGCCGATCTGGTCGCCCGCCGGCAGGCGTTCGCGCACGTCGCGCATCACGCCGGCCGCCGAACTGGAGTCGTTGAGAACTGGATACGCCCAGAAACTCAGCGTCAGCCATATCGCGGCCATGCCGCAGGAGACGGCGAGGACTGCGCGGCGAACCCGCAGTGTGGCGATCAGTGCAAACAGAACGGCGCCGAGGGTCACGCCCATCCACCAAAGCGCCTGACCGCCATCGTCGAAACCGCGCGCGATGGCGAACTCGGTGGTGAACTTGGGGTGTGCGATGAGCGCTGCTGCTCCAATACCGAGCACGGCCGCACCCATGATCCCGATAAAGACGAGCCCCGCCACGCGCAACCAGCGCTTCTGCAGCAGCTCGTCGAGATACGGCGCACTGACCAGCGCCAGCATCGGCAGCGCCGGCATGATGTAGACGTCGCGCTTGCCCTTGGGGATCGAGAAGAACACCAGCAGCAGCACGATCCAACCCAGCGGCAGCAGGATGCGCGCGTCCTTGGCCTTCAACGAGCGCCACCAGCGCGGCAGCATGCCGGGATAGGTCAGCGACAGCGGCAGCCAGGTGAACAGCACGATCGGCACGTAATACAGCGTGTTGTGGTGGTGATCCCACGACTTGCTGTAACGGCCGGCCGTCTGATGGAACAGGATATCGTTGACGTAAGCCGCATAGGTCGGATCGCCCGCGTGCGCCTTGGCACCCAACAGCATCGGCACCAACCATAGCGCCATGGCCAACAGCAGCGCGAGCAGACCCAGCGCCCAGCGCCACCACGCACCCTCGCCCATGCGCGCCACGCCATGCCACTGGCCGAATGCGGCCACCAGATACGGCACGATCATCAAGAGTGCGAGTACGCCCACGCCCTTGGTGATCACGCCCAGGCCTGCGCAGAAACAGCCGAACCAGAACGCCCGCCAGTTCGGCCCCTTGAGCATATGCACCAGCAGGCCCCAGTTCGCCGCCGTGATGTAGAACATCACCAGCGGATCGATCTGCGCGCGCTTAGTCTGATAGACGAACTGGAAGGTGATCAGCAGCGCCGACGCCGCATACATGCCGACCTGCCGATTCCACAGGCGACGGCCGAGGTCATACACCAGTGCCAGGCAACCCAGCGCCGCCAGCAACGAAGGCAGCAGGAAGGCGATGCGCCAGTTGCGCAGCACCGTGTAACTGGCCGCTTCCAGCCAGAACAGCATCGGCGGCTTGTCCGAATACAGCTCGCTGCCGCGATGCGGGAACAGCCAGTCGCCGCTCTCCACCATATGCTTGGCGGCCAGCGCAAAGCGCGGTTCGTCGGAAGGCCAGGGATCGCGCAGCCCCATGCCGGCACCGATCACCACCAGCGCGATCAGCAGCAACAGCCAGAAGCGGCGGCGTTCCAGGGGAGTGGCTTCAGAAAAAACGGACATGCTTGTATTTCCGGAGATGCGGCAGGGCCGCGTCGCTGATCGAATAGCCTAACGGCGCTGCCTTGTCCCTGGCTTAGGCGCGGCGCACGGCCCGCAAGTTTCAGGCCTTCTCAAGCACGGCATAGTACATGCCGTCGAGGTCGCCATCGCCCGGCAGCACCTGCCAGCCCACGCTGGCGGCCTGGCCCACCGGCAGGGTGAACTCCACGGCGCGGGCATCGGGCCGATCCTTCAGCCACTCGCCGACGACGGCATCGTTCTCCGCGCGCAACATCGAGCAGGTGATGTAGACCAGCCGCCCGCCCGGCGCCAGCAGAGGCCAGAGAGCGGCCAGGATGCGTCGTTGCTGTGCGGCGAGCGGCGCGAGGTCGCTTTCGCGACGGTGCAGCCGCACATCGGGCCGGCGACGCAGCACGCCGGCAGCCGAGCACGGCGCGTCGATCAGGATGCGATCGTAGGGCTTGCCGTCCCACCAGCCCGCCGGCTCGCCGGCATCGCCGACGACGATGCTGGCTTCGAGACCGAGGCGCTCCAGGTTCTGGCTGATGCGTTGCGTGCGCTTGGCGTCGAATTCCAGCGCGGTCAGTGCGACGCTGGCACGCTCCAGCAGATGGCAAGCCTTGCCGCCCGGGGCAGCGCAGGCATCCAGCACGCGCTGGCCATCGCGCACGTCGGCGAGGTCGGCGGCAATCTGCGCGGCGCCGTCCTGCACCGCGAACTCGCCGGCGGCGAAGCCGGGAAGGCGGGTGACGTCGGTGCTGTGCGGCAGCACGATGCCGTCGTCCAGCCATGCATGTGCATCGGCCGTATAGCCGTCCAAACGGAGTCGCTCGATCAGCGAGTCGCGCTCGGTGCGCCGGTGGTTCACGCGCAGCATCAGCGGCGGTTCGACGTTGTCCGCCGCCATCACGGCATCCGCCTGCTCCGGCCAGTCGCGCGCCAGCATCCTGGCCAGCCACACCGGATGCGCGTGGCGCGTCTGCGGCTTGGCGTCGAGTTCGGCCAGCAGCGTCTCGCGTTCGCGTTGCCAGCGGCGCAGCACCGCATTCACCAGGCCTGCCATGCGTGGACGCTGCAGCGCGCGCGTGGCTTGCACGGTGGCGGCCACAGCGGCGTACGCAGGCATTTCAAGAATTTCCAGCTGCACCAGCCCTAGCACCAGCAGCGCGTGCACCACCGGCTCCTTCTGTCGCAGCGATTTTTCCAGCAGGCGATCGAGCACCGGATCGAAGCGCAGCCACCAGCGTGCGCCATCGCTCAGCAGGGCCATCAGCAGCGCGCGATCGCGACCGTCCGCCAGCTTCGGTGCATGGCGCTCCATCGCCTCACGCAGCGAGGTGCCGCGCAGGGCGACGTCGGCAAGGGCTTGGGCGGCTAGAGCACGGGTGTCGGTCATGGAGGGGGAAGGTAGTGGATGGGGGTGAGAAGCGGGGATGAACGAGGCCCAAGCTTTTTGCTCGTCATTCCGGCGTAGGCCGGAATCCAGTAGCGGCCACAATCGGTTTCTGCGTGGCTTTGAAAGGCTTTGATGGATGCTCAGCGAGAATCTATCGCCCCGCCACTGGATTCCGGCCTGCGCCGGAATGACGAGCTTGTTAGGCGCCGCGTGTCTTCATGGCGTTGAAGTAGTCGGCCGCCGTAATGCGCTTGCCGCCCGACCGCTGCAGTGCGGTCACGCGCAGCGCACCTTCGCCGCAGGCGATGTCGATGCCCTCGCGGCTCATGCCGAGCACCGAACCGGGTGCGCCGTTGCCTTCAATGGCTCGGGCGGCCCATATACGCAGCATTTCGCCAGCAACATCGCCCTCGGCCACCGGCCACGGATCGAACGCGCGAACCTGGCGCTCCAGCTCGATCGCCGGTCGCCTGAAATCGAGCCGTGCCTCAGCCTTGTCCAGCTTGTGCGCGTAGATCACGCCATCTTCCGGTTGCGCCCGTGGCAGCAAGGTCTCGCCAGACAGTACGCGTGACAGGCCTTCGGCGAGCGCATCCGCGCCCAGCGCGGACAACCGATCATGCAGCGAACCACCGGTGTCCTCACCGCTGATCGGCGTACGCCGCTCCAGCAGCACCGGACCGGTGTCCAGCCCCGCTTCCATCTGCATCAGGTCGACGCCGCTTTCGTCATCGCCGGCCAGGATGGCGCGCTGGATCGGCGCCGCGCCGCGCCAGCGCGGCAGCAGGCTGGCATGCACGTTCCAGCAGCCCAGGCGCGGGATGGCCAGCACCTTGCGCGGAAGGATCAGCCCATAGGCCACCACCACCATCAGGTCCGGTGCGTACGCGGCCAGTGTGGCGCGCGCTTCTTCGGACTTCAGCAATTCGGGTTGCTCGACCGCGATGCCGGCCGCGAGGGCGGCCTGCTTGACCGGGCTGGGCGTCAGCTTGCGGCCGCGGCCGGCGGGACGATCGGGCTGGGTATAGACCGCCACCACCTCCGCACCGCTGGCGCGGCACGCTTCGAGGCAGGGAACGGAAAATTCGGGAGTGCCCGCGAAAACGACGCGGAGCTTCAAGCGGTGGCCGCCTGCTTGCGCTGCTTTTCCAGCCGCTTGAGCAGCATGGAGCGCTTGAGCGGCGACAGGTAGTCCACGAACACCTTGCCGGCGAGATGGTCCATCTCGTGCTGGATGCACACGGCCAGCGGGCCTTCGAATTCGCGCTCGATCTCGTTGCCGTCGACGTCGTTGGCCTTCACCGTGACCTTCAGGGCGCGGGTGACATCGGCATAGATGCCGGGGAACGAGAGGCATCCTTCCTGATAGACCTGCGCGCCGTCCTTCTGGACCAGGCGCGGGTTGATCAGGGCCAGCGGCTGGTTGCGCTCGTCGCTCATGTCGGCGACCAGCACCTGCTTGTGCACATTGACCTGGGTGGCGGCGAGACCGACACCATTGGCGTCATACATGGTCTCGAACATGTCGGCCACGAACTGCTTGAGTTCGGCGTCGAACACGCTCACCGGTTCGGCCTTGGTGCGCAGGCGGGGATCGGGGAATTCAATGATGGTCAGGACGGACATGGTTTTTACCTCAGCGCCGAAACTGCGGGCGAATCGGTGAAAACCAAGCCCGGAGCGCATCTAGAATGGCCCTTATTGTACGCCGCCAAGCCCGTGTCTGGCATGCCGTTTTGCCAACTGGACACGGTTGCGTGAACAAGTTGTTCGGTTACACTCGCCCGAGCGTTGGGGGATGGGGGATTCCCGTTTATGATCAGAAAGTCCATCGGACTGCTGGCCGGCATGCTGGTCACGGTTGCTGTTTACGCTGCGGGTGCGCAATTGCGCGCCGATCACCCCGATACCTACACGGTTCGAAAGGGCGACACCCTTTGGGCGATTTCCGCACGCTTCCTGTCCAAGCCCTGGCTGTGGCCGGAAATCTGGCAAGCCAACCCGCAGGTGCAGAATCCGCATCTGATCTATCCGGGTGACGTGCTGAACCTGTCGTTCGCCAACGGTCCGCGCCTGGGCTTGCAGCCTCGCGTGCGTGCCGAAGGCGACGCCATTCCGGCCATTCCGCTGGATCAGCTGCAGACCTTCCTCAAGGAAATGCGCGTCCTCAACAGCGAGGACGTGGAGAACCTGCCCTATGTGGTGGGCTTCGAGGAAGCGGATCTGCGCGGCACCGTGGGCAAGAACGTCTACGTTCGCAACCTGACTTCGACACCGGGCCAGCGTTTCGCCATCGTGCGGCCGACCCAGACCTTCCGCGACTTCGACAGCAAGAAGGGCCGCGATGGCGGCTCGGACCTGGTGGCGCATCCGCTGGACAGCAATGTGTCGCTGGTCCGCACGCCGTGGAAGGAAGACTTCCGCGACGACGGCCACTACGGCCACGGCGAGGACATCGGCACCGAAGTCAGCGTGATCGGTACCGCCGAAGTGCTGCGCACCGGCGACCCGACCACCCTGCTGCTGTTGAACTCCACCATGGAGATCAACAAGGGCGACCGCCTGCTGCCGATCGACGACAAGCCGTATGACGCCTACTACTACCCGCATGCGCCGAAGTCGGTACCGGGCAATGCGCGCGTGATCGCCTTCGCCGATGCCTACGATGCGGTGGGTCCGCACCAGGTGGTGGCGCTGAACATCGGCTCGCACGACGGCGTGGACAACGGCCAGACCTACTCGATCTACCAGCCGGGCGAAACCATCAACGACGACGTGGCCCACAACAGCTGGAACCGCGGCACCGGTGTGGACGTGACGCTGCCGCAGGAGTTCGTCGGGCACGTGATGGTGTTCCGCACCTTCGACCGGGTGAGCTACGGCCTGATCATGGACGGCCTGCGTCCGGTGCATAAGCACGACAAGCTCGAACTGCCGGAATAAACCTCCGGCGGTCGGGGACGACAGAACGGCGCGGTCATCACCGCGCCGTTTCTTTTTGCGCCGTCCTTAGGCTGGATGGCCATGAACGCCACGCCACATCTTCGTACCTGGCTCACCCTTCTGCGCACGCCGCGCTTCGCCTCGGTGAGTCTTCGCGAGCAGCTGGCGATCCATGGCGGGATCGACGCCGTGCACGCCGCCCTGCTGCAGCGCCTGGCCGAGTTGCCCCCGGATACCCGCGGCTGGCTGGAACGGCCTGACCAGCGGCGCCTGGACGCCGACCAGGCCTGGCTCGAACAACCCCGCCACCGCCTGCTGCTCTGCACCGACGAGGATTTCCCGCCGCAGCTCGAGACCATTGCACAGCCGCCGGTCGCCCTGTTCGTGGCCGGCGACACGAGCCTGCTGCTGCGTCCGCAGCTGGCCATCGTCGGTGCGCGGGCGGCCACGCTCGCCGGGCGTACGTATGCGGGTGCCTTCGCCGAGGACCTGGGCCACGCCGGCTTCGTGATCACCAGCGGCATGGCCGAAGGCATCGACGGCGCCGCCCACCTGGCGGCACTCGATGCCGGGCTGCCCAGCGTGGCCGTGGTGGGCACCGGACCGGACCGGGTATACCCACGCCAGCACCATGCGCTGGCACGGCGGCTAGCGGCCGAAGGCGCGCTGGTGAGCGAGTTTCCGCCCGGTACGCCGGCCCGCGTGGATCACTTCCCACGCCGGAATCGCCTGATCTCGGGCTTGTCGCTGGGCACCCTGGTGGTCGAGGCCGGGCTGCAGTCCGGCTCCCTGATCACGGCACGGCTTGCCGCGGAACAGGGCCGCGAGGTGTTCGCTTTGCCCGGTTGCATCCATAATCCGCTGGCTCTCGGTTGCCATCGGCTGATTCGCGATGGCGCGCGGCTGGTGGAAACAGCGGCCGAAATCGTGGAAGCGCTTGCTCCTGCTGCTGTCGCAATGGGTCGTGAGTTGGCTGGCCGGCTGGATCGGTCCGCTCTCCCGGCACCCGGAGCGACGGCATTCGAAGCCGATCCATCCCGTCAGGCGTTATTCGATGCGCTCGGTTACGGGCCGGTGGCGTTCGAGGATTTGGCAGGCTCGACCGGCAAAGCTGTCTCGGACCTTACATCCGAGCTGCTGATGCTGGAGCTGGAAGGCAAGGTCGAAGCGCTGCCAGGCAATCGCTACCAACGCTTGCCGGGCTATTAGAAAGCCGACGTGCAGCGCGCTTTCACATCGTTCAGCTTGACGGCGTGATGCCGCCATGCCTTTAACTAAATATAGGAAGCCGGCCCGGACAGGTCGGCTATAGATGGCGGATAGCAAGCTTCATGGCAAAAAACCTGCTTATCGTCGAGTCGCCGGCTAAGGCGAAGACGATCAACAAATACCTCGGCAAGGACTTCCAGGTCCTCGCTTCCTACGGCCACGTCCGTGACCTGCGCCCGAAGGAGGGCGCGGTCGACCCGGACAACAACTTCGCCATGGCCTACGAGGTCATCGACCGCAACGAGAAACACGTCGACGCCATCGCCAAGGCCGCCAAGCTGGCTGACGACATCTATCTGGCGACCGACTTGGATCGCGAAGGCGAGGCGATCTCCTGGCACATCAGCGAGATCCTCAAGGAGCGCGGCCTGACCAAGGGCAAGACGCTGCATCGCGTGGTGTTCTCCGAGATCACGCCCAAGGCGATCAAGGCCGCCGTGGCCTCGCCGCGCCAGCTGTCGCTGGACATGGTCGATGCGCAGCAGGCCCGTCGCGCGCTGGATTACCTGGTGGGCTTCAACCTGTCGCCGGTGCTGTGGCGCAAGGTGCAGCGCGGTCTGTCCGCCGGCCGCGTGCAGTCGCCCGCGCTGCGCATGATCGTCGAGCGCGAGGAAGAGATCGAAGCGTTCGTCGCCCGCGAGTACTGGACCATCGAGGCGGCGCTGCGCCATCCGGAAGGCGACTTCAGCGCGCGCCTGACCAAGCTCAACGGCAAGAAGTTCGAGCAGTTCGACCTCACCAACGAACACGATGCGCTGGCTGCGCGCCACGCGCTGAAGCAGGCCGCGCACGGCCACCTCACCGTCAGCGAGGTGGGTAGCAAGGAACGCAAGCGCCGCCCGGCGCCGCCGTTCACCACCTCCACGCTGCAGCAGGAAGCGGCGCGCAAGCTCGGCTTTTCCACCAGCCGCACGATGAAGATCGCCCAGGGCCTGTACGAAGGCGTATCGATCGGTACCGAAGGCAACGTCGGTCTGATCACCTACATGCGTACCGACTCGGTGGCGCTGTCGGAAGATGCGGTCGGCGAGCTGCGCCAGCTGATCACCCGCGATTTCGGCGCCAAGGCGCTGCCGGATCATGCGCAGGTGTACAAATCCAAATCCAAGAATGCGCAGGAAGCGCATGAGGCGATCCGCCCGACCTCGGCCATGCGCACGCCGCGCGAAGTCGCTTCGTACCTCAACGACGAACAGCGCAAGCTGTACGAGCTGGTGTGGAAGCGCACCGTCGCCTGCCAGATGACCCACGCCACGCTCAATACCGTGTCGGTGGAATTCGCCGTGCCGCATGTGGCCGGTGGCGATGCCTCGTTCCGTTCCACCGGTACCACCGTGATCGATCCGGGCTTCCTCGCCGTGTACGAGGAAGGCCGCGACCAGAAGACCGCCGAGGACGACGACGAAGGCCGCCGCCTGCCCAAGCTCGACGTGGGCGAGAAAGTGGCGCTGCAGGACATCTCGGCCGACCAGCACTTCACCGAGCCGCCGCCGCGCTACTCCGAAGCGAGCCTGGTGAAGACGCTGGAAGAACACGGCATCGGCCGTCCGTCGACCTATGCCAGCATCATCCAGGTGCTGCTCAACCGCGAATACGTGTTCCTCGACAGCCGCCGCTTCAAGCCGACCGACGTGGGCCGTGCGGTGAGCAAGTTCCTCACCGCGCACTTCACCCGCTACGTCGACTACGACTTCACCGCCAAGCTCGAGGATGAGCTGGACGCGGTCAGCCGTGGCGAAGAAGCCTGGGTGCCGCTGATGGAGCGCTTCTGGCAGCCGTTCAAGCAGCAGGTGGACGAGAAGACCGAATCGGTCGACCGCAGCGAGGCCACCGGCGCGCGTGAGCTGGGCACCGATCCCAAGAGCGGCAGGCCGGTGTCGGTGCGCCTGGGTCGCTACGGGCCGTATGCGCAGATTGGCGACAAGGACACGGACGAGAAGCTGCAGTTCGCGTCCCTGCGTCCGGGCCAGAGCATGCACACCATCACGCTGGAAGAGTCGCTGGAACTGTTCAAGCTGCCGCGCAAGCTCGGCCAGGCCGAGAACGGCGACGAAGTGTCGGTGGGCGTGGGCCGCTTCGGTCCGTTCGTGAAGCAGGGCAACACCTATGCCTCGCTCAAGCCCGAGGACGATCCGTACACCATCGAACTGCCGCGCGCCCTGCAGATCGTGCAGGAAAAGCTGGAGATGCTGGCCAACCGGATCATCAAGGATTTCGGCAACGGCGTGCAGGTGCTCAACGGCCGCTACGGCGCGTACATCACCGACGGCGAGAAGAACGCGCGCATTCCCAAGGACCAGGAACCGAAGGACCTGACCGAAGCGCAATGCGCCGAGCTGTTGGCGGCGGCACCGGTCAAGAAGGGCCGCGGTGCGTTCAAGAAGACCGCCGCCAAGAAGGCTGCGGCCAAGAAGGAGCCGGCGGCCAAGAAGGCAGCTGCGAAGACGGCCACCAAGAAAACGGCGGTGAAGAAAGCGGCGACCAAGAAAACCGCCGCGAAGAAGACCGCCGCCAAGAAGGCCACGGCCAAGACCGCCACCAAGAAGGCCGCGACCAAGAAGAAGACCACGGCGGGCGCCTGAGTGACGGCACGCTTCGCCCTCACCCAGCTTGATGCCGCCGCTACGCTGTTGCGCAGCGGCGGGGTGCTGGCCTATCCGACCGAGGCGGTGTTCGGCCTCGGTTGCGATCCGCATAACCCGGTGGCCTTCGAGCGGCTGTTCGCGCTCAAGCAGCGGCCGCCCACCCAGGGCGTGCTGCTGATCGCGGCGGCGTTTGCCCAGGTCGAGCGCTATATCGACCTGGCCGCCGTTCCGGCCCAGGTGCTGGCGCAGGTGTGCGAGAGCTGGCCCGGTCCCTACACCTGGATCTTCCCCCGCTCGCCGGCCGTGCCTGACTGGGTGGCCGGATCCCACGCCGGCATTGCCCTGCGCGTGACGGCGCATGAACCTGCTGCCGCGCTGTGCCGGGCCTTCGGCGGCGCCCTGGTTTCCACCAGCGCCAATCCGCATGGCGAGCCGCCTGCCCGCAGCGCCGACATCGCGGCCGACTACTTCGGCCCCGCGCTGGATGGGGTTCTGGACGCGCCGCTCGGCGAACACTTACGACCGACACAGATACGCGACGCGCTCTCGGGCGCTATGATCCGTTCCTGATCGGGGCCGTAAGGACTTGCCGGGCGTTCGGCGAGGATGAACGGCTTCCGCACGCCATGAGCTCTCAGTAGGGAGTGATTCAGTGGCTACCGCGAGGATGGGGATCGTCGCGGGCTCTCTTTTCCGTCCGCAGTCGGGTCAGCGCAAGCTGGACCGGAGGGCTGACGGCCGTCGTTGGAGAACAGCTTGTCCATCGTTTTCGAAAACGTCCAACTTGAACGTTCCGAGCTCGAGCTGCCCCTGCTGGCAGCCGGCGCGGCCGATCGTCCGGTGGTCTGGCGCCAGGCACAGCCGGTAAGTGCCGCGCGCTTCATGGCGCATGTGCAGGCGGTCGCCGAACAGCTTCCCGTGGCCCCTGCCGCCGTGAACCTGTGCGAAGACCGCTACGCCTTCCTGGTGGCGTTCTGCGCCATTGCACTGCGCGGCCAGACCAACCTGTTGCCGTCGTCCCGCGCGCCGCAGGCCGTGGCCGAGGCGATGGCCGCCCACCCCGGCAGCTACGCGCTGGGTGAGCTGGCGCTGGATGCGCCGCCGGCCCATTTCCGCCATCTGCCTGGCCTGATGGATCCACCCGCCGAAGGCGGCACGCTGGCCATTCCCGCGCTGCCGGCCGACCAGGTGGTGGCCATCGGCTACACCTCCGGCTCCACCGGCACGCCCAAGGCCAATCCCAAGACCTGGGGCAGCTTCAACGCCAGCAATGCGGGCAACCTGCGCATGCTGCACGCCTCGGTCGGCAGGCATTTCCACGTGGTCGCCACGGTGCCCCCGCAGCACATGTACGGCATGGAGATGTCGGTGCTGCTGCCCTTGCTCGATGATGTCGCGGTGCACGCCGGACGTCCCTTGTTGCCGGCCGACGTGGCGGCCGCGCTGGCCGAGATACCCTCGCCGCGCGTCCTGGTGACCACGCCGATCCACCTGCGCGCCCTGCTCGAATCGGGCGTCGCCTTGCCGCCGATCGACGCGATGGTGTCGGCCACCGCGCCGATGCCGTTGGAGCTGGCGCAGGCGGCCGAGGCGCGCTTCGGCGCACCGCTGCTGGAAGTGTTCGGCTCCACCGAAACCTGCGTGTTCGCCAGTCGCCGCTCCGCGCACGACGAACCCTGGCTGCTGTACGACGACGTGCAACTGCACCCGCAGCCGGACGGCACGCAGGTGCGCGCGCCGCAGCTCGAGCAGCCGATGACGCTGGCCGATATCGTCACGCTGCACGATGGTGGCCGCCGTTTCCGTCTGTGCGGGCGCCATTCGGATCTGCTCGATATTGCGGGCAAGCGTGCTTCGCTGGGCGATCTGACGCGCCGTCTGCAGGCCATTCCTGGCGTGCAGGATGGCGTGGTGTTCCAGCTGGAAAACGGCGATGCGCTGGGTGTGCAGCGCATCGCCGCGCTGGCGGTGGCGCCGGGCATGGACGAACAGGCCATCCTCGACGCGTTCCGCCAGTCGGTCGATCCGGTGTTTCTGCCGCGGCCGCTGAGGTTGGTGGAGGCATTGCCTCGGAATGAAACCGGGAAGTTGCCGAGAGCGGCATTGTTGGCATTGCTTTGAGGCCCTGACCCGCGATGCATCCACTTCTCCCTCTCCCCTCTGGGAGAGGCCCGGGGTGAGGGGCGGGTGCTCGCGAAAGCGGTGATAGGGAAGGGCTTTGCCCCACCCCACCCCATCCTCCCGCTGAAGCTCCCTCTCATGCTGCGCTGCGAAATCTCCCCCTCGCCGCTTACAATGACGCGCTGCGCCACCCCCGGCGCTCCCCTTCGGCAGTTGGAGTTCCCATGAAAGTCCTGGTCATCGGCAGCGGCGGGCGTGAACACGCGCTGGCGTGGAAGCTCAAGCAGTCGGCACGCGTGAGCGAGGTGATCGTGGCGCCCGGCAATGCGGGTACGGCGCGCGAGAAGGGCGTGCGCAATGCCGATATCGCGGTGACGGATCTGGACGGCCTGTTCAAGCTCGCCAAGGACGAAAAGATCGGGCTTACCGTGGTCGGTCCCGAAGTGCCGCTGGTGGCGGGCGTGGTGGACAAGTTTCGCGCGGCGGGTTTGCGCTGCTTTGGTCCGCGCGCCGTGGCGGCGCAGTTGGAGGGTTCCAAGGCGTTCGCCAAGGACTTCCTGCTTCGCCACAACATTCCCACCGCGCGCTATGCGGTCTTCACCGAACTCAATCCCGCGCTCGCCTATGTGCGCCAGCACGGTGCGCCCATCGTGATCAAGGCCGACGGCCTGGCGGCGGGCAAGGGCGTGGTGGTGGCGCTGACGCTGGCGGATGCCGAGCAGGCGCTGCACGACATGCTGGGCGCGCACCAGTTCGGCGATGCCTCCGCACGCGTGGTGATCGAGGAATTCCTCGACGGCGAAGAAGCCAGCTACATCGTGATGAGCGATGGCCAGCACGCCCTGCCGATGGCCAGCAGCCAGGACCACAAGCGTCGCGATGAAGGCGACCTGGGCCCGAACACCGGCGGCATGGGCGCGTATTCGCCCGCGCCGGTGGTCACCGCCGAAGTCGAGAAGCGCATCCTCAAGGAAGTGATCGAGCCCACGCTGCGCGGCATGGCGATGGAAGGCGCGCCCTTCATCGGCTTCCTCTACGCCGGTCTGATGATCGACAAGAGCGGCGCGCCCAAGGTCATCGAATACAACGTGCGCTTCGGCGATCCGGAAACGCAGCCGATCATGCTGCGGCTGAAGTCAGACCTGGTAGACCTGATCGAAGCCGCGCTCGACGGCGAGCTGCATCACACCCACGTGCAGTGGGACCCGCGTCCCTCGCTGGGTGTGGTGATGGCCGCCGGCGGCTATCCGGGCAAGGTGCGCAGCGGCGACGTCATCACCGGCCTGGACAGCGATTTTGGTCCCGACGCAAAGGTGTTCCACGCGGGTACCCAGCTCGATGCGAAGGGCAACGTGGTCACGGCCGGCGGTCGTGTGCTTACCGTGTGCGCGCTCGGCAAGGATATCGCCGCGGCCCGCGCCAACGCCTATGCCGCCGTGGCGAAAATCCATTACGAAGGCGCCTTCTGCCGTCGCGACATCGCGCATCGCGCGCTGCACCGCAGCTGACGTTTTCGGCCGGGGCGACCTGCGTTTTCAATCCCGTTCGCAGATCGCCTTCAGCCCTCGCAGCACGTCGCCGAAATCACCCGTCACCTCCGGCCCGATGGCTTCCGCCTGCGGGCCGGTGATCTGCGTGGCATAAGTCACTTTCACGCGATGCGGCGTGAGCGCTTCGAGACGGTGATCGACCACCACGCGTGTTTCGTCGATCACCGTTTCGTCGGTGAAGCCGCGCAGCTCGTCGACCGCAATCAAGGTGCTGACGAACGCATCGGTTCCCGGTGGCTGCATGGTGAAGGTGCTGCCGGTGACAAACGGCCCGTGCAGCGCGATGCGTTCGATGCCCGCGTTCCAGCGTACCCAGCCGTGCACGTCGGCCCATACCGCCCATACCTGCGCGGGCGCGGCGTCGATCTCGATGCTTTGCTCATGCGTCCACATCGCAGCTCCTTGGCGGTGCGAAAGTCGGCTTCCTCAGCCCGGGATTTCCGGCTCGACCAGGTTGGCCAGGTGCAGCAGCGACTCCTGCCAACCCAGATAGCAGGCGTCGGTGGGAATCATCTCCGGAATGCCCTCCTGCACCACGCTCATCTCCGTGCCGCAGGAAACCTGCTTAAGGGTGATCGTGCTCTGCATCTCGCCCGGCAGGTTCGCATCGTCGAAGCGCGCGGTGTAGCGAATGCGTTCGCCGGGCACGAGTTCACGATAGGTGCCGCCGAATGAATGCGTGTGGCCGCTGGTGAAGTTGGTGAACGACATCTGATAGGTGCCGCCGACCTTGCCATCGAGATGCTGCACCTTGCCGGTGAAGCCGTTCGGCGGCAGCCAGCGCGCGAAGGCGTCGGCGTCGAGAAAGGCGCGGTAGATCTTCTCGGGCGTGGTGCGAAGCACGCGGTGAAGCTTGACGGTTCCGGTGGTCATGAGCAGCGCTCCTGTGAAGGGAAGAGCGGGCCTGTGAGTGGCCCGTCATCGATTCGACGAACGACGGCAACGCGTTTCGACATCCACTCTCAATCGCGTCGGCGCAGCGTGACATGAATCGCGCGCTCACCGGATACGCTTTCCACGCATGCATAGCCCAGCGCCGGCAGGTCCAGGCCCTCGAACAAGGCTTCGCCACGTCCCAGCAGCACCGGGCGCACCGCGAGATGAAGTTCGTCGAGCAGCCGTGCCTGCAGATACTGGCGCACCGTGGCCACGCCGCCGCCCACGCGCACATCCAACCCGGCTGCCGCTGCGCGAGCCTGCTCCAGTGCCGCGTGGATGCCGTCGGTGACGAAATGGAACGTGGTGCCGCCGGCCATGGTGAGCGGCTTGCGCGCATGTTGGGTCAGCACGAAGACGGGCACGTGATAGGGCGGCTCGTCACCCCACCAGCCTTTCCAACTCTCGTCCGGCCATGGGCCGCGCACGGGGCCGAACATGTTGCGGCCGAGGATCCATGCGCCGATGCCGTTGAAGCCCTGCTCGGCCATGCGGTTATCCACGCCGGTTTCGCCCTCGCTGCCGCCGTGCATGCGCTGCCATGCCTGTGTCGGAAAAAACCACTCCATCAATCCGACGCCGCCCACCCCAAGCGGGTTATCCAGGCTTTGATCGGGGCCTGCGCCGTAGCCGTCGAGCGAGAGGGCAAAGCTTTGCACGCGAAGTTTCGACATGTTCTGCGGTCCGTAGCGAGCGGTCGATTAGTCGACGCATGACCCGGGAGGATTTCGACACGGCGCCGGGCTGCGATCGATCACGGACCGCAGCATGACAGAACGGGTGTCAGCGGCGCGACCGCCGCGGTTTGCGCCGCCGCGGTCGCCCGAACAAGACGCGCAGTTCGTCCTTGGCGGCCTCCAGATGCGAGCGCTGGCGCGCAGGCAGCTGTTTGCCGCCGCGATTGATGTAGAAATTGAGCATCGACATGGCCGACTGAAACGGCGATGCCTTGCGTCGCTTGCTCGCCTCGGCCGAATGCTTCAACGAACGGGCGATGGCGGCGGGATCGTCCTTGGCAAAAATACCTTCCTTGAGATCGAGCGCATCGCTGCTTTCGGTCACACGCTGCGACCAGCGACGTTTGCCGCGCGCGGAGCGATGCTGGGTGGTGGAAGCCTTGGCCATGATGGATCGCCGTGACGATGGGTTGGGTGAGCTGTAACGCGAGCGCAGTCACGGCGGCGTAAGAACAGGCTTAGCAACGCGTGACGCCTCCTCGTTCCCGGCATGGCGGCTGCTATGCTGCCCGCGACACGGGGACATCCACGCCAGGCTCACCGAGCCGCCACGCCAAGACCGCGCATGAGCCAATTCAACCTGCTGGGAAGCCGACGTTTCGCGCCATTCTTCTGGACGCAGGCGCTGGGTGCGTTCAACGACAACGCGTTCCGCAACGCGATGGTCATGCTGGTGGCATTCCAGATGGGGCTGGATGACAAGACGGTGTCGCTGTACACCAATCTGGCGCCCGCGCTGTTCATCCTGCCCTACTTCCTGTTCTCCGCCACGGCGGGACAGCTGGCGGAGAAGTACGAGAAGTCGCGCATCATCCGCTACGTGAAGCTGTTCGAGATCGCCGCCATGGCGATTGCCGCCATCGGCTTCTACACGCACCACACCACCTTGCTGCTGGTGGTGTTGTTCCTGATGGGCCTGCATTCCACCACCTTCGGGCCGATCAAGTACGCCATCCTGCCTCAAGCGCTGAAGCCGGAGGAACTCGTCGGCGGCAACGGCCTGGTGGAAATGGGCACGCAACTGGCCATGCTGATCGGCATGATCGCCGGCAATTCGCTGATGCTGATCGCCGGCTTCGGCCCGATCGCCGCATCGGCCACCACCATCTTCATCGCCGTGCTTGGCTACCTGGCCAGCCGCCGCATTCCGCCCGCGCCAGCCACGGCGCCCGAGCTGGTGTTCAACTGGAATCCGATCACCGAAACCGCGCGCGTGCTCGGCATCACCAAGCAAGACCGTCGCGTGTTCAACGCGGTGCTGGGCATCTCGTGGTTCTGGTTCTTCGGCACGGTATTGATCGCCCAGCTGCCGAACTACACGCGCCTCAACCTGGGCGGCGACGGCTCGGTCAACACGCTGGTGCTCACCTTGTTTTCGCTGGGCACGGGCGCAGGTGCGCTGTTGTGCGAGCGCATGTCGGGACGTCGCGTGGAAGTGGGCCTGGTGCCGCTGGGTGCGTTCGGCCTGACCGCGTTCGGCGTGGATCTCTATCTGGCGCACCCGCATCTGGCCACGGTGCACGGCCTGGATTGGCTGGGCTTCCTGCGCAGCCCCGGCAGCTGGCGCGTGGCAATGGATCTCACGCTGATCGGTGTGTTCAGCGGTTTCTACGTGGTACCGCTGTTCGCCTTCGTGCAGGCGCGCTCGCCGCGCGACCGGCTGTCGCGTGTGATCGCGGGCAACAATATTCTCAATGCGTTGTTCATCTGCGTGGCGTCGGGTTTTGGCCTGGCGCTGGGAGCGCTCGGTCTCTCCGCGGTGCAGATCTTCCTCGCGGCCGCCGTGCTCAACGTGGCGGTGGCGGCGTACATCTTCACCATCGTTCCCGAATTCCTGATGCGCTTCATCACCTGGGTGCTGGTGAACACGCTGTACCGCGTGCGCGTGCACGGTTTGCAGAACATCCCGGAGGAAGGTCCGGCGCTGCTCGTGTGCAACCACGTGAGCTTCATGGATCCGCTGCTGCTGATGGCGAACCTGCGTCGGCCTGCGCGTTTCGTCATGTACTACAAGATCTTCAACATCCCGCTGCTGAAGTTCGTGTTCCGTACCGCCAAGGCGATTCCCATCGCCGGGCAGAAGGAAGATCCCGCGGTGTTGCAGCGTGCCTACGATGACGTGGATGCAGCGCTCGCCGATGGCGAAATCGTGTGCATCTTCCCCGAGGGCGGCCTGACCAAGGATGGCGACATCGCGCCGTTCCGACTTGGCGTGGCGCGCATTCTCGAGCGTCGCCCGGTGCCGGTGGTACCGCTGGCCTTGCGCGGCCTGTGGGGCAGCGTGTGGAGCCGACGCGATTCGATGATGCATCGCGCGCGTTTGCCGCGTCGCTTCCGCGCACGGGTGGAACTGGTGGCGGGTGCGCCGTACTCGCCGGCCGACGCACAGTTGGAAACGCTGGAAGCGCGCGTGCGCGAGCTACGCGGCGATCTGGCCTGAGTTGCTCAGCCCATCCAGCCTGCCAGCACGATCAAGGCGACCACGCTGAGCCACGCCAGTAGCGCACGCAGCAGCGTGCCGCGCAGGCGAATCAATTCGCCCAGGGTGTCGATGCGTTCCTCGGCGTAACCGTCGCCTGCCTCGATATCCACCTGCACATCCGCACGCGCGGCCGCGCCGAGAAAACCGGGGCCCTCGACGTACCAGCTGTTCGGCGACTGCTGCTGATGCCAGCGCTTCCACGCGCCGATCACGGCATCCCAGTGACCGACCAGCGCCAGCGTGAACACCATCAGCTGCGAGGGCAGCCAGTCGGCGACGTTGGCGAAGGAGCGCGCAGCCTGGCGGGCGGCGCCATCCAGATGGAGGGACTGATCACGGCCCAGCGTCTGCGCAAGCCGATAGAGCAGCGCGCCGGCGGGCCCCAGCAGGAAGAACCACAACAGCACGCCGAAGCGCCGGCGCAACGCGGCATAGACGGTGGCTTCGCCGAGCGCGATGGCATTCCAGCTCACCGGATCGCCATCGTCGGAAAGCGCCTGTGCGGCTGCTTCGCGCGAGGGTTGGTCGGGCGCCTTGATGATGGCTTCGAGGTCCGCTTCGTAAGCGTGCGGACCGAAGCAGTACAGCAGTACCAGCAGCGAGAACGCGAGGCGGAACAATTCGCTGCCCGGCAACAGGCTGATCAGCCAGATCGCCACCAGGCACAGCACCACCGGTACGCCCAGCGTCACAGCGACGCGCGCGGGACCGCTGGTATCGCCCAGCTGCGCTACCCAGCGCCGGAATCCACCATCGCCGCGCCAATGCACGAGTTGCGGCATGACATGCACCAGACCCAGTGCGATGAGTGCGGATAGCAAGCTGACAGCCATGAACGCGTTTCTCCCGGTTGACGGGCGCATTGTAGGACAACGTGATGACGGGTCAGCGGGGGCGTGGCTCGTCATTCCGGCGCAGGCCGGAATCCGGTGGCAACAAGACCTGATTTTCGCCTCGGTCGCTGGCTGGTGGTCGATATGTTTCGCGAAAACCCAAAATGATCGCTACTGGATTCCGGCCTGCGCCGGAATGACAAATAGGAAAGGTTGCGAAAACCTCAGCCCTTGCGCTGCGCCGCCAACTCGTCCAGCTCCAACCCCGCCTGCTGGCGCAGCCAGTGTTCGAGCAGTCGATAGGACACCGACAGCGGCGGCGACGGCAGAAAGCTGCCGTCGGCGATGCCGTCGACGATGTCCTGCGGCGTGAACCAGCGCGCTTCTTCCAGTTCCTGGTCGCGCAGGCGGATGGTGCGCGAGAGGGCCTTCGCCGTGAATCCGACCATCAACGATTGCGGCAGCGGCCACGGCTGGGACGAGTGGTAATGCACCTCGCCCACGGCGACGCCCGATTCTTCCGCCACCTCGCGGCGCACGGCATCTTCCAGCGCTTCGCCCGGCTCTACGAAGCCGGCCAGCGTGGAGTAGCGGCCCTTCGGCCAGCCGGCCTGGCGACCGAGCAGGCAGGCACCTTCGTGTTCCACGATGACGATGACCGCGGCGTCGGTGCGCGGGAAATGCATGCGGCCACACTCGGCATTGGTGCATTGCGCGCGATGGCCCGAGGCCACCAGCACCAGCGGCGAGCCGCAATACGGACAGTGGCGCGTTTCGCGCTGCCAGTGCACCAGGCCCTTGGCATAGGCGAACAGACCGGCCTCGTCGGTGGGCAACAGCAGGCCCACGTCGCGCAAGCCGGCGCGGCGCGCGCCCAGTGCCAGTTCCAGCGCGGCGGCGTGGTGCTCGTCGTCCACCGCGAGCAGAAAGGTGGGACGTTCGTCGTGCAAACCCAGGAAACTCGCCTTCACCTCGCCCAGCAGCCGTTCGCGTTCGGCGCTATCGAGCCAGCGCAACGCGGTGTCGTCTGCCCGCAGGTAGGTCTGGCCCAGCGGATCGATCAGCAGGTAACGCGCGCGGTCGGACACCGCCTGCTCGTTCACCCACATCGACTCGTCGCGCCGCTCGGCGACGCGATCGAGGATCAGGCTGAGTCCCGCGAAGGTATTGGGTCGCGACGAGGTGATGCGATCCATGCGGTGACGAATCTCAGGTCGAGAAAGAGGAGCCGCAGCCGCAGGTGGTCTTGGCGTTGGGATTGCGGATGACGAACTGCGAGCCGCTGAGGCTTTCCGAATAGTCGATCTCGGCGCCGGTGAGGTATTGCAGCGACAGCGGGTCGACCAGCAGCGTGACGCCCTCGCGGTCGATCGCGAAATCGTCCTCGGCGCGCGCTTCGTCGAAGGTGAAGCCGTACTGGAAGCCCGAGCAGCCACCGCCGGTGATGTACACGCGCAGCTTCAGCTCAGGGTTGCCCTCTTCCTGGATCAGCTCGTGCACCTTGCGGGCCGCGGCCTCGGTAAACACCAGTGGGCTGCCGGCGCTGCGGTAGTCGGGAACGATGGGGAGGGAAACGACGGTATCCATGATGCTCAAGTGGGGATGCGACAACGCGTACGCAAGGATACCGCGATCAGGCCGGTACGGCTTCTGCGTTGCCCAAGGCCGGCGCCGGCAGTTCGCGGGGCAGCTCGGCGGTCGGGTGGCTCATGCGGCCGTTGACCTGGGCGCCGGCGGCCATTTCCAGCGTCTGGTAGTGAACGTCGCCGACCACGCGTGCTTCCGCCGCCAGTTCCAGGCGTTCGGTGGCGTGAATGTCGCCGCGCACCTGGCCGTTGATGATGGCGTGGGGGACGCGGATCTCGCCCTGCACATGGCCGCTCTCGCTGAGCGTGAACACGGCCCCAGCTTCCTCGGCGAGCACCGATCCCACGATCTGACCATCCAGGTGCAGTGCGCCGCTGAAGCGCACGTGGCCCTCGATGAGGGTGCCGCGGGCAATCAGGCTGGTGTCATGGCTGTGGCTGTTGGGCGCGCGCTCGCTGCGCTTACGGTTGAGCATCTTGTTCCCCTTGGGACGGTGTGAGATGGCCGGACAGCGCCTCACCCCAGGCGACCGTGCGGGTTACCGGGTCGTCCCCGGCGGGCTGGGCCTTGACGATCAGGCGGGTGGGCCGGAAGTCGGCGGGCAGCACGATGGTGCCCTGCAATTGTTGAAAGTATTTGAAGCGGAACGGCATGCCGTCGTGCTGGGCGGAGTCGCCCAGCGATGCCCACTCCAACTGCACCACTTTCTCGCCGCGCAGGCCTTCGACGCTCACCGTGGCATTGCCGGTCACGTCGTCGCCGCGCTTGGCGTTCTGGGTCAGGCTGAGGGTGAGGTTCCAGGCGCGCGAGTTGTCCACCGGTTGCAGGCGTACTTCCTGCACCTTGAGCCCCTCGCGTTGGGCATCGCCGCCGGTCAGGCGGGAGTAGAAGCCCAGATCGGCGCGCAGGCCGCTGATTTCCTCTTCGCGCTCGGACAGCGTCTTGCGCAGCGAGCGGGTGGCGATGTCGGTGACCTGGCCGGCGCGCTGCAGGTTCGTCACCTGCTGCTGGAGCTCGTCGTTCTGGCGGGTCAGTGCCTTGAGCTGGCGTTCGCCATTGGCGGCCGGCGCGGTATGGCGGGTGATCCCGCCGACCACCAGGCCGACCAGCACCAGGCTGACCAGCCACGCCGCGCCCAGCCACAACGCGCGCCGCCGCCCGACGGATGCGTCGTGCGGACGTACCACGAAGCGCGGTGGTGGACGTGAAGCCATGCTTGGCTATCCCGGGGAAAAGCCAAGGTATAGCCCCGCTGTGTAGAAAGCGTCAAGGAACGGCGGCACGCTTTAGGCCGCCGTCCGGGGGTGCCGAATGGCCGATCAGCTGTCGATCTTGGACTGCAGGTAGCGCTCGGCGCTGAGGTCCTTGATGAGGCTGAACTGGGTTTCCAGCCAGTCGATATGTTCTTCCTCGTCATGCAGGATGTTCTTGAACAGGTCGCGGCTGACGAAGTCGGCAATGCTTTCGCTATGGACGATGGCTTCGCGCAAATCCTTCACCGCGGCCATTTCCAGGTCCAGGTCGCCCTGCAGGCATTCCACCGGGTTTTCGCCGATGCGCAGCTTGCCCAGGTGCTGCAGGTTCGGCAGACCGTCGAGGAAAAGAATGCGCTCGACCAGGTTGTCGGCGTGCTTCATTTCCTCGATCGATTCCTTCCTCTCGTGCTCGGCCAGCTCGTCGTAGCCCCAGTCCTTGTACATGCGGTAGTGCAGCCAATACTGGTTGATCGCGGTCAGCTCGTTGTAGAGGACCTTGTTGAGGAATTCGATGACTTTGGCGTCGCCCTTCATGGGAAGTCTCCTTCAGCGCAGGGAGCGACTATACGGCGAGTTTTTCAGCCATGTCGGAACGAGAATGACTAAGAGTTGCGCATGCAAAAACGCGCGGCCGAGGCCGCGCGTTTCGGGGGAATCCTGAGTTTCGCCGGGTCAGGCGATGGCAACGACCGGCAACGTCGAGAGGACGTGCTGCACCGCCTTGTCGAGCGTGGCGCGCGCTTCCTGTTCGCAGCAGCCGCAGCAATCCGAACAGCCGGTGCGAGCCTGCAGCTCGGCGAACTGGTGGACGCCCTCGCTGGCGGCCCGGCGGATGTCGCCGTCCGTGACGGCGTTGCACATGCAGATATACATGGCACATATGGGAACGCAAATGCGAATGATTGTCAACTCAGTGCGCAGGCCCGAGCGGGCCGGGTGATTCAGGTGGCGTCAGGGTTGGTGAAGGACGCCAGCGGGCGAAATACGGCTCTGATGTCGACTAAGCAGCGGAGCCGATGTCGGCGATAATCCGGCGCTTGTCAGGCCGTGGCCGCGCCCTTGCGCGGGGTGTCGCCTGTGCCAGGGCCCTCGCGGTGCGGCAGATCGCCCAGCTGCACGCTCAGCAACGCCTCCACCAGCGGCGCGAAATGGCGCAGGGCGCGCTCGTAGACCTGCCGCTTGAAGTTGACCACGTGGGCGGCCGGGTACCAGAAGTCCACCCAGCGCCAGTGGTCGAATTCCGGCTTCTCGCAGGCATCCAGCCGGAGCGCTTCCTCGCTACCCACCAGGCGCAGCAGGAACCACACCTGTTTCTGGCCGATGCAGGTCGGGTGCTGGTGGTGGCGTACATAACGGCTGGGCAGGCGGTAGCGCAGCCAGCCACGGGTCACCCCGATCACTTCCACATGGTGGGCGGCCAGGCCGGTTTCCTCTTCCAGCTCGCGGTACATCGCTTCCAGCGGTGTCTCGTCGCTGCGCATGCCGCCCTGGGGGAACTGCCAGCCATCACGATTGACGCGGCGCGCCCAGAACAGGCGGCCGTCTGCATTGAGCAGAACGATGCCTACATTCGGACGATAGCCATCGACATCGATCATGTTGCCTCCTGAAGCCGGGTGGGTACGGCGGACAACGAAGAACCACCGCGGCTCGTGGTCGATTCAAGCACAGCGCAGGAAGGCGGGGCAACCGGGGGCCTTGAACCGAAGGGCGGCGCCCACTAAACTGCCGGGCCCTGCCTGATCGACATCACGTCGACGCACCTGGCAGGCGGCACCCAAGGCTATGTAGCTCAGCCGGTTAGAGCACAGCACTCATAATGCTGGGGTCGGTGGTTCGAGTCCACCCATAGCCACCATGTGTCTCCAGGTCTCTGGGACACTTCCAAGCTTCCCGTCTGTTTTTTGCCTCAATGGCACGCGAATGCTGCGTGGCGTCCGTACCCGATCGCTGCCCGCATACGGGCCGTCTGCGTCCTCGCTCATGTCGTTGAAGTGGCGGCAGCCACCGCAGACGCATCGTGGGTAGTGAAGTGGCTACTCCCCAGCGCGGATAGACGGTCTCTGGACCCGTTGTTAGTTTCAACGCGTGGACGCCCGTCCACCTCTTCGGCTGCCGGTGTTCGAGCCATCGTTTGATTTTGAAAGGACGGATGCGGATCGACAAGTTCGCTGGAAGCCTGCGGAGCACCATGGATATCGAGGTCGGACCCACCGACCGGACACTGCGTCGCGATGACGTGTCATCGAGCGTGTTCCCGCAACGCCGCTTGCATGGCGCGGGATCCATCGCCAGCCCGATGCCGCTCGGCGGCAGTTCCACCACGTAGTCGTTGGCGTCATTCCATGATGTTACCCAGAGCCAATTTTCACCTGTCCATGCTGACCAAGCGCGAGCAGGAAATCCTGCGCCTGATCGCCTGTGGCATGAGCTCGCTCACCATTGCCACGGCGCTGGGCATTTCCATCCACACCGTACGGCAGCATCGCACCAACATGCGCAGGAAGATGGACATGCGCCATCCCGGCGCGCTGGTCCGTTACGCGATTCTCCATCTGGGCGAGCGGCGCGCGGATGATCCGCAGGCTTGCCGCCACGACCTGCTCAGTTCGCGCGAGCGGGAAATCTGCCAGCTGGTGGGTCAGGGACTTTCGAACGACGACATCGCCACGCGCCTGCGTATCAGCCCGCTCACGGTGCGTAAGCATCGGCAGAACGCCATGCGCAAGTTCGGCGCGCAGAGCACGGCCGACTTCATTCGGCGCGTGGCCGACGCGTTCGTCGACTGACCAGGGCGCGCGCGCTCCATCAGCTGATCGCTTCTGTTCCATGTGCATGCGCACCACGTCGTGCGATGCGTTCGCGTCTGCGCCCAGATGCAACGCCGGATCCACTCTTGTGCGCCGCTTCCATCCGCCGACGCACGCGATGTGACGCCGCGCCCGGCGACTCATCCCCCTTTTTGCGTACGACGAATTCTTACTCGCAAGAAGTGATAGACGCAAAGTTTTGCGCATTGATAGCGTGGATAGCACGGACGTATAGACGTCTGTACGTTGGCTGATGCGTATCCGTGGGGGAGCGTCATCTCTTGATTTTGTCGCGGCATCACCGTTCCCGGTGAGGCCGCGTCACAAGCGTTCGAAGCGGAACTTGCGCCGGAGACATCCTGGGGTCTCCGGCGCAAGCCTCCGTGCCGGCGCGCGCCAACGTCAACCTCGATATTCGCTCGCGTGCCGGTGCTTGCTGCCGGCTGCGCCGATCTGCACTGGGAGTTCGCTTGGTGAAAACGATCGACATGCATGCCTCGACTCATTCGCAGCACATCGCCAGGCAACGAAGCCTGCCGCGAATGGCCGCTCTCTCCATCGCGCTGGCTTCGGCCTGGGGCTCTGCCCACGCCGCCGACAACGCGTCGAGTGTTGCCGGGGTGAAGCCCGCTTCGCTGATGCAACCGGCGAGCGTCCTCAACGCGGACCCTTACTTCAAGTCCGACGGCAACAACGACGGTTCCGACGACGCAGTTGCCAGCGGCACGAACGCGATGGCGGCCGGCGCCTATGCCTATGTTGCTGGCGACTACAGCACCGGCATCGGCGCGTACAACCAGGTCGTTGGCAGCTACGGCACCGCGCTGGGCTCGTTCAGCGCGGTCTACGGGACGGGCGGCGTGGCGCTGGGTTCGCTGGCGGTGGTCAATGCCGATTACGGCACGGCGATCGGTTACGGCAGTTTCGCAGGTGGCTTGTCGTCGATTGCGATTGGCGGTTACGGACAGATTCCCGATCCCACCGGCTCCACACTGATCGATGCGCTGGCCAGCGCGGCCAGCGGCAGCGCTTCCATCGCCATCGGCACGGGCGCGAATGCGTCGGAAGATTTCAACGTGGCGCTGGGCGCGGGCGCATCCGCTACGGGTCCGCAGTCGGTGGCCATTGGCTTGCAGGCGCAA
Source organism: Dyella kyungheensis (assembly GCF_049913195.1). Lineage (GTDB taxonomy): Bacteria > Pseudomonadota > Gammaproteobacteria > Xanthomonadales > Rhodanobacteraceae > Dyella > Dyella kyungheensis. The sequence goes on along the minus strand of NZ_CP183983.1, from coordinate 4,837,398 downwards.
GCGGCGGGTCCGACGGCGGTTTCCATCGGTGGCTTTTCCACAGCGGCCGGCCTCTATTCCACCGCCGTGGGCTATCAGGCCTATGCGCCTGATGAGCGCACTTCTGCGTTCGGTGTCGCGGCGCAAGCTTATGGCCAGTCGAGCACCGCATTGGGGCAGGTGGCTACTGCGGGTTACGCAGGTATCGACTGGGGCTTCGCGACGGCGGTCGGTTCGAATGCGCAAGCCGGCGCGAACTTCGCCACGGCACTGGGCGCCAACAGTTACGCGCTCGGCGACTACGCCGTGGCGCTGGGCACGGGTTCCTACGCCAACAGCGCGTACTCGATTGCCTCGGGCGCGTATGCGCAGGCCAACGGTGCGGGCAGCATCGCCTTGGGCACCGGCGCGCAAGCGGGCGGCATTCGACCGCCGACACCGGGCGACGGCGATGGTGGCGGCGACGGCGGCGATCCGTGCTGGATCTGCTCCGTAAACGGCGGCGTGCACAGCATGGGCGGCATCGAGAATGCCGACTATGCGGTGGCCCTCGGCAACTACGCGCAGGCCTTCGGCACCGGCGGATTGGCGTTGGGTAGCTACGCCCAGGTGACCGGCAACAACAGCGTGGCGCTCGGTGCGGGTTCCGTTGCCGATCGCGACAACGTGGTCTCGGTGGGCGCAACGGCGCCATGGATGAACTACAACGATGGCTCGAACCACGAGGCCTTCGATCGCCAGATCATCAATGTGGCCGCGGGCACGGAAGACACCGATGCGGTGAACGTCGGCCAGCTCAATCAGGCGATCGCCGGCGTCGTCGGTTCCGGCGGCAATGGCAGCGATCTGGCCGCTGCACTGGGCGGTGGCGCATCGTTCGCCAACGGCAGCTGGAGCGGGCCGAACTATCGGATCCAGAACGGCGCATACAGCAATGTGGGTGATGCGTTGCAGGCGCTGGACCAGTCGCTTACCGGCGCGTGGCAAAACATAAGCCAGCTGCAGCAGACCGTCGATGGATGGAACAGTGGCGGCGGCGCGCCCATGGGTTCGGGCAACGGCCTGGCGGTGGGCGACAAGAGCATCGCCACCGATGGTCGCGATACCGCGATTGGCACGAACGCCACCGTGGGTGCGGACGGCAGCACGGCGGTGGGCAGCAACGCCACCATCAGCGCGAGTGCGACCAATGCCGTGGCAGTCGGTGCTGACAGCAACGTCACTACCGCATCGGGCACGGCGCTTGGACAGGCGGCCTCGGTCACCGCGCAGAACAGCGTGGCGCTCGGTGCGAACTCGGTGGCGAATGAAGCGAACACGGTCTCCGTGGGCAGCGCCAGCAACCAGCGTCGCGTCACCAATGTCGCTGCGGGTGTGAACCCCACCGACGCAGCGAACGTCAGCCAGGTGGACGAGGCACTGCAGACGGCCAAGACCTATGCGGATGCCGGCGACCAGCGGACGCTGTCCGCCGCCAATGCCTATACCGACAGCAAGCTCGGCAACAGCGTGAGCCGCTCGGACTTCGACAGCTTCCGCAACCAGGTCAACGACCAGTTCAGCAACGTCAACCGTCGCCTCGATCGCGTCGGCGCGATGGGCACGGCGATGGCGCAGATGACGGCGAGCACCTCGGGTCTTGCCGGTGAAAACCGCCTCGGCGCCGGTGTGGGCACGTATGGCGGGCAGTCGGCGATCTCGGTCGGCTATCAGCGCGGCTTCGCCGGCAATCGCGCCAGCGTGTCGGTGGGCGCGGCGACGTCGGGCTCGGAAACCACGGTCGGCATCGGCGGCGGTTTCAGCTGGTGACGCGCAGGGCGAGGTCATCGCCTCGCCCTTTCTTCTTGCAAAGTTTTCTCGGGGAAACACCATGCATGCTTTGAATCTGTTTCGCTTGACCGTGCTCGCCGCCGCGATGGGGCTGGGCGCTGCACACGCCACCGATTTTTCCACGTCGGCTGTCACCAGCAAGATCAGCGTGAGCGGCCTGAAGGACGCGGGTAGCTACGATCGCTTCATCGTCACTTATCGCGATGGCACCACCCAGCGCACCAGCGCATCGATGGCAACGCAGGCCGTAACGGCCGCCGTCTCGCGCGCCAGCCTGCGCAACAGCGCCAGCACCAACCTGCCGCTGGCCGTCAGCTGGAAGCGCAAGCTCGCCGGTGGTTCCGACGTCATGAAGACGGGCCGCAAGCTGAGCCGCGCCGAAGCCACCACCTTGATGCAGCAGATTGCCGCCGATCCTGCCGTCGTGCACGTGCAGCCGGACCTGATGATGAAGCCCATCGGCAACATCAAGGCCTCGCTGCAAGCCGGCAGGACGCTGGTGAAGGCGGCCGATGCGGCCACGCCGGACGATCCGTACCTGTCGGCCTATCAATGGGATTTCATCGATCCCGTCGGTGGCGTGCGACTGCCCGAGTTGTGGAACGACTTCCCGGGTGTGGACGGTCACGGCATCACGGTCGCCGTGATCGACACCGGCATCACCGCGCACAAGGACCTGGATACCTCGCTGGCGGATCAGGGCTACGACTTCATCAGCGATGCCTTCGTGTCCGGACGCGCCACCGACGATCGCGTGCCGGGCGGCTGGGATCTCGGCGATTGGACCAACGCTGATCCGTATGAGGCCTGCACCGACAATCCCGAAGCCAGCAGCTGGCATGGCACCAACGTGGCCGGCGTGATCGGCGAGCTCAGCAACAACGGGCTGGGCATGGCCGGCATGGCGCCAGGCGTGCACGTGATTCCGGTGCGCGCGCTCGGCCATTGCGGCGGCTATACCTCCGACATCGCCGATGCGGTGGTGTGGGCCTCGGGTGGCCATGTTGACGGCATTGCCGACAATCCGAATCCGGCCAAAGTGATCAATATGAGCCTGGGCGGTGCTGGCGCGTGCAGCGACGACCCGGTGACCACCGCGGCCATCGCGAGCGCGATCGGCCGAGGCACCACGATCGTTGTTGCCGCCGGCAATTCGACCGACGACAGCGCCAACTACACGCCGGCAAGTTGCCCCGGTGTGATCACCGTGGCGGCGACCGGTGCCAATGCGAAACGCGCGTACTACTCCAACTACGGTGCCGGCGTGACACTGGCGGCACCCGGTGGCGGCGTGTTCGTCAACGGTGCGATCGGCGGGGCGCAGGACTACCCGAACGGTTTCGTCTGGGCTGCTTACAACTCAGGTACCACCACACCTGTGCTGCCGGCCAACGGCGGCTCGATCTATGCGGGCATGGCCGGCACTTCGCAGGCGACGCCGCACGTCACCGCCACGGTGGCCTTGATGCAGGGCGCCTACGCCGATGCCAACGCGGGCGCGTCGCTGTCGCCTGCGCAGATCAAGAGCCTGTTGGTGTCCTCGGTGCGGCCGTTCTACGTCACGCCGGATGCGCCGATCGGTCCAGGCATCCTCGATACGCATGCAGCCGTAGCGCTCGCTCTCGGCGAAACGCTGCCCGACTACCTGCAGCTCGCGCCAGGCCAGACGCTGACCGGTCAACAAGTGGCTGCGGGCGGTTCATTGCTTTATGCGATCACGCTGCCGGTGGGCGCGAAGAACCTGTCGATCCGCCTGCTGGGAGGCACCGGCGACGCCAGTCTGTTCGTCAAGGCGGGCCAGATGCCGGCTGCCGGCGGTTCGGATGCCGATTACGCCTCGCAACGTCCCGGCAACGCGGAAGTGGTGGTGGTGCCGACGCCACAGGCCGCCACGTACTACATCCGCCTGCAGGCGGTGAAGGACGTGGCCAGCGTCTCGGTGCTGGCCACCTATACCTCACCCTAAGCACCCGACCCTCGCCGCTGCCTGGCGGCGAGGGATTTTTGCGGACCTGACGCGCCGCCACCCGGAACCGCCGATACCGCCGCCCGACCCCTCGGGCATCGCTGCGGGATGGCGTGGGTCGACTTTCCGGGTGTTTTTTTACGCGTGACGATACGCACGCTGGAATTCCCGGCAGGCGGGCCTGCAAGGGCGACGCGCTAGAATGCGCGGATGCATATCTTCAAAGAATTCCATATCGAAGCGGCCCACCGCCTTCCGAGCGTGCCGCCGGGCCACAAGTGCGCGCGCCTGCACGGTCATTCGTTCCGCATCGAGATCCATGTGGAGGGAGAGCCCGACCCTACCCTGGGCTGGGTGATGGACTTCGCCGACGTCAAGACGGCCTTCGCGCCGCTGTTCGATCAGCTGGATCACCATTACCTCAACGATATCGAGGGTTTGGAGAATCCCACCAGCGAGATGCTGTCGCGCTGGATCTTCCAGCGCCTGGCGCCGTCGTTGCCGGGACTGGACAAAGTGGTCGTGCATGAAACGTGCACCTCCGGAGCAAGTTGTAGCCGTGACAGTTTTTGACGCGTCGCAATAAGTCATCGTGCTCGCGTAATCGCTTGGTAATCTTGAATTTTTGATGACATGCGATTCCGTTCAGCGAAAATATATTGCATTGCACAAAACGACTTGGTAAGGTACGTCTCACTACCCCCATCCCGTCGAGGGACCAAGTCATGACGCAGCAACTGAATTCCCAGGTTTTTGCCTACGCCAAGCAGCTGGCCGACAGCGCTTTCAAGGCACAGTCCGTGGCTTTCAAGGGCCTGGAGCAGGTCGCCGAACTGCAGATCCGCGCACTGGAAAAGCAGTCCGAAGCTGCGGCCGATTTCTTCAGCGGCGCCCTCGAAACCCGCGATATCGATGGTTTTCGCGTGCTGTGGGAAAAGGCGGCAGCCGCCGGTCGTGAAAACGCCGAGCGCGCCGTCTCCGTGACCCAGGAAATCATCGCCGTGACGCAGAAGACCGCCGAGTCGCTCAGCGCGCTCGTGCAGGAACAGCAGCTTGCTGCCAATGACGCCGTGGCCGCTCCGGTCGCTGCCGTCAAGAAGGCCGCTGCTGCCGCTTCGAGCAAGTAATCAAGTAAGACCGCTTATCGGCGCAGCGTTTCTTCCCCCCAGTTGCGTCAAAGGGCCGGACGGTTGTCCGGCCCTTTTTCTATGCGCAATTTCTCGCGACTCCGTCGTTTTATGTGAACGGATCGGCCTCTGGACAAGATGTCGCGCCGGGCGCGACTTGTCGCTGTAAATGCCTCGCTGATATACTTTTTGGGATTGGACCGTGGCCCGCAGCTGGTTCGGTGCCGCCTTGAGCGAAGCCGCGCGGGAACATCACGTGATCAACAGTCTTGCTTCCGGTCGTCGTCTGGCACTGCGCATTATTTTGCTGCAGCTGGCCGTGGCGGTGGCCGTCGGTCTCACCTTCCTGATGCAGGGGCCCCGCGAAGCGCTGGCGGCCACTGCAGGCGCCGCCCTGGTGGCGCTGGGTTCCGCGCTGCTGGCGTGGCGCTCCTTCAAGGGATTGGGTGGCGGAGGCACGGCCATGTGGCACGTGTTGTCAGGTTTGATCCTGAAGTGGATCGTGATCTTCGGAGGGCTGATCGCGATCCTGGGTCAATGGAAATTACCGCCACTAGCTGCCATCACGGGGCTGGTGGCTGCTTACGCAATAAATCTGCTGGCGTTCAGATTCAAGGGCTAACACATGGCAAGCGAGCCGCAGGGCGGACTAACTGAGTACATCCAGCATCACCTTCACCACTACACGGTGAGTCTGGGTGACGGCGACTTCATGAAGATCCACGTCGACTCGCTCGTCGTGTCCTTCGTGCTGGGTGCCCTGTTCTGCCTGTGGTTCTGGCTGAAGGCCCGCAAGGCGACCTCGGGCGTGCCGTCCAAGGGCCAGGCCTTCGTCGAGATCATCGTGGAGTTCGTCGACACCCAGGTGAAGGACACCTTCCACGGCGACCGCCGCACGGTGACTCCGCTGGCGCTGTCGATCTTCATGTGGGTCGTGTTCCTGAACACGATGGACTTGTTGCCGCTGGATGCGCCCGGCTGGGGCGTGAAGGCCGTCGCTGGCGCCGAAGTCGCGCATCACACCTTCTTCCGCTGGGTGCCCACCGCCGACATCAACACCACCATGGGCCTGGCCCTGGCCGTGTTCTTCATCGTGCTGGCGCACGGCATGAAGGCCAAGGGCGTGGGCGGTTTCGGCTGGGAGCTGATCACGGCGCCGTTCCATGCGGACAACGTGATCGTCAAGATCATCCTGATGCCGTTCAACCTCGCACTCAACGTGATCGAATACCTGTCTAAGCCGGTGTCGCTCGCCATGCGACTGTTCGGCAACATGTACGGCGGTGAGTTGGTCTTCATGCTGATCGCGGGCCTGTTCGCGGGCTGGATCAGCTTCCTGCCAGGCGTGCTGTTCAACTCGGTGTGGGCGATCTTCCACATCCTGATCATCCTGCTGCAGGCGTTCATCTTCATGATGCTGACGATCGTGTACATCGCGACCGCGCGTGAGCATCACTAAGTTTCGCTTCGTTTCAAGTTTCGCTTCATCTTGCTTGTTCTAACCAACCCGTTATCGATTCACAGGAGAACACCATGGAACTCATCGCACACGTGCAGGGCCTGACCGCCATTGCCATCGGCATCATCATCGGCCTCGGCGCTCTGGGCGCTTGCTTGGGTATCGCCATCATGGGTTCCAAGTTCCTCGAGTCCGCTGCCCGTCAGCCGGAGCTGGTGCCGCTGCTGCAGGGCCGCATGTTCCTGCTCGCCGGCCTGATCGACGCTGCGTTCATCATCGGCCTGGCCGTGGCACTGCTGTTCGCCTTCTCGAATCCGCTGATCAGCGCCCTGCCGCACTAAGCCTTCGTTAGGCCGCGAGGCCGATCGGAGCGGGTTATGTGGCGCCGCGGCGGATTTAACGCCGCGGCTTCACGTCAACTTCAACGTGTTCGGGAGTATTTGGAAAGCTCATGGATATCAATCTGACTTTCCTGGGCCAGATGGTTTCTTTCGCCATCCTGGTCTGGTTCACCACCAAGTTCATCTGGCCGCAGCTCAATCACGCGATTGAGGAGCGCCAGAAGAAGGTTGCCGATGGTCTGGCCGCCGCCGAAAAGGCGCGCGCCGAACTGAAGGACGCCGACGCCAAGGTGGCCGTCGAAATCAAGCAGGCTCGTGCGCAGGCCAACGAGATCATCGAGCGCGCCCAGAGCCAGGCCAACCAGATCGTGGACAAGGCTCGCGCCGAAGCCGTGACCGAGGCCACGCGCCTGAAGGCCGCCGCTGCCGAGGAAATCGTCAGCATGCAGCAGCGTGCGCGCGAAGAACTGCGTGGCTGGGTCGGCCGTCTGGCGGTCCAGGGCGCGGAGAAAATCGTGCAGCGCGAAGTCGATGCCAGCGCCCACAAGGCGATGCTCGACCAGCTCGTGGCCGAGATCTAAGTCATGACGCAGGCAATCACCCTCGCCCGTCCGTACGCGCGTGCTGCCTTCGAGCTGGCCCATGGGGCCGGCTCGCTCGGCGCATGGTCGCAGGCGCTGGCCTTTGCCGCGGAAGTGGCGAAGGACCCGCGCGTGGCCGGTTTCGGCAACGATCCGCGCGTGACGGCGGACCAGCTGGTCGCGTTGCACCTGCCGCAGGGCATGGCTGCCGACGCGCCGTTTGCCCGTTTCCTGGGTGAGCTGGCCGAGCACCGTCGCATGGCGCTGCTGCCGGAAATCGCCGCGCTGTTCGAGCAGTACAAGCGCGAATCCGAGTCGCAGCTGTTGGTGAAGGTGACCAGTGCGTTCGCGCTGGATGCCGCCCAGGCTGACCAGCTGAAGGCATCGCTCAAGCGTCGCTTCAAGCGCGAGATCGAACTGGAAACCCAGGTCGATGCCTCGCTGCTCGGCGGCGTGGTGATCGATACCGGCAGCGAAGTGATCGACGGTTCGGCCCGCGGTCGTCTGGCGCGCATGACCCGCGCGCTGACGGCTTAAGTTTCACGCGACTTCGTGTCGCGAACAGCAAGACCGGCCATCCATGGCCGGACAATGAATTTAAAGCGAAGTCCGTTTCGCGAAGTGTCACGCCAGCATCGGCGGGCTCTTCAAAAAAGACTCAAATCTCAGGATATCGACCCATGTCCAGCTCCACCTTGAACCCGTCCGAGATCAGCGAACTGATCAAGACCCGCATCGAGCAGTTCAAGCTCGGCGCGGAAGCACGTAACGAAGGCACCATCATCAGCGTGTCCGACGGCATCGTGCGCATCCACGGCCTGGCCGACGTGATGCAGGGCGAAATGATCGAACTGCCGGGCAACTCCTATGCGCTGGCGCTGAACCTCGAGCGTGACTCGGTAGGCGCCGTGGTGCTGGGCGAATACCAGCACCTGCGCGAAGGCGACACCGCCAAGACCACCGGCCGCATCCTCGAAGTGCCGACCGGTCCGGAGCTGCTGGGTCGCGTGGTCGATTCGCTGGGCAACCCGATCGACGGCAAGGGCCCGCTGAACGCCAAGACCAGCTCGGCCATCGAAAAGGTCGCGCCGGGCGTGATCTGGCGCAAGTCGGTCGACCAGCCGGTGCAGACCGGCTACAAGTCCGTCGACTCGATGATCCCGATCGGCCGTGGCCAGCGCGAGCTGATCATCGGCGACCGCCAGACCGGCAAGACCGCGCTGGCCATCGACGCGATCATCAACCAGAAAGACTCCGGCATTAAGTGCATCTACGTGGCCATCGGCCAGAAGCGTTCGTCGATCGCCAACGTGGTGCGCAAGCTCGAAGAGAACGGCGCGCTGGCCAACACCATCGTGGTGGTGGCTTCCGCTTCCGAGTCGGCCGCGCTGCAGTACATCGCGCCGTATTCGGGTTGCGCCATGGGCGAGTACTTCCGCGACCGCGGCGAAGACGCGCTGATCATCTATGACGATCTGTCCAAGCAGGCCGTGGCCTACCGCCAGATCTCGCTGCTGCTCAAGCGCCCGCCGGGCCGCGAAGCCTACCCGGGCGACGTGTTCTATTTGCACTCGCGCCTGCTCGAGCGTGCGGCTCGCGTCTCCGAGGAGTACGTCGAGAAGTTCACCAATGGCGAAGTGAAGGGCAAGACCGGTTCGCTGACCGCGCTGCCGATCATCGAAACGCAGGCCGGTGACGTGTCCGCGTTCGTGCCGACCAACGTGATCTCGATCACCGACGGCCAGATCTTCCTGGAAACCGACCTGTTCAACGCCGGCATCCGCCCGGCCGTGAACGCCGGTATTTCGGTGTCGCGCGTCGGTGGCGCTGCCCAGACCAAGATCGTCAAGAAGTTGTCCGGCGGCGTGAAGCTGGCCCTGGCGCAGTTCCGCGAGCTGGCTGCGTTCGCGCAGTTCGCCTCGGACCTGGATCCGGCCACCCGCGCCCAGCTGGACCGCGGCCAGCGTGTGACCGAGCTGATGAAGCAGGCGCAGTACTCGCCGCTCTCGATCGCCGAACTCGCGCTGTCGGTGTACGCCGCCGAGAAGGGCTACCTCGACGACCTGCCGGTCAACAAGGTGCTGCCGTTCGAGAAGGGCCTGCACGCCTTCATGCACCAGAACCACGGCGAGCTGATGAAGAAGATCGTCGCCACCGGTGACTGGAACAACGACATCGAAGCCACCTTCAAGTCCTCGCTCGACGAGTACAAGAAGACGGGAAGTTGGTGAAGCAGTAAATGGTAAGTGGTGAATGGTAAATGGTGAGAGCACGAGCGCGTTGCGCTTCGACTCCTACCACTGAGCTTGCGCAGCAAGCGCTCCATTCACCATTTACAGCGCCAACGGCGCGACTTAACAAGCGAGCACAGCGAGCGACAAAGAATGGCCAGCGGACGCGAAATCAAAACCAAGATCAAGAGCACGCAGAACATGCGCAAGGTGACGCGCGCGCTCGAGATGGTCTCGGCCTCGAAGATCCGCAAGGCGCAGGATCTGATGAAGGCGTCGCGTCCCTATGCGCGTGCCATGCGCAAGGTGATCGCGCACGTGGCCCAGGCCAGCACCGATTTCAGCCATCCGTTCCTGCTGGAGCGCGAGAAGGTGCAGCGCGTCGGTTTTCTCGTCGTCAGCACCGACCGCGGTCTGTGCGGCGGCTTGAACTCGAACCTGTTCCGTCGCCTGCTGCCGATCATTCGCGAGTGGCAGGACAAGGGCGCGGAGATCGACGTCGTTGCCGTCGGCCAGAAGGCCACGCAGTTCTTCCGTCGCATCAAGGGCGTGAACCTGATCGGCAGCGTCACCCATCTCGGTGAGAAGCCGAAGGTGGAAAGTCTGGTCGGCGTGATCAAGGTCATGCTCGATGCCTACACCGAAGGCAAGCTCGATCGCGTGTTCCTCGCCCACAACGATTTCATCAACACCATGACGCAGAAGCCGGCGGTCCACGCGCTGCTTCCGCTGCCGGTGGTGGCACAGGAAATGGTCAGCGGCGAAGGCAAGCCGAACTCGCCGGATTTCCCGGTGGCCGGCCTCAAGCTCGAGCAGAAGCACGACTGGGATTACATCTACGAACCCGATGCCGCCACCGTGCTCGAGCATGTGCTGGGTCGTTACATCGAGTCGGTGGTGTACCAGGGCGTGCTGGAAAACCTTGCCAGCGAGCATGCCGCGCGCATGGTCGCGATGAAGAGCGCATCGGACAACGCCAACAAGGTGATCGGCGAACTGACGCTGATCTACAACAAGGCGCGCCAGGCGGCGATTACGCAGGAAATTTCCGAGATTGTTGGTGGCGCAGCGGCTGTGTGATTGATAGAGCGGTAAGTGGTTAAGAGTGAATGGTGAATAGAGAAAGCCGGCACGATGCGGGCTTTTACTGACCACTTACCATTCACCTTTTACAAATCCAAAGCCGAAGGCGCGCATGGCGCGACACGGCGGAACAAATTGAATTAATCCGGAGTCCCAACAATGAGTCAGGGCAAAGTTGTACAGATCATCGGCGCGGTCATCGACGTGGAGTTCGCACGCGATCAGGTGCCGCAGGTTTACGACGCGCTGAAAGTCGACGGCACCGACATCACGCTGGAAGTCCAGCAGGTGCTGGGTGACGGCATCGTCCGTACGATTGCCCTCGGTTCCACCGATGGCCTCAAGCGCGGCCTCGTGGCCCGCAACACCGGCGAAGGCATCAAGGTGCCGGTCGGCAAGGCCACGCTCGGCCGCATCATGGACGTGCTCGGCAATCCCATCGACGAAGCCGGCCCGATCGGCGAGCAGGATCGTTGGGTCATCCATCGCGAAGCGCCGAGCTACGACGACCAGGCCACCTCGAACGACCTGCTGGAAACCGGTATCAAGGTGATCGACCTGGTCTGCCCGTTCGCCAAGGGCGGCAAGGTCGGCCTGTTCGGCGGCGCCGGCGTCGGCAAGACCGTCAACATGATGGAACTCATCAACAACATCGCCAAGGCGCACTCGGGTCTGTCCGTGTTCGCCGGCGTGGGCGAGCGTACCCGCGAGGGCAACGACTTCTACCACGAGATGAAAGACTCCAACGTGCTCGACAAGGTGGCCATGGTCTACGGCCAGATGAACGAGCCGCCGGGCAACCGTCTGCGCGTGGCGCTGACCGGCCTGACCATGGCCGAGTACTTCCGCGACGAGAAGGACGCGTCGGGCAAGGGCAAGGACGTGCTGCTGTTCGTGGACAACATCTACCGCTACACGCTGGCCGGTACCGAAGTGTCCGCATTGCTCGGCCGCATGCCGTCCGCCGTGGGTTACCAGCCGACGCTGGCCGCGGAAATGGGCGTGCTGCAGGAGCGCATCACCTCGACCAAGACCGGTTCGATCACCTCCATCCAGGCCGTGTACGTGCCCGCGGATGACCTTACCGATCCGTCGCCGGCGACTACCTTTGCTCACCTTGATGCGACCGTGGTGCTGAGCCGTAACATCGCCTCGCTGGGTATCTACCCGGCCGTCGATCCGCTGGACTCGACCAGCCGCCAGCTCGATCCGGATATCGTCGGCGCCGAGCACTACGACGTGGCCCGCCGCGTGCAGGGCACGCTGCAGCGCTACAAGGAGCTCAAGGACATCATCGCGATCCTGGGCATGGACGAGCTCTCGGAAGACGACAAGCAGGCCGTGTCGCGCGCCCGCAAGATCGAGCGCTTCTTCTCGCAGCCGTTCCACGTGGCCGAAGTGTTCACCGGCTCGCCGGGCAAGTACGTGCCGCTGAAGGAAACCATCCGCGGCTTCAAGATGATCGTGGACGGCGACGTGGACCACCTGCCGGAGCAGGCGTTCTACATGGTCGGCGGCATCGACGAGGCCATCAAGAAGGCCGAGGAAATGGGCGCCAAGAAGGCCGCCTAAGCGGCCTCTGGGAAATAGAGAAGAGTGAAGGGTGAATAGGGAATAGCAACTGCACAGTGCGCTAGCGCGCCTGCTCTCCCCATTCACCATTCACCACTCCCCCTTTACTCGAGCGTAGCGAGAAAACCATGAGTCATACCCTCCGTGTCGACATCGTCAGCGCCGAAGCCGAGATCTTCTCCGGCGACGCGCAGCTCGTGGTCGCCACCGGCGAGATGGGCGAACTGGGCATTGCGCCCCGCCATGCGCCGCTGATCACCCGCCTGAAGCCCGGCCACGTGGACGTGGTGCTGGCCAATGGCGAGCGTCAGCAGTTCTGGGTGTCCGGCGGCATCCTGGAAGTGCAGCCGCAGGTCGTCACCGTGCTGGCCGATACCGCCGCACGCGCCTCCGACCTGGACGAAGCGGCCGCCCAGCGCGCCAAGCAGGAAGCGGAAGACGCCCTGGCCAATCGCACCGACGCGGTCGAGATCGCCGAGGCGCAGGCCAAGCTGGCCGAGGCCATCACCCAGCTGCAGGCGCTGGAGCGTCTGCGCAAGACGCTCAAGCACTGAGCGAACTGCCCGGGCAGCACCCCGCAGAACGCCGGCCCTGGGCCGGCGTTTTTGTTTATGCTGAGGCAAACAGCAAGGGGGCAACAGCATGGGTACGAGGCGTCAGCGCGGTGGATGGAAATGGTTGCCAGCGAGCCTCGGCATCGCGCTGGCTGGCTGTGCCAGCGTCCCGCCGACCGTTCCGGCCAAGCCGGCCGTCGAGGGCGACACCTCCTATCGCGCTGCGCAGAAGGACGATCTGCAGCACTACCAGCTTGCCCTGGGCCAGGTCTCGACCGGTGCCGTTCCCTCGCATCACCCGGCACCGGTCTACCCCGACGCATTGCTCGACCAGCGATTGCCGCCGGAGGAAGTGGAGGCACGCCTGGTGGTCAACGAAGAAGGCAAAGTGGCCGAGGTACGCATCGCCGACGAAGAGCGCGCGGATGCGCACACCAGGCTCTTCGATGATGCTGTGCGCGCCGCCGCCATGCAGTGGACGTTCGAGCCCTTGCGCATCAATCAGTGGGCGTCCGACGCCAACGGCAACACGCACGAAGTCAGCAGCGAGGCACGTCCTTTCAGCCTGGACTACGTGTTCCGCTTCGCCTGGAAAGACGGCAAGCCGGTCACCGACGCCGGCGTGTCGCCCCGTGCCACACCATAGCCATACGGTCTACATCATCAGGCCCCTGGGGCCGCGTGCACCGGCTGTTATGCTCCGCCGCTAGTCGAAAACAGGTCCGTCCCATGCTCAAGACCACGCCACTGCACGTCATCGTTCTCGCCGCCGGCGAGGGCAAGCGCATGAAGTCGAAGAAGGCCAAGGTGCTGATGCCGCTGGCCGGGCGACCGTTGCTTGCGCATGTGCTGGAAGCGGCGCGCGCCTTGCGGCCGCAGGCGATCCACCTGGTATACGGGCACTGCGGCGAGCAGGTGCGCGCGGCGTTCGACGGCCAGGACGATCTGCGCTGGGTGCTGCAATCGCAGCGTCTCGGCACCGGCCACGCGGTGCGCGAAGCCTTGCTGGACGTGCCGGACAACGTGACCGTGCTGGTGCTGTACGGCGACGTGCCGCTGACCCGTGCGCAGACGCTGGAGAAGCTGGTGCAGGCCGAAGGCACGGTAAGCCTGCTGGCCACGCGCGTGGCCAACCCCACCGGCTATGGCCGCGTGTTGCGCGACGGCAACTGCTTCGTGCGTGCCGTGGTGGAGGAGAAGGACGCCGACGACTCGCAGCGTGCGATCAACCTGATCAACACGGGAATCGTCGCCGCCGACGCGGTCGCGCTGAAGCGATGGACGTCCAAACTCGATCGCAACAACGCCCAGGGCGAGTACTACCTCACCGACATCTTCGCCATGGCCGCGGAAGAAAATCGCGCCGCCGCCTGCGTGGAATGCGATGACGAATACGAAGCGGCCGGCGCCAACAATCCATGGCAACTGGCCGAACTCGAGGCGCAGTACCGCTCGCGCGCGGCCAAGGCGTTGGCGCTCGATGGCGTGCGCATCGCCGATCCGTTGCGCATCGACGTGCGCGGCAAGGTCAGCGCCGGCATGGATGTCGAGATCGACATCGACGTGATCCTCGAAGGCCATGTCACCCTGGGCGACGACGTGCAGATCGGTGCGTTCACGCGTTTGAAGGATGTCTCGCTGGCGGCCGGCACCGTGGTGCAGGCCCATTGCGACCTGGAAGGCGTGGTCACGCACGGTCCGTGCACCATCGGTCCGTTCGCGCGCCTGCGGCCGGGCACGGAGCTGGCGGCGGGCGTGCACATCGGCAATTTCGTCGAGACCAAGAAAGCGAGCCTCGGCGAGGGCAGCAAGGCCAATCACCTGAGCTATCTCGGCGATACCGTGATCGGCAGCGGCGTGAACATCGGCGCCGGCACCATCACCTGCAATTACGACGGTGCCAACAAACACCTCACCGTCATTGGCGACCGCGCCTTCATCGGTTCCAACAGCGCCCTGGTCGCACCGGTGACGGTGGGCATGGATGCGACGATCGGCGCCGGTTCGGTGATTGGCAAGGACGCGCCCGACGGCGAACTCACCCTCGCACGTGCCAAGCAGGTGACCTTGCACGGGTGGAAGCGACCGCAGAAGAACAAATAGAAGCTGCGCTGGAACGCGGCGCATGGCAGTGACCGTCCGACAGGAGCGTCAAACGTATGCACAGAGCAAAAGCCCTGGCCGTTTTCCTCGGTACGCTGTTGTTGCATGGATGCGCCAGCGCCCCCGGCGATGCGGGCACGGTGTCGTTGTTCGATGCCGATGGTGCGCCGCGCTTCCATGCCTACCTTGCCTGCGTCAGCAAGACGGTGAATTGCGCCATCGTGGAAAACGCCTTCGACCGCTGGGCCGAAGCGCGCCATGTGACGCTGGATGCGGTGCCGCCGGAGAACGAAGCATTCGCGGCCAGGCCCTCGCCCGCCGCCGAACGGAACCTGCCCTATCGCGTGACGCTGCGCTACGCACCGGATCTTTCGGCACCGGATAACCCCCTGGGCGGGGGCAGCATGAAGCCGGCGAACAGTTACACCGCGACGATCCATGTGTTCGATGCGGTGACGGGCCGCCTGCTCAAGAGCGGGTCATACAAGGACCGTCAGATCATCGATGCATCGCAGGGATCGGCCAACCCTTACATCGATGCCGGCGTGCGCAGTTTTATCGGACAGGTGGACCGTGCCTACGCGAAGGTCGCTTCACGCTAGCGCGCCATTTCCGCCTGTGCAAAGGCCAGTGGGACGGGGCTGCGCCACACGACTTTCGTTCGATTCGCATCGGCCCGATCTGCCTGTATAAGCTGCGTTCTTGCACAGAAGACAGGGGGCGGGCGTATGCGCATTCGATGCCGTGGCGTTGTCTTGGTGGCCTTCGTGGCCGTGTTGAGCATGTTCGGTTCGCGGACGCGCGCTGGTGAAGGGGTGCGTGAGCTGCCTGCCGCGCCAGAGGGAGCGTCGGCGGTTGGTACGGACTACGCGCTGCGCACGGTCGCCTTCGGCGGCGCCAGCGTCACCCTGGTCGACGTGCACAGTGGCCTGGGCGATTGGACCAGGCCCCAGCTGGCCGACTTGTCGCCTCTGCCCGCCGCCACGCCACCCGGCAAGGATGGGGTGCAGTGGTTCTATGGCGGCGTGGCCGGCTGGATGGCCGTGCCGACGGGTTGGCGCCTGCAGCGGGCAGCCATCGGTGCCGACGCCAATGCGCGCTACACCTTTGTCGCGCCCGAGGGTGCGGCATCTGGGTGGGTAACCTACTCGGTAATACCGGCCTGCGAAGAATGCCTGCTGCAGGAGGCGGCCGGCCTGCTGCCGAACGCGGGCGAGCAACTGGCCTCGCGGCATGATGCCTCGCCGGTACTGCTAGGACAGACCAATCCGGTGATGAGCTGGCAGTCGCGTCCGGACGATTGCACCGCGTTGTTCCGCTATCGCGCCAACGGCTTGACCGTGCACGCCGCAGTGCTCAGCAGTGTGCCCGTTTCTGCGCTGGAAACAGGCAAGGGCGACCTTGCGCTGGCCGATGTCTACGCCGCGCTGCCAGCGTCGAAGTCCGCGCTGGCCGACTTCATGGTGAACGGCTTCCGGCAGGCGTTTCCCGCCTGCCAGTCGCCGCAAGGCTGGTCGGGCTGATCAGGCGTAACGCCAGCCGTCGATTTCCACCAGCAGTTCGCTGCGGCAGATGTCGCCGTGCAGCAGCAGTACCGGCACGCCGGGCAGGCGGCTTTGCAGGAAGTCGCGCACCAGCGGCGCATCGGTCGGATGCCGTACGTAGGCCTTGAGCGGCGACTGCGTGTCGAAACCGGCCGGCATGTTGGCGCTGGCCAGCAAGGTCTCGAGGTTCACCAGTGTTTCGTCCAACTGTGCGAGCAGATCGTCCTGGTGGGCGGAGGCATGGCCGACCACGGCAGCGGTACCGGAAATCGCCAGCGCGTCCTGGCCCGGCAGCGTCATCGCCCGGGCAAAGCTGGGCGGCGTACGGCCGTATTGCCGCGGATAGCGCCAGGCGCTGACCTGGCGGGGATTCTCCACCCGCCCGCCGGGTTCGTCGCAGGCCAGCAGGTAAACCTGCAGGCGTGGCGCGCTGGCGTGATGTCCGATGGCGGTGGCGGCAGGAAAGCCTTCCGCGAAGAAGTTGCCCATGCCTTCGGCGCGGCCTTCGCAGAACTGCTTGTAGCGCTCCGTATCGCCTTCGCCCTGGTTGATGTCCGCCAGGTAATTCCAGATGCGCTGTACGTGGCATTCGCGGCGCGAGGCCACGAACGCGCAGAGCTGGTCGTAAGCCGTCGCCGCCGTTGCGCGCGGGCCGCCGTGGGTGTGCTCGTCAACGGTGATCGCCGCGAACAGCCAGCCATCGCCGCTCGCCCATTGCAGTTCGCCCAGGCGCCCGTGCGTCACCGGCCCGTCGACCTGCCAGATCTCCAGCGGCGTGGGCGCGTCGAAATCTTCCAGGTCGACGTTGAGCCAGCGCGGATCGGCATCGCGCGCGGCACCCGTACCGAAGCCGAACACGGCCAGCGTGCCTGCTTCCTGCAACACCGTCTCCGGGTCGACCCACCGGTAGGACACCTGCGGCGCGCGGTGCAGCGCAGGCCTTACGTTTTCACAACCCTGAACCATGGGCATCCAACCGGAGAAACTGGGACGCTATGTTACACTGGCCGGCCTGCGGCTCTGGGGGAGAGACGCAAGAATTCAGGTACGGAAACGGCATGGCCGAGCAGAGCACCGCACAACATGAACTGGCCACGTTGATCGTGGACAGCCTCAACCTGGAAACCGTCACGGCGGACCAGATTGACCCTGATGCACCGCTTTTCGGCGGCGATCTGGGCCTGGACTCCATCGACGCCCTGGAAATTGCCTTGGCGGTGTCCAAGCGCTACGGCTTCCAGCTGCGCTCGGACAATCCCGAGAATCGCAAGATCTTCACCAGCCTGCGCACGCTCTCCGAGCACATTGAACGGCAGCGTGCCGTTTAACCAACATCGGGCATGATGCATTGCGCACGCGGCAGACTTGACGTCGTGCCGTCCCGTTGTCACGCAGGCTGAGCCACCCATGTCGTCCTTCCATCCAGCTTCACCGAAATCGACGTCGCGGCGCTGGCTGCCGCTGATGTTCGGCTACCCGGTGCTGGCCATGGCCGGTGTGCTGACCCATCGCCAGGGCTTCTCGCTGGCGGCGTGCGCGTTGCTGCTCACGGTATTGATGATTCCCGCGCTGGCGACGCGTCGCCTCACGCCGTGGCTGGTCTGGACCGGCACCCTGGCGGGGATGGCGTGGCTGTGGCTGCACGGCATGGTCGGCCTGTTGCTGGAATGCGTGCCGATTGCCGTCAACGCGCTGCTGTCGTGGTTGTTCGGCCGCACCCTGCGCGCAGGCCGCACGCCGCTGATCGCCCGTTTCATCGAGGCGCTGGAAGGACCCGAACGATTGGCCGTGCCGGGCATCGCGCCTTATGCACGCCACCTCACCTGGTTCTGGGCGCTGCTTACGGCGGCGCAGGCGCTGGTGCTGGCCGTGCTGCTGCTGTGCGCGGAGCCGGGCGGCCTGCTCAGCTCGCTCGGCCTGGCCTCGCCGTGGCCGGTGCATGCAGGACTGGCGCAGTCGTACGTGCATGTGGGCGGCTATGTGTTGATCGCCAGCGCCTTCCTGCTGGAAAACGCGTTCCGCCGTTGGCATCTGCGGCATGTACATCACCTTCGCCTGCATGAACTTGCGATGGGCCTGGCGGCACGCTGGCCGGCGCTGGTGCGCGGCGAGGATCCGGCATCGCGATGAATCACCCGGCTTTCCAGCGAGAATTTCGCGTGGGCGCGGATCACCCGAGCCTGCCCGGACACTTTCCCGGCTCGCCGCTGGTGCCCGGCGTGATCCTGCTCGAACAAGTCGCCCTGGCGCTGCACGACTGGCGCGGCGAACGACTGGCACGCGTGCTGGAGGCCAAGTTCGTGGCGCCGCTGTTGCCGGAGCAGCAGGCGCAGGTCGCGCTGACCGAAGCAAACGGCCGCGTGCGTTTCGAGATTCGTCGAGGGGACGATCTGCTCGCGCGCGGTTCCATCGAGGGAACGACATGACTGAGCACTGGCAGAGTCGGCCAGAGGGCGGCGGGCGTTTTGCGCTGTGGCTGATTCGCAGCATCGCGTTGTACGGCGGCCGTCCGTTGGGCCGCCTGATCCTGTATCCCGTCACGCTGTACTTCTATCTGCGCCGCGGACCCGAGCGCGAAGCCTCGCGTCGTTTTCTCGAACGCGTGCTCGACAAGCCGGTCACGCCCTGGCATGTGATGAAACATATCCACTGCTTTGCGGCGACGCTGCTCGATCGCGTGTTCCTGCTCGCGCGTGGCGAGAAGGATTTCGATGTCACCGTCGAAGGCCTCGAAGAACTTGAAGCCAGCTTCGCGCAGGGGCAAGGCGTGCTCCTGCTGGGCACGCATCAAGGCAGTTTCGAGGCCTTGCGCGCGCTCAGTTCGCGTCGCCCCGACACACGCCTGCGGGTGGTGCTGGACAAGCAGAAGACACCGGCGATGACCCAGCTGCTCGAATCGCTGGCGCCGGATGTCGGCAACAGCGTCATCGATGCCTCCAAGGGCGGCCCGTCGATCACGCTCGCCATGGCCGAAGCCTGCCAACAGGGCGCGATGGTGGCGTTGCTGGCCGACCGCGGGCGCGAACACGAAGTGCTGCGCCGTACCGCCTTCCTCGGCGAGCCTGCGCCGTTCCCGGTCGGCCCCTGGCTGCTCGCGCACAGCCTGCGCGTGCCGGTGGTGTTGTGCTTTGGTCTCTACGAAGGCGGCAACCGCTATCGCCTGATCTTCGAGCCGTTCGCGGAACGCATCGAGATTCCGCGCCAGGATCGCGCCCAGGCACTGGACGCGGTGATCGCCCGCTTCGCCCGTCGCGTGGAACACTATATCCACGTCGCTCCCTACAACTGGTTCAACTTCTATGACTTCTGGCAGCAAGACGTGGACACTGCTGTGCGGCCTGATGCTGTCGCTGTGCGCGAACGCGTCGGCGCCTGAAGACGCGGCGACCGCGCGCGCCCTGGTCGCCTCGCTGGGGCGCCCTGCTCCGGCGCGCACGCCTTTTGCCGAAGCGCGCTTCATGAAGATGCTGGACAAGCCGCTGGTCGTGTCCGGACAGCTTGCCTGGCTGGGCGGCGACAAGCTCGAGCGCACGGTGGAACATCCCACCCGCGAAGTGTCGACCATCGGCGACGGCGAAGTGACACAGCAGCGCGAAGGCCGTTCGCCGCGAAGCTTTTCGCTCAAGCGCGCGCCGCAGTTGCAGCTGCTGCTCGACAGCTTCGTGGCGTTGCTGGGCGGCGATGCATCGCGCCTCGAGCAGGCCTTCACCGTGCAGCACAGCGCCGATGGCGCCGATCACTGGACGCTGACCCTGACCCCGCGCGACGCGAAACTCGCGCAGACGGTGAGCCGCATCGACATCGACGGCAGCGGCAACGAACCGCACTGCATGCGCATGCAGGAAGCCGATGGCGACGTCGCCATCGACCTGCTCGGCGCGTATGCCGCCAAGATGCCGGCGACGCCCACGCGGGACGCGCTAGCCGCTCTTTGCCAGGGCGGTTGAAGGTGCGTCGTGGCCGCCTGACGCTGCTGGTGTTGTGGCTGGCGACGCTGGCCGTGCTCGGCGTCTTCGTGGCGCGGCACCTAACCGTCAGCACCGACCTGCGCAGCTTCATGCCGGCGCCCACTACGCCCGACCAGCGCCTGCTGATGGAGCAGGTGGGCGAGGGGCCGGGCTCGCGCCTGCTGTTGCTGGCGATCAGCGGCAAGTCCGACGAACAAGTCGCCGCCTTGAGCCAACAGCTCGCTGCCGCCCTGCGCAAGGATGAGCGTTACGCGCAGGTGCTCAACGGCAGCTTCGATATCGGCGCGCTCGACGATGCCCTGCTGCCGTATCGCTATCTGCTCTCGCCCACTCTGGATCATCAAGCGCTGGACGCCAAGTACCTGCGCGACGAACTGCAGCAGCGGCTGGACGATCTGTCGTCGCCTGCGGCCAGCATGCTGAAGGGCTTGCTGCCCCGCGATCCGACCCTGGAAGTGCTCAAGCTGGCGGAGCGCTGGTCGCCGCCAAAATCGCCGGAGATTGTGCAGGGCGTGTGGTTTTCGCCGCAGCACGAAGCCTTGTTGCTGGTGCTGACGCACGCGGCGGGTTTCGATCCGGACGCCCAGGCGCAGGCCATCGACGGCATTCAGCGCGACTTCGACGCGTTGCCGGCGCATGCAGGTGCGTCGGTTGTGGTCAGCGGTCCGGGCTATTTCAGCGTGGTGGCAAACACGCAGACGCGCGGGCAGGCGGAATGGATCGGCCGCATCTCGACCGTGGGTTTCATCGTGTTGTTGCTGCTGGCGTACCGAAGCATCGGCTCGCTGCTGTTCTCCGCCCTGCCCATCGCCAGCGCGGCGCTGGCCGGCATCGGCGCGCTGGTGCTGCTGTTTCCGCAGGTGCATGGGATCACGCTCGCGTTCGGGTTCACCTTGCTCGGCGTGGCGCAGGAGTATCCGATCCGCGTGCTGAGCCATCGTCGCGCGGGCGAAAGTGCCGTGCAGAGCGTGCGCGACCTGTGGCCGCTGCTGCTCACCGCGATTGCCTCGGCTTGCATTGCCTATGCGGCGTTCTTCGCTTCCGGCGTGAGCGGCCTGCAGCAACTGGCGGTGTTCACCGTGACGGGCTTGCTGGTGGCGGGCTTCAGCACACGCTATCTGCTGCCGTACTTGTTGCCGGATCGCGTGCGCGACGTCGCCAACATGGGCTGGCTGATCCGTGCCCGCCGATTCGTCGACCGTCTGCCACGACCACGCTGGATTCCCCTGCTGGTCGCCGTGGCGACGGTGCTCATGCTGGTGTTCGCGCAAGGTCCGTTCTGGCAGAACGACCTGTCGGCGTTGACGCCGCTGCCGCGCGATCTGTTGCTGCGCGATGCGCGACTGCGTGAAGCACTTGGCGCTCCTGACGTGCGTTACCTGCTGGTGCTGCAGGCGCCGGACGAACAAGGCGTGCTGACCCTGTCGGAGAAACTGGAGCCCGCCGTCGATGCATTGGTCGCACGCCACGCCGTCGATGCGGTGGAGCTGCCGTCGCGCTATCTGCCCAGTGAAGCCGTGCAGCGTGCGCGGCAGCAGGCCTTGCCGGACCGCGCTGCGCTGACCCGCGCATTGGCCGAGGCGGAGCAGGGCATGCCGTTCCAGTCCGGCCTGTTCTCGCCTTTCCTCGACGACGTGGAGAAGGCGCGCAGCCTGCCGTTGCTGACGCCACAGCAATTCGGGTCGTCGCCGCTGGGACAGCGGGTCTCGGCGATGCTGATGCAGCGAGACGGCCATTGGCTTGGCCTTGGCACACTCAGCGGCGTGCACGATGTGGACGCGCTGCAGGCACTGGCCCGCGACAGCGGTGGCGATGTGCGCCTGTTGGACCTCAAGGGCGCCGCCGAATCGCTGGTGGTGGACTACCGGGCGCGCATTCTCCATGCCTTGCTCGGCGCCACCGCGCTGCTGGTCATCGCCATCGTGGTGGCGCTGCGCAGCGTGCGGCGCGCATGGCACGTGCTGGCGCCGATGACCCTGGCCACGTTCCTGGTGCTCGCCGTCGAGCGTGTATCGGGCGTGGAAATATCGCTCTTTCATCTGGTCGCGCTGATCCTGGCCGCGGGCCTGGGCCTGCATTACGCGCTTTTCTTCGAGCGCGATACGGGCGATGCGGCCGAACAACGGCGCACGCTGCACGCCACGCTGGTGTGTGTGCTGTCCGCCCTGCTGGTGTTCGGCATGCTGGCCTGGAGCACCATTCCGGTCTTGCGCGCGATCGGCCTCACGGTCGGCCTTGGCGTGGCGTTCCATTTCTGTCTTTCGATCCTGATGGCACCGCATGCTCGCCAAGACTGACTGGGCTCATCTGATTCCTCACCAGGGTGCGATGTCGCTGCTGGATGCGGTGCTGTCGTGGGACGACACGCGCATTCACGCCATCAGCGAAAGCCACACCCTGGCTGAGCATCCATTGCGCGGCGCATCGGGATTGCATGCGGTGCATCTTGCCGAATACGGTGCGCAGGCCATGGCAGTGCACGGCGCCTTGCTGGCGCGGTCGCGTGGCGTCGAACACGCGCGCCCCGGCCGCCTGGTGAGCCTGCGCGACATCGCGCTGGCCGTCGAATATGTGGACCCATCGCAAGGACGTTTGGACGTCCATGCGGAAAGCCTTTACGCCGATGATGCCGGCGCGCAGTATGCGTTTCGTGTCGAACAGGGCGGCCGCGTGCTGGCAAGCGGCCGTGCTGCCGTGATCCATCCCCTTTCCTGACACCGAGGTTGCCATGTCACAGGCCCACACTCCTCGCCGCGCGCTGGTGACCGGCGGCAGCGGTGATCTCGGCGGCGCCATCGCACAGGCACTGGCCCTGGGCGGCTATCACGTGATCGTGCATGCGAACGCCGGCCTGGCGCGTGCCGACGATGTTGCCGCAGGCATTCGCGACGCCGGCGGTACGGCGCAGTCGGTGACGTTCGACGTGACCGATGCAGCCGCGACACGACATGCACTGGAGTCCCTGCTGGCCGACGGCCCGATCCACGCCGTGATCAACAACGCCGGCGTGCACGAGGACAGCCCGATGGCAGGCATGTCCGAGGAAGCGTGGCGGCGTGTGATCGACGTATCGCTGCACGGCTTCTTCCACGTCACGCAGCCCTTGCTGTTGCCGATGGCGCGCGCGCGCTTCGGGCGCATCGTGTCGGTCAGTTCGGTGGCGGCGCAGCTGGGCAATCGCGGCCAGGCGAACTACGCGGCGGCCAAATCCGCGCTGCATGGCGCCACGCGCTCGCTGGCGCGCGAGATGGCCTCGCGTGGCATTACCGCGAACGTGGTGGCGCCTGGCGTGATCGAAGGGCGCATGATCGGCGAGGAATTCCCGCCCGAACGCATCCGCGAGATCGTGCCCGCGCAACGCGCGGGCAAGCCCGAAGAAGTGGCGGCGCTGGTGGCGTTTCTTTGTTCCGACGCGGCCGGCTACATCAACGGCCAGGTGATCGGCGTCAATGGCGGCATGGTTTGATGCCGGATGACGCTCAGGTCACTGCAGCGTCGAACACGATCGGACGCGAAGCACGCGAGCGGCGGTAACTTGCCAGCACGTCGCCGTGGCGAACCACCTGTCCGATGGTGTACACGGTGATGCGTGTCACGTCGCGCACCGGGCTGAAATGGCTGATGCGGAATTCGCCCTGGTAACGCGAGGCGATCGGCACCGATACCACGCCCAGGCCCTTCTCGCGTGACGCCGCAATCAGGATGGCCGCCTCGAACACGAAGTTCTCCGCCGGCAGGTCGACCAGGTCGAGCGCGGCGCGCGGATACCAGCGCTGCCCGCTCTGCGTGTCGGCCACCGGCTGCGCGCAAGCCCACGAGATGCCCCAGTCGGCCACCGCGTTGGCACGGCGGCGTCCCTTGGGTTGCTGTTCGCGTTCGAGCAGGCGCGCGCCGATCACGATGTGCTTGGGATAGCGCTGCGCCGCTGCGGCGATGCGCGGAATGTCGCTGGCCAGATGCTGGCCGTCGCCATCCATGGTGAGCACGGCATCGAAGCCCTGGCGCAATGCCTCGCGAAACCCCGTGCGCAAGCCTTCGCCCTTGCCCATGCGTTGCGGGTGGCGCAGCAGCGTCACCGGCATCTGGGCCACGATCTCGGGCGTGCGGTCGTCCGAACCGTCGTCGACCACGATGACCGGCACGCCCAGCGACAGGACGGACTGCACCACTTCGCCGATCGCCGCCTCTTCATTGAGGCAGGGAATCAGCACGCACCAGCGGACATCGGACGTATTCAAACAGCGGTCTCCAACGCAACCCTCAAGGCCAGGGTTTCGGCAGCGGCGAGGGTGCATGCCCCTTCGCCCTTAGCGAGATTCTGCATCAGCGGCCATGCCGATGCGGCGATCGGATTGCTTTCGTACCATGCGCCGACCGCAGGCGCCGGACGTAGATCATGGCGGGCGTGCGGCGTCAGCTCGATGTCGAGGCTGACCAGCGTTCGCGGCGTCCGCATTGGCGAAAGCACCAGCGCAAAGCCGAACGAGCTGCGCGTGCCGCTCATTTCCCCGACCGGGCCGGTGCCCGCGATATCGCTGCACACCAGCAGCACCGGCCGCTGCTCGGTCATGCTCAGCGTGGCCGCTTCCAGCAGGCCGGCGCCCACCGTGGCGGCACCGGCCGAAATGGCGCTCGAGGTCGCGTGGCAGCCGATGGCGATGGTCCAGTAGCCGGCGGGCGCGTTGTGCACGGAATTGTGGAAGCGCGTGGGCGAAAGTTCGGCGGGTGCGCTCGCCAGCGTGGCGCACATGTAGTCGGAAATCAGCTGATCGCCAAAGGAGGAGCCGAACACGCAGGGCAAGTCGCTCGCCGCGTGGCCGCTCATGGCCACCGCCTGGCCCGCGATCTCCACCGCCAGCAGCACGCTTTCCGGCGCGCGGCGCCGTTCGTTCGCCGGCAGGCTGGCGGCCGGCGGACGCGCGGTCGCAGCGACCGGAGGTGCGCCATCGAGTTGCGCCTGCAGCGCGCCGAAATCGGCCAGTGCGGGCGACCACAGGCCGATGCCTTCGACGTGGATCTGCAACCTGCTCATGCCGGTGCCCTCCCGAAGGCAAGACAGGCGTTGTTGCCACCGAAGCCGAACGAATTGCTCAAGGCCACGTTGACCACGCGCTGCTCGCTCTGCAGCGCCAGCTGCGGGCCGCAGGCTTCATCGGGATGGGTGCAGCCCAGGTTGCCGGGAACGAGGTTGTGGCGAATCGCCAGCAAGGCAATCGCCGCTTCGAGGATGCCGGCGGCACCCAGGGTGTGGCCGGTGAAACCCTTGGTGGAACTGGCCCGCGTGGTGACAGGGAAGGCGCGGGCGATCAAGGCGGCCTCCACTTCATCGTTCTTCTGGCTCGCGGTGCCGTGCAGGTTGATGTAGTCCACCTGGTCGGCGTGCAGTCCGGCCCGTGCCAGCGCGTCGCGCAGCGCCAGCTCGGCGCCGAGCCCTTCGGGATGGGGCGTGGACATATGGTGGGCATCGCTGGATTCGCCATAGCCGAGCAGGCGGGGCGCGCCCGGCGCGCTATCCACGCGCTCGAGCAAGGCAAAACCCGCCGCTTCGCCGATGGAAATACCGCAACGGGCCTGGTCGAACGGCCGGCATGGCTGGGGCGATACCAGCTCCAGCGCGTTGAAGCCGAACAGCACGCTGTCGCACAGCGTGTCCACGCCACCGACCACGGCCGCATCCGCCAGGCCGAGGCGAATCAGACGCTCGGCGCTGGCAAACACCTTGGCGCTGGAGGAGCAGGCGGTGGAAACGGTCAGGCAAGGGCCTTCCAGCCCGAGCGCCTCGGCCACGAAACCGGCCAGCGAGTGCGGCGCGTGGATCGGCGGGCGACGCAGCTCGGCCGGCATGCGGCCGTCGCTGTCGAGGTGGCGGTAGCCTCCCTCGGTCGCGCCAATGCTCGCGGTGGACGTGCCCAACACCAGCGCCACACGCGCCGCGCCGTAGCGCTGGCGTGCATCCAGTGCGCGCTCGAGGAAACCGTCCTGCTGCAGTCCCAGCCAGGCAAGGCGGTTGTTGCGGCTTTCCCAGGCTGCATGGGCGGCGGGCAGCGCGGCATCTTCGACGCCTTCGACACGGCCGATCCAGCACGCCAACGGTGCGCTGCTGAAGTCATTTTCACGTAGGCCGCCGTGGCTGGAAGACAAGGCGGCGAGATGGCTTTCGAGACCTTGGCCCAGCGCTGAAGTAACCGTATAGGCGCTGACGGCAAGGGGTTGGATCGGTCCTGACATCGCGCGAGCCTAACGAGCGACTGAAACATTTCCTAGTCTGGACAGGCCGTACGCTTTACGGCGTTCATGTTTGTCAGCAACGCTTTGACTCCCGCTTGCGCCTGGCGTGACGGCTGCGCGCGACGCGAAGCGGGCCCCGTGGGAAACTGCGCCTTCGCTTCCACCCTGCCCCGACCCGCCGTGCCGCCTATCACCGCCCCCCTCAAGCGTGGCCCCTGGCGCTATCTGAGCGACCGGGATGTATTGCACGCCGCCGCGGTGATGGTGGCCGCGGTCAGCTTGAGCCTGGGCCTGGTGTGGGTGGGCTATCTCGTTCATGTATGGCGGGTGGCGGCACGCAGTCCGGTGGTGCCGGCCCGGCCCATGACCGTACTGGTATTCGGTCGCCGACTGGTACAGGACGCCCCCGAGAAGGACTACCAGGCACGCCTGCTGCGCGCGCTGGCGCTGATGCGCTCGCACGACACCGAGCGTGTCCTGCTGCTGGGCGGTCGCAGCGGAGGCGCCATCAGCGAGGCGGCGGCCGGCCGCCGCTGGCTGGAACAGCACGAGCTGCCGCCGGGCGTGGTGATGCAGCTGGAACAGGCCTCGGTCGACTCGCTGGAGAACCTGCGCCATGCCCGCAGCCTGCTGCAGGAAGACGGGCCGGTGATGCGCGTGCTGCCGCCGGTGGCGCTGGTGACCAGCCGTTATCACCTGGCGCGCTGCCAATTGCTGGCACGGCGGCTGGGTTTTCCCAGCGTGCCGGTCGCGGCCGAAGCCAGGCTCGTGCTCAGCCGCCGCTATGTGGTGCGATTGCTGGCCGAGTCGGGTTATCTGATGTGGATCGATATCGGCGTGCGCTGGGCGCGCCTGATCGGGCACCAGCGGATCAGTGCACGCCTTAGCTGAAGACCCGGTGCGCCGCCGCAGCGGCGCATGCGCAGCGCTTGCTAAGCTTGGGATCTTCGAACGACGACGGACCGCCCGATGAGCCAGCAAGCCGACCAAGCCGAATTGTTCCTGCGCGAGCTGCAGGATCGCATTTGCGCGGCGATCGAACAGCTCGATGGCAAGGCGCGTTTCGAAGAAGACGCATGGACGCGCCCTGCCGGCGGCGGTGGCCGCACGCGCGTGCTGCGCGATGGCGCCCTGTTCGAGCAGGCCGGCGTGAATTTCTCCCGCGTGTACGGCAACCAGCTGCCGCCCAGCGCCACGGCGCATCGTCCGGATCTGGCGGGCGGCGGTTTCGTGGCCACGGGCGTGTCGCTGGTGCTGCATCCGCGCAATCCGCACGTGCCGACCACGCACGCCAATGTGCGCTATTTCGAAGCGAGCAAAGAGGGCGTGGATCCGGTGTGGTGGTTCGGCGGCGGCTTCGATCTCACGCCGTTCTATCCGCGCGATGAAGACGTGCGGCATTGGCATACGGTGGCGCGCGATCTGTGCGCGCCGTATGGCGACGACGTATATGCGCGCTACAAGCAATGGTGCGACGAGTATTTCTATCTCAAGCACCGCGGCGAAACGCGCGGCGTCGGCGGGCTGTTCTACGACGATCTCAACGAAGGCGGCTTCGAGCGCTGTTTCGCCTTCACCCGTGACGTGGGCCAGGGTTTCCTCGACGCGTACCTGCCCATCGTCGAGCGCCGCAAGAACGACGCCTACGGCGAGCGCGAGCGCGAATTCCAGCTGTATCGGCGCGGCCGCTACGTGGAGTTCAACCTCGTCTACGACCGCGGCACGCTGTTCGGCCTGCAATCGGGCGGGCGCACCGAATCGATCCTGATGAGCCTGCCGCCGCGCGTGCGTTTCGAATACAACTTCCAGCCCGAGGCGGAGTCGCCGGAAGCGCGGCTTGCGGATTACCTCAAGCCGCGCGACTGGGTGTAACGCGCGCCGATTGCCGGTTTATTCCGTCGGCATCTCGCCGCTGAACTTCACCGGCGTGGCGCCCTTCACCGGGCCGATCTGCGCGCTATCGCTCACCTGAAGCACCACGTCGCGGCGAAATTCCAGCGTGCCCTGCACCACCGCATGCGGACCAATCACCACGTGCGGCAGACGGTTGCTGCTGCTCCAGCTCCAGCCGCCCGGCTTCTCGACCAGGATGCCGCCTTCGATGCGCGAATTGGCGCCCACGGTGACATCGCCGTTGGTGGTCTGCAGGCCGCCGCCCACGTGCGCGGCGTCGAGCTTGATGCTGCCGTTGACGTTGCCCACCTTGCCGGCGACGTCGGCGCCCTTCTCCAGATGGATGCCGCCGTTGGTGGTGCTCACCGTGCCGGTCACGCGCGAGCCCGAGCCGAGGTTGACGCCGCCGTTCACGGTATCGACCGTGGTGGCCTGCGCACGATCGCCGAGATCGACCGAACCGTTGACCGTACTGGCCTTCTGCACCACCGCGTTGTCGCCCACGCGCACCGCGCCGTTGACCGTGCTGATGTTGCCGGCGTGCTGGCCTGCTTCCACCTGGGCGGTGCCGTTGACCTTGTCGATATCGTTGTCGCTGGCCTGGGCCACGACGGGCAGGGCCAGGGCCAGGGCGAGTGCTAGCAGATGACGACGCATGATGAACTCCGTAAATGTGATGACCACCCTAGGATGCACCGCCTGGACCCAGGGTTTAGCATGACCTTCGACAGGGGCGCCGTGATTTGACGAGACCGGGGCGGGGCCTCACCATCGTGCGTTTCCCGCCACGAATTCCCGCCATGTACAAGCTCGTACTCATTCGTCACGGCCAATCCCAGTGGAACCTGGACAACCGCTTCAGCGGCTGGGCCGATGTGGACCTCACCGAACAAGGCATGGCCGAGGCCGCCGAGGCCGGTCGCCTGCTGAAGGCCGGCGGATTCCGTTTCGATGTCGCGCACACCTCCGTGCTCAAGCGCGCCGTGCGGACGCTGTGGGGCGTGCTGGATGCGATGGAGCAGATGTACCTGCCGGTGGTCACCGACTGGCGTCTCAACGAGCGTCACTACGGCGGTCTCACCGGCCTCAACAAAGCCGAAACCGCGGCCAAGTACGGCGAGGACCAGGTCAAGGTGTGGCGTCGCAGCTACGACATTCCGCCGCCGCCGCTGGACCGCGCGAATAACGAGTCGGTGAACGATCCGCGCTACGCCAACCTCGATCCCTCGATGATTCCCGACACCGAGTGCCTCAAGGACACCGTCGACCGCGTGGTGCCGTACTGGCACGACGTGCTGGCACCGGCGATCGCCTCCGGCCAGAACGTGGTAGTGGCCGCGCACGGCAATTCGCTGCGCGCGCTGGTGAAGTACCTGGACAACATCTCCGAAGAGGAGATCGTCGAACTCAACATCCCCAACGGCGTGCCGCTGGTGTACGAATTCGACCAGGACCTCAAGCCGATACGCCACTACTACCTGGGCGACGCCGACGCCATCGCTGCGAAGATGGCGGCCGTGGCCAATCAGGGCAAGGCGAAGTAGATCCTGGCGCCATCGCGGGTGACAGGCGTCATCCGCGATGACTGCGTCTCGTCAGTCGTGCGGGCGGCCGCGGGCCGATAAGCTGCGTCGCATCCCATCCACAGGTGCCTGCGATGTCCCAGAACATGATCTATGCGCTGATGATCCCGCTGATCGCGTTCGGCGTATGGCGCCGCGTGCGCGGCAGCTTCGGGCGGCAACCGATCCGCCGCAAGCGCATGATCGGGCGCATCGTCTTCCTGGCCGTGATCATGGGCTTGTTCGGCCTGGGCGGCCTGCACAACCCGCGCTTGCTGGAAGGGCTGCTGGGCGGTGCGCTGGCCGGTGCAGCGCTGGGCGCGGTGG
This sequence comes from Dyella kyungheensis, assembly GCF_049913195.1. Classification (GTDB taxonomy): domain Bacteria; phylum Pseudomonadota; class Gammaproteobacteria; order Xanthomonadales; family Rhodanobacteraceae; genus Dyella; species Dyella kyungheensis. The sequence goes on along the minus strand of NZ_CP183983.1, from coordinate 4,807,050 downwards.
GGATCAAGCTGACCCGCTTCGAGCGCGATGCCGCCGGCAACGATCTCTATATTCCCAACCCCTGGATCGGCGGCCTGCTCACCGCGCTGCTGCTCGGCCGCCTGGCCTGGCGCTTCATGGTGCTGTCGCCGCTGCAGGAGACGGCCGTGGCACACAGTGGTCCTGCCATGGGCAACAGCCCGCTGACCCTGGCCATCTTCGGCCTGACGTTCGGTTACTACATCAGCTACTTCGCCGGCCTACTGGTGCACCATCGCCGCTTCGAGCGGGCGCAGCTGGCCTGAGGCTCAGAGCGCGTCGCCGTCCATCTCGCCGGTGCGGATGCGGATGACCTGCTCGAGCGAGCTGACGAAAATCTTGCCGTCGCCGATCTTGCCGGTCTTGGCCGAGGCCTGGATGGCCTCCACCACGCGGTCCACCTGTTCGTCGCTGACGGCCACTTCCAGCTTGATCTTGGGCAGGAAGTCGACCACGTACTCGGCGCCGCGATAGAGTTCGGTGTGGCCCTTCTGGCGGCCAAAGCCCTTCACCTCGGTGACCGTGATGCCCTGCACGCCCACTTCCGCCAGGGCTTCGCGCACATCGTCCAGCTTGAACGGCTTGATGACCGCAACCACCAGCTTCATGGGTTTTCCTCTTGATCGACCGAATGCCCGTCGCGGGCCAGGGAGCGGCATTTTGCCTGGAGTGGCGTGCCGCTGTCGTCTCGGAGCTCTCTGTAGGAAAATCCCTACACACACAAGTGGAGCATGCCGATAGTGGCATTTAAAGACATGAACCTAAACTCCACCCTGACGAGCTCGAGGTGCTATCCATGATGGATAGGCAGGATATCGATCAACTTGCCCAGCGTCTTGTTTCGTTGGTTCCATCTGGACTGGCTCAGGCGCAACAGGATTTGCGCACCAACTTCGGCGATGTTCTGGCGCAGGGATTGCGCCGCCTTGATCTAGTCACGCGCGAGGAGTTTGAAGTCCAGAGCCAGCTGTTGGCGCGCACCCGCGCCAAGGTCGAGGCCCTGGAGAAGCGAATCGCAGATCTCGAGGCTGGTGCGGGCACCTGACTGAAGGTGCGGCACGGGCCCATGTCCCGGGAGCCGTCCCCGATCCGTCACCCTCACCCCGAGAACGATCGGGGGCGGCTATTTTCTCTGCAGGCCGCTTGAGGGAGTTGCTCCGTGTTTCAACCTGGCAGCCACTCCCGCGCCGTACGGATCGTGCGAGCGCCATGAGTCTTGCCGTCACCCTCAGCCGAGCCCAGGAAGGCGTGGCGGCGCCCCAGGTCATGGTGGAAGTCCACCTCTCCGGAGGCCTGCCGGGCACCAATATCGTGGGTCTGCCCGAGGCGGCCGTACGCGAGGCCCGTGACCGGGTTCGCGTGGCCATCCAGAACACGGCGTTCGAGTATCCCAACCGCAAGGTCACCGTGAACCTCGCGCCGGCCGAGCTGCCCAAGGATGGCGGCCGTTTCGACCTGGCCATTGCCCTGGGCATCCTGGCCGCTGGCGGTCAGGTCCCGCGCGAGAAGCTGGACGATTGCGAATTCCTCGGCGAGCTGGCGCTGTCGGGCGCGCTGCGCGGCGTGTCCGGCGTCCTGCCCGCCCTGCTGCGCGCGCGCGCGCGCGGCCGGCGTGTGGTGGTGCCGCGGGCGAACGCGGCCGAGGCGGCGCTGGTATCGGACGCCGAGGTGCTGGTCGCCGATACGTTGGCCGAAGTCTGCGGCTGGCTGCGTGGTGCGCAGGAACTGGCACCGCCCGGCGAAGCGGCCGGCATCTTCGACGAAGTGACCGGTCCCGATCTTTCCGACGTGCGGGGCCAGCTGCAGGCGCGGCGCGCACTGGAGATTGCGGCGGCCGGCGGCCATCACCTGTTGTTGCTCGGACCCCCGGGCACCGGCAAGACCATGCTGGCCGAGCGCCTGCCGGGCATCCTGCCCCCGCTGAGCGAATCGGAAGCGCTGGAAACCTGCGCTGTGCTGTCCGTGGCCGGACAGGAGGTCGATCCGAAGTTCTGGCGCCGACGCCCTTTTCGGGCTCCGCACCATACGAGTTCGGCCGTCGCGCTGGTCGGCGGTGGCGCGTTGCCGCGGCCGGGCGAGATCTCGCTGGCCCATAACGGCGTGTTGTTCCTGGATGAACTGCCGGAGTTCGGCCGCCACGTGCTGGACGTGTTGCGCGAGCCGATGGAGTCGGGCCACATCGTGATCTCACGGGCGGCACGCCAGTCGACCTTTCCCGCCCAGTTCCAGCTGGTGGCGGCGATGAACCCCTGTCCCTGTGGCTATGCCGGCGATCCACGCCAGCGCTGCCAGTGCACGCCTGACCAGATCCAGCGCTATCGCAGTCGTATTTCCGGTCCGCTGATGGACCGCATCGACCTGGGGATCGAGGTGCCGCGCGTTCCGCTCAACGAGCTGGGTGCGTTGCGCGGGCCAAACGACGAGGACTCCTCCACCGTGCGGGCGCGCGTGATCAAGGCGCGCCACCACGGCCTGATGCGCGCGGGACGGGCGAATGCCGAGATCAGCACGCGCGAGCTGGAACGTGACTGTGCGCTCGGCCCCACAGAGCGTCGCTGGTTCGACGGCGCGCTGGAGCGGCTGGGACTGTCGGCGCGCGCCTACCACCGCACGCTGCGGGTGGCCCGTACGATTGCCGATCTGGACGGCGGCGCGGCCTTGCTGGACCGTACCCACCTTGCCGAAGCCTTGATGTATCGGCGCTTCTGAGACGCCGGCTCATCCCTTAGCAGCTGTAATATTTGAACTGACGGGTATTGACTTGGATCGCCGTCGGCGTATTATCTGTACTCGCTGGTTCTGCATTGAACTATGCCTGCCACCCCGGTATCGGTACTCCCTCCCCCTCCCCCGTCCGATACCGGGGCTTGGCCCTCCCTCCCAAGTTCCCCGCCGATTCCGATAGAAATGCGTCATCGCACGATGGACGCTGGCGTCGCTTGCGTGCTCCGATAGCTCCACGGCTACCGCACGAAGGACCGCGCATGACGCTCGACCTTGGACTCCTGCTGGTGTGCATCCTGGGCGTCGGATTTCTCGCTCAATGGCTGGCGTGGCGCGTGAAGCTGCCAGCGATCCTGTTCCTGCTGCTGGCCGGCATCCTGATGGGTCCGGTGATCGGTGTGCTGGCGCCCGACAAACTGCTCGGCCCGCTGCTGTTTCCCATCGTCTCGCTGGCCGTGTCGGTGATTCTTTTCGAAGGCAGCCTCACGCTGCGTTTCAGCGAGTTGCCGGATATCGGTCGCGCGGTGCGGGGACTGGTGACCTATGGTGCGGTGATCGCGGTGTTGATGCTTGCCGTCGCCGCGCACTACTTCGCCGGACTGAGCTGGGAGGTGGCGTTGCTGTTTGGCGCGCTGACCTGCGTGACCGGGCCGACGGTGATCGCGCCGATGCTGCGCACGGTGCGTCCGAATGCGCGCATCGCCAACACCTTGCGCTGGGAAGGCATCGTGATCGATCCGCTCGGCGCACTGTTCGCCGTGCTGGTGTACGAGGCCATCGTGTCGCGCCAGCAGGGCCACACGCTGGGCATCTTCCTCGCGGTGATCGCCAGCGGCGTGGTGATCGGCCTGTTGGCGGCGTGGACGCTGGCGTTCCTGCTGCGGCGGCAATTGATTCCGGAATATCTGCAGAACTATGGCGCGCTGGTCACCGTGTTGCTGGCGTTCTCGCTGTCCAATGCCATCACGCACGAGTCGGGCCTGTTGACCGTCACGGTGATGGGCATCGCGCTGGGCAACATGCGCGGCGTGCACATCGACGACATCCTCGATTTCAAGGAAAACCTCACCACCTTGCTGGTCTCGAGCCTGTTCATCCTGCTGGCGGCACGACTGAGCTGGCCGTTGCCGGACGGCATGTTGTGGGCGGGTATCGCCATCTTCATCGTGGGCCAGCTGATCGTGCGACCCGTCACCGCAACGATCGCCAGCATCGGCAGCACGCTGAACTGGCGCGAGCGCGCGCTGATCGCGTGGGTCGCGCCACGCGGCATCGTGGCGGCGGCGGTATCGGCGCTGTTTGCGCTGAAGCTCGATGCGCTGGGCATGGAAGGCGCAAAAGCGTTGGTGCCGCTGGTCTTCATCCTGATCATCGGCACCGTAGTGTTGCAGAGCGCGACGGCTCGTCCGCTCGCGCGCTGGCTGAAGGTGGCCGAGCCCGATCCCACGGGCGTGCTGATCTATGGCGCCGATCAGGCCGCGCGCGTGGTCGCACGCGCCCTGGCCGATGCGGGTTTCCAGGTGATCGTGGCCGATGAACATTGGGACGGCATCAAGCACGCGCGCATGGAAGGCCTGCCGACGTTCTTCGGCTATCCCGCGTCGGCGTACGCGGAACGCCATCTCGATCTCACGGGCATCGGCCGCTTGCTGGCCATGTCGACCAACCGCGAACGCAACGCGCTGGCCTGCGTGTACTACCGGCAGGAATTCGGGCGCGGCAAGGTCTATCGGTTGAGCAACGACAACGGCGACGCCACCGGCAGCCGCCTGCAAATGGGCGGCGATTTGTCCGCGCCCGCCTTGTTTGGCGACGGCATGACGCATGAGCGCTTTCTGGAGCGCCTCGCCGAGGGATGGCGGATCAAATCGACGCGTCTCACCAGCACCTTCGATTGGCCCAACTTCATCGAGCAATATGGTTCGCCCACGGTGCTGCTATTCGGCGTCGAAGAGAAAGGCGCGTTGCGCGTATCTTCGGCGAAGCGCGAACTCGAACCGCGTCCGGGCTGGACGGTGATCGCCCTGGTGCCGCCGCAGAGCGCATCGTGACGAAGGCGATACGCAGCGCACTCCTTGCGTGCATGCGTGGGGGCGCTGGACAGGGCCGCGCTCCCCACGCACGCGCCGACGTCCTTGTCGGCCTACGCGAGGCAGGCAAGGTCAGGCGGCGCTGGCCTGACGCGAGGCTTGGAACTGCGCCTCTTCGGTAGAACCCTTGAGCGCGGTGGTGGACGACTGTCCTTGCTGGATCGCCTGGGTTACGGCATCGAAGTAACCCGTGCCGACTTCACGCTGATGCTTCACGGCGGTGAAGCCCCGGTCGGCGGCGGCGAATTCCCTTTCCTGCAATTCCACGAATGCGCTCATCTGGCGACGGGCATAACCATAGGCCAGATCGAACATGCCGTAGTTAAGGCTGTGGAAACCGGCCAGCGTGATGAACTGGAACTTGTAACCCATCGCGCCCAGTTCCTTCTGGAAGGTGGCGATGGTGGCGTCGTCGAGGTTCTTCCTCCAATTGAAGCTGGGTGAGCAGTTGTAGGCCAGCAGCTTGCCCGGGTACTTCGCATGGATCGCCTCGGCAAACTTGCGCGCTTCGTCCAGGTTCGGCTTGCTCGTTTCGCACCACACGAGATCGGCGTACGGCGCATACGCAAGACCGCGGCTGATCGCCTGGTCCAGGCCGGGACGCACGCGGAAGAAACCCTCCACGGTGCGCTCGCCGGTGATGAACGGCTTGTCGTTGTCGTCGATGTCGGAGGTAAGCAAGTCGGCGGCATCGGCATCGGTGCGTGCCACGATCAGGGTGGGCACGCCGAGCACGTCGGCGGCGAGACGTGCCGCGTTGAGTTTGTCGACGGCCTCGCGCGTGGGCACCAGTACCTTGCCGCCCATGTGACCGCACTTCTTCACCGACGCGAGCTGGTCCTCGAAATGCACACCCGCGGCGCCTGCTTCGATCATCGCCTTCATCAGTTCGAACGCATTGAGCACGCCGCCGAAGCCCGCTTCCGCGTCGGCCACGATGGGCACCATCCAGTCGATATCGTTCTGGCCTTCCGCATGATGCAGCTGATCGGCGCGCAGCAGCGTGTTGTTGATGCGCTTGACCACCGACGGCACCGAATTGGCCGGATACAGCGACTGGTCGGGATACATCTCGCCGGCGAGATTCGCATCCGCGGCCACCTGCCAGCCGCTCAGATAGATTGCCTGCAGCCCGGCCTTCACCTGTTGCATGGCCTGGTTGCCGGTGAGCGCGCCGAGCGCGTTGACGAAATCTTCCTTGTGCAACGACTTCCACAAGCGCTCGGCGCCGCGACGGGCGAGCGAGTGTTCCACATTCACGGTGCCCCGCAGGCGTGCCACGTCTTCCGCGCCGTAGTTGCGCTGGATGCCGTTCCAGCGAGCGTTGTTCTTCCATTCGAGGGCGATCTGATCGGCGGTGGGCAATGTGTTTTTCATGAGGTGACTCCGTTGCGTTGGATGTCTTCGACTGTGGGAGCGCACCCTGTGCGCGACAGCGGCCTTTCGGCATGGCGCTCCGTTGGTTTGTCGCGCACAGGGTGCGCTCCCACAGCGAGGGTTACCGGTCAGTCGAGACGCGCGTAAGCAGCCAGCGTCAGGAAATCGCCGAGTTCTTCGCCGTGCGTGAGTTGCTTGAGCAGTGCCGCTGCTTGTTCCGCACGGTGTGCGACGGGACTCTTGCTCTCGATCAAGCGATGCGTGTGCTTCGCCAGTGCATGGTCGAACAGCGCAAAATCGATCGGCGCGTGGTCGGTGAATTCAAGCGGCCCTCGATGCAGCCATTGCCAGATCTGCGAGCGCGCGATTTCCGCGGTGGCCGCATCTTCCATCAGGTGATGGATGGGCACGCAGCCCTGGCCGTCCAGCCACGAGGCGGTGTAGCGCAGCGCCACTTCCACGTTGTTGTCGAAGCCGGCGCGCGTGATGGTGCCGCTGCACGGCGCGATCAGCTGGTTGCGGCACACGTTGACGTCGCTGCGCATGACGTTGAGCTGGTTGGGCGAGGGCATGTACTTGTCGAACACTTCCTGCGCCACCGGCACCAGTGCGGGATGCGCCACCCAGGTGCCGTCGTGACCGGCCTGCACTTCGCGCAGCTTGTCGGCGCGCACCTTGGCGAGCGCGGCGTCGTTCGCAACATCGTCGCCCTTGATCGGAATCTGCGCGGCCATGCCGCCCATGGCGAACGCGCCACGGCGATGACAGGTCTGGATCAGTAGCTCCGAATACGACTTCAGGAACGGCACCGTCATCAGCACCTGACTGCGATCGGGCAGCAGGCGATCGCGATGCGCGCGGAACGTCTTGAGGTAGGAAAAGATGTAATCCCAGCGGCCGCAGTTGAGGCCGACTGCACGCCCGCGCAGGGCGTGCAGGATCTCGTGCATCTGGAACACGGCGGGCAGCGTTTCGATCAATACCGTGGCTTTCATGCAATCGGGCGGCAGGTCGAGCGCAGCTTCGGCGGTGGCCATCACCTCGTCCCACAACGCCGCCTCTTCCATCGCCTGCAGCTTGGGCAGGTAGAAGTAGGGGCCGCGGTCGCGTGCCTGCAGCGTGCGTGCGTTGTGGAAGGCGAACAGGCCGAAGTCCACCAGGGCGCCGGACATCGGTTCGCCATCGACGGTGATGTGGCGCTCCGGCAGGTGCCAGCCGCGCGGACGCACCACCAGCACGGCGGGATTGCCGTTGACGCGGTAATGCTTGCCCTCGGGCGAGGTGTATTCGATCGCGCCGTTCACCGCATCGCGCAGGTTGATCTGGCCGTCGATCTGGTTGGCGAGGGTCGGCGCCGAGGAGTCCTCGAAGTCGGCCATGAACACCTTTGCGCCGGAATTGAGCGCGTTGATGATCATCTTGCGCTCGACCGGCCCGGTGATCTCCACCCGGCGGTCGCGCAGCGCCAGCGGAATCGGCGCCACCGTCCAGTTGCCCTCGCGGATGGCGGCGGTATCGGTACGGAAGTCCGGCAGTTCGCCCGCGTCGTAGCGGGCCTGGCGGGCTTCACGGGCCGCCAGCAGTTCCAGGCGGCGTCCGTCGAACTGGCGGTGCAGCTCGGCCAGGAAGGCCAGCGCCTCCGGTGTGAGGATCGCGGCGTGTTCCTGGCGGACTCCGCCAGAGACCTGGGCCGGGGAAAGGGTGAGGCGTTCCTTGGGGACGGCCATGGCGAATCTCCGTGATGACGATGGGATTACACTAGGTCACGGAAATTAGGTTTGACAAAGCAAATGTTTCAATTTTTGCTATTGTCATTCTTAATGATCAATTCAACTTACTGAGTTGTAAGAGGCAAATATGGCCAAGAAGCCCCCGGTCGGGCCTAGAAAAACGCATTCCGGCATGTCCCGGCGACGTACGGATACGTATGGAAGTGGCAGCGAAGAGGGGCGTTTCTACTACAAGGGGAACCGCCAGAAGCAGATGCGGGCCTTCGTCTACACGGTGAAGCTGGGCACGCTGACCCGCGCGGCCGAGGCGCTGTTTCTGTCTCAACCCACAGTGAGCCTCCAACTTCAGGCGCTGGAGCGGGAGCTTGGTGTGCGGCTGCTGGAACGCAGGCGACGCCGCATCAACCTCACCGACGCGGGAGAGGCGCTGTACGAATTGGCGCGTCCGCTGGTGGAAGGCTGGGAGAATCTGGACCGCGACTTCCAGACCAAGGTAAAAGGCCTGCAGGGCGGCCGCCTGACCATCGCGGCGGGCAGTTCGACCATCCAATACCTGCTGCCCGATCTGGTGCGTCGCTACCGCGAGCACTTTCCCGAGGTGCAACTGCAGCTGGCCAATGTCACCGGCAAGGACGGCCTGGCGCTGTTGCGCGCCGATGAGGCGGATTTCGCCGTGGGCTCGATGCTCGACGTGCCCAACGACATCGCCTGGGCGCCCGTGCATCACTACGACCCGATGCTGATCATGCCGCCCGACCACCCGCTGGCCGCCAAGACCGCGGTGACGTTGCAGGATTTGTCGCCCTACGGCCTGATCCTGCCGCCGCAACGACTATCGACCTACCGCCTGGTCGACCTGGTGTTCCAGCAGCGGCAGGTGCCTTTCCGGGTCGCGATCGAAGTGGGCGGTTGGGACGTGATCAAGGAATACGTCGCGATGGGACTGGGCATCTCCATCGTCACCGGCATCTGCATCACCGAAGCGGACCGCACGCGTTTGGCCGTCCGAAACATGAAGCAATATTTCCCGCAGCGCAGCTACGGCGTGGTGATGCGCAAGGGCAAGTTCCTCAGCGCGGAGGCGAGGGCGTTCATCGATCTGGTGAAGCCGGGCTTGCTAACCCATCGCGATTACGATGAGTCAGGGCACTCGGAGCGGTGATGCTTCGTGCCGTGGAAGGCCTTGCTGCGAACTGTCCGGATGATGCTTAGGTATTGCTGTTTCTATTCAAGCAGAACCTTGCGTGCTCAAAATCAAGCAAGACATCGCCTTTGCGAAGCAAACCAGACCCTATGGCAGCTGGCAGGTCAGGGACTGTTGTCTGGACGTAATGTCCCTCGGTCTTGAACTGGTAGCCCGCGATATCGATCAATGCGTCAAAACGGCGTGTCTTTAGCGATTCGCCTCGCGCGTTGAACGTTACCATGCCGTTAAGTGGTGTGGACTTGCTGAATCTGCTCTTATCGAAGACGGTGATGATTCCATCGCTTCCGCTGTCTATCAGAGCCAACGTATCCTTACCGTTGACGTTGATATGGATAGACAACCCCTTAAAGCCGTGGCGATCCTGAATCTCCAGCGCCATGGGTATGCAATGCGTAAATGTGACGGTCTTGTCCGTATTGAAAATAATGTCGCCATCATGCCCAAGGTAGAGGTTGTTGAACTTTGACAAAATGTCGTACCCAAGCATGTTGAAATAATTCGTCTTATCGATGCCGCCTTGTATGTTTTCAAAGTGTGTGTCTCCGACAGACAAACGCTTTAGCATGATCTTGATCAAATAAACCGGCTGACCACCTACCGCATAAGCAGGCTTACTAAACCAGGTTCCCTTCATAGGTCCATTCGGGACTTCGATGGGTTTCAGCCCCAAGGCATCGGCGACGATGCGGGTGACGATGGTCATCATGAACCCGGTATCGATGATCATGGCTTGATCGTGGCCATTGATTGAGGTGCACACGGTATAAAAAACGCTTTTCCCGGGATCTTCAATGCATCCAGGATGACCTAAATGTCCTCCGACGAAGGACACGTTAATGGCGCGGGCTGCCTGTGGCGCGGACACGTGCGCTGGCGTGATCGTGGTGTAGGTAGGCTCAAATCGGCTGACGTCGGACTTATCCAGTAATTGAAGTGCGCGATAGTATGCTCTCACATTGCCGACGATGTTGTAGTAGGCAACCGCGCAGTCGGACCCTTCGAGAGACGGCTGCGTAGCGAGGTTGTGCTCGATCTCTGCGAACCGAAAGCTGCGCAGATCTCGACAGATAATGGCGGACGGCGGGGTGGCATCGACCGATAAGGCATCCAGAAAGTAGAACACGCTAGAGTTCTCCGCACGATGATTGAAATGACCGATGCCGCGGTTACGCGGCATCGGTCCGCACTATGTGGCTCTATCGGACGCTGGGGCCATGATTCGAACCCCGTGGCTCAATGGGTTCGCAACGCACAGTTGATTCGCCCTTACCCTGACCGCCGAGCGAAAGATCGACAAGCTTGCCGGGCAACACGAGCGTGCCGGTGCCACCACCACCACCGCCTTCCCTATATACAGGGCTGGTGCCCGGCGCACAGGTAATCGAGGACGGGCCGCCGCCATTCGGATAGAACGTCATGCCCGCTGGCGGAGTAACCGTCACGGGAGGGAGATTCTTCGGGCCTTCTATCTGCTGAAAACCGAACCCACCGGCCACCAGCGACATTTCATTCGACAGTAGACAACGCATGGTACTTCTCCTTTTGTGTAGGGGTGCCCGATATTTAGAGCCTTTCGGACGCAGGCTTGCTGCTCCTCGAAGCGAGGTCGATCACTCGATCCGCACTCGCAATCGTTTCAGGCCGATGGGCGATATAGATGCGTGTCATGTGCAGGTCGCGCAGCATGGCGTTGATACGTCGCTCACATGCCAGGTCGAGATGACTGGTGGCTTCGTCCAGGATTAGAATTTTCGGCTTGCGATATAGCGCGCGTGCAAGCAACAAACGCTGGCGCTGACCGCCGGATAGGGACGTCCCCATGTCGCCGCATAGCGTGTGATAGCCCATTGGCATGGTCACGATGTCATCGTGAATCTGTGCGAGCCGTGCGGACTCTTCGATGCGTTCCTGTGATGCGTCTTCGGCGAAGAACGCTATGTTGTCCGCGATAGACCCGGCCATGAGTGCGTCATCTTGCATCACGCAGCCGACCATCTGCCGAAATGCCTGTTTGCCAAGCCGCGTGAGCTGAATGCCGCCAACGCGAATACGCCCCTCGTCGGGGTCCAGCAAACCGAGCATTAAGCGCGCCAGGGTGCTTTTGCCGCAGCCAGAGGGTCCTACGACGGCCACCGATTCGCCCGCCCGAATATCCAGTGAGCAATCGCTTAGCACCCACGGCTCGCCCTCCGCATAGCGAAAGCCCACGCAGTCGAACGATAGCGATGCGTCTGGAAGCGGGCCGGTGTAGTTACCCTCGGTATCCACCTCGGTCTCAGTGAGTACGATGTCGGCGAGGCGCTCGCCCTGCATGCGCAACATGCGTAGCTCGATCACGTAATCGACCATGCTGGCAGCACGACTGGTGAATTGGTCGGAATAGGCAAGAAACGCCATCAGCATGCCGGCGCTGAACTGTCCCCGCAGCGCGAGCGATGCGCCGAGCCACAGGACGCCGATGCGTAGCGCGCCACTTAGCAAGCTTTGCAGCGAGCCATAGATCAAGCTGAACTGCTGCACCTGCACCCCGACGTTGAGGGTGTCTGTGGCGGCATTCAGAAAACGGGACGATTGCTGAGGCACCTGGTTGGACAGACGAATCGTCTGCACACCGCGTACCGCCTCCAAGAACTGACTTTGCTGCTTGGCCCCCTGCACGATCTGTTCGAGGTTCTTTTCGCGATAGAACCGATAGGTCAGAGCGCGGCACGCGCCGTACAGCCCCAGGCCGGTCACCGTAATCGCCGTCATCAGCGGGCTATAGAGCAACAGCATCACTAGCGTTAGGCCCGCCATGATCCCGTCTAGCATGACTTCGACGGCGCGCGTGGTTAAAGTCTGCTGGATGGCGCCGATGGCCCCGAAGCGCGACACCACGTCACCGAGATGGCGCTTCAGGAAATACGCTTGCGGTAAACGCAACAAGTGTTGAAAGACATTGGCGGTCCATTGCAGGTTGAAGCGCGTGCTCAGGCATATCACCGTCCAGCTGCGCACCGCCGACAAAATGATTTGCCACACCAGTAGCGCCAAGAAGCTCACACTTAAGAACGTCAGTAAGTCGTGGTCACCGTCGGCGATTACGCTATCGACCGTGATTTGCAGCAACTGAGGCCCGAGCAAGCCAGCGAGTTCCAGGGAGAGTGCTAGCCCGAACACTGTCGCCAGCGCGACCCTTAGACCGGCGACGTGCCCGGTCAGCGCCCGCAGCGGCAGGTCGGGCTCGGCTGCCTTTTTTTCAAACGTTGGGCACGGGAACAGTTCAATGGCGATGCCCGTGACGTGTTTGCTTAGTTCGGCATACGGCAGCCGACGTTCGCCCACGGCTGGATCGTGAACCACCGCGCCGTGCCGATCCGCCTTGCGCAGCACCACGAAGTGATTCAAGTCCCAATGCAGGATGCATGGCACCGTTAGTCGCAGCAGCTCGTCCAATTCCAGCCGCACTGGGTTGCCGTTCAATCCGAGCGCATGGGCGACCGATAGCAGTTGTGTCAGCGTCATGCCTTTAAGCGACGTTGCGAAACGCCGCCGCAACGTGGGTAGGCGGTGATGCTGGCCGTGAAACGCCGCGACCATCGCCAGGCACGCCAGCCCACATTCCGCCGCTTCGCTTTGCCGGATCATGGGTAGGCACCGTCCCCAGCGCCGTAGGGGACGCGTCACGGCCTCGAAGGGCACGGGCTCCGCAGGGCCGCGCGCGCCTTGTACCGAGTCCTTATCGCGCGATGGCATGGGGTGCGTCATGAGCGCCCCGTGGCGTTGCGGCGCCCGAGCCCGTACAGCGGCTCGAAGATCCATTCAATCATGCGGCGCTTGTCGAGCAACAAATCCGCCTCTACGGCCATGCCCGGTTTGAGTGGCTCAGGATGGCCGTAGACGTTGATGTATTGTTCCGGCAGCGCCACGTCTACGCGATAGAGTGCCTCTCTGGCTGAGGTTTGCCCCAGCACGGCCGTCAATTCGGTAGGTGTCAACGCGCTGCGCGATACGGCCGTGACCGTGCCACGTTGCGCGCCAAATTTTTGGTACGGGAAGGCGTTGTAGCGAAGCACCACGGAGGTCCCTATGCGCACAAAGCCGATGGCCTGGCTCGGCACCCAGAGCTGCGCCTCAAGCGCCGATCCGAGCGGCACGAGTGACACCACAGCCTGTCCCGGCGCGACGGCCTGGCCACGCTTGACCAGTACGGCGGACACCACGCCATCGGCTGGTGCTCGTAATACCGATGCTCGGTCCGCCTCGTTTTGCGCAAGGGATTGATTCACTTGCGCCCATTGGCGGTGAAGGTTGTTCAGTGTCGCGGCAGTGGTGAGCGGTAGCTCCTCCAGTTGGTTGCGCGCCGTCTCTCGCTGCTGTAACAACTCCACCCGTTGGCGCGTCAAGGCTTGGACCTGCTGCTCGGCGAGGGCTTTCTGGGAGCGCTGTTGTTGAACTTCGATAGCCGAGACATAGCCATTGTTGCCCAAGCCTTCGAACCGGGATAACAGAGCCGAGAGCTCGGATACTTGCCGGCGCTCAATCGCTATTTGCCCGTCGACCTGATTGAGCTGGCGTCCGAGGGCTGCGTCTTGCATGCGCATGTTGCGCGCCCGCACGTCGGCCACTTGTTGGGCGCTGTCGATATCGATTTGCAGTCGGGCCTGCTGCTGGTGGAGTTGTGCACTTATCTCGGTGCCCGTATCACCTAGTAGAGTGCTGCTGCGCTCAGTGCTGAACGCGGCTATCGCGTCACCGGCGTGCACCGTAGCGCCTTCGTTGACCTCAATCGCGGTGATGGTGCCGAGGACGTGCGCCGAGGCCGTGATCAGGCCGGCGTCTGGCACCAGGCTGCCTGAGACGCGTTCGCGCCGGGTGTACTGACCGACACCCAGCCAAACGGCGACGCTGGCGGCGAGTGAGACCCCGACCAAGGCCCACAGACGATGGGAGAGAGGCGTGGAAAGACGAATGGCCCCTATGGCGACGGATGCGCGAGCCGTGATTGCCTCCTGACGGAACAATGCTTGCTGAGTCAAACGAATCTCCATCCATTGGACATCCAGGCACGCCAGGAATCCACCCGGCACTCTATGCACCATCGACGCTAACGACCCGCCGCCTCGGGGTCTGTTCGTTTGCTAACAGTCCAGCCCAAGGCCTTGCTCGACAGACGGCTTAACCGTTGCAGAGATGTTTGGCTCCGTCTGCAGAGCTAAGGCTCGCTTGTTTGTAGGAGTCGTCTTAGTGCCGTGCAGCGGCTCATGAGCCGGGCGTCTGCATTTCCGGCTAATGTTGAGCCTGATCGCGCTCGCAAGGCGCGAACTGCCGACGGGCAGCAGGCGCTCGGGGTGGCTGATCATTTACGAGATGATCATCACGTTGGACGAGACACGGGTTCGTACTATCGAACAGGTCCACCGTCATGAAATGAATATGGTCAGGCCGGTGACGCCGCGATCTCAGATCAGGCGAGGAAGCACTGAGGGTCGGAACTAATCAACTACGGCGATACCTGGAGGCCTGCATTCCGGGACGTTGAATCGTTGAACTCGCGGTCATAATTCCGCTTTTTTTACCGTCTGCAGCAGGTATCGAGCAGGCTAGACCGAGCTGATCGAAGCCGGAGAGCTTGAACGCTTGTAGATCCGGATGAAAGTCGGTGGTGCTTGTCCACTGCCGATCGATCCCAGATCTCTTATCCATTGGCGTTGCGATGCTTGCCCCGATACGGAGTAAACAGCGCACGGATCTTCGCCATGTCCGCATCCGGATCATCCGTGGCGCGCACCACCGGGCCGAACCTGAAAGTCTTGCTCGGGTAATCGAGAAACAGCGTCTGGATCGGCACGTTGGCGTCGTGGGCGATGCGCAGGAAGCCCGACTTCCACTGCTTGACCTTCTTGCGCGTGCCTTCGGGCGTGATGCCCAGCCACATGCGTTCCTTTTCCTGGAAACGCTGCACCATCTGGCCCACCACGTTGAGCGCGGCGCTGCGGTTGATCGCGATCATGCCGATCGGGCGCAGGATGATGCCCAGTGGGCCGTCCAGCACTTCGCGCTTGATCATGATGTTGATGTCCACGCCCAGGCCGATCTTCATCAGCAGGCCGTAGTAGCCATCCCAATACGAGGAATGCGGCGCGCCGATGATGATCAGCTTGGGCTCGTTCGGCAGCTCGCCGAGCAGCTTCCAGCCGGACAGGCGCAGCAGGCAGCGCGCCAGCCATGGCCAGAACCTGCTTTTGAGTTTGGGAGCTTCGGGCGGGGCAGGGGGGAGCATCGGGGTGCTCATTCACGACTCCAGTCACGCGACCGTGTTTGCTTGATCTGGCCGCGCTGCTGCTTGCCGGCGAGCCGGCGCTCCTTGGAGCCGCGGGTGGGTTTGGTGGCGATGCGTGCCTTGGGCACCACGAGCGCCGCGCGGATGATCTCCACCAGGCGGTCGCGGGCGTCCTCGCGGTTGCGGCCCTGATCGCGGAAACGCCGCGCCTGGATCACCAGCACGCCCTCATCGGTGAGGCGGCGATCGCGGCGGGCCAGCAGGCGCGCGCGCAGCGGTTCGGGCAGCGAGGGTGAGTGCGCCACGTCGAAGCGCAGTTCGACGGCGCTTTCGGTGCGATTGACGTGCTGGCCGCCGGGACCGTCTGCGCGGAGGAAACGCTCAGTCAACTCGGTCTCGGGCAGGACGATGGAACGGCTGATCGTGAGCATGCGCAAAGTTTAGCGGGCCTGCGTGACATACCGCCACGACGCGGTGCGTCACAACGCGGGCAGGGCCCAGCCAAAGCGCTCGAGCAGGCCCTGGTAAGCGGCGTCCAGCGGCGCTTCCAGGCGCATCGGCTCGCCGCTGAGCGGGTGCGCGAAACTCAGGCGCCAGGCATGCAGCAGCATGCGGTGGCAGCGGAAATATTGCTTGTAGAGGCGGTTGTGATCGCTGCGGCCGTGCTGGCAATCGCCGATGATCGGATGGTGGATGTGCGCCATGTGCTTGCGGATTTGTCTGAACCGCCCCGTCTGCGGCTCGGCCAGCACCATGGCGTACCGCTGCTGGGGATAACGCCCCAGTTCGATCGGCACTTCCACCGTGGCCAGGCGCCGGTAGCCGGTGCGTGCCTCGCGCCGCGGCCCATTGTCGCGGGAGCCGGGCAGGGCATAGTCGATCAACGCTTCTTCCGGCTCCGGCCAGCCGCGCACCACGGCCAGGTACTGCTTGTGCACGTCGCGCCCCATGAACTGCTCGCCGAGCGCAGCGGCGATTTCCGAAGATCGGGCGACCAGCAGCACGCCGCTGGTGGCGCGGTCGAGTCGATGGGCGAGATAGGTGATACCGCCCACCTGTTCGCGCAGCAGGTCGATCAGGAACTCCTCGGCGTTGCCGACCATCTTGGAGCGATGCACGGCGAGGCCGGCAGGCTTGTTCACCGCGATGAGGGCGTCGTCTTGGTAGAGGATGTCGAGCATGAACGATCCAGGCAGCACGAGATTCCCGTGCCTTTCATCAAAGACGTCATTCCGGCGCAGGCCGGAATCCAGTGGCGATCACTTTAGGTTCTCGCGATCACGCCTACCGGTCGAGACCGAAGCGACAACCGCGAACTGCGGCCACTGGATTCCGGCCTGCGCCGGAATGACGGTGAGGGGGAATTAGCGCTTAGGCCAGCCTGCCACAAAGGCGAGCAAACCGATCACGGCAGCGACGGGAGCCTGCCATAGGCTGTGCTCGCTCGCCTGCGTCCAAAGTACAGCGCTGCCCACCAACAAGCTCGAACCCAACAGTCCGAACGACAAAGCCCGCCGCGTGCGCTGCGCCTCGTCGCGCTGCTGCGAGAGCTCCGCCTGATCGCTTACCGTGTGCCGCTCGCCCTTGGCCACTTGCCGCAAGGCATCGCGGACCAGTTCGGGGAACTGCGGAGCGGCGTGGAACCATTCGGGCAGGCGCTTGCGCACTTCCCGCAAGGTCCGGCGCGGGCTGTAGCGCTCTCGCAGGATGCGCTTGAGCACCGGATGCGCCACCGCCCAGATGTCGATCTCCGGATCGAGCATGCGGCCGACGCCTTCGATATTGAGCAGGGTCTTCTGCAGCAGGATCAGCTGCGGCTGCAGCGTAAGTTCGTAGCGGCGGGCGGTCTGGAACAGCTTCACCACCAGTTCGGCCAGCGAGATCTGCGATAGCGGACGGGTGAAGTAGGGCTCGCACACCGTGCGCACGGCGGCGGTGAGTTCGTCGATGCGCACGGTGGACGGCATCCAGCCGGCATCCACGTGCAGCTGCGCGATGCGCGCGTAGTCGCGCTCGAACAGCGCGATGAAGTTCTGCGCCAGCCAGTACTGGTCCTGCTCCGGCAACGACCCCATGATGCCGAAATCGAGCGCGATGAAACGCGCATCGTTGACGCGCGAGGTGTCGACCCAGATGTTGCCCGGATGCGCATCGGCGTGGAAGAAGTTGTCGCGGAACACCTGCTCGTAGAACAGCCGCACGCCTTTCACGGCGAGCGCCTTGCGGTCGATGCCGGCGGCGTCGATGGTGGCGATGTCGTCGCAGCTCACCCCGTAGACACGCTCCAGCGTCAGCACGCGCGCGCTGGTGAAATCCCAGAACACCGCCGGTACGTAGAGATCCTGGCCGCTCTCGAAGTTGCGGCGGAGCAGGCTGGCACTGGCGCCTTCGCGCTGCAGGTCCAGCTCGTTCTCCAGCATCTTCTCGACTTCGGCGACCACGTCGAGTGGACGGATCTTGTCGGCATTGGGGTGCCAGCGTTGCGCCAATTCACCGAGTGAGCGCAGCAGCTTGATGTCGCGTTCGATCTGCTGGTCGATGCCCGGGCGCAGCACCTTCACCACCACGGCGCTGCCGTCCTGCAAGGTGGCCGCGTGGACCTGTGCGATGGATGCGGAGGCCAAAGGCGTTTCGTCGAAGCTGGTGTAGAGCGCGGTAATCGGCGCCTTCAGTTCCTGCTCGATGATGGCGCGCGCTTCGCTGCCCGGGAACGGCGGCACCTGGTCCTGCAGCTGCGCCAGTTCGTCGGCGATATCCGCCGGCACCAGGTCGCGGCGGGTGGACAGCACCTGGCCGGCCTTGACGAAGATCGGACCCAGTTCGGTCAGCGCGAGGCGCAAGCGTGCGCCGCGCGAGAGATGCGTGACGTCGGTACGTGGGCGCGCCACGAACGGACGGATCAGCTTGAGCGGGCGAAACAGATGCGCCGCATCGACCAGTTCGTCGAGGCGATAGGCGAGCAGCACCGAAGCGACGCGCATCACGCGCGGTACCACCTTCAGGGGCATCGTCACGCGGCAGGTCCCTTCTTCAGGCGTTGCTCCAGGCGCGCGAGTCGCGCTTCGAGGCGTTCGCTGCGTTCGCGCAGATCGTCGACGCCATCGAGAAAACCTTCCACTTCGCCGGGCGCCGCTGCGACGCGGGCTTCGTCGCGCAACCAGTCGGCCGTATCGGTGGTGAGATGGCTGGCGGTTTCCTTCGCATGCGCGAGCCCGTTGCGCACGGCCTTGGCGAGCGGCACGCCGAGCACGTCGCCGAACGTGCGGGCGAACGCCTCTTCGAAATCGGGCGCGAACTTGCTGGCGAGTTTCTCCAGGCGGCGGGCGAGATCCGCGTCGCCGGCAATCTCCACCTTACCCGGTGCCACCCCTTCGTCGTCGCGCTTCACCAGCATGGCGAGCAGGCTGCCCGGGGTGGCGGCGACGCGCAGGTGGTTGTCGTCCTGCGCCGGACCGACTTTCAGTCGTTCGCCTTCCACCGTCACCGACAGGGCAATCTCCGGACCGCGCAAATGCAGCTGCACGCTGCGGCCGTCGAGCGCGGATAGGCGCGTGGCCGTTTCAGGGTCGAGCGACAGCGTGTGATTGAGCGCGGTTTCCAAGGCGCGGCCAGCGAGGGTGCGCATCGGGCGGGGCAGCAGGGACATGAGGGATGGGGCAGTCATGTCGTCGATTGTAGCGGGTCGGGTCGTGGGGCTGATGTTGAGCTGCTTCATTTGCAGCGTTCCCGCGAGCACCCGCCCCACCCCGGCCCTCTCCCCGGTGAGGAGAGGGAGAAGTGACGTGCACCGCAAAAAAGCGAGACGACTAAAGAAAGCACACTACGGCGCGGCGCCGACAAACCCCATCTGCCGCCACGCCTCATACACCGCAATGGCGACGGTATTGGAGAGATTGAGGCTTCGACTGTCGGGCCGCATCGGCAGACGCAGGCGTTGAGCTTCGGGAAGCGAGTCGAGGACATCAGACGGCAGTCCCGCCGTCTCGCAGCCAAACAACAACGCATCCCCTTCGACAAACCGTGCATCCACATGCGCGACACGTCCGCGCGTGGAAAACGCAAACACGCGTGGCTGGCCGATGCTTTCGAGGCAGCTGGCGAGGTCGTCATGCACGGCCAGCTGCGCGTATTCGTGATAGTCCAAGCCTGCGCGGCGCAGGCGGGCATCGTCCAGCTCGAAGCCCAAGGGGCGGATCAGGTGCAGCGAGGCGCCGGTGTTGGCGCACAACCTGATGGCGTTGCCCGTATTGGGCGGTATTTCCGGTCGGTAGAGTATGACGTGCAGCATCCAGCCATTATCGGGTCTATCCGTAGGCCCGTAAAACGGTGAGCGTCCGTGCTCAACCGTTGGAGAGGCGCGGGCACACCACGCCGTCGGGCGGCAGGGCGCAAGCGGTCGGGGCGATCAACTGGCCCGCGCTGCCGGCTGCGGCGAGGCGGATGGCTTCGGGCGAGGCGTTCACCATGGCGCTCAACACGAGTCCACACACCAGCAGGCAAGCGACGAACAGGCTGCGCAGCATCAAGGCTTCGAATTTCATGATCATGTCTCCGATGAAGGTGGGGTAGTCCTGCGATATACCTATGGCAAGCCCCGTGCCAAGCCTTCGATCGTCCGCAAATCGTTGTCTTTGTTGAGAATTATCCGGCATGGCCGGCGCAGTCTGGTTGTCCGCGGACAGCGGCCGGGCGTGGCCGGACAGCTGCGGACACCTGTCCGGACGATGTGTCGTCCCCGTTACATGTTCTTGCGTCGAACGAAGCGCCGTGGCGGTTGTCCACCATGCCATTGGTCATTTGCCAAGGTTTCGGGCCGTGGCTAGCCTCGGAACGTTCATTCGTCAAAGAAAACAGGAGTGTCGTGATGGCAAGAAAGCCCCTCGCCCTACTCGTCGCCGGAGTGCTCAGCATGTCGGCCGGTTTGCCAGCGATCGCGCTGCCCCAGGCTGCCGCTGCCGAAGCCACCCAGGCCATTCCGGACATCGCCTTTACCCGCTTCACGCTGCCCAACGGCCTGACCGTGGTGGTGCATGAGGATCACAAGGCGCCGGTGGTAGCCGTGAGCATCTGGTACCACGTGGGTTCGGGCGATGAGCCCAAGGGCAAGACCGGCTTCGCGCACCTGTTCGAGCACCTGATGTTCTCCGGCTCGGAGAATCACAAGGGCACGTACTTCCAGCCGTTCGAGCTGGCCGGTGCCACCGACATGAACGGCACCACCTGGTTCGACCGCACCAACTATTTCGAAACCGTGCCGACCACCGCGCTCGACATGGCACTGTGGATGGAGTCGGATCGCATGGGCCATCTGCTCGGCGCGATCGGCCAGAAGGAACTCGACACCCAGCGCGGCGTGGTGCAGAACGAGAAGCGCCAGGGCGAAAACCGCCCGTACGGCCGGGTGGACCAGAACATCCTGTCCAACACCTATCCGAGCAACCATCCGTACCAGCACGACACCATCGGTTCGATGGAAGACCTCAATGCCGCCTCGCTGGGCGATGTGAAGCAGTGGTTCCACGATTACTACGGCGCGGCCAACACCACCCTGGTGCTGGCCGGCGACATCACCGTGGCGGAAGCCAAGGCCAAGGCCGAGAAATATTTCGGTGACATCCCGGCCGGTCCGCCGGTGCCGCGTCAGCAGGCGTGGATCACCCCGCTGGGCAAATCCACGCGTGGCGTGCAGCACGATCACGTGGCGCAGCCACGCGTCTACCGCACCTGGGTGGTGCCGCAGCTGGGCACCGACGATGCCATCCAGCTCGACCTCGCCTCCACCGTGCTCGGCGGCGGCAAGACTTCGCGGCTGTACCAGCGCCTGGTCTACCAGGACAAATTGGTCGATGACGTCTCGGCCAGCATTTCGCCGTTCGCGCTGGCCAGCCAGTTCCAGATCCAGGCCGACATCAAGGAAGGCGTGGATCAGGCCAAGGTCGAAGCGGTGATTGCCGAAGAGGTGAAGAAATTCCTCGCCGACGGCCCCACCGCCGATGAGCTGGAACGCGCCAAGATCGGCAATCGCGCGGGCTTCGTGCGCGGCCTGGAAAAGGACGGTGGCAAGGCCGTGATCCTGGCCGAAGGTCAGGTCTATCGCGGCGATCCGGGTGCCTACAAGAAGGACCTGGAGCGCGCCGACGCCGCCACGCCGGCGAGCGTCAAGGCCGCTGCCGACAAGTGGCTCAGCAAGGGCGACTATGTGCTGACCGTGCTGCCTGCCGGCGCCGACTTCAATCCGGACACCGAGGACGCCAAGGTGGTGGCGCTGGGTCCGCAGGAAGGCCGCCCCGCCGCCAAGCTGCCGGCCAAGCATGAATACACCGTGGCCAAGAGCGCGGTGGACCGCAGCAGCGGCGTGCCGAAGGTGACGCAGTTCCCCGACCTGAAATTCCCCGAACTGGAGCGCGGCAAGCTCAAGAACGGCATCGAAGTGATCCTGGCGCAGCGCCACACCATACCGGTGACGCATGTGCAGCTGATGTTCGACGCCGGTTACGCCGCCGACCAGGGCCGCAAGCTCGGCACCGCCAGCTTCACCACCACGCTGATGAACGAGAGCACCAAGGAGCTCGACTCAGTGGAAGTGTCCAAGCGCAAGCAGCGCCTGGGCGCGGTCACCCGCATCGGTTGCGGCCTGGACGCCTGCTCGGCCTCGCTCAATGCCTTGAACGATCAGTTGCAGCCCTCGCTGGCGCTGTTTGCCGACATCGTGCGCAACCCGGCGTTCAAGTCCGAGGACATCGAACGTATCCGCGGCCAGTGGCTGGCCGGCATCGCGCAGGAAAAGACCCAACCCACCGCGCTGGCGCTGCGTACCTTGCCGCCGCTGCTGTACGGCGCCAACCACGCCTACGGCATCCCGTTCACCGGCTCGGGTACGGAAGCGGCGATCAAGTCGATGCAGGCGTCGGATCTCGCCAACTTCCAGCGTGACTGGCTGCGTCCGGACAACGTGAAGATCCTGGTGGCCGGCGACACCACGCTGCAGCAGATCATCCCGCAGCTCGATGCCGCCTTCGGCGATTGGAAGGCGCCGTCCAGTGCCGTGCCGAAGAAGAACATCGCCAGCGTGGCCGCCCAGGCCAAGCCGCGCGTGTTCCTGATCGACAAGCCCGATGCGCCGCAGTCGCTGATCCTGGCGGGTCTGTTGGCGCCTTCCAGCAAGGCGCCGAACGAACTGGCCATCGATGTGGCGAACGGCGCGTTCGGTGGCAGCTTCACCTCGCGCCTCAACATGAACCTGCGCGAGGACAAGCGCTGGGCCTATGGTGCCTTCAGCTTCATGCGCGATGCGATCGGCCAGCGTCCGTTCCTGATGTACGCCCCGGTGCAGACTGACAAGACCGCCGAGTCCGCGCACGAAGTGGCCAAGGAAGCGAACGAAGTGATCGCCGCCCGTCCGCTCACCGAGCAGGAAGTGAACAAGATCAAGGACTCCAATGTCCGCGGTCTGCCGGGCAGCTTCGAGACGGCGGCCGAGGTGCTCAGCGCGATGAACGAGATCGTCCAGTACAACCGCCCGGACGACTACGTGCAGACGCTCAAGGCCCGCACCGAAGCCGTGACCCAGCCCGATGCCGAAAGCGCGATCAAGGAGATCATCCAGCCCAAGGCGCTCACCTGGGTGATCGTGGGCGACCTGAAGAAGATCGAGCAGCCGGTGCGCGCGCTGAATCTCGGCGACGTGCAGGTGATCGACGGCGACGGCAAGCCGGTGGCGGCCAAACCGTCGAAGTAAACGTGAGATTATGTGGGGAGCTGTTCACGTCCCCGGGTTAGGATGGAGGCCGGGCGGGAGACCGCCCGGCTTCTTCATTTCCACATCGCGGAGCTATCCATGCGCAAGACCCTGCTGTTGCTCGTTCCCATCGCTTTGCTCGGCGCCTGCACCTACGGCATCACGCTGGACGATGCCGGTAAGAACGTCCGCACGGCCTGGAGCGGCGATGTGTCCTCCTGCCGCGACCTGGGCAAGGTCACGGTGTCGGTGATGGATCACGTCGGCCCGATCGATCGCAACGACATCAAGGTGCGCGACGAGCTGGAAGTGATGGCGCGCAACGAAGCCGCCAAGATGCACGCCGACACCATCAAGCCGCTGGGCGAACCCACCGACGGCTCGCAGCCGTGGGGCGCCTACCAGTGCGGCAATGCCCAGCTGGCACCGGCGGGTCGGCCGGCGAATCCGGCCAACCCGAACCCGGCGGCGCCCGGGAGTGCCACGCCGAGTGGGTTCGAGACCTACCCGGTGAAGAACAACTAAGCGGACGCCGCCAACGCGTGCCGCTCCCGTCCCGGCCGATGACCGGGGCGACGGGCGAGCCACCCGGCTAAAGCAGCCCGAAAGGCGCCCTCGTGGCGCCTTTTTCACGTGCGCAGGTCGACGCTCTTGCATGCCGCCCGGGGCCGGCATAAAATTCACATGTATATATTACATATATGTACTAATTAAGGCGTGCGCCGTGAGCAGCTTCCTTCCGACCGAGCAACGCCTGACGGTGACCCGCCAGCGCTATCCCGCCTTTCCGCGGGACCCGGCCGTGCTCATCCGCCTGATCCGACACATCTACAAGCGCGTGCACGACGACGCCAATGCGATGTTGCGGCCGTACGGCATCAATCATCCGGAATACAACCTGCTGATGATGCTCTACGGCACCGAGGGCAACACGATGCATCCCACCGAACTGGCCGACGCCGCCGGTGAGAAGCTCGCCAACATCACGCGACTTACCAACGAGCTGGCCGACAAAGGTCTGATTGCACGCAATGCGAGCGACGAGGATCGTCGCAAGGTCGCGCTCACGCTGACCGACGACGGCGTGGCGCTGATCGAAAGCTTCCTGCCCGATGTATGCGCGCTGCTGGAAGAGCAGGTGGAAGGCATCGCTCAGCGCGACATCGCGCAACTGGAACGCCTGCTCAAGAAGTTCCTCGATCGACTGGACCGAAGGGAGAGCGTTTGACCATGTCGGCGGTGCCTACTGAACTTGCGTCATGGCGCCACCCGCCGTGGTTGCGCGAGTTCGCCGTGGAGGAGGGGCACGCCTGGATCTTCGTGCTGAAGAGCCTGCTGGCGTTCTATCTCGCCGCCTGGCTGACCATGGTGTTCCAGCTCGAACAGCCGGCGACCACGATGATCACCGTCGCCATCGTGATGCATCCGCAAAGCGGCACGGTGCTGGCGAAGAGTTTCTATCGCGCCCTGGGCACCTGCACCGGCAGTCTGTTCGGCGTGTTGCTGATGGCGGCGTTTCCGCAGCAGCGCGAACTGTTCCTGCTCAGCATGTCGATCTGGGTCGCGCTGTGTGCCGGCGGCGCCGTGCTGTACCGCAACTTCACCTCGTACGGCTTCGTGCTGGCCGGCTATACCGCCTTCATCGTGGTGCTGCCGGCGATCGACCATCCCACGGCGGTGTTCGATTCGGCGGTGGCGCGCGTGAGCGAGGTAATGCTCGGCATCATCGTCTCCGGCCTGGTCAGCGATGTGGTGTTGCCGATGCGTTTGCGCGACCTGCTCCGGCGCATTTCGCGCGAGCACTACCAGCACTTCATCGACTTCGCGCGCGGCAGCCTCGGCGGTGCCATTCCGCGGGCGGACATGGAGAAGGCGCATCTGCGCTTCGTGCGTGCGGCGGTGCAGATCGAGGATCTTCGCTCGTCGGTGATCTTCGAGGATCCCGAGGTGCGCGCGCGCAGCAGCCGCATGCAGTTGCTCAACCTGCGCTACATGGCGGCCGCGACCAGCTTCCAGTCGCTGCACCATCTGATCAATCGACTCCAGCGCAGCAACCATCCGCGCACGGCAGCGGCGCTGATCAAACTGTATGCGCCCATTGGCGAAGCGCTCAGTCCCGCGCCCACCGAGAAGCCGATCCCGCGCTTGCTGGCCACGCGCCTGGAAGCCTGCGAAGCGAAGCTGCCGGCGCTCGCCGCCGAGTTGCGCGAGGATCTCCGGCAGGATCCGAACCTGCTGCTCGAGTTCGATAGCGGTACCACCCTGGTGCGTCGCTTTGCGGCCGAGCTGCGCGACTTCACCTCGCTGGAAGCGAGCCTGCGCGAAACCCAGGGCGTGGCCGGCGGATCGGTCGAGCGCGTGGATTTCAAGCGCGCCAACGACTACGCCTCACCGCTGATTGCCATCGTGCGCACGTTCTTCACCATGGCCACGCTGAGCATCTTCTGGATCGAAACCGGCTGGACCTTCGGCCTTAGCGCGCTGCTGCTGGCCACGGTCTTCAGCGGGCTGTTGGCCACGTCGCCATCGCCGCTGGTGGCCACCGCCAATACCTGGGTCGCCTACGCGGTGGGATTGGTGGCGGCGTATTTCGTGGTGTTCGAATTGATGCCGGGCAGCGACGGCTTCGTCATGCTGATCCTGGTGACCGCACCGTTGCTCGCCCTAGGGCCGTATCTCACCACGCGCAACGCGACCTTGCCGGGTGTGGGCGCGGGTTATTCGCTGGGCTTCGCCTATATCCTCGCGTTGAAGAACCCGATGGTCTACGCGCCGGAGCGCTTCCTCAACGACAGCATCGCCGCACTGTTCGGCCTGATGATGAGTGGCGCGGCCTTCATGATCATCCCCACCGTGATCGGCACGCAGTGGTTGCGGCGCCGCCAGTTGGTGCAGTTGCGGCGGCAAGTCGTGTTTGCCGCCACCGCGCCGATGGACGGCATTCTCTATCGCTTCGAAAGCGTGAATCGCGATCTCTACCAGCAGATCGTGCAGTTCACCCGGCCGGGCAGCGAGGAATCGCGCGTGCTGTTTGCATGGGCGCTCGCCGTGCACGATGGCGGTCGCGCGGTGATCGAATTGCGCCAGGACATGTTGCATGAAGGGCTGCCCCCGCCGGTGAGGGAATCCATGCAACACGCGGTCAATGCCTTGGCCGATCTTTACGACGCACCCGACAGCGTGCGCTGGACGGCTGCCGACAGCGCCGTTGACCAGGCCATCACGCTCACCACGCAGACACTGCCGCAGGCGCGGGCCAGCTGCCAGCCGGCGCTGGCGGACCTGCTGCAGTTGCGCACGGCGTTGCGCGACGACGAGTCCGCGCTCGCTCCCTACATCGTCAAGACCGCGGAGATCGCCCATGCCCCGTGAAATCGCCCTTGCCGATGCCCTGGTACCGGGCCTGTTGCTGATCTACCTGGGCTGTCTGCTGGTGCTGTGGCTCATCGATACCATCATCGGCCGCTACGGCCTGTATCGCTACGTGTGGCATCCCTCCCTGTTTCGCGTGGCCGTGTTCTTCCTGTTGTTCGGCGCCGCTGGCCTACTCCTCTATCCCTGACCTATGAAACTCGAACCTCAAGCTGTGCTGCGTTTCGCCCTTACGGCCGTGGTGGTCATCGTGGCGATGGTGCTGTGCCATGCGCTGTGGCGGCACTACCTGTATGCGCCATGGACACGCGATGGCCGCGTGCGCGCCGAGGTGGTGCGCATCGCCCCGGACGTCTCCGGCCTGGTAACGCGCGTGCCGGTGATCGACAACCAGGAAGTGAAGAAGGGCGACGTGCTGTTCGAGATCGATCCGCAGCGCTTCCGGATCGCCGAGCAGCAGGCCGAAGCGAATCTCAACGCCGCCAAGGCCGCCGCGCGCGCCGCCGGTGCGAACATCGATGCCGTGCTGGCCAGCGCCGCCGCGCGCAAGGCCGAGTACGACATGCGCCAGGAACAGGCGCAGCGACGCCAGGCACTGGCCGAGGTGGTGCCGAAGGAAGAACGCACCGACGCCAAATCCGCCGCGATGACGGCGCGCGCCGTGTGGGAGCAGGCGCAGGCCAGCGGCCATCAGGCCAATGCCGCGCGCGAGCAGGCCGAGGCGGCGGTGGTGCAGGCGCAGGTGGCGCTGGATCGCGCCAAGCTCGATCTCGATCGCACCGAAGTGCGCGCGCCGGTGGATGGCTACGTCACCAACCTCGACGTGCGCGTGGGCGACTATGCGGCAACCGGCAGTCCGCGCCTGGCGCTGATCGATCGCCACAGCTTCTACATCTACGGCTATTTCGAGGAAACCAAGCTGCCGAATCTGCGCGTGGGCGATCCGGTGACCATCCGCATGCTCAGCGGCGGCGTCCATCTCAAGGGGCGCATCACCGGCGTGGCGCGCGGCATCACCGACCGCGACAACCCGACCGGGCGCGACCTGCTGGCCGACGTCAATCCCACCTTCAACTGGGTACGCCTGGCGCAGCGCGTGCCGGTGCGCGTGGATATCGACGAAGCCAGCGAACCGAAGGGCTTGATTCTCTCGGCGGGCATGACGGTGAGCATCGACGTGCAGCCGCGGCGTGTGCTCGATGACGAGCGAACGTCGCGATAGCAGTGCCATGGGTGCGCGCGTGCGTGACGTTTGACATAAAAGTCACGAAACACTGCGGCCGCGCAGGCGAATGCTCCTCCATCATGGGGCTGGATTGATACCATGCCCCACTATGAATCGACCGCTGCCCTCGCCACGAAGCCTTGCCCGCCGATTGCTGTCCCTGCGGCGTCGCCCTGAGCTCGATCTGTCCGGACATGTGAGCTTCGCCGCGCCTGCCGAGGCGATCACCACGCTGGCGGGTCCGGCGGCGTTCCGCGAAACCCTGCTTGCGCTGATTGCCAAGGCACAGCGCCGCATCGTGCTGGTGGCGCTCTACCTGCAGGACGACGATGCAGGCCGCGAAGTGATCGAGGCGCTGCATGCGGCCCGCGCCGCGCATCCGGCCCTTTCCATCGAGGTCTATGTCGACTGGCATCGCGCCCGCCGTGGCCTGATCGGCAAGGGCAACAGCGAAGGCAATGCGGCGATGTACCGCGACTACGCGCAGCGCCTGGGCGAGGGCGTAGTGGTACGCGGCGTGCCGGTGCAGACGCGCGAGTTGTTCGGCGTGCTGCATCTGAAGGGTTTCATCATCGACGATGCCGTGCTCTACAGCGGCGCCAGCATCAACGATGTCTATCTCGCCAGGCATGGCCGTTACCGGCTCGACCGTTATCACCTGATCCGTCACAAGGCGCTGGCCGACAGCATGGCCGCCTACGTGGACGGCCAGTTCCGCGATAGCGATGCGGTGCCGCGACTCGATCGCATGCCGCAGCCGCGCTCGCGCGATTTGCAGGAGCCGATCCGCCGCCTGCGCCAGTCGCTGCAACAGGCGCAGTACACCGGCACCGACGAGTTGCCGCGGCAGGGCGACGTCACGGTGATTCCGCTCGCCGGCTTCGGGCGCAACGACAATGCGCTCAATGAAACGCTGCTGGGCTTGCTACGCGGCGCGCAGAAGCGGGTGATCCTGCTCACGCCGTACTTCAACCTGCCGCGCCAGGTGCGCGTGGTGATCGGTCACCTGCTGCGGCGTGGCTGCCAGCTCGACATCATGGTCGGCGACAAGACCGCCAACGATTTCTATATTCCGCCCGAGCAGCCGTTCAGCCGCATCGGCTTGTTGCCGTACCTGTACGAAGCGAACCTGCGTCGCTTCGCGCGCACGCACCAGGGCGCCATCGACAGCGGACAGTTGAACCTGTGGCTGTGGCGCGACGGCGACAACACCTATCACCTGAAGGGCCTGTTCGTGGACGAGGAGACGGCCGTACTCACCGGCAACAACCTCAATCCGCGCGCCTGGGCGCTGGACCTGGAAAACGGCCTGCTGCTGCGTGACCCGTGGCGCAAGCTGGTGGCACAACACGAGGCCGAGTGGCAGGCGCTGCGAAGCCATGCGACACGGCTTGCGCACTACCGCGATCTTCCCGGTGCGCGCGGTTATCCGCCGGAGGTGCGCAAGTTGCTGCGTCGGCTGCGGCGCGTGCGGTTGGATCGCCTGGTCAATCGGCTGCTTTGACGGCCGCGGATTTTCTGTGGGAGCGCACCCTGTGCGCGACAACCTGACGAAGCGGGAGCGGCATGGCGGCGCGGTCGCGCACAGGGTGCGCTCCTACAGATTCAAGCATGGGGTGTGTTGAAGCCTTGGGGGCCCTTTTGTGGGTGCGCACTTGTGCGCGACGGCCCGACGAAGCGGAAACGGCATGGCGCCGCAGTCGCGCTCAAGTGCGCTCCCACAAGGGGATGGCGATTAGTTCGCCAGCCGCTCCAGGCGCATCGCCAGCCAGCGCGACACATCCGGCCACTCGCTGTCGATCACGCTGAAGCACACGGTGTCGCGCAGCGTGCCATCCGGACGGCGCTTGTGTTGGCGCAGTACGCCTTCGCGGCGCGCGCCGAGGCGTTCGATGGCGCGCTGGGAGTCGAGGTTGCGGTGATCGGTATGGAATTCCACCGCCACGCAGCCCAGCGTTTCGAAGGCGTGCTGGAGCAACAGGCGCTTGCAGGCGGTGTTGAGGTGGCTCTTCTGCCAGCGCCTGGCATACCAGGTGTAGCCGATGGCGATGCGGCGCGGATCGGGCACGGAGTCGTAGAAGCGCGTGGTGCCGACGATCTCACCGCTGGTCTTCTCGCGCACCGCGAACGGCAGCATCAGGCCGGCCTTTTGACCGTCGAGCGCCTTGGCGATGTACGCCGCCGCTTCGCCGGGCGCGGGTGCGCTGGTGAACCAGAGCGTCCACAGTTCGCCGTCGGCCGCGGCGGCTTCGAGGGCCGGGGCGTGGTCTGGCGTGAGGGGTTCGAGGGCGACGAAGGCGTCTTCCAGCAGGACAGGCGTCAGCGCGGACATCGGTACTCCGGAGAGGGGACGCTCAGGCGTCCAGGTCGGGGATGAGCTTGCTTTCCAGCCGCGCGATATGGTCCTTCAGCAGCAGCTTGCGCTTCTTCAGGCGGGTGATCTGCAGTTCGTCGCGGCTGAGCGACACGGCCAGGTGCTCGATGGCCACATCGAGGTCGCGGTGTTCGACGCGCAACTCGGCCAGCAAATGGGCTATCTCGGCTTGGTCCTGGACCTGCATGACGGGCGACTGGCTGGGGAAAACACTCTCAGTGTAACGCCGCCGGACCCCGGGCGGTCAGATCGCTACAATGGGAGGCCGTCCCGTTCCCGACCGACCATGTCCGCCCAGCCCGACGCCACCCGCAAGCAGCACTACGAGGCCGCCAAGCTGGCCAAGCGCCTGCGCCATCAGGTGGGCCAGGCGATTGCCGACTTCAACATGATCGAAGAGGGTGACAAGGTGATGGTGTGCCTGTCCGGCGGCAAGGACTCGTACACGCTGCTGGACGTGCTGCTGTCGCTGCAGGCCAAGGCGCCGGTGCGCTTCGAGCTGGTCGCGGTGAACCTGGACCAGAAGCAGCCGGGCTTTCCCGCGCATGTGCTGCCGGAATACCTCACCGCGCGCGCCGTACCGTTCCATATCATCGAGCAGGACACCTACAGCACGGTCACCCGGGTGATCCCCGAAGGCAAGACCATGTGCAGCCTGTGCTCGCGCCTGCGGCGCGGCGCGCTGTATCAGTGGGCGGCCGCCAACGGGATCAGCAAAATCGCGTTGGGCCACCATCGCGACGACATCCTGGGCACGTTTTTCCTGAACCTGTTCTATCAGGCGCAACTCAAGGCCATGCCGCCCAAGCTGCGCTCGGACGATGGCCGCCATGTGGTGATCCGCCCGTTGGCGTACTGCCGGGAAAGCGATATCGCCGAGTACGCGCGGGAGCGGCAGTTCCCCATCATTCCGTGCAATCTCTGCGGTTCGCAGGAAAACCTGCAACGCAAGGCAGTTAGGCGCATGATGGAGGACTGGGAGAAAACCCAACCCGGCCGCGCCGAGAATATTTTCCGCGCGCTGGGCAGTGTGCAGCCCTCCCAGCTCGCCGATCGAAACCTGTTCGACTTCGCCACGCTCGGCGCGCGCGAAGGTGTCGCCCGCGCAGATGCGCACGAGTGGCTTGCCGGTGCGCCGGACGAGTCTTGAATCCACAGTCAATCGAGTAACGCCGTGTTCGAGAGTCTGACTTCATGTGTTGAGTGCTCCGCGTTGCGCCTGAATTGCCATCAGACAGCCACCCGTGGCGAAGCGCTTGACTGGGTGTCAAGTCGAGCCATGGGTGGCTGTCTGATGGCAATTCAGACGCAACCCTCCGGGCAGGGGCTGTTTGCCCGCATGGCGGCGTCATCACTCAGTCGTGTATCGACATACACTCCTTCATTCTTCCTTGCCATGCGCGCAAACAGCTCCCTGCGCGGAGTACTCAACACATGAAGTCAGACTCTTTGTTTGCATCCGTTGAAATGACCCCGGGCGATCCGATCCTGGGACTCACCGAGGCCTTCGTGGCCGACACCCGTCCGGGCAAGGTCAACCTGGGCGTGGGCATCTATTACGACGAGCAGGGCCGCATTCCGCTGCTGCGCGCCGTGCAGCAGGTGGAGCAGAAGCTGGCGCAGGAAGCCAAGCCGCGCGGCTATATCCCCATCGACGGCCTGCCGGCGTACAACCTCACCACGCAGAAACTGGTGTTTGGCGAAGACTCGCCGCTGCTGGCCGCTGGCCGCGTGGCCACCTCGCAGACCGTGGGCGGCAGCGGTGCGCTGCGCATCGGCGCCGACCTGCTGAAGAAGGTGCTGCCGAACGCCAAGATCGCGATCAGCAACCCGAGCTGGGAAAACCATCGCGTGGTGTTCAGCTCGGCCGGTTTCGACGTGGTCGACTACGCTTATTACGACGCCGCCACGCACGGCCTGGATTTCCCCGGCATGCTGGCCGACCTGGGCAAGCTGGAGCCGGGCACGGTGGTGCTGCTGCACGCGTGCTGCCATAACCCGACCGGCGTGGATCTCAACGCCGAGCAGTGGCAGCAGGTGGTGGACCTGGTGAAGGAGCGCGGCCTGCTGCCCTTCATCGACATGGCCTACCAGGGCTTCGACGAAGGCATCGACGCCGACGCCACCGCGGTGCGCCTGTTCGCCGCCTCTGGCATCGACGCCTTCGTGGTCGCCAACTCGTATTCCAAGTCGTTCTCGCTGTACGGCGAGCGCGTGGGCGCGTTGTCCGTCGTGGGCAAGACGCGCGACGAAGCGCTGCGCGTGCAGTCGCTGGTCAAGCGCACCATCCGCTCCAACTACTCCAGCCCGGCCACCCACGGCGGCCTGCTGGTGTCCACGGTGCTCGGCAGCGCCGAGCTGAAGGCCATGTGGGAGCAGGAGCTGGGCGAGATGCGCGAGCGCATCCACGCGATGCGTGCCGGCATGGTGGAGAAGCTGGCCGCGGCGGGTGCGCCGCATTTCGGCTTCATCCAGCAGCAGGCTGGCATGTTCTCCTACTCGGGCCTCAGCAAGGCCCAGGTGGACCGCCTGCGCGAGGAGTACGCCATTTACGCCATCGGCACCGGCCGTATCTGCGTGGCGGCGTTGAACCGCGCGAATCTTGATACGGTGGTGAACGCGGTGGCCGCGGTCAGCCGCTGAGCACCAGCCAAGCCAGACCCTACACGCTCGTCATTCCGGCGGAGGCCGGAATCCAGTAACGGGGCGCATATCGATGCGACGCCGTTGGGACCTCGCTGAATGAGGCGCTGGATTCCGGCCTACGCCGGAATGACGACATAAAGCACGGATACCGAATGTTCTTCCGCAATCTCACGCTGTTCCGCTTTTCTCCCGCCATCTCCAACGACCTCGATCGCCTGGACGAAGCCCTGGGCGACCATCGCCTGCGCCCCTGCGGTCCGCTCGAAATGGGCACCAAGGGTTTCGTGCCGCCGGTGGGCCGGGGCGATGAGGCCCCGCTCACCCATGCGGTAAAGGCCTGCACCATGGTCACCGTGGGCGGCGAGGACAAACTCCTCCCCGGTTCCGTGGTGAACGACGAACTTCAGCGCCGCGTGCAGAAGATCGCCGAAGAAGAGGGCCGCAAGGTTGGCGGCCGCGAGCGCAAGCGCATCAAGGAAGACGTGCTCAACGAGCTGGTGCCGCGCGCCTTCATCCGCAGCTCGCGCCAGCGCGCCTACGTGGACAAGAAGAACGGCTGGCTGGTGCTCGACACCTCCAGCCGCAAGTCCGCCGAGAACACGCTGACGCAGATCCGCGAAGCGCTGGGCAGCTTCCCGGCTGTGCCGCTGGCGCCGGAAGAGGGCCCGCGGGTGCTCATGACCGACTGGCTGGCCAACGGCAACCTGCCGGCCGGGCTGGCGCTGGGCGACGAGGTGGAGCTGCGCGACCCGGCCTCCGCCACCGGCGCCATCGCCAAGTGCCGCCGCCAGGACCTGGACGGCGAGGAAGTGAAGGAGCACCTGCGCAATGGCAAGCAGGTATTCCAGCTGGGTCTCACCTTCGATGAGCGCATGAGCTTCGTGCTCGGCGAGGACCTGATCGTGCGCAAGCTCAAGTTCCTCGACGTGGTCATCGAGGAGCTGGGCGACAGCCATCCGGACGCCGCCGCCGAGGCCGACGCCACCTTCACCCTGCTCACGCTCGAGGTCGAGCGCCTGCTGGGCAAGCTGGAAGAATGGTTCGGCCTGCCGCGTCCCGCCGAGGCCTGAGCCGGCCCGTTCAGGCTCCGCCGTCCTGACCGTATGGTCGGGACGGACATCGCCCTGCCTTGCGAAGCCTGCATGCTCTCCCCACATTTCCTTTGGGACACTGAGTCCCTTTCGGACATCGGTCGGCCTGGACGCCATGCAGTTAAGGCGGGGATATGACGCAGCATCTTGAAGGCGATTGGCTGGAACTGGCCACCGCGAGCGGCAGCACCATCCGTGTGCTCAAAGCCGCCCATCCGCGCGCGCGCCGGTTGCGGCTCACGGTGACGCCCAAGGGTGCACGCGTGTCGTATCCGCACGGCACGCACCCGGCGCAGGTGAGTGCATTCCTGCGTCATCACGCCGACTGGCTCGAGCGCAAGCTCGACGAGTTGCATCTGATCGTGAAGCCGTTGCCGCCGCTGCGCGTCGGCACGCCCACGGAATTTCCGCTGCGTGGGGAAACCGTGCAGCTCGATTGGGCGGAAGGTCCGTACCCGCGCGTCGAAGCCGGCGAGGGCACGCTCACTTTGGTGATTCCTCGTCCGCATACGCGTGCAGTGCCGGTGGCGCGCGGCTTGCTCGCCTCGTATTTCGAAGCGCAGATCCGTCGCGATGTGTCGCGCTGGCTGGCCGGCTACGTGCCGCAGCTCGGGCTGGCGCCGACGGCGCTGCGCGTGCGTCCGATGAAGAGCCTGTGGGGCAGCCTCGATACGCGTGACCGCATCAATCTCGATCTCGCGCTGGCGCTCGCGCCGCCGAACGCGTTGAAGTACGTGCTCGCCCACGAGCTATGCCATCTGAAGGTGCGCAGCCATGCGCCGCGCTTCTGGGCGCAGGTGGAAATCCTGTTTCCCGACTGGCGCGAACAGCGCGACTGGCTGCGCCTCAACGGCGCGTGGCTGAAGACCGAACTCGACCGGCTGATTGCCGACGTCGCGGATTGAGCCTTCGCTTTAACCCCATTCGGGCGTTCCCGGCGATCATGGAAGTATCGCCAACGGAAAGGACGCCATGTCGGCCGTCATCGCCCCACCCATGGATTGGACGCATGCCTGCGCGCAAGCGCTTGAGCCTCTGCGTCGACTGCTGTCGCAACCGCACCTCGAGCAGATAGCCGAAACGTCGGCGCTAAGCGACGCGCAATGCATGGAGCGCTATCGCAACGGCGACGTGCATGCCTTTCGCGTCCTCTACGCACGCTATCGCGAGAAGCTGCACCGCTACACGTTGCGCCTGGCCGGCAAGGCCAGCGAGGCGGAGGAAATCTTCCAGGACGTGTGGATGGCCGTGGTGAACGGCAAGGCCGGCTATCAGCCGAACGCGCCGTTCGCCGCGTGGCTGTTCGGCATCGCGCATCGCCGCGCCGCCGATCGCTGGCGCGTACTGGGCAGGCATGCGCCCGATGCGATCGAGCCCCATGAGAACGCAGACGATGCGATCGAGCATCACGCCGCATCGCCCCTGTATGCACCCGACCGGCATCTCGACAACGACGCGCTGGGCAGGGCGCTGGTCGAAGCGGTGAATGGATTGCCACTGCCGCAACGCGAAGCCTTCCTGATGAAAGCCGAGGGCGAACTCAGCCTGGAAGACATCGCTTTCGCCACCGGTACCACGCGTGAAACGGTAAAAAGCCGCTTGCGCTATGCACAGCAGAAACTGCGCGAGGCGTTGCAGGCATGGCGATGAACGACGACATGGATGAACTGCTGCGGTTGTACCGGCATGCCTCGAACGAGGCGCCTGCCGCGCGGCTCGATGCACGCATTCTCGGCGCCGCGGACCGTGCCGCATCGATGCGCCGCTGGTCTCGGCGCATCGCATGGCCGGCAGCCATCGCCGCTTCGTTGCTGCTGTGGACGATGTGGCCGGCTCCCGGTCATCGTTCACCCCTGACCACCGATCCCATGGCGGCCCACGATGCGGGCCGGGTCCGCAGCGAGCTCCAGCAGATGGACGTCACGCCGCCACGCAACGACGTGGATCGGTTCCTGCTGTCCACCAACCTTCACCCCCAACCCGAGACAGGGAATGCCCTATGAAGAAGATCTTCGCCACCGCCGTTCTCATCGCCAGCTGCATCGCGTCCAGTGCGCACGCGGCGGCGCCGCGTGGCTGGTTCATCACCGGATCCGCCCAGAATGATTTCGAGACCGGCACGGAAGCGTCGACCCGCGTGCCCAAGAGCACCAGCGCCTACCTGCGTGCCAAGAGCGAAAGCAACGGCTTCGCCACCCTGATGCAGACCATCGACGCGGCCGCCTACAAGGGCAAGCGCGTGCGCCTTTCGGGCTATCTGCGCACGAAGGATGCCGGCAAGGGCGCGCTGTGGATGCGCGTCGACGATACCGACAAGAAGTCGGTGGCATTCGACAACATGGATGACCGCGCACAACAGGGCGACAAGCCGTGGCAGTCATTCGATGTCGTGCTGGACGTGCCCGACAACGCGCGCGACATCGCTTTCGGCGTGCTGCTGCAGAACAAGGGCGAAGTGTGGGCCGATGGCCTGAAGTTCGAAGTCGTCGGCAAGGATGTGCCGTTGACGGGCGGCCCGCACCCCTTGTCGCCCGCGCCGGTGAATCTCGGCTTCGTCGAGTGAGTCTCGCCTCCCCGCGCCAGGGAAGGTGCGGGGAGGCACTCTTGCGTTAAGCCGCGCATACGCAGAACCTTGGCGCCTACCGGGGACAAGGGGGAGCGTCATGGAACTGCCGATCGGCCCTTTCATCAAGGCCATGTGGTTGATCTTCGCGCTGTACTGGCTGTGGGGATGGCGGCGCGTCAAGGGCGCGCAGCGCAAGGAAGCGATCCTTCCGCGCCTGGTGAAGTACTGGTTGCCGCTGGTCATCGCGATTGCGCTGATCGGCCCCGGCGACTGGTTCGGCAGCAGCTGGCTGCATGCGCGCATGTATCCGGCCAGCGCCGCGATCGCCGTGCTGGGCGCGCTGCTCACCCTGTTTGGCGTCGCGTTCGCCTGCTGGGCGCGTTACGTACTGGGACGCAACTGGAGTTCCGTGGTGCAGGTCAAGCAGGATCACGAACTGATCCAGAGCGGCCCCTATCGCTGGGTGCGCCACCCGATCTACACGGGCCTGCTGCTGGCTTTCCTCGGCACGGCGATGGCCATCGGCGAGTGGCGTGGGCTGATCTGCGTCGTTATCGTCGCCGTGTCGTTCTGGTTCAAGCTGAAACTTGAAGAGCGCTGGATGCGCGACAACTTCGGCTTGGCCTACGAAAGCTATATGCAGCGCACGAAGGCGCTGATTCCGGGCCTGCTCTAGCGAACGTCACCGGATGGCGATGAGGCCATCCGGCGCGTCGGGATCAATGCGACAAGGTGAACTGCGTGAGGATGCGCGCGGTCTCGTCCGGCTTTTCCATGATCGGCATGTGATTGCAGCCGGTCATCATGCTGGTGTTGATCGCGGCGGCGTTCTTCAGGCCGTTGCGCAGGCTGTCCAGGGCGGAGATGTCGATGATCTTGTCGTCGTGGCACCACAGGCCGAGCACCGGCATGCCGAGCTTGTCGAGGCGATTCTGCAGCGACAGGTACTCCGAGGGGTCGCGCAGCTCGTTGAAGGTGCGATCGATGAAGGCGCGGTTTTCCTGGTTGCGCTTGATCAGTACATCCTGAAAACGGCCGGGAATGTTCAGCGGCTTGGCGAACGCCCAGGCGGTGGCCTTGGCGAACTGCTCGCGGTTGTCGAATGCGAATACGTTCTTGCCCGACATCGCTTCGCGCGAGAATGCGTTTTCGTTGGCCTTCAGGCCGAACGAATCGAGCAGGGCGAGTTCCGCCACGTGCTCCGGATGCTCGGCGGCGAACACGCCGGCAATGGCGCCGCCCATCGAGTGGCCGACCAGCACCACCTTGGGCAGATGCAGCGCTTCCATGAAGTCCTGCAGGCGTGCGACCTGCGCATCGATGTTGTAGCTGGCGCCGTCGACGCGGGTGGATTCACCCCAGCCCGGCAGATCCGGTGCGATCACGTGAAAATGCGGGGTCAGCAGTTCCATCTGCTTGAGCCACACTTCCTTGGTGGCGGCAAAGCCGTGCAACAGCACCAGCGTGGGGCCTTCGCCACCTTCGTAGTAGACCCAGGTGGTATCGCCGACCTGCACGGAATGCTTCTCAACGTGGGCGGCCATGGCCTGGCGCTTGACGTCGGCGGCCATCAGCCATTGCGGCGCAAACAGGTACGAGCCGCCCAGCACGACGGCCAGCAGGATGGCGACGAAGCCGAGGAACTTGAGGCGGCGCAGGGCGAGCCGCTGCCATAGCGGGCGCGTCGAGGCAGGCGTGGAAGGAATCGTTTTTTTGGTGGCCATGGGGAAACCAGTAGGAGGAAACGCAGCTATCGATGGCGTCGCGCGCCCCCTTTTGCAAGGAGGCGCGCGCAGAGCTTACTTGCCGGTGCCCTTCTTCGCCTTGGCGAACACGGCTTCCACCGCCTGCTGCGTGAGCGGGTGGTAGCCGCTCTTCGCCTTCGCATAAACCTGCTGTGCGTACGCCAGGCCTTCCGGCGATTTCACGAAGGCCTTGTACAACGGCATGGTGAGGTACAGGCGACCGATGCGCGTCATGTGCTCGGCGGCGGCTGGCCACACGTCCTTGTCGCCCGCGGCGATGGCATGGCTGTACCAGCGCATGCCGATCTCCGCGTTAGGCGTGCCGGTGAGCTGCCAGGCGGCGTCGATCTGCTTGATCTTGTCCAGCGGCGCCACGTCCGGCAGGCCGTCGAGGAAGTACATCCATTCCTGCGTGTTCCAGCTCTTCGCGTCGAGCTTGTCGGCAGCGAGCGAGCCGGCGAGGAACGACGCGCGCTCCTTGTCGATGGCGTTGAAGCGCGGCGAATCCGGCAGCGGCGCATCCTTGGGAATGCCCGGCTCGTACACCCACTGCTGCACTTCGTCCCAGCTCATCTTGCCCGGGTTCTTGTCGAACAGATTGGCCTTGAGGTAATCGAGCATCTGTTCGGTGTCGATGCTCTGGAACGCGAAGTGGGCGAAATAGCCCTTCAGATAGGCATCGAAGGTGTCGCGGCCAAAGCGCTGCTCCAGCGTGCGCAGGAACCAGCTGCCCTTGTCGTACGGCACTTCGGAAATCGAATCGTCGGCGCCGATGCCGGGCTTGGGCGCGAGGCGCTGCGCATTCGGGGCGATGGTCTTGTCCCTGATGGACTTCTCGAGGCCGCGGGCGGAGATCAGCGCTTCTTCGTCGGCCAGCGTCTTGCCGTATACCGCTTCAGTGATACGGCCCTGCACGTAGGTGGTGAAACCTTCATTGAGCCAGATGTCGCGCCATGCGGCGCTGGTGACCAGGTTGCCCGACCACGAGTGGGCGAGTTCGTGCGAAATCACCGAGACCAGGCTCTTGTCGCCCACCAGCAGCGTCGGCGTGGCGAATGTCATGTTCGGGTTTTCCATGCCGCCGAACGGGAACGAGGGCGGCAACACCAGCAGGTCGTAGCGGCCCCAGGCGTACGGGCCGTACAGCGACTCGGCGGTCTTGATCAGCTTCTCGGTGTCTTCGAATTCCTTGGCGGCCTTGCCGACCACGCTGGGCTCGGCATAGACGGCCGAACGCGGACCGGTTTCCTTCGCTGCGATATCGCCCGCCGCGATGGCGAGCAGGTACGAGGGGATCGGATGCGGCTGGCTGAAGGCGAAGTTGCCATCGAGCGGATGGTTCGCCTCGTTGAGCGCGCTCATCACCACTCGCACGTCCTTCGGTGCGGTGACGTGGGCGTCGTAGGTGAAGCGAATCGCCGGCGAATCCTGCAGCGGCACCCAGGAGCGCGCGTGGATGGATTCGGACTGCGAGAACATGAAGGGCAGCTTCTTGTCGGCCGTCTGTTCCGGCGGCAGCCACTGCAGGCCCGAAGCGGTCGGCACGGTCGAATAGACGATGCGCACCTGCGCGGGATGCTGCGGCGTGGCGATGGTGAGCTTGCTGCCCAGTTCCTTGTCGCTCGGCGCCAGCGCGTACTTCAGTGCGCTGGTCTTGCCCGCGGCGTCGACGGCTTCGATGCTGGCGATCTTCAGGTCGCGCGTATCGAGCACCAGCGACTGCGCCTTCGGATCCTTCCAGTCCAGCTTCAGCGTGGCCTTGCCATCGAGCTGCTTGTGCGGGAAATCGACCTTCAGGTCCAGATCCAGGTGGGTCACGCGAACCTGGTCGGGCTGCGCGTAGGAATGCGGGTCGGCGGCGAAGGCGCTCAGCGGCAGCGCGAGGGCGCCGAAGGCTAGGGCATGGAACGGGCGCATCGGGGAAACTCCAGTTGCAGGAATCCCGAGTATGCCATTGGTGGGTGGTGGGTCGCGGGTGTGGGGAGTCATCTTGAGATTGGGCCGATCTGGGGCGGTTCCGCGACCGGGCTCGCCTGCCGCGGGCTTCCGTGCCGCTGCCGCGGCCCGGGTCACTTTCTCTGCTTGGCCAGAGAAAGTAACCAAAGAGAGGCCACCCCGGATGACGCGCCTTCCGGGCCTTTGGCCCTCCAGGTGCGCGGGTGGGTTGCGGGGTTTTTCGACAGGGCATCCTGCCCTGGCGAAAAACTGGCCCGCATCCATGCGGGCCACCCTGCGGGCTGATCCTCCACCCACCCGCCGCGTCATACGGGGACCCCTGAGAGCCAAGAGCCAAGAGCCAAGAGCCGGAGCTAAGAGCGAGAGCTGCAGGGCTACTGTGGGAGCGCACTTGTGCGCGACAAGCCGACGGAGCGGTACATCCATGCGTGGCTGTCGCGCACAAGTGCGCTCCCACAGAAAGCACACAGGTTCCCGCGAGCACCCGCCCCTCACCCCGGCCCTCTCCACGGTGGGGAGAGGGAGAAGTGCGGTACATCGCGTACAAGCCAAGGGCGATGCGAAGCGAGCCTCCGCTTTAAGTCCTCAGCGATTCGGGCGCGTTGCGCAGCGCATTGAAGTACCCCTGGGGTACCCTCCCATGGAGATCCGGTGGGACGCGCCTCGCGCGTTCGTGCTTGGATTCAACACGATGCTGCCAGCTTTAGAGGCCATTTCTTTGGGTTACTTTTCTTTACTCCGGGCATCCTGCCCTCCGCCCTTCGGGCCGGCTTCGCCGTTCGCATGCGCTCCTGCGCATGCGTGGGCCGGCAAAGAAAAGTGACTCGAGCGGCGGCAGCCGATCGAAACGCCCGCTGCGTCCCACAGGGACTAGCTTCGGGTCGTAAGCGGCCCGGTCGCGGGATCGCGACATCCGGGCGAGAGAGCGGCTTTGCCGTCTCAACAAAAAATCAGTGAGTCGACGCCGCCGCTGCCGGATGCCGATGTCCTTGTTGCAGCGACTTCACGTAATCGACCACATCCTGCTTCGACACCGTGCCTTTGTGATCCTTGTCGATGGCATCGAAATGCGCGCGGATGAACGGCACCGTGCCTTTTTCCGCTTCTTCCTTGGTCAACACGCCGTCCTTGTTCTTGTCGGCGATGTCGAAGTTCTTGTTGGCGATCTGGGCCTGCTGGGTCAGGCTGCCAAGGCCGCTCTGTGCGTGGACGCCAGCGGCGAGGACGGTGGTGAGTGCGATGGCGGTCAGAACAGTGCGGCGCATGATTCTCGCTCCCTGAAAAGGCGCGCGAAGTATGTCACCGGGAATGTGAGCAGTTCGTTCGCACGCCGTCCGTCTTCAGGCCCTCAGTTCCAGCGCGTTGGTCAGATCGCCGGGAGGCGGCCCGCCAGCCGCGATCATCGCTTGCTCGCGCATGCTCAGGCCGGGCAGCTTCTCCAGGCCGAAGCGGCGGGTGAGGAAGCGCGCGAT
This sequence comes from Dyella kyungheensis, assembly GCF_049913195.1. Taxonomy (GTDB): domain Bacteria; phylum Pseudomonadota; class Gammaproteobacteria; order Xanthomonadales; family Rhodanobacteraceae; genus Dyella; species Dyella kyungheensis. The sequence goes on along the minus strand of NZ_CP183983.1, from coordinate 4,765,457 downwards.
GGAGCCGGTGTCGTAGATCGTGTGGTCGACGTGGCCCTTCTTGGCGAACGGCGATACCACCAGGGCGGGGATGCGCGAACCCGGGCCCCAGCGGTCGCCCTTGGGCGGCGCCACGTGATCCCACCAGCCGCCGTTCTCGTCGACGGTGATGATGACCATCGTGTGCTTCCACGATGGCGATTTCTGCAACGCATCGACAATCGCCATCACGTGGCGGTCGCCGGTATCCACGTCCGAGTAGCCGGCGTGCATGTTGAGGTCGCCCTGCGGCTTGTAGAAGCTCACTGTGGGCAAGCGATTGGCTTCGATGTCGGCGAGGAAACGATTGGTCTTCGAGGTCTCGCCCACGCCGGCGTCGCGCAGGTGCTTAGCGCGTGCGTCGGTGCCGGGCGCGAAGCTCTTGAAGTAGTTCAGCGGCTGGTGATGGATCTGGAAGTTCGGGCGCTGCGGGAACTGGTGTTCGTCGCCGTCGCCCTTGCCGTCGAGCGCGAGCTGCCAGGCACCGGCGTACCACGCCCAGTCCACACCCTTGGCGGAAAGCACGTCGCCGATGGTCTTGTGCAGCTGCGGCGGCAGCGTGTTCGGGCTGTCCTCGGAGGCCAGCAGCGGATTCGTGCCCGACTGCGTGCTGGTGGGCTGATACGGCGGCATCATCGTGTTCACGGCCCAGAAGTCGGGCGTGAGTTGGCTGCGCGAGATCGGCTTGGCTTTGCCATCCATCGCGCTGTGCGGTGAATCTTCGGCGAGCTTCAGGCGCGGATCGTCCGCCTTGCCGCTTTCGGTCACGGCGATGTTGAATTGAGCCGGGCTGTGGTCTGCATTCGGATAGAATGGCGGTTGCGCGGCGACCAGGTACTGATGGTTGAGGAACGAGCCGCCGAATGCGCCCATGAACCAGTTGTCGCACAGCGTGTATTGCCGCGCGAGCTGCCACAGGCGCAGGTTGGACGCGCTGTCGTCGTAGTGGCCCATCACCATTGCGCCGGTGTCGCCCCAGGCCACGAAGCCGTCGTTCTTGCCGCCGTTGATCTGGCGCTGGTTCTCGTAGAACGCATGAATGAGATCGCGCGTCACCACGCCATGCGGCAACGGTTCGCCGTCGCCCGTGCGCAACGCCCATGGTGCATTCGGCAGGCCGGTGAGATGGTCCTGCGTCACCTGGTAGTCGCGGTGGTTCACGGTCTGCTTGTGCGGCGCCAGGCCGTGCCAGATCGGCGGCAGCTCCTTCAGCACGCTGCCGTCGCGGTCGCGTTGCAGGTAGGCGTCGGGCTTCAGCGCGCCCAGCGGCTGCTCCACGCCGGGGAAATTGGCGAACAGGTTGTTGAAGCTGCGGTTCTCCAGGTAGATCACCACGACCTGCTGGATGTCCTTGCGCAGCGCCTCGTCGATGGCCGCCGGGGCCATCGACGACGCTGCCGGCTTGGCACCGGCAGCGAGCGTTTCGGTGCCGCCGATGGCCAGCGCGGCACCGCCCAGCGCGAGGCCGCCCAGCAGGCGGCGTCGCGAAGGATCGTCGGGTTGTTCGTCAGATGATTCGGGGAAAGGCGGGGGAGGAAGCTTGGTCACGGTGCGGCGTCATCATAGAAACGGGACAGATCGGCCTTGGTCTGCTGCAAGGACGTCTGGTCAAGATAAATCATGTGACCGGAAGGATAAAAACCGAACGTGACATTCTTGCGTTCGGCCGGTTCCAGGCCGAGATGGGTGAGGTCGAACTCGGTGGCGTAGAACGGCGTGGCGAGATCGTAATAGCCGTTGGCCGAGAACACCTTGAGGTGCGGATTGCGGCGCATGGCGTCGGCCAGGTCGTCGGCCACGTAGGTGGCCTGCAGCCAGCCGCCGTTCTTCTTGCGCTTCCAGTCCCAGTTGCGGCCGATGGCGCCGTAGTTGTTGGGCAGGTAGGCGCGATCCTCGGTGAACTTCAGTTCGGTCGCGGCGTACTGGTTGAACACCGCCACGTAGGCGCCGGTGATGGCGTCGCTGGCGGTATCGCCATCGGGCGTTTCGCCGGCGGCGTCCGGATCGATGCCCTGGAAACGGCCGTCCAGACGGCCAACGGTAAGGCGCTCATTGCGCAGCAGTTCCTTGCGGAAGCGGCTGGGATTCACGCGCAGGTTGGCTTCCTTGATGTATTGCGGCGACAGGCCGAGGTAACGGCTCATCTGATTGGCCACGCGATCGGCTTCGGCCGGATCGATGGTGTCGCCCTTGTCCAGCGCCAGCGTGTAATCGCTGGAGGCAAAGCGGCGCACCTCGGCGAGGAACGTGCCGATATCGGCCGGCTTGTTCGGCACCTTGTTGTGGTACCAGGCGATCGCTGCCTCGGTCGGCAGGTTCACGATGTAGCCGTGGTCGATGCCAGGCGCTGCCACCGAGAAGTCGAGGATGGAGGACATCAGCACGACGCCGTTGAACTCCATGCCCGCGTCCTGCAGCGACTTCACCAGCACGGCGGAGCGGGTGGTGCCGTAGCTTTCGCCGAACAGGAACTTCGGCGAATTCCAGCGGTTGTTCACGCTCACATAGCGGGTGATGAACTTGGTGAACGCCTCGGCGTCCTGGTCCACGCCCCACACGTCCTTGCCTTCGGTCTTGCCCACCAGCTGCGAGTAACCGGTGCCCGGCGCGTCGATGAAAACCAGGTCGGTCTTGTCGAGCAAGCTCTGCTCGTTCGGCACCCAGCGGTACGGTGCCGGCGGAATCGGCTTGTCGCCATCGTTGGCCACGCGCACCGGACCGAACGAGCCCATGTGCAGCCACATCGACGACGAACCCGGGCCGCCGTTGTAGAAGAACGTCACCGGACGCTTGCTGTTCTTGCCACCGTCGGCCGTGTAGGCGACGTAGAAGAAGCTCACCGTCGGCTTGCCCTTCTCGTCGCGGATGGTCAGGCGGCCGGCGGTGGCGGTGTAGTCGATGCTGCGGTTGCCCACGCGCACGCTGTGCTTGGTCACCACGCTGCGCTCGGGCGGCGTGGGTTGGGTGTGCTCGTCGGCGTTCTTGTCTTTGTCCTTGTCGCCCTGTTCGGTCTTGGCGGCATCCTTGGGCGTATCGGCGGCGTGCAGCGGCAGGGTGCCCAGGGCCAACAGCGTGGCAAGGGCGAGCGAAGCAAGCGGAAGCTGGCGCATGTCAGTCGTCTCCGGGTCCAATCAGGAGTGGGTGGTGGCGTCGTAGTAGCGTGCCAGGTCGCCCTTGAGCTGCTGCAGCGCTTCGGTGTTGAGGTAGATCATGTGGCCCGACGGGTAGTACAGGAAATGCACATTGCCGCGCAGCGACGGTTCCAGGTTCATGTGCGAGATGTCGAACTCGGTGTTGAAGAACGGCGTGGCGAAATCGTAGTAGCCGTTCACCGAGAGCAGCTGCAGATGCGGGTTGGTGCGCATCGCATGCGCCAGGTCGCCGGCCACATAGGCCATCAACAGCGGACGCTTGATGCCGGCCGCCTGATGCTTCCAGTCCCACGACTTGTTGATGTCGCCGAAGGTGGGGCGATAGTCGAGGTCGCTGTGGTAGTTCAGCTGGTTGACGATGTAGTCGTTGAACGCGGTGACGAACGCGCCGCTGATGCCGGTGTCGGAGGCATCGTAGTCGGGCACTTCGCCGGCCGCGTCTTCGTCCACGCCTTCGAAGCGCGCGTCGTAGCGGCCGATGGTGCGGCGTTCGTTGCGCAGCAGTTCCTTGCGGAAGCGCGACGGATCGACACGCAGGTTGGATTCCTTGATGTACTCCACCGACAGGCCGGTATACGCCGCCAGCTGGCGCGCCACGGCGTCGGCTTCGGTCGGCGAGATGTCCTGGCCCTTGGCCAGCGCGCTTGCATAAGGGCCGCTGGCAAAGGCGCGTACCTGGTCGATGTACGACTTCAGGTCGGCCGGCTTGTTGGCGAGCTTGTTGTGATACCAGGCAGCGGCGGCGTAACTCGGCACGTAGCCGATGTACATCGCGTCATAGCCCGGCATGCGCATGCCGTAGTTGAGGATGGAGGACATGATGATCACGCCGTTGAACGACATGCCCTTGTCCTGCAGCGCATCCACCAGCGCGCCGGAGCGCGTGGTGCCGTAGCTTTCGCCGTAGAGGAACTTCGGCGAGTTCCAGCGGTTGTTGATCGTCACGTAGCGCTGGATGGCACGCGAGAACGCCGACACGTCCTGGTCAACGCCCCAGAAATCCTTGCCCTCGGCCTTGCCGAGCGGTCGCGAATAACCGGTGCCCACCGCATCGATGAAGACCAGGTCGGTCTTGTCGAGCAGGCTGTCGCTGTTGGACACCAGCTTGTACGGCGCCGGCGCGGTGGCGGCGGGGCTGTCGGTGGCGATGCGCACCGGGCCGAACGAGCCCATGTGCAGCCACATCGAGGAGGAACCCGGGCCGCCGTTGTAGAGGAAGGTGACCGGGCGCTTTTCCGCCTTGCCGTCCACCGTATAGGCCACGTAGAACACGCTGGCCTGCGGCTCGCCCTTGTCGTCGCGGATGATCACCGTGCCGGCCGTGGCGGTGTAGGAGACCGAATGGCCGTTGATGCTCACGCTGTGCTTGGTGCGCACGGCGGTCTCGGTGCTCGGTGCCTGGACGTCCTCGTCCTTGCTGGCGGCCTTTTTGTCTTTGTCCGGCGGCGCATCCTTGGCCAGGGTGACGAAACACGGCGACAGCACAAGGCTGCCTGCCATCAGCAAGGTCAAGAGACGGCGCATGCAATTCCCCGGTATTGGATCGATGTAAGTCCCGAGTATGCGTATCAAGGTCACGCGGCGACCGTGACAAAAGTACTGGTTGGCTTGCTTTTCGCTGACCAAATGTGACGGCGATCCTTCGCAGGATCGTGCGCAAGGCAGCCTGGATCAGGCCGGGAATGCTTCCGATGTCGTTGTTGCCAGTCGGCTTTTTCTTCGCCGCTCACGCCGCAAAAAGAAAAACCGCCGCTATCCGTGAGGATGCGGCGGTTCGGACGGCCAGGTCGGCCCGCTCAGGGCGACGCGGCGGGCGGCTGGTTCGGCTGCGGGGTCGGCGCCGCGGTGGTGGCAGGCGCCGGCGTGGGCAGCACCAGGTTCGGATTGGACTGCATCGTTTCCAGGGCGCGGATCTGCTGCTTCACCGCATCGAGCTGTGCATTGGTGTTGTGCAGATCGCTGCTCAGCGCCACCGCCTGCTGATGGGCCTGCTCCTGCTGGGCGGCCACCTGCTGCGCTTGCTGCTGCTGGTTGTTCGCGTCCTGCTGCAGGCTGCGCAGCTTCGCCTGGTTCACCGCGATCATGTGCTCGGCGTACTTGTTGCCGGCATCCAGGCGCATGGTGTCGATTTCGACCTGGCCCAGCGTCTGCGTCTGCGACACGAAGGTGCGATAGAGGCTCTCGGCGTCGTCGAAGGAATCGGTCTGCATCACGCGCCAGAATTCCTTGCCGTGGAACAGCACCACGTAATAGCCCAGGGTTTCCGGACGGAACAGCAGGCTCGCGCCATAGGTGCTGTTGTACGTGGTGCGCACTTCGGTGAGCTGATGGTTGTCAATCAACTGGCGAAGGCTTTCCACCGTGCTCAGCGGCACCTTGGACTGGGTGGAAGCGGCCGGCTCGGGTGCGGGCGGCATCGGGTTGTTGCTCGTCGCGGGTGCGCTCGCGCACGCCGAAGTGGCCATGAGCACCAGGGTGCCGATCGCGAACAACACCCGCCGTGGGCCCGCGCTGCGAGTCAAAGCCTTCATCCTGAAATTCCCCTTTGATCGTGGCCCGCCCTGGAAAGCGCTGCTGCGCGTATTTCCAGCCCTTTGCCAAGCCAACCGGGACAGTCTAAGGGTCTGTTTGTGGGGGTCAAGAGGCGATGCATCGCTAGTAGACCAACTGCACACCGTGACACTGCAGCGACTGCAGACTCACCGTGCTGACACCCAGTTTGATGCCCAGGATGTCCCTCAGCGCCGGCGTCAGCACCTGCGAGCCGAGCTGGTTGAGCGGCCCCTGCAGGGTCTGCACCACGAAGCCGAGCACGGCTACCAGGCTGTTGGGCAACGAGGTGGTGCCGCCATTCATGGCGGTCTGGATGGCCGCGATGCAACTGTTCTGGAAACCCGCCGCGCAACCCGTCTGGGTGAGCACGTTGCCCAACAGGTTGACCACGCCGCCGAGCAGGTTGCTGGTGCCGGTAAGAATGCCCGGCACATTGAGCGTCAGCGTGCTGCCGAGAATGTTGCCGACCTGTCCGCCGGTGTTCTGCAGAAAACTCTGCAGGCCCGTGGTGGTGCCCGACAGCTGGGTCAAGGCTGCCGAGAGCTGGTTGAGGTTGGGCGTGAGACCGGTGTGGGCAGCCGCGTTGTTGTTCCACAGGTCGGTCGCCAGCGGCGTGGAGATCGATGATGGCGTGGATGTCGCCGTCTGGTTGAGCAACGCGGTAGTCAGTGCGTTGAAGACATTGGTGACGGTGGTGCCGATGTCGAGCGGGGTGCCGCCGCTGGGAATGTTCGCCGATTCGCCCGCGGCCAGCGTGCCGCTGCCATTCGCCGGCAAACCGGTGATCACGAACGGGTTGACCACGCTGGCCACGGTTGCGCCGGCGACCGTCACATTCAGCAAGGGAGGCCCACTGACCGCGGGGATCTGATCGCAACTTCCCGCGGTGCTGAATGCGCTGCTTTGCGATATGCCGCCCACGCACATCTTCAACACCGACGATTGCACGCCGAAGGTGGCGTGATACGGGCTGCTGTTCTCGGTGCACAGGCTGTTGAGCGTCGCCTTGGCGTAGACCAGGTCGATCGCAATGGGCAGGTTGAGGCTGATCGACGTCTTGGCCAGCGAGCTCACCAGCGTGCCCAGCAACGGGATGTTGTTGGTCGAGAACTGCACGTTGATGAAGGCGCGCACCTGCGCCGTGGACGCGCTCGTACCCACGCCACCAATGCCGATCGACGGCGGCTCGATCACGCTGAAGGCGCTGCTGATGCTGAAGCCAAGAATATTCGGCACAGCGACGGCACCCTTCAGGGCGTGTTGCCCGGTGGCCACGCCGACCGCGCCGCTGATCAGCTGCAACGCATTCACCTGGGCATTGAGCGCCGTCTGCACGCTGCTGTCGGGCGCCGTGATCTGTGCGAACAAGCCGCTGGTCGATCCACTGGAACCCAGCGTGACCTTGCCCGGTGCAGTGCCGGCGGCGGCGGTGACCGCGTTGACCAGGGTGGCGTTGGCGCTGAGCAACTGCTGTTGGCCGGCCGCATTCACCACGGCATTGAGCACGTCGATCAACGCGTGTGCCTGCACCGACGAGGCGAGCAACTGGTTGACGCCGCCGACATCGAGGTTGGCCGGCACGCTCACGCCGAGCTGGTTGAGCAGACCCGAGGGCGTGACGGTGGCCGTGGCCAGTCCGTTGTAGCCGACCAGCGTCGCCTCGGGGATGTTGAGTCCAATGCCGGTGAGCAATTGGCCGAGCGGCGATTTTCCGCTGACGTCCACCAACGTGCTGCCGATGCTGAAAACCGCCACGGGCTGCAAGCCGCTCGCCACCGCTTCGGCGCTGACGTTGGGTAGTTTGCCCGCCATGCCCCAGATGGGCAGCACCGAACGCTGCGCTACCACTTTCACCGCATTGGGCGTGCCGGTCGTGCCGGCGAAGTGATCGCTGCTCCCGTTGGCCGGGTTCCAGGTGCCGCAGTTGACGCTGAGCTGGCCGGTGAATCCATTTTCCGTCGTCGCGTTGCCTGTGGCGGCGGTGTTGTTGCCGTTGCCCGACGTGCACGCGTTGAGCTGCTGCGCACCGGCGAGGGCCGCCAGGTCGGCCACCTTCTGCGTGTCGCGCTTGGCCCAGTACAGATAGCCCACTTCCACCAGGCCGAGCATGGTGATCAGGCCCAACATCATCAACAGCATCGCTACGGCCGTGGAACCGCTTTGCGCGCGCCGCATACGGGTCAGGGCGAGCTGGAGGTGGACGACGCATCGGCACTCTTGCTGACCGCCGCGTCATAGAACTCCGGAATCGGATGCTCGAAGCTCTTCAGGTAGCGCTGGTAGCTCGCCGACGCCTCCGGGCCCGGTATCGGCAGATGCTTGCCGGCATGCGTGCCCTGCGCTTGCATGCCGAGCAACTGGTGCGTGGTGTCGCCTACCTGCGTTTCCTCGTTCGCACTATCGGTTGCCGTTGGCGCGGGCGCGGCGGCAGGCGGCGGGCTGTCGACGGTGGCGGGCGGCGCCGTGGGCGCCAGCATCTGGCCGGTGATCGGCGCTTGCTGTGCATGGGCGGCGATGCCGGCCGAACATGTCAACGCCAACGCGATGACAACCTGTCGGGAGATGCGAAGCGAAATCGTCATGGGCGTGCCTCGTAAGCGGTGCCATCCGTGGTGAAGCGTTGCAACATGCTGGCGGGTACATCCGTGCCGGCGGTGTTGTTCGCTGGGCGTGCCGGTGCGCCGGCGGCTTGAGCGCCGGGCGTCGCCGTGCGCGTGCGGCGCGATGCGAGCTGCACGGCGAGACGATGCACGTCGTCCTGGCTGCTCGCAGGCAGCTCGCCGCGCTGCATGATGGCGTCGGCCCGCGTGGTGTCACCGGTCAGCATGGCCCATAGCGCCAGGTTCGCGATGACCTTCGCATTGGTGGGATCCAGCTCGGCGGCCATCGCGAGCGGGTCCTTCGCGGCGGCCGTCTGTCCATCGCACAAGCGTGCATAGCCCAGATCGCTCAGGTACGCGGCGTTGACCGGCTCCAGTTCGGTGGCCTTCAGCAGCGCTTCGTCGGCCGCCGTCGCATGACCCGACTGCGCCTCGACCAGGCCCAGCCCATGCCACGCGGCAGCGGCCTGCTCGCCGCTGAGAAGGCTGCGATAGATGACGCGCGCCGCATCCAGTTGACCGGTGGCACGCAGCGCATCGGCCTGTCGGCGACGCAGTTCCGGCGCGTTGCCGAAACGCTGGCGATACGCGTCGATGTGTGCGAGCGACGCGTAATAGGCCCCTTGCTGCTGCATCTGGCGAATCAGGTCCATATAGACCGACTTGTCGTCGCGGGCACTGTTGCCCGGCGCGACCAGCGATGCCGTGGGCGTGTGGTTGGGATAGCCGCCGAGCGTCTTGCCGCACGCTGCAAGCAGCACGCAGGCGATTGAGGCAAACAGCCAGCGAGGCAGGGAAGTGCGCATGGTCAGTGTCCTCCCAGCTTGGTCATGGTGGTGATCAGCGAGATCGCAGCCGGCCCGGCCAGCACCAGCATCAGTGCCGGAATCAGCGTGAGCATCATCACCACGGTCATCTTCACGGAGAGCTTGCCGCTCAGTTCCTTCATGTGCAGCTTGCGTTGCTCGCGCAGGCGATCGCCGAACTGGCGCAGGGGTTCCTGCACGGCGCCGCCGTGCTCATGCACTTGCACGAGGATCTGCACGAGGCTCTTCAGGCCGTCGTTGTCGAATTCGCACAGGCGATGCAGCGACTGCATGCGCGTGCGGCCACGCAGGTACAGCGCGTTGGCGTCGCCGACCTCGCGGCTCATCAGCGGCATCGCTTCCTGGAAACGGTCGGCGACCATCTGCAGGCTCTGGTCCACGCTGAAACCCACGCCCTGCAGCAGCCGCAGGAGATCGACCAGCAAGGGCAGTTCGTCGTCGGCGCGTTTGCGCAGCCGCTTGGCCAGGCTGCCCAGCACGAGCTTGGGCGCGATCAGGCCGAATGCCGCGGCGCCAAGCAACACCACGAAGGCGCTGAAGCCGCTGGGCGCCAGCCACAGCATTACCGGCAGCGGCACCGCCATGGCCAGCGCGAGGCGCAGGCCGAGAAACATCGCCCGTCCCTGGCCGGTGTTGCGGTTGATCTGTCCCAGCAGCAGCCGGTCTTCCGGCGTGATCAGCGCGCGGCCCAGCCGTCCGTTCTCGAAACGCCGGCCCAGCGCAGCCAGCGTGTGCAACAACAGCGTCCAGGCGTCTTCCTGGGGCTCGGCCGGCGTATCGCCGGGGTTGCCTGCGCGCGGGCCGAGCAACGCCCGGTCGATCAGCCGGCTTTCCTGCTGGCGCTGACGGTAGTGGCGCAGCGCCTCGCTGGCGAACAAGCCGCCGCCTGCCGATAGCGCCACCAGTGCGGCAATCATGATCCAACCCACTTCCACGACGCACCCCCAAGCGAATAGCGAAAGAGACGACAGCGCCACGCGCTGCTACAGCGATTTGGCCAACCGGTACAGCAACAGGCCGCCGGTCAACTCCAGCCCGAGCGCGATGAGCAGGATCTTGTGGCCCAGTGCTTCGGTGAACATCGGTTTGAAGAACGACGGATCGAGCAGCGTCATCACCGTGGACACGGCCACCGGCAGCAAAGCCAGCACCCAGGCCGACATCCGCGTTTCGGCGGTGATCGCCTTCAGCTCGGAGCGCGCGTGCGCGTGGTCGCGCATGAAGTCGCTCATGCGCTGAAGGATGTGATCGGCCCGGCCGCCCACGCGCATGCCGATGCCGAACACGGCATGCAGCAGCGAGAGTTCTTCCAGCGCATAAGGACGCGACGCCATCGCCAGCGCCTGGTCGAGATCGGCGCCGGCGTGCATCGACGACAGCGTGCGATCGAGCACGCCACGCAAAGGCATCGCCACCGACTTGCTGGTGCTCTGGAACGCCATCGGCAGGCTGTTGCCCACGCTGGTCATGCGGATCATGCCGTCGAGGAAATCGGGCAGCTGCGCCAGCAAGAGCTGTTGCTGCTTCTCGATGCGGCGGCGCAGCCACAGCCATACGGCCGCGCCGTACAGGGCAAGCATCAGCGGCATGCCCCAGGCGCTGCCGATGCGCCACCAGGCCAGCAACGTGAGTGCGATGCCGGGAGCGGCCAGTGCGAGATAGATCGACCGGCGGGTCGGAAGCGCCGCGCGCGTGAGCACACTGTCTGCCCGCTGCAGCAGGCCCTGCTTGCGCGGTGCCGGCAGCGGCGGCGGTGCGCGAGGATCGGTTTGCCCTCGCGTCACCAGCCGTTGCTCGATGCTCTCCAGACTCTTGCGCTGCTGCAGGCGCAATGCGCTGCCCCACCACAGCTCGATCGCGCCAGCGAGCAGCAGCAGTGCGAGCGCGGCCAGCGACAGCGCCTGGATCATGCGAACGGCCCGTTCGCTTCGCGCAGCAGCTGGCGGAACGGTTCGAGCTTGCTGGTATGCGGCTGCAGGCCGAGACTCATCCAGCGGTCGATCTCCTTGCCGTCGCGGTCGACGAAGGGATCGTGGCGGTACATGTCCTGCGTGGTGATCACGTTGTCGCCCACGCCGGTCACTTCGGTGATCGACGAAATCACCCGGCGGCCGCTGCTCAGTCGCGCGATCTGCACGATGAAATCCACCGCGCTGGCGATCTGCCGGCGCAAGCTGGTCTCGCTGCCCTGGAAGCCGGCAAAGCCCGCCAGCATTTCCAGCCGGTACAACGCATCGCGGGGCGAGTTGGCGTGGATGGTCGACATCGAGCCGTCGTGGCCGGTGTTCATCGCCTGCAGCATCTCCAGTACTTCGACGCCGCGCACCTCGCCCACCACGATCCGGTCCGGACGCATGCGCAGGCTGTTGCGCACCAGGTCGCGGATGCTCACCGCGCCTTCGCCGTCGAAACTGCCGAGCCGGCTTTCCAGCCGCACCACATGTGGATGGTTGAGCGCGAGTTCGGCGGTGTCTTCCACCGTGATCACGCGTTCGTGCGCGGGGATGAAGCTGGCCAGCGCATTGAGCAGCGAGGTCTTGCCCGAACTGGTGCCGCCCGACACGATCACGTTGCAACGGCCGAGCACCGCCGCTTCGAGGAACGAGCGGATCGCGCGATCGAACGTGCCCTTTTCCTGCAGTTCGTCCGGCGTGAACGGATCCTTGCGGAACTTGCGGATGGACACGCACGGGCCGGTGACCGAGAGCGGCTCGATGATGGCGTTGAGACGGCCGCCATTGGGCAGGCGGGCATCCACCATCGGGTTGGAGTCGTCCAGCCGGCGGCCCAGCGGCGCGAGGATGCGGCGCACGATGCGCAGCAGGTGATGGTTGTCGCTGAAGCGGATGTTCTCGCGCTTGAGCACGCCCTGGCGCGACACGTAGACATCGTCGTGGCCGTTGATCAGGATGTCTTCGACCGCGGCATCCAGCAGCAGGTCGTCCAGCGGACCGAAGCCGGTGAGTTCCTTCACCAGCGCGCCGGAGACCTGTTGCATCTCCGACTCGTTGACCGGGATGCGCCACTCCTGCACGAAGCTGGCGGTCTCCGTTTCCACGTACTTGGTGACCGTGGTGCGCGACCACGATGCGATATCGATGCGCTGGTCTTCGATGCGGTTCAACAGGAATTCGTGCGCCGCCGACAGCACATCCTGGAACTGCTGGGTCTGTTCGAAAGGCAACGCAGGGCCATCCAGCCGCGAAGAGACGTCGGCACGGCGCAGTGCGGCAGCGAGCAACGCACTGGAAGAATTCAGTGGCGTTTCCATAAGTTCCCCCGTATCGGGTTGAGCAAGGTCCTCCAGCCGCGCTTGCCGGCGTCGCGCTTCGTGCGCAGCCGGAAACGGGCGAGGAGCGGAGCGAGCGCACGCACATAGGCGTCGTTCGCGGCGATTTCATGCAACAGCGAGCCGCGGTTGGCGGCGGCGCGCAGGGTGCGCGAGCGTTCCGGCAAGGTGGCCAGCAGCGGCAGGCTGAAGCGCTCGGCCATACGTGCGGCGCTGAGGCCGCAGGCCTCGTCGTAGCGGTTCACCAGCAGCGACACCCGCAGGTCGCGCGCCTGCGCGCGTTCGAGTTGGCGCAGGCAGGTGTCGAGCGCCACCATCGAACCGAGCGCCTGGTCGGTGACCAGCCAGATCGCGTCGGCCATCTTCAGCAGGCTGTGCGCGACATCGTCCAGCGCGCGGCTGTCCAGGTCGCACAGCACCAGGTCGTACATGCCCAGCAACCGTTCCAGCAGGGGCACGACCTCGGCGCCGGCCAGGCTGATGTTGCGTTCGCGGGGTTGTGCCAGCACGGCGGCGCCGCTGCTGTGATGCGGCACGGCAGTGCGTACCAGGGTGGCGTCGATGCGGCTGGCGTGGCGCAGCGCGTCGTCGAAATGGAAGTCGCCGCCGGTGCCCAGATAGAGCCCGATATCGCCGCTCGAGTGACCCAGATCGAACAGCATGACGCTGTTGCCGCTGGCGGGGGCAGCTGCCGACGGCTTGATCGCCGCCGCCATGGCGCCCAGGTGCGCTGCCAGCGTGCTGGTGCCCAGGCCCGGCCGCACGCCGCAGAGCAGTACCAGCTGTCCGCGCCTGGGTGCGCGCGCGGGTTGTCCGTCCGCTGCATGGCGCAGCTGCTCCAGCGACGTGCGGAGCTGATCGAGGATCTCCTCGTCGCCCGCATCGATGTCGATGAAATCCTTCAGCCCTGCACGCATCGCGCAGAGCACGCCCGCGCCCCGATCCGATGCCGCCGAGCCGATCCCCAGCAGCACCAGGCCCGGATCGATCGCCATCAGCTGGCGCGCGATCTCGGCGGAAGCGTCGGTATAGCCCTTGGAGAAATCGAGCAGGACCAGGCGCGGCTGATGTTCCTCCAGCGCGCGGCGGCTGGCGGCGAACTGGTGGCTGTCGCACCACGCCAGCGTGACCAGCTGGCGCAGGCGCGCGGAGAAACGCTGCGCATTGTTTTCGTCGGGCGAGTAGAGCAGCAGCGTCGAGTCCAACGCCGGCTTGGTCAAGGTCACCACCGTGGGGTTTGCTTGCATGGCCTTTGTCCTCAGCGCGAAAAGCCCGGCAGTTGATCGGACCCGGCCGGATTGAGCAGCCACGAGCCCCACACCGGCAGGTTGTTGCGCTGCTCGCGCTCGCCGGGCAGCGGCAGCCGGGTGTCCTTGGCGATCGGGCGCACCAGGTGCGGCGTCACGATCAACACCAGCTCCTTGTCCTGGCGGCTGTACTTGAGGTCGCGGAAGAACGAGCCGAGGATCGGGATGTCGCCCAGCAACGGAATCTTGTCCACCTGGCTGGTGATGTTCTGGCTCACCAGTCCGCCGATGATGAAGGTCTCGCCGTCGCCCAGTTCCACCGTGGTGTCGGCACGCCGCGTACTGATCGCGGGCACCGATACGCCGTTCAACACCACCGCGTTGGTGTAGTCCAGGTCGCTCGCCTCGGGCGCCACCTTGAGCGCAATGCGATCCGGCGCCAGCACCGTGGGCGTCACGGTCAGACCGATGCCGAACGGCTTGTAGACGATCGTGGTGGTACCCAGGCCCTGCGGCTCGGGAATCGGCAGCTCGCCGCCCGACAGGAAACTGGCGCTCTGGCCCGACAACGCCACCAGCGTCGGCTCGGCGAGCACGCGCGCCATACCGTCGCTCTGCAGCAGGTTGAGGTTCGCGTTCCAGGCGTGCTGGCCGTTGGCGCTGGTATGGCCCATCACCAGGTTGAAGGCCGAGGAAATGGCGCCGCCCGTGGTGGTGGTCGGACCCAGCGGCGAGGTGAAGCCGTAACGGAAACCGTTGTTGGTGGCATTGAAGTTGATGCCGATCTGGCTCATCACCGTCTTGTCGAACTCGACCACCTTCACTTCCACCTGCACCACGCCGCCGCTGGCGACGCTGGAGGCATCGATCACCGCGCCCTTGTCGCCCGACGCGTTCTGCGCCGCCGCCACGCCGCGTTCGTGCTCGAGCATGCTGGCGGCCTGGCCGCTCAGCACGGCTTCGTTGTCCTGCACGGCGATATGCAGGCCGCTGTCGCTTTGCAAGGCGGCCTGTCCCGCGCTGCGTACCTCGACCGTCAGTCGCTGCGGCGCGGCGTCGCCACGGCGCCATAGCAGCAGGGTGGTCTGGCCCGGCTTCTTGCCGACCAGCAGCGCATCGCGCTGGCCTTTCAGCATCACGATGTCGGTGACGGAAGGATCGGCAATGGCCACGCGCTGGATCTCCGCTGGCAGATGCCAGGGGCGCTGTTCGTGCACCTGCAGTGCAATCGTCGCATCGTTGACGGTGGCCGCATGCGTCGCCAGCAGCGGCAGCGCGGCCGTCACCAGCAGGATCCAATGACGCTGGCTCATGGAGTCACCGCCAGCGGTGCGTGCGAGGAGGCGACGTTGGTGCCGCGAATGATTTCCGGGCCAGCCTGCGTCGGCGTGTGTGGCCGGATCGCCGGCGTGCTCGTCCGTATGCGACCAAGCAGGCCCGCGTCTTCGACGCCGGCAAAGGCGCGGTTCTCCGGCGTGAGCAACCAGGCGCGTTGTTCGGCGCTGAGGTCGCTGCGTGGCGCCAGCACGGTAGGCGGCAACGGAAACAGCAGGTCGCTGGGCATGCCCGGATCGCCGGGATGGCGCAACGCAAGCGACACCTTGCCGGCCTGCAGGCCAAGCACGAGCGGATCGACTTCCGCCAGGGGCACCGCGAGCACAGCCATCTTCGCCGCTGCCTCGGTGGCTTCGTTCTTGGTGGCCGGCGTGGGCTGGCTGACGTTGGGCAAGTCGCGCGCGCCGTAGGCCAGCACGCGCAAACGCGCGGCGAGCAGGCGGCTGTCGGTGTGTTGCCGGCCCATGGCGGCCGGGTTGAGTTCTTCCATCTTCAAGGTCACCACCACGTCCACGTAATCGCCGGGCTGCACGCGGTAGCCCACGCCGGAGACTTCATCGACCGGCACCGCCAGCGCACGCTCGCCCGGCCGAAGCTGCATGGCGATCGGGTTGGCGAGCAGGGCGGAGGTCACCACGGTGCCTTCGGGAATATCGACGCGGGGCACCTGGCCCACCAGCAGCTCGATCTGCCCATAGCTGCCCTCGGGCGCCGTGGACACCGCGATGTCGCGCAGCGCGGCCGCGGGAATCACTTCGCCGGCCGGCAAGGCTTGCGCAGCGACGATGGCGTGCGCTGTTTTCGCCGGCGCCACCGGTACGGGCGGTGCCGTGACGGGCGCAGCGGCGACCGGTGGCGGCGTGTCCTGGTCCGGACGCCGCTTGCCGAGGGTGAAAGCGACCAGCGCCAGCACCGTCGCGAGGACGACCAGCACAAGGGCGGCGATGCGTGACACGTTGTGCATCTGGAGGCGTCTCCGGTTCGTCAGGTGCCCAGGTCCAGCTGCACGGTGGCCGAGCTGCTGAGGTTGGATTTCATCAACCATCCGTACAGCGCCGAGGCGCCGGGTACGAACGGGTGGGTGTTGTAGTCGAACGACGCCACCACCGTGATGCAGGTCCTGGCGGCATTGCTGGGGCAGGGCGTGGCGGCGGAAATCGCCACCGGCGCGTAGCTCGCACCGGGCGCGGCCGGCGTGCCGCAATTCGCGCTTTCGCCGGAGAAGGCCAGCAGCCAGGCCATCGAACGTTGCGCGGCGTAGCAGGCATTGCTTTGCCGTTGCGCCACCGTGCCGTATTGCAGCGCGGCCCGCGCACCCTCGGCCGATGCCAGCGACAGCGACTGCTGCGCGGCGAAGATCAGCACGCCGGTCAGCGTGATCAGCAACAGCGGCAGCACGCCCAGCAGAAACACAAAGGCGAATTCGATGGCTGCCACGCCACGCTGCCGAGCAGGACTGGCGTGATGACAGACGATCATGTGCTCTCCCAATGCAACAGCTCGGGAGTGAGCACGGTGACGATGGCGGCGATGCCGAGATAGGCAGCATGCGGCAGTCCTACCCGGCCCTGCCGTGCATGCAGGGAGCGCTGCCACAGCGGCGATGCATGCAGATGGTGGCGCATGGTGCTCACGCCCGGCGCATAAGCGATGCGCGGCAGGCGAAACAGCAGCACGCAGACGGCATGCACGCCGGTCATCAG
The DNA here is from genome assembly GCF_049913195.1 of Dyella kyungheensis. GTDB lineage: Bacteria > Pseudomonadota > Gammaproteobacteria > Xanthomonadales > Rhodanobacteraceae > Dyella > Dyella kyungheensis. The sequence continues at coordinate 4,748,733 of NZ_CP183983.1, read as the reverse complement.
GCAGCCGATGATCCAGATCGGCAGCAACGCACGCACGCCGAGCAGGAAGCCCAGCGTGGCAAGAAACTTCACGTCGCCCGCGCCCATCCAGCGGATGGCGTAGAAGGGCAACATCACGACGAGTCCAGTGGCGAATCCCGGCAAGGATGGCCACGCAGCAGCTTTGTCGCCTATAGCCCATTGCAGGAGAGAGGCCAGGATCGCAACGGAAAGGGTGACCACGAGCCACTTGTTGGGTACCCGGCGCGCGTACACATCACTGAGCACGACCAGCGCGCTGAGAGCGATCGCGAGCAAAGGCAATACCGTGATCATGTCATCCCCCTTATGACTCCCGTGTCGCCGTCCCTGGCCCCATCTACATATGCAGACGCCGCCCCTCCGCGGCCGGGAAACTGAATCGCCTGGCTGATCAGGAGCTCTTGACCGCCGTATTTGCGACGGCTGTCAGGTTGGTGAAGAGGGTGGTGAACAGGTCCTGGAGCTTGCTGCCGAACACGGCAACGATGGCTGCCGCCACGATCGCCGCAAGAATCCCGTACTCGATCGCCGTGATGCCGTCTTCTTCCACCAGAAAATTGCGAATCATCGTGTTCATTGGTCTGTCTCCCGTAGAGCCCCGCGCTCTACTTCTCGATACTTAATCGGCCGCGCCTCTTTGTTTATCGGCAGCGACCGCCCCTATTGAGCATTTGGCCCATAGTCCATTCGGACTATTAAATCGATTGCACGAGCCGTGCCTTTTATCGGTCCAATAATACGAATGGCCAGTTGGATCGATTAATTTCAATCGACCCCAACGGCTCCCCGATCATTTAGATCGAAATAATCAATTCCGCGTGAAATCGACGATTTTGTGAAGTCAATTTCACGACAGCTGGCGACGGAAAAATGGCGCGAACGATCCGCTCCGCCGTGTCGTACGATTTATCGGAAGGCCCCTAAAAATGTACGGTCCGACCGTCCTGGGCGGAGTGACGTACGAGCACAGTCTCTTTGGGGCATGCGTGACTGCTTGCACAAAAACGGCAGGCGTGAAGACCGATTATGTGATGTGCATCACAAACCGAAGGGTGGCATTTCAGCCAAAACAGCTATTGCCGAATATGTGCATTGAGGCGATGCATATGGATTCTTTAATGAGCCTTGTCGCCGGTGATAATCAATGGCGACATTAATGGGCGCCTCGAAGTGGATGCCTCAGGGGGCAATCAATGGAAATCGAGAACGACGTCGGACTGCAGTCGCCCGATCTCGTCACGCTGTGCGGCATCCTCAAGGTCTGTGAGCTGGAGCTGGTACTGCTGGGCAAGCAAGGACCGCGTGCGCACGCTGATTCGATCGCGTCGGAGCGGGCGATCTATTTCACCGGCGAGGTGAACTTCGCCTTTCGCGGCCGCTTCGCGCTGCCGCAGGGCTGGTGTCTGTTCGGCTTTCTGCACCACACCTCGGAAGACAGCTGGTGCCATGGCACCTCGCTTGGCTCGGGCATGGCCTTCACGGTGTTCCCCGAGGGCATCAGCGAGTTCGTGCTCGGTTCCGGCAGCCGCATCACCGGCGTGCTGGTGCCGCAGCAGCGCGTGGTGGACAAGTACCTCGAGCTAAGCCCGCATCAGCCGGATGTGCCGGTCAGGGCGATGTCGCTGTTCACGTTGTCCGACGACGAGCGCGCCCGTGCGCTGCGCGCGAAGATCGATGCGGTGCGCGACCGCGTACTGCAGGCGCCAAACGAAGGTGCGCCGCACGATATCGATCTCGATGGCCTGCTCGAATCCCACCTCATCGCAGCGCTGTCGGCCCGCGCCGAGGACCGGCCGGCATGCTCGCGCGGCCGGCGCACGCACTACCTCGCCGTGCAGCGCGCCGAAGAGTTCATGCGCCGCAATCTGCGCCGGGACATCTATATAACGGAGCTGTGCAACGCCGCCGGTGTCAGCGAGCGCGCCTTGCGCTACGCCTTTGACGACCTGCTGGGCGTCTCGCCGAACCGCTATCTGTCGATGCTGCGGCTGTGCACGGCCTGCAAGAACCTCACGCTGTCCGATGCCAGCCGACGCTCGGTGAAATCGGTGGCGCTCAGTTGCGGCCTGTGGGACCTCTCGCGGTTTGCCGACCATTATCGCCGGGTGTTCGGCGAACGCCCGCGCGATACCTTGATGCGCGCACCGCCGTTCGAAGCGGCCTGAGTCATCGCGGCCGCGCCTGCTGGCCGTTCGTCGTTTCCGCATCGCCTCTCGTCACGCAACGAACACGTGATGCCGGATTTGTGCAGGCCGCTGCCGTATTTGCCCTAGACCTTGCCGGATCGGCTTATGCCGTTGCCGGATTGGAACATCGGGCAGCCGCTGCGATCGTTGTAATGAACCCCAAGCGTTGCCGGTGGCACATGTCGTGCGCCGGTACAGCTCGCATGGACTGTATGCGCGGACACATGACGTGGGCTGCGCCGGCCAAAAGGGGACACTTCAATGAATCGCATTTACCGTCTCGTGTGGTCCGACTCCCGGCGCGCGTGGGTGCCGGTGTCTGAACTTTCTCCGCGGCATCATCGCGCCTCCCGCCAGATCGGCTTTATGCCATCGGCACGCGCGTTCCTGGCGACTGGCCTCGCGCTGTGTGCGCTGGCGTATCACACCGCATCGCACGCGGAAGGTGCCGACGACGCCAAGCTCAACGACCTGATGAGCCTGGCCGCCAAGTATGAGCATCCCGCATCGCAGGCAGCGCCGGTTGCGCTTGGCGTCGATGCGTCGTCGTTGGGCAACCGCGCCGCCGTGAACGTGCCGGCTGCTGGTCATGCCGATGTGGCGCCGACGCCGGCTGCTTCCGTGCGGCGCAAGGCCATGCTCGCCGGCGTGCGTGTGAAGACCGCGGTGCCGATCATGCCGACCGCGCAGCAGATCCAATCCGGCGTTGCCGTTCCGGTCGAGCTGGGCTCGCGCGTCGGCGCCGTGTCCGGCGCGGCGAATGTGGCTGCGCTGGGCCAGGGCCTGGTGTCCGCTGTATTGCCTTCGTCGAACGATGTGGCGGATCGCAATCGCTCCGTGACGTTGGCCACGCACGCGAACGTCACCAGCTCGCTGGTGGACGATCGCGCGCCGGCAGTGGTCGGCGCGGATGGTCGTGTGCAGCTGGGTACGCCTGCGATCCCGCTTGGAACATCCGGCGCAGCGATGGCCCCGGTGAATGCCAGCGTCGGCGCTCGCGCCGCCGTGCTGGCCAACAACGGCGATCTGGTCGACGCGCATGCGCATGTCGGCGTTTCCGTGCCGGTGTTGTCGAGCACGCCGCTGGTCAACGCCAACGTCAATCTGCATGTGGGCGGTCAGCTGGTTTCCGCGCTCGATCCCGTACTGCAACCGATCACCGGCGGACTGGGGTCCGGCAGCGTGACGGGCGTGGTGTCGAAACTGCCCGCTACGGTCGATGGCGTGACCGGTGCGGTGAGCGGCATCGTCGGTAGTGTGACCGCGGGCACGCCGCTCGCGGGTGTCGCCAGTGGCATCCTGCCTCCCGTCGATTCGACGCTGCACAACGTCGCCACCACGGTGGCGGGCCTGGGATCCCAGGGCGGTCTCGGCGGTGTGTTGGGTGCGAACGGTCTGGTGTCGACGCTGCCCGCTACGGTCGATGGCGTGAGCCATGCGGTGAATGGTGTCGTCGGCGGCGTCACCGCCGGCACACCGCTCGCGAGCGTGACGAATACGGTATTGCCGCCGGTGGAATCGACGCTGCACAACGTGGCGACGACGCTGGCGGGTGTTGGCGCCGGTTCGGCTGGTGGCCTCGGCAACGTGGGCGGCCTGGTGTCGAACCTGCCGGCGACGGTGACGGGTGTGACGAATACGGTGACGGGCCTGGTCGGTGGCGTCACTGCAGGCACGCCTCTCGGAGGCACCGTAACGAGTGTCGTGCAACCGGTAGTGTCGACCGTCAACGGCGTCGTTGGCACCGTGGCAGGCGTGGGATCGGGCAGCGGCCTCGGAGGCGTGCTCGGTGCAGGCAACGGCGGTCTTGGCAATGTGGGCGGCCTGGTGTCGAACCTGCCGGCGACGGTGACGGGTGTGACGAATACGGTGACGGGCCTGGTCGGTGGCGTCACTGCAGGTACGCCTCTGGCGGGCACCGTGACGAGCGTCGTGCAACCGGTAGTGTCGACCGTCAACGGCGTCGTTGGCACCGTGGCAGGCGTGGGATCGGGCAGCGGCCTCGGAGGCGTGCTCGGTGCAGGCAACGGCGGTCTTGGCAATGTGGGCGGCCTGGTGTCGAACCTGCCGGCGACGGTGACGGGTGTGACGAATACGGTGACGGGCCTGGTCGGTGGCGTCACTGCAGGTACGCCTCTGGCGGGCACCGTGACGAGCGTCGTGCAACCGGTAGTGTCGACCGTCAACGGCGTCGTTGGCACCGTGGCCGGTGTGGGCTCGGGCAGTGGCCTCGGAGGCGTGCTCGGTTCGGGCAACGGTTTGGGCGGTGTGGTCTCCGGTGTGACCTCGACGGTCGGCAAAGTCTTGCAGCCGGTGACCGGAGGCAACGGTGGTCTTGGCAACGTGGGCGGCCTGGTGTCGAACCTGCCGGCGACGGTGACCGGGGTGACGAACACGGTGACAGGCCTGGTCGGTGGCGTCACTGCAGGCACGCCTCTCGGAGGCACCGTAACGAGTGTCGTGCAGCCGGTGGTGTCGACCGTCAACGGCGTCGTTGGCACCGTGGCCGGTGTGGGCTCGGGCAGCGGACTCGGAGGCGTGCTCGGTTCGGGCAACGGTTTGAGCGGCGTGGTTTCCGGCGTGACTTCAACCGTGGGTTCGGTGCTGAAGCCAGTGACGGGCGGCAACGGTCTGGGCAATCTCGGCGGTGTGGTGTCGGATGTGACTTCGACGGTCGGCTCCGTACTGCATCCGGTGAGCACGGGCGGTCCGCTCGGTGCCATCTCGAATCTTCCTTCCACCGTCACCGGCGTGACCAACACCGTGACGGGCATCGTGGGCGCGGCGACGGCCGGCACGCCCATCGGCGGCGCTGTCACTGGTGTGCTGCAGCCGGTCACCGGCGTGCTCAATACCGTGGTGGGTACTGTCGCTGGTACGGCCTCGGGTAGCGGGCTCGGCGGCATCCTGGGTTCAAGCGATGCTTCGCTTGGCAAGGTGCTGCCCGATGTGGACAAGACGGCAGGCGATGTCACCTCCACCGTGGGCGCGGTGTTGTCGCAGCCGAACGGTACGGGCCTGGCCAATGTGCTGGGGCAGGGTGGCACGGCATCGTCGCTGTTGGGCAACCTCACCAACACCGTGGCCGACACGGTGAACAGCGTGCCGGGCGTGCAACTGGGCGCCACCGGCAATGGTCAGACGTCCGGTCAGAATCTGCTTGGCGTGATTCCGGGCGCATCGAATCTTGTCGACAAGGCCTTGCCGGGCGTTGCGTCGTTGCTGGGCGTCACGCCCGCAGCTTCCGGCGTCGGTGGACCGGGCGGGGGCAGCGGCGCCGCTGGCGTGCCGGTGGTGCCGCCGCCGTCGGCCACGCCGACGGGACTCATCGTGGGCAACGGCGGCGTGGTGGGTACGGCCGGCCAGTTGCTCGGCTCTTCCACCAATGCGCTGTTCAACAACAGCAACGGTTACGTCACCAATGGCGGCCTGCAGGTGAATTCGGCGAACTTCACCCAGGGCTATTCGGTGGTGAGCGTGGCCGGCATTCCGCTGGTGAATGCCACGCCGGTCGGTACGGTGCTCACCACGGTCGGTGGCACCACGCTTGGCGGCACCGGCAGCAATTCCCATCTCACGCTGATCGGCTCGGTGAGTTCGGACAGCTACATCACCAACATCAACAACGGCGCACCGGGCGGTGTGCTCGGACTGGCACTGCCGAACAGTGCGCCAGCCTGGGCATCCACCTGCGCCAATGTGCTGGGCGTGGTACAGGCATCGTGCTGGGCGGTGAATGCCGCGCAGGATTACCAGGTGCTGATGGGCGACGGCGCGACGGCCAATGGTTCGAAGGAAGTGGTGATCGGCACCAATGCCAGCCACACCTTGCCGGCGGTGACGGCGGCCACGGCCTTCCCGGGCAACGGCGCCAACGATCCCACCGACCCGTCGGGCGTTCCCACCGATGACTACAACGCGCGACTGGGTCACTCCGTGGTGATCGGCGACAGCGCCGCGGGTACGGCGAACGCGCAGACCATCATCGGTGCCAATGCCACCGCCAGCGTCGCCAACAGCGTGGCGCTCGGTTACGCCTCGGCCGCCACGCGCGGTGGGCAGAACAGCTATGCCGCCTACGGCATGAGCACGTTGCAGCACTCAGCCGGCGAAGTGTCGATCGGTGCGCCGGGACAGGAGCGCCAGATCACCAACGTCGCGGCCGGCAGCGCGCTGACCGATGCGGTGAACCTCGCGCAGCTCGAAGCGGTGTCCTTCGCCACCGGCAACGCCGTGCAGTACGACGACAGCACGCACAACACCGTGACGATGGACAGCACCAGCAGCACCGACGGCGGCGTCACCGGCGGAAGCATCCTGCAGAACCTGCACCAGGGCAGCATCAGCGCCACCAGCACGCAGGCCATCAACGGCTCGCAGATGTGGCACTGGACGCAGGACACCACCAACGTCTACAGCAACTACAGCCTGTACAACGCGATCCAGAACATCAAGCCGGGTGGCAGCACCACCATCAACAACAACGTCAAGTACTACACCGTCAACTCGGCACTGGCCGATGCCAGTGCGACGGGCGCCAACAGCGTCGCTGCCGGTCCCACGGCCACGGCCAGCGGCAGCAACGCGGTGGCCGTGGGCAATGGTGCGAATGCCTCGGCCGACAACTCCGTCGCGCTGGGCTCCGGCTCGGTGGCCGATCGCGCGAACACGGTGTCGGTGGGGAGCGCCGGCAGCGAGCGGCAGATCACCAACGTGGCGGCAGGTTCCGCCGCGACCGATGCGGTGAACCTGGGCCAGATGCAGGCAAGCATCAACAACTCCACCCAGGGCACCGTGCGCTACGACACCAACACCGACGGCAGCACCAACTACAGCAGCGTCACCCTGGGCAACGGCAACGCGGGCACCACCATCCACAACGTCGCCAACGGCGTGGCCACCAGCGATGCGGCCAACGTGGGCCAGTTGAACGCCGGCATCCAGCAGGCGCAGAACTGGGCGCAGAACTACACCGACCAGCGCTACAACCAGTTGAACGGGCAGATCCAGAGCGCCAGCAATCGCGCCAACGCCGGCATCGCCGCCGGCATGGCGATGGCCGGACTGCCGCAGTCCTACGAGCCGGGCCGGAGCATGGCAGCCGTGGCGGCGGGCACCTTCCGCGGCGAATCGAGCATTGCGGTCGGCGTGTCGACCATCTCGCAGGGCGGACGCTGGGTCTACAAGCTCACCGGCAGTGCCGACACGCGCGGCGATGCGGGCTTCTCCGTCGGTGCGGGCATGCAGTGGTAAGGCGGCGCTCGCCAACGAACTTCGGATAGCGATCAAGGGGAATCGTCATGCGAAAGACCATCTACAGATCGCGACTGCTGCAGGCCCTGTTGGCCGCAGCCGTGGCGATGGCCATCAGCGGAACCATACCGAGCCATGCGCAGACGGCGGAGGCGGGAGTGGACTTTCCCGATCCCGCGCGCGCCACCATGCCCGAAGGCGTGTTCGTCAACGTGGAGAACCTGCGCAAGCTCGCGCCGGGCATGACCAAGCATCAACTCTACGATCTGCTGGGCGCTCCGCATTTCAGCGAAGGCGTGTTCGGCGTGCGCCGCTGGAACTACATCTTCGCGTTCCGCGAAACCGATGGCGGCACGATCAAGTGCCAGTTCCAGGTGCAGTTCGACAAGAACCATCTCGCCCGGGCGTTCTATTGGAAGCCGGACTCGTGCAAGAACCTGCTTGCGCCGCCGCCGCCGCCACCGTCCCCCGCGCCCGCGGCGGCACCAATGATGGCGCTCACGCTGTCGTCCGACGCCATGTTCGGTTTCGACAGCGCCACGCTCACCGCCGAAGGCAGCGCCAACCTCGACCAGCTGTTGTCGCGCGTGCAGGAAGCCAGCCACATCCAGGACATCATGATCACCGGCTACACCGACCGCATCGGCAGCGAGCGCTACAACCTCGCGTTGTCGCAACGGCGCGCGGAAGCGGTGCGCGACTACCTGGTGGCACACGGTGTATCGCCTGCCGCGATGCAGGTGAGCGGACGCGGCCCCGCCGATCCGGTCGTCCAGTGCAACGACAAGCAGCGTGCGCGGCTGATCGAATGCCTGGCGCCCAATCGCCGCGTGGAATTGAAGGGGACGGCAAGAACGTAGATGTGCGTCGACGAGCCTGTCGCAGTCGGCATCGTGGCGGATACATGGACCGGTGACCCTCTACGGCGCGCCCCCCTAGCGCCGACCGCCGCCACGGTGCCGACTACGACAGGTTCGCTTTCGGCGCACGCATCGAGGGAAGCGGCACGCCAGGCGTGCCACCACAGGAGCAGGAGGATCGTGTGATGAAATCCGTTTATTCGATCTGTCAGCGCGAAGGCCGGCAGTGGTGCATCACCATGGGCCAGCAGCTGGTACGCAGCCAATTGTGTCCCGCGATGGCGATCCAGCTCGCACGCCGGCTGGCGCGCGAACACCATCATGTGACAGGGGTTCCGGCCCGGGTGGAATTTCTCGGCGGCAAGATGCCCATCGTGCTGGGCAGTTACGGCGTGCAGTGAGCTACGCCGTAACGTGCATCGGGGGACGCCCCGATCCGGTCAGGAGCGGGGCGCGTTGAGGTAATCGAGCGTGGCCTGCAGCATCGACTCCATGCCGATCTTCAACGCGCCCTCGTCCATGAAGAACTTTGGCGAGTGGTTGGCGGGTGCCTTGAGCGCGTCCTGTCCGGCCGGCGTGGAGCCGACCCAGAAATACACGCTGGGTACCTCGTTGGCGAAATAGGCGAAGTCCTCCGAGGCCATCCACGGCTTCGCCTCGATCACGTGCTCGCTGCCGATGGCCTTGCCGATGCTGTCGCGCACCCGTGCGGTGAGCGCCGGGTTGTTGATCAGCACCGGGTTGCTGTCGCCCACGGGAATCTGCGTTTCCACCGTCGCGCCGTTGGCCGCCGCGACGTGTTCGGCGATGCCCTTGAGGTTGTCGATGGCCTGCTGGCGCATGCCGGCATCGAAGGTGCGCAGCGTGCCTTGCATCTCCACCTGGTCCGGCACGATGTTGTAGCGCGCGCCGCCTTCCACGATGCCGAAGCTGAGCACGGCGGGATAGTCGCCGATATTGAGCTTGCGGCTGACGATGGTCTGCGCCGTGCTGATGATTTCCGCCGAGGTGACCACGGGATCGACGCCGTTCCACGGCATCGCGCCATGCGTCTGCTTGCCATGCACCACCATCTTGAACCAGTCCGAGCCCGCCATCGCCGGGCCGGAGCGCACGCCGACGGTGCCGACGTTGAGCGAGCTGACCACGTGCATGCCGAACATCGCATCGGGCTTGAAGTCGCGGAACACGCCGTCCTTGAGCATCAACGAGGCGCCGCCTTGCTCGCCCGGAGGCGCGCCTTCTTCGGCCGGCTGGAACACGAACATCACTTCGCCCGGCAGGTCCTTCTTCATGCCGGCGAGCACCGTGGCCAGTCCAAGCAACATCGAGGTGTGGGCGTCGTGGCCGCAGGCATGCATCACGCCGACCTGCTTGCCGCGGTATTCGCCCTTGGCCTTCGATGCGAATGGAACGTCCACGTCCTCCGTCACCGGCAGCGCATCCATGTCGGCGCGAATGGCGAGTTTGGGACCCGGCTTGCCGCCTTTGAGGATGGCGATCACGCCGGTATGCGCGATGCCCGTGTGCACTTCCAATCCCAGCTTCTTCAGTTGTGCCGCGACCAGCGCGGACGTTCGCGTTTCGCGATTGCTCAATTCCGGATGCTGGTGAATGTCGCGACGCCACGCGGTGACCTGCGGCAGTTCGCCTTGCACGAGTTGGGCGGTATCGGCGGCGTGGGCGGTGCCGGCAACGACGGTGGCGACGGCCAGGGCGAGCAAGGTCAGGCGCATGGGGTGTCTCCGCGAAAGGAGACCCGATCCTAGCGCGATGCTTCGCCGGTTTCCTGTGGGGGCGCCTCTTGTGCGCGATGTTTTCCACCTAACCGAGGAGCACCGGAACTCCGCGGTCGCGCACAAGTGCGCTTCCACAAAAGACCGCGAGGGGCGGTGTTATGCTCGTTTCCCGACCACGGAGCGCCTTCATGCCTGCTGCCAGCTACGTCCATGGTGTCAGTGCGCAACCGCTGCTCGGCGATACCGTGGGCACCTTGCTGGACCGCATCGCGGCAACGCATCCGGATCGGCCCGCGCTGGTGGTGCGTTCCCAGGGCATCCGGCTCGACTACCGGCAGTTCCATGCAGAAGTCGAACGCGTCGCCGCCGGACTGCTCTCGCTGGGGTTGCAGCGGGGCGACCGCATCGCCATCTGGGCGCCGAACCGCTACGAGTGGGTGGTGTTGCAGTTCGCGGCGCCGAAGCTCGGCGTGATCCTGGTCAACATCAATCCCGCCTACCGCGTGCACGAACTGGAGTACGCACTGAACAAGGTGCGCTGCCGCGCCCTGGTGCTGCCTCGCCGCTTCAAGGCCTCGCATTACTTGAACATGCTGATGGAGCTGGCGCCGGAGCTGGCCGTGGCCGAGGTGGGTGCGTTGCAGGCGGAACGCCTGCCGTCGCTGCGCGAGGTGATCCTGCTGGATACCGAAGCGGCGCCCGGCACGCGAAGCTGGCGCGAGCTGGCGACGCGTGCCGATGAACACGCCATGGCCCAGATGCGTGCCGTGGAAAGCGAGCTCGGTTTCGACGATCCGGTGAATATCCAGTTCACTTCGGGCACGACCGGGGCACCGAAGGGTGCCACGCTCACGCATCACAACATCGTCAACAACGGTTTCTTCATCGGCGAAGCGATGCGCCTTACCGAGCACGATCGCCTGTGCATCCCGGTGCCGTTCTATCACTGCTTCGGCATGGTGCTGGGCAATCTCGCCTGCGTCACGCACGGCGCGTGCATGGTGATCCCGGGCGAGGGCTTCGACGTGCTCGCCACGCTGGAAGCCGTGCAGGAGGAACGTTGTACCGGACTGCACGGCGTGCCGACGATGTTCATCGCGGAACTGGAACATCCCGAATTTTCCCGTTTCGATCTCAGCTCGCTGCGCACCGGCATCATGGCCGGCTCACCCTGTCCGATCGAGGTGATGCGCCGTGTGGTCAGCGAGATGCACATGCGCGAAGTCACCATCGCCTACGGCATGACGGAAACCAGCCCGGTGAGTTTCCAGTCGACCACGCACGATCCGCTGGCGCGCCGGGTGGACAGCGTGGGCCGCATCCATCCACACGTGGAAGTGAAGCTGGTGGACGAGCGTGGCCGCATCGTGCCGCGCGGCACGCCCGGCGAGCTGTGCACGCGTGGCTATTCGGTGATGCTCGGCTACTGGGAAGACGAGGAACGCACGCGCGAAGCCATCGACGAGGCGCGCTGGATGCATACCGGCGATCTGGCGGTGATCGACGACGACGGCTACTGCACCATCGTCGGGCGCCTGAAGGACATGATCATCCGCGGCGGCGAGAACGTGTATCCGCGCGAGATCGAGGAATTCCTCTACACCCATCCCAAGGTGCTCGACGTGCAGGTGTTCGGCGTGCCGGACGACAAGTTCGGCGAGCAGGTGTGCGCGTGGGTGCGCCTGCGCGAAGGCTGCGAATCCAGCGAGGCGGAGATCCAGAGCTACTGCCGCCATCACCTGGCGTACTTCAAGGTGCCGCACTATGTGCGTTTCGTCGATGCTTTCCCGATGACGGTGACGGGCAAGGTGCAGAAGTACCTGATGCGCGAGGCGATGGCCGAGGAACTTGGGTTGGCAGCAAGCTGACGCTCAGCGAACTCCTGTGGGAGCGCACTTGTGCGCGACGCTCTTCGACAGGACCGAGAAACGCCGTTGCTCCGCGGTCGCGCACAAGTGCGCTCCCACAGGTGGGGCGTCATTCGCTCCAGCGCACCGCGCGGCGCGAGGGCATGCCCTGGTGCGCGGCGAGCCATGCGGGCACGTCGCGGGCGTGCATCGGATGGGCGATGTGGAAGCCCTGGGCCTCGTCGCAGGCCATGCCGAGCACGCTCTCGTAGATGCTCGACGTCTCCACGCCCTCCACCACCACCCGGAAACCCATGTTGCGGGCGAGCTGGGCCACCGAGCGTACGATGGCCTCGTCGTGCGGGCTGGTGCCCATGCCGCGCACGAAGGACTGGTCGATCTTCAGACTGGTGGCCGGCATCTGCCGCAACGCGGCCAGGTTGCTGTAGCCGGTGCCGAAGTCGTCGATGGCGATGCCGGCGCCGAGCTGGCGGATGGCGGTGAGATGCCGCCGCGTCACCGCGCTGTGTTCCATCAGCGTGCTTTCGGTGAACTCCAGCTCCAGCGAATCGAGTCCGATCTTGTGGCGTTCGGCGACGTCGCGCAGGCGGCCGACCAGATCGGCATCCAGGTCGCTGCTGGAAACATTCAGCGACAACTTGATGTCGTGACCGTCGCGGTGCCATGTCGCGAGCTGCGCGATGCTGTGCTCCATCACCCATTGCGTGAGCGAGTGCATCAGGCCGGCACGTTCGGCCAACGCCACGAAATGTGCCGGCGGAATATTGCCCAGGGTCGGGTGATGCCAGCGCGCCAATGCTTCGAGCGCCACGCAGCGGCCGGTGTCCAGGTCGACGCGAGGCTGGTAGTGCAGGTCGAGTTCGGTGCGATCGTTGAGCGCGGCGGCCAGTTCGGTCACCAGCAGGAATTCCTGCCGCTGCTGTTCGTCCTGCATGCGGTTGTACACCGCCCAGCCGCGCGGACTCTGTTGCGCGGCGAATGAGGCGTTCATCACCAGCCGCAAGGGATCGCCGCCGCGCAACTCGCTGGCGTTGATCTTCAACAAGCCGACGCCCGGCTGGATGGTCAACGGAATGCCGAGGCAATCGAACGGCCGGCGCAGCCGGGCCACCAGGTCGTCCAGCCGCGTGGTGTCGTCGAGCAGGTGGTGATCGGGCAGTACGGCGGCAAAGCGCGTTGCACCGACCTGATACAAGCGTGTCTCCGGCGGCACCCATTCAAGCGTGCGTGCGGCGACGGCGCGCATCAGTTCGTCCGCATAGGCGTGGCCCATGGCGCGGATGAACGCGTTGAAGCGCTGCACCGGCGCCACGTCGACGGCGATCACCCAGGCGTGCGGCACGCCTTCCTGCAGGTGTTTGCGCAAGTCGTCGAAGAAGGCGTAGCGGTGGGGCAGCTGGGTGATCGGATCGGTGCGCCCGAGGTAGCTGCGCAGGACCACGCCGGTGCCGATCAGCGAGGCGGCATCGCGCAACGCCGACTGTTCGCTCTCGCTCAATTCGGCGCGCGGTTGCGGATCCATCACGCACAGCGCACCGATGTGCTGGCCGGTGAGCGTGCACACCGGTTCGCTGGCGAAGAAACGGATCGGACCGGGCCCGGCCGTCAACGGCAACGCCGCGTCGCGCAGGCGATCGTCGATCAGCGCATCGAGCACGACGTGCGAGGCGAGGCTGCGAGCGGCCTGCAGGAACAATGGATGCAACGAGCGCGGGCCATCGGCCGGCAGTTCGTTGCCGTCGGCGAACCAATAGGCCGCGCCGCTGTTGAGCACCAGCGCCACCAGCGGCACGCCCAGCGAACGCGTGAGCAGGCGCACCACGGCGTCGAAGCCGGGCACCGCAAAATTTTCCGCCGTGGCGACATGCTCCGGGGACGGGCCAACGGCAGGCGGTGTTTCCCGATGCCCGGCCGCGAGCTGCCCCGGACCCAATTCCGTGGTCGTGCGCATCGCGTAATGCCCCCTCAGGACCGGCGTCCCGATACCTGGGCGAGGCTACTCCAGCCTCTCCGCGAATCGCAATCTGTCATTGAGCTGTAGAGCGGTGCGACGTAATTTTCTGCGCCGCGACGGCGTCACACCGCACTCACTGCTTGATGCTGAAGTCCACTTCGATCGGATAAGGCGCCGGCTTGGCCGGTGGCGCGGGCAGCATCCAGCTGGTGAAATGGCTGGCCATGCATTGCGCCACCGCCGTCTGCGGCTGCACGGCGATGCGGCTGAGACGACCATCGGCGGCCACCTCCGCCACCAGCGTGAAGGGCGATTTGTCCGCCGGCTGGGTGCTTGCCAGGCAGGCCTTGTACGCGTCGGTGGTGGCGTTGCCGATGCGTTCCCACATCTGCTTCTGGTAGGCCGGCCCGGTGACCGCGCCTTCGGCCAGCTTGGCCTGGGTGACGCGCACGTGGAAATCCGCGCCGGCGTCGGGGCTCAGTTGCAGGGCGATGGCGAGCAGGAAGGGCATGGCAGTTCCAGTCGGTGGACTGAAGGCACGTTAACAGTGTCTCCTGTGGGAGCGCACCCTGCGCGCGACAGGCGTCTCGTCGTTGCAGTCGCGCACAGGGTCATTCGCAGCCTTCAGGGCAGATGCTCGCTGGCGAGGTATTCCTCGCTCTGCATCTCGATCAGGCGCGATTCGGTGCGGCCGAATTCCGCGCGCAGCCGTTCGCCGTCGTACAGCTCGGTGATCGGCGCGGCGGCGGAAAGGATCAGCTTCACGCGGCGGTCGTAGAACTCGTCGACCAACTGCACGAAGCGGCGTGCGGCATCGTCGGTGTAGATGGTGAACTGCGGCACGTTGGAGACGATCACCGCCGGTCCCGCCTTGGCCAGCGCGATGTAGTCGGCCACCGCGCGCGGGCCCTCGCACAACGCGGCGAAGTCGAACCAGAAGATGTTGCGGGCGCGCTTGCGCACCGGAATGGCGCGCTCGTTGATGATCATCTCGCCGCCATCCTGCACCGCGCCTTCGGCTTGCGTGGTGAAAATGCGGGACAGCGCACGTTCCGCCTCCGGCCCGGGTGGCGTCTGGTAGACCGCCGCCTGCGTGAGTGCGCGCAGGCGCCAGTCGTGCGAGGAGATCATCTGCACCACGCGGCAGTGCTTCTCGATCAGCGCGATGGCCGGCAGGAAGCGCGCACGCTGCAGGCCGTCCTTGTAGAGATTCTCCGGCGCCGTGTTGGAGGTGGTCACCAGCGTCACGCCGCGTTCGAACAGCGACTGCAGCAGCGTGCCCAGGATCATCGCATCGCCGATGTCGTTGACCAGGAATTCGTCCAGGCAAACCACGCGGCAGCGCGAGGCGATGTTGGCCGCCACTTCGATCAGCGGGTCCTGGCGCTCGCCCAGTTCGCGCAACTGCTCGTGCACTTCGCCCATGAAGCGGTGGTAGTGGCGGCGCAAGGCCATGCCCTGCGGCAGGCTGGCCACGAACATGTCCATCAGAAAGGTCTTGCCGCGGCCCACGCTGCCCCACAGGTACAGGCCCTGCACACCTTCGCGCAGGTCGTTGCCGAGCAGGGATTTCAGACGTCCAAACAGGCCGTTGCCATTGCCGTTGGCCGTGGCCTCGATCAGGGCCGCATGCATGCGGTCGAATTCCGGCAACAATGCCTGCTGGGCCGGGTCGGCTTCCCAGCGGTGCGCGCTGACGCCTTCGTGATAACGCGCACTGGGCGCGAGAGGAGCGGGGTTACTCATGGGTACGGCGGACTCTGCAGATGCCCCGTGGGGAAGCGGGGCATCGGATCGGGGGGAGGTCGAGCGGCATCAATCCTGACGCAGCGGTGGCAGCCAGGGCTGCACGGCGTGCTTGATGGCGCCGCGCAGGTCCATCAGGCGGCGATGAAAGAAATGACTGGTTTCGGGCATGCGTACCAGTTCGGGCTTGTGCTCCATGCCGTCGATCCAGTCGAACACGGCCTGCGGCTCGACCACTTCGTCTTCCTCGCCCTGCACGATCAGCCAGGGACAGGTGGGCAGTTCGATCTCCTCGAACGGCCAGCGGCCGGCCGGCGGCGCGATGCTGACCAGCGCATCGGCGCGCAGGCGCACCGCGTTGCGGATCGAGACGTAGCTGCCGAAGGAGAAACCGGCCAGCCATAGCGCATCGTGCGGACGAACCCGGCGCACCCAGGCGGCCACGGCGGCCAGATCGTCGCCTTCGCCGTTGCCGTGGTCGTAGGTCCCTTCCGATTCGCCGGTGCCGCGGAAGTTGAAGCGCACCGTATCCAGCCCCGACTCGCGCAGCGAACGCTCGACCATCGTCACCACCTTGTTGTGCATGGTGCCGCCCTGCAGCGGGTGCGGATGGCAGATGATGGCGGTGCCGCGGCGGGCCTCTTCGGGCACGGCCACGTCGCTAACGGATTCGAGCTTGCCGGCGGGCCCTTCCAGCGCGAAGCTGGAGGCCTGCTCCGGAAAACGGTCGGGTGGGGTGGGGATGATCACGGGGTTCATAAGCAAGATGATAACCGCCGCGTGCCCCCGGCGTTCGGGCAGAACGGCATGAATCATCTTGCGCACACGTTGCTGGCCGGTGACGACGACTTCTTGCGGCTGGGCGGCTTCATGGGCGATTTCGTCCATGGCCAGCCCGATCCGGCCTTGCCTGCGGGCGTGATCACGGGCATCCGCCTGCATCGCGCCATCGACGTCTATACCGACAGCCATCCGGTGGTGGCCGACGCACGCGCACTGCTGCCGCCGCCGTTCCGCCGCTACGGCGGCATCCTGCTGGATATGTGGTTCGACCACCTGCTGGCCCGCGATTTCCCGCGTTGGAGTGAGCAACCGCTGGAGGCCTATTCGCTGGACGTGCGCCATCTGCTGCATCGCTACGAGTCGCTGCTGCCGCCCGGCTTGCTGCGTTTTCGCCATTACATGGAAGCGCACGCGTTGCCGGCTGGCTACGCGCGTCCCGAGGAAATGTCCGCCGCCTTCGACGGCATTTCCCATCGCCTCAGCCGCGCTAATCCGGTGGGCGAGGCGATGCCCGTGCTCGCTTCGATCGAGCGTCCGCTGCAGGCGCATTTCGAGGTGTTTTTCCCGCAGTTGCAAGGGTTTGCGAAGGAGTGGGTTGACGCGAACGTGAGCAAAGGGACTACGTGATAAGCTAAGCCCGTCTAGCTAAGCTAAATGCGAGTCCCCCATGGCCACGACCGTGAACATGCACGAAGCCAAGACCAACTTATCCCGGCTGGTGGAGAAAGCCACCCGGGGCGAATCGGTGGTGATTGCCAAAGCCGGCAAGCCGGTCGCCCGGATCGTTCCCATAGACACCATCGCACCGGCCAAGCAAAAGCGCATCGGCTTCCTGACCGGCCAGGTGATCGTGCCCGATGCCAAGGCGTTCAACGAACTGGGCAACGACGAGATCGCCGCCATGTTCGGCGGCGACGAATGAAGCTCCTGCTCGATACGCACTTGTTGCTGTGGGCGTCGATCGCTGGCGAGGACAGGAAGTCCAGGGCGTCGCTCTCGCACAAGGCGCGCGTCCTGCTCGAGGACGAGGACAACCAGCTGCTGTTCAGTGCGGCCAGCGTGTGGGAAGTGGCCATCAAGAACGCGCTCGGGCGGCCGGACTTCCAGGTGGACCCCCATCTGTTTCGACGGGGATTGCTGGACAACGGCTATAGCGAGCTGGCCATCAGCAGCGCGCATTCGGCGGCGGTAGCCACCCTGCCGGACCACCACAAGGACCCGTTCGACCGGCTGCTGATCGCGCAAGCGACCGTCGAAGGCATCACCTTGCTGACCAATGACGAAGCGGTCGCGGCGTACAAGACGAGCCCGATTCGGCTGCTGAAGTAGCGTCAAAGCCGCAACAGTCCTCGTGCTGAGGCCTACGCTTCTAGCTCGTCATTCCGGCGCAGGCCGGAATCCAGAGACGCTGTGCTCGGTTGTTGCGGCACGCTACATCTCATCAACGATGTCCCGACGATCGGAACCTGAGGCGCTGGATTCCGGCCTGCGCCGGAATGACGGGCAAAAAAAGCGCCGCCCGCAGGCGACGCTTCTGTATCGAACAAGCCTAGCCGAGCGCCTTTTACTTCGCCTGATCCACGATCCAGTGCACCGCGGCCTTCACCTGCTCATCGGTGAGCGCCGGGTTGCCGCCCTTGGCCGGCATCATGTTGCCATCCGGGCCCTTGTAGCCCTCGATCGCATGCTTGACCAGGGTGTCGATGCCTTCGGCCACGCGCGGACCCCAGTTGGCCTTGTCGCCCAGCTTCGGCGCACCGGCGACGCCGGCGGTGTGGCAGGCGTGGCAGAGGTTGTCGTAGATCGTCTTGCCGTCGGTGCTGCCACCGTAGGCGACCTGCGAGGCGGCGGCCTTGGCGGCGGCTTCCTGCGCGGCCTGCATGGCGGCGCGGCCGGTGTCGCCGGCATACACCGCACCGGCCGGCGCGATGCGGGCCTGCGTCTGTGCGGTGGTCTGGGGATTTATTTCCTTCGGCTCGTGGTCGTAGATCCACCAGGCGCCGCCGATCAGCAACAGGGTCAGAACACTCAGGCCCGCGATCAGCATGGAAAAGCTGCGCATAAAGCTCTGGTCGGATTTCGTCATGGAACCGCTCACGCAATGACTCCAATTCAATGGACAGATCAAAGGACAGCCACAAAGGGCCAAATTAGCTTTGGTTCAGGCAACAATTAGCCGAGTATAGACGAAGGCCGCGGCAAGTTTTAGTCGGAACGGGCGGACAGCGTGTCGCGCCCGAAAACCGCCTGATTTCATGCAACTTTCGTCATCTGGACGCGATACGCTTCAAAACCCTGCCATCGGTCATGGGCCACCCCTGTCAACTGGCATTGTCTATTTTCGTTGATCTGACCCTATCCTTTCACTCGACAACATAGGGCAGGCGCGCTTGCGAGCGCACCGGTGGGGTCGGGTGACCTGTCTTTCATTCTGGGAGTTTTTCATGTCGCGTTTTTGGAAGATCGCGCTGATCGTTGTGGTCGTGATCGTGGTGGGAGCCGTCGGCTTCCGTCTGCTGCACAAGCCCGCCGCCGAGCAAGGCGCACAGGGCCAGCACCGCGGCCAGCACAAGAGTGAGGGCCAGGGCGACGCGTCGGACAAGGATAAGGACAAGGACACGCCGCCGGTGCCGGTCACGGTCGAGCCGGTGGTGAAGCAGGACGTGCCGGTCTACCTCACCGCGCTGGGCACCGTGCAGGCGCTCAACACCGTCACCATCAACCCGCAGATCAGCGGGCAGATGCTGAGCATCAATTTCAAGGAAGGCCAGGAAGTGAAGAAGGGCGACCTGCTGGCGCAGATCGACCCGCGTCCGTTCCAGGCCGCCTATGACCAGGCCACGGCCAAGCAGCAGCAGGACGAGGCCCAGCTCAACACCGCGCAGAGCACGCTCAAGCGCAACGATGCGCTGGTGGCCAAGGGCTATGTGGCCCAGCTGGACATGGACACCTTCCGCAACAACGTGGCCAACCTGGTCGGGCTGGTGGCGGCCGACAAGGCGGCCGTGCGCGCGGCCAAGGTCAACCTCGACTACACCCGCATCGTCTCGCCGATCGATGGCGTGGCCGGCATCCGCAACGTCGACCCGGGCAACGTGGTGACCACCACCACCGCCGTGGTCACGCTCACCCAGATCCATCCGATCTACGTGATGTTCACCCTGCCGGAGCAGAACCTGGAGATGGTGCGCAATGCGGCCGCTTCGGGCGATCCGCTGGAAGTGCTGGCGCTGGACCGCGCCGATGCGCACACCATTGCCGACGACGGCACGCTCAATGTGGTCGACAACCAGATCGACACCACCACCGGCACCTTCAAGCTGCGCTCGGTGTTCAACAACGCCAAGAGCGAGTTGTGGCCGGGCCAGTTCGTCAACACGCGCCTGAAGGTCCGCACGGTGAAGGGCGGCCTGGTGATCCCGGCGCAGGCGGTGCAGCGTGGTCCGGATGGCGACTATGTGTACCTGGTGCAGCAGGACCAGACGGTCAAGATGAATCCGGTCGTGGTGGCCGGCGAAGTGGGCGACAGTCACGTGATGATCGGTTCGGGCCTGGCGCTCAACGATCTGGTGGTGACCGAAGGCCAGTTCCGCCTCAAGCCGGGCAGCAAGGTCAAGGCGCTCAAGCCCGGCGAAGTGCCGGCAGCGCCGACCGCGGCCGACGTGGACAAGGCCAAGAAGAACGGTCAGGGACGCCAGGGCGGTCGCCGCGGCGGCTGATGATGGTTGGAGCAGGGCGAGGGACGAGGGATGAGTGGAGCGCGCGCGACGACCGGGCTGCTCGCCACGCATCGAGTGGGCAGAAAGGCATGAACTTGCGCCCTCGCGACTCGTCCCCGACCCCTCCATCAACGACACGGGGCGCCGCAGGACAGGCGCCCGCCACACACATCGACGGCTGACCCCATGGGCTTCTCCACACTCTTCATTCGCCGACCGATCGCCACCTCGCTGTTGATGGTGGCGGTGCTGTTGCTCGGCATCCTCGGCTACCGCGAGCTGCCGGTGTCGGCGCTGCCGGAAATCGACGCGCCCAGCCTGGTCGTGACCACGCAGTACCCGGGCGCCAGCGCATCGACCATGGCGTCCCTGGTCACCACGCCGCTGGAGCGCAACTTCGGCCAGATCTCCGGCCTCTCGATGATGACCTCCGATTCGTCGGCGGGTCTCTCGACCATCGTGCTGCAGTTCGCGATGGACCGTGACATCGACATCGCGGCGCAGGACGTGCAGGCGGCCATCAACCAGGCGCGCGGCACCTTGCCGAGCACGCTGCCGTATCCGCCCGTCTACAACCGCGTGAATCCGGCCGACGCGCCGATCATCACGCTCAAGCTCACCTCCGACAGCCTGCCGCTGCGCGACGTAAACAATTACGCCGACTCGATCCTGGCGCAGAAGCTCTCGCAGGTGCAGGGCGTGGGCCTGGTGTCGATTGCCGGCAACGTGCGTCCGGCCGTGCGCGTGCAGGTGAATCCGTCGCAGCTGGCGAACCTCGGCCTCACCATGGAGGACGTGCGCAGCGCGCTTACCGAGGCCAACGTGAACGCGCCCAAGGGCACGCTCAACGGCGCCACGCAGTCCTACAGCATCGGTACCAACGACCAGCTCTCCACGGCGGCCGAGTACCAGAGCACCATCATTGCGTACAAGAACAACGCGCCGGTGCGCCTGTCGGACGTCGCCAGCGTGGTCGACGGCGTGGAGAACGACCAGCTCGCGGCGTGGGCCAACGGCAAGCCGGCGGTGCTGCTCGACATCCGCCGCCAGCCGGGCGCCAACATCGTGCAGACGGTGGAGCAGATCCGCAGCATCCTGCCGCAGCTGCAGGCGGTGTTGCCGGCGGACGTCCATCTGGATGTGTTCGCCGACCGCACCATCACCATCCGCGCCTCGGTGGAGGACGTGCAGTTCACCCTGATCCTCACCATCTTCCTGGTGGTGGCGGTGATCTTCGTGTTCCTGCGGCGCCTGTGGGCCACCATCATTCCGTCGGTGGCGGTGCCGCTGTCGCTGATGGGCACGTTCGGCGTGATGGCCTTCACCGGCATGTCGCTGGACAACCTCTCGCTGATGGCGCTTACCGTCGCCACCGGCTTCGTGGTGGACGATGCGATCGTGATGATCGAGAACATCGTGCGCTACATCGAACAGGGCAAGGACGGCAAGGAAGCCGCCGAGATCGGCGCAAGGGAAATCGGCTTCACCGTGTTGTCGCTGACCGTGTCGCTGATCGCGGTGTTCCTGCCGCTGCTGCTGATGCCGGGCGTCACCGGCCGCCTATTCCACGAATTCGCCTGGGTGCTGACCATCGCGGTGGCCATCTCGATGCTGGTGTCGTTGACGCTGACGCCGATGATGTGCGCCTACCTGCTCAAGCCCGATGCGTTGCCCGAAGGCGACGATGCGCACGAGCGCCACGCCGCCGCCGGCAAGAAGACCTGGTGGACGCGCCTGGTCAACGTCTACGAGAGTTCGCTCGACTGGGTGCTCGGCCACCAGCGTTTCACCATGCTGATCGCCGCGGCCACCGTGGTGTTCACCGTGTTCCTGTACATCGTGATCCCCAAGGGCCTGTTGCCCGAGCAGGACACGGGCCTGGTCACCGGCGTGGTGCAGGCCGACCAGAACGTGGCGTTCCCGCAGATGGAAGTGCGCACCAAGGCCGTGGCCGATGCATTGCGCCGCGACAAGGCGGTGACCGGCGTGGCCGCGTTCATCGGTGCGGGTTCGATCAATCCCACGCTCAACCAGGGCCAGCTCAGCATCGTGCTGAAGGATCGCGGCGATCGCGACGGCCTCGACGAAGTGCTGGCGCGCCTGCAGAAGGAAGCCGCCGGCATTCCGGGCGTGGCGCTGTACCTCAAGCCGGTGCAGGACGTCACGCTGGATAGCCGCGTGTCGGCCACCGAGTACCAGTACTCGATGTCCGATGTGAACGCGACCGAGCTTTCCGGTTATGCCACGCAGATGACGCAGGCGCTGCGCGAACTGCCCGAACTGGCCGACGTGGACAACAACCTCGCCGACCAGGGCAGCTCGCTCAAGCTGACCATCGACCGCGAGAAGGCAAGCCGGCTCGGCGTGCCGGTGCAGACCATCGACGACACGCTGTACGACTCGTTCGGCCAGCGCCAGATCTCCACCATCTTCACCCAGCTCAACCAGTACCGCGTGGTGCTCGAAGTGGCGCCGCAGTTCCGCTCCAGCACCGCGCTGCTCAACCAGCTAACGGTGAAGAGCAACGGCAGCGGCGCACTGACCGGCAGCAACGCCACCGCGTTCGGCCAGGTCGCTTCGAGCAATTCGTCCACCAGCACGGGTCTGGGCGTGGCCAACACCGGCGTGATCATCGGCGGCGGCGGCACCATTCCGCTGGCCTCGCTGGCCACGGCCGAAGTCACCACCGCGCCGCTGGTGGTCAGCCATCAGCAGCAGCTGCCGGCGGTGACCGTGTCGTTCAACCTCGCGCCGGGCTATTCGCTGTCCGAGGCGGTGGAGGCGATTCGCGGTGTCGAGCAGAAGCTCAACTTCCCGCCGCAGGTGCGTGGGCAGTTCATCGGCAAGGCGGCGGAGTTCTCCACCTCGCTGACCAACGAAGTGCTGTTGCTGATCGCTTCCATCGTGGTGATCTACATCGTGCTGGGCGTGTTGTACGAGAGCTACATCCACCCGCTGACGATCATCTCCACGCTGCCGCCGGCGGGTGTCGGTGCGTTGCTGGCGCTGATCCTGTGCGACATGAGCCTGTCGGTGGACGGCATCGTGGGCATCGTGCTGTTGATCGGTATCGTGAAGAAGAACGCGATCATGATGATCGACTTCGCGATCGAGGCGCAGCGCGAAGGCATGAAGCCGCACGAGGCGATCCGTCGCGCGTGTCTGCTGCGTTTCCGCCCGATCATGATGACCACCGCCGCGGCCATGCTCGGTGCCTTGCCGCTGGCCTTGGGCAACGGCATCGGCGCGGAGCTGCGCCGTCCGCTGGGCGTCTCCATCGTCGGCGGCCTGCTGCTCTCGCAGCTGGTGACGCTGTACACCACGCCGGTGATCTACTTGTACATGGAGCGCTTCTCCGATTGGCTGCGCGTGCGTCGCGAACGCCGTGCGCTGCTGCGCGCGGAAACGCGGGGCGCCATGTAATGGCAGCAGGCACGATCCGGCCGGTACCGGGTCGGCGGCCACGAAGACCGAGGGGCGCGCCATGATGGCGCGCCCCTTTTCATTTTCCGACTTCCACATCACTGGAGAGAAGGCATGAGCATGTCGAGAAAGCCGCAGGTCTGCGTATTGGGTAGCGCCGAGCCGGGCTCGAAGGCGTATGAGCTGGCTGGTCAGGCCGGCGAGTTGTTGGCGAAATCAGGCATCACCGTGGTCAGCGGTTGCGGCAGTCCGGCCACGCGGCATGCCGCTCAGCGAGCCATCGACGCAGGCGGTCTGGTCGTGAGCATCCTTCCCGCCGACGCGATGCCAGCCGAGGATTGGCCCGCCAGCGTCGTCATTCCCTGCGGCATGGGCGATGCGCGCAACCTGTTGATGGCATTGGCGGGCGACGCCTGCCTAGTGATTGGCGGCCGCGCCGGCACGATCTCCGAAGTGTGCCTGGCCTGGCTGCATCATCGACCGTTGCTGCCGCTGACGGGTTGCGGCGGTTGGTCGGACGGGCTGTTGCAGAATCCGCCGGACGAGCGCGGCAACTCGCCAATCCTGCCGTGGGATTCCATTGCCACGCTGGAAGCGCAGCTGCAGTCGCTGAACCTGGTACGCATTTAGACGTCTAAGAGACGAATTGTTCTTCATCGCGTCTCCTGGCCTCGCCATCATCGGAAATGATGGCGAGGAAAGGGTCTGCGCGCCGCAAAACCTCATCAACCAAACCGGCCGTCATGCGTTCTTGCGTCAATGTGCGGTATATACGTACCTTCGTGCGTGCGCCTCTTGAGTGGCGCGCGGCTTCTTTGAATACCTTCGCGCCCCGCGCGTTGCTCCTGGCTTCCTGACGGCATGAACATTTCCGGCCCCTTCATTCGCCGCCCGATCGGTACCTCGCTGCTTGCCATGGGCGTCTTCGCGGTGGGCCTGATCTGCTACGTGCTGCTGGGCGTGGCCGCGCTGCCGAACATGCAGTTCCCGGTGATCTTCGTGCAGGCCAGCCAGGCCGGCGCGAGCGCCAACACCATGGCCTCCACCGTGGCCGCGCCGCTGGAGCGCCACCTCGGCCAGGTGCCCGGCATCGACACCATGCGCTCGTCCAGTTCGCTGGGCAGCACGCAGGTGTTCCTGATGTTCGAGGCGGGGCGCAACCTGGACTCCGCGGCGCGCGACGTGCAGGCGGCGATCAATGCCGCGCAGTCGGACCTGCCCAGCGGCCTCAACGCGCCACCGAGCTACCAGAAGGCCAACCCCAACGACGATCCGATCATCGCGTTCGCGCTCACCTCGGAAACGCAGTCGGCACGCGAGCTCTACGACATCGCCGATTCGCTGCTCGCGCAGCGCATCCGCCAGCTCGACGGCGTGTCGGAAGTGGACATCCTCGGTGCCGCGACGCCGGCCATCCGCGTCGACGTCAACCTGCGCCAGCTCAATGCGCTGGGCCTGTCGCCCGACCAGCTGCGCAATGCGCTTACCGCCGCCAACGTCACCTCGCCGCAGGGCTTCCTGTCCGACGGCAAGACCACCATGGCGGTGACCGCCAACGATTCGCTGCACAGCGCGGCCGACTTCGCCAACCTGGTGATCGCTTCCAACAACGGTACGCCGGTGCGCCTCTCCGACGTGGCCAAGGTGTACGACGGTTTGCAGGACGCGTATCAGGCCGCGTGGTTCCAGGGCAAGCCGGCGATCCTGATGTACGTGTATCGCCAGTCGACCGCCAACATCATCGGCACGGTGGATCGCGTGAAGGCCGCCGTGCCGCTGTTGCGCGACTACCTGCAGCCCGGCACCACGCTCACGCCGTACTTCGACGGTACGCCGACCATCCGCGCGTCGCTGCATGAAGTGCAGGCCACGTTGCTGATCAGCCTGCTGATGGTGATGCTGACCATGGCGGTGTTCCTGCGCCGCCTCGCACCCACGCTGATCGCCACCGCCGCGGTGCCGCTGTCGCTCGCCGGTGCCGCGATGGTGATGTACGTGCTCGGCTTCACCCTCAACAACCTCACCCTGCTGGCGCTGGTGATTGCCATCGGCTTCGTGGTGGACGATGCGATCGTGGTGATCGAGAACATCGTGCGCCATATCGACCAGGGCATGACGCGCATGGAAGCTGCGCTGGCGGGCGCCAAGGAGATCGGCTTCACCATCGTCTCGATCACCGCCTCGCTGGTGGCGGTGTTCCTGCCGCTGTTGTTCATGAGCGGCATCACGGGACTGTTCTTCAAGGAATTCACCATCACGCTGGTGGCGGCGATCATCGTCTCGGCGCTGGTCTCGCTCACCCTCACCACCTCGCTGTGCGGGCAATTCCTCAGCGGCCATGAGCAGGACAAGCCGACCACGCGCATCGGCAAGGCGCTGGAAGGTTTCCAGGCCGGCATGCTGGGCGTGTATTCGCGCTGCCTGAAGTTCTCGATCAAGCACGCGCTGGCGTTCTCGCTGACGCCGCTGGTGTTGATCGTCGTCACCATCTTCTTGTTCAGCCAGGTGAAGACCGGCCTGTTCCCGCAGCAGGACACGGGGCTTATCCGCGGACGTGCGACCTCGGGTGCCACGGTGTCGTTCCAGGATGCGGTGAGCCGCCAGCAACGCCTGATCGACATGCTGAAGAAGGATCACGACGTGGCGCGCGTCGGTTCGCGCCTGGGCAGCAGCCGCCAGGGCGCGTCGGGCACGTTCGACATCGAATTGAAGACGCACGCGCAGGGCCGCAAGGACGACACCTTCGCCGTGCTGGCACGATTGAGCGCCAAGGCGGCGCGCTATCCCGATCTCAATGTGCGCTTGCGTCCGATCCAGGATCTGCCCAGCTTCGGCGGTGGCGGTACCAGCCAGGGCGCGCAATACCAGGTGTCGTTGCAGGGCGACGACCCGCAGGAATTGACGCTGTGGTTGCCCAAGCTGGTCGCCGAGCTGAAGAAGAACCCTAAGCTCAAGGACGTGGGCAGCGACGTGGACGACGCGGGCCTGCAGCAGAACATCGTGATCGACCGTGACAAGGCGGCGCGCCTGGGCGTGGGCATCGGCACCATCGATGGCGCGCTCTACAACGCGTTCGGCCAGCGCCAGATCAGCACCATCTATTCCGATCTCAACCAGTACAAAGTGGTGGTGAACGCGCTGCCGAATCAAACGGCCACGCCGGCTGCGATCAATTCGGTCTACGTGTCCAGCAACAGCGGCAAGATGGTGCCGCTCACCGCGTTCGCGCACCAGGAACCCGGCCTGGCGCCGACCCAGATCTCGCACGAGAACCAGTACACCGTGATGAGCATGAGCTTCAACCTCGCCCCCGGTGTGAGCATGGGCGAAGCGTTGGAGATCATCCAGCAGACCGGTGCGCAGATGCGCCTGCCGGGCGACATCCGCATCAACATCGGCGGCGATTTCCGCCGCTTCCAGCAGTCGCAGAGCGGCATGCTGTGGCTGCTGCTCGGCGCGGTCATCACCGTCTACATCGTGCTGGGCATGTTGTACGAGAGCCTGATCCATCCGGTGACGATTCTTTCCACGCTGCCGGCGGCGGGCGTGGGCGCGTTGCTGGCGCTGTGGTACACCGATACCGAGCTGTCGGTGATCGCGCAGATCGCGCTCGTGTTGCTGATCGGCATCGTCAAGAAGAACGCGATCATGATGATCGACTTCGCCCTGGTGTCCCGACGCGAGCATGGGCTGAGTCCGGCTGATGCCGCCTACGAGGCGAGCATGGTGCGTTTCCGTCCGATCATGATGACCACCATGGTGGCCATTCTCGCCGCGGTGCCCATCGCGGTAGGCCTGGGCGAAGGCTCCGACCTGCGCCGCCCGCTGGGTATCGCGTTGATCGGCGGCCTGCTGATCTCGCAATCCCTGACCCTGCTGAGCACGCCGGCGCTGTATGTCATTTTCTCCTGCCTGTCCGATCGCTGGAGCAGCTGGCGCGCCCGCCGCCGAGCCTTCCACCGCACCCAGCAGGCGCTGTCACGGTCGTGATGGGCGCCCTGCGGTAGCGGAAAAGTCGTTGAAACCGGCCGTTACGATCACAGCTCGTTAACCCTGCCGCCGGTAACACTGGTCGCTCCTTTTGGGATGGAGGAGCGTTCGATGGGCAACGAAACGAACAAGCCTGATTTCTCAAACGTCAAAAGCACCGTCCAATCCACGGCGCCCGATGCACCCAAGGCCGATTTCAGCAACGTGCAGAGCGAGGTCGTCTCGACCGCTCCCGACGCGCCCGCCGAGACCTACACGGTCCAGTCCGGCGACAACCTGTCCAAGATCGCCAAGCATTTCTACGGAAACGCCAATGCGTGGCAGCAGATCTTCGATGCCAATCGCGACCAGCTGAGCAACCCTGACCGGATCAAGCCGGGGCAGGTCCTGAAGATTCCGGCCAAGGCCTGAGGAGGACAACGCATGAAGCTCAACCGCATTTCCACCGTGATGGTATTCGCGCTGGCAGCCAGCCTCGCCCTCGCCGCCTGCGGCAAGAAGGAAGAAGCCGCCACGCCCGCCGCGGACGCCACCCCGCCGCCGGCAGCCGCAGCGCCTACGGCCCCCGCAGCCGTCAGCGTTGCCTCCATCGACCTGGGCAATGCCGTCGGTGCGGACCAGAAGGTCACCACCGCGACCAGCAACTTCACCCCGATGGATCCGATCTATGCCGCAGTGAGCACCAGCGGCAGCGGCACCGCGACCATCGGCGCCAAATGGACCTACCAGGACGGCCAGACGGTGAAGGAGGACAGCAAGTCCATCGCACCGACGGGCCCTGCCACCACCTCGTTCCAGATCAGCAAGCCGGACGGCTGGCCGGCGGGCAACTACAAGGTGGAGATCTCGTTGAACGGACAGCCCGCGGGGAGCAAGGACTTCTCGGTGAAGTAAGGCTGCGGGCCGTGAGGCAAACGAAGGGCGCGGCGATGCCGCGCCCTTTTCTTGTCGGTAATCGGCCATACGTAACCGTACGTCGCGCCTGGCTACTGGTTTTCGCCGGCCAGTGTCCCCATGGTTGAAGGCTTCGTGCCGCGAGGCGCGGACCCTTGGCAACTTTTCCCGCTTCGGTGAAAACGCGACAATGGGAAGATTTCGCGGGCATCGTCCGACTGGCTCAGCCAGGCCGGGCGTCACAAGAACTGCGGGTGTCCCGCCAGGCGGCCCTGGGCCGGTGGCGTGCATCCATCCTGAACTGCCGTTGCAAGAGAGGCTCTAGCAGACCATGTCGAACACGCCAAAGATCATCTACACGCTCACCGACGAAGCCCCGTACCTGGCCACGCATTCGCTGCTGCCGATCATCAAGGCCTTCACCGCCACCGCCGGCATCCAGGTGGAAACGCGCGACATCTCGCTGGCCGGCCGCATCATCGCCCAGTTCCCGGACATCCTCCCGGACAACCAGAAGATCGCCGACGATCTGACCGAACTCGGCCAACTGGCGACCACGCCGGACGCCAACATCATCAAGCTCCCCAACATCAGCGCCTCGATGCCGCAGCTGAAAAGCGCGATCAAGGAACTGCAGAGCCAGGGCTATGCGCTGCCGGACTACCCGGAAGATCCCAAGGACGTCAGCGAGTGGAACGTCAAGGCGCGCTACGACAAGGTCAAGGGCAGCGCCGTGAACCCCGTGCTGCGCGAAGGCAACTCCGATCGCCGCGCCCCGCTCTCGGTGAAGAACTACGCCCGCAAGCATCCGCACAAGATGGGCGCGTGGAGCAAGGATTCGAAGACCCACGTGTCGCACATGGACGGCGGCGACTTCTACGGCAGCGAGAAATCGACGGTCGTCGAGAAAGCCACCAGCGTGAAGATCGAGTGGTTCGGCAAGGACGGCACCAGCACGGTGCTGAAGGAAAAGACCGCGCTGAAGGACGGCGAGATCATCGACGTCGCGGTGATGAGCAAGAAGGCACTGACCCGCTTCATCGACGCGCAGATCGAAGACGCCAAGAAGCAGGGCGTGCTGTTCTCGCTGCATCTGAAGGCCACCATGATGAAGGTCTCCGACCCGATCATGTTCGGCTTCGCCGTCAACGAGTTCTACAAGGACGTGCTGGGCAAGCACGCCGATACGTTGAAGAGCGTGGGCTTCGAGCCGAACAACGGCATCGGCGACCTGTACGCGCGTCTCGGCCAATTGCCGCAGCCGAAGCAGGACGAAATCCTCGCCGACATCAAGGCCGAATACGCCAAGCGCCCGGCGCTGGCCATGGTCAACTCGGACAAGGGCATCACCAACCTGCACGTGCCCAGCGACGTCATCATCGACGCCTCGATGCCGGCGATGATCCGCGACTCCGGCAAGATGTGGAACACCGAAGGCAAGCTGCAGGACACCAAGGCGGTGATCCCCGATCGCAGCTACGCCGGTGTCTACGCCATCGTCATCGACGACTGCAAGGCGAACGGCGCGTTCGATCCGGCCACCATGGGCAGCGTGCCCAACGTGGGCCTGATGGCGCAGGCCGCCGAGGAATACGGTTCGCACGACAAGACCTTCAAGATCGCCGGCGACGGCGTGGTGAAGGTGATCGACGAGTCCGGCAAGGTGCTGCTGGAGCAGCCGGTGGAAGCGGGCGACATCTGGCGCATGTGCCAGACCAAGGACGCGCCGATCCAGGATTGGGTGAAGCTCGCCGTCTCGCGCGCACGCCTGTCCAACACGCCGGCCGTGTTCTGGCTCGATGCGAACCGCGCGCATGATGCGCAGGTGATCAAGAAGGTCGAGCGTTACCTGAAGGATCACGATCTGTCGGGCCTCGACATCCGCGTGCTGTCGCCGGTCGACGCCACCAAATTCTCGCTCGAGCGCATCCGCAAGGGCCAGGACACCATCTCGGTGACCGGCAACGTGCTGCGCGATTACCTCACCGACCTGTTCCCGATCATGGAGCTGGGCACCAGCGCCAAGATGCTCTCCATCGTGCCGCTGATGGCCGGCGGCGGCCTGTTCGAGACCGGTGCCGGCGGTTCGGCGCCCAAGCACGTGCAGCAGTTCGTGGAAGAGGACTATCTGCGCTGGGATTCGCTGGGCGAATTCCTCGCCATTGCCGCCTCGCTGGAACATCTCGCCAACCGCTACGACAACGCCGATGCCCGCGTGCTGGCCAAGACGCTGGACGAAGCGAACGGCAAGATCCTCGACAACAACAAATCGCCGGCACGCAAGGTCGGTGAACTCGACAACCGTGGCAGCCACTTCTACCTCGCCATGTACTGGGCGCAGGCGCTCGCCGCGCAGAACGACGATGCCAAGCTCAAGGCAAAGTTCGAGCCGATCGCCAAGGCGCTGACCGAGAACGAGGCCAAGATCATCGGCGAACTCAACGGTGCGCAGGGCAAGGCCGTCGACATCAAGGGTTACTACCACGCGAACGTCGAGCTCATCACCAAGGCCATGCGCCCGAGCAAGACCTTCAACGACGCGCTGGCGCCGTTGCAGGGCTGAGTCGGCCGTCGCCCAGGCAACACGACAGAAGGGCGCCCTCGGCGCCCTTCTGCTTTTCGCGCAACGCAGCTATCCGGCGGTCAACGCGACAGGTTGAGGTTGACCGGCGACACCGCAAAGAACACGTTGTTGCTGCAGCTCACCCGTATGCGCGCCTTGGTGCTGACCATATTGGCTGGCAGCTTGATCTTCGCGCTTCCCGTATTGGGTACGACGCGCGCCAAGGCCGCAGTGCCCCACGTATAGCCGCCATCGAGCGAGAGTCCCACGTCGACCTTGGGACAGGCGATGGGCGCCTTGTCCGTCTTGGCGACATTCCAGGTCACGGTCTGTTCGGAGCCGCTCTTCCAGGTGACGGCCGTCTTCGGTGCGGTGACGGCGAAGGCGCTGCCAGTGTCGAGCACATTGAGGTAGATATTCCCGGTCGCGGTATGGGGGCCGGTGTTGGCTGTGCCCGAGCGCAATGCATTGTCGCGCACCGTGAGGTGGAAGCTGAGCTGGCGCGTGGTCGCCGGATACACCTGCCCATTGCCCAATGGCTCAGTGCCAAGTACGGCCGCCAGGCTGGGGAACGTCTGCTCGATGCTGGCGTGTGGTTTGAAAGAGCGAAAGATGGGGCTACGTCCGTCGTCCTTCAATTTGCCGGCTTGTGCGGGGCCAAAGTCGAACTGCTCCCAAGTGTAGGTCAGCTTGCTCGCGTTGTTGGAGGTGACGGCCGCCGTCAGCGCGAAGGGAGTACGCGCGGGCAGGGTGTAGCGGGAGCGTCCGGCCGAAGAACTGAAGATATCGGGTGGCAGCAGCGATTCCGGCGCGATCCACGGTGCCGCACCCAGGTTCAGCTTGCGCTTTGCACATACGCCGCCCGCCCCGGCCATCCAGTCCTGAATCGAATCGATGCTGCTGCCGTTGAAGTACGGATCGCTGTGCGGCTGATAGGAGAAGACGCCGCCGATGACGCCGGCGTAGCCCATCACCGTCGAACCCTCGCCCGGCTCGACCGCCTTGTCGGGCAGCGTGCTCTGCTGCGCATTGTGCGTGTGATACGAACCGAACGAATGGCCCAGCTCGTGCGCGACGAAGTCGACCGCGAATGCATCGCCCACGGGATTGGTGCGTCCCGTGCTGCCATAGGCTTTCACTTCGTCATCGCAGGTGCTGGCGATCCAGGCCATGCCGCCGCCACCGTCGCCCGCCACCACGTGGCCGACATCGAAGTTCGCGTTGCCGATGACCTGGGCCAGGTTCGTCACGTTCTCTTCGTTGATGCCTTCGCCGCCGGGTTCAAGCTCCGCATAGGGGTCGTTTGCGGGCGCGGTGTAGATGATCTTGTCCGCATCGGCGATCAGCGTGAAATGCACGCCCAGGTCATTCTCATAGACCTCGTTGAGGCGATTGACCATGGTGGCGATCGCCGCCAAACCATCGGCCACCGTGCCGCCGAAGCTTTCCGTATAAGTGCTGGTGGCAGCCATCGCCAAACGGTAGTCGTACATCACCGAGCCGCCGGCGCGTGATCCTGGCGTTTTGGAAGCCGCCACGTACGGCCGCATGGCACTGCGGTTGAGCATGCCCGACGGATAGCCCTGCTCGTTGAACGGCGCCGATGCGGAAAGATCCGCACGGCGAAAACTCCAGTACTCGTCCCCGCGGTCGCTGGCCCGGATGGCTTTGCCGGACAACTGCAGCGCCGGCTGCACGATCCAGGCGCCGCCGTCGTCGCCATAAACCATGGCCTGCAAACCGTAAGGCGTGATGTCGAGACGTACGTGGCGCCCCTTTTCGTCGACGCCCTTGTAGCTCTTCAGTTGCGGATAGCGACTGGCAAGCGCGGCGGGCAGCACATTCGATTCGCTCAAGGTGAAGTAGGTGACGCCGCCTTCGGGCAGGGGCAGTGCCAGGTTATTGCTGCGGCCCTGCCGGATCGACGTTGCAGCAGCGCCGAGCTCGGTCTTCAATGCGCCAAGATCGAGTACGACGGCCCGGTATCTTGCGGGCGCCACGGTGGTGGGTGTCTTGGCGGCCAGGTTGGTGGGCGTGCGGTCTTTCCAGAATGCTGCTGTATCGGCCGCCTGGGCGCGGTCCGGGGCGATGGTGCCGAGGCTTGCGGCAATGAGAATTGCAAGGATTCGTTGGTGGTTCGGGTAGCGACGCATAATTCCTCCATGAATTGAAACCAGTCGAGGTTTCGCGACGAGCGGAGCGAAACGATGTGCACCTCCGGCCATCGCGCCTCGCGCCCAATCTCTGGCGTATATCCAGGGAAGTCGTTAATTTTTGCGAATGATCGGTCGGCCCTTCAGAAATGAAGACGGTCCCTACAGCGGTGCTGGTGTATGACGGGCTTGCCTGGTCGCTTAATTCGCGGATCTTTGATCGCTGCAAGCACGTCTATCCCCGGACGACAGTTCGACCGCTACGTCCGGATACTCGCCCAGTGGAGAACAACGCCCGTGCCGACCCTATCCAGCATTCGAAGCTGCGCAACGAGTTCCCGAAGGATCTGGCGCCTGCTGCCATGGTTGGCCCTGTGCCCCTCACTCGCGCTGAGCGCAAGCCCTCAGGGTGCAGCCAATCTTTGGCTGTTCGAACAGCCTGAGCAGGCCGCGCCGCTGTATCGCGCACGCATCGCTGGCACCGCCAGTTATCAGCAATACTCCGCGAACGCGACCCTGGCATTTGCCTGCCGTAGCGATGGCGGCCATGTGTCGATGGAACTGGTGATCGATCCGAAGGCGCTTGGCTTCGATACGGATCCCTACGAGGGGCCCGATGCGACGGCGCACGGACCGATGCGCGTGACTCAATCGGCAGCACCAACCATCAAGCTTGCCGTCGGCGGCTGGTACGGCGACGGCGGTGCGTTCAATGTCGGCACACCGTTCATCTTCGGCGTATCCACGGGCAATGTGGATGCGCTGGTGCGCCAGGGGCTGGTCGGAGGCGGAACGCTAACGCTCGACCTGCCAGCAGCCAAAGGTGGCAAGACGCTAAAGGTGGTTTTTCGCTGGCCCGACGACAGTGGCGTGTTGAAGCGCGTAGTCACGCCCTGCCTGGATTCGTCGGCGGCGCGCGGCACTGGATGAACGTTGTGTTGCTGCGAAACCGAATGCCAGCTGCATAGCGATCCGACGTCTGTCGTCAGCCTACATGTGCACCCGTTCTAGAATGACGCGCGGATGGCGGCTTCAGCTCGCCGAATGTGTGGCCGTGCTCCAGGAACCCGGCTGCCGCGTGCGTGTCTCAATGCAACCTTGCAAGGAATTCGAAGCGATGACATCCACCCGCCTGGCTCGTTCGTTATCCACCGTCCTGCTTGCGGGTTTGCTTGCCGCGGCTGGCACGGCTGCCGCGCAGAACGCGCCCGCGCCCGCGAGCAGCGCGCCGGGCCAGGTGCAGAACCTGGAGGCGGTGACCGTGAGCGGCATCCAGCCCGGTCCCGGTCTGTGGCGGGTCAGCAAGGGCGATCACGTGATGTGGGTGCTCGGTACATTGTCGCCGCTGCCCAATCGCATGCAATGGAAAACCGACGAGGTCGAGCAGACCATCGCGCAATCGCAGGAGGTGCTGGGGCCGCCATCGATCGCGCTGAAGCCCAAGACCAACTTCTTCGGCAAGCTGTTCCTGCTGCCCTCGCTGGTGGGCGCGCGAAAGAATCCGGACGGGCAGACGCTGCAGCAGATGGTACCGGCACCCGACTACGCGCGCTGGCTGACGCTGAAGAAGCAATACATCGGCAACGACAGCGGCATCGAGAACTGGCGCCCGATCTTCGCGGCGGTCGAACTGTACGACAAGGCGATCAAGCGCTATGGGCTCACTTCGTCGGGTGGCGTGAAGGACACCGTGCGCGACCTGGCCAAGAAGCACAACGTGAAGTTCGAAACGGTGCGTTACACCATGATGGTGGAAGAGCCGCGTACGGCGCTGAAGACCTTCAAGTCGTCGCCTATGGACGATCGCTCGTGCTTCGGCCGCACGCTCGACACGGTGGAGCGTGATATGGGGCGCCTCACCGAGCGCGCGAATGCATGGGCCACCGGCGACATCGACATGCTACGCAGCCTGCCGATGAACGACCAGCGTGAGGCGTGCATTGCCGCGGTGACCGAAGCCGGCTTCGCCAAGCAGCTCGGTTTCAACGACGTGAAGCAGAAGGCCGAAGCGATGTGGCTCAGCGCGGCGGAACAGGCCATCAACACGAATGCGCAGACCTTCGCCATGTTGTCGATGGAAGAGCTGCTTTCGCCCAAGGGCTTGCTTAGCCGCCTGAAGGCGCAGGGTTACCAGGTCGAAGCGCCGGATGGCAGCGATGCGGAAGGCGTGGCTTCGCCGCAACCGTAACCGCACTCCCGCCCTCACCCTTGTGGGAGCGCACTTGTGCGCGACGGCCCCATCGAGTCGGGTGCTGCCAGGTGGCTGTCGCGCACAAGTGCGCTCCCACAAAGGCACCGCATCATGTAAGAAAACGGCCGCTTTCGCGGCCGTTTTTCTTTGGCAACGAGAGAATCGCCTAAGCGCTCGCCCGATCCAGCGCGACGATGTCTTCCCTGCTCAACTGCAACTCCACGCCGCCCAGCAATTCCTTCAGCTGCGCAACGCTGGTGGCGCTGGCAATCGGCGCCGTGACGCTTGGCCGCGCGATCAACCATGCCAGCGCCACTTGCGCCGGCGTCGCGCCATGCGCCTTGGCCACCTTGTCGAGCGCGTCAAGCACGCCGAAGCCGTGCTTGTTGAGGAACTTCTGCACCGAGCCGCTGCGTGCCGCACTCTTCGAGAGATCGGTTTCACTGCGATATTTTCCGCTCAGGAAACCACTGGCGAGCGCGTAGTAATTGATGACACCGATAGTCTCGGCCACCACCAGCGGTTCGAGTTCTTTCTCGTAGACGCCCCGGCTGACCAGGTTGTATTCGGGCTGCAGCGTCTCGTAACGCGGCAAATGGTGTTCGGCCGATACCTTCAAGGCCTCGCCAAAGCGATCAGCGCCGTAGTTCGATGCGCCGATCACGCGGACCTTGCCTTGTTCGATCAGCTTGCCGAACGCGCCCAGCGTTTCGTGCAAGGGCACGGTGGCGTCGTCCTCGTGCGCCTGGTACAGATCGATGTAGTCGGTCTGCAGGCGCTTGAGCGAGCCTTCCACCGCCTGGTTGATGTTCATCGGCGACAGGCCGGGATGCTCGGCCCACTTCGCCACCTTGGTCGCGATCACCACCTTGTCGCGCTTGCCGCTGCGCTTGAGCCACTTGCCGATGATCGTTTCCGATTCGCCGCCGCCATTGCCGGGCACCCACGCCGAGTAGACGTCCGCCGTATCGATCAGGTTGAAGCCCGCATCGACGAACGCATCGAGCAGCTCGAACGAGCGCTGCTCATCCGCGCTCCAGCCAAAGACGTTGCCGCCGAAGGCCAGCGGTGCGACGGAAAGCGAGGATCGGCCCAGAGGACGCAGTTGCATGGATGTGCTCCGTGTTCGATGTGGGACAGAACTTCTTAGTGCATACTCGAAGTCCCGAGAGACGCGAGTATACGCGCCGTCTGTGATGCCCAGGCGAGCGTAGACCGACGGCGACAGCGAAGGAGGAAGGATGAAAAGCAAGGCGGCAGCACTGCGGTGCACGGTTCTGAAGAGCGCCATTGTGATGGGTTTGTGCATGTGGGCCGGTATGGCGGCGTCGCAGACAACGACCCGCCCATGGAGCGACAACACGCTTTCGCCCGATGCGCGCGCCAAGCTCCTGCTTGCGCAACTCACGCAGGACGAGAAATTCCAGCTGATCCGCAGCTATTACGCCGGCCCCGATCGTCCCGCCACCGCGCCGTTCCCGAAGGGTGCCATCGCGTCCGCGGGCTACGTGCCGCCGATCGAACGACTCGGCATTCCCGCGCTGGAAGAAAGCGATGCGGGCCTGGGCGTGGCCAGCTCCGACCGCATGCGTCCCGGCGATCACGCCACCCCGCTGCCCGCCGGTCCGGTGACCGCGGCAAGCTGGGATCCGCAGGTGGCCTATCGCGGCGGCGCCATGATCGGCAGCGAAGCGCACAGCAAGGGTTTCAACGTGCTGCTGGCGGGCGGCATCAACCTCACCCGCGAGCCGCGCAACGGTCGCAATTTCGAGTACGCCGGCGAAGATCCGCTGCTGGCCGCCACCATCGTCGGCCAGGCGATCAAGGGCATCCAGGATCAGCACGTCATCTCCACCATCAAGCACTACGCGTTGAACGACCAGGAGACGGGCCGCAACACCATCAGCGCACAGATCGGCGAACAGGCCATGCGCGAATCCGACCTGCTCGCGTTCGAACTGGCGATCGAGATCGGCAAGCCCGGTTCGGTGATGTGTTCGTACAACAAGATCAACGGCGACTGGGCGTGCGAGAACGACTACCTGATGAACCAGGTGCTCAAGCGCGACTGGAAGTACCCCGGCTTCGTGATGTCCGATTGGGGTGGCGTACACAGTGCGGCGAAATCGGTGAACGCGGGACTCGACCAGGAATCGGCGGGCGAAGTGTTCGACAAGGAAGTGTATTTCGATGCACCGCTGCGCGCCGCGCTCGCCAAGGGCGAGGTGAAGCAGGCACGTCTCGACGACATGGTGCAACGCATCCTGCGCAGCATGTTCGCAGCGGGCCTGTTCCAGTATCCCGCGGGCAAGGCGCCGATCGATTCCCAGGCCAACCTCAAGGTGGCGCGTGAAACGCTCGAAGCCGGCGCGGTGTTGTTGCGCAACGAGAACGCACTGCTCCCGTTGGACGTCAACAAGCTGCAATCCATCGCCGTGATCGGCGCGCATGCCGACAAGGGCGTGCTTGCCGGTGGCGGTTCGTCGCTGGTGACGGCGATGGGCGGCAATGCCGTGCCGGGCATTGCACCCACGACCTGGCCGGGTCCGGTGATGTACCACCCGTACGCGCCGCTGAAAGCGCTGCGCGATGCGGCGCCCAAGGCAAGCGTGCAATACGCCGAGGGCAATGACGTAGCCGCTGCCGCTGCGCTCGCCGCGAAATCGCAGGTGGCGGTGGTGTTCGTGCAGAAGTGGCAGGCCGAATCGATCGACACGGCCGACCTGTCCTTGCCGGACAACCAGGACGCGCTGGTCGAGGCCGTCGCCAAGGCCAATCCGCATACGATCGTAGTGCTGGAAAACAGCGGTCCGGTCGCCATGCCATGGCTCGAACGGGTGGGTGCGGTGTTGGAGACCTGGTACCCCGGCGGCGACGGCGGCAAGGCGATTGCCAACCTGCTGTCGGGCAAGGTGAATCCCTCGGGGCGATTGCCCGTGAGCTGGCCCGGCGATCTCTCGCAACTGCGACGCCGGGATATTCCCGGAGTGACGGGCGGCACGCCGCCCGAGACGGTCGACTACGCCATCGAAGGCGCCAATGTGGGTTATCGCTGGTACCAGGCCAAGGGCATCAAGCCGCTATTCCCGTTCGGCTTCGGTCTCTCGTACACGCAGTTCAAACACGGCGACCTGAAGGTCGATGCCAAGGGCAGGCAACTGCAGGCGACCGTGGACGTGACCAACACGGGCTCGCGTGCCGGTGCCGACGTGGCGCAGGTCTATGTGCACGTGCCCGGCGCCAAGTCGGCGCGGCTTGCCGGTTATGCCAAGGTCTTCCTGAAGCCCGGCGAGCATCGCACGCTCACCATTCCTCTTGAGCCGCGCCTGTTGGCCGACTTCGATGCCGGCAAACACGAATGGGTCATTCGCGGCGGTCAGTACAGCGTGTCCGAAGGCCCCTCGTCCGCGGACCTCGGCGCACCCGTCAACGTGCAGTTGCCCACCGCAAGGCCGTAACGATCACGCTGCCGGCTCGCGGGCCGGCAGCGCTGATCTGGCTGCAGCCGCCGTGAGCCAACGGCGCCACCGGGCCGCGCACCGTGGCGGCCGCTGCGGACGCGCGCTTGCGCTTGCCGGTGGGCTTGTCGGTCGGCGCCGGCGCTTCTGCCAGGCGGCGTGCCAGTTCCAGGTTGGTGATGTGGCCGTGCATGAACAGCAAGTTCGTGAAGATCGAGCTCATGACATCCTCCCGTGGCGCTCTCGCTTGAGCACCAGCTCAAGGTAAAGGCGTCACTGGCCGCGAAAAAGCGATATATTCGCAAGCCAGCCTTGAGGGAAATTCAAGATGGCACGCGTGTCGCTGGATCTTCTCCAACAGTTCGTCCAGGTCGCCCGGCTGGGCAATCTTTCGCGTGCCGCGGAACAGGCCAACCTTACCGTCAGCGCGCTCAGCCATCAGGTCAAGCAGCTGGAGCAGCGGCTGGAGCGCAAGCTGTTCGAACGTGGCCCGCGTGGCGTGCATCTCACCGCCGAGGGCCGGCGCTTGCTGGAATCGGTCGGTCCGCATTTCGAGGGCATCGATCGGGCGCTGGTCGGCTTCCGCTGTCGCCGCGACGACGTGCTCACGCTCAGCGCCATTCCCGGCATGATGTCGAGCTGGCTGGTGCCGCGGCTGGCGCGACTGGTGGCCGCGCATCCGGAGCTGCAGCTCAACCTGCAGTCGAGCGTGGAGCTGGTGAATTTCGAACGCGATCCGGTGGACGCTGCGGTGCGCTATGGGCGTGGCTCGTGGCCCGGCCTGATCACCGAACGGCTGTTCGGCGAATGGATCGCGCCGGTGGCGGCGCCGTCGCTGATGGAACGCATGGGCGAACTCGATCCTAACGACCTCAGCCAGTGGCCGCTGCTGGGGGATCCGGGCGACCGCTGGCGTGACTGGTTCGCCGATGGCGATGCCGAGCTGCCGCGTCGCTACGTGGCGCACTTCGACAATACCGACGCCCTGCAGCGTGGCGCCATGGAAGGCATGGGCGTGGCGCTGGGCCGCATGGTGCTGGCGCGTCCGCTGATCGAAGCCGGCCAGCTCAAGGTGCTGGGCGATCGCTACCAACAGATCCCCGAGGCGTACTTCCTGGTCTATCCCGAGCATGCGAAGGATCATGCCGGTCTACGCACGTTCCGCGAGTGGCTGCTGTGCGAAGCCGGAAAGTATTCGGAAGCGATGTCGTATGCGACCGCAAGTAGCAGTTGAACGCGGCGATAACCCTGTGGGAGCGCAGCCTGTGCGCGACGGCGCCACGTCGATACCTTGACGAACGGTCGTAGCGCACAGGGTGCGCTCCCACAGGTTCTCCGCTTTGCACCAAAGTCGACGCCGGAAGCGGTTCCACATTCCACCCCAACCCTGCATCATTCGCTTTCCCCACCTCACCCCTCAAGGATCCACGCCATGAAATCGCGCGCCGCCGTCGCCTGGGAAGCAGGCAAGCCCCTGTGCATCGAGCAGGTCGATGTGGCCGGACCCAAGGCCGGTGAAGTGCTGGTGCGCATCGTGGCCACGGGCGTGTGCCATACCGATGCGTTCACCCTCTCGGGCGCCGATCCGGAAGGCCAGTTCCCGGTGATCCTGGGGCACGAGGGTGGCGGCATCGTCGAGGAAGTGGGCGAGGGCGTCACCTCGCTGAAAGTGGGCGACCACGTGATTCCGCTGTACACGCCCGAGTGCGGCCAGTGCAAGTTCTGCCTCAGCGGCAAGACCAACCTGTGCCAGAAGATCCGCGTCACCCAGGGTCGTGGCGTGATGCCGGACGGCAGCTCGCGCTTCTCGCTCAACGGCAAGCCGCTGCTGCATTACATGGGCACCAGCACGTTCAGCGAGTACACCGTGCTGCCGGAGATCTCGCTGGCCAAGATCAACAAGGCTGCTCCGCTGGAAAAGGTGTGCCTGCTAGGTTGCGGCATCACCACCGGCATCGGCGCCGTGCTCAACACGGCGAAAGTGGAACCGGGTGCGAGCGTGGCGGTGTTTGGCCTCGGCGGCATCGGTCTTTCGGTGGTACAGGGCGCGGTGATGGCGAGAGCGGGCCGCATCGTGGTGGTCGATACCAACGCCGACAAGTTCGAGATGGCACGTGCACTGGGCGCCACCGACTTCGTCAACCCGAAGGACTACCCGGACACACCGATCCAGCAGGTCATCGTCGATCTCACCGATGGCGGCGTGGATTATTCATTCGAATGCATCGGCAACGTCAACGTGATGCGTGCGGCACTGGAATGCTGCCACAAGGGCTGGGGTGAGTCGGTGATCATCGGCGTGGCCGGTGCCGGACAGGAGATCAGCACGCGTCCGTTCCAACTGGTGACGGGACGCGTGTGGCGCGGTTCGGCCTTCGGCGGCGTGAAGGGGCGCTCGCAGTTGCCCGGTTACGTGGACCGCTACATGGCGGGCGAGATCAAGATCGACGAGATGATCACCAAGGTGTTGCCGCTGGAGCGTATCAACGAGGCGTTCGAGCTGATGCACGAAGGCAAGGTCATCCGCTCGGTCATCCACTACTGAGCCCAGTCTCTGCCTGAAAGACGACCTCAAGCTTCGCATGCTTAGCT
Organism: Dyella kyungheensis; assembly: GCF_049913195.1. Classification (GTDB taxonomy): domain Bacteria; phylum Pseudomonadota; class Gammaproteobacteria; order Xanthomonadales; family Rhodanobacteraceae; genus Dyella; species Dyella kyungheensis. The sequence continues at coordinate 4,707,340 of NZ_CP183983.1, read as the reverse complement.
GGGGGTCGTGGAGAGTGGGGAAACCCCCGGGTTTCCACCCTTTGTATACATAATGGCCGGCAAGCTGGCGCCGCGATGCTGTACATGCGGTTCAGACGCTTTTTTTGATAGGGGTTTTCGATGAAGAGCGGTATGTTCCTTGGGCTTGCGATGCTGCTGGCGGCTTGCAGTGGCAATTCCGCGCCCGCCAATGCGCAGGCGCAGGATCAACCGGCCGGCGCCCTGGTGCCGCCCACCAGCGCCACCGATTTCACCGCCTCGCAGCTCGATCAGGTGATTGCGGGCGACTGGCGTGCGCCGGACCACAAGGCGCGCGACGTCTATCGCCATCCCAAGGGCACGTTGCAGTTCTTCGGCATCCGGCCCGATCTCACCGTGGTCGAAATCACCCCGGGCGGCGGCTGGTACACCGAAATTCTTGCGCCGCTGTTGCGCAACAACGGCCACTACATCGCGGCCACCGCCAAGCCTGCCGTCGACGGCGAAGCCAGCCGCGACCTGACCGCGCTGAAGGCGAAGTTCGCCGCCGACCCCGCGCACTACGGCAAGGCGCAACTGGTGGAATTCGATCCGAAGGCGCCGTCGTTCGGTCCGGCTGCCTCGGCGGACATGGTGCTGACCTTCCGCAACGTGCATAACTGGGTGGAGGCCGATACCGCGCCGGCCATGTTCAAGGCGTTCTATGCCGTGCTTCGTCCGGGTGGCGTGCTCGGCGTGGAAGATCACCGCGCCACCGACAACGCGAGCCTGGATGCCGTCAAGGACAGCGGCTACCTGCCGACGAATGTGGTGATCAAGCTCGCCACCGATGCGGGCTTCCGTCTGCAGGAATCGAGCGAGATCAACGCGAACCCGAAGGACACCAAGGATTATCCCAAGGGCGTGTGGACGTTGCCGCCCACGCTGACCCTGGGCGAGCAGGATCGCGCCAAGTACCAGGCCATCGGCGAATCGGATCGCATGACGCTGCGTTTCGTGAAGCCGGACGCAGCGGCGGCTGCGCCGTCCTCGCACTGAAGCTAAAGCGCCCCGCGTGACGCGGGGCGCTGTTGTTCTCGCATGCTCATCGCACTCAATAAGCCGTACGGCGTGCTCTGCCAGTTCAGCGACGCCGACGGCCGCCCCACGCTGGCGGCCTTCGTCAAGCAAAAAGACGTCTATCCGGCCGGACGGCTCGATCACGACAGTGAGGGCTTGCTGCTGCTCACCGACGATGGCCGCCTGGCGCACAAGCTCACCGATCCGAAGCACAAGGAGCCGAAGACGTATCTTGTGCAGGTCGATGGGCAGATTACCGACGAGGCGATCGCCTCGCTTGCGCGCGGTGTGGTGCTCAACGATGGTCCGACGCTGCCCGCGCAAGCCGAGCATGCCGCCGAGCCCGAATGGCTGTGGCCACGCGATCCGCCCGTGCGCTATCGCAAACTCATTCCCACCAGCTGGCTACGCATCACCCTGCGCGAAGGTCGTAACCGCCAGGTGCGGCGTATGACGGCCGCCGTGGGTTTCCCCACGCTTCGACTGATCCGCGAACGCGTCGGGTCTTATGCGTTAGATGGACTCGCGCCGGGAAGCACGCGCATCGTGGGTTGATGCGCGCGTCGCCTTCAGACCGAAGTCAATCCAAAGAAAGCCCGCGCTTTCGCCGTGCTGTGTGCAGCTGTTTCTTCCGGTGACTCCCCGCGATCGCCCGCAATTTCATCGCATACATGCCGCAGATACATCGGCCCATTGCGTCGATGTGCCGGATGTGACTTCACCGTGCGTGGCAGTAGATACGGCGCGTCGGTTTCGATAGCGAAGGAGCGCGCAAAGAGCCCCAAGCTCCATGGTTCTTCAAGTGGCTTTGGAAATAGAACTTGCTGGCTCGTGTGCGCACAATATCAGTTGGAAGATGTGGCCACGTCCGTAAAAAATCCTGCCATTTCGTGGCGCATCTAAGCCGAAGCTTAGATGCGCCGTGCTCGTTCTTCAGATGATCTTAAGACGATTGTCCGATTAAGGGTCGACGACAAATCCCGGGGACCGGAATCGAGTTAATGCCTATAGTCGGTGATTGAGTGTGCTTTTAGAGATAGCAGGGCGGTGGAACCACGGGGCAGGTTAGCGGCGGGGGCGCGGGATGCCAAATTACACTTGGTACATTTACGCCACCGTAAACCATTTGTTGCTCCTCAACGTTTAGCTCTTTCATAGTTTTTCCTTTTGAGTCGACCTCAGTTAAACGTAAGCGACCTTGCTTTCCCAACAACGAGATGTGGGAGATGGATGTCGCGCTGGTTGAGGGCGCTACGGCAGGCAACCTTTCGTTGCTGTCTCAGCCGGTGGTTGACTAAATGGCCTCCCACATATAGAGAGCCATTCGGGCGAACGGGGTGAAATCGGTTGTATCTGTGCCGAGTTGTAGGATCTCGTCGAACGACGCGTGGGCGTGCTTCTGTGCCGCGGTACGATAGAGAATCAACCAGCCACGCGTCGCGTATTTCCCCAACAATTGCATAGGCGATTGGGAATAGGTTGGTGGCCCTAACTGTCTGCCGCTGACTGTCGATGGTCGACCCGCGCACACACTGATCGATCCACGGCACAAAGAATCCAAGATCCACCTCGTGCCGGTCGATGGGAAGATCTCCGACGAAGCCATCGATGCGCTCCGGCGCGTTGTTGTGCTCAATGATGGTCCGACCTGTTTCCGCCTGCGGAATGTGCGAGCGAGCCTGAGCGGTTTTGGCCGCGCAATCCACCTGTGCGCTTTCGCAAACTGATGCCCATCAGCTGGCTGGGCATCACCTTACGCGGAGGTCGCGACGGGCTAGTGCGCCGCATGACGGCAGCCATGGGCTTTCCACCCTTCGGCTGATCCACGAACGCATCGGGCCGTATGCGCTCAATGGTCTTGCACCGGCAAGCACGCACATCATAGGGCGACGCATGCGTCGCCTTCAGACCGAAGGCAATCCAAAGAAAGCCCGCGCCGTCGCCGTGCTGTTGGCCGCGGTTTGTTCGGACGATTCTCCGCGGTCGCGCGCAATCTCATCGCAGATATGCCGCAGATACATCGGCTCATTGCGTCGATGCGCCGGATGCGGCTTCACCGTGCGCGGCAGCAGGTACGGTGCATCCGTCTCTATCATCAATCGATTCGCGGGAATAGTCTTCACCAGTTCACGCAGATGCGTGCCACGCCGTTCGTCGCAGATCCAGCCGGTGATGCCGATGTGGCAATCCAGGTCGAGATAGTCGCGCAGCGCTTGGTCCGTATCGGTAAAGCAGTGCACGACCACGGCCGGCACCTTGTCGCGATAGCAGCGAAGCAGGGCAACAAAATCATGGTGCGCGTCGCGCTGATGCAGAAACAACGGCTTCTGCACATCTGTCGCGATCTGCAACTGCCGCTCGAACACCGCCAACTGCACGTCACGGGGCGAATAGTTGCGGTTGTAGTCCAGGCCGGTTTCGCCCACGGCTCGGACTTCGGCGCGCGTCGCCAGCTCGCGTAGCAAGGCATCCGTGGCGTCGTCGTAATCAATGGCGTGGTGTGGGTGTACGCCTGCCGTGGCGTAGAGCAAACCTGGGTGTGCTTGCGCCAGTGCTAAGGCATGCGTGCTTCCCTCGAGCGATGCGCCAGTTACCACAAGTTGGACCACGCCATGATGTTGTGCACGATGGAGTACCTCATCAAAATCGTGCCGGAAGGATTCGTGTGAGAGGTTAGCGCCAATATCGACGAGCATGGTTCTTATGGGATTAAGGCGGAGCCCCATTCTTATTGCGTCCGCTGCTATTAGCAATAGTCCGCGAATATCGGTTAGACCGCTACAATATCATTCATAGTCGTCCTGAATACTTGGCGCTTCAGGCTAAATCTTCTGCACGATAGGATCGAATAGGGTGAAGTTCTCAAGCGACCACAAAAAGGACGGTCGTGGAACACGACCCTTCTTCATCTTTACTCTTATCTGTGGAAAGCACCAGACCACATTAAAATGATCAAAACCATCATGTATGCGACACTGATTGCCCTTGTTAAAGGGGTTTTGGCGGATACACGGGAGAGTGTCCCGAGTCCCAATAGTACGAACCAAAGGTAAAACGGCATCGCCCTTCAGTCGCAAAAATAGGCGCCAGCGACGCCGCCAAGAGTTGCCCCAATGCCAAAGCCAGCAGTACCGCCGACTCCGATAAAGGGTAAAGTTACGGTTGCCTCGACTAGGCCCAGGGGGCAAAAGGAGAAGTGATGAATAAATCGCGGCCTATTGAGGAACGGGTCGTTTGTTGCTTACGTCTTGCCATGTAAAGTTTTCACGAGATCCGGTGGATCAATAATAGTTTGCACGCTATCCGCGAACGAGTGGTAGCGTATAAAGGTTCATCATCAATTTCCGGTTTGGATGATGGCCTGATGGAACGCAAGGCTGACCGAAGCTTTTGGCTTAGGCCAGCCTTGCGTGGTCAACGTTGCTGTGAATTAGTATTCAAAGAGGAAGCCGGATATCGTTCGGCGGAGGAACGTCGGGAAGCCTTGGGATCGTAGGTCCACGAATGTCATTGGGCGGAGGGACATTCGCGCCGCCCGAAACCATCTGTTGCTCTTCGTAATTCAATTCTTTCATGGCATTCCTTTTAGGTTGGTATTCGGATGAATAGAGACGACTGCATGCTTTCCCGCGACAACGAGAAATCGGAGACGATAGCCGTGCATCTGGAAGACGTCGTTGGTTGATCTTCCATTTTTCTGGCGAAGTAGATCTCCCGATCTCCCATGACTAGGGGGCCATACACGGGACAGCCAGGGAAGGGGCGCGTGCGAACTGATGTGTAGGGGTTTTTCGCGAATGGCTCTTGGGTACCGCGCACCGGAACACTGACGCAGCAAACTTTAGCCAGGTGCAGGATGCACTCGTTACGGCCAAACGGCATGCCGACGCACGCGATCAGAGCACCTTGAGTTCTGCCAATGCCTATACCGACAGCAAGCTGACGGGCTTCACCACGACGGGCTATTTCAGCGCCTTCCGCGACCAGGTGAACCAGCAGTTCCATACCGTCGACACGCGACTGGATCGCGTGGGTGCGATGGGTAGCGCCATGCCGGCATGGCAGGCGCCATTGCCGCCTCACCGAACACCCAGAACCGCGTCAGTGCGGCGGTGGGCGGCTAGGGCGGTCAGGGCGCACTGGCGGTGGGTTACTCCTATCGCCTGCCTGGTAAGGGCGCCGTGCTGGTCGGCGGGTCCATCGCCAGGGGCGGGGAATCCAGCGGCACGGTGGGCATGAGTTTCGGCTGGTAGTGAGTAAAAGGAAGGCAGCCGGGGTTCGGATGACGCTGGCTGCCGACCTGTCTAAGCCTTGGAGCGCAAATAACGCTAAGGCGGCCGTTTCTCGGCTGCTGCGACGGCGAGTTCTTGCGAATCCATTGAAAAAGTAAGCTGCCCCGAAGCGGCGTCCATCCCCCATGCCCTTCCTTTCCACGAAACGCGGAACACTGGCCGCGCCGTGCGGTCCCAACCAATGAGCCGAGGTGAGAAACCGTGCTCGCGCGTGTATGGGCGGGTGTGTTAACAATGCGCCTCCGGTGTCGTTGGGGGCGGCAAACGGGTTGGAACCAGTCTTGAAACGGGGTGATGCATGTCGGCAGTCGCAAAGCCGGCGGCCAACGCGGAGGGTGCGGCGACGGAAGGCCGCGAAGTGGCGGTCTGCTCGCTGCTGGTCTCCCGTGGGCGGCTGAAGGAGTCGGATCTCGTACGTGCACGCCGTCTCCACGAAGAGTCGCCCGACGGGACCCTGACGGGCCTGATGGCCCGCCTGGGCCTGGTGTCCGAGCGTGACCTAGCCGAGGCCTGGTCCGAGTTGCTCGCGATCCCCCTCTTGGCAGCTCGCGATGCGCCGGATATGCCCCCGGCGGAGCTGGACGTGTCCGTCCGCTTCCTCAAGCAGCAACATGTGGTGCCGGTGCGGGTGGACGAGGACGGGCTGGGCCTGGTCGTCTCCGACCCGGCTGATCCGTACCCGTTGCAGGCCATCCAGCTGGCCGCCGGGCGACCGGTGGTGATGCGCATCGGCCTGCGCTCGGAGATCGACGATCTGATCGAGCGCTATTACGGCAGCGGCCGTTCGGCGATGGGCACCATCGTGGAAAACCTCGACGGCAGCGCCGCCGTGGAAGACGACGTGGAGCACCTGCGCGATCTCGCTTCCGAGGCGCCGGTGATCCGCCTGGTCAATCTGATTCTCCAGCGCGCGGTGGAACAGCGCGCGTCGGACGTGCATATCGAGCCGTTCGAAAATCGCCTGAAGGTGCGCTACCGCATCGATGGCGTGCTGCACGAAGTGGAGGCGCCGCCGTCCAGTTCCACCGCCGCGGTGATCTCGCGCGTGAAGATCATGGCCAAGCTCAATATTGCCGAGCGCCGCCTGCCGCAGGATGGCCGCATCCAGCTGCGCGTGCAGGGCAAGGAGTTGGATCTGCGCGTGTCAACCGTGCCGACCAGTTTCGGCGAGTCGGTGGTGATGCGTATCCTCGATCGCGAGTCGGTGGTGTTCGACTTCGCCTCGCTCGGCTTCACCGATAACTTCCAGCAGCGCTTCGTCGACGTGCTGGAGCGGCCGCACGGTATTCTGCTGGTGACCGGTCCCACCGGCTCGGGTAAGACCACCACGCTGTATACCGCGCTGTCGCAGATCAATACGCCGGACGTGAAGATCATCACCGTCGAAGATCCGGTGGAATACCAGATCGAAGGCATCAACCAGATCCAGGTGAAGCCGCAGATCGGGCTCGATTTTGCGGGCGCCTTGCGCTCGATCGTGCGCCAGGATCCGGACGTGATCATGATCGGCGAAATGCGCGATCTGGAGACCTGCCGCATCGCGATCCAGTCGGCGCTGACCGGCCATCTGGTGCTGTCGACGTTGCACACCAATAGCGCCGCCGGCGGCATCACACGTCTGCTCGACATGGGCGTGGAGGACTATCTGCTCGGTTCCACCGTCAACGGCATCCTGGCCCAGCGTCTGGTGCGACGGCTCGATCCGGAGACGGCGACGTCCTATGAAGCGCTGCCCGAGGTGATCGAGCAGTTCGAGCTGCACAAGTACACCGATGAGCGTCCGATCCGCTTGTGGAAGCCGGGCACCAGCGCCGCCAATCCGTCCGGCTATCGCGGCCGCCGCGCCATCATGGAATTTCTGGTGATGACCGATCCGCTGCGCCGACTGGTGATGCAGCGTGCCGATGCGGGCGAGATCGAACGCGCCGCGCGTGCCGAGGGCATGCGCACCATGTACGAGGATGGGATCGCCAAGGCGGTGGCGGGCGTCACCACCCTCGAGGAGGTGCTGCGTGTTACGCAGGAAGGTTGAGGCTTCGACACGAGAGCAAGGGGGCGCCTGTGCGCTCTCCACCTCTCACCGTCATTCCGGCCTGCGCCGGGATGACGAGCGTGTGGTTGTGTCGCGCAGAGGCGTGCATCGTCTTTGTTATAGCGCTCATCGGGTGCACCCATGACCCAATTCCGCTACCGCGCCGTCAGCGCCGCCGGCGAAACGCTGCAGGGCCAGATGGAAGCGGCCAGCCTCGAGGAGGTGGTGAGCCGGTTGCAGGACCAGGGCCACACGCCGCTCGATGCGCAGGCTGCCGACAGCGGTGCCGGTGGCAGTGGCATGGCGGGCTGGTTCAAGCGCGGCGCCTTTACCGGCGATCAGCTGGCGCAGTTCACGCACCAATTGGCAACTTTGCTGGGTGCCGGCCAGCCGCTGGATCGCGCGCTCGGCATCCTGATGGATCTGCCCGAAGGCGCCAGCGCCAAGCAGCTGATCGAGCGCGTGCGCGATCGCGTGCGCGGCGGCACGCCGCTGTCGCAGGCGCTGGACGATGAGCACAGCGTGTTTCCCAAGCTCTACATCAGCCTGGTGCGTGCGGGCGAGGCAGGCGGTTCGCTGGAAGACACGTTGCGCCGCCTGGCCGATTACCTGGAACGCTCGCAGCAGCTGCGTGGCAGCATCATCAACGCGATGATCTACCCGGCCTTCCTGATGGTCGGCGTGCTCGGTTCGCTACTGCTGTTGCTGGCGTACGTGGTGCCGCAGTTCGTGCCGATCTTCGAAGACATGCAGGTGCCAATCCCACTGATCACGCAGATCGTGCTGGCGGTGGGCAACACCTTGCAGACCTGGTGGTGGGCCATCGGCATCGTGCTCATTGTGGGCGTACTGATCGCCCGCTCGCGCCTGCGCGATCCGGCCGCGCTACTGGCCTGGCATACGCGCCTGCTGACCATGAAAGTGATCGGTCCCTTGATGCTCAAAGTGCAAACCGCACGCATCGCCCGCACGCTCGGCACGCTGCTCAAGAACGGTGTGCCGCTGCTCACCTCGCTCGGCATCGCGCGCCAGGTCACCGCCAACAAGGCACTCGACCTGGCGCTGGCGCAGGCCTCCGAGCAGGTGAAGGAGGGCACCGGCCTGTCCTTCGCGCTGGCCCAATCGCAACGCTTCCCCCGCCTCGCCCTGCAGATGGTGCAGGTGGGCGAGGAGGCCGGCCAGCTCGACACTATGCTGTTGAAGGTGGCCGATACCTTCGAGCTGGAAAGCCGCCGCGCCATCGACCGCCTGCTGGCGGCGCTGGTGCCGGCGCTGACCATCGTGATGACCTTGCTGGTGGCGGTGATCATGGCGGCGATTTTGCTGCCCATGCTCGATCTCACCAGCCACATTCAGTAAATCCCTTTCGAACGACGATGAGGTACCCCATGCGACAAAGGACTTTCGGCCGTCACCCGGCGGCACGCGGTTTCACCCTGCTGGAAATGCTGGCGGTGATCGTGTTGATCGGCATCATCGGCGCCGTGGTGGTCACCCAGGTCGGCAAGAACGTCGACAAGGGCAAGTACGGCGCGGGCAAGGCCCAACTCACCACGCTGAGCCAGAAGATCGAGAACTACGCACTCGACAACGGCGCCCCGCCGCAGCAGTTGCAGGACCTGATGGTGAAGCCGGCCAATGCGCGCAACTGGCAGGGGCCGTATGCGAAGGAGTCGGAGCTGCACGATCCGTGGGGCCATGAGTTCGGCTACAAGGTGCCGGGCGATCACGGTGCGTTCGACCTGGTCTTCTACGGCCAGGACGGCAAGCCCGGCGGCGACGGTTACAACGCCGACGTAGGCAACTGGCAGTAGGCATGAAGGTGAAGTCGCCACGCATCGGTATCGACCGTACGTCACGTGCGGCGCGCGGCTTCACCCTGCTCGAAATGCTCGCCGTGATCCTGCTGATCGGCATCGCGGCGGCCGCTGTCGCCGTGTCGGTCACGCAAGGGTTGGCCAGTGCGCGCGTAAATGCGGCCAGCGGCGAACTGGCCGCCGCGCTGCGTGGCGTGCGCACGCAGGCGATCGTGCATGGCAATGAACATACCTTCGATGTCGATACGCGTGACAACACCTATCGCGCCGACAACGGTCCTTCGGTGCGCCTGCCGTCGGGTATGAAGTTAGGGATCACCAGCGCGAAGGAAGATCAGGTCAACAGCCATACCGGCCGCATCCGTTTCTTTCCGGACGGCAGTTCTACTGGCGGCCACATCACGCTGCAGCGCGAGCAGCGCCAGTGGCGCGTCAACGTGGCCTGGCTCACTGGTGCGGTGAGCGTGGCTGATGTGAGTCCGAAGCGATGAAGCGGCACGCGCGCGGCTTCAGTTTGCTGGAGGTCGTGGCGGCGACGTTGTTGCTCGCCATCGCGTTTACGGCCTTGCTGAAAGTGGCAGGCGGCTCGATCCAGCTCACGCGCAATGCGGACGACCATAGCCAGGCCGCGATGTGGGCGCGCTCGTTGCTGGATACCGTGGACATCACCACACCCTTGCAGGCGGGGCACACGGAAGGCCGCTTCGACGACAACTATCGCTGGCGCCTGGTGGTGACGCCGTGGAGCCCTGCGCCCGCTGCAGGGCAGAACGTCCCTCTTCGCGTGGTGAAGCTCGACCTGGATGTGATCTGGGGGCCGTCGCTGCGCGAGCGCTCCGCGCACTTCAGCACCTTGCGCGTGCTCGGCCCGGTGAAGACATGATGAGGCAACACCAGGCTCGTCATGCAGGCGGCTTCACGCTGCTGGAAGTGCTGGGCGCTCTCGCGTTGTTTGCGCTGTTGTTGCTGGGTGTCTATTCCGGTGTGCGCACGGCCACGCATACGGTGCGTTCGGGCGAAGCGTCGATCGCGCGCATGGATGAAGTGCGTTCGGCGCAACAGTTCCTGCGCCGCGAGCTGGCCCAGGCGCGTGCCGTGCCGCTGGCACGTACCGCCAAAGGCGATCCGCTGTACTTCAAGGGCGATGCGCATGAACTTCGTTTCGTCGCGCCGCTGCCCGGCTATCTCGGCAAGCTGGGGCCGCAGCTGCAGCAGTTGAAACTGGTCTCCAACGGCGATGGCACGTCGCGGCTCGAAGCGAGCTTCGCGGTGATGCCGCCCGACGGCAGCGCGCCCAAAGCGCTGGGTGAACCCGAAGTGCTGGTGGATCACATCCGCGATGGCAAGTTCAGTTATCGCGCACCGGATACGCAGGACCGCGCCGGGCAGTGGGGCGACCAGTGGGACGATACGCGCGCGATGCCGCGTATCGTGCGCATCGCCTTGCAATTGGATGGCACCACCACGTGGCCCTTGCTGGACGCGCCGCTGCGCGTCGACGTGACGGCGGTGCAGGGACAGGCGGTCGATCTGCTGCAGGGTTTGCAGCGACGGACCACGCAATGAGCGCGGCCATGCATCGCCAACGCGGCGTCGCCTTGCTGGTGGTGCTGTGGGCCTGCACTCTGCTGGCCATCCTGGTGGGCGGCTATGCGGTGCTGGCGCGCACGGAAGGATTGCAGGCGCGTTACCAGTTCGCGCAGACGCAGGCGCATTACGCCGCCGAAGCGGGCGTGATGCGCGCCATCTATGCCCTGCAGGACCCGCAGCAGGATCAACGCTGGGTGACCGATGGGCGTCCTTATCCGTTTGCATTCGACGGCGCCAAGGTGAGCATCAGCATCATCAGCGAGACGGGCAAGGTCGATCTCAATGCCGCCTCGCCGGACGTGCTGCAGAACCTGTTCCGCGCGGCGGGCATGTCCGACATGGACGCGCAAGCATTGGCCCGCAATATCGTGGACTGGCGCAGCTTTTCCTATACCCCGGCGGGCACGGTGCCCAATGCTGCGTATGCCAATGCCGGGCTGGATTACGGTCCCCGGCACGGGCCGTTCGGCACGGTCGAGGAACTGCAGATGGTGCTGGGCATGACTCCCAAGCTGTACAGCGCGGTCGCCTCGCAGGTGACCTTGTGGTCGGGCCGCCCGTCGCCTGATCCCGCGACGGCGCCGGCGCTCGCCCTGGCCGCCATTCCCGGCATGACGCCGGCGCAGGCGCAGACCATCGCGGCGTCCCGCTCGGGTGGTCCACAACAGCCGGGCCTAGCTGCTATACAGGGTGTGACGCATAGTATTCGTTCGGAGGCCACGCTGGCCGACGGTACGCGTGCGATCTTGCGCGCCACAGTGCGAATACAGGGCATCCGCCCGGGCGCGCTGCCGTATACCGTGCTGCGTTGGCAGGAGGGAGAGGGCGAGTGAACAGCACAACGCAACCGTTGCAGTTGCAGTTCGATCGCGCACGCCGTGCGTGGCGTGGTTCGCCCATGCCGCGCTTTTTTGCGTGGTGGGGCGGCGAGCTGCAGGGTCTGCTGCCGGCGGGGTGGCGCAGCCGCTTTGGCGGCGGCCTGGCCTGGTATCTGTTGCAGTTGGATGGCGACGAATGGACGGTGCGCAAGGCAGGCACCAGTCACGTGCTGGCACATTGGAGCAGCCAGCTCGATCCCGCCAGTCAGCAGGTGGCCCTCGCGGATGCCCTGCGCGGCGTCGATGCCGAAGACCTACGCATGGCGCTGTGCCTTGAGCCCACCCACGTACTTCGCCCGCGCCTGAACCTGCCGCTGGCCGCACGCGACAACCTGCAGCAGATCGGTGCGTTCGAAATGGATCGGCAAACGCCCTTCCGCGTCGAACAGGTGCGCTACGACGTGCGAGAAGTGCGCGCACCGGCGCCGCCGGGGCGCTTCGCGGCGGAACTCGTCGTGGTGTCTCGCCAGACGCTCGATCCGCTGCTGGCCAAACTCGCTGCGTCGGGGTTGCAGGTCGATGCGGTGGATGTGTCGTTCGGTGCCGATCGCCTTGGCGCCAATCTGTTGCCCACGGAACTCGCCTCGCGCCGCAAACATCCGCGGCAACGCTTGAATCTCGCCCTGGGCGTGGCAGCCATCGTCTTGCTGTTGCTGTCGTTGATGCAGTATCTGCATAACCGCGAGGCTGCGCTGGAGCAGATGCGCAGCGAGGTGGAAGCCATGCGCGCGGATGCGCAGCAGGTATCCGGTTTGCGCCAGCAATTGCAGGACAATGCCGGCGCCGCCGGTTTTCTTGCCGAACGCAAGAAGCGCACCGTCTCGGCGCTCGGCGTCCTGCAGGACATCAGCCAGCGCCTGCCCACCACTGCGTGGTTGGAGCGACTGAGCATCGACAACACCGGCCAGGTCGGTTTCCAGGGCCAGAGTCCGCAGGCGGCGCGCCTGGTCGATGCGCTCAAGGGTTCGACGGTCATCACCGATGCGAACTTCCAGGGCACCATCCAGGTCGATCCCTCCACCGGCAAGGAACGCTTCTACATGGTGGCGCAGCTGCGCAAGGCCGCCGAGGCGAAGCCTAAAGCGCCGGCCGCCGCCGGGAGCGCGCCATGAAACTGACCGCGCTCAAGCCACGCGAGAGTCGCATCGCCGCCGTGCTGCTGTTGCTGGTGGTGCTGGTGATCGCCTATTTCGCCTTGCTGCATTGGTGGTTCGTGGCGCCGCTGCAGTCGATTCGCGCGGAGATGGACGATCTGCGCGATACGCATGCGCGCTACGCCGCCGCCATCGCCGAGAAGCCGCAACTGCAGCAACGCATTGCCGCGATGGGCGCGGGGCAGGCCGCCAGTCATGCCTTCCTGCCGGAAGACGATTCGAACGCCGCGGCCGCCGGACTCATGCAGCGCGTGGTCGATGCGGTGGCGGCGCATCCACAAGGTGGCGCCTGCGATGTCACCCAGAAGATGCCGGTAACCAATCCACCGGCCGCGCCCGACGAGCCGTATCGCAAAGTGGCGGTGAGCATCACCCTGCATTGCGATATCCAGCCGCTGGCCGAAACCCTGCACGACCTGGAGCAGGGCACGCCGTACCTGTTCGTGGATGACTTGAGCATCTATCGCAATCCGGTGGCCGCGATGCAGCAGGCGGCCGTGCCGCTGGAAGTGCAATTCACCTTATCGGGCTATGTGCGCCAGCCGCGCGCAGCCAGCGGCGATGCACAGGGAGGTGCGCCATGAACGCGGCCGCCCAACGTCGCCTGACGCCCTTGCTCGGCGGGGTGGCCGTGCTGTTCGGCGCGTTGCTGCTGACCTTGCTTGCCGGGGTGGGACGCGGTGTCTCGTGGGGACCGGAACGTGCCGCCACGCCGTTGCCGCCCACGCACGACCAGGGCCTGCCGCCACCGGTGCCGCTGGCCCAGTTCTCCGCCGTGTGGACGCAGCCGCTGTTCAACAACGACCGCAAGCCGACGATGCGCACCGCCGCCGGCGGCGCGAGCCTGGGCGACATGCAGCTCACCGGCATCATCCTCACGGCGCCATTGCACATGGCCTTGCTGCGCGACAAGAGCGGCGAGCACGAAGTGCGCGTGCGCCAGGGTGATTCGCTGCCCGATGGCAGCTGGCGCTTGGTCGATCTGAGGCCACGCTCGGCGGTGTTCGAATCGAGCACCGGCCGCACCGAACTGGAGCTGCCCGCCGGCGCGCCAATCGACATGCCCAAGGGCGAGGGCAACGCGCCGCCGCCCAATCCGGCCGCACCGAACGGCATGGCGGTGGGCCCCGTGGCCCCGCCGCAGAACGGCCCGATGATCAATGCCGCTCATCCGATCATTCCGCCGAACCCGGCCCTGCAATCGCCCAACGGGGTGGACTCGCAGGCCGATCGCATCCGCTTGTTGAAAGAAGCCATCCAGAAGCGCCGCGCCCAACAGCAGGCGGCGACCCCCGAGGGAGCCCATTAACGTCATGTCCATCCAGCGCACGCCGCGGTTGACCCGCATCAGTACGCTCACCCTGGCCTTGTGGCTGGCCGGTTGTCAGACGCTGCCGCCGCCCAAGAGCGATGACGGTGCGTTGCAGCGCGAGGCGATGGCGGGCACCGAGAAGCCGGTCCCCGCCCAGCTCCCGTTGAACACGAAAAATGGGGCCGTGGACCCGAACGTCACGCCCAAGCCGCAACTGAGCGAAGGCAGCGGCCAGTTCGTGCGCACCACCGGGCTGGCGCAACCGCGCAAGGCCGCCAGTGGCGATGGTGCGGTGACCTTCAACTTCGAGAACCAGCCGGTGCAGGCGGTGGTGAAGGCCATCCTGGGCGATCTGCTCAAGCAGAACTACACCATCGTGCCGGGCGTGCAGGGCAACGTGTCCTTCTCCACCTCCGAGCCGGTGGACAGCAGCCAGGCGATTCCCATTTTGGAAACGCTGCTGTCGTGGACCAACAACGCGCTGGTGATGCGCGACGGCCAATACGTGGTGATGCCCGCCAAGGACGCCGCCGCTGGCAACCTGGTGCCGAGTCTCAACGCGGTGGCACCGCAAGGCGGCCTGCAGGCGCGCCTGTATCCGTTGCGCTTCATCTCGGCCACCGAGATGCAGAAGCTGATCAAGCCGTTCGCGCGCACCGACGCGGTACTGCTGGCCGATCCCTCGCGCAACCTCATCGTGCTGTCGGGCACGCCCTCGGAGCTGGACAACTACCAGCGCACCATCCACACCTTCGACGTGGACTGGCTGCGCGGCATGTCGGTGGGCGTGTTCAGCCTGCAACACGCGAACGTGGGCGAACTCGGTCCACAACTCGACCAGATGTTCGGCCCCAAGGGCGACACGCCGCTGGCCGGCATGGTGCGTTTCCTGCCGATCGAACGCACCAACGCCATCGTGGTGATCAGCAGCCAGCCGACCTATCTGCAGGAAGTAGGCGACTGGATCACCAAGATCGACCGCGGTGGTGGCAACGAACCGGAGTTGTTCGTCTACGACGTGCGTAACCTCAAGGCGTCGGACCTCGCGCAGTACCTCGGGCAGATCTATACCCGCGGTAATGGCGGCGGCAACGATGCCGGCAAAGTGGGGCCGGGCCTCACCGGCTCCACGCTGGGCATGGGCGACAACGCCATGGGCAATGCCAGCGGGATAGGCAGCACGGCGGGCAGCTTCGGCAGCAGCACCACGGGCGGTGTTCAAGGCACCGGCGGTGGCTTTGGCAGCGCGGGCGGTTTTGGCGGCACGGGAACCACGGGCACCACCGGCGGTTTCGGTACGACCGGCACGGGCACCACCGGCGGTTTCGGCAGCACTGGCGGCAGTGCGGCGGGCGGCATGTCCTCGTTCGGCAACAGCGCCTCCAACAGCAACAACGGCAACACCGGGCAGCAATTCGTCTCGGAGGACGGCAGCATCCGCATCAGCTCCGTCGATTCGAACAACCAGCTGCTCGTGCGCGCGCGTCCCTCGCAGTGGAAGGAGATCGAGCAGGCCATCAAGCGACTGGACAACGTGCCGCTGCAGGTGCAGATCGAGATGCGCATTCTCGAGGTCGATCTGACTGGTGAATTCCAGTTTGGTGTGCAGTGGTATCTACAGGGGCTAGCCAACAGCGTCCCGAATGCTGCGGGCATTGCCACCAGCATTTATCCAGGTGCTCATCGCCAGATTGCACTTGGTGCGGGCGGCAACCAATACGGCGGAGAGCCGTTCTTCTATTCCTTCCTGAGCAGCAACGGGAAATTCCAGGTCGCCGTTCGCGCGCTGGAAACCAATGGCAACACGAAGACGCTATCGGCCCCTTCGCTGGTCGTACTCAACAATCAAGTCGCCCATATCCAGGTGGGCGATCAGATACCGATCAATCAGACGTCCATCATCGCTGGCCTGGGAACCACCACGGCCAATTCAACGGCGAGCACCGTCACTTACCAGCCCACGGGCGTGATTCTCGACGTGCAGCCACGAGTGAATCCAGGCGGCCTGGTATATCTCAACGTGCAACAGCAGGTGAGTAACACCACGGGTCCTGCCAACGCCCAAGGCAACTTCACCATCCAGCAACGTGCCGTGGGTACTCAGATCGCTGTGCAGAGCGGGCAAACGGTGCTGCTCGGCGGACTCATCCAGCAGAACGAGACCAATACCGATACGGGTATCCCTGGCCTCAATCGCATCCCTGTGTTGGGACGCCTGTTTGGTACGACTGACCACAAGCGCGATCGGACCGAGATGATTGTGTTGATCACACCGCGCGTGGTGACGAACAGCGAAGACGCCAAGCAAGTAACGGACGAGTACCAGCGCAAATTCGAGTCGTTGGCACCGTTACGGTCGCCGGGTGCGGCAGCGGGTGCCGGTACGGGGGCGACGAGTACCACGGCGCATCCGTAAATGGATTGCCGCCCTCTCTTCCCCGAGGGGAGAGGGCGGCGAACTGCGGGACGGTCCTCCTGTGGGAGCGCACTTGTGCGCGACAAGCCTACGGAGCCATACACCCCAGCGTGGCCGTCGCGCACAAGTGCGCTCCCACAGGAAAGCGCGCCATCGGATACTCAGTCGCGCCCCCAGTGGTGGCAGCCCATCGAAACGCGCGCTGCATTTCACTACCCCAGTATCATATTCCTGATGAACGCTGCCGCATCCTTCCCCATCACTCCCCTCCTGCCCGAGATCACCACTTCTCTCGCGGCACACCCGCGCCTCGTGCTCGAAGCACCGCCCGGCGCCGGCAAAACTACCCAGGTCCCTCTGGCGCTGCTCGATCAACCTTGGCTCGCAGGCGGCAAGATCCTGATGCTCGAGCCGCGTCGCATCGCGGCGCGTGCCGCTGCGCAGTTCATGGCCAGGCAGTTGGGGGAGGAAGTGGGACGGACGGTCGGCTATCGCATCCGTTTTGAGGCGAAGGTGAGCGCGGCCACGCGCATCGAAGTGGTGACCGAGGGCATTCTCACGCGCATGATCCAGGACGATCCCGAGCTCACCGGCATCGGCGCGATCCTGTTCGACGAATTCCATGAGCGTCATCTCGCCGGCGATCTTGGCGCGGCGTTTGCGCTGGACATCCAGGGCACGTTGCGTCCGGAACTGCGCCTCGTGGTGATGTCCGCCACGCTCGATGGTGAGCGCATCGCGCAGTGGCTCGATGCGCCACGCATCAGCAGTCCGGGTCGCAGCTTTCCCGTGCGAGTGGAATATCCCGCCGCCCGTGCGCAGGAAACCACCGAGCATCAGCTGGCACGGGTCGCGCGCCAGGCCTTGGAAGAAAACGAGGGCGATGTGCTGGCTTTCCTGCCTGGTCGTCGCGAGATCGCACGCGTGCAAGCCATGCTCGTATCGTCGCTGGACGAGAACATCGACATCGTGGCGCTGCACGGTGAACTGTCGATGGCGGAGCAACAGGCCGCGTTGAGTCCGGCGGAGCCTGGCACGCGGCGCGTCGTACTAGCGACCAACGTCGCCGAATCCAGTGTCACGCTGCCGGGCATCCGCGCGGTTGTGGATAGCGGGCTGGCGCGCGAGCCGCGCTTCGATCCGAACTCCGGCTTCACACGACTGGAAACGGTGAACATCTCGCAGGCTTCGGCCGATCAGCGTGCCGGTCGCGCCGGCCGAGTCGCCGAAGGTACGGCGTATCGCCTATGGCCGCAGAGCAAGCGATTGGATGCGTCACGCATGGCCGAAATGGCGCAGGCTGAGCTATCCGGCCTCGCACTGGAACTTGCCGCGTGGGGCATTACAGCAGATAGCGGCAACACGCTGCCTTGGCTCGATGCACCACCTTCCGGCGCACTGGCACAGGCGCGAGAGCTGCTCGTGCAGCTGGCGGCGTTGACGGCGGATGGGCGCATCACGCCACTCGGTCGCCAGATGCTCGAACTCGGCGCCACGCCGCGGCTGGGTGCGGCGGCTTTGCGAGCCGAACCGGAATTGCGCTCACTTGTCGCCGACCTGCTTGCGCTGATGGAAGCACGTTCGCCCCTGCGCGGCGAGCAAGCGCGCAGCGACGATTTTCGTGCACGAGTCGGCGCATTGCACGTATGGCGCGACCGCCACACGGCCGGTGCACGCGGTGGTGCCGATGGCGGTGCGCTTGCCGCCATCGAACAGGCCAGCAAGGGCTGGCGTCGTCGTCTGGACATGCGTTCGGCCGCAACCGGCGTGCCGGATAGTCACGCCGTGGGCGACCTGTTGTTGCACGCCTTTCCGGATCGCGTGGCACGCCGCGACGACGGCAACCCGCTGCGCTACACGCTCGCCAATGGTCGCGGTGCAAGGCTGCACGAAAATACAGCGCTGCATGGCGAGCCGTGGCTGGTGGCGCTCGATCTTCGCTTCGAAGCGCGTGACAGCCTGATCCTTGCCGCTGCACCGATCGATTTCCGCGTGCTGGAGCGAGACTATCCCGCGCAGTTCAAGCGCGAGCGCGCCATGCGCTGGAACGACGAACGCAACGCCGTCGAAGCGTTCGACGAACATCGCTTCGCCAACATCGTGCTCGAACGTCGCAGTGTTCCGGTGAAGCCAGAGGATGCGCTGCCCGCCTTGCTCGCCGCCGTGCGTGCAAAAGGCATCGATACGCTGCCGTGGAGCGACAATGCCCGGCGTCTGCGCGCACGCATGCAGGCCTTGCGCGGATGGATGCCCGAACTCGGATTGCCCGATGTATCCGACATCGCGCTGATCGATACGCTGGAAGACTGGCTCGCGCCGTATCTCAACGGCAAGCGCCGCCTCGACGCATTGAGCGCGGAAGAACTCTCGCAAGCGCTCGGCTCGCTGTTCAATTACGAACAACGCCGCCAGCTGGATGCGCAGGTTCCCGAGAGCCTGACCGTGCCCAGCGGCATGACGCGTCGACTGGAATACGCGGAGGGCGAAACGCCCGTACTGGCAGTAAAACTGCAGGAGCTGTTCGGACTTGCCGACACGCCACGCGTAGCGAACGGCCGCATTCCGGTCACGCTGCATCTGCTTTCGCCAGCCGGGCGACCGATCCAGGTTACGCAGGACCTCAGGGGTTTCTGGGAACGCACCTACCCCGAAGTGAAGAAGGAACTGAAGGGACGCTATCCGCGTCACCCATGGCCCGATGATCCGTGGACCGCGGCGCCCACGCACCGCGCCAAACCGCGCGGTACCTGAGCAGGACCATGGCGGCGCCACTGGGCGCCGCCACCGGAAGCAACCTCAGTGCAAGATCCACTGCTGTGGTGCGAGGCCGTTGTCGGTCCAGAGCTGCAGCTGCGTGCCGTGCGTGGTCGAGCCCGCGGGATCATCGAGTATCAGTGATCCGGACGCCTGGTTCATCAGCTTGTAGCTGCCGTTGCCCAGATCCATGAACATCCAGTTCTGGTTCGCGTTGTTGGCGCAGCCCCATAGCGTGACCAGATTCCCCGGCGTCGTACTGCCGCCCGTGTTGTCCACGCACAATCCCGTTTGCTGGTTCTGGATGCTGAACCAGCCGCCGCCCTTGGCATGCACGGTCCAGTCCTGCACCGGCGCGCCGTTGCAGTCCCACAGTTCGGCGCTGGTGTTGTTGGCGGTCGACCAGCCGGTGTTGTCCAGGCACAGCGCAGGCGCCTGCACGCTTTGGAACACATGGGTGGAACCGTCGGCCGGCAAGCGGTTCCAGGCCTCGCTGGCGAAGTACACGATGCAGCCGCCATTGAGATAATCGGAAGCCAGCTCAAGGATGCTCGATCCGTCCGTGGCGGGCAGCAGTGCCGAGGAATAGTTGGGACAGTAGTTGTCGTACGCCGTGGGGACCTGCACCGGTGCCGCGATGGTGTACCAGTTGCCGGTGCCGTCGACGCTGGTATTGGCGAACAGCACTTTGCCGTTGGATGCGGACACGCTGCCGTTCGACTCGAACATCACCTGGCCCACCAGCAGGATGGCACCATTGCTGGACAGCACCGACGGACTCCAGCGATTGAGCGGCGCGTGTTCGAGGTACTGGCCGGCCGTGGTCTGCACGCGCGTGCCCATGTTGGTCGCGTCGCCAAAATTCCAGCCGTCGGTCGACGTGCGCGAGAACACCGTGCAAGCCGCCGGGCCGCACAGTTCGTAGCTCATGAAGAAATGGCCGTTCGGCAACTTGCTCACCGTGATCATGCCGGGGCGGTCGCCCTGGATCGTGCTGCGCACGGTGTTGGTTTCGTCCTGCCAGCTGCTGCCGTTGTAGCTGCGGATCTGCGCCAGCTTCTGGCTGCAGCATGCATCGGTCTCATCGGACCAGAACATCACCAGTGCGCCGTCGTTCGCCACTTCGAACTCCGGTTCCCACAGTCCGTGGCTGCTGTCGCCGCGCACCACCGGTGTGCTGTGGTAGACCCAGGACGCACCCTGGTTGGAACTGGTGTAGACCTCGATAGCCGGCGTGCTGCCCGAAAAATACGATGCGGCGGAAATCAGCGTGCCGGCGGGCAGCGACCCCACTTGCTGCGGAAGCTCATATAGCGTGGCGCAGCAGCGCTCGCTGCTGCCGCCCACGGTGGGTACGTTGCCGAGCAACGACCAGCTCGCGCCGTTGTCGTTGCTCTGGAAGATGATGCCGTTCGTGCTGGCGATCAATCGACCGTACGTGTTCGCCTGTCCGTGCTGCAGACGGACCACGCGGGGATATAGCGTGCTTCCCTGAAGCACCGTGCCGGTCGCCGCCTGCGCCGTACCGACGCAGGCGAACAAACCAAGCAGGACGACCAGGATCAACCGCTGAAACGACCACAGACGACAGCACCACATAACGCCCTCACTTGCCGCGCAAGGCGGCTCAAGATGGTTGATGGGTACAGCGGGTAGGCAGCGGCTGAGTGGTTACCTGCCGATCTCGCGCAGGCGCTTGCCGTTCAACAGGTTGCGTTCGATCTGCTCCAGCGTCACGCCCTTGGTTTCCGGAATCAGCCAGAAGGTGAGCAGGATGAACACCGCGTTGAGCGCGGCATACATCCAGAACGTGCCGGCATTGCCGATGCTGTTGAGCAGGCTGAGGAAGGTGAAGCCCACGATCATGTTGCAGATCCAGTTGGTGAACGTGGACACGCCGATGCCGAAGTCGCGCCCCTTGAGCGGCTGGATTTCCGAGCACAGGGTCCAGATCAGCGGGCCGGCGGACATGGCGAAGCCGACGATGAAGATCAGCAGCATCGTCACCGTGAAGATCTGCGCGCTGTGGTCGTGGATGCCGTTGTGCATCATCGTGCCGACCACGCCCAGGCCGACGGCCATCACGGTGAAGCCGGTATAGAGGATGGGCTTGCGGCCCCAGCGGTCGATCAGCGCGATGGCGATGAAGGTGGCCAGGACGTTGGTGAGGCCGACCAGGGCGGTGAACCACATCTGCGCCGAGGTGTCGTAACCCATTTCCTTGAAGATGCGCGGCGCGTAGTACATCACCACGTTCATGCCGGTGAACTGCTGCATCAGCTGCAGAAGCACGCCCAGCCACACCGAGCGGCGGAAGTTGCGGTTCTCGGCGAACAGGTGCCAGCCGCGTTGCGGGGTCTTCAGCTGTTCTTCGATGTCGGCTGTTTCGCGGGCGACCACGGCGCGGTCGCCGCGCAGGCGCTGCAGCACATCGATCGCTTCGTCACGGCGACCGCGCATCAATAACCAGCGCGGGCTGTCGGGAAGAAACAACACGCCGAGCAGGAACAGCGCGCCGGGAATCGCGATGATGCCGAGCATCCAGCGCCACGCACCGTTGTAGCTGAAGGCGGTGTCTGAAAGAAAAGCGACGAAGATGCCGATGGTGATCATCAGCTGATAGGTCGAGATCATCGCGCCGCGGATATGTTCCGGCGCCACTTCGGCCAGGTACAACGGTGCGGTAAAGGAAGCGATGCCGATGGCCAGGCCCAGTACCACGCGCGCGGCGATCAGCGTTTCCGGCGACCAGGCGAAGCCCGAGAGCAGCGAGCCGATCACAAACAAGATAGCGCCGAGTACGAGCGAGCGCTTGCGTCCCAGATGTCCCGACAACCAGCCGGCAGCGAGCGCGCCCACGGCGGCACCGAACATCATCGAACTGACGATCCATTCGATGGTGTGATCGCTGACCTTGTATTCGGCCTGGATAAACTGGCTGGCGCCGGAGATGACGCCGATGTCGAGGCCGAACATCAGGCCCGCCAGCGCGGCAAGCACGCAGACGAACACGACAAAGGCCTTGGATGACGTCGCTGTCGACGTAATGGCTTGGGCATTCATTGCTAAAACTCCCCCGCAAGCGGTGATGGTTCTTCTTGAAGCATGGGTGGTGGAAACCGCTATCCCTATGCGGCGGCGATGACGTGTGGCGGCGGCCCGGCAAAGCGCGGTTCCGGCATGCCGCGAAAACCTGCATCGGCGAAGAACAAGGCGCCGGCATACGGTTGATCTGCAAGCGAGGCCGCATCGAGGCCGTCGCGCGCACTGGTGATGTAGAGCGTGGAGAAATCGGTGCCGCCGAACGCCGGCTTGGTCGGTTGCGAGGCCGCCACTTCGACGATGCGATCGAGCTGCCCCTGTGGTGTGTAACGCACCACGCGGCCCAATCCCCATTGGGCGTTCCACAGTCCGCCGTCGCGGTCGACGGCAGAGCCGTCGGGTTCGCCGCGTTGATCGTCCAGGGTGACGAAGTTGCGCACGTTGTCGACGCGGTCGCCGTAGTCGCAGCACTGGATGCGGCGCGTCGGCGAATCGCAGAAATACATGGTGCCGCCATCGGGACTGAACGCGATGCTGTTGCTTATCGCCACACCGGGAAGGGGCAGGCGCTCCAGCGTCAGATCGTGATTCAGCCGATAGAAGCCGCCCACGGCTTGCTTCGGACCGGCGGCCGGCTCATGTAGCGTGCCGAACACGAAACGGCCCTGGCGATCGCAGGCGCCATCGTTCAGCCGCGTCGGCAGATCGGCTTCCACGTCGGTGACGGGGACCATTGCCTGCGTCGAGGGATGAAAGAACGCGAGGCGCGATTCGAGTCCCAGCAGCAGCCAGCCGTCGGCATCGCAGAGTGCGAAGCTGCCGAGCCGCTCGGGCATGGTCCACTGATGCAGGGCGCCGTCATGCGGACGATAACGCCATAGGGTGGAGGCGTGGATATCGGTCCAGTACAACACCTGTCCACGATCGCACCAGGTGACGCCTTCGCCCAGCGTGTTGTGCACCTGCATGGCGACGGCCGCGCGCACGTTCATACCCAGCCACCGTCCACGATGAAATCCTGTCCGGTGCACATGGCGCTGTCGTCGGCGGCGAGGAACAGCGCGGCGCGCGCCAGGTCGTCGGCCATCAGGTAACCGGGCATGCACTGCACGCGCGCAATCTCCGCTTCGCCGTCGGCATCGAGCCAGAGGCGGCGCTGCTTTTCGGTGATCACCCAGCCCGGCACCAGCGCGTTGATGCGAATGCGGTCATGCCCCAGTTCGCGCGCGAGACCGTTGACCAGTCCATGCACGGCGGATTTCGCCATCGCATACATCGGGTAGCCGGCATTCTTCTTCATCCAGCCGGTGGAGCCGAGGCAGATCACCGAGCCGCCGCCCAGCGAGCGCATGTCGTCGCGCACGGCCTGGGTGGCGAAATATTGATGGCGAAGATTGATCGCGATGTTCTGGTCGAATTCGGCGGCCGTGGTGCTGCCGAAGGCATGGCGCACGTCGTTCGCGGCGTTGTTCACCAGCACGCCGATGGGGCCGTGCACTTCGCGCGCCGTGGCGATGGCTGCTTCCAGGGCATCGAGTTGGGTGACATCGCAGCGCACGAACAACGGGCGATGCGCGCAGGCGGCCAGACTCGCCGCGAGCTGCTCGCCGTTCGGCTGATCGATGTCGATGAACGACACGCGCGCACCCTGCCTCGCGAACTGCTCCACGAACGCCGCGCCGATGCCGGTGGCGCCGCCGGAGATGAAGACGTGGCGGTCGGCAAGGCTGGGGTAGGTCGCGAACGTCATGCTTACCACTCCGCCACGCTGCCGTCGGCGTGGCGCCAGATCGGGTTGCGCCAGCGATGGCCCACCGCCGCGCGTTCGGCGACGTATTCCTCGTTCACCGAAATGCCCAGGCCCGGGCCGTTCGGAATGGCGACGAAGCCATCCTTGTACGAGAACACGCTGCGATCCGTCACGTAGTCGAGCAGATCGTTGCCGGCGTTGTAGTGGATGCCCAGGCTCTGTTCCTGGATGAAGGCGTTGTGGCACACCGCATCCAGCTGCAGGTTCGCGGCAAGCGCGATCGGGCCGAGCGGGCAGTGCAGCGCGAGGGCCACGTCATAGGCTTCGGCCATGGCGGCGATCTTGCGCGTTTCGGTGATGCCGCCCGAGTGCGAGGGATCGGGCTGGATGATGTCCACGCCGCCCATCTGCAGCACGCGCTTGAAGTCGTAGCGCGTGTACAGGCGTTCGCCCAGGGCAATCGGCGCCGGCGAGATCGCGGCCAGTTCCGGCAAGGCTTCGAGATGATCGGAAAGCACCGGCTCTTCGATGAACATCAGCTTGTACGGCGCCAGTTCGCGCATCAGCACCTTGGCCATCGGCTTGTGCACGCGGCCGTGGAAGTCCAGGCCGATGCCGATATGCGGGCCCACCGCATCGCGGATCGCCTGCACGTTTTCGATCACCAGCTCGACCTTGTCGTGCGTATCGACGTATTGCAGTTCTTCCGTGGCATTCATCTTCACCGCGGTGAAGCCGCGCGCCACCGCTTCCTTGGCGGCACGCGCGGTGTCGGCCGGGCGGTCGCCGCCGATCCACGAGTACACGCGGATGCGATCGCGCACCGGGCCGCCGAGCAGCTGATGCACCGGCTGGTTGAGATCCTTGCCCTTGATGTCCCACAACGCCTGGTCGATGCCGGCGATGGCGCTCATCAACACCGGGCCGCCGCGGTAGAAGCCGCCGCGATACATCACGTTCCACAGGTCTTCG
This sequence comes from Dyella kyungheensis, assembly GCF_049913195.1. Taxonomy (GTDB): domain Bacteria; phylum Pseudomonadota; class Gammaproteobacteria; order Xanthomonadales; family Rhodanobacteraceae; genus Dyella; species Dyella kyungheensis. The sequence continues at coordinate 4,682,293 of NZ_CP183983.1, read as the reverse complement.
ATGTGGCGCGGGTCCTTGCCGACCAGGTAATCGGACAGCTCGTCCACCGCCGCCGCCACGGTATGCGCGCGACCTTCGACGATGGGCTCACCCCAGCCGACGATGCCCGCATCGGTCTCGATGCGCAGGAACAGCCAGCGCGGGGGAACGAGGAAGGTAGTGAGGCGAGTGATCTTCATGCATGCGATCCTTTTGCAACAGAGTGGCTGCGCCAGGCGTCGGCGAAGGCGCGCGCACGCGTCGCGACATCGCTGGCCGGGCGGCCGGGAGCGTAGAGAGACGAACCGATGCCGAAGCCGCCCGCGCCAGCGGCAAGCCACGGCCCCATGTTGTCCGGCGCGATGCCGCCTACCGGCAACACGGCGAGATCCTTGGGCAGCACGGCGCGCCAGGCCTTGAGCACGGCGGGGCTGGCTTGTTCGGCGGGGAAAAGCTTCAGCGCGTCGGCACCGGCGGCGAGCGCGGCGAATGCTTCGGTTGGCGTGGCGACACCCGGCACGCAGTAGAGACCCGCCTCCTTGGCAGCGCGAATCACGGCGACGTCGGCATGCGGCATCACGATCAGGCGGCCACCGGCATCGGCGACTTTCTTGACGTTGGCCGGATCGAGCACGGTGCCCGCGCCCACCAGGTATTCATCACCCAATGCCTCGCTCATGCGCCGGATGCTCTCGAACGGCTGCGGCGAATTGAGCGGCACTTCCAGCATGCGAAAGCCGGCGTCCACCAACACGCGACCGATCTCGACCGATTCGTCGGGCGTCAGGCCGCGCAGGATGGCGACGAGGGGGAGGGGATCGAGCCAAGCCTTCATGGGTTCATGCCGTTGCTTGCGTGGGGATCAGGCCGGCCGCCGCGGCGATGCGCCAGAGGCCGTGCGAGGTGGTGGCGTCGGGGGCCTGCCGGATAGTGAGCCCGAAGATGTCCGCCGCCTTGAGGTAGCGATCACAAAGGGCGCCTTCGCCAACCATTTGTACGCTCGACGAGGCGTCGGCCCAGCCGGCGGCGACTGCGATGCGCAGCTCGTCGCCAATCAGCAGTCCGGAGAGATAGTCGGCGACGGAGGTGGCTGCCAGCGATCCATCGAGCATCAAGGTGCGCGCGGAAAACACCCGCGACAACGCGCCGGCCGCACCGCTGTCGCGCGCCGTGCCGACGCCGCGACGAAACGCGTGCTCGTCATCGACGGCTGGCGGCAGCGAAGCGCCGAGGATCGAATGCTGGGTCAGCAACGCAAACAGCTCGCCCGTCATCACCGTGGCAAAACCCGTCACTTCGCCGTCGCGCAGCGACACCCACTTGCTGTGCGTGCCCGGCAACAGCAGGCAGCCGTGGCGGGCGATCTCGGGCGATTGCACCAGCACGCCGACGACTTGCGTTTCCTCGCCGCGCATCACATCCGGACGCGACGGATCGCGCAACCCCGGCACCAGATGCAGCGTGCGTCCCGCAGCGTTCAACGTGGTCAATGCGCCCGCGAGGCGATCGACACTGGTGGGCGTGTCCAGATAAGGCACTTCGAGCCAACCATTGCGACTGCCCACCATGCCGCAGGCAAGCACGGGGACATCGCCCCATTGCGCGACCGCCTGTTCGAACGCCGCGGGAAAGCCGCCTTCGGGCAGCTGCCGTATGCCATAGGGAAGCGCGCGCTTTTCCAGCACCTGGCCCTGACCGTCATAACGGTAGGCACGCAGGTGCGTGCTACCCCAGTCCAGGCCGATAAGACAGGTGGTCACGCGCTGGCCTTCTTGCGCGCCTTGCCACGGCTGCGGTGCAGGTTGGTCTGCGAATCGGCGATCATCGCCTGCATGGTCTTGCGCGCGACTTCCGGCTGCTTGCGCTTGATCGCTTCGAGCACCTTCTGGTGGTACGGCAGCGAATACTTGAAGTCGCTGGCACTGCGCGCCGACAGGGTGAAGAACGTGCCCAGCGCCGTTTCGATCACCGAGAACAGCGACTGCATCAATTCGTTGCCGGTGGCGTGCAGCACCGCGTCGTGGAACATCAGGTCGGCGGTGGACCATTCGTCCAGCGTCTGCGCGGCATCCATGGCGTTGTACGCCTCTTCGATGTGCGCCAGCTGCGCGGTCGTGCGACGGCGCGCGGCGGCAGCGGCGGCGGCCGGCTCGATGATCTCGCGCATCTCCACCAGCTTGTCGACGAAGTCGTCCGTCGGCATGGAGGCGCAGCGCCAGGCCAGTACGTCCGCGTCCAGCTGGTTCCACGAGCGCTCTTCCAGCACACGGGCGCCCACGCCGGTGCGCGATTCGATCAGGCCCTTCGCCGAGAGCACCTTCAACGCCTCGCGCAAGGCGGTGCGGCTCACCTGCAGGCTTTCGGCGAGGGTTTCCTCGCGCGGCAGGATCTCGCCCGGCTTCACCTTGCCGCTGACGATGCGCAGCCCGATCTCGTGCATGACATGCCCGTACAGGCTGCGAACTGCGATCGGCTTCTTCATGAAATCCTCTGACCCCTGGCCCTGACGAAGGGTGATCCGTGCGCGTGCAGGCATATTGGAAGCGCCCGATTCGATTGTCATACAAACCGACTATAAGCAACTTGGGTGGCGGATGCCAAGGTGTTTTGCATCGATTTTTTCATGCGCCGGTGCTGGATGGGTCATCGCGGGTAGGAACGTGCGATGACGCAATGCAGAAAGTTCTCATCCGCATGACGCCGCCCGCGCCAACGTGGTCGCCTCCGAACATCGCATGAAAGCGCCGCTTTGCGTTTTTTCGAGCAGGCCACTTCGCGCAATGCCGCATCGCACCAAGAAAAATTTCGGTGCCGATGAACACTTGCACGATAATCATACAATGTGATTGCATGCGGTCCATCGTGATACGCCGAAGGGGACACCAGGGACATGCAGCGTGCAGGTTTGATGGCTTCGATTCTTGGCCTGGCGACGTTGTCGATGGCTGCGCATGCGGCTGACGCCAAGCGCGAGACCTTCGGCAGCATGCCCGACGGCCGCAAGGTGGATGCGGTGGTGCTGAGCAATGCGCACGGCATGACGGCGCGCATCATCGCGCTGGGCGCGAGCATCCAGTCGCTGGCCACGCCGGACCGCAACGGCAAGAGCGCGAACATCGCCCTGGGTTATGCGACGCTCGCCGACTACCTCGGCAATCCCCAGTATTTCGGCGCCACCGTGGGCCGCTATGCCAACCGCATTGCCAAGGGCAAGTTCACCCTGGACGGGCATGCCTATAGCGTGCCGGTCAACAACGGCGTCAATTCGTTGCACGGCGGCAGCAAGGGTTTCGACAAGGTGCTGTGGACGGTGGGCGAGGTGAAGCACGACGCCGACAAGGCCAGCGTGACGCTCAGCTATGTCAGTCCCGACGGCGACATGGGGTATCCGGGCAAGCTCACCGCCACGGTGACCTACACGCTCGACGAAGCGAACCATCTTTCCATCGACTACCGCGCCACCACCGACAAGACCACCATCGTCAATCTCAGCAACCACGCCTACTGGAACCTCTCTGGCGAGGGTTCGGGCAGTGTGATGGAGCATCGCCTCACCATCCCTGGCGAAGCCTACCTGCCGGTGGATGCGGGTTCGATTCCGACTGGCGAGATCCGCAAGGTTGCCGGCACGCCGTTCGATTTCCGCCAGGCCAAGCCGATCGGCCGCGACATCCGTACCAACGACGTCCAGTTGCTCAACGGCCACGGCTACGACCACAACTGGGTGATCAGCAAGGACGAAGCGCCCGCGCTGCGCGTCGTTGCGCGAGTGGAAGACCCGGCCTCCGGCCGCGTGCTGACGCTCAAGTCGAGCAAGCCCGGTTTGCAGTTCTACTCGGGGAATTTCCTCGACGGCACCACCGTGGGTACCGGCGGTCACGTCTACCGCCAGGGCGATGCCTTCGTGCTGGAACCGCAGCTCTACCCGGACACGCCCAACCAGGCGTCGTTCGGTTCGGCACGGCTGGAGCCGGGCCATGAGTACCGAAACCTGATCGTGTACGAGTTCACCACCGAGTCGGCGCGCGGAGCGCACTGACCCAACGAACAGTCGCTGCAAGGACGCTCGCGAGGGCGTCCGTAGGGTCGCTTTGTCTCCAAAACAAGGCGGCCGCGCATAACCAATGCGTCGCTCGAGTCCGTCGCGACGCCACCTGAGGGAGAGCAGATGAAGTACGCATTGTTGGCAGTGGCCATGGGTCTGGCGGCAACGTTCGCCGCGCCGTCCCATGCGCGCGACGCGTCGGAACGCTGGACGCCCGCGGAAGCCAAGGCCTGGTATGCCAAGCAGCAGTGGCCGCTGGGCAGCAACTACCTGCCGGCGAACGCCATCAACCAGCTGGAGATGTGGCAGGCCGACACGTTCGATCCCGCGCGCATCGACCAGGAGTTCGGCTGGGCACAACAGGCCGGCATGACCACCATGCGCGTGTTCCTGCACGACTTGTTGTGGCAGCAGGATGCGGCGGGCTTCAAGAAGCGCATCGACAGCTTCCTCACCATCGCGAACAAGCACGGCATCAAGCCGATCTTCGTGCTGTTCGATTCGTGCTGGGATCCGGAGCCGAAGCTCGGCCCCCAGCATCCGCCGATTCCCGGCGTGCACAACTCCGGCTGGGTGCAGAGCCCGGGCGTGGCGATGACCGATCCGAGCCAGTATCCGCGCCTCGAGCAGTACGTGAAGGACATCGTCGGCAGCTTCGCCAAGGATCAGCGCATCCTGGCGTGGGACGTGTGGAACGAACCGGATAATCCGGGCGGCGGCAACTACGACGCCAGGGAACCCAAGGACAAGGAAGGCCACGTCGCCAAGTTGCTGCCGCAGGTGTTTGCCTGGGCGCGTAGCGCGGCTCCAGTGCAGCCGCTCACCAGCGGTGTCTGGCATCACGACGACTGGTCCGATCCGGCCAAGCTCAATGCCGTGGAGCGCACGCAGATCGAGCAGTCCGACGTGATCAGCTTCCACGATTACAGCTGGCCGGAAACCTTTGCCGGACGCGTGAAGCAGTTGCAGACGTATGGACGTCCGTTGATCTGCACCGAGTACATGGCGCGCGGCAATGGTTCGACCATCGACGGCATTCTGCCGATCGCCAAGAAGGCCGACGTGGGCATGGTCAACTGGGGCTTCGTGGTCGGCAAATCGCAGACCAACATGCCGTGGGATTCGTGGCAGCGCCCGTACACCATGACGCCGCCGACGCTGTGGTTCCACGACCTTTTCCATGCCGACGGCAAGCCTTATCGCCAGCGCGAGATCGACATTCTGCGCTCGCTGTCGCACGCGCCTCGCGGTGTCGTGCCGGCGGATGCGTTGAGCTACCCCTTGTCGGCGGGAGCGACATCGCGCTGACCAACGAAGGACCTACCCACGCGCCGCGAAACCCCCACGCTGGCGATACCCATAACGACAGCGTCGGCACGACCGGCGCTGCATGCCCCCGAGTGAAGAGATGATTCGCACCCACATTCAACGCAGCCTGCTTGCCGCCGCCATCGCCGCCGTCTTCAGCGTGGCGCATGCCGCCGATACCACCGCAGCGAACAGCGACGAAGCGCAGCAGAACGGCACAGCCACGACGACGCAGACCGCCACCGACGCCAAGCCGGCCAAGAAGCCCAGCACGGCGGCCGGCATTGCGGCGCAAACCGAGGCCTCGACGCAGAATGCCCAGAACCTCGCCGGCGTGACGGTGACGCCGCTGCGCGACAGCCTGAAGACCGCGCAGTCGATCAAGCAGGATTCCCCGCTGATCGTCGATTCGATCGTGGCCGAGGACATCGGCAAGCTGCCGGACAACAGCGTGGCTGATGCGCTGCAGCGCGTGACCGGCGTGCAGGTGGCGCAGGGTTTCCAGGGTGAGACCACCTCGGTGGTGATCCGCGGTCTGCCCAATGCGGTCACCACGCTCAACGGCCGCGAAATCTTCAGCTCGGGCGGCCGCGAATTCTCCTTCCAGGATCTGCCCGCCACGGCGGTGAGCGGTCTGGACGTGTACAAATCCACCGATGCCACCATGGTGACCGGCGGCATCGCGGGCACGGTGGACATTCGCACCTTCCGCCCGTTCGACTTCCCGGGCTTGAAGGTCGCTGCCACGCTGACCGAGACCAATCAGGAATATGGCGCGCATACCGATCCCACCGCGAGCTTCCTGATCAGCAACCGTTGGCATACCGATGCCGGCGAATTCGGTGCGCTGCTCAACACCGGCATCACCACCATGCACTACGACTACAACGTGTCGTACGTGGACAACAACCTCACGCGCGTGGCGACCGATGGTTCGAACAACCCCATCCGTACGCCCAACGGCGATCTGGTGGTGGCGCAGAACCAGTTCGGCGCGAACTACAACGTTGGTTGGCGCAAGCGCCCGGAAATGAACTACGCGCTGCAGTGGAAACCCAACGACAACACCGAAGTCTACGTGGAAGGCCTCTACACCTGGCTTTCCGATCAGTACAACCAGCCGTATTACTTCTCCGGCCCGCAGAATGTGGTGGCGCCGTCGGCGTATACGGTGAGCGGCTCGTGCTTCCCGGTCGGCACGCCCGGTTCGCCGTACTACGGCCAGACCATCTGCCCGACCACCAGCGCATCGTATACCGGCAACTACTACGCTGCCACCAGTACGCAGGCGCATCAGGACTGGGGCCACAACATCCAGAACGCGATCGGCCTGAAGTGGCATGGCGACAAGCTCAATCTGTCGACCGACCTCACACGCAACGCCTCGAGCTACCAGAACCAGCGTTTCGTCATCGATACCTTCCTCGATGCCTCCTCCTCGCCGTTGACCACGTACTACAACTATCCGAACACCTGGGGCCTGGCCGGCACGCCGCAGATGAACCCGGCCAACTACTACCTCAACGGCTTGTACCAGCAGTGGAATAACAACCGGGCCACGCAGACGGCCTGGCGCTTCGACGGCGACTACAGCTTCGACAGCAGCTTCTTCAACTCGATCAACTTCGGCGCGCGCTACGCCAACACCAATGCGCAAGCGACGGGTGCGCAGTTCGACCAGGGTCCTCCGGGCGGCGCCTACCTGCCGGATGGTTCGCCCAATCCGGCCAACAACGTGCTCGGCCTGTTTGGCCAGCAGTACTTCTGCAACGTGCCGCGCACGGCGGCGGTGCCGGGCAGCGCGCTCACCGGTTGCTACAACTATCTGTTGAACAATGCCGATGCGCTGCGCCAGTTCTACGGCCTGGCGCCGGGCAACCTGCCGGCACAGGATGGCCAGTACTTCGACATCACCGAGAAGACCTACTCGCTCTACGGCCAGCTCAACTACGGCAACGAGATGTTCGGCCTGCCGTACGACGGCGTGATCGGCGTGCGTCTGGAAAAGATCAATCGCGATCTCAACGCCTTCACGTATGACAGCTCCACCCAGCTGTATTCGCCGATCGGCTTGAACACCAGCCAGCGTACGGCACTGCCCAATGCCACCTTCAACCTGCATCTGCGCGACAACCTGCAGATGCGCCTGTCGGCCGGCAAGACGCTGCAGTATCCGGACTTCACCCAGCTCAATCCGTCGCTCTCGCTCAGCCCGCCGACCGCCAACACCATCGCCACCGGCGCAGGTGGCAACGCGTACCTGAAGCCGACCAAGTCGACCAACTACGACGCCACGCTGGAATGGTATTTCAGCGATGTGGGCTCGCTCACCGGCGGCGTGTTCTATCACGACATCACCGGCTACATCGAAAACTACACGTTCGAGCAGAACATCGGCGGCATCACCTATCTGATCTCCGGTCCGCAGAGCGCGGGCTCGGGCCATCTGGAAGGCGCGGAACTGGGCTACACGCAGTTCTTCACCTCGCTGCCGGGTGCGCTCAGCGGCCTGGGTTTCCAGGCCAATTACACATATATCGACAGCAAGCTGAAGACGCCTTCGATGACCGGCGACGGTTTCATCAGCGCGCCGTTCCAGAACGTCTCCAAGAACAACTACAACCTCGTGCTGATGTACGAGAAGTACGGCGTATCGGCGCGACTGGCTTACAGCTATCGCAGCCGTTATCCGGAGTTCTTCCTGGCGGCGAGCAGCGTGCTGGGCAACAACGCGCAGATGTACGACGTGCCGGCAAGCGAACTCGATCTTTCGATTGGCTACGACATCAACAAGTACTTCACCGTGGTGTTCAACGCCACCAACCTGCTCGGCAAGGATTTCCATTCCTATGCCGGTCCGGGCAAGTCGATGCCGCAGGATCTCCGTTACCAGGACCGCTCGGTCGGTCTTGGCGTGCGCTTCAAGCTGTAAGGCAGACCACGCCCCGTGCTTCACGTGATGAAGCACGGGGCCAACATCAGGGAGCAACGCAAGGTGAAAGCTGGCGTGTCGCGTGGGTGGGCTCTGCTGGGCGGCTTATGGCTGCTCGCCTCGCCGTGCGTGGCCGAAACGTTCACCAATCCCGTGTTCGTGGGGCAGGACCCATGGGTCACCTATGAGGACGGGGTGTACTACTACAGCAGCTCCCATTGCGGCGTGGCGGAGATCTGCGTCAAGCAGTCGCGCACCCTGACGGGCTTGGCCACCGCGCCATGGCAAGGGCTCTGGACGCCCCATCGCGGCAGCGATCCGAATGGCAAGGAGATCTGGGCGCCCGAGTTGCACCGCGTGAATGGCCGCTGGGTGATCTATTACGCGGCAGACGATGGCGACAACAATCACCATCGACTGTTTGCCTTGACCTCGGATGGCAAGGGCAACGGCCTGGGTCAATTCACCGAAGCGGATACCGGCTTGCCGCACGGCCAGCTCGATGCTTCCACCGACCACTGGGGCATCGATCCCAATGTGTTTACGGCAGCGGACGGCAAGCTGTATCTCACCTGGTCCTGCACCAATCAAGGCGACTCGGCATTTCCGCAACGCATCTGCCTGGCGCCGATGCGCGACGCCGTGCACGTGGACGGCCCCACGGTGTTTCTGTCGACGCCGACGGAAGCGTGGGAAACGCGTGATAAACCGATCCAGGAAGGCCCTGTGGGTTATACCCGCGAGGGTCGCACCTATATCACGTACTCAGGCAGCGCCAGCTGGATCCCCAATGACTATGCGGTGGGTCTGCTGACGCTGGGCAAGGGCGGCTCGCCGCTCGATGCGTCGGCGTGGCACAAGTCCGGCCCGATCTTCGACCATCACGGCAAGGTCTACGGTCCGGGCTCGGTGGTGTTCGTGCCTTCGCCGGACGGCAAGCAAGCGTGGAACGTGTATCACGCCATCGAGCGCCTGGACTGTTCGCCTGCTTACGCCTGTCGCGACATCCGCATGCAGCCTATGCGCTTCGATGCGCTGGGCGCGCCTGTGCTCGGCACGCCGGTGGACCCGGGCGTGGCGATTGAAAAGCCTTCGGGCGACGACGCGGCGGCGACGCGATGAACGTGCTTCCGCATCGACCACCACCGATCGATGGTTCCCCCCTGACCGGGCGCGCCGCTGGCTGCGCAACCTCCTCCCGCGCAATCCGCGTGCGCGCCCCGGTCAACTTTTTGTTCGCTGTCGCGCTGGTCGTTGCCAGCGCATTGGCTGCACCGACGGCCATGGGCGCCGAAGGAACGTGGATCACCGCGTGGGGTGTGGCGCCGCTGCGCAATCCGATCGAGCCCAACATCCAATTGCCGCAGCCGCCGAAGAATCTGCCCATCGCAGGGCAGACCGTGCGCGAGGTGCTGACCGTCGGTGTCGGCGGCGGCCATGTTCGTCTGCATCTGGACAATCGCTATGGTGCGACGCCCGTCGACATCGGCGCCATCACCGTAGCCCGCGCCGCAGCGCACGGAGAAAGCATCGAGGTATCGACGCTGATGCACCTCACGGTGAAGGGCAAACGTGCCTTCACGCTGCCGGCGAGAAGCGCAATCGACACCGATGCGCTGCCGTTCGAACTGCACGCGGGCCAGCGGCTGGCGGTGAGTCTCTACGTGCCAGGTCGCGCGGAGCCGGCGTCCTGGCATACGGACTCACGTATGAGGCAGTCGTTGTCCGGCGCCGGCGACCATACCGGCGACGTCTCCTTCACCGACGCCACTACGGCGCCGGGCTATGACTGGCTGACGCGAGTCGATGTGATGACGACGGCGCCCACGCCGGTGCTGGTGGCCCTGGGTGATTCCATCACCAACGGTTTCCGCGCCAGCGTGGGAAACAGCTATCCCGAGCAATTGGCTGCCCGACTGGCGAATGCGGGCTGCGTGACGCCGGTGATCAACATGGGTATCGACGGCAATCAGGTGGCTGGTGCCCTCGGCAATTTCGGCCAGGGCGAGCCCATGCTGGAACGGCTGTCGCCGGACGTGTTGTCGGTGAGCGGCGCCAAATTCCTGCTGTTGCTGGGCGGCATCAACGACATCGGCGAGCCGACCATGGCGGCGCACGCGGCCGGCCTTGCGCAGCCCGATGCCAACGTCATGGCGACACCGGTGATCGCGGCACTGCAGCGTATCGCCGAGCGCGCGAAGCAACATGGCCTGACCGTCTACGGCGCCACCTTGCCACCCTTCGGCGGCACCGAGAACGCGTTTACGCCGCAAGGTGAAGCGGCGCGCCAGACCATCAACGCTTGGGTGCGGCAGGCCAGGGTTTACCAAGGCGTGGCCGATTTCGACGCGGCGCTGCGTGATCCCGCGCAACCCGCACGCATGCAGACGCGCTTCGACAGCGGCGACCACATTCATCCGAACGACGAGGGCTATCGCGCCATGGCCCAGGCGGTTCCGTTGGCCTGGTTGGGATGTCAGGCCGGCCACGCGTCGAGATCGCGCAAGCAACACCGGATTTCCAAACGAACAGGCGCCGCTGGGGAGTGAAGGCAGTGCCCTGATCACGACAACGCCGGCGTCAGCCGGTGAGCTATGACCTCTGAGGGGAGGCTTTCCATGATTCGCACACAGATCCACAGAACCTTGTTGGCAGCCGCTATCGCCGCCTCGTTCGGCGTCGCGCACGCTGCCGATGCACCGGCAGCGCCTGCCGATCCGCAACAGTCGACGGACACCACCACGCCGCCCGCCAATGCACCCAAGAAGGCGGCCACCGCCTCCGACGCGCAACAGAAAGACGCCGTGAACCTGTCGGGCGTGGTGGTGACGCCACTGCGCGAGAGCTTGCAGAGCGCGCAAACGCTCAAGCAGGACTCGCGCATGATCACCGACTCGATCGTGGCCGAGGACATCGGCAAGCTGCCCGACAACAGCGTGGCCGATGCACTGCAGCGCATCACCGGCGTGCAGGTGGCGCAGGGCTTCCAGGGCGAAACCAGCTCGGTGGTGATTCGCGGCCTGCCCAATGTGATCACCACGCTCAACGGCCGCGAAATCTTCAGCGGCGTGGGCCGCGCGTTCGCCTTCCAGAACCTGCCGGCCACGGCGGTGAAAACCGTGCAGGTCTACAAGACCAGCGAAGCGAGCCTGCCCGATGGCGGCATTGCCGGCATGGTCGACATGCAGCTGTTCCGTCCGTTCGACTTCGACGGCGCCAAGGTGGCCGCGTCGGTCAACGAGACGCACAGCAAGTACGGCGATCACACCGATCCAACCGGCAGCCTGCTGCTCAGCGATCGCTGGAAGACCGACCTCGGCGAGTTCGGCGCACTGATGAACGTGGGTTACGACCGGCAGCACTACGCCTATAACGCCGTGTGGGACGACTTCCCGAAAGTGCTGACTACCGGTGCTGGCGATCCTGTGCGAACGTCCAGCGGGAATCTCATCTCCGCCCCGAACGGTTTCGGCGCCGACTACAACATCGGCGACCGCACGCGCCAGGAATTCAACTACGCGTTGCAATGGAAACCCAACGACAGCACCGAGATCTACGTCGAAGGCCTGTACGACTGGGATTCGGACAACTACAACCAGCCGTTCTTCTTCAGCTTCCCGGTCGGCTCGGTCGATCCGCAGAACATCAAGGTCACCAACAACTGCTACGCCAACCAGTTGACCGGTTCGACCTATTACGGCCAGACGATCTGCGATGCGGCCAGCGGCACCTGGACCGGCAACACCTATGCGGCCACCAGCACGCAGGCGCACCAGGAATGGGGCCACGACATCCAGAACTCGATCGGTGCCAAGTGGCATGGCGATCGCCTGAACCTGTCGACCGACCTATCGTTCAACTCCACCTCGTTCCATGAGCAGACCTTCATCGTCGACACCTTCCTGAAGGCGCCGATCACCACCGTGTGGAATGGCGCGCAGAACTGGCAGTTGCTCGGCAATCCGGCCAACAATCCGTCGAACTACTACCTCAACGGCCTGTTCCAGACCTGGAACAACCAGCGCGGCGAGCAGACCGCGTGGCGCGGCGACGGCAACTACGATCTCAACGGCAGCTTCTTCCAGTACATCGACTTCGGCCTGCGCTACTCCGATCACAAGGCGCAGTACAACGGCAGCGTCGAGATCTCCACGCCACCGCCGGGTGGCACGGGCGACATCTCGCTCAATCCCAATCCGGCCAACCAGGTCATCGCGCGCTTCCCGAACGGCTACTTCTGCAGCCAGCCCACCACCAACGCGATTCCGGTGCCGTGGCTCAGCGGTTGCTTCAACTACCTGACCAACAATGCCGATGCCATTCGCTCGCTGTATGGCGTGCCGACGGGCCTGGCCGCGGAGAACCCGGGCCGTTTCTATCACATCGACGAGAAGTCCTATGCGGGCTACTTCCAGATCGGCTACGGCAACGACTTGTGGGGCATGCCGTTCGACGGCTTGATGGGCATGCGCGTGGAACGCGTGAAGCGCAACCTCGATGCGTTCTCCTATGACGCTTCCACCAACACGTACACGCCGCTATCTGACGGCACCAACGCACCGGTGTATCTGCCGAACCTCAGCTTCAACCTGCACATCAAGGACAACCTGCAGTTGCGCCTTGTAGCGGCGAAGACGCTGACGTATCCGGACTTCGGCCAGCTCAACCCGTCGCTGTCGCTCAACCCCGGCACGATCAACCGCGCGGGCGTGGCTAGCAGCGGCAACCCGGACCTGAAGCCGATTCGTTCGAACAACTACGACGCCTCGCTGGAGTACTACTTCGCGCCGGCCAGCTACGTTAGCGGCAGCGTGTTCTATCGCGACATCAACGGCTACATCCAGAACTACGTGACGGATGTGACCATCGGTGGCCAGCCGTACCAGCTCAACTCGCCGCAGAGCGCGGGCTCGGGTCACCTGGACGGTGCGGAGGTTGCGTACCAGCAGTTCTTCGACTTCCTGCCCGAACCCCTGAACGGCCTGGGCGTGCAGCTCAACTACACCTATATCGAAGGCTCCACGCGTTCGCCGCAGTTCATCGGCGGCCCGGTGGTCACCTCGCCGCTGCAGAACGTGTCCAAGAACAACGGCAACGCCGTGCTGATGTATGAAAAGTTCGGCTGGTCCGCTCGATTGGCGTACAACTACCGCAGCCGCTTCATCGACGGTTTCAACCAGCCCACCGTGGCGGGCGTGAACGACGAGATCAAGCCGGCCAACCAGGTCGACTTCTCGCTCGGTTACGACATCAACAAGTACTTCACCGTGGTGTTCAACGCGACCAATATCCTCGGTGCGAACCTGCACCAGTATTGGGGCGATGGCGATACGCGCCCGCGTGACATCCGTTACCAGGACCGTACCTACGGCCTGGGCGTGCGCTTCAAGCTGTAACCCTCTCCCACTGGGCGGGAGCGGTAGTGACATGCCGTTCCCGCCATTTTTTGGGAGGCATCTTCGACAGTGCGCCGTGGCCGGCGTGAACAGGGAATTCGTGCATGACTCGCTTGACCTTCGCTTTGTCCACTCTTGCCGTGTGCATCGCTTCGGCGATGTCCAGCCCGACGCTGGCGCAAGAGACGCCAGATCCCGTGGTCGGCACGCATCTGGTCGACGGCTCCGGCTATGTATCGGTGACGCGCATCGAGCACGGTTCGCCGGAAGACAAAGGCCGCCTGCTGATGGCGTTCGAACAGGACGGCATGGCGGGCGTGCCGCTATGGGAAAGTCGCGACGGTGGCGACCACTGGCGTTACCTGATGAACGTCACCGACCAGACGCATACGAAGGACAAGAACTGGCAGCTGCGCTGGCAGCCGCACATCACCGAACTGCAGCGCTCGAGCGGCGATCTACCCGCCGGCACGCTGGTGCTCTCGGCCAACGCCACCGGCAATGACGCGAAGGGCAGGGTGAACGAGGAAGACCTGCAGATGTACACCTCCACCGATGCCGGCAAGACCTGGCATTACCGCAGCTCGATCATCAAGGGCGGCGGCCGGCCGGAGGACAAGGACAACAAGGGCGTGTGGGAAACCAACATCCACGTGCTCGATGACGGCCGCCTGGTGGCCTATTACTCCACCGAGCAGCACAAGGCCGAAGGCTACAACCAGGCGCTGGGACACAAGGTCTCCGACGACGGCGGCAAGCACTGGGGCAAGGAAGTGCTGGACGTCGCCATCCCCGGCGGTGTGCAGCGGCCCGGCATGGCCGTGGTCACGCGCCTGGGCGATGGCCGCTACGCGATGACCTACGAGAATATCGATGGCCCGAACAACGGCCAGGTGTTCATCAAGTTCAGCCGCGACGGTCTGGACTGGGGCGATCCGCAACGCCACGGCGAACCGGTGATGACGCTCTCCGGCTTCTGGCCTGCAGCGTGTCCGGTGGTGACGTGGTTCCCGCTGGGCGGTCCCGAGGGCGTGATCGTGATCTCCGCCGAGCGCGGCGGCGGCGGTGCGGAAGAGGGCGGCCGCGATCTGTACTGGAACAACGCTTCCGGCCGTGGCCCGTGGTGGGAGGTGCGCGCACCGGTGCAGAAGCGCACCGGCAACATCCATGCAGGCTGGACACAGGCGCTGCTGCTGCGCGACGACGGCCGCATGTTGCACATCACGACCTCGTCGTCGCCCGATGCGCCGACCAGCGTGAAGCACAACGAGGTGCTCTACAACTCGGCGGCTTTGAATTTCCATCGCTACGAAGCGGAGGATGCGCAGTTCAGCAATGCCGTGGCGGTGCCGAATCGCCAATCCTCCAACCTGCGCAGGGCGCGACTCGCTGCCGGTCCGGAAGGACGCTTGCGTTTCGTGGTGAACAGCACCGGCGGCCAGCATGCCTTGGTCGTGCGCTTCAGCGATCTTGGATTGGCCTCGCAACCATCCATCGTGGTCAATGGTTCGCGACTCGGGAACGTCAACGTGACCAAGACCGAAGATGGCTGGCAATTGGAGAACGTCTCCGCCTCGCTGTTGCCAGGCTTCAATACCATCGACGTGGACGGTGGCGCGCACGCGGTCGATGTCGACTATCTGCAGATCGACGGCGATGCCGCCACGGCGGGTCAGCCGTGATGAAGCGTGATCGCGTCAAGCCGATGTTCGCCGCGGTGGCAGGCGTCCTCGTTGCCATGGCGGCGCAGGCGCAAACACCGGCGACGATGCATCCGCTGCTGCCAACGGGCCCCGACCCGTGGGTGACGCAGCGCGATGGTGTGTATTACTACACGAGCACCGAAGGCAGCCGCATCTCGCTGCGCAAGACCACGGACATGACGCGCCTGGCCGATGCCACGCCCGTGGTGGTGTGGCGTCCACCGGCCGAGGGCGCAAACTCCCATTCGATCTGGGCGCCGGAGCTGCATTTCCTCGACGGCAAGTGGTACCTGTACTACTCGGCCTCCGACAAGGCACATGACGACGACGCGCATCGCCACGTCTGGGTGCTGGAGAATGCCTCGGCCGATCCCACCCAAGGCGAGTGGGTCGACAAAGGCATGCTGAAGACCCATCTCACCGGCATCGACGGCACGGTGTTCGATCACGCAGGCAAACGCTACTTCGTCTATTCCGCCTATGTCGACGATCACAGCGACCTGATCATCGCGCCGATGAGCAACCCCTGGACGCTGGGCGAACCGCAGGTGGACATTGCCCATCCCACGTACTCATGGGAGATGCAGGGCGGCCGCAAGATTCTCGAAGCGCCGGAATTCATCGAGGGGCCCAAGGGTGAAGTGTTCCTCACCTATTCCGCCAGCGCGTGCTGGTCCGACGGCTATTCTCTCGGCCTGCTGAGTGCGAAGGCGAACGCGAACCTTCTCGATCCCGCCTCGTGGCGCAAATCGCCCACGCAGGCGCTGGCCAGTTCACCCGCGCACGGCTTCTACGCGCCGGGCCACAACGGCTTCTTCAAGTCGCCCGATGGCAAGCAGGACTGGATCATCTTCCATGCCAACGGCGGACCGGACTGGAAATGCACTGCGCGCAGGGCGCCGTACATCATGCCGTTCTCGTGGAACGACAAGGGCGAGCCGGATTTCATGAGCGGCAAGTGAGCCGCCATCCATCTTCATGCTGTTCCAACACCCTCTGAGTAACCATCAGGCGTTCTCAGGCGAAATAACTGTGATCGTGACCTGATCCGTTAGCGCTACTGGAGGTTGTTCATCATGAAAGTCAGCTATTTGAAGCAGAAACTGCTCTTTGCCGGCGTGGCCGTCGCCATGTCGGTCGCCCTGCCTGCCATGGCCGCGGATCCAGCGGTGCATGTGCGCGGAACCGTGACGGATGTAACGGCCACCGGCTTTACGGTGCAAACGGCAACGGGCACGCAGAACGTCGCGATGGCAGCGGACACGCATATCGCGGGTGTGGTGCCGAGCAACCTGGATGCGATCCAGCCGGGTTCGTACATCGGTTCGGCCAACGTGCCGCGCGGTGCTTCCGCCAACGCACTGGAAGTGGTGGTGTTTCCACCGGCGATGAAGGGCACGGGCCTGGGCGATTACGCCTGGGATCTGCCGGCCCACGGCGGCGGTGGGTCGGCCATGACCAACGGCAGCGTGACCTCGTCGGCGATGACCAATGGGACCGTCAAGAGCAGCAAGGCCGGTGGTGCGGCTGCGAACTCGGCGATGACCAACGGTACGGTGAAGACCGCCAGCGGAAGCGGGGCACGCACGCTGGTGGTCGATTACGGTTCGGGCGAGAAGACCATCGTGGTATCGGCGACTACGCCGGTAGTGACGTTCGCGCCCGCGGATAAGAGCGCCATCGTCAAAGGTGCGCGTGTGTTCGTGGCGGGCAAACCGGGCAACCCGGTGGCTGCCGGCTTTGTGGCGGTCGGGCTGAACGGTACCGCGCCACCGATGTAACGCTCGACGCGGTCGAGCCGTCGCGGCGATCCGAACTTTGTCCATGCGCCACGGACAAGTTCGGATCGCCTTTTTTCAGCGTGAGATCGCCGGCTGCGGATCAGATGCCGGCGTACCACTCGTAGCCCTGGTCTTCCCAGTAGCCGCCATTGCCGTCACCAATGTCCTTGAAAGAACTCACCAGCTCGATGCGGCTGATGTACTTGGCCTGTTTGTAGCCGAGCTGGCGACCAAGGCGGAGGCGCAATGGCGCGCCGTTCGGTATCGGCAGCGGCTGGTCGTTCAATGCGAAGGCAAGCAGGGTCTGTGGGTGTCTCGCTTCCAGGATGTCCACGCTCTCGTAGTAGGGCGTATCGACGTCCATTTCGTCGAAGCAATGGAACACGACGAATTTAGCCTGCTCGCTTACGCCCACATGGTCGAGTACGGCCGAGAGCTGGGTGCCCCGCCACTTGCCGATCGCACTCCAGCCCTCGACGCAATCGTGCCGGGTGATCTGGGTGCGGTCGTCCAGTTTTTTCAGGTCGTCGATCGATAGTTTCGCCGGTCGGCTGACCAGTCCGTCCACTTGCAACTGGTAGTCGCGAAACTGGTTCGCCATCAAGGCCTGGTAGGCGGGCGTGTCTGGCATGGTGGTGCCATTGGGATGGAACACCGGCGAGATATCGGCCTCGGAATACTCCTTCGCCATGGCGCTGGAAGGTGAAAGCAGTGCCTGCACGCGACGGTTCAACCCTTCGGCACTGCCCAACACCCGAGCGCCCAGGCCGCTCTGGGAAATGCGGTCGCAACCGGCGAGGAGCACACCTACGGCCCCCATGCCGGCCATGCGAAGAAACGATCGGCGATCACTCATGGCGAGGGTCCTCCACGATGGGCGTTTGTGCGGTGACGGTGCGGCCGGGAGCCAATTCGGCAGGCACTAAGGTTTCCGGTACTGCAGCGACGGGCATCGCCGGCTCGGGCTTGACCGAATCGACTTTGTAATAGCCGGTGATCATTCCGCGCAGCTGATTGAAGACGCCACTGACCAATACTTCGAAGAGATGAATCACCACGAAGGCGACAAACGCCCAGGCAATGATGAAATGAATCGACCTGGCCGACTGGCGCCCGCCCACGGCCTCCACCAACGGCGAGAGTACGGCATCCATGCGCGGGGACATCGCCACGCCCATCAGCACAATGCCGATGCCGAAAACGAAAATCACGCACAGATAAGCGAGCCGTTGCAGGATGTTGTAGCGCAGCGCCTCGGCTCCATGGGGGTGCTTGAAACGGATATGATCGAGGATCGAGCGGCCTATGCCACGCCAATCGGCACGCGTCGGCCACATGTCGCGTTGCAGATGCTTTCTGGCAAGCGAGTAGCCGATATAGCAAAGTCCGTTGAGTACAAACACCCAGGCGAAAAAGAAGTGCCACCGCCGGCCCATGGCCAACCAGCCTGCGCTGGGAACCGTCAGCCAGGAAGGAAAGCCGCGCGCCACCGGCGTGCCGTCGCTACCTTTGGAAACGCCGAGTACGCCGGTAGTGGTGACCTGATGCTGCCCGATGCGCGTGATGCCGACCAGGTTTCCTGCAGCATCCTCCTGCGCACCCAGGGATAGCCATTCCTTGCCCTGATCGGATCGATTGCCCCAATAAAGATTCGGGTGCGCGTTGAAGATCTGCAGACCGCTGAACAGCATCAACGTCAACGCAATCACGTTGATCCAGTGCATGATCCGTATCGGCAGCGTGTGCCGGTAAACCAGCCGTGAAGAAGCCTTCGAGGACCCGGGCTTCACGGAAGCGGTGGTGGTTTCGACGGCGCTTTGGGCATTCATGGCGGTGCACTCCGGAAGCGCTGGCAGGCCAGTATCGCCGCAGTGTACTCGCGACAGGATTCGCTGGGGCACGTGACCACCCGGTCGGCCCGCATCATGGTGGGGTGCTCTCTTATTCCACTGTTTTGGTGATGGGCTGCTGCCCCGGTCTGGCCCAGGCCACAGCCGGCCGGCAAAGGCAGCCGGCTTCAGACGGGAGAGCCGGAGGGCTGGGAAGCTTCGACTTCCCGCGCTCCGAGGGTTGGCCTCATCGATCCAGCTTCAGGCAGAAGCCGTTGAAGACACTTTGCTTCGCACGTCACCGGCTGACCGCATAAGGATCAGTGCGAACAACAGCGCCGTGAATACGCCGTAGGCATATTGGCTACGCGACACCCCCGTTCCAAACGGAAACCAGATTCCCGGGATTCCCAGGGCGTTGAATTCCGTCGCGAACAGGCCAACGCCCACGAAGATGGCTGCGAGTGCTGCCAGCCAAGTGGAAAGCTTTGCCGATCGGGCCACGCCAAGGCCAACGATCCAGAGGTAAAGCGCGGCCAATGCCAGGCGCAAGCCCATGACGACGACATGGGCAACAGCCTTGAATCCTTGCGTCCCGTCCGGCGCAAACCACGGTCGGCCGATGCATGCAAAGGCAATATAAGCCAACGTGAGCACGCTGATGACGTACCCAAGCCACGGGTGTCTGTTCAAACGAAACCAATCGCGCCATGCCAGCAGCCATGCCGCCAGGGTGAGTGGCTTCAGGATCACCGTGACCGCGATGTCGTAACCGCGCAGGCTTACATAGGGCGTCCAGAAGAACAGGACCTGCTGCGCGCGAAGTAGTGCAAGGCAGAGCAGTGCAACGACAAGCCACCGATAGCCATCGCCGGTTCTGCCTGCCATCAATGCAAGAACCATGATCGCGAGCAGAACAAAGGCCAGGGGTTCGGCCGCATCCACCACATAACCCTTGAACGTTTGCAACCACTGCAATTGATGCAGCTGCTGGATGGCTTCGGCGTCGCCCATCACCGGCGCGATATGCATGCCGCCGCTTTCCCCGCCCGCTTCAAGCGGATCCAGCCAGACGCGGAAGGCAATGACGTAGGTCTGCGTGTCTGTAGAAGGCGACGAGGGAAGTGGAAACACGCTTGGGCGCACCGCGAACACGGTGGGTGGCGAACGTGAGAACCCGCCCGGTCCGCCAAGCATTTTTCCATTGACATAGAGTTGATATGTCGAATCGACCAGGGTCGGTCCCGCCAACGCGAGCGCCCTGCCGCCATCGCTATGCACGGTAACTCTCGTGCGATACCACGCGTAGCCGGTGTAGCCTGCGTGGCCGCGTTGACTCCATCCCGTGACGTAGCCCGGCAATCCGACGTCACCGTCATGCGCACCCGGTGCAGGCGTGAGATCGACGGTTTCCCATTCGCCATCATCGAAGTCCGGCGAGGCCCAGCGATCATCGTCGCCGACGCGAAATCGCCAGGGTTCATTCAATGGAACGGTCGAATGTCCAAGGACGATGCTTGCGTCTGGCGCAGGACTGGACGTTGCCTGTGCGCTTTCGATAGAGAGAGCCACGAGCAGGCACAGCGAAACCAGAAGCCCTGACCACCGCATCGCATCGCTCCGTGAAGAGTCTCGGCTGGAGTCTAAGTGCGTCCAGGGGAAAACGCACCGACGGGGCGATCAAAGCGTGGCAGATCCCGCAAGAGACATGAATAAAGCTGAGGGAAGTGAGGAACTCATGGTTTGCTCGCTTGGTTGCGTTGGCGCGTTGCACGCTGGCAACCTGATGCCGTCGTGTCGGCACAAGCGGGACGAAAGGTCGGCTTGCTGTGACAAGAGGTGTCCGTTTCAGGAGTTGCGGTACGGCGATGATGATTGGTTGGCACGGCGACGCATGAGCAGAAGTCGGAACCGGAATGGACGCTTCCTTGAGTTGGTTCGCAGCCTAAAGAAATGGGTCTCCGGCTTAAGAACGAAGCACGCGCGCTGGATTGATCATAAGCGCAGCTACGTATGTAGTTATGCTGGGTTTTCATGCAGTAGATTTTTCTTTCCATCCTTCATATGTCGATGCGAAGGCTTCCGGCACGGCATCGAAGTCGGTATCGGTCGAAGGCATGCGTTTGCTTGACGTGCGAAGAAGTGATTTCGCGATCGATTCACGCCGACGCATCGACAATGACCAGCGCAGTAAGGGTTGGAACAACGTCCTCTGCATTATCCAGAAACTGCCATCTCCGTAGTCGCCGTTCGACCTTTATGCCCTCTCCAGGGAGTGGTCGTCATGAGCATCCCGTTCATCCAATATTTCCGCATCCTCGTTGCAGGCGATCGCAGCGAGGAAGTCAGCAGCATCATCGAGCAGGACCTGCATTTCCGCACGGTGGTGGTGTCGCCGAAGGGCATGGCTGAAGCCATTCGATCCGGTGCCGACCTGGGGGCGATCGTGGTGTCGCGTGAACTGGCGCCGGTCGCCATCGAAACGCGCGAGGCACGTGGCCTGCGCATGCCCATCTTCATGATGAGCGATCGCCACGATGAAACCTTCCACGATCCGTTCCTGAAGTCCTTGGACGGTGTCGTCATCGCCGATCTTGAAAGCCGCGATTTCTACGAGAAGCGCCTGGTGGCCTCCGTAGAGCAGTATGTGTCGAGCCTACTCACGCCGTTCTTCGGCACCTTGATGCAATACGATTTCGACGCCAATCGCACCTGGGCATGCCCGGGTCACCAGGGTGGACAAATGTTCATGCGCCATCCGGCCGGCCGGTTGTTCTACGAGCACATGGGCGAGAACGTATTCCGCGATGACATCTGCAACGCCATGGTGTCGCTGGGCGACCTGCTGATCCACGAAGGCCCCGCATTGGCAGCGCAACAAGCCGCGGCACGGGTATTCCTGGCCGACCGGACGTACTTCGTCCTCAATGGCACCTCGGCATCGAACAAGGTGGTGAACACGGCGCTGTTGACCAGCCGCGACATCGTCCTGTTCGACAGGAACAATCACAAGTCCAACCATCACGGTGCGCTGATTTTCGCCGGTGCCATTCCCGTCTATCTCCAAGCCGACCGCAATGGATTCGGCATGGTGGGTCCGATCGACTGGTCCGCGTTCGACGAGCAGTCGATCCGCGACAAGATCAGGCATCATCCGCGTCTCAAGGACACCGATGCCTGGAAGCGCGAGCGGCCTATCCGGGTCGCCATCATCGAGCAGTGCACGTATGACGGCACCGTGTACAACGCGAAGAAGGTACTGGAAAAGATCGGCCATCTTTGCGAGTACATCCACTTCGACGAGGCATGGGCGGGATTTGGCGCGTTTCATCCGTTGATGAAGGATCACTTCGGCATGAGCCTGTCGCTGACGGACAAGGACCCCGGCATCATTGCGACCCAGTCGACGCACAAGCAGCTGGCGGGTTTTTCGCAGGCCTCGCAGATCCATGTGCGCGATGCGCATATCCGCCAGCAGGCATTTCGTGTGAATCACAAGCGATTCAACGAGATGTTCATGCTGCAGGCGTCGACGTCACCGTTCTATCCGTTGTTTTCCAGCCTGGACGTCAATGCGCAAATGCATGCCGACAAGGCCGGACGCGTACTGTGGGATGACATGGTTCGGCTGGGGATCGAGGCCAGGAAGGCGATACGCAAGCGGTTCGCCGGCTTCCTCAACCCGTTCGTTCCGGACACGGTGACGTACCAGGGCGAACGCATCAAGTGGGAAGACGTGCCCACCGATGTGCTGGCCACCGAGCAGGAGTATTGGCAGCTTGACCCGCAGGAAAAGTGGCACGGCTACCGGCATCTCGGTGCCGATGCCGCCATGGTCGATCCGACCAAGCTCATGCTCACGACGCCAGGCATCGATCCAAGAACCGGCGCGTACGCCAGCAGCGGCATTCCCGCTACGGTCATCGCCAACTATCTGCGGGAGAATCATGTCATCCCGGAGAAGAACGACCTCAACAGCATTCTCTTCCTCATGACGCCCGCGGTAGGTGAGGGCAAGATGGCGATGCTGCTCGCGGCACTGGAGCGCTTCCGCGACCACTATGACGAAGACAGCCCACTGGATCAGGTCCTGCCGGGCCTCTCCCGCAAGTATCAGGAGCGATACCGCGGCTACACCGTGCGCCAGGTCGCGCAGGAAATGCACGAGTTCTATGCGTCGAAGAACGTCAAGGAGTTGCAACGCCTGAGTTTCCGCTACGAGTCGTTCCCGGAACAGGCCATGTCGGCACGCGAAGCGAACGAAGCCCTGGTCAGCGGCCGGGTGGACTTCGTGCCCATGGACGAGGTCAAGGGTCGCATTGCGGCCACGCTCGCCCTGATCTATCCGCCGGGCATTGGCATCGTCATACCGGGCGAGCGCTACGACGACCGCGCCCAGCCGATGATCGACTACTTCCTGGCCTTCGAGGAAAGCTGCAACCGGTTCCCGGGCTTTTCCTATGAAGTGCAGGGTGTCTACCAGGTGCCCGAAGGTGGCAGGGTGAGGTTCTATACCTACGTGGTCAAGGAAGGCGAAACCTGAGGCAGGGTTCGGAGTTTGCGGCGTAGATAAATGGCCCAAGCGATGCCGGGGTAGAGATGGCAACCGGTTGCAAGGCAAACATTGGGCGCCGCAGCTATCGCTAATTCCGGGGTGCATTGAAATTCGCCAGCCCAGAGCCGCATGGACGGCTCTCAAAGGAGCTGGTAGCTTCTCGCGAGCGCAAGTAATTGCGGATCGGCTCGACCGGATTGCGTCGATCCGCATGGCGGCCAGACGCTGTGGGGACAGCTTCCTGGTGGCAAGGAAGGCAACAGGGGATTGCGAATGAAGCGTACGTTTGCCCTCGCCGTGATGAGACGAGTTCTTTTCGCCGTGCTCTTCGTCGGGTTCTCGGGATTTGTTGGCGCCGGCCAAGCACCACTCGTCCACGCTCGACTCTCGGTGTCGTGCTCAACGTGCAAACGGGGCGAGCCCATCGAACTGCTCGCCGGCATAGAGAACTCGTCCAACGATGTCGTCCGTGTGTATGGCGATCTTGGTTGGGGAGAGCTTGCCGGTTTCGTTCTGCACATCGAAGACGCGAACGGCAGGAGCGTAGAAGCCGCTTCCTACGACGACGACATGATCGTGCCGTCCACTCTGGACGATCCCTCCTATTACGCATCTTTACGCGAGGGGCACAGCCTCTGGATGCGTCGGGTTGCGGTGGGGAAAGCGTTGTTCCCGGCTCGTGGGACCTACACGATCTGGGTGAGTTACAGGAGCCCCGTTCCGGTGGCGCTCGCCGCCGATCGAACGCATTTCGTCTCCAGGGAAATGGGCTATGCCGAGTCCAGGAAGGTAAAGATCGTCGTCGTGGATTGAGGAAGCCATGACGCAGGGGTTGTTCTCGCCGGGAAGAAATTCCTGGAGACCCGACGAGATTGCAATGGCGCACTCAGATGTGGTTTGCCAATTTCGCCGTGAAGCATCGACTTGACTCGAAACGTCTGGAGAAGAGGCTTTCCAAATGAGCGCGAAGGGTTTCCTGAAATGGTCGAGCGCCGTATTGGCTGGCGTGATCATTGGACATGTGGGCAGTATTTTGTTGAGGAAGGCGATGTATTACGTGCCCTCGCCACCGGAGAGAGTGGCTGCCGTTCCACCCCACGCCCGTTGGGCGGGTGGCGCTGATGGTGGCGTGTGGATTGCATGCAAGCCCAACGGGCGGCGCCTTTGGTGCGAGGTTTACAACGAGGACGGTGTCGCCTTTGAAAAGGGCAACTTTCTCGCGAAGTTCGACTCGGCCACGCCATCGCGCTATTCCGGCGGATCTATCGTCTTTTCGGAATTACCCCTGGAACGTGAAGCAAGATGAAGCCCGCCTAGGATAGGCAAGCGATGCGCCGCCTGCGGGCAGGCTTGGTCGGAAAATGTGCCGGGGGATCTGCCATGAAACACCTTTCCATCCTGCTTGCGATGACACTTGTTCTCTGCGTAGGCTGCGCGTCGACCGGCAATGCCGACTCACGCGCCACATCACCTTTATTGGGTGTTTTCGATAGTCAACGGCAATGCTATGACGCATGGGCAACCATTCTCGATGAATGGATCAAGCAGACCGGCGGATTGCGACCGGGTCTGGAAGCCTCGCGCCGGATGATTGCCGAAGACAACCGCACGGAATTGTCGCGCCTCATACGAGCCACCTGGAAAAAGTTGGGCAGCCCCGATCACGTCTCTGCCCGCGATATTTCCGTGGCATTTACGGAGACTCTCGGGGATCAAGTGCCGTATGACTGTCGAACGATCATCTGGCTCCGGCCGTTGCTCACCGAGACGCCTGAAACCTTTGCTGCCGGAGCGAAGCAGGCTCTGCTCAACGAGGCACCCGTCGCCGATCGCATCGACAACTATACGTTCTCCGGTTGGCTCATCATCGGATTGCTTGCCCCGCAGAATCAGCTGGGCAACGTCCGTTAGGCGTCAACGCAGAATGCCTCTGTTGGTGGTCACGTATACCGCGCCACGATTCGCAGCTATCGACGCGACCATCCGAAGCCTTGGAACGATACGTCGACACGCGTGATCCCGCCATCTCACCCGATAGATTCGAGCAGGCGCTCTCAACGCGGTGCGGAGCCAGGCATCTGCGTACTGAGAGCGCTCTGATCAAGCGCGTGGCCATTTGATCTACTCGGCCCCGCGTGGCACGCTCGCACTCCATACCCCCGGACGGCCAGCCGTCCGAAACCCATGGAGAGATCATGCGCCGCACGTTCCTCGCTTTCGCGCTAGCCGCGAGTCTGACCACCGTCGCTTCGGCAGCGGTTCCCGCCCCCGAGCAACCGGGCCTCGCGCAGATTCGCCAGGGCGACCTGCGCGCGGACATCACCTTCCTGGCCTCGGATGCACTGCAGGGGCGTCTGTCGTTGCAGCCGGGCGATGAGGCCTCGGTGCAATGGATCGCTTCGGAGTTTGCCAAGGCGGGTTTGAAGCCGGCGGCGACCGATGCGCAGGGGCAGCCCAGCTTCCTGCAGGCCGTGCCGCTGGTCGAGTACCGGCCCGATGCGAAGGCCACGCTGCTAACGCTCAAGCGCGGCGGCAAGAACACCGAGTGGAAGGATCCGGAAGTGTCCGGTTCGTTCCCCACCGATCAGGATGTTTCGGCTCCCGTGGTCTTCGCCGGCTACGGCATCACGGCGCCGGAGCTTGGCTATGACGACTACGCCGGTCTCGACGTGAAGGGCAAGATCGTCGTGGTGTTCGATCACGAGCCGCAGGAGAAGGACCCCAAGTCCATCTTCAACGGTACCGGCAACACGCGTTACGCCACCGGCTACGTGAAGGTGTTGAACGCGCAGGAACACGGCGCGGTGGCGGTGCTGATGGCACCGGAGCCGTCGCACAACCACCCCTCCGCGCAGGAGGTGCGCAAGCGCATCGGTCATCAGGCCGAGCATGCGGCCAACCCGATTCCCGCACAGGTATTGGCAGACAGCCCGCTGCACATCCCCAGCATGATCATTTCCGCTGATGTGTCGAACGCGCTGTTCAGCACCAGCGGCAGCACCCCGGCAGCCTTGCAGTCGGCGATCGATGGCGACCTCAAGTCACATTCGCAGGCACTGCCGGACACCTCGATCAGCCTGCATCTGAAGAACAGCTCGCGCCGTGAAGCCACCAGCTGGAATGCGGTCGGCCTGGTCGAAGGCAGCGATCCGAAGCTGGCACCCGAAACCATCATCATCAGCGCGCATCACGATCACGACGGCCAGGCCGGCGACAAGATCTGGCACGGCGCCGACGACAACGCCTCAGGCACGGTGGGTGTGGTCACGCTGGCGCGCGCGTTCGGCGCCAATCCCACCAAGCCGAAGCGCTCGATCCTGTTTGCCGTGTTTGCCGGTGAAGAGCGTGGCCTGCTGGGCGCGTACTATCTCGCCGCGCATCCGCTGCGTCCGCTCGACACCACGCGCGCCATGATCAACTTCGACATGATCGGCCGCGACGAGAAGCCGAGCCCGCAGACCGATGGCCTGATCGACATCCCGGCCGATACCAGCAACCGCCTCAACCTGATCGGTGCCGCGTACAGCCCGGACTACCAGAAGACCGTGGCCAAGGCGAACGGCGACGTGGGCCTGGTGCTCGACGACCGCTTCGACCACGAGTACGCCTTGAACGTGTTCTTCCGCTCCGACCAGTTCCCGTTCGTGCTGCACAACGTGCCGGCGTTCTGGTGGTTCACCGGCTTCCATCCGGATTACCACCACCCGAGCGATACGGCCGAGAAGATCGACTATCCGAAGATGGCCAAGATCCTGAAGCTGGCCTACCTCAGCACCTGGCAGTTCGCCAACGAGGCAACGCCGCCGCGCTTCGTCTCGCATCCGGGCAGCCAGTCGGCGCCCTAAGCGGTCGTTGCGGTGATCACGAAACGCCCCGGCATGCCGGGGCGTTTTCGTTCACGGGTTGAACGGCACGCGCTGAAGAGTGGACAAAACACCATGGTTTGTACCCTTTGCACAAACTATGGTGTTCTAGATCAAACGGAAGCCGTTACAGACTATGGCGCTTTTGCGCTAGACAAAAACAACACGCACAGACACTTGTTTACATAGGCCCGCCCTCTCGGAGCAGCACGAGTTCCGGAGCTTGAACTTTTCATCTGTTGGCCCTGAGTGGCCGGTTTGGGTCGGAAGAGGACCTTACTAGCATGCGAATGCGTGAGCTATCGCACAAGTAGCGCCCACGTCCAGTAGACCGCGATCGCAAGCTGCACGAAGAAAAAGAAGAAGCGAATGTTGACCGCGAAGACACTCAGGGAAACGAGATGAGTGATCGATTGGCTTATGCGAGCAAGCAGGAGCCACGGGGCCAACGAGTCAGTAAGCCCGGTACGTCCGGTCGCAATGGCTATAAGCAAGAGGCCGCCAAAGACGGGAAGCCCTTCAATGCAATTGGCATGCGCGCGCGCGAGCCGTTGCAAGAACGGAGAGAGGTTGGCGTTGTCCGGCCTGAATTCATTGGATTTGGCGCGTCCGGAGAGAACAAGATAGGAGCGAACGACCTCCATGAGAACGAGTAGGACGAGTGTCCAAGCTATGAAGAGGGTCAGTACCAAAGCAGATGTACTCATCGACAAACTCTCCCATGTGGTTGAATGGATGGCGGTAGGTATAGGCCTGCTTCGGTAGAAGGAGGACATTCCGTATTCGTCGAACCATTGCACTGCGTGGGCCTAACGCCTGACGATTATGGGTTTTCTGGAACCCATTTGCGCTGTCCACTGCGGCGCTTGGATGCCCCGGCGTGGTTTGAAGCGTAGCGCCTCCCTTTCCACGAGGCGCCATGAAGCGGCCGCAAGTGCGAGTGTCACGGGAATCCGGGAGACGGGATATCTGCGTATCCCGTCATTGTCCCGTCAAAAGTGACGGGATTCTCGGCGATTGCGTCAATGTCGAGAGGGCAACGACCACCTGGGTGGGAACCACCCATCCGTAGCGGCTACCGACGAGTGATGGTGGCCCGGCGGAAGCGACTGGTAATCGTCGCTGCAGCCCATTCCCTATCGCTGATAATGGCTCGCGCTTCCCTGCTTTTTTCGACAAGACGCCCCCGCGACCCAGCCGTGACTCGGCGACCACAACTCATGACATATGGCATTGCGGCGGCCCGCGACTACGATCCTGGAAGGCCGTCGGTGTGCTTCGCCGCCAGCCATCCTCACTTCCCCCATACCGAGTTCGCCATGCGTCGAGCCCTTGCCTTTGGCCTGCTATTGGCCCTTGCCGCCTCCCCGGTAGTGGCCGAGACGCAGTGGACGCCGTTCCAGCTGCGTGAGGTGTCTGGCATCCGTCCCTTTGTGGAGGTGCGCATCAACCAGGTGCCGTTTTCCTTCATGGTGCATGCCAATGCGGGGTTCTACGCCATGACCACCCATGCCAATGCGGAGCAGGCCGGGGTCGGGCCGCTGCAGTCCAGTGGGCATTACGGCATTACCGCGCCCGGCCAGGTCAGCGACCTGGGTGTGGCCACGACTACGGTAAAGACGCTGCAGGTGGGCGATGACGTGGTGAAGGACGCGCCGCTCAAGGTGTTTGAGGTGCCGCAGAAGCAGACCATGCAGGGCATGTTGGGCATGGGCTGGTTGCGTGCGCGGCGGGTGCTGGTGGATTTTGATCAGCACCGCATCGGCATTCCGCATTCGTCGGCAGACACCGCGCAGGAACGCCGGCGCTTGCTGGCTGCGGGCTATGCCGCGCACGCCATGCAGTGGAACGCCGCCACCAACGAATACGAGGTGCAGGTGGCGCTCAACGATGCGAGCGCCAATTTTGTGGTCTCCACGGTGGCCAAATTCTTGATCGATGACCACACGGCCAAGCGCGCCAACATCACCCTTGGCAAGGTAGTGGATACCTATGGCGGGCCCAGCGGCACCACCGGCAAGGCATACGCAGCGGCCAGTGCGCTATCGCTGAGCATCGAAGGTCAGGCGGTGAAAGTGCCCGACAACACCCGGGTGCTGGATCTGTATGGCTACGAAGCCACTACGCGACCAGCGTCGCCAGTGGAGCAGATCGGCGGTTTTCTGGGGGCCGATGTGATGCTGGCGAATCATGCGGTGATCGATTTTGGGGATGGGGTGTTGTATTTGAAGCCGTGATTTGGAGTTAGTTTGGTTGGCAACGCCGCCGGGCTTATTCAACCTGGATGGGCTGCGGGTTTATCGGCAATCTTGCGGGGCTTGGTTTTGTCCGGTGACTGAGGCTGGAGCCGAGTCACTGGATTACTTGCTGCTCTCGCCCCTTCGGGGCCGCCCTTTCGGGCGTTCTGCGCGCTTCGCGCTTGCCCCGCCTTTGCCCCCTTTCGGGGAACCTGGAATGTACTGCGCCACCCTGTTTTTTGTACTCATAGTCTGTGTCGGCGGTTCAGTAAACCCACAAACGATGAGGTTCTAAAAGGTGCGAACGATGATGTTCCGTTCAAGAGCGCGCTCGATCAGCGCCTTCTCGATGGCTGGCCAGCGGTCGTGTGCCGTGCCCTTCTCGCGGAGCTGCGCCGCGGTGAAGCCGGTGGGTGCGAGATCCTCGCCGTAGATCACCATCACTTCCTTGCGCTGCTCGGCATCGGGCAGATAGACCAGGCGCACGTACATGCCGTTGGCCGGCCGCTGGTAGCCCTTGGCGGCGAGCAAACGGCGCTGGTGGTCGCCATCGGAGTCCTTCTCGGTCGGCTCATCGGCGCTCTGTACCCAGGTGTCCAGATGAAACTCCAGGCCGTTGATGGTGATGCGACGCGATGCGGAGTAATCGTGATGCAGCTCGGGGCGTTCGGGGATGTAGGCCTCGAACTGCACCCAGTAGAGACGCTGGATGCGTTTGTCAGCATCGGCGTCGACGAACAGATGCATCTCGCAATCGTCGAAGCCCAGCAGCAGCCAGCGATCCGCGCCAACGTACTTCGCCGTGGACGGAAGGTCGATGCGCATGCGCGGATCGTGCGTGGAGGTGACGGAGGTGCCACTCACCGTCCGCTCCGGCTCCATGGCAAAGGCGGGCAGCGCACAGGCCAGCGCCAGCATGGCGATTGTTTTCCACATGACGTACCTCATCGTTCCGTGTCGGGATGGGTGCAGCGCGGCGATATCCGCATTGCCGCAAGATCATGAGGCAACAGGCGTGCCACCCGCCTGGCGTCCGACAACGGCGCAGCATGGGTCTTGCGGCGCGCGGCCCGCCGGATTCACGTTGTCCGCGGACACCCGACGGACGTCCGCTTCCGCACGAGATCAGTTCTTGCTGGAGCCCGCCTGCTTCGCCACCTGCGCGCAGTTGTTGCCGTAGGTACGCAGTTCCTTGCGCACGGCATCAAGCGACATCCAGAAGCCGTAACGCACAGCCCCGCCCCGATCGGCGAGCCATGCCGCCATCAGGTTCGCCGACAGCAGCTGGTTGAGCTGGGTCACGGGCAGCGGCTGGCTGAACACCACCGCCTGGTCCATCGCCGAGGCGTTGACGCGCTCGCTGCCGTTGATGGGCTGGTCGTTGATCTCGAAGTACGAACGCGTGGCGCGCGCCACCATCTGCCGGGCGCGCTCCGCGCCGATGGCGTAGTAGGCGGTGAGGGTGAGGCCATCGGGGCGGCACTGCAGGGTGATGCGATGCTCACCCTCGCGCGTCATCTGCGTGATCGAGATCGAAGCGACGTTGCTGATCGGCATGTTGACGGCGGTGGGCAGCAGGCGTCCGTTGTTGGAGAGGCCATTGGCCAGCATCTGATCCGCGTTGAGCCACGTCACCTCGCCGCTGGCCGCGCTGCCGAACACCTGCGGGTTCACGCCCATGTCTTTCAGATAGGCGGCGACATCGGTAGTGGGCGTCACCGTGGTGGATAGCGGTTGCGCGCCGAAACGATCGCTGCCGGTTGGCGCCCAGCGAAACATGCCGCCCGCATAAGCATAGGCACAGGCGTTCACGCACTGCGAGGACTTGGGCACGATGGGCTGGCGCGCGGTCTTGCGCGGCGAACCCAGGTGGGTGGTCATGTTGCCGGCGCGGAACAGGTGGCCGAGGGCGATGCCTGCGGCGACATCGCCGCCGGGCGAGTTGAGATAGATATCGCTGTTCGGCGGAATCCTGCGCGACTGGATCATCGACTGCACGCGCTGCGCGGCACCCGCATCGATGGTCCCATACAGATAGACCTGCGGTACCTTGGCTACCGAGATCGTCATGCGGTCGTCGTTGACCTGGATGGCGAGCTGGTCGCTTCCCGTATTCTGGGTACTGCGTGAGGGGCTTTCGCCATGCGCGTTCAGTGCTGCAAAGCCAGCGACCAGCATGCTGGCCAGCAGGACCGAACGGCGAAACCGGGACCGGAAATGACGCTGGACATGAACGACGGGCACGCGGCTGATCCTGCAACAGAAGGCGGCAAGTGTGCGTCAAGCAGGATGTCCCGTGAGTGAAGAGGTCGTAAGAGGGCGTTCTTGCGCGCGGACAGGGCGGACGTCCGCCAGGTTGTCCGCGGACGCATCACGGGTGCCGCACTTGCCCGCAAGTGCCTGATATGACGTATCCGAGCTGCCCATCGTGGGCTGGCATGCCGCTTGCTCTGGTGGAGACAAGGGCCATGCACGACGTGCTGGCCGTCCCTGTTGCTATCGTGGAAGCGAAGGCTCCGCGTATCGCCCAACCATCCGCCTGGAGAGCTGATTTGAATATCTTGCGTGCATCCCTGTTCGTCACGTTGTTGCTTGCGATCGGTGCCCCTGCCGATCGCGTTCGCGCCGATGAGGCACCGGCCAAGCCAGCCGCCGCCGCTACGCCGGACAAGTCGATGATCTCGCGCGACGAAGTGCGCCGCATCCTCGACAGCAATCGCATGATCGTGACCCCGCAGGGTGTCGACGAGAAGATCAAGTTGCACATCAACGGCATCGACCAGTGGATTTCGGTGCGCGGCAAGGATCGCCGCAACCCCATTCTGCTGTTCCTGCACGGCGGTCCCGCTTCGCCGGCGATGCCCGAGGGCTACACCTTCCAGACGCCGTGGGAGGATTACTTCACCGTGGTGCAGTGGGACCAGCGCGGTTCGGGCAAGACCTATCGCGCCAACACCGAAGCGGCGATGGCGCCGGGCATGACGGTGGACGGCATGACCGACGATGCCGCCCAGGTGACCCAGTACCTGCGCGAGCACTACAACAAGAAGAAGATCTTCCTGCTCGGCCATTCCTGGGGCACGGTGCTCGGCGTGCATCTGGCGCAGTTGCATCCGGACTGGTTTTACGCGTACATCTCGGTGGGCCAGGTGGTGAACGGCCGCCGCAACGAAGCCATCGGCTACAACTACGCGCTAAACCGCGCCAAGGCCGAAAACAACACCAAGGCGATCGCCGAACTGGAAGCCATCGGCCCGTATCCGGGCGAC
This sequence comes from Dyella kyungheensis, assembly GCF_049913195.1. Taxonomy (GTDB): domain Bacteria; phylum Pseudomonadota; class Gammaproteobacteria; order Xanthomonadales; family Rhodanobacteraceae; genus Dyella; species Dyella kyungheensis. Next base: position 4,649,396 of record NZ_CP183983.1, on the reverse strand, counting down.
ACCAAGCTCACCATCGAACGCATCGGCGTGCGCAGCACCTGGGAGATGTACTACGGCGGCCTGGCCTGGGGCCGCAAGGATTTCCAGTTCGATAGCGATGCCGAGGAACTCTCGCCTGACTACAACCACGACGATCTGGTGGCCATCGACAAGGGCAGCCTGTTCTCGCTGAACCACCTGCTCGATCCGCTGCTGGACGTGGACTTCGATCACGTCACGAACTTCAAGCTGCCGGTGATCGTGTTCGCTGGCGCCCACGACTACACCACGCCCCACGAAACCGCCGAGAAATGGTTCGGCGATCTGCAGGCGCCGTCCAAGCGCCTGGTGATCTTCGCCGATTCGGCCCACATGATGATGCAGGAACAGCCCGGCCGCTTCCTGCTGCACCTTGTGAACGATGCGTTGCCGCTGGCGCAGCAGGCGGGTGACGCGGCGCCGGCGGAAGTGACGCGCGACAAGTAAGCCGCCAGCGTGTGGCTTCGCTGCGGAACCTTCCTGGAGTTGGCGACAAGCGAGGCGGACTGAAACGATGGGCTTCATGCGGCGATAGCAGATTCCCGGGCGAAGCAAACGAATGTTGCAGAACAAAATCACACCGCACGCCGGCGGCGTGCGGTGTCTTAATGTTCGGCAAGCGCGTCACTTGGGCTCGCACCCAGCAAGCGACTCGCTACTCACCCCAGGTACGGCCGCTCCACCGAAAAGAGCGAGCGATAGGCGAAGTCTCGCCATTCGCGAGGCGCCTTCTCTCCCATCAGATAGATGCCTGCCACGTAGGCATGTCCGCGCAGCTCCAGCGGCACGCCATCGAGCTGTGCCTGGGCAGCGCGGGCATCGCCATGGCGCGCGAGCTCGATGAAGCTCTTCATTTTCGCCACGGCATCGGGTGAATCGTAATAGCGTTGAATCTTGCTCAGCTCTTCGGCGATCGCGGCGCTATCAGCGCTGGAGTTCGCTGCCAGGGCCAGCCACAGGGTGTCGCGGTCGATGCCGGCGCCAGGTGGAAGCGACGCAACGCGAAGGCGAAGATAGGGCGATGCGCCGATCGACGCGGCGGCCATGCGCAACACATGCCCGGCCATCGGCGTGCCGGCAGCCGCCCGGACGGCTTCGTCGATCTGACCGTTGGACAGCATCGCTATCGCGCGGTAGTTCCCCTGCCGCACCGTCGTGCCGCGTTCGAACGTCAGTATGTTGCCGAGTGCGGTCGACTCGCGAACGTATTCGGCGGCCTTTTTCTGCGCGTTGCCGGGGTCGATCAAGCGAGTCAGCCGCAAGGCTTCCACCGCGGTGCCCTGACGCAACGACAAACTGTGGGGCATCGCTTGCTCGTAGGTCTGCAATGCTTCCTCGTAGCGGCCGTGCTCGCTTGCCACCGATGCAGCGGCATTGGCGAACCACGGCGAATCGGGCCAGCGGCGATGCCCTTCCTCGAAGCCGGTATCGCGTTCCTTGCCCGCGGGCAGGCAGCGGACCGCCAGATACGCGGCATCGGCCTGCGTGGGCTCGGCCGCCGATTGCGCCCGGCTGCGTGCGCAGACCGCATCGGAACCTGCCTCGTGGGCGAGATCCTCTTCCAGGCGCCGCGAAATCATGTCGTGCGGAAAATGTTCCAGGCGTGCAGCAAAGGCCTGCTGGAAGCCAGCCGTATCCTTGGCCGCATACAACCAGTTGATCAGCTCCGGCGACTCGGGCGCATCGAAGCGCACATGCGCCAGCAACATGGCATTCGCTGCCGACTTGTCGCTGATCTGATCGGCCAGGATGTCCGGTGAAACGTGTTCCGGCGCATCGAGCACCGTCAACATGGCGCTGCCAGTCTTGCTTTGCACGCGGTCCGGCGGCTGGCTGAAAAGATATTGCGCACTGGCTGTTTGCCAACGCTGCGGTGTCGACAGCGTGGGTTCCGGCGCTCGCGCGTTGCCATAGACCGCGGTCCAATGGCGCAGCGGACTGGCGGCGGCGACGGTATAGATCAGCTGCGTGGCGCCGCGATCCACCGTTGCCTTGAACGCTTCTACCGGTTCGCCGTCCAGTGTCTGGGTCACCACGGAAACGTCGCCGCCCTGCACCGTGACATCGGTATGTGCGCCCGGCTGTAGCTCGACGCGATGACCATCGATGGTGGTCACCACCGCGCGCGCCAGTCCGTTGTACACGATGACGTTGGCGCGACTGATGGTCCAGCCCAGCAGCAGGACCGAACCCACGATGGCGACGGCCACCAGGCCGCGGGCGAGGCCGGGAAAGAAGCCGCTGGCGGTGCGGAAGCGTTCCCAGAATCCGGGCTTCTCGGCGTGTTGGCCGCGCTCGGCTCCCACCAGGAGGGTCTGGTATTCGACCGGCACCGAGGGCATCTCCGCAGGTGCATCGGGAGGGGCCGTGCCCTGGGTCGCCGATGCAACGATGGCTTCGGCGTGGAGCAGCTCGTCGAGGGCGGCGCGCCGAAGCGCTGACAACCAGCCGGCCGTGTGGTCGACCCACTGGTCGACGATGCGCAGCCAGTCGTTGATGTTGGCGCGCACCGGCTGATTCAAGCCGAATTTGCCCAGGGCCTCCCTCCAGTCCTCGCAGTGCATTTGCGCCAACACCTTCGCGCCGGGGCGGACCTGCGAAGCGCCGTCGTAGACAACGCCGAGCGAACGGTGGACGTCACTGGCAGCAGCGAGGATATGGCGCACTCCCTGCTCATTGATGGCGCCGGCAGCGGTGGCACGCTGCCACCAGCGTGCCAGGCTGGCGCGTGCATCGCGCACGTTCACCTCGTTGTGTTCGGCGTAGTGAACCAACGCAAGCAAGCCCCGTAGATAGGCATGCCACTCGGGCGATAGCTTCGCGGCGGCCGCCAGATGCAGGCTGCGCACCCGCTTGAGGCTACCCTCCAGGCTGGCGCGCATGGCCGAGCGTTCCTGGTGCACGGTGCCGATGGCCGTGGCCAGTTCGTTGCGCTTGATGATCTTCCCGCGATGGCGGATGACGCCGTCGGGTGCGTCGTACACCCGGTCGCGCAGCGAGCAAAGCAAGGCGTGCTCGCGTTCCAAGGAACGAAGCTGCGAGAGTTCGTCGCTCAATCGCGCGGGATAAAGATCGTCGAGGTGCAGCGGCTGCGTGACTGGAGCGTGTCCGTGCAACTCGTCGATCCGGCGCGCATGCCTGGTCGCCGGAAGCCCCAGGTAGATGCCGCGATAGGCCGAGCGAAGATGCTCCCTGCCGAATTGCTCGTCCAGGCGCTGCAAGGTGATGTCTTCGCCGACGGTCGCATGCTCGGTCGCGCCTTCGATGTCGCGCGTCATGCGTTCACGCACGCCGTCGGCGTCGTCGAAGGCCAGCCATGCCGGCCGCTGATCGGCATCGGCGAACAGGTAGCGGCGCTTGGCGTTCTGTTCGCGCTCGTGGTTCATCGGATGGGTGGACCACATCCGTGGCGGCTGCGCCAGCTCGCCGGAGAAGACCCGGAAGGACGCATCGCCGCCCGCGGGCACCTGGATGCGCTCGACGTAGCGCGCGTCGTTGTAGATCGTTCCCAGCCGCTCCGCGATGGCTTGCTGCACCTGGAACACATCGCGCGGCGGTTTGCCGGCGCCCACTTCCCCGCGCACGAAATTGATCGTGCGGTCCCATGCATCGTCGGCGAGCTGCAGGCGATGCAACGCATGGACAATCGCATCGCTGCCGGCGAGCGACACGGCGACGAGGTCCGCCTGCATCTCCATCTCGCGCGACAGTGCCCGCTGCGCAATCACCACCAGCCGGAACACGGCGTCGACCACCGCCCGCAATGCCCAGATGATCACCGAGAGCAGCCAGCCGACCCACGCGATGCGGATGTCCACCCGCGACAGCTGGCGCAGGAATTGATCCAGTGCGTCCCGTCGGCCCACGATGTGCGCAGCGATCTGCTGGGTGGTGTAGACCCATCGTCCCACCGCCATGGAGCGCTGCCCGAAGTGGCCGAATTCGTGCGCAAGCACGGCCTTCAGCTCGCTCAGGTTGAGCATGTTCACCAGCCCGAGACCGATTTCCAGGTTCTTTCGCGAGGGGAACAGCAGGTTGAGCAGCGAGAGGTCGTAGTACACGGCGGCGTTCACGCGGGGCGTGACAAACACCTTGTGCGGGCGCGGCGCGCCGGCTTCATCGGCAATGCGATCGAGAAAGGCGAACAGGCGCGGTTGCTCGTTCCGCTTGAGTTGGATGCCACCGCCGCTGGCGCCCTTCTTGATGAAGAACAGCGCCTTGATCATGAAGACCGCCAGGAACAGGCTCGACATGCCGGCGATGAACTGAAGCAGGCCATTGCCCGAGCCGATCTTCGCCATCTCGCCGAGGCCGGTGACGATGAACCACGCCGTCAGCGCGAAATAGATGGCGATGAATAGCAACAAGCTGCCGACCGCGATCCAGGCCTGGCGTTTGTACGAGGCGCTCGGGCGCGTGTAGTTCGCCGGTACATCCGCGGGGCCCGCCGGATAAAGGGTTTCCATGGCATTCGTTCCTGACCCGCCCATCTGGTGGGTCGCTTGGGTTTCGATCAACGCAACGGTCGATTACCGACGCCGTGCGCGGTGAGTGATCACTTCGCGAGTGCGGCCGCGATGCGCGAGGGCTTGAGGATGCTACCGATCTTCAGACGCCTTGCCTTCAGATCATTCAGCACGAAGGCGATCTCCGCCTCGCTCGGTCGCAGCGGCTGCAGCGTGCGGGCTATCCAGGGCGTGAGCTTGCGGCGGCCATAGCGATGCGCGGCGGTGTTGAGGCCCCACAACAGCACGCCCATGCCAGCAATGCCTCCCGCGATAGCCAAAGCGGTGCCGTAGGGTTCCGGCAGGCGCTCCACCTGGGTGAATACAAGCATGGCCAATGCGGGGCCGGCGAACAGGCAGGCCAGGCCGACCAGATCTACATGTATGTGGCGGAACCTGGCATCGACCACCGGCGACAGCACGAGGAACGGCTGCTGGATCAGCGCGCGGCGCACACTGATCGGTACCGTGTCCGGCGCCAGGCGCAGTGCATCCTCGATCTTCATGCGCTCGCCGTACACTTCGTCGAACGAGGGAAAACTGCGAGCGAGGATGTCGCGCACATGCGCGGGCTTTTTCGCCGTCGCCACATACTGCCTGGGTGCGCCGCCCTGCAACAGCTTGCAGCCCTGGCATACGCGCTCATAGCCCTCCAGCGTGTTCGCACTGGTCGGGATGTAATAGATGTGCGAGTAGCTGCGCACCTCGCGTAGCAGGAACGTTTGGGCTTCGCGGCACATCGGGCAGAAGTCGGCCACGTAGCCCATCTTCTTGCGCGATACGCGCCTGCCCCAGAATATCAACATGGTCGTCTCCCTGATGGCTTACCGCAAAACCCGCGCGTGGCGCGAGCGATCCTTTTTCTTCGCCGCCGCTAAGGGCGCGCGAGGCCTGGACGAGCCTGGAATGGCGATGCGAAATGGATTCCCCGGATCATTGTCTCCCCCAAGACAACGGGCGGCTAAGTGTGCAATGTGGACGGCCGCCCGAGGCATCCACCGGCCATGGGCCGCGGGGTAGCTTGCACGCATGCCGGACGCTCGGCAACTGGCCCGAGGTTATAGCGAGGGGCTCGCCAAAGGCGTCACCGCGGGCCGAACCCACAAACAAAAAAGCGCCGTGCAGCATGTGCACGGCGCCTCGCTGACTTGGTCGACTCAGGAACCTGCGTGCTGGGCAGCCTGCTCGATCAACGCCGCCACTTCCTTCGGATGCGACTCGTACACCGAGTGGCTGGCGCCCTCGATCTCGATCGTGTGGCTGCCGGCGCGCTTGGCGTACATGCGTTCCAGGTCCGGGTTGATGATGCGGTCGGAGGTGGCCACCGCGTACCAGCTGGGCTTGTCCTTCCAGGCCGGATGGCCGGCGGGCGCGGCGAAGACGGAGGCCGCGGTCAGCTCCTGCGAGTTCGCCTCGAACTGCGCCTGCGGCAGCGGCAGGTCGGCGGCGAAGTCGGCGGGGTAGTGGGCCGGGTCGAGATAGAGGAAGCCGTCGGCGGTCTTCTTGATGTCGGTGGTCTGGCTGGTGGCGCTGGGGAAACGCTTGCCGTTCGCCACTTCAGTTTCGCCCTGGTCGAGCGCGTGTGCCGCGATGTAGACCAGGCCGACCACCTTCGAGTCGTTGCCAACATCCGTGACCAACGCACCGCCGTAACTGTGGCCCACGAGAATGGTGGGGCCATCCTGCATGTCAACGATGCGTTTCACGGCTGTCACATCGTCGTTGAACGATGTCAGCGGATGCTCGGCGACGGAGACGTGGTAGCCGTCCTTGACCAGGATGTCGTACACGGGCTTCCAGCCGCTGCCGTTGACCCATGCGCCATGCACGAGGACGATGTTGTGCACGGGCTCGGCGGCCAGTGCGGGGGCGGAGGCAACGACGCCGAGCAGCAGGGCGGCGGCCAGCAGGTTGCGATGGAGAATGCGCTTGTTCACGGAGAGGTCCTCGCGACGGGGATGGGGAGGTGGCGCCGGGGCGTCATCGAATACGGGGGTTGCGGTGCGCCGGGGGAGACGATGTTTCCCGGATGGATAAAGCCTAGCGCAGGCGAAAGCGTTGATTTATGAAGTTTCCAGCGACGATTGAGAGGCTTTGCCGATGAGACCCTTGCCCACCGAATTGCTGCGCAGTTTCGTCGTGGTGGCGCAGACGGGCAGCTTCACCGCGGCGTCCGAACTTCTGTGCCTGTCACAATCGACCGTCAGCCAGCACGTTCGCCGATTGGAGGATCTGGTCGGCGTGCCGTTGTTCGAGCGCGACACGCGCAACGTGCGCCTGTCCCAGCAGGGCGACGCATTGCATCGCTACGCGGTGCGCATTCTCGAGCTGATGGATGAGGCGATGACCACGGTCTGCGGTCCGCCGTTGAACGGCACGGTGCGCCTGGGTCTTCCCGAGGACTTCGCCTCGTCGCGACTCGCCGCGGCGCTGGGCAGTTTCGTGCGGCGCAATCCCGAGGTGGATCTGGTGATCCGCACCGGCTTGAGCGGCGACCTGTTTCGCGAGCTGGACGAGAACAAGCACGACCTGGTGTTTGCCAAGCGGCTCAGCGGCAGCCATCGCGGCTACGTGGTGAAGAGCGAGCCGTTGCACTGGTGCGGCAGTGCTTCAACGCCGTTGAGTGTCGATCAGACGATCCTGCCTTTGGCCGTCCATCCGGAACCGAGCATCACCCGCTCGCGCATTTTCGAGGCGTTGAAGTCGGTCAACCGTTCGTACCGTGTCGTGGTGGTCAGCAGCAGCGTGATGGTGATCCAGGCGGCCGTGATGGCCGGGCTGGGTGTGTCCGCATTCACCGGCTATGCCATGCCCGAGGGCATCGTGCCGCTCGATGGCGATCTTCCCGATCTGGGCGTGCTCGAATACGTGATCGATCGGCAGACCTCGATCTCGCAGGCCGCGCAGGCGCTGGAGCGTGTGCTGGCGGACGCGGCGAAGGACCTTTGATCGGGGCCTTCGCCGCGCGTGCCCATCAAGCGATGGCGCGCACCTTGAAGGATTTCGTCGCGCGCACCGCCAGCACGATGAACACGATCAGCACCACCAGTTGCGTGGCGCCGAACAGTTTCTGGCGCAGATCCGGAGCCAGGCCGCTAAGCACCGGCCACTTGGCGAAGATCTGAGCCACCAGCACGAATACCAGGAAGTATTCGCTGATCACGATGCCGATGGGGAACTGCGCCGTCCAGAAGCCGGAGCGGCCGATGGAACGGCGTGCCATCACCGTCCATGCCAGCACGAGCAACGCGATGACGCCCACGACGATGGCGGGCGTGACGCCATGAAACGGGAAGAAGAAACCGGTGACGCTGGTGATCACGGCCGTCCAGAGGAAGGTCGTGAGCGCGCCCGAGCGGTGACGGCCGATCATCAGGTCGCGAATGGCCCAAAAGCCGACGATGGTTGCGACGAGACTTATCAGGGTGTGAAAAGCGGTAAGCCAACCTAGCGGCGTATTCATCAATGCGCTCCGTGGTCATGTGACGGGAACAAACGTGGGTACGGCTCGCGGTGGGGCGATGCATCGCGATGCTGCCTGGGTTGTTGCATGGATGCTTTGCTGAAGTGGCCGGCGTCCCCTCGCCGGCGCTGCCTACTATGCGCCCGGAATCGTGGCGGTCTCAACCGGTCGTGGGGGCTGGCGGCCGGCTGACCGGCCGCACGGGGCGGCAGTTGGCTCCCGCGGCGCGGTGAGTTCTTGTAAAGCGCCGTGCGCAAAGGGCATATTGGCCGGGCAGCAGTTTGCCGTTGGGAGTAGTCATGCGGGTCCGCCTCGAAGATGTAGCGCGCGCGACGGGTGTCTCGCCAAAAACGGTTTCCCGCGTCCTCAACGAAGAATCCTCGGTGAAGGAATCCACCCGCCAGAAGGTGCTGGCGGCGATGGAGTCGATGAATTACCGCCCCAGTCCCGCGGCGCGGGGCCTGGCCGGCAGCCGCTCCTTTCTGGTGGCGATGCTTTATGACAACAACGACAACCCGGCCTCGACCTACCTGGCCGAGGTGCAGGACGGCGTGCTCGACGCCTGCGATGCGCATCGCTACAGCATGATGGCCTGCCCGCTGCGCATGCGCGGCCAGGACTTCATCCGTCGTGTCGATGCGCTGGTGTTCGATCACCACATCGAAGGCGTGATCATGACGCCGCCACTCACCGACTACGCGCCGCTGCTGCAGCGCCTGAAGGAGCACGGCGTACCGCATTCGAGCATCTCGCCGGTGCATCGCGAGGCTTCCATCGGCGTGTGCATGGACGAGCAGCAGGCGGCGAAGGCGCTGGTGATGCAGCTGGTGGAGCTGGGCCATCGCCGGATCGCGCACATCGTGGGCATCGCCAACCACGGCGCCAGCCGCTGGCGCATGGCGGGCTACAAGGATGCGCTGGCGGCCGCCGGGCTGCCGTTCGATCCGCACTACGTGGTGCAGGGTGAATTCTCGTTCGGTTCGGGCGTGCTGGCGGCGCGCGAATTGTTTGCGCTGCCCGAATTGCCCACCGCCATCTTCGCCGCCAACGACGACATGGCTGCCGGCGTGATGTGGGCCGCCAACGAGCGCGGCCTGAAAGTGCCGCGCGATCTCTCCGTCTGCGGTTTCGACGACACGCCGTTGGCCACGCAGCTGTGGCCGCCGCTGACCACGGTGCGTCAGCCCAGTCGCGAGATGGGCAAGCTGGCGGCGCTGCAGTTGATGGAAGTGCTGCGCGGCCGCGGGCCGGGCCTGCTGGTGCAGGTGCCGTATACGTTGCAGCTGCGCGAGTCGACGGCGCGGGTGCCGTAGGGCTTTGGTTTCGCATGGGGCCTGAGGCGGGCCCGAGTCGCGCACCCTGTGCGCGACGGCCCCCCTCAGGCTACGGCCGTACGAACCGGACTGGATCCCCTAATATCTTGTTTATACGAGGAAAAGCAGGCCGGCCACGCCTTTCTGCCCCCTCCACCCGCCTTGCTGCATCGCGAATTGACAGCGCTGTCATTTCTGTCAGTCTGCAGACCGACTGGCTCCAAGGGGGAGCCATCCCCTGTCTGTGGAGAGAGCCGTGCGGGCTTCCGTTCGTCGTTTGCGTTGTGTTCCGACCCTCCTTGCCGTGGCCCTGGCATGCGCCATGGGCGTCGCTTCCGCCGAGGGCGCGTCGACCGTGCATGCCGAGAGTTGGCCCCGTGCCACCTGGCCGTTTCCGAAGGACGCGGCGCTGGAGCAACGCGTGGCAGCGTTGATGGCCAAGATGACGGTGGAGGAGAAAGTAGGCCAGCTGATCCAGGCCGATATCCTCAGCGTGACGCCGGATGACGTGCGCAAATACCGCCTCGGCGCGATCCTGGCGGGCGGCAATTCCAAACCGAACGGGCAGCTCACCGCCACCGTGGCGCAGTGGCAGGCGTTATCGGATGCGTTCTACCGCGCGTCGATGGATACCAGCGGCGGTCATCAGGCGATCCCGTTGCTGTTCGGCATCGATGCCGTGCACGGCCACAACAACGCCGTGGGCGCCACCTTGTTCCCCCAGAATTCGGCGCTGGGCAATGCGCGCGATCCGGAACTGATCCGGCAGATCGGTGAAGCCACCGCGGCCGAAACGCGTGCCACCGGCATCAACTGGAGTTTCGCGCCCACTCTGGCGGTGCCGCAGGACGTACGCTGGGGACGCGCCTACGAAGGCTATTCGCAGGACCCGGCCATCGTGGCGAAGTACGCCACGGCGATGGTGGAAGGCCTGCAAGGCAAGGCAGGCACCGCACAGTTTCTCGATGGCGCGCACGTGCTCGCGTCGGCCAAGCATTTCGTCGGCGACGGTGGCACCAGGAACGGCAAGGACCAGGGCGACGCGCAGATCAGCGAAGCGGCGCTGCGCGACATTCACGCCGCCGGTTATGCGCCCGCCATCGATGCGGGCGTGCAGACGGTGATGGCGTCGTTCTCCAGCTGGAACGGCAGCAAGATGTCCGCCGACAAGGCGCTGATCACCGATGTGCTCAAGCAGCGCATGGATTTCCAGGGCCTGGTGGTGGGCGATTGGAATGCGCACGGCCAGGTGCCCGGCTGCTCCAACGACGATTGCCCCGCCTCGTACAACGCCGGCCTCGACATGCTGATGGCGCCCGACAGCTGGCGCGGCCTGTACGAGCACACGCTGGCGGAAGTGAAGTCCGGCGTGATTCCGCAGGCGCGACTGGACGATGCGGTGGCTCGCATCCTGCGCGTCAAATTCCGCGCGGGGCTGTTCGACAACGGCGCGCCGTCGACGCAAGCGATCGTGCAGAAAGCCCCCGATGTCGTGGGCAGTCCTGCGCACCGCGCGATTGCGCGTCGCGCCGTGCGCGAATCGCTGGTGCTGCTGAAGAACGACCACGGCGTCCTGCCGCTGGATCCGCGCAAGCGCATCCTGATTGCCGGCGACGGTGCCGACAACATCTCGCGCCAGAGTGGCGGCTGGACGCTGAACTGGCAGGGCACCGGCTTGAAGAACGAGTACTTCCCCGGCGCGCAGTCCATCGGTGCGGGTTTTGCGGAACAAGCGAAGGCCGCAGGCGGCACGGTCGAAATCGAAACGGACGGCCATTTCACCGCCAAGCCGGACGTAGCCGTGGTGGTGTTCGGCGAAGATCCGTACGCGGAATTCCAGGGCGATATCCCCAACCTGCTGTTCCATCCGGGCGACGACCACGAACTGGAGTTGATCCGCCGCCTGCGTGGCCAGGGCATTCCGGTGGTGGCCGTGTTCCTCAGCGGCCGTCCGTTGTGGATGAATCGCGAGATCAATGCAGCGGATGCGTTCGTCGCCGCATGGCTGCCGGGCAGCGAAGGCGGCGGTGTTGCGGACGTGCTGCTGCGCAAGCGCGACGGCAGCATCGCCAACGACTTCCACGGCAAGCTGGCCTATACGTGGCCGAGCAGCGCGGTGGTCGGGCAGGGCAAGCCGCAGTTCCCGCTGGGGTACGGATTGAGCTATGCGGATCACAGCGCCGTGCCCAGGCTTTCCGAACAATCGGGTATCCGTGGCGAGCAGATTCCGGTCGGCAATTACCTCGATCGCGGCAAGGCCGTGCATGGCTACACGTTCACGCTGGTGGATGCGCAAGGCGCATCGATCACCGGCGACGTGTCGCCTGCCATCACGCCCGATGGCGCGCTGCAGATGGCTGCGCTCGACTACAAGGCGCAGGAGGATGCGCGCCGCTTCACCTGGAAGGCGGACAAGGCACGGCTTTCGATCCACGCACGCACACCGCTCGATCTCGATCGCGAAAGCAATGGCGACGTGTTGCTGGTGACCACGCTGCGCGTCGATGCGTTGCCAGCGAACGGTGCCTGGATCGGCATGGGATGCGGTGCGCATTGTCAGGGTCAGGTGTCGCTGGACAAGACGCTGGCGACGTTGCCCCGGGGACAGTGGACGCGCCTGGGTGTGCCGTTGAAGTGCCTGCGTGCCGCGGGTGCCGACATGCATCACATCGAGCAGCCGTTTGCCTGGGGCGCCGGGAAGGGCACGGATATCGCGATTGCCCGCGTGGCGCTGGGAACCGACGTCGATCAGGTGGTCGAGTGCACGAAATGAGGCAGCGTGGCCAGGGGCGGCCGGACACATCGCGCCAGGCCTGGGCCGCGTGCTGATGTCGTTCGCGGGAGCGGATGGGTCAGCGGTAACCCGGTCCGGACGGCAGGATGATCATTTGCTTTTGCATCAAAAACGGTCGCATGGCCGACCGGGGAGTCGAGGAAAGTGAGGCGTAGCAGGGCTTGCGAAGGATTTATGGACTTGCTGCCGCGCGTCAAGCTTCTGTCGGGCAACCGTTCTATCATCCTCATGACAGCGCTGTCATCAAGCCAAATGACAGCGCTGTCATCGGGGAAGCCATCAAACCAGTCGCCGTCGAGGGCGGTGACGAACAACAATCCGAATGAATTGAGGGGAAGCCAAATGAAGTTGCGCTATTCGGCGTTGTACATCGCCATGTCCCTGGTACTCGCGCCCGGCGCGGTGCTGGCGGCGGATCAGGATGCAGCGCCGCAGAGCGCGCCTTCGCAGAATGCCACGCCGCCGGCCGAGCATAAGGTGAAGCAGCTCGACGCGATTTCGGTCACCGCGACCAAGAGCGAGACGCTGCTGCAGAAGACGCCGGTCGCCGTGAGTGCGATTACGCCAGACACGCTCGACAAAGAGCGCGTGATGACCGTGCAGGATCTCACCAAGCTGGTGCCGGGCCTGCAGGGCACCAGCCAGGGCGACCACGGCGTGGTGACGCTGACCTTGCGCGGCATCGGCAACGACAGCGCGAAGACCGAATACGCGGATCCGGAAGTGGCGACCTTCGTCGATGGCGTGTATGCGCCGCGCGCCGAAGCCGCGTCCGGCCTGCTGCTGGACATGGATGGCGTCGAAGTGCTGCGCGGCCCGCAGGGCACGCTGTGGGGCCGCAACTCCACCGCGGGCGCGATCAGCTTCCAGACGGCCAAACCGGATATCGGGGCCGGCTTCTACGGCAATGCGCAGGTGGAAGCCGGCAACTACAACGAGCTGGGCGCGCGCGCCGCGTTCAACCTGCCGATCAGCAATACCTTCGCGATGCGCGTGGCGGTGGTGCACGAGCAGCACGACGGTTACGTCGACTACCAGAATCCGTCCACCGAGCTGCCCAGCGTGGCGCAGCAGCAGCAGGCGTATCTGGCCTCGCCCGCTTCCGGCGGCACGCTGGCCAACTTCAAGCCGATCGACCCCAGCCAGTACGTGCAGGGCGGCGACAAGTACAACTCGCAGGATCAGTCCGCCGCGCGCGTGAGTGCGTTGTGGCAGCCCAGCGATACGTTCAAGTGGAACCTCTCCTACGAGTACTTCCTCGATCGCGGCACGCCGGACCTGAGCCTGATGCAGACGCCACGCCAGGGCCAGGAGTTCTGGTCCGCGCTGATCGACACGGCGCCGTACCTGGACCGCACCTCCAAGACGGTGCGCAGCCGCATGGACTGGAACATCAACGAGGGCATGGAGCTGAGCTATATCGCCGGCTACAACCGCTACTCGGGCAAGAGCGATTTCGACCAGGACGTCGGTGTCAGCGTGCCCACCAGCTTCACCACCAACGGCGTGTACCAGGACGACCGCACCAACTACTCCAACTACGAAAGCTGGAGCCAGGAAGTGGACCTGAAGTCGACCGGCCCGCAGACCGTGGACTGGATCGTCGGCGCGTACTACGGCTACGAAGACAACAACATCCGTTTCGATATCCCGATCATGAACGGCACCAAGTACGGTTCCGTGAACTGGCAGGGCTCCTTCATCCAGCCGAAGGAAACGGTGGAGTCGTATGCGCTGTTCGGCCAGGCCACCTGGCACCTCAGCGACCATTGGCGTTTGACCGGCGGTGCGCGCTGGTCGCATGACGACAAGGAGAACAAGGGCGGCATCAACTGGGGCTGGAACTACGATCCCACCGTGCCGCAGCTGCCGATCTCGCCGGGCGTGTATCCGGATCCGTCGAACGGCTTCAGCATCTCGCAGCGGAACACGGCCAAGTACAGCAAGAGCAAGCCGACCTGGCTGGTGCGCGTGGACACCGACGTCGGCGCCAATGGTTTGCTGTATGCCAGCGTGTCCACCGGCTACAAGTCCGGCGGTACGCAGGACGCAGGCACGCTGTACGCGCCCGAGACGCTCACCAACTATGAAATCGGCAGCAAGTTCAGCTTCCTCGATGGCCGCATGACCTGGAACTCGGCCGTCTATTACGAAGACTTCAAGAACTTCCAGCTGTCCGCGCCGATCGTCTATCCCGACGGCAACCATGGCCTGGGCTTCTCCAACGTGGGCGGCAGCACCAAGGTGTTCGGCATCGAATCGGAGCTGGCGTACCAGACCAAGGACGACCGTGCGAACCTGATCTTCTCGGCCATCCCGAAGAAGGAACTCGGCACGCTGGTCTATGCAGGCAGCAACGACTACCAGGGTCTGCCCGCCTGTCCGCCGGCGTCGAACCTGGCCAACTGCATGAACGTCACCGGCAACGACCTGCCGCATGCGCCGAATATCTCGCTCACCGCGATCTACGAGCACGACTTCCATCTCGGCAACGGCGGCCGACTCACGCCGCGCGTCAGCGCGCAGTACCAGAGTTCGCAGTGGCTGAGTTACTTCAACCTCGGCGAGGGCGACCAGCAGAAGGCGTATACGCGCGGCGACCTCTCGCTGCGCTACACCGAGCCGGGCGACAAGTGGTGGGTCAATGCGTATGTACAGAACATCTCCGATGGAAAGATCCGCACCAGTGCCGGTCGCTTCCTGATGTCCGATGGTTCGCTGCAGTACGTATCGCAGTACCTGGGGCCGCGCACCTACGGTGTGCAGCTGGGCGTGTGGTTCTGATGAAGTTCGGGGCGGCCCCATGACAACAGCGCCGCCGATGGTTTGCCGTTCTCCAGGCGATGCTCCGGGGAGCATCGCCGCCTCTCCCCTTGAATGGCGTTTTTGCCGGGCCCGCGTGGGGCGGCCCGGCAGTTCTTTGATGCAATCGTTCGCGCATGCATTGCCGCGAGGCGCTGGCGTGCCCGCCAGCCGGGAGACACCATGGCTCGTCTGAAGAAAGTGCTGATCGTGGGCGGCGGCACCGCCGGCTGGCTGGCTGCGTGCTATCTCGCCAAGGCGGTGAATGCGGTCGATCCGAACGGCGTGCAGGTGCATCTGGTGGAATCGCCGGACATCGGCCTGCTCGGCGTGGGCGAGGCGACGTTTCCTTCCATCCGCGGCACGCTCTCCGCCATCGGACTCGACGAGCGCCGTTTCCTGGTGGGCGCCACGGCGACGTACAAGCAAGGCATCCACTATCGCCACTGGGTGCGCCCGCCAGGCGCAGCGGGTGCCGATCACTTCTTCCATCCGTTCAATGCACCGAGCCAGCGGCCCGGTGGTCCGGAGCTGTTGCCGTACTGGCTGCTGGGTGCGGCGCCGGACGGCATGCCGTTCGCCGACGCCGTGTCGATGCAGAGCACCCTGGTCGATCACTCGCGTGGACCGAAGCGCTTGAAGGATCCGGACTACCAGGGTCCGATGAATCACGCCTTCCATTTCGATGCCGCGTGCTTCGCGCGCGTGCTCGCCGAGCATGGGCAGGAAGCGCTGGGCGTGAAGCGCCACGTGGCCACGGTGGAACGCGCGGAACTCGATGAGCACGGCGCCATTGCACGCGTGGTGACGAAGGAGCTGGGCGAACTCACCGCCGATCTCTACGTGGACTGCACCGGCCTCAAGGGCATGTTGATCGGCAACGTGATGCAGTCACCGTTTCGCAGTCGCGCAGACGTACTGTTCGCCGACCGCGCCGTGGCCATCCAGGTACCCTACGCGCAGCCGGATTCGCCGATTCCGTCCTATACGATTTCCACCGCGCAGGAAGCCGGCTGGATCTGGGATATCGGCCTGCAGAAACGCCGCGGTGCGGGCTACGTGTATTCCTCGCGACATACCGACGTGGAACGCGCGGAAGCGGTGTTCCGCAACTATCTCGGTCCAGTTGCCGAAGGACTCAAGGCCTTCCACATCAAGTTCGAAACTGGCTGTCGCCCGGAGCACTGGCGCAAGAACTGCGTGGCGGTGGGCCTGGCTGGCGGCTTCGTTGAGCCGCTCGAATCCACCGGCATCGCGCTGATCGAGCTGGCCACCTATCTGCTCACGCATCTGTTGCCGAGCGATACCGGCACGATGGAACAGGCAGCGCGCCACTTCAACGAGATGATGGTCGCGCGCTACGACCGCATCATCGATTTCATCAAGATGCACTATTGCCTGAGCCAGCGGCGCGACTCGCCGTTCTGGATCGACAATACCGATCCGTCGAGCATCCCGCAGACGTTGCAGGACAAGCTGGCGCAATGGAAGCATCGACCACCGCATCGCCTGGACTTCGTCAGCGACCTGGAAATGTTCCTCGTCTCCAGCTGGCAGTACGTGCTCTATGGCATGGAGTTCAAGACCGACCTGTCGGCGATGCGCAACGTCTATCCACGCGTCGAGGAAGCCCGGCAGGAATTCAGGAACATCCAGCTGGCCGCCTCGCAAGCGCTGCACGACCTGCCCGATCATCGGGCGCTGGTGGAGCAGATGTGCCGGGAGTATCGCGAGCGGACGGGCGCTGAGCGGGCGATGGCCTAGTCTCTTTCACACAGTGCCCATGCCCCTCACCGTCATTCCGGCGCAGGCCGGAATCCAGTAGCGAAGCGCTGAGTTGTCGCGAAAGTCGACTACGCTCTGGATATATTTCGCGATAACCCACCACTGGGGCCACTGGATTCCGGCCTGCGCCGGAATGACGGTGAGGGGTTCTTAGACGTACCGGTCCGCCAACGCATCCGTTGCACCAATCAGCACATCCACGATCGCCGGATCGGCCGCACTATGGCCTGCGAGCACGATGTGGAACGCGGCTTCCGGCCACGCCCTGGCCAGATCGTAGGCGCTCTTCACCGGGCAAATGATGTCGTAGCGGCCGTGCACGATGGTGGTGGGAATATGCCGGACGCGTTCGACATCGCGCAGTAGCTGGTCCGGTTCAAGGAAGACGTGATGGCGGAAGTAATGTGCTTCCGCGCGCGAAATGCTGACGGCGACATGCGGATCGTCCTGCGTGCCCGGCGAATCGGCATCGTGCAGCAGCGTGGTGCTGCCGCCTTCCCAGTCGCCCCACGCTTTCGCGGCTGCTATGCGCACCGCGGCATCGTCGCTGTCCAGGCGCCGCCAATAGGCTTCCACCATGTTGTCGCGTTCGTCTTCGGGGATATGCGCGAGGTAGCGTTCCCAGCGTTCCGGAAAGATCCAGCGCGCGCCGCCGTCGAGTTCGTTGAACCAGCGCAGTTCGCCCGGACGTCCCAGGAAGATGCCGCGCAATACCAGTCCAAGCACGCGTTCCGGATGCTTTTGCGCATAGGCCAGGGCCAGCGTCGAGCCCCACGATCCGCCGAACACCACCCAACGTTCGATACCGAGCTGCTCACGGATCGCTTCGATGTCGCTGACCAGATGCCAAGTCGTGTTGTCGCGCAGCTCCGCATGCGGTATCGACTTGCCCGCGCCGCGCTGGTCGAACAGCACGATGCGGTAGCGGGCGGGATCGAAGAACTGCCGGTGATAAGGCGACACGCCCGCACCGGGCCCGCCATGCAGGAACAGCACGGGCAGGCCGCCCGGATTGCCGCATTCCTCGATATGCAACTCGTGGATGTCGTCCACGCGCAGCCGCTCAGTGCGATAGGGCTCGATCTCGGGATATAGCTCGCGCATGGTCATGCTCCTGGAAACATGGCGAGCATAGCGTCCCGAGATCCGGGACGCTCCTGCATGTTCTTCAGGATGCGGGACGGCAGCCTGTGACGCAGGCCAGATAGGCAGCCCCATGGGGATAATCGATGGTCATGCGAAAGTGCCGATACACATTGGCGCCCAGCGCGCCGGTGATCGGCCCATCCATCGCGCTGAGCCAGTTGCCCGGTCGCGCCGTGAAATTGGCGTCGGGCCGCTCGGTGAACCAGACCGGGCCCAGTTCCCATCCGGCCACGACGAGATGCGGAACTTCGATGAGACGCGAACCCTTGCCGTGGACGGGCGAACCCAGGTCGTCGCCGTCGTTCACCACGCGCCACGCCGGGTGTTGGCGATGCCAACGGTCGAGCTGGCTTGTCGTGATGTACGACGTAACGCCGATGTCGCTGGCGGTGACCTCCGCACCCGCGACTTTACCGGCATCGGTGGGATGCGCCGTGGCTCCTGTGTCGAGCAACAGTTCGATGGGTTTGCCGTCGACGTGCGCCGTGATGCGCAGGAATCCGCTTTGCGGTGCGCCCTTGTCGTCGCGCAGAATGCCCAGCGGTGTGCGATGCGTACCCGTGGCCGGCTTCCAGTCGTTCGGTTCGAGCCAGAGCTTTCGCGCCGGATAGTCGAACGTCCAGATATTGCCAGGCAGATAGCCGGAGCCAAGCTGGCCGTCGGCGTGATCGCCCGGGTCTCCACTGATGACGAGGGCGGGCGCATCGCAAGGTGTGCCGGTGCGCACGGGTAAACCCTGGCCTTCGCGATAGTCGAGCGTCGTGACGACATTGAGCGACGCATCATCCAGCTTGCATTGCCGCGATGGCAGTCCAGCGCGAGCGGCCGCTGACCCGGATATCACAAACCAGCCGGCGCTACCTCCGCCACCCGTATCGACCACCAGCCGCAATACCTGCCCATTGGCCAGCGTCGGCGTCGCATAGAAATGCCCCGCCTCGTAGGTCGTGGGCACTTCCACGCGTTGCTGCGCGTTGGCCGTTGCGCTTGCAACGGCCAACATCATGCCGAAAAAAACCGTGTGCCTCGCCATGCCACGTCCTTGTGAAGTGATCGGATGACGCGATCGTATCGGATCAAAGCTTGTAGTTGATACCGAACATCACCGTACGACCCCAGGTGTTGTAGTCGAGCGGGCGACCGATCGATACGCCGTTGGGCAGAGCAGAAATTTGCGCGGTCTTGTACGCCGAGTTGGTGAGGTTGTAGACCTGCAGCAGCACCGACAGACCGTTCCAGGAACCCTCGGTGAAGTTGTAACCGGCCTGGAAATCCGTCTGCTTGTCGGCCAGCACTTGCTGGTAGCCCAGCTGATCGAACAGGGCGATCGCTTCACCGGTGAAGGAGGAGCGATAGCGCTCGGAAATGCGCACCGACCAGCCGTACTTCTCGTAGTACAGCGCCAGGTTCGCCACTTTGCGCGAGAGGCCGGGCAAGGTGGCCGGCGCGCCCGGAATCGAGCTCACTGAACTCACCGGCACGGTGCTGTTGGTCAGCGAGAAGTTTGCCTGCACGCCAAAGCCGTCCAGCGGACGGGCGATCAGCGCGCCTTCCAGTGCGCCGGACAGCTCGATGCCCTGCATCTTGCCGCCGGTGCCGTTCTCCGGCGTGGTGTACGCGCCGATGTTGCTGGTCGGCACCAGCGTGGGATCGTTGTTGGTGTACTTGGAGAAGTCGTAGTCGAGCACGGTCTTGTTGTAGATGTAGTTCAACAGGTTCTTGTTGAACACCGCGACGGCCACGTAGCTGGACTTGCCGAAGTACTTCTCCCACGACAGGTCGGTGCCCACCGCCACATAGGGCTTGAGGGCGGGGTTGCCGCCGCTGCCCGACCACAACACCTGTCCGGCCGCCGGGCCTGTGGTGACCTGATACACGAAGGATGACGAAGCGACCTTCTCGTCGTCGATGCGTCCACGCGTCATGGTCTTGGCGAAACCGAAGCGCAGGTATTGCTGCTCCGCGATCTCCGCCGCCAGGTTCAGGCTGGGCAGCACGTTGTTGTAGGTGGTGCCACCGGTCAACGTGCCCACCAGCGTGTTGCCATTGGTCTGCAGCGCATCCGACGACTGATCGGTGTGCACGAACTGCACGCCCATGTTGCCACGCAGCGGCACGCTGCCCAGCATGGTGTCGATGTTGAACTTCACGTAGGCGACCGGCACCTTCTCCTCCACGCTGTAGTTGCGCGCCCAGTCGCCCTGGCCGTTACCCGAGGTGAGATAGAACTGGCTGTTCAGCGCGGCCAGCACGTTGTAGTTGAGGATCGGGCCGATGCCGCCGTAGTTGATCGAGGTGGGGCCGTACAGGAAGGCCGGATTCACCGGCGTCGAGTAGCCCTTGACGTAGTCGCTGCCGGTTGAGCCGTTGCCGTTGAGCCAGGCGAACTCGACGTCCGCCGACTTGGTCTTCTTGCGGTCGGAGTAGTTCACACCCACGTCCACCGTGCTGAAGATCCAGCCCACCGGATGCGAGACCTGCAGGCGGATCGCCTTGATGGTGTCGTCCTGGTGATCGAATTCCTGGCGGCCGTCGTAGCCGTAGCCATCCGGATCGGTGAACTGGATGGCCGACGGATCGGCCAGATTCACACCCGTGCTGAAATTCGGAAAGCCGTAGTTGAGCGGCGTGGCGAACTGCACATTGGTGGTGCCCTGGTCCGGAATGCCGGAGAACAGGTAAGCGTCGTGCAGATCCTTCTTCGCGCTCGAATAGGACAGGTCGGCCACGCCCTGCCAGCCGCCGCCAAACTCGAACTGGTTGTTCCAGCCTACCGAGAAGAGCTTGTCGTGCTCCTTGGTGTATTCGTTCTGCAGGATCGGGCGGATGCCATCCATGTTGCCGGTGGTGACCACGGGATACGGCTGCGACGGCACGATGCCCACATTGCTGTACACCGCGGGACCGGCGTCGTCATAGGGGCCGCTGGCCCACTGCACGCCGTTGGTGATCTTCTTCTCGTTGAAGGTCGAGTAATAGGTGTCCAGCGTGCCGTGGTACCAATCGTTCGGCGCCCACTCGAGCACGGCCATCAGGCCGTTGCGCAACTGGTTCTCCGATTGCGCGCGCAACTGCATGCCTTCCTGCGAAAGCACGCCATCGGGCAAGCCGGGCGAGTGCGGTCCGCCCCACGCGCCTTCGATGCTGCCGGGACCGTTGTTGAGACTCCACCACCACGCCTGGTACTGCTTCTCCTGGATCGGCGAATCGAGCTGGGCGAAGCCGACGGCCAGACCCAGCGTGTGATCGAGGAACTGGTCGACGTAGGAGAAGCTGGCGCGATGGCCAAGATCGCCCACGCCCGAGCCCGGGTTGTTCTTGCCATTGGTCGTGTACTCGCCGCGGAGGTTGGCGACGATGGTGCGGGTGGACAGATCCAGCGGCTTGAGCGTGTGCAGGTCCACCGTGCCGGAAAGGCCCTGGCCGATCAGGCTCGCATCGGGCGTCTTGTACACCGCCGCGCCGCTGATCAGTTCGGCCGGATACTGGTCGTATTCGACGCCGCGGTTCTCGCCGATGGTGGCCTGCTCGCGGCCGTTGAGCGTGGTGCCGGCAAAGTCGGGCGCCAGGCCGCGGATGGAAATCTGGTTGGCACGGCCGTCCACGCGCTGCGTGGCCAGGCCGGGCAGGCGCGCCAGGCTCTCGGCGATACTCGCGTCGGGCAGCTTGCCGATGTCTTCGGCGGAGATGGCCTCGATGATGTTGTCCGAATTCATCTTGGCCTTGATCGAGTTCTCGATGCTGCCCGCGATGCCGGTGACGGTGACCGCATCCAGCGTGGATGCGCGGTCTTCCGATTTGGGCAGCGCATTCTTGTCGGACTTCGCGGGCGTCTGCGCTGGCGTGGCCTGCGTGTTTTGCGGCGTGGGCGTGGCGTCCTGCGTCTGTTGTGCGAAGGCCGGCTGCGCGGTGGCCAGGGTGAACAAGGCAGCGGCACATGCGATGGCGAGCGGTCGTTTGGCTCCGGTGGAACGTGCGGCGAAAACCTGCAAGTTGCGACAGTTCATGCTCTTCCCCAGTCTTCATTGGAATGACTGTGCTCCCCAGCACAGCACGCGGAAGCGCACCTCACCGGATCGGCAAATTCTTGCGACCGGCGATTGGGCGGTAGGTTTCTGCGTGGGCTGGGAGCATGAGCGAGAGAAATTGCTGCGTCATCATGCGACGCAGCAAGCTCGGTCATATTGCTGAAGCGTGCGTGCTCTTGTTCAGCGTGGTGAGAAAAGCGTCATCACTTGCCTGGCGACGACGTGCAACCGGCAAGGATGGGAGCGGCGTTCGGGCCCGCGGTGGTGTCGTAGAGATCGCCGTTGTTGCCCTTGGTCCACCACACATAGGGACCGGCGACATACCGCACGCCGGAGCCGGCCAGCGTATCCACGAACAACATGGGTTTGCCCTTCACCGACAGCAGCGCAAAGCTCTGTCCGCCCTGCTTGTTGTAGTACGTGACCTTGAGCGATTGGCCGCCCTGGCATTGGTAGTTGCGCAGCAGCGTGGCATCCACCGGAATTTCCGGCACGCTCAGTGCGCCGGCCAGGGCAGCCGTTGCGCCCAACGATGCCAGCGCTGCGATGGCCGCCTGCGCGGCACGACGATGCAATGTGTTCATGGCTTGCCTCACCTCGTGCTAGACGTAAGGGCGCGACCGTTGCGCACGATCTCTCGCGAGTCTACACAGGTTGCGATGGCGTGGGAGTGGATCGCCGCAGCCGCGCTCAAGCACGCTCAGTTCAAGGCGACAGCGCGCATGCCATCGCCGCGAACACGTCCCGGGCACTTGCCGCTTACCCGCTTGAACAGGCGGCGGAAGGCCGCTTCGCTGCTGTAGCCCAATTGCTGCGCAATACCCGCCACCGATTGCTGGCGGTCGCGCAGCAACTGCTCCGCCACGCTGACGCGCCATTGCGTGACGTACTGGATCGGCGGTTGCTTCATCAGCTGGGTGAAGCGCTCGGCAAACGCCGAGCGCGACATGCACGCCAGTGCCGCCATCGACTGCATGGTCCAGGCACGGCCTGGATGGTCGTGCACCGATTGCAGCACACGGGCAATGCGCGGATCGGCCAGCGACGCGAACAGCCCCTGGCGTTCGCCCGTGCCGCGGGCGTAGTCGCAGATCGCCAGCGTGAACAGCGCGTCGGCAAGCTTGTTGAGCAGCACGTGGCGGCCGGCACAGTCGGCGTGCACCACGTCCGCCATGGTCGCGGCCAGCTGGCGGAACGGCGCGCTGGCGTTGGCGGCGTGAATGACCATCCGCGCGGGCAAGGCCAGACTGAGCGGATGCTGGGTGCTGCCGGTGAAGCGGAATTCGCCGCAGATCAGGCTGGTCTGTTGGAGGCCGTCCTCGGCCGTGCCGCTCAGCCGGTGCGGTGCGCCGTGCGGGAAGATCACCAGGTCGCCGGTCTCCAGCGTCACGGCCTCGCCGAACTCATCGCTTTCCACCTTGCAACGGCCGCTGCCCACCAGGTGAAACAGGCCGCATTCGTAACGCGGCGCATCGGCAAACCACGACCCGCAGCGATGCAGCTCGGCCACCACCTGGACCTGCAGCATCGACCGGCTGAGCAGCGATTCCAGCGCCGGATCCACCAGCTGCGGGCGCGGCCCGGGCGGTAGCGACGGGTTCGGTTCGATGATCATGGGCTTCCTTCCGGCGGCTGTCTCATGAAGAACTTCGCCGCCGGCGGGATGCCGGTTACATCGCCGCCTCCCCTGGCAGGGTCAGCCGGCCGATCAGCCCCTCGTCCAGCCATTGCGCCAGCAGCGCGGCCATGCGGGGCAGGGCCGTCGTGCCGTGCCGTTCCGCCAGGCGTTCGCACAGGTGGGCGAAGGTCTCGCCGTTCAAGGCGCCCCGTAGCGCGGGCAGCTCGCCCGGCGCCACCGGTCGGTAGTGCACGTCCAGCATCGGCCGCCAGACCAGCAGATGGCGTGCCTGCCGCCCACGCCGCAGTCGCGGGCGCGGCCCGCTGCGATCGGCGGCTCGCCGGAACGCATCGATGTTGCAGGTGCAGCGGAGCAGACGGGCGTGCGGCAACGGATGAAGCCGCAAGCCTGCCCACGCCTCCGCGGCGATGCCGACAAGATCACCGGCATTCACCGTGTCATGGTCGGCCGCGTCGAATGCCGTGGAAATGGCCCAGTCCAGCTGCGCCATCTCGGCCAGTTCGGGCTGCTCGCACCAGGGCGAGGCGTGTTCGAGAAAGCGGGCGAGTCCCTCGCCATGCCAGCGAATGGTGAAGTGCGTGGACGGCTGCGCCGCCACGTAGTCGTCGAGCAACGGCAGGAAGCGGCGCCCGGCCAACAAGGCGAGCCCGGGGAACTCCGTTGCCAGCGCCTCGCGCAGGCGGATGCGATAGCCCTGCTGATAGACGGCGAGGCGGCTGGCTTCGTCGGCCTTGTCGTCGCCGCGCAGCGAACCCGGCGCGGGCATGCTGCCTGCCAGCATGGCCTCGGCCAGTTGCCGTTGCATGGTGCGCAGATCGCTCATGCGGCTTGCTGCATCAGCGCGTCGGCGAGCGCGCGGGCATGCTCGAGTTCCGCCAGCAGTTCGACCAGCGGGGGAATGTGGTCGTCGCGCTCGATCATGGTGGAAACGCGACCGAAGCGGCGCACGGCCTCCACGTAGAGATGCCACACGGCATCCACCACGGGGGCATCGTGCGTGTCGATCAACAGCTCGCCGCCGTGTTCATGGCCGGCCAGATGGAATTGCTGCACGCGTGCCGCCGGCAGGCCATCGAGATAGTCGAGCGCGGAGAAGCCATGGTTGTGCGCACTGACGTGCACGTTGTTGATGTCGAGCAGGATGAGGCAATCCGCGCGCTCGGCGACGGCGGCGAGGAACTCCCACTCGGTCAGCTGCGACTGCGCGAAGCTGATATAGCTCGACACGTTTTCCAGCAGGATGCGTCGCCCGAGCGTGTCCTGCACGCGGCGCACGCGATCCACCACGTGCCGCAGCGCTTCTTCGGTATACGGCAGCGGCATCAGGTCGTGCAGGTTGACGCCCTGCACGCCCGTCCAGCACAGGTGGTCGGAGATCCACGCGGGTTCCACCCGTTTCGCCAGGGCGGCGAGCTGGTTGAGATAGCCCATGTCGAGCGGATCGGTGCCGCCGATGGACATCGACACGCCGTGCATCACCAGCGGAAAGCGTTCGCGAAAACGTTCCAGCCAGCGCAGCGGACGCCCGCCGGGCACCAGGTAGTTTTCCGAAACGATCTCCAGCCACTCCACCTTGCCCGGTTCATCGATCAGCGTTTCGTAGTGATCGACACGCAGGCCGAGACCGAAGCCGAGATAGGGCAACTGGCGGGAAGAAGGCATGGCGTTTCTCGCGGCAGAAAGTGCGGGGCTTTCGGGCTGCGCCGAAAGCCCCGCGATCAAGCTCAGGAGGCCTTGGCGGCTGCCTGGGCGGCGTCGCAGTCCTGCTGGCTCTTCTGCATGGTGAAGCCCTGGCCCTTGCAGGCGTTCTGGCCCTTGCAGGCATTGCTGGCCTGCTTGCAGGCGCCGTGGCCCTTGCAGGACGACGAGTTCACGCACTTCACGCTGGCGGTATCGGCGGTCTTGCCGCTCGCGGCCTTCTCGGTGGCGGAAGCGGACATGGTGGTGACGGCGAACAGGCCGGCAACTGCCATCGCCATGGCGGCACCGTTGAGCTTGTGGGTCTTCATGGAAACACTCCTGTCTGGTGGACGGCCGCCCGATGGCGGCATGGATAGACAACGTCGGGCCCGGACACCATGGCCAAGCACTGCCGACCTGAGCATTCTCGATAGACGGCCAGCCGCCGGCTGTCCCCGCGCGTCTGCCATTTGTGCCCGATCGTCCGGCGATGGCGATGCGGCGCAGGACCGGACGGCGGGCAAGAAAGCATGGACGACCAGCCATGGCGGCCGGCGAGGGCGGTTCGCATGATGCCCGCACCTCGTATCCATGGAACACGCCGTCATGCGCCAGCTCATCGCCGACAAGGCCACCCAACTGCTCGAATGGCTGCACCGCATCGAGTGGGTCGGGCCACTCGTGGTGCGCGTGGTGTTCGGCTACTTCTGGCTGGAGACCGGCATCGCCAAGGTGCACAACCTGGATGGTTTCACCCAGCGTTTCGTCGGCTGGGGCATTCCCTTCCCGGCCTTCAGCGCCGGCTTGTCCGCATGGACGGAGTTGCTCGGCGGCCTGCTGATCATGCTCGGCCTGTTCACCCGCCTGGTGTGCATTCCCATGCTCATCAACATGGCGGTGGCCGTGGTGCTGGTCGTATCGGCCAACCTCACCGGCCTGGACGACTACGTGGAAGCGGACGAGATCGTCTACAGCCTGATCTTCTTCTGGTTGCTGATCAGCGGCCCGGGCAAGGCGAGCCTCGACACGCTGGTGGCCAAGGCGCTGGGCATCCGCACGGCAGCCGTCGCGACATCGCCGTCGCGGATGGCCATCCCGGTCATCGTCGACTGATCGCTTCGCACGGAATGCCCATGAACATGAAAACAAACACACCTATCCGGATCATTGGCGCGCTGCTGCTGGCGCTGGCGGGAACCGCCGCCGCCGATGAAGTGCCGTTCGACCATGCGAGCTACGCGCAAGCGGTCGCCGCGGGCAAGCCCGTGGTGGTGTACCTGCATGCTGACTGGTGCCCCACGTGTCGGGCGCAGCAACCGATCGTCGATCGCCTGTCGAAAGAACCGGGGTTCAAACAGGTGACGATCTTCGTGGCGGATTTCGACAAGGAAACCGCGTTGGAGAAGTCACTCAAAGTGACGCAGCAATCCACCTTCGTGGTCTTCAGGAAAGGGCACGAGGTGACGCGCTCCACCGGCCAGACCGCCGAACCGGCCATCCGCGCGGTGCTGCAGCAGGCGCTCTGATGGACTTCAGTCTGGGCACCTATGCACTGGGTTTCATCGCCGGCATGGCGACGCTGTTGTCGCCTTGCGTGCTGCCGATCCTGCCCATCCTGATCGCGTCGGCGTTGTCCAGGCATCGTTGGGGTGCCGCGGCATTGGCGTTG
The DNA here is from genome assembly GCF_049913195.1 of Dyella kyungheensis. Classification (GTDB taxonomy): domain Bacteria; phylum Pseudomonadota; class Gammaproteobacteria; order Xanthomonadales; family Rhodanobacteraceae; genus Dyella; species Dyella kyungheensis. The sequence goes on along the minus strand of NZ_CP183983.1, from coordinate 4,622,554 downwards.
GGATTGAGTCTTTCGTTCGCCTTGACCGGCACCCTGCTCGCCACCCTGGGTGCAGCCATTGGTCTGGACGCGGGCACCTTGCGTGTCGCGGCTGCCGTGCTGATGGTGGTGTTTGGCCTGGTGATGCTGCTGCCTCCCTTGCAACGTTCGTTCTCGCGCGTCGCTGCCCAACTGGGCAATCAGGGTCAGCGGGCATTGGGTTCGGTGCACGGCGAAGGCGGCTTCAGCCAGTTCCTGATCGGTTTGCTGCTGGGACTGGTCTGGAGTCCCTGCGTAGGACCGACCCTGGGTGCGGCGAGCACGCTGGCGGCGCAGGGCACGCATCTGCCGCAGATTGCGCTGCTCATGCTGGTGTTTGGCCTCGGTGCGGGACTGCCCTTGCTGGCGCTGAGCAGCGTATCCGGCGCCGCCATGGTGCGCGTGCGCGGCTCGCTGATGTCGGCGGGCAGCATAGCCAAGACCGTGCTGGGCGCGTGCTTCGTGGTGATCGGCGTGCTGGTGGTCAGCGGCCTGGATCGCCGGTTCGAGGCGCTGGTGCTTTCCGTCAGCCCCGATTGGCTGACCCGCCTGACCACGTCGCTCTAACGCGCTAGCGCCACTTCACCGATCCCAGCAGATCGGACAGCCCCACCCACAGCAGCTGCATGCCGATGCAGAAGGTGACCAGGGCAAACAGGCGCATCACGATCTTGGTGCCGCCTGCGCCCAGCCACCGTTCGAGCGTGTCGGCAAAGCGCATGCAGATGTAGATACTGGCGCACAGCACCACCAGCGCGGCGGCGACGCCCAGGAAATGCATCGCCGACAAACCCTCTTGCGGCGAGCTGGTGCCCAGCGCGATCGCCACCGAGATCGAACCGGGACCGACCATCAGCGGCAGGGTCAGCGGATAGAAGGTCTTGGCGGCGAGCGAGCCGCCGGCCGCGCTGGAATTGACCTCCTGCGCCTTCTCGTTGGCGGAATCGTCATCGTCGGGCTTCTGCAGCAGGTTCCAACCCGCCACCGCGATGATCATGCCGCCGGCGACGCGCAACACCGGAATGGAAATGCCGAAGAAGGTCAGCACATACGCGCCCATCAGCAGCGACACCAGCAGGATGGCAAAGCTGTTGGTGGTGATGCGCCAGGCCAGTTCGGTGCGTTCGGCAGGCGTCGTGCGCGGCACCATGCTCAACACGATGAAGGCCGAGCCGATCGGGTTGATGATGGGGAACAGGCCCGTGATGAGCAGCAGGGCGGTCTGGGTGAAATCCTTCAGCATGCGCGCGGCTCCCCGTTGCAGGTTTGCGACGGGACCAGGGCGTGCAGCATTCCCGTCCATCGCAACAGTGTCGGGCTGTCCGGCCCGCCGGGAAAACGTAGCACGTCGCCCTGGGCGATCGCGCCCCTCACGCCTGCGTGTTTGCCTCGTCCGGTGTCGCGAAGCGGTGAAGAATGCCGCCCAGGCTGCGCAGGTCCTGGCTGTTGTGCCGTGCCACCCGGTGCAGCGGCTGCGCCGAGCCGCCGCGCAAATAGCCCAGCCAGGCGGCCGGCGCTTCGGAGCCGGGCAGGTCGTCCTCGCGCACCACCTGCAGCAGCTGGCGCTCGGCGGTGGCCAGCCGGCAGTTCTCCCAGGCGCCACGCCAGCGGCGGCGCACGGGATGCAGCAGGTCGATATGCGCCAGACCTTCGAGCGGGCATGAACGTTGGTGCAGTCGAAAGCGTGTCTTGAGCAATGGCGAGTCGTACGACTTGCCGTTGTAGCTGACCAGCACCGAATCCGGACGCAACCATGATGCGAAACAATCGAGCATGGCCGCCTCGCCCGCCAGCGTGGTGATCAGCAACTGGCGTTCGCGGAAACGTCCTTCGTGCCAGTCGCCCACGCCGATCATGAAGGCGCGCGTGCCAGTGCCGCCGGCCAGTCCGGTGGTTTCCGTGTCGAACAGCACCAGCCGTTCTGGCGCGATCATTTCGTCGACACGCGCGAACGCAGCGTGGAAGGCAGGCGGTTCGGGCGGCCACGCACTGCTCGTTTCGCACAGCTGCAAGCCGGGTGCGATGGTCTGCCCAGGCGGCGACGTGGGCTCGACGCTTGCCTTGCGTCGAGGCGTGGCTGGAACGCCTTGCGCACGCTGACGGATGCCGAGCAGCTGCGCGATGTTGTCCGGCAGCGCGGGACGCGGCTTCGCCGGTGCGGCCGCCGGTACGGGCGCGGCGGGCACGACGCCGGCCTGGCGACGCAGGCCGCGCAGCTTGTCGGCCAGCGCGCTCACAGCGCCACGATCAGGTCGAGCACGCGGGTGGCGAGCGATTTCAGCGAGCGTTCGTTCTGCTCGTCGGCGGCGAGCACGGGACCCACGCAGGCCGGGCAACCACCGCGGCAGTCGCAGCGATGCACCAGTTCGCGGGCGAGGCGTACCAGGTCCTCGCGCCGCTCGAACAGCGGCGCGCTGAGTCCCACGCCGCCGGGAAACGCATCGTAGAGATACAAGGTGGGTACGAACGGCCCGCTCATCGGCGGTTCGCCTTCGCCAAAGCCCGAGCGCAATTGCGCGCGGCCGTTGGCATCGGGCGTGGCGAACCACGCGCCATCGCCGCTGCCCACGGCCTTCTGCAGGTCGCGCGCTTCGGCCATCACGGCCACGGTGGCGACGATATGCAAGGCATGCGCCGCTGCCAGAAAACCATCCAGCGCTTCCTGGCGATGGTCGAATGCCTGCTCCAGCGCGCGTTGCGGCAATTGCCACCACACCGCGGTGGTGTGCAATTCCAGATCGGGCAAATTCACCGGCCCGTAGCCGATGTTTTCGTGAGTGTAATAACGGATCTTCTTGTAACCCGCCACGCGCCGTGCCACATGCACCTCGCCGTGGTGTGCGCTGCCGTTGCCGGCCGGCGAACCGTCGAACGCTTCCAGCACCTTGAGCTTGGTGTAGTCGATGGCATCGGTGTAGTAGTCGACGTTGGTGCGCGTGACGAACGCCTTGCGGCCGTTCCAGTCCAGCTTTTCGACTTGATAGGGCACCGACTGGATCATGTGGATCGCCCCCTCATACAAGGTGAGCGAGGCTGCGCTGAAATCCACTTCCGCCACGATGGTCTGGCGGCCGTCGGTGCGATCGACCACCACGAAGTTGCCGTCGGCCACCGAGCGCAAGGACACCGCGTTCGCCGGGTAACTATCCGCGATCCATTCGAAGCGCTCGCCTTCCTGATGCAGCACGCCTTCTTCGGCCAGCACCTGCAGCCATGGGGTGGCGTCCTGGGGGCCGAACAGTTCGCCGTCCTTGAATGGAAGTTCGAAGGCCGCGCAGCGGATGTGATCGAGCAGGATCAACGGCTGGTCGGCGGCGATGCGCGCGTGTTCCGGCGTGGAGTCCTGGAAGAATTCCGGATGACGCACCAGGTACTGGTCCAGCGGATCGCTGCTGGCGACCAGCACGCCGAGCGAAGCCTGCTGGCGCCGGCCCGCGCGGCCGAAGCGCTGCCAGGTAGCGGCAACACTGCCGGGATAGCCGTTGAGCACCACCACGTCGAGCGCGCCGATATCCACGCCCAGTTCCAGCGCCGAGGTGCTGACGATGCCGTCCACCTGTCCCGCGCGCATCTCCCGTTCCGCTGCACGACGCTCGGTAGGCAGATAGCCGCCACGGTAAGCGCGGATGCGCGGCGCCTTGCGCGGGTCGCTGTCGAACACGTCTTTCAGATACTTGGTGAGCACTTCCACCATCAGCCGCGATTGCGCGAACACCAGCGTCTTCAATCCGGCCCGGATCGCGGTGCGCGCTATGCGGTTGGATTGCGAGCGTGCCGAGGCACGCAAGCCCAGGTCCGCATTCACCACCGGCGGATTCCACAGCAGTACGTGCTTCTCACCCACTGGCGCGCCACTCTCGGTGATCGCGGTGACGGGCTGTTCGATCAACGCGCTGGCGTGCTCGGCCGGATTGCCGATGGTCGCCGAGCACAGGATGAATTGCGGCGACACGCCGTAGAACGCGCAGACACGCTGTAGCCGGCGCAGCACATTGGCCACGTGCGAACCGAACACGCCGCGATAGGTATGCACCTCATCGATCACGATGTAGCGCAGGTTTTCGAAGAACTGCGCCCACTTGGTGTGATGCGGCAGGATCGCCTGGTGCAGCATGTCCGGATTGCTCACCACGATATCGCCATGCAGGCGGATCGCCTGCCGCGCGTCGCCCGGCGTGTCACCGTCGAAGGTGAAGGCTTTGACGCCGAGATCGCCCGCCTGGTTGAGTTCCAGCAGCTCGGCTACCTGGTCCTGGGCGAGCGCCTTGGTGGGAAACAGGAACAACGCCTTGGCGCGCTGGCGGATCGCCGCGCTGATCACCGGCAAGGTGTAGCACAGCGATTTGCCCGAGGCGGTGGGTGTGGCGATCACTACATGCTCGCCCGCGGCGGTGGCGTTCCAGGCCTGGGCTTGATGCGCATAGAGCTGATGGATGCCGCGCGCCCGCAGCGCATCTGCAAGTGCGGACGGCATATCGCCGGGCAGTGGGGCGAACTGACCCTCGCGCCCGGGCACGACGAACGAACCGGTGATGCGGTCGCCATAGCGTTTGGCGAGCCGCCGGGCGAGCTGGTCGCCGCCGGAGACCGGCGCGGCCAACGCACCGTCGCCGCGCACCGCGCGTTGGGCCATGGGGTTGGGCAAGGCGTTCATCGGTGCGCTCCATCCGGGAGCGGCATTGCACCCGCAGGCCGTCTCAATCCCTGAGACGGCCCGGTCTGGCGCGGCTTAGAACATCCAGGTCAGGCTCATGCGGGCCGCCTGATCGTTGGCATGGCTGGCGAACTGGCCGTTGTAGCTGGCATCCACCGTCACCTTGCGCGACAAGGCGAAGCTCAGGCCGCCGTTGAAGGCCGCGGCATTGCGCGCCACCGGCACGCCATCGACGGTGTAGGCCAGGTTGCCGTTGGCAAAGCGCATCGCGGCGCTGGTGGCCGTGTCGCCCCAGGCGTGCTGCCAGCCCAGGCTCAGGTGGGCGCGCAGGCCGCCGCTGGCGTCGAGTGCAAACACGCTGCGCAGGCCGAGCGTGGCGTAGGTGGATGAATCGGTCTGCGCATTCGCGTCCAGCGCCGCGGCGCCATCGCCTTCGCTGGCCGCATCCGTATGCAGGCGCACATAAGCCACATTGAGGAAGGGCGAGAACGTCGCGGCGGGCGTGCCGAACGCGTAGCTCGCGTCGATATAGGCCTGCCCGGTATTGCCGTCGTACTCGCTGTTGTAGCGTTCGTTGAAGGTGTCGAAGGCCACCGAGCGATGGCTGTCCACCGACTGCCAGCTATACGCCACGGCACCCTGCAACTGGAAGGCATCGGCGTGCAGACCGCCGTATACACCCAGGTGCGTGCCGGTGGTGTGCGACGACGAACCCAGCGCATCGACGTTCGCGCTGTTCTGGCCAAAGCCCGCCACGGCGCCGACGCGTGCCTGCGAACCCAACAGCATGTCCGCACCCACCAGCAAGCCGCTGCCATTGGCTTGCAGGCGCGAGGCATCGCCGTCGCCATCGTGATTGCCCCAGTGGCCCCAGCCCGCGGTCCACGCGGATACGCCGTTGTCGCCGGTGGCGCTGGTTCCGGTGGTGCTGTTGTTGAGGCCGAGCAGGTGATCGTTGATCGCATCGCGCACGTAGCGGCTGTCGTCCATCAACGCGGTGCGCGTGCTGGCGTAGATCTCGCCGGAGAGCTGGTCGTACGCGTGGCGCGCCGTCGCCGCATCGGCCATCACCACGGCGTTGTACAGCGCGCTGTTCCAGCCCAGGGCTTCCACCGCGGTGGCCGTGGCACGTTCGTTTGGCGTCTGCGCTACGCCGGCGAAGCTCACGTCGTTGCGTTCCAGCGACAGCGTCACGCTGTTGGCGGTATAGGCCAGCGTGGGCGTGAGGAAGGCGAGATTGCTGCTGGCCGAAGCGAACTGGCCTGTGACGCCTTGCGTGGCGGTGAGGATGGTGTAGTCGGTGCGCGGCGCCCAGTTGCCCGTGGCGCCCAGCACCACCGTGCTGCCGGCGATGCTGGCCTTGCCGTTGACGGTGAGCAGGTCGGCCTGGCCGGTGGGTGCCGCGTCGATCACCAGCGCACCATTGGCAGCCTGCGTGTAATTGCCGTTGATGGTGAGCGTGCCGATCGAGCCACCCGGCTGCAGCGTGCCGTTGTTGGTGACATTGCCCACGATGGTGCCGTGACCGCGCAAGGTGCCGCCCGCGGCTACCTGCACATTGCCGCCCAGCGTGGCGGACGCATTGCTCGCATCGCCCACTTCCAGCGTGCCGGCTTGCACTGTCGTGGTGCCGGCAAAACTGTTCCTGCCGTCCAGCACCAGCATGCCGGTGCCGTTCTTGGTTAGCGAACCCGTGCCGCTGAGCACGCCGCTGTAGATGCCGTCGCTGGTCTGGTCGAACACCAGCGCCGCGTTGTTGGTGATATTGCCCTGCAGGCTGGCGGTGCTACCCAGCAGGGTGCCCCCGCTGATGGTGGTGCCGCCGCTGTAGCTGTTCGCACTCGTGAGCGTGAGCGTGCCGCTGCCGGTCTTGTTGATGCCGAAGCTGCCGCCGATGACGCCGGACTGCGTGGCCGCATCGCTGCCATCCACGTCGAACGTCGTTGCTCCTTGCAGGCTGATCGTATTGGCGAGGTTGACACCGTTGCGATAGGTCAGCGTCGGCGCCGCGGCGATCAAGGTGCCAGTGCCGATGGCATTGCTGTTGCCCAGCACCAGGGTGCCGCCGGTGACGGTGGTGTTGCCGCTATAGGTGCTGGCGCCGTTGAGTGTGGTGGTGCCGGCGCCGATCATCACGCTGGCAAAGTTCGCGATGGAGCCGGCGTAGCTGAAGCTGTTGCCGGCGCCGGGTGCGATGGTCAGCGTGCTGCTGCCGGTGCCGCCATTGAGGTTGCCGTTGATCGCCGCCGAACCTCCCAGGATCTGCAGGCTGCTGTTGCCGCTGCCCAGATCCACCGCGAGGTTGCTGCTGTCGGCCGTGATCGTGCCGTAGTTGATCACCGTGGCGTTGTTGCCGCCGGTGTACACCGCCGCGGCCGAGCCGCCGCCTTCGAGCGTGCCGCCGGCAAGGTTCGTGATGGTGACGGTGAACGCGTTGGCGGCGCCGGTGACGGCGATGGCCGAATCGCTCTGGCCGCGGATCAGTCCGCTATTGGTGACGGTGGTATTGCCGTAGATGCCCTGGACGGGAATCGGCGCGTCGGTGGTCGGGTCCTTGTCCAGGCCGGCCAGCGTGATGCCGCGGCCGGTGCCGGTGTTGACGGTGCCGTCGCCATTGGTCGCCGAGTTGTCACCTTCGATGGTGCCGGAGTTGACGATGGTGCCGCCGCCGACGGTCACGCCTTCGCTGGTGTCGTTGTACGCGTGCAGCGACTTGATCGTGCCGGTGTTGGTGATGTTCACCAGGCCATCCACGTCGACGCCGTCGCCATCGCCGTTCACGCCGTTGCCGGTGATGGTGCCGTGGTTGACCACGGTCACCACTTCGTTGGCGTTGAAGCCGTCGATATTGATGCCCGAGCCGTTGTCGCCCTGGATGGTGCCGCCAAGGTTGTTGGTCACCGACAAGGTATAAGCGCCGCTGGTGGTCACGTCCGTGTTGCCGCCGGTGATGCCGTGACGCGCACCCTCGATGGTGCCGGTACCGGCCACGCTGGCCGAACCGGTGGTGGCGTTGACGATGGTGATGCCGCTGTTGCTCTGCGCATCGATGCCATCGCTGCCGTCGGTGCTGCCCGCCGCGTTGGTCGACTTGATCAGGCCGTCGTTGTAGACGAAGCCGTTGACGCCGGGACGCACGGCGTCCGCTTCGTACGCGTCGATTTCGCCGCTGGCGTAGTTGTACAACTTGTTGCTGCCGGTGGTGATCGCATTGAAGTCGATCGCCTGGGCGCCACCGAGTGACGCATTGGACGAGACCAACTTGCCATAGTTGTAGAACACGACATTGCTGCTCGCCTTGTTCATCTGGACGACGTCGTTGTCCGCCGTCTGCATCAACGCGCCCACACCGTTGGTGACGGTGAGCGTGAGGTTGCCGGTGTTGTCGCGGATGGCGCGGCCGGTGGTCGTATCGATCAGGCTGCCGTTGTTGGTGATCGTGCTGCTGCCGGTCACCGTGACGGCGACTGCCGTGCTGCCGCCGATCGACAGCGTGCCGGTGGCGTCGATGGTGCCGGTCTGGCCCGCGGCGAGGGTCTGTGCGGTGTTGGAGGTTTGTCCGGCGGTGATCTCGAACGTGGCGGCGTGGGCGGTATCGACCAGCGCGAGCAGGATTCCGGCGACGAGCAGCTTCTTCTTCATGGGGCCCCCTGTGGCGTAAGCCCGCAAGTGTTGCGATGGCATTGCGTAGGACTCATGACAGCTTCGCTACGCAGCCCGGCCCGTTTCTTAGCGTTGTCTTAGGATGCCTTCGCGGCTCCTTGCCGTCGTTCGAAAAAGCCAGCCAGGACAGTCGTTTAAGTGTTTCCTAAGGCGCATGCCCGATAATCCCGGTGTACATCGCCCGCAGGGTGAGGGAGCGGCAAGTCGTGCACATTCTTCTGGTCGAAGACGACGCGCAGCTGGGATCGGCGATCCAGCGCGCGCTCGAACGCTTGAGCTACACGGTGTCGTGGCTGCGCGACGGCCGTTCGGCGCTCGTTGCCATGCGCGACCGCACCGCCGACCTGGTGCTGCTCGACCTGGGCCTGCCCGGGCGCGACGGTATCGACGTGCTGGTGGAGGCGCGTCGGGCGCACGTGGACACGCCGGTGCTGGTGATGACGGCACGCGATGGGCTCACCGCGCGCGTCGATGGGCTCGACGCTGGCGCCGACGACTACCTCACCAAGCCCTTCCATGTGGAGGAACTGGCCGCGCGCATCCGCTCGCTCACCCGCCGCATGCGGGGGCTGTCGGTGAATCGCATCGAGGTGGGCGCATTGACGCTGGATGTGGGTACCTCTGAGGTGACGTTTCGCGGCGAGGCGGTGGACCTAACCCGCCGCGAGTTCGCCCTGCTGCAGGCACTGATGGAACACGCGGGTCGGCTGGTGCGCCGTGAAACGCTGGAGAACTCGCTGTACGGCCTGGACCATGTGGTAGGCAACAATGCGCTCGAAGTGCTGGTGCATGCGCTGCGTCGCAAGCTGAGCTTCGAGACCGTGCGCAATGTGCGCGGTTTCGGTTACATGATCCCGCAGGATCCCCAGTGAGCCGCAGTAGCCTGCGCTCGCGCTTACGCTGGCTGATCCTTGGCGTCATCGCGTTGGTGTTGTTGCCGTTGGGCGTGTACAGCTTCAGGCGCACCATCAACGAAGTGAACGAGCTGTCCGACGGACGCCTGGCGCAGTCGGCCCGCACGCTGCAGACACTGATCAACAACATCGGCCTGCCGGCGCTGCAACGTCATACCGCCGAAGCCGGCGTGGTGGTGCCGATTGCCGCCAAATCCTCGCAGGAGTTGCTGCTGCACGGCCACACCTATGAGTCGGAGGTGGGCTTCCAGGTGTTCGATCGCGAGGGGCGGCCGCTGCTGGTGACCGGCAATCTCACGGCGATGTCGCCACCCGATCCCACCCATGCCGGCTTCAAGAACCTCTATTTCGGCAAATACCGATGGCGCTTTTTCACGCTGCCGCCGACTGCCGATGGCGTGGTGGTACGCGCCGCCGAACGTTACGACAGCCGGCGCGACATCAGCACGGCGCTGTGGATCGAACATGGCCTGCCGCCGCTGATCGCGCTGCCGGTGCTGGCGCTGCTGCTGGGCTGGGCGGTGCGCCGCGGCCTGCGGCCACTGGAAGCGCTGGCGGAGAAGCTGGCCACGCGCGAGCCGGGAAGCCGCGACACGCTCGATGTGGCGGCGGCGCCGCACGAACTGGCGCCGGTGCTGGACGCACTGAACAGCCAGTTCACCCTGCTGGAGGAAGCGCTGGAGCGCGAACGCCGGTTCAGCGCCGACGTGGCGCACGAACTGCGCACGCCGCTGGCTTCCACCATGATCAACCTGGAAAACGCACAGGCCAGCCGCGATACGCGCGAGGCCGACGTGGCGCTTTCCGGTGCGCGCGAAAGCCTGGCCTCGCTGGCGCGCCGCGTCGAGCAGCTGCTGTCGCTGGCGCGCCTGGAAGCAAGCTCGCGCAGCGACAAACATGCGGACATCGACCTGCTTGCCGTCGCGCGCGGCGTCATCGAGGAGTTGTCGCCGCTGATCGGCGACTCGGATGTGGAACTGGAAGTGACGCTCGCCGACGGTACGCTGATGGTGCACGGTCACGAAGCGGCGCTTGCCGCCCTGCTGCGCAACCTGCTGGAGAACGCGTTGCGCCATGTGCCGGACGGTGGCCACGTGCGGCTGGTCATCCAGCGCGAGTCGAACCGCGCGGCCATCGAGGTGATCGACGATGGCGAAGGTATTCCGCCGGAGCGCCGCGCGGCCGTGTTCACGCGCTTCCATCGCGAAACCGGCAGCCGTGGCGAGGGCTACGGGCTGGGGCTTTCCATCGTGCAGCGGGCGGCGCAATTGCACGATGCCTCGATCGATCTGCTCGACTCCCCCTACGGGCGCGGCCTGCGTGTTCTGGTGCGGATGCCGTTGAGCGACGCACACGGCTGACGCTTTACAAAGTGAACGCTAAGCCATGGCCGGTAGGGTATGAGGTCCTTCCTCATGCATGGATCGTGCATGCGTTTCGCTGGACCACCCTCGCGGATGCGTATCGCCGCAGCACTTGTGCTGTCGGCATGCGTGACCGGCTGCGCGACCTATCGGGCCAAGCCCCTGCCGGAACAGGCGTCGTCGGCGGCGTCGCTGTCGCAACTGCAAGGCTATGACCCGGCCGCGCTGTCGCTGGACCTGGCGGCGATCGAACGGCTGGTGCTGCTGAACAACCCGGACCTCAAGACCCAGCACGCCCGGCACCAGGCCGCGCAGGCGCAACGCCGGCAGGATGGCGTGCTGCCCAATCCCAGCATGGGCGGCAGCGTGGGCTATCTCATCTCGGGGCCGGGCGACGCCACGGCGTGGACGGCATCGATCAGCCAGGACATCGCCTCGCTCATCACCCTGCGTCCGCGGCGCGAAGCGGCCAAGGCGAACGCCGACGGACTCGATGCCAGCCTGCTCTGGGAGCAATGGCAGACGCTGGGCAAGGCGCGGCTGCTGGTGATCGATCTGGTGGAAGGCGAGCGGCAGATCGCCTTGCAACGTCAGGCGATGGAGGCACAGGCGCGACGCGAGTCGCACATCGTCAATGCCGTGCAGGCGGGCAACATGGAACGCGTGGCCGTGGCGTCGGACCTCGCCGCCGCCGCCGATGCGCGCGCCGCTCTCAACGACTTGCAACGGCGGCAGCTCGATCAGCGGCAACAGCTCAACGCGCTGCTGGGCCTGAAGCCGGACGTCGCGGTGCCGCTGGCATCAAGCCTGCCGGCGGCCGACCTTGACGCTGCCACCATTCGCGCGCAGTTCGACAGCGTCAGTCGCCGCCGCCCCGACCTGGTGGCGCTGCAGCTGGGCTATCGCGCGCAGGAGGCCCAGCTTCGCGCGGCGGTGCTGGCGCAGTTTCCGCCGCTCGCCCTGGGCTACGACGCGTCGCAGGACAACAGCCGCGTGCGCAATGGCGGTCCCGCGGTGAACTTCACTTTGCCGATCTTCGATCACAACCAGCACAACGTCGCCATCGCGCGCGCCACGCGCGAGCAACTGCACCAGGAATACACGGTGCGCCTCGCCACTGCCCAGGACGAGGTCGATGCGCTGCTGGCGCAGTACGCCCAGCTCGATGCACAGCGGCAGGCGCTCGCCGCTGCCACGGACGATGCCGTGCGTGCCGCGTCGCAAGCGGATCAGGCCGCGCGGGCTGGCCTGATCGATCTGCGCAACGCCACCGATCTGCGCGTTGCCGCCATCAACCGGCAGCTGGCCGCGCTCGTCGTCGAGCAGGGCATGCTCGAACAACAGGCCGCGCTGGAACTACTGGTGGGCCGTGGCATGCCGACCTCTCTCGAACAGGATGTGATGGCGCCATGAGTGTCCGACATGCATTGATTCCCTTGGCACTGGCCGCCTTTGCGTTGGCGGCGTGCTCCGGCGGCGAAACAGCCGATGAGGCGGCGGTGAGTGCGGCCGTGACGACGGTGCCTCTGACGCAGGGCAGTCTCCCCGAAACGGTGACCGCGTACGGCAGCGCCGGTCCGGCCGCCGACGCGGCGCAAGTGATCAGCGTGCAGGCGCCCGGTCACATCACGCGCTGGAGCGTCACCGCCGGTACGCCGGTGAAGCGTGGTCAGAGCCTGCTCACCTTTGCACTGGCACCTTCGTCGGTGGCCGCGTACCGGCAAGCTGTGACGTCGCAGACACTTGCCCACACGCAACGCGATCACATCGCGCAATTGCTCTCGCAGCAACTCGCCACGCGCGATCAGCTCGATCAGGCAGAGAAGGCACTGCAGGATGCGCAGTCCAGTCTCGATGCGGTGGTCCAGCAACAGGGACGAAGTGCAACGACGGATGTCACCGCGCCGTTCGATGGCACCGTGGTCACCGTCGACGCGCAACAGGGGGACAACCTGCAACCGGGGGCGGCACTGCTCACGCTGCAACGTGCCGATGGCCTGGTGGTGACCGCGGGTGTGGAGCGCGATGCGATGACGCGCGTGCAAGTGGGGGCGAGCGCCGAGGTGGTTTCCATCGACGGCGGCACGTCCATGCACGGCACCGTGCGTCGTGTGGCGCATGCACTCGATCCGCATACGCATCAGCTCGCGGTGGAGATCGTGCCCGATGGTGCGCTGATCAACGGCGAGGGCCTTCGTGCCGATATCGTCGTGGGCCAATGGCAGGGCTGGTTGCTGCCGCGCGACGCCGTGCAGGGCGATGAGACGGTTCGCCATGTTTTTCAGGTCGCCAACGGCAAGGCCGTGAGCGTGCCGGTAAAAGTGCTGGGTGAGTCCGATCGCGTGACGGTGGCCAGCGGCGCGCTCGATGCGCATCTTCCGCTGGTGACCGAGGGCGCCACGCAGCTCGACGATGGCATGGCCGTGCGTGTGTCGACCGGGCACGCCGAGCCATGAGCCTGCCGACGCTGCTGGCACGGCACGCACGTGCCATCGTCATCGTGGCTTTCGCGCTGGCACTGGCGGGATTGGCGAGCGCATTCACCTTGCCGGTGGGCCTGTTTCCGCAGGTGTCGTTTCCCCGGGTAGTCATCGATCTGGATGCTGGCGACCGTCCGGCCGACCAGACGGCGCTGCTGCTGACGCGGCCGGTGGAAGAAGCCATCCGCACGGTGCCCGGCGTGGTCGGCCTGCGCTCGGAAACCACCCGTGGCTCCGCACAGATATCGGTCGACTTCGGCTGGGGCCGCGACATGATCGCGTCCACCCTGCAGGTGGATTCGGCCATCGCCCGTGTATTGCCCAGCCTGCCGGCCGGTGCCAGCTACAACGTGCGCCGGATGGACCCGACCGTCTTCCCGATCATCTCGTACGCGCTGCAGTCCGACACGCTGTCGCCGGTGGCGCTGCGGGATCTGGCGCAGTATCAGATCGTGCCGCTGCTCGCCTCGGTGGAAGGACTGGCGCGAGTCGACGTGCAAGGCGGCGAGACTGCCGAAGTGCAGGTGGAAGCCGATCCACGCAAACTCGCCCAATACGGTTTGGGCCTGGACGATCTGGTCAACGCGGTGAATGACGCGAACCAGCTGGAGGCCGTGGGCCGCCTGCAGGATCGCAACCAGCTGTATCTGGTCGTTGCCGATCACTCGCTGCAACGTCTGGACACCATCCGCAACATCGTGCTGAAGAGCGATCCGCACGGCTGGGTGCGCCTGGCCGATGTGGCCAGCGTGCGCGATGGCTATGTGCCGCAATGGATCAAGGTGAGCGAGGACGGCAAGCCCGCGGTGTTGTTCAACGTCTACGAGCAGCCGGACGGCAACGCCGTGCAGATTGCCAGCGACGTGCGTGCCCGGCTCGCATCCTATCGACTGCCCAAGGGCGTGAAGCTCATCTCGTGGTACGACCAGAGCGAACTGGTGATGGCCTCCGCGCATAGCGTGCGCGATGCCGTGCTGATCGGCCTGCTGCTCGCCGCCGCCGTGTTGCTGGTGTTCCTGCGCAACCTGCGGGTGATGTTGATTGCCATGCTGGTGGTGCCGGTCACGCTGGCCGTCACGGTGTTGCTGCTGCAGGTGTTCGGCATGAGCTTCAACATCATGACGCTCGGCGGCATCGCGGCGGCCGTGGGTCTGGTGATCGACGATGTGATCGTGATGGTGGAGCACGTGGCCCGGCGCGCCGGTACCCAACAGGGCGGCGGCGAGGCAGCCGTGTTGCCGGCGGCGCGCGAGTTCCTGGCACCGCTAACCGGCTCCAGCCTGGCGACGCTGATCGTGTTCATTCCGCTTGGCCTGCTGAGCGGCGTCACCGGCGCGTTTTCCAAGGCGCTGTCGATCACCATGGCCAGTGCGTTGGCCGTCTCGTGGCTGGTCAGCGCGTTCGTGCTGCCGCCGCTGTTGCGGCGCTGGATCGACTTCGGCCGCTGGCACGACCCCGGGCTCGATCACGAAAGCTGGCTGTCCCGCACGCACGCACGGCTTTACGATGCTTTCGCGCGCCGGCCCGCCTGGCTGCTGGCGCTGGCGGTCCCGCTGCTGGCGCTGGGCGCGGTCGCCTATACGCACGTTGCCACCGGCTTCATGCCGGCCGTCGACGAAAGCGGCTTCGTGATGGACTACTTCACCCGGCCCGGCACCTCGTTGCCCGAAACGGCGCGCCAGGTGCAGCAGGTAGAAGCGATCCTTCGTTCGATGCCCGAGGTGGAGACGTTCTCGCGCCGTCTCGGCACGGGCCTGGGTGGCGACCTCGGGCAGTCTTATCACGGCGATTTCTTCGTTCGCCTCAAGCCGGGTCATGTGCGCTCCACCGAGGAGGTGATGAGCGACGTGCGCGAGCATGTCGAGCACGAGGTACCCGGCGTCGAGGTGGAACTGGCGCAGCTGATGGAGGATCTGATCGGCGATCTCACCGCGGTGCCGCAACCGATCGAGATCAAGCTGCATTCGGCCGATCCCGCCACCCTGGTGGCACAGGCACAACGCGTGGCCAAGGCCATCGCCGATATTCCGGGCGTGGTGGAAATCAAGGATGGCGTGCAGCTGGCCGGCGATGCGCTGAATGTGCAGATCGACCCCGACAAGGCCACGCTCGAAGGCATGACGGTGGCCACGGTGACGCAGGCGATCGGCCATGCGCTCACCGGCGTAGTCGCGACGCAGTTGCCGCAGGCGAGCAAGAGCGTGGGCGTGCGCATCCGCATGCCCGACGCGATGCAATGGCGACTGCCGCAACTGCTGGCCTTGCCGGTGCGCGCGCCCGATGGCCACCTGTTTCCACTGAGCCGCGTGGCGACGATCGTCAGCGAGAACGGCCAGCCGCAGATTTCGCGCGAAAACCTGCAACAGATGGTGGCCGTCACGGCGCGCATCGAGGGCCGCGGCATGGGTGCCGCCGTAGCTGACGTGAAGAAGCTGCTCGCGCAGCCGGGCATGCTCGACGCGGATACGCGCTACGAACTGGGTGGCCTTTACCAGCAACAGCAGATCGCCTTCCTCGGCCTGGGCAAGGTGTTCCTGCTGGCGCTGGTGGCGGAGTTCGTGCTGCTGTTGTTCCTGTACGGCCGTGCCGGACTCGCGCTCGTGGTGATGGGCTGCTCGCTGTTCTCGGCCACGGCGGTGTTCATTGCGCTGTGGCTGTGCGGCGTGGATCTGAACATCACGGCGATGATGGGCATGACGATGATCATCGGCATGGGCACCGAGATGGCGATCTTCTACGTGTCCGAGTACGTCGGGCTGTCAGGCCACCTGCCGCCCTTGCAGGCATTGCGCGCGGCGAGTCGCGACCGCCTGCGTCCCATCAGCATGACCACGCTAGCCGCCATGCTCACCTTGCTGCCGTTGGCGCTGGCCTGGGGGCAGGGCGCGGGCGTCCAGCAACCGCTGGCCATTGCGATCATCGCCGGACTCGCGCTGCAGTATCCGCTGGTGCTGCTGGTGATGCCGACGCTGATCGGCATGCTTCCCGGTCATGCGCGACGCGGCGGCTAGCCGCCGCGAGCGCAGGACGCGCGTCGGCGTCCTGCGCATATGAACGACTAGTTCGGCAGGCCCATCGCGTGTTCGATCGGCGTGTCCTGGGCGAGGGGTGCGACCGGCGCCGGTGCCGGAACAGCGGCAACGAGATCGCTGTGTTCGCTGTAGACGACGCGATTGCGGCCCTCGCGCTTGGCCTGGTACAGCGCGTTATCGGCGTCGATCATCAACTGGCGCAGGTCGTAACCGCTGCGGTCGCTGGACGCCACGCCGAAGCTGGCGGTGATGATCACCTGCCGCGTTTCGCCCCATAGCGGCGTGGCGGCGATGGCCTGGCGGATGCGTTCGGCGCGTTCGCGGGCACTCGATGCGCTGCAGTCGGGCAGATAGATCGCGAACTCTTCGCCGCCCAGGCGCCCGAACACATCGCGGCGGTGCAGGTGATGCTGGCAAGCGGCAACGGCGCGCTTGAGCACCATGTCGCCGATGATGTGGCCGTGCGTGTCGTTGACGTCCTTGAAGTGATCCAGGTCCACCAGCACCAGGCATGCCGCGCGCGTGGCCTTGGCGGCGGCGCGCAAGGCCAGCTCGGTTTCGTCGACGAAATGCTGGCGGCTGTGGATGCCGGTGAGGCTGTCGCGCGTGGCCAGTCGCTTGAAACGCAACTGCGAGCGCTTGATGCGCAGCAGCCAGAAAGCGATGGACGCCACCACGGTGATGAGCAGCGCGATGTACAGCCGGCTCGTCTCCATGTCCTTGTGGTCGAGCTTGCGTTGCAGCAGCAGGATCTCGTTCTGCTTGTTGAGCGAATCGACCTGCATCTTGTTGGCCAGCACCTGTTGCCTGACCGTCTGGAAGGCGACGGCCCGGGCGCTGACGTCGTTGAGGTAGCCCTTGTCCGCTTCCATGTACTTCTTGTGCAGATCCAGCGCGGCGGTGGTGTTGCCGAGCTTCTCCTCGATCTGGTACAGCACCAGGTACGCGCGTACCTGCGATTCGGAATACTCGTCGGTGATGGCCTCGGCGACCACGCGGCCCGCGTACTTGCGTGCCTGCTCGAGATCGCCCAGATCCCAATAGGCCCGTGCGAGCAGCGAGTCGACGCCGTTCATCAGCACACGGTAGTGATACGAGGCGAACTCGTCGTAATGCGCCTGAAGCAGGCTGACGGCGTCCTTGGGGCGCCCCTGTTCGATGGCGTACTTGGCCTGGTCGCTGCGCAGCGAATTGGCCCACAACGCCTGCTTCGCCTGCAGGCAGGTGTCGATGCCGCGATCGTATTCGGGGTCGGTGCCGCGCACCTTGCCGGCGAGAAACAGCACGCGCAGCTTGTATGCCATGCCCTGGCAGGCATGGTCGCGCAGCTGCGGATCGTCGAGGATGCGCTGGGCGTAGCCGGACGCCAACTCGTACTGCCCGGCCGTGGCCAGGAATACCGCGCCTTCGCCCAGTGCCTGGAAACGGGCTTCCGGGTTCTTCGCCGTCGGCAGCAGATCGAACAGCGTGCTCAGCTGCGTGAACGCTTCTTCGTAGTGCCGGCCGAGGCTGAGGATGTTGATCAAGGTGGCCAGTGAGCGAACCCGCAGCGTGGGATCGCCCGAGCGCGCGGCGATTTCGCTGAAGGCCGGCCTGGCCCGGTCGTAGCGCCCTTCGAAGGCCAACTGCCACGCATCGAGATAGCGCAGCCGCCACTGCTGATCGGAGGAAAACTCGTTCTTGCGACGGTCCAGCTCGCTGAGCAGGCGCAGGAATTCCGAGTGGTCGGACGTCTTGAGCTTGTCTGCCCGTTCCAGCATCTGCACCGGATCTTCTGCCGCTGCGGGTACGGCCGCGAAGGCCGTACCCACATGCCATCCCGTCAGCAGTGCTGCCAGGATGATCGCCCGCCTGAGGTGGCCGGCGCGGAACATGGTCATGCCAGCGTGTCGGCGCGTGCGACCACGACGGACTGGCTGGCGCTCTTGCTGGGCTTCTTCGGCTGCTTCTCGCCATCCTCGCCTTCTTCTTCCTGCTCCTCTTCCTCTTCCTCGCCTTCGCGTTTCGGCGCGGACTGGAAGCAGTGCAAGGGCACGACCTTCAGCAGCGCCTGCAGCTCTTCCACGTTGCGAGCAAGGATGGCCTCACCGGCGGCAGCTTCCACCTGGGCGTCGGCCAGGGCCAGGGCAACCGTTTCCCTGGCGGCCTGAAACAAACGCGCGTCGCTGCCAAGCTTTTCCAGAAACTCGATGACGTCGGACATGTGGTATTCCCCCTAACAGTGATAGTACGGCGACAACTTGTGGGTGTCTTGCGTGTGAATAGCGAAGCCGCGCCTTTCCGCGGACGGAAGCAGCGCAAAAGCGTCTCGCAGGCGATCTGCTTTGGTTCCCCGATATCCCCATGCGGCCGGCCGGTGCAGGTTCGCCCCCTGGCTTGCCGCAATGTCGGATCATAGCCCCGTTTTTTTCCGAAAATGTGCATGCGCGAAACGATCCCGGGGCGATGCCGGTTTCGCTGATCCCTAGGTTGCGTTGGCGATATGACAAGCGTATCCGCCAGGCTGAGATCGCCTGGCGCTTGGATCGATTCGACCCCGTTCGAACGGCACCATGCCGCAGCGTGGGGCGGCTTCCAAGGGGTAAAGGGCTGGCGCCGAGGTGTTACTCCGCGTAGACGGGCGGGGTTACGAAAGGAATCACTTCCGCCAGGAATGCGGCGGTGTGTTCGCCGTGCAGCCGGTGTCCGCTGCCGAAGCGGCGGGTGACGGCATGGGGAATCTGCGCCGCCAACAACGGCAGCCGGCTGCTCACGAACCCGTCGTCGTGGCTGGCCAGCAGCAGGCACGGCGCACGCAGGGTGGACAGGCGCGACCACCAGGCCGGCATCGGGGCGCGCAGTTCCGGCAATACGGTACGGGCTGCCCGCAGGTCGAACTGCCGCAACAGCATCAGCCGCAACAGGCGGCCCAGGCCCAGCAGGCGCAACGAACGCTGCCAGGCGGGACCGGCTTGCGCCGCCGCCAGGGCCGTGGCGTCCGCGACATCGCGCGGCGGCACGGGCGCGGCCTCGATGACCAGCCGGCGGATGCGTTCGGGCTGGTGGGTGGCGAGCTTCAGCGCCAGATGCCCGCCCAGCGAATGGCCGATCAGGTTGATGGCGCCCAGGCCAAGCGCATCGAGCAGGTCGCTCAGGTCGTCCTCGAAGTCGGCCAGCGAATAGGTAGGCGTCCAATCACTGCGGCCGTGCCCGCGCAGGTCCGGTGCGATGACCCGGAAGCCCTGCTGCGCAAGCGCTTCGGCGGTGTGGCTCCAGCTTCCGGACTGGCTGGCAAAGGCATGCAGCAGCACCACGGGCTCGCCGTTCGGGTCGCCATAGGCGCGATAGGCAACGCGATGGCCACGCAGGCGAAGGAAGCGGTACATCGACGGGCTGCTATCCAAGGCCGGGCTCCAGGGCGTGACCACGGCACTCTCGCATGCGCGTCTCCGCACACGGAAGAGGGAGCGACTGCCACTGGTTCGCTTCAGCCAGGGATGGCTATGATCCCGACGTCGACGCAGCACGGTCGGAGCAATGCCGGCGGTGCTCATGGAAGACTCACGGATAAGGAGTGGTGAGCGATGAAGCAGCAAGCGGTTACCGTGGCGGCCTGCCTGTTGGCGGCCATGCTTGCAGCACCGGCCTGGGCCCAGCAGGGCGCCGTGGCGAATCAGGATGCGTCCTACCGCGAACCGTTGCATGCCGTGGCCATGAGCCAGGCCGCGACTCCGCAAGAATCCGCGCCCCATGCGTCGTTGCCGGTCTTTGCAGCGGAGCCGTCCACCGGCCAACGCATGGCGCAGAACGCGCTGGTCTTCGCGGCCCGCTCGGCGGTGGCCGTGGCGGCGGAAAAGAAAGGCACGTTCGCGGCGGTGCCGTCGCCTTCCTATCAGCCCTATCGTCCCGCCACTTCGGTGCCCGAACCGGCGACGGCAGAACGCCTCTGCCCGCCGCTGGGCACGCCCAATCTTCCCGCTGCCTGCATCGATCGCGACGCTGTTGTCACGATGAATCGCAACGGCATCGTTTCGTCGACGAGCACGCCGGACTAGTTCAAAAGGAGTCGCGTGCCGGAGCATCGACATGCGATTTGAGCAGGGAACGCGCGCAAGATTTCCATCGAACGCATGGACACCTTGCGCGGCGTCGCGGCGGACGACGCCTGGTCGCCCGCCAGCCGGACGGCAAGAAGCGCTAAAATAGGCGAAATGTCCCGCCCGAGAGTTCACCCATGAGCTATCCCGCCGTCCGCATGCGTCGCATGCGCCGCGATGCCTTCTCGCGTGCGCTGATGCGCGAGCACACCCTGCTGCCCACCGACCTGATCATGGTCGCCTTCCTCATCGAAGGTGAAGGGCAGCGCGAAGCGGTGCCGTCCATGCCGGGCGTGGAACGTTTGTCCATCGACGAACTGCTCAAGCTCGCTGGTGAATGCGTGCGTCTTGGCATTCCCGCGCTGGCCTTGTTCCCCTCGCCGGGCGAAGCGGTGAAGACGGAAGACGCCCGCGAAGCATGGAATCCACAGAGCCTCATGCAGCGCGCCACGCGCGCGCTGAAGGCGAAGTACCCGGAGCTTGGCCTGATCGGCGACGTGGCGCTCGATCCGTACACCACGCACGGCCAGGATGGTTTGATCGACGAGCACGGCTACGTGATGAACGAGCCGACCATCGAGGCGTTGATCAAGATGTCGCTGGCGCAGGCTGAGGCCGGCATGGATTTCGTGGCGCCCTCGGACATGATGGACGGCCGTATCGGCGCGATCCGCGATGCACTGGAAGAGGCCGGGCATATCCACACGCGCATCCTGGCGTACTCGGCCAAATACGCCTCGGCGTTCTACGGACCGTTCCGCGACGCGGTGGGCTCGGCGGCGAATCTGGGCAAGGGCAACAAGCACACGTACCAGATGGACGTGGGCAACAGCGACGAAGCGCTGCGCGAGATCGAGCTGGACATCCATGAAGGCGCGGATGCGGTGATGGTGAAACCGGGCATGCCTTACCTGGACGTGCTGCGCCGGGTGAAGGATGCGTTTGGCATGCCGACGTTCGTGTACCAGGTGAGCGGCGAATACGCGATGCTGAAGGCGGCCGCGCAGAATGGCTGGCTGGACGAGAAGGCCGTGGTGCTGGAATCGCTGACGGCGTTCAAGCGGGCGGGTGCGGATGCGATCCTGACCTATTTCGCGGTGGATGCGGCCAGGTGGTTGAAGGGGGAATGAGACCCTGGCTTCTTTTGCTCGCCAATCGCCGAGAACTTAGAGCCGGGCTTCCTGCCGCGCCCGGTTACACCGTTCGATACGTCCCCATATCGCGGATATGCGGCTTTTCTGTGGGAGCGCGCTTGCGCGCGACTAGGCACGCCTGGATGTATCGCTCCGTCAGCTTGTCGCGTACAAGTGCGCTCCCACAGTAGTTCGCCAACTCCGATACACCCCACTTCTCCCCCGCCGGGGAGAGCCGGGGCATTGCCACCTTTACGGTGGTGAGGGGCGGTGCTCGCGAAAACGTTACTACCTGCCGCGCCCGGTTACACCGTTCGATACGTCCCCATATCGCGGATATGCGGCTTTTCTGTGGGAGCGCGCTTGCGCGCGACTGGGCACGCCTGGATGTATCGCTCCGTCAGCTTGTCGCGCACAAGTGCGCTCCCACAGTAGTTCGTCACTCCGACGCACCCCACTTCTCCCTCTCCCCGTCGGCCGGGTTGAGGGGCGGGTGCTCGCGAAAACGTTACTACCTGCCGCGCCCGGTTACACCGTTCGATACGTCCCCATATCGCGGATATGCGGCTTTTCTGTGGGAGCGCGCTTGCGCGCGACTGGGCACGCCCGGATGTATCGCTCCGTCAGCTTGTCGCGCACAAGTGCGCTCCCACAGTAGTTCGTCACTCCGACGCACCCTACTTCTCCCTCTCCCCGTCGGCCGGGTTGAGGGGCGGGTGCTCGCGGGAACATTTCTACTCGGTCGCGAGTGGCATCACACCGTTCGATACGTCCCCATATCCGCCATCACCCCCAACTCCTGCATAAAAGCCCCCGGATCAAACCCCTCCTGCGCATAGCGTGCCTGCATCGCCGCCTTCGCCGCGGCCATATGCGCCTCGCTGCTCCACTCCACCACCGTCATCAGGTTGAACTCGCCGGCCAGGTCCGGTTGTGTCAGTACCAGGTTCTGGCGGCAGCCGGGCAGTTGGTCGAGCAGGTGCTGAGTCAGGCGCAGGCGTTCCATGAACGTGGACAGCGCATGGGCGGCAACGTTGAAGCGGTCGATCCGGTACACGGGTGAGTGCTTGAGTGGCTTGTTCATGGGTAGCTCTTGCAGGGAAGTGCGTGCCACTCTAGGACCTCAACCAAACTTGAGGTCAAGAGGTGGCGCATGAGCAAGCTTCCTGGTCACGGTCTGCCGATGACACTAGCCGTGGGCGAGGTCGCCCGTCGTAGCGGCGTGGCCGTCTCCACCTTGCACTTCTACGAGAGCAAGGGACTGATTCGCAGCGAGCGCACGATGGGCAATCAGCGGCGGTACGCGCGTGCCGTGTTGCGGCGCGTGTCGTTCATTCGCGTCGCCCAGCGTGTAGGCATTTCGTTGGCGGATATCGCAGCGGCGCTTGAGGTATTGCCGCCCACGGAAGCGCCCAGCCGGCAGGACTGGACGCGCCTGTCCGCCGCCTGGCGCGCGGAACTGGATGAGCGCATGGCGCAGCTGAAGAAGCTGCGCGATACGCTCGACGACTGCATCGGTTGCGGTTGCCTGTCGATCGACCGCTGCCGCCTGCGCAACCCGCAGGACCGATCGGCCCGCGAAGGCGCCGGCCCGCGACGCCTGCTGGTGAAGACGCAGCGTCAGGCGTAAGGCGCCTGCCCATTGCCGAACGACCAGTTCTCCTTGCCGGTTTCCAGCAGGTTGATCAACACGTCCTGCGGGCGCAGGCCCGGCTCCTTGCTCAGGAGTTCGGCGGTGCGCTGATAAAACGCCTTCTTCTGCTCGACGGTGCGCGTGTTGTTGCAGGCGATCTGGATCATCACCAGTTCGTCGGTGCGTGCGATGTCGAGATAGTTCGGGTCGTAATCGAATTCTTCCGCGTCGTGCTGGTGCACCACGATGAAGCGGTCGTTCTGCGGCACGTTGAACGATTCGATCATCGCGCGATAGATGCTGTTGCGGATGGCGGCAATGTGCTGGGCGGACTTGCCGCGACGGAGCGAGACACGGACGAGAGGCATGGGATTCTCCTGCGCAGATCAGGGTTGGGAAACATGACCGACCTGATAGCGCTGGCCGGCGGGATGGGCGGGAAGCGTGTCGTCCCACAAGCGGAAGCTCACGCGCGTCCAAGTGGTGGGCTCGAAGGCGCTGACGGCGGCCACGGCGCCGCGTTCGATGTCGCGTTGCAATAGCGTGCGTTGTTCGTCGCGCAGCACATCGAGCGCGGTATACGGCGCGATCGCCTGGATCTCACGCGTGGCGAAGCGTGCGTGGCGCGCCTCGGGCGTGAGGTAGGCATCCCACACCGGCCACACGCGAATGGACGGCCATCCGAACGCCTTCACCAGGTTGGCGAAGCCCGTGCTGCCCAGGAAGCGCTGCATGGCGGCGCTGTCGCGCCAGACGTAGAACGGCGCGTAGAGATTCTCTTCCGACGCCTCCCCGCGCTCCGCGTGCAGGTAGGTTTTCAGCAGCAGTCCGTCGAAGTGGTCGAGCAGATGGCCCTTGTCCGCGATGCGCTGGCGCACGATCGCCATGTCGTAGTCGGCGGGCAGGGTGAAGCTGTATTGCATGGCGATCACGAGCGCGCCTCCTCGTCTTTCAATTCGCGCAGACGCGTTACCGCCGACGCGGCGGCGGGCCAACCGGCATAGAAGGCCAGATGGGTCGTGAGCGCGGCGAGTTCGTCGTGGCTCAGGCCGTTGTCGCGGGCGCGCCGCAAGTGGAACGGCAGCTGCTCGGCGCGGCCCAGCGCGATCAGGCTGGCCACGGTGGCCAGGCTGCGGTCGCGGGGCGACAGCACGGGGTCCTGCCAGACCTGATCGAACAGCACGCGATCGGTCAGTTCGGCGAGCGTCGGCGCGATGTCGCCGAAACTCCTCTGGCCCTGTTCGGAACGATGGCTCATCGATAGCTCCCGCGAGTGCTTGACGTGAGAAAGCGTAGGGCGGAGAGTATCGTCCTGAAAATCAGAAAATATGGAACGAATAGTCCATCAAAACGGGATGATTCTATGCGGCGAGTGAATTTCGACCTCGACGTGCTGCGCACCTTCGTCACCGGCATGGAGCTGGGCAGCTTCGCCCGCGCCGCGGACCGGCTGGGGCGCTCGACCTCGGCGGTCAGCGCGCAGCTGAAGAAGCTGGAAGAGCAGGCCGGCACGCCGGTGCTGCGCAAATCCGGCCGCGGCATGGTGCTGACCGAAGCGGGCGAGACCATGCTCGCCTACGCACGCCGTCTGCTGGAACTCAACGACGAGGCCGCCAGCGCGCTGCACGGGGCGGAACTCGAAGGCTGGGTGCGGCTGGGCCTGCAGGAAGATTTTGGCGAGAGCCTGCTCACCGACGTGCTGGGCCGCTTCGCCCGCGCCCATCCGCGCGTGAAGGTGGAAGTGCGCATCGCGCGCAACACCGAGCTGCTGGAACGGATGACCTCCGGGCGGCTCGATCTGGCGTTGGCCTGGGATGCCGGTGCGGTCACGCCGCATACGCAGCGCGTGGGCACGGTGCCGTTGCGCTGGATCGCCGGCGCCGAGGCCATGGCCGCATGGCCTCGCGACGATGGCGAACCGTTGCCGCTGGTCATGCTCGAAGCGCCGTGCATCATGCGTACCGCCGCCACCACCGCGCTCGACCGCGCGAATATCCCGTGGCGCATCGCGTTCACCAGCGCCAGTCTGGCGGGGACGTGGGCGGCGGTAGCGGCAGGTCTTGGCGTATCGCTGCGCACGCCTTGCGGGCTGCCGGCCAGCGTGCGTGCCCTGTTGCCGCACGAGACGGTGTTGCCGTCGCTGGGCGAACTGGGCCTGTGCCTGCATCGCGCCGACGCCGAATCGTCACCGGCAGTGGAGCGTCTTGCCAGCATCATCACCCAGCAATGGCAGGGCATTCCGCTCGCCGCTTGATCGGTTCGTGCGGCGGAGTCGGTTCAGCTCGGCACCAGCGTGGAATAATGCGAATCCCCTGAATGGAGTGCGCGCGTGGATAGCCACCATTTCCTGCAGACGGCGCTGGTTTTCCTGTTGGCCACCGTCATCGCAGTGCCGCTGACCAAGCGCTTCCGGCTGGGTTCCGTGCTGGGCTATCTGCTGGCGGGCATCGTCATCGGTCCGCAGGAACTGCGTCTGATCGCCGATCCCTCGGGCGTTTCGACCATCTCCGAATTCGGCGTGGTGCTGATGCTGTTCGTGATCGGCCTGGAACTCTCGCCGCAACGCCTGTGGGTGATGCGCCGCCAGGTGTTCGGCACCGGCTTGCTGCAGGTGATGGCCACCAGCCTGGTGATCGGTGCGGCGGCCTACTATCTGTTCGGACTCACGGTGAACGCGGCCACCATCGTGGGCGGCAGCCTGGCGTTGTCCTCCACCGCGTTCGGCTTGCAGATCCTTGCCGAGCGCAAGGAAGCGGGCAGCTTGTACGGACGCCAGGCGTTCGCCGTGCTGCTGTTCCAGGACCTGGCCGCCATCCCGCTGATCGCCGCGGTGCCCTTGCTCGCCAGCGCGTCGAGCAAGCACGGCTTCGACGCCTTTGCGGTGCTGCGCACGGTGGCCGCCATCGTCGCGGTGATGGTGGGCGGCCGCTATCTGTTGCGTCCGATCTTTCGCTTCGTGGCCAAGGCCGACAGCGTGGAGGTGTCCACCGCCACGGCACTGCTGGTGGTGATGGGCACGGCCTGGTTGATGGAGGTGGTGGGCGTGTCCGCCACGCTGGGCGCCTTTCTCGCCGGCGTGCTGCTGGCCGATTCCGAATACCGGCACGAGCTGGAATCGCATCTCGAACCGTTCAAGGGTTTGCTGCTCGGTTTGTTCTTCATCAGCGTCGGCATGACCATGGATCTGTCGCTGCTGATCCAGCAGCCGATGCGCGTGGCGATGCTGGTGTTGTTCCTGCTGCTGATCAAGGGCGCCCTGTTGTGGCCGCTGGGGCGCATCGTGGGCGGCCTGAATAGCCGCGATTCGCTGCGTCTGGCGGTGTTGCTGGCGTGCGGGGGCGAATTTGCCTTCGTGGTGCTCAAGCTGGCCGGCGAACAGAACCTGATCACCACCGAGCAGCACAGCCTGCAGGTGCTGGCGATCACGCTGTCGATGGCGCTGACGCCGTTGATGGTGGCGCTGCTGGGTCGCGTGCTGCATCAGTCGCAAACCAAGAAAGAGCGCGAGTTCGACACCATCGTGGCGGACAAGCCGCGCGTGATCATCGCCGGCTACGGACGCATGGGCCAGATCGTGGCGCGCATGCTGCGCGCCCAGGGCATTCCGTTCGTGGCGCTCGATCATTCGGTGGAACAGATCGACCTGGTGCAGCGCTTCGGCAACTGGACCGACATCTTCTACGGCGATCCGGCACGCCCCGAGCTGCTGCGTGCGGCGCAGGCGGACCAGGCCAGCGTGTTCGTGCTGGCCGTGGACGATCCCGAGGCGAGCCTGCGCACCGCGCGCGTGGTGCGCCGCATGTATCCGTCGCTGAAGATCATCGCGCGAGCGCGCAACCGCCAGCACGCGTGGCGCCTGATGGACTTGGGCGTGGAATTGCCGGTGCGCGAAACGCTTTATTCCAGCCTGAAGATGACCCGTCAGACACTGGAAGCGCTCGGCATGTCGCCCGAGACGGCGGCCGATCACGTCGAACGTTTTCGCCGGCAGGATCAGGAACTGCTCAAGCGCCAGTACCTGGTGTACGACGACGATGCGCGCATCGTGCAGACCACGCGCGAGGCACTTATCGACCTGGAGCAATTGTTCCAGGCGGACTCATCGCCCGAGGTCAAGCGCGCGTTGGAGAAGCCGAGCGACGCCTCGGCAGATGACGAAGACGTGACACGTTGACATGGGTCTCACGGGATTTCCTGCGTACCGTTGTTGAATAGGGCGGCATGCGATCTTGCGTCCAATCCGCAACTCATTTCGCCGCGCATCGGGAAAGATAGGCGCGCCTGAAGGCCGTGCCGTCGCGGGGCGGATCGCCTGAGGGATCGGGCCTGCCCGACGTCTATCTGAATCCCCATGGGCCAGCGCGCGCCACTTCATCCTGTCGTCATTCGATTCGGACGGTTGGGCGACACCATTCTTCTGCAGCCGCTGCTGCATAAGCTGCATCACCGTTACGGCGGTGCATGCCGGCTCGTCTCGCTGGGCGACTGCCCGCGCGTGTTGTACGAAGGCCACGAAGACGTGGCTGAAGTGCGGCAGGTCGACAGCCAGTACGGTACGCTCTGGCTCAATCCACAGCGCTTGCGCACGGCGTTCGCATTGCGCGAATTGCGTGCCGCGCCGTTCTACATCTGCGAGCCGGATGTACGCACGCGCACCAAGATAAGACCCATGCTGGCGCTGGCAGGCATTGCGCCCGAGCACTGCGTCTTCATCGAAGACACGCCGTTTCACCAGGGGGAGCACTGGATCGACTGGCTGATGCGTTTTGCGGATGAAACGCCATCGGCCTTTCGCGATGCCTTGAGTTCATCGCACGCCTTGCCTTGCGCGCCGCGGCTGGAGCCGACCGCCGTGGAGTTGGGCGAAGCGCAGTTGTGGCTGGCGCGGCGCAACCTGCATGGACATCCGCTGGTGCTGCTGCAACCGGCGAACAAGCGCACCATGCGCTGGAACGGCATACGCAAGCGCGAGGATGACGACAAGTCGTGGCCGGTGGAACGATGGGCGGCGTTGTGCCGCGCCATCGTCGAGGCCATGCCGCAGGCGCGCGTGCTGTTGTGTGGTTCGGCGAGCGAGGCGGCCTATCTCGCTACGATCGGCGACGCGGCGGCGCATGCGCAGGTAATCGTGCCGCACGACGGGCTGCCGCTGGGTCATTTGCGCGCGCTGTTGCATATCGCGCACAGCATGGTGTCGGTGGATACGGGCCCCGCCCATCTGGCGGCCGCCGTGGGTTGTCCGCTGGTGGTTCTGTTCGGCAACCGCTGGCCATCCATGTGGACGCCGCGCAGCGCCAGTGGCAGCGCCGTGCACGCCATCGGCGGATTGCCGGACGTGCCCAGCGTGGATCGCATCGGACTGGATGAAGTAGTGAACGCGTGGCGGCAGTTGCCGCCACGCCCCGAGGCGATGGCTCGTCGCCTGGTCGAACAGGCGCTTCAGTCGGCCGGCTGGGCCGGCTGCCTCAACATCTGCCGCACGCTGGGAATGGCCGAGCCGCTGCGCGCCGCCAGTTCGTGAGCGATATCGATATAGCCGATGGCGCGCGCCACGTCGGCCGGCGTGCGGCCGAACGCATCGGCGGCCTGGCGATCCGCACCGCGCGCCAGCAGTACGCGCGCCGGTGCGAGCAGTGCGTGCATCGCGCAGGAGTGCAGCGCAGTGACACCGCGCTGGTCGGCATGTTCGAGCACGGCGCCGGCTTCGAGCAGCACGGGCACCAGTGCACCGATATGGGTGGGATCGCATTCGCTGCCTGGACGCATATGCGCACCCAGCAACAGCAGCAGCGGCGTCTTGCCTTCCTTGTCGGCCATGCCGACGTCGGCGCCGCGCTTGAGCAAGGTGTCGAACAGGCGGCGTGCGCGCAGGCTGTCGTTGTGCTCGAAACCGTATTGCGCGGCGGCATGCAGCGCGCCGTGGCCGCGTGCGTCCACCGCATTCACGTCGGCGCCGCCATCGAGCAATTGCTCGGCGATTTCGGGATAGCCCATTGCCGCCGCGATCATCAACGCGGTCGCTTCGCCGGGCAGGCGCTGATCGACGGCGATGCCATTCTGCAGCAGCAGCGCCACCAGCGTTTCGCGGCGTGCGCTCACCGCTGCGGCAAGCGGCGTCATGCCGTTGGTGGCGGCGAGCGTGGCGTCGGCGCCCTTGTCGAGCAGCAACGCGGCCACGTCGCGCTGGCCGGCGCCGCAGGCGTGCAGCAACGCGGTGGCGCCCTGGTGATCGCGCGTGTCGACGGCGAAACCCAGCTCCAGCAGGCGATCGACGGCCGTGAGTGCGCCGGCCTTGGCGGCGGCGGGCAGGTCGTCGGCGCGCAGCGGGCGCGCAGGACGCGTCCACTCGCCCCAGTTCATCCAGCGCTCGATCGCTTCGTGTTCCAGCGAGAGGCCGAGCGGTGTTTCGCCGTTCGCATCGATCGCTTCGGGATCGGCACCGTGGGCCACCAGCGAGCGCACCAGCGGCAGCGCGCGTTCGCCGTGTTCCAGTGCGGCGAACAGCGGCGTGCGGCCGCTGAGGTCGCGCGTATTGGGATCGCAACCCCGCTGCAGCAGCGTCTGCAGCAAGGCATGGTGACCGTAGGTGGCAGCCAGATGCACCGGCGTGCGTTCGCGCGCATCGGCACCGAACGGATCGGCGCCACGCTCGAGCATCGCCAGCGGCAACGCCGCGCCTTGCACGCCGTCTTCCAGGCGTAGCAGCGCTTGCGCCAGCAAACCGGCACCGGCTGGCGTGGCGCCGGCATCGAGCAGGTCTTCCACCGCTTCGGTGGCTGCCGGCAACAGCGGCAGCAAGGCATCGAACAGGCGGCGACCCAGCGGCGGCAGCGACGATTCGATGCCTTCGACGGTTTCCGCATCGTCGACCAGCTGCGGTTGCAGCCGCGCTTCCGGATCGAGTGCGTGATCGAGCAGCCAGCGACGCGCGGCACCCTGGCCGGGGCCAGCCAGGTCCAGATACAGCTGCGCGAGTTGCGACGACGGCCACTCGCGCACGCGCTGGGTGAACGTGGATACCACGGCCCAATGGCCGAAGCGCAGCGCATCGAGCAGATGCGCGGGCGTGTCCGCGCCATCGGGCAGGGCGTCGATGCTGAGGTTGGCGGGCAGCGGCGTTTCCGGATCGAGCAAGGCGACCAGGTCCCAGCGGCCGGCCGCGGCGGCGTAGTCGAGCGCGCTGCGGCCATTGCTGCCGGCGGTCTTCGGTTCGGCGCCGAGGGCGAGCAAGGCACGCACCACTTCGGCATGCGCCTGCGGCGACTGGCAGGCCAGCGTGAGTGCGTCGCGGCCGTGGCTGTCGCGCAGGCGTGCATCCGGCTGCGCTTCGGTCAGCAGCTTCACGATGCCCACGGCGCCGGCACGCGCCGCTTCCATCAGCGCCGTGCTGCCGTGGCGATCGGTGAGGTTCACATCCGCACCCGCTGCACGCAGGGCGCGGGCGATCTGTTCGTGGCCTTCGGCGGAGGCAGCCATCAGCGCACTGCGATGGCGCGCATCCACGGCATTGATGGCGGCACGATGCTTGAGCAGCAGCTTCACGCCTTCCACGTCGTCGTCGGGGATGCCGGCGGCCGTCACCAGCGCGGGCTCGCCATCGGCGGGCGTGGGCTTGGCACCGTGTTCGAGCAGGAACTTCGCCACCGGCCAGTTGGCCGCGCGGCAGGCCACGGCGAGTGGACTGAGTCCGGCCTTGTTGAGTGCGTTGATGGCGGCGCCGGCATCGAGCAGCATCGCCGCCACGATGGCCTCGCCGCTGAGCACGGCGCCGTGCAGCGGCGTGTTGCCTTCCGCATCGGTGGCGAGTGCGCTGGCGCCGTTGGCGAGCAGGGTCATCACCGCTTCGGCGCGGCCATGCCAGCTGTCGCGCGTGGCCGCGAGCAGCGGCGTGAGGCCGCCGCTGGCGCGATTGACGTCGGCACCCTTGGCGATCAATGCGCGCAGCAGGCGCATATCGGGCAGCAGGGCGGCGAGCATCAGCACGGGGCGCTGGTCGCGATCGCCCGGCTCGGGCGCGGTATTCGGATCGGCACCGGCTTCCACCAGCGCCAGTGCGCGGTCGATGTCGCCATCGCGCGTGGCCACCAGCAAACCGTGCGCCTGCTCCGGCGTCCCCGCCGTGCGCTCCTGCTCGGTGAGCTTGGGCGCAGGCTTGGGAATCGGTGCGGCAACGGGGGCGTCCATTACGCCGGACGCGGGCTGACGCAGCGGGCGACGGCCTTCGCACAGCAGGGCGCGCAACGTGCGGTTGGCGATGATCAGGCAGCCCAAAGGCATCAGCACGACGCCATAGAGCACCAACGCCGCCGTGCGCAGTTCCGACGGAAGCACGCCGTAGAGGCCGGTGAGCGCAATGGCGATGAAGGCCAGCGCCAGCAGCGACAACGCCGACGGCAGGAAGTGGGTGAAGAAGCGTTCTTCGCGCGACAAATGGCGGCCGAAGGCGAGGCTGCGCGCGGTGGCGGTGAAAATCCACGAGCCATCACTCTGCGCCGGATAGGCGTCGTCCCACACATAGACGAGGCCGAATGCCGGCCACATGCGCCACAACGCCGCCAACGCAACCACCAGCGCACCGGCCAGCATCAACGCCGCGCCCAGGCTGGGCGACTGGTTGAGCTTGAGCATCGGCCACGCCACCAGCAGGAACACCAGCACCACATAGCCGGTGAACATCACCAGGTAGGCCGCGCCACGGCGCAGCACCGTGCGGCCGAAACGTGGCTCCGGATCGAAACCGATCGCGTGGCATACCGCCGCCATGGTCAACGCATTGGCGACCAGCAGCGGGATCAATGCGAGTGGATGAGCGCCGAAGGCGGCTATCGCGGCGGCAACCAAACCCGGAACGAACCAGGCGAGGGCTTGCAGAAACGGAGGCGGGCGACGCGTTTTTGAGTAGGCCATAAGCGCGGAGTATAGGAATCGTTACAAAGCCAGAAGGTAATCCCGTGTTAACAGGCTTCGGCTTGGTTGGCGTCAGCGATCGCGATGCGGATCGAGCGGCGCGCTGTTGTAAGCGGGGTGATTGGCCGCGGCCAGGGTTTCCTTCGGCGGCAATTGCAGGTGCCAGCCCTGCTCATCCAGATGCGCGAGCACCTGGGTGGCATCTTCGTAGGGCAGTTTGCGCTCGCCGGTCAGGTCGACCTCGAGCACGAACTGCAGGTCGCCCAGCATCTGGGTAAGCGGCTCGGGAATACACGCGAAATCGTCGCGGCGACGAAGCCACAGATAGGTATCGGGCTTGCGCTGGCTGGCGTAGACAAAACAGTGCATGGCGGCACCCGTCGGCTATCTGGGAAGGGCGCACCCGCAGGCGCGGTCTGAGAGATTAGCACCGCTTGAGAGCTGACCGCGATTTTCCGCGTAGTCCCCTGTGCCAGACGCGTTACACCCCCTATCTTCGCCTATCGGCGACGAACGGAGCGGATGAACGGGCAATCCTCGGGGAACTTTGCTGCAACCGCACTTGTAAAGCTTGCGTTGTGTGGGCACAGTGCCGGCCAGGGGTGTCAAACGCGCGTATGAAAAGCAAGCGCGGACGTCAAGCCCCCGCTACTACCCGAGCCGGATCAACGATAAGCAGGAGCATTGCTGATGCAGATGTCATACCGTCAATTTTCACGCGCGGGTCGTCCGCTCACGCTTGCGGCGCTGAGCCTGGCGATCCTTGGGACGCTTGCTGCACCGCAGCGCGCCCATGCGAGTGCGTTCCAGCTGCATGAAGACAGCGCCGCCGCGATGGGCCGCGCCTATGCCGGTTCCGCCACTGCCGGTGGCGACGTGTCGGTGGTGGCCAACAACCCGGCCGCCATGAGCGACCTGAAGGGCACCTACTTCCAGGCCGACGTCACCGCCATCAATTTCGGCACCACCTTCAGTGGTTCCGCGCACGACTTTGCCGGTCGCCCGATCAGTGGCGGCAACGGCGGCGATGCCGGCACCACCATGCCGGTTCCGGCGTTCTTCTTCGCCACCCAGCTGGGTGAGAAGTGGCACGTGGGCGCGGGCTTCACCGTGCCGTTCGGCTTCCAGACCGAATACAACAACAACTGGATGGGCCGTTACAACGCCATCAAGTCCAAGTTCACCTCGCTCGATGGCACGCTGTCGCTGTCCTACGACGTCACCGATACCTTCGCGCTGGGCGTGAGCGGTATCGCGCAGAAGACCTCGGCCGAGCTGACCTCCGCCATCAACTACAACGCCGTTGGCCTGGGCCTGGTGAATCAGGCCGTGCAGGCCGGCGCCATTCCGGTGCCGGTTGGCCAGGCGCTGGCACAGCAGGTGGGCACCATCGTGCCGCCGGGTTCGGACGGCGTCGCTCGCATCAAGGGTGACGACTGGGCCTACGGTTGGCAGGTCGGCATGCTGTGGAAGATCACGCCGAACGACAAGTTCGCGCTGAACTACCGCTCCAAGATCGCGCATACGCTGGAAGGCACGGCCAACTTCACCGTTCCCTCCAACGTGCAGGCCGTGCTGAGCAACCCGACCGTGGCCGCGCTGCTGGCCGGTGCGGGTGGCGTGCCGTTCACCCACACCGATGGCACCGCGCCGTTCACCACGCCTGCCGTGGCCACCGCCAGCTACTGGCACCAGGAAGAGAAGTTCGGCCTGGGCGCCGACGTGGCCTGGACCAAGTGGGACGTGTTCAAGAACTTGAACGTGTACTACTCCAACCCGGCGCAGCCGACCACCACCGAGCCGTTCAACTGGCGCAACAGCTGGTACGTCTCCATCGGCGGCGAGTACTACCTCAACGACAAGTTCACCCTGCGCGGCGGTCTCGCCCTCGACACCACGCCGACCATCACCGCCACCCGCGATCCGCGCGTGCCCGATGGCACCCGCCAGCTGGTGTCCTTCGGTGTCGGCTACAAGGCCAGCGAGCACTTCGTGATCAACGCCTCGTACGCGCACATCTTCGTCAACAGTGCCCGCATCAACGCGACCAGCTCCACCGGCGACGTGATCACCGGCGAGTCGGAC
This sequence comes from Dyella kyungheensis, assembly GCF_049913195.1. Lineage (GTDB taxonomy): Bacteria > Pseudomonadota > Gammaproteobacteria > Xanthomonadales > Rhodanobacteraceae > Dyella > Dyella kyungheensis. The sequence continues at coordinate 4,588,595 of NZ_CP183983.1, read as the reverse complement.
GACTACGGCAACCTGCTGAGCCTGTCGGCACAGTACAAGTTCTAATCGCGGTTCATCGCGAAAGACGCTTGAACGAAAACTCCCCGCGAAAGCGGGGAGTTTTTTTATGTCTTGGTGAAAGCCGCCATTGCCGGAGCGGAACCCCTGTGGGAGCGCACTTGTGCGCGACGGCCACACCGTGCGTCGACGGTGCAACGTGGCCAGTCGCGCACAAGTACGCTCCCACAAGGGTCTCGGAGCCGTACGCGTTTCAGTGCCTCCACCCACCCGCATCAACCGAAGCGAGAAGTTTTTCTATGTCTTGGCGAAAGCCGCCATTGCCGGAGCGGAACCCCTGTGGGAGCGCACTTGTGCGCGACGGCCACACCGTGCGTCGACGGTGCAACGTGGCCAGTCGCGCACAAGTACGCTCCCACAAGGGTCTCGGACCCGTACGCGTTTCAGTGCCTCCACCCACCGGCATCAACCGAAGCGGGAAGTTTTTCTATGTCTTGGCGAAAGCCGCCATTGCCGGAGCGGAACCCCTGTGGGAGCGCACTTGTGCGCGACGGCCACACCGTGCGTCGACGCTGCAATGTGGCCAGTCGCGCACAAGTGCGCTCCCACAAGGGTCTCGGACCCGTACGCGTTTCAGTGCCTCCACCCGCCCGCATCAACCGAAGCGGGAAGTTTTTCTATGTCTTGGCGAAAGCGGCCATTGCCGGAGCGGAACCCCTGTGGAAGCGCACTTGTGCGCGACGGCCACACCGTGCGTTGACGCTGCAACGTGGCCAGTCGCGCACAAGTGCGCTCCCACAAGGGTCTCGGACCCATACGCGTTTCAGTGCCTGCACCCACCCGCATCAACCGAAGCGGGAAGTTTTTCTATGTCTTGGCGAAAGCGGCCATTGCCGGAGCGGAACCCCTGTGGGAGCGCACTTGTGCGCGACGGCCACACCGTGCGTCGACGCTGCAATGTGGCCAGTCGCGCACAAGTGCGCTCCCACAAGGGTTTCGCACCCTGCCGGCCTTTCGGTGCTTTCAACCCACCCGCATCAACAGCTTCAACATGCGCTTGAACTGCGCCCCGTACGGCGGATTGAGCATGCCGGTGCCGTTGAATCGTGCCTGGCGGAAGATCGGCTTCATATGCGAGAACGTGCGGAAGCCCGCTTCGCCGTGATAGCCGCCGATACCCGACGGCCCCACGCCGCCGAACGGAAGGCCGTGCTGGGCGATGTGGTACAGCGTGTCGTTCACCGTGACGCCGCCGGCATGCGTGCGCTTGAGCACCTCGTCGATGGTCGAGCCGTTCTGCTCGAACAGATACAGCGCGAGCGGTTGCGGATGGCTGGCGACATAGCCGATCGCCTCGTCCAGCGAGTCGTACGGCAGCACCGGCAACAGGGGCCCGAAGATCTCGTCCTGCATCACCGCCATGCGGTCGTTGACGTTGGTGAGCATCACCGGTGCCAGCAGGCGCTTGGCGGGAATATCGTGCGCGTCGCTCATCGGCTCGAGCGTGGCGCCCGCGGCCACGGCTTCGTCGCGCAGCGTGGCCAGCCGCTCGTACTGGCGATCGGAAACGATCGACGAATACTGCTCCTGCAGCCGCAGGTTCGGATACAGCTTGCCCACCATGTCGCGCGCCGCACCGACAAACTGCGCCATCTGCGCACGCGGCACCAGCACGTAGTCCGGCGCAATGCAGGTCTGTCCCGCGTTCACCAGCTTGCCGAACACGATGCGCTCGACCGCGTGCTCCAGGCGCGCTCCCGGGCCCACGATAGCGGGCGACTTGCCGCCCAGTTCCAGCGTCACCGGGGTGAGATTGGCCGCCGCCGCACGCATCACGTGGTGACCTACCGCAGTGGAACCGGTAAACAGCAGGTGATCGAACGGCAGCGCCGAGAACGCCTGCGCCACCTCGGCATCGCCGGTGACCACGACGATCTCGTCGGAAGAGAAATAGCGCGCGACCTGTTCGGCGAACAACGCCGAGAAGCGCGGCGTGAACTCGCTCATCTTCAGCATCACGCGGTTGCCCGCGGTAAGCGCATCGATCAACGGACCCACTGCCAGGAACAACGGGTAATTCCACGGCACGATGATGCCCACCACGCCACGCGGTTGCGGCAGCAGCGCCGTGCGGGCGGGCAGGAACACCAGGTTGGCCAGCTTGCCGCGCGGACGCATCCAGCGTCGGCCGCGCCGCAGCGAGTGCTTCAGGTTGGAGAGGCTGGGATACAGCTCCAGCAGCTCCGTCTCTTCCTGCGGGCGATGACCGAAATCCGCGTCGATGGCCTCGGCGAACGGCACCCGCTGCTCGTTGAGCATCTTCTCCAGCGTGCGCAGGCGGGTGGCCCGCACGTCCCACGGCGGCAGCGGATCGCGTGCCTGCGCCTCGCGCATGCGAAGCAGGGTGGAATGCAACGACGGGCTGGGTTCTTTCATGGTCATGCCTTCACGGTCAGAACTTCGCACGCAGTTCCAAGCCCCACATGCGGGGCGGCGAGATGCTGGCGAACGGCGTGCCGAACACCGAGGTACTGATGTTGTTCACGCCGGTCACGTAGCGCTTGTTGAAGACATTGTTGCCGTACAACGCCACACCCCAACGGTCACCCGGCGCGTGCCAGTCGATGCGAGCGTCCGTGCGCTGCTGGCTGGTGCCGATCTTGAAGTTGGGACTCACGTAGCAAGCGCCCTGGAACTGCGAATCGGCGTTGCAACGCGTGGCTCCACGATAAGCCTGCGACAGGTCGAATTCCAGCTCGCCGTTGGCCACATCGTGCAGAGTGTAGGACAGCGACAGCGCACCGGAGAAGTACGGTGCGCCGGTGGGCTGGCCGCTCAGGTCCACGCCGTCGGGCGCGGTGGCGTTGCGATACTTCGAATCGATGTAAGCGCCCATGAAATTCGCGCGGAATCCATCGATCGGCTGCCATTGCGCTTCCAGCTCCAGGCCCTTCGCTTCCTGGTTGCTGCTGTTGACCACGTAGATCGGCAGGCCGGTGGCGGGGCTGTTCGGATCGAGCGCCAGCGACTGCATGTTGTCGTAGCGGTAGTAATACACCGAGCCATTGAGCAGCAGGTTCTGGTCCGGGAACAGGCTCTTGATGCCGCCTTCGTAATTGGTCACTTTTTCGGGCTGGAAGGTGGAGCCGGGCTGCACGCTGTTGTAGCCGCCCGCCTTGTAGCCCCGGGTGACGGAGACGTAGCCCATCACGTCCGGCGTGAACTTGTAACTGGCGACCACGCGCGGGCTCCAGTTGTTCCACGTATTGCTGGCGTAGACCGGCGTGCCCACCGCGCTGGTGAAGATCACGTTGTTGCCGAACGCCGCCAGCGCGGCTTGCGCTTCGGGCGGCAGCATCTGCACGATGCCGAGGCCTTCGAGGCCAGCAATGGTGGCGTCGAAGGCCGGCGCGCTGCGTGGCATGTTGTACCAGCTGAAGTCCTTCTCATCGCGCGTGTAACGCAGGCCGGTGGTCACGTCGAAACGGTCGCTGACGTGCCAGATCACGTCGCCGAATGCGGCATACGCTTTGAAGTTGCCGTCATTGCTGATGGCTTCGTGCCACGGATCGCCCAGCAGCGAGAACGGCAAACCGAACGACGCCAGCGCGTTGCTGATATCGGTGAGCGGCGTACCCACGCCCAGGACGTTGTTCGCCAGCGTGTCGATGCTGTCGGTGTTGACGTTGGTCTCGCTGGTCTGGCGCGCCTGCTCCTGGTAGTAGCTGACGCCCGCCACCCAATCCATCAGGTCGTTGTTGCCCGAGAGCTTGAACTCCTGGTACCAGCTGTTGTTGTGTTCGATATTGGCCGTGTCCAGATAGGTGACGACGTGATTGGTGCCGTCGTAGTCGCCCAGGTTGAACGTGTCGAAGCCGCGCCATGCGGTGGTGGAGACGAGATCGCCCCAGCCGAAGGAGTGATCGATCTGCAGCGTGCCGCCGTCGAAGCGCCGCGACTCGCGTGCGCCGATGGCGTCGTTGTACAGCGGCGCATGCAGCGGATTGAGATACGTCGCCGGATCGGCCGGGTACGGCGCGCGTTCGTTGGTGTCGTTCGACAGCGGGATCAAGCCGATGGCGGGCGAGGGCGCCTGATTGAGCTTCTCGTGATCCCATGACAGCAGCACGCGGGTGTTGTCGGTCACGTTCCAGCGGAACACGGCGCGCGAGCCCCATTCGTTGTCGCCGCCGTAGCGCTTGCCGGTGGCGGCGTCCTTGATCCAGCCATCGCTCTGGTTGTCCAGCACGCTCAGGCGCAGTGCCATGTCCTTGTTGATGGGAATGTTGACCAGCGCGTCGGCGTACTTGCGCCCGTCGTTGCCCACGCGCACGCGCGCCTTGCCCTCGAACTTGTCGGTCGGTTCGTTGGTGACGATGGAGATCGCACCCGCCGCCGCGTTGCGGCCAAACAACGTGCCCTGCGGACCCTTCAGCACTTCGATGCGAGCGATATCGTTGAACGCCAGCAGCGAACCACCCGAACGCGCGGCGTAGACACCGTTGACGTACACACCCACCGCCGACTCGGTGCCGATGCCGAAGTTGCTGGTGGCGATGCCGCGCAGTTCATAGGTGGGCTGCGTGGGCTGGGTAGCGTCGATCACCAGGCCGGGCACGAAGATATCCATCTTGCTGAGATCGGTCGCAGCTAGCGTGTCGATCTCTTTGGCCGTCACGATCTGCACCGGAATCGGCACCGACTGCACTTCCTGCGTGCGGCTCTGCGCCGTCACCGTGATGTTGCCGAGCAGCTTGGCCTTTTCCGGATCGGCGCTGGTGCTGCCGCTCTTCGGGGTGCTGCCGGTGTCCTGCGGTGACGCGGCGTCATCGCTGGCCCAGGCATCGGCAGGCAAGGCCGCCAGCATCAGGCTGCCGCCGATCAACAGGCGATGCAGGCAAACGGACAACGGACGCAGACGCATATTCATCAGCACACTCTCCCCTCGAGATGAAATGGCCGCCGCCCGAAGGCCGCGGCGTTGCTACTTGTTCAATGGATCGCGACGCAGCCCCCCGACTGCGCCGCGATCCATGCCTTGATCAGTGCCACGCCTTCGCGATGCACCGTGCTGCGGCCCAGTTCCGGCATCATCACGCCGGGTTCGGCCGAGTCCATCCGGTAGGGCAGGATGGATTCGTCGGGTGAACCGGGCACGACGTCGAACAGATGGTCGCCCGTGCCGCGCCCCGCGGCGACGGGCGGCTTGCAGATGCCGAGATGACGGTCTTCGGGCGCACTCACGTCCAGCGTCAACGCAGTCGTGTTGGCTGCACCCTTGGGGTTGTGGCAATGCCCGCAGTTGATATCGAGATAGGCGCGAGCCCGCGCATCGAGCGACGCGTGTTCGTCCATCCAGTTCGCATTGCGCGGCGCTTCGGCGGGTGCCGGTGCCCCGGTGAGGTAGCCCACCTTCATCAGATGCGCCAACTCGTTCTCGTCGCCCGCCGCGTAGTGGTAATCGCGATTGAGATGGCGCGCCTTCGGACCGATGGGATGGATCTTGCGCGTCACCCAGTCCTGCGCGTGGCAGCTGGCGCACTGGCTTTCGTCGGGCACCACGTAGTTGAAGTCTTCCCGTGCATCGCTGTCGGCGACCAACGTCAACGGAATCACCGCGCCGGTGCGCGCCAGCGACGCATCTTTCTGGTCGTCCTTCCACACGTAAGGCATCGCCGCCCAACCCGATTCACGACGCACCAGGATGCGCGTTTCGATCAGATGCACACGCGACAGATCCAGTCCTTCGCCGGCAAAGTCACGCGAGCTGTCGTACGTGCGCGCCACATCGGTGAACTTCCCATCGGCGGCACGCGGGTAATAGAAGGTCTTGCTGATGATCGTGCCGACCGGAAAGTCGAAGGTATCGGTCGGGTCGTACTTGGCCGATACGCCCTTGGGCATCCAGATCGTGCGCAGCTTGTGCGCGTAATCGGTGAACAAGGGCGTATTGAGGTCGTACGGAACCACGCCCTTGTTGAGCACCAGCTTGCCGTCGCGCACTTCGACCACATGCCAGTCGCTCAACTTGGGCGGACGCCCGTCGGCCTGGAACGCCACCGGGTCGAGACCACGGTGGCAGGCACTCACCAGCACCAGTGCCAACAGCATGCCGGCACACGTAAACCACTTCATCATCTGCAGCAACCTCAGGCCTTCGGTTCCGGATCGAGCACAACCGGCGGCAGCTTGGGCAGCGTGCACTGGTAAGCCTTGGTGTCGGTGCTGGGATTCTTGTAGTCGTGCGGGCCATCGGCGTTGATCACGCCCACGTCGCCGTTCTGAATGCAGAAGCGGTCCTCTGCCGGCGGCAGGCCATCCACCAGCTTCTTTTCATCCACGTAGCCATCCCACAGGATGTCCGGGAATTTGCCGCTGAGACCGAACACCGCCGTCTTCAGCGTCTTGAGCTTCAGCCCGTCCGGTGAATCGCCGCCTCCCTTGAAGCGGTTGTCGTAGATGAAGATGCCCTTCGGGTACGGGTTGTAATCGGCCGCCACACCCTTGGTGTTGTAGTAGTTGGTGGAGAAGTAACTGGAGATGATGACGTTCGCCGTCTTGTTGTCGGCGATGTCGTTGTCGAAAATCTCCACCTTGTCGTTGGAGTTCACCACAATGCCCGAACCACGCGGCACGCTGGCCACCGCCGCGCCCTTGGCGGCGAAATTGTCGGTGTTGTTGCTGATCGACTTGTTCTTGAAGATGCGCGTGCTATGACCCGCCTGCGACAGGTTGGGCATGTTGAACACCAGAATGCCGCCCGTGTTGTTGGTGGCCATGTTCTCGTACACGTCCGCATTCACCGAATTCTCGATCTCGATGCCGGCCACGTTGTATTCGGCGCGATTGCGGCGCACCACGATGTTGTTGGACTGGCCCACGTAGATGCCGGCATCGGAAGCGCCGATCACCACCGAGTCTTCCACCAGCACGTTCTGCGTCTTCACCGGATACAGGCCGTAGGCGCCGTTGGTGGTCTTGGGGCCACCCGTCCATTCCACGCGCACGCCGCGAATGGTGATGTTCTTGCCCTGGTTGATCTTCAGCGCATCGCCCTTGGTGTCTTCCAGCGCGAGGTTCTCGATGGTGAAGTCGTTCGCGTTCACCAGCAGGCCTTCCGGCCCCACCACCTGGCCCTTGAACGACAGCACGGTCTTGTCCATGCCGGCGCCCTTGATGGTGACGCCATCGCTGCGCAGGCTCAGGCCGCGCTGCAGGTGGTAATGACCGGCCGGGATATCGATGACCGTGCCTGGCTTGGCATCCAGCAACTGCTGCTGCAGCTTGGCTTCGAACGAGGCGTCGCCGGTGCTCTGCGCAGCCTGGTCTTCATGACTGCAGGCCGCCACGGCCAAGGGCAGGGCGAGTAATAGAACGGTCTTGCGCATGATGGCTTTCCTCCCCAGGAGCACGGCTGCGTGACGCTCCACTGTCCCGGAAACTGCTGCGAGTTAGGGAGGGCAGAAGGGACGCCTAAGGGGGGCAAATCGGCCAGTGTGACGATCGTTTGAATAGTGCCGCAGAGAGATGGCCCCCTTCGAGTCGTTTAATTGATCAGGACGCCATAGGTTTTGTATATGCCGGTACCAACTATGCGAACCGAGCATTTACACACTTCCTATAAGGTCCGTTGTCGCAGTCGAAAACGGATATCCCTGTCCATGCTGGCTAGGCACATCTTTTAGGTAGTTTTACCGGAGTTTCCAACGTAGTAACACTGAGGCAACCCACTCTGAAGAGCGCCCACAATGCCTTGGTCGGTTTCTAGTCAACGCTACCGATCATCGACCGAGGGCTTCATCCATGTGCAAGGCCATTCTGTCCATTCCCTGCGCCGCCCTGCTGCTGTTCACTTGCCGACACGCGGATGCTTGCCCAACGGCCGATCCAACATCACCGATGGAAGCGGCCCAAGTCCCCGCCGCGACTAGCGCCCAAGAGCTGAAAGGCACCCCGCCGGGTACCGTCATGACCAAGGGATACGTCCAGGCGGTTGGGCGCATGGCGTACATCTGGGGATGGCCGTTGGTGAACAACTACAACCGATCGCAGGCGGTGGCGAAAGTCCCACGCCCCGGCCTGAATGGCGGGATTCTGCCGGTATCGCCTCCTGGCGCGATCAGCATGCTGACTGACTACATCAAGCCCGACCAGAATTTCATTACCTGCCCCAATCAGGACACGGTGTATGGCGCCGGCTACCAGCACGTCGATACGCAACCGGTCGTCGTGCAGGTTCCTGACTTTGGCGAACGCTTCTACGTCTATCAGATTGCCGACGCGCGCACCGACTCGTTCTGCGCCATCGGCAAGCAATACAAATCCAAGCCGGGGTTCTATTTAATCGTCGGCCCAAACTGGAAGGGCGACGTCCCTAAAGGCATCACCGAAGTGTGTCGCTCCACGACGGACCTGGTCACGGTACTTCCGCGGGCCTTCATGGACGATACCGCCGAGGACAAGGCAGCGATACAAAAGGTCTTGAGCCAGATCGTCGTCTATCCCCTGGATAAATTCGACGGCAAGATGAAAACGATGGACTGGCACAAACTCCCCATCTACCCGGTGCCAGCAAGCATGGGGGGCGGCGAGATTCACTGGGTTGAGCCCGAAAAGTTCTTCGACGAACTACCAGTCGTCATGAAGCAGATTCCTCCGCAGCCTGGTGAAGAATCTCTTTACGCAATGATTGAGTCCGTTCTCGATGCCGCTGGCAAAGACGCCAGCATCAAGCAGACTTTGGTGCAGACCGCGGTGGATGCCGACAGGGAAATTGTCGACCCGCTCTTCGAGTTCCGTAACAACGGCCGGCCCATAGGCAATGGGTGGACGTCACCATCGAATGGCGCGCGCTGGGGCGTGGACTATCTCTCCCGAACGGCCACGGCAAAATCCAATATGTACGACAACGCCCCTCAGGAAACGCGTTACATCTACACGGATTTCGACGCCAAGGGTACGCGTCTCAGTGGTGCTGGCGGCAATGCATACACGATCACCTTCCCCAAAGGTCAGACGCCTCCGGTTAGCGGATTCTGGTCCCTGACGATGTACAACAAGCATCACTTCTTCGAACCCAATGCGCTTAGCCGCTTCTCGGTGGGAACAAAGAACAAGAACCTTAAAACCAACGCGGATGGTTCATTGACGATCTACGTTCAGCACGAATCTCCGGGGAAAGACAGGGAGAGTAATTGGCTCCCTGCGCCGTCTGACGCGTTCTCGCTCTACATCCGTGCCTATTGGCCAGAAGCGCCAATCATCGACGGAACCTGGGCCCCGCCGCCGGTCGTCAAGGCGAGATAGCGAGTGCGTGCGTTCTAACCCAAACGGGTGTGCTCGTTTGCTGCAAAGTGCGTGTTCAAAGTCGGCGCGGATGACAAAGTTTGCACCGACTTCAGTTACGGACTTTGGTATTCCGGTCATAGATGGGTTTGAAAGGCATCCCTCAACTGAATCGGGCCAGCCCGGACAGACGTCCAAATGCTGGCCCGATTGGTACAGTGGAATCGATCTACCGGGCGACTACTGTATCTGGACGGTGATTTGCCTCGTCAGGGTCGTGGAGTACTGGTTAAAGGCTGCCGTCACGCTGGCCACGTACGTCCCTGGCTTGGTGTAGTAACCAACATGCTGCCCACATGGTCCTTTGACCGCAGGCGTCCCGTCACCGAAGTTCCAGAGGCAATAGTCTGGATATTTGTACCCCGCTGTGATGGCTAGGGGGGTGAATTCAAGAACAACTCCAGTAGGAGCCTTATACGGGGGCGGCACTTTTTGGGTTATCTCAAAATTGACGGGCATGGGTTCGCCCACCTTGAAGATCACCGATTGTGTAGCGGTAGAACCGTTTGCGTCCTTCATTGTCACATTGACGTTATAGGTGCCTGGCTCGTCGTATTGATAGACTCGTCCAGGCACCCACGCCTGGTTGGCGTAAGTAGCACCATCCGGTGCAGGGCCTACCCACGACCCCAGATAGACGGTCGCTGTAGAGACATTCCAGGGGCTCTGCGCGTCGCCCCAATCAAACGTCGCTGTTAGCTTCGGGCTATTGCTCCATACCTGACAGTTGAAGGCCAACTGGGTCGGGGCAGGCGAAGTCAGTGACAAATCTTTGCTCGGTGTGCACGCCATGGCAAGCTGCGCAGGCGTGGGCTTGCTTACCGTGAGTGTGTAGTGGCCCAGGCTACCGTAATTGGTATAGCCCCAGGTCAGACCGACTGCCGGATCAACCACCATCGGACTGCCGCGTCCGGTGCCCTCTACCTTGACGAAGTACGTGCCTGCCGGCGCCTGCGCGACGCTAATCGATGCGCTGAGCGGATCATTGACCAAGGGCTTGTCTTTGGCGACGGCCAGCAGCGCGCCGGAGCTGTCAAAGAGGCTCAGTTTCGCATCTAGGTTAGCTCCCACGCTGACGGGGTCCACTTCGATGTTGAGCGGCCCGCGCGATGCCGTGGTGAACTTGAAAAAGTCACTATCGGTATTGCTATTGATCAAGCCGCCAACTGCCACGTCGGTGCGGCCGGTCGTGCTGTTGAGGGTGCCGTCTGGCAGCGCGAAAGCCGTCGCGATGGTGCTGCCGTAGTCATCGGGGACGAGACGCGCACCATGTGTCTGCATGATGGCAATTTCGTCTTCGCTGTTGGTGGCGTATTGGTACGCGCCGTTGTACCAGGTGAAGAACGTGCGAGTGCCCCAGGGGATCTGCGACATGATCGGGACAAAGTTGGTCCGACCGTCACCGGGCCAGTACTCGACAAAAGCACCCGTTGGACTCTGATAGCTTTGGTGAGACAGCCCCAGCGTGTGTCCTACTTCGTGAGAAATGGACATGGCAATGCCGGGGATGTTGTTGCCAAGGTTGTCATAGAAGACATAGGCACTGTCGCTGTACCTATGCATGTCGTACGACACGCCGGCGGGTAGGATCTGGTCGAACGTGCCAATAGGCGCCGTACCGCCCGAACCGTAATGGTTCACATCCTTGGTGATGAACACTTCCACGCCGTAGGTATCGTCACTCGCACTGCTTCGCACCAGCGCGTCCTGCGGCGGATTTTCCGTAGTAACGTCAATATCAAACGGTGCGAATTCCTCAGCTACGCGCTGGAAGATTTCCTGAATCTGCTGCTGTTCGCTGGTACTGAATGTCGTGGAATCGCCGTCCATGTCGAACGGTGGATACACAGTCGATATGTTTGCGGGCGGGAAGGTCACCGTGCCGCCCTGGAAGTTCAAATAGATGACTTTCTTGGAGCTCGGGCGACTATGCAGTGCAAAAACATTGGTAGGAGGCGCCGAAAAAGCGGCGAGCGACGATCTCGGCATGAGCCGCGCTGGCGCAGGCGCCGGTGCGTTTGCGCTGGCGGCTTCCAGATAGATTAGGCGGCCATCCGGGGTGACATTAAGCGTCGGATCATGTTCCAACTTTTCCGTCAGTTGTGCTGGCGTCATGCCATACGAGGCAGCGAGCTGAGGTAGGGATCCGCCTAGCGCGCTTACAGCCGCGTCACCCTTGAGGTACTGGCTCGTTGCGGATGAAGAGGTGGCGGCGGCCGCCTCGCCAACGTCGCCCAGACCGAACGCAACAGCGCAAGCGAGCGTGGTCAACTTGACAACAAGGAAGCGGCGCGCGCGCATCGGTGCGCTATGCGCGCCGGCGGTCTTGCATTGGACGGGGCCGGTCGACAACAGAGGATATGTCCTTTCATTCACAGCTGAAATTTCCCTATCGTGGTTTGAAACTGTTGTAGAAGGCGTTTCAGGTCGCAGGTGTAAAGGGAAAGGCAAGCCCCATCATCGAACCACGGCCTCGCAGCAAACTCGTTGGTTGCGCGAAGATCTCCAAGCGTCTGATGTTGGCGTTTCCGCTGTGCGAGATCCCGACTTGGGTTCTCCAGCTTGCGTTGAAGCGAGTAGTTGATCGCCAGATACGTCCATGGAAGCCCGCAAACTTTCTGCAACATCGCTTACTTCGCCAGCCCGGGAAAGCAACTTCAGGACGTCCTGGGTCAAGAACAAACCAATTTTGTGTCGCTACGCGCACGCTTCCGCGTGGCGAGTCGAAATCATGGTAGGCGCAGTTGCTTGAAGTAGGTATCGGATAAATCCATGAAGAAACTGCTTCCTGGAATCGCAGGCGACGGCGCGGCACTCACGCGCAGGCGTGGTCGGCTAGGTCACATCGTCGCGTTCAAATTTTTCAGCGCTATCCCTGAGCGCCATACCAGCATAGCGATCGATTCTCGACATCGATGAGGTTGTCGATGGTGACAGGCGCTTCCTTGCCTGATTCTCTCGTCGCCAGTCGGCAGCATTCGTAGTTGGCTTGCCAGGCGCCATGTCAGCGCCACTTCGACCGTTGCTTTGGCCCGTTTCCGTAGACGCGATGACACGCGCGAAGGCCAGAGGTCGCGACAGATCAAAGGTCTAGGACTCCTCCAATGTTTTCCGTGATGCCCGTTCTGGATGATGCGCAGCGTCGAAAGGGGAGCTTCCTTACGACAGCGCGTCTCGCCCTTTCAAGGGACACAGGATCGCGAGGCCGGTAAATCAACGTTCCAGCCGATCCCTGGAAAGCAGACTTTCAAATCAAGGAAAAACACATGAAGAAGACTCTTTTCACCGCCGCCCTGGCTGCTGCGTTCGGTCTCGTTGCCATGCAGGCTTCCGCCTCGGACGGCCAGATCAATTTCACCGGCAAGATCACTGCCACCAACTGCACCGTCAACGGTGGCACGGGCACCGACGGCGCCGCCAAGAACATCACCGTCCCGCTCGACACGGTTAGCACGGCTGCGCTGGCTTCGGCAGGCGCCACCGCCGGTGACCATCCGTTCTCGCTGGTCTTCGGTGGTTCGGGCAGCGCGGGTTGCACCGACGGCACCAAGGTCACGCTGCACTTCGACTCCGCTGCAACGCCGTCGGGCTACACCAGCACCATGGTGAACTCGGCCACGGGCAATCTGAAGAACACCACCGCCACTGGCGCCGCCACCAACGTGGAAGTGGGTCTGACGACTCCGTCGGGCTCGGCCATCAACATGTACACCAGCAACGGTTCGCCGCAGGCGACCATCGCCAGCGGCACGGCCACGATCAATTACGTGGCTCGCTACGTGGCTACCGGTGGCGCCTCGACCGCCGGTGACGTGGCCACCGCAGTGATGTACTCGGTGATCTACAACTGATCGATCGCTGTTAGATCGTGATGCGGTGAGGTCGGCTTCGGCCGGCCTCGCCAATCAAATGCCCGATTCCATGTCTCGCTTTGAGAAACCCTCATGAAGACCTTCGCTCGTGTTGCCTGCGCGCTCGCCCTCGTTGTCGGAGGTGCTGGCAGCGCCTACGCAAGCATTCAGATCAACGGCACGCGTGTCATCTATCCGGCTGAGCAGCGCGAAGTCAGCCTCAGCATGGTGAACAACAGCAGTGCTCCGATCCTCCTGCAGTCGTGGGTGGATGAGGGCAACCCCAAGGACAGCCCGGAAACGTCGAAGGCGCCGTTTATCCTCACGCCGCCGATGTCGCGCGTGGACCCCGCCAAGGGCCAGACCCTGCGCATCATGTTCACTGGCGCCGCCCTGCCGCAGGATCGCGAAACGGTGTATTGGCTCAACGTGCTTGAAATTCCGACCAAGCCGAAAGTCAAAGAGGGTGACTCCAGTAATTACCTGCAGTTCGCGATCCGCTCGCGTCTGAAGCTTTTCTATCGACCCAAGGGTCTGCCGGGCAATTCGTTCGATGCCATTGACCAGGTCAGCTGGCGCGTCGAGAAGGAAGGCAGCGGCTATGTTGCCGAATGCACGAATCCCACGCCGTACTTTGTCTCGTTTGGCTCGCTGACATTCAAGGGTGTCGGAGTGGATAAGAGCCTCGAACCGAAGGGCGGCATGTGTCCAGCGAAGGGCAGCGAAAAGTTTCCGCTCAAAGGAAACCCAGACGTAGCCAACGGAAAGCTGACCGTCCAGGTCATCAATGACTACGGCGGCTTCGATACGCACGACGTGCCTTTCAGCCGCTGACCCGAGTGCCGGCCTGACTCGAGATCTCTCGGCCAAGCCCTGACCTGGCGCTTAGCACTAGCACGCTTCTTTCTGATCATCCCTGCCTTGCGGCATGGGTGCCGGGATCTTGCCGCCCATTGGGCGCGTCCCGATCGGTGACCGAGTTCCCACGAGACATATCCGGACAATACCTATGCCTACACCCAGCAGACACGCGCGACCTTCTCGCCTCGAACGCACGAATGGCTTGCAGCCCAAGTATCTCTCGGTGATGCTGGCATTGGGTCTTGGAATCGTGCCGGTGTGGGCGTGGAGTGCAGCGCCGGCCGCGGTCGATCCGGTGGCGCCCGCTGATCCGAGCGGCGGTGCGGTCGAGTTCAACGGTGCCTTCACTGGCAATACCCAGAGCGTCGATCTATCTCGCTTCGAGAAGGGCAACCCGGTGATGCCTGGCCGGTATCGCGTCGACCTTTACGTCAACGAGGTCCGTCTCGCCACCCAGGACGTCACCTTCCGCGCGGTGCAAGGCAGCGATATCGCCGAGCCCTGCTTTGGCTATGACGACATACTCCATATGGGTGTCGACACCACCAAGCTCGATCCGGCGGTATTCAACAAAGGCAACAATTGCATCACCGCGGCCGACATCGGCCCGGATGCGTTCGCCAAGATGGACATGGGGTCGCTGCACCTAAATGTGTCGATTCCACAGGTGGCGCTGCTCAATCATGCACGTGGTTACGTCAGTCCCAGCCTGTGGGATAACGGCGAAACCGCTTTCCTGATGGGCTATAGCTTTAACGCCTACTCGACCAACACCAGCTACGACGGTATGCGTGGCGACGGTGCGGGTATGGCGATCGATGCCAATGGCGGCACGCTCAACGTTCAGAACGCCAGCTATTACAAACAGAATCCGGATGGCACGTATTCCGCATCACCCAACGGCACCTACATGTTGGGCACGAACGGCAGCTTTACACCGGTGAAGTACAACAGCTTCACGCCCTGGAGCAATGGCGCGCACTACAGCGACGTCAATGCCTACCTCGGCCTCAACCTCGGCCTTAACGTGGCAGGCTGGCGCCTGCGCTCGCAGGAGACCATGCAGTGGGATCAGCGCACCGGTCGCACCTACTGGCACAACATCAACACCACGGCCTCGCACGACATCACACCGTGGAAGGCGCAGCTGACGATTGGTGACTTCTTCACGCAGGGCGTGGTCTTCGACACCACATCGTTCCGTGGCTTCAGCATCTACAGCGACGACCGCATGCTGCCGGATTCGGTGCAGGGTTACGCGCCGACCATCCGCGGTGTCGCCAATACCCAGGCACGCGTTGAAATTCACCAGAACGGCAACCTGATGTACGAAACAACGGTCGCGCCAGGTCCGTTCAAGATCGACGACCTGTACGCCACGGGTTACGGTGGCGATCTCGTCGTGAGCGTGTTTGAAGCCGATGGCAGCACGCATACGTTCACCGTGCCTTACGCGGCGGTGCCCATGTCGCTCCGTCCGGGCATCAGCCGCTGGGCCGTCACCGATGGCCAGATCCGCGACGACTCGCTGGTCAACGGGCGCCCTTACTTTGTCGAAGGCACCTATCAGCGCGGTATCACCAATTGGTTGACGCTGTACGGCGGCGTGCAGTCGACGTACCGCGCTCTCTACAAAGCGTATCTGGGAGGCGCCGCTGTCACCACGGAAGCAGGCGCGTTCGGTTTTGACGTCACCAACTCGCACACGACGTTCCAAGGGGCGGGTGAGTCTCTTTCCGGTTACAGCGCTCGCTTGAGCTATGCGAAGACACTGCCGTCCTACGGCACCACCTTTGCCGTGGCCACGTACCGTTACTCCAACACCAACTTCCTTTCGTTGGACGAGGCCGTACAGGCGCAGGATCGCCTGACCACCTACCGTTCCCACAACATCGATGTTGGCGCGCCGTATCGCAACAAGCAGCGTCTGCAAGTCAACGTAAGCCAGGATTTTGGGGGCAACAAGGGCTCGCTTTACCTCAATGGTTCGCGCATGACCTATTGGAACGGCGCGCCAGCGGCTACCACGTACCAGATGGGTTACTCCAACCACTGGCGCGACATCAGCTTCGGTCTCACTGCCAGCCGAACCTATTCGTCCTCACCGGTGTACAACGGCAGTCGTTACGACAACCAGTTCGGCGTGAACCTGTCCATCCCGCTGGGTGGTCCGCGCGTTAACCGCCCGAGCCTCTCGTTGAGCGCCACGCATGACGATTATGCTGGCAACACCGATCGCGCCAGTATCACCGGCGGCTTCGGTGACCGTCACCAGTACAACTACAACGCCAGCGCGACCTATAGCGATCAGGACAACGCGCAAACCACAGTCAGCGGTAGCTTGGGTTGGCAGGGTAGCTACGTCAATCTGGGAGCCAGCGCCTCGCATAGTGACCACTACGATCAAGGATCGGTCAGTGCGTCGGGCGGCCTTGTGGTACACCCGGGCGGCGTGACGTTGGCGCCCTTCATGGATCTCAACGGCGCGATGGCCGTCGTGTACGCTCCCGATGCACAGGGCGCCGCCAGCGGCTCCACCAAGGTCGACGGTCGTGGCTACGCGGTGGTTGGTGGCCTGCGTCCGTATCGCATGAACGATGTGTCGCTCGATCCGTCGGGCACCTCCACGGATGTGGAATTGCAGACCACGCGTCTGCAGACTGCGCCGCGCGCCGGTGCAGTGATCCCGCTGAAGTTCAGCACTGTCTCCGGTCGCGCCGTGTTGATCCGCGCCACGCAGCCCAGCGGCAAAGTGCTTCCGTTTGGTGCGGACGTGCTCGATGCCAATGGCCAGAACGTGGGCACCGTGGGCCAGGGTGGCCAGATGTTTGTTCGAGGCGCCGAAGAGGGCGGCACTTTGTCGGTGCGATGGGGCGATCAGCCCGATCAGCAGTGTCACGTCAGTTATCAACTCCCGGCACGCGACAAGGGAGCGGCCAACGCCGTCATCGATAACGTGGAGGCGTCGTGCCACTGATCGAAGCACTTCTGGCGTCCGATTGCGCCAGCGGACACACGCCACGATACATCGAGAAAAAGTCATGAACAAATTCTTTCGTAGTCTTCTGCTGGTCGTATGCGCCGTGGTGTTCCATGGGTATGCGCCCAAGGCCCATGCCGCCTTCGTGTGCGCCACCCCAGGCATATCGAGCCTCACAGCTCCGGCACCCGCGCAAGTCGATACTACGCTGCCTGTAGGTGCCACGTTATGGACGGGAGCGATCAACGTGAGCACTAGTGCCGGAGCGGCGTGTAGCGGCGGCTGGCCGGCTGCGCCGGAGACTATCGATTTCAAGGGATCCATGCCCTATTTGGGTGGCAATATCTACGACTCGGGCATACCGGGCATCGGCTATACGGTTCAGTTCACAGGCGGCGGCTGCAACCCCGCACTATGGCCGGTGTCATGTACATCGGTTTGGGGCCAAGGTGTCGCCGCCCACCAGGTGACGGTCAAGCTCATCAAAACGGGCGCCATCACGAGAGCCGGCTCCGTGTCGGGAGAGTTTGCTCATTGGGAGGTGCATCAGACTGGAAATATAGGCGCTCCTACCACCTACGAAACCTATGTTTGGAGTGGCAGTTTCATCGTCACGCCAAAGAGTCCGACGTGTCAGGTCACTTCTTCGTCCCCTATCGCGGTGACGCTACCCGATCAGTCCGCGGATGGATTTAGTGGTGTGGGTACCACTGCAGGTACGGCGCAGAACTTCAACATCAACCTGAGCTGCTCTGGCGGTGATCCAGGCTCGAGCAGCAGGATGTACATCACGCTCACCGATGCGACCAACCCGGGCAACACTACCGACATGCTCTCGCCCACGGCAGCAACGGCAAGTACCGGTGTCGGCGTTCGCATCTTCAACGGCTCCCTGCCCGTGAAATACGGCCCGGACTCGGTCTCGGTCGGCAACACCAATCAGTGGCAGGTCACCACCGTCAACGCCGGCAGCAGCACGGTAAGCATTCCACTTACCGCTCAGTATGTGCAGGTAGGTTCGACGGTGCAGGGTGGTCCGGTCGCAGCCATCGCCACCTTCACGATGGCGTACAACTAATTCGACAATCCGCCGCGGTGCCGAAGAAGAAGGGATCCCTTGATCCCTTCTTCCGGGGCGGATTGCCATACGTTTCCACGGAGAAGCGACCTGCCGTTGGCCCCGCCTCGTGGACGGTTTGGTCAGGCGCAAAACTACAGCTACATCCGCCACGCCGGGTCTGCTAGGTCGTGCCGAAATGCAGCATCAGTGGCGGCATCTTCTTTCGGCCGCAGTGCAGCAGGCCCAGTATTGAGAAGGCATCCCATTGCACGGCACTACGCGTGTACGAGATCAGCATGCACAGGCCCTTGAAGACAACCTGGCCCCTCAATCTATTGCTGACAGGTTGGTCTCTGGTCGCCGTGGCATTGGCCGCGGCTCATCTGCTCCTGCCCATCTGGACTGCGGAAGGCACCAACTGGCTTTCATCGCCGCACTGGCAATGGGAGATTGCCTCCTTCGATCTCGCTGCTGCTGCGGCATTCCTCTGGGTTGCTCGACAGCGGCACATTGACCTGAAGATCAAAACTACGTGGCTGCTGTGCTGTCTTTCGCTCGCCATTGGCGCCAATCATCTGTCGGGATGGCTTGAGAAGCCACAGCTGTTCCACGTGGTTTTCACGCTCGGCAATATGCTGGCCGTACTGTGTGGCATGTTGGCGATTGGCCACGCGAGAGTTCGAGGTCGACGCCAAGCAGGGTTCATGGCACACGAAAGCCACGGCCCGCATTAGGGTGAGGAGTCTCCCGATAGGTGCGACACAGATCAGGGAATCTTTGTGGCGATCGGGAAGATTGACCGCGTTTGCCATCTGAGCACCGCGGATGGTCAGCTCAATACAGCCGTTGTCCAGGAGGGCTCGCCAAAACAGGTGAGGATCTACCTGGAAATCAGGGCGGCAGAGCCCGTTCTTCATGGCGACTTCCCACACGCTGACTGGGCTCTTGTCCGCGATCAGGTCGCAGGCCTCGTCGGAGAGCGCGCCTTGGGCCTGTAAGTCGATGCCGCGACCGCCGCCTACAGCAGAAGATGCGTATCAAGCATCCGAACCTCCTGCAAACGCATGACTACTTCAATCTGGGCCATCCGAAGGCCTGGATGCGCGATTTTCCCTTCCATGTGAAATTTGGCGGCGGCTTCATCCAGAAGCTCCCGTGCTTGGAGCAACTGCGCATGCGTATAGCTGCATTTCTTGATCAGCCAGAGCAGCGCTGGACGCCCCCATCGCGGCACGCCTGGGAAAACTCTCCGGTCGCTTCCAACGCGGTTGTCATGCGGATGGACTAGTTCAGCTAGTCCAGTTGTCACTCTCGTGCGTGAAAGGCGAAATGCGGCGGAAGAGGACCAAGCGCAATGGGAGGGCTTTGTCGGGTTTTGTATTTTGCCATCCGGACGTTTTGTCGCACCTGCCTTGCCACATCGTCCGCTATGCGGCCGTTATCCAGATTTTTTCGGCCAATTGTCTTTCGTGGTCACACAGATTCTAGGACTTCTCCGATATTGCGGTCGCGCCGTTACCAGTTATGGCGCGCGCGATGCCGGCTCATGCATAAAAACAAGACGATTATAAGCGAGGTAGGACTTATCTGATGTAGGCGTTTGACCCCTAAGAGCAGACTCCTCAGCTGTCAGCGAACCCATCGTTCGCCCACATCCTGTAGTCACTCTCTTAGGTCAATTTATGAATACCGCTTATCGAATTGTTTGGAACGCCGTCACCGGCAATTGGGTCGTGGCCTCTGAGTTGGCCAAGGGCCGTAAGAAGAGCGGCAGCAAGCGCGCTGTCGTGGGCGCCATGCTGGTGGCGGGCGTGCTGGGTTCGTTGTCCATGAGCCAGGCTGCGTTTGCCGCCAACGGCGGCAGCATCGCGATGTGTGCCGAAGACAATACCGGCACCATGATGGGCACGAGCGGCACCCCCACTTCCATGAGCAACTGTGCGGGCTCCGCCTACGACTGGGGTCTGTTCAGCGATTCCAACCCGAGCGGTTCCGCGGGTGGCGTCAACCAGACATCTCTCACTGGCAACAAAGACGGCACGATGTCGATCTATGCGGTGAACGGCGTGAAGATGCTGTCCACCATGGACATGGGCAACTACAAGATCACCGGCCTAGCCAACGGCACGGCGGCCACCGACGCGGCGACCTTCGGTCAGTTGACCAACGCCACGAAATACTTCGTTGCCAACTCGACGTTGCCCAATTCGATTGCCTACGCAACAGACGCGGTTGCGATTGGCGGCGGGGCGCAAAGCGGTACCGTGGGCAACCCGAGTTTCTCTGGTGGCGTTGCCATTGGCGTGAACGCGAACGGTGGCGGTGGTCATGCGGTGGTCATTGGTTCGGGCGCGACGACAGGTTTGGCCCCCGGCGTTGGTTCGCTTTTGGCTAATACGAACGATCTGGTTGCCATCGGTGACAATGCCGCCGCCTACTATGGGCACAGCATTGCCATGGGCGGAAATGCCGTCGTCAATCCGGTCTCCAACGGATCCACCGGCTTTGGCTACGCAATCGGTATCGGCGATAGTGTCAGTGTGACCCAGGTCGGCGGCACCGCGTTGGGCGCCACGGCCCAGGTCACAGGGCAATACGCCACGGCGCTGGGCTTTGCGAGCAACGCTTCTGCCACAAATGGCGTTGCCGTGGGTAATGCGAGCAACGCTTCTGGCGCAAGCGGCGTTGCCGTGGGCAATGCGGCCCATGCGACTGGCGCGGCCGATGTTGCCATCGGGATGGGCGCTGTTGGTGGTTTTGGGAATACCAACCCCCTCAATTCGTCCGTGGCGATCGGTTACAACGCCGCTGCGACGGGAGCTCTCTCCACGGCGGTGGGCAACCAGGCGACGGCGAATAGCAACTTCAGTTCATCTCTCGGCTACGCTGCCAATTCGTCGGCTATTGGCGCTCAGTCGCTAGGCTCCTTTGCAGCGGCGTCCGGCAGTTATGCCCTTGCGGCGGGCTACAACGCCAACGCTTCGGCAGGTAACAGCGTGGCGTTGGGCGCAGGTTCTACGACCACTGCGACCTTGACCAATGCGGCCTACAACCCCGGCAGCGCAACGCTGTCGGGCACAGCTTCCGTGGCCAATGGCGAAGTCTCCATCGGCAAGTCCGGCAGCGAACGCCGCCTGACCAACCTGGCCGCCGGCTCCGCTCCGACCGATGCGGTCAACGTGAGCCAGTTGCAGGCGGAAGACGCCACGGTGGACTTGCTGGGCGCCAACACGGCTGCCGCGCTGGGCGGCGGTTCGACCTACAACGCCACCACCGGTGCCATTACCGCACCGAGCTATGCGCTGGCCAACGCCAACACCATCGTGGGCACCAGCGGTGCGGCGACGGATGTTGGCACGGGCTTCAGCAAGGTGGACACCGCACTGGGCAAGCTCAATACCTCCATCACCAACATCAACAACGGTGGCGGCATCAAGTATTTCCATGCGAACTCCGGCTCTCCCGATTCGCAGGCCACCGCCAGTGGGAGTATTGCCATCGGTGGTGGTGCCCAGGCATCGGGCACAAACAGCATGGCCATGGGGAGCAATGCCAGCGCGACAAACAGCAATTCCGTGGCTTTCGGCGCGGGAAGCCAGTCCAACGGCCTCTGGTCCTTTGCTCTGGGGTACAACACCAACGCGAGCGCGCAGAATTCCTACGCCATTGGCCAAGCAGCGACCGCGGCATCGAGTGACGCGATGGCCCTGGGCACGCAAGCCTCGGTGGACAGCAATTCGAACGCCGCCGTGGCCATGGGCCGCTTGGCTTCAGCGAAGAACGCTGCCAACGGCATGGCGTTCGGTAACCAGAGTGCGGTCACGGCCAACAGTGGCGTCGCCCTGGGCTACAACGCCAATGCCAGCGCCGCCAATTCGGTGGCTCTGGGCGCGGGTTCCACCACCACAGCCGACCTGACCCAGGCGGGATACAACCCCGGTTCTGCCGCGCTGTCAGGCACGGCCTCGACGGCCAATGGCGAAGTCTCCATCGGCAAGTCCGGCAGCGAACGCCGCCTGACCAACCTGGCCGCCGGCTCGGCCCCGACCGATGCGGTCAATGTGAGCCAGTTGCAGGCGGAAGACGCCACGGTGGACTTGCAGGGCGCCAACACGGCTGCCGCGCTGGGCGGCGGTTCGACCTACAACGCCACCACCGGCGCGATTACCGCGCCGAGCTACACGCTTGCTAACGCCAACAGCATCGGCGGCACCAGCGGTGCGGCGACGGATGTCGGTACGGGCTTCAGCAAGGTGGACACCGCACTGGGCAAGCTCAATTCCGTGACCACCTATACCAATCGCTATTTCAAGGTTGCAGGCGGCGCCAATGACGGCACCGACGATGCCAAAGCCCAGAGCCCGGGTGGTGTCTCGATCGGCCGTAACGCCTATACGGTGTACTCCAATACGATCGCCATCGGCGATGGCGCGCGGGCGGATTACACCGACAACATGGCTGTGGGCGCGGGCGCCTACGGTGGTGGCGGCGCCTCGATTGCGGTGGGTACGCGCGCTTCAACGCTCAGCGCCGCGGGCGCGAACTATCAGACCGCTCTGGGCGTGGATGCCAAGTCGGAAGCCGCTTACGCCACGGCGCTGGGTGGCTCTGCGGATGCCAAGGCCAACTACTCCGTCGCGCTTGGCGAGGGCGCTGTTGCCGACCGCGCCTCCGGCATCGGCGGCAGCACCAAGGGAGCCGTCTCGGTGGGCAGTGGCGGTGCCGGCACGGCGACCGATACGCGCCAGATCATCAGCGTGGCGCGCGGCACGCAGGATACCGACGCCGTCAATGTGAGCCAGCTCAAGGGTGTGAGCATGGCGCTCGGCACCACGGTGAATGCGGATGGCACTATCTCGGCGCCGAGCTACACGCTTGCGAACGCCAACAGCATCGGCGGCACCAGCGGTGCGGCCACGGATGTGGGTTCGGGCTTCGCGAAGGTGGATGGCGCGCTGGGCAAGATGAACACGAGCATCGCGGGCAACACGACGTCGATCAGCAACATCACCAACCAGATCAACAACGGCACGGTGGGTCTGGTGCAGCAGTCGGCAGCCAGTGCGAACCTGACGGTGGGCAAGGCCACGGACGGTGCGGCGGTGGACTTCATCGGCACGTCCGGCACGCGCAAGCTGATCGGCGTGACCGACGGCACGGTGGCCTCGGGCAGCAAGGAAGCCGTCAATGGCGGCCAGCTGTACACGACCAATCAGGCCGTGGCCCAGAACACCACGGACATCGCGGGCAACACCACGTCGATCAACACGCTGAACACAAACGTCTCGCAGAACACCAGCGACATCGCCGGCAATACCACGTCGATCAACAACCTTGACGGGCGCGTGACGCAGAACACCACGGATATCGCGGGCAATACGACGTCGATCAGCAACCTGCAGAACACGGTCAACAACATCAACAACGGCACGGTGGGTCTGGTGCAGCAGTCGGCAGCCGGTGCGAACCTGACGGTGGGCAAGGACACTGACGGTGCAGCGGTGGACTTTGCCGACAAGAACGGCAACACCCGCACGCTCAAGAACGTGACGGCCGGTGTGGCCAGCACCGACGCGGTGAACATGTCGCAGCTCAACGCGACCAATGCCAATGTGACCCAGAACAGCGCGGACATCGCGGGCAACACTGCATCGATCAACACGCTGAACACGAACGTCGCGCAGAACACCAGCGACATCGCCGGCAACACCACGGCCATCGCGGGCAACACGACGTCGATCAACAACCTGCAGAACACCGTCAACAACATCAGCAGCGGCACCATGGGCCTGGTGCAGCAAGCTTCGGCAGGTGCCGACCTGACGGTGGGCAGGGACACCGACGGCACGGCCGTGGACTTTGCCGACAAGAACGGCAATACCCGCACGCTGAAGAACGTGACGGCCGGCGTGGCCAACACCGACGCGGTGAACATGTCGCAGCTCAACGCGACCAACGCCAACGTGGCGCAGAACACCAGCGACATCGCGGGCAACACCACCGCCATCAGCAACCTCGACAACCGCGTGACCACCAACGAAGGCGACATCAGCACGCTCAACACGAACGTCAGCAATATCGATGCCCGTGTGACGAAGAACACGTCGGACATCGCCGGGAACACCAGCTCGATCAACAGCATCACCAACCAGATCAACAATGGTACGGTGGGCCTGGTGCAGCAGGCTGCGGCAGGCGCCGACCTGACGGTGGGCAAGAACACCGACGGCACGGCCGTGGACTTTGCCGACAAGAACGGCAACGCCCGCACACTGAAGAACGTGACGGCTGGCGTCGCCAACACCGATGCGGTGAACATGTCGCAGCTCAACGCGACCAATGCCAACGTGGCGCAGAACACCAGCGACATCACGGGCAACACCACCGCCATCAGCAACCTCGACAACCGCGTGACCACCAACGAAGGCGACATCAGCACGCTCAACACGAACGTCAGCAATATCGATGCCCGTGTGACGAAGAACACGTCGGACATCGCCGGCAACACCACATCGATCAACAACATCAGCAACCAGATCAACAGCGGCACGATTGGGCTGGTGCAGCAGTCCGCAGCCGGTGCCAACCTCACGGTGGGCAAGGATACGGACGGCGCGGCGGTAGACTTTGCCGGCACGGTGGGTGCACGCAAGCTGGTCAATGTGGCAGACGGCGCGGTGGCCGATGGCAGCAAGGAAGCCGTGAACGGCGGCCAGCTGCACGGCGTGAGCCAGTCGGTGGCCAACGCCATGGGCGGTGGTTCTACGGTGAACAGCGACGGCTCCATCTCGGCGCCGAGCTACACGGTGACCAACGTCGACGGTTCGACCAGCACGGTCAACAGCGTGGGCGATGCGATTACCAACATTGATGGCCGCACGTACAGCAACACCACGGCCATCTCGGACCTGAGCCAGACTGTCAACAACATCACCAACAACGGTGCGGGCATCAAGTACTTCCACACCAATTCGACGCAGGCCGATTCGGTGGCGAGCGGCGCGAATGCCGTGGCGGTAGGTGGCAATGCCCAGGCGTCGGCGAGCAATGCCGTGGCCGTGGGTAGCGGCGCGCAGGCCACGCAGGCCAACAGCGTGGCGCTGGGTGCGGGGTCGACCACGTCGGCGGTGACGGCGACCACGGGCGCCACCATTGCGGGTTCCAGCTATACCTATGCCGGCGGCGCGCCGACTGGCACGGTGAGCGTGGGCAGTGCGGGTAGCGAGCGCACAGTGACCAACGTGGCGGCTGGCCAGGTGTCGGCCACCAGCACGGATGCAGTCAACGGCAGCCAGTTGTACGCGACCAACCAGGCAGTGAACCAGCTCGATGGCCGCATGGGCAACGTCGAGAACAATCTCGGCAACGTCACCAGCACGGTCAACAACATCACCCACACCATGGCGAGCGGCCAGAGCGGCATGTTCCAGGTCAGCGCCGACAGCAACAGCACGCAGCCGGTAGCTTCCGGTACGCGCTCCACCGCAGGCGGCAATGGTGCGGTCGCCTCGGGCGGCAGCAGCACGGCTGTAGGTAACGGCGCGCAAGCCACGGGCAGCAACAGTGTGGCGGTCGGTGCCGATTCCGTGGCCAGTCGCGATAACACGGTGTCGGTCGGCTCGGCGGGCAAGGAGCGTCAGGTCACCAACGTAGCAGCCGGTACGGCCGATACGGATGCGGTGAACGTATCGCAGCTGAAGTCGACGGGCGTGCTCAACAAGGATGGCTCGGCCAACCAGACGGTCACGTACGACCACAACACGGATGGCAGCACCAGCGTCACGCTGAACTCCGGTGGCGACCCGACCATCATCCACAACGTGGCGGCCGGTCAGATGCCCGCGGATGCAGCAACGGTCGGTCAGGTCAACGATGCCATGCAGCAGACGGCCAACTGGGCCAAGAACTACACGGACCAGCAGGTTGCCAACGTGAGCCGTCAGGCGCGTGCCGGCAGTGCTTCCGCCATTGCGGTGGCCAGTCTGCCGCAGGCCTACCAGCCGGGTCAGAACAGCGTGGGCGTGGCGTTTGGCACGTACCAGGGCCAGAACGCGATGTCGGTGGGTATGTCCGCCATCTCGGAGAGCGGTCGCTACATCGTCAAGTTCAGTGCCACTGGTTCGCAGCACTCCGGCGCTGGCGCGGGGATTGGCGCTGGCATGGTCTGGTAAGTACTACGCTTCGCTCCTGTAAAAGAGGCGGTGCCGTAGCGATACGGCGCCGCCTTTTCTTGCCGTTTGAAAGCGCGAGGCAGAAACATAGGAGGCCGTTCAATGGCCTCGGAAAGTTGGCTTCGACTAGGCGACAGTTCTAACGCGAGGCAGCCTGGATCTGTTGCCCCGGACTTATCTGATCGTATGCCTATTCACCATTTTGTACGCTGGGCGATTCTTTCTTCCATTGATGATCACTCATGTCGTTTATTCAGCGCGCAGAACAAGGCTTTTACCGTCTGACACGTCTTCTATCTATCCTTCTTACCGTTGCGCTATTGGCTTGTGCCGTCGTTATCGGTAAACACTGGCTCGACGTCACAGCCCCGGAAACCAAGCCAATACCCGTTAGCCCCGCCATTCCGGCAGTGGCCGTGGAAGATGTGGTCACACACGTGATCGCCGGCGAAAAGGAAGGCGCGGAAGATGAAGCGAACCGTAAAGCTCGCGAACGTATGCAAAAAGCGATTTTATCTTTCGCGGCCAAGTACGGCGTGCCCGCTGACAGCATAGAACCCGGCAACGTCATTGGCGATGTGTTGACAACGGCCGCCGATCAGGAAAGCGAGGAGTTGAAGGTGGCCTACGCTGATGGCGCGGCGGCTATGCTGGAACACGCACTGGCCGATCCTCGAGTCGACGGTTTGATCAAGAAGGCTGAGGACAAGGCCCATCTGTCGAATGGCCAGGAGAAACTTGCCGTCGATCTTGATGCCATCGAGTCAACCCTGGACGAACTAGTCACCCAGTACAAGTACGAGTTCCAGAAAGGGATGGTCCCCAGCGAAAGCGATGATCTCGATAGCTTGAAGAAGCGCGATGACACTATGCGCTCGATGGCGCGAATTGGTGGACCACTGGCTTTGCTCCTGCTCATTCTTCAGGTTCTGGCCTTCGGCCGGGTAGACCAAAGTCTTCGCGACATCGCCCACGCGCGCCGCAGCTAGTGCTCTGCTAGCCCGTTACGGCCCAATCCCGAACTGCTTCAGTCATGCCTGGTAGATCGGCCAACTTTCCGCGCATGGGTAGGGCGATATTCACCAATGGTGGGGACATGCGATATGTGCTCACGGACCGCAGCCGCACGGGGTGCCTCAGTGCAACGGAAGTCGGAAAACCGAGAGCGTTCAAACGAAGCTCGCGCAGAACGGAACGTGCACCTGATGGGCCTGCTCTTTGGTGTGCTTGGCTGGGTCGTGGCTTTTGTCCTCACCATTGGAGTGATGTCCATTGCGCATTGGTCCGTATTGATCGCCCCCTGCGTACTCGTCGGTCACGCCGTATCGTTTTGGTGCTGTGCCCGAGTCACACGCGACCGTAGGTACAAATGGGTATGGCCGTACATGATCTCGGCATGGATTGCTTTCGTCGTCGCAGTCGGAGCAACGGCCGCCTATGTTGTCCCTGACATGCTGAGTAACCTGGCGCGTTCGCGATAGAGGTCGAGTTTACTTCAACCCTCGAAGAAGGCCGGCTGTGAGTTCTATCAGTAAGTCACAACGCGTATATGGGCCTGATGGCCCTCTTTCAGGAGGGACTTTGAAGAAGCCCAGTTGCACCGTCCTGATCACCGCAGCACGAGACGTTCATTGATTCTTTCTCGATCGGTTACCTGCCTGATATGGGCTGCGCTGGCCTGCCTGGTCCTGGCCGGTTGCTCGACGCTGGGGAAGCTGGGCGGCATCGGCATGGGGCCCGGTGTCGCCCGCAGTTCTCAATTCAGGCCGCAGCCGAGGGCTGCGTCGCAGACGGTCTATCGAATCGATGAAAGGCGCTATTTCATCGTGGAGCCCGACACCAATACGTCATGCCAGAGTGTCTCGCTGAGGTACAGCGAACAGAGTTATCGGTATTCAAAGCATGACGCGAGGAAGTTCGGCATACCCGAAGCGAACCACGCGATCGTTTCCTCGCACTATGTTCCCGCCCCGGTCAGCTTGCGCGCCGATGCATCCAGTACACGCTATCTGCTGGCGCCAGGCATGCTGGACATGGGCCAGCCGGGGTATTTCTTTGTGCCGTTTTCGGCGGACAGCGGCGATAGCTGGGGAGATCTCGTGCTGCCGAGGAGCGGCCCTGAGGCTCGGCTCGATCTTGTACAACGCGGCACCCTGCTGTATTTCGATCACGACAGCAAAGTGATCGACCTGAGCAAGCTTCCGCCGATTTACTCGCACGGAATGTATCTGATCAAGTTGACCCAGTGGCGTTCAGTGGAAGAGCACGAAGTCTTGCCGGCACAAGGTCAGCCATCGCTTGATACCCAGGCGATTTGCCTGCCTCACGATCTGCCCTTTCGAAGGCAGCAGCGCGATTGAAAGGCGGGTGATGGCGACCGTAGAGCCTGGCAAGATGGGGCTTCGCATCTCGGGATTACCTGGGTCGAGGTCTTCAGAAGCATGCTGTCGATTTCCAGCAAGAGAGCTGGTCATGTGGCAGCCGGCGTGATGCCGAACGACCCGACTTCGTCCCAAAAAAAAGGGCGGCCGTCAGGGGGCGGCCGCCCAGTGCCCTTGTCCTTGAGTTTTCGATCGCCCCCAGGGGGTGGGGTGATCGGTAACCAGTCCGTCCTTCGATATCTGATGCCTCAGAGCCATTGAACGATACGAGATTTGCCCCTTCCAATGAATCGGACGGCTCCTAAAGCCGTTGGTTGCGTGGCATCGTGGCAAGACTGATGCACCAGGCTATGAGTGAGTCGCCATATCCGATTCCAGCTTGTGCAATAGCTCACCGATCTCGATCAGGCGTTCGGTGATGAACTCCACGCGCTCCTGCAGGCTGGCATCCGCGTTGAGTGGTGCAGCGTTCCCGGCAACAGGCCCGACGACGCCGAGCGAACCTTCGATGCGATGAAGCAGGAAGCGCTGCCGTGCCTCATTTCCGTCCTGGATAACTTGATCGAGTTCAGCCATGTCCGTGCGGCAAAACGTGAGTAGCTCGCGAAGCGTTGTGCGGATTAGTACGGGATCCTTGTAGAAGCTCAAAAGGTGGGCCGCCTGCTCATCCAGACCGTCCGGCAAGTTTGCTGGCTTGCCGCCGCGAATGAACCGCGCGTACGGAGCCAGGGTTCTGTCGAGGTCCTTGAGAGTTGCCGGCTTTGCTAGAAAGCCGTCCATGCCTGCGGTCAAGCATGCCTGTGCCTGCTCGGGCAGCGCGCTGGCGGACAATGCAATGATCGGCAAATGGCGGCCGTCTTCCTCCGCCAGTCGAATGCGGCGGGTCAGCTCGAATCCGTCCAGGTTAGGCATGTGGCAATCGGCGAGCAGCAGATCGAAATGACTTTGGCTCAGCGCAACTAAGGCCTCCTCTCCATCGGCGACCATCGTGTGGGGATATCCTAGCGCCTCGAGCTGCTTGGAGATGACCGCTCGATTGATCGGCGTGTCTTCAGCCACCAGGATCGTGAAGTCCGAGCCTTGCGGGGATGCTGGCGCCGGTATCTCCACTTTGCTTTCAGCCAGTCCAAGAACCTCCAGACAAAGATCCCGCAGCTGACCCCACAGGATGGGATCCGTCTTCAGTTGCGGACCTGCGATATCGGATCGTGCCTCGTCGGGTACCAACGCAACCACCGGATTGCTCATGCGAGGTGCAAGCTCGCCCGCTTCAGTGAGGTCCGCAAACAGGATGTCGAGGCTGACGTCTGCTCCGGAAACCTCAGAGCTGCCAGGCATGGCCAATACGTCGAAGCCAAGCGCAGTGAGGGCGCTGGTGAGCTCCTCCTTCATCGTGCTGTCGGCAGTGAGTACGTTGGCCTTCTTTCCAAGCAATTCGGCCGGGGACTTCCAGGTCAGCACTACCGGAATGGGGAGCTCGAGAATGGCGCTCGTTCCTTTGCCTGGCGTGCTCTTGAGGTAGAGCTTGCCGCCCATCATCTCGGCCAGTCGCCGACTGATGGACAGGCCCAGGCCGGTGCCGCCGAATCGTCGCGTGGTCGATTGTTCGGCCTGCGTAAAGGGGTTGAACAGGCGGGCAAGGCTTGCTGCCGGTATGCCGATTCCCGTGTCGGAGACGACGAATTTCACCATGTGGCCATGGTCGGACGACTGCGCGAGAAGCGTGCGAACCGTAATGCTTCCCGTGCTGGTGAACTTCAGTGCATTGCTCAGAAGATTGGTAATGATCTGACGGATGCGAAGTGCGTCGCCAGAATAAAACTGCGCCAGGTTCGCGTCGTGGATGGCGTAGAGCCGGATACCTTTTTCCCTGGCTCCGCCAGAGAAGACACCAACGACACTGTCGATCAGCTGGTGGATATCGAACGAGACATTTTCCAGATCGATGCGGTTGGCTTCGATGCGCGAGTAATCGAGGATGTCATCGAGAATCTGCAGCAATAACTTGGCTGAGTCTTGCGCCATGCCGAGCATGTTGGATTGCTCGTGATCGACTTTGGTCCGCGTCAACAATTCGATAAGACCCACCACTCCCGCCATGGGTGTGCGAATCTCATGGCTCATCGCGGCCAGGAACGCACCTTTGGCGGCGACGGCACTTTCCGCCTGCGCCTTGGCATGCATGAGCTCCTCTTCTTGTTGGTGGGCTTGGGTGGTATCGATCCAATAGCCGCTCCACTCGGCCCCGCTGTTGGCCAGGGGTCTAGGGTGGCCGCCCTCGGTCCGCAACCATTTCCATGCGCCCCGAACCTTGAGGCGAAAATCGATGGGCGTCATCGCATTGAGGCTGTGCGCCGCTTCGTGCACATGATCGAGCAGGCGCTGACGATCATCCGGGTGAAGCCTGCTGGCGAGCTCCGGTTCGTTGTCGATGATCTCATCGGGCGAAAGGTCGAGCAGCACTTTCGAGTCGCCGCCGACATAGGTGAACTCGCGGCGCCCTTGCGACCACACTCTCAACTGGAATACCACCGCAGGCATGGCTTCGGTGATGTCGGAAAGCCGTTGCTCGGAAGCGCGCGCGCGCGCTTCGGCCCCTCGTATGTCACTGACATCCACGATGGTGCCCAGCATCCGCTTTTCCTGGGAGGTGCTACTGATAAACCGACGCCGCCAGGCGATCATGCTTTGAATGGCCTGCTCGCCTGGCAGGGGTGGGTGGGCGATCTCGATGCGCTCACTTTCACCGGTCTGGATGACGCGTTGATCGGCGGCGTGCTCTTGCTCGGGCGGTGGGAACGAGAAGTGTCCTGTTTCCAGTAGATCCTTCCCCAGCAGCTCGCTGCGGGATACATGAAGCAATTGCTCGTACGCTGCATTGACGGCGAGATAGCGTCCGTTGGCGTCTTTGACGAACACGGGATACGGGAGTGTTTCGAGCAATGCCTGTTGAAAGCTCAGTTCGTCGCCCAGCTTCTTCTCAGCGAGTGCCTGGGCGCGCAATGCGCTACGCAAACGGATATAGGCAAAGGCGCCTGCGCCGAATAGCAAAAGTGCAGAGCCCGAACCAAGCAGCACCCACTTCCACGGCACGCCGTAGTAATAGTCGGTGGTAAGCCAGCGGGCACGGATCGTCTGCCGCTGTGCTGCTGTCAGGCCATTCAATTCCCGATTGATGTATGGCAAGAGTGCCGCATTCGATGGACGAAGCCCCATAGCGAGATCGAGCTCGATTCCCGCCGGTCCGATCACGCGCAGTTCGGCCGCATATCGATTTCGGATTAGTGAATCGATCGCGGGAAGCGTGCCGATATATGCGTCGGCTTTGCCGCTTGCCACCATGGCGAGGCCGCTTTCGTTGCTACCCACGGGCACCAGCGTGCTTCCTCCAAGAAGCGCCTTGGCGCGCGAGACCATGCTTTGCTCTTCGCGGATGGCTACTATGCGCCGCGACAGATCGGATGGACCCGTAATGGGTGGCCCACCTACGCGCGTGACAATGACGCCCGGAAACGTCTCGTACGGTTGGCTGAACATCATGTCCTGGCCAGAAAAATCATTGGCGCTGCCGGCCGCGATCAGATCGACCTGGTGATGGGCCACCAGCTCTTTCAGGACATTCCAGTCGCTTGCCGGAACCAGCTTGAATTTGAGGCCGAGATCCTCGCTGAGCAAATGGAGGTAGTCCGCGGCAATGCCTGCAAACTGCCCCTGATCGTCGATGAAGCTATAGGGATAGCGGTCCGTCTCGTAAGCAACGCGAAGCTCGGGGAGGGAGCGGAGCCAGTTGTTTTGCTCGCTGGTCAATGCGCTCAAGGGCGGTGGCAGGGCATCGATCGTTTCGTCGATGCCCCATCGCCGGCGAAGCTGCAGCAAGTCATCTTGACTGACGCGACTCTCGGCTTTGCGCAGAATCTGCGCCAGCATGCCTCTGTCTTTGGGGACGGCAATCGTATAGCCCGAGGAAGGGATAAGTCCCAGGCCCAGCATGCGAAGGTCATCACTCTTCCTTCGCTGCATCAAGGCGCGCGTGCGCGACGCCCCGGCGCCGATGTATGCGTCGGCATCGCCCTGTGCAACCAGCTGGAGAGCTTGCGAGCCGTCGTTGGCAAACACCAGCGTGGCGCCAGGGTAGTACTTGTGTATTGCCGCATTGGCATAGCGATGCGGACGTTCAACGGCGATCCGCCGCCCCTCCAGCGTGCTGTCCCGGCGGATGATCTGCTCGTCCTGCCGTACGACGACAATGCCGCTACCGGTCATATACGGCCGAAGCAGATAGAAGCGAGGCGTCAGCTCCTGGATAACGCCCTGCCCGACATACAAGTCGAATTCGGAATCGGGCGTGCCGTTCCCCAGGGCGATCGACCAATCGGTAAAGGGGTGGAATTCCAGTCGGAGCCCGGCATAGGAGGCTAGTAGTTTTGCGTAGTCGACGCCCATGCCCTGGGGCTGTCCGCCCACCCAGCCTTCGATAGGCATGTGGTCGCCGGCATAGACGCCTACCTGGACAACAGGGTGTTCGCGAAGCCAGGTCTGTTCGTCCGGGGAAGGCGATGTGCTGGCTGATTCGGGCTGGATCTGTGCGAAGACGGGGCAGGGTATCGCAGTCGCGACGAATGCGACTGCCAAGCAAAAAAAGCAACGCCAGAGTGCAAGGTTTGAGGGCAAAACCGGCGTAGGTACATCGCTCATGCGCTCATTCCTCAAGCACAGCCAAACCTCGCGGCAGCGCGGCGATGATTAGGCATCCATTGACGTGAAAGCCGGGTGTGAAAGTGCGGCAGATGTCGCAAAGCCCAGGGCTTCCCACCCCCGTGCAGCAGCTGGCTGATCGATCCAGCAGTCGGGGCCGGTACGCGCCGATAGACAACGGTTCATCGCGTCGGGCGATGGCCTCGCGCCAGGGATGTTAGACCGATGATCCGAGGGTGCGATATCGGATAAGTACTAGACACTTCACCCGGCACAACCCGTTGTGGCCGAAGAAATTACTCGCTCTTGGATTTGTCCGATTCCTTCGTGTGGCACGAAAAGACACATTAACGGCCATGTAAGTAATGGCCGCCGCAGAAGCCTTCCGGAGGCCAAGCTCTGTGATCACGTTGCGCTAAGTGCCACGAGAAATTCGCCGCGCATGACGTGGTCAGGCGATGGCCCATGGCTGTTTGCGGCCCGCTCGGTGGATGGGAGAAGCGGGTCGGCCGCGTCCATCCAGAGACTCGGGACAGGGAAGTCGTGCGCAAACCTTATTGCTAGACGACTCGCGATTTTGATTTGAATGCCTGGAATGACGACGATGCAAGTCCCACGCTTAGAATTCATAGGCGCCCCCAAACAGCGCGTTGTCCGCAAGGACGGACAGGCCCTGCGCAGACGGGTCGCCGCGACCGCCGTGGCGTGGATGGCGTTCATGGGCATCGCCGATGCCGAAGCGCCGGTCACGACCGTAAAGCCTATAGCCCAGGACGCCGCCGGATGCGAAGCCGCCGCCAAGACGCAGCCAAAGCCCTCGGCCGCCTGCCTTGCGATCGCAGAGCAACTGGTGGAGGAAGCGCATGGCTACTACGCCGCTGGCGATGACGGTGCCGCACAACCCTTTCTGGACCACGCCAGCCGCTTCGCACCTCGAGATCTTCGCCTGTCCTTCGAGCAGGCATTAGTCGATGACGCGTCCGGCCGCTATCTGGAGGCCCGCAAACGCTTCGACCTTCTGCGCGGAACGGCAATGTGGCGTGCTGCTGCCGTTCCTTCCGCGGTAAACCTTGCGCTGCTCGGACGCTTCGAAGATGCCCGCGCGGCCTTTGCGGCGCTGAGTGGTAGCGCGGACACCGCCGAAGCCGGTTACGCTCAGTTGTGGCAGTTGTGGCTGGACGCGCGCACTTGGCAGGGTGACGCCGCCGCTCTGCGCGAAAAGCTGGCGCGCAATACGGTCGGTCTGCGTGCAGACGACGCTCCGCAACAGGCGTTGCTCAACCTTTTCGCGGGTCAGGGCAGCGTTGAGGCAGTCTTTGCCGCCATCGAAGCCTCCACGCCGGAGAACTCATTGCGGCGCCGCGACGCGCGCACCGAGGCGGCTTTCTTCGCCGGTGGCTATGTGCAATACGCGCTCCGCGACACGGCGGCGGCGCAACGGCTCTACCTCCGCGAGCTGCCCCAATCGGCGGCGTCGGTCGAGCGGCCAATGATCCAGCAATCACTTCGATCACCGTAGGCAAGGTTCGTTTTGGGGAAAGCAGCGCAACTGGCGCCAGGACATTCCCATGATCGCCTGCGGATCAGCCTGTATGCGCCTCACATGGCAAGTACCGAGCTCGCTTTAGACTGGCATCGGTGCGTGGCTGCAAAGAATCACAAATCTTTCACTTTATGCACGTGCCAGCCGCATCGTGCAAAGCTCATAAGGCCATCGGGGTATGAATATGCGCATCGTCATTGCTGATGATCATCCCATCGTATTGATGGGTGTTCGTATCGCCCTCCAAAGCCAGGGTGCACGATTCGAGGTCGTGGGCGAGGCAGCGAATGGGAGGGAGCTCATCGGCATGTTGTCGTCGGTGCAGTGCGATCTTCTGATCACCGACTTCGCGATGGACGACGACTCGGAGGGTGAAGACGGCCTGATGCTGTTGGAGACGTTGCGGGACAGCCACCCGAAGCTTCCTATCATTGTCCTGTCGATGCTCAGCAACCCCGCGCTGGTGCAGGGCATGCTTGCCCGGGGCGTTCGAAGCGTGATCGACAAGATGTCGCTGACCAAGGAACTCATGCTGGCGATTTCCGCGGTCACTGCGGGACGAATCTATCTGAGCGATCACACGCGCAAGCAGCTGATGGAATTCAGTGCCGAGGGCGCGAAGACGCTTTCAGCGCGCGAGGCGGAGGTGGTGCGTATGTTCGCCCTGGGTCTGACCGTGACCGAAATAGCTCGTCGCACGGGACGATCCGTGCGGACCATCAGTCAACAGAAGCGCGATGCCATGCGCAAGCTCGGCCTGACGGGTGACAAGCAATTGCACGAGTACGCTCGAACGACCGGGCTCTGCTGATCCTGCTGCCGGTCTGGTGATGATATCCGGCCGCTACTTGCATTGGGGGCAATGCGGTGCCATCAGTCTGGCGATTTGGGCTCTTCTTTCGATTTCTCGTCTACAAACAAGACGCGGACCTCTCGCTGATAGAGCGCATACTCCCGCTCCGAAAATCGGTTGGCAAAGTCGATCGCATCGACGACATTTGTCGCTGCGCCGATCTTTTGTCCGTTGCGGGAAATGAACCAGCCGCGACCGGGCTGCTTCTTTATCAGTAGGTGACTATTGCTGTTCATGATGGATCACTACCTTCACTTTCTGCGGCGGGAAGAAATTTCCGCCGCAGAATGAAAGATAGTGGCGGCCATGACGGCAGTGAATCAGATATCTCCGATGTAACCCATTCAATGATCAGCTGAGGCAACCGCACTCGTATTGCGGCATGTGAAGCGCTTCACGGCATCATCAAATTGCGGCTTGTATCCGTCGAAGTTTTCGACATTTGCGGTATATACCAGTCCGCACATTGCATGGTCTGGACCGTCGACAAGAATCACCAGCTCTCTCGCCTTTTCATGGCCTTTAACTATGGTTCCCTCTCGTTCGATCGCGGGGAGGTTGCCGACGTTATCTTCCCGGGAAGGAGACCAGGCTACGGTTCCCCCGGCCTTCTCGATCGTTTCAGTGGCCGATTCCATTGCAACGTTTGCTTCCTCCGACAGCGTTCGAGTTGGTCCGTCGCGTCCAAGCGATACAAGCATTGCTGCCACAGGCCTCTTGTTCTGGAACAGCACGGACCTTTGTGCCACTCCACCATCCACTCGCTCAACGGGCTCCAAGCGCCAACCCTCCGGCCACTCGAAATCAATGCGCGCGGGCAGCGGAACAGCACTCTCCTCCGTCGCACTCGATGACGGCGACGCTGCTGTCACATTCCCATTGTTTATCGATGACACCGCATTCAGCAGCGGCAGTATTTCCATAACGAGGAAGGTCACCATGAAGGTCAACCGGAATCGTGCCTTGGCGAACCTTCCGAGCAATCCAGCGACCACGGCACCCCATATCACCGGCCCCATGGTGTAACCGAACATTTTGGCGGGATCCCCCCCGATCTTGCGATACGCGATCAGGCAGCCGAGTACCAGGAAGGGAAGGCAGACCAGGGTTACCGTGACCCAGGAGATGTCCCTTCTCGCTTTGGTCGATACCACTGCACTGGCTGCTGTGTTCGATGGCGAAGGCGTTGCCAAGGAAAATTTCGGCATTCTTGCCAATTGGGAAGCCCGATAGGTGCAACCCGGGCACAGCACTGCCGGTGGATTGATGGTTACACCGCACTCGCTACAGCGCATATTTTCCCCTTATGCATGGCAGTCCGTTTGCTGCTTGACAACCGGCGGCGGCATGGCAATGGCCGCTCATCACCCGGCAAGTGCCTTGGCCAGAATGGCGTGCACCGGATTCCCTTCCGCTCGGTCAGACAAGCGGCCCCATTACGAATGCTGTCATGGCCTGCTTGCGGCCGGCAATTAGGCCGATCGGCGTACGCACATCACAGTCCGGCGCTACCCGCGATCGACACCGACCAGAAGAAAGGCGACCCCAGCGATGATGACGGTGGCCGCCACATTGGCAGCGGAGGCGATCAAGGCCGCCCGTGGCAGGGAGATCTTCAGAATCCTTGCGTAGATGGCGGATTGCGCGCCGCCGTACCAGGCGCAACTGAGCAACGCGATCGCGAGGCCGAGCAGGAGACCGAAGCCGTGGCTGTTGAGAAGAATGGTGCTGCCGATGGACAGGCCCAGCGCGAACGGAGCCAACAGGTAGCAATGAATATAAAAGGGCTGGCGAAGCGTCTCTCGCGTGATGGGCAATTTCTTCTGACGCAACATGCCCAACGCGCCAAAAAGCGCGAAGAAGCAGTAGATGGTGCTGCGAGTTGCAGTAACACCCTGCTCGGTGCCGAACAGCTCTTTGCCCAGCACGGTGTTGACCCTGGCCATGCCTGAGGGCGAACTGAGTTCGATCACGTGCGCGGCCAGCACGGTGAGAATGAGCATCAAGGGCGGTCCGATCATTTCGGTGAACTGCTGGTCGCGGTCCTGCCGCAATTGCCGTTGCGTATAGATCGCCACGGCCACGGGGTGACGAAGGGTCCGCCAGAGCGCCCGCGGATAGAACACCAGCCAGCTCATCACTTCGTACAGGAATTCTTCGAGAGACTGCAGGATGCGCATAAAGTCCATCGGTTTTCTCCGGCGAACGGCGGGCAGCGAGGATCAGGCTCGCGGGATTGAACGTTGCGCGCCCGAGAGGCCTCTCGCCCATCGATAGGCGATGAATGCCGGTGAATTTCGTGTGATCGCGGGCCGATCGCGGTAAGCGCACTTGGCACATGGCTCCTGGGAAAGCGCGCCAAACGAAGCTCGATCCGCTGCCGCCACCGGTCAGGCTGAGTGATAACCTCTGCTTGTTCCATCCGGCTCGATGCGGCTATTGGAACCACGCCAGGTGCTGCCCAGGACATCTCGATGCCGGTTGAGAAAGCCGATTCAACGATAGACCGCGCTGAGACGATGCCTGGACATGGAGACGGTGCAGCGTCGCTCGCTATGTTGTTCGAGCAATCGCCCAGCTTCATGGCGATTCTGGAAGGGCCTGACCACCGCTTTGTCCATGCCAATGCCAGCTATCTGCGTCTGGTGCAGCAGAGGCCGGTTCTTGGCCGCACCGTGGCCGACGCACTTCCCGAAGCTTTCGCCCAGGGATACGTCGCGCTGCTTGATCGGGTTTTCGGAACGGGCGAGGCCTATTCCGCATCCGGCGCCCGATATGTAACGCAGGCACGAATGGGTGGCGCCGCTGTCGAGCGGTTCCTGGACTTCGACTATCAACCCCTGCGCCAGGCCGATGGCAGCGTGACGGGGATCCTTGTCGAGGGGCACGATGTTACCGAGCGGGTGTTGGCGCAGGCGCTGCATATGGCGTTGCTCCGCCTTAGCGACGAGTTCCAGGCGCTGGGCCAGTCCGAGGATTTCAGTTTTACGGCGTGCCGGATACTGGGAGAAACCTTGAAGGTAAGTCGCGTGGGCTACGGGACGATCGATCCGGTGGCCGAGACGCTGCATGTCGACAGGGATTGGACCGCTCCTGGCGTGGAGACCTTGGCGGGCGTGACGCCGCTGCGTGAGTATGGCTCGTTCATCGATAGCCTCAAGCAGAACGAGTTCATCAACATCAATGATGTTCGCGAGGATCATCGAACGAGTGCGGTCTCCGCCGCGCTCGAAGGAAGGGATGCTCGCTCGTTTCTCAATGTGCCGGTGGTCGAGAAGGGCGTTCTGGTTGCCGTGCTTTACGTCAATCATGCAGAGCGTCGCGAGTGGACGGACGCCGAGACGGCATTCATGCGTGAGGTCGCGCGGCGCACACGTACCGCCGTGGAGCGTGCGCGTGCCGCATCGAACCTCCAGGAAAGCGAGCTGCGTCTGCGCGCAGCCAACGAGACGCTGGAGCGGCGCGTCAACGAGCGTACTGCTGCCTTGATGGAGATCGAGGAGCGCTTGCGCCAATCGCAGAAGATGGAAGCCATCGGTCAGCTTACCGGCGGCATCGCTCACGACTTCAACAATCTCCTGACCGCCATCAATGGGAGCCTGGAAGTGGTCGAGATGAACCTGGCGCGCGGTAAGCTGGACGATGTGGATCTGTTCATCGGCATGGCCAAGGACTCGGTTCAGCGCGCCACCTCGCTGACGCAAAGACTGCTGGCGTTCTCGCGTCGCCAAACGCTTGATCCCAAGTTGACCGACGTCAATCGACTGATCGGCAGCCTCGAGGACTTGATCAAGCGAACGGTCGGCCCGGCCGTCAACGTTGAAATGGTTCGTGCGGAATGCCTCTGGTTGACCCGGGTCGATGTCTCCCAGTTGGAGAACGTCCTGCTGAATCTCTGCATCAATGCACGTGACGCCATGGCTCCCGCAGGCGGCTCGCTGACCATCGAAACGGCCAACGAAACACTGGACGACAGCTCGTCGGCCCGCTGGGAGTTGCAGCCCGGCGAATACATCCTGATCGGCGTGACGGATTCGGGCTGCGGCATGTCGCCGGAGACGATCGCGCGGATCTTCGATCCTTTCTTCACGACCAAGCCTATCGGTCAGGGTACGGGTCTTGGGCTGTCGATGGTCTACGGTTTCCTGCGCCAGTCGGGAGGGCAGGTTCGAGTGCATTCCGAAGTCGGTCGCGGAACCACTTTCTCGATGTATCTCCCACGGCACCTCGGAACCTCGGCGACGGAGCCTGCGGCGGCACGCCTGAATCCCCGCGAGTCATGCAAGCTGGGCGAGTGCATCCTGGTGGTGGAAGACGAAGAGGTGGTGCGTCAGATCGTTGTCGAGCTGCTCACGGAGCAGGGCTTCGCGGTGCTGGCGGCGGCCAATGGCGCTGAGGGATTGAGGATGGTCGAATCGGGACGAAAGATCGATCTCCTCCTTACCGACGTGGGACTTCCAGGGGGCATGAATGGCCGCCAGTTGGCCGATGCCGTCCGGGTCGTGCATCCCCGGCTCAGCGTGCTCTTCATGACGGGCTACGCCGAGAATGCCGTGGTGGGAAGCGAGTTCCTCGCGCCGGGCATGGAAGTGATTACCAAGCCCTTCAACCTGGGAGCACTTGCCTTGAAGGTTCGGAAGATCATCGACCAGGCCGAAGGCGAGTCTTGAGCACGTAACTCGCTACGCTATGATCATCGACCCGATGGCTCGACCGGGGCCGCCAGCAACGTAAGAGATGATCCTGCCATGCAGCTTCGATATCTGCGGACCTTCGTTGCCGTCGCGTCCACACTGAACTTCACGCGCGCTGCCGAGCAGGTCCACCTGGCTCAATCCAGCGTCACGGAGCAGATCCAGTCACTCGAAGCGGACCTCGGTGCGATCCTGTTTGATCGGTCGGGCCGCAAACTGCGGTTGACGGAAGCGGGACATCGCCTGTTGCAGTACGCCGAGCGTTTGCTGGCGTTGGGACGCGAGGCGCGCGTTGCCGTTGCCGATGCGGCGACAGCAGGCAGCCCGCTTGCGCTGGGCGCATTGGAGACATTGAGCGCCCGCTGGTTGTCAGGACCGCTTGAGCGCCTGATGAAGGAGCGACCGGGCCTGCCGTTGCGGGTCGAGGTCGGCGGCACCGGCGACTTGCTTGCCCGTGTGCGGCGCGGCGAACTCGATGCGTGCCTGGTATGGGATGCTGAGCCTGAGGTCGCTTTGTCCAGTGCAATCGCGGACACGGCCGATCTCGTTGTCATTGCGCCTGCGCAACATCGATGGAAGCAGCAGAAGGCGGTCGCGCCGAACGATCTGGCGGGCGAACCGTTCTTTGTAACGCCGAAGGGATGTGTTTACCGTCGCATCTTCGATCAGGCGATGGCGGACCTCGGCGAAGCGCCGAACATCATCGGCGAGTTCGAAAGCGTGGCCACCTTGGGTGCCATGGTGGCGCGGGGCGGTGGCTGCGCCCTGATGCCTCGACTGGCCGCGCCGCTTCGAAACCGGCACATCATCGTGCGCCCGTGGCATGGCAAGAAACGCAGCGCCGCGATTCATCTGGTGTGGCGCCAACAAGCGGTTCAACCGCCGGCGCTGCGGATCTTGCTGGCTGTGTTGACGGACCGCCAGCTCTCACACGAGCCGGTGGCCGCCGTCGACGTGTAGCACCGAGCCGGTGGTGAACCCGTT
The DNA here is from genome assembly GCF_049913195.1 of Dyella kyungheensis. Classification (GTDB taxonomy): domain Bacteria; phylum Pseudomonadota; class Gammaproteobacteria; order Xanthomonadales; family Rhodanobacteraceae; genus Dyella; species Dyella kyungheensis. The sequence continues at coordinate 4,547,180 of NZ_CP183983.1, read as the reverse complement.
GCGCATGAGAAAACCGATGGCGTGCGCGATATCGGCCGGCTGGCCGACACGCCCCACCGGGAGCCGCTCCGCCATCGCCTCCAGCATGGTTTCCTTCTGGTCGCCCGCTACCGTGGCCCAGATGGGTGAATCGACCCAGCCTGGCGACACCACATTGACGCGAATGGGCGCCAGTTCGATGGCCAGCGCGTAAGCCAGTGATGCCAGCGCTCCGTTGACGGCTGCCACCACGGAACCGCGTGCAGCGGGGCGATACGCAGCGATGCCGGAAGTGAACGTGATGGAACCCTTTTCCGATAGCGATGGCGCACCATGTTTCGCCAGCAGCAAGGGGCCGATCAGTTTGGAATCCACCGCGCGACGAACCGCCGGCAACTCCAACTCGGGCAACAGGCGATACACCCCCTCCAAGCTGGCCGCCGTGCTGACGATGTGATCCACCGGCCCAAGCCGATCGAACAAGCGGATGACGTCGTCTTCCTTGGTAATGTCGGCCATCTCGGTGTTAAGCAACGAGGCCTCGGGCAGGCTCGCGCGAGCGTCTTGCAGTCGCGCGGCATCGCGTCCTGCAATGGTGACCCTGGCGCCTTCGGCCAGCAGGGATGCCGCCAGCGACAGGCCCATGCCTGAACTTCCACCCACGATAAGTACATGCTCGTTGCGTTCGATCTCTGGCATCACCGGTCTCCTTGAAAGGGATCCCCGTTGTAGACCAGTGACGCCTGCCGGAGGAAACGGGAATTTCCGATCGGCATTATCGGTATCGCCGATGCCGACACTTTGATGGACTGCCGTGCGTGTGACTTTCGCCCCGTGCCAACGGCGAACACGAGTGCGAAAGTCCCCGCATGCTTTCTCCATGCCCCGGAGCTTTCGATGAAGTTGCCAGCGTTGCCGTTCACCATCACCGATTGGAATCAGGTTCCCGTTACCCGCCATCCCGGTGAATCCGGTGAGGCGCTTTGGCGAACCTTCGGCACGGGCGAGTTGCGCGTGCGAATCGTCGAGTACAGCCCCGGCTACACGGCCGATCACTGGTGCGACCGCGGTCACGTGCTCTACGTGTTGGAAGGCGAGCTTCACACGGAATTGAAAGACGGGCGCAGCTTCGTGCTCACGCCAGGCATGAGCTACCAAGTCTCCGACTTCGGCGACGCGGCCCATCGCTCTTCGACTCCGGTGGGGGCGAAGCTGTTCGTGGTCGACTGAGCCTGTTTTCGACCGGGCCGTATATCAGATCGACGGTATCGACTCGCCGACCCAGCTCGTCAGGGCATCGGCCAGCCCCTGTTGCGCGTGATCCCCGACCCAGGCCACGTAGCCATCGGGCCTGACCAATACGGCGGCCGGTGCATCAACCGTCCCTAGTGCAGGAACTTCGATCGTATCCGCACATTGGGCCTCCACCACGCGGACACGATTTTTCCATCCGTCCAGGCAGCCGGCTTCATCGAGGTTGAGCAGCAAGGGCCGTGCGCGATGCAGCAAGGTGAACAAGCGCTGCGGACCGTTGGCGGTTATCAGGTCGATGTCGGGCATGCGGCGTCCCAGCAAGGGATGCCCTTCGCCGAGATCGTAATGGACGTCCAGTCCACTCATCATCGCGGCCAAATATCTGCGCGGCTCATCCATGCGAAGCAGTTCGGCGGTGATGTTGCCCAGTGCCTTCGAGCGATCGTCCGGGCGGCGTAGCGCCATCTGCGCCAGGGTGTTCTGCAACACGCGCGCAGCGACGGGATGGCGCTCGGCGTGATAGGTGTCCAGCAGGCCGTCGGATGAGATGCGTTTGATCACCTGCGCCAACTTCCAGCCCAGGTTCACGGCGTCCTGTACGCCGATGTTGAGTCCCTGTCCGCCCATCGGTGGATGGATGTGGGCGGCATCGCCAGCCAACAGGACGCGCCGATCGCGATACGTTTCAGCCTGTCGCGTCATGTCGTTGAATCGGGAGAGCCAGGTAGCGTCGTGGATGCCGTAGTCCGTGCCGTAGATCGACATCAGCGCCTCGCTTACCTCGCGCAAGGTTGGCTGGGCGGCGGTTTCCAGGTGTCGCTCCGTCAACACGACACGTGCCCGCTTTCCGTCATCCAGTTGTCCAATCCCATGGGTGCCCGCCGCGTCATGACGGATTCCCCATGCGGGTTCCTCGGTCATCGCCGCTTCGGCGATCAGCCAGCTGGTGGTCGGCTCCCATCCTGGAAATGCGATGCCTGCCGCCTTGCGCGTACAACTGCGACCTCCATCGCAGCCGACGAGATACTCCGACCGCAGCGTGCGGCCATCGGACAAGGTGACCTCGACGCCATCGTCGTGTTGCGAAAGATCGCGTGCTTCGATGCCGCGATAGATCGGCACCGCGAGTTCGTCCACTCTTTCCGCGAGAATGCGCTCGAACTCGTTCTGCCACAGCGCGAGCACGTAGTTGTGCCGGGAGGGCAGGTCGCTGATGTCCAGAGGAACATGGAAGTGCACGGCGGGGTGCCGCTGTCCGCGTGCCAGGAATCGATCGGCGATGCCACGCTGATCGAGCACCTCGATCGTGCGCGCGTGCAGGCCGCCGGCACGCGACCCTTGCAGGTCCTGGCTGGCGCGCCGCTCGATGATCGCCACGTCGATATCCAGCAGCGCAAGCTCGCTCGCCAGCATCAGCCCCACGGGGCCGGCTCCCACGATGATCACCGCATGCGTCGTCATGGCGAAGCCACCTTCGCGCGCGTCGCTGCCTGGCGGCTCGGCGCCTTCGCCGCGTGATTCGTGCTCAGCGTGGTGCGTCTAGGGATATCGCACACCGACAACAGCTTCTGCATCTCGCTCTCCCGCCCGCACCGATGGTGCATCGGCGGGCGATGCTGCGACACGCCCCCGGGCTTACGGCAAGCCCCCCGTGCCGCTATACTCTGGAAGTGGCAAGAAGCACGTGATTGATGGCGGCCTTGCCCTCCGCGCCCCTGCTGCGCGAATCCCTTCTTTTCAGCGGCGATGTTCGATCTCGCACGCGCCATCCACGCATCCACACCGACAGCTGCGCGCTGGTTTCGCGCGTGCATCCGGCCGTCTAGGCCATAAGCGATAGACGACAATTTCACGCAAGCGAAACCGCGCCAGGGCACATTTAGCGATGCGTTGAGACGCCTAGAAGTCCACGAGCATCCCGCATGCGCAGATACATGCGGCGTTCGCATGGTTTTGCGTTCAAGCCTTTTCCCTCGCTGCCGAACAGTTGGGCCGAAACGTTGTGCCTGTCACGGCGTTGTCACTTCCACTCACGTTCGGAGTAGTCACCATGAAGAAAAAGAATAGGGATCTAAGTATTCGACTCAAACTCATGCTCGGTCTTGGACTGAGCGCGTTGATCATGCTTGGCGTGGGCTATCTCGGTGTGCACGGCGAGAGCCAGAGCAACGCCAACACCTCGGATATCTACTTGACGGACGTGCAACCGATCCTCGACATCGCCAAGGTGCGCCAGTCGGTGGATGCCAACCAGATCGCGCTCGCCCGTGTCCTGATCGAGAAGAACGCGGATCGTCTGTCGATTGCGGCGAAGGAAATGCACGAGCGAACGACTGCCGAGCAGAAGGCATGGCAGCACTATTACCCGATGATCTCCAGTGAACGCGAACGCCAGGCGGCCGATGCGTTCGTGGCGGACCTGAAGGAGGTGAGTGCGGCGAACGAACGTGCATTGACGTTGGCCGGCACAAAGGATTTCGACGACATGGCACAGGTACTTGGCGAGGCCTATCAACGTACGGCCGCGCGCATGGATCAGGCCATCGATGTCCTGTATGACGAGAACGAGCAGCAGGCGAAAGAGTCGTACCAGAGTTCGGAAAAGTCGTTCGAGTTCACCCGCTGGGGAACGCTCGCTGCACTCGCCGTGGGCCTGACGCTCATGCTGGCCCTGCTGATCGTCTTGTTGCGGGCGATTGCCACGCCAATCCAACGGGCGGCACTCGTTGCAGACGCGATCGCTTCTGGTCGGCTCGGAAATGATATCGATACCAGTCGCGGTGACGAAGTCGGCAGGCTCTTGTTGGCGCTGAGTCGCATGGATGGACAATTGAGTGCCATCGTCGGGCGCGTTCGCGCCAGCGCGGCTTCGATCGTCTCCGCCTCGCGGCAGATTGCTGCCGGCAACGACGATCTGTCGCAGCGCACCCAGGAACAGGCCTCGAGCCTGGAAGAAACCGCCAGCTCCATGCAGGGCCTCACGGGCAACGTCCGCGCCAATGCCGATAACACCGGTCACGTTTCAGGCCTCGTAGTGCAAGCGCTGGAACAAGCGGACGGCGGGCAGAAGGTGGTGGCGCAAACGGCCTCCGCGATGGACGACATCCACGCGTCGAGCCGGCGCATCGAGGAGATCGTCAGCCTGGTGGATGAGGTGGCGTTCCAGACCAACCTGCTGGCGCTCAATGCCGCGGTGGAGGCGGCACGAGCCGGCGAACAGGGCAGGGGCTTCGCGGTGGTCGCCTCCGAAGTGCGCGCCTTGGCCATGCGTTCGGCATCGGCGGCGCGCGACATCCGTCAACTGATACGCGAGAGTTCGGAGCGCGTCAGCAATGGCTTGACGCTGGTGGTTTCATCCAACGATGCGCTTCAGCAGATTCACTACGGCATGCGCGAAATCGTGCACACCATGAACGCACTCGCGTTGGCCGGCAATGAGCAGGTGCGCGGTATCGATCAGGTCAACATGGCCGTATCGCAACTCGACCTGATGACGCAGCAGAACGCTGCCATGGTGGAAGAGATGGCAGCGGCCAGCCAGAACCTGCACGGTCTGGCTGGCGAGCTGATGGAGCATGTGGGCTTCTTCCAGTTTCCCCAGCGCGAAATGGTAGCGATGTAGCGATCTGAGTTGCTGGCGTGATGCGCAGCCATCGCCTGGCTGCGCATCACGCCATGCCAGGCATCAGAGACCTTCGGAAGCGGTCCCCCGATGCGCCTGAAGGACTTCATCGAGCACCACCAAGGCGTTCCTGACTGCCGGCCCGCCTGCATAGAAAACCAGTTGCAGCACGGTCTCGACCAGCTGTTCCTTGCTGGCGCCGACGTTGAGTGCGGCTTCGGTGTGCGCGCGCAGTTGCGGCATCGCGTGTCCCATCGTCACGCAGGAAGCGACCAGGATCAGTTCGCGCGTAAGCAGGTCGAGGCCCGGCCGATCCATGACCGAGCCAAGCGCCCAGTCGATGGTCATGTCGGCGAAGGCAGGGCAGACATGCTGCATTTCCGCGACCATGGCTGCACCGGCGTGGCCGCCGTGCAGTTGCTCCAGCAGTTCGAGACCACGGCGGCGGGAGGGGGCATGTGCAGACATCGGCTTGTTCCTCGATCGGGTTGAAACGCTGCGTCTTTGTGCTCGGGAGCGCTGACTTGCGAACAGTATCCGCCGGCAAGGAAGCACCTTAAACCGCGCGAGCGTTGTGACACTCGAAAGCCAGCGTTGGGAATCGCGCCATCCGTCCACGCGTTCGGCGAAGTGGAGGCAGCGTCCGGGACTTCAGGCACATGGCTCGCGCCATCGCCGGCTGTATATCAACGCAGCACGTGTCGATGACATCGATGCATCCACGGTCGTATCCGCACGAGTGCAGCTATCAACGTCGTATCAACGGAGGACGAGTATCCATGCAGTGCAACCATCGAACGGTCGCCAAGAAGCGATCGTCTTCCAGATACCTGGGCCAATCCATCGCGTTCGGGTTGGCCTTGCTGGCCACGCAGTGGGCGAGTGCGGCGACGCCTTGCACGGACGCGCAGATCTGCGGCCTGGGAAATTCCGAAGACGCCGTTCGCCTGGGAACCACGCAGTGGGCCATCGCCACGCGGCTTGAGCCCGATCCCGCGATGACCAGCGGTTTCTACCTGATCGACCTGCAGGCACGTCGCGCCAGCGAACTGGTCACGGACGATTCGCGACCCGCCGATGCGCGCTTCAAGGCCTGTCCCGGCCCGATGGATCCGAAAAAGCTCGTCACCCATGGTCTGGACGTGCACTGGCTTTCTCCCGCGCATGGCGAGCTTTACGCGGTGAACCATGGCGGTCGCGAATCGATTGAGGTCTACGATCTGCGTTTGGGCGATGACGGTGCGCACCTGCAGTGGATCGGCTGCGTCGTCATTCCGGCCGACACGCTGACTAACGCGGTGGCGTTCGTGCCCGGCGGCATGGCGGTCACCAGCTTCGGCCAGCGCGACGACAAGGATCTGGCGAAGCTCCGCAAGGGCGAACCGAGCGGGTTCGTCGCGATGTGGTCGCCGGAAAAGGGCTGGCATCATCTGCCCAACACCCAGTTTGCCGGCAACAACGGCATCGCCTGGAATGCCGGCGACAATTCGCTTTACGTCAATGGATGGGGCGATGGCACCTTGCACATCGTGCCGCTTCGCCCCGGCGCTGCGGCGAGCACGATCAAGCTGGCCGGCATCCACCCCGACAACGCGCACTTCCTGCCCGATGGAAAGCTGTTGATCGCGGGGCAGATGGGCAAACCGGACGTCATCATGGGGTGCGGCCTGGGCCCGGTCTGTCCGATGGATTCGAACGTGGTGTTGTTCGACGTCCATGCCAGAAAAGTGATCGAGCAGATCTCTGCCAAAGCCACGCCGACCTTTGGCGCGGCGTCCACGGCAATACTCTTCGACCACCAGTATTGGGGAACCAGTTTCGGTGGCGATCGCGCGGAGCGACTGGGAGCCAGTCACCAACCCTGAGCGATCGTGGCATCCGCCGAACGCGGATGCCACGGCCCTGCCTGCGACGGGTGAGGGAGCATCGCCTGCCGCAGGCGCTTACTGGCTTTTCGCGGCGGCGTGCTGCGAGTAGACCGCATGCCAGCCGCCGTCCTCGTAGACCAGGATGTCGGAGGAGCGCACGCCCTTGTCCGGCCCCAGCGCGGGGTTGTAGAACGAGACGACGGCGATGTCACCGTGCAGCAGCACGGCGATCTCGGTCGGGTCGTCCCTCCGCCATGCGGCCACCTTCTCCTTCATGGCATCGGAGTCTTTGTTCTTGACCGCGCCGGCGATGATCTGTTCGCGCGAATGCGACACGCCGGTGGCGCCGATCGAGCGATAGCCCGGCAGCAGCATCCGCTCAAGGAAGGCCGTGTCGCCGTCCACTTCGGCACGCAGCCAATGATCATCGGCGGCCAAAGCACCCGCTTCCGTCCTTTCGCTCTCATGCGGTCCAGGTGGCGTCGGTCCCTTGGAGGCGTAGGTTGCGCCGATCACGCACAGCGTCGCCAGCGCGACCAGAGAACGTGTATGACGAAACATGCGGGTTCCTTGGGATGGAGAGGCTACCGCAGCTTGAAAGCCCCTCGACGCAAGCGCCTCCCCTTTGGGACGAACGGTGCACCATGCGCCACGAACGGCATCTCGGCGACGCAGGCGGCGCGGTGATCAACCCGTCGACTTGCCTGCAACCGTTGGCATCATGGCCTGCTCGACCAGATGGCGTACCTGCTCCCACGGCGTCGGACCCTCATGCATCGCGTACACCGTGTCGACCTGCAGATGTTCGCGCGCCACCGCCTGTGTCACCTCGTACATAAGGTCGGGATCGTAAAGCGTGTGATCGGCGTTCAACACCAGCGTGTCGCTGGCGTACAAGAGTTTCTGCTGCGGGAAGTACACCATGTACTGTCGCTCGGTCGAGGCGCCACGCAGCGGATACAACACCACCCGATTGGTACCCTTGCCGAGTTCCAGATGATCGCCGACGACCGTCCAGCGCGGCGCCCTTGGATGGGCTTGCAACTCATCCGGCTGCAGGCGATGCGGCGCGCTGACCAGCTTGTCCAGCAGCGGCTTGTTGAGGTCGAGCACATAGACCGGCAAACCCTCGGCCACCGCCTGTCTCACGCCGGCCATATGCGGCCAGGAATCGGATGTCGTGAGTACCGCCTTGATCGGTACGCCGGGATATTCGCCATGCACCTTGGCCAGTACGCCTTGCACGTAGCTGCTGGAGATCGGCGCTTCCAATAGCACGATGCCATCGTCCTGCCTGATCAGCGTCGTATTCCATGAGCCCTGGTACAGCTCGATGCCCGGCGCCAGCTCCACGCGCTTCTTGTCGCTGAACTGGCGGTTCCAGCCTGGCGATTGCATGCTCTTGGCCGCCACCGCGGCATCCATCGCGAACGTCTTCGCGTCCATCGGCAGATTGAAAGCCGGGTCGAGCAGTTGGGTCGAGGCGAACCACACGCCGTTGCGCCGATCGACGCGATTGGTGGGAAACACCACGCCCTGCACGACATGCCAGTTGTCGAAATAGATGCGCTGATCGACGTCGCCCCAGGCATACCAGAAGTCCTTGAAGGTGCGCGTGCGCTCCAGTGCATCCGGCAGATGGTTGTAGGCGTTCAGCAGCACCGTCACCGGCACCCCGTCCCAGCTGAATTCCACCGCGCTGTGCGGTGTGGCGCGCAACCATTGCGAAGGCGCGTAGTGCAGATCCGCGGCCGCCATGGCGTGAAGCAGAAGGCGCTCGGGACCCAGTTCCAAGGTGTCCTTGGCATCGTCGATGTCGGCGAGCTGGGCAGGCGAATCGCCCTGTTTGCCGCGGTAGACGCCGCCCCGAGGCGTGGCAACCAGGGTGACGTCGACATCGGCGCCGTGCGGATCGGATTCGGGCCAGGTCAAATGCACATCGCGCGCGATGCGTTGCTGGTCCAGATCCACCGTGACTTTGTCGCGCTCGTACGAGGTGATGAACGGCTGCTGCCGATAGGACTGCTCGGCCAACACGGTGTGACCGATCGCTTCGTAGCTCTCGCTGTGAATACCTGCCAGCCGCTCGGAACCGCCCATGGCGTCGATGGCCAACTGCACGCAGGCCTTCGCATCGAGATGGTCGCAACCCGGGTGCACTGCCTGCTTGACGGCATCGCCGTCCTGCGGCACATCGGCCGCCAACGCCGGTGTAGCCAGCGCCAGCGCGATCAGGGCCGGAAGAACGAGGCGAGGTGTACGGCGATCAAACGAACGGTCCATGGCATGGGGTCGGCAGCGCCCCTCCGGGGCAATGCAGCGCACGCTACGCGCGTCGCTTGGCTTATCCGCATGCAGAAAGTCACGTTCTTCGGGGTGCCTTTCGGCAGGGAGCAAGGACGTCGGGGCGCGTGAATTCAAGCTTTAGCGGAATTGTGCGAAGTGCCTCGTTTCGCTGAAACGCTGCCCATTGCCCGCGCGATTTCAGCGAACAGAGAGTGCGTCCGCAAGAACTTATGCTTCTTGTCTTGCAGCCGATGTTCGTGTCGGTGCGAAGCTATTCTTAGCCGAAGCATGGCTACGCGTGCGGACTTCGCCCCGGAACGGACACGCCCAGGCCAGCTTTGCGATGCACACTTCGACACCGGGTTCAGACAACCCCTGGAAGCCATGGAGCAGCGATGAAGCGATCACGTAAAACCTGGTTCCGCCTTGTCCTGGCTGCACTATGCGTGACCGTTGCGAGCCTGGCACAGGCGAGTTCCGCGTTGCCCAAGGTCCTGATCATCGGCGACTCGATTTCTCAAGGCTATACGCCTCACGTGACCGCGCTGCTGGACGGCAAGGCGGAGGTGACGCGCATTCCCGAGAATGGAGAAAGCTCATCCTATGGCGTCGAACAACTGGACGCGTGGCTGGGTTCCACCCGGTGGGATGTGATCAGTTTCAATTTCGGGCTGTGGGACGTTTGCTATCGGAACGCCGCGCTGCCCGATGGCAACGATCTGGACAAGGTGCATGGCGTCATCTCGGTGAGTCCCGAGCAGTATCGAAGGAATCTCGAGGCCATCGTTCGACGGCTGGAGCGGACGCATGCTCATCTGATCTGGGAGAACACCACGGTTATTCCGGAAGGCGACCCGGGCCGTAAACCGCAGGACGCCATCACGTACAACCGGATCGCCAAGGAAGTGATGCAAGCCCACGGCATTGCCGTGGTCGATCTGTACGGCTTGACCGCTGGCTTTGGGCCCGAACTATTCAAGCGCCCGCACAATGTCCATTACTCCGATGCCGGATATCGGGATATCGCCGCGGACGTGGCACGGGCCGTGGAAGAGGCATTGCCCAGAACAAGCGAACACCGTTGACCCTATTGGGAGCGCGACACGCCGTCGCCGATGCCCAGGCATAGACGTGTGGACCTTGCCACCTGTTTCGCGATGGAAAGAAGTTTGCTCTCACTGCCAGGCTCGCGCGGCGCTGGCGTGGCTGGTCGCGTGGCCAGCCTTTGCAGCAGTTTGATATCGGTGAGGTAGCCGTGCAGGCTCAGCAGATCAATCCACGGCGACGGCATGCGGCACTCTCTCACGCACTGACTGGGGACGGTCGATGGTGTCGCCGGACAGCGGCGTGGCCCTCATCGATGGGCGTGCGCAGAAGGCTTGATACCAGGCGGACAAACGGGGCCGGCCATACTGGAAGTCGTGGATCTGGCGGAACTCGATCCAGCTGAGCGCGGTGGCAACGGCGATGTCGCCGACATCCACGGCTTGATCATCGACCATCCGGTCTTCCAGATAGTCACAGGCCGCGATCACTTTCTGCAGCTGGCCTTCGAGCAACGGTGGCCATCTCAAGGCTTCCGGACGGCGCTTGGATTCCCAGCGAACGGCAATGCCGGCGTCGGCCAGTCCCAAGGCGAGCGCCTGGTGGAGCTGGGCGCGAAAACGCGCTGCCGGCGCGGAAGGGAAAAGCCTTCTCCCCTCATGCTGACTGTCCAGGTACTCGCAGATGACGGCGGATTCGAACAACACCGTGCCATCGTCGCAGACAAGGACGGGAACCTTGCCGAGTGGGTTCAGGGCGAACACGCCGGGATTGCGTTCGACAGGGCTGGTCTCCTGGTGAATCACCTCGATGCGATCGGCCAGGCCGGCCTCGTGGGCGAACACAAGCACCTTGCGTGCATACGGCGAATGGGATTGGTAAAGCAGCTGCATGGAACGGGTGCCCCGGGGCGGTTACCGAAGTGCTCCATGCTAAAGTTCGGCCGCGCGGCCAGTCCGCGACTTCTGACGGATCGACGCTTTCATTCCCTGTCTTTCAAGGATTTCGCGCGTGCCCGAGAACGAGTTGGACAAGATCGACCGGCGCATTCTCAACCTGCTTCAGAAGGATGCGCGCCGCCCCGCCGAATTGATCGGTGCGGACGTCGGCCTCTCGGCCTCCGCCGTGCAGCGACGGATCGTACGCATGCGCGAGGAAGGCATCATTCTCGCCGAGGTGGCCGTGCTGGACCCCAAGCGCGTGGGGCGCGCGTTGACGATGATCGTGGACGTCGAGGTGGAGCGCGAGCGTCCGGAGCTGCTGGCGAGCCTCAAGCAATGGATCGTGAGCGAGCCCTGCATTCAGGAGGCTTGGTACGTCACGGGTGAGGGCGACTACGTGCTGGTCGTGTTGGCGCGCGATGTCGAGGACTTCGAAGCACTCATGCAGCGCCTGGTGGCGGAAAACGCGAATGTGCGGCGGTTCCAGACCCGGGTCGCGCTGAGCACGCTCAAGCGCGGCATGTCAGTGCCGCTGGATCCAGCGCCTTGAGCATTGAGTGACGACGCTCTCGATCGAAAGCGTCGACGCTTGCGCGCGTGCTACCGGCTTGCCGTGGTGCACGGCGAGCCGCCCGACTGCATCGCGTGGAATTCGATGGACAGGCCGAGGTCGTCCTGAGTCGGGGCGAGGATGGATTCGCCGGACAACCCACGGTAGCTGACCAGCTTGCGCTCGTAGCCGCGCTCGACCCAGCGCTGCGCGCGCTCCAGATCGGCCACGGCATAGCTCACGCCAAGGATGCGTGGGCCGCCGTTGGCGATGGTCTGCTTGGCGAGTCCCGCACCATCGGGCTCGAGCGCCAACAATGCCGTCGGACCGACCGGCACGCAGAATCCCTTGGCGCCGACGGCCGCCAGCTTCACCGGCACCGCGTGACCGAAGCCCATTTTTTCGAGCTGCCGGCGATCGGCATCGGCATCGCCGGACACCAGCCATATCGACGAGAGTGCACGCGCGCTGTTGGGATGCTCGCGGGTGACGCGATAGTCGTCGGCATTGGTTGGGTCGAACTGGTCGGGCGCGTAACCGGCGGCATAGTCGATGAAGAACGTGTTGCTCGACAGCGGCGCGCGGTCGAAGGCAAACAGGCGCCAACCAGGCTTGGCGCTGTCCGGGCCGGAGAAGAACGGCGTGACGGCGTAATGCAGTGCCTGCAGCGATTGATGGATCGCATCGAGCGACGAGGAGCGAAAGCCGAACGTGCGCGAACCGGGCCCGCCCTTCAACGCCTGCTGGTCCTCCTTCATCCCCGGATCGAATTTGGGATCGGCTCGGGTGATGCCCAGCAATTCGATGAAGCTGCTGTCCGAGAAGCGGATATAGCGATTGGCTACGCCATCCGGATCGCGCCCGGGCCGAACCTGGAAACCCAGTTTGACCGCCATGACCGAGGTGACCTGATCGATCCCGTGCCCCCAGAGCAGGATATGGTCGAGTCGCGTCGTGGGGGCCGCCGGTGTCGGCGCCGGTGTGGCGGCCGAGGCCTGCGCGGCGCCCAGACACAGTAGACAGGCGGAAACGAACGGGGTCAAGCGCATGCGAATCCTCACATGAAAGACGATGGTGGTTTTGCCGATGCCAGCCGAACTGCGGCAAGGCGCCCTTTTATGAGTGCTCCACGCGGTACCGGCAAGGACAATTTCCGGACAAAAACGGCCAACGAATGGGGTACGCCGAACCCTGCGGTACCCGCACTAAGGCCGTGACACGCCCGCGCTTCGACGCAGCGATTGCGGCGACATGCCAAAGGCGCGCACGAAGGCGCGGCGCATGCGGCTCGAATCGCCGAAACCGGTCGACGCGGCAATGTGGTCGAGATTCAGATGCCCGGTTTCGACCGCAATGCGCGCGGCTTCCAGTCGCAATCCTTCGACCACTTTGGCCGGCGTCGCGCCAATCTCTGCCGTGAACGCGCGGGCAAAGTTTCGCGGACTCATCGCGGCGCGTTCGGCCAGCCGCTCCACCGACATCGGTTCGGCGATGCGTGCACGTACCCAGCCAATCAGTTCACCGAAGCGTCCGGTCTTGCCGCCCTGTTCCACCAGCACGGAGTACTGCGATTGCCCGCCGTGCCGCCGCTGATGCACCACCAGCTGTTGGGCCGCACGCCGCGCGATACCGGGGCCAAGGTCGTCCTCGACCAGTGCCAGCGCCAGGTCGATGCCGGCGGAAATGCCTGCCGACGTCCACACCTTGCCATCCCTCACGAACATCCGGTCGGCATCGAGCTGGACCTGCGGATAAAGCGAACGGAAGCGCTCCGCCACGGCCCAATGCGTGGTCGCGCGCCGGCCATCGAGCAAGCCGGCGTGCGCGAGGACGAACGCGCCGGAGCACACACCTGCCGCGCGACGCCAGGCATCGTCGCCGAGCCAGGCGACCACCGCGCCCTGGTTCTCCTCGACCTGCGCCAGGTTGCCGCCCGAGACGATCACCGTATCGAAGTGCCTGGCTTCAATCGGCGCGGCCGCCAGGCACACGCCCGACGAACTGCGCACCACGCCGCCTCCCGGGGCCAACACGTGGATCGCATAACTGTCCGGCCGGAACCGCTCCGCCATCTCGAACACGGCGACCGGGCCGGCCGCATCCAGCAGTTGAAACCCCGGAAAAACAACGATGGCGATGTCGCGTCGCATGAGGGCAGCCGCAAGACTCGATCTGATAGCGGGAAAGTGGCGTAACTAGCAGGCGGGCGTCAAGTTGAGCGATGGGCAGCGGGCCTGGCTGGCCTCGCGCAGATACGAAAAAGGCCGCGCAGGGCGGCCTTTCGTTGCGGCATCGATCACGCGCAACTACACGATCGTGACCTGGTTGATATTGTTCTTGGGATCCATCCAGAACGCCTCGTTGGCGAAGCGCCCGAAGATCTCGCGGGGCAGGATGGGTTGGCGTTCGACCGCCTCCACCTTTGCCCGCACGGAATGCAGGCCGGGCATGCCCACGCGCGCATCGAATTCGTCCGCGTTGTATTCGATGTGGTCGAAATCGTGTTCGAACCAGGGTTCGCCCAGGAATTGATAGACGGCACGCACGGCAGTGGCAGGGTCGCGGACCAGGCTTTCGTAGGTGAGCATCAGCAGATGGTCTTGCGCGTACTCGCCATAAAAGGCCTCCTTGGTGGCCTGGTAGGCAAAGCCCACCATGCCTCGCGGATCGGTCAGCGCCTCGATGCGCGAGTACACCGTGGTGTTGGTGTCGAAGCGGAACACCTTGCTGACGCTCACGGGTTGCCCGCGGACCAACCGCTCCATGCTGTCCAGCACCCAGGCCAGCTGGCGCACGCAAGCGATGACCTTCACGCCAGGGAACAGCGTGTTGAGCAACTGCATGCGGCTGCACCACAACCGGCTGGTGTCGAACACCACCTCGGTGCCGCCTTCCACCGAGTAGAAGTTCTCGATCAGTCCGCGCAAGAGGGCGACACGCTGATCGTCGGAGACATCGAACGAGAAATCGTTCTTGCTGCTCGCTTCGGCAATCACCACGCCCATGATGTCGGCCAGCGGGCTGGTCATGCCGGCGCGAAAGCGCGGATTCTGGTTGAGGATCGCGGCCAGCAAGGTGGTGCCGGCGCGCGGCAGACCGGAAATGAAATGGAACTTTCGCGGTGGCTTGCTGGCGTCGGGCGTAGCGGGCATGCGGAGGCTCCAGATAGTCGAATTAAGGTTGCACTATGCCAGCTCAGGGCGCCGCTGCCGTCGAGGCGCGCATGCGCATCTCATAGCCGACTTCAACCATGCGGGCCTCTCCCTTGCCCAGCACGCGAAGCAGCAGCTCCTCCGTGGCCCGCTTGCCCATCTCGCGAACGGGCTGGTGGACGGTGGTCAGCAGCGGCCATACCTGGGTGGCAATGGTGGTGTCGTCGAAGCCGCAAATGGACATCTCGCTGGGAACCGACACGCCGGCCTCCGCCGCGGCCCATATCGCGCCCACGGCCATATCGTCGTCGGCCGCGAAGATGGCGGTGGGCCGCTGCTTCAATTTAAGCAATCGGCGGGCGGCGGCCACGCCGGATTCGAACGAAAACTGGCCTTGAACCATGTGCGCCGGGTTTTCCTTCAAGCCCGCGCGCTTCAGCCCATCGCGGTACCCGGCGAGGCGCCAGATGCCCGCGCCGTGCTTGGGATCGCCCAGGATATGCGCGATGCGTCGATGTCCCAGTGCGACGAGATGTTCCACCATCGCCGCGGCGGCTTCGCGCTCGCGCAGCATCACGCCGATGCAACCCTTGGGTTGGCGTGGCGCAATCGAGGCGAACGGAAGTCCGATCTTGCGCAGGTGTTCGAGCAGTTTCGGATGATCGGTGATCGGTGGCGTGAGAATCAGGCCGTCGGGCTGGTGCCGCGAGAGGATGCTCTCCACACGCTCGACGAAATCCGGTGCCGTCGAGACCAGTGGCTGCACCATCATGCTGTACTGCCTGGCCTCGCACGCCTCCAGCACGCCCGCCTGCACTTCCATGATGTAGCTCGGCGACAAGTTGTCGTAGAGCAGGCCGACCATGAAGGAACGGTTCGTCGCCAGGCTGCGCGCCGAGGTGAGCGGCCGGTAGTTGAGTTCCGCCACGGCCGCCAGCACGCGATCGCGCACTTCGTCGCGCACGTTCGGCTCGTTGTTCAGCACGCGCGATACAGTCTTCTTCGAGGTGTTCGAGGCACGAGCGACATCGTTGATGGTCACGCGCGACATGGGAACCTCTTCAATGATCTGTACTGTGCGTGGCGCCAGCCGCAACGCTCTGGACCGGAACGTTCCAACCGCTTACTTCGACCACCGGACCGGCCGTTCCCTGCGCGGCATATCGCGCGGTCAGAACGATCGATTCACCCGGCCAAAGCGTCACGTCATTGTCAGTCCAGCGTATCGGCAGCGCAAGCGCGCCCTGCGCGCCACGCTTGATCGATACATGCTGGAACAGCGCAACGGCCTTGGACGATGCGGGCACTGACAGCGTGACCGTGGTGACCTCGTCATTGCCGTCGCGCTGCGTCGTGGCGTGAACTTCGCTGGTGGCGGCCGGCAAGGTTTTCAGCGCGGTCAGGTCGCCGTATTGCGTCAGCGGCGTGAGGTACCAGTTCGACTGCGCCCAGTCGAGCACGTCCGCCCGCGTGGACAACCAGTAGACGTTGCGGCTGACCGGCTTGCCATCGGCGGCGGCGAGTTCAAGCTCGATGAAGTAGGTGGTGGACAGGTTGGCGATGGCCGGCAGGGTGGTCAGCGGATGCGTATGGTTGCCCGCCAGATCGATGCCCTGCAGATGCTTCTCGTAACGCACGCTGCCATCGAGATTGCGTACCCGGATATTCGCCTGCAGACCGTGCACATCGTCAAGCGCGTGGTTCACCAACACGATGCCCTTGGTGTCGTACGAATACTGGATATGCACCGGCTCGTTCGCCTTCTTGGCACCGAAGTACGCGCCGGCCGGATTCATGAAGTAGTCGTACAGATGCCAATGCAGCGAAGGCCACGCGTTGTTGAGCATCCAGTAGATCACGCCGGTAGCCGGCTTGGCGGCATCCATGTGCGCGTTGAATGCCTCGAATTGCGCGCGGACGTTGTCGTAATTGTCCAGCTGGGCCTTGGCCACATAATCGGTAAGACTCGTGGGTGCGCCATAGCGCTGGGCCAGCGCCTTGTCGAACGGCGTTAGCACGGCGAATGTCGACCAGTCGGCAGAGGCGTGATACTGCCGCTGCTCCGGGTACTTCCACAGCGCTTCCTGTTCCTGCGGCGACAGCATGCGCTGCACGTCTTCCAGTCGCGGGATGTCCGCGCCCGCGCTGACTTCCGAATCGAAACCAAACGCGCCGCCGAGCTTGTCGGCATACCAATACGAGGGCGGGATCCAGTCGTACGGACCGGCCATCTTCAGGCCGGAAGGTCCGGCTTCGGCCGTTCCCTGGGGAACCGCCGCCGAGATGACCGGCAGCGACCAATCCTCGGCGCGCAGCGTATCGGCATACATCTTGGCGATGGGCGGCGGCGGTGCATTGTCGCTGCCGATCAGGAAGCCGATCACCGAAGGATGGTTGCGCAGCAATCGCGCTTCGCTCGCCATCGAGTCTTGCGCGACCTTCATATCGGCGGACGTCCACGGCGCGCCACCGGTCTTGGCGGCCGACTCCCATTTGTCGCAGCACTCCCAGCCCGCCAGGATCAGAACGCCATATTGATCGGCGAGGTCGTAGAAGCGCTGGTTCTCCAGCTTGCCTTCGCTGCGGATGGTGTTGAGGCCGAGGTTGAGCACGTAGCTAAACTCCGCCTCCATGCGCGCCGGATCATCGCGCAGGAACATGTCTGGCGCCCAGCCGCCGCCGCGGATCAACAGCGGCTTTCCGTTGACGAAAAACTGGCGATAGCCCTGTTTGGTGAGGTTCGACGTGACGCTGCGTACGCCAAAGGTCGCCGTGGTTCGATCAGACGTTGCGCCGTCCACCGCCGCAGTCATCTCAAGTCGATACAGCGGATGCTCGCCCATGCCGACGGGCCACCAGATCTTCGGATGGTCCAGCGCGAGGCCGGGCGTGGTGCTGGACGAGAACGAAACGACCTGGGTTTGTCCCGGTGCCAGATGAACCGTCTGCTGCAGCGGAACGTCGGCGACAGTGCCGGTGATGGTGGCGTCATGCGCTACCGTGTCGAGATTCTTCGCAGTGACCTTCACCGCCAACGTGGCGTGCGAGAGATCGGCCGACAGTGTCGGCTGTACATGGGGAAAGCTCAGTTCGACCGGTCCGGTCTGCGCGATGTCCACACCCCGCCACGGGCCCATGTTGTTGTCCGGCGGCGTGGGATTCCAGTCCACCCAGCCGATCGACAGGCTCATTCGCGGATCGCCCGGCTGCACTTGCATGGCGACGACGTTGTCGCCCGCGTGCACCCAGCGTGTCACGTCGAAATCGTGCACGGGATAGGCCCCGGCAAGCTCGGCGTGGTCGGCCACCCGATGCCCGTTCACCCACAGGTCGGCGCTGGCGATCATGCCGTTGGTGTGCAGCAGCGTGTGCTTCCTGCCCACGTCCTTGGACAGCGTGAACTGCGCGCGATACCACCACGGCGTCACGAACAGGTTGCCGCTGGCCTCCGGCACCTGCACGGCGCGCAGGTTGTCGCTGTAGAACACATCGTTCTTGAAGGTGCCGTTTTCCAGCAACCCGGCCATGACCGTGGCCCGTCCGCTCACCGGGTACCACTCCTTGGTGGAGAAGCCGGCCGCGGAGATCTCGGCACCATCCTGCTGTGCCTTCGAACTGTCCTGGATCTGCCAGTGGTCGATGGCCGTGACGGAACCCGCCTCGGCGGACACCTGAGTGGGGACGTACGCTGTCTGGGCGTGTGCCACCGATGCGGTCGATGCCGCCATCGCGGCCATCATCCAAAGCGCGTGCCTGGCTGGAGTTTGCATGACGTTACGGCTTCCCAAGATAGGTTTCGCGGATTTCAACGGGTGCGAATGGCCAGGACTGGTTGAGCCTCGCCCAGATCGCAAACACCACCAGTCCGGCGACGATCCACAGGCTGGAGAGGATCAGCGACAAGGGAGTGGCGGACACGTACACATAGATCCATCCCAGCAGCGCGATGATGCAGGGCACGGGATAGAGCCATTGCTTATAGGGTCGCGCGAGATCCGGCTGGCGCTTGCGCAGCACGATCAGCGCGGCGATCTGCGCGATGGACTGCACGATGATGGTGGCGGCCAGCAGCATGTTGATGACTTCGCTCAGGTCGAAGAACGTGCCGATCGCCGTCACCACACCCATCGTCAGCAGGGCCACGTGCGGGAAACTGTGCTTGGCATGCAGCCGCGCGAACATGGACAGGAACACCTTGTCCCGCGCTGCTTCGAACGGCACGCGCGAACCGCCCAGCAAGCCGGTGAACACGGAGGCGAAGGCGGTCACGATGATCAGCACCGTCATCACGGCGGCCGCCAGATGGCCCCAGCTGCGCTCCACCACCAGCGACGCCACCGATTTGGACTGGGCGATCTCTTGCCACGGCGCCACACCCAGCACGCTGATGTTGAGCAGCAGGTAGACCACCATCATCGCGATCACCGAGATGATGATGGAGCGCGGCATGGTGCGGCCGGGATCGCGCAACTCGTCGCCGATATAGGCGGTGGTGTTGTAACCGAGATAGTCGTAGATGCCGATGATCAGGCCCGCGCCCAGCCCCACGAAGAAATGCCCGCCAAACGTGTCGGCCGGGAAGGCAAACGCAAACGCTGGGTTGAAGTGGGAGAAGCCCGCCGCCGCCACGCCGATGATCGAGACCAGCATGACGACCCACAAGGCAACGGTGATCGCGCGCACCGATTCGATGCGCCGATACAGCAGCCAGGTGACCACGGCAGTCGCCGCCACGCCGATCAGATGCTGCGGCCACCAGCCCAGGCCGGGAAAGAAGAATTGCAGATACTCCACCATGCCGATGATGCCGGTGGACATCAGCAAGGGAATCGCCAACAGCATGGTCCAGATGAACAGGAACGGCATCAGCTTGCCGGTGCGGTACTGGAACGCTTCGCGCAAATAGACGTAGGTTCCGCCGGAACCGGGCATCGCCGCACCGAGTTCGGCCCAGACCAGTCCATCCGCCATGGCCAGGATAGCGCCGGCGATCCAGCCGATGATCGCCTGCGGTCCACCCATCGCGGCCACCATGATGGGAATGGTGATGAACGGCCCGATGCCGCACATCTGGGTCATGTTGATCGCGGTGCCCGAGAACACGCCGATGGAGCGATGGAAGGCGTTGTCGCGAACCGGCTGGTGCGTGCTGGAGTCCTGCATGGTTGCCTTGTCGTGTTGAGCTGCGAGCGGACGATCGATCGAGCTGCCCCGACGAACGATGGTGTTGCGCCAGCCCGTTCCCGCGAACACGGGAACGGGCCGTCGAGCCGTCAAACAGGTGCCTGCATCACCACTGGCCACGCACGCCGAACATGAACATACGCTCGGAGAACGTGGAGTGTCCCGGCTGGTCCGGCCACACCAGGTAGTACTTCTGGTACTCGTTGGTGAGGTTGGTGCCGTCCAGGAAAACTTCGGCGTACTTGCTGAACTTGTACGAGATCGACGCATCGAGGTACTTCTGCGGCGCCTCGTACATCTCCAGACCGGTGATGCCGCCCACGCTGTCCATCACCGCGCGACGCGAGCGGTAGTTGTAGGCCAGGCGCGCCTGGAAGTGATCGTCCTGGTACCACAGGATGAAGTTGCCCGACTTGGTGGAGTTGTCCTGGAACGGGATCTTCTTGCCGGCCAGATCCGTTTCACCCGAATTGCTGGGCGCATACGTGGCGTTGATTTCCATGCCCGTCTTCGACAGAAAGCTCGGCAGGAAGGTGAAGCCCTGGCGGTAGTCGAACTCGGCGCCGTGGATGGAGTTGCCGGTACCCTGCACGGGCTGGGTGATCACGATGCAGTGATCGCGCACCACGCCGTCTTCATCCGGCAACGTACAGTTGGTCACGCTGCCGTTCTTGATGAAGCTGTCCACGTTAATGCGGAACAGCGCCAGGCTGAGCATGCTGGTTTCGTTGATGTAGTACTCGGCCGAGGCGCCGAAGTTGGTGGAGCGCCACGGGTTGAGGTCGGGATTGCCGGTGGAGGTACCGTTGGAGACGCGGAAGATCGGCCCTTGCGGCGTTTCCGCCAGCGAGTAGTTGAGCTGGAGGCCGCCGCCCCAGGTGCTCAGGTCCAGCGGCATCATGTTCTTGGAGTAGGCCAGTCGCACCTTGAAGCTGTCGGTCACGTCCAGCGCGAAGTTCGCCGATGGCAGCACGTCCTGGTAACTGCGCTTGGTCGTTGCCGTGCCCACATCTTCCGGCTCATCGCCGTAGGCACCCGGATCGCCGCTGAGATGCTGGGTCACATCGAGGTTGGTGCGGATCAGGCGCACGCCGACGTTGCCGCTGAATGGCATGTCCCACATCGTGCCGTTGAAATCACCCTGCAGGTAGCCCGACAGCTCCTTCAGGCGCACGGCCCAGGTGGTGCCGGGCTCAGCCACTTGCTGGGTGCCCGGATAGAGCGAGTTCCAGTAAGCGATGGGGTTGACCATCGCATTGGGGTCGATCGCCCAGAAGTTGATGCCCGAGCCGAGCAGATTGTTGTACTGCTTGAAGTTGTTGGCGAGCGGCGCGGCGGTGTTGGGCATCGAGATGGCCGACAGCGGTCCGGCGCGGAAATAGCCCTGCTCATTGCCGGCGGTACACGAGCCGCTGTTCAACACCACGTCGGCGCCCACATAGCGCACCAGACAGCCGGCCGGATCGCTGGCGCCCATGCCGGCGTACACCGGTGCTTCCAGCGTCCAGCCTTGGTTGTCGGCGCTGCGGATGCTGTTGCGTACGCCGAACTCAAGCTTGAATCCGTCCTGGAAATCGTACTTGCCGTCGAAGCGCAAGGCGTTGAGCGCGACCTGCCGGTTGTAGTCGCCCGACGATTCCAGCGTTTTCAGTGTCCAGTCGGCAGGGTTGGCAAAGTTGTTGGCCAGCGACGGCGGCACATCGACCTTGATGTAGCGGCCGTTGAAGTTGGCGATGATCGGTATGGTGTTCTGTGGAATGCCGTTGGCGTTGAATACGCGATTGCCGCCCAGCTGCGCGGGATAGACCATGGTGCCCGGCGGCACTGAATTGGGGTCCACGCCGTCCATCAGCACGTTGGGCCAGAGCGCGCCATCCGAGTCGGAAATATTGACGTCCGATTCCTGGAACGACTGCGATGCCGTGTCGCGGATGCCGCGCAGGCTCGCCGTGAACGGGCCGCCGTTGTCGTAGTCCAGCTGCAGGTTCAGATTTCTTGCCACCGAACTCTTCTGGATGATCTGCGAATACGATTCCACGTCGCCGGGCCACTTTTCATACTGCTGCGTGGTGTAGTACTGCGAACCTTCCCAGCCCGGCTCCGGCGTGCCATACGAACCCAGCGCGGGCGCCCCGGTATTGCGCGACTGCAGCGGCACGTAGGTCGCGCCCTGCCAGTTGGTGGAGTTGAACTGGATGCCGACGTTGCGGTCGTACTCGCGCTGCGACGAATAGAAGTAGTCGGCGGTGCCGGTCAGGCCGCTGCCGAAGTCGAACTGGAACGATGCGTTGCCCGACTTGCGCTTGCGCTGGGTGATGATGTCGTTGAGGCCGATGTCCTGGCTGCCCATGAACACGCCGTTGGATTTGCCGTCGCCGTTCACATCCACGCTGCCGTCGGCATTCTGCACGATCTTGGACGGAATCGGCGCACCGTTCCACGGCGTCAGGAAGCCGTTGTAACCGCCGGCACTGGCGGCGTTCTCGCCGTTGAGCACCACGCCGTACTGGTCCAGGCCTTCGGTCGCATTCATGCGGCGCGTATTGGAAAAATCGCCGGAGATCAGCAGGCCCCAGTGCCCGTTGTCGTTGTACGAAATGAGGCCGTTGCCTTCCGGTCCCGTGTGCTGCGTGGTGCTGCCGCGCTCGCCATTGGCCGAATAACTGTAGGTAAAGCCGCTGGGCAGATCCCACGGCCGGTACGTATGCAGATCGATGGCGCCGCTGATGCCGCCGTCGGTGGTGCTGGCCGTCGGCGACTTGATCACATCCACGCCATGGAACAGCGTCGATGGCAGCATGCTGAAATCGGGCTGCTGCGAATCGATCTGGTCCGCCGTGATGAACACTTCGCCGTTCAGCATGGTGCCGACCTGCGGCAGGCCGCGCACGTCCACCGAGGTGCCCACGCCCGCGTCGCGATTGATCTGCACGCCGGTCACGCGCTGCAGCGAGTCGGTGATGGTGGTGTCGGGCAGGGCGCCGATGTTCTCGGCGGTGATGCTGTCCTGGATGTTGGCGGCGTCGCGTTTCACGTCGATGGCGCGCATCTGCGAAGCGCGCACGCCGGTGACATTGACCGCCGAGAGATTGGTGGCGTTCTTGGACGCATCGCCGGTGGCGGCCTGGCCGTCCGTCTTCTTGGCGTTTGGCGCCGGGGGCGCGGTGGTCGTGGTGGTGCTCTGCGCGGACTGGCCATCCTGCTGCGCATCGAAGAAGGTCGATGCTGCCGCTGACGTCGACACGACGGCGAACAGCGACACGGTGATGGCAAATGACAATGGATGCTTGCGAAGTACGGTGGACATGGGCGTGGGCCTCGTTGGTGTTGCCTGTCGAACCTCAGGTGCTCCGTGGAATTGCAAAAACGCGTGTAACCCGGCGGTGCCTGCGAGTTCGCACGCCGTCGTGATGCTGCTTCTCGTTCTCCCCAGCCCTGGCTCCGAAAGCCAACGCCGCTTGCTCAGTACTGCTGCACGGGACGTCCGTCCCGCGTACCGCCTACTTCGAAAACGCCATGCGTGCCAACGCCCACTGGCCATCGCGCGGATCGCCGGTAGCGAAGACACACAGATTGCGCATGCCGGTCCCCACCGGCATGGCAACGTTTGCATCGACTCGAATCTGTCCCTTCGCCTGCGCTGCGTTGTCCAGCGGCAAGCGCGCCAATAGCGGACCCGTGCAGGTTTCGGTGTGGATCTCAAAGGCGCTGGCCGCGCCGGTCTTGCCGTGCACCACAGCGTCCTTGGCTTCGTCGCCAAAGCGCCATGGAATGCGCTCGGCCGTCACCTCGACGTGCGTGACGCCGTGCAGCGGCGCATTCGGCCACAGCCAGCACGCATTGCCGATATCGACCGAGTACACGGGCCGGGTTCCCTGCACCGGCTTGGCACCCTGCAGGCGCGAAGGCGGTTGCTTGGAACAGGTGGCCAGTGCGCTGCCGTCGCGGCTCAGCAAGGTGGATGCATCCAGCACCTGTGAACGCGGCGCGGCAAGTGGGAGGCCGTTCGCGGCAAACGTAGTGGCGCGCACCGTTGCATTGGACGGCAGCGTGAATGGCGCGTCGTACGCCGTGGACTGAGGGTTCGGTTCGGAGCCGTCCGTCGTGTAACGGATCGTGCCGAATCGCACCTGATTGGACAGCGTGATCCGGAATCTGCCGTTGGCCGCTGCAGTCACCTGATAGGCGGGTGCGAACGCGCTGTCCGCGTAGCCGATGCCCAGCGCCTGGTAGCGCGCCAACTCCGCCGGCAGGCGTTGCAGAAAGCCGTTCCAGTCGCGTGCGCCCGCTGGCGACCAGCCGAGTTCGGCCAGCGCCGCCACACGAGGAAATACGGCATGCTGATCATGCGCAAAGGTGGACATCTGCTCGGTCCACAGGCCCGCCTGCACGCCGATGACGTGCTGCGCTTCGCTCGTGCTCGCGCCCTTCGGGATGACGATGGTGTCATAGGCCTCGCGCAACGTCGCCGCGGGCGGCGGCCCCGGCCATTCGTCGGGCAGGTCGGATTGAACGTGATCGAAGTACAGCGATTCCTGCGGCGTCATGACCACATCGTGGCCTTGCTTGAGGGCAGCCAACGCGATGCGCTCGTTGTGGTCGCCATGCCAGGACATCACCACCTGCGAGGTCGGCAACGCGATGCCGGCAGCCAGCTCGTCATCCCAGCCCACCGGCGTGCGGCCACGCTCGACCAGGTGCGTGGCGATCTGTTGCATGAACCAGCCTTGCAGTTGATCCATGTTCGCCAGGCCAAGCTTGTGCATTTGCGCACGCACCTCCGGCGAGGCGTTCCACTGCTGCTTGTCCGCCTCGTCGCCCCCGATGGAGATGTAGTGCGACGGGAACAGCTGCATCACTTCGTCGAGCACGTCATCGACGAACTGCAAGGTCTTCTGATCGGGCTTGAGCAGCCACGGACTGACGCCCCAGTCGGTCCACACGGCCGGACGCTTGCCGGTGACGCCGAGCCACGGATAGGCGGCGATGGCGGCCTGCGAATGACCGGGAAGGTCGATCTCCGGCACCACATCCACAAAGCGCTCGGCGGCATAGCGCACGATTTCGCGCGCCTCGGCCTGCGTGTAGAAACCGCAGTAAGGCGTGTCCGCAGAACCGGTCAGATCGCTGTCGAAGCCGGCGGCCTCGCGGCACGAACCGGTTTTCGTGAGCTCGGGATACTTGTTGATCTCCAGGCGCCAGCCCTGGTCCTCGGTGAGGTGCCAGAGCAACACGTTGAGCTTGTTGAGCGACATCCAGTCGATCAGCTGCTTGATCTCGGCCACGCTCTGGAAGTGCCGGCCGGAGTCGAGCAACAGTGCGCGCCATGCGAAACGCGGATGATCGTCGATGACGCCGTACGCCACCTTGACCGGCGCGCCTCGCGTCCATCCGGCAGGCGTCAGCAGCTGCCACAGGGTGACGCTGCCGTAGAACGCACCGCGCGGCGTGCGTGCCGCGACCAGGATGCCATCGTCATTGATCGTGATGCGATAGCCGGCATCGTCCTTCACGTCGACGGCCGGGGTCACTTCGAAAGTGATCGCAGGATGCGCCGACTCCGACGCTGCCATGCGCAAATGCAATGCATGGGTGTCGGCGATGCGCTGTGCGAAGCGTTCCGCGATGGACTGCACTTGTTCGCGATCCGCTCCGCGCACCGAGACGGCGGCACCATCGGCGATATCCACCGAACCCGAACCGGCCGGGCTGACCTTCGCCGGTTGCGGCAGCAACGACCATGGGGTGGCGGCAGGCGCGGCAATAACCGTGCCCGTAGCGGCCAGCCAAGCCATGGCGGCGCAGCAAAGCAACGCCGATGTCGCGATGCGCTTCATGGCACACCGCCTGCCGCGGCCGGTTGCAGCGGTCCCGGTGCAGCCGTGCCATGCCTGAGATACCACTGCGCCGCGCCTTGCACACCGTGGTGGCCGTGCTCCGTTACCCACACGGGCACTTGCGAGAGCAGCGCTCGCGCACTGCGCCCATGCAGGAAGCGTTCTTCGAACACGCTGCGCTTGAGCAGTTCGACGATGGATGAGAGAAAGCCGCCGGCCAGATACACGCCACCCGTCGCCATGAAAGACATCGCGAGGTTGCCGGTAAAACTTCCCAGCGCACCACAGAAGATCTCCACGGCTTCCACTGCCTGTGCGTCGCTGCGCGCTACGGCTGCCGTGGTGATCGCTTCGGGAACCGCCAGCGTTGGCGTTGTTCCATCCAACGCGCACAGCGTCACATAGACCGACAACAGGCCGGGGCCCGACACGATGTGCTCGAACGGCACGTAGCCGCCTTCCGGTGCCAGCATCGCGAGCAGTTCGCGCTCGCGGACCGAGTTCGGCGCGAAATCCATCTGGCCGGCTTCCGTCGCCAGCACGAAGCCGCCACCGGTGCCGGGAATGTGCACCGCCGCGCCAAGGCCCGTGCCCGGTCCGATCACCAGGGTCGGTCCACGGGTATGCGCATTCGGTCCGCACAGATGGCGGCCGTCGTTGGCGAGCGAGCCATCGAGCGCATAGGCCAGCGCTTCGAAGTCGTTGAGCACGGCAATCTCGTCCAGGCCCAGCGCGTGACGCAGGGGCATCAGCTGGATGGGCCAGGCGAGGTTGTCGTTCACGACCTCCTCGCCCATGGCCTGTCCCGCGCATGCCAGCACGCAGTGCTTCACCGGGGTCCGCACCTCGGCGTCCACGAACGCCTGCAGCAGTTCCGCCAGCGAGGGAAATTCCGCGCACATGAACACGCGATAGGCGAGCGTCTCCACCCCGCCGGCCCCGCCTGGCGAGCCGCGCATAAGCGCGACACGCCCGTGCGTGCCGCCAATATCGGCCGCAAGAAACGGTATCGCGGTTATCCCCGCCACTCGAGTCGAATGGTTATGTGCCACGTCCAGCGCGCCCCCGCATTGGATTCGTCATCAGCGTGTAACGACATTGACACCGGTGTCAAGCGGTGGCGCAGCATGGGCGGAAAATGGCCCGGGGGAGGGATGCGGCGGGGTTTGTGGATGCCCAGGGCATCCCGGCCCACGCCGATTGGCCCGGGCTCGAAGGCTTGGCATACGCTACCGTGGCCGCTTTCGACCCGTGGCAGAGACCGGCACTGGGCCGGGTCGCTTCGCTGTGCGAGCGTTATCGGGTCTGCAGAGGGAAAGGGATATCGGAATGGACATCGCGTCATCAGCCATCCAACCAAGAAAGTCTGTTCGCTGGCCGTTTCGAATTCTTGCGGCACTCATCGTGCTGGCGAGTGTCGTTGCTCTGGCCGGTACCGGCATCGCTATCTGGACACGCGAACAACCTTCGCTCCAATGGCAGTTGTTCGCCAGCCTGCCTGGCATGCTCTGCTTCGCCCGATTCGGCTGGCATGCAGCAGTCCACGGGAGATCGCCTGCTCGGGACTATTGGCCTTTTGCGTCGTCGCGCGTCTTCACCTGTTACACGATCGTCTGGATGCTTATGCTTTTTCATCCATTTGGCGGTTGAGTGCGGATGGTGGCGCCACCAAGCATCGGCATACGATCCAAAGCGCACCTTTCGAACGGAGTGCACATGTTGAAGCTACTTGTTTCGCTCTTGGCACTCTTGCCGGCAGCCTGCCTGGCCATGGATTGCGACAAGGCCATGACGACTCCCGACATCAACGAGTGCGCTTACAAGGACTATCAGAAGGCGGATTTGGCGCTCAATGAAATGTACAAGCGAGTCCTGGATGCCTTCAAAAGCAGCCAGGATGAGGCGAACGGCTACTCGACCCGAGCCGACCTGGTAGAGGCGCAGCGGGCATGGGTGAAGTTTCGGGACGCGAACTGCAATGCCGTCTACGACCGCTGGCAGCAAGGAACCATCCGCGGCCTGATGCGAAATGCCTGTTTGAAAGAGCTGACGGAGCAAAGGACCAGGCAACTCGATCAGCAATTTCTGCGCTCTCCCGATTCTCCGGACAATGGACCCTGATGATGCGCGACGGTCCAGGCAAAGTAGGCCTTAGTGGGGCAAAGGTTTGGCGTTTATGAGGTCATCTCATGAGAAGCGCAGCCCTTGGATGGCTAAAAGCGCAGCAATCGTTGCGATTGTCTGGGTCGCGGGCTACTTCCTAACGGGAACCGTTGGGGGCGCAACGGCCATAGCGGGCATGTTCGTTTTAATCGGATTGGCTGGGCTTTTTTACACATGAAGACGTTTGTTCGCACTTAGTTCGCATGTCCGCTCGATCCGAAGCAGACGTTGCCGGCCGACGCTTTGCCCTTCATATTGTTGGGTACGGCTGATTCCATAAGGGATCGGCAGCATCGCTCTAATCCACGGGCGCAAAGGGGGCGCTGTGGCACTCAATAGCAAGGTGTTGCTTTTGGCCCTGGCCATACTGTCGCTGGTAGTCGGAGCCTACGAGGCTGTGCTGTTCAGCGTTGGTCGCCTCGTTGGATTGCCATTTCAGGCGACCTGGTCACTGGTCTTTCTCATCCTTCTCGTACTTTGGGTGGATCTAGACTGCCGCGAGCGAAAGAACATCTACCGTCCCTTCGAGTTCGGATTTCTAGTGTTCTTGTTCTGGCTGCCATATCTGCCGTACTACCTGCTGCGAACCCGGCGCGCATGGGGACTGCTCTGGCTTATAGGCTTCGCCCTTCTGTTTTACTGCGGGTATTGGCTCCAGTGGGTCGTCTATTTGACACGTTAGGAAGGTCCGCTTTCGACCCGAAGCGGACCTTAGTCAGCATAGCCACAATTTCGGGAGACGCCTGGCAGAATCGACTCCGATTCATCGCCCTAGCCGGTCTACACACGCTTCGGCACTTCTCTCGCTCAATCCTGGCTCAACCATCACCGACTGCACGCGACCGATACCTGCCTTGTTCTCCTCCAGCATCTTCAGGCAACCAGAAAACAGGTCCACGGGCAAGACCATCTGTTCGCCCTGATCGATGAACCTGTTGAGCCAATCGTCTATTGGGCCACCGCCTTCCTCGGCATAGCTTCGAACCAGATTTGTTCGAACGTCCTGCCGAGGATTTTCGATAGAGCGATCGCGCATGCGTAATAACACATCGTGCATATCCCGTTGGCCACCTGTCTGTTTGCGCAGCCGAGCATCTAGCATCCAGGCAAGAATGGCGCCGCGCTGATATGGCACAGCTTGCACGTCGTTGCTTCTCCAGAAGCCCGCCATGACGTCACGATTGGCAATGTGGCGGGCGGGTGACATGTCGTAGCTCGTACTGAGCGAATTGAAGTCGTTTGCGAAGTCTTGAATGGTCCATGCGCCCGACTGCAACATGGCGTGGCTGGTACGAAATACCGTAAAACCCTCTGAAAACCAGTAAGCGAGCGGCTCTTCGTTGCCATCTGGCATGCGTCCGGTGCGGGTGGGTATCCACATGTGCGTGTATTCGTGTGTGATTAGCTTTCGAATATTCGACATGTCGGCCTCGCGTGCTACGTACGCGGCGAACGCGCCATCTCTGCCCACACCGGCATTGAAATCATCGTCTCGATTCATGGCCACAACAGTTACGAAATACGGGCCGTTGGTGTCCTTCCAAAATGCTCGCTGCGCACTGATGACACTGGCTGCGACGTCGGCGAACTTATCCAACGGAAGAGCCCAATATCCAACGCCTACTACTGTCAGCGTGCCGCCGCGAATAGAACGCGACACCTGCTGGACCTTTGCGCCCGCTGCAGCCGTTGTTTGCAGCAGATTCTTGAGGGTCACGGGGCCAGCCTTTTCCGGGTTCTCCAGTGGCGAGACAAAACTCCAGTCTGGCGGACCCTGCCATCGAAGTTTTGCGGGAAGGTCCGTATAGCCCATGGGTGCTGCGAATAGGTTTTCTCCGAGCGCCTGAAACCAGTCGTTTCCCATGAGCACATCTTTGTATCCGGCCCCACCGACAGAATCCGCGCCCGTCGCCGGATTGATTCGATAGTCGATCTGCACGCGATGTTGGCCGCGATTGGCGCGCACCAGCCACCATTTTTTGCTTGTGACCGTGATGCGGCCGAACCGTACTGTGTCGATGATGACCTTATCTGACGGCTCGTCCTGACCGATGCCTTGTGGAGGCTTGATTTTCACCACCCCGGACGGTGGCACGGCAACATCCATATGGACATCCAGTGCTTTGAGCCGACGATCTACCAGCACGGGTGTCAGTTGATAAGACAGATCAGTCAGGCCTTGCTGGCTCCAGGTAGGCTGCGATGCTTCGGCGCATCCCCAGGGCAGGGTCATGAGCAGCAAGACGGCCAGTGCACGGCAACAAGCGAACATAGACGCTCCGGACGGTTTTCTTTACTGTAAGCAAGGGGCGAGCCAGCTAGGGTTGTCTTCGAGAACGCAGCGGCGTAGGGCTTCAACAGCTACTAATTGATTTGCGGTATGTGTCCGAGGACAGGGAGCGGACACATGCGGACATGCGAGAGAAAATGTCCGCTTCCGACCCATAGCGGACGCGGACAATTGCAAGGGCAGGGCGCAGTCAGCCTTCTGCCGGCGTCAATTCGCCTCGATTAGGGCAAGTTATCGGGGTACGGCACTCGCCTAGGCGATTCGCCCGCGTCATCAGGTGCGGAAATCGCTACGAGGTCAAGAACCAATTCTCGGATCCAATGCAACGTTGATCGCGGACCTTTGGCCGAGGTTTAAAAAAAGGCGCCATTTGGTCTGCAGTGCACTGTGGCGGTCGAGGTCGTCGACGACACCCAAAAAGACATATATTTGCCCCTTGCGCCAGCCTGTCGGGGGTGCTGATACCAATGGGGGAATCCAGTGAACCGCGTATACCAACTCGTTTGGAACGGCGCCTTGCGCGCCGTCCAGGTCGCGTCCGAGCTTTCGTCGTCGAACCAAGGTCTTGCTGCGGGTGGCGAATCCACCGCGCCACGCCTGCGACTCCTGTGGGGTGCCATGCTTGCCACGGGCCTCTGGGCCGTCGGGACACCGGCCCTGGCCCAGGTGTGCCAGCCGACGGACATTCGGGCATGCAGCGCGCAAGGCGGTGCGCCAACGGCCGATTCTCGGGCCGGCGCGGGCGGTGCCGGTAACGGGCAGGGCGGCGGCGCGGTCAATATCTCTGGATTCGTGCAGATACCAGGCGCCTTGTCGAGCATCGGCAATGGCGGTGCGGGTGCGAACGGCCTGGACGGAGCCGGCGGTGGCGCTGGCGGTGGCGGCGGTGCACTTGGCACGAATGCTTCGGGTATCTGGGCAGGAGGTCGCGGCGTCGATGGCGCGGATGCGTTACGGACCCCCGGCGGCGGTGGCGGCGGCGGTGCGGGCATGTGGACGGCCGCGACGTCCCTCGATCTCGTCGCAGGCAATGTGGTCACCGGCGGAGATGGCGGTAACGGCGGCAACCCGGCCGCCAGCAGCGCAGCCGGCGGTGGTGGCGGCGGCGGTGGTGGCACCGGCCTGGCCAACACCGCGGATGGATTCACGTCAACGATTCAGTCGGGTGCCTCGATCGTTGGAGGTGCCGGTGGCACGGGCGGTTTCCAGTCCACCGGCCCGGCCATCGGTGGCGGCGGCGGTGGCGGTGGCGATGGCTTGCTTCTCTTCGGTGCCAACGCGAATATCGATAATTCGGGCACGATCCGCGGTGGCGCCGGCGGCGCCGGGGGCGTGAGCACGATCAGCGGCAACGCCGGTGACGCGGGAGCCGGCATCAATGCATTGAACCCCGGCCTCATCGTGACCAACAGGGCCGGCGGCACCATCCAGGGCGGTGTCGGCACCGGCAATGGCGCGGCGGGCATCGGCATCATCACGCGTGGCGACGCGATATTGACGAACGCGGGCACGATTGCCGGTGGCCTGGCCGCCGGTTTGCCCGCGTCCGCCGTGCTGTTCAACGGTACCGGGAACGAGCTGCATCTGCAGACCGGATCGATCATCCAGGGCGCCCTCGAAGTGGCCGACGGCGCCGCGGCGACGGTCATCTCGGCGGCCAGTAATTCCATCGATGCCGTGAAGCTCGATGGCAATACCGTTGGTGCGCAGGTCACGTTCGAGACGGATGTCAGCAGCCCGGGCGCGTTGGAGGTCAAATCGATCACCGGCACCGGCGACGTCAACAGCCAGGGCAACAATGCGCCGTTCACGTTCGACCATATCGACATCGACGGCTCGGTGACCTTGAACCATGTGGGTGTCACGGGACTCGACGGATCGATCATCTCCACGGGGTCGCAGGCGTTCGTCGCGCGACTCACGTTGCTGGGTGACAGCTCCCTGCAGAGCCAGTCGACCATCGGGGTCTCGAGCACGATCGACGGCGCGCATTCGCTGGTCATCTCCACACCAGCCGCGTTGACGTTCAATGGCAACATCGGTTCCCTGTCAAGGTTGACGAACCTGACGAGCGATTCCGCCACGCTTGCCATCAAGGGAGTGCGCGCCGGTGCTATCGACCTGACCACGACGGGCGGCGCCATCACGCAGGGCGGCGTGTTCGACATCACGGGAACGAGTGCCTTCAACGCAGGCACCCACGACGTGCTGTTGTCGAACGCGAACAGCTTCGGCGGGAATGTCACGGCGACGGGTAACAACATCGCCATCCACGCCGCGAGCGACCTGACGATCGGGGGCATCACCGACGGTACCGCTGGCAACATCAGCCTCACCAGCGACGGTGTCCTCACCTTGCCCATAGGCCTGACGACCACGGGGAACATCTCGCTTGCCTCGAACGGAGGCGTGCTCACGCAGACCACGCAACTCCACGGCGGATCGATCACCCTTACCGGACATACCGGTGTCACCTTGGCCAACGGCGTCATCACGCCGGGCACGCTGACGATCAATACGGGGACCGGCGGCAATGCACTCCAGGTCGGCAACAGTGTCAGCGCGGGCGAGCTTGCCGCGGACGTTTCCGGGACGCTGAGCCTCACCTCCGTCTCGAACGCGATCCAGACACTGGGCGACATTTCGGCGACTAGCTTGGTGCTCTCCAATGCGATCGCCTCGACCGTGACGGGCGATGTATCCGCTCAGTCCATCCAGTTCAACGCGCCGCAGGGTGTCACCGTGATCGGCTCCGTCGACGGTAGCACCGGCACAGGCACGCTTCTCAACGCGTCGACCTCGTTGACCGTGGGTAATGGCGGCACCACTGGCACGTTGAGCGGTAACGTGACAGACAATGGCGTCCTGGCCTTCAACCGCTCGGACGCGGTCAGCTTCGCCGATACCCTGGCAGGTTCGGGGCAACTGGTGCAGCAGGGCAGCGGCACGTTGCTGTTCGACGGTAACGGTTCGACGTTCGGCGGCAGCACGCAGGTGCAGGCAGGCACGCTGGTCGTCGGCAGCGCGGCGGGCAGCACCGCGGTGCTCGCCGGGAACGTCGGCGTGGCTGCCGGCGCGGCTCTGGGCGGGCATGGCAGCATCAACGGCAACGTGAGCATGGCCAGCGGTTCGGTGCTGTCGCCGGGCCATTCCGTCGGCACGCTCAGCGTGAATGGCGACCTCTCGATGGCGCAGGGTAGCTCGATGGACGTCGAGCTGGGCGCAGTCGGCGTAGGCGACAAGGTCGCCGTGAACGGAAACCTCGCCTTGAACGGCGTGTCGGTCAACGTCAGCAACGTCGGCGGGATGGGGCCGGGTGTCTACACGATCTTCTCTTATACCGGCGCATTGACCGAAACCAACGGCGGCCTGGCGTTTGGGGCGACGCCCGCGGGGCACACCCTGCAGCTGCTCACACTCCTCGGGAGCAAGCAGATCAATATCCTGGACGCCTCGAACACCACGCTGAACTTCTGGAACGCCAACGGTCTGGCCAGCGGCGCGCAGATGGGTGGCGGCGACGGCACCTGGTCTACCACTTCGCCGCACTGGACCGACGCGGTCGGCAGCATCACGGGCGTGATGTCCCCGCAGCCGGGTTTCGCAGTATTCGGCGGTGCGGCAGGCACGGTTACGGTGGACGACACCGGCGGCGCGGTATCGGCGACCGGCGTGCAGTTCATGAGCGATGGTTACCATTTGACGGGCGACGCGCTCACACTCACCAGCGTGAGTGGTGCAGCACCTGTGCTGCGTGTCAGCGGCGGTGCCACGGCCATCGTCGACAACGTGATCGATAGCGTCAATGGCATCGACAAGACCGATGCCGGTACATTGGTGCTGACGGGGCAGAACACCTATCAGGGCAATACCGTGTTGAGCGGCGGCGAGCTTTCCGTGTCGTCGGACGGCAATTTGGGAGTGGCTGCCAACGCGCTGGATTTCGAAGGCGGCATGCTGCAGGTCACGGGTACCAGCTATCGCGCCACCAATCGCAACATCATCTGGGGCAGCGGCGGCGGCTTCGACATCGCCGATGCGGGCAACACGTTCACCGTGTCGCAAAACCTGGTCGGTTCGGGCAGCCTCTACAAGACTGGCGCAGGCCTGCTTGTACTCAGTGGCACCAACAGCTACACCGGCGGCACCGTCATTGGGCAGGGCACGCTTCAGGGCGACGCCGCCAGTCTCGGCGGCAACATCGTGAACAACGCAACGCTGGTGTTTGATCAGTCGACCGATGGCACGTTCAACGGCGCGATCAGCGGCACGGGTCAATTGATCAAGAACGGTACCGGAAGCTTGGTGTTGAGCGGAGCCAGCACATACACCGGCGGCACGCTGGTCAATGCGGGCAATCTGCAGGGCGACACCGCCAGCCTGCAAGGCGCCATCGTCGACAACGCGACGGTGACCTTTGCGCAGGATACGGACGCCACCTTCAACGGCAACCTCTCCGGCAGCGGCCAACTGGTGAAGGCCGGTGTGGGCATCTTGACGTTGGCCGCCGGCAATACCTATAGCGGCGGCACGGTGATCGACAGCGGCGCGCTGCAAGGCGATACGAGCTCATTGCACGGCGCCATCATCGACAACGCCAAGCTGATCTTTGCGCAACAGACGGATGGTGTGTTCGATGGAGCGATTAGCGGA
Organism: Dyella kyungheensis; assembly: GCF_049913195.1. GTDB lineage: Bacteria > Pseudomonadota > Gammaproteobacteria > Xanthomonadales > Rhodanobacteraceae > Dyella > Dyella kyungheensis. The sequence continues at coordinate 4,512,357 of NZ_CP183983.1, read as the reverse complement.
AGCGGGCAGTTGCTCAAGAGCGGCGCCGGCACGCTGACGTTCAACGGCACCTACGCAATCAGCGGCGGCACCGAAGTAAGCGCGGGCAAGCTGGTGGTGGGGGATGACTCGCATGCGAGCGCGTCACTGGGCGGCACGATAACAGTCGATCAAGGCGCAACGCTGGGCGGTATCGGCAGCATCGGCGGACTCGATCTGTCAGGCGCACTGACGCCGGGCAATTCCATCGGCACGCTCACCGTAAACGGCAATGCTGTGTTCCGTTCCGGTTCGAGCTACCAGTTCGAAGTGTCGCCCGACGGCACAAACGATCGCCTGGCGGCAACAGGCCATGTTTCCATTCTTGGCGGCTCGGCCCTCGCGCTTGCCAGCAACGGCAACTGGGCGCCGCAGACGCAGGTCCAGGTGATCACGGCCAGTGGTGGCGTGAGCGGCACGTTCGACAGTGTGACCTCCAACCTGGCCTTCCTCACGCCGCAGCTGATCTACAGCGCTCAAGACGTAACCTTGCAGCTTGGGCGCAACGACGTGAGCTTTGCTTCGGTGGCGCAAACGCGCAACCAGCGCGCGGTGGCCGCGACGGTCGAATCGCTAGGCATGGCCAATCCGCTTTATCGCGCATTGGTCGGCCTGGATGCCGGCACGGCACGTCAGGGATTCGATGCGCTTTCGGGCGAGCAGTTCGCGAGCACCCGCAGCGCGCTTATCGACGATAGCCGTTATGTGCGCGATGCCATCAATCGTCATTTGCTTGGCCTGCAGGACGAAGGCGCGCAAGCCACCGATGCGCACGGCGTGACGGCATGGACGAGTGCCTGGGGACATTGGGGCGACAACAGCAGCGACGACAATACCGCACGCCAGCAGGCCAACGGCAGCGGCCTGCTGGTGGGCGCAGACCTGGGCATAGGCAGCGATGCACGCCTGGGCGCCTTGGTCGATCATCGCCAGACGAGTATGCGCGTGGACGATCGCGGCTCCAATGCGCATGCCAGCGCCACGGACGTCGGCGTCTACGGGGACGTAGCGCTGGGTGCCTTCGTGCTGCGCGGTGGTGTGGCTTATGCATGGCAGCAAATCGACGAATCACGTCAGGCCTCGTTCGGTACCTTCGCTGAGCGGCTGGGCGCGCGCTACGACGCCAATGTTGCGCATGGTTTCATCGAAGGCGGCTATCGCTTCCAGCCCAGCGCGGGACAGCAGCTCGAACCCTTCCTCAATATCTCACGCGTGCAACTGCACACCGACGGCACGCACGAGAACGGTGGGGTGGCGGCATTGGCCGTTGCCGGCAACAGCGATACCGTGAACTTCGCGACGCTCGGTTTGCGCGACTGCTGGTCTCTTGTCGCGCAAGGCGGCCTCAATGCGCACATCGCCATCGGTTGGCAGCAGGCCTGGGGCGATGTAACGCCGGTGAGTAGCGTGCATTTCACCGGCAGCAACAGCTTCGATATCGCAGGCACGCCCATCGCCCGCCACGCAGGCGTGGTGGATGCGGGGCTGTCGTTCGCGGCTACGCGTAAAGTGTGGTTCGACGCCAGCTATGTCGGCCGCTATGGCGATGGCAGCAAGGATCAGGGCGCACGACTGGGTGTGACGGTCCAGTGGTAGTGGTCGAGGAGCGTCGAGAATCGACTCAAGATGAAGATTGGAAGAAGGCAGCCTTATGTGACACCCCCGCCATCGCAAAAGCCGTGGTGGGCGGAGATGAAGGGTGTCGTGGTACGACATGAGTACAAGGCGAAGCTCGGGCGCTTGCGTGCAAAGGGCCTTTGCGTCGGCTCGGTACCGCATTTGGCTTGAACTTTAGAATCTGAGTGTCTGCTTCCGATCTATAGGGGATAAGAGTTCATGAGTGAGACTCAGCAGGACCTTCACGTACCTCGAGAACCTTCTACGCAAGGGGCGCCGTTGTTCTTTGGGCTGCTTTTGATTCCGTTGCTTGGCGGCTTGGCTGGCGGGCTCCTGTGGTTTGTACCCAATCCAGAATTCAAGCTTGTCGCGATACTCGTTGGTACAGCCTACACGGCGCTTATTTATCTGTTGACGTGGCTTCTCGCTGGAGTCAACTTCATCGAGAGATATCGCTCGGCAGGTGTCGGCGGGGCGCAAATCGTCGGAATCTTGGTTGCTGTCTTAGCCATCTGTGCGATATCAGCAGAGGCGGCCTACGCAACTGTCCCGGCGGTGTTCACGCAGCTATATGGTCGGCCTACCGCTCGCTCTTTTGTTGTTGCCGATGTCTACCGACACACCTCGAAAGGAAGCGCCATTTGCCCCTTCACCGTCACACTTCACAGCCTCGACGGTAAGTTCGATACGGATTTCTGTGCACGGTGGAGCTCGGCCCATGACTTTCATGTAGGGGAAAAAGTGCGCCTGCACGGCAAAGAAACTAGTCTTGGTTTCAGATTTGACAGCTACGATTTTCCCACCAAGGGGGCTCTTGAATGAAATGGAGTTTCACTTTCTGCCTTTGGGCTATGTCGACCGCAGTCGGAGCCGTTGTCATCAGGGCAGACGTTGATGATGCAAAGTATCGAATTCCGGCGTCTGCATTCCCTGCACTGGCAGACATGCCTGGCGAGGGGCACGGCGTCCTGATTGCACCTCAGTGGGTCGTAACCGCAGCTCACGCGGCGCCGATGCAAATGGAAGGCATGGACGATGACGTATCCATTGGCGGCGTGGCGCGCAAGGTGAAACGGGTCATCCTGCATCCAGGATACAAAAAAGTACCCGATCAGCTGATCAAGGAGGCGCTGGCATCCGGCGATCTATCCAAGGTACACGTATTTCTCGACTCAGCTGATGACATTGCGCTGATCGAACTCGCGTCACCGGTCACGGATATAACTCCTGTTCGTCTCTATCGCGGGAACAAAGAAGTGGGCATGACCGCAGAGCTTGTAGGCAAGGGCGCTACGGGTAACGGCGTCAAAGGCCAGGACCCTCAAAGCGCGCACCGCACCGTCCTTCGACATGCTTTCAACGTGATTGTTGGTGACGACGCGCGCTATGTTTGGTATCGATTTGACGCGCCGCCATCCGCCCTGCCGCTCGAAGGCATCACCGGGAGTGGCGACAGTGGTGGCCCTTTGCTCATCGGAGATGGCAGTTCTAGGCAACTCGTAGGCCTGGCCTCTTGGAGCAAATATCCAAAGGACCATCCATTTCTGAGAACGTGGACACCAGATCGCCCATTTGTGGAGGGGCTCCACGGCGAAATCGTGAATGCCGTTCGCATATCAAGCTACATCCCGTGGATAGAAGGCGTGATATCTGCACGCGCTAATCCGTAATGTCTGCTTACGACTGCGGCTTCAGCCGGTCAACGCAACACACTATAGACGCCCAAGCGTGAGGAGTGTTGCCCATGGCTATGCCCCGGAAGCATTTCACAGACGCGGATCGGACCCTGATATGGGACCGATGGCAGCAAGGTGAGTCGCTACATCGGATCGCGCAGCGGTTGGCCACCCGCCACTCGTCGATACGCCAGGTATTGGTGCGCACTGGTGGCATTCGGCCACCGCCGCGCCATCGGTCCACCCGTGCACTGACGCTTGCTGAGCGGGAGGAGATCTCCCGCTCGGTGGCTCTTGGCCGGTCGCTCCGCTGCATCGCGGAGCATCTCCATCGAGCCCCCTCCACCATCAGCCGCGAGATCCGGCGCAATGGCGACCGCGATAGCTACCGAGCCAACCAGGCAGACCAATGGGCCTGGGAACGCGCACGCCGCCCTAAGCCCTGCAAGCTACGTACGCATCGTGTGCTGGCTAAACTCGTGGCCGCCAAGTTGCAACGGCGGTGGTCGCCGGTGCAGATTGCCCGGCGGCTAAAGCAGCAATCCCATGGCGATGAGGAGCGTCAGGTGTCGCACGAGACCATCTATCGCAGTCTCTTCATCCAAGCCCGTGGTGCCTTGAAAAAGGATCTATTAGCGCACCTGCGCCGCCCTCGCAGCCTACGTCGATCGCGTCACCACACGCAGAAGACAACCAACCACGGCCTACTCAGCAACATGGTGTCGATCCGGGAACGTCCGGCTGAGGTCGAGGATCGCGCCGTGCCCGGCCACTGGGAAGGCGATCTGCTGATGGGCAGCCATCACAGCCAGATCGCCACGTTAGTGGAGCGCCATACCCGCTACGTCATGTTGGTAAAGGTGCCCAGTAAAGACACCAAGACCGTGATCGATGCGCTGATCAAACATGCCCACAAGTTGCCTCGGGAACTCTATCGATCGCTGACATGGGACCGTGGCAAGGAGATGGGCGAGCACCGGCGCTTCACGTTGGCGACGGATATCCAGGTCTATTTCTGCGACCCGCAACATCCGTGGCAACGTGGCTCGAACGAGAACACCAACGGCCTGTTACGCCAGTACTTCCCCAAAGGCACCGACCTATCGGGCTACTCGCAGGCTAAACTCGACGCCGTGGCCCGGGAGTTGAATGAGCGACCGCGCCAAACGTTGAACTTTGAAACACCGGCCGAACGATTCCAGCAATGTGTTGCGTTGACCGGCTGAAGCCGCAACCCAGAGCAGACATTGGGCTTTACGTTGACGGGGGGGGGCTGAATGAAGCAATTCGACGTGGTCAAGGTGACTGCAATCAGGGGTGACCGGTTTACTGGCGAGGAAGTCTTCTTCAAGCGCGCACCGGTGGTTGGTGATGTTGGGACGATCCTAGACGTGTACGCAGACGACTATGAGGTTGAGTGTTCGGATTCGGACGGATCGACCATTTGATTAGGGGCGATGTATCCGGACGAACTCCAGCTCAGGGGTAGCTAGGGAATGTCTGCTTGCGCCCCAAAGCGGACATGCCATTTGACCGATAAAGGAGCGATGGGGCCGTGATTCCAAACATTTCTTCGCTGTTGGAGATGAACGGTCGGGGCGAGATGCCCATGGATGAAATAGTTGCCCATGTGGTCAAGTCCATTGCTTTGACGGGCAGTGGCTCGGATTTTTCGAGCTTGCCTGAGGAGCTGAAAGAACACGTCCGGGCGAGGATCGCTTGGTATAAGAAAACTGGTGGGTGGCTCCTGGTCTCAAACAACGGTCTCGAGGACTACGCGCCGTACGCAGAGGCCTTCCTCGCGAAAGTCTCACACGTGGAGTAAGGAGGTCCGCTTCCGACCCAGAGCAGACATTGCCGTTCAGCGACTTAAGGCAAAACCGGGATCAGCGCGAACTTTTTTTCCTGCGCGCGAACAAGAGTGAAAGTCGACCCTGACCACCTGCTTTGGTGGCGACGAAGACGAGACCTACCGGCCTGTCGCGGAAGCCGATTGGTCTACATCGCCTAGATCCGCTTCCGGCCCAGAGCGGTCATTCTGGATGATTAGAAAAGGGGCGCGATGGATAGAGACAACGAAGAATGGTGCCAGGATCAATTAGGCGAGTTCAGCCATGCCTAATTGTCCCTGGCACCGTTTCCCTGGCACCGTTTCCGCCACGCGCCATTTCCGGCACCATTTACCGGCCGATTTAGACGCCCGTGCACACCGAAAGCCGTGGAACCCACAACCGCAGATATGCGGACCTGTTTCGCAGACCAGATCGTACGCTGTCAGTTGATCTCACTTTGAAGGAGTTCATGTCGATGTCGACCCAGATTGACCCTCAAGTTACCGATTCCATAACGCAAACCAATCCCCAGATCCGCGGAAGCTCGCCAGCCGCTGCGCTCGGTAGCCTCTATCAGGTCACGGTGCATGCCTTGGGCAATGCCGCGCAGAATGCCGTCAATAGCCAGCAGCAGAACGATATTTTGATGCAAGCGGCAACGACGCAAGCCGTCATGCAACTGTTGTCGATCGACAGTAACGGCGCGTCGCTCAACGAAGGAAAGTCTTCCGCCCCAATGCAGTCGATAGAAGACTTGACTGGTGCCTTGGCGAAGATCGAACGAGCGGTGGAATCACCGAACAAACTCGGAACGGACCATGTCAGCCCGTGGTCCCATGAGGCACGGGAGTTGATGAAGACAGTAGCGGACGCCTTGCGCGAATTTCAGCGGGTGTCACAGGAAGCTGGTATGGCCATGGTGAAGCAGGCTGCGAAGGCGGCTGTGTTGGTGCACTTGATCAACGCACCCGATCAACTGCAGCAGTATCAGAAGATCCTTGAGTTGATTGAAGAACTCTGACGCGGCGATTTGCGAAGAACGGTGTCAGGAGCGATTGGGCGAATTCAGCCATGCCTAGTTGTCCCTGGCACCCTTTCCGTACTGGAAAGGATGTTTGACTCTCGGGTTTCTCTTGGGAGATGTTCTGGCTCGCAAGGCTTTTCGAAAAGACATTGTGAGCTAGGACCTGAGCCGGCCGCTTTCGACCCAAAGCAGACTTTGCGCTAGGCCAGCATGAGGAGGTTGCCTTGGTTCTATTCGCGCTCACGAAACAGGGGCTGTCCGAGATGCTTGATCTCGCTCGGGGTAGCAGCTCGGCTATCTGGGCGAATGACGGTCTATTGGACGCTGCGATTCTGGGAAGGTTACGTGCAGAAGGCTTTGATCTGACGACCTTCGTCCGCTGGATAGATCCGGCTGACGAAGCGGCAGTTCAAGACGCTGTAGAAAACATCCGGGAGCATCACCCCGATCAAGTCCTATACATTGAACGGACTTAGCTCTACGTCCCGAAGCGGACATTTTGTCAGCGCTGAGCCCTCACGCTCGCCTGCAGTCGCGCGGACATCCATCTCGCCCAACCCTGACAGACGATGCCAACCCTGCTTGTTAGGGTCAGCCAGTCAATCGCGCTCTCGTGTTGTAGGGCCTCGCGAATGACCATGACTACCAAGTCATGAGGCGCGGGCCGTGAGTGGACCAACACCCACGACCCGCTAACCATCACCAACTCATAGGAAGTTGATCATGGCTACCCGCGATCATACGGGACGCATTCGCTCGTCCGTTCCCCCTGACGACACCCTCATTCCTCCGCCTGATGACCCGTCTTCCACGGCGGCGGCATGGCCCGAGGCCCCGTGTCACGGCACTCGCAGCGACATCGCCCTGGCGGTGCTCGCCCTCACACGACTGCGTCTCGACAGTGAGCAGTGCCGCATCGCGCAAGCGCGTGGATTCCCCGGCAGGCCACTGCCATGGCCGCTTCCCGTGGCTGTCACCGCCAGCCTGGGCACGGCCATCTACTGCCTTCAGCAGTACGCCCGCCTGCTCGGTGACGAGCCTTCAGTGACCACCACACGCCTCCGATGATCGCCGTTACGGCGCATCGGCCGGCATGGCGATGCGCCGCTCTCGGGCGATGACCGACGAAGCTGCCAAGCATTCACTGACACGGAGCGCTGTAAGCGCCTATCCGCTGTGCGGCCGTGTCCGACAGGGAGAACAGTTATGGAACTGATCCAGCTCACCCCGCATTCGGAAGTGGACCCCTCGCAACCCCTGCGAGCCCCCGGCGACATCCTGCTGCACGCCTACCTGATCCCTAGCGCCCTCAACCCCGCCCAACTGGCCCGCCGCTCCGGCATCCCTTCCGATCACATCAAAGCCTTCATCGCCGACACTCACCCCATCACCCCCAAGACCGCGCTCCGCCTTTCCCTCATCTTCGACACCACCGCCTTTTATTGGCTGGCGCTTCAGGCCCGATACGATCTGGAGAAAGCGAAGCCCGCGATCCGCGCCTATCGTCCGCTCGTTGATTAAGGACAAACGCGCGACAAATGGGATGGAGGTAGTTAGGGCCCACGGCCATTGTTCGAATTAGCTACCTCCGTCCCATATGCTCTGGGCGCTGCGAAGGCCCGTTCTGGACCCCGGGCGGACATCGGCAAAAACATGCGACAGATCAGGATTGCCGACCTGGCTGGACCGGATATTCCCAGCGTCAGCTTCGCCTTGCGAAAGTAGGTAAAGTGCGATGCCCGGGACTGACAGCCGGGCTTGGACGTCGGCATGCCTGGGGGCATGGCATCAGACCTGGCGGTCCATCCATCAGATAGTCACGACTACAGGGGAAAAAAATGTCGGACAACATGTATGTCGCTCCACAGGCGGCACTGGAAGAAGCTGGATCGGCCACAGGCGCTCTCTACTCGCCCATGCAGGCGTCTGCCGGGGCATTTCTTGGCGGTCCGGTCGGACTTATCTATTTTCTCTATCGAAACTTCGTGGTGCTTGGAAAGAAGTCCGAAGCGCGCACTGCTCTGATGCTTGGCGCGGCGCTTATCGTGGCACTGTGGGTGATCCTGCCGATCCTTCCGCAGAAGATGTCCGGCGTTCCCTTCACTGTCGCGTATCTGGTCACGGCGCGGCTGGTGGTGGAGAAGTACCAACTGACCAAGCAGGCCATCGCCTCATCAACCCAATACACCTTCCAGTCCAACTGGAACGTCTTTGGCATGGGCTTGCTTTGCCTGCTTGGCTCCCTCGCGCTCATCATCGGCCCCTACGTCGTTCTGTATGCGCTCGGTGTACTGAAGTAACGATTACACCGTGCGCGGATCGTCGCGTCATTGGCTAATGCTGACGTACATCCACTGTCCGTTTCGGCACTCCGAAGCGGACAGTTCACCGTCGATGTTGCTTCCATGGCGACCCCGAGGGTCGACATCTCGGCTCATCGCTAAGGCCAGCTTTCTATCTGAGCCGGACCCGTTCCGTCGATTGGAACTGAGAAAGCGGCGGAGTAGCTGGCTTTCCAAAACCCGCTTCACTCGAATTGACGGTGTTACACGAACAATTCATGGTTGATGCCCATGGGCTTGGGAGGGCCGGGTTGGTTATGACAGAGGCAGGCGAACTGGACACCGGCTATAGACAACTGGTGCGCGACCTTTCACCCATCGAGGCGCAAGTCTTGTTGGGGCGTCTTCAGGCCGAAGGCATTGATGCGCATCTGGTCGGCCAGAATCACGCGCTGGCCAACCCGTTCTTGGTCAATGCATTGGGCGGCGTGCGCCTATTCGTGCGCGAAGGGCAGCAGCAGTTGGCGCTGGAGATAATGGCGGCCACCGATCAGGGCGAGTACGTGCTTGGCGAGGAACTTCAGACTGATGAGACCCAGGGTGTATCGGATGGCTCTCCAAGCAAAGAGGGCGCGCAAGTCGATGATCCTGGAGCCAGAAAGCTGTTCGTATTTGTTGTGTTGCTCGTTCTGGCGATTCTGCTAGTGGCTGCGACTTTCAATGCCATATGGGCGCAGTCGTACGACTACTTTCCCTATTCCATGACGCCCGAACCAGCGTCTCGCATCGTGGGGAAGTGGGTGCTCAGTGCCCTTCTGCTCTTGCACCCTGTGGTTTGGATCTTCTTCATCGCCAGAGAGCTTAGGAAGAAGTAACGGCGAGGACTGATATCGCGGGCATACGAGTTTTACATTGGCTACCAACGTGTCGCTCTCGGCCTGGTAGCCAACCTTAATAAGACTTCAAGGTTGGCTGGCGGGCTGCCACTGCAAAGTTGTTCGAGCGGGTCGCCTGCGGGAATAGAGGCAGGTCCTCTTTCGACCCATGGCAGGCATCTACTTATGGAGCTGAACCGTGAAGGAGAGTGTCGGTGAACGTTGCGCAGGTCATCGCGATCGCCCTGGACTTGGTGGCTGCAAACGCAGCGGTGTTCCTCTTTGCATTGAATCCGGGGATGGCAAATGGCTTCTTTCTCGGGGCGTTGATCTTTTTCCTGCTCGCTCAGCAACCACGCAGCATCCTCGGATTCGCGCTGATATTGCGTGACTGGGGCGATAAATGGCGAAACTGGCTGGGACTGAGCCAAGAAGAGGCCGTTGCAACCGGGAGAGCCCGTCGTCGGGCTGCGCATCGATCGATAGTCGTGCTCAATCTGTTTGTGCTGGTCGGCCTGCTGTCGATGTGTGCACGGCCGCCGGAGACCATTCATGCCATGCAGGTCGATCGATCCTGCCTGTTTGGCATGTGGCTTGGATTGATGACTGGTTACTTTGTCGCCATCGGTCGACGAGAGGCGCCACCTTGAGGAGTACTCGTACCGATGCCCGGTGCATGGCGGTCGCGCGCAGAGGTAGCCATCGGCCCATTCATCCGGTTGATTCCGCGACTGAAACTGGCGCTTACGTGGCCTATCGCGCGGAGCATTCCCCGCTGCCAGCATCGCGACATTTCGCGAATGGGTGATGACGGAGGTGGCAGCATCCGGCTGAGTGGGGGCAGCCCTGACTTTCGACCCATGGCAGACGAGGCAAGATGTGTTTAGGTCGGGGTTTGTGCAGTCCACTGGGGAACTCCTGATGCTACGCCTTCGTACGCTCGTCATAGCCACGTCCATTGCTCTGGCCGCCTGTTCGCAGCAATCGAACGAACAGGCCGCGCCGCCTGCTCCCGCACCTGCCGGCACCGCGCCAGCCAAGGCTTCCACGGCGGCGCCAGTCGCCGAGGTCAGTGCCGTCAACCCGTTCCTCTCGCCCAGCACGCTGCCGTTCCAGGCGCCGCCGTTCGACAAGATCAAGGATGGCGACTACCAGCCGGCGCTGGAGGAGGGCATGAAGCAGCATCTGGCGGAGATCAACAAGATCGCCGACAACCCGGATGCCCCCACCTTCGAGAACACCTTCATTCCGATGGAGAAGTCGGGTGAGCTGCTGTCCCGCGTTCGCCGCGCGTTCTTTGCGGTGACGGGTGCCAACACCAACGACGTGCTGCAGAAGGTCCAGCAGGACGAAGCGCCCAAGTTTGCGGAGCATCAGGACGCTATCGTGATGAACGACAAGCTGTTCAAGCGCATCCAGACGATCTACGACCAGCGCGATTCGCTCAAGCTCGATCCCGAATCCAAGCGCCTGGTCGAAGTGACCTACAAGAACTTCGTGCGCGGCGGCGCAAAACTTTCCGACGCCGACAAGGCCAAGCTCAAGGACCTCAACAAGGAAGAGTCCGGCCTGCGCACGCAGTTCACCAAGAAGCTGCTGGCTGGCACCAAGGCCGGTGCGCTGGTGGTGGACGACAAGGCCAAGCTCGATGGGTTGTCCGATGGCGACATCGCTGCCGCTTCGCAGGCTGCCGCCAGTCGCAAGATGGACGGCAAGTGGGTGATCCCGCTGCAGAACACCACGCAGCAGCCGGCGCTGCAGAACCTCAACGACCGCGCCACGCGCGAGCAGCTGTTCAAGGCGTCGTGGGATCGCGCGGAAAAGGGCGACGACAACGACACGCGCGAGCTGATTTCCCGCATCGCGCAGATCCGCGCCGAGCAGGCCAAACTGCTGGGCTTCTCCAGCTATGCCGCATGGAAGCTGGAAGACCAGATGGCCAAGACGCCGGAAGCGGCGATCGGCTTCATGGACAAGCTGGCCCCGGCCGCCACCGCGCGCGCCGAGCAGGAAGCCAAGGACATCCAGGCGGTGATCGACGAGCAGAAGGGCGGCTTCAAGGTTGAGGCATGGGACTGGGACCATTACTCCGAGCAGGTGCGCAAGGCCAAGTACGATCTGGACGAATCGCAGATCAAGCCGTACTTCGAAATCGACAACGTGTTGCAGAACGGCGTGTTCTACGCCGCCAACCAGCTCTACGGCCTGACCTTCAAGGAGCGCAAGGACATCCCCGTCTGGCAGCCTGACGTGCGCGTGTTCGAAGTGTTCGACAAGGATGGCTCCTCGCTGGCGCTGTTCTATTGCGATTACTTCAAGCGCGACAACAAGCAGGGTGGCGCATGGATGAGCAACCTGGTGGCGCAATCCAAACTGATGGGCACCAAGCCGGTGGTGTTCAACGTCGCCAACTTCACCAAGCCGGCACCGGGCCAGCCGGCGCTGCTGTCCTTCGGCGACGTCATCACCATGTTCCATGAGTTCGGTCATGGCCTGCATGGCATGTTTGCGAACTCCGAGTATCCGAGCCTGTCGGGTTCGGCGACGGCGCGCGACTTCGTGGAATTCCCGTCGCAGTTCAACGAGCACTGGGCGACCGATCCGAAGATCTTCGCCAACTACGCGAAGAACTATAAGACCGGCGAACCGATGCCGGCCGAACTGGTCGAGAAGCTCAAGAAGGCCAAGACCTTCAACAAGGGCTACGACATGACCGAATTGCTCGGCGCTGCCCTGCTCGACATGAGCTGGCATAGCCTGTCGGCCGATGCGCCGAAGCAGGATCCGGACAAGTTCGAGATGGATGCGCTCACCAAGGCCAAGATCAACCTCAGCTACGTGCCGCCGCGCTACCGCTCCAGCTACTTCCAGCACATCTGGGGCAACGGCTACGCCGCTGGCTACTACGCCTACCTGTGGACGGAAATGCTGGCCGACGACGCCTTCCAGGGTTTCGTCGACAAGGGCGGCCTGACCCGCGAGAACGGCGACCGCTTCCGCGCGATGATCCTCTCGCAGGGCAACACGCAGGACCTGGCCACGATGTACAAGAACTGGCGCGGCAAGGACCCGAGCATCGAGCCGATGCTGCTCAATCGTGGTCTCAAGGAAGCGCCGCAAAAGAAGTAATGACTTATTGGTGTTGGAACAGGAAGGGGTCGGCTACGCCGGCCCTTTCTTTTTTGGACGGCCATCGTTCACGGCAGATGCGCCTTGAGTGATGGTGGTACGAGGGCGCAGGCCCAGGTTGGCCTCCGACCCCAGGCAAGCCGCATGGAAATGGCAAGACGGCCATCTACGGAAGGGGATGGCCGGAGGGATAGACGTACAGCCCTGGCCGCGTTGAAGGCCAGGGCTTAGCCCGGACCCATCCCGCCGGATTGCGCGGTGAATGGAGGAGTCCGACAATCTTTGCCGGCAGGCCATCGAAGCGGCCCGTGATTGGAACTCACCACAGGGAGTGTCTCACCATGCATCGTCGTGCAAAGGGCCTACTCGTTTCGTCTCTTCTTGTTGTCGCTGGCGGAGCCATGGCTCAGCCTGCTCCTGCGATGTCCGCGGTGGGCGCAACGACGCCAATCACAACCATCAGCGTGGCGTTCGTCCGGGACGGCAAGACGGTGAACCAGACAGCGCTGTCGGTCCCTGATGATCAGCCCTCGGAATACGTCTCGACAGATGCCGTCGACGGCGGCCATGGCACCTTCCGAGTGCGCGTCGCGATGAGGCAGATTTGCAAGGACCCTAAACAGGTGCATGTCGAGCTGTCGACGGAAGCGGTTGCTCCCCAAGCTCCTGGTGATGCATCCAGTAACGCGTGGTCCGGGTGTATGGAGCTTCCCGTCGATCAAACCAGGACGATTCGACTGGGCCGACTGTGGAAAGTGCAGTTCTTGAAAGGCGTCGAGCGTTCCTGAGGGAAACATGCCGCTCCCCATCAAGGAGGACTCATGAGCTGGGTACGCACATTTGAAGACGTGCTCGTCGGCATTGCGCTGTTGAACCTCACCATTTCCGTGGTGATAGTCAGAAGCGAAAGCCTTACAGTGCCTCAAAAGCTCGCTCAAGTCCTGATCGTGTGGCTTATCCCTCCACTGGGGGGGATGCTCATCGGTATGTTCATGTGGACGCAGAGAGGGAGGGCACCTGCCACCGGGTACAGACCCATTCCTCACGAGTCAACACGCCACATCGAAGAAGCGGTCAATCACGCGGCACCTCCTGCCTGGTACCCAGACAACCGCTCCTGAAAGCACAAGACGATAAAGATGTCTTGGGGCGGTCCTGGCGCGAAGCGGAGATTTGCCATGCCTGGCTGATTGAGAACGCTCGTGGTCTCGAGAACCTCATTCGATGGAAACGGTGGCGAAGCTGAGCTAGCAGCCTCACCCTCCGCGTAGATTCTGCGGAGTACGCCGCGGTTTCCCACTTCTCAACCGCGTTTGCCGGAACGCGCGGCGCCCATGCGAACGATCAAGTTCGGCCGAAACGTTGGATCGACCGAGCCGCCGGCATCAAGCCGGCGGCCAGGCATTTGCACGAACGGGCAGGGGATGGCGACTCAGTTGTCGTCGCCACTCAGCAGTGAGCCCACGATGCCGCCGAGCAACGCGCCACCTACGGTCGCTCGACCGCCGCCGCCTTCGTTGCTCGGCATGTATTCGGCAATCTGATGCGCCAGTCGCGAGATCGGCAGCGTCTGCAGCCATACCGTGCCGGGGCCGGTCAGCGAGGCGAGGAAGATGCCGTCGCCGCCGAAGATGGCGTTCTTGATGCCGGGCACGGTGGTGATCTGAAAACTCACCGAAGCCTGGAATGCACCGACGTGCCCCGGGTGCACGCGCAGGGTTTCGCCCGGCGCCAGATCCTTGCGGATCAGTTCGCCGGAGAGTTCGAGCCACGCCGTGCCCGACCCGCCCAGCTTCTGCAGCACGAAACCGCTGCCGCCGAAGATGCCGGCTCCCAGCGACTGCTGAAAACCCACGCCGATGGTGACCTGCGGCGTGGCACACAGGAAGCCGTGCCGATGCACCAGGTATTCGTTACCCGGGCTTACCGACACCGGCACGATATGGCCCGGCACCTTGGTGGCAAAGGCCACTTCGCCACGCGATTGCACGGCGCGGTATTCGGTCATGAACAGACTGCCGCCGCTGACCACGCGCTTGAACACACCGAACAAACCGCCGCCGCCGCCCATCTGGGTGTGCGTGGTCATCTGGATCGATGAGGTCATCCACGACAGCTCGCCGCTTTCGGCGAAGACGCTGTCATTGGGATCGAGCTGTACTTCCAGCACGGGCATCACCGTGCCCTGGATGCGTGTCTGCATGGATGTTCTCTTGAGAGTGGATGATCGCCGTGGCGTTTTCGAAAGAACGTGCGAATCTTCGTTGGCAAGCGAGCGCGTGCAGATTACACGCCCTGATGCTTGCAGCGCATCGGCGCCTGCCGAAGGTCATGTGGTTCAGTGCTTGCGGTCCAACGCCTGATGCGGCGGTGCCTGGGAGCGGGCGGCCTGCTCGAGCAAGGCATCCAGGTCGGCGCGCCGCAGGAGCCGGCCATCGAGCACGACGGCACGAATGCGACGCGTATTGCCGATGTCCTTGCTGGGGTCGGCATCCAGCAGCACGAGATCGGCGCGTTTGCCCACGGCCACCGAGCCGCTGGTGTCTGCGATGCCCAGGAATCGGGCAGGTTCCAGCGTGGCAGAGCGCAACACGTCGAACGGGGTGAGGCCTGCCTCGACCAGCAACTGCAATTCTTCGAGCAGTGCGAAGCCCGGATAGACGCCTGGCATGGGAGCGTCGGTCCCTGCCATCACGGTCACGCCCGCCTGGTGCATGGCGGAGACAATCTGGCGGGCAATCGGCCAGCGCTGCTTGGCCAGCGCCGCATCCTTCGCGGTGTAACCGGCGAGGAATCGTTCCCATCGAGTGCGTTCATCGGCACGGAGGTATCGCCAGCGCGGATCGGCACCCGGGTTGGCGCCATTCCCCAACGTGTCTTCGTCGGCGAGTACCAGCGTAGGCACCTGCACTTGGCCGGTGGCGGCGAGCTGCGTGGAAACCTCATGGCAGGTGCCCGGATCGAATGCGTTGAGCGTGCGCGCTTCCTGTTCCTCGCTACGCGCGGTCAAGGCGTCACCATCGAGGCCCTCGCGTTCGGCGAGCAGCGTTGCTTCGATCGTGGAACAAGCCTCATAGGCCTGCATCAAATGTTCGTCGCTGCGTTGCCCGGCCTTGGCGGCTTCAGGCAACGGCACGCCGGCCGGAACATGGCCCACCACGGGAAGCGAGCGCGACTGCGCCGCCGTGAGAATGGCGCGCCAATGCGACACGGGGACGTCCGAAAACACCTTGATGAATTCGGCGCCCGCATCTGCGGCGGCATCGACCTGGCGGGTCGCGTCCCCTGGCGATTTGCCGTGCACGGCGATGCCGTCGGCGAGGATGCGAGGGGCGATGAGTTCGCCATCGCCGACGGCCTTGCGCCAGCGGCCGACCAGCAGCATGGACGCCGCGTCCGCGCGCATGTCTCGCACGCCAAGCACGCCGTTGGCCACGTACATCGGGAACGACCAGTCATTCGGCGGCCGTCGCGAAGAGAGATTGAACAGGTGCACATGCATGTCCACCAGGCCGGGCATCAGGAATTGGCCGCGCCCGTCGACGCGCTGCGCCGATGCGGGAATGGCCGCATCGCGCGGCATGCGTATCGCGACGATGCGCCCGTCGTCGACCAGTACCGTACGCGGTCCCAGCAATCGGCCCTGTTCGACATCGACGATGGTGACGTCGGTGATGGCGATGGAAGGGCGCGGGCGTGCCGGTGCTGCTTGCGAGACGAACGCCCATGCCAGCAAGACGGCCCCCGCGCACGGGGCCAATGATCGGACGGCATTCACACGCATGGTTAGGCCCCGGCTCGCAGAGTTAACCTACCGTAGCGGCTCCGGCAGGCGAATAGAACATCGGCAGGATATCCCGACCCTTTCCCATTGGGTGCTCGAATCGTGCTGTCGGCGCCCTGAGAATGCGGTCTCGGGCGCAGTCAACGCTGAATCGGCTGCACAGCCAAGCAGGTCAGTGAGCAAGGTCATGCATGGTGGCGAGTTCAGCGGCATGGCGCACGGCGTTGCGATAGGTGGCGATCGTGGGATCTATCCCGATGACGCGATACGGGATCGCAGGGCTTAGACCGGTGCCCTCGTAATTCCGGCCGCTCGGATCACGGTAGATCAGAGGATTGGAGTGTTTGGTTGCGCTCTACCCATCGCGCCAGATCCTCACCCGTGAAGACCTTCCCGGGAGCGTGAAGCGAACCGCTCGACGTCGCTGCGAGCAGTCGCCCTCGTTGATCGACCAATGCATAAGTCGGCGCGAACCAAACCCCCGTGTTCTGAACAAAGTTGATTTGATCGGCCACAACGGGCCACCTGAAGGCGCTGTGCCGGACCAGGTCTCTGGCGTACTCCGCGGCGTCCGTAGTAACGGCCAGTGTCTGGATCTCCGGGTGCCTGGCTTTGAGCGCATTGAGTTCGGGAATTTCTCCGATGCACGCGCCGCAATTTACCCCGAAGAAATCGATCAGCGTAAGCCTGCCTTGAAACATCCGGCTGGAGAAGGCGGAACCGTCAAGCGTCATGCCGCTAAAGGAAGGCATGGGCTCGCCCGCGTGCAGTTTGGTCGCCTGTCCCGCAGGGGGCTGCTCCGCATTGGGTACATTTCCCAGTGTAAGAACGGCTCGTCCGACATGGATAGGCTCATTGACGTAAAACAGGCTTCCTTCGTTGATCTCTCGAAAGAACGCCGCCCTGGATACGCGCGCACCATCGGGGCCGCGAAAGATCAGGCCCAACGAGGGTGGTAAATGCAGCGACTGCAGGAGGTCGCCATCGGTTCGGTAGTGCACGCCGGCGTGAACAGAGGCGGTGAGTGCAAGGGCAAGTGCAGTCATGAGGGGCGAAAGCCATCTGCGCATCGAGAATGCTCCAGAGCTGCGGTCGCTCGCGATTCGTTTACCAACGAGAACACGCAGACTGCTCCGCCTCCTCAACGCTTGCAAGAGGAGCGTCGCCATCGCTGGCATGTGGAGCACTGATCCGCGCGAATCGCAGCTAATTGCGTCCGCCGCGGACATCCCAATGGCCCTTTGCGCGGGCCAACGTTGTTTCGGATCGGCAATAGACCCAAGAAGGCTAGTCTGTGCGCCTTAAACGGAAGATCGATCCTTTCCCCATTTCAGGCGAACGCCTCCCTGCAAAACGATCAACGCAATGATTCCCACGGGCCAATAGGACATCAGGCCGTCCCACTGGGAGAAGGCGCGAAAGTCTTGCTCGGTGTGCGGTTGCCCTTGCTTGCCGCAGTATCCATGCTCGGCGCATGGATGTATGGGGCTGTCAGGAAAACGAACCAGGCCATAGACAAAAATGCAGGCCATGGTCGCGCCGAGCAACCAGGTGGCTACCTTTCTAAGCGTTCCCATACGTCCCTCAGTGTGTGTCCGTGCCACGTCGAAAGCGGGCATGAACGTACGTGCCATGAAGCATGAATGCTTTCCCGGCAAATATCGCACGAACTATGGATTGGGTGCTTGCACGATGTAGCCGTCGGCTTGAAGCGATCTCATGTAGCCGTCAGGCGCAAGCAGTTCATGCATCGGCAATACCGCAAAGGTTTGCGTGTTCTTGTCCAGCGCATGCTCGGCGCTGTCGATCCAGCTCTTCCTTACCCGGCTCTCGATGTCGTTGACGCCGAGCGCCATGACAAAGGGCGAAGTATCCAGCGTGGACATGCATGAATCCTGTTGCACGTTCGACAGGATGGATCGCAGCGTATCGATATCCCCGGTTGCCCACGCATTTGCACGTGCCGTCGTCTGGGCGAGTCCTTGATCCAGCGCATCCATCACCTGGCTCAGGCAGTGCTGATCGTCCATCGACTTGTCGTTCAATGAGCGGACCGCTTCGCGCGGATCCTTCAGCAACAGTCGATACGAAGTGCTCACGCTGGTGACTTCGTGGCGGGACGCGGTCTTGTAAACGATGTTTTCCAGGTCGTAATCGTCGACCAGGCCGTAATGCTTGAGGGCGGCTTCATAAAGTTCACGCCCGGCCAGAATGGGGCGCATGTGCTCCACTCGCCGATTCTCGCCAAGATATCTAGCCTTCAGCACGGTCCAGTGTTGGTAGAGATCCGGCGTCAGCACGTCCTGCAGGCTCCGCTGATTGGGGTTTTTTTCCAGCTCACGGGGCGAGGGCATCATCGAGCTGCGATAGAAACTGGTCCGCACGCCAATCTCCAGGCTCGGCAACTTCAACAGCGCTTGCGAAGCGGCAATTTGGCGTTCGACATCGGCGGACTTCCACTGCATGTTTTTCGGCACGGGCGAGGTGAGGCCGAGCACCCACATGACATGGTTTCCCCTGCTCACCTTCCACAGGGCGGGTCCAGGCAAGACACCGGTCACTACCACTGGCGCGAGCGTTGGTACCGGTGGCACCGACTGCGCGTACGCCATGCAATCCAGGCAGGCTAGCAAAGCCGTGGCGCGTAGAAGACCGAGGCGGAGTCGCCTTCGATTCGTCTGCCAAAAGAAGCGAAGTTGCTTGAGCCGCATGGCAATTCCTGAGCACGAACGCCTTTGCCCGCCACTATACGTATAAACCGGAGCTACGCCTTCATCTGTGTCTGCCAAGGATCGAGACGGACCTCAGCGAACAGCCGGCGAAATATCATGAGGGCATGCTAGAGAGGATTGCCTCTCTAGCGCGCTACCGCCTGTTTGCTGGAGCCACCCATGATGGCGGAGATAAACAAGGCCTCGCCCGGTTTTCCGGCGAACTCGGCCTCTGGATCTTTCAAGGTTGCTATCGACGGCTCGGAGCCGCGCTGGGTCGGCTTTGCTGTCAGATGGATGCCGCTTGCTGACCAACGGACGCTCGTTTGAGCACTTCCATCCGGGACGGTGCAGGACTCTTGCCATGGGACGTCACGTAGGGACCGAGCATGTCGAGGATGGCCTTGGCATTGAGGGCCGATTTGACATTCTCGGGCAGCGGCACGTGGTACATGGTGACGATGCCGTGGGCCGACCACTCAGTCATGGTGACCGTGCCGCCCGGTATATACATGGTATGTACGACAACCGTGCCGCCCGCATGCACGGGAATAAGCCTGCCACCTTCATCGCCGTCGTAGGCGGTGGGCGAATGACCACTCGGCGGCGTGTTCGAAGCACCGGGCGGTTGTTGGTAGAACGGCTTATAGGGTTGAACGCCCTGCGGCTGCCACGGATAGGAGCCCGTCGGGTGTCCCGTCTGCAACTTCACAAGGGTAAAGGCTTCGTAGCCCGTCTCGTGCGTGAGTTCGGCGCATCGATACATCCAGTAATACCAGACCATGTCCTGGGTGGTCTGTCGATTGCCGTAGAACACGACGTTGTACGTGTCCACGTCAACCTTGAACTCGTCATAGCCGCCGTTCTTTGCCCACTTCTGATAAGGGGTGGGTCCCACGCAACCTGAAAGCGTGGCGATCAGGCACGCAAGCGCACATAGGCTCAACCAGTATTTCCAGCGTTTGATAGGCACAGTCATTTTCCCGGCAAAAGATGTAACGATTCGCCCGTCGTGGGCTTCGCGATATGCCCGTACTCACCACGGGGCGCCATTCGCACATGGCTTTGCCATGGAGGCAGCGAAGCCATGCACGTCCGCGCCTGTGGTGTCGGGCAACCAAGGCGCGACAGGCTCGCACCTTGCTCCGCTTTGGTTAGTTGGCGGCCGTTTGGGCGGGCGGCGTGACGGCCCCTGCCTTGGTTTGAATGCTTCCGCCTCGCGCCCATTGCACGAAGCCATTGAGCAGCGGGTATACCAGCGGGGAATCCAGGCCTGCCCAATTGAACGCGTTCTGCTGCAGCAGAAGCACGGTCTGGCCAGAGGCGGGATCGATGGCCGTCAGCTGGCCCGTATAGCTGTAGCCACCCCTGAACTGGAAGTACGGCTCGACGACGAGGAACGGGCCGATCTCTTCTGCAAGCCTGTGCAGCCCCACCATGTCTGAAACGTTGGGCACGCGGTCGGTCAAGTTGCGCTGGATGACGATGGCCTCGAGATCGGACTTGTTGGCGACCTGGTCGAACAGCTTGGAGTTGCGCAGCTCGGTTACATAGAACTGGGAAAACTCCTTCGGCTTTTCGTCGGGCACTTTCACGTAGACAAGATGCTTGAACTTCGGATCGAACGGCTTGCTCAGCCTGACCGCGTCTTTGTCCAAGATCGTCATCGTTGGAAACAAGCCCGACGACGGATCCATGGGCTTGGGTTTGACGTCGGCGCACGCCGAAAGAAGCAGGGTAGGTATCGCTGCCGCGCAGAAGCGAATGAATTTCATCGAATTCCCCATTCGTTAGCATCCATGACTTGTCGTTTGTCCGCGGGCGCCGATGTGACACCCGTGCATTTCAGTTGGCGAAGCGAAAAGCGCGACAACCTAGCTGTGCGGCGCCACGCGGGGCACAAGTGTTGCCACGTCGACACCCTTGATCTGCGCCACGGTCATGGTGAAAGCGGATAGCGCATTGGCGCCAAGCAACAACTCGCACGACTGACACGTCAATGCCTTCA
The DNA here is from genome assembly GCF_049913195.1 of Dyella kyungheensis. GTDB lineage: Bacteria > Pseudomonadota > Gammaproteobacteria > Xanthomonadales > Rhodanobacteraceae > Dyella > Dyella kyungheensis. The sequence goes on along the minus strand of NZ_CP183983.1, from coordinate 4,491,401 downwards.
CCTTGTGCAGTTCTATCGGCCCGACCATCAACTGGTCGATCAACACCTCTTTGGCGCCCACCACGCGTCCGTCGGCCAGATGCGCCTCGACCTGTGCGCGAACCATGGTGTAGGGGGTCTTGGCGGCAGCAAGGAAATCGTCATTGACGACCACGCTTGTCGCGCCGGTATCCACCACAAAGGCTCGAACTCCCGATTGGCCGACGCTGACCGGCGCAAAGAAGGTGTCCTTGAATTTCACCAGGCGCAGGCCCGTGACTTCCTGGTCCTGGGTGGCATCGAGATCATGCATGGAGGATTCGATAGCCATGCGATTGGCCATAAAGCGTGCGGACTCGCCATGTTCGTCGAGGTACTGATCGAACTCCGACAGCAACGTCAACGCTTCGTAGTTGCGCTTCTTGCTCACCAGCAAACGAGCCAGATTTTCGCGGACGTCTACCAGCGACGGCATCAGCTTGAGGGTCTTGTAGGACCAGTCGATCGCCTCGTCGGTACGTCCGACTTTTCCCAGGCTATCGGCGTAGAACGCGAAAAGATCGTACGACCCCGCGCCCATGCCGATGTCTTTCTCGAAAGCCGCAATGGCCTGCTCGTGCTTGTCCTGCTTGTTGAGAACGAAGCCGAGATTCGCAATGGCACGCACGTCCGTGGGCCTTCGCTTGACGTACTCGCTCCAGTTCGCCTCGGCACAAGCGAGGTCGTTGCTGCGCATGCACTTGACCGCCGCGGCCTGCACGCTTGCGGAAGACGCGGGAGTGGCGCTTGGCGCGGACGTCGTGGAGGTGTTCGCTTCTTCTCGTCCCGAGGACGAAGGGGAGCAGCCGGCCAGCCATCCCACTGACGCAAATGCACAGAGCGCGATCAACCTTCGCGCTATCGCAGGACGGGGACGTTGTTCAGCGCCTATCCGTTGCGACAGACCCATCGGGCCTCTCGTCCACGAATCAAACGCCTTCATCTCTCTGTCGGAACGGATTCCATCCATTGCCATCCTCCTGGCTTTATTGAGACGCGCAGGAGAACGAAGCGCAAAAACTTGCGCAGTCGACAGTGAAACCAGATTTCCCCTTGCATAAATCGTGTCATGCCGTCTTTTGCGCTGCAAGTATCACGATCCATATAGAGAGGCATTCCAAGTGTCGTTGGCTCGCGATCTTTGAACCGGGAAAGCGTGCATTTCAATCGCCTGCCGAACTTCGGATTGAGGCGTCTAAGCGGAAGCAAATGTCCTGATGTCTGATATCGGCCAGAACGACACGGTGTGAATGGTTGTGCGCGCGATGCCATCAAGCGGTAGCTCTTTGCTTATCTTCCAGAAGTCCACTATGGATCGAGAGCGGACTTAGCTATCGTAGGAAAAACCACTAATGGCCCTGGTGGCCGAACAGTCCATCTGACATCAAGGATGTGTCCATGATCGAGACCGTTAATCCAGCTCAGAGCCTGGCGCCGGGCAACCGAAAAGGTATCGCGCCCGTGATCGTCATCGCGGTGCTGTTTGGCGTGGCCCACATGCTGACCAATGGGCAATACGGTTTTCATCGTGACGAGTGGCAGTTCCTTAGCGACGCGCAGCATCTGGATTGGGGTTTCGTGCCGTATCCACCTTTGACGGCGGCGCTGGAATTCCTGGGCCTCAAGATGTTCGGCCTGTCGCTCGTGGGCTTGCGGCTGTTCTCGGTGTTTGCACAGGTATGCGTGATATTGGTCGCTGGCTTGATGGCCCGCGACCTGGGAGGCGGGCGGCCGGCGCAGGTCTTCACTGCCATCGCGGTAGGGCTGTCGCCCGTGCCGATGTTCGAGGCGACGGAATTCCAGTATTCCTCGTTCGATCTGCTGTGGTGGGTGCTGATCGCCTGGTGCGTCATTCGCCTGTTGCGGGACGAAGAGCCGCGCTGGTGGGTGGCGATTGGCGTAGTGGCAGGCCTCGGCTTGCTGACGAAATATTCGATCGCGTTCGAGTTGACAGGCGTGCTGGTGGGCGTGCTTCTCACGGATGCGCGGCGCTATGTCACGAGTCGCTGGTTCTGGGCCGGCGGTGCCATTGCGCTACTGCTGTTCGCGCCCAACCTGGCCTGGCTGATCCGACACGACTTTATTTCGTACCATTTCCTGCAGAGCATCCACGCGCGTGATGTGCGCCTGGGACGCGCGGACGGCTTCCTGCGTGATCAGTTCCTGTTGAACGCGAACCTGTTCGCTGCACCGGTCTGGTTGGCGGGTTTGTACGCTTACTTCAAAAGTCGCCGCTATCGCATGCTTGCGTGGATGTACGTGGTGCCACTGCTACTGTTTCTGTTTGCGCGGGGGCGCTTCTACTACGTGTGCGGCGCGTACCCGATGCTACTCGCCATGGGCTCGGTCGTAGGCGTGCAGTGGTTGGGCAGCCTTCGTCCTGCATGGCGGGTTGGCATTGCCACGCTGCTCATGACCGGCGTCCTCGCTGCGGGCGTCTATGCAACGATACGCATCGTGCCTATTGCAACGAGCGGTCCGTTGCGTGACTTTGCGCTGCGGAACAACGGCGATCTCCGCGAGGAGATCGGCTGGGAGGACATCGTCGCCCGCGTGGCAGCCATCCGCGATGCGTTGCCGCCCGAACAGCAGGCGAACCTGGGCATCGCCGTGGGCAACTATGGCGAGTACGGTGCCATCGCCGTGATGGGCCAGCGCTATCACCTTCCCACGCCGATCACCACGATCAACACCGGATGGCTGCGCGGCTATCCGCAGACGCCACCCAGCACTTTCATCGTGCTGGGCAATTCGCTCGAGCGCGCGAGTCAGTTGCTCTTCGATTGCCGCGTTGCCGGCCATACGAACAACGCCTGGAACGTGGGCAACGAGGAAAGCCTGGATCACCCCGATATTCTGGTGTGCGGCCGCCCTCGAGGGCCCATAAGCGAGCTTTGGAAGCGTGGGCCGGAGTTTGGGTGAGTTAGCTCAAAGGCTGGCAGGGGCTTGGGGCGAGCTGGCGGCGACGCTCGCTTCGAGTTGGAAACAGGCCTTCTCAGTCGCCCTTTGCATCGCCTCTCAGTTCGTCGACTGATCTGGCCATGCTTTGGAGTTTGCCGAGTTTGAGCGCCTCGTGTTCCGTCCACAGGATTTCGCAGCCATCTTCCAATGGCTCATAGATCGGAACCAGATTGCTGATTCCTTCAAAGACCCATTGGACGGGTATACCTTCCGAGCCACCCTCATAAGGCTCGGTGTGCAGCCTTGCCTGGGCCTCGACCTTGCTATACGCCTCGTCGAAGCTGTCCGCTCGCACGAGGACGGTATTTTCCCAGGCCAGGAATTCGCCATCCGCATCGTTATTGCCCGTGGCGTTCAGTTCGATGAATCGGACAAGGTATGAACCTACATACCAGCCTACGGGTGAGGTGTCTCTCGACGATTGGCTCATGGGTCTGTGCTTGTGTATCGGAACAGACACTCAAGCCGCATGCTGCCGCGCGCTACGCGGCGGCATTCCCGTCCACCGCTTGAACGCACGCCGGAACTCGCGCGGATCGCTGAAGCCGATCTCCAGCCCGATCTCGGCCACGCTCAAGGTGCCGCCATGCAGCAGTTCCAAAGCGCGCTCGGCGCGGACACGATCGTGGATTTCGCGGAACACGCGGCCGCCTTCGGCGAGACGTCGACGCAGCGAGCGTTCGCTCATGTTGAGCATGCGCGCCACGTCGGGCAGGCGGGGTTGATGGCGCAGGTGGCTGCGCAGCAGGCGTTCCACCGAGGCCACGATTTCCTGCTGCGGGCCTTCGATGTCGTGCTGTTGCGTGCACAGCGCGAGTGCCTGTTGTGCGGTGAGCGGGTTGTGGGTGGGCAAGGGATGCTCCAGCCACTGCGCGTCGATCACCACGCGGTTGTGGCGGGCGCCGAACACCAGCTCGCACTGGAAGAAATCGGCGTAGTCCTGCGCATGCTCGGGGCGTGCGTAGGTCAGTTCCAGACGTTGCGGGCGAAAGTTCGAGCCGGCCAGTTCGCGCGCGATCGCCAGCGAACTGGCGAACAGCTCTTCGCATAGGAACGGCAGCAAGGGGGCGTCGTTGAATCGCGGCCACACGGCCAGCGCCACTTCGCGCGGCGCCACCACTTCGAAACTCACGTCGACCAGGCTGCCACTGACGCGATGATGGGCGATGCCCACCTTCATCGCATCGCCGAACGTAGCGGAGGTCATCATGGCCAGGCCGAGCAGGCCAAAGCTGCCCAGCGTTTCGGTCCGGCCCACGGCCAGCCCGAGCCCCGCTTCGCCGGTGGCCTGCTGCGCGCGGCGGATCACCGAGCGCGCCTGGCGATAGGAGATGCGCAGCGTGGGGTCGTTCAGTTGTTCGCGTTGCAGGCCCGAACCCGCGAACCAGCCGTCGCAGCGCTGCCCGCGCGACAAGGCAAGCTGGGTGAGGTGCACGAGGATGTTCGGCGGTGTTTCGGCCACGGTAAAGCGCGCATCGGCGCTCAGTTGCGCCGACGCGGTATCGTCGGTGACATGGCTGATAACAGCGGACATGACCTGTGCTCCCACCCCCGAGAGCGCTGGATGGACCCAGCGAGACCCTTGATCTATATCATGGCCTTCGGGCCAGCGCCTTATGCAATGCACAAGGCCGCCGCCCCGTTGCCCCAGGGAGAACGCCGATGAACACGTTTCTGGCTGCTTGTCGTCGCGCCATAGGGATGGGCCTGCTGCTCCCTCTTGCGGCCTGTGCCCCGGTGCAAACCCCGGCCTCCCAACGGCTGCCGGCCAGCGCCGGATCGGTGGCCGCCTCGCTGCAGACGGCCGAATTGCTCCCGGCGGCCCCCAAGGCCGGCACGCCCCGCTATGAGGCGGACCGCCAGGTGTTCCTGGCCACCCGCAAGCTGCAGGACTCGCCGCGCTGGACGCTGGCCCAGCAGGACGTCGATTACGCCACGCCCAAGCTGATGGCCGACTTCAGCTGCGCCATGGGCACACCGCTCGATGCCGCCGCGCTTCCCAGGCTTGCGGCCCTGGTGGACGACACCAGCAACGCGGCTGATGCCTCCACTTCACCGGCGAAGAAGGCCAACCAGCGCCAGCGCCCGTTCCTGATCGACCAGGGCGCCACCTGTCAGTCCACCGAACGGCTCGCCAAGAGCTTCGACTATCCCTCCGGCCATGCGACGCGCGGCTGGGCCGTGGGCCTCGTGTTGGCGGAGCTGGCGCCGGATCGCGCCACCGACCTGTTGCTGCGCTCGCGCGCCTTCGCCGACAGTCGCGTGGTCTGCGGTGTGCACAATCTCAGTGCCGTCGAGGCGGGCGCGATGAACGGCGCGGCGGTGGTGGCCGTGCTGCATGCGTCGCCAGCGTTCCAGTCCAGCCTGGCCGCCGCGAAGCAGGAACTGAATGCGTATCGCGCGGTGAACCACAGCATGCCCCCGGCGCAGTGCAGTGCGCAGAAGGCCCTGATCGAGCCGACGCCGTATTGAGCACGCCACGACCGGCGTAAGCTGGTCGCGTGGCTTCTTCACCGCGAGACACGGGGACGAGTGCATGGATCAGGAGAGTTCGTCGTCTTTCGACGTGCTGATCATCGGTGCGGGCCTGTCGGGCATCGGCATGGCATGCCACCTCGCCATGGATCATCCCGGTTTGCGCGTGGGCCTGATCGAACGCCGCGCGGCGATGGGCGGCACGTGGGATCTGTTCCGCTATCCCGGTGTGCGCTCGGACTCGGACATGTTCACCTTCGGCTACGCGTTTCGCCCCTGGCATGCGCTGGACGTGATGGCCGATGGGGACGCCATTCGCAACTACGTCATCGACACGGCACGCGAGTACGGCGTGGACGGCAAGATCCACTACGGCCTGAAAGTGCTCTCCTCGTCGTGGTCGGGCACGGCGCGTCAGTGGCGCGTGCAGGTGCTCGACGAACAGCGCGGCGAAACGCGCGAGTTCACCACCCGCTTCCTGATCGTCTGCACCGGCTACTACAACTACGATCGCGGTTATCTGCCGGCATTTCCCGGTGTGGATCGATTCCAGGGCCAGTGCGTGCATCCGCAACAGTGGCCACCGGGGTTGGACTATCGCGACAAACGCGTGGTGGTGATCGGCAGCGGCGCCACTGCGGTGACGCTGGTGCCTGCGATGGCCGGAGATGCCGCACACGTGACGATGCTGCAACGCTCGCCTACCTACATCCTGTCGTTGCCGCGCTTCGACAAGATTTCCGCGGTGCTGCAGACCTTCCTGCCGAAGCCGCTGGTATTCCGCATGGCGCGGCGGCGGAATATTTTTCTTACCCGGCTTATCTACAAGGCCGCGCGACGCTGGCCGCACAAGGTGCGTGCGTTTCTGCTTTCCGGTGTGCGCAAGAAGCTCGGTCCCGATGCCGACATGCGCCACTTCACGCCGACCTACCAGCCCTGGGATCAGCGCCTGTGCGTGGTTCCCGATGGCGACCTGTTCGAGGCCATCAAGAGCGGCAAGGCATCGGTGATGACCGGTGAGGTCGCCACGTTTACCGAGCATGGCGTGCAGCTGGCATCGGGCGAGCTGCTGGAGGCCGATCTGGTCATCACCGCCACCGGGCTCGACATGCAGACCCTGGGTGGCATGCAGCTTGACGTGGATGGGCAGCCGCGGGTGATGGGAGAACTGGTCACCTACAAAGGCGTGCTGTTGCAGGACACGCCGAACTTCGCCTGCATTTTCGGTTACACGAATGCGCCGTGGACGCTGAAGGCGGATCTCGCCGCGAAATACGTCTGTCGATTGCTTGCGCATATGCGTGAACTGGGCGCCAGCGTGGTGACGCCGCGTGCACCCGCGGATGAGCGGCAGGACGATTCGATCATGGGCGCGCTGACGTCGGGCTATGTGCAGCGAGGTGCGCCGGTGTTGCCCAAACAGGGCCGACATGTGCCGTGGCGCGTATTGAACAACTACGAGCGCGATTGCGAGATGTTGCTGAAGTGGCCCGTTGCCGATGCCGCGCTGGAAATCCAGCACTCCCTGTAGGAGCGCACCCTGTGCGCGACCGCAAGGCCACGTCGGTACCGCTTCGTAGGCTCGTCGCGCACAAGTGCGCTCCCACAGGACCGAGGTGAGTTGAAGGCGCCGCCACCTTGTGGGAGCGCGCTTGCGCGCGACTGCGGCGCCGTGCCGTTACCGCTTCGTAGGTTTGTCGCGCACAGGGTGAGCTCCCACAGGACTGAGGTGAGTTAGAGACGCCGCCACCTTGTGGGAGCGCGCTTGCGCGCGACTGCGGCGCCGTGCCGTTACCGCTTCGTAGGTTTGTCGCGCACAAGTGCTCTCCCACAGGAATGAGGTGAGTTGGAGACGCCGTCACCTTGTGGGAGCGCGCTTGCGCGCGACTGCGGCGCCGTGCCGTTACCGCTTCGTAGGTTTGTCGCGCACAAGTGCGCTCCCACAGGACTGAGGTGAGTTGGAGACGCCGTCACCTTGTGGGAGCGCGCTTGCGCGCGACTGCGGCGCCGTGCCGTTACCGCTTCGTAGGTTTGTCGCGCACAAGTGCGCTCCCACAGAAAGCGGCGGGAGCATCAGGGGTGCTGTGATGCCTTCTTCCATTGCTGCACCCAGCCGGTGAGGTCGGCGAGTTGCTTGTCCTGGCCTTCGCGCATGGTCATGCCTACCGCCGAGCCGGCGACGCGGCCTGAGGGATCGATCAGCATGAGAGTGGGATAGATGCTCACGCCCAGCGTGTCGACCAGCGCCTGTCCGTCGTGCAGTACCGGCCACTTCAAACCCCGATCGGCCACGAACTGGCGTGCGGTGGCTGCGTCTTCATAGGTGATCGCGACGAAGCCCATATCGCCGTTGGCATGCGCAAAGGCATTCAGCACCGGCACTTCGGCGATGCATGGTGCGCAGTCGGCGAAAAAGAAACTCACCAAGGTGTAGCGGCCGTGCAGGTCGCTCGAATGCTGTGTGTCGCCTTGCAGCGACGGCAGCTCGAACGGTGGAAAGGTGCTGCCGCGCCCGAACGAGAAGCGCCCCGCGCCCGTGCTGGTACCGGGCGGACGCAGGCGCAGCATCGCCGCGTTGGCCTTGCTGTCGATGGTGCTGCTGTAGTTGCGACCCTGGCCGAGCTGCTGCGCAAACGCGGCGTAGTCCAATGGTTTGCCGGCGGCGTCGAGGTAGTGGACGTCGGGTGAGGGACCTAGCTGCAGCGTGGCGACGAAGCCTTGCTCGCCGTTCTGCCTTTCCGCTGCATGGAGCGGAAAGAGGGTGAGCGCCAGGAGGATTAGACCAAGCAGTCGCGAAGCATGCCGCATGCGGGCTCCCTTCGAACGTGCGGGCCGGCGCGGTTGCGCCGGCCCGTGTTGCGCTTACTCGCCGATGGTGAGCAGCGAGGCGTTGCCGCCAGCGGCGGTGGTGTTGATGGTGAGCGTGCGCTCGCCGGCAAAACGCAGCAGGTAGTGCGGGCCGCCGGCCTTCGGGCCGGTGCCCGACAGGCCTTCGCCGCCGAACGGCTGCACGCCGACCACCGCGCCGATCTGGTTGCGGTTGACGTAGCAGTTGCCCACGCGCGCACGGCTCTGGATGAACTCCACGGTGTCGTCGATGCGGCTGTGGATGCCGAGCGTAAGGCCGTAGCCGGTGGCGTTGATCTGGTCCACCACGTTCGGCAGCTCGTCGGCCTTCCAGCGGATCACGTGCAGTACCGGGCCGAAGATTTCACGGGTCAGCGTGGCTAGGCCCGGGATTTCGTAGGCACGCGGCGCGAAGAACGTGCCGTTGCCGGTGGTGGCCGGGTCGAGCGCGACTTCGCCGATCTTCTTCGCTTCCTTGTCCATGCGCGCGGCGTGGTCGACCAGGATCTTCTTCGCATCCTCGTCGATCACCGGACCCACGTCGGTCGACAGCTGGCCCGGATCGCCCACCTTCAGCTCGGCCATCGCGCCTGCAAGCATCGCGTTGACCTTGTCGGCGATGTCTTCCTGCACGAACAGCACGCGCGCCGCCGAGCAGCGCTGGCCGGCGGACTGGAACGCGGAGGAGATCACGTCCTTGACGATCTGTTCCGGCAGCGCGGAAGAGTCCGCGATCATCGCGTTCTGGCCACCGGTTTCGGCGATCAGCGCAGCGATGGGTGCATTGCGCGCGGCGAGGGCGCGGTTGATCGCCCAGGCGGTTTCGGTGGAACCGGTGAAGGCCACGCCAGACACGCGCGGATCACGCGTCAACGCCGCACCGACGGTGGCGCCGTCGCCCGGCAGATACTGCAGCACGTCGGCGGGCACGCCAGCGTCATGCAGCAACTTCACCGCGACATAGCCGATCAGGCTGGTCTGTTCGGCGGGCTTGGCGATCACGGCGTTGCCGGCGGCGAGCGCCGCGCTGACCTGGCCCAGGAAGATCGCCAGCGGGAAGTTCCACGGGCTGATGCAGACGAACACGCCGCGGCCGTTCAAGAACAGCTGGTTGCTCTCGCCGGTCGGGCCGGGCAACTGTTCCGGATGGCCAAACAGGCGGCGCGCCATGGTCGCGTAATAGCGCAGGAAGTCGGCGGCCTCGCGAATTTCGGCAATGGCGTCGGGCAGGCTCTTGCCCGCTTCGCGCACGCACAGCGCAATGAATTCGCCGCGACGCGCTTCGAGCTGCTCAGCGGCGTGCTCGAGAATCGCCGCGCGGCTGGCGGCCGGCAGGCGATCCCACGCGTGATGCGCGTTCACGGCATTGGCGAGCGCCTTGTCGACCGTGGCGCTGTCGGCGGTGACGTAGCTGCCCACGTTCTGGCGGCGGTCGGCCGGATTGCTCACCTGCACGGTGGCACCGGTGCTCTTGGCGCCGGGCACCAGCGGTTCGGCGTTCCACGGACCGCTCTTGTTCTGGATCGCCTCGGCGAGGGCCTTCAGTTCGTTGTCGTTGGAGAAGTTGACGCCCATGGAATTCTTCCGCAGTTCACCGTAGAGATTCACCGGCAAGGGGATGCGCGGGTGAGGGATGGAGGCAAAGGCGCGCACGGTCTCGCAAGGATCGGCGACCAGTTCGCGCACCGGCAGCGATTCGTCGACCACGCGGTTGACGAAGCTGGTGTTCGCGCCGTTCTCAAGCAGGCGGCGTACCAGGTAGGGCAGCAAGTCTTCATGCGTGCCCACCGGCGCGTACACGCGACACGGCACGTTGAGGTTCTGCTTGCCGATCACTTCGGCATAGAGGTCCGTGCCCATGCCATGCAGGCGCTGGTATTCGTACGGACGGTTCTGCGCCAGGTGATGCACGGCGGCGATGGTGTGCGCGTTGTGCGTGGCGAACTGCGGGTAGATCAGCGCCACGCCGGCATCGAACAGCTTGCGTGCGCACGCCAGGTACGACACGTCGGTGTTCGGCTTGCGCGTATACACCGGATAGCCGCTGAGGCCGTTTTCCTGCGCACGCTTCACTTCCGCGTCCCAGTACGCGCCCTTCACCAGGCGCACATACCAGCGACGGCCGCTGGCGCGGGCGGTTTCGATCAGCCAGTCGATCACGAACGGCGTGCGCTTGGCATACGCCTGCACCACGATGCCGAGGCCGTTCCAGCCTTCCAGCGACGGATGCGCGAACACGTCGCCGAGAATGTCGAGCGACAGTTCGAGACGATCGGCTTCTTCCGCGTCGACCGAAAGCGCGATGCCGTTCTTCATCGCCAGCTGCGAGAGTTCCAGCAGCTTGGCGGTGAGGTCGCGGCGCGCGATTTCGCGCTTGGCCACTTCGTAGCGCGGATGCAGCGCGGAGAGCTTCACCGAGATCGACGGCGCGTCGGTGTGATTGGCGAACGGACCGCGCGAACCGATCGCGGCGATCGCATTGCGGTAATCCTGCTGATAACGCTCGGCGGTTTCGCTGGTGAGCGCGGACTCGCCGAGCATGTCGTAGGAATAGCGATAGACCGCATATTCCTTCTGCGCGCAACGATCCAGCGCATCGCCGATGGTCTGCCCCATCACGAACTGGTGGCCCATGATGCGCATGGCCTGGCGCACGGCCAGGCGGATCGCCGGCTCGCCCGCGCGACCCACCAAACGACGCAGCGCGCCGGTGAAATCGTGGCGGGTCTCTTCCGACAGCGTGACCAGCTTGCCGGTGAGCATCAGGCCCCAGGTGGAGACGTTGACGAACAGCGATTCGCTCTGGCCCAGGTGCTTCTTCCAGTTCGCGTCGCCCAGCTTGTCGCGGATCAGCTTGTCGGCGGTGGTCTTGTCCGGGATGCGCAGCAGGGCCTCGGCCACGCACATCAGCAGCACGCCTTCTTCCGACGACAGGTCGTACTGGCGCATGAAGGATTCGACGGCGCTCTGGTCCTTGGCGCGGGCGCGCACCCGGCTCACCAGTTCGGCGGCCAGGTCGATCACCTTTTCGCGCTCGACCGGCGGCAAGGTGGCCTGGGCCAGCAGGTCGTTGACCGCTTCGGTCTCGTCGCGCAGCCAGTTGGCGGTGATGCGCGCGCGAGCCGGTTCGACGCCGGTCGGCAATTCGGGGCTGAGAATGGGTTGTGTCACTGGGCTTTAGCCGAAACGTAGTGGGGGCGGGGAATCGCGGGATTGTACGCGTGGGGGCCATACGCACGCACCCGTACGCGGTGTTGCGGTGCGGCAGGCGGCACGCGGCCTTACACATATATATGGGCGAGGGCGCCGGGGAAGAAGGCTTCCCGGATGAGCGTTGTCATCCCGGCGGCATGGCGTGGCGCGGCAGATGTCAGCGGCGTGTCGGGCACGCGCCGCGGCCCGTGGCAAACGGTCGCACCCAAGGCGCCGCTCAGCCTGGTGGTCGTCACTATGGGCGCCATGGGTTGCGCAAACGCGTGTTCCGCAAGGGAAAGCAGCGCTTGCGCAGGCGTCTCGACGCACACGCGAGCACGAACTTGCGCATTCACCCCTGCTTCAAATCAAGCAGATGCGGCATTCTTGCTCCCCGATGCGCTCGCGGCCTATCATGCTTGGGTTCCAGCACGCCGGGTTCTCATGATCGTGCTTCGACCAGCAGCAGCCGGCTTGCCGTGCGCAACGATGTGGCTCAAGCCCAATCGTGCCCTGAGCCGACGCGACCTGCGTCGATTGATCGGAGTTCTGGCGGCGTTGGCGCTGACGACGGCCGTGTTGGGAGCATGGCAGGGGAATGTCTTTGCTCCTTTGTTTGCATTGGTCGAGTCCTCCGCGGTGGCTTTCGCCCTTGGCGTAGCCTGGCGGGCCGGCGACCGCAGCGAACGCATCACCCTCGACGAGTCGTCGCTGGAGGTGCAATCCCTGCCAGGTCGGCGCAGTGCGCGTTTTCCCTCGTATTGGGTGCGCGTGCGGTTGCGGTCCGGTCAAGGGAGGGATCGTCTGTTGCTGGCGTCGCATGGACGGGAGCTGGAAATCGGGGCTTTCCTCGGGGAAGAGGAGCGTGCCGAGCTGTCAAGGAAACTCATGGTGTTGCTGGCGGAGCTCAACCAACAGCAGCGCAGGTAGGTTCAACAAAGGTGCAAACATGACATCTGGCGGCATCAAGCCTGGCAGCATCAAGCGAGCAGTGGCGGCAAGCGCACTCCTCGCTCTAACCATGTTCGGCGGCGTGGCCTCGGCCAATCCGCAGCCAGGACAGTTGAACATGACCCGCGGCGCGTCGACCTGGTCGCCCGAGGCTTATTTCCTCAACAATGTTGCCCTCGGCGTTTGCGTCGTGATCGGCATCCTTGTGTTCGGCGCGATGTTCATCGCGATGTTCCGCTTCCGCAAATCGCGCGGCGCGGTGGCCGAGAAGTGGTCGCACAACACGACGCTCGAGATCGTGTGGACGACCATCCCCGTGATCATCCTGATCGTGCTGGCCTACCTGGCCACCGGCGGCCTGCGCACGTTCGCCGACACCACCGGCTCGCAGATGACCGTGAAGGTCACCGGCTACCAGTGGAAGTGGCGCTACGACTATGTCGAGTACCAGGGCAAGGCGATCGACAAGGTCGGCTTCATGTCCAAGCTCGACCGCGAAAGCGACGAGACGCGCCAGCTCAATTCGGGCCTCGATCCGCACAACGTGAAGGTGGGCGACGAGAACACCTACCTGCTCAACGTGGACAAGCCGCTGGTGGTGCCGGTGGGCACCAAGATCCGCTTCGTGATCACCGCCGGCGACGTGATCCACTCCTGGTGGGTGCCGGCGCTGGGCTGGAAGATGGATGCCATCCCGGGCATCGTCAACGCCGCCTGGACCAACATCACCGAGCCGGGTACGTATCGCGGCCAGTGCGCCGAGCTGTGCGGCCAGGATCACGGCTTCATGCCGATCGTGGTGCAGGCGCTGCCGAAGGCCGAGTTCGAGAAGTGGCTGGCCGAGCAGCAAGCCGCGGCCACGCCGCCGGCCCAGCCGGCTGCACCGGCTCCGGCACCGGCTTCCACCGCTGCCGCGCCCAAGACCGCGGCCGTCGACGCACCTGTTTCCCAGGGCCATCAGGGCTAAAAGCCCCATAACAGCATTCGCATTTAGCTAGAGGTGCAAGGCATGGCCCACGCAGCGACACACGATCATCACGATCACGACGATCATCACGGCGCGCCGAAGAATTTCTTCGTGCGTTGGTGCATGTCCACCAACCACAAGGACATCGGTACGCTGTACCTGGTGTTCTCCCTGCTGATGTTCTTCATTGGCGGCAGCTTCGCGATGGTGATCCGCGCGGAACTGTTCAAGCCCGGCATGCAGCTGGTGCAGCCGTACTTCTTCAACGAAATGACCACGATGCATGCGCTGGTCATGATCTTCGGCGCGGTGATGCCGGCCTTCGTGGGCCTGGGCAACTGGATGATCCCGCTGATGATCGGTGCGCCGGACATGGCGTTGCCGCGCATGAACAACCTGTCGTTCTGGATCCTGCCGTTCGCCTTCTCGCTGCTGCTGTCCACGCTGTTCCTTCCGGGCGGTGGCCCGGCCGGCGGCTGGACGATGTACCCGCCGCTGTCGCTGCAGGGTGACTCGGTCGCGTACCTGGTGTTCGCGGTGCACTTGATGGGTATCAGCTCGATCATGGGCGCGATCAACATCATCGCCACCATCCTCAACATGCGCGCGCCGGGCATGGATCTGCTGAAGATGCCGGTGTTCGTGTGGAGCTGGCTGATCACCGCGTTCCTGCTGATCGCCGTGATGCCGGTGCTCGCCGGTGCGGTGACCATGCTGCTCACCGACAAGTACTTCGGCACCAGCTTCTTCAATGCGGCGGGCGGCGGCGACCCGGTGCTGTTCCAGCACATCTTCTGGTTCTTCGGCCACCCCGAGGTCTACATCATGATCTTGCCGGCCTTTGGCCTGGTCTCCGAGATCATCCCGACCTTCGCGCGCAAGCCGATCTTCGGTTACAAGGCGATGGTGTTCGCGATTGCCTCGATCGCCTTCCTGTCGTTCATCGTGTGGGCCCACCACATGTTCGCGGTGGGTCTGCCGCTGGGCGGCGAAATCTTCTTCATGTACGCCACCATGCTGATCGCGGTGCCGACCGGCGTGAAGGTGTTCAACTGGGTCAGCACCATGTGGGGCGGCTCGATGACGTTCGAAACGCCGATGCTGTTCGCCATCGCGTTCGTCATCCTGTTCACCATCGGCGGCTTCTCCGGCCTGATGCTGGCGCTGGCCCCGGCCGACTTCCAGTATCACGATACGTACTTCGTGGTGGCGCACTTCCACTACGTGCTGGTGACTGGTGCGATCTTCGCGATCATCGCGGGCAGCTATTACTGGCTGCCGAAGTGGACCGGCCGCATGTATTCGGAAACGTGGGGCAAGATCCACTTCTGGAACAGCGTGATCTGGGTGAACGTGTTGTTCTTCCCGCAGCACTTCCTGGGCCTGGCCGGCATGCCGCGCCGCATCCCGGATTACAACGTGGCGTTCGCCAACTTCAACATGATCAGCTCGATCGGCGGCTTCCTGTTCGGCGCCTCGCAGCTGATCTTCCTCGGCGTGATCATCCACGCGGTGTGGTTCTCCAAGAAGAAGGCACCGGACCGCGTGTGGGAAGGCGCCAAGGGCCTGGAGTGGACGCTGCCGTCGCCCGCGCCGTATCACACGTTCGATGTGCCGCCGGTCATCCATGATGACGAACTGGCACACGGCCACGTCGAAGACTGATCCACGTATTGCCGCTCCGGTGTTGTGCCGGAGCGGAAGGAAGCGAAACGATGAACCAGCCGTCCATGACAACGATCGAGCAAGCCCGCAAGAAAGGTGTGCGACTCACCGTGACGGTGGTCGGCACCATCGCCTTTGCGATCTTCGTGCTCTCGTTGTTGCAGGGGCTGAAGTACTCCTGACGCGACCTTGCAGTATTCCTCCGCGATGCCGATGAGGCATCACGGGTTGCAGCCCGGGCGACGAGTGCGCGGGCGGAAGTAGACAGAGCATTCCATAGGGATCTCAGCATGGCCCAGCAAGAAGGCGTTTATTTCGTTCCATCCAAGAGCCAGTGGCCGATCGTGGCCGCGGTGGTCATGTTCGTCACCGTGCTCGGTGCCGCGCATTGGCTGAATGCGCCCCCGGGTGAAGCGGGCTTTGGCAAGACCATGCTCACCGTCGGCATCGTCGGCATCCTGCTGATGTTCTTCGGCTGGTTCCGCTCGGTGATCCGCGAGTCGCTGGCGGGCAGCTACAACGACCAGGTGGACCGCTCGTTCCGCATGGGCATGATGTGGTTCATTTTCTCCGAGGTGATGTTCTTCGGCGCCTTCTTCGGCGCGCTGTTCTACGCCCGCATGTTCGCGGTGCCGTGGCTCGGCGGCGAAGGCCATGGCGTGCTGACCCACCAGTTCCTGTGGAGCGACTACGCCGCTTCGTGGGGCGCTGGCGGCGGTGGCGGTCCGGAGCGCATCGGCGGCAACTTCGAGACGGTGCTGCCCTGGGGCCTGCCGCTGCTCAACACGCTGATCCTGCTGTCCTCAAGCGTCACCGTGACCATCGCGCACCATGCGCTGAAGGCTGGCCACCGCGCCAAGATCCTCTGGTTCCTCGGCTTCACCGTGCTGCTGGGCGCCACCTTCCTGTGGTTCCAGGCGCACGAGTACATCGAGGCCTATAAGGAGCTCAACCTCACGCTGCAGAGCGGCGTGTACGGCTCGACCTTCTTCATGCTCACCGGCTTCCACGGCATGCACGTGACGCTGGGCACGATCATGCTGGCGATCATCTGGCTGCGCGTGGCCAAGGGCCATTTCACCAAGGAACACCACTTCGCGTTCGAAGCGGTGGCCTGGTACTGGCACTTCGTCGACGTGGTATGGCTCGGCCTGTTCATGTTCGTCTACATCCTCTGAGACGCTGGCGCGTCGCAGCAAAAAGCCCGCCGAAAGGCGGGCTTTTTTGTTGGGGCGGACAGACAAAGACCTTCCCTATCTCTGTGGGAGCGCACCCTGTGCGCGACTCCGACAGCGCGGTAGCGACGGAGGCACCGCAGTCGCCCAAAGGGTGCGCGCCGTCGGTGTCGCGCACAGGGTGCGCTCCCACAAGGGGACGGCTGGGGTGAGGGCCCCCAAAAGAAAAGCCCGCCAGGGGCGGGCTTTCCAAGGAACCGTTTGTCGCAGCAAGGCGAGCAGGGCGCTTGACCGCTACAATTACTGCCCCACGCCGTGCGGGTGGAGCCAGCCCATCCAGATGCCGAACACCACCATCAGGATGAGCAGCACCGACAGCCCGATGCGACGGGTCAGCGCCCACACCGTGCGCTTGCTGCCTTCCTTGTCGGTCATCATGAAATACAGGGCCTGACCAAGATTGAACAGCACCACCAGCAGCAGAATCACCAGCGCATATTTGTAGATGGTTTCCACGTGATTGGTCCGAACGTTTTAGACATCCGCAGTATAGCGGTCGTGCACGGCGCCACCGCGTGAAGTGGCTGCGCCGTCCATCCTGGTTTGCACTGCTGCTCACAGCGGTGAGCGCCTTGTTGTTCATACGTTTGGGCGTCTGGCAGCTGCATCGCGCCGACGAGAAGGAAGCCATTCTGCGACGGTATGCCACAGCGGAAACGGCCGCGCCGCGCGACTTTGCCGCCGTGGCCTCAAATCCCCCCGTGGACGCGTTTGCACGCGTCGACGTGCAGGGCGAATACCTCGCCGATCGCCTCTATCTGCTCGACAATCCCAAGCACGACCAGCGCGGCGGTGTGGAAGTCTATGCGCCTTTCCGTCCGCGCAGCGGCGATCGCCTGCTGCTGGTGGACATGGGTTTCCTGCCGGGCAATGGCACCGACCAGGCGCCGCAGTTGCCGGCGCTGCCCACGGGGCCGCAGCAACTGCACGGGCTTTATGTGCCGGCTCCGGGCGTGGGCTATGCGATGGGCGGCAACGCGCTGACGCGGCAGACGCACTGGCCCAAGACCACCATCTATCTCGACCTGGCGCAGATCGGCAGCGATCTCGGCACCGCCTTGTATCCGCGCGTGCTGTCGCTCGACGCGGAACCTTCGTCCATCTACGTGCGCGAGCACACCATCGATTTCTCGGCGATGCCGCCCGCGCGCCATCGTGCCTACGCGTTCCAGTGGTTCACCTTCGCCGTGGCGGTGGTGGTGATCCTGCTGGTACTGCATCGTCGTCGTCCTTCCCGACCGGACAAGCCATGACCGATCCCACCGCCTTGCGCGCAAGTCGCCTGAAACTGCTGCTGATCATGCTGGTGTTCGCCGCACCCATCATCGTGGCCCTGGTGCTCACGTTTGCCGGCTGGCAGCCCTCGGGCAAGGCCAACGGCCAGCCCGTGACGCCGCAGCGAAATTTCGCCGCCGAGCAACTCCCCATCTCGCTCAGCAACGGCGACACCTGGGCCTGGCGCGCGAAGGAGCCGCAACTCACGCTGGTCGCGCTGGCCGGTCCTGGCTGCGCCAAGCAGTGCCTCGATGTGCTGACCAAGATGGCCGCCGCACGCATCACGCTCAACCGCAATGCGCCGCGCCTGCGTCTGCTTTACGTGGGCAGGCCGCCTGCCGATGCCGTCGCCAGCGGCATGACCGGCTACTGGAAACTCGGACAGGATCCGATGGCCGTGCTGGCGCCGTTCACGCCCACCACGCCCGACAGCGTCGCTGCTCTGTTGGTGGAATCCGACGGCACTGCGTTGTCGTTCTATCCTGTGGGCTTCGATACCACCGGCTTGCGCAAGGATCTGCAGAAGGTGATCCGCTGATGACCTCCCGCTCCCACAACGTGCTGCGCGGCCTCGCGTTGCTCGCTGCCGTGTTTGCCTTTGGCGTGGTGATGTTCGGCGCGTTCGTGCGCCTGTCCAATGCGGGCCTCTCGTGCCCCGACTGGCCGACCTGTTATGGACGAGCCGCGTGGCCCGAACAACAGCATGAGATCGCGCAGGCGAACCAGGCCTTCCCGGATCGCCCGTACGAAACCCACAAGGCTTGGCGCGAGCAGGTGCACCGCTTCCTCGCCGGCACGCTGGGCACGCTGGTGTTCGTGCTCGCGCTGATCGCCAGCTGGCGCAAGCCGTGGACACGCTATGCGGTGATCGCGGGCGCGATCTTCGCGGCCGTCGGCGTCGCCATGTACATCAAGGGCGAGCACCACTGGTCGTTGCTGGTATCGCTGCTCGCCATCGGCCTGCCGCTGATCGCTGCGATCGGCCTTCATCGCCCCGGCGCGTGGCGCATCAGCGTGCTGGCGCTGTCGGTGGTGGTATTCCAGGCCATGCTCGGCATGTGGACGGTGACGTTGCTGTTGAAGCCGATCGTGGTGATGGGTCACCTGCTGGGTGGCATCACCACCTTTGCCTTGCTCGCCTATGCCGCACTGCGTTTCGCTGGCGTGGGCGCGAACGACGACAGCTATGCGGGCCTGCGCAAGGCCGTGGTGGTCGGCATCGTATTGCTGCTGGCGCAGATCGCGCTGGGCGGCTGGACGTCGTCCAACTACGCGGCGCTCGCTTGCGGCACCGACTTTCCCAAGTGCCTCGGCCAGTGGGCTCCCGCCACCGATTTCCGCGAAGGCTTCGTGCTGTGGCGCGGCATTGGCGTGAACTACGAAGGCGGCGTGCTCGACATGGCCGCGCGCAGCGCCATCCAGATCACCCATCGCCTGGGCGCGCTGGTGGTGTTCTGCTACCTGGCGTGGCTGTCGCATCGCGTCTCGCGCCGCGGTTTGCGTTCCTTGGGCCTGGCGATTGCCGTGGTGCTGGTGACGCAGGTGCTGCTGGGCATCAGCAATGTGCATTTCGGGCTGCCCTTGCCGGTGGCGACGCTGCACAATGGGGTCGCCGCGCTGCTGCTGTTCACCCTGCTGGCGGCGTTGGCGCGCACGCAAAAGCGTCATGAGGACGCGATGTTTCTTTCCCACGGATACCGATGACGATGAGCCGCCGTTTCCATGAATACCTGGAACTGACCAAGCCGCGCGTCGTCGCGTTGCTGGTGTTCTGCGCCGTCATCGGCATGTTTCTCGCCGTGCCCGGCATACCGCCGTGGCGCGCGCTGGTGTTCGGCACACTGGGCATCTGGATGGCCTCGGGTTCGGCCGCCGCGTTCAATCACCTGATCGACCAGCGCATCGACAAGGTGATGGCGCGCACGGCACACCGGCCGCTCGCCACCGGCCATCTCAAGCCCAAGCAGGTGCTGACGTTTGCGTTGGCGCTGGGCGCGGTGTCGATGTTGATCCTGGTGTTCCTGGTCAATCCGTTGACGGCGTTGCTGACCTTCGGCGGCTTGATCGGTTACGCGGTGATCTACACCGCCTACCTGAAGCGCGCGACGCCGCAGAACATCGTGATCGGCGGCCTGGCCGGTGCGATTCCCCCGGTGCTGGGCTGGACGGCCGTCACCGGTGCGCTGCATCCGTTCGCGCTGCAGCTGTGCCTGATCATTTTCGTCTGGACGCCGCCGCATTTCTGGGCGCTGGCGATCTTCCGCCGCGACGATTACTCGCGCGCACAGGTGCCGATGCTGCCGGTGACGCATGGCGTGGTGTTCACGCGCTGGCACGTGCTGTTCTACACGATCCTGCTGGTGCTGGTGACGTTGTTGCCGGCGCTCACCGGTTATAGCGGGATGGTGTATCTGGGCGGCGCCGTCGTGCTGGGCCTGGGCTTTCTCTATTACGCCGTGCGCCTGCTCAATCCGCCGGATGAGTTTTTCGCGATGAAGGTGTTCAACTATTCCATCGTGTATTTGATGGCGCTGTTTGCGTTTTTGCTGGTGGATCACTGGGTGATGGAGCCGCTGGTGCAGCACCAGGGCGTGGTATTCGAGCGCGCGCTCTAAGCTCGTCGTCGCTAGCTCGTCATCCCGGCGCAGGCCGGGATCCAGAGCCTCGGTTCTTGGTTGTCGCGATACCGCGACCGGGCCGCTTACGCAGCGGGCGTTTCGATCGGCTGCCGCCGCTCGAGTTACTTTCTTTGCTTGCCCACGCATGCGCAGAAGCGCATGCGAACGGCGAAGCCGGCCCGAAGGGCGTAGGGCAGGATGCCCGGAGTAAAGAAAAGTAACCCAAAGAAATGGCCTTTAGAGCTGCCAGCATCGTGTTGAATCCAAGCATGAACGCTCGAGGGGCGTCCCACCGGATCTCCATGGGAGAGTACCCCAGGGGTGCTTCCAAGCGTGGCGCAACGCGCCCGAATCGTTGAGGACTTAACGCGGAGGCTCGCTGCGCATCGCCCGTGGCTTGTCTTCGCGATGCACCCCACTTCTCCCTCTCCCCTGCGGGGAGAGGGCCGGGGTGAGGGGCGGGTGCTCGCGGGAACGTCTGCGCTGTTCTATAGGAGCGCACCCTGTGCGCGACAGCCACGCTGGGATGTACCGCTCCGTAGGTTTGTCGCGCACAGGGTGCGCTCCCACAGTAGATCTGTAGCTCTGCTGCTTTGGGCTCTTGGGGTCCCCGTATGACGCGGCGGGTGGGTGGAGGAAAGCCCGCAGGGTGGTCGGCATGGATGCCGGCCAGTTTTTCGCCAGGGCAGGATGCCCTGTCGAAAAACCCCGCAACCCACCCGCGCACCTGGAGGGCCAAAGGCCCGGAAGGCGCGTCATCCGGGGGGCCCTTCTCTTTGGTTACTTTCTCTTGGGCAAGCAAGAGAAAGTGACCCGGCCTCCGGCAGGAGGACGGAAGCCCGCGGCAGGCGAGCCAGGTCGCGGTATCGCCAGAACAAATGGAGCCGTCAAAAAGGTTCGCCATAGAACCTCATCACAGCGAAAGCACATCCCCTCCCTCCCGCTAACCGCAACAACTTTCGCCTCCCAATTCACCCCTCCAGGGTTGACACTTGCGCACCGCAGCAAGACAATTCGCCCGCTACCGGGCGTTACGCCCTCAGTGGCCTCTGTCCTATCAACCCAAGGCATATGGACGTTTACCCTAGTCGCAACGTCGACATCCGCGAGCATCGGGTGCCGGCATTGCATAACAAGCTGATCTGCTGCGGCGACCGCCTGCGGTCGGCTGGCGCTTTCCTCGACTAGGGAAGACCGGCCCACCTCTGACGGTGCCGTTGGCGCCGTTAATGAGGAGAAAGGGCCATGAAGCTCCTTCGCGAATTCTTCCGTCTGCGTGTGGCAGCCCGCCCGCTGGCGAGCCGTCGTGCCGACACCCGTCGTTCCTGGACGATCACTGTGCCTGCCCCGCTGGGCGAGGCGCAGGATTCCCCGTCGTCCGATCTGCACCGTTCTTCCGAGGCTCCGCGCGCCCGCCAGGGTGCCCGCCGGCCGGAACATGCCGTTTCGCAAGCGCATCGTCATCTGCAGCTGGTATCCAGTCACTGATGAAGACCTCGCGCTTCGAACTGCCGTGCAAGGGCTGGCCTCCACCAGTCTTGTGGCATCGATTGCGCCGAAGTTCGTAGCGCAGGTATTGGCGTCACGCGCGGGCTAGCCCCGCCGACTCGCTGGTCCGGCTCAGATGTCACCGATTTCACGGAAGCGAGTCATGTTCAAGCACTCCACCCAGTCCGTCGCAGGCAAGACGGCCGGCACGAGCGCCGCCGCGCCGGTGCGCGTGGCGGTCGCGCAGGAAGCGTTCCGCCACAACGAAGCGTTGTACGCAGCGCTCGATACCAGCGCCGCCGGCCTCAACGAAGAACAGATTTCCGAACGGCTGGACCGTGACGGCCTCAACGAGGTGTCGCACGAGAAGCCGCCGCATTGGTCGGTGCAGTTGCTGACGGCGTTCAAGAACCCGTTCATCATCGTGCTGCTGGTGCTGGCGATCGTGCAGCTGGCGACGGACAGCTCCGACCTCACCGGGCCGATCATCATCGCGGTGATGGTGGGCATCAGCGTGTTGCTGAGCTTCACCCAGGAATACCGCTCCTCGAAGGCCGCCGAAAAACTCAAGGCGATGGTGCGCAACACGGCCACGGTGACGCGCCGCGCGTCCGACGGCCATAGCGAACGCATCGAAGTGCCGGTGAGCGAACTGGTTGCCGGCGACATCGTGCATCTCGCTGCGGGCGACATGGTGCCCGCCGACCTGCGCCTGGTCTCGGCGAAGGACCTGTTCATCAGCCAGGCCATCCTCACCGGCGAATCGCTGCCGGTGGAGAAGTCCGCCCCTGCGCACCTGCATGGCGCCGACGAGATGGAAGGCAGCCAGCACGGCGACAATCCGCTGGACCTGCCCACCGTCTGCTACATGGGCACCAATGTGGTGAGCGGCAGCGCGACGGCGGTGGTCGTTGCCACGGGTTCGCGCACCTATCTGGGTTCGCTGGCGCGCACCATCGTGGGCGAGCGCGTGCAGACCAGCTTCGATCGCGGCGTGAACAGCGTCAGCTGGCTGCTGATCCGCTTCATGCTGGTGATGGTGCCGATCGTCCTGGCGATCAACTGGTACGACAAGGGCAGCTTCTGGGAAGCGTTCCTGTTCGCGCTGTCGGTGGCGGTGGGCCTGACGCCCGAGATGCTGCCGCTGATCGTCACTGCGAACCTCGCCAAGGGCGCCCTGGCGATGTCCAAGCGCAAGGTGGTGGTGAAGCGCCTCAACGCGATCCAGAACTTCGGCGCGATGGACGTGCTGTGCACCGACAAGACCGGCACGCTGACGCTCGACAAGATCGTGCTGGAACGCCACCTCGATCTGTACGGCGAGGAATCGGACGAGGCGCTGGAATACGGTTACCTCAACAGCCGCTTCCAGACCGGCCTGAAGAACCTGATGGACAAGGCGGTGCTGACCCATCGCGACCTGGAAGTGGTCGCGCAGCACTACCGCATCGTCGATGAGATCCCGTTCGACTTCCAGCGCCGCCGCATGTCAGTGGTGCTGGGCAACGGCGACGGCAATGAGCTGCTGGTTTGCAAGGGCGCCGTCGAGGAAATGCTGTCGATCTGCGCGTCGGCCAAGGCGGGCGACGAGATCCTGCCGATGACTGACGAGATGCGCGCCGACATCAAGGCGATGACGCGCGGCCTCAACGAGGATGGTCTGCGCGTGCTGGTGGTCGCGATCAAGCGCCAGCCGCCGGCCGGCCGCGCCTATGGCGTGGCGGACGAAAGCAACCTGATCGCGGTCGGCTGCCTGGCCTTCCTCGATCCGCCGAAGGACAGCGCGGCCACCGCCATTGCGGCGCTGCATCACCACGGCGTCGAAGTGAAGGTGATCACCGGCGACAACGAGGCGGTGACGCGCAAGATCTGCCGCGAAGTGGGCCTGGACGTGGAGCACTCCGCGCAAGGCAAGCACATCGAGCCGTTGAACGATGACGAGCTGGACGAACTGGTCAAGCGCACCACCGTGTTCGCCAAGATGTCGCCGTTGCAGAAGGCGCGCGTGGTGAAGTCGCTGCAGCGCCAGGGCCACACGGTGGGCTTCCTCGGCGACGGCATCAACGATGCGCCGGCGCTGCGTGAGGCCGACGTGGGCATCTCGGTGGATACCGCCACCGATATCGCCAAGGAATCGGCGGACATCATCCTGCTCGAAAAGAACCTGATGGTGCTGGAAGAGGGCGTGATCGAAGGTCGCATCACCTTCGGCAACATCATCAAGTACATCAAGATGACCGCCAGCTCCAACTTCGGCAACATGTTCTCGGTGCTGGTGGCGAGCGCGTTCCTGCCGTTCCTGCCGATGCTGCCGCTGCAGATCCTGGTGTTGAACCTGCTGTACGACATCTCGCAGCTGTCGATCCCGTTCGACCGCATGGACGACGAGTACCTGCGCAAGCCGCGCAAGTGGGACGCCAGCGATATCGGCCGTTTCATGGTGTGGATCGGACCCGTCAGCTCGATCTTCGACATCACCACCTTCCTGCTGCTGTGGTATCTGTTCGGCGCCAATTCGACGGCGCACCAGTCGTTCTTCCAGTCGGGCTGGTTCATCGAGAGCCTGCTCACGCAGACGCTGATCGTGCACATGATCCGCACGCGCCGCATCCCGTTCCTGCAGAGCATCGCCTCGGCACCGGTGCTGGCGCTGACCACGGCGATCATCATCATCGGCATGCTGATTCCGTTCTCGGCGGTGGGCAGCAAGCTGGGCATGGTGCCGCTGCCGGGCGTGTACTTCGGCTGGCTCGCGTTGACGGTGCTCACGTACTGCGTGCTGACGCAATTGGTGAAGCTGGTCTACATCAAGCGGTACGGGCGCTGGTTGTGAGCCCCACCACGCTCGTCATTCCGGCGCAGGCCGGAATCCAGTAGCAGCAAGATTCGGTCGTCGCGAAAGAGCTGATGGGCCTTCAGGCGACCACCCGGCTCATCGCCATTGGATTCCGGCCTGCGCCGGAATGACGGGCTATCCATTCGGGACGCGCGCGAGCGCTCCCACGGGCGCGTCATGCGTCCCATTGATCCCAAGGAGGGTACGCCATGAAAGGCACCTTCGCTCTACTCGACATCGCCGGCTACGTCGCCCTGCTGCTATGGGGCACGCACATGGTCACCAGCGGTGTGCTGCGTGGCTATGGCAGCGCGCTGCGTCGCTGGATGGGTCGCTATCTCGGCCATCGTCCCGCCGCGCTGGGTTTTGGCGTGTGCGTTACCGCCGTTCTCCAGAGCAGCACGGCCACCGGTCTGATGGCGACCTCATTCGCCGCCAGCGGCTTTCTCGGCCTTGCGCCGGGCCTCGCCGTAATGCTGGGCGCGAACGTGGGCACCACGCTGATCGTGCAGGTGATGTCGTTCGATATCGCCGTGGTGGCGCCGGTGTTGATCCTGATCGGCTTCACCATTCATCGCCGCACCGATGACGTGAGCTACGAAAACATCGGTCGCGTCTCCATCGGTCTCGGCCTGATGCTGCTCGCGCTGCACCTGCTGGTCGGTGCGATGGCGCCGGTGGAGAACGCCCAGGTCTTGCGTGCCATCCTGCAGAGCCTGGCCAGCGAGCCGGTGCTGGCGATGCTGGTGGCTGCGCTGCTCACCTGGGCGTGTCATTCCAGCGTGGCCGTGGTGTTGCTTATCGTCTCGCTGGCGAATGCCGGTGTGGTCGATGCGCCGGGTGCCATGGCACTGGTGTTGGGCGCCAATCTTGGTGGCACCATTCCCGCACTGATGGAAGCGCATACGCCAGTGGCACGACGCCTGCCCATGGGCAATCTGCTGGTGCGCGCGTTTGGATGCCTGGTCTGCCTGCCGATGCTTGCGCTGATCGCCCACCGGCTCGCACCGCTCGGCGCGTCGCCCGCGCGTATCGCGGTGAACTTCCATACGGCATTCAATCTTGCGCTTGCGCTGATCTTCATCGTGCCGGTGGACAACCTGGCCCGCCTGCTCGTGCGTCTGCTGCCCGAACCGCCCAAGCCCAATGACCCGGGTGTGCCGCAATATCTCGACGCGGGCGCGCTGGGGTCGGCCAACGTGGCGCTGGCCAATGCCGCGCGTGAATCCATGCGCATGGCGGACATGGTGGAAGGCATGCTCACCGGCCTGGTCGAAGTATTCGGCAAGGACGATCGGCTGCGCGCGAGCGCCATCGGTCGCATGGATTCGTCGCTGGATCGCCTCGGCATGGCCATCCGCGAATACCTCACCGATCTCGGCGGTGAAGCCTTGAACGAGGAAGACGGCGAGCGTAGCCAGGAGATCCTCGCGTTCGTCATCAACATCGAGCACATCGGCGACATCACCGCCAACAACCTGATGGAGTTCGCCGCCAAGAAGGCCGAGCGCGGCCAGGATTTTTCGGCCGAGGACATCCAGGACCTGGCCTTGATGCATGCGCAGGTGATGGAAAGCCTGCGCCTTGGCCTTACCGTGTTCCTGCGCGGCGATGTGCGTGCCGCGCAGCAACTGGTGGCGCGCAAGGAAGTGCTGTGGAAGCTGGAGAACGAAGCGTCGGAGCGTCATATCCGGGCGCTGCGCGAACGCCGCGATGGCGGAGACGTCTATCTGCGCATCCTGCGTGACCTCAAGCGCATCCACTCGCACCTCGCGGCACTCGCCTATCTGCCTTTGGAGCGGGCAGGCTTGTTGCAGGATCGTCTCGTGCGCGAGCGCGTGACGACCTGACGTAAGCCTCGTTCGATATCGTACTTATCTTGTAACGGAGCAACGGCACATTGGATCCGGACCCATCGACTGACATCGAAAAATCTTGCTGACCCAGTCGTCCTCGCTTCTGCGTTCACTCCGTCCGGAGTGACACCCGCACGCGGCGGCCGACCACGGCCAGTCCGCGAGCGGGTCATGCGCTCGGTCTCCTGACGAGACGCGCGCCATCCCCTTCGCAAAACATTGCCTCATGGTCGGTGACCGTGACGGGCATGCATGCCAAGTACTGCAGGGGATTACCCATGACGCATCGACTCACAGCTTTCTTCATCGCCTTCGCCGTCATGTCGTTGGCCGCATGTTCTCATCGCGCCGACGATCAGGCATCGCCTCCGCCGTTGGTGGAAGAACACGGCATGCTGCGTGTGCCCGATGGTTCGCCGCTGCGCAAGGCGCTCACCATGGCGCCCGTCGAAATGCGCACCGCACCCCGCGCGCTGGTGTTTCCTGCCACGGTGGAATCGGACCCGGCGCGCACCGCCAACGTGGTCGCGCCGCTCACCGGGCGCATCACCGAACTCAAGGTTGGGCTGGGCGACCATGTCGCGCGCAACCAGCTGCTGGCGGTGATCGAATCCGGCGACATGGCACAGGCCTATGCGGATGTGGCCAAGGCCACCGACGCGCTCGCGTTGGCCAGGAAGGGTCTCGAGCGTGCACACGGTGTGCAGCAGGCGGGCGGCAATGCGGTGAAGGATCTGGAAGCGGCGCAAAGCAACTACAACCAGGCGCAAGCAGAAAGGGATCGCGCACAGACGCGGTTGCAGTCGATCAACATCTCGGGCCAGGGCGGCTCCGCGCGAAGCATCCGCATCACCGCACCGGTAAGCGGTTACGTGACGGCGCTATCTGCCACTCCCGGCACGTATGCCAACGACACCACCACGCCACTGATGACCATCGCCGATCTCGACTCGGTCTGGATCACGGCCAACGTGCCCGAATCCGACCTGGGCGGCATCGCCAAGGGACAAGCCGTGGACGCCACGCTGTCGGCCTATCCCGATCAACTGTTCCACGGCCAGGTGGCGTTTGTCAGCCAGGTGTTGCAGGCGGACACGCGCCGCGACATGGTGCGCGCCGTGTTCGCGAACACGGATGGACGCCTGAAGCCGAACATGTTCGCCAAGGCCAGCATCGCGGTGCCGCAACCCGCGCAGGTCTTCGTGCCTGAGTCCGCGCTGCTGATGAACAACGACAACACCACCGTATTCGTCGAAGTGTCGCCGTGGACGTTCGAGCGTCGCACGGTGTTGCTGAGCTATGACGAATCCGCTGATGCCCGGGTAGTGAAGGGACTCAAGGCCGGCGATCGCGTGGTGGTGAAGGGCGGAGTCCTGCTCAATGATTAATGCGATCTTCCACTTCTGCTTCCAGAAGCGCGTGATCTTCATCGTGGTGGCGGTGCTGGTGCTGTGCTTCGGCTACTACTCGTGGACGCAGCTGGCCATCGAGGCGTACCCGGAACTGAGCGACGTCACCGCGCAGGTCACCACGCAGGTGCCGGGACTTGCTGCCGAAGAGATCGAGCAGCAGATCACCACGCCGCTGGAACGCGCGCTGGCTGGAACGCCCGGCCTGGTGGCCATGCGTTCCAGCAGCACCTTCGGCCTGTCGCTGATCACGCTGGTCTTCAAGGACGGTGCCGAAGATTACTGGGAGCGCCAGCGCGTGACGGAGCGCATCGCGCAAGCCACGCTGCCGCCGGGCATCACGCCGAGTCTCGATCCGGTGTCCGGTCCCGCGGGCGAGATCTATCGCTACACGCTCGAATCCACCAGCAAGAACCTGATGCAGCTGTCAGAGCTGCAGAACTGGGTGGTGATTCCGGCGCTGCAGAAGATTCCGGGCGTCGCCAACGTGGACATCTTCGGCGGCTTCACCAAGGAGTTCCAGCTCGAACTCGATCCCGCCCAACTGCTGCACTACGGCGTGAGCGTGAACCAGGTGACGAGCGCGATCTCCTCGAACACGTCGAACGCGGGTGGAGGACGCATCACGCGGGGCGACCAGTCGTACATCGTGCGCGGCATCGGCATGGTGCACACGCTGAAGGAACTGGGGGACATCGTGGTCACCCAGAGCAACGGCGTGCCCGTACTGGTGCGCGACCTGGGCAAGCTGCAGTACGGCCACCAGGTGCGGCAGGGCATCCTGGGCAAGGACAACAATCCGGACACCATCGAAGGCATCGTCGACCTGCTCAAGTACGAGAACCCCTCGCGCGTGCTGGAGAACATCCACGCCACGGTCGATAAGCTCAATCAGCAACTGGCCGCACAGGACGTGCGTATCGTGCCGTACATCGATCGCGACGATCTGGTGAATGCGACCAAGGAGAAGGTATTCCACACCGTGATGGAAGGTGTGGGGCTGGTGTGCATCGTGCTCATCCTGTTCCTGGGCAGCCCCCGTTCGGCGATGGTGGCGGCGGTGGCGATTCCCATGTCGCTGGTCACCGTGTTCATCCTGATGCAGTTCACCCATATGCCGGCGAACCTGTTCTCGCTCGGCGCGATCGATTTCGGCGTGATCGTGGACGGCACCATCGTGGTCACAGAGGCCATCCTGCGGCGCCGCGAGGAGAGGCCGAACTCGATCCTGACCGAAGACGACGTGATGACGGTGACCAAGCATGTCGGGCGCTCGATCTTCTTCGCCACGCTGATCATCATCACCGCCTACCTGCCGCTGTTCGCGTTCGAGCACGCCGAGGGCAAGCTGTTCCGGCCGATGGCCTTCACCGTGGGCTATGCCTTGCTGGCCGCGTTGCTGTGCACGGTGACGCTCACGCCGGGGCTGGCGTACTTCGCCTTGCGCAAGCCGCGCAAGATGTTCCGCAACAAGCCGCTGGAGCGCCTGCAGGCCGCGTACACCTCGATGCTGGGCAAGCTGCTTGGGCGGTTGCCGGTGGTCTATGCGATAGCCGGCGTGGCGTTGCTCGGCGTGCTCCTGCTGGGCGCGACCATCGGCCGGGAGTTCCTGCCGGAGCTGGACGAAGGTTCGTTGTGGTTGCAGGTGCAGATGCCGTCCGGCCTGTCGCTGGACAAGGCCAGTGAGATGACCGCCGATCTTCGCCGGGTGATTCGCGAGTTTCCCGAGGTGTCCTATGTGGTGACGCAGCTGGGGCGCAACGATACCGGCACCGATCCGTGGACGCCGTCGCACGTCGAGGCCGGCGTTGGACTCAAGCCGTACGACAGCTGGCCCCGTGGCGATGACAAGGCGGCCTTCCTGCGCCGCTTCAATGCCCGCATGCAGCAGATTCCCGGCGTCTCGGTGGGCATCAGCCAGCCGATCGTCGATGGCGAGAACGACATGATCGGCGGCGCGCACAGTCCGCTGGTGTTGCGCATCTATGGCGACGACCTCGCCGAACTGCGTCGCGTGGGCAACCAGATCGTCGACGTGTTGCATGGGGTACGCGGCACGGCCGAAGCGTCGATCTTCCAGGAGCCGCCGATTCCTCAATTGGCCATCACGGCGGACCGCGATGCGGCGGCGCGCTACGGCATCAACATCGGCGATATCAGCAATCTCATCCAGACGGCCATCGGCGGGGCGCCGGTGACCCAGGTCTATGTGGGCGACCGTATCTACAACGTGACCACGCGTGTATCGAACGAAACCGCCAACAACATCGAGGCGATCGGCCAACTGCCGCTGACCTCGGCCGGAGGCGCGCAGGTACCGTTGAAGCAGGTCGCGGATATCCGCTTCAGGACCGGCGAAAGCACCATTGCGCATGAGGAGGGCCGGCGGCAGATCACCATCCGCGTGGACAACCGCGATCGCGCCCTGTCCGAATACCTGGCCGACGCGCAGCAGCAGATCGATGCCAAGGTGCACTTCGACAAGCAGAACACCCAGTTGCAATGGGCCGGCACGTTCGAGAACCAACGGCGTGCGCAAGCCCGCCTGGCCGTGGTGATGGCGCTGGTGATGGGCATCATGCTGGTGCTCCTGTTCGCCGAGTTCGGCAAGCTGCATCAGGCGGTGATGGTGCTGGCGGTGGTGCCGCTGGCGACGGTGGGCGGCCTGATTTCGCTGCACCTGCGCGGCGAGACCTTGAATATCGCCACGGCGGTGGGCTTCATCGCCTTGTTTGGCGTGGCGGTGCAGAACGGCATCATCATGGTGTCCAACATCAACCGCGTGCGCAGGCACGGGCATGCGCTGCGTGATGCCGTATTGGAAGGAGCCGCGGAGCGCTTTCGCCCGGTGCTGATGACTGCCACGGTGGCCAGCGTCGGCATGCTTCCTGCGGCGCTTGCGACAGGCGTAGGCACCGACGTGCAACGCGGTCTCGCCACGGTGGTGGTGGGCGGCCTGCCCATCGCCACGCTGCTGACGCTGTTCGTTCTTCCCGGCTTCTACTTCGCCGTTGAGCGCTATATCGAGCGCCATCGCCGCAAGCGCCGTCCGCATCCTTCGCGGGAGCTGTGATCATGACCAAGACCCCATACCGTTCCGTGCTCGCCTTCAGCGTGGCCATCGCGCTCGCTGGCTGCACCGTCGGCCCGGACTATCAGCGGCCCGAGGCGCCCCAGGCTCGCGCCTATGCACCGACGCCCATCGCTACCGACACGGCGTCGGCGGAGGGCCCGGGCGGCGAGGCGCAGCACGTCCTGGCCTCGATGGATATTCCCGGCCAGTGGTGGACCTTGTTCCACTCCGCGCCGCTCAACGGCCTGATCGATGACGCGCTGAAACACAACGCCGATATCGAGGCGGCTCACGCCGCGCTGCAGGTCGCCTGGGAATCGGTGTATGCACAGCGCGGTGCGTACTTTCCGACCGTCAACGCCAGCGCGAATTCCACGCGCCAGAACGATGCCAACGACGTCGCCAGCGGCGTGGCATCGAACGCCGACCTGTACACGCTGACCACCACGCAGGTCAGCGTGTCCTATACGCTCGACATCTGGGGCGCAAACCGTCGGCAGGTGGAGTCGCTGGCGGCCCAGGCCAATGCACAGCGCTTTCAGCTGGAAGCCACGTATCTCACTCTGACCAGCAATGTGGTGAACGCGGCGATCCAGGAAGCTTCGTTGCGCGCGCAGATGGAACTGACGCGGAAGATCATCGGCGAGCAGGAGACGATCCTCGCTACCCTGAAGCGGCAACACGAGCTGGGCGATGCGTCCGATGCGGCCATCGCGGTGCAGGTCGCCGTACTGGAGCAAAGCCGCGCCACCTTGCCGCCGCTGGACAAGCAGCTGGCGCAACAACGCGATCTCCTGGCTACCTTGACCGGGCGAACGCCGGATCAGCCCATCGATGCCCAGTTTCAGCTCGATGCGCTGCAACTGCCCAGCGAACTGCCGATCAGCCTGCCTGCGCAGCTGGTCGAACAGCGTCCGGATGTGCGCGCGGCGGAAGAGCAACTGCATTCGGCCAGTGCCCAGGTCGGCGTGGCGATTGCCAATCGCCTGCCCAACGTGCAGATCAACGCGTCCTTGGGCGGCGCCTCGGAACGAACCAGCCAGTTGTTCGCGGCGGGCAGCGGCTTCTGGGCGGTGGGCGCAACAGTGACGCAGCCTTTATTCGACGGTGGCTCGCTGAAGCACAAGCAGCGCGGTGCCGAGGCTGCGTATCGCCAGGCAGCGGCGCAGTACCGAAGCACCGTGCTTGGTGCCGTGCAGAACGTGGCGGACACGCTGCACGCCATCGATGCGGATGCGCGTGCGCTGGCTGCTGCCGAGCGGGCCGAGCAAGCCGCCGAACACAGTCTGGATATCGCCAGGCGCCAACTCGCCCTGGGCGACCTCAGCGAAAGCGCGATGCTCAACGCACAGCTCGTCTGGCAGCAAGCGGCACTGAGTTCGGTGCAGGCGAGGGCGGCGCGCTATGCCGATACGGTGGCGCTGTTCCAGGCGCTCGGTGGCGGCTGGTGGCATCGGCAGGACGCGGGCAGCGTGGCATCGACCCCGGCGCTCAGGCCGCGCTGAAGCCCGGTCATTCCTGCAGTTCGATATCGAGGCTGTAGAGCAGTGAAACGGCTTCGGGCAACGAGAAGCGGGCACGCTTGATGTCGTTGTTGAAGAGGTCGATGCGGTAGTTCTGCGCATCGGTGAAGTTGGCGCCGACCAGCCGCGTGCGTGCGAATACGCTGTCGCTCAGGTCCGTATCGCGGAAATCGGCGTCCTCGCAGTTGGCGTCGGTGAAGTCGACGTCGATGGCGCGGCATTCGGTCAGCTCGCACTCGCGCAGGTCCAGCCCGAAGAACGACGAGTCGTTCACCACGCAACGCCGGAAAACGAGGGCCCTGGCCGTGCGTATGCGTGGCCAGTGGGCTTTCGTCCAGTGGATGCCGACCATCTTGCAGTCGGTGAAGGTCGCGCCATCGAAGCCGCTGCCGGTGAGGGTGGCGAGGCTGAGGTTGCAGTCCTGGAACTGGCAGTCGCTGAAGCGGCAGCGGGCGAGCGTCGCCTCGCTGAAGTTGCAGCGCGTGAAGCTGCAGTCGCGGAAGCGGATGCCTTCCAGCGTGGCGCCGGTGAGATCGAGGTTCTCGAAAACGGCGTCGTCGTACTCGCTTTCGCTCAGGGTGTGCGCGGTCATGCGCGGACAGGCGTCACTGCGAACCCGACTCGCACGCCACCCGCCGCTTGTGCCGCCACCACAGCACCAGCGCCACGATCAGCGCCGCGGCGCCGACCAGCCACAGGCCGTTCTGGCCCCGATGGATCCACATCGCCAGCCATTGGTGGTTGTCGGCACCGAAGTACCCCAGGTAGACCCAGATCGGCACGCTGATCAGCGCGGCCAGTCCGTCGAGCAGGAAGAAGCGCAGGAACGACACGCGATGGGTGGATCCCGCGGTGATGAACACGGCGGTGCGCATGCCCGGCAGGAAGCGCGCGATGAACATCAGGCGATTGCCGTAGCGCTCGAACTTGTGTTGCACCTTGGCGTAGCGTTCGGGCGTGAGCACGCGCGCGACGAAGCGCAGCTTGAGGATGCGCGCGCCGAAATGATGGCCGAGCAAGAACATGCCCGAATCGCCCACCAGCACGCCGGCCATGCCGATGCCGAACATGGTGTGCACGTTGGCATAGCCCAGGCCGGCAATGACGCCGCCCGCGACCAGGGTGATGTCTTCGGGCAACGGCACGCCGGCGCCGCACAGCAACAACGCGATGAATACCGCGAGGTAGCCGTTTTCGGCGAACACCGTGACCAGTCGTTCAAGCAGTTCCATGCAGGGCGGACTAACCGTGACTCACAAGAGGGGCCGATGATCCCATACGAAGACGTCCGTACGCTTGCGGCAGCGCAGGGGCGCTCCATGCCCCTGCTCCCATACGGAAGAGGGCCGGGCTGAGGCGCAATCTTGCAGGGCCAATAGTTAGAACCCTGTTCTTTTCATGCCGAGGAGGACTGCACCCCAGGATTTGTCTCACGGGTCAGGACGGACGCGTGGTGACTCGCGCGGCCAGCAGTTCGCGCAGTTCGGCTTTCTCGGCGCTGTCGAGGTGGCCTTCGCGGCTCTTGGCGGTCAGCCAGTCCCGACGCTGGATCACGGCCTGCTCTTCCATCCGTCGCAGGGCGTCGAAGAACTCCGCACGCTGGGCTTCCGGCTCGCCCACCACCATGGCGGCCATCAGCTTCTGCAGGGCCGGGTATTCGGCGCGTTCGGCAAAATGTTCCACCAGCATGGCGGAGTTGATGCCGGGGCGCGAACGGGCCATGTCGATCAGTTCGGCCAGCAGTTCCACGCCCGGCTTGTCCATGCGTAGAAACCCGTAGGGGCGCTCCACCTGTTCGGCCACGCCGGGCTGGGCCAGCAGCAGGGCGATGGCGCTGCGCACCAGTGAACGCTGCACCACGGTAGGGCGCTGCAACGCCGTGCGTGGTGCCGGCGAATTTTCCAGCGTCGCGCGCGCACCGGTGCGCTTCTCCAGCTCCTGTGCCATCAGGTCGCGGAACGCGCCATCGGGCAGGCGCGCGATCAGCGGGCGGGCGCGTTCGGCGAGGCGTGCGCGGCCATCGAGGCTGGCGGTATCCACGTCGTGCGCCAGCTCGCCGAAGAAGTATTCGGAGAGCGGTGTGGCGGCCTTCAGGCGTTTCTCGAAACCGTCCTTGCCTTCCTTGCGGATCAGCGAATCCGGATCTTCGCCATCAGGCAGGAACAGGAAGTACGCCTGGCGGCCGTCGCGCAGGCGCGGCAGCGCCGATTCGAGCGCCTTCCACGCGGCCGCGCGGCCGGCGCGATCGCCGTCGAAACAGAACACCACGTCGGGTGCCGCGCGAAACAATACTTCGGTGTGTTCGGGCGTGGTGGCCGTGCCCAGCGTGGCCACCGCGATGGGCAGGCCGGCCTGGTGCATGGCGATCACATCCATGTAGCCCTCGACCACCACGATGCGCGCCAGGCTCGGGTTCGCCTGCTTCACCTGCCACAGCGCGAACAGTTCGCGGCCCTTGTGGAACAGCGGCGTTTCCGGCGAATTGAGGTACTTGGGGCCGGGCTCTTTTTGCGGCGCGGGTTGCCCTTCCCGGACAGCCGGCGCGCTGGCAATAATCCGTCCGCCGAACGCGATCACGCGACCGCGGCGATCGAGGATGGGAAACATCAGACGTTCGCGGAAACGGTCGTAGCGGCTGCCGCGCTCGTTGCTGGCCACCATGCCCGCTTCGTTGAGCAACTGCGTGCGACGTTCGCTGCCACCCAGTGCCTTCATCACGCCATCGAAGCCGGCGGGCGCCCAGCCGATGCGAAAACGCTGGATGGTCTGCGCATCGAGGCCGCGCTTCTTGCAGTACGCCTGTGCTTCGGCGTTCTTCGGCAGTTCGTTTTCGTACCAGCGCGCGGCCGAATCGAGCAGGGCGTAGAGATCGGTCTTGTCTTCGCGTTGTACGCGGTCGTCGCCGCCTTCGCGCGGCACGGTGAGCCCGACCGACTGCGCCAGTTCCTCCACCGCATCGGGGAATTCCAGGCGCTCATAGTCCATCAGGAACTTCACCGCGCTGCCGTGCGCACCGCAGCCAAAGCAGTGGAAGAACTGCTTGGCGGGACTCACGTAGAACGACGGCGAGCGCTCGTTGTGAAAGGGGCAGCAGGCGGTCCATTCGCGTCCCGCCTTCTTCAACGGCACGCGCCGCTCGATCACGTCGACGATGTCGACGCGGGCAAGCAATTCGTCGATGAAGCTGTCAGGAATACGTCCGCGCATAAGCACCCTAGTCTATCGGTTGCGGCAGGACTCTGGCCGCTTTTACCCCCAGCCAGGGCCTGGTGCCCCACTAGCGCTTACATCAGGCTGCCCTATGCTGATACCCGGGGCGTGGCGAAGGCCGGGGGTGCTATGGGACATGTGCTGGGAATGGGCAGGGCGGGCTTGCAGGTGCGGTTTCGTCCGGCGGCGCCGGAAGATGCCGCCGTGGCCGTGCCGTTGATCTACAGCTCCGGTCCGGTGGCCTTCGACTATGTGTTCACCACCCGCGACGGCGGCGATGCGCGGGCTTTCCTGCAGCATTGCTTCGTCGACGGCGCCGGCGAATTCGGCTGGCGCAACCATTGGGTGGGCCAGGTCGAGGGCAAGGTGGTGGCGGTGGGCGCGGGTTTCGGCGCCGAAGCCAAATGGCGGTTCACGCTGGCGGCGGCCCGCCAGATCCTTCGTCACTATGGGTTGCGCCGCGGCCTGGGCGTCATCGCGCGCGGTCTGCGCGTGGAGTCGGTGATCCAGCCACCCCACGGCGACATGCATTACCTGGCCCATCTCGCCGTGCTGCCCGAACTGCGCGGGCACGGCGTGGGCCGCGCGCTCATCGATCAACTGGTGGGCATGGCCCGCGACGTGGGCCGCAGCCGCGTGGTGCTCGACGTCGCCGCCAGCAACCCCCGCGCCGAAGCCCTCTATCGCCGCGCCGGTTTCAAGGTCGTCGGCGAGCGCAAATCGCGACTCGCCAACGAACGCGGCCGGGTGCCCGACCACCGGCGCATGGAGCGCATCATCGACTGAGGCCCTCGAAGCGCCTGCTTGCTAGGCCATGTGGATGATGCCGAACACCGCCAGCAGGGCGAGCAGGAACAGGATGATGAAGATCGCGAACAGCACCTTGGCGATCGCACCGGTCACGCCCGATAGCGTGCCGAAGCCCAGCCAGCCGGTAACGATCGAAACGATGGCAAGAATGATGGCCCACTTAAGCATGTGTCGCTCCCATTGGAGAAGGGCACCGGAGGCTCCGGTGGCCGTGCCGTTGTAGGTTCCGATATGTGAAGGCCGTGCAGCGCCGTCGTGCAGACGATGCAGGTTCGGTGATGCTGCCGGCCTTCAGGCGATGGCCGGCAGCCCCTGCCAGCGTCTTGTGGCGCCGGCAGCAGTGGCGGGCGATCAGCCGGCCAGACGGCTCTTGATGCGGCTCGACACCACGCCCATGTCGGCGCGGCCGGCGGCCTTTTCCTTGACTGCCGCCACCACCTTGCCCATGTCGCGGGCCGAGCTGGCGCCGGTTTCGGCGATGGCCGCGGTGATCAGCGCATCGATTTCCTCGTCGCCCAGCTTGGCCGGCAGGTAGACCTCGATCACCTTCATCTCGGCCTTCTCGATGTCGGCCAAGTCCTGGCGACTCGCGGCCTCGAACTGGCTGATCGAATCCTTGCGCTGCTTGACCATCTTCTCCAGCACGGCCAGCGTCTGCACGTCGTCCAGCTCGATGCGCTCGTCCACTTCGCGCTGCTTGATCGCCGCCAGGATCAGCCGGATCACGCCCAGGCGATCCTTCTCGCCGCCACGCATGGCGGTCTTCATGTCGTCGGTGAGCTGTTGCTTCAGAGTCATGGGTCTTTTCCTCGGGAAACACAAAAGCCGGCGTTGCTTGAGGCAACGCCGGCTAGTGTAGGTCTACGAAGACAGCGGCAGCGGATTGAAACGCGCCAGCTGCCAAGCTACCTGTAACGACGCCAGAGGCGCCCGAACCACGGATCGTCCGCCAGGCGGACGGCGGGCTCAGTACAGGCGCGTGCGACGCGACGTGTCGCGCGAGAGGCGACGCAGGTGACGCTTCACCGCGGCAGCGCGCTTGCGCTTACGCTCCTGGGTCGGCTTCTCATAGAACTCGCGCTTGCGGGTTTCAGCCAGGACGCCGGCCTTTTCGCAGGTGCGCTTGAAGCGACGGAGGGCAAGCTCGAACGGCTCGTTCTCGCGGACTTTTACGCTGGGCATGGAGACTCCAAGTGTTAGACTGGCTCGCCTGAACGAGCCGTTTGAATACGGTGAGCCGCGAAGTATAACGTGGAAACGACAGCAATTTCAAAGCCCCAATCCAACCCCCCGGCAAACAAGCCGGTGCTGGGCATCGAGACCTCCTGTGACGAGACCGGTGTGGCCCTGTTGCGCTGGGAACCCGGCGCGCCTGGCAACGGCCTGCTTTCACATACTCTCTACAGCCAGATCAAGTTGCACGCCGAATACGGCGGGGTGGTACCCGAACTGGCCAGTCGCGACCATGTGCGAAAACTGCTGCCGCTGGTGCGCGAGGCGTTGACCCAGGCGGGCCTGACCACGGCCGACCTGGGAGGGGTAGCTTACACCGCTGGCCCCGGCCTCGTCGGCGCCCTGCTGGTGGGGGCTTCCGCGGCCCGGGCCATGGCCTGGGCCCTTGGCGTGCCGGCCATCGGCGTGCACCACATGGAAGGTCACCTGCTGGCCCCGCTGCTGGAGGAAAACCCGCCCGAGCCGCCGTTCGTGGCGCTGCTGGTGTCGGGTGGCCACTCCATGCTGGTGCAGGTGAAGGGCATCGGCGAATACAAGATCCTGGGCGATACGCTCGACGACGCCGCCGGCGAAGCCTTCGACAAGACCGCCAAGCTGATGGGCCTGCCTTATCCCGGAGGGCCGGCGCTGGCCAAGCTGGCGGAGCAGGGCACGCCAGGCGCGTTCCGCTTCTCCCGCCCGATGACCGACCGCCCCGGCCTCGATTTCAGCTTCTCGGGCCTGAAAACCCAGGTGCTGCTCGCCTGGCAGCAGTCGGACCAGAGCGACCAGACCCGCGCCGACATCGCGCGCGGGTTCGAGGAAGCGATCGTCGACACGATGATCATCAAGTGCCGTCGCGCCCTGCAGGCCAGCGGCGCGAAGCGTCTGGTGATTGCCGGTGGCGTGGGCGCCAACAAGCGCCTGCGCGCGGAACTGGCGGCGGCCGGTGAGAAGGACGGTTTCCAGACCTATTTCCCGCGCCTGGCCTTCTGCACCGACAACGGCGCCATGATCGCCCTGGCCGGCGCCATTCGCCTGGCGCATGGCCAGCACCAGGACGAAACGGTGCAGGTGTTTCCGCGCTGGGACCTGGAAACGCTGCCGCCGGCGATGTGACGGTGCTGCTTCCATGGGTGCGCTCTCCCAGAGAGATCGCTACCCTATTCCCATGGATATCGTTTTCATCGAAGACCTGCGCATCGATGCCGTGATCGGCATCTACGACTGGGAACGCCGCGTGCGGCAGACGCTGTCGTTCGACATCGAAATGGCGTTCGACAACACCGTGCCCGCCGCGAGCGACGACATTGCGCTCACGCTCAACTACAAGGACGTATCCAAGCGCCTGATCGACTACGTCGGCACCTCCAGCTTCGGCCTGGTGGAGACGCTGGCGGAGCAATGCGCAGCGATCATCCGGGAAGAATTCGGGGTGTCGTGGGTGCGGCTGAAACTCTCCAAGCCAGGCGCTGTTCGCGGCGCGAAGTCGGTCGGCGTGCGCATCGAACGCGGCATACGACCGCAGTGACGCGTTGAATCGATGGCACGTGCCTACCTGAGCCTGGGTTCCAACCTGGAACCCCTGCGTTATCTCCGCGCCGCGCTCGACGAGTTGCGCGCGCGCTTCGGCGCGCTCACCGTCTCTCCGGCTTATCGCAGCCGGTCGGTGGGCTTCGACGGCGCCGACTTCGTGAACCTGGCCGTGGGGCTGGACACGGATCTTTCGCCCGAAGCGCTCAACGCGTGGCTGCACGCGCTGGAAGATCGCCACGGTCGCCGCCGCGACGTGCCGCGCTATTCCGACCGCACGCTCGATGTGGACATCGTGTTGTACGACGACCTCGTGCTTCAGGGCGAAGGTCATCTGGAGCTTCCGCGCAAGGAGCTTCGCCATGCCTTCGTGCTCCGGCCGATCGCGGACATCGCGCCGCAACTGAAGCATCCGGTCACGGGAGAGACGATGGCTGCGCTGTGGTCGGCTTTTCCGGCGGATAGCGAGCCGCTGGTCGTCGAGCCGCTGTAAATCAGGCTGTTTTCGTTGGGGCATGCTGCGCTGATGTGCCGTTTCCCGCGAGCGATCGACGTCAGGTGCGCGCCATGAGGTGCCACCGCAAGTCGTCGCCTTCGAACAACGGACCGCTTTTCAGGTTTATCTGATTCCTCGCGGCGCCCTGCGCCAATTACCGTACGCATCGTCGCCTCGGGCGACATGTCAGTCCTGCGCGCAATCGCAGGGCGGTGCGGCGAAGGCCGCTCACGCGGCGACGTCGTCGGTGTCGTCACGCAAGATCCAAGCTGCTCATTTCGCTGCCGCGCCAGGCAGTGAAAACAGCGCCCATGGCAGGACGTATGGCGAACGAGATGAAGAATGCCACGGCGATTCGCTACGCGATTTGCCCGCATTGCCGCAGCGAAGCGCGGCACGGCGTACGCACCTGCCCGGGATGCGAAGCCGCGGTGAGCTATGGAACGCCGCTTGTCCTCGTCGTCGTGACGCTGCTCGCCACCGGCTGGCTGGGCTTCCACGCGCACTGGTTCTTCTACGACTCGTGGCTGGTGGCCTTGCTGCTTGCGGCCGTTGCGGCGGGCGGCGTGTTGGTGCTGCTGTATGAAGCGTTCGACGAGCGGGTCGTCTTCAGGAAGAAGCGTCGCCCCTGGTAGCGCCCGGGCCGTGCCTAGGCGCACGGCATGGTCACGAAAGCGCGCCCCAGCACTGTCCCCGGCCCTGCGGTAATGCTAGAAACCCAACCACCTAACATGGAATGGGGGAAGGGGATATGGCAGGTCGTTTTGCACGCAGTTGGAGCCTGATGAAGGCCAGCGCGGAAGTGTTGCGTTCGGACAAGTCGCTGTTGATGTTTCCGCTTGCTTCCAGCATCTGCTGCCTGTTGGTGGCGGCGAGTTTCCTGATCCCGATCATCGCCGCCATGGTGTCCGCCGGCCACGTGGTCGAGCACGGCCAACGCATAAGTGCGGGCGGTTACGTGTTGCTGTTCCTGTTCTACCTGGCCCAGTATTTCGTGATCATCTTCTTCAACACGGCACTGGCCGGTGCCGCGCTCGCCCGCCTGCGTGGCGAACCCGCCAGCTTCGGCGAAGGCATGGCGATTGCCCGCTCGCGCATCGCGAACATCTTCGGCTACGCCTTGATCGCTGCCACCGTGGGTCTGGTGTTGCGCGCACTGCAGGAACGCCTGGGCCTGATCGGCCGCCTGGTAGCCGGTTTCCTCGGCCTTGCCTGGACGGTCGCCACCTTCCTGGTCGTGCCGGTGCTGGCGAGCCAGGACGTGGGCCCGACCGAAGCCATTTCGCGCAGCGTCGAACTGCTCAAGCGCACCTGGGGCGAGAACATCATCGGCAACGCCGGCATCGGCGTGGTGTTCGGCCTGCTGATGTTCATCGCGATCGTGCTGGCGGCCTGCCTGATCGGCGGCGCATTCGCCACCCAGTCGATCACCGCCATCATCGCCGCCATCGTGATCGTCGTCGTCGGCCTGACCCTGCTCGGCCTGATCCAGGCCTCGCTGCAAGGCATCTACGCCGCCGCGCTGTATCGCTATGCCGAAGATGGCGAAGTGGGATACGGCTTCGACCAGGCAATGCTGGAGCAGGCGTTCAAGCCGAAGAAATAAGCCGCCGGAAGCGACATGCATCGAGAGAGGGGCGCTACGGCGCCCCTTTTTTAATCACACCGAAAGCGTACGCCCGCCATCCACGCGGATGATCTGTCCGGTCACGAACGGGGCATCGCGCAGCAGCCACAGCACGGCGCCGGCGACATCCTCCGGCGAGCCCGCGCGTTGCAGCGGGGTGCGGGCGAGCATGGCCTGCTGGTCGTCGTACGGCTTGCCGTCGCTCGGCCACATCACGGCGCCGGGGGCGACGCCGTTGACGCGTACGTCGGGGCCGAGATCCAGTGCGAGTGAGCGCGTCATCGCTTCCAGCGCGGCTTTGGCCATGCAGTAGATCGGATGATCGGCGAGCGGACGTTCCGCGTAGATATCCACCAGGTTGACGATGGCGCCACGTGCTTCGCGTAACGCAGGCGTCGCAGCCTGCGCCAGAAAGAACGGTGCTTGCGCATTGGAGGCGAAGAGTTCGTTCCACTGTGCCAGGGTCGCGCTGCCCACCGGTGTGGGATAGAACGCGGAGGCGTTGTTGACCAGGGCGTCGAGACGGCCGAAACGGGCGAGGACGCGCTGCACCATGCCCGGCAGCGCTTCCAGCTCGGCCAGCTCGGCTTGCAACACGAACGTGCTGTCGCTGCGCTGGCGTTCCAGCGAGGCGGCCAGCAATTCCGCGTCGGCGGCGGAGTGACGATGGTGCAGGGCCAGGTCATAGCCGGCCGCATGCAGGGTGCGGGCGATCACCGCGCCCACGCGTTTTCCGGCGCCGGTGATCAGCGCGACGGGACGCTCGTGACGTGCATTCATGCGTGGGCTCCTGCGTGACGCGGCCGAGCGGGGAGCTTGCCGTAAAGCACGCGTGGCGTCACGTCGGGGAGGCCGTGGTTTCGACGGGCGCTTCGTCGACGCTCTCGGTCGCGAACGGCGTGCTGAACATGGCGATGGCGGTACGCGCCACTTGTCCGGTGTCGTAGTAGGCGTAGCTGCCCACGCCGACCGCGCCCACCACCGGAATCCAGCGCGAGAGGCTGCTGCTGACGGCACGCTGGGTCACCTTGATGCCGATCGTCTTGGTCACGCGTTCGACCACGGCAAAGGTAACGCGGCGAAACAGCAGGCGATCGCCCACGCGCACCACCAGATCGCGGAAGGCTTGCGCGGCGGTGTGGCGGAACAGGCACCACAGCATCTGCTCGCGGCCCAGTTCCGAATGCTGGCCGTAGGCGGCGGCAATGTCGCTGACCATCTGCGCCTGGATCTTCCAGATCGCGATGACCTCCGGCAGCACGGTGAGCCAGCCCAACGGCCCCGGCGGGAGCGCCAGCGAGCCCGCGGTGAGGGCGGCGCGCTGCTGTGCCCGGGTGGCGAGGCGGCGGGCCTCCTTCTCGGGTTCGCGGGCGCCGGGCACCTGGCTGTCCGGAATCTGGCTCACGAAATCCAGGATGGCCTGGGTCACGCGGCCGTGGTCGGCGATGACGGCCGGAAGCTGATCGGAAGAGGGTGACATGGGCCGTGCTCGCTGAAGCGGCGGGTGCCGCGCGCCAGCCCAGTCTAGGCCGCCTGGGTGAAATCCCGCTGAGCCTGCAGCCCCGGTTGCGCCTGAACGCATGAACTTGTGGGGGCAGGCATGACTTTTGGGGCAGGCGCCGGGTAGGCTAGAATGGCAATGTTATAACGTATCGAAAATAACAACATCACTGCCCCCTCCCGGAAACCCGATGAAACGTACCTTGCTCGCCTTGAGTCTTGCCGTTGCCTTTGGCGCCGTTCCCACCGCCTTCGCCCAGACCAGTCCGACCCCGGATACCAGCAATGTCGCGCCCTCCGGCGCCACCGACGGCAACGATGCCGGCACCACCAGCGCCACCCGCAACCAGCCTGCTGGAAAGGTGAAGCAGTTGGGTGCCGTCGACGTGACCGCGGCGCTCGACCAGGCGCGCAATTCGCTGTCGCCGGACACCGGCAGCAGCCAGTACGTGATCGACCAGAAAGCGATCCAGCAGCTTCCGCTGGGCGATTCGACCCCGCTCAACCAGGTGATCCTGCAGGCGCCGGGCGTGGTGCAGGACTCTTACGGCGGCGTGCACGTGCGCGGCGACCACGCGAACCTGCAGTACCGCATCAACGGCGTGATCATCCCCGAGTCGATCTCCGGTTTCGGCCAGACGCTGGACGCGCGCACCATCCAGAGCGTGAAGCTGCTCGACGGCGCGCTCCCCGCGCAGTACGGCCTGCGTACGGCGGCGGTGGTGGACATCGACACCAAGAGTGGCCATGACCTGGGCAACGGCGGCAGCGTCGGCATCACCGGCGGCTCGTTCGGCACCTTGAACCCGAATGCCTCGCTGTGGGGCAGCAACGATCGCTGGAGTTGGTTCCTCACCGCCAACTACCTGGAGAACGATGTCGGCATCGAAAACCCGACCGCCAGCCGCACGCCGATCCACGACCACACCAACCAGGTGAAGGGTTTTGGCGACATCTCCTATCTGATCGACGACAACACGCGACTCAGCTTCATGTTCGGCGCGACCAACAATCGCTTCGAGATCCCCAACAACCCGAGCCAGACGCCGCAATTCGGTTATCTGGACACGGTGGATTTCAACTCCGCCGACCT
Organism: Dyella kyungheensis; assembly: GCF_049913195.1. Lineage (GTDB taxonomy): Bacteria > Pseudomonadota > Gammaproteobacteria > Xanthomonadales > Rhodanobacteraceae > Dyella > Dyella kyungheensis. The sequence continues at coordinate 4,447,531 of NZ_CP183983.1, read as the reverse complement.
CAACGAGCGGCAGCAGGAACAGACGCGTTTCGGCGTGCTGTCGTTGCAGGGCAAGTGGGGCAAGACCGATTACCAGGTGTCGCTGGGCCAGCGCTACACCCATGTGGGCTTCGATCCGGATGAGATCGGCGACCTGATGTTCAACGGCGTGGCGTCCACGATCAATCGCACCAACCGCGCCGATACGCTGCAGGCGGATTTCGCCACGCCGCTGGGCGAAAGCCACACGCTGCGTTACGGCATCTACGGCGAGTTCGAGCGCGGCAACACCACCAACAACTCGCTGACCTTCCCCGCCAATCCGGACGGTTCGCAGGCCAGCACCACCCCGATCGCGATCTATGACGCGACCAATCTGCTGGCGCGCACCTGGTCGGCCTATCTGCAGGACGAGTGGAGCATCGGCGACAAGTGGACGGTGAACTACGGCGTGCGCGGCGACCGCTATGAGCTGTTCCGCACGGAAAGCCAGCTGAGCCCGCGTTTTGGCGTGGTCTACCAGGCCACCGACAGCACGACGATCCATGCCGGCTATTCGCGTTACTTCACCCCGCCGGCGACGGAAGTGATCGACGACAGCAACATCGCCCGCTTCAACGGCACCACCAACCAGCTGCCCAGCGGCGGCAACAACCTGCCGTTGGCGGAGCGCTCCAATTACTACGACCTGGGCATCCAGCAGCAGTTCGGCTCCACTTTCACCGTGGGCCTCGATGCGTATTACCGCCAGGTGAGCCGCCTGCAGGACGAGGGCCAGTTCGGTGCGGCGCTGATCTACTCCAACTTCAATTACGACTTCGGTCGCATTCGCGGTCTGGAACTCACCGCCAACTACGACAACGGCCCGGTCACCGCCTACTTCAACGCGTCGTACAACCGTGCGATGGGCAAGCGCGTGATCACCGGCCAGTACAACTTCAGTCCGGACGACCTGGCCTACATCTACGACAACTACATCCATCTGGATCACGACCAGAAGCTCACCTCGTCGGGCGGCATCACCTATTCGTTCTCCAAGACCACGCGCATCGGCGCCGATTACCTCTTCGGCAGCGGCCTGCGCAAGGACGGCCTGGTGCCGAACGGCGAATCGCTGCCGTACTACTTCCAGCTCAACCTCAATGTGGGCCACGACTTCACCCTCGGCAGCCTTGGCCTGGTGAAGACGCAGCTGGCGCTGATCAACGCGCTCGATCGCACCTACGAGTTGCGTGACGGTACCGGCGTCGGCGTGGGTGCGCCGCAGTTCGGCCCGCGCCGTGGCGTGTACCTGAGTCTGCAGAAGGACTTCAGTTTCTAAGTCAGCTGGGCCGATGTCCCCGTCATAGCCAGTCTCCCCCTCACGAGGCTATGGCGGGGCATGGGTTAAACTTCGCGCGTTTCCCCGCAGGCAACGCGCATGTCTTCACGATTTCCCGATCCCGGCGCCGACGAGCGCGCCCACTCCGACCGACTGCTGACGCGGCTGCGCGAGGAAATCGCCGCGCACGGCCCCATGCCGTTTTCGCAGTACATGGAACGCTGCCTGTATGCGCCGGGCCTCGGCTACTACAGCGCCGGCAAGACCAAGTTCGGCGAAGCGGGCGACTTCATCACCGCGCCGGAACTGGGCGACCTGTTCGCGCGCTGCGTGGTGAATGCCGCCTATCCCGTGATCGAGATGCTCGGCGAATCGGCCGACTTCCTGGAGCTTGGCGGTGGCAGTGGCTCCTTTGCCGAGGCCGCGCTCAAGGCGTTCGCCGCGAATGGCAGCATCCCCCGTCGCTATTACATCCTCGAACCCAGTGCCGACCTGCGCGAACGCCAGCGCGACCGTCTCGCGGCGGCGCTACCGCCGGAGCTGTTCGCCCACGTGCTGTGGCTGGATCGCCCGCCCGAGCAGGACTGGCAAGGCGTGCTGTTCGCCAACGAAGTGATCGATGCGTTGCCGACCACGCGCTTCGTCATGCGCGAGGGCGAGATCTACGAAGAATACGTGGCGCTCGATGGCGAAGGGCGCCTGATGCGCGTGGATCGTCCCGCCGATGCGCTGGTGTCGGGCGCCGTGCGTCATGTCGAGCGCGATCTCGAAGCGGAATTTCCCGATGGCTATCGCTCGGAGATCCTTCCGCAGCTGCCGTACTGGATCCAGGCCATCGCCGGCTCGCTGACCGCCGGCGTCATGCTGTTCATCGACTACGGCCATGTGCGCCGCGAGTATTACCTGCCCGAACGCAACGATGGCACGCTGCGCGCCTATTACCGCCATCGCTCGCACAACGATCCGCTGTATTTTCCCGGCCTCAACGACCTGACTGCATCAGTCGATTTCACCGCGCTGGCCGAAGCCGGCAACAGCGCAGGTTTCGGCGTAGCCGGCTACATGCCGCAGGCTCAATTCCTCATCGGCAGCGGGCTGCAGGACGTTTTCGGTGCGTCCTACGAAGCCGCCGCGGACGAAACCACGCGCTACAACCTCGCCCAGCAAGTGAAGAAGCTGACGCTGCCGGAGCAGATGGGCGAGCGCTTCCAGGTCATGCTGTTCGCGCGTGGCATGGAGGTGCTGCCGTTGCCGGCAGACGTGCTGGAAGCGGATCAGGGCGATCGGCTCTGATTCGATAGCGGCCATATGGCTTGAATGAAAACGCCCGCGTCGACGACGCGGGCGTTGTTTCTTTTACTGGGCGCCGGCAGCGGATGCCGGAGCCGAATCCGGCGCGGGCGGCACCGGCTTGTCGTCATCCGGCCGCTTCACCATCTGTCCGTGCTTGAACAGGTTGGCGGCTGCCTGGTAGTAGGCGGTGGCGTCGTCGACCTGGCCCTGGTCGACCGGCGTGTTGGGTACAGCGTCGCCGTTGGCGAAGTTGGGCTTGAGCTGTTCGAGCTTGCGCTGCGGTTCGAGCACGGTGATCACGTCGCCGTGCAGGTAGCCGAGTTTCTCGTAGGTTGCCGGGAAGGCGCGTTCGCGGCCCGGTTCGAGCTGGAAGATATCGGCACCGAAGAAGCGGCTGCGGTAGCTGAAATTCAGCAGGCCCATCACGGTGGGGATGATGTCGATCTGCGCCATCTGCCGCGACACGCGCTGCGGCGGGATGTACTTGGGCGAGTAGATCCACAGCGGGATGTGATAGCGGTTGATCGGCACGCTGCTTCGGCCCGCGCTGGAGGCGCAGTGGTCCGCGGTGATCACGAACACCGTGTCGTCGAAGTAGGGCTTGGCTCTGGCGCGCTTGATGAAGTCGGCGATGGACCAGTCGGTATAGGCCACCGCCGCCTCGCGCGTACCGTTCTTCTGCGGCACGCGATTGGCCGGCACGGTGAACGGGCGATGGTTGGAGGTGGTCATGATGTGCAGGAAGAACGGCTTGCCCTGCGCCTGCGCCTCGTCCATCTGCTTGAGCGCCAGCGTGTAGAGATCTTCGTCCGCCACGCCCCACACGTTTTCGTGGTGGATGGTTTCGCCCTTGCCGATGTCGTTGCGGTCCACCGCGCGATAGCCGTTGTGCGCGAAGAAGTAGTTCATGTTGTCGAAGTAGCCGTAGCCACCGTAGACGAAGTCGGACTGGTAGCCGCGCGCATTGAATACGTTGGCGGCGGAGAACAGGTTCTCGTTGTTGTGCGCCTTCACGATGGAATCGCCCGGCGTGGGCGGCACCGACAGCGACAACGCTTCCAGGCCGCGCACCGTGCGCGTGCCGTTGGCGTAGAGGTTGTCGAAGAACATGCTCTGGTCGATCAGCGCATCGAGGTTGGGCGTGATGTTGCCGCGCTTGCTGCTGAACTCCGAGAGGAAGTCGGCTGAGAGGCTCTCCACGCTGATCAGCACCACGTTGAGGTGCTTTTCGGGGCCGGCGTGGCGGATCTCGCGCGTCAGATCGTGCGGGTCGTCGCTGAGGTAGGTAGCCTCGGGTGTCTTCACCAGCTCGCGCACGCGCTTGAACGCCACGTCATCGGGCAGGGTGCGGTAGAAGCGCGAGTAGTCCAGATGGCTGCTGCGGAAGGCGGCGAAGAATTCGAACACGCCGTTGCCGGAGAGCTCGTTCACATAGGCATTGTCGGTGCGGTCCTTGTAGGTGCCCTTGACGCCTACGGCCGCTACCACCGTGATCAGCAGCCACACCAGCACGACCTTGCCGCGCTGGAGAAAGGTGCTACCGCTGTCGCGTGCCTGCAGGCCGCCGCGGCTCAGCCAGACGACCACCAGCGTGGCGATGGCGAGCAGGCTGATCCAGGTGCCGAGCGGATACGACTCGCGGATGTTACCGATCACTTCGGTGGTGTAGACGAGGTAATCCACCGCGATGAAATTGAAGCGCGTGCCGAATTCACCCCAGAACACCAGCTCCGACGCCGCCACGAACAGTAGCCCGAACAACGTCGCCGCGCCCGCGATATAGAGCACCCATTGCCCCGCGCGTGACGCATACAGCCGCCGCGGCGCGAGCCACAGATACAGCAGCAAGAGCCAGGCGAGGAAGACGAAGGTGATCAGGTCGTAGGCCAGGCCGACGCCGAACGCATAGGCCCAGTACAGCGGATTGTGCGGGACGCCGCCGCCGGCCATGAAGAGCAGCACGATGCGGGTGAGTGCGCCGATCAGCACATAGCTGATGGCCAGCCACCACAGCGGGCGAAACCGCTGGCGCAGCGGTGAAGTCGGTTGGTAGGCAGTCGGCACGGAAGACTCCGGAAAAGCTGGAAACGAATGCCTGGCCGCAGATAGGGCGGGCTGGAGGGCGTCTGCGTTTATACACGGACCCACCCAGTCGCACCAAACGGACAGATTTCTAGCCGGTTACCTTACTTTGGATAGGCTTTCATTTGGCTTTGCCGGCTCGCCGCATTCAGGCGGCGGAGGGCCGCAACGCCGCGATGGCCGCCACCCGCGCCGCGGTCATGGCTTCGCCAATGGCCGGACCCTGCAGCCCCTGCGCCACGAACGACTCGGAACGGACCGCCGCGGCCGCAGTGCAGGCACGCTGGAGATAGGCCGCCTGAGGGTAGGCGTCGTCCTGATGGCCCAGGCGGCCGCGCTTGTCCGCCTCGCAGGCGGCGAGGAACAGCGACAGCCGTTCAGGGCGGCGCAACGCATCCAGCGAAGTGAGCAGGCGCAGCACCGTCGAGGGCTTCAGTTCGAAGGCGCGGTGCACGTTGAGATGCTCGCGGCATACCAGCTCGGCCAGCGCGGCGTGTTCGGTGGGCACCCTCAGGCGCGCGACGAGCTGCCGCAGCGGGGCAACCCCAGCGTGCTCGTGGCCAAGATGACGCGGCAGCACGTCGGCAGGCGTAAGCGCCTTGCCCAGGTCGTGGGTGAGTGCGCAGAAGCCCACCACGTCATTGCCGGGGGCGATGCGCGCGGCCATGTCGAGCACCATTTCGATGTGCACGCCGGTATCGACTTCCGGATGGAATTCCGCGCGCTGCGGCACGCCATACAGCGCATCCACTTCCGGAAACAGCACGGCGAGCGCGCCCGATTCGCGCAGCACGCGCAGGAACGCCGAAGGCTGCGCTTCGCCCAGCGCCTTGCGCGTTTCCTGCCACACGCGTTCGGGCACCAGGTGATCGACCTCGCCATCGCGCACCATCTGCTGCATCAGTGCCATGGTTTCCGGCGCGACGGTGAAGCCCAGCGGTGCGAAACGCGCGGCGAAACGCGCCACGCGCAGCAGGCGCACGGGATCTTCCAGGAAGGCGGGCGATACATGCCGCAGCAGGCGTTGTTGCAGATCCCGCGCACCGTTGAACGGATCGACCAGTTGGCCGTCCTCGGCCTCGGCCATCGCGTTGATGGTGAGATCGCGCCGCGCCAGATCCTGTTCCAGGGTCACCGACGGATCGGCGTGAAAGGCGAAGCCGTGATAGCCGTGTCCGGTCTTGCGCTCGGTGCGTGCGAGTGCGTATTCCTCGTTGGTCCTGGGATGCAGGAAGACCGGGAAATCCTTGCCGACCGGGCGATAGCCTTGTTCGAGCATGTCCTCGGGGCGCGCGCCCACCACGACGTGATCGTGATCGGTCACCGGGCGTGAGAGCAGTTTGTCGCGGACGGCGCCGCCGACGAGGTAGATGCGCATGCGCTGATCTTGCCTGAAGAGCCGAAGGTTTGTGTGGGAGCGCACTTGTGCGCGACGGCCTTGCCGTGACGCCGGGCCGTCGCGCACAAGTGCGCTCCCTCAAGGGGACGGCCAGTACCGTCCCGCATAGACGCCAGTCAGCGTCCGGACGAGCGCGCGTGATCCAGTCGCCGTTGGCGGGGAAGCACGTTCAACAGCACCGGCAGCCATGCGGCCAGCGGTTGCGGCGTGATCTCGAGCGCTGCGTAGCCATCCGACTTGCCCACCGAATCGGTGCGCAGCGAATGGAAGTTGTCCAGAGAGAAGGGCTTGCCCGGCAGCAACTGGGCCACCTGTGCCTGCAGGCGGCCGAGGCTGTCAGGCAGCGGGAGGATGGGTGTGCGCACGCCCATGGTGTCGCGGATCAGCTGCACGATCTCGCCCAGCGTGAACACATCGGGGCCGTACAGCTCGAAGCTGCGATCGATGCCGAGCTTGTCGTCGCCGATGCAACGCGCCATCGCTTCGACCACGTCGCCGACCCAGGTCGGCGCCATCCGCGACGAAGCGCGCGCCAGCGGCAGTGCCGGCATTTGCTGCAGCAGGCCGGCGAAACGCTGCACCATGCCGCCATCCGCGCCGAACATCACGCTGGGCTGGTAGATGGTCCAGTCCAGCGAGGAATTGCGCACCGCCGCTTCCGCTTCGCCCTTGGTCTTGAGGTATTGCGACAGGCCCTGGCCCGCTTTCAGCGCGCTCATGTGATGCAGGCGCGACACGTTCGCCGCCTGGCAGGCGCCGAGCACGCGCTGGGTCAGTTCCACATGCGCATGGTGAAAGGTCTGATTGCCGAAGGCGTTGAGGATGCCGACCAGGTTGATCACCGCGTCCGCGCCTTCGAACTGGCGGCGCAGCGCGTTGGCGTCATACACGTCCACGCTGTGGATACGCACGCCGGGCAGCACACCCAGTGCGCGCCGCTGCTCGCGATTGCGCGAGAGCAGCAGGATGCGATGGCCGTCTTTGGCCAGTCGCGGCAACAGGTGCGATCCGACGAAACCGCTGCCGCCGAGCACGACCAATTGTTTGGCTTTCAATGTCACTGGCTGATTCCGCCTCAATGTGTGCCGCTGCTGCTCGCTGCAGCGGGGGGTGCCATGCTGCTGGCGGGCGCAGCCGAACCGGCTTCTGCGGGTGCGGGTGGTGCCACCGCCGGACAGGTCACCAGCTTACGCTCACTGCGGCTGTCCGGCAGGGTGTAGGTCTGGCCAATGGGCGTGAGTCGCTGCGACAGCGTCACGGCATTGCCGTGCTGGCGCCAGTCGTAGATCACCGCGAAGGACATCACGCGCGCCACGTACTCGCGCGTTTCCTTGTACGGGATGGTGGCGACGAACAGGTCCGGCGGCAGTGAGCCGCGCGCCTGCAGCCACTGGTCCACCTTGCCCGGACCGGCGTTGTAGGCCGCGCTGGCAAGCCACGGCGCACCGTTGAAGCGGGCCGCCATCTGCGCGAGATAGCGCGTACCCAGGATGATGTTGATCACGGGATCGTAGAGCGAGTCGCCGCCGGTCCAGGTGACGCCGTTGCGCTTGGCCACCAGTACCGCCGTCGACGGAAGAAGCTGCATCAGGCCGCGTGCATCGGCGCCTGAGCGCGCATCGGCCATCCAGGCGCTTTCCGCGCGAAGAATGGCGTACGCCCACGACGGATCGATGCCAGCCTGCTCCGCCTGCGGCACCAGCCCGTCCTGGCTGGCCAGCGGGAAGCGCTGCTCGTAGTAGCGCAGCGCATCGCCGGTGTTGAAGGTGAAGACCGCGCGGTCGTACCAGCCCCGGCGATAGGCCAGATCCACCGCGAGCTTCAGTGTTTCCGCATCGGCGCCGTCGAGCGCCTGGGTCCATTCGCGCCGGGCCTGCTTCGGCAGGCCTACGGCGTAGAGTTCGAACGAGCGCAGCAGGCCCTGGTTGGCGAGCAGGGCGCGCTCGCGTTGCGGGTTGCCTTTGAGCTCGATCGGACAGATGCCATACGGCGCGTTGATGCGATCGGCGGCGAGGAAACCGAAGAAGGTGGGCTCGGCCGCCAGGCTGGTGAGCGTGTGCTGCGCCTCGGCCTCGCGGTGGGTGGCGGCCAATGCGCGGGCGCGGAACCAGCGCCATTCGCCATCCTGCTGCTGCGTGGCCGGCATCGCATCGATGGCCGCGAGCACGGCAGTCCAGTCCTGCTGGGCGAGTGCGGCGCGCACGCGCCATTCGCGGCTGGTATCCGTCTGCACCGAGGCGGGCAGGGCGATCAGACGCGACAGCGCGTCGGCGTCGTAATCGGTGGCATGGAACAGTGCGAGCGCATACATCACCCGATTGCGCTGCTCGGGCGTGAAGGCGAAGCGGTCCTGCAGTTTCTGCCAGGCAATGTCGGCCGTGACCGATTGGCGACGCGCAAGACGCTCCAGCGCCAGCGTGGCAGCCTGCCGGTTGCGCGGCGAATCGGGCCATTGATTGGCGGCCACCACGGCAGCACCCGGATCGCTCAGGGCCGAAGCGATGCGCTGTGCGGATTGCGCCTGTTCGGCCGGCAGCCAACCCGCGATCGCGTTGATGGTGCCCGGCTGCACGGCATCGGCGGCGCGGTCGATGCGATCCCACAGGCGCGCTTCGGTGAGCAGCCCTTGATCGTGCGCTGCGCTCAATACCGGATCGCAGGCGCTGGGCAGCTTGGATTTGCTCCACAGCGCGGAGAGATCGCGGTCGAAATCGAGCTGCGCACCCTTGCTCAACTGCGCCTGCAGCGCGTTGCAGGCCAGCGCATCGCCGAGGCCCGGCTGATACATGGCGAGAAAATTGTCCCAGTCCTGCCGGCGTGCGAGTTCGGTGAGGAAGTCGCGACGCAAGTCGCTGGCGGGGATGAGGGCGGGATAACGCTTGAGATAATCCTCGACCTGCGGACGCTGGATCTGGCGGATGTCGTGGGTGAGCGAGGCCGCTTCCAGATACGGATAGAGCGGATAGTCCTGCAGACCGCTGGCCGCCGAGCGCCAGCCGTCGCCGCCCTGCTGGGCCGCGGCGTAGGCTTGCTTGAACGCGGTGCGTTGCGCTTCGCTGGGCTCGGCGGCGGAAGCCGCGCCGATCAGCCACAGGGCGGCCACCAGGGTGAGCAGGCGGCGGGCGACTCGCCGCGGTGCTGCGTGCAGGGACATGACTACTCCTTGTGCCAAGACTCGCGCGATGAAGGTCGCAGCCCCGCCGGGGGCGGCGCGCAGCGCGTGACACGCAAGCATGGCCACCCCCCGCTGAGCGTGACGTGAAACCCGGGGGCGGTTCTGGACGGACATGGCGAAGTCCTGGCGCCTGTTAGAATCCGCCACCCACGAGGCGCCGCGTCCGGCGCATACCAGGAAGTGCATGTCGCCCCCGTCCTCGCCGTCCTCCCGTGTTGCACCGCTGGCATGGCTGATCCTCGTGGTGGCCGTGGTGGCCGGCGCGGTCTGGTGGTGGCAGATCGGACGTCCGGTGGCGCTGCCCGACGCACCGTCGGCGCGCATTGCGTGTGTTTCCTATGCGCCGTTCCGCAAACCGGGCGAAACGCCGCTCGATCCGCAAGCGTTCGTCAGTCCCGAGCGCATCGACGCCGATTTGAAGGCCTTGTCCGAACGCTTCGATTGCGTGCGCACCTATTCGCAGGGTTTCGGCTTGAACGCCGTGCCGGAAATCGCCCAGAAATACGGCATGAAGGTGCTGATGGGCATCTGGCTCGGCCGTGACCTGAAGCTCAACGAGCGCGAAGTGACGATGGGCATCGCCACCGCCAAGGCGCATCCGGAGGTGATCCGCGGTGTGATCGTGGGCAACGAGGTGCTGTTGCGCGGCGAACAGTCGCCACAAGCGCTGACGGCGTACATCACACGCGTGCGCGATGCGCTGCACGACACGCACGTGCCGGTGACCTATGCCGACGTGTGGGAATTCTGGCTGCGCTATCCGCAGATGGCCGACTCGGTCGACTACCTCACCATCCACATCCTGCCGTACTGGGAAGACGAACCGGTGCCGCCGCAGGATGCGATCCGTCACGTGGCCGACGTCTATGCACAGATGAAAGCGCGCTTCGCCGGCCGTGAGGTGATGATCGGCGAAACCGGCTGGCCGAGCGAAGGTCGTCCGCGCCGGCAGGCCAGCGCGAGCCTGGTCAACGAGGCTCGTTATCTGCGCGAATTCCTGGTCTACGCCGGCAGCGTGGACATGCCGTACAACGTGATCGAAGCCTTCGACCAGCCGTGGAAACGCGATCAGGAAGGCACGGTCGGCGGCTACTGGGGCATCTTCGACGTGGATGCGCGGCCCAAATTCGGCATGCAGGGTCCGGTGGTCGAAGAACCGAACTGGATCGTCGGCTGGTACGCGGGCGCGGCCGGCGCTGCGCTGTTTCTGCTGGCCGGCCTCTGGCGTCGTGAGCTGGGCAATGCACGCAGTCGCATCGCGCTCGTGCTGGCGGGCTTTGCTGCAGCCATGTCGATCGCGTGGCAGGGTCGACGCATGATCTACGACTGCCGCAACGCGATGGAGTGGGTGTTCACCGGCCTGCTCTGCGTATTGTCGTTGCTCACCGCGATTTATCTGGCCCGGCGCATCGCCGCTCGGCTGGCAGGCACCGCGCCGATCCAGCTGCCGGATCGCCGCTGGCGTTTTGGATGGATGTTTGGCCTGGCCTTCTACGGCCTGTTGCTGGTGTTCGACGGACGCTACCGCGATTTCCCGCTCGGCCTGTTCTGGCCGCCTGCCGTGGGCTTCTTCATTGCAGCGCTGATGGAATCGGCGGGCTACTGCGTGGTGCCGATCATCGAGGAACGCTTCATGGCCTGCCTGCTGCCGCTGCTGGCCGCCGTGGTGGTGGCGCAGGAGATCGGGCTCAATCCGACGACCTGGTTATGGCTGGCTGTGAATCTGGCCAGCGCCGGTGCGGTGATGATCGAGTGGCGTCGCGCCGGACGATTGCAGACGCACCAGCCGCAGGCAACCCACCAGTAGCGCTAGCGCGCCGGGCGCAAAGCAGTACAGCACGACGGCGACCATGCCGGTTGCCGCGGAAAACCGCGCGGTCGCCGGCTTCTTCCAGAACAACGCCAGCACGGTGGCCAGCAAGGCCACCCAGCCGTAGATGCCCATCTGATAGCTGTAGCTGGCGCTGAGCTTCAGGGGCGCCAGCACGAAGCCCATCACCACGGCGTGCCGCATATCGCAGGTGAGCGAGCTGCCGGTCTCGCACAGGTGAGCCACCTGGGGCGATTCCACCAGGCCATAGCGCAGCGCATAGGCGCACACGCCGATCGCGATCAGCGTCAACCAGGGCAGGGTCAGGCGTAAAACTCGGTTCATCGGCGCATCCGGTGCGGGCGTGGAGCGATATGGCTGGGCAGGCGAATCTCGGCCGCTATCGGTAAATGGTCGGAGAACGCCTGCGGCAACGCCCATACTTTATCGAGCTGGATTTTCTCGGAGGTGAGAATGTGATCCAGCGCCCGACGCGGCTTCCAGCTGGGAAAGGTGGGCGTCGATTGATCCGGCGGCACCAGGCTGGACTTGGCGAACAGATGTTTCATTTCCGGACTGCGCACTTCGGTGTTGAGATCGCCCATCAGCACCGCGTGCGGAAAGTCCTGCAACACCTCGGCGATGAAGCCCAACTGCCTCGCACGCGCAGGTGCGCTGAGCGAGAGGTGGGCGATCATCACCGCCAACGCCTCGTCGCCTTCGCCGAAACGGGCCAGCAACGCGCCACGGCCGGGGATGCGGCTGGGCAGCGGGTAATCGAGCACGCTGCTCGGTTCCAGCCGGCTGATCAGGCCATTGGAGGAGTGCGCGAGCCGCGCCATCGGGCGATTCGGCTGATGGCTCCAGAACGGCATGCCCGCCGCTTCGGCGAGATAGCGCGTCTGGTTGAGAAAGCCCGAGCGCAGGCTGCCGGCATCGGCTTCCTGCAGGCCGATCACGTCGAACTGAGGCAGCACTTCGGCGAGCCGGTCGAGATTGTCGAGCTTGCTGCGGCCGGGCAGCACGGCGTTGATGCTGCGGGTGACGTATTCGCTGTAGCGCTGCACGCTGGCGCCCGCCAGGATGTTGCAGCTCAGCAGACGCAAACGGCGTTCAGGGGCTCGGGCGGGAGTCGGGTCGGCGCGATTCATCGGGCGGGGAGAGTAGTGGGGAGCCTGTTCAATATCGCTGCATGGTCCGCGTTGAGCCAGTGTGAGTGCCAGGACTGGCACTCACACTGGCTCAACCCTTCGGGCCGAGTCTGTTTGCCCGCAGGCCGGCGTCATCACTCAGTCGTGTATCGACATACACTCCTTCGTTCTTCCTTGACCTGCGGGCAAACAGCTCTCGGCGCGGGCCATGCTGCGATACTGAACAGGCTCCGAGGGTGATCGCCGCCATCGCGGCGGCGATCAGACTGAAGTCAGACCCTCAGGATGCCCGGTCGGTTGTGAACGCGGGGCAAGTTCCCCGCGGCCACGATGGGGCTTATTTGGCGCCAGCCAGCTCGCGCTTGGCCAGCCACTGGGTGACGGCGGACAGTTCGGCCAGGGTCTTCACGTTGGCAGAGCGGTACTTGCCGTCGACCACGATGGTCGGGGTGCCGTCGACCTGCCATTGCTTCACCAGCTCCGAATCCTTGCGGATCTGCTGGGTCACTTCGTCGGAGCTGGCGATGCGCATGAACTCATCGCGCTTCACGCCGTGCATGGCGTAGAAATCGGCCAGCTCATCCAGGTTGGAGATCGGATAGTGCTCGTCGAACTTGGCGTGAAACAGTTCCAGGTGGGTCTGATCCAGCACGCCCAGTTTCTTGGCGGCGTAGTAGGCGCGGGCAAACGGCAGCCACTCGTCGCTGAAGACGGCCGGCAACAGCTTGAACGTCACACCGGCAGGCAGCTGCTTGCGCATCTGCTCGGCGATGGGCGCGAAATGCGCGCAATGGATGCAGCCATAGGAAAACACCTCGACCACTTCGACCTTGCCCTCATTGCTGAGGCGATGGGCCGGTGCCGGCAGCGACACGTACTCGGCGCCGTCGGTGTACGGCGCGACGTCGCTCGAGCCGGTGGCGGTGCACGCGGTGGCCAGCAGCAGGCCGGCGATCAGGCTGAGCGCGCGCAGCGGAGCAAAACGCTTGAACATTGAGGAGATCTCTTCGAAGGGCGTGATGGTGGTCGAGAGTGAATCCGCCCGCTGCGCGGGCTGTAAAGGGTAAATGGTAAAGGGAAAAAGAAAGGTCTTGCAGCTCACAGCTAGCCGCTCTTCCCATTAACCCTTTACAGCCCGCGCAGCGGGCGACTTGACTCTTTACCTCTACTTGCCCGCCGCTTCCTTGGACACCAGCCACTTGGCGAGTTCCACTGCCTGGTCGTAACCGCCGGCCGAACGCGCGGTGAAACGGTACTTGCCGTCGACCACCAGCGTCGGCGTCTCTTCCACGCCGTAGGCCTTGAGCATTTCGTCGGCGCGCTTGACCTTGGTGTTGATGGCGAAGGAGTTGGCCACCGCCGCGAATTCCTTCGGATCGGCGCCGAACTTCGCATACACCTTGGCAGCGTCGTCGATGGTGGGCAGTGCCGAGGCGGGCTTCAGGCCCGCGCCCTGCATGGCGCTGAGTTCCTGCGACTTCCACACGGCGTCGTACATCGCGTCGTTGGCCTGATCAGCCACGCCGAGCGCCTGCGCGGTGAGGAACGCGCGCTGCAGCATCGGCCAGTTTTCCTGCGGCATGAACGAGGCCGGCAGATACGCCACGACGGCGTTGGACGGCAGTTCCTGCACCAGCTTGTTCATGGTCGGATGGAACTGGTTGCACGCCGGGCAGCCGTACGAAAACACTTCGGTCACTTCGATCTTGTCGGTGTTGCTGACCTTGGCCTGCGCCGGCTCGATGCGGAAGTAGTGCTTGCCTTCCACCCACTTGCCGTCGTCGACGAACGGCGTGGCCGGTGCGGCAGGAGCGGCCGGTGCTGCCTGTGCGGTGGTGCTGGCGGCCGCCGGCGCGGCGGTGCTGGCTGCTGCCGGCGCGGTGGTGGCTGCGGGTGCCGGCGGCGTGGCCGGTGCCGTGGCGGCAGGAGCCGGCGTGGGCTGCGGCGCCTGGCTGGCGTTGTCGTTGTTGTTGCTGCACGCGGCGAGCGCGAGCAGGGCGATACACAGGAACGACAGACGCTTCAGCATGGTGATCCTCGAATACATTGCTTGGCTTGGAACGGACACGCCGGCCAACGGCCGGCGTGTCTTAGGCGTTTACTTGGCGGCGGAAGGGCCTGCGCCTTCGGCGGCGTGCAGGCCTTCTACGTAGCTGGCGACCGCGGCGATGTCCTTTTCGTCCAGCTTCTTGGCGATGCCTGGCATGATCTGCGCGTGGGCGTCGTCACCCCACACCGTGCCGTCGTGCCAGGCCTTCAGGGTGGCTTCGATGTACTGCGCATGCTGACTGGTGAGCTGCGGATACCGCGCGCCCGGATTGCCGCGGCCATCGATGCTGTGGCACGCCATGCAGGCCGGCACACCCTTGCTGGTGTCGCCCTGGCGATAGAGCTGCTCGCCGCGCTCCACCAGGGCCTGGTCGGCCACGCCCGGAAGCGAGGTCTTGCTGGCGAAATAGGCGCCGATGTCATGCATGTCCTGTTCGGACAGCGGCGAGGCCATGCCGAGCATGATCGGGTTCTGGCGCTTGCCCGACTTGAAGCTCTCCAGCGAGTGGACGATGTACGCCTCGCTCTGGCCGGCAAGCTTGGGGTACTGCGGGTCGGTGGAATTGCCATCCACACCGTGACAGGCGCCGCAGGCGGCAGCCTTGCCCTGGCCGGCGGTGGCGTCGCCCGGCTTCACGGCCGCGGTGGCCTCGCCTGGCTTGGCCGCCGCTTCGGCAGCGGCAGGTGCCGCAGCGGGCGCAGCCGCCGTCGCCGCGGGGGCGGGATTCTTCGCTTCCTGTGCCAGGATTGCTCCGGAAGACAGCGCAAACACGAGGACTACGGCATAACGAACAACAGCGGGCCGAAAACCTGCAGGCCGAAAACTCATACACTTGTCTCCCGAAAAACTGCTATGGCTGCACGGTCCGCGCTGGCCAGCACGTCCGCAACTGGCAGAAACTACCGGATTATCTCTGCGCCACCTTAGCCGGTCAAACCATGCCAAATCCATTGCAAGGCGCCCAGTTCGTACTGGCTGCCCACCGAATTTCACAGCTTCCGGCCGATACCGGCGCGGAGGTGGCGTTTGCTGGCCGCTCCAATGCCGGCAAGTCGAGCGCGCTCAATACCTTGACCGCGCATCGCGGCCTGGCGCGCACCTCCAAGACGCCCGGACGAACGCAGCAAATGGTGGCCTTTTCGCTGCCCACGCTGATCCAGGAGGAAGGCCAGGCGGCCCAGCCGGCGCGGCTCATCGACCTGCCGGGCTATGGCTACGCCAAGGTGCCCGAGGCGTTGCGCGAGCACTGGAAGCAGGAAATCGATGCCTATCTGCATCAACGCCGCAGCCTGCGCGGGGTCGTGCTGATCACCGATATTCGCCATCCGCTCAAGGACTTCGACCGGATGATGCTGGAGTTCTGCTTCGCCACCCACCTGCCTTGCCACGTCTTGCTGACCAAGGCGGACAAATTGTCGCGGAGCCAGGCGGCCCAGTCGCTGGCGGCCTTGCGCAAGGAATTGACGGCCAGCGAAACGCAGGCCACGGCGCAGATTTTTTCCTCGCAGACGCCCACCGGCGTGGAGGAAGCGCGCGACATGGTGATGACGTTGCTCAATACGCCGCGGCAGTAAGCGCCGGTTCGAGTCCCGTTCTTTTCGCTCGTCATTCCGGCGCAGGCCGGAATCCAGTGGCCTCAGGGGAAGGCTGTCGCCCGATCATGGCCTGCGTTGGGTGCAGCGCGAAGACCCTATGCATCGCTACTGGATTCCGGCGTGCGCCGGAATGACGGTGGGGAGCGTGGATCTTTCGACCAGCTCAATCCTTATCCACGGCCGCCATGAAAATCGCGCACAGCGCTTCCATGCCGGCGCGGTCTTCCTCGTCGAAGCGGGCGATGGACGGGCTGTCCACGTCCCACACGCCAAACAGGCTGCCGTCGGCGCGCACCAGCGGCACCACGATTTCCGATTGCGACGCCGCATCGCAGGCGATGTGGCCGTCGAACGCATTCACGTCGCGCACCACCTGCGTCTCGCGCGTCTGCGCGGCCGTGCCGCACACGCCGCGGCCCAGCGCGATGCGGATGCACGCCGGCTTGCCCTGGAACGGACCCACCACCAGCTCGGTACCGTCGTACAGATAGAAGCCGGACCAGTTGAAATCGGGCAGGCTGTGATAGACCAGTGCGGCGAAGTTGGCCGCGTTGGCGATCACATTGGGCTCGCCTTCCAGCAGCCCGCGAGCCTGGTTGCACAGGTCTTCGTAGTGTTCGCGCTTGCTGGCGTAGGCCTGCGTCTTCACTTCATACATGGGATCGAATCCTCTCGAGTCCGCTGCTCGCCCGAGGGCGGCGAGCGGGCGACCGCAAAGGCCGTATTATGCGCCTGCGACGTGTCATCGGCGCGGCAGCGCCGGGCACCACCATCAGGGGATCGCTCATGTCGACATTCTTCATTGCAGGCACCGATACCGGTGTCGGTAAAACCCATGCCACCTGCACGCTGTTGCACTTGCTGCGGGGGCGCGGCAATCAGGTCTGCGGCATGAAACCCGTGGCCAGCGGCTGCATGGAAACGCCCCAGGGCCTGCGCAACGACGATGCGCTCGCGCTGCAGGCGGCCAGCAGCTCGCCGATGCCGTACGAATGGATCAATCCGGTGGCGCTGCGCGAACCGCTGTCGCCCCATCTGGCGGCGGCGCACGAGGGCGTGGAGATTCGCCTAGCCCCGCTTTACGAAGCGTTCGAGCGACTGCGCGGCATGCACGACGACGTGCTGGTGGAAGGCGTCGGCGGCTGGCTGGTGCCGTTGTCGCGCAGCCTGCTCGCTTCGGATATCGCGCGGCAATGGCAGCTGCCGGTGATCCTGGTGGTGGGCCTGCGGCTGGGCTGCATCAACCACGCGCTGCTGTCCGCCCGCGCCATCGCCACAGACGGTTGCCGCCTGGTGGGCTGGATCGGCAACCGCATCGATCCGGCCATGGATGCAGTCGAGGAGAACATCGAAACCCTGCGCCACCAGCTGCCTGCGCCGTGCCTGGGCATTCTTCCGCACGGCGTGCCGCCGCAGGATGCCGCGGCTCACCTGGATCTCACCCTGGTCTTGGAATGACGTTCACATGGCGCATGTTTGGATACGTGCGTCGACACCGCAGGAGGCACCATGGCCATTCGCAGCCACTACTACCTTTCCGTCGCCGACCTGGCCCGTGCCCGTGGGCCGGTGCCCACCCTGAGCTATGACGGTGCCGGCCCGAACGACCTGGCTGCTGCGGTGCAGAACGCCATGCGCAGCCTCGATCTGTTCGAACGCTGGCGCGCCATGCAGGACGAGCCGGACGACGTCGATCCGTCGCTGGGCGCGGTCGATCCGCAGGCTACGGCCAGCGCGCGGGTCAGCGACCTGCACACGGACATGGACCTGATCACCGATCTGCCCATGCGGATCGTGCGGCACCGTCTCAACCTGCTGATCGGCAACAGCTGGCAGCTGCGCGACATGCGCCAGGCCTGAGCGAAACCGGTGCGCCGGGTAGCCGCCGATGCTGCGCTTGCGCAACGGCGGCCCGCCCCTGGAAATGACCTCCGGTACTTCCAGCCCTTGGCACTCGTGTCGGGCTGTGGTTAGTCTCAGCGTCCGTTTGTCTCGTTTCCATGGGGAACCTCGATGCTTCGTCTCCGCACGCTTGTCATAGCCACGTCCATTGCGCTCGCCGCCTGCTCGCAGCAGTCGAACGAGCAGGCCGCCCAGCCCGCACCCGCGCCCGCCAGCACCGCGCCGGCCAAGGCTTCCACGGCCGCCGCACCGGCCGAGGTCAGCGCCGTCAATCCGTTCCTCGAACCCAGCACGCTGCCGTTCCAGGCGCCGCCGTTCGACAAGATCAAGGATGGCGACTACCAGCCGGCCTTCGAGGAAGGCATGAAGCAGCACCTGGCGGAGATCGAGAAGATCGCCGACAACCCGGAGGCGCCGACCTTCGAGAACACCTTCATCCCGATGGAGAAGTCCGGCCAGTTGATGCAGCGCGTGATGCAGGCGTTCAACGCCGTCAGCGGCGCCAACACCAACGACACGCTGCAGAAGGTGCAGGAAGACGAAGCGCCCAAGCTCGCCGAGCACCAGGACGCTATCGTGATGAACGACAAGCTGTTCAAGCGCATCCAGACGATCTACGACCAGCGTGATTCGCTCAAGCTCGATCCCGAATCCAAGCGCCTGGTCGAAGTGACCTACAAGAACTTCGTGCACGGCGGCGCCAAGCTGTCCGACGCCGACAAGGCCAAGCTCAAGGACCTCAACAAAGAGGAATCGAGCTTGAGCACGCAGTTCGTCAACAAGCTGCTGGCCGCGACCAAGGACGGCGCCTTCGTCACCGACGACAAGACCAAGCTCGACGGCCTGTCCGACAGCGACCTGCAGGCCGCGGTGGAAGCCGCCAAGGCCCGCAAGCTCGACGGTAAGTGGGTGCTCCCGCTGCAGAACACCACTCAGCAGCCGGTGCTCGAGAGCCTCAACGATCGCGCCACGCGCGAAGCGATCTTCAAGAACTCGTGGGGCCGCGCCGAGAAGGGCGACGCCAACGATACGCGCGACATGATCGCCCGCATCGCGCAGATCCGCGCCGAACAGGCCAAGCTGCTGGGTTACCCGAACTACGCCGCGTGGAAGCTGGAAGACCAGATGGCCAAGACGCCGGAAGCGGCGATCGGCTTCATGGACAAGCTGGCCCCGGCCGCCACCGCGCGCGCCGAGCAGGAAGCCAAGGACATCCAGGCGGTGATCGACCAGCAGAAGGGCGGCTTCAAGGTCGAGGCATGGGACTGGGAGCACTACTCCGAGCAGGTGCGCAAGGCCAAGTACGATCTGGACGAATCGCAGATCAAACCGTACTTCGAGATCGACAACGTGCTGCAGAACGGCGTGTTCTACGCCGCCAACCAGCTCTACGGCCTGACCTTCAAGGAACGCAAGGACATCCCCGTCTGGCAGCCTGACGTGCGCGTGTTCGAAGTGTTCGACAAGGACGGCACCTCGATGGCGCTGTTCTATTGCGACTACTTCAAGCGCGACAACAAGAACGGCGGCGCCTGGATGAGCAACCTGGTCGACCAGTCCAAGCTGATGGGCACCAAGCCGGTGGTGTTCAACGTCGCCAACTTCACCAAGCCCGCCCCGGGCCAGCCGGCGCTGCTGTCGTCGGACGACGTGATCACCATGTTCCACGAGTTCGGCCATGCGCTGCACGGCATGTTCGCCAACACGCAGTACCCGAGCCTGTCGGGCGCCAACACCGCGCGCGACTTCGTGGAATTCCCGTCGCAGTTCAACGAGCACTGGGCCACCGATCCGAAGATCTTCGCCAACTACGCGAAGAACTATAAGACCGGCGAACCGATGCCAGCCGAGCTGGTCGAGAAGATCAAGAAGGCCAAGACCTTCAACAAGGGCTACGACATGACCGAACTGGTCGGCGCCGCGCTGCTCGACATGAGCTGGCACAGCCTCGGCCCGGATGCGCCCAAGCAGGATCCGGACAAGTTCGAGATGGACGCGCTGACCAAGGCCAAAATCAACCTCAGCTACGTGCCGCCGCGCTACCGTTCCAGCTACTTCCAGCACATCTTCGGCGGCGGCTATGCAGCCGGCTACTACGCCTACCTGTGGACCGAAATGCTGGCCGACGATGCCTTCCAGGGCTTCGTCGACAAGGGTGGCCTGAGCCGCGAGAACGGCGACCGCTTCCGCGCGATGATCCTCTCGCAGGGCAACACGCAGGACCTGGCCACCATGTACAAGAACTGGCGCGGCAAGGACCCGAGCATCGAGCCGATGCTGCTCAACCGTGGTCTGAAGGAAGCGCCGCAGAAGAAGTAAGGCCGCAAGGCTTGTTGCGACGAAGAGGGCCGGCTCTGCCGGCCCTCTTTTTTTGTGCCGCACGCGCCATGGCATCGGGCTAACCGTGCAAGAATCGGTGGCGTACGAAACAGGTGGCCCGACGGCCTCTTTCGGCATCGTCGCTTGCGAGGTTCCTGCATGGTTGCGCAAGGTTCGTCCGGTCGTCGTCCGCAACGCCTGCTGTGGGGCGTATGTATCGGATTGGTTACGCTGGTTGCGCTTGGCGCCCTCGCGGTGCAGGTCAGCCCCTGGCCGTCGGCCATGCTGATCCGCCTGGTGTTCGAGCATGGGGGCGCCCGGGCCAATGCCGCCCTGGCGGGCCAGGTGCCGCCGGGGATCCACAGCGAGTCTGGCGTGCGCTACGACCCGGCCGATCTCGACGCGCTGATGGACATCCATCGGCCTCTGTCGATGCATGGCAAGGCCTTGCCGGTGATCGTGTGGATTCATGGCGGCGGCTTTGTGGCGGGCAGCCGCGGCGACGTGGCCAACTACGCGCGCATGCTGGCAGCCGATGGCTATGCGGTGGTCACCGTGGATTATTCGCTGGCGCCGGAACATCGCTATCCATTGCCGGTGCATCAGCTCAATCGCGCGCTGACGTTTCTTGCGGACAACGCGGAACGATTGCAGCTGGACATGTCCCGGCTGGTGCTCGGCGGCGATTCGGCCGGGGCGCAGCTGGCCGCGCAGCTGGCGCTGATCGCGACATCGACCGAGTACGCGCAGGCGATGGCGATGTCTTCCGGCGTCTCGTCCGCGCACCTGCGTGGCGTGGTGTTGTTCTGCGGTCCGCTCGACGGAGGGTCCATGACCTCGTCGCCGTCATGGTTCGGCCGCACGGTGGTGTGGTCGTACTTCGGTTCGACCTCGCCACCGCCCCAGCACGATACGTTTTCCATCGTGCCGCGCGTGACGAGGCATTTTCCTCCCACCTTCATTTCCGTTGGCAACGGCGATCCGCTGGCGCCGCAATCAATGGCATTGGCGGAGGCGTTGCAGGGCGAGGGGGTTCCGGTCGATGCCTTGTTCTACCCGGCGCCGCATCGACCCAAGCTTGGCCACGAATACCAGTTCGATTTCGCCTTGCCGGAAGCGCGTGAAGCGTTCGCACGCACGCGCGCCTTCCTGCGCGAACGTCTCGCCGCCACGGGGCTGTGACGGCGAGAACGTCGCCGGTCAGCCGCCCGAGGCGTGAGGCCCATCCAGCCACGGCGCCAGCGACACCGACCAGATGTTTTCGCTGCCGTTGTCCCACTGCATGCGGGCGATGTCGTCCTGCGCCTGCTGCGGCGTGCGCGGGTAATGCACCGGCAGCGAGCGCGTGCTGCTGAAATACAGCGTGCGATGGTCCGGACTCAGGTGTGCGCCCCAGGGGCCTTTCACGTTGATGTCCTTGCCCAGGTCGATCGGCTTGCCCCAGCCATCGCCTTCGCGGAACGCGATATAGAGCCGGTCCGGATCGTCCTTGCTGCTGAAGTTGGCATCGAACACGATGAAGGACTCGTCGGGCGCCACGGCAGGATCGAGCTTGTGCGCGGAGGCATCGCCCAGCGCCACCGCTACCGGCGGTTGGTAAGCACCGTTGCGGTATTGCGAGCGGAACAGGCGGAAGTCGTCATCCTCGGCCGGACGCTGGAAATACACGCTGCCGTCGGCCACCACGGCGGGCGCATAGGTGCGCGAACTGCTGTTCACCGCATCCGGCAGGCGCACCGGCTTTCCCCAGCCATTGCCCTTGCGGTCGACTCGCCACAGGTGACCGCCAAAACCCGCGTGCACCGAGCCGTCGGCCATCACCGCATCGATCATCTTGCCGCCGTCGACATCAGGGCGGTTCGAGGTAAAGACCAGGAACGAACCGTCCGGCGACATGGCCGGATCATGGTCCAGCCATTGTCCGGAGAACGGCGCCACGGTGGGCGTGCTCCATACTCCATGCACGCGATGCGCCACCATGATGGCCGCGTTCGGCCAATGCATGCGATCGAAGTACACGGTGTCGCCATCAGGCGTGAAGGCTGCGGAATCTTCATTGGCCGGACCCGAAACGACGCCTGGCGCGAACACCTGCGGCGCATTGGATGCAACGGCATCGGCATACACGCTGGTCGCGATGCCGGTCACGCAACAGGCTGCGCATAGCACATTCATCACACGCTTCATGCACCGATCCTTCAGTTGGGAATGGGACGAACAGGTTGGGCAGTTCCAAAGCCGCGCCATTCTTGCGCTGGCATTCCGGAGAAAGGACGTGCTTGAAGTCATGCGAGGCTGGCACCATGTCGTTCGTAACGCGTTGCGCGGATGGGCTGATGTGCATGGGGCCAGCAGGGAAGGCGGCGCAAACTCAGCTGAAAAAAGGATCTTCATGCGCCTCCTGCTACGCATATCGCTACTCGCTGTCCTCGGGTTGGGACTGTCGGTACAAGCACTGCAAGCCAGCCCCGTCGTCAAACGCGGCTGCCTTCCCTTGGAAGGCTTCGACGCCACCAGAAAAGCGCAAGTAGTCGTCTTCGGCGACATGCACGGCACGGTGCAGTCGCCTGCCGTGTTTGGACAGGCAGCCTGCTTGTTCGCCCAGCAACTGGGCGCGCAACGGGGAGTGATCGGCCTGGAATTGCCTGAGTCGTTCAACGCGTACTTCAGCGCCATTGGTGTGGAACCGACAGAAACCGTGTGGTCACGGGCGCGTGTGGACGTGTTCTGGGATGAGTTCAGAGATGGTCGACACAGCGCGGCCATGTTGAACCTCGTTCACCAGCTCATCGAGCTTGCCGCGCAATCGCGAGGTTCGTTGCGCCTGGAGGCGTTGGCGCGCCAGCCCATCGATGTGGACGGCGCGTCACTGCTGATCGAATCGATGAAGTCGTTCGGTGCCACGCGGGCACTTGTGCTCATTGGCAACGCCCATGCACGCATGATTCGCATGCAGGGACAAGATACCGAGCCGTTTGCGCACAATGTGGCGAATGCTGGCTTGAGCTTGCTCTCCTTGAATGCGCAAGCGGGCGGAGGCCAGGTCTGGTGGTGTGCGCCCGAATGCGCCGCGCACCCCTTCTTCGCGACGCCGGAAAAGGGCGGGGTAAAGATCGTGCTTCTCCCCGATGGGGACACGCAGCCTTGGCACGGCTATTACTACGTGCCCCAAATGACACTTTCGCATCCGGTGAAGACCGAAGAGCTGCCCGTACACACGCGTTTGGACATGCCTACGCCGTGAATGGCAGCTACCTGCCGGGTGGGCACGGGACGCGGATGGCCGATGGATCATTCTTCCGGCGTCGACACCGGACACGGCATGACTGAAGGGTGACGCCGCTATCACGCGCCTGCCGTCATAAGCTTTGCGCAGCGGACCGTCGGAGCGGAGCCAGTCCATGCGCAACCTGGATTTCAGTTCGTGGCATGCCTTGTTGTCGACCGTGGTCGGTCTGGGACTGATCACCTTGATCATGGTCGGCGTTCGCCTGCTGGCGATGCACACCGTGCAGAAGCGCCGCGAACGCGAGAACCGCCAGATCAACGAGCGCCTGCGTACCTTGATTGCAGCCTATAAGACCTTGGGTGGCTCATTCACCGGCGATCTCTCGGTGGACCCCACCCATCTGCGCGACCTGCGCCGCGTGGAAGGCGAGTCGCACGAGACCATCGCGCAGCGTTCCGACCGTTCGCGCCGCATGCGCGATGCGGTGGAGGCGGCGCTGTCGGACATCATCCTGCTGGGCACCGAGGAACAAGTGGCCCTGGCGGCACGCGCTGCCACGGAGCTGTCCGAGGGACGGCCCACGCACACGGCGGCGTTGGTGGTGTCGTTGCGCGATTTCATTCGCAAGGTGCTGGATCTGGAAGCGGTGCCGGCCAACCTCGCGATTCCGAAGCAAGGCCCGACACGCATCTCGGCAACGCGGGGCAAGGGCGAAGGCAAAGGCGAGGGCGGCGGCAAGGGTGCCGGCGGTGGCATGGGAGGCATGGGCGCGGGGATGGGAGGGATGGGAAGCCACGCCTCGCTCGACAACGACCAAGACGCCCATCGCTGAGATCGCTCAGTCGTTCTGACGCACATCCCGCGTCGACACCAGGCGCAGGAACGCCTCGTGCTGGTAACGGCTCATGCGCAGCTTCTGCCCGGTATCCATGGTCACCACATGGTGGCCGTTGAACCACGGATGGATGGCCTGCACGCGCCGCGTGTTGATGATGGCCGAACGATGCACGCGGGCGAAATGCCGGGGATCGAGCCGCGCCGCCAGCGTGGCCATGGTTTCGCGCATTTCGTGGACGCGATCGGCCAGGTGCAGCAACACCGTATTGCCGCTGGCCTTGATCCACACGATGTCGTCGACGTCCACGAAACTGATCTGCTCGCCGATGCGCACCGGCAGGCGCTGCAGGTAACTCTCGCGTTGGTTCAGCGTGTCGAGCGCCTGCATGATCCTGGCGATCGAGGGGTCGCCCGATCTCTCCCGGGCGGCCAGCCGCTGCTTGACCCGCAGCAAGGTCTCGGCGAAGCGCTCGCGGCTGAAGGGTTTCACCAGATAGTCCACCGCGTTCGCTTCGAATGCGCGCACGGCGTATTGCTCGTAGGCCGTCACGAACACCGTGGCCGGCATCTGCGCGGCGCCGATGGTGGCGACCACGTCCATGCCGGTGATGGCTGGCATCTGCACATCCAGGAACACCAGGTCCGGCGCTTGCTGGCGAATGGCCCGTACGGCCGACTCGCCGTCGCCGCATTCGTCCAGCAGTTCGATGTCGGCGTCGGCTTTCAGCAGGCGCACGATGGCCCGGCGCGCAATCGGCTCGTCGTCGACCACCAGTGCGGCGATCTTCATGCGATCACCACTTCGGGCGACTCGTCGGGCTCCTCGATTTCCCGGAACGGCAGGCGCAGGCGGCAGATCACGCCCTGCGGCCAGATCATCTCCAGCCGCACCTGCGCCTCGTCGCCATACAGTTCGCGCAAGCGCAGCGCCGTATTCGACAAGCCGATGCCATGGCCTTTCTTCGTAGACGTGTCCGCTTCCAGCGTGCTGTTGCGATTGCGCACGTCGATGCACAGGCTGTCGCCCTCGCGCCGGCATTCGATTTCGACGCAATCGGCGCCCACGCGTTCGCCGATGCCATGGCGGATGGCGTTCTCCACGATGGGTTGAAGGATCAGGCTGGGCACGGCGCAGGGCAGCGTGTCCGGGCTCACGTAGATCTGCGTGGTGAGGCGATCCTTGAAGCGCGTGCGCTGGATGCCGAGATACAGATCGAGCAACACCAGCTCGCGTTTCAGGCTGATTTCCTGGCCGTCGTAGTCTTCCAGGAAGGCGCGCAGCAGATCGCTCAGGCGCAGCAGCATGTCTTCGGCCGATAGTGTGTCTTCGTCCAGCAGGGTCGCGATGGCGTGCAGCGTGTTGAACAGGAAGTGCGGCTGCAATTGCGATTTGAGCGCGCGCAGACGCGACTGCGCCAGTTCGGCGGTCAACCGGCTCGCTTCGAGTTCGCGCCGCGATTTCTCTTCATGGAACGCCATCGCCTGCTGGATCGCGAACAGCGCCCAGTAGGTGAGCAGGCCGGTGGCGAAGTGCTGGCCCACGAAGTACCACAGCTGCTGGATGAAGTCGCTGGGTTCGAACAAGGTGGACACCATGGCGCCGATCACCATGGCCAGCATGGTGATGCCAAGACTCAGCGGCAGCTGCTTGCCTAGCCCGCGCAGGCGCAGCGGCGCGCGGATCGGGTAGCGCTCGGCCAGGCGAAATACCCACGGCGCCAGCGCCGCCCAGGTGTACCACTGCACCATGCCCCAGCGGGTGTAATCCCATAGCGACCAGACATGGTGATCGTCGACGATGTCGCGCAGCAGCTCCTGGGCGCCAAAGACCGCCGCCACAACGGTCCATAGACCGAGGTAGTGCAGCAGGCCGATGTTCGCGTTACCGAGGCGAACCTTCATCGTGGCATGTCCGAGTGGATCGTCGACCCATCTTAGGCGCCTGATTCGACCGTGAGAAGCAAAGCGCACGGGCACTACGATTGGTCATCGCGCTACGACGATTCGTCACGGATGGCTTCCTTGGAAAGGCGCCAAAGGCGTCCGATGGCACCGCTCGCCGCACGTTCGTGTGCGGCCGCACCATCCATCCCGGAGAGCTGCCATGCATGCCAGCCGTGTTACCGCCTTCCTTCTGACCGTATCCGCCCTGCTCGTGTCTTTGGCAGCCTGCGCCACGCCGGTAGGAACGACGCGCGAATCGATGCACCCGCTGCGCATCGTCAACGCGACCTTCGACGGGGTGACCTCGCTCGCCATCGCGCCCAGCGGCAGTACGGATTTCCACGTCATAGCGCTGGAACGTCCGTTGCCTGGCGGCCTCGCCTCGGTGATGGTGAACGTGCCGGCGGGCGACTGCCATCGCGACGTGCGCGTGACCTTCCATGGCGAGCGTACGTTGCTTTATCCCAACCTCGATGTATGCCGCAACGATGGCCTGCGCCTGGCTGCAGGCAGCGCGCGTGGCGGGCGCTCGATGCGGCCGCAAGGAAGTCTCGATGCCGCCGGTTCGCCGTAACCGCGTCTAGCTCGTCATTCCGGCCTGCGCCGGATGACGAGCAGGGGCGCGTCGTGCTGCTCGAAACCGATCAATAGGCGAATTCGCGGAACACCGGATCCACGCTGCCGTTCCAGGGGCCGTTGAACAGTTCGAGCTTGCGTTCGGCCGGCGTCTGGTTGGCCTCGACGATCTCGATCATCGGCTCCAGGAAGATGCTTTCGTCGGCGCCGCTCTTGTTGAGGCGGGCGCGACGCTTGAGGCCGTGCGAGGCGATCTTCAGCGTTTCCGCGGCCAGCTCGCGCACGCTGTGCGAACGGAACGGCAGCTTCAGCGCCTGGCGCGGCACGCCGTCGCGCAGCGCGTGGCGTTCTTCGCGGGTGAAGTCCTTGACCAGGTCCCATGCGGCGTCGAGTGCATCGTCGTCATAGAGCAGGCCCACCCACAGCGCAGGCAGTGCGCACAGGCGATTCCACGGGCCGCCATCGGCACCGCGCATTTCCAGGTACTGCTTGAGCCGCACTTCCGGGAAGGCGGTGGTGAGGTGGTCGGCCCAGTCCTTCATGGTGGCGTGCACGCCCGGCACGGCAGGCAGTTCGCCCGCCATGAAACGCTTGAAATCCTGCCCGGAGAGATCGATGTACTGGCCGTTCTGGTAGCTGAAGTACATCGGCACGTCGAGCATGTAGTCGACGTAGCGCTCATAACCGAAGCCGTCCTGGAACACGAAGTCGAGCATGCCGGTGCGGTTGGGGTCGGTGTCTTCCCACACATGCGAACGGTAGGAGAGATAACCGTTCGGACGTCCATCGGTGAACGGCGAATCGGCGAACAGCGCGGTGGCGATGGGCTGCAGCGCCAGGCTGGTGCGGAACTTGCGCACCATGTCCGCTTCGCTGGCGAAATCCAGGTTCACCTGCACGGTGCAGGTGCGCGTCATCATGTCCAGGCCGAGGTTGCCGACCTTGGGCATGTACTCGCGCATGATCTTGTAGCGGCCCTTGGGCATCCACGGCATTTCGTCGCGGCGCCACTTGGGCTGGAAGCCCATGCCGAGGAAGCCGATGCCGAGATCTTCGGCGATCGAACGGACTTCCTTGAGGTGCGAATTGACCTCGCTGCAGGTGTCGTGGATGGTCTCCAGCGGCGCGCCCGAGAGTTCCAACTGGCCGGCCGGCTCCAGCGTGATCGACGCCTTGTCGCGCGACAGCGCCACCGGGTTGTCGCCTTCGCGCGCCACGTCCCAGCCGTAGCGCGTGGCCAGCGTTTCCAGCAGGACGCGGATGCCGCGGTCGCCGTCGAAGGTGGGCGGGCGCAGGGTGTCGGTGAGGAAGCCGAATTTCTCGTGCTCCGTGCCGATGCGCCAGGCATCACGCGGTTTTTCACCGGCGGCCAGATAGTCGGTGAGTTGCTGACGGCTGCCGATGGGCGTGCTCTTGACGGCACTGGGTATGGACACGGGGAACTCCTTACGGGGGTGCCACCACTCTGGGGGTGACGCATCCTAATTCAAAGTGCCGATTATCCGAACTTTTGAAATTAGGGCGCCCTGACCAGGATCAGCGCGTCCTCAGGCGACGGCGGGGAAATCGATGCGCATCCGCGCCCCCCGCCCGGAGCTGCCGTCGAGGATACTCAATTGGGCGCCGTGCACACGTGACACTTCGTCCACGATGGCCAGCCCCAGGCCACAGCCGTCGGCACCGCTGCCCGCGCTGCGGTAGAAGCGCTCGCGCACCTTCTCCCGTTCCTCCGGGGCAATGCCGGTCCCGCTGTCGTCCACTTCGAGGAAGGGGCGATGGTTCGCCACGCCACAGCGGATGGTGATGTTGCCGCCCGAGGGCGTATGCCGGATGGCGTTGTCGATCAGGTTGTTGAGCACCTCGTGCAGCAGCCAGTACACGCCGGTGACCTGCACGGGACGGCTGTCCGCACCCAGGTCGATGCCATGGGCGAGCGCGCGATCGAGCGAGCTGTCGATCACTTCGCCGATCAGGCGGGGCAGGTCGACGGCGGTGAAATGGCTGGCGCGATGCGCCGAGGGTTCGGCGCGTGCCAGCGTCAGCAACTGGTTGGCGGTGTGCGCCAGACGGTCGACACCACCCTGCAGGAGTGCAATGCGTTCCTGCACCGGCGTGCCGGCGGATTCGCGGCTCAGCACTTCGAGCTGGGCCTTCAGGCCGGTCAGCGGCGTGCGCAGCTGGTGCGCGGCATTCGCAAGAAAATGCTGTTGCGACAGCACCGAATCGCGCACCCGTCCCAGCAGCGAATTGAGCGACACCACCAGTGGCAATACTTCGGTGGGCACGTTCTCGGTGGGCAGCTGATTGAGCGCCACCGCCGGGCGTCCGGCAATCTGGCGGCTCAGGCGCTGCAGCGGGCGCAGCGCGATGCGTATGCCCACCAGCGCGATGACGAACACGGCGGCCATCTGCACGGTGTCGTTGATCAGGAAGGCCACGTCCAGCCGATGCACCGCGCGGTCGCGACGGGCCGGAGTTTCGGCCACGGTGACCACCAGCGGGTCGCCGGTTTCGTTGGTGCGATAGCTGGCCAGCCGGAACGATTCGTTGCGGAAGTCGATGTTCGCGTAGCTGAAACCGTCGTCCGACTGGCTGTCGGGCGCTACCGGCAATTCCGGCGAGCCGGCGATGGTGGTGCCATCGGGCAGGCTGACCCGGTAGAAGAAGTGCTCGTCGGGCATCGCGCGCAGCGGCGGCGGCGGATGCGAAGGCAGCGCCACATCGGGGCGGCCGCCGGGGCCGGGGTGGATGCGGGCGACGATGGCCAGCGCGGAGCGCGACAGCGAATGATCGAACGCGTTGTGGATCGGACTGACGATCACGTGATGATCGACAGCCACGCCGGCAATCAGCAGCAACAGCAGCGGCGCCAGCAGATAGCTGAGCAGCCGCTTGTGGACGCTGGTAGGGCGCCTGGACTGCTTTGATTTGTTCGAGGTGAATGTCACCGAAGCGGCCCCGCGGGTGATGTCCGGAAGCTGCGCGGGTCGGATCGCTCAGGCGGTCATGCGCCAGCGGACCCCGCAGATGGTCCGGACATCATGCCATCGGCATGGGATGGATCGGAGTACTAGGGAGGCTCTGATCTATTCCGCGTAGGCGTCACCGGTTCTGTCTGGCCGCCGCTGGGCGTTGCGACGATGAAGGCAGGCTGGTGGCCTGTCGAATCGGCGCGACGCCCAGCGGCGGCCAGACAGAACCGGCCCTGCGGGTGACCTCCAGAGAGACCGCAGGGCGCGATGCGCGTCTTGCCCAGGCAACCAGCCTGGGCTGTACCACGCCTCACACCCTGCGGTCTCTCTGGAGTCATGCCGCCTACGCGGAATAGATCAGAGCCTCCCTGGCCGCTCAGGCGTCTTCGAGGCGATAGCCCAGGCCGCGGATGCCGCGCACCGTGGCCGAACTGCCCAGCTTGCTGCGCAGGCGCGAGACGTGCACTTCGATGGCGTTGCCGGAGATGTCCTCGCTCCAGCCGGTGATGGCCTGGGTCAGGCGTTCCTTGCTCACCACGCGACCGCTGTGATGCGCCAGGCATTCCAGGATTGACCACTCGCGGCGGGTCAGCTCGAGCACTTCGCCCTTTTCGTTGAGCGCGCGCCGGCCGGCCAGGTCGATGCGCAGGCCGCCGATCACGATCTCGTTGGCGGCGGCCGCCGTGGCGCGACGGATCAGCGCGCGGCAGCGGGCGGCCAGTTCCGGCAGCGCGAACGGCTTGACCAGGTAGTCGTCGGCGCCCAGGTCCAGCGCATTGATGCGGTCGTCCAGTCCGTCGCGGGCCGTCACGATCAGCAGCGGCAGCGAGCTGCCGTCCCGGCGCAGTCGGCGCACCAGCGAGAGGCCGTCTTCGCCGGGCAGGCCCAGGTCGACGATGGCCAGGTCGTAGTGGGTGTCGGCCAGGCGGGAGGCCACGGATTCGGCATCGCCTACCGCATCCACGACATAACCCGAGCCGACCAGGCCACGGGAAATGGCATCGGATACGAGGGAATCATCTTCGACGAGCAGGATGCGCATAGGGCACGACAGTGAGATGGTCGTCACATGTTAACAGGCACGCCTTTCATCTCGCCGTCGTCTGGCGCCCCTGCCGGCGGAAGGCTCACCCACAAAAAAGGCGCCTGCGGATGGCAGGCGCCTTGGGTCCGTCGTGCGACGGGGCCGGGCTCTCAGTAAAGAGGCACCGTGGGATCGATCTCCCGGGCCCACGCGTCCATGCCGCCTTCGACGTTGTAGATCTTGGTGAAGCCGTGCGCGGCAAAGCGCTCGGCCACGCCGCGGCTGGACACGCCGTGGTGGCAGATGAAGGCAATGGCCGTGTCCTTGGGCAGGTTGGCCAGCGCGTCGTAGCCTTCCTCGTCCAGCACGCGGGCCTGCGGCAGCGGCGCAGCGGCGGCGCGGCCATGGGCCGGACGCACGTCCACCAGGGTGATGTCGCCGGCGGCCAGGCGTTCCTTCAGCTGCTGCACGGTGAGCGTGCCGATCTCCGTCGCGCCCGGGAACTTCAGGCTCAGGCCTTCGCCCTGCACGGTGGAGACCCAGTCGATCACGATGCCCTTGGCGCGCTGGGCGCTACCCGGGTCGAAATGCACTTCGATGCCGTTGGCGCTGACCACGATATCGTGGTCGCTGCCCGGCGCCAGCTGGAAGCCGGCGCTGTGGTCCGGGCCGATCTCCAGATGCAGGGCCAGACCCTGGGCATTGGCGGTGCCCTGGCGGATGGCCTCGGCGGCCTTGTCGGTAATCGTGATCTCAGGCGGGGTGCGATCCGGAGCGGAGGCACCGAACAGCTGGTGCAGCTCGCCCGAGGCATACATCTGGCGAATGATGTCGGCGCCGCCGACCAGTTCGCCGCCCACGTACAGCTGGGGGATCGTCGGCCAGTCGCCGTAGGCCTTGATGCCCTCGCGGATTTCCGGGTCTTCCAGCACGTTCACCGTGTGGTAGTCCGGCAGCAGCTCATTGAGCGTGTTGGTGGCCGCGGACGAGAAGCCGCACATCGGCTGCTGGCGGGTGCCCTTCATGAACAACACCACGCGGTGGTTCTGGAGCAGGGATTCGATACGTTCGCGGGTGGCGCTGTCGAGGGACATGGGGGCGGGAGCTCCGGCAAAGAGGGCGAATTGTAGCGCCTGTGGATATGCCGGCGGATTTCGGGGATGCAAGGGGGCATCACGCCGCCGGTCGCAACTCCGCCAGATCCAGCTTCGCCCGCGTCAGCGGCGCCAGCGCCAGCGCGGCGGCGGGCGAGGGCAGCACCAGTTCGCGGCTGGCCCGGCCCAGCGGGGCGGCCTGCTCGCTCCAGTGGATCAGCTCCATTGCGCCGGTGTGGTCTTCCACCAGCACCGTGCAGTGCTCCACCCAGTCGCCATCGTTGAGATACAGCACGCCGTCCATCTCGCGCACATGGCCGAAATGGATGTGACCGCAGATATGCCCGTCGAAGCCGCGCTGGCGGGCATCGCTGGCCACGCGCTCTTCGTAGGCGCGGATATAGGCCAGCGCCTTGCCGATGTGCGATTTGACGATGATCGAGAGCGGCAGGTACGGCAGTTCCAGGCGGCGACGCATCGCGTGGACCCGGCGGTTGGTCCAGCAGATGAAGCGATGCATCACTTCCCCCAGGTGCACCATCCATGTGCGCCCGACCTGCTCCGGATCGAATTCGTCGCCGTGGCTCACGTGATATCGGCGGCCATCGGCGCCTTCATGCACCGCGTCCAGCTCGATCTTCACGCCGCCAAAACTTTGCCCGGCCAGGCCGCGCACGGGCGCGTCGTGGTTGCCGGGGATATAGACGACATCGACGCCGCGTCGCGCCAGATCGAGCACTTCGGCGATCACCGCGCCATGGTCGGGGTGCCACCAGGTGCGGCGCGCCAGTGCTTCCATGTCGATGATGTCGCCGACCAGGTACAGCTTCTCGCAACGCAATTTGCGCAGGAAATCGAGCAGATAGCCTGCCTTGCAGTCAGGCGTGCCCAGATGCACGTCGGAGATGAAGGCACTGCGGCAGTGGAAGGTCGCCATGGCAGTCTCTCCCGGTGGTTACCGGGACGCCAGCTTGCAGCGTTTACGTCACCGCACGATGGCGGGGAGATTGCAGAGCGGTTTCCGCCCAGGCGAAGCAAAACATAAAACGGTGGGAGCACACCCTGTGCGCGACCGGTGACGCGGTTTTGGTCGGTGTTCGCCGGGCCTGGATCGCCCGGACAATTACCGAGGCGACCCTCAGCTCCGCGGTCGCGCACAGGGTGCGCTCCTGCAGTGGCTGCTCGTGGGTCAGGCGGAAAGCATCGCCACGGCCGCCGGCACTGCCGCCTCCGTCCACAGCGCATATTGCGCGGCGGAAGGGTGCAGCCCGTCGTCGGCAAGCAGGGCGGGGTGCAGGCGCGAGATGCCGGTAATGTCCACGAACTGCGCGCCCCGCCGCCCGGCTTCCTCTTGCGCGATGGCGTTATAGACGTCCAATTCACCGGCAATCTGCAGCACGTCGCGACCGCTGCCATGCGCGAACGGGGTGACGCCCCAGTCGGGAATCGACAGCACCAGGACGCGGTTGCTACGCCCGCCCGCCAGCGCCACGGCGCGTTCGAGCAGCCCGCGGAACTCGCAGCGGTAGTCGTCCGCGCTGCGCCCGCGGTACTGGTTGTTCACACCGATCAGCAAACTCACCAGGTCGTAAGGCGGCTCGAACGCGAACGCGTCCATCGCGGCCGACAGTTCGTCGGTGGTCCAGCCGGTGGTGGCGATGATGGTGGGATCGTCCAGCGCCACACCCTCACGGCGCAGCCGCACCGCCAGCTGCACCGGCCAGCGCCCCGCGTCGGGCACGCCTTCGCCGATGGAATAGGAGTCACCCAGGGCGAGATAACGCATCCCTAGGCAACGGCAGCCGTGCGCGGCTTCTGCGAGGCGGCCATGCCGGTCAGCACGCGCTCGATGCGTTCGAACACCTCGCGCAACTGCTCCGGCGGCGGCAGCAGGGTCAGGCGCAGGTGACGGCTGTGCGGCACGTTGAAGCTGCTGCCCGGCACCACCAGCACGGATTCTTCTTCCAGCAGGCGCAGTGCGAAGGCGTTGTCGTCGAAGTCGGCGAGGCGATCGGCGCGAACGCGCGGGAAGGCATACAGCGCCCCGGCCGGCGGTACCAGATCGAGGAACTGGCTGGCCGCCACACCTTCGAGCACGGCGCGACGCGCTTCGTGCAGGCGGCCGCCCGGTGCGGTGAGCGCGCTGATGGTCGGTGCGGATTCCAGCGCGGGACGCACGGCCCATTGCGCGGTGACGTTGGCGCACAGGCGCAATGCAGCCAGCAATTGCAGGGCATCGCGATAGTCGGCGGTGCGCGCGGGATCGCCCGACAGGCTCATCCAGCCCACGCGGTAACCGCAGGCGCGATGCACCTTGCTCAGGCCGCCGAAACTCACGCACGGCACCTCGCCTGCCACCGCGGCGAGCGGCTGGAAGGGGGCGTCGTCGTAGAGGATCTCGTCGTAGATCTCGTCGCTGAGCAGCAACAGGCGATGCTTGGCGGCGATCTCGACCATGCGTGCCAGCAGTTCGCGCGGATACACGGCGCCGGTCGGATTGTTCGGATTGATCAGCACCAGTGCGCGGGTGCGTGGCGTGATCAGCGATTCGATTTCCTCGGGATCGGGCAGGTGGCCGTTTTCCGCCAGGCAGCGGTAATAGCGCGGCTTGCCGTCGTTGAGGATGGTGGCGGCACTCCACAGCGGGTAGTCGGGGCTGGGCAGCAATACTTCGTCGCCGGGTTGCAGCAGGGCGCGCAGGCTCAGGTCGATCAGTTCGCTCACACCGTTGCCGATGAAGATGCGCTCCACTTCCACGCCGTGCGCGCCGCGATGGCGCTGCTGGGCGGCGATGGCGTCGCGGGCTTCTTCCAGTCCCTGTTCGTGGCCGTAGGCCTCGCTGTCGTGTAGGTGACGTGCGATTGCTTCGCGCAGATGGGCCGGCGTTTCGAAGCCGTAGCGGCCGGGATTGCCGATGTTGAGCTTGATGATCGGCAGGCCAGCCGCCTCCAGCTCACGGGATCGCCGGGTGAGCGCGCCACGGATTTCATAGCGCACGTCCGCCAGGTGCGCACTGGGTTTGATCGAGGCCAACGCAAGCGTCCTTCGTCTTGGTGTTGTTGCGGCGCAAGAACCTGCCCGCCAACTGCATGCTAGCAGCGTCCCGGCGCGCTTGGGGAGCCGAAAATCAAGGTATTTCGGGCTTTTTCCAGGCAACGATGCTCTGGTCCATGCCGCGTGGGCAGCATGGCCCGATGGATCAGAGCATCCCTTGCCGCCGGGCAGGGCATAATGGCCACCCATGACGCACCCCGAAATCATCGAGCGACTGCGCCGTATCGGCTGGCGTGGGGAGACCCTGCCCGCCGAAGGCAGGCAGTTGGCCCGCGTAGTGGCGCAGCATCGCGCCGGCTACGAACTGCACGATGGCGAGCACCTGTTCGGCGCCCAGCCGGCCGGTCATTTCCTCAAGCGCAGCCTGGATCCGGCCGACCGTCCGTCGGTGGGCGATTTCGTGGAAATCGAGTCGGGCAAGCCACCGCATATCGTGCAGGTGCAGCCAAGACGCACCGTGCTGTCGCGCGCAGCAGCCGGCGAACGCTACGAGCGCCAGATCATCGCCACCAATATCGACTACGTGCTGGTGCTGACCGGCCTGGACGGCGACTTCAATCCGGCGCGCATCGAGCGTTACCTGTCGCTGACCGAAGGCTCCGGCGCACAACCGGTGGTGCTGCTGAGCAAGCTCGACACGCGCGAGGACGCGCCCCAGTTGCTGGCCGCGCTGCGCGAGCGCCTGCCCAATGGCACGCCGATCCATGCCATCAACGGCAAGGATCCGGCCAGCATCGACTTGCTGCTGCCGTATCTGCAGCCGGGGGACAGCGCCGTGCTGGTGGGTTCGTCCGGCGCAGGGAAGTCCACGCTCACCAATACGTTGCTGGGCAGCGAGCGCATGGCCACCAGCGCCGTGCGCGGCCACGACAGTCGCGGTCGGCACACCACGACGTATCGCGCGCTGTTGCAGTTGCCCAGCGGCGGCTGCCTGATCGACACGCCCGGCATGCGCGAACTCAAGCTTACCGGCGAAGAAAACCTCGACCTGTTCGCCGACATCGATGCGCTGGCCGAACAGTGCCGCTTCGCCGACTGCGGCCACGGCAGCGAGCCTGGCTGCGCGGTGCAGGCGGCGCTGGACAGCGGCGACCTGTCCGCCGAGCGCTGGCGCAACTACCTGAAATTGCGCGACGAGCGCGAAGAACAGGCCACCACCCTGGAAGCCAAGCTGCGCCGCCAGCGCGGCGGGCGTCCGGCGACCAAGCCCCACACGAATCGGCATTCGCGTGATCGGGATTAGTCGAGCGCTGCGCTGTCGTGGCGCGGCGGGTGCACTACTATCGGGCCGTCTTGGTTAGGGAAGCGGGCATGCAGCGGCTGTCGTCGCGTTCGACGTTGTTCTTTGAGCGGGAGTTTCCCGCCTTCGGCTTCGGGCTTCCGGCGTTCAAGCCCGGTGTCCCTTCGGTGGATCGAAGGAGGCCCGCATGAATACCCCGGGCGTCGCTTTCTCGCCTGAGCTCCAGCGCTACGCCGATCTGGACAAACGCCTGCTGATGGCCGTGCGCGGCATCCGTATCCTGCCCACCGTGGCATGGCCCGCCTCGCTGGAAGACCGCATGATCGCGGCCTATGCGAAGGGACAGTTCTCGCTGCCCGACGTGCAGTACACCGTGCCGGATCTATCCGCCGAGCGTGCGGAGCTGGCCGCCATCGAGCGCGAGGCTGGCTATGACGATCCGCTGGGCGAGTACCTGTGCCGCACCGCCGAGTCGTGGCGCATCGCCGCCGAAATGCTCGAAGCGGTAGGCACCGATCAGGTCACCGCGCCCTCGATCGTGTTGTACGGCCGCCCCGGCGATAAGATTCCCGGCAGCGAGCGCAGCAACCTCGACGCCGCGCGCTATTTCGTGGAACTCTCCGACGAGCTGGGTTCGGACCTGATCGCCGACGACGTGCTCGTGGCCATCTCCGCCGACGACCTGCGCGCGGACCTGAGCAGGACGCTGGACGAGTTCTTCGGCGAGCCGCTGATTTCCGTAGAGGTGGACCCGGAACTCACCGCCAAGGCGGCGGCCGGTGCCACCCGCATCCGCCTGCGCGGCGGCACGCGCTTCACCGATTACGACCGCCACCAGCTGCTCGCGCACGAAGCGTTGGTGCATTCGCTTACCGCCTTGAATGGCCGCGCACAGCCACTGCTGGCCTCGCTGGGCCGCACCTCGCCGCGCGTCACGGCGACGCAGGAAGGCCTGGCGGTCTTCGCCGAGCTGATGTCCGGCGCCATCGATATCTCGCGATTGAAACGCATCAGCTTGCGCATCCTGGCCATCGACATGGCCTTGAGCGGCGCGGATTTCGTCGAGGTCTACCGTTTCTTCAGCGAGTGCGGACAGAGCCCTGCCGACAGCTTCCACTCGGCGCAACGCGTGTTCCGTGGCGTGCCGCTGACCGGCGGCGCGGCGTTTGCGAAGGACAATGTCTACCTGTCAGGCCTGCTCACCGTGCACACGTTCTTTCGCTGGGCGCTGAAGCAGCGGCGCATGGATATGCTGCGGAATCTTTTCGCCGGCAAGCTGGCCTTACACGATGTCATCAGCCTGCAACCGTATTTCGCCTCCGGCGCAATCGCCCCACCGCGCTGGCTGCCGCCGTGGATGCAGCACGCGCACGGGCTGGCGGGGAAACTCGCATTCTCGTTGTTCGTCAATCGCATACATATGGGCAAGGTGCAGGCGGAAGCGCTTTCGCTGAGTCTTTAAAGCTCTCTGTGGGAGCGCACTTGTGCGCGACAAGGGCTCGGTGTTCCTCCGTCGCGCACAAGTGCGCTCCCACAAAAAGCACCATGCCGTTGCATACCAGTTGTGTGAACCATCGCGTCACCATGCTGCAGCGCATCGTCGGGGAAGGGTGGCCGGCGGTGATACCATTCGGTGATGCCGCCTCGCGGCCCCGCCTCCCCATCACATTCGATCTCATTCCCATGGCCCTTCCCGAAGAATTGCGCCTCGCCGCTCTCGAGTACCACCGCCTTCCGCGCCCCGGCAAGATCAAGGTGAGCGCGACCAAGCCGATGGTGACGCAGCGCGATCTCGCGCTCGCTTACTCGCCCGGCGTCGCTTATGCCTGCGAGGCCATCGTCGAGGATCCGAACGCCGCCAGCGAAATGACCGCGCGCGGCAACCTCGTCGCGGTGATCACCAACGGCACCGCTGTGCTGGGTCTGGGCGACATCGGCCCGCTCGCCGGCAAGCCGGTGATGGAAGGCAAGGGTGTGCTGTTCCAGAAGTTCGCCGGCATCGATGTGTTCGACATCGAGATCAACGAGCGCGACCCGGACAAGCTGGTCGACATCATCGCCTCGCTCGAGCCCACCTTCGGCGGCATCAACCTCGAAGACATCAAGGCGCCGGAGTGCTTCATCGTCGAGCGCAAGCTGCGCGAGCGCATGAAGATTCCGGTGTTCCACGACGACCAGCACGGCACCGCCATCATTGTCGGCGCGGCCATCGTCAACGCGCTGGAAGTGGTCGGCAAGAAGATCGAGGACGTCAAGCTCGCCACCACCGGCGTGGGCGCGGCGGGCATCGCCTGCCTGGACATGCTGGTGGCGCTGGGCCTGAAGCCCGAGAACATCCTGGCGTTCGATCGCGACGGCGTGCTCTACACCGGCCGCGACAACATGGACCCGGACAAGCAGCGCTACGCGCGCGACACCGAGAAGCGCACGCTGGCGGATATCGTCGCCGGCACCGACGTGTTCCTCGGCCTCTCGGCCGGCGGCATCCTGCGTCCGGAAATGGTCGCCACCATGAATGCGCGGCCGATCATCCTGGCGCTGGCCAATCCCAATCCGGAGATTTCGCCGGAAGACGCCAAGATGGTGCGCCCGGACTGCATCATCGCGACGGGCCGTTCGGACTATCCGAACCAGGTCAACAACGCGCTGTGCTTCCCGTACATCTTCCGCGGCGCGCTCGACGTGGGCGCCACCGTCATCAACGAATCGATGAAGACCGCCTGCGTGCGCGCCATCGCCGAGCTGGCCCGCATGGAAGCCGGCGATCTGGCCAGCGCCTACGGTGGCGACGTGCCGACCTTCGGCCCCGACTATCTGATTCCGCGTCCGTTCGATCCCCGCCTGCTGGTGATGCTGGCGCCGGCCGTGGCGCAGGCGGCGATGGATTCGGGCGTGGCCACGCGTCCCATCGCGGACATGGACGCGTACAAGGAAAAGCTCGGCCAGTTCATCTATCGCACCGGCCTGCTGATGAAGCCTGTGTACGAGCGCGCGCGTGCCGACCGCAAGCGCGTGGTGTACGCCGAGGGCGAGGAAGAGACCGTATTGCGCGCGGTGCAGACGGTGATCGATGAGCGCCTCGCGTTCCCGATCCTGATCGGCCGCCCCAGCGTGATCGAGACGCGCATCGAGCGCCTTGGCCTGCGCATGCGCGAAGGTGTCGACTTCGAACTCACCAATATCGATGACGATCCGCGCTTCAATGAGTACTGGCAGCAGTACCACGCGTTGACCGAGCGCCGTGGCGTGTCGCCGGCGGCAGCGAAGAACCTGCTGCGTTCGCGTCCCACGCTGATCGCCTCGATCATGGTCGAACGCGGCGAAGCCGATGCGATGATCTGCGGCCTGGTCGGTCGTTTCCACAAGAAGCTGGGCTATATGCGCAGCGTGTTCGGCCTGGATCCGGGCGTGTCGTGCACCTCGGCGATGACCGGCGTGATCAACGACCAGGGCGCCTGGTTCTTCCTCGATACGCACGTGCAGTGCGATCCCACCGCCGAGCAGATTGCCGAAGCGACGCTGCAGGCCAGCTATCGCCTGAAGTTGTTCGGCATCGAGCCGAAGATCGCGTTGCTGTCGCATTCGAACTTCGGCAGCCATGAGAATGCCAGCGCGGCAAAGATGCGCAAGGTGCGCGAGATCCTGGTGCAGCGTAATCCCAAGCTCGACATGGACGGCGAGATGCAGGCGGATACGGCATGGGACGAGGCACTGCGCCTGCGCATGTTCCCGAACACCACGCTGAGCGGGCGCGCCAATCTGTTCGTGATGCCGAACCTCGACGCCGCCAACATCACCTACAACATGGTGCGCGTGATGACCGATGGCGTGGCGATCGGTCCGATCCTGATGGGCATCAACAAGCCCGCGCACATCCTCACGCCGGCGGCGACGCCGCGTCGCGTGGTGAACATGACGGCGATTGCGGCGGTGGATGCGCAGATTCGTCAGGCGCAGGGTGAGCGGCGCAGCTGAGGTTTGGGTTTGCAGTTAAGTGTTTGAGAACGGAGCCTTGGGCTCCGTTTTCTTTTTGAGTTGCAACGAGACGCAGCGCTTTTCTCCCTCTCCCCTGCGGGGAGAGGGTTGGGGTGAGGGGCCAACCTAGCCTCATTGTGTGGACGTGCCACAGTCCTGTTTTGCTCGTCATCCCGGCGCAGGCCGGAGGCGCTTTTCAACAGCCGAAGGTGGTCATCCAGTTTCGTCAGTCTTCGGTTGTTGCGCTACCGCGACCGGGCTCGCCTGCCGCGGGCTTCCGTGCCGCTGCCGCGGCCCGGGTCACTTTCTCTTGCTTGCCCAAGAGAAAGTAACGGCGGTCTCTAATATCAAGTGCAACACCCCTCTGGAGGTGATGCATGGGTCAGCACTACAACCATCTAAGCGCCGAAGAGCGAGGCGCGATCATGGTGGGCAAGGCACGCGGGGACAGCGCCCGGCAGCTGGCGATACTGCTAGGCCGGTCGCCCAGCACGATCTCACGGGAGCTGGCGCGTAACGGGCACCGCGAGCCGTCGGGCAGCCCTCGTCTGGGGCGCCCGACGCTCGGCTATGACGCTTGTCGTGCCGGCCATCGGGCCCGACGCTTGGCCCATCAGGCGCGTCGGCCGCGTAAGTTGCATCGTGAGAGTGCCTTGTGGCGTCTGGTGCGCTACCTGTTGGCTCGCCGCTGGTCACCGCAAGAGGTGAGCCGCACACTGCGCCGACAGCATCCTGAGGAACCGGCCAAGCACGTGTCCCACGAGACGATTTACACCGCGATCTATGC
Source organism: Dyella kyungheensis (assembly GCF_049913195.1). Taxonomy (GTDB): domain Bacteria; phylum Pseudomonadota; class Gammaproteobacteria; order Xanthomonadales; family Rhodanobacteraceae; genus Dyella; species Dyella kyungheensis. The sequence goes on along the minus strand of NZ_CP183983.1, from coordinate 4,406,723 downwards.
CGCTCCGCGCGGCGAACTGCGGCGAGGGCTGGTGGCGCTGTTGCGCCAGCACAAGTGCGCGCGTCGCCCACGCGGCCAAGGCGCCAATCGGCGTGGCCGCATGCACGATCTGCCGAGTATTCATGATCGCCCGCCGGAGGCCAATGAACGCTTGTTGCCGGGCCACTGGGAAGGCGACTTCCTCAAAGGCGCACGCAATCAGTCGTCGGTAGGCGTGCTGGTGGATCGACGCACGTTGTTTCTGAAGCTGGTGAAGATGGAAGGGTGCGCGGCCGAGGATGCGCTCAAGGGCTTCAGCCGGGCGTTCGGTCCGTTACCGGCGACGCTGCGTCAAACGCTGACCTATGACCAGGGCAAGGAGATGGCGTTGTACAAGACGCTCTCCAAGCGCACGGGACTGGCGATTTACTTCGCCGATCCGCGCAGTCCCTGGCAGCGCGGCATCTGCGAGAACACCAACGGTTTGCTGCGTCAGTACCTCCCCAAAGGCACCGACCTGTCCGTGCATAGCCAACGCAAACTCGATGCGATTGCGCGGGAGATGAATCTGCGACCGCGGGCCACCCTCGACTACCACTGTCCGGCGGAGATGTTCATGCGTGCGCTGGGGCGCGATGACCTCGCCCAAGCGATCGATGATGCACTTCTAGATTGACACCGCCTAACCAAAAGAAAGGGCCCCCCCGGATGACGCGCCTTCCGGGCCTAGCGGCCCTCCAGGTGCGCGGGTGGGTTGCGGGGTTTTTCGACAGGGCATCGTGCCCTGGCGAAAAACCCCGCAACCATGCGGGCCACCCTGCGGGCTTTCCTCCACCCACCCGCCGCGTCATACGGGGACCCCTGAGAGCCAAGAGCCAAGAGCCAAGAGCCAAGAGCCAAGAGCCAAGAGCCAAGAGCCAAGAGCCAAGAGCCGGAGCTAAGAGCGAGAGCTGCAGGGCTACTGTGGGAGCGCACTTGTGCGCGACAAGCCGACGGAGCGGTACATCCATGCGTGGCTGTCGCGCACAAGTGCGCTCCCACAGAAAGCACACAGGTTCCCGCGAGCACCCGCCCCTCACCCCGGCCCTCTCCACGGTGGGGAGAGGGAGAAGTGCGGTACATCGCGTACAAGCCAAGGGCGATGCGAAGCGAGCCTCCGCTTTAAGTCCTCAGCGATTCGGGCGCGTTGCGCAGCGCATTGAAGTACCCCTGGGGTACCCTCCCATGGAGATCCGGTGGGACGCGCCTCGAGCGTTCGTGCTTGGATTCAACACGATGCTGCCAGCTTTAAAGGCCATTTCTTTGGGTTAGGCGGTGTCAATCTAGAAGTGCATCATCGATCGCTTGGGCGAGATCATCGCGCCCCAGCGCACGCATGAACATCTCCGCCGGACAGTGGTAGTCCAGGGTGGCCCGCGGTCGCAGATTCATCTCCCGCGCAATCGCATCGAGTTTGCGTTGGCTATGCACGGACAGGTCGGTGCCTTTGGGGAGGTACTGACGCAGCAAACCGTTGGTGTTCTCGCAGATGCCGCGCTGCCAGGGACTGCGCGGATCGGCGAAGTAAATCGCCAGTCCCGTGCGCTTGGAGAGCGTCTTGTACAACGCCATCTCCTTGCCCTGGTCATAGGTCAGCGTTTGACGCAGCGTCGCCGGTAACGGACCGAACGCCCGGCTGAAGCCCTTGAGCGCATCCTCGGCCGCGCACCCTTCCATCTTCACCAGCTTCAGAAACAACGTGCGTCGATCCACCAGCACGCCTACCGACGACTGATTGCGTGCGCCTTTGAGGAAGTCGCCTTCCCAGTGGCCCGGCAACAAGCGTTCATTGGCCTCCGGCGGTCGATCATGAATGCTTGGCAGATCGTGCATGCGGCCGCGCCGATTGGCGCCTTGGCCGCGCGGGCGGCGCGCGCACTTGTGCTGGCGCAACAGTGCCACCAGCCCTCGCCGCAGCTCCCCGCGCGGAGCGGCATAGATCGCGGTGTAAATCGTCTCGTGAGACACGTGCTTGGCCGGCTCGTCGGGATGCTGTCGGCGCAGTGTGCGACTGACCTCTTGCGGTGACCAGCGCCGGGCCAACAAATGGCGCACCAGACGCCACAAGGCGCTCTCACGATGCAATTTACGCGGCCGGCGTGCCTGATGGGCCAAGCGACGGGCCCGATGGCCGGCACGACAAGCGTCATAGCCGAGCGTCGGGCGCCCCAGACGAGGGCTGCCTGACGGCTCGCGGTGCCCGTTACGCGCCAGCTCCCGTGAGATCGTACTGGGCGACCGGCCCAGCAGCATCGCCAGCTGCCGGGCGCTCTCTCCACGTGCCTTGCCCACCATGATCGCGCCCCGCTCTTCGGCGCTTAGATGGTTGTAGTGCCGACCCATGCATCACCTCCCAAAGGGCGTTGCACTTGATATTAGAGACTGCCTTACTTTTCTTTGGGCCAGCAAAGAAAAGTGACTCGAGCGGCGGCAGCCGATCGAAACGCCCGCTGCGTAAGCGGCTCGATCGCGATATCGCAAGAACCGGGCGAATCGAAACTGGATCCCCAGCCCCCGCCGAAATGACGAGCAAAAGCAAAACCCTGCCGTCCCGGCCCGACTAAAGTCGAACCCCGCCTGCACCCCCATTCGCCCCCGTATTGTCTCGATCCAATTGGCGAAAAACCCCGTCGGAGCTAAACTCGGAAGGTTCCCCGTCTCCCCCGCGGAGACGTCCACCTACAGCCGCGCCACCTCCCCGGCGCCGCGGAGAGAAGCTCCCCATGGATCAGCTCGACGACATCCTCCAGCAAGACCTCGACCCCACCGAAACCCAGGAATGGGTCGAATCGCTCAACGCGGTCATCAATCACGACGGCACCGAGCGTGCGCATTACCTACTGGAGAAGATGGTCGATTCGACGCGTCGGGCGGGCGGCTACCTGCCGTTCAACCCGACCACCGAGTACGTCAACACCATCTCGCCGGCCAATGAAGCCAAGATGCCGGGCGACGCCGCGATGGAGTGGCGTATCCGTACGCTGATCCGCTGGAACGCGATGGCGATGGTGGTGCGTGCGAACCGCAAGCCGGGCGAACTGGGCGGTCACATCGCCAGCTTCGCCTCGTCGGCCACGCTGTACGACGTGGGCTTCAACCATTTCTGGCGCGCACCGAGCGCCGATCATCCGGGCGACCTGGTGTTCCACCAGGGCCACTCCAGCCCGGGCGTGTATGCGCGTTCGTTCCTGGAAGGCCGCATTTCCGAGGAACAGCTCGACCTGTTCCGCATGGAAGTGGCCGGCAAGGGTCACGGCCTGTCTTCGTACCCGCATCCGTGGCTGATGCCGGACTACTGGCAGGTGCCGACGGTGTCGATGGGTCTGGGTCCGATCCAGGCGATCTACCAGGCGCAGTTCTGGAAGTACCTGGAACACCGCGGCCTGATGCCCAAGACCGATCGCAAGATCTGGTGCTTCCTGGGCGACGGCGAAACCGACGAGCCCGAATCGCTCGGCGCCATCTCGCTGGCCGGCCGCGAAGGCCTGGACAACCTGGTGTTCGTGATCAACTGCAACCTGCAGCGCCTGGACGGTCCGGTGCGCGGCAACGGCAAGATCATCCAGGAACTGGAAGGCGTGTTCCGCGGCGCCGGCTGGAATGCCATCAAGGTGGTGTGGGGTTCCTATTGGGATCCGCTCCTCGCGCGCGACACCAAGGGCGTGCTGCGCAAGCTGATGATGGAAACCGTCGACGGCGAATACCAGGCGTGCAAGGCCTTCGGTGGCGCGTACACGCGTGAGCACTTCTTCAACAAGTACCCCGAAACGCGCGAGATGGTGGCCAACCTGTCGGACGACGACATCTGGCGCCTCAACCGCGGCGGCCATGATCCGCACAAGGTCTACGCAGCCTACGACCAGGCCGTGAAGACCAAGGGCATGCCGACCGTGATCCTCGCCAAGACGGTGAAGGGTTACGGCATGGGCGCGGCCGGCGAATCGCAGAACCCGACGCACCAGCAGAAGAAGCTGGACGCCGAGGCCGTGCGCCACTTCCGCGACCGCTTCAACATCCCGGTGGCCGACGACAAGCTGGCCGACGTGCCGTACTTCCATCCGGGCAAGGACTCGCCGGAAGTGCAGTACATGCTGGAGCGTCGTCGCCAGCTCGGCGGTTCGCTGCCGCAGCGTCGTCGCACCTCCGACGTGAAGCTCAAGGCGCCGGAACTGTCGGCGTTCGAGCAGATCACCAAGGGTTCGGGTGAGCGCGAAATCTCCACCACCATGGCGCTGGTGCGCGGCATGAACCTGATGCTGCGCGACAAGCAGATCGGTGAGCGCATCGTGCCGATCGTGGCCGACGAAGCGCGCACCTTCGGCATGGAAGGCATGTTCCGCCAGATCGGCATCTACGCGCCGTTCGGCCAGAAGTACCGTCCGCAGGATGCCGACCAGCTGCTGTACTACCGCGAAGACCAGAAGGGCCAGGTGCTGCAGGAAGGCATTTCCGAGGCCGGCGGCATGGCGGCATGGATGGCAGCGGCGACCAGCTACAGCATCAGCAACCAGCCGATGCTGCCGTTCTTCGTGTACTACTCGATGTTCGGTTTCCAGCGCATCGGCGACCTGGCCTGGGCGGCTGGCGACATGCGCGCGCGCGGCTTCCTGATCGGCGGCACCGCCGGCCGTACCACCATCAACGGTGAAGGCCTGCAGCACGAAGACGGCCACTCGCACCTGCTGTCCGGTGCGATCCCGAGCGTGAAGTCGTACGACCCGACCTTCTCCTACGAAGTCGCGGTGATCCTGCAGGACGGCACGCGCCGCATGCTGCAGGAACAGCAGGACGTGTACTACTACCTGACCGTGATGAACGAGAACTACAGCCACCCGGACATGCCCGCGGGCGCCGAGGAAGGCATCATCAAGGGCATGTACCTGTTCAAGGACGCCGGCAAGCCGAAGAAGGGCGAGACGCGCGTGCAGCTGTTGGGATCAGGCACGATCCTGCGCGAAGTCATCGCGGCGGCGGAACTGCTGGAGAAGGATTTCGGCGTCACCGCCGACATCTGGTCCTGCCCGAGCTACAGCGAACTGCGTCGCGACGGTTTCGACGCCGAGCGCTGGAACCGCCTGCATCCGGAAGCCGAGCAGCGCGTGCCGTACGTGACGGGCCTGCTGCAGGGGCGCCAGGGTCCGGCCATCGCGGCCACCGACTACGTGCGCGAGTACTCCGACCAGATCCGTGCCTTCATGCCCGATGGCATGCGCTACACGGTGCTGGGTACGGACGGCTACGGTCGTTCGGACACGCGCGCCAACCTGCGTGGTTTCTTCGAGGTCGACCGCTACTGGATCGCCCACGCCGCGCTGGCCGCGCTGGCGAAGGACGGCAAGGTCAACGCGAAGGACGTGGCCCGCGCCATCAAGACCTACAAGCTGGATCCGGACAAGCCGAATCCTGAAACGGTCTGAGATAGAGCTTGGCCTTGACGAAAAACGCCGCGATCAATCGCGGCGTTTTTTTCTCTGTAGGAGCGCACCCTGTGCGCGACCGGCGTGCGGCACGGCCGCGCTACCGTAGCGGTCGCGCACAGGGTGCGCTCCTACAGTCGAAGATGGCCGTCCAAATGAAAACCCGCCTTTCGGCGGGTTTTTGCGATCGGACCACAACGCTTATTCGTCGTCGCCGCGGAACAGATGTCGCAGCAGGAAGAAGGCGCCCACCGTGCCGGCGATGATCGCCGTGGTCGCGACCGGATGGCGCGTCACATGGCGCCGCAGACGGCGATACTGGTAATTGGCTTCGTCGGCGAAATCTTCCGCAGCGTGACCGAAGCGGCGCGCGTAGGTGCTGCGGTTGCGGCCGAAGCGGCGGCTGGCCTCGCGGCCGCGCTCCACCAGTTCGTCGGCCCGCCCGGCGGCTTCGCCGGCGTAGTGGCGCACGCGTTCACGGACGCCGTTGACAGTGTTTTCGAGGTCGTGGTGACGGCTCATGGCGTCCTCCTGCAATAAGTTTGTTCACGTTGCCAGCGCCGGTGTGAGCGGTGCGTAAATAATGGCGGCGCTTGTTCAGCTGCGATGTCGGCCCATGGCGAAGGGACTGCGGCGCGACGCAAGCAGGTGCGCGATGCCTTGCCGCACGGGCGGCAAGGTCTGGCTTGCGCGGAGCAGGGCGGACCGGGCGAGCCGTGGAATGTCGCGATCATCGGTATACAGGGTGACCACCGCCATGGTGGCGGCGTAGAGCGGCCACGTGGCGCGGCGATGCATGCGCTGGTAGCGGCGCAGCAGCTCCGGCGAGGCGATGTCGTGGCCGCCGGCGGCGGCGCTTGCCAGCAACGAACCCAATGTCTGCACACCCTGCAAGCCCAGATTGAAGCCGTGCGCGGTGACGGGATGCATTCCCACCGCGGCGTCGCCGATCAACGCCAGGCGGTGGGCCACGAACCGGCGTGCGTACACGCCCACCAGCGGATACGCATGACGCGTGGAAGTGAGCAGCATAGCGCCGAAGCGGCCGTCGAAGCGACGACGCATTCCCATCTCGAAATCCGCCTCGCTCATCTCCATCACGCGTTGCATCTCGCGCGGCGTCAAGGTCAGCACGACGGATGCCTCGCCGCCATTCAAAGGCAGCGCGGCCAGCGTCTGCGCGTGGCCGAACCATTCCAGCGCCTCCTCGTGATGCGGCCGCTCCAGGGCCATGCGACAGACCAGCATGGTCTTGCCGAAATCATGCATGTCGGCCGCAATGCCCGCGTCGCGGCGAAGGCGCGAATAGCGGCTGTCGGCAGCGACGACGAGGCGGGCGCCGACCTCGGCGCCATCGGACAGGCGCAATCGCGCTGCCGCATCGTTCGATGCGATGCTTTCGACGGAGACGCCGTATGCCAGGGAGATGTTCGGTTCGTGCTCGATGCTCGCGTAGGCGGCGCGACGAATGCAGTGGTTGGGCACAAGAAAACCCAGCTGCGAATCCGCTGCGGCCGATGGCGTGACGTGCAATCCGTGCGGCGACCGTCCGTTCAGTACGCGTGCGCTTCGAAGTGGCGAGATACTCGCGGGCTCAAGACGCTGCCAGAGACCCAGCTCTTGCAGAATGCGCGCAGACCGCATCGTGAGCGCGATCTCGCGTCCATCGAACGGTGGTTCGCGCAGCGCATCCAGTGATTGCTGTTCGATCACCAGGACACTCAGCCCTGTGCGCGCGAGAGAGCGCGCAAGGCAAAGCCCGGCGGGTCCGGCACCGACGACGGCGATATCGACGTTCATGGCATGGCATGCGTGCGAAGAAGGTTGCCCATGCTATCGGGCAGTCATCGCCTTCCCTTGACGTGGATCAGGCGGCCGCGCTCGCCAGCCGCAGGTCAGGCACCGTTTCCGGCGGCACGCTGTCCGGCGAACTCCTGCCGGACGGACGCACGGTGCAGTCGCCATGCGATCCATGCGAACAGCCCGATCAGCAGCACCGGCCGCACCATCGCCTCGATGTGCTGGAACGCCATCACGCGCTGCATCCATGCGGCGAATACCGGCGGCAGGCCTGCAGGCATATCGGCCTGCACCGCCCTGGTCAGCGCAGGTTGCACGACGTACGCATAAGGGATCATCGCGAGCTGGAACAGTATGTCGAGCAACATCAGCGCGATGAAACCCACGCGTGCCCAGCGGCGACGCCACAGCATTCCCAGCGCGCAGGCCAGATGCAACAGCGCCACGGCCGATCCCAGCAGCAACAACTGGGACTCGTGCGCATAGATCCATGGCCACGGCGGCGGCAATCCTTGCATGGCCTGGCTGACGCTCAACATCTGATGATGGATGGGAGCGTTGCCGGCGAGCGCCAGGTGCTGCGTCGCGGTCGAAACGAGTGAGAACAGCGCGAAGAAGCAGGCCCCGATCGCGCCGAGCCCGATGAAGGCCCAGCTCAGTACTGTCACGAACATGGACCGAACCGGCGTCGTCGTCATGCCTTTCCCCTGATGAGTGGCCGCTCGAGAGCGTCGGCGTCGCGACTATACCCGCGCTCCCTCCAGCGGGAAACGCGGGTCAGATCGTCTCCGTACCGACCGGCTCGGGCACCGGTTGCTCCACGCGCAAACTTTGCCGGCGACGCAGGGTGGGAAACATGGCCATCCACAATCCCACCACCACCAGCGTGCCGATGCCGCCGATCACGGTGGCATTCACGGCGCCCAGCCAGGCCGCCAGCATGCCCGACTCGAACTCGCCGAGCTGGTTGGAGGTATTGATGAAGATCGCATTGACCGCACTCACGCGGCCACGCATGTCGTCGGGCGTGTCCAGCTGCACCAGTGCGCCGCGTATCACCATGCTCACCATGTCGAACGCGCCCAGTGCAAACAGCGCGATGATCGAAAGCCACAGCACCTTGGAGAGTGCGAACACTAGCGTGGCCACGCCGAAGCCGGCGACCGAGGCAAACATGATCGGACCCACGCGGCGTTCCATGGTGTGGCGCGCCAGCCACAGCGACATCAGCAGTGCGCCGACGGCAGGCGCGGCACGCAGCAGGCCCAGGCCCCACGGGCCGGTATGCAGGATGTCCTTGGCGAAGATCGGCAGCAGCGCCGTGGCGCCGCCGAGCAACACGGCGAACAGGTCCAGCGAGATCACGCCCAGCACATCCGGGCGGCGACGGATGAAATGCACGCCGGCAAACAGCGTCTTCAGCGTGGCCGGCTCGCGTTTGGGTTGCGCCTGCTCGTAGCGCATGCGCGCCATCAACAGCACGGCAATCAGATAGAGCACCGCGCAGACGCTGTAGACCACGCCGGCACCCGCCACATAGAGCAGGCCGCCTACCGCGGGCCCCATGATCATCGCGGCCTGTCCCGCCGACTGGCTTGCCGCCATGGCGCGGGACAGCACGCTCGACGGCACCAGCGCCGGCAGCATCGATTGCAGCGCGGGAAATTCGAAGGCTTTTGCGACGCCGATGACGAACACCAGCACGAGGATCGTCGCCTCGTGCGCCAGATGCATCAGGCTGATCACGGCGAGCGCGACGATCGCCAGCATGTCCACGATCTGTCCCAGCATCACGATGCGGCGTCGCTCGAACTGGTCGGCGACATGGCCCGCCGGCAGCGCCAGCATCACCGAGGGAAAGAACTGCACCAGGCCGATCAGGCCCAGATCCAGCGCGCGGCCGGTGATGGCGTAGATCTGCCAACCCACGGCCACCGACAACATCTGAAAACCAAAGCCCGAACAGATGCGGGCGAACCAGAACTGCACGAATGCGGGATGCGAGCGCAACGATTCCGTCGAAGCTTGCGCGGGAGAAGGGGGCATGGGGGATCCTTGCGGGAGCGCGGCTATTATCAGTAGCTGACGCGCTGAGGCAAAGCGCTGTGACGCATGGATCCGCGCTGCGTGGCCGGTTGGTGTCCACGCAGCGATTCGGACAGGGCAGCAGGACATGGGTCCCGCTGCCCCTGCCATCACGCAGCCTGCGTCTGTGCGACGGCTGCGGTCTCGATCCGGGCAGCGCGCGGCTTGGCATCCAGGCCGAACAGCGGGCGCAGCCAGCGCGTGCGGCGTATCACCAGCTCGTGCAGGGCGGCGCAACCGCCCACCGTGCCCAGCAACACCAGCGTGGGTTCCCACACCGCGCCGAGCTTCAGCGGGATCAGCCAGTACGCCATCGCCAGCAGCACGCTCTGATGCAGGATGTACCAGGGGAACACCGCTTCACGCGCATACGGCAGCCAGCGGAACGGGCGGTTGAGGTACTGATGTCCCCAGCCCAGCACGGCGGCGATGGCGCTCCAGGCGTAGAAGACATGCAGGGCGCGCATGCCAAGCCGTTCGATGGCGAAGGCCGATGCAGGCCACGTGCCGGCGAAGGCTTCCATCCGGCCCAGCAGCAGATGAGTGGCGAAAAAGCACACCGCCAGACCGAGCGAACGGTGACGCAGCCGCGCCAGTTCGCTCCACAGGGCCGGATGCGTACCGATGGCATAGCCGTAGAAGAACATCGTGGCGTAGCCCGCATGGGCATACCAGTCGCCGATCAAGGCATGGTTCTGCGGAAAGCGCGCGGCCAGCAGCAGGTTATAGGCGAACAGCGGCAGGGCTGGCAGCACCAGCAGCGGCCAGCCGCGCAGGCGATGCACCGCAGCGATGGCGCGCTGTCCCACTGGCGATTCCAGCGCGGGCAGCAAGGCCAGCAAGAGCAGGGTGTAGACCCAGACGTACGGCAGGTACCACAGATGGTTCCAGGTCACGCCGAACTGCCAGCCATCGAAGGCGCCCGCCGGCCACGGACCGCCGCTCCAGTAACGCAGCAGGAAATGGCCGAAGCCCGGCGCCACCAGCCCGTTGTCCACGCCCTGCACATAGGGCTGGATCGGGATCACCACGGCCATGCCGAACAACAGGGGCACCAGCAGGCGCACCGTGCGCTTCCAGGCCAGCCGCGGCAGGCTCAGCCGACCGCGCAGGAAGTGCACCGCCATCCCGGAGATCAGGAACAGCAGATCCATGCGCCAGAAGCTGGACGCCAGCATGGGCTGTTCCAGCCAGTCGGCGATGTAGCTGCTCTTGAGATGGAACTTCCAGTCGTCGGCCGGGCCGACATACAGCATGCCCAGGTGGTAGAGGATCAGCAGGCCGAAAGCCAAAACGCGCAGGGCGTCGATGTCGTGGCGGCGGTTCATGAGCGCAACTCCATGGTCGGGATGCCCGCATGCTCCGCGCGGCGACGGCTCCCGTCCCCCGCTAAGTGATTGATCGACCGCCCGTGGGGACGAGCGGTGCCCGGTGAGGGACGAAATGAGCCGGCGAACGCGCCGGTCCACGTAGAATCCCAGGCATGACCACCACGCCGGCCTTCGACTACTCCCGTTTCCAGCGCTGGCGCCGGCCGTTCGAGGTCGGCTTCTGGGTCGTCACCGTGATGGCCAATACCATCTTCAACGGCACGGTTGCCTGGTTCGACGCGGTCTATCGCACCCATCGGGCCAGCAGCATCGAGCCGTGGATCTGGGAGGCCAGCAGCAGCCTGGTGATCCTGTCGATGGTGCCCCTGGTGGTGCTGGCCACGCGCCAATGGCCGATGCGCTTCGATACCTGGGCCCGCAACCTGAAGGTGCATCTGGCGCTGAGCGTGCCGTTCTGCCTGGTGCACGTGGGCCTGATGATCGTGCTGCGCATGCTGGCCTATGCCGCCATGGGTTCGCGCTACCACTTCGGCGACGACTGGCCGTTGGAGCTGGGCTACGAATACCTCAAGGACATCCGCACCTATTTCCTGTTCGTGGCGCTGATCACCGGCTACGGCTTCATCGTGCGCCGCCTGCAGGGCGAGGCCTCGTTGCTGGCCGAGCCGGACGAAGGTCCGCCGGTCGAGCCGGTGGATCGGCCCGAACGTTTCCTGGTGCGCAAGCTCGGCAGGGAATTCCTGGTGGCCGCCCGTGAGATCGAATGGCTGCAGGCCTCGGGCAACTACGTGAACCTGCATGTGCGCGGCCGCGACTATCCGTTGCGCGCCACCATGGCCGGCATCGAGGAAAGACTCGATCCCACGCGCTTCGTGCGCGTGCATCGCAGCTACCTGGTGAACCTCGACTACCTGACCGAGATGGAACCGCTGGAAACCGGCGACGCCCGCCTGACCATGCGCGATGGCGCCACCGTGCCGTGCAGCCGCCGCTTCCGCACCCAGTTGCGCGAGCGCTTCGGCGACACGCCGGTCAACGCCTGAGACCCCACACCTGTGGGAGCGCACCCTATGCGCGACTCACGATGCCAATGCCACAACGCTTGCACCGCCACTCAGCCTCGTTCCACTCTAAGCGCCTACCCGCAACAGGACCTCGCCCATGAACCAGCGCCTCCGTTTTGCCGCCACCGCCTTCGGCACCGTGCTCCTGCTTGCCGGCTGCTCCCAGTCGGGCGACCAGGCACCGGCGCCGCAAGCGCAGGCACCGGCCGACGATTCCGCGGGCAAGCTCGATACCTATCGCCAGCTGCAGCGCATCGGCAACGACGAGATGGCGGTGACGATGGGCAACGAGATCCTCAAGCGCTACCCCAACACCGAGGCAGCCAAGGAAGTGCAGCAGAGCCTGCCGGCGATCGAACAGCGCTACAAGGAAAACAGCGAGAAGAATCGCCTCGCCGGCTTGTGGCTGTACCAGGTCTCGCCGATGCAGGGCGGCACGCAGTCCACCGCCACCATCTACACCAGCCAGCCCGCCGGCGAAGACCGCGTGCGGCTGGTGCTGCGCCGTCACACCGAGTGGGGGCAGAACGCGTTCCTGTTCAACGGCGGTCCGCACGGCTTCGTCTGCAAGGGCGTGTGTTCGATCAAGGCCACCTTCGACGGCAAGCCCGGCAGCATCAGCGCGTTCGCCCCGACCACCGGCGAGCCGGCCCTGCTGTTCAAGGACGACAAGGGCTTCATCGCCCAGCTGGAAAAGGCCAAGAAGATCACCATGGACGTGACCCTGCAGGACGGCGAGAAGAAAGTGACGCTGGTGTTCGAGACGGGCGGCTTCGATCCGGCCAAGTGGCAGCCCGTCAGCAAGGCTTCGGCCAAGAAGAAGTAAGGTCCACCCACATGGACCTCATGCGTTTGCATGGCCAGCATTGATGGAGATGAAAGTCATGGCAGCCAAAAACCTACTTACCGCACTCGCCGTGGTCGCTGCGCTGAGCGCCTGCACCCGCGTCGGCAAGGATTACACCTCCCGCATGGAAGCGCGCCAGCAAGCCTATGCCGCTGCGGCGGGCGAACCGGTGAGCAGCTTCCGCTACTTCAGCCTGTGGTCGTGGGAGCCGCTGAGCGACAGCGAGCTGGCCATCTATACACGGGCGAACGAGGCGTGGCTGCTCGACCTCGACGGCAAGTGCCGCAACCTGGAATTCACCAACCACATCGCATTGACCTCGAGCGCCAGCGAAGTGTCGGCGAAGTTCGACCGCGTGATTACTGGCGGCGCGGATGCGCCTTGCTTCATCAAGCAGATTCGGCCGGTGGACATCAAGAAGCTCAACTCGCCGCAGGAGGGGAAGCCGCGGGAGATTGAGGAGGCGGCGCGGCCGGCGAAGTGAGGTTGTTGTGGTTTGGTTGATGCATTTGGATGCGTGAAGCGGAAGCGTTCAAGTAGCCGCAGACGTTTTTTTGCTCGTCATCCCGGCGCATCCAGAAAAGGGGGCGAGGGCCGGAGGCGCTGTTCAACAGCCGAATGGCTGGTCATCCAGTTTCGTCAGTCTTCGATTGTCGCGTTGACGCGACCTGGCTCGCCTGCCGCGGGCTTCAGGAGGGGAAGCCGCGGGAGATTGAGGAGGCGGCGCGGCCGGCGAAGTGAGGTTGTTGTGGTTTGGTTGATGCATTTGGATGCGTGAAGCGGAAGTGTTCAAGTAGCCGCAGACGTTTTTTGCTCGTCATCCCGGCGCAGGCCGGGGTCCAGAGCCTCGGTGTTTGGTTGTCGCGTTGACGCCAGCTTGCTCGCCTGCCGCGGGCTTCCGTCCTCCTGCCGGAGGCCGGGTTACTTTCTCTTGCTTGCCCAAGAGAAAGTAACGGCGGTCTCTAATATCAAGTGCAACACCCCTCTGGAGGTGATGCATGGGTCAGCACTACAACCATCTAAGCGCCGAAGAGCGAGGCGCGATCATGGTGGGCAAGGCACGCGGGGACAGCGCCCGGCAGCTGGCGATACTGCTAGGCCGGTCGCCCAGCACGATCTCACGGGAGCTGGCGCGTAACGGGCACCGCGAGCCGTCGGGCAGCCCTCGTCTGGGGCGCCCGACGCTCGGCTATGACGCTTGTCGTGCCGGCCATCGGGCCCGACGCTTGGCCCATCAGGCGCGTCGGCCGCGTAAGTTGCATCGTGAGAGTGCCTTGTGGCGTCTGGTGCGCTACCTGTTGGCTCGCCGCTGGTCACCGCAAGAGGTGAGCCGCACACTGCGCCGACAGCATCCTGAGGAACCGGCCAAGCACGTGTCCCACGAGACGATTTACACCGCGATCTATGCCGCTCCGCGCGGCGAACTGCGGCGAGGGCTGGTGGCGCTGTTGCGCCAGCACAAGTGCGCGCGTCGCCCACGCGGCCAAGGCGCCAATCGGCGTGGCCGCATGCACGATCTGCCGAGTATTCATGATCGCCCGCCGGAGGCCAATGAACGCTTGTTGCCGGGCCATTGGGAAGGCGACTTCCTCAAAGGCGCGCGCAATCAGTCGTCGGTGGGCGTACTGGTGGATCGGCGCACGTTGTTCCTGAAACTGGTGAAGATGGAAGGCTGCGCGGCCGAGGATGCGCTCAAGGGCTTCAGCCGGGCGTTCGGTCCGTTACCGGCGACGCTGCGTCAAACGCTGACCTACGACCAGGGCAAGGAGATGGCGCTGTACAAGACCCTCTCCAAACGCACGGGGCTGGCGATTTACTTCGCCGATCCACACAGTCCCTGGCAGCGCGGCATCTGCGAGAACACCAACGGTTTACTGCGCCAGTACCTACCCAAAGGCACCGACCTGTCGGTGCATAGCCAACGCAAACTCGATGCGATTGCGCGGGAGATGAATCTGCGACCGCGGGCCACCCTCGACTACCACTGTCCGGCGGAGATGTTCATGCGTGCGCTGGGGCGCGATGACCTCGCCCAAGCGATCGATGATGCACTTCTAGATTGACACCGCCAACCAAAGAGAAGGGCCCCCCGGATGACGCGCCTTCCGGGCCTAGCGGCCCTCCAGGTGCGCGGGTGGGTTGCGGGGTTTTTCGACAGGGCATCCTGCCCTGGCGAAAAACTGGCCCGCATCCCTGCGGGCCACCCTGCGGGCTTTCCTCCACCCACCCGCCGCGTCATACGGGGACCCCTGAGAGCCAAGAGCCAAGAGCCAAGAGCCAAGAGCCAAGAGCCAAGAGCCAAGAGCCAAGAGCCAAGAGCCAAGAGCCAAGAGCCAAGAGCCAAGAGCCAAGAGCCAAGAGCCAAGAGCCAAGAGCCAAGAGCCAAGAGCTGCAGATCTACTGTGGGAGCGCACCCTGTGCGCGACAAACCGACGGAGCGGTACATCCCAGCGTGACTATCGCGCACAGGGTGCGCTCCCACAGAAAAAACCAGACGTTCCCGCGAGCACCCGCCCCTCACCCCGGCCCTCTCCCCGGCGGGGAGAGGGAGAAGTGATGTGCATCGCGAAGACAAGCCACGGGCGATGCGCAGCGAGCCTCCGCTTTAAGTCCTCAGCGATTCGGGCGCGTTGCGCAGCGCATTGAAGTACCCCTGGGGTACCCTCCCATGGAGATCCGGTGGGACGCGCCTCAACCAGTCGTGCTCGGATTCAACACAATGCTGCCAGCTTTAGAGGCCATTTCTTTGGGTTACTTTTCTTTACTCCGGGCATCCTGCCCTTCGCCCTTCGGGCCGGCTTCGCCGTTCGCATGCGCTCCTGCGCATGCGTGGGCCAGCAAAGAAAAGTGACTCGAGCGGCGGCAGCCGTTCGAAACGCCCGCTGCGTAAGCGGCCTGATCGCGGTATGACCACAACCGAAGATTGACGAAACTCGATGACCAGCCATTCGGCTGTTGAACAGCGCTTCCGGCTCGCGCCGGAATGACGAGCTAAAAAGCGAGCCCCATGCAGTTCAGTTAAGAAACAACTTCTCCGCCAACTTCGCCAGCGGCTTCTCCATCGCGTTCTGCAAACGCGGCGGCAATTCCAGCGGCTTGAGCAACATCTTCACCGTCATCTCCGCGGGAATATTCCTCCGCAGCAGATCCTGCGCCCGCCCGGTGATGCGCTTGAACTCTGCCTGGTTGTCCTTGTGCTGCGGATAGCACTGGTCGAACACGTGGCGCAGTGCGATGTCGCTGTCTTCGCTGCGGATCTCGTTGACCCGGCGCAGGATCGCGCGGAACACCTTGTAGCGGCCGAAGCCTTCGCGTTCGCGATAGATCCGGTAGTGCTGGTAGAAGTGCTTGTAGTGGCGCACTTCGTCGCTCTTGATGTGGCCGGTGAGCTGCTTGAGCACGGGTTCATCGGTGATGTCGTTGAGTGCGCGGTAGAGGCTGGCGGTGCCTGTTTCCACCACGCAGCGCGCGGCCAGTTCCAGGCCGCGGCTGGTTTCCAGTTGTTCGGATGTGCACACCGCGCCGTACTCGGCCCAGAACGCCGCGAAGCCCTTGTCCCAGTCGAATTCCGGCCATACCGCTTTCACGTAGGCGGCGAGGGCGCGGCCGTGCTGCAGTTCCTCGTGTTCCCAGTGCTGGCTCAACCAGGTCTGCAGGGCTTCGTCGCCGGCGAAGTGCTCGACCAGGTTGTGCGTATACAGGTCCGAGCCGCTCTCCACGAACGACGAACTGCATAGCAGAAAGAACAGGTCTTCGTTTTGGCGCACACGCGGAATGTCGATCCGACTGAAATCCAGGCTTTCCAGGGTCCAGGGCAACGATTGGGTATAGCTCACGCGGTCATTCCTGTACGGGGCAACGGGCTGGCTCGACGCGGGGCGGCGCCAGCCTGGCATGACGTTCTTGTGACAGCATACGACGAGACGACGACGTGGGATTAACGAGCGCCGACCCGCGAGCCGCTTGGCCGGCTCAGCGCACCACGGTCACGGGCACATGGGCCCGTTCCAGCACGTCGCTGGAGACCGAGCCCAGCAGCCAACGCGCCAGCGCGCCGCGTTCGGTGTGGCCGATCACGACGTGATCGATGCCATGGCTGCGCACCTGTTCGAGCAGCACGTCGCCCGGGCTGCCGCGCACCACTTCGGCGTCGATCAACGAAGCCGAGCCCGGCACAAGTTCTTTCACTTCTTCGAGCAACTGGGAGCAACGCTTGCCGCCCTGGTCGGTCATCATCAAGGGGCAGGTGTCGGCACTGCCTTCGGTGACCTGCAGGACGGACACCACCCGCACCCGGCCGCCGGATGCCTGCGCCAGTTGCACGGCAAAACGAACGGCGCGCTGCGAGGTGGCGGAGCCGTCGTAGCCGACCAGCGAATACTTGAGCATGCGCTACCTCTTGCCGCGGCAGGTATGGGATGTCCGAGCCGGCTTTTCCGAGTCTCGCTGCCAGCCTAATCCTCGGCGCATGCGGGCGCTACGGGTGCCGCTCCACACACAGGCGGCGCCCGATGCACGGTCGTTGTTGGCCGCGCAAGCTGCGGGTGCGACAAGCTTTTTGCTGCCTTCCGAGCGCGTCCTGGATCGAGCCGTTAACGAAGCGTGCAGCGATTTGCACATTGCGTTCACGGGAACTGCCGACGATGGAGGGGCTACGGCGGACATGTGCAAGCACTTCGCTCACCCCGGTGGCAGGCGTTGTCCAACGTTCTCATTCACAGCAAGGAGATGAAGATGATCAAGCGTTCGACGGGTATGGCAGCTCTGGTTCTGGCTTGTGCTGGCGCGATGTCGGCGGCACCGGTTTCCACGGCCCGCGCGGCAGATGCCGAAGTGAAGTGCGATCTCTCCTTCAGCCTCTCCGGTTGGTCGGCGATCTACAAGCACGCATCCGGCAGCGGCACCGTGGTGTGCAGCAATGGCGAGCGTGCCAAGGTGAAGATCTCGTTGAATGGCGGTGGTTTGACGGCAGGCAAATACCACATCGACAACGGCAAGGGTGACATCACCCACGTGCATGGCATCAAGGACGTGTTCGGCGATTACGCGCAGGCCGGTGCCGAGGCGGGCGTAGTGAAGACGGGCGAGGCCCAGGTGCTGACCAAGGGCACAGTGTCGCTGGCGCTGCACGGCAGCGGCGAGGGCATCAACCTCGGTGTCTCCGTGGGTCAGTTCACCATCACCAAGGCGGAGTAACCGCCTGGTGGTTGGAGTCTGCAAAGGGCGCCGCATGGCGCCCTTTGTTTTAGGGGCCTGTTCCAACCGGGCGCGGTCCAAGCGGAGAGCTTGAACAGGTTCTTGCGCGTACACTCTGCTTTTCGATCCGGAGTGACCCCATGCGCCGCCTCTCGCTGCTGTTGATGTTGAGTCTTCTGTTGGGGCTGCTGGCTCCCGCCTATGCCGACGAACCCGCATCCGCGCTGCCGCAGGTGGGGCAGACGGCGCCCGCGTTCCGCCTGCAGGACCAGAACGGCAAGTGGCACACGCCCGCCGATCACCAGGGCCGCTGGGTGGTGCTGTATTTCTATCCCAAGGACTTCACGCCCGGTTGCACCGCGCAGGTCTGCGCATTCCGCGACGATGTCGCCAAGCTGCGCCAGCAAGGCGCCGACGTGCTGGGCGTGAGCCTGGACGATGTGAAGTCGCATGCCGATTTCGCCGCCAAGTACCACGTGCCGTTCCCGCTGCTGTCCGATGCTGACAGCAGCACCGCGCAGACGTATGGCGTGCTCGCTTCCAAGATGGGCTTCAAGTACGCCCGCCGCACCACCTTCCTGATCGATCCGCAGGGCAAGATCGCCAAGGTGTACCAGGACGTGGATCCGGAGAAGAACTCCGCCCAGGTGCTGGCGGATCTGGCCACGCTGAAGGCGTCGCACTGATGCCGCTGATGGCGCGTGCGGAAGCGAGCCGCCGCGACGGGTTTTCGTTCTGGCGCATCGTGGTGTGGCTGATGTTGCTGCTGGCGGCGTATGGCTGCCTGCAATATCTGCTGCACGCCCAGCAGGTGTGGCGCACGCTGCACCCGCTGCCGGCATCGAATGCCGAGGACATCACCCAGCTGCAAAAGATGCTCGCCTGGGACGTGGTGTATTTCGTCGCCTCGTTCGCCCTGGTGGTGATCTGCGCGGGCGCCATTCTTCGCCAGGCCTGGGCGCGTGTGTCGCTGCAGGTGGCCAGCGTGCTGCTGGCAGTGGGCTGGGGCCTGGTGGGCGGTGTGCTGCTGTATGCGCACTGGCGCGAGTTCAGCCAGGCGGTGGCGCTGACCAACGCGCAGGATGCGTTGGACCAGGCATCGCAGATGGCGCTCGCGCATATGCGCCGCTCCTTCCTGATGGCTCTGGGCATCAAGGTCGCCTGCATCCCGGTGTTGCTGTGGCTGGCCTGGTGGCTGGGTCAGCCGCAGACGCGCGCGCAGTTCCGCAAGCTGCGCTGAGTTCGATTCAGGTGCGGTTGCCGCAGCGCGGGTTATCGCTGCGGCATCGTTTCCTCCGGTTCATTCCCATGCTCCTGCGCCGCCTGTCGATATCCGTTTCCCTCGCGCTGGCCTGCGCGGCCGCGCAAGCCCAGGATCTGGCGACCACCTGCCATGCCACCAGCAGCTACGACCTGACCATCGCGCCCGATCGCCTCCAGTTCGACCGGCCGCAACCGCTGCCGCGCCAGGTCGAGCTGCGTGACGGCAACCTGCGCACCGACGGCACCAGCGTGACCCTGCGCGCGGACGAGCAGGACCGCCTGGCGCTGTTCGAACGCGAATTGCGTGCCCTGGCGCCTCGGGCGAAGGCGGTCGCATCCAACGGCGTGGATATGCTGGCAGCGGCCATGCACGACGAAGGCGGCCGCCTGTCGCTCGACCCTGCCACCCGGACGGAGCTGGACCGCCGCGTCGCGGCCCGTGCCACGGAACTCAAGCAGCGCCTCGCCGCCAGCAACAGTACCCGCGACTGGCAGGGCAATCTGGCCGACCAATATGCCAATCAGCTGGCCTCGGACCTGATGCCCCTGCTGGCGAACGACCTCGGCCAGCAGGCCGTGAATGCCGCCATGACCGGCGATCTGCAGGCCGCGGCCAGCCTGCGGGACACCGCCTCGGACCTCACCACCCAGCTGCGGCCCCGCCTGGAGCAGCGCATGCAGGCCCTGGCGCCGCAGATCCAGGCCTTGTGTCCCGCCGTCCAGCGGTTGGCCGAATTGCAGCAGGGCATTCGCGGAGCCGGCGGCCAACCGCTGAATTTGCTCGAGGTGGGCCAGTAAAACCGGGGCTGAGCAGGATTTCCCTGGGTACCCGCGATTAACCTCCCGCTAAGTGGCAAGGGCAGAGGATGGCACCCGCAGTCGTATTTGGCCGTCAGGAGGCGACTTCGTGTCGCGTACACCGCAATACAACGCTCTCATTCGACAGGGCATCGATGACCGGGACATGTACCGTCGGGCGCTGGCTCAGGTGCGTGAGCCCGGGCTGCAGGCGCTGCTGGCAGAGAACCTGCACACCCTCGACACCCTGATCGGCGATCTGCAGGCCCAGGTGCATGCCACCGGCTCCACCCCGGCGCGCCATGGCACGCTGGCCGGTGCGGTGCGCAGCGCGCTGGCCGAAATGGTCACGGGCATGGCGTCCAACCGCGATTCGGCCTGGATCCACTATCTCGCACGCAACGAGTGCGCGCTGCTGAACAGCTTCGAGCAACAGATGGCGCAGGCCTCGGACGACTCGGCGCGTGTGCTGAGAGTCCAGTTGTCGCGGCTGCATGGCATCCATAAGGATATGCACTGCCTGGCCGGCACCACCCACGGTTGACCGGCGACCCATCGATGAGGATCGCGTGTGCCGTCGACTCCTGCGGACGTGCTGGATTTCTAGTTCGACAGCGACTCCGAAGCGCTCTGGTACGAGCGTAACGACGCCTTCGATGCTGCCATCGGCAGGCGCTTCGGCGACACGCTGGAAGCTGCCCTGCGCGGCGATCTCGATGGCTGGACCGAAACCCCCGAAGGCTGGCTGGCGCTGCTGATCGTGCGCGACCAGTTCAGCCGCAATCTCTACCGCCACGATGCCCGTGCATGGGCCGGGGATCCCGGCACCCAGGTGCTGGCGCTCGATGGCATCGCGCAGGGATACGACCAGCGCCTGGCGCCGATGCAGCGGGTGTTTGCCTATATGCCGCTCGAACACGCCGAGAGCCCGGTGCTGCAGCAGCACTGCGTGCGCCTGTTCGAACGGCTGCTGGCGTGTCAGCCGGAAGCGCAGCGTCCGCGTTTCCAGAACTACCTCGATTACGCCCGTCGACACCACGATGTGATCGCGCGGTTCGGCAGGTTTCCCCACCGCAACGCCGTCCTTGGCCGTACCGATACACCTGCGGAGCAGGCCTATCTCGCGACCCCGGGCGCGGGTTTCTAAGCGTCACCGACGACACGGAGTTCATCATGCGCCGCTATCTCCTGCTTGCCTTGCTCCTGCTGAGCGCTTCCGCCTATGCCTCCAACACCTATCGTGTCGGCAGCGAGGTACTGACCGTGGGCGACAGCGCCGTGCGTGCCATGCAGTTGATGGGCAAGCCGGACTTCAAGGAACCGGTGGAGAGCGATTTCGGCGGCTACCAGGGCGAGCGGTGGCAATACCTGCGCGACGACGGGCGGGTGGTCATCATCACCATCGTCAACGGCAGGGTGTCGGACATCGCCGATCGCTCGCGCTGATCGCTGCATCCGGATTCAAATGTCGCGACTCCCTTGTGGGAGCGCACTTGTGCGCGACTGGGGCCATACCCGTCGCGCACAAGTGCACTCTCATATGGACTGAGGATGCTTGACGAACTTGCGCGAGCGCTGCCGACATGTCGCCGCGGCTGCGAACGCATCGCGGCCTGGACCATCGCATCACTAACCTGCTCCCACGCGTCAAACGGGTGGGGAAGAGGTGCTGGCGATGCGCAGTCTCGTTGTTCTGTTGCTTGGTCTGTTGATGACCTGCCTCGCCCACGCCGGCAGTGGAACGCTGCGCGTGGGCAGCCAGGTGCTGGTGGTGGGCGACAGCGCCGCGCGAGTCGTGGAATTGCTGGGCAAGCCGGTGTACCGCTCGCACGCCAAGCCGGCCTCAGGCAGTCACGGCTGGAAGCGCAAGGGCGGCCATCGGTCGTCATCAGCGGGTGGCGAGCAATGGCAGTACCGGCAGGGGCGCCGCATCGTGACCATCGTGGTGGCCGACGGCAAAGTGGCCTCCATCCGCGACGACGGCAGCTGATCGCCGTGGCGGCAGGGCTGCCCCCTGTGCGATAAGGAGCGCGACGCCACGGAGATCGCGCCATGCCCGAGACCACGGTCAGCGCAGCAAGCCACTCGAACAACCTGCTGCGTCCGCGCCAGCCCGGGATGCACGGCAAGGTCACCAATATCGAGCTGTTCTTCGACCTGGTGTTCGTCTACGCGGTGACGCAGCTCTCGCACACGTTGCTGGGCGATTTGAGCGTGCTGGGCGCGCTGCATGTGCTGCTGTTGTTCCTGGCCGTGTGGTGGGTGTGGATCTTCACCGGCTGGATCACCAACTGGCTCGATCCCGACCGCTTTGCCGTACGCCTGTTGGTGCTGGCGCTGATGTTTGGCGGCCTGCTGTTATCGGTGGCGTTGCCGGAAGCGTTCGACGGCCATGCGATGTTGTTCGCCGTCGCGTATGCGTCGATGCAGGTGGGACGCTCGCTGTTCATGGTGTGGGCACTGCGTGATTCGCCACCGGCCGCGCGCCTCAACTTCTATCGCATCACGCTGTGGTTTGCGGTGGCGGGTGTGCTGTGGGTGGTGGGAAGCTTGGCGACGAGCGAAGCGCGCCTGGCCTGGTGGGCGCTGGCCCTGGGCATCGAATACCTGGGGCCGGCAGCGTTTTTCTATGTGCCGGGACTAGGGCGTTCCAACACGCGCGAATGGGATGTCGAAGGCGGCCATCTGGCGGAGCGCTGCAGCCTGTTCGTGATCATCGCGCTGGGCGAATCGGTGGTGGTGATGGGCAGCACCTTTGCCCAAAGCGCGCGCACGGCGGACGTGTGGCTGGCCTTCGTGTCGGCCTTCATCGGCTGCGTGGCGATGTGGTGGATCTATTTCGATATCGGGGTGGAGCGGGGCAGCCGCTCGATCCGCGAATCGGACGATCCGGGCCGCACGGCGCGATTGGGCTACACCTATCTGCATCTGCTGATCGTCGCCGGCATCGTGGCTTGTGCCGTGGGCGACGAGCTGAGCCTGGGGCATCCGCACGCCATCGCCGGAACCGCGCAGATCGCCGTGTTGCTCGGCGGTCCGGCGCTCTATCTGCTGGGCAATGCGTTGTTCAAGCAGACGGTCAACCACACCAACCTGCCGCTCTCGCATCTGGCGGGGCTGGGCGTGCTGGTGCTGTTGATCTGGCCGGCGCAGGCGATGTCGGTGGCGACGCTGGCGGCGGCCACCACCGTGATCCTGGTGGTGGTGGCGGCGTGGGAAACCGTGTCGCTGCGTAAATTGCGGCGCGAGTTGTACAGCACGGACCAAGAGTGACGTGTGGAGCGCACGCTGTGCGCGACCACCACGCTGCGCCGCCTCGCTTCGTGCCGGTCGCGCACAGGGTGCGCTCCTACAGGGTGAGTTCGGCCAGCAGTTCGGCTGCGCTCCACGCGCGTCGCGTTTGTTCGGCCTCATGGATCAATTGCACGAGACGTTCGTTCACCGGTGCGGGTACGTGATGCTGCATCGCCAGTCGAACGATCTCGCCGTTGATCGCATCGACCTCGGTGGGGCGGCCTCGTTCCAGGTCCTCCCACATCGACGAACGCGCCACCGGATCGATCGCCAGCAGTCGTGAAGCGAGGCGCTTGAACCACGCGTCCGGCATATCCAGCACGCGCGGCAACCACATGGGCGGCAGCGGGGTGAGCTTGGCGGGATGAATGTCCGCCGCCGCGAACACTGCGAGCGCCTCGCGTTGTGCCAGCGCCAGGCAGCGGCGCCAGTCGCGTTGCGAGAGTTCTTCCTTCAACGGCACATTGGACAAGGCATTCAGTGCATTGTTGAGGTTGAGCAGCAACTTGGCGGCCAGCACGGCCGGCATGTCGCTGCGCGCCGTCAACGGCAGACCCGAGGCTTCGAATACCGGCAGGAACGCCGCCAACGATTCGTGCGCCTCGACCATCAACTCGCCCGCGGAACCCTGGTGGAAGTCGCCGGGAATGCGTTGCAGCACGTTGAACGGCACCATCCCGGCGAGCACCGGATGACCGGGCAGCGCTTCGCGCAACGTCGCCGCGTTGTGCAGGCCGTTCTGGAAACTCACCACGGGTACGCCAGGCGCGATGACTTCCGCCAACTCGCGCGCCACCGTTTCGGTGGCCGACGACTTAACCGTCACCAGCACCAGATGCGCCTTGGCGGCCGCGAAGGGATCGACCTGCAGCTCCACGTCGCGCGTGGCCACGTGTTCATGGCCGCCTTGCAGGTCGCTCCAGTCCAGTCCGCCATGGATGCGCCACGCGTCGATCACGCGGCGTCGGCCAATGCAGGTGATGCGTGCGTTGTCGTGCAGCCGGGCGCCGAGATAGCCGCCCACGCTGCCGGCGCCATAGATGGCGATGCGAGGCAGGGCATGCACGCTCATGCGATCGCCTTGGCCGCAGCACGACCCGCGATACGGCCGGAAAACAGGCAGCCACCGAGGAAGCTGCCTTCCAGCGCGCGATAGCCATGCAGGCCGCCGCCGCCGAAACCGGCCGCCTCGCCCACGGCATAGAGGCCGGGCATCGGTTGGCCATCGTGGCCGAGCACGCGTGCATCGAGATCGGTTTCCAGGCCGCCCAGCGTCTTGCGCGTGAGGATGTTCAGGCGCACCGCGATCAACGGGCCGTTCGCCGGATCGAGCAGGCGGTGCGGCTTGGCCACGCGCACCAGCTTGTCGCCGCGATAGCGACGCGCGTTGTGGATGGCCATCACCTGGCCGTCCTTCGTGTACGGGTTGTCGAACTGACGGTCGCGCGCTTCGATTTCCCGGCGAATGTGCGCGACGTCGAGCAGCGTATTGCCGGCCAGCGCATTCATGCCGGCGACGAGTTCCTCCAGCGAGTCGCGCACGATGAAATCGCGGCCGTGTTGCTTGAACGCTTCCACGGGCGCGGGCGCACCCTTGCCGATTGCGCGCTTGGCGACCTGGCGCCAGCTCTTGCCGGTGAGATCGGGGTTCTGTTCCGAGCCCGACAAGGCGAATTCGCGGCGGATGATCTGCTGGTCGAGGATGAACCAGCTGTAGTCGTGACCGGTGCCGCGCAGATGCTCCAACGTGCCGAGCGTGTCGAAACCGGGCCACAGCGGACCGGGCAGCCGCTTGCCTGTCGCGTCGAACCAGAACGACGACGGACCCGGAAGAATGCGGATCGCATGCTTGGGCCAGATCGGATTCCAGTTCTCGATGCCTTCCACGTAATGCCACATGCGGTCGCGATTGATCAGCCGCGCGCCGGCGTTTTCGCTGATGCCCAGCATGCGGCCGTCCACATGCGCGGGCACGCCGCACAACATGTGCGTGGGCGCCGGACCCAGCCGCTCCGGCCAGTTCCTGCGCACCAGCGCGTGGTTGCCGCCGATGCCGCCCGAGGCCACGATCACCGCTTGCGCGCGTTGCTCGAAGCCGTGCAGCACATCGCGCGAACTCGGCTTGCCGCGTTCCATGCCGTCGGCGGCCAGCACGCTGCCGCGCACGCCGACCACGGCGCCGCCTTCCACGATCAGTTCATCCACGCGATGACGGAAGCCGAACTGCAGCAGGCCTTTCGCCTGCGCCTCGCGGGCGCGCCGCACGAACGGCTCGATCACGCCCGGACCGGTGCCCCAGGTCACGTGAAAGCGCGGCACCGAATTGCCGTGGCCGATGGAACCGTGGCCACCGCGTTCGGCCCAGCCCACCACCGGAAACCAGCGCATGCCCATCGCATGCAGCCAGGCGCGTTTCTCGCCCGCGGCGAAATCCACGTACGCCTCGGCCCAACGGCGCGGCCAATGATCTTCCGCGCGGTCGAACGCGGCGGTGCCCATCCAGTCCGCCAGCGCCAGTGCATGCGAGTCACGCACGCCCATGCGCCGTTGTTCCGGCGAGTCGACGAAGAACAATCCGCCGAACGACCAGAACGCTTGCCCCCCCAGGCTTTGTTCCGGTTCCTGTTCCAGCACCAGCACGCGCTTGCCGGCATCGGCCAGCTCCGTGGCGGCCACCAGCCCGGCGAGGCCGGCTCCCACCACGACCACATCGCACCCATCCCGCATTCCCCGCCTCCCCGTGGCGATTTGCGTTCCCGAACTTAGCGTGATGGCGAGAGCATTCCTATGCGCGCTGCGTCATAGCCCAGAAGTCTCGGGTGACTGGTGGCACGGCATGACCACAGGCCCATGCCGGAAAACCATGCTGTGCCGCATCGTGGCTTTCGAGGGCCACGGAGGTGGCGCACGGAGGGGCGGGGCATGCGTATCACCATGATGGCTTGCGCGATGGCGGCGGGACTGACGCTGGGCGGTTCGCTGCATGCGCACGATTTCCAGGTGCATGACGGGCATTGCGGCTATTCCACCGCCTACGACGTGCAGGTCATGCCCAACGGCATCGGTTTCCATCGCGACGCGGGTCAGCCGGTCGACGTGTTCATGCATGACGGTCACCTGCGCGTGAATGACCGCGAGGTCGCGGTGAACAGCGAGGACGCGACCCGCCTGCGCGACTACGAGCAGCAAGTCCGCCAGCTGTTGCCGGAAGTGGCCGGCATTGCGCGCGAAGGCGTGAACATCGGTTTCGCCGCCATGCGCACCGTGCTGATGACCTTCGCCGAGAACGACGACGAGCGCCGCCGCATGGTGGGGCGTCTCGATGAAAACCATCAGCAGGCGCTGGCACGCCTCGACGCAGGCCTGGGCCAGGGCGTGTGGAAATCGGACGACATGGAGGCGGTGGTGGAGAAGAGCGTCGAGGATTCCGTGTCCGACCTGGTTTCCAAGGTGGCGGGGCAGGCGGTATCGGCGGCGCTCTCGGGCGACCAGAGCAAGGTGGCCGCGCTGGAGGCCCGCGCCGATTCGCTCGACAAGAGCATCGACCGCGAAGTGAACAAGCGGGCGAACGAACTGGACAAGCGAGCGGAAGCCCTGTGCCCGCGGCTCAGCTCGCTCGACGCCCTGCAACGGCAGTTCCAATTTCGCCTGCAGGACGGCTCGCGCCTGCAACTGCTGGCGTACAACAACAAAACCAACAACAAGAAGCTGACACCAGCCACGGACAGTGCGCGCGCCGGCGGAGGCGAATCCGCGCACTGATCTTACGTCGGAGCTCCCCTGCTCGACCTTCGGCCGCGTCGGCTCCCCCGGCGCGGTCGCTTTATGCGTGCACGCAACGGAACCTTGATCCATGGGTTGCTAGGCTCGCGGGGTTTTTTCCTTGCGAGAACCGCCCTCCATGCACGATCTCCTGGCCCGTCTGCCACTTTCCGAAGCCACCATCGCGACGCTGATCAATATCGGCCTGGCCCTCCTGATGCTGTTGATCGGCCTGTGGCTGGCGGCACGCGTGGCCAATATCGCGCAGCGCGCCATGCAGCGGGCGAATGTCGACATGACGCTGAGCGGCTTCCTGCGCAATCTGATCTACGGCGTGCTGATCGCGATGCTGATCGTGATGGCGCTGCAGCAGGCCGGCGTGCCGTCGGCGCCGCTGGTGGCGGCGCTGGGCGCCGGCGGACTGGCCATCGGCCTGGCCTTGCAGGGTTCGCTGAGCAACCTGGCCTGGGGCGTGCTGCTGATCGTCTTTCGCCCGTTCCGCGTGGGCGACTACATCCAGGCGGGCGGTGTGGAAGGCACGGTGGAAGCGGTGAGCCTGATGCATACGATGCTGACCATGCCCGACAACCGCGAGGCGGTGGTGCCCAATGCCAAGATCGGTTCGGACGCGATCATCAATTTCAATCGCCGCGGCACGCGCCGCTTCGAGCTGAAGCTGCGCATCGGCTACAAGGACGACATTGGCAAGACGATGGACTTGATCCGCAGCCAGTTCGCCGCCGATCCGCGCATCCTGAAAGATCCTGCGCCCGGCGTATGGACGGAAGGCCTCAGCGACGCCGGCGTGATGCTGGTGCTGCGCGCCTATACCAACAGCGGCGACGGCTGGGGCGCGCAGACCGACCTGCTGCGTGCGCTGAAGGAGCGTTTCGAGGCCGAGGGCATCAGCCTCTCGCCGCCGCCCCCCTCCATGGTGCTGCAGCATGGCCGGCTGCCGGAGCAGACCACCTGACGAAGTGGAATGCATCGGCGGGCGAGCCCGTTGCGATGGGTCGGAAGGCGGCTAGACCAAAGTAGTGCATACGTATGCGAATGGTGCCTTCAAACGATCCAAAAGCGTCCGGAACGGGGTCTCGTTCGCTATCATTGAATACCTTAAGCGGCCGTCATCCCCGCCGGCTCGCCATCGCCATCCGTAGGAGAAACCATGGCCGACCTTAAAGAAGCACGCGTTCCCGATATCGGCAGCGAAAACGTGCCGGTAATCGAAGTGCTGGTGAAGCCCGGCGACAAGGTGGCCAAGGAGCAAGGACTGGTCACGCTGGAGTCGGACAAGGCGACCATGGAAGTGCCGGCCCCGTTCGCGGGCACGGTCAAGGAAATCAAGCTGAAGGTGGGCGACGAGGTGTCCGAAGGCACGCTCATCGCCATCATCGAAGCCGAAGGCGAGGCCGCCGCACCCGCCGCCAAGCCCGCTGCCGCGCCGGCCAAGGCCGAAGCGCCCGCCAAGGCCGCGCCCGCTGCGCCGGCTCCCGCACCTGCTCCGGCCGCCGCGCCTGCTGCCGCTGGCGGCGGTGGCGTGCAGGAAGTGAAGGTGCCCGATATCGGCAGCGAAGACGTGCCGGTGATCGAGATCCTGGTGAAGGTGGGCGACACCGTCACCAAGGACCAGGGCCTGATCACGCTGGAATCGGACAAGGCCACCATGGAAGTGCCGGCCCCGTTCGCGGGCGTGGTGAAGGAAATCAAGGTCAAGATCGGCGACGAGCTGTCCGAAGGCAGCCTGATCGCCCTGGTGGAAGCCGCTGGCGGCGCACCTGCCGCCGCGCCGGCTCCCGCTGCCGCGCCGGCGGCTGCCAAGGTCGAAGCGCCGAAGGTCGAGGAGAAGCCGGAACCCGTCGGCGGTCGCAGCGTGCTGCCGGGCAATGCGCCCGAAGGCGACGTGGCACCCACCGCGCGTCCGCCGTTCGATGCCGGCATCGTGATGCCGGGCGATGCGCCGTACGCCAGCCCTGCCATCCGCGCTTTTGCGCGCGAGCTGGGCGTGGACGTGCGCCAGGTGAAGGGCACGGGCCGCAGCGGCCGCATCCAGCGCGAAGACGTCACCGGTTACGTGAAGCACGCGCTGGCCTCCGGCGCGCGTCCCACCGGTGCGCCGGTCGCCGCGGGCGGCGGCCTCAACCTGCTGCCGTGGCCGAAGGTCGACTTCAGCAAGTTCGGCGAGATCGAAGAGAAGCCGCTGTCGCGCATCCAGAAGATTTCGGGTGCCAACCTGGCGCGCAACTGGGCGATGATCCCGCACGTCACCCAGCACGAAGATGCCGACATCACCGAGCTGGAAGCGTTCCGCAAGAAGCTCGGCGAAGAGAACAAGGATCTGAAGGTCACCCCGCTGGTGTTCCAGATCAAGGCCGTGGTCGCGGCGCTGAAGAAATTCCCGCAGTTCAACTCCTCGCTGGATGTGACCGGCGAGAAGCTGACCCTGAAGAAGTACTTCCACATCGGCATCGCAGTGGACACGCCCGATGGCCTGGTGGTGCCGGTGATCCGCGACTGCGACAAGAAGGGCCTGCTGGACCTGGCCGCCGAACTGGGCGAGATCTCCAAGAAGGCGCGCGACAAGAAGCTCGGTCCGAACGACATGTCGGGCGGCTGCTTCTCGATTTCCTCGTTGGGCGGCATCGGCGGCACTTCGTTCACGCCGATCGTCAACGCACCGGAAGTGGCCATCCTCGGCGTGTCCAAGGCGGCCATGAAGCCGGTGTGGAACGGCAAGGAATTCGCGCCGCGCCTGATCCTGCCGCTGTCGCTCAGCTACGACCACCGCGTGATCGACGGCGCGCTCGCCGCGCGCTTCGCTTCCTACCTCGCACAGCAGCTGGGCGACATCCGCCGCCTGCTGCTCTGACGCCTGAGCGTTGCTCCCTCTCCCCTCTGGGGAGAGGGCCGGGGTGAGGGGCCCGTCTTGCGCCAGTCCTCACTGCGTAGCGAAAAGAACTAAGGATTCCCCATGGCAAGCACCATCGAAATCAAAGTCCCCGACATCGGCGGTCACGACAACGTGCCGGTGATCGAGGTGCTGGTGAAAGTTGGCGACACCGTCGCCAAGGAACAGAGCCTGGTCACGCTCGAATCGGACAAGGCCACGATGGAAATTCCGTCGAGCGCCGCCGGCGTGATCAAGGAACTGAAGGTCAAGGTGGGCGATGAAGTGTCCGAAGGTGCGGTGATTGCCGTGCTGGAAGCCGCCGATGGCGCGGCCAAGGCGGAAGCGCCGAAGGCCGAGGCACCCAAGGCTGCTGCACCGGCACCGGCCGCTGCTCCTGCGCCCGCGCCCGCCGCTGCGCCGGCACCGAAGGCCGCTGGCGCCTCGGGCCGCACGCCCGACATCGAATGCAAGCTCGTGGTGCTCGGCTCCGGCCCCGGCGGCTACACCGCCGCCTTCCGCGCCGCTGACCTCGACGTCGATACGGTGCTGGTCGAGCGCTATGCCTCGCTCGGCGGCGTCTGCCTCAACGTGGGCTGCATCCCGTCCAAGGCGCTGCTGCATGCGGCCGCGGTGATCGATGAAGCCGAGGCCATGGCCGCGCACGGCGTCACCTTCGGTGCGCCCAAGCTCGACCTCGACAAGCTGCGCGATTTCAAGACCAAGGTGGTCGGCAAGCTCACCGGCGGCCTGGCCAGCATGGCCAAGCAGCGCAAGGTGCGCACCGTGCAGGGCGTGGGCACCTTCGTTTCGCCGAACGAAATGGAAGTCCAGACGGCCGAAGGCACCAAGCTGATCCGCTTCGAGAACGCCATCATCGCGGCCGGCTCGCAGGCCGTGCGCCTGCCGGCGTTCCCGTGGGACGACGAGCGCATCATCGACTCCACCGGCGCGCTGGAACTGAAGGACGTACCGAAGAAACTGCTGGTGGTCGGCGGCGGCATCATCGGCCTGGAAATGGCCACGGTGTATTCCGCGCTGGGCAGCGAAGTGACCGTGGTCGAGTTCATGGACCAGCTCATTCCCGGCGCCGATGCCGATCTGATCAAGCCGCTGGCGCAGCGTCTGGCCAAGAAGCTCAAGGGCGTGCACCTGAAGACCAAGGTGGTGGAAGCGAAAGCCACCAAGAAGGGCATCGAGGTCAGCTACGAAGGCGAGAGCATTCCCGAGACCACGCTGTTCGACCGCGTGCTGGTCGCCGTGGGCCGCTCGCCCAACGGCAACAAGATCGGCGCCGACAAGGCCGGCGTGGCCGTGACCGATCGCGGCTTCATCAACGTCGATACGCAGATGCGCACCAATGTGCCGCACATCTACGCCATCGGCGACCTGGTGGGCCAGCCGATGCTGGCGCACAAGGCCACTCACGAAGCGCGTGTGGCGGCGGAAGTCGTGTCCGGCATGAAGAGCCATTTCGACGCACGGGTGATTCCGTCGGTCGCTTTTACCGATCCGGAAATTGCCTGGGTCGGCGTGACCGAGCGCGAAGCGAAGGAAAAGGGCCTGAAGATCGGTGTGGGCAAGTTCCCCTGGGCAGCCAGCGGCCGCGCGATCGGCATCGATCGCACCGAGGGCTTCACCAAGCTGATCTTCGACGAGGAAACCCATCGCATCGTGGGTGCCGGCATCGTCGGCCCGCACGCGGGCGACCTGATCAGCGAGCTGTGCCTGGCGATCGAGATGGGCGCCGAGGCGGCCGATATCGGCCTCACCATCCATCCGCATCCCACGCTGGGCGAGTCGGTGGGCATGGCGGCCGAAGTCTACGAAGGCACCATCACCGATCTGTACCTGCCGAAGAAGAAAAAATAATCGCGACAGATGCGATGTGCAGAAAGAGCCCGGGAATTCCCGGGCTCTTTTTTTATGCCGCGATCAGTTCGACTCAGTGAACTGGATGTACGGCGTGGAACCGCCCGCCTTGGTGCAGCTGCCGAGGTTGAGGTTGTTGCTCTCGCCGGTGGATCCCGAGTTGGCAACGCACGACGGCACGGCCGTCGAGCCGTCGGTCACCGCCAGCTTGACGGTGATGGACGAGCCGCTGTTGAACTTCGCTTCCGAACCGCCAGCGTTGCCGACGACGTTGAATTCGCCGACCTTCCACACCTGGGCGAGCAGCAGCACGCTGTCCTTGCCGCTGGAGGTATAGGCCTTGGTGCCATTGGTGAATACCACCGTGTCGTTGCCGCCGGCGGTGACCGAGCCGGTGAGCTTCACGTTCGCCAGCTGCGTGGCCGGCACATCGGGTGCGGTGGCCGCTGCGCTGTTCTTGTAGCAGTCGCCTTCGCCGTCGCTGCCGAAACCGCTCGGGCAGGTGGTGCCGCCGTAACCGATCAGCCAGTACTGCATGAACACCGCCGCCTGGCCCTGCACCTCGTAGTCGGGCGCATAGACGAACTGCTGCCACACCGTGCAACCGGAGTGGCTCTTGCACGCGGAGGTGGTGTCGTCGAAGCTCGAATTGATCTGCAGCGAGTATTCGTTCGCGCCCAGGATGCCGCCGCCGCCATACGCAGCCACGCCCACGCCGCTCTCCGAGGTCACGCCGGTGACGGACGGGAAGCTGCCCACGGCCTGCGTGATCAGGCTCGTGGTCTGGATCGTGTAGTCGTTGCCGTTGCCGGCGGTCTGCGCGGCGCCATTGTTGAACAGGCGGAAGCGCGGCACCGGTGCCACGCGCGGAGTGACTTCATGGCACGCGGCCTGGTGCCAGATGACGCTGGGGTAGGTGGCCTCGAAACAACCTTCCGACGGCGTGGCGATGTGCGCCATGCTTTCGCGCCAGCTCGCCTGCGCCTGTTCTTCCAGCGCGCCGAGGTGGTTGGATGCCGTCTGGGCGGAAACGACGGCGGGAATACAGGCGGCGGCGATCAAGCCGGCGAGTACAGCGATCTTGGTTTGTGCACGCATGGTTATTCTCCCTGGTACGCGAATAGCTATCGATTTCGGCTCCGGGGAATTCCGGTAGCCGATGACGGACAAAAACAAACCCTCACGCCGCAACGGAGCGTTGCAGCGAATCTCTTGCGCTTGCGTTGATCCTTCCAAGCGGAAGGAGTTGGAGCGATCACGTTTCGATCACGAACACCCGAAAATCCGCCAGGCGGCGAGTGCTCTACCCGGTTTGGTAACGCATAAAAATCGCGGTTGCAAATCGAAAAATAGTGCGTCGGCTGTTGTAAGCAATTCGACAGCGAGCGTTGCATTGCTTGAAACGATGCGAGCTGTTGAGGCACAACAGTTTCTTCTTTGCAGAAAGTGCGCGAACGTGTTGCGCGATTTCGAGGTCGACGTAAATTGTCACGAGCGTGAATTTCGTCATCACGACGATTTGAAGAAGCGGCTCATGTCATGTATCGCACATGCAGCAAAAGTGCTTAAAACAAGCCATTTTTGTGCTGCACGAGATGTCTGTGACGTGCTGCGCATTTCGCGTGTGGCGTCGCGCCGAGTTGTGATTGATGCGTGAAGTCTTTCGATGGCACGCGCAGTCTTGCGCGACGCTGTATCGGAGCTTGTCTGCTTCCCGTTGCAAACAGGCTGCGACAGGATGAAAAAACGCCATGCCGCACGGTGCGGCATGGCGTTTTTCCAAGCGGGGTTTACTGTCCCTGTTTCGCCAATGCAGCCTTGATCGGCAGCGAGGTCTGCTCGAGATAGCCGACGGTCTCGTTCGAGGTGTTGATCATCTGCTGCAGCACCGTGAGGAACTCGATCGGATCGACATCCTTGCCCAGGCCAATGCGTGTATGCAGGTCGACCATGCGCGGCGCATCGAGCGCCAGGGTCATGTTGTGCGCGGTCCAGCTGGCGGCGTCCCGCTGCGCGGCGTAGGCCGCCGCAAAGCGATGCAGGCGCTCGACGTCGATCCAGGAGGCGGACTGGTTGGCCACCGCCACATCCCATGCCTCCGTGCTGAAGGCGGGCCAGTTGATGCCGAGCTTGACCTGGTCGTTCAGTTGCCGGATGTGCTGGTTGATGTCGGCGTCGGACTTGCCGCTGCGGACGTCGTCGATGATCGCCTTGTCGACGGCGATCAGCGGCTTGAGATGCTCCTGATCGACGTCGATGGCTTTCTGGATGTCGCGCAGCGTGTCGCCCAGTTCGGCTTCGATCCGCGCACTGGCGTACTCGGCCGCGTGCCGGTGGTGCACGCTCTCGATCCACTGCTCCAGCCCCAGCGCGGTAAGGATGCTGAGCACGATCATCAGGTAATGCTGCGCGAATTCGCGAAGCGAATGCAGCTTCACTTTGGGGACTTCGAAATGCATGTTGAATTCTTCCATCACGGACCATCAAACGCGCGACGCGCCAGCGCCGCAGTAAAAGTCAGGCGTCGTAACCCAGGCGCTCCATCATGGGCTGCAGGATGGGCAGCACGGGTTCGAACATGTCGCGGTAAGCATGCCAGCGATTCACCGCCTTGCGGTGGATACCCTCGGTGACCTGCGCGTAGCTGGGCGTACTGATGTATCCCTTGGCCCGCGCATGCTCGGCGAAGCGGGCCATGGGCGATGCATCGGCCAGCTCGAGGAACTGGCCGAGGCGGCTCACCTGCTCGTCGAAGCGTTCGACCACCGATTCGTAGCGCCATTCCAGCACCCGTGGCGCCAATACCTCCACGTTGCCGAACCAGTGCTCGAAGGCCTGGACGTAGCCCTCGGCGAGGCGCTGCAGCGATGAGCACATCACCATGAAAGCGGGCGAGCGGAAGGGCTGCATGAAGCAGCTCAGCAGCACGTCGCACGGATGCCGCAGGCAGAGAATGATGCGAGCCTCGGGAAACAGGCGCGCGATCATCGGCAGGCACAGCATGTTCAGCGGATTCTTGTCGACCAGGCGATGGGCGCCGAGCCCGGGCACGACCTTGGCCGCCAGTTGACGATAGATCGCGCGCAACTGGTCGGCTTCGCCCTGGCTCAGGTTCGCCAGTCCCGCTGGATACGGTTGGCCGGCGAGATTCATCCGCTCGGTCAGCTCGTAGACGAAGGCGCGTTCGTCCATCGAGCGGAAGTCGGGGTGTGCGTCGAGCATCTGTTCCAGCAGCGTGGTGCCCGAACGCGGAAAGCCCACGACGAACACCGGACTGTCCTGCTTTCGCGGCCCATCGAGCGTGCGCCATCCATCATGTTCACGATGGCTGACGCCGTGGGCCGTCATCGCCAACGGCCGGCTTCCTTCGGCGAGCAGTTCGGGAACGATGTCGCGTGCAGTGGCGAGCTGGACCTCGTGCGCCATTTCCGCAGCCCGCCAGGCCTGCTGGTGCTGCCCCTGTTTGGCCAGCGCGGCAGCGAGGGCGAACGCGGCATTGGCGCGCACGTCGTGCTCCTGCGCGGTATCGAGGATGCGCTGGCTGAGCGTGGCCGCGCCGGTGCTGTCGCCGAGTCGAGCCGCTACAGCCGCGTGAGCGCTCAGTCCCTCGCTGCGCAGGGCTTGGTTGACGGCGGGGAGCGTCTCCAGCATTTCCAGCGGCAGTCCGGCCAGTTCCGCCTGAGCTTGTTCGATGCGGTTGTTGCGCTCGTGCAGGGCGGCGCGCCGGGCGGCGAGCCGCCAGCGAGCGACCTGGGCCTGCTCGCCCTCGGGCAGCACGGCTTTGTCGAGCGCCGCGAACGCGTCCGGCAGGCAGCCCTGGGTGGCGAGCATGGTGGCAAGGATCAGCGCCTGCTCCACCGGCTGAGGCGGCCACGCTTCGGCACCGTCCAGCATCGCCTGTTCGCCGCTGTTGTCGCCGCACACATGGCAGGCATAGGCGGCCTGCAGCCGTGCATCGATGAAGGCGGGCACCAACTGCACCGCTTCCAGCAGCGCCTCCCGTGCCTGCAACCATCGTTGCTGCTGCGCGTAGAGCAGGCCGAGGTTGTAGTGGATCTGGGCCTCCTGCGGCGCCAGCGAAAGCGCCTGCCGCAGCGCGTGTTCCGCCGTGGGCAGGTCGTCCAGCTGCCGCGCGACGACGGCCAGGTTGTTCCAGTATTCGGCGACGTCGGGACGGCGATCGACAAGGCGGCGGAAGCTGGCCAGCGCATCGTCGAGTTTGAATTGAGACTGCTGCGCCGCTCCCAGCAGGAGCAGCACGGTGTCGTCGGCATCGCCGGCCTGCGCCACGGATTCGCCCAGCGCCAGCACCGTCGCCATATCGCCGCCGTGATAGGCAGCGAGCATGCGCGTGGCAACCTCGGCGGTGGAAGGGGGCTTGGACATCGCCGCATGCTAACAGCGAAAAGGCCGCGGCTGGATCGCCGCGGCCTTTGGTTTTACTGCTTCGAACGACCTCGCTTAGAACTTCACCGTCGCACGAGCCCAGTAGTAACGGCCGATGGTGTCGTAGGTGGCGGTGTCGACGTTGTAGTTCACGCCGTTCTGGTAGATCAGCGGCGGCACGCGGCCGGTCAGGTTGTCGATGCCCAGGTCGAAACGCGTCTTGATGACCGGGACTTCGTAGCCTGCCGAGATCGAGTGGTAGGTGATGCCACCCATCTGCGCGCTGGCTCCGGTCAGGAAGTCGGCGTTGAGGTTGGTGACGTGGTTGATGTAGCGGCTCTGCCACTGGGCGCTCCAGTTGCCCAGCGCCCAGTTGAGGGTGAACGTGCCGCGCAGACGCGAGATATTGCCGAACTGCTGCGAATAGGTGCCCGCGTAGTCGACGGTGCTTGCACCAGGCTGATTCGGCGTAGCGTCTACTTTGTAGGTGGAGGTATAGGTGGCGTTGAGTCCGGCCTTGAACCTACCCGGGTCTACGCTGCCCACGTCGAAATGCGGGATGGCATAGTTCAAGGTGAAGTCGACGCCGCTCGTGCTCAGGTTGCCCAGGTTCACCACCGGCGTATTGATGTAATTGACCGCACCCGCCAGCTTGCTGGTGTTGTCGTAGCGGTTGATGTACGAGCAATACGGACTGTTGTTGTTGGCGTAGCACGAGTTCAGCACGGTCTGCGCGGCAATCGGGGTGAGCGTGTCCGTCAGGTAGATGTGCCAGAAATCCAGCGAGCTCGATACGCCTTCCAGCCAGCTGGGCGAATAGACGAAGCCGATATCGATCGACTTGCCCTGCTCGGGCTTGAGCGAGGTGCCCACGGCGGCCGCGCCGGAGTAGTAGCCGGTGACCTGACCGAGCGGGTTGCCCGTCCAGTTGACGGGAACGTTCTGGCAGGCAGCGGTGTGCTGGTTGAGTTCGGCCTGGCTCAGACCCACGCATGGGTCCGAAACCGTGGGGCCGGCGACCGTGCGACCGTCGTACAACTCATCGAGGTTGGGCGCGCGGAAGACCTGCGAGACCGTGCCGCGCATGAGCAGGTCGGCGATCGGCCGATACTCGATCGCGAACTTGCCGTTGGTGGTGTTGCCCGAGGTGTTGTAGTCGGAATAGCGCACACCCAGATCGACATTCAACGAGTACGCCCACGGCTGTTCCGAAAGCAGCGGAATCAGCGTTTCGGCATAGACTTCCTTGACGTCGATGCTGCCGCCGCCGGGCGAGCCACAAGCTTCGGACAGCACCACACAGGTGTTGGTGGCCGGGTCGAGCAGGGCGTCGCTGGTGACGTTGTAGTCGAGCGTGGACTTGCGATACAGCGCGCCGACCGAGAGCTGCATGGAGCCGGCCGGGAGATCCCAGAGGCTGCCGGAAGCATTCGCCTGCGCCTGCTTCATGCTGCTGGTGAGCGTGTACTGCGGCGCGTCCACGCCGTTCTTCAGCAGTGCGGTAACGGCCGGATCGGCCTGGTTGAAGATGTTGGCGCCGCCGTCGATGGCCGCCTGGAAGGCCGGCACGTTCACTTCGTTGTAGTTGGTCTGCACACGGCGGGTGTGGCCGTAGTCGAAGCTGGCATCCCAGATCCACGTGCTCTGACCGAACGCACCGCGCAGGCCGGCATTGAGCTGATAGTTGTCGGTGGTGAAGGTATGCAGGCGCGTGCCCAGGCCGGTGAGGCGCGTGCTGAGCTGGTAGCCGCTCGTGTTCGGATCGCCGATGGTGCCCTGGCTGAAGGTCACGCCGAACGGATTGATCGGGTTGCTGGCCAGCACATTCCAGCCGTCGCCGACGCTGGTCGGTGCCGGTGCATCCTGACCACTGGAGCTGGTGTGGTTGTAGAACGCATCGCCGAAGAACGTCACGCTGTCGGCGATCTTGTAGTTGCCGGACACGAAGAAGTTGCTGCGTTCCTGCTGGGTCTGGATGTAGTTGTAGGCGTTGTAATTGAAGGTATCGCCGGCGCCGCCGTAGCAGCGGTAGTTGCCCAGGCTGCTGCCGTTGCCGTTGCCCAGCGTGACGTACGTGTTGCCCTGCGAATTGAGTGCGCAGCCGGCCGCGGCGGGCGAGCTGCCCGGAATAAGAATGCGGCCAGAGGGAATGGTGCCCGAGCCCGCAGCGTTCACCACGCCGCTGGAAAGATACAGCTGGTGGGACGAGAAGCCGCGACGGGTGGCGAGCACCGGGCTGTACTTGTTGTAGTCGACGCCGGCGACGATGTTGCCTTCCTCGCCACTGGCGCCCACGGTGAACTGGCCGCCGTGCCGCTGCGCGTCGCCATGGCTGGAAATGCCATCGTTCACGCTGAGCTCGGCGCCCTTGAAGTCCTTGCGCAAGATGAAGTTGACCACGCCGCCGATGGCGTCGGAGCCGTACACCGTCGAGGCGCCTTCAGCCAGCACGTCCACGCGCTCGATCATGTTCTGCGGGATCATGTTGACGTCTTGGTTGGCCAAACGTTGGCCGTCGACCAGTACCAGCGTGCGGGTCACGCCCAGGCCGCGCAGCGATACGCGTGCCGCGCCATCGCCGCCTTCCAGCGTGGGGCTCGCGCCGCCGCCGCCGTTGCTGTTGTTCTGCGTATTGGTGGCATTGCCCGAAATGCTGGGCAGGGCCTGCAACACGTTGCCCAGGGTCGGGCTGCCGTTGTTGGTGATGGCTGCGCGATCCAGCGTGACGACCGGGCTGGCCGTCTCCGCGTCCACGCGGCGAATCAGCGAGCCGGTGACCGAGACGGCAGTAAGCGTCTTGGCGCTGGCCTTGTTCGCGGGTTGTTGATCGTTGGTGCCCTGACTCTGTGCGTTCGATGCGTCCTTGTTCGTTGCGTCCTGTGCCTGGGCCATGGCGGCCGTGGAAGCGATACCAACAGAAAGGGCCAAACGCACCGCTATCGATAGACGATTGTAATTGGACTGCATGGTTGTCTCCCCGAATTCGTAGGCAAAAGAGTCCCCGCTATAGGCGCCTAGACGTCTATAGGTGTTGCACCGCTTGATGGGTTCCCCGAGGCCACTCTTTCAGGAAATGGGTGTCTAGACAAGGCCTCTTTAACAATTCTTTCGACCTAGGTTTACTTCCTACGTGGTTTCAACTGAAACCAACGTTGGCGAAGAGATCGCTTTGCGCCGCAAAACTGTCGACCTCGACGAAACCCGCCAGCCCAACACCCACCAGCCGATAGCGTGTTTCCGCTGGTTTTTCCACGCGGTCGCGCAGCGCGCAGGCGATCTCGGCGACGTCGCTGGCGGAGTCGGGGCGTGAAGAAGGAGTGAAGCTGCGGGTCAGCGTCTGGAAGTCCGACGTCTTGAGTTTGAGCACGACTGTCCGCGCTACCCGCGCGTGCTCTCCGGAAGCCTCACGCTCGTGCGCGGCCCAGGCCTTCTCTGCGAGTCGGCGGATATGAGGTGCGATTTCGTCCAGCGGCAGGTCGTGCTCGAACGTGTCTTCGGCCGATACCTGCAGGGTAGGACGATCCGGTTGCACGGCGTGGTCGTCGATGCCCAGCGAGAGTTCATGCAGGCGCCGTCCCCAGCGGCCGAAGCGCTGCTCCAGCTCCATCGCGCCGCGTTGCCGGAGATCGCCTACGGTGGCGATGCCCAGCTCCGTCAGCTTGGCCTCCATCACCTTGCCTACGCCGGGCAACCGTCCAACGGGCAGGGGCGCGAGGAATGCCTCCACCTGATGAGGGCGGATCACGAAAATCCCATCAGGCTTGCGCCAGTCTGACGCGATCTTGGCGAGAAACTTGTTGGGCGCCACGCCGGCCGAGGCGGTGAGCTGGGTCTCTTCGCGGATGGCGGCCCGGATCGCCTCCGCCGTCGCTGTTGCCGAGGGCAGCTGGGTGTGGGTGCTGGTGACGTCGAGGTAGGCCTCGTCGAGCGACAGCGGCTCGATCAGCTCGGTGTGCCGCGCGAAGATCTCGCGCACCTGCCGCGACACCGCCTTGTAGCGGCCGAAATCGGGCGGCACGAAGATCGCCTGGGGACACAGCCGTTCCGCACGCACGGCAGGCATCGCCGAGCGCACGCCGAACTTGCGCGCTTCATAGCTCGCGGCACAGACCACCGAGCGCGCACCGCGCCACGCCACCACCACCGGCTTGCCGCGCAACGAGGGATCGTCGCGCTGCTCCACCGACGCGTAGAACGCGTCCATGTCCACATGGATGATCTTGCGGGGTGGCGGCACAGCGACGAGAGCGGTGAGGGGAGGGCATAGTCAAGCACGAAACGGCGTCGCTGCGTGTGGCTTGTCGCGCACAGGGTGCGCTCCCGCAAAGGAGGATCGCATCATCTGTGGGAGCGCACCCTGTGCGCGACTGGTATACCTCACTGCCACAACGCCTGCAGGCTCTCCTCGATGCGCTCCTCCTCAAACTCGACGAAGCGATTGAGCTCGAAGGTGTCGAGACGGAAGCGCTGCGCCGCGGTGAAGAAGGCCATCAGCGAGAGGATGCGCTGCGGGTTGCGCGCCCACGGCGGCACATAGACGGCACGCGCGATCAGCCCGTCGTGCAGATACGGGCTCAGCGTGATGACGTCGGAAGTGGTGACGCGCCCGGCGAACAACATCGGCAGCATTTCCGCATGCCCCGCCTGCAGCACCTTGCGGATGAACACGTAGACGATCATCACGCCTTCCAGGTAAGCGCCGTCCTTGGTGAAGCAGATGCGGCCCTTCGGATCGCCGCCGCGGAAGATGCGTGCGGCGCTCTGGTAGCTCTCGGTGGGCGATTGTCCGGCGTCCAGGAAACCGCGGAACACCTCGATGAAGTCCGCGCCGTCCAGGGCGTTCTTCACCGCCACCACGCGCAAGGCGATGCGGCGCAGCCGGTTCAGGTCGATCGCGCCGGTGATGATCTCCGAGAACGTGGCCAGTCCTTCCTGCGTGCGCGTGGTGCGCGGCGAACCCAGGCCCAGCGATTTGAAGTACGGCTGATGCTTGCCGTTGAGCAGCGTGGCGGTATGCACGAACGCCTCGTGTTCGGTGAGCTGCTCCAGGTCGAGCGCGGAGAACAGCGCGGTCGAGCGCAGGTTGATGCTCTTGCTGCCCGCCGTTGCCTTCGACGGCAGCTCCGGGTCGAGCAGCACTTCGACCTTGTCCTTGTCGAAGAACGGGCCGAGCCGCTCGCGCAGGCGCTGGGCGAATTCCTCGGCGGGAATATCGGCGGCGACGCGCGGGATCTCCTCGCGGTTGATCAGGTCGTCGCTGATGGCGAGCAGATCCCTGGCGGCATCGACGGCGTTGGAGGTCTGGCTGCGATACGTCGTGTCGGGCCGGCCATACAACGCCGTGGAGCACTGCGTGAAGCGCTCGGTGCCGATGTTCATCAGCATCTGCGCGGCCGTGCGATAGCTCCACGCGGTCTTGAACAGCCAGTCGCCGATGGGGTGGCTGCGGTCGACCTTGTCCATCAGGGTCTTCAGCGCAGCCGCTTCGCCGCTCAGGTCCGGATGGCGCAGCGGCGGCTGCGGCAACACCGGATTACCCTTGGCCCAGGAGGCCATGAAGGTCGCCTCCATCGAGGCCGGCCAGTCGATGGCCTTCAGCACGCGGATCTTCTTGCCGATCGCGAGCAGCTGGCGATCGCATTCGAGCAGGGGGCCGAGGGTCTTGTCGTCCTCGGGGCGAAGGGCGCTTGCGACGGTGCTCATGACGCCTCCTCAGGGCTGGCCGGGGCGCATGGCCAGCGTTGCAGCGACGGGAACCGGCACTTTGCCCGCACCGCCGTGATGTAACGGCGAAGGTTCGCCCGCGCGCACGAAAAAAAGGGTCTCGCTCCAGCAGGTTGCAGCGGGATGTCGAAGAGTGGGGCGCAGTCCGCTATCGTCCGTGATTCGTATCCGTCGCGTAGGAAGCCGTGCCGCCCCATGACCGCTGAGACTTCTTCCGCGTATCTGCGCCGCCTGGGCACCTGGGACGCGGCGGCCATCGTCATCGGCGGCGTGATTGGCGCCGGCATTTTCCGCAGCGCTTCCACCGTGGCCGAGCGAACTTCCTCGGGCACGCAACTGCTCACGCTGTGGGCCATCGGTGGTCTGCTCACGCTGGCCGGCGTGCTTTGCTATGCGGAGCTGGGTGCGCGCCGGCCGCAGGCGGGCGGTGTCTACATCTATCTGCGCGAGGCCTACGGGCAACTGCCGGCCTTCCTGTTCGGCTGGACCATGGCGCTGATCAATTACCCCGGCAGCGTGGCGGCGGTGGCCACCACCTTTGCCGATTATCTGTGCACGGCGATCGGGCTTTCGCCGCACCTGTGGGTAAAGCCGGTGGCGGCGGGTGCCATCGCGTTCATCGTAGGCGTCAATTTCTTCGGCATTCGCGCGGGCTCGCGCATGTTGAACGTGTTCACCTTGTTGAAGCTGTCGGCCATCGCGTTGGTGGTGATCGCGGGCGTGATCCTGGCGCATGGCCAGTTCGGCAACGTGCTGGCCACCGATACCAGCAAATCGCTGCCGCCAGGCGCCCTGCTCGGTGCCTTGCTGCCGGTGCTGTTCACTTACGGCGGCTTCCACTATCTCAACGATCTGGCGGGTGAGGTGCGCGAGCCGCAACGCACCCTGCCGCGCGCGCTGGGCCTCGGACTGGGCGGCGTGGTGGTGTGCTACGTGCTGGTCAACTTCGCTTATCTGGCGGGGCTCGGCCACGCAGGTCTCGCGGCGAGCCAGGCGCCCGCGGCGGACCTGATGCGTCGTCTCTTTGGCGAAAGCGGCGCAACCCTCATCGCGGTGGGCATCGCCTGTTCCACCTTCGGTTACTGCAGCATCGCCATCGCCGGCGGTGCGCGCGTGCTGCAGACCATGGGTGCCGACGGCATGTTGTTCGGTCCGGTGGGCCGTATCCATGAGCGCTCGCATGCACCACGCGTGGCGTTGGCGGTGCTGGGCGGCTGGGCCATCGTGCTGGTGATCTCGGGCAATTTCGGCCAGCTGGTCGACTACACCACGGTGGGCGAGTGGTTGTCGCATGCGTTCGGCATCTCGACGCTGTTCTGGTATCGCCGTCGTTTTCGCAATGAGCCGTCGCCGTACCGGGTGCCTTTGTATCCCCTGTTGCCGCTGGCGTTCGTTCTTACCGTGCTCGGCGTAATCATCGCAAAGGCGGTTGAATCGCCCGGTGATGCAAGGAAGAGCCTGTTGCTGATCCTCGTCGGCGTACCTGTCTACTACGCATGGCGAGCATGGCAGCGGAGATCAGCATGAAGTTACGTCATCGCATCGCGTCGACCCAGCAAGGCGGCCTTCAGACGGCACAGGCATACTGCCGCCATTTCCTTCGCGCCGAGCCGCCGATGAACCGGATCGCTCCCCTTTCCATCGTCTGCCTGCTGGCGCTTGCCGGTTGCCACAAGGCCAGCGACACCGATCGGGCCGATCTCAGCCATGCCGCCGCGAGCCCGGCCCCTGCCGCCAGCGCTCCCGCGGCGCCTGCGCCGCAGAAACCGGAAACCACGCTCGATCATGTCGTGCTCGATGGCAAGCCGGTAACGGTCGAGGGCATGTCGTTGCAGCGCTACGTGTTCCAGCCGTCGCCGCAGCCGCAGGTCACGGTGGTGTTGGACAAGGGCGACTGGTCGAAGGAAGGCGCGCTGCGCGTCGACATGCAGAACGCCATGCAGTGGGCGGTCACGCTGACCGTCGACATCGATGGCGTAAAGCAGGGCGATCATCTGCATGCCACCGTCGGCATTCCTGCCGGCCCGCCACAGACCCTGGTGATTCCGCTGCACGCCACCTCGCCGCGGGCGATGGGCATGCAGGCGGGGCCGCCGATGCCGTATATGGCCGGCGGCAAGCGCGTGTTCGTGGCGACCACGGTGGAAGGCACGCTGGATCTGGCGCATGTGAAGGCCGTGCGCCTCGGCATGCCGGCGCCCACGGCGGCGCAGACGCTGTTGTTCGGCAAGCTCGATACCTCGCGTGGCGATCATGATCTGCGCGATGCCTATACCGGCATCGTCGATGCATGGGGCCAGTACACGCGCGGCCAGTGGCCCGGCAAGGTGGATACCGACGAAGTGTTGCGCGGCGGTCGTCCGAAGACCAAGCCGGGCGCAACGACGGAGGCGATCCCGCACAAGGGTTTCGATCGCTACGGCGGTCGCACCGACATGCCTGCGTTCAAGGGCACCGGCTGGTTCCGCACCGAGCAGCGCAATGGTCGCTGGCAATTGGTGACGCCGGAAGGGCACGCGTTCTTCTCGCTGGGCGTGAACGTGGTCGATGACGACGGCGGCCGCACGTACATCGAAGGCCGCGAGTTCATGTTCAAGGATCTGCCGCGCGACAGCGGTCGCTGGACGCCGTTCTACGGCAGCACCGGAAAATCGACGGGCGACCAGACCGCTTCGGCCGGCATCGCCTATCACCAGGGCAAGTGGTTCGATTACTACTCGGCCAATCTGTTCCTAGCCGATGGGCGTCAT
The DNA here is from genome assembly GCF_049913195.1 of Dyella kyungheensis. Taxonomy (GTDB): domain Bacteria; phylum Pseudomonadota; class Gammaproteobacteria; order Xanthomonadales; family Rhodanobacteraceae; genus Dyella; species Dyella kyungheensis. The sequence goes on along the minus strand of NZ_CP183983.1, from coordinate 4,362,229 downwards.
TGGCGACAGGCGTGGCGCACGCGCACCATCGAGCGCCTGGACGACTGGGGCTTCAACACGCTGGGCAACTGGAGCGACGACGCGCTCAGCCAGATGCATCGCATGGCCTATACGCGCTCGGTGAATATCGCGGGCGTGTTCGGCAACGTCTCCAGCGGCTACGACTACTGGGGCCGCATGCCCGATCCGTTCGATCCGCGCTTTGCGCAAGCCGCGGATGCCGCGGCGGCGCAGGCGGCGAAGGAAGTGCGCGACGATCCGTGGATGCTCGGCTATTTCGCCGACAACGAACTGGCGTGGGCCGGTCAAGGTCCGCAGGGTCGCTGGGGGCTCGCACAAGGCACGCTACGCAGTGAAGCGCGCAGCCCGGCCAAGCAGACCTTCATCGCCGAGCTGAAGAAAAAGTACGGCACGCCCGCGAAGCTGGCCGCCGCCTGGGGCATCTCGCTGGATGCGTGGGAGGCGCTGGACGCCACCAACTTCGCCGCGCCGAATCCCGACGAGGCGCATCCCGCCATCACCGACGACTACAGCGCGTGGCTGCGCACCTATGCGGATCAGTATTTCCGCACGGTTGCACAGGCCATCCACAAGCACGACCCGCATCACCTGTTCCTGGGCGGCCGCTTCGCGGTGCACACGCCGGAAGCCGTAGCGTCATGCGCGCAGTTCTGCGACGTGGTGAGCTTCAACGCTTATGCCGACGTGCCCGAGCATGCGTTCGATGCGGCTGCTTTCGCCAAGCTCGACAAGCCGGCCCTGATCACCGAGTTCCATTTCGGCTCGGACGACCGCGGCCCGTTCGGCAAGGGCGTGGTGCCGGTGTGGAACGAGCAGCAGCGCGGCGAAGCGTATGCGCACTACGTGGCCGATGCGGTGGCCAACCCGGCCATCGTGGGCGTGCACTGGTTCCAGTATGTGGATCAGCCGGTGACGGGTCGTCTGCTCGATGGCGAGAACGCGCACATCGGCCTGGTGGCGATCACCGACCGGCCGTTCACGCATTTCGTCGAAGCGGTGCGCGCTGCCAATCGCAAGACCGGTTACTGAAGCGCCAGGGTAATCCTGTGGAAGCGCACCCTGTGCGCGACTGCGGCGTTCCTCGCGATCGGGCGTCGCGCACAGGGTGCGCTCCTACAGAAAGCGGTTTAGGCGAGGCTGGTGGCTGCGCCGTACGCCACCGCCATCAGCACTGCTACCGCCATGCACGCGCTGGTGGGGCGGATGCGGTGAGCGTCGACGCGCGGAATAAGCCGCCACAGCACGAACACGCCCACGATCATGTCCACCACCAGCGCACCGCGCAGCAACGGCGAGGCGAGCAGCGGCGCATACGGCGGCTTGGTGTGGCCTTCGTGGATGGCGATGACGGCCACGATCAGCAGGCCGATCAGGTTCCACACCAGGCATGCCAGGTACGTGCGGTTGAACACCACCGCGCACCGCTCCACCCAGCGCAGCACCGACCACGCGACGATCGCGAAGAACAGCGCGCCGATGCTGCTGTAGAGCACCCACCAGAGCAGGGTGCTGATAATGGTGAGCAGGGTGGTCATGCGGCTTTCCTGTTTTCTCTATTTTATATTCGGCATGGATGGGAGATTGCGCGCTCTTCTTGCTCGTCATTCCGGCGCAGGCCGGAATCCAGTAGCGTCAGTGCAGGGTTTTCGCGATCAGAGCCATGCTTTGGCGTTGACGCAATAACCGACCACTACAGTCGCTGGATTCCGGCCTGCGCCGGAATGACGGATAGGTGGGTGATCTACACACCAAAGCGCCGCAACAACTTATCCATCAACCACGCCGGCCCCACCAGCAAATACGCCAGATCGGTAAAGAAGCTCGGCCGGCGCCCTTCGATGGCATGGCCGATGAACTGTCCGATCCACGCCACCACGAACACGCCGATGCCGGTGAGCAGCAGGTTGTGCGCACCCAGCATGCGATAGGCGAATTCGGTGAGCAGGCACAGCAGCACCAGCACCACCAACAAGGCCGCCGCGAGGCGATGCGACTTCTTCCAGTACCAGGTAAACGCCAGCACCAGGGCGAGCACGGCCCAGAAACCGGGACGTCCGATCATCGGCGGCACCGGAATCGTCCACATCATGGCGATCGCGCACCACAGGATCAGCGGCACGCAGATCCAGTGCAGCAGGCGGTTGGTCGGATGCTGGTGATCGTTGCTATAGCTGTCGAGCCACGCCTGCATGCCTTGCGTCGAATCGGCCATCGATGCGCTCCGCTCAATCGACCGTGATGTCGGCCAGACGCTGCAGCGCTTCGGCGTATTTGGCCGCGGTGGCGGCGATGACGTCGGCGGGCACGTTCGGACCCGGCGCCTTCTTGTTCCAGTCCAGCGTTTCCAGGTAGTCGCGCACGAACTGCTTGTCGTAGCTGGGCGGGCTGATGCCGACCTGGTACGAATCGGCCGGCCAGAAACGCGAGGAGTCGGGCGTGAGCATCTCGTCCATCACGTAGAGCTTGCCGCTCTCGTCGGTGCCGAACTCGAACTTGGTGTCGGCGATGATGATGCCGCGTTCGGCCGCATACGCAGCAGCCCATTGGTAGATCGAGAGCGTCGCTTCGCGTACCTGCTCGGCAAGCGCCGGGCCCACTGCAGCGACCACCGCGTCGAAGCTCACGTTCTCGTCGTGGTCGCCCACGGCTGCCTTGGTCGACGGAGTGAAGATCGGTTCCGGCAACTGCTGCGCCTGCTTCAGCCCGGCCGGCAGCTTGATGCCGCACAGCGAGCCGCTGGCCTGGTAGTCCTTCCAGCCCGAGCCGATGATGTAGCCGCGCGCGATCGCTTCCACCGGCACCGGCTTCAGGCGGCGGGTGACCACGGCACGCTTCTCGTACAGCTTCAGGTCGGTGCCGGCGGGCAGCACCTCGGCCAGCGGCACGTCGAGCAGGTGGTTGGGCACCAGGTGCGCGGTCTTGGCGAACCAGAAGTTGGAGATCTGCGTGAGCATCTCGCCCTTGCCCGGAATCGGATCGGGCAGCACCACGTCGAAGGCCGACAGGCGGTCGCTGGCCACGATCAGCAAGCGGTTTTCCGGCAGGGCATAGACGTCGCGCACCTTGCCGCGATGGATCAGCTCGAGGCCCGGAAGATTCGATTGCAGCAGGGTGGTGGGCACGGTCTTACGCTCCTGGAAGGCCCGGCCTGGCGGGGCAGGACGGAAAATCGGCGGTACGGCCCGGACGGGCCGCGATACAAGCCGTTCATTGTACCGGCTGGCGCCGGCGCGCGAGGCAGGGCGACCTCAAGCCGCGGCCGGCGACTATTGCGCTGGCTGCTAGACTTGGCGCTTTTTGAGCCCCGGTCTTTGCGATGGCCCAGCCGCCCCGCCGTCTAGCTTCGTTGTTCCGCTGCCTTGCCGGCGTTGCGCTGGCCTATGGCGCCGTGGCGTCGGCGCAGGCTGCCGGGCCCAAGCCCGCGCGCCTGGGCCTGTGCGCCGCCTGCCATGGCGAAACCGGCATGGCGCAGATTCCGGGTGCGCCCAACCTCGCCGGGCAGAAGCTCGACTATCTGCGCGAAGCACTCAAGCAGTACCGCGATGGACGTCGCAACGTGCCCTTGATGCGCGCGGCGATCGGGCCCATGAGCGACGCCGACCTCGATGAACTGGTGCGCTGGTACAGCGCGCAGACGCCGTCCGTGCCCACCCAAGGCAACCCATGAACTTCACCTGGACCCTCTGGCTTGCCCTCTTTGGTCTGATCTTCGGTCACGGGCTTCCCGGTGCCGTGGTGGGGGGCATCACCGGTTTCATCATCGATAGCCTGCGCCAGGGCCAGCGCCGTCGCGCTACGCCCCAGGCGGGCGGCTACATCAGCCCGTTGTTCGCCTTGTTGGGCGCGGTGGCCAAAGCCGATGGCCGCGTGTCCGAAGCCGAGATCGCCGTCGCCGAGCGCGTCATGCAGCGCATGGGCCTGGAGCACGAGCCGCGCAAGCAGGCCATCACGGCGTTCAACGCCGGCAAGCAGCCGGAGTTCGACGTCACCCCGGCCATCGAGCAATTGCGCCGCTGGGTCGGCTTGCGCCGCGACCATGCCTTTCCGGTGCTGGATGTGGTGATCGAAACGGTGATCGCCGAAGGCAACCCGCCGCCGGAGAAGATGGCCATCCTGCGCCAGCTCGCCTTTGCGCTGCGCGTGAGCGACATGGAACTGATGGCGCTGATGGCCATGAAGGGCTATGCCTGGAATGCCACCGGTGGTTCGCGCGGCTACAATCAGCGCGGCAATGGCGGCTACGTGCCGCCTCAGCGCAATACCAACGGCCCTGATCCGTACACCGTGCTCGGCATCGCCCGCGACGTTGACGACCGCGCCGTGAAGCGCGCCTATCGCAAGCTCATTTCCGAGCATCATCCGGATCGCCTGGGCGACCTGCCCGAGGCGATGCGCAAGCAGGCCGAATCGCGCGCCAGCGAAATCAATGCCGCGTATGAGCGGATCAAGGCCGAGCGTGGGTTCAAATAAACTTTGCCGTGACCTGTGGGAGCGCACCCTGTGCGCGACTGCAGGCACTGAATCACCTCAGGTCGCGCACATAGGTGCGCTCCTACAGGAAACCGGATCATGAGCAAGCAAGCCAACGTCATCGCCCCGTCCATTCTTTCCGCCGACTTCGCCCGGCTGGGCGAGGACACGGCCAAGGCGCTCGCCGCCGGCGCGGACTGGGTGCACTTCGACGTGATGGACAACCATTACGTGCCGAACCTCACCATGGGCCCGATGGTGCTCAAGGCTTTGCGCGACTACGGCATTACCGCGCCGATCGACGTGCATCTGATGGTCAAGCCGGTGGACCGCATCGTGCCGGACTTCGCCAAGGCAGGCGCCAGCGTGATCAGCTTCCACCCGGAAGCGAGCGAGCATGTGGATCGCACCCTCGGCCTGATCAAGGATTCCGGTTGCCAGGCCGGCCTGGTGTTCAACCCGGCGACCTCGCTGGACTGGCTCGACTACGTGATGGACAAGCTCGACCTGATCCTGCTGATGTCGGTGAACCCGGGCTTCGGCGGGCAGAAGTTCATCCCTTCGGCGCTGGACAAGCTGCGCGAAGTGCGTCGCCGCATCGATGAGAGCGGGCGGCCGATCCGCCTGGAGATCGATGGTGGCGTCACCGCCGCCAATATCGGCGAGATTTCGGCCGCGGGCGCGGACACCTTCGTGGCGGGATCGGCCATCTTCAACGCGCCGGACTACAAGGCGGTGATCGAGGCAATGCACCAGCAGCTGGCCGCCGTACGCGGTTGACGAGCCCGGAAAGAAAAATCCCGGCGCGTGAGCGCCGGGAGAAGTTTCGTCGGAACGACGTGTGAGGAGACCACACAACGGCCACCGATCCACGGCAAGAATCCGCGACCGTCAGAACTTGTGACCGGGTTTTTGCGCTTTGGTTCCCGTTTACGCGTCATCATCTTTCGATAGCGCTTTGTTAACGCACAAAAAAATCCCCGCCCGAGGGCGGGGAAGGAACGTGCCTAGGATGGGAACGGTCAGAAACAGTAGACAGGCTGCCAGTCCGGATCGGGCTCATCGGCCCCGGCGGCCGGCGCGCTTCCATGCGCACCAGCCGCGTCCATGGCTTCCACGGGTAAAGCGAAGAACGGGTCGGTCGGGTCGATATCGCCATTCATGGGTGGTCTCCTCAGTGCAGGCTCATGACCAGGCCCAGTAATAGCCCCCCGAGTGCCAAGACCACGCGAAGCGGCTCGAAGCCGCGCAGTTCGGCATTGGGATCGACGTTGGGCTGGCCGGTGGGACGCATGAATCGGGACTCCTGCAAGGACAAGCCCATTGGGCGACCGGTGCGGGCATGGGTCGGGCCCCGGATCTGGCAAAACGCGGGCAAGATCTGCCCGCCATCGGGCGCCACCTCCGAAACGTGACCGGGTTCCACCCGACTATGGCGCGACGCCGGCCCAGCATGGCGAAACGCGGGCAGTGCGCGGGCATGGCTTGCGCGGCCTGAGCCTAGGCTTCACGCTTCCGGCGAGCATCCTAAGGAGTGAATCATGGGCCGCAGTATCGCCATCGTCGAAGACGAGCCGCTGATCCGCGCGAACTACGTCGAAGCGCTCAACCGCTTCGGCTACGAAACGCGCGGCTACGGCTCGCGGCAGGAAGCCTCCAGCGCGTTCGCGATGCGCCTGCCCGAGCTGGTCATCATCGACATCGGGTTGGGCGACGAGCCCGAGGGCGGCTTCGACCTCTGCCGCGAGCTGCGCGCCAAGTCGGCCACGCTGCCGATCATCTTCCTCACCGCGCGCGATTCGGATTTCGACGTGATCTCCGGCCTGCGCCTGGGCGCGGATGACTACCTCAGCAAGGACACCAGCCTGCACCAGCTGGCAGCGCGCATCGCGGCGCTGTTCCGCCGCATCGAATCGCTGAAGGTGCCGGCCAGCAGCGAGACGGTGATCGAGCACGGCCCGCTCAAGCTCGAATCCGAGCGCATGCGGATCACCTGGAACCACGAGGAAATCCCGCTCACCGTCACCGAGTTCTGGATGGTGCACACGCTGGTGCGCTTCCCGGGCCACGTGAAAAATCGCGACCAGCTGATGCGCGAAGCGGAACTGGTGGTGGACGACGCCACCATCACCTCGCACATCAAGCGCATCCGCAAGAAATTCATCGCCGTGGCGCCGGAGTTCGACGCCATCGAAACGGTGCATGGCGTGGGTTATCGATGGAAGCCGTGATGAGGCGTTGGTGGGTGTTGCTTGTGCTTGCGTTGGTATCGATGGCCGGCCATGCCGGCGGCGTGGACAACGACGCGGGCGTGCTGGTCTTTGGCAAGGCGGACGGCGAGGTTCCCGGATGGTCGATCCTGACCGATCGTCCCGATGGCTGGACCCAGGACTGTTGCATGTACGCCAAGGCCATCGGCGTGAACCTGGTCATGTATCAAGGGGATTGGACCGGCGATCCGGAGCGCGTGATGGTGCTCAATGTTTGGCCGTCCAAACTGTCCTCGCTCGAAGCCGAGCTGCAGGACGACAGGCACCATTACCTCGCGCGCGATCCCGCCGCGAAGGTCGATGCGCTGGCCATCGACAACAAGCTCATGGCATGCCGCGGCGTGCATTTCGAAGGCACCGACCACAAGGACGACCTGGTGGTGTTCTGCGATCCGGGCCTGGCCACCGGCATCCGCCTCAGCTGGTCGATGACCTTGGTGCATGACGACCCGAAGAAAGCGGAGCTCATGGCCGCGTTCCAGCGCGTGGTCGAGCACTCGAAGTACCTCAGGTACAAGGACGAAGCGGGCGCGAAGAACGGGAAGGCCAAGGCGACCCGCTGAATCGGCGCCACGACTTTTGCGCTCCCGCCCACTATCGTTCGCGCCATGAACCTTCGTCGCAAACTCCTGCTCGTCGCGCTCTGCACGCTGGCCCTGCCGGTGGCAGGCTGGCTGTACGTGCGGCAGATGGAAACCCTGTTGCGCGAAGGCCAGGCGCAGGCGCTCACCGCTTCGGCGCGCGCGATGGCGCGCAGTCTGGTGGTCACCGATGCGCCGCTGCCGCCGGCCGGCCCGGTGTGGTACGTGCAGGACGCGGCCAATCCCATCACCGTCGACGGTTACGGCGACGACTGGGCGCCGCTTACGCCATGGAGCCAGCCGCTGGACAAGCGCGGCAAGCTGCTGCTCGCCGAGGACGCCGACTGGCTGTATCTCTATGCCGAAGTGCGTGGCGCACAGCGCACGCGCGCCGACGCGGACGATCCGAACGCGTTGCGCGCCGACCATCTGGTGTTGAGCCTCGGCAAGGGCGAGCAGTCGCGGCGTTTCCTGCTGGCCAGTTCGGCGCCGGGAGTGGTCACGGCGCGCCCGCTCGATCCGCCGGTGGACGGCTTGCCCGCTCGCATCACCGCGCAATGGCAGGAAGACGGCAGTGGCTATCGAGTGGAATTGCGCGTGCCGCGCAGCTCCGGCCTGGATGCCTTGGGAATGGCGGTCTTCGATCCCGCCACGGGCGGAGACCCCGAAGCCGTGCAAAGCCGGCCATTGATCACCTACTCCAAGACGCTGTCGAAGGAATTGGGTTTGCTCGCGCTCGATGGCGTGCAGGCGCGCGTGCTGGCGCCGCAGGGCTGGCTGCTGGCGCAGACCGGCCGCCTCGCCACGCCGGGCACCGGGCCGGGCGATCAGCCCGGCTGGTTCGCCTCGCTGGTCTATCGCTCGCTGCTGGCCAACCGGGTCGACGAGGCGGAGCTGTGGACGGACGACGTGCCGCGCCTGGACGTGGGCGAAGTACGCGAAGCCAGCGCCGGCAAGCCCGCCACCTTGTGGCGGCAGGGCGAGGCCCGCGGTAGCGTGGTGCTGGCGGCCGCCGTGCCGATCGAACGCGATGGCCAGGTGCGCGGCGTGCTGCTGTTGGAGCAGGCCAGCCGCGCGGTGCCGCTGCTGGCCAATCGCGCGCTGCTCGGCCTGTTGCTGACCAGCTTTGGCGTGCTGCTGGTGGCGGGAGCGATTCTGTTGATCTTCGCCACCCGCTTGAGCATTCGCCTCGGCCGCCTGCGCGATGCGGCCGAACGCGCGCAGTTGAACGATGGACGTCTGGACGGCCCGTTCCCGATGACCTCGTCGGAAGACGAGATCGGCGACCTGGCGCGCAGCTTCGAGCGCCTGTTCGAAGTGGTGGGCGGCTATACGGATTACCTGCGCACGCTGGCGTCCAAGCTGTCGCACGAATTGAACACGCCGCTGGCGATCGTGAAATCCTCGCTCGACAACCTCGAGCATGCGCTGGAAGCCGAACACGCGATGCCGCCCGACGCGGCGCCGTACCTGCAGCGAGCCCGCGATGGCGTGGCGCGGCTGGGCATGCTGGTGCGCGCGATGAGCGAAGCCAGCCGGATGGAGCGCGCCATCGCCGCGGCCGAACCGGAAGACGTCGACCTGGTCGCGGTCGTGCGCGGCTGCAGCGAGGCATATCGCCCGCTGGCGGGCACCCGCCGCATGGAAACCGTGTTGCCGCACGCGCCGATGACCATGCATTGCGCACCCGAACTGATCGCGCAGGCGCTGGACAAGCTGTTCGACAACGCACTGTCGTTCACGCCCGAAGGCGGCTGGCTGCGGCTGACCTTGCGCGCCACCCATGAAGGCGCGGAGATCGAGCTGGCCAATCAGGGGCCGCCGCTGCCGGCGGCGATGCAAGGCCGCCTGTTCGACTCGCTGGTGAGCCTGCGCGACAAGGCCACACCCGGCGATGCGCCGCATCTGGGGCTGGGTCTCTACGTGGTGCGCCTGGTCGCCGAACGCCACGGCGGCGTGGCAATGGCGCGCAACCTGGAAGACGGCAGCGGCGTGGCGTTCACGCTGCAGCTGCACGGCATGCCGCGTCAGCGGCTCTGATTTCCTGCAAATACCCTTGTGGGAGCGCACCCTGTGCGCGACTGGCACACAACAGAGCAGTCGCGCACAGGGTGCGCTCCCACAGGGATGAAAACGATGTCGCTCTACTTCATCTCACCCAACGTCCAGCCACCGCCACCCGGCAGCACCGCAAACTGGCGCACCGTCGTCGCCGCACAACTCGCCGGCTTGTCGCTGCATTGGGCCAGCGTCACGCGCAGGTGCTGGTCGTCCACCAGGTCGAAATCGGTCAACTTGGCATCGGCCACGTGGGTGGCTGTATCCAGCACCGTGCCGATGAACACGCCGTTGTGGAACACATAGAGCTGCAGCGCAGCCGGCTGGCATTGCTCATCGACCGAGACGGCCGCCTCGGCTACGTAGGTGTCGCCCTTGCGTTGGGCGCGACCGGTCAGCAGGCGCTCGCCGGTAAGCAGGAAGCGGTCTTCGTCGTTCTTCGGCGTGGCGGTCTTGGCCACGCACGGCGCATTGGCGACAGTCGTCGGCGCGCTTTGCGACAACGGCTTGAGCGGGCGTGGCACGTACGGCTGCGCCACCGGCACGGCCACAGGTTTTTGCATCCACAGCACCAGCGCGGTCGCGCTGAGCACGACCGCGATCACCGCCACCGCTCGTCCACGCAGCAGCGGACGCGGGTAAAGATAGACCAGCGCCGCGATCGCCACCAGCAACGCGACCGGCGAAAGCGGATGCCACAGCAAGGCCAGCACGGCGAACAAGGCTGCGAACACGGCCGCGGTGGAGTAGCGCCGCTTGGCCGGTGCCGCAGGAGCGGCGACGGGAAGCGGTGGTGGCTCGTGCGATGCGGGCACGCTGGCTTCCTGCAGGAAAGGCTCGGCAGGAGGGAAACCGGCATGTTCGGCAGCCAGCTCGTCCACGGGCAGTACGGGCGGCTCGGTGCCAACCGCCGCCGATTCCCAGGCGAACCAGCTTTGTCCGCCGTCGTGGCACCACTGGTCGCCGGCTTCGGCATAACGATTCAGGGCAGCCTCGGGCAGCGGGCCGCGCACCTGGTTGTCGCGGCGCAGCCAGATCAGGCGATCGCCGTCGGGCCATACGTCGGCCTCCACGCCCATCCCGCGCAATTGCGCTGCCTGGGCTTCGGCGGCATCGGCCTCGAGGCCGCGGCGGATGATCAACGGGGCCCGCGAGAAAACACGTTCGCGGAAACCTGCCATCTCCATGCCGAAGGCGGCGGCCAGGCGCTCGTGCACGGCGGCCGCATCCTGCCCATCGAGCAGGCGGCCGGAAAGTACCAGGCAACGGTGGTCCATACCCATCGATTTCCCCTGCGGATGCAGCGACCTGCACCGATAGCCCAAGGGTAGGCGTGCCAGCGCGGGCCGACAAGCCATGCGTGTGCCGTCCGGCCCTTCGGTTCGCCAGCCCGCTAGCCCTACAATGCTCGTTCAAGCTTGGCCATCCGGATCCCCCACGTGATTTCCCGAGACGATTTCGACGCGCTGGCAGCGCAGGGTCATACCCGCATCCCGCTGGTGCGCGAGGTGTTTTCCGACCTCGACACGCCTTTGTCGGTGTACCTGAAGCTGGCCGACGGCCCGTATACCTTCCTGTTCGAATCGGTCGAAGGCGGCGCCACCTGGGGCCGTTATTCCATCATCGGCCTGCCTGCCAAGCGCGTGTTTCGCTTTCGCGGCCACGAGCTGGAAGTGGAAGATGCCGGCGAAGTGACCGAGCGCCGCCACGTGGCCGATCCGCTGGGCGAAATCGAAGTACTGCGCCAGCAGTACGACGTGCCGCGCCTGCCGCAGCTGCCGGCCTTCAGCGGCGGCCTGGTGGGTTACTTCGGCTTCGAGACCATCGGCTATATCGAGCCGCGCCTGGCCCAGTGGGATCGCGCCGACGAGCTGGGCACGCCGGACGTGCTGCTGATGCTGGCCGAGGAAGTCGCTGTGTTCGACAACCTCAAGGGCCGCCTGTACCTGATCGTGCATGCCGATCCCTCGCAGCCGCACGCCTATACGGCGGCGCAGCGCCGGCTCGATGCGCTGGTCTATCGACTGCGGCAGAGCGGCGTGTCGTACCCGCAGATCAACCAGAGCACGGCGCTGGACGAAAGCGACTTCAAGTCCTCCTTCACCAAGGAGGAGTTCGAGGCGATGGTGGAGCGCGCCAAGGAATACATCCGCGCGGGCGACATCTTCCAGGTGGTGCCGTCGCAGCGCCTCAGTGTGGGTTTCAACGCGCGTCCGGTGGACGTGTACCGCGCGCTGCGCGCGCTCAATCCGTCGCCGTACATGTATTTCGTGGACCTGGGCACGACCCAGATCGTGGGTTCCTCGCCGGAAATCCTCGCCCGCCTGAAGGACGGCAAGGTCGTCGTGCGTCCGCTCGCCGGCACGCGCAAGCGCGGCGCGACCCAGGAAGAAGACCAGGCGCTGGAAGCCGAGCTGCTGGCCGATCCGAAGGAACGCGCCGAGCACGTGATGCTGATCGACCTGGGCCGCAACGACATCGGCCGCATCAGCGACACCGGCAGCGTGGAGGTGAGCGAGTCGTTCGTGGTCGAGCGCTATTCGCACGTGATGCACATCGTCTCGCAGGTGCAGGGCAACGTTCGTCCCGAGGTGGGCTACATGGACGTGCTCAAGGCCACCTTCCCGGCGGGCACGCTCAGCGGTGCGCCGAAGATCCGTGCGCTGGAAATCATCCAGGAGCTGGAACCGTACAAGCGCAACATCTACGCCGGTGCGATCGGCTGGATCGGCTGGTGGGGCGATGCGGATACCGCCATCGCCATCCGCACGGCGGTGATCCAGGATGGACGTCTGCACGTCCAGGCGGGCGCGGGCATCGTGTACGACTCCGATCCGGCGTCGGAGTGGGAAGAAACCATGAGCAAGGGCCGCGCGCTGTTCCGTGCGGTGGCCCAGGCCGCTAAGGGGTTGTGAGCATGCGCAGCGTGCGACGCGGAACGGCCTGGTCCTGTGTGCTCGGTTTGGGCAGCAGCCTGCTGTTTTCGTCGTTGCATGCGCGCGAGCCGGAACCATCGCCGGTCTGGCACGACGACGCCACCTCGCGGCTCGAAGCGCTGGCGCTGCTGCAGAGCCTGAATGCCGAGTTGCTCAGCCATCCGAGCGCCACGCTGACGCTGGAGCGTTGGTGCGGTGAGCATCACTTGGCACCCGAAGCAAAAATCATCGCCGAGCGCGTGCAGGGCGAAGACAAACCGTTGCCGCCGGAAGCGCGCAACCAGTTGCAGATCGGCGCGGACGAAGCCGTGCGCTATCGGCGCGTGCAACTCGCCTGCGGCCAACACGTATTGTCGGAAGCCGACAACTGGTACGTGCCCTCGCGCCTTACCGAGGCGATGAATCACCAGCTCGATACCACCGATACGCCGTTCGGCAAAGTCGTGCAGCCGCTGCACTTCCGTCGGCAGACGCTATCGGCGGAACTGCTGTGGTCGCCGTTGCCGCAAGGCTGGGAAAACGCAGCAGCGTTGCCCGGTTCCACCGACGCGACGCTGGCCATGCCGCAGCACGTGCTCGAGCATCGCGCCGTATTGTTCGACCAGTCGAACCGCCCCTTCAGCCTGGTGGTCGAAAGCTACACATCGCAAGTTCTTGCCTTCACTCCGGCGAAGACTCGGCCATAAGTTAGATGCCGCGCCCCTCGTCTTCCGGGGGCGTCTTCGATGAAAATGCGACACCGCAGTCACTGGGGGGGCTGACTGTCCTGCGTTCGTGCACGACGCATGCGATGCGCACTACCGCCGCCTGTTTCCGCTCCTGCAGTACGGACGTCCAGGGGGATCATCCGGTGAACGCGCAGGACCACGTCAGGGGAATGACATGAAGCATTTATGGAAGAAGGGCGTCGTCGTCGCGTGCGCTCTGAGCGTTTCTGCGTGTGCGTCGATCGTGGGTGGTCGCTATCAGAAGGTGGAAGTGGATGCGCGCGCCTCGGGCGAAAGCGTTCGCGCCGATTGCACGCTGAGCAACGGTACCGGTGAAGTGCGTGTGCTCACGCCGGGTACGGCGGTGGTTCACCGTTCGTCGCACGATCTGTCGGTGGTCTGCCAGAAGGACGGCAAGCAGATCGCCCAGCAGTCGTACGACTCCAGCATTCGCGGGATGGTGTGGGGCAACCTGATCATCGGTGGCCTGATCGGCATCGCGATCGATTTCTCCGACGGCGCCTCGCATCACTATCCCAACAAACTCACCGTGGTGCTGCCGTCGGCCTACGCGACGATCGCCACCTATCCGGGCACGGGCGCAACGCCGGCCGGTGGCTATGCCACGCCGACGGTCGATGGACTGGCCAGTCTCGATGGCCGGGTCAGCAAGAGCATGTTCAATGCCGCGCAGAACGTGGCCGCCGCTCGCCAATGCGACCGCGCGATCCATGTGGTGATGGTCGACGGCACGCGGGCCATGTTCCGCTCGCAGTGTCCGGCGTCCGGCGACGTGCAGATCGAATGCGCGGGCGATGCCTGCGTGCCCTTGCAGGCGGCGGGCGTGGCCAGCAACTAAGCCGTCGGTTTGTTTGTGTGGGAAGAGAGGGGCTGGCCTTTGCCGGCCTCTTTTCTTTTCAGACACGTCCCATATTGCGGACGGACGGCACGGATTAACGTGTGGATATTCCGAATCCATCGCTGGCACGAAGGCCGGCACGGAGTTTCCGCATGGTTGCTTCCCTCGTCGAATACGTCGTCGCCCGTCAATGCGAGGGCTGGAACGTGTTGCGCGACGGCGCGCCCATCGGCCGACGCGGCGTGCTCGTTCGTGCTGTGGATTTCGCCACGCACCTCGCCGAACGTGAAGCCATCCTGGGAGGCCGAGCCACTCGCGTGCTGATGGCGCGCGAGGACACGGATCGCTTGCCCGTCTGTCAGCCGTTGCGGCGCGCGGCCTGATTCAAGGCTGCAGGAAGCGCTGCCCAATGGCGAGCGCCGTGCGATAGGGCTCCGGATCGTTGCGGTTGCTGAGCAATACCACGGTCAGGTGCTGCCTGGGCCAGCGGATGATCACGTTGCGAAAACCCATGCTCTCGCCCGAGTGCCACAGCACGTCGCCGTGGATGCGCCAGCCAAAACCGTAGGCATCGACATCGGGCTCGTCATGCACCTGGTTCTGGGCGCTGAAGGCGAGTTTGCGCGAGTCGTCGGAGAGCAGGCGATGGTCGTACAGCGCAGCGTCCCATTTCGCCATGTCGTCGATGGACGAATAGATGCCGCCGTCACCCCGGGTTGCGCTGGTGGGGCTTTGGTCGGTACGCATCCAGCGACCGTTCTCTTCGCTGTAGCCGTAGGCGCGGTGGGTGACTTCGGGGCCGCCCAGCACATAGAGCAGGGTATGCGTCATGCCCAGTGGTTTGAAAATGTTCTTGGCCAGGAAATCGGGCAGCGACTGCTTCGAGGCCCGTTCCACGATCAGGCCAAGCAGCACGTAGCCGCCGTTGCTGTAGCGGTAGGAAGTACCCGGCGCGAAATAGCTGCGCGGTTCGGCGGCGAGCATGCGCAGCACATCGGCGTCGCTGATCTGCTCGGTGACATGGGCGGGCATCAGGTCTTCATAGTCAATCAGGCCGCCGCCATGGCTGAGCAGCTGGCGGATGGTGATCGCTTCATGCGTGGCCGGCAGTTCCGGAATCCAGTGGCGAACGTGATCGTCGAGGCTCAGGCTGCCGCGCTCGGCCAGCAACAGGACGGCCGCCGCGGTGAACTGCTTGGTGACGGAGGCGAGCCGATAGTTGGTCGCCGGCGTGGCGGCTTCGTGCGTTTCCAGATTGGCCAGGCCATAGCCACGCCGCAGCAGGGGCTTGCCGTCCTTGATCACCAGCAGTGAAGCACCGGGCACGTCGCCGTGGTAGCGGGACATCAGCCCGTCGACATCGGCGATGGCATCGCCTGCCTGCACCCGGCCAGCCAGAACCAGCAGTACGAGGAACAGCGGAACGAACTTGCGCATCGCGTCGAGCCTCATTCGAAGGGTGGCTTATTGCACGGGGACGTCGTAGATGGTGTCGGGCGTCGGCTCGGGATTGAGCGTGTAGTGCCACCATTCCATGGCGTAGTTGCGGAACCCCTCGCGTTCCATCGCCCGCTTCAGTACCTCGCGATGGGCGTGTTGCGCGGCGCTCGCTTCGGGCGAATCGGTGTTGGCGAGCGTGCCGAAGTAGTCGAAATCGGTGCCCATGGCCAACGGCGTGCAATGCGTATCGGCGGCATCGCATTGCATCAGGGTGAGATCCACCGTCGCGCCGCGGCTGTGCCCGGACACCGGTGCGATGTAGTCGCCGAGCAGAGCGCTCTTGTCCAGCTTCGGATAATGCTCGGGCTTCGTGCGCTGGTCCGAGAGATCGCCCGCCCAACGCACGAAATGCGCCACGGCTCGCGCGGGCCGGTAGCAGTCGAACAGCTTGAGGCGCTGATGCTGCGCGCGCAGGTCGCGCTCCACGCGTGCCAGCGCTTCGGCGGCCGGCTTGAGCAGCAGGCACTTGGGCGCGAGGTAGCCATCCACCGGCGCGCCGACGAAGTTGTCGCTGCCGGCGTACTTGATGTCCTCGGCGATGTCGGGGACGAGTTGCCGGATATCGACCAGCCCGGCCTGCTGCGCCGTCGTGGCCGGCGACCGTGCCGGGGTTCCGTCGGCATGGGCGAACGCAACCAGCGCGCACAGCGTCAACCCCAGGGCAACTCGCCTAGCCACAGCCATGCTCCCGATGGAAGCTGAGGTCTTCGAAGTCCGAGCTGAAATCGGCACGGGGATCGACCTTGCTCATGTGCAGCACACCCTTGGCATCGGTGGGGAAGCTCAGCCACGCATCGGTGTCGCCGTGATCCCAGTGCACCAGATAGCGTTGGCCGGCGCGCATCACGGTACCGGCCAGGCGCGGCGATTTGGCGGCCACGAAGCGCACGGCATCGCCTTGAGGACACAGGCTGATGGTGCCGAACCACGGGTCGCGCCAGCGCCCCAACTGGCTGCGCAGGTCGTCGACCTTTGCCGGTTGCGATAGAGGCGGTTTGGCAGCTTCACGAGCGGTGGATGAGGCGCGGTCCAGTTGATCCGCGTACCAGTTGGCGTCGTGCCCGTCGTGAGGCGAGGTGAATTGCTTGGTGAGCGCTTCGATCAGCACGGTGCGCGCATCCTCCGCCTCGCTGTTCATCAGGATCACGAAACCGGCCTTGCGCTCGGGCAGCAGCATCATCGCCGAATACATGCCCGACAGCGTGCCGGTATGCGAGACCGTGAACACGCCATCCATGTCGGCGATGCGCCAGCCGTAACCGTAGGCGTAGAAGCGGGTGCCGTTCCAGGCGCGTTTCTGCGCCGAGATCGGCATCGGCGTGTACGGCGTCCACACGATCTGCCGCTGCTCGGGCGTCAGCCACTGCAACTGTTGCGGGGTGGGTGCCAGCCAGTTGCGTGCCCAGCTGAGCATATCGGTGAGGCTGCAGCGCACGCCGCCCGCCGGAGCGGAGGTGATGTTGGGAATCTCGGCATCGTCGGCATTGATCACGACATTGCGATCGTGCTCGCGCTCATGCGGCTCGGCCACGTTGCCTACCGCGTCGCGATTCCAGGCCCCAATCTGGCAACGCGCGAGCCCGAGCGGCTCGAACACCTCGCGGCGCAACAGTGTCTCGTAGTGGT
The DNA here is from genome assembly GCF_049913195.1 of Dyella kyungheensis. GTDB lineage: Bacteria > Pseudomonadota > Gammaproteobacteria > Xanthomonadales > Rhodanobacteraceae > Dyella > Dyella kyungheensis. The sequence continues at coordinate 4,345,201 of NZ_CP183983.1, read as the reverse complement.
CATGTCCCGCTGCCGCGGCTACTTCGCCGGCCACTACGTAGAGCAGGTTGTCGTACGCATAGCCGGCGCGAAAACTGTAGGCAGGCTTGAGGTAGGCCAGCCCGTGCACGATGTCCTGCCGGGTGAAATCGTTTGGTTCGGGCCACAGCATCAGATCGCCTGCGCCTTCGCGCAGGCCGCTGCGATGGGTGAGCAGGTCGCCCACTTGCATATGCTCGGTGACCCAGGGATCGGCCATGCGGAAGTCGGGAAGGTAGCGCCGCACGGGGTCGTCCCAACGCAGCTTTCCTTCCTGCACCAGGCGGGCGAGCAGCGTCGAAGTCATCGCCTTGCTGTTGGAGGCGATCTTGAACAGCGTGTCGTTGGTGATCGCTTGTCCGGACCCGGCCACGCGCTCGCCCAGTGTGCGCGTGTAGACCACCTCGCCGTGGTCGATCACGCCCACCGCGAGACCGGCCAGGTGATAACGGGCCATCACCGCATCGACGACGGAGTCGAGTTGCGCTGCTCTGGGCGTGTCGGCCGCTGCTGCAGCGCTGCTGACGAGGGCAAGCCCGATCGCCAGCAGCGCCCGCTTAGCCGCCATGCACCGTGGCACGCTTGGTCACCTCGTCCCACACGCGCAGCAGGTTGCCGCCCCAGATCTTGGCGATGTCGTCGTCGTTGAAGCCCGCCTTGCGCAGCGCCGCCGTGAGACTGCGTGTCTGGGTGGCATCGGTCCAGCCGCCAAGGCCGCCGCCGCCGTCGAAGTCGGAGGCGATGCCGACGTGGTCGATACCCGCCACTTGCACCATATGCTTGATATGCGCCACGTACTCGTCCACCGAGGCCGGCGGGAACGCGGCATCGATGCGCTTCATGCCCTCGATATAGGCGGGCAGGTACTCGTGCTTCTCGCTGTCGAAGCTCTTGTCGCCGGCCTGCTTCGCCACCTGTGCCTGCAGCGCCTTGACCGCCAGGTCGCGCGCGGGATCGAGCTTGATGAATTCGCCCACGGCCACCGCCTGGATCACGCCACCCTTGGCGGCGATGGCGCGCAGCAGATCGTCCGAGAGGTTGCGCGGATGCGGATCGATGGCGCGCGATGACGAATGCGAGGCGATCACCGGCGAGGTGGACAAGGCCAGCACGTCGCGCACGCAAGCGTCCGACGAATGCGACACGTCGACCATGATTCCAAGTTCATTGTCGCGCTTGACCACGGCGCGGCCGAAATCGGTGAGGCCGTATTCCGGCAGCGGCGTGTCGCCGAGGTCCGCCTCCGGCGTCGAACTGGTGCACAGGTCGTTGTTGCCCATATGCGCCAGGCCGACGTAGCGCGCGCCACGCTTGTAGGCGATATCGAGGTTCTTGATGTCGTGGCCCAGCGAGTAGCCGTTCTCCACGCCGATCATCGCCGAGAGCTTGCCCGCCGCCTTGTTGGCGCGCACCTGCGCGGGCGTGGTGGCCAGGCGGATGTCGTTGGGATAGGTCTTCAGCATCAGGTCGATGGCGTCGTACTTGCGCTTGGCCTGCGACACGGCGTGCGCGTAGCCGGCGGGCGTCAGCGGTCCCTGGTCCACATAGACGATGAAGAACACGGCATCGAGACCGCCGCGGCGCATCTTGTCCAGGTCCACCTGCATCGGCGTCTGCTTGCCGAAATCGAAGCGCGCTTCGTGCATGTAGGCAAAGGGAATGTCCACATGCGTGTCGAGCGTGATCGGCGGATCCTTCTGCGCCGCCGCGGGCGTGCTGGCGAGTGCAAGTGCTAGCGCGATGGCGCCGCCGAGTAAGCCGAAAGTCTTCATGCCGTCTCCCAGTGATTGGCCGGCTGTTCGCCGGCGACCATGTCTTCGAAGGACTGCCGTTGCCGCACTACGGCATAGCGGCCCGCATCCACCAGCACTTCGGCGGCGAGCGGTCGCGAGTTATAGGTGGAGGCCATCGAGGCGCCGTAAGCACCGACGCTGCGGATCATCAGCAGCTCGCCTGGCGCGCACGCGGGCAGGGCGCGTGCCTTGGCGAAGGTATCGCCGGTTTCGCACACCGGCCCCACGATGTCGTAAGAAATCATCGAGCGTGCATCCCCGGCTACCGGCGCGATGTCGTGCCAGGCATCGTACAGGCTCGGCCGGGCCAAGTCGTTCATGGCGGCGTCGATCACCAGGAACGTGCGCTCGTCTCCCTGCTTGAGCCGGATCACGCGGGTCAGCAACACGCCCGCTTCGCCGACCAGATAGCGGCCGGGCTCGAACAGCAGGCGGCCTTCGAAGCCGGCGAGCGCTTCGCGCACCAGGGCGACGTAGGCTGCCGCATCGATCGGTCGATCATGACCCTCGCGATAGCACACGCCCAGGCCGCCGCCCACGTCGATGCTGGCGATGGGGTGGCCTTGCCCAACCAGTTCGCGCCAGAACGCGGCTACTCGCTGCAAGGCCTGCCGGAACGGCTCCAGGCTGAGGATCTGCGAACCGATGTGCACGTGCAGGCCGTCCAACTGGACATGGCTGAGCGCATCGCGCTGCGCAAACCAACGGCGCGCCTCCTCGATGCTCACGCCGAACTTGTTCTCGGCCTTGCCGGTGGAAATCTTGGCGTGGGTGAGGGCGTCCACGTCCGGATTGATGCGCACGGCTGCCCGCGCCACTACGCTCTGCGCTTGGGCGATGTGTTGCAACAACAGCAGCTCGTCATGCGATTCCACGTTGAAGCGCAGCACGCCCTGGCGCAACGCCTCGGCGATCTCCGCTTCGCTCTTGCCCACGCCGGAAAACACGATGTGCTCCGCCGGGATGCCGGCCTGCCGCGCGCGCCAGAGCTCGCCCGCGGAGACGATATCGGCGCCCACGCCCTGGCTGTGCATGAAAGCCAGCACCCCCCGATTGGGATTCGCCTTCACCGCAAAGCAGATCAGGTGATCGGTGCCACGCAGCGCCGTCTGCAGCGACGAAACGCGATCCCGGATCGCGCTGGCCGAATACACATACAGCGGCGTGCCAAGGCGGTCGGCCAGGGTATGCAGATCGACACCGCCCCAGGTGTCATGGGTTGAGGCCGCGGTGTCGATCATGGATAAGCCTTTAAAAAAAGACGGCAGCCTGCATTCTGCAGGCTGCCGGTGGGGACGGACAAATCAGAAGTCCACGGAAACGGTCAACTGGGCAAAGCGAGGTGACTGGAAACGCAACGGTTGCTCGAAGGTGGAACTGGTGCTGTTGGAAATGGTGGTCTGCAGGTCCTGGTCCACCTGGATGGTGCGCTGCTCGTTGAGCAGGTTGTACACCGCGAACTTCACCCGCAGCTGGCCGATGTCGGCCAACTGGCGCAGGTAGGTGATGCTGGCGCCCAATGTGTACGTCCAGGGCATGCGGCCGTATTTGCCGCGCGGTGAGGATTCGTACACGCGATCTTCCGAACGCGGCGCGTCGCAGTTGGCCACGCAAATGTAGTAGCTGTGATAGACCGTGGCGTCATACGGATTACCCACGCCGAAGCCGGTGATGGGGCCGCCCGAAGCGATGTTGGCATCGCCGGCCACCTGCCAGTTCGGCGTGATGGCGTAGGTGCCGCGCAACTTCAACTGATGACGGCGGTCGTTGGGAAGATAGCCGTCGCCGCCGAAATTCACCCATGGGTCGTCGAAGTTCTCCGTGCGGCCGGTATCGTCGAAGTTGGTATCGGAGTTCACCGGACCTTCCGCATTGCCGCGATTCCACGACAGCACATAGGACGCGTTGAACGACCACTTGTTGTCCCAGGCGCGATCCAGCTGAAATTCCAGCGCGGTGTAGGTGCGCTTGGGATTCACCCAGCCGCGCTGGCCTAGGTAGTTGCCATCCGCGTCGTACATCGCCCAGCCTTCCTTGGACGTGTCCACGGTGACCCAGCCATCGGCCGTGCCGTCGCAGTTGGTGTCGCCCCACACGGTGTTCTTCTTGCCGGGATTGCCCATCACCCAACCGATGTAGCCATCCGGACCGCATTTGCCGGTGGCGCTGATCTCCATGTCGTCGATGGCGTTGTGCAGCTTGCGATAGGTTGCGTTGACGCCCCACGACCACTTGTCGTTGAGCATCTGCTGGAAGCCGAGGATCAACTCGTCCTGGTAGACCTGCTGCATGTCCTTGTTCACTTCCGAACGTAGGTCGTGCACGGTGCCGTCGCCCTGCGACGTATCCACGCCGCCCAGCTGCGGGCCGAGGACCGGGATGGCGTACTGGTTGCCGTTGGCGTCGGTAAGCGTCTGCCAGCCGCCGAACGCGTAGAACGTGCGCTGATCGAGCAGGCCGCCCGCCTGCTTGATGTTGATCACGTTGGCCACCGGCAGGTAGTAGCGGCCGAGGTTGCCGTAGAGCTTGGTGGTGCCGTCGCCCTTCACGTCCCAGGAGAAGCCGAAGCGCGGCGCCCACATGTTGTCCATCTTGATATAGCTGCGGCCGGCAGCGTCCATGTTGTCGAAGCCGTCGCGGCGGATGCCGGCATTGAGCAACAGGTTGGGCGTCACCTGCCAGTTGTCTTCCAGGTAGAACGCGTCGTTGGTGGTGTCGAAGTTGCCCGCGATCTCGTAACGGCGGGCGCGCACATAGCCGTTGTAGCCCGGCGGAATCACGCCGCCGCCATTGGGATTGGGAATGGTCGAACCGGGCGTGGCGGCGTACACGTTGTAGTAGATCGCGCCGGGGCCGGGATAATGGCGGCCGTAGATCGAATCGTCGTCTTCGTGGTCGTAGCCGAAGCGAAGCAGATGATCCTCCAGCTTCCATTCGAAGTCGGCACGGCCTTCCTTGCGCTTGTCGTTGCGCTTCTCCACCGCGGTATTGGTGGTGCAGCCCAACGGCACGCCCGGCTTCGGCACCGCGTTTTCGGCGGCGACCGGGTTGCAGTCCAGGTCGGTCAGCGCCCGGTTGAACGACTCGCGCTTGTTCTCGCCGTACAACACCTTCATCGACAGGTTGTCGGTGAGGTAGTTGGTGTAGGTGAGCGACCAGTTCTTGCCGCCGGTGTCGGTGTAGATGGTGTTGGTCTTGGCACCGATGGTGTGCGTGTCGTAGTCGTAGTTGTAGACCGTGCCGACGTTCTTGCTCTTGTCCGAGAACGCCATCAGCGACAGCAGGTTGCTGTCGTTGATGTGCCAGTCGATGGTGGTGCCCCAGAAATCGGGGCTGGAACTGTTGCTGGTGAGCGTGGTGCCTTCGTCGTTGGTGTTGCGCGGGTTGTCGCCGCGCTGTTCGACCATGGCGAAGATGAACAGCTTGTCCTTCACGATCGGGCCGGACGCATAGATGTTGGTCTTCATCAGCGAGTCGCGGTCTTCGCTGGCGGTGAGGTAGCGGTTGCCGTTGGCGTCGTAACGATCCTCGGCCTGCGCATGCCACGCGCCCGGCTCCATGGTCATCTCCACGCCGGCGTGGAACTCGTTGGAACCCGAGCGCGCCACCGCGTTGATGACGCCGCCGGTGGTACGGCCGAACTCCACCGAATAGCCGCCGGTCTTCACCTGGAATTCCTGGTAGAAGTTGAACGGTGCTTCGGAATAGCCGTTGCGGTTGTAGAAGTCGGTGACGTTGAGGCCGTTGACGTAGATGGCGTTCTCCGCCACCGACGAACCGCCGAAACTCAATCCGCCGAATGCCGATGCACCCTTCACCACGCCCGGGGCGAGCGAGGCCACCGCGGCGATGTTCTGGTCCACCGGCAGGCGGCGTAGTTCTTCCCGCGAGATATTGGTCGAGGATTCGGTCGAGGTGACGTCCACCGCCGTAATGATCGCCGTGCCGCTGACGTTGACCGCCGAAAGATTGGTGGCGTTGGAAGCACCCAGGTTCACCGTGGTCGCATTGCCCAGCGTCACGGTCACGGCGGTGGGTTCGGTCAGCGTCTTGCCGTCCTTGGCGACGGAAAGCGTGTATTGGCCCACGGCCAGATACGGGATGCGGTAGTTGCCTTTGTCATCGGCCGTCACCGAACGGGTGAAGCCCGTCGCCGCATTGCTGATCGTGATGACCGCGCCAGCCTCGGTGTGGCCGACCACGGTACCGTCGTTGTTGCCCGCGTGCGCAGACGGAGCGGCCATGGACGCCATGCCCATGCCCAACGCCATGCACAGCATGGTCCTGCGAAAAGTACGACTGACCATATCCCCGTCTCCCCCGGTTCTGTCGTCGTTGATGTAAAGACCGCTTATCTGTCCGTGCGCTCAGAGGCCGGCAGGAGCTGCCATGTGAAGTCGTAATCCCACTTATCGAAGTACAAGTTGCCGCCGCGCCACTCGAGTTCGCCGCGCTGCGAATCCACCGTCTCCGAACGGAAGAATTGCTTGGCTGGCACGAGGGGTTGGCTGAAATCGCTGTTGAAGGCGATGCGGTAGGCATCGAGCCCACCGAGGTAGAACCATTGCAGGGCAGGGTCGTCGCCCTGCGCCGGATGCAGCTGCCCGAAGGTCACGTCCATCGGCACCCAGCCGTAGGGCGCCAGGTACAGCTGGCCCCAGTCGTGGATGTTGTTGTACTTGCCGTCGGAGAAAATAAAACCGGATTGCCAGCGCGCAGGAATGCCGTTCAAGCGCAGCAAAGTGATCAGCAGCATGGTCTGCTCGCCGCAATCGCCGTGGCCGGCATGCAGCGTGTAATCGCTGAGATTGCTGATGGTGGAGTATTCGCGCGCACCGGCCCAGGGAATCTGGTCGACCGCGGCAAACAGCTTCTGCGCGATGCGGTACGGATTGGTTTCGGTGCCCACCACCTTGCGCGAAAACGCGCGCAGGTCATCGGTGAACACGATGTGCGGCGCGCGTTCGGCCACGAACGGCGCGAGTTCGGGCGTGATCTTGGTGCGCGTGACTTTCGACGCGTCGAGATCGTGGTACTGCGCGTAGATGGTCAACTCATAGGTGACGGCAAAGGTCGTGGTCTTGCCGGCCTCGGCCTTCTTCTCCAGATAGGCCGTGCGTTGCATGGTCTCTGCGGGCGCGACCTTCGCACCGGACGGCTGGCTGTCGACCAGGTGCACGCCCTCCTGCTGTCCCGGCAGTTCGCGCGGGAACGGCAGCCAGGCACGTATCGTCTCGCCCGCGGGCACGGCATCGGCATTGACGGTGACGGTTTCGGTGACCCGCACGTGGTTGGGCGTGACGCTGCTGCGCTGTGTGGCGAGCGCTTCGCGGCGCGCGGCGCGATGGTGATCGTTGAGCGTCTCCATCGGATCGTCGTTGGCCGGTGCCGGATGCGCGCGGCGCGCAGCGGCTTCCTTGCTGAGCAGGAACAGGTTGTTCGGCGCGCGCTTGAAGTAGAGCGTGCGGCCGTCGATCACCTGGTGCTCGATCAGGCCCTGGCTGTCCCAGCGGGCGAATTCCGCGTCGGTGAGATCCGGAATCTGCTTGCGTACCTTCGCCTTGGCGGCGTCGGTGTCGAGCGTGAAATCGATCAGGATGCGGCGCATGCGCTCGCGCTGGAACAGCAGCGCGTCGCGGGCATCCGCTGACAGCCCTGGCTGGGCGAGGGCCTCGGTGATGTCGGCTTCGGCCGAGCTGAATTGCCCCGCGTCGATCAGCGCAGTGGCATGCTGCGCAGGGGACGTGGTCGCTGCCGATGCGATACCGGCGGCCAGCAGACAGGCAAGCGCTGCTGTCAGCGAAAGCCGCCGACGTCGCAAGGATGAGATGAGTCCGACCGTCTGCACCTGCCACTTCCCCGTAAGAAAAAGCGAAGTCGCTGTGTAGCATGCTTGCAATCGACGGTCAATAATTTATGCTTCAATCGAATTTCGCCCGAATCAGATATTCCTTGGGCGGCTGCGATTGGGGAATCTGAGGGGACGCATGATCCATACGGCCTGGCCTTATCTCGCTGTGATGTTGCTTGCAGCGGGCCTGTTTCCCGCGCTGGAACGGCGCTTCCGCTGGCGCTTCTTCGAGGTCCTGCCGCCGATCGTGCTGACCTACCTGCTGGTGACGGCGCTGGCGGTCACCGGCTTGTGGCAGGTCAACGAAGAGATCCGCGCCACCCAGAGCATGCTGATCGAGCACCTGGTGCCCGCGCTGCTGTTCCTGCTGATGATCAATTGCGACCTGCGCGCGATCTACCGCCTGGGGCCGCGGGTCCTTGCGGTGTTCTTCGTCACCGTGGTCTGCCTGTTCATTGCTTTCGTAGGCACCTTCCTGATCTTCCGCGGCTGGCTGAAGGGAGATGCCTGGCAGCCACTGGCAGCGCTTTCCGGCAGTTGGATCGGCGGAACCGCCAACATGGTGGCGGTGAAGCAGGCCATCGGCATGCCCGATCGCCTGCTGGCGTTTTCGTTGCTCACTGACGCGCTGTGCTACTCGATGTGGGTCGTGGTGCTGTTCGGACTCGGCCGTGTCGCCACCCAATTCAATCGCTGGACGCGTGCCACCTCCAGTGCGGACATGGTGGTGGAGGAAACCCGCAGCCACGGCCCGACCACTTCGGACAACGTGCTGCTCTGGCTGGGCATGGCCCTGCTGGTGGGAGCGCTGTCGGCGTGGCTTGCCGGAAGGCTGCCGGTTTCGGACATGGTGTCGCCGACCACCTGGACGATCATGCTGGCCACGGCCTTCGGCCTGGTTGCCGCGCACACGCCGCTGGCGCGTTTCGCCGGAGCCAGCACGATCTCCAGCGCCATGCTGATCAGCGTGGTGGCGATCCTGGCCTCGCAAAGCAACTTCGAAGGCATCGGTTCGGCGCCGATCTACCTGGTCTGCGGCGTCTGCATCATCGCCATCCATGCGGCGCTGCTAGCGCTGGCGGCGCGCGTGTTCCATTTCGATCTGTATCTGTGCGGCATTTCCTCGCTGGCCTGCATCGGCGGCGTGGCCGCTACGCCCATACTCGCGGCCAGCTATTCGCGTTCGCTGGTGCCCGTGGGCATCCTGCTGGCCTTGCTCGGCTATATCCTCGGTACCGCGTTTGGTTTGCTGGTGGCGTCCGTCATGTCGTCACTGGCCATTGCATAGGAATCAGCATGCGACTCCTGCCTCGCCTGACCTTGTGTCTGCTCGCCGCGCTCACCACGGCCCCCGTGCTGGCCGACCAGGGACCCGACAGCGTTCCCGTGCCACCGTCGGGCGTGCTCGGCATCAGCAACAACGCGATGCTCGGGCCGGATTTCTGGATCAAGCTATCGGCTCAGCCCGATCGCGTCCTGATCGAAAGTAACGATATCGCCGCGCACAACGCCAACCTGCTCAAGGTCGATCCGTCCATGCACGATCTGCATGCGATCCCGGCCAATGTCGATCGCGCCACGGTGACCGGCTGGATCAACGAGCTCTCGCAATATCCCAAGCGCCCGCTGTTCGACGACAAGGGCCAGCCGGTACCCGACGGCCTGCGCGCGCAACTGACCGACGCGCTCGCGCTCGATGCCGTGCCAGCGCAGCAGACCAGCCGCTACGGCATGGTCGTGCGGCGCGCTGCGCTGCGTACCTATCCGACCGATACGCGCGTGTTCACCTCCAAGGACGACACCGACATCGATCGCTTCCAGGAAACCGCTGAATTTCCCGGCACGCCCGTGCTGATCGCGCACACCAGCCGCGATGGCCGCTGGCTGTTCGTGGTGAGCCCGCGCTATGCCGCCTGGACGCATCGCGAGAACGTCGCCGAGGGTTCGGCAGTCGAGGTGCTCGCCTATGACACGCGCCTGCCGCAACGCGTGGTCACCGGCGGCACCCTTCGCACCGTGTTCACGCCGGAGCAGCCGGCCGTATCGCAACTGCAGCTGGACATGGGCGTGGCGGTGCCGGTGCTGTCCGACCATCCGGCCGACCAGCCGGTGAACGGACAATCGCCGTATGCGTCGTACGTGGTCGATCTGCCGATCCGCCAGGCCGATGGCAAGCTCGCCTTTTCGCCGGCGCTGATCCAGCGCATTGCCGACACGCAGGACAACTATCTGCCGCTGACCGAGGCCAACATCATCCGCCAGGCCTTCAAGTTCCTGGGCGAGCGCTATGGCTGGGGGCACGACTACGACGGCCGCGACTGCAGCGGTTTCGTTTCCGATGTCTATCGCAGCATGGGCGTGCAGATGCCGCGCAACACCAGCAAGCAGGCGATCAGCCCCGGCTTCACCCATCAGGCCTTCGGCGACAAGGACAGCCACGACGCGCGTCTGAAAGCCGCGATGGCGCTGCAGGTGGGCGACCTGGTCTACATCCCCGGCCACGTGATGATGGTGATCGGCAAGCTCGACGGCAAGCCGTATGTGATCCACGACACCGGCGGCATGTCGTATCTCGACGGCAAGGGCGGCATGCGCCGCGTCAAGCTCAATGAAGTGTCGGTAACGCCGCTGCTGCCGATGATGTACGACGACAGGCACACCTATGTCGATCGCATGACCAGCATCGTGCACGTGCGTCCTTGATTGCCCCGCATCCCCCTTTTTCCATCGAACACAGGAAGCCTGCCAGTCCCATGAAGATCACCGACATCCAGTTCGGCATGCTGCGGGTTCCCTTGAAGACGCCGTTCAAGACGGCGCTGCGCACCGTCAACCAGGTGGAAGACATCGTGGTGATGGTGCACACCGATAGCGGCCACATCGGTTATGGCGAAGCGCCGGCCACCGCGGTGATCACGGGCGATACGCACGGCTCGATCGTCGATGCGATCCGCCACTACATCGCGCCGCGCCTGGTCGGTCAGGAGATCGCCGACCTCAATCGCCTGACCCAGCTGATCCAGAGCTCGATGGAGAAGAACACCAGCGCCAAGGCGGCGGTGGAGATCGCCATCTACGACCTGTGGGGCCAGTTGTACAACGCGCCGCTGTACAAGCTGCTCGGTGGCGGCGATCCGGTGATCACCACCGACATCACCATCAGCGTCGACTACATCGACAAGATGGTTGCCGACTCCGTCAGCGCGGTGGATCGCGGCTTCGAGTCGCTCAAGATCAAGGTGGGCAAGGACATCGGGGTCGACATCGAGCGCGTCAAGGCCATCTACGCCGCAGTGGAAAATCGCGCCTTGCTGCGCCTCGACGCCAACCAGGGCTGGACGGCGAAACAGGCCGTCTACGCGCTGCAGACGCTGGAAGATGCCGGCGTACGCCTGGAACTGGTCGAGCAGCCGGTGAAGGCGCGCGACCTGGAAGGCATGCGTTACGTCACCGAACGCGTGCATACGCCGATCATGGCCGACGAAAGCGTATTCGGCCCGATGGAAGTGATCGACCTGATCCGCATGCGCGCCGCCGACATCATCAACATCAAGCTGATGAAGACCGGCGGCATTTCCAATGCCATCCGCATCGCCGACATCGCCGGCATGTACGGCGTGGAATGCATGATCGGCTGCATGCTGGAAACCAGCATCAGCGTGGCGGCGGCCGTGCATGTGGCGGTGGCGAAATCCGCCGTGATCACCAAGGTGGATCTGGACGGGCCTTCGCTGTGCCAGTACAACCCGGTGGACGGGGGCGTGGTCTTCAACGAATCGGAGATCTCGGTTTCCGATGCACCCGGATTGGGAATCCGGGAGATCCGTGGACTGGAAAAGCTGGAAGCCTGATATGTCCCCCTTGGTGAAAATCCGCTCGGAACGCGACCAGATGTCGGCGGTCGAGCGGCGCATCGCCGATTTCATCCTCGAGAACGCCCAGCTGCTGCGCGACTACTCTTCGCAGCAGTTGGCGAATGCCCTGGGCATCAGCCAGTCCAGCGTGGTGAAGTTCACCCAGAAGCTGGGCTTCAAGGGTTATCCGGATCTGAAGTACTCCGTGGGCGAAGCCATCGCACGCGCGGACAACGGCGATGCGACCCAGGTCGCCACGCAGGCCACGGCGGCGTTCGCCGAATCCGCATCGGCCAGTCTGTGGCACTGCAAATCCGAATCGGAAGAAGAAACCCGCCACATCAATACGACCGAGACGCTGCAGGCGGTGGCCGACGCGCTGGCCACGGCGGGCGCGAACGGCAAGGTGTTCATGATCGGCCTGGGTGATGACGACATCTATGCGCGCAGTTTCGCGCTGCGGCTGTCGCTGCTCGGCATTCCCTCCGTGCACAACTTCGATGCGCCGCGCATGGCTGCCAGCGTCTCCGCGGCGGGCGCGGGCGACGTGCTGCTGGTGTTTTCCGAGCACGGCAATCATCCGGCGCTGTGCAAGATCGGGCGTTTCTTCCGTGAGCGCCGCGGCCGCCTGATCACGGTGACGCGGCACACCTCCAATCCGTTGCGCGCGCTGGCCGATCTCGCCCTGCTGGTGTCGGCCCACGACGATCGTCCGTATATCCAGCCCGTGCTCTATCAATCGGCGCTGCAGCATCTGCTCGATGGCGTGTTCGTGCAGTTGTGCGAAGGCGACGAGCAGTGGCATGTGCAATTGCTCGCCAATCTCGAACGGGTCCAGCACATGCTGGAGCCTTAGCCCTCCCAAGCCCGGTGCCGCATGACTTCCTCCGTCCGTCGTTTCGTGAGTCGTCGTTTCCTTGCCGCCGCGTTGGCCGTGGTAGCGGCTGCGCCGCTGGCTAGCGCCATGGCCGCCAGCGAAACCCTCGCCTGGCAGTCGTCGCGCCAGATGGTGCTGGTGATCACGCCCGACTGGAACGCCGACCACGGCGTGATGCGCGCGTATGAACGCAGCGGCGACGGCTGGAAGCCGGCCATCAAGGCGCAGGCAGTCACCGTAGGCCGCTCGGGTTCGGCGTGGGGTATCGGTCTGAACGAGCCGCAGAGCGCGGGCCCGCAGAAGCGCGAAGGCGACGGCCGCGCCGCCGCCGGCGTCTATCGCGTGGGCGACGTATTCGGTTATGCCGACAAGATCGACACGCGCATGCCCTATGAAGCGATGCAGGACACCGACTGGTGCGTCGACGTGGATGGCTCGCCGTACTACAACCAGATCGTCGACTCGAAAAAGGTCGGCGAAAAAGCGGTGCAGGGTTCGAGCGAGCCGATGCGGCGCGATCTGCACGTGGACGGCGACCAGCGTTACAAGATCGGCTTCGTCATCGAGCAGAACGCCAAGGGTCAGCGGGGCAGCGGCAGCTGCATCTTCGCGCATCTGTGGAAATCGCCCACCGATGCTACCGCCGGCTGCACCGCCATGCCGGAGCCGGTGATGCAGCATCTGCTGGCCTGGATGAAGCCCGAGGATCAGCCGGTATTCGTACTGTTGCCGCAAAGCGAATATGCGCGACTGCAGGCAAGCTGGCATCTGCCCAAACTGGGTGCACAGCCTTGAGCCCCACCTTGCGGGTACTCATCGGTCTGGTCCTGGGCGCCGCGGGCGGTCTGGCGCTGGCGGCGTGGTCGCCCACCAACGCCGTGCACGTGGCCGATGCCGTGCAGCCGTTTGGACGGCTGTGGCTCAACGCCCTGCAGATGACCGTGGTGCCGCTGGTGTTCGCGCTGGTGGTGGTGGGCGTGAATACGGCGAGCGACGCGGCAGCCTCCGGACGCATCGCGCGGCGGGCGATCGTCGCCTTCATCCTGATCCTCACCGGCGGCGCCTTGTTTGCGGCGGCCGTGGCGCCGCGGCTGTTCGCGCTGTTTCCGCACAATCCGTCGCTCACCACCGCGCTCGAAAGCGCGGTGGCCACGCACGCAACGCCCGTCACGGGTGCCGTGGGCTGGGCGGAATGGTTCAACGGCATCATTCCGGCCAACGCCATCATGGCGGCGGCGCAGAGTGCGATGCTGCCGCTGGTGGTGTTCGCGCTGTTCTTCGGTTTCGGCCTGACTCGCATCGAGGCCGAACGCCGCGCGCTGGTGGTGTCGTTCTTCCAGGCCATCGCCGACACCATGATCGTGGTGGTGCGCTGGGTGTTGTGGGTGGCGCCGCTGGGCGTGTTCGCGCTGATCCTCGCCGTGTGCGCCCGCGCCGGCCTGCACATGCTGAGTGCGCTGGGCATCTATGTGCTGGTGGAGTGCCTGATCTACCTCGCGGCGACGTTGCTGATGCTGCCCGTGGCCGTCCTCTGGGGCGGCGAAACGCTGCGCCGCTTCGTGCCGGCGCTGGTGCCGGCGCAGATCGTGGCGGCGAGCACGCAATCCTCGCTGGCCTCCCTGCCGGCGATGCTGGAAAGCGCGGAACGCCGCTTGGGCTATCCGCCGCAGGTGAATGCACTGGTGCTGCCGATGGCGGTGAGCCTGTTCCGCCTTACCAGTCCCATTCAATACGTGGTTTCTGCCTGCTTCATCGCCTGGGCCTACGGCATCGATGTCGGCCTTGCGCCGCTGTTTGCAGCGGCCTTGTTGGCGGTGGTGATCAGTCTCGGCTCGGTCGGCCTGCCTGGCGCGGTCAGCTTCATGGCGACCAATCTTCCGGTGGCGCAGGCCATGGGCGTACCGGTGGGGCCATTGGGCTTGATGCTTGCCGTCGATGCCTTGCCCGACGCCCTGGCCACACTGGGCAACGTCACCGCCGATCTCACCGCCACCAGCGTGGTGGCCCGTCAATCCGCACGAGAAACATCCAAGTCATGAGCACGCTGCACGACGCCGACGTCATTGTGATTGGAGCCGGCATGGCCGGCGCTTCCGTGGCCTACTTCATGGCGCCGCATGCACGCGTGCTGGTGCTGGAACGCGAAGAGCACGCGGGTGTGCATTCCACCGGCCGCTCGGCCGCGTTGTTCTCCGAGACTTACGGTTCGGCGCAGGTGCGCGCACTGACACGCGCAGCCCGGCGCTTCTTCGATCGTCCGCCGGAAGGTTTCGCGGGCCACCCGATCCTGTCGCCACGCGGTTCGGTGAGCATCGGCACCGTCGATCACATCGAAAAAGTACATGCACTGCATGCCGAGATGGCGCCGCGCACCCAGGGTCTGCGCGTGGTGGACGCTGCCTGGCTGCAGGAGACCGTGCCGGTACTGCGTCCGGAGGCTGCCCAGATCGGGTTGTACGAACCCGGTGCCGCCGATATCGACGTCAACGAGTTGCATCAGGGCTTCCTGCGCGGCCTGCGTGCGCGTGGCGGCCAGCTGCGCGTGAACGTGGATATTCGTTCCATCGAACGCGGTCCCGGCCATTGGTTCGTCGACGCCGGCGGCGAACGCTTCCGTGCGCCGCTGCTGCTCAACGCAGCGGGTGCGTGGGTCGACCAGGTGGCGGCTCTGGCGGATATCGAACCCATCGGCATCCAGCCGCGTCGGCGTTCGGCCTTCCTGTTCGATGCGCCGGCAGGCATCGACACCTCGCGCTGGCCGTTCGTCACGGACGTGGAAGAGGGCTTCTATTTCAAGCCGGACGCCGGCCTGCTGCTGGGCTGTCCCGCCAACGTGGATCCGGTCGCACCGCATGATGTGCAACCGGAAGAACTCGATATCGCCATCGGCATCCATCGCATCGAAGAAGTGACCACGATGACCATCCGCCGTCCCACGCGCACCTGGGCCGGCCTGCGTTCGTTCGTAGCCGATGGCGATCTGGTGGGCGGGTTCGCGCCGGGCGCCAGCGATTTCTTCTGGGTGGCGGCGCAGGGCGGCTACGGCATCCAGACCTCGGCAGCCATGGGCGAGACCTGCGCCAACCTCGCGCTGGGGCGTCCCTTGCCGGGGCATCTGCAGGACGCCGGCATCACGGCCGAGATGCTCGATCCACGCCGCCTGCGGGCCTGAATCGGGCGCGCGGCGCTCCCCGGCAGCGCCGCACGTCCCTGCGGAACAACCCCTGCGCCGATTCTCGGCACTCATTCCATCGAGTGCTCGCTTGACTGCGCCAGTCGAACCGCCCCGATGCTGCACCGCCGCGACGGCCGCCGCTACAATCGGTGGGTCGGTGACATCCGCTCGTCCTTTTGGGGGTACCGTTGGGGGTATCCACCGCTGGCGGTGTTTGTCGGGTGTAACCAAATCAAAGAGTTGAGCCACGTATGCTGCTGATGATCGACAACTACGACAGCTTCACCTTCAACCTCGTGCAGTACCTGGGCGAGTTGGGGCAGGCGGTGAAGGTGGTGCGCAACGATGCGCTGGACGTGGCTGGCATCCGTGCGCTGCGGCCCTCCCACATCATGATTTCGCCAGGTCCCGGCACGCCGGACGACTCGGGCGTGTCGCTCGATGTGCTGCGCGAACTCGCGGGAGAGATTCCGGTGTTCGGCGTGTGCCTGGGCCACCAGGCGATCGGCCAGGTGTTCGGCGGCAAGGTGATCCGCGCCAAGCAGATCATGCACGGCAAGACCTCGCCGGTGCGCCATCGCGGGCAGGGCGTGTTCGCCGGTTTGCCCGATCCGTTCGAAGCCACGCGCTACCACTCGCTGGTGGTCGAGCAGGATTCGCTGCCCGATTGCCTGGAAGTCACCGCCTGGACGGAAAACGCCGATGGCAGCATCGACGAGATCATGGGCCTGCGCCACAAGACCCTGAACGTCGAGGGCGTGCAGTTCCATCCCGAATCCATCCTCACGCAATACGGCCACGACCTGTTGCGCAACTTCCTCGGCCTGCCGCTGAAGCTCGCCGCATGAATGCCGCGGGCAATGTGGGCCGCCGCGTCAGCATCACGCCGCAGGAAGCGCTACAGCGCACCATCGAGCATCGCGAAATCTTCCACGACGAGATGATCGAGCTGATGCGGCAGATCATGCGCGGCGAAGTGAGCCCGCTGATGACCGCCGCGATCATCACCGGCCTGCGCGTGAAGAAGGAAACCGTGGGCGAGATCACCGGCGCGGCACGCGTGATGCGCGAGCTGTCGGCCAAGGTGGCCCTGCCGGCGCATCCGCACTTCGTGGATATCGTGGGCACCGGTGGCGACGGCGCGTCGAGCTTCAATATTTCCACCGCGTCGATGTTCGTCGCCGCGGCGGGCGGTGCGCGCATCGCCAAGCATGGCGGGCGCAGCGTGTCGTCGAAATCGGGCAGTGCGGATGTGCTCGAGGCGCTGGGTGCGGTGATCGATTTGCCGCCAGCGCAGGTGGCCGAGTGCATGGAGGAGGTGGGCATCGGCTTCATGTTTGCGCCGAACCATCACCCCGCCATGAAAGTGGTGGCGCCCGTGCGCAAGGAAATGGGCGTGCGCACGCTGTTCAATATTCTCGGGCCGCTGACCAATCCCGCCGATGCGCCGAATATCCTGATGGGCGTGTTCCATCCCGATCTGGTCGGCATCCAGGTGCGCGTGCTGCAGGCATTGGGCGCGAAACACGCGCTGGTGGTGTGGGGGCGCGACGGCATGGACGAGATTTCGCTGGGCGCGGCCACCCTGGTCGGCGAGCTGCGCGATGGCGAAGTGCGCGAATACGAAGTGGAGCCGGAGGATTTCGGCCTGGCCATGGCGTCCAGCCGCAACCTGCGGGTGGAGAACGCGGAAGAGTCGCGCGCCATGCTGCTCGAGGCGCTGGAAGGCCGCCGCGGCGTGCCGCACGACATCGTCTGTCTCAATGCGGGTGCGGCGCTGTATGCGGCCAATGTGGTGGATTCCATCGCGGCGGGCATCGAGCTCGCGCGTGCGACCATCGCCAGTGGCGCGGCTCGTGCAAAAATGGACGCCTTCGTGGCTACGACGCGGCGTCTGGCCAATGCGGTCTGACGCTCACGCTATTTTCATCCCCTTTCCCCCCAAGCTTTTGCCATGACCGATATTCTCCAGCGCATCCTCACCCGCAAGACCGAAGAAGTGGCCGAGCGCAGCGCCAGGCTGCCGCTGGCGGAACTGTCCTCGCGCGTGGCGGACCTGCCGGAAACCCGCGGATTCGCTGCCGCCATCGAAGGCAAGATCGAAGCGGGCCTGCCCGCCGTGATCGCCGAGGTGAAGCGCGCGAGCCCCAGCAAGGGCGTGATCCGCCCCGACTTCCATCCCGCCGCGATCGCGCGCAGCTACGAGCAGGGCGGCGCAGCCTGCCTCTCGGTGCTGACCGACAAGGATTTCTTCCAGGGCAGCGAAGATTTCCTGCAACAGGCGCGCGATGCGTGCTCGCTGCCGGTGCTGCGCAAGGACTTCGTGATCGATCCGTACCAGGTGTACGAGGCGCGCGTGATCGGCGCCGACTGCATCCTGCTGATCGTCGCGGCGCTGGCCGATTCGGCCTTGCTCGAACTCTCGTTGCTGGCCGCCGAGCTCGACCTCGACGTGCTGTGCGAAGTGCATGACGCCGAGGAGCTGGAACGCGCACTGGCGCTTCCGGTGCCGCTGATCGGCGTGAACAACCGCAATCTGCGCACCTTCCATACCTCGCTGGACACCTCGCTGGAGCTGCAGCAGTTGATGGAGTACGACCGCATCCTGGTCAGCGAATCGGGCATCCACACGCCCGACGACGTGGCCACCTTGCGCGATGCGGGCATCAACGCATTTCTCGTCGGCGAAGCGTTCATGCGCGCCGAGGATCCGGGCGCGGAACTGAAGCGCCTGTTCGCCGCGACCTGAGCGTTCCCATGAGCACAGCGGAAACCCCTCTCGAGCCGGCAGCCGAGGCGGCGGCCGTGGTTGCGCCGCGCACGGTGCTGTTCGATTTCGACGGCGTGCTGATTCACGGTGACGCGTTCTACCTGTTCATGCGCGACCGCTTCCAGCGCTCCTGGCTGCGCAAGCTGGGCGCCGTATTCGCGCTGCCCTGGATGATCCTGGTGGTGCCGTTCTCGCGCAGGCTGGCCGAGCGCGCGCTGGTGCACGTGGGTTTGCTCGGTCTCAACGAGCAGCGCTATCGGCTCGCGGCGGAAGCCTTCGGTGCCGGTCTGGTGCGCCGTCCCAAGCAGTTCTGCCGCGATGGCCTGAGCGCGCTGCGCCGGCACCAGGCGGCCGGCGATCGGGTCATTGTGGTTACCGGCTGCGAGCACGTGCTGGTCCGCCACATCCTTGACCAGCTGGGGCTGGGCGAGGTCGACGTGCTGGCCTCGCAGCTTCGGCCGGGGCTGTTGGGCATGCGCGTGAAGCTGCACAACGTGGGCCGCCGCAAACCGGCGCAGCTGGCGGCTTTCGGTGTTGGCGAGTGGCATGTGGCCTATAGCGACTCGGCGGTCGATGCCCCCATGCTCAAACCTGCGGCGGAGGCCGTGCTGGTCAATGGCACGCCCGCGCTTTGCAAGAAGCTGGAGCGGGCGCTGGGTCGCACCATCACCCGCGTCGACTGGTTCTGATCCGCCCACGCCCCCTGTAGGAGCGCACCCTGTGCGCGACCGGTTTTAGCGACAGCCTTCGATCAAAAGCGGTCGCGCACAGGGTGCGCTCCTACAGGGGCGGTGTGGCGCATTCACATCTATTGGTTCGAGGGTTGTCGGAATGTATCTCCCTTCGCTCGCCCAGCTGGCGCTCGGTAGCCGGCTCAAAGCACTCAGCGATCATTTCTATGCCGCCGTCGACGAGGTTTACCGCACCTGCGGGGCCGGGGTGGAATCGCGCTGGTTCCCGGTGCTGCGCTTCCTGTGGGAGAACGGCCAAACCACGGTGAGCGATGTGGCGCAGGCCATCGGGCAGACCCATTCGGCGGTGAGCCAACTGGCCGACAAGCTGGTCGACGCCGGCCTGGTGTGCCGCAAGAAGGACGCCCAGGACGGTCGCCGCAGCCTGCTCGCGCTGACCGACAAGGGGCGTGCCGACCTCTCGGCGCTGGGGCCGATCTGGGTGGCCGTGCGGCGGGGCATCGTGAAGTCGCTGGGGGAGGAGGGGCTGGAAGCGTTGCTCAACGCGCTCGCCGCCACCGAAGCCGCCGTGCAGGAGCGTTCCGTGGTCGACGCCATGCTCGCCGAGCACGCTTTTGTGGCCAAGGCCGCGCTGGAGGTCGTGCCCTACGAGCCCGCGCTGAAGGAGCACTTCTACCGGCTCAACGCGCATTGGCTGGAGCGCTATTTCCGCATCGAGGACATCGACCGCGAGATCCTGGGCGACCCGGAGCGCCACGTGCTGGCGCCGGGCGGCGCGATCTTCTTTGCCCGGCTGGCGGGCGAGGTCATCGGCACCTGTGCGCTGTTGCACGAAGCCCCGGGCGTCTACGAGCTTTCCAAGATGGGCGTGGACGAGACCTTCCGGGGCATGGGCGCGGGCCGCGTCCTGCTGGCGGCGGCCATCGCCGAGTTCCACCGCCGCGACGGCAAGGAGCTGTTCCTGGAATCCAACAGCCGGCTCAAGACCGCACTGCGCATGTACGAGCAGGCCGGCTTCGTGCTGCAGCCCTCGGTGCGCGCGGGCTCGCACTATGAGCGGGCCGACGTCTACATGGTCTACCAGCCCGGCCGTCGCCAGGGCGCCAGCGGCAGCTGAGCGGCGGTGCCCTTGGCCTGAAAAAGAGAAACCCGGCCGAGGCCGGGTTTCTTCGTACGGGCAGGCCTGGTGGCGCTCAGCGGGTGCCGCGCACCACGATGGTCTTGCCGGCCACGTCGATCATGCCCTGTTCCTCGAGCTGCTTGAGCACGCGGCCCACCATCTCGCGCGAACAACCCACGATGCGGCTCACTTCCTGGCGGGAAATGCGGATCTGGGTGCCTTCCGGATGGGTCATCGCATCGGGCTCCTGGCACAGGTCCAGCAGCGTCTTGGAGATGCGGTTGGTCACGTCCATGAAGGCCATGCGGCTGACCTGGCGCGAGGTGCGCAGCAGGCGATGGGTCAGCTGGGAGCCGATGGCGAACAGGATCTTCGGGCATTCCTCGCGCAGCGGGCCTTCCATCAGCTGGAACAGGCGCTCATAGCTGATTTCGGCCATCTCGCAGGCGGTACGCGTGCGCACCATCGACTCGCGCTGCGCCTGCTCCACGAACAGGCCCATTTCGCCGATGAACTGGCCTCGGCTGATGTAGGCCAGGATCAGTTCGCGACCCTGCTCGTCCTCGGTGCACACGGCCAGCGAGCCGTCCACGATGTAATAGAGCGTGTTGGCGGGGTCTCCAGGACGGATGATGGCGGTCTTGCCCGGATAGCGCCGGCGATGGCAAAGCGCAAGAAAACGCTCCATCGACGCCGGATCAGGTGCGAAGTTCGCTGGTGCCTGGGACCGTTCAAAAGCCTGCTGTAGCTGATATTTGAGTTGCGCCACGTGAGATCCCGTTGATTCAAAACGGGGGCCGCTAGGCGTCCCCCGGTAGTCCAAACCTTACCCCTCCGGGCATTATGGCAAACTAACCGGCGCTGCCGGAGGTTCAGTTTTCCTTTTTTTTGCCGCATACTTCACGGTCTTTCGGACGCGATCCCTTTGTCGCGGTCCGGTCACAAGGGTCGTGGAAGCTTCATGCTTTCACGTCGAATTATCCAGCGGGGACCCTTGTAGCTAACCCGCCTCTACTGCTGGCCCCACCCCTGGCCATGGAGAGTCGCTGTGGTTAAACCGCTTCCCCGCCTGCGTCTGCAGGGCTTCAACAATCTGACGAAGGCCCTGAGCTTCAACATCTACGACATCTGCTATGCGGTGTCGGAAGAACAGCGCCAGCGTTACATCGAATACATCGACGAGCAGTACGACGCCGATCGCCTGACCCAGATCCTGACGGATGTGGCCGAAATCATCGGCGCCAACATCCTGAACATTGCACGCCAGGACTACGATCCGCAAGGCGCTTCCGTCACCATTCTCATTTCCGAGGAACCGGTGGTGGAGAAGCTGGGCCGCGACACCATCTCCGATGCGGTGGTCGCGCACCTGGACAAGAGCCACATCACCGTCCACACCTACCCGGAAACGCACCCGCACAACGGCATTGCGACCTTCCGCGCGGACATCGATGTGGCCACCTGCGGCGTGATCTCGCCGCTGAAGGCCCTGAACTACCTGATCGACAGCTTCGAATCGGACATCGTGATCGCCGACTACCGCGTGCGCGGCTTCACGCGCGACGTGAAGGGCAAGAAGCACTTCATCGATCACAAGATCAACTCGGTGCAGGATTACCTGGCCAAGCACATCCGGCAGAAGTACGAGATGTTCGACGTGAACGTGTACCAGGAAAACATGTTCCACACGAAGATGCACATCAAGGATTTCGACCTCGATACGTATCTGTTCGAGGCGCATGCCGACGACCTCTCGTTCAAGGAGCGCCAGCGGATAGAGTCGCTGCTGCGCCGCGAGATCGAGGAGTTGTTTCACGGCCGCAACCTGATGTAACGAAAAAACCCGCCGAAAGGCGGGTTTTTTTTGCGCGGCGTTGCCGAGACCCCTGTGGGAGCGCACCCTGTGCGCGACGGCAACCCGTGACAAACCTCATTTCAAGGCCGTCGCGAACGCCTTCGCAGAACCGGCTCCTGTGGCAGTCGCGCACAGGGTGCGCTCCCACAGAGAGCGGCATTCAGACGCGGTACGCCACGGCCTTCATCACCATCGACGTCAAATGCATCACGCCGGGAATCGGAAACGGCAGATCGATGCCGCCGCGCTCGCGGGCGTTGTGGGCATGGCGAATCTCGTCGGCCTGCATCTGCGTTAGCACCGCGCGTGAGCGTTCGTCCTGGGCGGGTAACTGGTCGAGATGTTCTTCCAGATGCGCCTCCACCTGGCGCTCCGTTTCCACCACGAAGCCCAGGCTCACCGGATCGCCCGCCAGCGCCGCCAGCGCGCCGATGGCATAGCTGCCTGCATACCACAGGGGATTGAACAGGCTGGGGCGGCTGTCCAGTTCCTTCAGGCGATCGGCGCACCAGGCGAGATGATCGGTTTCTTCGGCGGCGGCGTGCTGCAGGTGTTCGCGGATGTCCTCGTTGCGGGCCAGCGCGGCCTGTCCGTCGTAAAGCGCCTGCGCGCAGACCTCGCCGGTGTGGTTGATGCGCATGAGGCCGGCGGCGTGGCGGCGCTCGGCATCGTCCATGTCGGCTTCGTCGACGGCGTCGGCTGGCGAGGGGCGGGCGGCTTCCGGTGCGCCGGACACGGTTTCCAGGGCGCGTTCGATCCCGGACAGCAGGCGATCGAGCGGGGACAGCGTGCGTGCGTTCATGGCGATATCTCCAGTTGCTGTGCCAGCAGCGTCAGCGGATGCATGGCCGGCCACGGCGAGCTCTGTGCATCCATGCCCGCGGCGAGATGCAGGCGACAACCGATATTGGACGACAACACCTGCTCGGGTGCCAAGCGGGCGATCTGTCCAAGCACGCCGTCGCGAAGACGGGCCGCACGCTCGGGAAATTCCAGCATGTGCGTGCCGGCTGCGCCGCAACAGTGCGGCGGACGCGGCACTACCGCTATATCCAGTGACGGTACCTGCCGAAGGAGATCCTCCAGCGCCGATTCGCTGCGCGCGACATTGAGCTGCGTGCAGGGAAAATGCACGGCTACGCGGCGCTCGAGCGGGCGGAACGTGAGCCGGTCCTTGCGTTGGGCCAGCAGGGTGACCGGATCGCTTACGGTGACTTCGGGCAGCGCGCGGCGCAACGTACCCAGGCAGCCGGGCGTCACCGTGACGAGTTGCTTGGCACCGGACTGTCGCCAGCTGTCGCGCACCCGTTCGGCCAGGCGCTCGGCCGTGCTCATGTCGCCGCCATGCAGGTCCATCGCGCCACAACAGAAAGCCGGCAAGCGTTCGACACGGTAGCCCGCGGCCCGTAGCAGGGTGATCGCGGCGCGTTCCGCGGCTTCGTCCTCGACGCTGGCCACGCAGCCGGGGAAGAGGGCGACGCTGGGCTGGTCGGTGTGTTCGTGCAGGGTCGTCGTTGCCGCGGACGCGTGCTCCGGGGCTGGCCAGGTCTGCAAGGCGGCCCGCCATGCCGAATGGACCGGCAGGCGATCGGCCAGACGCTGTTTCCATGACTGCAGCCCGGTGCTGTCCGCCAGGCGGTCGGCCCACCGCAGCAGCGTGGGCTGCTTCAGCATCGCCAGCAAGGCCTTTGGGCGTCGCGGCGACGGGCCGATCAGGGCCCGGGTTTCCACCAGCAACTCGTCGTATTTGACGTTGGCGGGGCAGACGCGCTGGCAATTGAGGCAGCCCAGGCAGTGATCCAGATGGATGCGCAGGGCCTCCGTGGGCTCCGCATCGCCCCGCGCCAGCGCCGCGGCAATGGCGATGCGGCCGCGCGGAGACTCCGCTTCATTGCCGTCAAGAGCATAGGTGGGACAGGTGGGAAGGCACAGGCCGCATTGCACGCATTGGTCGGCAAGGGCGGCGATCTTCTGGTTTCGAGTATGTGGGGGCTTTTCAAGCGCCATGGTCGTCATGCTATCATTGCCAGCTCGCATCCCACCGGTCGGTGGGCTTGCGCGATTGATGAAAACTCCGTTATCATCTCGCGCCTTTGTTCCACCGATTATGTGAACCGCCCTCGAGGCGGCAGACTAGGTATTCTGAAATGAAAACGTTCAGCGCCAAGCCGGAAAGCGTCAAGCGCGATTGGTTCGTGATTGACGCCACGGACAAGACGCTCGGTCGTCTGTCGACCGAGATCGCCCGCCGCCTGCGTGGCAAGCACAAGCCGGAATTCACCCCGCACGTCGACACCGGCGATTACATCGTCGTGGTCAACGCCGAGAAGGTGGCCGTTACGGGTGCCAAGCTGGACGACAAGATGTACCACCGCTTCACCGGTTACGTCGGCAACCTCAAGACCATGAGTCTGAAGGACCTGCTCGCCACGCATCCGGAGCGCGTCATCGAAATCGCCGTCAAGGGCATGCTGCCGAAGAATCCGCTCGGCCGCGAGATGTACCGCAAGCTCAAGGTGTACGGCGGCGCCGAGCACCCGCATACCGCACAGCAGCCGCAGGCGCTGGAACTCTAAGGAATCAGTATGGCGATCCAGCAGAACTACGGCACCGGCCGCCGCAAGACCTCCGCCGCTCGCGTGTTCCTGCGCAAGGGCAGTGGCGCGATCACGGTCAACGGCAAGACTCTCGACCAGTTCTTCGGTCGTGAAACCTCGCGCATGATCGTGCGTCAGCCGCTCGAGCTGATCGAAGCGACCGACAAGTTCGACGTCAACGTGACCGTCGCCGGCGGCGGCATCACCGGCCAGGCCGGTGCGATCCGCCTCGGCATCGCTCGCGCCCTGATCGAGTACGACGAAAGCCTGAAGTCCCAGCTCCGCAAGGCTGGCTTCGTGACCCGCGACGCCCGCGAGGTCGAGCGCAAGAAGGTCGGTCTGCATAAGGCCCGCCGCGCTACCCAGTTCTCGAAGCGCTAATTCTCCTCGGAGAGTTGCTTCGACGGTCCGGTGCACCAAGTCAGAGCGCACCGCTCCGCAGGGTTTTGGGAGATCGTCTAACGGTAGGACAACGGACTCTGACTCCGTTTATCTAGGTTCGAATCCTAGTCTCCCAGCCAAAATAAAAGGCCCGCCTAAATGGCGGGCCTTTTATTTTGACTGGGAGTACAGGAGACGACCCAACGTTCGACAAATTTGTCCGGAACAAATTTGGACAGCGCGCAGCGCTGGCCCCGGAGCGCGCAGCGCGGAGGGGTGAGCCCCATGGATGGGGCGAACAATCCCCAGTCGTCACGCCAACGAAGCCCGCCTAACTGGCGGGCTTTTCATTTTGACTGGGAGAGTCAGGAGACGACCCTCGTTCGACAAATTCGTCTGGAGCAAATTTGGACAGCGCGCAGGGGTGAGCCCCATGGATGGGGCGAACAATCCCCAGTCCTCACGCCAGCGAAGCCCGCCTAACTGGCGGGCTTTTCATTTTGACTGGGAGAGTCAGGAGACGACCCAATGTTCGACAAATTTGTCTGAAGCAAACCTGGACAGCGCGCAGCGCTGGCGCTCGTAGCGCGAAGCGCGAAGCATGGATGGGGCGAACAATCCGCAGTCGTCACGCAAACAGAAGCTCGCCCTGAAGGGCGAGCTTTTTGTTTTTGCTATCGAGCGATAGAGCGCGACCCAATTCTCGACAAATCCCTACTCTAAATTGCCCCGCCTTCAACGCTCCATCAAAAACTCCAACACCGCCCCGTCAAACTCCCGCGGAAACTCGACATTCGACAGATGCACCGCCGGCAGCGTGAGCAGGCGCGCACCGGCAATCGCCCCGGCAATCAACTCGCTATGACTGGCGGCGGTAACCGTATCGAACTGACCCGCGATCACCAGCGTCGGTACTCGGATCGAACTCAGCGCACGTCGTAGATCCGTCTCCTGTACGGCGGCATAGGACCCCGCCAAGCCATGCCTGTTGCTCCCCAGCAGCGTGGCGCGGAACGGTTCCACCTCGGCACGCAACGGTTCCAGCCAGGACGCCGGAAACCAGTTGCCAAGAAACATCGCCGTGGTTCCCTGCATATCATCGGCCTCGAGCACGTCGGCGATGCGCGCGTCCCATTGATCCTGTGGCCCAAACCACGCCGACGTATTGGCGAGCACCAGACGCTCGATGCGCTCGGCGGCATTCACGGCCAGCCATTGCCCGACGATGCCGCCCAGGGAAAGGCCGACAAAATGCGCGCGCCGAACCTGCAGCGCGTCCAATAGCTCGAGCACGTCCTCGCCGAGCCGCTCCAACGTGTAAGGCCCAGGCGGCACACTGGATGCACCATGCCCACGTGCGTCGTAACGCAAGACGCGAAAGTGCTCGATCAGCGCGGCGATCTGCCCGTCCCACATGTGCAGATCGGTGCCGATGGAATTGGACAACACCACCAACGGCAATTCGGGCGCGCCATCGAGTCGATAGGCGATGCGCGCGTTATCGCGGGTGGTCAGGTAATGCAATCGGGTCATGCGGCGTCTCCTCAGTGAATGGAGGGCAGGCTAGTTGCCGCGACGCGCCTGATAAATTACAAAGACTGGATAAACACTGTCAGGGAAACTGACATGCCCGATTTCACCCTGCATGACCTGCAGTGCTTCGATGCGGTAGTCGCCGCCGGTGGCTTCCAGGCGGCGGCGCAGCGGTTGAATCGCTCGCATCCGGCGGTCTTCGCTGCCGTCGCCCGTCTGGAGCGACAGTTGGGTTTATCGCTGCTGGATCGCAGCGGATACCGCGTCGAGCTGACACCGGCAGGACAATCCTTCCATCGCCGCGCCCAAGGGCTACTGCGTGAGCTGGGCGGCCTGCGCGACCACGTCGCTCATCTGGCCGCTGGCGAGGAAAGCGAGCTGCGCGTGGTGATCGGCGATTTTTGCCCCCGTTCGACCGTGCTGGAAAGGCTTGCGCGCTTCTTCGCCGGCGAACCGCAGACGCGCCTGCAGCTTTATTTCGAGAGTGTCAGCGGGCCGCTGGAGCGGCTGCTGGATGACGAGGCGGAGCTGATCCTGCACCGGGTCGACAAGGCCGATCCTCGTCTGGAATGGATCGACTTGGGCGAAGTAGCCTTTGTCCCGGTGATCGCTCCCGCCTTGCTGCCGCCGGTACCGGCAGATGACATCGGCCCCGAACACCTGCGTCACCTGACCCAATGCGTGATGCGCGACAGCGCCCGGCATTCGCCGCCCGTGGCGTTCTTCACGCTTGAGGGTGTGCCGCAATGCACGGTGCCGGACCAGGCGATGAAGCAGGAACTGATCCTGCACGGTCTCGCCTGGGGCCATCTGCCGCGTCATCTGGTGGAGAAGGAATTGGCGGAGGGACGTCTGCTCGACCTCAGCAATGCGCACCTGCCGGGGCGACGCGACGATCTGGTCGCCGCGCGCCGCCGCGACCGCGAGCACGGACCGGTGGCGCAGCGGCTGTGGCGTTTCCTGGAGGAATTCGCCACCGATGCGCCGCTGCGTGCACATTGAGGACTCGCAAAAAACGCCGGCTGCGGCGCCGGCGTTCGTATTTCTACATGGAGTCCGGCGAGGCGATCACATCACCCGATCACCCACCAGCACCACATCCGCCGGACGCCGCGCAAACAACCCCACGGCCACCACGCCCGGGATCTGGTTGAGATCCTTCTCCAGCGCCATCGGATCGGCAATCTGCCACCCGTGCACGTCGATCACCCAATTGCCGTTGTCCGTGACCACGCCATCGCGCCACACCGGGTTGCCGCCGCGCTTGACGATTTCCCGGCCGACCAGGCTGCGTGCCATCGGGATCACTTCGATCGGCAGCGGAAACTTGCCCAGCAGCTGTACCTGCTTGCTCGAATCGATGATGCAGACGAACTTGGCGCTGGCTTCCGCGATGATCTTCTCGCGCGTGAGCGCCGCACCGCCGCCCTTGATCAGGCGCTTGTGCGTATCGCATTCGTCGGCGCCGTCGACATACAGGTTCAGCGGGCCGGTGGCGTTGAGGTCGAGCACCGGGATGCCCAGACGCTTGAGCTGCGCGGTGGACTGCTCGGAACTGGATACCGCGCCCTCGATGCGATCCTTCAGATCGGCCAGCGCGTCGATGAAGAAGGCGACCGTGGAGCCGGTGCCGACGCCGACGATGGCACCGTTCTCGACGTAGCGGATGGCGGCTTCGCCGGCCTGGCGTTTTTCGTTGGCGCTCATGGGTGGTGTTCCAGTAAAGGGAAAAGCGTTATTCCATCGCCAGGATATGGCGCCATTCCTCGGCGCCTACCGGCATGACGGAGAGTCGGTTGCCTTTGCGCACCAGCGCCATGTCGGCGAGGGTGGGGTCGGCCTGCAGTTCCTTGAGCGTGATGGTGCGCTTGAGCTTCTTCACGAACTTGACGTCCACCAGCATCCAGCGCGGATTGTCGCGCGAGCTGGCGGCGTCGAAGTACTTGCTCTTGGGATCGAACTGGCTGGGATCGGGATAGGCATCCGTGGCGACCTCGGCTACGCCGACGACGCCCGGTTCGGCGCAATTGGAGTGGTAGAAGAAAACCTTGTCGCCAATGCGCATGCCGTCGCGCATGAAGTTGCGCGCCTGGTAGTTGCGCACGCCGTCCCAGTGTTCCTGGCCCTTGCGCTTGAGGTCGTCGATGGAAAAGGCATCCGGTTCCGACTTCATCAGCCAGTACTGAGTCGTCTTGCTCATGCGTGCGCTTCTCCGTCTTCACCGGTGGCGTGGCAGTCGATCAGTTCGCGATCGGTGGCGATGAAATCGAGCGGCACGTCCCATGCCTGCTCGTCGATCTCGGGCAGTTCCTGGAACGCATAAGCGATGCCAACCAGCAGCGGTTCGGTCGGCCGGACCTGCTCGTTGAGGAAGGCGAACGCGCGGTCATAGTAGCCGCCGCCCGTGCCCAGACGGTTGCCGCGGCGGTCGAACGCCGTCACGGGCACCAGCACCAGGTCGAGCTGGAAGGGTTCCAGCAATTCGCGCGGCGCGCTCGGTTCAGGAATGCCGTAGCGGTTGGGCGCGACGTCCTCGCCTGCCTGCCACGGCGCGAAGCGCAGCGCATGGCGGGGGCCGATCACCGGCAGCAGGAATTCCTGGCCGCGGGTGGCCAGCGGCGGAATGATCAGGTTCAGCGGCAGCTCGCCGTTGCAGGCCCAGTAGCCGGCCACGCGGGCGTCGGTGAGGTATTCCGGGAGCTGCTCCAGGCTGCGTCGCAGCCCCTGGGCGCCGGCAATGCGCTGCGCGGGCGTGAGGGCGCGGCGTTGTTCGGCCAGTTGCCGGCGTACTTCGCGCCGCTGGGCGTTGGCGTCCACGTTCGCGTCTCCTGCTGTGCGAGCGGCCCTTGGACTTGCGGCGCCTTTCGGCGCCGCAAGTTCGGAATAGGTGGCGTTAACCGCGATGCCGCTGCCCACCGAACGACCTTGATCCACGATGGATCAGGTGGGAGGGCGACATGGTCTCGAGGCTTTCCGCACGCGGCGGACATGCACAACAACCGATGAAAAGCCGACCCGGGGCCGTATTTAGGAACAAGGCAAATGTAAGAGTGTGCTGGCGCACACCGCAGATAACGCCGTGACTATTTTATGTGGGCGTCGAGTGCCGCTTCAAGCTTGCGACGCAGTGCAGTAATACCGTCAGTCACGCTCTGATCAGAGCCGGTGTGCTGCTTGCGCAGCGCCAGGAACTCGTGCGTGACGCTGATCGCCGCCAATACGGCCAGCCGGTCGAAGCCCGGCGCCT
The DNA here is from genome assembly GCF_049913195.1 of Dyella kyungheensis. GTDB lineage: Bacteria > Pseudomonadota > Gammaproteobacteria > Xanthomonadales > Rhodanobacteraceae > Dyella > Dyella kyungheensis. Next base: position 4,315,438 of record NZ_CP183983.1, on the reverse strand, counting down.
TGGCGTTGGCACGCAATTCGCGCATCTTGCGGTCGAGGAAGGCGGCCGATTCCAGCAGGCCCTCGCGCTCTTCCGGCGCGCAGGCGATCAAGAACTCGCGATCGACCAGTCGCAGGGCGACCGGCACATTGGCGTTGGTATCCACGCTGCTCTCAGCCATTGTTCTCGAGCGCCTTCAGTCGCTGGATCATTGCTTCGACACGGCTGCGCGCCTGTTCGTTGCGTGCCATCAGGCCGGCCCGTTCGCTCGCCAGTTGTTCCTGGCTGTGACGCAGGCTGCGGTTTTCTTCGCTGAGACGGCGCACCGCGTCCAGCAGTCGATCGACCTGCTCGCCGAGGGCTGCAAGTTCGTGCTTGACGGGATCGGGCTTGACGGAATCGGACGCGCTCATGGGCCAGAACTATAACAGGAGGTATGCCCAACGCAGCAGGCTCGCCTACGTTTCGCGAACCAGTGCATTAAACTGCCCGCTTGTCTTGAAAGGAGCCACGCCATGACTGCGAACGAGCTGATCGGCTACGACGAACTGGACGCCGCTGCCGCCCGTCTCCAGCTGGCCGAAGATGCCAGCGGCCTGCATGGCTCGCTATGCGGTTTCCTGGCCGGAGGCGGCCGCGTCGGTCGGCAGTCGCTGGTCGAAGCCCTGCATCTGGACGCCGAGGCCGCCACGCCCTCGGCCGGCGACCAGGCGGTACTGGACCGCTTGCTGAAACAAACCCAGGCCGAGCTGGCCGATCCGGAGCTGGGCTTCGAGCCGATGCTGCCGGCCGACGATCGCCCGCTGGCCGAACGCGCCGACGCCCTGGTCGACTGGTGTCGCGGTTTCCTCGGCGGCTTCGGCCTGGCCGGTGCCGAAACGCACGCCAAGTTGTCCGAAGAGGCGCAGGAAATTCTCAAGGACCTGGGCACCATCGCCGCCTCGTCGTTCGAATTCGGCGACGAATCCGAAGACGAGGATTCGCTGATCGAAGTGCACGAATTCGTGCGTCTCGGCGCGATGCTGCTGTTCGCCGAATGCTCCAAGCGCGGCCCAAGCAGCGACACCGTGCATTGACCATGTCGGCCGAGGAATACGCCCGCCGTCGACGCCAGTTGATGCGCATGGCGGGCGAGGACGCGGTGCTGCTGATCGCCGCCGCGCCCGAGCGGGTACGCAATGCGGATGCCAACTGGCCTTACCGGCAGGACTCGGATCTGCACTACCTGTCGGGCTTTCCCGAGCCCGAGGCGGTGCTGGCGCTGCTGCCGGGTCGCAAGCACGGCGAGGCGGTGCTGTTCTGCCGTGAGCGCGACGCGGAACACGAGCGCTGGCATGGCGAGTCCATCGGCGCCGAGCGCGCCGTGAGCGAACACGGCATGGACGACGCGTTTCCCATCGACGATATCGACGACATCCTGCCCGGCATGATCGAGGGCAGGGCGCGGGTGTACTGCCATTTCGGCCGCGAGCCGGAATTCGACGCCCGCCTGCTGGGCTGGATGCGCCGCCTGCGCCAGTTGCGCGGTGGCGGCGTGGTGCCGAAGGAATTCGTGGCGCTGGGCCATCTGCTGCACGATCTGCGCCTGTACAAATCGCGCGGCGAGCTGAAGTTGATGCGCTCGTCGGCATCGATTGCCGCCGAGGCACATCGCGCCGCCATGCAGGCGGCCATCGCCGGCCGGCATGAATACGAGGTCGAGGCGGAAATCCTGCGCGTGATGCGTCGGCACGGAGCCGTTTCCGCGTTTCCGCCGATCGTCGCCAGCGGCACCAACGCCTGCGTGATGCACTACACGGCGAACCGCGCGGTGTTGCGCGACGGCGATCTGTTGCTGGTGGATGCGGGCGCGGAAGTGGACTGCTATGCGTCCGACATCACGCGCACGTTTCCGGTGAGCGGGCGCTACAGCCGCGAACAGCGGGCGCTGTACGAAGTGGTGCTGGCGGCGCAACAGGCGGCGATCGACGAGGTGCTGCCGGGCCGCGCTTTCAACGCGGCCCACGAGGCGGCTGTGCACGTGATCACCGAAGGCCTCTGTGCGCTTGGCCTGATCAAGGGTTCGGCGGACGAGGCCATCGCCGAAGGCAGCTACAAGCGCTTTTTCCCGGTCAAGACCGGCCACTGGCTGGGCCTGGACGTGCACGACGTGGGCGACTACCGGGTCGACGGCGAACCCCGCCTGCTCGAGCCGGGCATGGTGGTGACGGTGGAACCGGGCATCTACGTGCCGCCGGGAGACTTCACCGTGGCCGAGCGCTGGCGCGGCATCGGCATCCGCATCGAGGACGATGTGGCCGTGGTGAAGGATGGCCATGAAGTGCTGACCAGCGACGTGCCCAAGGATGCGGACGAGATCGAAGCGTTGCTCGCTTCGCGCTGACCAGCCCAACCCTGTGGGAGCGCACCCTGTGCGCGACTGCCGAAGCGCTGAGGCAGTCGCGCACAGGGTGCGCTCCCACACAAGAATCCAACGGCTTACTTCCCGGCCGGGCGCGGCTCCTTGCGCTCATGCGCTTCATCGTCCGCGTGCACCTCGTACCACATCGCATTGAGGATGCCGAAGGCGCAGGCAAGGCCGAGGCCGAGCATCCAGGAGAAATACCACATGGTGTCGTCCTCTCTCGGTTAGTAGGTGTGGCCGGAGTCGCGCACGTGATCCAGCGTCACGCGTCCGCGAACCACGCGGTACACCCAGCTGGTGTAGATGATGATGAGCGGCATGAAGATCAGCGTCATCGCCAACATCAGGCCCAAGGTGCCCTTGCTGGACGATGCGTCCCACACGGTAAGGCTGGAACGCGGATCCAGTCGCGAAGGCAGCAGGAACGGAAACAGCGCGAAACCCGCGGAAAGTATCGTGCCCGCCACCATCAGGCTGCTGCACAGGAAACCGCCCAGCCCCTTCTTGCCCACGGTGAGCTGCACGCCGATGGCGCCAGCGAAAGCGAGCACGGGCGCAAGCCAGAACGAGGGATGTTCCAGGTAACTGGCGAACCAGCTGCTGCCATGCGCGACCTGCTTGTACAACGGATTGGACACGCCATCGGTGACCACCGGTCCCACGATCGCGTAGCCCGCCACGCCGTAGGCGAGCCAGATGCCGGCCGCGACGTAAACCACCACATAAGCCAGCGTGGTCCAGCGCGCCACGTGCACCGCACGATCGGCAACTATGTGGTCAGCCTTGTAGGCGGCCCAACACGCGCCGTGCGCCAGCAGCATGGTCAGCGAGACGAGACCGGCCACCAGCGCGAACGGATGCAGCAACTCGAAGAAGCTGCCGTGCCAGGTCATGCGCAGGTCGTTGTCGAACTGGAACGGCGCGCCGAGGAACAGGTTGCCGAAGGCCACCCCGGAAATCAGCATCACCACGATGCCCGACGCGGTGAGCACGCCGTCCCACAAGCTACGCCAGCGCGGATCGTGCACCTTGCCGCGAAAGTTGAAGCCGACCGGTCGCAGGATCAGGGCCAGCAGCACCAGGAAGATCGCCAGGTACATGCCCGAGAACGACACGGCATACAGCTGCGGCCATGCCGCGAATGCCGCGCCACCGCCCAGCACGAACCACACCTGGTTGCCTTCCCAGGTGGGCTCGATGGTTTCCAGCATCACCAGCCGTTCGTCCTCGGTCTTGCCCAGCACGCGCAGCAGCGCGGCAACGCCGAAGTCGAAGCCGTCCATGATGGCGAAGCCGATCAGCAACACGCCGAGCAAGGCCCACCAGATCACGCGTAGCGTTTCATAGTCGAACATGACGTTCTCCTCAGGCGCCTGCGTGGGCGGCAACGTTGGTCAGGGGCGGCACGGGTTCGGACGGTGGCCACAGGCCCAGGCCGTCGGGCCCCTTCTTGGCGTACTTCACCATCAGCACGGCGTCGATGATCGCCAGCACGCTGTAGAACAGCACGAAGCCGCCCAGCGAGGTCCATACCTGTCCTGCCGTCACGCTGGACACGCCCAGCGCGGTTGGCAGCACACCTTCGATCGCCCACGGTTGGCGCCCATATTCGGCCACGATCCAGCCCAGTTCGGTGGAGATCCACGGTAGCGGCAGGCTCCACAACGCCACCTTGAGCAGCCAGCGGCGCTTGTCGAGCTGGCGCTTGCTCGCCTGCCAGAACATCACGGAAAACAGCAGGATGAAGTAGAAGCCGCAAGCCACCATGATGCGGAACGACCAGAACAGCACGGGCACGTTGGGAATCGTGCTGTCCGCTGCTTTCTGGATATCCGCCGGCGTTGCCTTGCGCGGATCGTCCATGAAGCGCTTGAGCAGCAGGGCGTAACCCATGTCCTTGTCGTGCGCGGCGAGGATGGCCTTGGCCTGGGCGTTGTCCTTGTCCTCGCGCAATACCAGCATGGCGTCGTACGCCTGCAGGCCGGTGTGGATGCGGCCCTTGGCGTCCTCCACCAGATTGGAAATGCCCGGAATGGGTTGGTCGATCGAGCGCGTGCCGATCAGGCCCATCACCCACGGAATGCGCAGGGCATAGTGGGTGGTGTGGTTCTCCACGTCCGGAAGGCCAAACAGCGTGAACGAGGCTGGCGCCGGTTCGGTTTCCCACATGGCCTCGATGGCGGCCATCTTCATCTTCTGGTTTTCGGAAACCGCGTAACCCGATTCGTCGCCCAGCACGACCACGGAAAGCGCAGCGGCCAGGCCGAAGCTCGCGGCCACCGTCATCGAGCGCTTGGCGAAATCGGTGTTGCGGCCGCGCAGCAGATACCAGGCGCTGATCGACAGCACGAACATCGAACCGATCACGTAGCCGGCGCTCACCGTATGCACGAACTTCGCCTGTGCCACCGGATTGAACATCACCTCCGAGAACGAGGTGACTTCCATGCGCATGGTCTGCGCGTTGAAGGCCGAACCGACCGGATTCTGCATCCAGCCGTTGGCGATCAGAATCCACAGCGCGGAAAGATTGGTGCCCAACGCCAGGAACCAGGTCGTCAGCAGGTGCGCGATGCGCGACATGCGGTTCCAGCCCATGAAGAACAGGCCCACCAGTGTCGCTTCGAGGAAGAACGCCATCAGTCCTTCGATGGCCAGCGGCGTGCCGAACACATCGCCGACGTAATGCGCGTAATACGCCCAGTTCATGCCGAACTGGAATTCCATGGTGACGCCGGTGGCGACGCCCATGGCGAAATTGATGCCGAACAGCACGCCCCAGAACTGCACCATGCGCTTCCAGACTTCGCGTCCGGTCATCACGTAGACGGCCTCCATGATGGCCAGGATCCACACGATGCCGAGCGTGAGCGGTACGAACAGGAAGTGATAGAGCGCAGTCAGCGCGAACTGCAGGCGTGAGAGCGTGACGACCTCGGGATCGATGATCATGGGTTGCCTGCTTGCGGTGAGGAAGAGGAAGGCGCCGGCGCGAGCAGATGCTCGATCGCGGCGGGACGGGTATCGGGGCGCTCGTAATAGGCGGCAACCGCCCACCAGACCAGCGAGATGAAAACGATCTTGGCGAGCACCAACAGGATCAGCTTGCGCGCCAGGCGACGCAGCGGTGGTTTTGGCAGGTCAACGGGAGCCGACACCGGCATGACCGGTTCGGCGGACGGCATGGACATGCAGCAAGCCCCTAGCTGTACCTTGGGGCGAGCATACGCAACCGGCGTGAAGTTGTCGTGCGGAGGGTTGACGCAGCGGCGCGTGGCCGCGCGGGCTGAAATGCCGCAGCATTTCCCGGGCATTAGGGTGTAGGTGTTTTTACCTATGGCCCGCCCGCCATCGCGCGGCGGGCCATACGTGTTCAGCCGATCAGCGCAAAGGCATCGCGGGTGAGGTTCTCGGGCTCGCCGTCGGTGCACACCACATCGTCTTCGATGCGAATGCCGCCATAGGGGCGTAGACGTTCCACGCGCGCCCAGTCGATCTCGCTGGAAACCGGTTTGGCGCGCACCTCCTCCAGCAGCATGTCGATGAAGTACAGGCCCGGCTCGATCGTCACCACCATGCCCGGCTCCAGCACGCGCGTCATGCGCAGGTAGGGATGACCTTGCGGCCGCGCGATGGTGCCGCCGGTTTCGGATGCCTGGAAGCCGGCCACGTCATGCACCTGCAAACCTATGGGATGGCCAAGGCCATGAGGGAAGAACGCGGAGGTGACGCCGGAGCTCACCGCACTTTCCGCGCTCATGCGGATGATGCCGTGTTCGCGCAGCACCTCAGCTAGCACGTGGTGCGCGTGGATGTGCAAGTCGGGATAGCTTTGGCCCGCGCGCACCTTCCCCGCGAAACCTCGTTGCGCGGCGTCGACGCTGTCGATCAGTGCCTGGAATTCGGCGTGACCCTTGGCGGCGTAGGTACGCGTGATATCGCTGGCATAACCGGCAGCGCTGCCACCGGCATCGATCAGGAACGAGCGGCTTTGCGCCGGCGCTTTGCGATCGAAATGGGTGTAGTGAAGCACGGCGCCGTGTTCGTTGAGCGCCACGATGCTGGCATAAGGCAGTTCGGCGTCGATCTGGTCGGCGGCAGCGAGGTACGCCATATGGATGCCGATTTCGCTTTCGCCCGCACGGAACGCCTGCTCGGCGGCCCGGTGGGCGCGCGTGCCGACGCGGCTGGCTTCGCGCATCAGTTCCAGTTCGTAGGGCGTCTTGTACGAGCGATGCCAGTGCAGGTAGTCGAGCACGGCCTGTGGGTTGTTCGCTTCGGCGCCGGGCACAGCGGGGCATTCGGGGCCGATGATGGCGCGGCGGGTGCTGGCGTTGGGCAGCAGCGCCACGGCATCGGTGGCGTCGCGCACGATTTCGATGTCGAAATGCTCGACCCAATAGCCGCTCGGCGCGGCGGGCACGACATGCCAGTAATCCTTGGGCTGCAGGAAGATCAGCTTCGGTTTGTGGCCCGGCGTGTAGACAATCCAGCTGCCTGGGATGTTGAGCGGCAGCCAGTGGCGGAAATGCGGGTTGGCGACGAAGGGATAGTCCTGGTCGTCGAGAAACTTGCGCAGCGGCGTGCCCGACGCGATCACCAGGTGATCGAAGTTGCCCAGGGCGAGTGCCTTGTCGGCGCGTTCGCGCAGTGTGGCCAGGTGTTGGGAGTAGAGCGGGGCGAGGCGGTCTTGCATGGCGGCTCCGGGGCGGCTGCGCCGGGTGGGTGGCACCGGGCGAGAGGGAAAGGGACATGATCGCGCGGTGGGGCGGGTATCGCTAGTTTTGGGTGGGGCTGGCCCACGTGCGCCCTAGCTCGTCATCCCGGCGCAGGCCGGGATCCAGTTTCCGTATCGCTCGGTTGTCATTTTGACGCGATCTGGCTCGCCTGCCGCGGGCTTCCGTCCTCCTGCCGGAGGCCGGGTTACTTTCTCTTGCTTGCCCAAGAGAAAGTAACGGCAGTCTCTAATATCAAGTGCAACGCCCTTTGGGAGGTGATGCATGGGTCAGCACTACAACCATCTAAGCGCCGAAGAGCGAGGCGCGATCATGGTGGGCAAGGCACGCGGGGACAGCGCCCGGCAGCTGGCGATACTGCTAGGCCGGTCGCCCAGCACGATCTCACGGGAGCTGGCGCGTAACGGGTACCGCGAGCCGTCGGGCAGCCCTCGTCTGGGGCGCCCGACGCTCGGCTATGACGCTTGTCGTGCCGGCCATCGGGCCCGACGCTTGGCCCATCAGGCGCGTCGGCCGCGTAAGTTGCATCGTGAGAGTGCCTTGTGGCGTCTGGTGCGCTACCTGTTGGCTCGCCGCTGGTCACCGCAAGAGGTGAGCCGCACACTGCGCCGACAGCATCCTGAGGAACCGGCCAAGCACGTGTCCCACGAGACGATTTACACCGCGATCTATGCCGCTCCGCGCGGCGAACTGCGGCGAGGGCTGGTGGCGCTGTTGCGCCAGCACAAGTGCGCGCGTCGCCCACGCGGCCAAGGCGCCAATCGGCGTGGCCGCATGCACGATCTGCCGAGTATTCATGATCGCCCGCCGGAGGCCAATGAACGCTTGTTGCCGGGCCATTGGGAAGGCGACTTCCTCAAAGGCGCGCGCAATCAGTCGTCGGTGGGCGTACTGGTGGATCGGCGCACGTTGTTCCTGAAACTGGTGAAGATGGAAGGGTGCGCGGCCGAGGATGCGCTCAAGGGCTTCAGCCGGGCGTTCGGTCCGTTACCGGCGACGCTGCGTCAAACGCTGACCTACGACCAGGGCAAGGAGATGGCGCTGTACAAGACCCTCTCCAAACGCACGGGGCTGGCGATTTACTTCGCCGATCCACACAGTCCCTGGCAGCGCGGCATCTGCGAGAACACCAACGGTTTACTGCGCCAGTACCTACCCAAAGGCACCGACCTGTCGGTGCATAGCCAACGCAAACTCGATGCGATTGCGCGGGAGATGAATCTGCGACCGCGGGCCACCCTCGACTACCACTGTCCGGCGGAGATGTTCATGCGTGCGCTGGGGCGCGATGACCTCGCCCAAGCGATCGATGATGCACTTCTAGATTGACACCGCCAACCAAAGAGAAGGGCCCCCCGGATGACGCGCCTTCCGGGCCTAGCGGCCCTCCAGGTGCGCGGGTGGGTTGCGGGGTTTTTCGACAGGGCATCCTGCCCTGGCGAAAAACTGGCCCGCATCCCTGCGGGCCACCCTGCGGGCTTTCCTCCACCCACCCGCCGCGTCATACGGGGACCCCTGAGAGCCAAGAGCCAAGAGCCAAGAGCCAAGAGCCAAGAGCCAAGAGCCAAGAGCCAAGAGCCAAGAGCCGGAGCTAAGAGCGAGAGCTGCAGGGCTACTGTGGGAGCGCTTGTGCGCGACAAGCCGACGGAGCGGTACATCCCAGCGTGGCTGTCGCGCACAAGTGCGCTCCCACAGAAAGCACACAGGTTCCAGCGAGCACCCGCCCCTCACCCCGGCCCTCTCCCCGGTGGGGAGAGGGAGAAGTGCGGTACATCGCGTACAAGCGAAGGGCGATGCGAAGCGAGCTCCGCTTTAAGTCCTCAGCGATTCGGGCGCGTTGCGCCGCGCTTGGAAGTACCCCTGGGGTACCCTCCCATGGAGATCCGGTGGGACGCGCCTCGAGCGTTCGTGCTTGGATTCAACACGATGCTGCCAGCTCTTGAGGCCATTCTCTTTGGGTTACTTTTCTCTTGGGCCAGCAAGAGAAAAGTGACTCGGCTGCCGGCAGGCAGTCGAAACGCCCGCTGCGTAAGCGGCCCGGTCGCGGTATCGCGGCAACAGAGCGATACGTCTACTGGATGACCAGCCACTCGGCTTTCGAAAAAAAGCGCGCCCTGCCCACGCCGGAACGACGCGCCAGAAGCAAAAGCAGCCACCAGCGAGAGAAAGCAACCAGCTAAACCCTCTCCGGCTGCTCCAGCCACGCATCCAGCATCGCCGCATCCGCATCGTCGATCGCCACGATGCGATAGCCCGACCACACCTGGCCGGGGCTGGCTGCCGCCTCGTGCCATTGCTCCTGGATGCCCACCTCGATGCTCTGCGGCGAGCTGCCCAGGCCGGGTAGCGACAGGCTTACCTGGTAGATCGCCTCGCTGCGTGGCGGGTGCGTGCTGATCAACAGCATGCCGTTGGCGGAGAGGTTGCCCAGGTGGCCGATGGGCTGGCGTGTGATCACGTCGGTGACCACGGCGGTGAAGTTGGCGCGTTTGCGCAGGGCGCGGCGCTGGTCGATGGAGGCAATGTTCTCGCTCACATCGATGCTCCCGGGCGTGGTGCAGAAGTGTGGTTGCTGGTGATCTGGCGCAGGTGGCTGGTGAGGGCATGCCAGGCGCGGTCGAGCAGGTTCTCTTTCACCGGCGGCATCTCGCGCACGCGGCCGCAGGCCATTTCGTGGGCGAGTTGTTCCAGGGTCATTTCCTGGCTGCGCAGGCCGCGGCGCGTCACGAACAGGCAGTTGCCGGTGACCGGCGAATACCATGCCAGCTTGCGCTGGGTGATGCCGCCGTTGTTCGGATCGATGAATTCGAACCAGCTGCCGAACGGCAATTGGCGCAGTCGCTGGCGGATGCGGCGCTCCGGCGATTCGGGTGACGGCGGCGGGGTCGGCGTGGCGAGAGCAGGTGCGGGTGCAGCGGTCTCCGCGCTGGCGTGTTCGCCCAGCCGCTGGCGCTGCTTGAGCTTGAGCGCGAGTTCGGTGGTGGTCGCCGCCTCGCTGGTGGTGGACGCGCCCGGTGAAATGCCGAGCAGGCGCTGCGCGACCTGTACCGCTTCATCGGCATGCATGCCGATCTGCTGCAGACCCGATTCCACCTCGGCCTGCAGCAGGTTGCGATCGGCCACGGGCTGCTGGCTCAGCAGCTGATCGGTGATGCGCAGACGATGCGAAAACGCTTCGCTGTCCTCACCGTGACGCAGCAAAGTAAGCGCGAGCACGTCGGACCAGGCGCGTTCCAGCAGTGTGCGCAGCAAGCCGCGCGGATTGCATTTCTCGAAGCGTTCCGTCATCAGCTCGGCGGCGCGATGGCGCGCCTGTTCGAGCCTTTCGCGGCCCTGCATCGCTTCCACCTGGCGACGCTCGGCGATCTGCGCCTTGCGGTTGAGCAGGCCCAGGTGATGTTCGATGTCGGCCAGCAGGCTGGTGTAGAGACCGGTGCTGGGTGGCTCGCGACGCGCGCGGTCCACCAACTGGTTGATCTTCGCTTCCAGCGAGCGGTCGACGTCGCCTTCGGGGCCGTCCAGCCAGTCGTTGGCGGCTTCGGCGACCAGGCCGAGCAGCTTGCGCGCAGGGTGTTCGCGCTGATTGAAGAAGCCCTGGTCGGCCACCGCCATGCGCAGCAACGGCAGCTGCAGGTCGCCGAGCAGCGAGTGCGCGTTGCTCTCGTGGTGCACCTGTCGGTCCAACTGCTCGAACAGCATGGCGACCAGCTCCACCGTGTCGCCCTGCTCGTCGGTCAGGTGCATCGGCGCGCTGCCTTCCGGGCGGCCGGTGTTGAGCTGGGTCAGCAATTCGTCGCGCAGTGCCTGCGCGCTGAGCAGTTCGCGGCGGGCCTGGTCGGCCACGTCGCTCACATGCAGCTGCAGCGCGTCGAGCGCGAGCTGGAGTTCCTGTGGGGTGGCCGAACGTCCGCTGCCCTGGTAGTTCAGCGCGCCCTGGCCGGCACGATGCTGCGCAAGCATTTCGCGCAGGTTGTCGAGCACGGCGATGTTGTCGCTGCGCGGTGCGGCTGCATTGGCTGGCGTCGCGGCTGCTTCGGCCGGGCGATTGAAAGGCGCCGGCGGGTTGTCGCTGGCACCCGGGCGCGGCAGTCGTTCCACCTGTGCGCGCGGCGTAGTGGGAAAGGCGCGCAGCTGCGGCAGGATGCCGTCGGCGCGCAGGTGTTCGTTGACCGTCTCGTACAAGGTCGACAGACCCTGCACCACGGTCATGTCGAAGCTCTGCAACAGCAGCAGGCGATGTTCGACCGGCAGGTCCGATCCGCTCAGCGCATCGCGGAACGCTCCGGCCAGCGCCTGCGGCCCCAGCGGCAGCTTGTCGCCTTCCAGCGGCGGCTGGCCGGCCAGCACGGCGTAGCGGTAGCCCAGCTCGAACAACGCGGTGCCGTGACGCGCTTCACCGCGTGCCACCACCTTGTCGAGCGCCACGGTCTGTTCGTGCTCGGTCGGATCAAGCAACTCAAGCGGGCGGCGGGGCAGGTCGGCGTGTGGCACTTCGACTTCGTGCACGGTGCCCACGCCACTGAAGTGCTGGCGCACGCCATCCAGGAAACGACGTTCCATCACGGCGCGCTGCTGCTGCAGCAACTGGCGCGAATACAGGCATTGCTGCTGCTCGACCGGGTTGCGCGAACGCTCCGCCTGCGCGTACAGCCGCTGCTCCGCCTCGACGAAGCACTGGCGCAGCGGCGTCTCCAGCCAGCTGGCGCAGAGCGCATGCGTTTCTTCGATCAGTCGACGAGCGCGCTGCGCCCACACGGTGTTGTCGGGACGCGAATCCCGATCAGATGCGTGCGGCGGCCGTCGACCCTGCTGTTCGACTTCCATGACAGACCTTGCTTCATTCCCCCCGGATGGCAGAGAGTCTAAAGCCGGCGCCCCGCAACTGCCATCGGCCGGACGGTGGATTCAGTCAAGGAATCCGGAAATGACGTCGTTGAGGAAGCGCTGGCCAAGCGCGGTGGTGTGCAACCGGACCGGGTCATCCGTCAGCCAGCCTTTCGCGCGTGCGCTGGTGAGTGCGTTCGCGATGCGCACAGCGGGCAGGCCGGTGCGTTCGGCGAAGTCGACCATGGGCACGCCGTCGATCAGGCGCAGCGCATTGAGCATGTACTCGAAGGGCAGTTCTTCCGCGGCCACCGGGCCGCTGCCGCCGATCCGCTCCGCGCTGCCGGGCGCCGACAGGTAGGCCTTCGGATGGCGGGTCTTCCAGCGGCGGATGATGTCGCCGGCGGCGATATCGGTAATCTTGCCGTGGGCGCCGGCACCGATGCCGAGGTAATCGCCGAAGCGCCAGTAATTGAGGTTGTGCGCACAGCGGCGATCGGGCTGGGCGTAGGCGGATACCTCGTATTGCCTATAGCCTGCGTCGCCCAGCTGTTGTTCGCAGGCCTCCTGCATGGCCCAGGCGTGGTCGTCGTCGGGCAGCGGCGGCGGGTTGGCGGCGAAGGCGGTGTTCGGTTCCAGGGTGAGCTGGTAGTGCGAGATGTGCGTGGGCTGCAGCGCGATGGCGCGCGCCACGTCGGCCAGGGCACCGTCCTGGGTCTGCTCGGGCAGGGCGTACATCAGATCGAGATTGATGTTGGCGTAACCCGCATCCTGGGCCGATTTCACCGCCGCCTCGGCTTCGCTGGCCGAATGGATGCGGCCGAGGCGACGTAGCTTGGCGTCGTCGAAGCTCTGGATGCCGAACGACAGGCGGTTCACGCCGGCCACCAGATAGCCGTCGAAACGTCCGTGCTCGACCGTGCCCGGATTGGTCTCGAGCGTGATCTCCGCGTCGCTTGCCAGCGGCAGGCGGGCGCGCACGCCATCGAGAAAACGATCGATCAGCTCTGGCGCGAACAGGCTGGGCGTGCCGCCGCCGAAGAAAATGCTGTGCACGGTGCGCCCGTGCACGGCCGCGCCGAAGTCGCGCAAGTCGGCCTCGAGATCGGCGAAAAGCGCGTCGATGTAGCCGTCGTACGGCGGCGGCTCATTGCGCAGGCCGTGGGAATTGAAGTCGCAATAGGGGCACTTCTTCACGCACCACGGCATGTGGACGTACAGCGACAGCGGTGGCGCGATCAACGACATGAGTTAGCGGTGAACCTCGCCGAGCTGGCTGCGCAACAACGCGAGCGCACGACCGCGATGGCTGATGCGGTTCTTCAGGCCTGGCGGCAGCTCGGCGGCGCTGACGGTTTCGTCTTCCGGCAGGAACAGCGGGTCGTAGCCGAAACCGTGCGTGCCGCGCTGCTCGGTGAGCACGTGGCCGTGCCAGCGGCCTTCGGCGATCACCGGCGCGGGATCATCCGCATGCTGCAGCAGCACCAGCACGCAGATGAAGAACGCGCCGCGCTGCCCGGTCGGCACGCCGTCGAGTTCGCGCAGCAGGCGCGCGTTGTTCGATGCGTTGTCGCCATGCGTGCCGCTGTAGCGCGCGGAGTAGAGTCCCGGCGCGCCACGCAGATGGGCCACGCACAGGCCCGAATCGTCCGCCAGCGCCGGCAGTCCGCTGATGCGTGAGGCATGCCGGGCCTTGAGCAGCGCGTTCTCCACGAAGGTGAGGCCGGTTTCCTCGGCATCGGGCACGTTGAAGGCCGATTGCGGCTCGACCTGCAGGCCGCTGTCGGCCAGCAGGTCGTTGAACTCCGCGAGCTTGCCGGGATTGCTGCTGGCCAGGACGATGCGTGTCATGCGCGGATCTCTTACGCCAGTTCGAGCGCAGCGCGCTGCGCGGCGACCAGCTCGGCGATGCCTTTCTCGGCCAGGCCGAGCAGGGCGTCCATTTCGTCGCGGCGGAAGGCGTGGCCTTCGGCCGTGCCCTGCACTTCGATGAAGCCGCCGCCGTCGTTCATCACCACGTTCATGTCGGTGTCGCAGTTGGAATCTTCGGCGTAATCCAGATCGAGCACTGGCACGCCCTGGTAGATGCCCACCGAGACAGCCGCAATGGCTCCCACCACCGGGTTGCGGCGCAGGTTCTCGCGCTTCATCAGCAGGTTCACCGCATCCACCAGCGCGACATAGGCGCCGGTGATGGCTGCGGTGCGGGTGCCCCCATCGGCCTGGATCACGTCGCAGTCGAGCGTGATCACGCGCTCGCCCAGGGCCTGGCGATCCACGCAGGCACGCAGGCTGCGGCCGATCAGGCGCTGGATTTCCATGGTGCGGCCACCCTGGCCGCCGCGCGCGGCTTCGCGCTGCATGCGGGTGTTGGTGGCGCGCGGCAGCATGCCGTATTCGGCGGTGATCCAGCCCTCGCCCTTGCCGCGCAGCCACGGTGGCACGCGGTCTTCGATGCTGGCCGTGCACAGCACGCGGGTGTCGCCAAAGCTCACCAGGACCGAACCTTCGGCGTGGCGGGTGTAGTGGCGTTCGATGGTTACGGTGCGCAGCTGGTCGCTGGCGCGGCCACTGGGGCGGCTGGGAGAGCTCATGAGAATGGGGGCCATTGGGCAAGGCAGGGCGGGAAAGTTTACCATTGCGCCCTTTACTGATATCCGCAGGCTTTCAAAATGACCCGCAGCATGACGGCTTACGCCTCCGCCGAGACGACCGGCCCCGCTGGCACGCTCAGCTGCGAACTGCGCACGGTCAACCACCGCTACCTGGAATTGAGCCCGCGCCTGCCCGACGAGCTACGCGTGTTCGAGTCGGCCCTGCGCGAGCGCATCGCGGCCAAGCTGTCTCGCGGCAAAGTGGACGTCACCGTGCGCCTGCGCGGCGAGGCCCGTGCCGAATCCATGCAGGTCAACGCCACCGCGCTGGCGCGCCTGTCCGAGCTGGCGCTGGACCTGGAATCGCGCTTTCCGCGCATGAATATCGAATTCACCGAACTGCTGCGCTTCCCGGGCGTGCTGCAGCAGTCCGAGGTGGACCCTGAGGTGCTGCAGGCCTCGCTGCTCGAGGTCCTGGACCGGGCGCTCGACGCGCTCACCGCCACCCGCGAGCGCGAAGGCGCCAAGCTGGCCGAACTGCTGGTGGAGCGCCTGGATGCGATCGAGCGCATCGTGGCCGATGTGCGCAGCTTCATGCCGCAGATCCGCGAAGGCCTGCGCGCACGCCTCGAATCGCGCCTGGCCGATCTCAAGCAGCCCGCCGATCCGGGCCGGCTGGAGCAGGAACTGGTGCTGCAGATCACCCGCAGCGACGTCGACGAAGAACTCGATCGCCTCACCACGCACATCGGCGAAACGCGCCGCGTGCTGGGTACGAAGGAACCGGTGGGCCGCCGCCTGGATTTCCTGATGCAGGAGTTCAACCGCGAAGCGAACACGCTGGGCTCCAAGGCCGTCGACGTGCGCAGCACCAATGCCGCGGTGGACCTGAAGGTGCTGATCGAGCAAATGCGCGAGCAGGTGCAGAACATCGAATGAACACCGATACGGTTCACGCGCAAGACACCCAGTGCACCCTGTTCGTGGTGGCGGCACCCTCGGGTGCGGGCAAGTCCACCCTGGTCAACGCGCTGCTGGAGCGCGAGCCTTCCATTTCGCTCTCGGTCTCGCACACCACGCGTCCGCCGCGTCCGGGTGAGCAGTACGGACGCCACTATTACTTCGTGGAGCGCGAGGTGTTCGAGCAGGAGGTCGCCGACGGCATCTTCCTTGAGCACGCCGAAGTGCATGGCAACCTGTATGGCACTTCGCGCACCACGGTGAACACGCTGCTGGCCCAGGGCAAGGACGTGCTGCTGGAAATCGACTGGCAGGGCGCCCGCCAGATCCGCCAGAGCAAGCCCGATTGCGTGAGCGTTTTCATCCTGCCGCCCTCGCGTCCCGAACTGGAGCGTCGGCTGCGCGGTCGCGGCTCGGACAGTGCCGAAGTGATCGCCCGCCGCCTGCACAATTCGCGCGAGGAAATCGCCCACGCGCACGAGTTCGATTTCATCATCGTCAACGACAACTTCGACACCGCGCTGGACGACCTCCAGGCGATCGTGCGGGCCACGCGCCAGCGTGCGGCGTTGCAGTTGCACCGCCACGAGACGCTGATCGAGGAACTGCTGGCCTGAGGGCCAGGCGTCCACTGTGGGAGCGCACCTTGTGCGCGACAGCGGAGTATCGGCGTTGCTCGCCCGTCGGTAGCGCCTGTCGCGCACAGGGTGCGTTCCCACAGGATAAGTCGGGAACTTGGAGGCAGGGCCAAGGTCTTGTTTCGCTGATCAATATCCCGCACTAGGACGTTTCGTACATGGCCTTCGCCCCCCGCTTCGGCTACTTTGGCGACTTTCCCAACGACCCCTGCCGCCCATGACCGACTCCATTAGCGCCAAGCCCGAGGACAGCGCCCTGGTGCGCGTCCGTGGCCTGACCACGGTGCTCAATGGCAAGAAGGTTTTCGACGCGCTGGATATCGATATTCCGCGCGGCAAGATCACCGCCATCATGGGTCCCAGCGGCACCGGCAAGACCACCCTGCTCAAGCACATCACCGGCCAGATGCGCGGCGATGCGGGCGATGTGTGGGTGGATGGCCATAACGTGGCGGCGCTGTCGCGCGACAAGCTGTTCGAGCTGCGCGAGCGCATCGGCTACCTGTTCCAGAACTCGGCGCTGCTCACCGATTTCGACGTGTTCGAGAACGTGGCGTTTCCGCTGCGCCAGCACACCGAGCTGCCGGAGGTGCTGATCCGCAACATCGTGCTGACCAAGCTGCAGGCGGTGGGGCTGCGTGGCGCCGCCGGCTTGATGCCGACGGAACTGTCGGGTGGCATGGCGCGTCGCGTCGCGTTGGCGCGCGCGATCGTGTTCGATCCGATGCTGATCCTGTACGACGAACCCTTCGTCGGCCTCGATCCCATCGCCTTGAACCAGGTGCTCAAGCTGATCCGCACGCTCAACCAGACGCTCGGCATCACCAGCGTGCTGGTGGCGCACGAGCTGGAAGCGATCAAGCAGGTGGCCGATCACATCTACCTCATCGCCAACGGCAAGGTGGTGGCGCAGGGCGATCCGAAGACCATCGCCAACGACGGCTCGCCGTGGACGCGCCAGTTCTTCGGTGGCGAGGCCGACGGCCCAGTGCCGTTCCAGTATCCGGCCGGCGATCTCGGCGTATCGCTCGGTTTTCCAGGGAAGAACGCATGAGCGTCGCAAGCTCCGAAAACATCGTGGTGCGTTCGCTGTCGCAGATCGGCGACTGCGGACTGTTCCTGCTGCGCATGCTGGCGGCGATTCCGCGCAGCATGCGCCACTACCGCGAGACGATCCGCCAGCTGTGGTTCGTCGGCGCGATGAGCCTGATCATCATCATGGTCTGCGGCCTGTTCGTGGGCATGGTGCTGGGTTTGCAGCTGTACGACGTGCTGTCGATCTTCGGCGGCACCTCGGCCACCGGCACGGTGGTGGCCATCGCGATCTATCGCGAGCTGGGACCGGTGGTGACGGCGCTGTTGTTCGCCGGTCGCGCGGGCACCTCGGTCACCGCCGAAATCGGCCTGATGCGCGCCACCGACCAGATCGCGGCGATGGAGATGATGGCGGTCGATCCAATTGCCTACGTCGCCGTGCCGCGCTTCCTCGCCGGCGTGATCGCCATGCCGTTGCTGACCTGCGTGTTCTGCGCGCTGGGCATTTTCGGCGGTCACCTGGTGGGCGTGACCTGGCTGGGCATCGACAACGGCACCTTCTGGTCGAACATGACCGCCACCGTCGAAGTGGTGAAGGATGTCGTCAACGGCGTGATCTGGAAAAGCATGGTATTCGGCATCGTCGTCTCGCTGATCGCCGTGTTCCAGGGCTACACCACGCCGCCCACCAGCGAAGGCGTCGCCTATGCGACGACGCGCACGGTGGTCGCCTCGTCCATCGCCATCCTGGCGTTGGACTTCGTGCTCACCGCTTTCCTGATGTGATGGCCGGGGTGAGCGTCGCCATGAATCTTTCCAACCACTTCTCCATGAGGAACGTGCCGTGAGCCAGAGACAATCCTATGCCGTCGGCACCGGCCTGTTCATCGTGCTCGGCTTTGCCGCGCTCGGTTATCTCGCCACCCAGACCACCTCGGTGGCCAACTCCAGCCGCGGCCCCAGTTACACCGTCGAGGCGCACTTCGCCAACATCGGCCAGCTCAAGGAGCGTGCGCCAGTGAAGGTGGCGGGCGTGCGCATCGGCCAGGTGCAGTCGATCGTGCTCGATCCGGGCAAGGAAACGGCCGATGTGAAGCTGGCGATCGACAAGCGCTACGACCAGATTCCGGACGATTCGATCGCCACCATCTTCACCAGCGGCCTGCTGGGCGACCAGTACGTCGGTGTCCGCTACGGCACGTCGAAGAAGACCCTGGCCGACGGCGGCGAGCTGGCGCTCACCCGCCCGGCGCAGCAACTGGAAGAAATGCTCGGCAAGTTCTTCGGCGCCGGCGGCGTGGCGGACAACCTGGGCGGCAGCTACGTGGTCAAGGCCCGGTTCACCAACGTGGGCGCGCTCTCCGTGGGCGCCCCGGTGAAGATGGCCGGCGTGGCCATCGGCAGCGTGCAGTCGATCAATGCCGACCCGGTCAAGCTCGATGCCCTGGTCACCCTGGCCATCGACAAGCGCTACAACCAGATCCCGGACGACTCGGCCGCCGCGGTGTTCACCAGTGGTTTGATCGGCACCCAGTACGTTGCCATCCAGCCCGGCGGCTCGCCGGACGCTCTGAAGAACGGCGATGAGATGGTGCTGACCCAGTCGGCCATGCAGATCGAGGACCTGATCGGCAAGTTCCTGGTCAGCGGTTCGTCCTCGGGCAAGCCTGCCGACGGCGGCAAGACCGACGGTGGAAAGCATTGAATCGGCCCATCGCGCACCGATATTCCAACGACATATCTCCCAGGAGTTTCCCCATGTTGCGCAGTCTGGCCATTGCCACCGCCATCGCTTTCGGCAGCGCGATCGCTGCCCCCGTGTTCGCGCAGGCCGCGGCCCAGGGCGCTGCCACCGAGCAGACGCCGGTGCAGGTCGTGCAGGCGGTGTCCGACGATCTCGCCAAGGCGATCGACGGCCACCAGCAGGAGCTGAAGAACAACCGCGAAAAGCTGATCCACGTGATCGACGACGCGTTCCTGCCGCACTTCGACATCGATTACGCCTCGATCCTGGTGCTCGGCCAGCACGCCCGCGAGGCGACGCCTGAACAGCGTTCGCGCTTCGCCAAGGCGTTCTACGAATCGATCACCCATCGCTACGCCGAAGGCCTGCTCGACTACACCCGTGGCCGCGTGAAGGTGCTGCCGTTCACCGGCGACATGAGCGACAAGCGCACCATCGTGCGCAGCCAGGTGGTGCTGGACGACGGCAAGACCATCGCGGTCGATTACGCCTTCCGCAAGGACAAGAACGGTGCCTGGAAGGCCTACGACGTGATCATCGAGGGCATCTCGTACATCACCAACTATCGCAACCAGGTCGATGCCGAAATCCGCAAGGTCGGCATCGAGAAGCTGATCGCCAACCTGGAAACCCAGGGCGACCAGGCGCTGAAGGAAATGGAGCAGGACACCAAGGGCCAGCAGGGTTCCAAGCAGTGAACACAGCTGCCGCAGCCATTCGCATCGATGAAGGCTCGCCGGGCAGCGTACGCGTGTCCGGCGAGCTGACGTTCGGCACGGCGGCGGCGGCGCTCAAGGCGATCGATGCCGCGGTGGCACGCGATGGCCGTTCGGAGCTGGACCTGGCCGGCGTCACCCGCAGCGACAGCGCCGGCCTCGCCTGCGTGCTGGCGGTGCTGGCGCAGTCGGCCGAGCGGGGGCGCAAGCTCAACGTGCGCCACATGCCCGAAGGCATGCATCTGCTGGCCAGCGTGTGCGAGGTCGAAGGCTTGATGGCCTGAGTTTCGCGCCATCCATCGCAAGACATGAAAAAAGGGGCCTCGCGGCCCCTTTTTTTTACACACATGGAGAACGACCGGTCAGTCCTTCTTGGCCTGCGGCGAATCCTGCGATGCCTGCGGCTGCTTGGTCTCCCACTTCTGCTGCTCGTCGAGCAGTTCGTCGGGATCGAAGCTCTTGTCGTGCAGGCCCTGCAACTGCTCGATCACCTCTTCCGGCGGATTGCCGTCGTAGATCTTGTAGATGCGCTGCTGGCGGTAGGCGTCGCGGATGAAGGCGTACGGGTCGTAGGCGGAATTGAGGAAGCTTTCCGCATCGATGGCGCTGGCGCGGATGGTCACCAGGTACATCAGCTCAGGCAGGTATTCCTGGCCGTACTTGTAGCTGTTGTTGCGCGAGAAATAGCTGATCGGATCGAAGAAATAGCCATCGACCGGCACCTGCCAGAAGTCGCGCCCGGTGGTCGGGCCAAACAACGGCACCATCAGGAACGGGCCATCGGGCACGCCCCAACGCGCCAAGGTCACGCCAAAGTCGGTATCGCCCAGCGGAATGCCCAGCTGGCTGGCCGGGTCGAAGAAGCCGCCGATACCCAGGGTCAGGTTCACCAGGAAACGGCCGCTGCCTTGCAGCGCCTGCTTCGGGCGCGCCTGCAGCAGGTCGTTCGCCACCGTGATCGGCATGCGGATATTGGTGAAGAAGTCGGTCATGCAGCGCCGGATGGTCGGGTTGGTCACCTTGCGGTAACCCACGGCCACGGGGCGGATGATCGCCTGGTCCAGCGAGTTGTTGAACGCATAAACCTTGCGGTTCATCTTCTCGTACGGGTCGTCGGTTCGCGGCTTGGCGATCGAGCAGCCGGCGAGCAGCGCAATGGCCAGCAAAGGCAGGCAGCGCATGACGAGGGAGCGAAGGGCGGACGGCATGGAGGCGACAGTCCTGGAGCGGGGTAGGGGGGAGTACAATATTGTACTGTTGGGTTTTTTATTATGTACAGGCCCCCAAAGTCCTAGGGAGCCAGCCTGCAGGCGGCGCGGACCGTGCATCATAAGCCTTGCTGCATTGCCAGCAAAGCCGCCGCTGGCTACACTGACAGATGATAAGTCGTTTTATTTTCTGAGGATTTCAGATGGCCCGCATTACCGTCGAAGACTGCCTGCAGGTGGTCGACAACCGCTTCGAACTGGTGCTGATGGCGACCAAGCGCGCCCGCCAGCTCTCCAAGGGTGCCGAGCCGGCAGTTCATCCCGACCATGATAAGCCGACCGTGCTCGCCTTGCGCGAAATCGCCGACCGCCGCATCGACCAGGCCACCATCGACGAGATCGACAAGGCCGAGCGCGAGCGCGCCGAGCGCGAAGCGCTGGAGTGGGCCGCGGCGGAAGTGGACGACGATCTCTCCAAGGGCGGAGATGACTGATGGATGGCGGCGGCTGTAGCCACAAACGCCTGAGCGCCGGCTTGTCCGGCGTTTTGCGCTGTGTGCTGCCAGCCGCCAACCTCGCATCCATGCCGCGATGCGAGGCGGTCGCCTGAGCGGGGACCGCACATCCATGCCCGCCGTCACGGACTCCACCCCCCCGGATTCGTCGACGCTGCCGCCCTACGTGCTGGCGCTCAAGGAGCGCGTGGCCTATCTGCCCGAGCCGCAAGTGGCTCGCGTGGTCCGTGCCTACGAGGTGGGCGCGGTGGCGCACGAGGGGCAGGCCCGCAAGAGCGGTGAGCCCTATATCACGCACCCCGTGGCCGTGGCCGGCATCCTGGCCGAGCTGGGCATGGACGCCGAGACGATCATCGCGGCGATCCTGCACGACACGCTGGAAGACACCGCGCTGAGCCGCGCCGAGCTCGCCAGCGAGTTCGGCGAGACCGTGGCCGAGCTGGTCGATGGCGTCACCAAGCTGGACAAGATGAGCTTTTCCAGCCGCCAGGAAGCGGATGCGGAAAGCTTTCGCAAGATGCTTCTGGCGATGGCGCGCGACCTGCGCGTGATCCTGATCAAGCTGTCCGACCGCCTGCACAACATGCGCACGCTGGGCGCCAAAGACGCGCCGTCGCGCCGCCGCATCGCCCGCGAAACGCTGGAAATCTACGCGCCCATCGCGCAGCGCCTGGGCATGAACAAGTTCAAGGCGGAGCTGCAGGACCTGGGCTTCCGCGCGCTGTATCCCGATCGCTACCGCGTGATCAGCGAGCGCATCCGCGCGGCGCTGGGCAACCGCCGCGAAGCGATGGGCAAGATCGAAGCGGCACTGTCCACGCGCCTGATGGCCGACCACATCACCGCCAAGGTGGTGGGACGGATCAAGTCGCCGTGGAGCATCTATTCGAAGATGCGCAACGAGCACAAGAGCTTTGCGCAGCTGATGGATGTGTACGGCTTCCGCGTCGTGGTGGATTCGGCCATGAGTTGCTACATGGCGCTGGGTGCGGTGCACGGGTTGTACAAGCCGGTGGATCGCCGCTTCAAGGATTTCATCGCGATCCCCAAGGCCAACGGTTATCAATCGCTGCACACCGTGCTGCTGGGCCCGTTCGGCGCACCGATCGAAGTGCAGATCCGCACCGCGGAAATGGATTCGGTGGCCGAACGCGGCGTGGCCGCGCACTGGGCCTACAAGACCGATTCCGGTCCGGCCAACAGCGCGCAGGCACGTGCGCGCGAATGGCTGTCGTCGCTGGCGGACAGCCAGGCCAACACGGTGTCGTCGTCGGAGTTCATCGAGAACGTCAAGATCGACCTGTTCCCGGACGAGGTCTATCTGTTCACGCCGCGCGGCGACATCCTCGCCTTGCCGCGCAACGCCACCGCACTCGACTTTGCCTACGCCGTGCACACCGACGTGGGCGATCACGCCGTGGCCGCACGCGTGGACAAGAAGCTGGTGCCGCTGCGTACGCGCCTGGAATCGGGCCAGCTGGTGGAAATCATCACGGCGCCGTCGGCGTTGCCGAACCCGGCGTGGCTGGAGTCGGTGGTCAC
The DNA here is from genome assembly GCF_049913195.1 of Dyella kyungheensis. Taxonomy (GTDB): domain Bacteria; phylum Pseudomonadota; class Gammaproteobacteria; order Xanthomonadales; family Rhodanobacteraceae; genus Dyella; species Dyella kyungheensis. The sequence continues at coordinate 4,292,543 of NZ_CP183983.1, read as the reverse complement.
CGGCAAGGCGCGCACGGCGATTCGCCAGTACCTGAAACACCTGCAGCACGAAGATGCGGTGGATTTCGGCCATCGCATGCTCGACCGCGCGCTCGACGCGCTGGGCACCAGCCTCGACGCGATTCCGCCGGCCGTGCTGGACCGTTTCCTGGAAACCTCCAAGCTCAAGCGCCTGGAAGAACTGCTGTCGGATATCGCGCTGGGCAACCGCATTCCGCACCTCGTCGCCAGTCAGCTGGTGGCGGCGCGGGGCAAGAAGTCCAGCGACGTGCAGCAGTCGCCGCATGTGATGGAGAAGATCCGCATCACCGGTGCCGAGCGCGGCGTGCTCAGCTTCAGCAATTGCTGCCACCCGCTGCCGGGTGACGAGATCATCGGTTATCTCTCGTCGGGCAAGGGCATTGTGGTCCATCGCGTGGAATGCCCGAACGTGGTCGAGCTGCGCAAGTCGCCGGAACGCTGCGTGGCGATCGAATGGGATCGCGACGTGCAGGGCGATTACCGCGCCGAGCTGCGCATCGAAGTCATCAATCGCCCCGGCGTCCTGGCCACGGTGGCGGCGGCCATTGCCGCGGCGAACTCGAACATCGAGAACGTGGAATACGTCGAGCGCGATGCCGCGGCGGCCACGCTGTTGTTCGCGCTCGAAGTGAAGAACCGCAAGCACCTGGCCGAAGTCATTCGTCGCGTGCGGCGCACCGGCGTGGTCAGCGGCGCTTATCGTTATCCGCTGTAAGAGCGGTCAATGGTCAAGGGTGAATGGTAAATAGGACGGCGCCCGGGCATGGCGCCGCTTTTTGCCGCTTCGATGACTGGCTATGATCCCCGTCTGAGAATCGGCGCAGCCCGCTTCCTATTCTCTGGTCCCCATCCCCTGTTCGGAGAACTCCATGTCCCGCGACATCATCACCACCGACAAGGCGCCGGCCGCCATTGGCCCGTATTCGCAGGCGGTGCGCGCCGGCAACACCGTGTATTTCTCCGGCCAGATTCCGCTCGATCCGGCCACCGGCAACATGGTCGAAGGCGATATCGCGCTGCAGGCGCGGCAGGTGTTCGTGAACCTCAAGGCGGTCGCCGAAGCGGCCGGCGGTTCGCTGGAAAAGATCGTGCGCGTGGGCATCTACGTGACCCACCTGGGCCACTTCGCCACCGTCAACGAGATCATGTCCGAGTATTTCAAGGCGCCGTTCCCGGCCCGTTCCACCATCGAGGTGTCCGCGCTGCCGAAGCTGGCCGACATCGAAGTGGACGCCATCATGGTGCTCGACTGATCGAACCGCAGGCTCCACGCCGACAGGCCGCCGCTCGCTGCCAGCTGCGGAGCGAGGGCTTGCTCGGTTAGGCTTCATCGATGCCGCCCCGTCGCGCCAATGCCGCCACGATGCATTCCGATCCCGGCGCCACGCCGGTATCGGCGTTGCCCGGCGTCGGCCCGGCCCTGGCGGAGACCCTGGCGCGGCTCGGCCTGGAGCGTGTGCAGGATCTGTGGTTCCACCTGCCGCTGCGCTATGAAGACCGCACTCGTGTCACCGCCATCGCCGACTTGCGCCCCGGCGAGCGCGCGCAGGTCGAGGGTGTGGTCGAGGCCGTCGAGCGAGGCTTCCGCTACCGGCCGCAGCTGAAGGTGGCGATCACCGACGACTCGCGGCAGACGCTGGTGTTGCGCTTCTTCCATTTCAACCGCAGCCAGTCCGAGCAGCTCAAGCCCGGCACCCGGCTGCTTTGCTACGGCGAAGCACGCCAGGCGGCGCAAGGGCTGGAGATGGTGCATCCCCAGTATCAGCGGCTGAGTGGCGATGAGCCTGCCGCCGTCGATGAATTGCTGACGCCGGTGTATCCGACCACCGAGGGGCTGGGCCAGAAGCGCCTCGCTGGCGTGATCGCCAAGGCGCTGGCCTTGTTGCCGCAGGATGCGCAGCTGGAATTGATTCCCGCTGAACTGTGCACCGAGCACGGTTTGACCTCGCTGCGCGAGGCGCTGCTCTATGTGCATCGTCCGCCGCCGGATGCGAATCTCGGCCAGCTCACCACGGGCCGCCATCCGGCGCAGCAGCGATTGGCGTTCGAGGAACTGCTCACCCAGCATCTGAGCCTCAAGCGCATGCGCGCTGCCGTGCGCCGCCGGCATTCGCCCCGTCTGCAGGGCACCGGTGAATTGCGCAAGCGCCTGCTGGCCGGCCTGCCGTTCGGGCTTACCGGCGCGCAGCAGCGCGTGAGTGCGGAGATCGCCAAGGACATCGCCCAGGCCAACCCGATGTTGCGGCTGGTACAGGGCGATGTAGGCAGCGGTAAAACCATCGTGGCGGCGCTGGCGGCCTTGGCTGCGGTGGAGTCCGGCCAGCAGGTCGCCCTGATGGCGCCGACGGAACTGCTAGCGGAACAACACCGGCATCATTTCACCCACTGGCTGACGCCGCTGGGCATCGAGGTGGCCTGGCTGGCCGGCAAGGTGACGGGCAAGGCGCGCCAACAAGCGCTGCAGCGCGTGGCATCGGGTGCACACGTAGTGATCGGCACGCATGCATTGATGCAGGAAGGCGTGTCGTTCGCGCAGCTGGGGCTGGTGATCGTGGACGAGCAGCATCGCTTCGGCGTGCAGCAGCGCCTGTCGCTGCGCGACAAGGGCGCCGATCACGAGGCCGGGTTGGTGCCGCACCAGCTGGTGCTCACGGCGACGCCGATTCCGCGCACGCTGGCCATGAGCGCCTATGCCGACCTCGACGTGTCCTCCATCGACGAACTGCCGCCCGGCCGCACGCCGGTGCAGACGATCGCGACTTCCAATGCGCGCCGCTTCGATGTGATCGAGCGCATCCACGCGGCCTGTCTCGAAGGCAGGCAGGCATATTGGGTGTGCACCCTGATCGAGGAATCCGAGCAACTGCGCGCGCAAGCGGCGGAAGTGGCGCACGCCGAGTTGTCGGCCGCGCTGTCCGACTGCCGCATCGGGCTGATCCATGGGCGCATGAAGCCCAAGGAGAAGCAGGCGGTGATGGATAGCTTCAAGGCAGGCGAACTTTCGGTGCTGGTCTCCACCACCGTCATCGAAGTGGGCGTGGATGTCCCCAATGCCAGCTTGATGGTGATCGAGAACAGCGAGCGGCTCGGCCTGGCCCAGCTGCATCAGTTGCGTGGACGCGTGGGGCGCGGCGCCATCGCGTCGAACTGCGTGCTGTTGTATCAGCCGCCCCTCGGCCAGCTGGCCCGCGAGCGCTTGCAGGTGATGCGCGATACCAACGACGGCTTCCGCATCGCCGAGAAAGACCTTGAGTTGCGCGGACCCGGCGAAGTGCTGGGCACGCGGCAGACGGGCCAGTTGAGTTTCCGCATTGCCGACCTGTCGCGCGATGCGCATCTGTTGCCGGCGGTGCAACAGGTGGGCGAGCAGTTGCTGGCGCATCACCCGCAGCAGGCGGAGGGGCTGATCGCGCGCTGGATCGGTGCTGCCGCCCGTTACGCGCATGCCTAGCGTGGAGCTTAAGGCTCCCACAAAAAATTGCGCCGCTGAGTCGCGCTTGCGCCTGACCGCAGAACGCCTAAGCTAGACGGTTCGCTTCCTGACGCGAGTTTCCCATGAGCCAGTTGCAGTTGCTGATCGATACCGACCCGGGCGTAGACGATGCGCTCGCCATCCTGATGGCGCATGCGCATGCCGACGTGCTCGGCCTGACCATTGCGGCCGGCAATGTCGGTCTCGCTCATACGGTGCGCAATGCGCGCACGCTGGTCGATCTGGTGGGCAAGCCGACCCCTGTTTTTCCGGGCTGCCCCACGCCGCTCGTGCGCATGCCGGAAGAAGACGCCATGCATGTGCATGGTGCCGATGGTCTGGGCGACGTAGGCTTCCCCGAACCCAAGTGCCAGGCTGCCGACGAGCACGCCGCGCACGCGCTGATCCGCCTCACCCGCGAGCATCCCGATCTCACCCTGGTAGCGCTGGGTCCGCTGACCAATCTCGCCCTGGCCGTGCGCCTCGATCCCGGCCTGCCGCAGCGCGTGAAGCGCCTGGTGATCATGGGCGGCGCGGTCACCGGGCTTGGCAACACGAGCAAGCTTCCAGCGGAATTCAATATCGGTTTCGACCCTGAGGCCGCACATGTGGTGTTCGAGGCCTTCCCGAAGTTCGACCTGGTCGATTGGGAAGTGGTGCTGCGCCACGCCTTCGACGACCAGGAATTCAACGGCTGGATCGCGGCCGGCGACCAGCGCGCCAGCTTCTTCGAGCAGGTGTTCGGCACCGCGCGTGCATTCAATGCCAAGCGCGGCCGCCGCGGCGTGATCGCGGCGGATGCATTGGCGATGGCGGTGGCGATCGATCCGGCCATGGTGACGCGTGCGGAAGAACGGCATGTTGCCGTCGAAATGGACGGCCGCCTGACCCGTGGCGCGACCGTGGTGGACTGGACCGATCGGCAGGGCCGCCCGGCCAATGCGCGTATCGTGCTGGAAGTGGATCAGGCCCGTTTTGGCGCCATGGTGCGCCGGGCGCTGGGCGCCTGAACGGCTATGCTGCGCCGTTCGGCCAGCCCAAGTGACTGAGCGACTTGCCAATGGGGGCGACCCATGGTTAAAATGCCGCTCTTTTCACCCACCGCTTTGAGTCAGTCATGAAGCCCGATATCCATCCCAATTATCGCCAGGTGGTGTTTCAGGACCTGTCGTCCGATTTCGCGTTCCTGACGCGTTCGACGATTTCCTCGAAGGACACCGTCAAGTGGGAAGACGGCAACGAGTACCCGCTGGTCAAGGTGGATATCTCGAGCCATTCCCATCCGTTCTACACCGGTAAGCAGAAGTCGCTGGACACCGGTGGCCGCGTCGACAAGTTCCGTCGCCGCTACGCGCAGAAGTAATCGCGCGGAGGCACTGCGGTAACGCAGCGCCCAGCAAGTTCAAACACACGGGGCGAGCCCAGGCTCGCCCCGTGTGTTTTTGCGTCCGTCATCCGACCATCCGCTAGGGCATGTTGGCGGATCGATATGCGATAATGGGCGGCGAGGTGTCGCGTCATCCCCATACGCGGCATCAACCCTACCTCCTCGGCGCTCGCCTACAGGCGACAAGCCGGGGACGACATTTCGTGAAGGAGGTTTTCCGTGTCCGATTCCAAGATCGTCAAGTTGGTGGATGAGTCGACCAACCGCAGCAGTGAACTGCCCCTGCTCAGCGGCACGCTAGGTCCCGCATGCATCGACATCGGAACGCTGTACAAGGACACCGGCCATTTCACCTACGATCCGGGTTACGGCAGCACCGCCAGCACCAAGAGCGCCATTACCTATATCGACGGCGACGAAGGCGTGCTGCTGTACCGCGGTTACCCGATCGAGCAGCTGGCTGAAAAGTCGAACTTCCTGGAAACCTCCTACCTGCTGCTCAATGGCGAGCTGCCGAACAAGGACCAGTTCTCCAAGTTCGAGCACGACATCACGCATCACACGATGATGCACGAGTCGCTGAAGGACTTCTTCAAGGGCTTCCACCACGACGCGCACCCGATGGCCATGCTGGCCGCTTCGGTGGCTTCGCTGTCGGCCTTCTACCACGACGACATCGACGTCGATAACGCGGACGACCGCAAGCTGGCCGCGATCCGCCTGATCGCCAAGATGCCGACGATTGCCGCTGCCTGCTACCGCTATTCGATCGGCTGGCCGTTCCGTTATCCGCGCAACAACCTCGAGTACGTCGACCGCTTCCTGCACATGATGTTCGAAGTGCCGAGCGAGCCGCTGGAGATGAGCCCGGTTGCCGCCAAGGCGCTGGACCTGTTGTTCATCCTGCACGCCGATCACGAGCAGAACGCCTCCACTTCGACCGTTCGCCTGGTCGGTTCGACCGGTGCCAACCCGTACGCTTCCATTGCCGCCGGCATCACCGCGCTGTGGGGTCCGGCCCATGGTGGCGCGAACGAAGCCGTGCTGAAGATGCTCGAAGAGATCGGCACGGCCGACAAGGTCGAAACGGCGGTCAAGCGCGCGAAGGACAAGAACGACAACTTCCGCCTGATGGGCTTCGGCCACCGCGTGTACAAGAACTTCGATCCGCGCGCGAAGATCATCCGCGAGATGTGCCACAAGGTGCTCAACGAGCTGGGCGTCAACGATCCGTTGCTCGATGTGGCCATGAAGCTGGAAGAAGCGGCGCTGAAGGACGACTACTTCGTCGAGCGCAAGCTGTACCCGAACGTCGACTTCTACTCGGGCATCATCTACAAGGCGCTGGGCATCCCGACCGAGATGTTCACCGTGATGTTCGCCATTGCGCGTACCTCCGGCTGGATCTCGCACTGGATCGAACAGCACGAAACCCCGGGAGCGCGCATCGGCCGTCCGCGCCAGATCTACACCGGCGCCGATGTGCGCAACTATGTGGCGAGCGACAAACGCTGATCGGGTCGTTCATCGCATGACAAAAAGCCCCGGGTTTCCGGGGCTTTTTTTGTGGGTCTTGGCAAGATCGTGTCGCGCACAGGGTGCGCTCCCACAACGGCCCTCACCCCTGTGCGCGACAGGCCCGTCAACGAAGCGCTGACGACAACATTCTCTCGAACTCGTCGTCGTTACCCGCCGTCGCCACCAATTCCTCAACCGCGGCCAGTGATGCACGCCGCATCGGCTTCTCATCGATGCGATCCAGCGGCGCCTGTTTCAGCGCGTCGCGGGGCAGCACGGTGATATCGAACGGCAGCCCGTCGGCGGCAAACAGCAGCACCGGATATTCCTCCTGCTCGTCGCGCGTGGTGCGCAGGCGGCGTGTCTGCTGGGTGATCGGCACGCCGCGTTCCTGCAGGAACAGCACCACGTTCTCGGCGGTGTCGCTGAAGACATGCAGGCAGACGGCGGAATGGGCATCGGCGGTGCCTTCGAGCACGGCGCCGACCAGTCGCGGATCGAAGCGGTCGAGGAAGCGCATGGCTTCCACCGCGGCCTCGCGCCGCTCCTGCAGCAGCTGGGGCTGGGATTCGGCGTGGAAGATGCGCTGGTGTTCCCTCAGCGCGTCTTCGATTTCGTTGTTGCGCGGCAACGCCTGCGCGTCGACGATGCCCAGCCGCTCGGCGGCCTTGATCTTGGCGTGGTGGAAATCGCGGATGCCATGCTCGCTCATCAGTCGCGCCGCTTCCTGGGCGACGCGAAGACGATTGCGCTGAAGGCGATCCTGCGCGTGGATGCGATGGTGCTGACCTCGTGCCATGCCTCATTCCTCCGGCAATCTGGCGCCCTTGTCGGCGGGCGCGAGCGGCAGTGCGGTAAGTGGAGCGAATCCGCGCTGCCGACGATTAGAAGATGTCGTAGGCGTGCTGCTGATCCTGGTCCTCCTGCTGCTGGTTGGCCTGGTTACGCAACCGGTCCACGTCCTCCACCTTGAAGTACTCGGACATGACGTTGGTGTCGTCCGCGCCGGCGGGCAATCCGCTGGAACGGTCGATCTGTACCGTAGTGATACCGGGCGGCATCGGCAAGATGCCTGCGGGCTGATCCTTCAGCACCGTGCCCATGTAGGACATCCAGATGGGCAGGGCGGCCTTGGCGCCGAACTCGCCCTTGCCGAGCGAGCCGAAGTCGTCGAAGCCCACCCACACCGAGGTGACCAGGTTGCTGTTGAAGCCGACGAACCAGGCATCGCGGTGGTCGTTGGTGGAACCGGTCTTGCCGGCCAGATCGGTGCGGCCCAGCTTTGCCGCCGCCGCGCCGGTGCCTCGCTTGACCACATCCTGCATCAGCGAGGTGACCAGATAGTCGTTGCGGACCTCAATCACCTGCGGTGCCAGCACGGGCGGGTGAGCGCTGTCGCCATGGGCGTCGGCCGGAAGCACGGCGTCGCCGACGCCAGCCAGGCTGCCCGAGGTGGCCGGGGCGCTGCCGGCGCTCCCCGCGGTGGCGACGGTATTGCCCGGGGCGGCGCTGGCGTTTGCCGGCGGCGGACCCGGCGGGCGCGTGTCCAGCAAACGCTCGGCACAGGTGCGGCAGGCGCGGGCCGGGTTGGCTTGATAGACGGGCTTGCCGTCGCGGTCGTCGATCTCGCTGATGAAATACGGCGTCACCAGGTAACCGCCATTGGCGAACACGCTGAAACCGCGGGCCATGCTCATCGGCGACACCGAGGCCGTGCCCAGCGCCATCGACAGGTTGCCGGGCAGGGAATCGAGGGAGAAGCCGAAGCGGGTCGCGTAATCGCGGGCGAAGCGCACGCCGATCGCGTCGAGCAGGCGCACCGACACGAGATTCTTCGACTGCACCAGGGCCTCGCGCAGGCGGATCGGGCCGTCGAACTTGTCGTCGTCGTTGGAGGGTGTCCACAGGCCGCCCGGACGCGACGGGTCGGGCAGGGCGAGCGGCGCGTCATTGACGATGGATGCCGGCGTGAAGCCACGTTCGAACGCCGCCGAGTAAATGAAGGGCTTGAAGCTCGAACCCGGCTGGCGTGCCGCCATCACGGCGCGGTTGAACTTGCTGCGCAGGAAGTTGAAGCCGCCGACCAATGCCTGCAGCGAGCCATCCTCGGGATCGAGCGAGACCAGCGCGCCCTGGGCGCCCGGGATCTGGGTGAGCAGCCACTCGCCCTTTTCATCCCGGGTGACGCGGATGATGTCGCCGCGCTTGAGCACCGTGGCGACGCTCTTGGGGGTGGCGCCGACGCGGGTGTCGTCGATGCGCGGGCGCGCCCATTCCACCGATGCCAGGTCGAGCTTCACCTCGTCGCGGTTGGCCAGGTAGACGCTGGCCTCGGTGGGCGAGACCTGGGTGACGATGCCCGGCTGCATGCCGGAGATGTCGGTGTAACCGGCGAGCGCGCGTTCCAGCTCATCGGTACCGGCCTCGGCGGCCAGTTCCTGGTGTGCCTCGGGACCGCGCCAGCCATGGCGATGGTCGTACTCCACCAGGCCGGCCCGGACCGAGTCCACGGCCGCCTGCTGGCGCATGCTGTTGACCGTGGTCTTCACCACGTAGCCTTCGGTGAGGGCGTCGTTGCCCAGGCGGTCGAGCACCTGCAGGCGGACCATTTCCGCCAGGTAAGGGGCATCCACCTCGATCGCCGGCTCATGCGGCGACGCATCGAGCGGTTCCTCGATGGCCTGGTCGTACTCGGCCTTGGAGATGAAGCGGTTTTCCAGCATTTGGCCCAGCACCCAGTTGCGGCGGGCCGTCATGCGCTTGGGGCTGTTGAGCGGGTTCACCAGCGAGGGCAACTGGAAGGTGGAAGCCAGGGTGGCGCATTCGGCCACGGTGAGCTGGTCCAGCGTCTTGCCGTAGTAATAGGAGGCTGCGGCGGCCACGCCATAGGAGCGGTGGCCCAGGAACATCTTGTTGAGATAGAGCTCCAGGATCTGGTCCTTGCTCAGCTCGCTCTCCATGCGCAGGGCGATGAAGATCTCGGTCAGCTTGCGCGAATAGAGCTTTTCCGGGCTCAGGAAGAAGTTGCGCGCCACCTGCTGGGTGATGGTCGAGCCGCCCGAGCCCTTGTCGCCGCCCGAAGCCAGCACATGCCAGCTGGCGCGGGCGATGCCGTGCCAGTCCACGCCCGGATGCTGGTAGAAGCTGGCGTCCTCGGCCGCCAGCACGGCGTGCTTGAGCCGGTCGGGCACCTGGCCCATCGCCACGGGGATGCGGCGGGTCTCGCCGAAGCTCGCAATCAGCTTGCCATCTGCCGACAGCACTCTAAGCGGCACCTGCATGTGGTAGTCCTTGAGGACGGCCACCGAGGGGAGACGGGGGGAAATAAGCCAGTAGGCCACGCCGATCGCCGCAACGCCCAGCAGCAAACCCGTGAAAGCCAGGACCAGGATCCAGCGCAGCAACCGCTTAAGAATTTGCATGATTTGGGTGTTTGCGAGACGTGAGTCAAAACAACGCAGAGTATAGATGTAGCAGTATCCACGGCATGAACCGAGCGTGTCACAGCAAGAACTAGGCCAGCGGCCCATTCGCTCAACCTGTGGATGCCGTCACGCGAATGAGTCGAGAAAAAGCTCGTAGGCCGTTGCCAATACGTTAATTTTTGGATTAAATGCCAGTGCGCATCAGACCAATCTGAGTCTGGGCGCTCAGGGGCAAGGGGGAAAATCGTGGGGCTCTTTACACCCAAGAAGCCGCCGCTTGTTGGCGTCGACATCAGTTCGACGGCCGTCAAGTTGCTGCAGCTCAGCCAGGCCGGCGGTCGCTATCGCGTGGAACATTACGCGGTTGAGCCACTGCCCCCCAACGCTGTAGTCGAAAAGAATATTGTCGAGGTCGAGGCCGTGGGTGAGGCGATTCGGCGCGCGTTGGCGCGTTCGGGTTCCAAGCTCAAGCACGCCTGTGCCGCCGTGGCGGGTTCGGCGGTGATCACGCGCGTGATCCCGATGCCGAGCGAGCTGTCCGAGGACGATTTGGAAGGCCAGATCCAGGTCGAGGCCAACCAGTACATCCCGTACCCGATCGAGGAAGTCAGCCTCGACTACGAGGTGCTCGGTCCGGTGCGCGACAACCCTGAAATGAACAACGTGCTGCTGGCCGCATCGCGCACGGAGAACGTGGACATGCGCGTGGCCGCGCTCGATCTGGGCGGTTTGTCCGCCAAGGTGATCGACGTCGAAGCGTTCGCCATGGAAAACGCGTTCGCGATGGTGGCCGACCAGTTGAACGTCGGCCGCGACGCGCTGGTGGCGGTGGTCGACATCGGCGCCACCATGACCACGCTGTCGGTGCTGCGCAACCAGCGCACCATCTATTCGCGTGAGCAGGTGTTCGGCGGCAAGCAGCTCACCGACGAAATCATGCGCCGCTATGGCCTTTCCTACGAGGAAGCGGGCCGTGCCAAGCGCAAGGGCGGCCTGCCCGACTCCTACGAAAGCGAGGCGCTGGAGCCGTTCAAGGAGTCGCTGGTGCAGCAGATCAGCCGCCTGCTCCAGTTCTTCTTCGCGGGCAGCGAATACAGCAAGGTCGACCAGGTCGTGCTGGCCGGCGGTTGCGCATCCATCGACGGCATCGGCCCGATGCTGGAAGAGCAGCTCGGGGTGCCGTGCGTGGTGGCCAATCCGCTGGCGCGCATGTCGCTGTCGCCTCGTGTGCAGGCCCAGTCGCTGGCACAGGACGCCCCCGCATTGATGATCGCGGTCGGCCTCGCGCTGAGGAGCTTTGACTGATGGCACACATCAACCTACTTCCGTGGCGCGTCGAGCGCCGCAAGCAGCGCGAGCGCGAGTTCTTCATGCAGCTGGGCGCCGCCGCCGTGGTGGCGGTGCTCGGCGTGCTGGTGTGGTACGGCTGGATGGACGGCCGGATCAGCAGCCAGAACGATCGCAACGTCTATCTGCAAGGCGAGATCAAGCAGCTCGACGAACGCATCACCAAGATCAAGGACCTGGAAAAAGTCCGCGAAAGCCTGCTGGCACGCAAGCAGATCATCGAACAGCTGCAGGCCAACCGCTCGCAGATGGTCCACCTGTTCGATGAGCTGGTGAAGACCATTCCCGCCAGTGCGCGTCTCAACGGCCTGAAGCAGACCGGCGAATCGATGACGCTCGACGGTGTGGCGCAGTCCAACGCCAGCGTGGCCGAGTACATGCGCAACATCGAGTCGTCGCAGTGGATGGGCCATGCCGATCTGCGCAAGACCGAGAACACGCATGGCGACAGCCGCCTGCCTTACGCGTTCGGACTGGATGTGGCGCTGAGCCGGCCCAAGTCCGACGAGAACGGCGAGGGCGCCGGCAGCGATCACGGCCCGGCAGCTGCCAGCTCGGCGGCGCCGCAGCCAGCCGCTGCCAATGTCACCCAGCCCGCCAAGGCAGCCACCGCGGCGGCAGTGCCGGCGCAACCGGCAAAGCCTGCCCCTGCTGCCAATGGAGGAGCGAGGTAATGAAATTCCTCCAGGAACTGCAGAGCCTCGATCGCAACAACATCGGTGGCTGGCCCAAATCGGTAAAGATGTTTTTCACCGGCTTGCTGATCGTCCTGATCGTGCTTGCCGGCTGGTACTTCCTCGTCAGCGACCAGCAGGACACGTTGCAGTCGGCGGTTTCCAAGGAAGAGCAGCTGAAGAAGGAGTTCTCCGAGAAGCAGGCCAAGTCGGTCAATCTCGAGGCGCTCCAGCAGCAGTTGGACGAAATGCAGGACATGCTGCGCCAGTTGCTGCGCCAGCTGCCCAGCAAGACCGAGATGCCCGAACTGCTGATCGACATTTCGCAGACCGCGCTTTCCGCGGGTCTGGAGACCGAACTGTTCCAGCCGGGTCCGGAGTCGCCGAAGGACTTCTACGCGGAGAAACCGATCCAGTTGCGCATGGTGGGCACGTACCACCAGTTCGGTACGTTCATCAGCGGCGTGGCTTCGTTGCCGCGCGTGGTGATCCTGACCATGCACGATGTGTCGTTGACGCCCAAGAACAAGGATCCCAAGGGTGGCGCTGCCGCCAACGGGTTGCTGGTACTGCAGGGTACGGTCAAGACGTATCGCTACCTGGATGAAGACGAAAGCGCGTCGGCCAAGGCGGCGAACGCCAAGTCCACGCACGGCAAGCCGGCCGCGAAGACGGGAGGGCAGAAATGAGCAAGTTCGCTGCCATCAGGCCTGCTTCCATGAGGAACGCCTTGCTGGTGATGTGCGCCGTCCTGACCCTCGCCGGTTGCAGCGGGCAGGACGACCTTCACCAGTGGGTCGCGCAGGAAAAGCAGAAGAAGGGCGCGCCGATCCCGCCGTTGCCCGTCATCAAGACGTTCGAGACCTTCCAGTACAACGACCAGGACAAGCGCGATCCGTTCAGCCCGAGCACGGCCGAACTCCAGACCAACACCAACTCGGGACCCCGGCCGGACGAAAACCGCGCCAAGGAACCGCTGGAGATGTTTGCGCTGGACAGCTTGAAGATGGTCGGCACCGTGGGGAGCGGTGCAGGCATGGAAGTGCTCGTGAAGGATCCCGGTGGCGTAATCCACCGTGTCCATCGCAACGAATACATGGGCCAGAACTATGGTCGGGTCACCGCGGTAGGCGAAGACCACATCGACCTGGTGGAACTGGTGTCCAACGGCAACGGTGGCTGGATGGAACGTTCCGCCAGCATCGCGCTCAGCGAGAAATAAGAAACAGGGGCTGATGCAATGACCAACCAATTCAAAACCGTTCGGGGCCGTGTCATGCGCCAGGCAAGCCGTTACATGGTCGTGGGTCTGCTGACGCTGGGCGCTGCCTGGTCGAACGCTGCTGCCGCCGCTACCAGTACCCTGAAGGACATCAGCTACGACGCGCTGCCCGGTGGCCGCGTCGAGCTGCATCTGAACTTCGCCCAGGGTCCGGTGCCGGAACCGAAGATATTCACCACCGGCAATCCACCGCGCATCGCGGTCGATTTTCCGGATACCGATAACGCGGCGGCACGCCATCTCGATATCGGCAAGGGCGCCACGACGGGCGTATCGGCGGTTTCCGCCGGTGGCCGCACCCGCGTGGTGATCGAACTGGTGCGCGACTCCACCTATCGCTCGCGGGTCGAAGGCAACAGCCTCGTACTCACGGTGAACAACGGCACGGATGCGCAGACCACCACGACGGCATCGAACATCGATCCGTCCAAGGCGCTGCCGTCGATGGCCAGCGGTCCGGCGGTGTCCAACATCGACTTCCGTCGCGGCCCCAACGGCGAAGGCCGCATCCTGATCGACTTTAGTGCTCCCGGCGCCAGTGCCGACATGAAGCGTCAGAACGACAAGGTCATCGTGGACATCAGCCACGCCAACCTGCCCGCCAACCTGGCACAGCGCCTGGACGTGCTCGATTTCGCCACGCCGGTGCAGTCGATCGTGACCAAGGCCGGCGGTGCCGGTGCCCACATGGAAATCAGCGTGAAGGGCCAGGTCGACACGTCGGCCTACCAGAGCGGCAACCAGTACGTAGTGGAAGTGGCACCGAAGAAGAAGGATCCGAAGGCCGAAGCCGCCGCGGCCAAGGGCCAGGAGCCGGTCTACACGGGCAACCGCGTGACCTTCAACTTCCAGGACATCCCGGTGCGTTCGGCGCTGCAGCTGCTGGCCGACATCTCCGGCCTGAACCTGGTGGCCTCCGATACCGTGGGCGGCAGCGTCACGCTGCGACTGGTCAACGTGCCGTGGGATCAGGCGCTCGACGTGGTGCTTCGCGCCAAGAGCCTGGACAAGCGCCGCAACGGCAACGTGATCTGGATTGCGCCGCAGGAAGAACTCGCCAAGTACGAGCAGAGCGTGGCCGATGCCCGCATGAAGGCCGAGGACAATTCCGAGCTCGTCACCGACTACGTGCCGATCAGCTACGGCAAGGCCAAGGACATCGCCAAGCTACTGACCACCGGTGCCCAGCAGAGCCAGGGTGGCGGCGGCGGTGGCTCCAGCAACGCCTCTCGTGGCTTCCTGTCCACCCGCGGCAGCGTGTCCTTCGACGAGCGTACGAACACTCTGCTGATCAACGACAACCCGCAAAAGATCCGCGAGCTGCGTGCGCTGATCGCGGTGCTGGACAAGCCGGTGCAGCAGGTGTTGATCGAATCGCGCATCGTGATAGCGACCGACAACTTCACCCGTGAACTCGGTGCCAGGTTCGGTGCGCAGGGTGTACGCACCAACCCCAGCGGCCAGCAGATTTCCACCGGCGGCACGACCACCGCTGCCGGCACGGCCGGCGGCATCAACGTGAATCTGCCGACGGCCGACCAGGCGGCGGGCTCCATCGCTCTAGGCATCCTCGGCAAGAACTACGCGCTGGATCTCGAACTCCAGGCCGCACAGACCGAAGGCCGTGGCGAAGTGATCTCCAGCCCGCGCGTCATTACCGCCAACCAGCAGGAAGCGGTGATCCGCCAGGGCCAGGAAATCGGTTACGTGACCTACCAGAACAGCGCCACCGGCGCAGCGGGCAGCGGCACGGCCACGGTGCAGTTCAAGGACGCCGTGCTCGAGCTGAAGGTCACCCCGACGATCACCTCCGACAACCGCGTCTATCTGATGATCAACGTGAAGAAGGACGCCCTGGCGGACTTCATCACCGTGCCGGGCAGTGGCCAGGTGCCGCAGATCGACACGCGTGAGATCAACACCTCGGTGCTGGTCGATAACGGTCAGACGGTGGTGCTGGGCGGTATCTACGAGATCACCAAGCAGAACAACGCGACCAAGGTACCGGGTCTGGGCGACATCCCGGGTCTGGGCATGCTGTTCCGCACCACCAAGCGCGAAAGCGACAAGGCGGAGCTGCTGATCTTCGTGACCCCGCGCATCCTGAGCGAAAGCCTGCAGTAAACGCGGTCTGGCACTCGATACGGCAAGGGGCGGCTTCGGCCGCCCCTTTGCTTTTCGGGCAGATGAGGCCGGCCGCCGATGGGGGCCGGAAGTCATGGGTATTAAACTTCCGGGGCCGGTTAAGGTCTGTGGTTACGTTCAACCCCTGGATTCCCCGATGGACATGCCCGAGGCTTCAACCTCTTCCCCCCTGCAGCAGGCGTTTTTGCGCGTGCGCGATGAATTGCAACGCAGCGTCATCGGTCAGCCGCACCTGATAGACTGCCTGCTGGTGGCCTTGCTGGCCGACGGCCATCTGCTGGTCGAGGGCGCGCCCGGCCTGGCCAAGACGACCGTGGTGAAGGCGTTGGCAGGCTGTATCGAAGCCGATTTCCACCGTGTGCAGTTCACGCCCGACCTGCTGCCCGCCGATCTCACCGGCACGGACATCTTCCGCCCGCAAGCGGGCAGCTTCGAGTTCGAACGCGGCCCGCTGTTCCACAACATCGTGCTGGCGGACGAGATCAACCGCGCGCCTGCCAAGGTGCAGTCGGCGTTGCTCGAGGCGATGGCCGAGCGCCAGATCACCGTGGGCCGCAGCACCTGGCGCCTGCCCGACCTGTTCATGGTGATGGCGACGCAGAACCCGATCGAGCAGGAAGGCACCTTCGCGCTGCCGGAAGCGCAGCTCGACCGCTTCGTGATGCACGTGACCATCGGTTATCCCGATGCGGCTGCCGAACTGGCGATCCTGCAACTGGCGCGAGAACAGGCCCGCAGGAACCTGCATCCGCTACCGGTCCCGCGTCCCACCCTCAGCCAGACCGACGTCTTCAACGCCCGCGATGCCGTGCTCGACGTGCACATGGCGCCGGCGTTGGAGGAATACATCACGCAGCTGGTGCTGGCCACCCGCGAACCCGGCGTCTACGGCGCCGAGCTCAAGCGCTGGATCGCCTGGGGTGCCAGTCCGCGCGGCACCATCGCGCTGGATCGTTGCGCCCGCGCCCACGCGTGGCTGGCCGGTCGCGACTACGTGCTGCCCGAAGACGTGCATGCGATCGTGCACGAAGTGCTGCGCCACCGCGTGCTGCTCAGCTATGAGGCGGAAGCCGAGGGCGTGCGCAGCGACCAGGTGATCCGTCGCGTGCTGGATCTCGTGCCATTGCCGTGAACGCCGTTGTCGACAAGCCGGCGGACGGCGATGGCCGCACGCGCGTTCGCCTGGCGGAACTGATGGCCTTGCGTGCCCGCGTGGCCAAGGCGGCGCTGCCGCGGCTGGAAAGCCGTGCCATGCGCGCGGGCCAGCAATCCAGCCGTCTATACGGCCGAGGCATGGACTATGCCGAATCGCGTGTCTACCAGCCTGGCGATGATGTGCGCCGTCTCGATTGGCGATTGACCGCCCGTAGCGGCCGGCTGCATACCAAGTTGTTCCAGGAAGAACGCGAGGGGCAGTTGCTGATCCTGCTGGATGCGCATGAGAGCATGCGTTTCGGCACGCGCGTGCGTCTGAAATCGGTGCAGGCCGCGCGCGCTGCCGCGCTGGCGGCGTGGTACGCGGTGCGGGCGGGCGAGCGCGTGGGGCTGATGTCCTTCGGCAACGGTCACAGCATGTTGCGGCCGCAGGCTGGCACGCGCGGTGCGCTGGCGGTGTGTGGCGCGCTGGCCGACTGGGATGCGAACTATCCGGCCCTTCCTGGCGAGCCGCTATCGGATGTGATCCTGCGTGCCGCGCGCTTGATGCATGGCGCCAATCGAGTGCTGTTGATCAGCGATGGACTCAGCTGCGACGAGGCGGCGCGCGGCCGCCTGCTCGATCTCTCGCACAAGGCAGGCATTCGCGTGCTGGTGGTGGCGGATGCCCTGGAACTGGGCCTGCCGCCGGCAGGCCGCTATCCGATGGAACACGACGGCACCCGGCGCGAGGTCGCGCTGTTTGGCGAGCGCCAGCGCCGTGAATTCCAGCAGGCACTGGGTGCCGGCCAGACGCGGCTCAACGCGATGGCGCAGGCGCTGGCCTTGCCGCATGTCACCATCGATACCGCGGCCGATCCGCTCGACGCCGTGATCTCGCTGCTGGCCCCCGGAGTGCGCCGATGAACGCGCCGGCTGCCACGCCTCCGAACGGGCCGGTGCTGCGCGACATCCATCTGCCGCCCCATCCGTCCTGGTGGCCGCTGGCGCCCGGTTGGTGGTTCCTGACGGTGCTGGCGCTGCTGGCCGTGGGTTTGGCGATCTGGTGGTGGCGTCGTCAGCGGCGCCGTCATGCGGAAGAAAAACAGGTGCTCGCGGAAGTGGATCGGGTGCTGGCGCTGTGGCGTGAACAGCCGCAGGCGCTGGCATCCGGCCTGCACCAATTGCTGCGCCGTGGCGCATTGCGTATCGATGCCACCGTCGCGCAGCAGCGTGGCGATGCCTGGCGGCAGACTTTGGCAACGATGACGGTTGACCCAGTCACGCTCGGCCAACTGGACGCCCTGGAAGCGGCGATGTACAAGCCCGGCGCACCGCTGGACGCCGATGCAGCCGCCAGCGCCACGCGCCGGTGGTTGCAGCTGGCATGGCGCAAACGAGTTGAGGTGCGCCCGTGACCGAGTTCGTATGGCCATGGATGATCGTGCTGGCACCGCTGCCGTGGCTGTTGCGCTGGTGGCTGCGGCCGGCGTCGCCCGGGCAGGCGCTGCATCTTCCTCATCCCGGCGTGCATCTGGACACGCCGGAGCGGCAGGGTCGCGGCGGCTGGCGCACCTGGTTGCTGGTGCTTGCATGGTTGGCCTTGCTGGTCGCCGCTGCGCGGCCTCAATGGGTGGGTCCGCCGCAGGCACAGCAGCGCAGCGGGCGCGCGTTGATGCTGGCGGTCGATCTTTCCGGAAGCATGCGCGCCGAGGATATGCAGTTGAGCGGTCAACCGGTCAGCCGCTTCGGTGCCGTGGAAGCGATTGCCGGCGATTTCATCGCGCGTCGCAGTGGCGATGAAATGGGGCTGATCCTGTTCGGCAGTCGCGCCTTCCTGGTCACGCCGCTCACCTACGATCTGCAGGCCGTGCGCGCGCAGCTGCAGGGCGCCGCGGTAGGGCTTGCGGGTACCGAGACCGCCATTGGCGATGCGATCGCCGTGGCAGTGAAGCGCCTGGCGGGTTTGCCGGAACAGGCGCGCGTGGTCGTGTTGTTGACCGATGGCGTGAACAACGCCGGCAATATCGCGCCGCTCGATGCGGCCCACGCCGCGCAGGCCGCGGGCGTGCGCGTCTATACCATCGGCATCGGTGCGACGGAGATGAGCGTTCCCGATCTGTTCGGCACGCATACGGTCAATCCTTCCGCCGATCTCGACGAAACCATGCTGCGTTCGATCGCCACGCAGACCGACGGCCGTTATTTCCGCGCCACCGATTCGAGCCAGCTTGCCGATGCCTACCGCGCCATCGAGGCACTGGAGCCGATGCCGCAGCAGGGTCCCTCGCTGCGACCGCGGCACGAGTTGTTCCGCTGGCCGCTCGGCTTCGCCGTCATCCTCTGGATGCTGGCGTTTGCGCCGCGCCCGCTCCGCCGGGAGGCCATGGCATGAGCGAGGCCTTGCAGCAGATGCATTTCCTGCGCCCGTGGTGGTTGCTGTTGTTGCTTGCGCTGCCGCTGCTGGTGGTGCTCGCAACCAGGCGCCAGGGCGCGCGCGATCAGCTGTCGCGGCTGGTCGATCCGGAATTGCTGCCGTTCTTGTTGAAGGGCCATGCAGTGCGTCGGCGTGCGTCGCCCTGGCTGTTGGCGTGCGGATGGACGCTGGTCACGCTGGCGATGGCGGGGCCGACCTGGAGCCGCGTGGCGCAGCCGCTGTATGCGAAGCGGGCCGCACAGGTGGTGGCGGTATCGATGTCGCAACACATGCTGGCGCGCGACGTGACACCCAGCCGGCTGGACCGCACACGCTACAAGGTGCGCGATCTGCTCACGGCCAATCACGATGGACTCAATGCCCTGATCGCCTACGCGGGCGAGGCGTTCGTGGTCGCACCACTGACGTCGGACGCTTCCGCGCTCAACGAACTGCTCGACGCACTGTCGCCCGACACCATGCCGCTCGATGGCGACGATGCGGCCAAGGCCATCGAGCGGGCCGTCTCCTTGATTCACGATGCCAAGGTCGGCGGCGGCTCGCTGGTGTTGGTCACCGACGATGCCGATGCCGATGCGCAGGCCGCGGCGCGCAAGGCGGCAGCCGCAGGGGTGCGTGTGTCGGTGCTTGGCATCGGCACGTTGCAAGGCGGACCGGTGCCGCTGTCCGACAACAGTTTCCAGCGTGACGCCCAGGGCGGCGTCATCCTGGCGCGGCGCAACGATGACAACCTGCGCGCCCTGGCCGCCAGCGGCGGTGGCCAGTACGTGGCCATGACCGACGACGATCGGGACATACGCGCTCTCGCCAGCGAACTCAGCGCGAGCGGTCCGGAGACGCTGGCCACGGATCTGCACGGCGACGAATGGCAGGATCGTGGCCCATGGTTGTTGCTCGCGTTGTTGCCACTGGCGGCGGCATCGTTCCGGCGCGGCTGGTTGATGCTGTTGGCGCTGGCGTTGCTGCCGGCGATGCCGGGTACCGCGCAGGCGGGCGCATGGAGCGACCTGTGGCGTCGCCCGGATCAGCAGGCCGCCACGGCGCTTCAACAAGGCAACGCCAGGCAGGCGCAACAGCTCGCGCGCGATCCGGCACTGCGTGGCGCAGCGGCTTATCGCGCCGGCGACTACGCAGCAGCAGGCAACGACCTGCGTTCGCTGCCCGGCACCGATGCCCAGTACAACCTCGGCAACGCGCTGGCCAAGCAAGGCAATTATCAGGCGGCGCTGGCGGCGTACGACCGCGCGCTCAAGGCCGATCCGCACAATGCCGACGCGAGCGCGAACCGCAAGGCGGTGGAGGACTGGATGCGGCGCCAGCCGCAGCATCCGAAGAACGACAACGGCGCCAAGGACAACAAGGGCAAGGCAGGCGACGGCCCATCGACCACACCGCCCGAGAATGCGCAGGGTCAGTCGGGCCAGCAGGGCGACAAGGACAAACAGGACCAGGGGCAGGGCAAGCCCTCGCAGGATGCGCACGGCGACACCCAGGGCAACGGCGGCAATCCGCAGAGCGAACAAGGCCGCAACTCGCCGATGGATCATCCATCCGACAAGGACTCGGCAGGCCAGCCGCAAACGCCCGAGCAGCAAGCCGAGCAACAGGCGCGCCAGCAGCAGGCGCAGCAGGCGCTGCAGAAGCAGATGGACGAGGCGCTGGGCAAATCGCCGGGCAAGGACAAACCGCAGAACGGCGCGCACGAACTGGGCGCGATCGAAAAGGACGATGCGCAGTCGAAACTGCCCGCTGACGTGCGCCAGGCGTTGCAGCGCGTGCCGGACGATCCGGGCGCGCTGTTGCGGCGCAAGTTCGAACTCGAATACCGGCAGCGCCACGGCGGCGCGTCGTCATCAGAAGGTGATTCGCAGTGAAGTCGCGTTACCTGATCTTGCTGTCGTTCTGTCTTGCCTGCGCATGGCCGCTGCTGTCGCTCGCCGCCGATGTCACGGCAACGCTCGACCGCAACCGCGTGGAACTCGGTGAAACCGTCACGCTCAACCTGCGCGCCAGCAGTGGCGCGATGGCGGCCACACCCGATCTCAGCGCGCTGTCGCAGGACTTCGCCGTGCTCGGGTCGTCCAGCAACACCAGCCTCAGCATCATCAACGGGCAGCGTTCGTTGCAGGTGACGGTGGGCGTGGCGCTGCGCCCGCTGCATGTGGGCACGCTGCACATTCCGGCGTTGTCGTTTGCCGGCGGCACCACCGCGCCGGTCGATGTGGAAGTGCTGCCGCCCGATACGGCGGCGGCCGCGGAAGGTCGCAAGGACGTTTTCCTCGAGGCCACGATCGACCCGGCGAGCGCCTATGTGGGCCAGCAGGTGGTCTATACGCTGCGCTTGTTCTATGCCACCGACCTCACCAGCGGGGCGCTGGAGGATCCGCAGCTGGCGGGCATGGACTTCCCTCGGCTGGGCGGTGAAATCAATTACCAAGCCGAGCGCGGCGGTCGTCGCTACAACGTGATCGAGCGTCGCTATGCCGCCACCTCGCAGCGCGTAGGCCACCTGCAGATTCCCTCGGTCGCCTTTCAGGGCGAGTCGGTCGACATGGCCAACCCGGATGCCTTCTTCGGCAACGGCACGCCGATCACTGCCTCATCGCCCACGGTGGCTTTCGACGTGCGTCCCGCGCCGGCCCAGGCCGCGCAGGGCGCCTGGCTGCCGGCGCGGTCGCTCAGCCTCACGCTCGATGGCGGTCCCTCGCACGGCGACCTGCACGTGGGCGAGCCGCTCAACCTGGTGATGAACGTGCAGGCCGTCGGACTGCCGTATGAAGCGCTGCCGTCGCTCAGCCTGCCGTCGCTGGAGGGCGCCACGGTGTACCCGGACAAGCCGGTCAACGGCTCGCGCGTGGAGGGCCAGTGGTTGGTGGGGCGCCGCCAGCAGAGTTTCGCGGTGGTACCCAATCGTCCCGGCACGCTCACCATTCCGGAGACCACGCTCACCTGGTGGAACGTGCTGGAAAACCATGCCGAGACCGCGCGTGTGCCGGCCCGGACGTTTACCGTCGTGGGTGCCGCGGGTGCGCCTGCCGCGCCGCCAGCGGCAGCGCCTCAGGCCGACGCCGCTGCCGTCGTCCATCCCAGTGGCTCGACGGCGCCCCTGGCAGTGAGCGGAGGCGGATGGTGGCGCACCGTGGCCCTGGTCAGCCTCGCCCTGTGGGTGCTGAGTGTGCTGGCCTGGATGCTGTGGCGCCGTCGATCGAACAAGACCGCCCAAACCCCCTCGCCGGCCGCAGCTCAGGGTTCGCCATCGCGCCTGCGTGCGGCCTTCCTGGTCCAGGCGCGTGGCAGTGACGCCTCCGGGCAGGCCGCTGCCTTGCTGGCCTGGGCGCAGGCGGAGCGTCCTTCGCTGCGGAATCTGGGCGAATTGGCGCAGGCCCTGTCGGCCGGGCCCCAGCGCGAGGCCATCGAGGCCTTGCAGCGCAAACGCTACGCAGGCGCAGACGAACCGGGCCTGGGTTCGCGGCTGGCCGCCGCCTTCCGCGATGGCTTTGCCTGGCAGCCGGCGACTGGCTCCGCGGATGCCTCGCCGTTGCCGCCGCTCTATCCGTTCAGCTTGCGTCGCTGAGCGCCTCGCGCCAGATATCGGCCATGTCCCGCCCAAAGCAGCAAACCAGCACCTGCGAGGGGCCGCCCTCAGGCGCATCGAGCAGGCTGCGCAGGGCCACGCGCGCTGCCCGCTTGGGCGGATAGCCGTAAACCCCGCAGCTGATGGCGGGAAAGGCGATCGAGGCCAGGTCGTATTCGGTCGCCAGCGTCAGGCTGTTGCGGTAGCAACGGGCCAGTTGCTCGGGTTCGCCGCTGCCGCCGCCGAGCCATACCGGCCCGACGGTGTGGATGATGTACCGGGCGGTGAGCTCGAAACCGGGCGTGATACGTGCCTCGCCGGTGGGGCAGCGCACGCCGGGGCTGAGCTCGGGCAGGGCCTGGCAGGCCTCCAGCAGCCGTGGGCCGGCGGCACGATGGATGGCGCCGTCCACGCCGCCGCCGCCCAGCAGGGTGGGATTGGCGGCGTTCACGATGGCGTCCACATCCAAGGCGGTAATGTCGCTAACAATGATCTCTATGTTCATTGGCATTGGCTTCGTAAAATGTTGCGACGTATGCTTGACCTTCCTAACGCCTCGCCCGGACTGACCTATCGCCATGACTAAGGCAGAAGACATCTCGTTTGGCTATCTGCTCAACGACGTCACCCTGTTGTTCCGCAAGCACTTCGACAGGCGCGCCGTGAAATTCGGGTTGACCCGCGCCCAGTGGCGGGCCACCAAGATGCTCTATCACCGCGAAGGCCTGCGCCAGACCGAACTGGCCGAATCACTGGAAATGGAGCCCATTGCGGTGGGCCGCGTGATCGATCGCCTGCAGGCGGCCGGTTTCGTCGAGCGCCGGCCCGATCCCAAGGATCGCCGCGCCTGGCGGCTGTACGTGACCGACCAGGCGCGTGGCGTCATCGCCGACATGGAGCTGATCGCCAAGGGCGTGCGCAAGGATGCCACCCAGGGTATCGGCGTGCCTGAGCTGGAACATGCGCTGGGCGTGCTCAACCGCATGAAGGAAAACCTGCAGGCGCTGGACAACGGCGGCCCCTCCGACGACGCCGAGCTCTGATCGCCCGGAAAAATCCGCCAACCAGGCCTTCTGGCAGGTGTATGTCACACGCGTGCCACACTATGTTGCGATGAACATGTCGCCTGCCTGACGGCAGGCGGTTTGCCAAGTGCTGTCGGTCGTGCGAGCCACGGACGCTGGCTGCATCACAATGCCCAATGAGACGCACTGGGCGGAGTGGGGCATGCTCCCGAGAGCATGCCCGGTGCGGCAATCCCCTTTTGGACAGACACGCAGCGCGGCCGCTAGGGCGGCATCCCGGCGCATGCCGGGCATGCCGGCAGCGGTGGGTGGTCGGAGACATCATGCAAGGCACGTCCCGCAAGAAACTCTTGGTATTGGCCGTCGTCATCGTGGCGGCGATCGTGGCCGCGCAGATGTTCCGCGGCAGCGAACGCGCCAAGGCGAAAACGCCTGCGGTGGCCGCGTCGGTGCCGGTGAAGGTGGCCAGTGCGCATCGCAGCGACCTCGATCTCACCTTGAAGGTGATCGGTCGCGCCGAGGCTTTTTCCACGGTGAATGTGCAGGCGCGCGTGAGCGGCCAGTTGCAGGCCCTGCTGTTCAAGCCCGGCGGACAGGTGAAGCAGGGCGACACCATCATCCGCATCGATCCCAGCCTGCTGCAGGCGCAGCTCGACCAGGCGCTCGGCAACCTGGCCAAGGACCAGGCGCAGCTGGACAACGCCAATACCGTCATCAAGCGTTACCAGCCTTTGCTCGGCAAGGGTTATGTCTCGCAGATGGACTACGACACCTACAAGGCCAACCAGGGCATCTACAGCGCGGCGGTGAAATCCGATCAGGCTGCGGTGGAGCTGGCCCGCACGCAGCTCAGCTATGCGCAGATCCAGGCGCCGTTCGACAGCATCGCGGGTGCGCCGCTCGTTTATCCGGGCGCACAGATCACGGCGAACGACACCTCCATCGTGGTGTTGAACCAGATCCGCCCCATCCACATCACCTTCTCGGCACCCGAGACGGGTCTCGATGGCATCAAGGCCGCCATGGCGCGCGGCAAGGTGCCGGTGTCGGTGGCCATCCCGAACACCAAGACCGCACCGATGGAGGCCGAGCTCGACTTCATCAACAACTCGGTGGACACCACCACCAGCACCATCCAGCTCAAGGCGCGCTACACCAACGACGACGATCGGCTCACACCGGGCCAGTTCGTGGAAGTGGTGTTGCCCACCACGCGCCTCTCCAACGTGGTGACGGTGCCGGTGGTGGCCTTGCAGAACGCGCCGCTCGGCAGCTTCGTTTTCGTCGTCAATGCGGACGGCACGGTGCAGCAGCGCATGGTGACGGCCGGGCCCAGCACGGGCGGCCAGATCGTCATCGAGAAGGGCCTGAACGGCAACGAGACCGTGGTCACGGACGGCCAATTGCTGCTGGTCGATGGCGCGCACATACACGTCGTCACCGACAACGGCTGAGGCGGCGCCATGAACCTGCCAGCCCTGTGCATTCAACGCCCGGTGATGACGACGCTGCTGATGGTGGCGTTGCTGGTATTCGGCGTCGTCGCGTATCCGAAGTTGCCGGTGAACGAACTGCCGAACGTCGACTTCCCCACCATCACGGTGAACGCGAGCCTGCCTGGCGCCGCGCCGGAGACGATGGCCACGGCAGTCGCCACGCCGCTGGAAAACCAGCTCTCGACCATTGCCGGCATCCAGTCGATGACCTCGACCAGCGCGCTCGGCAGCACCTCGATCACGCTCACCTTCGAACTCGATCGCAGCATCGACGGTGCCGCGCAGGATGTACAGGCGGCCATTTCCTCGGCGCAGCGCCAGCTGCCCACCAACATGCCCACGCCGCCCACGTTCCGCAAGGTGAACCCCGCGGACGCGCCGATCCTCTATCTCACGCTGCGTTCGCGCACGCAGCCGCTGTCGGTGGTGGACGACTACGCGGAGACGCAACTGGCGCAGCGCCTGTCGATGATCGATGGCGTTGCCCAGGTGAGCGTCTACGGCGCGCAGAAATACGCGGTGCGCGTGAGCGTCGATCCGCAGAAGCTGGCGGCCAGCGGCATCGGCATCGATACCGTGCAGAACGCGGTGGCCGCGGCCAACGTGAATCTCGCCACCGGTTCGCTCAACGGCAGTCGCCAGCTGCTGCAGGTGCGTTCGGACGGCCAATTGCAGCGGGCGAATCAGTACAACAGCATCATCGTGGCCTATCGCAATGGCGCGCCGGTGCGCCTGTCGGACCTGGGCAAGGCCGAAGACAGCGTGCAGAACGACCAGGTCGCGAGCTGGTACAACGGCGAGCGCGCCATCGTGCTGGCCATCCAGCGCCAGCCGGGTTCCAACACGGTGGCGACCATCGACCGCATCCGCTCCGTGCTGCCCACGTTCGAGGCCACCTTGCCGCCATCGATCAAGCTGGCCGTGCTGTACGACCGCTCGGTCTCCATCCGCGAATCGGTGAACGACGTGCAGTTCACCTTGATGCTTGCGGGCGTGCTGGTGGTGCTGGTGATCTATCTGTTCCTGGGCAACGCCTCGGCCACCCTGATTCCCGCGCTGGCGCTGCCGGTGTCCATCGTGGGCACGTTTGGCGCGATGTTCGCGCTCGGCTACAGCCTGGACAATCTCTCGTTGCTCGCGCTGACCCTGGTGGTCGGCTTCGTGGTCGACGATGCCATCGTGATGCTCGAGAACATCGTGCGCCACGTGGAAGAGGGCATGGACCCGTACGAAGCGTCGCTCAAGGGCGCCAGCGAGATCGGCTTCACCATTTTCTCGATGACGTTGTCGCTGGTGGCGGTGTTCCTGCCGGTGATGTTCATGGGCGGCATCGTCGGCCGTCTGTTTCATGAGTTCGCGGTGACGCTGAGCGTGGCGATCCTGATTTCGGGCTTCGTCTCGATCACCCTCACGCCGATGCTGTGCAGCCGCTTCCTCAAGCATGCCGAGCACGAGAAGAAAGCTCGGGTCGTGCTGTGGTTCGATGCCGGTTTCGAGCGCGTACGCCGCGGCTACGTGAGTTCGCTGACCTGGGCCGTGCATCACCCGCGCAGCATCATGGGACTGTTCGTGGCCAGCCTGCTGGCTACCGGCGTGTTGTTCGTGGTGGTCGACAAGGACTTCATTCCCGCCGGCGATTCGGGTCAGCTCAACGTGAACGTCGAAGGCCCCGATGACACCTCGGTGTCCAGCATGGCGCAACGTCAGCAGCAGCTGGCCAAGATCGTGGGCGAGGATCCGAACATCGCCAGCTACATGTCCTCGGTGGGCAGCGGCGGTGCGCGTACCACCACCAACAACGGTTCCCTGTCGCTCACGCTCAAGCCTGCCAGCGAGCGGCCGCTCGACGTCAACGGCATCATCCAGGAGTTGCGGGCGAAGTTCGCCAAGGTGCCGGGCATCCGGGCCTACATCCAGAACCCGCCATCGATCCAGGTAGGCGGACGACAATCGAAGGCGCAGTACCAATACACCTTGCAGTCGATCGATACGCCCGCGCTGTACGACTGGTCGGGCCGGGTGATCACCGCCTTCAGCAAGCTGCATGGTTTCCAGGACGTCACCAGCGACCTGGACCTCAACGGCCCGTCCATCGTGGTGGACGTGAATCGCGACAAGCTCGCCACGCTCGGCCTCACCATGGACCAGGTGCAGACGGCGCTGGGTTCGGCATTCGGCGCCAACCAGATTTCCACGATCTACGGTGCGTCATCGCAATACTGGGTGATCCTGCAGGTGTATTACGCCTTGCAGAATGATCCCGAGGTGCTGTCGCAGATCTACGTCACCTCCAGCAGTGGCGGGCTGGTGCCGCTCAATGCGGTGGCGAGTTTCGAACGCAAGCCGCAGGCGCTCACGGTGAATCACCAGGGCCAGATACCCGCGGTGACGGTGTCGTTCAACCTTGCGCCGGGCGTGAGCCTCAGCGAAGCGGTGGCGAGCATCGACAGCGCGATGAAGCAGATGAACCTGCCGCCCACGATCACCGGCAGTGTGCAAGGCACGGCGCAGGCGTTCCAGGATTCGATGCAGGGCATGGGCTTGCTGCTGGTGATGGCGTTGTTCGTGATCTATCTGGTGCTTGGCATCCTGTACGAGAGTTTCATCCATCCGTTGACGATTCTGTCGGGCCTGCCATCGGCGGGCGTGGGCGCGTTGGCGACGCTGATGATCTTCGGTGCGCCACTCGACCTGTTCTCCTTCGTCGGCATCGTGATGCTGATCGGCATCGTCAAGAAGAACGCGATCATGTTGATCGACTTCGCGCTGGAGAAGCAGCGCAGCGATGGCACCGCGCCTGCGCTCGCCATCGTGGAAGCCTGCCACGTGCGCTTCCGACCGATCATGATGACCACCGCGGCCGCGTTTGCGGGCACCTTGCCGATCGCTTTGGGATTGGGCGCCGGTGCCGAGACGCGTCGACCGTTGGGCCTGGCGGTGGTGGGTGGCCTGCTGGTGTCGCAGGTGCTCACGCTGTACCTGACGCCAGTGATCTATCTGTATCTCGATCGCTTGCACACGCGGCTCTCGCGCAAGCGGCGCGTGGGCGGTGCTGAGACGGCACACTGAAGCGGAGACCCTGTGGGAGCGCACTTGTGCGCGACTGCGGCGCCTTGTCGATGCCGCTTCGTTGGCTTGTCGCGCACAAGTGCGCTCCCACAGGTGAGACTCACCAAATAAAAAAGGGCGGCCATGGGCCGCCCTTTTTCGTTCGCATGCGCGGAACGATCACTCCTCCGCGCCATCTCCCTTGAACGCACCCGGCGCCGAACCGAAGTTGCCGTCGGCCTGGGCGGCCATGTACGAGAACGCGGCATAGACGGCGACGTTCTGCGCCAGTTCCTTCGGGTCGATCTTGTCGAGCGTGTCGTTGGCGGTGTGGTGGTAGTCGAAGTAGTCGGTACCGTCCTGCACCAGCGAGAGCGCGGCCATGCCCTTGCCGTGCATCTGCGACAGGTCGGAGCCGCCGCCGCCCGGCTTGCTCGCGTCATAGTCCACGCCGATCGGTGCAAGCACCTTGGCGATCTGCTCGATGGCGCCGCGCGACTCCGGCTTCACGCTGGCCGTCATCAGCCAGATCTTGCGCGCGCCGAAATCGGATTCGGTGCCGAGCTGGAACTTCGCCACGTCGGAGGCATGCTTGTCGGCGTACGCGCGGCCACCCCACAGGCCCATCTCTTCGTTGGCGAAGGCAATCACGCGGATGGTGCGGTCAGGGCGCTGCGGCATGTCGTGGATCAGCTTGCCGGCCGCCATGGCGATCGCCACGCCGGCGCCGTCGTCGATCGCGCCGGTGCCCGGATCCCACGAGTCGAGATGGCCGCCAATGACCACGACCTGGTCCGGATGCTTCTTGCCGGTCACTTCGCCGATCACGTTGGCGCCGGTGTAGCTGCCGTTGAAGCCGACGTCCAGGTCGAGCTTGACGCTGACCGGCTTGCCGAAGCCGAGGATGCGCGTGAGCTGATCGGCATCGGGGTTGGAGAGTGCGGCGGCGGGAATGGCGTCCTTCGGATCGGTGAAGCCGGTAACGCCGGTGTGCGGCGTGCGGCTGTTGGCATCGGTGCCGGCCGAACGCAGCAGGAACGCGGCGGCGCCCATCTTGGCGGCGATCACCGGGCCGCCCACGCGCACGCCCGAACCGATGGCGTAGTCGGCGCCGTCCTTGTGGCGCTGCATGTGCGCATCGACGTAGACGATCTTGCCCTTCACGCTGGCCGGGTCGGCCTTCTTCAACGCATCGAGGCTGTCGAAGCGCACCACCTCGGCGGTGAGGCCGCCCTTGGGCGTGCCGGCCGAATAGCCCAGCGCAATCAAGTCCAGCGGCTGCGGGAACGGCGCCACGATGGCGGCGTGCTCGCTGCGGCGTTCCCACAGCGGATAGGTCACCTGCTCGGTATAGACCTTGTCGAAACCCAGTGCCTTGAACTTGGCGATGGCCCACTCGCGGCCGCGCAGGTCCGCCGGACCGCCGGCAATGCGCGGACCCACTTCGGTGGTCAGCGACTCGACGATCTGGTACGCCGTGTTGTCGTTCATCGCCTTGTCGCGCAGCTGTTCGGCCGTCTTTACGGCTGCGGTGGGAACCGTGGTCTGGGTGGCGGCGTTGGCCGAGCCGATGGCGAACATCAGGCTGGCGGCGAGCAGGGTAAGCGGCAGTTGACGCATGGGGACGTTCCTTGGGCGGAAACTTCGATTATGGCCCGCGTGCTCGTGGCTGCTTAGGCCAGAAGTCATGCTGCGGGGGTCAAAAACAGCAAAAACAAAAAAGGCGCCGCAGCGCCTCTTTCGCGCAACGTTCCTGGCCGCTTACTTCGGGTTCTGCGCCTTGAGCAGGTCGCGGATCTCCGTCAGCAGCACCACATCGGCCGGCGGCGGCGCAGGCGCGGCCTCTTCGCGGCGGGTGAGGCGGTTGATCGCCTTGACCACCAGGAAGATCGCAAACGCGATGATGAGGAACTGGATCAGGGTATTGATGAAGGTGCCATAGCCAATAGCCACTTCGGCGATTTTGTGTGCCGGATCGGTAGTGTCGGCCGGCTTGAGCACCCATTTCATCTGCGAGAAATCGACACCGCCGGTGAGCAGGCCGATCGGCGGCATGATGATCTGGTCCACCAGCGAGCTGACGATCTTGCCGAACGCGCCGCCGATCACCACACCGACCGCGAGGTCGATCACATTGCCGCGCATGGCGAATTCTTTGAACTCTTTGAGCATGCTCATGCTTCTCTCCCTGGGCTGGATGGCCTCGACACTCTAACGCAGCGCGATGTGCAGGCGGCATGCAGCCGCCTTCGCAAGTTCAGACGACGGTGCCTTCAAGCGTGGCCACGCCGGCCAGTTCCGCATGAAAGCGGTCGCCGCGTTGCATGGCTGAAACACCGGCCGGCGTGCCGGTAAAGATCAGGTCGCCGGCCTTCAACTCGAACAGCGTGGAGAGCAGCGCGATGATCTCGTTCACGCCGTGCACCATCTCGCCCAGGCGGCCTTGCTGGCGCGGCTGGCCGTTCACCGTGAGGGTGAGCGCGGTATCGGCATCGAGCGATACCTCGCCGGCCGGACGCAGCGCCGACACCGGTGCGGAATGGTCGAAGCCCTTGGCCACATCCCACGGATGGCTCTTGGCCTTGGCGACGGCCTGCAGGTCGCGGCGGGTCAGGTCCAGGCCCACGCCGTAGCCCCAGATCAGCGCACCGGCCTGCTGGGCGGAAAGGTCGCGTCCGCCCGCGCCCAGCGCCACCACCATTTCCACTTCGTGGTGCAGGTCGTGGGTGGCCTGCGGATAGATCACGTCGGCGCCGTCGGTGACCACGGCATCGGCCGGCTTGCAGAAGAACAGCGGCGTGTCCTTGTCCACCGTCGAACCCATTTCACGGGCGTGCTCGGCGTAGTTGCGGCCGATGCAGAAGATCCGGCGCAGCGGGAAACGTTGGTCGCTGCCGATGATCGGCAGGCTCGGAACGGCAGGGGGCGTGATGGCGTATGACATGGCCGGGAAGGTTACCACTCCCGCTTGCGAGCGCCAGTCTGCTGTCACGTCAGCTTTTTTAGCAACCGGCATGCGAGTACAACCGGGCCGGTTCTCTGCCCTCGATCGATGTCGGCCAGGTGACAGCTGTCACCGCGTTTGGCTGATGAGGGCTTCTGGAGTCGGCGGGCCCGCTCCAGCAATGTGTATCGCATCACGGAACCGGCAGTGACCGGCAGGGAGAGCGTGTGGCGAATGCGGATCTGTTGAAGGAACTGCGCATCGAGAAACATCTGCGCGAGGAGCATGGCCAGGGGCCGGGCCGTTGGCCGTGGATCGTCGGCGGCGTGCTGCTCGTGCTGGTGTTGATCGCGCTGGCGGGCTGGTTCGTGCTGGGCCGGCGCGCCATCGAAGTGCAGACGGCCCAGGCGCAGTCGCCGGTGGCCAATGCGGCGGCCGGTGCGGTGCTGCAGGCCACCGGTTACGTGACGGCGCGGCGGCAGGCCACCGTGTCGGCACAGATCACCGGCACGCTGACCGATGTGCTGATCGAGGAGGGTGACCACGTGAAGGAGGGCCAGGTGGTGGCGCGGCTGGACGACTCGCAGTACAAGGCGGCACTCGATGCGGCCCGTACCACGGCCGCCGCTTCGCACGCCCTGGTCGCGCAGTTCCAGGCGCAACTGGCGCAGAACCAGCGCGATGCCGTGCGTAACGAAGAGCTCGCGGCGAAGGGCCTGGTCTCCAAACAGCTCGCCGAGCAATCGCGTACGCTGGTCGACAGCACACGCGCCCAGCTGCTGTCGCAGCAGCGCAGCGCGGCCTCGGCCGATGCACAGGTCGTGGTGGCGAGGGTGAACTTCGACTACTGCGTGATCCGCGCGCCGTTCGACGGCGTGATCACCACCAAGGACGCGCAGGTGGGCGAAATCGTCTCACCGTTCTCCGCGGGCGGCGGCTTCACCCGCACCGGCGTGGGCACGGTGGTGGACATGGATTCGCTGGAAGTGGACGTGGACGTCAACGAGGCCTATATCGGCCGCGTGAAGCCGAGCATGCCCGCCGAGGCCGTGTTGGACGCCTACCCCGACTGGAAGATTCCCGCCCACGTCATCGCCATTGTTCCTGCCGCCGATCGCGGCAAGGCCACGGTGAAGGTGCGCGTGGCATTGGAGAAGAAAGACGCACGCATCGTGCCCGACATGGGCGTGCGCGTGTCCTTCCTCGAGCAGAAGCAGGACCAGGCACAGGCACAGACACAGACGCAGGCACCGCAGGGCGCGCTGGTGCCGACCACGGCGATCGCACAGCGCGACGGCCACGGCGTGGTGTTCATCGTCAGCAGCGACATCGTGCAGCAGCGCAGCGTATCGCCGGCCGCCTCGAAGATCGGCGACCAGAGCCTGCTGCCGACGGGCGTGCAAGTGGGCGACACCGTGGTGGTGTCGCCGCCAGCGGCATTGAAGGACGGCGACCGGGTCAAGCTGGCGGCAAAAGCCGCAGAGTGAACCGCCTCGTCAACGCGTGATCGGGTGCATCGCCAACCGCGATGCCTGGCTATTCGCATCAGGAGCACATGCAATGAGCACATTGATCGAAACCCGCGACCTCTCCAAGGTGTACGAGCGCGGCAAGCAGAAAGTGGAAGTGCTGCACCACATCGACCTCGACATTGCCGAGGGCGACTTCCTCGCGCTGATGGGCCCCTCCGGTTCAGGCAAGACCACCTTGCTCAACCTGATCGGCGGACTGGATACGCCCACTGGCGGCAGCATCACCGTCGCCGGCCAGCGCCTGGATCAACTGGGCGGCGGGCAACTGGCGAAGTGGCGCGCGGCGCACGTGGGCTTCGTGTTCCAGTTCTACAACCTGATGCCGATGCTGTCGGCGCAGAGGAACGTCGAGTTGCCGCTGCTGCTGACCAAGCTTTCCGCGGCACAGCGCCGCAAGAACGCCTCCATTGCGTTGCAACTGGTGGGCCTTGGCGACCGTGCCTCGCACAAGCCGAGCGAGCTTTCCGGCGGCCAGCAGCAGCGTGTGGCGATTGCGCGAGCCATCGTCTCCGACCCCACCTTGCTGGTGTGCGACGAGCCCACCGGTGACCTGGATCGCCAGTCGGCCGAGGAAGTGCTGGGCCTGCTGCGTGTGCTCAATCGCGAGCACGGCAAGACCATCGTGATGGTCACCCACGATCCCAAGGCCGCCGAGTACGCCAATCACACGCTGCATCTGGACAAGGGCACCCTGGTCGAACAGGCGCTGGCGTGAGGATGCGACGATGAAATATCTCCATCTCATCTGGGCGGCGCTGTTCCGGCGCAAGGCCCGCACCGTCCTCACGCTCGTCTCGATCATTGCCGCGTTCCTGCTGTTCGGCATGCTCGATGCGGTGCGTACGTCCTTCGACCAGGCGGGGCAGAGCGCCAACGGTGCGCAACGCCTGCAGACCGGCTCGAAACTCTCCTTCATCCAGACGCTGCCGCAATCGCTGGAACAGCAGATCGCGCAGGTGCCGGGCGTGAAGATGGTGACCTACGCGAACTGGTTTGGTGGTGCCTACCAGGACCCGCACAACCAGGTCTTCAGCTTCGCGGTGGAACCGAACTACATCGATCTGTATCCCGAGATCGAAGTGAGCGCGGCCGAGCGCAAGGCGTTTGACGATACGCGCACCGGCATCCTGGTGGGCGAAAAACTGGCCAAGCGCTTCAACTGGAAAGTGGGCGACAAGATTCCGCTGCAGTCGACCATCTTCCCGGATCGCAAGGGCAGCAAGAACTGGACCTTCGACATCGTCGGCATCCTGCATTCGAAGGACAAGAAGAGCGGCGGCTTCTTCGACCAGATGCTGTTGCTGCACTGGAAGTATTTCGACGAAACCACGCCCTTCAATCAAGGCACCGTGGGTTGGTATGTCACCCGAGTTGCCGACGTGAACCAGGCCGACCGCGTGGCCAAGGCGATCGACGCGATCTCGGCCAATTCCGATCACGAGACGCGCACGCAGACCGAACAGGCGGCCACCGCCAGCTGGATGAAGCAGCTCGCCGATATCGGCCTGATCGTGGGTTCGATCATGGGCGCGGTGTTCTTCACGTTGTTGCTGCTGTCGGGCAACACGATGATGCAGGCGGTACGCGAACGCACCAGCGAGTTGGCCGTGCTCAAGACGATCGGCTTTTCCAACCATGCGGTGCTCGGCATCGTGCTGGCCGAATCGGTGCTGCTGCTGTTGCTGGGCGGCGTGATCGGGCTTGGGTTGGCGTCGCTGATCATTCCCCTGGTGAGCGCCGGCAGTGGCGGCATGCTCAACCTGCCCAGCGTGGGCACCAGCAGCTGGATCCTGGGCCTGGTGCTGATGGTTGCCATCGGTCTGCTGGTGGGTGCACTGCCGGCGGTGCGAGCGATGCGACTGAACATCGTCGACGCGCTGGCCGGCCGCTAAGGAGAGCCACATGAAGAATTTCCTGATCAATCTTGGCCTGCTCCTGCTGATTGCCGCAGTGCTCGTGGCCTGGATCATGCTGCCCTGGCAGGGCGTGATCGTGCTGGCGCTGCTGTTTGCAGCGTGGATGGCGTTCACTCGTAGCGGGCGCCGTGCGGCTTCGGTAGCAAGCGTTGGCATCAGCACGCTGAAGCAACGCCTTGGTTCCTCGGCGGTGATCGTGATCGGCATCGCTGGCGTGGTCGGCGTGCTGGTGGCCTTGCTGGCGATGGGCGAAGGCTACTCGGAGACACTGCGCAAGACCGGCAGCGACGATACCGTCATCGTGATGCGCGGCTCGTCCGCGGCGGAGGTGATGTCCGTGCTCGACCACGACAGTGTGACGCTGATTCCGCAGGCGGCCGGCATCGCCAAGGACGCCAAGGGTGAACCCATCGCGTCGCCGGAACTGGTAGTGGCGGCGAATCTTCCGCTGAAGGGCAGCACCGCGGACGACGAAGGCAGCGTGCAGCTGCGCGGTGTCGGCGAGCAGGCGTGGGCGGTGCGGCCGAACGTGAAGGTGATCGACGGACGCAACTTCAAGCCCGGCATGCGCGAGCTGATCGTGGGCAAGGGCGCGGCCAAGCAGTTCGAAGGGCTCACACCCGGGCATACGGTGAAGCTGGGCAACCAACAGTGGACCGTGGTCGGCGTGTTCTCTTCCGGCGATGCGATGGATTCGGAAGTGTGGGGCGACGCCAGCGTGGTGGCCGATACCTATCGTCGCGGCAGCAGCCGTGCCTCGGTGACGGTGCGCCTGGCCGATCCCAAGGCCTATGACAAGTTCAAGGCCGAGCTGGAAAGCAATCCGCAGCTGAAGGTCGATGTGAGCACCACGATCGCCTATTTCAGCAAGCAGTCCGAGGGCATGACCAAGGTGATCAGGGCGGTGGGCATCGCGGTGGGCCTGATCATGGCGATCGGCGCCATGTTCGGCGCGCTCAACACCATGTTTGCCGCGGTGGCCGCGCGTGCACGCGAGATCGCCACCTTGCGTGCGATCGGCTTTCGCGGCTTTCCGGTGGTGGTCGCGGTGATGCTCGAAACGATGTTGTTGGCGCTGATCGGCGGTCTGCTGGGCGGCCTGCTGGCGTGGCTGATCTTCAACGGCTACAGCGCATCCACGCTTGCCGCGGGCACCGTGGGTAAGCTGAGTTTCGAATTGCGGGTATCGCCGGCGCTGCTGTGGACAGGACTCAAATGGGCGCTGGCCATCGGTTTCATCGGCGGCATCTTCCCGGCAATGCGTGCTGCGCGACTGCCTGTGACGACGGCATTGCGCGAACTCTGAGGTTCTCGTGGAAACAAAAAAGGGCGCGTCGAATGGCGCGCCCTTTTTCTTCGCCAAGCCACGCGGTCGTCAGCGGCGCTGGCGGGCCAGCGTAATGGCACCCACGCCCACCAGGATGATGGCCATGCCGAGCAGGTCGTACGGCCCCACGCTTTCGCCGACCAGCAGGACACCGAACAGCACGGCCACCGGCGGGTTCACATACGCATAGCTGGTGGCCAGGGCGGGGCGCGCGTGCTTGAGCACATACAGGAACGCGCTGAAGGCGATGATCGACCCGAACACGGCCAGGTACACCAGCGCCAGCGTGGCGCGCGTGGTGGGATGGGCCGGCAGCTGTTCGCCCTGGGCGAAACCGACGATCAGCAAGGCCACGCTGGCGCACAGCATTTGCGCCGCCGTATTCATGGGGCCCGCCGGCATGTCCTGACGCCGGCTCCAGGTGGCGCCGAACGCCCAGCTCATGGCGGCGACCAGCAGCGCGATGGCACCCAGTCGCGAACCGGAGAGGCCGGCACCGAGGTTCAGCACGACCACACCCACGAAACCGATCACCAGACCGACGGTTTCGCGACGCGAGGGCCATTCGCCGTATACGCCGGCAAACACCGCGGCGAACAGCGGCATGCTCGCCACCGCGACGGCAGCGATACCCGAGCTCACGCGCTGCTCCGCAAAACACACCAACCCGTTGCCAACACCCAGCAGCAAGAAACCGGTGATGCCGGCATTGCGCCATTGGATTGCCGTGGGCATCGCCACACCGCGCAAACGCAGGAAGGCGAACAGTGCGACACCCGCGCCGAGGAAACGAATGCCCGCAAGCAGGAAGGGCGGGTAGCTCTCCAGCGCGTAATGGATGCCCAGGTAGGTCGAGCCCCAGATGATGTACAGCGCAAACAAGGCCAACGGCACCAGCAGACGCGTGTCGGCAACGGGCGCATGAACCACGGGGGCGGCTGAGGGAGTCGTCGTGTCGGTCATATCGGGCTACGCGGGGGACATGGCGGGGTGTATGTCGCCCATAGTTTATACGCAGCTCAACCATAGTCCGGGCGCCGACGGGTCGGAAGCGAGGCTTCCGCAAGGCAGCCTTGAGCGGCGCTCAAGTCACGCGGCGGAGCGCTGTCCCTGCCGGTGGTCGTCGCGCCGTTCGCTGGCAAGCAGTTCGCGTTTGCGCTCCACGCCCCAGCGCCAACCGCCGAGCGAACCGTCTTCGCGCACGATGCGGTGGCAGGGCACGATCAAGGCCAGGCGATTGTTGCCGCAGGCATTGCCGATGGCGCGGGCGCCCTTGGGCATGCCCAGTTCCGCGGCCAGCTCGCCGTAGCTCTTGGTGGTGCCCGACGGAATCCGCGTGAGCGCGTTCCACACGCGCCACTGAAACGCGGTGGCGGCCACGTCGAGCGGCGGCAGATCCGGCGCATCCGCATCGCTCCAGCCCAGTTCGCTGGCGATGCGGGCGATCACCGCATCGAGCCACTCTTCGCGGCCGGCATCCACGCGTTCGTGCGAGGCCTGCGGAAATTCATCGGCGAGGCGCTTTTCCAGCTCCGCATCGGTATCGCCCAGCGTCACCGAGCAGATGCCGCGCGAGGTAGTTGCCACCAGCAGCCGACCCAGCGGCGTATCGGTGGTGGTGTAGCGAATGTCCGCTCCGGCACCACCCGCCCGATAGCTCGCCGGGGTCATGCCGAGCAAACGGTCGCTGTGTTCGTAAACCCGGCTACTGGAGCCGAAACCCGCGCCGTACACCGCATCGGAGACGGCAGCGCCCTGGCGCAGGGCGCTCTTGAGCTGGCCGAAACGGCGTGCGCGGTGATACTCGGCCGGACTCATGCCGTAACGGCGCCGGAAGGCGCGTTGCAGGTGACTGGGGCTAAGACCGGAAGCCTCCGCCAGCGCCAGCAGGGTGGGCGCCTCGTCGGCGCGTTCCAGCAGCAGGCGGACCTGTTCGAGGGTTTTTCCGTTGGCGTGGCGGGCAGTCATGGTCGTTCATCCGAAGCACCGATGGGTCCAGCCTAGTGCCGGCAGCGGGTGCCAGCCATCCGGATCTTGCTCTGCACGGCGCTCAACGCAATGACCCGGTCATCGCCGGGTCATGACAACACTTCGGAATGTGGCGCGGCGGCCCGCAGGCCGGGACGTCAGCGGGCGACGTGATGTGTCCGGTGCAACACCACATATTCGCCCTCGATGACCTCGGGCTGGTGGCCACGGCGAGGCGCAGGCGATACGCTGCCGCGCTTGCGCGACCAATGGCGCAGTGCAAACACCAGTGTCCCGCCGATCAGCAGCACACCGGCCACCACCAGGCCGAACACCATCAAGATGCCCACCACAGCGAGCCCCAGCAGCAGCGACAGGGCGCGGACCAAGGGGTGGCGGGAACGACGCGGCATGGGCAGTGAGAAGCGCATGTTAAAAATCCGTGTGGTAAAATCAACGACTTACGTGCGTAACGATGGGGCCTTAGGGCCGGAGAGGCAAGTGCCGATGGATCCAGTGACACCCGACCAGGCGCTTTGCCGGCTGGACGATATCCCCGACGGCGGCGCCATTGCCGTTGATGCCGTGCTGCGCGACGGCGAAGAAAGCGTGATCGTGCTGCGTCGTCACGACGCGGTGCACGCCTATCTCAATATCTGCCCGCACGCGGGGCGCCGGCTGGACTGGGCGCCGGGCAAATTCCTGCTGAAGGACGGCCTGCTGGTCTGCGCGGCGCACGGCGCCTCGTTCCAGGATGTCGACGGCCTGTGCGTGGGTGGCCCGTGCCGGGGCGAACACCTGCGCCGGGTGGAAGTGCGCGTGACCGAGGGCGACGTCTGGCTGGACGACTGAACGTCTCGTTGGCCCGGTGCCAAACCGGGCCTTGCTTTCACTCGACGATCTTGTCGAGATTGCTGTTGAAGTTGTCCAGGTCGCGATCGCTGGTGAGCGAGTAGAGCGAGTAGCGCCGGCTCAACATGGCACCGCCATCGCGGATCAGCGGATCCCACACGAAGGATGCGCTCGCCCGGGTGGAGCGGGGCAGCATCAGGTCGAACGGAATCGACACGTAGATGCCCTTGTCGAAGCTGCCCTCACCGAACTGTTCTGCCGACACATTCGTCTTGGTGGCGTAAGCCCCCATGCGCACGCCGTTGCGAAATTCGCGTGACACATCGAGCGTGGCGCCCCAGTCGCCGGCCAGGTAGCGGCCCGCGCTGACCGCCACCAGCACATCCTTGTAGCCGAGGTCGAAATAGCCGGTGACGTGACCGGTCACCACCTTGTAGCTGCGGAAGCTGAAGTCCTGGTCATAACCGCGCTGCTTCACCCAGTTGATGTTCGAACCGATCGCCCAGCGCTCGCCAAACGGTCGATAGAGCACTTCGCCGCCCACACCGCCGAACATGCTTTCGAGCATGCCGGCATAGGCCATGCCATAAAGATCCTGGCCCAGCTGCCGCGTGCTGGTGAACTGGAAGATCGGCAGGGTGACGGTGGAACTGGTGATGTACTTGCGCACATCGGTGCGCACGCGCGGCAATTCACTGGGCGCGTCGTATTTGAATTTGTCGTAGTTGTCGATCAGGTCGGCCGACACCACCGCACTCCACCAGAGGTTCCGGGTGAAGTGGAAATCGATATTGTATGTGGCGGCGATCTGATACAGCAGGAACGCGTCCGGGCCGCCGAGGTTCTGCTGGTAGGTCAGCGCGAACGATTGCTCCACGCGTTTGACCGGCGCACGGTAGAGCAGCTCTTCATGGCGTGGCGTCGGGGCATTCTGCTCGACACTCTGGTGGAACTCGCTCAGCGTGATGTCGTGATCCAGCAACTGCGCGAAACGCTGGCGATTCACGCTGGTCTCGGTGGTAGCGAGGCCTTCCTGTTGCGCAACGACGGTAAACCAGTCGACGCCCGGGCCCAGTGCGTTGTCGAGCACGCGTGCGGCCCGACCTACGCCCTTGGCGCTGTAGAAGTAGTCTTCCTGCTCACCCTTTACGATCACTTCGCTGCCGCGGCGCGTGATGCTCGACACCTGGATGCCGGCGTTGTCGCGCAGCGCGCGTGCCACGGACGTCCAGTCGACCTGGTCGGGCGCCCGCATCGTGGAGGCGTCGTTGCGCTGGGGCGGCGAGGGGTCGAGCAATTTCGCCGGACCGGTGCTCTCCGCCATGTTCGCGTGCAGCGTCAGACCGAACATCACCGTGTTGCCGCGTTCCAGCGCGACACTCAAGTCCAGGTTTTGGCTGGGGCGAAACACGGCGCCAATGTTGAAGGGCGAGCTTTGCTTTTGATTGTCGCGCTTCGGTTCGTGCTGGTAGTTGTTGCCGTCGTACTCGGCCTTCACCAGCAGCCAATCCCACGGCGTTTGATAGCTGAGGCCGCCGAACAGCGCCGCCGGTCCGCGAAAATAGCGATTGCTGGAGAACGTGCCCGTGCCGTTACTGTCGGTCGGACGCAGGTTGAACTTGTCGCTGATGATCGACAGCGGATTCGTGAGGTCCCCACGGCCACCGACATAGCCCCAGCCCATGCCAAGACTGGCGTCCAAGCGGCCGAAGCGCTTGCTCATGACCACATATTCGCCAGAGAACAAACCGGTTCCGCCGATATCCCGCGCACCGACGCTGACGTCGGGAAGGTAATGGCTTTCAGTCCACAGACGCAGCTTCACGTCGATGGATTTGTCCTTGTAGCTCTGGCTGCCGCTCAACGACTTTGGACCGTAAAGACGATTGCTCACCGCGGTGTAACGGAAGATGCCTTCCAGCCAGGGCAGTGGCTGCAAGGAGACGTTGTAGCGGTCGTACGGTTCCACGTGGCTCGCGGTCAGCGCGATCTCGCCCTCGTCGGCCATGCGTGCGGTCGGCGTCTGCCACAGACCCACGCCACCGAAGTCGCTTTGTGTTGGCGCGTTGTCGGCATGCGCTGTGCCCACGAGTAGACCGCCGACCAAGGGCAGCAGACATCCGCAGTGGCGGCGCGTGCGGTCGATCCCTGAGCGACGTCCTGTCCGCTTGCGCATTATCGATGACCTTCCGTCGCACTGATCGGCTGCGTCGCCAGGAAAGCAGCCAGTTCTTGATTGAGATCCGGCGACACGGCATGCCGTCCCCTCTCGCGCAGAGGCACATAGATCACCGCGCCAGGTGCCAGTGGCATCTCATGACTTCGATTCCACAGGCCCACGCCCTGCTTCGCGACACGTCCATCAGGCTGGATCACGAAGATCCAGTCGCCATCGGCTACATGCGACGGCTTGCAGGCGTCGAGATAGTCCCGTGCGTCCTGCATTGGAACGAGCGGCAACTCGCAGGCCTGTGCCACGGCGCCCACCACGCGGATGGTCTCGGGGCGCGTCGGGTAGTACAGGGTGTCGCCATCCGCGACTGGCCGGTTTTCAGCGGGGGCCACTTCGACCGAGCGAGGGTCGAGCAAGGCGATTTGCCGCCCCGTGACAGGCATCGGCTGCAACCATTCCCGCAGTGCCACGATGGACATGGCCAAGGCGGGGAGATCGTCGCGCAGTGCTTGCCGCTGCGCGCTTTCCAGATCGAACAGCAGGCCGGTCTTCAGGCGCAGCTGTTCCACCTGCAGCGATGCACGCTGCCACGATGCGCCGAGCACATAGGCATCGTCGCGCAGCGGACTGGCCAGCGCGGCATCACTGAGACGCGCATGCCCCGGCAGCTGCTTCGAACCGGGCGCGGTCACGGCACCTGCGATGTGGACGTCCACGGCGCCCGCTGCGAACGGCAGCATAACGGTTGCGAGCATGGCCCAGACGACGCAGCGATGCCTCATGGCTTGCTGTCCCGGAAGGGCCGCAATTGCACGAGCTTGATGCTCGTTCCAGGCACCACTTCCTGCTCGCTCATCCATACGAAACCATCCGCCGGATCGACCCAGTAACGATTTCTCGCGCGATGGCGTGCCGATTTCGCCGAGATGTCCTCGGTGACCAGCAACACCCGATGCGATGTCCCGAGGATGTCGATGCGGGTATCGCCGGAAGGCGTCAGCTGCGCATGCACGGCAATGCCGTAGCGATAACCGGGCGACCAGTCGTCGATGCGGTCGTAGGTGGTTGTAACGGCAATCGTCTGCAGTCCCGAGGCGAACGGGGCGCCGTCGCCGTCGATCCGACTGCCATCGAGGTTTTCCGGCAGGCCGACGGTCTGCACGACACGGCCGTTCTCCAGCACGATGGCGACGCCATCTGGGCCATACCAATACTGGCGGCCATCCACGACATTGCCGAGGATCAGAATGGCATCGCCTCGCGCGGTGGTGGCGCGCAGTTGAAAATAGGGCTTAGCCTGCACCTGCTCGGCGGTGGGGTTGAGCTCTGGTGTGCCCCGCAACGTTAGACGCAAGGTGTCGACGGTGGAGCGCGAGACGCTCGCACAGCCGGCGAGCAACACGCCGCAAACCGCAGCACCGACGAGTCGCGCAGTCCAGCGACGCGCCGCTTTTCTGGCCTGCCGAAACATCATCGTTCGAGGTTGTACGAGGCGTTGGCCGCGTTGCTGATGATGCTTGTCAGAGGCAATAGCTGGGACAGGAAGCGATTCCAGCGGGTCACGCCGGCAGCGCCAACGAACACTACGTCGCCGGGTTTCACCTTGAACTGATCGGCCAGGATGAAGGCGTCCGGCGAACGCGCGTCCAGCTGGTAAACCGTGCCCTTGGTATTTTCCAGGTCACCGATGCCGCGGATCACGTAGACCGCCTTGCCCTTGGAGGTGGTCGGATTGAGGCCGCCAGCACGCCCCAATGCCTGGGTCAGGGTGAGATCGGTCGTCTTGAAGGTGAGCGCCATCGGACGGTTCACCTCGCCAATGACATAAGCCTCGTGACGATCGTTGTACGGCAGGAAGATGCGGTCGCCCGCCTTCAGATAGATGTCCTGCGCGATCGGCTTGTTGGTGTTAAGCGCATCGAGATCGATGGGGTAATCGTGGCCATCGCGCGAAAGCACCAGGCCGGACAAGTCCGCCTGCTCGGTGTTGATCGTGGCAGCACCCAGGGCCTGAGCCAACGTGGTGGGAATCGCGGTGATCGGCTGAGGATCCGTCTTGACGAACGCGCCCAGCATGGTGACGCGTTGGCTGCCGTAACCGATGACATTGACGTCCACCTGCGGATCTTCCACGTATTGGGCCAGCTTGACGCTGATTGCCTTGCGCAGCTCTTCGATGGTCAGGCCCGCCACTTTCAATTCGCCGACGTAGGGATAGAACAGGGTGCCGTCGGAACGCACCAGGCGGCCATTGGCCAGCGTTTGCTGCTGCGGACCCGCCGGCGACGTCAGTTCCGGGTGATCCCAGACGGTGATGTAGAGCGTATCGCCGGCGCCGATGCGGTATGACTCCGGCTTGTAGGAAAAAAGCTCCGGATCATTGAACGATGCCGATCTGGCGGCCTTGTCCATCGCCACTTGCTTGGGCGTGATGGGCACGATCTCGACGCGACTTTGATCGTCACTGCCGCGGGTAGACATGTGCTGTCCAGGAGCCCAAACGCAGCCTTGCAGCAGGAGGATTGAGACGACGAGCGCCGCGGCAGTGCGTGGATTCATGAGTTCGCTTTCTTTGACTTGCTGATAGCCACGCACTGCCGAAAGAGACGGTGTGAA
The DNA here is from genome assembly GCF_049913195.1 of Dyella kyungheensis. GTDB lineage: Bacteria > Pseudomonadota > Gammaproteobacteria > Xanthomonadales > Rhodanobacteraceae > Dyella > Dyella kyungheensis. The sequence continues at coordinate 4,249,230 of NZ_CP183983.1, read as the reverse complement.
TGCGTCGCATACAGTGACGGGATTGGCGCACACCAGCGTTCGGTGTCATGACAGACCGGCGATGCCAACAGAGCATCGGCACGCGACTGCTTGTGCGAGCTATTGATGACCGCGGATCAAACGGACGAAGTAAACACAAGTTCTTCTAGAAAAAGAATGAGAGAAATCCGAATTCCCGTCGCCAGGAATTCTGGCTTGCCGCATACGCTTGCTCTGTATCAGCTATTTGTCTTCATCGAATATTGCCGAAAAAGGCAGCGCCACCTTCCAGCCAACTTCCACCAAGAGATGCCGCCGTCCTTGCCGATGTTCCACTGATGTTTCGGATTGATCCGATGGTGACGGTGCTTCTGGCGGAGCACACTAGCCAGCCGATAGTGAATCTACTTCCTGCGGTTCTCCGTATAGTGATCGACGAGTTGGTAGCTGTGTTCGAGCGGATCTTGATCGTTTGCGTGGGGAACATTTGCCGTAGCCCTACGGCGGAATACTTGTTCCGTCATCGCCTTCCCTCAGCGGGCGCCTCCGTCGAGAGCGCCGGTCTTGGGGCGTTGGTGGGCAAGTGCATGAATTCGTCGGCGCTTGAAATCCTCAGCGAGCACGGGGTGGATGGTGGAGCGCACCGTGCGAGGCAGGTCACGTCATCGATGCTGCGTGATGCCGACCTGGTGCTGGCGATGGAGCGAGATCACGTCGCCAGCCTCATGCGCATGGCTCCCGAGGCCAGCGGCAAGGTGATGTTGTTGGATCGTTGGGAGCAGTCCGGCGACGTCCCCGATCCGTATCGTCAGGGGCGAGAAGCCTTCGAATACGTTTTTCAGCGTATCGATCATGCAGTTCAGAAATGGTTGCCGCATTTGGGCAGCCGCTGACTGCGCACCAGATAAGAAGGGCGACGCCTGCCCATGAGCACTGCTCGCGATCCCGCGAAGCGAAGCCGACACCGATCAACGTAGTAGATCCTGGATTACCCAAGCATGGCCGCACCGGAAACCACCACGCCCCAAGACGACGAGCTCGACTTGCGCGAACTGCTTGGCACGCTGGTCGATCACAAGTGGCTGATCGGCATCGTCACCAGCATGTTCCTTGTGCTTGGCGTGGGCTATGCCGTGCTTGGTACGCCGATCTACGAGGCCGATGCGTTGGTGCAGGTGGAGCAGAAGGTGCCGAACCTGCCCGGCTTGAGCGCGATTACCCAGACGCTTGGCGCATCAAGCTCCGAGGCGACCACTGAGATTGCCCTCATTACTTCGCGCTCCGTGATCGGCAAGGCAGTGGACGAGCTTGGCCTGCAGATCGAAACGGCGCCGTATCACTTCCCTGTTTTTGGCGGTTGGGTGGCGCGTCATTTCGTGGCGGATTCTGCCGCCGAGGTGGCTTCGCCGTTGATGGGCCTGAGCAGGTACGACTGGGGCGGCTCCAGGCTCGACATCTTCCAGATGAAAGTGCCGGCCCCGCTGGAGGAGAAGAAGCTTGTGCTGGTTGCCGGCGAGCGGGGTAGCTATACGCTCTACTACAGCGGCGACGCGGTGCTGACTGGCCAGGTAGGTCACATCGCCAACGGCCACGGCTTCTCCATGCAGGTGCGCGAACTACTCGCCAATCCAGGCACGCATTTTGAAGTGATTCACCATACGGCGCTTGCCGTGATCAATCAGTTGCAGCTCGATATCAATGCCTCAGAGCAGGGCAAGGATTCGGGCATCATTCAACTCTCGTATGACCATGAAGACTCCGATCTGGCAGCACAGCTGCTAGATCACGTCAGCCAGGCCTACGTAAAACAGAACGTCGATCGCAACTCGGCTGAGGCCGCCAGCAGCCTGACGTTCGTTCGCGAACAGCTGCCGCGTATACGTCTGGATCTCGACAAGGCACAAAGCGCGCTGAATGCATTTCAGACCAAGGCACGCTCCGTCGACATCACCCTCCAGACCAAGGGCTTGCTCGACCAGGCCGTGGCCATCGAGACCAGCATCCAGCAGCTTCGCATGCAGCAGGCGGATATGGAGCGCCGCTTCACGGCGCAGCATCCGGCCTACAAGGCTCTGTTGGAGCAGATCAGCCAGTTGCAGGCGCAAAAGAGTGGCATCGACAAACAGGTAGGCGGCCTGCCCGATACGCAACAGGAACTGCTGCGGTTGACGCGCGACGTCGAAGTGCTCAACGCCACCTATACCGGTCTGCTCAATCAGGCGCAGCAGTTGGATATCGCGCGGGCCGGAACCGTGGGCAATGTGCGCGTGATCGATCCCGCGGCCGTGGATATCTCGAAGCCGGCCAAGCCCAAGAAGGCTCTGGTGGTTATCGGTGGCACCTTCCTCGGTGCATTCCTCGCAGTGGCTTTCGTATTGCTACGTCAGATGGTACGCCGCGGCGTGGAAGATCCGTCAGCCATCGAGCAGCTTGGTCTGTCGGTGTATGCATCGATACCCAGCAGCGTGGCCGAGAAGCAAAGTTTTCTTCAGGGGCGCCGCGGCAGGTCTGACGGAAGCCAGAAGCTGCTGGCCATCAACGCACCCGTTGACCTGGCGGTGGAGGCGCTGCGTAGCCTGCGTACCAGCCTGCATTTCGCCCGCATCGAAGCCAAGAACAACATTCTCATGATCTCGGGCGCGAGCCCGGGAGCTGGCAAGACCTTTATTTCCGCCAATCTTGCTGCGGTCATTGCGAAGGGCGGTCAGCGCGTTCTGCTGATCGATGGCGATATGCGCAAGGGTGCGCTGTGCTCAGTGATCGGTGGACGCCCGGGAACCGGTCTTTCTGAGCTTATTGCCGGTCAGATTACGCTCGAACAGGCTGTACGTGTCGTGCCGGACGCGGAGGGTCTTCACTTCATTTCCCGTGGAAATGTGCCGCCAAATCCATCCGAACTGCTGATGCACGCGCGTTTTGGTGAGTTGCTGGAAGCGCTCAAGTCGAAGTATGACCTGATCATCATCGACACCCCGCCGATCCTGGCGGTCACCGATGCGTCGGTCATCGGACATCACGCTGGCACGAGCTTGCTGGTGGTTCGCTTCGGCCTCAATCAGGCCAAGGAGATCGCCTTGGCAAAGCAGCGTTTTGAACAGAACGGTGTGCAGATCAAGGGTGCCGTGTTCAACGCGGTGGAGCGCAGGGCGACGGGCTACTACTCGTACGGTTATTACGAGTATGGAAGCAGTTCCGGGTAAGAGCGTGGAAGAGGGAGTGGGAGGAGGCTTCATGGCCCTTTCGCGGGGAGTGAATGAAGCAGGTGGCGCGGACCGATGGATGGGCGTCCTCGCGCCAGCAATCCGTGGCGCGGACGGGCTTGGCGCTCACGCGGGAATACGGCGGTCACAGACGGCTACGTAGAAGGAGTTCGGCGATGTTGTCCATTCCAGGCATTCCGCAACTGAAGAAGTCGGAATCACATTTCTTTTCAAAGCATGCCGCCCTTCTGGATATCGCTCTTCGCGTGAGCGATGTGCTGGTGATCACCATCACCGCGCTGGTCGTCTACCGTTTTGAATTTGGTCATCTTCAGATGGGAGTCGCCTACCCGGCCGGTCTGATTCGAACGATATTGCTCGCGCTCGTGATCTTTCCGATGGCTGGCATTTACCGCAGCTGGCGCGGTGAGAACCTTCGTCTGGAGATCGCTCGTCTGTGGATGGCATGGTCGGCTGTAATGGTTGTGCTACTCGCGACGGCTTGGGCTCTGAAAACGACAGGTGAATACTCGCGTATCGGCGCGGGCACATGGTTTGTCCTTGCCGGCATTGTGCTGTCGCTCGATCGTCTGCTGTTGCGCTGGGCGTTGGGGCACATCCGCATGCGAGGCGTGGATTCTCGCCGAGTGCTCCTCATCGGCAGTACCCAGGCGGGACAGCGCATCGTTGCTGCGGCACGTAAAAAGGCTTGGGCCGGCCTGGACATCATCGGATACGTGCGTACGCCCTATGACCAAGTAGAGCTGCAAGGGGTGAATTGCCTCGGCGATTTTGATGATGTCGGGGGTTCCTTCGATGAGTGGGCGCCGGATCAGGTATGGGTTGCGTTGCCCATGCGCGCCGAGTCACTTATCCAGCAGGTCCTACAGCTGACGATCGATAAGCCATCGATCATCCGGTTGGTGCCTGATTTCTTCGGATACGAACTGATCAATCACCATGCTGCAGTCCTTGGCGGCGTGCCCGTCATTACGCTGCGGGCGAGCCGTGTCGAGGGGCACGCGGGTGTCATCAAGGCGATTGAAGACAGATTCATCGCGCTGCTTCTCATTCTGTTGCTAAGCCCGGCGATGTTGCTCATCGCGCTCGGTGTCAAGCTCAGTTCTAAGGGGCCAGTGCTGTTCAAGCAGAAACGTCATGGCCTAGGCGGCAAGGAGTTTGAGGTCATGAAGTTTCGTTCCATGCGCGTCCATGAAGAGACGCAGGGAACGGTGACCCAGGCCAGGAGGAAGGATGCACGCGTCACGCGTTTTGGCCGCTTCTTGCGGTCAAGCAGCCTGGATGAGCTGCCGCAGCTGCTCAATGTTCTGCAAGGCGACATGTCCATCGTCGGTCCGCGACCGCACGCGGTCGAACACAATCGGCAGTTTAGCGACAAATTGCGCGGCTACATGCAGAGACATGGCGTGAAGCCCGGAATGACGGGCTTGGCGCAGATTCGCGGCTTTCGAGGTGAAACAGACACGCTCGAGAAGATGGTGAGCCGCGTTGAATGCGATATCTCGTACATCCGCGAATGGTCTCTTTGGCTCGACTTGAAGATCATCGTCTCTACGCCGTTCGCGCTGATAAAGAGTAGAAACGCCTATTAGCGTTTCTCCAGCCCAACCCCTGGTCGCACGTCCTTCGTTTGGGTTTATGAAGTCTTGAGAAATGAGCCAGTCCAGTATTTTAGTGATCGCAAAAGCCATTCCTCCGTTCATCGGTGGTATCGAGGCGTACAGCGCGGAGATCGCCAGTGCCTACGTCCAGTGCGGCCTCCGAGTAACGCTACTGACCCCAGAGGCGTGCATCGTGCCAGGTGTTGACGGGCGACTGAACCGATCTCCTCAAGGCGCCAAGGCGGCGCCACAATGGATCGCCCTCGTCAAGATCCTGGCGTCCCTGTGGCATCTGCGCAAGAAGGAATGGAGTTGGGTTCACGCCACGAGTTGGCGCATGGCATTGCCTGTTCTGTTGATGGGAACGGGCAGGCGATTGGTTATTTCCGTGCACGGGCGAGAAGTTACTGGTCAGCAGGGATTGATGGCGCGGCTGGCGGGATGGGTGTTGCGGAAGGCGAGATTGATCGTCTACGTCAGCGAGGCGACCCGTAGGGAAGTGCATCATTACTTTCCCGAGCTCGTCACTGCTTCGTCGGTGGTTGCCTGGAACGGAACTTCCTTCTCGGAGAGCCGGCCGGCAGGTGAAGTGTCGGCGAATCTGCGGGATCCGCTTCGAATTCTTACGGTTGCGCGCCTGGTAAAGCGGAAGAATCTGGCTTTTGCCGTTGCCGCCGTTGCCAAACTGAGTTCCGAGATAACGCGGCCGGTGTCCTACGTCATTACGGGCACGGGGGCTGAGCGCGAGGCCGTGGCTAGGGCCATCCGTGACGCAGGCGTGCTCAATGGAGAGATAAAGCTCGCCGGATACGTGAGCGACGGCGAGTTGCAGTGTCTCTATCGCGACGCCGATATATTTTTTCACCCTCAAAGCAGCGCGCATGATGCGAGTGACGTGGAGGGCTTTGGCATATCGATCGTGGACGCGATGTCACACGGCGTTCCTGTCGTGTGCGGAAAGGACGGAGGACCGTCTGAATACATTAGTCACGGCGAGAACGGTTTTCTCGTCGGCGGACTGGATCTTGGCGAGGCGGTCGATTGCCTGTCGCTGCTCGCCAGCAACCAAGCGCTGAGGCAGCGTATCGGGGAGGCAGGCCGCTCCTTCGTACGAGAGCATATGAGCTGGCCGAATCATGTCTCAAAAGTGCTGAAAGAACTGGCCGCCCATTGACGGTCCGGTTACGTCTCGGTGCGCTAACGAAATCCGCTTCATGAATCTGGAAGAACCCATGAAAGTATCGGTGATCATCCCTTGCTACAACGAGCAAGGATACATCTATCGATGCGTCGACTCGATCTGCAGCAATCTTCGGCTCGTTGACTACCCATTTGAAATTATCGTCGTTGACGGAGGCAGCTCGGATGGAACGTTGAGCGAGCTGGAGCGCGCCGCATCGGACTTCCATCGCGTAACCCTCCGAGTGCTTCACAACCCCCATCGCTACCAGGTTCACGCACTAAACATCGGCATCGAAGCGGCGGCAGGTCATTACATCGTCCGCTGCGACGCGCATTCGATCTATCCCCCCGGGTACATCGACAGGCTGGTCGGCCTTCTCGAGTTGGCCGAGGAGGATGTAGGGAACGTTGGCACGCCGCACGTAAGTTCGCCCGGTGCGGATACGGCCATGGCGCGATGCATATCGGTGGCGATGACATCCCCGGTCGCTGTCGGGATAAGTCATCGTAGTCTCGTGTGCAAGGAACCCATGCAGGTGGATACCCTGCTGTTTGGCGCATGGAAGAAATCCGTCCTGGAAAAGGTGGGCAACTTCGATACCCGGTTTATCCGTGGGCAGGATCTGGAGCACAACCTTAGGCTCGCGGCCAACGGTTACAAGGCTGTGCTGCATCCTGGCGCGCCGTTTACCTTTTTCACACGCCCTACGCTGCCCAAGTTGAACTTGATGATTCGGCAATATGCGGCCGCAAAGGTAGAGATCGCGGCGCACACCCGTAGTCGCCCCGTAGTGCGCGGTCTGATTCCTCTCGCGTTCTTTGTGTCGTTGATCGGTTTGCTTTTTACGCCGATGCACTGGGTGCTGCCGACCACCTATGGCCTGGCGATTCTTGTTTACTCATCGTGGACTGCCATCGCTCGAAAGAGCGCAGAGCTCCTGCGGCTGGCGTTGGTCATTCCGAGCATGCACATCAACCACGCCATGGGCACGGCACAGGGGATCTGGTCGACGCTGTTGCGAAAGCGAGGGCCGACGAAATGGAGTGGGACGCGTTGATGCGTACGCAATCATGATTGGGAAATTGACTCCAAGGCTAATCACATACGCTTGGATGCTTAGCGTCTGCCTGGCGTCTGTTGTCGGCTGCGTGCTGGTGGGTACGGGCAGGGCGTCATCGATTGCCATGGCGGTGCTGGTGGGCTGCACAACCTTGCCCGTGGCCGCGCCCTGGCTTGTCCGACGGATTGCCTCGGGCGATCCGCTCTATTTGTACTTCCCAATCATGCTGGTCGCCGTGACCCTAAGGGTGATCTGGGACACAGGTGTCGCGGGCTTGCAGTTTGCGGCCGCTTTAGTGCTTATCTGCAGCATTCTATTGAGTGGATTTGCTGGTCGACTGCTCGCCAGAAAACGAAATGTCCTGCTGTTACTGGCGATTCTGGGGTGCGCGATCCTCATCATTGGATGGTATGCAAGTTTTCCAGGGCTGCGCCAGAAGAACGCCGTAGGTGGCGCTGTTTTCTACCTCTTGCTGCTTTCCGGCATCGTCTTTCTTCGGGACAGATTCTGGCTTTCGGCTTATCTCCTTTCTTCAGCGGCAGTCGTCGTTGCGATCTTCGACATGAGGTCGATCGTGATCGTCTGCGCGATCATTGTTTTTGCGATGTATCACCCGCTGGGAAAGTCACCCCGAATCCTGTTCCTGGCTGTCGTTGTGATGATCCTTGGCACGATCATCGTGGTGAGCGTCATGCAGACAGGGGTGTTCGACAAATATCTCCAGGCGTACAACTCGCATTTTCAACGAGGGCTGGAGTCGGGGCGCGATGTGATCTGGCCGATGGTGCTCGACCAGGCTTCGGCGGCACCTTATTTTGGCTTGGGCTTCGACGCCGGAAAATTCAGCTTTCGAGATGAAGAGATGTCGGCACACAACCAGTATCTGGAGATACTGGTTCAGCAAGGTGGCGTGGGTGTTCTTCTCGTGGCCTTGTTGCTGACCATCATCGCCAACAAGGCTTCGGTATCCATTCGTGACGATTTTTGCCGGCAAAGATTTTCTGGTGTTTTTTGCGGGATCGTCTATGCCAATAATTTCGAGGTTCAGCTCTTCCAGAATCTCTTCTATATCGGGCTTGTACAGTGGCTTCTTATCGCATTGACGCTGTATGGCGAAATGCCGAGAACGCTGGGAACGCGGGCTTCATCCGGCGGGAACTCCGGCGCATGAACATCGCGGAGGTAAGTGGCCACGTTTCAGGGATGAAGAGTGGAGAGGGCTCGGGTGGTCATTCGAAATGCCAGAGCGTCATCGTTTGTATCCCCACCTTCAATCGGCCTGAAGGCTTGCGACTCTGCCTCGATTCGATCTGCCGCCAGGTATTTCCGGCCGATGCTCGAATCGCCGTAAGTATCGTGGTTGCCGACAACGGCGATGGAAGCGTGGCGTCGAGCCTCAACGGGACCGCAGAGCAATTTGCGTTTCCGATGAGGGCGATTCACGTTCCTGACAGGGGTTTGTGTCATGCCAGGAACGCTTTGTTCGCCGAGGCCCGGGGGAAGGCGGACTTTCTGGCTCTCATCGACGATGACGAGATCGCCTCGCCGAGCTGGTTGTGGTCCCTGGTTGAGACGGCAAGGTCGCATGACGCAGATGCTGTCGTTGGGCCGGTATTTCCTCGCTACGAGCCGGGAGTCGCTTCCTGGTATCTCATGTCGGGAATGGAGCACAACCATCCGAAGTTGATGAGGCTTGCTACTGGAGCAATGTCGCCCAAGCGGGCGGCGCATAACACGCTGATACGTTCGGCGTTGTTGGAAGAAGTACCTTGCCCGTGGTTTCCGCTGGCGTTGAATTTCGTTGGATCGGAGGACCGCGCATTCTTTGATCGGGCCAGAGCGATGGGCCGGGACCGTGTGGTTTGGTGTGCCGAGGCTCGCGTCGACGAATCTATTCCGTTGGACCGCACATCTCGCGCCTTCTTTCGGAAGAGAAATCTGCAGAGAGGTAGTTCGGAGGTTCTGGCAGAAGCTCTCTTTCGTCAGATGCCTGGTGGCCACGCCCCCGCGCGATGGAAGGGCTATGTGCGGACCGTTGCAGTGTTCGCGAAAGCGGTTTTGCTCTCGCCCTGCCTTCTTTCGCCCACCTATCGATATCGATGTTTGCGGCCGATGTTCTATGCCGTAGGGCGTCTGCATGGTCATGTGGGAAACAAGCAGGAGCTTTACAAATGAGGTGTACGACGCCATGACGCCCGAAATCCCCCCGAACGCTCCGCCTGATCTAGCCTGTTATGCCGAGCATGGAAGATTGCTGGTCTCGCGCCCGGACATCCTCGACCTGCCCGGGCGGTGCTGGACAGTCCATGCCAAGGACGAAGCCGATGTTTCCTGGCCGGCGCCCGGCGGCAACGCGGTGAAGTTGGACTGGAAACCTTGCGACTACAAGGACCAGGGCTTTCGCACGGAAATCACCCAGCCTTGGTCGGTTCCTGATTTTTCCAAGGTATCCCAAAACCCCTGGGGCGTTGGAGACGATGTCGCCTTTCCCCGGGTTCACTACCACTGGACGTTCGAACTCGACGATTCCTCCCGGCTTATTGGCAACTGGGCGTCTGGAGCGTTCGTGGCGCAATGGCATAGCGAGCGCCCAGCGCCAGTCGATGGGTCGCCGGTTATCGGGCTTCTCTATGAGCGCAGTTTGGGCCTGAAGGATCACGAGGCATACCTGACGCTGACTGCAAAAGTGCTCGGTAGCACCGGGCAATGTCTTCCAGGCGACGAGAAAGTCGTCAACAACCATGATGGTGAAAGCATTTGCTTCAAGCGCATGGCGCGCGCTGTCGTGGCCGATGACAGGCGCGTCGATGTGGACGTCGATATCGTCTGGGGGGATGCGGCGCGCCCCGGCAGGCTAAAAGTTGCCGTCGATGGGATGCCGCTGGATGCCGTGGAGCCCTATCACGCTGATGAGTCCGGTGCCTATGTTGTGCCGATCAAGCAAAACGGCATGCCGAACTACTTCAGCGTCGGCTTGTATGTTCAAAGTAGATACAAGGCGCTCTATCAGAAGAAGCTGAAAAGCGACGGGATGGGCGCCGATGACCTCTCGTTCTGCGGACCCCAAGGACACGTGTCGCTTGTTTTCAAGGATTTTTCATTCAAATCCATGCGATCTGATGGTCGGGGTCCCTAGTGACGACCAAAGACATCAGAAAGAGCCTCCTCGGAGGGGCCGCCTGGGCCTTTGGGGGAAAGCTGGCGTCAATCCTGTTCGGCTTCTTGCTGAATCTCATTCTGGCTCGAACCCTTAGCGCAAGCGATTACGGCACCTATTTCGTCATCATCAACACGATCATTATCACGGCGTCAGTGGGAGCGCTCGGGCTTGACCAGGTAGTCGTGCGCTTTACAGCCGGCGAGTTGGCGCTCGGGAACTTGATCGCGGTGCGGCGGATCGCGATCCGCTGCCTGGTGCTGGCATCGCTTGGGGGCGCGGCGGCAGCGCTGGCACTGTGGTGCGCAACGCCTTGGCTGTTCGGGAAAATGCTTTCGATGCCGGGCGCGGTTCCGCTCGCCGGACTCGTGTTTGCCTGGTCAGTGCTCGCTACCGCGCAGCGGCAGATAGCGGAAACCTTTCGTGGACTTCATCGAATTGGTGCGGCGACTTTCTTCAATGGTCTGCGAAGCAATGGCGTCATCATCTCGGTCCTCACCTTCGTTCTAACTTTTCTTGCGGCGAAAGCGTGGCAGATTCGCCTCAGGGACGTACTGTTCATTGCGGTCGTCAGTTCCGCATGCGTAACCGTCATTGCCGCAGTTGTGCTGTGTACGACACTGATGCGACTCGGACGGCACGATGGTACGGCCGTCGCCGGGGACTCCATGTTTTCGACGAGCCGCGCTCTTCATGAAGCGTGGCCCATCTGGTTGGCGATGACCATTGCGATGCTGAGGGAACAGGGCGTAGGCTGGTTCGCTGGAGCATTCGACACATCCAGCCAGGTTGCACTCTTTGGGGTCGCCCAGCGGCTCGTGCTGTTGATGACGATTCCCTTGTTCGTCATTAATACGGTGCTCCCTCCCGTCATTGCGGGGTTATTTGCGAAGGGTGAGGTAGAACGCATGGGGCGCGTCGTCAGGACAGCGTCCGGGTTGGCAAGTATTCCGTGCCTGCTGGCGCTTCTCGTCCTCATCCTGGGAGGAAAAATCCTGCTGAGTACGTTATTCGGTTCCTATTATGAGAACTCGTACGGACTTGTTCTGATTCTGTGTGTCGGATACGTCGCCGATATCGTCACCGGATCGTGGCAAGTGGTTCTTCCCATGACGGGACTTCGCAAGCAGACGATTTTTGTCTCCGCCATTGCCGCTGTCGTGCAGATTTCAGCATGCTTGTTGGGTGGGCGGCTGGCTGGCGTCTATGGGGTGTCCTACGGGCTTGTTGTCGGCATGATCGTTGGGAACGCTTGCGGCCTGTTTGTTGTGCGTCGTTACTTGGGGATCTGGACCTTCGTGGCCTTCGAATACAAGTACGTGACGGAGATCGTCGCTATGATCGGCCGAAAGTCTGTCGAGTCTCGATCGCGTCATAGCGTAAACAAAGCTTGACGCAAGATGGACAAGTCACCGATTCGTCTGCCTTGGGCTCAGCCCATATGTAGGTCGAAGAGGCCGCGTCGGTCTCGCCCTTCGCGCGCCGCCATGGGTCGGGAGGTGGGTTCCGAAGCGATATGTTCGAGTCCTCCTCCGTACGCAATGAACTCTGGCGGTGGTGGTTGCGGGATACTTATGACAATTGAATTAGCCGCGGCGCTGGCAGTAGCGTTGAAGCCAAATCGATGGTGGGGCGGCGTTACCGCCTTGGGCGATTCGGCGGTGCTTTTGCCCTGTGCGACGTTCATGTTCTTCTGGCTTTATGCCGAGCGTTCATCGCGAAATATGGCCTATCGGTGGCTGGTCCTGCTATCAACCGTTGGCTTACTCGTCTTGCTTAGCAAACTGATTTTCATTGCGTGGGGCATTGGCATCGACGCGCTGAATTTCACCGGTTTGAGCGGGCATTCCGCTCTATCTGCAGTCGTTTGGCCCCTGGCTTTGGCTCTGATCGTTGGCGCTGAGGGACGGCGTTACCGTGCCGGCGGGGCGCTTATCGGTCTTGTGTTTGCCCTGCTGATTGCGATATCGCGAGTTGTTCTATCCGCGCACTCGCTCTCGGAAGCAATGCTAGGCAGCCTTCTAGGGGTTGTTTGCACGCTCGCGTTTCTCTTTCGCTACGGTAGCGAATGGCGCGCGGAAAAGTGGCGGCTCCCGGCTGTGCTATCCCTGGCGCTGGCACTGTCTCTCACCTATGGCCTGCGGTTTCCTTCGACCTTTCTGCTTGAACAGATTGGCAGTCACTTGAACATGACCGATACGATTCATCGGAGGCAGCAGCTTCCGTGACAGGGCGCCGGTGCGCGTCTTCAGTGATACATCAAATTGATCGTCACCAACGTCAACACCAACACAAGCGCAGTGAGTGGCAAGCCGACGCGCAGGAAGTCCTTGCCGCGGTAGCCGCCGGGGCCGGCGACCATCATCAGGGCCGGATGGCCCGAGCTGAGCAGGAAGGTGTTGGACGAGGATACGGCGACGATCAGCGCATAGGCCGATGGATTGTTGCCGGTGGCAACGGCCACGCTGATGGCAATGGGGACCATCATCACGGTGGCGCCGACGTTGGACATGACCTGCGAAAAGAGCAGGGTGAGGATGGCCAGCGACAGTTGCAGGATCCAGTGGTTGGTATGGCCCAGGTGTTGCAACACTTCCTGCGCGAGCCATGCGGCGGCGCCGGTAGCGTCCATCGACCAGCCCAGCGGAATCAGGCAGGCGGTGACGAAGATGGTCTTCCAGTTGATCGCCTTATAGGCCTCGTCCATGTTGAGCACGCCGGTCAACAGCATGCCGATGGCGCCGGTCATCATGGCCACGGAAAGGTCGAGGTGCGTAAACAGCGCGAGACACTTGGCCAACAGGAAGAAGCCCACGGCCTGCCAGACTTTGCCGGGCCGCTGTTCTTCCTTGGGAATATCGGTGACCACCACCAGGTCGCGGTCTTCGCTGGCGAGCACCAGGTCGCGCCAGCTCGAATGCAACACCAGCGTGTCGCCGGCGCGCAAGCTCACCGAGCGCACGTCGTCGCGATAGACCTGGTCGCCGCGGTTCACCGCCAACACCGAGATGCCGTAGCGCTTGCGCAGCCGCAGGTCACCCACGGTCTGCTTGAGGAAGCGTGAGCTGGGCGGAATCACCGCCTCGGAAATACCGGCACGCGAGGGATTGAACAGCTCACCCAACTGGCGCATGCGCGGCGAGAGTTTGCACAGCTGGTTGTTGGCGAACTGGTTGAGCTGGTCGCGCGGACCGAGCACGCCGAGCACGGAGCCCACCCAGATGACATGATCCGCCGGCGGTGCCATGCGCGCATCGTTGCCGCTCTTGATCGCGAGGATCAGGGGTGCCCCGTAGAGCTGCTCAACTTCGCCGATGCTCATGCCAACCAGCGGGCTTTCCGCCGTCACCGTGAGCTCGGCGGTTTCGCCAACGATGCCGTAGGTATCGGCGAAGTAGCTCTCGGTGCGCCCGGGGGTGACCTTCAAGCGTTCGTCTTCGCGTTCTGGCAGCAGCTTTTTGCCGAAGAAGTAGAAGAACGCGACGCCCGTGAGCGCAAGCACCAGGCCCACCGGCGTGACGCTGAAGAGGCCGAACTTCGGAATCGTGTGCGCGCCGGCCGGCAGATTGGCGTTTGCGCTGGCCACCAGGTCGTTGAGCACGATCAGTGGCGAGTTGGCGATCAGCGTGGTGTTGGTGGCGGTGAGGATGCAGAACGCCATCGGCAACAACAGTCGCGAGATCGGCACGCCGGTGCGTGCGGCAAGGCGGCTGGTCACCGGGATCATCAGCGCGGCCAGCGCCTGGCTGGGAATGACCGCGCTGAACAGGCTGGTGACGAGGTTGATCACCACGCCAAGGCGCGATTCCACGCCGCGCGCCATGCGCATCACGAAACTGGCAGTGAGCGTGAGCACGCCCGCGCGGTCCAGGCCGGCGCCCATGATCATGATGGCGATGATCGCGATGACCGCGTTGCCGGCGAAGCCGTTGAACACGCGTTCGGAAGGAATGAGCCCGGTGAGGCCGATCACCACCACCACCAGCAGGGCCACCATGTCGGCGCGGATCCACTCCAGCACCAGCATCAGCATGGTGAAGCCCACCAGCCCCAGCACCAGGATCATTTCAGGGGTGAGGGCAAGTCCCACTAGCGCGCGCCCCTTGGTCGGGCATCCTGGTGACGGTTGGATGTGGGCAGTGGGAGCTTCACGCTACGACGACTCGTCCCTGTTTGAGGCGTGAGTATAAACGTGTGCTGCGCTGGGCTGGTGAACCGTGTATGCACTGCGAGCCCGACATGTCGGTTACTCGATGGCGATGGCAAACGGCGCAGATTCCCTCTCCCCTCCGGGGCGAGGGTTAGGGCGAGGGGCGGGTGCTCAAGATGGCGTTGCTAAGGCGGGCGTTTCGTGTGCGCGCCAAAAAAGCTCGCAATAAACAGTGTCGAGGCAGCGTAGCCCCTCACCCCAGCCCTCGCCCCGGAGGGGAGAGGGAGCAACTGCGTGCCTCGTTCTAGCGCTTGCGGTACAGCAGATCCCACACGCCATGACCCAGTTTGAGTCCGCGGCGTTCGAAGTGGGTCTCGATGCGCCAGGCAGGTTTTTCGGCGTACTGGCCGGGGCCGAGCTCGTTGTGCCAGTCGGGGGCGGCTTCCATCACCTCGTGCATGTGCTCGGCGTAGGGCTGCCAGTCGGTGGCCAGGTGCAGCAGGCCGTTGGGTGCCATGCGCGAGGCGAGCAGGGCCACGAAGTCGGGCTGGATGATGCGGCGCTTGTTGTGGCGTTTCTTGTGCCACGGGTCGGGAAACCAGATGCGCGCTTCGGCCAGGGTGCCGGGCGGGATCTCGTTTTCCAGCACTTCCACGGCATCGTGCTTGTACAGGCGCACGTTGCCGGCGTCGCGCGCGGCCAGCGCGTTCATCAGGCGGCCCACGCCGGGGCCATGCACTTCCACGCCGATGAAGTCGCGCTGCAGGTCGTGCTCGCTCGCCCACGCCAGCGCTTCGCCGTTGCCGAAGCCGATTTCCAGCACCAGCGGGACGCTGCGGCCGAAGCGTGAGGCAAAGTCCTGCGGCGAGCCGCTGTAGTCGATGCCGAAGCGGGCCCAGTGGTCGTCGAAGGCGCGTTGTTGCGCCGGCGTCATGCGGCCTTCGCGCAGCACGAAGCTGCGGATGCGGCGCATGAAGGGCGGCTGGTCGGCGCCTTCGTGTTCGCCGTCGTGGTCGTGCGTATCGCTCATGGAATCAGCCGATGGTGCCGTCGATCGGGCTGGACGCCGAGGCAAAACGCTTGCGCGGGATGCGGCCGGCCTTGAAGGCAGCGCGACCGGCCTGGATGGCCAGTTTCATGGCGTGCGCCATCAGCACCGGGTCTTTCGCGCCGGCGATGGCGCTGTTCATCAGCACGCCGTCGCAGCCCAGCTCCATCGCAATGGCGGCATCGGAGGCGGTGCCCACGCCGGCATCGACGATGATCGGCACCTTGGCGTTCTCGATGATTTCCAGCAGGTTGTAGCGATTCTGGATGCCAAGGCCCGAGCCGATCGGCGCGGCCAGCGGCATCACCGCCACGCAGCCGATCTCTTCCAGGCGCTTGGCCAGGATCGGATCGTCGCTGGTGTAGACCATCACGTCGAACCCGTCGGCGACCAGCGCTTCGGCGGCCGTGAGCGTTTCCACCACATCGGGGAACAGCGTGCGCTGGTCGCCCAGCACTTCCAGTTTCACCAGCTTGTGGCCGTCCAGCAGTTCGCGCGCCAGCTTGCAGGTGCGCACGGCGTCCGCGGCGTTGTAGCAACCGGCGGTGTTCGGCAGCAGGGTGAACTCGTCGGGCGGCAGCGCGTCCAGCAGGTTGGGCTGGCCGGCGTCCTGGCCGAGGTTCACGCGGCGGATGGCCACCGTCACGATCTCGGCGCCCGCGGCCTGGCTGGCGCGGCGCGTCTCGTCGAAATCCTTGTACTTGCCGGTGCCAGTGAGCAGGCGCGAGCCGTAGCTCTTGCCGGCAATGATCAGCGGATCGGAAGCATCGAGCGTCTTGATATTCATGGGGAGTTCTTCAGTCTGCGGCGACGCCCTGGCGTCGCATGAGCGCGCATGCCGGGGCGATCAACCGCCGCCGATGGCATGGACGATTTCCACGCGGTCGCCGTCGGCCAGGCTGTGGCTGGCATGCAGGCTGCGCGGGACGATCTCTTGGTTCACTTCCACGGCGACGCGGCGCTGGCCGTAGCCGGCGTCTTCAAGCAACTGGGCGACCGTGGTGGCGGGGGCGCAGTCGCGCGGACTGCCATTGAGCGTGATGTGCATCCGCCCATTGTAGCGGCTGGCGGCCCGAATGCCGCCCCGGACATGAAGAGGCCCGGCGGTGCCGGGCCTCCCGAGGGCGGTACGGACCCTCAACGCTGCTGGTCGTCCCGCCGTGGCGCCGGGCGGCGCTCCTCGTGGTTCGACTGCTGCTGCTGACGCTGCTCCGGCCGTGCCTGCTGGGGCTGCGGCTGCGGATTGTTGCGGGGCGCCTCGTAGCGCTGCTGCATCTCCTGCCGCTGTTGCATCTGCTGGCGTTGCTGCATGGCGTCGCGCTGCTGCATCTGCTGCTGCATGGCCTGGCGCTGCTGGGCTTCCTGTTGCTGCATCTGCTGCCGTTGCTGCAGGGCATCGGGCGGCTGCCTCTGTTGCTGCATCCTCTCGCGCTGCTGCAGGACGTCCTGCTGCTGCATCTGCTGCCGCTGCTCCAATTGCTGCTGTTGCTGGACCCGTCGCTGCTGCATCTGCTGTTGCTGGACGTCCTGGCGCTGCTGCATGGCGTTGTCGCGCTGGAATCGCTCGGCGTTGTCCTGGCGTGCCTGCTGCGACTGGGCCGGTTCGATGCGGGGCGCATTCGGCAGCGTGCCGGGCGCCGCCTGGCCGCGCATGCGGTCTGAGTCGGCGCTGGGGATGAAGCTCACGCCGGGACGCGGCTGGTTGTTTTCGCCGCGCGGCTGCGCATTCGGCCGGGCGAAGCGGGCAGAGGGCAACTCGCCCGCGCGCATCGCGGCCGGTTCGTTGTCGCCGCGAGGCATCGGGCGGGCAGCGGGCGCATTGCCCCGAGGCCCGGCATTGGGCTGTGCCGCCGAGAAATCCTGGGGGCGTGCAGGGTTCGCGCCCCGCATGCCGGGACCCTGGCCATTGAGCAGCCGCACATTGTTCGGCGTGGGCGCCATGCGCGGTGCACCGGCGACATTCACCAGTCGACCGCCGAAGCCCGCGGCCGGCGGCGTACGCGCCACCACCTCACGCTGGAATCCGCCGGCCGGCAGCGGACGCGCCGTGTTGGCGCGCGGCGGCGCAAAACTCGCCCGCACGGGGTTGAGGCCGCTGACGCCGCGCGGCATCACCGCCGCTTCGGAAAAGCGGCGCGGGTCGACCTGTGCCATATGGTTGCGGGCGTTGCGCGCGGCCACGAAATCCTGCCCCGACATGGCGCGGAACGCATGCGGCACGTCGCGGTTCATGTACCGCTCGTTGGGCATGGGGCGGCCATCGCGGAAATAGTTGTAGCGGTTGTTGATGTTGTTGATCACCAGGTTGCGGTTGTTGCGCACATAGATATTGGTGACGTTGACGTTGGTGTAGTAACCGCGGCTGGCGCGATACCACGGGTTGTAGACCTCGCCCGGTCCCAGCGGGAACCAGCCCACCGGCCCGCCCACGCCGATCGACACGCCGCCGCCGACGAAGGCCACCAGCGCCGGCGCATAGACCGGGCGCACACCGACCGGACCCGGCACCCAGCCCCAGCGGTTGCGCACATGGGCCCAGCGACCGTAGTGATAGGGCGCGAAACCCCAGGGCGAGGCGTCCACCCAGGTCCAGCCCCATGGGCCGACGTACGACCAGTGGCCATCGCTATAGGGCGACCAGTCGGCACCCACGCTGGCGGGATACCAGACCTGGCCGTAGTCGGGATCGTTCTGCCAGTTGCCGTATTGATTGAGATCCTGCGCACCCACGATGTCCGGCGACACGTTCGGGTCGGCCGGGGTGGAGGCGTATTGCTGGTTGCGGCTATCCACCCAGGCGTCGAAATCGTCGCCGCCCTGGATGTCGTTGATGGACACCACGCTCAGCGACGAATCGACGAACTCATACGAGCGGCCCGCGGCCACCATGCGCTGCGCGCCGCCCTCGCCATAGACCGTGGCGTGTCCGGCGAAGTCGGTGACGCGGGTGGACTTGCCGTCCTCGCTGATGTCCA
The DNA here is from genome assembly GCF_049913195.1 of Dyella kyungheensis. Taxonomy (GTDB): domain Bacteria; phylum Pseudomonadota; class Gammaproteobacteria; order Xanthomonadales; family Rhodanobacteraceae; genus Dyella; species Dyella kyungheensis. The sequence continues at coordinate 4,230,856 of NZ_CP183983.1, read as the reverse complement.
CCCGATAGCTGCCCGGTTGATCGATCACCAGCGCCACCGTGGGCGTATCGATTTCGTAGCTCTGGCCATCGTCCAGGCCCTGCACTGTCACGCTCGCCGTGCCCTGGGTCAGTTCGACCTGGGTGAGCTGGTCGTTGAGGGTGAGGAAGCCGAAATTGGAATCGTCGGCGATGCGCAGCGTGCCGCTGTCCAGCTGCAGTTCGGCGCGTGCGCCGTCGCCGGTGGAAAGGCGGTCGCCGGTGGTCAGCGGACGGTTGAGGCTGGCGTCGCCCCAGTCTTTTTCGCCCGCCGGCAACAGCCCCACATCGCCCTCGCGATAGGAAAGCCGTGCGATGCGCGACGGCGGATCGCCGGCGCCGTTGTCGTCGGGTGGCGCCTGGTTCTGCGCCTGGGTCAGCCCGCTGGCACAGATCAACAAGGCCGCTGCCATCCATCGCCGGTGGTGCGGCGACGTCAGGAAAGCAGTAAGCACACGCATCGGGTTCTCCGGAGCTGGACGCGATGGGCATCGCGGAAGGGTGGCGTCACCCGCAAGAACGCATAGGGATGGCGGGCGCCGACGGACGCATTATGCGGATGTGTGCTCCGTCCATCGCAAGGACCGGCCGTGCCCGCAGAAAAAGTGGTTCAGCCGGCCGCCATGTCCGGTTCACGCCGTGTTCGGCTGCGGCAGGCGGAGCGCAACGCGAAATGAATGCCGGCGACCGCTGCGTCATGTCGCGATGCCATCGGCCGCCGGTGCACCGATCCGTCGGACGTTCGCCGTCGGCGGTTCCCAAGGCCCGCGGAGGCGGGTTACCATCATCGGGCGTTGCGGGTGTAGCTCAATGGTAGAGCTGTAGCTTCCCAAGCTACTGACGAGGGTTCGATTCCCTTCACCCGCTCCATTTGCTCCCGACCCCCACGAGCTCCCTACACGCGGCGTACGCTGATCATGGCGGATGTGAACACCCTCGGCTGGCGGGAGCGCTTGGCATTGCCGATGCTCGGCATTCCTCTGCTCAAGGCCAAACTCGATACCGGCGCACGTAGCAGTTCACTGCACGTGGACACGCTGGAGAGTTTCGAGCGCGCGGGCGATACGTGGCTGCGTTTTTCGGTGTCGGTGGGCGGCCGGCATCGCATCGCGGTGACCTGCGAGACGTTGGCGCTGGATCGCCGGGCGGTCACCGACACGGGCGGCCGGCGCACCTTGCGCTGGTTCATCCGCACGGACGTGGTACTGGCCGGCGAGCGCTTTGCCGTCGACATCAATTTGACCGACAGGCGCCATATGCTGTTTCCCATGCTGCTCGGTCGTAGTGCGTTGCACGGGCGATTCGCGGTGGACCCTGCGCTTTCCTATACACAGCCTCGACCCCTCCGGGCGGGCATCACGGGTGTTTCATGAAGATTGCCATTCTCTCGCGCAACACCCGTCTGTATTCGACGCAACGTCTGGTCGACGTCGCGCGCGAGCGCGGCCATGTGGTGCGCGTGCTCGATCCGTTGCGCTGCTACGTGCGCATTGCGCCGGGCAACATGTCCATCCGCTACAAAGGCAAGGCGATCAAGGGCATCGATGCGGTGATACCGCGCATCGGCGTCACCAGCACCTTCTACGGCACCGCGGTGCTGCGCCAGCTGGAAATGATGGGGGTCTACACGCCCAACTCGTCCGATGCAGTGCTGCGTGCGCGCGACAAGCTGCGCTCGCTGCAGATCCTGGCGGCCCAGGGCCTGGACATGCCGGCCACGGTGTTCGGCGACAACCCCGATGACACCGCCGACGTGCTGGCCATGCTCGGCGAGCCGCCGCACGTGATCAAGCTCAATGAAGGCAGCCAGGGCACCGGCGTGGTGCTGGCCGAGAAGCGCAGCGCCTCGCAGAGCGTGATCGAGGCGTTCCGCGGCCTCTACGCCAACTTCCTGGTGCAGGAGTTCATCGCCGAGGCCAAGGGCACCGACCTGCGCTGCTTCGTGGTGGGCAAGAAAGTGGTCGCCGCGATGGAGCGCGAAGCGAGCCCGGGCGAGTTCCGCGCCAACATCCATCGCGGGGCCACCGCCAAGGCCGCCACGCTCAGCGCCGAAGAGCGGCGCATCGCCGTGCGCGCCGCCGCCGCCCTGGGTTTGGGCGTGGCCGGCGTGGACATGCTGCGCTCCAAGCGTGGTCCCTTGATTCTCGAGGTGAATGCCTCGCCCGGCCTCGAGGGCATCGAGGCCGCCTCGGGCGTGGACGTGGCCGGGGCGATCATCAAGTTGCTGGAAGGCGAAGCAGGCATCGGCCAGGCCCTGGTGAAGCGCAAACCGCAGCGCGCGGCGTAATTTTTTGCCAAAACCCGCCTTTCGGCCTTTGACCCGGTGCCGGAGCCCGGCCTAGCATGGGGATTCCTGCAGGTCGCGTCCCGAGGGGGGATGCCGCAGGGTGGAGGAAAACAATGAAGCGGAAGTACTGGCTGCCGGTCGCGGCGGCGATGATGCTCGTGTTGCAGGTGGCGTCGGTTCACGCAAAGGAAACCAAGCCTGACGTCAAGGCCGACACCAAGGACGAATTCGCCGCAGTGGCCGATCACGTTCGTCAGCAGATGGCCCCCGGCGGTCGGTTCGATTCGATCCCCAAGAACGACCAGCAAACGGTCACCCGCGACCTCAGCAGCATGGAGTCGCTGTTCGACAAGTTCGGCAAGGTCGATGCGATGGATCAGCCTTCGAAAGTCGAGTTGTTCAACAACCAGTCCGAAGTGAACGCCATCCTGACCCGTCACGACGGCGACCGTCAGGTGTGCGAACAGATCAAGCCGATGGGTTCGAACATTCCCAAGACGGTGTGCAAGACGCAGCGCCAGATCAACCTGGAGAACGACCAGTCCCAGCGCACCTTGCAGGACATCCAGAACCAGAGCCGCCAGAGCGCCGTCGGCGGTCACTGAGCGGTGGCGGTTAACGGTGGCGTGAGTACCGGTTAACCCCGATGTAACTGCGGGGCACCTATAAAGGCCCCACTGCAATGTGTCTGGCACTTTCCGCAAGGTCTGGTGACAGCAGATTTCGGTATCGGGGCAGTAGCTTGAGCCCAGGCGAGCGACCACGAGTCGAGCGGCCTGGGCTTTTTTCTTGCCCGATTTCGACCCTTGTTCAGCTTCGCGGCCGCCAAGGCCCCCTTTCCCCGGCACAAGCTTGTTAAGCTTGTTGCCCCGGTCGGCCCTCATGCCGGCTGCGTATGGAGGATGCATGCGCGTTTTGGTGATCGAAGACAACAGCGATATCGCGACGAACATCGGCGATTATCTGGAAGACCGGGGTCATGTGGTCGATTTCGCAGGCGATGGCGTGACGGGCCTGCACTTGGCCGTCGTGCATGACTTCGACGTGATCGTGCTCGACCTGACCCTGCCTGGCATGGATGGCCTGGATGTGGCCCGCAAGCTGCGCCACGAAGCGCACAAGCAGACGCCGATCCTCATGCTCACCGCGCGCGACGCGCTGGAGCAGAAGCTCACCGGCTTCGAGTCCGGCGCCGACGATTACATGACCAAGCCGTTCGCCCTGCAGGAACTGGCCGCGCGCCTGGAAGTGCTGGCCCGCCGCGGCAAGGGTCCGCAGAGCCGCGTGCTCAAAGTGGGCGACCTCACCTACAACCTCGACACGCTCACGGTCACCCGCGAGGGCAAGTCGATCCAGCTCAACCCCATCGGCCTGAAGTTGCTGCAGGCCCTGATGGAGGCCAGCCCCTCGGTGGTCACCCGCCAGGATCTGGAACAGCGCGTGTGGGGCGAGGAATTGCCCGATAGCGACTCGTTGCGCGTGCACATCCACGGCTTGCGTGCGGCCATCGACAAGCCCTTCGACAAGCCGCTGATCCACACACGTCACGGCATTGGATACCGCATGGTCGAACCGGATGCAGTCCAGGCGTAAGCTCAGGTTTCGCCTTGTCGTTTCGTTCGCGCTGTTCGGTTTCGGCCTCAGCGCGTTGTTCGCGTTTGCGGCGCTGAACATCCGTAGCAGGGTGGAGGACCAGTTGGTCAACTCCAGCCTGATGGATGATGCGAAATATGCGAACCAATTTGCGCAGGCGCATCCCGATGCGCCCGGTCCGGGCTCGCGCCTAATCACGGGCATGACGAAGAGTGAGCGCACGATCTACAAGGCGCCGCTGCCGTGGCAGAACCTGGATACCGGTATACACGACATCAACGAGCTGGCGGAGGATGGAACCCCGCATCACTACAAGCTGGCGGTGTACCGAGAGAACGGCATCATCAGTTTCGTCCGCTACGACGTTTCGCGAGAAGAGTTGGGCAAGCGGCAGCTGATTGTCAGTGTGGTCGCCGCGGTGTTTTTGTTTGGGCTGCTGTCACTTGTACTTGGCTTCTGGTTATCGCGCAAAGTTCTGAAACCGGTAAGCGATTTGGCACAACGGCTGCGTGATTTTCGCAAGAACGGCAAGGCCGAGCTCCTTGCGCCACACTTCGCCGATGACGAAGTGGGCGAGCTGGCGCTGGTGCTGGATGAATATTCCCAGCGACTCACCGCGATGGTGGAGCGCGACCGCGAGTTCAACTCCGACGTGAGCCACGAGCTGCGTACGCCGCTGGCGGTGATTTCCAGCACGACGGAATTGCTGCAGGGCTCGCCCGATCTCACCGACAAGTTGCGCGAGCGCCTCAAGCGCATCGAGCGTTCCTCGCGTCAGGCGACGGAGCTGATCGAGGCGTTGCTACTGCTGTCGCGCGCCGAACGTCGCGGTCCCACGCGCGGCGAAACCACCGACGTGGGCAAGGTGGCTTCCGATGTGATCGAAAGCCAGCGTCCGCAGATGCGCGACAAGCCGCTCGAAGTGGAGTTGAGCGTGCGCCAGCCGGTGAGCGTGAATGCGCCGGCCTCGGTGCTGGCGGTGGCGCTGACCAATTTGATCGGCAATGCGATCAAGTACACGCTCGAAGGCCGCGTGACGGTCGAAGTGAGCGCCAACCGCATCGAAATCATCGATACCGGCCCGGGCATCAAGCCCGAAGATGCCGAGCGCCTGTTCCAGCGCGGCGTGCGTGGCGAAGGTGCAGGCGGCAGCGGTGCGGGCCTTGGTCTGGCAATCGTGCGTCGCCTGTGCGATCTCTACGGCTGGGACGTGTCGATGCGTCCGCGCACGGATACCAACGGCGCCATCGCGAGCATCGTGTTCGGTTGATGGGATGGCGTGCGAAGCGCCGGCCTTTTTTGCTCGTCATTCCGGCGCAGGCCGGAATCCAGTAGCGATGCAATCGAGTTTCGCGCGAGCTCACACAGCAGGCTGCCACGATGCGACAACCGGGCACAGACGCTACTGGATTCCGGCCTGCGCCGGAATGACGGCTAGGGGTGGTCGCGTTCGACTGAAGGCACGGTCCAACGCTGCACTCTGAAAAAAAGCGGCGCCATCACGGCACCGCTTTCATAACTGCTGAAGTCCTCAGCGAATCAAAGCGGCTCCAGCCAACCCCACTGGTCGTTGGTCTTGCCGTTGAACAGGCCGAAGAACAGTTCCTGCAGGCGACGCGTCACGCGGCCGGCCTTGCCGCTGCCGATCTGCTTGCCGTCCACCGAGCGGATCGGGGTGATTTCCGCCGCCGTGCCGCACATCAGCAGCTCATCGCACAGATACAGGTATTCACGCGGAATATCGCGCTCCACCACTTCGATGCCGTCTTCGTGCGCCAGCGTCTTGAGCGTGTCGCGGGTGATGCCGGTGAGGATCGACGCGCTGGCCGGCGTGGTGTGCAACACGCCGTCGAAGACCAGGAACAGGTTCTCGCCCGCACCTTCGCTCAGCAGGCCGCTGGAGGCCATGGCAATGCCTTCGCCGAAGCCCAGGCGGCGCGCTTCACGCGCGATCAGCTGGCCGGAAAGATAATTGCCGCCCGCCTTGGCGCCGGCCGGGATGGTATTCGGAGCGAAGCGCTGCCAGCTCGACACGCAGGCCTCGATGCCGTTCTCCAACGCTTCCGGGCCGAGGTAGGGACCCATCGCCCAGGCGGCCACCGCGACGTCGATCGGCGTTTCCGCCGAAAGGCCGAAGCCGCCCAGGCCGCGGTAAGCCACCGGGCGCAGATAGGCGGCGGACAGGCCGTTCTTTCGCACCACGTCGCGGCAGGCGGCGGCGAGTTCGTCCTGCGAGTAGGGCAGCACCATGTCGTAGATCTTGGCCGACTGGTACAGGCGTTTGAGGTGGTCGGTCAGGCGGAAGATCGCGGCGCCGTCCGGCGTCGCATAGCTGCGGATGCCTTCGAACACCGACGAGCCGTAGTGCAGCGCATGCGCCATCACGTGCGTGGTGGCGTCCTGCCAGGGCTTGATGGCACCGTTCTGCCAGATCCATTCGGGGTACTGCTGCGCCATGGGGAGGGCTCCGGGGAAAAATCGCGCCATGATACCGCGAGCGCGCCGCCGGCGATTTTGCGCAGCACCAAGCTCAGCCCGAAGGGCGCAACCACATGCAGCCCGAGCGACGCACCACGGCGAAGCGCGTTTCACGGGGTATGCCGCTACCGTCGCCCGCGGCGGTATGGACGATCAGTTCATCGCTGTCCGTGGCGGGCCGTGAGGTCGCGGTGGGACCGGTGGCCTCGCCGTTGTCAGTCGATGGCGCTGGCGGATCGTCGCTCGCACCTGCCGTGCCGATATCCAGCAGGGGACGCTGCATCAACGACCCGAGCGAGCGGATGTTGGCCACCACCGCATCGCGCCCATAGCCGTTCCAGATCATCAGCCCGGCCAGCCGGTTGGGATCGCGCGCGGCGAAGGCATCCGTCATGCCCTGGCGCAGGTCGGCCACCGAGGTGGCGCAGCTCACCGGTGGTGGCGTCGCCGTGGCGACGTCCAGGGACGCCTGCGGCTTCGGTGTGGCAGGCGGCGTGTTCACCGGCGTCGCCTGCAGCGCGGCGCAGGGCTGGTCGGTGAACAACGGATTGCCATCGGAGCCGATGCAGCGATGAATGCCGCCTTCCTGCGCCATCGCACGGAGTGGCAGCAGGAAGATCAGCAGGATCAGCCAGGCTCGCATCATCCATCGAGCTTACGCTCGATGGCGTTGCTTATCCGTGCAGCCGGTCGAGGATCGCGCGTGTGGCGCGCGCACGGTTCAAGGTATAGAAATGCAGGCCCGGCGCGCCGCCGTCGAGCAGCCGGCGGCAGAGCTGTGCCACCACGTCGGCGCCCAGTTCGCGAATGGATGCGGCATCGTCGCCATGAGCCAGCATGCGCTTGGCGATCCAGCGCGGAATCTCGGCCCCGCAGCCATCGGAGAACCGCTTGAGCTGCGAGAAGTTAGAGATCGGCATGATGCCCGGCACGATCGGCACTTCGACGCCCAGGCGGCGCACGTCGTCGACGAAGCGGAAATAGGCGTCCGCGTTGAAGAAGTACTGGGTGATGGCGCCGTTGGCACCGGCGTCGACCTTGGCCTTGAAGTGGCGCAGGTCGGCGAGCGCGTCGTCCGCCTGCGGATGCGTTTCGGGATACGCCGCCACTTCGATGTGAAAGTGATCGCCGGAATGCTCGCGAATGAAACGCACCAGTTCCGAGGCATAGCGAAAGTCGCCCGGCGTGGCCATGCCCGAGGGCAGGTCGCCGCGCAGTGCGACGATGCGGCGGTAACCCGCGGCGCGATAGTCGTCCAACAGCGCCGCCAGCTCCGCGCGGGTGCCGCCGACGCAGGAAAGGTGGGGCGCCACGCTCAGGCCGTGCTGGGTATGCAGGTGATGCACCGTTTCGCCCGTATAGCTCAGCGTCGAGCCACCCGCGCCGAAGGTCACCGACACATAGTCGGGGGAATGCGATTTCAGCAGCGTCGCGGCCTGGTCGAGCTGGCTGCGCTGTTCGTCGGTCTTGGGCGGGAAGAACTCAAAGCTGATGCTCGACATCGAGGCGCTCCGTGGCGTCGTGGTGGCGGGTGCCGGGGAGTATATATCTCTTTTTCGCGATATAGAGATATGTGGTTGCCGAGCCGATCCGCGGCCCGCTCCTACGCCCGCCTGCGACAAACCGCAGCAGCGGTTTCCCTGGCGCCACTTGATCCAGATCAATTGGCGACGTCAGCCCGGCCCCCAGACTTCCTTCCGTTCAGTTATGCCTAGGAGTGGGCTTCATGGTGGGCGTCGAGGGGACTTACAACGACAAGGTCATACGGCAGTTTTCCGTCATGACCGTGGTCTGGGGTGTGGTCGGCATGCTGGTGGGCGTTTTCATCGCCGCCCAGCTGTATTGGCCTGCCCTCAATTTCGATATCCCGTGGCTCAGCTACGGCCGACTGCGCCCGCTGCATACCAATGCGGTGATTTTTGCGTTCGGCGGTTGCGCGCTGTTCGCCACCAGCCTGTACACCGTGCAACGCACCTGCCATGTGCGGCTGATCTCCGACAAGCTCGCCGCCTTCGTGTTCTGGGGCTGGCAGCTGGTGATCGTGGCCGCCGCCATCTCGTTGCCACTGGGCTATACCCAGGGCAAGGAGTACGCCGAGCTCGAATGGCCGATCGCCATCCTGATCACCATCGTTTGGGTGGCGTATGCGGTGTTGTTCTTCGGCACCATCGTCAAGCGCAAGGTGAAGCACATCTACGTCGCCAACTGGTTCTACGGCGCGTACATCATCACCATTGCGTTGTTGCATGTGGTCAACCATCTGGCCATTCCGGCCGGCCCGATGAAGTCGTACTCGGTGTACTCGGGTGCGGTGGATGCGATGGTGCAGTGGTGGTACGGCCATAACGCCGTGGGTTTCTTCCTGACCACCGCCTTCCTCGGCATGATGTATTACTTCGTGCCCAAGCAGGCCGATCGCCCGATCTATTCCTATCGCCTGTCGATCGTGCACTTCTGGGCGCTGATCGCCATCTACATGTGGGCGGGCCCGCATCATCTGCAGTACACAGCGCTGCCCGACTGGGCACAGAACCTGGGCATGGTGTTCTCGCTGGTGCTGCTGGCGCCCTCGTGGGGCGGTGCGATCAACGGCATCCTCACGCTGTCGGGCGTCTGGTACAAGCTGCGCACCGATCCGATCCTGAAGTTCCTCGTCGTCTCGCTCTCGTTCTACATGATGAGCACGTTCGAGGGGCCGATGATGTCGATCAAGACGGTCAACTCGCTCAGCCATTACACCGACTGGACCATTGGTCACGTGCATGCCGGCGCGCTGGGCTGGGTCGCGATGATCTCCATCGGTTCCATCTACGCGATGCTGCCGCGCCTGCTGCGCCTGCCCAAGATGTACTCGATCAAGCTGATCGACGTGCACTTCTGGCTGCACACCGTCGGCGTGGTGGTGTACATCGTCGCGATGTGGATCGCCGGCGTGACGCAGGGCCTGATGTGGCGTGCCACCGATCCGGACACCGGCACCCTCACGTATGCCTTCGTCGAAGCGCTCAATGCCACCAAGCCGTATTACGTGGTGCGCATGGGCGGTGGCGTGATCGTGCTGGCCGGCATGCTGGTGATGGCATGGAACATGTTCAAGACTTTCCGCCTGGCTGCCGCGAGCACCGAGCCGCAACCGCTGCTCATGCCCGATGCCGCCGACGCCCGTGCCTGAGGGAACAGACATGAGCAATGCACACGCAAAACTCGAAAAGAACATCGGCCTGATGGGCATCCTGGTGGCGGTCGCGGTGTCCTTTGGTGGACTCGCCGAGATCGTGCCTTTGATGTTCCAGGCCGAAACGATCAAGCCGCTGCCGGGCATCAAGCCGTACCCCGCACTGGAGCTGGCGGGCCGCGACGTCTACGTCCGCGAAGGCTGCTACAACTGCCATTCGCAGATGGTGCGCACGCTGCGCTTTGAAACGGAGCGTTACGGCCATTACTCATTGGCGGGCGAATCGGTCTACGACCACCCGTTCCAGTGGGGCAGCAAGCGCACCGGTCCCGACCTCGCCCGCGTGGGCCTGCGCGGCTATTCCGACGACTGGCATCGCGCGCATCTGCACAATCCGCGCGACGTCGTGCCCGAATCCAACATGCCCGGCTATCCGTGGCTGGCGGACAACAAGCTCGACGGCGAGGAAGTGGCCACGCACATGCGTGCGCTCAAGCGCATCGGCGATCCGTACAGCGAAGAAGACATCGCGGGCGCGGCCAAGGCCGTCGAAGGCAAGACCGAACTCGATGCCGTGATCGCCTACCTGCAGGCGCTTGGCACGCATGTGTCGCAGGCCGACATGCAGGCTGCCGAAGGAGCGGAGTGAGATGGTCCCTGGACTGATTACCGCATTCCTGCTGGTGCTCTTCGTCGGCTCCTGCATCTGGATCTGGCGGCCGGGTACCAAGCCCGCCATGGATGCCGCCGCGCAAATGCCGCTGGACGATGACAAGGAGGAAATCGCATGACTTCCGGATGGACCTGGTACGTCATCGCCATCGTGGTGGCCAACCTGATCGGTTGCGTGTGGCTGCTGCGCGCCAACACGCGTCGCAGCCCCACCGATCCCAAGCCCGATGAAACCGGACACGTGTGGGACGGCAACCTCACCGAGTACAACAAGGCGTTGCCGCGGTGGTGGATCAACCTGTTCTACATCACCATCGTGTTCGCCGTCGGCTACCTGATCTGGTACGGCGTGGGCAATGTGCAGGGCATCGGCCATTGGAGCTCGCACAAGGAATGGGCGCTGGAATCGGCGGCCGAAGACGCCCGCCTCGACGACACGCTCAAGCTCTATGCCGGCCAGCCCATCGACGTGCTGGCCAAGAACCCGCAGGCGGTGGAGATGGGGCGCACGATCTTCATCAATCGCTGCGCGGCATGTCATGGCTCGACCGGGCATGGCGCCAACGGCTTCCCCGATCTGACCGACGACATCTGGCATTGGGGCGGCACGCCGCATCGCATTCTGGAGACCATCCAGGAAGGGCGTCAGGCGGTCATGCCGGCCTGGGCGACCACGCTCACCGCGCAAGGTGGCCCGAGCGCAGTCGATGACACGATTGCCTATGTGTTGTCGTTGTCCAAGCCGGCGCAGGCCAAGGATGAGGCGACCGAGCGGGGCGAGAAATTGTTCCAGACCATCTGCGTGGCTTGCCATGGCCCGCAGGGCAAGGGTAACCAGGTCGTGGGTGCGCCGGATCTTTCGGATAGCTATTGGCTTTACGGCAGCAGCAAGGCCTCGCTGCACAGGACCTTGAACGAAGGTCGGCAGGGCGTGATGCCTGCATGGAAGCCGGTGCTTGGCGATACGCGCACGCGCCTGGTCGGTGCCTACGTGTGGACACTGTCGCCCCACAGGGATCCGCCGCCGGCGGGTGCAGTAGTCGCCGAATGAGCCAGCGGAACACCATCGTGCCCGCCCGTCACGAGCCTGCCTCGCAACGCCTCGGTGCGTTGCTGTGGCCGAGCTTCTTCGTGGCCGGCGTGGTGACGATGGTGTTCTTTGCCTTCATCGATCCGATCGCCCTGAGGGACATCACCTTTCCCTCGTTGAAGGTCGGGCGCGAATTTGGCTACACCCTCGGCTTCTTCCTCATCTGGCTGGCAACGGCCTCGTCGAGCCTGTTCACCTGGATCCTCCTTCGCCCCAGTCGCGAGGTGCGGTCTCTCAAAGGTCCCGGTAAGCAACCATGAGTCGCCGCATTCCGCTCAACGTCGTCGACGACGGGAGCGATTCGTACTACGTCAGCGAACGCAAGGTCTATCCGCGCGACGTATCCGGTCGCTTCAACCGCCTTCGGGTGGCTGCGGTCATCTGGTTGCTGGGCATGTACTACAGCTTTCCCTGGCTGACCTGGCAAGGACGGCAGGCGGTGTTGCTGGATCTGCCGGCGCGCAAGTTCCATGTCTTTGGATGGATGTTCCTGCCGCAGGACTTCCTGTTCCTGGCGTTGCTGTTGATCATCGCGGCGCTGGCATTGTTCTTCTTCACCGCGCTGGCCGGCCGCCTGTTCTGCGGCTACGCGTGCCCGCAGACGGTATGGACCGAAGTGTCGCTGTGGATCGAGCGCTGGTGCGAAGGCGATCGCAACAAGCGCATCAAACTGGATGCCGGTGGCTGGACGCGCGAAAAGATCCTGCGCAAGAGCGCGCGCCACACCCTGTGGATCGTGTTCTCGCTGTGGACCGGTTTCACTTTCGTGGGCTACTTTAGCCCGATCGGCGAACTGGCGCGCCGCACGCCCTTCGCATGGGGTGGCTGGGAAGCGTTCTGGATTCTGTTTTATGCGTTCGCTACCTGGGGCAATGCGGGCTTCTTGCGGCAGCAGGTCTGCAAGTACATGTGCCCTTACGCGCGCTTCCAGAGCGCGATGTTCGACCGCAACACTTTGCTGATCGCCTATGACCCGATGCGTGGCGAGCCGCGCGGACCACGCAAGCGCGGACTGCAGAGCGTGCTTGAACGTGCGCGGGGTCTGCTCGACACGGTCACGGCGTACGACTACGTGTTCCGTGCAAGCCAGCATCCTTCCGCGGCCGACAATCGCGCGCAGGCCGGCGGCACCATCACGCTGGCGGCCCTGGGCGAAGAAGCCAAGCCGCTGCCCAGGTTCACGCTCGACGAGCTGGGCGACTGCATCGACTGCACCATCTGCGTGCAGGTGTGCCCGGTCGGCATCGATATCCGCAACGGCCTGCAATACGAATGCATCGCCTGCGGTGCCTGCATCGACGCCTGCGACGAGGTGATGGGCAAGGTCGGTTATCCCAAAGGCCTGATTCGTTACACCACGCAGAACCAGATCGATGGAAAGCCGGCCAGGGTCTTGCGCATCCGCATCTTGATCTATGGGGTGTTGCTGTTCGCCCTGATGGGAGGCTGGCTGTACGGCGTGACCCACCGCAGCCCGTTGATGGCCGAAGTGCTGCGCGATCGCAACGCGATGTACAGCGAGGCCGCCAATGGCGACATCCAGAACGCTTACACCTTGAAGTTGGTCAACAAGGCGCAACAGGCGCATCGCTTCGCCATCGACGTGCGCTCCACTGATGTCGCCGACATTCGACTGGGCGGAGGATCGAAAGCGGTACTTGCGCAGAGCGGCGAAGTGCTCTCGATACCGCTCACGGTGACCGCCTCGTCGGAAACCGCCGGCCGTCATGAAGTGACATTCCACGTGCGCGATCTCGACGCCGACGCCTCCGTCGACGTCAAAAGCAGCTTCTTTGGACCTTTGCCATGAACCAGACACGCAGTACCTGGCGCGAACCGATGGTGTGGATGCTGGTGGGCCTGCCACTGGCATCGGTGGCCATCGGCTTCGCCTTGTTGTTTGCAGCCGTCCACCCCGGGCGCGAAGACATGGAGACCGTCACCCAGGCCACCCATGTGGGCAAGATGCTGGTATCCGCGCAGGATGCGCCTGCCACCGAGGTCTCCACCAAGGGGCTGGTGCTTCGATTGAAGGGCGACATGATCGAAGCCGTGCCGATGGATGGCGATTTCCCGCGCGGCGGCAAGCTGCGGCTCACGCTCAGGACTGGTGACGCGCAAGCGGTGGATCGCACCGTGGAACTATCGCCCAGCGAGCTGGGCTGGCGCGGTGTGGGATCGCTGGACGGTGGGCATGACTGGCTGGTCGAACTGAGCCCCGACAACGCGGCATGGTCGCTGCGTGGACGCTGGACGGTGCAAGCGCGAGCCATTCGCCTGACGCCCTGATCGTGGACCGTGCCGTCGATGTCGACCCGACCGGTCGGCCACAGCTCTGCTATCACTGCGGCGAGGCGCTGCCGCAGGAGCCGTTGCAGTTCGACGTCGAAGGCACCTCACGAGGCTTCTGCTGTCACGGCTGTGTTGCCGCGGCCGAATGGATCCGCCATTCCGAGCTGGGCGACTACTACCGCCTGCGCAGTGCCGCGGGGACGCGCGTCGAGGACGTGCCCGATCTCGCCAGCTGGGATCGCGATGACCTGTTGGGCGAACACGCACTGCCGGTGGCCGGTGGCCTCGAAATGACCCTGCTGACCGACGGCATGCGTTGCGCCGCGTGTGCGTGGCTGATCGATCAGGCACTGCGGCGCGAGGCGGGTGTTTTCGACACCAGCGCCAACGCGGTCACCGGCCGCATCCGCATCGGCTGGAATCCGGCGCAGGTTCGACTGTCGCAACTGCTTCAACGCCTGGCGATGCTCGGTTATCGCCCGTACCTCGCCACCGGCGCCGCACGTGAGCGCGAACGCGTGGCAGAGCATCGCCGTTGGCTGACGCGCTTGGGCATCGCAGGCCTGGGCGCGATGCAGACCATGATGTTTTCCGAGGCGCTCTATCTGGATTTCGGTCATCACATGGCCGGAGCGACGCGCGACTTCTTTCGCTGGACCGCCTTCCTGGTTGCCACGCCCGTGGTGTTCTATTCGGGCTGGCCGTTCCTGCAGGGCTGCTGGCGCGAGCTGCGGCAGCGACGTCCGGGCATGGATACGTTGATCGCCAGCTCGACGCTGCTGGCCTACCTTGCCAGCGTGGTGGAAACCGTCCGTGGTGGCGCACAGATCTGGTACGACGCCGCGACCATGTTCGTGTTCCTGTTGCTCACGGCGCGACTGCTGGAGCAGCGCGCGCGTCGCGTTGCCAGTGCGCAGGTGGATGCGCTCGCGCGAGCGCGTCCCACCCTGGCCGTCCGCGAACGCGATGACGGCAGTCGCGAGTCGGTGCCGGTGGCATCGCTCCAGGTCGGCGATATCGTCTGCATCGCGGTAGGCGAGGTGGTGCCTGCCGACGGTTGCCTGCTCACGGCGGAAGCGTCGTTTGAAGAGGCATTGCTGACCGGCGAGTCGCGGCCGATGACTCGTGCGAAGGGCGCCACCATCTACGCCGGTACGGTGTGCCGCGAGATTCCCGCGCGACTCGAAGTGACGCAGACCGGAGCTGCCACGCGTTTGTCGCAGCTGGCGCGGCTGGTCGAGCAGGCGCAAGCGCAACGCCCGCGTTTGGCGCGCATCGCCGATCGCATCGGCAGCGTGTTCGTCTCGGTGCTGTTGGTGCTGGCGGTGATCGTCTATGGGGTGTGGCGTTGGAACGATCCGGCCCGCGCGTTCGAAGTGACGCTGTCGCTGCTGGTCGTCAGTTGTCCCTGCGCGCTTTCACTGGCGGTGCCTGCCGCGTTGGCGGCAAGCCATGGAGCATTGGCGCGCATGGGCGTGCTCTCGATCCGCGCCGGCGGCCTGGAGCAGCTTGCGCGGGTCAACGACATGGTGTTCGACAAGACCGGCACGCTGACCAGCGTGCAGCTCGCGCTGGGCGACGTGCATACAACGGCCGAGATATCGCCTGCCATGGCCTTGCAGATGGCAGCCGCGCTGGAGCGCGACAGCAACCATCCGATCGCCCGGGCGTTCGCCGATACGAGCACGTCGCTGCAGGCACACGACCTGCGCACAGTGACCGGACACGGCGTGCTTGGACTGATCGACGGCAAGGCATGGAGGCTGGGGCGCGCATCGTTTGCGGGGCGTCGCGAAGACGATGGCCAGCTCTGGCTGGGCGATGGACAGCGGGTGGTCGCGCGCTTCTCCCTGCAGGAAAGTCTGCGCGCGGATGCTGCCCAGGCCATCGCCGCGCTGCGGGCGCTGGGCATCGAGCTA
This sequence comes from Dyella kyungheensis, assembly GCF_049913195.1. Taxonomy (GTDB): domain Bacteria; phylum Pseudomonadota; class Gammaproteobacteria; order Xanthomonadales; family Rhodanobacteraceae; genus Dyella; species Dyella kyungheensis. The sequence continues at coordinate 4,215,333 of NZ_CP183983.1, read as the reverse complement.
CACCTCGCCAGCGGCGATGCAGCCAATCCGGTGCGGCGTTTGATGACCGAGTTGAAGATCGGCAGGGCGCATGCCCGCCAGTCGTCCGAGGACAAGCTGGCGCTGGTGCGCGCGCTGCAAGCCAAGGGGCGCGTGGTGGCGATGGTGGGCGATGGGCTCAACGATGCGCCGGTGCTGGCGGGCGCCGATGTATCGATCGCCATGGGCGAGGGCGCTTCATTGGCGCAGCGCGCCGCGGACATGGTGTTGACCTCGCCATCGCTGCTGCGGCTCCCCGACGCCATTCGGCTTTCGCGCCAGACGCAGCGGATCATCCGCCAGAACTTTGCCTGGGCGGTGGGCTATAACGTGCTCGCGCTGCCCCTGGCGATGACCGGGCACGTGACGCCGGCCATCGCGGCCCTGGGCATGGCGCTGTCCTCTCTGGTCGTGACGATCAATGCGCTCCGCCTGACGCGGTCGCGCAATACGGAGGCGACGCGATGATCATCCTGCTGATGCTGGTGCCGCTGAGTCTGATGCTGCTCGCCTTCGCGATCGGTGCGTTCGTATGGGCCGTCCGCAAGGGACAGTTCGACGACATGGATACGCCGGCGCTGGATATCCTGCGTGACGATAGCCGGCCGGACTCGCCTCCAGCAGGACGGGATGTACCGGGCAAGGATGTCGTTCCCGATGGCGATTGACTCGCTGGCGTTGTCGGCTGCGCTGTTGACCGGCGTGCTTGGCGGCGTGCACTGCGCTGCCATGTGTGGCGGCATCGCTACAGGTTTCTCGATGTGGTCGCCTCGCCATGGGCTGACGGCGTCCGTGCAGTTGAATGCGGGCCGTGTGCTTGGCTACGCGCTGGCGGGCGCCTTGGTCGGCGGTGTGGGCGACGGCGTGCTGCGCCTGTTCGAATGGCACGCGCTGATCGTCGGTGCGCGGATGGCGATGGGCCTGGTGCTGGTGCTGGTGGCGTGGCGCTTGCTCGACAAGCGTGGTCGCCTGCGTTTCCTCGGGCGTCCGGCCACACGCCTTTGGCGTTGGCTCCAGCCGTTGCAGCGACGTCTGCTTCCGGCGAACACGCCGCTTCGGCGACTCGTTGCCGGCATGCTGTGGGGATGGATGCCCTGCGGCCTCAGCGGGACGCTGCTGGCTGCCGCGTGGCTGCAGGCGAGTGCCGTGGGCGGCGCGGCCATCATGGCGGCGTTTGGTCTGGGTACGTGGCTGATGATGGTGCCGCTTACGTGGTCCGGCGTGAGGATGGGACGCTGGATGCAGCGCGAGGGGGCGCGGCGAGGCGTGGCGGCGTTTGTGCTGCTGGCTGGGGTGATGACGATGGCGGGGCCGTGGCTGATGCAGGTGCCGGCGCTGCATGGCGTCATGGGGTGGCTGGGGTGTGGATCGCTTCGTTGAGTCGCGCACAAGTGCGCTCCCACAAGTTGGCGGTATTCCTGTGGGAGCGCACCCTGTGCGCGACGCCGTTTGCCTCAGTCCACACAAAAAAAGGCCGCCTTTCGGCGGCCCTTTTCAATCGGCCCGAAGGCAAACGATCAATAACGGTAGTGATCCGGCTTGTACGGACCTTCCACCGGCACGCCGATGTAGTCGGCCTGTTCCTGCGTGAGCTTGGTCAGCTTCACGCCGATCTGCTCCAGGTGCAGGCGAGCCACTTCCTCGTCCAGTTTCTTGGGCAGGCGGTACACCGTGTTCTCGTAGACGTCCTTGTTCGCCCACAGGTCGAGCTGGGCCAGCGTCTGGTTGGAGAAGCTGTTGGACATCACGAAGCTCGGGTGGCCATGGGCGCAGCCCAGGTTCACCAGGCGGCCTTCGGCCAGCATGTAGATGCTGCGGCCGGTCTGCTCGAAGGTGTAGCGATCCACTTGCGGCTTGATCGTTTCGCGCGACACGCCCTTGGCGCCGTTCAAACGATCCATCTGGATCTCGTTGTCGAAGTGGCCGATGTTGCACACCAGCGCGTTATTCTTCATCGCCGCCATGTGCTCCAGCGTGATGATGTCCTTATTGCCGGTGGTGGTGACGTAGATGTCGCCCAGGCCCAGGGTGTCTTCAATGGTGGTGACCTGGAAGCCTTCCATCGCGGCCTGCAGGGCGTTGATCGGGTCGATCTCGGTCACGATCACGCGGGCACCGAAGCCCTTGAGCGAATGCGCGCAACCCTTGCCCACGTCGCCGTAACCGCAGACCACGGCGACCTTGCCGGCGACCATCAGGTCGGTCGCGCGCTTGATGCCGTCGGCCAGCGATTCGCGGCAGCCGTAGAGGTTGTCGAACTTGCTCTTGGTCACCGAGTCGTTGACGTTGATCGCCGGCACCAGCAGCTTGCCGGCTTCGGCGAGCTGGTAGAGGCGGTGCACGCCGGTGGTGGTTTCTTCGGACACGCCCTTCCATTCGGCGGCGATCTTCTTGAACCAGCCCGGACGCGCGGCGGCGGTGCGCTTGACCAGATCCTTGATGACCTGCTCTTCGTGGTTGCCGCTGGGCGTGTTGACCCAGTCGCTGCCGTCTTCCAGTTCCACGCCCTTGTGGATGAACAAGGTGGCGTCGCCGCCGTCGTCGACGATCAGCTGCGGGCCGAGCTCACCCGGGTGGGTCAGCATGTCGAGCGTGCATTCCCAATACTCTTCCAGCGTCTCGCCCTTCCAGGCGAATACCGGCAGTCCACCGGCGGCGAGCGCGGCGGCGACGTCGTCCTGGGTCGAGAAGATGTTGCACGAGGCCCAACGCACCGAGGCACCCAGCTCACGCAGGGTTTCGGCGAGCACGGCGGTTTCCTTCGTGCAGTGCAGGGAGCCGGACAGGCGCACGCCCTTGAGCGGCTTGTCCTTGGCGTAGCGGGCGCGGATCTGCATCAGGCCCGGCATTTCTTCTTCGGCCATGCGGATGCGGCGGCGGCCGAGTTCGGCGAGCGACATATCGCGGACCTTGAAGTCCTGCGAGGCGGAATCCTTGGTAACTGCGTTCATTTGGCTTAGCTCCGGGTGTTGCGGCTGAGAGCCGCATCGTTGTCCGGGCGCCGTTACAGTGAAAATCCGTCGAGCCTGGCCGGGTTCGTGGAACACGCTGGGTGTGCACGGAGCCGCGGTCGCAGCGCCCCTCGACGGGACGCATGAGTATAGCGTCCCCGGATGATGGTTTCGTCGCCGAAGGGCCATCGGGTTCAGGCCAACCATGACCGATGGCCTAGTGGCGCCGGCCGGCGAGAGGGTAATGTCGCAGGAGTCATGACACAGGGGATCGCCTCGCATGGATAAGTCGTTGCGCCGTTTCGTGCTGGCCGGCTTGTTGCTGGCCACCTCACCGCTGGTGCTGGCGGATACGCCGCCACCGGCGCCCGCCGCCACCGGCTATCTCGCGCCGCCCGCGCCGTTGCAGGCGCTGGTGGATGCGCCGCGGCCGCCGCAGCTGTCGATCAGCCCGCATCGCGACCTGCTGGCGCTCACCCAGACGCCGCCGCTGCCCGGCATCGACGTGGTGGCGCAGCCGGAACTGAAACTCGCCGGTCTGCGCATCAATCCACGCACTTATGCGCAGAGCCGCTTCGTGTTCGGCAGCGACCTGTGGCTGATGGATGTGGCCACCGGCAAGGAGATCCGCCTGCAGGGTCTGCCCAAGCCGCTGTCCATCGCCACCTCGGCGTGGTCACCCGACCAGCGCTATCTCGCCTTCAACCAGGTCAATGCGCGCGAAGGCAGCAACGAGTTGTGGGTGGTCGACATCGCCGCCCGCTCGGCGCGCCGGCTGATCACGCTGCCGTTGAATACCGTGGCAGGTCGCGGTTATCGCTGGATGCCCGACAGTTCGCAGCTGCTGGTGCAGTTGCAGCCCGAAGGGCAGGGTCCGGCACCGGTCGCCAGCATCATCCCGACCGGCCCGGATACGCAGCAGACGTCGGCTGGCGGTGGCGTGAAGGCCATCCGCACCTATCAGGACATGCTGCGCAACGAAGACGATGCGAAGTTGTTCGAGTACTACCTGCGCTCGCAGTCGGCACTGGTGTCGCTGGATGGCAAGGTCACCAAGCTCGGCGCGCCCGCCTTGACGCTTGGCATCGCCCCGTCGCCCGATGGCCGCTATCTGCTGAGCGAACGCGTGGAGCGTCCGTTCTCCTATCTCGTCCCCGTGGAAAGTTTCCCGCGTCGCATCGAAGTGCTCGATCGCGACGGCAAGCTGGTGAAGGAAATAGCCCATCTGCCGCTGGTGGAAGGCCTGCCGACCGGCAACGATGCCGTGCCCACCGGCGTGCGCGACATCACCTGGCGCGCCGATGCACCGGCCACGCTGGTGTGGGCGGAAGCACAGGATGGCGGCGATCCCGCACGAGCCGCGGATGTTCGCGACCTCGTGCAGACGCAGGCCGCGCCGTTCGAGCAGGCGCCGGTGACGCTGGCGAAACTCGGCGGCCGCTACGCCGGCGCGTATTGGGCCAACGGCAAGCTGGCGCTGATCGACGAGTTCTGGTGGAAGACGCGTCACGTGAAGGAATGGCGCGTGTCGCCCGATCAGCCGACGCAGGCACCCGCGCTGGTGCGCGAGGGCTCCTCGGAAGACCGCTATCGCAATCCAGGCACGCCCGCGACCATGCCCGATGAGCACGGCGAATCGCGCCTGATCGTCACCGCCGATGGCCAGAGCATCTATCGCCTCGGTGAAGGCGCCTCGCCCGAGGGCGATCGTCCGTTCATCGACCGGGTGAACCTGCAGACCGGCGCGAACACGCGATTGTTCCAGTCGCAGGCGCCGTACTACGAAGACCCGCAGATCCTGCTGGACGCAGAAGGCACGCGTGCGCTGATCTCGCGCGAGTCGCCCACCGAGCCGACCAACTACTACGTGCGCGATCTCGCCGCGAACGGCAAGCTGCGTGAGCTGACCCATTTCCCCAATCCGCTGCCGCAACTGGTGGGCGTGAAGAAGGAGCAGATCCGTTACAAGCGCAAGGATGGCGTGGAACTCACCGGCACGCTCTACTTGCCGCCCCATTACGATCCGAAGAAGGATGGCCCGCGCCCGATGCTGATGTGGGCTTATCCGGCCGAGTTCAAATCGGCGGATGCGGCGGGGCAGGTCACCGACTCGCCGTATCGCTTCAACCGCATCAGCTATTGGGGCCCGCAGGCCTTCCTAACCATGGGCTACACGGTGTTGGACAACTTCTCCGTGCCGATCGTGGGCGAAGGCAGCAAGGAACCCAACGACACCTACATCCCGCAGCTGGTGGCCAGTGCGGAAGCCGCGGTCGATGAAGTGGTGCGCCGTGGCGTGGCCGATCGCAACCGCATCGCGGTGGGCGGCCACTCCTATGGTGCGTTCATGACCGCCAACCTGCTCGCGCATACGCGCCTGTTCAAGGCGGGCATCGCGCGCAGCGGCGCCTACAACCGTACCTTGACGCCGTTTGGCTTCCAGTCGGAGGAGCGCAACTACTGGCAGGCACCGGAGGTCTACAACACCATGTCGCCGTTCAACTACGCGGACCACATCAAGGACGCGTTGCTGATGATCCACGGCGAGCAGGACAACAACTCCGGCACGTTCCCGATCCAGAGCGAGCGCATGTACGCCGCCATCAAGGGTCTGGGCGGCACGGCGCGGCTGGTGTTGTTGCCTAACGAGGCGCATGCGTACCGGGCGCGCGAATCGATCATGCAGATGCTGGCCGAGATGAACAACTGGCTGGACGTGTACGTGAAGCAGGCCAAGCCTGCGGGCAAGGCCGCAGCCGCGCACTGAGCGGCTGCGAACGAACAGGAGAGAGCGGGGCGCATCGTCGTCCCGCTTTTTTTATGTCGCTGAACGATTTTGTGGCATTGCACAAATGTGCCTCGCTTGGGGTAGTCTTGGACGTCCAGACATCCGCCACGTGGCATCGATGAACCAGCACCGCAGTCCTGAGTTCTCTCCGCACGACGCGCCCCTGCGCGAAGACGTCCGCCGCCTCGGCACGCTGGTCGGCACCATGCTGGCCGAGCAGATTTCCCCCGAATTTCTCGATGAAGTAGAGCGCATCCGCACAGCGGCCATCGAACGCCGCGTGGAAAATGCGCCGCTCGACGTGCTGGGCAGCCTGCTCACTGGCCTGGAAACCGACCAGGCGGAATCGCTGGCTCGCGCCTTCGCCACCTACTTCCAGGCGGTGAACATCGCCGAACGCATCCATCGCATTCGCCGCCGCCGCGATTACCAGCGCGAGGGCGGCGCGCCGCAACCGGAGTCGCTGCTCGATGTGCTGACGCGCCTGAAGGCGCAGGGCGTGGAAGCGGGCGAACTGATCGAGTGGCTGGAACGGTTACAAGTGGAACCGGTTTTCACAGCGCATCCCACCGAAGCCGTGCGCCGCTCACTGCTGGAAAAGGAACAATCGATCGTGCGCGCGCTGGTCGACAATTTCGATCCCACGCGTACGCCGCAGGAACGCAAGGAGGACGACGACCGCATCTTCATGGCGCTCAGCTCGGGCTGGCAAACCGCCGAAGCCTCGTCGGTGAGTCCCAGCGTGCAGGACGAGCACCATCACGTCGGCTTCTATCTGGCCAATCCCATCTATCGCATCGTGCCGGCGTTGTACGAGTCGCTCGCCGATGCGTTGCAGACGGTGTATGGCGTGGCCGTGCCGATCCCGCGCCTGCTGAGTTTCGCCACCTGGGTGGGCGGCGACATGGACGGCAATCCGAACGTCGGCGCCGCCACCATCGCCAACAGCCTGTCGACGCAGCGCGCCCATGTGCTCGAACATTACATCGAGGACATCGCCGGCCTTTCGCGCCTGTTGAGCCAGACCGAGGACCGCGTGGACGTGGGCAACGATCTGGCCCATCGCCTGTTCGACTACCGCGTCCGCTTTCCCGAAGCGGCGGCCAAGGTGCGGCCACGCCACGCCGACATGCCGTATCGCAGCCTGTTGACCATCATCGGTGCGCGCCTGCAGGCCACGCTCGAAGACGATCATCCCGAAGGGTATGCCTCCGCCGACGAGTTGCTGAAAGACCTGCGTCTGATCGCCATCAGCCTGATCGATCATCACGGCCTGCACGCGGGTGCGTATGCGGTACGCCGTCTGATCTGGCGCGTGCGCACGTTCGGCTTCCATCTGGCTCGCCTGGACGTACGCCAGGATTCGCGTGTGCACGACGATGCGCTGGCGCAACTGTTGAAGGACGACGACTGGTCGTCGCGCCCGCCGGACCAGCGCGCCGAGCGGCTGCGCCGTTTTGCCGGCGGACAGGACTCGCTGCCCAACAGCGACGATGCCACTGCCACGGCGCTGCACGACGTATTCGCCACGTTGCGCGAAGCGCGCGGCCGCTACGGCGCGGATTCGCTGGGCCTCTACATCATCAGCATGGCGCGTTCCGCCGCCGACGTGCTGGCGGTGCTGGCGCTGGCGCGTTACGGCGGGCTCACCGAGCAGGGCCGGGTGCCGCTCGACGTGGCGCCGTTGTTCGAAACGGTGGACGACCTGACGAACGCGCCCGCCACGTTGCGCGCGCTGCTCGATGATCCCGTCTACCGCGATCACCTGGCCTCGCGCGGCAATCGCCAGTGGGTGATGCTGGGTTATTCCGATAGTGGCAAGGATGGCGGCACGCTCGCCTCGCGCTGGGGTTTGCAACGCGCGCAGGTGGAGTTGCTGGAAGTCGCTGCGGAAGCCGACATCCGACTGTCTTTCTTCCATGGTCGCGGTGGCTCCGCCAGCCGCGGCGGTGCGCGTATCACACCGGCCTTGATGTCCTCCCCGCGTGGTTCGGTGGCCGGTGTGCTGCGTGTGACCGAGCAGGGCGAAGTCATCCATCGCAAGTACGGCATTCGCGCACTGGCGTTGCGAAACCTCGAACAGATGGTGGGCGCGGTTCTGCGCGCATCGCTGCGGCCGCGCACGCACGAGTCGCGCGAAGAGGAGTGGCGCGAGCGCATGAGCCGCCTGGCGGCGCGTAGCCGCGAACATTACCGGGCCTTCGTGGATCGCGAAGGCTTCGTCGACTACTTCCGTTCCGCCACGCCCATCGACGTGATCGAACGCATGACCCTGGGTTCGCGTCCCGCGCGCCGTCGCAGCATGCGCGGCGTGCAGGATCTGCGTGCCATTCCCTGGGTGTTCGCGTGGACGCAGTGCCGCTCGATCCTGCCGGGATGGTACGGGCTGGGGTCGGCGCTGGAATTCGGTGCGGCGGAATACGGCGAGCAGGCGATGTCGGAGATGGCGCATGACTGGCCGTTCTTCGCGAACATGCTCGATGACGTGTCGATGGTGCTGGCCAAGAGCGACCTGGGCATTGCCGAGGCGTTCTCGCAACTCGCCGGTCCGTTGCACGAACCGTTCTTCAGCATGATTCGCGAGGAATTCGAGCGCACGCGTCATTGGCTGATGCAGCTCAAGCACAACGACAGCCTGCTGCAGAATGCGCCACGGCTGGCGACCTCGATCGACCTGCGCAATCCCTACGTCGATCCGATGAGCCTATTGCAGGTGGATCTGCTCAAGCGCTGGCGCGAAGGTGGCGAGAGCGACGATGCCCTGCTCACGGCGCTGGTGGCGTGCGTGAATGGCGTGTCGCAGGGGCTGCAGAATACGGGTTGAGACTGGGGCAGTCGCGCAGAGGGTGCGCTCCCACAAAAGAGCGCTCGTTGTGGGAGCGCACCCTCTGCGCGACTGCCTTTCGCGTCAGCCGTCCAGCTCCGCCCAGCGTGCGTAAGCCGTATCCAACTCGGCCTGCAACTTGGACAACGCCTCATTGGCCTTGGTAAGCGCCGCATTGTCCTGGCGGAAAAACTCCGGATCGTTCATCGCTTCGCTGCGCGCAGCGATATCCGCCTCCAGCTTCTCGATCCGCCCGGGCAACTGCTCCAACTCGCGCGCATCCTTGTAGCTGAGCTTGCGCTTTGCTTCCGGCACAGCGGCAGGGGGGGCGACCACGGGAGCCTTGCTTTCCAGACTCTTGATCGAAGGTGCCAATGGCGACGGGCGCTGGCGCAGCCAGTCGGTGTAACCGCCCACGTATTCACCGATCTTGCCGTGGCCTTCGAGCACCAGCGTGCTCGACACGACGTTGTCCAGGAATTCGCGGTCATGCGAGACCAGCAGCAAGGTGCCCTGGTATTGGGTCAGCAACTCTTCCAGCAGCTCCAGCGTTTCCACGTCCAGGTCGTTGGTGGGTTCGTCCATCACCAGCAGGTTGGAGGGCTGCGCGAACAGCTTGGCAAGCAGCAGGCGATTGCGTTCGCCGCCCGACAGGCGAGTGATCGGCGCGCGCGCACGTTCCGGCGAAAACAGGAAGTCCTGCAGATAACCGATGATGTGCTTGCGCGAGCCGTTGAGCTCGATGAATTCACGCCCTTCGGCCACGTTGTCCAGCGCATTGAGCTGATCGTTGAGCTGCACGCGGTGCTGGTCGAAGTAGGCGATCTGGATGCCGGTGCCCAGCGTGGCGTGGCCACGGTCAGGCTTGAGTTCGCCCAGCATGATCTTCAGCAGCGTGCTCTTGCCGGCACCGTTCGGACCGATGATGCCCACGCGGTCGCCGCGCATGATGGTGGTGCTCAGGTTCTCGATCAGCACGCGACCGCCGTAACTCTGGTGCACGTGCTCCAGGTCGATCACCTTCTTGCCCGACGCCTGCGCATGGGCCATCGTCATCTTGACGTTGCCCGAAAGTTCGCGACGCTGCGAACGCTCCACGCGCAACGCCTTCAAGGCGCGCACGCGGCCTTCGTTGCGCGTGCGGCGCGCCTTGATGCCCTGGCGTATCCATACTTCTTCCTGCGCCAGCTTCTTGTCGAAGTGCGAGTTCGCCTGCGCTTCGGCGTGCAGGCGTTCTTCGCGGCGGCGCAGGTAGTTGTCGTAGTCGCCGGGCCAGTCGGTGAGCTGGCCGCGATCGATCTCGACGATGCGCGTGGCCAGTGCACGCAGAAAACTGCGGTCATGGGTGATGAAGATGATGCTGCCTTCGAACTGGCGCAGGAACGCTTCGAGCCAGCCGATGGCTTCGATGTCGAGATGGTTGGTGGGCTCGTCGAGCAGCAGCACGTCGGGCTTTCGCACCAGCGCCTGGGCCAGCAACACGCGGCGCTTCATGCCGCCGGAGAGCGCGGCGAAATCGGTGTCGCCGGGAAGCTCCAGGCGCGTCAACACGTCGGTGACGCGTCGGTCGAGATCCCAGCCGTGCTGCGCTTCGATCTGCGTCTGCACATCGCCCAGCGCATCCATGTCGCCTTCGGCGAGCAGGTGGTGGTAGCGGGCGAGCAGCCGGCCGAGATCGCCAAGGCCTTGCGCGACCACGTCGAACACACTGCCGGCGGTGTCTTGCGGCACCTCCTGCGCCATGCGCGCAACGACGATGCCGTTCTGCACACGTACTTCGCCATCGTCGGCTTTCAACTCGCCGGCGATCAGCTTCATCAGGGTGGATTTGCCTTCGCCGTTGCGACCGACGATGCACACGCGCTCGTTCGCCTCGATGGAGAGGTCGACGTGTTCGAGCAGGAGGGGGCCGCCGATGCTGAAGTCGACGCGCTGGAGTTGTATCAGGGACATCCGGCCATTTTAAGCGATGCGCTGCAGCAATCGTTCGCTTTGCCGCTCAATACCGGCGCCTATCGGCCGATGAGGAAAGGCCGGAGGAGAAGGGGTGCTCCCGGTCGATGAGGCAGGCGTCTGGCGGAGTAATTGTTTTTTAACGAAAAAATGTGGCGCCTACACGCAAATAGTCCTTTCGCCATACGCTTTTTGCGGGCACACTCCCTTGACGCGTAGACATCGCCTTCACGGTGAAATCTACGTTACGACTCAGCCGGGATGCTGTCATCGTTTTATCGTCCATGGAAACATGGACTTATGTGACCTAATTCAAGTATTGTCTTGACCCGTGGCGACGGTGCTGCGGTTCAGGGTTTGTAACGCCGGTTGAAGCGAGGAACTGGGGTGGCTATCAAGTCCAACACGCTGGCCAGGGCAGCATCCTGGCGCCAAGCTCTACTGGCGTTGCTGGTAGTCGTTGCCGGCAGTTTCGCGAGCGTGGCCCAGGCGGGCTATGCCGCCATCGTCATCAATGAAACCGACGGCCAGGTGATTACGGCAGTGAATGCCGACGAGCCGAATCATCCGGCCTCGCTGGCCAAGATGATGACCATGTACCTCGCCTTCCAGGCGATCCAGAACGGCACGTTGAAGATGGACCAGGAACTGCCTGTGTCCTCGTGGGCCGCCGCCAAGGCGCCGACCAAGCTCGACCTGCGCAACGGCCAGACCATCACGGTCGAAGATTGCATCCTCGGCATGATCACCAAGTCGGCCAACGATGCCGCCACCGTGGTCGCCGAAGGCCTGGGCGGTTCCGAGGGCCACTTCGTCGAGATGATGAACGCGCAGGCCCAACTGCTGGGCATGAGCAACACGCGCTTCGCCAACGCCTCGGGCCTGCCCGATCCGGACGACACCACCACGGCCCGCGACATGAGCAAGCTGGCCATGGCGCTGTATCACGACTTCCCGCAGTACTCGCACTTGTTCGCGACCAAGGACTTCATGTTCCGCGGCCGTCTCGTGCGCGGCCACAACAACCTGATGGACAAGTACCCGGGGATGGACGGTCTGAAGACCGGCTTCACCAACGTCTCGGGCTTCAACCTGGCTTCGACCGCGGTGAAGGATGGGCGTCGCCTGTTCTCCGTGGTGATGGGTGGGCGCACCGCCGGCATGCGCGACCGTCTGATGGCTCGCCTGCTGGACGATGGTTTCGAGAACCAGGAAACGCCTGCCGCCTTGATCGCCCAGGCCGGTGAAGCCCCGGCAGCCGTGGCGGGTGCGAAGGGTCGTCGCGTGAAGGGTGGCGTCGCCGCCAAGGCCACCGCCGTGGCCGATGCCACGCCGGCTTCGCGTCGCCATCACCGTCGCGGCGCGAAGGCGGACACGGTTGCCAGTGCGGCGACCTGCTCGAAGAAGAAAAAGGGCGCGACTTGTCCGGCTACCACCGCGCGCAGCACGAAGGTGGCAACGGCGGCGGGGCAGAAGGTTGCCTCCGTGGGCGGATCGCCCGACAAGTAAGCGCCGTTCGAATCGGATTGCATGAAAAGCGGGCTGCCTCAGGGCGGCCCGTTTTCGTTGTGGGACCTGATCCGGCGGCAAGCGGCGCCGCCGGAGGTTCACGCATCAGAAGAACTTGTAGTTGAAGCTGAGCATGAAGTTCGCCGGCGGTGCGTTGTACAGATTGCTGTAGTCGTCCAGCACGAAGTACTTGCGGTTCAGCAGATTGTCGCCGTTGACCTGCAGCGATGCATGCTCGTTGAACGCATAGCGCGCCATCGCACCGAGCAAAAGCACGGAAGATTGATTCACGTACTGCGTGCCGTTGGGACCATCCACCGGCGCCTTGCTCGCGTCCTGCCAGTTGATGCCGCCGCCGACGGTCAGCCCGCTCAGGCTGCCGCCCAGCTCGTAGGTGGTGAAGGCGCGGACCAGCACCCGTGGCAGCGCGGTGTGGATGGCGCCTTCGCCCGGCGCCTTGATGTTGAAGTGCGACCAGCCGATGGTGCCGTTCCAGTGGTCGCTGAACTTGCCCGACGCTTCGAGTTCGTAGCCGCGCGACTGCGTGCCATTGAACGAGGTGTAGGCCTGCGTGATGCCGTCCGGCAGATAGCCGCCGGGAATGGCTTCGGCCACGTTGCTCATGCGCGTGTCGAACAAGGTCAGCGAGGTATTCAGCGCGCCGTCGAAATGGCGGCCTTTGATGCCGAGCTCGCGGCTGCTGCCGATCATCGGATCGAGATAGCTGCCATCCTGATAGCGGTTGGTCTGCGGATCGAAGATCTTGGTGTAGCTGGCGAACGCCGAATAGTTTGAGGTGATGTCGTAGATCAGGCCGGCATACGGCAGCGTCTTCGATTGCGACTCGTGGTAGACGCCCAGCACGGCATCGTCGGTGTCGTTCTTCCAGCTGCTGTAACGCGCACCCACGATCAACTTCAGCGGATCGGCCAGCGACAGGCGTGCCGCCGCGTACGCACCCTGCTGGCGAATGCGCGTATCGGAAACGAATGCCGACTGCGACGCGAACGGGGGATACGGATAGTTGCCGGTCCACTGCAGGAAGTTGCCCGGGTCGGGCAGGTCGCCGCTGGGATAGTCGAAGTAATCGTTGGAATAGCTCGAACCGTTGATGCCGACCACCAGCTCGTGCTCGCGGTCGAATGCCTGGAACGGTCCGGTGGCATACAGATCCACCATGTTCTGGCGACCGCGCTGGAAACTCTTGTACGCATACGGCGTGACGCCCTCGCCGGTTTCCCGGTTGGGGAAACCGTAGACGTAGAACAACGCCGAATCGGCATCCGTCTGCCGATGGCTGGCCTCGGCGTGCAGCTGCCAGCCGTTGTCGAAGTCGTGCTTGAGCTGCACGAAGGCCGTCTGCGTGGTGTTGTTCCAGTACGTCCAGTTGGCCGCACTGCTGAAGCTGCGCGGCCAGTGGATCAGCGTGCCGTCGTCGTAGAACGCGGGGAACGAACCCCAGGTGACGCCGGTCGGCTTGGTCTTCTGGTAGTCGTAGCCCACGCTGAGCACGGTGTGCTCGCCGAGGTCGGCGTCGACGACGCCATAGAGCACGTTCTTCCTGTTGTGATAGCGATCGAGATACGAGTCGCCATCCTCGTGCGTGGCCACCAGGCGGGCGCGCACAGTGCCCGATGCATTCAGCGGCGTGGAACCATCCACCGTGATGCGCCTGGTATTCCACGAACCGTAGCTCAGCGTCACGTCGGCTTGTGGCGTGGGGCTATCGGCGTGTTTGCGCACGAAGTTGATCATCGCCGACGGGCTGCCCGCGCCGCTCAGCAGGCCGGTAGCGCCGCGGATCACTTCGATGCGGTCGTAGACCGAGGTGTCCAGCGAGCCGTCGGCGGACTGCGCATTGAGACTCGACGCCACCGGCACGCCGTCGTACGCCATGTTCTCGATCAGGAAACCGCGCGACCAGAAGATCACGCGCTCGGTGTCGTATGCGGTGGACTGCACACCGGTGGTGTTGTCGAGCACGGCGCGCACCGAGGTGAGGTCTTGATCGGTCATGCGCTGCGAAGTGATCACGCTGATCGACTGCGGCGTGTCCTGCAGGGTGAGCGGCAGGCGCGTGGCCGCCGAATTCTGGTCCACCGTATACGCAGGCAGCTGTTGGCCCTTCACGTTGACCGCGTCGAGCGTGGTGGTCTTTTTCCTGGCCGTGCCGTCGTCGCCATCCGGCGTCGTTTGCGCCTGCGCCAGCAGTGGCATGGCGGCGAGAAGGGCGAGGAACAGCGGACGGACGCGCAGCCGCGGGCGGCAGCAATGATGCATGGCAAACCCCTACATAGTGAGACGTGGCGACGAGGCTTGACCTGGTGGCGTCGGCTGGCAGGGGTGATACAAGCGTCATTTTCGCAAATGATAACCAGTCGCATTAACGCGGTGCAAGGCAACAACGGCGGGTAGGCCCTTGCCGACGGGCGTCTGGGCGTCTACTCGCTGCCGGGGATTGGGCTGCACGGGCTGCTGCCGCATGATGGTCGACTGATTTCGGTGAGGAACCGTCGTGCCAACGTCATACAGGTCCCGAACAGGGATGCATTGGCTCGAAGAGGGCCCGGATGATGCGCCGGCCGTGGTGCTTATCCATGGCCTTGGCGGGGACGCGCAGTTCTGGGGAGTCGAGCAAGCTGCGCTCGCCAGGCACTTCCGGGTGCTCGCGGTCGATCTGCGCGGTTCCGGATTGTCGCCGGGTACGGTCGAGGCGTTCTCCATCGAGGATCTGGCACGCGACATCGAGTCCATGCTCGACGAGGCCGGGATTTCGTCCACCCATGTAATTGGATTCTCCATGGGCGGCGTCGTTGCCCAGGCGCTTGCGGTCGCGTCGCCGCAGCGGATCGACCGTCTTGTGCTGGCGGCGACCTTTGCGGTCGTCAATCCGCAGGCGCGGCTTTTTCTCCAGGCGATCGGTTCGGTGTATCGCGACGGGTTGTCCGCCAGGCAACTCTATGAGCTGGTATTGCCCTGGCTGTTCTCCGTGGCGTTCCTGGACGACTCGCGCTCGGCGCCGTATCTGGCGTATCCGGACGAACAGGGCGAGGAGCAGTCGCGCGACGATTGGCTGAGCCTGCTTGCCGCACTGCTTGCATTCGATGGGCGCGCGCGCCTCGGCGCCATTCGCGCCCCCACCCTGATCATCAGCGGCGACGAAGATTGTCTCGCGCCATTGGCCGGTGCAGAAGAACTGGCCCATGGCATCCACGGATCCGTGCTGAAGATCGTCGCGGGCGGGCATCTCATGAACGTCGAATCGCCGGACGAGTTCATCGGGCAGATCGAACGATTTCTCTTGCCGCACCGGCAGCCCGCTCTCGCTTAGCCTGCCTCACGCCAGTGATTTTGTTGCGCGCGAAACCATGACTTTCGTGCCATCCGGCGAGTAAATCCCCTGTGCTAGCATCCCGCGGAATTTGCATCTCGCTGCTGTGCGAGATGAAAAGACGTGGTGCCATCGAGAGCCGACAGGGGGCGTTGGGGATGGCTGATGATGTTCGCCATTCCGCCGCACATATCGCGGCGGACGTGCAGGACGATCTGCCGCAGGAATTGACGCGGCCGGTGTGGCAGACAGCACCTGTCGCGAGAAATTGCGATGCTCGCGTGGAAGTGGCCGTGCAGCCGCGCGGCAGGGTCCGGTTGTTGAAGGACGTCACCGCAATCCGTCGTCCAAGCCCTTCCGCCGAGGCGCAGAGCGAGGCCGATCACTATGTGCTGCAACTGCTGACGGCAGGATCGCCGCAGGGCGACATTGCCAGTGGCGCGATGTGCGCGGATGTCGGGGATATCTGCATCGTCGATCCGATGCAGCTTTGTCCATCTCCGGTCGAAGCGGTATCGATCGCGATGTCGCGTCCCGTGCTGGAGAGTGCCGTCGGTGTGCGCCAGCTGCACGGTGTCGTGCTGAAGGCGAATGCGGCGATGACGCCGGTGATCGGCTCCTTGTTGATCGCGTTGTGTTCCCTGGTGGCGCCGTTGCCGGACATGCAGGCGATGGCGGCGCAGGAAGCGATCATCACCCTGCTCGCGGCGGCACTGAAGGACCACCGCACAAACGACGCTGCGCTCGATGCTTCCGTGCTGGGCGCGGGCCTGCGCCAGCGGATCGTCGAATTCATCACGCGCAACGTCCAGTTGCTCGAATTGTCGCCGGAATTTCTCTGCCACCATTTCAAGGTGTCGCGCGCGCATCTCTATCGCGCTTTTGCCAGCGATGGCGGTGTAGCGAAGGTGCTGCGCAACATCCGACTGGATGCAGCCTATCGGGAGCTGACCCAGCCGGCGCGAAGTTCGCGTTCGATCACCGAGATCGCCTACAGCCTTGGTTTCTCCAGCGGCAATCAATTGCTGCGGACGTTTCGCAGTCGCTTCGGCGTCACGCCCAGCGACGCCAGGACGAGCGAGCAGGGCTGATCGCCCGAAGGTGGTGAGGACCCGCGCTGGCCTCGATCGCTCCCGTGGCGAAGCCTTCACGTCTCCTGCGCAAATAGCCGCGGACTGCACCACGGCGTTTGAAATGAGACGCCATGCCGAACGAAAAGAGACGCCACGCCGATTTTGCGCGGCGGCGGTTGCATACGCTTGCGGCGAGCTTTCCATAAGGCGCGGCGGATTCGGTACAGGGCATCGATCCGCGTGTGTTGGCGGTTGGTCGGCCGGAGAACCCCCTCCGGCACAGGGGTTATAAAAAGTGGCGACGTCTCTCTCGCATTTAAATCGATTCACCATCGATGGTCGCCCGCATGCACGGGCGCGCCTGCGCACGCATCGCGATTGCCGCCGCCCGGCCACCGCTCGACTTCGCTCTGTCTATCGGCGCGTTACGCGCCTTCTCACAGGCCTGGATTCGGCCTGAGTTTCTGGCGACCACGCGTCGCCGCACACATCTGCATCCGTTTGCACATCGACAGGGGAAAGTGATGAACCGGGTATTCCGCATCGTCTGGTCTACGGCCTTGAACGCGTGGGTAGTGGCTTCCGAACTCACCGGCAAGCACGGCAAGGGACGCGGATGTGCCGCGTCGGCGACGATCGACGAACGGTCATCACCTGTGCGCGCGTCGCAAAGCGGGTGGACGCTGCGCCTCGGCGTGCTGATGGGCCTGGCGTCGTTGTATGCGGCACCCACGATGGCAGCCGACAAGTACTGGGACGTCAATGGCGGTTCGGCCGGCAGCGGCGGCGTGGGTGTCTGGGATACCACATTGGCCAACTGGAATTCCGCCGCCGATGGCGTGGCCGGTCCCTTCACCGTGTGGAACAACGGGAGCCTCGACAACGCCATCTTCGCTGGCACCCCGGGCATCGTGACGCTGGGCACGGGTGTCACGGCGAACTCGGTCACCTTCAACGTGGCCGGGTACACGCTGCAGAACGGCACGCTGACCCTGGCCGGCACCACGCCCAGCGTCTCCGGTGCAGGCACGATCCTCTCGGTGATCGCCGGCAACGCAGGGCTCGCCAAGAATGGAGCTGGCCTATTGACGCTCGGTGGTGCCAACACGTTCACCGGCGGGATCGCCGTCAACGCGGGCACGTTGGCAGTGACCAGCGATGCCAACCTGGGTAATGCGAGCAACGGCATCAGCCTGGCAAACGGTACCGGACTCACCGCCACCGTTCCGACGGGCGGCACGGCACTGGCCGCCACCCGTGTGGTGACGGTCAACGGCACCGTCAACATCGGGGGTAATGGTGTTGGTGCGGCACGCTTCACGGGCGCCGGCAATCTGAATCTCGGCAGTGGCGTCACTTTGACCAACGCCGCCAACGATTACACCGGCGTCACGGGCTTCAACACTGGCGGCAACTACGGCTTCACCTCCATCGGCAACCTGGGTGAAGCCAGCTCGCTAGGTGCGCCTACCACCGTGGCGAACGGTACGGTGACCGTGGCATCCGGCGGCGGCTTGGCCGGCAGCCTTTACTATTCAGGCGACGGCGACGTCTCCAATCGAAACTGGTCGTTCATTGGCGGCAGCACGTCGCTCAGGAATACCGGCACCGGCACCCTGGATCTGAGCGGTACGATGGCCATGGCCGGCGGCACGACGGCGAGCCCCCAGGCTTTCGATGTCGAGACGGGCGACATGATCCTGCGCGGCGTCATCAGCGATGCGGTGGGACGTTCGGTTTTCTACACCGGCGTGGCGGGACGCAACATCACGCTGACCGGCGTGAATACCTACATCGGCCCCAGCCTCATCACCAACATCAACGTATACGCGTCGTCACTGACGGATTCCGGCACCGCCAGCTCTCTCGGTACCGGTGGGCACGGCAACATCACGCTGACCAACGGCAAGCTCTATTACACCGGTGGTACGACGTCGACGAACCGCTTCTATGCATTCGATGGCGCCAGCACCTTCGCCAACAACGGCACGGGCGGACTTTCGCTCACGGGCGGGGCCACCTTCGTGGCGGGTGGCACCGACTCGATCACGCTGGGCGGCACGTATGCGGGTACCAACATGTACGCCAGCGCCATCAGCGGCACCGGCAGCGTAGTTGTCAACAACAGCGGCAATTGGGTGTTGAGCGGCGCCAATACGTATGTGGGCACGACCACGGTGACCGCAGGCACGCTGACCGCCGGCAGCACGAGTGCCTTCGGCGCCTCGACGGGCGTGATCGTCAATGGCGGCACGCTGGATCTCAACAGCCTCGCCATCACCGTGCCGTCGCTGGCCGGCACGGGCGGCACGGTGAACCTGGGCAGCGGCTCACTCACGCTCAACGCCGCCTCGGGCAGCACCTCGTACGCGGGCAGCATCGGTGGTACCGGTGGCCTGACCAAGCTCGGTGCGGGCACGCAGACGCTCACCGGAGCCAATACCTACACCGGTGCCACCACCATCGGCGGCGGCACCTTGGCGCTGGACTACTCGGTCGCGGGTGCGCCGGTAAGCAACATCATCAACAGCAGTTCGACGCTCAACCTCGATGGCGGCACGCTGTCCCTCAAGGGCAAGGCCGGCGCCAACACGCAGGCGTTCAACGGACTCGATATCACCGGCGGCAACAACCGCATCAGCGCCACAGCCGGCACGGGCGGTACGTTGGCGCTCTCGCTGGGTGCGATCAATCGCAGCAGCGGCCTGATCGATTTCGCTTTCAACACCGGTGCCACCATCACCACCACCAACGCGGATGGCGCACTTGGTGGCTGGGCCACGGTCAATCAGTCGGACTATGCGCAGGTGGCCGGTGGCGTCATCACTGCCTTCACCAATTACGCGGACAAGGACGATGCGAGCACCTGGGTGAGCGGCGACATCGTCAGCGACGAAGGCGGCAATGCCAACACGCCGTACTTCGGTACGGTCAACGGCAATGTCGCGTTGGGCGGCATGAAGGTTGCGGCGGCGGCGACTTCCATCGTGACCGTCGGTACCGGCAATACGCTGAGCGTCGACGGCAGCATCATCGTGTCGCCGACCGCGGGCGCGGCCACCGAGACGATCCAGGGCGGCTCGTTGACCGGAGGCGCGGCGGGCAGTCCGCTGGGCGTGCTGCAGAACAGCGCGGGCAACTTCAATATCAGCTCGACCATCGTCGACAACGGCGGCGCCACCAGCTTTGCCGTGAACGGCCTGGGTACGGGCGCGGTGACGCTTTTTGGCGCCAACACCTATACCGGCTCGACCACGGTGAGCGGTGCCACGCTGGGCTTCAACAGCGTCGCCAATGGTGGCGCAGCGAGCGCCATCGGCGCCTCGTCCAACGATCCGGCCAACCTGGTGCTGGAGAACGGCACGCTGCACTACACCGGCGCGACCGCCAGCACCGATCGCGGCTTTACCTTGGTCAACAATGGCCCGTCGCGAACGATACAGGTCGACGGCACCACCGACCTCACCTTCAGCGGCCTGGTCACCAGCCCTGACGACGCCGGATTCACCAAGACCGGCGCGGGCACTTTGACGCTGTCCAATGGCGCCAACGATTTCGTTGGCCCGGTCACGGTCAGCAACGGTCTGCTGTCGACCGGCACGCTGGCCAACGGCGGCCTGGCAAGCGGTATCGGTGCGGGCAGCAATGCATCGAGCAGCCTGGTACTGCAGACCGGCGGTGGCCTGGAGTACACCGGCGCCACCACCTCGACCGATCGCGGCTTTACGCTTGCCGCCGGTCAAGGTCATGTGAGCGTCGACGCGGCGGCCACCACCTTGACCGATAGCGGCACCATTGTCGGCGCGGGCAATCTCTACAAGGATGGCGATGGCACCTTGGTGCTATCCGGCGCCAATACCTATACGGGTGGCACGACGGTCACGGACGGCATCCTCCGTGCCGGTTCCAGTACAGCCTTCGGCGCCAACGGCCCGATGACGGTCAATGCCGGAGCCACGCTGGATGCATCCACCTTCCCGGTCACCATTGGCGCGTTGAACGGCGCGGGCAATGTCACGCTGGGTGCGGGCAGCGGTCTGACCATCAATGGCAGCGGCACATGGTCGGGTGCCATCAGCGGCGTGGGCGGTGTAACGATCGGCAGCGGGCGCACCCAGATCATGACCGGTTGCGGCAACAGCTATACCGGCGCCACCACGATTTCGGCCAGCACGCTCAGCACCGATTGTCTGGCCAACGGCGGCCAGCCCAGTGGCGTCGGCGCTTCCAGCAACGCAGCCTCCAACTTCATGCTGGGCGGCACGTTCATCTATACCGGCACCAGCGTCTCCATCGATCGTGGCATCCAGCTGATCGCCAATTCCGCCATCAACGTCAGCAATGCCGGTACCACGCTGGGTTTCAGCGGCCCGATCGTGAACAACGGTCAGATCCAGAAGCAGGGAGCGGGTACGCTGGTGCTGAGCGGCACCAACAACAATATCGTCGGTACCTACGTTCGCGGCGGTATCTTGCGCGCCGGCACTACCAACGCGTTCGGCAGCGGCTACCTGGTGACGGACAACCTTGCCGGCCTGTCGGTCGACCTCAACGGCTTCAATACCCAGGCGAGCTATCTGGCGGGCGGCGGCACCGCGGGCGGCAACATCAATCTAGGCAGCGCGACGCTGACGGTCACCAGCGGAAGCGGTTTGGCTTCCACCGCTACCTATGCCGGTGCCATCACGGGCACGGGCAGCTTCGTCAAGAACGGTGCGAACATCCAATATCTCAGCGGTGGCGCCAGCACCTATACCGGCACCACCACCCTCGGCAGCATCTCTCCCACCACGGGCGCCACGATCTCCCCTGGAGGCACCCTCCAGGTAAACGTGCTTGCCGACGGCGGCATGGCCAGCTCCATTGGCGCTTCGAGCAATGCCGCCAGCAACCTCGTGCTCAACAACGGCACGCTGCAGTATCTGGGCGCGGGCAACACCACCGACCGCCTGTTTACGCTGGGACCGTCCAGTGCGCTGGATGCGTCCGGTACCGGTGCGGTGCAGTTCACCAATACCGGCGCGGTCGCGTTCAGCGGCCCCGTCAATTCGGCACAGGTCGTTGCGATTACCGGCACCAGCACCGACAACAACAGCCTGGCGCTGCAGATCACCGACAACGGCACTGGGAGTACCTCGGTCAGCAAGACCGGCACCGGCACCTGGATTCTGCGCAATGCGGCCAGCACGTACAGTGGCGTCACCACCATCTCGGGCGGCGTGCTTGGCGTCGACCATCTCACCAACGGCGGCCAGGCCAGCAGTATCGGCGCGTCGTCGAATGCGGCGTCCAACCTGGTGATCGGCAACGGTGCGACCTTGCGCTACACCGGCACGGGCGACACCACCGACCGCCTGTTCACTCTGTCGGCGGGCACCAGCGTGATCGAGTCGTCCGGCACGGGCGCCATCGTGTTCAGCAACACCGGGCAAGCGGCGTATGCGGGCAACGGCACGCGCACGCTGGGCCTGGGTGGCACCAACACCGGCAACAACACCATGGGCGGCACCATTGTCGACGGCCCGGGTGGTGTCACCACCGTGGGCAAGAACGACGCTGGCACCTGGCTGCTGACCGGCAATAACACCTATACCGGCAACACCGTGATCAATACCGGTCTGCTGCAGATCGGCAACGGCGGCACCACGGGTTCCATCGCCAGCCCCACCGTCATCGTCGATACCGCCGGCACCCTGGGCTTCGATCGCTCCGACACGATGACGCTGGCCGGCACCATCTCCGGCGCGGGCAACGTGGTGCAGTCGGGCTCGGGTACCACGGTGCTGACGGCCACCAATATCTACACGGGCGGCACGGCGATCACCGCGGGCACGCTGCAGCTGGGCAATGGCGGTGCGAACGGCACCATCGTCGGCAACGTGGCCGACAACGGCACGCTGGCCTTCAACCGTTCGGACGTCTATACGTTTGGCGGGGTCGTGTCCGGCACCGGTGGCGTGACCCAGCTCGGCAGCGGCACGACCGTGCTCAATGCGTCGAACAGCTACACGGGTGCGACGAACGTACAAGCGGGTACGCTGCTGATCGACGGTGATCAGTCCGCCGCCACTGGCACCACCACGGTACAGAGCGGTGGCACGCTCGGTGGCGCCGGCACCATCGGCGGCAGCGTGACCGTGATGAATGGCGGTGCGCTCAACCCGGGCGACACCAGCGCGACGGGCACGCTCACCATCAATGGCGGTCTCACGCTGGGTGCCACCTCGACCCTGAACTATCAGTTCGGTCAACCCAACGTGGTCGGCGGCGCGCTCAATGACCTCACCGTGGTGCACGGTAACCTTGCACTGAACGGCACGCTCAACGTGTCCGCCACGCCGGGCGGCAGCTTCGGCCCGGGCCTGTATCGCATCATCAGCTACGACGGCACGCTCAGCGGCAACGGCTTGACGTTGGGCACGACGCCGGCCGGCACGTACCAGGTGCAGACATCGGTCGCGAATCAGGTCAACCTGCTCAACAGCAGCGGGCTGACGCTGAATTTCTGGGACGGCCCGACTGGCCACGCGAACAACACCATCGACGGTGGCACCGGTGTCTGGCAGGGCACCGGCGGCAACAACAACTGGGCCGACCAGACGGGTCAGTTCAATGCGCCCTATACCGATGGCGAGTTCAGCATCTTCATGGGCACGCCGGGCACGGTCACGGTGGACAACACCGTGGGCACCGTGCACAGCTCCGGCATGCAGTTCGCGGTGAATGGCTATACCGTCACGGGTAGCCCGATCACCCTCGTCACCGGACAGGATGTGATCCGTGTGGGCGATGGCACCGCTGCAGGTGCCAACATGACGGCGACCATCGGCGCCTCGATGATCGGCACCAACGTCCAATTGGTGAAGGAAGATCTCGGCACGCTGGTGCTTACCAACAGCAACGCCTTCACCGGCAATTTCGCGATCAATGCCGGTGTGGTGCAGGTCACCAACAATTCCTTCCTTGGCGGTGCCGCGGCCACGCTCAGCTTCGACGGCGGCACGCTGCGCAATACGGCCGCGTTCACGCTCGCTCGCACCACCACGATCAACCAGGGCGGTGCAACGTTCGATACGGAAGCCGACTTGTCTGCTCCGCGCACGATCTCCGGCGCCGGTGCGCTTATCAAGACCGGTGCTGGCGCGCTGACCCTGGCAGGCACCAACACGTATGCCGGCGGCACCACCATCGATGCCGGCAGCATCATCGTTTCCAGTGATGCGAATCTTGGCAACGCGAGCGGCGCGCTCACCTTCAATAGCGGTGTGCTGGAGAACACGGCGGCCTTCACCTCCAGCCGCGCCGTGACGTTGAACAGTCCGGGCGGCAGCTTGCTGACCGATGCCGATCTCACGCTCACCGGCGCCATCGGCGGCGCCGGCGCGCTGACCAAGAACGGCAACGGCGCACTCGTGCTCACCGCGGACAACAACTACACCGGCGGCACGGTCCTCCAGGCAGGCACGCTGCAATTGGGTAACGGCGGCACCAGCGGTTCCATCCAGGGCAACATCGCCAACAGCGGCACGCTGGTGTTCGATCGTTCCGACAGCGTGGCATTCACGGGTGCCATTTCCGGCACCGGCGCGCTGGAACAGCAAGGCACGGGCACCACCGTGCTCAGCGCCGCCAACAGCTACACCGGTCCGACGGCAGTGCGCGCGGGCAGCCTGATCATCAATGGCGATCAGTCGGCCGCCACGGGCACCACCTCGGTCGACAGCGGCGGCACCTTGGGCGGCAAGGGCATCATCGGCGGCGATGTGACGGTGGCCGATGGCGGCACGCTGAGTCCGGGCGACGTCGGCAGCGCGCCGGGCACGCTGACGGTCAAGGGCAGCGTGGCCTTGAGCGACACCTCCAACCTCAACGTCAACATGGGCCAGGCGAACGTGGTGGGCGGTCCGCTCAACGACCTGGTGCAGGTCAACGGCGACCTCACGCTCGACGGCACGCTCAATGTCTCGGTGTCCTCGGGCGGCACCTTCGATCCGGGCATCTACCGGATCATCGGCTACACCGGTGCGCTGACCGACAACGGCCTCACCATCGGCTCGGTGCCGTCGCCCGATTACTTCCTGCAGACCTCGATCGCGCAGCAGGTGAACCTGGTCAACACCAACGGCTTGGCGGTGAATTTCTGGGACGGCAACGGTGCGCGCGGCGACGGCCAGGTGCAGGGCGGCGATGGCCTGTGGCAGAACGCGGCCGGTAACGACAACTGGACGGTGATCGACGGCAGCCTCAATGCGCCCTACCAGGACAGCAGCTTCGCCATCTTTGCCGGCGCCGCCGGCACGGTGACGGTGGATGCCAGCCTGGGTGCCATCAACAGCAACGGCATGCAGTTCGCCACCGACGGCTACCGCGTCGAAGGCGATGCGATTGCGCTGGTCGGTTCCGCTCCGGTGATCCGCGTGGGCGACGGCACCACGGCCGGTGCGGGCATGACCGCGACGATCGCCTCGGTACTGACCGGCAGCAACGGCATGACCAAGTCCGATCTCGGTACGCTGGTGCTGGCCGGCAACAACACCTATACCGGCGGCACCACGATTACCGGCGGCACGCTGCAGTTGGGCGAAGGCGGCACCAGCGGTTCGATTCTGGGCGACGTGGTCGACAACGGCACGCTGGCGTTCGATCGTTCGGACGTCCAAACGTTTGGCGGGGCGATTTCCGGCAGCGGCGGCGTCACGCAAATGGGCAGCGGCACCACCACGCTCACCAGCGCCAACACGTACACCGGCGCCACCACGGTGTCGGGCGGCACGCTGTTGATCGAGGGCGACCAGACCGCCGCCACCGGTGCGACCACCGTCATGAGCGGCGGCACGCTGGGCGGCTCGGGCACGATCGGTGGCGATGTGACGGTGGCCAACGGCGGCACGCTCAGCCCGGGTAATTCGCCGGGCACGCTGACCGTCAACGGCAACCTCATCTTGAACGCGGGTGCTTTGGTCGACTATCAGCTGGGCCAGGCCGCTACCGTGGGTGGCAGCCTCAACGACCTCACCGTGGTGCACGGCAACCTCACGCTGGACGGCACGCTCAACGTGACCACCACGCCGGGCGGCACGTTCGGCGCGGGTGTGTATCGCCTGTTCAACTACGACGGCACGCTGACCGACAACGGCCTGGCGATCGGCAGCTCGCCGAGCACGAACGTGTTCGTGCAGACCTCGCTCGCCAACCAGGTGAATCTGGTCAACACCGATGGCCTGACGCTCAGTTTCTGGGACGGTCCGGGACACGCGAACGACGGGGCGATCACCGGCGGCACCGGCACCTGGCGCCTCAGCGACAACGACTACTGGACCGACGCCACCGGCGCGCTCAACGCGCCGTACACCAACGGCAGTTTTGCGGTCTTCGGCGGCACCGGCGGCACGGTGACGGTGGACAACACGAACGGCCAGGTGAGTGCCTCGGGCCTGCAGTTCCAGGCCGACGGCTATCGCGTGACCGGCGACGCCATCGCACTGGCGGGCGGCGCATCCACCATTCGCGTGGGCGATGGCACCGCGGCGGGCGCGAGCATGACGGCCACCATCGATGCTGCTCTCACCGGCGCCAGCATGCTGGTGAAGGACGATCTGGGCACGCTGGTGCTCACCGGTGCCAACACCTATAGCGGCGGCACCGACGTGCACGCCGGCACGCTGCAGGTGGCCAACGACGGCAACCTGGGTCTCGCGGCGGGCAGTCTGTCCATCGACGATGCCACGCTGCACACCACCGGCAGTTTCGTCAGCACTCGCACGGTCGGTCTGGGGGGCGCCGCCACCATCGATACGGATGATGGCACCACGCTGCAGCTGAGCAACGGCATCGGTGGCACCGGCAGTCTCACCAAGACCGGCACTGGCACGCTGACGCTGGGTGGTACGTCCACGTATGGCGGCGACACCACCGTCGCCGCCGGTACGCTCAGCGCGGCCGTGGCCAATGCGTTCAATGCCGCCTCCGCGACGACCGTGCAGAGCGGCGCCACGCTGGATCTGGGCGGCTTCGCACAGCGCACCGGGGCACTCACCAACGCCGGCACGGTGAACTTCGGCCAAACACCGGGCACCAGCCTGACCGTGCAGGGCGATTACGCCGGTCAGGGCGGCACGCTCAACTTCAACACCGCATTGGGCGGCGACGGCTCGGCCACCGACATGCTGGTGGTCACCGGCAACACCTCAGGCAACACCACGATACAGGTGACCAACGTGGGCGGCGCCGGTGCAGCGACCACGCAGGGCATCAAGCTCATCGACGTGCAGGGCGCCTCCAACGGCACCTTTGCCCTGAAGGGCAACTACGTGTTCCAGGGCCAGCAGGCGGTGGTGGCCGGTGCGTATGCCTATCGCCTCTACCAGAACGGCGTCGATGGTACGGACGGCGACTGGTACCTGCGCTCGGCGTTGACCAATCCGCCGTCCGATCCGGGCAATCCCGGCAACCCGGGCAATCCGGGTGGTCCGGGCTCGGGCACGGGTGGTGCGACGCCGCTGTATCAGCCGGGCGTGCCGCTGTACGAAGCCTATGCCGGCATCCTGCAGCAGGCGAACACGCTCGACACGCTGTTCCAGCGCACCGGCGATCGCCAGTGGGCCGATGCGCAGGCCGCCGATGGCATGAAGCCGGGCGAAGGCGTGTGGGTGCGTGTGCAGGGCGGCGATCAGGACATCAAACCCGAATCGAGCACCAGCGGCACGCGCTACGACATGTCCAACTGGAAGTCGGAAGTGGGCATCGACACCACGCTGTCGGACAACGGGGGCGGCAAGCTGGTCGGCAGCGCCTCGCTGCATTCGGATCACTACAACTCCGACGTGAGCTCGGCCTATGGCGATGGCCGCATCAACACCCGTGCCTACGGCGTGGGCGCGGCGTTGACCTGGTACGCCGACAACGGCCTGTACGTGGACGGCCAGGCGCGCTGGACGCATCTGGATTCGGATCTGCACTCCAACACGCTGGGCAAGGCCGAGGACGACAACAAGGCCACCGGCTACGCCGCCGGCGTGGAAGTCGGCCAACGCTTCCGCCTGAGCGATGCATGGTCGATGGTGCCGCAAGCCCAGTTGAGCTGGGGCAAGGCATCGTTCGACGGCTTCAACGATGCATTCGGCGCACGCGTCTCGCAGCAGGACGGCAACGCCGCCTCGGCACGCGCCGGCACCACCTTCGACTACCTGAGCACGCATCAGGGTGCCTCCGGCGCGGTGGTGACGCATTTCTACGCCATCGCCAACGTCTACGACTACTTCACGGACGCGGCGCAGGTGAACGTCTCCGGCACCGATTTCACCACGCGCAACGAGCGCTGGTGGGGCGGCCTGGGCGTCGGTGGCGCGATCGATTGGGCGGGTGGCCGCTACTCGATCTACGGCGAAGTGCAGGCGCAGACCGGGCTGTCGCACTTCGGCGATTCGCATGCGGTGAATGGCAGCGTGGGTTTCCGCATGCGCTGGTAACGCGGTACGGCAAACGAGCCCGCTCGATCGAGCGGGCTCGTTCATTCGCTCGCTTGCGCATGCCTGCGCGTGTACTTGTCCATCCAGGCGAAGGCCTGCTCGTACCAGGCGATGCTGTTGCCTGGTTTCAATATCCAGTGTCCCTCGTCGGGAAAGTCCAGCAGGCGCGAGGGAACATGGCGTAATTGCAGCGCGGTGAAGGCCGCAATGGCCTGGGTCGGCGGGCTGCGGAAATCCTCTTCGCCGGTGACCACGAGCATCGGTGTCTTCCACTGGCCGACGCTGTTGACGGGATTCCACTTCTCGAATTCCCCGGGCGCCTGGAAGTATGGCTGATCGCCAAAATCCCATTCGTCGGCGCGTAGTTCATCGGTCTCGAAAGTCATCGCTCGCGTGTCGAACACGCCATCGTCTTCGATCAGGCACTTGAACCGGTCGGGCCAGTGGCCTTCGATCCAGTTCATCATGTAGCCGCCATACGAGCCGCCCGTTGCACACACGTCGTTGCCATCGAGAAAAGGAAAGCGCGCGATGGCTGCCGCGAGTCCGAGTTGGAGATCGGTGAGCGGCTTGCCACCCCAGTCGCGATGGACCGAGTCGGTGAACGCCTGACCGTAGCCGGTACTGCCGTGGAAATCGATCGACACCACGGCAAAGCCATGCCCCGCCCAGGCCGCTGCGTTTTGTTGATACGACCAGCCGTCGCGTTGGCTGTTCTGCGGGCCGCCGTGCACGATCAGGATCACGGGCGCCTTGGCTTGCGCTGCAAGATCCGCCGGGCGCAGCGCAAAGCCCGAGACCGTATCGCCCCCGGCGCCTGCAAAAGAAAAGCGCGTCGTGGTGGGCCAGTCGACGCCCGCGAGCGTCGCTGCATTGACGGCAGTCAAGCGCGTCACGAGGCCGTCTGCACCGAGCCTCCAGAGATCGGGCGGCGCGACCAGAGTGTCCAGCGAATAGACGACGCCACCCTGAGGCAGCGGCAGCACCGTGCCGACATGGCCTTGCGTGGTCATCCGATGCACGGAGCCATCCGCGATGTCGATGCGGAACAGCGGATGATCGAGTCGTTCGTCGGCCGTGACATAGAGCGCCGTCGAATCGGCGGTCCAGTGCAGCTGGTCGATGGAGCGATCCCAATCCGCGGTCAATGCGCGCGTCCTGCCGCTGGCCAGATCGCGCAGCATCAGCTGCTTGCGATCGGAGTCGTAGCCTGAGCGCGTGGTCGCGGCCCACGCGAGCCAGCGTCCATTGGGCGATACGGCAGGGAGTGTGTCGATGGCGTTGTTTGCCGGCGTCAGATTGACAGGTGCCGTCGACCCATCGGCAGGCACGGCGAACAGGTCGAAGTTGATCGACAGTGGCTCGATCCGTCCCGCCTCGCGCAGCGTGAAGTAAACGGTGCGGCCGTCCGCACTCCATGCGATCTCCTCGCCGCCACCGAAGGGCTTCGACGGGGTATCGCCCACCAGTGGTCCTTCGATGGCTCGTCCTGCGCCAGGCGCGCGACCGTGGGCGAGTGGCAGCACGAACAGTTGCGATCGCCGTCCATCGGCCCAGCGATCCCAATGATGCACGAATAGCTGGTCGTAGATGCGCGGTCCGGCCTGCTTGTCGTCGTGGCGAGTGCCGGTGTCGTCGAGCGAGCGTGCGCCAACCGGTTTATCGGCCCACACCAGTAGGGCGTTGCCCTGGGGCGAAAGTTTGAAGCCCGCGAGGTCGTGGTCATCGGTCACTTGCGCGGGTGCATGTCCATCCATCGTTGCGCGCCACACCGTGGCAGGGGCGTCCTTGCGTGAGGACAGGAAATACAACGCACCATCGCTGCCGAATTGCGGAGCGCTATCGTCGGCGCCGGCACGTATGGCGAATCGTTCGGGACCAGCGCCGCGATCTTGCAGATCGAGCCGCCACAGACCTTCATGGCTGGTGTTGCCGGCGAGATCGATCTCGCGTTGATCCCACACCAGCCAATGACCATCCGCAGACACCGTAGGCGTGCCGATGCGCGCCAGCGACACCAGGTCCTTCGGCGTGAACGGTCGGGCAAACACGGGCATGACGAAGCAGGCGGCAAGCAACATCGCGAGTCTTGCCATCCGCGCGCTGCTGCAGGTTCTTTCGAACGAGCGATACGGCCTTGTCGGGCCCGGATGTAACCGCAGCAGCGTGAGCCGCGAAAAGGAGAATGCGCGAGACATCGGAGATCCTGCAGGGCGAGCCGTCACGCTAGCAGTGTTCTGATAAGCTCGATATTTAGCCTGGCTATATTTGCGACTAAGGCGAAACTTAATGTTGACCTCCGTCGACATCGAATTTTTCGCGGTCATCGCCGAATCGTCGTCGCTGGCCGCCGCCGCGCGCCGGCTCGATGTGACGCCGCCGGCGGTATCGCAGCGATTGCGTCAGCTGGAATCGCGCATGGGTGTGCGGCTGGTCGATCGCTCCAGCAAGCAACTCAATCTCACGCCTGAAGGCGAGCTGCTGGCGGCGCGAGGAGCCGGCGTGCTGAGCGACATCGAAGTGATCTCGGCCGCGCTCTCGAAGAGTCGAAACAGCGTGAGCGGCCCTTTGCGCGTGGCTGCGCCCTTCGGCTTCGGCCGCGCCCATGTCGCGCCGGCGATGGCGGCGATGAAGCAACGTTTTCCCGACGTGGAACTCGTACTCAACCTGTTCGACAACCCCTTGGGCAGCGTGCGCAGCGACAGCTGGGATGTGCTTGTGCACCTCGGCGCACCGCCGGACTCGACCTTCCGGCTGCGGCGTCTCGCACCGAACCGTCGCCTGCTCTGCGCGGCACCCGATTATCTGGAGCGTCACGGCGAGCCTTTGCATCCCGACGACCTGCGTCGTCACGTCTGCGGTGTCATCCGCGAAGACGAGAAAGACGTCAGCCTCTGGCGCTTCACTCTCGCGCGGAGCGAATCGCCGACCGTTCGCATTCGGCCGGCCTTCGCCAGCAACGACGGCGACGTGGTCACCGCGTGGGCGCTGGCGGGCCTGGGCATCGTCGAGCGCTCGGAATGGGCCGTCGCCGACGATCTGCGCACCGGGCGCCTCATCGAAGTTCTGCCGGACTGGCGACTCGCCGATGCGGATGTCGTGGCGTTGCTCGGGCCGCGCGAAGGACGCGCGGTTCGCGTGGATCATTTCGTCGATACGCTGAGAGAAGCACTCACCCCGACGCCGTGGCGAAGCTAGCCTGGCGCTCGTCTTGCCGTCACACATCGCTTGTAAGTTACGACATAAACCAGGACAAAAGACATGCTCGCAAAAACTCGAATCGGCTGGTTGGCGGCCGCGCTATGTTCCATCGTGGGTATCCATGCATCGCACGCACAAGAGGCTGTGCCAAGCGCGCTGCAGCCTCCCGCCGGCTACACCGTTGCGTTCACTGCCAAGGCCAGCGGCGTGCAGATCTACAAGAGCACGGCGGAAAACGGGGCGGTGCCGAAGTGGACCTTCGAGGCGCCGCTGGCGGAATTGAGCGCTCCCGCGCATGCGATCCATCACTATGCCGGCCCATCATGGGAAGCGGCCGACGGCAGCAAGATCGTGCGCGACACGAATACGCCGGTCGCCACGGTTCCTGCAAAACAGGCCGCTACCGATATTCCATGGTTGCTGATCAAAGTGACGGCCGACTCAATGCCGGGCCTCTTGAGCAAGATAGGGTACGTCCAGCGCGTCTCGACCAGCGGCGGAGCCGCACCGGCCACGCCACCGGTACGCGAGGGAACAACGGTGGGCGTTCCCTATACCGCGACCTATGTGTTCTACGCGAAATCGCACTGACGTTCGGACGGCTCAATACTTTGCAATCAGCCTCGGGCCGCGGGCGAGCGTGTGTTGAAAGCCGTCCACGGCTCGGGCATGCTCGCCGGTCAGGGGGATGTCATGCAGTTCTTTCAATTGAGCCATTTCGCCGGTCACCTCAACGAAACGTTCAAGGTCGACATCGATCAGATCAGCACGTCGTTTGTGCTGGTGGAAGCGCGGCCGCTTCCTTATCGTCCGACGGCAGGGATGGTACGCGAACCGTTTTCCCTGCTGTTTCGCAACGAAGCGGCGGTGGTATTCCCGCAGCGCATTTACAGCATACGGCACGACAGTCTCGGCGAGTTCGGCATCTTTCTGGTGCCGATTGCCCGCGATCGCGACGGCTTTATCTATCAGGCCTTGTTCAACTGAGCGAGGCGTTCGGCGGCGTCCAGGCCATGCTCACATGCATGCCGTGGATTTCACGGGCTTGGAAACCAAGGCGCCGATAAAGCTGGTGCGCCGCGGTATTGTGCTGCAGCACTTGCAACGCGAGTGACGCCACGCCGGCTTGCGGCAGCAACGATTGCAACCAGCGCAGCAGCGTCGAACCGATGCCTTGTCCCTGTGCGTCCGGCAGCAACAGGATATCGACGATGTGCAATTCGGTAGGCGTCCATTGCAGGTACAAGCGTCCCACCGCTCGATCATCGCGCATCACCACGGTGAATGCGCCGGGCATCGTGTAGCTCAGATAGTGACGGTGCTGCAGATCGAACTGGCTGTCGCAGAACGCGCGCTTGGCCTGCTCCGGCCATGGCATGCATGCCAGTTCGGCGGCACGCGAGGAGGTGTACAGCTCACGCAGAAAGGGTAGGTCGTCAGCGCGCGCCAGCCTGAGCTGGAGCCCGGACGCAATGCGTCCGGGCAGGTCCAGCCAAGGCGGAAGCGCTGGCTCGGGAAAGCCCTGCGCCTCCATGCTTACGGCCGCTGCGGAAACTGTCCCGACAAGGCAATGCAGAAATTCATCGCCAGGAAGGGCTGCCGGTTTTCATGCGGCAGCGAGCCACCGGCGGGTTGCACCATCTGCATGGCAAATGAACCCGTTGGCGAGGTGCCGCCTATGTACGGGGTGATTTCAGCCGGCAACGTCAGCGCACTGCCGGTCGCCGGCGCGCTTTGGCGCTTGGACGTGTCGGTCTGGTTGTAGGCGTTGAATGGATGCGTATGGGTCGGTATTTCCAGGGGATTCAGGGTGACGGTCTCGGAACCGAAGGTCTCACCGATGACTCGTTCCGTTAGGCCCGGACCGCTACCCACGCCACAGGCTGCCGAGCCTTGGAAGTTCGGCAAACCGAAGGTGGTTTTGCCATCGCCGCCGAAATTGGTGCCAAGCAGGGAAAACAGCGCGGTGTTTTGCGAGATGGGAAGGAGCTGGCCGTTGCACGGCGCCCAATTGGCCGGATTGAAGCCGAAGGCAAAGAGCTGGATTTCGCCGAGAAAGTTATTGCTCATGATGCGTTGTCCTGAAAGTGATGGCGACGCGCCGTTACGACTGACTGGGGAAGACGCCTGCCAGCGCAATGCAAAAGCGAACGGCGAGCGTCGGCATCGTGTTGTCGTGCGCCTGGTTGCCACCCGTCGTACTGAGCATGCTTGTGGCCGCAGGGTGTGCGGTCAGGCCGGTAATGTCGCTGGTGTACATCGTGTCGCCGCTGATGGTGCCCAGCTCAGCCGTGCCCGATGGAGCGCCCGTGCTGGCGGGGGCGCTGGTGGCCTGTACCGTATGCGTGTGCGCGGGCAGGTTCCCCGAGATCAGGGTGACCGCTTCCGTGCCGGCTATTTGGCCTAGTACGTAAGAACTAAGCCCTCGGCCCGTGCCGCGATGAATGGGCAAGCGGCCGCGCAGGTCGGGTACTGCGAACGTGCTGACTCCATCACCGCCGTAGGTGGTGCCGAGCAAGACGTACAGCGCTTCGTTTTCCGCGATGGACAGCAAGCTGCCATCGCAGTCCTGCCAGCCCACCGGTGCAAAGTTGAACGGCAGCAGGCGAATTTCGCCAAGGTAAGGTTGCATGTGTCGATCTCCGACTCAGGGGCGCGGCGGGTAGATGCCGCTCAGCGCGATGCAGAAATTCAGCACCGAAAACGGCTGAAGATTGGAATGCGGCACGCCTTGTCCGGTGGCACCGGCGGTGTTGGCGTTGAGCGTCACCTGCGAACCGGTGGCTGCCGCGTAAATCGAGGTGGCACCGGTATTGCCGTAGAGTGCATTGGCCGGGTTGCGCACGGCACCATTCTGCGTGCTGTAGCCGGCGGTGTGCACGTGCGACGGAATCTGGTTGGTCTGCAGGGTCACCGCTTCCTGGCCGCCGAGCTGGCCCAGGGTGTAGTTGTTGCCTATGCCATAAGGCGTACGTCCACGCAGATCGGGTAGTTGAAATGTGGTCTGGCCGTCGCCGCCATAGACGGTGCCAAGCAACGAAAAAAGCGCTTGGTTTTGATTGATGGCCATGAGGGCGCCGTCGCACTGCGCAAAGGTTCTTGGCGCAAACGCAAACGGAGCGAGCATGACTTGCCCCACGAAAACATCGGTCATTGGAAATCCCCCTGGTGAGTGTGCGAGCGCATCCTGTGGCCGCACCAATCTACTGTCTCTTAGTCAGAGAACCTTGACAAGTAACCTGTGACGAAGCTCACAATATTCAAGTCGATAACGTAAGCATTTATAGGTCGACGCTGATTGCAAAAAATCGCAACGCTGTTTAAGCGAAGGCGATGCTTCACTGCTTCACAGGGGCGGCTTGGGAATAAAGCCGTAGCAGTTCGAATGATTTGACGTTGAGCGCGAGTGCAGCACGCGTCATTGCTGTGCGCGTAGAACAGGGAGTCGGGGGAATCATGTCTCATCGCTTGCCGATGCAGCGCGCCGTGGCGCGCCTTTTGTCGTTGTCGCGTAGTGTTTTCAGCTGGCTGTTGGTGATGGCCTTGCTCGGGCTGATGCCGGATGCCGCGCGCGCCGCCTGCGGCACCATCACCGTGCCGGACGTCTCCAACACCACGCCGTCGACGTCGCCGATGGTGGCGAACACGTCGATTGCGATCAATATCGGCGATCAATGCGATGGGCTCGGTCTGAATCCGTACCCGCATGCGGGCACCACCAATCCGCAATACGGCACGGTTAGCGTGAACACGCTGTCGGGTGTCGTCACGTATACGAACAATGGCTCACAGTCGGCCGCCACTACCGACTCGTTCGTGGTGGAAGATTCCCTGGGCGAGCCATTCACCATCGTCGTGAACATTGCCGCATCCGCCAGCCAGATCAGTATCAGTCCAGCTTCGTTTCCCACGCTGCAAGTGGGTACCAGCTTCACTCAGGTGTTGAGCGCCTCTGGCGGAAACGGTACCTACACGTACGCGTTGACGGGCGGCTCCTTGCCCTCGGGCCTGAGCCTGAGCGGCAACACCATCAGCGGTACGCCGAACCAGGCGGGGTCGTATTCGTTCACCATCACGGCCACCGACGGCGCAGGCGTGTCGGGTCCGAAGTCGTATACGGCGGTGGTGCCCAATCCTTCGTCGGGCATCTCGGTGGCCACGCCACAGAATGCGGGGATCAATAGTCCATACAACTACCAGTTGCAGGCATCGGGGGCGCTTGCGCCTTTCACCTTCGCGTACAGCAGCGGTACCTTGCCGCCAGGCATCAACTTGGCGGCGGATGGCACGCTCAGCGGCACACCTACGTCGCTGGGTCCGTACAACTTCTCGGTCCTGGTCACCGACGGCAGCTCTACCCATTACTTCAAGGTGGTGCCGGTTACGTTGACGGTATTGAACCTGCCGCCCACCACCGGCCCGGTGTCGGCGACGGTCGCCTACAACAGCACCAACAATCCCGTGACGCTGAACATCACCGGCGCGTCGGCCACTTCGGTGGCGGTGGGAACGCAGGCCATGCACGGTACGGCCACGGCCAGTGGCACGTCGATCACCTATACGCCTACCGCGGGTTACGTAGGGAATGATTCGTTTACCTACACGGCAACCAATGGCGCGGGCACGTCCTCGCCGGTAGGCACGGTGACGGTCACGGTGAGTCAGCCAACCATCATCTACGCGCCGACTCAGCCGCCGCATCCCAGGGCAGGCGCGGCGTACAACCAATCCATCGCAGGTGCCAGCGGTGGCGCGACGCCCTACACCTACACGGTG
This sequence comes from Dyella kyungheensis, assembly GCF_049913195.1. GTDB lineage: Bacteria > Pseudomonadota > Gammaproteobacteria > Xanthomonadales > Rhodanobacteraceae > Dyella > Dyella kyungheensis. The sequence continues at coordinate 4,179,441 of NZ_CP183983.1, read as the reverse complement.
TCTGCGGGCACCCTGCCTGCGGGCCTGACTTTGGCCGCCAACGGCACCATCAGCGGCACACCGACCGTCCAGGGTACGTTCACGGTGCAGGTCACGGCGAAGGACAGCTCCACCGGCACCGGGCCGGTCTCCTCGACGCCTGCCAACGTCACACTGGTCGTCGATAAGCCGGTCGTCACGATCACGCCTGCCACTCTGCCGAACGGCGCGGTCAACAGCGGCTACTCCCAGCAATTCACGCCAACGAACGGCACCGCGCCGTACATCTTCCCGAGCGCGAGCGGTTTGCCGGCGGGCGTGACCTTGTCGTCCAGTGGCTTGTTGAGCGGCACGCCGACGCAGGCAGGTACGTTCAACATCACCATCAACGTGAGCGACTCCACCACCGGTCCGAGCACTCCCTATACCACCGCGATTCCACTCACGCTGACGATCGCCGCGCCGACCATCACGGTGTCGCCGTCCAGCCTGGCCAACGCCACGGTGGGCACGGCGTATTCCCAGTCGATGTCCGCTTCCGGTGGCGTGGGTCCCTATAGCCTCTCCGTCACCGCTGGCGTGCTGCCTCCCGGCCTGACCTTGGCGCCTAGCGGCACGCTATCGGGCACGCCCACTACGGCGGGTGACTTCAGCTTCACCGTCACGGCCACCGACGCACAGAGTTTCACCGGCACGGGGAACTACACGGTGCATGTCGCGGCCATCGCGTCCGACGCGCCGACCGGCGTCAGCGCAACGGCTGGCGATACCCAGGCTTCCGTGAGTTTCACGGCGCCGGCAAACACCGGTGGCGCGCCGATCACCGGCTACACGGTCACCTCCAGCCCCGGCGGGCTCACCGGCTCGGGCGCGAGCAGCCCGATCGCCGTGACCGGATTGACCAACGGCACCGCGTATACCTTCACTGTGACCGCCACCAATGTGGTGGGCCCCGGTGCGCCATCGGCGGCGTCGAACGCCGTGACGCCGAGGGGCGGCCAGACCATCACCTTCAGCAATCCCGGCACGCAGAACTTCGGCACCACACCGACGCTGACAGCGAGCAGCACGTCCGGCTTGCCGGTGACGTTCACTTCGTCATCCACCGGCGTGTGTACGATCACCAGCGGTGGCGCACTGACCTTCGTCACGGCGGGCAGTTGCAGCATCCATGCCGACCAGGCAGGTAACGGCACCTTCAGCGCCGCGACTCAGGTCACGCAGGTCTTCGCCGTAGCGGCAGTCGCGCCCGGCGCGCCGACCATCGGCACCGCCACGGCGGGCAACACGCAGGCCAGCGTGTCGTTCACCGCGCCGGCAAACACCGGTGGCGCGGCGATCAGCACTTATACGGTGACGTCCAACCCCGGTGGACTTACCGGCACCGGCGCCAACGCTCCGATCACGGTGACCGGATTGACCAACGGCACGGCTTACACCTTTACCGTTACGGCGACGAATGGTTCCATCACCGGCGCTGCGTCGGGCGCGTCAAACAGCGTGACGCCGCAAGGTACGCAGACCATCAGTTTCGCCAATCCGGGCGCGCAGAATTTCGGTACGACGCCGACGCTGACGGCCACGGCGACCTCGGGCCTGCCCGTAACGTTTACTTCCGCCACCACCGCGGTATGTACGGTTACTGCAGGCGGCATACTGACGACGCTTGCACCGGGTACGTGCACGGTCAATGCCAACCAAGCCGGCAACCCTGCCTTCCTTGCCGCGTCGCAGGTGCAGCAGTCGTTCGCGATCGTGGTGCCGGGTGGCGCGGTATCGTTTGTTACGGCGTCGCCGCTGAGCGCTGTGACTGGCGGTTCGCCGTATTCGCAGACGATCACTGCTGTCGGTGGCGCAGCGCCGTACACCTTCAGTCTCACCGGTGGCAGTCTGCCCACGGGTCTGACGTTCTCGCCGGCAGGCGTGCTGTCGGGTACGCCCACCAGCGCGGGCACGTATAGCGTCACCCTGCACGTTGTCGACGCGGCCACGCAGACCGCTGACAAGACCTATCAGATCACGGTCAGTGCGCCAGGCATCGCGCTCACGCCGACCACGGTGCCGCAAGGCAAGGTAGGAGTGGCCTACACCTCGACGACGCTCTCGGCTTCGGGTGGTAATGCGCCGTATACGTATGCGTTGACCAGTGGCGCACTGCCGGCTGGCTTGAGCTTGAGTCCTGCAGGCGTGCTGTCCGGTTCTCCGACGGCAGCGGGTTCGTTCAACGTCACCGTGACGGTGACGGACCGTTTCGCTTTCCAGGGCTCGCAGGCGTACACCATCGCCATCGCGCAGCCGGTGCCGATCGCGGTGAACGATACGGCGAGCGCCAACGCGAACGGTTCGTCCACCATCCCAGTGACCGCCAACGACACCGGCCCGATCACCAGTATTACCGTCACTCAGCAGCCATCGCATGGCACGGCGACGGTGAACGGCTTGAACGTGGTGTACACGCCGGCGGCCAATTACTTTGGCACCGACACGCTCAACTACACGGCCACCGGCCCAGGCGGCACGTCGGCGCCGGCGACGGTGACCGTCACGGTGATTCCGGGTGCCGTGCCGGTCGCAGCGCCGCAGTCCGTCACGCTGCTGGCGGGCAAGACGGTGACCATCCATGCGGTGGCGGGTGCCACCAATGGGCCGTTCGTCAGCGCGGTTGTCACCACGGCACCTGCCTCGGGTACGGCGGTGGTGCAGGGTACGGACATCGTCTACACCGCGGCTGTCGATGCATCGGGAACGCTCGGCTTCGATTACACCGTGAGCAATCCGTTCGGTGCATCCAAGCCGGCGCACGTCACGCTCAACGTCAATCCGATGCCGGTGGCGCCGAACTTGAGCTCTACCGTGATCGCCGGCAGGACGGTGCAGGTGGATCTGACGGCCACCGCGCACGGCGGTCCCTTCACCGGCGCGAAGCTGGTGTCGATCTCGCCGTCGAACGCCGGTTCGGCGACCATCCAGTCCAATGCCAGCGGCTACGCGCTGTCCTTCACGGCGGCGGCAGGCTTCAGCGGATCGGCGCAGCTCAGCTATACGCTCAGCAATGCCTTTGCCGAATCGGCGCCGGGCACGATCAACGTGGCGGTGACACCGCGCAGCGATCCGTCGAAGAACGCCGAAGTGATCGGCGTGCTCGATGCGCAGGCCGATGCGGCACGCCGCATGGCCACGGGCCAGATCAGCAACTTCCAGCAGCGCCTGGAGAGCCTGCACGGCGGTGCCAATGCCAGCGGCTTCAGCAATGGCATCACCATGACCTCGGCCAGCAGCCTGCGCAATCCGCAGTCGCTGTCGGAGTTGGGTGAGCAGCAGGGCATGAATCGTTACCGCGTCCAGCCCGATGCAGGCGACACGCCGCAGGCGCCGCCGGCCACCACGTTGCAGGGCGGCGGACTGCCTGGCGGTGTAGCGGTGTGGACGGGCGGTGCCGTCAACTTCGGCAAGATGCAGACCGGCACCAGCGACAACGGCATCGACTTCACCACGTCCGGCCTAAGCATGGGCATCGACAAGGCCTTCAGCCGGGACTTCGCGGCGGGCTTCGGCGTGGGCTACGGCCACGACGTGTCCGATGTCGGCAAGAACGGCAGCCGCAGCGCGCTCGACAGCTACAACGTGGCGTTCTATGCCAGCTACCACCCGGCCAACTCGGTCTATGTCGACGCACTGGCGGGTTACCAGTGGCTGCAGTTCGATGCGCGCCGTTACGTCACCGATGACGGCAACACCGTGCATGGCAACCGCGATGGCACGCAGCTGTTCGGCTCGGTCTCGGTCGGTTACGAGCACCAGACCGACGACATGATGCTCACTCCCTACGGCCGCCTCGATATCGCCCGCGCGCATCTGGACGGCTATACGGAAAATGGCGACTCGGTGTACTCGCTGGCGTACCAGGGCCAGACGGTGAAAACCAGCACCGGCACGCTGGGCCTGCTGGCGCAGTGGACCTTCAAGGAAGACTACGGCGTGTGGTCGCCGCAGGCGCGCGCGGAGTTCGGGCATGACATGCAGGGCTCGAACCTGGTGACCATGCGCTACGCCGACCTGCTCAACGGTCCGCTGTACCAGACATCGCTGACCAACCAGTCGCGCAACCACACCATGCTTGGCGTCGGCGTCGCGCTGCAGTCGTTGCGCGGCTGGTTGTTGCGCATGGAGTACCAGAACTACCTGGACAACACGAGCAGCGGCAACCAGTCCATCCTGCTCGGCGTGGAAAAGAAGTTCGATCCGTAAGCGGCAAATGCGAGTCATGCTGCCGCCATGGCAGCATGACTGGCGACAAGCGCCGGAAGCCAGGCGACCGGCAAGACGCAGGTTCCGGAAAGCGTCCGACGGCGAGCGCGTTCGTGTTTCAATCCAGGCTGTGGCTGGCATGGATACGGAAGCGCCGAATGACGAACGACGAAGACACCAAGGTCATCCACAGGAGAACGCCGGAATCGGCGAAGATGGTGGCAGCGGTCAAACGCGCGGGGATGATCACCGCTGCACTCAACCGTTTGACCTTCGACGATGCCGATGAAGTGCGGGCCTTGTTCTCCGAACTCATCGGCCAGCCCGTCGACAACAGCTTCCTGTTGATCCCGCCGTTCTACACCAGCGGCGGCGACGAGATTCGCGTCGGCCGGAATGTCTTCATAAACCAGAACTGCACCTTCTACGATCTCGGCGGCCTCCACATCGCGGACGATGTGATGATCGGACCCAACGTGAGCATCATCACATCGGGCCATCCGCTGGATCCCGCGCAGCGTCGTTCCGTCACGTTCGGAAAGCGCATCGTGATCGAGCGGAATGTATGGATCGCCGCCGGTGCAACGGTCATCGGCGGGGTCACGGTGGGGGAGAACTCGGTGGTCGCTGCAGGCTCGGTGGTCACCAGGAACGTTCCCCCGAACAGCCTCGTCGGAGGAAATCCAGCGCGCTTCATTCGTTTGGTCGATGGCTGCGCGTCCGCGCAGGATGGGGCCGGGTAAGCCCTCGGGAGCGCAGCGCGCACCCAAACGAAAACGGGCCGCTTTCGCGGCCCGTTTTCTTGGCAAAGCAAGCGTGGCTTACTTCAGCTTGGCATCGGCGCGCAGCGCTTCGGCCTTATCGGTCTTTTCCCACGAGAACGCGGTGTAGGTCTTGCCGTCCGGACCCTTCACTTCGTACGGGGTGCGGCCGAAGTGACCGTAGCTGGCGGTCTGCTGGTACATCGGGTGCACCAGGTCGAGCATCTTGATGATGCCGTACGGGCGCAGGTCGAAGTGCTTGCGGATCAGCTTCTCGATCTTCTCGTCGGCGATCTTGCCGGTGCCGAAGGTCGTCACCGAGATCGAGGTCGGCTCGGCCACGCCGATGGCGTAGCTCACCTGCACTTCGCAACGGTCGGCGATGCCGGCAGCCACGATGTTCTTGGCGACATAACGCGCGGCGTAGGCGGCCGAACGGTCCACCTTCGACGGATCCTTGCCCGAGAACGCGCCACCACCGTGACGGGCCCAGCCGCCGTAGGTGTCGACGATGATCTTGCGGCCGGTCAGGCCGCAATCGCCCACCGGGCCGCCGATCACGAACTTGCCGGTCGGGTTGATGTGGAACTTGGTGCCCTTGTGCAGCAGCTTGGCCGGCAGCACGGGCTTGAGGATGTGCTCGCGCACGGCTTCGATCAGATCCTTCTGCTTCACGCTCGGATCGTGCTGGGTCGACAGCACCACGGCGTCGATGGCGGTGGCGACACCGTCTTCGTAACGCAGGGTGACCTGGCTCTTGGCGTCCGGACGCAGCCACGGCAGCGGCGAATTCTTCTTCTTGCGGACCTTGGCCTGCTGCTCGACCAGGCGGTGCGAGTAGTAGATCGCAGCCGGCATGTAGTCCTTGGTTTCGTTGGTCGCGTAGCCGAACATCAGGCCCTGGTCGCCAGCGCCCTGTTCTTCCGGCTTCTTGCGATCCACGCCCTGGTTGATGTCGGGCGACTGCTTGCCGATCAGGTTCAGCACGCCGCAGGTCTCGCCATCGAAGCCGACTTCCGAGGAGTCGTAGCCGATGTCGACGATGACCTTGCGGGTCAGCGCTTCCAGGTCGATCCAGGCGCTGGTGGTGATCTCGCCGGCGACGATCGCCACGCCCGTCTTCACCATCGTTTCGCAGGCCACGCGCGCACGCGGATCCTGCGCGATGATCGCATCGAGGACGGCATCGGAGATCTGGTCGGCGACTTTGTCCGGATGGCCTTCAGAGACCGACTCGGAGGTGAAGAGGAAGTTGCTCATCGCGGGTTATATCCTTCCTTACGGATGAAGAGATGAAAGAGGGTGGCGCATGATACACGGCCTACCCCGGGTTTGCAGCCTCAGCTTGGCGGCCGCACATGACGATTTCATGCCGATTCAGCCATTTGGACGGCTTTGCGGCCCTTTTCCGGGGTGCCCCGGAGACGCCAAAACCGCCCAAAGGGCGGCGGCGCAAGCGGCCAGAATACTCCAAGGGTGTCGCATAGGCCCCGGCCGGGTGTCAGCCGGGGCCTTGCCGGCGGGCCTCAAACAGGCGGCTTCAGACGCGTGAAGCCGTCGTCGCTCCAGCCCTCGCTGCCCACGCCGTGGCGCACGAAGAACAGGCCTTCCGGGTCGTACCGGCGCTTGGCGGCGGCCAGCCGCGGGTAATTGCCGCCCCAGAACGAGGTTTGCCAGTCGCGTTCGAAATAGTCGCTTTCCGAGACATAGGAGCCGGCGCCGGGCGCGACCGTCAGCAGGGCGTCCATGCACTGGTCGTTGCCTTGTTTGTCCTGGCGGGCCCGCTCGAGATTGGGTGTGTTGCCGGGCATGCCCGGAAAGGCAGGCTTGCTCTCGCTGCCGGTGATGGCCAGGGCGAATGCATCCATCGCACCGGGATTCATGGCGGTGTCGCGCGAACGGCCGATGGCATCGGCGGGCGCACCGGCAAGTCCCTTGTTGAAATGCAGCGAGAAGCCCCAGTGACGCGTGGCCTGGAACATCGCCTCGGCGAGCGCGTCGAGCCGGCGTTCGTCGAGCAGCGACTGCGGCAGCCAGGCGGAGCGGTAGCCGTGGATGAACTGGCCGACCTGTCCCTCGTCGCCGGCCCACAGCACACGGTCAGGCGGCGCATCGGGACGGCTGTCGGCAACGATCAGTTGCGGCGCGTGCTGGCGAAAGAACTCCGCATCCCAGAAGTGCCGGGCGGGCATGGCGATCACCTGCGCCTCGTTCTTGAAGCGATACGCGCTGCGGGCCTTGATCCAGGCGAAGAACGGCGCCCACACCTGCTCCGCTTCCTGCTTGCTCAAGCCCTGGAACACCATTGACAGATGCAGCGTGTTGTCGCCATGGAACGTCAGCTGCTCGCCCCAGTGCGGGTTGAACAGTGCATCGCGGTAGAAGCGCATGGTCTGCGCCAGGAGTGCGCGATAGGCCTGATCCGAATCGGCCTGCACGCTGCCGAACACGGCGCCGAAGGTGTCCGGCAGATCGTGCGTCACCAGGGTGAGCCTGGTCACCACGCCAAGACTGCCCCCGCCGCCACCCTTGATGGCCCAGAACAGCTCCGGTTCGCGGCAGGCGTTCACCGTGTGGACCTTGCCGTCGGCGGTGACTACCTCGGCTTCCAGCAGATTGCCGCTGGCCGTACCGAAACGCTTGGAGAAACTGCCGAAGCCGCCGCTCTGCACCAGGCCGGCGACACCCACCGTCATGCAGCCGCCACCCTGCACGTAGCGGCCCGCTTTGGTGGTGACGGCGTTGTACGCGTCCACCCACATCGCACCGGCTTCCACCGTGACAGCCTGCCGTGCAGGCCCTTCGCAACCTTGCGGAACAAAGGCGTCATGCAGCGCGATCCGGTTCATGTGGCGCGTCCAGATCAGCAGCGAGTCGGGTGCATCCGAGGTGCCCTGGTAGCTGTGCCCGCCGCCTTTCACCACCAGCCGCAGATGGTGTTTGCGGGCGAAGTTCACCGCGGCCACCACGTCGCTGGTGTTCTCCGCTGCCACGGCATAGACGCTGGGGCGCGAGGTCCAAGCATCGGCCCAACCGCTGGTCTGGGTGAGCGATGGGGTATCGCCCAGGTAGTAGGGATTGCGCACCTGCTTCAGCGCCTCCTGGCAGACCGCATCGCCGGTGCCGCAGTGTTCGAATGGCGACTGCAGACGTTGCAGCCGGCCGCCGACCGCATGGCTCAGTTCGTCCCATTGCGCCGATGTCGGCCAACCCGGTTGGCCCGGACGCACCCGCGAGTGCCATGTGCCCACCGCACTGAGCGCCTGGCGGGCGCCGGCGACCGTGGGCGACATCGCCCAGGGCAGCAAGGGCAGGGCGAGGGCGGCCTTGAGCAGATCGCGACGATGCATGGGCGTACTCCGATGGGAATGACGCCACTCTGCGCCCGCCCGACGAGCCGACAAGCATGAAGTGACGAATGGTGCCGCTGCTGGGACGAATGGCGGGTCCGCGGTGATCGCGCCAGGCGTCGACTCTGCTCTCGAACATGCGTGCCATTGGCTAGACATACCTGTCGAGACATCCATAATCGAACTTCCGCCCCCGCAGGAGAAGTTGCATGAAGCGATTGACCGGACTGATCTTTCTCGCAGCGTCCCTGGTTGCCTCGGCGTTTGCCCATGCCGACAGCCAGCCACCCTCGCATTGGCAGCCCGACATCGCCGCCTTCGTGGCGGCCGACCACCAGCATCCGCCGGCCCAGCACGGGGTTCTGTTCATCGGCAGCTCGTCGATCCAGTTCTGGAAGTCGCTGGCGCAGGATTTTCCGGGCATTCCCGTGATCAACCGCGGCTTCGGCGGTTCGGCGCTGCCTGACTCCACCTATTACGCCAAGCAGATCGTGTGGCCTTACCAGCCCAGGCTGATCGTGATGTATGCCGGCGACAACGACGTCAACGACGGCGCCACGCCCGACCAGGTGCTCGCTTCGTTCCAGCAGTTCGTGGCGCGTGCGCGCCAGGGCGTTCCCGGCGTGCCCATCGTCTACATCTCGATCAAGCCCAGCATCGCGCGCCTCGCGCTGTGGCCGACCATGAAGGCCGCCAACGACAAGATCCGCGACTGGGCCGCCACGCAGAACAACATCCGTTTCCTCGACATCGCACCGGCGATGGTCGATGCGCAAGGCAAGCCGCGTCCCGAACTGTTCCGCCCCGACGGCCTGCACATGCAGCCGACCGGTTACGCGCTGTGGATCGCCGCGTTGAAACCCGTGCTGGCCGGCTACGGCTTCGCCGCCAAACCGGCTCAGTAAACCAACGCCCGCGCCTGCACGAAGGCGAAAAAAAACACCGCGTTCGGATCGTTGCGCACCGCCTGCAATTCGCTGCGCATGCCCTCGACCGTCGCGGTGTCGACCTTGCCGGTGGCCACCAGCTGGTCGGCCGCCGAGAGCAGCAGTTCTTCCCAGAACGCCATCATCTGTTTGCGCTTGCCGGGCTGGCGATTGTCGAGGTGGAAACTCTTCACCTCGGTCTGCACATCGCGATAGCCGCCGGCCAGCAGCAGGTTGCCCAACTTGGCGCCGATGAACGGATCGCCGCCGCTGTCGTACTGGTAGTCGTTGAAGGCCATCCAGTAACGCAGCAGATGCGGTGAATACGGATCGAGAAAGAACGAAGTGTTGAGCACTTCGGTGACGTACACCACCGCGCCGGGGCTGAGCACGCGGCGCAGTTCGCTCAGCACGCGCGCGGGACTGGGCATGTGTTCCAGCACCCAGCACAGGTACGCCGCATCGAAGCTTCGATCGGGAAACGGCAGATCGGTAGCATCGGCCTGCTGCAGCGTGTAGCGCGACGTGCACCAGGCGGACTGGGCCAGATGGCGTTCGGCCGCTTCCAACTGCGCCCCGGAGCGATCCACGCCAGTCACTTCAAGATGCGGAAAGCGCCGCAGCAGGATCTCCGTCTGCGCACCCACGCCGCAACCGACTTCGAGCAGACGCGAAGCCTCGCTGTAGTCGATGCGGCTGAACAGCGTGGTCTCGAACATGCGCGCCTGACGGATCAGGCGCGATTGCTCGTCCGACGAAAAGCCGTGGATATAGGGAAACTCACCGGTGACGATGCTGTTCACGACGGCATCCGCTCGCTGGGAACGTGGATCTGCAACGCTACGCCGACGCTTGTGGAGGGAAAGTGTCGCAGCGCGCTCAGGGAGCGTGTGTGGCAGCTTTGGCGTGCGGATGCGCCGCAATGAAAGCGAGGATGTCGCCCAGCGCCGGCGCACCGCCACGCAGCGGCCGCGACAGGCTGAACAGCAACGCTTCATGCCCCACGCCAGGATAGGTGCGCAACGTGCTGTCACCATGCACAGCCTGCGTGGCCCGGTACAGCGAGATCGCGTTCGACGGTTCCACTTCGCCGTCGTCGGTGCCTTGCAGCAACAGCATCGGCGGCTCGGCGCCGTGCACGTAGCTCACCGGCTGCCCGCGACGCTGTTGCTCTGCCGTGCTGCCGAAGACGCCCAGCATGATCGGATCGTCCTGCGGCACGGGTACGAAGTCGTAGCAGCCGGCGAGACCGATGAAGCCGGCCAGCTCCGTCGGCTTCAAGCCGTGGCCGCCCAGCCATTGCGGGTCCGTCGCCAGCAGGGCGGCGATCTGGCCACCGGCCGAGTGCCCCATCACGAAGACATCGTCGGGTGAGCCGCCGATCTCTGCCGCGTGTGCGTGCGTCCAGGCGACGGCCTCGGCGGCATCCTGCATGAAGCCATCGAGTTTCACCTGCGGGTATTTGCGGTAATCGGGAATCACCGTGATGACGCCATGCGCAGCCAGCGTCGTGCCCACGAAGCGATACCAGGCGCGTTCGCCGCGTACCCAGGTGCCGCCGTAGAAGAAGACCACGATGGGTGCGTGCTCCGCGTGAGTGGGCGCATAGACGTCCAATGCCAACGTGTGTGTCGCGTCGAAGACGATGCCGTGCTGTTCGACGATGTCCTTGCGCGCATTGGTGGCGTTGAGCCCGGCGAACAGCGTCGCCTCGCATCCGGCGAGCAACAGTGCGAGCCCGCTCAGTAGCAGGGTGCCGGTTATCCGCGATAGCCATGGGCGACGAAAAATGGGTAGGGGCATGAAGGTGACGGTAGCAAGCTGGCGGCCATCATGCCGGCTGGCGTTGCGCAAGGGTTTGCGGCCTTTTCCCGACATTTTTACGCTCAGTAGGAATTGGCCTACAAGATTCTGCGATGTTCGCCGCTATATCCGTCGCTTCGTGATTGAGACCTTTCTTAAGTTTACAGGGGCGCTCGCGCGCGAGCGTTTGCAGCAGTTTCAATCACGTAAGGAAGGGGCAAATGGATCGTTGCAAGAGAACCGCCATCAGGGGCGGAGCATGGAGTTTTGCGCTGATCGTGGCGGCCGGCATGTCCGCCCATGCGGAAAGCGCCCAGGATCAACGCGCCGCGCAGATGACGCAGATTCCCACCTGCGCGACCAAGCTCGGCACGCTGGCGGTGGAAGAACCCGAGCGCGGCGTGGACTGGTGGAGCGAGCGCCAGCTGCCGTCGCCGACCAAGCTGATAAAGGTATTCGTGGCCAAGTCGGGCTGCTTCACCCTGGTCGATCGCGGGGCCGGCATGGCCATGGCGCAGCAGGAGCGTGACCTGGCCGCCAACGGCGACCTGCGTGTGCGTTCCAACGTGGGCAAGGGGCAGATCAAGGCGGCCGACTATGTGCTCGTCCCGGACCTGATCTCCAGCAACAAGGATGCCGGCGGCACCTCGGTGGGCAGCGTGCTCGGCGGCCTGCTCGGCGGCAGCAAGGTGGGGCGCCTCGCCGGCAACCTCAGCATTTCCAGCAAGACCGCCGACGTGGTGCTGACCCTGACCGACGTGCGCTCGTCCGAACAGGTGGCCACGGCCGATGGCAGCGCCAAGAAGAACGACATCGGTTTCAGCAGTGGCGGCGCGCTATGGGGCGCCAGTGGCGTGGGCGGTGCGGGCGTGGGCGGATACGCCAACACCGAGATCGGCCAGGTCGTCACCATGGCCTACCTGCAGGCGTACAACAAGATGGTGGCGCAGTTGGGTTCGCTGCCATCGAACGCTTCGCAGGCGGGCGCGCAGCAGGCCGTGACCATGCTCAAGCCCGGTCGCTTGCTGGCCAGCGCCACCGGCGGCTCGGCGGTGCGCACGCTCGATCCGGGCATGATGCTTTACCCCACCGGCAACAAGCAGGGCACCATGTGGGAAGTGGAAGACGAGCTGGGCAACAAGGGTTGGGTGTCGTCCACCCTGCTGCAGCTGTCGCACTGAGTTGAGTCATCCGGGCCGTCGATTGGCGGCCCGGATATCGTTGCTCAGGCGGCGAGCCGCACGCCGTCGTGCAGGCTGGCGAAATACTCGCGCGTCAGGCGCAGCTGATCCTGGGCATTTTCCGCGCGATTGACCACGTTGCGGAACGCGGCGTTTTCCGGCCGGTCCTTGGCATACCAGCCCAGGTGTTTGCGTGCGATGCGCACGCCCTGCAATTCGCCGTAGAACGCGTACAGATGTTCCAGGTGATGCAGCAGGATCTCGCATACCTCGGCCGCTGTCGGCTCGGGCAGGCTCTCGCCGGTGGCGAGGTAATGGGCGATCTCGCGGAAAATCCACGGCCGTCCCTGCGCACCGCGGCCCACCATCACGGCGTCGGCGCCGGTGACGTCGAGCACATGCTTTGCTTGCTGCGGCGTCACCACATCGCCATTGGCGAGCACGGGTATGCGCACGCTGGCCTTCACCGCGGCGATGGTGTCGTACTCCGCTTCGCCTTCGTATTTGTCGGCACGTGTGCGGCCATGCACGGCGAGCGCGGCAATGCCCGCGTCTTCCGCGATTTTCGCGATGGTCAGCGCGTTCTTGTTCTGGCGATCCCAGCCGGTGCGGATCTTCAGCGTCACCGGGATGTCGACGGCATCGACCACGGCCTTGACGATGCGCGCCACCAGCGGCTCGTCCTGCAACAGCGCAGAGCCGGACCACACATTGCAGACCTTCTTGGCCGGGCAGCCCATGTTGATGTCGATGATCTGGGCGCCGTTGTCCGCGTTGTAGCGCGCCGCTTCGGCCAGCATCGTGGGATCGTAGCCGGCGATCTGTACGCTGACGGGTTCCGGTTCCCCATCGTGGTCCATGCGCTGCAGCGACTTGCGCGTCCGCCACAGGCGGGGATCGGCGTTGGTCATCTCGGACACGGCCAAACCCGCGCCCAGCCGTTTGCACAGCAGGCGAAAAGGCTTGTCGGTGACCCCGGCCATGGGCGCGAGCACCACGGGCGGGTCGATGCGGTAGGGGCCGATCTGCATCCGGCTATTGTACCCGGCCGGAAAAGCCAGTGTATCCAGGCTGGAAAACCCTTGTGGGAACGCACTCGTGCGCGACAGCCACACTTCAATTCACCGCTTCGTAGGGTTGTCGCGCACAAGTGCGCTCCCACAAGGAAAGCAGTTTGGCTCAGTGCGCGATCTTGGCCGCCAGCGCTTCCGCCGCCACCCGGTCGTGCTTGTGCTTGAACAGCACCATGAACAACACCGACACGATCAGCGAATAGCTGGCGAAGGTGATCCAGATGCCGTGCCAGTCCTTGCTCTGGTCCGGATGAGTGAAGAACGCCTCGATCACCAGGCCGCTGATCGAGCTGCCCAGCACCGCGCCGACGCCGTTGGTCATCAGCATGAACAGGCCCTGCGCGCTGGCGCGGATGGACGGATCGCTCTGGCCTTCCACGAACAACTGGCCGGAGATATTGAAGAAGTCGAACGCCATGCCGTACACGATGCACGACAGCACGATCATCCACAGGCCCGCGCCCGGATCGCCAAAGGCAAACAGGCCAAAGCGCAGCGTCCACGCCAGCATGCTGATCAGCATCACCGTCTTGATGCCGAAGCGGCGCAGGAAGAACGGAATGGCCAGGATGAACAGCGTTTCGGAAATCTGCGAGATGGACATGATGATGGCGGGGTAACGCACCGCCACCAGATCCTTGTACGCATCCATCTTGGCGAAGTCGTGCAGGAACGTATCGCCGTAGGCGTTGGTCAGCTGCAGCGCCGCACCCAGCAGCATCGAAAAGATGAAGAACACCGCCATGCGCGCGTCGCGAAACAGCTTGAACGAGGTGAGGCCGAAGGTGTCCAGCAACGACTGGTTGTCGCGGCGCTGGAAGCGCGGCGGGCAGGGCGGCAGCGTGAAGGCGTAAAGGCCCAGCAGCAGCGACGCGCCCGAGGCCACGTAGAACTGGCCCGACGAGGTTTCCAGGTGCAGCAGGCTCACCGTCCACAGCGCGGCGATGAAACCCACCGTGCCCCACACGCGGATAGGCGGAAAATCGCGAACCACGTCCTTGCCGTCGCTCTTGAGCGCGTTGAATGCCACCGCCACGGAGAGCGCGATGGTCGGCATGTAGAACATCATGTTGATCAGCATCACCCAGAACATCAGGCCCGGGGACTGCACCATCGGCACGCAGAACAGCACGATCGCGCCGCCGATGTGGAACAGGCCGTAGAGCTTTTCCGCGTTGATGTGCTTGTCCGCGATCACGCCGGCAATGGACGGCATGAACAGCGAGGCGATGCCCATGGTCGAGAAGATCGCGCCGAACTGCGCGCCTGACCAGTGCTTGGTCTGGAACCAGTACGCGCCGATGGTAAGCAGCCACGACCCCCACACGAAGAATTGCAGGAAGTTCATGGCAATCAGGCGCAGTCGCAGGCTCATCAGCGTATGTCTGTGGTTGAAGCGGTTAGTGGGCAGGTGGCGCGCTCATGCCTCCAGGCGGGCGGAAGCCGGACCTGTCTGGACGAGCCGCGAATCCCCCTGCAGAGGCTTGGGAAGTCCCAAGGCCGTGCCAAAACGGGCAGACTAGAGGACCGCTGCGGTGGCGACAAGCTGCGCCGCCACGAAGACATCGGCCCCATTCCCCGAGGAGACCTCCGTGAGCCTGTTCCTGACCATCGCCCTGGTGCATCTGGTGGCCTTGCTGAGCCCCGGTCCGGACTTCTTCTTCGTGTCGCAGACGGCAGTGAGCCGCACGCGCCGCCAGGCCATGTTCGGCGTGCTGGGCATCACTCTGGGTGTGGTGGTGTGGTCGGCGCTGGCGCTGGCCGGGTTGCAGTTGTTGTTGCAGCGGCTGGCCTGGCTGGAGCGCCTGATCGCCATCGCCGGAGGCCTCTATCTCGCCTGGATGGGCCTGAAGATGCTGCGCGGCGCCGTGAAGGCTCCCGTTTCGGCCAGCGAACCGCGCGCCGTGCTGCAGCAGAGCGACTGGGCCACCTTGCGTGCCGGTCTGCTGACCAACCTCTCCAATCCGAAAGTGGTGATCTATTTCGGCAGCGTGTTTTCAGCGTTCCTGGGCGATCGCGTCGATACCGCCACGCGCTGGGGGCTGTGGACCCTGGTGATCGTGGAAACGCTGCTGTGGTTCACCGTGGTCGCAGGCGTGTTCGCGTTGCCCGCCATGCGCCGCGGCTATCTGAAGCTTTCGCGCTGGATCGACGGGCTGGCGGGCGCCGTGTTCGTGCTGTTCGGGTTGCACCTGATTTTTGCGCGCAAGGTCTGAGCGCAGAGCACGGCCACACACTGTAGGAGCGCACCCTGTGCGCGATCGCAGCCCACAAGTCTTCGCTCAGGGTAAGTTTGTCGCGCACAGGGTGCGCTCCTACAAGGGCAGAATCAGGGCAGCAGCTTGCCCGGATTGAGAATCCCCTCCGGATCGAAAGCCGCCTTCACATGGCGCATCAACTGCAGCGTCGAAGGCTGCAGCGCCAGCGGCATGATTTCTTCATCATCTTTGCGCGCAAGGACTGAGCGGACGCCGATCGCTCATCTTTTGTGGGAGCGCACTTGTGCGCGACCGCAGCGTCACAGGTATCGCTCAGTGAGAGGCTTGTCGCGCACAAATGCGCTCCCACAGGACTGGGACGGGTCAGGGTAGCAGCTTGCCCGGATTGAGAATCCACTCCGGATCGAAAGCCGCCTTCACATGGCGCATCAACTGCAGCGTCGAAGGCTGCAGCGCCAGCGGCATGAATTCCTTCTTCACCAGCCCGATGCCGTGCTCGCCCGACAGCGTGCCTTCCAGCGAAATCACCAGCGCGAAGACATCGGCCAGGCAGGCATGCGCGCGCTCGCGCTCCGACTCGTCGCGGGGCAGCAGGTTCACATGGAGATTGCCGTTGCCCGCATGGCCGAAACTCACGATGAGCACGTCGTGTTTCCTGGCCAGTTGCTTGATGCCATCGACCAGTTCGGGCAGATGGCTCACGGGAACCACCACATCCTCGTTGATCTTGTTCGGCGAGATGGTGCGCTGCGCCGGCGACAGCGCCTTGCGCGCCGACCACAACGCCTGCGTTTCCTCCGCGGTTTCGGCCACGCGCAGGTCTTCCAGGCCATCGCCGCGCGCCGCGCGGGAGACGGCGTCCACCGCGCTCGGCAGCGTCTCTGCTTCACCATCCACTTCGATCATCAGCATTGCGCCGGCCAGCGGCACTGAATCGCCGCCGTAGTCGCGCGCCAGTTTCAGCGCGGTGTCGTCGATGAACTCCAGTGCGCACGGCGTGACCGGCTGGGCCATGATGCGCGCGACGGCGCGTGCCGCCGCCGATACATCGCGATAGGTGGCTCGGATGGTGCGCAGCGCCGATGGCTTGGGCGTGAGTTTGAGCGTGGCCTCGGTGATCAGTGCCAGCGTGCCTTCCGAGCCGATCAACAGCCGCGTGAGGTCATAACCCGTGGCGCCCTTGCTGGTATAGGTGCCGCAACGAAATCCTTCGCCCGTGCCGGACACCGCGCGCAACCCCAGTGTGTTCTCGCGCGGACTGCCGTACTTCACCGTGCGCGGCCCCGCCGAATTGCAGGCGAGGTTGCCGCCGATGCTGCACCAGGGCGAGGACGAAGGATCCGGAGGCCAGAAGAAGCCGTGCGGCTTCAACGCCTGCTGCAGATCGCCATTCAGCACGCCGGGTTCCACCACCGCGAGCCGATTGTCCGGATCGATGCGCAGGATGCGATTCATCCGCTCGAAACTCGCCACCACGCCGCCCGCCACCGGCACCGTGGCACCGGTGGTGTTGGTGCCGCGACCGCGGCCGATCACCGGCACCCGGTGCGCACGGCATGCCTTTACCAGCGCTTCGGTCTGTTCGTGCGAGGTCGGGAAGACCACGGCATCGGGCAGCGCGTTGCGGCGGGAGTTGTCGTAGGCATAGGCCAGGCGCTCGGCCATGCCGGTCGCCAGGGCATCGTCCGGGAAATGCGTGCGGAGCGTGTCGAGCAAGCCATCGGGAAGAGTCATGCGATGAGTATCCCACTCTCCGCCGCCGCTTGCCGTGACTGCTCAGCTACCTGGTGGCAGCAACTGCTCGATCCGCTCGCGGATATAGGGATAGAACGGATTGGAGCTGATGCGCAGTGCCGCATCGAGATTGAGGATGAGCGCGCCACGCTCGCCGCGAGGCGCCACCGTGCCGAGACGAATGCCGTAGTTCTCCGACAGGTCCGGCTCCGTGCCGTAGAGCGGATCGTTCGAGGGGAACGGCAGGGCGATATGCGAAAGCGAGAAGATGTTGTCGGGGTACAGCTCCGACAAGCGCGTCACCGTCGGCGCGGTCTGGCCTGCTTCGGTGCTGCGGGCGACGGTGTGTTCGTCATCGTCGGTCACATTGGCTATCACCGTGGCGCGATACGACTGCGGTCCAGCCGGCAGCATGCGGTTGACGGCCGCCAGTGCGCTGGGCTTGAGCAGCGCGTCGAAGCGGCGGTTGCGATTCACGTCGAACAACACGACCTCGCTGCCGTTGCCCGGCACATGTGCGTAGAGCGTGTGCATCACGGCGGACGCGCTCACCGTATCGTCCACCACGGACTGGAAGGTGAGGATCGGCGGCAGCCGGGCGAGCTTCTTATCGCGCGCCATGCGAACCATCTGGCTGTGGATCGCATCCGTCAACAAATACGACTGCCGCGCGGCATTGACCGGAAACGAGTTGTACTTGAACGGGTTGTACTCCGGCAGCAGATCCAGCCATGCCGCCTTGGCAAAGCGCGGCAACATCGCAGGCAGTCCGGCAAGGCCGGCGAAGCGGGCGAAACTGGTCACGCCGATCATCGGCGACAAGAGCACAAGGCGTGTAGGCATGCTGAGCTCAGGGTGCTCGCATGCATCCAGCGTGTATTTCACCGCCAACGCGCCGCCATTCGAGTAGCCGACGATATGGACGGGCGCATTCGGCCCCACGCGCCGCCGCGCCTCGCGCATCGCGAGCCGAGTCGCGGCCAGCCATTGCGGCCAGTCCGCCTTGGTCAATCCGGCGGGTACCGTGCCGTGTCCCGGCACGCGCAAGCCGATCGCCACAAAACCGTGGGCGCGATACAGCTCGGCGATATCGCGCAGGCTGTATGGCGAGTCGGTCAAGCCATGGATCAACACGACCGCGCCCACCGGCGTGCCGGCTGGTTCCAGCACGTACGAGCGGTTCCAGTCGTGGGCAAAGCGCCCCGGATACATCGGTGCGCCGTCGAAGTATCGGTTGGTGACCGCGCGTTGGGCGGTTTCGAGCTGGTCGGTGACCTCGTTCTTGACCTCGTCGAATGCGTGTTGCTCAGCCTTCAAGTACCCGGCCCAATCGCTGGCATCCAGTTGCGACGGCGTCAGCTCGTCGGGCACGAAGGTCTGCCAGGGCGCCAAGGGATCGCCGCGCTGCGAATCCCAGGCGCGAATGGCCAGCAGGGACACCAGGAAGACCAGCACGATGATGGCCGTCCATTTGCCGATCTTGATCAGCATGCGAACCATGGTGTCCCCGTATGACGGTGCCGTTGGTGGGCGGCGCGCTGCGTGCAGTGTGCCCGGGCGAATATGTGCAAAGCGTGGACGAATGGCCTGCGACCGGCCTAGTTGGCTTCGAATGCGTTGCGCCACCAGCTCATGTGGGCGGCTTCCGTGGGGCCGTCATAGCAGACCACGTCGAAGCGGCAGGCCCGGTTGGCATGTTGCGAATGAGCGGCCAGCCAAAGCCCGGCCGTCTTGATCAGCTTGGATTGCTTGCCGGCATTGACGGAGGCCGCGGCGTCGCCACGGCTGCTGTGCAGGCGATGGCGCACTTCGACAAACACCACCGTGTCGCGATCCATCATCACCAGGTCGAGTTCGCCATGGCGCGTGGTGTAGTTGCGCGCGAGCAGCTTGAGGCCTGCGCGCTGCAGTTCGGCGCAGGCGCGTTGTTCGAATGCGGCGCCGGCTGCGCGCATCAATTGCCGGTGGGCTGCTCGGGCTGGAGTTGCGGCGAGCCGCTCGCGTCGGTCGGCGGGGCGAGTGCAGGCGAGGTATCCATCTGCAGGCTGCCGTTGAGCGGCCGGGCCAGACCGTCCTGGAACTTGGCCCAGACGAGCACGCGACGGATGCGGCCGAACTGGTCGGAGGTGAGTTGTCCGCTGGCACCGGGCAGATAGCTGCCGGGATGCGCGCGCAGCCAGTCGATATAGGGCGCAAGGTTCCATGCATCCATGCCGAATGCGAACAGGCGAGCGGAGGTGCCGCGTGCCGCGGGCAACTGTCCGGCGATGTCGCCGTGATTGGGCAGGCCCGGCTGGACGTCGAACAGCCATGGCGAATCGCAGAACTCGACGCCTTCGAGATCGCGGTTGGCGCCTGCGTCATCGACGCCGGCATAGATGTGCGACGTGCCGACCACCGGCAGGTTCACGCGGGCAAGCCTGAGCTGCGGCAGCAGCAGGCGCGCCTGTTGCGGGCGCATGCTGATGAAGATGCCGCTGTCCTTGTTGGCGCTGGCGTCGCCACTGTCGGTCGGCATGCCGAGGCCTGAAATGGTCGAGGCAAAGTTGACGCCGCTGCCGAGGTTGCCGGTGCCCGCGACTTTGCCGCCGCGTGCCTCGAGCTCCGCCTTGAACGATTTGGCCGCGCGCTGGGCGAAGTCGTCGCTGCTGACGATGACGAACGCATTGGTGATGCCGGCCTCCGCCATGTGATCGGCGGCTTGCGCGCCTTCGGTTTCGGGCAGCAGGCCGAACTCGCTCACGCCGCTGGCGGGCAGGCTCTTGTCGTCGGGATGGTTGAGTGCGAGCAGCGGTACGGGCAGCTGCTGCAGGCCGAACAGGGCGGATACTTCGCCGCGCGTCAGCGGGCCGATGATGAGCTGCGCCCCATCGTTGACGGCTTGCTGGTAGGCCTTGATCGCGCCCGCCGTGGTGCCGGCGCTGTCGTAGACGCGTACCGGCGGACGCGGCATGTGGTTGTGCGCGGAATCGGCGTAGGCGGCGAAGAAACCCTCGCGAATGGCCGTGCCGGCCGAGGCGAGGTTGCCGCTGGTGGGCAACAGCAGCGCCACGCGCGACGGCATCTTGAAGCCTTCGCGCACGTTGGCGCCTTCGCCCGGCAGCATGGTGCCCACTTCCTGCTCGAGCGCCGGCGCGGGATGCGCCACCGCGACGCCGAGCTGGGTGAGTGCTTCATTCACCCACGGCAGCATGCGATCGCTGGGCTGCATTGCCGCGGCGCGCTGCTTCAACGGGTCGATGCCCAGTTGAGTGAGCAGCGAAACGATCTGCTTGCGGTTCTGCGCCTGGTCCAGGCCGCTCAATTGGCCGTCCATTTCGACACGCGTGCGTGCGGCGCCCCAGAAGTCGCCGGTTTGCTGCATGGACTGCGAGCGCAGTTCGAGCAGGCGCAGCTGCAATGCCGGCGGCACGCTGATGTTCGGTTGGGTGGTGAGCTGTAGCGCCTTCGGCGCGTTGTGTTGCTTCAATGCCCATTCGGCCTGCAGCAGGTCGAGTCGCGAGGGCTCGTCGCCGGTCAGCCGCTGGCGACGGATGCCGTCGAGCAGCGGTGCCGCACGATCGAGCTGGCCTTCCTGTCGATAGGCTTCGGCGGCCAGCAACTGATAATGGTCGCGATTGCTGCCGGTCTGCGCCAGCGCGAGATAGGCCTGCGCGGCCTCGTCGAACTTGCCCTGCTGGATCAGGACGTCGGCCTGCTGGCTCGCCGCGACTTCCGCCGGCGACTTCTGTGCGGCCGGCGGCACGCAGCCGCTCAATGCCAGGGCAACAAGCAGGGCAACGCCTGCGGCGCGGTACAAGCGCATGGCCAAATCCCTTCGAGCTTTTTGACGACATGGTCGGCGGATGGGCGATGATAGCCCATTGGCTTGCCGGCCCGATGCATAGGAAACAGCAAGATGTCACAGATTCAGCCTGGTCTGCTATGGGTGGTCGCCACGCCGATCGGTCATCGGGACGACTTTTCCGCGCGTGCCATCGAGACGCTGCGTTCGGTGGCCGTGATTGCGGCCGAGGACACGCGCCACAGCCGGCCGCTGCTGATGCACTACAACGTCGGCACGCCGCTGGTGGCGCTGCACGACCACAATGAACGCGAGGTGGTCGACGCCATCGTGCGCCGCCTGCAGGGCGGCGAATCGGTGGCGTTGATTTCCGATGCGGGCACGCCGCTCATCAGCGATCCCGGCTTTCGCCTGGTGCGTGCCGCGCGCGCCGCGGGGATCCGCTGTGCCCCGGTGCCGGGCGCGTGCGCGGCGATTGCGGCGCTGTCGGTGGCGGGCCTGCCCAGCGATCGCTTCGTGTTCGAGGGCTTTCTTCCGCCCAAGGCCGCCGCCAGGCGCACGCGTCTGCAGGAGCTTGCGGGCGATCCGCGCACGCTCATCTTTTACGAGTCGTCGCATCGCGTGGCCGAAAGCCTGGCCGACATGCGCGATGTGTTCGGCGAAGCGCGCGAAGGCGTGCTCGCGCGCGAACTGACCAAGCTGTTCGAGACGGTGATCGGCGAACCGCTGGGCGATCTGGCGGCGCGCGTGGCCAGCGATCCGGATCAGCAGCGTGGAGAGTGCGTGCTCATGGTGGCCGGGCGCGGCGAAGAGACGGATGCGCGCGAAGCGGAAGGCAAGCGTGTGTTTGCCTTGCTTCGCGAGGAGCTGCCGCCCGCGAAGGCGGCCAAGCTGGCCGCGGCAATCACCGGCGCACCGCGCAAGCTGCTCTACGAAGGTTGAGATTTTTCTGTGGGAGCGCACTTGTGCGCGACCGCAGAGCCCCGGTGCGCCGCAGTCGCGCACAAGTGCGCTCCCACAGGGGTGATTGCGCCGTCCGCAACTCGCTGAGACCTGTTTTCCACTAGAATCCGCGGTGGAGTCGGCCGGACAGTCGCGTCGCGCGCAAGCGCATCGAGGAAAGTCCGGGCTCCACAGGGCAGAGTGCCAGGTAACTCCTGGGCAGCGTGAGCTGACGGCCAGTGCAACAGAGAGCAGACCGCCGAACGGCATCTTCGGATGCGCGTGGTAAGGGTGAAAGGGTGCGGTAAGAGCGCACCGCACGCGGGGCTAACGTCGCGTGGCACGGTAAACCCCACTCGGAGCAAGACCAAATAGGGGAACGATAACGCGGCCCGCGTTGTTCCCGGGTAGGTTGCTGGAGCCTGGCGGTGACGCCAGGCCGAGAGGAATGACTGTCGCGCCGCAAGGCGTACAGAACCCGGCTTACAGGCCGACTCCACCTCCTTCACCACCGGTCGTCATCGTCTCGCCACTCGTTGGCGAGGCGATGACGGGCGTGGGTGGCGGGCCATGAACAGCGATTCATCTCGGGTGCCTTCAAGGACCTCGAAAAGCGTGACTGATGGCACGGTTTGAAATCAAAAAAACCCAGCCTTTCAAACACCTTCGAGTGTTTCCTCAGAAAGGGCTGGAATTACTGCCACATCACCGCCTTTCTCATTGATTCACAAGAAAAATTTCCTTGACAGTCTCAGGGGGCGAGACTATCGTGGGTTCCTGTGTGAAATCGTGGGAATTCGTGGGAGCTATCGGTCGTGTTCCAGGGCGAAACCGCCATCACCGTTGACGACAAAGGCCGCCTGGCCATTCCAACCGCGTACCGCGAGTTGGTGGCGGGCGCCTGCGCCAATCGTCTGGTGATCACCTACAACCCCTTCGAGTCGGGCTGCCTGTGGCTGTTCCCGTACGCGGAGTGGGAAAAGGTGCGCGACCAGGTCAACGCGCTTCCCAAGGTCAAGGCGGCTCACCGCGACATGCAGATGAAGCTGGTGGGTGCCGCGGCCGTAGTCGAGCCCGATACCGCCGCGCGTCTATTGCTGCCGGCCAGTCAGCGCGCGACCACGGGCATCGAGAAAAAGGCGGTTCTGCTGGGCATGGGCAACAAGTTCGAGCTTTGGAGCGAGCAGGCTCACCTGGCCAAGATCCGCCAGACCATCGGCGAAGACGAGATCACCAACGAGATGGCGGAGCTGCAGCTGTAACCGGCAACGGTGGCAGCGCGGCGCAGTAACGAGACGGGAGCGGGAGTGCAAGCGGCATGGCCGAGCGATTAGTGCACATCCCGGTGATGCTGGGTGAAGCAGTGGAGGGTCTCGCCGTGCAGGCTGGCGGGCGTTATCTCGATGGCACCTTTGGACGCGGCGGTCACGCACGCGCCGTGCTGTCGCGCCTCGGTCCCGACGGCCGCCTGTTGCTGATGGATCGCGACCCCACCGCCATCGCCACCGCGCAGGCGGAGCTGGCCGGCGATCCGCGCGTCTCCATCCGTCACGCCAATTTCTCCAGCATGGCCGAGTGGGACGAAACCGCGGAAGGCCTCGACGGCATCCTGCTCGACCTCGGCGTCTCCTCACCCCAGTTGGACGAAGCGGCGCGCGGTTTCAGCTTCATGGCCGATGCGCCGCTGGACATGCGCATGGACACGACGCAGGGCGAAAGCGCGGCGGATTTCCTGGCGCACGCCAGCGAGAAAGAGATCGCCGACGTGCTGTGGAACTATGGCGACGAGCGCTTCAGCCGCAAGATCGCCCGCGCCATCGTCGAGGACCGGGTGGAGAATCCGATCACCCGTACCGGCCAGCTGGCGGCGTTGATCGAGCGCCTGATCGGCCGCCGCGAGCCGGGCAAGCATCCGGCCACGCGCAGTTTCCAGGCCTTGCGCATCCACGTGAACGGCGAACTGGAAGCGCTCGAGCACGGGCTGAATGCCGCGCTCGACCTGCTCAAGGTCGGCGGGCGCCTGTCCATCATCAGCTTCCACTCGCTGGAAGATCGCGCGGTGAAGCTGTTCATCCGCGACCACTCCGGCCGTGTGCAGGGCAGTCGCCGTGGTCCGCCGGTGGCGGCCGCGCCTGCCCGCCTTGCCGCGGTCGGCAAGGCCCAATTTCCCTCGGATGCCGAGCTGTCCGTCAATCCGCGCGCCCGTTCGGCGGTGCTGCGCGTGGCGGAGAAGCTCGCATGAGGGTACTCGGCGGCATCTTCATGTTCATCCTGATCGCGGCGGTGCTTTCCAGCGCCATTGCCGTGGTGTGGACGCGCCATGAGAGCCGCGTGCTGTTCGTCGAGCTGACCCGCCTGCAGAACCAGCGCGACGACCTCAACATCGAGTACGGCAAGCTGGAGCTGGAGCAGGCCACCTGGGCCGAGCCGCGTCGCGTGGACGACGAGGCGCGCCAGGTGCTCGGCATGCTCAATCCGAAGCCGCAAGACATCCAGTTGGTGCGTCAATGAAGCCGCGCCAGCGCACCTCGCCGACTGCGCGCCGCCACGCCGCGGCACCCAGCTCCCGTCGCCGCATGCTGGTGATGGGCGGCGTGCTCGCGGTCGCCTCGCTGGCGCTGGCAGCGCGCGCGTTCGACATGCAGGTGGTGCGCAAGGACTTCTATCAGAACCAGGCCGACGCCCGCATCCTGCGCGAAGTGCCCATCGCGGTGTCGCGCGGCACCATCTTCGATCGCAACGGCGAGCCGCTGGCGGTGTCCACGCCGGTGGTCTCGATCTGGGCCAACCCGGCCGAGGTGCTGGACAACGAAGACAAATTGCCGGCGCTGGCCAAGGCCATCGGCATGGATGCGGATGCGCTCAAGCAGTATCTGGCGCAGCGTTCGGAGCGCGAGTTCGTCTATCTGAAGCGTCAGATGCCGCCGGATGCAGCGCAAGTGGTGCTCGACCTGGGCGTGCCGGGCGTCAACGGCCAGCGCGAATTCCGCCGTTTCTATCCGTCCGGTCCGGTGATGGCGCACGTGCTGGGCTTCACCAATATCGACGACCACGGCCAGGAAGGCCTGGAACTGGCGTTCGACGATTGGCTGGCCGGCAAGGAAGGGCGCAAGCGCGTGATTCGCGACCGCCAGGGCCACGTGGTGGAAGATCTCGAACTGGTGCGCGCGCCGCAGCCGGGGCGCGACATCACGCTCAGCATCGACCGCCGGATCCAGTTCCTCGCCTATAACGAGCTGAAGAACACCATCCAGCAGTCGGATGCCGACTCCGGTTCGATCGTGATCCTGGACGTGCGCACGGGCGAAGTGTTGGCCATGGTGAACTGGCCGACCTACAACCCCAACGCGCTGCGCGGCAGCGATCCGTCGAGCCGCCGCAACCGTGCGATGACCGACGTGGTGGAACCGGGTTCCACCATCAAGCCGTTCTTGATGGCCGCGGCGTTGTCCAGCGGCAAATACACGCCGACCGGCCCGATGGTCGATACCGGCAACGGCAACTTCTATTACATCTCGCACACCATCCGCGACACGCACGCCTACGGCCTGTTGTCGCCCACGGGCATCATCGCCAAGTCCAGCAATATCGGCGCCGCCAAGGTGGCGATGACGCTCGATACCGGCCTGATGTCCGACACCTATCGCGCGTTCGGCTTCGGCAACAGCACCAACAGCGGTTTTCCGGGCGAAGCGTCGGGCTATCTCAAGCCAGGCAAGAGCTGGGGCATGCTTGAGAAGGCGATTCTTGCCTATGGCTACGGCCTCAACGTGACGCCGCTACAACTGGCCAATGGCTACGCCACCATTGCCGACAACGGCGTGATGCACCTGCCCACCTTCGTGAAGGGTTCGGACAACGAGCCCAAGCAGATCATCGATCCGAAGATTGCCAACGAGTTGGTGCAGATGATGGTGGCGGTCACCCAGCCGGGCGGCACGGGCGCCCCGTATGCATGGATTCCGAACTACGGCGTGGCCGGCAAGAGCGGCACGGCGCACAAGGCGACGGCCGGCGGTTACTCGAAGAACAACTACAGTTCGGCCTTCGCCGGCATCGTGCCCGCTTCCAGTCCGCGCTTGGCGGCGGTGGTGGTGATCGACAATCCCCGGAAGGGCAGCTACTACGGCGCGCTGGTCTCCGGCCCTGTCTTCGTCAAAGTGCTGGATGGCGCACTGCGCCTGCTGGACGTGCCTCCAGACAACATCGGTCGCTGGTATGTCGGCGGACCACTGCAAGGACAAAACGGTTTGACCGGCACCAAACAGCCCACGGTGGAAACCGTGGACGATGCACCGGTCGAGGGAGCCACGCCATGAGCGCCCGCCTCGACCAACTGCTCCAAGGCATCGCCGAGACCCAGGGTGTCGGCGATATCGTCGTTTCGGGACTCACCCTCGATTCGCGCCAGGTGCGTCCGGGCGATGCCTTCTTCGCCCTGCGCGGCACGCGCGAGCATGGCATCGCCTTTGCGCGCGGCGCCGTCGAGCGCGGTGCGCGCGTGGTGCTGGCCGAAGCGCCTGCCGCGCACGCCGACAGCCTCGACGTGCCGGTGTTGTGGGTGGATGGCCTGCACGGCAAGGTGGGGGAGATCGCCGCGCGCTTCTTCGGCCGTCCGTCCGACTCGCTGCGCGTGATCGGCGTGACTGGCACCAACGGCAAGACCTCCACCGTGCAAATGCTGGCGCAGGCGTTGGAACACCTGGGCCATCGCGCGGCCACCATCGGCACGCTCGGTGCGGGCTTGCATGGCCGCCTCAACGAAGGCGAACGCACTACGCCCGATGCCATCAACGTGCAGGGCCTGCTCGCCTCGTTCCGCGACGAGGGCGCCACCCATGTGGCGATGGAAGTGTCCTCGCATGCGCTGGAGCAGGGCCGCGTGGCCGCCGTCGCGTTCGAGGTCGCAGCGTTCACCAATCTCACCCGCGACCACCTCGATTACCACGGCAGCATGGAAGCCTATGGCGAAGCCAAGGCCAAGTTGTTCGCCTGGCCCTCGCTGAAAGCGGCGGCCATCAATATCGACGATACCTTTGGCCGCACGCTTGCCCAGCGCCTGCCGCCGGGCGTACAGGCGCTGCGCCTGAGCACGGAAAGCCACGCGGACGCCGACGTTCGCGCGGTGAACATCGTCACCTCGGCCGAAGGGCTGGCATTCGACCTGCAGACGCCGTGGGGCACGCACGCAGTGCGCAGCCGTCTGCTGGGCCGCTTCAATGTCGCCAACCTGCTGGCGGTGATCGCCTGCCTGGGCGCGCTCGGCGAATCGTTCGAGCGCATCGTCGAGGCGGTGGAATCGCTGGAGCCGATCAATGGGCGGATGAACCGCCTCGGCGGCGTGTCGAAGCTGCCGCTGGTGGTGGTCGACTACGCGCATACGCCGGATGCGCTCGAGCAGGCGCTCACCGCCTTGCGCGCGCACTGCGAAGGAAAACTGATCTGCGTGTTCGGTTGCGGCGGCGACCGCGATGCAGGCAAGCGTCCGCAGATGGGCGCCATCGCCGAACGCCTGGCGGACCACATCATCATCACCGACGACAATCCGCGCACCGAAAACGGCGACGTCATCGTGGCCAACATCGTGGCCGGGTTGCGTCACCCCGATAGGGCCGGGATCGAGCGCGACCGTGGCTCGGCGATCGAACAGGCATTGGCCCTGGCGCTGCCGGGCGACGTCGTGCTGATTGCCGGCAAGGGTCACGAGACCTATCAGGAAGGTGCCCACGGCAAGCGGCCGTTCGACGACCTGGCCGTTGCACGCCAGGTGCTGGAGGGCCGCGCATGATGCGCTTGAGCGCCATCGCGCTGTGGACCCGCGGCCACCTGATCGGTGCCGACGTGGACGTCATGCGCGTCACCATCGACACGCGCAAGCTGCAGGCGGGCGACCTGTTCGTCGCCATCAAGGGCGAGCGCGTCGACGGTCACGATTTTCTTGCCGACGCCATGGCGCGCGGCGCCATCGCCGCGCTGGTGACGCGCAAGGTCGATTCGCCGTTGCCTCAAGTCGTGGTGGACGATACCGCGCTGGCGCTGGGCGATCTGGCCAGTGCGGTGCGCGCGCAGGGCAATGTGCGCGTGATCGGCATTACCGGTTCCAATGGCAAGACCACGGTGAAGACGCTCACCGCGTCGATCCTGTCGCGTCACGGCCGCACGCATGTCAACGCGGGCAACTACAACAACGAGCTCGGCCTGCCGCTGACCCTGCTGGCGATGCCGCAGGACACCGAATACGCCGTGCTCGAAATGGGCGCCGGCAAGCCGGGCGACATCGCCTATCTCGCTGCCATCGCGCGGCCCGATATCGGCCTCGTCAACACCATCGCGCCCGCGCATCTTGAGCGCATGGGCAGCGTGGAAGGCGTGGCCGAGACCAAGGGCGCGCTGTATCAGGCTTTGCCGGTCGACGGCGTGGCGATCATCAATGCGGACGACGCGTTCGCCAGCTTCTTCGCGGGGCTGGCCGGCACACGTCGCCAGTTGCGCTTCGGTTTGGACCACAAGGCCGACATCGGCGCGGATATCGTCGACCAGCGCGTCGACGGCTCGCATTTCGTGTTGAGCACGCCGGTGGGCGATGCCGACGTGCATTTGCCTCTGGCTGGCCGCCACAACATTGCCAATGCGCTGGCGGCCGCGTCGATCGCACTGGCGCTCGAGGTGCCGCTGGACACCATCGTGGAAGGCCTCGAGCAGGTGCCCGGCGTCGCCGGTCGTCTGCAGCTCGAGCGCATGCCGGGTGGCTGGACGCTGATCGACGACAGCTACAACGCCAACCCCGGTTCGGTCGGCGCTGCCATCGACACGCTCGCGCTGGCCGAAGGCGAACGGTGGCTGGTGCTGGGCGACATGGCGGAACTGGGCGACAACGCAGCTGCGCTGCATGCCGGCATCGGCGAGCGCGCCCGCCAGCACGGCATCGATCGCCTGTTCGCCGTGGGGCCGCTGAGCGCGGCCGCCATCAAGGCGTTCGGCGCGCGCGGCGAGCATTTCGCCGACAAGGCGGCACTGGCCGCCGCACTCAAGCAACAACTGCACGGCGGCGTCACCTGCCTGGTCAAGGGCTCGCGTTCCGCTGGCATGGATCAAGTCGTCGTCGCGCTTCGCGACCACAAGGGAAATGGGGAGGGCACATCCGATGCTGCTTGAACTCGCAGACTGGATGGCTCGGCACTTCACCGCCCTGCATCTGTTCCAGTACATCACGTTCCGCACCATCATGGCCGCGCTCACCGCGCTGGCGATGTCGCTGCTGTTTGGTCCGGTGCTCATCCAGAAGCTCGCCGAACTCAAGGCGGGGCAGGTGGTGCGCAAGGACGGTCCGCAGACGCACCTGGCCAAGGCCGGCACGCCCACCATGGGCGGCGTGATGATCCTGCTGGCCGTGACGCTGTCCACCCTGCTGTGGACCGACCTGCACAACCGCTACGTGTGGCTGGTGCTGGCGGTGATGCTGTGCTTCGGCGTGATCGGCTTCTACGACGACTACAAGAAGCTGGTGCTGAAGGACAGCCGCGGGCTGGCGTCGCGCTGGAAGTATTTCTGGCAGTCGGTGTTCGGCCTCGCGGCGGCGCTGTTCCTCTATTACACGGCGCCGCATGCCAACGGTGCGCTGCCGGTGGCGGAAACCGCGCTGTACGTGCCGCTGTTCAAGCAGGTCGCGTTGCCGCTGGGTTTCCTGTTCGTGGTGGTCGCCTACTTCATGATCGTGGGCTTCTCCAACGCGGTGAACCTCACCGACGGCCTCGATGGTCTCGCCATCATGCCGACCGTGCTGGTGTCGGGCGCGCTGGGCGTGTTCGCCTATCTCGCCGGCAACCGCGTGTTCTCCGAATACCTGGGCATTCCCTCGATTCCGGGCGCAGGCGAGCTGGCGATCTTCTGCGGCGCGCTGTCCGGTGCGGGCCTGGGTTTCCTGTGGTTCAACACGTATCCCGCGCAGGTGTTCATGGGCGACGTCGGTGCATTGGCGATCGGTGCCGCGCTGGCCGCCATCGCCGTGATCGTGCGCCAGGAAATCGTGCTGCTGGTGATGGGCGGGGTGTTCGTGATGGAAACCGCCTCGGTAATGATCCAGGTGGCCAGCTTCAAGATGACCGGCAAGCGCGTGTTCCGCATGGCGCCCATCCATCATCACTTCGAACTCAAGGGCTGGCCCGAGCCTCGGGTGATCGTGCGCTTCTGGATCATCAGCGTCGTGCTGGTGCTGATCGGCCTCGCCACGTTGAAGGTGCGCTGAGATGATCTTCGACACCACGCAAGCCAAACGACGACAGGGTCCCCGCGGCAGCTTCGACATGCTGCTGGTGATCGCGCTCGTCGGTCTGGCGTGCGTCGGTGTCGTGATGGTCACCTCCAGCTCCATCGCGGTGGCCGACAGTCAGCACATGGGGGCGTTCTATTTCCTCAAGCGTCATCTGCTGTTCCTGACCCTGGGGACCGTGCTGGCGGGCTTCGCCATGCGCACCGAGCTGAAGCTGCTGGAGAAGCACGCCTGGATGATGTTCGGCGGCGCGGTGGTGCTGCTGGTGCTGGTGTTCGTGCCCGGTATCGGCATGCGGCTCAACGGCGCGCATCGCTGGCTCAATTTCCGCTTCACCACGTTCCAGCCGGTAGAGGCAGTCAAGCTGATCCTGGTCGTCTACGTGGCCAGCTACCTCGTGCGCCATCGCGAAAGTGTGGAAAGCAGTTTCTGGGGCTTGTTCAAGCCGATCATGGTGGCGGGCCTGTTCGTGGTGATGCTGCTGGTGCAGCCGGACTTCGGCTCGGCCACGCTGATGATCGCGGTGACCATCGGCATGATCTGGATGGGCGGCGCCAAGCCGGTGTTCCTCGGTGGCATGGGCCTGCCGGTGGTGGCGTTGCTGTGGTTCGTGGCGAAGTTCGAGCCCTACCGCATGCGCCGACTGACCTCGTTCGTCGATCCCTGGGCCGATCCGTTCAACGACGGTTTCCAGCTCACGCAGTCGCTGATGGCCATCGGTCGCGGCGAGTGGACGGGCGTGGGCCTGGGATCGAGCGTGCTGAAGCTCTCGTATCTGCCCGAGGCGCATACCGACTTCATCTTTGCGGTGATCTCCGAAGAATTCGGTCTCGCCGGCATCCTGTTCGTGATGCTGCTGTTCGGCGTCGCCGTGGGGCGCGGCCTGTACCTGGGCGTCAAGGGCATGGAAATCGGCCAGCGTTTCGCCGGCTACGTGGCGTGCGGCATCTCGCTGATGATCGGCCTGCAGGCGATGGTCTCCATCGGCGTGAACCTGGGCGCGCTGCCGACCAAGGGACTCACGTTGCCGCTGATCAGCTATGGCGGTTCGTCCATCGTGCTCACCTGCGCGATGGCTGGCGTGCTGCTGCGTACCACTTATGAAATCAATCGCGCGCTCGATGCACGCCAGATGGCCACGCGCATGCCGGCCAACGCCGTGCCGGATGCCAACGCAGCTGTCGTGCCCGGGCGCGAGGCGGTGACCGCATGAGCGCGCCCAAGCCTGTGCTGATCATGGCCGGCGGCACCGGCGGCCACATTTTCCCGGGCCTGGCCGTGGCCGAGGCGCTGCGTGCGCGCGGCGTGCCGGTCGTATGGCTCGGCGCCGAAGGCGGTATGGAAACCAAGGTGGTGCCGGCGCACGGCATCGAGTTGGTGACGGTGCCGGTAGGTGGCCTGCGCGGCAAGGGACTGAAGACGCGCCTGCTCGCGCCGCTCATGCTGGCGCGCGCATTGGTTTCGTCGTTGTCCGCGCTGCGCCGGATCAAACCGCGCAGCGTGCT
This sequence comes from Dyella kyungheensis, assembly GCF_049913195.1. Classification (GTDB taxonomy): domain Bacteria; phylum Pseudomonadota; class Gammaproteobacteria; order Xanthomonadales; family Rhodanobacteraceae; genus Dyella; species Dyella kyungheensis. Next base: position 4,147,667 of record NZ_CP183983.1, on the reverse strand, counting down.
GTCGATGGGCGGCTACGTGGCCGGTCCCGGCGGCGTGGCGGCACGCATGACACGTCGCCCGCTGCTGGTGCACGAACAGAATCGCGTCGCCGGTTTCACCAATCGCAAGCTCGCCAGTCACGCGCAGCGCGTGCTCGCTGGTTTCAGCGATGCGCTGCCCAATGCCGAATGGGTGGGTAACCCGGTGCGCGGCGCCATCGCTGCGTTGCCGTCGCCGCGCGAGCGCATGGGTGGCCGCAGCGGACGTCCGCGTCTGCTGGTGCTGGGCGGCAGCCTCGGCGCGCGTGCATTGAATATCGCCTTGCCGCAGGCGTTGGCGTTGATGTCGCCGTCGCAGCGACCCGAGGTGCTGCACCAGTGCGGCAACCGCGGCATCGATGAGGCGCGCGCGGCCTATGCGAAAGCGGGCGTGGAAGCGCAGATCGTGCCCTTTATCGAGGACATGGCCGGCACCTACGCATGGGCGGATCTCGCCGTGTGCCGCGCCGGTGCGCTGACCCTGGCCGAGCTAACCGCTGCCGGACTCGGCGCGGTGCTCGTGCCGTTTCCGTATGCGGTGGACGACCACCAGACCCGCAATGCGGAGGCGCTGGTCGCCGCGCATGCGGCCGAGTTGATGCAGGAGAAGGACCTGGACGTACAGCAGTTGGCGCAACGCCTGGAAGCGTTGCTGGATAACCGCGAGCGCATGATCGCGATGGCCGAAGCCGCGCGGACGCTGGCCAAACCCGATGCCGCGGATGTGATTGCACGCGCCTGCATGGAGGTCGCCGCATGACCCCGCGTCGCCTGCTTGCGCACGAAGACTTGATGACCACGTTCCGCCGCGTGCATTTCATCGGCATCGGTGGCGTGGGCATGAGCGGCATCGCCGAAGTGCTGCACAACCTCGGCTATGCGGTCTCCGGTTCGGACCGTTCGAATTCGCCGACGGCGCAGCGCCTGGCCAGCCTCGGCATCGTGGTACACGTGGGTCACGCCGCCGAGCATATTGGCGACGCCGACGTGGTCGTCACTTCCAGCGCCATCAAGGCCGAGAATCCCGAGCTGCAGGCTGCACGCGCCGCGCGCATCCCGGTGGTGCCGCGCGCCGAGATGCTGGGCGAGCTGATGCGTTTCCGCCGGGGCATCGCCATCGCGGGCACGCACGGCAAGACCACCACCACCAGTCTCGCCGCCAGCGTGCTGGCCGAAGCGAACTACGACCCGACCTTCGTCATCGGCGGCCAGCTCAACGCAGCCGGTGCCAATGCGCGGCTCGGCACCGGCCAGTACATCGTGGCTGAAGCCGATGAATCGGATGGTTCGTTCCTGATGTTGTCGCCGGTGATCGCCGCGATCACCAATATCGACGCGGATCATCTGGAGAACTACAACAACGATTTCGCGCAGGTGAAGAAAGCCTTCGACGATTTCCTGCACCGCCTGCCGTTCTACGGCCTGGCCGTGCTCTGCGTCGACGATCCGGAAGTCGCCGCGCTGGCGAAGTCGACCACGCGCCGCGTGATGACCTACGGCATCGAGACGCAGGACGCCGACGTGCGCGCGAGCCATCTCTCGCAGCACGGTTTCGAAATGCACTTCGACCTGTGGCTGCCGGGCCGCAACGAAGCCCTGCACGTGAAGTTGAACCTGCCGGGCCGCCACAACGTGCTCAACGCACTGGCCGCCGCCACCATCGGCTGGCAGCTGGGCGTGGAAGCCGAAGCGATCGCGCGCGCGCTGGAAGCGTTCCAGGGCGTGGGTCGCCGTTTCCATCGCCGCGGCGAGATCGCATTGGACCAGGGCAATGTGCTGCTGGTGGATGACTACGGCCATCACCCGCGCGAACTGGCGGCGGTGTTTGCCGCTGCCCGCGGCGGTTGGCCGGATCGCCGCCTGGTGGTCGGTTTCCAGCCGCATCGATACAGCCGCACGCGCGATCTGCTCGACGACTTCGCCAACGTGCTCGCCGAAGCCGACGTGCTGGTGCTGACCGAAATCTACGCGGCCGGCGAAGCACCGATCGCGGGCGCCGACGGCCGTGCGCTGGCGCGCGCCGTGCGCGCACGCGGCAAGGTCGATCCGGTGCTGATCGATCATCCGCGCGATTTCAAGGAAACGCTGCCCGCGCTGCTGCGCGACGGCGATCTGTTGCTGCTGCTTGGCGCCGGCGATATCGGCGCTGCGGCGGTGGAGCTGGCCAACGCCGGTCATCTGAGGACGAACAAGTGAGCAAGACGATCACCGATCCCGCACAGTTTGGTCGCGTCGCCGTGGTGATGGGCGGCAGCTCGGCCGAACGCGAGGTCTCGCTGGACTCCGGTCGCAACGTGCTTGCGGCGCTGCAGGCGCGCGGCGTGGATGCGCATGCCATCGACGGCATCCCGGCGCTGCTCGATGCGGTGCGTGCGGGTCACTTCGCTCGCGTGTTCAATATTCTCCACGGCGGTGGCGGCGAGAACGGCGAATTGCAGGGTGCGTTGCAGTCGTTGCGCGTGCCGTTCACCGGTTCGGGCGTGTTGGGCTCCGCGCTGTCGCTGGACAAGATTCGCGCCAAGCTGGTGTGGCAGGCACTTGGCTTGCCCACGCCGAAGTTCAAGGCGTTGCCGCGTGGCGCCGACGTGCACGCCGCCGCGCGCGAGATCGGTTTCCCGTTGATCGTGAAGCCGGCCTGGGAAGGCTCCAGCGTCGGCGTCTCGCGCGTGTTCAAGGAAGAAGACCTCGACGAGGCCGTGGCTCTCGCTCAGCGCTATCCCGGCGACATGCTGATGGAAACGCTGATCGAGGGCGGCGAGTACACCGTCGGCGTGCTCGATCGCCAGGTGCTGGCCACCATCAACATCGTGCCCAAGGGCGAGTACTACGACTACAACGCCAAGTACATCGCCGAAGACACGCAGTACATCTGCCCGGGTCTGCGCGGCGACGACGAGCGCGAGATGCAGGAACTGGCGCTGCGCGCGTTCGATGCGCTGGCGTGTTCCGGTTGGGGTCGCGTGGACGTGATGCGCGACAAGCAGGGCCGCAACTGGCTGCTGGAAGTGAACACGGCGCCGGGCATGACCTCGCATTCGCTGGTGCCCAAGGCGGCCGCTGTCGCCGGCATCGACTACCAGACGCTGTGCTGGCGCGTGTTGGAAACGAGCTTCCGGGAGGGCGTGTGAGGGGAACCGTCCGCCTCGTTGCCTGGGTTTTGGCCATCGCGCTCGTGGCGCTGCCGATCGTCGGCGTGCTGCGCGGATGGTTTGCGGCCAATCGTTGGCCGGTGACCCAGTTGATGGTGCAAGCCGAGTTCAAGCATGTCACCGAGGACTCGCTTCGTTCGGTGGTGATGCCGCGCCTCGGCAAGGGGTTCTTTGCGCTCGATCTCGATGGCGTGCAGAAGGCCGTGGCCGCGTTGCCGTGGGTGGAATCGGTGGAAGCACGCAAGCGCTGGCCCGACACGCTGATCCTGCGCATCTACGAACGCCAGCCGTTTGCGCGCTGGAACGAAAAACAATTGATCAGCCGCCAGGGACTGGTGTTCGACGTGCCCGATGTCTCGGCGAACACCGATCTACCCGACCTGCGCGGTCCGGACGCGCGGCTGGCGGAAGTGGTGAGCTTCTACGCGGAAACGCAGAAGGCGTTCACCAACACGAAACTGAAAATCACCGGCGTCTCGCTCACCGAGCGTGGCAGCTGGAGTCTGACCACCAGCAGCGGCGCGCAGATCGTCATCGGCGACCGCGACCAGGCGGGCCGGCGCCTGCGCCGCTTCCTGGATGTCTACCCCCAATTGATGGCGGGCCATAGCGATGGCTTCGCCTATGCCGATCTTCGATACACCAATGGATTTGCCGTTCGATGGCCGCCCCAGGCGAACACCGTGAACGCTGGAGGCTCACCCCGCACATGAAGACCAAGAACGACAAGCAGCTAGTCGTCGGCCTCGACATCGGCACCTCGAAAGTGGTGGCGATCGTGGGCGAGTACGAGCCTGGCGAACCGATCGAAGTGATCGGTATCGGCACCCACGTGTCGCGCGGCATGAAGCGCGGCTCGGTGGTCGATATCGAATCGACCGTGCACTCGATCCAGCGCGCGGTGGAAGAGGCCGAGCTGATGGCGGGCTGCGATATCCGTTCGGTCTACGCCTCCATTTCCGGCAGTCACCTGGAAACCAAGAACTCCCACGGCACCGCCGCGATCCGCGATCGCGAAGTGACCCCGGGCGATCTGGAGCAGGTGCTGGAAGCGGCCAGCGCGGTCGCCATTCCGGCGGACCGCAAGGTGCTCTACAAGGAATCGCAGGAATACCGCATCGACGGCCAGGATGGCATCCGCTCGCCGGTCGGCATGAGCGGCGTGCGCCTGGAAGCGAGCGTGCATCTGGTCACCGGTGCCGCGGCGGCGGTGCAGAACATCAGCAAGTGCATCCAGCGCTGCGGTCTCACCGTGGACGAGCTGGTGCCGTCCGCCGTGGCCAGCGCCAAGTCCGTGCTGACCGACGACGAGCGCGAGCTGGGCGTGTGCCTGGTCGACATCGGCGCCGGTACCACCGACATCGCCATCTATACGCAGGGCGCGATCCGCTACACCAAGTCGCTGCCGGTGGGCGGCGACCAGGTGACCAACGACATCGCCTACGGCGTGCACACGCCGACCGCGCATGCCGAAGAGATCAAGATCAAGTACGCCTGCGCGCTGGCCCAGCTGGCGCACGCCGAGGAAACCATCCAGGTGCCGAGCGTGGGCGATCGTCCGCCGCGCCGTCTCGCACGCCAGTCGCTGGCCCAGTCGGTGCAGGCGCGCTACGAGGAAATCTTCGAGATGGTGCAGGACGAGCTGCGCCGCTCCGGCTACGAAAGCCTGGTGGCGGCCGGCGTGGTGCTCACCGGCGGTGCGTCGCGCATGGAAGGTGCGCTGGAGCTGGCCGAGGAGATCTTCCACAAGATGGTGCGCGTGGGCGTGCCGCAACACGTCAGTGGCCTGGGCGAAGTGGTCGCCAATCCGCTGCATTCCACCGGCGTGGGCCTGCTGTTGCACGGCGCGCGCTCGGGCGGCATGCGCGTGAGCGGCCCGTCCGGCGGCAGCGTCGGCGGACTGGTGGACAAGTTGCGCGGCTGGATCACCAAGAATTTTTAATTGGGCAGGGCATGAAGCCTGGCCTAGGACGAATGGATGTTCGTCCGCCACCTCGGGGCGACAGGAACGTCAGCACCCGCGGTTACAACGACAACGATGCTCTACGGAGGACGGGAAATGTTTGAACTCATCGAAAAACTCGCACCCAATGCAGTAATCAAGGTCATCGGCGTGGGCGGCGGCGGCGGCAATGCCGTGGCACACATGCTCAATGCAAACATCGAAGGCGTCGAGTTCGTCGTCGCCAATACCGATTCGCAGGCCATGAAGAGCTGCGGCTCGCGCACGCACCTGCAGCTCGGCGCCAACGTCACCAAGGGTCTGGGTGCCGGCGCCAACCCGGAAGTGGGCCGTCAGGCCGCACTGGAAGACCGCGAGCGCATCGAGGAAATGCTCGAAGGCGCGGACATGGTCTTCATCACCGCCGGCATGGGCGGCGGTACCGGCACGGGCGCAGCCCCGGTGGTGGCCCAGCTCGCCAAGGAAAAGGGCATCCTGACGGTCGCGGTGGTCACCAAGCCGTTCCCGTTCGAAGGTCGCCGCCGCATGCAGGTCGCCGCCAAGGGCATCGAAGACCTGTCGCAGCATGTCGATTCGCTGATCACCGTGCCGAACGAGAAGCTGCTGTCGGTGCTCGGTCGCGAAGTGACGCTTCTTAATGCGTTCAAGGCCGCCAACGACGTGCTGCTGGGCGCCGTGCAGGGCATTGCCGACCTGATCACCGCCCCGGGCCTGATCAACGTCGACTTTGCCGACGTGCGCACGGTGATGTCCGAAATGGGCATGGCGATGATGGGTTCGGGCACCGCCCGTGGCGACGACCGCGCCCAGGCCGCTGCCGAGGCCGCGATCAACAACCCGCTGCTGGAAGACGTCAATCTCAACGGCGCCTGCGGCATCCTGGTCAACGTCACCGCCGGTCCGAACCTGACCATGCGCGAATTCGACGAGATCGGCCGCATCATCCACGACTTCGCCAGCGAAGACGCCACGGTGGTGATGGGTACCTCGCTCGATCCGGAAATGCAGGACGACGTGCGCGTCACGGTGGTGGCCACCGGCCTCAACCGCGCGTCCGACCTCCGCCAGCCGCAGCGTCCGATGGTCGCCCAGCACGTGGAGATGCGTCAGCGTCCGCGTCCGGTGGTGCTGCGTACCGGCACCGGCAACGAAGTGGTCGACTACGCCCAGCCGGAAGTCACCACCAGCAGCCGCGTCGACACCGGTGGCCCGGCCAAGAGCGCCGATCCGAGCTTCGATTACCTCGACATCCCGGCGTTCCTGCGCCGCCAGGCGGACTGAACAAACTGACTGGGCAAATAATTTGAAGAAAAATTGAACAAATCGCCGGTTTCACTTGTCAGTAACGAATCGCGCTTGGGAACCGTCCTGACGGAACCCATGTTCGAGTCCGCTCTCCGCCCCCAGGGGCGGTCGGTGGTTTAACTGACGCCGTGCCGGTGCTCGTTCTTGAAGATGTAGGGCCATGCCTCATGGATGGGCATGACCGGCCAGGAAATGATTTTCTGGCCCGGTCCGACGCCCCGAGACCGGATCCCGTCCCGGTCCGGGGCGTTGCGCTTCAGTTAAATCATTGAAAGTACTTGGGAAAATGCTGATCACCCCATGAATGGTTTGCATTCATGAATGAAAGGAGCATGAAAGGGTGAACAGTGTGTGTGGCGCGGATCGCCTTTTCACAGGTTAAGACTGTGTTAGCATCCGTACCCTAATTTGGCTGCTGCCCCTTACAGGTACCAAAAAAATGATCAAGCAGCGTACGCTCAAGAACATCATTCGCGCCACCGGCGTCGGTCTGCATACCGGCGACAAGGTGTACATGACGCTTCGCCCCGCTGCCCCGAATACGGGCATCGTGTTCCGCCGTACCGATCTCAATCCGCCGGTCGAAATCTACGCACGTCCCGACAATGTCGGCGATACCCGCCTGTCGACCACCCTGGTCAACGGCGATGTGCGTGTTTCCACCGTGGAACATCTGCTCTCCGCCATGGCCGGTCTGGGCATCGACAACGCCTATGTGGACCTTTCCGCGCCGGAAGTGCCGATCATGGACGGCAGCGCCGGTCCTTTCGTGTTCCTGCTGCAGTCGGCCGGCATCGAAGAGCAGAACGTCGCCAAGCGCTTCATTCGCATCAAGAAGCCGATCAAGGTGCAGGATGGCGACAAGTGGGCGAGCTTTGAGCCGTTCGAAGGCTTCAAGGTCGGTTTCTCGATCGAGTTCAACCACCCGATCATCAGCAAGCGCACCTCGCGCGCCGAAATCGATTTCTCCACCACCTCATTCGTGAAGGAAGTGAGCCGCGCTCGCACCTTCGGTTTCATGCGTGACATCGAAATGCTGCGCGAACACAACCTCGCGCTGGGCGGTTCGATGGACAACGCCGTGGTGCTCGACGACTACCGCGTGCTCAACGAAGACGGCCTCCGCTACGAGGACGAGTTCGTCAAGCACAAGATCCTCGATGCGATCGGCGACCTGTACCTGCTCGGCCACAGCCTGGTCGGTGCCTACTACGCCCACAAGTCGGGCCACGAGCTCAACAACAAGCTCCTGCGCACCCTGATGGCCGACGCCTCGGCCTGGGAAGAGGTCAGCTTCGCGGACGATCCGGCCACCTCGCCGATCTCCTACGCCCACCCGGCACAGGCGATCTGATCGCCCGGCGGTCGTAAGTTCTCGACAAACCTGAACAAAAAATTGAGCCGCGTCCTAAAGACGCGGCTTTTCTTTTTGTGATACATCTAGCGCTTTCCACTGGCAGCTGTTCACGCTCTGATGACATTGTGGTCTATCAGGTCCGTGGGGGCATGGTATAAACCCGTCAGCGCCGACCGAAGGGCCGGTGTCAGGGAAGATCGTCAATGCAGTAACCCGGAGCCCAGCGTCAGTGGATGGGGTCGGATCAGGAATCAGAAATTTCGGCGATGGACGCCAGCTCAAGGAACAGTTCCCGTAATTCGGGGTCTGTGGTTGAGGCCGCGGCGGCTCTCAGGTGAGAGGCGGCGGCTGGCGAAAGCGGTTTTGACCGATCCGGCACGATTTCTGTCGGTGGTTGGGGGGCCACTTTCACGGTAACTGAACTGGCGTACGTGCCTACCGCACGTGCGGTCGAGAGGATTTGCGTCTGGAGAAGGCGCAGCCTGGCGGCCAGAGCCGGCGAGGGAGCCAGAAAAACGAGGCGTCCGTCTTTCAGGTTGGCAAAGCGAACCTGTTCGCGGAGTGGTGACGGTAACGTCTGGCGCAGTGCGCGATCCAAAGCATCCAGCTCACGGGCTTTTCGGGCCAGTGAGGCAATGGGGCCGAATTCGGTAATGGCCGTGAGGCCGGAACCGGAGCGGCGATAGGGCTTACGGTCATCGCGCTGCATGGGTGCCGACATCTTCTGACGTAAAAAACATGCAAATCATACTTGTGTCCCGCACCAAAAAGGTGCCGAAAACCTGGAATCTCGCCGATCGGCGCCTGCGCTTCCGCCTCTTCGGGGCAGTGGCGGCGGCCGTCCTGGCGTGTGCGGGACTGGGCGGTGCGGTGGCCATGGTGGTGTCCAGCCCGCACGACCGGGCGTTGTCGGAAATTCGCCGGCTCCGCCAGCAGGTGCAGCAGCAGAACGAGCAGCTCGTCGGTGTGCGCAAGGATGCCCAGCGCGATATCGATGCGCTGGCGGTCAAGCTGGGCCAGCTGCAGGCGCAGTCCACCCGTTTGAACGCCCTCGGCGAGCGCCTGACCCAGGTCGGCAAACTGGACGACGGCGAATTCAACTTCGACGAACAGCCGGCCGTGGGCGGTGTGGAAGACACCACCGACAGCGGTTACTCCCTGCCGCTGAACCTCGATAGCAGCATCAATCAGCTGGCCAGCCAGTTCGACAGCCAGCAGGCGCAGCTTTCGGCGCTGCAGAGCCTGTTGCTCGATGCGAAGATCGAATCCAATCTCAAGCCCACCGGGATGCCGGTCGAAGGCTACATTTCCTCGTATTTCGGTGGCCGCCCCGACCCGTTCAGCGGGCATAGCGCGTATCACACCGGTCTGGACATCTCCGCGCCCAAGGGTACGCCGGTGCATGCCGTGGCCGAGGGCATGGTCACTTACGCGGGTGATCGCACGGGCTACGGCGAGGTCATCGAGATCGACCATGGCAATGGCTACATGACCCGCTACGCCCATAACAGCAGGCTGGACGTGACCCCCGGTCAGCGTGTGCACGTCGGCGACGTGGTCTCGGAGGCGGGTTCGACCGGGCGCTCCACCGGTTCCCATGTGCATTTCGAGGTTTGGTACAAGGGCCGCGTGGTCAATCCGCTGGCTTTCGTGAAGAACCATCGCTGAGCGCCCGCCCGCGGCGCCCTTGAAAGCGTTTCGGCGCGCCGCCACTCCTTCAGCGGGACGATGATGGGGGAGTCTGCGGCGGTGGACCCTGAGGGACACCGTCTGTCGTGGTGCCAGCGCGCAAGCGCGGCGGCACGGCGTTTGGGATAGCCCGCCGACCCTAGTATCATCAATCCTTTCGTCCTGCCTGGATTTTCCGGGCGGGCGGTTCATGAATCTTAGATCCGGAAGATCGATGCTCAATCGTGCCCTGACGAGCCTTTTCGGTAGCCGCAACGAACGCGTGCTGCGCCAGCTCTCCAAGAATGTCGCGCGCATCAATGCGCTGGAACCCGAGTTCGAGAAGCTGAGCGACGAGGCGCTGCGCGCCAAGACCGAGGAGTTCAAGCAGCGCGTCGCCGGAGGCGAGTCGCTGGACAAGCTGCTGCCGGAGGCGTTCGCCGTCGTGCGCGAGGGCGCCAAGCGCGTGCTCGGCATGCGCCACTACGACGTGCAGCTGATCGGTGGCATGGTGCTGCATTCGGGCCGTATCGCCGAAATGCGCACGGGCGAAGGCAAGACCCTGGTCGGTACGTTGCCGGTGTACCTCAACGCCCTGGAAGGCAAGGGCGTGCACGTCGTCACCGTGAACGATTACCTGGCCCGCCGCGACTCGGCACAGATGGGCAAGCTGTATGGCTTCCTCGGCCTGAGCACCGGTGTGGTCTGGCCGGGCATGGATCACTCCGACAAGCATGTGGCTTATTCGGCCGACATCACCTACGGCACCAACAACGAATTCGGCTTCGACTACCTGCGCGACAACATGGCGCTCAGCAAGGACCAGCGCTACCAGCGCGGCCTGCACTACGCCATCGTCGACGAGGTGGACTCCATCCTGATCGACGAAGCGCGTACGCCGCTGATCATCTCCGGCCCGGCCGAGGATTCGCCGCAGCTGTACCTGGCGGTGAACAAGATCGTGCCGAAGATGATCCGCCAGGAGAAGGAAGACACCGCCGGCGATTACTTCGTCGACGAGAAGCAGAAGCAGGTGCATCTGTCCGAAGAAGGCATGTCGCATGCGGATGAACTGCTGCGCCAGGCCGGCGTGATCGACGCGGACAGCGGCCTGTACGACTCCAAGAACCTGGCTGTCGTGCATCACTTGAATGCCGCGCTGCGCGCTAACGCGATCTATCACCGCGACGTCGACTACATCGTGCGCGACGGCGAAGTGATCATCGTCGACGAGTTCACTGGCCGTACGCTGGCGGGCCGTCGCTGGTCCGACGGTCTGCACCAGGCGGTGGAAGCGAAGGAAGGCGTGCCGATCCAGCGCGAGAACCAGACGCTCGCCACGATCACCTTCCAGAACCTGTTCCGCATGTACAAGAAGCTGGCCGGCATGACCGGTACGGCCGATACGGAAGCCTACGAATTCCAGCAGATCTACGGCCTGGAAGTGGTGGTGATTCCCACCCACAAGCCGATGATCCGCCAGGACAACGCCGACATGGTGTTCCTCGTGCAGCAGGCGAAGTACCGCGCCGTGATCGAGGACATCAAGGATTGCCACAAGCGCGGCCAGCCGGTGCTGGTGGGTACCACCTCGATCGAAGTGTCCGAGTTGCTGTCGGACCTGCTGCGCAAGGAAAAGATCGCGCACGAGGTGCTCAACGCCAAGCAGCATGAGCGCGAAGCGCACATCGTGGCGCAGGCCGGTGCGCCGGGTTCGGTCACCATCGCCACCAACATGGCCGGACGCGGCACCGACATCGTGCTCGGCGGCAGCCTGGAAGCGGCGCTTGCGCTGCTGCCGGAAGACGCCAGCGACGCCGATCGCGCCAAGGCCAAGGCCGAGTGGAAGAAGCGGCACGAGATGGTGCTCGCCGCCGGCGGCCTGCATATCGTGGGCACCGAACGCCACGAGTCGCGCCGTATCGACAACCAGCTGCGCGGTCGTTCGGGCCGCCAGGGCGACCCGGGTTCCTCGCGCTTCTACCTGTCGCTGGAAGACAACCTGCTGCGCATCTTCGCGGGCGACTGGGTCGGCCGCTGGATGCGCATGTTCGGCATGAAGGAAGACGATGCGCTGGAAGACCGCATGGTCAGCCGCCAGATCGAAAAGGCGCAGCGCAAGGTCGAGCAGCACAACTTCGACATCCGCAAGCATCTGCTCGAGTTCGACGACGTCGCCAACGACCAGCGCAAGGTGATCTACAGCCAGCGCGACGAGTTGCTGGTGGTGGACGATGTGTCCGAGACCATTGCCGACATTCGCGATGACGTGGTGAGCGATGTGGTCCATCGTCACGTGCCGGCCGACAGCATCGACGACCAGTGGGACATCGCCGGTCTGGACCGCGAGCTGGAAAGCGAATTCGGCCTGTCGCTCGACCTGCAGCCGTGGATCGAGCAGCAGCACGAGATCGACGACAAGATGATCCTCGAGCACGTGCGCCAGGCGGTCGAGCAGCTGTTCAAGGCGAAGGAACAGCAGATGGGCGCCGACACCATGCGCCAGCTCGAGAAGCACATCATGCTCAGCGTGGTGGATAACGCCTGGAAGGAACACCTGGCGAGCATGGATTACCTGCGCCAGGGCATCTATCTGCGCGGCTATGCGCAGAAGCAGCCCAAGCAGGAGTTCAAGCGCGAATCGTTCGAACTGTTCTCCAGCATGCTCGATCGCATCAAGACCGAAGTGGTGCAGATGCTGGCGCGCGTGCGCGTGCGCAGCGAGGAAGAAGTCGCCGCGATGGAAGCCGAGCAGCAGCGCCTGGCCGAGCGCCTGCAGCGCCAGATGCTGGCGAGCGGCGGCGGTGCCCCGGTGGCGGCACTCGGTGCCGATGCCGAAGCAGTGGCTGCCGGCAGCATGTCCGCACCGGCGGGCGCGCAGCAGGACGGTCCGCGTGTCGGTCGCAACGACCCGTGTCCGTGCGGTTCCGGCAAGAAGTACAAGCACTGCCACGGTCAGCTCAGCTGACAAGAAAAAACCCCGCCGAGGCGGGGTTTTTTTTGGCCTGGATTTTCTTTTCTGTAGGAGCGCACCCTGTGCGCGACAACCTACGGAGCGAAACCGTTGCGACGCCGCGGTCGCGCACAGGGTGCGCTCCTACAGCTCAATCGCCGCCAGGAATCTTCTTCCGATAAGGCTCCGCATCCACCGCGATGTACTGCAGCTCTTCCGTATCCAGGCGCAGCGCCGTGAGCTGGCCGCCCCAGACGCAACCGGTATCGATGGCGTGGATGCCGATACCGGCGAAGCGACCCAGCGCCGACCAGTGGCCGCAGACGATGCGCGTCTCGCGCCGGCGCATGCCGGGTACTTCGAACCAGGGATACATGCCGGGTTTCTGCGTGCCCGGGATGCCCTTGCTCTCGAAATCGATGCGGCCCTGGATATCGCAGTAGCGCATGCGCGTGAGCGTGTTGATGGACGCGCGCATGCGTTCGATCCCCTGCAGACGGCTGTTCCACGCCGCGGGGCGATTGCCGAACAGGTTCTTCAGCAGCCGCGGATGGCGTGGGCCGCCAAGCTCGCGCTCGACTTCCTGTGCCGAGCGCTGCGCCTGGCGCAGCGTCCACATCGGCGCGAGGCCCGCGTGGACCATGGTCCAGTTGAGCTGTTCGTCGTGATGCAGCAGTTTCTGCGAACGCAGCCATTCCATCAGCACGGGCGCATCGTCCGCGAACAGCACTTCGCGCAGCTCGGGATTCACCTTGGACTGCGCTTCGGGTCGTCGCTGCGCGATGGCGAGCAGGCTCAGGTCGTGGTTGCCCAGCGTGACGATGGATTGCTCGCGCAGGCCGTGGATCAGTCGCAGCGTTTGCAGCGACTGCCCGCCACGATTGACCAGGTCGCCGCAAAACCACAGCCGGTCGGCGGCGGGATCGAAGCGGATCTTGTCGAGCAGGCGTTGAAGTTCGGGAAGGCAGCCCTGCACATCACCGATTGCGTACGTAGCCATCAGTGCAGGGTACGCGGAATCGACAGAGTGAACGGCGGGATCGCGGCTTCGAATTCGGTGCCGTCGTCGGCCACCATCTGGTAGCTGCCCTGCATGACGCCCACCGAGGTCTCCAGCACCGCGCCCGAGGTGTACTCGTATTCGTCGCCCGGGCGAATCCATGGCTGCTCGCCGACCACGCCTTCGCCGCTGACTTCTTCGATCTTGCCGTTGGCGTCGGTGATGATCCAATGACGCGTCAACAGGCGCGCGGGCATGTCGCCCGCGTTGTGCAGCGTGATCGTGTAGGCGAAAACATAGCGGTTGTCGCCGGGACGGGATTGGTCGGGGACAAAGCGGGGTTCGACCTGCACGTCGATCGTGTAGGAAGATCTTTCATTCATGGCCCGATTGTACGGGTTGTGGAGGCGCATGGGTAAAGCCCGCGGGCGCCACGTGATCTGCGGATGCGGGCCGGCGCCCGCGTTTGCTCAGCCCTGCGGCACGCGGGCGAGACGAACGTAGTCCTGAGGCGACAGCGTTTCGGCGCGGGCTTTGGGGTCGACATCGGCGGCCATGATCGCGCTGCTGTCCATCACGTTCTTGAGCGCATTGCTCAGCGTCTTGCGGCGCTGCGCGAAAGCGGCCTTCACAATGGCGTGAATGCGTTCGGGATCGGCATCGGGCAGTTGGTCGGGACCCAGCGGCACCAGTCGCACGACGGCCGAGTCCACCTTCGGCGGCGGCCGGAAGGCGCCGGGCGGCACCACGAACAGCGGCTCGACGCGGCAGACCAGCTGCAGCATCACCGACAGTCGCCCGTAGACCTTGCTGCCGGGCTCCGCCGCCATGCGGTCCACCACTTCCTTCTGCAGCATGAAGTGCATGTCCTGGATGGCCTTGGCGTGTTCCACGCAATGGAACAGGATCGGGCTGGAGATGTAATACGGCAGGTTGCCCGCCACGCGCAGGCGCTCCACGCCGTGGCGATGCGCCAGTGCGGTGAAATCCACTTTCAGTACGTCCGAATGGATGATGCTCAGCTCGCCCACGCTGGCGGCGCGCGCCTGCAGGCCGGGAATCAGATCCGTGTCCAGCTCGATCGCGGTGAGCTTGCCCGCGGCGGCGAGCAGCGGCAGCGTCAGTGCCCCTTCGCCCGGGCCGATCTCCACCACGAAATCATCCGCGCGCGGCGAGATCGCGCTGACGATGCGCTCGATATAGCGCTTCTCGTGCAGGAAGTGCTGGCCGAAACTTTTCTTGGGGCGGGCGTTCATGAATGTCCTTGCGCGGTGGCGCGTCGAGCGACCAGCTCGAGCGCCATCGTGGTTGCTGCGATCAGGCTGGCCGGATCCGCGCGACCGGTGCCGGCGAGATCGAGCGCCGTGCCGTGGTCGACGGAGGTGCGGATGAACGGCAGGCCCAGGGTGAGGTTCACCGTGCGGTCGAACGCTTCGCTTTTCAGTACCGGCAACGCCTGGTCGTGGTACATCGCCAGCACCGCGTCGTAGCGTTCGCGCAGCGCCGGCACAAAGGCGGTATCCGCGGGCAACGGGCCGAGCAGATGCATGCCCTCGGCGCGCAGCGCATCGAGCGTGGGAATGATGGTATCCAGTTCTTCGCGCCCGAGATGACCACCTTCGCCTGCATGCGGATTGAGGCCAAGCACCGCGATGCGCGGTTCGGACAGGGCGAATTTTTCCCGCAGCTCGCGATGCACGATGCGCAGCACGCGCACCAGCGTGTCGCGCGTGATCGCTGCCGGCACGGCCGCTAGCGGCAGATGCGTGGTGGCCAGCGACACCCGCAGCTCGGGGCTGGCCAGCATCATCACCACGTCGGCCTGCGCGCGCTCGGCAAAAAATTCCGTGTGGCCGCTGAAGGGGATGCCGGCCTCGTTGATCGAGGATTTCTGCAGGGGCGCGGTGACGATGGCGGCGTAACGGCCCTGCATGCATCCATCGGCGGCCTCGGCGAGCGTGGCGAGCACGTGCCTGGCATTGGCCGGATCGGGCGCGCCGGGGGTCTCGGTGGTGCCGAGTGGCATGTGCTTCACGCGCAATTGCCCGGGCGTGCGCTGGGCAATATCGCTGCCGTCGTCGTCGATCAGTTCGATGGACTGGCCGCAGCGCTGAGCGGCGCGCTGCAGCAGCGCGCGATCGGTGACCGCAACGAAATTGGCCGCCAGCGGAGTGGCGGCCAATCGGATGATGAGCTCGGGCCCGATCCCCGCTGGCTCACCTGCGGTGATGGCCAGTCGGGGCAGGGTCTGGGTGTTCAATGCGGCCTCAGGACGACTTCTGGCTCGGCTGCTGCTCGTTGGGATCGCGCAGCTCGGGCACCAGGATGTTCACGTAGGCACCGGAACGCATGTCGCGCAGGTAGTCGTCGTAAGCCTGCTCCGCCTTGCGGTTGCCGATGGCCTGGCGGGCCTGGTTGCGCTCCAGTTCGTCCGTGCGGTCGCTCTGGCGGCTGCCCAGGCGCTCCAGGATGTGCCAGCCGGCTTCGCTCTGGAACGGGGGCGCGATCTGGTCGTCCTTCAGCTCACCCAGGTGCTGGGCGATGGTGGAGCCCCAGTCGTTCTGCATGAACCAGCCCATGTCGCCGCCATTGTTGGCGGTGGTGTCGTCCTTGGAGTTCTCCTTCGCCAGCTTGGCGAAGTCCTCATGCTTGTTGACGATGCGGTTGTAGATGTCCTCGGCCTTCTGGCGGGCCTGCTCCGGCGTCAGCAGTTCGCTGGGGCGGATGAGGATCTGGCGGGCATGGAATTCCTGCACTACCTGACGGCTGGGGGCGCGCTGCTCCTCCAGCTTCAGGATGTGGAAGCCGGTCGGCCCGCGCAGCGCCGGGCTGACTTCGCCGGGCTTCATGGTGCCCACGGCGTCGGCGAAAGCCGGCGGAATCTCATCCATGCGGCGCCAGCCGAGGTCTCCGCCCTCGAGGGCGTCCTGCGCATCGGAGTAGCGGATGGCCGCGGCATGGAAATCCATGCCGCCCTTGATCGCGTCGATCGCCTGGGTGGCCTTGTCCTGGGCCGCCTTGATGTCGGCGGCGCTGGCGCCGGCCGGCAGGCTCACCTGGATGTGCGCCAGATGCACTTCGCCCGCCTTGTAGGAGGGGCTGGCCAGCATGTTGTTGATTTCGCTGTCGGTGATGCTCACCTGGTCGCGAACCACGCTGTCGTGCAGGCGCTGCGCCACGATCTGGTCGGACAGCTGGTGACGGAACGCAGCAAAGCTGTTGCCGTCGGCTTCCACGGCGGCGCGGAGCTGCTCGGCCGTCATGTGGTTCTGCTGGGCCACGGCGTTCACGGCCTGGTCGACGTCGGCATCGGAGACGCGGATGCCCTGGTCGTCGGCGCGCTGCACCTGCAGCTTCATCAGGATGAGACGGTCCAGCACCTGGCGACGGAGTACGTCGATCGGCGGCAACTGGCCGGGATTGCTGGCGTATTGCTGCTGGACCGAACGGACGGCCTCATTCAGCTCGCTCTGCAGGATCACACCCTCGTCCACCACCGCCACGATACGGTCGAGCGGCTGGTTGCCCTGGCCTGCGGCCTGGGGCAGCAGCTGGGCATAAGCGGGTAGGGCGGTCGCGGTGGCGACCGCGAGCAGGATTAACGCGAGGGGCTGCTTCATCAGTCCGGGGCCTTCGATCGCCGTGGGCGATAGGGAAGTTATTGATAACCAAGAATACCATTGCGGATGGCGTTTTCCGACTGGCCGGTGAAGCCACCCATGCCCTTGAACTCCACTTCGAACATGATCGCCGTGTTGGCCGAGCCCAGTGCGGTGGTGGTGTCGTAGGTATTGACGTAGTGGCGTGCCACCAGGCGCAGGGCCACGCAGCAGCTGTCGTGCTCCACGCCGGCCAGGGCCTCCACGGTCTTCTTGTCCAGCACCGAGTAGGTCCAGTGGCCGATCAGGCGCCAGCGGTCGGAGACGGGATAGACAATGGAAGCGTCGTATTGTTCCAGCAGCGGGGTTTTCTGGGCGAGCGTGCTGCCGGGGTTGCGGCGGTAGCGGTACGAGAAGTTGAGGATGCCGTCGCTCTTGATGCGCTTCTGCAGCGTGATGGCGCCCAGGTCGGTGAGACTCAGGGCCGGATTCCACTGGTACTGCGACATCAGCTTCCAGTCGTCGTTGAGCTGGGTGCTGAGATCGACGATGTAGTCGGAGCCGGACCAGTTGGTCGGTCCGGGGACCGTACTGTTGCTACCTGGGATCTGCACTCGCTGCTGCGTCAGATAGCGGATCTGGCCGAAACTCGCGGACAACCGCTCCACGCCGTTGTCGTCCAGCAATCGCGTGGTCAGCATGGCGCTGAGATTGTTCGCATTCTCCTGGCGGTCGGCACCGGAGAAGGTGTTGGGCGTGAACAGCTCCCAGGTGTCGAACGACATCAGGTTGGTGTCGAACAGCGGCAGATTGTTCTGGTTGCGGTACGGCACGTAGAGGTAATACAGCCGTGGTTCGAGCGTTTGCGTGTAGCTGGTGCCGAACAGCGAGGTGCTGCGGTCAAACACCAGGCCGCTGTCCACGCTGACGATGGGCAGCGAACGGCTGGGCGAGTTGTTGGTGAACGGCGAGGTCTCGCCGGAAGCAAGCGGGCCGTAGTAACCGTATTGCTGGGAGTTGCCGGTGAGGTCGTAACCCGTATAGCGATAGGCCACGCGGGGCTTTACGAACCACGCTGCGCCACGGAAGTCGGCCTGGATATAGGGATACAGATCGAGGCGATTGCCCTCGATGGAGTCTTCCTTGCGGAACGCGACGGCTTCGGTGTTGGCGCCTACGTCCAGCCAGTTATTGAGCGGGTAGTCGACATTGAACGTCGCGCGCGGCCAGCGCTTGTACTGCACCACCGAGTCGGGCAGCGAGTAGTCGGCGTTCTGGTAGTAGTCGGCGCCAAGGCTGGCATTCCAATAGGCCTTGCCCCACCTGCCCGCACCGTTGATGTACGTATAGGACGCCAGCTGGCTGGTCGTGGTCGTATAGAAGTCGTTGCCGAAGTCGCGCAGGTAGTTGCGGTCCGACGCCAGGTTGATTCCCGCGTTGAGCGACCACGGTCCATAGAGATGCGTGGTGTCGTAAAGCTTCAGCAGCCAGCGGTCGGTGCCCTTGGTGTTCTCGGTGCTGTCGGGGTCGTTCGCGCCGTGGTCGTTGGGCAGGAATTCGACGTTCACCTGTCCCGTGCTTCCCGGTACCAGGTAGCGGAACTCGCTCGCCAGCATCACGCCGCGATCCGTATAGATGCGCGGATCGAGCGTGGCGTCGTAGTTCGGCGCCAGGTTCAGGTAGTACGGCGCGCTCACCATGAAACCCGAGCGGCTGGAGTTGCCGATCGTGGGCGTCAGGAAGCCCGTCTTGCGATCATCGTTGATCGGGAAGGTGAACGTGGGCAGCCAGAAGAACGGCACGTTGTACAGGTACATGGTGGCGTCGTGCGCCACGCCCTCGCCGGTTTCCTTGTCCATGCGGATGTCCTTGGCATGGATCTCCCACACGTGGTTGCCCACGTCGCAGGTGGAATAGGTGGCGTTGAAATATCGGCTGCGCTGGTCATCCAGCGTCTGGCCCTGGGTGGCCACACCGTTGCCGCGATTGGTCAGCATTTGATACGCGACGTTGTCCGCGATACTGGTGCTGGCGTCCTGGTTGCCACGCATGTGATCGGACGAGACCAGCTGGCCGACTTCCTGGTAACGCACGTTGCCGCGCGCGTCGTAGTCGGTGGTGTCGTTGTTGTAGTCGGTGACGTCGGCCTGTATGCGCTGGTCGGCGCGATCCATCTTCACGTCGCCCTCCAGGTGGTAGACGCTCTGGTTGGAGCTGTCCACGCGCTGGGCGGTGACGTAGGTGTTGGAAGTGTCGCGGACCGAGCTGTCCTTGCTCATGGTCGGGTCGTAGAACGACAGCATCGCGTTCGCACGACACATGTTGTAGTTCACCGGCCGGGTCGGGCAGCGGTACGCACCCAGCGGGCAGTTGGACACGGCCGGCGGCGCGCTGGGCTTGGGCGGATTGGGCTGGCTCGGCGCGGGCTGCGGCTCGGCAACAGACTGGGCCTCGACCGGGCTGCCGAACAGGGCAAGGGCAGCGGCGACCGCCAGCAGGCGGCGAGGGGGCAGGTGGCGCGAAGGCAGCTTGGGCGTCACGATGGCAGTCTGTCGGCTGGGAGGCTCGTAAAACTAGCAGAAAGGCCCCATCGGCGGCAGTTGGTCAGCGCACGCCAGCAGAAGGATTCAGCATGAGCGCCCGGAAATCGGGTCGCAGGGACCTGCGGGCTCAGGCCTCGAGCAACTCACCCACGTGCGCCGCCGCGCTGGTCGACAGGGCAAGCAGGTTGTAGCCGCCCTCCAGCGTCGATACCACGCGGCCCTGCGCATGGGCGCGGGCCACGTCGACCAGGCGCTGGGTGATCCAGGCGTAATCCTCGCTGCCCAGCCGCAGGTCGGCCAGCGGATCATTGCGGTGGGCATCGAAGCCTGCCGAGATCAGCAGCAGCTGCGGCTTGAACGCGTGCAGCTTCGGGATCAGCGTGCTTTCCCACAGTTCGCGGAATTCGTAGGAACCGTCGCCGGGCGACAGCGGGGCGTTGACGATATTGCCCACGCCGCGTTCGTCGGCACGGCCGGTTTCCGGATACAGCGGCATCTGATGGCTGGAGATGAACAGCACGCGCGGCTCGCGGGCGAAGATGTCCTGCGTGCCGTTGCCGTGGTGGACGTCGAAATCGGCAATCGCCACGCGCTTGAGGCCGTGCTCGGCGATGGCGTGGGCGGCGCCCACGGCGACATTGTTGAACAGGCAGAAGCCCATCGCGCGATCGGGCGTGGCGTGGTGTCCCGGCGGACGCACCGCGCAGAACGCCTGGCCGCCGTCGGCACCGAGCACGGCATCCACGGCGGCGACCACTGCACCGGCGGCGCGCAGTGCGGCCTCGGCCGAGCCAGGCGACATCAAGGTGTCTTCGTCGAGGCGAACCGTGCCTTCGTCCGGCGCGATGGCGAGGATGCGCTCGACATGTTCCGGCGTATGCACGCGCAGCAATTGCTCGCGGGTGGCGCGCGGGGCTTCCACCCGGTCGATGGCGGCGAAGCGGTCGTGGTCCAGCGCCTGCAGCACGGCGCGCAGGCGCGCCGGCGACTCGGGTTGGGCGGGGCCGGGATCGTGCTGCAGGCAGCTGGCGTGGGTATAGAGCCGCAGCATCGAGGGTTACGCCTGCGGTTTGCGACGGCGCTCGTGCTGCCACAGCACTTCGCCGTGGCCGCTGGCCCGGGCCAGCACGCGTGAGATCACGAACAGCAGGTCGGACAGGCGGTTCAGATAACGCTGCGCCTGCGGTCGCACTTCTTCCACGCGGCCGAGCGCAATCACCTCGCGCTCGGCGCGACGGCATACGGTGCGTGCCAGATGGCAGCACGACGCGGCCATGCCGCCGCCCGGCAGGATGAAATCCTTCAGCGGCGGAAGCGGATCGTTGAAGCCGTCGAGCACCTGTTCGAGGCGCTCGATATCGGCGTCGTGGACCATCGCCATGCCAGGAATGCACAGCTCGCCGCCGAGATCGAACAGGTCGTGCTGCACCTGGGTCAGCGTTTCGCGCACCTCGTCGCCCACGCCGTCGGAGGCCAGCACCATGCCGATGGTGCTGTTGAGTTCATCCACCGTGCCATAGGCCGAAACACGCAGCGAATCCTTGGCGACGCGCGAACCGTCGCCCAGGCCGGTGCTGCCGTCGTCGCCCGTGCGGGTGTAGATCTTCGAGAGGCGGTTACCCATCGCGACGTTCCTATGCGATCAGCGCGACAGCTTGGACGAGTCGGCATGGCCAAGCATGCGCGACAGCTGCACCACCAGGCCGTGGACCACCAGGCCCAGCGCCACATACAGCGCCGTGGTTTCAAGGAAGAAGCCGTACCAGTCGAACATGTTCTCGAACCATGCCGCGATGCTGCGCGGCTGCGGCACGGTGTTGCTCAGCCAGTAGTAGCTGCCGTTGGAGATCACGTAGCAGGCCAGCCAGCTCACCAGCACGGCGGCCACGGTGAGGCCGAGGCTCTGCGCATTCAGGCCCAGCTTGCGGCCAGCCAGCCAGCTGCCGCCGAACCACAGGCTGGCATAGGCGGGAACGAGGAACCAGTAAGCCGCGGAGACGCAGTAGTGGTCCCAGAAACTGATGCCCTGGTTGCTGATCACCAGGTAGTCGATCAGCACGGACTCGACCAGCAGCAGCGGCAAGGCCCAGCGCACCGATCCGCGCAACCAGAAGCCGGCCAGGAAGAAGATGCCCCAGGAGGCGTCCCACACGTCGTGATGGAACAGCGAGAGATGAATGCGGGTTGCGGCCATCACCACGGCCAAGGCCAGGAAGATGCCTAGGCGCTGGGTCTGCGTCTTAGCCATGAGCTGCTCCAAAAGGGTCGCGTCGAATGCAAGGGCCAAGTCTATCGCAATTGGGCGGACGCCAGCCCGCTAGCCGTAGCGCGTATCATGCGGTGCCATGACGAATGCATCCCTTCAGGCCGGCGCCCGGCAGCCGGTACTCATCGTTGGCGGCGGCCTGGTAGGCGCCAGCCTGGCCATCGCGCTGGACGCGGCCGGCATCGAGGCCGTGATGGTGGAGGCTGCCGCGCCGCGCGTCGGCGACCAGCCCAGCTACGACGAACGCAACCTCGCGCTGGCCCGCGCCACCGTCAACGGCCTCGGCGCAATTGGCGTGTGGAAGCACGCGGCGGCCCAGGCCACGCCGATCCAGCACATCCATGTGACGCGCGCCAGCGATTTCGGCAGCGTGCAGATGGATGCGGCACGGCAGGGCGTGGATGCGCTGGGCTGGACGCTGCCCGCGCGCGAACTGGGTGCGGCGCTGCTGCGCCGGCTGGACGAGTGCACGCGCCTGCGCCGCCTGGCGCCCGCGCGGGTGGAATCGCTGGAGCCGGTGGCCGACGGTTGGCGCGCGCGCATCCAGACCGCCGAAGGGCCGGTCGATATCGACACGCCCTTGCTGGTCGGCGCGGACGGCACCGCGTCGTTCGTGCGCGATCGTCTCGGCATCGAGGCCGAGCGCCACGACTATCGCCAGACCCTGTTCGTCTGCACGGTGACGCCGGAACGCGACCACGCCCATCGCGCGTACGAACGCTTCTCCGACAACGGACCGATCGCGCTGCTGCCATTGGCCAGCCGCCGCTGCGGGCTCGTGCTCACCGTGCCGCAGCACGAAGCCACGGCCGTGGAAGCGATGGATGACGAGGCCTTTATCGCGTTGGCGCAGGAGCGCTTCGGCTGGCGCCTGGGCCGATTGAGTCGCCCCGGCAAACGTCATCCCTACGCCATCCAGCGCGTGGCCGCACGGTCGCTGGTGTCCACGCGTGCCGTGCTGGTCGGCAACGCGGCGCAGACGGTGCATCCCATCGGCGCGCAAGGTTTCAATCTCGGCTTGCGCGATGCGCTCACGCTGGCCGAGTTGCTGACGGGTGCCAACGATCCGGGCGCTGAAGAGCTGCTGGCGAATTACGCCGCACGTCGTGCGCCGGACCGCGAAGGCACCATGGCGATGAGCCATGGGCTGGTCCAGTTGGCCTGCCTGCAGCAACCGGTGCTGGGTCCCTTGCGTTCCCTGGCCATGCTGGCCTTCGATCGGCTGCCGCCGCTGCAGCGCTTGATCGCACGTCGCGGCATGGGTTTTCGCGGCGAACCGCCGAAGGCTGTGCTGGAGCGACTGCCATGAGCATGATGTCTTCCACGCGCAGCGAATCGTCGCGTCGTCGCGGTCCCGCGCTGGATGTCGCCGTGGTTGGCGGCGGCATGGTGGGCGCAGCGACTGCACTGGCGCTGGCACGCGCCGGATTTGCCACGGCCCTGGTGGAGGCGCGCGCCCCGGCGCCGTGGTCGATCGATGATGAAGTGGATCTTCGCGTGGTCGGGCTGGCGCCCTCGTCGATCGCCTTGCTCGACGAGCTTGGCGTTTGGACGTCCATTCGGAGTTTGCGCGCAAGCCCGTATTCGCACATGCACGTATGGGATGCCGCCAGTGGCGCGGCCATTCATTTCGATGCTGCCCGGGAAGGTCGCGACCTGCTTGGCTACATCGTCGAGAACAACCTGGTGCAATGGCAGCTCTGGCTGGCGCTCGACGCCGTCGGCGTAAAGCGCCTGTGTCCGGCAAAAGTCGGCGGTTATGAGGTGCTGGAAGATCGCGTGCAGTTGTCGCTGAGCGGTGCGGAAACGGACGCCATATCGGCACGCCTGCTGGTTGCCGCAGACGGCGCCGCGTCGCCCTTGCGCGCCATGGCCGGGATCGAAACCCGGGGCCGCGACTATGCGCAGCGCGGCATCGTGGCGCACGTCCAGACAGAACGTGGGCATGAAGGTACGGCCTGGCAGCGCTTCCTGGACACCGGTCCGCTGGCACTTCTGCCGCTGTCCGATGGCCGCAGCTCGATCGTGTGGTCGCTGCCGGAAGACGAGGCACAGCGCGTGCTCGCACTCGACGACGCGGCCTTCCTGCAGGAGCTGGGCGTCGCCAGCGATTTCCGGCTGGGGCGCATTATTGCCGCCACGCCGCGTGCCGGCTTCCCGTTGCGGCTGCAGCTGGCGGAAACCTATCAGGCCGAGCGATTCGTCCTGCTCGGCGACGCGGCCCACGCGGTGCATCCGTTGGCAGGGCAGGGCGTGAACCTCGGCTTGCGCGATGTCGCCGAACTGCGCGACACGCTGGTCGCCGCGCGCGATGCCGGCAGCGATATCGCATCGCCGCACGTATTGCGCCGCTATGCGCGTCGACGCCGCAGCGCCGACACCATGGATGCGCTCGGCTTCGACGCGCTGGCACGCATCTATGCCTGGCAGGCGCCTCCGCTGGTCGCCGCGCGCGGCCTCGGCGTGCGCCTCATCGACCGATTGTCACCGATCAAACGCAGACTGGCGGAACACGCCGCCGGCTTGTAGCTCGCTCGAACCGCCCGACGTAGAACCCTCTCAACAAGGAATCGTCATCATGCGCATCGCCCGACTTTGCAGTTTGTTGTTGCTCTCAGGATTCGCGTTCGCCGCGCAGGCGAAAATGGTGCAGAAGCCGGTCGAATGGACCCAGGACGGCACCACGTTCCACAGCGTGCTGGTCTACGACGATGCCGTGACCGCCAAGCGCCCTGGCCTGGTGATGGTGCCCAACTGGTACGGCGTGAACGACGGTGCAATCAAGAAGGCCGAGGGCATCGCCGGCAAGGATTACGTGATCCTGGTCACCGACATGTATGGCGAAAAGATCCGTCCCACCAGCGACGACCAGGCCAAGGCAGCCACCAAGCCGCTGTATACCGACCGCGCGCTGATGCGCAAGCGCATCGACCTGGCGCTGGAGCAATTGAAGGCACAGGGCAAGAGTGCGCCGATCGACCTGACCAAGCTGGCCGCCATCGGCTTCTGCTTCGGCGGTTCGGCCGTGCTGGATCTCGCCCGCAGCGGCGCCGACGTGGCGGCAGTGGTGTCGTTCCATGGCGGCCTGCAGACCGACGACCCGTCGCTGGCCAAGAACATCAAGGCACGCGTGCTGGTGATGAACGGCGCCGACGACAAGGGCACCATGCCCGACGCGGACAAGTTCATGGACGAAATGCGCGGCAGCAAGGCCGACTGGCAGTTCGTTGTGCTGGGCAATGCGGTGCATTGCTTCACCGAAACGGACCAGCACAGCGCAGGTTGCGCTTATGACGAGCGTGCCGCCCAGCGCAGCTACCGGATGATGCGCGATTGGCTGCACGGGGCATTCACGGCTACCCCTTGAAGCGCTTGGACGAGGCGCGCATGTCGCGCCTCGTCGATTGCCGCTCAGTCGAGTTCGCGCCAGTGCAGGCAGGCGCGGATGCATGAAAAAAGCAGCACCAGCGCGACGATGGTAAAGACCGACATCATGACGTAACTCGTCCAGAAGAACGCTGGATCGAATGTCATGGAGACGTAGCGATCACCATCGAAATGCCGGTGGCCGCTGATATCCGTGAATGTCGTGCCTCGGCAGCGCTTCGTGAGGCATCGGATGGCGCCAGAGGAGAGCACCCGGTAGGAAATCCAGCTGAGCGGACCGAGCATCGTGGTCGCCACCAGCATGCCCATCAGCACGCCGCTGCGAAACCCGGGGAACGGCTTCTTCCTTTTCGCGTATCCACGCGATTCGTTGACGAGCGCGATGATGAGGGTGGCGACGGCAATGGCGATCATCTGCCAGGGCGACAGCGCGTCGCCGTTCAGCGCTATGCGGTAGGGATGAAACGCGTCCACCATCCACTGTGGGTCGGGCTTGGGCATCGTGTCGTCCTTGAACACGCAGAGGGTTCAAAAACGAGTATGGCTTGGGGTGTCGCGACATGAAAGCCCCGCCCGGCGCTGCCGATCGGTGAAGTGGAAGTCGCGGACTGGACGCGAAAGATCAGAAGCTGCGCTGCACCGAATAATCCGCCAACGTCGCCATCGCATCGCGCCACGGCGAATCGGGCAGCGCACGAAGCGCATCGCGTGCGGCATCGGCATGCATCACGGCGCGTTCGTGGGTGCGTTCGAGCGCGCCGGAATCGCGGATCGCGGCGATGATGCGGTCGAGCGAATCGAGGCCGCCGTGTTCGATGGCGTGGCGCAGCGACTGCTTCTGTTCGGCATCGGCCCGCTGCAGCGCGTAGATCAGCGGCAGCGTGGGCTTGCCTTCGGCGAGGTCGTCGCCGATGTTCTTACCCAGGGTGCCGGCGTCGGAGGTGTAGTCGAGCAGGTCGTCGGCGATCTGGAACGCGTAGCCCAGCTGCATGCCGTAACGGCGCAAGGCGGCGCACTGGTCCACCGGCAACCCGCCCAGCAGTCCGCCCAGTTCGGTGGCGGCGGCGAACAGCACCGCGGTCTTGCGTTCGATCACATTGAGATAGGACGCTTCATCCACGTCGGCGTTGCCGATGTTGAGCAGCTGCAGCACTTCGCCTTCGGCGATGGTGTTGGTGGTGTCGGCCAGGATGCGCATGATGCGCATGTCATCCAGCTCCACCATCATCTGGAACGAGCGCGAGTAGAGGAAGTCGCCCACCAGCACGCTGGCGGCGTTGCCCCACAGTGCATTGGCGGTCTTGCGGCCGCGGCGCAGGTCCGATTCGTCCACCACGTCGTCATGCAGCAGCGTGGAGGTGTGGATGAATTCGATCACCGCCGCCAGCTTGATGTGGTGCTCGCCGCGATAGCCGGCCGCGTTGGCCGCCAGCACATGCAGCATCGGGCGCAGGCGCTTGCCGCCACCGGCGATGATGTGGTCGGCGATCTGGTTGATCAGCACCACGTCCGACGACAGGCGTTGGCGGATCAGCGAGTCGACCCGATGCATGTCTGCGGCGGCGAGCCCTCGAACGGCGGCAAAGTCGGCAGAGCGGCGGGTGTCGGCTTGGGTCGTGGTCATGAGGCAGTCGTAGCGTCGTATGCCGGGGATTATAGATAGAGTTGGGGGCGAGAAACCGCCGCGACACGGCACCACGGTTGGTTTTTTGGGGCCAAACGTATAATCGGCGACTGATGCGGCCCTTTTAAGAAGCCCCGGTGAGCAAACTTTCCCCACTTGAGCGGCGCAGCGCGCTGACCCTGGCCTGTGTGATCAGCCTGCGCCTGTTCGGCTTGTTCCTGATCATGCCGGTGTTTTCGCTGTACGCGCAGCAGATGCCGGACGCGACGCCATGGCTGATCGGGTTGGCGCTCGGCGTCTACGGCCTGGGCCAGGTGCTGCTGCAGATTCCGCTGGGGTTGCTGTCCGACCGCATCGGCCGCAAGCCGGCCATCACGCTGGGCCTGCTGGTATTCGCCGTCGGTGGACTGGTGGCGGCCATGTCGCACAACCTGCTGGGCATCGTGATGGGGCGCGCCCTGCAGGGCATGGGCGCGGTAGCGGGCGCCGGCACCGCGCTGGCTGCCGACCTGACGCGCCACGAGAACCGCAGCAAGGTCATGGGCGTCATCGGTGTGTCCATCGGCGTGGCTTTCTTGCTGGCGCTGATCCTGGGGCCGCCGCTGGAAGCGGTCGCTGGCCTTTCCGGCCTGTTCGCCGCCACCTCCATCCTGGCCCTGGCGGCACTCGTGCTGCTGTGGCTGATCGTGCCCACGCCGGAACGTCCCTCGGCGCCGGCGGCGGCCACCTGGGGCAGCGTCCTGTCGATGCTGCGTGATGGCCGCATGCTGGTGCTCAACGGCTCGGTGTTCTTCCTGCACCTGTTGTTGACGGCGAGCTTCGTGGGCTTGCCGTTGCTGCTGGCCCATCGGCTGCATTTGCCGGTGAATCGTCATTGGGAGCTGTACCTGCCGGTGATGGTGATCGCCGCCTTCGTGATGGGCGCCTGCCTGCACCGCATGCGCGAACTGGCGCAGAGCCTGCGGCTGGTGGCTGTGTGTGTCGTGGCGACCGGTCTGGGGTTGCTGGGCTTTGGCCTGTCGGGCGATCACGTGGCCGTACTCGGCGTGGCGGCCGCCGTGTTCTTTTCGGCCTTCAACCTGCTGGAAGCGGCCTTGCCCAGCCTGGTGTCCCAGCTGGCGCCCGGTCCGATGCGCGGTGCGGCGATGGGCGCGTATTCGACCAGCCAGTTCCTCGGTGCCTTCGTGGGCGGCGCGGTGGGCGGCATCGCGCTGGGCCGGCTCGGCGTCGATGGCGTATTTCTTTGCGCCGCGGCGCTGACCTTGGTGTGGCTGCCGCTGGTGTGGCTTGGCGCGCGACGCATCGAGTCGCACAGCACGGCCATGGAAGCGGCCGCGGCCGCGCGCAGCGCCTGATTCGCCAGCCAGCGCTCCAGGATGTGGCGGCGGTCCTTGGCAGGGGATCGTCTGGCGGTGTATGAGTTAGCGCTTACGTGACGGGGGCAGGGGAGCTCGCCGCCGTCGCCTTTCCCGCACTCACGAGGCCGCCCCATGCCTGCATCTCCCTCTTGCGTATCGCGTTTTCCCCTGCTTACTGTCCTGGCCGCCTTGACGAGCCTGTGCGTGGGCCATGCCGCCGCGGCGGATATCGGTCGCGGCGACCGTTATTCCGGCAATCCCTGGGCCTCGCGCTCGCCGGTGATCGCGCAGCATGGCATCGCGGCCACCGAGCAACCGCTCGCCTCGCAGGTCGCCATCGACATCCTGAAGAAGGGCGGCAGCGCGGTGGATGCGGCGATTGCCGCCAACGCGGCGCTGGGCTTGATGGAGCCGGTGCTCAACGGCATCGGCGGCGATTGCTTCGTGATCGTGTGGGACCCCAAGACCCGTAAGCTCTACGGCTACAACGGCTCCGGCCCCTCGGCGAAAGGACGCGACCTGGCCAGGATGCAGGCCGAAGTGAAGGCAGCCTATGCCAAGGCCGGCGTGCCGGCGACGGACCACATTCCTGCCGTGGGTTCGCTGCCGATCACCGTGCCCGGAACCGTGGACACCTGGTTCGCACTGCACGAGAAGTTCGGCAAGCTGCCGATCGCCGACGACCTGGCGCCCGCCATTGGCTATGCGAAGGACGGTTTCCCCATCACCCAGCTGGTGGCCAAGTACTTCAAGGGCAACTTCGCCTCGTTCGAACGCCAGAAGGGCTTGATCGAGGAACTGGACAACGCGCGCCACACCTATCTCATCGACGGGCACACGCCCAACGAGGGCGAGGTGTTCCGCAATCCCGATCTCGCGCGCACGCTGACGATGATTGCCGAAGGCGGCCGCGACGCGTTTTACAAGGGCGCCATCGCGCACACGATCGATGCGTATTTCAAGCGTATCGGCGGCGATCTGCGCTACGACGATTTCGCCAACTTCCATGGCGAATGGGTGACGCCGCAATCGGTGAATTACCGCGGCGTCGATGTCTACGAACTGCCGCCGAACGGGCAGGGTTTCGCGGCGCTGGAAATGCTGCAGATCCTCAAGGGGTTTGATCTGCAGAAGATGGGCGTGGGCAGTGCCGATGCCATCACCGCCATGCTGGAAGCCAAGCGCCTGGCCTATGAAGACCTGGCCAAGTTCTATGCCGATCCGAACTTCGTCAAGGTGCCGATGAAGGGTCTGATTTCCGAAGGTTACGCCGAGCAGCGGCGCAAGCAGATCCATCTCGATCACGCCAACCCGTCGATCGGCCCCGGCGATCCGCGCCTGTTCAATGGCGACACCACGTATTTCGCCACGGCGGACAAGGACGGCATGATGGTTTCGATCATCCAGTCGAACTATCGCGGCATGGGTTCGGGCCTGGTGGCCGATGGGCTTGGCTTCATGTTCCAGGATCGCGGCGAGCTGTATTCGCTCAAGCCGGGAGCGGCCAATGTCTACGCCGCGGGCAAGCGGCCCTTCCACACCATCATTCCGGGTTTTGCGATGAAGGACGGCGAGCCCTGGCTGGCGTTCGGCGTGATGGGCGGCGATATGCAGCCGCAGGCGCACGTCCAGGTGCTCACCGACATCATCGATTTCGGCATGAACGTGCAGGATGCCGGAGACGCCGCGCGCTGGCGCCATTACGGCAACGCCGAGCCCACCGGCGAGCCCTCGCAGGGGATCGGCAAGGTCGAGATGGAGTCGGGCTTCGATCCGCAGGTGAAGGCCGAATTGACACGGCGCGGCTATACGATCGAACCGGGCACGGGCAATTTCGGCGGCTACGAGGCGATCCTGCTGGATCCGAAGCAGCACGTGTACTGGGGCGCCACCGAGATGCGCAAGGATGGCGAGGTGGTTGGCTATTGAACCGTCTCGTCGAAGGGTGCGCTGATCTATTCCACATGGGCGGCATGACTCCAGAGAGTCCGCAGGGTGCGAGGCGTGACGCAGCCCAGGCTGGCCGCCTTGGCAAGTCGCGCATTGCACCCTGCGGACTCTCTGGAGTCACCCTTCGGGCCAGACAGAACCGGTGACGCCCATGTGGAATAGATCAGCGCACCTAGCCTAAAGAGTCGATTGTTTTTGCGAACGGCAGCCCCAACAATCGTGGGGCTGCACGAGGTAGCCGGTCGAGGTTTGCCATGGCCCACCACATCATCGAGCTGATCGCCCAGTACGGGTTGCTGCTGGTGTTCATCAATGTCCTGGTCGAACAGGCGGGCATGCCGTTGCCCGCCGTGCCGACCATGATCGTGGCCGGCGCCTTGGCTTCCACCGAGCGCCTGCCGCTGGCCGGTGTAGTGGCGGTGGCGGTGTTCGCCTGCCTGCTGGCCGATTACGCGTGGTATGCGGCGGGCCGCTATTTCGGCGGCGGCGTGATGCGCACGCTGTGCCGTATTTCTTTGTCGCCCGATTCCTGCGTGAAGCAGTCCGAGCTGCGCTTCCAGCGCTGGCGCGGCGGTGTCTTGCTGCTCGCCAAGTTCGTGCCGGGCCTGTCCACCGTGGCGCCGCCGCTGGTGGGCGCGATGGGTCTGCGCGTGGCGCCGTTCGTATTGTTCGACGGCCTGGGTTCGTTGTTGTGGGTGGGCGTCGCCGTCACTCTCGGTTACGTCTTCGCCACCCAGATCGATGCGCTGCTGGAGACGCTGGCCAATGCCGGCAGCGTGGCGTTGATGCTTATCGTCTCCCTGCTCGCGCTCTACATCGTGGTGAAGTGGTGGCAGCGCCATCGCCTGATCCGTGCCTTGCGCATGGCGCGCATCACGGTAAAGGAATTGAACGATGCGCTTGCCGACGGCCGCAAGCCGGCCATCGTGGACGTGCGTTCGGAAGCAGCCCGCATGCTGGACTCGCGGATCATCCCTGGCGCCTTGCTGGCGGACGTGAACAGCGTCGACCTGATCGTCAACGCGGTGCCGCTCGATGCGGAGCTGGTGATCTACTGCACCTGCCCGAACGAGGCCTCCGCTGCGCTGGTGGCCAAGGCGCTGATGTCGCGCGGCTACAAACGCGTGCGTCCCCTGCTGGGCGGGCTGGATGCCTGGGACGAGGCGGGCTACCCGATCCATCGGGCGGCGGCAGCGAATGACGATGCGGTGGTTTCGCACGCGGTCTGATCCAAGCCCTGGTTTTTTGTGGGAGCGGACTTGTCCGCGACAGGCCAACCCAGTGGTATCGGCGCGGCGCGTCCGTCGCGCACAAGTGCGCTCCCACAAGGTTCCGTTGGGTCCCCGGGGCAAATCTTTACGGTTTCTATACGCGGCCGGGTGAATTCGCTACCCCTTTCTTATGCACCGCTGCCGACAATTTGCACCGTTAACCAAGACGGTGAGTCGGACTTCGATGGACGCCCTATATCTGCTTTTCTCGATCGTGCTGTTTGCGGCGGCGCTCGGCTTTCTGCTGATCTGCGACCGTCTCGGCCGCCGTCCCTGATCGCCAATCATCGCTACGCGCGGTGACGCCACCGGCGCGCGCTTTTCCTGCGGGAGATCCACCATGAACTTCATCTACCTCGTGGCTGCCGTGATCGCGGTGGCCTTGACGGGCTACCTGTGCGTGGCCCTGCTCAAGCCGGAGTGGTTCGAATGACCACCTTCGATATCTTCCAGGTCGTGCTCTTCCTCGGCGTGCTGCTCGTGCTGGTGAAGCCGGTCGGCGCATACATGGCCATGGCGTTTGCCGATACGCCCAACGGCGTCAATCGCGTGGGCGGCAAGCTGGAGCGCGGGCTGTACCGCCTCGCCGGCGTGCGCAGCGATGAACAGATGGGCTGGCGCCGTTACGCCATCGCCATGCTGGTGTTCAACATGCTCGGCTTGTTCGCCGTGTATGCCTTGCAGCGCGTGCAGCAGTGGCTGCCGCTGAACCCCCAGCATTTCGATGCGCTGTCGCCGGATCTGGCGATGAACACCGCGATCAGCTTCGCCAGCAATACCAACTGGCAGGCGTACGGCGGCGAAAGCGCCATGAGCTATCTGACCCAGATGCTTGGGCTGGCCGTGCAGAACTTCCTCTCGGCGGCCACCGGCATTGCCGTGCTGCTGGCGGTGGTGCGCGGCTTCACCCGCCGCAGCACCGACAGCGTGGGCAACTTCTGGGTCGACATGACGCGTAGCACGCTCTACGTGTTGCTGCCGTTCTCGTTGGTGATCGCGCTGTTGCTGTCTTCGCAGGGCGTGGTGCAGAACTTCAAGGCCTACGTCGACGTGCCGCTGGTGCAGCACACGACGGCGGTGGAGACGGTGAAGGATGCGGCGGGCAATACCGTGAAGGATGCGTCGGGCAAGGACGTGACCAAGCAGACCACGGTGACGACGCAGACCTTGCCGATGGGCCCGGCCGCCTCGCAGATCGCGATCAAGCAGCTGGGTACCAATGGTGGCGGCTTCTTCAACGCGAACTCCGCACACCCGTACGAGAACCCCACGCCATTCAGCAACTTCATCGAGATGCTGGCGATCTTTTTGATTCCGGGAGGTCTTTGCTACACCTTTGGCAGCATGGTCGGCGACCGCCGCCAGGGCTGGGCGATCCTCGCCACCATGCTGCTGATTTTTATTCCTCTCGCGCTGGGTGCCATCGCCGCCGAACAGGCAGGCAATCCGGCGCTGCACGGACTGGCGGTCGACCAGCAAGCCTCCGCGCTGCAGGCCGGCGGCAACATGGAAGGCAAGGAAACGCGCTTCGGCATCGCCGCCAGCGGCTTGTTCGCCACGGTGACCACGGCGGCCTCGTGCGGCGCAGTGAATGCGATGCACGATTCGCTCACGCCGCTCGGCGGACTGGTGCCAATGTGGCTGATGCAGCTGGGTGAAGTGATCTTCGGCGGCGTGGGTTCGGGTCTGTACGGCATGCTCGCGTTCGCGGTCGTCGCGGTGTTCATCGCCGGACTGATGGTGGGCCGCACGCCGGAATACCTGGGCAAGAAGATCGAAGCGCACGAGATGAAGATGGCCAGTCTCGCCGTGCTGGTGCCTTGCGCACTGGTGGTGATCTGCACGGCCATTGCGGTGATGACGCCAGCCGGTGTGGCCGGTGTGGCCAACCCCGGTGCGCACGGCTTCAGCGAAGTGTTGTATGCCGTGTCGTCGGCGGCGAACAACAACGGCAGTGCGTTTGGTGGCCTTTCTGCCAACACGCCGTTCTGGAACGTGCTGCTGGGCGTGTGCATGTATCTGTCGCGCTTCCTGCTGGCCATCGCCATGCTCGCCATGGCCGGTTCGCTGGCTGCCAAGCGGCACGTGCCGCCGTCGGCCGGCACGCTGCCCACGCATACCCCGCTGTTCATCACCCTGCTTGCCTGTGTAGTGGTCGTGGTGGGTGCGCTCACCTTCCTGCCTGCGCTTGCGCTGGGTCCGATCGCCGAATTCCTGATGTCGGTGCGCTGAGCAGCGCCCGAAGGAAGCTTATCCATGACAACGACTCATACCCCTGTTCACGGCGTTCGCAGTTTCGATCGCGAGCTGATCCTCAAGGCCATCGCCGATTCGTTCCTCAAGCTCTCGCCGAAGCAGCAGTTCCGCAATCCGGTGATGTTCGTGGTGTTCGTGTGCAGCGTGCTGACCACCTTGCTGTGGGTGCAGGCGCTGACCGGCCACGGCGAAGCGCCCACCGGCTTCATCTTCTGGGTGACGGTGTGGCTGTGGTTCACCCTGTTGTTCGCGAACTTCGCCGAAGCGCTGGCCGAAGGCCGTGGCAAGGCGCAGGCCGCTGCGTTGCGCGGTTCGCGCAGGGACGTGGTGGCCAAGCGCCTGGCGGCGCCGTACAAGGACGCCGCGATCACCTATACGCCGTCGTCCGAGTTGCGCGTGGGTCACCACGTGCTGGTGGAAGCGGGCGAGCAGATGCCTGGCGATGGCGAGGTGGTGGTGGGCGCGGCGAGCGTCGATGAAAGCGCCATCACCGGCGAATCCGCGCCGGTGATCCGCGAGTCGGGCGGCGATCGCAGCGCGGTGACGGGCGGCACGCGGGTGTTGTCCGACTGGCTGGTGGTGCGCATCACCAGCAATCCGGGCGAGAGTTTCCTCGACCGCATGATCGCCATGGTGGAAGGTGCCTCGCGCCGCAAGACGCCGAACGAGATCGCACTCACCATCCTGCTGGCCAAGTTCACCCTGATCTTCCTGCTGGCCTGCGCCACGCTGCTGCCGTATTCGATCTACAGCGTGCAGGCGGCCGGTGCGGGCAACCCCATCACGCTGACTGTGCTGGTGGCGCTGCTGGTGTGCCTGATTCCCACCACCATCGGTGCGTTGCTGTCGGCCATCGGCATTGCGGGCATGGATCGGATGATCCGCGCCAACGTGATCGCCACCTCGGGCCGCGCCGTGGAAGCCGCGGGCGACGTCGATGTGTTGCTGCTCGACAAGACCGGCACCATCACGCTGGGCAATCGCCAGGCGGTGGCCTTCATGCCGGCACCGGGCGTTGACGAACACGCACTTGCCGACGCCGCCCAGCTTGCTTCGCTGGCCGACGAGACGCCGGAAGGCCGCAGTGTGGTGGTGTTGGCGAAGGAGCGCTTCGGCATCCGCGAGCGCCAACTGGAAGAAGGCCACGCCGAGTTCGTGCCGTTCACCGCGCAGACCCGCATGAGCGGCGTGAACATCGGCACGCGGCAGATCCGCAAGGGCGCGCTGGATGCAGTGGAACGCTATCTGGAATCCAACGGCAGCCATTTGCCGCCGCTGGTCAAGCGCATGGCCGAGGATATCGCCCGTCGCGGCGCCACGCCGCTGATCGTCACCGAAGGCGTAGCGGCACTCGGTGTGATCGAGCTGAAGGACATCGTCAAGGGCGGCATCCGCGAACGCTTCGCCGAGATGCGCCGCATGGGCATCAAGACCATCATGATCA
This sequence comes from Dyella kyungheensis, assembly GCF_049913195.1. GTDB lineage: Bacteria > Pseudomonadota > Gammaproteobacteria > Xanthomonadales > Rhodanobacteraceae > Dyella > Dyella kyungheensis. The sequence goes on along the minus strand of NZ_CP183983.1, from coordinate 4,112,556 downwards.
CCGGCGACAATCCGCTGACGGCAGCCGCCATTGCTGCGGAAGCGGGCGTCGATGATTTCCTCGCCGAAGCGACGCCCGAAGCGAAGCTCAAGCTGATCCGCAAGATCCAGGCCGAGAACCGCCTGGTGGCGATGTGCGGCGACGGCACCAACGATGCCCCGGCATTGGCCCAGGCCGACGTGGCGGTGGCGATGAACACCGGTACGCAGGCAGCGAAAGAAGCCGGCAACATGGTGGATCTCGATTCCAACCCCACCAAGCTCATCGAGGTGGTGGAGATCGGCAAGCAGATGCTGATCACGCGCGGATCGCTGACCACGTTCTCGATTGCCAACGACGTGGCCAAGTATTTCGCCATCATCCCGGCGGCCTTTGCGACGACGTATCCGGCACTCAACGCTCTCAACGTGATGAAGCTGGCGACCCCGCAGAGCGCGATTCTCTCGGCGGTGATCTTCAACGCCCTGATCATCATCTTCCTGATTCCATTGGCGCTGAAAGGCGTGAAGTACCGCGCGCTGGGCGCTGGCGCGCTGCTGCGTCGCAACCTGCTGGTCTACGGCCTGGGCGGCATCGTGGTGCCGTTCATCGGCATCAAGTTGATCGACATGTTGCTCGTGCTTTGCGGTCTCGCCTAAGTCCTTCCGCTACTGACGCACTACTGGAATCTACGGAGTCTTTGCCATGCAAGTACTCAAGCTTTCTGTTTCCCTGCCCGACGACACCCACCCGGACATGGAGCTTCGTCTTTCGTCGGACGACTCCGCCTGCGATGTGGTGATCGCACTGCCGGTGCAGGGCCGCCCGCGCGTACAACCACGCGAGACCCAGGCACCGAACAGCGAGCAAGACGAATACGTGCTCGGCGGCTACGCCGGCATCTGACACGCGGCCGCAAGGCAGCGGACCGCGAACCCAAATTACCCAAACAGAGGACGGCTCCCCACGAGCCGGTTGCAGGAACACCCATGATGTCCAAGAAAGTTCTTTCGTTTGCACTGTTGTTGGCGCTCGCCCCCGCGGGCGAAGCAGCGGCCTCGGCGGCCTCGGTCGCCGGTACCGAGGTGATGCCGGCAGCGGGTCTCGATGACGGCTCGGCCAGTGCGCCGATGGCCGCCAGCGACGACTGCTCGCAGGGCTTTTTCTCCCGTCTTGGCGCGGCCTATCGCGAGGACGCGCAGCCGGCCGATCCGAAAGCGCCGGCCGCCCCGCGCCGCGCCATGGATGCACCGCTCGATTCCCCGCCGTTCCCCAACGGCGAGTGGCAGCTCGGCGGCGTGGCGGCACCGATCGGCGTGCCGGTGGCCTACGGCCAGTACCCGCTGCAGAAGGCGCTGTCGTGCACCAAGCTCGGCAGCTGGATGAAGCGCAACCGCATCGAGGTCAACGGCTGGATCAATCCGTCCGCCAACGTGAGCTCGTCCAGCTTCACCAACTATCCGCTGTCGTATGCGACGCGTCCCAATCGCGTCGAGTTCGACCAGTTCGTCTTCAACATCACCCGCGTCGAAGACACCGTCCAGACCGATCACGTGGATTGGGGTTTCAACATCTCCACGCTGTACGGCTACGACTATCACTACACCGTGACCAAGGGCGTCTTCAGCAACCAGCTGTTGAACCATCCCAATTCGAACGGTCCGCTGCCGGGCAAGGTCTACGGCGTCGATCCGATGCTGTTCTACTACGACCTCTATCTACCGTCGGTGGCCGAGGGCATGGTGATCCGTGTCGGCCGCTACCTGTCGCTGCCGGATATCGAAGCGCAGTTCTCGCCGCAGAACTACCTGGTGACGCATTCGATCCTCTACACGGTCGACCCGTATACCCAGACCGGCATCATGACCACGACCAAGCTCAGCCAGCAGTGGACGCTGCAGCTTGGCGTAAATGCCAGCAACGACACGGCCCCGTGGAACCATGCCGCGCGTCCCTCGCTGCAGGCCTGCGTGCGCTGGGTGTCGAAAGACAACAACGACATGCTGTACCCCTGCATCAACAACTGGAATACCTCGGACTACAACTACAACAACGTGCAGATGTACGTGATGACCTGGGGCCACCGCTTCAGCACGAGCGTGCACATGCAGACCGAGGCCTACTACATGTACGGCCGCAATATCCCGGGCTTCGGGCCGGATGGCGATCCGAACGTGGTGGCGTCCTCGCCGTATCCGGGCAAGGCAGGCGAGTACGGCGTGGTGAACTACCTGAACTTCGAGTTGAACTCGAGCAACATGATTTCGTTCCGCAACGAGTTCTACAACGACCAGAAGGGCCAGCGCACCGGCTACGCCACCAAGTACAGCAGCCACACGCTGGGCCTGACGCACTGGGTGTCGTCCGATCTGGAGATCCGCCCGGAGATCCGTTACGAGCACTCCTACGACGTGAATGCGTACAACGCCGGCAAGAAGAACTACCAGGCGATTGCGCTGGTTGACGCGATTCTCCACTACTGAGGTGAAACCCATGGGCAAGCTGATTCGCAGCGCCGTCGTGATGCTGCTTTTGATGACCGTGATCACCGGTGTGGCGTATCCGCTGGTCGTCGCGGGTGTAGCGCAGGTGTTGTTTCCTTCGCAGGCAAACGGAAGCCTGATCGCCAAGGATGGCAAACCGATCGGCTCCACGCTGATCGGCCAATCGTTCGACGACCCCAAGTACTTCTGGGGTCGTCCTTCGGCGACCTCGCCGCAGCCCAATAACGCGGCGTCGTCGTCGGGTTCGAACCTGGGACCGAACAATCCGGCGCTCACCGATGCGGTGAAGCAGCGCATCGATGCGCTGCATGCGGCGGATCCGGGCAATGCCGCGCCGGTGCCGGTGGATCTGGTGACGGCGTCGGGCAGCGGACTCGATCCGGAGATTTCGCCGGCGGCTGCGGCCTATCAGGTGGGGCGAGTGGCGAAGGCGCGGGGTCTGAGCGAGTCGCAGGTGCAGGCGATGGTGAGCATGGCGACGACCGGACGGCAGTTCGGCATGCTGGGCGAGCCGCGCGTGAATGTGCTCAAGCTCAACCTGGCCTTGGACGGGCGGTAAGGCTCGGGTTTGTCTGTGGGAGCGCACCCTGTGCGCGACAGCCACGTTGGGATGTATCGCTCCGTCGGTTTGTCGCGCACAGGGTGCGCTCCCACAGTAGCTTCTCGTTCCCGTGCACTATCCGCGTAGGGGTCTAAGTCCTACCCTTGTTCCACCCCCTTCCCAACGGCACCCCATGTCCGAACCCACCCGCGAAGCACGTGCCGATGCCTTGCTCGATTCGATGCAGGAAGAGCGCACGCGTCGCCTGAAGATCTTCCTCGGCGCGGCGCCGGGCGTGGGCAAGACCTTCGCCATGCTCTCGGCAGCGCGGGAGCTCAAGCGGCAGGGTATCGACGTGGTGGTGGGGTTGGTGGAGACGCACGGGCGGCAGGAGACGGCCGCGCTGCTCGACGGACTCGAGCAGTTGCCGCGGCGTGCGGTGAACTACAAAGGGCGCGACTTCACCGAATTCGATCTCGATGCGGCGCTGGCGCGTCGTCCCGATATCATCCTGGTCGACGAACTGGCGCATACCAATCTGCCGGGCGGTCGCCACGAACGGCGCTGGCAGGATATCGCCGAGCTGCTCGAAGCGGGCATCGAGGTCTATACCGCGCTCAACGTGCAGCATCTGGAAAGCCTCAACGACCAGGTGCGGCGCATCACCAACGTCACTGTGCGCGAAACGGTGCCGGATGCCTTCCTCGATCGTGCCCGCGACATCGTGCTGGTGGATCTGCCGCCGCGCGAACTGATCCAGCGTCTGAAGCAGGGCAAGGTCTACGTCCCCGAGACCGCGACCGCGGCGCTCGACGCATTCTTCTCGCCCACCAACCTCGTCGCCTTGCGCGAGCTGGCCGTGGATACGGTGGCCGGTCATGTGGACAGCGACCTGCGCGAGCACATGCTCGCGCGTGGTGGCGCCATGCCGGTGCGGCGTCGCGTGCTCGCCGCCATCGACGGTCATTCGCAGAGCGAATACCTCGTGCGCATTGCACGGCGCATCGCGGAACGGCGCGGTGCGCCATGGAGTGTGGCATTCGTCGATACCGGCGTGGCGTTGGAAAAGTCGCGCAGCGAGCGGCTGGACGCGGCCATGCGCCTCGCGCGCCGCCTCGGCGGCGATACGGTGATACTGCGCGGCCATGCCATTGCGGACGAACTCATCGCCCATGCCGATCGCGAAGGCATCGGCCAGATCATCCTCGGCCGCACGCGCGAACGACCGCTGGCGCGCATGCTCGGCCGTTCGTTGACCCAGCTGCTGTTGCGTCGCGGTGCGCACCTGGAACTCACCATCATCGCCACGCCCGCGGAGCGTGCCAAATCGCGTCTGCGCCTGCGTATGCCGGGGGGCACCGGGCGCCGTGGCGAATACATCTACGCGACGCTGGCCACGCTGGTGGCGTTCGGTTTGTCGTTCATCGCCGACCGTTACCTGTCCGTCGCCAATCTCTCACTGATCTTCCTCACCGCCGTGCTGGTGGTGGCGGTGAGAACGCGCATGGCGGTGGCCGTCTATACGGCGTTGTTGTGCTTCATCGGCTACAACTTCTTCTTTGCGCCGCCGCGCTACACCTTGATGATCGCCAACTTCGACGACGTGCTGGCGGTGAGCCTGTTCCTGGTCGCGGCGCTGGTGGCGAGCCGGCTGGCCACCAAGCTGGCGACCCAGGTGGAATCCCTGCGCATGGCGCACGCGCAGGCACGCGCCTTGCTCGCGCTGGGGCAGCGGCTGTCCACCAGCACGGATGCCGAGGGCATTCGCCGGGTGGGTGCGGCGGCTCTCGCGCACGCCATGCGTTGCGAGGTGGCGGTGCTGGCGCGCGATGCGAGCCAGGTGCTGCGCGTGGTCGCATCGTCGCCGCGCGATTTCGATCTGACCTCACAAGATCTGGGTGCCGCCGAGTGGAGCGAAAAGCACGCCGAGCAGGCGGGCCGCTTCACCGACACGCTCAACGCGGCGCCGTGCTGGGTGCTTCCGCTCGGCAGCGACGAAAACCATCTGGGCGTTGCAGCGCTGCGCTTTCCTTCGGGGCAGGGCGAGCCTGCTACGGATGAACGCAGCCTCGCGCTGACCATGGTGCAGGACATCGGCCAGGCGCTGCAGCGTGCGCGGCTGGCCGAGGAGTTGGAAGGCGCACGTGTGCAGGGCGAGACCGAGCGTTTGCGCAATGCGCTGCTGTCGTCGGTATCGCACGACCTGCGTTCGCCGCTCGCCTCGATGATCGGCTCCGCCGGCACGCTGTCGAGCTACGGCGACCAGTTGCCGCCCAACGAACGGCAGGAATTGCTGGAAGCGATTCTTGGCGAAGGTCAGCGCCTGGATCGCTATATCCAGAACCTGCTCGACATGACCCGCCTGGGCCACGGCACCCTCAAGCTCAATCGTGACTGGACCGACGCCGCCGAAATCGTCGCGGCAGCCACCACCCGCCTGCGCAAGCTGTTCCCCGATCTCAAGGTCGACATCGAGCTGCCGCCACAGACTCTGCTCCTCTTTGTGCATCCCGCACTGATCGAGCAGGCCTTGTTCAACATCCTGGAAAACGCCGCGCGCTTCTCGCCGCCGGGCCAGGCCGTGCGTGTGGTCGTGCGTCCCAGGGGCGAGCAGATCCAGATCGACGTGATCGATCGCGGACCGGGCATCCCGGAGGACGAACGTGCACGTATCTTCGACATGTTCTATTCCGTCTCGCGCGGCGACCGTGCGCCGCAGGGCACCGGGCTGGGCCTGGCCATCTGCCGCGGCATGATCGGCGCGCATGGCGGCAGCGTGGAGGCCTTGCCGGGCGACGGCATTGGCACCACCATTCGCATTACCTTGCCGCTGCCGGCGCCGCCTAGCAACCACGCATGACCTCAGCACCGCGTGTCCTGGTCATCGACGACGAGGCACAAATCCGCAAGTTCCTCGATATCGGCCTGCGCGCCGAGGGCTATGAGGTGTTGCTCGCGGCGAATGCGGCGGATGGTCTGGCGCTGGCCGCCACCCGCTCACCTGATCTGGTGATCCTCGACATCGGCCTGCCCGATCGCGAAGGACACGAGGTATTGGCCGAGTTGCGCCAGTGGACGCAGGTGCCGGTGATCATGCTTTCCGTGCGCGATGCGGAAAGCGAGAAGGTGAAGGCGCTGGACGCTGGCGCCAACGACTACGTGACCAAGCCGTTCGGCATCCAGGAGCTGATGGCACGCCTGCGTGCCCTGATGCGTGGCCGGCAAGGCGAGCCCGAGGCGATGCAGCGCTACGACGACGGCCGGCTCGCCATCGACCTGGGCCGCCGCGAAGTGTGGCTGGAGGGCGAGCCGCTCTCGCTGACGCGCAAGGAATACGCCGTGCTCGCGCTGCTGCTGCGCCATGCCGGCCGTGTGGTGACCCAGCAGCAACTGCTGCGCGAGATCTGGGGCGCCACCCATACCCACGACAGCCACTACCTGCGCATCGTGGTCGGCAAACTGCGGCAGAAGCTGGGCGACGACCCCACCACGCCCCGCTGGCTCAAGACCGAGCCCGGGGTGGGTTACCGCTTCATCAGCGGCAGCTGAGCCGCCAGGGCGCGTGTCTCAGCCCGTGAGAGGGTTTAGTGGTCTGATTCCCGGACCTTTTTTCGTCCACCCCGGACACCGGGGCAGGGCGAGGGCTGGCTAGATTCACGGTTCCCCGGCACACGTCAATTCTGTTGTCCCCGCCCGGGGCACGGTTATGATGGCCGCCGGACCAACATCCCGGTGCTGATTGCCCAAGAACGCAGCGCCGGCTCACAGAGGACATCCAAACCCATGGCACGTGGCATCAACAAAGTCATCATCGTCGGCAACCTCGGCGCCGATCCGGAAACCCGCTACACCGGCAATGGCACCGCCATTACCAGCATCCGCATCGCGACCTCCGAGAACTGGACCGACAAGCAGAGCGGCGAAAAGCAGGAACGCACCGAGTGGCATCGCGTGAAGCTGTTCGGCCGCCTCGCTGAAATTGCCGGCGAATACCTGAAGAAGGGTCGCCAGGTGTATATCGAAGGCTCGCTGCGCACCGACAAGTACACCGACAAGGACGGCGTCGAGCGTTTCAGCACCGACATCATCGCGGCTGAGATGCAGATGCTCGGCGGCGGCACGGAAGGCGGCGGCGCAGCCGGCAGCGGCGGCGGCAACTTCCAGCGCTCGCAGGGCGGTGGTGGTGGCGGCGGTCAGCAGCGCCAGGGCGGCGGCAACTACGGTGGCGGCCAATCCCGCGGCGGCGGCGACAACTACGGCAACCAGCCGCAGCGCCAGTCCGCGCCCCCGGCACAGAACAACAGCTTCGACGACGACGATATTCCGTTCTGATTTTCGCCGTCCACAAGATAGATGCGTTTGATAAAGAGGCCATGATTTTTTCATGGCCTTTTTTTACGCGGATGGAGGGGGATTGAGTGGCGCGAGATCGAGGGCTCGTCGGCTGGTACACGGTCCGGCTTTCGGACGGGCAAGTGCGAGATTGGGATATGGCAAACCACAAGCTTGGGCTGGTGCTCAAGTAAAGCGGTTCTGGCCGTATGGATAGGTCTGCCTTCGACCTGAAACAGACATTGGCCACGCTACAGCCAGGGGAAGTGCGGCAACGGTTCTTCGATTCGTTTTCACGACATCGCTTCTTGTCTGCTCTTTGGTGGCCCTCTCCACCGGTTTGTGGAGCATCGCGGGTACTTACTTCTATACCGGCCGATTTACCATCGAGTCGCATCACGAGGTCTGCGAGCAGCCACTCAACAACCGGTGCATAACCCACTACGAAGTGCGCCGGAGCAGCGGGAAGAGGGACGACTTCGTACCGTTCATCTACCAATTCGATCGAGCCTATCTTCTGGATGACTGGACGTTTGCCAAGACACGTTGGGGTTTTTCCTATGAGATTAACGGCGTGCAGAATCCTTGGCCTTACCTCGGTTCGCGGGTGGATGTGTCGCTATGGGGCCTCGGAGGAATGCTCGTCTGGTACGTCGTTGGGGGCACCAAAACGTTGGCTTGGTGGTTGCGTGGCGTGAAGCAAAAAAATATCTCTGGGTTTCTAAGCGGACGTCCCGCAGGCTCAGTTCTAGTACCAGCGTCGATAGTCGTGTCACTCGAACCCTCGGTCTGTAGTGGACTGCTCCCGACGCAGTGTCAGCAGAAGGTGCGTTGCCGTGGCATCCCGCGCATGCCATATGGCTCGAGCGGACCAGCTTTCCAGTTACGAGTTTGGGCTGAACTTATGGACAAGCGAGCAAAGAAACTGATTGTCGTGACGGCGGGCGTGACTGCTGTCATTGCGGTCATTGGATTGAGCTGGGGCGGCCGGTCTTCGTCGACTGATTCGTCCAACGAAGGGTGGAATCACGACCAGCCGGCGACATCCGCCGTGGCCGTTTCATCTACGACGCCAGTGACAGGGGTTCGGCCGAATGTTGCATCCCCCGCCAGCGAAGGGGAAAAGCAGGCCGCGGCACTGTCTGCGGCATTTGAAGCCGCGAAGCGCTGTGCGGTGCTCGCACGGTCAATCGATGACATGCAGAGTCAGATCAAGGCCTGCGAGGCAGGCGCCTCTGATGCGAACTTCCACGCGTCGTGCAGCCGCAATACGCAAGGTTTCGCAGAGAAGGTCGAGAAGGCCAGCAGTGAAATGGCGGGATGCAACCACGCAGATCTGGAGCAATCCAAGGAGGCGTTCTTCCAGAGCACCGTAGCCGCAGCTAGAGCAGGAAGCCCCGACGCACAAATGTGTTACGTCGCTTCGGATTTTGACCTAAACAGGCCATGGACCCGCGAAGAAGTGGCCGCTTACAAGGCTGATGCAGGAGCTTACGCGAACGCTGCCATGAACAGAGGCGACTGGCGAATCGTCCAGGCCTTTATGACTTCGCCTCGGGTCCTCGGCCATATGAATGGACTTCTTGGACTCATCGACGATGGTAATCCCGTGACCATTTACAAGATGAACCGTCTAGCGCGTCTAGGGGCATCCGGAGCCTATGCCGCACGGCTGGATTCGATAGCGCTCGACCCCGACAGCCCTCTCCCTGCGCAAACGGTCACGGAAGCAGATACCTGGGCCAGAACGATGTACCAAGACCATTTTTCGCAGTCGCCTAAGCTAGAAAGTCAGCCGGAGACGTGCCATTGATGGCACGCCTTCGGGTCCATACACGCTATTCCTTCGCCCGAAATGATCAATGAAGGTTATGTTTGTCGTTGGGACTCGTATCTTCCCTGATGATCAAGTCGGATTTGTGCTGCCAGTATCCGCTCGCATGCCTGCAGTTCTGGATAGAACCCGCGATACACCTTGATCAAATCCACTTTCGATGACGCCAAGGCGATGGTCTCAGCATCAATCCAAAGGGCGTTTTTGAATACGGACTGCTCTCGCCTGTGCGCACGGCACAGTGACGTAGAGCAGCCTGGTGCCTTCTTGTCTATTGAACAAGCTCTGCGGTTTCGCCCAAGTCCAGCAATAGCTCATCGAGCCGTTCAAGGGTAGAAGCCAGGCCGTCCTTGAGTCCCATGCCGATAGCTTTCTGCACGTCGTCGGCCGAGTTGTACTGCACAACCGTAGTGACGAGGGTTCGCTCGCCGGCGTCAGTGAAAGCGACTTCCCAGCGTGACCTTGGCATGTCGGGGTTGACCTGGCCTGCTTCATCACAGAAACCGTCCAGGGCGGCGTAGTTGTCGATGGGGTTGATTGCCTGATAGTCCAGGCGATTCCAGAAAGTTTGGCCGTCGGGGGTGATCATGGCGTAGTGCCAATGGCCGCCGACCTTGAACTCCATGTGCTTGGTCTGGGTCGTGAGCGGCTTGGGAGCGAACCATCTATCGAGCAACTCGCGTTTCGTATGGCAATCCCATACCAGCTGACGCCCTGCGGCAAATTCCCTTTTTACGACGATGCTGTTCTTTTCTTTGTCGACCGCAAAATCGAAATGAAGCTCAGCTTTCACGTTCTTCTCCATTGAGTGATTCCAAGAGACTGTCGAGGTTCTGGTACCGGCTCGCCCACAGGGAGCGCTGGTCCGCGAACCAGCGCTCAGCAGCTGCCAGGTTCTTTTGTTCGAGCGTGCATGTCCGTGTACGGCCGTGTTTTCTTGAGCGAATCAATCCGGTCCTTTCCAGGACCCCCAGGTGCTTCATGAAGGACGGCAACGCCATAGCGAACGGCTGGGCGAGCTCGCCTACCGTCGCCGGCCCCCTGCCGAGGCGTTGAACGACCGCTCTACGCGTCGGGTCGGCAAGTGCCTGAAAGACCGAATCCAATGCCGCTGAATTGTTAGCCATATGGATAACTATAGGTTGGCGAAAGTAGGTGCGCAAGGGCCGGGACCGGAGGTGGATAAATGGTCGAGCCCTGATCGGATGAGAGCTTCCAGTACGTGGCGCTCCTGGGCCAATATTGGCTGGGCGTGGGACGTCCGCTTTCGACCCGGTGCGGACAGCTCGAAATCTGGGTCAGCAAGGGGATGGCGCAACACCGGAATCTATCTGCAGGCTGGGTAGAGCTCGCTCGTCATCTCATACACAGGGGAAGAAATCATGTTGGCTCGACCGTCATTGCTGGTCGCGGTGCTTATGCTGGGCGGGTGTGCTGCCGCACCGAGTAGTCCTCCGTCGTCCAAGACAACAACGCCGGAATCCGTTTCCATCGCAGTCTCCGATGCGCTGCCTGCCTCAGGGTATTTGCCGGAGCAATCGGCCGTGGCACCCGGCACGAAGTATGTTGTGCTTCAAGCAAGCGGCGGCAGTCTTTTCCTCGGTCCTATTCTCGGTAGCGCAAACATCTCCTCCAAAACGAAGGCGATGGCCGAAGAGGTCAAGGGTACGGTCCTTTCCGTTGATCCCGAACCGGTAGCGCTGGACGCCATTCTTCATACTGGCCTGCCAGTAAACGAATCGTCCTCGACCTACACGGTTAAACCTTTTGTATTCATGCAGCACTGCGACGACGGCAAGTTTCGCCTGTCGTTGGTTTTTCATGTCCAAGGCAATGGCGCAGGCTCTTCATGGGTCGGGCGCTACATCTATGATCTGCCGACGGCGTATGACGATTCCCGTCTGAAATCCATGAGTCCAGCAGATCTGGCCAACTATCGTGCAGAGCTCTCCGCTGGCGCAGCGGCCTTGTCGGATCTGATGCAACGGGATCTGAAAGGCGAACTTCCCATGAAGGGCACGGCGGTCAACTTTGGATCGCTCTATATCATGGGGGTCAAGATGGGAGGCATGGGCATCTATACCCAGCCGCAAGAGATTCATTTTCGCGGGCAGCTGATTGAAGAAACAGATTCTTATGTGACTGTTCGTCTAGATGGCCATATGCATAACACGCTCATGGGCGGTGGTTTGGCTTTCGGCGTGCATCGCACCAGTCGAAAGCTTGCACACACGCTTACGCCGGTAGGCTAAGAGGCGCAACCGAAGGTCGACTGGCTTGGTGGAGGGCGCGCTGACGTGGCGGGTCGAGGTGTTCCACGCATCCAGCATTTTTCGAGGAAGAAGAAGGCCCGGTGGGCGGGCCTCCTTCATCTCCAGCTGGTTATATCCCTGGTCGTCTTGGTGGCATTTACTACCAATGACGATGGCTGACCGCTGAAGCAAACGCGACAGCCGGCCTGCTCAGTGCAGAATCAATGGCGCCGGTGCCTTGCTGCCAGGCCGCGCGATCGCGTACATCTGCCAGCTGATGTCCTTCAACAACGCGTAGCGATCGTCGCCCAGCGTGTAGAGATCGAAGTGGCCTTTGGCGGGCAAGAACCGGAAGTCCGACTTGGCGCCCAAGCCATCCAGTACCGCTTTCAACTTATGCGCGGGGCCCTCCAGATAGGCGCTATCGACGCTGCCCACATAGAGGTGGATCTTGCCGTCCAGATCGCCTTTGAGCTGCGGCCATTGCTGCTGCAAGCGATAGGCGATGTCGTAATGGTCATGCCAGTAGCTCATCACCTTGGGATCGATCGCGCCGGTGTCGCGATCGAACATCGGCATCGGCCGACCGTCCTTGCCGCGCGGCGAGAACACCCATTCGAACGAGGACATCTGGCCGCCGTACTCGCCGGCGACCCGCTCCTGCTTGGAAAACTCTTCAAGCGTGGCGATCACCTTGCCCTGGTCACGAAGAAACGGCCGCTGCTTGCCCTGCGCATCGCGATAGAGGTTGGCGTTTGGCGCGTACAGATCCACGCCAACAAAATCGTGGAAATCGCTGGGGTCTGGCGAGGTCGACCAGGTGCCGCCGAAGATAGACGGGTAGGTGGTCTGCAGCCACAGCGTGGCCCAGCCGCCGGACGAATGGCCGTTGAGGAAACGACCGTTCGGCGTGGCGTCCATGTGGTATTTCGCCTCCAGCGCAGGGATCAGTTCGGCGGTGAGCGCCTGCCCCCAGGGGCCGTTGTTGACCGAGTCGGCGAACTCCACCGTGCCGGTGTAGCCGGACTCATCCAGGAACACCCAGATCATCGGCGGCATCTGGCCCTTGCTCATTGCCGCATAGACACTGGCCAGCACGGGAACCATGCGGTCGTTGTTGCCACCGTAACCATGCGTGTAATACACCGTCGGATAGCGCGTGGCGGCATGGGCATCGTAACCCGGCGGCAACAGCACGCGGCCACGCATGGCGATCGGGTGGCCCCAGAAAGCACTCAGCGCCGGGCTGGTGAAGTCGATCGCCTGCGTATGCGCGCGCGCTTGCGGCAGCAGTTGGCGCACCGCAGCCGGGGTCTGGGCAGACAGCATCCACGGATCGCTCGTTGGCAAGGCACGCGTGAGCTTCAACACCGGCGCTGAAGTGGCGGGCAGATGCACCGGCACCACCTCGCTGACCAGATCGCCGGGGACACGACCGTCGACCACGTTGTAGCCGTGATCCACATCGAGCACCGCCTGCATCAAGTAGTCGCCCGGCGGTAGCTTGGAAAAAGCCGCCGGAAATGCCAGTTGATCGTCGTCAAGCGTCACCGGCTGGCCTGGCTGCAGATGGGTCACCTCGCGCGCCGCTACCCAGGCCTGCCCGGGGTCAAACGGACTGGCGTCGACCATCTCGACCTTGCCGTTCTTGGCTGCCGCCTGCGCCGCCTTGGCGTCGCTGGCAAATAGCAGCAGGCGACCGCTGACCGGTTGCTGGGAGGCGCCGTCCAGTTCGATCTGGAACAGGCTCTGCGCTGGCGCGGACTGTTCGGCGCGCGCCAGCTCCGTCCAAGCCGTTCCAGCGCCAGTTACGCACACTGCCAGCAGTGCGGCGGCAATCTTCGTTCGATATTGACCCACAAACACTCCTAGGCGGCCATAAGCGCCGCCGGTAAAAACATCGTTGATCAAGGAAGCCAGTGCGAGCCGGCGTCTCAAGTATTCTTATTTGGCGTTGACTGCCGCCGATAGCGTCGGCCGCAAGTCCTGAATGTTTGCTTGCGTGAGCGTTGCAGTCATCGTCATGGCAACAGACAGCCCACCAACAGTCGGTCGTATGTATCCGCTCGTGATTTGTCTCCAATGAAGGCCAATGGGGCGAAGGCTCTTTTCTACTTCGCTGGCAGCATTCACCCGGTTACGCACTTTTTGTCGACGGAAATGAGAGCTGCTCCAAACTCTTCGTGCGTGACGAGGCCGGAAATTTGCATCTCATGCAGCTACGGAGAGACTCGACCCGCGCCCCAGGGGCCGTATCGAATGGAGCCTCGCCAAGCAATCCGTGTGTACTTGGCGAGGCGAGGGCATAGTGTCTATCCGATGCCTGTCTTTGCGCCTGCGTGATTTTGCGGCCGCTGCACTCAAATCTTGAATAGCATCGTCAGCAGCGCTGAGCCAGACAGGGTTTGCGACGATAGTCCCGTAGACCAGTGCTGATCAGATATCTTCATGCACCTTCTGTTCGCCAGCGTTTATACGCAGAGTGAGACGATTTTCGGGTATCGCTATGGGGCAATTAGGGAAAGGTATGAACGCACAAGGAGGATTGACGGCCTTATTGAAATCCAAGACGATTTTTCCATCTTTGGCCGCAGGGGTCAGTAAGAAGCGGGCGCCACCATAGGTCTCTTTTCCTGAGGTGCGATCCGCAAAAACGAACAGTACTTCGTCATCCGACTCCATGTATGGCATGAGTTCGTAACGCTTTCCGTCTCGATAGAACACCGCCTTGCTCTTGATTTGGACCTTTTGCACGGAGCCTTGTATGTATGCAACCTCGACTTCACGCGGCTCTTTCAGCGGCTCCCAATCTGCCGTGATTTTCCAGCTTTGATCAATCGGGAAATAATTGAGGCCTTTGAAATTAACGAGTCGCGGGGCCTGGGTATCGGTAACCAAGAGCCGCTTTTCACCTTTGTGGTAATCGCCCTCGTAGGAATATATTTTCAATGTTTCGGTGTTGGCATGGATCGTGGAGGGTGTCTTGCTTCCTTCAACAGGATCCAGCAACAAGGTTCCGTCAGGGAAGAAGGCTAAGCCATTCACGTGAAATGGTTCGATGCTGCCTTTCCCTGAGGGCGAGTGGTCGATCGTGGCTTGGCTGCCATTAGCCAATGCAAGACTAATGGACCCATCGTCAGCATAAGTAAGGTTGCCGAGATGGGAGGGGCCAGATGGCAACACGATGTCCTCGTCCGCTGCAGATCCAAGGCGGCTGATTCCCTTTCGCAAAACTTCAGAGTTGGTGACACTAAGCCAGCTTTGAGGGGACTTCAGCTTTTCTATCCGCTGTTGCTGCCATTGCTGTATCTCAAGTTGATAGCTGTCGGCAGCAGCTCGTGCAACTTCACTCATTGCACAGGTTGATGCCAAAGCCACTAAACACGACGAAAACATACGCTTTAAGTTCACGAGCCCTTACCTTGCTTGATAGTGAAAACAGGGGCGTGTCAGCTAGTCCTTCAACCTCCACGAACAAGCGCAGCCGCCATCGCGGCCTGCCCTATGGCGTAAACCCGATGCAGACTGAAGAAAGTTGCGCCCCTCGTTGCTCACGTCATAAGAACGATTAGTTCGTCCCTGGAGGCGGTTGGTTACCCGCGTAGGCTCGGCGTCCTTAGTCATCGTTCATTTTGCTGGTGCCAGAGCCCAGATTCTTGCCTCTGGCTTTCGGAAGAGGGATCGCCACAGTGTCCGCTTCGACCAGCGACTTCAGACGGTCAATGCAACACATTGCGAACCCTGCCGGGCTAGATGACAAGGAGGGGCAATGTCGAGGTCGATCGAAGAGGCCCGGCGCCACTCTCACGCTGCTGCAAACGGTCCGTTTCTGAACCTGGAAAGTCTCGAAGCGCTGCCTGAACTCATCGGGCGCCGAGGAGGCAACGATGCTCAAGGCACGTATGAGTTGGGAACGTGCACGTCGTGACGATCCAGTGTTGGACCGGGGGACCCCGAGCATGAACTGCTTGGAAAGCCGGGCCTTCCGTAAAACTACGGTTTGCTGAAGCGCGCCTTTGCGGGACGATGTGCTGTCGCGGTCGTATGGGCGCGCGGAGTTTCGATGATCTTCATCGCGTTCGTCGTCATAAGGACTTGGGTGTCACTTCATCCAACATGCGGTTGATAGCTGGAACTCTCACCCTCAGTCACGGAGGCATCCTATGAAAGGTCGACACCTCGTTCAGACGTCCTTGGTGCTGTGCGCGCTGACCCTCTCGCAGATCGTCAGTGCTGCTGATCTGGAATGCACCATGCGGTTCAGCCTGTCCGGCTGGTCAGTGATCTACAAGCACACGAGTGGCAAAGGTGTGGTTACTTGCAAAGACGGTCAAACCATGAAGGTCAAGATCGAAAGTCATGGTGGTGGACTGACGGCGGGTAAATCGCGCATCGATAATGGCATCGGCAATTTCAGCGACATCATCAAGATAACCGACGTGCTCGGCACTTACGCACAGGCGGACGCCAGTGCGGGTGCCGTGAAATCCGGTACGGCGCAGGTGCTCACCAAGGGCCAGGTCTCCCTTGCGCTATCAGGTGCGGGCCAAGGCATCGATCTCGGCGTAAGCATCGGTGGCATGACGATTTCGGAAGACAAGTAGAGTTGAAGCCTTTCTCGAAATGAAGCTCCAAAAGCGACGATAAGAGACAGGCAACCTCCTGCATGGCGAGGTTGCTCCCACTCTGCCGGGAGCATCCCTCGCGCCACCGCGTGCGAAAAGTCAGGGGCGGCGGAATGCGCCCACGATGGTTCCGTTCGGGTCCATGGAAAGGCAACTTCCTCGCTGCCATTCTCATGGCGCACTAGGTACTCGTCCCATCTCTGGGGCGTGACTCCAATTAACTCGTGCGATGTGACTGGACCCAGCTTGGCTGCCGGGCGGGCATCGTGTGCTGAACCCGCCAAAACGCATATTGACTCGTTCACTGAGTTGACTGTACTAATACGCGCAGTACAGTGGTGGATGAGGGTTATGACCAAGAAGCAAGGGTTGGCGATCAGCATTGCCACCGGCGACAGCCGGTCGATCAGCAAGCAGATCGTGGATGCGATTCGCATCAAGGTGGCCAAAGGAGAGCTTGATTCAGGCGCGCAGCTGCCGAGCGTGCGCGGACTGGCCATGCAGCTCTCGATCAATCCGAACACCGTGGCCAAAGCCTATGCGGAGTTGACAGCCGAAGGCTGGCTACAGGCGCGCCAGGGTTTGGGCCTGTATGTGGCCGAGGCGCGCGCGAGGCTCTCCACCGAGGAACGAGACCACCGTTTGAACGAGGCGGTGAATCGCTTTGTCAATGAAGTCGTGGCGCTCGGGGTAAGCCACGACGCCGCGCTGACGCGGTTGGACCAGGCCCTGCGTCACGTCATGCGCCGGTCGGCGTAAGCAAGGAGGCTTGCGTGAAAACATCAACACCCATCATTCATACCCAGGGCCTGGCCATGCAGTTCGCCGGCAAGGCGGCGATCAATCATCTGGACCTGACGCTTGAACCCGGGATCACGCATGCCATCGTGGGTGCGAACGGCGCGGGCAAGTCCACGCTGTTTCGCATACTGCTTGGTTTCATGCAGCCCAGTGCCGGACAGGCTTGGATTCTCGGCTGCGCCAGCCATGCACTGACGCCGGAAGTGCGCGGCCGCATTGGCTTCGTCAACGAAGAACACACCTTGCCGTCGTGGATGCGCGTCGAGCAGTTGGTGGCCCTGCAGCGCAGTCTGTATCCACGTTGGCGTCAACCGTTGTATGACGAAATCATCGGCCACTTCGACGTCGGTCCGCGGCAGCAGATCGCTGAACTCTCTCGCGGCGAACGCGCCGGCGTGAATCTCGCGTTGAGCGTGGCACAGGCACCGGAGCTCTTGATTCTCGACGAGCCGACGCTGGGTCTGGATGTGGTGGCCAAGCGCGCCTTCATCGAGGCGTTGCTCTACACGGCGGAGGAAGAGGCGCGCTCGCTGATCTATTGCTCCCATCAGATGGATGAAATAGAGCGGATCGCCGATAACTTGATCATTCTGGAGCGGGGCACATTGCGTCACGTTTCGCCGCCGGACGAGTTTACCGACGGTATTCGCTACTGGATCGCCGAGATGCCGTTCCGCGGGCCTGATCCGCATAGCGTGCCCGGCCTGCTGGAAGTGCAACGCATCGATGGCCTGCATCATTACCTGGTGCTCGATACCGACGATAGCTTTGGCGACTTTCTCAAGCAGCACGGTGCGCGCTCCATGCACAGCATGCCGGTAAGTCTCGATCGCGCCATCAACGGTTTTCTCGCCAAGGGCCATCGAGTGCCTGTGGCAGCCTGACATTTCGAGGAATTCTTTGCCATGTGGTTATTGTTCAAGGCTGAACTTCGCCGCTTCCGCACCCCGGGCGTACTGACCCTGCTCGCGCATCTGGTTGTGCTGGGTTTCTTATCGCGGACCAGCGATCTAGCCCAGCAACCCCTGCTTTACTACCGTACTTTCGCGGCGTGCTACGTGTTGGTCGGCGTTCTATTGGGCGCCTATCAAACGTTCACCTATGCGCGTCCCGCAGCCTGGATACAGCTGATCCATCGGCCCCTGTCTCCCGCGCGTATCGGCTCGGCGTTGCTGGCCGCCGGCGCGGTCTGGCTCGTGCTCGCGGTCGCTTTGCCCCTGCTGTTGATCGCAGCCTGGCAGAGTGAGTTCACCGCGCGTGTGGTGGATCTTCGTCACTGGATGATGGCGCTGCCTGCACTCAATTGCGCGTTGATTGGCTACGCCGCAGCTGCCTATGCGGTGCTGGCCAATCGCCGCATCGGTTTTGGCGTACTCATATTCTTCCTGTTGATCACGGTGGCGCGTGCGCAGTCGTTTGATGCCCTGTTGCTGCAATGGCTGGTGCTTGGCTATCTGGGTGTTCTGCTGTGGCTGGTGTTTCAGCCTGCTCACGCGGCCGTGCCCGCATCCCCCTGGCGACTGGCGACAATGCTCGCGCCAACCGTGTTCGTGCTCTACGTGTTAATACTCAGCACCGCGCGTTTCGGCATGCAGTGCACCTGGATCATGCTTGGTGACGCGCCGGCTACCGCAACCGTGCCGCCTGCGAACTCTGTACAAGAAAGTCTCCGCTCCACCGACAAGGACCTGATGCTCGCGGGTTTGGCGGCGAGCCATGATCCCTCTGCTGGACGTTGGGCCAGCGAGCTGCGCGCGCAGGAAAAGCTCGAGAGATACGGCCCTTTTTTCACGGAACTGCCCCGTCGGCAAGCCTTCGCAAACGTGCTGACGTTGAGCTTCAATGATGCAGCCAATGACACTTTGTGGACCTTCAGTCACGACCATATGCGGTTTGAGGGCCGCGGGCTTGCCGATGATCGAAGCCCCCGCGGTTCGCTGGCGCCGCCCCAAGCCAGCGCTTTTGCAAGCCCTACGATGCCTATCGCCGGCGTGCTTGGCCTCGACCATCTTGATAGCGTTGTGATGCTGGGCGAGCGCGAGGCATGGGTCTATGAACCTCGTTCGCGGGTGGTGCGGCCGCTGCTTGCGCTGAGCGGTAGTGAAGTCTTTGCCTCCCCGCCGATGCGCGTGGGTAATCATCTGGCCGCACTCAGCGATCAGGCTCTGTATGTCGGTAACGAACTGACGTTTCCCGAGCACGGCAGCGCGCGCATCTCGCTGGGTGGTCCCATTGACGTGCTATCTCGTGTGGCTCTGGCTGACGTGGACGACGGCTACCTCGTCTCGTTGACGTTCCTGCGCAACTTTCGTCAGGAGTCTTTTTCGCGCGTTCAACGCGTGCTGCATGTCGATAGCGTTGGTCGTTCGCGGATCGTGGCGACACGCCTTCTGGCACAGGATTATCCGGCCTGGTTTCGTTTTGCGGATTGGTGGATGTCGCCGCTGCTGGACCGTGTGGCGATCACATTGAAGGGGCTGTTCGCTGCTCAGCCTGGGCTTGAGCCGCCAGAACGGGAACTGCCTCCTGCCGATATGGTCTCGCTGGCTGCCGTATGCGCCGCGTTGTCGATGTTCGCGACCGCGATCCGCTCGTCGCAACGGCGTTTGTCGCCGAAAGTCACGCTGTCGTGGATGCTGGTCAACGCGCTGCTCGGCCCGGCGGGAGTCGCAGCGTTCTACTTGGCGGGCGGGCCTTCGGTTGCACGCCGTTCGATCGTCCGGACAGGGCAAGCCGCGTGGCACGACGGGGTGATCCAACACACTCCGAAGTAAACCGGGCGGAAAATGGTGTCAGGGACAATTTCTGCCGATTCGTGGAAATTGTCCCCGACACGTTTTCAGACACCTCTTCGGCACCACTGATCGCTGTCCCTCCCGGCGCCCGTGCTTTCGTACCAGCGCGGATTCGTGTTGCCCTGACTCGCTTAATCAACGAGCGGACGATAGGCGCGGATCGCAGGTTTCGCTTTTTCCAGATCGTATCGGGCCTGAAGCGCCAGCCAATAAAAGGCGGTGGTGTCGAAGATGAGGGAAAGGCGTAGCGCGGTCTTGGGGGTGATGGGGTGGGTGTCGGCGATGAAGGCTTTGATGTGATCGGAGGGGATGCCGGAGCGGCGGGCGAGTTGAGCGGGGTTGAGTGCGTGCGGGATCAGGTAGGCGTGCAGCAGGATGTCGCCGGGGGCTCGCAGCGGCTGCGAGGGGTCCACTTCCGAATGCGGGGTGAGCTGGATCAGTTCCATAACTGTTCTCCCTGTCGGACACGGCCGCGCAGCGGCCCAAGCGCTTACAGCGCTCCGTGTCAGTGAATGCTTGGCAGCTTCGTCGGTGATTGCCCGAAAGAGGCGCATCGCCATGCCGGCCGATGCGCCGTAACGGCGATCATCGGAGGCGTGTGGTGTTCACTCTGGGCTCGTCAGCGAGCAGGCGGGCGTACTGCTGGAGGCAGTGGATCGCCGTGCTCAGGCTGGCCGTGACGGCCACGGGAAGTGGCCATGGCAGTGGTCTGCCGGGGAATCCCCGCGCCTGCGCATTGCGGCACTGCTCGCTGTCGACACGCAAGCGCGTGAGGGCGAGCACCGCCAGGGCGATGTCACCGCGAGTGCCATGACGCAGGGTTTCGGGCCACGCCACCGCCGTGGATGACGGGTCATCAGGCGGAGAAGTGAGAGTGTCGTCAGGGGGAACGGACGAGCGAATGCGTCCCGTATGATCGCGGATAGCCATGATCAACTTCCAGATAGTTGGTGATGGTTAGCGGGTCGTGGGTGTTGCTAGCACTCACGGCCCGCGCCTCATGACTTGGTAGTCATGGTCATTTGCGAGGGCGTGCAATACGGCAGCGCAAATGACCGACTGACCCTAACAAGCAGGGTTGGCATCGTCTGTCAGGGATCAGCGAGATAGGTGTCCACTTGGGCAAGGTGGCGCGTGACGGCGCGGGGCCGGCCGAATGTCAGCACCATTCCCTTACTCACCCATGTGAAGCGCTTCTTCATCGACCTGTGCCACCTTTCCGCCGACTCGATCCAAGTGAATCTCGACAGACGCGGCGCTCATCTGGTCTGCCTTGAGGCAGTTCGTGATGTCGACGACACGATCATGCAGGTGATTTGAAGCTGCATCGGATGGCGCTGGCGGGACTGGCGCAGGATGCGGTACGCATCGAGCCTCCCTGGATCAGTTGAAAAGGCGCTGGCCAAACGGAAGAGAATCCCATCGGTTCGTTCAGGAAGTCGTCTGCCCTATGGTCTACGGCCAACTGGCGATCTTTCTAGTGCCGCCTTCGTGCCGTAAGTTCTTGCGCATGAGAGGCGCAATGCTCTTGTCCGTGGTCGTCATGCTGGTAATGGCATTCGAATGATCGCTGCTTTAGTGCTCGCCTTGATCGCCATCGTGATCGCGACCACGTCGGCGAGAACGCCAGGCGGTGCATCCATGCCGTAGCGAACGGCACAGATAGCCGTCACATCAGTCTTTTGAAGACACCTGTAGGAGTGTCGCCATGAGTAGCAACGCATCGGGTTGGGGACTCTACCGATTGCGCCAAAGCCTGATCCGTGCGGCCGCCGATGTCGGGCAGCTACCGGGGATGCATTCGATCGCGGAGCCGTTCTATCGGCGTTATTTCAAGCGACCATGCCGCCGCGGAAATTTGTACTACGGTATCTTCGAAAGCTACGACGAGGCGCTGGCGCAAGCCGAGCAATTGTCGTCAGCGTCCCTTCCCGCCAGCTACGACGTCGAAGGCGCCGCGCTCAAATATCGCGCTCAACTTGAAACGTTGCGCACATGCGACTATCCCGCGTTGTATTGGCTCCGCGAGATTATCGAAGCAGGCGGCCGCAAAGTGTTCGACCTTGGCGGGCACCTCGGCCTGGCCTATTACGGTTACAGCAAATATCTTTCCTATCCGCACGATCTGCGCTGGCGGGTCCATGATCTGCCGCAGGTCATGGCGGCAGGGCGTAGCTTGGCCAGCGAGCGCGGTTGTTCGGGGTCGCTGCAATTTGTCGAATCGCCATCGGACGCCGACGATGCGGACGTATTGATCAGCGCCGGCGCTCTGCAGTATCTGAATTACCGACTGCCGGCGCTTATCCAGCGCCTGCGCAAGCCGCCGCGCCACGTCATTTTCAACCTCACGCCGCTGCATGATTCGAAGTCATTCTTCACCCTGCAGAACCTCGGCATCGCCATCTGTCCCTACCGCATCGATCACGCTTCGACGCTGTTCGACGAAATGCGGAACCTTGGCTACAAAGTGAGAGACCACTGGACGCTAGCCGACCGCCGGATACGCATCCCGTTCGCCGAAGCTTATAGCGTTGACCATTATCACGGATGCTATCTGGAGCTGGCGCCTCCCTGATGAGCGGAATGGCCCGCCATCGGGATCGATGGATGGCGATGGACGGGTGCGTGGCTGTGGGCCCCCGATCCCAACAGGGAAGCGCGCAGCCGCGCTTGTCGCCGTGTGCCGGAATAAAACGGACCGTAACCGGGTTATGTGGATAGCGCCCCGTGCCGAAGAGCCTGGCGCGAAGTCCATTCCATAAGGTCCCTACACCCATGCCGTTGCCCGCGCGTATTCCCGCAAGCTACACACGCACCGCCAAAGTCCTGCATTGGCTGGTGGCTCTGTTCATACTGACCAACCTCGTCATCGGCCTGCGGATGGAGCGTTTCCCTGGCTACTCGCACAAGTCGCCGGAATGGAATGGCATCTTGTTCTGGCACGGCTCGATCGGCGCGGTGGTGCTGTGGCTGGCCATAGCGCGGATCATCTGGCGCACGGGCCATCGGCCGCCGCCGCTGCCGGGCAGCATCCCGCCCTGGCAAGCGTGGATCGCGCACGGCGTCCATGCGCTGCTCTATCTGGCCATGCTGGCGTTGCCGCTGTCCGGCTACGCGCATCGCGTAGCGGGAAATCATCCGGTGAGTTTTTTTGGTCTATGGCGCTGGCCTGATCTTCTTGCCCCCAACGAGTCGCTGCGCGTTCTGTTCGGAAGCATCCATGTCGATCTTGCCCTGGCGCTCGGTGGCCTTCTCATTCTCCATGTCGGCGCAGTGCTGAAGCATCTGCTGGTCAATCGCGACGGTGTGGCCAAACGCATGCTGTGACGCTAGTGGATCGCGCGCTTGGCGATGTCCCCGACCAGCGC
Source organism: Dyella kyungheensis (assembly GCF_049913195.1). GTDB lineage: Bacteria > Pseudomonadota > Gammaproteobacteria > Xanthomonadales > Rhodanobacteraceae > Dyella > Dyella kyungheensis. Next base: position 4,089,525 of record NZ_CP183983.1, on the reverse strand, counting down.
ATCGGAATCGATCACGCTGGTGTTGCCCAGCATGATGATGGTGATGTCCTGGTCCATCACGTGGAAGAACTGGGCCTGCGCGCCCATGATGAGTCCGGGCCGCTTGACCACGGGATGCTTGGCACCCTTGGCGGTGAGTTGGTAGGACCACAGGCCGTCGCCGTATTCGTCCAGCCCGGGTTTGATCATCTGCTGCAAGGTGGCGGGTGCGATCAGCCGGCCATTGAACAGGGCATCGGCAAACTTCCGCAGGTCGTCCGTGGTGGAATACATGGCGCCGGCGGCATACCAGTTTTCCGGATACACCGGGATTTCCCGGGACAGGATTTTCCTTTCGTCGGGATACCAATACGTATCGGCGAGCCGGTCCACGATGTCGCCATGGTGAAGCACGCCGCTGTCGATCATGTGCAGCGGATCGAGGACGCGCTCCTTGAGCACGTCCTCGTAGGGCTGGCCATACAGGCGCGCGATGATCTTGCCGAGCACCACATAGTCGGCATTGTTGTAGTTGAACTTCTCGCCGGGCACGCTGATGAGCTTGCCGCTGCTGATCTGCGCCAGCAGTTGGTCGCTGGTGTGCGGCAACTGGTAAACGGGAATGCCTTCCTTCAACGCCGTCGCCTGGTCGGTGACTGCATCGAAACTCGGCAGGCCCGAGGTGTGGTTGAGCAGTTGCTGGATCGTCACCTTGCTGCCTGCCTCACCGGCAAAGTCGGGCAGGTAGGTTCTGATGGGCTGATCGAGATCCAGCTTGTGCTGCTCGACGAGCTGCAGGATCAGTACCGAGGTGAACAGCTTGGTGACCGAGGCAATCTTGAATCGCGTCTGCGGCGTATTGGCCACCCGCGAAGGGATGTTGGCAAGCCCGTAGCTCCTGTCCAGGCGGGTGCCGTCGTGCCACTGCACCAGGATCGATCCGCTGTAGTGGTGTGTATTCGCATACCCATCGACAAAGCTCGCCACGGCATCGTCCTGGGCGAACAGGCGGGCGGAGCACAACAGGCAAACCATCGCGACAATGCAGCGCATAACCAGCTCCCGGGCAGGACACGGCGGGCGAATCGGCGGTGGCATGTCCAGCGTTGAGCCGCGCGATTCGGTTGATCGCATTGAGCGTAGCCATCTTCTGCTTGCGTGCCAGATGTCATGCGACGAAAACCGCCCTGGGGCGACGAAGCGGGCGGCCGCCGGGATGAAACGCCGGGTAGGGTCCGATTCACTGCGCTTGCGGCGGGGCTCGGTCGGCATCAAGCTTTGTGGGGAAGGGGCAGCCGCCGCAGGGGGAAATGGTGAAGCGCATCGTCGCAGTCTTTATTCTCTTTGCGTTGCCATGCGTATCAGTACGGGCTGGTCCGGCTTCCCGAACGTTCCAGGAAGAAGATGCGTCGGTCCTGCAGGCCGCTTTGATATCTCAATGCCAGACCGAAGATGGCTACGTCCTGTTGTCGTCTACAACGGTTGCCCCCGAAAAGACGGACGACATGGGGGAAGCCGATGAATCAGGTGCTTTTGCCGACCTGAAACGCAGAAACGGCGCCGCCGCCTCTCTGCCGGAAAGCGTTTCCTGCAAGGGAGCACGACTGCACCGTGAGCAGGACATCCTACGGTTCTTCGATCGTGCACCCATTGCAGCGGGCAAGGTGTCGTTGAACGAGGCCTGGAAGAAGCTGTACGGGTCTTTCCCAGGGGCAACCGGTTGGACATCGGTGAGCCTTCCGGGTTATTCCGCGGAGAGAGACATCGCCGTTGTCTATGTGGCCCATCACTGCGGCAGCCTCTGCGGGCAGGGCTATTACCTCTACCTGCATCGCCTCGGTGATCAGTGGAAGGTGCTCGTTCGCTTTCCAATCTGGACTTCGTGAATAGGTTCGCTTTTGAGTCCGGCTTCGGGCAATGAAAGCAGCATGCTGTAGACGTGCAAGCGAACTCATTCAAAGACGCTGCAAGTCACAGAGAAGTGGCCGATCATCGCCGTCGAACACGCATATGGGCATCTATACGTCCATCAAATAATCGTGAACTTACGCCAGCGCAAGTCCGAAGCAAGCATCTTCTTGCGCCACGTAACGAGAACGCAATCACATTATGAGATCGACGACTTTCCTATAAAAAAAAGACAGCCAGGGCGCTGACGGTCGCAAGGTCGACCTCTCTCACGCGCGCTTCTGTACCCGACTACCCGCACGGCACGACTCTTCGACGACGGTCGAGGACGGGACGTGTTTTGGCGAATTCGGGCTGTGCAAGCCTGCTTTGGGCTTGTCTTTTCATTTTATTGGGGAGTTACCTGCATGAAAGAAAAAAGCAACGGCATGTCCCGGGCTATCGTCGGGGGACGCGTAGCCGGTTTGTTGGCGTTGGCATTGGGTGTCCAGGGGGCGCTGGTGGCGCAGTCCGCGTTTGGCGCGGATGCGTCGACGTGGTCCGCGACGCGCACCCAGGTTCCCTACACGGGGGATGCCTCGTTCCAGGGTTACGCGGCCGATCAGGAGCCGGTGTCCATCACCGTGTCGCTGAAGCTGCGCAACCAGGATGTGCTGGAAAGTTTCACGCAGGAGCTCTTCAGGCCGGGCAGCCCGTCCTTTCATCAGTTCCTCAGCAGCCAGGACAGCACCGCGCTGTTTGCGCCTACCGAGGCGCAGGCGAAGTCGGTGGCGGACTATCTGGCGCAGCAGGGCTTCACCAACATCCAGATCGCGCCGAATCGTCTGCTCGTCACGGCTGACGGCACCGTGGGCTCGGCTCGCAACGCATTCCGTACCTCGATTGGCCACTACACGCGCCATGACCGCAGCGGCATTGCCAACACCAGCGGCGTGCAGGTGCCTGCCGCGTTGAGCCAGGTGGTGGACCAGGTGCTTGGCTTCAACACGCTGCACCAGGCCAAGGTGTTCTCGCTGCCGGCGAACCAGATCAAGCCGGCGTACACCGTGGTGTCGACGCAGACGAACTCCTCGGCTCACGCCTACTATCCCCAGGAGTTTGCCACCGTCTATCACGCGGGCACGGCGGCCACGGCCAGCAATACGACGGTTGCCGTGGTGGGTTGGGGCAGCATGACCAATGCGCAGACCGACTTGTCCAAGTTCGAAAGCGGTCAGGGCATCACAGCCGTGCCGACCTCGATCGTGTCGACGACCACCGTCACCAGCAAGGATGACAGTGGACAGGGCGAGTGGGGCATGGATGCGCAGGCCATCGTGGGTATTTCGGGTGGCGTGAAGAAGCTGGTCTTCTATACCGACGGCGGCACGTACAGCGCGAGTGCGGGTTCGAGCGGCGCCACCAACAGCGGCCTGCTGTCGGTGATCAACCGCGTGGTGAGCGACAACACCGCGAAGGTGGTGAACATGTCGTGGGGTCTGCCCGAGTGCGACGGTGCACCCGGCTTCGCCGATTCCGCGCTTGCGCTGGGCGTGACCCAGGGCCAGACCTTCTCCGCCGCGAGCGGCGACAACGGTTCGTACCCGTGCCCGCTCAACGGCTCGGCGCCTGAGAACGGTGCGTATGGCAGCACGACGCAGCTCTCGGTGAACTATCCGGCGAGTTCGCCGTATGTGGTCGCCGTGGGCGGCACGACGCTCAACACCTCGTCGACCGACAGCTACGTTTCCGAAGCATCATGGGCGTATAGCGGCGGTGGCGTGAGCGCGTCGGAAGCCACGCCGTCGTGGCAGTCGTCCAGCTATGCGCATCGCAGCGTGCCGGACGTGGCGTTCAACGCTGACTGGAACAACACGCCGATCATCGTGTACTTCACGGCCAGCTCGACCTCGGGCATCTCCCAGTCCGGTTACTACTTGAACGGTGGCACCAGCCTGGCATCGCCGCTCTTCGTGGGCGTGTGGGCTCGCCTCGAGTCTGCCAACAATAACGGTCTGGGCTTTGCCGCTCCGGCGCTCTATGCCTACTCCGGTTCGTTCCCGTTCCACGACGTGGCCTCGGGCAGCAACGGCTACTACTCGGCCACCACCGGACGCGACAACGCCACGGGCTGGGGTAGCATCGACATCCAGGCGGCAAGCACCTTCATTACTGCCACGCCGGGCTTCAACACGGCTACGCATTAATCCGCTCGGCAGTTACTGCCAGTTGGAGGCGGCTTCGTGCCGCCTCCAACACTGAGGACGTTGCGCGCGATCAACACGCCAGCAGATCGCCGATTTCTCCCGCCCACGAATCGATTCGTGGGTTTTTGCGTTCAGGGGGGCGGGTGCCGGCGCTTATCCGAAAGGGGGCATTGCGTGTGCCGCGAGGCGAATTATGATCGTCCCGCAACTCATGCCCGCGGGCTTGCCCGCCGGCCATGACACACAGGGGGATGGGGATGGGAATGTTGCGTTGTTGCCTGGGCCTTGGCCTGGGGTTGTTGCTCGCCGGTCAGGCCTGGGCTGACGACTGCCATTTGAAAAGCTACGGCACCTTGCCCGTGGAGATGGTTGGCAGCCGGGCCACCACCATGGTGAAGATCAACGGGAACAACGCGCGTTTCATGCTCGATACCGGGGCCTTCTTCAACTTCATGTCCAAGGCCAATGCCGCGGCGCTGGGACTGACGCTGCAACCCGCGCCCTTTGGCTATCGCATCACCGGGGTGGGCGGGGAGGCGAATGTCCAGCAGGCGCACGTCAAAGAGTTCGGCATACTCGATACCACGCTGAACAATGTCGATTTCATCGTTGGAGGTACTGACACGGGCGAGGGCTTGCTCGGTGCCAACCTGCTCGACCTGGCGGACCTGGAACTCGACCTGGTGCACGGCAAGGTGACGCTGTTCAAGGCCGAGCATTGCGACAAGACCTCGCTGGCCTATTGGGTGAAGGACGGCAAGTACAACATCGTCGACATCGAACCCAGCAAGAACGAGCACGACCGGCGCACGTTCTTCACCGTGGTCATCAACGGCACGAAGCTGCGGGCGGTGCTCGATTCGGGCGCCAGCGCCACGGTGCTGAGCCGCCGCGCTGCCGAACGGGCCGGCATCGATGTCAATGCGCCGGGCGTCAAGGCGGGCAGTAGCAGCATCGGCGTGGGTTCCAAGCCGGTACGGACCTGGACGGTGAACGTCGATTCGTTTGCCGTCGGTACTGAAATGATCCAGCACACACAGATGCAGGTGATCGATTCGCGCATGGGCGACGATACCGACATGTTGCTCGGCGTGGATTTCATCCTCGCCCATCACATGTTCATCGCCAACGGCAAGAAGAAGGCGTATTTCACCTATAACGGCGGACGCGTGTTCACCTTTGCCGATGCGGGCGACGGCGATGCCGCGACCGGAGCTGCGGCGGCGAACGACAGCGGGGCGGACACCAGGAGCGCTGCCGACTACGCGCTGTCGGGCCAGGCGCATCTGTCGCGTGGCGAATCGAAAGCAGCCATGGCCGATCTCGATGAGGCGATCAAGAAGGCTCCCGATCAAGCCGCCTACTACACGGCTCGCGCGAAAGCGCACCTTGCGGACAAAGACCGGGACGCTGCGCTGAGCGACCTGGACCAGGCGTTGAAGCTCGATCCCAAGAACTTCGATGCGTTGCATCTGCGCGCCGAACTTCGCTTCGCGCGCAAGGACCGCACCGGTGCCGCCTCCGATGCAGCCGCTGCGGCAGCGGTGGCGCCGGCAGGTTCCTCGCAGGCGCGTTCGATTGCCGCGTTGTACATCGACCTCGACCAACCCGCCGAGGCGCTGCCGATACTCGATGCCTGGATCGACCTGCATCGTGATGACGCCATGCTTGGCCCCGCACTCAACGAACGTTGCTGGGCTCGTGCGCTCAGCAATCAGATGCTCGAAGACGGCCTAAAGGATTGCCGCAAGGCCATCAAACGCAATGGCCCCAACCCGGCCTATCTCGACAGTCTTGGCCTGATCGAGCTGCGGCTGGGGCAGTACGCCGAATCGATCAAGGCGTACGAACAAGCGTTGGCGCAGAAGCCGCATTCGGGATGGACGCACTATGGGCTGGGCCTGGCGAAGATCCGTAGCGGCCAGGCCGATGCCGGCCGTGCCGATCTGGTGGCCGCCCGTGCGATCGATTCGCACATCGATGAGCGAGCCGCCAAGTTCGGCCTGACCGCGCCGGAGCCCTGAGGCGCGCGCCCTTATCGCTGGGCGCGCAGCAGCCATTCGCGGATGCGGCGCATCAGCGCATCCGCGGGATTGAGGTTCCACTCGAAGGTCGCCACGCTGCGTGGCGGCATCGTGTAGTCGAAACGGTGCTGGCGTTCCGCCACGGAGATAGGGCGCTCCACCGTATCGCTGTTCACCACCACCAGCACGATCGATCCGCTGGCGCGGTTCTGGAACGCCACATTGTCGATGCCCTTTTCGGTGGCGGTGGATCCCACCCGCACCGCACCCGGCAAGACAAATCGGCTGAAATGCGCGAGTGCGTAGTATTCGTCGTTGCGGCTGATCGCGCCGGTCTTCGAGTCGACGGTGACCACGCCCTTGCACAGCTCGCAGCCGCCGAAGTGCGGGCCGTGGTTCTCGTCGAGCACCAGGTTCCAGTAGATCACGCCGCGCGCCCATTGCCGGATGCCGGTGACCAGCAGGTCGCGCGAAAACCAGATCAACTCGCCATTGGCGGCCGAGGCCCAGTCGCCACCGGAACACTCGGTGATATAGACGTTCTTCTGCGGGAATGCGTGATGCACGCGACCCTGGTTGAACGGGTTGCCTTCGTAGCAGTGCCAGGCCACGCCATCGATATAGCGCGTGGCCAAGGGATCGCCCAGCACGCTCATCGGCTGCTCGGGCTGGTTCCAGTTGTGGTCCCATTCCAGAATGCGCGTGGCGGGCTGGCGGTTGGCCAGCTTGGGACCGAGGTATTGCCCGATGATGCGCGCCCGGGTGTCCGAGGGCATCAGCATGCCGGGGTAGGTGATCGGTACGAAGCCGGGCTCGTTCTGCAGGGTCAGCGCGAAGATCGGAATGCCGTAGCCGCGCATGGTGTCGAGGTACTTGATCAGATAATCGGCATAGGTGCTCTCGTACTGCTCCAGCAAATCGCCGCCGATCAGGTTCTGGCTGGTCTTCATCCAGGCCGGCGCGCTCCAGGGCGTGGCGACGATCAGCAGGCCCGGATCGATCGCCAGCACTTCGCGCATCACCGGTATCACGTCCTGCAGATTGGAGGTGACGTTGAAATGCTCCAGCGCCTCGTCGGTCTGGCCGAACGGCACGTCGTCCAGGGTGTAAGGCTTCAACGAGAAATCGGAGGCGCCGATGGTCATGCGCATCATGTTGAAGTCGAGGTTGGGCGGAGGGCCGAACAGCTCCTGCAGCAGGGCGCGGCGTTGCAAGGGATTGAGCTTGTTCTGCAGCAGCCACGCCGACGAGTCGGTCATCGCTGCGCCGAACCCGTCCATGGTCTGATAGGTCTTCTGGACGTCGATCACGATGGTCGCAGGCGACTCGTCCCGCGCGCCCATCGCGATGTCAGGCTGCGGTTCCAGTTTCAGGCGGCGATCGGCCGTGCTCAACCACAGCTCTACCACAGGCCCCGCCGGCCGGGCCGTGGGTGCCGCAAGGAGTTCGACGGTGGGATGCTCGAAGCGTGGTGCGAACAGGGCAGCCAGGGTGAGCAGGGTGATCAAAGCGATGAAGGCGGCGGCAGCCCCGGCGGATCCGGTTTGGCGCTCATCCATGGCGCGCGCCAATCCCATCGCTGCTATTGCTGTTCATTTGGATCACGAAGCTTCCAGGCCTCCACTTCAAACCGGGGTGCGACCGGTGTTCAGAACGGCGCCGGGTTCGTGGTCGACCCGGCGGCAAAACCGGTAGCGCGGTTGCAGCATACCAATCTGGCGCCGTTTTGACTGTGAGAGGGCATCGCGGGGTTGCGATGGCAATACTCGATCTGACCCTGTCGGAGTGGCCGAGATCAGCATCGACGCCAAATTCTTGCGTTGCGACGCATTCGCACGCGGCACCAGACTGCTTGCTGGAAGTGCGGTTTTCTTCGCGGCCTCACATGGCCAACGCTGCTAGGAATCGAGCGATACCACGCATGCGATGCCGTCCCTGGCCATCTTGCTGTAGGGACAGATACGTTCCGTGTTGCGCACCAGCTCCTCGGCCATGGCCGGGTCCATGTGGGGCAGGCTGATGCGGATGTCCGCCGTGAGCGTGAACAGGCCATCGACCGGATCGCGCCCGAAGGTGACCGAGGCGGTGACCGCTGCATCGGGAATGGCCACCTGCGCGCGGGTCGCCAGCAGGTTCAGGGCGCCGTGGAAACAGGCGGCATAGCTCGCGGCAAACAGTTGCTCGGGGTTGGTTCCTTCACCGTTCCCGCCAAGCTCGGGTGGCATCCTCAAGCTCAGCTCGAGGCTGCCGTCCTGCGATCGAGCCGTGCCGGTGGCGCGCCCATGCCTGGCCTCGCCACCGGTGACGTGCACCGTCGCCGTATACAGCGGCTGGAAATCCGCGCCACGGTATTTGTCGAGCAGCGACGGCGGGGGCGGCTGCGGTCGCTTCATGATTCAGGCTTTCGCCGCTGCCTGCGCATACGAGGAATGATCGAACCAGGATTGAAAGCCGATCCTGCCGAGTCGCGCGTTGGCGGCGGGCAGCAACGTGTCTTTCTCCAGCTGCGCGCCGAAGTAGGGTGTACGTGCATCCGCGAAGACCTGGTGCGGATCGTGCGTGAGCTTGAGGAATCGCTCCACCAGCTGGGACATGTCGACCTTGTCCGGCCCCGCGATTTCCACCACGCCGTTCACGGGCGTGCCGAGTGCATAGTCGGTGACGGCATCGGCAACGTCGTCGGAGGCGATGGGTTGCATCAGCGCACTCGACACATGGATGCCCTGCTCACCGGTGGCGGATTTGACGATGCTGCTGAGGAATTCGAAGAACTGCGTGGAGTGGACGATGGTATAGGGCACGCCCGAGGCGCGAATGATCTTCTCCTGCGCGATCTTGCCGCGGAAGTAGCCGCTGGCCGCAAGACGGTCGGTGCCCACCACGGACAAGGCGAGATGATGTTTCACGCCGGCCTTCTTTTCCGCTGCAAAGAGATTCCGGCCGGACGTCTCGAAGAAATCGAGCACGGCCTGGTCTTCGAACGACGGCGAGTTGGCGACGTCGACGACGATCTGCGCGCCGGCCATCGCCTGCTCGAGACCTTCGCCGGTCAGCGTGTTGACGCCGGAGGCGGGCGATGCCGCCAGCACCTCGTGACCCCGCTGGCGCAGCCGTTCGACCACCTTGCTGCCGATCAGTCCGCTACCGCCGATAACTACGATCTTCATGGGACACCTCTCGCTGGGGCAAACGCCGATGCGTTGGAAGACTCATGGTAGGCGTGGCTCGCGCGAGCCCGGTAGACATCGCGGCGGGCTCACCGTGTTGCCTGCGATGCATCAATCCACGCGGTCCTGCAGGCGCGGATGAACGATGTGGCCATGCCCGGGCGCAAGCAGGTTGCCGACGCCGGCAGCAGGCGGCGCAGGCGACAGGCCTCTCACGTACTGCAGATCCATCGCGCGTATCGCATCGGTCATGTAATCGATGAACACGCGCACTCGCGCGGGCAGTTGTTGCCTGCTGAGATAACAAAGGTAGTGGCCACGGTCGTCGGGTGCATGGGCGGCGAGGCAGGACACCAGCCGTCCTTCGCGCAGGTGTTCAGCCACCTGATAGCCCGCCAGCTGGGCGATCCCAGCGCCGTCGAGCACGCTTTGCAGCACCAGGTCGACATCGTTGAACGTGCACAGGGACGGCGGCACGAGCTTGTGCCTGTGTCCGCCCACCTTGAACTCCCATTCCGCGATGCGTCCCGAGGCCGTGCGGAAGTTGATGCAGCTGTGCTCGGCCAGTTCGTCGACGCTGCGCGGCAAGCCGTGGCTGGCGACATAGCCGGGCGACGCGCACACCAGCATCTGCATCGGCACCAGCCGCTTGGCCACGATCTGGCTGTCTTCCAGCTGCCCTTCGCGGAAGGCGAGATCGATGCGATCGGAGGTGAAGTCGGTCGGGCGGTCGTCCAGCAGCAGATCGATCGAGATCTCGGGATAGCGGACCCGGAAGCCGGCCAGCAGCGGTGCGACGATCTGGCGGCCGAAACCCGCGCTGACGCTGATGCGCAGATGCCCCCGCGGCGGCCCCTCGCGAAGTTCGCGCATGTCCTCCAGGGCCTGCACGATGCGTTGCACGCCCGGATGGCAGTTCTCGTAGAACAGCTCGCCTTCGCGGGTGAGCGAGGTGCTGCGGGTGGTGCGCAGGAACAGCCTCGCGTTGAGTTGAGACTCGAGCTTGCGCACGCTGCGGCTCACCGCGGAGCGTCCGACGCCCAGCCGGTCGGCGGCGCGCGCAAAGCTGCCCTCGGCAGCGACCGCCATGAAGGCGACGACACCGGCATAACTGGCCGTAAAGCTCGACGCGAGGGAATCGGCGGCGTCGCCCTGAGGCTTGTCATGAAGGTTGGCGGTCATGTGCGAGGTACCTCGTCGGGTGCTGCCGGGTGACATGGGGCAGGGGCGCGCGCATGCGGCCCGCGCGGCGCCTCCCATACCCTCTAGTCGGATGAGACGGGGCGTTTGTGACGTCGGCTCCGGATTGGTGCCTCGCCGACAACTCGATATGTCCCTTGTCGTATCTATTGATGCGCCGGGGCGCGGCCTAGCATCCGATGCCAACGGGCGACGATGGAGGTGGGCCGTGAAGATCGTGGTGATCGGCGGCAGGGGGCTGGTGGGCAGGAATATCGTTCGCCGGCTGCGCGAACAGGGGCATGAGGTATCGGCCGCGTCGCGCTCCACCGGCGTGGACATCGTGACGGGCGTGGGGCTCGCTGACGCGCTGGCGGGTGCCGACACCGTGGTCGACGCCAGCAACTCGCCCGAGCTGGAAGGTCTGGCGCCCTTCGAATTCTTCCGCAAGGCGATCGACAACCTGCTTCAGGCGGAAGCCGATGCCGGTGTGAAGCATCATGTAGCGGTCTCGGTCGTGGGCACCGAGCGCATGGCGGACAGTCCGTATTTTCGCGGCAAGGCGCTGCAGGCGGCGCGCATTCGCGCCTCCGGCATTCCCTTCACCATCGTGCATGCCACCCAGTTCTACGAGTTCCTGCTGCAGATCGTCGAACTCAGCGTGTATGAGCAGACCCTGCGTCTTTCGCCTGCCTATATCCAGCCGGTCGCTTCGGCCGATGTGGCGGTGGCCATGGCCGAGCTTGCGCTCCGTCCGCCGCGGAACGCCGTGCTCGAAATGGCCGGCCCCGACCGCGAACGGTTGTCCGAGCTGATTCAACGATTCCTGGTCGAGATCGAAGCGCCGTACGACGTGATAACCGATCCGCTCACCCCGTACTTCGGCGCCACGCTCGACGACGAATCGCTAGTGCCGGGACGCGATGCGCGCCTGTGCAGCACAGGGTTCGGCGCCTGGCTCAAGCAATCAGAGTATTGGGGTGCCAACTGGTGAGCGCGCCGCGTCATTGGCAGTGGCGCACCGACGCCGGCCGCATTGATGCCAATCGTGCAACACCGTGAGCACCTGCGCAGATCTAGCGAACGCTGCGCGGCGCGCCTAGCCTCGTTGCCAGAGGTCACACCAAGAGGAAGTCCGTCATGCTCAAGTCCATCTCCTGCACCATCGCCGCGCTGCTGCTTTTCGTGGGAAGCGCGGTTGCCGCGGAACAGCCTGCGCCGGAGGCGGTGGTGTCGTCGCTTCTGACCAAGGCGTTGAACGACTATCCCGGCAAGGAAGTCCAGATGATCACCGTGGACTACCCGCCGGGCGCGGTCGATCCCGTGCATCGCCATCATGCGCATGCGTTCGTGTATGTGCTCGAAGGATCGATCGTGATGGGCGTGCGTGGCGGCAAGACCGTTACCCTGATGCCGGGTCAGACGTTCTACGAGGGACCGGACGACGTGCACACGATCGGCCGCAACGCCAGCCAGACCAAGCCGGCGAAGTTCGTGGTGTTCCTGATCAAGGGCGTTGGTGCGCCCGTGCTGACGCCGGCGACCTGACCGGCGCCTGCCGGCGGTATCACAGCGGCGTGAACAGCATCACCTGCAGCTGGGAGGCGATGCGCGCGAGTTTCGCCGGATTGCGCTGCACGCGGACGCGGGTGATGCGCTCGCCGTCCGTTTCGATGGACTGGACCGACTCCAGTGCATCGTCGAAATAGCGCAGCATGGCCGACTGGCCGTTGATCGACGCCAGTTCGATGCGCAGCCCGCTCTTGTAGCGAAGATTGGAAGCGTAGAACAACTGCGCGATGCGCTGACCGCCGACCATCGGCTTGGGGAAACTGGTGACTCTGCCGCCGCCATCGCCGACCAGTTCCGCATCCTCGGCAAGCAGCGACTTGATCAGCTGGAACTCGCCTTTGCCAAGCGCCTGCGCAAAGCGCTGCACGATGTGCCTATGCGACTCGGACGAAACGGCATAACGGGGTTCGCCGTCGCGCAGCTGCGATTTCGCGCGGTGCACGATCTGGCGCGTTGTGGCCTCGCTCTTGTTGATCGCGCCGGCGACATCGGGGTAATCCACGTCGAACACCTCGCGCAGCAGGAAGGCCGCGCGTGCCTCGGGGGAAAGCCGTTCGAGCAGCGAGAGCAGGGCCACCGAAACCTCGCTGGAACGTTCCTCGATCTGCTCGGGCGTCGGCGGGCTTTCCGTGAGCACGGGCTCGGGCAGCCAGATGCCCACATAGTTCTCGCGGCGGGCCTTGAGCGTGCGCAGACGGTCGATCGACACCCGCGTGGTGGCGGTGACCAGCCACGCTTCGAGGTTGCGGATGAGCGACTGTTCGGCGCCGTGCAGGCGCAGCCATACGTCCTGCACGACGTCTTCGGCGTCGGCGACGGAACCCAGCATGCTGTATGCAATGCCCTGCAGCCGGGCACGCAGTCGCTGGAAAATGGCGTTGACGTCGTTCACGGCAATAAGGGGCCTCGGCGTGCGGGTGCTGGTCAACGAGATATCGAGTTTGCGACAGGCCATGCTAGCCAACCATCCGACTTCCGTCGTAGTGGACTTGCACGATTGCACGGGATCGGCTCCCCGAGCGTGCAGCACGGGGTACGAGTCCGCTGCATGCGTCGCGTATTTTTCACCGTGCCTGGCGCATCATCAACCATTCGCGTCCGGCACATGCGCAAATCACGGCTTGCGCTGCGAATGCCTTGCACGGGACGTGCGGGTTAGCCCCTTTCAAGAGTGACGATCATGCGTTCCATCCAGCGAATTCTCCTGCAGACCACCATTCCCCATGCGGACGACGACTGGCATATCGGACGCTTCAGTCTGTTGCGGCAATGCCTGGCCGACCTGCGGGCCGACGATGGCCAGCCGTTGTTCGACGTCACCGCGCGGGATCGCGATGCGCTGGGTGCGCCCGACAGCGTGCTGTCTGCATTGGACCGCTCGCCCTACGATCAGTTGTGGCTGTTTGCCGTGGATACCGGCGATGGCCTGACCGAAGCCGATTGCGCGGCGATCGGCCGCTTCCGTGAGCGCGGCGGTGGCATGCTGGTGGCGCGCGATCACATGGACCTGGGAAGTTCGGTGTGCACCTTGGGCGGCGTGGGTGCGGCCCACTTCTTCCATTCCAAGCACCCCGATCCCGATCCCACGCGACGGCAGATCGACGATACGGTGACCACCAACATCCTGTGGCCCAATTACCACTCCGGCGCCAACGGCGACTTCCAGCGCATCGAGGCTTGCCTCCCCGTGCATCCGGTGTTGCGCGATGCGGGTTCGCCGGAAGGGACGATTCGCTTCCTGCCGGCGCACCCTCATGAAGGCGCGGTAGGAAAACCCGAGCACGACGACTCGGCGCGGGTGATTGCAAAAGGGCGCAGCCAGGCCAGTGGCCGCGAATTCAATCTCGCCGTCGCCTTCGAACCCTCCGCAAGCGCGGGGCCGGCGATTGCCGAATCGACCTTCCATCATTTCGCCGATTACAACTGGGATCCGTCGAAAGGCTCGCCAAGCTTCGTCAGCGAACCGCCGGGCAATGCATTGGGAGGGTCGCCGGAGGCCCGGCATTCCGTTCGGCAGTATGTGAAGAACCTGGCGATCTGGCTGGGCAGCGGACGTGCATCATCCTGATGCGCGCGCGACAACGCTGCATCAAGTGCGCGCACCCGGTGCGCTTGTGGTACGCCACCATGCCTGTGCCCGCTCAACGACGACGTGCAGCGGTTCGCAGGCATCCACCGTCAGCACGAGCGGCTCGTCCGTGGGCGGCTCCAGATCGCGGAACTGGCTCTGCACCAGCGTGGCAGGCATGAAATGACTGGAGCGGTGCTTGACGCGTTCCGTGGCGGCTGCAGGCGATAGCTGGAGAAAGACGAAACCGAGCTCTGGCACGGCGGTTCTCAACAGATCGCGATAGCGACGCTTGAGCGCGGAGCAGGCGAGTACGGCAAGCTCGTGCGCGGCAACCGTCCGCGTGAGTTCGGCGGCCAGCTGTTCCAGCCAGCCCTGGCGATCGGCGTCGGTCAGTGGGATGCCGGCCTGCATCTTCTGCACATTCTGTGGAGGATGGTAGGTGTCGCCTTCGATCATGCGTGCACCGATATGCTTGGCGAGTGCGCTGGCGACGCTGCTTTTGCCGCAGCCGGATACGCCCATGACCACGGTGGCGCGCATGGGATCCTGCATGCTCATTTTGCCTGGCCCGCTGATCGCGTTTCGCCTGCTGTCCATTCGGCGAGGATACTGTGACCACGGTCGCGATGGTCATCTCAAAGCCGCCGAAGTCACGAAGCCGTCATAAGCCCGCCCTAGGCTCCTTGCGGTCTGAGTGCCGTAGCCTTCCTCGGCAAATGCGGTCGGAGGTGGCGCGGTGCGTGAAAAGCATGGGGCGTGGTCGGCGTTGTTCGCGGAAAAAGGCGCCACGCTGAGCAAGTATTTCCTGCGCCGGGTGGCGCATCGATGGGACGCGCAGGACTTGGTGCAGGAGGTCTATCTGCGCCTGTTGCGCATCGAACCGGCCGACGCGGCCAATATCCGCAGTCCCGAGGCCTATCTGTTCACCGTCGCCGCGAATCTGGTGAAAGAACACGCCGTGCTCCGCCAGCAGCAGCCAATGGGCAGCGACGAACTGGAGCAGGTGGTCGAGCAGCTGGCTGCGCCCACCAATCTCGAGGCGGACATGGACAGCGAGCTGCGCCAGCAGCGCCTGGGCGTGCTGATCGATCGCCTCTCGCCCAAATGCAAGGCCGTGCTGATCATGCACTACCGCGACGAGCTGTCGTATCGCGAGATCGCCGAGCGCATGGCCATCTCGACCAGCATGGTGAAGAAGTACATCGTGAAAGGCTTGGCAGCATGCCGGCAAAGGATGGCCGACTATGAATGATTCCACCCAGTTCGATGCCGCACGACAGGCGCGCCGCATCACCGAACAGGCCGTGTCCTGGTACATCGAGCAGCAGGAGCCGCTGAGCGAACGCCAGCGCGTGGCCTTCCTCAACTGGCTGCGCGCTTCGCCGCGGCACGTGGCGGAGTACTTCGCGGTGGCGCAGATGCACGGCGATTTCAAGGCGGCCGCGATACTGAAGACGATCACCGCCGAGGAATTGGTGGAACGGGCCGGCCGCGACAGTCCCGTGGTGATGTTCCCGCTGATGGGCAGCGCCATCGCCAAGGAACATCGGCCGCGTACGGGCCGCGCGCGTCGCGTGGCTGCCCGCACGGCCGGTCTGGTCGCGGCGGTGCTGATGGCATGGCTTGGCGTGGGCTACTGGCGCGAGGCCAATGGGCGGGTGGAACGCAGTTTCCAGGGCGATACGGCGGCCGTGCGCAGCGTGACGCTGCCGGACGGAACGCTGGTTCAGCTCGACCAGAACAGCAGGATCGACGTGCATTTCGACGGGCGCTTCCGCCGCATCGAGGTGGTTCGCGGCAACGCCCTGTTCGATGTGGGCAAGGATGCGAAACGGCCGATGCTGGTGCACGTCGGCGGCCATGTGTTGCAGGACATCGGCACCGTCTTCGATGTGAAGCGTGAGGCGGGCGGCGACACGCTGACCGTGATCAGCGGTCACGTGCGCGTGCTCAATGCACTCGATGCGTCGCACAAGGACGAATTCGCCTCGCTGCTCGACGGCATTGCCGTGGCCGACCTCACCGCCGGCCAGCAGATTTCCCTGAACGTGGCGGGCGTGAGCACCAAGCAGCCGGCGCAGATCGCCAGGGCCACCGCCTGGCTGCCGTCGGAGATCCGCTTCCAGCACGAAACCATCGGCAACGTGGCGCGACGGTTCAATGCGTATACGAGCAAGCCGCTGGTGATCGAGAACGAAAGCATTGCCGATGAACGCATCAGCGGCATCTTCCACGCGGACAATCCGCAGGCGTTTGCCGCCTATCTGTCAACGCTGCCGGATGTGCGTGTGGTGGAGGAGCGCGATCGCGTTCGCATCGTCGCTTCGAGCCGAACTGCAACAAAAGATGGATCCATGTAAGAAAAGATTCATGCAATCGGAGGTGCCCGGTTTCGCGCCGGAGGGCTCTTCAAAGGTATGGGCCGGCAAAAAGCGCTTTGCGCGCTGCATGCCGGCCACCACTTACCCCACTCAGAGCTGCTCCCCACATGCGTAATCGTTTGGCCTTCCAAATCGCACTCGCGCTTGGCGTGTGCCTTCCCCTGGCGGCGCTTGCCCAGGCGCCCGCTGCCACGCACACCACGGCGATCGCACCGATGCCGCTTTCCAAGGCATTGGAGAGCTTCTCGCATGAGGCAGGCATGCAGGTCGTCTATGGCTCCGAGATTCCGGACACCGTCCGCAGTCCGGGTGCCGATGCGGGCATTGCCCCGGAGCAGCAGTTGCGCCAGTTGCTCACGGGCACGGGTCTCAGCTATCGCCTGGTCACACCCAACACGGTGACGATCGTCCCGGGAAACGTGGCAGCCAATGCGGGCAACCCGGCCTCCGCTGCGGTGACGACGGCCGGTAGTGCGGGTGGCGAGGCATTGGCCGGCGACACGACGGCTGCTTCGGGAAGTGGCAAGAGCGCCAAGGATCTCGATCAGGTCGTGGTGACCGCCCGCTCCGGTGTGGACGAACGCACCAAGGCGCAGACCAGCTACTCGATCACCACCATCGACGAAGATCGCCTGCGCATGCAGAACCCCACCAGCGTCACCGAGGCCTTGAAGTCGGTGCCTGGCTTCTGGGTGGAAGCCTCCGGTGGCGAGGCCAGCGGCAACATTCGCGCGCGCGGCATTCCGGTGGACGGCTTCGGTTCGGTGAACCTGCTGGAAGATGGCATCCCGGTGCAGCACGATCCGGCCCTGGGTTATCTCAATGCGGACCAGGTGTTCCGCCTCGATGAAACCATCGACCGCATCGAAGTGGTGCGCGGCGGTCCGTCGTCGATCTTCTATTCGAACGCCCCGGCTGGCGCGATCAACTTCATTCCGCGCCAGGTTGGCGATTCCGCGGAAGGGCTGGTGAAGTACACGCTGGGCAATTACGGCCTCAATCGCCTGGACTTCTGGTACGGCACGCCCATCGGCGACGGCTGGAAGCTGAGCGCGGGCGGTTTCTATCGCCAGGACAACGGCATCCGCAGCCCGGGCTACACCAACGACCAGGGCGGCCAGTTGCGCGCCACGCTGTCCAAGCAGTTCGAGCAAGGCAGCATCAGCTTCGACATCAAGCGCATGGACGACAAGGTGGCGCTGGATCTGGGCATCCCGATGTTCCGCAATGCCAGCGGCGATTTGCAGGCCGTGCCGGGCTTCAACGGCAACTACGGCACGCTGGCCGGCCCGGAGACCGAACATATCCAGATGATCCAGGGCAACGGCAGCCTGTACAACTTCGACAACTCGCTGGGCACGCAGGTCAAGCGCACGCAGTTCACGGTGAAGTTCGACTACAACCTGGGCGACGACTGGAAGATCGCCGAGAACCTGCGCTACAGCGATACGGATACCGTGCGCAACGGCGTCTATCCGAACGCTGTGCAAACCGAAGCCGATTTCGCCGCCACGGCCAAGACGCAGCTTGTCAAGTACTACCCGAACGCCGCCGGCACGCAATTGCAGTATGTCGACAACGGTCAGGCCTATAACGCCAGCCCCAACAACGGTCTGGTGGTGACCGGCGGCCTGCGTGGCATCACCATGCCGATGAACGAGTTCACCAGCGACACGCGCCTGCTGCGCAAGTTCGAGTTCGGCGACCAGACCCACGACGTGACGCTGGGCTACTACTACGCGCACTTCAACCAGAGCTTCGATCGCTACTCGTCCACCGCCATCCTCACGGCGACGGACAATGCGCGTCTGCTCGACGTGGTGGCGGTGGATGCCGCCGGCAACGCGCTCGGCAAGCTCACCAACAACGGCATCTACGGTTACGGCTACGAGTGGGCGCATGCCAGCGGCACGTCGAGCACTAACGCGTTCTACGCTTCCGACGAATGGCAGGTCAACGACAAGCTGCGCATCGACGGCGGCGCCCGCTGGGAACGCGTGAATACCACCGGCTGGACGGAACTGTCGCAGAACGTGAACCTGGGCACGCCGCCGACCAACAACATCCTCACCGGCACCGGGCAATACGTCGACTACGATCACAGCTTCAGCAAGCTGGGCTGGACGCTGGGCGCCAACTATCAGTTCAGCGAACACCAGGGCGTGTTCGCGCGCTACACCTCCACCTTTCGCCTGCCGAACCTGAGCTCGTACATCACCACGCCGACGGCCACGCCGATCACGCAGACGATGGCGCTGCCGGAGATGGGTTACAAGTACAGCAACCGCTACATGGATGCGTACGCTACGTTGTTCTATACCAAGTACAACAACGTGAGCTTCAGCAACTACGTGTTCGATCCCAACTCGGGCGTGTCGACGCCGCAGACGGGCTACGCCGACACCGAGACGTACGGCCTGGAACTCGAAGGCACGTTCTATCCGTCCAAGTGGTTCGATGTGCAGTACACGGCGACGGTGCAGGATCCCAAGTACAAGGGCCTGACCTATACCACGGTGACCGCGGGCGCCCCGGTGCTGCTCGACTACGACGACAACCAGCTGATCCGCGTGCCGAAGAAGAGCTTCCGCGTGGTGCCGGGCGTGAACCTGCTGGACGACAAGCTGCGCCTGCAGATGTCCTACGAGTACGAAGGCCGCCGCTATGTCGATACGGCCAACTCGGTGGTGTTGCCGCAGTACCACACCATCGGCCTGAGCGCGCGCTACCAGATGACGCCGGAGCTCTCGTTCTTCCTGTATGCCGACAACCTCAACAACTCGCTCGGCCTGACCGAAGGCAACCCGCGTGCCGGCGAACTGGCCAGCAGCGATGCGACCAAGAGCGTGTTCATCGCGCGCCCGCTGTTGGGCCGCTCCTTCCGCGCCTCGGTGATGTACCGCTTCTGAGGCGACCGGCGTTTGGCATCCCGCGCGTCGCACCGCATGGCGGCGCGCGGGATGGTTTTTCCTCCAGGAAACTCCTCATGAACGAGAGTTCGCGTTATTCCTATCGCTTCCTGGCGCTGCTCGCGCTGTGGCTGGCGATCCTGGGCGTTGCCTGCGCCACCGACAACGAGCCGGACGTGGTGCTGCACGGCTCGCTTCAAGGCAGCGACAACCACACCTATCGCGAAGTGCCGTTCCAGGTGCCCAGCGGCGTCAATCGCATCACCGTGCAGTTCGAATCCACTGGCCGAACCGAACACACGACCATCGACCTGGGACTGGAAGACCCTGATGGCTTCCACGGCCCGCAAGGCCTGCGTGGCTGGACCGGCGGCAGCAAGCGCTTGTTTACCGTGGGCGTGCTCGATGCGACGCCGTCGTTTTCGCCGGGGCCGATCCAACCCGGACGCTGGGCGCTGTTGCTTGGCATTCCCAATATCCGCCCGACGTCCAAGGCGGATTTCACGGCGAAGATCTGGTTTGGCCATCCGGGCGATCCGGCCTGGCTTCCCGCGGTACTCAATCCGCCGCTGCGCAGCGGGCCGGGTTGGTACCGGGGCGATCTTCACATGCACGGCGCGCATAGCGATGGCAGCTGCCAGACCCAAAGCGGCGACGCACGCGTGCCGTGCCCACTGGTGTTCACCGTGGAAGACGCGGCGAAACGCGGGTTGGATTTCATCGCGCTGAGCGACCACAACACGGTGTCGCAAGCGAACGACATCCGCGAACTGCAGCCTTATTTCGATCGTCTGTTGTTGATCCCGGCGCGCGAAGTGACCACGTTCCAGGGCCACGCGAATCTGTTTGGCAGCACCGAGCCGCTGGATTTTCGCCTGGGCAGCAAGACCGTGCCCGACTGGAACGCGTTGCTGAAGCAGGCGGCGCTCCTGCACGGCGTGTTTTCCATCAATCATCCGAACCGCCCCAACGACGAAACCTGCATGGGTTGCGGCTGGACGCCGGAGCTGCCGGTGGACATGCGCGGATTCCAGGCCATCGAGGCGGTCAACGGCATGGATGCATCGAGCCCGAAGTACACCGGCATTCCGTTCTGGCAGGAGCAGCTCAACAAGGGCTTCCACTTGACCGGTATCGGCGGCAGCGACAACCACAACGCGAAGCTGCCGCTGCCCACGCCCGGTGGCAGCACGGCGATCGGCCTGCCCACCACCGTGGTGCACGCCAGCGAGCTGTCGATGAAGGCCATCCTCGATGGCATTCGCGCGGGTCACGTGTTCATCGACGCGCAGGGCAGTCGCGACCGTTCGATGGATTTCGTGGCGAGTGTGGATGATCGCTCGGCCGAGATGGGCGATACGCTGGCCGCGCCGGCGGGCAGTGCGGTGCACGTGACGATGCACGCGACGGCCGTCGATCGTGGCAGCGTCGAGATCATCGTGGATGGCCAACCGTTCCACCCGAGCACCGATATGTCGATCCACGGTGCCACCCAGGCGTTTGCGTTCGATTGGCCCAGCGACGGCAAGCAGCACTGGATGCGCGCCAACGTGCGTGCTGCGGATGGCGCGTTGCTGCTGGTGGGCAACTCGGTCTACCTCAACCACTGACCGCCATTGCCGAAGGCGCACCGTGATGGTTCTCGCGGTGCGCGCCTTCACTCGATCCTCACGAGCACGGGACAGGCGGCGCGATTTTCTGCGGTATCGCCGTTCACACCGTAGTTTTGCTTAGAACCCCTAGGTAGTCTCTCGAATTGTCAGTGCCTCCCAAATCCGCGACCGTGATCATCGGCGCGTCGTGTCACCGCGCCCGGGCCGGGCGCCGGATCCCATAGCGCGCCCATCATGAGTTGTCGTCGCTGACGCTGACGGCACCGATCCATGGGGAGATGCTTGGATGCACGCCGCCATTCGCCCTGTTAACCGCGGGGCATTCGCGCGAAACACCTGGGCGGTTCGCTGGGCGTTGTGCTGCATGCTTGGCATGCTCATATGGGCCAATGCCTGCGCGGCAGCGGACGACCCGCTGCCTTCCTGGAACGACGGCACCACCAAGCAGCAGATCCAGGGCTTCGTCAAGAAGATCACCACCACCGGCTCATCGGACTTCGTGGAGCCGGCCAAGCGCATTGCCGTGTTCGACAACGACGGCACGCTGTGGGCTGAGCAACCGGCCTACTTCGAATTCTTCTTCGCGCTGGACCAGGTGAAGGCGATGTCGCCCCAGCATCCGGAATGGAAGACCACCGAGCCGTTCAAGTCGGCCCTGGCGGGCGACATGAAGGGGCTCGCCGCGTCGGGCGAGAAGGGCATTCTGGAGTTGGTGGCCGTCACGCACTCAGGCATGACCACCGATGAGTTCGCGCGCAACGTGAGCCAGTGGGTATCCACGGCACGCCATCCCAAGACGCAACGGCCGTTCACGGAGATGGTCTACCAGCCCATGCTGGAGCTTTTGCACTACCTGCGCGACAACGGTTTCAAGACCTACATCGTCTCCGGCGGCGGCCAGGATTTCATGCGCGCCTGGGTTCCCGCGGTGTACGGCATTCCCCCCGAACAGATCGTCGGCAGCCAGGGCGAGTTGAAGTACGAGCTGCGCAACGGCACGCCCGTCCTGGTGAAGCTGCCCAAGGTGGCGCTGATCGACGACGGCCCGGGCAAACCCGTCGGCATCCAACGCGTCATCGGCGTCAAGCCGATCTTCGCGTTCGGCAATTCCGACGGCGATCAACAGATGCTCGAGTGGACCGCTTCCGGCGACGGCGCGCGTTTCGCTGGACTTGTTCACCACACCGACGCCGCCCGCGAATGGGCGTACGACCGCCAATCGAAGATCGGCAAGCTCGACAAGGCACTGGATGAAGCGAACGCCAAGGGCTGGACCGTGGTGGACATGAAGAAGGACTGGAAGGTCGTCTACCCCTCGGAAAAGCCATGACGCATGACGACGGCGCAGCGCCTTGAGCGCCGTTGCGGAATGAAAGATGTGATCGACGGTGGCTGCCCCGTGCAGTCGTGCACATTAGGAGGTTCCCCATGTTTCGCCCGTGGCAGCGCAGCACCTTACTCAAGTCACTGACGACGGTAGTCGCGACGGCGTTGCTCGTCGTGGCGGCTGTCACCCTTCAACCGCCCACCGCCAAGGCGCAACCGCCCGCGCAGGATCAGCAGCAGGATCAGGCGAACAGCGGCAAGCCGAACATCCTGGTGATCTTCGGCGACGACGTGGGCATCTCCAACATCAGCGCGTATTCGATGGGCCTGGTGGGCTATCGCACGCCCAACATCGACCGCATTGCGCGCGAAGGCATGATCTTCACCGACTACTACGGCGAGAACAGCTGCACGGCGGGCCGCTCCACCTTCATCACGGGTGAGAACGTCCTGCGCACCGGTATGTCGAAAGTGGGCGTGCCGGGTGCGCCCGTGGGCATCCAGGACGGCAACGTCACCATCGCCCAGGTCCTCAAGGGCATGGGCTACGGCACGGCGCAGTTCGGCAAGAACCATCTCGGCGACCAGGATCGTTTCCTGCCGACCAAGCACGGCTTCGACGAATTCTTCGGCAACCTCTATCACCTCAATGCCGAGGAAGAGCCCGAGCGTCCGTATTGGCCCAAGGACAATCCGGATTTCCTCAAGGTCTATAACCCGCGCGGCGTCCTGCACACCTTTGCCGACGGCAAGATCGAGGACAGCGGTCCGATGACCAAGAAGCGCATGGAGACCATCGACGACGAGACCACCGGCGCCGCGATCTCCTACATCCAGAAGCAGGCCAAGGCTGGCCAACCTTTCTTCACCTGGATGAACTTCACGCGCATGCACATCTTTACCCATGTGCGGCCGGAATTCGAAGGCAAGGCGGGCCTCGGTGCCGGCGACATGTATGCCGACGGCATGTGGGAAATGGACCAGAACGTGGGCAAGCTGCTCAAGGCCCTGGACGATGCCGGTATTGCCAAGAACACCATTGTCATCTTCACCACCGACAACGGTCCCAACTTCTTTACCTGGCCCGACGCGGCAAGCACGCCTTTCCGCAGCGAGAAGGATTCCAACTGGGAGGGTGCCTTCCGCGTACCCGCCATGATCCGCTGGCCGGGCCACATACGGCCCAACACCGTGAGCAATGCGCTGATCTCCGGTCTCGACTGGTTTCCCACCCTGGTGGCCGCTGCGGGCGATGGAGACATCGCCGGCAAACTGCTCAAGGGTTCGAGTTTTGGCGGCAAGAGTTTCAAGGTGCATCTGGACGGCTACAACTTCCTGCCGTACCTCACAGGCCAGACCAACGTGAGTCCGCGCACGGAATTCTTCTACTTCAATGACGACGCCGAAGTGGTCGCCATACGCTTCGACATGAACAGCAACGGCGCACAACGACCTACGGCCTGGAAGGTGGTGTTCTGCGAGCAGAAGGCGCCGGGCGGCATGCAGATATGGATGGAGCCGTTTGACTGCCTGCGCACGCCCAAGCTGTACAACCTGCGCATGGATCCCTACGAGAGGGCGGATATCGGGCCGACCAACGGTTACTACCAATGGGTAGCCGAGAACGCCTACTTACTGTTCGAGGGCAATCGCCGGGTCTTCAACATGCTGGCCACGTTCAAGGATTTCCCGCCGAGCCAGACGCCGGCGACGTTCTCGATCGATCAGGCCGAACAAGCACTCAAGCGCCAACTCGAACAGAAGAAATAAGCAGCACGCTTTAACGGCGGCACGGATGTCGCCGCAACGGAAGCAGGAAACGCCAGTTGTCGCAGCGATGCGCGACTGGCGTTTCGCCTTCTGACCGTTGCGATATCGGCGCCGGCCATTCCTACTTAAGTAACGAACCACACGCCGATTCCTCCCTATACTCAAAAGCAATCCAGCCTCGCGCGAGTTGCATGCCTGTCATGAAGCCTCCTCGTGTTGGACAACATGCCTTCGTGGCGAAGCGCGCGGTTTCCCCGCTGAATGCCGCGCTTGCGCTGCTGCTGTTTGGCTCCGGCGCGGCGTCGCTGGTGTACCAGCTGCTGTGGATCAAGCAGCTGTCGCTGGTGGTGGGCGTGGAGGTCTATGCCGTCACCATGGCGGTGAGTGCGTTCTTTGGCGGGCTGGCCGTGGGTGGTGCGTGGCTGGGGCGCAAGGCCGACGACCTGCAACGGCCGTTGAGGCTGTACGCCTTGCTGGAGGTCGCGGTGGCGATCCTGGCCGTGGCCGCAACGTTTGCGTTGGCGCACAGCGCGGCGGCATTCGCGCTGCTGGAGCAACGGGTCGGTTGGCTGGCCTGGCTGTTGCCGTTCGTGCTGGTTGGCGTTCCCGCGGTGGCGATGGGCGGTACGTTGCCTGTACTGGTACGTGCCGCGGCGCGCGGTAGTGTCGCCCGTACCGGCGGACGTCTCTACGCCGCCAATACGGCGGGCGCCATTGCCGGCGTACTGGCCGCTCCCTTTCTGTTGCTGCCTGTATTGGGCGTGCAGGGCTCGGCCTGGGCTGCCGCTTCGATCAATGGACTGGCGGCTGCGCTTGCGCTGGTGATCGATAGACGCATTGCGCTGCCTGCGCCTCCCGCGAAGGAGAAACAGGCGGGTGCCTCACCATCTGCGCGACTTGCGCTTGCCCTGTATGCCGTCGCTGGCGGCATCGCGCTGGGTTACGAGGTGGTGTGGTCGCAGACGGTCGTGCAGTTCATGAGCACGCGCGCATTCGCTTTTTCGGTGATGTTGGCGGTCTATCTGCTGGGCTTGATGGCGGGAAGCGCGATTTACGCGCGCTTTGCCGATCGCGTCCGCGATGGCTGGCTGGCGTTTGGCGTGCTGATTGCGCTGGCCGGTTTTGTCGCGCTGTTGCAGGTGAGCTTGCTCGGCGACTGGTTGCCCACGCTGCAAACCCAGGCATCGAATCTGACGATGGCGATCACGGGGAGCCGACTGGCCGCGATGTGCGCACGCTTTGCGGTCGCCGCGTCCGCGATCGTGCTGCTGCCCACGTTGTTTCTCGGCGCTGCGTTTCCCGCCGTGCTGCGTCTTTCTGCCCATCAGCAAAGCGCAGGGCGAAATGTCGGCCTGGCGCTGGCACTCAATACGCTGGGCGGCATCGCGGGCACCGCGCTGACCGGTTTCGTGCTCGTGCCTGCGTTTGGCCTGGTGCATTCGCTTGCGCTGCTGGCGATGGCGGCCTCCGTGGTGGGTTTGCTCGCCGTGTTCGCGGGCTCCGTGCAGCGTCCGCGCCTGCGCTGGAGCGTGGCGCTCGTCGCGGTCGCCTCGCTCGCGGTGGCGGCGCTCACGCCAGCGCAGAAACTCGCCGATCTGCTCGCGCAAGGGCGCGGCGGCGAGGTGACGTATTACGAGGAAAGCCGTGGCGGCACGGTGGCCGTGCTTGCGCAGGGGCAGGGCGAGCAGCGCTTCCACCGGCTGTACATCCAGGGCGTGTCCAATTCCGGCGATACGTTGCCGTCGCTGCGCTATATGCGGCTGCAGGCGCTGTTGCCCTTGATCATCCATCGCGGCGAGCCGCACTCGGCGCTGGTGATCGGATTCGGCACCGGCATCACGGCCGGTGCGCTGTCGCAGTATCCGGGGCTCAGCACGCGCGTATGCGCCGAGCTGTTGCCGGCGGTGGTGCGCGCCGTGCCGCAGTTCCAGGGCAATTACCGGGCTGGCAGCGATGGGGGCCTGGAGATTCGTTTGCGCGACGGCCGCCGCGAATTGCTGGCAAGCACGCAGACCTACGACATGATCACGCTGGAACCGCCGCCGCCTTCGGCCGCGGGCGTGGTGAACCTGTATTCGCGCGATTTCTACCAGCTGGCCGCCAGGCGGCTGGCGCCGGATGGCGTCGTCGCCCAATGGTGGCCCATTCCCACCCAGAACGATGAGGACTCACGCGCCATGGTGCGCGCCTTCCTGGACGCGTTTCCCCACGCCACGCTGTGGACCACGGAACTGCACGAAATGCTGCTGATCGGTTCGAACCAGCCGATCGAATTGGATGCCGCCCGGATCGAGCGGCGCTTCAACCAGCCCTCCGTGGCGAAGGCACTGGGCGAGGTCGGCATTGCATCGCCGGCCGCCTTGCTGGCCACCTGGATGGGCGATCGCGACAGCCTGGAGCGTTATGCGGGCAAAGCAGCTCCCGTGACGGACGACCGCCCGAACATCGAATACGCCACCTGGGTGCGCCGCAACGAGCTCGTTCGCGTGCTGCCCGAGCTCGTGGCCGTTCGCAACGAACCGCGCGTGCAAGGTGCCAGTCCCGAGCTCATCGCCGCGATGCATCACCAGCGCGACCTGCTTTTCACGTTCTACGCCGCAGGCCTGGCCGCCTATCAAGGCGATCGCGAGCATTGGTCGCAGGCGCTTGAACTGGTGCTGCAGGCCGATGGCCAGAACCCCTATTACCGCTGGATTGCCGGTGGCGGTCCCTGATCGAGCCGCGAGGTCACATGAACGCGAAAGAAGCCATGGCGACGCTGCAGACACAGATGGAACGCTCCATCATCGGCCAGCGCGACCTGATCCGGCAGATGATCGTCGGCTTGCTGGCCAACGGACATCTGCTGCTCGAAAGCCTGCCGGGGCTCGCCAAGACGCGTGCGGTGAAGAGCATGGCGAAGAACCTGGATACCGACATGCGGCGCATCCAGTTCACGCCCGACCTGCTTCCTTCCGACATCACCGGCACCGAGGTGCTGCACCAGCAGGGCGGCCAGAACATCTTCCAGTTCCAGCCCGGGCCGATCTTCGGCAACGTCATCCTGGCCGACGAGATCAATCGCGCCCCGGCGAAAGTGCAGGCGGCGCTGCTCGAAGCGATGGAAGAGCGGCAGATCACCGTAGCGGGCACCACCCACGCGATGCCTGAATTGTTCATCGTGATGGCCACGCAGAACCCCATCGAGCAGGAAGGCACCTACCCGTTGCCCGAGGCGCAGCTGGACCGGTTCCTGATGAAGGTACTGGTCGACTACCCGGACAAGGACAGCGAGATCCAGGTGCTCGAACTGGTGCGCAGCGAAGAAGTGGCCGCCTCCGCCAAGACCGCCGCCGCGCAGATCACACGCATCGAGCCGGCCAGCGTATTCGAGGCGCGCGGCGAGATCCATGCGATGCACGTGGCGCCCGCCATCGAGCAGTACATCATGGCGCTGGTCGACGCCACGCGTCATCCGGCCAACTACGACAAGGCGCTGGCCAGCTGGATCCAGATCGGTTCCAGCCCGCGCGGCGGTATTGCGCTGGAGCGCACCTCGCGCGTCAACGCGTGGCTGGATGGGCGCGGCCACGTCACGCCCGACGACGTCCGCGCGATGGCGCATCCGGTGCTTCGCCATCGCATCATGCTTTCCTACGACGCCAGCGCCGAAGGCATCCATGCCGATCAGGTGATCGACAAGATTCTCGAGCTGGTGGCGGTGCCGGCCTGAGCGCTGCGCCATGGCAGAGATAGCGGCCAGCGATGTCGGAACGGTCTATGTCACGCCCGCCCATCTGGCGCGCATGGAATACGACGCGCGCCGCCTCAACGCCACGCCGCACCGTCCGCATCACAGCATCCTGGCGGGCCGGCATGCGTCGCGGCTGCGCGGACGCGGCCTCAATTTCGAGGAGATCCGCGCTTACGTGCCGGGCGACGATCTTCGTCATCTCGACTGGAAGGCGTCGCTGCGTGTCGGCCGCGCCCTGGTGCGTTCGTATACCGAGGAGCGCGACCGGCCCGCGCTGTTCGTGGTCGACCAGCGCATCTCGATGTTCTACGGCACCCGCCGCGCGATGAAGTCGGTGGTGGCGGCGGAAGTCGCCGCGCTGGCGGCGTGGATGTCGTTCCAGGCGGGCGATCGCGCGGGCGCTGTGTTGTTCGACGACAGCGCAATCCACAGCATCCGCGCCCATCGCAGCCGGACGCGCGTGCAGGCCGTGCTGGGTGCGTTGGCACGCTGCAATCAGGCGTTGCGTGCCGACAGTCCCGTGCGACCCAACGCGGGACAACTGGACGCCGCGCTGCGGGCCGCCTTGCACTTGGCCACGCACGATTACCTGGTGTGCATCGTCAGCGACTTCTTCGGTGCGGACGAGCAGACGCTGCAACTGGTGCGGGAACTGGCCACGCACAACGACGTGGTCGCCGTGCTGGTGTTCGACCCGTCGGCGCGCGCCGTGCCCGCGCGCGGCAAGATCGTGGTGACCGAGGGCGAGCTTCAGGTCGAACTGGATTTTGCACGCAAGGCCATCCGCGAACCGCTGGGCGCCATGTTCGAGCAGCGCCTGGCGCGGACGGAGGATCTGGTACGCCGTTGCGGCGTGCCGATGCTGACCATCGATACCGAACAGCCCACGCTGTTGCAGGTGGCGCGGATGCTCGGCCACTTCGCGCAGCGGCGGAGTTGAGCGCGATGCTGCTGCCCGCCGCCAAAGTCCCGATAGCGTCCATCGCCGATCTCAAGGACATTCCGCAGCCGCCTCCGGTGTCCTATATGCCGCAGACAGCGGGTTGGTGGGTGCTGGGCGGCCTTATTCTGCTTGGCCTGCTCGTGTTTTCCTTGCTCAAGTGGCGCAAGTGGATGCGCAATCGCTATCGGCGTGAGGCACAGGCCGAGCTGGCTGCGATTGAAGATGCGCTGGTCGATCCGGCGCGGCGAGCCGACGCGATGGCCTCGATTCCTGCCCTGGTCAAACGCACGGTGTTGGCCTGGGCGCCGCGGCAACCGGTGGCGCCGATGAGCGGCGATGCGTGGCTTCGTTATCTCGACGGCACCTATGCCCAGGGCGGGTTCGTGCAAGGTCCCGGTCGCACGCTCGACCGGCTTGCCTACGGCGATGGCGCGATCGGCAACGACGAACTCGCCTCGCTGATGGCCTTGCTGCATCGATGGATCGACCACCATGTTCGAGCTTGAATACCCCTGGCTGCTGCTCCTGCTGCCGTTGCCCTTGCTGGCATGGTGGCTGCTGCCGCCCTACGGCGAACGCACGAAGGCGATTCGCGTGCCGTTCTTCGACGACCTGGCCAAGGCCACCGGGCAGACGCCGGCACGTGGCGCGGTGATCCTGCGCGGCAACTGGCTGCGGCGCATCCTAACGCCCGTATGCTGGGCGCTGCTGGTGTTGGCCCTGGCCGGGCCGCAGCGATTGGAGCCGCCGATCGAACGCACCGAATCGGCGCGCGACCTGCTGTTGGCGATCGATCTGTCCGGTTCGATGGCAACGCCGGACTTCCTCGATGCGCAGGGCCGGCGCGTCGATCGCCTGAGTGCGGTAAAGGGCGTGGTGGACGATTTCATCCGCCGTCGCGCCACCGACCGCATCGGGCTCATCGTGTTCGGCACCAATGCGTTTCCGCAGGCGCCGCTGACGCTCGATCACGTGGCCGTGCGCGAGTTGCTGGACGAATTGCGCGTGGGCATGGCCGGCGAGCAGACCGCCATCGGCGATGCGGTGGGTGTGGCGGTGAAGATGACCGCCAGTTCGCAACAGCGCGAACGCGTACTGATCCTGCTTACCGACGGCAACGACACGGCGGGTCGCATCCCGGCGGAGAAGGCCGCCGAGATCGCCAAGGCCAACCATATCGTCATCCATACCATCGGCATCGGCGACCCCGATGCCAAGGGTGAGAACCGCGTGGACCTGGCGGCGCTGCAGCGCATCGCGACGGCTACCGGCGGGCGAAGTTTCCGCGGCGAGAATGGCGAGCAGCTGGCAGGCATCTACGCCTTGCTCGATCGCGTCACGCCGAGCAAGGTCAAGCACTCGGTCTACCGGCCCAAGCTCAAGCTGTATTACATCCCGCTGGGCGCGGCCTTGTTGCTGATGATCGCCTATCACCTGCTGATGCTGGGTGTGCTGGCGCCATTGGCGCGCAGGCATGCCAGCGCATCGCTCTCGCCCGAGACGCCGGGGAGCTGAGCGATGGAGCAGGGTTTCCATTTCATCCGTCCGCTATGGCTGTTGCTGCTGCCGCTCGGCCCGCTGCTGCTGTGGTGGTGGCAGCGGCGCAACGATCCGCTGCAGCGCTGGAAGGGCATGATCGCGCCGCATCTGCTGGCCCATCTGGTGGTGGGCGACAGCGAGCACTGGCGTGCGCGTCCGATCCATCTCGTCTGCGCCGTGATCGTGATCGGCAGCATCGCCTGTGCCGGCCCGACCTGGGAACTGGAATCGCCACCGTTTGCGGAAGACCGCGCGCCGATGATGGTGGCGATGGATCTGTCGCCCGCGATGAATGCCATCGATGTGTCGCCTACGCGGCTGGAACGCGCGAAACAAAAGGTGCGCGACCTGATGAGCTTGCGGGTGGGTGGGCGCACCGGCCTGATCGTGTATACCAACACCGCGCACATGGTGTTGCCCCCCACGGACGATGCGGCGCTGATGGAGATGTTCCTTTCCGCGCTCAGCACCGACCTGCTGCCGGGCAAGGGTCAGAACGCCGCCGCCGCGTTGGCGCTGGCCGATCGGCTGCTCGATGCGGAAAGCGATCCCGGCACCATCGTGTTCTTCACCAGCGGCTTCGACGATGCGCAGATACCGGCATTCGTGGCGCATCACCAGCGCTCGCGCCAGCAGGTGTTGATGTTGGCCGTGGGCACGACCAAGGGCGGTCCCCTGCGTACCGCGTCCGGTGCCATGCAGACCGGACAGGATGGTGCGCCCATCGAGGCGAAGCTCGACGACCAGGCTCTGCAGCGACTCGCCTCGCAGGCGCATATCCCGCTCACCAGCATCACCGCCGGCAATGCCGACATGCAGTGGGTGCAGCGCGAGGCCTTGCATCACCTGCAGATCATGAACGACAAATCCTCCGTGCACTGGAAGGAATACGGCTATTTCCTGTGCTATCCGCTGGTGTTGCTCGGCGTGTTCTGGTTCCGTCGTGGTTGGGTGGTGCGATGGGTGCTCGTGCTGGGATTCGTCGGTGTCGGCGCGATGCCGTCGACGGCATCGGCCGCCGACTGGCAGGTGGCCGGCTGGTTCTTTACGCCCGACCAGCAAGGGCGCTGGTACTACGAGCATCGCGACTTCGAGCAGGCCGCGCAGCATTTCCAGAATCCGTACTGGAAGGGCCTGGCGCTCTATCAGCATGGACGCTGGGAAGACGCGCAGAAGATCTTCGAGACGCTGCCCGGCGCCGATGCGAAGCTGATGTCCGGCAACAGCTATGCGCACCAGTTCGAATACGAGGAGGCCAAGGATGCCTACAACGAGGCGCTGCGCATGCGCCATCCCTTCCCGGAGGCGGAAGCCAATCTGCAGTTGATGACGATCCTGATCAAGCAGCGGGCTGACGTCCCGCCGGAAAAGCAGGACGAGGATACGCGCCCCGACCAGATCAAGCAGGACAAGGAAGGCAAGCAGGGCAAGGACACCTCGACGGTGCAGGGCCAGCGCCTGATGCCATTGCCGGCCGACGTATGGATGCGCAATCTCAGCGTGTCGCCGGCCGATTTCCTGCGTACCAAGTTCAGCATCGAGAGCGGCCAGCCGGCCGCTGCGTCGAGCAATGGGGGAGCACCGCCATGAAGGCCTGGCTGGCGAGTTGTCTGTGCTGGGTCGCGATCATGGCGCACGCTGATCAAGCGGCGCCGCCAGCGCCTCCCGTGCAGGTGCGTGTGCACGCGGTGCCGTCCGGCTCGCTGATGCAGGGCGAGACGGCGCGTATCGCGGTGGATCTGCTCACGCCGGATTTCTTCACCGATGCCCCGGTGCTGCCCGAGCTGCATGTCGACGGTGCCTATCTGTCGCTGTCCGACGAGACGCCCGGTCACCTGGTGGAGACGGTGAATGGGCAAACCTGGTCGGGCGTTTCGCGCACCTATCTCATCACGCCGCTGATGTCGGGCGCGATGGAGATACCGTCGTTCGAGATCACCGCGCACGTGGGCGCCGCACGCACGCCGGTCAGCGTGCAGACCCAGCCGCTTTCGCTCAGTGTGCGTGCGCTGGTGTTGCCGCCCGATGTGAGCGAGGCGTTGATCGCCGGTTCGGTCAAGCTCACTCAGACCGTCACGCCACAGGACGGCAGCCTGCACGTGGGCGACACCGTCACGCGTCGCATCGAGATCGTGGCCGAAGGCGCACCGGCGATGATGTTGCCGCCGACGACCTTCGCGCCGGTCGATGGACTTACCTTGTACGCCGCCTCGCCAGTCACGCGCGATGCGGTCGACAGTCACGGCGGCTTCGTTGGTGGCGACCGCGTGGACACGGCCAGCTACGTGATTGGGCATCGCGGCCACTATCGTTTGCCGGCGGTCACCGTGCGCTGGCTGGACAGCCGCACCCGCCAATGGCGTGAAAGCACGGCACCCGAGGTGCGTTTCCACGCGTGGTGGGGCGCTCCGGACAAGCCACGCTTCGCCTTGCCTGAGCGTGGATTCATGCCACGCCTGATCGGCTGGCTTTCCAGCGATGCCGGTTTGGCCGTGCTGCTGCTGATCGTGCTGGGATGGATCGGCTGGTTCTTTCGCGATGCCTGCCGGCGCGGCTGGCAGCGATGGCGGGCATGGCGATATCGCCGGCGCCACTCTGAGCCGGTGGCCTTTCGTGCGGTCAGGCGCCAACGCCATGCCAGCTCGGCGGCCGTGGTGGCCGAGGCGGTCGATGCCTGGGTGCGCCGCGCAGCCGATGACGGTGCACCCGCGAGCGTCAGTGCATGGGCCAGCCGCTACGGCGACGCCACGCTGCGCGCGCAGTGGGCCGGCGTGCAGGATGCGCTGTACGGGCCGGGTGGATCGGCGTGGTCGGCATCGGCGCTGGTCGATGCGTTGGGCAGTGCAAGACAGCGCTGGAAACACAGCCGGCGCCGCTGGCGTCACCGGAGCGCGTTGCCGCCACTGAATCCGTTCGCCTGATCCATCCATCGTTGCGCTTTCACGGCTTCATCGCCCGCGGCCGCTACCATGCCCGCGCAGCCGGTGGAAAACAGTGCCCCAGGAAAGGTGCGCAGAACTCAAACCGTAGGCGGGGAGACGAAGGGATGGCGCGTTCCAAGAGGAGCCACGGCAAGCGCTCTGGCAAGACGGCGTCCGCGCGCCCGACGCCGCCCGTGGTGGCACCTTCCGGGCAAGGGCAAGGTCGGCTCTGGTGGATGCCGCTGGGCCTGGGCGTGCTGGTGCTCGTGCTGCTGGGCCTCTGGTGGCTGCGCGTGCCGTCGCCCGGCGTGGCGACCACGCCCGTGGCATCGGTGGCCACCGTCCCCACGCCTGCAGCGGCTGCGCTGCCAGCGGCGCATTACGTGGGTGCACAAGCCTGCGCCTCCTGCCATGCGAAGGAAACGCAGGCCTGGCAGACCTCGCATCACGCACTCGCCATGCAAGTGGCGGACGACAAGACCGTGGCGGGGCGGTTCGACGGCAACACCTTGAAGCAGGACAGTGCCACGGCCAGCTTCGTCAAGCGCGACAACCGCTACTTCGTGAAGACCGACGGGCCGGACGGCAAGCCCGGCGAATTCGAAGTGAAGTACAGCTTCGGCGTCTACCCGCTGCAGCAATACCTGGTGGCGTTTCCCGATGGCCGCCTGCAGGCGCTGCGCACCGCCTGGGATGCGCGCCCCGCGACGGCAGGCGGGCAGCGCTGGTTCAATCTCTATCCTGGCGAACACATCGATGCGCACGACACGCTGCACTGGACGCGCCTGAACCAGAACTGGAACTACATGTGCGCGGACTGCCATTCCACCAACGTGCAGCGCAACTACGACCTCACCAGCAACACCTTCAAGACCAGTTGGAACGAGATCAACGTGGCGTGCGAAGCCTGCCATGGTCCCGGTTCGCGCCACCTCGAATGGTCGAAGGCCAGCGAAGCGATGAAAAAGACCGATCCCTCGATGGGCCTGGGCATCGCGCTGGACGAACGCAAGGGCGTGCACTGGATTGCCAACCCGGTGTCCGGCAATCCCGCACGCAGCGCGCCATTGGCGACGCACCGCGAAGTGGAAACCTGCGCGGTCTGCCATTCGCGGCGCAGCATCATCGCCAAGGACACCGCGCCCACGGGCCGCCTGATGGATACGCACGATCCGGTGCTGCTCACGGAAGGCCGCTATCACGCGGACGGACAGCAACTGGACGAGGTCTACGTGTATGCCTCGTTCCTGCAGAGCCGCATGTACGCCAAGGGCGTCACCTGCAGCGACTGCCACGATCCGCACACCGGCAAGACGCGGGCGCAGGGCAACGCGTTGTGCGAGAGCTGCCATACGCCGGCCGTGTACGACACGGCGGCCCACCATATGCACAAGCAAGATAGCGCGGGTTCGCAATGCGTGGCCTGCCACATGCCGTCGAAGAACTACATGGTGATCAACGCCCGCCCGGATCATTCCATCCGCGTGCCGCGCCCCGATCTCACCGTGCAGTACGGCGTGCCCAATGCGTGCGCCCAGTGCCACGCGGACAAGGGCGCGCAGTGGGCCGCCGACGCCATCGCCAAGGCACATGGTCCCGAACGCAAGGGCTATCAGCACTTCGTCGACGCACTGGATGCCGCGCGGCGTGGCAAGCCTGGCGCGGCCTCGCTGTTGACCCGCTTGGCCGCCGACGCGAGCTCGCCGACGATTGCGCGCGCCACGGCGGTCGACGAACTGCGCCACTACGCGAGCCTGGACGCCGTGCCCACCCTACAGGCCGCGCTGGGCGACGCCGATCCGCTGATGCGCGAGGCCGCACTGGATGCGTTGCTCGCCTTCCTGCCGGAAGTGCGGGGGCCGATGGCGGCGGCACTGGCGGACGATCCGGTGCTCGCCGTTCGGGTCAAGGCCGGGCGTGTGCTGGCCGGCGTGCCGGATGCACCGCTCGATGCCGGCCAACGCGCCGCACGCGATCGCGCCTTCGCCGTTTACCGGCAAGCGCAGGCCGCGATAGCCGAGCGGCCGGAGTCGCATTTCGACCTGGGGCTGGTTTATGTCGAACGCGGCGATACTGCCGCTGCGGAGCAGGCATTCCGTCAGGCCCTGAAGCTGCAACCGGATTTCGTGCCGGCCTATGTGAATCTCTCCGACATGTTTCGCGCCGCGGGGCGCGAGGACGAAGCGGTCAAGGTCATCGACGAAGGCCTGGCGCTCGTGCCCGAGAACGCCAGCTTGCTGCACGCGAAGGGGCTTGCGCTGGTCCGACAGAACCAGCCGCAGCAGGCGCTGTCCTGGCTGGAGCGCGCGCATCGCGCCGATCCCGCCAATCCGCGTTTCGCCTATGCGTACGGGGTGGCGCTGAACTCGGCCGGCAAGGGCGAGCAGGCGCGCAAGCTGTGGGAGGAAAGCCTGCGTGCGTCGCCATACGATCCGTCGTTGCTGTTCGCGCTGGCAGGCGCGGAGCGCGATGCCGGCAACGCGGACAAGGCGCGCGGTTACGCCGAGCGACTGGTGGCCGTGGCCCCGCGTTCGCGCGAAGCGCACGAGTTGCTGAAAAGCCTGGGCGGCGGCGATGCGCCCAGCTTCCATTGAGCGGAGCGTGCCCGGCCTGACGCGAGTCGTCGCGTCAGGCGCCAGCGGCCAGCGGACCGCCTATCGCTTGTCCAGCGAGTACCTGCCCGGACCGGCGACGCACAACAGCAGCAGTCCGCCGCTGATGCTCACGTTCTTGTAGAAATTGATCATCGTGCCGATGCGCTCGGGATCGACCATATGCCAGAACTGGTGCCCGATCACCGCCGCGGCCAGGGTGTAGAAACCCAGCAACAAGGCCAGCGGGCGCGTATAGAAGCCCACCACGATGGACAGGCCCACGACGAACTCCAGGAACACCGCGACAGATGCGACGACCGTTGGCATCGGAACACCGACCGAGCCCATATAGGCCACGGTCGCCGAAAAGCCGGTGACCTTGAACCAGCCGAAGATCACGAACAGAACCATCAGCAAGAGGCGGGCAAGGAGAAGCAAACCGTCCCTGCTGCCTGCCAATAACGTATATCGCATGGTCGTTCTCCCATGGTTCTACGCAAGCGTGACGCTGTGCAAGGCGCGCGAGTGATGCTCCGCGTGGATCGCGCCGCCGGGGCGGCGCGGTCGGCCCCACTATATGCCAGCGCGCACCGGATGGCGCAGCTGGCCTTCGCATTTCAGGCGTCTTCGGGAATGTCGCTCTTGTAGCGGTCGGCGGCCACGTTGCGCGAGAGCTCCGGTGCCATGCGGCGTCGTGCTTCGTCGAAGCGGTTCCATTCCTCGATATCCGGCAGCGAGGGAATGGTGATCACTTCGCCCTGGTCGTAACCGGAGAGCGCGGCATCCACCATTTCGTCCACTTCCATGATCATCTGCGCGGGAATCGCATCGAGCCCGCCGATCTGGTCCCAGATCTCGGTGCGCGTGACGCCCGGCAACACGCATTGCACGCGCAGGCCATGCTTGGCCACTTGCTTGTGCAGCGCGAGGGTATAGGTCAGCACATAGCTCTTGCTGGCGGCATAGGCGCCGCCGAACAGCTCCGGCGCAATCGCCAGCGCCGAAGCGATATTGATGATGCTGCCGTGACCGCGCGCCAGCAGTCGCGGCAGCAACGC
Source organism: Dyella kyungheensis (assembly GCF_049913195.1). Taxonomy (GTDB): domain Bacteria; phylum Pseudomonadota; class Gammaproteobacteria; order Xanthomonadales; family Rhodanobacteraceae; genus Dyella; species Dyella kyungheensis. The sequence continues at coordinate 4,052,652 of NZ_CP183983.1, read as the reverse complement.
GGCAACCAGCCGCGACGGTGCGGTGACGTTGAGTTCGATCATGCCCTGTACGACCTCGGGCGAGGCCTGCGCCAGCACCGACCCGCCACCCACCCCTGCGTTGTTCACCAGGATGCCGATGCTGTCGTCGTCGCGCAGGCGCTGCTCGACCTTGGCCCGTTCGGTCGACGAGGTAAGGTCCGCCGCCAGCACATCGGCTTTTACGCGATATTCACGCTCAAGACGCGCAGCCAGTTCCTGCAACCTGGCTGCATTGCGCGCTACCAGCACCAGCGGGTGGCCGCGTTGGGCGAAGCGATCGGCATAGGTGGCGCCGATGCCGCTGGATGCGCCGGTGATGAGGACGGTGTCGAGCGGTTCTGCGACGGACATGCGTGTCTCCGGCAAGGGCGCGAGGCGAGCGCCACGCGGATGCCCGCAAGCTTGCGCCTGCGTCGCTGCGCTGTCACGCCCCGGGCCTGGGTAGAAGTACGTAGCCCGGCCGAGTGGTTTTACGCTCGTGACGCGCCACATCCTGGACGAACATGACGGGTGCCGCGTGACCTGGGCGATCGACACTCAGAGGAGACCCGCCATGAAGCATTTCCAACGTTCCACCGGCTGCCTGATCACCGCAGCCATCGCGCTGTCGACACCGCTTTTCGCATGGGCGCAGCAGACCGAGGCGCCCGTCAATTCCACCGTGCATGAGCTGGGGCGGGAAGACCGCACGATCACCGCGACCGTCGTGTCGGTGGACCAGGCCACGCGCATGGTGACGTTGAAGGGACCCAAGGGAAAGGAAGTGACCGTCCAGGCCGGCCCCGAAGTGCAGAACCTCGACAAGGTGCAAGCCGGCGACCAGGTGACCGCGCATTACCAGTCGGCGGTGGCGGTGCAGGTGATGCCGGCCGACAGCGCCCAGGCCGGTGTGGACTACCAGGCGGGCCAGGCCACCGCGCCCAAGGGCAGCGAGCCGGGCATGAAGGCCGGGCAGACGGTCACGGTGACCAGCAAGCTGTCCGCGGTGGATCTGAAGAACCACACGGTGACGCTCACCGGACCCGACGGCAAGGAGCGCACCATCGAGGTGAAGAACCCGGAGCGCCAGGCGCAGCTGTCCAAGCTCAAGGTGGGCGACATGGTGGTCGCGACCTATGTGGAGGCGCTGGCGGTGACGGTGACGCCGAAGGCGAAAGCGAAGTAAATGGATGGGAGAGGGGCGTTATGCCCTCTCTTTATTTCGCGATGCACTTCACTTCTCCCTCTCCCCGCTGGGGAGAGGGTCGGGGCATTGCCACCTTTACGGTGGTGAGGGGCGGGTGCTCGCGGGAACGTGTGGGTCTTCTTTTGTGGGAGCGCACTTGTGCGCGACAAGCCAACGGAGCGATACCTCCCGGTGTGGCTTGTCGCGCACAAGTGCGCTCCCACAGTAGCCCTGCAACTTTGGCTACGGACTACCTTTCACCAACAAACCCAACCAGGATTCCCTACGGAACCCCACCGTCGCGCACCATCGCCATCACCTCATAGCACGCGCCCATGGTGTGATAGTCGGTCTTGCCGGCAGGACTCTTCTCGTCGTCGTACTTGCGATTGTCACGGGTCAGGATGCGATACCACGCACCGTACTTGTGGTCGACGAAATGCTTCCACGAATAGGCCCACAGCTTCTCGTACCACGCATCGTATTCGGCCAGGCCGGTACGGGCGTGCAGCAGCGCGGCGGCGGCGAGCGATTCGGCCTGCACCCAGAAATACTTGTCGTCGTCGCAGACCTTGCCGTCGGGTGCGAAACCGTAGGCCATGCCGCCGAACTCGTTGTCCCACGAATTGGCCAGCGCGGTGTCGAACAGGTGCTTGGCGGTGGGCGCCAGCCACTCCACTTCTCGCCCGCGCTCCAGCAGCAACGGCTCCATGATCAGCAGCAGCTTGGCCCATTCGGTTTGATGGCCGGGCTGGAAGCCCCACGGGCGGAACAGGTGCTTGGGGTTGTCGAGGTTGTACTTCCAGTCGACGTTCCAGTTCACGTCGTAGTGTTCCCACACCAGGCCATCGGCCTTGGCGGCCTGGCGGCGCGTCATGTTGTCCGCCAGCTGCAGCGCGCGTTCCAGGTAGCGCGGTTCGTCGCTGGCCTGGTAGGCGGCGAGCATCGCCTCGCACATGTGCATGTTCGCGTTCTGGCCGCGATAGTCGGTGAACTGCCACTGGTCGTTCGCCTCGTCGCGGTACAGGCCCGCCTCGGCATCCCAGTAACGCTGCTCGAGCAGTTCCCAGGTCTCGTCCATCCACGCTTCGGCCTCGTGCACGCCGGCCTTCTTCGCGGTCGAGTAGGCGAGCAGCACGAAGGCGACGCCGTACGCGTGGTACATGGTGTCTTCGGGCTTGCCGTCGCGGATCGTCCACGCATAGCCGCCGGTGGCAGGATTGCGGTGCACCTCGCGCAGGTAGCGCAGGCCGTGATGGACGGCATCGAGGTACTCGGCGTTGCCGAACTCGTTGTACGCCATCGCGTAGTTGAAGACGAAACGCGTGCTGCTCACCAGGTGACGGTGGCTGCGATCGTAGATCGTGCCGTCGTCCTTGTAGTAATGAAAAAAGCCGCCGGCCGGATCGATCGCGTGCGGGTGGTAGAACGCCATGGTCTGCGCAATGTGTTCGCGCAGGAACGCCTCGCTGCGGAAATCGGGCGTGGTGGTCATGCGTAGGTCTCCATGAAACTCAGCACTTCGGCTTCGTCGGGAATGGCCGAGAACGAACCCTGGCGCGTCACGGTGAGCGCGCCACAGGCCGCTGCGAAGCGCAGGGCTGCATGCAGGCGGGGCAGTTCGGTGATCAGGTGATCGATGCGGTCGTCGGTGTGTTCGAGCATGGCCAGCTGATAGAGCAGGCCGCCGACGAACGCGTCGCCCGCGGCCGTGGTATCCACCGCAGGCACGGCGTACACCGGCAGCTCGCCTTCCACGTCGGGATGGAACCAGCGCAGCGCCTTCGCACCGTCGGTGATGATGACCAGGCGCGTGCGGCCTTCCCACAGCTTTTCCAGCGCGGCTTCTTCGCCATCGACGGCGAGCCAGGCGAATTCCTCCGCGCTGAGCTTCACCACGTCGGCCAGATGCAGCGCCGGCCACAGCAGCGGTCGCGGTTCCACCTGGCGCGGCCACAGGGCAGGGCGCAGGTTGAGATCGAAGCTCACCAGCGCGCCGGCCGCGTGCGCGCGACGCATGCCGTCGCGGGTGGTTTCCGCCAGCGCGGCATCGGTCATGCTGTTGGAGCAGACGTGGAAGACGGCCGTGCCCTCGAAACTTTCCGCATGGAAATGTTCGGGACGGAACAGCAGGTCGGCCGACGGTGGACGATAGAAGCTGAAGCTGCGTTCGCCGCTGGCATCCAGCGACACGAACGCGAGCGCGGTGTTCGCTTCATCGGTGCGCGCCACGCCGTTCGTATTCACGCCGACACGCTTGAGGCTGTCGAGCAGGAAGTCGCCGAACATGTCCTTGCCGAGCATGCCGGCAAAGGCGGCATCGCCGCCCAGGCGTGCCACGGCCACGGCCACATTGGCCGGCGCGCCGCCCGCGTAGGGCACGAAGCTGCGCGGAAAGCCGGCTTCGTCGCCGCCTTCGCTGTGAAAGTCGATCAGTGCTTCGCCGAAGCAGAGGATAGTGCGTGACATCAACGGGAAACTCGTCAGTGGGGAGCGGGCGTGACGGGGTCGCGAACCAGCGAGCCGCGCAGACCGTAGAACACGATGTAGCCGTAGCAGAGCAACGGCAGGATAAAGGCGTGCTGGATGCCCATATGGTCGGCCAGCAGGCCCTGCGCCAGCGGCAACAGCGCGCCGCCGACGATGGCCATGATCAGCAGGCTCGAGGCCTTGCCGGTGAGCGGACCCATGCGTTCGATGCCGAGCGCAAAGATGGTCGGGAACATGATCGAATTGAACAGGCCGATGGCGATCACGCTGACCATCGCCACGTCGCCGTGGGTGAGCATGGTGGTGAGCACCAGCAGGCCGGCCACGCCCGCGAACGCAGCGAGCAGCTTGCGCGGGTTGATGTAGACCAGCAGCGCCGAACCGGCCAGGCGGCCGACCATGGCGCCGCCCCAGTACAGCGACACATAGTGCGCCGCCTGCTGCTCGCTCATGTGGCCGATCTCAGGCAGCGACAGGTAGTTCACCAGGAAGCTGCCGATCGACACTTCCGCGCCGACGTAGAAGAAGATCGCCAGCACGCCGAACAACACGTGGCTGTGGCGCAGCGCGTCCATCAAGGTGTGGTGCGTGGTGTCGGCCGCTTCGGTCGACTCGGTCAGCGGCGGCAGGCGGAACAGCCACACCACCACGGCGAGGATGAGCAATGCGCAACCCAAGCCGAGGTACGGCTTCTGCACCAGCTCGGCCTGCTGCTGGCGATAACCGGTCAATTGCTGCGACGTGGCCGGAGCCAGGTCTGCACGCACCTTGGCCAGCTGAGCGGCATCGTCGGCATTGAGATGCGAGGAGGCGAGCTTGTCCAGCGCAGTGGCCAGATTGGCCGCCGGCAACGCGGCCAGTTGCTGCTGCGACAGCGAGGCCAGCGTGGCCAGCAAGGGTGCACCCGAGAGCTTGTCCAGCGCGTGCGGCAGCTGGTCCGCGGGAAGGCGCGCGATACCCGCGGCCACGTCGCTGGCGGGGAGACGGTCAAGCGCGCCGGCGGCGGCATCGTTCAATGCGGCCACCAGGCGTTCCGGCGGTGCCTGGCGAATCGCGTCGACGGCCTGCGCGGGCGGCGCATCGTTGAGCGTCTGCACCAGTTGCACGGTTTCCGGCGCCTTGCGTACGGCATCGGGCACGCTGAAAGCCACGGCGGAAAGAATCAGCAGACCGCCGAACCAGGGGCCCAGCGTCGTACCCAGCGAGTTCATCGCCTGCGCCAGCGTGAGGCGGCTGGAGCTGGTGCGTTCCGGGCCGAGCAGCGCCACGTACGCATTCGCCGCCACCTGCAGCACGGTAATGCCGGTGGCCAGCACGAACAGCGCGGCAAGGAAGGCCGGGTAGGCATGCGACCACGCCGCCGGCCAGAAACCGAACGCGCCTACCGCGGCAATCGCCAGTCCCGCCACGATGCCCTTCTTGTAACCGAGCGCCGCGACCAGCCGTCCTGCCGGCAGCGACATCAGGAAATACGCGCCGAAGAAGGTGAACTGCACCAGCATCGCCTGCGCGTAGTTCAACTCGAACACGGTCTTCAGATGCGGGATCAGGATGTCGTTGAGGACGGTCAGGAAACCCCACATGAAGAAGATCGTGGTGGTGACCGCCATCGCCATCGGGTAATCGGTGTAGCGCGTGGAGCCGGAGGCCGACGACGACGATGTCGCCGACTGAGTGGGAGGTGCTGCAAAGGCCATGCGGAATCCGTGGGTCAGGAAACGTGGATCAAGGACATATGGATCAGAGAGGGGGACAACTGCTTTCGCGCACGACCAGTTCCACCGGCGCGATGATGGTGCCCGAGGGCGCCTGCGGATCGCGCAGGCGGGCGAGTAGCATCTCCGCCGCCTGGCGCCCGCGTGCGCGGGGAGCGGTGGACAGCGTGGTGAGCGAAGGCATGCTCATGGAGGCTTCTGAAATATCGTCGAAGCCGGTGATGGCGAAATCGCGCCCTGCCTGTCGTCCATGTTGGTGCAGGCCCAGCATCAGGCCCAGCGCCACCGCGTCGTTGTAGCAAACGGCGGCGGTGGGCGCGCTGCCCTTGCCTTCGAACAACTCACCCGCGGCCCGCGCGGCATCGATGCGTGTCGGCGTGCTCTGCACGCGCCACTGCGCTTCTACCGGAAGGCCGGCCGCCTGCATCGCCTGCGCATAGCCGGCATGGCGTTCGCGGGTGGAGCTGGCATGGTCGTGCCCGCCGAAGAAGGCGATATGGCGATGACCCTGCTTGATCAGGTGTTCGGTGGCCTGGCGGGCGCCGCGCTCGTTGTCGAGCATCAGCCGGTCCCAGTGCGCGTATTCCGGTAGCTCGCCGCCCAGCTCGCGGTTGAACAGCACCACCGGCGTGTGGGTGCCCACCGCGGCGAGCACCTTGCGGGCTTCGCTGTCTTCGGCAGGCGAAAGGATGATGCCGCCCGGTCCGTGCTCGATCAGCGAGCCGAGCACGGCGTGCTCGCGCTCGGCCGAGTCGCCGGAGCTGCCCAGCAGCGTCACGAAGCCGGCCGTGCCCAGGGTTTCGTCCACGCCCGCAGCGAATTCGGCGAAGAACGGGTTCGCCAATTCGTTGATGACCAAGGCCACGCTCGACGACGTACGCCGGCGTAGGTTGGCCGCGGCCCGGTTGTAGACGTATCCCTGGCGCCGCAGTTCTTCCTCGACCCGTGCCCGGGTAACCTTATTGACGAGGGGACTGCCACGCAGCACCAGCGAAACCGTGGCGCGAGACACACCGCAGCCGGCTGCGATGTCGTTGAGTGTGATCTTTCTACCGACCGGGGTCTGGCTTTCCATCGCAGGCCTGGGTTGATTGGAACGATCCAAAGGTACCTGCGTCCGCCCGCGAACGGAACCGATTTCGATGGCGCGACGCAGCATGCAACGATGCCTGCAGAGATGTTAGCTTCAGGCGAAATTAGAACGATTCAAATCTACTCGTTCGGGGAATTCTATGCGTTCTTTGCGTTTCCGTGCATGGCTGCCCAGTTTGTTGGCCGCCGCGGTCTCTTTTTGCCTGGCTGCACCGGCTCCCGTGAGGGCGGCCGAGGGGCATTCGGTCGATGTGGACCCCCGCATCGGCACGGGCGGCGACGGCCATACCTTCCCCGGCGCCACGGTGCCGTTCGGCATGATCCAGCTGTCGCCGGATACGGCCATGCCGGACTTCAAGCACGCCTACAAGTGGGCCGCCGGCTACCAGTACGGCGACGGCAGCCTGCTGGGCTTCTCGCATACGCATTTCTCCGGCTCCGGCCATTCGGACCTGGGCGACGTGCTGGTGATGCCGATTGCCGGCGACGTGCGCCTGGAGCAGGGCGACCCGGCCAAGCCCGGCAGCGGCTACCGCTCGCGCTTCAGCCACGACAGCGAGGTGGTGCAGGCCGGCTACTACGCCGTGACGCTGAGCGACTACAACGTCCGCGCCGAGCTGACCGCCGGTCGCCGTATCGGTTGGCATCGCTATACCTTCCCGGCGGGCAAGCCGGCACACCTGTTGCTTGACCTGCGCCCGAGCATCTACGACTACGAGGGCAAGGTGCTGTGGGCCAGCCTGCGCGTGCGCGAAGACGGCACCGTCACCGGCTGCCGCACCACGCGGGGCTGGGCACCGGGCCGCGAGCTGTGCTTCGCCATGCGTTTCTCGCAGCCGATGGCGTCGCGCACGCTCTACAACCGCGAAACCGACATCCTCTACAAGGGCTTCAAGGGCCCGGGCTATCAGCCGGAAGACCATGACGCACAAGGCGGCCGCGCGCTCGAAGGCGTGTTCGACTTCGGCATGCTCAAGCAGCCGCTGGGCGTGAAGGTGGCCATTTCCTCGGTAAGCGAAGCCAACGCCATCGCCAACCTCGATGCCGAGGGCCAGGGCTGGGACTTCGATGCGCGCCGCGCCGAAGCCCGCGGCCAGTGGGACAAGGCGCTCGCCGCCATCGATGTGGAAGGCAGCAAGGATCAGCGCGTCGGCTTCTATACCTCGCTCTATCACGCGTTGCTGTCGCCCACCCTCAGCATGGACGTGAACGGCCAGTTCCGCGGCCCGGATGGCGCCGTGCACGAGGCCGTCGACAAGAACGGCAAGTTCGAATTCCACTCCACCTGGTCGCTGTGGGACGTGTACCGCGCACAGCAGCCGCTGATGGCGTTGTTGATGCCCGAGCGCAGCAGCCACTTCATCCGCTCGCTGATTGCCTCGCGTGAAACCAGCCCGTTCGGGATCCTGCCGGTATGGGCGTACCAGGGCCTGGAGACCTGGTGCATGATCGGTTACCACGCCGTGCCGGTGATCGCCGATGCCTACGTGAAGGGCGTGCGCGGCTTCGACGCCGACGCCGCGCTGAAGGCGATGGTGGCCAGTGCGACGTATGCGCCGTATGGCGACCTGGGCGATTACATGAAGCTCGGCTACGTGCCGATCGACAAGGAACCCGAAGCCGCATCCAAGACGCTCGAATACGCCTACGACGACTGGTCGCTGGCGCAGATGGCCAAGGCGATGGGCCGCAAGGACATCGCTGCGACCTTCGACAAGCGTGCCGGCAACTGGCGCAATGCGTACGACCCGAAGACCGGCTTCATGCGCGCACGCAAGACCGATGGCAGCTTCCGCGAACCGTTCAACCCCGATGCGGCCGGCTACGGCAGCGACTACACCGAAGGCAACGCGTGGCAGTACTCCTGGTACGTGCCGCAGGACGTCGCCGCGTTGATCAAGGCGATGGGCGGCGACGACAAGTTCGTCAGCAAGCTCGACAGCGTGTTCGAGGCCAAGGTCGACAAGTCGCACTTCGCCAACGTCGAGGACATCACCGGCCTGATCGGCTGGTACGCGCACGGCAACGAGCCCAGCCATCACCTGGCCTATCTCTACGACTACGCGGGCGCGCCGTGGCAGACCCAGAAGCGCCTCAAGCAGATCATGGACAGCCAGTACGCCAACCGTCCGGACGGCCTGGCCGGCAACGACGACCTCGGCCAGATGTCGGCCTGGTACATCTTCTCGGCGCTGGGTTTCTATCCGGTGACGCCGGCCAGCGACGAGTACGCCATCGGCCGCCCGTTCGTGGGGCGTGCCACCCTGCATCTGCCGGGCGGCAAGACCTTCACCGTCACGGCCGATCCGCTGGATGACGCCCACCCGTATGTCGGTTCGGTGACGCTCAACGGCAAGCCGCTGGAGCGGGTGTTCCTGCGTCACGGCGAAATCGTTGCCGGCGGCGAGCTGCACTTCACCATGCAGGCCGAGCCGAACCGGGCCTGGGGACAAGCCGCAAACGCCCGCCCAGCCTCGATGAGCGTGTCTACGACCAAGGTCTCGGCTAGTTCGGACAAAAAGTCAGGGAAAACGCCGCTTTAAGAGGTGGCGTTAGCTGGGGTGATTCTGCAACCATGCCTGACATGTTGCGCTCATCCTGGAAACTGGCGTCGACGTTACGGCCGGCCATGAAGGACCGCGTCGCCCTGCGCTGGCGCCTGGGCGGTCTGCTGGCGGCTGTGCTGGTGATCGTGGCCTTGCCCTACGTGGTGACGCGCAGCGGTGCCAGTGAAGCCATTCAGGCCAATGAGCGAGTCACCCACTCCAGTGAGGTGAAATCGCTTACCTACCGTATCGCTTATGTCACCAGGGACAGCGAGGCGGCCATCTACCGCCTGCTCCACGGCGATGCGGATGCGACGGTGCGCATGCGCGCCGAACGGGCCGCGCACGAAACGCCTGGCCTGCTGCAACAGCTGCGCGACATGACGCGAGACAGTCCGGACCAGCAGGCGCTGATCGGCTCGCTCAGTTCCACCGTCAGCGGACGTCTCGCGCTGAGCGGGCAGGCCATCATGCGGCACGATCACGGCGATGACGCCGGCGCATCGGATGCGATGCGCGACTCCGGCACCTTGTTCAAGATGGACGATCTGATCGACGGGATCGTGCGCAACGAGAACGGCACGCTGCTCAATCGCCGCGATGCGGCCAACCGCGAATCGTTCAACAGCGAACTGGCGCTGACCATCACGGCGATTGCGCAGGTGCTGTTGCTGACCATCGTGGTGATCGTGTCCGAGCGGCAGATCAGCCGCCGCCTGCGTGCCGAAGTGCGCGAAGGCCAGGCCGTGCAGCGTTCGCAGCTGATCGTGCAGGCCGTGCGCGAACCCATCGCGCTGCTCGACTCCACCCTGGGCACCCTGTTGGTCAATGCGGCCTTTGGCGAACTGTATGGATTGCCGCCCGATTTCCGGCAATCGCTGCCGCTGACCGAGATCGGTGACGGCGCCTGGAGCGACGGCGCGCTGCTGCAACGCTTGAACGACGTGCTGCTGCTGGATCGCGAGCTGTGGGATTACGAACTCATCCAGCGCACCGTCGATGGCGTTGACCGTCACGTGGTGATCAATGCCCGCCGCCTGGAGCAGGACAACGGCGGCGATCCGGTCTTGCTGCTCACCCTCAGCGACGTCACCGCCCGCGCGCTGGTCGAGCAGCAGGTGAAGGAGCTCAACCGCCAGCTCGAAGGCAAGATCGAGCAGGTATCGGATGTGAACCGCGAGCTGGAAGCCTTCAGCTATTCGGTGTCGCACGATCTGCGTGCACCGCTGCGCCACATCAGCGGATTCGCCGGCAAGCTGCAGCAGCACCTGGGCGAGGGCGCGGACGAACGTTCGCGCCACTACATCGAAGTGATCAACGACGCGGCCAGGCGCATGGCGCTGCTGATCGAAGACCTGCTGGTGTTCTCGCGCCTGGGTCGCGGCGCCCTGCGCCTGCAGCCGGTGGACATGCAGTCGCTCGCGGACGAGGCGCGCGCGCTGGCCGAAACCGATGCGCACGGCCGCCACATCGTATGGTCGATCGCGCCGCTGCCGATCGTCATCGGCGACGAGAACATGCTGCGCACGGTGTGGCAGAACCTGATGGGCAACGCGGTGAAATACACCGGCAAATGCGAAGTGGCGCGCATCGACGTGGACGTGCAGCGCCACCGCGACGGCAGCTACGAATTCGTGGTGAGCGACAACGGCGCCGGTTTCGACATGCAATACGCGGGTAAACTGTTCGGCGTGTTCCAGCGCTTGCATCGTGCCTCGGAATTCCCGGGCAACGGCATCGGCCTGGCCAACGTGCGTCGCATCGTGACGCGACACGGCGGACGTGTGTGGGCCGACGCCCAGCCCGGGCAGGGCGCGCGTTTCCACTTCACCCTGCCGTCCTCGGACCTCGCAGAAAGCTTCGCGCAGAGGCGCCCATGAACCATCGAGACCTGCGTACCATCCTGCTCGTCGAGGACAGTCTCGCCGACGCTGAAATGGCCCTGGATGCGCTGGCCGGTGCCCACCTGGCCAACCCGGTGGTGCATGTCGAAGACGGCGTGGACTGCCTGGACTACCTTTATTGCCGCGGCGAATGGGCCGGGCGCGAACCGGTCGATCCGGCCGTGGTGCTGCTGGACATCAAGATGCCGCGCATGAGCGGCCTCGAAGTGCTCACGCAGTTGCGTGCCGACGACCGCTTCCGCCGCGTGCCGGTGGTGATCCTGTCGTCGTCGCGGGAAGAGAGCGATCTGGCGCGCAGCTGGGACATCGGCGCGAATGCGTACGTGATCAAGCCGGTCGACGTCGACCAGTTTTTCGAAGCGGTACGAACCCTGGGGCAGTTCTGGGCAGTCCTCAACCAAGGGCCTGACCATAGCTGAGCGCAACGAAATGGCAACGGTTAGCGGCACGACGGAGTAGTTGAAAGTGGACAGGCAGCAGTGGGCGTTGCCCCGAATCCGTGTACTGCAGATCGAGGATAGCCAGCTCGATGCGGAGCTCGTGTTGTCCGAACTGGACGCCGATCACATCGAATACGACGTGACCCTGGTGGATGCCGAGCGCGAATACCTCGCGGCGCTCAACGAATTCCAGCCGGACATCGTGTTGTCCGACCTGAGCATGCCGGGGTTCTCGGGCCAGCGCGCGCTGGACATCCTGCGCGAACGCGACCAGGACCTGCCTTTCATTTTCGTCTCCGCCACGCTGGGCGAAGAAGCCGCCATCGAAGCGCTGCGCAATGGCGCCACCGATTACATCCTCAAGCAAAATCCCGCACGACTCGCCTCCGCCGTTCGCCGCGCCATGCGCGAGGCGGAAGCGCAGCGCGCGCGGCGACGCGCCGAAACCGAACTGATCCGCGCGCAGCGCTTCGAGAGCCTGGCCATGCTGGCCGGTGGCCTCAGCCACGACTTGCGCAACCTGCTGCAACCGTTGCTGCTCGCCGGCGACAGCCTGCAGGACTACCAGGAAGATCCCCGGCTGGCGCGCCTGGGCCGGCTGGTGCGCGATTGCGGTAAGCGCGGCCTGGACATGGTGCAGTCCATGCTGTCCTTCGCCCGTGGCGCGCGCCGTGCCGAGCAGGTGCGCGTGAGCGCGCTGCTCGAGGCACTCGGGTTGCTGCTGCAAGGCAGTGTGCCGCGCAATGTGACGCTCGAGCTGGACGACTGCGATCCCGAACTGAGCTTCGACGGCAATCACACCGAGCTGCAGCAATGCCTGCTCAACCTCAGCCTCAACGCGCTGCAGGCGATGCCCGAGGGCGGCAAGCTGCGCATCGGCACCTCGCTCGCCGCGCTGCCGGAACATTTCTTCCAGCCCGGCGAGGAACGCCGCGAAGGCAATTACGTCTGCCTTACCGTGACCGATACCGGCACCGGCATGGACGAGGCGGCGTTGCGGCATCTGTTCGAACCGTTCTACACCACCAAGGAGAGCGGCACGGGCCTGGGACTGGTGTCGTGCAAACGCATCATCACCGCACACGGCGGTGTGATGCGCGTGGAAAGCGCGCCCGGCGAGGGCACGAGCTTCCACATGCACATCCCGCTGATGCAGCAGCCTGCCGATGTGGAAGAGCAGGAGACGGCGAACCTGCAGGGCGAAGCCGAACGCGTGCTGGTGGTGGTGGAAGAGGCCGGTCAACTCTCGCTGCTGGTCGATACGCTCGACTCGTGGGGCTACCAGGCCCACGCGAGCCAGAGCGGTACCGCGGCGTTGCAGTGGCTGGAGGCGCAGGGTGTGCCGGATCTGGTGGTGCTGGATGCGGACATGAACCTGTTCACCGGCGTGCGCACCTTGGCGGCCTTGTTCGACCACGGTTATCGCGGCGCGGTGCTTTTGCTCGCGCGGCCGGATGCGCCGCCGGATATGGACGAGTTGCCGGTGATGGAGCATCTGTATCTGATCGACAAGCCGATCTCGACGTTGCGGTTGTTGAAGACGGTGAGGGAGGCGTTGGAGGCGAGTGCGGCGGGGGCGGGGCCGCCGGCGCCGATGTGAGGTAGCGCGTGCTCTTGCTCCCTCTCCCCTCCGGGGAGAGGGTTGGGGTGAGGGGCGGGTGCTCGCGGGAACGTTCCCTAGCTTGTCATCCCGGCGCAGGCCGGGATCCAGAGCCTCAGTGTTTAGTTGTCGCGATACGGCGACCTGGCTCGCCTGCCGCGGGCTTCCGTCCTCCTGCCGGCGACGCAAAGCTAGTCCCCTTTTCGGGAAGGCCGGGTCACTTTCTCTTGCTTGCCCAAGAGAAAGTAACCAAAGAGAAGGGCCCCCCGGATGACGCGCCTTCCGGGCCTAGCGGCCCTCCAGGTGCGCGGGTGGGTTGCGGGGTTTTTCGACAGGGCATCCTGCCCTGGCGAAAAACTGGCCGGCATCCATGCCGGCCACCCTGCGGGCTGATCCTCCACCCACCCGCCGCGTCATACGGGGACCCCTGAGAGCCAAGAGCCGAAGCCAAGAGCCAAGAGCCAAGAGCCAAGAGCCAAGAGCCAAGAGCCAAGAGCCAAGAGCCAAGAGCCAAGAGCCAAGAGCCAAGAGCCAAGAGCCAAGAGCCAAGAGCCAAGAGCCAAGAGCCAGGAGCCAGGAGCCAGGAGCCAGGAGCTAAGAGCGAGAGCTGCAGGGCTACTGTGGGAGCGCACCCTGTGCGCGACAAACCTACGGAGCGATACATCCCAGCGTGGCTGTCGCGCACAGAGTGCGCTCCCACAGAAAGCACGCGGGTTTCCGCGAGCACCCGCCCCTCTCCCCGGAGCGGAGAGGGAGAAGCGAGTTGCAATGGGCTGCCGAACTATTGTGGGAGCGCACTTGTGCGCGACAAGCCGACGGAGCGGTACATCCGGCGTGGCCAGTCGCGCACAAGTGCGCTGCCACAGGAAAGCGTGCACGAACGGAGGTGGGCAGAGGCGGATGCGAAGCGAGACTCGGAATGACGATCCAAAAACAAAAAAGGCCGCAACAAGTGCGGCCTTCTCGTGTGCATCGACAAACCACCCTCAGTCGATACCCAGCTTCTTCAACTTGTAACGCAGCGCCCGGAACGTAATGCCCAGCTTCTTTGCTGCCGCCGTCTTGTTGTAGCGCGACTCCTCCAGCGCCTTGATGATCGCCGTGCGCTCAAGATTGCTGATGTAGTCGTCAAGGCCGCCATTGGCGGTCGGTGCCGCCGCTGCAACCGGCGTCGGTTCGGCGGCTGGTGTGCCAGTGGCAGCAGGTGCTGGCGCTTCGGCATGCGAGCGGGCGGAGCGTTGCGGCAGCATCAGGTCGCTGACGTCGATCTGGTCGCCGTCGCACATCGCCATGGCGCGTTCGAGGATGTTCTCCAGTTCGCGCACGTTGCCCGGGAAGTCGTAGCTGTCCAGCGCCTGTTGCGCGGCCGGCAGCAGGTGGCCCGGGGTGCCACCGCTCTTATTGGCGAGCTGGCGCAGCACGAAGTTGGAGAGTTGCGCCACATCGCCGCGGCGTTCGCGCAGCGGCGGTACGCGCAGTTCGATCACGTTGATGCGGTAGAACAAGTCCTGGCGGAACTGGCCTTGCTCCACCAGTGCGGCGAGGTTCTTGTGCGTGGCCGACAGAATGCGCACGTCGACCGGCACTTCCTCGCGCGCGCCGATCGGGCGCACGGCCTTTTCCTGGATCGCGCGCAGCAGTTTCACCTGCATGTGCAGCGGCAGCTCGGCCACTTCGTCAAGGAACAAGGTGCCGCCGTGGGCGGCCTGGAACAGGCCTTCCTTGTCGCCGACTGCTCCCGTGAAGCTGCCCTTGCGATGGCCAAAGAACTCGCTTTCCATCAGTTCGGACGGAATCGCGCCGCAGTTCACCGGCACGAACGGGCCGGTGGCGCGCGGGCCCTGCTCGTGGATCAGGCGGGCGACCAGTTCCTTGCCCACGCCCGATTCGCCGGCGATGTACACCGGCGCCTGGTTGCGCGCGAGCTTGCCGATGGTGGCGCGCACCTGCTGCATGGCCGCCGAGTCGCCGATCAGGCGTTCGTTGCCGTCGGGCTTGGCGGCGGCCTGGCCGCTGCGTTTTTCCTCGGCCAGTCGCAGTGCCGTGCGCACCAGGCGGCGCAGCATCTGGATGTCGACCGGCTTGGAAACGAAATCGAAGGCGCCCGCCTTGAGCGCGCTGACCGCCGCGTCCACGTTGCCGTAGGCGGTGATCATCGCCACCGGCGTGTCGGGATGTTCGGCGGAAATCAGCTCCACCACCTCATGGCCGTTGCCGTCGGGCAGGCGCATGTCGGTGAAGCAGAGGTCGTAGTGCCGTTCGGCGAGGGCGCGTCGGGCTTCGGTCACGGTGCCCACCGCATCCACCAGCAAATCCATGCGGCCGAGGGTGATGGTGAGAAGCTCGCGAATATCGCGTTCGTCGTCGATGACCAGAACGGTCTGTTGGCTCATGTCGTCACTGTTTGCTGTGGACACGGCTAGGATAACCGCCCCCCTCGCGGGGGGCAAAGACTCATCTGCGTGAATGTCTATCCGCGCGTCAAATGTTTGTCGAAGAATTTCACGATGGTCGCGTAGGCAGCCCTGGATTCAGGCATCTCCGGGTCGGAGAAGAAGGAGTGCCACATGCCCTCCCACACCTGCAGTTCGGTGGTCACGCCGGCCTGGCTGAGCAGGGTCTGGCTTCGGATGACGGCGCTCATGGCCGCATCGCGGGTGCCGGTAATCAGCAGGGTGGGCGGAAACTGGTGCAGCAACTCCGGCGAAAGTCCGGGAAAAACCAGCGGATCGTTGGCGCTGGCGCCCTTGAAGTAGGGCAGCTCGCCCAGCCGCAACGGGTGGTCCGGGACCGGGGCGCCGTTGAGCAGCGGGCCCACCATCACCGAATCGCCGGCCATATCCACCACCGACCCGCAGAAGGTGCCGATGGCGCCGGGTACGGGGAGCTTGTCGGTGATCAGTCGCGCCACGGCCTCGCCGGTGAGCACGCCGCCGGCCGAACAGCCGTAGATGCCGATGCTGCCGGGCTTGTACTGCTTGAGCAGGGCGCGATAGACCGCCTCCACGTCCTCGCTGGCGGCGGGAAAGACGTTCTCAGGCCCCTGCCGGTAGTCCACGCTGATCACCTTGATGCGGCCCAGGCTGGCGATCGGGATGGATTCCACCAGCGCGCCGCTGTGCGCGCCCCACAGGAAGGCGCCTCCGTGCAGGTTGATCAGCACGCGTCCCTGGTTCTCGGGTGCGATGCCCTGGGCGGGCTCGACGACATCCGCCGGCACGCCAGCGATGGTTTCGCGATGGGTCTTCACCGGGTAGAGCGCCATCAGGCGATGGGCGCGGTCGGTGTTCATGCGGTCGTAGAACGCGCGGCTTTGTTCGATCGGCGCGGTGATCGGCGGCGCCTTGCTGCCGGCGGCGAGCATCTTGGGAAAGAAGGCGCGCGCCTCCGGCGAGGCTTCCGAGGAGTACGGCAGGGTGATCTTGCCCACGTGCACGCTGCCGTCGGCGCTGATGGTGGGCTTGGCTTCCTGCGCGTGAAGCACGCCGCACGACATCACTGCGGCGAGCGCAAACCGAAGCGCGACGCCGCGCTTCACGGCGTCTTCTCCGTCTTGGCGGCGGGGGCGGCCTTCTTCGCCTTGACATCGAGCAACTCGTGCAGCTTCAGCCAGACGCCGTTGGTCCAGCCGAAGCCGACCACGTTCTCGCTGTAGCCGGCCATCACTTTCACGTCGGCGTTGCCGAGCACCATGTTGTATTTCTCGCGGATGGTGCCGTCGTCGGCCAGACCCTGGTCGACCGTGGCGGCGAACTTGCCGGCGAGGCGGCGCGCGTCGTCGTGGAAGCCGTAATCATCCAGACCCTTCACTGCCAGCCAGTTGGTGGGCGCCCAGCCGAACGGTTCGCCCCACTGCACGCCGGCCGCATGGTTGTCCATGCTCAGGCCGCCCTTGCGCTCGAACACCTTGAGCTTGCTGCGCAACGCCGCGGCCTGTTGCGGCGAAGCCATGCCGGCCCACAGCGGGTAATAGGTCGTCACGTACGGATACGGCGACGGCTTGCCGGCGATGAAGTCGTAGTCGAGATACATGCCGGCCTGCGCATTCCACAGGTACTTGTCCATCGCCGACTTGCGCGCCTCGGCGGCCTTGGCCCACTGGTCCGCCTCGCCGGCCTTGCCGAGTTGCAGGGCGAAATCGTGCAGGTCGCGTTCGTAGCGATAGAGCAGGCTGTTGAGGCTGGCGTCGGCATAGTGATGGGTGGAGCCGCCGAACGGGCCAAAGTGCGCGTTGGTGTCGAAGCCCGACTCGCGCATCGCGCGGTCGCCGTGGAAGTAGTCGGCGGTGAGGCGATAACCGTCCACCCACGCGCCTTCGCAGACTTTCGATGCGCGCACGTCGCAGCTGGCGTCCTTCAATTGCGCCGCTTCCGCATCGTTCGGATGCTCGGCGCCCTTGATCAGGTAACCCGGATCGTCCTTCGGATGCGAGCGCAGCCAGCGGATCACGCCCTTGTAGTACTCGCTGTCCTTCGCTTCCAGCACCGGGCCACTGCCCAGGTCGTAATAGCGCGACAGCCCCGTATCGCCCGCGCGATGTTCGGGCCGCGTCCAGATCTCGTAGTTGCGCACCGCCAGCGGATACGCCCTGGCCAGCCATTCGCGTCGCGCATCGGCATTGGCGAAGGCGGCCGGATCGTCCAGCACCGCCGCCATCATCGCGGTGAGGAAGGGCGGCTGCGAGCGGCTGAGGTAATACGTGCGGTTGGCGTTGAGCACGCCGCCGTAGTTCTCCACTTCGTACAGCGCGTTGTCGACCATGTCCTTGGCCAGGTCGAGGCGATGATCCGACACCAGCCCGATCTGGATGAAGTAGCTGTCCCAGCCGTACATCTCGTTGAAGAAACCACCCGGCACCACGTACGGATGCGGCAGGTAGAGCAGGCCTTGCTGCGGCAGCTTGGTCGCGTCGATGTCGCCCAGTTGTTCGACCTTCTTCGGCAGCGGACGCACGTCGACGCCGCAGCGCTTGCCGATCGCCGTCACGGCCTCCGGCACGGCCTGCCCGGCGGGAACGTAGAGCACCGGATGCCCGACCACCTTGGTGTCGACCAGCGCCGCGCAGTCTTCCTGCGAACGCGTGAGCGTGGTCCAGGCCTTGTCGATATAGGCGCGCGTCTTGGCCTGATCGGGCGTGCCCGCGGCGAACGCCGTGGTGGCGACGGCGCAGGACAGCGCGATGGCGATAAGGCGAGGGCGAAGCAACGATGTCTTGGCGTGGCGGGTCATATCGGCTCCCGGGTGGGCGCGTGATCGTGGGTTTTCATCGCGCTGGCATTCACAGCGTCTTGCGCGTCAGGTGTGCCTTGCCGTCGGCGCCATGCTCGACGGTGATGTCGTACTGCTTGCCGCGGAAATGCACGCCCTTGAGCTGCATCGATTTCCACGCCGACGGCAAGGTCGGTGCGTAGGCTTCGGTGAGGCCGTCGTCGTCGATGCGCAGGCCGCTCAGCCCGTAGACGAAGCTCTGCACGAAACCAGCGGAAGTGGCCAGAATGTAGCCCGCGTTGTTCGCCACCGTTTCGGTGCGCACGTTGAACGGCGGCTTGAGGAAGCCGACCAGGTTGCGCTGGATCCAGTCGTTGGCCCCTTGCGCGTCGCCCAGCTCGGCCGAGCCGACGGCCAGCATCACCATCATCATCTCGTTCGGATCGTCGCCGTGCTCTTTCAGCTCGTGCAGCTGGAAGTCGAAATCGTTGCGACGGATCTGCGGCGTCATCGGCAGGTCGAGGTTGGGATACATCAGCCACGCCAGCGACGAACCCATCCAGGTGATCTTGTCGTGCGGCACCGACGCGTCGAAATCGAGATGGCGCTGGTTCTTCTCGTCGAACGGGATATACATCTTGTCGGCGATCACGCTCCATTGCGGATCGGCCTGCGCGCCCACCTTCTTCGCCGCCTTCACCGCGATGCGCAGCGCCTTCTGCGCCACCGCATTGGTGAACGAGTCGTTCGGTACGTCGTCGTAGGCCTCGTCGGGCGAGGTGACGTGATGTATTTCGTAACGGTCGTTGGCCTTGTCGTAGCTCACGCGGCTGGCCCAGAACGTGGCGACCTGTTCGATCACCGGCCAGCCATATTGCTTCAACCACGCCTCATCGCCGGTGGCGTTGTAGTACTGCCACTGGGCAATGGCGATATCCGCATTGACGTGGACCTCGCGGAACACGCCATAGGCAAAATGCGGGGTGTAATCCTTGCCGGTTTCCGGATCGGATTCCCACGGATACATGGTGCCCTTCACGCCGTACTGCTGAGCGCGCTCCTGTGCGGGGCCGATGGTGCGATGACGGAACATCACGATCGGCTTGGCGCGCTCCGGATGCAACAACAGCAGCGCCGGAAACACCCACGAATCGCTGTCCCAGAACGCATGGCCGGCATAACCCGGAGTGAGCGCACACGCGCCCATCGGCCAACTGGTGCCCACCGTGGTGTTGGACAGCAGGTAATACAGATCCGAATGCACGGCCTGCTGGACCTTGGCATCGCCGTCGATGCGGATATCCGATTTCCACAGTGCATGCCAGGCCGCCTGATGCCTGGCGAGCAAGCTATCGAAGCCGGTCTTGCGTGCCTGCGTGGCGAGCACGAGGTCGGCCTGCGCATTACCGCCCCAGCCTTCGCGCGAGGCAGCGATGTACTTGGTGAAGCTGTAGCTCTGGCCTTTGTGCAGCTTGGCCTTGAGATTCAGCGAGAGCTTGTACGGGCCTTGCTCCAGCTGCACGTCTTCGACCTCGAGCCCCTTGGGCAACTCCACGGCCACGGCCTGCGCTACCGCCACACCTTGTTCGGCGCGTCCGTCCAGCCACAGCGTCAGCGTCTTGGTGTCGCCGCCATTCGAGGCGACGCGCACCACGCCGGGATACCACACGGCGGCACGGTCCGGCGTCGGCACCGGTTTGTTGTCGAGGTTCTGCCCGCTGGCGATCACCGCGGCGATCATCTCGTCGCCGGTCATCTTGCCGATCGGAAAGCGCGGCTGGTGTTCCGACCACAGGCGGATCGGAAAGGTCAGCTGCACGCTGCCGTCGAACTGCGGCGTGAGGGTGAGGCGGGTGGCGGCGAGATGCCCCGCATCCTGGCTGACGAAGGTGGTGACCTGCACGTCGGTGGACTTGTTGGCGTACACGAAGCGGTACTTCGTGCTCAGCGTGGCGCCATACATGTCCAGCGTCTGCGAGTAGTCGGTGAAGATCTCCTTCGCCACGCGGGTGGAATTGAGCCAGCCGCCGCCCGGGTTGTAGTCGATCTCGTTCCAGCCCGGCATGGCGGCGGGGCGGGCGATATCGTCCTTCGCATAGTCCATGGTCGCGACCATGTAACCCATGGTGGGCTCGGTGCCGCGCACCGAGGTGAGCGTGGAAAAATAGCCGTTGGCCAGATAGCTCGGGAAATAGCTGCCGAACTGTTCCGACGTGCCGGTCAGCACGAAGCTGGGATCGGTGGCTGCGCTGACGCGGGCGGCGACCAACAGCAGGCCGAGCGCAACCAGGCGGGGAAGGTGTCGTAGCGGGGACGTCATGGGCGTGCGCATTCCTCGTTGCAGCGGTTGGACCTCGCGCTCAGCGCGCGGGTCCAAAGGGATTGGTGATGCCGGCCATCCACGGGTCGTGGGTGGCGGTGCGCCAGCGCGCCAACTGCGCGCGGACATCGGCCAGCGCGGCGGCATGCGCCGGGTCGCTGGCCAGGTTCACGATCTCGTCGGGGTCGGCGTGCAGGTCGTAGAGTTCTTCATCGGGCCGGTGTTCGAACGCTTCCAGCGACCGTTTGCCCAATCGCGCGCCTGGCGTGGAGGTGATCGCCTTCCACGAGGGCGACAGCGCCACGTCGCTGGCAATGGGCACGCGCAGGCTGGGCTGCAGGTTCAGGAAATAGCTGTAGCGCCGCGTGCGCAACGAACGGGTGGGGTAGTACTGGTCGATCTCGTGGAACGAGTGCGTGGCAAACACTTCGTCCCAGCCGCTGGGCGCGGTCTGCTCCAGGATCGGCAACAGCGATCGTCCCGGCAGCGGCAGATAGCGATAGCCCTGCGGTGGCGATACACCGGCCCAGTCGAGGATGGTCGGCGTGATGTCGATCCAGCTCACCATCGCATTGTTGCGGATACCGCGATGCGCAGCGTGCGGCGCGCGCACGATCAGCGGCAGATGGATGCCTTCGTAGTAGAGATTGTCCTTGGCGCCGGGGAACGGACGGCCGTTGTCGGACAGATAGATCACCAGCGTGTCGTCCGCGTGACCCGACGCTTCGAGTTCGCGCAACAGGATCTCCACGCCGCTGTCCATGCGGCTGACGGCTTCGTAGTACTGGGCCAGGTCTTCGCGCACGCCGGGAAGATCCGGTAGATGCGAGGGGATGGTCACGTCCTGCGGCCGATAGCGCATGCGCTTCACTTCCGGCCAGTCGCGCGTATTGCCGAACTGCGAAGGGTCGCCCGCGCGGTGCGGATCGCTGTAGCCCATGGTCAGGAAGAACGGCCGCGTGCCTTGCGCACGCATCCATTGCCCGGCGGCGTGCCCCATCGCTGCCACGTCGCGGTTGCCGGCCCGTTCGGGCAGCAGCCAGGCATCGTAGGCCAGCGCGGCTTCCGGCTTCACGTGCAGCTTGCCGACCAGCGACGTGGCATAGCCGTGCTGCTTGAGCATCCACGGCAGCGTCTTCACGTCTTCCAGCAACGAGAAGTTATGCACGTCGTGCGAAAGGCCGTACATGCCGTTGGTATGCGAATAAAGGCCAGTGTAAAGAGTGGAGCGGCTCGAGCTGCAGGAAGACACCGAGGCATAGGCGTCGGTGAACAGCGTGCCTTCGCGGGCCAGCCGATCCAGTGTCGGCGTATGCACGGCACTGCCCAGGCTCGACATGTCGTAGCCATGATCGTCGGCCACGATCAGCAGCACGTTGCGCATGCGCCCCGTCTGCTTCGCGCTGCCGGTGCCCGACCATGCCTTCGATGTCAGCGCCGCGCCCGCAGCGACCATGCCCGACGCCAGGAACTGGCGGCGCGTGAAACTCACGCCGTGCCCTCCGGCGCCAGCATGGGCGGCACCGCGGAGCGATCGGTTTCGCGCTTGAAGAAGAACAGCGTCACCAGTATCAGCGTCATCGGCACCAGCGAGAAATAGAACGCATGGATGCCGCCGAAGTTGGTGAAGACGATGGCGGTGATGCGCGAACCCAACGTGCCGCCGAGCGCGGAGAAAATCACGATGAGGCCGGTCATGGCCGCATGCGAGGGCTTGGGCAGCGAGCTCAACGCCACCGAATTGATCACCGGATAGATCGGCGCCATCAGCAGGCCGATCAGCGGAATCAGGTAGGCGGCGATCGGCGCATTGAACCAGCCCACATCGACGCCCACCACCGCATGGCGCGCCAGCGGCAGCACCAGCAGGATCAGCGCACCCATGCCGACCACGCACAGGTTGAGCAGCACGTGCCAGGACATGCGCCGCAGCAACTGGCCGGCAATGATGCGCCCCAGCGCGGTAGCACCGGCGAGGATGCTCGCCATCTGGATGCTCATCGCGTTGGGCAGTTTGAGGATCTCGTTGTTGAAGGTCGGCAGCCAGGTGCTGAAGCTCTGCTCGATCAACACATAGAGGAAGGCGGAGAGCAGGAACACGTAGACCAGCGTGCGCATCAGCAGGCGGTACATGTCGCGCAGGGCCTGGCCCATCGACAGCCGCACTTCGCCATGCGCCGCCGATTCGTCCAGCCGCGCGCCCGACAGCAGCGCTACCGTGCCGAAACACAGCACGGCCAGCACCCAGTACACGTTGAACCACGAGGGGTTGGCTGGGTTGCCATGATCAATGAACGCACTGAACAGCCAACCGCTGGCCAACACGCCGAGCATGAACAGCCCCTCGATGGTGTTGGTAAGCCGGCCGTGCTCGGCCTTGCTGTCGGTCAGCAGGCCGATGGAGGAATACACGGACACCTTCGCCAGCGCGAATGACACGCCCACGCAGGTGAACAACAATTCGGTGGTATGGAAGCTGGGGAACAACGGCATCAGCACGCAGGCGCTGCCCACGATGCACAAGGCCAGCATCATCGCGCGGCGATAGCCCAGCCGCGGCAGGAACGAAGCCACCAGGAACGAGGTGACGGCGATCGGCAAGTCCTTGAACAGTTCCAGCAGGCTGGCCTGCGGCTTGTCGATGCCAAAGGTGTGGATCGACTGCAGGATGACCGTGCCGACGCTGTTGAGCAGTATCGCGAACACCATGTAAATCGATGCCAGCGCGACGACCATGCGGAACCGGTTCATGCACACCCCGTAGTGAGGTCTGAAAAAGGTCCCGGACCGCCGCACTAGTGGCGGCCCGGGACAGTCGAGGGAAGTGCTAGGTGAAGCGTCTTGCGTGAAACGATTTAGAAGTTGTACTTGACCTGCAGGTTGACCTCACGACCTTCGATCGAGCGGGCAAGAATCACTCCGCCCGCGCTGGCAAAGCCGAACAGACGCGAGTTGCCTTCGGTGATGCCGATCTCGTTGGTGAGGTTGGTGCCCTGCAGGTTAACCTGCCAGTTGTCGCCGATGTTCGCCGTGGCACCGAACGCCAGCGTGTGGTACTGGCCGAGCGGCTGCTGCTCGATCAGGTCGCCGTAGCGGTTGCCGACGTATTCGTAGGTCAGCCACAGCTTCATGTTGCCGAAGCCGGTGGGCCACTGGTACGACGGCGTCAGGATGCCGTGGAACTGCGGCTGGCGCTGGAGCTGCATACCGTTGAGGCTGGCGCAGCCCTCCTCTCCACTCTGCTGCAGGTAGGGCGTGCAGGCGGCGCTGTGCGTGTAGTGGCCGTCCATGTAGTTGCCGCTGAACGCGATCTGGAAGCCCGGCGTGCCCGGCACCGGCTTCAGCACCGTGGTGAAGTTGATGCCCTTGGTGGCCGAGCCGTAGTCGAACGAGAACTGCTGGCCGTTGCCCTGGGTGATCGTGTACGGCACGTTGTAGAACAACTTGCGGTACGCGTTCACGTCCACGTACACCCAGTCGGCCTGGTACTTGAAGCCCACTTCCATGTTGTGGATCTTGTTGATCGGCTGGCTGGGCAGGCCACGCAGGTCATCGAAGCCCGGGAAGTGCACGCCGTCGTTGACGCGTGCGTACACGCTCATGTTGCTCTGGATCTCGTAGTTGGCGCCGATCGTCCACGACGGTGCGGTCTTCGCGTAATTGATGTACGTGTTGCCGGCCGTCAGGTACTGCGAGTTGTTGTTGTAGAGCGTGGTCGGATTGCCGTCGAGATCGCCGGTGGCCGTGTTCTGGATGCGGCCATTGGCTTCCTGGCGTTCCTCGCGGACACCGACGTCGAACAACCACTTGTCGACCTTCCACGAGTCGGTCAGGAAGAACGCCGTATTGAAGCCGTTCCACGCTTCGCGAATCGCCGTCGACGGACCGCTGACGAAACCGCCCGGGCTCGACAGCACGTCGCCATTGCTCAGCGTCACGGCGATCGGGTACGGGTTGTTCTTGGCCTGCAGCAGCATGTTGTTGCCGAGCAGCCAGTTGTCGTGATCGTTGTAGACGGCGGTGTAGTTGCCGAACGTCAGCGTGTTGCCTTCGAAGATGTCCTTGCTGATGTGGAACTCGTTCGACGCACCCTGGATGCGCTTGTGCACGTACCAGTAGCCCTGCGTGGTGACGTTCTGGTTCATGTCCGCCGCGCCGCCGTTGTTGACGTAGGTGGCGGTGGCGGTGGTGCCGGCCGGGAGGCCGTCGGCGGTGATCTGGTCGTCGATGTAGCTGCCCAGCGTCTGCGGGTTGGCACCGGTGCTGAAGAACGCGACCGTGTTCATCTCGCCGCCGGTGAAGTTGAACTTGTCCGAGATGTTCCAGCCGTCGCCGAAGGTCAGGTCGAGATTGCCACCTACGGACACCACGTCGGCGCCGCGGCCGTCGGCCAGGTTCACATGCTGGCCGGCCGGCTGGCAGCCCGCCGTGGTGCACGGCGTGGTCTGCAGGAAGGCGTACTGGTCGGCTTTGCTGCCGAAGGTGCCGGTGAGCGCATCGAAGCCGGGGTAGTTGTCGAACTGGCCACGGCCCGGATTGAGGATCGGCGTATCGGTGACGAACTGGTTGTGGTCCTTGAGGTCGCGCGCGTAGAACATGATCGAGCCGCTGTCGCCGAAGTTGTGCGTCAACGTGGCGGTCAGCGAGCCGCCCTTGTCGGCATCGAACTGCGGATCGCGCACGCCATCGGACTGGCGCCAGAAACCGCCCACGCTGCCGTACCAGCCGTCGGCGATCTTGAAGCCGTAGAAGCCGTCCAGACGCACCAGGCCTTCCGAACCGTAGGTGACGCCGATGTCGCCGCTGGGCTTGTCGGTGCCTTCGCGCAGGATGAAGTTGGCGGTGAGGCCGGGCTGGCCGTTGCCGTACAGCACGGCCGGGCCGCCGAGCACGAATTCCGCGTGGTCGATGGTGTCATCGAGGCGGAACATCGAGGAGTTTTCCATGAACGACAGCGTCGGCATCGGATAGATCGGCGAGCCGTTGATCTGCAGCGTGGCGAACGGCGCATCGCCGCCGCCCGGGAAGCCGGCCACTTCGATGTTCGCACCGGTCTGGCCGCCCGACGATTCCGGGAACACACCCGGCGCCATCTTCAGCAGGTCGGCCGTGCTCTTGGGATTGAATTCGCGGATCTGGTCGAGCGTGGCCGCGGTGACCGAGTACGAGGTGTCGATCTTCTTCAGGCCGCCGGCAGCGGCGGTACCGGTGACCACCACCTGGTCGAGATTGGTGGCGTTCTTCTGGTTGGCCGGCGCGGGCGGTGCCGGCGTCGTGCCTTGTGCGGCAGCGGGCGCCGCGTTGGGTGTCGCATCCTGCGCATGTAGAGAACCGGCGGCGAGCAAAGCGGCGATGCTGGTGACAAGCAGCCGACGAGTCATGCGTTGCGTGTTCATGGTGTTTCCTCCCCATCAAAGAAAAGCTGTTGTTTGTGTTTCTTAGGAGTGGTGCTTCACGCTGTCAGAGTGGTCCTGAGCAGTGGTTCGGCAGGACTTCCGACGACGTCTCCCGGTCGTTCGGCTGCCCGCTGATGTAGCGTTGGATATCGAAAGCCTCGATACCCACCAGAATGTCTTCGGCGCGCGCCAGCACGGTCGCGTCGCCCACGCCCACGGCACGCATGCCGGCGGCGAGAATGCTGTCGACGCCGGCCGCGGCATCTTCCACGCCAAGACACGTTTCCGGCGCCACGCCCAAGCCGGTGGCCGCGGCGAGAAAGATTTCCGGATGCGGTTTGGAGTGCGTGATGCGCGAAGCGTCGACGACGTAATCGAACAACTCGGCGATACCCAGCCGATCCAGCAGCAACGGCGCGTTGCGGCTGGCCGACGCCAGCCCGGTGCGCAGGCCCGCGTCGCGCACGCTTTCCACCGCGCTGCGCGCACCGCGAAGCAGCTGATCGGGGCCGAAGCACTCGATCTGTGCCACGTAGTAGGAATTCTTGCGATCTTCCAGCACGCGTTTCTCGCGCTCGGAATACGCGTGCGGCGCACGTTCCAGCAGGATTTCCAGCGAGCCGCGGCGATCCACGCCCTTCATGCGCTCGGCGATGTGTTCGTCGAACGGCGCGCCGATGTCGTGCGCCAGCTGTTCCCAGGCCGCGCGATGCACGACCGCGGTGTCGGCGATCACGCCGTCGAGATCGAAGATCACGGCTTGCAGCGAGGCGTCGCTGGCGGGCGCGCGATGCGGCATGGAAATCGATTCGCCCTGGCGCAACCGCACGTGTTCGCCGGCATGACGGAAGTGCAGCTGATCGCCGCGCGTCACCGTGTAACGCACGCCGGTGCGATCCACTTCCACGCGCAGATGGCCCCGCTGCCAGGCGATGCCGAAGCGATAGCGATGCCATGCATCGGGCAGTTGCGGGCGCAGGCGCAGTTCGCCATCCACCACGCGCATGCCGCCGTAGCCCCAGGCGAGCGACTGCCAGCTGCCGGCCATGGCCGCCATGTGCAGGCCGTGCGCCGCGTTGCCGTGCAGGTCGTCCAGATCCACCCGCAAGGTGTCCTGGAAGTAGCGCCATGCCTTGTCGGCTTCGCCCACTTCCGCCGCCATCACGCCGAACGTGGAAGCGGACAGGGTGGAGTCGTGCACCGTGACGTCTTCGTAGTAGTCGAAGTTGCGGCGCTTGGCGGCCACCGTCACGTCGTCGCCGGCGAGCAGCAGCGCAAGCAGGGTATCGGCCTGCTTGCACACCTGGTGCCGATAGATGGTCAGCGGATGCAGTTCCAGCAGCAGCGGACGCTTGCCTTCGCCCGCCGAGCGCGCCGGCATGCGCGGCTTGTCGAGGAAGGTGTCGTCCTGCGGGAAGATGCCCAGTTCCGCGTCTTCGGCCAGGTACATCAGCTCGGCGGCGCGCTGCCACTGCATGATCTCGAACTGTTCCAGGCCGATGCGGCGCGCCAGCTCCGCGAAGCTGTCCGGCGCGGTGTCGGCCAGCCAGCGGGCCACGTTCGCGGCATCGCGCAAGTGACGCTGCGCCATGCGGTTGGTGTAATGGTTGTTGTCGACCAGCGCGGTGTATTCGTCGGGGCCGGTCACGTCATGGATGCAGAACGCACCGCCGCGACGCGCATTGAAGTGGCCGATGTCCAGCCAGATGCGCGCCGTCTCGAACAGCATCTCCGCGCCCACGTCGCGCAGGAACGCGTCGTCGCCGCTCGCATCGACGTAGTGGCGGATCGCCCAGGCCACGGCGGCATTGATGTGGTACTGCGCCGAGCCGCTGGGGAAATAGGCGGAGCATTCGTCGCCGCTGATGGTGCGCCATGCATACAGCGCACCTCGCGCGTGGTTCATTTCGCGGGCATGGGCGCGTGCGCGGTCGAGCGTGCCGTGGCGATACATCAGCATGCTGCGCGCCACGTCGGGCGCAAGCGCCACCATCGCCGGCAGCATGAAAGCCTCGGCGTCCCAGAAATAGTGGCCTTCGTAGCCTTCGCCGGTGAGGCCCTTGGCCGCGGTGCTGCCCCGGCCGTCGCGACTGCTCGACTGGAAGATATGGAACAGGTTGAAACGCAGCGCCTGTTCGGTGACGGGATCGCCGTCGATGGCCAGATCGGCGTTCTGCCACAGCTGCGTCAGCGCCTGCGTCTGGCGCGCCAGCAGGGCGTCGTAACCGTGCTCGTATGCCTGGATAAGCGCGCTGGCGGTGCGCGCAAGCAGCTCGGCGTCAGTATCGGCGCCACCGGGTTGGGTCCATGCATAGGCGACGTATTTCTCGAACGTCACCGACTTGCCCGGCGCCAGGTCGCCTTCGAACACCTGCATCACGCCATGTTGCGCGAGGTTGGCCAGGCGGAAGCCGAGGCTGTCGTCGATGATCGCGTGCTGCTGCATGCAGGCCACGCGGATATCGCTGTGAGCGGTGCGCTGGAGCACATGGGCCACGCTATCGCCCGCGGCGGCATCGATGGTGGCCAGGCCGCCGTCGACTCGCGTGCCGATGCGCGGATCGTCGCCTTGCTCGGTCGCGCTGCGCGCCGTGCTGATGGAAGACTCCAGCGTCACCGGGCCGGTGTAGTCCACCGAAGTCACGCGGTACCGGATCGCCAGCAAGGCGGCGCTATCGAAACTGACGATGCGTTCGGCGTCGATCAGCAAGGTGGCGCCGTCCGGCGAACGCCAGCGCAACTGGCGGCGATAGCTGCCGGTGCGCAGGTCGAGGGCGCGTTCGAACTGCTGCCATTCGCCTTCGCCAAGCCGCACCGGCGTGTCGCCCAGGCGCAGATGGATGCGGGTGCCGTCGGCGACGGGGATGCGCGTGTCGGTATGCGCGGCAAAACCGGGGAAGCGCTCGTGGTACTCGATCGGCGTACGTTCCCAGGCACCGGCGAGGAAGCAGGCCTGGCTGGCGCTGTCGCCTTCCTCCAGGCCGCCGCGCACGCCGAGCGCGCCGTTGGACAGGGCAAACAGGCTTTCATCCTGCGCGAAGGCGGCGGGATCGGCGTTCTGACGGGTTACCACCCACGGGTCGCGCCAGGCACGACCAAGGGGCGGCAAGACCTGCGCCGTTTCTTGAAGGTCCAACGTCACTCTCTCCGCTTTATTTTTGGCTTTCCGGAAGGCCTGCAGATCGAGCAGGCCATCCTGGCTTCTTGGTGTGCGGGCGGAGCTTCGCAGCAAATGTTATCGATATCAAGATATCGATAACATTTGCTGCGTCACAACATAGTTGCGTCTGGTATCGATATCATCGGTGGTGTGTTGCGAACTTGCGACGGCAAGCGAAAACTTGCGGCGCCGGGTCACCTTGGCGGCTAAAGGGTCATTTCCATACGGCGTTGGACGTTGAGGCCGCAAACCACGACACTGTTCGCGTTTGCCAAGGTTGGCCGTTGTGCGGAAAACCGCGCGACCGCTCACAAGACATTGGGGCTAGGTCTTGAGTCGTCACCAAAAGAATCGCCAAGGCGCCGCGCCGACCGCCAGTCTCACCATGGCGGATCTTGCGAAGGTCGCCGGGGTATCCAAGATCACCATTTCGCGGGCGCTCAGCGATAGCCCGCTGGTGCAGCGCGAGACCCGCGAGCGATTGCAGGCGCTGGCCCACGAGCTGGGCTACAAGCTCAATGTCAGCGCGCGCAATCTGCGCCTGCGCCGCAGCCATACGGTGGCGGTGATCGTGGAAATGAAACCCTCCCACGACCGCACCATGCTCGACCCGTATCCGCTGATCCTGCTGGGCGGCATTTCGCAGGAGCTGACCGCGCACGGCTATAGCGTGCTGCTCACCACCCGGCAGGGCGCCACCGCTGCGGCGGTGCAGGCGGCGGATGGCTTGATCCTGCTGGGGCAGGGTTCGCGCCAGGACGCTGTGCGCCGCTTCGACAAGCTGGGCCTGCCGATGGTGGTGTGGGGCGCGCCGGGCGACGAGCACATCGTGGTGGGCAGCGACAACGAACAAGGTGGCCGCGTGGTGGCGGAACATTTCATCCGGCTGGGCCGCCGCAATCCGGTGTTCGTGGGCAACCCGAACCACCCCGAGATCTTCGAGCGACTCAACGGCTTCGTGGCGGCACTGGCCAAGCACGGCGTCAAGCCGCTGCTGATCCGCCGCGACGAATTCACGCTGGCGTCGGGCGGCGACGCCATGCATTCGCTGATGGATCGCGGCGTGCCGTTCGATGCCGTGTTCGCCTGCAGCGATCTGCTGGCGATGGGCGCGATCCGCGCACTCAACACGCTGGGACGCACGGTGCCGGGCGATGTTTCCGTGGTGGGCTACGACGACATGCCGCTGGCGGCGAGTTTCCTGCCGCCGCTCAGTTCGGTGCGCCAGGACTGGCAGGAAGGCGGCACGCTGCTGGCGCGCAAGGTGCTGGCGCTGATCGGCGATCAGCCGCAGCAGTCGGAAACGCTGCCGGTTGAGTTGATCGTGCGCGAGACCTGATGGGGCCAGGGCGCCTGGCGATATGCCTGCAGCCTCCCTCACCGTCATTCCGGCGCAGGCCGGAATCCAGTGGCGCGAGGTTTAGTTTTCGCGCACCTCTGAGCTCAGGCTGTTTTAAGGCAGTGCCGGCCACTGGGGCGCCTGGATTCCGGCCTGCGCCGGAATGACGGTGAAGGGTGAGGTGCGCTCGGAGGGCCTTACCCTGCCGCTGCAGCATCCCCAGTCGCCTTGCCCACCCGCGCCGGCGTCAACACCAGCCGGAAGCAGCTGCCGCCACCCGCCACACGCACATATTCCAGCGACGCCTGATTCGCCTCGCTCATCTGGCGCGCGAGATAAAGCCCAAGACCCGTGCCGTATTCGTGCGTCGTATAGAACGGCTCGAAGATCTGCGCCGCCACTTTCGGTGCAATGCCCGGACCGCGGTCGATCACTTCGAGAATCGGCACGCCGTGTTCGCCATGGCGGGCCACCACCATCACGCGGGCGGGTTCGCCCGGCATGCGTCCATAGCGCAGTGCGTTCTGCACCAGGTTCCACACCACTTGCTGCAGCTGCTGCGGATCGGCCACCGCCGCCACCGGCGTGCTGGCCTGGATCACGCGCAGCGAATCCTCGCCCAGGTCGTTGCCCTGGCGGTACTCGTCGACGAACTGGTTGGCCCAGGTGCCCAGGTCCAGCGTCTCCGGACGCGAGCGCTCGCGCCGCGACAACTGCAGGATGTTCTCGATGATCTCGTTCAAGCGCACGCAGTGGTTGTTGATGATCTCCACCATGCGCTGGTCGGTCGGCGGCAGGTCTTCCGACTCCGCCAGCAACTGCGCGGAATAGCGGATCGCCGCCAGCGGGTTGCGGATTTCGTGCGCGATCGAGGCGGACAGGCGGCCCAGCGAACTGAGCGTGAGCTCCTCGGCGCGGCGCGATACCAGCGAGGTGTCGTCGAGGAAGATCAGCACGTGCGAGTCGTCGTTCGGCGCCAGTCGGCTGAAGCGAGGCACCACTTCGGGCACGCCGTCGGCCAGTTGGGTGGCCGATTCATCCAGCTTGCCCGAGGTCATCCAGTGGTACAGGCGGCGCGACAGCTCCGGTGCCACGCGGCCCAGGTCGCGCTGGTCGGCGGTGGGGTTGCCCAGCAGCATCCAGGCCGACTCGTTCATCTGGTGGATGCGGTTGGCATCGTCCACCAGCAGCACACCGGTCTTCATGCGGCGGATGATCAGCTCGTTGACCTGGGCCAGGTTGGCCAGGTCGACACCGCGCTGTTCGGCCAGCGCTTCGCTGGCGCGGATCTGCCGGCTCAGCACGTAGCACAGCATGGTGATGGCGAAATAGGCCAGGCCGAAAAGGCTCGATTCCAGCAGTTCGCGGTCCATGCCGCCCTGGCCCTGGGCCTCGAGCACCGAATGACCGATCACCCCCAGCGTCGCCAGCGCAGCGAAGAAGCAGGAGAGCCGCAGCGGCAGGATCAGCGCGCCGGCCGCCAGGTTCACCGCCAGCATCATGGCGATGCCGATGCGGGCGTCGTGCATGGTGATGATCGCCAGCACGGCCGCAATGATGTCCACCGCCAGGGCGCCGGACACCGTCCAGCGAATCCAGGGGGTGGAGCGGCGGGTCAGCGAGAGCATCCCCAGGGCGAACAGCAGGAACAGCACGGCCACGCCGCGGGCCAGTCCCACGTCGGCCAGCTTGGGCCAGCCCAGGGTGCTGGGACTCAGCGCCAGGCCGATGTAGACCAGCGCCTGGGCCAGCCGGAAACAGTTGAGGAACAAGAGCTCGTGGCGCGCCGCCTCGGGAGCCGGACGCGCGGTGGGGTAGGCAGGCTGCACGGTGTTGGACACCTGGGCGGGCTCTCTTTCAGTCGGCCGGAAGGCGGGCGGAGCCAGTATAGACGGGGCTTCCGCGGCTTGTACGCACCGGCCATCCGCGGCCGCCGGCCGGGCCGCCCCTTTCCATCGGGGGCCGCTGCTGCGAAAATACCGGGCCGTATTGCGCGGTTTCCGTCATGTCGACAGGCAGGCGGCGGCGCACTGCATCCCGGCAGCGCTCGTACCGCCGTCGTTCCCCTGACCGTCCGGTCTCCCACAACCGGCCGGCCGTCATGTTCCCCCGTACTCTCGAGGTATCCATGAATTTCCACGAGTACCAGGCCAAAGAATTGTTCGCGAAGTACGGCATTGCCGTGCCCCCGGGCAAGGTCGCCAACTCTCCCGATGCCGCTGTCGACGCCGCCAAGCACCTTGGTGGTTCGCAGTGGATGGTCAAGGCACAGATCCACGCAGGCGGCCGCGGCAAGGCCGGCGGCGTCAAGTTCTGCAAGAGCCTCGACGACGTGCGCGCAGCTGCCAAGGGCATGCTGGGCACCAACATGGAAACCTACCAGTCGGCCGGCCGTGCGCTGCCGGTGAACCTGGTGCTGGTCACCGACGCGACCAACATCGCCAAGGAACTGTACCTGTCGATCCTGACGGACCGTGACAGCAAGTCGATCTCCTTCATCGCCTCCAAGCACGGCGGCGTGGACATCGAACAGGTCGCCAAGGACACCCCGGAAGACATCCACACCATCGTGGTGGACTTCGTCGAAGGCCTGCAGCCGTACCAGTGCCGCCAGCTTGGCTTCGCCATGGACCTCAACGCGAAGCAGGTCGGCCAGCTGACCAAGATCATGCTGGGCCTGTACAAGCTGTTCAACGAGAAGGACCTGTCCCTGGTCGAGCTGAACCCGCTCGCCATCCTCGAAGACGGCAACCTCGCCGCCCTCGACGGCAAGGTTAACTCCGACGACAACGCCGAGTTCCGTCATCCCGATCTGGCCGCCATGCGCGACCTGACCCAGGAAGACGCTGCCGAGGCTGCTGCCGTCGTGCACAACCTCAACTACGTCACCATGGACGGCACCATCGGCTGCATGGTCAACGGCGCCGGTCTGGCCATGGCCACCATGGACGTGATCCAGCTGGCAGGCGGCGAGCCGGCCAACTTCCTCGACGTCGGCGGCGGCGCCACCAAGGAACGCGTCACCGAGGCGTTCAAGCTGATTCTTTCCTCCGACAAGGTGAAGGCCATCCTGGTCAACATCTTCGGCGGCATCGTGCGTTGCGACCTGATCGCCGAAGGCATCATCGCGGCCGTGAAGGAAGTGGGTCTGAAGATCCCCGTGGTGGTGCGCCTGCAGGGCACCAACGTGGAGCTGGGCCGCGAACTGCTCGCCAACTCCGGCCTGGCGATCACGCCGGCCAACGATCTCAACGATGCGGCGCAGAAAGCCGTGGCTGCGGCCAAGGCCTGAGGAGCAAAGATCCATGAGCGTTCTCGTCAATAAGAACACCAAGGTCCTGGTACAGGGCTTTACCGGCCAGCAGGGCACCTTCCACGCGCAGCAGGCGCTGGATTACGGCACCAAGGTCGTCGGCGGCGTGACCCCGGGCAAGGGCGGCAGCGAGCACATCGGCCTGCCGGTCTTCAATTCGGTTTCGGAAGCCGTCGATGAAACCGGCGCTGATGCGTCGGTGATCTTCGTGCCGCCGCCGTTCGCGGCCGACTCGATCCTCGAAGCCATCGATGCCGGCATCAAGGTCATCGTGGCAATCACCGAGGGCATCCCGGTGCTGGACATGCTGCGCGTGAAGAACGTGCTGGCGCAGCACCCGGAAATCGTGTTGATCGGGCCGAACTGCCCCGGCATCATCACCCCGGGCGAGTGCAAGATCGGCATCATGCCGGGTCACATCCACATGCCGGGCAAGGTCGGCATCGTCTCGCGCTCCGGCACGCTGACGTACGAATCGGTGTTCCAGACCACCAACGAAGGCCTGGGCCAGTCCACCGTGATCGGCATCGGCGGCGACCCGATCAACGGCCTGAGCTTCATCGACTGCCTCAAGCTGTTCCAGGACGATCCGCAGACCGAAGGCATCATCATGGTCGGCGAAATCGGCGGCAGCGCTGAAGAAGACGCCGCCGAGTTCATCGGCGAGTACGTCACCAAGCCGGTGGTCTCGTTCATCGCCGGCGCCTCGGCGCCTCCGGGCAAGCGCATGGGCCATGCCGGCGCGATCATCTCGGGCGGCAAGGGCACGGCAGCGGCGAAGTTCGCTGCGCTGGAGAAGGCAGGCGTCACCACGGTGAAGTCGCCGGCCGATCTGGGCAAGACGCTCGCTGGTTTGATGAAGAAGTAATCGAGTCTTTTCGATCGATGTGAAGAAGGGCCGCAGCGATGCGGCCCTTTTTCTTTGGACAGCCTCCAGCACAACCTCGTATGACACCGCATCTGTGGGAGCGCACCCTGTGCGCGACAGGCGCTGCCTACATCGCGATGCTTCCGAGCTGCGCAGGCCATGCCCCGATTGCGGTGCGCCGCCGTCGCACACAGGGTGCGCTCCCACAGTACGGGCGAGGCCGCTCACCTGCGCTGGCGCAACCCCTCCTGCGCAGCGCGCAACAA
This sequence comes from Dyella kyungheensis, assembly GCF_049913195.1. Classification (GTDB taxonomy): domain Bacteria; phylum Pseudomonadota; class Gammaproteobacteria; order Xanthomonadales; family Rhodanobacteraceae; genus Dyella; species Dyella kyungheensis. The sequence continues at coordinate 4,017,809 of NZ_CP183983.1, read as the reverse complement.
TGCCTCCGTCACCGTCGCCAACGTCGCCGAGCGAATCGACCAGCACTGCCAATACAACGGAACGTCGAGCCATTGATTGGCCGCGATCGGCTTGAGCGTGCCGGCCGCAAAATGCTTCGCCAGCATCGACTCCGGCGCCATCGCCCAGCCCAGCCCCAGTTCGGCGCCTTCGACAAACGCCGTGGACGACGGCACGTAGTGCATCGGCGGTGCCATGCGCGCGCGGGTGACGCTGTGGATATAGCGCCACTGCAAGGCATCTTTGCGGTTGAACACCAGCATCGGCGCCTGGCCGAGCGAGGCGGCGTTGACGCCGCTGGCGAAATGACGCTTCACGAACGCCGGCGAGGCGACCGGGAGATAGCGCATCACGCCGAGCTTCTTCACGCTGCAGCCCTGGACGGGTTGAGCTTCCGCGGTAATGGCGCCCAGCACCGAGCCGTCGCGCAACAGGTTGGTGGAGTGGTCCTGGTCTTCCACGCGCACGTCGAACAACAGCTGATGGCGGTCGTGCAACTGCGCCAGCGCGGCGAGAAACCAGGTTGCCAGCGAGTCTGCGTTGACGCCGATGGCGACCGTGGCCGGGCCGCTGCTGTCCGGGCCGACCCGGAACTCGTTCAAGGTCTCCGCTTCCAGCAGGCGCATCTGCTGCACGCTGCGCAGCAGGCGTTGGCCGGCTTCGGTCGCTTCGCTGGGCGTGTGGCGCAGGATCAGTACCTGGCCCAGCCGATCCTCCAGTGCCTTGATGCGTTGGGAAATGGCGGAAGGGGTCAGTGACAGGCGCCGCGCGGCGCCATCGAAACTGCCTTCTTCCAGGACGGCGGCGAACGCGACGAGTTGGGGGTTGAGCAGGCTCATGGTGCGTCGTCCTGGTCATTCACTGTGGGAGCGCACCCTGTGCGCGACGGGCCTGCGGTGAGCCCTCAGGTACGGCAGTCGCGCACAGGGTGCGCTCCCACATTGGTCATTAGGAAAATTCAGGTAAGTTAAGAATAATTAGTTTTACTGTCCAAGACGTCTACGCCACAGTGGCGGTCTTTTCGGAGCATTCCCATGATTTCCACGGCCTATCTGGCCGGCCTCGCCGCGGGCGCGGGGCTGATCATCGCCATTGGTGCGCAGAACGCCTTCGTGCTGCGCCAGGGCCTGCAGCGGCACTTCATCGGCTCGGTGGTGGCCGTGTGCATTCTCGCGGACGTGGGGCTGATCCTGCTTGGCGTCGCCGGCATGGGGCTGGCGGTGAAGCAACATCCCAGCCTGCTGGAATGGCTGTGCTACGTGGGTGCTGCCTTCCTGGCGGTCTACGGCATGCTGGCGCTGCGGCGCGCATGGCAGGGCGAAAGCGGTCTGCAGCCGGTGGGCAATGCTGCCTTGAGCCGGGGCCGCGTCGTGCTGGCCTGTCTGGCCTTCACCTTGCTCAACCCGCACGTCTACCTGGATACGGTGGTGCTGCTCGGTAGCCTGTCGACGCACTACGCAGGCAATGCGCGCTGGTTCTTCGCCGCCGGCGCGTCCACGGCCAGCGTGTTGTGGTTTCTTTCGCTGGGCTATGGCGCGCGCCTGCTGCTGCCGGTGTTCCGCAGCCCGCTAGCCTGGCGTGTGTTCGATGTGGCCGTCGCCGTGTTCATGCTGACGCTTGCGGTGGTGTTGCTGCGGCAGTCCGTGAGCTGAGCGGCGCAGGGCAGGCGGCTTCCGGGCGGGCCTCGGGTACAATTTCAGGCCCCAAGAGTGTGGATTCCCCGGCATGCCCTCCCTACGCTTCGCGCTGGCCCAGTTCGATTTTCCCGTAGGCGCGGTTGCGGCCAACGCGGCCAAGGTGGGGGACCTGCTGGCGCAGGCGCGCGATGGCGGCGCGGCGCTGGTGGCGTTCCCCGAGTTGACCTTGAGCGGCTACCCGCCCGAAGACCTGCTGCTGCGACCGAGCTTTCTCGCCGCCTGCCAATGTGAGCTCAACGCGCTCGCTGGCGGCACCAATGGCGTGGCTGCACTGGTGGGTCATCCGCATAGCGAGGGCGAGGTGTACAACGCGGCCAGCCTGCTGCGCGGCGGCAGCATCGAACTGACCACGCACAAACAGGCCTTGCCGAACTACGGCGTGTTCGACGACAAGCGCTATTTCCGCCCCGGCCACGACAGCGCGGTGGCGATGATCGACGGCGTGCGTGTCGGCATGCTGATCTGCGAAGACATCTGGCAACCCGAGCCCGCGGCCAAGGCCGCAGCGGCAGGCGCTGAGCTGATCGTGGTGATCAATGCATCGCCGTGGGACGACGCCAAGCAGTCGTCGCGCGAGGCGGTGCTCACCGAGCGTGCGCTGGAAACCGGCTGTGCCATCGCCTATGTGAACCTGGTGGGCGGACAGGACGAAGTGGTTTACGACGGCGGCTCGCTGCTGGTGAACGCCGACGGCAGCACCGCCGCGCGCGCGCCCACGTTCGCGGACGTGATGCTGTGGGCCGAATTCGACAGCGAAACACGCACCCTGCGTGCGGAGAACTGGCCCACGGCCAGCGATGCGTCGATCGAAGCCACCCTCTACGCCGCGCTGGTGCGCGGCATCCGCGACTACATCGAGAAGAACGGTTTTGCGGGCGTGCTGCTGGGTCTGTCCGGCGGTATCGACTCCGCGCTGACCTTGGCGCTGGCGGTCGATGCGCTGGGTGCGGACCGCGTCACCGCCGTGATGATGCCCACGCGCTACACCTCGCAGCTGTCGCTCGACGGCGCGCGCGCTCAGGCCGTGCAGGCGGGCGTGGATTACCACATCATCAATATCGAGCCGATGGTCGATGCCTTTCTCGGCGCGCTCACGCCCGCGTTTGCCGGCAAGGCCGCCGACACCACCGAGGAAAACCTGCAGTCGCGCACGCGCGGCGTCACCTTGATGGCGTTGTCCAACAAGCACGGCCGCCTGCTGCTGGCCACCGGCAACAAGAGCGAAATGGCGGTGGGCTACGCCACCTTGTACGGCGACATGTGCGGTGCCTATGCGCCGCTGAAGGACGTCTACAAGACCGTGGTCTACCGTCTCTCGCGCTGGCGCAACGCGCACGCGGCACGCCTTGGCGAGCCGGAGGCGATTCCTTCGGCGGTGATCGATCGTCCGCCCTCGGCCGAATTGCGCGACAACCAGACCGACCAGGATTCGCTGCCGCCGTACGACGAGCTCGATGCCATCCTCGAGCGCTTCATCGAAGGCGAACAGTCGCAGGCGGAAATCGCCTCGCAGGGTTTTCATGCCGACACGGTGCGCCGCGTGGTCCGCCTGGTGCTGCTCAACGAATTCAAGCGGCGGCAGGCGGCGCCGGGTCCGCGTGTGACCACGCGTGCCTTCGGGCGCGAGCGTCGTTATCCGATCACTTCCGGCTGGAAGTAACGCCTACCTCAGTCTCCTGTGGGAGCGCACCCTGTGCGCGACCGCGGCGCTGAATGCAGCCGCAGTTTCAGGTTGTCGCGAGGGAATCGGGCAGCACAGAGGTACATCTCAGCGCCGCGGTCGCGCACAGGGTGCGCTCCTACAGTCGCTGGCCATCCAGTGACCGGACACAAAAAAAGCCGGCGGCCCAAGGCCACCGGCTTTTTCCATCACAGGTCGCGCAGCGACCGGTTCAACTCTTCACAGGTCGCCAAGCGACCGGCAAACCCGCTCTCGAATCAATGATGCCCCGAGAACGGAATCATCTTGCGCAGCGTCGACGGCGGATGCGGCCACTTCGGATCCTTCAGGTACGGATGATCCGGGTAGTTCATGGCCAGCACCTGGCGGGTCTGGTCGGCCAGGTTCTTCTGGTCCATGCCCAGGTAGCTGCGGGTAAGGATGGCCAGCGCGTCGCCGGTCTGCGGCGCCTGCTGGTAGTGCTCGATCACGTACTGCGAGCGGTCCGCGGCGGCCACGTAGGCCTTGTTGCGCAGGTAGTACTCGGCCACGTTGATCTCGAACTGCGCCAGCACGTTGCGCAGGTAGATCATGCGCTGGCGGGCATCGGCGGTGTACGCGCTGTCCGGGTAGCGGCGCGACAGCTCGGAGAAGTCGTCGAACGACTTCAGGTTGAAGCCCTGGTCGCGACGCGTCTGCGCCTGGTCGCCACGCTGCAGCAAACGCTCCATCGCACCGCCGGTGCGATCGAAATTGATCAGACCGCGCAAGTAATAGGCATAATCTACGTGCTTGTGGGTCGGATACGTCTTGATGAAGCGGTTGATCGTGGAGTAAGCGTCGTCCGGCTGATTGTCTTTGTACTGCGAATAGGCCAGATCGAGCTGGGCCTGTTCGTTGTAGTTGCCGGACGGGAAGCGCGCGATCAGGCGCTGATAGGCCTTGCTCGCAGCCGAATAATCGGCGTGTTCCATCGAGTCGTGAGCCTTGGCGTACAGCTTGTCTACCGGCAGCGTATCGTTGGTGTCCCTCTTGTGATGGAACATCGAGCATGCGCTCATCGACAAAACGATGGCGAGCACGACAAAAATTTTGAAAGCCGGCAGCTTGGTTACGCGCATGAGAAGGGTTCAGATGTTTGAGCGAAAAGGGATGATAGCCGAAACGGCCGGGCGGCCGGGTGGCCAGCCATGACGATGATCCGTCATGAAGCCGCGGTGCCCCTGACGGCCGCGGGTCGGAGGTTCGACCAGACCTTGGCCGAGATGTTCCCCGACTACTCCCGTTCGCGTCTCACGGCGTGGATCAAGGCCGGCGCGGTGACCCTGGACGGCGCCATCGCGCCGCCCCGCCAGCTGTTGCGCGGCGGGGAAAAAGTCCTGCTGCAAGCGGAACTTGAGACCGAAGTGGAGCTCGAGCCCGAAGCCATTGCGCTGGATGTCGTGCACGAGGACGAGCACGTGCTGGTGCTGAACAAGCCGGCCGGGCTGGTGGTGCATCCGGGCGCAGGAAATAGTGCGGGCACCCTGCTGAATGCCTTGCTCCACCACGATCCGAAGCTGGCCCAGCTGCCGCGCGGCGGCATCGTGCACCGGCTGGACAAGGACACCTCGGGCCTGATGGTGGTGGCCAAGAGCCTGGCCGCCCACACGGCGCTGGTGGACATGCTGTCCCGCCACGACGTGGAACGGCAGTACGAGGCGGTGGTGCTCGGCACGCTGGTGGCCGGCGGCACGGTGGATGCCCCGATCGGCCGCCATATGGGCGACCGCCTGCGCCAGGCCGTGCGCGACGAGGAGGACGGCAAGCACGCCGTCACCCATTACCGCCTGCGCGAGCGCTTCCGCGGCCACAGCCTGCTGCAGTGCAGCCTGGAGACCGGCCGTACCCACCAGATTCGCGTGCACCTGTCGCATATCGGCCATCCGCTGGTCGGCGATCCGCTGTACGGCGGCGGCCTCAAGCTGCCCAAGGGCGCCACGCCCGAGCTGGTGGCGGCGCTGCGCGGCTTCCGCCGGCAGGCGCTGCACGCCGAGCGGCTGGCGTTCGAACATCCGGTCAGCCACGAGCCGCTGTCCTTCAGCGCCGAGCGGCCGGCCGACCAGCAGGCCCTGATCGACGCACTGCGCGCCGATACCGCCCAGGCCGACCCGGACGACTGGCGCTGATGTCGGGCGACGCCTGGCTTATCCCGGATTGGCCGGCGCCCGCCCGTGTGCGGGCCGCGGTCAGCACCCGACAGGGCCCCGGCGTGTCCGAAGGCGCCTGGGCGCGCTTCAATCTCGGGGCCCGCTGCGGCGATCTGCCCGAGGCGGTGGCCGCCAACCGGGCCGCGGTTCGGAGTTCGCTGGGGCTGGCTCGCGATCCGCACTGGCTTCAGCAGGTCCACGGCGTGGACGTGGCCGATGTCGACCGCCTCACAAACGGGGCGGAGCCGCGCGCCGACGCCTCGGTGACCCAACGTGCCGGCGAGCCGCTGGCGATTCTCACCGCCGACTGCCTGCCGGTGCTGTTCTGCACCACCGACGGTCGCGCGGTGGCGGCCGCCCATGCGGGCTGGCGCGGTCTCCAGGCCGGCGTGCTGGAAGCGGCCCTGAATTCCCTCCAGGCGCCGCCTACCCAGGTGATGGCGTGGCTGGGCCCATGCATCGGCAAGGCCAGCTATGAAGTGGGCGAGGAAGTGCGCGACGCCTTCATCGTCTGCGATGCGGGCGCGGGCGAGGGTTTCGAGCCGACGCGACCGGGTCACTGGCTGTGCGATCTCGCCTGGCTGGCGCGTCGCCGGCTGCAAGCAGCAGGCATGACCCGCGTGCATGGCGGCGGCTTCGATACGCGCACCGACGATCGCTTCTATTCCTATCGACGCGATGGGGCGCAGAGCGGGCGGTTTGCGAGCCTGATCTGGCTGCAGGACCAGCCATAACGTCGACCCGTTGTGAGAGGGCCCATGGTGGGAGACCCCCTGTGGGAGCGCACCCTGTGCGCGACAGGCGTCCGAAGGCTTCGCTAGCACCGGTTGCCGAGGTAGCGCTCGGACGCCTGTCGCGCACAGGGTGCGCTCCTACAGAAGTAGGTTGGCCGCGGCTTAGCCCGCCAGGTCCCGCAAAAACGCATTGCGCCAGGCGGTCACGTCTTGCTTCTCCAGCACATCCATCATCCGGCGCCAGCGCACGCGGCGCTCGTGCAGGGACATTTCCAGCGCGATGCCCAGCGCCTCGGCCACTTCCTCGGTATCGGCCGGATTGACCAGCAACGCATCGCGCAATTCCTGTGCCGCGCCGGCGAAGCGCGACAACACCAGTACGCCCGGATCGTCCGGATTCTGGCTCGCCACGTATTCCTTGGCGACCAGGTTCATGCCGTCGCGCAGCGGCGTTACCAGGCCTACCCGCGCGATGCGGTAGTAGCCGCTGAGCAGGCTGTGCGGGAACGAGTTGTTGACGTAGCGGATCGGCACCCAGTCCGGCGCGGCATACATGCCGTTGATGTGGCCGGCCATGCGTTCGAGTTCGCGGCGGATCTGGCGGTATTCCGGCACGCCGCCGCGCGAGGGCGGCGCGATCTGCAGGAAGGTCACTTTGCGATGCAATTGCGGCGAACGCTCAAGCAGGCGCGCATAGGCGTGGAAACGCTCGGGCAGGCCCTTGGAGTAATCCAGCCGGTCGACGCCGATGATCAGCGCACGGCCTTCCAGGCTCTGCTTGAGGTCGTTGATTTCCTCGTGCTCGTCGGCATGGCTGGCCGATTCGGCCACCTGGGCGGTATCGATGCCGATGGGAAACACCTCGGCGCGGAAGGTGCGTCCTTGCGGCGTGCGGATGCGGCCGTCGCGGCGCATGCTGGCGCCCACTTCGTAGAGGAAATATTCCTCCAGCGCACGTTGGTCGCGCGGCGTGTGCAGGCCCACCAGGTCATAGCTCGCCAGCGTTTCCAGCAACTCGCGATGACGCGGCAGTGCGATCAGCAGGCTGGCGGCCGGCAACGGCGTATGCAGGAAGAAGCCGATGCGATTGCGCACGCCGCGTTCGCGCAGCATGGCGGCCAGCGGAATCAGGTGATAGTCGTTGATCCACACCAGGTCGTTCGGCCCGATCAGTGAGATCAGCTGCTCGGCGAACAGGTTGTTGACGCGCAGATAGCCGGCCAGGTGCTTGCGGTCGTAATCGACCAGATCGGGCCGGTAATGCAGCAGCGGCCACAACGTGCGATTGGCGAAGCCATCGTAGAAATCGTCGTGATCGGTGCGGGAAAGATCGATGGTGGCGTATTCCACCACGCCATCGGATTGCTTGTGCACTTCGCTGGCGGTTTGACGAGCCACCTTGCCGCTCCAGCCAAACCACACGCCTCCGCGCTCCTGCAGGGCCGCCCGCATGGCAGATGCCAGGCCGCCGGTGGCGGTCTGGTCGGGAAGTGCCACTCGGTTTGAAACCACGATCAGTCGTCCTTGACCGCTGTTTCTTCCAGCCATCATCACAGGGCGTCCTCCCAGCGTCTGGATAGACGCATCGCGGCCTGGATCAGGCCCACCATCGAATAGGTCTGCGGGAAATTGCCCCAGTGCTCGCCGTTCGCCGGCGCGATGTCTTCCGACAACAGGCCCAGGGGATTTCGTTGCGCCAGCATGTGCTCGAACATCATGCGCGCGCGCTCCCGGCGGCCGGTGGCGGCCAGCGCCTCGATGAACCAGAACGTGCAGATGTTGAAGCTGGTTTCCGGTGCGCCGAAATCGTCGGGTGCGATGTAGCGGAACAGGTAATCGCCGCGGCCCAGCGCTTCGCCGATGGCATCGACGGTGGCGATGAAGCGCGGGTCCATGGCGTTGACGAAGCCGATGTCGGCCAGCAGCAACAGGCTCGCGTCCAGGTGTTCGCCATCGTAGGCATCCACGAACGTGCCCAGCTTTTCGTTCCACGCGCGCGCCTCGATGCGCGCGTGCAAGGCCACCGCCTCGTCGTGCCAGTAGCGGGCACGGTCGTCCAGGCCCAGTTCGGTGGCGATGTGCGCAAGACGATCGCAGGCTGCCCAGCACATGGCGGCGGAATAGGTGTGCACGGCGGCGCGGCCGCGGTATTCCCACAGCCCCGCATCCGGCGTTTCGGCCACGCGCAGCGCCAGCTCGCCCATGCGTTCGAGGCGTCGGAAGGTGAGTTCGTTGCCGGGATGCTCCAGCCGCCGGTCGAAGAATATCTGCGCGGAGGCGAGCACCACCGAGCCGTAGACATCGTTCTGGCGTTGCCGCCAGGCGTCGTTGCCCACGCGCACCGGACCCATGCCGCGGTAGCCGGCAAGGCTGGCCACCTGCGTTTCAGGCAGTTTGTGTTCGAAGGTGATGCCAAACACCGGTCCTATCTCGTTGTCGCCATCGCTGGCGACCAGGTTGAAGACGTAGCGGATGTACTCCTCCATGCTGCGGGTGGCGCCGAGACGATTGAGTGCGCGCACGGTGAAGGCGGCGTCGCGGAGCCAGCAGTAGCGGTAGTCCCAGTTGCGTCCCGAATTGGCCGACTCGGGAATGGAGGTAGTGAGCGCGGCGACGATGGCGCCGGTCGCCTCGTACTGGCACAGCTTCAAGGTGATGGCGGCGCGGATGATCGGCTCCTGCCACTCGTACGGCACCGATAGATTGCGCACCCACTCGCGCCAATAGGTGAGCGTGTTTTCCAGCGTGTGGTGAATGAAGTCCGCCGGGCTCTCGGTAAGCGTTTCATCGGGACCGAAGACGAAATGCGCGGGTTTCTCCAGGAAGAACGGCAGGCCGCGTTCGATCATGGTGGAAGCCACGTCGCTGGTCAGGCGCTGCACCACGCCGTCGAGCAGGAAGCGGATGTGATTGCTGCCCGCGGTGAAATGCGGCACTTCGCTGCCGTACTTGCACAGCGGCCGCAGCCGTACGCGGATGCGCGGCGAACCGCCGATGGGACGGACGCGGCGTGCGATAAGCACCGGGTGATAGAAACGTCCGCGCGTGCGAAAGCGCGGCATATAGTCGACGATCTCCACGCCCGAGCCGTGATGGTCGTACAGGCGCGTCACCAGCACCGCGGTGTTGGGCATGTAGTGCTGTTCGGCGCGATCGATATCTTCCAGCTCGATCGACCAGTCGCCCCCTTCACACTGTGGCGACAGCAGCGCGCAGAAGCTCGCGTCGCCGTCGAAGCGGGGCAGGCAACACCAGACGATGCGGCCGCGCCCGTCGATGAGCGCGGCAACGCTGCCGTTGCCGATGACACCCAGTTCCAGAGACGACTTCGGCTCCGGCTTGGACTGGGGATCAGGCTGGGTGTCAGGCATTTCCTCCAGAGGAGTGGGCATGCGACAGAGCTCCATGCTTGAGTGCGTGCAGCACGCGGAACAGCCAGGCCCGCGCGGCGGCAGGCTCCGACAGCGAATAGCGGGCGAGGCTCGGTTCGCGGGAACCCACGCGAATGCTCAGTCCGCTCTGAAGATTGGCCGTGGAAAAGCCGTGTTCGTCGGTGAGATCGTCGCCGACATAGACAGGCACGCGGCCACGGAAGGGCCATGCGGACATCAGGTTGGCCACCGCCGAACCCTTGTCCATGCCCTCGGGCTTCAGTTCGATCACCATGTTGCCCGGCTGCATTTCGTAGCCGGCCAACGAAGGCAGTACCTCCCGCACACGCTCGCGCAAGCGTTCGAACAGTTGCGGCGAGGTGCGGCAATGCAGGGCGACCGCCATCCCTTTGTCTTCCACCAGCACGCCGGGAAACTCGCCGGCGATGGTGCCGGCGATGTCGCGAACCAGCGACCGGCGACTGGCGCCGATGTGCACGCCGCGATAGCGGCCGTCGACGCCGCGCAGTTCCAGCCCATGCAGACCGGCCATCGCCCACGGCGGATGGCTAAACAGATCGTCCAGGTCGTCCAGGCTGCGACCGCTCACCAGCGCAAGCGCGCCATCGAGGGTGCCGTAGAGGTCCTCGATCAGTTCGCGCAGGCGCGAATCGACATAGACGTGATCCGGATGATCGGCGAAGTCGAGCAGCGTACCGTCGACATCCAGAAACAACGCCCAGCGATCATCGACGCCTGGCAATGGCGGAGCCGGGAGAGACGGTTGGGCGGACATGGTGGAGTGGGGCACGGGGGATAGCACGAGGCCAGACTATCAAGCCAAATGTGAAGGCAAGCTCTGGGTGATTGGCAGCGCAGGCTGAAGAAATGTCGTACACCTGGCGTTGACGTGGCTTGAATCACGCGCGAGTGATCCGCATGTGTTTTTGCAGTGGCGGCGAGGGCTGCCAGATCCTATTGATCGAGGGGACACCCCATGAGGATGGACAAACTTACGTCGCGTTTTCAGCAGGCACTGGCGGATGCCCAGTCGCTTGCCGTGGGTCGCGACAACAACATGCTTGAACCGGTGCACGTGATGGCTGCGCTGCTCGACCAGCAGGGCGGCTCCACCGCGCCGTTGCTGACCCAGGCGCAGGTGAATGTGCCCACGCTGCGCCAGCGTGTGAACGAAATGGTGGAACGCCTGCCGCGCGTCAGCGGGCAGGAAGGCAATATCCATGTGGGCAACGAACTCACCCGCCTGCTCAACCTCACCGACAAGCTGGCGCAGCAGCGCGGCGATCAGTTCATCGCCAGCGAACTGTTCGTGCTGGCGGCGCTGGAAGACAAGGGCGAGCTGGGCTCGGCGCTCAAGGCGGCCGGGGCCACCAAGGCGAACGTCGAGGCGGCCATCGAGAAGCTGCGCGGCGGCGAAAAAGTGCAGAGCGAAAACGCCGAGGAGCAGCGCCAGGCGCTGGAGAAATACTGCATCGATCTCACGGCGCGCGCCGAGTCGGGCAAGCTCGATCCGGTGATCGGCCGCGACGAGGAAATCCGCCGCACCATCCAGGTGCTGCAGCGTCGCACCAAGAACAACCCGGTGCTGATCGGCGAGCCCGGCGTGGGCAAGACCGCCATCGTCGAAGGACTGGCGCAGCGCATCGTCAAGGGCGAAGTGCCCGAAGGCCTGCGTGACCGTCGCGTGCTCTCGCTGGACATGGGCGCGCTGATTGCCGGCGCGAAGTTCCGCGGCGAGTTCGAAGAGCGCCTCAAGGCGGTGCTGAACGATCTGTCCAAGCAGGAAGGTCGCGTCATCCTTTTCATCGACGAACTGCACACCATGGTCGGCGCCGGCAAGGCCGATGGCGCCATGGACGCCGGCAACATGCTCAAGCCTGCGCTCGCGCGCGGCGAGCTGCATTGCATCGGCGCCACCACGCTGGACGAATACCGCAAGTACATCGAGAAGGACGCCGCGCTGGAGCGCCGCTTCCAGAAGGTCTACGTGGGCGAGCCCAGCGTGGAGGACACCATCGCCATCCTGCGTGGTCTGAAGGAGCGCTACGCGGTGCACCACGGCGTGGAGATCACCGACCCGGCGATTGTGGCGGCAGCCACGCTGTCCAATCGCTATATCCCCGATCGCCAGCTGCCGGACAAGGCGATCGACCTGATGGACGAAGCGGCCTCGCGCATCCGCATGGAAATCGATTCCAAGCCGGAGGAACTCGATCGCCTGGAGCGCCGCCTGATCCAGCTGAAGATCCAGCGCGAGATGCTGAAGAAGGAAACCGACGACGCCTCCAGGAAGCGCCTCGCCGATCTCGACACGGACATCGAAAAGCTGGAGCGCGAATTCTCCGACCTCAACGAAATCTGGAAGTCCGAAAAGGCGGCGCTGCAGGGCGCGACCAAGGTGAAGGAGCAGATCGAGGCCGCGCGCGTCGAGCTGGAAGCGGCGCAGCGCCGGCAGGATTACGCCAAGATGAGCGAGATCCAGTACGGCAAGCTGCCCGAACTGGAAAAGCAGCTCGCTGCCGCGCAGGCCGCGGAGAAGCAGGACTTCAAGCTGGTGCAGGATCGCGTCACCGAGGAAGAAATCGCCGAGGTCGTGTCGCGCTGGACGGGCATTCCCGTCAACAAGATGCTCGAAGGCGAGCGCGACAAGCTGCTGCACATGGAAGAGGCGCTGCACAAGCGCGTGGTGGGCCAGGACGAGGCCGTGCGTGCCGTCTCCGATGCCATCCGTCGTTCGCGCGCGGGCCTGTCCGATCCCAACCGCCCGAACGGCTCGTTCCTGTTCCTCGGTCCCACCGGCGTGGGCAAGACGGAGCTGTGCAAGGCGCTGGCCGAATTCATGTTCGACACGCAGGATGCGATGGTGCGCATCGACATGAGCGAGTTCATGGAGAAGCACTCCGTCAGCCGCCTGATCGGTGCGCCCCCGGGTTACGTGGGTTACGAGGAGGGCGGCTATCTCACGGAGGCCGTGCGTCGTCGTCCGTACAGCGTGATCCTGTTGGACGAAGTGGAGAAGGCGCATCCGGATGTGTTCAACATCCTGCTGCAGGTGCTGGACGATGGCCGCCTCACCGATGGACAAGGGCGCACCGTCGACTTCCGCAACACCGTGATCGTGATGACGTCCAACCTGGGCTCCCAGATGATCCAGGAGCAGGCGGGCGACAGCGAAGCGGATTACATGCAGATGAAGGCGTCCGTGCTGGCCGTGGTGCAGGCGCACTTCCGTCCGGAGTTCATCAACCGGCTCGATGAGCTGGTGGTGTTCCGCCCGCTGGACAAGAAGCAGATCCGCAAGATCGCGCTGATCCAGCTCACCTATCTGGAGAAGCGTCTGGCCGAACGCCAGCTGCGCATGGAGATCAGCGACAAGGCGCTGGATCTGCTGGGCAACGTGGGCTTCGATCCGGTGTATGGCGCAAGGCCGCTGAAGCGGGCGATCCAGCAGCAGCTGGAGAATCCGTTGGCGCGGCAGATCCTGGAAGGGAAGTTTGCGGCGGGGGCCACCATCGTGGTGGAGGCGGAGCAGGGACATCTGGCGTTCCACACGCTGTAACGCGCTGGCGTCCTGTTGATTTGATGGTTGTAGCGCCCGTCCTGTGCAAGCAGGGCGGGCGTTTTGTTTTGGACGTCCATTCAACGAGCCACCATCTGCTCCCTCTCCCCTCTGGCGAGAGGGTTGGGGTGAGGGGCCAACCTAGCCTCATTGTGTGGACGTGCCGCAGTCCTCTTTTGCTCGTCATCCCGGCGCAGGCCGGGATCCAGAGCCTCGGTACTTGGTTGTCGCTTTGCCGCGACCTGGCTCGCCTGCCGCGGGCTTCCGTCCTCCTGCCGGAGGCCGGGTCACTTTCTCTTGCTTGCCCAAGAGAAAGTAACCAAAGAGAAGGGCCCCCCGGATGACGCGCCTTCCGGGCTGCGCCCTCCAGGTGCGCGGGTGGGCTCCGGGGTTTTTCGACAGGGCATCCTGCCCTGGCGAAAAACTGGCCCGCATCCCTGCGGGCCACCCTGCGGGCTTTCCTCCACCCACCCGCCGCGTCATACGGGGACCCCAAGAGCCAAGAGCCAAAGCTAGAGCCAGGGCCAAGAGCCGGAGCCAAGAGCTGTAGGGCTACTGTGGGAGCGCACCCTGTGTGCGACAAACCTACGGAGCGGTACATCCAGCGCGGCTGTCGCGCACAGGGTGCGCTCCCACAGGACCGTGCGCACGAACGAAACCGGCGAGACGGCTCACCCCTAAAGCCTGCCTCGCCCCAGCGGCCACACGCCTCACTCTGCTACCATCCCCGAACCTGAGGTGACCCCCAGCCAGTCGGCTGGGAGTTGAAACGGGAATCCGGTGCGGCGCTTAGGCGCCTATTCCGGAGCTGCCCCCGCAACGGTAGGCAGGCGCGATCCAGATGAGGATCGGCGGAGCGACATCAGCCACTGTGCCAAGCGCATGGGAAGGCGTCGTTCCGGAAGACGTGACGTCTTCGCCCGCGAGCCCGGAGACCGGCCTTGAGGTACGACCAGACTGGCGGTGGGCCGTGTCATGGATGCCGCGCACACGCACGGCCGCCACGCTCCCTCCGCCTGTCTATTTTCCATGCGATCCGCGCGGGCAGGCGCGGTTGAGGAGCAGTACTTTGACCATCCGACTTTCCACGATCCGTCGCTCCGTACTGGCGACGGCGCTCTTGACCATCATTTTCCCGGCGTTTGCCGACGACACCACCAATCTCGACGGCGTGGTGGTCACGGCCACGCGTACCGAGCAGACCCAGAACCAGACGCTGTCCGCAGTGACGGTGATCGACCGCGCCGATATCGAACGCCTGCAGCCGTCTTCGTTGGGCGAGCTGCTGCGCGGCACGCCGGGCATGTCCATCGTCAACAATGGCGGTCCGGGCAAGGCCACCAGTGCGTTCCTGCGCGGCACCGAAGCCGACCATGTGCTGGTGATGATCGACGGCATCAAGATCGGTTCGGCCACGCTGGGCACGGCTGCGCTGCAGGACATCCCGCTCGAACAGATCGAACGCATCGAGATCGTGCGCGGTCCGTTCTCCAGCCTGTATGGCTCCGAAGCGATCGGCGGCGTGATCCAGATCTTCACCCGCCGCCCGGAAGGCGCGTTCGTGCCGTCCTTCAGCCTGGGCGTGGGCAGCTACAGCACGCTGACTGGTTCGGCCGGTTTTGCCGGCAAGAGTGGCGATGCCTGGTACTCGCTGGAGGCATCGCATGACCAGACCCACGGCATCAATTCCTGCCGCGTCGGTGCGGCCGAAGTCGGCGCCGCCTGCTTTGCCGACCAGCCGGACAAGGACGGCTATCGCAACAACGCGCTGACCTTGCAGGGCGGCTACAAGTTCGATGAGCAGTGGGACGCGGACGTTCGCCTGTTCCGCAGCGAAGGTCACAACTATTACGACGGCACGTACACCGACTCCGACGAGAGCGCCACGCAGATCGTGGGCGGCAGCGTGCACTATCGACCGGCGTCCAACGTGAAGCTTACGCTCAGCCTCGGCACCAGCGGCGACTTCAGCAAGGACTTCTACCAGGGCGTCTACGTCGATCGCTTCGACACGCACCGCGACATCGGCACGCTGCAGGCGGATGTCGGTTTCTGGGGCGGCTTGCTCAGCACGGGCTTCGACTGGCAGCGCGACCAAGTGGACAGCACGGCAGGCTACAACAATGCATTCACCGGCTTGCCGGTCGACAGCCGCATCGATCGCGGCGTGTTCGCGCAGTGGCAGCAGACCTTCGGCAGCCAGTCCGTGCAGGCCAGCGTGCGCCACGACGACAACAGCCAGTTCGGCAGCAAGAACACCGGCAGCGTGCTGTGGGGCTGGGATTTCACTCAGACCCTGCGCCTAACCGCCAGCTACGGCACCGCGTTCAAGGCGCCGACTTTCAACGATCTCTACTACCCGTACTACGGCAATCCAGATCTGAAGCCTGAGCGCTCGAAAAACATCGAGCTGGGTTTGCGCGGCAGCTACGGCTGGGGCTACTGGTCGTTGAATGCGTTCCGCAACAACGTGACCGACCTGATCACCTACGACGCAGCGACGCAGGCGCCGGGCAATGTGGACGAAGCACGCATCCGTGGTGCGGAAGGCGTGGTGAGCGGGCACGTGCTGGGCTGGCTGGTGACGGGCACGGCCACTTGGCTGGATCCGCGCGACGAATCGGCCGCCTACGAAGGCAACCTGTTGCCGCGCCGTGCGCGCCAGACCGGCAACATCGATCTCGATCGCAGCTTCGGCGACTTCAGCGTGGGCGGCACCTGGTATGTCTCGGGCCGTCGCTACGACGACCTGGCCAACCAGCATCCGCTGGGCGGCTATGCCATTACCAACCTGCGCGTGGCCTATGCCATCTCGCGCGACTTCAAGCTGCAGCTGGCGCTCAACAATGCCTTCGGCAAGGACTACGAGACCGCCTGGTACTACAACCAGCCGGGTCGTAACTACATGTTGACCCTGCGTTATCAGCCTGCGCAGTAAGCCATGACGCCGGGGCCTGACCAGGCCTCGGCGTTTTTCGATCAGGATGCCTTTCGATAGGAGTCGTTTGTGAAAGCACTCTCCGGTTCCCGTTTCAACGCGTTGTGGCTGGTCTTGGTGGCGGTGATGATCGCCACCCGCTTCAAGCATTTCGGCGACATGCTGCATCTGCCTGATGCTTCGATGGCGGTGTTCTTCCTGGGCGGCCTGTATCTGCGTAGGCACTGGACGTTCGTGGCGATGGTGCTGCTCGCCGTGGCGCTGGACTGGGTGTCCATCAGCTATGCCGGCGTGAGCGATTTCTGCGTGACGCTGGCCTATTCGTTCCTGCCCCTGGCCTATGCGGTGCTTTGGTACGCCGGCCGCTGGTATGCGCCGCGCGTGGATCAGGGCGCGCTGTCGCTGCTGGGCGCGTTTTGCGTGGCGGTGGTGGCCGCCGTGTTGTCCTTCGCGGTTTCCAACGGTTCGTTCTATTGGCTGGGCGGCCGTTATGCACAGCCGCATATGGCCGAATACCTGTCGCGCCTGTGGCAGTGGGGTCCGCTGTTCGTGCGCACCACGATCAGTTATGTCGCCGTAGCGCTGGTGCTGCATGCGGTGATCGCGCGCATGGCCTCCGCTTCCGCGGCGCATGAAAAGGAAGCCTGAGCATGAGCGACACGCCCGAACAATCCGGTCCGGAAGAGCGCCACCGCGAGCGCATGCAGCGCAAGAAGGAGCTGGTCGACCGGAAGATCGCCCGCGCCACCATCGAGCGCGGCGTGCTGGTGGTGAACACCGGCAACGGCAAGGGCAAGAGCTCGTCGGGCTTCGGCATGCTGGCGCGTTCGCTGGGGCACGGTTTCCGTTGCGGCGTGGTGCAGTTCATCAAGGGCAGTTTCTCCACCGGCGAGGAAGCGTTCTTCCGCCGCTTTCCCGACGAGCTCGATTACCACGTGATGGGCGAAGGCTATACCTGGGAAACCCAGGACAAGGCGCGCGATATCCAGGCGGCGGAAGCGGCGTGGAAGGTGGCGGCCGATATGCTGGCCGATGCCTCGATCGACTTCGTGCTGCTCGATGAACTCAACATCGCCCTGGTGAAGGGCTACGTCGACGTGGCGAAGGTGTGCGAAGCGCTCAAGGCGCGTCCGCCGCAGCAGCACGTGGTGATCACCGGTCGCGGTGCGCCGGACACACTGGTGGAACTGGCCGATACGGTGACCGAGATGCGCCTGGTGAAGCACGCGTTCCAGGCGGGCATCAAGGCGCAGAAGGGCATCGAGCTCTGACGCGTTTTCCCTGCTGAAGCATGCGAGTGAACGACCGGAGTCGGCGATGAGCGATACGAACACATCCTGTCCCGCGCTGCTGATCTCGGCACCCGCATCGGGACAAGGCAAGACCTCGGTGACCGCTGCGCTGGCGCGCTGGCATGTGCGCCAGGGCCGGCGTGTGCGCGTGTTCAAGACCGGCCCCGACTTTCTCGATCCGATGGTGCTGGAGCGCGCCAGCGGCGCGCCCGTGTACCAGCTCGATCTATGGATGAACGGCGAGGACGACGTGCGCGCGCGCTTGCATGAAGCGGCCGGCGACGCGGATCTTTTGCTGATCGAAGGCGTGATGGGGCTGTTCGATGGCGGGCTGTCGAGCGCCGACCTGGCGCAACGTTTTGGCCTGCCGGTGCTGGCCGTGATCGACGGCTCGGCGATGGCGCAGACGTTCGGTGCCCTGGCCTTGGGTCTGGCCAACTATCGCGAAGGGCTCCTTGTGCATGGCGTTGCCGCCAATCGTGTGGGCAGCGCGTATCACGCGCAATTGCTCGCAGGCAGTGTGCCGTCCCATCTGCATTGGCTGGGTGCGTTGCCGCGCGATCCGTCGCTGGCATTGCCCGAGCGGCATCTGGGCCTGGTGGCGGCCGGCGAACTGGGCGATATCGATGCGCGGCTGGACGCGTTGGCGGACGCCTGGGCAACCCATGCTTCCGCCGAGCTTCCCACGCCCGTGGCCTTTCCTGCGGCATCGCGCGCTTCGGTACCGGCCACGCTGCACGGTTGCCGCATCGCCATCGCCCGCGATGCGGCCTTCTGCTTTCTGTATCCGGCCAACCTCGATCTGTTGCGCGAGGCGGGCGCCGAGTTGCGCTTCTTCTCGCCGCTGGCCGGTGAGCCGCTGCCGGAGTGCGACGCCGCGTGGCTGCCGGGCGGCTATCCGGAATTGCATCTGCCGGCGCTCGCCGCGAACGATGCGCTGCGCCATGCCTTGCACGATCACGTGAATGCGCGCCGGCCCTTGCTCGCCGAATGCGGCGGCATGCTCTACGCGCTGGACTCCCTTGCCGGAACCGATGGCGTCGCTTTTCCCATGGCGGGTCTGTTGCGCGGCCATGCAGCGATGCAGGCGCGGCTGGGTGGATTGGGCATGCAGTCGATCGGCCTGCCCGAAGGTGAGTTGCGCGGCCACACCTTCCACTACGCTCTTGCGCAGATCGGCGAGGCGCCACTGGCCATGGCGACGAATCCGGATGGCGGTCCCAGCCGGGAGGGCGTGTACCGGCGCGAACGCTTCACCGCGAGCTTCATGCACCTGTACTTTCCCTCGAATCCAACCGCTGCAGTGGCGTTGTTCCAGTCATGACGACGGCCCTGGCCATGGTCGCAGCGGTGCTGCTGGATGCGTGGCTGGGCGAGCCGCGGCGGTTCCATCCCTTGGTGGCGTTTGGACGTCTGGCGAGTTTCGTCGAATCGCGCCTTTATCGCGACCGTCGCTCGTCGGGTATCGCATCGTGGTGCGCGGTCGTGCTGCCCGTCGTGTTCGCTGCCTGGGCGTTCGGCGCATGGCTCATGCATGTCGCGCCGTGGCTGTGGTTCGTCTATCAGGCTGTAGTGCTTTATCTGGTGATCGGTCTGCGCAGCTTGAGCGATCACGCTATGCCAGTAGCTCGCGCACTCGAAGCGGGCGATATCCTCGGTGCGCGAACGGCCGTTGGGCGCATGGTGAGTCGCGACACGGTGTCGCTGGACGACGTGCAGGTCGCCGCCGCGGCGACCGAATCGGTGCTGGAGAACGGCAACGATGCCGTGTTCGGCGCGCTGTTCTGGTTCGCCGTGCTGGGTGTGCCAGGCGCCGTGTTGTACCGGCTGGCCAATACGCTGGACGCCATGTGGGGTTATCGCAACGCGCGCTATGAACGCTTCGGCTGGGCGGCGGCGCGCTTCGATGACGTACTCAACTTCCTGCCGGCGCGCTTGACCGCGCTCAGCTATGGATTGCTGGGCGATGCGGCGCGCGCATGGCGTTGTTGGCGCGTACAGGCGCCGCAATGGGACAGCCCCAATGCAGGTCCGGTGATGGCTGCCGGTGCCGGCGCGCTGGGCGTGTGCCTTGGCGGTGCCGCGCCTTACGACGGCGTGTGGGAACCCCGGCCAGCACTGGGCGAAGGCGATCCCGCCGATGCGCGTTCCATCGTGCGCGCGCTGCAGCTGGTTCGTCGCGGCGTGATGTTGTGGCTGGCAGTGATGGTTGTGCTTGGCATCGTCCGTTGGGGAGCCTCGCATGCTTGAGCACGGCGGGCGCCTGCTGCGGGCGGCGCAGACCTATGGCATGGCGCCCGATGCATGGCTGGATCTTTCCACCGGCATCAGTCCGTTCGGATGGCCGGTGCCGCCGATTCCTGCGTCGGTGTGGCAGCGACTCCCGGAAGATGACGATGGTCTGATCGAAGTTGCCTGTGCGTATTACGGAGCGAAGCATCTGTTGCCCGTGGCCGGATCGCAGGCTGCCATCCAGGCGCTGCCCGCGCTGCGGCAAGCTTCACGCATTGGCGTGATCGCTCCCGGATACAACGAGCACGCGCATGCATGGCGTCGCGCAGGGCACATGGTCGAAACGCTGCCGGGGACCGTGTTGCTCGCGGAAGCCTCGCGCTTCGACGTGATCGTGCTGATCCATCCGAACAATCCCGCGGGCGATCGTTTCGAGCGCGCAGCTTTGTTGGCCTGTCACGCGTCGCTCGCCGCACGCGGCGGCTGGCTGCTGGTCGACGAAGCCTTCATGGATGCCACGCCGGACGACAGCCTGTGCTGTGAAGCCCATCGCGAGGGACTGATCGTGCTCCGCTCGGTCGGCAAATTCTTCGGGTTGGCGGGCGCGCGCGCCGGATTTGTCGCGGCGCATCCCACACTGCTCGAACGACTACGCGAACAGCTCGGGCCGTGGACATTGAACGGGCCGGCACGTCATGTGCTCACGCAGGCGCTGGCCGATCGCGTGTGGCAGTCGAGCGCGCGCGAGTGGCTGCACGCAGCGAGCGACAGCCTCGCGGCCGTATTGTCACGCCATGGCTTGTTACCTACTGGGGGCAGCGCCTTCTTCCAATGGTGGCAGGACGCACGCGCCGAGCACGTGCACGTGGCATTGGCGAAGCAGGGCATCCTGACCCGGCTATTCGATGCGCCCGCCAGCCTGCGTTTCGGCTTGCCCGCCGATGCGTCTGCGTTGCAGCGACTCGACCGCGCGCTCGGCACGTTGAACTTCAAGGAATCATCGCCATGACCGCCAGCGTACTGATGGTGCAGGGCTGCACCTCCGATGCAGGCAAGAGCACGCTGGTCGCCGGGTTGTGCCGTTGGGCGTATCGACGTGGCATGTCGGTGGCGCCGTTCAAGCCGCAGAACATGGCGCTCAATTCCGCGGTCACCGTGGACGGCGGCGAGATCGGCCGGGCGCAGGCGGTGCAGGCGCAAGCCGCCGGCCTGTTGCCGCACACCGACTTCAACCCGGTCTTGCTCAAGCCCAACAGCGACATCGGCGCGCAGGTGATCGTGCACGGGCATCCGGTGGCGAACATGGACGCGCGCCACTACCACGACTACAAGCGCATCGCGATGGATGCCGTACTCGCCTCGCATCACCGTCTGGCCAACCGCTACGACGCCGTGATCGTCGAAGGCGCGGGCAGTCCGGCCGAGATCAACCTGCGCGATCGCGACATCGCCAACATGGGTTATGCCGAAGCCGTCGACTGCCCGGTGATCCTGATCGCCGACATCGATCGCGGGGGCGTGTTCGCGCACCTCGTCGGCACCCTGGCACTGCTTTCGGAAAGCGAGCGGGCACGCGTCGTCGGTTTCGTCATCAATCGTTTTCGCGGCGACATGGCGCTGCTGCAGCCCGGGCTGGACTGGCTGGAACGCGAAACAGGCAAGCCGGTGCTTGGTGTATTGCCCTATCTCCACGGGCTGCAGTTGGAAGCGGAGGATGCCTTGCCCCGCGCGACGGCCCGCAAGCAGGCCGCGCGCCTGCGGGTGCTGGTGCCGGCATTGCCGCGCATCAGCAACCACACCGACTTCGACGCCTTGAGCGCCCATGCGGAGGTGGACTTTCGTTTCATCGGCCCGGACGAAACCCATCCTCCCGCGGATCTGATCGTCCTGCCCGGCTCCAAATCCACCCGCGCGGACCTCGCCTGGCTGCGCGCCCAGGGCTGGAACGAAACCATCACACGGCATCTACGCTACGGGGGGAAAGTGATCGGTATCTGCGGCGGCTTCCAGATGCTGGGGCGGTTCGTGCATGATCCTCAGGGCATCGAGAGCGAGCCGGGCTCGAGCGCTGGACTGGGCTGGTTGCAGATGGAGACCACGCTGGAGGCGCGCAAGCAGTTGCGCCGCGTGGAGGGGAAACTGGTCCTGGGGGATGCGCGGGTGAGCGGCTATGAAATCCACTGCGGCGTCAGTCGCGGTGCAGCACTGGGGCAACCGGCCAGCTGGCTCGGTACGGGCGAGCCGGACGGCGCGCTGACGCCGGACGGGCAGATCCTCGGCACCTATCTGCACGGCCTGTTCGACGAACCGCAGGCGCTCGCCGCATTGCTGGGCTGGGCCGGTTTGCGCGATGCCGCGCCGCTGGACATGCATGCCTTGCGCGAAGCGAGCATCGATCGCCTGGCCGACGCGGTCGAAGCGCATCTCGATATTTCCGCCTTGCAGCGTTTGCTGCAACCCAGGGAGCGCACGCCATGCGCACCTTGATCCTGGGCGGCGCGCGCTCCGGCAAGAGCGCGCTGGCCGAACGACTGGCGACCGAATCCGGCCACGAGGTGGTCTACATCGCCACCGCGCAGGCGCATGACGAAGAGATGGCTGCACGCATTGCGCATCATCGCGCGCAGCGTCCGCCTCACTGGCTCAGCGTCGAAGAACCGCTGGCACTCGCCGATGCACTGCAGACGCATGCGCGGCCCGGCCGCTGCGTGCTGGTCGACTGCCTCACGCTCTGGCTCAGCAATTTGCTGGGCCATCCCGATAGCGAACATTTCAAGCGCGAACGCGACGCGCTCCTGCACCTGCTGCCTTCGTTGAAGGGGCAGGTGTTGCTGGTCAGCAACGAAGTCGGCCTGGGCGTGGTGCCCATGGGCGAGCTGACGCGGCGATTCGTGGATGAAGCCGGACGGCTGCACCAGTTGCTCGCGGCGCAATGCGAGCGGGTGGTGCTGGTGGTCGCCGGTTTGCCGATGCCTCTCAAAGGAAGCCTTACATGAGCCAAGACTGGCTGACCGAACCCTGCTTCGCCATCGACGAAGAGAGCCGCCAGCGTGCGCTCGATCATCAGGCGCAGCTGACCAAGCCGCCGGGCTCGCTGGGCACGCTGGAAACGCTGGCCGTGCGGCTGGCCGGCATGCAGCACGTGGCGATGCCCACGCTGCAGTCCGTGTGGATCAGTATTTTTGCGGGCGACCACGGCGTGGCCGCCGAAGGCGTGTCGGCGTTTCCGCAGGTCGTCACCGGCGAGATGATCCGCAACTTCGCCAACGGCGGCGCGGCCATCAGCGTGCTGGCGCGCAGTCTCGGCGCGATGCTGGAAGTGGTGAACCTGGGCACGGTGAACGATCCGGGCGAACTGCCCAACGTGCGTCGCGCCATCATCGCGCCGCAGACCGGCAATTTCTGCGAGCGACCGGCGATGAGCGCCGTGCAACTGGAACTGGCCTTGCGCGCCGGTGCCGACAGCGCGCAGGCAGCGCAAGACGCCGGCGCGAAGCTGTTCATCGGTGGCGAGATGGGCATCGCCAACACCACCTCCGCTGCCGCGCTCGCCTGCGGTCTCCTGCGCGAATCGCCCAGTGCGCTGGCCGGTGCAGGCACCGGCCTGGACGCAGCGGGCATCCAGCACAAGGTCGCAGTGATCGAACGCGCGCTGGCGTTGTATCCGGCCGATGACGATGCGTTGTCGTGGTTGGGTCGCGTCGGCGGCTTCGAGATTGCCGCCTTGTGCGGTGCGTATATCGGCGCGGCGCAGCGCGGTATTCCAGTGCTGGTCGACGGCTTCATCACCACGGCGGCGGCGCTGGCGGCGGTGCGCATCCATCCGGCGTGCCGCCAGTGGATGTTCTTCGCGCATCGTTCGCAGGAGCGCGGTCATGCGCGCCTGCTGTCCGTGCTGGAGGCCGATCCGCTGCTCGATCTGGGCTTGCGCCTGGGCGAGGGTAGCGGTGCGGCCACCGCTGTTCCGCTGATGCGACTGGCCTGCGAGCTGCACTCGCGCATGGCGACCTTCGCGCAGGCGGGAGTGAGCAGCGCATGACCGGCAAGCACGTTGGCATCGATCTGTTGCGCCACGGCGATACCGGGCAGCGCAGCTATCGCGGCCAACTCGACGATGCGCTCAGCCCACTGGGTTGGAGCCAGTTGCGCGCGGCGATTTTCGGCCGCAGCTGGGATGCCATCGTCAGCTCGCCGCTGCGTCGTTGCGCGGAGTTCGCGCAGGACTTGGCGCGCGCGCGGCGCGTGCCGATGCGCCTCGATCCGCGGCTGGCGGAATACCACTTCGGCCAATGGCAGGGCGTGCCGATCGAAACCCTGGCCCAGGAGCAGGGTGACGCGCTGGCCAACTTCTGGAGAGATCCGGTCGCCCATCCGCCACCGGGTGCCGAATCCTTTGCCGGTTTTCGCGAGCGTCTTTGCGCTGCCTTGAACGATGTCGGCGAAGCGGCGGAAACCCAGCGCGTGCTGGTGGTGACGCATGGCGGGGCGATCCGCCTGCTGCGTTGCGAAGCGGAAGGCCGCGACTTCGGCGAGATGGCGAATATCGAGGTGCCGCACGCATCGCTGCATGCGTTGCAGTGGGTGCCCCCCACCGGCACGCGGGCCAAGGCCTGATGCGCGGATTGTTTGCCGCCATCGGCTTTCTCACCCGTATACCGGTGCCGGCGCGGGTGTTCGCTGGCGCGTCGTCGCCGTCGGCGCAGCTGGCTTGGTATCCCGCCGTGGGCTTGTTGATCGGCGGCCTGCTGTGGTGCCTTGGCTGGTTGCTGTCCGGCGCGGAGCCCATGCTCGCGGCGGGACTGTTGCTGGTGGCGTGGGTAGCGCTCACGGGTGCGCTGCACCTGGACGGCCTGGCCGATAGCGCGGATGCCTGGGTGGGTGGCCTGGGCGATCGCGAACGCACCCTCAACATCATGAAGGATCCGCGCAGCGGACCCATTGGCGTCACGGCGATCGTGCTGGTGCTGCTGTTGAAGTTCGTGGCGCTGGCAAGCGTGCCGCAGCCGTCGGCGATGCTGTGGCTGGCGCCCTTGCTGGGACGCGCACTGCTCACGACGGCGTTCATGACCACGCCCTATGTGCGCAGCGGCGGACTGGGCAGCGCCCTGGTGGGCGAATCGCGCATCGCTTGCGGCATGGCGCTGCTGCTCACCGCGATCGCCGCGCTGTTCGCCGGCTGGCACGGCTTGCGGGCCATCGTGGTGGCCGCGCTGGTCTTCGCCTGCTGGCGCTGGTCCTGCATGCGCCGGCTTGGCGGCATGACCGGCGATACCTGCGGCGCCTTGACCGAACTCACCGAGGCGGCCGTGCTGGTGGCGCTGGCGCTCTAGTTTCGGAAGATATAACGGATTGCTATTGACAATATCGCAATTTGCGATATTTTTGTCCCGAACTCTCAGGGATGAGCTGCTGTGCGAGTGATATCAAACAAGCGGCTGGCCGTGTTTGGAGCGGCTCATCCCGATGCCGATGGCCCGCTGCAGATCTGGCGGAAGCTGATGGAAGGCAATCAGTTCTACAGCTTTCACGATCTTCGCCGGACGTTCGGATCGATGGATATCTACGAAGAGAAGTACATCTTCGATATCCGCGGGAATCACTATCGCATCGTCACTGGCATCAGCTTCAGCCAGCAGACCTGCTACATCAAGCACGTGCTGACCCACGCCGAGTACAACAAAGGAAAATGGAAATGAGCGCGCTTGCTCTTGCCACCCTTGCCGAAGCCTGGGAGACCTTTCAGGAGGTCACTTGCGTGCGCCACATCGCCAGTGAACAAGACTACGACGAGGCAACCCGGATCGCCGATGCCCTGCTCGAAGAAGGCGCCATGGATGAGGCGCACCCGCAGCATTCGTTGTTCATGACGGTGAGCGACCTGATCTATGCCTACGACCAGGCGCACTACCCGCAGCCTCATGTGCGCGGTGTCGACGTCGTGCGCTTCCTGATGGATCAACACCATCTCACGCAGAATCAGCTGCCGGAGATCGGTCGCCAGAGTGTCGTGTCCGAGATTCTGGCCGGTAAGCGCAGCTTGACGGTGGAGCACATTCGAAACCTCTCCGAGCGCTTCTCGGTGAACCCCGGAGTGTTCTTCTAGGCGTGCAGCCTGGAACCTGAGAAAGCGAGCGCGGGCCGAGATTCTTCACTGCGCTTCCGGCCTCGCATCCTTGCTGCCGGGTGCACTGCAGCCGGTCGCACTATCATTGAATTCGCGCCGTTCGCCTCGATAATGGCCGATTGTCGCCGCCCGCGGCCGGAGCCTGATGCCGGCGCGGCGGCTGATCCTGTGGAGTGTCCATGCCTATCTACGAATTCGAATGCAGCAGCTGCGGCCACCGGTTTGACCGCCTGCAGAAGATCTCCGACCCCGATCCGTCGGTGTGCCCGGCCTGCGACGTGGCTGAAGTGAAGCGTCGCCTGAGCGCACCGGGCTTTCGCCTGGCCGGTAGCGGTTGGTACGAAACCGACTTCAAGAAAGACGGCGACAAGAAGCGCAACCTGGCCGGCGACAGCGGGGCTCAGTCGACCTCGTCGAGCTCCGCCGGAACCAGCGCATCGACAGCTTCCAGCGGGTCGTCGGGTTCGTCCGGCGAGAGCTGACGGGCCGGCCGTCTGAACGCCGGATAGCCGGCCGGCAGGTTTCTACGAAACAGTCGCAAGATATTCAATTCCGGTTGAAGATATCCCCACTAGCGTGACAAGCCGTCACATGAAGGAGTGGGGTCGATGTTCCGGATACGAACTGGCTTGATGGGTGTGGCGACGGGCCTTGTGGCCGGCCTTTTGTGGATGTCCGCTCCGGTCGCCCAGGCGCAGGGGCGCGACCAGGTGCGCTGCGGCAGCGACGATGGCCGCTTTACGCGTTGCCAGGTGCCGTGGCGCGATGCCGAAATGATCCGGCAGGAATCGAACAGCCCGTGCATCCGCGGGCAGACCTGGGGCGTCGATCGCGGTGGCCTGTGGGTGGATCGCGGCTGCCGCGGGCAGTTCGTCGAAATGGGACGCGGAGGCGGTGGCTATTACCCGCCGCCGGGTTATCGACCGCCGCCGGATCAAGGGGGCTGGCGCCCGGGTCCCGACTGGGATCGCGAGATCCGCCTGCAGTGCGAAAGCAACGACAAGCAGTACCACTTCTGCCAGGTGGACGTGGGCGCGCGCGGCAATGCCGTGTTGGTGCGACAGTTGTCAGGATCGGCCTGCCAGCAGGGTTACAGCTGGGGCTGGAATCGCGCCGGCGTGTGGGTTTCCAAGGGCTGCCGCGGCCTGTTCTCGGTCAATCGCCGCTGGTAATCGGGTGAAACACGGGCCTGGGCGCGGTCTTCGGGCCGCGCCCGGCGTCCGCCGCCGGGGCTGCCGGTGTTAACATTCCGGGTCTACTTGTCCACGCATCACGCCGCTAGTCGGCCCGGAGTTCCAAGCGCATGCGCACGCATTTTTGCGGCCTCATCGATGAGGCACTGGTCGGCCAGACCGTCACCCTGTGTGGTTGGGTCAACACCCTTCGCCTGCAGAGCCACGTGGCTTTCGTCGACCTGCGCGACCACGAGGGCCTGGCCCAGGTGGTGATCGAGCGCGAGAACGCCGAGGCGTTCGCGGTGGCCAACGAGATCGGCAACGAATACTGCCTGCGCGTCACCGGCACCATCCGCAAGCGCCTGTCGGTCAACGACAAGCTGCGCACCGGCACGGTGGAGCTGCTGGCCGACACGGTCGAGATCCTCAATGCCGCGAAGGATCTGCCGTTCGCGATGCACGAGAATCCGAACGAAGACATGCGGATGACCTACCGCTATCTCGACCTGCGCCGCCCCGACATGCAGAAGATGATGCGCCGTCGCATCAAGCTGGTGCAGTCGCTGCGCCGCTATCTGGATGCGGCCGGTTTCCAGGACATCGAAACGCCGATCCTGACCAAGGCCACGCCCGAAGGCGCGCGCGACTACCTGGTGCCCAGCCGCGTGCATCCGGGCCAGTTCTACGCGCTGCCGCAGTCGCCGCAGCTGTTCAAGCAGATCCTGATGATGGCCGGTTTCGACCGCTACTATCAGATCGCCCGTTGCTTCCGTGACGAAGACCTGCGCGCCGATCGCCAGCCGGAATTCACCCAGCTCGACCTCGAATTCGCCTTCGTCGAAGAGAAGGACGTGCAGGATTTCGTCGAGGAACTGATCCGCCACGTGTTCAAGGAAGTGGTGAACGTCGAGCTCGACGCGGTCTTCCCGCGCATGACCTGGGCCGAGGCGATGCGTCGCTTCGGTTCGGACAAGCCGGACCTGCGCATTGCGCTGGAACTGGTCGACATCGCCGACGCGGTCAAGCACGTGGAGTTCAAGGTGTTCGCCGAACCGGCCAACGCCGACAACGGTCGCGTGGCCGCGTTGCGCGTGCCGGGCGGCGCCAGCTTCACCCGCAAGGAAATCGACCAGCTGACCGAATACGTGGCCAAGTACGGCGCCAAGGGCCTGGCCTGGTTGCGCGTGGACGATCTGTCCAAGGGCCGCGACGGCATCAATTCGCCGGTGGCCAAGTTCCTCGACGACAAGGCGCTGGAAGGCGTGCTCAAGCTCACCGGTGCCGAGAGCGGCGACATGGTGTTCTTCGGCGCGGGCGCGTGGAAGGCAGTCACCGATTTCATGGGCGCGCTGCGCCTGAAGGTCGGCAAGGATCGCGGCCTGGTCGAAAACAGCTGGAAGCCGCTGTGGGTCACCGACTTCCCGATGTTCGAATACGACGAGGAAGAGAAGCGCTTCGTCGCCCTGCATCATCCGTTCACGGCGCCGAAGGTGGACGACATCGCCGAGTTGCGCGCGAACGCGTCCAACGCGGTGAGCCGCGGTTACGACATGGTGCTCAACGGCGCCGAGATTGGCGGCGGTTCCATCCGTATCCATCGCCCGGACATGCAGAGCACCGTGTTCGACCTGCTCGGCATCACCCCGGAAGAGGCCGAGATGAAGTTCGGCTTCCTGCTCAAGGCGCTGAAGTTCGGCGCGCCGCCGCACGGCGGCCTGGCCTTCGGTATCGACCGCATCGCAGCGCTTATGGCGGGCACGGAATCGATCCGCGACGTGATCGCCTTCCCCAAGACCACCAG
Source organism: Dyella kyungheensis (assembly GCF_049913195.1). Lineage (GTDB taxonomy): Bacteria > Pseudomonadota > Gammaproteobacteria > Xanthomonadales > Rhodanobacteraceae > Dyella > Dyella kyungheensis. The sequence goes on along the minus strand of NZ_CP183983.1, from coordinate 3,988,997 downwards.
CGCGCAGGACTTGATGACCGACGCACCGTCGCCGGTCGGCGAGTCGCAGCTCAAGGAGCTGCACGTGAAGGTGGCGGCGGAGGCGAAGACGGCTGGGTAAGAAAGCGCCCGGTTCGTTCGCTCGTCATTCCGGCGCAGGCCGGAATCCAGTGGCGAACGAGCAGGGCTTTCGCGTCGAGCCCCAAAAGCATGCGTGGCCACGAAAGGCGCCCACTGGCCCCCTGGATTCCGGCCTGCGCCGGAATGATGGGCAGCAGATCGCATGCTCAAGCGTCGCCACGCGAAGGCATCCGCGCACTGCGTCGCGGCCCGGTCGCAACTTTTTATGCACAATGGACTCTTCAGGATGACCGGGCTGCAAAAGCCCGGTGGTTCCCGTCGTCGATGAATGTCCCTTACGCGCCATGACCGATCACGTCATTCTCCTGCACGGCCTCTGGATGCGCGGTTTCGCGCTCTTGCTGCTGCATCGGCGAATGATGGAGGCGGGTTTTCGCGTGCATCGTTTCGACTACATGAGCGTGGCCGCCTCGCAGCCGCGCATCCTCAACAGCCTGCAGGCACAGATCCACGAACTGGGACAGGACGCCCATCGGGTGCATCTGGTCGGGCACAGCCTGGGCGGTTTGCTGGCGCTGCAGGCCTGCGTGGACGTGGCCTTGCCGCCGGGGCGTGTGGTCTGTCTGGGCTCGCCGCTCAAGGGCAGCGCGGCGGCGCGTCGGTTTGCCGGCATGGGGCGGGGTGGCGAGGTGTTGCTCGGCCACAATCGCGAACTGCTGGAAAACGGCCTGGACCACTGGAACGGTGAGCGCGAGGTCGGCGTGATCGCCGGCAAGGTGTCGCTGGGCCTGGGCGCCATGATCGGCCAGTTCGACGGCGACAACGATGGCTGCGTGACGGTCGAGGAAACCTGCCTGCCGGGCATCGCCGACCATTGCGCCATCGAGACCAACCACACCGGCCTGCTGTTTTCGCAGGAGGCCGCGCGACAGGTCACCCAGTTCCTCCAGCAAGGCGCGTTCGACCACGCGGAGAGCTTGAACAGGCTCTGAGCCCGCCTGGCAACTCACTTTGAGTGCCGCTTGCCCGTCCGACACCGTGAAGCGATACAATTCGCGGCTTGTCCGTTCACCAGATTTGCAGGAAGTGCCATGGGTAGAGGCCCGTCCATCGAAGGTCGCAAGAACGCCGAAGACGCCAAGCGCGCCAAGGTGTTCACTAAGCTGATCCGCGAAATCACCGTGGCAACACGCGCCGGCGTCGCCGATCCGTCCGCCAATCCGCGCCTGCGCTCGGCGGTGGACAAGGCGTTGTCGGCCAACATGACCAAGGACACCATCGAGCGCGCGATCAAGCGCGGCTCGGGTGCCGACGGCGGCGCGGCGATGGAAGAGCTGCGCTACGAGGGCTACGGCCCGGCCGGCATCGCGCTGATCATCGACTGCTTCACCGACAACCCGACCCGCACCGTGGCCGACGTGCGCCACGCGCTGACCAAGCATGGCGGCAACCTGGGCACCTCCGGTTCCGTGGCATTCCAGTTCGCCCGCGTGGGTGAGCTGGTATTCGCCACCGGCGGCGATGAAGCCGCCGAGGAAAAAGTGCTGGAGGCCGCACTCGAAGCAGGCGCCGACGACGTGGTGAACGAGAACGGCGAAAGCACCGTGCTGTGCGCGCCGGAAAACTTCGAAGCCGTGCAGCAGGCGCTGGCCGCGGCCGGTCTGCACGCGGAGCACGCCGGCGTCGGCATGCGCCCGAGCAACCGCTTGCCGGTACCCGGCGAGGCGCTGGAGTCGCTGCTTGACCTGCTGGAGAAGCTCGACGGGCTCGACGACGTCAGCGAGGTCTCGCACAACGCCCTGCTGCCTGCCGAGGCCGCCGGCTAAGTACGCGGCTGTCACCGGCCCGCGGCGAGCCTTCGCCCATGACCCGCATCATCGGCATTGACCCGGGCAGCCAGCGCACCGGTGTCGGCATCATCGATGTCGACGCCAGCGGCAAGCTGTCCCATGTCTTCCATGGCGCGCTGGCGGTAGCTGGCGAGGCCACCTTTCCGCTGCGCCTGAAACGCATATTTGACGAGCTGTGTGCCATCATCGCCGCCCATCGCCCGGATGAGTGCGGGGTGGAGCGCGTGTTCATGGCGCGCAACCCGGATTCGGCATTGAAGCTGGGGCAGGCGAGGGGCGCCGCGATCTGCGCGGTGGTCAGCCAGGGGATCGCGGTGCACGAATACGCGGCGACAGAAGTAAAGCAGGCCGTGGTTGGCAGCGGCCGAGGCGACAAGACCCAGGTGCAGCACATGATCGGCGTCCTGCTCGGACTCAAAGGGCCCCTGCAGGCAGACGCGGCAGACGCGCTCGCTGTGGCGGTGACCCATGCACACACCCGTGCCAGCCTTGCGCGCGTGGGTATTCCCCGGACCGCCTGGAGGCGTCGATGATCGGTCGTTTGCGCGGCACCCTGGTGTCCAAGCAGCCGCCGTGGCTGATGGTGGAAGTGGGTGGCGTGGGTTATGAACTCGAAGCGCCCATGTCCACCATCTACGACCTGCCGCAAACCGGCAAGGAAGTCACCCTGCTCACGCACTACGCGGTGAAGGAAGACAGCGTGGCGCTGTACGGATTCATGCACGAATCCGAGCGCACCCTGTTCCGCAACCTGCAGAAAGTCAGCGGCATCGGCGCGAAGATCGCGCTGGCCGTGCTGTCGGGCGTATCCACCAACGATTTCGCCCGGCTGGTGCAAACGGGCGACGTGGTCGCGCTCACCAAGATTCCCGGCATCGGCAAGAAGACGGCCGAACGCATGGTGGTGGAGCTGCGCGATCGCGTGGACGGACTGGGCATCACGCTGCCCGGCACGCATGCCGCTCCGAACGGCGCGCCGCTCGATCCGGCGGGCGAAGCCACGGTGGCGCTGCAGCAACTGGGCTACAAGCCGGCGGAAGTGACCCGCCTGGTGCAAAAGGTGGCCGCCGAAGGCGATACCGCCGAATCGATCATCCGCAAGGCGCTGCGCGCCGCATTAGGGAGCTGATACGTGGGCCACGAAAGCACACAGGGCGACAGCGCGATCGATCTGCGCCGTCGCATGATGAAGCTTGCGCTGGGCGCCATTGGTGTCGTGTTCGGCGACATCGGTACCAGTCCGCTTTACACCATGAAGGAAACGCTGGGCACGCACGGCATGACGCCGACGCCCGGTGCCGTGCTGGGCGTGCTGTCGCTGATCTTCTGGTCGTTGATCATCGTGGTGTCGTTGAAATACGTGACCTTCGTGATGCGCGCCGACAACAAGGGCGAGGGCGGCATCATGGCGCTGATGGCGCTGGCCCAGCGCTCCATGAGCGGATCGGCGCGGGCGCGCTGGATCCTGGGCCTGATCGGCATCTTCGGCGCCGCGCTGTTCTACGGCGACGGCGTGATCACTCCCGCGATTTCCGTGCTCGGCGCGGTCGAGGGCCTGGAAGTGGCGGCGCCATCGCTGTCGCGTTTCGTGGTGATCATTGCGCTGGTGATCCTGGCCGGCATGTTCGCGCTGCAGCGCCACGGCACCGATGCGGTGGGCAAGGCGTTTGCGCCGGTGATGATCGTGTGGTTCGTGGTGCTGGCGGTGCTGGGCGTCAACCAGATCATGCAGCACCCGCAGGTGTTGTGGGCGTTGAGTCCGGTTTACGCCGTGCGTTTTTTCATCAGCCACGGCTACGCCTCGTTCATTGCGCTGGGCGGCGTGGTGCTGTCGCTGACAGGCGCCGAGGCGCTGTATGCCGACATGGGTCATTTCGGCAAGAAGCCGATCCGCCGCGCGTGGTTCTTCTTCGTGCTGCCGGCGTTGCTGCTGAACTACTTCGGCCAGGGCGTGCTGCTGCTGAACAATCCGGCGGCGATCGAGAGTCCGTTCTACCTGCTGGTGCCCGATAGCCTGCTCTATCCGATGATCGCGCTGGCCACCGCGGCAGCCGTGATCGCTTCGCAGGCGGTCATCTCCGGCGCGTTCTCGATGACCCGCGAAGCGATGTCGCTGGGTTATTCGATGCGCATGCCGGTGGTGCACACCTCGCGCGAAATGTCCGGGCAAATTTTTGTGCCGTGGGTCAATCGCATGTTGATGGTGCTGGTGTTCGGCGCCGTGCTGGGTTTCCGCAGTTCCGACAATCTCGGCGCCGCCTACGGCATTGCCGTGACCGGCACCATGACCATGACCACGCTGCTGGCCTTGGTGGTGGCGCGCCGTCACTGGCACTGGAACTGGGTCGTGCTCATTCCCGTGGGCATTCTGCTGCTGACGCTGGACCTGGCCTTCTTCGGTGCCAACGCGTTGAAGATCGCCCACGGCGGCTGGTTCCCGCTGGTGTTGGGCGTGTGGATCTTCATCGTGATGACGACCTGGCGCCGCGGTCGCGAGCTGGTGATCCGCGAGATCAAGCAAAGCGGACTGGCGCTGGAACCGTTCATCGAGAACATCAGCGAGCATCCGCCACTGCGCGTGCCGGGCACAGCGGTATTCCTCACCGCCAACCAGAACGCCGTGCCGCATGCGCTGTTGCACAACCTCAAGCACAACAAAGTGCTGCACGAGCGCAATGTGCTGCTGACGGTGGAAACGCTGGAAACGCCCACGGCCGATCCGGGCGAGCGCATCGAGATCACCGAGCTGGGCGGCGACTTCTACGGCTTGAGCCTGCGTTTCGGTTTTGCGGAAGATCCGAACATTCCCAGGGCGCTGTCCAAGTGCTCCAAGCTGGGCCTGCCGTTCGACATGATGGACACCACCTTCTTCCTGTCGCGCGAAACCATCGTCGCCGACGCCCGCCGGCCGGGCATGGCGCTGTGGCGGGACAAGTTGTTCGCCTTCATGGCGCGCAACGCACTGCCGGCCACCGCGTTCTTCCAGATACCGGGCAATCGTCTGATCGAACTGGGTGCCCAGGTCGAAATTTGACGAAAAGGGCGCTTCGGCGCCCTTTCCCATGCTGGGTGCCGGGTGAGCGGGCTTTTTTTCAAGCCTGCGTCACCCTGCTCTGCCATAATTTCGCCCCATGACCGAACACCGCATCGTTACCGCTGCCGCCCAGATGGACGACGAGGCCCTCGAGGCTTCCATCCGTCCCAAGCGACTGACCGAATACCTGGGCCAGCAGACGGTGCGCGAGCAACTGTCGATCTATATCGAGGCGGCCAAGAAGCGCGGTGGCGCGCTCGATCACGTGCTGATCTTCGGGCCGCCCGGCCTGGGCAAGACCACGCTGAGCCACGTGATCGCCAACGAGCTGGGCGTCAACCTGCGCTCCACCTCCGGCCCGGTGCTGGAGCGGGCAGGGGACCTGGCGGCGCTGTTGACCAACCTCGAGCCGCACGACGTGCTGTTCGTGGACGAGATCCATCGCCTCTCGCCGGTGGTCGAGGAAGTGCTCTACCCGGCGATGGAAGACTTCCAGATCGACATCATGATCGGCGAAGGCCCCGCGGCCCGCTCGATCAAGCTCGACCTGCCGCCGTTCACGCTGATCGGTGCCACCACCCGCGCCGGCCTGCTCACCGCGCCGCTGCGCGACCGCTTCGGCATCGTGCAGCGTTTGGAGTTCTATACGCCCGACGAGCTCACCGCCATCGTGCGGCGTTCGGCGCGCATCCTGGGCATTCCCTGCGAGCTGGAAGGCGCGCAGGAAATCGCCCGCCGCTCGCGCGGCACGCCGCGTATCGCCAACCGCCTGCTGCGTCGCGTGCGCGATTACGCGGAAGTGCGCGCGGCAGGTCAGATCACCCGCGATGCCGCCCGCGCCGCCACCGACATGCTCAAGATCGATGCCGAGGGTTTCGACGAGCTCGATCGCCGCCTGCTGACCATCATCATCGAGAATTTCGATGGCGGTCCGGTGGGGGTGGAATCGCTGGCCGCCGCGCTCAGCGAAGACCGCGGCACCCTCGAGGACGTGGTCGAGCCTTACCTGATCCAGCAGGGTTACCTGGTGCGCACCGCGCGGGGCCGCATGGCCAGCGCCAAGGGCTGGCGCCATCTGGGCCTGACCCCGCCGCCGCGTCCCTCGGTGTCCGCCGACCTCTTCACTGCCGACAATTCCGATGTCTGATACAAGCCAGCTCACCGCCACCGAGCCGTTCGAATGGCCGGTGCGCGTCTATTGGGAAGATACCGATGCGGGCGGGGTGGTCTACCACGCCAGCTACCTGCGTTTCATGGAACGTGCACGCAGCGAGTGGTTGCGTGCCCTGGGCATCAACCAGTCCGCCGTCAAGGAAAGCACCGGCCTGGCCTTCCTGGTGCGGGAAATGCAGATCGACTTCCTGCGCGCGGCCCTGCTGGATGATGAACTGGCGGTAAGCGTGGAAGTCAAAGAACGGCGGGCAGCCAGTATCCTTTTCGCCCAGACGATCCGCCGGGCGGACGGCGCGGAGCTGATCCGCGCAAAGGTACGCGTGGCGTGCGTCGATGTTCGCCGCATGCGTCCTGTACAAATTCCGGCCGACCTCATCCCCGGCCTTTCCCCTTAAATAAAAGTACGTGCGCTGGAGAACCCCCAAGCAATGAACGGTGGATTGAACATTTTCAAGTTGATCGCGGAAGCGAGCATCCTGGTGCAGGCCGTCATGCTGGTGCTGCTGGTGTTCTCCTTCCTCTCCTGGGTGATCATCATCCGCAAGCACGCACAGCTGAAGTCCGCGATGCAGGAGGCCGAGGGCTTCGAAGAGCGCTTCTGGTCCGGCGCCGACCTGGCCCAGCTGTTCCGCGAAGTGAGCAATCGCGGCGCCGAGAACGGCGGCATGGAAAACGTGTTCGAGTCGGGCTTCCGCGAATTCGTGCGCCAGCGCCAGCGCCGCGTGCATGACATGCGCGTGGTCATCGAAGGTTCCGAGCGCGCCATGCGCGTGGCCGGCACCCGCGAGATCGGCCGCCTGGAACGCAACCTGGAATTCCTCGCCAACGTGGGTTCGATCAGCCCGTACGTCGGCCTGTTCGGCACCGTCATCGGCATCATGGGCGCCTTCCAGGGCCTGGGTGAAATGAAGGATGTCACCATCGCCGTGGTGGCGCCGCACATCTCCGAAGCGCTGATCGCCACTGCCATGGGCCTGTTCGCCGCGATCCCGGCGGTGTGGGCGTACAACCGCTTCGCCAACAAGGTCGAGCGCGTGGCCTCGCGCTACGAAGTGTTCCAGGAAGAGTTCTCGTCGGTGCTGCAGCGTCAGATCCAGACCGACGAAGCGGCCTGAGGACTCGACGATGCGTAGCTCCGCGCGCCACAAGCGCTTCAAGCTCAAATCCGAGATCAACGTCGTTCCCTATATCGACGTGATGCTGGTGCTGCTGATCATCTTCATGGTCACCACGCCGATGCTCAATTCCAACGTCGACGTGAACCTGCCGCAGGCCAACGCCAAGTCGATGCAGGACAAGAAGGATCCGGTGATCATCGCGGTCGACCAGGGCGGCCAGCTGTACCTCACGCTGGGTGCCGAGAAGCATCAGCCGGTGGATGTGGCGACCATGAAGCTCAAGGTCGGCGCCTTCGTGAAGGCCAATCCGCAGGTCAGCGTGCTGGTCGCGGGCGATCGCGACGGCAAGTACGACGGCGTCTACCAGGTGCTGGCCGATCTGCAGCAGGCTGGCGTGGCCAAGGTGGGCCTGATGAGCGCACCGGAGTCGGGCGCCAAGAAATGAGGGCCGACTCCCCTAAGGGCACGTCCAAGGCGGTCGTCCTTTCCGCCATTCTCCATCTTGGCATCGTGGGCTTCCTGGCCTTCGCGGTGATTCCGTGCTCGTTCTACGAAGAAATGTTCGCCACGTTGAACCTGCCGGCCAGCTGGAATCCGATCACCTGCGCCAAGCCGGTGTCGCTGCAGGGTGAAATCATCGAGGCCGAGCTGGTGGGCATCACCGCTGCGCCGCCGCCGAAATCGGCCAAGGCCAAACCGGTGCCCGACACGGTGCCGCCGCCGCCCTCGATACCGCCGCCGCCGTCGGAAGAAACCCCCAAGATCAAGCAGCTGCCGCCTCCGCCGGAGCATCCGGACACCGTCGATCAGGAAAAGATCGTGGCCGATGCCGCCCAGAAGGCGGAAGACGCCAAGAAGGAACAGGAAGAGAAGCAGCGCCAGCGCGCCGCCGAATTGGACGCCCAGGCGGCCAAGCACAAGCAGGAAGAGCAGAAGAAGCTGGACGAGCTGTTCGCCAAGATGGACGCGGCCGACAACTCGCGCAAACAGGCGGAAAGCAGGGCCAAGCAGGCTCAGCAGCAGATGCAGGACCTCAAGAACGCCCAGGACAACGGGCGTGAGAACTTGCCGTATGCCGACCAGGCGCAGACCGCCAGCAACGGCAATGACGCCGATTTGAGGGCGCAATACCTCGCGGCGATTCAGAATACGCTCAAACAGAACTGGGTCGGGCCGGATAACATGCCCAATCAGCCGTGCCTGCTGCATATTGTGCAGCTGCAGGGCGGGCAGGTCGTCAGCGCGAAGGTCGACGCCAGTTGCCCGTTCGATGAAGCCGGGCGCAAGTCCGTCGAAGACGCCGCGATGAGGGCCAACCAGTTGCCCTTCAAGGGCTTCGAAAAGGTCTTCAGCCGCAACGTTGATATGTTCTTCAAGCCATAGGTGAGAACGCAATGAAAAAGCCATCCCGCTATCTGGCCCTATTGCTTGGACTGCTTGCCCTGCTGTGCGCAGGGCTGGCGTCGGCGCAGACCTCCACCCTCACCGGCACCGTCGAGGGCGTGACGAAATCGGCCACGCCGATCACCGTCGTGCCGTTCGCGCAGGCCGGCGGTGCGCCGTTGTCGACCGACATCGCCGATGTCATCCGCAACGACTTCAACCGCTCCGGCAAATTCCGCTCGCTGGCCAAGAGCGAAATCGTGGAGACGCCGTCCAAGGGCGCGGACATCAACTTCGCCACCTGGCGCCTGCTCAAGCAGGACTACATCACCGTGGGCCGCATCAGCGATGCCGGCGGCGGCATGCTGCGGGTGGAATACGAACTGTGGGATGTGAACCGCCAGCAGAGCCTGCTGGCCCAGGCATTCACCGCCCCGGCCGGCGACCTGCGCGGCGTGGCCCACCAGATTGCCGATGCCATCTACGAGAAGATCACCGGCGTGCGTGGCGCGTTCTGGACGCGCATCGCGTACATCACCTCGGTCGGCCTGGGCAACAACACCACCTATTCGCTGATCGTGGCCGATTCGGACGGCTATAACCCGCAGGTCGTGGCCCGCTCGCGCGAGTCGCTGCTGTCGCCGGCGTGGTCGCCGGATGGCCGCAAGATTGCCTACGTGTCGTTCGAAAGCGGCAATTCGGCCATCTACGTGCAAGACATTACGACCGGTTCGCGTCAGCTCGTGTCGGCTCGCGCGAAGGGCATCAACGGTGCACCGTCCTGGTCGCCGGATGGCAGCAAGCTGGCGCTGGCGCTCTCGTACCAGGGCAACCCCGAGATCTACGTGATGGACGTGGGCTCCCGCTCGGAGACCCGCCTGACCAACAACCTGGCCATCGATACCGAGCCGCGCTGGACGCCGGATGGCCAGAGCATCATCTTCACCTCCGACCGCTCGGGCCGCCCGCAGCTCTACCAGATGTCGGCCAGCGGTGGCGGGGCAGAGCGCATCACTTTCCAGGGCCAGTTCAACGCCAACGCCTCGATCAGCTATGACGGCAAGCAGATCGCGATGGTGCAGGGCAACGGGAACGTGTATCGTATTGCCATTATGGATCGCAGTCTGGGTGGGCAGGTGCGCTTCATCTCGCCGGGTCCAATCGACGAAACCCCGAGTTTCGCGCCCAATGCGAGCATGCTGCTGTACGCCGCTTCGGAAGGTCGACGCGGCGTGCTTTACGCCGTGTCCGCCGACGGCCTGGTTCGTCAGCGACTGGTGCTTGCCGATGGCGACGTTCGCGAACCGGCTTGGGGTCCTTATCGTCAGCGATAAACAGTTCATGCCGTAACGCGTAAGCGTCACGACCATGTGATCACGGCGTGAAGTCCTTGGACGACACGCCGGGGTCAAGCAGCTTGCCAGCCGCGGCCTTGCGTCGCGGTCGGTGGGCGAGGCAGTGCGAGACAGCGCACGGCCGGCAGCAAAAATGTCAAAATAACAGCCGGTTCACCGGCGAAAACTGTCCCGTAACCGCAATCATTATTGACTGTCGGAACTCAAACCTGTTTGAAGGAACGTCCACCATGAATAAGACCGTTCGCGTCGCCCTGGTCGCCCTGCTCTGCGTTGGCGCGGCCGCATGCTCGAAGAAGCAGGAAGTCAAGCCGCAGCCGCAGCCGGAAGCGCCGATGACCACCCCGGCTCCGTCGACCGCTGGCAAGTACACCCCGGCCGATCTCGATACCGACGCCTGCCTCCGTCAGCGCGTTGTGTACTTCGATTTCGACAAGGACGAAATCAAGCCTGAGTTCCAGCAGATCATGGCTTGCCACGCCAAGTACCTGCAGGATCGCCCGATGGCGCAGATCCGTCTCGAAGGCAACACCGACGAGCGCGGCACGCGCGAGTACAACCTCGGCCTGGGCGAGCGTCGCGGCAATGCCGTGTCCAGCGCGCTGCAGTCGAACGGTGGCTCGGCCAGCCAGCTCAACGTGATCTCGTACGGCAAGGAAAAGCCGGTGTGCCGTGAGCACAACGAAGATTGCTGGAGCAAGAACCGTCGCGTCGAGATCGTCTACACGGCGAAGTAATGAAGAAGACACTGGCTAACAGCTTCACGGCCAGGATGGGCATGGCGGGCGCAATCGCGTCCGCCATGCTTTTTGTCATCCCGGCACAGGCCCAGGATTCACGGCTCAGCCTCGCCGACCGCGTATCGCGGCTCGAACAGCAGGCGCAGGGCCAGAATCAGGGAACCGCCCTGGTCAACCAGGTGCAGGCGCTGCAGTCCCAATTGCAGCAGATGCAGGGCCAGATCGAGGAACTGCAGCACCAGCTGCAGGAAGCCAACGACAAGAACAAAGCGCAAGCCTCGGATTTCGATTCGCGCCTGGGCCACCTCGAAAGCGGTGCCGGTGCAGCGGGTGCAAATGCGGGGAATGCCAATCCCAACGTGCCGCCTCCGGCCGCCAACGTCGCGCCGCCGGTGCCGCCTGTTGCGCCGCAACCGGCCGCAGCAGCCAAGCCGGCAGCAGCCGCGGCTGCGGCAGGCAAGGGCGCCGCGGCGACCAATGCCACCGCGCAGGCCGCCTATGACGATGCCTTCAAGTCGCTGCGTGCCGGCGACTACGTGAAGTCCTCGCGCGACTTCCGCAATTTCATCCAGCAGTACCCGGACAGCCCGCTGCTGCCGAACGCGTTCTACTGGCTGGGCGAGTCGTACTACGCCACCAGCAATTACCAGGTGGCGATGGAAGCGTTCCAGCATCTGCTGACCCAGTTTCCGCAGAGCGAGAAAGTGCCCGACGCCATGCTCAAGGTCGGCTACAGCCAGATCGAGCTCAAGCAGGTCGACGCCGGCAAGAGCACGCTGAAGAACGTCAGCGCGAAGTACCCCGGCTCCAAGGCGGCCGGTCTGGCGCAGGAGCGCCTGCGCCGCCTGCAGGCCCAGCCGGCCAACTGAGGACGTGGTTGTGACTGGCAGTAGCACGAGCGTGGCTTCCACCACCTCGACCCAGGCGGCCGCTGAGCGCCTGCGCATCACCGAGATCTTCCACTCGATTCAAGGCGAGGCCGATGCCATCGGCTGGCGCACGGTGTTCGTGCGATTGACCGGTTGCCCGCTGCGCTGCGTGTGGTGCGACACCGAGTATTCCTTCTACGGCGGCGACTGGCGCGAGATCGATGACATCGTGGCCGAAGTCGCCTCGCATGGCGCCAAACATGTCTGCGTCACCGGCGGCGAACCGCTGGCGCAGAAGCGTTGCCTGATCCTGCTGACGCGCCTGTGCGACGCGGGCCACGACGTATCGCTGGAAACCTCCGGCGCGCTGGACGTGTCGACGGTCGATCCGCGCGTGCGCAAGGTGATGGACCTCAAGGCGCCCGACTCGGGCGAAGCCAAGCGCAACCTGTGGTCGAACATCGAGCATCTGCTGCCGCACGATCAGGTCAAGATCGTCATCGCCAGTCGCGCCGATTACGAATGGGCGCGCGATACGGTGGCCGAACATCGCCTCACCGCGCGCTGCATGGTGCTGTTCTCGCCGGTGCACGGCGCCATCAAGCCGCGCGAGCTGGCCGAATGGATCATCGAGGACAAGCTGGACGTGCGTTTCCAGTTGCAGCTGCACAAGCTGCTGTGGAACGACGAGCCAGGACATTGATGGGGTGAGTGCCGAGGCATGCGAGGCGCCTTCGTTGCGCTGCGCTGCTCGCCGCCCGCTTCATGCGTTTCGCGCTTCGGCCTGTGTTGCCGCTGGCGCTCTCTCGGCCGGATCACCGGCCTGAACCTGCAGTGGATCTCATCCCATGTCTCAAACAACTCCCCGCAAGGCCGTCGTGCTCGTGTCCGGCGGCATGGATTCGGCGGTCACCATTGCCATCGCGCGCGAGCAGGGCTATCAGGTGCACGCGCTGAGCGTGGCCTACGGCCAGCGCCACAGCGCGGAACTGGCGGCTTCCGAGCGCGTGTCGCACCTTCTGGGCGCGGTCGAGCACAAGACGGTCCAGGTGGATCTGCGCACGATCGGCGGCTCCGCACTGACCGCCGACATCGACGTGCCGCTCGACCAGACCGGCGAGCAGGGCATTCCGGTCACCTACGTGCCAGCGCGCAACACCATCATGTTGTCGATCGCGCTGGGCTGGGCCGAAGTGCTCGGTTCCACCGATATCTGGTGCGGCGTGAATGCGGTGGATTATTCGGGCTATCCGGATTGCCGCCCGGCCTTCATCGAGGCGTTCGAGCAGTTGGCGAACGTGGCGACCAAGGCCGGCGTGGAAGGCGCGGGCATCCGCATCCACGCGCCGCTGATGCGCATGAGCAAGGCCGACATCGCCCGCGAAGGCCAGCGCCTGGGCGTGGATTTCGCCGAGACCGTGAGTTGCTACCAGGCCGACGCCGAGGGTCGCGCCTGCGGCCATTGCGACGCCTGCCACCTGCGCGCCCAGGGCTTCAGCATTGCCGGCCTGCCGGATCCGACCCGTTACGCCTGAACGGGCTTGCTTGTGCCTGGGGCGCTCAGCCCATAAAATATTGGGCTGGCTTTTGACGCGTGGGTCGTTAGCTCAGTCGGTAGAGCAGTAGACTTTTAATCTATTGGTCCCGAGTTCGAATCTCGGACGACCCACCAAAAGTATCGGAGACCCGCGGCGACGCGGGTCTTTTTTTGCCTGCGATACGAGGAGCTCGGAGGTCAGCTCGCCTGGCGCCAAGCCGGAGCGGCCGGCTTCTGTGCGCTGGAGCTGGAGTGGCGTTCCATCTGCGGCATGCGCGGCAGATCGAACCAGAACGTGCTGCCGCGGCCCGGTTCCGAACGCAGGCCGATGCGCGTGCCGAGCAGGCGGGCGAGGCGTTCGGCGATGGCCAGGCCCAAGCCGTAGCCGCCGCGGCGTTCGCTTTCGCTGGCCTGCAACTGCACGAATTCCTCGAAGATGCGCTGCTGGTGGATCACGGCGATACCGGGGCCGTTGTCGCGCACTTCGATGCGGATGGCCTGGCCGCGACGACGCGCCGCGATCAGCACGCGTCCTTCCGGCGCATTGGCGATGGCGTTGCTGGCCAGCTGATAGAGCAGGCTGGCGGCGACGTCGGCGTCGCCGTGCAACTGATGATGGCTGCCACGCCAGGCCAGCGTCACTTGCTGTTGTACGGCCTCGTGGTTGAGCGACGTGCGATCGCGCATGAACAGTTCGGCGGCGGTGAAACCGATGGGTTTCACGGCGATCACGCCGGCATCGAGGCGCGAGATTTCCAGCAACGCGTCGAGCAGGCGCGTCATCGACGCAATGCTGTGACGCATCTGCCGGAACAGCGACTGCTGCTCTTCGCTCGCATTCTGGTCGAGGCCGGCGGCGAACAGTTCCAGCGCCTGCAGCGGCTGGCGGAAGTGATGGCTGACCAACGCGATGAACTGCGATTTGCTGCGCGTGGCCGCCTGGCTCTGACGCAGGCGGTCGAGTGCCTCGACCGCGTTGTCGTGCTGCATCGTGCTCCAGTCGCGGCGTTGCGCTTCGTGCAGTTCGGAGAGGCGCTGCAATGTCTTGCGCAGTTCGAGGAATTCGCTGCTGACCGGCGTCTCGTCGATCTGCGGATGGCGGGCGTTGACCAGCTCATGCACGGCATAGCGAACCTGAGAGAGCGGTTCGAGCACGCGATGACGGATCGACACGCGCGCCAGCCAGGCCAGCACCAGGATGCCGGTGGCACACAAGGCGCCCAGCAGCCAGACCATCGCCTGCGCCTTGCGCAGGGAATGGGTGTCCACTTCCATGCTCACCCACGACGACATCGTGCCTTGCGGGCGCACTTCGTTGCGGTAGGTGGCACCGGTATCGGTCGGGGCCGCGCCACTGCTCCAGAGGCGACCGTCGGAGCCGTGCAGTTCCACCCGCAGCACCTGGTCCGCCTTGCCTTCCTGCAGGGTGCGATCGAGGGCCGCTTGCGGCGAGACGCCTTCCGTGCTGCCGAGTTCGCCGGCCAGCCGCGCCAGGCGCAGGCTGGCGGTCGCGTCGGCGCGTTCGGCCAGGCTATGGGTCTGCTGCAGGCAAAGCGCCAGGATCAGGGCGAGGGCCGCGATCGTGCTGGGCAAAACCACATCGATGAACAGGCGGGGCAGCAGGTGCGCGCGCGGCTCCATGCGTCAGGCCTCCCGCTCGCAGCGGCACGTCGACGGCGGGCAAGCATGCCGCCATCGAGGCCTTGGACGAACGCAGTGGCAGGTTGACGGCATTACGCAGGATCCCGGCAAACAGGAAGCAAAAGGGTTCTCGGGCGCATCACCACGCGTAATCGCCCTGGTTGGCACTCTAAAGAATCCAAACGGCCCCTTCGATACACAGTTCGATCTAGCGCGAGGCGCCATAGTGCAAACGGTCTATGGGCCGAATTTGTGACGTGGTGCGCTGCGCAACGGTTCAGCATGACGCGGGGCGATTTTGGGGTTACCTTGCCACCCGACGCCCACCCCGGGCGAAATGGAGAACCCCATGTCCTCACGTTGTCGCTGGTTGCTCGCTGTTTCCCTGTTGAGTGTGGCCGGTGCGGCCCTGGCGCAGGATATTCCCGCCAATATGCCCAAGCGCAAGCCGGGGCTGTGGGAAATGCAGACCTCCGGCATGGGTGGCCAGGCGCAGACGACCAAGATCTGCCTCGATGCCGACACCGATACCGCGATGTACAAGATGGGCACGCACATGAGCGGCCAGATGTGCAGCACGTTCAAGATCGACGTGCAGGGCAACAAGGTCGTCACCGACGCCGTGTGCAAGATCAACGCGCCCAGCGGCGCGGTCAACATGAGCAGCCACAGCGAAACGACGTATGAAGGCGATACGGCGTATTCCACCCAGGGCCACATCAAGTACGACCCGGCGATCATGGGTCACGCCGACATGGCGATGACCAGCACCGGCAAGTGGGTCGGCCAGTGCGCCGCCGGCCAGAAGCCGGGCGACATGGTCATGCCCAACGGCCAGACCTTCAACATCAAGGACATGCCGGGGCACTAACGCCTTGGATCAAGGAGTGCTGGGCGCCATCAGCTGGCGCACCAGCGCTTCGTGCTCGGCATCGATCTTCTTCAGGCGGGCCTGCATGGCCGCATCGCTCACCCATTGCGCGCTATAGGCGCGGCGGCGGTCGAGGTTGAATTCGATATCGGCGAACGGCACCAGGGTTTCGTTGCCGGCAGGCGCGAAACCGCTGATGTCGTGGATGAGATGCAGCTTGCCCACTTCGGCCTGCGTGTTCTTGCCCTTGGCATAGGAGGTGAGCGCCGCGGCCACGCGCTGGCGCAGCTCGGCCGGCAGATCGGTGCGGATCACCACCACGGCGTGGGGAATCAGGCTGGACGTCCATAGCACGCGCAGGCGTGCGTACTGGTCGGGAAACCGTTCGGCGAAGCGCTCCATGTCGGCGGTGTTGTTGGAGGCGACGTCGGCTTCGTTGTTGGCCACCGCCAATGCGTTGTTCTGATGGTTGTCCACCATGACATTGGCGAAGAACGTGTCCGAGTCCAGCCGGCGGTTGGCAAACACCTGCGTCTCGGGCACCAGGTAACCGGACACCGAGAGCACCTCGCCGCGCGCATAGCGCAGCTTGCCGGGCTGGCGAAACAGGTCTTCCAGATTGCGGATGGGCGAATCCTTGGCCACCAGCAGCACCGAGTAATACCCGCGTGAACCGTTGCTGCGGGTAAGCTGCGCGATCACCTGCATGCGATCGTGCACGACCGCGTCGAGCGCGAGCCGGCCGGAGACGAAGGCGAAGTCCACGCGCTCTTCGGCCATCGCCTGGCCCAGCCCTTCATAGGTACTGACCGAGAGACTGTGAATGGGTAGGTGCAGCGTGCGGCTCAGGTCGTCCAGCATGGGACGCCAGGCGGCCAGCGACTCGGAAGGACCGCCAATGGGCAGGATGCCGAAGGTCAACGCATTGATGTGTCCGCTGTCCTGCGGCGGGTCCGCCCAGGCGGCCGAGGTGCCCGCCAGGGTGAGCAGCAGGACGAGCAGCAGCAGGGCATGGCGCAGCAGGCGGCAGGGCATCGGTCGGGGTCCGGCGAGGGTCTCGGCAGATGCGTCCGGAGCGAGCGACATAGGCGGGCGTGGCTGCCGTGAGATGAAGCGCGCGGCGATCAGAGGCCGCTGATGCGGCGCGAGGCCACCACGGCCTCGACGCGGTTGCGAACGTTCAGGGCGCGGAAGATCGCGGCGAGATGGATCTTCACCGTGCCCTCGCTGATGCCCAGATCGCGGGCGATCAGCTTGTTCGGCTTGCCTTGGGAGAGCAGCCGCAGCACATCGATCTGGCGTTCGGTGAGCAGTTTGCGCAACCGCTCTTCCAGCGAATCGGCGCCCGGTGTCATCTGCGCCGCGGACGCCGGCGGCGGCGTGGGCACCGCGCCATCCACGCGTTCCTGCAGCAGCAACGGCGGCACGTAGACGCCGCCCGCCAGCACCAGGCGCACGGCGGAAAGCATCACGTCGGGGGAATACGCCTTCGGAATGAAACCCTGCACGCCCATGGCCAGCAGGCTTTTCATCAGCGCGCCATCTTCCGAGCCCGACAGGACCATCACGGGAACATGGGGCAGGTGTTCGATGACTTCCGCCAGGTGCTCGCTGCCTTGCACGCCGGGCATGGCCAGGTCGATCAGCGCGAGCGACAGCGACGGCGCCTCCGGCGCATGGATGGCCTCGCGCAGTTCGGCCATGTCCATGGCCATCACAAATTCCGTATTTGGCCCAAGCTCGGCCAGCTTGAGCTTGACACCTTCGACGATCAGCCGATGGTCGTCCGCGATCAATATGCGCATCTCATTCCCCATGGCGCTGTACGGTAATCCCATCACCGCACGTCCGCTTATGCAACATAGCCCCACCCCGTTCGCGCGGCAACCTCGACGTGCGTACGAACGGCATAGCCTCAACGGGATATGGCTGTCGTGGACGCCAACCGCGAAGATTCCACCGCGATAGGGGAATCGCTCATCGATGCCGTGACTGGGTGAAACGGAGCGAGTCGGATCGTGCAGAAGCTTGGCGCGATCCACACCGGACACCGAGAGAACGGCAACTTGATGAAAGTCACGCGTAGCGTCACCGGCCCCACCGAGCCCGCCACGTGCTGCAGCCAGCCTCCCCTGATCCCGTTGGAACCCCCGGCATGCGGGTAGTCCTACCCGCGTCCGCCGGTTCGCCATGGATGGCCCTCTTGCCTGGCGACAGGCTCATTTCCAGTGCTTCGGACTGGGCGCCGCCTCAGGCACGCCCGGATCGGCACGGCGGCGACTATCGTCGTAGACTTCGGCGCTCATCCCCGGCCAGCGCGGCATGCTGTTCCGGCGGGGGCGATAGAGCGACATGCAACAGGTTCTGACGGCGATAGGTGCCATGCGGCTGCTGGAGTGTTTTGCGCCTTTGTTCGCATATGGCCTGCTGATTGACGAGCAGGCCGCCAGCCAGAATCTTTCCGACGACGAGCTGCCGTCCGTGCACGCTCGCGCGTTGGCGCTGGTGGAACAAAGCCGGGGCGCTGCGTTTTCGCGGGGCAGGGCGCTGGCCGAGGTGGAGCTGGCGGCGTTTGCCGTCACCGCGTGGTTTGACGAAGTGGTCAGCCGCCACGGCGGTTGGCGCGGCCCGATGAGCCCCTTGCAGCAGACCCTGTTCCGCACCAGCGACGCGGACACCGAGTTCTTCGACCAGTTGGGCCGGCTTGGCAGCAGCGACGACGAAGTGCGCGAAGTGTTCAGCATGGCCTTGCTGCTGGGCTTCGCCGGTCAGTATTACTACGAGCAGGGCGATACCGGGGAGCTGGGGCGCATCAAGGCCTTGTACTGCCCGGCCAGCACGGCAGCGCCGGCGGTGCTGCAGGCCTTGCAGCGCGAATCGGTGACACCCCAGCCGTACATGGTGCCGGGCCTGCCCGTGCTGCGCCTGCCGGTGACCTGGATGGGCCGCCGCCTCGCCCAACTGGTGGCGGCGGTGCTGGTGCTGCTGGTGTTCGTGGCCTTCGTGGCGCCGGTATTCAGTCATGCCCTATCCGAGCAGGCCTGGTTTGCCAGCGGCATCATCGTGGCGGTGCTGGGCGTGATCGGCTGGACCGGCGTGCTGGCATGGCAATCGCTGGTGATGATGCGCGCGCATACGCGCGTGGCCGACAGCACGGACGCCGGCTACGGCATCGGCAGCTTCTCGGCCGCGGTGAAGGATGCCGCGCGCCGCCTGCGCGGCGCGATCCTGCATCCGTTCCGGCGTCGCGGCCAATGGCGACAACTGTCCCGTCACCCGTGGCTGCTGTTCATGGGCGACAGCGCCGCGGACGTGCGTTCCTTGTTGCAGGCCGCCGCATCCGCGCCGCATGCGCGCGAGCTGACGCGTGCGAACGATACGCGCCCATGGCACTGGTGGGTGTTCCGCTCACTGGTGGCCATCGAGCCCGGCCCGCGACTTGCCCATCCGCATGCCAGCATCGGCGACGTCGAGGCGCCGTGGTCCAAGGCGCTGGCCCTGCTGGCGACCGAACGCCGCAAACTTCCGCTGGACGGCATGGTGATCTGCATTGCCGCCCAGAGCCTGCGCGAGCCGGACAACGCGGTGGCGATGCATGCGGATCGCCTGCATCGCCTGGCCGAAGAAGCCACCCGTCGGCTGCAGCTGCAGTTGCCGGTGTACGTGGTGGTCACCGGTCTCGAAGCATTGCCGGGACACGCCGCGTTCCGTTCCACGTTGCCTGCATCGGTGTTTCGCCGCGTGTTGGGCTGGCGCCGTCCGGTCGTGATCGAAGATGGCGCGCTCGATGCGCGCGTGGAAGCCCAGGCCGATGCAGTGAGCGAGCGGCTGCTGGCCACCGCGCAGGCGGTGCTGGCGATCGAACGCGATCCGCGCCGCCGGCGCGAGGCGTTCGCCTTCCTGCAATCGTTGTACGGGCTGGAGCGCGGACTGCGCAGCTTCCTCGAACGTCTCCACGCGAACGAGGCGCATGCCGAGCGGCGCCTGCACTGGCAGGGTGTGTATGTCACCGGCGGTTCGCGCAACGACGCGCCGAGCGGCGACTTCGTCGACGACCTGTTCAACCGCTTCCTGCCGGCCGACCGGGTGCTGGCGCGTCGCGTCGCACCGAAAGACTGAATGCCCTAGACGGTGGTGACGCGCGAGGCGCTCCAGGCCACCATCAGCGCTTCGCGCAATTGTTCCGGCGATACCGGCTTGTACAGCACGGGAATGCGTGCGGCCATGATTTCGCGTAGGCGGTCGCTGCGGGTTTCGCCGGTGATCAGCAGGCGGGAGAACGGCGGGTTGCCGTCGATCTGGTAATGCGCATCCAGCGCGGCCAGCACGTCGAGGCCGCTTTCGCCATCGCGCAGGCGCAGATCGGAAATCACGATGTCCGGCGGCACGTTCCATTCCTCGGCCGCCTGCAGGGCCTGGATGCGATCTTCGGCCACTGCCACTTCGCAGCCCCAACTCTTCAGCAGATAGCGGATGCCCGAGAGAATCGCCGGTTCGTCGTCGATTACCAGCACGCGCATGCCCGAGACATCCGGCGAGACGTCCTCGCCGCTGGCCACGGGAATATGCTGCGCGGGTACTTCCGGCAGATGGAAGCTGAAGACGCTGCCACGACCGGGTTTGGACTTCAGTTCCACCTGGGTATCGAGCAGCTCGGCCAGGCGTTGCACGGTGGCCAGGCCCAGGCCCAGGCCGCGACGACGGCCGACGTCGTGTTCGTTGGCATGCGTTTCGACGCGGTAGAACTCGTCGAACACGCGCACCTGGTGTTCCTGCGCGATGCCGCTGCCGGTATCCCACACATCCACGCGCACCGTGCCGTCCGCGCGATGGCGGGCCACCACCAGCACGCCGCCGCGGCTGGTGTAGCGCAGCGCATTGCTGACGAGGTTGTTGAGGATGCGCGACAGCATGGTGCGGTCGCTGCGCACCCACAGGTTGGTGGCGCGCATGATCAGGCGCAGGCCGTGCTGCTCGGCGATCATGCGGAAGTTGCGGCTCACTTCCTGGAATACGTGATCGAGCGGGAACTCGGCGATTTCGATCTGCATCGCTCCGGTTTCCAGGCGCGACAGGTCGAGCAGTTCGCTGAACAGATGGTCCAGCGCTTCCACGCATTCCTGGATGTGCGCGATCCGGTCCAGCCGCACCGGATCGCGTTCGTCCTCGGCCAGCGCGGAAGAGAACAGCGTGAGCGCATACAACGGCTGGCGCAGGTCGTGCGAAGCGGCGGCGAGGAAGCGTGCCTTGGCGACGCTGGCCGCTTCGAGCGCGGCGTTCTTGCGGGCCAGCTCCACCGTGGCATGTTCGATTTCGCGTTCCATGCCGCGTTGCACGTCGAACAGCGCCATCGCCGCGCTATTGAAGCCGCGTTGCAGTTCGCCGATTTCGGTCTGGTCGGTGACCTCCACTTCCACGTGGCGATCGCCGCGTCCCAGTTGATGCACGGCGTCGACCAGCCGGCGCAGCGGGGCGCTGATCCAGCGCGCGGCCTGCCACGCGATGATCGCGGCCACGAACAGGCTGATTACCAGGGCCACCAGCGCATGGCGAAGACTGGCCTGCTGCATGGCGATCGCATCGCGCAGGCTCACGTCCACCATCACCGAGCCCAGCACGGGTTGCCCCGGCCGCTCGCTGTCGATGACGTCGCGCACCACGGTGAGGCTTTCGTTGTTGTCGGCGCCGCTGCGGCCCAGGCTGTCGGCCAGGATTTCGCCGTCGGCCGCGCGGATCTGCACGCGGGCCACGTGCGGCAGGTCGCTGATCGACTCGGCGATGCGCACCAGCTCGCGGCGCTGCATGTCGCGCAAGGGCGCCGCGGTGACCGAGGCGGCCTGCGTCGCGATGGCTTCGGCGGTGTTCTGCGCCATCCCGCGCAGCGTCATCAATTGCTGCGGCGCCAGCATGGCCACCAGCAGGGTGGCCGTCACCAGCGTGGGAATCAGCGTCACCAGCGCAAGCCGCTGCATCAGCGACGTACGACGCCACCATTGCACCGTCCGGGAGTTGACCCCTGCGCCCATTTGATCCCCTTGCACGCCGTATGCGTCAGGCGAAGTCAGCCTAGCGCGATTCTCCAGGGCAGGCAGCATGCCGACCGGTGTAGCAAATGGCCTAGGGCGGTTGTAAGACTTAACCCGGCGGATGGCTCGGCTTGGCCGCCGGGGTAGCCTTGTGGCGCCGGCTGGTGAAGCGTTCGACCAACAGCGGGAGCAGGGCCAGCACGGCGATGGCGGTCAGCGGCATCCAGACGCCGCGCTGCATCAGCAGTTCCGGGCCGAAATGGCCGTGGCTCTGTGCCAACGCTTCGCCCAGGCCGGCGCCTATCGACGTCTCGAAGATCAGGGAGACGGTGCCACCGAGCCAGCTGGCGCCCATGAACAGCCACAGCGGACAGCGCAGCCAGGCCAGCGCCACTGTGACCAGGCCGAACGGCGCCACCGGCACGAAGCGCAGGAACATGGTGTAGGCGACCGGGTGGCGCTCGAAGCCGTGGTGCAGTTTGTCCACCAGCTTCGGCGGATGCTTGCTGCCCGCGCCGAACGCATAGCGGCTGGCCAGGAACAGGATCAGCGTGCCCAGGGTGAGCCCGATCGACGAATAGAGGGTGCCTTCCACCGCGCCGAAGGCAAAGCCGCCGGCCATGATGATGATCACCGTGCCCGGGATGCCGGTGGACATGGCCAGCGTGAGCAGCCCGATGTAGGTGATGCGGCTAAGCCAGGGCGCGATGTCGATCTCGCTGCGCAGCTGGTCCTGGTGCTGCACCAGTTGTTCCGGATGCAGCCGATCCATCAGCCCGGAACTGAACAAGGCGATGCCGGCGATCACCAGCAGCAACAGCGGAAGCGCGGCGCGCAGGCGGCTCAATAGTGCTGTCCGCTCTGGCCGTAGCTCGCCAGCACGCTGCGCGCCTGGTCGCGAAGGATGTCGCGGCGCACGGCGATGCCGCGCTTCTCCAACTCGCCGATCCAGTCGGCCGGCAGCGGACCTTCGTCGAACTCGGTGAGTTCTTCCACGTCTTCGGAACGGGCGCCGATCAGCAGCTCGTCCACGCCTGCCCACACGGTGGCGCCGTAGCACTGGCAACACGGCTGGGCGCTGGTCGCGAGGGTATAGCGGCCGCCATCGGCGTTGAGCCGGAACGCGGCGAGGCGTTGCTGCGCGCTCATGTACGCCATCATTTCCGCATGCGCCACGGAACAGGTCTGCGGCACCACGCGATTGACGCCGACCGACACCACGCGCCCTTGCCCGTCGAACACCGCCGCACCGAACGGGCCGCCATGGCTGCGCTCGATGTTGAGGCGAGAGAGTTCGATGGCCAGGGCCACACGTTCCTCGTCGGTGAGGTAGCGCTTCTGTGTGTCGACCACTTCGTCGATCCACGGCGGAAGAGTCAGGTGAATCTGTTGACGCAGCATGCAACGTTCCTTGTGACGATTGAGCCTATTTCATGCCTCCCCGCAGCATGGGGGAGCATCGACGCGGCTCGATCAACCGGCTTGTTTCGCCCATGCGTCACGCAGCGTGACGGTACGGTTGAAAACAGGTTTGTCCGATGTGTGATCCACGCGGTCGGCGACGAAGTAACCGAGACGTTCGAACTGGAAACGCTGTTCCGGATCGACCTTCGCCGCGGCGGGTTCCAGCCACGCTGTCACCACGCGCTTGGCTTCCGGGTTGATGTGTTCGATCCAGGTCTTGCCATCGGTTTCATCGTCCGGATCCGCCACGTTGAACAAGCGGTCGTAGACGCGCACTTCGGTGGCGACGCCGTGTCTGGCGCTCACCCAGTGAATGGTGCCCTTCACCTTGCGGTCGGCGCCCGGCATGCCCTGGCGCGATTCCAAGTCGAGCGAGCAACGCAGCTCGATGAGGTTGCCGCCGGCATCCTTCACCAGCTCGTCGCATTTGACGATGCCCACGCCACGCAGGCGCACTTCGCCCTCGGGCTTGAGGCGATGGAAACCCTTGGGCGGCACTTCGGCAAAGTCTTCGCGCTCGATCCACAGCTCGCGCGAGAACGGTACCTGGCGCGTACCGAAGCTCTCGTCCTTCGGATGGTTGGAGAAGGTGAGCTGTTCTTCGTGGCCTTCCGGCAGATTGGTGATCACCAATTTGAGCGGATCGAGCACGGCCATGCGGCGGGCGGCGGTGGCGTCGAGATCCTCACGGATGCAGTTCTCGAGGATCGAGTAGTCGATGATGCTGTTCTGCTTGCTCACGCCCAGGCGTTCGATCAGCAGGCGCAGGCCGCCCGGCGTGAAGCCGCGACGACGCAGGCCGCGCAGCGTGTTCATGCGCGGATCGTCCCAGCCGTCCACCAGGTTCTCGGTCACCAACTGGGCGAGCTTGCGCTTGCTGGTGATGGAGTAGGTGAGGTTGAGGCGCGAGAACTCGATCTGTCGCGGCTTGGCCGGCTCGGTACGGAAACCGCCTTCGCGCAGGTGCTGCCACAGCTCCGGATGGTTGACCAGGTCCACCTTGTCGACGAACCAGTCGTACAGCGGGCGATGGTCTTCGAACTCCAGCGTGCACAGCGAATGGGTGATGCCTTCCAGCGCATCGGACAGGCAATGCGCGTAGTCGTACATCGGGTAGATCGGCCACGCATCGCCGGTGTTCTGGTGCGCCACCTTGCGGATGCGATAGATCGCCGGGTCGCGCATGTTCATGTTGCCCGACGTCATGTCGATCTTCGCGCGCAGCGTTTTGGCACCGTCGGCGAATTCGCCGGCGCGCATGCGCTGGAACAGGTCGAGGTTTTCTTCCACGCTGCGCTCGCGGAACGGCGAGTTGCGGCCCGGCTCGGTGAGCGTGCCGCGATAGGCGCGCATGTCTTCCGGGCTGAGGTCGTCCACATAGGCCACGCCATCCTTGATCAGCTTGATGGCCGAGTCGTAGAACACCTCGAAGTAATCGGAGGCGTGGCGCAGGTCGTGCCACTCGTAGCCCAGCCAGCGCACGTCGTCCTTGATGCCTTCGACGAACTCCGGGTCTTCCTTGCCGGGGTTGGTGTCGTCCAGGCGCAGGTTGCACCAGCCGGTGAATTCCTTGGCGATGCCGAAATTCAGGCAGATCGCCTTGGCGTGGCCGATGTGCAGGTAGCCGTTGGGCTCGGGCGGGAAGCGCGTGCGGATGGCGTGATGCTTACCGGTGGCCAGGTCCTCGCGGATGATCTGGCGGATGAAGTCGCGTTGACCCTCGGCCTGCGGGGCAGCAGCGGCGGAGGCAGTGGGTTCAACGGCGGCGTTTTCGGTAGACATCGGGAATCGAGGCTCGGTCGCGGTGGCGGAAACGGTGAAGTTTACCCTGTCCGGTAGATGGGGGTGTTTGGCTGTTTTTCAGCCGCTGGCGGGGGCGGGGAACCGGCGCCGATCATCAGGGAATCGCCCGCTTCACCCCCGCAACACGCCTGTAACGGGAACTTGCCCGAATACCGCCACAGGGGTAGCGTGGGTCCCATGCGCATTGCCTATCGAGCTGAAACCCTGATCGACGCCCATCTGGTGAAGGATGCGCTGGAGCGTGCCGACATCCCGGCATTCGTCTCCGGCGAGTACCTGACCGGGGCCGTGGGGCAGTTGCCCGCACTGGATTACGTGGCCGTGCTGGTCCCGGAAACCAGCCTGCCGGCTGCCGAAGCCGTGGTCCGCGAGGTCGAGCGGGACCTGCAGGAAGCCCGCCTGGCCATCAGCGAGGCCGATGAAGATCCGGACGCGCCGCTGCCTGCGTTCAGCTGACCGGCGCACCGGCCGGTTTCCCGTGTCGCGGTATCCTGCGTAGTGGCCACCCGGCCTCGCAGGAGTTACAGACCATGGATGCCACGCTGCAACAGATCCAGTCGCTGATTCGCGCCGTACCGGACTTTCCCAAGCCGGGCGTGATGTTCCGCGACATCACGCCGCTGCTGGCCGATGCCGGCGGCTTTGCCCGTTGCATCGATGCGCTGGCCGAACCCTGGCAGGGCAGCGGCGTGCAGGCGGTGTGCGGGATCGAATCGCGTGGGTTTATTTTCGGCGCAGCGCTGGCGCAGAAGCTGCACGCCGGTTTCGTGCCGCTGCGCAAACCCAACAAGCTGCCGCCGCCGGTGGTATCGGTGGATTACCAGCTCGAATACGGGGTGGATCGCCTGGAAGCGCGCAACGATGCTCTGCGTCCCGGCGAACGCGTGCTGCTGGTCGATGACGTGCTCGCCACGGGCGGCACCGTGGCCGCGGCGCGCGCACTGGTGCTGAAGCTCGGTGGGCAGCTGGTGGGGGCGAGCGTGGTGATCGAACTCGCTGCGTTGCAGGGGCGCGAGCGGTGGCAGGATGAGAGTGCGCCGTTGAAGGCGTTGTTGCGGTACTGAGGCGAGGTTGGCCGGCACTCGGGATCAGCAGGCGCTTTTTGTGGGAGCGCGCTTGCGCGCGACAACCTGACGGAGCGGTATCGACATCACGTTGCTGTCGCGCACAAGTGCGCTCCCACAGTGGTGTCGCCAGATTGTGAGTGCGCGGCCGTACTCACGGCACAGCCGCTTCCACACTCTCCACATAAACCAGCTCGCACGCCCCATCGCCGGTATCGTCGCGCGACATCGACGTGCGCCAGCGCCAGCCGTTGGCGCGGCTGGCGTCCACCAGAAAACCCTGCAGATGGATCACCTCGCCGGCACGCACGCGCTCCAGTTCGCGCCGGGCGGTGTCGTCGGCGGGAATCATGTGCATGTTGGCGCTGGACTGTTCGATCTCGCGTCGCGGTATCGGGAAGTGATCGACGTGCCAGTGATAGAAGCGGTTGCCCTGGCCGATCTCGATCTGCGACAGCACCTGGCTGTCGGACATGCGCCCCCAACCCAGTGCGAGATCGATCGGCGCCAGCGCCGCGCCGGCGTCGAAACGATAGTCCTCGCGCGACAGCACGCGCGCGGTGAGCTCGAAGCGCGCGCGAGTGACCAGGGTGACATCGTCGCGCTGCAGCGTGGTGCCATCGCCCAGATCGATCTGCGTCGGCACGTCCGTCGCCAGCATGCCGGGTGCGTGGACGATGGCGCGGTGGCGCCACCAGTTCACGCCGCCGAGCAGCGCGATCAGCAGCAGGCCGACCAGGATGAAACGCTGCATCGACACCTCAGCGAGTGGCCTGGCGCGTGGGCTTGCTCTCCGCGATGCCCGGTTGCAGCAGACCGGGCGGCAGATCGCTGATCACTTCCGAGAAGCGCTTGAGGAACAGGCCCATCGACGAACTCTTGCGCCACGCCAGCGCAATGCGGCGACTGGGCGGATGGCCGGCGAATTCCAGCAGGCGCACGTTGTCGGTGCGCGACACCGGCGGCTTGATCGCGAGCGTGGGCAACAAAGTGATGCCCACATTCGCGGCCACCATCTGGCGCAGGGTTTCCAGGCTGGTGGCGCGGAAACCCGAGCGTTCGCCGGCACCGGCGAGCTGGCACACCTCCAGCGCCTGGTCGCGCATGCAGTGGCCGTCTTCGAGCAGCAGCAGGCTCTCGTCTTCCAGGTCGTCCAGCTTCAGGCGCTTGTGCTTCTGGCCCAGCGGATGATTCTCGGGCACGGCGAGCACGAACGGTTCTTCGAACAGGAATTGCGTGTGCAGGCTTTCTTCGTGCAGCGGCAGTGCGAGGATGCCGGCGTCGAGCGAACCCTCGCGCAGCATGCGGATGACCTGCTCGGTCTTCTCTTCCACCAGCAGCAGTTCGAGCCGCGGAAAATGCTTGCGCACCAGCGGCACCAGGTGCGGCAGCAGGTACGGGCCCAGGGTGGGAAAAATGCCCAGCCGCAGGGTGCCCGATTCCGGATCGCGGGTGCGCTGCGCAATCGCCTTGATCTCGTCGATCTCCGACAGCACGCCGCGTGCGCGACGGGCGATCTCGCGGCCGGTCTCCGTCAACAACACCTTGCGCGGCGTGCGCTCCACCAGCGCCACGCCCAGTTCGTCCTCCAGTTTCTTGATCTGGGTGGAGAGGGTGGGTTGGCTGACGAAGCTGGCCTCGGCCGCACGACCGAAATGGCGATGTTCGGCGAGGGCCACGAGGTAGTGCAGGTCGCGCAGGTTCATGGGCGGAATCGCTCATTTTTCCAATAGCTGATGTCTATCATAATGAGGTCTTCCATCGGTCAAGACAATGCATGGGGATCGGGGAGGCCCGGGCACTGTGGGCGAACTCCGAAAGCGGCGGGCAGCTCCCGCCGGCATGCCTTTTGGCACTGTGTCCAAAGTCACGGCAGCACCTAGCTTCGGGGTTTGCCTTACCAAGGGGAGCCTTTCGCGCATGCGCCGTTTCGTCCGTCCACTCGTTCTCACCGCCCTGGCCGCCTGTTGCGGCACCGCCCTCGCCGCCGCCGTCGATGACCAGCCGCACGGCCGCCTGCCCGGCTGGGCACAGCCGGAGTCCTACCAGCTCGACTTCAAGGTCGACCCGCGCCAACAGGATTTTTCCGGCAGCACGGTGATCAAGCTGAAGCTGACCGAGGCTTCCGACCACCTGTGGATTCATGGTCGCGAACTGAAGGTGAGCAAGGTCAACGTGACCGATGCCGCGGGCAAGTCGCATGCGGCCAAGTACGTGGACGTGGCGCCGCAGGAAGGCGTGGTGCGCATCGATTTCGGCAGCACGCTCAAGCCGCAGGAGCTGACGCTGGCGATCAACTACACCGCGCCGCTCAACCAACAGCTGCAGGGCTTGTACAAGGTGAGCCACGAAGGCCAGCCGTACGCGATGACGCAGATGGAACCGATCAGCGCGCGCTACGCATTCCCGGGCTTCGACGAACCGGGCTTCAAGACGCCGTTCGATATCCGCCTGACCATCCCCAACGATGAAGTGGCCGTTGCCAACACCAAGCAGGTGAAGGAAGAGAAGGCCGGCGATGGCTGGAAGAAGCTCACCTTCTCCACCACCAAGCCGCTGCCGACCTATCTCGTCGCCTTCGGCGTAGGCCCGTGGGATGTGGTGAAGGGTCCGGATATTTCGCCCGACCAGTACCGCACTAACGCGCTGGAACTGCGCGGCGTGGCGGCCAAGGGGGAAGGCCATCGCCTCCAGCATGTGCTCAGCGAAACGCCGACGATCATCCACACGCTGGAGGATTACTACGGCTTCGGCTATCCGTGGGACAAGCTCGACCTGCTGGCCGCGCCGGATTTTTCCGCGGGCGCGATGGAAAACGCGGGTCTGGTCACCTTCCGCGACTGGCTGCTGCTGATCGATCCGGATTCCCCGGCCACCTATGTGCGCGGTTCGTTCAACGTCACCGCGCATGAACTGGCACACCAGTGGACGGGCGACACCGTGACGCTGGCCTGGTGGGACGACCTGTGGCTCAACGAAGCGTTCGCCACCTGGATGCAGCAGAAGGTGACGCAGAAGGTGCATCCGGAATACCGCGCCGATCTCGATCGCGTGCGCGGTGCACAGGGCGCCATGAACGACGACAGCCTGGTCACCACGCGCAAGATCCGCCAGCCGATCAGCGGCAACGGCGACATCGAGACGGCGTTCGATTCCATCACCTACCGCAAGGGTGCGGTGGTGCTGGGCATGTTCGAGGGTTACGTCGGCGAATCGGCGTTCCAGCAGGGCATGCGCGCGTATATCCAGGATCACAAGTACGGCAATGCCACCGCCGACGATCTGATCGGCTCCGTGGCCAAGGCCGCCGACAAGGGCGACAACTTCAAGCAGGCGTTCAAGAGCTTCCTCAACCAGCCGGGCGTGCCGTACGTGCAGACCGAGCTGGCGCAGGAAGGCGGCAAGACCGTGCTCAAGCTCAGCCAGAGCCGTTACCTGCCGGTGGGCAGCAAGGGCAACGACAAGCAGGTATGGGGTGTGCCGATGTGCGTGCGCTACGGCACCGCCAGCGGCAGCAAGGTCAGTTGCGAACTGTTCGACCAGGCCACCGGTTCGATGGTGCTGGAAGGCGCCAGCAAGAACACCTGGGTGTTGCCCAACGCCAACGCCACCGGCTACTACCGCTTCGCCATGGCGAAGAAGGACCTGGCCACGCTGGGCAAGCAGATCGACAAGCTCGACGATGCCGAACAGCTCGCCTACGCCGATGCCGTGTATGCGAGCTTCAAGCATGGCGACCTCGATGCCGGCGACGTACTGGCCGCGCTCAAGCCGTTGACCGCGTCCAAGACGCGCGAAGTGGCCACCGCGCCGCTGACCAGCTTCAACTGGATCCATCGCAACCTGGCGCAGACCGACGCCGAGCGCGCCAAGCTCGATGCGTGGGCTACCAGCGCCTATCTGCCGCGCCTCAAGGCACTGGGTTACCAGCGCAAGGCCAACGAGGCCGACGGCGACTCGCTGCTGCGCGCCACCCTGGCCGATGAACTGGCGCTGGTGGTGAAGGTGCCGGAGGTGCGCGCCGAACTGCTCAAGCAGGGCGACGCCGCGCTCAAGCGCAAGCCCGACGGTCGCCTCGACCTGGCTACCGGCGACCGCGATCTGCTCGGCACGGCATTGGCCGTGGCCGTGCAGGAGCGCGGCAAGAGCGCGGTCGATGCGTTGATTGCCGAAATCCCGCAGACCAGCGACCCGGCTTTCCGCAATGCCATGCTGGCGGGTTTGAGCGAAGTCAGCGATCCGGCACTGGCCGTGCAGGTGCGCAACTTCGCCCTCGACAAGAAGGTGAAGGTGGGCGAGATGGCCATGCTGCTCGACGGCGGCCGCGACACGCGTGCCGAGCGCGATGCGTCGTGGCAGTGGACCACTAGCAACTACGACAAGATTGTGGAACGCACCGGCAGCTTCGCCGGCGGCAAGCTGCCCGACCTGATTGGCGGCGGCGGTTGCTCGCAGGACGAAGCCGATCGCCTGCAGGCGTTCTTCAAGGACCGCGTAAAGCAGGTCACCGGCGCCGAGCGTGGCCTGGCGCAGACCACCGAATCGACCGTGCTCTGCCATGTGCTGGCGCAGAAGCAGGATGCCAAATCGATCCTGCGCTGATTCAACGGTCGCAGGCAGTGGTCCCCACCGGGCGGCGCAAGCCGCCCGGTTTTTTTGCGGGCGCTCAACCCTTTTTTCGCATCCGCCTCGTTAGAGATGACGAAGGCGCTTTCCGTCGCCTTCCGCCGGCACCTACACTGGGCTGGCTCACCCAGCGTCGTCAGGGAGAAAGACATGCGTCGTCCGTGGGAATGGTTGTGCCCGCTCGTGTGGCTGGTTGCGCCGGCCATGGCGCAGAACGTGCCGCCACCGCTGAAGGATTGGCAGGATTGGGTCTTGCACGACGTGCCCGAGCACGCGTGTCCGGTGTTGAGTTCGGTAGGTGGGACCACGCTGCAGCACGAGTGCGCGTGGCCCGGAAGGCTCACGCTGGATGCGGGCAAGGACGGCGCCCGCTTCGGTCTGGACGTCCATGTCGATGGACGCAGCTGGATCGCGCTGCCCGGCGATGCACGCAACTGGCCGCAACAGGTGAGCGCGAACGGCAAGCCGATGATCGTGCTCGATCACGAGGGCGTGCCGTCGTTGCAGCTGGAACCCGGCGACTACGCGCTGCACGGCACGCTGCCCTGGGACAACCGCCCGGCGCGTTTGCAGGTGCCGGCCTCGATTGGCCTGGTCTCGCTGACGCTCGACGGCAGTCCGGTGGCGCGCATCGAACGCAATGATGCGCAACTCACCCTGGGCGAGGCCGCGGAGGCGCAACGCGCGGCCGATGCGCTGTCCGTGCGTGTCTTCCGCCGACTGCACGATGGCCTGCCGTCCGATCTGCAGACGCAACTGCAGTTCAACGTCACCGGCAGTTCGCGCGAGCAAGTGCTGGGACCGGTGCTGCCCTCGGGGTTCGTCGCCACGTTCATCGACGGCGGCCTGCCGGCACGGCTGGAAAGCGACGGCCGCCTGCGCGTGCAACTGCGTCCCGGCCAGTGGACCATCAACCTGGGCGCACGCGGCACCGAGGTGCCCAAACAGATCAAGCTGACCCCGCCCGGAGCGCCGTGGCCCGCGCAGGAGATCTGGAGCTATGCCGATGAGCCGTCGCTACGCAGCACGCGCGTCGACGGGCAGCCGGTGGACGCTGGTCAGGCCGACGTGCCTGCCGAGTGGGCGGATTTTCCCGCCTACGCGCTGGACGCGGATCATGGCCTCGCCATCGAACAAGGCACGCGCAACGGCGAAGGCGGGCAGGGCGATCAGCTCGCCTTGCATCGGCAACTGTGGATGGACTTCGATGGGAAGGGTTTCACCGCAGCCGATTTTTTGACCGGCACCTTGCGGCGTAGCCAACGACTCGACGTGGCCGCGCCATGGCAGTTGCAAAACGCTTCGCAGCCGGACCGCCCGCTCTTGGTCACCGAGAACGGCCACGGGCGCAGTGGCGTCGAATTGCGCGATGCGAAACTCCAGCTCACTGCCGGCCTGCGACTGCCGGAGCGCGGCAATGCGCCGAGCGGCGGCTGGATGCTTCCGCTGGAAAGCATCGATACGACACTGCATCTGCCGTACGGTTATCGCCTGATCGGTGCCGCCGGCGCCGACCGTTCGCCCGATTCGTGGATCGCGCAGTGGAGCCTGCTCGACCTGTTCGTGGTGGCGCTGATCGCCTTGCTTGCCGGCCGCATGCTGGGCTGGCCGTGGGCGCTGCTGGCGCTGGGCTTTCTCGCGCTGGCGCAGCATGAGCAAGGCGCTCCTCGTTGGACGCTCGCGCTGGCGTTTGCGCTGGCGCTGCTGATGCGTGCACTGCCGGAAGGAAAGCTGCGCCTGGCGTCGCGTATCGGCGCCGTGGCAGTGCTGGTGCTTGCCGTGCTGTGGAGCCTGCCGTTCGCGGCATCGCAGATGGAGTACGCCTTGCATCCGCAACTGGAACAGGGACGTATGTTCAGCAGCATTTCGTCCGAGGCTCGCGAGGTCGCGCCGCCGCAAGTCGTGAACATGGTGGAAGAAGCATCTACGAATGCGATTGCCCCTGCCCAGGTGCCGATGGCAGCGCCCGCGCCCCCGCCCCCGCCTGCGCCCGCTGCAGACATGATGGCGGGCTCGCGTGCGGACTACGCGCCTAAAGTCGCGCAAAAAGCCCGGGCCACAGGTTCGCTTGAAGCGATCACGGTTACCGGCACCGCCATCAACGTCGGCCAGGAGCCGGATAGCCGTAGTGTCATCCAGGCAGGGCAGGGTACGCCTGACTGGGACGTCGGCAACAACTATCGCCTTGGCTGGTCGGGTCCGATCACGGCCGAGCAGACGACGCGGTTGGTGATTGCGCCAGCGTGGCTGGTTCGACTGCTGCGCGTGGTCATGCTGGCCTTGCTGCTGGTGATGCTGGGCAAGCTTGCCGCACGCCTTTTGCCGACGCTCCAAGGCTCGTGGCGTAGCTGGCGCATGCACGGCGGTGCCACGGCGTTGCTGCTGCTCGCGTTGTTGCCGCACGGCGTGCATGCGCAGACGACACCGAATGAGGCCATGCTGACCCAACTGCGCAATCGCCTCACCGAAGTGCCCACCTGTGCGCCCGATTGCGCGGCCGTCGCACAGGCCGCGTTCCAGGCGAATGGCGATCAGGTGACGGTGGATATGGAGATGCACGCGGGCGCCAGCATCGCCGTGCCGCTGCCGTTGGGTGGCCCCTCGCTGTTGATCCAGAGCGTAAGTGTCGATGGCAAGGACGCGACGCTGATGCGCAATGCGGACGGCTTGCTGGTGAAACTCGACCGCGGCGTGCATCGCGTATCGCTGCGTTATGGCGCCGCCGCCACGGACGTCGGCACGCTGCATTTTCCGCTGCGGCCGCAGCATGTCGTGTTCAGCGGCAACGGCTGGAAAGCCGACGGCATGGCCGATGGCCGGCTGCTCGGCGATAGCCTCACCTTCAACCGCGTGCGCGCCGCGGTGGACGGGACGACCCCGGCGGGCGTCACGCAGGCGTTTCCTCCGTACGTGAAGCTCACCCGCATCCTGGTGCTGGGTAACGAGTGGACGGTGCGCAACGTGGTGGAGCGCATCGCACCCAGCGAAGGCGGCTTCAGCCTGGATCTGCCGCTGCTGCCCGGCGAGCATCCGTTGGGCGACGATGCGCGCGTGCACGATGGACGCATCGGCATCACCTTCAACGCCAGCGAAGCCAGCAAGAGCTGGAACAGCCGGCTGGAGCGCAGCGATGCACTCGCCTTGACCGCGCCGGGCCTCGGCGAGCGTGCGGAAACCTGGGTATTGCAGTCCTCGCCCATGTGGCATCTCGAAGCCAAGGGCTTGCCGTCCAGCCAGGACGAGCAGGGTCTTCGTTACCAGCCCTTGCCCGGCGAAAGCCTGCACGTCGCCGTGACGCAACCGAAGGCGGCGGCGGGCGACAGTCTCGCCTTCGATCAGGTGGAGGTGGATAGCCACGCCGGCGATCGCACCACCGAAACCCTGCTGACGCTCAAGGCACGCAGCACGCGCGGCGGCGAGCATGTCATCGGCTTGCCCAAAGGGGCCGAACTGCTGGAGGCGAAACGCGACGAGGCGCCGTTGAGCCTGGCCATACGCGACGACAAGATCAGCCTGCCGCTGCTGCCGGGCGCGCACGTCTACACGCTGCGCCTGCGCGAGCCCGAGGGTGTTTCCTTCGCTGTGCGCACGCCGGAGTTCAGCTTGAATGCGCCGGCCGCGAACATCCAGCTTCGCCATGCACTGCCGGAAAGTCGCTGGGTGCTGTGGACGTGGGGACCCAGCGTGGGCCCGGCCGTGCTGTATTGGTCGCAGCTGCTGGTGTTGCTGCTGGCGGCCTGGTTGTTGGCACGCTATGCGCCCACGCCGCTACGCTTCCACGCATGGCTGCTGCTGGGCCTGGGCTTTTCCGCCTTCGCCTGGGGCGCGTATGCGTTGGTGGTGGTGTGGCTGATCCTGCTGGGATGGCGCGCGCGGTTTGTGCTGCCCGAACGCTATGGCGTCGGTTTCAACCTGACCCAAGTGGCGCTGGCTGCGGTGACGCTGGTGGCGATCGCCGTGCTGATCTCCGCCGTGCCGAAGGGGCTGCTCGGCTTGCCCGACATGCACGTCGCCGGCTACGACTCCACCGCGTGGCAACTCAACTGGTTTGCCGACCAGACCGACAACGCGCTGCCGCAAGCGGGCGTATTCAGCGTGTCGCTGTGGGTCTACAAGATCGCCATGCTGCTGTGGGCGCTGTGGTTGGCCAATGCGCTGATCGGCTGGCTGCGCTGGGGGTTCGAGGCGTGGAGCCATGGTGGTTATTGGCGGGCGCGCAAGCCCAAGGTGGTGGAGCCGCCGGTGGTTCCGGACGTTGCGGAGTGAAAGAAGGCGCCGCGTTTTAGCGCGGCGCCTTCTCTGGAACTGTCGCGCACAAGTGCGCTCCCACAAGTGTGCGGTGACCTTGTGGGAGCGCACTTGTGCGCGACGGGCCTGCCTCAGTCCTCGTTACTCACTTTCAACACCAACTTCCCCGTGTGACTTCCATCGAAGAGCCGGTTGAGCACCAGCGGCGCGTTCTCCAGGCCATCGGCCACCGTTTCGCCCGCCTTGATCTTGCCGCTCACCACCCAGCCGACCAGCTCCTGCACCGCCTTCGCCTGATCCTTGTAGTCGAAGGCAAGGAAGCCGCGCACGGTGAGGCGCTTGACGATGATCACGCTGTAGTCGTCCGTGGCGCGTGCGCCGCCCGCGTAGTTGGCGATGAGTCCGCACAAGGCCACGCGTCCGCCATTGACCATGCGTGACAACACCGCGCGCATCACCGCACCGCCGACGTTTTCGAAGTCGACGTGCACGCCGTCGGGGGTCGCTTCGGCGAGCTTCTGCTTGAAATCGTCGGCCTTGTAGTCGACCGCGACATCGAAGCCCAGGTCCTCGACCAGGTGACGGCATTTCTCGGCACCGCCGGCAATGCCCACCACGCGTGCGCCGCGCAGCTTGCCGATCTGTCCGGCAATCGAGCCCACCGAGCCTGCCGCGGCGGAGACCACCAGCGTTTCGCCCGCTTGCACGGGCGCGATTTCAGCCAGGCCGTAGTACGCCGTGATGCCGCTGAAGCCGCAGGCGCCCAGCAGCGTGGGCAGCGCCACCGGCGGCTTGGGCGGCAGCTTCACCCAGTAGCCCGTCTTGTTTTCGTCGAGCAGGGCATAGTCCTGCCATCCCACCAGGCCTTGCACCAGGTCGCCCACGGCGTAGTGTTTGGACCTGGACGCGACCACGCGGCCAATGCCGAGACTGCGCATCACTTCGCCGATGGCGACCGGCGGCATGTATTGCGGGACGTCGCTCATCCACACGCGATTGGTGGGATCCATCGAAAGATAGAGCACGCGAACGAGTGCCTGGCCGTCGGCGAGTTCGGCGGTGGGTGTTTCGCGCAGGTCGAAGTTGTCCAGGCCCACCAGGCCTTCGGGGCGTGTCTTCAACAGCAGTTGGCGATTCGTGAAGCTCATGGATGTCCTCCGGTCAGACGGCGCGAGCGCCGCCATCGATGACGAGTTCCGCCGCGGTCACATAGCGGCTTTCATCGGATGCGAGATAAAGCACGGCATAGGCCACATCGTCCGGTTCGCCGAGCCGGTGCATGGGAATGCCGCGCACCAGTTTCCTGGTGGCTTCCTCCTCGCCCAGCTTGTCGAAGAACGGTTGCACGATACCGGTGCGGATGAAGGCGGGATGGATCGAGTTGCAGCGCACGTCGATCTTCTGCCGCGTGCAATCCATCGCCACCGATTTGGTCAGCGCGGCCACGGCGGCCTTGGAGGTGTTGTAGGCGGTGTAGTCGGGATCGATCTTGAATGCCGCCAGCGAGGAGATATTCACGATCGAGGCCGGCTGCGCATCGCGCAGATACGGCATGGCGTGCTTGCAGCCCAGCATGATGCTGTCCAGGTTGACGCCCATCACGCGGTGCCATTCCTTCAGCTCGATGCGTTCGACGCCACCGAGCGAACCGATGCCCGCGTTGTTCACCAACACCGAGAGACCGCCCATGGCTTCGGCGGCGTCCGCGAGCGTGCGTTCCCAGGTGGCCTCGTCGCGCACGTCCTGGGTTGCGGACCATGCCACCGTGCCGCCGCATTCCTGGTTGATCTGGGCAGCGACCGCGGCAACGCTCTGCGCATCGATATCGGTCAGGAAGACCTTGGCGCCGTACCGCGCCAGCATGCGCGCGGAGGCGGCACCAAGACCGCCGGCGGCGCCGGTGACCAAGGCGCGTTTGCCGGCGGCGCGTGGTGGAAGAGGGGGTGTCATGGTTTGTTCCCTGGTATCAGACACTGAGGTAGCCGCCATCCACGTTCAGCACGGCGCCGGTGGTGTAGGAGGCGGCATCGGACGCGAGATACAGCGCCGCACCGGCCATTTCCGATGGCTGCGCCACGCGGCGCATCGGCACGTGCGCCAGCGCCTGCTTGAGGATGGCCGGCGTGTTCACCAGCACCGAGGCGAACTTGGTGTCGGTAAGCCCCGGCAGCAGGGCATTGCAGCGCACGCCTTGTTCGGCGCATTCCACGGCGAAGGCCTTGGTCATCGAGATCACCGCTGCCTTGGTGATCGAGTAGATGCCTTGCTGGAAACCCGGCACTACGCCATTCACCGAAGCCACGTTGACGATCGAGCCGCCGCCGTTCGTTGCCATCAGGCGCGCGCCATGGGTGGACATGTAGAAGTAGCCGCGGATGTTCACGTCCACGGTTTTCTGGAACACCGAAGGGTCGGTGTCGAGAATGGGTCCGAAGTACGGATTCGTGGCGGCGTTGTTGATCAGGATATGCAGGCGGCCGTGGGCTTGCTGCACGTGTGCATACAGTGCCTCGATCTGCGCCATCTCGCCGATGTGACAGGCGAACGCCTCGGCCGAGCCGCCCTCGGCGACGATGCCGGCGACCACGGCCTGGCAGTCCGCCTGCTTGCGGCTGGACACGATCACGTGCGCACCATGGGATGCGAGCAGTTTCGCGATCTCGGCGCCGATGCCGCGGCTGGCGCCGGTAACGATGGCGATCTTGCCGGTGAGGTCAAACGTGCTCGGTGTGGTCATGAAGTCAAGTTTCCATCGCGTAGGTGGGACGGTGCTGTGGGGTGCAACGGCGACTCATCGCAAGGTCACGAGTTGCTCGTCACGCGTCCGCTCCAGGTGCGGCCACGTGTTGTAGGTCACCAGGCTGGCGCCGCGGGAGCCTAGTCGAAGCTTTGTCACTCCCGTGTTCACGAGCGACCAGCTGAGATCGAAAGTCTTCGTCTCCGGCACCTGCAGCAGCGCCGCCACCATCACGGTGATGGGACCGCCCGAGGTGAACGCCCAGAGGGTGTTGGCGGACGACTCGCTCAGCTGGTTGAGCGCATCGAGCACATCGCTGCGAAAGCGGTTCCAAGGGCGGCTGTAGTCGGCGTCGTGCTCGCCGCTGGTCCAGCGCCCGATGGCGTCGACAAACAGCTGCTGGAACGATCGATAGGGATCGGACTCCTGCGTCATCGCGGCGCGCAACGCGCCGGGCGCAGCGAGGTCGGGACGCAGCCGTGCCAGCAATTCCAGGTGATCGACTTCGTCCAGGCCGGGCAGGGTGATGGGCGATGCGACGACGCCCGCGGCTTCAAGACAAGGCAGCGCCGTCTCGCGATGGCGCGCGCGCGGTCCCATCGCCACCAGGTCGGGCTTCTGCCCGCATTCGGCGAGCCATGCACCGAGCAGGGACGACTGTTGCACGCCCAGCGGCGACAACCGGTCGTAGTCCTCGGCGTGGAAACTCGCCTGGCCGTGCCGTATCAGCAGCAGTTCGCGCATGCGTCAGTCCAGGCCGGCCATCAGCCGGCGGCAGCGCGAGCCCATATAGCGGGCAGCGTCGCCGAAGCCGGCGAATTGCGGATTGGTGGTTTGTCCCAGTGCATAGCGACGGTAGATCTGCTGGATGATCACCATCAGGCGGAACAGTCCGAAGATCTCGTAGAAGCGCCAGCGCGAGACATCCATGCCGGTGCGTTCGCCGTAGTACGCGACGACCTGGTGGCGCGTGAGCATGCCGGCTTCATGCGTGGGCTGGCGGCGAAACGACTGGAAGATCGGGTCGTCATCGGCCTGCACCCAGTAAGCCAGCGAGCTGCCCAGATCCATCAAGGGATCGCCCACCGTAGCCAGCTCCCAATCCAGCACGCCGACGATATCGAGCGGGTGGTCGGCGGCAAGCACCACGTTGTCGAAGCGGAAGTCGTTGTGGATCACGCAGCTGGCGTTGTCGCGCCTGGGTTGCTGCGATTGCAGCCAGGCGATGATGTCCTCGCACGGATCGGAGCCTTCCGTTGCCGACTGCCGCCAGCGCTCGCTCCAGCCCGCCACCTGCCGCGCGATATAGCCTTCGCCCCGGCCGAATTCGCTCAAGCCCGGTTGGCTGGCGTCGACGTGGTGCAGCTCGATCAGCCGATCGATGAAGCCGAGGCACAATGTTCGCACGCCCTCGCGATCGAGTCCGAGTCCGGCCGGAAGGTCGCGACGCAGGATGGTTCCCTGCAGGCGTTCCATCACGTAGAAGTCCTGGCCGATCACGCGGTCGTCGTCGCAACGCGCGAGGATCGCCGGCACGTACGGGTAGCTCGCCTTGAGCGCGGTCATGACGCGCGCTTCGCGCAGCATGTCGTGGGCGGACTTGGCCTTTGCGCCGCGCGGCGGGCGACGCAGCACGAGGTCTCGCTGCGGATAGCTCAGCAAGTAGGTGAGATTCGAGGCGCCGCCGGGAAACTGCCTTACCGTCGGCGCACCCTGCAGCCCTTCGATATGCTGCTTCAGAAAGGCGTCGACGCGTGCGATGTCGAACGCGTCTTCCTCGCGCACTTCACGGGCCTGTTCAGCGGGCGCGGTCATGCTTGATTCTCCACGGCGAGCTGGGCCTTCGCTTCGAGTTTGGCGACGACGGCGCGATGCACTTCGTCCGGACCATCGGCGAGGCGCAGCACCCGGGCATAGGCATAGAGCTGCGCCAGCGGGAAATCGTCGGTCAGGCCGGCGCCGCCGTGGATCTGGATCGCCGCATCGGCGGCCTGCTGCGCGACCATCGGTACCACCACCTTGATCTGCGAGATCAGGCTGAGCGCCGCCTTGCTGCCTTGCGTGTCCAGCGTCCAGGCGGTCTTGAGCGTGAGCAGTCGCGCCTGTTCGATCGCCATGCGCAGGTTCGCGATGATGTCGGCGTTGCCGCCCAGCTTGAGCAACGGCTGGCCGAACGCCACGCGCAATTGCGCCCGTTTGCACAGCAGCGACAACGCGCGTTCGGCGGCGCCGATCGCCCGCATGCAATGGTGCACGCGACCCGGCCCCAGCCGTCCCTGGGCGATCTCGAAGCCGCGGCCGGCGCCGAGGATCACATGGGAAAGCGGCAGGCGCACGTTGGCGAAATGAAGTTCGCCGTGGCCCGAGGGTTCGTCGTAGTCATGGAATACCGGCAGCATGCGGTCGATCTGCACGCCTGCGGCATCCAGCGGACAGACCACCATGCTGTGGCGGCGATGCGGCTCGGCCTGCGCGTCGCTCAGGCCCATGAAGATCACGAAGCGGCAATGCGGATGGCCCAGGCCGGTGGTCCACCACTTGCGCCCGTTCAGGACGATCTCGTCGCCCTCCACCGTGGCCGTGGCGCGCATATTGGTGGCATCGGACGAGGCGACGTCCGGTTCGGTCATCGCGAAGCCCGAACGGATCTCGCCGCGCAGCAGCGGTTCCAGCCACTGCCGCTTTTGTTCTTCCGAACCGTAGCGATGCAGCACTTCCATGTTGCCGGTGTCCGGCGCGTTGCAGTTGAACGCCTCCGGCGCGATGAAGGAGTGCCCCATGAGCTCGGCGAGCGACGCGTATTCCACGTTGCTCAGGCCGGGACCGCCGTCGAGATCGGGCAGGAACAGGTTCCACAGGCCGGCATCGCGGGCACGTGCCTTGAGCTGTTCCATCACCGGCGGCTGGCGCCATTGCCGATGGTCCGCGCCACCGACGAGTTGCGCGGCATAGACGGGCTCGGCCGGAATCACCTCATCGCGCATGAAACGTGCGAGGCGCTCGGTGAGCGCGTGGGTGCGCTCGGAGGGGGCGAAATCCATGGCGGTTCTCCTCAACTCTCGGGGAGCGTACGCCCCGGACCGCCAATTATTGAAATGAATATACTTTATGGGTTGGCATTAGCCACATGAATGGGTGTGGATGATGGAACGCGACAGCCGTATCGACCTCAACCTGTTCCGCGTGCTCGATGCGATCTATACCCAGGGCGGGGTCAGCGCGGCGGCGCGCGTGCTGCACCTGACCCAGCCGGCGGTGACGCATGCCTTGCGCCGCCTGCGCGACCAGCTGGGCGACCCGCTGTTCGTGCGCCAAGGCAACCGCCTGCTGCCCACCGACAAGGTGCGCGCGATGATGCCGGCGGTGCAGGGGCATCTGAAGGGGTTGCTGGCCAGCACGTATGCCCAGCCGAGTTTCGATCCGTCGCGCCTGCAGATGGAGTTCGTGATCGGTTTTCGCGACATCCTCGAATCGATCGCGCTGCCGGGATTGATGGCCAGCATCGGTCGCGATGCGCCCGGCGTGCGCGTGGTGAGCCGTCGCGTGGCGGCGGACGAGGTGGAGCGCGAACTTTCCACCGGCGCGCTGGATCTGGCGGTGGATCGTCCGCTGCGGGCCGGCGAACGCATCTCGCATCGACGCCTGCTGGATGAGACGCTGGTGGTGGTGATGCGGCGCGACCATCCGCTGTCGCAGCAACTGCGTCGCGCGGATTATCTCGACGCGCAGCACGTCACCGTCTCCCCGCTGGGCGAGTCGAGCGCGCTCGATGCCTTGATGGGCCAGAACGGCATGTTCCGCGAAGTGCGCATGGTGGCGCAGCATTACTTCTCTGCCTGCCAGATCGTCGCCGCCAGCGACCTGCTGCTCACCGTGCCCAAGGCCTACGCCGATCACCTGGCGCCCTTGCTGCCCATCGCAATACAGCCGTTGCCGGTGCGCATCAAGGCGATTCCCATCCTCGCCTACTGGCATGATTCCAAGGACAACGACCGGGCCCATCGCTGGTTTCGTGAACGTCTCGTCAAGTCGATCACCGTCGCCATGCAGGCGTCGTCGCAATGACTTGCGACCGACACCGTTGCGGCGCACGATGCATGCAGCAGCGCAGCGCAGAGTCTGCCAAACGCGCTGACATAACCTGAAAGGACGCGCCTGGCTCGCCGCCGGGCCGTCCCCATGACGAGGTGTCTTGCATGTCCGAGCAGTCGCCAGCACCTGAGGTCGTCTACGACCCGACCGATCCGATGAACCGCAAGGAGCAGATGTTTCCGCGCCTAGACCCGTCGATGGTCCGGCGCATCGCCAGCTACGGCCAGGAGGAACTCGTGCCTACGGGCACGATGTTGTTCGAACGCGGTCAGCGCGGCGTCGACTTTTTCCTCGTGCTCGATGGGCTGGTGGAGGTCTTCGACGTCGACAAGCACGGCCAGTCGAACGTCTTCACCATGTATGCCGCGCGCCAGTTCAGCGGCGAAATGAACATGTTCAACCATCGCGCGGTGATGGCCTCGGCGCGCGTGGCGATGGACAGCCGCGTGCTGCGCGTGCGCTCGGCGGATTTCCGCCGCATGGTGGCTGCCGAAGCGGACATCAGCGAGATCATCATGCGCGCCTTCATCCTGCGGCGCGTCGGTCTGATCCGCGCCGGTTTCGGCGGCGTGGTGCTGGTCGGCCCCGGTCATAGCGGCGACACCTTGCGGCTCGAGCGTTTCCTGGTGCGCAACGGTTACCCGCATCGATTGATCGACACCGAAGTGGATGCCGACGCGGAAGGCTTCATCGAATGCTTCCAGCTTCACCCCGATCAATTGCCGGTGGTGATCTGCCCCGAACGTTGCTTCCTGCAGAATCCGAGCACCTCGGAACTGGCCGATGAACTCGGCCTCACCGAAGTCATCGATCCGGACTTCGTCTACGACGTGGCCGTGGCCGGCGCCGGTCCTGCAGGGCTGGCCGCTGCGGTGTACGCCGCCTCGGAAGGTCTCACCACCATCGTGGTGGAGGGCGTGGCGCCGGGCGGGCAGGCCGGTACGTCGTCGAAGATCGAAAACTATCTGGGCTTTCCCACCGGCATTTCCGGGCAGGCCCTGGCCGGTCGCGCGCAGGCGCAGGCGCAGAAGTTCGGCGCACGGTTGGCCATCTCGCGACAGGCCTCGGCGTTGGACTGTTCGGTACATCCGTTCCGCATGCGGCTGGACGATGGCCAGACCATCCAGGCGCGCGTGGTGATCGTGGCCACCGGTGCGCGCTATCGCAAGCTGGACGTGCCCGGCTACGAAATGTTCGAGGGCGCCGGCATCCACTACGCCTGCACCGCGATGGAAGGACAGCTGTGCAAGAACGAGGAAGTGGTGGTGGTCGGCGGCGGCAATTCCGCCGGACAGGCGGCGGTGTTCCTCTCACGCATCGCCTCGCACGTGCATGTGCTGGTGCGCTCTTCCGGCCTGGCCGCGACCATGTCCGATTACCTGGTGCGGCGCATCCAGCTGTCCTCGTCGATCACGCTGCACACGCATAGCGAGATCGTCAATCTGGAAGGGGATGGGCGCCTGAAGCAGGTGAGCTGGCGACAGCGCGAGACCGGCGAGGTGACTACGCGGCCAGTCAGCAACGTGTTCGTGATGATCGGCGCCGAACCCAACACCGACTGGCTGAAGGATTGCCTCGCGCTCGACAACAAGGGCTTCGTGCTCACCGGTCGCTGCGCGCAGGGACATCTGCTCGAATCGCCTTATGCGACCACCAAGCCCGGCATCTTCGCGGTGGGCGACGTGCGCTCCGGCTCGGTCAAGCGCGTGGCGTCGAGCGTGGGCGAGGGTTCGGTGGTGATCCAGGCGGTGCATGGCTATCTGGCGCCGGCGCCGGGCTGACGCCGGGCGCATTGGCTCTACACTGTGCGTTCCCCACACCAGGATGCAGCGATGACCATGGCGTCGATCCACGCGGCCGGCCGAGTACGCCACCCGTGACTGAAGTACGCGACGTCATCGCCGATGCCACGCGCACGCTCGGCGACCGCCTGGAAGCCGAGTTGCTGCTCCTGCATGTGCTGGACAAGCCGCGCAGCTGGGTGATCGCGCATGCCGACGACCGCCTCGACGAAGCGCAGCTGGCGGCCTTCGCAGCGCTGGTGCAGCGTCGGGGAGAGGGCGAGCCGGTGGCCTATATCACCGGCCACCGCGGCTTCTGGACGCTGAACCTGGAAGTCACCTCGGCCACGCTGATCCCGCGTCCGGAAACCGAGTTGCTGGTGGAGCTTGCGTTGTCGCGCATGGATGCGGCGGCGCGCGTGGTCGACCTGGGCACCGGCAGCGGTGCGATTGCCCTGGCCATCGCGCGCGAGTGTCCGACGGCGCGCGTGGTAGCTACCGATGCGAGTGCCGATGCCCTCGCCGTGGCGCAGCGCAATGCCGCCAAGCACGGCATCCGCAACGTGCGCTTCGCGCAGGGCGACTGGCTCGCGCCGCTGGCTGGCGAACACTTCGACCTGGTCGTGACCAATCCGCCCTATATCGAAGCGGACGACGTGCATCTGGGGCAGGGCG
Organism: Dyella kyungheensis; assembly: GCF_049913195.1. Taxonomy (GTDB): domain Bacteria; phylum Pseudomonadota; class Gammaproteobacteria; order Xanthomonadales; family Rhodanobacteraceae; genus Dyella; species Dyella kyungheensis. The sequence continues at coordinate 3,944,850 of NZ_CP183983.1, read as the reverse complement.
ACCTGCGTTTCGAACCCGCCACCGCCTTGGCCTCCGGCGCCGATGGCCTGGACGATATCCGCCGCATCGTGGCGCAGTCGCGCGATCATCTCGTGCCGGGTGGCGCGCTGTTGATGGAGCACGGATGGAACCAGGGGCCGGCCGTGCGTGCGATTCTCGAGGGTGCCGGCTACAGCGACGTGTTCACTGAACAAGATCTCGAGCAGCGCGATCGCGTCAGCGGCGGCGTCTGGCATGAACCTGTGTAGGAGCGCACCCTGTGCGTGACTGGCCAGTACGTTAGCTCACGCTCTGGCCGGTCGCGCACAGGGTGCGCTCCCACAAAAGACCGCTGCGGCGGTATGGACGTCCAAACAAAAAACGCCGCGACATGCGCGGCGTTTTCGGTAAGCCTGCATCGTTCGCTCAGGCGGTGATCTGGCTGCGCGAACCCACTTGCGGGAAGCGCGCACGGATCGCATGACGGATGCTTGGCAGGTCGAGGCCGGCCATGGTCAGCACTTCCTCGCGGCTGCCGTGCTCGAGGTATTTGTCCGGCAGGCCCAGGTGCAGGATCGGCTTGACGATGCCGTGCGCGGCCAGGCATTCGGCCACGCCGCTGCCCGCGCCACCGGCGACGGCGTTGTCTTCCAGCGTTACGAAGGCATCGTGGGTACGCGCCAGTTCGAGGATCATCGCCTCGTCCAGCGGCTTCACGAAACGCATGTTGACCAGGGTGGCGTCCATTTCCGCGGCGATTTCCGTCGCCGGCGCCAGCATCGCGCCGAAGCTGAGCAGGGCCAGCCCGTGACCGCGACGGCGCAGTTCCGCCTTGCCGATCGGCAGCGTTTCCAGTTCCTGCTGCAGCGGCACGCCGGGGCCGGTACCGCGCGGGTAACGGATCGCCGCCGGACCGTGATAGTCGAAGCCGGTGCTGAGCATCATGCGGCATTCGTTTTCGTCGGCCGGCGCCATGACCACCATGTTCGGCAGGCAGCGCAGATAACTCAGGTCGAAGCTGCCCGAGTGGGTGGCGCCGTCCGGGCCGACCACGCCGGCGCGGTCGATGGCGAAGGTCACATCCAGGTTCTGGATCGACACGTCGTGGATCGCCTGGTCGAACGCGCGCTGCAGGAAGGTGGAGTAGATCGCCACCACCGGCTTGGCGCCTTCGCAGGCCATGCCGGCCGCCAGCGTCACCGCGTGCTGCTCGGCAATCGCCACGTCGAAATAGCGTTGCGGATATTCCTTGGAGAAACGCACCAGGCCCGAGCCTTCGCGCATCGCGGGGGTGATGCCCAGCAGGCGCTCGTCGGCGGCGGCCTGGTCGCACAGCCAGTCGCTGAAGATGTCGGTATAGGTGGGCTTGGACGGGCCGGCCTTCTTCACCAGGCCCGCCTGCGGATCGAACGGACCCACCGCGTGGTATTCGATCTGCGCCTGCTCGGCGGGCGCGTAACCCTTGCCCTTGGTGGTGATGACGTGCAGCAGCTGTGGGCCGGGCAGGTTCTTCACCGTGCGCAGCGCGGTCAGCAGCTGCGGAATATTGTGGCCGTCGATCGGGCCGGTGTAATGGAAGCCCAGTTCCTCGAACAGCGTGCTGGGCACGAACATGCCCTTGGCGTGCTCTTCCCAGCGCTTGAAGAAGCGGCCGAAGAACGACTGCTTCGGGATCGCACGCTTGGCCCGCTCGCGCAGCGCGTTCAAGCGGCGGCTGGACATTGCGCGCGCCGCCATCTTGGTCAGCGCGCCCACGTTCTCGCTGATCGACATGCCGTTGTCGTTGAACACCACCAGCATGTCCGGTTCCACGTCGCCGCCGTGGTTGAGCGCCTCGAAGGCCATGCCAGCGGTCATCGCGCCGTCGCCGATCACGGCCACGACCTTGCGATGGTCGCCCTTGCGCTGCGCGGCGATGGCCATGCCGAGCGCGGCCGAGATCGAGGTGGACGAGTGGCCCACGCCGAAGGTGTCGTACTCGCTTTCCTCGCGACGCGGAAACGGTGCGAGGCCGTCTTTCTTCTTGATCGTGGTGATGCGGTCGCGACGGCCGGTGAGGATCTTGTGCGGATAGCACTGGTGCCCGACGTCCCACACCAGTCGATCGTGCGGCGTGTCGAACACGTGGTGCAGGGCCACGGTCAGTTCCACCACGCCCAGGCCGGCGCCGAAATGGCCGCCGGAACTGGCCACGGCTTCGATCAGGTACTGACGCAATTCATCGGCGATGGCGGGCAGGTCTTCATCGGACACCTTGCGCAAGTCGGCCGGGGTCGCGATGGGCGCCAGATGGGGGTAGCGGGACAGGTCGTTCATCCGCGTATTGTTGGCCCAGCGGGGAGGCGGGGCAAGGGCGGTGAGGTGAAAACTTGCGGGCCGGCCCTCCACACGGCGCTGACACGGCAAGGACGAGGCTGCGGCGCAGTCATTCAGCCAGGACGGTCCCATGAGCATGAGCAAGGCTTTCCAGCGGTTCGCCGGAGCCGTCGCCCGCTATTCCGGTCGCCCGACGACCTTCGTCCTGGCGGTATTGGTGGTGGTGGCCTGGGCCGTCACCGGGCCGATGTTCCACTTCGGCGATACCTGGCAACTGGTCATCAATACCGGCACCACCATCGTGACTTTTCTGATGGTATTCCTGATCCAGAACACCCAGAACCGGGATTCGGTGGCCGTGCAGATCAAGCTGGACGAATTGATCCGCAGTTCACAGGCGCACAACGCCCTGCTCAACCTGGAGGAACTGGACGAGGTGATCCTGGAGCGGATCCGCCGCCGTTACTGCCAGCTGGCCGAGGATGCGCGCAACGAATTGCAGCGCATCGAGGACGAGGACAACCCGTTCGGCGACGAGGCCGAAACGCCTTAGAAGCGGTTCAAGTTCCCGGGGCCAACGGGTTCCCTTCACCGTCATTCCGGCGCAGGTCGGAATCCGGTGGCCCCGGTGGTGGGTTTTCGCGAGGCCCGTACATGTGGGGACTCGCGAAAATCCAGCGCACTCGCTACTGGATTGCGGCCTGCGCCGGAATGACGCTGAGGTATCAGCGGGAGTCCGATCCGGCTTTCAAACCATATGCTCGCGGCGGTCGCGCGGCAGGTGGTTGACCAGGAATTCCATCTGGTCGGCCAGGATGTTGCGGTTGGACAGGATCAGGTGCTCCACCCAACTGGGGCGGTAGGGCACGGCCAGCAGCGGCATATTGGCCTGCTGCGGCGTGCGGTTGCTCTTGCGCAGGTTGCAGTGCAGGCAGGCGCTGACCACGTTTTCCCAGGTGTCCTTGCCGTGCTTGGAAATCGGCAGCACATGGTCGCGGGTCAGCTCGCCGCGGCTGAAGCGTTCGCCGCAATACATGCACAGGTAGCGGTCGCGGGCGAACAGCGCCGTGTTGGTGAGTGCCGGCGAGGGATCGATCGCGTGGTCCCGGCAGTGCCCGGTGCTGGCGATGATGGGGTGCAGGTCCAGCGTGCTCTGCAGGCCGCTCAGGCGATTCTGGCCGCCGTGGACGGTGATGCAGGGGTCGCCCAGCGTCCATGCCACGGCGTCGCGAACATAGAGGCAAACCGCCTCCTGCCAGCTGATCCAGTCAAGAATTCGGCCGGCGGCGTCCAGCGACAGCACGCGGGTCGAATGAAGGTCGACAACGCGGCTAGGTACTTCCATCAGCATGCAAAACCGTCCTTCAACCCAGGGGAATGAACGTGCGGGTGCAGCAAAGATGCTTTTTGACAGCCCGAGGATAGACCAAATCCATGACAGAACACACGCAAACGGTTGTCCGAGCAGGGAAGAACCAGATTTGTCGGGTGTTCTCGGTTCGGTCCCGGCGCTGATATAGTGTCTGTTCATCAGTAGACCCGAGGCCGGGTTTGGGAGGGGGAGCCTGGGTGGCTACCCCGGCGCGGCTGGGGATGAGGTAGTCAACGTGGCTGAAGTTCTTTTCTACGAGCGTCCTGTTCCGCTCAACCGCACCCAACACAAAGACCTGCGCATCAAGCCGATCCCGAACCTCAAGTTCGCGGGCGCTGTGCATTCGGTGCCGCTGACCGGCGTGGAATTCCCCGCCGCTGCGCGCGATCTGCCGATCTTGTTTGGTGGCCTCACTGTCGAAGACGCCGGTCCGATGGCCCTGCTGGGCCTGCGCGAGAACGAGAACCTGTTCATCGACGCCAACGGCACCTGGGAAGCGAACGCCTACATCCCGGCCTTCATCCGCCGCTATCCGTTCGTGCTGGCCGAGAAGCCGGCCGGCACGGAAGGCGACGATTTCACCGTGTTCCTCGACGAAGCCTATGAAGGCTTCAGCACGGCCGAGGGCGAAGCCCTGTTCAAGGACGACGGCAGCGAGACCGAGATGCTGAACAACGCCGTGCGTTTCCTCGGCGAATTCCAGCAGCACGTGTCGCGCACGCATTGGTTCATGGAGCAGCTGCGCAAGCACAACCTGCTCGAGCCGCGCAACATCCGCCTGGAGAAGGATGGCAAGTCCATCAACCTCAACGGCCTGTTCGTGGTCAACGAAGAGCGCCTGCGCGCGCTGGACGAGAAGACCACGCACGAATTCCTGCGCGAAGGCGTGTTCGGCTGGATCTATGCGCACCTGCTGTCGCTGAGCAACATCGACCGCGTGTCGCAGCGCCTCAGCCAGCGCGAGCAGGCTGAAGCGGGCGCTCCCGCTTTGACCAACTGATGTTCGCGGCGTCACGGCACCGCACGGTGCCGTGACGCTGTTCCGCAACGCGCAAGACGTTGCGGCCGGTTTGTTGCCCATGGCGACCCGCGCAAGGGTCCGCCCTCACACTGTCCACGCATGCCCCGGCGATATGCTCCGCCCGGACGGCGGCTGGTTGCCGTCGGCGATACCGTCCCCCGGCTCAAGGCAGGCATGTCCGAGCAGAACAAGCGCGTAGTGATGACCTACGTCGACGCGTTCAATCGCGGCGATCTCGATGCCGTGTGCGCGATGTTTGCGTCCGACGCCCTGATCTACGGCGCGCTGGGCTGGGGTGGCCTCGACACGGCGCGTCCGATGTGGGAACAGCTGATGCGCTGCTTCCAGTTGAGTCTCGAAGTGGACGCCGTGGTGGCCGAAGGCGACACCGTGGTGGTGCGTTACACCGAGCGCGGCCGTTCGGTGCAATCGTTCCGCGACGGCCCGGTCACCGGCAAGGACTACGAAGTTCAGGCGATGGAATGGTTCGTGGTGAAGGAAGGCCACATCGAGCGGCGCTGGGGTGTGCGCGACACCGCGTCGATGTTTCGCCAGATGGCCTTGCCGTTGCCTTAGCCGCGGCTCACTTGTCGTAGGTCAGGCTGGGCCGCCAATCGCCGCCACGCCCTTCGGGCAGGCAATCGAGCAGGTTCCACAGCGGCCAGATCGGATCGACGTGACGCGGATCCTGCCCGGCTTCCGGCGGCACGAACATCAGCTCGCTGCACCAGGTGTGATGGACCTGCCCGTCGCGTTTGAGAAACACGTTGAGCGCCGGCATCTGCCGGCCCTCGGCGGTTTCGCCCTGGTAATCGGCGTTGTACGTGGTGTGTTCGGACGACAGCAGATGCAGCTGCCGCCAGCCGCGTTGCTGCGCGAAACGGCGGATGCGCTGGATCGGCGATTTGGCCACCACGGCCACGTTGGCGCGCTGACGCAGATGCGGCATCTCGCCATCGAGCGCATCGAGAATCGACGAGCACGACGGGCACGGCGCAGACATCGCCGGCCCGAACATGTAGCTGTAGACCACCAGCGTGTCCTTGCCGTCGGCGAACAGTTCCGACAGGCGCGTCTTGCGCGCGACGCCAGTGGTCAGCGGCGTGTCGCCTTCGTCGTCGAATTCGTAATCCACGGGAATCGCGCCGCCCAGCGGCAACGCGCGCCGCAAGGCGGCGGTGGCTTCGGTCTGGCGCCGCAATTCGATTTCCGCCTGCAACAGCCGGTCGCGTGCGACGCGATAGGCGTGGCTTTCGCCGGGAAATCGAACCGTGTGCAGTGGATCGTTCATGACGGACTCCCGACTCAGCGGACAGGTTTGGCCAGGCGCAGCAGGTCAAGCGCGTAGCCAGCGCTCTCATACACGGCGCGGGCGCGCTCGTTGCCCGGAAAAACCGCCAGCGTCATCAGCTGGCAACGATGTTCGCGCGCCCAGTTCTCGGCATGTTCCAGCAGCACGCGGCCGACGCCGCGACCTTCGTGCTGCGGCGCCACGGCAATGTCGGAGATGTGGCAATTGCTGCGGCCGGTGAAATAGTCCTGGGTCTTCTGCAGGTGGATGAAACCGACCGGCTCGCCGTCGTCGTCCTCGGCCACGAACAGGAAACTGTTGGCCGGTTGTTCGTCCAGATGGCGGCTGAGGTCTTTGCGGATGCCTTCGATGCATTCGTGGCGGCGCCGCCACGGCGGCAAGCTGAAGTCCACGAAGCGGGGCACCAGGCCGAGGATGAAGTCGTCATCGTCCTCGGCCAGGCGGATCAGATAGGTGGCGTCACTCATGCGGGTGCAACCGGCAGCGAGAGAAGTGCGTCGTTTCTACACCCAGCCGCGTGGAGACGGTAGTCCCGAAAGCGTGAAAAACCCCTTTGTATACGGGAGGTATATGTGGGAGCGCTTGTGCGCGACAGGCCTTCCCGCAGGGTCTGTCGCGCACGAGTGCGCTTCCGCAGAAAAGCTCCTCACAAAAAGTGCACGCCCACAAAAAAAGGCCCCTCCGTCGCGGAGGGGCCTTGTGAGAGCACTACATCAAGCGATGGCGGGGATCGTATCCACGCCCGCCTCGATGGCGGCCTTGTGGGTGAGGCTGCGCGGCAGCAGGCGGGCGAAGTAGAACGCGGCGGTGTCGCGCTTGGCCTGCTTGAACGCTTCCTGCTGGCTGCTGTTGGCCAGCGCGGCGACGCCGCGTGCCGACATGTAGGCCAGGGCGATGTAGCCGGAGTAGTAGAGGTAATCCATCGCCGCGGCGCCCAGTTCCTCCGGGTTGGCCTGCACGCGCTGGGCGAGCGTGGTGGTGAGCTCCGCCCATTCCTTGGCGTACCTGGCGAGCGGGCCGATCAGTCCGGCCAGCGCGGCGTCCTGCGCATGCTGCTGGCAGAAGGCCTGGATTTCCTGCAGGAACAGCTTGAAGCCGGCGCCCTGCAGCTGGAGGATCTTGCGGCCCAGCAGGTCGGCCGCCTGGATGCCGGTGGTGCCTTCGTACAGCGTGATGATGCGGGCGTCGCGCACGAACTGCTCCACGCCGTTCTCGGCGATGTAGCCGTGGCCGCCGTAGACCTGCAGCGCTTCCTTGGTGCACTCCTGCGCCAGCTCGGTCACCACGCCCTTGGCGATCGGGATCAGGAACGCGACCAGGTCGCTGGCCTGCTTGCGGGTGGCTTCGTCGGCGCCGCGCGCTTCCACGTCGGTCTGCAGCGCGGTGTACAGCAGCAGGGCGCGCGAGGCTTCCACGATGGCCCGCTGGGTCAGCAGCATGCGGCGCACATCCGGCTGCACCATCAGGTTGTCGGCCGGCTTCTGCGGGAACTTCGGACCCGACAGCGAGCGGCCCTGCAGGCGCTCGCGTGCGTAGTTCAAGCTGTTCTGCAGCGCGCGCTCGGACAGCGCCAGGCCTTGCACGCCCACGCCCAGGCGTGCGGCATTCATCATGGTGAACATGGCGGCCAGGCCCTTGTGCGGCGCGCCGATCAGGTAACCCTCGGCGGCGTCGAAGTTCATCACGCAGGTAGCCGAACCGCGCAGGCCCATCTTGTGCTCGATGGCACCGGCGGCGACCGCGTTGCGCTCGCCCAGCGAACCATCGGCCTTCACCTTGAACTTGGGCACGATGAACATCGAAATGCCGCGGCTGCCGGCCGGCGCGTCGGGCAGGCGGGCGAGCACGAGGTGGATGATGTTCTCGGCCAGGTCATGCTCGCCGGCGCTGATGAAGATCTTGGTGCCGGTGATCTTGTAGCTGCCATTCTCGCCCGGTTCGGCGCGGGTCTTGAGCAAGCCCAGGTCGGAACCCGCCTGCGGCTCGGTCAGGCACATGGTGCCGGTCCAGCGGCCTTCCACGATGGGCTTCAGGTAGGTGGTCTGTTGCGCCTCGGTGCCGTGCACTTCCATCGCGTGGCAGGCGCCCTCGGACAACAGCGGATACAGGCTCCACGCCAGGTTGCCCGACTGGAAGATCTCGGTGGTGGCGGTGCCCATCACGTTCGGCAGCGCCTGGCCGCCGAAGTGCTCGGCCTGGGTCAGGCCGGTCCAGCCGCCTTCGGCGAACGCCTTGAACGCTTCCTTGAAGCCCTTGGGCGTGGTCACGGCATGCGTGGCCTTGTCGAAGCGGCAGCCTTCCTCATCGCCGCTGGCGTTGACCGGAGCCAGCACGGCTTCGCTCAGGCGACCGGCTTCCTCGAGCACGGCGTCCAACAGGTCGCGCGTGTGGCCTTCGCCACCCTGCAGCTTGGTCAGCACGGCTTCTGCGCCGAGCACGTCGAAGAGGGTGTAACGCTGGTCGTCGAGGGGGGCCTTGTAGATCGTCATGGCGATGTTCCTTCGTGGGTCATGCAAGCGCTGAGATCAGCGCCAGGTATTGGGGATTCCCGGCACCGGCGACAGCCAGTCATTGCCGTGGAAACTGAAATCGCGGTTGTCCTTTTCCTGCTCGGGCTTGGCGTTGGCCGTGCCGGTCACGTTGTACGGCACGCTGCCCGCGCTGCCCTTGACCGCGGCGGCCTTGAGCGCGGCGCTCATCTCGGGCGTGGGCAGCAGGTCGAGCTGGGTGACGTCGGCGGCGAACGGAGGGATGTCGAGATCGAAGCGGGCATGCAGGCGCACCGGCACGAGTTCGGCGATCTGCAGCTGGCCGTCGAGCGAGTGGAAGTCCATCGAGCCGTAGCTGTTGTTCTGGATGCGCAGGGTCAGGCGCCACTGGCCGTCGGGCCGGGTGGCCATCTCCTGGATGCTCACGGTCGGCGGAAACACGCTCTTCTTCGGCGGCCCGCAAGCCACCAGACCCACTACCAGCACGAGCAGCGCCACACAGCCGAGCAGTCGTTTCATGGAAGGCACCTCAAACGATTGTTTGAATCTTAGCAGGAGCACCTCGGCCTCTGTCCATGGCTGCCTGCGTGGAAATTGATCTCAGGCCGAGTGCGATGACGCCTGGACGGGCGATGCGCGTACCGGCAGGAGGTTCCCATTGCGCAACGCAGCAGGCATCATCGCGAGTTCATCCCTCACCACACGCTGCCCATGACCCGACGTATCGTTGCCCGCCGCTCTCCCATCCATGGCAATGGCGTGTTCGCCGTGGCCCCGATCAAGAAGGGCGAGGAAATCGTCGAATACAAGGGCACCCTGATGAGCCACGCCGAGGCCGATGTGCTGTACGGCGATGGCGGCGAAACCGGGCATACCTTCCTGTTCACGCTCAACGACGATTTCCTGATCGATGCCAATCGCAAGGGCAATACGGCGCGCTGGATCAATCACAGCTGCGACCCGAACTGCCAGGCGGTGATCGAAGAGAGCGCGAACGGCAATCCGCGCAAGGATCGCGTGCTGATCGAAGCGATCCGCAACATTAAGCCCGGCGAAGAGCTGACCTACGACTACGGCATCACGCTGGACGTGCCGCACACCGCACGCCTGAAGAAGCTGTGGCAGTGCCTGTGCGGTTCGCCCAAGTGCAGCGGCACGTTGTTGAAGGGCAAGCGCTGAGTTCGACCTTGCGAGGAACCTGTGGGAGCGTACTTGTGCGCGACCGCAGAGGTTGGCGGTAGCCCTGTTTACGGTTATCGCGAGCAGCTGCCGTGAAGACTCATGACCGCCTGTCGCGCACAAGTGCGCTCCCACAAGGTGACCTGAGTTCTCAGTCGTCCTCGGGATAGTCGATGCCGGTCAGCTCGATCACCAGGTCGCCGGCCGGCCGCTGCCAGGTCACCTCGTCACCCACCCGTGCGCCGAGCAGGGCCTTGGCCAGCGGCGAGACGTAACTCACCAGACCGTGCTCCACGTCGGCCTCGTCCTCGCCGACGATGCGGTAGCGCGCTTCGCCTTCCTCGCTGTCCACCGTCACCGCGGCGCCGAACGCCACGCGGTCTCGCGGCTGCTGCGCCGGCTCGATCTCGATGGCGCTGCCGACGCGGGTGGTGAGCCAGCGCAGTTCGCGTTCCACCTCGGCGAGTTCGCGTTGTTGCGGCAAAGTATCGGCGGCGGCGCGCAGGGTGTCGCGTCGTTCGCGCAGCGCGACGAGGCGCGCACGCAGCTGCGCCAGTCCGCGCGGCGTCACGTAGTTGGGGTGTTCGCTCAGCGGGATCTCCGGCAGCCGTTCGCCGACGGATTCGTCCGCATCCTTCACGAAGGAGCGGCTCATCACATGCCTCCAGCGCCGCCAGTGTCGGCGCGTTTCCATTATTCACATGCGGCGTGATGGCGGCGCCTCAAGGGTACGCGTCGGCATGGGCACCACTGCGGTCGCGCCCATGCCGGCGGCCCGCCGGTCAGTCCTCGTCCAGATGCGGTTTCCAGGCCTCGGCCAGTTGCTTCTGCACCGGCGGAGGCACCGGTTCGTAGTGACTGAGATCGAGGCTGTAGCGGCCGCGGCCACCGGTCATCGCCTTCAGTTCGGTGGGATAGTCGGTGAGTTCGGCCAGCGGCGCCTGCGCCTTGATCACCAGCTCGCCGCCACGCAGCGAATCGGTGCCCATGATGCGCGCGCGCTTGCCCGCGAGCCCGCCGGTGACGTCGCCCACGTTCGCTTCGGGAATCGCCACTTCCACGTCCACGATGGGCTCCAGCACGATCGGCCGCGCCTTGCCGACCGCATCCAGGAACGCTTTTTTTCCGGCACTGATGAAGGCCACTTCCTTGGAGTCGACCGGATGGTACTTGCCGTCGTAGACGGTGACGCGCACGTCCTGAATCGGATAACCGGCCACGGCGCCGGCTTCCAGCGCCTGCCGTACGCCTTTCTCGATCGCCGGCAGGAACTGTCCCGGAATCACGCCGCCCTTGACCGCGTCGACGAACTCGAACCCAGCGCCGCGATCGAGCGGTTCGACGCGAAGGAACACCTCGCCGAACTGTCCCGCGCCGCCGGTCTGCTTCTTGTGGCGATGATGGCCTTCCGCACGTCCGGCAATGGTCTCGCGATAGGCAATGCGCGGCGGGTGGGTGGTCACTTCCACGCTGTAGCGGTCCTTCATGCGCTCCAGCATGATTTTCAGGTGCAGATCCGAGAGCCCGCGCACCACCGTCTCGTTGAGTTCCTTGTGATGCTCGACGCGGAAGCAGGGGTCTTCCTCGGCGAGGCGGCCGATCGCCTGCGAGAGTTTCTGTTCCTGTCCCTTGTGCTTGGGCTCCAGCGCCAGGCCGAACATCGGTTGCGGAAAACGGATCGGTGCCAGGTGGATGCGGTCTTCCTCGTGCGAGTCGTGCAGCACCGCGTCGAAATGGATTTCCTCCACTTTCGCCACCGCCACGATGTCGCCGGGAATGGCCTGGTCGATTTCCTCGTGCGTCTTGCCGCGCAGGCGGAACAGGTGTCCCACCTTGAACGGCTTCTTGTTGTCGTCGATGAACAACTGCGTGTCGCGCTTCACCGTGCCTTGCCACACGCGGAACACGCTGAGCTTGCCGACGAAGGGATCGTTGACGATCTTGAACACGTCGGCGATCACGTGTTGCTTGGGATCGGCATTGACGGTGATCGCCTCGTCCTCGCCATTGAGGAACGGCGGTGCGTTGCCTTCGGCCGGATTGGGCAGCAGGCGTTCGGCCAGTTCCAGGAATTCCTTGACGCCGGCGCCGGTGCGCGCGCTGACGAAGCAGATCGGTATGAGGTGGCCTTCGCGCAGGCATTGCTCGAAGGCATCGTGCAATTCGGCCGGCGTGAGGTCGCCTTCGCCGGAGTCGAGGTAATGCCCCATCACCGTTTCGTTGATCTCCACCACCTGGTCGAGGATGCGCTGGTGCGCGTCGGCCAGCGAGGAGAAATCGGTGGCTCCTTCGCTGTGGAAAAAGCAGTCGAGCACTTTCGTGCCGCCCTCGGCAGGCAGGTTCACCGGCAGGCATTGGGTGCCGAATTCCTCGCGCAACGCCTCGACCAGGGGACCCAGCCGGGCCACGTCGCAATCGATCTTGTTGATCACCAGCACGCGCGCGAGCCGGCGTTCGGCGGCGCGTTCCATGATGCGGCGGGTGCCGTACTCGATGCCGTTGCTGGCATTGACCACGATGGCCGCGGTTTCCACGGCGGCGAAGGCGGACAGGGTGGGGCCGCGGAAATCGGCGTAGCCCGCCGTGTCGATGAGGTTGATGTGGCAGTGGCCGAACGGGATGCCCGCGATGGCGGTGTCGATCGAATGGCCGCGCGCCTTTTCCTGTTCGTCGGTATCGGACTGGGTGGTGCCGCGCTCCACCGACCCCTGGGTCTGGATGACGCCGCCCGCATGCAGCAGGGCTTCGAACAGCGTGGTCTTGCCGACGCCGGCATGACCGGCGAGTGCGATGTTGCGGATGTTTTCCGTGTTGTACGACACGATGCGACCCTCCCATGGCTGGGCGCGGGTTCGTGCCGACGTGACCTGCGGCGCCGCACGAAGCCGCGCAAGCGGCTGACGATGGCGGGCCGTCATGGTCGTCCAGGCGTGCAGGACGCGGGGGCGGTCATGGCGGGTACGGCCGGGTGGCCGTCTGTCTAGATTTTCGCCAATGCGCGCCGGGGTCAAGTTGCAGTGCGATGAGGGCGGTGGAATCGGCGCGGGAACCCTTGGCGCTTCCACGGGTCTCCACCCTGCCTGGCCGGCCCGGAGCGGCGGCCGGCTTTCCCCGTATGTCGAACGAGAATCCCATCGAGCACACCGAGCAGGTCGAACACCATCGCTGGACGTCGCCGGATCCGCATTCGCGCGGGCTGACGCCTCTCGATGGACCCACGCGCGCAATGCTGCACCAGCTGCGCTGGCGAAAGGCACCGCCCAACCGCGGGCGTCGCTGGCTGGCCCTGGGCATCGTGCTGGCCCTGCACGTCTTTTTCGGCTGGCTCACCTGGCATGAAATGCAATTGAAGAAAGCAGCGGAACGGGCCGAGGAAGCACGCACCGGCGCGCTGCAGGTGCGGCTGATTCCGCGAGCGGCCACGCCCGCCGGACCGGCGGCCCCGCCCGAGTTGCTGCCTCCGCCGCCACCGGAGCCCGCGCCGCCGCCGCGCCCGGTGAACAAGCCGGTCGTGCATGAAGCACCGGCAAAGAACGCCATGACCGTCAGTCTTCCGCCGGAACCGCCAGCGCCGGCCACCTCCAGTCCGCCTTCGCCGCAGCCGGACCTCTACAACGACGCCGGCCAGGCGGTACTTCCCGCCATCGCCAGCACGGCGCAGCCTGCGCCGGAAGCGGGCTACGTGCAGAAAATGCCGCAGGGCGATTCGAACATCATGCAGCACACCACCAGCGTGCCCTACAAAGCCACGCGCTTCGAGAAGGACTGGCAGAAGGGCGGTGGCAGCTCGGTCGACGATGCGCTGAAGAAAGGCGTGGACAAGAGCACTGTCTCGCACACTTTCCACATCGCTCCCGGCGTACGCATCCACTGTTCCGTTTCGCTGCTGGCGCTGGGCGGCGGCTGCGGTGGCGATCCGCCGCCACCGCCACCGTCCAACGACGGCGACATGCGCATGAACATGGCCCCGGCCAACCAGCTGGCGCCCGGTTCGCCGCCGCCCAAGACGGTGAGCGTGGAAGAGTGCATCGCCATCTATCGCGCCGAGAAGCCGCTGCCGTATGGCTGTCCGGTCGATACGCCCACGCGTTCGGTCGACGCCGAGATGCAGGAACGGGCCGCGCATCCCGCGAAGCAGGACGGCCATTGAGGCGTGCGCGCGAGGGACTTTTCAGAACCTCATCGGTGCCCGTTACACTTCCCCCATGGAGAGGGAATCCGCGGGCCGGCTGACAGTGACGCTTCCATCGCCCAAGTCGGCGGCGGAGGGTGCGGCCGTCTATCGTCGGCGCCGCGCCGAGCGGCCACGCGATCGCTGGCTGCGCATCGTGGCGCTGGTCGGCGCGCTGTTCGTGCACCTCGCTTTCCTGGTCGGCATCATCCTGGGTCCGGCCTACGAACTCGATGAGCCCAACGACGAGACGCCGCCGCTGGTCGTGCGCCTGATCGAGAAGCCCAAGGAAGAACCCCCGCCGCCACCGCCGGTGCGCGGTACGCCGCCCAAGCAGGTCGGGCCGGTGCACAAGGGCAATGCGAGCAACGCACCGCGCACGGCGCGGCAGAGTCGCTCCTCCACGCGCACCAACAACGAGCTGACGCCGGTGACGGTACCGGCGCTGCAGACGCCGGTGGTCACCGACGTACCCAGGTCCGCGGCGCCCAAGCCGGAAATCACCGCCGCGCCGCTTCCGCCAGTGACGCTGCCCAAACCCGCACCCGCCGAACAACTGCAACCCGTGGTCGCCGCAGCAGAGCCGCCGCAGGTGACCCTGGAGACGCCGGCCGTCGATAAGCCCGCGCCACCGAAGTTCCAGCCCGAACCCATTCGCAAGCCGCAGGCGGAAGGCAACCAGCCGGTGCAGCCGCCGGCGTCGCTGGCCGTTGTGGAGGTGCCGCCGCAATCCGCGCCGGTGGTGACGCCGCCCAGCATCGCGATGGACAAGGCCGTGCCCGCGATCGCGCCGCCCAGCATCGCGCCGGTGCCACGCCCCGAGGCGCCGGCATCGCCACCCGAGCCGGAGCTTCAGTCCGTGCCCTTGCCGGCGCAGGCCGCGCCCACCGTGAACCTGCAGCCGCAGGACCATCCGGTGGCCCCGGTGGTGCCGCGCGAACAGCCGAGCATCCAATCGCCGGCCATCCGTGTCGCGGAAGAGCCGCAACTGGAAGCCGTGCCATTGCCGCCCAATCCGCAGCCATCGCTGGAGCGCCCGCAGGCGCCGCGCCTGGAAGTGGCGGCGCCCAAGGCGATCGCGCTGGACAACGCGCCATCGATCGAACGGCCGCAGTTGTCCGAGACGCCCTCGGAAGCGACGCCCACCCAGAACGCAGCGCCCTCGTCGGCAGCCAGCGCGTCGACGCAGAGCGCCGCCAGCGCGGCGTCGAACACGGCCAGCAGCGAGTCGAACCCCTCGTCCAGCGAGAGCGGCGAAAGCAGTGCGCCGAACGCCACGCCGCAGGGCAGCCGCACCGGCTCGCCCGGCCAGGCCAATGGCGTGAACCAATCGCCGAATGTGGCCGGCGGCAAGGGACTCAACCTCTCGTTGCCGCCCGGTCAGGGCAACGGCACGAGCCAGGGCAAGGGCGGCAAGGAAGGGAAGGGCGGGCAGGAAGGCGTCGTCGGCACCTACGTGCAGCTCAAGCCGCACGGCAATACTGAAGTGATGTCGCATGGCACGCCCAACATCGGCTATGCGCCGACGCGATTCGAAAAGGACTGGACACCCGAGGGCGAAAGCTCGATCGACACCGCGCTGCGTCACGCGGTGGAGAAGACCACCATGCGCCACACCTTCCATCTGCCCCGCGGCGTGCGCGTGGAATGCGTGGTGATGCCGCTGTTGCCGATGGCCCTATTCGGTTGCGGCAGCGGCGATCCGCCGCCGCAGCCGGTGGACGATGTGGTCTACGAGCGGATGAAGCTGGCGCCGACCAATCCGCTGGTGCCGCCCGCGCCCGTCACTGCCGCGCCTGCGGTGGCCACGGTGAAGCTCGACAACAGCGCCGAGTGCGCCGCCGCGCGCGTGGCCGGCGGCCCGATGCCGCCGAACTGCCCTGCGGACGTGACCCTTCCCACCGGCCCCGCGCGCAGCAGCAGTAGCTGGATTCCGGCGAGCGATCAGTTCCACTGAGCCGACCGGCAACGCCGCCAGGTGTCTGCGTGGGTGCCGTCACCCACGCAGTCCTTGTCTCGCTCAGCGCAGGATGCCGTCGGTCTTGAGTTTCGGGATCAGCGTCTGTGCCAGTTCGGTGGTGGCCTTGGGAATGTTGTTGCTGCCGATGCCTTCGGTGGTCACCGTCCACACCAGTTTTTCCGTGCGCGGATCCCACACGCTGGTCTCCAGCGTTACCACGTCGTATTGCTGCACGTCGGGTACCGAGGCCCACGCGCCGCCGTACCAACCGTAGAAGCCGCCGTACATCGGCCCGCTGGGCGTCACGCTCACACGCTGCTCCACGCGCTGCACGCGGGTCACCAGCACGGCTTGTGCGCCGCTGGATTTGACCAGGTCGCGCAGTCCGATCGCGCCGGTGGTGCCCGCGGGAATCTGCGTATAGCTGGGTGCGGCCTGGATGCCTGCCGCCTGCAGCTGCTGCGAGAAGGTGTCTTCGAAGATGTGGCGCATCGCGTCGCTGCGCGAAATGCCCACCACCACTACATGGGATGCCGGCGGTCCCGGCCACGACGGATCGCGCCACTGGTTGGTGATGCTGATGGTGGAACACGCACTCAGCACGAGGCCGGCAACGATGACGAGCAGACGCAACGCTTTCATGGCGATGGCTCCTGGTGAAAGGCCCACCCCGACGGGTGGGGGCAGCGCGATTGTGCGGCGGCGATCGTGCAGACTTCGCGATAACCGCTGCACGCCTTCTTCATCGGATCAGGGCGACGGCCGCAACAGCGAGCCGAAGGTGAGGTAGACCGAGTTGTGGCCGCCCTGGGCATAGCCGTAGCCCAGGAACAGCGGCCCCAGCGGCGTCTGGATGCCCAGGAACAGGCTGCTCGCATAGATCAGCGAATCGAGCCGCACCTGGCTCTTGCTCTGCCAGGTATTACCCGCTTCCAGGCTGGCGCCGATGTAGATGGGCGTGGAGAACAGCGCATCCATCTTGCCGGTGCGCCGGTACAGCACCGCGCGCGCCAACGCCGACTGGTTGCCGTTCAACGAACGCTCGGGGTAACCGGACAGATCGAGGAAGCCACCCAGAAAGCCCTGGGTCTCGAAGAAATTCTCGTTGTTGAGCGTGCTGGACGCGCGCAGGCCCAGCAGCAGGTGATATCGGCTGTCGGCCATGCCGAAGTCCGGCACCCAATCGGCATTGAGCTTGACCACATCCGCATTCACGTTGCCGCCCAGCCACGGCCGGTACCACTCGTAGTCGAGGTTGATATGCGCGCCGCGCGAGGGGAATTGCGCGTTGTCGAGGCTGTCCCAGTCGATGCCGACCTTGGCCATCGAGTATTCGGCCGTCTGGCTGGGTGGAAATTCGGTGGGGCTGCCAATGCGCAGGTCGCCGCTGTCGCGCCCGCGCTGGAAGGCGGTGAGCACACGCCAATAGGTCGAGGGCGACCAACCGGTCTCGACGCCCAGGTAACGACGCTTGATGCGGTACTCGGCCAGCTGCCGATCGCCGTCGCTGGTGAATACCGGGTAGTCCTCGTTGCGCAGCAGCGCATAAGGCATCACATAGCCGCCCGCGCCTTGCCAGAACGGCTGGTAGAACTCGGTGGCGGCGCCGCCGATGCGGCCGGCCCACAGGGTGCTGCGCCATTCCGCGCCGAGCGTGTTGATATTGGTGGCGGTGATCTCGCCGGAGAGGAGGTATTCGCTGCGACCGGCAAAATCGTCGTCCAACTCGAAACCGATCTTGCCGTAGACCGGTCCCCACGGCTTGTCGCGCGGAATGATCAGCAAGCCGCGATCGTTGCCCTGCTGCTGCAGGCGATAGTCGATCTGTTGGTAATTGCCGCGCCCGTAGATGCTGCCGATCTGCTCTTCCAGCTTCTTCGGATCGAACGGCTCGCCCACGTCCTTGGCCAGGCGCTGATCGACGAACTCCGCCGTGTCCGTGTGTTTGGCATCGACCTTGAGGAAGGCCACCAGCCCTGGATCGAACTGGCGCTGGCGATGCTGGGCTTCGAACTGCGCCCACTCATCCGGGGCGACCGACAGGGCCTTCAGCCGGGGCAGCGCCGCTTCCGCGGCCGCACGGCCGATGGCGATCGCCTCGGGGCCGCGGTTGAACTCGGCTGCGGTGATGTTGCCGAGCGGCGGCGTGATCAGGATGTCGTTCGGCCCGAGCGTGGCGAGCTGGCGCTGGGTCTTTTCCTCCATCAACGCACTCACCATCTGGTTGAGCACGGCTACGGGATTGCTCAACTCCTCGCGCACCGCCAGCGGCGAGCCCACGTTCACCACGATCAACTGGGTGGCACCCATGCTGCGCGCCACGTCCATCGGAACGTTGTCCATCAAGCCGCCGTCGACCAGCAACTGATCGTCCACGTTGGTGGGCGCGAAGGCACCGGGCACCGACATGCTGGAGCGGATCGACAAGGCCAGGTCGCCCGAACCGAACACCACCGGCTTGCCCGCCACGATGTCGGTGGCCACCGCGCGGAACGGAATCGACAACTGGTCGAAGTCGTGCACGTCCCAGGTGGAAATCAGCAGGCGGCGCAACAACAGCAGCAGCTTCTGTCCTTGCACCACGCCGGCCGGCGTGATGATGCGCCCCTTCTTGTAGCCCACCTCGAAATTGAGCAGATAGCGGTAGTCCGCATCCTTTCGGCGCATCGGCATTTCACCGCGTGCGGGGTTGTCGGAGAACAGGTCGTTCCAGTCCAGCGTGGTGATGATCTGGTGCATTTCCTGCGGCGAATAACCCGCCGCATACATGCCGCCCACGATCGAACCCATGCTGGTGCCGGAAATGCGACAGACGGGAATGTGCTCGCGTTCGAGCACTTCGAGCACGCCGATGTGCGCGGCGCCGCGTGCGCCACCGCCGCCGAGCACGAGACCGATGCATCGTGCCGGTGCCGGCGCGGACTGCGCCCAGGCCGGCATGACGACGCACAGGCACAGCAAGGCGATCAACGCGAACCAACGGTGCATTCCCACCCCCGCGCAAGAAAACGGCGTTACTTGAAGTAGCGCCGGTTCAGGGCATCCTAAGGCAGAACGAAAGGCTGCGCGTCCGTGAAATTACTCAAATCCCCGGGGCAGAATGCCCCAGATTTGTACACGCATTCCTCACAAAGCTGTCTGCACATCCGGGCCTTGCCCGATGTGCGGGGCAGGGCCTGCGCCCTGCCGGTTACAGCATGCGCAGCATTTCCTTCAGCAGCGGCAAACGACGCACGCGCACGGCGCTGACCCGGAACACCGCATTGGCCAGCGCCGGTGCCGCCGTAGGCATGCCCAGGAAGCTTGCGCCGGTGGGATCGCGGTCGCCGGGCACGATGATCACTTCGGTGGTATCCGGCAGCTGCGCCATGCTAGCCAGCGGATAGTCCTTCCAGCCGCGCTGCTGCACTTCGCTGTCCTTGTAGCTCACCGACAGGTTCAGTGCGGTGGAGAGCGCATCGAGCGTGGCGCCGGCGACCTGGCCTTCGAGGCCGGTCGGGTTGATCACGCGGCCCACGTCGACCGCGCACACGACGCGTTCGATGTTGAGCTTGTTGCCCTGCAGCGATGTTTCCACCGCATGTGCCACGTACGCACCATCGACGTGCCAGCAGGCGATGCCCAGGCCATTCACCGTGCGCAACCAGTTCTTCCACTCGATGCGGTCGGCGACCAGCTTGAGCACGTTGATCAGGCGCGCGGTATCGAGCGTGCGACCGTCGCCCAGCGGGATCTGGCGCGGTTCGCCGAGCAGGCGCAGGCGCGTGACCAGCGGATCTTCCTTCAGCGACTGCGCGATTTCATCGACGAAGCTTTCGACGGCGAACGCGTTGTTGACGTGCGGCATGCCGCGCGAGGGGCCGCGCAACATCGCCGACGGCAGCGAATACCAGTCGTTGCGCAGGTTCGGCACCAGGCCGGCCGGCAGCTGGTGGGCATCCACTTCGGACGTCCACAGGCGATTGTCGGGAACGCCACGCTGCGCCAGCGCGGACGCACTGGCCATGCGCTGATTCCAGCTGGTGACCTGCCGCTTGCCGTCGAGCGTGGCGCTGAACTTGTGCACCGTGGCCGAGCGGTAGTAGTCCTGCGTCATGTCCTCGTCGCGCGTCCACATCAGCTTGACCGGCTTTTCGACCGCCTTGGCGAGCATCACGGCTTCGGCCACATAATCGTGGT
Source organism: Dyella kyungheensis (assembly GCF_049913195.1). GTDB lineage: Bacteria > Pseudomonadota > Gammaproteobacteria > Xanthomonadales > Rhodanobacteraceae > Dyella > Dyella kyungheensis. The sequence goes on along the minus strand of NZ_CP183983.1, from coordinate 3,924,872 downwards.
CCAGGCGACGGCCGTAGCCACCGCCGACGCGCGGCACGCGGATCTCGATCTGCGCCGGCGCGAGGCCGGTGAGTCGCTGCACCACTTTCCACGCCTGCTGCGGTGCCTGCGTGGGCACCACGAGCACGGCAGCGTCCTTGTCGATCCGCGCCAGGCAGTTCATCGGCTCGGGCGTGGCATGGGCCAGCCACGGTTGCACATAGGTCGCCTCGACGCGGCGAGCGGCTTTCCTGGCGACCGCATCGATATCGCCGTCGTTGCGCACGCGCATCGCGGGCTGGGCGTTCTTGTCATTGACGACGTCGGCGGCCTGCTGCTCGAACCAGGCGCTGCTTTCGCTCTGCGCGCCGGCCTTCCACTGCAGCTTGAGCTTGGCGCGGCCCTGCAGCGCGGCCCAGGTGTTTTCCGCCAGCACGGCGACGGCCGGCGAGCGCACGGTCTGGCCGAGCGGAATGCCCGCCTCGGGTTTGATCTGCAGCACCTTCACCACGCCCTTCACTTTCAAGGTTTCGGTGGTGTCGAGGCTTTCCACGCTGCCGTCGGGCCAGGGGCAATGCGACAACACGGCAATCAGTGCTTCGGCGGTGTAGCTGTCGAGTGCGTACGGCGCCTGGCCGGTGACGATGGCGCGCGCATCGATATCGCCTGCGCCTTGGCCGATCAGCGTGTAATGCTCCGGCGACTTGGGCGGCACAGGCGTAGTGGGCGGCGCGATCTTGGCGGCGGCATCGGCCAGCGAGCCGTAGCCGAAGCGGCGGCCGTCCGGGGCAACCACGCTGCCTTCTTCGCACCGCAGGCGATCGGCGGGAACGCCAAGGCGACGCGCCGCGGCCTGCATCAGCAGCCAACGTGCGAGTGCGCCGGCACCGCGAAGATCGGCCCAGGCCGCGGGAATGGAATCGCCCAGGCCACTGGTCTGATGGCCGTAGATCCAGCGCGGCTGGCCGTTGTCGTCTTCCACCCCAAGGCCGAGCGAAACCACGCTGACCCGCGTCCAGTCCGCATCGAGTTCGTCGGCGATGATGCGAGCGAGCGAGGTGGAGGTGCCCGTGCCGGTATCCGGATCGCGCACGCCGATCACGATGTTGCCGTCCGCATCGATGCGCACATAGGCGCCCAGGCCGTACAGCGTGTCGCCCAGCATGGCGGCGGGCACCGGCACGTCGGCGGCGTCGACGGCATCCACGAAGGGAATGCCCACGATCAACGCGCCGGCCGTGCCCGCGAGCACCTTGAGGAAACGGCGACGCGAAAGCGGCACGGTGTTGTCGTTCGCGTGGCTCATGCGTGGGCTCCCTTGGCGACGCGCTTGATGGCGCGGCGCACACGGGTCTGGCAGCCGCAGCGGCAGAGGTTGGGCAACAGGTCGATGTCGTTGTCGCTCGGTTGCGAGTGACGATTGAGCAGATCGAGCGAAGCCATCAGCCAGCCGGGCGTGCAATAGCCGCAGCCGATGGCGTCTTCGTCCACGAACGCCTGCTGCAGCGGATGCAGCGTGCCGTCGGCAGCGGCCAGGCCCTCGACGGTAGTCACCGTCTTGCCGGCCAGCTTGGCCACCGGCAGGCTGGTGGCTGAGGCGAGCTTGCCGTCGACCAGCACCAGGTCGTAGCCGCCTTCGCCATGTTCGCCGCTGTACTTGGTGCCGGTGAGGCGCAGCACATCGCGCAGATACCACAGCAAGGGCATCTGGTCGTCACCGGTGTGGCGATAGCTCCTGCCGTTGATCTCCAGGTCGACTCCCTCGCGCACCTTCTCGGGCACGATGGTGTTGCTAGTTCCGGGTGTCGGTAACTGGTCTTGCGCCTGCGCCATCGCCTGAGAGCTCCTTCGGATATCCGCTCATTGTGGCATCGCAGAGGGATGCTTAGGAGGTAACCCGGCTGAACAGGCGTCGCCACACCAGGTAAACCGGGATGCCAGCGGCCATGATCAGCAGGCCGATACCGGTGTTCAGGGGGCTGGTGCGCAGGCTCTGCACCATCACCAGGCCGATGGTGGCGATGAAGATCAGCGGCAGCAGCGGGTAGCCGGGTACGCGGAAGCTGGCCTGATCGCCTTCGCGGCGGCGATACCAGAACAATGTGCCGACGCCAAAGGCGCAGGCGAGCCAATCGCCAAAAGTGGCGTAATCGAGCAGCTGGCCGTAACTGCCCGACCATACCAGCACGATCGCCCAGCCCGAGAGCAGCAACAGCGCGACATTGGGCGTGCGGTGCTTCGGATGCAGCCGGGCCACGCTGCGGAAGAACAAGCCGTCTTCGCCCATCACCTGCAGCACGCGGGCGCCCGCCACCAGAGTGATGTTGCAGAAACCCAATGCCGAAATCGCCACGCCGACCGCGATCAGCTTGGCCCCTGCCGTGCCGAAGACACGCTGCATCACATCGGCGGCCGGCGCGCGGCTGGCGGCAAGCCCGGCGTGGCCCAGCACGGCGAGATAGGCCAGGTTGACCAGCGCGTAGGCCGCAATGACCAGCAGCATGCCGATGAACAAGGCGCGGGGCAGGGTGCGTTGCGGCTCGCTGACCTCGCCCGCGAGATTGTTGAGATAGGTGAAGCCGGAATAGGCAAACAGCACCGGCAGCGCGGCGCCCATGAAACCCACGTCCGCTGTCTGTGGATCGGTGGCCAGCATGCCGTGACCGCTCACGCCGGCCAGGAACAGGCCACAGACCACCAGCACCGCCACCGCCAGCAGCTTGAGCAAGGTGAACAGGTTCTGCACCTGGGCGCCCAGGCGCAGCCCGAACAGGTTGATCAGCGCCACGAAGACCAGCGCGCCGATGGCCAGCGGCGTGGCGGCGCTGGCGGGCAGGCCGAACAGGGAAGCGGCATAGCTGGCGAAAATGGTGGCCACCGCCGCCGTCGATCCCGAATAGATCACCAGCAACATGCTCCAGCCGAACAGGAATCCGGCCAGTGGGCCAAACGCCTCGCGCAGGTACACGTAGCTGCCGCCGGCATGCGGACGCCGCGCACCGAGTTCCGCATAGCAGAGTGCGCCGATCAGGGTCAGCAGGCCCGCGCCGATCCACATCAGCAGCAGCGACAAACCCGACGATGTACGCATCGCCACGACGTACGGATTGAGAAAAATGCCGCCGCCGATGATGCCGCCGACCACGATCATGGCCGCGTCCCACGGGCGGAGGCGACGGACGTAGCCGCCGGACGTCGAGGTTTCGCTCATGAATGCTTCGCTGCCGGAAAGTGCAGCGAGCATGGCAACTGGGGACGCCGGCAGCAAGCCCTTGCGGGGACCCGCTGAAAAAGGAAGGGCCGGCATGGGCCGGCCCTTCGTCGACAATCAGCTGCCGATCATCAGAACACCGTCATGAACAACGCCAGGTTGGTCACGTTGAGCGTGCCCAGGCCCGCGCCGGGTTCATACCCGGAGACACCCTTGTAGAACCAGTTGTCGCCCGCCTTGACGTCGTTGAACGGCGAGAAGGCGCCGTAGCGGAAGATGTTCTGGAACGCATACAGCTGCGGGTTCCACAGGCCTTGCCGGCCATGCGTGGCCTGCGTCAGCAGCGCGGAAATGCCGTTGAGCTGCGGCGCCACGAAGCTGGTGCCGCCTTGTCCGGTCAGCACGCCGCTGCCGTCTTCCGACGACACGAACGCATAGCCCGTTTCCGGGTCGGCGTTCAACGAGATGTCCGGCACGTTGCGACCCTTGAAGTTCGCCGGCAACGTGTAGTTGATGTCGAACTGCGGGAGCAACCAGGTCTGCTTCTTCTCGCTCTTGCGGATGCCCGGGGTGAACGCCTGGTAGGTCGGCAACGGCCAGAACACGCTCACGCCGCCGCCCGCACCGACCGAGAACACTTCGTCGGTGATGTCCACGCCGAAGTTCTTCTGGAAGTAGCTGGAGATGTAATCCCAGCCCCAGACGCTCTCCTGCGTGATCGAGGCCTTCGGGCCGCCGCTGAAGCTGAAGCTCCAGGGCACCGTGGTGCCGCCCGCCGTGGTGATGAACGGGTCGGATCCCGGGGCGTCCGCGGTGAGCGGCGGGGGTACCGGATCGGTCAGCGAACCGCCGAACCCGCGCACGGTGTCGTAGGCACCCGAGTCGCCCGAGGTGGCGAACATCGAGATGCCCTGGACCGCGGCTTCCAGGAACACCTGGTGGAAGGCGCGCAACTCGTCGGTGTAGTCGACGCCGCCTTCGGTCTGCGGGAAATACAGGATTTCCGGCTGGCCCCAGCTCACCGACAGGCTGTCGACCTTGTTGTCGGACACGGCCTGGTTGAACACATCGAAGAAGCCCGCGTCGGTGTTCGGCGCGTCATAGACGATGATGTCCGCCCACGGCGCCAGACCGCCGGACTGCTCCACATCCAGCGAGGTTTCGCCCGAGCCTTCCACGCTGCCCAGCGGTCCGCCGCCGTCCACATGCACCTGGGTGATGCGATTGGGCTTCACCGGCAGGCCGATGGCGCTCCAGTACGCATAGGCGTCTGCCGGCAGGAAGTTCGCCAGCGTGGCGATGCCGATGGTGGAACCCTTGCCGTTCACGCCCGCTTTGTACAGCGGATTGATGTTGTAGCGGTTGGCCACGTCGCCCACGGTGAACGCACCGGGCGTGCAGGTGGCGGTCGGGTTGCCCGTGCAGGCGGGCGCCGCCGGAGCGGGTGCCGCCGCGGTCTTGGCCATCGGACTCATGGTGGCGGCCGCGGCGGGTGAGGTCGAGCTGAAGGAGGAAACGCGGTGCGAGCGATACTTCGCTTCCGAGCTGAGGCCCGAGGCCACGACCAGCGTGCTCGACAGCGTCGACGGCAATTTCGGCGTCGCGTTCGGACGATGGTAGGTCGTGCCGTCGGCGTTGCGGTAATCGTGGATGGACGTCTGGAAGGCCTGGTTGAACTGCCCGATCGTGCCGCTCACCTTGAGCGCCAGATGATTGGGCAGCAGTTCGACCTGGGTCAGCCCTTGCTGCTTGACGAAGGCCTGTACCTTGGCGATGTCGGCGGCCGTGGCGCCGAAGCGATCCGCGAACTGCGCGGTGGTGAGGAAGCGGTGGTAGGACGGACTACCCTGGGTCACCGTGCTGTAGACAAGGCTTTCCAACGCGTCCTGATTGCGAAGTCCCAGCACCAGCGTGACATTCACTTTCGTGTTCGTATTGCTAGGACCGAGATCGGCCGGTGACTGACTGCCCGCGGCCATCGCTACCGAAGTAGCGCCACCAAAGAGCAGAAGGCCGAGAGAGACCGCGAGCGACTTGCGATGCAACGTCGAGAGCATGTTGTTTCTCCAGGGTAGATACAGCCGACGCTGCGCATCGACGACGCCCCTGCGCGCCGCCGCGCCTCTCAGCGTGGCCGTAAAACGGACGTAATCGCTTTCCCCAAAATCCCAGCCCGCCCCCTGGAAATACATCCGCGCTGGTCCGGGGAAATTAGCGCTGCTAGCCGCATCCGGAAAGTGAGCGCCGTTGCGTAAAAAATTGCGATAACGAGGCGAGCACTGGATTTGGTGGCGCAACTTATTGCGCCTACAACTTATGGCCTAGTCGACTGACCCTCTGGCCAGCGCATTTGGCTCGAAAAAGAAAGGCTTGCGGGCACTTGCAGGGCTCGAGAGCCATTTGCGGCACAATAGGAGGGTTGTGCGTCGTGGACATCCCCGTTTTCGACGCCCTGATCCCCCGGAGTCGAAGCAGCCGCCATGACCACCATCAAGCAAGACGATTTGATCCAGTCCGTCGCCGACGCCCTGCAGTACATCAGCTACTACCATCCCGTCGACTACATCAAGAACCTCGCCGCTGCCTATGAGCGCGAGGAGTCGCCGGCCGCGAAAGACGCGATGGCGCAGATCCTGATCAACTCGCGCATGGCCGCCGAGGGCCATCGCCCGCTGTGCCAGGACACCGGCATCGTCACCGTATTCCTGAAAGTGGGCATGAACGTGCGCTGGGACGCCACCATGTCGCTCGATGACATGGTGAACGAGGGCGTGCGCCGCGCGTACAACGACCCGGACAACAAGCTGCGCGCCAGCGTACTGGCCGATCCGGCCGGCAAGCGCAGCAACACCAAGGACAATACGCCGGCGGTGATCAACGTCTCCATCGTGCCGGGCGACACCGTCGAGCTGATCGTGGCAGCGAAGGGCGGTGGCTCGGAGGCCAAGTCCAAGTTCGCGATGTTGAATCCGTCCGATTCCATCGTGGACTGGGTGCTCAAGACCGTGCCGACCATGGGCGCCGGCTGGTGCCCGCCAGGCATGCTCGGCATCGGCATCGGCGGCACGGCCGAGAAGGCAATGCTGCTGGCCAAGGAATCGTTGATGGAGCACATCGACATCCAGGAGCTGATCGCCCGCGGCCCGCAGAACCGCATCGAGGAACTGCGCGTCGAGTTGTACGAGAAGGTCAACGCGCTGGGCATCGGTGCGCAGGGCCTGGGTGGCCTTACCACCGTGCTCGACATCAAGATCAAGGATTACCCGACCCACGCGGCGAACCTGCCGGTGGCGCTGATCCCCAACTGCGCCGCCACGCGCCATGCGCACTTCACGCTGGATGGCTCGGGCCCGGTCGCGCTCGATCCGCCGTCGCTGGAAGACTGGCCCAAGCTCACCTATGACTCGAGCAAGGGTCGTCGCGTGAATCTCGACACCGTCACTCGCGAAGACGTCGCCAGTTGGAAGCCGGGTGAAGTGCTGCTGCTCAACGGCAAGCTGCTCACCGGCCGCGACGCCGCGCACAAGCGCATGGTCGACATGCTCAACAAGGGCGAGCCGTTGCCGGTCGATTTCAAGAATCGCTTCATCTACTACGTGGGCCCGGTCGATCCGGTGCGCGACGAAGTGGTGGGCCCGGCCGGTCCCACCACCGCCACGCGCATGGACAAGTTCACCGAGCAGGTGTTGGCGCAGACCGGTTTGTTGGGCATGGTCGGCAAGGCCGAGCGCGGTCCGGCGGCGATCGAGGCGATCAAGCAGCATCAGTCGGTGTATCTGATGGCCGTCGGTGGCGCGGCGTATCTGGTGTCCAAGGCGATCAAGGCATCGCGTGTGGTCGGTTTTGCCGATCTGGGCATGGAGGCGATCTATGAGTTCACGGTTGAGGACATGCCGGTGACCGTGGCGGTGGATTCCGCTGGTACATCCGTGCATCAGACGGGGCCGAAGGAATGGCAGGGGCGGATTGGCAAGATTCCCGTGGTCGTCGCGTAACACCGCACCTCTCCTTCTCCCTCCGGGGAGAAGGCCGGGATGAGGGGCGGGTGCTCGCCCGAACGTTGCTAACTTGAACTCTCGCTCGGCTAGAAACCGAGGCTGGATTGGCCCCTCACCCCAACCCTCTCCCGCAGGGGAGGGGAGCGGACTGCGGTACTCCGAAACCTCTCCGCATTTAGCCATCCAAACGCCTGCCTTTTTGAGTGGTTGCATTCCTCCTGCTGCGGCGCAACACTCACCGGATTGTCTTTCCCAACCACCACCGAAGGTACTCGTGAACCCGCAAAGCCCCGCGTCGCTCACCAACGACGCTCCCTGGATCGTGATGAAGTTTGGCGGCACCAGTGTCGCCACCCTGCCGCGCTGGCAGAACATTCTGGAGCTGGTAGCCAGCCGCCGCGCCGAAGGCGCCCGTGTGCTGGTTGTCGTTTCGGCGCTCTCCGGCATCACCGACGCACTCAAACAACTGTGCGCACAGGAAGACAAGGGCAAACGCATCGAGGCTGCCAAGGCGATCGAGCAGCGTCACTACGACTTGCTCGGTCACATGCAGCTGGCGGTTCCGGACACCCTCGGCGCTCGCCTCGCCGAACTCGCGCAGTTGGCCGTAGACGGCCCGTCGCTGTTGGGCGAGCTGGCCTGGTCGGCGCGTGTGCAGGCGCATGGCGAGCTGATGTCCAGCGCGCTGGGTTCGGCGTTCCTCACCCATAGCGGACTGGATACACAATGGGTCGATGCACGCGACTGCCTGGCGGCGATTGCGCTGCCCAACCAGAACGAGCGCACCAAGCTGCTTTCGGCGATGGTGGAAACCAAACCCGATCCGGCGCTCAATGCGCGTCTTGCGGCGCTGGGCGAGGTGTTCATCACGCAGGGTTTCATTGCGCGTGAAGCGCAGGGCCGCACGGTGCTGCTCGGCCGCGGCGGCTCGGACACCTCGGCGTCGTATTTCGGTGCCCTGCTGAAAGCGCAGAGGGTGGAAATCTGGACCGACGTGGCCGGCATGTTCACCGCCAATCCCCGCCAGGTGCCCAGCGCGCGTCTGTTGCAGCGCCTGGATTACGAGGAAGCCCAGGAAATCGCATCGACGGGCGCCAAGGTGCTGCATCCACGCTGCCTGTCGCCGCTGCGCGAGCCGCGCGTGCCCTTGTTGATCAAGGACACCAATCGGCCCGAGCTGGAGGGCACGCTGATCGGCCCCGAGGTGCGTGAGCACGCACCCAGCGTCAAGGCCATCAGCGCACGCAAAGGCATCACGCTGGTGTCGATGGAATCGGTCGGCATGTGGCAGCAGGTCGGCTTTCTCGCCGACGTGTTCGCGCAATTCAAACAGCACGGCCTGTCGGTGGACATGATCGGTTCGGCCGAGACCAACGTGACGGTGTCGCTCGATCCCACCGAGAATCTGCTCGATTCCGATGCGCTTGCTGCGCTGGCCAGCGACCTGGCCAAGGTCTGCCGCGTGAAGGTGATTGCGCCGTGCGCGGCGATTACGCTGGTGGGCCGCGGCATGCGTTCGATGCTGCATACGCTGTCCAGCGTGCTGGCCGAGTTCGGCCAGCTGCGCGTGCACATGATTTCGCAGTCGTCCAACAACTTGAACCTCACCTTCGTGGTGGACGAAAACGTCGTCGACGAACTGCTGCCGCATCTGCACGAACTGCTGATCACGGCGGGCGCCCTGCGTACCGACGACAGCGCCTTGTTCGGGCCGAGCTGGCAGGCGCTGTATGGAACAGGCGACGTGGTGTTGCCGGCGGCGTCGTGGTGGCGCGAAGAGCGCCGTGCGGATCTGTTGAAGATCGGCGCAGGCGCCACGCCGCGCTACGTCTACCATCTGCCCACCGTGCGCCAGCAGGCGCGCGAACTCAAGACGCTGGGTGCGGTGGATCGCCTGCATTACGCGGTGAAAGCCAATACGCATCCGGCCATCCTCAAGGCGCTTGCCGAGGAGGGTTTCGGTTTCGAATGCGTGTCGCCGGGCGAACTGAGGGCCGTGATGGCGGTCGTGCCCGAATCGGCGCCGCTGTTGTTCACGCCCAACTTTGCGCCGCGCGAAGACTACGAGTGGGCGCTTGCCACGCGCGCCACGTTGTCGCTGGATTCGCTCTATCAGCTGGAAAACTGGGGCGAGCTGTTCCGTGGCCGTGAAGTGGTGCTTCGTCTGGACCTGGGCCGCGGCCTGGGTCATCACGAAAAGGTGCGCACGGGTGGCAGCGGCAGCAAGTTCGGCCTGCCGGTGGAACAGCTGGATGCGTTCCTGCGTCTTGCCGACGCCCACGGCGTTACGGTCCGCGGCCTGCACGCCCATCTGGGTTCGGGCATCCTGGACGACAGCCATTGGGGCGAGGTCTATGGCCAGCTGGCCAGTCTGGCCGAGCGCATCGGCAGCGTCACCTTCCTGGACATTGGCGGCGGCCTCGGCGTGCCGTCCCACCCCGGTGAGGCGCGCCTGGACATCGCCGCGCTCGACAAGGTGCTGCGCGAGGTGAAGGCCGCCTATCCGCACTACAAGCTGTGGATGGAGCCGGGCCGTTATCTCGTTGCCGATGCCGGCGTGCTGATCACCAAGGTCACCCAGACCAAGGGCAAGGGCCACGGGCAGATCCGCTACCTCGGCGTGGACACCGGCATGAACAGCCTGATCCGCCCCGCGCTGTACGAGGCCTGGCACGAGATCGTGAATCTCACGCGGCTGGACGAGCCGGCGACATCGCTGTTCCAGGTGGTGGGTCCGATCTGCGAAAGCGGCGACGTGCTGGGCACGGATCGCCGCCTGCCGGAGCCCCAGGAAGGTGATGTGGTGCTGGTGGCCCAGGCGGGTGCATACGGCAAGGTGATGTCCTCGCCGTACAACCTGCGCGATGAGGCGGAGGAGATCATCCTCGAATAACGCCCCAGTCCCACACTTCTCCCTCTCCCCTCCGGGGAGAGGGCCGGGGTGAGGGGCGGGTGCTCGCGGTAACCTTTCAAAAAGGACGCTCACGGATGAAGCGTTTGAATGTAGATAGAGCACGCAGCCTGCGCGTCGATCAGACAGATGCCGAACAATTGCTTTGGCACCATTTGCGAAGCCGACGTCTTCAGGGTTGGAAGTTCCGACGCCAGCACGAAATTGGTCGATACATCGCCGATTTCGTCTGTCCAGATGCTGGCCTGATTGTGGAGCTTGACGGTGGCCAACATGGCGAGCAGGTGATTTACGACGAACTCCGAACCCTGGAGCTGGAAGCGATGGGCTACAGAGTCCTGCGTTTCTGGAACAATGACGTACTGAAGAATTTGGATGGGGTGATCGAAATGATCTTGGAGGCTTTGGCTAGCCCGGCCCCTCACCCCAACCCTCTCCCCGAAGGGGAAAGGGAGTAACGCTCGCGGAGACTTGAGAGTGACCATCAACATCAACCCCCGCCTGACCCAGGTATTCCGCTTCGTGCGGTGCAGCTATGCCGATGGCGTGGCCGAGCTGGTGTATGCCTTCGACCACGGCGAGGAGCTGATCGAACGCGTGCGCTTCCCGCATGCGCCGGCCATCCCGGCCAGCCACCAGGCGGCCTTCGACAAGGTGTTGAAGCTGCTGCATCTCATTGCAGGCGTGAGCTACTACAAGGCCGGGGTGCCTCCGCGCATCGAGGTCGTGGGTGGTCCGCTGGATGACAGCACGGCAGGCCTGCTCGATGAGCTCTATCTGCACGGCCTGGCCGAATTTGCCTATCGCAACGGCTTGGATCTGCGCGGCCGCATCAACTTCCCGCGTGGCGGCGCGAAGCAGCCAGAGGCCAAGGCGCTGGGCCTGCCGCATCGCACGCTCGTGCCCATCGGCGGCGGCAAGGACTCGCTGGTCGCGGTCGAAGCGATCAAGTCCATTGGTGGCGATGCCACGGCGGTGTGGGTCGGCAATTCGCCCTTGATCGCCGCGTGTGCCGAGCGCACCGGGCTTCCCATGCTCAACATCCAGCGCGAACTGGCGCCGGGCCTGTTCGAACTCAATCGATTGGGTGCGTGGAACGGCCATATCCCGGTGACTGCAGTGAACTCCGCCATCCTCTCGCTGGCGGCCATCCTCTACGGTTTCGACAGCATCGCCTTTGCCAACGAACGTTCCGCGTCGGCGGCCACGCTCGAGTACGACGGCCAGCAGGTGAATCATCAGTGGAGCAAGGGCTACGCGTTCGAGCAGTTGCTGGGTGAATGGCTGCAGCGGCACGTCGCCGCGGATCTCGCTTACTTCTCCTTGCTGCGTCCGTTCTCGGAATTGGCGGTGACGCGCGCGTTCGCCAAGCTCACGCCGTATTTCGACGTGTTCTCCAGCTGCAACCGCAACTTCAAGATCCTCGGTCCCAAGCCGGCGGATCGCTGGTGCGGGCAGTGCCCGAAGTGCCACTTCGTGTTTCTCGCGCTCGCCCCTTTCCTCGCCAAGCCGCGTCTGCTGTCCATCTTTGGGCGCAATCTGCTGGACGATGAAAACCTGGCGCCCGGTTTCGATGCCCTCTTGGAATACCAGGATCACAAGCCGTTCGAATGCGTCGGTGAGGGTGCCGAGGCACGTGCCGCGATGCTGGCGCTGAGTCAGCGCTCGGAATGGCAGGAAGACGCGCTGGTCGCGCGTTTCATCCGCGAGATCCTGCCGCAACTCGATGCGAAGGAACTGGCGCTGGAGCCATGGCTGCAGCCATCGGCGGAGCAGCGCATTCCTGGCCGCCTGCTGCCGGCACTGGCGTTCTTCGAGTGAGTGCTTCGGCGCTGCGCATCGCCGATCTCGCCGACAAGCGGGTGGCGATCTGGGGTTTCGGGCGCGAGGGCAAGGCGGCCATCGCCGCCATTCGTTCGCGCCAGCCTGCGTTGCCGCTCACGCTGTTTTGCAGTGAGGCGGAAGTTGCGGCCGCGCAGGCTTTCGATGCATCGCTGCGCGTGCGTGGCGAGGAACCCGATGCCACGGCGCTGGCGATGTTCGATGTGGTGGTGAAGTCGCCGGGCATCTCGGCCTACAAGCCTGCGCTGCTGGCCGCGAAAGAGGCTGGTATCCGGGTGACTTCGGGCACGGCGCTATGGTTTGCCGAGCAGCCCGGTGCGCGCGTCGTCGCGGTCACCGGCACCAAGGGCAAGAGCACGACCACGGCACTGCTGGCGCATCTGGCGCGCAGCCTTGGCGTGCGCACGGCCTTGGCCGGCAATATCGGCATGCCATTGATTGAACTCGTGGATCAATCGGCTGAGCTTTGGGCCGTTGAATTGTCCAGTTTCCAGACGGGTGAGGCAGGCCCTGTCGAGCTGGGCGTCGTCACCAGCCTGTATGAGGAGCACCTCGACTGGCATGGCTCGCGCGAGCGTTACATCGAGGACAAGCTCAAGCTGGCCGACGTGTCCCGCCAGCTGTTGGTCAATGCCACGCAGCCGTCGTTGCTGGAGCGCACGGCAAAGCATCCGCACCGCATCGTGTTCGGCGACGCCGCCGGTTGGCATCTTGCGGACGGCTTCATTCGTCGCGGCACTCAAGCCGTGTTCCCGATCGCGAGCTTGCGCGCACCGGGCGAACACAACGCACTCAATGCCTGCGCAGCGCTCGCTGCGTTGGAAGCCATGGGCTTCGACGCCATGAAGGCGGCGCCGTCGCTGGCCGGTTTTCGTCCCTTGCCGCACCGTTTGCAGCCGCTGGGCGAGCACGAGGGCTTCGACTGGATCAACGACTCCATCGGCACCACGCCACAGGCCACGCTGGCGGCCTTGCGCACGCTGGAGGGACGCGCCGTCACGGTGATTGTCGGTGGTCACGATCGCGGGCTCGACTGGAATGACTTCGTCGTCGCCATGAAGGCGCACGCGCCGCATGCCATCGTGGCGCAAGGCGCCAACGGCCCGCGTATCGCGCGAGCGTTGCGTGATGCCGGTGTTGCCGTCGAAGAAACGGCGGATCTCGCCACGGCCGTGGCACGCGCCCGCGCGGCAACGCCTGCCGGCGGCACCATCCTGCTTTCGCCGGGCGCGCCAAGCTTCGATCAGTTTCACGACTACGCCGACCGCGGTCGGCGCTTTGCCGAGATGGCGGGCTTCGATGCCCATGACATCGTGGGTATCGAAGGGCTGGGTATTCACTGAGGGGCCGCGATGAGCAGCGCATTTGAAATCCGTGTCGACGACCTGCGCGGACCCGAAGTCGCCGCGCTGTTGCAGGAGCATCTCGACGAGATGGCCTTGTATTCGCCACCGGAAAGCATTCACGCGCTGGATCTGGGGCGGCTGCGACGCCCGGAAATCACCTTCTGGACGGTTTGGCAGAACGGTGAGCTGGTCGGCTGCGGTGCCATCCGGCAGCTGGATGCCACGCACGGCGAAATCAAATCGATGCGCACCTCTTATCGTCATCGTCGCAAGGGTGTGGCAGCAGTGATGTTGCAGCACATCCTCGATGAAGCCGTGCAGCGCAATTATCGGCGCCTGAGCCTAGAGACGGGCTCGCCAGCCGCGTTTGAACCGGCGCGACAGTTATATGCGCGGTATGGTTTTACCTATGGTCCGCCGTTCGGCGATTACGTCGAGGACGTTTACAGCGTCTTCATGACGCGGACGCTCTAGGCCGTTTGTCGGGCTTAAAAGCAGGGCCTTGCAGCATAGACTGCGGCCCTCGCTAACAGAGACGGGTGACGGTCATGAGCGACGTGCAGCGCCTCAAGCTTCTTCGCATCGCCTTGGTAGCGTTGGGCATCGTTTGCCTGCTGATCTATCCGCTGATGCAGTTGTGGCCTTCGGGCTGGAGCTGGCACGAAGGCTATTCCGACTATCCGCTGATGATCGCCGGTGTGTACGTCACGCTTGGGGTATTCCTGATCCGCGCAGCCCGCGATCCGCTGGCCAACCTCAGCCTGATCTGGTTCACGGTGTGGTCGAGCCTGGTGCACGGCGCAATCATGGCGGTGCAGTCGTTCACGCAGCCGCAACACATGGGTCATCTGGTCGGCGATGTGCCGGCGCTGTTCATCGCAGCGCTCGTGCTGGCGTTGCTCACGCCACGCGGCGCCATGCGAGCGGCTTAAATGAAAAGGCCACGTCTCTGGCGAGACGTGGCCTTGGTTTCATCGTAGCGACGCTGTTACCAGATCTTCACGCGATCGGCCGGTGCGAGGTAGAGCGTCTCGCCCGCCTTCGGCTGGAACGCGTCGTACCAACCATCCAGGTTGCGCACGGTCTGCGCGCGGAAGCGACCCGGCGCGTGCTCGTTGCCGATCACCCGCTGGCGCATCGCCGCCTCACGGATCTTCTCGCGCCAGCTCTGGCCATAGGCGAGGAAGAAGCGCTGGTCGCCGGTGAGGCCGTCGATCACCGGCGCGGGCTTGCCGCCCAGCGACTTGTGATAGGCGATGTAGGCAATGGTCAGGCCGGAGACGTCGGCGATGTTTTCGCCCAGCGTCTGCTGGCCATTCACGTGCAGGCCTGGCAGCGCTTCATAGGCGTTGAACTGCTGGACCAGTTTCTGGCCGGCCGCCTTGAAATGCGCCTGGTCTTCCGGCGTCCACCAGTTCGCCAGGTTGCCTTGTGCGTCGAATTCCGCACCGAGGTTGTCGAAGCTGTGGCTGATCTCGTGGCCGATTACGGCGCCGATGGAGCCGTAGTTGGCGGCAGCGTCTGCCTTCGGATCGAAGAACGGCGCTTCGAGGATGGCCGCCGGGAAATTCAGCGCGTTCTGCAACGGCAGGTTCACCGCGTTGACAGTTTGCGGCGTCATCCACCACTCGCCGCGATCCACCGGCTGGCCGAGCTTGGCGAGCTGGTGTTCGTACTCGTACTTGGTGGCGCGTTGCTGGTTGCCAAGTGCGTCGTCGGGGCGGATTTCCAGCGTGCGGTAGTCGCGCCAGGTTTCCGGATAGCCCACGCTCACGCGAATGCTGGCGATCTTGGCCTTGGCTTTTTCGCGGGTGGCGGGCGTCATCCAGTCGATGTTGTTCACGCGTTCGTCGAACGCGGCAAGAATGTTCTTCACCATCTGCTCGACCTGCTGCTTGGACGAGGCGGGGAAGTATTGCTTGACGTAGATCTGGCCTACCGCGTCGCCCAGCGCGTTGTTGGTGCTGGCGATGCCGCGCTTCCAGCGATCACGCTGCTTGGGCGTGCCCGACAGCGTCTGGCCGTAGAAACCGAAACTGAGATCGGCATACGCCTTGGGCAACAGCGAGGCGCTTTCGTTGAGCGCGTGGAAGGTGAGGTAGTCCTTCCACGCCTGCAACGGCTCGCTGGCCGTCAGCGCGGAAAGTGCCTTGATGGCGGGTACCTGCCACACGTCGACGATCTTCTGCTGGTCGAGGCCGGCAGCCTTGAAGTAGGCATTCCAGTCCAGGCCCGGCGCGTTCTTGGCGAACGCGTCCATCGGCCACGGATTGTTCGCCTTGTGAATGTCCTGGCTGTCGACGATGTCGACCTGCGCCTTGGCGATCTTGGTTTCCAGCGCAAGGATCGCCTTGGCCTTCGCCTCGGCATCGGCGATGCCGGCCTGCTTCAGCAATGCGGCGATATAGCTCTGGTATTTGCCGCGCGTCTCCACCATCGCCTTGTCATCGGACAGGTAATAGTCGCGCGTGGGCATGCCCAGGCCGCCCTGCAGCAGGTAGGGAATATTGCGCGAGGCATCTTCCAGCCCGTGCGAGACGAACAGGCCGAACAGGTGCTCGGTCTGGAAATTGGTGGCATTCACCGGATCCACATCGGCGCGCAGGCCTTCGCCGAGCACGCGGGCGAGATCGGCCTTGCCCTGGATGGCGTCGATCTTCTTCAGCTGAGGCTGCAGCGGTTCGAGGCCACGCTTCTCGATGGTGGCTTCGTCCATGAAGGCGGTGTAGTAGTCGGCGATGCGGCGGTTGTTGGTGCCCGCGTCCGCCTTGGTCTTGCCCGAGGCGAGGCCCTGGATCAGGTCCGCATTGCGCTTTTCGGTCTTCTGGAACACTTCTAGGAAGATGCCGGTACTGGAGCGGTCCGCCGGGATCTCGGCGGTCTTCTTCCAGGTGCCGTTGGCGTAATCGTCGAAATCGTTGCCGGGAAGCACGCTGTGGTCGATGCCGGCCAGGTCGATGCCGCTGGCGCCGCGTGCCGCCGCGTGGGCCGGTGCCGGCTGCGGGGCCGTGGCTGCCATGGCGCAGGTGGTAGTGAGCGCCGCGGCCGTGAAGATCCAACGAAGTTGCCGCATGAGCGGTCTCCAGGTAAGGGAAAGCACTAACGATAGTCCCTCATCCCGCTGCCGTGGGCATGACTTCTGGGCTATGGGCGGTGGCCCACCATTTCACTGTAGGAGCGCACCCTGTGCGCGACCGCCGCCCTCGCACGGGCGGTCGCGCACAGGGTGCGCTCCTACCACTGCGTTCACCGCTCGATGCGGTAATTGAGCGACGCGCGGTTGAAGTCCGTCGCGCTTTGCGCCTCGAAATTCCAGCGCGCATTGAAGTGGTAGCGCAGGGTGATCACCTGGCCTGGGTCGAACAGGCCCACGCCGTAGCTGATGTAGAGGCGTGGCGACAGGTATTTGCCCACAGTGAAGGCCGAGCCGCCGTTCAGTGCATCGTTGCTGCTGACGCCGATGTCGTCCACGCCCAGGCGCGAGCCGATGCTCTTGGCCAGCAGGTTGCCGGTAGCCGAGCCCAGTGCCTGCGCGGCCGCGCCCACCATGCTGCCTTCGCCGCCCTTCACCTGCGACAGCGGCTTGCCGGTGATGAGATAGGAGAGCGCATCGGACTGTTCCATTGGCGGTTGCGAGAACACCGTGAGCACCGGTCGTTTCGCGGTGCCCGCGATATTGAGGCCCACCTGCTGGCCGTCGTCGATGGTGGCGTTCGGATTGAGTTTGCGGATCGCGCGGATGTTCAGGCCCGGGTTGTCGATCGGCGTGCTGGCGAACAGCAGCTGTCCGCGATCGATCTGCAGGTTCTGGCCATAGGCCTTGTATGTGCCTGCCACGTCGATCTGGCCCTGGCCGGTGGTGGCGCGTCCCGGTCGTTCGCTCACCACCAGTTGGCCGCTCAGCTTGCCGTCCAGGCCCATGCCGACCAGGTGCGTCTTCCTGCCCAGGTTCACTGTGACGGTGGCCGAGAGAGGCATCTGGCTGGCCGCTTCCTCCTGCTGCTTTTCATCGACCACCACGACGTCGGGCGACGCCTGGGTGGCGCCTGCGCCTGGCAGCTTGTCGAGATTCACGTCGGCGCTGTCCAGGGTGACGCTGCCGGTGATGTCCAGGCCCTTGTCGTCATGACGCACGGCCAGATCGGGCGATATCGCCACCTTGGCCGCGGGAATGTCGACCGCCTTGAAGTTGCTGCCCTTCACCGACAACACGCTTTGCGCATCCGCGCCGAGCGCCGCCGTGCCGGCAAGCACCACATTGCCATCACCCGAATGCAACGTGCCGTCGATGCGGAAATGCTTGGCATCGGTGGTGCCGATGGTGACGCGACCCTGGTTGAGTTTCAGTCCCAGGCCGGGAATTTCCGCCGAGAAATCGGTGAGGTTGGCCTGACCGCTGATGGCCGGCTGCGACACTGTGCCAGCCAGGTTGAAGTCGCCGTTCATGGCGCCCTTGGGGTTCACCACTTCGGTGGTGAAGATCTCCAGCAGCTTGAGGTTGCTTACGTGGATGCCGACGTGCCCGCCGAGCGACTGTTGCGCCCCGCTGATGCTGACCTGGCCGTCGATGCGTCCGCTGTTGGTCAGGCCCGCGTGCAGTTCGATCTGCTGGTTCGAGGGACTCAGCTGCGCGGTGAGCGCGAGATTGTCGTAGGTCACCAGCGGCTGGTCGGCGCGGTCCGCATAGGCCACGGAGCCGCGTGGCGAGGTGATCGATGCGTTGCCGGTCAACGCGCCGGCCGTATTGCGGCGAAGACTGCCGCTGCCGTCGAGCGAACCTTCCACCCGCATCGGTACCTTGCTGGTGCTCACAGCACTCATGATCAAGGCGATCGGCAGGTTGCGCAGCCGATAGTTGGCATCGAGGTTCCCCGCCTTGTCCTGCTTGGCCGCGGCACACAGCAATGGCTCGCCCGCGGTGAGGCAGAGCTCGGAGAGATTGAGTGCGCCATCGTTGTAGCCAAGCTGTGTCGATTGCTGCAGCCGCCAGCGGGGCAGGCCGGCAAAATCCACATTGAGCGTGGACAGCGTTCCATTCCACGCCGAACCCTTGAGGCTGCCGCTCAGTGCGAGATCCGTCGACAGCGGCGAGCCGTGCGCACTCAGCGTGAGGCTGTGCCGCTCAGCGGTGCCGTCGCCTTTCACATTGACCTGGGTAAAGGCGAGGCCGCCCGCATCGACACCGGTCGTCTGCAGGTCGAGCTTGCCGCCGGGATGGCTGATGTCCGGCACGTTGGCGAGCAGGCGCAGCGTGTCGACCTTCTGCCCCGCATAGCTCAATGCGTTGCCTTGCAGGTTGGCTTCGACGGCGAGCTTGGGTTGCTTGCCGCGCATCTGGATCGTGCCCTGCAGGCGACCTGCGGCATCGGGCAGCCAATCGCCCAGCGACGCCACCGCCAGCTTGATGGTGATGTCGTTGCTGTGGCCTGGCCGTGCGTCGATCTGCGCGTCGCTGCCGCCCGAGACGAGGCGCAGCTTGCCATCGATCACGCCTTCAGGCGGAAGATGCAGCTTGCCGTCGCCATGCACGGTGCGGTCGCGCAGGCGGCCGTCGAATTTCTTGATTTCCAGCGTGACGTCGGGGTGGTCTTGCGGCAGCGTGCCTTGCGAGGCGACGTCGAAATCGAGCGAGCCGTTCCATTTCGCCAGCAGATGGCCCGGATCGAACTTGTTGGCCACGGCTTCCAACTGCCAACCGAAGGCCGGCTGCAGGTTCAGTGTGCCCTTCAGCTGCAGATCGCCCTGCGGCTGCTTGACGGTGAGTGCATGCAGGTTGATCAGCTTCTGCGTGCCATCCAGATCGAGCGTCACATCGGCGAGCTTGCCCGCCGGTCCGATGGCAAGCGTGCTCTGGGCGCGGAATTGTTCCACGCTGCCCTTGGCGGTGAGGCTGCCGTGGCTGAGCAGGGTTTGGCCGGCCATCTGCTCGGGCAGCACCACGTCTTTCCACTCGACGGTCAGATCGGCGGTGAGTGGTTTCGCCGCCAGCTGCACCACGCCGTGCACGCCGACGCCGCCCTTGAATTGCGGCGAGGCGATGCCGAGCTGTTCAACCGTCAACGTGTCGAGGTCGTCGCTGAAGCGCGCGGTCAGCGGCTGCAATTGCAGCTGGTAATCGTTGAGACCGAGTTGACCGTTGAGCGTGCCGCTGCGGCGGTCGCCTTTGCCGGTGAGAGCCACGGACAAACCAGTGAGCGAACTCTCGCCGAGCCATGGCTTGGGATCGAAGCGTGGGGCATCGAGCGTGGCCGTCCACGCGTAATCGCCGCCTTGCGCCAGTTCCAGCTGAAGCCGCATGGCGGTGGGCTGGGTCAGCTGCAGGTCCACGTGCGCCTGTTTGCCGTCGCCGCGCGCGGCGAGTTCACCGGCGTATTCGGTGCCGTTCGCGGTCCAGGCAAAGCTGGCCTTGCTGTCGCCCTGGTATTTGCTGCCGACCACGATGTTGCCGGCGAGATCGGCGTGGCCTTCCGGTGCGCGCAGGGCGAGCTGGCGAAGTTCGATGCCGCGGCTGCCGGTCCAGCTGCCTGCGAGGTCGAGCGAATCGGAGGCGAATACGGCCTGTCCCGCCTGCGTGATCTTCACCGACCCGACGTGCGCGCGTTCGAGCAACATATCCAGCGGCGGCTTCCACGAGAAACTGCTCTCGCTCTCGGGTTGCTCGGGTTCGCTGGGCGGCAGCGCGATATCGACCCCGTCCACGTTGAGGTCGAGCACCTGCAGTCGTTTGCGGAAGAGGGCGGGTACGCGCAGGTCCAGATGCGCCTTGGCGATCTTGACGTCGAGCCCCTTGCCATCGGCATAACGCAATCCGACAAGATCCAGCGGCCCGACCAGGCGACCTTCTGCCGACTGCACGGTCAGTTGCCCATCGGTGAAGCCTTGTGCCCGCGCCAGCGCAAAGCGCAGGCCGGGTGCCGTACCCAGCAGCCAGGCGAGGAAGCCAAGCAACACCAGCAGCAGCGCAAGCAACGACAGCAGCGTCCAGCGCAGCCAATGGCGGCGTGGGCGTAGTGTCGGAGTGGCGGCGGTCTCAGTCATCACATCTGCTCACAGATCCGGGCCGATCACGACGTGCAGTTCCACGCCGCGCTCATCGGGGTTGTGCACCGGCGTGCCCAGGTCCACGCGGATCATGCCCACGGGCGAGAGCCAGCGTACGCCCAAACCCGCGCCGATCTTCGGTCGGTAATCGGTGCCATTGAACGCGTTGCCCGCATCGACGAATGCCGCCATGCCCCATTGCCGCGTGAAGTAGTGCTCCACTTCCGTGCTGCCCACCAGCAGGTTCTCGCCGCCGATCACGCGGCCGAACGCATTCTTGGGACCGATGCTCTGGTAGCTGTAACCGCGCACCGAGCGGTCGCCACCGGCGAAGAAGCGCAGCTGCGGCGGCAGGTCATCGAAATTGTTGGTCCAGGTGGCGCCGGCCGAGCCGCGCACGATGAAACGGTTGTTGCCCCAGAACGAGGTGATCCATTTGCCGTCCGCAGTTACCTGGCTGAAGCTCGCGTCGGAAAGCAGCGAGCCCACGGTGGAGCGCGCCGTGAACACCAGCGACCAGCCGCTGCGCACGAAGATCGGGTTGTCGCCCGATTTGCGCGACAGCGAGACTTCCGGATAGAACAGATTGCTCTGGCCATGCTCCAGACCCGGCACGTTGTCCGATTCGCCGGCCTTCTGGCCTACGGTGAACGTGCCGTCCAGCGCGTGCACGCCGATCGTTCGCACCCAGCCGTGCCATTCGCGGGTTTCGTTGGCGACCAGTTCCAGCGTCTTGGATTTGGAGGTGTCGGTGTTGGAGTCGCGGTAGGTGGCGCCGTAGTTGAAGCTGCGTTGGTTGGGCCCGGGCAGCGGCACGGTGTACAGCGTCGACAGCGTCTTGAGCTTCTGCGCCACGATCAGCTCGTTCTTCCACTTGTGGCCGTTGCGGTTCACCCAACGGCGTTCCATGTCGGCACGCACGCCAAAGCCGGTATCGGTGCCGATGAACGGGCCGCCGCTGTAGATGGTGCGCTTGGCCGGCGACAGTTCCACCTTCACGTCGACCACGCCGTTCTTCTTGTCGTCGATGTCGGGCAGCACGTTCACCACCGAGAAGTAATCCGCGCCGTTCAAGGCTTGCTGCAGCTGCAGCAGCTTGTCCTGCGCGAAATACTCGCCGGCCTTGAAGGGTACGTAACGCTGCAGGAAACCTTCGTTGAACTGCGAGCCCTCGAAATGCACCTCGCCGAACTTGTAGCGTTGGCCGGCCTGCCATTCGAGATGGATCACCGCGCTGCGTTCGCCGCGATTGACATCCACCCGATGGGTGACCAGTCTCGCGTCGAGGAAACCGTTGGCGGTGAGTGCGCCGCTGAGCGCATCGCGGCTACTGTCGTATTCGCCGTGATTGAGCGTCTGGCCCTTGAGGTTCTCGATCGCGCGCTGGGCGCGACGGATGGCGCCGATCTTCGCCGCCGTGGGATCGAGCTTGATCTCCACCCCGGTGACCTTCACCGGCTCGCCCGGCGTGACATGCAGCGTCACGCGCCAGTCGTTGCCCACGGGTTCCAGTTGTCCCTGCACCTTCGCTTCGTAGTAGCCGTAGGGCTCCAGCGACGTCTTGGCCTGGTCGAGCGATTGCTCATAGAGGCGGCGCACCTGCGCCTCGGTCACTTCGCGATTGGCGTATTCAGACAAATCCACGCCCGAACTCACGGCGAGCTTGAGCGGATCCTCCACGCCATCCACCACCAGCTGCACACCCGCGTGCGCCAGCATCGGTATGCATAGGAGTAGCGCAGCAAGGCGTTGGACAATCTGCATTCTTCTGGATCCGTCCTCGCCACCCCATCCGTTAGTGGAGGGCAGACTTGCCGTGGATATCTAGCAGCTGGGATGTCTGCGATGTATCAAGGATGCGTACTATCGAATGCCCCGCAGGATATTCGGCAGCATCTTCCAGGACTCGGCCGAACTCGCGTCATCGACATGGAATCCTTCACGGGGGGCATAGCAGAACCCGGCTTCGGCACGACTGAAGCCGGCATTACGAATCTGCTCGAGGATGTCCCACCCGAAGTTGTCGAACGTGTAGATGCCACTGCGGCTGAGTCCATCGCCGTGGTACTCCGGTGGTTGCAGGTGCTCGATCTGGCCCGACGAATCCGGGCGGCCACGGAGTATCGACGTGGGGTGATCGACGAGAAACGGAACGGTGAACAGCATGACGCCGCCCGGTTTCAGTACCCGAGCCGATTCACGCAGGGCGGCCGCCGTATCGTAGACGTGCTCCAGCACATCGCTGTGCGCCAGGAGGTCTAGCGAAGCATTCCCATAGGACAACGAGGTGATCGACTCGTGCCGGGTACGGCGCCATCGCCACCAGCGAGTGGACCACCAGTAGCTGCGGCCAGGCTGGCGATCGTCGCCCAGATATTCCGATCCACGCAGCCACGGCATGCGCGCGCGGGATCGTGCGTACAGCCGGGTGGTCTTCTCAAGCAAGGCGCCCTGGACACCTGGTTGCCGCTGGTCGCCACCGTTTGCGAGCATGGCCGAAAGCATCAGGCGCTGCCGCGTATTCAGCCGGCAGCGGATGCAGCACAGGTTTTCGCGCACGTTGGCACGGCTTAAGTCCGAGCCGGCAAGACGGAAGGTTGTTTGGCCCCCGCAGGCGATGCAATAACCCTCGCGCGAACGCGGTTCGCCCAGCCATTCGCCTTCCTGCGCGACATCGGCTTGAACGCTCTTCGCTGCTTCCGTCCATGCCGCTTGGGTTTCGAACCAACGTATCGTCGCCATACCGAATTCCGTTCGTGAGCCCGTTGCGCAAAAGGCAGCAGGCGGGCCGCTCAACCCGCCTTATCGCCAGCCTTGTGCGCAATCCATGCGCCAATCACCGCCGACACGTACGGGATGGACTGTGCGCCGAGGATGAACATCCACAGCGTGCCTTCGACGTAATGCGTGCCGAAGCGCATGCCCATGCCGACGATACAGCCAACCAGCGCGATCGCCATCAGAAATTCCTCGCGCACCGGCGCGAACGCGGCGAAATTGCTGCCGCCCAGGCGTCGGCTCTTGGCGGTCACCACGAACGAGGTTTTCTCTCGCGTGAGGCCGTGCAGGATGCCGCGGGCGATGGCGTGCGAGAGACTCATGCTGGCCAGCGACGCCATCAAGGTGTCGTACCAGCTGCAAGGGACACGCACGCGGTACAGCACGATGCCGAAGATCGCCTTGGCGAAGAAGAAGCCGATCACCGGGATCAGGAACAACTGCATCGGCAGGTTGAAGAGGGTGGGAAAGGCCACCATGCCCGCGGTCCAGAAGATCGCCATCATGGTGAAGATCAGGTGCAGCGCATCGGCGAACCAGCTGAACCAGCCGGTGAGGAAGTGGAAGCGCTGGCCGGAGCTGAGCGGGCCCTTCTTGGTCATCCAGCTCCAGCGGCCCTTGAGGATCTGCATGGCGCCGAACGCCCAGCGGTAACGCTGGCTCTTGTATGCCTTGAAGTCCGCCGGCGTGAGGCCCTTGCCCATCAGTTCGTCGACATAGACCAGCTCGTAGCCGGCGTGCATCAGGCGCAGGCCCAGCTCGGCGTCTTCGCAGATGGTCCATTCCGACCAGTTGCCGGTGCCTTCCAGCGCCGAACGACGCACCATCGTCATGGTGCCGTGCTGGATGATCGCGTTGCGCTCGTTGCGGTGGTGCATGCCGATGCGGAAGAAGCCGTCGTATTCCCACGCGGTCATGCGGCGGAAGCGGTTGTGCTCGTAGTCGCGATGGGCCTGCGGACACTGCACCACGGCCACCTTCGGATCGTGGAAGTAACCCGTGAGCGAAGCCAGCCAGTCTTCGCGCACCACGTAGTCGGCATCGATCACCGCCACCACGTCGGCGCGCGGGTCGGTCTCCTTCAGGCCGAAATTCAGCGCGCCGGCCTTGAAGCCCGGCCACGGTTCCAGATGGAAGAAGCGGAACTTGCTGCCGAGCTTCTCGCAGTATTCCTGCACCGGCTTCCAGATCGCCGGGTCCTTGGTGTTGTTGTCGATCACCAGGACTTCGAAGTTCTCGTACTTCAGTTCGGCCAGCGAATCGAGCGTGACGAAGACCATCTCCGGCGGCTCGTTGTAGCAGGCCAGATGGATCGACACGAACGGCTGCTTCTCCACCGGATCGGGCGGCAGCAAGCCGGCATGGCGCACCCAGCCGCGGCGCCACAGCACCTCGGTGAACTCGAAGCCATTGATCAGCAGGATGGCGAGGATCGCGATCTGGGCCGGGAACAGCAGCACCAGCATGGTCCAGTCGATCCAGCTCAGGTAGAAATTGAACGGCAGCGTGGCCGACCAGGTGACCAGGCCGCAGGCCAGCTGGATCAGTGCGCAGAAGAAGAACCGGCCGGTCAGCTTGAAGCGGCTGTAGCGACGCGCGAACCAGACCATCGGGATCAGCGCGAGCAGGCTGGCGCCGAGCGCCTTCCACGGCCACGCGGTGTCCTCGGTCACCGGGCCGGTGAACGGGAACTTCGGCTGGCGGTCGGCGTTGAACATGCCCCAGTACGCCTCGGTACGACCCGACAGCGCTTCCTTCCAGGGCTGGTCGAACGCTTCCATCACGTAGTAGTCGATGTTGCGCTTCTTCGCTTCGTTGAACCACGTGCGCAGGAAGATCGCTTCGTTGGACACCGACGGGTCGGCATACTTGTAGCGATCGCCGTTCGACGGCCAACCGATCTCGCCGATCACGATCGGCTTGTTCGGGAACATCTTCTTGAGTGCGTCATAGCTGCCGAGCGCATCGCTCACCGCAGGGAACGCTTCCAGCCCCTTGCCCTGGCCGGTGACCGCGATGCCGTTCCAGTACGGGAACAGATGCACGGTGATGAAGTCGACGTGTTCGGCCAGCTCCGGATACTTCGCCCAGATGTGCCAAGGCTCGGCAATCGTCACCGGCTGATGGATCGCCGCGCGAACGCGGTCGGCATACGCCATCAGCTGTTCCGGCGGGATGTCGTTGCGGAACAGCACCTCGTTGCCCACGACCACGCGGTTGATCGAGTTGGGATAGCGACGCGCCTGCGCGATCAGCGTGTCGATTTCCTTTTCGTTGTTGTCCAGGCGCCGGTCGACCCATGCGCCGGCCATCACCTGCAGGCCTTCCTTCTCGGCCAGGCGATAGACCTGCGGGTTCTGCAGCGTCGAATAGGTGCGGATGCGCGGCGTGTAGCGCTTGAGCAGCTTCAGGTCGCTATCGATCTCCTCATCGGAGGGGAAATCGTTCTTCAGCGGGTTCTGGTAGCGCTGGAAGGCGGACAGGGCGAAGCCGCCGATCGGTCCGTTCCAGTTCTCGGGGCCGTGCGGCAGATTGCTCCACCACCACAGACCGATGTTCATGGCCGCCACGACCAGGGCGAGCAAAATGGCTGCAAGCAGCGGGTGCCGACTGTCGTGGTTGCTTGATGCGTTGCTCAAAACGATCCCCGTGGCTGCCTCACACGAGGCCGAAAAGCATTGGAAGCTTAACCATCAGGGGCATTTGTCTCAATCAATAAGGGGACCGGATGGTCAGCGCAAGGTCAGGCCGCTGTTGGCGCGGGCGCGCTCAACGGCAGGGTGCGGCCATCCGGCACAGCGCCGCGACCAGGGTGGCCTGGCTGTGTTTGACGGTTTTCTCGAAGACGTGCTTGAGGTGATTGCGCGCCGTGCCTTCGCCCATGGCCAGCAGGCGGGCGCAATCGCGCAACTCGTGACCGTCGGCAAGCATGCCGGCCAGGGCGGCCTCGCGCGGGGTCAGGCCAAAGGCGGCGGTCAGGGCTTCCGGCGGCAAGGGGCGCAGATGTTCAGGAGTCGTGACGAGCAGCACCACCTCGGGCGACGGGCCGGGCAGCGGCGACAGGCGCAGCAGCAGGGGCGCGGCGCGGCGGGACCGGCGCGGCAGGCCGAGATAGCGGGTGAGGGCGGGGGTATCGTCGGTGTGACCCGAGGCGGCCATCAGCGCCACGGCGTGCCGCAGACGGCGGGTATGGGCGGCCGTGCCCGCCTTGAGTCCGGCCGGCGCGTCGATCAAGCCATCGTGCCGCGCCAGCAGATCGCGGGCCTGGCGGTTGACGAAGGAAAGACGGGCCTGGGCGTCCACCACGATCACGCCGATCAGCAACTCATCGAGCAAGTGCTGCAGCAGCGCGGCGCGCACGTCACCCTGGCGTACCGGCGGTACGTCAGCTCCCCCTGCCTCCAGGTGTCCACGCAGGCGCGACATCACGGACTCCCGCCACCGGCCTAGTGCTTTCGCGCTGTCCGGTATGGGACAGGCGCCTTTGCCAGCCGCAGCGTATGCAGGAGTTTCATCCTACTCCGCCGTTTCGAAAGACGGCGTCGCGGAGCATCGTCATGGCTATCGATGAACAAAGACTTCACGCTTTCCTGGGCCGGGCGGTCGGCGACCTCGGTGCAGCCATCAGCGCCACCCTGATCCAGATCGGCGACGAGCTGGGCTTCTACAAGGCGCTGGCGAAGGAACGCCTGACGCCCACCGAGTTGGCCTCGCGCACCGGCACCCATGAGCGTTACGTGCGCGAATGGCTGGGCAACCAGGCGGCCGGCGGCTACGTGGAGTTCGACGAAGCCTCCGGCCGTTATGGCCTGAGCGAGGAACAGGCGTTGTGCCTGGCCGATCCGCACGGTCCGGTGGATGTGCCGGGTGCATATGCCATCGTCGAAGCGTTGTTCCATGCGAAAGAACGCACGCTGGAACATTTCCGCAATGGCGAAGGCATGGAGTGGGGCGAGCATCATCCCTGCCTTTTCCACGGTACCGAGCGCTTCTTCCGGGCGGGCTACAACGCCAACCTGATCGGCGCGTGGCTGCCGGCGCTCGATGGCGTGGTGGATAAATTGCGCATGGGTGGGCGGGCCGCCGATGTGGGCTGCGGGCACGGCGCCAGCACGATCCTGATGGCCAAGTCGTTTCCGGCGGCGCATTTCGTGGGCTACGACTACCACGCACCGTCCATCGACGTGGCACGCGAACGCGCCGCTGAGGCCGGCGTGGTCAACGCCTCGTTCGAAGTGGCCGATGCCACCGGCTACAAGGGCAAGGATTTCGACCTGATCGCCTTCTTCGACTGCCTGCACGACATGGGCGATCCGGTGGGCGTGGCCAGGCACGCGCGCGGCGCGCTCAAGCCCGACGGTAACTGCATGATCGTCGAGCCATTTGCCGGCGACAGCGTGCGCGACAACCTCAACCCGGTGGGGCGGGTCTATTTCGGCGCATCGGCGCAAATCTGCGTGCCGGTATCGCTGGCCCGGCACGGTCCTGCCCTGGGTGCCCAGGCGGGCGAAGCGAAGCTGCGCGAAGTGGTGGTGCAGGGTGGCGGCTTCCAACGCTTCCGGCGCGCCGCGGAGACGCCGTTCAATATCGTGCTGGAGGCGCGGCCCTGAGCGTTCAGGGCCGCGGCTCGTTTTGATGCTTACTTCAGCAGCGAGCGCAACATCCAGGCGGTCTTTTCGTGTTCCTTCAGGCGACCGGTCACGATGTCGGCGGTGCCTTCGTCGCCGGCGTCGTCGGCCACCTTGATCACCTGGCGGGCCGTGTGCGCGGCGATTTCATGGCCTTCGACCAACTGGCCGACCATCTCCTTCCAATCCGGCACGCCGGCTTCTTCCTTGATCGCGGTGAGCTTGCCGAACTGGCTGTACGAGCCCGGCGCGAACACGTCGAGCGTGCGGATGCGCTCGGCCACTTCGTCCGCAGCCAGCCACAGTTCGTTGTACTGGGTCTCGAACATGGTGTGCAGGCTGTTGAACTGCGGACCGGTGATGTTCCAGTGGAAGCTGTGCGTCTTCAGGTACAGCGAATACGTATCCGCCAACAGCTTGGACAGCTGCTCGCCGATCTGTTCCCGGTCCTTCTTGGCGATACCGATGGAAATGGCCATGTCTTGCTCCTTGTGAGGGTGATGGCGTTGGAAGCTGTGCTCAGCTTAGTGAGCGTCCTCCATGCGGTGAAATGAATCCTTCCGATGCCGGCGATAGCCTGCGTCGATCGGTCCGCAAATTTGCGGCACGCCCGAACATGTGGAGGTTCCTGCATGGCATTCCGATACGGGCGCGACAAGCTGCCACGTTTCACTATCGATTTTTCGTATCGGGCGCTAAAGCGCAGTTGTGCTCAATGGCGATGCGGGTCATATCAGCGCTTGATGAATGCTGCGCGATGCGCTCGTCTTCGTTCATGGTGCCCCATCGATCCACATCGACGCAGGCGGGGGCGGCGGTGCCCGTGAAGACCTGGAACAGGCGTGCTATGCCCGCCAGGCCCTGGGTCTGCGGATTGGCCATGCGGAAACGAGGCATGCCCTTTACCGGTGTGCCGCCCGGCAGCGAACGGGCTGGCGTAGTCGCCGCTGCAAGAGCGCTGGAGAAACTACGGCCACCAGGGATGTACGCGGGTGCGCTGGAGCTTTGAGGGAGGGGTATTGGTGAGTCCGTCGCTGCAACGTGTGGCACCGGCGTAGCGGTCGATGTCGTTCGGCGACGCCTTGGCAAAACCCCCGAGCGCGGCCTGGGGGCGGACGGTGGCGCAGATTCGATCCTGGGCGGCACCCGAGGCAGCAAGTGCATCACCAGGACGTTGTTTTGATCGAATAGGCCGCGAACAGGCGTGGTCTGGGACGGTGTTGTGGGTTGCAATAGCACGGCCAGCAGCGCGACATGTCCTGCCATGGCTATGGCTAGAGAGAGGGCTCTCCGGAATGAAAAAGAGAGCTTCTGGTCAGCCTTCCTTACGTTCAACATGCCAACATCCTTGTGTGGCCAGCCCTCCGGTGGACCCACGTTTCGCGGATTAGTGCCCGCCGATGCCGCATATGCCCGGAGTGCCCGTCAGCGGCTATCATGTGCGGTCCGATGACCCCGACTGCATCCAACGCCGCCTCCACCGACGCGCGTCTGCGTCCGCTGCGCCAGGCGCTCGACGACGTCACCAGCCGCGACTATGGCCGCCTGCTCGGCCGGTGGCGTGAGCTGTCGCGCCGTTTCGACGAGAAGAAACTGGCCGCGCTCAGCGCCGATATCGAAGCTTCGGTGGCCAGGCGCAAGGCGCGAGCCGCGGCCAAGCCGGCCATCCGCCTCGACGAATCGCTGCCGATCACGGCGCGCGCCGAGGAAATCGTCGAGCTGATCCGCAAGCACCAGGTGGTGGTGATCGCCGGCGAAACCGGCTCAGGCAAGACCACCCAGTTGCCCAAGCTGTGCCTGGCCGCGGGTCGCGGCGAAGCGGGCATGATCGGCTGTACCCAGCCGCGTCGTCTGGCGGCGCGCTCGGTGGCTCGCCGCGTGGCCGAAGAACTGGCCACGCCGCTGGGCGAGCAGGTCGGTTTCCAGGTGCGTTTCAACGACCAGGTATCCGAGCGCACGTTGGTCAAGTTCATGACCGACGGCATCCTGCTCGCCGAAACGCAGGGCGATCCGTGGCTGAGCGCGTACGACACCATCATCATCGACGAGGCCCACGAGCGCAGCCTGAACATCGACTTCCTGCTGGGCTACCTGAAGCGGCTGGCGGTGAAACGGCCCTCGCTGAAGATCATCGTCACCTCGGCGACCATCGACACCGAGCGTTTTGCCGAGCATTTCAGCGGTGCGCCGATCGTGTCGGTGGAAGGGCGCACCTATCCGGTGGAAGTGCGCTGGCGCTCCGTCGATGACGTCGCCGCACGGCGCGGACAACGGGCGGGCGATCTGCAGCAGGGCGGTGCCGACCATGTGGCGGCCGTGCTCGATGAGATCACCCACGACGATCCGCGCGGCGACGTGTTGATCTTCCTGCCCGGCGAACGCGAAATCCGCGATGCACATCTGTTGTTGTCGCGACGCCAGTACCGCGAGACCGAAGTGATGCCCTTGTATGCGCGCCTGTCGGCGGGCGACCAGGATCGCGTGTTCAAACCCGGGAACAAACGGCGCGTGGTACTCGCCACCAACGTGGCGGAAACCTCGTTGACGGTGCCGCGCATCCGCTACGTGATCGACTCGGGCCAGGCGCGGGTAAAGCGCTACAGCCAGCGTAGCCAGCTCGAACGCCTGCACGTCGAGCCGATTTCGCGTGCTGCAGCCGACCAGCGCAAAGGCCGTTGCGGCCGCGTGGGACCGGGCATCTGCTATCGCCTCTACGACGAGGCCGACTACGAAAGTCGCGCCGCCTATACCGATCCCGAGCTGCTGCGCTCGTCGCTGGCCAACGTCATCCTGCGCATGCTCGCCTTGCAGCTGGGCGAGGTGGATGAATTCCCGTTCCTCGAAGCGCCTGATCCGCGCGTGGTGGCCGATGGCTATCGCCGCCTCGCGGAAATTTCCGCGATCGACGATGCGCGCCGCCTGACGCCCATCGGCCGCACGGTGGCCAAGCTGCCGATCGACGTGCAGCTTGCACGCATGCTGGTGGAGGCGCAGCAACTGCAGAGCCTGCGCGAGGTGCTGGCGATCGTCTCGTTCCTCAGCATCCAGGACCCGCGCGAACGCCCCGCCGATGCACGCCAGCAGGCCGATGCGGCACATGCGGCGTTTGCCGATCCGAAATCCGATTTCGTCGGCGTGTTGAACCTCTGGCGCGAGTACGGCAAGGCGCACGAAGACCTCACGCAATCGAAGTTGCGCGACTGGTGTTCGCGCCACTTCCTAAGCTTCATGCGCATGCGCGAATGGCGCGAACTGCACCGGCAATTGCTGCTGGTGGTGCAGGAGTTGGGATGGAAGCTGGAAGCCTCCACTTCTCCTTCTCCCCTCCGGGGAGAAGGTCGGGATGAGGGGGCAACCTCGCGGGGAACCACAAAATCGCGAGCTGTTCTGGCCACCAAGAAGGATAGGCAGCCAACCCGCGAGCACCCACCCCTCACCCCAACCCCCTCCCCGGAAGGGAGAGGGAGCCAAGGCAAGGGCGAGGACGAGGCCGCGCGGCAATACGAATCCCTCCACCGCAGCCTGCTCGCCGGCTTGCCCACGCAGGTGGGTCACAAGGACGAGAAGGGCGTCTATCGCAGCACGCGCGAACGCCGCTTCCAGGTGTTCCCGGGTTCGTCGCTTTCCAAGGTGCCGCCGAACTGGATCTTCGCCGCGCAGATCCTCGATGTCGGCGGTCGCGTGTGGGGCATGATGTGCGCGCGCGTCGAGCCACTGTGGATCGAGCAGCAGGCCGCGCATCTGTTGCGCTCCTCGTGCCGCGATGCGCACTGGTCACGCAAGCGCGGTCATGTGGTGGCCTACGAGCAGGTGAGCCTGTTCGGGCTCACCCTGGTCGAGCGCCGTCCCGTGACCTTCCAGAAACAGGATCCCGTGCTCGCGCACGAGATCTTCCTGCGCGAGGCGCTGGTGCGTTGCGATATCGACGCACGCGCCGATTTCATCCGCGCCAACCAGCGCGTGCTGGAAGATGCCCGCGGCATCGAGGCCAAGCAGCGTCGCGAAGGACTGCTCCGCCACGAGGACGAGCTGGTCGCTTTCTTCGAAGGGAAACTACCGCAGGACATCGCGGACAGCCGCGCGCTCGACGCCTGGTACCGCAAGGCACGCCCGGCAGAGCAGGCTGCGCTGCGCTGGTCGCTGGACGACGTCATGAGCGGCGGGGCAGGGCTCGATCCCAAAGCGTTTCCCGCATCGCTGGATGTACCTCCGCAAAAGTACCGCCTCGAATACCGCTTCGTTCCCGGCGACGATGCCGATGGCGTGACACTGCACCTCCCGCTCGCCATGTTGAATGCGCTGCCAGCCGCGCGCTGTGAGTGGCTGGTGCCCGGACTGCTCGCCGAAAAGGTGGCCGAGCTGATCCGCGGCCTGCCCAAGGCATTGCGCCGCAACTTCGTGCCCGCCCCGGATTTTGCGCGCGCCTTCGCGGAGGCCGAAGCGCCGCGCGACGAGTCGCTGACAAAGGCGTTCGCCACCTTCCTCAAGCGCGCCACCGGTGTCGATGTGTCCGCGGCCGAGTTCGATGCGGTGGAATTGCCGGCGCATTTCCGCATGCGCTATCGCCTGCACGATGAAAACGGCAAGACCCTGGCGACGGGACGCGACCTCGCCGCGATCCGTGGCCAATGGGAAGGCCAGGCGCGCGAGGCGTTTTCACGCAAGACCGACATCGAACTCACCCGCGAGGACATCGCCAGCTGGGACTTCGAGGAAATTCCCGCGCAGGTGCGTTCGGCCGGCGGTTTGCTGGCGTTCCCGGCACTGGTCGACCTGGGCGATGCCGTGGCCTTGCGGGTGTTCGAACGCAGCGACGAGGCGCGCGAGGCGCACGTTGAAGGCGTCACCCGCCTGCTGCGCAATGCGCTCGCCAGCGACATGAAACAGGCGCGCCGCCGATTGCCGGTCGGCAACCCGCTGGCCTTGAAGTACGCGCCGCTCGGTGGCGTGGATGGCCTGCGTGAGGATCTGGTCGAAGGCGGCTTCCAGGATCTGCTGGCGCGTCACACGCTCGACGTACGCACGGCGGGCACCTTCGAAGCCTTGCATACGCAGGCGGCGCGCGAGCTGTTCGGTGCCGCGGTGGAGCGACTGAAGCTGGCCGAGCCCATCATCGAAGCGCAGGCCGACCTGAAGCCGTGGCTGCAACCGCCGCTGATGGGTTTTGCGCGGGCGAGCTACGACGACCTGCGCGAGCAGCTCGACGCGCTGCTCACC
This sequence comes from Dyella kyungheensis, assembly GCF_049913195.1. Classification (GTDB taxonomy): domain Bacteria; phylum Pseudomonadota; class Gammaproteobacteria; order Xanthomonadales; family Rhodanobacteraceae; genus Dyella; species Dyella kyungheensis. Next base: position 3,891,921 of record NZ_CP183983.1, on the reverse strand, counting down.
GCGGGCTTCCTGCGTGAACTTCCCACCTCGCGGCTGGCGCACTATCCGCGTTATCTGAAAGCCATGCGTCTGCGCGCGGAGCGCTTGCGGCAGGATCCCGCCAAGGATCAGCAACGGCTGTTGCAGGTGCTGCCGTTCTGGCGCGACTACCTCAAGCATCGCGCCGCAGGCAACGAAAGCCTGGACGAATTGCGTTGGTTGATCGAGGAGTGGCGCGTATCGCTGTTCGCGCAGGAACTGAAGACGGCCGAACCCGTATCGGCCAAGCGCCTGACGCGCGCGCTGGAAAATCTCGCCTGAGTCTTTACCTCAATTTGTGGGAGCGCACCCTGTGCGCGACTGGCGCGAAGATTGTCGCCAGTCGCGCACAGGGTGCGCTCCCACAGGAAGACCTTACTTCACCCGCGTCATCGGCGCCGTGTCGTTGCATCCATCGACGGCCGCCATCCAGTTGCCCATCAGCGAACGACGAATGATGACCTTCGGATTCTCGCTGGACAGGCAGGACACCTTGGTGCTGTCCGATTGCTGCCACACCTGGCCATTGTCCAGAGTGAGCTGGCCGTGGCCGTTGAAGCCCGCAAACGCTCCCTGCACGCGCGCCTGCACCGGGCCCGATTTCTCGCTGGTGGGATAGAACACCGGCTTGCCCGCCTGGTCGACCACCTTGGTGACGACCTTGCCGTGCCCGCTCAGCCAGTTGTCGAGATTCTTCAGTTCATCCGGCGACAGCTTGTCCAGGCCGGCGGCCTTGAACTCCTCCGGCGACATGCGCTGCTGCAGCGGCACGTACTGGTCGGCGGCAAAAGCGGCGACGGGCAGGGCAAGGGCGATACTCATCAGCAACAGCAGCGGGCGGGCCAGACGCATGGGGTGATCCTCTCGGGTACAAGGGATAATGCTTTGCTGGCGCAGCATACACGGCATGAATCGCCGGTTCATGCCGCCTGAGGGTAGCCCCCGGGGATGCTCTAGAATAAGCGGATGGTTCAAGCCGCCTTCCATGCAAGCTCGGGTCTCGCCGAGTGGCGCGAACGCGCCGGCAGCGTGTCGCCCGTGTTGGGCGAGGCGCTGGACACCTGCGCGGTGCTGCCGATGAACCAGGCCGAGTGCGTGGACGTGCTGGAGCTGCTGGCCATGCTCGGCTGCGACACGCAGACCCAGGCCGCGGCGCTGTGGTTCGAGGTGTCGCGCATCGATCCGGCGCTATGGGCGCTACGCGAACCCAGCCTGCCGCCCGACCTGCAGCGACTGGTCGGCGGGCAGGTGGCCGCCGAAAAAGTCTGGGCGCTGCACGCCCAGCACGGCGCGGACCGGGGCGCCGAAGGCTTGCGGCGCCTGCTGCTGGCGATCATCCGCGACCTGCGCGTGGTGTTCATCCTGCTCGCTCGCCAGCTGGCGCGTATGCGAGCGGCAAACGCATTGCCGGACCACGAACGCCAGCCGCTGGCGCGCCTCACGCAGGACATCCACGCGCCGCTCGCCAACCGCCTGGGTATCTGGCAACTGAAGTGGGAGCTGGAAGACCTGTGCTTCCGCTATCTGCAGCCGGAAACCTACAAGCGCATCGCGCGCTTGCTCGACGAAAGGCGGGTGGATCGCGAGGACTTCATCCGCGAAACGCTGAGCGCGTTGCAGCGCTCGCTGGAAACGGCGGGCATCCGCGCGGAACTGGCCGGCCGTCCGAAACACATCTATTCGATCTGGAAGAAGATGCAGCGCAAGTCGCTGGAGTTTTCCGATCTCTACGACATCCGCGCCGTGCGCGTGCTGGTAGATTCCATCGGCGACTGCTACGGCGCGCTCGGCGTCGTGCACACCTTGTGGCCGCATCTGCCTGGCGAGTTCGACGATTACATCGCGCGCCCCAAGGGCAACGACTATCGCTCGCTGCATACGGCAGTGGTCGGCCCGCGTGGCAAGACGCTCGAAGTGCAGATCCGCACGCACGAGATGCATCGCATCAACGAACTGGGCGTGGCCGCGCACTGGCGTTACAAGGAAGGCGGCGCCGGCGACAGCGAATTCGAGGCCAAGATCGCCTGGATGCGCCGCCTGCTGGAACCGCGGCCGGACAGCGACGGCGATCTCGCCGCGGACCTGCACACCGAACTGCTCGAAGATCGCGTCTACGTGCTCACCCCCAAGGGTGAAGTGGTGGACCTGCCGCATGGCGCCACGGTGCTGGATTTCGCCTACCACGTGCACACCGAAGTGGGGCATCGCTGCCGCGGCGCGAAGGTCAACGGACGCATCGTGCCGCTCACCTTCCAGCCGTCCAGCGGCGATCGCATCGAAGTGCTGACGGCGAAAGTGGCCGAACCCAGCCGCGACTGGCTGTCGGCGCACCACGGCTATCTGCACACCTCGCGCGCCAAGGAAAAAGTGCGCACGTGGTTCCGCCGTATCGCGCACGATGCCAATCTCGCGGCAGGGCGTGCGATCTTCGAAAAGGAGATCAAGCGTCTCGCGCTGCCCGCCGCCGACATCGGCAAGTTGCCTGCGCACTTCCATCTGAAGACGCACGACGAACTGCTGGTGGCGCTGGCGCTCGGTGAAGTGGCGCCGGGGCAGATCGCCCGCGTATTGCAGGAAGCCTCCGCGCCGCCGCCCGCCGTGCCGCCGCCGCTCGGACCCACCCAGGCGCGACAGGCGCTGCGCGACCACAGTGCGCTCAGCATCGAAGGCGTGGGCAACCTGCTCACCACGCTGGCGCGTTGCTGCCAGCCGTTGCCGGGCGATCCGGTGCGCGGTTTCGTCACGCGCGGACGCGGCGTCTCGGTGCATCGTGCCGACTGCGCGAGTCTCGCGCGGCTGGCGCGGCGCGATCCGGATCGCGTGATCGACGTCGAGTGGGGCAAGGCGGCTGCCCAGGCCTATGAGGTGGACATCGAACTGCGCGGCTACGATCGCAAGGGCTTGCAGAAGGACGTCACCAACCTGATCAGCAACATGGGCACGCACATCATTGCGTCGTCCAGCCGGGTGTTTGCCCACACCGGCGAGGTGGAGATGCGCTTCACCCTGCGTGTACGCGATTTCGAACAGTTGTCCGGGCTGCTCAGCCGGCTGGCGGCGCTGCCCAACGTGGTCGACGCGCGCCGCGTCAGCGGTGCCTGAACGCCGCGCGTTCCCGACGGGGAGCCAGTGCAGCGCGATGTTAAGCTGCCACCCGTTGAACCCACCCTCGTGAACCCATGAACGGACGCAAAGACCAGCACGACCACGGCTCGTCGGGCCGCACCGAGCCCACGCTCGGCAATCTCGATAACCTGGACGGACCCGCGTCCAAGTCCCGGGACGACGACGGGCTACCCACGTTCACGCTCGATCCGGACCTTCGTCGCGGCGGTTCCTCGCGTCCGCCCGTGCATCGGCCCAAGCGTCGCGGCTGGCTGGTACCGGTGGTGGTGCTGATTGCCATCGGCGTGGGCACCTCGCTGTGGATCGGCCAGGACAGGCTGCGCGGCCTGGTGCCGAACACCGAACTCGACGGCATCCTGGGGCGCGCGGAAACGGCGCTGCAGCAAGGCCATCTCGATGGCAACGACGGCTCCAGCGCACGCGAACTTTTCGAAGCAGCGCGCGCCCTGCAACCCGACAACGACCGCGCCCGCGACGGCCTGCGCAACGTGGGGCAGGCCGAGATCGCCCGCGCCGACGCCGCCTTGCAGGCCGGCAAACTGGACGACGCCGACCAGGCACTCACCGCCGCGCGCGAACTGCTCGGCGGGGGCAGCGATGTCGATCGCCTGAGCCAGTCCCTGGCCGCCGCACGCAATGGCAAGGTGCCCACCGATCATCTGGTCGAGCAGGCCCAGCAAGCCTTCGACGCGGGCAAGCTGCAGGGCGACGATGGCGCCGGCGAGCTTTATCGCCGCGTGCTGGCCGCCGATCCCAACAACGCCGTGGCCAAGCACGGCCTGGAACAAGTGGGTGACGCACTGGCCGGCCAGGCGCACAAGGCGCTGGATGCCGGCGACCGAGCCACCGCCTCGGCGCTGGTCGACCGCCTCGCCGTGCTGCTGCCCAATTACGGCGAGCTGCCGGCACTGCGCGCTGCGCTGGTGCAGGTAAACCAGCAGGACAACAGTGCCCTTACCGATGCGATCAAGCAGGGCCAGAACGCCTTGCGCGACGGCCGCATCGTGGGTGCGGGCGACGACACAGCACTGGCGCACTTCAAGGCGGCGCTGGCCATCGATCCCGACAACGGCGACGCGAAGGCGGGCCTGGGCCAGGTGGCCCAGGCGCTGATCGTGCAGGCCAATGCGGCGCTCGACAATGCCGACAACGCGCATGCACGCCAGCTGTTGGATCAGGCCGCGACCATCGCGCCGCATTCGGCCGATCTTGCCGCAGCACGTGCGCGCCTCGGCGGCGGACGCAAATCCAACGCCGCGCAGGTCGCCAACGACATCGCCGGCGACGCCGCCGCAGACAATGACGACAACCTCCAGCATCCGCCACTCACGCCACAGCAGAGCGCCGAACTGGCGCGCACCGTGCAACGCGCCGACGCGGCTGCCCGACAGGGCAACCTGATGCTGCCGCCGGGCGAAAGCGCCTACGACCTCTACCGCCAGGCTTTGGCGCTGGATGGCAACAATGAAGCAGCGCGCCATGGTCTGGAGTCGCTGCCGACGCTCGCCATCAACCAGTTCAACCAGGCCCTCGCCAGCGGCAATCTCGGCGCGGCGGGCAACCGTCTCGCCGACGTGGCCGACCTATCGCCCGGCAACGCCAATCAGGGCGAGCTGCGCTTGCGCCTTGCCGGTGCCTGGATGGATCAGGCCGAACAGCAATTGCAGAACGGCGATCGCGCCAACGCAGCGCAGTCGCTGGACAGCGCGCGCAAGCTCGCGCCCGGCAATCCGCGCCTGGCGACGTTGATGGCGCGGCTGCAATCGGGCGGCTGACATGACGGTGCTTGTGTTCGGGGCCAGCAGTCAGATTGGCCATTTCCTGCTGCCGCGACTGCGCGCGCGCGGGGAATCGATCGTTGCGCTGAGTCGCAAACCGCGACCGACGCAGGCCGGCGTTCAGTGGTTGCAAGGCGATCTGCCCGACCGCGTTCCCGCCGTCGCCCAGCCGTCCGCGGTGATCAATTTCGGTCCGCTCGCATCGTTTGCCGCATGGCTGGCATCCGCAGGCTTGCCATCGACGACGCGCATCATCGCCACCAGTTCGATGAGCGCCGAATCCAAGCAAGCCTCCGACGTAGCTGCCGAGCGCGAGCTCTCGCAGACGCTGCGCGATGGCGAAGCCGCCGTGGCCGCCGCCTGCGATCGGCAGGGCATGGCCTGGACGATTTTCCGGCCGACACTCATCTACGGCGCGGGCATCGATAAAAGCCTCTCGCCGATCGCGCGTCGGGCCAGCCGCCTGCATGTCTTTCCACTGCCGGCGGGCCGCGGTCTGCGCCAGCCTGTGCATGCGGACGATATCGCCGCCGCGGTGATGGCGGCACTCGATCATCCGGACGCGGCAGGGCGGATCCTTCCGCTGGGCGGCGGCGAACGCCTCACCGCAGCTGAGATGTTCGCCCGGGTGCGCCGCAGCCTGGCGACGCCGACGATCCCGCTGCCGATTCCCGCCGTGCTTCTGCGCGCCGGGCGTCACGCGGTGCCGCGCCTGCGCGGCCCATTGACCCGGCTGGAAGCCGACCTGATAGCCGACAACAGCGAATTGCAGCGCCTGCTGGGCGTCTCGCCACGCCCGTTCCAGCCCGATGCCGCCTGCTGGGAGCCGCACCTCCCCCTGTAGGAGCGCACCCTGTGCGCGACCGCCTCCTGCGCGGGACTGGGGCAAGGACCGGTCGCGCACAGGGTGCGCTCCCACAGGGAGCGGATCGATCCTCCTTGTGGCCCATTCGTGCCCGCTTCCCGCCACATCTGGCGGCCCGCGTTCAGATGCCCGCCGGGAAGCAGGCCCTATGATCCCGGAGCCTCCCCGTTCAGGATTGCCCCTACTTGGACTTCATGACCCGTCTTCGCTCGATCTTCAGTGCCGTCTGGCCCTGGATCCGCATTCCGTTCTGGGTCTGCATGGGACTGCTGTTCGGCTTCGTGCTGCCGTACACCCTGGTACTCAACAAGCGCGTGCAGGACCGCTTCAACGATCTGGTGTTCGCGGTGCCTACCCGCGTCTACGCGCGGCCGCTGCCGCTGGCGGCAGGCACGCCGATGACCTCCTCGACGCTGGAACTCGAGCTGACCTTTGCCGGCTACAGCAACGATGGCCACGCCGATGTCGCCGGCACCTGGGCCAAAGAGGGCAGCACTTACACCATTGCCTCGCGCGGCTATGCCGGCCCCGACGGCGGCGAAGTGCCCAAGCGCATTCGCGTCGCGTTGAGCAAGACGCAAGTGACCAGCGTGAAGGACCTGGCCAACGGCAAGCCGATCGAGATGACCCATCTCGATCCGGCGCGCATCGCCACCGTGTATGGCTCGCAGCAGGAAGAGCGCCGCATCGTGCGCCTCACCGACGTGCCGCCGCTGCTGCTGTCCGGCCTGCAGGCGGTGGAAGACCGCGACTTCAAGCATCACTTCGGCATCGATCTCACCGCGATCCTGCGCGCCTCGTTCGCCAACCTGCGTGCCGGCCACACGGTGCAGGGCGGTTCCACCCTCACGCAGCAACTGGTGCGCAACCTGTTCCTCGATCGCGAGCAGAATTTCTCGCGCAAGTTGAACGAAGCGCTGATGTCGATCCTGATCGAAGCGCACTACGACAAGAGCCGCATCCTCGAGGCCTACGTCAACGAAGTGTTCCTTGGCCAGCAGGGCGGACAAGCCGTGCACGGTTTTGCCGCGGCCTCGGAGTTCTACTTCGGCCGCCGCATGGAAGACCTCAAGCCGCAGGAGATGGCGCTGCTGATCGGCATGGTGAAGGGGCCGAGCTACTACGACCCGCGCCGCTATCCGGATCGCGCGCTGTCGCGTCGCAACCTGGTGCTCGACCAGTTCAGCGAAACCAACCTGATCACCGCGGAACAGGCAAACGCGTACAAGGCCACTCCACTGGGCATCGTGAGCAACGGCCAGCTGCCGCACAACCGCTTCCCGGCCTTCATGGACCTGGTGCGTCTGCAGATCACCTCGGACTTCGACGACGACACGCTTTCCCAGGGCAACCTGAGCATCTTCACCACGCTGGATCCGGCCGCGCAGGTGTATGCGGAACAGGCCATCACGACCACGCTCGGTGGTCTCGGCAAACGCGGCGAAGCGGCGCAAGCCGCTGCCGTGGTGACCGAAGCGCAGACCGGTGCAGTGCTGGCCATCGTCGGCAGCAAGATACCGGGCGACCAGGGCTTCAATCGTGCGCTGGATGCGAAGCGTCAAATCGGTTCGCTGGTGAAGCCGCTGGTGTACCTGGTGGCGCTGACCAATCCGGAACGCTGGAATCTGGCCAGTCCGGTGGAAGATTCGCCGATCAGCCTGCGCCAGCCGGACGGCAGTTTCTGGACGCCTAAAAACGATGAGGGCGATGTGCACGGCTCGGTGCCGATGGTCGATGCGCTGGTGCATTCGTGGAATCTGGCCAGCATCAACCTGGGCATGAGCGTGGGCGTGTCGCGCATCAAGGCGTTCCTCGAATCGTTCGGCCTCAGCAACGTCAACCCGAGTCCTTCGTTGTTGATCGGTGCCGTCGACATGTCGCCGCTGCAGGCCACCCAGCTCTATCAATACATCGCCGCCGATGGCCACGCATTGCCGCCGCTGGCGGTGCGCGGCGTGGTGGATGCGCGCGGACAGACCATCAAGCGCTATGAAGTGAAGACCGGCGCGGGCGAATATCAGCCCGCTGTGCGTTTGACCACCTGGGCCATGCAGCAGGTCACGCGCTCGGGCACGGCGGCGTCGATCGGCACGGTCGGCCTGGGCTATCTCAACGCGGCGGGCAAGACCGGCACCTCCAATGACCTGCGCGACAGCTGGTTCGCCGGCTTCACCGCCGATCATCTGGCCGTGTTCTGGATGGGTCGCGACGACAACAAGCCCAGCGGCATGTACGGCAACACCGGCAGCCTGCGCGCCTGGCAGGAGCTGTTCAAGAAACTGCCCACGCGGCCGCTGCCGGCAGCGCCGGGCCAGGGTCTGGAAATGGCGTGGGTCAACACCGCCGACGGCAAGCGTTCGGAAGAGGGCTGCGAAGGAGCGCGGCAGGTGCCGGTGGTCGCCGGTACACTGTCCCAGGACGCCGAGGGCTGTTTCTGGCAGCACGTCGGCAATTTCTTCAGCGGTAGCGACGCATCCCCAGCGCCAGCGTCCTCCGCCCCTAGCCGGGATTGATCATGTTTCGTCGTGCCCTTCGCCTTTCCGCCGCCCCCGCTTCGTTGGTCGTACTCCTGCTCGCGGCGTGCAGCCAGCCCGTGGCGCCTTCGCAGGCCACCCGTCCGACCGTGTCCGACGAGCAGATGCTTTCGTCCATCCGCGCGGCCGGCGAGAAGGAGAAATCCGTCATCGACGTGAACCCGTTGCGTGACCCCGGCGTCGCGGCGTTGCAGGATGCGGCCGAAGGCGATCTGCGCGTGGGCAAGTACAGCGATGCCGCCACCAAGCTCGACCAGGCGCTGAAGATCAGCCCCAATTCGCCGGACCTGCTGCAGGACCGCGCCGAGGTGGCGATCCGTTTGAAGGATTACGCCAACGCCGAACAACTGGCCCATCGCTCCTGGGACCTGGGCCCGAAACTCGGCCCGTTGTGCGCCCGCAACTGGCAGACCATTGCCGAGCTGCGCCGGCATGCCGGCGATGACGCCGGTGCGGCCAATGCCAGCAAGAGCGTGGCGCAGTGCCATGTGGAAGGCATGCAGCGTTATTGAGCGTTCGCCTCTTCTGCGGTGAAAGCGAGCTGGGCTGATTCGCCGAGCTGCGTCCACCGTTCCCAGGCCGCTCCGGCCTTGCCGAGATCAAGCTTCAGCGAGGCCCTGCAGCGCATCAAGGCGGGCACCCAATACCTTCGCGAGCCAGCGAGAGGCTAGCCTTCGCGGGTTCTCGGTGGAGAGAGAAAGGCTGATTTGGCGATCCGAGCCATGACATAGCTTGTTTGTAGTAACGTAACTACAAGCGAGCTGCGTCGGAGCGCCATCATGACCATCACGACCCTATCGAGCCGGGAACTCAACCAGGACGTTACGAAGGCCAAGAAAGCCACCAAGGAGGGTCCAGTGTTCATCACTGACCGAGGCAGACCGGCGCACGTGCTGCTGAGCATCGAGGAATACCAGCGTCTTACCGGGGGACGCCAGAAGATTGCCGATCTGCTGGCCATGCCCGGCATCGAGGACATTGAACTGGAAATCCCACCGCCGCGCGACCTTGCTCTACCGGCGGACTTGTCCTGATGCTTGTTCTCGATACCAACGTCGTTTCTGAGCTGCGCAAAGTGCGCGGCGGCAAGGCCGACAAACGCGTAGCGCAGTGGTCGGACAGCGTGGATGCCGCCGATCTGTTCGTTTCCGCGATCACGATCCAGGAGCTGGAAATTGGCGTTTTGCTGGCCGAGCGCAGAGACCCCTCGAAGGGCGCCGTGCTTCGTGCCTGGCTGAACAGTCATGTGTTGCCGGCTTTCGCAGGCCGCGTCCTGCCGGTGGATACCGCCGTCGCGCAGCGAAGCGCGAAGCTGCACGTACCCGCCCCGCAATCGCTGCGCGACGCTTTCATTGCCGCCACGGCGCAGGTACACGGCATGACCGTGGTGACGCGAAACGTGGCCGACTTTGCCGCATCCGGCGTCAACCTCATCAATCCTTGGACTTGGGAGGCTTAGCCAAGCATGCCGGGTGTCACCGATTGCCGACACGGGTCGCCTCACGCAAGTCAAACGGCCAGCGGCCGCCTGATCGCGATCAAGCCTGCCATGTCCACGGGTTGATCACAGCCACACCGGCAGCTTCAAAAGGCGACGTGTCGCGCGTGGCTACCGCGAAGCCATGAATAGCCGCGATGCCCGCGATGTAACCATCCGCCGGCGCAATCGCTTTCCCAGCGGCGCGAGCGCGGGAACGCAGCGTGGCGTACGCATCCGATGCCGGCGCATCGAAAGACAATATGCGGCCGGCGAACAGGGGCAGCACGCGTTGCTCGAGACGCTGATGAAGTAGGTCGCGGCGTTTGCCCTCAGGCAGCACGGCGACGCCGAAGCGCAGTTCGGCAAGGCTGATGGCTGAGAGGTACAACGTTTCGATGATCTGCGCGTCGATCCAGGCCAGCACGTTCATGTCGCCAGGCGCTTTGAGCGGCTCTGAAACAACATACGTATCGAGCAGGATTATTCAAAGCTCACCGGCTCGGATCCCGTCCTGTCGCGCTCGATCTCAAGCTCGACGCCGCCCACTTCCCGGCCAATGTCGGCCAGCAGGGAACCGAGCTTGATTCGGTTCTCGGGCCGGACAGCGCTTTCGAGAATCGCCCGGATTTCCGCCTCCGTGCTGTGTCCATGCGTAGCGGCACGTACGCGCAAGGCGCGATGGGTTTCTTCGGGCAGGTTGCGAATGGTGACGGATGCCATGGCGGGCGCCCTTTGCAGTGATATCAATGACTGCATTCAATCACCATTGATATCACGAAGGGCCTTTTTGCGGCGTTCGGGCAGGCGAGGACTAGGCGAGGAGGGTCTTCAAGGGCCTTCACCCTTCAGCCCTCGCTATCGGCCAGCAGTTGCACCAGGGCGTTGCGGCGGCGGGCATTCAACTTCCGCATCGCGGTGATCACGGCGCGCTCCTGTTCGGTCAGGACCTTGTAGGCGCCTCCCGGTTCGCGTACCTGCCCGGTCGACGGCAGGCGGCCCAGGATCAGCCAATCCAGGCTGCACTCGAACTCCTCGGCCACCTTTGCCAACCGGGCCGTTTCGGGAAAGGCCTGTCCCTTGAACCACTGGCGCACGGCTTCCTTGGAAACGTCAAAGCGCAACGAGAGCGCTTTGTTACGCCCTCGGCCACTCGGAATGTCCGCCAAGTCGCAGGCTTCGTTCAGTCGATCTGCGAAGCCTGCGTAGGTATCAACTGATTTTCGTGTGGGCAAGTTAAACCTGGCTTTGGTGAGTTCAATCGCCAAGCCATTCTTGTAATTTCTGTAGGAAAAATACCACGTTTGACTTGCTAGTCAAGTTCTGATTGTCTGCCTCCCGTAGCGCGGAGGGCGCTGCATCCGGAGCGCGCTTCCGTTGGTGTCGATGACACCGACACGGACCGCTATCGACTTTTCACAGGGGAGCAACTCGAAATGATTTCTCGTAGCGGATCGGCTTCGTTCGATTTACGCCTGCTGGTGCTGGCCATCGCCTTGAGCCTGGGCAGCGGCAGCGCGCTGGCGCAGAGTACGGCGGGTGACATCTCAGGGACTGCGACTTACGCCAGCGGTGCAGTGGTGGTGATCAAGGGGTTGGACTCGGGCCTGTCCCGTTCGGTCGAGCTGACGCCCGACGGCAAGTTCCGCGTGCCGTCGTTGCCCAGCGGTCGATATGAAGTGCAGCTGGTGCGTGACGGTCATGCGCTCAACACCAGCCAGGTGACCGTGCTGGCCGGACAAACTGCACAGCTCAATCTTGGCACCGAGGCCGCACAGGCAACCCGCCTGAGTACCGTGACAGTCAGTGCCAATGCGATCCCGCCCATCGACGTCAGCTCGTCGGAAACACGCACCACTTTCTCCGCTTCCCAGCTCAACGCGCTGCCGGTGCCGCGCGATATCGTCAGCGTGGCGACGCTGGCGCCGGGCGTGGTCAAGGGCAACGGTACGTTCGGCAACCTGCCGTCGTTCGGCGGCTCGTCGGTCGCGGAGAACAGTTACTACGTCAACGGCTTCAACGTCACCAACCTCTACAACAATCTCTCGTTCGGCGAAGTGCCGTTTCAGGCCATCGACCAGTTGGATGTGCAGTCGGGCGGTTATGGCGCGCAATACGGGCTTTCCACTGGCGGCGTGACCTCGGTCAACATCAAGCGCGGCACCAATGAGTGGAAGGGCGGCGTGAGCTGGAGCACGGCACCGGACTGGGCTCGTGGAACCTCACCCAATGTCATGCGTGCCAACGGCAGCACGTTCCGCGAGTACGACAAGAACACCAAGACCAGCAACACCTACGACGCCTGGTTGGGCGGCCCGTTGATCAAGGACAAGCTGTTCCTTTTCGCGTTGGCAGAGTTCACCAAGTCGAGCATCACCACTTACGGGGCGTCTTCGACCTCGAGTCTGAGCAATGCCAACTCGACCTCTACCGCCAACGACCTCACCACCAGGAGTCCGTACTGGGTCGTGAAGCTCGACTGGAACATCAACGACGCCAACCATCTCGAATACACGGGCTTCAACAATACCGACAGCAACATCTACCGCTACTACAACGCTCCCTACGTTGACGGCGTGACGTCGAAGACCACGACCAAAGGCGATCTGCACAACAAGGTCGGTGGCCTAACCAACATCGTCAAATACACCGGCTATCTCACCGACGATCTGACTCTGACGGCTCAATGGGGCAGGATGGACAGCGACAATTCCTCATACACGGTCAGCCCGGCCGGCATCACTACCCGCTACAACGGCGATATCAACGCGCCCGCTTCCGGCTGCGCGTACACCGCATACAACGGCGTGCCATGGGGGCCGGCTACCTGTGCCATTACCAGCAGCGTCGACATCTACGGCGGCAAGGATCAGCGCGAGGCGTGGCGCGTCGATCTCGACTGGCGGCTTGGCGATCACGAACTTGGCGCAGGCTACTCGGACGAAAGCTGGTCGTCGGATGCAGGCAGTTCCTACTCGGGCGGGGCCTACCATTACTACTACTCCAAACCCAGCGCGAAAGCGCCTGGCCTGGTGATGACGAAGAACTTCCGGACCGGCGGCCACATCGACGTCGATCAAAAGGCCTGGTATCTGGAGGATCATTGGCAGGCGACCGAGAAGCTGATGCTGTACGGCGGGCTTCGCAACGACAGCTTCAACAACAAGAACGGCGCCGGCGAAAGTTTCGTCAAGCAGGAAAATATCTGGCAACCGCGCCTGGGGTTTTCCTGGGATGTGATGGGCGACGCTTCGTTCAAGGTGGCCGGCAGTGCGGGTCGTTACTCCCTGCCGATCGCGGCCAACGTCGCCTTGCGCGCCGCGACCGCGTCACTCTTTGTCGAGGACGACAGCCTCTATTCGGCGATCAATCCCGATGGCTCGCCCGTGCTGGTAGGCACAAAGGGAAGCCAGGGGCACTACATCATCAACGGTGAGGATGGCAGTACGCCCGATCCACGTGCCGTGGCCTCCAAAGGCCTGAAACCGTACGTGCAGGACGAGTACATCCTCGGTTTCCAGAAGACGCTGCGCAGCGACACCGTCTTTCTCGACAACTGGACGGTAGGCATGAAGGCCACCTACCGGAAGCTGCGCACCACCATCGACGACACCTGCGATTCGCGGCCGTTCTACGCGGAAGCGGCAAGGCAAGGCGTGGATGGCGCCTGGGATGACGAGTGGTCGGTGCCTGCCGGCATGGTCGGCTGCTGGATCTACAACCCAGGCAGCGCGCTTTCGCTGAGCACCACGCTGGACGGCTCGCCTCGTACCTTCAATGTGACGATTCCCAGCAGCACCTTGGGACCGCGTGCCATGCGCTCCTATCAAGGCATCGTGCTCAGCGCGGAGAAGCAGTCGGAGACGTACTACCTCAACGCTTCGTACACTTGGTCGAAAAGCTACGGCAACACCGAGGGGCTGGTGAAGTCCAGCAACGGCCAAGACGATACCGGCACAACCTCCGATTTCGATTTCCCCGAAATCATGGTCGGCGCCAACGGCTATCTGCCGAACGACCGCCGCCACGCCATCAAGCTCTACGGCGCATACAAGTTCACCTCCGAGTGGTCGGCGGGCCTCAACCTGCTGGCGCAATCGGGTGCGCCGATCAGCTGCTATGGCGGTGGCGGCGGCACGCTGGGCACTCGATTTGGCTATGGCGCGGCGTTCCATGTCTGCAACGGCGAGATCAGCGCGGAGGGAACCAGCGGGCGCACCCCGTGGCTGTGGACAGTCAGCCCGAACGTGATCTACCAGCCGTCGTGGGCGAAAGGCCTGAGCATGCAGCTATCGGTGATCAACCTGTTCAACAACGACGCGCCGACCTTCGTCTACGAACAGTACGAGACCATTTCCAACAGCGGTCGCAAGACGATGTACACCCACTACAAGCTGCCGAAGTACTTCAACACCCCGCGTTATGCGCGGCTGCAGCTGCAGTACGACTTCTCGCTGTAAATCTTCGCTGTTGAAGCGCTGGCGCCTTGTCGGTCGAAACGCAAGCGTCGGTGAGTGGAGTCGCTCCCAGCCCTTGGGAGCACGCCTCGATGAAGCGTCACCCCGATCGCGTCTCATTGAGGAAGCAAGCCGGATCCGCACGGGCGGTGCACGCCAGGAACATTTGGCGTGCATCCGGTGGCGGGCTCAGGCCCTGGCGCGTTCTTCCATCAGGCCCACCAGATTCCCGTCCGGGTCGCGCAGGAAGGCCAGCCACAAGGTGTGATCCGATAGCTCCGCCGTCGCCTGCGGCTCGCGTTCGCCCACCGCGCCATGATCGAGCAGTGCGCGGAACGTGTGCTCGATGTCGCCGACCGTGAAGTAGAGAATGGAATTGCCACCCACGCTGCCATGTCCTTGCGGCGTGGACAGCATCAGCCGCACGCCGCCGGCATCCAGGAAGGCCAGATTCGTGGCGGGCCGAAACAGGAACGGCAGTTCCAGGATGTCGCGATAGAACGACAGCGCTGTATCGACGTCGCTGACGGTGATGGCGATCTGGCCGATGCCGGTGATCCGTGAGGACATGGCGCAACTCCACGGCTGGGAATACCGGCAGTCTAGAACATTCGCAGCCGCGGCTCAGGTCGGCGATACTTGGCCGATGATTGATCACGAGGACGTTGCCGCGCTGCTGGGCACGGAAGGCCCCTTCGCTCGCGAGCTACCCAATTTCGCCCCGCGCGCCGCCCAGCAGGCGATGGCGCGCGCGGTGCAGCACGCCATCGCCGAGCGCGAGACGCTGATTGCGGAGGCCGGCACCGGCACCGGCAAGACGTTCGCCTATCTGGTGCCGGCGTTGCTCTCGGGGGAGCGCGTGATCGTGTCCACCGGCACCAAGGCGCTGCAGGACCAGCTGTATTTCCGCGACCTCCCGCGCGTGCGCTCGGTGCTGGGCGCCCGCCTCAAGACGGCGTTGCTGAAGGGGCGGTCGAACTACCTGTGCCTGTATCGTCTCGACCAGACCGTGCGCGAGGGTGCCACTTTCGATCGCGCGCAGGCGTCGCAACTGGCGGCCGTCCGTGCCTGGTCGGCGCGAACACGGCGCGGCGACCGCATGGAGCTGGCAGAGGTGCCGGAGGAATCGCCACTGTGGCCGCGCGTCACTTCGACGCCGGAAAACTGCCTGGGCGTGGAGTGTCCATTCTACGACGACTGCCACGTGATCAAGGCGCGGCGCGAAGCGCAGGAAGCCGACCTGGTGGTGGTCAACCATCATCTGCTGTTCGCCGATCTGGCGCTCAAGCAGGAAGGTTTCGGCGAAATCCTGCCAGGCGCGAACGCGTTCATCCTCGACGAAGCACACCAGATTCCCGAGCTTGCCGGCCAGTTTTTCTCGCAGAGCATCAGTGCGCGCCAGCTGTCGGATCTGGCGCAGGACAGCCTGAGCGAATGCAATGGTGTCACGGGTGCGATTGGCCTGGTGCTGGAGCCGGCCGAAGCGGTGCAGGATGCCGTGCGCAGACTGCGACTGGCGATGGACGTGTTGCCGGAGCGAGGGCCGTTCCATCAGATGGAGGCCAAGCACGAGATCGGCGATGCCTTGCATGCGTTACGTGACGTGCTGGCGGCGCTGACAGACGTACTGGCGTCCCAGGCGGAGCGCTCGCGCGGCTTCGCCAATGCGCATGAACGCGCCGCTTTGATGAGCGAGCGCCTCGATCGCATCGCCGAGCGCGAAAGCGAACGTGACGTGCGCTGGTACGAACTGTTTCCCCGCGGTTTTGCCCTGCATGCCACGCCGCTCGATCTGGCTGCGCCCTTGCGAGCCATGCGGGAACAGACCCAGGCGGCGTGGATCTACACCTCGGCCACGTTGTCGGTGTCGTCCAGCTTCGATCATTTTGCGCGCCAGCTGGGTCTGGAAGACCCGCAGACCCTGCATGTGGAAAGCCCGTTCGACTATCAGAAGCAGGCGCTGTGCTATCTGCCGACGGGGCTGCCGGATCCTTCCGCCCGCGACTACACCGACCGGGTGATCGAGGCCGTGTTGCCGGTGCTGCATGCCTCGCACGGACGCGCCTTCCTGCTGTTCACCTCGCACCGTGCCTTGCGCCGCGCGGCCGAATTGCTGCACGAGCGGGTGCCCTGGCCTTTGTTCGTGCAGGGCTCGGCACCACGCCACCAACTGCTGGAGGATTTCCGCCACAGCGGTCACGGCGTGTTGCTGGGCGCTGCCAGTTTCTGGGAAGGCGTCGACGTGGCGGGCGAAGCGTTGAGCGTGGTGGTGATCGACAAGCTGCCGTTCGCTTCGCCGGACGATCCCGTGCTGCAGGCGCGCCTCGAAGCGCTGGAGCAGGCCGGCATCAATCCCTTCATGGGTTGGCAGGTGCCCAGTGCGGTGATTGCGCTCAAGCAGGGCGCGGGCCGGCTGATTCGCGACGTGCACGATCGCGGTGTGCTTGTGTTGTGCGATCCGCGCCTCACCAGCAAGGGCTATGGACGGCTGTTCCTCAACAGTCTTCCGGCCATGCCGCGCACCAAGGAGCTGGCGCAGGTGAAGTCCTTTTTCGACGATGAAGTATCCGCGCCGGCGTAACTTATCGCGGGGCACTGGATTCTGTCCGCCGCAGGCACAACGATAAGCGCAGTCACTCCAACGAGGATTCGGACATGGCCAAGGTCACCGGTTTTGGCGGCATCTTCTTCAAGGCGCGCGATCCGGCAGCACTGGGCGAGTGGTATGCGCGGCATCTGGGCTTTCCGCTGGAAGACTGGGGCGGGGCGCGTTTCGAGGACGACGCGTCGCGTCCGGGTTATATCGTGTGGACGCCATTCGCCGCTGACACCACCTATTTCGCGCCCAGCAGCCAGCCTTACATGCTCAACTTTCGCGTGGACGATCTGGATGGCTTGCTCGCGCAGTTGAAGGCGGACGGCGTGGACGTCGACGGCCGCATCGAAGAGAGCGAGTTTGGTCGCTTCAGCTGGATCATGGATCCGGAAGGCACGCGCATCGAACTGTGGCAGCCGCCGGGCTGAGCTTACGCACTCGTTCCGCTGGCGTTGGCTGCCATGTCGCGCAGATGGCTGGCGGTCGCTTCGTCGGCGGGCACGAACGCTTCCAGGGCCAGTTCGGCCAGGGTGACGTCCATCGGCGTGCCGAACACTGTGGTGGTACTCAGCATCGACAGCGTGATGTCGCCGAGCGCCAGTTCCATCGGTACGGCGATATCGCCGCTGACCACGCCGTGCCCCTCGGCATCATTGCCGGGATAGCTGCGCAACTCCTGTAGCAGGGCGACCAGTTGCGGGTCGTGCGTGGCATCGATCTGGCGACGCAGGCGATCGAGCAGATGCGCCCGCCACACCGGCAGATTGCGGATATGCGGCGCCAGCCCTTCGGGATGCAGGCTCAGGCGCAGCACGTTGATCGGCGGTTTGAGCCATTGCGGTACCAGTCCCGCCAGCATGCGTTGCGTGGCCTGGTTGCTTTCGATCAGGTTCCAGTGCCGATCGACGGCAAGCGCGGGATAGGGCTCCAATCCTTTCAGCAGCAGACGGATCGAACCGAGCACGGCGGCAAACGCGGGATCGTCGAAGGTGCGCTCGCGATAGACCGGCGCAAATCCCGCCGTCACGAGCAGTTGGTTGCGTTCGCGCAAGGGAATATCCAGGTATTCGGCCAACCGCAGGATCATGTCGCGACTGGGCTGCGAGCGTCCCGATTCCATGAAGCTCAAATGGCGCGTGGAAACCTCCGCGCCGCTGGCCAGATCGAGCTGGCTGAGCCGTCGATGACGCCGCCACTCGCGCAAGAGATCGCCCACCGGACGAGCGGCGGACGGGGAGAGGGCGGAAGCCGTGGCGCTCATGTGCATCTCCGTGGGTACCTCGAGGGAGCGATGTTCCCACGAGGATGGATGGCAAGCCCATGCCGGACGGCGGGGTGCCGTCCGGCCGTGGCCGTCAGGCCATTTGCGGCACCTTGTCGAGGAAGCCGAACACCTGGCCGATGCGTCCTTCCTGCAGCGAAGCGACGTCGAAACCGATCACCAGCGGTTCGGCTGCGCCCGGCGAGGCGAGATGCCACTGGAATCGCAGCGTGTCGTGATGCGCATCGACCACACCGGCGAGTGCGAAGCGGTGGCCGGGGAACATCGCCTGTACGGCCGACACGGTGGCGTCGATCGCTTCCCAGCCCTTCGCATCGACCATCGGATCGGTGTAGCGCGCGTGTTCGGCATAGACGTCTTCGATCAGGCTGCGACGACGCAGGGCATCGGTCTCGTTCCAGCTGGCGATGTAGCGTTCGGCGAGTGCGTGGGCGTGGGTGGTCATGGCGTGTTCCTCGTAGGTGGGTGTGGGAACAGAGTGCGGCGTACGAGGCACGCAAGCGATTACCTGCGGGGTAATGAGTTGCGCCATGGTTCCGCCACAAGTCGCATGCGAGTCGGCAGCAACTCGCCCGAAGGTTCGCCCCCGCGCCTGTTTTCCTGCAGGCTCCGAGACAAGGGATTGAGCCATGGGACACTGGATGAAGGGCTGGACCGCCAAGGTACTTGGCGTGGGCCTGCTGGCGCTGCTCATGTTGTTGCCGTTGTGGAAGGTGCAGTCGCTGGTGGAAGAGCGGCAGGGCATGCGGCAGGCGGCCATCGAGCAGATCGCGCAGGGCTGGGGCGGCGAGCAGGTGCTCGGTGGCCTCGTGCTGGCGGTGCCGACGCAGGAGAAGATCGCAACGACCGGCGGCGAGCTGCGCGATGTGGCCGATACCACGCTGCTGCTGCCCGACACGGCCGCCATGAGCATCGGCATGTCGGTGGACAAGCGCCGCTACGGCATCTACGAAGCGCCCGTGTTCGCTTCGACGGTGGAATTGCACGGTCGATTCGCTGCGCAGGACATCGCGCAGCGGCGACAGCTGGATACCGCCACCTGGCAGGATGGCAAGGCGGAACTGCGGCTGGTGGTAGGCGATCTGCGCGGTTTGCAGGACGTGAGCGAGTTGCAGGTCAACGGCAAGCCGCAACGCTTCGAATCGTCCGCGATGACGTTCGGCGGCTCGTCTTCCACCGTGGTCGTGCCGCTCGATCTGGCGGCGCTCAATGGCCAGCCCATCGAATTTTCAGTGAAGCTGCACCTGGCGGGGACGCAATCCCTGCAGCTGTTGCCGCTGGCGCGCAGCATGGAAGTGAACATGCGCGCGCCATGGCCCGACCCGAGTTTCATCGGTGCGGCTTTGCCGCTGGAGCGCAGCGTGAATGCGCAGGGTTTTTCGGCGCGTTGGCACATGCTGGATCTCAACCGGAAGTTCGGCCAGTCGTGGCACGCGAGCGATGCACGCATCGACGCCGCCGTGCATGACGCCGCGTTCGGCGTGGCCTTGTTCCAGCCGGTGGATGTCTATCAGCGCAATGTGCGGGCAGGCAAATACGGATTGCTGTTCGTCACCATGACATTCGTGGCGTTCTTCCTGTTCGAGGTGCTCAAGCGGCTGCGCGTACATCCCGTGCAATACCTGCTGGTGGGCGCTGCGCTCACCTCGTTCTACGTGCTGCTGCTGGCGCTGTCCGAGCAACTGGGCTTTGGTCTTGCCTACAGCGTGGCGGCCGCTTCGGTGGTGGCGATCGTCGGCGGCTATGCGATGGCGGTGTTGGGTGCACGGCGGGCAGGGCTGCTGCTGGGGGCCTCGCTGGCGCTGGTCTACGCCATGCTTTACGTGGTGCTCGCGGCGGAGGAATACGCCTTGCTGATCGGCGCCATCCTGCTGGTGCTCACCGTGGCCCTGCTGATGTACCTCACCCGCCGCATCGACTGGTATGCCAGCATGCCTGCCGCGACCGGCCCGGCTATCATGGAGCAGCCATGAACCTGCTAGCCATCGAAACCTCCACCGAAGCCTGCTCCGTCGCCCTCGTCCACGGCGACCAGGTGATCGCACGCAGCGAAATTGCGCCGCGCCGCCACGCCGAGCTGGTCCTGCCCATGGCCGACGCCTTGCTGGCCGAAGCCGGCCTGGGTCGCCACGCCCTCGACGGGATCGCCGTAGGCCGCGGCCCGGGTGCGTTCACCGGGGTGCGTCTCGGCATCTCGCTGGCGCAAGGCATGGCGCTGGCGCTCGATGTGCCGGTGGTGACGGTGTCCTCGCTTGCCGCACTGGCCCTGGAAGCCCCGGAAGACGACGCCACCATCCTCGCGGTGATCGACGCGCGCATGGGCGAGATCTACGCCGCAAGCTACCGGCGCGACGACAACGGCGGACTGATCACGCTGGACGACGAACGCGTCTGCCTGCCCGCTGCGTTGGCGTTGTCACCGTCGCCCGCATGGCATGTGGTCGGTTCGGGCTGGAGCACGTATGCGGATGTGTTGCGTCCCCATCTCACCGGCGAATTGCGTTCGGCCGAGGGGGCACGCTATCCGCAGGCACGCCATGTAGCGGAACTCGCCGCTCGCGAGTTTGCCGCGGGAAATGCAGGTGCCCCCGAGCATGCCTTGCCGGTGTATCTGCGCGACAAGGTAGCGCTGACTCTCGTGGAGCAGGGCAAGGCCTGACGTCACTGTGGGAGCGCACTTGTGCGCGACTGGGCAGCCTCACTCGCGCACAAGTGCGCTCCCACAAAACGATCCGAGGCTCAGCCGAAATCAGCCCGCGACGACTTCAACGGGCTTCGACGCGATTTCTTGCTTGCGCGCCGCGCACTGAATGCTTTGCGCGTGTTTGATCGCCGGAAGCAACCCAGGGAAACGTTCCTCGATCTCACCGCACCGCGTGGTGTTGAGCATCTCCACGCCACGGCGCTCGCTGCGGATCAGTCCTGCTTCGCGCAAGGCGCGGAAGTGCTGTGACAGGGTGGATTTGGGGATGCAGCGGTCTTCGATCTTGAGGAAGACCGAGCAGCTGTTGGCGCTGTCCGCGCAGGACAGTTGCCAGTAGATCGCCGCGCGCACGGGATCGGAAAGGGCATGCAGGATGCCTTCCACGGTCACGTCGTCGATCGAGGGGTGGGTCAGGGGCCTCATATGTTCATTTTAGCAGCACTTGAAACTTAGTTCTTAAGTTCGTATGTTACGAACTATTGGAGTTCAGAACTCCCTCAGCTTCCCCCTCCCAACCTGAACAGGTCTCTGTCATGAGCAAGCTCAAAGGTAAAGTGGCTGTCGTTACTGGCGCATCCAAGGGCATTGGCGCCGCCATCGCCAAGGCGCTGGCCGCCGAAGGCGCCTCCGTGGTGGTCAATTACGCCTCCAGCAAGGCTGGCGCGGACGCCGTGGTGGCCGAAATCGCCAAGGCCGGCGGCAAGGCCGTGGCCGTGGGCGGCGACGTCTCCAAGGCCGCCGAGGCCAAGGCGCTGGCCGACGCCGCCGTGTCGAACTTCGGTCGCCTGGACATCCTGGTGAACAACTCGGGCGTGTACGAGTTCGGTGCACTCGACGCCATCACCGAAGAACACTTCCACAAGCAGTTCAACGTCAACGTGCTCGGCCTGCTGCTGACCACCCAGGCAGCGGCGCGCCACATGAACGACGGTGGCAGCGTGATCAACATCGGTTCGCTGGTATCGCGCATCGTGCCGCCGGAAAGCGCGGTGTACACGGGCACCAAGGGTGCGGTGGACGCCATCACCGGCGTGCTGTCGCGCGAGCTGGGCCCGCGCAAGATCCGCGTCAATGCGGTGAACCCGGGCATGGTCGAAACCGAAGGCACCCATGCGGCCGGCTTCATCGGTTCGGACTTCCACCAGGGCGCGATTGCCCAGACCCCGCTGGGCCGTATCGGCCAGCCGGACGACATCGCCTCCATCGTGACCTTCCTTGCGTCCAGCGACTCCTACTGGCTGACCGGCGAGCAGCTCTACGCCGGCGGCGGCATGCGCTGATCCATCGCGCAAGCCTGCGAGGCGCATCCCGGTGTGGGCCGGGGTGCGCCTTTTTTGCATGCGTCGGATTAACGTGGCGGGACCGAAGATTCGTCGATCACTCCCAAGCAACGAGGCATTCCGATGTCCAGCCCAGCCGACCACGGCATCGTGCAATTTTGCTCGCCGTTCGATGTGAGCACGACCATCGGCAAGATCCGCGCAGCGCTGGATGCGCACGGCATCACCGTGTTCGCGCTGATCGACTTCAGTGGCGATGCCTCGCGCGCAGGACTCAGCATGCCGGCCGAGCAGATGTTGATCTTCGGCAATCCGAAGGGCGGCACGCCGTTGATGCAGCAGGAACCGCGCGCCGGCCTGGATCTGCCGCTGAAGGCGCTGGTGTGGGATGACGGGGAGGGCGCAAGCTGGATCGCCTGCAACGCGCCGGAATACATCATCGCGCGGCATGGATTGTCCGAGGCACTGGCCGCGAATCTTGCCGGTCCGATCGCGCTGCTGAAGCAAATCGCCGCGGAGCCGTCCGCCTGATCAGGCCTCGCCTTCGACGATGCTCACGTTGGCGATCCAGTTCGCCTGTCGTCGTGCGAGTTTCGAAGATACGTCTTCTTCGCTGAAACTCGCCGGCCGATGTTGAAGCAGGCTGGAGTCGAGGTTGTCGAACGTGTTTACGTTGACCACCGCATAGACGTGTCCGTCGACGGTGCACGTCACTAGCGGCACGCCGCCGCATTCCCTGCAGATATGGAAATCCGCGGTGCTGGTGCCAAAGGCATAGCGGTGGAGTAGATCAGGCCTGCGCACCGTGACGCGCAGATCGCCATCCGGAACAGACGTCCAAACGGCGCCGTGCTTGGTGCAGAAGGAACAGTCGCAGGCGCGGGCGGGAATCTCGGTCGGGTCGGGCTTCCAATCGAGCGTGTAAGCGATGTTTCCGCAATGACACTGGCCGTGAAGCAGCATGCTGGCGTCCGTGATCGGCGTGACCGTGGGCGCCCAGCGTAATCGTTACAACTGCCCGATGACCAGTTGCACCAGCAGGCTGCTCACCGCCACCGCGGCCCACACACCAAGTCCCAGCAGGATCGGACGCGCCCCGGTGGAAGCCATCTTGCGCAGGTTGGCCGAAAGACCGATCGCGGTGAGCGCCACGATGATCAGGAATTCGGCGGCCAGGTGCAGCGCCGGCTGGATAGCCACCGGCACCAGGCCAGCCGTGCGCACCCCCGAAGCGACCAGGAACCACAGGATGAACCAGGGAAAGATCCGGCGCAGGCTGAAATCGGTGGCGCCCTGCTTCTTCTGCTTCCAGGCTGTGGCAAAGGCCAGGATCAGGCAGATCGGAATGATCAGCGTGGCGCGGGTGAGCTTCACGATGGTGGCGTAATCGCCCGCCTGCTTGCTGAAGCTGTAGCCCGCGGCGACCACCGACGAGGTGTCGTTGATCGCGGTGCCGGCCCACAGGCCGAAGCCGAGGTCGGACAGGTGAAGCAGGTGGCCCAGCAGAGGAAACAGCAGCACGGCGACCAGGTTGAACAGGAAGATGGTGGAGATGGCGAACGCGGTGTCGTGCTCGTCGGGCTTGATGATCGGCGTGACCGCCGCGATCGCCGAGCCGCCGCAGATGGCGGTGCCCACGCCGATCAGGATCTTCAGTTTGTCCTGCACCTTCAGCAGGTGACCCAGCCCCCATGCCGCCAGGAAGGCCACCGTCATCGTCACCAGGGTGACCGACAGCGATTCCAGCCCTGTCTTGGCCACCTGGTCCAGGCTTAGCCCGAAGCCCAGCGCGATGATCGACCACTGCAGCACCTGCTTGCCCGCGAACTGGATGCCCGGCGTATAGCTGCCACCCGGGGCCAGCGTGTTGCGCACCAGGATGCCCAGCACGATGCCGAACACCGGACCGCCGATCAGTGGCGCCAGCTTGCCCAGGCCCAGTGCCACCAGGGCGATCACCACGGACAGCAGCAAGCCGGGGAGGCGGGACGGGGTGGGTGAAGCGGGGATGGCGACGGCGGCATTCATGGCGTTCTCCGGCAATGCCGGCATTTTCCGCCTCGCCATCCATCAATAAAATTTTGAATTACTGATCATTGATATAAGATCAGCTGATGATCAACATCAGCCCGCGCCAGCTGGAAGTGTTCGTGCAGATCGCCCGCCTGGGCAGCGTGCGCGCCGCCGCCGAGACGCTGCACCTGACCCAGCCCGCGGCCAGCATGGCGCTGGCGGAAATGGAGCGGCAGCTGGAAGCGCCGGTGTTTGCCCGCGAGCGCGGCCGCCTGCGCCTCAATACGCGTGGCCGCGAACTGCTGCCGCTGGCGCAGGAACTGCTGGAGCGCTATGCCGAATTCGGTCGCGTAGGCACCGGCGGAGGCGATGAACTGGGCGGCGAACTGCGGGTGGGCGCGAGCAATACCGTGGGCAACTACCGCGTGGGCGAACTGCTGGGTGAGTTCGTGCGCGCGCACCCGCACGTATCCGTGCGCCTGCGCGTTTCGAACACCTCGGAAATCGTCGCCGCCATGCTCGATCACGCGCTGGAGCTGGGCTGTGTCGAAGGCCCGGTGGCGCACCCTTCGCTGGAAGTGCGGCCGTGGCGTGACGACGCGCTGGTGGTCTGCGCCTCGCCCGATCATCCGTTGGCACGCAAACGGCGCATCGAGGCGGAGGATTTCGCCGGCGCGCGCTGGGTGCTGCGCGAACCAGGATCGGCCACCCGTAGCCTCAGCGAGCGCGCGCTGTCGAGCCTGCCCGCGGGCGAAACCGTGTTGGAGTTGGATCAGGCGGAAGCGATCAAGCAGGCCGTGATTGCCGGCCTCGGCATCGCCTGCATTCCGGAAGTGGCCATCATCGATGCGGTGGCGGCCGGACGGCTGAAAGTGTTGCGCACGCCGTTCCTGGATCTGCATCGCAAGCTCTCGCTGCTGCTGCACCGGCAGCGCTATCGCGGCGCCTTGATCGAAGCTTTTCTAGCCCGCGCCGGCTGAGCCTTCCCCATAACAGGATCAGGCGATCAGGTCAGGCTCTTGCTCAACCCGTAATGCTGGCCAGCAACGCCTCGGCTTCCTCGTGCGTACGCGACCGCAGAATGCGCGGCGCATGCGCGCGCAACGTCGCATGATCGAGCGTGGCAAGACGATCGCGCACATGCAGCAGCTGGCTGGGATGCATGCTGAATTCGCACAGGCCCAGCGCCAGCAGCAAGCCGGTGAAGTTCACGTCGCCGCCGATTTCGCCGCACAGGCTCACGCCTTTCTTGGCGCGACGCCCTTCCGTAATCACGTACGCGAGCAGCCGCAGCAGGGCGGGCTGCAACGGGTTGTAGATGTTTTCCAGCGCATCGTTGCCGCGGTCCGCGGCCAGCACGTACTGGGCCAGATCGTTGGTGCCGATGGCGAGGAAGTCGGAGTGTTCGAGCAGCGCGCGCACATTGATCGCTGCCGCCGGCACTTCGATCATCGCACCGAGCTGGAGCTTCTCCGGCAGGTCGATGTTCTCGCGCTTCAATTCCTGTCGCGCGAGCTTGAACAGCGTGCGCACGGCGATCAGTTCGTCGGGTTGCGTCACCATCGGCACCAGCACGCGCACCGGGCCATAACAGGCGGCGCGCAGGATGGCGCGAATCTGCGTGCTGAATACGGCGGGATAGCGCAGCGACAGGCGTACGCCGCGCACGCCCAGCGCCGGGTTGTCTTCACCGCGCACCACCAGCCCCGCGGCATCGGCCTTGTCGGCGCCGAGGTCGAGCGTGCGAATGGTCACCGGCAGGCCGCCCATGCCGAGCACGAGGTCGCGATAGGCGATGAACTGTTCGTCTTCGGTGGGCAGTCCCTTCTGGCGAAGGAACAGGAATTCCGTGCGATACAAGCCCACGCCGTCGGCGCCGCGGGCGCGCGCCATGGCGATGTCGGCGGGCATCTCCGCATTGGCGAACAGGCGGATGTCCACGCCGTCACGCGTACGCGTGGGCGCGTTGGCCAGCGTGGCAAGTCGGCGGCCTTCCGCGGCGGCTTCGCGCTGCCAGGCGCGATAGTGGGCCAGATCCTGGGCGGTGGGATGCACCACCGCTTCGCCGCGTTCGGCATCGAGCAGGATCAGGTCGTCGTCGTGGATGGTCGACAACGCGTCGCGCGCGCCCACCAGCATCGGCAGGTCCAGGCTGCGCGCAAGAATGGCGCTGTGCGAATACGGACTGCCCGAACTGGCGACCACGCCGAGCAGGCCGGCGCCAGCCAGATGCGCCATGTCGGCGGGTGCGATGGTGTCGGCGATCAGGATCTCGCCCACGCGCGCGGCCAGCTTGCGTTCTTCGCGGCTGGTCTGGCGCTGCAGGGCGGAAATGACGCGGCCGATCACCTGGTCGACGTCTTCCTTGCGCGAGCGCAGGTAGGGATCGTCCATCGCCTCGAACACGGCGGCGAGGCGGTCGCGTTGCTTCTTCAGCGCGGCGCCGGGACGGTAATGGCCGATGCGCACCAGATCGTCCAGCCCGCGCAGCAGTTCCGGGTCGTCCAGCAGCAGGCTGTGCGCGTCGATGAACTCGTTCACCTCTCGCGCCAGCGCGCCGTGCAGCTTGCCGCGCAGTTCGCGCAGCTCCTGGCGTGCGGTATCGAGCGCGCGATGCAGGCGTGCCAGCTCGCTTTCGACTTCGTCTTCGGCGAGCGGGCGGGTATCGACCAGGTAGCGGCTGGGTTGCACCAGGCGGGCGCGGCCCAGAGCCATGCCTTTCGCTGCCGTGGTGCCTGCCAGTACCTGTCTCATGCGTGCCTTCCATGGTGAAGCGGCCGGGCCGGCCGCGCGTGACGTCGGCATCCGGCCAACGTGTCGAATGCAGAACCAGAAAGATCGCACGACGCAGCCAACCGGGCCGTGAATACGGCCTCAGCTCGACATATGCGTGCCATATCTTTCGCCACTCAAGCTCCTTCGTCGAACTTGCGATCGAACAGCGCCACCACGGCTTCGATGGCGGACTGCTCGTCCGGACCATCAGCGCGAACGGTCAGCGGCGTGCCGATGCCGGCGGCCAGCATCATCACGCCCATGATGCTTTGTGCATTCACCTCGCGGCCCTTGCTGACCAGCCACACGGTGGACTTGAAACCCTGCACCAGCTGCACGAGCTTGGCCGAGGCGCGGGCATGCAGGCCCAGTTTGTTGGAGACAACGATGTCGCGTTCAAGCATGGTCGATGAAGATCCCTCCGCGGCCCCCACTGGCGGCGATTTCCGCCAGCTCGTCCAACGGTTTTTCTGCGTAATTGAGGACGCGCAGCAGCATCGGGAGATTGAGCCCCGAGACGCAACGCAAGCGGACGCCCAGCGCACCGAGCGACAGGCCGATGTTGCACGGCGTGGCACCGTAAAGATCGGCCAGCACCAGCACGCCGTCGCCTTCGTCCAGTTCGCGCGCATGCTTGGCGGTGAGCGTGCGCATCACATCCGGATCCGCCTGCGGTGGAACCTCGACGGCCTCCACGCGCAGCGGCAGCTTGGGCAGCACGTGGTGGGAGGCGGAGATCAGCGCCTGGCCGACCGCCTCGTGCGTCATCAACAACACGCCGACGCTCATGACGGCGTGCCAGTCCGCGGTAAAGGTATGGCCAGCATGGCTATCACTCGAGTTCGCGATGGAAGGTAAGCACGCCGTTGCGTAGCGCGCGGTAATGGGCGGCAAGCTTCTCCACCAGGTACACCGAACGGTGTCGACCGCCCGTGCAGCCGATGGCGATGGTGACGTAGCTGCGGTCGTCGGCTTCGAAGCGCGGCAGCCAGGTGTCGAGCCAGCGCGCGGTGTCGGCGTAGTACTCGGCCACGATCGGCTGCGTATCGAGGTAATCGCGCACGGCCGCGTCCTTGCCCGAGAGCGGGCGCAGCGTGGGATTCCAGTGCGGGTTCGGCAGGCAACGCGCGTCGAACACGAAATCCGCGTCCAGCGGCAGGCCGCGGCGGAAGGCGAACGACTGGAACATCAGCGTCAGGCCTTCGGTGGCCTCGGCATAGCCGGCGGCGAACAGGCGGCGCAACTGGTGCACGTTCAGTTCGCTGGAATCGATCACCTTGTCCGCGATGGCCGAAAGCGGGCGCAGCACACGGCGTTCCTCGGCGATCGCGTCGGCCAGCGACAGGCCCTGCCACGACAACGGATGACGGCGGCGCGTTTCCGAATAACGCTTGATCAGCACCTCGTCGCGGCAGTCGAGGAAGATCAGGTGGGCCTTGACTCCCTTGGACGCCAGCTCCGACAGGATCGCCGGCATGCGCTTCAGGTCTTCGCCCGGATTGCGCACGTCCACGCCCACGGCGACATGGCGGCGCTTGCCTTCCACGTTGCCGCTCACCGCCGCCACCAGCTGCGGCAGCAGGGCCGTGGGCAGGTTGTCCACGCAGTAGAAATCGAGGTCTTCCAGCGCGCGCAGGGCCACCGTCTTGCCACCGCCGGACATGCCGGTGAGCACGATCAGGTTGACCGCGTCAGCTCGGTTGAGCGCGCTGAGGGAGTGGGTTTCGCTCATGGGTCACCACGGAGGCAGCCGGCGCATCTGGTGCGCCTGGCGGTCGATGAAAGTCTGTGCAGGGTCGATGCCCTTGCTCTTGAGCACGTGGTTGCGCACCGCCGCTTCCACCAGCACCGCCAGGTTGCGGCCGGGAGCGACCGGGATCGTCATCATCGGCACCGGCACCTCGAAGATTTCGCGGTGGCCGATGTCGCCGGTGAGGCGGGTAAGTCCATCCGTGTCCTCGCCTTCGCGCAGCGGCTTGAGATGTATCACCAGGCGAAGATATTTGGACGGCTTGACCGCGGTGTGACCGAACATCTCTCGCACGTTCAACACGCCCAGGCCGCGCACTTCCAGCAGGTCCTGCAGCAGCTCGGGGCAGGTGCCGTCGATCACGTCCGGGGCGATCAGGGTGAACTCGGTGGCATCGTCGGCCACCAGCCGATGGCCGCGACTGATCAGTTCCAGCGCCAGCTCGCTCTTGCCCGAGCCCGACTCGCCGGTGATCAGCACGCCGATCGAGAACACTTCCAGGAACACACCGTGCAGCGTGACCTTGGGCGCCAACATGCGTGCCAGGTGGTATTGCATCCAGGTCAGCAGCTCGTGGCCGCGCTTGGAGCTGATCCACAGCGGCGTATTGGTCTCCTCCGCCACTTCGCGCAAATCGGTGGGGATGGGCTGATCCTTGGTCACGATCATCGCCACCGGCTGGTAGGCGGCGATCTTGTTGATCGCTTCCCAGCGCTGACGCGATTCCAGGCCGTCGAGGTAATTCAGCTCCTCGGTGCCGATGATCTGGATCTTGTTCGGGTAAATGACGTTGAGGTAGCCGATCAGCGAGGGACGACGCGTGGTCGTCGCTGCCTGCTCGAGCACACGCGATTCCCCACGCATGCCGGATACCCAGCGCAAGGCCATGCGCTCATGCACGCTGTCATAGAGTTGTCGGGCGGAGAGCCGGTCCAAGCCTTGTCCTTTGCGCCACCGGAAGAGGGCGGCTACCCGGATATTGTGCCAGTTCACACCGGCGGGCGCCTTGGACGTGCAGGGAAAGAGGGCAGAAGGCCCGCCCGGAGCCGGGCGGGCCTGGCGGAGATCAGCCGTACAGGCGCTCCTCGCGGGCGGCGCGCTGATGTTTGTCGCAGATCTTCTCGCGGTGCTTGCGCAACTGGGTCACCAGCTTGTCGAAGAGTACGTCGATGGAGACGTACATGTCGTTCTCGAGCGCTTCAGCGTGCAAGGTGCTGCCCGTGACGTTGAGCGTGCCTTCGGCGCGCTGCTGCAGTTTGTTCACGGAGAGAACGATGCTCAGGCTGAGAATGCGTTCATCGAGGCGGGTGAGGCGGTCAAGCCGGCTGTTCACATGATCCCGGAGGGCCGGGGTGACTTCAATCTGCTGACCGCTGAGTTGTACTTGCATGTTGCGCCTCCTCTGGTACTTGCCGCGGACGCGGCTGGAATCGATGCGCCGGTCGCTCATGTCGTGGCCGACACACCTTTGAAAACTCCGGTATTGCGAGGTTTTGCTCCGGCCTCCTGACCACGTTGGGATAGTCACTATGCACCTCGGACGAACTGCTCGCGTTAGAAAGACCTTCACGCCTCAGACATGACAGGCTTTCTCTCGCGTCGTCCTGGCTATAGGTATGGGGACGTCTTTTTCGCGGCCAAGTTCCCGAGGCGGGATGACGCAGACACGGGCAAACCCGTTCAGCCAGCGCGCTGGCGCTCGCTGGAACTGGGAATACGCATGGCTTCGCGGTACTTAGCGACGGTGCGTCGGGCAACCTGAATGCCCTTGCGATGCAACTCCTCCGCGATGGCCTGGTCGGACAGCGGCTTGCGCGGGTCCTCGGCATCGACCAGCTTGCGCAGCATGGCCTGGATGGCGGTGGCCGACGCGCTGCCACCGTCTTCGGTGGACACGCCGCTGGAGAAGAAATGCTTGAGTTCGAACGTGCCCCGCGGCGTATGGATGTACTTGCGGGTAGTTACACGTGAAATGGTCGATTCGTGCATGCCCACTTCCTCCGCCACTTCGCGCAGCACCAGGGGGTGCATCGCTTCGGGGCCGTAGTCGAGGAAGGCGCTCTGCCGCCGCACGATCGCCTCGGCCACCTTGAGCAGCGTCTCGGCGCGCGATTCCAGGCTCTTGATGAGCCAGCGCGCCTCCTGCAGCTGGCCGCGCATCCAGCTCGCGTCGGTGCCGCGGGCCTGGGCGATGAGGCCGCAATAATGCTGGTTGAGGCCGAGCCGCGGCTGGCAGTCCGGATTAAGGCTTACACGCCAGCGGCCAGCATCCTTACGTGCATAGACGTCAGGAGCGACGTATTCGACAGGCGTGACATCGAGCGCCGCACCAGGGCGTGGATCGAGGCTGCGGATCAACACGGCCGCGGCGGCGGTGTCGTCTTCGCTCACTCGCAGTTTGCGAGCAAGACGCGCGATGTCGTTGCGCGCGAGCAGTTCCAGTTCGGCATCGACGATGCGCAGCGCGAGTTCGCGTTGCGGCGTATCGGGATCGAATTGTTCGAGCTGCACGCGCAGGCAGTCGCGCAGGTCGATGCTGGCTATGCCGGTGGGATCGAAACGCTGCAGCATGCGCCGCACTTGCTCGACTTCAGCAGCGCTGGCCTTGATGTCGGCCGGCAGCGCAGCCACCAGCGACTCCATGCTCTCGGTGAGATAGCCGTCGGCATTGAGCGCATCGATCAACACGGTGGCGATGGTGCGATCGCGCACGCTCATGTGCGTGAGGTTGAGCTGCCACAGCAGATGTTCCTGCAGCGTTTCTTGCGCGGCGCTTTGCGGCTCGAAGCCGTCTTCGTCCGGATTGCTGTTGCGCGACGAGGCGCCGCTGAGCGAGAAGTCGACCGGATCGTCGCTGCCTCCGTCACGCTCCACGTCGCCCCATTCGGGGGCTTCCGCATCGTCGACGGTATCGCTGCTGCTGGAACTGGAACTGGACGAGCTGACCGGGATCGCGTCCATCGGTGGCTCGGACTCGCGTTCGTCGCCCTCAAGATTGTCGGGGTTGTCGTCGGCGAACTCGAGAAGAGGATTGCTTTCGGCGATCTGACGCAGCTCAGCCTCCAGCTCAAGCTGCGACAGCTGCAGGAGGCGGATGGCCTGCTGTAACTGTGGAGTCAGCGTGAGCTGTTGATTGAGGCGAAACTGCAGTCCGGGTTTCATGCCAGCGGGTCGGGATGAACGTGAAGGTCATCCTAACTCGTGCCTTCCGGGTCGGCCATAGGCTAGAGCGTGATCCCGGTCTCCCATAGCCCGCAATTCTGCGGGGCGGGCCTGTTCCGCCGCCGTTACAGGCGGAATTCGCGGCCCAGGTAGACCTCGCGCACCTTCTCGTCGGCGAGGATGTGCGCAGGCGTACCGCGCGAGAGCACTTCGCCGTCGTTGAGGATGTACGCGCGGTCGCAGATGCCCAGCGTTTCGCGCACATTGTGGTCGGTGATCAGCACGCCGATGCCGCGCTCCTTCAAATGACGCACGATGCGCTGGATTTCGCCGACCGAGATCGGATCCACGCCGGCGAACGGTTCGTCCAGCAGCATGTAGCGCGGATGTGCGGCAAGCGCACGCGCAATCTCCACGCGGCGGCGTTCGCCACCGGAAAGGCTGATGCCTTTCTGGTCGGCGATGTGCGCGATCTTCAGTTCGTCCAGCAGGCTTTCCAGTTCGTTGGCGCGGCGCTTTTCGTCCCAGCCTTCGCGCAGTTCCAGCACGGCCATGATGTTGTCGGCCACGGTCAGGCGACGAAACACCGAGGCTTCCTGCGGCAGATAACCGATGCCGAGTTTGGCGCGCTGGTGCATCGGCAGGCCGGTGATGTCCTGCTTGTCCAGCTTGATGGTGCCGGCATCGGCTTCGATCAGGCCCACCACCATGTAGAAACAGGTGGTCTTGCCCGCACCGTTGGGGCCGAGCAGGCCCACCACTTCGCCTTCGCGGATGGAGAAGGCGAAGTCGCGCACGACCTGGCGCGCCTTGAAACTCTTTTGCAGACCTTCAGCAGAAAGCATCGATCAATGGCCCTCGGCCGGCTTGGGGGCCGGTGGCGGCGTGGCAGGCGGCGTGCCCGGCTTCGGCGGCGTGGCGGCAGGTGCGCCCGGCTTGGCCTTGGGCAGGATCACGCCATGCACCAGGCCGTCGCCAGCGGCTTCACCGGTGATCAGCGAGGTCTGCGTGTTGTAGACCAGCTTGTCGCCATGAAACTCGCCGCGGCCCTGTTGACGCACCACGGCGTTACCTGTGAGCACCGCAATGCCGTTGATGTTGTCGTAGTCGAGTTGGAGCGCGTCGCCCTGCATCAGGTTGCCGGCGTCATCGAGCTGCTCGATATGCGCCAGGTTTCCCGTCACCACGGCGCGCGCCACCTGGGTGTCGGCATCGAGATACAGCTTGGCCACGGCGCCGGTCAGCTTCATCGTGCCCTGGGTGGCCACGACATTGCCGGTGAGCGTAGTGACCGTGTTGGGCGCGTTGAACCCGTCCATGGACTTGGACGAGAAGTTCATCGGCTGGTTGCGGTCATCCTGCTTGGCCAGTGCCGGCTGCAGGATGAGCAGTCCCAGGCCCAGCAGGGCGAGGGGCAGCTTGAGACTTCTTGGGTCGCGGCGGAAACGAGCCGGTGACTTCATCGAACAGCTCCAGATGATTGGTGTTGAGGTTGGCACGCATGCCCACCCCGTTAAGTGTACGTGCGCCTTGCTTCATATGCGCTGGGGCGTCCGTCACCATTCGGTTTTCTTTTGGCCAGGCGGTGACGTCGGAGGTGTGCATTTCGGCCGCATCGGTCTGGGCAAAGGCCGCCCGGTGCATGTAGACCGGGCCTTGCAGCTTGAGCAGGGTGCCGCTCTTGTCGACCCAGGCGTACAGCGACTTGCCCAGCCACGGCGGCACGCCGGCCTCGTTGGACGGCAAGGTGAAGTCGGGCGTGTTGATGTACAGCGACTCGTCGTTCTCGCGGCGCTCCAGGTGCGGGGCGACCATCTCGAAGCTCGGCAAGCCGTCCACGTCGTACGACCACAGCTGGAAATTGGTCAGCGTATAGCCCGAGCGCGGCGGACCCACGAACTCGCTGACCTTCGGCGCCGGCGCCAGCCACCAGTACAACAGCTGGGCGCCCCCGGTAGCCAGGCCGATCAGCACGATCGCTACCGGCAGGCCGCGATCGCGCAGGTAACTGCGCAAGCTCACTTCCAGCGCTCCCGCTCGGCATCCGTCTTGCCCTGGGCGTGCAGGACCAGGTCGCAGACCTCGCGGGCCGCGCCCAGGCCGCCGCCCAGGCGGGTGCGCCAGTGCGATTGCTCGGCGACCCACGGGTGCGCATTGGCCACGGCCACGGCCAGGCCGACCTCCCGCATCGCCGGCAGGTCGGGCAGGTCGTCGCCCACGAAGCCGGCCTGTTCCGGCGTCAGGTTGAGTGCTTCCAGCAGCTGCTGCAGGCAGGCGCGCTTGTCGCCCTGGCCCTGGTAGACGTGGGCGATATCCAGTTCCTCGGCACGCAGTGCCACCGGGTGGCTGATGCGCGCCGAAATGATCGCCACCTGCACCCCATGGGCCATCAGCAACTTCAGGCCCAGGCCGTCGTGCACATGGAACACCTTGGTCTCGTGGCCGTCTTCGGCGTACCACAGGCGCCCGTCGGTCAAGGTGCCGTCCACGTCGAACACGACGAGTCGGATCTTGGCGGCACGGGCGAGCACGTCAGCGGGAAGGTCAGCCAGGTACATGGGATCTGTCGGCAGAAGGGCGGGAGGGCGATACCGTCAAACGCCGGGCGGCGCAGACGGTGCACGCAGGAATTGATAGCAGCCGAGCCTTTCGATCAGACCACACGGGCGCGGAGCAGATCGTGAATGTTAAGCGCTCCCACCACCTGTTGCTGGTCGTTGACCACCAGCAGCGCGTGGATCTGGTGCTTTTCCATCAGCTGGGCGGCCTCGATGGCCAGCTTGTCGGCGCCGATGGTCTTGGGGCCGCGCGTCATCAATTCGGCCACGGTGGCACCGCGCAGGTCCAGGTCGTCGTCGTCCAGGGCGCGGCGAAGGTCGCCGTCGGTGAATACGCCGAGCAGGCGATGGTCGGCATCGACCACGGCGGTCATGCCCAGGTGCTTGCGGGTCATTTCCATCAGTGCCTGGGTGAGCGAGGCGTTCGGAGGCACGGCCGGAATGCCTTCGCCGGTATGCATGACGTCGCTGATATGCAGCAGCAGGCGACGCCCCAGGCTACCCGCCGGATGCGAGCGGGCGAAATCTTCCGAGGTGAATCCGCGGGCTTCCAGCAAGGCAATGGCGAGGGCATCGCCCATCACCAGCGCCGCGGTGGTGCTGGCGGTGGGCGCCAGGCCCAGCGGGCAGGCCTCGACGGCGATGCTGGCGTCCAGATGCACGTTGGCCTGATCGGCCAGCGAGGAATGGGCGTTGCCGGTGATGGCGATCAACGGAATGCCCTGGCGCTTGATCACCGGCAGGATGAACAGCACCTCGTCGGTTTCGCCGGAGTTGGACAGGGCGAGCACGATGTCCTGCGGCAGGATCATGCCCAGGTCGCCATGGCTGGCTTCGCCCGGATGGACGAAGAACGCGGGCGTGCCGGTGGATGCCAGAGTGGCGGCGATCTTGCGGGCCACATGGCCCGACTTGCCCATGCCGGTCACGACTACGCGGCCGGCGCAGCTCATGATCAGGCGGCAGGCTTCCACGAACTCGGGTCCGATACGCGGTTCCAGCGCGCTGATGGTGGCCGCCTCGGTGGCGATCACGGTACGCGCGCTCTGCACGATGGCATCGGCGTTGATCGCGTTCGGGTTGGCTGGGGCAACGTGGGCGTTCATGCGTCCTCGAAAGTCGGCCGGATTTCCGTCATCACCCTGAACAGGTGTTGGTAGAGGGAAAATTCCGCTAAATCATATTGTTGTGGGTGGTTAACGGCCCAGGGCCGGAAGGCGCCGACAGCACGTGTCGTTTCTGCGACAGAGGTTTTCCATTAACATGGCATATTCGCATTTTAACGTCATAGTCGCTGCCATTGGGTTCGGTTACTTACCGGATCGGCGGCGCTGACCCCATCAAAGCAAGTGGAACAACCATGGACGCTGCCACCATTCAGGCAATGATCGAACAAGGCCTGCCCGGTGCTCAGGCTTCCGTCAGTGGCGACGACGGCGTGCACTTCGAAGCCCAAGTGGTGGCGGAACAGTTCGCCGGCAAGCTTCCTTTGGCGCGCCACCGCCTGGTTTACGCCACGCTTGGCGATCTCATGGGCGGTGCGATCCACGCGCTGGCCCTCAAGACGCTGACTCCCGCGGAAGTCGCTGCGCGCCGTTAAGGCGCCGCAGCGCTCCCCAGCAAACCATTCGCAAGGACATTCAATGGCCAAGATCCTGATCAGTGGCGGCGAGCCGCTCCACGGTGAAGTGGGTATTTCGGGCGCCAAGAACGCCGTACTCCCGATCCTCGCTTCCTGCCTGCTGGCCGACGAGCCGGTGGCGATCAGCAACGTGCCGCATCTGCACGATGTGACCACCTTCATCGAGCTGCTCGGCCAGATGGGCACGCAGCTGGTGCTGGACGACCGCATGAAGATGCACATCGACCCGCGCACCACCGACCGCCATTTCGCCCCGTACGACCTGGTGCGCACCATGCGCGCCTCGATCCTGGTGCTGGGCCCGCTGGTGGCCCGCTTCGGCGAGGCGGAAGTGTCGCTGCCGGGCGGTTGCGCGATCGGTTCGCGTCCGGTCGACCAGCACATCCGCGGCCTGCAGGCGCTGGGCGCCGAGGTGGTCGTGGAGAACGGCTACATCAAGGCCAAGGCCAAGCGCTTGAAGGGCGCGCGCATCTCGATGGACATGGTCACCGTGACCGGCACCGAGAACATCATGATGGCCGCCGCGCTGGCGCAGGGCACCACCATCATCGAGAACGCCGCGCAGGAACCTGAAGTGGTCGACCTGGCGCATTGCCTGATCGCCATGGGCGCGCAGATCGAAGGCGCCGGCACCTCCACCCTGGTCATCCACGGCGTGGAGCGCCTGCACGGCGCCGAGTACGAAGTGTTGCCCGACCGCATCGAAACCGGCACGTTCCTGGTGGGCGCGGCGATGACGGGCGGCAAGGTACGCGCACGCAACGCCCGTGCCGATACGCTGGACGCGGTGCTGTCCAAGCTGGAAGAGGCCGGCGCGCACATCTCCACCGGTCCGGACTGGATCGAGCTGGACATGCAGGGCCGCCGTCCCAAGGCCGTGAACATCACCACCGCACCGTACCCGGCATTCCCCACCGACATGCAGGCGCAGTTCACCGCGCTCAACTGCGTGGCCGAAGGCGTGGGCGTGATCACCGAGACCGTGTTCGAAAACCGCTTCATGCACGCGCTGGAACTGCAGCGCCTGGGCGCGGATATCCGCCTGGAAGGCAATACGGCCATCATCAAGGGCGTGGAAAAGATGAGCGGCGCGCCGATCATGGCGACCGACCTGCGCGCTTCCGCGTGCCTGGTGCTCGCCGGCCTGGTGGCCGAAGGCGACACCACGGTGGATCGCGTGTATCACATCGATCGCGGTTACGAGAACATCGAGGAGAAGCTCGGCGTGCTTGGTGCGAAGATTCGTCGACTGCCGTCTTGAGCTGTTCAAGCGTCGCAATAAAAAAGGCCGCGAAAGCGGCCTTTTTTATTGCTCGTTCAAAACCCACCGTCGAGGTTCATCTTCCTCACCGTCATTCCGGCGCAGGCCGGAATCCAGCGGACTCTGTATCGAGTTTTCGCGAAGCGCATGCCCGGCCATCGCGATGACGCGACGCACTCGTTACTGGATTTCGGCCTGCGCCGGAATGACGGTGGGGCGGTGGCCGAGAGAATTTGGGAAGAAATGGCGTCAGATGGAAATTCTCACTAACCCGTGGTGCTGGCGTCAGAAATTGTCCCTGGCACCTTTTCCTTTGGCACCTTTTCCTTTGCGGCGTCTAACTAAACAGTGCGAGAAATCGCGGGTCCATCCTGGCCCGCTGGCACCTTTTTCCGCTGCAGGCCCACCTATCGCTTGCTGTTGGGTGCATATAAAA
The DNA here is from genome assembly GCF_049913195.1 of Dyella kyungheensis. Taxonomy (GTDB): domain Bacteria; phylum Pseudomonadota; class Gammaproteobacteria; order Xanthomonadales; family Rhodanobacteraceae; genus Dyella; species Dyella kyungheensis. The sequence continues at coordinate 3,854,207 of NZ_CP183983.1, read as the reverse complement.
AGAACAGTAGAAGGCCTGTTATTCCTAGAAGTAGGCCTGGCCGGATGGACGCATGCGCAGCGTGGAGCACGTCAAATTCCCCGCCACTTAAGATGCTCATCACAAAGGCAAGAGCAAACACAAGAATGCATCCGAGCGCGAATGCAACAAGCCCAAATACAAATGAAAAAGCGGCCTTCTTCATTTTCCTTGGCCATCCTTTTTAATCAATAGAAGGAGTACCGGCGTCTCCGGTATGGAGCATGGGTGGATCGAGTCGATAGGCAAGTTTGCGCCGGATTGATCTGTCTTCAGTTCACAAGTCACGTCGAGCGCTTTGCCCGGTGCGTTCTCCGCTTACACGGTGCGGAAAACGTACGGTCCTTTCCCAACTCTCTGTGGGGTCTTGTAGCCAATCTCTATGGATACGCCCTTTCTCGATACCCGTGCAGCGCGCCATACAGATCCGTGGCAACCCATTCGACATGAACTGAGTCCAGTTCACGCGATGGGTTGTGAAATTCCATCAATAGCAGTTCGCGCCAGCCCTGACGTGCATCGTCCGCGGAGTGGTCCCCGTAGCGAAGCCAGAGCTTCAAAATTTCTTGCTCATGCGGAAATTGATCATGAGCACGCTTCAGCAGGGCGGTTCCTTCGGCGCTCAGTTTTGAACTCCGAAATTCGCCAGATATCCGGCTGGCGGCAAACTTCGGGTCGCCGTAACGCGTCCAACCTAAGTCATCAGACTCTTTAAGCCCAGGATCACGCGTTTTGGATTGCAAGTTGGCGAGGATTCGTATTGCCTCGATATCACCCTTGCTTGAGCGAGAGCGCTTCGCGAGCTCCTTGCCATAGGTACCAAGGAGATCTTGGTCGGACGCCAACTGCAAATTCAAAGCGTTCACTACAAGAAACTTGGCGAGCAACGTGTCGTCCGGCAAAGGGTGGTCAGCGAGTAACAGCTTGCACATGTCCAGTTGTTGCTTCCATGCGGTCTGTATAACCTTGCTCTTATCGGCGCCGGTTGCCGCCGCTTCGGCTTCGAGGGCTGGACGTAGGCACTCGAGATCTGACGACACCGCGACCGTATTCTTGCTGGCTCGGGCGGCGTTCGCGAAAGCCAGTAGTGCCGTGCCGCGCTCCCTCCCTTGCTGCAATCGCAGTGCGTTCTGCAGCCCGGCATAGAGACTTGCGACATCACCGGTGCTCCTGAATGCGTCGAGGTGAGTGGCATGCTCGCGCAAAGCCGGACGTCGTCCCCACAGCTCCTCCAGAACTTGTTCGAACCGGCCGTGGGTCCGAAGAGCATTTGCGCGATCGAACATTGCAAAGGCGCGCTCGTCTTGGCCGAGCTCGAGGTAGCAATAGCCGGCAAGCATGGGCTGGTAGGACCCCATCAAGCCAGCAGCATCGACTTGTGCCCAAGCAGCCGTTGCCTTTGAGCACTCTTCGCGCCGTGTGTAGTGATAGGCCAGCTCCAGCAGCACGTAAGGTTTTTTACCACTCAACTCATAGGCCTGGCTTTGCCATTGGAATGACTTGTCCGGCTCCATGGTTGAGAGAGTATTTGCCAGCACGAACAGCGATTCCCAATCCTTGTTGCCGGCTGCAGCTTCAAGTCGTTCTATAGCCCGATCCGGGTCTCCAAGCAGATAGTCGTCATCCGCTGCCGGCATCACTCGCTCAACGCGGCGCCCAATTTCTTCCATGTTCCTCGGTGGCTTTGGAGCGTCGCCCGCGTGTGTGTTGATCGATGTCAAGACAAAGAAGATCCAGGCTATGACGAGTCGCGGAGGCCTGCTCGACCGTGCGATACAGAGAGTGACTTGATGTGACTTCATGGCGGGAAAAATGATGTTGGAGGAGGGCCGAGAATTAGTAGACAACGGAGTCAGAACACTTTCTCTAAATGAGCGCCATCGCTTCCTTGCATCTCCGCCTGGAAGCGCCTGTAGCTCAGCACCGCAGCCACGTCCAGCATTCCGAGCCAGCGCGGGGCGGTCGGCCACATCGGCTCGGTGTCCAAGCCCAAGGCCAGCAGAATGTCGCGGTGCATACAGCGCACATCTTGCCAGTCGAATGCATCGCTGCTGAGGGACAGTTGGCGCCACCGACTTTTCCGAATGAGCAGCGACACCGTGCCCTTGTATTGGACGAGGCCAAGCTGCGCGATGTCCTCCAACACGATGACCCTTCGGCCCACGAGCCAAGTGCGTATAAACGCTCGGTCATCAATAACAACGCGAACCGTGGCCATATACACCACGCTGGCGATGGCGACCGCGGCACCTAAAACGAAGATGCCAGCCAGCAGCGGATGGTGGTTGCCCAGACCCCGCCACGCCATCCACAGAGCCCAGCCGCTGCAGACCAGGAGCACCAGGGTGTTCAACAGGCGTGTTTGGGGGAGGGGGCTGTAGTGTTTGCTCTCTGTGCCAGAGGCGGCGTGGGAACCGTTGATGTCTCCAGAAGAAAGTGCGCGCCTTCCTTTCATCGCTTCCGCAAATTCCTCAGGTGTTTTCAAGTTCAACTCCTCCTTGGGATGATCTGCACTGCTTGGTGCGAAGATGGGTCAACACCGCGGCACCCGCAATCAGGCCATCGCTCACAGCTTCCTGCAGAGCTTAGATCGCCGTGAGTTGAAAGCAGATGTCGCGTATTCGGGTCAATTGTCGCAGCTAACAGAGCAGCCGCGGCGGAAGTAGTTAATTCGAACAATGGCGGTGGGACTCAACTGCCTCCGTACCGTTTGTCGAGCTATCTCCGTCCCGCTTGTCATGTCGTGCGTTGGCCCTCAATCAACGAGCGGACGATAGGCGCGGATCGCAGGCTTCGCCTTCTCCAGATCGTATCGGGCCTGAAGCGCCAGCCAATAAAAGGCGGTGGTGTCGAAGATGAGGGAAAGGCGCAGCGCGGTCTTGGGGGTGATGGGGTGGGTGTCGGCGATGAAGGCTTTGATGTGATCGGAGGGGATGCCGGAGCGACGGGCCAGTTGGGCGGGGTTGAGGGCGCTGGGGATCAGGTAGGCGTGCAGCAGGATGTCGCCGGGGGCTCGCAGGGGTTGCGAGGGGTCCACTTCCGAATGCGGGGTGAGCTGGATCAGTTCCATGGTGGTTTCTCCCTGTCGGACACGGCCGCACAGCGGATAGGCGCTTACAGCGCTCCGTGTCAGTGAATGCTTGGCAGCTTCGTCGGTCATCGCCCGAGAGCGGCGCATCGCCATGCCGGCCGATGCGCCGTAACGGCGATCATCGGAGGCGTGTGGTGGTCACTGGAGGCTCGTCACCGAGCAGGCGGGCGTACTGCTGAAGGCAGTAGATGGCGGCCGTGCCCAGGCTGGCGGTGACAGCCACGGGAAGCGGCCATGGCAGCGGGCTGCCGGGGAATCCTCGCGCCTGTGCGTGCCGGCACTGCTCGCTGTCGACACGCAGGCGCGTGAGGGCGAGCACCGCCAAGGCGATGTCACCGCGAGTGCTATGACGCAGGGTTTCGGGCCATGCCACAGTCGTGGATGACGGGTCGACAGGCGGAGGAGTGAGGGTGTCGTCAGGGGGAGCGGACGAGCGAATGCGTACCGTATGATCGCGGGTAGCCATGATCAACTCCAGTGAAGTTGTTGATGGTTAGCGGGTCGTGGGTGTTGTAGCACTCACGGCCCGCGCCTCATGACCTAGTGGTCATGGTCATTCGCAAGACCGTGCAATACGACAGCGCGAGTGACCGACCGACCCTAACAAGCAGGGTTGGCAACGTCTGTCAGGGTTGGGCGAGATGGGTGTCCGTGTGACCGCAGGCGAGCGTGAGGGCCCGGGTCTGACAAGATGTCAGCCCCCTTCCGGAGATGGTGGCACCCTCCTCCTGTTTTCCCTTTGACGCGTTTCTTTTCCTCTGGCTTCTTACGACGTGCCTTCGTACTCACGCGGTAAATGGAGCGTATATCGGAAGCGAATGATCAGCGCCTCCTTCCGGGCAGGTAGAACATGAATAGAAGTAGTCCAACTCCGCCCATTAGGCATCCCGCGCGAATACAAATAGGCATGGCGTAGCGAATGTCGAAATTCGCTCCGCGCACCGCGGAGGCAATAAAATGAAACCAATAGCGAGAGAAAAAATCCAACGAATGTATAAATGCACCCAAACAATATGGATAGAGCAAGCCGCCTCATTTGATTTCTCCTTCGCTCTATCGGGTTGTGGCGGCTTAGGGATGGGCAGCGCCACCTCGTTTTCCGTGGGGCAGGATTAGCCTGGCCTGATTGCGCTTTAACTGGTTGGTCTGCTCAGCGTTTGTCGCTATCGCACGGAATAAATGCTTGCCAATCTCGATACGTGATGACCGAGGCGCGAATAACCCCCGTAACGAGCGAGAGCGCAACTATGTTCCACACGCCACTTTGAAATGTAGCAACGGATATGCGCAAAAGACGTGCGAGTCCATCGAAATCCTTCACGGAAGCAACGGACACGGCAAGAATAGAGCCGCCACAAATTACCAGGGCTGCAATCAAGCTGGTCCCCGTTAAGATGCGCAGAAACTTTATCGCAACTTGACCGGGTTTCCGGGTTAAGAAGAAATAGATGGAAAGCTTATCTTTGGGAAGCATTAGCGAAGAAATGGTGTCGTGGACAGATTTTGACTCCCCTGTTGCTGACGTCGGAAATCTTCCTGGCACCTTTTTTTGCATCGGCAGCTCTTTCATTTGCCTGAAAAGTCCACTCCGCTCTCTGTTTCTCTGCATGCCCTAATGCTTGGGTTGGAGTAGCTCATGATCACGTCTACGTAGTCCACTCCCCTTGATACAGTGAGTGACGCATCATCTAGGCAGTAGCTACTGCCGTTGTTGCTGTGTGACCACCCTTGCTGCTGTAGGAGCTCAGCGAGGTCGCTTCCGGCTGTCCTATCCCAGTCGGATCGGAAGAATCGTAGTTCCATGTAAGCCTGTCCAGCCTTTGAGCTTTGAAAAATCATTACATATGGATCGTCTTGCTCCTTGAATCCTCGGGCCACCTTGGACATGTAACCAAAGCGGCGGCCGCCATCGCGCGATGACTCGCGAAGGCCTCGACTCAAGCCGCCGGTGAAAATTCCCAAGCCCCAGGTAAGGACGATGGAGCTCAGTATCAGCGTCACCATGACCCGCTTGAAGCCTTCTCGCGTGAGCAAATAGTCGATCAGCTTTAGTTTGCTGGTTGCATTCTGCAAAACACTTTCCTCATGGGACGACGCGGGCCACTTGTCCGATTCTTGCAGGCGTATTCTGTCCCTTTTGTTTCTACAGATTCCTTCAATGAGAACATGCCGCTTCGCAGGTGTTCGACTTGAAGGCGTCTGAAATGACTTCGAGATCGCCTTTCAGCGCTTCGGGAGTACCAAGCTTCAAATTGACAGCAGGCGGGACGGAGGGGGTTAATTCGCCTTAACGACCTCCGTCCCGTTTGTCGAAATTGCCCCAGGCACCTTTCCCTAAATGGAAAGTCGACTCTGGGGCATCCCGGCTGATCTCGATCAAATTCCGCAGACACCATTGCACGGTCCTTGCTTCCTCAATACTTCAGTGATGTGTGACATTGCCCTGCGGATGTCTGCATCACTCACGGATGGCTGGGCTTCCATCACTCCTACGAGATATCGGCGAAAATCTTCAGGCAACGAGGTGGCCAGGGCGTCAATGTTGGCAGCGAGGGCGCTGACGATAATTTTCCGATTTTCGACACTTATGCTTACGTCACTCGAAAGAGAGATGTTTCCAAGAATCGCGGCGCGAATGCCGTCGCGCATTTGCGCTGCCCCTTGGCGGCGAATAGGCGTCAATTGTTCTGGAGATAAGGACGCCAAAAATTCGTTCATCGGTGCAACTTCGCGGGACATGCATGCTATGGAAAAAGCCATGATGCCGGCCAATTCGTCCTGATAGGTCACAGCGTTTTCTGTCTGAAGCTTTACCAGAGCTGCGGATAGCTTCACTTTGTCATTCGCCAGGGGCTTTAGTTGGTCGAACCCCTCCAAGGTATAGCGCGAGGCGAGCTGCACGGACATGCTGCACACAGCCATGAGCGATATCATGTTCGAAGCTTCATAGGGGCCCGACCCAAGAACGCCTTGGACATCGGTAACAGTTTCAAGCCAGCGCGCTGTGGCCGGATCCGACTTGCGGGGTAACGGGTCACGCAAAAGCAACTCGTTGGCAGCATCCATGTAGGTTCTCGCATTCAGTGCGCCACTGGCGGCCACTGAGCTCGAGGCGATAGCAAGGGCCGTCGCTGTACCAAGCTTCCAATAGCAGATACGAAGTCTCATTTCATGTTCCAAAACCGGGTGGTCGCAATTTGATGGCGGAAGGGACTTTCAATGAGCCTAGATGGACGATCCGAGTGCCGGCCAGGCCGTGCTGGAATTGTCCCTGGCGCCTTATTCCTGCCGTTCCTGATCAATGCGTATCCGCCTGAGGTAGCGCCATGCATTGATTGGTATCTCTCAATGCGAATGTCAGCCATGGTCTCCTGACGTGCATCAGCACGTAGTAGTCGGGTGCCGAATGAACCTCATTTGGCTCCCAGTACTTGTGGCTAATGATCCATAGATCGTCGTTCTTCGCATAAGCGATATCGATGAGGGTATAAGCGCTCGGCTTGCGTAACGCTTCTGGGTATTCGGCCGGCGACAAAGGAGTGGCAATCCTCTTGATAGTCGCTTCCATAGCCCTAAGTGCGGCTTCTGACTTCGGGATTAAATAGCTATGCGAAACCACTGCGGAGCTACTGTCGACAATATCTACCTCGGAAGCGATCACTGGGTAGCCGGCCACTGAGCACATTCCCGTGGGCGCTCCATTGAATTGCATGAATGTAGACGTCTTATAATCGCAGTGCCCGAACAAAGGCTTCCGTTCGGTTTGCCGCTCCGCGCTCATGACGGGCAAAGCCTTCAATTGTTGGAGAATGACATCTGGCGAGCCTGTTAGCTGCAGATCAAGAGGGCACTCTCCCGCCATGGTGAGCTGCCCAGCGAGTGAAAGAAAAAGAAAACTAGCGAGCCTCGGTAAATTACGCATCGTCTTGTCTTTGTTAGTCATGCGGAGCCGGCCGCGTTACCCGAAATAACGGAGAGAACGGTGCGGAGGTGGTTAATTCGACTTAACTACCTCCGTCCCGTTTGTCCGTGAGCCAATTGGGCGTCTACAGCGATAGCCCAATTATGATTTCGAGGCCTTGTTCAGAAATGGCGCGAAGGACATTTTTTTATCGCCCCTGTGCTTGATGTCAGGAATTGTCTCTGGCGACTTTTCCGCAGATCGTGTCAATTAGAGCATGCCGCTTCGCATGTGCCCGACTTGAAGGCGTCTGAAATGACTTCGAGATCGCCTTTCAACGCATCCGGAGTACGGTGGCGCTCGTAAATGATCAGGGGTGAGAAGATTCTTCTCTGGTCCAGGGTCAATATGGAGACGAGTGGGACAGCATCTCTGCTCACCGCGTGCAGCACGACCGTTCGATATTCAAAGGAGAACTGATTCTCGCCAGCGGCGGCTACCGCAGCTCCAAGCAGGCTGGAGGCGAGCTTTCGACTCTGTGCAAGAAATACATGAGTCGCCGAAACATCTTCTGGTGATTGTTCGCGTGCCAGTGCGTCGGACAAGAGTGGGAAGGCCCGGGACAAGCAGCGAGCAGCGAAAGGTCTAATTCGTTGCAGCTCGCTCTGATACACAAGGCTGTTCTTTTGCTCAAGTCGTGCCTGCGCAAGAACAAAGTCAGTCGACGACGCCGAGTGATCAATCTCAAGCCCCTCGCTCGCGTATATGTAGCTTTTATCAATATGTGCTGCGAAGTTGCAGACAGCGATCAATTGAGCGAGGTTCTGAGAGGTGTAGGACGGAGCCTCGATAAATTGCCGGTTATCGGATAAGTGGTCGATCAATTGCCTACCCGTCCTATCTTCTATGGTGGGTGGTGCATTGTGGTTCGCCACCCAGTCGTCGAAACGTCTTGTCATCTCAGCGTATTCATCAATCTGGCTCGCATGCAGTGGCGAATGCCAAGCAAAAGTTAGTGCGATCACTGCACGCAGCAGGACGGAAATACAGGGCGCTTTTCTGATTGTCACTAGAGTCACTATTTTATTTGGCTTCGAGCATCGCTGAGTAGCGCGCATACTTCCGGCGTGGGACCGCGATGGCGTTGGTGTCGGCATCACGCTCGCACGGATTGATCCACCCTAAGTGATACGTCATCGAGGCAGTAGTTGCCGCGATCGCTTTTAGACCAGCTTGCTGCTTTGGGGCGCCAGATGAGGTCGCTTTCGTCCGTCCTGTCCTAGTCCGTAGCAATCGTGTCGGGGGGGGCGGATTTTCACTGTTCCCTTTTGCTGACGTCAGAAATTGTCCCTGGCACCTTTTTCGAAATAGCCGTGCCACAGAAGCGCGACCTCCTTTGAACCAGAGCGCCACTCGAGTTGGCGAAGAATACGGTTTTGTAGCTCTTCTTCAGTGGGTTTACTAGAAAATGTAGGAGTCATTGCTTTGTCCTTCAAGAAATGGTGTCGGGAACAATTTTCACCAAGCCTGTCGTTGATGTCAGAAATCGTTCTTGGTACCTTTCCCTTGTTCTCACCCGTTGCGCTGCCAGAATTCATCCATTAAGAACAAATTATGGAATACTGACTGTGTGTCTATATCGCTAATGAAACGAGTAGAATTTTCGTATGACCAGAAGTATGCCGGTGAGAAATATTCTGGGCCGATACCTAGCTGAACTCCCCCTACCCACATTTCGCGATCATGAGCGAAGCCGTATCGAATGACCTTCGTCTTATCGATTAGAAAGTGAAGATACTCACCTCCCCACTCTTCATTCTTTGATTCGCGGAAGCAGACGGCATCTCGACCAAGATTTTTGTAGAAGTTCAAGATCGATTTTTGCAGATCATTTTTAACATCAAGGAATTCATTGGGTAGCACGATACATTCCTCCCGGGCAGAAATGGTGTCAGGGACAAATTTCCACTGTCCACGTTGCAGCGCCAGGAATTGTCCCAGGCATCACTTTCTCTTCAGAAATTGTCCCTGGCACCTTTTCGCATGGCGTCAGGGCCACTAAAGCCCTTGTCGTAGTGGTACTCGTAGACCTCGGGCAAGATCTTGTATGCGCTCATGCCGCCTTTGCCTTTGTAGTCTCCATAGTTCGCTGCGGACAAGTTGAGAGATGCGAGCAATGATATGGCCAGGCACCAGCTTCTGCGTTTCAAGGGTCTTCTCCTTTTGACGATGGTATTTCGGCGCACTTGGTGGGATCGCGTTGTGCGAAGTCCAACCATTCACGTAGTACATGCATCAACACAAAGCCTTGTGGTCCGTTGGGTCCTACCTCTGGATGGCTAACAATCCACAGTTCATCCTCGTGACCATAGACAGCATCAACCACGCCGGGATTATTAGGTAAGACCCATGCTCTAGGCTCTGCCGTTCGGGTTACTGGTGTGCCGATCTTAGACAGTGCGGATCGAATTGAGGGTAGATTCTCCAGCGAGCCAGAGATCATATAGATGTCCATCAGGACCTGTGATTTGCTATCTAGCACGTTGGTAAAGGCGACGTAAGCGGGTTTGCCGCCAATCGTGCACAGGCCGCCCTGTCCCCCCGACTGATCAATGACGGAGACACGATAGTCGCATTGACCGGTTGTTGGTGGGGCCATGACAGAGCGGCGAGATTGCGCCGAGTTTAATGTCTTTAGGCTTTCAATGAAGGTATCAGGGTTCGTCTTCAGCGATAGCGAAAGCGGGCATTCCGCAACAGCAGCGTGACTACTTTGTGAGAAGCCAAGCATGGCGAAAATAAGCAATAAAGTAGAGCGCATGATTGGCCTGTTCAGATGTCGGGTTCGGTAGTTAGAAAGCGGGCCGTAAAACTCCAGAAATTGTCCCTGGCACCTTTTTCGTTTTTCGCCGTGTAACACCAGAACTCCAGCAATGAGTCTATCTTGCGTAGCCACGGCGCCGTTCCTATCGAGTTAATGAAGCTATTTATTGGCGGCATGCCGCTATGCTTGCGTTGAAATACTTCATGGTTAGGCTGGAAGGGAAGGAGGGGAGCAGGTCTTCGCCGAGTTCGCCTGTCTTCCCGCAAAACAGGGCGGAGGTGGCGAGGTCGTTTAGCTGCTTCCGTCCCTTGGCATTGCCCCAGGCACTTTTTCCACCTTTTGGCAGTAGGGCGGGACATCAAAGTCCACGCAGAAGAAGACTGAATTCAGCAAGTGCCTCTGCGATGTCTTCAAAATCCTGAATTCTCGATTCAAAAATCCATCTAGAAAGGCCTAAGTCCCCTGATTTGGGATTTCTTCCCATCTTTGCATCACGGATGGCTGCTATAAGAGCGGGATATGTTGCCAAGAACTCCACATCAACGCTCTCTCTGCGATGCAGGTTGATGGCGCTCTCCAAGCGACTGGCCTTAATCTTCATTGCTTCGTTAGAAATCATTTGCCACCGCCAATTTGACCGATCTTATTGGTATTTGGATCCGTCCATTCGTTCCGATTTGGTGTGAGTACTTGACGGGCGCCCCCTGATGCAGAATATCTGCCTTGTTGTACTGGGGCCACCTCGCTGCTAAATATCGTTGGTGATGTGCCGGGTTTCGGGGTCATTGAATAAACATCAAACCCTAGTTGCGTGCCGCGAATACCTTGCTCAGCGGGAAGGCCAAAATAGTCTGCGATTTCACTCGCAGACATTCCAGCTATTTGACTATATTCGTCCTTAGTCATAAAGAACGGCGAGTAGCCCGTGATGGAGTCACTTCCGGATGCATTTCTCGGTACGAGCTTGATTAGCTCAGTATCAGGGCCGGCGATTACTTCTACCGGTAGCTGCTTGCCTGACTGAAGCAGTCCAGCTGTGTAATCCATGGCGCGACTTTCAGATAACCCTGCTGCGATATACTGATTGATCATCGCCTGTGCTACCGGGCTCTGCATCACTTCAGGTGTGATCTGCAATCCTTGAGTTAAAAATGGTTCGGTGGTGTATGACAGTTTTGCCGCCTGATTAGCGCTAACCCATGCATTCACGGATTTATTGGCTGCATAAGCTTCATAAGCCGCAGGGCTAAGTTGTGTTAGCCCATACGTTAGCTCTGCTGCTCCCGGCGACAGGCCTGCATACTGTAAAAGTTGTCCCCCTCCCGTGTACGTGTATTGCCCATTGACCATGGCATAGGCGCCAGCGTTGGCGCTATCCCAGCCACCTATCCACAGGTAACCCGCCGTGCCGCAGCCGACGCCAGTGGCGCACGCGACGGGGGTCGATAGTAGAGCGCCTGCGGCTTGCAGGCCTCCAGCCAGCCATTGCACGGTTCCGGCTAGGCGGGTGCCAAGGGCGTTATCTTTCCAGTAGTCGCTAATACCGTTTGCAACCGAGTAGTTGAATTCACCCGGCGCCGCTTGTTTCAACTGGGCTAACGTGTTTTGGTATTCCTCTGGACTCATCCCCTGCACGATCGTGCTGACTTGGTCCTTGGTATAACCGCTCATGACGCCGAGATCGCTGCCGTTCCAGCATTGTGTCTCGTTGCAGGCGACGGCGTCGATTTTAGTTCGATCGCCACCTTCTGAGGCAAGCTTGTCGACTGCCGCTGTTTCGGAGGGATGCATGGCGCGGTTGAAGAGGTAGCCTGAGAGACCACTAAGCGCCCCCTGTCCCGCATCACCGCCACTGAGCCACGACGCCACCGCACCAGAGGCAGCAGCACCGGTGGCTTGTCCTAAAGATCCACCAGGGATGTCCTTCATGTAAGGGTTGGTGCCCTCCGCAAATCCCGCACTTAGTGCACCATTCCAGAAATTACCGCCAGTGAGAACACTACTTGTGCCGCCCGCGGCCATGTGTAGGCCGACCTTCTGCCAGCTACCGTCACCATAGGTTTGCCCCAAGGTGCCAGCTTCATAGAATAAGCCTGCGCTCACGCCGCCGCTTACTGCTCCATTGAGCACGCCTGCCTTCCAATCGTTACCTTGCGCAGCGGCATTCACGCCGCCGCCTACGGCTCCTACGATTACTCCCGTTGCGATAGCGTTACCCATACCCGCGGCGACACCGCTTCCAGCGGCCGCAAAGGCTGTGCCGGAGCCTGCAGTTGCCCCTGCAGCGCTCCCCACCGCGGCACTGGCAGCGCCGGCAGTCATCACAGTGGCGACGACCGTCACTACCGTGGCGCCTGCTTTAGTCAATCCTTCGTGGTGCTGATGCTCGTCGATGTGGTGTTCGTCAACGCTCTGGAAGCTGACGTTGTTCTGGCCCTGCATGTCTGCGATCCATTGCGTGCCTGGCCCTTGCTGGCTAGCCAGCGCAACGGCGTCGTCTTGCGTCTCGCCTTGCTTCCGCCCAACGCCGATGGTGATGCCATCGGCTGCCGCAATGGTTATAGGTCCGGTGATTGAGGTCTGCTGCTCAGTAGTGTCGACACGCAAGCGATGATCCTGTGCTTGGTAAGCCACGTTGTGTTTGCTGGAATCGCGCTTATAGGTATCGCTGTCAGTTGCCGTCACAAAATTGATTGCGCCCCCACTGACCAGCGCTGTGCCGGTGTTGCTGCTGATATGAGCGGCCTGATAGGTCTGGTCGCCTCCACTCATCACTGCAATGGGCCCGGCTGCATCCAAGGTGCTGCCGACGGCAATGATCTGCTGGGCCACCGTTTCTTTCTTCTGCGTGCCTTGCTTGGGATTGGGGACCCATTCAATACCCGAGCGCCGTACCTTTTCGCTGTGATCCGTGTCGTGCGTATTAGAGGCAGAGAGGAAGGCGACTTGGTCGCCGGCCGTGACCGCGATACCACCGCCCCGGCTTTCCACGACGCTGCCAACGCCCAATACGTTGCGACCGGCATCCAGCACGACGCCATTGTTTCCACTGATGGAGGTGCCGAGGGAAGTGGTGTCATCGATGGCATCGTGAACAGTGGTTTCTTTTTTGTTGAAGAAGCCTTTCTTCGTCGTCTGCGTGTCAACCGTTTCGCTGTGCGTATTTTGACTGGCGAGCAGATTGATATCGCGATCAGCATGCAGAATAACGGTGCCGTCATTACTGCTGATATTCCCCGCTATGGCGTTGATATCCCGACCTGCACTCATCGCTACCCCTTGCGCACCGCTAATGGTGACTCCCAGGGTGGTGGTGTCATCAGTCTCGCTATGCGTCGTGGTCTTGGTCTTACCGTGCTTGCTATAGCTATCAGTGGTTTCGGTGTGCGTGTTTTCACCTGCAGCTAAGTTGACATCACGACCGGCGGTTAACCCCACGGCACCATCGGCTTTCGCGTTTACCGCTGTCAGCGTGACATCGCGCCCGGCCTGCATGGTGAGATCACCGCCGGAGGTGAAGGTGCTTCCATGCACGGTGTCGTCGGTGATGACAGTCGACGACCAATTCTTACCCTGCTTGGTGTATTGGGCCGAAGCGGCATGATTGGTCACGGTGTCGCTGATGATGTCTCGTCCAGCCACGACGCCTATGCCCGTGCCTCCGCTCACCGTAGCAGCGGTGAAGTGCGCATCGCGCCCCGCGTCGACGTAAGCGACCTTGCCGGCGCTCACGGTGCTCTGGTCGAACACCGCATCGCGCCCGGCCACGACGATAGCGTTGCCGGCAGTGGTGAGGCTGCCGGTCGTCGCGTGCGTGCCCATCGTCGATGCGGCAGCGTTCTGGAGGTAGTCACGTCCGGCAATGATGGTCGCATCGCCAGCACTGATAACCTTACCTTGGTTGATCACATCGTTAGCGGCAGTGATCTGAAGGCCGCCTGTGCCGGCGGTGATCGTGCCTCCGTGCGCGACCAAGCCGTCGAAGGTCGGTGCATTGACCACATTGCCGCCGGCTTGCATGGTGATGGCGTTAGCACCCAGGGTGCCGGTGTTGATGGTGTCGCCACGCGTGGCAAGAGCCAGCTGTTGACCGCCGGTGAGAGCGCCCTGATTGATCAGCGTGTCCGCGTTGATGGCGGTGCTTTGCGAACCACTGATTGTTCCGTCGTTGCGCACCGTGCCACTAGCGTTGATCGCCACGTTGTTGCCGGTGATCAGCGCGCCATTGCTTTGCAAAGCATCGGCGGTGGCTTTGGATAGATACACCACCGGCACCAGCACGTGCTGGCCATCGACCACTTGATCGACCAGCCACACGATGTCCGAAGACAGCGAAGCAATCTGCGCGCTGGTGAGTGGGGCGCCCAGTTGCAAGCCCAGACGCGAGGCCTCGTCGGCTGCGTCGTTCATCAGGGCGGTGTACTGCGACATGCCGTCGCCACCATTGAGTGTCTTGCGGCCGGTGAGCTGGAGGATTTGATCCATCACCAGGCTCTGTTCGTAGTAACCGTCGCCCAGACGCTTTTGGGTGCTGGTGGGAGCATTGCCCAACGCGCTCAGAAGGTAATCGGAGCTGGTGACGGGACCTTTGGCAAAGCGCGGTGCGGTGGTGACCAGGAAAGGTGCGCTGGGATCGCCGTGTTGCGTATACATGGCGTTGTTGGGCGGCACGTAACCAGGCAAAGGAGCAGCGGCGGAGCCAACCACTTGCGTCGTAGTGCCGGTGGCCGCGCTGCTGCCGTGCACGGCCTGGCCTTGTGTCGGCCCCACGCCAGTGGCGTTGGTTACGCTCTGACCTTGGGCGCTGTTCACACTGGTCACGTCAGTGATGGCCTCCCCTTGTGCATCGCTGATATTGCCCGCGCTCTGGATAGCGTCGCCTTGAGCGCCATTCACCGTGCCTGTGCGCACGGCATCGACGGTGTGCGCTGTGCCGGCATCGTGGCTGCCAGGGCCGGCGATGTCGCCAGCCGTCAGCGCGATGATGCCGCTACCCGCTGTTACCGCGGTATTGGTGATGTCGCGACCACTGATGGACACGTTACGGCCGGTGATGGTGGCGGCGGCGAGGACGGGGCCAGTCTCGGTGATGGTGTCCGTACTGATGTGGGCCGGGAAAACGACCATGGCGTCCTTCCAGGAGCCCGATGTGTAGAGATATTTGGCCGCTACTGGCGAGACGATCATGGCATCGATATCTCGCTGTACCGTGTACTGACCCGCCACGGCGATATTGTCGATGCGCGCGTCAGGCGCGCCGCCATAGGCTTGGCCGCTGATCGTGAGATCGCCTGTCGCCGCGATGGTGGAGGCGAAGTTGGTCAGGTGCGTGCCCAGATCGATGGACAGATCACCGCCCGTCAATAGCTGGCTATCGGCACTCTCGCGCGTAACCCTCGTTCCCGTGAGGTATGTATCGGTTTGCTTATATTCGGCGCCAGGATTGCCATTGGCATCGACCACCAGGTAGCCGCCCCGCTGGCCATAGTCGTCAATGGCGATCTGGTTGTACGTGGCATTGAGGGTGGCGAGGTCGCCATCGCTGACGTGATCAACGCGGGCCCAGCCCGTGCGATAGAGATAAGACAATAGCTCTGCGATCTCGGCCGTGGTTCGATTGTCGTTGGCAAACAGCTGTTGCTCGCGCTGTTGCTCCGCAGGCGAAAGGGCATTGTCATATGCGCGCTCGGAGCTGAGCGCGTACTGCTCGCCCGGGCTGAGCGTGTATTGCTCTGTCTCTACAAAACGGCGTCGGTTGTTGACGACGTCGGCGGCAATGCTGCCGTTGCCTTCGGCCTGGATACGACCGGAGACATTGTCGAGAATCGCTACGCGGGTACCACCGGTACGTCCAGCAATGCTGAGGTTGCCGCCGCTGTAGATGTCGCCATCGAGATTGGCGAGATGCTGGGAGATACGCAAGTCAAGCGCCTGAGAGGCGCCGATAAAGCCCTCGCCGTAGGCAACGGCGGCGTCGGCAGTACCCAGGTCGCGACCATTGGTCAACGTGTTGGCATTGATCTGGACAACGTCGCCGACAATGCCTTGGCTGCTGGTGTTGGTGATATCGGTCGCGCTGAGTGTGAGCGTGTCACCTTCAATGGACGCGTTTCCCTGGTTGTCAATTTTGCCGGCGGTAGTAAGAGTGGCGCTGGCCGTGCCGTTGGCATTACTGGCGCTGAAAGTACCCTGATTAATCAGATTGGCGGCGGTTACATTCAATGTCCCTTGTGTCTGCAAGGTGCCTTGATTGGTCAGCGTGCCATCGACGGTAAGGCTGAGCACGCCATCGCTTTCCAGGCGCTGGCCGGCAAGGTTCGTGTAGTCGCCGGTGATATGGGCGTCCAGCAGCTGGCTGCCGTAGATGCGTCCAATGCCGCTCAAGCCGCTCAGCGTGGCATGCACGTTGGTGCCATCCACTTCGCCGCCGTTGTTGTTGAGCGTGGGCGTGGTGAGCCACACCGTATTGGCCTGGATATGGCCGCCGTTGGCGTTGGTGATCGAGGCGAGATTCAGCGTGGCGGCGTTGCCGGCACCGAATTGACCGCCCGTATTGTCGAGCGTGGCGTTGCCGTTCTGGAAGCTGAGGTTGTTGGTGGCGTAAATGGTGCCGCCAGCGTTGTTGAGCGTGCCGAGGGCATCCAGGTTGAGATCGTGTTGGGCGACGACGGTGCCGTCCGCGCTGTTGTTGAGGCTAGTGGTGCTGACTACGACGTCACCGCCGCGACTGCCGAGCGTACCGCCGCGGTTGTCGAGGGTTCCGGCCGTGGTGACGTGCAAGCTGGCGGCGGCATTGCTGGTGCTGCCAGCGAGGATTTGGCCCGCGACGTTGCTGACTGAACCGGCGTTGACGGTGGCGGCGCCGGTGGCATCGATGCTGCCGGCGCTGTTGTCGAACGTGCCCAGGGCGGTAAGCATCAAGGCGCCATTGGTCTGCAGTTGGCCGCCGTTGCGATTGAGCAGGTTGCCGTTGCTGGCGATCGTCAGGTCATGGCGGGCAAAGACGGTGCCGCCGCTGTTGTCGATGGAGCCGGCGTGGATCGACGCCGTGCCTTCGGCACCAATGAGGCCGCCGGTGGTGTTGCTCAACGCCTGGGCAAGGTTGACGGTGAGTGCGCCGCTGTCTCCTCGCTGGATCAACTGGCCCCCAGTGTTGTTCAGCGACGTGCCGGTGATGCTGACCGCACCGGTGCCATCGAGCACACCGCCGGCATTGGTGAACGAGCCGCCGTTGATGGTGAGCGCATCGCGGGCTTGCACCTGGCCCTGGGTATTGTCGAGCGTCGCGGCGCCGAGCGTCACGCCTTGCCCATACAGGCCCGTGGTCTGCGTGGGGTTGCTGCCGACGGTTTGCCGGTTTAGCAGGGTTTGCGCCTGCACGTTGAGATCGCCGGCGGCGATGATGCTGCCGGCAGTGTTGTCCAGCGTGTTCCCAACGGTGGCGGTGACGGCTTGCTGGGCCTGCATCGTTCCGCTGCGATTGCTGAGGCCGCTGGCGGTGACAGCGAGGGCGCCGTTGGTCTGCACGCTGCCGCTGTCGTTGGTGAGCTGGCCGTCGACCCCGAGGGACAGCGTGGCGTTGCTTGCTGCCTGAAGCGTGCCGCCGGTATTGTCGAAGGCACCGGCGTGCAACGTGGTGGCGCCGGCCGTCGACAGCGTGCCGCCTGTGTTGTCGAGCAGGCCGGTGACGTGCAGATCGGATGCGTCGCTACCGGCGGCAACCAGCGTGCCGCCCTGATTGTGCAGCGCGCCGGCATCAAGTGCGATCGCACCGTTGCCAACGACGGAGCCCGCGGTGTTGTCGAAGGTGCCGCGAGCCGTCAATTTCAACGCATCGCTGCTCAGCGCGACCAGGTGGCCACCGGCAGTGGAGAGATCGCCGGTATCGGCGCTGATGCGCTGCGCCTGCGTGGTGCCGCCGCTGAGGTCGGTGGTGGTGCCGGTCAGCGTGAGCGTGCCATTGCTGACGATGGTGCCGCCATGGCCGTTCAAGGTGACGGCCTGAATGACCGTATTGCCTGTTCCGGCGTGCTGGATGTTGCCCAGGGTGTTGTCGAGCGTGGTGGCGCTGAGCGACAGATCGCCATCGCTGGCAATGACGCCCTGCTGGCTGTTGTCGAGCAAGCCATTGGCGATCACGCTCAGTGCGGCGCCGGTTGCTTGCAGCGTGCCGCCCTGATTGATCAGATCACCGGCCTGTACGGTGGTGCCACCCATGGCGGCCAGCGTGCCGTGCGTGTTGTCGAAGCGTTGAGCGACGTTGACCGTCGTGGCATTGGCGCCAGCAGCGGTGATCGTGCCATTCGCGTTGCTCAACGATTGCGCGGTGAGCTGCAACGCGCCATTGGTGGCGATGGTGCCGGCGCTGTTATCGAAGGCGCCGCGCGCGGTGAGGTGCAGAAGATCGCTGCTCAACGCCACCAGGCTGCCACCGGCCGTGCTGAGATTGCCGGTATCGACGCTGATGCGCTGGGCTTGCGTGGTGCCGCCACTGAGGTCGGTGGTGCTGCCGGTCAGCGTGAGCGTGCCGTTGCTGACGATGGTGCCGCCATGGCCGTTCAAGGTGGCGGCCTGAATGGTCGTATTGCCTGTACCGGCGTGCTGGATGTTGCCCAGGGTGTTATCGAGCGTGGCGGCGGTGAGGGAGAGATCGCCATCGCTGGCAATGACGCCCTGCTGGCTGTTGTCGAGCAAGCCGTTGGCGGTCACGCTCAGTGCTGCGCCCGATGCTTGCAGCGTGCCCCCCTGATTGACCAGGTCACCCGCTTGCACCGTGGTGGCACCCATCGCGGCCAGTGTGCCGCGCGTGTTGTCGAAGCGCTGGGCGATATTGAGCGCGGTGGCATCGCTGCCGACGGCGGTGAGCGTGCCGCCGATGTTGGTCAGCGACTGCGCGGTGAGTTGCAACGCGCCGTTGGTGGCGACGGTACCGGCGGTGTTGTCGAAGGCACCGCTCAAGGCCACGTGCAGCGCATCGCCACTCAGCGCGATCAGCGACCCGCCCGCCGTGCTGAGTGAGCCACCGTCGACGTTGATGTGCTGCGCTTGCGTGGTGCCGCCGCTGAGGTCGATGGCATCACCGGTGAGCGTCAAGGTGCCGTTGCTGACCAGCGTGCCGCCGTGGCCGCTGAGCGTGGCAGCATCGATGCTCAACGTGCCATTACCTGTCTGCTGGAGGGTGCCTTGGGTGTTGTCGAGCGTAGCGGCGCTGAGCGACAGATCGCCGTCGCTGGCGATGAGGCCGTGCTGGCTGTTGTCGAGCAAGCCGTTGGCGGTCACTGTCAGCGCCGCACCGGATACTTGCAGCCTGCCGCCCTGGTTGATCAAGTCACCGGCTTGCACGGTGGTGGCGCCCATGGCGGCCAGCGTGCCATGCGTGTTGTCGAAGCGTTGAGCGACGTTGAGCGTCGTGGTGCCCGCGCCGGCAGCGGTGATGGTGCCGCCCGCATTGATCAGCGACTGCGCCGTCAGTTGCAGTGCGCCGTTGCTGGCGACGGTGCCGGCGGTATTGTCGAAGATGCCGCTGGCGGTCAATTGCAGGGGATCGCTGCTCAGCGCCACCAGGCTGCCGCCGGCTGTGCTGAGGTTGCCCGTATCGACGCTGATGTGCTGCGCCTGCGTGGTGCTGCCGCTGAGGTCGGTAGTGCTGCCGGTCAGCGTGAGCGTGCCGTTGCTGACGATCGTGCCGCCATGGCCGTTCAAGGTGGCGGCGCGAATGGTCGCGTTGCCCTGGGCGGTGTGCTGGATTACGCCTTGCGTGTTGTCGAGCGTGGTGGCGGTGAGGGAGAGATCACCACCGCTGGCGAGAAGGCCTTGTTGGCTGTTGTCGAGCAAGCCGCTGGCGGTCACCGAGAGCGGCGCATTGGCAGCTTGCAGCGTGCCGCCCTGATTGATCAGATCACCCGCTTGTACCGTGGTGGCGCCGTTGGCGGCGAGGATGCCGTGGCTGTTGATGAAGGCATTCGTGACGGTGACCTGCGTGGTACCCGTGCCGGCCGCGCTCAACGTGCCCTGGGTGTTGTTGAGCGCCGCCGCCTGGATGTTCAACGCGCCATTGCTGACCACGGTGCCGTCGGTGTTGTCCCAGGTGCCGCTGGCACGCACGTTCAGCGCATCGGTCGCGGCAGCTTGCAAGCTGCCGCCGGCGGTGCTGAGCGTGCCCGCATCGATCGTCAGCGTGTTGGCGACCGTGCTGCCCTGACTGAGATCGATGGTGTTGCCCGCAAGTGTCAGTGCGCCATTGCTCGCGAGCGTGCCCCCTGCGCCGTTGAGCGTATCGGCATGAACGCTCAGCGTGCCCGTGCCCGACTGTTGCACGGTGCCGTGCGCGTTGCCGAACGTCGCCGCCGAAAGAGCGAGGTCGCCGTTGGTCTGGATGGTGCCGCCGTCGCTGTTGTCGAAGGCGCCCGTCACTTGCAAGGCGTTGGCACCGGCACCGGAGGCGCTGATGATGCCGCCTCGGTTGTCGAGGCTGGTGGCATCGAGCGTCACTTGCGTGGCACTCAGCGTGGCGTTCTGGTGGTTCACCGCACCGGCCGCAAGCGATACCGCGCCGGCAGTGAGGATCTTGCCGCCGGCGCCGTCCAGCACATCCGTGCGAATGCTCAGGCCATTGGCTCCGGCGTGCTCGATGACGCCGCTCTGATTGGTCAGGTTGCCCGCGTTGAGCGCGAAGGACGCGGCGTTGGTGGCCAGGGTGCCGCCGGTGTTGTCGAGCGTACCGGCCACGCTCAGCGTCATGGGCGCGGTATCGGCGAGGGTGAAGGTGCCGCTGCGGTTGGAAAGGCCTTGCGCATCGATCGCCGCCGCCTGAGCGAAGCTCAGCGTGCCGCTGTCGTTGGTGATCTGGTTGGCGTGGATGGTGGACGCACCATCGATGGTCAGCGTGCCGCCGCGGTTGCTCAGGTCGCCGCCGCTCAGGGTGAGCTGGCGCAGTTCCAGTTGACCGCCGTCGTTGGCGAGGCCGGTGCTGCTGGCAAGATCGAAACCGGCGGCGGCATTGATGCGCCCACCGTCGTTGTCGAGCAGGCCGCTGATGTGCAGCACGCCGTCGGCCAGCGGTGCGATGGGCGTGGTGGGCGTGCCGGTTCCACCGGCAGGTGCGCCACCGCTGCTACCTGCAGAGTTGTTACTTCCGCCAGCGCTGCTGCCGTCGTTGCCGCCGCTCGGTGTGCTCGTCGATCCGCCATCGTCCGTCGCAGGCTCGGTGGCACCAATGCGCCCACCGTTGCGGTTGGACAGCGCACCCGCGTTCAGCGTCATGCCCTGCGAGCCGGTCTGCGCGATGGTGCCGCCAGCGTTGCGCAGCGATGCCGCATCCACGGCGATGCGCGCGGCATTGATGTTGCCGTTGCTGTTGTCGATGTCCGCAGGCGTGGCGAGGTCGAGTTCGCGCGACGCACTGATCGTGCCCGCATTCGTCACGCCGCCCGTGGCAGCGATCTGCGTATTGGCTTGCGACTGCAGGTTGCCGGTGTTCTCCAGTCGCCCGTCCTGGGTAACGACGAGGTCGCCCGCCGAGGCGCCGATGGTGCCTGCATTGCGTGCGCCGACGCCGTTCTCGGTACCCAGCAACACGATTTTGTTGGCGTACATGCCGCCCAGCGCGCTGACGTCGAGCGCGAGCGTGGGCTTCTCACCCGAGGCGGCGATGGCCGTGACCTGCGACTGGTCCACGTTGACCTGGTTGGTGCCCGTGGTGACTTGCAACTGCGGCGCCCAGATACCGCCATTCACTTGCACGGCGCGCGCGATAATATCGGCGTAGTCGGCGCGGCTTGCGTCCAGTCCCTTGCCGTTGATTTGAATGGTACCGCCGGTGACGCGATAGCCGTCCAATGCGCCATCGGTGAGCATCGGTGTGCCGGTGGTCAGCGTGAAGCGGTTGGCGTTGATCACGCCGCAGCCATCGCAGCTGATGCCGGCTGGATTGGCGACGATCACCTGCGCACGATCGCCGGCGACTTCGATGTAGCCGTTCAACGCACTGGGGTTCGGCCCGGTGACTTCATTGAGGATGATCTTGGCGGTGCCCGTGGCCAGCCACGGATTGCCGGCGACACTGCCCGCCAGTTGCGTGGTGGTGTTGGTACGCGAGTTGTTGAGCACCGCACCGGTGTCGTCGACATTGAAGTCGCTGTACGTGTTGCGGCTCACGCCCGCCTTGCTCGGCGTGGTGATGTTGATCACCGGCGCCACGTTGGGCGAGCCCATCACGGTGGGGCGCTGGTTGCCCGGCGCGTTCGGATCGGAGGCGATCTGGCCAGCAGTGGCAACGGAGGCCAGGCCGATCCAGCCGAAGGCGATCCATAGACTCAGGCTGACCGGGCGTACCGCTGCCGCAACGATGCCATCGCTTGCCGAGGCGCCGCGCCCTGGTCGACGCACCAGCTCCGACACTGCCTGGAACAGCCCCAGTGCGTGGTTGAAGACGATGCGATAGAGGTGCTTGTTCATTCGAAACTTCCTTGAAAACGAATCAACGGGCAAACAACAAAGAGCAGCCAGCTGGGCTCGGTCAGAACGACCAGTTCAGACTGAAGCCGGTGGTGGGATTGGCAGTGGGATAGCCGTGCGGCTTGCTGATCGGCGCGCCGATAAACACATCCCACGCCCAGCCGTGCCAGCCGCCGCGCAATCCGAGCGCGGCGCCTACCAGGGTCTGGCCGAGTTCCTCTGCGGTCGGCGGGCCGCCGACATGGCCGATATCGGCACCCAGGTACAATTCTTGACCGCCACCCACCGTCCAGCCGAGGTCGTTGCGGATCAACCAGCCGCGATCGCCGCTGAGTTGCAGTTCGCCGTCGAAGCCGCGCACGGTGTATCGGCCGCCGATGGCGAAGCGGTCCTGCGGCACCAGGGGCGTCTGGCTCCATTGCGCGCGCCAGCTGCCGATGTAGCGAAAGCGTTGATTGCCGAGTTGGAATGGCAGCGTGAGCTGCGCGTCGGCGGTGATGACTTCCGAACGCGAGGTACCTTCGTTGAAGGCCTCTTCCGGCGCGTGTAGCGCATTGAAGGCACCGGTACCCCGGCGATACGCGGCGTCGGCGTCGAGCGTGGCTGCGCCGATGAATTGCTTATAGGTGAAACCTGCTTCCCAGCCGCCTTGGCGGCGGCGTTGCACCAGCACTTCCGTGTCATCGACGAAGTTGTTGGAGTCGCGCTCCCACGCACGCGCGTAGGCGCTCAGCTTGATGGTGGCGTTGCGATAGAGCATGCGGCTGAGCCGCACGTCGGCGTTGTGGCTGGTGCCGCTGTAAACGTAGTTCTGCTGGTAGCCCGCCACGGTCTGGTGATAGGCGTAGCTGCTGGCGGTGGCTCCCAACTGCCAGTAGCCGTAGGGCACGTCGTAGTGAACCGTGTAGTTGCGCGTGCCTTTGCGGTCGCCATCGAGCACGTCCTGGCCCAGGTTGGCGTAGAAAAGGTCGTTCCAGGTCAGCAGATTGTCCAGTGACAGGGT
Source organism: Dyella kyungheensis (assembly GCF_049913195.1). Classification (GTDB taxonomy): domain Bacteria; phylum Pseudomonadota; class Gammaproteobacteria; order Xanthomonadales; family Rhodanobacteraceae; genus Dyella; species Dyella kyungheensis. The sequence continues at coordinate 3,830,914 of NZ_CP183983.1, read as the reverse complement.
GGTGCCACCTTGTATCTTGCCGGTGCCCTTGCTGCCCGAATCGTCGAGCGAGAAGGCCAGGCGCATGCGCGAGGACTGCTTCCACACGATCAGCAGATCGCTTTCGCCGGCCTGCGCATCGCCATCGGCGGGCACGATCTTGATATCCGCGTCTGCCGTCGGCACGCGTTTGAAGTTTTCCAGCGCTTGTTCGATGTCGCGCAGGTTGAGCAGGTCGCCAGGGCGCGCGGGCAGGGCGTCGCGCCACGAGGTGGCGCGGGCGTCGACGCCGGGTGCGAAGCGGATCGCACGAATGCGGCCGGGAATGACGGTGAGCGTCAGGATGCCGGCGTTGAGATCCTGAGGCTTGGCCACGACCCGCGTCGTGACATAGCCGCGGGCGACGATGGCGTTCTGGATGCGCTTCATCACCACGTTGACGCCGCGCGTACCCAGGCAGCGGCCAGTCGCAGGATCGTGCGGCACATCGGCTGCCTTGACCGCCCATGCAAACGCCGACGCGTCATCGCCATCCAGGCGGATGGATCGGATGGGGAAGCACGGTGTCTCGTCGGCGGGAATGCGTTCGACCTGCGCTTGCACGGGCGCTGGCAGGCGCACATCCGGCGTGCTCTGCTGCTGCTCGCGCAGGGCGCGTTCGCGTTCCTGTTGGCGCAGGAGTTCCTGTGTCGCGGTATCGGCCGATTGCGCCAGTACACCGGTTATCGGAAGGCAGCCGAGTGCCAAGGCCAGCCATGGCCCAAAAGTCTTCGTTCCCTGAATCACGCACTCACCTCAAAACGGACACGAGCCCGCGCCTGCAGCGCTGTCCTCGCATCCTTGATCAAAGCCAGAAAGGGGCGACCCGGAGGAACTCGATGCGTGCCCTGTCACGCGTAGCCGTCATTGGGCGCGGGGATTCGCCAATGCATGGCATGAGGCCGGCGGGTGCCGTAATCGATAAAGGCTATGGGGTGGGAGCGACGGTGGAAATCAGATTTACCTGATTTTCATGTCGTCTCTCGAGAAGTGTGACGTGCGTCAACTTTTTTTGGGGTTGACGGGTCGCTCAGGTTCGAATTTGAGCAAGAGTTTTCCGCGCCGAAGCGATCGGGAAGAAGCCGAGGGGGGCGGGCTCAGCTTCGCAAGAAACTGTCGAACGATGCGGATGCGACCAGCGAGTCGCGCGCGCGCCGCATCCATCGAAGAAGCGGTCAGTTGCCGCTCTTGTAACTGACCAGCTGCAGTTCCAGATTGCCGCCGTCACTCTGCGACAACTTCACCGGCACCGGATATTTCTGCGGCGCGTACCACGCGCTGAAGGTTTTTTCGTCGCCGCTGCGCACCACGCGTTCGGTCTGGAAGCTGCCGGCCGGCACTTTCACCGCGTCCTTGCCGGTGACCTTGAACTCCTGTGTCTCGACGTTGCGCTTCACCGCGACCGGCAGCGATACCGATTGCTTGCCGGCGCGCAGGGCGAGGCCAAGCGCGTACGAGGTGGTGTTGCGATCGACCAGGCCGGGCGCGCTGGCGTAGGTCATCGGTCCCTTGCCTTCGTCCACCGTGACCTGGTTGCTGCTCCAGTTCACCTCGGTGTGGCGCTGCTTGTTCTTGAAACCGGCGTCCATCTTGTAGTCATAGCTGACGGTTTCGGGCGCGCCGTTGTTCCAGCGGAAGGTGGTGGTTTCATTCGAGTTGGCGCCAAGCGCCGCCGCGATGCCACCGGTTCCCTTGATCTGGTTGCTGTACACCCACTGGCCATTGCCGGCGGGCTTGAGCGTGACCACCGCTTCGCCGATCACCTGGCCGCCCTGCGAGACCTGGTAGGTCGCGGTGAACGGCGTCGGTGCGGGCGTGGCAGCGAAGGCAGCCGTCGTCGAGAGGGCCAGCGCGAGACCGGCAGCGAACGTGCGGAGGGAATGGGATGAGGTCATGGGACCTCAGTCTACGGGCCGATCCTGAACGACTTGTAGAGAGCCCGCGGGCGCTCAGTCAACCAAACTGCCGTGGCGCAGTTGCAGCGGCGCATCGAGCAGCTTGCCGTCCAGCGCCACGCGGTTCGGTGCGACCAGCGCCAGACGTCCTTCGGCGATCAGCTTGAGCACCGAGGGCAGCAACTGATGCTCGAAGGTGAGCAGGCGCTGGGCCAGTATGGCCTCGTCGTCGCCGGCCCGGATGCTGATGCGGGCCTGCGCGATCACGGGACCGCCATCGAGTTCGGCCGTCACGTAGTGGACGCTGGCGCCATGTTCCTCATCGCCGGCTTCCAGCGCGCGCTGGTGCGTGTGCAGGCCCCGGTATTTCGGCAGCAGGGACGGATGAATATTGATCATGCGTCCGACCCACGGCGACAGCGCCTCGCCGTCGATGATGCGCATGAAGCCAGCGAGCACCAGCACCTGCGCACCGCTGGCATCGAGCCGGCGGAACAGTTCCAGGTCGAAGTCGCGGCGGCTGGCGAAATCCTTGGCCTTCAGCGTGAAGGTGGGAATGCCGGCATCCTTGGCCAGCTGCAATGCACCTGCGTTGGTCTTGTCGCTGCCGACCACGACGAAGTCGACCGGCAGCGCGCCCGCATCGCGGGCGACGATCAAGGCTTGCAGGTTGCTGCCGCGCCCGGACGCGAGCACGGCAACGCGAAGACGCGGTGCAGTCACGGGTTCAGCCGATGTGGACGCGCTCGTCGCCCTGCGCGGGCACGATCTCGCCGATCACCGAACTGCTCAGGCCGTGCTTGGCCAGCAGCTCGCTGGCACCGCTCACGGCGTCGCGCGGCAGGATCACGGTGAAGCCCACGCCGCAGTTGAAGGTGCGCCACATTTCTTCCCGCGCCACGTTGCCTTCGCGCATCAGCCACTCGAACACCGGCGGCAACACGATGGCGGATGCATCGAGCTGGATGCCGAGGTTTTCCGGCACCACGCGGATGATGTTTTCCTTCAGGCCGCCGCCGGTGATGTGGGCCATGCCGTGCACCGGCTGGTTCTTCAGCAGATCCAGCATCGGCTTCACGTAGATGGTGGTCGGCGCCATCAGCGCGTCCGCCAGGGTGACGCCGCCAAGGTCCAGATCCAGCGGATTGCCGGCGCGCTCGAGAATCTTGCGGATCAGCGAGTAACCGTTGGAGTGCGGGCCGGAGGAGGCCACGCCCAGGATCACGTCGCCGGTCACGATATCGTTGCCGCTGAGCAACTGCGACTTTTCGACGGCGCCGACGGTGAAGCCGCCGAGGTCGTATTCGCCGGGCGGATACATGTCAGGCATTTCGGCCGTCTCGCCGCCGATCAGCGCGCAGCCGGCCAGCTCGCAGCCCTTGGCGATGCCGCCGACCACGGCCACGGTGGTGTCCACGTCCAGCTTGCCGGTGGCGAAGTAGTCGAGGAAGAACAGCGGCTCAGCGCCTTGCACCAGCACGTCGTTCACGCACATGCCGACCAGGTCGATGCCGATCGTGTCGTGGCGACCCAGCTGCTGGGCCAGCTTCAGCTTGGTGCCCACGCCGTCGGTACCGGACACCAGCACCGGTTCCTTGTACTTGCCCGACAGGTCGAACAGGCCGCCGAAACCGCCCAGGCCACCCATCACTTCGGGGCGGGAGGTGCGCTTGACCAGCGGCTTGATGCGTTCGACCACGGCATTGCCCGCGTCGATATCGACGCCAGCGGCGCGGTAGGTGAGAGCGTCGGACATGGGGGCAACCCGGCGTAGGAAACGTCAAATTGTAGCAGCGTGGAGCCTAGGGATGCTTTGAGTTATTCGGCATGGGCGTCACCGGTTCTGCCAGGCCGCAGCTGGGTGTTGCGACGACGAAGGCAGGCTGGCTGCCTGTCGAGTCGGCGCGACGCCCAGCTGCGGCCTGGCAGAACCGGCCCTTCGGGTGATCTCCAGAGAGTCCGCAGGGCGCGATGCGCGTCTTGCCCAGGCGGCCAGCCTGGGCTGCGACACGCCTCACGCCCTGCGGACTCTCTGGAGTCATGCCACCCATGCGGAATAGCTCAAAGCATCCCTAGTTTCCTGAGCGGCAGCCGCGAAGCCTGACGCCTTCGATGGACGCTACCGAGCGGATTGGGCAGACTCCCAGCGTGCCCCACCGGATTTTCTTCCCCATGCGCCTGTCCCGCCTGCTGCTCGTTTGTTTGATGCTGGGCCTTGCCCCGCTGCTGTCCGTGCACGCGCAGGGGCAGGTGTCGCCGTACACCGTGGTCGTTGCCGTGGCCGATACCAGCGAGACCGCCCGCGACAGCGCCTTTGGCGACGCCCTGGCGCAGGTGCTGGCCCGTACTTCGGGCGGCCAGGACCTGAGCAGCAAGCCCGGTTATGCGGATGTGCTGAAGGGCGCCTCCGGCATCGTGCAGCAGTATCAGTACCAGCGGGCCGCCACCGGTATGGCCTTGCAGGTGACCTTCGACCAGGCGGCGGTGCAGCGCGCCGTGTCCCAGATGGGCATCTCCGGCGGCGGTTCGCGTCCGCCGGTGCTGCTGGTGGTACGTGCCGAGGACGGCAGCGTGCTCCCCCGCGACGCGCTGGCGGCGCTGACCCAGGCCGTGGCGGCCAAGGGCTACAGCACCGTGCTGGCCGACCCGGCCAAGACCGGCGATACGCCCAACCTGACCAGCGCCGAGCCCGACCAGGTCGCCGCGATGGCGCGCCAGTACAAGACCGGCCTGATGTTGCTGGGCCAGCTGCACGGCAATGCCGCGGACTGGGTGCTGGTCTCGGGCGGCGCGCAGCAGAAGTGGAACACGCAGGGCGCCAACGTCGCCGCCGTGCTCACCGATGCCGGCAACAACCTGGCGGACCGCCTGGGCAAGCAGCTCAATGTGATCGGCTCGGCCACGGTCGACGGCAAGCTGTGGGTCGCCCAGATCAACTCGGCCATGGATTACGCGAACCTGGTGGCGGTGTTGCGAGCCGATCCCAACGTGCGCCAGGTGACCACTCTCAGCGCGCAGGGCGACGGCATGCTGTTCTCGGTGAAATCCGGCCTGCCGATGGATGCCCTGGCCAACAGCCTCGCAGCCGGTGGCCGCCTGCTGCGAGGCGACTCTCACACCGATGCGGATGCCAGCCTGCGCTGGGTCCACTGACCGTAGCGCGGCGAAAGCCGCGACATGCGTGCGCCAGCCTGGATCCGGCGCGCGCTTATTTCCGCCTAACTCATGGGATGAGCCATGTCGATGACGCCTGACAGCTCCCGCCGCTGGCAAATGCTCGCGATCACCGCGGTCATCCTTTACCTGTTCTGGCTGCTGGCGCCGGTGCTGATGCCGTTTGCCGTGGCGGCCATGCTGGCGTACCTGGGCGATCCGCTGGCGGACAGGCTGCAGCGCCTGGGGTTGGGCCGCACGCTGGCGGTGAGCATCGTCTTCATCGTGCTGCTGCTGGTGACGGTGGGCGCGCTGATCCTGCTGATTCCGCTGATTTCCCGCCAGATCGACAATCTGGTGGAAAACATGCCGCATTACGTGGAATGGGCCCGCAATACGGCCCTGCCGTGGGTGCAGGCCAAGCTGCATCTCGATCCCCGCGCGTTCGACACCGATCGCCTGATCCAGCAGATCAAGGATCACCTGGGCTCGATCGGCAACGCGGCTTCGGTGCTGCTGGGCAAGATTTCCCGCTCCAGCGTGGGGGTCATCCTGTGGCTCACCAACATGGTGCTGATTCCGGTGGTGGCGTTCTACCTGCTGCGCGACTGGGACCGCCTGGTGGCGTGGATCGACAGCATCCTGCCGCGTTCGATCGAGCCCACCGTGGCCCATCTCGCGCGCGAAGCGGACAGCGTGCTCGGCGCCTTCGTGCGCGGCCAGCTGCTGGTGATGCTGGCGCTGGGCATTTTCTATGGCGTGGCGCTCACGCTGATGGGGCTGTCGGTCGGCCCGCTGATCGGTATGATCGCCGGCTTGCTCAGTTTCGTGCCGTACCTGGGCTTCATCGTGGGCTTCGGCTCGGCCCTGATCGCCGCGTTGGTGCAGTACGGCGACTGGACCCACGTGTTGCTGGTGGCGGGCATTTTCACCGTGGGCCAGTTGCTGGAAGGCTATGTGCTGGTGCCGCAGCTGGTGGGCGACAAGATCGGCCTGCACCCGGTGGCGGTGATTTTCGCCGTGCTGGCGGGGGGCTACCTGTTCGGTTTCCTGGGCGTGCTGCTGGCGCTGCCGGCGGCCTCGGTGATCCTGGTGGTGCTGCGCTATCTGGCGGAGCGTTACCGACAAAGCGATCTATACATGGAAGAGGGCGCGGGCGATCCCGCGCTCACCGAAGTGGATGTGGTCGTCGATACGCCGGGGGGTGAAGTGGAAACCCGCACCGTCGTCGACGAGAAAGGCAACAAGAAGGACGCAGTACCACCCCCATGATTCCGCAGTTGCCGCTTGCCCTGCGCTGGCCACGCCGCCAGCGCTTCGAACATTTCCATCCCGGCAGCAACGTCGTGACGCTGTCGGCCGTGGAGCAGCTGGCGTATGCACCGCATATGCCCTGGCTTTACCTCGCGGGGCCTGCCGGCAGCGGCAAGAGCCACCTGCTGATGGCGGCCTGCCAGGCAGCCATCCAGGGCGGTCGTACGGTGCAGTACCTGCCGCTGGCGAGCATCGGCAACAAGGCCGCGGCGATCCGTGGCGTGGTGGGCAGCGAATTCCTGGCGCTGGACGACCTGGGCGCCATCGCCGGCGAACGCGAGGCCGAGCACGCCTTGTTCGACGTCTACAACCAGGCCAAGGCCGAAGGCGCCGTGCTGTTGTTCGCCGCCGAGATCCTGCCGGCACAACTGGGGCTGGTGCTGCCGGACCTGCGCTCGCGCCTGGGCGCCTGCCAGCAGGCTTTGCTGAAACCGCTGGATGATGCCGAGCGTCGCGCCGTGTTGCGCAAACAGGCGGCCGAGCGCGGCATCGAGTTGGACGACACCGTGCTTGATTGGCTGTTCAACCGCTATGCACGCGATCTTGGCGCGCTGCTCGACCTGCTCGACCGTCTCGACCAGGCTTCGCTGGCGGCGCAGCGGCGCATCACGGTGCCGTTCCTGCGCGGTTTTTTGAAAGAGAGCGAACCGGGAAGCTAAGCCTGGCCTCACCCTTGTGGGAGCGCACTTGTGCGCGACTGGGGTTGGCCGTGGCGCTGCTGTCGCGCACAAGTGCGCTCCCACAAGGGTGGGGCAGATTGGCAAAGAAAAAGGCGCCCGCAGGCGCCTTTTTTCGTCGCGGACAGCGCGGCTTTACGCCATCAACAAACGCGGCGTCGCATGCGTGCCGATGGCATCGACCATCGCCTGTGCCACGTTGAGGTTGCCGGCGATGATGTTGCCGCTCTCCGGGATACCGTCGCGGCCAGCGAAATCGCAGCAGCGACCACCGGCTTCGCGCACCAGCAGGGCGCCGGCGGCCATGTCCCAGGGCTTCAGGCCGATCTCGAAGAAACCGTCGAAACGCCCGGCGGCCACGTAGGCCAGGTCCAGCGCAGCCGAACCGGAGCGGCGAATGTCCTCGGCCTGGCCAAGCAGGGCGCGGGTCATGTCCAGTTGGGCATCGAGGTGCGAACGCTGGCGGTAAGGGAAGCCGGTGCCGATCATCGCGCCGCCGAGATTCTCGCGCTTGGCCACGCGCATGCGGCGATCGTTGATGTAGGCACCGTCGCCCTTGCTGGCGGTGAACAGCTCGTCGCGCAGCGGATCGAACACCACCGCGTACACCGGCTCGCCCTTGTCGAGCAGGGCAATGGAGACGGAGAAGTGCGGAATACCGCGCAGATAGTTGTGCGTGCCGTCGAGCGGATCGATCACCCACACCAGCGGCCCCTTGCCGACCGCTCCGCTTTCCTCGGCGAGGAAGGCGTGGGTGGGGTAGGCGCGCTTGAGTTCCTTGACGATCTCGGCTTCGGCCAGGCGGTCGACTTCCGAGGCGAAGTCCATGCGTTGCTTCTCGACGATATTGAGTCCGTCGATGCGATTCATGTAACGCAGGATGATGTTTCCTGCGGCGCGCGCGGCGCGCACCGCGACATTAACGGCGGGTCTTGGCATGGCTTCGGCTTTCAAAAGAACGGGGTTTCGGCCGCGGAGTCTAGCAGAGACATGGCCGCCGGTCAGGCGGGTGGGAGGCGCGACGTTTGACATGGCGGCCGGACATTTCCAAGCTTTGCGCCCGTTTGCCCGAAATCCTGGCCCCCATGAGCGCTGAATCCGACCTCGCCGCCCGCATCCGCTACGTGCTGGTGCGCACCTCGCACCCCGGCAATATCGGCAGCGCGGCGCGCGCCATCCGTACCATGGGCTTCGACCGGATGGCCCTGGTGGCCCCGCACCGGTTCCCGGACAAGGAGGCTTCGGCCCTGGCGGCCGGTGCCGACGACGTGCTGGAGAACGCCAGCGTGAGCGAGGGCCTGGTCGATGCCCTGGCCGGGACCAGCCTGGCACTGGGCCTGTCGGCCCGCCGCCGCGGGGTGGACCTGGAGGAGATTAGCCCCCGCGAAGCCGCCACCCGCGCGCTGGCCGCGGCCGCCCGTGGCGAACAGGTGGCGCTGGTATTCGGCAACGAACGGACCGGGCTGGAGAATGAGGAGCTGGCCCGCTGCCACGCCATGGTGCGCATCCCCAGCGTGGACGATTTCAGCTCGCTGAACCTCTCGCAGGCCGTGCAGGTGATGGCCTATGAGTTGCGCGTCGCCTCGCTGGGCGAGGTCAGCGTGCCGGTACGCGCCGACGCCGAGCCGCCGGCGGATGCCGCGCGGATGGAACGCTTCTTCGAGCACCTTTCGCAGATGCTCGACGACATCGATTTCCACAAGGGCCGCGCCCCCACCACCATCATGTTGCGCCTGCGCAAGCTGTTCCAGCGTGCCCAGCCCGATGAGCGCGAGCTGCGCGTGATGCATGGCATCCTTGCCGATGCCCAGCGCATGGCGCAGATTGCCAACGACAAGCTCAAGGCACCGAAAGGGGATTGAAGCCCCGCATTTTCTTGTGGGAGCGCACTTGTGCGCGACAGGGCTGCATCGTGGCGCCGCAGTCGCGCACAAGTGCGCTCCCACAAGTGGGCGCTTTGTATCGGAGCATCTCTTCGTCCACGTAGCCGTCTTGTTGTGGGAGCGCACCCTGTGCGCGACGGCCTCAGTCCCGATGGATGCCTCGCAGTCGCGCACAGGGTGCGCTCCCACAGTGACGGCATCGACGGGTTTGCTTAGAACCCGTCTTCGTCCACGTCGATCTTCGGCAGTCGCGTGATCAGCAGTTTGTCGATGCGCGCGCCGTCCAGATCCACCACTTCCACGCGAAAACCGCGCCATTCGAAGGTTTCGCCGGTGAGCGGGATATGGCCCAGCACGGACATCACCATGCCGGCGGCGGTGCGGTACTCGTGTTCTTCTTCGCCGGGCAGTGCATCGACCTGCAGCAGTTCGCGCAAGTCGTCGGTGGAGAGCGAAGCATCGACCAGCCAGCTGTCGTCGCCGCGCGGCGTGATCAGCGGGCTTTCCTTGGTCTCGTTGCTGCCCAGCTGAGTGGCGCCCACGATGGCGGCCAGCAAGTCGTTGAGCGTGACCAGGCCTTCGATGTCGCCGTATTCGTCCACCACCAGCGCCAGCTGGGTCTCCGCGTCGCGGAACTCTTCCAGCAAGTCGAGCGCGCGCGCGGTGGCCGGCACGTAGAGCGGCTTGGACAGCTGTCCGAACAGGTCGGGCTTGCCTTCGGCGAAGCCGCGGAGCAGGCGTTTCACCTCGACCACGCCGAGAATGTCGCTCTCGTCGCCGCGGTACACCGGGTAACGCGAATACGGCGTGGTGCGCAGGATTTCCGCGTTTTCTTCGTAGCCTGCCGCCGAGTCCATCCACACGATGCGCGTGCGGGGCGTCATCACGCTGTCCACCGTGCGATCGCCCAGGCGCAGGACGCGATTGACCATGTTGTGTTCGTCGCGGTCCAGTACGCCGTGTTCGGCGCTTTCGGCCACCAGCAGGCGGATCTCTTCTTCGGTCGCCACGTCGCTGCCGCGCCCCTTCACGCGCAACAGCCGCAGCAGCGCGCCGCTGCAGAGGTTGAGCAGCCACACGAAAGGCGCCGTCACGCGCGACAGCAGCATCATCGGCATCGATACATAGCCCGAGATCAGCTCGGGCGAGGACAGCGCGAGCCGCTTGGGTACCAGTTCGCCGATGACGATATTGATGAAGGAAATCAGCACGAAGCCCAGCACCAGGCCGATGCCCTTGGCATAGGGCTCGATCCAGGCCGCCTGCCCGCCATGGATGGCGTTGGCGATGTGGTCGCCCAGCGCGTCGCCCGCGAGGGCGCCGGTCACCAGGATCACCATGGTCATGCCGACCTGGACGGTGGAGAGGAAGCGTTCCGGCGCCTCGGCATTGCGCAAGGCCATGCGAGCCCGGCGGCTGTCGCGGGCCATCCTCTTCAGCCGGCTCTTGCGCGAGGCCACCAGGGCCATCTCCGACAAGGCAAAGAAGCCATTGAAGAGGGAAAGGAGAATGACGATGGCGATGTCGGTCAGCATGAGGGGCGCCGGCCGGTGAATAGGTCGCGTTTGGACATGAGACGCAGTGTAAGGCCTAAGCGTGCCAGCCGGGGCCTGGGCCGCCCTGATGCGGCCCGGCGGACGGCTCCTGTAACATAGTCGTCATTTTCCGCCCCCGCACCCCCAGGCCATCACCGCATGTTTTCATTGCAAACGATTTTCGGTAAAGGCGACAAGTTCTACGGTCTGCTCGAGCAGAGTGCCGAGGCTGCGCACGAAAGTGCGAAAGCCCTGCACGAACTTGTCACGCGCAAGGATCACGCCCCCGTGATGGCCGCCTTTGCCGCTGCGCGCCAGCGTGAGAAGGCGCTTGCGGGGAAGATCAGCGAGGAGCTGGTGAACACTTTCGTCACCGCGCTCGATCGCGAGGACATCGAAGCGCTCAATTCGGCGCTGTACAAGATTCCCAAGACCATCGAGAAGTTCGCCGAACGCTACGAGATCGTTGCCGCTCGCGTGAGCGACGTGGATTTCGCCGCCCGCGCGCAGGTGCTCGAACAGGCTTCGGCGGTGGTGTCGGAGATGATCGGCGAGCTGCGCCGAGGCCTGCGCATCGATCCGGTGAAGAAGCTGCAGGACCGCCTGCAGACGCTGGAGTCCGAAGGCGACCGCATGCTGCTCTCGCCGTACCGCACGCTGTATGTGGAAGGTGGCGATGCCATGCGCGCGATGCTGGCGAAGGACTTGTTCGAGCTGCTCGAGAAAGCCATCGACAAGTGCCGCGACGTGGGCAACACCGTGTATTCGATCGTGCTGAAGAACTCCTGAGGCGCGACCTGATGACCTCCTTTCCTTCGAGCCACCCGGTCACGCTCCGGGGCCGCGGCGTTGTGCGCGAGGTGCGTGCATGAGCATCGGGCTTGCTATCGCCGTCGTGCTCATCGCGCTGGCTTTCACGTATATCAACGGCTTCCACGACACCGCCAACTCCATCGCCACCGTGGTCGCGACCAAGGTGCTCACGCCGGGACAGGCGGTGATGATGGCGGCGATCACCAACCTGATCGGCGCGCTATGGGGCACCGCGGTGGCCAAGACCATCGCCTCCGGCCTGATCGACACCCACGTGATCGATGCGGGACCGCAGCTGCTGATCTGCGCGTTGCTGGCGGCGACCGTGTGGAATCTCATCACCTGGTGGTGGGGTTTGCCGTCCAGTTCCAGCCATGCGCTGGTGGGCGCATTGGTCGGCGCGGCCATCGCGGCATCCGGCAACAATTTCGCTTCGGTGATCTGGATGCAGGGCGGGGCGCACTGGTGGGACGGCAAGGGCGTGATTCCCAAAGTCATCGTGCCCATGGTCATTTCGCCCTTGCTGGGTTTCGTCATCGGCTTCCTGTTGATGGGCGCGCTCTATGCGTTGCTCAGCTGGTTCTCCAGTCGCACCGGTTTCCTCCGGCGCTTTGGCCGCACGCCATTCGTGAACGCGTTCTTCGGCAAGGCGCAGATCGTTTCGGCCAGCGCCATGGGCCTCGCGCACGGCATGAACGACGCGCAGAAGAGCATGGGCATCATCGCGCTTGCCCTGGCGGGTGCGACGGCGGCAGGCCAGTTCGACGGCCTGCCCGAATGGTTGGGCTTCCTGCGCATCCACGGCGCGGCCAACGGCGGCTTCAATGTGCCGGCATGGGTGGCGGTGGTGTGTGCGTTGACCATGGCCGGCGGTACGGCAGGTGGCGGCTGGCGCATCATCAAGACGCTGGGCCACAAGATGGTGAAGCTGCATCCCATCAATGGTTTTGCCGCGGAAGGCAGCTCGGCGGCGGTGATTCTCACCGCGTCGGCGTTCGGCATTCCCGTGTCGACCACGCACAACGTGTCGGCATCGATCATGGGCGTGGGCGCGGCCAAGCGCTGGAACGCCATTCGCTGGTCGGTGGTGGAGCGCATGGTGTGGGCGTGGATTCTCACGCTGCCGATCACCGCGTTGCTTGCCTACGGCTTCGTGCGTCTCACCGCGCTTTTCTGATCGAACGTGCAGGAGCGCCGTTCGCGCGCTCCCGCCCACTCAGAGATCGTCGCCCCCGGCGGCGACGATCCGTTCGAGCTGATCGCCCAGCTCGCCCAATTCCTCGATCAGCCGCTTCAGCTCGACCGCATCGAGCAATTCATAGGGACGGTTCTCGCACAGGTGCAGATACGGCGACCCGTCCAGGTCGGCCACGGCCAGGAAACCCTTGCGCTGCTCCCAGTTGAAACGCAGGCAGCGACGCGGGTCGGCGCCGGCCAGCGGTCCCACGGGTGTCGAGATGCGCAGGTACCGGCGGCCGGATTCGTCCTCCAGCTCGGCCAGATAAATGCCCTGGTGCCGCTCCTGCGGCAAGGTGAGATCGAAACTGATCAGATACGGATCGTTGTGGCGCAGCTCGTGCAAGCTGCCGACGTGGGAACGCACGGCTTCAAAATGTCGCATGGTGCGATCTCCTTGGCAGGCAATCCCGGTCTCGCTACTGTGCCACGACCCGGTGTAAAGAGCCTGTTGAAGATCATGGACAAGCCCAAATCCGAAGCCCACGCGCGCATCTTCGCTGCCATCGCAGCTATCCCGCACGGCCGCGTCGCCAGCTACGGCGCCATCGCCGCCCGTGCCGGCCTGCCCGGCCGGGCACGGCTGGTGGGCAGGGCGCTGGGGGAAGTTCCGGGTGGCATGGAGCTGCCGTGGTTCCGGGTGCTGCGGTCCAGCGGGCAAATTGCGTTTCCACCCGGGAGCAGGGGGTTCAAGGAGCAAAGCAAGCGTCTCAAGGCCGAGGGCGTCGAGGTCAAAAACGGCCGCGTGCCGCTGGCGACGTTTGGTCTGGATGCGGATTTGGATCGGGCGTTGTGGGGTATGCCCGGTTAGGCGGCCGCGGGTTGGCGAACATCCTTGCTTTAGCCTTGACCAACCTTTTGACGAAAAACAATGGGAGCTCTCGGCTCCCATTGTTTTTCCTTGCGATCAGAATTTCTGCGTGTATTGCAGATAGAAATAACGATCCAGGTCCAGTGATGGATTCAAATATGCCGTACTGGAGTTGTCCACCGAGTAAGTAATGGTGGGCTCCTTGGCGAATAGGTTCTTTACGCCGACCGATAGCACGCCCTTCCAGGGGAAGGAGTAACGCGCCTGGACATCGTGATAGGTGCTGGCACCCTTGCGATTTGCTCCAATTCCTCCCGTCCAGCTCGGACTTTGGTAATTGGGTTGATTGCATTCATTCTCGTCGAAGCAGAAATCTCGGAAAGCTCCGTAATATCGCATGGACCAAGTTGCGCCCCAATTTCCATTGGCCCAATCAACACCGAACGTAGCCTTGTTGCGCGGATACCAATAAGTGCCTACGTAGCCTGCAATGTCGGATTGACTCGTGGAGCGCTGATCATAGGATGTGAGGTAGGTGCCGTTGAGGCTTGCGGTCAATTGTCCCCAACTGAGTTTCGGCAAGCGATAGCTAACGCCGTAATCGTAGCCGGACGTCCGCAGCATGCCCATATTCAGATTGCCGCGATTGAGGCCGACGACCTGGTGTGTATTGGGATCTCGGGAGAAGTCGTTGCAGAACTTCTGCACTGCTTGGACGTAGCACTGGTCAAGCACGTAACTTGCACTTACCGCAGTAATATCGTTGACGACACGGATGTCGTACCAATCCAGCGAGATATCAAGGCCGCCGGGAACCCACGCGGGACTGTAAACAAAGCCGGCGGTACGGCTAATGCTGGTTTCGGGTTGCAGGTTGGCGTTGCCGACGCCCGCGTTGTATGGAGTCGTGCTCTGTACATTGCGTGCGCTGACATTGCGCCCATTGACATCGGTCTGATGGAAGTTGGCCGGCACGCCAGCAGCTTTACAGTTACTCGCGACGGCTGGGCTGGTCGCTGCCGCTCCGACCGTTGTATCGCATGTATCGGTGTAGTAGTCGAAGGTCTGCGTGCCGCCGCCAAACGTGTCGCCTAACGTGGGTGCGCGGAAGCCCTGCGCGTAAGTGGCACGCACCAGCAAGTCACTGACCGGTCGCCAAGTGAGGCTGTATTTGTTCTTCACTGTGCTGCCGAAAATGCTGTAGTAGGAGTAGCGGCTCGCTACGTCGGCAGAAAGCTCCTGGGCACCAGGAAGATCCTTGAGAATGGGAACCAAGAATTCCAGGTAGAACGAATCGATGTTGTACTTGGCGTTGGTGCCTGGTCCGGCGAGGTTGGTCGAATAGCCGGCGCTGGACAACGCGTCGGGATGGTCATACCCCGAAATTGCCTGATGCTCGTAACCGGCGGCCATCGAGAGCTCGCCGGCCGGCAAATTAAACACGCCGCCCGTGATATTGGCAGTGTATTCCTTGCTTAGACTCTGTATGACCTGAGTGCCTCGAGTCATGACGTAATCGATCATGGCAGGCGTAGAAGCGGTGGGGCCGCCAAGAACGTTGAATGGTACGCACTGAGTCGTTGCAAGCGGTGCCGCCGGGGTTCCGCATTGAACCACGCCGTTGCTATTGAGGAATGATGGGCCCAGCGCCTTTTTCAGGTTGATCAGGTTGAGATTGCCCGTTGTGGTGATGTCCACGTCGGACTTGTTGTAGTTGATTCCAGCGTCCCAGTTCCAGTGGTGCGTACCGAGTTCAAAGCCGCCCTCGAAGTCCGCGTCCCAGTGATAGGTCTTGGTATTGTTGAAGGTTCCACGTTGCTGTTCGATCGTGCGGCGATAAAAGTACAGATCTTGGCCAGGCATGGGGTTGTAGTAGCTCTGGCCGCTGATGTAGACCGGATAAGTCGGCTGGCTGCGGCTATTGAGTGGATAGCCGGCGATCTGTCGGTCGTTTTCGCGTTCCGAATAGGACGCCGTCGATTTGAAGGTCACGTAGTCGTTGATCTGGTGACTTACCGAGGTAAAGATCGACTTCAACTCGTTGCTCGGTGACCAATTCATTTGGTCGATGGAGTTGTAATAGTCGTTGGGATAATCGAGGGTTGTTCGATAGCTATTGATGTTGCGAGGGTTTGCGCCAACACCGTCACCATCGAATCCGCCAGTATGGTCTAGGCGATAGGTTTGACCTGTACCTCCGCCTGTCTTTGGGTTAACGGTCTGGAAGCGGCCCCAGACACCCGTGCCGCTCAGGCCGTCCAAAGAATGGTTGGGGCCGTAGGTGTAGCGGGTGATCTCGCGATCTTTGGACCAGATCGCATCTTCTTTGGTATAGCTGGCATTGAACATCACCGAAGTCTTTTCGGTCTTGCTGCCAACAGTGAAAGAGTAAGCCTGCTGAGTGCCATCCCCGTGGTCGTTCTCGCCGATATAGCCACTGGCTTCGGCACCCTGGTAGTGATCCTTCAGAATGATATTGACGACTCCGGCGATGGCATCGGAGCCGTACACGGCCGAGGCGCCGTCCTTGAGAATCTCGATTCGCTCGACCAATGCAGACGGAATGGTCGACATGTCGGTATAGCCATTGATGCTAGTCGCCCAGCGCTTGCCATTCACCAGCACAAGGACCCGGTTCTCGCCAAGGTTGCGCATGTTGATGTATTGACCGCCTTGCTCCGCATTCGATGTCAGTACGGATGCCTTGCTGAAGCTGGGGCTGCCAGCAACGGTCAGGCTTTGCAGGATGTCTCCGATATTGACCAGTCCGGTCTTCTGGATGTCTTCGTGCGTCATGGTAAAGACGGGTTGCGCGGTTTCGACGTCCACGCTGCGAATGCGCGAGCCCGTTACGGTGACGGTTTCCAGGCTTTTGGCTGACCCCTGGTCGGCTTTAGGAGCTGAATCCTGTGCGAAGGCTGAGCCGGTCGCCGCAAGTGCGCCGGTCGCCAGCGTCAGATGGATGGCCAGCGCTAGCGCGCGTTGGTTGAACGATTTCATGATTGTCCCCGTTGTCGTTGTCATCGAATACCTCAGGCTCCCGCGCCCTGACTGATCTCCCGCGTGTGCAGGCTTGGGCCCGACACACTCCAGTCGTGAGGTCTTTCGATAATGTTTTCTTTACTTCGGGGCGCCCATCCTTCCGAAAGCTATTTCTTTGTGGGGTAATTCCCAGCAAGTGAGTGGGCGGGCGGGTTGTGGCCTGTCCGCCGAAGTTGACTTTACGGGCTGGCTCTGGACCAGCAGCGCGTATCGGACATTTGCTAGCATTTCCCGATGCCCCCCTCACCCCTCGACATTCTTCAAAGCGTTTTCGGCTACACCCAGTTCCGCGGTCCGCAGCAGGCGATCGTCGATCAGTTGATCGAAGGTGGCGATGCGCTGGTGCTGATGCCTACCGGTGGCGGCAAGTCGCTTTGCTATCAGATTCCTGCCTTGGTGAGGCAGGGCACGGGTATCGTGGTGTCGCCGCTGATCGCGTTGATGCAGGATCAGGTTGATGCGCTGCGCGAAGCCGGTGTTTCAGCGGCCTATCTCAATTCCAGCCTAAGGGCGGAAGATCAGCGCGAGGTGGAGCGCCGTCTGCTTGCCGGCGAGCTGAACCTGCTTTACGTCGCGCCGGAACGGTTGTTGACCTCGCGTTTTCTCGGTTTGCTCGAGAGCACCGAGGTGGCGTTGTTTGCCATCGACGAAGCGCATTGCGTATCGCAATGGGGGCACGATTTCCGTCCTGAGTATCGCGAGCTGGCGGTGTTGCATCAGCGCTTTCCGCAGATTCCGCGGATCGCGCTCACCGCCACGGCCGATCAACGCACGCGCGACGAGATCGTCGAGCGGTTGGCGCTGCAGGATGCGCGCCAGTTCGTGTCGAGCTTTGACCGGCCGAACATCCGCTATCAGGTCGGTCTTCGCCACAACGCGCGACGGCAGTTGATGGAGTTCCTGGAGCGGCATCGCGGCGAGACGGGCATCGTTTATGCGCTCAGCCGGCGGAAGGTGGATGAAACGGCGACGTGGCTGATGGAAGCGGGTATCGAGGCGTTGCCTTATCACGCGGGATTGGACGCCGCCACGCGCAACGCGAACCAGCGGCGTTTCCTGCGCGAAGACGGCGTGGTGATGGTGGCCACGGTGGCGTTTGGGATGGGCATCGACAAACCCGACGTGCGCTTCGTGGCGCATCTGGATCTGCCGCGTAGCATGGAAGGTTATTACCAGGAGACCGGGCGCGCGGGTCGCGACGGCCTGCCTTCCGATGCGTGGATGATTTACGGCCTGTCGGACGTGGTGACGATGAGCCAGATGATTGCGCAGTCCGAATCGGCGGATGAGCGCAAGCGGGTGGAACGCCAGAAACTGGAAGCGCAACTGGCGTACGCGGAAACCACGCAGTGCCGTCGCGAGCTGTTGCTGGCCGCGTTCGGCGAATCGTTCCATGGGCCGTGCGGCCACTGCGACAACTGCATCGAGCCGCCGAAGACGTGGGATGCCACGGTGCCGGCGCAGAAGGCGCTTTCGGCGGTGTATCGCAGCGGCCAGCGCTTCGGCTCGGGCCATGTCATCAGCATCCTGCGCGGTGAGGACAGCACGCGCATGAGCGACCTGGGACACGATCGTCTTTCCACCTTCGGCATCGGCGCCGACATGGATGAAAAGCAATGGCGTTCGGTGTTTCGCCAGTTGCTCGCGATGGGCTTGCTGGAGGCCGATGCGGAAGGCTTTGGCACGCTGCGCCTGAGCAAGGCGAGTCGCGAGGTGCTGGTGGGCAATCGTCCGGTGCGATTGCGCGAGGACGCCACGCCGGCACGCGCCACGCGCAAGCGTCGTCGCGATAGCCAGTTGGTGACTGGCGGCAGCCTCGGCGTGGAGGCTTACGAGCAGCCGCTGTGGGACGAGTTGCGCAAGTTGCGAACGCAGCTGGCGAAGCAGCATGGGGTGCCGCCGTATGTGATTTTCCACGATGCGACGCTGCTGGCGATGTTGCGTGCGTTGCCTTCGAACGAGGCCGAGCTGTCGTCGATCAGTGGGGTGGGTGAGGCGAAGCTCAAGCGCTATGGGCGGGATTTTTTGGCGGTGATTAACGCTAGCGAGTAGGCGATGCTTTCGCGAGCACCCGCCCCGCACCACCGTAAAGGTGGCAATGTCCCGGCCTTCTGCCCAAAGGGGAGAAGGAGAAGTGCAGGGGCCTCAGCCAGCCAGGCGCCAGCGCGTGCCTTCGCTCGATACGCGCGAGTGCGCCAGGGCGAGTTCGGGGATGTAGCGCCATTCGGACAGTTCGCCGGGCAGCCGTGCCTGCGGGCAGACCATGCGGATGTTGATGAGGGCGGCTTCGGCGGTTTCGTGGCGGCCGATCTCGCAGTCTTCGCACAGCACGCGCCATTGGCGGCCGTGGCGGACGATGCGGAAAAGGCCGGTTTTCGAGGGGTGGACGTATTGCGCCAGCATGGTATTCAACTTTTTTTGTGTGGCCGATGGTGCGCAGCTTGCCGTCGATGCATGACCTTCGTGTGATTCCTGTCTGGCTCGACGGTGACTGCCATGTTGCCGTTGTGTTTTGCCGTCATCTGAATCAGCTTCGCGTGAAAATCCTGTTCCCGCGGGTTGGTACGGTTAAAGAAAAAGGCCCGCATTGCTGCGGGCCTCTTCATGTATCGCGTGGGAACGGCGCTTATTTGCGCTGTGCCGCCGTGGCGTCGCGAGCCGCGCGGAATTCCGAATCCTTGCTCCAGTTGGGCCAGGTGTCGGAGTTGGCGAGGTCGCTGCCGAGCTTGTAGAGGACCTGCAGATCGCGGGCCATGCCCGTGAACGGCCAATTCGCCTGCCACTCGTCGGATGGCTGGTGGTAGTGCTTGGCCACATACTCGTCCTCGGCCGCCTTGCCGGCGGCGAGGCCGCCGTCCACCCAGTCGTTGCCCGAGCCGAACGACACGGCCGGCACGCCGCGCTTGGCGAAGGAGAAGTGATCGGAGCGGAAGAAGTGGCCGGCTTCGGGCTTCGGATCCGCCGAGTACACCAGGTTCCACTGCTTGGCGGTGGTGGTCAGCTCATCGAGCAGGTCGAGCTTGGCGCTGCCGGAGATGGTGAAGTTGCGCGACGGGCCGTGCGGATCGAGCGCATCCATGTTGATGTCGGCCACGGTGGTGGCCAGCGGGTAGAGCGGCTTGGAGGCGTAGTACTCCGAACCCAGCAGGCCCTTTTCTTCGGCGGTGACGTTGAGGAACACCACCGAACGTTCCGGCTTGGGCTGGCTGGCGAAGGCGCGTGCCAGTTCGATCAGCGCCGCCGTGCCGGTGGCGTTGTCCACCGCCCCGTTGTAGATCTTGTCGCCCTTGGCGTCGGGCGCGCCCACGCCCAGGTGATCCCAGTGCGCGCTGTAGATCACCGTCTCGTTCGGGCGCTTGCTGCCCTCGACGCGGCCCACGATGTTGTGGGAGGTGATCACCTTGGAGTTGATCTTGTAGTTGGCCGAGAAGGTCTCGCCCTTCAGCACCACCGGCTTGAAGTCGCGGGTCTGCGCCTGCTTCTTCAGTGCTTCGAAGTCGAGGCCGGCGGACTTGAACAGGTCGACCGCCACATCGCGCTGGATCCACGCTTCCACCGGCGTATGCGCGCTGGCGGGATGGTCGCGCACCACGTCGAACTGGGTGTTGGTGTTGGAGTTGGCCACGGTCGCCCAGCCGTAGGAGGCCGGTGCGGTCTCGTGCACGATCAGCATGCCGGCCGCGCCCTGGCGAGCGGCTTCTTCGTACTTGTAGGTCCAGCGGCCGTAGTAGGTCATCGCCTTGCCGCCGAAGTCGCCCACGCCGGTTTCGAAGTCCGGGTCGTTGATCAGCACGACGGCGATCTTGCCCTTGAGGTCCACGCCCTTGAAATCGTCCCAGTTGCGCTCCGGCGCCTTGACGCCGTAGCCCACGAACACCAGCGGGGCATCCTTGATCGACACGGCCTTGGAGCCATCGAGCGCGGAACGCACGGCGATCTGCTGGCCCTGGGTCAGCGCCTCGGTCTTGCCGTTGACGGTGAACGACAGCGACGGCGTACCGGCGATATCGGACTGCAGCAGCGGCACTGCCTGCGTCCATTCGCGCTTGCCGTTCTTCAGGTCGCCACCGGGCTGCACGCCGGCCGCCTTGAACTGGGCAACGACGTAGTCGATGGTCTTGGTCTCGGCCGCCGTAGCCGGGCCGCGGCCTTCGAAGGCGTCGGACGAAAGCGTTTTGACGTCGTCCGACAAACGATGCGGATCGAAAGTCGGGGTGGTCGGTGCATCGGCGGCAAACAGCGCCGACGTCACGGACAGGGCGAGCAGGGATAAGGCCAATCGCTTCATGGGCAGCACCTAGCGTGGAGACGAAGCTCGATAGTAGAGACGGCTGGCGCCGCCGGTCCATAGCCGCCGAACGGGACGCCGCAGGCAGGCGGCTTGGGTCAGCCCCGAAAAGGCCTGAAAAATAGGCTTGCGCAGGGCCCGATCGTGACTTTCTTCACCCCTATCGGGCCAATATCGAAAAAAAACCGCCTTTTTTCCGTCCTGCAGCTTGGCG
Source organism: Dyella kyungheensis (assembly GCF_049913195.1). Lineage (GTDB taxonomy): Bacteria > Pseudomonadota > Gammaproteobacteria > Xanthomonadales > Rhodanobacteraceae > Dyella > Dyella kyungheensis. Next base: position 3,810,035 of record NZ_CP183983.1, on the reverse strand, counting down.
TGATGGGCTGGCATGCCATACATTCCGCATGCCGAGAGGCATTTACACACCACCTCTATCGATGACCACGGGGAAATATATGGCGAAGGCGCAAAAAGCAGCAGCAAAGAAGAAGGCCGCTCCGAAGGCAGCTCCGAAGGCCGCCAAGGCAGTTGTTCACAAGCCGATCAAGGACGCACTGGGCAAGTCGGGCCTCGTGGCTCACATCGTTGAAGCCAGCGGCGTGGCCGCGAAGGACGTGCGCGCTGTGTTGGCCTCTCTCGAAGGCGCAGTGACGGGCTCGGTGCACAAGAAGGGTGCCGGTCACTTCACCATGCCGGGCCTGCTGAAGATCACGGCCGTCAACGTTCCGGCCAAGCCGAAGCGCAAGGGCATCAACCCGTTCACCAAGGAAGAGCAGTGGTTCGCTGCCAAGCCCGCCACGGTGAAGCTGAAGATCCGCGCGCTGAAGAAGCTCAAGGACGCCGCTCTCTGAGCGTAGTGCTCCACTAGAGCATGCTCGCCAGGTGCGGCGCTTGCCGCCGCACCTGACGTCTTCGGAAGTGATGCTTCGCCCGCGTCTTGAGGGCGCCACTTCCCACCGGCCGCATCCATGCCTGCCGGTACCGTTTCCTGATCCGTCTGCGGATCCCGCGGCAAGTCGACGTTCTGGCCGCCCGCTTGTTCGCCCATCCATACCTCGTCCCTGAATCCACGCGCATGTCGTCGACGCTGCGTGCGTTGCCTGTTGCGCACGGCCTTGCAGAATCGACACGCAGGTCCGATTCATACATTTCGTTGAGGTGGCGAGGTTCATCCTGCCGTCTTGCGCCTGGTCCATAGTGGGCACAGGTGTCGTCGTGGCACCTGGGCCAAGCCGCCGCCGGGAAACGCGACGGCGCGACCAGCAAGATCATCCACCGAGGGCATGACATGGCGACACCCAGCGATCTCCCGATGAGCCTCTACAAAGCTAACACCGAGCTGCAGCTGCGCGTGAACAAGCTGGTGATGGAAAACTGGAAGAAATGGCTTGAGCTCTCCACCCGTGCGATGGACGACGGCATCGCGGAGCAGCAGGCGCGCGTCGAGCAACTGATCAAGGCGCAGGACTGGGCCGCACTGGCCTCGATGCCTGCCGACACGTTCTGGCGCCAGCTGCAGCAGCGCATGGGCGACGCCAGCGTCAGCAACCAGATCGCCGCCAATGTACAGGCCCATTTCGCGCAAGGCCTGCAGGATGCGGTGCAGACCTGGCAGAAGGACACCGCCCGTGCGCTCGGCAGCGTGGGCGACATGAGCATGTCCGATCCGTGGAAAGACATCATGTCGCCATGGGGCAAGTTCCATCCCACGACCTGACGCCGGTTGCGGCGACACCCGGTGAACTGGCCCGGGTGTCCGTACCGACGGCGCCCGATCGACATCGGCGCCATCCATCCCGTTGAGCAGGCGGCCTCGTTCTGCCGACTCCATCGCGTTACCGCGGCAGCACTCATGCTCAACTTCGCCGCTGCCGGCGATGCCTGAGCTGTGGTGCAGGGGGATGCGCCGCGCCCGAACCGCGTGCCGGCTTTGGGGAACGCAGGGCGCGTGGCGGGATAGACCGCCCAGCTTCCCCGTCTTGTCACATAGGTTTAGTTAGCTAGAGAGCGCGGCGTCGTCGGCGTCGCCCGATGGCGGCGGCAGGTTCAACGTAGGGGGACGGGTGGAGCGAGGACTGGGCATGGCTCCTCGGGGCCGGGTTGGCAGCGTGCTGGTGAACGGGGCAGGTGATGTGTCCTGCAAGCGCAATGCAGATCGCGCGTTGCACTGTGCGCTGTTCGTGGCGTACCCGCTGCCCGCGCCATCGATGGCTTGCCGCTGATGCGTTACGCGGTCTACTTCTGTCCCGCACCGGCGAGTGCGTTGGCTGCCCTGGGACGCGACTGGCTGAGCACCGAGTTGGCGGCTCATGGCATTCCGGGCATTGGGCTCACCCGTTGGAATGCGTTGCTGGCGGATGTCCGGCGTTACGGCTGGCACGCCACGCTGCGGTCGCCGTTCACGCTGTCGCCGGATGTCGACCTGGCGGATCTGCGCCAGGCCCTGGCTGTCGTCGCCAGGTCACATGGCCCGATCAATCTCACGCTGCGCTGTGCACGCCTTGCGGGTTTTCCCGCCTTGCGCCCACTGGGCGACTGCAAGGCGGTGAATGCCCTCGCGGCAGCGTGCGTCGAGGCGATCGAACCGTTGCGCCTGCCATTGGCGGAACACGACTTCCAGCGGCGCGCCTCCGGACTCGACGCCATCGAAACCCATTATCTCGGACGTTACGGATACCCCTACGTGTTTGAACGCTACCGTTTTCACATGACCCTGTCGGCACCGGCTTCCGTCGAGGAAGAGCGGGCGCTGCAACGCTGGCTGTCGCTGCGCGCGTCGATGCTTCCCGCGGCGCGCATCGACGCGCTGGCCTTGTGTGTCGAGCCGTCGCCCGGCGCCGCCTTCGAACCGCTCGAACGGATCGCACTGCAGAAGGCATCGGCCGCTTGATGGCCATCGGCTGGCGAATCCGCGTCGCGCACGGTTTCTTCGCAGGGCTCACATTGGATTGACGGCTACGAGGGGATTCTCCCTTCACTGCGTCGGTGCCGACTGCGCTCGATACCCCGACAAGGGCTCGGCTTCGGCCGCCCGGCATTCCTGGTGAAACCTCCTGGGAGCGCGTCATGAACAAGACGGTGTGGATCGTGGTCGCCAATCGCGGCGTCGCCCGGCTGTTCCAGGCCCGGCAACCCACCGGCCCCCTGCAGGAACTGGAGGCTTTCATCCACCCGGAGGCGCGGCTGCGCGAACAGGACCTCGTATCCGATCGCCCGGGGCGGGGCTCTGAACGGTTTGGCCCCGGCGGCCACGCGGAAGATCCCGACACCACCCTGGTCGAGCAGGAAACCAGCAACTTCGCCTTGGAGCTGTCCCGCTTCCTGCTGAAAGGCCGCACGGACGGCCGCTTCGACGGACTGATGCTGATTGCCGCCCCGGCATTCCTGGGTTCCCTGCGGGATCGGCTGGACGGACCCACCCGGGGCAGGATCATGCTCGAAGTCGCCAAGAACCTCGTGCACCTGGACGCCGCCGCCGTGCGCAACTATCTGCCCGATCGACTGTATTCGGCGGTCGGGGCCTGACCTTCCCCGGCGGGACAGGGCGGCAATAACGTGCGTCGACGGCGAAATATTTCGCGGCCGGGACGCGCGCGACTTTCACGAGTCGATGCCGAAATGTTTGACGCAGTGCACATTTGCAACAACTGGGTGCGCTACGATAGGCGGAGTAAAACGCTGGGGCGTTTCACAGTGCTTTCACGCCTCAACCGATGGTATCGGCCGCTTGCGCAGAAGCCCGGCGCTTGCGAGGGAAACACTGACAGGGGGATGCAATGCTGGACGCTCCGTGGGCCAATCCGTGGTTCCGCCGCATCGGTATTGCCGTCTCGTATGGGCTGCTGATCGTTCTTGCCCGACAGGTCACCATTTCGCATTTTGTGCTGGTGGCCGGTATCCATTTGGCCGTGCTCCTGCTCTTCCGTTACCGGGACTGGCCGGCTCTGATCGTTGGCGAAACGTTTGCCTTGCTGCCCACCAGCATCGAGTGCGTGGGGCAGTTCGGCGTGGCCTGGGCGGTGATCTACGCCATTCCCGGTTTGGTCGCCATGGCGCCCTTCGTATACATCCTGCGCGAACGTTGGCCGGTGCTGGCATCCAGGGGCGGGCTCAACATGGGGGCGTTGCTCGGGGGGGCGTTGGTGCTGTCCTTCGTGATGACGGCCTGCAACCTCGGCACCATGCTGGTGATGAATCTGCCGCCGGACTACCACATGCAGGTGGACAAGCTGATCACCAAGTGGGTGCTCGGCAACTATCTTGGCATTCTCGCGGTGACCCCGACCACGCTGTTCGCCTATCAGCTGATGAGCGGCGCACGGTGGCGCGAACTGGGCACGCGCCTGCTCGACAACCGCGCGGTGCTGGATAGCATTTTCCTGGTGGTGCCGGCGATCCTGCTGCTGGTGTGGATCGGCCTGGAATCGGCCGGGGTCCGCCAGATCGCGCAGGTCGCCATGTTCCTTCCGATCGTCTGGCTGGCCATGCGTCATGGCTGGCAGGGCGCGGCCATTGGCGGAACCGCGGCGAGCCTGGCCGTGATGGCCTTGATGCCGGCCACCAATGACCAGCAGACCATGCAGGCGGAGGCCATCGTTGCCTTCGCCATTTCCTCGATGCTGCTGCTCGGCGCACGAATCGGCGCATTGAACCATCACGCCGAGCAGGAGCGCATGGACGTCCGCACGGCGTTGGCGCTCGCGCAGCGCAACGTGCATATCGGCGAGATGCAGCTGCGTACGACTTCGCTTGCGCTGGAGCAGATCCGCGAAACGGTCCAGGCCAGTTTCTCGATGATGATGGCCCGACTGCGTCATCTGCAGCCCACCATCGAGGATCGCAGCTACCACCGCCAGGCGTTGGTGGCGCAGGACCAGTTGTTCCGCCTGGCCGACAGTCTTTACCCGGTCTCGTGGCGCGAACGCGGCTTGCCGGCTGCGCTGCGAGAGGGCGCCATCCCGCGCGCGCTCGATGAAACCGGCGTCGGCTATTGGTGCGATCTGCGCGGGCCGCTGAGCCGGCTTTCGCAGACTTTGCATCTTGCCATCTATCGCCTGGTCGTCGAGGTCGTGGCGGATGCCTGCGCCAAACGAAATCTCAGCGAAGTCGTGGTGCGTGTGCGCTGCGGTGAAAAGGATGGGCGCCGCTGGGCATTGGTCAGCATCATCTTCCGCGACAAGGCCGAAACCTCGTCGAATGTGCGCTGGGATGAGCTGTTGCCGCGCGTGATGCGCTCAGCCAGCGGCATGGGCTGGTCAGGCATTCGCGATCGCGCGATGACGTTTGAGGGCGATGCCCGCGAGCATCCAATAGATCATGGTCGTCGAGTCAGCCTCCTGCTGCTCGATCCCATCACGATCAGCGGCATTTGACACGCCGCTGATCGCCTTCGCGTCCTGCTTACTTACTGAGCGTGCGTGGCGCACGTCTCGGGGTTGCATGCAGCCTTCAGCATCATGGTGCCATCGCTGAGCGGCGTAGCCGTGACCGTGGTGGCCGGATCCTGATACACCGTGGTCGGCGTCGTGGTCGGCGTCGCGGTGGTCGGTACGGCCGGGCCCTGCTGCGGCGTGGTCACCAACTGCGAGAAGCGGCCTACCGGCAGCGTGATGAACTGGCCGCCCGAGGTGCCGACGGCACCGAGCACATTGCCGTTCGCATCGTTGATCTGCACGAACTGGATGCCGCCAAGCGTGAACACATAGGCGTGAAAGTTGGGATTGCGGCTTACGTCAGATGCATTCGGCCAGGACTGGCCAAGACCCGAGGCGGGCGGCTGGTCGGCGAAGGCGGCTCCGGACAAAGCAAGAGCCAGCACGCCAAAGAGGCATGCGCGACGCGAGAGGGCTTTCAACATAACGGACCCCTTTGTTGGTGGTGTGCTCAGACATTGAGCATCGTGGCGAATGTATCACCAACTTTGTCGTATCCCCTGTGACCAATGGCCAGTGGACAGCAACATTTGCCGGAAACGCGTACACAAAACCGCCCAGTTATGCCAGCCGCCAGCTATGACAGAAGCTGCTCGCGCCAATAGTGTTCCGCCAAGAAATTTCCAGATAACCCGCCGAACTACGGGTCACTGTGCCGTCAGCGAACAGATGGCCCGATAAAATGTGATCCGCGTCACGTTTTATGGTGGTCATGCGCAGCGGGTCTGGAAGAGGCCTGCGCGACGAACTCGACTCCCGGAGCGATGGATGGCGCCTTCGGGCCAGCGCTGTAAATCGATAGGCCGTCGAAAGCGATGCCAGTGCGGCGGCAAGAGAAAATCACGATCCCGCTAAAGACCCTTTGATTTTGTCATCGCCTCGGGCAACTGCTCCGCCATATTGTCTGCACGAAAGTACCGGCGATTTTTTCCGGGTTTAGTCGGAGGCGATGGGGATATCGAAAGATAATCGAAGCGTGCGCGTGGCCAGGCCGGCTTTCGTTTCCGGTTTTCGATTTTGTCTGCGGGCGCATCGCACTCGCAATCTGGTGAAGACCGGTCGCCGCGCACGCGTACGAAGTCGCGCGCTCGTGCTTCGTGCGTCTTCTGCTCGCAGGTGACGATGTGCGGCGAGGCCTGGGCGCCTCTACGCAGGCAAAAAGAAAGCCCGCTTCTTGCGAAGCGAGCTTTCGAAAACATGGTGGCCGGGGACGGAATCGAACCGCCGACACGGGGATTTTCAATCCCCTGCTCTACCAACTGAGCTACCCGGCCAGAATGTCCTGCGAACGCCGAAGACGTCGCGTGGAGCCGTGCATTAAATCCGAAGCGGGGCGGCTCGTCAAGACTCCGGAGCGGGGGCAACGTAGCCCTCGGGCTGCTTCACGTCGCCGCCGAAGAGGAATTTTTCCATTTCGGCGCTGAGGAACTGGCGCGACTTGGGGTCCAGCGGATTGAGGCGATATTCGTTGAGCAGCATGGTCTGGTGGGCCATCCATTGCTGCCAGGCCTCTTTCGAAATCTCGGCGTAGATGCGCTGTCCCAGCGGTCCGGGCCAGGGAGCGAAATCCAGGCCTTCGGCATCGTGGCCGAGCTTGGCGCAGTGAACGATACGACTCATGCGATGTGACTCACCGGTAGTGATTCAGAGTTGCTGCAACAGGGTGCGGACGGGGGCGGGCAGGCCGAGGGCGGCCCGCTCGTCGGGGTTGCACCAGCGCAGGGTGGGATTATCGGCGATGCGCTGCTGCGCTGTCGCCCCGTCGAACAATAGCGGTTCGACCTTCAGGCGATAGTGGCTGAATACGTGCACGAACGATGGCAGTGCCTGCGCGTCGTCGATGCTCGCGAACGACTGCGCCGCACGCCACGCGTGATCGTGGTCGCGCGCTTCCGGAAGACTCCACAGTCCTGACCACACGCCTTGCTCGCCACGACGCTCGAGCAGCACGCGTCCCTTGGCGTCGCGCAGGATCAGCATCACGGTGTCGCGCGTGGGCACCGCCTTGGTGGGCTTGGCGCTCGGCAGTTGCGCCGTGAGGCCGTCGCGTCTGGCCACGCAGCCGGCGCTCAATGGACAGTTCTCGCACAGTGGTTTGGAGCGCACGCAGAGGGTGGCGCCCAGATCCATGATGGCCTGCGTGTAATCGGCCGTGCGTTGCGCGGGCGTCAATGCATCGGCGTGCTGCCATAGCACTTTTTCCACCGCGCTCTGGCCCGGGTGTCCATGGATGCCCAGGTATCGCGTGAGCACGCGTTTGACGTTGCCATCGAGGATCGGAAAACGCAGCGCGTAAGCCTGCGCCAGGATCGCGCCTGCGGTGGAACGCCCGATGCCGGGAAGGTCGGCCAGCGCTTCGAAATCGCGCGGCAATTCGCCGTGGTGTTTTTCCACGCAGATTTGCGCGGCGCGCTGCAGGAAACGTGCGCGGCGGTAGTAGCCGAGGCCCGACCACAGCGCGAGCACGGTGTCTTCGTCCGCTGCGGCCAGATCGCGCAAGCCCGGCAAGGCCGCAACGAAGCGCTGGAAGTACGGAATCACCGTGACCACCTGCGTCTGCTGCAGCATCACCTCGGACAGCCACACGCGATAGGCATCGCGGGGATGTTGCCAGGGCAGGTCCTTGCGGCCGTGTTCGTCGAACCAGGCCAGTAGTGCGGCGGCGAAAGGATTCATGGCGTTCGGTGTGCGGGCTTGGCCGGCGTCGCTTTCGCTGCCGCGGGTTTCGGCGGTGGCGCCACGCTGGCCGCGGGGGCAGGGACGTCGGTGCCGGCCTGGATGCTGAGGCCTTCGATACTGATGTCGCCGGTCTCGATGCTGGCGATTTCCGCGTGGCCGTTGCCGGGTGGCACGGTGAGGCGCGGGCCGTCGTCGTGATCGAGTTGCGTCCACCAACTGGCCAGCGCCAACGGAGGAAGGTGGAGGTCGGCGTGATTGTCCGGTCCGTCCAATTTGAGCGCGAGCATCAGCGGGTCGCTCTGGTCGGCCGGTGTCAGTTCGATCACGGCGTCGTATTGGCCGGCATTGGCGTGGTCCAGCTTGCCCGACAGATGGGCGGATGCATCGGCGGCGCCGCGCCAGCGCGCGTTTCCCGCCAGATGCAGGGTGAGCGTGGTGCTGTGCGCGAGATACAGGCTGATGTTGTCCAGCACCAGCGAGTTGCCCTTGATGCTCGGTGTCACCGACAGGCGCATTTGCGTGGGAATGCCCTCGGCGTCCTTGGCGGTGATGGTGAGCGGAAACGCGTGGTCGGCGGCAAGCCGGCCCGCATCCAGCTCGACATCGCCCAGCAGCATCTGGTTGCCGCGCACCAGGCTGCCGCGCGTGATGTGCACGCCGGCATCGATGCTGGGTATGGCCGTCGGCACCGCGGCGGGGCCGGAAGGCAGGTCGCCAAGCCACGACTGCAAGGCATCGAGGTCGACGCGCGGCGAATCGATCTGCATCTGCGAGATCACCGTTTCGCCGCGCACCAGCGTGCGCCATGGCAGTGCCAGTGTGCCGCGCGCAGCGAGCAGGATCGGCATGTTCGCGTTCTGCGCGCTGAGCGTGATGCCTTCGAGTTCGAGCGCGGGACGTGGAAACAACGCCGGCGTGGCCGGGCTGGCGAGGCTCAGCTCAAGGCCGGCGTCGTGCGCCTGCTGTTGCAGCATCGCGGTAATGCGTTCGGGTTGCAGCAGCAGATGCACCGCGATCAGCGCAACCGCCACCAGCAACAGCGTGGCGCTGCTGAGGAGGATGAGCGTGAGGCGGACCCAGCGCGGCATCCGTCGGCACCCCTCAGCCTTGGCTCAGGCTGGCGGGAAGCAGGCCGTCGACATACGCTTCGGCGTCGAATACACGCAGGTCGGTGGCGGCTTCGCCCAGGCCCACGTAGCGAATCGGCAGGCCGAATTCGCGCGCCAGCGCAAACACCACGCCGCCCTTGGCGGTGCCGTCGAGCTTGGTCACGACCAGGCCGCTGACGCCGACGATCTGGCGGAACTGGCGCACCTGGCTCACGGCGTTCTGGCCGGTGGTGCCGTCGATCACCATCAATACTTCGTGGGGTGCGTCGGTGTCGATCTTCTTGAGCACGCGGGCGATCTTGCCCAGCTCGTCCATCAATCCGCCTTGCGTGTGCAGGCGGCCGGCGGTGTCGGCAATCAGCACGTCGACGTTGCGCGAGCGCGCGGCCTGCAATGCATCGAAGATCACGCTGGCCGCATCGGCGTCCTGGCCTTGCGAGATCACCGGCACGTTGTTGCGCGCGCCCCAGGTCTTGAGCTGCTCCACGGCGGCGGCGCGGAAGGTATCGCCGGCCGCCAGCATCACCTGGCGGCCTTCGTCACGGTAGCGCCGGGCGAGTTTGCCGATGGTGGTGGTCTTGCCCACGCCGTTGATGCCCACGGTGAGGATCACGTGCGGCTTGAGGCCGCCGACGTCGAGCGGTTTCTCGACCGGACGCAACATGGCGATCAGCGACTGGCGCAGCGCCGCCAGCAGGGCGCCGGCATCGGCGAATTCGCGCTTGTGCATGCGCTTGCGCAGGTCTTCGACCAGCGCCGTGCTCGCCTCGACGCCCACGTCGCCAGTGATGAGCGTGGTCTCCAACTCGTCCAGCAGATCGTCGTCGAGCTTCGGGTGACGGACGAACAGCGAGGTCAGGCCGCGTGCGAACGAGCTTCCGGAAAGTCGCTCGCGCCAGCTGCGCTTGGCCGGAACAGCGGCTTCGACCACCGCGGCCAGCTCGGTGGCTTCGTCTTCCACCGGAGCGTCGGGTGCAGGCGGGCTCTCGGCCAGGGCCTCGTCGAGGGCGGTGCTGGCGTGATCGAGCGAAGCGGCATCCGTGTCGTGCGTGAAACCGGTCGACGGGGCGCTCTCCGGCGCAGGCGCGGTCGGCTGGCTAGGTTCGGCGTCGGCGGGTTTCTTCTTCCAGAACTTGAGCATTGCGGCAGCGATTCAAAGACAATGGCGGGCATGCTACCACCCCGTTCCAAACTCACCGCTGAGCCGTGCCGCCGATGAAGGGCGCTTCCGGGCGCATTCGCATCATCGGCGGACAGCTGCGCAATTCACGTCTCGATGTGCCCGATCTGCCCGGTTTGCGGCCCACCGCCGAGCGCGTCCGCGAGACGCTGTTCAACTGGCTGGCGCCGGTGATTTCCGGTGCGCGTTGCCTGGATCTGTGCGCGGGCACCGGCGCGCTGGGCATCGAGGCGCTCTCGCGCGGCGCGTCCAGCGTGCAGTTCGTCGAGCGGGATGCGAGGGCTGCCCAGGCCTTGCGCGACAACCTGGCGCGCCTCAAGGCGCAGGGCGGGCAGGTGGCTGCCATCGATGCGCAGCTGTACCTGCAGGGCGCCGCCCAGCCGTTCGGGCTGGTGTTCCTCGATCCCCCGTTTGCGCTCGATCTGTGGACGCCGCTGGTCCGGCGCCTGGAGGAGGGTGGCTGGTTGGCGCCCTCGGCATGGATCTACGTGGAATCGCCCCGGCAAACGCTGCCAACGGTGCCGGCGAACTGGGCCCTGCACCGTGAAGGCACCGCGGGCGACGTGCGTTATGCCTTGTATCGGCGCGTCACTTGACCCTCGCGTATGGCATTCCCCTTAAGAAACGGGCTAGGCGACCGCTTCGAACGGGCCTAAGCTAGCCGCCCCTCCGCTGACAGTGACTCGTCACGTGAACAAGCCGCCGGTCAACCAGCGTCTCGCCGTTTATCCGGGTACGTTCGACCCGATCACCAATGGCCATGCCGACCTGGTGGCGCGCGCCGCGCCGCTGTTCGAGCGGATCATCGTGGCGGTCGCCGATAGCCCCAACAAGAGCAGGGGCCCGGGTTTCAGCCTCAACGAGCGCATCGCGCTGGCGCGCCTGGCGCTGGCCGACCTGAGGAACGTGGAAGTGCGCGGCTTCGATGGCCTGCTGGCCCATTTCGTGGAGGAAGTGGGGGCGGGCGTGATCATTCGCGGCCTGCGCGCCGTGTCCGACTTCGAATACGAGTTCCAGCTGGCCAGCATGAATCGCCACCTGATTCCGCAGGCCGAGACGCTGTTCCTCACGCCGGCGGAGCAGTACAGCTTCATTTCGTCCACGCTGGTGCGCGAGATTGGACGTCTGGGCGGCGATATCTCCGGCTTCGTGCACCCGGCCGTGCAGCAGGCCATGCGCCAACGCTGGCACCGGGACCGCGCCAACACGGCCGATTGAGCCCGCACTGCAACAGCTGTGGCGGTGTCAGGCCGGGCCGCCGTCGTGTATCCTCGCCCGCATCCTGCGGACAGGACAGTCGCTCGCCGCGGGCCGGGGCTAGGCAAGGTTTTTATGGCGAAGGCCGCCATGGAACCGGTGCATTCCCTCGGTCCAACAAGGCTCTGTCGCGTGACGGCCGAAAGTCGGTCATCCAACGGATCCCATGACCAGCTTCCACCATTCCAGGGTGACCACCATGTACAAGTACGCTCTCCTCGCCGCCATCGCGATCACCGGCCTCGCCGCCTGCAGCCAGCAGGACGAGTCCGCCCAGCAGCCGACCGAACAGGTCGCCGCCGTTACCAAGCCGAGCGATCCGAACGATTCGAAGGCGTGGAATGCCTACCTCGGCCAGATCGTCCAGAAGAACATGCAGGGCATGACGGCCGAGCGCCCGTACCCGTACCTGGTGCCGGCCGGCGACAGCGACGACGCCAACGCACTGCGCCAGCGCCAGCTCGAGCAGGTGCAGGACACCGTCGCCCGCGGCGTGCTGCCGGGCAACATGCTGGTGTTCGCCGGCCCGGATTCGGCCAAGACCTCGCAGTTCGTGGCCGATGCCTTCAAGGACGCCAAGGCCGGTGCGTTCAAGGACGTGATCGTGCTGGTGATCGGCGATGCCGGCGACAAGGACAAGGTGACCGCGACGCTGCAGCCGACCGGCGCCACCATCCGTTACGTGAACATGTAAGTTCCGGTTTCCGGAGCGGTTTTTCAGCCCGCGGCGCGAAAGTGCCGCGGGCTTTTGTTTTTGCGGCGCGCATCCATCTTTGATGGTTCAACACTTCGGATCTTGCGGCGCACCATCGTGCCCAACGTGTAAACTCAACGAATGTCCCTGAAAATCCTCGATACCTGCGTCAACTGCGACGTCTGTGAACCGGCCTGTCCGAACAAGGCGATCTCGCTGGGCGAGGAGTACTACGTGATCGACCCGTCGCTGTGCACCGAGTGCATCGGTCACTACGACGAACCGCAATGCGTGGAGGTGTGCCCGGTCGAATGCATCATCGTCGACCCCGAGCACACCGAAACCCACGACCAACTCGACCTCAAATACCGACACCTGATGGGGCTGGGCGATGACGCCGCGGCGCTGTCGGGGCATGGTTCCACAAAGGACGACGCATGAAGCACCCGTTGAACTGGCGCGTGACGCTGCTGGCCCTGCTTGTTTCCTCCAGCGTTGCGTACGCCGACAGCCGCCCCGCCGCGACTCCCGCCACCACTGCTCCCTCGCACGTCATCACCCAGCGTCCCGGTCATGCCGGTATCGCCAGTGCGAATTTCCACGCCACCGATGCCGGCCTCGAAGTGCTGGCCAAGGGCGGCAATGCGTTCGACGCGGCGATCGCGGTGGCTTCCACGCTCTCCATCGTGGAACCGGAAAGTTCGGGTATCGGCGGCGGTTTCATGGCGGTGCTGCATCGCGCTTCCGACGGCAAGGACATCTTCATCGACGCCCGCGAAACCTCGCCGGCGGCGGTGAACACGAAGGACTATCTCAACAAGGACGGTTCGCCCAATCGCGACACCGCCTTGAACGGGCCGCTTTCCGCCGGCATTCCCGGCGAACCCGCCGGCCTCGCGTGGCTGGCCAAGCACTACGGCAAGCTGCCGCTGAAAGACTCGCTGACGCCGGCCATCCGCCTGGCGCGCGACGGCTTCCAGCCCGATGCCCGCCTGATCAATGCGATCAGCGAGCGCCAGCAGGACATCCAGCGCTGGCCGGCTTCCGTGGCCAAGTACCTGCCCAACGGCAAGCCGCCGGTGGCCGGTCAGGTGTGGCGCGATCCGGATCAGGCGCGCACGCTGGAAGTGCTGGGCGAGCAGGGCGCCGATGGCTTCTATCGCGGCGAGATCGGCAAGAAGCTGGTGGATGCCGTGCGCGCCGCGGGCGGCAACTGGAGCGCGAAAGACCTGGAGAGTTACCAGGTGAAGGAACGCACGCCGATCACGGTGGACTATCGCGGCTATCGCGTGGTCACCGCGCCGCCGGCGTCGTCGGGCGGCGTGGCGGTGGCGGAGATCCTCAACATCCTTTCCGGCTACGACCTCAGCAAACTCGATGAAGCGCATCGCACGCATCTGGTGATCGAAGCGATGCGTCGCGCGTTCCGCGATCACAACGACTACCTCGGCGATCCGGACTTCGTGAAGATGCCGCTGGACATGCTGCTGTCGCCTTACTACGCGGCCGGCCTGCGCATGACCATCCTGCCCGACAAGGCGACGCCGTCGTCGATGCTGCCGGTCAGCACGGGCGTCGATCCGGGCATGCATACCACGCATTTCTCGGTGATCGACAAGGACGGCAACATTGCCTCCATCACGCTCACCGTGAACTACACCATGGGTTCCACCTTCGTGGCCGCCGGCACCGGCGTGCTGCTCAACGACGAGATGGACGACTTCGCGCTGGTGCCGAACAAGCCCAACGTCTACGGACTGCTGGGCAGTGCCGCGAACGCGCCGGCACCGGGCAAGCGCATGCTGTCGTCAATGACGCCGAGCATCGTGTTCGGTCCCGATCGCGTCGGCGTGATCGGTTCGCCGGGCGGTTCCACCATCATCACCCAGGTGCTGGAAGGCATCATGGCCTTCATGGACGGCAAGAACGCCGAAGGCATCGCCGCGCAGAAGCGCTACCACCACCAGTACATGCCCGATCGCGTGGACGTGGAGCCGGGCACCTTCGATGCGGCCACCAGCGATGCGCTCAAGCAGATGGGTCACGAGCTGAAGGAACGCAGCCCGTGGGGCTACATGAACGTGGTGACCTGGGACCTGAAGACCAACAAGCTCGATGCCGCCAGCGATCCGCGCCGCGAGTCGGGCCTGGGCAAGGTGCAGTAACCATGGAACTGTGGTCGCTCACCGGCAACTCGCAGCGGCTCGACGGTGGCGCGATGTTCGGTAATGCGCCGAAGGCTTTGTGGTCCCGCTGGATCAAGCCGGATGCGGAAAACCGCATCCCGCTCGCCTGCCGTTGCCTGCTGGTGAAGGACCTCGACGGCAAGAACGTGCTGTTCGAAACCGGCATCGGTGCGTTCTTCGAGCCGGCGCTGCGCGAGCGCTACGGCGTGGTGGAAGAGCGCCACGTATTGCTCGATTCGCTCGCCGAGGCGGGACTCACCCACGAAGACATCGATGCGGTGGTGCTGTCGCATCTGCACTTCGATCACGCGGGCGGCTTGCTTGCGGCGTGGGAAGAAGGGCTGGCGCAGCGCCTGTTGTTTCCGAAGGCCACCTATATCGTCGGTGCCCATCACTGGCATCGCGCGCTGAAGCCGCATCCGCGCGATCGCGCGTCGTTCGTGCCGGAACTTCAGCCGCTGCTGGAGGCGAGTGGGCGGCTGGAGTTGGTCGAAGGCGAACATGCCCAAGCACTGGGCGAAGCGGTGCGCTTCAGTTACTCGGACGGGCATACGCCCGGATTGATGCTGGCGGAAGTGGCAGGCGTAGTATTTTGCGCTGACCTCATCCCGGGACGCTTCTGGGTGCACCTGCCCATTACCATGGGTTACGACCGCTATCCTGAAAAGCTGATCGAAGAAAAGCAGGCCTTCCTGGACGACAAGCTGGCGCGCGGCGTGCGGTTGTTCTTCACGCATGATCACGATTGCGCCGTGGCGCAGGTGGTGCGCGACGAGCGGGGGCGTTACGGTACCACCCAGGAACAACCAGAGATGCGGGGACAGGTGGCCTGACCGGCCGCCCACAGGGGAGAGGGATGGATATGCAGCCTTGGTTGCGACGGGTGCTGGGTGTGCTGTTGCTGTTGGCTGGCGCTGGGCTGGTCGCGATGACCGAGCAGGGGTTGCTCGACAACCGCCATGC
Organism: Dyella kyungheensis; assembly: GCF_049913195.1. Lineage (GTDB taxonomy): Bacteria > Pseudomonadota > Gammaproteobacteria > Xanthomonadales > Rhodanobacteraceae > Dyella > Dyella kyungheensis. The sequence goes on along the minus strand of NZ_CP183983.1, from coordinate 3,794,911 downwards.
CTCCGACCGCCACGGCGGGCCGATCCTCGATATCGGCGATGGTGCCGCGCCGAACGGCCATCACGGCAATCTGGTGCGCGTCACCGGTCCCGTGCGCGTGATCGAGGAACCGTTCGATCCCGAGTTCGGCCAGCGGGCCCATGCGCCCGTGTTGATTCGTCACGTCGAGATGTTCCAGTGGCGGGAAATCCGTCTGGGTGGCGATGTGCACTACGAGCAGGATTGGGTCGATCGCCCGGTCGACTCGCGGCGTTTCGCGCAGAGCAGGGGGCACGCGAATCCCGAGCGCTTCCCGCTGGAAGGCAAGCAGTTCGATTCCGGGCAGGCCCGCGTGGGCAACTACGTGCTGTCCGCGCCGTTGCTGCATGCGCTGCTGGGCGGCGAGCTGATTGAGCCCAACATCAAGAGCTTGCCTTCGAATCTGGCGGCGAGCTTCGCCCCGAACGGCAACTACTTCACCACCAGCGAGCATCCCGATCATCCGCAGCTCGGCGATTTGCGCGTGAGTTGGGAGGCGGTTCCGGCGCAGGTGGTCACGGTGTTTGCCCAGGTCAGTGGCGATCAGCTGGTGCCGTCTGCCAATGCTGCCGATGGCAAGGGATTCGACGTGCAGATCGGCGAGCGTTCGCTGGTCGACGTGGTGCCCGATGTGCCTGCGCCGCCTTCGTTTGTGTGGGCGCGCCGTATCGGGGCGTTGTTGCTGGCGATGCTTGGTGCGTTGCTGTTGCTTCCCGAGCGCCCTCGTACGCATCACGATGCGTTGCTTGCCGTTGGCAGCGGAGCGCTGCTGATTTCCGCCGTGGCGTGTGTGATGTGGCTGGGGACGGATATGGCGGTGGGTGGGGTGTGGTTTGGGATGGCGCTGCTGGGGATGGGGTTGGCGGTGTGGAGGTTGCGGGCGACTGCTGCCTGATTTTCTCCTTCTCCCCGCCGGGGAGAGGGTTGGGGTGAGGGGCGGGTGCTCGCGGGAGCGCTCCCTAGCTCGTCATCCCGGCGCAGGCCGGAGGCGCTTCTCAACAGCCGAACGGCTGGTCATCCAGAGCCTCGGTGTTTAGTTGTCGCGTCATCGCGACCTGGCTCGCCTGCCGCGGGCTTCCGTCCTCCTGCCGGAGGCCGGGTTACTTTCTCTTGCTTGCCCAAGAGAAAGTAACCAAAGAGAAGGGCCCCCCGGATGACGCGCCTTCCGGGCTTCGCCCTCCAGGTGCGCGGGCGGGTTACGGGGTTTTTCGACAGGACATCCCTGTCCTGTCGAAAAACTGGCCGCATCTATGCGGCCACCCTTCGGGCTTTCCTCCACCCGCCCGCCGCGTCATACGGGGACCCCAAGAGCCAAGAGCCAAGAGCCAAGAGCCAAGAGCTAAGAGCTAAGAGCTGAAGCCAAGAGCTGGAGCTAAGAGCTGGAGCTAAGAGCTGCGGAGCTACTGTGGGAGCGCACCCTGTGCGCGACAAACCTACGGAGCGTTACATTCCTGCGTGGCTGTCGCGCACAGGAAACACTTATGGTCCCGCGAGCACCCAAGGCAGTAATGCCCTGGTCTCTCCGCGCAGGAGAGAGGGACGGTTCGGTGTCTGGATTTCGGTCCGTGCCGGGATGACGAGCAGGAACGTACTACGGTTGTTCGGCGGACTTAGGGAACGACAACCAAAACCCGCGACCTCAATTCGGCCGCTGATCCGCAAACGCATAAACGTGATCCGCCCACTGCGTTGCCTCAAGGTAAATCGCCGCCATGCGCCGGATCAGTTGCGGCTGCACTTCGCCGCCACGCAGGTTGCCTGCTTCCCATGCGCGGATCTGCTCCAGCAGGATGGCGAACGGTCCCTTGTTCTCCAGCAGCGCGGTGCTGATCTCGCGAGCCAGCGGCAGATGCCACAGCACGAAATCCATCGGTGCTTCCATCATCGCGTCGAGCAATGAGAAGAGGCCGGCGGTGAAGGCCATTTCGCGTTGTTCGGCCGGCATGTGCTGGGCGAGTTTCTCGCACATGTGCGCGCGGATCAGCGCGGCGCGCAGCAGTTCCGGCGGACGGTCGCCGGTGCCGCTGAGGGCCATGGTGTAGATCCAGTTACGCAGGCGCGCGGCACCGAAGAAGATGGCGGCCTGCTGCACCGATTTGAGCTGGCGCGGCAAGGCGAAATAGGCGGAGTTCACGCAGCCCAGCAACTTGTAGCTGAGGATGGCGTCGTCGCGCACGATCTGGCCCAGTTCCACCGGACCCGGGTTGCCTTCCTGCAGCGCCTTCATCAGTCGTAGCAGGCTCAGGCGGCTGGCGGCGAGCACCGGTACGGCGACCGGTTCGGGCTTGAGCAGGAACTGGCCCTGGATCGCCTGCAGCGGCAGCGACTCGCAACGATGATAGGTGTCGTGATCATCCACATGGCCGGCGACCACATGGGTGCCGCGTGCATGCAGGTATTCGCTGCGCGAGCGCAGCGTGGCCGGATCGAGCTTGCTGGCATCCAGGCGCACGAACTGCACGATCTTCAGCAGCGGTTCGACAGCCGGATTGAATTCGAGGGTGGTGTCGCCGGCATCGAGCATCAGCGGACAACCGCGTTGCGCCATGCGTGCCAGGCGTTCGACCAGCGCCGCATCGGCGGCGGCTTCCGGGCGCAGCAGCACGCCGAAGCGCGGCTGGTGCTGCAGCACGTCGGTCTCTTCCATCAGCAGTTCGTGGCTGAGCCGGAGGAAGGTGCGGTTGCCGCGCACCAGGCGGGCGAGTGCGCCGTCGGTGATGGTCGCGAGCGCGCGACGCATCAGCGTGGCTTCGTCTTCCGCATCGTCCTGGAACACGATCTCGTACGCGAACAATTCGCGCTTGCTGTCCAGCATGGGCAGACGGATGACCGGCAGCGCCTGTTCGTTGGCGGCGACGGAGGCGTCTTGGGCGGAGGGGATGGCCGCAGCTTCGCTCATGATCGGTCGATGTGGTGACGATGGTGGAGAGGAGCGGCGATTGCCGCCTGCAAACAAGCACACGTGTGGGCGAGCAACACGTGCGTCATAACGGCTCAGGCCTCGGCCAACGTTTGCGAGCGCAGGCTCGTGCGCAGATCACCCGCGCGGCCGTACACGCTCGCCTCTGTTTCATTGCCGGTCAACACGGCCAATGCCTTGCGCACCTGCTGCAGGCGGATACCGACGAGGTAGCCGTTGCGCTGGTTGAGCTGCTGGCAGGCGCGCAGCGACTGCAGGATTTCTTGCCACTTCGGTGCCAGCACGCGGCTGGCTTCGGCGGCGTTCTGGCTGAGCTGCACGCGCTCGCTGTCGAGCTGTTCCAGCCGCAGCATCAGTTCGTGCTTGCTGGCGCCGGCCCGGTTGAGCGTGTCGACGTCCGCCGTTTCCAGGGCGGTGCGCTCGGTGGTGAGCGCGTCCATCAATTGACCCACTGCCAGCCGCATCTCGTCGACCGCCGCCGTGAGCGCATGGTCCAGTTCGGCTTGCAGTGACGGGCTCATGACTTGCCGTTGAGCTGGTTTTCGAGGGACATCATGCGATCGGCAATCTTGCCGGCGTCGACCTTGTAGGTGCCGTTCGCCAACTGCTGGCGGATCTGCTCGACTTTCTTCGTGTCCATGGTGGCTCCGCTGTGCGTGCGGGCTGCTTCCTGCAGGGCGCGCGCGGAGTCGGTGATCTGCACGCGGTCGGTACTACCCGTGCTGCTGCCGACGGCGTCGCTGGACGTCGTGCTGGAGGTGCCCTGCGTTGAGCCGCTGCCCTGGCCCGTGGCGGGCTGGGGAAGTTTGGGCAAGCCGTTGTTGGAGATCGTGGTATTCATGGGTCCGTTCTCGTGGATTTCTGGCCCTGTTGCTTACAGGATCGGCCGGGGGGCCGCAAACTTTAGTGGTCAGGCGACAGGTTCATGGAAGCGCAAGAACTTCCCCTGGAGCCATCACCATGGCGTCGATCACCTTGCCGGAGCTGCCGTTGCGCACCTTCAGGCGCGAACCGCTGTCTCCGCCACCCAGCGCGACGCCGCTGGCGCGTACTTCGATACCGTTCAAGCGGGACACCAGTTGAACCTGGTCGCCCGCCTTCACCGCGCTGCGCCCGCCCAGGGCGGCCGGCGTGACCACCGAGCCGGCACCCAGCGCGCGCGACAGGGTACGCCCTTCCAGGTCGGCCATGTCGCTGACGTAGCCGTAGCCCAGGCGCGTGATGTCGCGCTCCTCGCTGTGCACATCGTCGGCGCGCACGCCGTCGCCGCGCTGCAATGGGTGCACCAGCACGAGCACCTGGCGGAACACCTGCAGCTGTACCGGCACGTGCAGGCTCCAGCCGTCCGCACCGGGGCAACGCACCACCACATTCATGCGCGGCATCAGCCGGGCGCCCGCCTGCAGCCCGGCGCTGAGCGCGGCGGGGCAGGGCGTGAGTTGCAGCGAACGTGTATCCAGTTCCGCCGCCTGCGCGACCACGCGGCTGCCGGGCGTTTCGTACTGGCCGCGCAGCCACTGCTCGGCCGCGGCACGCGCCGCCTGTGCCGGCTCCGCGGCATGGGCGGGCAGCACGAGGGCGGTCAGTAGCAGGACGGCCAGGCGTCGCGTCATAGATCGGCCAGCAGCAAATTCAATTGGGACAGCAGGGTCTCGCGCTCGCCCTCCACCTGCTGCATCAGCTGGCTGGCCTGGTCGAGCTGGCCGTCGCACAGCAGCGTGGCGAAGGTGCTGCCCTGCTCGCGCATGCGCGCACCGGCGGCGGAGAGTGCGCCGGCGGCGGCGTTGTCGTGGCGGCCGGCGGTCAGGCGGGTCAGCGTGCGGCTGAGTGCCTGGGTGTCGAACCAGCGGCGGTCCAGCGCGGCCGGTTCCTGCAACGCGAGTTCCATCGCCTGGCGCAGGCCTTGGGCGGCTTCGCGCACGGTAAGGCTGAGGCTGGCCGGATCTTCGCCGCTTTCGGTTTCCAGCCAGTCCAGTGCGAGGCGATGACCGAGCAATGCGCCGCGGCTCAACGCTTCGGACTGGCGGGTGGCCTCGGCCGAGCGGCGATGCCAGGCGCCAAGCGCGGCCTGGGCTGCCACGGCTCGCGCGTGCTGGGCATCCTGGTTTTTGTGCATGCTGCCGATGCGCTCGCCGATCTGGCGCAAGGCTTCGCTGCTGTCATGCAGGGAGGTTTCGGTCTGAGTGAGGCCACCCTGCGCGCGGTCAAGGCGCTGCAGGCCTTGTTGCACGTCGCCATCGAGCTGCTTGGAGAAGTCGCCGATGGAAACGGTGACGCCTTCGATTTCGTTCGTGGCCTGACTGGTTTTCTCGGCCAGCTGCTTCACTTCGTCGGCCACCACGGCAAAGCCGCGGCCGGCCTCGCCCGCACGGGCGGCTTCGATGGCGGCATTGAGCGCCACCAGGTTGGTCTGGTGGGCAATTTCCTGCACCACGCTGGTGAGCTTGCGGATCTGCGCCACCTGTTCTGCCAGCTTGCTCTGGTTGCGGTTCATCGCCGATAGCGCCGTGCGCAGCAGGCGCAGCTGGCCGTCGAGCTCGCTCACACTGCGTTCGCCGGTTTCGCCGGTCTTGCGCGCGTAGTCCAGGCCGGTGGCGACCTGCTGCAGCGATGTCGAGATTCCGGCACTGCCATCCGTCAAACGACCGACGTCATCGCGGCTCTCCTGCGCCGACTGGTGCATCGAGGCCTGTTCGCGGGCCAGTTGCTGCGCGGCGCCCAGCACCAGGCCCAACTGCTCCATGGTCTGCATGGCCACGGCCACGGGCGGCTTGGCGGTGAAAACGGCTGCCAGCAGCGGTGCCAGCGCCTGTGCTGCACGCGGATGCCGGGCCGACCACTGCGCGACCTGCGAGCGGTCACCCGCCGCGGCAGCACGGGCAAGTTCGGCGAGATGCTGGCTCCAGATCAGACTCATGGGTGGATCTTTCCTTCCTATAAGGGTCGCTTCCGGCATCGGCGGCGAACGTCGGAACTTGAGAAGCAAGCGACGTGCCATGGCCCTGGTCCCGCTCAAGCCGAGGCGCTGGCGGCCGATACGCGGGAGAGAAAAGCGGCCGTGCCGCGACGAGGAAGACGCATGAGTGCGTGGATGGACAAGGTGGAACAGCAAACCCGGCTGGCGGGCCACAACCGGGTGGCCATGCTGTTGTTCCGCATGGGCGACGAGCAGCTGTTCGGCATCAACGTATTCAAGGTGCGCGAAGTGATGCGTCGTCCGCCGATGGAGCGCATGCCCGACGCGCATCCGCTGGTGGCGGGCAGCTGCGATTACCGCGGCACCACGATTCCGGTGATCGACCTGGCGGTGGCGCTGGGCTATCCATCGCTGCGCGACGTGGCTTCGGCGCACCTGATGGTCACCGAGTTCAATCGCAGCGTGCAGGGCTTCCTGGTGGCCGAGCCGCAGCGGCTGGTTCATTGCGAAGGCGAATCGCTGGCCGCTCCCTCTGCCGCGCTGGGCTTCGGCAGCCGCGTGAACGCGGTGACGCGCGTGGACGGTGCGCTGGTGGCGGTGGTCGATGTGGAGCACGTGCTGGCCACGCTCAACACGACCACGGCGGAGTTGTCCGCGCCCATGCAGCGCATCGCCCGCGTGCACGACCTGCAGCCTCGCCGCGTGATGGTGGTGGACGATTCGCTGGTCGCCCGCAATCAGTTGGTGAATCTGTTCCGGCAGATGGATGTGGAATGCGTGATCGCCCAGGACGGACGGGAGGCGCTGGAGCGCCTGGAGGCTTTGGCCGATGCGCCGGGCGAGGAAAGCGTGACGCTGGTGGTGTCGGATATCGAGATGCCGCGCATGGACGGTTACGCACTGACCCGCGCGATTCGCGAGACGGCGTCGCTGCGGTCGTTGAAGGTGGTTTTGCATAGTTCGATCAGCGGCATCTTCAATGAGGCGATGGTGCGCGAGGTGAATGCGGATCGCTTCGTGGCGAAGTTTCAGCCGGATCTGTTGGCGCAGACGGTGTTGGAGTTGATGCCGGAGAGGTTTGAGGAGTTTTGAGGCTTTGATGGTGCGGCACTCTTGCTTCCTCTCCCCGCTGGGGAGAGGGTTGGGGTGAGGGGCGGGTGCTCGCGGGAGCGTTCCCTAGATCGTCATCCCGGCGCAGGCCGGGATCCAGAGCCCCGGTACTTGGTTGTCGCTTTGCCGCGACCTGGCTCGCCTGCGGCGGGCTTCCGTCCTCCTGCCGGAGGCCGGGTTACTTTCTCTTGCTTGCCCAAGAGAAAGTAACGGCGGTCTCTAATATCAAGTGCAACGCCCTTTGGAGGTGATGCATGGGTCAGCACTACAACCATCTAAGCGCCGAAGAGCGAGGCGCGATCATGGTGGGCAAGGCACGCGGGGACAGCGCCCGGCAGCTGGCGATACTGCTAGGCCGGTCGCCCAGCACGATCTCACGGGAGCTGGCGCGTAACGGGCACCGCGAGCCGTCGGGCAGCCCTCGTCTGGGGCGCCCGACGCTCGGCTATGACGCTTGTCGTGCCGGCCATCGGGCCCGACGCTTGGCCCATCAGGCACGCCGGCCGCGTAAATTGCATCGTGAGAGCGCCTTGTGGCGTCTGGTGCGCCATTTGTTGGCCCGGCGCTGGTCACCGCAAGAGGTCAGTCGCACACTGCGCCGACAGCATCCCGACGAGCCGGCCAAGCACGTGTCTCACGAGACGATTTACACCGCGATCTATGCCGCTCCGCGCGGGGAGCTGCGGCGAGGGCTGGTGGCACTGTTGCGCCAGCACAAGTGCGCGCGCCGCCCGCGCGGCCAAGGCGCCAATCGGCGCGGCCGCATGCACGATCTGCCAAGCATTCATGATCGACCGCCGGAGGCCAATGAACGCTTGTTGCCGGGCCATTGGGAAGGCGACTTCCTCAAAGGCGCGCGCAATCAGTCGTCGGTGGGCGTACTGGTGGATCGGCGCACGTTGTTCCTGAAACTGGTGAAGATGGAAGGGTGCGCGGCCGAGGATGCGCTCAAGGGCTTCAGCCGGGCGTTCGGTCCGTTACCGGCGACGCTGCGCCAAACGCTGACCTATGACCAGGGCAAGGAGATGGCGCTGTACAAGACCCTCTCCAAACGCACGGGGCTGGCGATTTACTTCGCCGATCCACACAGTCCCTGGCAGCGCGGCATCTGCGAGAACACCAACGGTTTGCTGCGTCAGTACCTACCCAAAGGCACCGACCTGTCGGTGCATAGCCAACGCAAACTCGATGCGATTGCGCGGGAGATGAATCTGCGACCGCGGGCCACCCTCGACTACCACTGTCCGGCGGAGATGTTCATGCGTGCGCTGGGGCGCGATGATCTCGCCCAAGCGATCGATGATGCACTTCTAGATTGACACCGCCAACCAAAGAGAAGGGCCCCCCGGATGACGCGCCTTCCGGGCTTCGCCCTCCAGGTGCGCGGGTGGGTTGCGGGGTTTTTCGACAGGGCATCCTGCCCTGGCGAAAAACTGGCCCGCATCCATGCGGGCCACCCTGCGGGCTGATCCTCCACCCACCCGCCGCGTCATACGGGGACCCCTGAGAGCCAAGAGCTAAGAGCCGGAGCTAAGAGCGAGAGCTGCAGGGCTACTGTGGGAGCGCACTTGTGCGCGACAAGCCGACGGAGCGGTACATCCATGCGTGGCTGTCGCGCACAAGTGCGCTCCCACAGAAAGCACACAGGTTCCCGCGAGCACCCGCCCCTCACCCCGGCCATCTCCCCGCAGGGGAGAGGGGGAAGTGGGGTGTATCGCGAAGACAAGCCAAGGGCGATGCGAAGCGGGCCTCCGCTTTAAGTCCTCAGCGAGTCGGGCGCGTTGCGCCGCGCATTGAAGTACCCCTGGGGTAGCCTCCCATGGAGATCCGGCGGGACGCTCCTCGAGCGTTCGCGCTTGGATTCAACACGATGCTGCCAGCTTTAAAGGCCATTTTCTTTGGGTTACTTTCGACGCGAAGCTAGTCCCGTGGGATCTTTTGGGCCAGCAAAAGAAAAGTGACTCGAGCGGCGGCAGCCGATCGAAACGCCCGCTGCGTAAGCGGCACCCTGGCGTCAACGCAACAACCAAGCGATATAGAAATCCCGCCCCGCGTCGGTAACCCGCTATCACCCGCGTCGAAATTCCGACGACCCCCCGAAAATCCACACCAGGCGCCAGCCATAAAGACGCGCAAAGCCAACAGCCACGCGCCCTCCGAGCCATCAGCTGAACCGTGGCACGCAAATTGCTCAAACCCACCCGCGGCCTCCGCCGCAGGAGTGAGCGATGAGTTCGATCAACGACAACCTGTTCGGTTTGCACACGCAGGCGCTTGATACCTGGCAGCGCCGCAGCGAAGTGTTGGCGAGCAATCTGGCGAATGCGGATACCCCCGGTTATCTCGCGCGCGATGTCGATTTCAAGAAGGCGCTGGCCAGTGCCAACGGCAACACGCTGGCAATGACGATCACGCAGCCGGGTCAGATCGATCCGCAGGCCAAGGCCGCGCAGCAGCTGGCGTATCGCATGCCGACGCAGCCGTCGATGGATGGCAATACGGTGGATACGCAGGTGGAGCAGGCGAATTTCGCCGCCAACGGCGTGCACTACCAGGCCAGCCTCTCCTTTATCACCGCGCAGATCCACATGCTGCGCACGGCCATCACCGGAGGTCAGAGCTGATGTCCATGTTCAAGATTTTCGATGTCTCCGGTTCGGGCATGGCGGCGCAGTCGCTGCGGCTCAACACGGTGGCATCCAACCTCGCCAACGCCGACAGCGTGTCGAGCACGCCGGAAGGTGCGTATCGCGCGAAGGAGCCGTTGTTCTCCGCGGTGCAGCGCGCGATGGGCGGCGCGAAGAGTGCCGATGCCGACAGCGCGGTGGGCGTGCAGGTGAAGGGCGTGACCGAAAGCGAAGCCGACGTGCAGGCACGTTACGAGCCGGGCAATCCGATGGCGGACGACACCGGCTATGTCTACGGCAGCAACGTCAATCCGATCGATGAGCTGGTGAACATGATCACGGCGTCGCGTTCGTACCAGAACAACGTCGAGGCGATGAACACCACCAAGCAGCTGATGCTCAAGACACTCGACCTCGGCAAGTAAGTCCTAAGGAAATCCCATGTCCACGGTTCCCAGCACGACCAACAACACCGGTACTAGCAGCACGCCGAACGTCAATTCGGCGTTGTCGAGCACGATGACGCAGGCCGATTTCCTCAAGCTGATGACGGCCCAGCTGCAGGCGCAGGATCCCACCAACCCGGTCGACAACTCGCAGTTCGTTTCGCAGATGGCGCAGTTCAGCCAGCTCTCGGCAACGCAGCAGCTCGATACCGACCTGCAGTCGATGAGCAGCAATGTGACCTCGAACATGCAGACCTCGCAGGTGCTCAGCTCGGCGAACCTGGTCAATCGCCAGGTGTTGGTGCCCGGCAGCTCCGCGAGTTACGACGGCAGCGACGCGGTCAAGGGCGCGGTCAATGTGACGGCTGCCTCCAGCGTGACCGTGCAGGTGCTCGACAGCAGCGGCAACGTCATCCGCAGTCTTCCGCTGGGCTCGCAGAACGCGGGCCTGGCGCAATTCAGCTGGGACGGCAAGGACGACAACGGCAACGCCGTTGCGGCAGGCACGTACACGGTCAAGGCGGCCGCAGGCAGTGCTTCGCTCGACACCTACCTGCAGGGCACGGTGACGGGCGTGGGCTTCGGCGGCAGCTCGGTGGGCACGTACCTGCAGGTATCGGGCGTGGGCGGCGTGCCGCTCAGCCAGGTGGCACAGATTCTCTGACGCCCTAGGCGTCTTCTCATCACGAGGAACCGAACATGGCACTCAATACGGCGCTCAGCGGCATCAACGCTGCCCAGTCCGATCTCAACGTCATCGCCAACAACATCGCCAACGCCAACACCACCGGCTTCAAGGGTTCGCGTGCGGAGTTCGCGGACATCTTCGCGGTGACCGGCCTCAATCTCAATGCCACCGCGGTGGGTAGCGGCGTCACCCTGCAGGAGGTGGCCCAGCAGTTCAACCAGGGCGACCTGCAGACCACCGGCAACAGCCTGGACCTGGCCATCAACGGCAACGGCTTCTTCGCGGTGAACAACGGCAGCGGCGTGCAGTACACCCGCGCCGGCGACTTCGAGAAGAATTCCAACGGCTTCATCACCTCGCCGGACGGTTCGCGCCTGCAGATCTATCCGCCCAACGGCAACGGCGGCTTCGACATGAGCACGCTGACCGACTTCAGCTGGCAGACCGCGCAGAGCAGCGCCACGGCCACTTCGTCGATCACCTTGTCGTCGAACCTGCCGGCCAGCGCCACCGTGCCGACCAATGCGTTCAGCACCACCGATTCGACCAGCTACAACAACGCCGCACCGGTCACCGTGTACGACTCGCAGGGCGGTTCGCACCAGGCCACGATCTACTACGTGAAGACCGGCACCAATACCTGGAATGCCAACCTCTACGTGGACGGCCAGAGCGCCGGCACGCAGCCGATGACGTTCGACAGCACCGGCAAGCTGACCACGCCCACCAGCGGCACGCTGCCGTTCAACGCGGTCAATCTCGGCAATGGCTCCTCGCCGCTGACACTGTCGCTCAACGTGACCAATATCACCCAGTTCGGCACGGACTATTCGGCCGCTCCGATCATCCAGAACGGCTTCGAAGCGGGCACCTTGTCGGGTATCGACATCGACGAGAAGGGCGTGATCACCGCGACCTATTCGAACAACCAGAGCACGCAGATCGGCCAGGTGGCGATCGCCAACTTCGCCAACGTGCAGGGCCTGCGCCAGCTCGGCAACACCACCTGGGTGGCGAGCACCGATTCCGGCCCGGCCACGATGGGCACGGCAAGCTCGGGCGAGTTCGGCACCATCGAGTCCGGCCAGCTGGAAAGCTCCAACACGGCCGACACGACGGCGCAGCTGGTGGACATGATCCAGGCGCAGCGCAATTACCAGGCGAATGCGCAGGTGTTGTCGACCGACAACACGCTGGCGTCGTCGTTGTTCAACGCCGTGTCGCGTTAATAGAACGCCATGGACCGTTCCGTCTACGTAGCGATGACCGGGGCGACGCAGATCATGCGCGCCCAGGATGCGGTGAGCCACAACCTGGCCAACGCATCCACGGTCGGCTTCAAGAGCCAGCTTTCCGCGTTCCAGAGCGTGCCGGTGCTCGGCGACGGCACGCCGGCGCGCATCAACGCGGTGGCGCATGGCATCGGCCAGAGCAGCGCGCAGGGCTCGCCGGTGAATACCGGGCGTTCGCTGGATATCTCGGTGCGCGGTGCCGGCTTCATCGCCGTGCAGGCGCCGGACGGTTCGGAAGGCTATACGCGAGCCGGCGATCTGCAGCTCACCGCCGATGGTGGGCTGACCGACTCGCGCGGCAATCCGGTGCTGGGCAGTTCCGGGCCCATCTCCATTCCACCGGCCACGGACATCAGCGTGGGTTCCGACGGCACCATTTCCACGGTGCCGCAGGGACAGGGACCGAACTCGGTGTCGCAGATCGACCGGATCAAGCTGGTCAATCCCGATGTGGCGCAGATGACCCAAGGCGGCGACGGCCTGATGCACATGAGCGACGGCAGCACCGCCGGCGCCGACGAGAACGTGACCATCGCTTCAGGCGAGCTCGAAGGCAGCAACGTCAATCCGTCGGCGGAGCTGGTGAAGATGATCGCGCTTTCGCGCCAGTACGACATGCAGGTGAAGTCCATCAAGACCTCCGAGGACAACGCCGATTCCAGCATCAAGCTGCTGCAGTCCAACTAAGCACGCCGACATACACGGAGTAACCGATGTTTTCTTCCCTGTGGATTGCCAAGACCGGCCTGGACGCGCAGCAGACGCGCATGGACGTGATCTCCAACAACCTGGCCAACGCCAACACCACCGCGTTCAAGAGTTCGCGTGCGGCGTTCCAGGACCTGATGTACCAGAACAAGGGCCAGCCCGGTTCGCAGACCACCGAGCAGACGCTCAATCCGTCGGGCCTGATGCTCGGTACCGGCGTGAAAGTGGTGGGCAACGAGAAGCTGTTCACCGAAGGCAACCTGACCCAGACCGGCGGCTCGATGGATGTGGCCATCCAGGGGCGCGGCTTCCTGCAGGTGAGCATGCCCGATGGCACGGTGGCGTATACGCGCGACGGTTCGCTGCATACCGATCCCAACGGTCAGTTGGTGACGGCGGACGGCTATCCGCTGGAGCCGGCCATCACCGTGCCGCCGGGTTGGCAGAACATCACCATCGGCTCGGATGGCACCGTGTCCGCCACCACCACTTCGTCCGCCGCGCCGCAGACGCTGGGCACGCTGCAGCTGGCCGACTTCATCAACCCCGCCGGCCTGCAGCCGCAGGGCCAGAACCTCTATGTGGAAACCGCCTCCAGCGGCGCGCCGCAGACGGGACAGCCCGCGCTCAACGGCATGGGTTCGCTGCTGCAGGGTTCGCTGGAATCGTCCAACGTCAACGTGGTGGCCGAGATGGTCAACATGATCGAAACGCAGCGCACCTACGAAATGAATTCCAAGGCGATCAGCAGCACCGACCAGATGCTGCAAGACCTGACCGACAAGATGTGAGAACTGCCATGTCGTGCTTCCGTTCCCTTCCTCGAATTGGCGTTGCGCTGGCCTTGGCCGCGCTGGCGGGCTGCGTCATGCCGCAGTCGCGCGACGACCACCAGTGGGCGGCCACCATGCCGGCCGAGCAAGTGGCGCCGCCGCCGACCGACGGTTCGATCTACCACGCCGAGCAGGGCATGGAGTTGTTCAACGATGCGCGGGCGCATCGCGTGGGCGACATCCTCACCATCTCGCTGGTGGAAAGCACGCAGGCCTCGAAGAAGGCCAGCACCAGCACCAGCAAGAAAGACACCACCAATATCGCTGCGCCGAGCATTCTCGGCCACACCCTGAAAGTGGCCGGCCAGACCGCCGACACCACGCTCAGCGGCGACCGCGCGTTCGATGGCAGCGGCGACAGCAGCCAGAGCAACCAGCTTTCCGGCTCGATCACGGTGACCGTGGCGCAGCGCCTGTCCAACGGCAACCTGCTGGTGCGCGGCGAGAAGATGGTCACCATCAACCAGGGCCAGGAGCGCATCCGCATTGCCGGCATCGTGCGCCCGCAGGACATCCTGCAGGACAACAGCGTGCCGTCGACGCGCGTGGCCGACGCGCAGATCGGCTACACCGGCAAGGGCGCGTTGGCCGATGCGAACACGCAGGGCTGGCTGTCGCGCTTCTTCAGTTCCAAGTGGATGCCGTTCTGATGAACATCCGTCTCCCGTCGCGCGCAAAGCTCATCCGTCTTCGCGAACGCGTGCTGTCCGCGCTCAGTTCCGCAGCCATCGTGGTGTGCGCCGTCTTTTCGGTGAATCCGCCGTTGCACGCGGACAAGATCCGCGATCTCGTCCAGGTGGGCGGTGTCCGCAGCAACCAGTTGATCGGTTACGGCCTGGTCGTCGGCCTCGATGGCAGCGGCGACCAGACCACGCAGGCGCCGTTCACCACGCAAAGCCTGGAAAACATGCTGGTGCAGTTTGGCATCACGGTGCCGGCCAACGTGCGCCCGCAGTTGAAGAACGCCGCGGCCGTGACGGTGACGGCGCAATTGCCGCCGTTCGCCAAGCCGGGCCAGGTGATCGACATCACGGTGGCTTCGATCGGCAACGCCAAGAGCATCCGCGGCGGCGAACTGTTGATGACGCCGTTGCGCGGCGCGGATGGCAACGTCTATGCGATGGCGCAGGGCAGTGTGGTGGTCGGCGGCATCAGTGCACAGGGCAAGAGCGGTTCCAGCGTGCAGGTGAATATCTCGGCGAGCGGTCGCGTGCCCAATGGCGCCACGGTCGAGCGCGCGGTGGCGTCGACGTTCTCCAACGGCGGCGACCTGATGTTGAATCTCAATACGGCCGACTTCATCACCGCCACGCGCATTGCCGAAGCGGTGAACCGTACCTACGGCGTGGGCACGGCGAGCGCCGTCGATGGCGGTTCGGTCAGCGTGCGCGGACCGGTCGATGCGTCGCAGCGCGTGGCATGGCTGGGAGCGATCCAGGCTATCGACGTCACGCCGGGCGATGCGCCCGCGCGCGTGGTGGTCAATTCGCGCACCGGCACCGTGGTGATCGGATCGGATGTGCGCGTGACGCCCGCGGCGGTGGCGCACGGCTCGATCCAGGTGACCATCTCCGAGAATCCGCAGGTATCGCAGCCGGCGCCCTTCAGCAAGGGTGGGCAGACGGTAGTGGTGCCTCAGAGTGACGTGCAGGTCAGCGAAGACGGTGGCCACATGTTCAAGTTCGGCCCGGGCACCAATCTCGACACCATCGTGCGCGCGGTGAACCAGGTGGGCGCCTCGCCCAGCGATCTGATTTCCATCCTGCAGGCGCTCAAGCAGGCCGGCGCGCTGCATGCGGAGCTGGTGGTGATCTGATGGCGATCTCGGGAGATGCCGCCAGCAGCCTCAATACCTGGACCGATCTGTCCGGGTTCGCCGCGCTGCGCCAGAGCGCGCAGAGCGACGCCAAGGCGGCGCTGCCGGCGGTGGCCAAGCAGTTCGAGTCGATCTTCACCCAGATGATGTTGAAGTCGATGCGCGACGCGAGCAGCGGCGATGGCTTGTTCGACAGCGATGCCGGCAACCAGTGGCGCGACATGTTCGACCAGCAGCTGTCGGTGCAGCTGTCGCAAGGTGGCAACGGCATCGGCATCGCGCAGATGCTAGTGCGCCAACTGGGCGGCGCGCTGGGTGGCAAGTCGGATGGCACGACCGGCGACGCCAACGGCAGCAAGACAGCCGGTGCGGCGGGTCTGGACGACAGCTGGCAGAAGCGCCTCAGCGACATCGCGGGCTCGGCGCGGCAGGTGGGCGAGAAGGTGCTCAAGCTGATGCCGGCCGATGCGGAAGATTTCGTGCGCCAGCTGGCGCCGTATGCGCAAAAAGCTGCCGAGAAGCTTGGCGTGTCGGTCCGTGCCGTGCTGGCGCAGGCCGCGCTGGAAACCCAGTGGGGCCAGCACATGCCGGCGCATTCCAACGGCAATACCAGCAACAACCTGTTCGGCATGAAGGCTGGCCAGAGCTGGGGCGGCGAAAAGGTCAGCGTGCCCACGCTGGAATTCGAAGGTGGCGTGGCGGTACATCGCCGCGCGCAGTTCCGTTCCTACGACAACCCCGGCCAGTCGTTCGACGACTACGCCCAGCTGATTGCCGAGAACCCGCGTTACGCCAGGGCGCTCAACCATGGCGAAGACGTGGTGGGTTTCGCGCGCGGACTGGTCAACGGCGGTTACGCGACCGATCCGTCGTATGCGCAAAAAATCGTGGCGATTGCCAACAGCCCCCAGATGCGTGACGCACTCGACGCCATCGGGCAAGGCGCCCTCAAGAAAGTCGGCGTCGCGCCGAACCCCTCCCAGTGATTGCCCCGGAATGACACATGTCTAACCTCCTCAGCATTGGTACCTCAGGGCTGAACGCCGCAGAGGTGGCGTTGACCACCGTGGGCAACAACATCAGCAACGTCAACACGACGGGCTACAGCCGTCAGACGGTGCTGCAGACCGAGGCCATTTCGCAGGCCGGGGGCAACTACACCATCGGCAGCGGCGTGAATGTGCAGGCGGTGCAACGCGCCTATAGCGACTTCCTCACCTCGGCGCTGTGGTCGTCCAACTCGAACCTGCAACGCGCCACCACTTACAACAGCCTGGCCACGACGCTCAACAGCTCGCTCTCGGCCAGCGGCAACCTGCAGAGTGCGCTGGACGATTTCTATGGCGCCTTCAGCACGGTGGCCAATACGCCGGGCGTGGCATCGAGCCGGCAGTCGCTGCTGGGCAGCGCGAGCCAGGCGGTCACGGTGTTCAATACGCTGGGCCAGCAGCTCGCGGCGCAGCAGACCCAGGTGAATTCGCAGATTTCCACCACGGTCGACAGCATCAACAACGTGTCGGCCAATCTCGCCAGCGTGAATGCGCAGATTCATGCGGCAGGCAACAATGTTCCCAACGATCTGCTCGACCAGCGCGACAACCTGGTGCAGACGCTGTCGGGCTATCTGGGCGTGTCCGCCTATACGCAGAGCGACGGCACGGTCAGCGTGTACACCTCGAGCGGCGCGGCGCTGGTCAGCGGCGACAAGTCGTTTGCGCTCAAGACCGGCAACAACCAGTACGACGCCTCGCGCACCGAAGTGCTCGACAGCACCGGCACGGTGGTCAGCAGCAAGTTGAGCGGCGGCTCGCTGGGCGCGCTGCTCGATTACCGCGGCAATGTGCTCGACACCGTGCAGAACCAACTGGGCGAGGCGGCCGTGGCCTTGTCCACCAGCGTGAACACGCAGCAGTCCAAGGGTCTGGATCAATACGGCAAGCTGGGCGGGCCGATGTTCAGCGTGCCGTCGCCGACCGTGCTGCCGAGCAACCTCAACAAGGGCACGGCCAGCGTCTCGGCGAGCATCAGCGACGTGTCGCAGCTCACCGGTTCGGACTATGTGCTCAGCTACGACGGCAGCAACTGGAGCATGGCGACCACCGCCGGCCAGAACGTGCCGATGACCGCGAATCCGGACGGCACGTATTCCGCCGATGGCATGACGCTGACGCTGTCCGGCGCGGCGCAGGCGGGCGATACCTTCCAACTGCGGCCGACACGCGATGCATCCACCGGCCTCGCGGTCACCATGACCGATCCGAACGGCATTGCCGCTGCAGCGGCGTTGAACGCGACGGCGGCCAAGGCCAATACGGGCGATGGCGCCATCGGTTCGGTGACGGTGACCGATCCCACCAATGCCGCCTTGTTGAGCGGTGCCACCGTCAGTTTTCCGACGGCCGGCAGCTACCAGGTGACCGACGGCTCGGGCAACGTGCTCGCCAGCGGCAGCTATGCGCCGGGGCAGACCATCAGCGCCAATGGCTGGAGTGTGACGCCGTCGGGTACGCCGAAGGCCAGCGACAGCTTCAGCATCGGCGCGAACACCAATGGCCTCAACGACACCAGCAACGCGTTGGCGCTGGCTGGCCTGGCGGACAAGGGTGTACTGGCCGGCGGCACGCAGTCGGTGATCGATGCGTACGGCACGCTCACGACCAGCATCGGTACGGTGGGCAGCCAGGCAGCGAGCAACTTCACCACGCAGACCAGCCTTTACAACCAGGCCATGTCCGCGCAGCAAAGCGTGTCGGGCGTGAACCTCGATGAAGAGGCCGCCAACATGGTCAAGTACCAGCAGGCCTACCAGGCCTCCGCGCAGGTGATTTCCACCGCGCAAACCATCTTCAGCAGCTTGCTCACCGCGATCCAGGGATAACCGTCCATGCGCCTTTCAACGAGCTGGATGTATCAGCAGTCGCTCAGCACCATGCTCAGCCAGCAGAGCGCGCTGTCGGCGACCCAGAACCAGGTCGATACCGGCAATCGCATCAACGTGGCGTCCGACGACCCGGCCGGCGCCGGCCAGGTGGTCAGCCTCAACCACGTGATCGCCGCGAATGCGCAGTATTCGAGCACCATCGATACGGCGAACACGCGACTGAACACGGAAGCGAGCACGCTCGGCTCGGTCAACAGCGTGCTCGACAATGCACGCACGCTGGCCTTGCAGGCGGTCAACGGCACCTTGTCGGCGAGCGATCGCAACAGCATCGCCAGCCAGCTCAGCCAGATGCGCGACCAGCTCCTGCAACTGGCCAATACCACCGACAGCAACGGCAACGCGCTGTTCGCAGGTACCAGCACCACCAAGACGCCGTTCCAGATGGACGCCAATGGCGTGGTGAGTTACGGCGGCAACGACGAGCAGCAGCGCTCGGCGGTGGGTGCGGGTCTGCAGGTGGCCAGCAGCGATCCGGGCTCAGGCCTGTTCATGAGCATTCCGATGGGCAATGGCACGTTCGAGGCCAGTGCAGGCAGCGCCAACACCGGTACGCTGGTGGTGGGCAGCAACAGCGTCACCGATCTCAATGCGTGGAATAGCGCGGCGAGCGGCAGCGGCGGTGGCTACACGATTACCTTTGGTGCCGGCGGCAGCTGGTCGGCAACCGATGCCAACGGCAACGCCGTGCTCGACAGCAGCGGCAATCCCGTTACCGGCACCTATACCGATGGCGGTTCGATCAGCTTCAACGGCATGACCATGGCGATGAGCGGCACGCCTGCCGCCGGCGACACGGTGTCGGTGACGTCGGGTGGCCAGCAGGACATCTTCAGCACGCTCACCAACATGATCAACGCGCTGCAAAGCGGCAGCACCACCGATACGCAGCTCACCAACGTGATGAGCCGCCAGATCGAATCGATCGACCAGACGCAGTCGGCGATCAGTTCGGTGCAGGTCTCCATCGGTGGACGCCTGGACACGCTGCAACAGCAGCAGGGCGCCTATCAGGATCTCAACGTCACCTACCAGACCGCACTGTCGGATGTGCAGGGCGCGGATGCCTATACCGCGATCAGCAATCTGTCGCTGCAGCAGACCGCGCTGCAGGCATCGCAGCAGATGTTTGCGCAGGTGAAGTCGATGAGCCTGTTCAACTATCTGAAGTAATCGCAGCAAGCTGCGCGCAAGACATGCATCGCAAGAACGAGAGGAGGACTACGCAGCGTTGAGTGGTTGATGGGACGGCAGGAGGGCAAAAAAGGCCCGATCCAGTGCGCTCCATCACGAATTGGCATCGAACACGGCTCAAGTAATCGCAGGACGGGCCGAAAAGTTCACTGAGGCGGATGGCATCCCATGCGGAACCTGATCGCCGGCACGCATACAGCCAATTCAACCGGTCACCGGTTACGTAGGAGAAATCCATGTCTCTCGTTATCAATACCAACATCTCGTCGCTGAACGCGCAGAACAACCTGACCAAGTCGCAGAGCGCGCTGTCCACCGCCACGCAGCGTCTGTCCTCGGGTCTGAAGATCAACAGCGCCGCCGACAACGCCGCCGGCTTTGCCATCTCGCAGCGCTACACCACGCAGATCGGCGGCCTCGGCCAGGCCAGCGCCAACGCGTCGGACGCCATCAACCTGGCGCAGACCGCCGGTTCGGCCCTGGACCAGGTCACCGCCAACCTGCAGGCGATCCGCGACCTCGCGGTGCAGTCGGCCAACGGTACCTACACCGATTCGGACCGCGCCTCGATCGACCAGGAAGTGCAGCAGCGCCTGGCTGAAATCACCCGTATCGCCAACCAGACCACGTTCAACGGTTCGAACGTGCTGGACGGCTCGATGAAGACGAAGAGCTTCCAGATCGGCGCCGACGTCGGCCAGACCATCTCGGTGAGCCTGGGCACCAGCGTGAAGTCCAGCGCCATGGGCCAGGTGGCCGAAGTGGCCTCGGGCGACATCAGCGGTGCGTTCAAGGGCTTCACGCTCGCCGCCGGCGCGCTGAACGTCTCCACCGACGGTGGCACCACCAACGTGGCCGTTGCTGCTGGTACCTACCACAGCGCCGGTGACCTGGCTGCCGCCATCAACACGGCTGCGGGCAGCACGGTGGCCTCGGTCGACACCACCACGGGCGAACTGAAGATCAACAACGGTGGCACCGCCGCCCTGAACTTCAGCGGCGCAGCCGCCACCACGCTCGGCCTGCCGGCGACGACCGCCGCTGCCGGCACCGGTGCCTCCACGGGCGTCGTGGCCGCCACGGGCGACCTGTCGAAGGAAGGCCTGACCATCAATGGCACGTCCATCGACCTGAGCAGCGCCAAGAGCCTGCAGGACGTGTCCGACGCCATCAACGCCGCTGGCATCACCGGCGTGAGCGCGGCAGTGAACGGTGCGGGCAACGGCATCAACTTCTACTCCGCCGGTGCGCTGACGGTTGGCGACACCAAGGGTCAGATCGTCAGCGCGTCCGCCACGGACGTGAACGCCGGCGCCAAGTACACCCAGGGCACCGCCGCTGCCACCGGTGGCTCGCTTGCCACGGGTAGCGTGGGTACGGTGGATTCGGCCAACGACCTGATCTCCCGCGTCGACGTCGCCCTGAAGACGGTCAGCGATTTCGCTGCCCAGCTGGGTGCGGTGCAGAACCGCTTCCAGTCGACCATCTCCACGGTGGCCGCTCAGACCACCAACCTGCAGGCTTCGCAGTCGACCATCCAGGACGCGGATTTCGCGGCCGAGACGGCCAACCTCAGCAAGGCGCAGGTGCTTCAGCAGGCGGGTATCTCGGTGCTGGCCCAGGCCAACTCCAACCCGCAGCAGGTTCTCAAGCTGTTGCAGTAACGGACGCAGGCCCGGATGCGACTCCTCCCGAGTCGCATCCACCGCGGCCGGATCTACCACCAGGCGGGTTGCCCCTCGCAGCCCGCCCGGTGTTTCGGGAGCTTCCGGCAAAGCCTTCATGCGTGAAGGTTTTGCCGGGGGCTCGAACATTTCCGCCACGGCGGAACCACGTCGAGAAACGGACAAGGTAGTGCGATGACCACGACCAGCAGCACCGGCGGTAACAGCCTCAGTTCACTGCTCAATTCACTTACGGCGGCCACCACCGGCTCCGGTGGCTCGACCCCGTCGAGCGGTTCATCCGGCGGCAGCGGCACGCTGAGCGCCGCAGGCATCGGTTCGGGCTTGGACGTCAATTCGATCGTCACGGCACTGGTGAACGATCGCAAGGCGGCATCGCAGCAGCAGATCACCACGCGCACCAATCAGACCAACAGCCTGCTCAACGGCCTGACGTCGTTGAATTCTGCGCTGGGCGGCATCCAGACCGCGCTGGCGACGCTCAGCGCGGCCAGCACGTTCAGCAGCTACAACGCGACGCTGACCGCGCAGGGCAGCAGTAGCAGCATCGGCACCGCGACGACGATGTCGAGTGCCCATCCCGGTACCTACACCATCGCCGTGAGCCAGCTGGCGACGGCGCAGAAGCGTGCCAGCAGCCCGGTAACGTCGGGCACGCCCGTGGGCGCCGGCACGTTGAACATCACGGTGGGTTCGACCACCATGAACCTGGCCGTGTCGGCCACCGATACGCTGTCGAGCATCGCCACGGCGATCAACAATTCCTCGACCAATCCGGGTGTGACGGCCACCATCGTCAACGGCACGAACGGCCAGCAGCTGATGCTGAGCTCGAGCAAGACGGGCGTGGCCAACGCTTTCACCGTCAGCGCGAACGCCACCAGCAGCAGCGGACTCAGCAGTCTCGCCAATACGCTCAACAGGCCGGGCAGCACCGAGGCGCAGGACGCCAAGCTCACCCTGGACGGCATCGCGGTCACCAGTCCCACCAACTCCGTCAGCGGCATGATGGACGGTGTGACGCTCAACCTCACCGGCACCGGCACCAACACGCTGACCGTGGCGCAGGACAACACCGCCGCCACCAATGCGATCCAGGGACTGGTCGACGCGTACACCAGCTACGCGAAAACCGTGGCGTCGCTGTCGAGCTTCGATACCACCGGCGCCAACCCGCCCGGCGTGCTGCTGGGCGACAACACGCTCACCTCGGTGCAGAGCCAGATCGCCTCCGTATTGAGCAATTCGGTCAAGGGCAACAGCATCGGTACGCTGGCCAATGTCGGCATCACGCGCAATGCCGACGGCACCATGAGCCTGGACACCGACAAGCTGGCGGCGGCCTTCCAGAGCAATCCGTCGGCGGTGAAGGACCTGTTCACCGGACCCAACGGGTACGGCACGACGCTCAACAACACGATCAATACGTATACGCAGAGCGGCGGGATCATCAGCTCGCGCATCGGCAGCCTCAACGATACGTTGACCCAGCTGGGCACGCAGCAGACCGCGCTGGACAACCGCATGGCGACCTACCAGACGCAGTTGCAGCAGCAGTACACCGCGCTCGATACGCTGATGTCCTCGCTCAACAACACCAGCACCTATCTGACCACGGCGCTTGCGCAGCTGAACGATTCCGGCTCCAAGAACTGAACCCGGGGAAGCGACCATGACCTACGGCTATATGCGCAACGCCAGCGCGCTCTACCAGGAAACCAGCGCGCGCGGCAGTGTGGAAGGCGCCGACCGTCATCAACTGACCACCATGCTGTTCGACGGCGTGATCGATCGCATCAACCAGGCACGCGGCGCGATCCGTCGCGGCGACGTGCCGGCCAAGGGCACGCACTTCAGCCGTGCGCACGCCATCATCAGCGAACTGCGCGGCAGCCTGGATCACGCGCAAGGTGGACCGTTGGCCGGCCGTCTCGATGCGCTTTACGACTACGTGAGCCGCCGGCTGCTGCACGCGCAGCTGAACAACGACGAGCGCGCCATCGATGAAATCGTGGACCTGCTCACGCCGGTGCGCGACGCCTGGCGCCAGATCCGCACCCAGTTCCTGGCGACGCAGGGCAATACGGCCAGCCATCAACCGAACGCGGCGGCATGAACATGGCCGGCACCCCTCACAACGAATTGCTGGAATTGAGCGAGCGCATGCTGGCGGCCGCCCGCAGCGGCGACTGGGATGCCGTGGCATCGCTGGAAACCGAGCGCAGCCAGCAACTGTCCTCGCTGTCGGTAACCGAGCAAGCAGCACTGCCCGTGCTCCAGTCGCTGCTGGCGCATACCGAAGAAGTGCGCGCACTGGCCGGCCAGCAGCGCGACCGCCTGGGCGAGGACCTGGGCCTGCACAAGCACCGGCATCGCGCCCTCAGCGCCTATCTTCACGCCGGCTTCGACTGATCCCGCTGCCGCCAGGCCGCGAGCGCGCATAATCCCGCACGGCCATGACGGGTGTGGCCCCGAGCAACGAGGGAACCATGCAAGACGCTTCCTGGCAGGACTTCTCCGAGCGAGTCACCTACGACGACGGCCTTCACGCCAGTTGCGTCGCCTTGCCCGATGGCTTGGGCGAACTGCAGCGCGCCGCCATGCGCGATCGCAATCTCAGCGTGCTTGGCACGCTGGCCGTATTCAACGAACGGCGCAGCGAGGCGGCGGACGAGGAAAGCCCGCTCGGCCAGGACATGCAGCGCCTGGACAGCAAGCTCAACGTGCTGATGGCCATGCTGGACCAGTTGCTCCAGCGCGATACCCAGCTTCCGCCGCGCGTGCATGTCAGCTTCAACGCGCTCGGTGCGTTATTGCCGGTGTCGTTGTGGCCGGTGGGGCAGGAGCATGCGTTGCTGCGACTGCATTTCGACGGATGCCTGGCACTGCCGCTGGAACTCACGGCTCATCGCATGGAAGAGCGTGACGCAGATCACGTTTTTGTTTCGTTCGAAATTGCGGACGAGGCGACATGTGACGCGATTGAGCGACTCGTGTTCCGCCATCATCGACGTAAAGTGGCAGAGCGCCGTTCGACCCCCTCGTAGCGCGCGGACTGGGGTCACAGACCTTATGTGATCGATATCACGTTACGGAAACCCGGCACGAAAGTTCTTTGACGCACATCTCGAAAGGGTGTCGTACAGGGTCACCTTCCCGAGCATTTCGTCTCGGGATTTTTTTTGAGCGATTTCAGCGATCTGTGGCGTATCGCTGCCGGCCATATTGGCAACGTTTACATGAGGTGACGCTCGCAGGCAGGCGTGCGCGCCAGCGTCGTGTCAGAAAATCATGTTTGGCTGGCCTTCTTCTTGCTCATTCACCTCCGTGGACGGCGACGGATTGACGTCACGCGAGCAGGTGCAATCCAGGGGGTCACCAATGAAGCAGCACGCACGAGAACATCACATGGGCAAGTTCGACGTACTGGTGATCGAATCCGATCACCGCAGGGCGGAGTCGGTCGTTTCGGCGCTGGAGTTTCTGGGCTATCGCCCGCAGCGCGGCGAAGAGTGTGAAATCGTGGAAGAGGCGACGCATGCATGGCGCGCCGTCTATGTGGGTCATGTGTGGGATGAAGCCGAAGCCGAGCGCCAGTTCGCGCAGCTGGGCACGGCCTCCAACCAGGCGATGGTGCTGATGGCCGCCGATTCGCAATGGCTTCCGCGCCTGGGCAACGACAGCGCCGCTGCCACCAGCCGCATCGGCATCATCGAATTTCCGCTGCGCTACGATCAATTGTCCGAGACGCTGCGCGGACCGCAGGCGCAAGCCCAGGCGCAGCGCCGCCCGGAGCTGAAGCTGGTGGGCAGTTCAGGCCCGATGGGTCGCGTGAACGCCCTGGTTCGCCAGGTAGCGCCGTTCGATTCCAGCGTGCTCGTGCTCGGTGAGTCGGGTACCGGCAAGGAAATGGTTGCGCGCAGCATCCACGACTGCTCTTCGCGTCGCGACAAGCCGTTCGTGGCCATCAACTGCGGCGCCATTCCGGCCGAGTTGCTGGAAAGCGAACTGTTCGGTCATGAGAAGGGCGCGTTCACCGGCGCCATCAGCACCCGCAAGGGCCGCTTCGAACTGGCCGAGGGCGGCACGCTGTTCCTCGACGAAATCGGCGACATGAGCCTGCCGATGCAGGTGAAGCTGTTGCGCGTGCTGCAGGAGCGCGTGTTCGAGCGCGTCGGCAGCAATCGCACGCAGCGCTGCGATGTGCGCATCATCGCCGCCACGCACCGCAACCTCGAAGCGGCCATCGCCGATGGCCAGTTCCGTGAAGACCTCTATTACCGCCTCAGCGTGTTCCCGCTGGAGATGCCGGCGCTGCGCGAGCACCTGGACGATCTGCCGGAGCTGGTGGCCGAGTTCAACCAGCGCCTGTCGCGTCGCGGCCTGGGCGGCGTGCGCTTCAGCGCCGGTGCCATGCATGCGCTGCACAACTATGCGTGGCCGGGCAACGTGCGTGAGCTCTACAACCTGGTCGAGCGTCTTTCGATTCTCTATCCGCACAGCGAAGTGCGCGTGAGCGACCTGCCGGAGAAATACCGCGGCCAGCAGATCGTGGAAGAAGTGCGTGGCGCGGCGCTGCTGTCGCTGATGACCGGTCATTCCACCGTGTTGTCCGAGCCGATGGCGATGGTCGCGGCCGACTCGCTGGTGATGCTCCCCGAAGGCGGTCTGGACCTGAAGGATCACCTGGCCGACATCGAAGTGGGTCTGATCCGTCAAGCGCTTGACGTCACCGGCGGCGTGGTCGCCCACGCGGCGAAGCTGCTGCGCATGCAGCGCACGACGCTGGTGGAGAAGCTGCGCAAGTATGGGCTGCAACCCAGTCTGCAGGCCTAAGTGCAGGACCGAGTTGAGAGAAGTGAGCAGCGAGCGTGCAGCGAAATATCGCTGCCAACGCTCACTTCTCACCTCTCTTCACTCGTCTCTTCACGCATGGCACAGGTTGTGCAGTAACACCTTCGATAACTCTTTACGCGTTGGAATTCCGTCATGAGTCAGATCGACGTCAACAACCTGCTGTCGCAGATGCGCCAGCTCTCTCTTCAGACCAAGCCGGCGGAGCAGTCGTTCACGGCCGCGGCGCCGGGGCAGACGGATTTCTCCAGCCTGCTCAAGCAGTCGATTTCGTCGGTGACCGATGCGCAGATGGATGCGGGCAACCAGGCGGCGAGCTTCGAGCGCGGCGACGAGGGCGCCGATCTCGGCCGCACCATGGTGGCCATCAACAAGGCCGACCTGTCGTTGAACACGTTGACCCAGGTGCGAAACAAGCTGGTCGATGCGTACAACAACATCATGAACATGCCGGTCTGACCGGTTCTTTGAAAAAGAAGAGCAGCCTTCATGGCCGATAACGCCCTCGCGACCACCGACGAAAGACCCGGTTCTCGCCTGGATCTCAAGCAGCTCGCGCGCACGCCGGCAACACGCCAGTTGTTGTTGCTGGTGGGCGTCGCCGCGGCCGTAGCCCTGGGCGTTGCCGTGGTGCTGTGGTCGCGCGGCCCCAATTACGGCCTGCTTTATGCGGGCCTCGAGCAGAAGGATGCCGCTGCCGTCACGCAGGCGCTGCAGGCCTCCAACACGCCGTATACGCTGGGTGCCGATGGCAATTCCATCATGGTGCCGGCTTCCGACCTGGCGGCGATCCGACTCAAGCTGGCCGCGCAGGGCCTGCCGCAGGGCAGCGCGGCCACCAGCGCGGCGCCCGCCGCCGATTCGCCGTTCGGCATGAGCGATCTGGCCGAGCGCACGCGCTACCAGCAGATGCTGGAAACCGATCTGGGCAGCACCATTGCCGGCTTGCAATCGGTGCGGGCCGCGCGCGTGCATCTGGCGTTGCCCAAGCCGTCGGCGTTCATTCGCGACAACAAGGAAGCGAGCGCCTCGGTGCTCGTCACGCTGTATCCGGGACGCCAGCTCGATGCCAGCCAGGTGGCAGCCATCGTGCACCTGGTGGCTTCGAGCGTGCCCAGTCTCGATCCCAAGCAGGTTTCCGTGGTGGATCAGGCGGGACAACTGCTCACCACCACCGATGCAGGCAGTGCCAGCGCCATCGGCGATACGCGCCTGCGTCTGGCCACGCGCATCGAGAACACCTATGCGCAGCGCATCGAAGAACTGCTGACGCCGCTGGTCGGCCCCGGCAAGGTGCGCGCGCAGGTCTACGCGGATCTGGATTTCAGCGAGACCGAGAAGGCCACCGAGACGTTCGATCACGAACATCCCGCGTTGCGCAGCGAACAAACCAACAGCGAACAGCACACCGGCGAAGCGAACGATGCATCGATCCCGGGCGCACTGAGCAACCAGCCGCCGAACACCGTGGCGCAGCCTACGGCAGCCAAGCCGGCGGTCAAGGGTGCAGGCAAGACAGCAGCGACGGCGCAGAGCAGCGGTCCGAGCGAGAACACCAGCAGCGCCACGCGCAACTACGAACTGGATCGCACCATCAGTCACGTCAGCGATCCGGCCGGGCGGCTTGCGCGCCTCACCGTGGCTGTGGTGGTCGACAACAAGAGCGTGACCGGCGACAAGGGCGGCACCAAGAGCGTGCCGTTCACGCCGCAGGAACTGGAACACCTCACCACGCTGGCGCGCAATGCGGTGGGTTACAACGAAGCGCGCGGCGACAGCGTCAGCGTGATCAATCAACCGTTCCACCAGGACCCGGGAACCGACGTGGCCGCTCCGGCACAACCGTTCTGGGAGCGTCCGGGCATGCTCGACCTGATCAAGCAGGCGGCGGGCATCCTGGTGGCGTTGCTGGTGGCGTTCGGGCTGCTGCGTCCGCTGTTGCGCGGTTTGTCGCGCGGACCGTCGCCCAGCCGCGAACTTGCGTTGGCCGATACGCCGGCCTTGAGCGCGCCAACGCTCTCGGTGCGCATCGACGACAAGGAAGACGACGACGTGCTCAAGCTCGGCGTGCCGCCGCAGTTGGCGTACGAGCAGCGCATCGGCATCGCCCGCCGCATGGTGGGCGAGAACCCCAAGCAGGTGGCGCAAGTGGTGAAGAGTTGGGTGGGCGAAGATGGCGCCTGATCGCAGCTTCGCAACGAACTCTTCCTCGCTACGCCGGCGTCGCACGTGCATGCCGGCCACCCGGCGCCATCGCGCGCTGTCACGCGCGGCACAACCGACCACGATCAGCGGGCGGATCGAATCATGAAGGCAGAAACTCCCATCGGCGGCGCGCAGCGCGCGGCCATCCTTTTGCTCACGCTGGGCGAGCAGGACGCCGCCGAAGTGCTCAAGCACCTGAGCGCGCGCGACGTGCAGGCCGTCGGCTCGGCCATGGCCGGCCTCACCAACGTCACCCGCGAACAAGTGGAAATGGTGCTCGCGCGCCTCAACGAGGATATGGGTCGCCACACCTCGCTGGGCGTGGGCACCGAGGAATACATCCGCAAGATCCTGGTCAACGCGCTGGGCGAGAACAAGGCAGGCGGCCTGATCGACCGCATCCTGCTCGGCCGCAGCAGCAAGGGCCTGGAATCGCTGAAGTGGATGGAGAGCCGCGCCATCGCCGAGATGATCGGGCAGGAACATCCGCAGATCATCGCGCTGGTGCTGGCCCACCTCGAACCCGACCAGGCGGCGGAAGTGATCGGCTATCTGCCGCCGCGCGTGCGCAGCGACGCGGTGATGCGCATCGCCACGCTCGACGGCGTGCAGCCGCACGCCTTGAACGAGCTGGACGAAATCATGGAGCGCCAGTTCTCCGGCGGCAACACCAAGAAGCTCAAGTCCGCCAGCGTGGGCGGCCTCAAGGCGGCGGCCAACATCCTCAACGCGATGGAAACCACGCGCGAGAACGAGCTGATGGCGGCCATCCGCACCCACGACTCGGGCTTGAGCGGCCGCATAGAAGAACTGATGTTCGTGTTCGAAGACCTCGGCGACCTGGACGACCGCAGCATGCAGACGTTGCTGCGCGAAGTGCCGACAGCCCGCCTGGTCACCGCGCTTAAGGGCGCCGAACCGGGCGTGCGCGAGAAGATCTTCGCCAACATGTCCAAGCGTGCCGCCGACATGTTGCGCGACGACCTGGAAGTATCGGGTCCCGTTCGCCTCAGCGAAGTCGATTCGGCCCAGAAGGAAGTGCTCGGTATCGCGCGCAAGCTGGCCGACTCCGGTGCCATCAATCTCTCCGGCACGGGTGACGAGCTGGTCGCATGAGCGCCGTGATGACCCGAGACAAGCTGCTGCCTTTCGAACGCTGGCTACCGCCCGAAGTGGGCGATCCGGTGGCAGCCGAGCCAACGCCCGAGCCGGTGCTGCAGCCGACGCTGCGCGATCTCGAGGACATCGAACAACAGGCGCGCGAAGAAGGCTATGCAGCTGGCCATGCCCAGGGCATGGCCGAAGCGCGCGAAGTGCTGCAGGAACGCATGCAACGGCTGGACGCCTTGCTCGACTCCGCCGCGCGCCCGTTGCGCAGCATGGACGAACTGGTGGAGCTGGAACTGACCCGCCTCGCCATGACGGTGGCGCGCCAGGTGCTGGCGCATGAGCTGCGCACCGCGCCCGACCTGGTGGTGGACGCCGTGCGCCAGGCGGCGCTGGCGCTGCCTTCGGCGAGCGGCAACCTGCGCGTGCGCCTGCACCCGGACGACCTCGCGCTGCTGCGCTCGCTGGAGATGGCGGAATCGCACTGGCAGTTGCTGCCCGACAACAGTCTCCAGCGCGGCGACTGCCTGCTGGAAAGCGAACGCTCGCGGCTCGATGCCCGCGTCGAAACACGGCTCGCCGCGGTGGTGGATGCCGTGCTCGGCGCCGAAGCCGAGGGGATGGATGAAGCCGCCGACGAGGTGCGTGGATGAACGCGCCGACGAGCCTGTCGCGTGCTGCCCTATGGCAGGAGCGCCTGGCCCGTCGTCGTCAGCGCGCCCTTGGCGCGCGCACGCTCACCGTCGAAGGCCGCCTGCGCCGCGTGGTCGGCCTCACCCTGGAAGCGGAAGGTTGCGAGGCACCGCTGGGTGCGCGTTGCCTGGTCACCACGGCCGATGGCAGCGAACTGGATACCGAAGTGGTCGGCTTCGCCGACGAGCGGCTGTTGCTGATGCCGGTCGCTGAAATGCACGGCGTGCTGCCGAACGCGCGGGTGCGTCCCTGCGCGCACACCAGCGGCCTGCCGGTGGGCATGGCCTTGCTGGGTCGCGTGGTCGGCGCCGATGGCGTGCCGCTCGATGGCCTCGGTCCGCTGGACGCGGACGAGCACGCGCTGCTCAAGAACGAACCGATCAACCCGATGGCGCGCAAGCCCATCGACACGCCACTGGACACCGGCGTTCGCGCGATCAATTCGCTGCTCACCGTGGGACGCGGCCAGCGCCTGGGCCTGTTCGCCGGCTCGGGTGTCGGCAAGTCGACCCTGCTCGGCATGATGACGCGCTACACCGACGCCGACGTGGTGGTGGTGGGCCTGATCGGCGAGCGCGGCCGCGAAGTGAAGGAATTCGTGGAACACACGCTGGGTCCGGAAGGTCGCGCCCGCGCCGTGATCGTCGCGGCGCCCGCCGATGCGCCGCCGCTGAAGCGCCTGCGCGGCGCGCAGTACGCCACCGCGATTGCCGAATGGTTCCGCGATCGCGGCCAGCGCGTGCTGTTGCTGATGGATTCGATCACCCGCTACGCCCAGGCGCAGCGCGAGATCGCACTGGCCATCGGCGAACCGCCGGCCACCAAGGGTTATCCGCCGTCGGTGTTCGCCATGCTGCCCGCCCTGGTGGAACGCGCCGGCAACGACGCCGAAGGGCGCGGTTCCATCACCGCGTTCTATACCGTGCTGACCGAGGGCGACGACTATCGCCACGATCCCATCGCCGATGCCTCGCGCGCCATTCTGGACGGCCATATCGTGCTGTCGCGCGACCTGGCCGAGGCCGGTCATTATCCGGCCATCGATATCGAGGCATCGATCAGCCGCGTGATGCCGGCCGTGGTCAAGCGCGAACACCTGCGTTCCGCCCAGCGTTTTCGCCAGGTGTATTCGGCCTATCGCCAGCAGCGCGACCTGATTGCCGTGGGCGCCTACCAGAAGGGCTCCGATCCGCAGGTGGATCACGCCATCGCCATGTGGCCGAAGCTGCGCGACTTCCTGCAGCAGGAAGTGGATGCACCGACCACGCTCGACGACGCCATCAGCGGGCTTGAAACGCTCACTGCCGGAGGTACGCCGTGACGTCTCGCGCAAACCGACTGCAACCCGCCGCCGATCTGGCGCACGACCGCCAGGAAGCGGCCATGCAACGACTGGCCGAGCAGCAGCAGAAGCTGGCCAAGGCCGAACAACAGCTGGAAGAACTGCAGAAATACCGCGCGGAATATGCCGAGGCGGCGGGTGGCGTGAGCGTGAGTGCCTTGCTCAACCGTCGCCAGTTCGTCGAACGCATCGACCAGGTCATTGCGCAACAGATCCATGAAGTGGCGCGCCAGCGCCGCCTGCTCGACGGCGTGCGCAACCTGTGGCGCGAAGCCCATGCCCGCGAACAGGCGCTGGGCAGCGTGATCGACCGCTACCGCGAGCAGGAACGCAAGAGCGAGGAC
Organism: Dyella kyungheensis; assembly: GCF_049913195.1. Lineage (GTDB taxonomy): Bacteria > Pseudomonadota > Gammaproteobacteria > Xanthomonadales > Rhodanobacteraceae > Dyella > Dyella kyungheensis. The sequence continues at coordinate 3,763,171 of NZ_CP183983.1, read as the reverse complement.
CGTCGCGAACAAGCCGAAGTCGACGAGCGCATGCAGTACCGCCGTCCGGCCAAGGGCTTCTCGTGATCGTATCCATGAACGCATGCCAGGAGATCAACTCATGACGCCGTCCATTGCCCCCGTGGCGAACCTGGCGCCGCCGCCGAACGCGCCCGCCAACGACGCGACGAATGCGTCGTCGAACGATCCCAACAACACGTTCAGCAAGCCGTTGCAGCAGGCCCACCAGCAATTGGCGCAGCAGACGGAACCGTCCCGACCGACGCACGGCAGGCACGCGGCATCGAAGTCCGCGCCTTCCGGCCAGCCGGCCGCGAAGGATGCAAAGGATCAGAAGGACGACGACAAGTCGGCCTCCGCCACTCCCGACGCCACGGCGGCCATGCTCGCCCTGCTGGGCCAGAGCGTGCCGGCTTCCGCGGCTGCCAGCGCGGTACCTGCGGCTGCCGATGGCGACGATGCCGCCGACGCCGTCACGGCTGCCAGCACGGCGGGCGTGACCTCGGCCAACTTTGCTTTGCTTGGCGCCGCGCAGGCTGCCGGCCAGGCGAAGCCGGATGGCGCAGGCGATTTCAGCAAGGCCATGGACGGCGTCAAGGACAAGAGCCTTTCCATGTTGGGAATGGGTTCCGATGACGGCGACGATGCGGTCGACACCTCGCCTGACGACACCGCGCAAGCCGTGAAGGGCGATGCCTTCGCCAGCGCCTTGCAGGCGTTGACGACGCCGCCGAACCAGGGCGATCACAGCGATTCGCTCGAGGCGCTGAAGAATCTCACGGCCCAGGCGATGTCGCCGCAACCGCAGCAGTCTTCCACTGTCGCCGCGACACCCGCGCCGCATGCGCTGACCATGCAGTCCAGCGTGGGCTCGCCCTCGTTTGGGCAGGAGCTGAGCCAGCAGGTGACGTGGCTTGGTGGCCAGGACGTGAAGGAGGCACGCATCCGTTTGCATCCGGAAGATCTCGGCGAACTCGACGTCAAGGTGAGCGTGAAGCAGGACCATGTGGACGTCGCCTTCATTGCCCAACATCCGCAGGCGGTGCACGCGGTGCAGCAGACCCTGAGCCAGCTCGACTCGATGCTGGCGCATCACGGTTTGTCGCTGGGGCAGGCGCATGTGGGGCAGGGGAATACAGGGCAGGGTTCGGGGCAATCGGCTTCGTCGGGTGGTTCGTCGGCGGGTGGATTGGCTGAAGGTGTCGGTGAGTTGGTTTCTATCGCGGCGCCGGTGGTGAAGGCGGTGGGTTTGGTGGATATGTTCGCCTAGCCTTTTCTCCCTCTCCCCTGCGGGGAGAGGGTTGGGGTGAGGGGTCAACCTTGCCTTGCCGTGTGCAATCGCCTCTGTCTTCTTTAGCTCGTCATCCCGGCGTACGCCGGAGGCGCTTCTCAACAGCCGAATGGCTGGTCATCCAGAGCCTCGGTACTTGGCTGTCGCGATACAGCGATCTGGCTCGCCTGCCGCGGGCTTCCGTGCCGCTGCCGCGGCCCGGGTCACTTTCTCTTGCTTGCCCAAGAGAAAGTAACCAAAGAGAAGGGCCCCCCGGATGACGCGCCTTCCGGGCTGCGCCCTCCAGGTGCGCGGGTGGGTTACGGGGTTTTTCGACAGGGCATCCTGCCCTGGCGAAAAACTGGCCCGCATCCATGCGGGCCACCCTTCGGGCTTTCCTCCACCCACCCGCCGCGTCATACGGGGCCCTGAGAGCCAGGAGCCGGAGCCAAGAGCCAAGAGCCAAGAGCCAAGAGCCAAGAGCCAAGAGCCAAGAGCCAAGAGCCAAGAGCCAAGAGCCAAGAGCCAAGAGCCAAGAGCCAAGAGCCAAGAGCCAAGAGCTGCAGATCTACTGTGGGAGCGCACTTGTGCGCGACAAGCCGACGGAGCGTTACACCCAAGCGTGCCTGTCGCGCACAAGTGCGCCCCCACAGAAAAGCGGGGAATCCGCGCAGGCGGCCAGCTTGTGGGATCGCACCAACCAAACCCGCGACAACCTTCCGACAACTGCCACCGCCCCGTCACGCCCAATCCCCGACACGCGTCAAGAAAGCGCCGCGGTTCCGTCGCGACACCTGTCAAACCCAGTCATACCAACGTCTTCCATCGATGGCATGCCGTTTGCAAACAACAGGCATGTGCCGCCCGTGGGCGGGTGGCCGATGACTAGACACCATAGGGATCGAGATTCGCATGGCTCAGAACGAGCAAGCAGAAAGCGCGGCAGCGGCGCCGAAGAAGGGCTCCAACAAAGTCGTGATGATCATGGGCGTGGCACTGCTCGCCATGGCGGGTGTGACCGGCTATCTGGTGATGGGCGCGCGCAGCAGTGCGCATGGCGTCGATGCAACGGAAGAGCCCAAGGTGGCGATGTCCAAGCAGGAGCAGTACCTCACGCTGGATCCGCCGTTCGTGGTCAATTTCAAGGACGACCAGTCGATGCGGTTCCTGCAGGTGGGCGTGAGCCTGATGTCGCACGATGCCGCCGCGTTGGCCACCGCCAAGGATGCCGATCCGGTGATCCGCAACGCGCTGGTCATGCTGTTCAGCAGCCAGGATTACTCCATCCTCAGCGACGCCGCCGGCAAGCAGAAGCTGCAGGCGCAGGCGTTGGACGCCGTGCGCAAGATCATCGAGAAGCGCCTGGGCCGCCCGGGCGTGGAAGCGCTGTACTTCACCAGTTTCGTGATGCAGTGACGGGACGGCAGCGATGAGCGACCTGCTTTCACAGGAAGAAATCGACGCCCTGCTCGACGGCGTGGAAGGCGGCGCGGTCGAAACGGGCAACGATGAACCGCTGCCGCCCGATGCGGTGATCTCCTATGACTTCACCCAGCAGGACCGCATCGTGCGCGGCCGCCTGCCGACCCTGGAAATGGTCAACGACCGCTTCGCGCGTTTCTTCCGCACCGCCGTGTTCGGCGTGCTGCGCAAGACCTGCGAGGTATCGGTGCTGGGTGTGAAAATGATCAAGTTCGCCGAGTACGTGCACGGGCTGGCGGTGCCGAGCAACCTCAACCTGGTGCGCATCAAGCCGTTGCGCGGCACCGCGCTGGTGGTGATGGAGCCGCGCCTGGTGTTCACCGTGATCGACAACTTCTTCGGTGGCGATGGTCGTTTCCACGCGCGCATCGAAGGCCGCGATTTCACGCCCACCGAGAACCGCGTCATCCAGATCATGCTGACCGAGCTGTTCGCCTCGATGGTGGAGGCGTGGGCGCCGGTGCTGCCGTTGAACTTCGAATACCTCAATTCCGAAATCAATCCGCAGTTCGCCAACATCGTGAGTCCCACCGAAACGGTGGTGGTGTCAAAGTTCCACATCGAACTCGATGGCGGTGGCGGCGAAGTGCACCTGACCTTGCCGTACGCGATGGTCGAGCCGATCCGCACCCTGCTCGATGCTGGCGTGCAGAGCGACCGCGTCGACCGTGATCACCGCTGGGCCGAAACGCTGCAGGACGAAGTGCTGGACGCCGAAGTGGAACTCAGCTCGCTGCTGCTGGAAACGCGCCTGAGCATCGGCGAATTCCTGCGCCTGCGTCCCGGCGACGTGATTCCGATCCAGTTGCCCGAATTCAGCACCGTGTTTGCCGAAGACGTGCCCGTGTTCCGCGGCCGCTACGGCCAGAACAACGGCCGCAACGCCGTCCGCTTCCATGCCCAGACAGGTCGCCGCGAAATCCGCCTGTCGACCGAAACCACCCTGGAGATTGACCTCGCATGACCCCGCCCAATGACACCGCCAGCGCCACCCAGCGCGTCGAGTTCGATCAGCTCGGCGCCCCGGTGGGCGACGGCTCCGAAGTCAATCTCGACATGATCCTCGATGTACCGGTCACGCTTGCCATGGAAGTGGGCCGTACGCGCATCAGCATCCGCAATCTGCTCCAGCTCAACCAGGGTTCCGTGGTGGAACTCGACCGTTCCGCCGGCGAACCGCTGGATGTGTTCGTCAACGGCACGCTGGTTGCGCACGGCGAAGTGGTGGTGATCAACGAGCGCTTCGGTATCCGCCTGACCGACGTGATCAGCCCGGCCGAACGCGTGCGCAAGCTGCGATGAGTTCGATGATGTTTGCACTTGCCCTTCCCGTCGCTGCTGCGCCCGAGATCAACGTGGGCGGCGAACTGGTGCGTGTGTTGCTGAGCCTGATCGCCATCGTGGCGCTGATCTTCGTCGCCGGCTGGCTCAGCCGCCGCTTGCAGGCGCGCACCACGCCCGGCGGCCGTCGCCTGCGCTGCGTGGAAACCATGGCGGTGGGCGCGCGCGATCGCCTGATGCTGGTCGATGCGGACGGCAAGCGCCTGTTGATCGGCATGGGGCAGGGCGGCATGCGCACGCTGCACGTCTACGAAGGGACAGCGCCCGCGCCCGAACCCGGTCCGTCATTGCCGGTCGCGCCGTTCGGCGATGTGCTGGCTCGCTGGAAGCGCAAGTGATGAAGTCGTTCCGTTGGATGCTGCTGATCCTGCTGCTGGTCTGCCCGATGCTGGGCTGGGCCGCGGCAGCCATGCCGGCGATGCCCGCCATGCCGCAGATGCCCGCCTCGCCGGCCGGCATTCCTGTGCTGACCGTGCAGAACGCACCGGGCGGCGCACAGAACTGGACGCTGTCGCTGCAACTGCTGGCGCTGATGACGGTGCTGACCGTGTTGCCGGCCGTGCTGCTGATGATGACGTCGTTCACGCGCATCATGATCGTGCTGAGTTTTCTGCGTCAGGCGCTGGGCACGTCGTCCACGCCGTCGAACCAGATCCTGCTGGGCCTGTCGCTGTTCCTCACGCTGTTCGTGATGTCGCCGGTGCTCAACCACGCCTATGCCGATGGCGTGAAGCCGTATATGGACGGCCAGATGAGCGCCGAGCAGGCAGTGCCCGCTGCCGCTGCGCCATTCAAGCGTTTCATGCTGGACCAGACGCGCGACGCGGATCTGCAGCTGTTCACGCGCCTGGCCAATGAACAGCCGTATGCGAGCAAGGACGACGTGCCGTTCCGCGTGGCGATGCCGGCCTTCGTCACCAGCGAGCTGAAGACCGCGTTCCAGATGGGCTTCCTGCTGTTCATTCCGTTTCTCATCATCGACCTGGTGGTCGCCAGCGTGTTGATGTCGATGGGCATGATGATGGTGTCGCCCACCATCATCTCGCTGCCGTTCAAGATCATGTTGTTCGTGCTGGTGGATGGCTGGACGTTGCTGCTCGGCACGCTGGCGGGGAGCTTCTACACATGACGCCTGAATCGGTCATCGAATTCGGCCAGCACGCGCTCTACGTCGCCATGATGGTGGCTGCGCCGCTGCTGCTCACCGCGCTGCTGGTGGGCCTGGTCATCGGCGTGGTGCAGGCGGCCACACAGATCAACGAAATGACCCTGAGCTTCATCCCGAAAGTGATCGCCATGGCGGTGGTGGCCCTGGTCGCCGGACCGTGGATGTTGCGCACGCTGGTGCAGTTCACGCGCCAGTTGATCGAGAGCCTGCCCGGTGCGGTGAAATGACCGTCGTGCAGCTCGCCCAGGTGCAGGGGCTGATCGGCTCGCTGCTGTGGGCGATGGCCCGCGTCGGCGGCTTGTGTCTGACCGCGCCGGTGTTCGGCGATGCGGTGGTGCCGCAGCGCGTTCGCCTCGGGCTGATGCTGATGCTCGCGTTCGTGCTGGCACCGTTGGCGCCGACCACCATCAACCTGATGTCGGCTGACGGCATCGCCACCATGGTGAGCCAGTTGTTGATGGGCGCCGCCATCGGCTTCGTGCTCAAGCTTGCGTTCGAGGCCGTGTCGCTGGGCGGCCAGTTGGTGGGGCAGAGCATGAGCCTGGGTTTTGCCGAAACGGTGGACCCGCGCGGCGGCGGCAGTTCGCCGGTGCTCAGCCAGTTCTATCTGCTGATGGTGACCCTGCTGTTCCTGGCCATGAACGGCCATCTGCAATTGATTTCGTTGCTGGCCGACAGCTTCCGCAACTTGCCGCCCGGTCAACCGGTGATCGGCCTCAATGGCCTGTACGCCGTGGTGGGCTTCGCCACGCATCTGTTCGGCGGCGCCGTGCGCGTGGCCTTGCCGGCGATGACCTCGCTGCTGATGGTGAACATCGGCTTCGCCGCGATCAGCCGCGCGGCACCGTCGATGAATCTGTTCGCGGTGGGGTTTCCGATCACGGTGACCCTGGGGTTCGTCGCGCTGTGGCTGTCGCTGCGCAGCGTGCCGGGCGCATTCGAATCGTTGCAGAACAGCGCATGGACGCTGATGCGCGAACTGGCCGGCGGTTGAGGAGCGCACGATGGCCGAGAACGACGACCAGGAACGCACAGAACAACCTTCCGAAAAACGCCTGCGCGAATCGCGCGAGAAAGGCGACGTTCCCCGTTCGCGCGACCTGTCGGGCGCGGTGGTGGTGCTGGCCGGCGTATCCGCGCTGATGAGCGGCGGCCAGGCGGCGATGATGCATGTGCGCCACATCTACGGCTTTGGCCTGAGCTATGGCCGCGACGCATTGTTTTCCGATCAGCTGCCCAGTCGCGTGCTCTCGCTGGCCATGCACGAGGCGATGTCGCTGTTCGCCCCGGTCGCGCTGGCCACGATGCTGGCTGCGCTGGCAGGGCCGTTGCTGCTGGGCGGGCTCAATTTCAGCGCCGAGGCGCTGCAGCCGAAGTTCGAACGGCTCGATCCCATCGCGGGCCTCGGTCGCATCTTCGCCATGCGCGGCCTGGTGGAACTGGGCAAGTCGCTGCTCAAGCTGCTGCTGATCGGCGCCGTGCTGGTGATGGTGCTGAAGAACTGGCAGGACGACCTGATGGCCACCGGCCACGGCGAAGTGGGTGCCGGCACCTTCAAGGCGATGAGCCTGCTTGGCCACGGTGCGCTGTTGTTCGGCTCGATTCTCGCCCTGATCGGTGGCGCCGATGCGCTGTACCAGAAGTTCGACCACACCAAGCGCCTGCGCATGACGCGGCAGGAGCTGAAGGACGAATCGAAGGAAAGCGACGGCAACCCGGAACTCAAGGGACGCATTCGCCAGCTGCAGTTCCAGATGGCGCGCAAGCGCATGATGCAGGAGCTGCCCAAGGCGGACGTGCTGATCACCAACCCGTCGCACTTCGCCGTGGCCTTGCGCTACGACGAAGGCCGCATGGGCGCGCCGCGCGTGATCGCCAAGGGTATGGACGAACTGGCGCTGCAGATACGCATGGTCGCTTCCAGTCATCGCATTCCCACCGTGGAGGCGCCGCCGCTGGCGCGTGCGCTCTACGCCACCACCCAGATCGATCGCGAGATCCCCTCGGCGCTGTACGTCGCCGTGGCGCAGGTGCTCGCGTATGTGTTCCAGCTCAAGCAGGCGGTGTCGCGCGGCGATGCGCCGCCGAAGGCACCGCAACCCGACGTCGATCCGGACCTGATGGGTCCCTACCAGTTCTGATGGAACAGTGATGGCCAACGCTACCGCCCTAGGCAATCTGAAGACGCTCGGCCGCCGCGGCCTCGGCGCGCCGGTGATCATGCTCGCCGCGCTGGCGATGATGATGTTGCCGCTGCCGCCGTTCCTGCTGGACATGTTGTTCAGCTTCAACATCGCGCTGTCGCTGGTGATCCTGCTGGCGGTGATCTACGTGATGCGGCCGCTGGAATTCGCCGCGTTTCCGACCGTGGTGCTGATGGCCACGCTGCTGCGCCTGGCCTTGAACATTGCTTCCACCCGCGTGGTGTTGCTGCACGGCCATGACGGCCCCGGCGCCGCCGGCAAGGTGATCGAAGCGTTCGGCGAATTCGTCATCGGCGGCAATTTCGCGGTGGGCCTGGTGGTGTTCGCCATCCTTACCATCATCAATTTCGTGGTGGTGACCAAGGGCGCCACGCGCGTGTCCGAAGTGACCGCGCGCTTCACCCTCGATGCCATGCCCGGCAAGCAGATGGCGATCGACGCCGATCTCAACGCCGGCCTGCTCAACCAGGAACAGGCGCGCGACCGCCGCCAGGAAGTGCGCGAGGAAGCGGACTTCTACGGCTCGATGGACGGTGCCTCCAAGTTCGTGCGCGGCGATGCCACCGCCGGCATCTTGATCCTGATCATCAACATCGTCGGTGGCTTCTTCGTCGGCATCTTCCAGCACGGGCTTTCCGCCGGCGAAGCCGCCAAGACCTATACGCTGCTCACCATCGGCGACGGCCTGGTGGCGCAGGTGCCCTCGCTGATGCTGTCGATTGCCACCGCCGTGATCGTGACGCGCGTGTCCAAGTCCACCGACATGGGCAAGCAGCTGGTCGGCCAGCTGTTCGGCCAGCCGCGCGCGCTCGCCGTGGCCGGCGTGGTGCTGGGCGTGATGGGGTTGATCCCGGGCATGCCGAACATCGCGTTCCTGCTGCTGGGCGGCACCTGTGGCGGCGCGGCGTGGCTGATGATCAAGCGCGACCGCGAAGCGGTCGAGCGGGTGGCCAAAGCGGCTGCCGAGGTACCGCCGCCGGCCGCGCCGGCCGAACGTCTCGAACTGGGTTGGGAAGACGTCGCCAGCGTCGATCCGCTGGGCCTGGAAGTCGGCTACCGGCTGATTCCGCTGGTGGATACGCATCAGGGCGGCGAATTGATGGGCCGGATCAAGTCGGTGCGCCGCAAGCTCTCGCAGGAGCTGGGCTTCCTGGTGCCGCCGGTGCACATCCGCGACAACCTGGATCTGGGCCCCAACACCTATCGCATCAGCCTGATGGGCGTGCCGATGGGCGAATCGGAAGTGCACAACGATCGCCTGCTGGCGATCAATCCCGGCCGCGTGCAGGAAGGCCTGCAGGGCATCGCCACGCGCGATCCGGCATTCGGGTTGGAAGCGCTGTGGATCGAACCGGGCCAGCGCGAAATGGCGCAGAGTCTTGGCTACACCGTGGTCGATCCGGCCACCGTGGTCGCCACGCATCTGTCGCACATCCTGCAGAGCCATGCGCACGAACTGCTCGGCCACCAGGACGTGCAGCAGCTGCTCGATCGCCTCGCCCAGACCACGCCCAAGCTGGTGGAAGACCTGGTGCCCAAGCGCCTGTCGCTGGGCGTGGTGGTCAAGGTCATGCAGAACCTGCTGGCCGAGCGGGTGCCGATCCGCAACATGCGTTCCATCGTCGAATCCTTGGCGGAGCACGCCAACCAGAGTCAGGATCCCGGCGCCCTCAGTGCCGCCGTGCGCGTGGCGCTGGGTCGCCAGATCGTGCAGGAGATCTCCGGCCTCGGTACCGAGATCCCCGTCATCACGCTGGCGCCGGAACTGGAGCAGATCCTGCTCGGATCGCTGGCAAATGGCGGCGTAGCGGGCGCCGCGGTGGAACCGGGCCTTGCCGACCGCCTGCAACAAGGCGTCGCCGACGCCGCGCGCAAGCAGGAAATGAGCGGCGAACCGGCCGTCTTGCTGGTCGCGCCGCAGCTCCGTCCGTGGCTCGCGCGCTTCACTCGCCATGTGGCACAGAACCTGCACGTACTCGCTTACAACGAGGTGCCGGACAACCGCCGAGTGCGTTTGGTGCAGGCATTGGGTCGCTGAGAGGCGGTAAAGGGTAAGTGGTGAATGATGAATAGGGAGAGCCGGGCGCGAGAGGTTTTGACGATGCGCGCTGTTGCTTGCTCACCATTTCTAATGGAACGAATGAGTCGGGAAAGATCAGACATGCGCCACGCACAAACCATTCAACGGAACCCTGCATCAGCGTGGGCTGTTCCTATTCACCATTCACCATTCACCATTCACGCGAGCGGAGCGAGCAAGTGAAGATCAAGCGTTTCGTGGCCCCGGATATGCGTCAGGCCATGCGCGAAGTGCGCGAGGACCAGGGGCCGGATGCGGTGATCCTGTCCACGCGCCGGATGGACGACGGCATCGAGATCATCGCCGCGGTCGATTTCGACGAAGCGCTGGTACGCGAAGCCGCGCGCCACGGTGCCCCGCTGGAAGTGGAAAACCGCGCACCGGCTGCCGCCTCCGCGCCGAACGCTGCCGCGCGTCGCAGCGAGGCCGCGCCGCCGCCGCTGCCGCCGACGAACCGTCGCGATGACGACGGCGTCTCCGTGTCGCTCTCGCGTCGTGCCACGTCGCCGCGCGTGGAGCCGGTGATCGAGGCGCCCGCCGCGCGCATGCCGCAGGCGCAGGCCGCCACGCTGGCCAAGGCGCTGGAAGAAATGACGGCGCCGCTGGAAACCGCGCCGAACGGTGCCTCCGCCGAAGCTGCGTCCCTCCATCCATTGCTCGAACGCGCCATGCAGGACACCGCGCGCGTGCGTGCCGAACTGGGCAGCCTGCGCGACCTGTTGGAAACGCAGCTGTCGAGCCTGATCTGGAACGACCTGGAACGCCGTCAGCCGATGCGTGCCCGCGTACTGCGCGAAATGACCCGGCTCGGTATCGAACCGGATGTCGCGCGCCAGCTGGTCGGCGAGCTGCCGGTGGAAATCAACGCCGAACAGGCCCGTTATCTGCCGCTGGGCGTGCTCAGCCGGAGCCTGTCGATCAGCCCGCGCGATCACTCGGAGCGTCGTGGCGTCACCGCACTGGTCGGTCCCACCGGCGTGGGCAAGACCACCACCATCGCCAAGCTGGCGGCCCGTGCCGTGATGCGCAACGGCGCATCGCAGGTCGCGCTGGTCAGCACCGATCACTACCGCATCGGCGCCGCGGCGCAGCTGGAACACTACGGTCGCCTGCTCGGCGTTCGCGTCTATCCGGCGTACGACGCCGACAGCCTGCGCCATGTACTCGAATTGCTGCGTGGCCACCACACCGTGCTGGTCGACACCGCTGGCCTGGCCGGCGGCGATCCGCGACTGGCCGAACAACTGGAAGTGCTGGGCAACGGCGGCGATCTGCGCGCCTGCCTGGTGATGGCGGCAAACGCGCATGCGTCGTCGCTCGATGAGGCGGTGCGCGCTTACCTGCCGGTGAAGCCGCACGCCTGCATTCTTACCAAACTCGACGAGGCCCCCAGCCTCGGCGGCGCGCTATCGGTGCTGATCCGTCACCGACTCGCGCTCGACTATGTCACCGATGGACAGCGCGTGCCCGAAGACATCGCCACAGCCGATGCGCGGGTGCTGGTATGCCGCGCCGCGCAGGTGCTCAAGGGCAGCGCGCCGGCCGACGACGTGGTGATGGCGGATCGCTTTGGACTAGCGGTGGCAAGCGCATGAGTGGCGTCTTCGCAATGAATCAGGCGATGGGATTGGAAAGCATGCTGCGTGCGCTGACCGAACGACATACCCGGCAGGCGCCGGTGCAGGACCAGGCCTATGGCTTGAGCGGCACCGCGCCGCGCAAACGTTGCCGTGCCATTGCGGTGGCTGGCGGCAAAGGCGGCGTGGGCAAGACCACCGTCTCCGTGAACCTCGGCATGGCGCTGGCCATCGAGGGCCATCAGGTGATCCTGCTCGATGCGGACATGAGCCTGGCCAACATCGACGTGCTGCTCGGCCTCACGCCCACCCGCCACATCGGCCACCTGCTCGACGGCGTCTGCTCGATCGAAGACTTGTTGATGACCGCGCCGCACGGCCTCAAGGTGGTGCCGGCCGGTTCGGGCACACGCCGCCTCTCGCAGCTGGGCGCCGGCGAGCACGCGGCGGTGATCCGCGCGTTCGACGATCTGGTGGCGCCGCCGGATTACCTGGTGGTGGATACCGCCGCAGGACTTTCCGACAACGTGGCGATGTTCGCCGCGGCTGCGGACGACGTGGTGGTGGTGGTCTGCGACGAGCCCGCCTCGCTCACCGATGCCTACGCCCTGCTCAAGGTGCTCAGCCGCGACTTCGGCGTGCGCCGCTTCCGCATGGTGGCGAACATGGTGCGCAACGTGGGCGAAGCCAGGCAGCTGCATCAGAAACTCGCACGAGTTTGCGATCGCTTCCTCGATGTGGCGTTGGAATTCATGGGCCATGTCCCGCATGACGAACGGCTCAAGCAGGCCATCCGCCGCCAGAGCGCGGTGGTGGATCTGTGGCCGTCGAGCCGGTCGGGATTGGCATTCAAGCAATTGGCGGGTGCGGTCGATACATGGGGTGAACCCGAGCGACTGGGCCTGGATCGCATCGCCTTTTTCAGCAGGCAGGCCGCAGTAGCAACGGGGTGGTGACATGAGTGTGGCTTCCGAATATCTGCAGCTGACGCGGCAGAGTGCCGACGAACTGGTTCGCCAGCACGCTCCCCTGGTGCGACGTATCGCCTATCACCTGATGGGCCGATTGCCGCCCAGCGTGGACGTGAGCGACCTGATTCAGGCCGGCATGATCGGTTTGCTGGAGGCCTCGCGCAATTTCACCACCGGCAAGAATGCGAGCTTCGAGACGTTTGCGGGTATCCGCATCCGTGGCGCGATGCTCGACGAATTGCGGCGCACCGACTGGACCCCACGGTCGGTGCATCGAAAAGTGCGCGAAATGGCGGAGGTCGTTCGTCAGATTGAAATAGAAACCGGTTCCGATGCCGATGACGCCGAAGTGATGCGGCGACTGGGCATGGGTGCCGAGGAATATCACCAGGTGCTGGCCGACGCGGCGAGTGCTCGCCTGCTCAGCCTCTCCGCACCGGATGACGCGGACGGCGGCGCAGCGTTCGACGTGGCCGACGGCGACAGCCTGAGCCCGGCGGACAGCGTCGAGCACGAAGGCATGCGCGAAGCCCTGGTGGAAGCCATCGGCGGCCTGCCCGAACGCGAGCAGCTGGTGATGTCCCTGTACTACGAGGAAGAACTGAACCTCAAGGAGATTGGTGCGGTGCTCGGCGTGACGGAATCGCGCGTGTGCCAGATCCACGGCCAGGCCATCGTGCGCTTGCGAGCGCGGATGTCGGGTTGGCACGAGGGGCAGGAGAAGGAAGGCAAGCAACGTAAGGGATCGAGGGGCAGGTAGTGGGGCGCGAGTCCAATGGCCCACGTGTGCTGTGGAGTGTGATCGTCGCGCGCCCATGACCCATCGCCCATCCCCTGGGTTTCCAAGTAACACGCGCAGCGGAGAAAGCGTTTGGACAAGAATATGAAGATCCTCGTGGTGGACGACTTCTCCACCATGCGGCGTATCGTGCGCAACCTGCTGGTCGAGCTGGGTTTCAGCAACGGCCTGATCCAGGAAGCCGACGATGGCGAGAACGCGCTGACCATGTTGCGCAACAACGCCTTCGACATGGTCGTGACCGACTGGAACATGCCCAACATGACGGGCATCGACCTGCTGCGCGCGATCCGCGCCGAGCCCGCGCTGAAAGGCCTGCCGGTGCTCATGGTCACCGCCGAGAACAACCGCGACCAGATCATCGCCGCCGCCCAGGCCGGCGTGAACGGCTACATCGTCAAGCCGTTCACCGCCGTCACCCTGCAGGAAAAGCTGAGCAAGATCTTCGAACGCCTTGCTGCAGCGGGAGCCGGCGCATGAACGCACAAGTTCGGAGCCTGCATTCATACGCCAAGTACCTCGCGTTGCGCTTGAGCGGCTGTCAGGTGGTAGCGCGTGGCGCTGCGCCTGCCTGGCTGGCAGGTCAAGCCGCGCGCTGCCGCCTGGCGGCCGCTCAAGCGCAACCCTTCGGGCCGGGTCTGTTTGCCCGCAAGGCTGCGTCATCACTCAGTCGTGTATCGACATACACTTCTTCGTTCTTCCTTGCCCTGCGGGCAAACAGCTCCCGGCGCGAGGTACTTGGCGTATGAATGCAGGCTCCCTGATGGCCGGCGAGTCGATGCCGAAGGAACTCCACGACCTGCTGAACAGCGCCGATGGCGCCGCCTTCGAGCAGGCCCTCGATGTGCTGGTCCGCGAGCGCGAACAGCGTGTGTTCCGCGCGCTGGGCCTGCTTGCCCGCGACCTGCACGATGCCGTGCGCCGCCTCGGCGGCGACCTGGCGCAGGAAGGCGTGCCGGGCAGCGTCGCCGATGCGCGCCAGCACCTGGAAGATGTGCTCGAGATGAGCTCGCAGGCGGCCCATCGCTCGCTCGATTTCGTCGAGCGCATGCGTCCGCAGGCCGAAGCGCTCGCCGAAAACGCCGACGCGGTGATCGACGGCACCGCCGAAGGCGATGTCGCGCACGTGCTGGCGAAGCAGTCGCAGGCGTTCGCCAACGCATGCCGCGACGGCCTCGCCGATTTCGTGGTCGCCCAGTCGTGGCAGGACCTCTCGGGCCAGCGCATCAAGAAAGTGGTGAACTTCATCGGCAGCGTGGAGAACTCGCTGCTGGAACTGGTGAGCCTCACCGGCGCGCTGGCCTCGGGCGAAGCCGCCACCGGTCCGGTCAAGGTCACCAGTCAGGACGAAGCGGATCGCCTGCTCAGCGAATTCGGTTTCTAAAGGACGGACCGCCGCATGGATCCCACGTTGGACAGCGAGCTGCGCAATGATTTCCTGGTGGAAGCCGGGGAACTGGTGCAGCGCCTGGGCGATCAGCTGATCGGGCTGGAGGCCTCGCCGCGCGATGCCGAACTGTTGAACGCGGTGTTCCGCGCGTTCCACACGGTCAAGGGCGGCGCGGGCTTCCTCGCCATCGAGCCGATGGTGCAGCTGTGCCATCACGCCGAGGACTTGCTCAACGTGGCGCGCAACGGGCAGTTGCTGCTCGATGCCAGCCGCATGGATGCGCTGCTGGAAGCGCTGGACCTACTCAACGACATGATGGCGGCACTGGCCAGCGGCAGCGCGATGGCGATGCCGCCCGCCGGCCTGCTGCAACGCCTGACGCCGGGCAAGGCCGCCGCGCCTGCACCCGCACCGGCGCCCAAGCCGGTGGCGCCGCCGCCGAGCGACGGCACGATCGACGATTCCGAATTCGAAGCCCTGCTCGACAGCCTCTATGGCAGCAGCGGCGCACCGGGTGCGCCCTTAGCGGCGGCCGACTCGGGCAGCATTTCCGACGACGAATTCGAAGCCCTGCTGGACAACCTGCATGGCAAGGGCGGCCAGCTTGGCGCCACGACGACCGCGCCCGTCGTATCGTCGACGGCAGGCACGATCTTCGACGACGAGTTCGAATCGCTGCTCGACAATCTTCACGGCAAGGGCGGCCAGCCAGGCGCGAACGCGCCGGCCCCCGCACCTGTCGCTGCATCTGCATCCGTCGCCGCGCCGGCCAAACAAGCGGCGCCCGCACCGGAAAACACCGTGCGCGTGGACACCGCCCGCCTCGACGCGCTGGTGCATCGCGCCGGTGAACTGGTGCTGGTACGCAATCGCCTGCTGAGCCTCGCGGCGAAGACGGGCGATGAAACGCTCGAGCTGGCCGCCACCGAACTCGATCGCGTGGCCGACGCGCTGCAGAACGCCGTGCTGGGCATGCGCATGCAGCCGGTGGGCCGTCTGTTCCAGCGCTTCCCGCGCATCGTGCGCGATCTCTCGCGCCAGCTCGGCAAGGAAGTGGAACTGGTGCAGGAAGGCGAGGGCACCGATCTCGACCGCAGCCTGGTCGAGGCACTCGCCGATCCGATGGTGCACCTGATTCGCAACGCGCTCGACCACGGCCTGGAAATGCCGGACGAACGCGAACGCGCCGGCAAGCCGCGCAAGGGCAAGGTCACGCTGGGCGCAAGCCAGCGCGGCGAGCGCATCGTGATCACCGTGTCCGACGACGGGCGCGGCATGAACCCTGAAGTCCTGCGCCGCAAGGCGGTGGAGAAGGGTTTGATGGACGAGGCGCAGGCATCGCGCCTCACCGAAAACGAATGCTACGAGATCATCTTCCGCCCCGGCTTCAGCACCGCCGCCACCGTCTCCGACATCTCCGGTCGCGGCGTGGGCATGGACGTGGTGAAGACGCGCGTGGTGGAACTGGGCGGCACCTTGTCGGTGCGCTCGCAGCTGGGCAAGGGCAGCACGCTGGAGCTGGCGGTGCCGCTGACGATGGCGATCCAGCGCGTGCTGATGGTGCGCGTGGGCGCGCGTCTGCTCGCGCTGCCGCTGAGCAATGTGGATGAAGTATTCGAACTGGCACCGGGACAGCAGCAACAGCTAGACGGTCGCGTGGTGGCATCGCATCGCGGCCGTGCACTGGTGCTGGCCGATCTCGGCGGCTGGGTCGGCGTGGATGGGCTGGCGGGTCGCCACGTGGTGGTGCTGCACATCGGCCACATGCGGCTGGGTTGCCTGGTGCACGAAGTGCTCGGGCGCGAAGACGTGATGGTGAAACCGCTCGGTCCCTTGTTCCAGGGCGTGCCTGCGGTGGCGGGCGCCACCGTCACCGGCGACGGCCGCCTGGCGTTGGTGATGGATCTGGCCGGCCTGTCCGACCACGACGGCCAACTTCTTTCCTCCATCAGGATGAGCGGCTGACATGGATCTGGTAAGTCTCATCGGCACGATCCTGGCCTTCGTGGTCGTGATCGTCGGCACCATCCTCAAGGGTTCCAGCGTGGAAGCGCTGTGGAATCCGGCTGCGTTCGTGATCGTGTTCATGGGCACCATCGCCGCGCTGCTGGTGCAGAACTCCGGCAAGGTACTCAAGCACGCGATGGCGCTGTTCCCGCTGGTGTACAAGCCGCCGCAGCACCAACCCTCCGACCTGATCAGCCGCATCGTGGGCTGGAGCGAAATTTCGCGCCGCCAGGGCCTGCTGGGTCTGGAACCGCAGATCGATTCGGAAAGCGACACCTTCGTGCGCAAGGGCCTGCAGCTGCTGGTGGACGGCAGCGAGCCCGAAGCGATCCGCGGCGTGCTGGAAGTGGAAGTGGGGGCGCGCGAACACCACGATCTGGCCGGCGCGAAAGTGTTCGAGCAGGCCGGCATTTTCTCGCCGACCATGGGCATCATCGGTGCCGTGATGGGCCTGATGGCGGTGATGCAGAACCTCGCCGACCCCAGCAAGCTCGGCCACGGCATCGCCGCGGCGTTCGTCGCCACCATCTACGGCGTGGCGCTGGCCAACCTGTGGATGCTGCCGATGTCGGCCCGGCTGAAGGCGCTGATCCACAAGCAGACGCAGATGCGCGAAATCCTGATCGAAGGACTGGTCGCCATTGCCGAGGGCGCCAATCCGCGCCAGATCGAATCGAAGCTCCAGGGCTACCTGGGGTAACGGAGCGCAGCGTTGTGGCCAGGAAGAAAAAACACCACGAGGATCACGTCAACCACGAAGCATGGGCGATCCCCTATGCCGACCTGATGACGCTGCTGCTCGCCTTCTTCGTGGTGATGTACGCGGTGTCGGTGGTGAACGAAGGCAAGTACCGCGTGATGTCCAATTCGATCATCGAGGCATTCAACGGCTCCAGCCATGTGATTGCGCCGATGCCGCAGACGCGCGCGCAGCCGCACAACGTCGATCCCGCGATCGCCTCGCCGGCGAGCCAGCCGGGCGCGGCGACCATTCCGGTGAGCGTGCCCATTCCCGGGCGTCCGCAGATGGTGCGCGCGGTGGACTCGCGCGCCGCTGCGCCGGCGAGCGAGAAGCGCAACCTGGACATGATCCGCGACCAGGTGGTGCGCGCGCTGCAGCCCTTGATCGACAAGCAGATGGTGATCGTGCGCAAGACCACCTCCTGGCTGGAAGTGGAGCTGCGCACCGACATCCTGTTCCCCAGTGGCGTGGCGAAACTCTCGCCGGAAGCCAACGAAGTGCTCAACAGCATGGCCTCGATCCTCAAGCCGTTCCCGAATACGGTGCGCATCGAGGGCTACACCGACGATCGTCCGATCAACACCGCGCTGTATCCCTCCAACTGGGAGCTGTCTGCCGCCCGTGCGGCCAGCGTGGCGCGCCTGTTCACCGAGCAGGGCGTGGACCCCACGCGGCTGGGCATCATGGGCTGGGGCGAATACCACCCCAATGCCGACAATGCGACGGAGGACGGACGCAACCGCAACCGCCGCGTACTGATCGTGGTGCTCAGCGAAGAGGGCGAGCCCCAGCGCATCGAGAACGTGGCGCCGGGCACCGGCCAGCTCACCGCGGGCACCCAGGGAGCGCCGGCACCTGCCACTAGCGTTGCGCCCGCAGCCCCCGTGGTTGCCAACAAGCCCGCGACAGCCCTGCCCACCATGGAAGTGGTGGCATCCCGGCAGGCCGACGACGTGCCGGTGAACAAGGTCATCCTCGCCAGGCCGCAGCGCGCGGAGCCGCAGGAGGGCGAATCCGGGCCGGAAGTGACGCCGCGCGCCAGCCTGCCCAACGTCGCCGCGGGCGCCATCACCGTGGGATCGGCCCATGTAGCCGCTCCGGAGCATGGCCCGTGATTTGCAAGACCGTCGTACCAGGCAAAGTCAACGCAGGGGAGTCGCTGCCATGAAACACGTGAAAAACACCGAGCACTGGCTGTCGTTCCGCATCGGCGGGCAGTCCTACGCCGCGCCGCTGACGCAGGTGAGCGAAGTGCTTCGCGATGGCGAGTTGACCCCCGTGCCGGGCTCGGCGCCCGAGGTATTGGGCATCCGCCATCTGCGCGGCCGCATCGTGCCCGTGCTCGACGGCCGCCGTCGGCTGGGGCTGTCCGACGAAAAACGCATGGACCCCTTCCAGGTACGCCAGGTGATGCTCTCGCACGGCCCGCATCTGGTCGGCATCCGGGTGGACGCCATCGGCGACCTGCTGGAAGCCAGCGCCGCCGACATCGCACCGCCGCTGCCCGGCGGCACGGATCGAGACGACGATCCCGTGCACGGTGTATTGCCCTCGCAGGGCGGCTTCGTGGCCTTGCTCGATGTGCGCCGCCTTTGCCGCCTGCCGTTGGAGCACGAAGCGGCCTGACGTACTCGATACGCTGAGCACGGCTATCCTTGCGGCACGCCGGGACACCGATCCCGGCGAACCGCAGTGGAAAGGAGAAGCCCATGTCGTCGCCAGTGCCCGTGCCAACCGCCGCGACGGCGAGTCAGCGTGCCGTGGTCATCATCGCGCTGGCCTGCGTGCTGGCGCTGTTGTATTTCGGGCGCGAAGTGCTGGTGCCGATCATCCTGGCGCTGTTCCTCAGCCTGCTGATGGCGCCCTGGGTGCGCATCTACCGGCGCATCGGATTCGGCCACACGGCATCGGTGCTGATCGCGGTGGTCGCGCTGGTGGTCATCGTGACCGGCGTGACCGCCATCATGGGCACGCAGGTAGTGCACGTGGCGCGCAGTCTGCCGCAGTACGAGGTGACCATCCGCAGCAAGGTGAAGTCGCTGCGCGAGGAAACGCTCGGCCGGCTTGACGTGGTGCGCGGCGAACTGGGCAAGGTGATCGACGATTCAGGCCAGGGCAGCGCGCCCGCGGCTAGTGGAAGCACGGCGCCGTCGTTCCTGGCGCCGCCTTATCTCACCAACACCGCTCCGTCGGCGAAGCCTTCGCCACAGGCGACCAAGCCGCCGTCCGAGCCGGTGGGGCTGCTCACTCGCGTGTTGACCACGGCATGGGTGCCGGTGGAAACGGCAGGCATCGTGCTGGTGGTGTTGATCTTCGTGCTGCTGGAACACGAATCCTTGCGCGATCGCTTCATCCGCCTGGCCGGCGGCGCGGATCTGCGTGCCACCACGGCCGCGATCAACGACGCGGGCGAACGTTTGTCGCGATTCTTCATCTCGACGTTTTCGGTGAACCTCGGCGTGGGCGTGGCGATCTGGCTCGGCCTGACGCTGATCGGCGTGCCCAGCGCGCTGCTGTGGGGATTGCTGACGGCGGCGCTGCGCTTCGTGCCCTATATCGGCGTATGGCTGGTGGCGGCGCTGGTGGCGCTGTTCGCCGCGGCGGTGGCGCCGGGCTGGTCGGTGTTGTTGATGACCTTGCTGCTCTACCTGGCGGTCGAGATCATCGTGTCGCAGCTGATCGAGCCGTTCCTCTACGGCCATACCACCGGTCTTACTCCGTTGGCCGTGGTGGTCGCGGCGATTTTCTGGAGCGGCCTGTGGGGTCCGGTGGGCCTGCTAATGTCGACGCCGCTGACGCTGTGCCTGGTGGTGGCGGGGCGTCACGTGCAGGCGTTGGACCTGCTCAACATCCTGCTCGGCGACACGCCGGCGCTCACCTTGCCGCAACGCGTGTACCAGCGTGCCCTGTCCGGCGACGCAGGCGAGATCATCAGCGAGGCGCGCGACTTCCTCAAGCGCAAGAGTTTCGCCGCCTACTGCGATGCCGTGCTGCTGCCGGCGTTGCAACTGGCGCGCATCGACTTGGCCAACGGGGCGATCAGCGGATCGCAGCAGCTGTCCGTGAAGCAGGCCATCGTCACGGTGGTCGAGTCGCTCGACAGCCAGGAAAGCCGCTGGACGCGCTGGCGTCGCCGCACCTCGGTGCTGGAAAGCATGACCATCGGGCAGAGCCTGCGCCAGCATCGCGAAGATGCCATGGGCCGGTTCCAGGGGCCGCTGGCCGTGCCGCCCGGATCGTTGGTGCTGTGCATGGGCCTGGGTTCGATGGCGGACGATCTGTCCACCGAGTTGCTGACGCGCATCCTGCGCGACCTGCATATCGACGCGCGGCATATCTCCATCCCGGATTTCCAGGCCTTCGACGCGCAGGCGCATCCGGAGCTGACGCCCAACGCGGTGTCGATGGTCTACATCGTCAGCACCAGCCCGATCAAGGAGCGCGACACCTTCGACGATACCGTGTCGCTGGTGCACGCCCGCATCGCGCACGCCTGCATCGTGGGCGTGATGTTCCCCGAGCCGCTGGCGGCGGCCGAGGTGGCGCCACCGCCGAACACCGACGTCAACGAATTCGTGACCTCGCTGGAGCAGGCGGCGCAGCAGGCGATCGCACGTTTTCCGGATGGCGGCGCCAAACCCGCGCAGCACAACGCCGCGATCTGAAGCGGCACGCCGTCGGCGCATGGAGCGCAGCGCGCCAGGCCATTTCCTGATGCGCCGGCTACGCCGTTTATTCCGTAGTTCTACCTAGAACCCATAGGTGGATTTTCGCTTGTTTGACGCCCCTGATCCGTAGAGGCTGAGGCGGTGCGCGGGAATTCGTTTGCCACACGGAAGGCGCATGCCGTTGCGTATCTGCCCAGGGGTCCGGAGCTGCCATGAAACGAGTTGCGCTGTATTCCGCCCTGCTGGCTGCCCTGCTTGCGTCGCCGCTGCATGCCACGGAAACCGGTGTGGGACGCTCCATCACCGGCCTGCAGGCGAGTTCGTACTCGGGATTGATCCCGCCGACGCCCGGCCTCACCTGGCAGTACGGCTACGCCTATTACGACGGCTCGATCAGCGCCTCCAAACAGGTGCCGATTGCGGGTGGCGGCGCGGCGCTTGGACTCAAGGCGGAGTTCCAGCTGGCCACCTTCACCGGCCTGTACATCTGGAAGACGCAACCCTCGTCGTGGAATTTCGCTTCGATGATGACGCTGCCGTTCGCCTACGTCGACGCCAACGTGAACGCGCGGCTGGGCAGTTTCAATACCAGTCGCTCGTCCCACGTGCTGGCCCCGTACGACTTGTTCTTTGCACCGGTCATCGCCAGTCATCATTTCAGTCAGACGCAGCACATCTCGTTCTCGCTGTACCTCTACGCACCGACGGGCGACTACAAGGATGGCCGCCTGGCCAATGCGAGCCTCAACACCTGGACCTTCTCGCCTACCGTGGGCTACACCGCGTTGTTCGACCAAGGCTCGCTGGAATGGAGTGCTACCACGGCCGTGGACTTCTACACCAAGGACAAGGCGACCGATTACCAGAACGGTGCGGTCTATCGCTTGGATACCTTGCTGGTGAAGCGCTTTCCTTCGGGTTGGGGCCTTGGCGCAGTCGGTGGCTGGATCTATCAGCTGGAAGACGACACCGGTCCGATCGCCGATCAACTCAATGGCTTCAAGGGCCATTCCCTGGGCGTCGGCCCGATGGTCAACTACCTCAAGAAGTGGCAAGGCGGCCAGGCCGAATTCTCGTTCCGCTGGCTGCACGAGTTCGACGTCACCAATCGCCTGAAGGGCAATCCGGCGATGCTGTCGGCCACCATCACGCTTTGATCGAATGCTTCACGCCTTGCCGCCCACGTAGCGCCGGCAGTGGTCGAGATAATCGCGCTCGTGCATCGACAGCAACCCGGTCACCGCCGTCCACAACCACGACGGCGCATCGAGCGTGCGCGAATGATTGCGCCGCAATTCACGGCACCACGATTGGCGCGTGGCGGCGTCCATCTGGCGAGCGTGCGCATGCCCGACCACATGGGCGAGAAAGGCGGCAACGTGGCGCGCCTGCTTGCGCCGCAATCGTGCGATGTCGATCTTCAGGTCCTGCGGCATCAGCTCGCGAACGAACACGGGCTTGTCCAGCAGCTGGGTGGGACGCATGCGGTTGCCCAACGCAGGCGACAGGTGTTGCGCGGCTAGCACCGCGCGCTGCGCCGGGTCGCGCGGCATGCGGGCGCGGCTTGCGTGCGGTGCGATGGACGCGGCCGCCTGCTTGATGTCGATCAGGCAAAGGTCGTCGCCTTCCACCGCTTCGCCATCCACGTCCAGCAGTGCGGCGTAGCGCAGCTTGCCCAGCGAACTGCAGCCTTTGCGCCAGTACGCGGCATCCAGCACGTTCACCTCGCCCTTGGGATCGCGGCGCCGCAACTGCTTGGCCAGCGCATCCAGTTCGGGCTGGCGGAAGATCGCCTGGATGGCCTTGCGCTCCTTCGCGAGGATGGGCCAGAACTGCTTGCCCAGCGGCAGCTCGAGCCCATCACCGTTCGTGCGTTCGTCAGCGAGCGATTTCCAGCTGCGCCGTGCGGCTTGCCGCATCACCAGTTTGATGGTGCCGGGCATGCGCGGTTCCGGATCGTCGGTTTCCGGAAACGCGGATTCGTAGCCGTCGAGCATCGCCTCCATCATGTTGGCGGTGGTGATGCCGGGCAGGTCCGAGCCGCGCGCCGCCATGGCGAGCGAAAGCGCCAACCGCACCAGGTCGTGCGCGGGATTGCCGATCACGCTCTGATCGAAATCGCGAATCTGGATGTGCAGCTTGCCCTGGTCGTCCGCGACCGGGCCGATGTTGCCGATGTGGCAGTCGCCGCAGATCCAGATCGCCGGACCGGCGGGAAGAGGCGGTGCCGCCGACGAGTCCAGCCATTCGTAGAACTGCGCCGTGTTGCCACGCACGTAGGCGTGGGCGGAACGCGCCATCTTGGTGTTGCGGCGTTCGATCAGTGCGCGTTGTCGTTTTGCAGGTGGAACGGCGGAGTTTCCGGAACGGGCCATGAGCGATCCTGTGTGTGCAGGATCACTGTTGCGGACAAAACATGAAGGGTGTGTCGTGTTTCCACGCACATCGCGTGCGCACGCACGCTTCGCAAGAACGTGCGCTCAGTGCTGCGCGTCGGCCGCGTCGTAGATGCAGGCCATCACTGCAGCGGCGGCTGCGTACAGCGTGGCGGGCACTTCCTGGCGCAGGCGCAGCGAGGCGAGCAGTGCGGCCATCTGCGGATCCTGGTGCAACGGAATGCCCAGCGCGCGAGCGCGGGCCAGCAGTGTTTCCAGCGATTCGGGCGGCAGGCTGACCGGCGTCGCGGCAGCATGGTTCGAGCCGCCTGAGAGACGCAGGGTGACGCGGCGGCGCGCGGGAGGAAGTGCGTTGCTCATGCCGTGGTCCTCAGCAGGATCGCACTGTGCGCGTGGCTCGATTGCGGCAGACCCTGCTGGCACGACAGCTGATCGAGGATCAGACCCGCCGCCGACAGCGTCTGCCGCAACGGGCCGAACTGTTGCTCCAGGCGATGCACGGTATCGGCGCGTTCCGCCCACAGGCGCACGGCCAGGCGCAGATCGCGCAGTTGCAGTTCGCCCTGGATCGGTCCCAGCGCGGGCAGGTCGATGGCGAAGCCGAACGTCCACGACGAACCGGTGTCGCTCTCGGTGTTCTGCTGCAACTGCACCTGCAGGATGTCGCGGCCGTCCTCGCCTTGCAGCGGAATCTCGATCATCCACGCGGAAGCGGTAGTCGCTTCCAACTGCGCCACTTCCACCCGGGCCAACGCAGCGCGCACTTCGCCATGCAACTGGCTGAGCAGGGCGTCGACATCGTCGTCGAGCAGCGACAGCGGCAGCATGGCGCGCGGTTGCGCCTGCAGGCCACGCTGTTGCAGCGGCGGAGGCGTCTCGCTGGACGCACTGGTGGAGCGACGCGCGGGCAGGTAGTCGTCGAGCAGGCTGGCCAGGCGCAGCAAGGCAGCCTTCCAGTCTTCCTGGCTCACGCCGGCCATATCGAGATTGGGTTCGGCCAGTTGCGCCTCCAGGAACAGGCCGCTGCGCTTGATCGCTTCTTCCAGTCCCTCGCCGCGGGTGATCTCGGCCGGCGTGCGCACCACGTGTTCCAGCAATGCCAGCGCGGGCCGCAGATACGCCGGCAATTGGCGCAGCGCCGGGCGCTGGGCGAGCGCATCGAGCGTGGCAAGCAACGGCGCGTAGCCGTTCTGTTGCGGCAGGCGCTCGCGCATGGCCAACTGCACGGTCGGCTCGGGCATGTGCGGCATGATCACTTCCAACTGCGGCTGCGCGCCCAGCGTCAGCACGCGCACCTGGAATTGCGAAGGCAGCTGCTGGCCGCTCGGCGCCTCGGTTTCCACCGCCAGCGCGCCAATCTGCAGCACCATCATGCCGTCCTGATTGATCCCCAGCGGTCGCGCCGAAAGCACGGTGCCGATACGCCAACTCTCGGCGGCACTGCCGGAGGCAGCGCCGGCCCAGGCGAGGGCTGCGAGACTGGTGGGTTGGATGATCAATCGTAGCTCCTTGCGAACGAAGCGGCATGCGCGCCCGTCCGTGCCCTAGGCATCGGCGGCCTTCGGAAAAACTTGAGAGGCCATTTTGCGCGGATCGGCGGCGCTCGATCGGGACAAAGATCGCTAAAGCGAACAACGGCATGGCCGATAAACCACCCGTAGACGCCCTAAGGGCAGGCACAGGATCACACCATGGGCAAGACGACGGGTGAGGCAAAGGCTGCGGCGCGCGTGATCGCGCTGCCCGCCGATTTCCGCCTCGGCAGCGTGGCGCAGGTAAAGGCCGAACTGATCGAAGCGTTCGATGCCGCCGCCGCCCAGTTGGACGGCGCCGGCGTGGAGCGCGTGGATACCGCCGCGCTGCAGCTGCTGGTGGCGTTCCGCCGCGAGGCGACGGCGCGTGGCCAGTCGCCCGCGTGGCTGGGTGTGAGCGAAGTGATGCGTGACGCGGCCGGCGTGCTCGGCCTCGCACAGGCTTTGGAACTGCCGGCACCGATGCCGGCCTGAAACTGAGGTGGAAGATGGCGAAGATTCTTGCAGTTGACGATTCGGCTTCGATGCGCGGCATGGTGGCCTTCACCCTGCGCAACGCCGGCCACGATGTGAGCGAGGCGGAAAACGGCCAGCTGGCGCTCGACGCGGCCAAGGGCAGCAGCTTCGACCTGGTGCTGGCGGACGTGAACATGCCGGTGATGGACGGCCTCAGCATGGTGCGCGAGCTGCGCACGCTGCCGGCATACAAGGGCGTGCCGATCCTGATGCTGACCACCGAGTCGCACACCGACAAGAAGATGGAAGGCAAGGCCGCCGGCGCCACCGGTTGGCTGGTCAAGCCGTTCGATCCCGAACAGCTGCTGGCCACCGTCAAGCGCGTGCTGGGTTGAAGACAACTGCGTCGTGCCGGCAACGCCGGCATGACGGCGGTGAACGTGCGTCCGTAATCTCTTAGAGAAGTGTCCCCATGAGCAAGGCTGGTCTGGCGCAGTTCCAACAGGTGTTCATCGAAGAGAGTCTGGAAGGACTCGACACGATGGAGTCGTCGCTGCTTGCGCTGGACGAAGGCGGCGACGGGGAGCTGGTGCACACCATCTTCCGCGCGGCGCACTCGATCAAGGGCGGTGCGGCCACCTTCGGTTTTCCGGAGATGTCCTCGTTCACCCACGAAGCCGAGTCGCTGCTCGATGAAGTGCGCAGCGGCAAGCGCGCCATCGACGGCGCCATCATCGAACTGCTGCTGCGCACGGTGGATTGCCTGCGCGGCATGTTTGCCCGCGCCCAGGCCGGCGAGCCGCTCAACGATGCGGTGGCCGAAGGGCTGCGCAACGAGCTGGCCGCAGCGATGGGACGCGGCGTGCCGGCCACTGCCTTGCAGGCGCGACGCGATGCGGACCAGGCCGATGCCTGGAGCATCCGCTTCCGCCCGCATGCCGGCATGCTCGCCAGCGGCAACGAACCGCTGCGCCTGATCCGCGAGCTGGCCGCCCTCGGCAAGCTGCAGGTCACGCCCGAATTCGACCGCCTGCCGGCATTCGCCGCGCTGGAACCGACCGAGTGCCACGTCGGCTGGACCATCGAACTGAGCGGTCCGGTCAAGCGCGCCGATATCACCGGCGTGTTCGATTGGGTCGAAGACGAATGCGATCTCACCATTGAAGCGAAGCACGTCGTCGCCGAAGTCGCCGCGCCGGCGCCAACGCCGGTTGCAGCACCGGCCGTTGCCGATGCGGGCGCCGCGCGTGCGCAGCGTGAGGCCAGCACCGAGTCCAGCTCGGTGCGCGTGTCGATCGACAAGATCGACGGACTGATCAACCTGGTGGGCGAGCTGGTGATTACCCAGTCGATGCTCGACACCTTCCGCGAAGGCGATATCGATGCCGAGCGGCTGGCCATGCTCGAACACGGGCTGGGCCAGCTGGCGCGCCACACGCGCCAGCTGCAGGAAAGCGTGATGGGCATTCGCATGCTGCCGATCGCCTCGGTGTTCAACCGCTTTCCGCGCATGGTGCGCGACATCAGCCAGAAGCTGGGCAAGCAGGTCAAGCTGGAGCTGGTCGGCGAACAGACCGAGCTGGACAAGACGGTGCTGGAGAAGATCGGCGATCCGATGGTGCACCTGGTGCGCAACGCCATCGACCATGGCCTCGAAACACCGGACAAGCGCCGCGCCTCGGGCAAGGGCGACACCGGCACGCTCACCCTGCAGGCCTCGCATCGCGGCGGCAACGTGGTGGTGGAAGTGTCCGACGACGGCGCCGGCCTCAACCGCGAGGCCATCGTGGCCAAGGCGATCCAGCGCGGCATCATCAGCAGCGGCGAAGGCATGAGCGACGACGCCGTGGCGGAACTGATCTTCCAGCCGGGCTTCTCCACCGCCGCCGTCACCACCGATCTGTCCGGCCGTGGCGTGGGCATGGACGTGGTTCGCCGCAACGTCTCCGATCTTGGCGGCACCGTCACCATCCGCAGCACCCAGGGCAAGGGCAGCGTGTTCACCATCACCTTGCCGCTGACCCTGGCGATCATCGACGGCCTCACCGCCGCGGTAGGCGAGGAGCGTTACATCGTGCCGCTGGTGTCCATCGTGGAATCGGTGCAGCTGAAGGCCGAAGCGGTGCGCAGCGTAGTGGGCGGCGGCGAGTTGTTCCGCTTCCGCGGCGAATACCTGCCGGTGATCCGCCTGCACGATGCGTTCGGCTGCGACAAAGCGATCCATGCCATCGAAGAAGGCCTGATGGTGGTGGTGGAAGGCGACG
Source organism: Dyella kyungheensis (assembly GCF_049913195.1). GTDB lineage: Bacteria > Pseudomonadota > Gammaproteobacteria > Xanthomonadales > Rhodanobacteraceae > Dyella > Dyella kyungheensis. Next base: position 3,735,824 of record NZ_CP183983.1, on the reverse strand, counting down.
GTTCACGCGTGGGCCTGTTCGTGGACGGCCTGATCGGCCAGCAGCAGGCGGTAGTGAAGTCGCTGGAAGCGAACTACCGCCGCGTGCAGGGCGTGTCGGGCGCCACCATTCTTGCCGATGGCTCGGTGGCGCTGATCGTCGACATCGCCGGCCTGGTGCGCATGCAGGGGCGCAGGAAAGCGGCCTGAGCAAGCGACGGGCGCCCCGTTTCCCTCTCCCTTGTGGGAGCGCACTTGTGCGCGACACCCGGATGCCGCGGCGGTGATCCATGCACCGTCGCGCACAAGTGCGCTCCCACAGAGGGCACCGTGCTGGCCACCTCGGAATCCCCCTGCCGAAAACGCGCATTCCCCTCAAGTTTCCCCCGCCACCGCCGATCCAGAACCCGATAGGGGGCCTCGCACGCGGCCCCGACCACGAGGCGAACATGTCCGATAACACCCGGAGCGAGGCGCTCCAGTCGCAGTACCTCACCGTCAACCTCGCCCACGAGGAATACGGCATCGACATCCTGGCGGTCCGCGAAATCCGCGGCTGGACGCCGGTGACGCGCATTCCGCAGGCACCGGGATACGTGCTGGGCGTGCTCAACCTGCGCGGCGCCATCGTGCCGGTGATCGACATGCGCCTGCGCTTCGGCCTGGAGCGCGAGGAATACGGCGCCACCACCGTCACCGTGATCATCACCGTGGCCGGCCGCCTGTTCGGCGTGGTGGTCGATGCCGTCTCCGACGTGCTCGACGTGACGCCGGACGCCATCCGCCCCGTGCCCGACATGGGCACCACCGTGGATACCGAATACCTCAAGGGATTGACCGCTGCCGGCGAGCGCATGGTGCTGCTGCTGGACGTGGACAAGCTGCTGCAACCCCATGACGCACAAATGCTGGAGGCGGCGCTGCCAGCTGCCTCCGATGTCAAAGCCGTGGCCTGACCGACATACGCAGGGTTGGAATCATCATGAAGAAGTTCGCACTGAAAGCTCCGGAACTGAACGTCCGAAACCGCATGCGTGCCGTGCTCGGTCTGCTCGGCCTGATGCTGATCGCCGGCGCCGTGATCGGCATCGGCTCGATGCAGCAGCAGAACGCCGGCATGGGCCAGATCTACGACGAAGAGATCGTGCCCGCGCAGCTGATCTCGCAGATCTCGCAGCGCTCGCTGATGTCCTTCATCCTGCTGGGCGAAGCCAGCTCGCTGACCAGCAAGCCGGACCAGGTCAAGGCCAAGCTGGCCGATTACGAGAAGATGCAGTCGGACATGGAGGCGTTCAAGAAGCAGTTCGAAGCCATCCCCATGAGTGCCGGCGTGAAGAAGCAGTTCGACGACTGGCGCTCCACCGATGCCGACTACAAGGACGCCAAGGATTCGCTGGTCGACGCCCTGAAGCAGGCCGACACGGGTGCCTCGGAACTGCTGGAAATGCAGGTCCGTCCGCTGATGATGCAGCGCCAGGATTCGCTGGCCAAGCTGGTCGAAGCACAGCGCAGCGACGCCAAGAAGATCTATGACGCGCAGGTGAGCCGTTACCAGTTCGTGCGCACCATCAGCATCGCCGCGTTGATCCTCGGCCTGCTGATCGCCGGTGTGATGGCGGTACTGCTGATGCGTTCGATCCTCAATACGCTGGGCACGGCCGTGAAGGTGGCTCACGCCATCGCCGGCGGCAAGCTTGGCCATCACATCGCCAACACCCGCAAGGACGAGCTGGGCGAACTGCTCGACGCGCTGCGCACGATGGACGAGCGCCTGAGCAGCATCGTGGGCGAAGTGCGCCACGGTGCCGGTTCGGTGAGCTCGGCCGCGCAGCAGATCGCCCGCGGCAACGACGACCTCAGCCAGCGCACGCAGGAACAGGCTTCGAGCCTGGAAGAGACCGCCTCGTCGATGGAGGAAATGACCTCCACCGTGAAGCAGAACGCAGAGAACGCCAGCCACGCCAACCAGCTTGCCAGCGCCACGCGCCGCCAGGCCGAGCACGGCGGCGAAGTGGCCGCGCAGGCCAGCTCCGCGATGCGCGAGATCAACGATTCCAGCCGCAAGATTTCCGACATCGTCAGCCTGATCGACGAGATCGCCTTCCAGACCAACCTGCTCGCGCTCAACGCGGCGGTGGAAGCCGCACGTGCCGGCGAACAGGGCCGCGGCTTCGCCGTGGTGGCCACGGAAGTGCGCAACCTGGCCCAGCGCAGTGCGGGTGCTGCCAAGGAGATCAAGGGCCTGATCAACGACAGCGCCGAGAAGGTGCGCGCCGGTTCGGCGCTGGTGGACCAGTCCGGCAAGGCGCTGGCCGACATCGTCGACAGCGTGAAAAAGGTCACCGACATCGTGGCGGAAATCGCCGCGGCGTCGCAGGAACAGTCCGCCGGCATCGACCAGGTCAACCACGCCGTGCTGCAGATGGACGAAATGACACAGCAGAACGCCGCGCTGGTGGAAGAGGCCGCGGCCGCGGCCCGCGCGATGCAGGAGCAGGCCGGCGAACTGGCACGCCAGGTCGGCTTCTTCCAGCTGGGCGAAAGCGGTAACGAAGTGGCGACCGAGAAGGCGCGTTCGCAGTCGGTGATGGCGGAAGCCGAAGCGGTGTTCGCCGCGGTGCGCAGCTCGCACGCACCGGCACCGCGCGCTGTCCGCGCCGAAGCCTCCGACGCCGGCGCCTGGAAGGAATTCTGAGCATGAGCACGGCGGCCACGATCGACAACAACGGTGGCGTGGCGGCCGTGGGCGGCCCGTTGCTGGGCAACGCCGAGTTCGAATTCCTGCGTACGTTCGTCTACGAGCAATGCGGTATCTCGCTGGGCGAGCACAAGCGGCAGCTGGTGCAGGGCCGCCTGCTGCGTCGCCTGCGCGCGCTGAAGCTGCGCGATTTCCAGGCCTATTGCGAACTGCTGCGGCGCGATCCGCAGCAGGAACTGGGTGAGCTGGCGAGCGCGATCAGCACCAACGTCACGGCGTTCTTCCGCGAATCGCACCACTTCGAGCTGCTCATCGACGAACTGCTGCCGCGCTGGATCGCCGAGAAGAAGAACGGCGGCCGCCTGCGCATCTGGTCCGCCGGCTGCGCCACCGGCGAGGAGCCTTACACGCTCGCCATGGTGCTGGCCGAAGCGCTGGAGAAACACGGCGCGCAACAGCTGGACGCCAAGATCCTCGCCACCGACCTGTCGCCGCAGGCCCTGGAAACGGCGCGCAAGGGCGTGTATGCGCTCGACCGCCTGGAAGGGATCAGCGTGGAACGCCGGCGCCGCTGGTTCCTGCGCGGCGAGGGCGACTACGCCGACTACGTCTGCGTGAATCCACGCCTGCGCGAGCTGGTCAGCATCCTGCCGCTGAACCTGCTGCATGACTGGCCGATGCAAGGCCCGTTCGACGCGATCTTCTGCCGCAACGTGGTGATCTATTTCGACAAGCCGACCAAGCAGCGCCTGTTCCAGCGCTACGCCGGCCTGTTGCCGGAGGGCGGCTACCTGTTCCTCGGCCACTCGGAGTCGATGTACGGACTCAACGACAACTTCGACCTGATCGGACGCACGGTCTATCGGAAACGCAGTGCATGAATGGTGTTGCCGTCAAGATTCCCGCAGGGGCCGAGTACGACCCGGCCCGGGTGTTGCCCGGGTTCGAACACCTGCGCCGTTTCTGGGACCCTGCGCAGTCGTGCATGACGGTGAAGGTGCTGCCCGGCGAGTTCTACGTGAGTGCGCAGCAGGAAATGATTTCGACGGTGCTCGGTTCGTGTGTGTCGGCCTGCATCTTCGATCGGGTGCGCGGCATCGGCGGCATGAACCACTTCATGCTGCCCGAGCCCATCGGCGGTGAACGCGGCGGCTGGGCCGATACCGTGGGCCGCGCCGCACGCTACGGCAACGACGCGATGGAACAGCTGATCAACGCCATCCTCAAGGCCGGCGGTCAGCGCGCGAACATGGTGGTGAAAGTGTTCGGCGGCGGCCGCGTGCTGGCCACCATGACCGACATCGGCCAGCGCAACATCGCCTTCGTGCGGCGCTACCTGGAAGCGGAGCGGCTGGAAGTGGCCGCCGAAGACCTGGGCGACGTGCATCCGCGCCACGTGCAGTTTTTCCCCACCACCGGCAAGGCGCGCGTGCGCCAGCTGCGTGGCCGCACCGACACCGTGCTGGTGGACGGCGAGCGGCAGTATCTCAAGCGATTGGCAAACGATCCGATAAAGGGAGAGGTGGAACTGTTCTGACGCAAGCGCGTCACGACGGTTTCATCAGGCAGGCATCTGGCGCCGACAAGGGCCGGCGGACGCGGGTCCGACACCCACGCCGCACCACGAAGGCGAGACGAATACGCGATGGAAAGAGTACGTGTCCTGATAGTCGACGATTCCGCGCTGGTGCGGAAGCTGCTGTCGACCATGCTTTCGTGCGATCCGGGCATCGAGGTGGTGGGTACCGCCGCCGATCCGCTGATTGCGCGCGAGAAGATCAAGCAGCTCAATCCCGACGTACTCACGCTCGACGTGGAAATGCCGCGCATGGACGGCATCACCTTCCTCGAGAACCTGATGCGCCTGCGCCCCATGCCGGTGGTGATGGTCTCCTCGCTCACCCAGGAAGGCGCCGAAGTCACCTTGCGCGCGCTGGAGCTGGGCGCCGTCGATTTCTTCACCAAGCCGAGTAACGATCTGGCCAGCACTTTTGCCGAAGGCGCGCAGGAAATCTGCGCCAAGGTGAAGCTGGCCGCGCTGGCACGGCCGCGTCAGCGCGCTGCCGTGCGCAAACTCGATGTGCCGCCCCGGCTCACCGCGGACGCCGTGCTGCCGCGCGCGCAGAGCGCAGGCACGCGCGGCGGCATGCCGATCATCGCGATCGGCGCGTCGACCGGCGGTACTGAAGCGATCCGCGTGGTGCTCGAGGCGATGCCGCCGGATGCGCCGCCGATCGTCATCACGCAACATATTCCCGCCGCTTTCAGCGGTCCGTTCGCCTCGCGCATGGACCACTGTTCGGCCATGCGCGTGTGCGAAGCACGCGACGGCCAGCCGATCCAGCCGGGCCACGCGTACATCGCGCCGGGAAGCCAGCATCTGCTGGTGATGTGGGACGGCGCCAAGTATGTGTGCCGCCTGCACAACGGCCCGCCGGTGAATCGTCATAAGCCCAGCGTGGACGTGCTGTTCCGCTCGATGGCCGCCAGCGTGGGCAAGGCCGCCATCGCGGCGCTGCTCACCGGCATGGGCGACGACGGCGCGCGCGGCCTGCTGGAATTGCAGCAGGGCGGCGCGCACACGCTGGTGCAGGACGAAGAATCATCGGTGGTGTGGGGCATGCCCGGCGCCGCCTGGAAGTTGGGCGCCGCCAGCGAAAAGCTTCCGCTCGAACACATCGCCGCGCGCCTGCTCGCGATGGCGCACCAACCCGTTTCCCGCGCCGCCGTGCCGGCCACCTGATCTGCGGATGATGTCTATGCATGCCTTCCTTTCCTTCATGCGCGTGCGCCCCGTGGCCGGCCTTGCCGCCAGCGCGGTGGCGTTGATCCTGACCATGCTGTGGCCGTCGGCCTGGCTGGGCCCGGTCATCATCGTGCTGCTCACCGCGGCGTGGATCGTCGAGACGCGTCGTGCGATGCCTGTTGCCGAACCCGTCATCGAAGCTTCGCTGGCGCATCACGAACCGGTGCGCGAAGCGCTGGAAGAAGTGCGCAGCTCGCTGGTCGACGAACTCGGTCACGCCACCCGTGAACTGCATCAGGCGCTGGACCTGCTGCGCGATGCGGTGTCCGAGCTCGGCGGCGGCTTCGACGGCCTGTCGCGCAAGACCGGCATGCAGCAGTCACTGCTGCGCCAGATCATCGACGGCCAGAGCGAAGGCGTGTCCGTGCAGGATTTCGCCGCACGCACCAGCGACCTGCTGGCGCACTTCGTCGACATGATCGTGCAGATGTCGCGCGAGAGCCTGCGCATCGTCTATCGCATCGACGGCATGGCGAAGGAGATGGACGCGGTGTTCGGCTTGTTGAAGAACGTCAACACCATTGCCGAGGAAACCAACCTGCTGGCGCTCAACGCCGCCATCGAAGCGGCGCGTGCGGGCGAATCGGGCCGCGGTTTCGCGGTGGTGGCGGGCGAGATCCGCAACCTCGCCAGCCACTCCAACCAGTTCAACGAACAGATCGGCAGCCACGTCGAGCGCGCCCGCACCGCGATGGAACAGTTGCGGGGCCTGGTCGGCACGATGGCCTCGCAAGACCTCAACGTGGCGTTGTCGGCCAAGGGCGGCATCGACGCGATGATGGCCCACGTCACCGAAAGCGACGCGCGCACCAGCAAGGTCGCCGACCAGGTGGTGGAGATCAACCGTGGCCTGGGCACCGACGTGGCCACCACGGTGCGCTCGCTGCAGTTCGAGGACATCCTCAGCCAGCTGATCAACCAGACGCGTCAGCGGCTGGTGGAACTGCAGGACATCACCACCGAATGCACCCGCGACATCCAGGAGCTGGCGTGCAGCCCCATCGACGCCGAATCGCTGGCCCAGCGTGCCGAGCGCGTGCGCAACCGCCTGGCCATCCAGCGCGAAAAGGCCCGCATCCGTTCGCGCGGCCCGGCGCTGCAGAACTCGATGGATGCCGGCGAGATCGAACTGTTTTGAGGAACTGAGCCATGAGCCTGACCGTTCACCACGACCCCGACCTCGACTGCGTCACCCTGCAACTGGGCGAGCGCTTCGACTTCACCGTGCACCGCGCGTTCCACGACGCCTGCCTCGGCGGACGCGCCGCGCGCAGCTACGTCATCGACCTGGGCGAAGTCGCCAGCATGGACAGCTCCGCCCTCGGCATGCTGCTCCTGCTGCGCGAACATGCTGGCGCCGACCGCGCGGAAATCCGCATCGTCAACGCCGACACCGGACTGCGCGGCACGCTGCGCGTGGCCGGTTTCGACAAGCTGTTCGTGCTGCACTGACGATCGGGCCGCTGTTCGAAGCGGAACTTCCCCTATCGAGTCAGCGTGGCGAAGGCAAAGTGGCCTGGATCGGCTCGGCCTTCCGCTCGATTGACGCTGCCCCGGACGGGGCGTAGGTTTCTTCGAGTCACCGGGAGTAATCTCCCGGCCTTTCGTGTCCGGCGTTGTTCAACGCACACGTCGTCGCTCCCGCCCCCTCGACCTGCGCACGCACATGACGCCAACACGGCGACATCCGCGTCGTCCTGCATGAAAGCAGCCGTTCGGATCCATGCAGGGGCATGCGGCGGAGTGTCTCCGCCGGGATAGGGACGTCCCAACAGCAGGCTTCCGCGGGCGCTACCCGATCGGAGGCCCAACTGACTTCGTCCAACAGCGGGAGAACGTGCGATGGCTATTTCCGTTCCGTGCGGCATGAAGTGTGCGTTGCTGGTGCTGGCCTGTGTTTGTGCAGGATCGGCCCTGGCCCAGGACATGGCAAAGGTGGCGCCGAAGAACACCAAGGTGCTGATCGACAACGATCAGGTGAGGGTGATCGAAGTCTGGCTCAAACCCGGGGAATCGCTGCCGATGCATTCGCACCCGGCCAACGTCGTCTATTTCGAGACGGGCGGCAAAGCCAAATCCACCACGCCCGATGGCAAGGTCACCGAGACCGAACGCAAGGCGGGCGAGGCGATCTACAGCGAGGCCATCACGCACAGCAACCAGAACATGGGCACCACGCCGACCAAGGCGCTGGTGGTCGAACTGAAGACGGCCAAATAGCGGCGCATGCCGGGACGACGATGGCGGCCGGCTTGGCCCGTTCGGCGAGCCGGTCGACCGCTGCGCGAAACACTCAGCAGCGCGAATCGCCTGCTTCGACCAGGCGCGAATCGCGATCGCCGGCGAAGCTCACGCCGTTGCGGCCGTCGAACTTGGTGCGGTACATCGCCTGGTCGGCCTGCCGTACCAGATGCTCGAAACGCGTGCCGTGCCGCGCGCTGGCGACGCCGATGCTGGCGGTCACCGGAATGGTCTGGTCACCCACGCGCGCATGCGAATGGGCCAGCGCGAGACGCAGCCGTTCGGCGGCTTCCAGGCCCTGCACCAGCGTGGCTCCGGGCAGCGCCACCACGAATTCCTCGCCGCCGTAGCGGCTGGCCAGGTAGCGCGGCCACTGGATCGCCTTTCGCATCATCTCGGTGACGTGGCGCAGCACGGCATCGCCGGCGTCGTGGCCCCAGCGATCGTTGATCTGCTTGAAGTGATCGAGGTCGAAGATCAGCAGCGCGAACGGCTGTCCGCGTTCCAGGCAGCGCTCCAGCGACGCCCGTCCTTCCGCCACGATGGCGCTGCGGTTGAGCAGGCCGGTGAGGCCGTCGGTGCGCGCCGCGCGGCGCAGGTCGACCACCAGCCGTTCGGTGATCAGCTGCAGCAGCGCGAAGTACGATGCCAGCGTGGTCAGGATGCCGACCACATACGTCGCCGCCACCGGCAGGCCCGCCATCATCAAGTCCTGGCTGGAGGTCGGATCGAGCGGAGTGAACACGCGGGCCAGGTAGAACAGCCCGTTGGTCACCAGCACCGCGCCCGCGATGCGGCAACTCTTGCGGATGTCCGGCTCGCTGTAGCGCAGCAACAGGTACGCATAGGCAAAGTTGAACGCCATGGCCTGCAGGCTGCCGGCCAGCAGGCGCGCGCCCAGGTTGGGCGAGGCAAAGGCGAACCAGGCGATGGCACCGGTGTAGACGGCCGCGAGGCTGCACGGCCAGCGCCAGCGCATCGGCAGTGCCAGATGCTGGGCAATGCCCTTGAGCGCAAGGATGTTGCCGGTGACCAGCAGGCCGTTGCCGACCACGATCGAAACCAGATCGGGAATGTGGTTGCGCAACCCGATCAGGGTGATGCCCAACGTGTTGATCCAGATGCTGGCCACCCAGATGCGCAACACCCTCTGGGTGTTCAACACCGCCATCAACGAGGTGAAACCAATCGACGCGCCAATGCCCATCAGCAGACTGACGAGGGTCAGGGTGGGGATGTCTAGATGCATGGCGCTCCCTGGTACCAGCGAACCCTCTTGGCCAAGAGGACGCCCTGGGCCTCCGACGAGGCGTTGACTGGGTCACCCAAGCATATCGGACAAATCTTCCAAAACTTGAACTGCGTCACATTTGTAGGGCATGCCCCACAGCGCAAAAAAAGAGGCCCCGGGAGGAGCCTCGAAAAAAACAAGCAAAAACAGAGTGTGGGGGCTTACACCAAACGAGGATTACCAGGTGCGCACGTCGGCCACGCCGACGGTGTACTGCTGCATTTCGGGATCGAAGCGGAACAGGCGGCCCAGATCGAACTCCACCGACTGGCCCGGGCCGATGTTGGTGGTGCCGGCCGGCCAGCCCTTCTTGCTCTGGATGACCTTGCCCGCACCGTCCTTCGCGTCGATGCTGATCTGCGCGGCAGCGGCTTCGGCGCAATGGTTCACCAGCGAGCCGCTGAGGCTCAGGCGGGCGGCGGCACCGGCGCCGACGAGCTTCATCTTGAAGTCCTGCACGGCGAAATCGGTGGGAGCGCAGGCGGCATGGGCGGCCAGCGGAGCGGCCAGGAACAGGGCGGCGGCGATCAGGGTCTTCTTCATAAGGGGGTCCGTGATGTGGTCAGTTTGGATGGGTCGACATGACTCACATCGGCGGTCCCGCCGAAATCTTTAGCTTCCGCGAAGGATTGGGTTCAGATTCGGCCCTTCAGCTCGGTGTGCTCGATGAACCACAGGCCGGCGAACAGCTTCGGGTCGATCGAGTAACCCTCGGCCGCCCGCGCGAACAGCCATGCGCCGGCCTGCGCGCGGGGCACTTCGTGGACGATGATGTTCTCGCTCTCGTCGCCGCCTCCGGGCCCGACCTTCTGCAGATCCCAGGCCCGCACGAAGGCGATCATCTCGGTGCTCATGCCCGAGGACGACGGGCCTTCGTGCACGAACTCCAGCCGTCCGCAGCGGTAGCCGGTCTCTTCTTCCAACTCGCGGCCGGCGGCAAGCAGGGCGTCTTCATCGCCATGCTCGTGCAGGTCGCCGACCAGGCCCGCGGGCATCTCGATGGTGTGCTTGAGGATGGACACGCGGTACTGCTCGACGAACAGCACGTTGTCGTCGGGCGTCACCGCCAGGATGATCACCGCGCCGCCCGGATTGTTGCGCTCGGCATACTCCCAGCGCCCGCGCTTGCGCAGGCTCAGCCACTTGCCGACATAAAGGGTTTCCACCGGTGCATTGGCATCGGCGGGAATGCGGGTATCGGGATGATTCATCGGCGTGGCCGCAGGGCAGCTGGGAGTCCTGCATGTTGCCGCGTGCCCTTGCCGCCGACAACCGTGTCCGTTTGCGCCATGTGGGAGCGCACCCTGTGCGCGACAAACCTACGGAGCGATACACCCAGGCGTGGCCGTCGCGCACAGGGTGCGCTCCCACAAGGTAACGGCTAGACCTCGAGCAAGGCCTTCAGGCGCGTACGGGTCAGCGGGCCGAAGCGCAGCCGCTCGCACAAGGCATCCATTGCCTCGGCCTCGCCGCGCAGCCGGCGCAGGGCGTCCGCTTCGGGCGGCACCGGTGCGTCCAGCGCAATACGGGTAAGACGGCGATAGAGGCGCGCCGATTCCGCATGCTCCCGCAGTTTCGCGGCGCAACTGGCGGCGCCGCGCAGGCGCAGGAACGGCACTTCGTCCACGCGATCGAGCAATGCATCCAGACTGCCGAAATGCGCCAGCAGCGCAGCCGCCGTCTTGGCACCGACACCCGGCACGCCGGGAATATTGTCCACCGCGTCGCCGCACAGCGCGAGATAGTCGGCCACCTGATGCGGATGCACGCCCAGCTTCTCGTGCACGCCCGCTGGGCCCCAGCGCAGGTTGCGCGCGTAGTCCCACTGTTCGTCGAATTCGCCCAGCAACTGGCCGAAGTCCTTGTCCGCCGAAACGATTACGCTGCGGAAACCGTGGCCGCGCAGCGTCCACATGGCGCTGCCGATCAGGTCGTCGGCCTCGAACGCGTGGTCGATCATCACCGGTATGCCCAGCGCCTGCGTCACCTCGCGGCAGAGCACGAACTGGCGTTCGAGATCCGGCGGAGGCAGTTCGCGGTTGGCCTTGTAGGCCGGGTAGATCGCATTGCGGAACGAGGTGGTGAGCGAGGCGTCGAACGCCACCGCCACATGCTCGGGCTTCACGCGTTCCAGCAGTTCGCACAGGAAACGGGTGAAGCCGTGCACTGCATTGACGGGATGTCCGTCGACGTCGTGAAACTCGTCCGGCATCGAATGCCAGGCGCGAAACACATACAGGCTGCCATCGACCAGATGGACGGCTGGACGGCTCATGGCGTCCATGTGCTGACCACCTGGTCGAGCTGCGGGCGCTCGCGATCGGGCACCTCGATCTGCGTGCTGCCGATGTGCACGAAGCCGATCACCTGTTCGTTGTCCTTCAGGCCGAGGATGGCGGTCGCGTCGCGCTGGTACGCCGCCCAGCCGGTCAGCCACTGCGCGCCGAAACCCAACGCCTCGGCGCCCAGCAGCAGGTTGTAGGCGACGCATCCTGCGGACAGCTGCTGCTCGATCACCGGCACCTTGCTGGTGGCGTCGATGCGCGCGACCACCACCACCACCAGCGGCGCGAAGTCGTAGCGGGTGCGGTCTTTCTCGCGCTTGGATTCGGTCATGTCCGGATTCACGCGCAGGGACAGCGTGGCCAGCCGCTCGCCGAACACCTGCTTGGCCTCGCCTTGCAACACGATCAGGCGGAAGGGTTCGAGCTTGCCGTGGTCGGGCACGCGAATGGCCGCTTCCAGCAGCGTCTTCAGCGTGGCCGCGTCGGGACCGGGTTCACCCAGCTGGCGCGACGGCGCCGAATGACGGGTTTGCAGCAGGGCAAGAGGATGCGACATGGGGAGGTCCGGGGAGGCCAAACCCAGATGCTAACGCTTTGTCAGCTGACCAGTCGAAACGATCCCGGCAGCAGGGCCTGTACGGTGGTTTCCTGCACGGTACCGGTCAGATTGCCCAGCCACACCGGCATGGTCTGGCTGCAAAGTTCGGACATGACCTGGCGGCAGGCGCCGCAGGGACTGATCGGGCCGGGCGTGTCGCCAATCACCGCGAGCGCGGCGAAATCGCCGGGACGGCAACCGGCCGCCACCGCCGAAAACAGCGCCGTGCGCTCGGCGCAGTTGCACAGGCCATAGGAGCCGTTTTCCACATTGCAGCCGCTGAAGTAGCGGCCGTCGCGGGTTACCAGCGCAGCGCCGACCAGGAAGTGGGAATAGGGGGCGTACGCATGTTCGCGCGCCTGGCGCGCCAGCTTCAGCAGGACATCGGAAACAACGACATCGGTCATCGGGATCTCCATTACGGGATCCCCATCCATACCGTCGCCCAAGGCGTTTTCGGTACCGGTGGCGGGCCAGTTAACTCCGTTGCAGCGGCGACTGCAAGTAGCCGGTGGTGTGGCCGACAGGCCATCGGATAGGATGGCCGAAGCTCTCACCTTTCCGCCGAGGATGCACGATGCCGATCACCGTGGCTGCATTGCGCGAAACCGCTGCCGGCGAACGCCGCGTGGCGATCACCCCGGAAGTGGCGAAGAAACTGCGCGGCAAGGATGTGCGCGTGCTGCTGGAACGCGGCGCCGGTGCATCTGCGGGTTTTCCCGATCAGACCTATGCCGACGTCGAATTCGCCGATGCCGACAGCGTGCTGGCACAGGCGGACCTGTTGACCTGCGTGCTGCCGCCCGACGACGGCGTGTGGGCGCGCTTGCGCGAGGGGGCGGTGGTGGTGGGCCAGTTGCGACCCTACGGCGCGGCGGCGCGCATCGTGGCGATGGGCAAGCGCAGGCTCACGGCGTTCGCGCTGGAACTGCTACCGCGCACGACGCGCGCGCAGGCGATGGATGTACTCAGTTCGCAGGCCGCCGTGGCCGGCTATCGCGCCATGCTGATCGCCGCCGAGGCGTCGCCGAAGTTCTTTCCCATGCTGACCACCGCGGCCGGCACCATTCGCCCGTCGCGCGTCTTGGTGATCGGTGCCGGCGTGGCCGGACTGCAGGCCATCGCCACGGCACGTCGACTGGGTGCGCAGATCGAAGGCTACGACGTGCGTCCCGAAACGCGCGAACAGGTGGAATCGCTGGGCGCCAAGTTCATCGAACTGGGCGTCAGCGCCGCGGGCAGCGGCGGTTATGCGCGTGAGCTGACCAGTGAGGAGCGCGCGGCACAGCAGCAGGCGCTGGCCGAGCACCTCAAAAGCGTGGATGTGATCGTGGCCACGGCGGCCGTTCCTGGCCGTCCTTCGCCGAAGATCATCACGCGCGCGATGGTCGACGGCATGAAGCCGGGCGCATTGATCGTGGACCTTGCTGCCGAAGGCGGCGGCAATTGCGAACTGACCCAGCCGGGCGAGCGTGTGGAGCACAACGGCGTGGTCATCCTCGGGCCGCTCAACTTGCCGGCCGGTGCGCCGCTGCATGCGTCGGAGATGTATGCGCGCAACGTGTACAACTTCGTCGAACTGCTGCTGCAGGGCGGCAGCCTCGCACCCGATTTCAACGACGAACTGGTGGCCAAGAGCTGCGTCACCCGCAACGGCGAGCCGCATTTCCAGGGGTGATGCGCTAGCCGTCCATTGGCCTCCGGATACATGAAAAAAGCCCCGCATGGCGGGGCTTTTTCGTTCAATGCCTGGGGCCGCCGGACGATCCCTTGGGTGGGCCACCCATGGGCGGGCCCATCGCCGGTCCGTCGCGCATTTCACTGTGCCATTGGCGCATCAGCTGGTCGCGCTGATCGGGCGTCAACTGCTGGAAGCGCTGGAATGCCGCATGCAGCTGCTCGCGTTCCTGCTGCGGCAGTTGCTGGAAGCGCTTGCTGTTCTCGCGGGCCTGCTCGCGCTGCTGCGGCGTCATCTTCTGCCACTGGTCGATGCGCTGGCGGATCGCCTCGCGCTGGTCCGGCGGCAGCGCCTTCCACTGCTGCGCGCGTTCCAGCATGTGCGCCTGGCGCTCGGGCGGAAAGGTGTTCCACTTGTCGGCCAGCGGGGCCAGGATGCTGCGCTCATCGGCCGACAGGCTCTGCCAGCTGCGCGGCGAAGGCGGCGCTCCCGGCGGCGGACCGCGCATGCCATCCGGCGGAGGGCTGCCCGGCGGCGGACCGTGCGGGCCGTCGCCCGACACGCCCGGAGGCGGGGACTGCTGGGCCAGGGTGGTAGTGGCGATGCCGCTAAGTCCGAGGACCAAAAGCAGCGACACGAAAACACGGCATCGACGCATGGTTACCTGCTCGCCTCGCTGTCGCTGTTCTTGGCCAGCCATCCGTAGAAGTCCAGGTTCTGGTACAGCGTGGGGTCGGCAGCAGCGGCATCCGGCGGCAGTTCGCCGTCGACGTCCACGGCCTGCACGGCGCCGTTGGGGGCCGTGCTCGGGCGTTGGACCGGGGAAGACATGAACAGGGCAACGAAGGCGATGGCCGCAAACGCGCCTGCCGGCAGCATCAGCTGCAGCAGTCGGTGCGCCAGCGACGAATCGTTGGCTTTTGCCAGCGCCTCGCGCCGGGCCGAGCGCAGCTTGGCGGCCACGGTCGGATCGAGCTGGCGCGCGGCCTCGCGGTACAGCTCGCGGGCACGGCGTTCGAGGTGGTTGTCAGGCGCGTTCATCGCCATTCCTCCAGTAGGTCGCGCAAACGTTGCAGCGCGCGCGACAGATGTGTTTTTACGCTCCCTTCCGAACATCCCATGGCCTGGGCGGTTTCCGCCACATCCAGGCCCTCCAGTACGCGCAGCATGAATGCTTCGCGCTGGCGCTGGGGCAGCAGTTTCACGGCTGCCGCCATATCCGCGTAAGACTGTGCGTCGTTCAACCGCTCCAGCGGACCGGGGCCGGTATCGGCCGGTTCCCAGGCGGGCAGATCCTCACCATCATCATCGCGTCCGCCCAGCCAGCCGACCATGATCGAGCGCACCTTGCGGCGACGCTGCAGATCCACGATGCGGCGGCGCAGGATGCCCCAGAACAGGGGAGTCCATTCCTGGGCGGGTTTGTCGCTGTAATGCTTGACCAGCCTCAACATGGCGTCCTGAACGGCATCCAGGGCGTCCTCGCGATGCCCCAGGTTCAGCTCGGCCATGCGGAAGGCGCGGCGCTCCACCTGGGCCAGGAAGGCGTTCATGGAAGCGGGCGTCGCCCGGACGTCTGCGGCCAACAAATCGGTATCTAGCGCGGATACGGCAGTGTTCATGCCGTCCTCGTCCGGTTCGTCGGCTCGGCCATCGTGAGACTCCATCGGTACGTCCTCTGACATCAACGTCCGACGCTCGCACGCGTTGACCCGCAACCGTATAGTGCAGTTACACCGATGTCCTGGCAGGGAGGGGTCATGCTCGACGGTTTCCTGGCGCTTTACATCTTTATGCTGGCCGCATTCACGGGGTACGAGATCATCGCCCGGGTACCGGTCATTCTGCACACGCCGTTGATGTCCGGCTCCAACTTCATCCACGGCATTGTGCTGGTGGGCGCCATGATAGCGCTAGGTCATGCACAGACTCCTTTCGAAATGTCCATCGGATTCATCGGCGTGCTGCTGGGGGCGGGCAACGCCGCCGGCGGCTACGTGGTGACCGAACGCATGCTGGAGATGTTCAAGGCCAGCAAACCCAACGCCGGCAAGGAGGCGAAGTAATGGCCTGGCTGCCTGTGGTGATCAAGGCCTGTTACTTCCTCGCTGCCCTGCTGTTCATCCTCGGTCTCAAGCGCATGAGCTCGCCGCGTTCGGCGCGGGGCGGCATCGTCTGGGCGGGCGTGGGCATGCTGGTGGCGGTGCTGGCCACTTTTGCGCTGCCCGACCTGCACAACCGGGGGCTGATCCTGGCTGCCGTGCTGATCGGCGTCTCCGCGGCCTGGTGGTCGGGGCGCCGGGTGGCCATGACCGACATGCCGCAGATGGTGGCGCTCTACAACGGCATGGGCGGCGGTGCGGCCGCGGCCATCGGTGCGGCCGAGCTGTTCAGCTACGCCGGACGCTCGGTGACCCTGCTGGACGGTGGCCAGTTCACCGCCAACGGCGCGGATACCCCCGGCACGGCCCAACTGGTGCTGGCGGTGCTCGGCGCCCTGATCGGTTCGGTCAGCTTCTCAGGTTCGCTGATCGCCTTCGCCAAGCTGCAGGGCTGGCTGGACCGGCGCTTCGTCTTCCCCGGCCAGCGCGTGGTGAACATGCTGGTGCTGGCCTCGGCCGTGGTGCTGGGCGGGATGATCGTCAGCGGCCAGCTGAGCGGGCCGCTGATCGTCGCCTTCTTCGTGCTGGCGCTGTTGTTCGGCCTGATGATGACCCTGCCGATCGGCGGCGCGGACATGCCGGTGGTGATTTCGCTCTACAACGCCTTTACCGGTCTGGCCGTGGCATTCGAGGGCTTCGTGCTGCAGAACGAGGCGATGATCATCGCCGGCACCGTGGTGGGCGCAGCCGGTACCTTGCTCACCCAGCTGATGGCCAAGGCGATGAATCGCTCGATCGGCAACGTGCTGTTCGGCAGCTTTGGCGCGGCCGGTGGCGAGGCGCAGGCGATTGCCGGCAGCCAGAAGCCGATCGAGGCCAGCGATGCGGCGGTGATGATGGCCTACGCCGAGCGCGTGGTGATCGTGCCCGGCTACGGCATGGCCGTGGCGCAGGCGCAGCACAAGGTGTGGGAGTTCGCCAAGCTGCTGATCGAGCGCGGCGTGAAGGTGAAATTCGCCATTCATCCGGTAGCCGGCCGCATGCCGGGCCATATGAACGTGCTGCTGGCGGAGGCGGGCGTGCCTTATGACCTGATCGCCGACATGGACGACATCAACCCCGAATTCCCGCAGACCGACGTGGCCCTGGTGATCGGCGCCAACGACGTGGTGAATCCCTTGGCCAAGACCGACCCGGCGTCGCCCATCTACGGCATGCCGATCCTCGACGTGTCGGCCGCGAAGCAGGTGATCGTGGTCAAGCGCGGCAAGGGCACCGGCTTCGCCGGCATCGAGAATGCGCTGTTCTATGCCGACAACGCCCGCATGCTGTACGGCGATGGGCAGGCCGCGGCCAGCGAGCTGGTGGCGGCGCTGAAAACGCTCGAGAGCTAGTCGACCGGCGGTCAGCCGCTGGTTTTGGGCTGGCGGTCGGGGCGCAGCGCAACGAAGGCGGCGATGCCCATGCCGGCGATGAACCACACGCCGTCCGTCGACGTGCAACCCATTTCGGCCAGTTGCAGCAGCAGGCGGAAGCCGGCCGTGCGCATCGAGTCGATCAGCCCCAGCCCCATCAGGCCGGCGATGCGTGCGGCAGCGGTGAGCAGATTCACGTAGAGCGCGGCGATGAAGGTGGCCAGCGCGGCCAGGATCGCGGCGTTGCCGCTGGCGGGCCGCACCCAATGCCGGATCGCCTTGCCCAGCAGCCAGCCGAGCGGCAGCGCCAGCCAGGGCAGCGGCTGGCGCAGGTAGAGCGTGGGCACCATCCACACGGCGCCGGCCGCCAGACCCAGCATCAGCGCGCTCAGCAGTGCGAACAGCATGGAAAAAACGGCCCGGACGCTCATGAGCGGCAAACGGCAAACTGGACGTCGGACACGGTTCTTCCCGGGCGTAAAACCCCCATGATAACGCGCCGCGCCGTCCCACTGTCCTGGCCGCAAGTGCTCGGTCCCCTTGAGATTGACCGGTTTCGACCTGATTTCGACGGACATGACCGGTCGTCAACCGGCATAATGGCTAGCTTGGCGTGGCAGCTTGCCGCGCCCAACGATGAGATTTGAGCAGGATCGGCATGAGCGGTTTCAGTCTTAGCAGCGAACCCTTCACCTTGGAACGCGACTGCCAGGCAGTCATGGTTCCCCAGGGCGAAACGGTGAGCCTGCCGGCCGGCCAGATCGGCTACATCACCCAGGCGCTGGGCGGCAGCTTCACCGTCTATGTGGAAGGCAACCTGTTCCGCATCGCCGGCAACGACGCCGACGCGTTGGGCAAGGAGCCGCCGCCGCCGATCGAACTGCCTAGCGATGCCAGCGACGCCGACGTCGAAGCGCTGCTGTGGCAGCAGTTGCGTACGGTGTTCGACCCGGAAATTCCGATCAACGTGGTCGAGCTGGGGCTGGTCTACGACGTCAGCATGGAACATCTCGCCCCCGATCAGCGCAAGGTCTACGTGAAGATGACCCTGACCGCGCCGGGCTGCGGCATGGGCGACATCCTGGTCGACGACGTGCGCACCAAGCTCGAGTTGATTCCCACCGTGAGCGAGGCCGACGTCGACCTGGTGTTCGATCCGCCGTGGAATCACTCCATGATGTCGGACGCCGCGAAGCTGGAAACCGGCATGCTCTGACGCCGCAACGACGGCGTCGCTCTCTTTAAAAAACCACACCGCGTACGGCCTGTCCTGCGTGGTTGCGGCGCTTTTGTCCTGGCTCGTTGATACAGGTCAGCACCGCGGGTTCCCGGCGACGACAGACTGCGAGTCGCAGTCTGATCCTCGGCAGGAGCCCACCTCATGTTTCCCGAATACCGCGACCTCATCACCGACCTGAAGGGGCGCGATGCCCATTTCACTCGCCTGTTCCATCGGCACAACGAGCTGGACCACGAGATCAAGAACATGGAGATCGGCATGACACCCGCTGGCAGCATGGCGATCGAGCAGCTGAAGAAGGAAAAGCTGCAGCTGAAGGATCAGCTCTACACGATCCTGCGCAAGGCTTCGGCCGCCTGAGCCACGGGCCTCGCTGTTCCCAGAGAAAGGATTCCCATGTCTACGCCATCGAAGGGACGCCGTGCGGCGTCCCGACGCTCAAGCACGCCTGCTTCCACGCATCCCGGTCCAGCGCATGCTGGTGAAGTGCAGACGGTCGGTCGCGCCGTGGCGTCCGCGCAGTTGGCCATGGCCGAAGGGTTGCACGACATCGTGCTCAACGGTGCCGCCACCGCGGCCGATTCGCTTTACGAAAGCATGCGCACCTTGCTGGATGGCATGTCGCCCGATGATGCGTCGCGCATCCGCCATCTACTGTTGGATGCCGATGCGGGCTGGCCGGGCGTGGCGCAGCGTCATCCCGACGACGAACTCGCACCGGGCTGGCGCAAGGGCGAGTACCCCTATCGGCACAAGATGTCGCGGCGCCAGTACGAGAAACAGAAATACCGGCTGCAGGTGGAACTGCTGAAGCTGCAGGCGTGGGTGCGTGAGACCGGGCAGCGCGTGGTGATCGTCTTCGAAGGCCGCGACGCGGCGGGCAAGGGCGGCACCATCAAGCGTTTCATGGAACATCTCAATCCACGCGGCGCCCGCGTTGTGGCACTGGAAAAGCCCACTGACGCCGAGCGCGGACAGTGGTACTTCCAGCGCTACATCCAGCACCTGCCCACTCGCGGCGAAATCGTGATGTTCGATCGCAGCTGGTACAACCGCGCCGGGGTCGAGCGCGTGATGGGCTTCTGCACGGCGGCCGAATACGACGAATTCATGCGCCAGGTGCCGGAGTTCGAGCGGCACCTGGTCAACAGCGGCATCCATCTTTTCAAGTTCTGGTTCTCGGTGAGCCGGGCGGAACAGCGGCGGCGTTTCGAGGAGCGCAAGCTGCATCCTCTGAAACAGTGGAAGCTCAGTCCTGTGGATCTGGCGTCGTTGGACAAGTGGGATGCCTACACCCAGGCCAAGGAGGCGATGTTCGCCCATACCGACACGGCCGATGCGCCGTGGATGGTGATTCGCTCCGACTGCAAGAAGCGGGCGCGACTCAATGCGCTACGCCACGTGCTCAATCGCATCGCATACGCCAGCCGCGATGAGCAGGCCATCGGTCTGGCCGATCCGTTGATCGTAGGGCGCGCCTTGTTCGGCGGATGACAGCGCTATCGTTTGGGCGGCCATTTAGCGGAAATTTAGTTTTGTGTTTGTCGCGTGCAGAACGGGAGCTGGCGCCTGCGCAATATCTTTCGCACGACCGCGTTTGGGCTGAAATCGGCGTCGCCAGGCGCCGGTTTTTTAGAATCGATATAACTCGCGTCAAACCGCCATTGTCGAGCGCGTAGCGATACTGAGAACAGTGTCACCCCTTTTTTCAACGATTTCTTTTTGCTGGTAATTTTCAGCGATGGCATCGCTGTATGTCTGACGCAAGCGAACGCAAGAAAAAGCGATACCGTCTGGAAAATCGCATTTTGTTGCTGTTTTCCAGGTGTTTTTTGTTGCTTGCGATCAGCGTTGACGCTTCGAATTTTCTTGATTAGCGTCAATCGATCCGTCAACGGGAGGGTTGACGGATGGTCCTTTGGCGACGTGGACACCGGCCTTCGCCCGGTGTGCGTCGTTTAGCGAGTCTGTGCCCGGGCATGCCATTCCAAGGAAGGGCAGGGGGAAACAAGTCCGGGCGCCTATCGGATCGCAACACAGTCACGAAACCCGAGGCCGCGTCATGCGGCGCCTACATGCATGTGGTGCAACGCACCGCATCGGGTCGATTCGTCCTCAAAAAACGTCAAGGAGATAAGAATGACTGTTCGTATCGATTTGCGGGGAAAGGCAATTCGCAAGGCACTGCTGCCGATGGCGATGTCCATGGCCATGGCAGGATCGCTGCACGCGGCAACCACCGATGCCTGGGTAGGCGTCCGCACGCAGGCGGCCATGAGCCGCTCGTCCGGGCTTACCACCGCCGCCACCACGGCAGCGGCAAGCAACAGCACCTGGACACTGAGCATGCACGGCTCGCCCACCGTCGACGCGGCCACGGTGTCGCCGCTGGAAGCGAGCAAGCCGGTGCATGTCGCGCTCAGCCTCAACCTGCGCAATGTGGATGAACTGGAGACGTTCCTGCATGCGGTGAACGATCCCGCCAGCGCGCAGTTCCACCATTTCCTGACGCCGGCACAGTTCAAGGCACGCTATGCGCCGACCGACGATCAGGTGGCGCAAGTGCTGGCGCATCTGCGCCAGTCGGGTTTCAGCAATGCGCAGGTGTCGCCCAACAACATGTTGATCGAGGCCGACGGCAACGCCAACTCGGTCAACGCGGCTTTCCGCACCACCATGCGCACGTTCGCCTACGGCGGCAAGCAGCGCATTGCGAACGATTCGGCCGTGCAGGTGCCGGCGGCACTCGGTGGCATCGTCAATGCCGTGCTCGGCCTGCAGAACCTCAATGTGCCGCACACCATGCATCACATCGTGGGGCCGGTGCATGCGAACGCGAACAACGTCGGCATCCAGGCTGCGGCGGCGCAGACCTCGCACAGCCCGAAGGACTTCCCGGCGATCTACGACGCAGGCAGCACGCCGACGGCGTCTTCCACCAAGGTCGGCATCATCACCTGGGGCGACATGACCCAGACCATTGCCGATCTGAAGACCTTCACCACCGGCGCCGGCATGAGCACGGTGAACACGCAGGTCGTCAAGACCGGCAGCCAGGCCTATGCGGACGATCCCGACGGCGACGGCGAATGGAACCTGGACAGCCAGACCATCACCGGTACCTCCGGCGGCGTGAACACGCTGATCTTCTACACCGCGCCCAACTGCTCCAACGACAGCTGCCTCACCGATGCGGCCATCACCGCGGCGTACAACCGCGCGGTGACCGACAACACCGCGAAGGTCATCAACGTGTCGCTGGGCGAGGACGAATCGGCGGCCAACAGCTCCGGTACGCAATCGGCCGACGACGCGATCTTCGCGCAGGCGGTGGCACAGGGTCAGACCTTCTCGATCGCTTCGGGCGATGCGGGCGTGTACCAGTGGTCCAGCGATCCGACTGAAGGCGCGCCGGGCTACGTCGCGAACTCCGCGGGCACGGTGAAGATCTCGCTAACGCACTACTCCGTCAGCGAGCCGGCCAGCTCGCCGAACGTGGTGGCGGTCGGCGGCACCACGCTCAGCACCACGGGTACCACGTGGTCGGGCGAGACGGTGTGGAACGAAGGCCTGGCTGCCGTCGATCCGAACAATGGCGACAACAACAAGCGCCTGTGGGCCACCGGCGGCGGCGTGAGCCTGTTCGAAAGCGCACCGAGCTGGCAGACCACCGCGCTGGGTTCGTCGGTCACCAAGCGCCAGGTGCCCGATGTGGCGTTCGATGCCGCGCAATCCACCGGCGCGAACATCGTGATCCAGGGCCAGACCTACCAGATCGGCGGCACCAGCCTGGCTTCGCCGATCTTCGTGGGCATCTGGGCGCGCATCCTTTCGGCGAACAACAACACCTTGGGCCTGCCGACCCAGAACATGTATGCGCATTTCCCCACCGACGCCACGCCGCTGCATGACGTCACCTCGGGCAACAACGGCTACAGCGGCAACGGCTACACCGCCAAGGCCGGCTACGACAACGCCACCGGCTGGGGTTCGCTCGACATCGCCAAGTTCAACAGCTACGTCACCCAATACTGGGGCGGTGGTGGCGGTGGTGGCACCGGCGGCACGCCGACGGCGAACTTCAGCTTCGTCACCAATGGCCTCACTGCCAACTTCACCGACAGCTCCACCGATACGGGCGGCAGCATTTCCTCGCATGCGTGGACCTTCGGCGACGGCGGCACCTCGACCGCGGCGAGCCCGAGCCACACCTATGCGGCGGCCGGCACCTATAACGTGACGGAGACGGTGACCGATGGCGTCAGCGCCAAGACCTCGAGCAAGACCTCGTCGGTGACGGTGTCGGGTGGCAGCACGCCGTCGCAGCTGATCGTGAACCCGGGCTTCGAAACCGGCACGGCCACGCCGTGGACGATCAGCTCCGGCGCGCTCTGCAGCAACAGCACCTGCAGCGGCGAGACGGCGCATGCCGGCACCTGGTTCGTGTGGCTGGACGGTTACGGCAGCACGCACACCGACACGGCGTCGCAGAAGGTGACCATCCCCAGCGGCAAGAGCTCGGCTACGTTGAGCTACTACCTGCACATCGATACCGCCGAGACCACCAAGACCACGGCGTACGACAAGCTCACCGTGCAGGTGCTCAACAGCAGCGGCACGCTGTTGAAGACGCTGGTCACGTACTCGAACCTCAATGCGGCGGCGGGTTATGCGCAGGCGAACTTCGATCTCAGCGCGTACATCGGCCAGACGGTGACGATCAAGTTCACCGGCACCGAGGATTCGTCGGAGCAGACTTCGTTCGTGCTCGATGACGTGAACCTCAACGTGCAGTAACGGCAGAAAGCGAAAGGCCCGGTCAGCGATGACCGGGCCTTTTGTCGTTCGTCAGCGGTGTAGCGATCAGCCGTTGTTTTCCTCGAAGCGATTGGCGTCGCGATTCTTGCGCACCTTGGCCGGATCCCACACGCGGCCGTTCATGGTGATGTACACGCCATCGGGCAGCGTTTGCACGGCAGCGACGGCGCAGCCGATGTTGAACACCGCATCCGAGCCCTGGAAACGCGCGGGATTGAGCGCGCCGGTGAGCACGATCACCTTGCCCTTGAGACTGGCCAGTTCGCGCGCGGTTTCCACCATGGTGTCGGTGCCGTGCGTCACCAGCACGTGGCGATGCGGCTGCGCTTCGATGGTGGAACGCACCAGCGCGCGATCCTCGTCGCCCATGTGCAGGCTGTCCTTGCGCAGGATCGGGATCACGTCGAACTGGAAGGCCACGCCCAGCTGGCTGAGGATGTCGCCGATCTGGGGCGAGCCGATCTTGTAGTCCGACTTGTCGTCGAAATAGATCTTGTCGATGGTGCCGCCGGTGGTGACGATGGTCAGATGCTGCATGGTCGGGAGTCGCCAGGGTGGGGAGATGGGTATTTTAGGACCTATCAGCGCCTTCCGCATGCCTGGGCCCTTCCGAGGTCCTGAGACCACTGTGGGAGCGCACTTGTGCGCGACAGCCGCAGCCCCAGTCGCGCACAAGTGCGCTCCCACAAGACAGAGGGATCAGTGAGGTCCCAGTAGCAGGGCCGTATCGGTGGCGTTACCGGTAGAGAAGCGCATCAATCCATGCGCCACAAACCGCCGCAGCGCCGCTCCGGTGCGCGCCGCCCCATGCGGCGCCGACCAGGTGTCGTGCCGCGCCAGCAAGGCCGCCGCCGTGCAACGAGCGAGCGTCAGCGCCAAGCCCCGGGCGCCCGCCTCCAGCGATTCGCGCTCGCTGCCATGGGCCTGCAAATAGGCACCTGCAGCATCCAGCGCCCGATGGATTTCCTGCCTCGCATGCGCATCGATGCTGTCGGCCAACCAGCCTTCGATCGCCGTGCGCAAGGCTCCGAGGTTGTCGCCCGCCAATGCGCGCAGGCTATCCAGCGACAACACATTGGTGGTGCCTTCCCAGATCGCATACACCTGCGCATCGCGCAGCAACTGCGGCAGGCCGGTGTCCTCGATATAGCCGGCGCCACCGAAGCATTCGAGCGCTTCGGAGCACAGCTTCACCGCCATCTTGCCGGTCCACAGCTTGGCCAGCGGGGTGAGCAGGCGCAGCAGGGCCACTTCGTGCGGCAGCGCGGCGCCATGCTCCACGCGTCCCAGCAGGTGCGCCACTTCGAAGGTGAGCGCGAAGGCCGCCTCGAATTCCGCCTGCATGTCGGCCAGCGTGTGTGCGTGCAGCGGCTGATCGATCAGCCGTTTGCCGAACGCGCGGCGTCGCGTGGCGTAGTCGCGCGCCAGCGACAACGCACGGGCCATGCTGGCGGTGGCGCCCATCGCATTCCAGGTGCGCGTGATGCTGAGCATCGGCGCCACCTGCCGCACGCCATTGGCCAGTTCGCCGAGCGGCCATGCCGGCAGGCCGTCGAGATGGATTTCCGCGGTGGGCAGCTCGTGCGTACCGAGTTTGTCCTTCAGGCGATCGATGGCGAGTTCGGGCTTGCGCCGTTCGCCGTCCATGGTCTCGACGTAGAACAGCGCGAGCGCCGCGGGACCGTCGCCCGCGCCTTGCGGACGTGCCAGCGCCAGCGCCATTTCGCCGACCACCGCCGAGCTGAACCACTTGCGTCCGTACAGACGCCATTGTCCCGATGCATCCTGGCGCGCCACGGTTTCGGTATGGCCCACGTCCGAACCGCCGGCGTTCTCGGTCATCCACTGGCCGCTTAGCCAGAACGTGGATGCATCGCGGCTGAGCAGGTGCGGCAGCGCGCGTTCGATCAACGCCTTGTTGCCGGAAGCCTTGAGCGCGGTGGCCGCGCCGTCGGTCATCGCCAGCGGGCAGCTGTAGAACTCGCTGGCCACGTGATACAGGTAGACGCGCGCGAACTCCTCCAGCCGCGCATGCTCGTGCGCTTCATGGCCGGATGCGAGCACGGCATGTTCAGTCGTTATGTGCGGACCTTCCTGCCAGGCCTCGGTGAGTTCGATGCGATCGATGCGGTTGCCCCAGGCATCCCATTGGGTCAGCACAGGCTTGCGACGCGTGCTGCGGCACGCACGATGCCATTCCATCAACGCGTAATCGCCCAGCGCCTGCAGATCGGCCTCGATGGCCGCCAGCCGCGCTGGTGGCAGCGCGCGGCGCAACATGGCGCGGAAGAGTGGATCGTCACGATACGGATGAGCGAGCTGCGGAGGATCCTGCAGAAATCCCATGGTCGGCTCTCGATGGTTCGGATCGGTGAAACGAGTATAGGCCGGTGGCGATTCGGTTCGGATTCCTCTGTGGGAGCGCACCCTGTGCGCGACGGGCCTGGCCTCAAGGCAAGGTTGAGTCGCGCACAGGGTGCGCTCCCACAGGAGTCCTTAGTGCGGGCGTTCGCTATCCAGGTGCGCCATCTGCGCCGCCGCATAACGATCGCCCGCTGCCGCACCCTTCGGTACAGCGGCCTCGATGGTGGCCAGGTCGTCCGCACTCAGCGACACATCGAGCGATCCCAGCGCTTCTTGCAGGCGGTCGCGGCGACGTGCGCCCACCAGCGGCACGATGTCCTCGCCCTGCGCCGCGACCCACGCGATGGCGAGCTGGGCAACGGACACCTGCTTCCGCTCGGCGATGCCGCGCAAGGCCTCCACCAGTGCGAGATTGTGATCGACATTGCCGGCCTGGAAGCGCGGGCTCAT
This sequence comes from Dyella kyungheensis, assembly GCF_049913195.1. Taxonomy (GTDB): domain Bacteria; phylum Pseudomonadota; class Gammaproteobacteria; order Xanthomonadales; family Rhodanobacteraceae; genus Dyella; species Dyella kyungheensis. The sequence goes on along the minus strand of NZ_CP183983.1, from coordinate 3,709,860 downwards.
GGCGCGGAAATCGCCCTTGCGCGCACTGTCCTTGTCCCAATGCCCGCTGATCAGTCCGCGCGACAGCACGCCGTAGGCGGTAATGCCGATGCCCAGTTCGCGACAGGTGGGCAGGATGGCGTCTTCGATGCCGCGCGAGATCAGCGAGTATTCGATCTGCAGATCCGCGATCGGATGCACGGCAGCAGCACGGCGAATCGTTTCCGGGCCCACTTCCGACAAGCCGATATGGCGCACATAGCCTGCCTTCACCATGTCGGCGATGGCGCCGATGGTGTCTTCGATCGGCACGTTGGGGTCCAGCCGGGCGGGGCGATAGACGTCGATATGGTCCACGCCCAGCCGCTGCAACGTGTAGCCGAGGAAATTCTTCACCGCGGCCGGGCGCGTGTCATTGCCGCCCCAGCCATTGCCCGGATCGCGCAAGGCGCCAAATTTCACGCTGATCAGAACCTTGTCGCGAGGCACGTTCTTCAGCGCCTCGCCGATCAGCATTTCGTTATGGCCCATGCCATAGAAGTCGCCGGTGTCGAGCAGGTCGATGCCGGCATCTAGCGCAGCGTGGATGGTGGCGACGCTTTCGGCGCGGTCCGACGGGCCATACATGCCGGACATGCCCATGCAGCCAAGACCAAGGGCGGAAACGCGGGGACCGGTGGCGCCAAGTTGACGATGTTGCACGGGGAATCTCCAGGGGGGACCGCGGCATGCGGGAGGAGATCAGTATGCTTTCAGCTCGGCCCAGCGCCTAGGCCGGCGCCACTGCGCGCCTTGGCCGTTCGAATGAAGGCGCGCAGCAGGGGGACGGTGATGCGCCGGAGATCGTGAACAGGCTCTTAGCCTCAGGGTTTGCGGAACTTGTAGATGAAGCGATCCGTGTTGCCCTTGACGGAGGGATCGCGGATGCCCTTGCTGTGATCGTCGGCAGGATTGCGCAACGCGTCGCTTTCGCTGTCGAACTGGAAACCCACGGCAGTGAGTTCGCTTTTCACCGCGGCAGGATCGATGCGATGCAAATCGTTCGTCTTGCTCACGCCCGTGCCATCGGCGGCGGCGTGATCGAGCACGATCAGCGTGCCGCCAGGCTTCAGCGCATCGAACAGGCTCTTGTCGAGCTTGGCCATGTCGGGCGAGCCCATGAAGGGATCGTGCAGGTCGTGGTAGTTCTGCGACGTCCAGATCACATCCACCGGCTCGGGCAGCTTCAGTTCGTTCACCGGTTCCACCAGCACCGTGACATTGGCGTAGCCCTCCTTGCCGGCAAAACCGCGTACGCTTTCCAGGCCCTTCGGCGCGATCTTGTCCATCTCGGCAGGCTGCAAGGCGTAGACCTTGCCCTTATTGCCGACCATGCGGCTGAACAGGCGCGTGTAATAGCCCTTGCCGGGCATCAGGTCCACCACGATGTCACCGGGTTTGATGCCGCTGAAGCGGAGTACCTCGACCGGTTTGCGTTGCGCGTCCAGCGCGCGGTCTTCCTCGGGACGGTTCTTGTCGGCAATCGCGAGCCCGACGAAGCTGGGCAGCGGATGCGTCGGCGGTGCAGCCGACGCCGCGGTGACAGTAAGCAAAGCAGCAACAGCGAGCAGGCACAAGCGCTTCATGTCGTCACTTCCTCAATGCACGTAGTTGAGAGCGATCGCTGGCGTGACGGACGAGGTGGTGCGGTTGCCCGAAGGAATGACACGCACGCCCAGCAGCAGGCCGATGTTCGGCGACCAATTGTATTCCACGGCCGGCGCGAAGCCGATGTAACGATTGGAGCGCGCGCCCAGCGGCGTATCGGGCGGGAACGGATCGCCGTTCGCATATTCCTGGCCGCCGACATGCGTGCTGCTGTTGTGGTTGTAGAGCACATCCAGCGCCAGCACCCAGTTGCGCGTGAGGCTGTACTCGAACGAGGCATTGGCAAAGGTGTTGTCGCCCGGGCGCGCATGGCCGCGGAAACCTGCGTCGGTGCCGTAGACGCTTACGCCGTGCACGTCCGTGCTGGACGAAAACGAATAGGAGACATTGAAGCGCACGCGCAGGATGCGGCCGTTCGGCATCCACAGATAGGTCTGCGTGTTGAGCGCCACCATGGTGGTGTACGCGCCGCTGCCGATGCCATCGGCGGGACGATTGCCGAGGCGGTCGTATTTTCCGGTAGGGAACGTTTCCTGCAGCTGGATCGCTACCGTGGGCAGCCAGCTGCCTTCGTGGAATTGCCGCAGCCGGTATTGCGCCTGCAACGTGATGTCGCCGACCTGCACGCCATTGCTGTTCGGCGCGCCGCTGACGCGGTTGTAGCCGAACACCGGGATGATGCCCATGGTGAAGTTGTTGGCCACGCCGTAGTTCATGTACGTGCGCGAGCCGAAGCTGTCCATGCCGCGGCTGGTGACGTCGTAGAGATAGGGTTCCAGCAGTATGTGGCCGGGCGGCAGGGTCTCGGCCGAGTTGGCCATCATCGGGCCGGTCCACCAGGCGTTGTCACGGGTCTGCGGCACTTCGGCGGCCGAGGATTCGTCCTGCGCATAGGCGCGCTCGCAGCTGACCGGCAGGCTCAACAGCAGCGCCAGGCACAGCACGAAAAAGCGTGGGTCGAGCAGCGGCGAGGGCAGGTGTCGCTTCATGGTTGATGGCTCGGGCAGACGAGCGCAAGCTATGCCCGCAAGTGGTTGGCGGAAATAGCCACTTAACGCAAATTGGATATGACCACTTTGGAGCCATCGCCATGCAGCGCATTCCCGCCGGATTCCTGCCCCCCGTGGCCATGGACATGGGCAGCGATTCGCCGATGTACCAGCAGTTGTCGGACTGGTTCCGCCGCGCCATCAGCAGCGGCCAGCTGAGGCCCGGGCAGCGCGTACCTTCCACTCGCAGCCTGGCCAACGAGTTGGGCATTTCGCGCATTCCGGTGCTGGGCGCCTACGAGCAACTGCAGGCCGAAGGATTCCTGGAAACCTTCACCGGCGCGGGCACCTGCGTGGCCAGGGCGATCCCCTCGGACATGACCATGGAGCGCAGCAAGGCACCGCGTCTGCAACCGGCAGCACGCGGCGGTTCACGCCGCACCTCGCAGCGGGCCGCGCAGATGCATACGCCGGAGCCGACCTGGCTGGCCAACATGGGCGCCTTCCGCGTGGGCCTGCCTGCACTGGATGCGTTTCCGACGGCGCTGTGGTCGAAGCTGGTGAGCCGGCATGCGCGACATCTGTCGCTCGAAGCGATGGGCTACGGCGATCCCATGGGGCACCTGCCGCTGCGCGAAGCCATTGCCGAATACCTCGGCGCGTCCCGCGCAGTGCGCTGCGATGCGTCGCAGATCCTCATCACCACCGGCTCGCAGCAGGCGCTGCAGATCTGCGCGCACGTGCTGCTGGATCCCGGCGAGCGCGTCTGGATGGAGGATCCGGGTTACTCCGGCGCACACCAGGCCTTGCGCACGGCCGGCGCCGAACTGGTGCCGGTACCCGTGGATGCGGAAGGCATCGACGTGGCGCACGGCGCACGCGTCGGTGCCGGCGCACGGGCGGTATACATCTCGCCATCGCACCAGTTCCCGCTGGGCATGGCGATGAGCGCATCGCGGCGCATGCAGCTGTTGCACTGGGCCGCACACAACGACGCCTGGATCATCGAAGACGACTACGACAGCGAGTACCGCTTCGGCAGCCGCCCACTGTCGTCGCTGCAAGGCACGGATACGCACGAGCGGGTGATCTATCTGGGCACCTTCAGCAAGGTGATGTTTCCCGCGCTGCGACTCGGCTACGCCGTGGTGCCGCCCGACCTCGTCGCCGATTTCCAGGCCGGGCGCGATGCGATCGATACGTTCTCGTCGATGCTTTACCAATCGGCGATGACCGAATTCATCCGCGAAGGTCATTTCGCGCGGCATATCCGCAGCATGCGCACGCTGTACATGGAGCGCCGCGTGGCGGTGCACGATGCGATCCGGAAGTATCTGGGTGAGCGCCTGCAGGTGATTGGCACGGAGGCCGGCATGCAGTTGGCGGGGTTGTTGCCGCATGGGGTGGACGATGTGGCGGTGTCGCGGAAGGCGGCTACCAAAGGGGTCTCGGTGCGGCCGTTGACGCCGTGTTACATCGAGCCGCCGCAGAGGGGTGGGTTGATCCTGGGTTATGGCGGGGCGAATTTGGCGCAGATCGATGAGGGAGTGCGTCGGTTGGCCGAGTGTTTTTAGTCGGCTGTCCAGAGCGTCGGTGTTTGATGTCGCGATCCCGCGACCGGGCCGCTTACGCAGCGGGCGTTTCGATCGGCTGCCGCCGCTCGAGTCACTTTTCTTTTGCTGGCCCAAAAGATCCCACGGGACTAGCTTCGCGTCGAAAGTAAACTAAAGAAAATGGCCTTTAAAGCTGGCAGCATCGTGTTGAATCCAAGCGCGAACGCTCGAGGAGCGTCCCGCCGGATCTCCATGGGAGGCTACCCCAGGGGTACTTCAATGCGCGGCGCAACGCGCCCGACTCGCTGAGGACTTAAAGCGGAGGCCCGCTTCGCATCGCCCTTGGCTTGTCTTCGCGATACACCCCACTTCCCCCTCTCCCCTGCAGGGAGAGGGCCGGGGTGAGGGGCGGGTGCTCGCGGAAACCTGTGTGCTTTCTGTGGGAGCGCACCCTGTGCGCGACCGCCACGCTGGGATGTACCGCTCCGTAGGATGGTCGCGCACAGGGTGCGCTCCTACAGTAGACCTGCAGCTCTTGCTCCGGCTCTTGGCTCTTGGGGTCCCCGTATGACGCGGCGGGTGGGTGGAGGAAAGCCCGCAGGGTGGCCCGCAGGGATGCGGGCCAGTTTTTCGCCAGGGCAGGATGCCCTGTCGAAAAACCCCGCAACCCACCCGCGCACCTGGAGGGCGAAGCCCGGAAGGCGCGTCATCCGGGGGGCCCTTTCTTTTGGTTACTTTTCTTTACTCCGGGCATCCTGCCCTCCGCCCTTCGGGCCGGCTTCGCCGTTCGCACGCGCTCCTGCGCGTGCGTGGGCAAGCAAAGAAAAGTGACCCGGCCTCCGGTAGGAGGACGGAAGCCCGCGGCAGGCGAGCCAGGTCGCGATCATGCTTCGGCTGAGCGAAACCTATGCCGCCCTCAGGCGGCGCGCCGCCGCTTCACCCCAGCCCCCAGCACCCCAATCAACGTCAACGTCAACCCAATCTCCAGCCACGCCAACCAACGCTCCCCAGGCGCACTCCACGCCTCGCTCACCCCATGGCAGAAGTAGAACAGGCTGAGAATGCCCACCCACAACAGCGCACGCCGCACATCGCGCAGAGCAAACAGAGGCAGCAATAGCGGCACCACCGTGAGCACAAGCACCAGCATTGGCGACATGCTTTGCGCGGGAAACAACCATCCGTGCCATAGCAGCTGCAGCACCGTCAGCAACGCCCATGCGAGCAGCCCCACGCGATAGTTCGCAGTCACCGGCGTCGTCATGCGGCCGAGCCCAGGCGACGCGCCACATCCGCCAGGCGGCGGCCCAGGGCGCGGGCCAGATCGCGTTCGTGTTCGCTGATCGCGTTGTCGCCCTTGGCCCCGGCGACATGGCTGGCGCCGTACGGCGTGCCGCCGCTCTGGGTGGCGGTGAGTGCGGGCTCGGTATACGGCAGCCCCACCAGCAGCATGCCGTGGTGGAGCAGGGGCAAGGCCATGCTGAGCAGGGTGGATTCCTGGCCGCCATGCATGGTGCTGGTGGCGGTGAACATGGCGGCAGGTTTGCCGGCGAGTACGCCGCTGGCCCATTCCGCGCCGGTGGAGTCGAGGAAGTACTTCAGCGGCGCGGCCATGTTGCCGAAGCGGGTCGGGCTGCCCAAAGCCAGGCCGGCGCATGCGGCGAGGTCGTCGCGCGTGACGTACGGAGCGCCTTCCTCCGGCTCCGGCGGCTGCGCCACTTCGGTGACGGGCGCCACCGGCGGCACCTGGCGCAAGCGGGCGCGCATGCCGGGAATTTCCTCCACGCCGCGTGCGATCAGCCGGGCGAGCTGGGCGGTATGGCCGGAGCGGCTGTAGTAGAGGACCAGGATGTCTTGGCTCATGGCGTTGGGCGTGAGTGTCTCGATCGGTTAGTGTAACGGGCGTTCAAGCCCCCGTCGGCGCTCCGTTCACGCACTGCGCATGAGGCATGGCGTCACCATGGGGCGTTCGACGTCGAAAGGAGTCACCATGGCCTTGCGTTTCGATCGCGACCGCTTGCATAGCTTCCGCCGGTTCCTGTGGCAGCGGTTCATCGACGACAAGTGCTTCGAGACGGCCGGTGCGCTGTCCTACACCACGCTGGTCTCGCTGGTGCCGTTGATCGTGGCCTCGCTGGCCATCTTCGCCGCGTTTCCGGCCTTTGCCGGCGCGCGCGGCACGCTGATCGATTTCGTGTTCACCAACTTCGTCCCCGCCGCGGGCGAGTACGTGAAGAAATACCTCGATGCCTTCGCCGACAACGCCAGCAAGCTCACCGGCATCAGCATCCTGGTGATGTTCTTCAGCGCGTTGTCGATGATGGTGAGCATCGAGGACCGCATGAACCGCATCTGGCGCGTGCAGCGGCAACGCGGCTGGGTCTCGCGATTGTTGCTTTATTGGGCGGCGCTCACGCTGGGCCCGATCCTGATCGTGGGCGGTATTGCGGTGGCGTCGTTCGCCACCGCGCTGCCCATGCTCAGCGATGCCGCAGACACGCTGAATATCAAGGCGCGATTGGTGGCGGTATTGCCCTTCGTGGTCACCTTCCTCACCCTGATGCTGATCTACATGGTGGTGCCCAACCGCCGCATCCATTGGCGCAACGCGGCCATCGGCGCCCTGATGGGGGCGATCCTGTTCGAGCTGGCGCGCTGGGGTTTCGCCCGCTTCATCCACCAGGCACAGACCTATCAACAGGTCTACGGCGTGCTGGCGGCGCTGCCGATCTTCCTGCTGTGGATCTATCTCTCGTGGGTGATCGTGATTCTTTGCGCGTCCGTGGCGGCAGCGGTTTCCGCCTTCGATTACCTGCCGCCCTCGCAATTCCTTCCCGAGGAGGCTGCGCTGCTGGGCCTGCTGGTAGTGCTCGGCCATTTCATCGAGGCGCAGCGCGATGGGCGCAAGCTCAATCCGGATATCGTGCGGGCGCGGGAGCCGCGGTTGCATCGCGCATCGATCGTGAATTATTTCGGCGACCTGCAGCGGGCGAAACTGATCGACGGCGAAGCTGGCGCCGGCTGGCTGCTCACCCGCAGTCTCGACAGTACTGACCTGATGCGCGTGTATGCTCACTGCAGCTACCGCGTGCCGCTGCATCCGGCGCAGGAGGCCAGCGTGCACGAGCTGCGCCTGCCGGCCCCGCTGCTCGCCTTGCTCGACGAGGCCGCGCAGTCGCTGCACGACATGCTGCATACCTCGCTGCATGAGGCTTATCCGCTGGGCCAACCGGCATCGAATTTATCCAAGGACACATCGCGATGAAGTTGTTGAAAACGCTCGCCGTCATCGGTGGCATGCTGGCCCTGGCCGGCGTGGCGCACGCCGCCATGCCCGAGCAGCCGTCGATCAAACTGACCACGCTCGACGGCAAGCCGTACGACCTGGCCTCGCAGCGCGGCAAGTGGGTGATCGTCAATTACTGGGCCACCTGGTGCGTGCCGTGCATCAAGGAAATGCCGGACATCTCCAAGTTCGTCAGCGCGCACAAGGACAAGGTCAGTGCCATCGGCCTGGCGTATGACGACAGCGACAAGGCCGACATCCAGGCGTTCGTTGCCAAACATCCGGTGAGCTATCCGATCGCGCAGGTGACGATGGACAAGCCGCTGAAGGATTTCGACGAACCCCGCGGCCTGCCGACGACCTGGCTGATCGGTCCGGACGGCAAGGTGGCCAAGCGTTTCGTCGGCACCGTCAACGAAAGCTCGCTGGGCCAGGCCATCGGCCTGGGCAAATAGCCATGGCGGCCGTGCGCTTCTTCGTCAAAGGTCGCGTGCAGGGCGTGTTCTATCGCGCCAGCACGCGCGAGCAGGCGATGGCGCTCGGCTTGTCCGGCTATGCGAAGAATCTGGACGATGGCCGCGTCGAAGTGATGGCCATCGGCGCCGCGCCGTGCATCGAGAAACTGGAACGATGGTTGTGGCAAGGCCCGACCGGCGCGCGCGTTGACGAAGTGCTGCGTGAGGTCTGCGAAGAGATCGAACTGGTCGGTTTCCGCACGCACTGATTCAGGCGCTGGACGGCGCCGATGCGCGCGGTGCGGATGCCCCCGCGTCGTGCAGGAACGGCCGCGGCACGGACAGCACGAAGCCCTGCGCAAAATCGATGCCCAGCCGGTGCACCGCCGCCAGCAGTTCGGGCGTACCCACGCATTCGGCGATGGTCTGTTTGCGGGTGACGTGGCCGAGGTTGTTGATCGCCTCGACCATCGCGTAATCGATGGGGTCGTCGATCATGTCCTTCACGAAGCTGCCTTCGATCTTCACGAAATCCACCGGCAGGTGCTTGAGATAGGTGAACGAGGACATGCCGGCGCCGAAATCGTCCAACGAGAAATAGCAGCCCAGCGCACGCATTTCGTGGATGAAGGCAGTGGCCCGCGAAAGACTGGAAATCGCGGCGGTCTCGGTGATCTCGAAGCAGATCGACGAGGGCGCAATGGCGAACGTGGCAAATTGCTGGCGCAGGAAAGCGGCGAAGCCGCTCTCGCATAGCGAGGTGCCCGAGAGATTGATCGCGCATTGCGACGGAATGTCGGGCATGCCGCGATCCATCGCGTCGCGCAGCGCGGAGAACGCCGACTGCACCACCCAGCGATCGATCGAGGGCATCAGGCCGTAGCGCTCGGCGGCAGGGATGAAGGCGCGCGGCGGGATCAGTTCGCCACCTTCGCCAACCATGCGCAGCAGCAGCTCCACGTGCCGCTGAGGCATGTGATGACGCAGGTCCACGATGTCCTGCTCGTACAGTTCAAAGCGGTTGCTTGCCAGCGCGGCCTGGATGCGACTGACCCAGCACATCTCGATCTGGCGCACGGCCACTTCGTCGTCGTCCAGATGATAGGTCTGCACGCGATTGCGGCCTTTCTCCTTGGCCAGGTGGCAGGCGGCATCGGCGGCGCCGAGGATGTCCTCGCGCGCCAATCGCTCGTCCGCGCTCAGGCTGACCAGGCCAATGCTGGCGCTGGTGGCGAAGCTGCGCTCGCCGAAGGCGAAGTGCAGGTCGCCGATGGCGGCACGCAGGCTCTCGGCGACATGGACCGCGGCATCCGCGTCGCAGTCTTCCAGCAGCACCACGAATTCGTCGCCGCCCAATCGCGCCACCGCATCCGTGGCACGCACCTGGGCAAGGAACAAGGTGCCGATCTGGCGCAGCAGTTCGTCGCCGGCAGCGTGGCTGCAGGTGTCGTTGACCACCTTGAACTGGTCCAGGTCCAGATACAGCACGGTGAATGGCCGGCCACTGCTTTCCGCGGCCTTCACCGCGAGCGCGAGGCGGCGTTCGAACTCGCGCCGGTTGATCAGCCCGGTGAGCACGTCATGGCTGGCCTGGTAGCTCAGTTGCGCGGCGTGTTCGCGATCGCTGCTGACATCGCGCATCACCAGCACCGCGCCATCCATGTTGCCGGCGCGGTCGCGAATCGGCGTGGCGGTGAGATCGATTGCAATCGCCGGGCCTTCCGGATGCCTCAGCACGAGTTTGTCGTGTTGGCTCCAAGCCGTTTGGCCGTCCAGCACCTGCATCACCGGATCGCCAATCGGAACGCCGCTGCTCTCGGCCACGAAATGGCAGATCGCGCCCACCGGCCGGCCGCGCGCGCGTTCGGTGCTCCAGCGCGTGAGGCGCTCGGCGCTCGGGTTGAGGAATTCGATGCAGCCGGTGGCGTCCGTGGTGATCACCGCATCGCCGATGGACTGCAGCGTGACCTCGGCGCGTTCCTTCGCCGCGAACAGCATGGCATCGGCCCGGCGCCGCTCGGTGATCTCGGTGACGGAGCCGGCCATGCGTCGCGAGGTGCCGGTGGCATCGCGCGAGGAGGCGCCGCGCGCATGGAACCAGCGCGGCACGCCATGGCGCTGCGGTACGCGAAATTCCACATCCAGCGGGTGATTGCGCCACACGTGCGCGGTCACCGCACGCATCACGCGGCGACGATCCTGCGGATGCAGGCGTTGGAACACCGACGTGGTGGCGCCATCGTCCGCCGCACTGAGTCCGAGCATCTGGCGCAGTCGGGGGGAAAGATAGACATGGCCGGAAGTACGGTCCCAATCCCACAGGCCATCGTTGCTGCCGGCCACGGCCAGCTGAAAGCGGTCTTCGCTGGCGCGCAATTCATGGGTCACGCGAACACGGTCGTCCAGCAGCCGGCGCACGCGTCGCGTGGCGATCAGTACCATGGTGGCCGCTGCCAGGCACAGGCACGCGCGCAACAGGTTGGCGGTTTCGCGCGACGCGGAAGCCAGCGCGTCGGAGAACGCATATTCCATCGGCGTCAGTCGTTCATCGATGGCGCGCAGCTGCGCCCGGGTCGACGCCCTCCAGGCGCGATCGCGCTCGCCCGCGCTGATGCGGCGATGCGCCTCGGTACCGAGTGCGATCAGCTCGTCGATGGATCGATCGGCCTCGACCCACACGTCGACCGCGCGACGAATGCTGCCCACGTGGTGAAAGTAGCGATACAGGCGCGCCATGCCCGGAATATCGGCCTCGTCCGTGCCGCCGCGGCGGAATCCCGCGGTCACCACCGACATGTCCGGCTGGGCGCGATCGAGTTCGATGCGGCCGGCTCGATGGCCCAGCGGCACGGCGATGGCGTCGAGAAATTGCTGGTAATCCGCTTCGGCGTTGCTGGTGAGATAGTGCTGCAGACTCGAGACGGCGATTTTCTGTGCCTTGGACCAGCGGCTTTCGCCGCCCACGAAAGCGCGCGCCGCAGAAAGTATGTCCAGGCTGGCAACGCACAGCCCGATCATCACCACCACGACCAGCACGAACGGCATCACGATCTCGGACGTTTTGTCCCCACTGACCAGTTCGGCCCCCCGGCCTTTGACTGGCATAGACGCACTCCCACGCGCGCCTGGATTTCAGGCCATCGTCTTATCGGCCCGCGCAGGCAAAGCTTGAACCAGCGAGGCCGGTGGCTTCACGGCACATCGACCTTTGCCGCACGGGCAGGGGAGTAAACGGAGCTGTCGAATCGGACGGGCATCGTTCGTCGTCTGCATGAAGGGCCCGGCCCAACGACCACCCGCCGACCGGCGGTCGATCCATCACCGCAAGGAGAATGTCGCATGTCCACGCGATTCCAGCGCATCACGCCGTTCCTCTGGTTCGACCACCAGGCCGAAGAGGCTGCGAAATTCTACGTATCGATCTTCCCCAACTCCCGCATCCTCACCACCACCCGTTACACCGCCGCCAGCGCCAGCGCTTCCGGGCGTGCGGAAGGTTCCGTGATGACGGTGGATTTCGAACTCGACGGCCAGGCCATCGCCGCGTTGAACGGCGGACCGGTGTTCAAGTTCAACGAGGCTTTGTCATTGGTCGTGCATTGCCGCTCGCAGGAAGAAATCGACCACTACTGGGAACGGTTGCTCGAAGGTGCCGCCGACAAGAGCGGCCAGTGCGGATGGCTGAAGGATCGCTTCGGTCTGTCGTGGCAGGTGGTGCCGGACGAAATGATCCCGATGCTCACCAGCGGCGATGCGGCGAGCGTGGAACGCGTCCACGCGGCCATCATGGGCATGAAGAAGATCGATGTGAACGAGATGCGCCGCGCCGCTGCGGGGTGATCCTTATTCGCCGAAGCTGTCGGGCACCCATTCCGCCTTGCGCGTCACCTGTTCGGCCTTGGGCTTGCCCTTGAGCTTGGGCAGCTTGGGCTCGGGAATGCTTTCCTCGCTGCGCGGCACCTGTTCCAGCAGGTGCCGGATCAGGTTGATGCGCCCGCGCTTCTGGTCGTTGAAGTCGACCACGAACCAGGGCGCGTGCGGCCGGCTGGTGCGTTCGATCATCAGGTCGCGCAGGTGGCCGATTTCCTCGTACTTGTCGCGCGAGGCGAGGTCGGTGGGCGAGAGCTTCCAGCGCTTGAGCGGATCCTTGGCGCGTTCGTCGAAGCGTTCCTCCTGTTCTTCCTGGTCCACGGCGAGCCAGTACTTGAGCAGGATGATGCCGTCGTCGGTGAGCAGCTTCTCGAACGCCGGCACGGCCGACATGAAGGCCTTGTATTGCGCCTTGCTGCAGAAACCCATGGCCGGTTCGATCACCGCGCGGTTGTACCAGCTGCGGTCGAACAGCACGATTTCGCCCGCGCTGGGCAGATGCTCCACGTAGCGCTGGAAGTACCACTGGGTGGTTTCGATGTCGTTGGGCTTGGACAGTGCCGCGATGCGATAACCGCGCGTATCCATCGACTCGGTGATGGCCTTGATGGTGCCGCCTTTGCCGGCCGCGTCGCGCCCTTCGAAGATCACCACCAGCCGATGGCCGCTGCGCTGCAGCCAGCGATGCAGGCCGGCCAGTTCCAGCTGGAGCTCGGCCATGCTGTGGCGATAGGTCTTTTTCTTCTTGCCCATGCTGGGCCTCCTTGGGTGGCTCCCCTCGGCATTGTCCGCAAACGGGGCAAGCACGGGGTGAAGAAGCCTCCACACCCCGCTGCCCCTGTCGGTGGAGCCGGGCTCGCGCTTACAGGTCCAGATCAGCCGGCATGCGGCCGATGCGGTAGCGCGCGCTCATCGCCTGCAGCGCACGGCGGAAGTCGCTGGCGAAGCCCTGCATGTCGAACAGCGAACTTTGCGTGCGCTGCTGCGACAGATGCTGGCGCAGCGTGGCCAGTGCCTCGCGATCGTTGCCCAGCTGGGTGGCCATGGCGATGAAGGCTTCCTCGTCCTCGCAGACCAGCTCGGGCAGGCCAAGCTGCAGCAGCAGGCTGGTGGCCACGCGACCGGCGAACGTATGGCCGGTGCAGGTGAGCACCGGGCAGCCGGCCCACAAGGCGTCGGACGCGGTGGTGTGCGCGTTGTACGGCAGCGTATCGAGGAACAGGTCGGCGTTGAGGTAGTGCGCGAGATACTCGGCATGCGGAAGGCGCGGCAGGAACACCAGGCGCTCCGGCGCAATGCCTGCGGCGCTGGCGGCGGCGCGCAGGCGATCGTCCGCGCCATCCATGCCGCCCAACAGCCACAGCACGCTGTCCGGCACCTGTTGCAAGACCAGCATCATGCGCGCGAACGCCGCCGGATTGATCTTGTAGCTGTTGTTGAAGCAGGCGAACACCGTGCCCTGCTCGGGCAGGCCGCAGGCGGCGCGCGACGGCGGCTGGGCCACCTCGCGGGTATTGTCGTTGGGCTGGTAGCAGCGCGGCAGCCGCACCAGTTTTTCGCTCACGTGCCCGCGCAGTTCATCGGGCACGGTGATCTTGTCGGCCACCAGGTAATCCAGCCAGGGCGCGCCCATGCTGCCCGGGTAGGCGAGCCAGTTCACCTGGATCGGCGCCGGGCGCAGCGCGAACAATTCGGCGTTGTCGCGCCCCGAATAGCCGTTGAGATCGACCAGCACTTCCACGCCGGTGTCGTGGATGCGCTGCGCGACCTGCGCGTGATTGAGCGCGGACACATCGTGCATGGTGGTGACGGCGGCGAGGCGGCAGCGGATCGAACCGCCGTCATCCGGCGTGGTGGCGAACAGATGGAGATCGAGATCCTCGTCGTTGGCCAGGGCCTCGAACATCGCCACCACCAGCAGGCCCGTGGCATGGTCGTTGAAGCCGTCCGCCACGAAGCCCACCCGGATCGCGTTGTCCGGGGCCGGCTTGGCATGGCTGAAGGCCTGCTGCTTGCGCAGGGCGGCCGTCTGTTCCTCGATCACCGCGGCGAAGGCCTTGGCGGTCTTCAAATGCATGGCGGCGTCGACGTCTTCGGCCAGCATGGTGAACGGGCTCACCACGGCCGTGCCGTCGTTTACCGCGGCCTGCAAACGGCCGCTCAGTGCGTCCAGGTCGTGCCAGTCCCACAGGCGACGGCGCAGGAACAGCAGCTGGCTCAGCGCGCGACCGTCGTTGGGGTTGAGGCGCAGCGCGCGCTCGTAGGCCTCGGCGGCCACCGCGAATTGCCCAGCGTCCTCCAGCACCTGGCCGGCGGCCAGCGGGTACTGCGGATTGCGCGGCGACAGTCGCTCGGCCTGCAGCCAGGCCCTGCTGGCTTCAGGACCGTTGCCCTGGGTCTGCAGGATGCGTCCGCGCAGCGCATAGGCGGCGTCGAAACGGGGATGCAACTGCAGGGCTTCATCGGTGTGCGTGCGGGCCTGGTCGACGTTGCCCAGCTCCAGCTCGGCCGCGGCCAGGTTCAGGCGCAGGCCCGGATGGTCCGGCGCGCCGTGGGTGGCCATCGCATACGACTCGCGGGCGTGCTGGAAGCGGGCGGCCGCCATCAGCGCGTTGCCCAGGGTCAGCAGGATGGCCGGATGGCCGGGCGACTGGCGCAGGGCGGCACGCAGGTATTCGATGGCGTCGTCCGCCTCGCCGTTGGCGAGCCGGGCGCTGCCCAGGTTGCACTGCACTTCCACGCTTTGCGGCGCCAGCTGGGCAGCCTGTTCCAGCACTTTCACGGCATCGGCCGGGCGCTGCAGCTGCAACAGGGCCACACCGTGCAGGCGGGCGAGTTCGGCGTCGTCGGGATACTGCCCGCGTGCATCGTTGGCGGCCTGTTCGGCGGCATCGAACGCACCGCGCTCGATCTGTTCAACGATCTGCTGCGCGAGCACCTGAGAAGAGGGGGTAAAGAGATCAGTCATCCGCCCAAACTAACGCAGGGCGGGTACGGCTGCCAATCCGCACGTGCCGACCGGAGGCTCAGCCGGCCGTGAGCGCCTTGAGTTCGTCGGCCTGGTTCTCGCGTGTGAGCGTGTCGACCAGCTCGTCCAGGTCGCCCTGCAGCACTTCCGGCAGGCGATACAGGGTGAGGTTCACGCGGTGGTCGGTGATCCGCCCCTGCGGGAAATTGTAGGTGCGGATGCGCTGGCTGCGGTCGCCCGAGCCCACCTGCAGGCGGCGCGATTCGGCCTGCGCGGCGGCCTGCTTGCTGCGCTCGTCGTCGAGCAGGCGGGCCTTCAGCAGGCTCATGGCGCGCGCACGGTTCTTGTGCTGGCTGCGTTCGTCCTGGCACTCCACCACGATGCCGGTGGGCAGATGGGTGATGCGGATGGCCGAATCGGTCTTGTTGACGTGCTGGCCGCCGGCGCCCGAGGCGCGGAAGGTGTCGGTCTTGATGTCGGCGGGGCTGATCTCGATCTCGTCGATATCGTCCATCTCCGGCAGGATCGCCACCGTCGCCGCCGAGGTATGGATGCGGCCCTGCGATTCGGTTTCCGGCACGCGCTGCACGCGATGCGTGCCCGACTCGAACTTCAGCCGCGAGTACGCACCCTTGCCCTCGATGCGCGCCACGACCTCCTTGTAGCCGCCGTGCTCGCCGTGGTTCTCGCTCAAGATTTCGACATGCCAGCGCTTGCGTTCGGCGTAGCGCGTGTACATGCGGAACAGATCGCCGGCGAAAATCGCCGCCTCGTCGCCGCCGGTGCCGGCGCGTACTTCCAGGAACAGGTTGGCCTCGTCGCGCGGATCCTTCGGCAGCAGCAGGATCTGCAGCTCGTCGTCCAGTTCGACCAGGCGCTGTTCGAGGCGGGCGACATCGTCCTTGGCCATCTCACGCAACTCGGCGTCGTCGAGCATGGCGCGCGTTTCGCCCAGCTCGCGCTCGGCCTGGTCGCGTTCGTGCAGCGAGTTCGTCACCGGCTCCAGCTGCGCGTATTCGCGCGACAGTTCGCGGAAGCGGTTGTTGTCGGCCAGTACATCGGGCTGCGCGAGCAGCAGGCCGATTTCTTCGTGGCGTTCGGCGAGGGATTCGAGTTTGCGGCGGATCGAAGGCGTCATGGCGGGAAGCGAGTCAGGAGTGAGCAACGAGAAAGAACGGCAAGCACACAGGCAACCCCGGCGACTCGCTAATCCTCGCTCACTTCCGGTTTCTCGGTGATCCCGTATAGACGTCCAGCCGCATGCAGCAGATCCATGTCGCCGCTCAACGCCGCCTCGCGCAGGCGTGCGCTAGGGTGGTGCAGCAACTTGTTGGTGAGCGTGTTGGCCAGGTAGGCCAGCGCCTCGTCCGGCGACTTGCCGCGGGCGATCATGGCGCGCGCTTTTTCCAGCACTTCGTCGCGATAGGTTTCGGCGTGCTGGCGCAGGTCCACCGCCGGGTTGCGCAGCGAGAGCGCGCGGCGCCAGGCCATGTAGCGCTCGACTTGCAGATCGATGATGGCGTCGGCTTCGCGCGCGGCCGCTTCACGCGAGCGGCGGTTGTCGTCGATCACCTGGCGCAGGTCGTCGATGCCGTAGAGGAAGACGTCATCGAGTTCGCCCACCGACGACTCGATGTCGCGCGGTACGGCGATGTCCACCATGAACATCGGCTTGCGGCGACGGGTCGCCACGGCCTTCTCGACCATCGTGCGCGTCACCACCGGGTGTCGTGCCGCGGTGGAGCTGATCACGATGTCCGCCTCGGCCAGATGTTGCGGGAGGTCGCCCAGCGAGATGGCGTAGCCACCGTAGCGGGTGGCCAGCTCCTGCGCATTTTCCAGCGTGCGGTTGGCCACGATCAGCCGGCGCACCTGCTTGTCCACCAGGTGGCGGGCGGCCAGTTCGACGGTGTCGCCCGCGCCGATCAGCAGTACGCAGGCCTGGCGCAGGTCGGTGAACACCTGTTCGGCCAGGCGTACCGCCGTGAAGGCGACGGAAACCGTGTGGGCGCCGATGCGGGTGTCCGTGCGCACGCGCTTGGCCACGGCGAAGGTGTGCTGCAGCAGGCGCTCCATCGGCGCGCGCAGGACCTGGGCGTCGCGGGCCTGCTGGTAGGCGTCCTTCACCTGGCCCAGGATCTGCGGCTCGCCGAGCACCATGGAGTCCAGCCCGGTGGCCACGCGGAACATGTGCCGCACGGCCTCGTCTTCGTCATGCCGGTAAAGGAACTCATCGAGCTTGCCCGCAGTCAGATGATGCTGTCGGCTAAGCCACGCCTGCGGAACGTCCTCGGCTCCTGCCGAGACGCTCACATAAAGTTCGGTACGGTTGCAGGTGGAGAGGATCATCGCCTCTTCCACGCCGGGCTCACGGGCAAGCGCCTGCAGGGCCACTCCGGCGGACTCCGCATCGAATGCCACTTGTTCGCGCAAATTGACCGGCGCGGTGAGGTGGTTGAGCCCTAAGGCGATGAGCTTCATGGTTCAGGGCGATTCGAGGCGAAGGGCATCCGGCGTAAACTGGGGGTTAGCGACGACCGTTCTACAGTGTGGATACGGCCATGTCACGGACGGATGAGCGGAGAATAGTGTGCTGAGCAGGTGGTCCAAGTTCAAGCAAGTGCGGCATTTTGCGGCCGCCGGCCTGGCGGCGCTGGTTCTGGCCGGATGCGCCACCGTCTCCGGTTCCTCGGGACGCTCCTCGGCCAACGCCAAGCAGCCGTTGGACCACCTGGTGGTGGCGGTTCCCGACGAGGACCACGACCTGATGGCCCAACTGCTTGCCGGCGAAATGGCGCTGACCCGCACCGATCTCAAGGCGTCGTCCGCGGCCTATGGCCGTGCCATGCGGCTTTCCCCCGATCCCAAGGTGGCCGAACAGGCCGCCGCCCTGGCCATTGCCACGCGCGACGTCGACGGCGCACAGGCCGCGATTGCCCGCTGGCAGGCGCTGGGCGGCAAACCGGCTCCGCTGGCCCAGGCACGCGCCCAGCTGGCGCTGAGCCAGGGCGACACGGTGGAGGCGCGCCGCCAGCTCGAAATCCTGGTGGGCACCGGCGATCCGGATGCCTGGCGCCAGTTCGGCCGGGTCCTGGTCAGCGGTCGCGACGCCGCGCAGTCGGCCCAGTTGCTGGAGGCGGTGGCCACTCCGCAACGCCTGCCCAACGACCCGCAGGCCTGGCTGGCGATGAGCGAGCTGGGCGACAAGCTGGGCCGCCATGCCTACGCCGTGCAGATTGCCGAAGCGGCGGTCAAGCGTTTCGGCACCGCCGACACGTACGCCTGGCTGGGCCAGATGAAGTACCACGAAGGCGACAAGAACGGCGCCAAGGTCTGGTTCGACAAGGCGCTGGCGAAGGACCCGAAGAACACCCACCTGCGCCTCGCCTATGCCACGTTGCTGGGGCAGGGCGGCGACTACGCCGCCGCCGCGCACATGCTCGACAGCGGACCGCAGAACGCCGATACCTACGCCATGCGCGCCGCGCTCGCCGCCCGTGCGCACGACACCAAGACCATCAACCGCCTCTACAACCAGCTGCAGCACTCGCCCGAGGACGTGCGGCAGAGCAGTGCCTACCTGCTGGGCCAGATGGCGGAAATGCTCGACAAGAAGGACGACGCGCTGAAGTGGTACGACCAGGTCGCCGACGACGACGATCACGCCTTCGACGCCGATCTTCGCAGTGCGGTGCTGCTGCAGGACCTGGGCCGCAGCGCCGAGGCGCACGAGCAACTGGCCCAGATGCAGACCGATTACCTGGATCAGCCGACCCAGCTTCGCCGCACCTACGAGGTGGATGCGGAGCTGTACATGGATGAGCAGCAGTACGCCCAGGCCGAGCGCGCCTTCAGTCGCGCCCTGCAGGTGACGCCGGACGATCCGGGCCTGCTGTATGGCCGCGCCCTGGCCTATGCCTCGGCCGGGCAGACGGATCAGGCGATCAACGATTTCCGCCATCTGCTCAAGCTCAAGCCCGACGACACCGATGCCAGCAACGCGCTGGGCTACACGCTGGCTGATGCCAACCGCGATCTGCCCGAGGCGCAGCGGTTGATCGAGCAGGCGCGTGCGGCGCGTCCGGATGACCCGGCGATCCAGGATTCCTGGGGCTGGCTGCAATACCGGCTGGGCCATCTGGACCAGGCCGAAACGACGCTGCGCGGTGCATGGGCGGCGCACAAGGACGCCGACGTCGGCGTGCATCTGGGCGAAGTGCTGTGGAAGCAGGGGCGCCAGGACGATGCGCGCCGCGTGTTCGACGAAGTGCGTAAGATCGACCCGCAAAGCAACAACCTCCACAACACTCTCAAGCGCCTCAATCCATGAAGCTTCCGATTCGACTCCTCGCGGCAGCCCTGCCGCTGCTGCTGGCCGCCTGCGTCCATAAGGAAGCCGTCCGTCCGCAACCCAAGGCGGATTACGCGGTCCTGCTCAACGAGCAACGCGCTCGCGAGCATCTGCTGGAGAAGACCGACCATTGGGTCCTGCAGGGCAAGATCGGCGTGTCGGGCGAGGTCAATGGCAAGAAAGAAGGCGGCAGCGGCACCCTGACCTGGACGCAGAACGGCGACAACTACGAGTTCGTCGTGCGAGGTCCGGTGGGCAGCAAGAGCTTCAAACTGACCGTGACGCCCGTCGGCGCCACCCTGGAAGGTCTCGAAGGCGGCCCGCAGCGCAGCCCGGATGTCGAGTCGCTGGTGCAGAACACGCTGGGCTGGCAGGTGCCGTTCCGCGACCTGCGCGCCTGGGTGCTGGGCACGCGTGCCGACAGCGGTCCGGCCGAGCTGAAGTTCGGCGACGACGGCCTGCCGATGAGCCTGACCCAGGATGGCTGGACGGTGACCTATCCCGGCTGGGACAACAAGCGCGAGCCGGCCTTGCCGACCAAGGTTTTCGCCAGCAGCCCGACCAGTTCGGTGCGGCTGTCGGTCGAGTCGTGGACCATCCAATAATCATCGTTCTCCCTGTAGGAGCGCACCCTGTGCGCGACCCAGCGAAGCAGTAACCCTGAGCGCCGCGATCGCGCACAGGCTGCGATCCTACGACAACCTGTTGCCGCCATGACCTTCCACATCCAGCGCGCCCAACTCGACCAGGTCGATGCCCTGTGCTCCATTGAGCGTGCAGCGGTGGAGCTGTTTCGCGGGCACCGCGCGTGGCCGTCCTACCGCAACGTGTCGGTGCCGCCTGAGGTGCTGCGCGAAGCCATCGCCCGCGGCCTGGTGTGGGTCGCCGTGATCGGCTCCGGCGAGCCCGTGGGCTTCGTCTGGCTGGACGCGGAAGAGGGCGGTGACGCCATCGGTGTAGCCGAGATGGATGTGCTTCCGTCCCACGGCCAGCGCGGCATCGGCGCGGCCCTGCTCGAGCACGCCTGCCACTGGGCGCGCCTGGCCGGCTACCACCGGGTGGACCTGGGCACGCTTGCCGATGTGCCCTGGAACGCGCCGTTCTACGCGAAACACGGTTTCGAGGTGGTGGACAAACATCGCCCCGAGTTCGACTTCGCCCGCGAACGCGACCGCGAAAACGGCTTTCCCGACGACCTGCGCGTCTTCATGAGCCGGCCGCTGCCGCCACCCGATCCGGCCGGTTGGACGGTCTGGCCGGCGCCGGCCAAGTTGAACCTGTTCCTGCGCATCGTCGGCCGCCGCCCCGACGGCTACCACGAGCTGCAGACCGTGTTCCGCCTGCTCGACTGGGGCGACGAGATCCGCCTGCGGGTCCGCCGGGATGGTGAGATCCGCCGCCTCACCGACGTCCCCGGCGTGCCGGCCGACACTGATCTGGTGGTCCGCGCCGCCCGTCTGCTGCAAGGCCAGGCGCCTCCGGACGTGGGCGTCGACATCGAGGTGGAGAAGCGCATTCCCATGGGCGGAGGCCTGGGCGGCGGCAGCTCCGATGCGGCGACCGCGCTGGTGGCGCTGAACCGCCTTTGGGGCGCCGACCTGGATGAGGACGCGCTGGCCGAGCTGGGTCGCCAGCTGGGCGCCGACGTGCCGGTGTTCGTGCGCGGGCGCTCGGCCTGGGCCGAGGGCATCGGCGAAAAACTGTCGCCGCTGGGCCTTCCGCGGCGCTGGTACGTGGTGCTCGACCCCCACGAACACGTGCCCACCGGGGCACTTTTTCAAGCGTCTGAATTGACACGAAATGCTCCGCCCGCCACAATTTCATCCTTTGCTTCGGGCGAAACGGTCGAGAACGCTTTCGCGCCCGTGGTCCGCGCGCGACATCCGCGTGTGGCTGCGGCGCTGGACTGGCTCGACGGCTTCGGCCGGGCAAGGCTTTCTGGCAGCGGTGCCTGCGTGTTCCTGGAAACAGGCGACGTGGAACGTGCCGAAGCCATTGCGGAGCGGTGTCCCGCCCATTTCACGGCCTACGTGGCCAGGGGTGAGGACGTTTCTCCGTTGCATGTCGCCCTGGCGCGCTTTCGCGGTGTCGGCGGGAACGGCAAGTAGAAAATCCAGTTGTTACTGGGGCGTCGCCAAGCTGGTTAAGGCACAGGATTTTGATTCCTGCATGCGAAGGTTCGAATCCTTCCGCCCCAGCCATTCATATGGCTCACACAGGTTCTAGAGAAATGACTGTCGACATCTCCGGCCCGATGCTCTTCACCGGCAATGCGCACCGTGCACTCGCCGAGGATGTGGCTCAACGCCTGGGTGTGCCGCTTGGCAAGGCGCTGGTCAGCACGTTCAGCGACGGCGAAGTGCAGGTGGAGATCGAAGAGAACGTCCGCCGACAGGAAGTGTTCGTGCTGCAGCCCACGGGCGCGCCGAGTGCCGAGAACCTGTTCGAGCTGCTGACGCTGGTGGATGCGCTCAAGCGCGCCTCGGCGGCCAGCGTGACGGCGGTGATTCCGTATTTCGGCTATGCCCGCCAGGATCGTCGCCCGCGTTCGGCACGCGTGCCGATCACGGCGAAGCTGGTGGCCAAGATGATCGGCACCGCGGGTGTGGATCGCGTGCTCACGGTCGACCTGCACGCCGACCAGATCCAGGGTTTCTTCGACATCCCGGTGGACAACGTGTATGCGTCGCCGGTGCTGTTGGCGGACATCTGGCGCAACTACAGCATGGACGACCTGATCGTGGTCAGTCCGGACGTCGGTGGCGTGGTGCGCGCGCGTGCCATGGCCAAGCGCCTGGACGACGCCGACCTGGCCATCATCGACAAGCGTCGCCCGAAGGCGAACGTGGCCACCGTGATGAACATCATCGGTGAAGTCGACGGCAAGACCTGCGTGCTGGTCGACGACATCGTCGACACCGCCGGCACCCTGTGTGCGGCTGCTGCGGCTCTGAAGGAGCGCGGCGCCCGCAAGGTGGTGGCGTACTGCGTGCACCCGGTGTTGTCGGGCGCGGCGCTGAAGAACATCGAAGGCTCCCAGCTCGACCAGCTGGTGGTTACCAACACCTTGCCGCTGCGACCGGACATCGCCGCATGCAGCAAGATCCGTCAGCTCTCGGTCGCCGAGCTGTTGGCGGAAACGATCCGCCGCATCGCCTTTGGCGAGTCGGTGAGCTCGTTGTACATCGATTAATGGTGAAGGGTGAAGCCGCCCACTGCGTGGGCTGTGAATAGTGAATGGGAAGAGCGGAACCCGCTTTCTCTATTCACCATTTACTACTTACAGCCCACGCAGTGGGCGGCTTCACTCTCCACCAAAACACGGCTCCTCTGGTCGCGGGGGAGTCGCATGACTGCCGCGAGGCAGCTCACTTTTGATAGGTAATGCCCACATGGCTACGACTCATGAAATCAAGGCTTCGGCCCGCAATGACGAGGGGAAAGGTGCGAGCCGCCGCCTGCGTCATACCGGCGTCGTTCCTGCTGTTGTCTACGGTGCCGGCCAGGCCCCGCAGAGCATCCAGATCGAACACAACACCATCCTGCTCGCTGCCAAGCACGAGTGGTTCTTCTCCTCGGTGCTCGACCTGAACGTCGACGGCAAGGTGCAGAAGGTGCTGGTGCGTGACTGGCAGAAGCATCCGTACAAGCTGCAGATGCTGCACATGGACTTCCAGCGCGTCGACGAAAACGCCGCCCTGCGCGTCAACGTGCCGGTGCACTTCCTGAACCAGGAAAAGTCCGCCGCCGCCAAGACCTCGGGCGTGGTGATCTCGCACAACCTGACCGAAGTGGAAGTGTCCTGCCTGCCGAAGGATCTGCCGGAGTTCATCGAACTCGACCTGGCCGACCTCAAGCCGGGCGACATCGTGCACCTCTCGCAGCTGAAGCTGCCGAAGGGCGTGGAAATCGTGGCCCTGCACCTGGGCGCCGACCACGACACGGCCGTCGTCACCGCCAACACGGTGAAGGAAGAAGTCGACGAGACCCCGGCCGAGGGCGAAGCCGCCCCGGCGCCGGAAGCTCCCAAGAAGTAAGTCGCTGCGGCCCGCGCTCCACGCGAGCGCGGGCCGTTCGATCTTATGGCGGGTCTTCGACTCATCGTCGGACTGGGCAACCCCGGTGCCGAATATCTCCGAACCCGGCACAACGCCGGGTTCTGGTTTGTTGACGCCCTGGCGTCAGGGCAGGGCGAGCGCTTCGGCTTCGACGGCAAGCTGCACGGCGAGACCTGCAAGGTCCGCATCGGCGGCGAGCCGGTGTGGCTGCTCAAGCCCTCCACCTTCATGAACAAGAGCGGCATCGCCGTGGTTTCGGCGTTGCGCTACTACAAGATCGAGCCGGAAGAGTGCCTGGTGGCACACGACGAGCTGGATCTCGACCCCGGCACCGTGCGCTTGAAGTTCGACGGCGGGCACGGCGGCCAGAACGGCTTGCGCGACATCGTTGCGCACCTGGGCCATGCCAAGTTCCACCGTCTGCGCGTCGGCATCGGCCATCCCGGTCACAAGGACAGGGTCACCTCCTGGGTGCTGGGGCGTGCCTCCGAGAAGGATGAGAGCGCCATCGTCGACGGCATCTCGCGCGCGCTCGATGTGCTGCCGCTGGCCGTGGACGGCCAGTTCGACAAGGCGATGCAGAAGCTCCACACACCGGCGGGCTGAGATCGCCCGCTGCGGCGCCTGAGCGCCAAGCGGAGAGCGAGCGGCCCTTTCCCTTACCATTCACCATTTACAGGCGCCGAAGGCGCCGACTCTACGGAATTCAAATGGGCATCAAATGCGGCATCGTCGGCCTGCCTAACGTCGGCAAGTCCACCCTGTTCAACGCGCTGACGAAGGCGGGCATCGCGGCCGCCAACTTCCCGTTCTGCACCATCGAGCCGAACGTGGGCGTGGTGCCGGTACCCGATCCGCGCCTGAAGGCGCTGTCGGACATCGTGAACCCGCAGAAGGTGATTCCGACGGCTGTCGAGTTCGTCGATATCGCAGGCCTGGTCGCCGGCGCATCGAAGGGCGAAGGCCTGGGCAACAAGTTCCTCGCGCACATCCGCGAAGTGGATGCGATCACCCACGTGGTGCGTTGCTTCGAACACAGCGACATCATCCACGTGGCCGGCAAGGTCGACCCGATCGCCGACATCGAGACCATCGACACCGAGCTGGCGCTGGCCGACCTCGATTCCGTCGAGAAGGCGCTCAACCGTGCCGAGCGCGCCGCCAAGGCCAACGACAAGGAAGCCGTCGCGAAGAAGCCGGTGCTGCAAAAGCTTGCCGCCGGCCTCAACGAGGGCAAGTCCGCGCGCAGCCTGGGCCTGGACGACGAGGAAAAGGCGCTCGTGCGCGACCTGTTCCTGCTCACGCTCAAGCCGCTGATGTACATCGCCAACGTGCGCGAAGACGGCTTCGAAAACAATCCGCATCTCGATGCTGTGCGTGCACGCGCCGTGATCGAAGGCGCCGAGGTGGTGCCGGTGTGCGCGGCGATCGAAGAAGAGATGTCGCAGCTGGAAGATGCCGACCGCGACGAGTTCCTCAAGGATCTGGGCCTCGACGAGCCGGGCCTCAATCGCGTGATCCGCGCCGGCTACAAGCTGCTCAACCTGCAGACCTACTTCACCGCGGGCGTGAAGGAAGTGCGCGCCTGGACGATCAAGCGCGGCTTCACCGCGCCGCAGGCCGCGGGCGTGATCCATACCGATTTCGAACGCGGCTTCATTCGCGCCGAGACGATGAGCTATGACGACTTCATCCAGTACAAGGGTGAAGCCGGCGCGGCCGCGGCAGGACGTTTGCGCAAGGAAGGCAAGGATTACATCGTCAAGGACGGCGACGTGTTGCACTTCCTGTTCAACGTTTGACCGGTCGATCAATCCGCAAAAAAAGCCGCGCACTGCGCGGTTTTTTTTGTACCAGGAAGCAGCCGGGAGCAGCCGCATGAAGGCTCACGCGGCTGTTCGAGGCCAAACCTTGTCAGCGCATCAGAACTTCACCGTGACACGGCCCCACCAATAGCGGCCCATCAGATCAAAGCTGCTCGGGTCGGTGTTGGCGTTGAGCGTGTTGTTCGCATAAAGCATGGGCGGCTGCTTGTCGAACACGTTGTTGACGCCGAAATCCAGGCGGGTGTTGATCAGCGCGATGTTGTAGCCGATCGACACGTCGTTGTAGACCGTGGCGCCGTACTTCAGGATCGTGCCGGACTCGCCATTCGGGTAGCTATCCTGCGGCGAACCAGTCGCCGCACCGTTCTGGAAGCGACCGATGTAACGCATGCGCCACTGGGCGCTCCAGCCACCGGACTGCCAGTCCACGAAGCCCTGGCCGCGCCAGCGCGGGAACAGGCAGACGCCTGCGTTATCCGGGCAGGCGGCCGACGCCGAGGAGCCATAGGGCAGCAGGCGGCCGGCGTTCTTGTAGACGTCGGCATCGGCGACACCGGGTGCGGTGATCAGGTCGTAGTACTTGAGGTAGCTCGCGGTCACGCCGATGTTGAACTGGCCAATGCCGAACCGCGGCAGCTTGTAGTTGGCCGACCAGTCGATACCTGCCGTATTGATCGTGCCCAGGTTGGTGATCGGCTCGATCGCGGCGGGCGAAATATTGCCGGTGGCGTCGCGCTTGATGAATTGGCAGTCCTGCGTGACGCCGGCGGCACAGACGTCGAGCAGGCTCTGCAGTCCGACCGTGGTGAGCGTGTCGTTGAGGTTGACGCGCCAGAAGTCCACGGTGGTCGACAGGCCCGGAACATAGGATGGGCTGTACACGAAGCCGAAGTCGTACGAGGTGCCGTGCTCCGGCTTGATCGGCACGCCTGCCACGTAGGCGCCCTGCACGATCGTGCCCGCCTGGGTGCGATCCGCCGCATTGGAGTTCACGAACGAACCGTCGGTAGGCACGTTCTGGCAAGCCAGGGCCAACGGCGAACCGGCCGGCGCGCCGCGATAGCCGTTGCACGGATCGGAATGGATCATCGGCGCGTCGGAGCCGGACGTATACAGCTCGGTGAGGCTCGGTGCACGGAACACCTGTTCCATCGTGCCGCGCAACAACAGGTCATCGATGGGCTTGTACTCGAGTGCGAACTTGAGGTTGTTGGTGCTGCCGAAGCCCTGGATGCGCGAATAGCGGTCGCCGATGGTCAGATTCAGCGACTGCACGCCCGGCAGGCCGGCGAGGACCGGTATGAACGCTTCGGCATACAGATCCTTGGTGGTGTATCCGCCCTGCACGGCGGCCAGGCACTGGCTGCCCAGCACGCAATTGCCCGTGGCGGGGTCGACTACCAGCTGCGGCGAGGGAATGGAGTGCACGTAGTCCGTGCGGTACTCGAAGCCGCCTGCCAACTGCACGGCACCCGCCGGAAGACTGAACAGTTCGCCGCTGAGGCCCGCGTGCCAGGTCTTCTGGATCTGATAGACGGTCGACGGAGCCGCCGTGCTGGCCGCCTTGATCGCGGCGACACTGCCGGCCGAGCGGTTGTCGAATGGGTTGAACTGACAGGCAACGGCATCCACGCCGGCAGGGCAGGTCGCCGAGCCGTTCGCATTGAGCGTGGAAGATCCCGTGTAGAGCTTGGTCTGGTCGATCAGGCCCGTCGTGGTGATCGAGGTGCTCTGGTGGCCGTAGTTGTAGCCGACGTCCCAGTTCCAGTTCTTGTCGGCGATGGTGAAATCGCCACGAAGGCCCGTGTTGATCTGGGCGTCCTGGCGACCGGTGAAAGCGGCGCGATTGCCGGCGGTCGTCAGTCGTGAGCCGAACTTCAGGTCCGTTTTCTCAACCGGTGTCTGGAATGTGCGGCCAAAACTATTGAAGGCATTGTCCTGTGCAACCACCACGCCCGTGCCCGTGCCATACACCGCGGGAGCCAGCTGGAAGTTGGCCGAGGTTTTCTCGTACACGGCGTCCATATAGGCCGTGACGTGCTCGCCCAGGCGATAGTCGCCGGTGATGAAGCCGCCGGTACGCTCCTGCGGCGTCATGATCAGGTTGACCGACGCGTAGTTGTACTTGTCCGAATTGCCGTAGCAGTGGTAATTCGCAGGCGTCACGCGGGTGCTGTTGCCGCCGGGATTCAAGGTGACGTAACCCGAGGCGCAGCCGGCCCCGCCGTTGAATTTGCCGGCAAGGGTCGGTGGCAGCTGGATGTGTCCATAGGGGGTGTTGGACGAGCCGCCAACGGATACCGCCGAACCGGACAGGCTCAAGGCATTCTTTGAAAACGCCCGGTTGGCCGATTCGACGCCATCCTGCTTGTTGTAGTTGACGCCGGCCATGATGCTGCCCTTGTCGGACGTCTGGCCAAACGTGAAGGTGTAGCCGCTCTGTTCGCCGTCATTGCGATCGGACTGGCCGACGTTGGCGGTGAAGGTGGCGCCCTGGTAGTTCTTGCGCAGGATGAAATTCACCACGCCGCCAATGGCGTCCGAGCCGTAAGTCGCCGAGGCGCCGGTCGGCAGCACTTCGATGCGCTCGATGGCGTCGGCGGGAATGGCGTTCGGGTCCTTGCTGAGCAGGCGCTGGCCATTGAGCAGGATCAGCGTGCGCTTCGATCCCAGGCCGCGCAGGTTGATGCTGGAGACGCCCGTGCCGCCGCTGTTGTTGACCTGCGGATTGACGTTGCCGCCGGTCATCGCCGGCAGCTGCTGAATCAGATCGCCCAGCGTTTGCTTGCCGGTCGCCTGGATGGCGGCGCGATCGATGGTCACGACGGGGCTGGCCGTCTCGACGTCGACGCGGCGAATCAGCGAGCCCGTAACGGTGACGGTTTCCAGCGTCTTGCTCTTGGCCTGGTCTGCATTGGCCTCTTGAGCGAACGCCGCTGTGCTCAAGCTGCCGATGACGAGTGCGCCCAGTGCCAGGCGCACCGACGCGCAAAGCGTGTTGTTCCGAAAATTCATCCGATCTCCCCGTCCAATTAGGTTTTGGTTAAGAGGTTCGGAAGTTACGCAGGGGTCGGGATTTGCGATGTCAGAGCATTCCCAAAGCGTGGATCGGAAAAGGTCGATATGGCTCCGTCGCCAAAACGTCGGGACTGTCAGTGTTGGACCCGACAGGCGCTGCTGCGTGCTTGTCCGTCAATCGTCTGCGTGCTGTCATTCCCCCATGACTGCATTGCACATGCGACTTGCATGCATCGACGATGCGCCGGCCGTTTCGAGGCTGTCGCTTCGGGTGGTGCGCCGATGGATTGCGCCGGAGCAGCCCGCCGCCGCCGTGATGGTGTTGGAGGAGGGACTGCGTACCAGCGTCATTCGCCAGAAGATCGAGGCGGGTCAGCGTTTCCATCTCGCCTTCGTCGGCGATGCGCTCGCTGCCGTGGCCGCCGTGCGCGACGACAGCCATGTGTTTCAGTTGTTCGTCGGAACGCGATACCAGGGGCAGGGCATCGCCAGGAAGTTGTGGGATCGCCTTCGCCGCGACTGCGTGCGCCGGGCTGGAACACGGGTATTCACCCTCAATGCCGCGCCGGGCGCCGTTCCCGTGTACCTCCATATGGGCTTCGTGCTCGATCACGACCCGGCTCGCGGAAGAAGCAAGATTGTCTCCGTTCCGATGCGCTACCGCGTTGCCGGCGCTGCCTGAGCCATATCCATCGTGTGCGACCGCGCGCCGCGGCGCATAATTGCCGTCTACCCTGTTCCTGGAGTCACCGGTCCATGTCCGGCAAGCAGCACGAAGTGAACTTCCGTTTCCTGGCTCAGCCCACCGACGTCAATTTCGGCGGCAAGGTGCACGGCGGCATGGTGATGAAGTGGATCGACCAGGCCGGTTACGCCTGTGCCGTGGCCTGGAGCGGGGCGTATTGCGTCACTGCCTCGGTCAGCGGCATCCAGTTCGTCAAGCCCATCCTGATCGGCGACCTGGTGACCGTGCGTGCGCGCCTGATCCACACGGGGCGCTCCAGCATGCACATGGCCGTGGACGTGCTGGCGCGCGATCTGCGCAAGGACGAGCACCGCCTGGCCACCAGCTGCGTGATGGTCTTCGTGGCGCTCGATGCGCCCGACGGCAAGCCCACGCCGGTGGCCACCTGGGAGCCGCGCGACGACCACGAGCGCCAGCTTCAGGAGCAGGCCATGCGCCTGATGAATCTTTCCAAGGAGATGGAGCAGCTGGTGGACTCCAAGGTGGCCGAAAACATCTGACGGACGCGTCTGAAGCGGTGAAAAAAATCGCCGGAAAACGTCAATTTTCCCGCCAGAGGTGTTGACAGCTTCGAGGCTGATCCACACAATAGCCGTTCTTTGTTGGAGGGATACCCAAGCGGCCAACGGGGGCAGACTGTAAATCTGCTGGCTTACGCCTTCGGTGGTTCGAATCCACCTCCCTCCACCAGACGAGTTCCGCGCAGGGCGGGAGTAGTTCAATGGTAGAACATCAGTTTTCCAAACTGATTACGCGGGTTCGATTCCCGCCTTCCGCTCCATTGGCTCTCGTGGTTTTTGCTGTTGCAGTGCTCATGTAGCTCAGTCGGTAGAGCACTTCCTTGGTAAGGAAGAGGTCGCTGGTTCGATTCCAGTCATGAGCACCATCTCACCGCGGTCCGCGGGTATCACCTCACTTTTCACTATTTTGACTCCATCGGGGTTTTAGGCGTATGGCAAAGGGTAAATTCGAACGCACCAAGCCGCACGTCAACGTCGGCACGATTGGTCACGTGGACCACGGCAAGACGACGCTGACGGCTGCACTGACCAAGGTCGGCGCAGAGCGCTTCGGTGGCGAATTCAAGGCGTATGACGCGATCGACGCGGCGCCGGAAGAGAAGGCACGCGGCATCACGATTTCGACGGCTCACGTCGAATACGAATCGCCGAACCGTCACTACGCCCACGTGGATTGCCCGGGGCATGCTGACTACGTGAAGAACATGATCACGGGTGCCGCGCAGATGGACGGCGCGATCCTAGTGTGCTCGGCCGCTGACGGCCCGATGCCGCAGACCCGCGAACACATCCTGCTGTCGCGCCAGGTGGGCGTGCCGTACATCGTCGTGTTCCTGAACAAGGCCGACATGGTGGACGACGCCGAGCTGCTCGAGCTGGTCGAAATGGAAGTGCGTGAACTGCTCTCCAAGTACGACTTCCCGGGCGACGACACCCCGATCATCAAGGGTTCGGCGCTGAAGGCGCTGGAAGGCGACCAGTCGGAAATCGGCGTGCCGGCGATCATCGCCCTCGTCGACGCGCTGGACAGCTACATCCCGGAGCCGGTGCGTGCGATCGACAAGCCGTTCCTGATGCCGGTGGAAGACGTGTTCTCGATCTCGGGCCGCGGCACCGTGGTGACGGGTCGTATCGAGCGCGGCATCATCAAGGTCGGTGACGAAGTCGAAGTGGTGGGCATCCGTCCGACCCAGAAGACCACCGTCACGGGCGTGGAAATGTTCCGCAAGCTGCTGGACCAGGGTCAGGCAGGCGACAACGCCGGTCTGCTGCTGCGCGGCCTGAAGCGTGACGACGTCGAGCGTGGCCAGGTGCTGGCCAAGCCGGGCACGATCACCCCGCACACCGATTTCGAAGCCGAAGTCTATGTGCTGTCGAAGGACGAAGGTGGCCGTCATACCCCGTTCTTCAAGGGCTACCGTCCGCAGTTCTACTTCCGCACGACCGACGTGACGGGCGCCTGCCAGCTGCCGGAAGGCGTGGAAATGGTGATGCCGGGCGACAACGTGAAGATGGTGGTGTCCCTGATCCACCCGATCGCGATGGACGAAGGCCTGCGTTTCGCCATCCGCGAAGGCGGCCGCACCGTCGGCGCCGGCGTGGTGGCCAAGGTCATCAAGTAAGCTGTTATAGTGGGAAGTCGCCCGCTGCGCGGGCTGTAAGGGGTAAAGGGTGAAAAGCAAGGGCCTAGGCCCGAGCCTCTTCACTCTCTACAGCGCCAAAGGCGCGACTTTACGGCGAGCAAAGCGAGCGACTTCACCCATTAATTTCTACGCCAGTAGCTCAATTGGCAGAGCAGCGGTCTCCAAAACCGCAGGTTGGGGGTTCGAGTCCCTCCTGGCGTGCCATCTTTCCGAGGATCCACGACGGATGGTGGATGGCATGCAGACCGTAATCCGGTCGATGCCTTTCTCATCCGATCACGTCGCATGAATACGAAGGCTGAGTCGACCAAGGGCGCCACTGGCGCCGATATCGCCAAGCTGGTGCTAGCCGTGATCGTGCTGGCAGCCGGCATTTTTGCGTATTCATGGTTCGGCAGTAACCCTGCGGTCCCGCAGTCGGTGCTGCTGCTGGGCGTGGTCGTTGCGCTGGTCGCGGCGCTGGCCATTGGCGCGTTCACGGCGCCCGGTCGCCGCGTACGCGAATTCCTTGGCGAATCGCAATTTGAACTGCGCAAGGTGGTCTGGCCCACCCGCGACGAGACGCTCAAGACCACCGGCATCATCATGGTGGTTGTGGTGGTTCTCTCGCTCCTGTTGGGCCTGATTGACCTGATCCTGAAGTCGGTCGTGCTCGACTGGCTGCTCAAGCTTGGTACGTGAGGTGATGGCATGAGCAAGCGTTGGTATGTGGTGCACGCCTATTCGGGCTTCGAGAACCAGGTGAAGCGTTCGCTCGATGAGCGGATCCGTCGCGCTGGCATGGAAGAAAGGTTCGGCGAAGTGCTGGTGCCGACCGAAGAGGTGATCGAGATGCGCAGCGGCCAGAAGCGCCGCAGCGAACGCAAGTTCTTCCCGGGTTACGTGCTCGTGCAGATCGAGACGGACACCGAGGGCAAGGCGCCGCGCATTGATGACGAATGCTGGCACTTGGTCAAGGAAACGCCCAAAGTGATGGGTTTCATCGGCGGTACCGCCGATCGCCCGCTGCCGATCCGCGATTCCGAGGCCGACGCCATTCTCAGCCGCGTCCGCGAGGGCGTCGAGAAGCCCCGGCCGAAGGTGTTGTTCGAGCCGGGCGAGATGGTGCGGGTCACCGAGGGTCCGTTCAACGACTTCAACGGCGTGGTCGAGGAAGTCAACTACGAAAAGAGCCGCCTGCGCGTTGCGGTGCTCATTTTCGGCCGCTCGACCCCGGTCGAGCTGGAGTTTGGGCAGGTCGAAAAGGCTTAATGGGTGAAGCCGGCCGCTTCGCGGCCTGTGAGTGGTAAGGCCGCCCGCTGCGCGGGCTGTGAATGGGTAAATCCGGCACTGCCGGCTCTTCCCATTGACCCTCTACAAGCGGCGAAGCCGCTGGCTTGCCCCTTTACCGCTCCATCGGCACGGGGCTTGCTTAAAAACTGATCAATCTATATATTATGCGGTTCACGCTGGGATTTTAGGCCCGGCGTGTCCGTGTTTCTGGGGTTCGCGGGATGGCGAGCCTTCCTCCTTCAGGGACGACAACACTGCGAGGAGCCGCAAGGCGCCTGAACTCGCGAGGAAAATCCAATGGCAAAGAAAGTAACTGGCTATATCAAGCTGCAGGTCAAGGCCGGTCAGGCCAACCCGTCGCCGCCGGTGGGCCCCGCCCTCGGTCAGCGCGGCCTGAACATCATGGAATTCTGCAAGGCGTTCAATGCCGCCACGCAGAAGATGGAGCCGGGTATGCCGATCCCGGTCATCATCACGGCGTATTCCGACCGTAGCTTCACCTTCATCACCAAGACCCCGCCGGCCACGATCCTGATCAAGAAGGTCACGGGCGTCGCCAAGGGTTCGTCCAAGCCGAACACCGACAAGGTCGGCAAGATCACCCGCAAGCAGCTGGAAGACGTTGCGAAGCAGAAGGAGCCGGATCTCACGGCTGCTGATCTTGACGCCGCTGTGCGCACCATCGCTGGTAGCGCTCGCAGCATGGGCCTGGTAGTGGAGGGTTAAGACATGGCAAAGCTCACGAAGCGTTTGAAGGCCGCTCAGGCCGCAGTGCAGCCGGGCAAGATCTACGGCCTGGATGAAGCCCTCAAGATCGTCAAGGACAACGCCAAGGCGAAGTTCGCCGAGTCCGTGGACGTCGCCGTCCGCCTCGGCATCGACGCCAAGAAGTCCGACCAGGGCGTGCGCGGCTCCTCGCTGCTGCCGCACGGCACCGGCAAGACCATCAAGGTCGCCGTGTTCGTGCCGGCCGGTGAGAAGGCCGAGGCCGCCAAGGCCGCCGGTGCCGACGCCGTCGGCATGGACGACCTGGCCGAGCGCATGCAGGCTGGCGATCTCGACTTCGGTCGCGTGATCGCTACGCCGGACGCCATGCGCGTGGTCGGTAAGCTCGGCCAGCTGCTCGGTCCCCGTGGCCTGATGCCGAACCCGAAGGACGGCTCGGTCACCGCCGACGTCGCCACGGCCGTGAAGAACGCCAAGGCCGGCCAGGTGAAGTTCCGTAACGACAAGGCGGGCATCATCCACGCCACCATCGGCAAGGCCAGCTTCGACGCTGCCCAGCTGGCGGACAACCTCAATGCACTGGTCAACGACCTGCTGAAGGCCAAGCCGTCCACGGCCAAGGGTCAGTACCTGCAGAAGATTGCACTGTCCAGCACCATGGGTGTGGGCGTGCCGGTCGATACGTCGAGCCTGACGGTGTCGACCAAGTAAGAGTTGAAGTCCCGTGCCGGCCGCAACGCCGGCATGGGCAAGTTTTTGAAGGTAGCCCCGGCTTTAGGGCCGTGGCCGCCGTCAAAGACCGCAGGCGCGATCAGCGCGCGACGACGACGAGCAGGGAGCTCGTGTTGGCAAGGAAACGCCGTCGTGGCAAGCGAGTTCGCTTAATCCGATTCCTAGCGAATCCGGCCTGCGTAGATGGTGCTGCCCCTTCTGGAATGTTTTCTGGAAAGGCCACCACCCGGGATCTCGCGATCCCCGACGTCACGGATGGCGTCGCTCAGGACCGCAAGCGGCAGGAGCCGTAAGCGGAATTCATAAGAGGAGTGAAAAATGGCTCTGAATCTCTCTCAGAAGCAAGAAGTAGTCGCCGAACTGGCAGAAGTTGCCGCGAAGGCTCACTCCTTGGTCGCTGCCGAGTATGCGGGCACCACGGTCGAACAAATGACCGCGATGCGCAAGAAGGCCCGTGAGTCGGGTGTGTTCCTGAAAGTCGTCAAGAACACGCTGGCTTCGCGCGCTGTGGTCGGTACCGAGTTCGAGGTCGTCAAGGACGCCCTGACCGGTCCGCTGCTGTACGCATTCTCGACCGAGGAGCCCGGCGCTGCCGGTCGCCTGATCAAGGAATTCGCCAAGGGCAACGACAAGCTGAAGGCACGCCTCGTCGCCGTGGAAGGCAAGCTGCATCCCGCCTCCCACGTCGAAGTGCTGGCCTCGCTGCCGACCCGCGAGCAGGCCCTGGCCATGTTGGCACGTGTGTTGGCCGAGCCGGCCACCATGTTCGCCCGCGTCGTCAAGGCTGTGGCCGATCAGCAGGGTGGTGGCGACGTCGCCGCCGAAGCCCCGGCCGAAGCCGAGCCCGCCTAAGTTCGTTGACTGTTCCATTCGAATCAATTTCCAGAGGTAAATGAAAATGTCCCTGACCAACGAACAGATCGTTGAAGCCGTCGCCGCCAAGTCGCTGATGGAAGTGATGGACCTGGTGAAGGCCATCGAAGAGAAGTTTGGCGTCACCGCCGCCGCCCCGGTCATGATGGCCGCCGGCCCGGCCGCTGCCGGCCCGGTTGCTGAAGAGCAGACCGAGTTCGACGTGATCCTGAAGAGCGCCGGCGACAAGAAGGTCGACGTGATCAAGGCCGTCCGCGCCATCACGGGCCTGGGCCTGAAGGAAGCGAAGGACCTGACCGAAGCCGGTGGCGTCGTGAAGGAAGCCGCTTCGAAGGAAGACGCTGCGAAGTTCAAGAAGGACCTCGAAGCTGCCGGCGCTACGGTCGAACTGAAGTAATTGGCGTTCTTGCGCGCCGTCAGTTTGATCTAGCGTCAAGCGAGCCTGGGGGCGTAAGCCCCCGGGCTTTGCCTGTTGCAAAGGGCCTGTAACGAAAGATGCGGCCTGTCACTACCAAGCGTCATCCTTTCTGGTTCGTGTTTTACCCGTCAGGAAGACAGGATTGAAAGGCCTGCAGAACACCGCCGACCTTTGATTCATGCCTTTTTGACGCATCGACGAGCAGGGCAGCACAACCTGTCCGTCGACGGCAGACACAGCTTTCACAATTCAGCCGGTGTGTGCACCACCGGCGTCACTGCGAACCGAGGCGGTACCCACCATGACCTACTCGTTTACCGAGAAGAAGCGCATCCGCAAGGATTTCGGCAAGCGTCCCCCTGTTTTGGGCGTCCCGAACCTGCTGACCATCCAGACCGATTCCTATCGCGAATTCCTGCAGGAGCACGTGGCTCCCAAGCAGCGCGACGAAAAGGGTCTCCACGCCGCGCTGAAGTCAGTATTCCCGATCGTTAGCTATTCGGGTAACGCCGCGCTTGAGTATGTCGACTATCGCCTGGGCGAGCCCGCCTTTGACGAACGCGAGTGCCGCAACCGCGGCATGACCTTCGGTGCGCCGCTGCGCGTCACCGTGCGCCTGGTCATCTATGACAAGGACAGCCCGGCCTCGAAGAAGGCCGTCAAGTACGTGAAGGAACAGGAAGTCTACATGGGCGAAATTCCGCTCATGACCGACACCGGCACCTTCATCATCAACGGCACCGAGCGCGTCATCGTTTCGCAGCTGCATCGTTCGCCGGGCGTGTTCTTCGATCACGACCGCGGCAAGACGCACAGCTCGGGCAAGCTGCTGTTCTCGGCCCGCGTGATTCCTTACCGTGGCTCGTGGCTCGATTTCGAGTTCGACCCGAAGGATGCGCTGTTCACCCGTATCGACCGTCGCCGCAAGTTGCCGGTGACCGTGCTGCTGCGCGCGCTGGGTTACAACAACCAGGAAATGCTGGGCATCTTCTTCGAGCACAACGTGTTCCACCTGGGCAAGAAGGGTGGCACCACGCTGGAACTCGTCGCCGAGCGTCTGCGCGGTGAAACGCTGACCTTCGACCTGGCCATTGGCGACAATGTGCTGGTGGAAGCGGGCAAGCGCATCACGGCGCGTCACGTGCGCCAGCTGGCCGCGGAAAACATCACTGCGCTGGAAGTGCCGGACGACTACCCGGTCGGCCGCATCCTCGCCATCGACGTGGTCGATGCGAAGACCGGCGAACTGCTGGCCCAGGCCAACGACGAAATCACCGCCGAGCAGCTGGAAAACTTCCGCAAGGCCGGTATCGAGACGGTGCCGACGCTGTACGTCAACGATCTCGATCGTGGTGCGTACATCTCGCACACCCTGCGCATCGACAACACCAAGACGCCGCTCGAGGCGCTGGTGGAAATCTATCGCATGATGCGTCCGGGCGAGCCGCCGACCAAGGATGCCGCGCAGAACCTGTTCTACAACCTGTTCTTCACCTTCGACCGCTACGACCTGTCGGCCGTCGGCCGCATGAAGTTCAACCGCCGCGTCGGCCGTCAGGAGATCGTCGGTCCGGGCGTGCTGTACGACCGCAAGTACTTCGGCGACCGCAAGGAAGAAGAAGCGCAGTCGCTGGTTGCTTCGCAGGGCGATCGCTCCGACATCCTCGATGTGCTGAAGGTGCTGATCGACATCAAGAACGGTCATGGCACCGTCGATGACATCGATCACCTGGGCAACCGTCGCGTGCGTTCGGTCGGCGAAATGGCCGAGAACACCTTCCGCATCGGCCTGGTGCGCGTCGAGCGCGCCGTGCGCGAGCGTCTGTCGCTGGCCGAGTCCGAGGGCCTGACTCCGCAGGAACTGATCAACGCCAAGCCGGTCGCGGCGGCGGTGAAGGAGTTCTTCGGTTCGTCGCAGCTCTCGCAGTTCATGGACCAGAACAACCCGCTGTCCGAAGTGACGCACAAGCGTCGCGTCTCGGCGCTGGGCCCAGGCGGCCTGACCCGCGAACGCGCCGGCTTCGAAGTGCGCGACGTGCATCCGACCCATTACGGCCGCGTCTGCACCATCGAAACGCCGGAAGGCCCGAACATCGGCCTGATCAACTCGCTCGCCGTGTACGCGCGCACCAACCAGTACGGCTTCCTCG
Source organism: Dyella kyungheensis (assembly GCF_049913195.1). Taxonomy (GTDB): domain Bacteria; phylum Pseudomonadota; class Gammaproteobacteria; order Xanthomonadales; family Rhodanobacteraceae; genus Dyella; species Dyella kyungheensis. Next base: position 3,672,780 of record NZ_CP183983.1, on the reverse strand, counting down.
AGACGCCGTACCGCAAGGTCGTGGGCGGCAAGGTCACCGACCAGGTGGATTACCTGTCGGCGATCGAAGAAGGCGACCACGTGATCGCGCAGGCGAACTCGCCGTTGAAGGATGGCGCGTTCATCGAAGACTTCGTGTCCTGCCGTTTCCGCGGCGAGTCCGAGCTGCGTCCGTCCGCCGAAGTCGACTACATGGACGTTTCGCCCATGCAGACCGTGTCGGTGGCTGCTGCACTCGTGCCGTTCCTGGAGCACGATGACGCGAACCGCGCACTGATGGGCGCGAACATGCAGCGTCAGGCCGTGCCGACCCTGCGTTCGCAGACCCCGCTGGTGGGTACCGGCATCGAGCGCGCCGTGGCGCGTGACTCGGGCGTCATCGTCACCGCCAAGCGCGGCGGCGTGATCGACCAGGTCGATGCGGCCCGTATCGTGGTGCGCGTGAACGAGTCGGAAGTGGGCGACAACGACGCCGGCGTCGATATCTACACGCTGACCAAGTACACCCGTTCCAACCAGAACACCAACCTCAACCAGCGTCCGCTGGTGAACGTGGGTGACATCGTGGCGATGGGCGACACGCTGGCCGACGGTTCGTCGACCGACCTGGGCGAGCTCGCGCTCGGCCAGAACATGCTGATCGCCTTCATGCCGTGGAACGGTTACAACTTCGAAGACTCGATCCTGCTCTCCGAGCGCGTCGTGCAGGAAGACCGCTACACCTCGATCCACATCGAGGAGCTGTCGTGCATCGCGCGTGACACCAAGCTGGGCGCCGAGGAAATCACCGCCGACATCCCGAACGTGGGTGAGCAGGCGCTGGCTCGCCTCGACGAATCCGGCATCGTGTACATCGGCGCGGAAGTGAAGGCCGGCGACATCATGGTCGGCAAGGTCACGCCCAAGGGCGAAAGCCAGCTGACCCCGGAAGAGAAGCTGCTGCGCGCGATCTTCGGCGAGAAGGCGTCCGACGTGAAGGACAGCTCGCTGCGCGTGCCGCCGGGCATGGACGGCACCGTCATCGACGTGCAGGTCTTCACCCGCGACGGCATCGAGAAGGACAAGCGCGCCAAGCAGATCGAGGAAATGGAAATCAAGCGTATCCGCAAGGATCTTGATGACCAGTTCCGCATCCTCGAAGGCGCGATCTACAACCGCATGCGCACCCAGCTGGTCGGCAAGTCCGCGATGAGCGGCCCGGCCGGCCTGAAGCGCGGCGCCGAAATCACCGACGCCTACCTGGACGGCCTGAAGAAGGACGACTGGTTCAAGGTCAACGTGAAGGAAGAGGACGTTACCGAGTTCCTCGAGCGCGCGGCCGATCAGATCAAGCGTCACAAGGAAGAGTTCGACAAGCGCTTCAAGGAGAAGCAGGGCAAGATCACCCAGGGTGACGATCTCGCTCCGGGCGTGCTCAAGATGGTCAAGGTGTTCCTGGCCGTGAAGCGCCGCATCCAGCCGGGCGACAAGATGGCCGGTCGCCACGGTAACAAGGGTGTGGTGTCCAACGTGGTGCCGGTGGAGGACATGCCGTTCTCCGAAGACGGTACCTCGGTCGACATCGTGCTGAATCCGCTGGGCGTGCCTTCGCGTATGAACATCGGCCAGATTCTGGAAGTGCATCTGGGCTGGGCCGCCAAGGGCCTGGGCAAGAAGATCCAGAAGATGCTCGAAGCGCAGGCTAAGGTGGCGCAGATCCGCGAGTTCCTCGACCAGGTGTACAACCACCACGTCGCGGGCGCAGTGCAGCATGTCGACCTGAAGTCGTTGACCGACGAAGAGATCTTCGCGCTGGCCAACAACCTGCAGGAAGGCGTGCCGATGGCCACGCCGGTGTTCGACGGTGCCGAGGAAACCGAGATCAAGGCGATGCTCAAGCTCGCCGATTTGCCGGAATCGGGCCAGACCACCTTGTACGACGGCCGTACCGGCGAAGCGTTCGATCGCCCGGTCACCGTGGGCTACATGCACTACCTGAAGCTGAACCACCTGGTCGACGACAAGATGCACGCGCGTTCGACCGGTCCGTACTCGCTCGTCACGCAGCAGCCGCTGGGTGGTAAGGCGCAGTTCGGCGGTCAGCGCTTCGGCGAAATGGAAGTCTGGGCACTGGAAGCCTACGGCGCGGCCTACACCCTGCAGGAAATGCTGACGGTGAAGTCCGATGACGTGCAGGGCCGTAACCAGATGTACAAGAACATTGTCGACGGCAACCACGAGATGGCGGCGGGCATGCCGGAATCCTTCAACGTGTTGGTGAAGGAAATCCGCTCGCTCGGTATCGATATTGATCTGGAAGAAGTGAAGTGAGTTGAGGCGGAGACGAGGAACGAACCTTCGTTCCTCGTACTCCCGATTCCTGATTCTCCATTACCTATTCCCGATCTTCGGAGACATCCATGAAAGACTTGCTCAATCTGTTCAACCAGCAGCGCACCGCGCCTGACTTCGATGCGATCAAGATCGCCCTGGCTTCGCCAGAGCTGATCCGCTCGTGGTCGTACGGCGAGGTGAAGAAGCCGGAAACGATCAACTACCGCACCTTCAAGCCCGAGCGTGACGGCCTGTTCTGCGCCGCCATCTTCGGTCCGGTGAAGGACTACGAGTGCCTGTGCGGCAAGTACAAGCGCATGAAGCACCGCGGCGTCGTGTGCGAAAAGTGCGGCACGGAAGTGACGCTGGCCAAGGTGCGCCGCGAGCGCATGGGCCACATCGAGCTGGCCTCGCCGACCGCGCACATCTGGTTCCTCAAGTCGCTGCCGTCGCGCATCGGCCTGATGCTGGACATGACCCTGCGCGACATCGAGCGCATCCTGTACTTCGAAGCCTTTGTGGTGATCGATCCAGGTTTGACCGCGCTCGAGCGCGGCCAGCTGCTCAGCGAAGACCAGTACCTGGAAGCCGTCGAAGAGCACGGCGACGAGTTCGATGCCCGCATGGGTGCCGAGGCCGTCTACGAACTGCTCAAGTCGCTCGACCTGCCGGGCGAAGTCATTCGCCTCAAGGAAGAGATCGGCTCGACCAATTCCGAGACCAAGCTCAAGCGCCTCACCAAGCGCGTCAAGCTGATCGAAGCCTTCCTCGAATCCGGCAACAAGCCGGAGTGGATGGTGCTGACCGTGCTGCCCGTGCTGCCGCCGGACCTGCGTCCGCTGGTGCCGCTCGATGGCGGCCGCTTTGCCACGTCCGATCTGAACGATCTGTACCGCCGCGTCATCAACCGCAACAACCGCCTGCGTCGCCTGCTCGAACTCAATGCGCCCGACATCATCGTGCGCAACGAAAAGCGCATGCTGCAGGAATCGGTCGATGCGCTGCTCGACAACGGCCGTCGCGGTCGTGCCATCACCGGCACGAACAAGCGCGCGCTGAAGTCGCTGGCCGACATGATCAAGGGCAAGCAGGGCCGCTTCCGCCAGAACCTGCTCGGCAAGCGCGTGGACTACTCCGGTCGTTCGGTGATCGTGGTCGGTCCGACCCTGCGCCTGCACCAGTGCGGTCTGCCGAAGAAGATGGCGCTTGAGCTGTTCAAGCCCTTCATCTTCGCCAAGCTGCAGGCTCGCGGCGAAGCCACCACCATCAAGGCTGCCAAGAAGCTCGTCGAGCGCGAAGAAGGCCAGGTGTGGGACATCCTCGAAGAGGTGATCCGCGAACATCCGGTGATGCTCAACCGCGCACCGACGCTGCACCGTCTCGGCATCCAGGCGTTCGAGCCGAAGCTGATCGAAGGCAAGGCCATCCAGCTGCATCCGCTCGTCTGTACGGCGTTCAACGCCGACTTCGACGGTGACCAGATGGCTGTCCACGTGCCGCTGTCGATCGAGGCGCAGCTCGAAGCGCGCGCCCTGATGATGGCGACCAACAACATCCTGTCGCCCGCCAACGGCGAGCCGATCATCGTGCCGACCCAGGACGTGGTCCTTGGTCTGTACTACATGACCCGCGAGCTGGTGAACGCGAAGGGCAACGGCATGGTGTTCTCGGGCATCGGCGAAGTTCGCCGCGCCTACGACAACCGTGCGGTTGAACTGCATGCCAAGGTCAAGGTGCGCATCAAGCAGGTGCACATCGACGAAGAAGGCGAGCGTACCGAGCAGACCTCGATCGTGGACACGACTGTGGGTCGCGCGCTGCTGCTCGAAATCATGCCGGAAGGCCTGCCGTTCGCGCTGGCCAATACCGAGCTGACTAAGAAGAACATCTCGCGCCTGATCAACCAGTGCTATCGCCGCCTGGGTCTGAAGGACACGGTGATCTTCGGCGACCAGCTGATGTACACCGGCTTCCGCTTCGCCACGCGTGCGGGCATCTCGATCGGCATCGATGACATGATCATCCCCGACGAGAAGAAGCCGATCCTGGAAGAGGCCGAGAAGGAAGTGGTCGAGATCCAGGAGCAGTACCAGTCCGGTCTCGTCACCGCCGGCGAGCGCTACAACAAGGTCGTCGACATCTGGTCGCGCACCAACGAACTGGTCGCCAAGGCCATGATCGACGGTATCGGTACCGAGAAGGTGACCGATGCCGAAGGCAAGACGGTCAACCAGAAGTCCATGAACTCGCTGTACATCATGGCCGACTCGGGCGCTCGTGGTTCGGTCGCGCAGATTCGTCAGCTGGCCGGTATGCGCGGCCTGATGGCTCGCCCGGACGGCTCGATCATCGAGACGCCCATCAAGGCGAACTTCCGCGAAGGCTTGAACGTGCTGCAGTACTTCAACTCCACCCACGGTGCCCGTAAGGGTCTCGCGGATACGGCGTTGAAGACGGCGAACTCCGGTTACCTGACCCGTCGTCTCGTCGACGTCGCGCAGGACGTGGTCATCACGTTCGACGACTGCGGCACCGACAACGGCGTCATCATGCAGCCGATCGTCGAAGGCGGCGATGTGGTCGAGCCGTTGCGCGAGCGCGTGCTGGGCCGCGTGGCGGTCGAAGACGTGTACGGTCCGGGCGAAGACAACGAGCCGTTGGTCACGCGCGATACCTTGCTGGACGAAGCCCTGGTCGAGAAGCTCGACAAGGCCGGCGTGCAGTCGATCAAGGTGCGTTCGCCGATCACCTGTGCCGCCAGCCATGGCGTTTGCGCGCTGTGCTACGGCCGCGATCTGGCCCGTGGCCATCTGGTCAACATGGGCGAGGCCGTGGGTGTGGTCGCCGCGCAGTCGATCGGTGAGCCGGGTACCCAGCTGACCATGCGTACCTTCCATATCGGTGGTGCGGCTTCCCGTGCTGCTGCCGTGGACAACGTGACGGTGAAGACCACCGGCACGCTGAAGTTCAACAACTTGAAGAGCGTGCACCACAACCAGGGTCACCTGGTGGCGGTCTCGCGTTCGGGCGAAGTGAGCGTCATCGACGCCAACGGCCGCGAGCGCGAGCGCTACAAGGTGCCTTACGGCGCCACCATCGCGGTCAAGGACGGCGACCCGGTCAAGGCTGGCCAAGCCGTGGCCAACTGGGATCCGCATACCCATCCGATCGTGTCGGAAGTGGCCGGTACCGTGCGCTTCATCGACTTCATCGATGGCATCACCGTGCAGAGCCAGACCGACGAACTGACCGGCCTGGAGTCGGCGGTGGTGACCGATCCGAAGCGCCGTGGTACGGCCGCCAAGGATCTGCGCCCGATCGTGCGTCTGGAAGATGCCAAGGGTAGCGAGCTGAAGCTGCCGGGCACCGACGTGCCGGCGCAGTACATGCTTCCGGCCGGCGCCATCGTGTCGATCCAGAACGGTGCGCAGGTGGGCGTGGGCGACGTGGTTGCCCGTATCCCGCAGGAAACGTCGAAGACCCGCGATATCACGGGTGGTCTGCCGCGCGTGGCCGACTTGTTCGAAGCACGCAAGCCCAAGGAGCCGGCGATCCTCGCCGAGCGCTCGGGCGTGATCAGCTTCGGCAAGGACACCAAGGGCAAGCAGCGCCTGATCATCAAGGACGTGGACGGCAACGAGCACGAAGAGCTGATTCCCAAGTGGCGCCAGGTCATCGTGTTCGAAGGCGAGCACGTGGAGAAGGGCGAAACCATCGTGGACGGCGAGCCCAGCCCGCACGACATCCTGCGCCTGCTGGGTGTCGAGCCGCTGGCCGCTTACTTGGTCAAGGAAATCCAGGACGTCTACCGCCTGCAGGGCGTGAAGATCAACGACAAGCACATCGAAGCGATCATTCGCCAGATGCTGCGCAAGGTCGAGATCACCGATCCGGGCGAGAGCCACTACCTGCGTGGTGAACAGGTCGAGCGTGTTCGCATCAACAGCGAAAACGATCGCGCCATCTCCCGCGGCGAGCGTCCGGCCGAGTTCCAGTCGGTGCTGCTGGGTATCACCAAGGCGTCGTTGGCCACGGAATCCTTCATCTCGGCGGCTTCCTTCCAGGAAACCACCCGAGTCCTGACGGAAGCTGCGGTCCGCGGCACGCGCGATACCTTGCGTGGCCTGAAGGAAAATGTTATTGTCGGCCGTCTTATTCCGGCTGGTACGGGTCTGGCGTATCACGCAGCGCGTCATCGCCAGGGCGGTCTTACCGCCTCGGAGCTCGAAACACTCTCCGGCTCCGCTTCGTCGGCTTCCTTCGCAGAAGCCACCACCGGTAGCGACATTGGTGTGGAGTAAGCCCCTAACGGGCTTTACTCGCTGACATACGAAAAGAGGCGCAAGGAATGCGCCTCGTGTTCGGGCCAAGGCCGGCAGGGCGTCAGCTTGTCTGTGACAGGCTGCCCATGTTAAATTCCCGCTTCTTGGCAGACCGAGCCGGTTCGGTCTGCCTTTATGTTTCTCAGGAACAGCTTCAATGACGACAGTCAACCAGTTGGTTCGCAAATCCCGCAGCCCGAAGACCTACAAGAGTGCTTCGCCGGCTTTGCAGAACAGCCCGCAGCGTCGTGGCGTCTGCACGCGCGTCTATACCACCACCCCGAAGAAGCCGAACTCGGCGCTGCGTAAGGTCGCCAAGGTGCGCCTGACGAACGGCTACGAAGTCATCAGCTACATCGGTGGCGAAGGCCACAACCTGCAGGAGCACTCCGTGGTCCTGATCCGCGGCGGTCGCGTCAAGGATCTGCCGGGTGTGCGTTACCACACGGTGCGCGGCAGTCTCGACTGCGCCGGTGTCACCAAGCGCCGCCAGTCGCGCTCCAAGTACGGCGCCAAGCGCCCGAAGTCCTGATCGTTAGGAATTAACTATGTCGCGTAAAGGTTCACATCCCGCCCGTCTGATCCTGCCGGATCCCAAGCACGGCAGCCAGCTGATCGCTCGCTTCATCAACATGGTGATGAAGAGCGGCAAGAAGTCGGTCGCAGAAAGCATCGTCTACGGCGCGCTTGCCCACCTCGGCGAAAAGAACGCCGAGCCGGTGCAGCTGGTCGAAAAGGCGCTCAACAACATCGCTCCGGCGGTCGAGGTGAAGTCCCGTCGTGTCGGCGGCGCCACCTACCAGGTGCCGGTCGAAGTGCGTCCGGGCCGCCGTATGGCGCTCGCCATGCGTTGGGCCATCGATTCCGCCCGCAAGCGCGGCGAGACCTCGATGCCGCGCAAGCTGGCCGCCGAGCTGCTCGAGGCTTCGGAAAATCGCGGTGGCGCGATCAAGAAGCGCGAAGAGACGCACCGCATGGCAGAGGCCAACAAGGCCTTCTCGCATTACCGCTGGTAAGCAGTACAGCTAGAACTTTCAGAGGTTAAGACCGTGGCACGCACCACTCCTATCGAGCGCTACCGCAACTTCGGCATCATGGCTCACATCGATGCCGGCAAGACCACCACCACGGAGCGCATCCTGTTCTACACCGGCGTCAGTCACAAGATTGGCGAGGTGCACGACGGTGCAGCAACGATGGACTGGATGGAGCAGGAGCAGGAGCGCGGCATCACCATTACGTCGGCGGCAACGACGGCGTTCTGGAAGGGCATGGATCGTTCCTTGCCCGAGCACCGCTTCAACATCATCGACACTCCCGGACACGTCGACTTCACCATCGAAGTGGAGCGTTCGCTGCGCGTGCTCGACGGCGCGGTGTTCGTGCTGTGCGCGGTCGGTGGTGTGCAGCCGCAGTCTGAAACCGTCTGGCGTCAGGCCAACAAGTACAAGGTGCCGCGCCTCGCGTTCGTCAACAAGATGGACCGCACTGGCGCGAACTTCTACAAGGTGGTCGACCAGCTGAAGGCTCGCCTGGGCGCGAACCCCGTGCCGATGCAGGTGCCGATCGGTGCCGAAGACAACTTCGAGGGCGTGGTCGACCTGCTCAAGATGAAGTCGATCATCTGGGACATGGAATCCCAGGGCATGAAGTTCGAGTACCAGGACATCCCGGCCAACCTTGCGGACAAGGCTGCCGAAGCCCGTTCGTACATGGTCGAGTCGGCTGCCGAAGCGACCGAAGAGCTGATGAACAAGTACCTGGAAGAGGGCGACCTCTCCGAGGAAGAGATCATCGGTGGTCTGCGTGCGCGCACGCTGTCCAGCGAGATCATCCCGGTCTTCTGCGGTACCGCGTTCAAGAACAAGGGCGTGCAGGCGATGCTTGACGCCGTGGTCAACCTGTTGCCGTCGCCGATCGACCGCCCGCCGGTGGCCGGCGTCGACGAAGACGAGAAGGAAGCCACGCGCAAGGCCGACGACGCCGCGCCGTTCTCCGCGCTCGCGTTCAAGATCATGACCGACCCGTTCGTGGGCTCGCTCACGTTCTTCCGCGTCTACTCGGGCACGCTCAATGCGGGCGACCAGGTGTACAACCCGGTCAAGTCCAAGAAAGAGCGCATCGGCCGCATTCTGCAGATGCACGCCAACGAGCGTCAGGAACTGAAGGAAGTCCGCGCTGGCGATATCGCCGCAGCGGTCGGCCTGAAGGACGTGACGACCGGTGACACGCTGTGCTCGCAGGATCACATCATCACCCTGGAGCGCATGACGTTCCCGGAGCCGGTGATCTCGATGGCGGTGGAGCCGAAGACCAAGTCGGATCAGGAAAAGATGGGTATCGCCCTCGGCCGTCTGGCTGCGGAAGATCCGTCGTTCCGCGTTCGTACGGACGAAGAGTCGGGTCAGACCATCATCTCGGGCATGGGCGAGCTTCACCTGGACATCCTGGTGGACCGCATGCGCCGCGAGTTCAACGTCGAAGCGAACGTCGGCAAGCCGCAGGTGGCCTACCGCGAAACGATTCGTTCGTCGGACGTCAAGTCGGATTACAAGCACGCCAAGCAGTCCGGTGGTAAGGGTCAGTACGGTCACGTGGTGATCGAGCTGTCGCCGATGACCGAAGAAGACCGCAAGAGCACGGACGTCAAGAACGACTTCCTGTTCATCAACGACATCACGGGCGGCGTGATTCCGAAGGAATTCATCCCGTCGGTCGAAAAGGGTCTGCGCGAAACCATCACCAGCGGTCCGCTGGCTGGCTTCCCGGTGGTGAACGTGAAGGTCAAGCTGGTCTTCGGTTCGTACCACGACGTCGACTCGTCGGAAATGGCGTTCAAGCTCGCTGCGTCGATGGCGTTCAAGCAGGGCTTCGCCAAGGCGTCGCCGGTGCTGCTCGAGCCGATCATGAAGGTCGAAGTCGTGACGCCGGAAGACTACGTCGGCGACGTGATGGGCGATCTGAGCCGCCGTCGCGGCCTGCTTCAGGGCCAGGACGATACGCCGTCGGGCAAGACCATCAACGCGATGGTCCCGCTGGGCGAGATGTTCGGTTATGCGACGACCATTCGCTCGCTGACCCAGGGTCGCGCCACCTTTACGATGGAGTTCGACCACTACGCTGAAGCGCCGAACAACATCGCTGAGCAGGTCATGAAGAAGGCCTGATAAGGCTTTCTTCCTCCAACTACCGTTCTTTTTTAGAGGTTTTAGTCATGGCAAAGGGTAAATTCGAACGCACCAAGCCGCACGTCAACGTCGGCACGATTGGTCACGTGGACCACGGCAAGACGACGCTGACGGCTGCACTGACCAAGGTCGGCGCAGAGCGCTTCGGTGGCGAATTCAAGGCGTATGACGCGATCGACGCGGCGCCGGAAGAGAAGGCACGCGGCATCACGATTTCGACCGCCCACGTCGAATACGAATCGCCGAACCGTCACTACGCCCACGTGGATTGCCCGGGCCATGCTGACTACGTGAAGAACATGATCACGGGTGCCGCGCAGATGGACGGCGCGATCTTGGTGTGCTCGGCCGCTGACGGCCCGATGCCGCAGACCCGCGAACACATCCTGCTGTCGCGCCAGGTGGGCGTGCCGTACATCGTCGTGTTCCTGAACAAGGCCGACATGGTGGACGACGCCGAGCTGCTCGAGCTGGTCGAAATGGAAGTGCGTGAACTGCTCTCCAAGTACGACTTCCCGGGCGACGACACCCCGATCATCAAGGGTTCGGCGCTGAAGGCGCTGGAAGGCGACCAGTCGGAAATCGGCGTGCCGGCGATCATCGCCCTCGTCGACGCGCTGGACAGCTACATCCCGGAGCCGGTGCGTGCGATCGACAAGCCGTTCCTGATGCCGGTGGAAGACGTGTTCTCGATCTCGGGCCGCGGCACCGTGGTGACGGGTCGTATCGAGCGCGGCATCATCAAGGTCGGTGACGAAGTCGAAGTGGTCGGTATCCGTCCGACCCAGAAGACCACCGTCACGGGCGTGGAAATGTTCCGCAAGCTGCTGGACCAGGGCCAGGCAGGCGACAACGCCGGTCTGCTGCTGCGCGGCCTGAAGCGTGACGACGTCGAGCGTGGCCAGGTGCTGGCCAAGCCGGGCACGATCACCCCGCACACCGATTTCGAAGCCGAAGTCTATGTGCTGTCGAAGGACGAAGGTGGCCGTCATACCCCGTTCTTCAAGGGCTACCGTCCGCAGTTCTACTTCCGCACGACCGACGTGACGGGCGCCTGCCAGCTGCCGGAAGGCGTGGAAATGGTGATGCCGGGCGACAACGTGAAGATGGTGGTGTCCCTGATCCACCCGATCGCGATGGACGAAGGCCTGCGTTTCGCCATCCGCGAAGGCGGCCGCACCGTCGGCGCCGGCGTGGTGGCCAAGGTCATCAAGTAAGACTCGGATGCCGCTCTCGGGCGGCAACCTGAAAAAGCCGGCCTCAAGGCCGGCTTTTTTTATGGGCTGCGCGCGACACGTGCTTTAGATCGTCAATCCGGCGCAGGCCGGAATCCAGTAGCGGCGAAATCCGGTTGTCGAGCTGAATTGAGCGCTCTTTTTCTGTGTTCGCGAAATCCGCATGAACAGCTACTGGATCCCGGCCTGCGCCGGGATGACGAGCAAGGTCGCGGCCTACGCCAGAATGACGAGCGAAGGGGCCGCAGGGCCGGCCACTGAAGAAAAAAGCAAGGAATCGCGCAAAAAGAACCGCTTAGCCCTTTTCTTCCGCGCAAGAGTCAGCTATAGTCGCCGTCTTGCCTGTCGCCGAACCTCGGTTCGGACGACCTTACAGCGAAATGAGGCACAGGAAGTGCTTCGAGTTCGCTGGCCTGGATGGCCAATACGCAAGAGAGGGCTCGGACGACGAAGCATGACGCTTTGTTGACCTGGCCATTTCGCGCGTTTTATACTTTTCCGTCTAGGCGGGCCCATTTTGGGCCTGCCTAGTCTTTTAAGGTCGATTTGAGGTGTGGCATCAGCTACCCGAGAAGCGACTGGTTGTTGGTAGTAAAGGGTTGTGCGGGTGGGCGAGAAGCTCACTCGAATCACAAGAATTGTTCTTTCGATAACAGGACACGGTTTATGGCGAACCAAAAGATTCGCATTCGGCTCAAGGCGTACGATCACCGTCTGATCGATCGCTCGGCCAGCGAGATCGTCGAGACTGCCAAGCGCACTGGCGCAACGGTACTCGGTCCGATTCCGCTCCCGACCAAGATCGAGCGTTACACCATTCTGGTGTCGCCGCACGTCGACAAAGATGCCCGCGACCAGTACGAAACCCGTACCCACAAGCGCGTGCTCGACATCGTCGACCCCAACGACAAAACCGTGGACGCGCTCATGAAGCTGGACCTCGCCGCTGGCGTGGACGTTCAGATCAAGCTTGGTTGAGCGAGAGACAGGATACGAAGATGAGTATCGGACTAGTTGGCCGCAAGTGCGGCATGAGCCGACTCTTCACTGAAGATGGCCGTTCGATTCCGGTGACCCTCATTGAGGCCACCCCGAATCGCGTCACGCAGCTGAAGACGGAAGAAAACGATGGTTACAGCGCTGTGCAGGTCGCAGCCGGCGTCAAGCGCGCCAGCCTGCTGACGCAGCCGCTGAAGGGTCACTACGCGAAGGCCAAGGTTGAGCCGGGTCGTGGTCTGTGGGAGTTCCGCGTGTCTGCCGACGATCTCGGCAAGTACAGCGTGGGCGCCGAGATCAAGGCCGACGACGTGTTCCAGGCAGGTCAGATCGTTGACGTTGCCGGCGTGTCGAAGGGCAAGGGCTTCCAGGGCACCATCAAGCGTTGGAACTTCACCATGGGTGACGCGACCCACGGTAACTCGCTGTCGCATCGTGCGCCGGGTTCTATCGGTCAGCGTCAGACCCCGGGTCGCGTGTTCCCGGGCAAGAAGATGTCGGGCCACATGGGTGCGGTCAACCGCACGCAGCAGGGCCTGGAAGTGGTCAAAGTCGACGCCGAGCGTCATCTGATCGCGGTGAAGGGCGCGGTGCCGGGTGCTACCGGTGGCGACGTCGTCATCCGACCGACGACCAAGGGCTGAGGAGAGACGCCATGGAACTCAATGTTATTGGCGCCAAGCCGCTCAACGTGTCGGACGAAGTGTTCGGCGGTGAGCTCAAGCAGGCCCTGATCCACCAGGTCGTCATCGCCTATCAGGCGGGCGGCCGTGCCGGTACCCAGTCGCAGCTGTCGCGCGGCGAGATGTCCGGCACCACCAAGAAGTTCAAGAAGCAGAAGGGCGGCGGCGCCCGTCACGGTGACTACCGTGCACCGATCTTTGTCGGTGGTGGCCGTACGTTCGCTGCCAAGCCGCGCAGCTACGAGCAGAAGGTCAACCGCAAGTCGTACCGCGTTGCCATCCGTTCGATCCTTGCCGAGCTGATCCGTCAGGACCGTCTGAAGGTGGTCGAGAGCTTCGGCATCGACACCCCCAAGACCAAGGCGATGGTTGCCAAGCTGGCTGAACTGCAGGTCTCGGGTCGCGTGCTGCTGGTGTCGGAAGACGCCAACGAAGCCACCTTCCTGGCCGCGCGCAACATCCCGTACATCCACGTCGTGGACGTGCTGGCTCTGAACCCGGTCAGCCTGGTCGGTTCGGACCACATCGTCATGACCGTCGATGCGGTGAAGAAGATCGAGGAGTGGCTGGCATGAGCAACGAACGCATTCTGAATACGCTGCGTGCGCCGCACATCTCGGAAAAGGCTGCACGCCTGGCCGAGAAGAACCAGTACGTATTCGTGGTTGCTCCCGAAGCAACCAAGGCCGATGTCCGCGCAGCGGTGGAACAGATGTTCGACGTCAAGGTCGAGCAGGTGAACCTCGTCAATGCCAAGGGCAAGGTCAAGTCCTTCCGTTTCCGCACTGGCAATCGCCAGGGCAAGCGTAAGGCCTATGTCCGCCTCGCCGATGGCCAGACCATCGACGTGTCGGCCAAAGCCTGAGCCAGGAGTTGAATTGAGATGGCACTGATCACTCACAAGCCGACCTCCCCCGGTCGTCGCGACGCAGTTAGCGTTCGCACCGAGGGCCTTCACAAGGGCGCGCCGTACGCGGCGTTGACCGAGGCGAAGACCAAGAACGGCGGTCGCAATAACTACGGTCGCATCACCGTTCGCCACCAAGGCGGCGGTCACAAGCAGCGTTACCGCATCATCGACTTCAAGCGCGACAAGGAAGGCATTGCCGCCAAGGTCGAGCGCATTGAATACGATCCGAACCGCACCGCGCATATCGCACTGCTGTGCTATGCCGACGGCGAGCGTCGTTACATCATCGCGCCCAAGGGCGTGCAGGCAGGCGATCGCCTGGTGTCGGGCAGCGATGCGCCGATCAAGGCCGGCAACAGCCTGCCGCTGCGCGCCATCCCGGTGGGTTCGACCATCCACTGCATCGAGATGCGTCCGGGCAAGGGTGCGCAGATTGCGCGTTCCGCCGGCGCTTCGGTCCAGCTGGTTGCTCGCGAATCGGGTTACGCCACGCTGCGTCTGCGCTCCGGCGAAATGCGCCGCGTGCCGGTCGATTGCCGCGCCACCATCGGTGAAGTGGGCAACGGCGAGCACAGCCTGAAGAAGCTCGGCAAGGCCGGCGCCAAGCGCTGGTTGGGTATTCGTCCCACCGTTCGCGGTGTGGTGATGAACCCGGTCGACCATCCGCATGGCGGTGGTGAGGGCAAGACCTCTGGCGGTCGTCACCCGGTTTCTCCGTGGGGTACGCCGGCCAAGGGCTACAAGACGCGCTCGAACAAGCGCACCCAGCAGTTCATCGTGCGTCGTCGCAAGTAATAGGAAACGATCATGCCGCGCTCTCTAAAGAAAGGTCCGTTTGTCGACCTGCACCTCGTAAAGAAGGTGGAAGCCGCCGTTTCCGCCAATAACAAGCGTCCGATCAAGACCTGGTCGCGCCGCTCGATGATCCTGCCGGAAATGGTCGGCCTGACCATCGCCATCCACAACGGCCGTCAGCATGTCCCTGTGCTGGTCAACGAGAACATGGTCGGGCACAAGCTCGGCGAGTTCGCGACGACCCGTACGTTCAAGGGCCATGGCGGCGACAAGAAGGGCAAGTGATGAGCACTGAAGCCAAAGCGATCCTGCGCAGCGCCCGCATTTCGGCGCAGAAGGCACGCCTGGTGGCTGACCTGGTCCGCGGCATGCCCGTGGGCCGAGCCAGCGACGTGCTCCAGTTCACCAACAAGAAGGCCGCAGCCCTCGTTCGCAAGGTGCTGCTGTCGGCCGTCGCCAACGCCGAGAACAATCTCGGTGCTGACGTCGACGAGCTGAAGGTCTCGCGCATCTTCGTGGACGAAGGTCCGGCGATGAAGCGCATGTACGCCCGCGCCAAGGGTCGCGGTTCCCGCATCCTGAAGCGCACGAGCCACATCACTGTGGTCGTTGGCAACTAAAGAGGACGTAGACGATGGGTCATAAAGTTCATCCCACCGGTATCCGCCTCGGCATTGCCAAGGACTGGAACTCGAAGTGGTACGCCAACAAGGGCGAATACGCCCAGTACCTCGCTGCCGACCTCAAGGTCCGCGAGATGCTGCGCAAGAAGCTGGCACAGGCCGGCATCTCCAAGATCCTCATCGAGCGTCCGGCCAAGACCGCACGCGTGACGATTCACACCGCCCGTCCGGGCGTGGTGATCGGCAAGAAGGGCGAGGATATCGAGAAGCTGCGCAAGGAAGTCAGTGACCTGATGGGCGTTCCGGCGCACATCAACGTCAGTGAAGTCCGTAAGCCTGAGCTGGACGCACAGCTGGTTGCCGAGTCGATCGCGCAGCAGCTGGAGCGTCGCATCATGTTCCGCCGCGCCATGAAGCGCTCGGTCGGCAACGCGATGCGCCTCGGCGCACTGGGTATCAAGATCAATGTCTCTGGCCGTTTGAACGGCGCTGAGATTGCTCGTTCCGAATGGAGCCGCGAAGGTCGCGTGCCGCTGCATACGCTGCGCGCCGACATCGACTACGGCACCGCCGAGGCTCATACGACCTACGGCGTCATCGGCATCAAGGTGTGGATCTACAAGGGCGAGATCTTCGACCTTGCAGCTGCCGGCCAGGAGTCGAAGGAAGAGCAGTCCCAGCCGCGCCGTGAGGGTGGTGAGGGTCGTCGTGAAGGGCGTCGCGAGGGCGGTGAAGGCCGTCGCGAGCGGACGGCGAAGTAAGGAGAGTTGCCATGCTGCAACCTAAGCGAACCAAATACCGTAAGCAGTTCAAGGGCCGTAACGATGGTCTGGCTTTCTCCTCGAACCTCGTCAGCTTTGGCGAGTTCGGTCTGAAGGCAACCACCTTTGGCGCCCTGACCGCTCGTCAGATCGAAGCCGGTCGTCGTTGCATCACCCGTTTTGTGAAGCGCGGCGGCAAGCTGTGGATCCGCGTGTACCCGGACAAGCCCATCACCAAGAAGCCCATCGAAGTTCGAATGGGTGCCGGTAAGGGTGGCGTCGAATACTGGGTCGCTCCGATCCAGCCGGGCCGCATGCTCTATGAAATCGAGGGTATCGACGAGGCGACGGCACGCGAGGCGTTCCGCCTGGCCGCCGCCAAGCTCTCGGTCCAGACCCAATTCGTGACCCGGGCGGTGATGTGATATGGCCATCAAAGATTTGACCACCAAGTCGGCCGACGAGCTGAACAAGCATCTGCTGGACCTCCGCAAGGAGCAGTTCAATCTGCGCATGCAGAAGGGCACCGGCCAGCTCAATCAGCCGCACCAGCTGCGCCGCGTTCGGCGCGACATCGCCCGCACGAAGTTCGTGCTCGGCGGAAAGAAGTAAGGGACGGCTGATATGAGCGACAACCAAAAGCAGACGCGCACCCTCGAGGGCCGCGTCATCAGTAACAAGATGGACAAGACCGTGACGGTCCTGATCGAGCGCCAGGAACAGCATCCGCTGATCGGCAAGATCATCCGTCGTTCGACCAAGCTTCACGCGCAGGACGACCTGGGCGCGAATGAGGGCGACCTGGTCCGCATTGCAGAATGCCGTCCCTTGTCCAAGACCAAGCATCACCGCGTGGTCGAAATCATCACGCGCGCTAACGTCTAAGGGAGGGTGCAGACATGATCCAGATGCAAAGCACGCTATCCGCGGCCGATAACAGCGGTGCTCGCGAACTGATGTGCATCAAGGTGCTCGGCGGCTCCAAGCGCCGTTACGCCGCGATCGGCGACGTTATCAAGGTCACCGTGAAAGATGCCATCCCCCGCGGCAAGGTGAAGAAGGGCGAGGTGTACAACGCCGTGGTGGTTCGTACCGCCAAGGGTGTGCGCCGTCCCGATGGCTCGCTGATCCGTTTCGACGGCAACGCAGCGGTCCTCCTCAACAACAAGCTCGAGCCGATTGGCACCCGTATCTTCGGGCCGGTCACTCGCGAGCTGCGCAGCGAGAAGTTCATGAAGATCGTCTCCCTCGCGCCCGAAGTGCTCTGAGCGGAGACTAGACCATGAACCGTATCCGCAAGGGTGATCAGGTCCTCGTGATCACCGGCAAAAACAAGGGTCAGCGCGGCGACGTGCTGCGCGTTGACGGCGACCGCGTGTTCGTCTCCAACGTGAACCTGGTCAAGCGTCACACCAAGCCGAATCCGCAGGCCAACCAGGCCGGCGGCATCGTCGAGCGTGAGGCTTCGATCCACATCTCCAACGTCCAGCTGTTCAACTCCGCCTCGGGCAAGGGTGAACGCGTTGGCGCCAAGACGCTCTCTGATGGGCGTAAGGTGCGCGTGTTCAAGTCCTCCGGCGAAGTTGTGGACGCGTAAGGAATCCATCATGACGACGCGTCTCGAAACGTTTTACAAAGACCAGGTCATCCAGAAGCTCACCGAGCGTTTTGGTTACCAGAACGTGATGCAGGTTCCCCGCATCACCAAGATCACGCTGAACATGGGCGTGGGCGAAGCGGCGGGCAACAAGAAAGTGCTCGAAAACGCCGTGGCCGACATGGCCAAGATCGCCGGCCAGAAGCCGATCCAGACCAAGGCCCGCGTGTCGGTTGCCTCGTTCAAGATCCGCGACGGTTGGCCGATCGGCTGCAAGGTCACGCTGCGCCGCGCGCAGATGTGGGAATTCCTCGATCGCCTGATCAACATCTCGCTGCCGCGTACGCGCGACTTCCGTGGTGTGTCGGGTCGCGCTTTTGACGGCCGCGGTAACTACAACTTCGGCGTCAAAGAGCAGATCATCTTCCCGGAAATCGACTTCGACGCCGTCGACGCGATGCGTGGCATGGATATCTCCATCACCACCACCGCCAAGTCGGACGAAGAAGCCAAGGCGCTGCTGGAAGCTTTCAGCTTCCCGTTCCGCAACTGATACACGCGAGAGATATCTATCCATGGCAAAGACCTCGATGGTCAACCGCGATATCAAGCGGACCAAGCTCGTCAAGAAGTACGCCGCCAAGCGCGCCGAACTGAAGGCGATCGTGCTGAGCCCCAACTCCTCGTATGACGAGAAGATGGAAGCCCAGACCAAGCTGCAGAAGCTGCCGCGCGACGCGAGCCCGTCTCGCCAGCGCACCCGCTGTGCTCTGACCGGCCGTCCGCGCGCCGTGTATCAGAAGTTCGGCTTGGGCCGCAACAAGCTGCGCGAAGCCACCATGCGTGGCGACGTGCCTGGCCTGCGCAAGGCCAGCTGGTAAGACCCCAAACAGGGCGTTGACGGGTTGCGACCCGTTGGCGTTCGATGCGGCGGCGGGCGCCAGCCTGCCGCCGTTGGCGCGATTTATGCGCTGATGTACGCAAAGTCGGAAAAAGCTGTTATAGTCGTCGGTCTGCGTTCCGCAGGTCGGCACTGTGCCGGCTCACAATTGAATTGATTTCCGGTTTTTCGGATATCGGTGCACTCTGAAGGATGTTTTCATGAGCATGACTGATCCCATCGCCGATCTGTTTACGCGCATCCGCAATGCCCAGCTCACGGGCAAGCAGACCGTAAACATGCCGTCGTCGAAGCTGAAGGTGGCCATCGCCAACCTTCTCAAGAATGAGGGCTATATCCTCGACGCCAAGGCCTCCACTGCGGAAGGCAAGCCGGTGCTCGAGATCAAGCTCAAGTATTTCGAAGGCCGTCCGGCTATCGAAACCATTGCCCGTGTCAGCCGTTCCGGTCTCCGCGTCTACCGCGGCAAGGACGAGCTGCCGAAGGTCCTCGGTGGCCTGGGTATCTCGATCATCTCGACTTCCGCCGGTCTGCTGACCGACGCGCAGGCCCGTGCCAAGGGTCTGGGCGGCGAAGTCATCGGCCAGGTCGCATAAGGAGCCGACGATGTCCCGCGTAGCCAAACAACCGATCAACCTGCCCAAGGGCGTCGAAATCAAGACCGACGCTGACGGCATCTCCGTCAAGGGCCCGAAGGGCACCCTGGCGATCCATCACCTGCCGGGCGCCTCGATCAATATCGACAATGGCGTGGCCAACATCGTTCTCGCCGAAGGCGCGGACGACAAGTTCGGTGGCACCCTGCGCGCGCTGCTGGCCAACATGGTCAAGGGCGTGTCCGACGGTTACGAGCGCAAGCTCGAGCTGGTCGGCGTGGGTTACCGTGCTTCGATGGCCGGCAAGTCGCTGAACATTGCCCTGGGCTTCTCGCATCCGGTCGTGTTCGAAGCGCCCGAAGGCATCACCATCGAAACCCCGACGCAGACCGAAATCCTGATCAAGGGTTCGGATAAGCAGCGCGTGGGCGAGGTGGCCGCCAAGATCCGTGGCTTCCGTCCGCCGGAACCCTATAAGGGCAAGGGCGTGCGCTACTCCGGCGAGAAGATCACCCTGAAGGAAGCCAAGAAGGCTTAAGTGAGTTAGTACGCTGTCCCTGCGTGTGGAAGCGGCCATCCATGGCCGCACTATTCACGAAGAGCTGCTTGCTACTGGCTAATTAGTCGATCCGCTTCTAGGAACTATGACGATGAACAAGAACGAATCCCGCCTGCGTCGCGCCAAGTCGACTCGCTCCCACATCCGCAAGCTCGGTGTGGCTCGCCTGTCGGTGCATCGCACCGGTCAGCACCTGTACGCACAGGTGTTCGCCGCCGACGGTCAGAACGTGGTGGCTGCTGCCTCCACCGTGCAGAAGTCGGTTGCCGAAGGCCTCAAGGGTACCAAGAACCTCACCGCTGCCGCCGCTGTCGGCAAGGCTGTGGCTGAACGTGCGCTGGCCGCCGGTATCGAGTCCGTGGCGTTCGATCGCTCGGGCTTCCGCTACCACGGTCGCATCAAGGCGCTGGCCGATGCGGCCCGCGAAGCCGGCCTGAAGTTCTAAGGCCGCTTGGTATCGGGTGCCGGTTCGCCGGCACTTGATGCCAACAGAAGTAACCACAACTCCAAGCGGCTCAGCCGCAAGTAAAAGTCCCGGTTAGCCGGGCACATGGAAAAAAACATGTCTTCTACCGATCGCGAAAATTCAGATGGCCTGCTCGAGAAGCTGATTGCCGTCAACCGCGTGGCCAAGACCGTCAAGGGTGGCCGCCAGATGAGCTTCACTGCGCTGACCGTGGTCGGCGACGGCGAAGGCCGCGTGGGTTTTGGTTATGGCAAGGCGCGTGAAGTGCCGGTCGCCATCTCCAAGGCCATGGAGCGCGCCCGCCGGCAGATGGTGAGCATCGATTTGAACAACGGCACCCTGTGGTACGCCATCAAGGCGAACCACGGCGCAGCCCGCGTGTTCATGCAGCCCGCTTCCGAAGGTACCGGCGTGATCGCCGGCGGCGCCATGCGCGCTGTGCTGGAAGTGGTCGGCGTGAAGAACGTGCTGGCCAAGGCCGTCGGTTCGCGCAACCCGATCAACCTGGTCCGCGCGACCATCAAGGGCCTGCAGGCCGTTGCCTCGCCGAAGCAGATCGCTGCCAAGCGCGGCAAGACCCTGGAAGAGGTGCTGGGCAATGGCTAAGAACAACGAAACCGCCGCCACCGTGCGCGTGCGCCTGGTCAAGGGCCTGCGCGGTGTGCAGAGCCGTCATCGCCTGAGCGTGAAGGCGCTCGGCCTGAACAAGCTCAACGACGTCCGTGAACTGAAGGACAGCCCGCAGGTCCGCGGCCTGATCAACACGGTCTATTACCTCGTGCGGGTTGAGGAGTAATCACCATGCGTCTTAACGACATCAAGCCGGCCGCCGGTTCCCGCAAGACCCGCCTTCGCGTGGGCCGCGGTATCGGTTCGGGCCTGGGCAAGACCGCCGGTCGCGGTCACAAGGGTCAGCACGCTCGCGCGGGCGGCACCCACAAGTACGGTTTCGAAGGCGGCCAGATGCCGCTGCAGCGCCGCCTGCCGAAGGTCGGTTTCCGTTCGCTGAAGAAGGCCGAGAGCCAGGAAGTGTTCCTGTATCAGCTGGCCACGCTCAAGGCTGACGTGATCGACACGATCGTCCTGCACCAGGCCGGTCTGATCGACAGCCGCGCGAAGAAGGTCAAGGTTGTCGCCAAGGGCGAAATCGGCCGCGCCGTGAAGCTGTCGGGTGTGCTGGCTACGGCCGGCGCGAAGGCAGCGATCGAAGCTGCCGGCGGCAGCGTGGAGTAATCACGTGGCGTCAGCCCAGGGCACATCGCTCGGATCGCTCGGCAAGCTGACGGAACTGCGTCAGCGCATCTTCTTCGTGATTGGTGCGCTGATCGTTTTCCGTCTCGGTTCCTTCATCCCGGTTCCGGGCGTCAACCCGGAAGCCATGACGAACCTGATCGAGCAGGGCGGCGGCCTGATGAACATGTTCAACATGTTCTCGGGTGGCTCGCTGGCACGTTTCTCGGTGTTCGCGCTTGGCGTGGTGCCGTACATCTCTGCCTCCATCGTGGTGCAGATGATGGGTTCGGTGATCCCGAGCCTGCAGGCGCTGCGCAAGGAAGGTGAGGCCGGCCGTCGCAAGATGACCACCTACACCCGCTTTGGCACGGTAGGTCTGGCGGCTTTCCAGGCGTTCGGCATTGCCGTGGCGCTGCAGAAGCAGGTCGCCCAGGGCGGTGCTCCGGTGGTCTATACGCCGGGCATGGGCTTCATCCTGGCATCGGTCGTCGGCCTTACCGCCGGCACGCTGTTCCTGATGTGGCTGGGCGAGCAGATCACCGAGCGCGGTATCGGCAACGGCATTTCGCTGCTGATCTTCGCCGGTATCGTGGCCGGCCTGCCGGGTGCGGTGGCGCACACGTTGAGCATGGCCAGCAACGGCGAGCTCTCGGTGATCAAGATGCTGCTGGTGGTGGCGGTGATCCTCGGCGTGACGGCGTTCGTGGTGTTCATGGAGCGCGCCCAGCGGCGCATCACCGTGAACTACGCGCGCCGCTCCGGTGGTCAGCGCGCCTACATGAACCAGACCTCGCATCTGCCGCTCAAGGTCAATATGGCGGGTGTGATTCCGCCGATCTTTGCCTCGAGTCTGCTGATGTTCCCGACCACCGCGGCAACCTGGTTCGGCCAGGGGCACCAGTCGCGCTGGATCACGGAGCTGACGCAGGCGCTGATTCCGGGCGAGCCGCTGTACGACATCATCTTCGCGGTGCTGGTGATCACCTTCGCCTTCTTCTATACGGCGATCGTGTTCAACTCCCAGGAGACGGCGGACAACCTCAAGCGCTCCGGCGCCTTGATTCCGGGCATCCGCCCGGGCCGCTCCACGGCCGACTACATCGACAACGTGATGACCCGTCTTACCGGTGTCGGCGCGCTGTACCTGGTGCTGGTCTGCCTGGTTCCATCGTTTATGCAAAAAGCGTGGCACGTCCCGTTCTACTTCGGTGGCACCTCTCTGCTCATCGTCGTGGTTGTGGTGATGGATTTCACTGCTCAGGTGCAGGCGCACCTGGTCAGTCACCAGTACGAAAGCCTGCTGAAGAAGGCCAACCTCCGCCGCAACTGATGGCTGCTGGGGTGGTGTGAAGTTGGTCTAAGTCGGAGGGCGGCGGTACCCCAGGTACCGCAGGGCTTTCCTAATGGGTTGTTTAAGGTTAGAATTGCGCGTTTACCGCGCACGAAACGCATCGGAGAAAGTACATCATGGCGCGCATCGCGGGTGTCAATTTGCCGGTCCAGAAGCATGTCTGGGTTGGCCTGCAGAGCATTTACGGGATCGGCCGCAGCCGGGCCAAGAAGGTCTGCGCGGACGCTGGCGTGGTTCCCACCACCCAGATCAAGTCCCTGAGTGAAGGCGAGGTGGAGAAGATCCGCCACGAAATCAGCAAGTACGTCGTTGAAGGCGATCTGCGTCGCGAGGTGGGTATTGCCATCAAGCGTCTGATGGATCTGGGTTGCTACCGCGGTCTGCGTCACCGCCGTGGTCTGCCGGTGCGCGGCCAGCGCACGCGTACCAATGCACGCACCCGTAAGGGTCCGCGTCGCGCCATCAAGAAGTAACGGATTCCGAACATGGCTAAGCCTGTCAAGACCAAGAAGAAGATCAAGCGCGTTGTCACGGATGCCGTGGCCCACGTGCAGGCCTCCTTCAACAACACCATCGTCACCATCACCGATCGCCAGGGCAATGCCCTGTCGTGGGCGACTGCCGGCGGCGCGGGTTTCCGCGGTTCGCGTAAGTCGACCCCGTTCGCTGCCCAGGTTGCCGCCGAAAAGGCTGGCCGCGCTGCTGGCGACTACGGTGTGAAGACCGTGGAAGTGCGCATTAAGGGCCCGGGTCCGGGTCGTGAGTCCGCCGTGCGTTCGCTGAACGCGCTGGGCTACAAGGTGCTCAACATCATCGACGTCACGCCGATTCCGCACAACGGCTGCCGTCCCCCCAAGAAGCGTCGAGTCTAAGGAGCATACCCATGGCCCGTTATCGTGGAGCTACCTGCAAACTCGCCCGTCGTGAGGGTGCAGATCTCAGCCTGAAGAGCCCGGCGCGCGCGCTGGACTCCAAGTGCAAGCTGGAAAACAAGCCCGGCCAGCATGGCGCCAACAAGCGCATGCGCATGTCCGACTACGCCAACCAGCTGCGTGAAAAGCAGAAGGTCAAGCGCATCTACGGCGTGCTCGAGCGTCAGTTCAGCAACTACTACTCCAAGGCGTCGACCCTCAAGGGCAACACCGGCGAGAACCTGCTGCGCCTGCTCGAAAGCCGTCTGGACAACGTCGTTTACCGCATGGGTTTCGCGGTCACCCGCGCCCAGGCCCGTCAGCTGGTCAGCCACAAGGCTGTGCTGGTCAACGGCAAGAAGGTGAACATCCCGTCGTACCAGGTCCGTCCGGGCGATGCGGTTGCACTGACCGAGCGTGCGCGCACCCAGCTGCGCGTGCAGGAAGCGGCAACCGTGTTCGACACCATGGACCTGCGTCCGCAGTGGGTCGAAGTCGACAGCAAGAAGTTCGAAGGTACGTTCAAGTCGATGCCGGACCGCGGCGATCTGCCGACCGACATCAACGAGAGCCTGATCGTCGAGCTCTACTCGAAGTAATCAACCGGAGCCCTGCATGGCAGTTTCGTCAACTAGCGTGCTGCGCCCTCGCGGCCTCAGCGTCGAGCAACTCGGAGCCAACCGCGCCAAGGTGGTGGTCGAGCCGCTCGAGCGTGGTTTTGGCCACACCCTGGGCAACGCGCTGCGCCGCGTGCTGCTCTCCTCGATCCCTGGCTCTGCCATCGTCGAGGTGGAAATTGATGGCGTGCTGCACGAGTACACCACCCTGGAAGGCCTGCAGGAGGACGTCATTGAAGTCCTGCTCAACCTCAAGGACGTGGCGATTCGCCAGCATTCGGGTGATGAAGTCACCCTGACCTTGTCCAAGAAGGGCAAGGGCGTGGTCACCGCCGGCGATATCGCCGTCGACCACTCGGTGGAAATCATCAACCCCGAGCATGTGATCTGCCACCTGACCAAGGACATTGCTCTCAACATGCGCCTGAAGGTGCGTCGCGGCGTCGGCTACCAGCCGGCCAGCGCGCGCCAGCATCCGGATGATGAGGCTCGTCCGATTGGCCGCCTGCAGCTCGACGCGTCGTTCGCGCCGGTTCTGCGTGTTGCCTACGAAGTGGACGCCGCTCGCGTTGAGCAGCGCACCAACCTCGACAAGCTTGTGCTCGACATTGAAACCAACGGCACCATCGGTGCGGAAGACGCGGTTCGCAAGGCCGCTGAAATCCTCAACGACCAGCTGTCGGTGTTCGGTGACTTCTCGCGCCGCGAGAGTGCTACCGACAAGGCGGAGAAGGGCGGTTTCGATCCGCTGCTGCTGCGCCCGATCGACGATCTGGAGCTCACCGTGCGTTCGGCCAACTGCCTGAAGGCCGAGAGCATCTACTACATCGGCGACCTGGTGCAGAAGACGGAAGTCGAATTGCTCAAGACGCCGAACCTCGGCAAGAAGTCCCTGACCGAAATCAAGGACGTGCTGGGTGGTCGTGGTCTCGCGCTCGGTATGAAGCTTGAAAACTGGCCGCCGCCGGGTCTGTCCCACGGCATGCAGCTGGGTTAAGAGTTTTGGCGGTCGTTCGCGACCGCTGGCTGTAACGGCAAACTGGCGAGCGTACTTCGGTGCGCTCGCCAGCTGCTAGAGCGGTATCAAAACCGCACGATGTTTTTGGGTGACTACTTTGGTCGCCGGTATTGGTGCTCTGACGAGTGTTCTACCCTCGGATTTTGCAGACACCTGAAACGGCCAGCTTGGCCGTCTTGCTCAATAAGAGCCCGTAGTACCAAGGGCTTCATCAGCGGGTAACCGCGGGAAGTCGGACCTAACCGCCGGCTTTTCATAACAACAGACATAGAGAGTATTGCCATGCGCCACCAGAAATCCGGTCGCAAGCTCAACCGCACGAGCAGCCACCGCGAAGCCATGTTCAAGAACATGGCCGCGTCGCTGATCAAGCACGAGCTGATCCGCACCACCCTTCCCAAGGCGAAGGAACTCCGTCGCGTCGCCGAGCCGCTCATCACGCTCGCCAAGACCGATGGCGTTGCCAACCGTCGTCTCGCTTTCGCGCGTCTGCGCGACAAGCAGGCCGTCGGCAAGCTGTTCGTCGAACTGGGTCCGCGTTACCAGACCCGTCCCGGCGGCTACCTGCGCATCCTCAAGTGCGGCTTCCGCCCGGGCGACAACGCTCCGATGGCGTACGTCGAGCTGGTCGATCGCCCGCAGACGGACGAAGCTGCCGAGTAATCGGTCGCAACAAGCGTTTCGCAAAACCCCGGCAGGGCAACTTGCCGGGGTTTTTGCTTTATGGACATGCCTGCGGAAAGTTCCCCTATTTCCGTGCTGGCCCGAGCGATCCGGCAGGGCTGACACGGGCCAGGCAAGCGGGTAATGTCCGCTTTCGCATCGCAGCAAAGTCAGCCCATGAATCCTTTCCGCTGGTCGTATCGCGCCACTTATCTCGCCGGTTTCGTCGTCTGTGTCGCCCTGCTGGGCTTCGCGCTGTATGCCGAACACGTGCTCAACATGATCCCGTGTCCCTTGTGCATCTTTCAGCGCATCGCCTTCATGGTGATGGCGGTGTTTTTCCTGATCGGCGCGGTGCATGCGCCTCGCGGCGGAGCCCGCTGGATCTACGCGGGCGGCGTGCTGCTGGGCGCGCTGGGCGGCATCGCCACGGCAGGGCGCCATCTGTGGCTGCAGACGCTGCCGGCGGACGAGATTCCGGCCTGCGGCCCGAATCTCGGCTACATGATGGATACGTTCCCGTTCGCCAAGGTGCTAAAGCTGGTCTTCACCGGTTCGGGCGAGTGCGCCAAGCTGGAGCCGGTGCTTGGCCTGCCGATGCCGGCCTGGACGCTGATGTGGTATCTGCTGTTGGTGATCGCGGCGGTCTACGCCGCCACGCGCAAGCGTGCCTGAGCTGGTTGATGTCCTATGTCGCACCTGATGCCTGTTTCTCCCCATTCGCCGCACGACTCCGAAGGCTGGTCGCCGCAGAGTTGGCAGAGCCGGCAGGCGCTGCAGCAGCCGTTGTACGAAGACGCGGCCGAGCTGGCCACGGCTACGCAGCGGCTCGCGGCGCTGCCGCCGCTGGTGACTTCGTGGGAAGTCCTCTCGTTGAAGAAAGCGCTGGCCGAAGCCCAGGAGGGACAGCGGTTCCTGCTGCAGGGCGGTGATTGCGCCGAGAGTTTTGCCGACTGCACCAGCCCGATCATCTCCAACCGGCTCAAGGTGCTGCTGCAGATGAGCCTGGTGCTGGTGCACGGGCTCAAGAAGCCGGTGCTGCGCGTAGGCCGCTTCGCCGGGCAGTACGCCAAGCCGCGCTCAACCGACAACGAGACGCGCGATGGCGTGACCTTGCCCAGCTTTCGCGGCGATCTGGTCAATAGCCCCGAATTCACGCCCGAGGCCCGCCGTGCCGATCCGCAGCGGCTGATCCAGGCGCACGCGCATTCCGCGCTCACGATGAATTTCGTGCGCGCCTTGATCGATGGCGGTTTCGCCGATCTGCACCATCCCGAATACTGGGATCTGGCCTGGGTCGAGCATTCGCCGCTGGCGGCCGAATACCGCCGCATGGTCGCGGCCATCGGCGATTCGCTGCGCTTCATGGAGACGCTGGCCGGCCCCATTGCCGGGTTCTCGCGGGTGGATTTCTTCACCTCGCACGAAGCGCTGCTGCTGCATTACGAGCAGGCGCTGACGCGCCAGGTGCCCAGGCATCTGGGTTGGTTCAACCTGTCCACGCATTTCCCGTGGATCGGCATGCGCACGGCGGCGCTGGATGGCGCCCATGTCGAGTATTTCCGCGGCATCCGCAACCCGATCGCGGTGAAGGTGGGGCCGTCGGTGACGCCCGATCAGCTGCTGCCGCTGATCGATGCGCTCAATCCCGAGGACGAGCCGGGCCGCCTGACGCTGATCCACCGCATGGGCAACGGGCCGATCGGCAAGGCCTTGCCGCCCCTGCTCGAGGCCGTCAAACGAGAGGGGCGGCGGGTGTTGTGGGTAGCCGATCCGATGCATGGCAATACCGAAACCACCTCCAACGGCTACAAGACCCGCCGCTTCGACAACATCCGCGGTGAACTCGACCAGGCCTTCGACATCCACGCGGCCTGCGGCACGCGCCTGGGCGGCGTGCACCTGGAACTCACCGGCGAAGACGTGACCGAATGCATGGGCGGCGCCCGCGATCTCAATGAGGCGGATCTGGATCGGGCCTATAAATCCATGGTCGATCCTCGCCTCAACTACGAGCAGTCGCTGGAACTGGCGATGTTGATCGTGCGCAAATCCGTCGGCTCGTCGAACCGCTGATCAAAAAAGTTGTGAAAAAGAGCGTCCGGCGCCCGCGCCTGGCGCTCTTTTTGCACAGCTTAGGGGGAATCGCGACGCTGCCGCATTGCAGCGCGTTGCGCAGGGAGTTTCCTGCGACAATCGCAGCCACGCTGGCGGCGCGATGATGCCGGTCCTTGAAGGTACGGACCGGCCGGCGCGTTTCTAACACAGGGGTTCGGTTCGACTCGATGGTCACGGCAACGAAAGGACACAGCGACGCGTGGAAACGCGTGGCGTCCCATGCAGGTCTTCAACAGCTTGCCATCGTCATTGCCTATGCGGTGGGCGTGGTGTTGCTGAAGCAGGTGACGGCGTCCCACTGGAACCTGATCGCCGGCCTGCGCGTGCTTTGCCTGCTGCTGGTGCCGCGCCGCTACTGGGCGGCCATGGTGATCGGCGAAACGATCCCGCTGATCGGGCTGGGTTGGACCTACCACGACCGTTTTGGAACACTCTGGGCATGTTTGGTCACGGTGCCGCCGATATTGCTGACGGCGCCGGTGATCGCGTGGTGCCGGCGGCGCATGGCTTTGTTCGTCGATGGCCGCGTGAACATCACCGCATTGATGACCTGCATCTTTGCCGGCGCCCTCGTCAGCACCCTGGTCAACAGCGGGTCGTTCGCCACGATGACGTTTCGCCCCGACGAGACGCCGCATCCGCTCACCGTGCACACCGTGCTCGAATTTTTCCTCGGCAGTTACCTGGGTGCGCTGACGCTGGTGCCACCGGTTTTCGCCTGGCTCGGCTGGTCATCCCGCCAGCAGAGTGCCGCTGCCGTCTCGATGAGGAAGATCGCCATCGTCGACTGCCTTAAAGGCGTCGTACCGCCCTTGCTGATGCTGGCCTGGCTGGCGTTGACGAGTCATAGCGAAGAGGTGGTGGGAATTGCCCGCATGGCCATGTTCCTGCCGGTGGCGTGGCTTACGCTGCGCCTGGGCTGGCAGGGCGCCGCGATCGGCGGCCTGCTCGCCAGCGTGGCCGTCGAGCTCACCATGACGGTGGAGCGCGATCCCGCCGTGATGCAGGCGGAGGCGCTGATTGCGTTCGCGGTATCGAGCCTGATCCTGCTGGGCGCGCGGATGGCGACGAAGCCGGTCGGCGATCGTGCAGGCAGCGAGGCAGGCAGCGAGAGCCAACGCGGCTTCCTGTTGGCGCAGCAAGGCCTCTACCAGGAGGAACTGCGGCTGCGGCACGTGGCTGAATCGCTGGATCGTCTGGGCCAGTCGATGCGCGATGGCCAACATCGCATGATGGAACGCCTGCGGCCGGTACTGCCCGCCAGCATGGAAAACACCTATGCACGGCATCTCGACCTCACCCAGATGGAAATGCGGCGTCTGGCCGATGCCTTGCATCCGCGCGCCTGGCGCGAGCATGGGCTGGCAGCGACCTTCGAAAGCGGTCCGTTGTCGAAGGCCGCCTCGCTGGTGGGCGCGGCTTACCGCTGCACGTTGACCGGCACGGGTCTCAACCTGTTGGCGCCGGATGTCCACATGATGTTGTACCGGCAGGCCTGCGAGGTGTTGGTCTACATGCTGGCGCGCGAGCCGATGAAGCGCATCCGCGTGCATATCCGCGGTGGCAGCTCGCATGGCAGGCGCTGGGTGGTGTTGCGCATGACGGCCGTGCGCTCGGCGCCCGCGTTGCGCGGCAAACCGGTGCCGGAATGGCGCCAGTTGGTTTCGCTGCTCGGCACCAACGGGCAGGGCATGAGCACGGTGCGCGAACGCGCGCAGATTTACGGCGGTGTAGTGCACGAGCGCGAGAACGAACAGCACCTGGGCGTCACCTTGCTGTTGCACGACGCGCTGCGCGCCGACGCGCCGGAAATGTCGCCGACGGCACGAGCCGTTTCGGCCTGAGCGCTGTCGTGCCGAACGCTTGCCTGGGGGAGCGCACCTTGTGCGCGATAGTCACGCGTGGGTGTATCGCTCCGTCGGTTTGTCGCGCACAGGGTGCGCTCCCACAGTAGATCTGCAGCTCTTGCGGGTATTCCCTCACGGTGAAGCCGACCCCCCGCATCAACATCAAAGTCGTGCGGCATGATGTCGCTAAGTGGGATCGACCGGGCCTCGGCCTCCGCGCCCTCGTCACGCGCGCCTATAATCGGCCATCGTTCCGGCGCGACCGAAACCCATCGCAGCGCCATCACGCGTAGGTCGGGGAATCATGACAACCCATGCAGCGAAGTGGTCGCAGGCCGGGCGCGTTCTGGGCGCATGGCTCGTGCTGGTTTTGATGGCGCAGGTCGGCAATGCCCGCGCGCAGGACGCCGCGCATCCGGTCATTCCCGACACCTTGCAGCAGCGCATTGCAGCATGCACTGCGTGTCACGGCACGCACGGCGAAGGCACGCCGGAAAGCGGCTTCTTTCCCCGGCTTGCGGGCAAGCCGGCCGGCTATCTCGCACGCCAGTTGCAGGACTTCCAGGACGGCCTGCGCAAATACGGCCCGATGGAATACACCGTGCGGCCGCTGAGCCCCGACTACATGCGCGAGATCGCCGAGTATTTCGCCGCGCAGGAGGTGCCCTACGCGCGATCGCCCGTGCCCACGATCTCTGCGGAAACGCGCCAGCGCGGCGAAACCCTGGTGATGCACGGCGATCCGTCGCGACAGATTCCCCCGTGTCAGGCCTGTCACGGCACCCAGCTCACTGGTGTGCAACCGGATATTCCGGGCCTGGTCGGTTTGCCGTACGACTACGTCAGTTCTCAGCTGGGTTCGTGGCGCACGAAGACGCGCGCCACGGTGGCGCCCGATTGCATGGCCGAGATCGCCAATCGCCTGAGCGAATCGGACATCACCGCTGTCTCGGCGTGGCTGGCCACGCGTGAGTTGCCTGCCGACATGCACGCGCAGCCTGCCGGCAGCGTGACGCCGCCGCTGCATTGCGGTGTGCTCGGCAACAAGGGAGACGGCGTATGAAGCGCATCGCGATCGTCGTCATCGTCGTATTGCTTGCTGCCGGCGGCTGGTGGTGGTTCCACAATGAAGCGAAGGCACCGGTAGCGCGCTCCGCCAGCGAAGTGAATGCGGCGGCATTGAAGGATCCGGCGCTTATCGCGAAAGGCGAATACCTCGCCATCGTGGGCGACTGCGCGTCATGCCATACCAGCCAGGGCGGCGTCCGTTACGCCGGTGGACGTGTGTTGCCCACGCCGTTCGGCAATATCCCGTCGCCCAATATCACCCCCGATCGCGAGACCGGTCTGGGCGACTGGAGCTTCGAGGATTTCTGGCAGGCGTTGCATGCCGGCAAGGGACGCCACGGCGAGTTTCTCTATCCGGTGTTCTCGTACACCTCGTTCACCAAGGTGTCGCGCGACGATGCGCTGGCGATGTTCGCCTACCTGCAATCGCTGGCGCCGGTGCATGCGCCGTCGCTGCAGCCGTCGCTGGAGTTTCCCTATAGCGTGCGCAGCAGTTTGAAGGCGTGGCGCGCGCTGTATTTCCACGAAGGCGAGTTCCAGCGCGATGCATCGAAGTCCGATGCATGGAATCGCGGTGCCTACCTGGTGCAAGGCCTTGGCCATTGCAACGAGTGCCACGCGCCGCGCGACTCGCTCGGCGGACAGGAGGGCAAGGCCTCGCTCGCCGGAGGACAGATCCCCGCGCAGAACTGGTACGCCCCCGATCTGAGCACGCAGGCCAACGGCGGTCTGGCCGGTTGGAGCGAGCAGGACATCGTCGATCTGTTGAAGACGGGACAATCGGCACGCGGCACCGCATTCGGACCGATGGCCGACGTGGTGACGCAGAGCACGCAGCACCTGCACGAGGACGATCTGCGCGCCATCGCCGTCTATTTGCAATCGTTGCCCGCACGGCCCGCGAACGCACCGGAGAACTCGCCGCTCGACACGCGCCCGATCATGGCGCAGGGTGCCAAGGTCTACGGCGAACGTTGCGCGGATTGCCACGGCAAGGACGGCAACGGCGTGGCAGGCGTCTATCCGCCGCTCAACGGCAATTCGTCGGTGAACGAGCCGACTGGCATCAATGCGATGCGGGTGATCCTGCTGGGCGGCTTTGCGCCGGTGACGCACGGCAATCCGCGCCCTTATTCGATGCCGCCGTTTGCGCAACAACTGAGCGACGCCGATGTCGCTGCGGTGGTGACCTACATCCGCCGTTCGTGGACGAACACGGCGTCGGTGGTGTTGGAGCGCGACGTGGTCAAGTATCGCCACACGCCGATCGACTGATCGGCGTGATGTGCGTTACGCCGTCAGCAGCGCGTGTTCGGACGCTGCGGCGATGCAGCCGGCGCCGATGAGCGACGCGCGCACCGCCTGATCGATCGGCGTGTAGATGTCCCCGCCGAGAAACGCCTTGAGCTTGCGATCGTCGAGTTGCACCGGCTTGCGCCACAGGTAGCGCATCTTGCAGAGCTCGCGCATGGTTTCGT
This sequence comes from Dyella kyungheensis, assembly GCF_049913195.1. Taxonomy (GTDB): domain Bacteria; phylum Pseudomonadota; class Gammaproteobacteria; order Xanthomonadales; family Rhodanobacteraceae; genus Dyella; species Dyella kyungheensis. The sequence continues at coordinate 3,640,532 of NZ_CP183983.1, read as the reverse complement.
TGAACGGCGACATCAGCTGCGCCAGCCACCAGGGAAAGCGTGCCGCCTTGATGCTGTCGTCGCCGCTGCCACGACGCACGGCATCGAGCATCGCCTGGCCATCGGCCCAATAGCCGCCGAAGTGAAAACGTTCGAAGCGCGCCAGCTCCTTTTCGCGATCCAACAGCCGCGCCAAGGTCTCCGCCACGTCCGGCAGGTAGGCCCAGCTGTGGCCGATGGCGTAGTCGCCGGGGTAGCTCAGGCGCTTCACCGGTTTGCCGGCCTGCATCAGCCCCTGCGCAAACCAGTTGTTGCCTGGGCGCGGGCCGAAGAAATCGCCGCAGCGGAGCACGAGTACGCGCACACCGGCTTCGGATGCCGCCTGCAGGCGCTGCTCCATCGCCACGCGGATCTCGCCCTTGCGCGTTTGCGGGTGCTGCGGCGCATCCTCGCGAAGCAGCGGGAAGGCGTCCGGTCCGTAGTTGTAGACCGTGCCGGGCAGCACGATGCGGGCACCGTGGACGCGGGCGGCGGCGATGGTGTTGTCGATCATCGGCAGCACCAGCCGGTCCCATCCACGGTAGCCCGGCGGATTCACGGCATGGACGATGACGTCCACACCGGTGGCGGCCGCGGCCACGTCGGCGCAATGCATGGCATCGCCGATGCGCCAGTCGATACCGTGCTGTTCGCCCTCGGGAGCCCGGCGGACCAGGGCGCGTACCTGCCAGCCGTGCCTCAGCAGGGCGCTGCAGGTTTCCTGGCCGATGCCGCCGTTGGCACCGACCACCAAAGCCGTTCGCTGGGTCTGCATGACGAATCCTCGTTGGGAAGGACTCCAGCTTGCAGTGCGGGTAGATGAATGAAAATTGCCCAGGGATGAAGATCTGCTATACAAATATGCATGGCCGACATCGAACCCGCCTGGGAGCTCTACCGATCCTTTCTCGCCGTGATGCGCGAGGGCAGCCTGTCCGGCGCGGCGCGGGCCTTGGGCATGACCCAGCCCAGCCTGGGCCGGCATATGCGCGAACTGGAATCCGCGCTCGGGGCCGTCCTGTTTGCCCGTTCGCCGCAGGGCCTGGAGCCTACCGAGCTGGCGCGGGAGCTGGTGCCGCACGCGCAGGCCATGGCGTCGGCATCCGCCGCGTTGCGACGGACCGCCTCGGCCGGGCGGGAAGAGGTCAGCGGCACCGTGCGATTGACCGCCAGCGAGGTGATCGGCGCCGAAGTGTTGCCGTCCATCCTCACAGAATTTCGCGAACGCCATCCGGGCATCGTGATCGAGCTGGCGCCATCCAATGTCGCGGCGGACCTGCTGCGGCGCGACGCCGACATCGCCATCCGCATGCACCAGCCGACCCAGGAGGCCTTGATCGCCCGTCATGTGGGCCGGGTGGAACTGGGCATGTTCGCCCATCGACGCTATCTGGACGCCCACGGCCAGCCGCAGACGCTGGCCGAGCTGAGCGGGCATGCCCTGATCGGCTTCGATACCGAAAAGCCCTTCATCAGGCGCCTGCGCCCGCAGGGGCTGCCCTATACACGCGAGCAGTTTGCCCTGCGCACGGACAGCGACCTGGCTGCCCTGGCCGCGATCCGCGCCGGTTTCGGCATCGGCATCGCGCAGGTCAACCTGATGCGCCGCGATCCGCTGCTGGTGCGCCTGTTTCCCGCGGAAGTGTCGCTGGCGCTGGAAACCTGGGTGGTCATGCACGAAGACCTGCGTCCGAGCCTGCGCGTCCGCCGGCTGTTCGATCATCTCGCCGCGGCGCTGGAGCGCTACGCGCGCGCCTAGCTCGCCCGCACCAGCGCGGCCAGCGCCTGCCAGTGGGCGACATCCCAATGCCCGCGAGCCTGCCCGGAAGGCGAGGGCAGCACGAACAAGCGGGTGTCTCCGATGCGCTCTTCCTGCAGCCCGTAGCCGGCGCTCCGGCCGAGCGCCGCGCGCGCGGCGGCCTTGCTGGTGAAGGCCAGCAGGCGTGGCGCGTGGCGCTCGATGCGTTCGCGCAGCGCGGCGACGTCGAACGCATCGCGCGGCAGTTCGTCGTCGTTGCCCATGTGGTGCTTGGCCAGGTCGGTCAGGCCGATGCCGAGGGCGGGCAGCTGCGGAAATTCGGCGGGCGCGAACAGCCGGGGCGTCAGCGCCACGGTGTGCAGCGTGCGCCAGAACAGGTTACCGGGATGTGCGTAGTAGGCGCCTTGCTCAGCGGAGCGGCGGCCGGCAGCGGTGCCGCAGAACACCAGGGCAAGGCCGGGTTGGAGCACATCGGGGAGAATCGGCGGGCGCATTCCCGCAAGCATAGATGGAACACTCGCCAGTACACCAAATCCCGTGATGTGCGTGTCGGTTGGCGACCTTGGCGAGCCGATGCGTCACGGCCTGTTTCACGCATCGACAGTGTGCGCGTACAGCCGCTATAAAGATCGCCCACGCATTGGAGTCACCGGTGAGCGAAGAAATCCTGATCAACGTGACCCCACGCGAGACGCGCGTCGGCGTGGTCGAAAACGGCATGTTGCAGGAGGTGCACGTCGAGCGGGCCTCCCGCCGAGGCTATGTGGGCAATGTGTACAAGGGGCGCGTGCAGCGCGTGATGCCCGGCATGCAGGCGGTCTTCGTCGATATCGGGCTGGAACGGGCGGCCTTCCTGCACGCCTCCGACATCGTGCGGCCCCCGCCGCCGCCCAGCGCGGAAGGGGCGGAAGTCAGCCCGGGCCCCGGCAACGGCCATACGCCCTCGATCAGCGAACTGGTGCACGAAGGCCAGGAAATCGTGGTGCAGGTGGTGAAGGACCCGATCGGCACCAAGGGCGCGCGGCTGTCCACCCACCTGTCGATCCCTTCCCGCTACCTCGTGCTGCTGCCGCAGGCGCGCACGCTGGGCATCTCGGCCCGCATCGAGGAGGAGGCCGAACGCCAACGCCTGAAGGAAGTGCTCGGCTCGTTGATCGGCGAAGAGGGCACCCGGCTCGGCTATATCGTGCGCACCAATGCGGAAGGGCAGACGGCCGAATCGCTGGCCTTCGACGTCACCTACCTGGGCAAGGTGTGGCGCGTGGTGCAGGAGAACATCGCCAAGGCCAAGGTCGGCGAGCGCGTGTACGAGGAGCTGTCGTTGCCGCTGCGCAGCCTGCGCGACATGCTCAACGACGACATCGAAAAAGTACGCGTCGATTCGCGCGAGACCTTCGACAAGGTCGTGAAGTTCGTGCACAAGTTCATGCCGCAGCTGGACGACCGCATCGAGCACTACTCCGGCGAACGCCCCATCTTCGACCTGTACGGCGTGGAAGACGAAATCCAGCGCGCGCTGAAGAAGGAGGTGCCGCTCAAGTCCGGCGGCTACCTCATCGTCGACCAGACCGAGGCGATGACCACCATCGATGTGAATACCGGTGGCTACGTCGGTACGCGAAATCTCGAGGAAACCGTTTACCGGACCAACCTAGAAGCCGCGCAAGCCGCGGCACGCCAGCTCCGGCTACGCAACCTAGGCGGCATCATCATCATCGACTTCATCGACATGACGGACGAGGAACACCGTCGGCAGGTGCTGCGCATGCTCGAAAAGGGCCTGCTGCGCGACCACGCCAAGACCACGGTGTATCCGATGTCGGCCCTGGGCCTGGTGGAAATGACGCGCAAGCGCACCACCGAAAGCCTGGAACGCCAGCTGTGCGAACCCTGTCCGGCCTGCAGCGGACGCGGCACCCTCAAGACCGCCGAAACGGTGACCTACGAGATCTTCCGCGAGATCACCCGGGCCGTGCGCCAGTTCAATACCGAAAAACTACTGGTGATGGCCAGCCCGAGCGTGGTCGGACGGATCCTGGAAGAAGAGTCCGTGGCGGTGGCCGAATTGGAAGAGTTCATCTCCAAAAGCATACGCTTTCAGGCCGAGGAGCATTATTCGCAGGAACAGTTCGATGTGGTTCTTCTGTAAGACGCGCCGCCCTCCGCTTCGCGTCGCGAGCCGGTCGTGAGCACACCCTGGTTGCATCGAACCCACTTCTGCGCCCGGGCCCTGGCCTGGGTCGCGGGCGTGGCCGTGATTTCGCTGGCCGTGCTGATCGGACTGGGCCAGCTGCTGTTGCCGTTGCTGGCGCACCACCCCCAGTGGGTGGAGGCGCAGCTGGCGACCCGGTTGCACCGTCCGGTGACGTTCGAATCGATGGAAGGCCGCTGGCAGCCCAGCGGTCCGTTGTTCATCATGCGCGGCGTCACCGTGGGCTCGGGCGATGGCGGCACGCCGCTGCACATCCCCGAAGCGGAACTCAAGCTCGATCCGGGCGGCCTGCTGCTGCCATCGCGGCATCTGGTGAACCTGCATGCGCGTGGCCTGCAGTTCGACCTCAGTCGCGACAAGGACGGCACCTGGCACGTCAACGGCATTGGCCTGGCCGGTGGCGATGAGCGTCAGAAGCCCGGCTTCAATCAGCTGTCGGTCGGCCTGTCGCTCACCGACACGCGGCTGGACATCACCGACAACCGCATCAACCGGCACTTCACCTTGCTCGCCGATCAATTGCGCCTGAGCCGGCAGGGCAGCCGCATCCGCGTGGGCGCCTTGTTGCGTCGCGAGGGTGCGCCGGGACAAGTGCGCGGCGCCGGCAATTTCAGCGAGGATGGCGCGGACGGCAAGGTGTGGATCAGCGGCAGCGATCTCGACCTGCATGCCATGTCCAGCGGTATCGATATGGCCGGCTATACGGCCGACAGCGGCAGCGGTTCGTTCGAGAGCTGGCTCGATTGGCGCGATGCGCGCGTGGTGCGCAGCCTTACCCGGTTCCATCTGCGCGACCTCAAGCTGGGCAATCCCGACGGCGCCACCGCCAGCGCGGAAGGGCTGGCCGGACTGGCTGAAGTCACCATCGGCAAGGACGGCTACACCGTGCGCTGGGCGGCCGACGACGGCGGCATCGCGGTGGCGTCGCTGAAGGACATGAGCACGGACCAGGCCAGCGTGGATGTCGCCGCCCGCAATCTGCAACTGGCGCCGCTGGTGCCGTGGCTGGCGCTCAAGCCGCAGCTTTCCGCGGGGCTGGCGCAGTGGGTAGGCACCGGCAAGCCGCGTGGCCAGATCACCCAGGCGCATCTGGGCTGGAATCATGCCGAGGGCCTGCACGTGCTCGACGCCGCCTTCGCCGGTGTCGCCATCAACCCGGTCGGCAAGCTGCCCGGGATCGACGGCGTGTACGGCGAATTGCGCGGCGACGCACAGGCGATGGTGTTGTCGTTGCCGGCGCAGGCCACCGTGCTGCGCTTCCCGCACACCTTCCGCGAACCGTTCGCGATGTCCCGGCTCGGCGGCGACGTCGCGTTCTGGCACGACGACGATGCCTGGCACATCGCCACCGAGGCGTTCGATTTCGAAGGCGCGGGCTTTGGCGGCGAGGCACGCGGCGACGTGGCCTTGCCCAACGCGGGCGGCCGTCCGTTCCTCGATCTGTACGCGCGGGTCAACCATGCCGAGGTGGTCGCGGCCAAGCTGTTCTGGCCGGTGGACTCGATGTCGCCGGCGGCGGTGCAGTGGCTCGATCAGGCGCTGCTGGGCGGCAAGCTGGATCATGCCGATGTGCTGGTGCGTGGCGACCTGAAGGATTGGCCGTTCCACCACAACGAGGGACGCTTCGAGGCGCGCGCCGAGCTCAGCGGCCTGGAGCTGAAATACGGCAGGGATTGGCCCAATGCGCAGAACGTCAGCGCGGTCGCCAACTTCATCAACAGCGGCATGCTGGTGGAGGCGAGCGCGGGCGAATCGCTGGGCAACAAGGTCGAGCGTGCGGTGGCCCTGATTCCGGAATTCGGCCAGACCGTGCTCGACCTCAACGTGGCCGGCAACGGCACCGGTGCCAGCATGCTCGACTTCGTGCAGCACAGCCCGATCGGCATGCACCACGCGGACATCATCTCCAAGCTGCATTTGGGCGGCACCGGCGCGTTCGATTTCCATCTGTCGCTGCCGGTGGCCGACGCCAGCAATCTGATCCTGGATGGCCGCGCGCAATTGAAGGACATGGACTTCGATGCGCCGGAATGGAATCTCAAGCTCGACAAGCTCACCGGTCCGGCCACCTTCGACAAGGCCGGTTTCCATGCCGGACCGCTCGACACCAGCTTCCGCGGTCAGCCGTCCAAACTGGATCTGGCCATCGCCGGTGCCACCGGACAACCCAATACGATGCTGTCGGCAAAACTGGCCGGCCGTTTCAGCATGGCCGAGCTCACCCAAGGCTACAAACAGCTCGACTGGCTGAACCAGGTGGCCGGTGGGCGCAGCGATTTCACGGTGGGTTTCAGCATCGTCAACACACCGGGATCGGCGGCGAGCACGCAACAGCTGACCGTGGATTCCATGCTCAATGGCATGACGCTCGATTTCCCGGCACCGCTGAAGAAGTCCGCGGACGGAACGCTGCCACTGCACCTGGACATGAACCTGCCCATGCAAGGCAGCGACGTGCAGCTCAGCGTGGGACAAGTGGTACGCGCACGCATGCGGCTGCCGCAGAACGACAGTCAGTCGCTTGCCGCCACCTTCGTGTTCGGCACCAAGGCGCCCGACGCGGTACCCGACAAAGGCATCCGCATTCGCGGCCGTCCGGCCAAGCTCGATGTGACAGGCTGGACGCAATACGCAGCCTCAGGCAGCAGCGCCAACGGCCCCGGTCTGGAAAGCATCGACGTGACGGCGGAGCAGGCGATGGTGTTTGGCCATCCATTTGCCGACATGCATCTGCTCGCCACGTCGCAGCCTGATGGCTTGGTCGTGGACGTCGACAGCGCCGCGCTGGCGGGACGTTTCAATGTTCCGCTGGGCGACCTCAGCCGTCGTGGCGTCACCGCTCGCCTGCAGCGTCTGTACTGGCCCAAGGACGTCGCCGTGCCCAAGAAGGGCGCGGCGGGCACTGCGGACGTGGCCTCGGCGCAAAGCGCCGCCGCGCAACTGGCCGCCAGCGTGGCCACGCCGCCGCCCAATCCGGCCGCCACCGGCATCACGCCATCGGCTTTGCCGCCGTTCCATCTATGGGTGAGCGACCTGCGCTTTGGCGATTCCAAGCTGGGCGACGCGCGGCTGGAAACCTGGCCGACCGATCGCGGCATGCACATCGACCAGTTGCGTACCTTGTCGCACGGCGTGCAGATCAACGGCGTCGGCGACTGGAACGGCTCCGCCACCGACAGCCACTCGCACATGCGTTTCGATTTCGCCGCCGACAATCTCGGCGAGATGCTGGGTGCCTTCGGTTACGAAGGTTTGCTGGCGGGCGGCAAAGTGCGCGCGCAGCTCGATGCGAGTTGGCCCGGTGCGCCTTCGGCGATGGACCTGGGCAATATGGACGGCAAGCTCAGCATCAACATCACCGACGGCCGCATGCCGGAAGTGACGCCGGGCGTGGCGCGCCTGTTCGGTCTGGTGTCGGTGCTCGAATTGCCGCGCCGCCTGTCGTTCGATTTCGGCGATGTGTTCGGCAAGGGACTCGCCTTCGATGCGATCGTCGGCGACTTCAAGCTGGGCGATGGCAATGCGACCACCGACAATCTGCAGATCCGCAGCCCCGCGGCGGAGATTTCCATCACCGGTCGCACCGGTGTGCGTGCCAAGGATTACGACATGCAGGTGCTGGCGATCCCGCACGCCGGCAACAGCCTGCCGGTGCTCGGCGCGTTTGTCGGCGGACCCATCGGCATCGCGGCGGGCTTCGTGGCGCAGGGGGTGCTGGGCCACGGCATCAACCGCTTCGCCAGCGCCCGCTACAAGATCACCGGGAGTTGGGACAAGCCGACCATCACCTTGATCGAGAAGAAGGATGTGCCGGTGCCGCCGGCGGTGGTGGCGCCGGAAAGCGCGACTTCGCCGGCGCCGGCCAGCAGCACCCGCTGACCTGTCCTCAGAAAATGTAGGAGCGCAGCCTGTGCGCGACCACGGCACCGTTGAAGATATCCACGCGGCAAACCTGGCGGTCGCGCACAGGGTGCGCTCCTACAGAGTTGGTCAGGTTTCGGGAGTTTGAGGCTTGGTGCTGCCGCGGAACGGAAACAGCTGCTGGCGGATGAAACCATCGGGCATGTAATCGCCCACCACGCCGTAGTGCTCCGGGAATTTCTTGGTCGACTTCACCGCGGTACCGAACAGGTAGTCGAGAAACGCGTAGTGCGCGGCGTAATTCTTGTCGATTGCTTCGTCGTCGGAAGCGTGGTGCCAGTGATGGAAGTCCGGCGTCACGATCACATACTTCAGCGGTCCCCACGGCAGGTGCACGTTGGCGTGGTTGAACACGGCCTGGAAGCCGACCACGATGATGTACGCATTCATCACGCCCTCGCTGAAACCGAGGATATACAGCGGCGCCAGCACGGCGACGCGGGTGACGATCAACTCCAGCATGTGCTGGCGCGAACCGGCCAGCCAGTCCATCGTCTTCACCGAATGATGCACGGCGTGGAAGCGCCACAGGAACGGCACCTCGTGATACGCGCGATGCGTCCAGTACTGCGCCAGGTCGGCCACCAGGATGCACACCAGCAGCTGCGGCACGAACGGCGTGTGCTGCACGAATTGCTGGAAGTCGCTGCGCACCAGCCAGCCGAACAGGTGATGCAGCAGGAAGTTCACCACCAGCAACGCCAGGCCCACGATGAAGTGGTTCACCGCGAAGTGCTTCAGGTCGGTCTGCCACTCCTTGCGGAACAGCGTCTGGCCCTTGTACAGCGGAAACAGCTTTTCGATCACCACGAACACCAGCGTGGAACCGAGCAGGTCGAGGATGAACCAGTCCAACCCGATATAAGGCGTGTGGTCTGGAAAGTCGCCCACCGGCACGCGTGAGCCGCCCAGCGCGGTCGCCGCTATCACCAGCGCGAACGCCACCATGCTGAGGCGGCGCGCGCGGCCAAGGATGATGTTGGCCAGCGACATGCCGCCGGCCACCAGCAGGGCGGCCAGCAGCAGCTGGCGCAACACGTCGACCGAGTACTGGTGGCGCAGGTCCGGCGTGGTCAGGTATTGGGGGAAGTGGAAGGCCAGCACCGCCAGCAGGCTCAGGAAGCCCAGCGACAGCGCGATGATGCTGCTCACCATGCCCTGGCCCGGCTTGAGCTCGCCGTCCTTGTGCAGCAGCTCGCGGGCCTCCTCGATGGGCGCCTTGATGGTGCGGTCGATCACTTTGTGGGCCAGCGGCTGCCGGGGTGTCTCGCTCATACGTGTTCCTTCACATGCGCGTCATCGGTGGATGGCGGCATCGTAGCGGTTCCCCCGGCCCGGCTCTATCGGACGAGGCTTTAAACGCCCGGCTGATGGCCCCAACTTGCTAAAGTCCCCTTTTTGAACATGGCACTGACTTCATGGATTCCCTGATCGCGCTGGCGGAACGTCGCCTGCTGTCGCCGGGCGGCCTGGCCGCCACCGACCTCGACCGCGTCTTCAACCAGCTGATGGGCCCCTCCATCGACGCCGCCGACCTGTATTTCCAGCATTCGCGCAGCGAGTCCTGGGTTCTGGAGGAAGGCATCGTCAAGGACGGCAGCCATTCCATCGAGCAGGGCGTCGGCGTGCGCGCGATCAGCGGCGAGAAGACCGGCTTCGCCTATTCCGACGAAATCGTGCTGCCGCAGCTGTTGGAGGCCTCCAAGGCCGCCCGTGCCATCGCCCACGGCGGCAACGGCGCCGGCAAGCCGCTGGCGCTGAACGGCGCCCGCCAGCTGTATCCGGCCATCGATCCGGTCGAAAGCCTGCCCAATCCCGACAAGATCGCCCTGCTGCGCGAAGTGGACGCCTATGCGCGCTCCCGCGATTCGCGCGTCAAGCAGGTGATCGTGAGCCTTGCCGCCACCATGGACACCGTGCTGGTGGCCGCTTCCGACGGCACGCTGGCTGCCGACGTGCGCCCGCTGGTGCGCCTCAACGTGACCGTGATCGCCGAGCAGAACGGCCGCCGCGAGCAGGGCAGTGCCGGCGGCGGTGGCCGCTACGGCTATCGCGAGCTGATCGACAACGGCCGTGCCATGGCCTTTGCCGATGAAGCCGTCCGTGGCGCGCTGGTCAACCTCGAAGCCGTCGACGCGCCGGCCGGCAGCATGCCGGTGGTGCTCGGCCCCGGCTGGCCGGGCGTGTTGCTGCACGAGGCGATCGGCCACGGCCTGGAAGGCGACTTCAATCGCAAGGGCAGCTCCGCCTTCGCCGGCCGCATCGGCCAGCGCGTGGCCGCACCGGGCGTCACCGTGGTGGACGACGGCACGCTCGCCGGTCGCCGTGGCTCGCTCAGCGTGGACGACGAAGGCACGCCCACCGAATGCACCACGCTGATCGAGGACGGCATCCTCAAGGGCTACATGCAGGACAAGCTCAACGCCCGCCTGATGGGCATGGCGCCCACCGGCAACGGCCGCCGCGAATCGTTCGCGCAGCTGCCGATGCCGCGCATGACCAACACCTACATGCTCGCCGGCCAGCACGATCCGCAGGAAATCATCCGCTCGGTGAAGAAGGGCCTGTACGCCGTGAACTTCGGCGGCGGCCAGGTCGACATCACCAACGGCAAGTTCGTGTTCTCCGCCAGCGAGGCCTACCTGATCGAAGACGGCAAGGTCACCCGTCCGGTGAAGGGCGCCACCCTGATCGGCTCCGGCCCCGACGTGCTCACCCGCGTCTCCATGATCGGCAACGACCTCGCCCTCGACGAAGGCGTGGGCGTCTGCGGCAAGGATGGCCAGAGCGTGCCGGTAGGCGTGGGCCAGCCGACGCTGAAGGTGGATGCGATGACGGTGGGTGGCACGGCGTCCTGATGTCGCTGGGCGTGGCCGTTCGCGCCGGGCTATATCCATAGAACAAAAGCTCATTTCGCTTTGACCCAGGCCGCAGCGGACAGTGTCCGCTGCGGCCTTTTCCGTTGGCCGCCTGGACGTCTGGACGTCCGGTCATCTTGCGGCGATGAGGGGCGTGGCGATGAGCGAAGCGACGGGTGTGCTACCGGGTCAGGCCGGTGCGAAAGCGGCCGCCGCGCGCTCGACGCGGTGGGGCGCCTTTGCCAACGAGGACTGGTGGTCGGTGTGGATCGGCCTGCTGGTCATCGTGGTGGCGTGGGCCTTGTTCGCCAACGGCAGCAGCCTGAAATGGCTGGCGGTGGCGCCGGCCAAGTGGAAGACGTTGGCGGAAGCGTGGCAGGGCATCGTCTCGCACGGCCCGAACTATCTCGCGCTGTTCGCCGCGTTCGCGCTGCTGTTCGGCACCGGACTGGCGGTGCTGGGGCATTCGCTGGCGCGCTTTCTATCGGCGTTCGCGATCCTGTTCGTGGTGTCGCTGCTGATCTTCACCGCTTCCGCTTGGGTCGAGGCTTCGCGCTACAACCTCGAGGCGCCGTTGCTCGCCCTGGGGCTGGGCCTGGTTGTATCCAACACGGTGAAGCTGCCTGACTGGTTCCAGTCGGGATTGCGGGTGGAGTTCTACATCAAGGTCGGCATCGTGCTGTTGGGCGCGACCTTGCCGCTCACCTTGCTGGTGTGGGCCGGTCCGGTGGCGGTGGGGCAGGCGACCATCGTTTCGCTTGCCACGTTCTTCACCATCTTCCTCGTTGCCAAGGCGCTGGGGCTGGACCGGCGTTTTGCCGCGGTGCTTGGCGTGGGCGGCGCGGTGTGCGGCGTGTCCGCGGCGATTGCCAGCGGCGGTGCCGTGCGCGCACGGCGCGAGGATACGTCGGTGGCGATCACCCTGGTGGTGGTATGGGCCATCGTGATGATCTTCGTGTTGCCGTTCGCATCGAAGGCACTGGGTTTGTCGACGGCAGTGGCGGGTGCATGGATCGGCACCTCCGAATTCGCCGATGCCGCGGGTGTGGCGGCGGCGCAGGCTTACGGCGATGCCGCACGCAACGCGGGCGGCGCCATTGCGGGTGCGCCGGATGCTGCCGTGCAGGCGTTCACGCTGATGAAAGTCGTGGGGCGCGATATCTGGATCGGCATCTGGGCATTCGCGCTGGCCTGGATAGCCACCACGCGCTGGAACACTTCGGAGGGCGGCGTGCAGGCCAAAGCGGATGTACGCGAAATCTGGGCGCGCTTTCCGAAATTCGTGTTCGGCTTCGTGTTGGCGTCGGCGCTGGTGACCTGGATTGCCAGCCACTATTCGCTGGCCGATTACCGCAAGATCGTCACGCCCGATCTGGTCGCGCCGATCAGCACGCTGCGCACCTGGGCGTTCACCTTCTGCTTCCTCAGCATCGGCCTGACCACACGGCTGCGTTCGCTGGCGGGCACCGGCTGGCGGCCGTGGCTGGCGTTCACCGCGGGCGTGGTGGTGAACATCATCATCGGCTACGTGCTGTCGGTGCACGTGTTCGCGGTTTACTGGAATGGCCTGGGCGGATGAACCTTCCCGCGCCCGTCGCGCGCTGCGAGCATTGCCGCCATCGCCGCGATGATCCGCGCGAGACGGAACGGCGCGTGCCGGGCTTGACCTCGTTTGGTTCGGCTTATGGTGCGAGCATCGGCGCTAGTGCGTTGTGCGAGGTGCACGATTGTTTTGTTTCGCCGCGGGATACGTGTGGGCGGTTTCGAGTCAAGGGTGACTGAGGCGGGTTGAGTCGCGCACAGGGTGCGCTCCCACAAGGGTGCGGCAAATTGTGGGAGCGCACCCTGTGCGCGACTCACGCTTGCCTCAATCCTCGTTCTCTTCCTGCACGTCGTCTTCGTTTTCGTCGACGGCTTCATCCCCACCGCTTCCTGCCGCCAGATCCTTCAGCAGCTGGTAGATCTCGCGGTACGCGCGCGGCGGCTTGTTGCCGTCTTTCTCGATCTTGGCCTGGCGCACCAGCGAACGCAGATGCTGGCGGTCGACGCTGGGATACAGCTCGATCACTTCGCCCATGGCGTTGTCGGTATCGGCGAGGAGGCGGTCGCGCATCGCTTCCAGCCGGTGCATCGCGGCGGTTTCCTGGCGCTGCAGATCGCGGTTTTCGCCGAGTGCCGCGCGTACGCCTTCGAAAATGCCGGCGTCGTGGCGGCGCATCACCTTGGCCAGAAAGGCCAGCTGGCGCTTGCGTGCGATGTGCGCGGTGATGCGGCGCGTGTTGGCGATTTCGCGCTGCACGTCTTCCGGCAGATCGAGCTTGGCCAATTTGCTCGGTGGCAGTTCCATCAACTGGTTGGCCAGCGCCAGCACCGCCAGGGCATCCTTGCGTTGCTGGGTACGGGTGGGGCCGTAGTCGTGGTCGGGCTGATCGGTGTAAGTGCGATTCACGGGGTTATTCCAACAGATGAAGCTCAGCGGGCGGCGGTCACGCCATCGAGCAGGTCGGGCTCGGCCTGTTCCAGCGCAAAGCGGGGGATCGGCTCGCCATCCAGTTCCACGGTTTCGCAGAACATGGCGGCTGGGCGCACCCACAGGCCGTAGTCGCCGTAGAGCGCCTGATAGACCACTACCTGCTCCATCGTTTCGCTGTGCTGGGCGATGCCCAGGACGCGATAACGCTGGCCTTTGTAGTGGCGGTAGATGCCGGCTGTCAGTGACATGGCGTTCTCCGCGACGCACTTTGCTTTCGGGTGCGCGACCCCATCTTGGAGAGTTGCGCGGCTAGGACCGCGTATTCTACCCGTTCCCCGCTTGCCCGTAGGAAAAGACGCGTGACCCAGCTCAGCACCACCGCCCAGGACCGCAGCAACGACGAACTCGACCGTCTGGCCCAACTGGCCGAGGACGTGATCCGCCGGGCCCGGGCTGCCGGGGCCAGCCAGGCCGAGGTGGCCGCCAGCATCGACACGGGCCTGAACGTGAACGTGCGGCTGGGCGAGGTGGAAACGGTGGAGCACACGCGCGACCGCGGTTTCGGGCTCACCGTGTATTTCGGCCAGCGCAAGGGTTCGGCCAGCACGGCCGACCTCAATGCCGATTCGATCCAGGCCACCCTGGAGCAGGCCTGCGCCATCGCCCGTTTCACCGAGGAAGACCCGGCCTCCGGCCTGGCCGATGCCTCGCGCATGGCCACGGCATTCCCGGACCTGGATCTGTGGCACCCCTGGCGCATCGAGACCGACCAGGCCATCGCGCTGGGCAAGCAGATCGAAGACGCCGGCCGCGCGCATGCCGGCATCACCAATTCCGACGGCGCCAGCGTGCAGATGGGCGAAAGCCTGGCCGTTTATGCCAATTCGCATGGCTTCCTGGGGCGCGAGCGCGGCACCCGCCATTCGCTGTCGGTGGCGCTGATCGCCGGCGACGACGAGGGCATGCAGCGCGACTACTGGTACGACAGCGTGCGCTCCGCCAATGATTTCATGGACGCACGGGCGCTCGGCGACAAGGCCGCGCAACGCACGCTGGCACGCATGGGCGCGCGCCAGCTTTCCACCCGACAGTGCCCGGTGCTGTTCACGCCGGAAGTGGCACGCGGCCTGATCGGTCATCTGATCGGCGCGGTGAGCGGAGGCGCGCTCTATCGCCGGGCCAGCTTCCTGCTCGACCACGCCGGCAAGCAGGTGATGCCCTCTTGGATGAACATCGTGGAGCGTCCGTTCCTGATGCGCGGGCAGGGTTCGGGTGCATTCGACGCGGAAGGCGTGGCCACCCGCGACAGCGCGCTGATCGAAAACGGTGTGCTGGCCCGTTACGTGCTGGGCAGCTACTCGGCGCGCAAGCTGGGGCTGGCATCCACCGGCAACGCGGGCGGCATCCACAACATGATCGTGGAACCCGGCCAGGACGATTTCGCGGCCATGCTCAAGCGCATGGGCACCGGCCTGGTGGTGACCGAGGTGATGGGCCAGGGCGTGTCCACCGTGACGGGCGATTATTCGCGTGGCGCGGCCGGCTTCTGGGTCGAAAACGGCGAGATCGCCTACCCGGTGGAAGAGATCACCATCGCGGCCAACCTGCGCGACATGTACGCCAACATCGTCGCGGTCGGTGCGGATGTCGACCATCGCTCGCACCTGCTGACGGGGTCGATCTTGCTGGAGCAGATGACCATCGCAGGTGAGTGACTACCTGCACCGGTAAACCGGGCGGACACTTGCTAGGATGAGGCCGTCAGTTCTTGCTGACAGAACAATCAGGCCTTTACGACCTAGGAGATGTACGCATGAGCGTTCCGCCCGAGTCCGTCGTACCGCCGCCGTCGAACGGTTCCGCCGCGCCGCCGTCCGATCCCCCTGGCGCCCAGGAGCGCCAATGGGCCATGTTCGCCCATCTTTCCGCCCTGGCCGGGCTTATCCTGACCGGTCACTGGTTCGGCTGGGGCTGTTTCCTCGGGCCGCTGATCATCTGGCTGGTGAAGAAGGACAGCATGCCCTTCGTCAACGACCAGGGGAAAGAGGCGCTGAACTTCAACATCACCGTGGCCATCATCTTCTTCGCGCTGTTCGTGCTCACCCTGATCACGCTCGGCCTTGGCGTGGTGATCGCCATCCCCGTCGGCGTCGTGGTCGGCGTGGCCTGGCTGGTGTTCACCATCATCGCGGCGATTCGCGCGAATGAAGGCGTGCGTTATCGCTACCCGTTCACGCTGCGCCTGATCGGCTAGGCCGGTACAAGAAAAGGCGGCCCGCGGGCCGCCTTTTCGATTCAGTGCAGCCCGACGTAAGTGCGCGTGAAGCCCACCGGCTGCTCGAGCGTGGGTACCTTCCACGCGCCCGACACCACCATCTGCTGGCCATCGGCCGACATTGCCCAGGTCTGGTCGAGCTGCGTGCCGTCCGCGTAGCGGATATTCACGACCAGCTGGCCGCCCATGATCTGCCCGCGCACCATGGCATTGCCATTGAGCGACTGCCGGGCCACGCCATCCAGTTTGCCGGTGAGCTGGTCGCCATTGCCCAGGTGCACCTGGAAGGTCTTGGCGTCCTGCTGCACCAGCAGGACCGAATCGTTCGCCAGCATCGGTGGCATCGGGTAGGTGGCCGTGGCGATGGGGTCCTTGTCGCCGGCATCCGTGGGTTTGGCGTCGCCGCTGCCGCCACCACGATGGCCGCCATGACCGCCGCCGCCCATACCGCCGCCGTGGCCACCGCCACCCATGCCACCGCCGCCCATGCCACCGCCTCCGCCGCCACCGCGATGGCCGCCGCCGTGCCCCGCGCCGGCTGGGGTGGCGCTCGACGATGAGGAGGCGGGGGCCGACTGCTGCTGCCGCGCGGCCAATTCCTTGCGCGCTTCCACGCGCATGGCGTTGGTCAGGCCGTCGGCGTTGTCGCTATGGCGGTCGTCGAGACGCCAGGCACCGGAGAAGTCGGTGGTCTGGGCGGCGAACGCCGCGCTGGCGGTGAACACGACGGCGGCACCGAGCCACGAGACGCGGAAAAAGCGGGAAAGGGACATCGCATCGCCATGGTCGGGGATCTATCACGCTGGAACGTTCCATCGTGGCGCCTGTTGACTCGCGCGCGGCGGCGGTCAGCGCAGGCGCGCGGCGGCGTAGCGGGCGAGTTCTTCCAGCAGGCTGGCACGTTCGCCGAAGGGCGCGATCGCATCGAGCGCGTCCTGGGTGAGGCGGGCGAGATGTTCGCGCGATGCGTCCATGCCGATGATCGAGGGGAAGGTCGGCTTGTCGGCGGCCGCGTCCTTGCCCGCGGTCTTGCCGAGCACGACCGATTCGCCTTCCACGTCGAGGATGTCGTCGCGTACCTGGAAGGCCAGGCCCACCGCGTGGCCGTAACGGCCGAGCGCGGCCAGATCGTCTTCGGACGCGCCGGCAGCAAGGCCGCCCAGGTGCACGGCGGCACGGATCAGGGCGCCCGTCTTGCAGGCGTGCATGAATTCGAGTTCGTTGAGCGAGAGTTTGCGGCCCACGGCGGCCAGATCCAGTGCCTGCCCGCCAGCCATGCCGTCGGCGCCGCACGCACGACCCAGCACGCGCAGCATTTCCACGCAGCGGGCGGGCGATACGCCGAGGTCCACGTCGTGGGCGAGCAGTTCGAAGGCCAGCGCCTGCAGCGCATCGCCGGCCAGGATCGCCATGGCTTCGCCGAACACGATGTGGCAGGTGGGACGGCCGCGGCGCATGGCGTCGTCGTCCATCGCCGGAAGATCGTCGTGCACCAGCGAGTAGGCGTGGATCAGCTCCACCGCCACGGCCGGGGCATCCAGGCGCGATCCGGTTTCGCCGAAGGCGTGGCCGGCCGCGTAGACCAGCAGGGGACGCAAGCGCTTGCCGCCGCCGAGCACGGCATAACGCATGGCCCGGTGCAGTTCGACCGGTGCGGTGTCTTCGGGGGGAAGCGAACGGACGAGCGTCTCTTCGGCGCGGGCGATCAGCGTTTTGAGCTGCGCACCGAGCTCAGAGCTCCGGTTCAAAAGGTTCGGCTGTGTCTGGGGCATCGGGATCGAGCAGCATTCGTACGCGTAGCTCGGCATTCTCCAATGCCTGCTGGCAATGGCGGTAGAGGCCGATGCCGCGTTCGAAGGAGGACAGGGATTCGTCCAGGCTCAATTCGCCGCCTTCCATACGCGCAACCAACTGCTCGAGTTCGTCCAGCGAGTGTTCGAAATCGGCGGCAGGAGGGACGGGTACGGATGCAGACTTGGCCATGGCCCGCAAAGCTAGCGCAGGGGACGTACGGAATCAATCGAAACCAGGCTCAATAGGCCGGTTGCCATAGGGGACGCATCTCCCCGAACAAGGCTACGCCACGTGCAGTCAGCCAGCGGTCGCCCACGCCGATCAGCTCCTCGCCCGCGTAGAGCAGGGGGCAGGCCGCCCGGCGCCAGGGTGGCATGGCGCTCTGCTGGAACAGGTCGCGCAGTTCGCGGGTATGGGCGTCGCCCGCGGGGCGCAACTGCTCGCCGCCCTGGCGCAGTCGGATGGCGAGCGGTTCGGCGAGTTGTCCTGGCGGGTCCAGCCGCAGGCTGCCGCCGTCCGGCAGGGCCAGCGGTTCGCCCTGCCAGGTGCTGTTCCAGTGCGGATCGATCGACGGCTGCGGCGGCAGCGCCCACAGGCGTCCCTTCCACACATGCACTTCAGCGCCGGCCCAGCGGATGCACGGCAGCTGCCCGTCGCGCGCGCTGCACTGGCGTTCGATCTGCTCGCGCTGCGCGGTGGTGGGTGCGCTGAGTCCGCGCGCATGCAGCCAGTCGTCGAGCAGGGGATGGCGCAGCGCCGGCGAAAGCGCGAGCCAGCCGCCGGCGTCCAGGCTGCCGGTGGCCGTGTCCAGCAACTGCGCCTGCGCACTGCGCCATTGCCGCTCCAGCGCTTCGGTGGCGGAACGGTTGAGGCTGGCGCTGTGCACGATGGAATCCACCGCCTGCGGCCAATGTTGGGTGAGGCGCGGCAGGATCTCGTGACGAAGGAAATTCCGCGCGAGGCGGGCATCCTGATTCGACGGGTCGTCGATGCACGGCAGTTCGTGTTCTTCGACGTACTGGCGCAACAGTTCGCGCGGCGTGTCGAGCAGCGGACGCCACAGCAAGCCTTCGCCGAGTCGACGCGTGACACGCATGCCGCCGAGACCTTCCGGTCCGGCGCCGCGCAGCAACTTCAGCAAGACCGTTTCGGCCTGGTCGTCGCGGTGATGTGCGAGCAGCAACCGTTCGCCTTTGCGCAGCGAGGCGGCAAAGGCGCGATAGCGCGCGTCGCGTGCCGCCGCTTCCAGTCCGTAGCCACGCGCGTGATCCACCTCGACGCGCAGCACCAGGCACCACACGCCCCATTCCTGCGCCAGCTGCTTGCAGTGGATCGCCCACGCGTCGCTCAAATCGTGCAGGCCGTGATCGATGTGCAGTGCACGCAATTCGCGCGCCTGTGCTTCCGGCATCTGCGACAGCGCATGCAGCAAGGCGGTGGAGTCGGGTCCGCCGCTGTAGGCCACGCACAAGTGACCTTGCGGCTGTTGCTGCAAAGCGTGTCGAAGCGTGTCGATCAGCTTATTCACGGGTGGCCGGCTTTTTGCCCTTGGTGCGCACGTAGATCACCTTGGGACGCCCTTCGCCGGGACTGCGCCGGTCCAGTTCGAACAGCGTGGTGGCGGCAATCAATTCGCTGAGCTTGTTGTAGCCGTAGCTGCGTGCGTCGAAGTTCGGACGTTGCTTGGTGATGATGGAGCCTACGCCGCCGAGCGCGGCCCAGCCGTCGTCGTCGGAGGCGGCTTCCAGCGCGTTGCGCAGCAGGTTCACCAGACTGGAATCCTGCTTGAGCTGCGCCGCCGTGCGCGGCTTGAGCGGTTGTTCTTCATCCGGCTTGCCGACCAGGATGTCGGTGTAGATGAACTTGTCGCAGGCCGCCACGAACGGGTCGGGCGTCTTGCGTTCGCCAAAGCCGTAGACGATCAGGCCGGACTCGCGGATGCGTGCCGCCAGCCGGGTGAAGTCGCTGTCGCTGGAGACGATGCAGAAACCGTCGAAACGACCCGAGTACAGCAAGTCCATCGCATCGATGATCATCGCCGAGTCGGTGGCGTTCTTGCCGCTGGTGTAGCCGAATTGCTGGATCGGCTGGATCGACTGGGTGAGCAGTTGTTCCTTCCAGCCCTTCAGGTGATTGGACGTCCAATCGCCGTAGGCGCGCTTGACGTGCGCGGTGCCGTATTTCGCCACCTCGGCCAGCAACGGTTCGGCGATGGTCGGCTGCGCGTTGTCGGCATCGATCAGGACGGCAAGCTTGTTGGCGAGTTCGTTGGCCATGGACGCGATTTCCCGACGGCGTTGCCTCGGATGGTAGCGCGCCGGTCGCACCTTTGTGGGAGCGCATCCTGTGCGCGCCGGTTCCGCAGGCCCCCGTCGCGCACAGGGTGCGCTCCCACAGGAGGTGCGGCGGTTTTATTCCGTGTACGCGCCGTAGCCGCGCAGGCGCTTGTAGCGCAGGTCCATCAGGTCCTTGATCGGCAGCGCTTCCAGCTCATCGAGCTGGTTGAGCAGCACGGCCTTCAGGCGCACGGCCATCGAGTGCGGATTGCGATGCGCGCCGCCCAGCGGCTCGCGCACGACCTTGTCGACCAGGCCCAGTTCGAGCAGGCGCGGCGCGGTGAGACCCAGTGCCTCGGCAGCATCGCGCGCCTTCTCGGCACTCTTCCACAGGATGGAGGCGCAGCCTTCGGGCGAAATCACCGAATACACGGAGTACTGCAGCATGATGGTGCGGTCGCCCACGCCGATGGCGAGTGCACCGCCCGAACCGCCTTCACCGATCACCGTGCAGATGATCGGCGTTTTCAGATCGGCCATTTCCAGCAGGTTGCGGGCGATCGCCTCGGACTGGCCACGCTCTTCGGCGCCGACGCCGGGATAGGCTCCCGGGGTATCGATCAGGGTGATCAGCGGCAGGCCGAAACGCTCGGCCATCTTCATCAGGCGCAGCGCCTTGCGGTAACCCTCGGGACGCGGCATGCCGAAGTTGCGGCGCACCTTGCCCTTGGTATCGCGTGCCTTCTGGTGGCCGATGATCATCACCGAGCGGCCATTGATGCGGCCCAGGCCGCCCACGATGGCCGCGTCGTCGGAATAGGCACGGTCGCCGGCCAGCTCATGGAACTCGTCGCACATCACGCTGATGTAATCGAGCGTGTAGGGACGGCCCGGATGGCGCGACAGCTGGGTCACCTGCCAGGGCGTGAGGTTGCGGAAGATCTCGTTGGTCTTGAGCTTCAGCTTCTCGCGCAGGCGTGCGACTTCTTCGTCGATATTGAACGCCTGCCCGTGACTGGCATGGCGAAGCTCTTCAATCTTCGCGTCCAGCTCGGCGATGGGTTGTTCGAAATCGAGGAAGTTAGGATTCATTCGGTGCAGTTCATGACACGGAAGCGCGCAAGTATACCGGGCCGCGGAATTTCGCGGGAACGGGGGCGTATGGGGGTGAGGAGAGGGTGAAGGTGGCTGTATTGGCCGGGGCTCAGTCGCCCCGTGGCCGGTCATCCGTCTTCACGATGCGCAGCTTTGCCGCCTCGACTCCCGGCACCGCGCGGATCGCCCGCAGCAGCTCGGGGATGGCGTCCACCCGCCATTCCTCGCCCAGCTCCAGGTCGGCCTGGGCGGTAGCGTTGTGATAGCCGTGCAGGATCACGCTGGCGCGTCCGCCGCGGTAGCCGGCCAGCGTGCGGCGAAGATCCTCGATGAAAGCCGGGTTCACCCCGTTCAGTTTTAAACGCAGCAGGCGCGCATATCGGCGGCAGGCGTCGCCGAGGGTGTAGGCGCTGCGGGCGCGAACCGCAAAGCCGCCGCCGGAAAAATCGTCGATGCGCAGCCCGCCTTCCACCACCAGCAGTTCGTCGCGCGTGAGCAGCGGTGCGACCTGCTGGTAAAGCTCGCCGAAGAAACTCACTTCGATGATGCCGGTGCCGTCTTCCAGCCGCACGAACGCGTCGCTATCGCCGCGCTTGCGGATGGCCGTGACCATGCCGGCGACCGTCCACGGCGTATCCGGGCCGCGGCGGAAACGGTTGTTGTCGCCGTCGTCGTTCTTGCGCGGCTTTGGGGGCTGGTAACGGTCGGCGATCTCGCCCAGCGGGCAGGTGGAAAGCTGCGCGAGTTCGTCCTTCCACGGATCGGTGGGATGGCCGGAAAGATAGTGGCCGAGCGTGTCGCGCTCGCCCTGCAGCAACTGCTCCAGCGGCCATTCGGGCACCGTGGGCAGATCCACCTGCACAACCGGAGCCACGCTGCCCATCATGGCGCCGAACATGTCGTTCTGGCCGCTCTGGCGGTCGCGCAGATGCTGCTCGGCGACTTTCATCGCGTTCGGCAACTGCGCCATCAGGCTGGCGCGATTCTCGGCCAGCGCATCCAGCGAACCGGAGAGGATCAAGGCCTCCAGCACGCGCCGATTGAGCTTGGTCGAATCCACCCGGCGGCAGAAATCGGGCAGGTCCTTGTACGGGCCGTTGCGCTTGCGTTCGTCGGCAATCGCTTCGCACACACCCTGGCCGGCGCCTTTGATCGCGCCCAGGCCGTAGCGGATCACCTTCGGTTCCACCGCTACGAACATGAACTCGGACGCATTGACGTCCGGCGGCAATACCTTCAGGCCGATCGCCTTCGACTCGTCGATGAAGGTGACGGCCTTGTCGGTGTTGTCCATGTCCGACGAAATCGTCGCGGCCATGAATTCGGCGGGGTAGTGCGCCTTCAGCCACGCGGTCTGATACGACACCAACGCGTACGCGGCGGCATGCGACTTGTTGAAGCCGTAGCCGGCGAACTTCTCCATCACGTCGAAGATTTCGTCGGCCTTGTTGCCGCTGACGCCGTCCTTCGCCGCGCCCTCGCGGAACTTGGCGCGTTCCTTCGCCATTTCCTCGACTTTCTTCTTGCCCATCGCGCGGCGCAGCAAGTCGGCGCCGCCGAGCGTGTAACCGCCCACGATCTGCGCCATCTGCATCACCTGCTCCTGGTAGACCATGATGCCGTAGGTCTCTTTCAGGACAGGCTCGACGCGCGGATCGGGATAGATCACCTCTTCGCGGCCGTGCTTGCGCGCCACGAAGCTGGGGATCAGGTCCATCGGGCCCGGGCGGTACAAGGCGCCCAGGGCGATGAGGTCTTCGAAGCGGTCGGCCTTCGCATCCTTGAGCATGCGCTGCATGCCGGCCGATTCGAACTGGAAGATCGCTACCGTCTGCGCCTTCTTGAACACCTCGTTGTAGGTGTAGGCGTCGTCCAGCGGCAGCGCGGAAATATCCAGCAGTTCTTCGCCGGTTTTCTCCCGGCGCAGATTGATCGCCTTCACCGCCCAGTCGATGATGGTGAGCGTGCGCAGGCCAAGGAAGTCGAACTTCACCAGGCCGACGGCTTCCACGTCGTCCTTGTCGTATTGCGTGACCACGCCCGCGCCGCCCGGTTCGCAGTACAGCGGTGCGAACTCGGTCAGCGGCTTGGGACCGATCACCACGCCACCCGCATGCTTGCCGACGTTGCGGGTGAGGCTTTCCAGGCTCAGCGCCAGGTCGATCAGCGTGCGCGCTTCTTCGTCCTGCTCGTAGAGCTCGCAGAATTCCTTGACGATGCGATCGGGTTCTTTCTTGGCCTTTTCCGAGCGACCCAGCACGCACTGCAGGGTGAGGTCGAGCGGGCGAGCGGGAATCAGCTTGGCGATGCGGTCGACGGCGTTGTAGCCCATGCCGAGCACGCGGCCGGAGTCGCGCAGCACGGCCTTCGCCGCCATCGAACCGTAGGTGATGATCTGGCTGACGTGGTCGCGGCCGTATTTGCGCGCCACGTAGTCGATCACCTCATCGCGGCGATCCATGCAGAAGTCGATGTCGAAGTCGGGCATCGACACGCGTTCGGGATTGAGGAATCGCTCGAACAGCAGGTCGAACTGGATCGGATCCAGATCGGTGATCTTCAGCACCCACGCCACCAGCGAACCCGCGCCCGAGCCGCGGCCCGGTCCCACGGGAATGCCGTTCTGCTTACCCCAGTTGATGAAGTCCGCCACGATCAGGAAGTAGCCGGGGAAGCCCATCTTGATGATGACGTCCAGCTCGCGTTCCAGCCGCGCTTCGTATTCCTCGCGCGTGCGGCCCGGCGCGACACCGGCGAATTCGAGCCGCTCCCTCAGGCCCTCGCGCGAGATCGCGCGGATGTAGCTGGCCAGGTCGTGGCCTTCCGGTACCGGGAAGTCGGGCAGGTAATAGGTGCCGAATTCCAGCTCCAGCGTGCAGCGCTTGGCCAGCTCGACGGTGTTTTCCAGCGCTTCGGGAAGGTCGGCGAACAACGCCTCCATTTCCTCGGGCGATTTGAGGTATTGCTGGTCGCTGTAGTCGCGCGGACGCTTGGGATCGGCGAGCACGCGGCCCTGGTTGATGCACACGCGCGCTTCGTGCGATTCGAAGTTGTCCGCCTTGAGGAAGCGCACGTCGTTGCTGGCGATCACCGGCAGGTCGAGCTGCGAGGCCAGCGCCAGCGCCGCCACGTTCCAGTTTTCCTCGCCGTCGCGGCCGGTGCGGGTCAGTTCGAGATAGAGCCGGTCGGCCATCTGCGTGGCGAACGGACGCAGCCGTGCCGCCGCGTTGTCCACGCCCTGGTTGACCGCGATGCGCCCGGCTTCGCTTTCGCGCCCGAGCAGGGCGATCAGGCCGCGGGTGGCGTCCGGCGTGAGCCAGTTGGCATCGACCAGCGCGCGGCCGCTTTGCTGGCCGTCGCGCCAGGCGCGCGACACCAGGCGCGACAGGTTGAGATAACCCTCGCGATCCTGGCAGATGAGGGTGAGACGCCAGGGGCGCGGATCGTCGGGCGCGCTCACCCACACGTCGCAGCCGCCGATCGGCTTGATGCCGGCGGCGCTGCAGGCCTTGTAGAACTTCACCAGCCCGAACATGTTGCTGTCGTCGGTCAGTGCGACCGCGGGAATACCCAGGCGCACGCAGGCTTCGACCATCCCCTTGATGCGGATGGTCGAGTCGACCAGCGAGTATTCGCTGTGAAGGTGGAGGTGAGCGAAGCGGACGGACATGGCGCACGCGCGAGATGGATGTCCAGCCTAACGGCGCCGCACTGGACGGGCAAGAATTGACATTGCCGCCCGCGCGGCGGTTCCGCGCCGTATCAGGAGGACGCCGGGCTCGCGTTGGCGGTGTCGGTCGATGCGGGCGCGGGTTGGGCCAGCAGGTCGTCCACTTCCGTCATGATCGTGTCCAGCGAGTCTTCGCCATAGCCGGTATGGACATGGGCGATGCGCCCGTCGCGCCCGATCATCACCATGAAGGGCAGCCCGTCGATCCTGTACGGCTTGCCGATGCGATTGTCGGCGGCATCGTAGGTGAGGATGACCTCGAGGTTCTTCCAGCGGCGGCTGAGATCCTTGTACTTGTCGTAGTCGTCGTCGTGATTGACGCCGATCACCTGCAGGTCAGCGGCGCCCTTGAGTTTCTGCAGCGCGGCCAGCACCGGGAGTTCCTTGCGGCAATAGCCGCACCAGGAGGCCCAGAAGCTCACGATCACCACCTTGCCGTGCAGGTCGGAGACCCGTACTTCATGACCATCCCTGGCGTGCCCGAGGTAGTCGGGCGGCACATCGCCCGGTCCGGGGCGGGCCTGGCACAGACCGGCCAGGCCTAGCGCCAGCACGGCCAGCGCCATTCGAATCGAGCGTCTCATGGTTTCTCCCCCTGGGCTGGCGAAGCATAGCGGAGCCATCGGGCCTGCCTGCGGCCCTGGACGAGCCGGACTTGTGGCGGTTGCGGGGAAGGCCGGGGACTGGCATGGTCCGGTGTTTTATCCATCTGTACGGCGGCCTGGCGGTTGCCGGGGAAGCGCCGATGTCATTGCTCCGTTCACTGTTCACCATCAAGCCCGTCGAAGCCTCGCTCTCGGCCAGCGACAACATGCGCCGCACGCTGGGGCTGAAGGAACTGATCGTGCTGGGCGTGGGTGCGGTGATCGGCGCCGGCATTTTCGTGATCACCGGCCAGGCGGCGGCCGAGCATGCCGGCCCGGCGCTGACCATCTCCTTCGTGCTGGCCGGCCTGGCCGCCGCGTTGGCGGCGCTGAGTTACGCGGAGTTCGCGGCCATGCTGCCGGTGTCGGGCAGCGCGTATGTCTATGCGTACGCGACCCTCGGCGAGCTGCTGGCCTGGTTCATCGGCTGGAACGTGGTGGCCGAGTATCTGCTGGCGGTGTCGTCGGTGGCGGTGGGCTGGTCGGGCTACGGTGTGGGCCTGCTGCACAGCATGGGCATAGACGTGCCGGCCGCGCTGGCGAATGCGCCGCTGGCCTTCGTCGACGGGCATTTCGTGGCGACCGGTGCGTTGATCAATCTGCCGGCGCTGCTGGTGGTCGCCGCGATCACCGCGTTGCTGTACTCGGGTACGCGACAGTCGACGCTGTTCGCCAGCGTGGTGGTGGTGCTGAAGGTGCTGGTGGTGATCCTGTTCGTGGTGGTCGGCCTGCAGTACATCGACACCTCGCTGTGGCATCCGTATGTGCCGGAGAACCAGGGCGGTACGCATTACGGCTGGTCCGGCGTGTTCCGTGCGGCGACCAGCGTGTTCTATGCCTATATCGGTTTCGACGCGGTGGCCACGGCGGCGCAGGAAACGCGCAATCCGCAGCAGAACGTGCCGGCCGGCATCCTGATTTCGCTCGCTGTGTGCACGGTGCTCTACATCATCGTGGCGGCGGTGCTGACGGGCCTGGTGCCGTATCCGCAGCTGGCCACGGCCGAGCCGGTGGCCACCGCGCTGGCGGCGCATCCGCAGCTCGCGTGGCTGAAGCTGTTGACCCAGGTGGGCGCGGTGGCAGGCCTTACCTCGGTGATCCTGGTCATGCACCTGGGCCTGGCGCGCATCCTCTACACGATGGCCGGCGATGGCCTGCTGCCGCGCACGTTCGGCGCGGTGCATGAGCGCTTCAAGACGCCGCACCGCACGACGGTGCTGGTTGGCGTCATTGGTGGCCTGCTGGCCGCGGTGTTCCCGCTGAGCCTGCTGGGCGACCTGCTTTCCATGGGCACGCTGCTGGCCTTCGCCACGGTGTGCATCGGCGTGCTGGTGCTGCGTCGCACGCGGCCCGAGCTGCCGCGTGGTTTCCGCGTGCCGGCCGCACCGGTGGTGTGCTCGCTCGGCGTGATCGTCTGCCTGTTCCTGCTGGCGCAGATGAATGCCGGCAACTGGATGCTGCTCGCGGGCTGGACGGCGATCGGCATGCTGATCTACATCGGCTACGGCTACCGCCACAGCGTGCTGCGGCAGCGCGGCTGATCGCACGGCGTGCGGCGACGATGGCGCTCCATCGTCGCCAGCCATCGGCTTCACCAGATGTGGAAGCGCTCGCTCATGTCGTAACGGTCGAGGTAGTGCTCCAGCCCCTGCACCCGTAGCGGTTGCAGGTCGTAATCGACGTGCTGGTATTCGGCCTCGGCGATCGCCTCCATCTCATCGGGAGTGAGCTGCGACAGGGGCGAGATGTTGGGACTGAGGTCGGCTTCGTTGGGGCGGTGAGTGCTCATGACGCAACTCCTGCGGTCGAACGCGCGCTTGGAGTCCTCGATGACCACGCGGCTGGGGAGATCGCGTGGGGCCAGCGTCCCTGCCTGATGGAAGCACACCGCCGTGTTGGCGTGGGTGAGGCGAGCGTCGGTGGCTTCGCTTCCTTAATCCTTCGGATGCAGCTGCAGCGAAAAAGGTTGCCTCGACACGGGATGGCAGGCGGCCTGTCGCTGTTTGATTTCAAGCGTAGCTTAGCGCTGTTGCGCGCCGATGACGTGGGTCATTGGGCATGCGCCGGGGCGGATGGATTGGCCCCGGTGTTGCATTCGGCGTTGCGGCTCAGCGCCGGTGAGCTTCAGAACAACACGCCCTGATCGACCAGGATCTTCACCGGCGCAAAGCTGCGTCGATGATGCGGGCAGGGGCCCAGCCGCTGCAGCGCAGCCAGATGAGCCGGCGTGCCGTAGCCTTTGTGTTCGGCAAAGCCGTAGCCCGGATGCTCACGATCGAGTTCCACCATCCAGCGGTCGCGTGTGACCTTGGCCAGGATCGATGCCGCGCTGATGGCCGGCTCCAGCGCATCGCCGCCGATGATGGCGCGTCCGGCACAGGGCAGGTCGCGCGGCAGTGCGTTGCCGTCGATCAAGGCTTCGTGCGCACACGGATTGAGTCCCGCCAGCGCGCGGCTCATACCGGTCATGGTGGCCTGGAAGATGTTGATGCGGTCGATCTCGTCGGACATCACCATCACGATGCTGTAGGCGAGGGCGCGGTCCACGATTTTCTCGTAGAGCGCTTCGCGCTTGGCGTGCGTGAGCTTCTTGGAATCGTCGAGGCCGCGGATGCGCGGCTTGGACGCATCCAGGATCACCGCGGCGACCGCCACCGGACCGGCCAGCGGTCCGCGTCCCGCTTCGTCCACGCCAGCGATGAAGCGCACCACGGCATCGGGCGCTGGCGCCTCGCGACGCGCCCTGGCGTTCGCCTCAGCCATGGCGTGCCTCGATCAGTTCGGCAACCGCATCGGCAGCAAGGTCGCCCGCATGGCCTTGCAGGTCGCCGCGCAGCGCCAGATGCAATTGCTCGAATGCAGCCACGATGGCGCCGCGGCGCTCGCTGTCCTGGAACAGCGCGAGCGTGGCTTCGGCCAATTTGTCGGCGGTGAAATCGTCCTGCATCAGCTCGGGTACCAACACCACGTCGTCGCCCATGCCGTTGGCGCGAGCCAGGATGTTGGGCAGCGAATAGACGTCCGTCTTGAGCATGTTCAGCGCGCGCGCGATGCGGTAGCTCACCGGCGAGACCCGGTAACCCACCACCATCGGACGCTTGGCCAGCATGGCTTCCAGCGTGGCCGTGCCCGAGGCGAGCATCACCACATCGGCGGCCAGCATCGCTTCATGCGCATGGCCGTCGAGAAGCTGCGGCGCACTTTCATCCTGGGCGTTGCCGATGATCTGCTTCAGGCTGGCGTGCACGCGCTCGTTCGCGGCGGGCACGATGATGCGCAGCCCCGGCATCTGCGCGGCGACCTTGCGCGCGGCTTCGATGAAAGCGCTGCCGAGTTGCTTGATTTCGGAACCGCGGCTGCCGGGCAGCACCGCGAGCACGGGAACGCTGAGCGGAATGCCGAGGAAATCGCGGGCGCCGATGCGGTCGGAGACCAGCGCAAAGCGGTCGGCCAGCGGATGACCGACGAAGCGCGCATCGACGCCGTGACGTGCATAGATCGCCGGTTCCATCGGGAACAGGCACAGCACGCGGTTCGCGCTGCGTCCGATCTTCTCGGTGCGCTTCTCGCGCCATGCCCAGACCGACGGGCTGACGTAGTGCACGGTGCGCAGGCCGGCTTCGCGCAGGCGTTTTTCGACGCCGAGGTTGAAGTCCGGCGCATCGATGCCGACCACCACATCGGGCCGCGCGGCGATGAGTCGCGCCACCAGTTCCTTGCGCAGCTTAAGCAGGCGGGGCAAATGCGAGACGACTTCGGCGAAGCCGAACAGCGACAACTCCCTGATGTCGTACCAGGAGTCGAAACCGGCGGCTTGCATGCGTGCACCGCCGATACCGACGAAGCACGCCTCCGGGTAACGGCGGCGGAGCGCGGCAACCAGGTCGGCCCCCAACTGGTCGCCGGAATCTTCGCCGGCGATGATGGCGATGGTGGGGGCCCGCCTGGTTACTTGGTTTTCAAGCATGTCGCGACTGCCTCAAGAGCCAGGGCCCGTGCCTATTTTGCCGATATGAGCAAAGCTCATATCAGCGTGCCAGCGAGCGCTCGCTGCGGTCCAGAAATTCCAGCATGGCGCGCACGTCTTCGCTGTCGCCGGCCTGCGCGCTCAGCTGTTCGCGGGCATCGGCCAGGGTCAGGCCGGCCATGTAAAGCGTGCGGTAGGCGCGCTTGATCGCCGAAATGCGCGTGGTATCGAAACCGCGGCGCTTGAGCCCTTCGCTGTTGATGCCGCGTGGACGGCCGCGCTGCTCGTTGGCCATCATCACGAACGGCGGCACATCCGAACCCAGTAGGCAGCCCATGCCGATGAAGGCATGCGCGCCGATCTTGCAGAACTGGTGCGCGCCGGAGAAACCCGCCATCACCACCCAGTCGCCCACTTCCACGTGGCCGGCCAGCGCAGAGTAGTTGGAGAACACCGTGTTGTTGCCGATCTGGCAATCGTGCGCGATGTGCACGTAGGCGAGGATCCAGTTGTCGTTGCCGATGCGCGTGGCGCCGCCGCCATCGCTGGTGCCGCGGTTGATGGTGACGAACTCGCGGATCAGGTTGCGGTCGCCGATGATCAGCTCGGTAGGCTCGCCCTTGAACTTCTTGTCCTGCGGCGCGCCACCCAGCGAGGCGAACTGACTGATCTGGTTCTCGCGGCCGATGCGCGTGGGACCTTCGATCACCACGTGCGGACCGACCACCGTGCCTTCGCCAATATGCACGTCAGCGCCGATCACGCTGTACGCGCCGATGCTCACGTCATTGGCGATGACGGCGGAAGGATCGATCTGCGCGGTGGCATGGATCATTTGTCGGACCTCGCGGCGCACATCAGTTCGCAGCTGGCCACTTCCTTGCCGTTGACGATGGTGCGTGCCTCGAACAGGCCCATGCTGCGCAGCAGACGCTTCAGTTCCACTTCGAGACGCAGCTGGTCGCCCGGCACCACCGGCGCGTTGAAGCGCGCATTGTCCACCTTGGCCAGATAGAACAGCGGACTGCCCGTGGTGCCCTTGAGGCGGCTGGAGATCTGCGTGAGCACGCCGGCGGCCTGCGCCATGGCTTCCACGATCAGCACGCCGGGCATCACCGGATGGCCGGGGAAATGGCCCTGGAAGAACGGCTCGTTGATCGTCACGTTCTTGATCGCCACCACGCTCTTGTCGGGCACCAGCTCGATCACGCGGTCGACCAACAGGAACGGATAGCGGTGCGGCAGCAGCTGCTGGATCTGCTCCACGTTCACGGGCAGGTGGAAAGGCACGGTCAGGTCACTCATTGTTGCTGTCCTTCTCCAGCGCCGAGAGCCGGCGCACGTATTCATCAAGATGTTTGAAGCGAGCTGCATTGCGCCGCCACAGGCGGTTCTCCTGCAGCGGCACGCCCGAAGAGTATTCACCCGGCTCGCGTATGGAGTGCGTGACCAGGCTCTTGGCGGTAATGGTAACCCGGTCGGCCAGTTCCAGATGGCCCAGCACGCCGGCGTTGCCGCCAATCATGCAATAGCGGCCGATCTTGGCGCTGCCGGCCACCGCGGCGCAGCCGGCCAGGGCGGTGTGGGCGCCGATATAGACGTTGTGGGCGATCTGGATCTGGTTGTCCAGGCGCACGTCTTCCTCGAGCACGGTGTCGTCCAGCGCGCCGCGGTCGATGGTGGTGTTGGCGCCGATCTCGCAGTCGTCGCCGATGCGCACGCCGCCCAGCTGGGGCAGCTTGATCCAGTGGTCGCGGTCGAAGGCGAGGCCGAAGCCGTCCGAGCCGATCACCGCGCCCGGGTGCACCAGCACCCGCTGGCCCAGCGTGACGCGGATCACCAGCGTCACCCGCGCCACCAGCCGGCATTGCGCGCCCACCGTGCACTCTGGACCGATGATGCAATGTGGGCCGAGGATGGCGCCGTCTTCCACCACCGCGCCGTCCTCGATCACGCAACCGGGGCCGATGCTGGCGGTGGGTGCGACGCGGGCCGTCGGCGCCACCACGGCGGTGGGATGGATGCCCTGCGGCGAGGCGGGCAGGCGTTCGAACAGGGCGGCGATCTTGGCGTAGGCCACGTAGGGATCGCGGGCGACCAGGGCGAGCACCGGGCTTTCGGCCACGTTCTCCTCGCGCATCACCACCACGCCGGCGCGGGTCGAGGCCAGTTGCGAGGCGTATTTGCTGTTGGAAAGGAAGCTGAGCTGGCTGGGGCCTGCACCGGCAAGAGTGCCGACGCCATCGACGACGTGCGAGCCGTCGCCGTGGCACACCAGGCCAAAACGCTCGGCCAGCTCGGAAACGGTGATCTGAAATAGGCTCATGTCGGCTCCCTGCAATCGACGCATTGTAGGGCGCCCCGCCAGGGGCATCAAAAAATCTCGACGAGAGATGGGTTGGAGATCGTGCCGGCTATGACCCGAAGCGTGGCCGCCCGAGAGGCGGGTCACAAAAAAAGGCGCGGCATGGCCGCGCCTTCTGTGGTTTCAGCCTTGCGTCGGTCAGCCGATCAGAACTGGCTGCCGAAGGTGAACTGGATGCGCTCTTCGTAGTGACCGTCATCCGCCTGGGTGCGCAGCGGCACCGCGAAGTTGATGATCAGCGGGCCGATCGGCGCCTGCCAGTGCAGCGAGATACCGGTGGAGACGCGCAGCGTCTTGGCGGTGAAGCTCTGGTAGTCCTGGTAGGCGTTGCCGACGTCCACGAACCACGACACGCGGGCCGTGTTGATGTCCTTGAGGAACGGCAGCGGCAGGTACAGCTCGGCCGTGCCCAGCACCTTGAACGCACCACCCAACGGCTGTGCGTAGCTGTACACGCTGCCGTTACAGGTACCGTTCGGCGACGGCGTGATCGGCACCTGCTTGCCGCTGGCATCGGCCACGGTGCCCACGCAGACGCGGGGACCGAGCGTGTTGTCCTGGAAGCCGCGAACGTCGCGCACACCGCCGGAGTAGAAGTTTTCCCAGAACGGGAAGGTGATCTTCTCGCCGGCCGTGTAGGTGGTGCCGCCGTCGTAGTCGAAGGTCTGGCCGTAGGTCTTGCCGTAGCCGACCTGGCCGTCCATGTACAACACGAAGCCCTTGCCGATCGGCCAGTAGTGGTTCGCCTCGCCCATGATCTTCACGTACTGCACGGTGGAGCCGGGCAGGGCGATGTCGGTCGACAGCGAGATCAGGCCGCCGCGGGTGGGTGCCCAGTAACCGTTGCGGGTGTCGTGGTTCCAGCCCAGCGTGGCATCCCAGGTGTGGATGGTCTGGTGACCCAGCGCGTTCTGGTAGTCGATCAGCACCTGCGGCGAGTAGTTCGCCGTCTGCGTCACGGTGTTGCCGTTTTCGTCGACGGTCAGGTACTGGTAGCTGAGGTTGATCTTGTTGCTGCTGAGGCCGAGGCCGGCGCGGATGTTGTCCGTTTCGGAAATCGGGAAACTCAGGAAGCTGGAGAACGAC
Organism: Dyella kyungheensis; assembly: GCF_049913195.1. Classification (GTDB taxonomy): domain Bacteria; phylum Pseudomonadota; class Gammaproteobacteria; order Xanthomonadales; family Rhodanobacteraceae; genus Dyella; species Dyella kyungheensis. Next base: position 3,608,059 of record NZ_CP183983.1, on the reverse strand, counting down.
TTCATCGAACTTTCGTAGTTCACGAAGTCGCTGTTGGTGTCGCCGTAGTTGCTCTTGGTGTAACCGGCGTTGTAACCGATACCCACGCCGCTGTCGGTGAGGTACGGGTTGAAGTAGCTGGCGTTGATGCTGGTGGAGTAATCGCTGCGCGATGCGCCCACGGTGAAGCTGTCACCGGTGCCCATGAAGTTGTTCTGCGACACCGACGCGGACAGGATGATGCCCGAGTACTGCGAATAGCCCACGCCGAACATCAGGCTGCCGGCGGACTGTTCTTCCACCTTCACGGTCAGGTCGACCTGGTCTTCGGTGCCCGGCACCAATGCCTTGTCGATGTTGACGGTCTTGAAATAGCCCAGGCGCTGCAGGCGGATCTTGGAGCGGTCGATCGCCGGCTGCGAGAACCAGCTGCCTTCCAGCTGGCGCATTTCGCGGCGCATCACGTCGTCTTCCGTGCGGGTGTTGCCCTGGAAGATCACGCGGCGCACGTACACGCGCTTGCCCGGCTCGATGTACAGGGTGAGGTCGACGGTACGCTTGTCCTTGTCCAGCTTCGGCACCGGCGTCACCTTGGCGAACGCGTAACCGATGCTGGCCAGGATGCTCTTGATCGCGTTGGTGCTCGCCTCGATCGCCTTGCGATTGAAGGTGTCGCCCTTGTGCACGTAGACCAGCTGATGCAGCGCATCCTCGGGGAGGATCAGCTCGCCGAGCAGGTGCACGTCGGAAATGGTGTAGATGTCGCCTTCCTTGACGCTGGCGGCGATGTACATCGAGCGCTTGTCCGGCGCGATGGCCACCTGCGTGGAGTCGACGCCGAAGTCGGCGTAGCCGCGGTCCATGTAGTAGGACTGCAGCTTCTCCAGGTCGCCCGAGAGCTTTTCACGCGAGTACTGGTCGTCCTTCGAATACCACGACAGCAGGTTGGACGTGTCGGACTCGAAACCCTTGCGGATTTCCTTGTCGGTGAACGCCTTGTTGCCGACGATGTTGATTTCCTTGATCTTCGCGACCTTGCCTTCGCGAATTTCGATATCGATGGCCACGCGGTTGCGGTCGAGCTGGGTCACGTGCGGATCGACCGACACGTTGTACTTGCCGCGGTTGTAGTACTGGCGCACCAGTTCCTGCTGCACGCGATCGAGCGACAGGCGGTCGAAGGTCTCGCCTTCGGACAGGCCGATTTCTTTCAGGCCCTTGCGCAGATCTTCTTCTTTGATGTCCTTGTTGCCGCGCAGGGTGAGCTTGGCGATCGAGGGACGCTCGACCACCTTGATGACCATGATGTCGCCTTCGCGATCGATTTCCACGTCGCTGAAGAACTTGGTCTGGTACAGCGCGCGAATCGCACGCTGGGCGGCGTCGTTGGTCAGACGGTCGCCACGGTTGACCGGCAGGTAGTTGAGCACCGTGCCAGCGGAAATGCGGCTGAGGCCATCGATACGGATATCGGAAACGACAAAGGGCTCGAAAGCGAGAACATTGGCGGAGAGTGAGGCAAGCAGGATCAGGGCGGCGATACGCTTCATCGTCGATTCCGTTGGTTTATTCCGATGAGGCGGCCGAAACCGCCCCGATCAATACGTGAAGCCAGGACAAGCCCAGCCTTGAAAGGGTGCTTGCATCTTCCCCAGATGCGCCGGGTAAACCACCGCCGTGTTTCCGTAGCAAGCGCGTGATCGCGCACGCTGCAGATACGGCTGTCCGTCGGACGTCGCGCGACTTTCGGCAAAGCCGGTACGCGTCACGAGGGCAGGAAGCGGTGGATGTCGTTGTAGAAAGCCAGTCCCATTAACGTGAACAACATGACCAGGCCGACATACTGACCTGCCATCATCGCACGTTCGCTGACGGGGCTGCCTTTAACCAACTCAATAAGGTAATACAGCAGCCAACCACCGTCCAAGACGGGAATCGGCATGAGGTTGAGGATCGCAAGACTTAGCGAGACCAGGGCCAGGAAGCTGAAGAACCAGCCGATGCCCATGTTCGCCGAGGCATTGGCCACCTGGGCGATGCCGATGACGCCGGAAAGGTTCTTGGTCGAAGCCTGTCCGGTCAGCATCTTGCCGATCATGTTGAAAGTGGAGGCGGCGCTGTTCCAGGTCATTTCGAACGAGGCGCCGATGGCCTTCAACGGGCCGTAGCGGAGCACGGCCGGCTCGCGCTGGGTGAACTGCACGCCGATCACCCAGTTGGTCGGCTGGCCTTCCAGCGACTCCATGCGGGCCGTGACGGACAGCGGCAGGGTGCTGCCGTTGCGGTCCACCACGATCGCCAGGGTCGGCGACTTGGCCGCTTCCTGGGGCACCAGGCGCTGGAACTCTTCGTAGCTGTCGACGGCGGTGCCGTTGAGGCTCTTGATCCGGTCGCCGCCCTGCATGCCGCCCACGGAGGCCGGCTTGCCGGGAAGCACCACGCCCACCACGGCCGGCGTCGGCGCCGGCTTCAGGCCCAGCTCGTCCAGGTACTGGCCGATGTCCTGGCCGGCAGGCAGCTGGTTGAGCGGCAACACCAGGTTGCGGGTGGCGCCGTCCGTGCCGCGCACCTGCATGGGCAGCGGGTCGCGGCCGAGCAGGGCGTTGACCACGGCATCCATGGAGTCGCTCAGGGTGGCCACTTCGCGGCCGTCCACGCTCAGGATGCGGTCGCCGGTGCGCACGCCCGCTTCGGCGGCGATGCTCTTGGGCGTGGCGGCCACCACCGGCGCGATGTCCGGCTTGCCGACCAGGAACATCAGCCAGAACGCGAACAGGGTGAAGATCAGATTGAAGGCCGGACCGGCGGCCACGATGGCGATGCGCTGCCACACCGGCTTGGCGGTGAACTCCTGGCCGGCGAGCGCGGGATCGACCTCGCCTTCGCGGGCGTCGAGCATCTTCACGTAGCCGCCCAGGGGGATCATGGCAACCTGGTACTCGGTGCCGTCCTTGCCGATGCGCTTCCAGATGGCCTTGCCGAAGCCCACGGAAAAACGCAGCACCTTGACGCCGCAACGCCGTGCTACCCAGTAGTGTCCAAATTCGTGAAAGGTCACCAGCACGCCTAGCGTGACAAGTAACCAAAACACTGAGCCAAATACACTATTCATCGGTGAGAGCTTATCAGGCTTGTCAGCAAGCGTTGCGAAGAATGCGGCGGGCAGCCGCCCGGGCCGAACGGTCGCGTTCATTGAGAGACTGAACATCGACCACAGCTTGCGGCGGCAGTTCCGTGAGTACGCTCTCGACCAGATCGGCAATGCCGAGGAAGGGTAGCGCGCCGGCCAGGAATGCCTCCACGGCGACCTCGTTGGCGGCATTGAGAATGGCGGTGGCGTCGCCGCCGGCGCGCAGGGCCTGGAAGGCCAGCGCCAGGCAGCGGAAGGTCGCCAGGTCGGGTTGCTCGAAGGCGAGCGGCGCGCAGGCGGCGAGGTCCAGCGGCGCCACGCCAGCTTCGATGCGCGCCGGCCACGCCAGCGCATGGGCAATCGCCGTACGCATGTCCGGGTTGCCCAGCTGGGCCAGCACCGAACCGTCGACGTATTCGACCATCGAGTGCACCAGGCTTTGCGGATGCACCAGCACGTCGATCCGGTCGGCGGCCGCGCCGAACAGGTGATGCGCCTCGATGACTTCGAGGCCCTTGTTCATCAAGGTGGCCGAATCCACCGAAATCTTGCGTCCCATCACCCAGTTCGGATGCTTGCAGGCCTGCTCCGGGGTAATGCCCGCAAGCTCGGCGCGGGTACGCCCACGGAACGGTCCGCCGGAGGCGGTCAGGATGAGCCGGCGCACGCCGCTCGCCGTCAGGTTGGGGCGGCCGCCCGGCAGGCACTGGAAGATCGCGTTGTGTTCCGAATCCACCGGAATCAGTTCGCCACCGCCCACGGCCAGCGCCTCGAGCAGCAGCGGGCCGGCCATCACGATGGATTCCTTGTTGGCCAGCAGCAAGCGCTTGCCCGTGCGCGCCGCGGCCAGGGTCGAATCGAGCCCCGCCGCGCCCACGATGGCGGCCACCACGGTGTCGCACAGCGCGCCCGCGACGGCCTGCGTCACGGCGTCATGTCCGCTGGCGACATCGCAGCGGACGCCGGCCGCGCTCAGGCGGCGGGATAGTTCGCCTTCCAGCGCGGGATCGGCAATGACCGCCAGTTCCGGACGAAAACGGATGCACAGATCGGCCAGCGCGGCGACGTTGCTGTGCGCCGTGAGCACGGTGGCGCGAAAACGATCGGGATGGCGGGCGATGACGTCGAGCGTGCTGCCGCCGATCGAGCCGGTGGCGCCGAGCACGGCGACCTTGCGCAACGGCTGACTCATAGGCCCAGCAGCAACATGCCGGCAGCGAAGACGGGCAGGGCCGCGAACACGCTGTCCAGCCGATCGAGCAGGCCGCCATGGCCGGGAAACAGGTTGCCGGAATCCTTCACCGCCGCATGGCGCTTCATCAGGCTCTCGAACAGGTCGCCCACGATCGAGACGACCACCACGAACACCGACAGCACCAGCAGGCCGATCAGCTTGCCGCCGGTGACGCCGAGCAGCGAGCCGCCCACGCCGGCGACGATGGCGCCCGCCACGAAAGCACCGTAGACGCCCGCCCAGGTCTTGCCGGGGCTGATGGTGGGAGCGAGCTTGCGGCGACCGAACTGGCGACCGCTGAAATAGGCGCCGATATCGGCGGCCCAGACGATCAGCAGCGCGAGCATGGTCCACCAGTTGCCGCGGTCGGCCGCGCCGTGAATGGTCACGGTGGCGATCCACGCCGGTACGATGGTCAGCAGGCCGGCACCCAGCTTGATCAGGACATTTTCGCGCGTGGGCGCGGCCCCGAAGGCGAAGTGACGCAGCCATTGACCGACCACGATCCACCAGCTCACGCCGATGCCGATCAGCACCGGCCAGGCGATGCCGCCGCGCTGCCACCAGCACAGCGCGAAGATCGCGGCAGTGAGCACCAGCAGGCCGGCGCGCGCGCCGGTGGCCTTCAGGCCCGACAGCCGGGTCCATTCCCACATCGCGGCCAGGAAGGCGAGGGCGACGATTGCGGCGAAAAGACCCGTCGGCGCCAGCAGGATCAGGGCGATCACCAGCGGGGCAAGCAGCAGTGCGGTCAGGGTGCGCTGGAGCAGCATGGATGTCCTTACGCCTGTTTGGCGATTTGATCGCCGGTCTTGCCGAAGCGGCGTTCGCGGCGTGCGTAATCGTCGATGGCGCTCTTCAGGCAAGCCTCGTCGAAATCGGGCCACAGCGTATCGGTAAAGTGCAGCTCCGCGTAGGCAAGCTGCCACAAAAGAAAATTGCTGACGCGGCACTCGCCGCCGGTGCGGATGAAAAGATCCAGCGGCGGCAGGTCGGCCAGGCACATCCAGTGGCCGAGCAGCTTCTCGTCGATGTCCTCGGCGCGCAGCTCGCCGCGCGCCACCGCTTCGGCGGCCTTGCGCGCGGCCTGCACGATGTCCCAGCGGCCACCGTAGCTCACCGCGATGTTCAGGTGCAGTGCGTCGTTACCGGCGGTGCGTGCCATGGCGGCCAGCATGCGCTGGCGCAAGCTGCTCTCGAAACTCGCCAGGTCGCCGACGAAGCGGATGCGTACGCCGTTGCCGTGCAGCTCGTCCACTTCCTTGTCCAGCGCGCGCACGAACAATTCCATCAGCGCGCCGACTTCATCCTGCGGACGCTGCCAGTTCTCGCTGGAGAAGGCGAACAGCGTGAGTACCTTGACGCCCTGGCGCAGGCAGCTCTCGACCACATTGCGCACGGCCTTGCGTCCGGCGTTGTGGCCGAAGGTGCGCGGGCGATGGCGAAGTTTTGCCCAGCGGCCGTTGCCGTCCATCACGATGGCGACGTGGCGCGGCACTCGCGAGGGGTCGACGCTGGTCATGTGCTTCAGAGGCTCGCAGCGATGGCGCTCAGAGCGCCATCAGCTCCTCTTCCTTGTGCTTGACGACGCTGTCCACGTCTTTCACGAAGCGGTCGGTGAGCTTCTGGATTTCGTCTTCCGCCTTGCGCTCGTCGTCCTCGGTGATCAGCTTTTCCTTGAGCAGATCCTTGACCTGCTGCATGGCGTCGCGGCGCACGTTGCGGATGGCGATCTTGGCGTCCTCGCCTTCATGCGCCACGTGCTTGGCCAGCTCGCGGCGGCGCTCTTCGGTGAGCGGCGGCATGTTGAGGCGGATGGTGGTGCCGGCGGTGTTCGGCGTGATGCCGACGTCCGATGCCATGATGGCCTTTTCGATCGGAGCCACCAGGCTCTTTTCGAACGGCGTGATGATGATGGAGCGGGAATCGCCCAGCGCGACCGTGGCGACCTGGTTCAGCGGCATGTCCGAACCGTAATACGGCACCTTGATGCCATCGACCAGGGCGATGCTGGCGCGGCCGGTGCGCAGCCTCGTCAGCGTGTGCTTGAGCGAGTCGATGCTCTTGCCCATGCGGGTCTGGGCATCGTTCTTGATGTCGTTAAGCATGGGAAACACCCCTCAAACCGTGCAAGCCGGCGAGTATAGCAGGGGGTGGGATGGACAAGGGATGGGTGGGCCTGCCCCCCATCCCTCGTCGTTTCAGCCTTCCGACACCAGCGTGCCCACCGCTTCGCCATGCATGATGCGCATGAGGTTGCCCGGCACGGTCATGTCGTAGATGCGCAGCGGCATGCGATGGTCGCGGCACAGCGCGATGGCGGCCGTGTCCATCACGGCCAGCTTGCGCTCGATCACCTGGTCGTAGTTGAGCGTGTCGTAGCGCGTGGCGTCCTTGTGACGGGCCGGATCGGCGGTGTACACGCCATCGACCTTGGTCGCCTTCAGCAGCAGGTCCGCGCCCACTTCCACGGCGCGCAGCGCCGCAGCCGAGTCGGTGGTGAAGAACGGATTGCCGGTGCCGGCAGCGAACAGCACGATGCGGCCCTTCTCGATGTGGCGGATGGCGCGGCGGCGGATGAAGTCTTCCGCCACGTCGTGGATCTGGATGGCGCTCATCACGCGCGCATAGCCGCCGCGGCGCTCGATGGCGTCCTGCATGGCCAGCGCGTTCATCACGGTGGCCAGCATGCCCATGTGGTCGCCGGTGACGCGGTCCATGCCGGCAGCGGCAAGGCCGGCGCCGCGGAAGATGTTGCCGCCGCCGATGACGACGCCGATCTGGATGCCGGCCTTCTGGACTTCGATGATTTCGTCGGCCAGGCGGCCGATCACCTTGGGGTCGATGCCGTAATCGGCCTCGCCCATCAAGGCTTCGCCGGAGAGTTTGAGCAGGATGCGGCGGTAATTAAGCGGTGCGCTCATGGGGTCTCCGGATTGTGTGGGGCAAAACGCGCGCATTGTAACGGCAGTGACGCGAAGGGGTAAGGGTTGCGGCAGTCCAGGGTGTAGGGAAAACCCGGTTCCGGCGTGGGTTTGGCGGTGGATCGATGAGGTGCCCGGCCGGCCTCGGGGTCCGGGCGCGGGGGCAACGGGGTGCACAAAAAAAGCCGCGGTTGCCCGCGGCTTTTTTCGAGACTTCCGGGTGGCGAGGCCTTAGACCTGCATCGCCTTGGCCACTTCGGCCAAGTAGTCTTCCTGCACCTTCTCGATGCCTTCGCCGACCACCAGGCGGGCGACGGCCACGACGTCCGCGCCTTCCTTCTTCAACGCGTCGCCGACGGTGACGTTGGTGTCCAGCACGTACGGCTGGCCGACCAGGGTCACTTCCGAGACGATCTTGTTGATCTTGCCGGAGATGATCTTCTCCAGGATGTCGGCCGGCTTGGCCTTGTCCTTGTCGGTCATCTGGCTCAGCGCGATCTCTTTTTCCTTCGCGATGAACTCGGCCGGCACGTGCTCCGGCTTGATGTGCGGCGGGTTCATGGCCGCCACGTGCATGGCGATGCCCTTGGCTAGCTCTTCCGAGCCGCCCTTGAGCGCCACGATCACGCCGATGCGGCCGCCGTGCGAGTAGGTGGCCAGCGGGCCGTCGTTGGCCACATGGGCCACGCGGCGCACTTCGATCTTCTCGCCGATGGTGGCGGTCTGGGACTTGGCGGCAGCCTCGACGTTGTCGGCGCCCGGGAAAGCAGCAGCCTTGGCGGCGTCGATGTCGGCGGCGCCCGAAGCCAGCACGGCCTCGGCGACGTCGTTGGTGAACTGCACGAAGTTCGGCGCCTTGGCGACGAAGTCGGTTTCGCTGTTCACTTCGACCAGCACGGCATGGTCGTTGGCCTGGGCGGTAGCGATGCGACCTTCGGCGGCCACGCGGTCGGCCTTCTTGTCGGCCTTGGCCAAGCCGGTCTTGCGCAGGTACTCGATGGCGGCGTCGATGTCGCCGTTGTTCTCGACCAGCGCCTTCTTGCAATCCATCATGCCGGCGCCGGAGCGCTCGCGCAGTTCGCTAACCAGTTTTGCGGAAATGGCAGTCATCTGGGGTCCTCGAATATCTTTGATGCACCCCGGCCCGTGACGGGCCGGGGCGGTAAGGCTTACTCGGCGTCGGACGAGGATTCGTCGGTGCGACCGCGGCCGCCACGGCCACCGTCACGACGCGGCGCGCCAGCGCCCTTCTTGGCCGGACCACGGTTGTTGCGGTCGTCGCGGCGCGGGGCAGCCTTGCGCTCGTCCTTGGCGACCGGGTTGCCTTCTTCGTCGAGTTCGACGAATTCGTTGGCGTCGCCCTGGGCGGCGGCCGGCGCGGCGGCCTTGCCTTCCAGGATGGCGTCAGCGGCAGCGCGGGCGTACAGCTGGATGGCGCGGATGGCGTCGTCGTTGCCCGGGATGGCGTAATCGACCAGTTCCGGGTTGTAGTTGGTGTCGACCACGGCGATCACCGGGATGCCGAGCTTCTTGGCTTCCTGCACGGCGATGTCTTCATGACCGATGTCGATGATGAAGAGGGCGTCGGGCAGACGGTTCATGTCCTTGATGCCGCCCAGCGAGTTCTGCAGCTTGTCGCGCTCGCGGCGGCGGGCCAGCACTTCGTGCTTGACCAGCTTCTCGAAGCTGCCGTCGGTTTCAGCGGCTTCCAGTTCCTTCAGGCGGCCGACCGACTGCTTCACGGTGCGGAAGTTGGTCAGCATGCCGCCGAGCCAGCGGGCGGTGACGAACGGCATGCCGGCGCGTGCGGCTTCCTCGGCCAACGGCTCGCGGGCCGAACGCTTGGTGCCGACGAACAGCACGGTGCCGCGCTTCTGCGCGATGGCCGAGAGGAAGTTCATCGCGTCGGTGAAGAGCGGCAGCGTCTTCTCGAGGTTGATGATGTGGATCTTGCCGCGGGCGCCGAAAATGTACGGGGCCATCTTCGGGTTCCAGTAACGGGTCTGGTGACCGAAATGCACGCCGGCTTCGAGCATCTGGCGCATGGTGACTTGAGCCATGGGTGTAACTCCAAATTGTTGGGCCGTCCCATCAGGGAGGTAAGTGGCCCGGGGGTTGGGACCTCCACGCATCCCCGACTTCGACCCCGGCAGCCCGTTATGATTGGGAAGGCTGATCGAGGCACCCCGAAGACGGTGCCGATGCGTGTGTGGCGTTTAAGTGTCCAATCAAGGACTTGTGGGGGTTGCACCGCAACGCGGTTACAATCTCCCTCGCTTTGCGACGACCGCGCGGACCGTTGAAAACGGACACCTCGGGTCAGCAAAACTTCGAAATTGTAGCCGGTGCGCCGGCGATGCGGCAAGTCGCTGGATTTTCAGCAGGTTTGCCGCCATGTGAGTAGAACTATGGCAGTCACTCTTAAAACCCCCGAAGACATCCAGGCCATGCGCGAGGCCGGCAAGCTGGCCGCCGAAGTGCTTGCCATGCTCAAGGAGCATGTGAAGCCCGGCGTGACCACCGAAGACCTCGACCGGCTGGCCTACGAGCACATCGTGAACGTGCAGAAGGCGATCCCGGCCAACGTGGGCTACAACGGCTTTCCCAAGACGCTGTGCACCTCGGTCAACCACGTGATCTGCCACGGCATCCCGACACCCGGCAAGGTGCTGAAGGATGGCGACATCATCAATCTTGATGTCACCGTGATCAGGGACGGCTGGCACGGCGACACCAGCCGCATGTATTTCGTCGGCACGCCCTCGGTGCTGGCCAAGCGCCTGGTGGACACCACCTACGAAGCGATGATGCACGGCATCCAGGCGGTGCGCCCGGGCGCGACGCTGGGCGACATCGGCGCGGCGATCCAGAAGCATGCCGAGGCGGCCGGCTTCTCGGTGGTGCGCGAGTATTGCGGCCACGGCATCGGCAAGGTCTATCACGACGAGCCGCAGGTGCTGCATTACGGTCGTCCGAGCACGGGCCTGGAGCTGAAAAAGGGCATGACCTTCACGGTCGAGCCGATGGTCAATGCGGGCAAGCCGCAGACCAAGCAGTTGCCGGACGGCTGGACGGTGGTGACCAAGGATCACTCGTTGTCGGCGCAGTGGGAGCACACCATTGCGGTGACGGATGATGGGTTCGAGATTTTGACGCCTTGGCCGGATGCGGCTTGAGGGCGGATGGTTTTGAGTTTTGGAGGAAAGGTCGCTGCGGCGGCCTTTCTTTTTTGCTCGTGCTGAGGACTAAAGGCGGTGCACCGCACTTCCCCCGCGGGGAGAGGGGCGGGTGCTCGCGGCAGGCTCGCAACAGAAGCCTCAGTTGACGCTCTAGATCTGTCGTCGGCCGCAATTTACGCCTGCACTATCCCCCCATGCGTGGCAGACTTGCTGCATCGCCACATGCGTCCCTGTCCATGCCTGTTGCTCCGATCGTATTGCCCCCCTTGCCACGCCTCCCTGCGGCGGTGCCGCGGTCGGGTGTGTCGGTGGATGCAAGGCGAGCGTTGCGGCAGTTGCTCGGGGACGTGGATCGCGCGTTGGCCACGGCCTTTCGCGATGGCGCGGATGCAGCGGCGTTGGCGCAGCGGCGCGGCGAGTCGGTGCAGCGCATCGTGGTGCATGTGTGGAACGCCTGCCTTGGCGAGGTGAGCGACGCCGCCTTGTTTGCCGTGGGCGGCTTTGGGCGCGGTTTGCTGTTCCCCCATTCGGATGTGGATCTGCTCGCGCTGGTGGGGCCGTCCGAACCGGCGCGACTGCGGGCGTTGGAACAATGCTTTGCCACCTTGTGGGATATCGGCTTGAAAGTGGGTCACGCTGTGCGCGACCTGCCGCAGTGCCGTGTGCTGGCCAAGCAGGACGCCAGCGTGTTCACCAGCCTGCTCGATGCGCGTCGCCTGGTCGGCGATCCGTCGATGGAGAAGGGCCTCAAGGCGATCGTCGACGATCCGGCGTTGTGGCCGCCGGCAGAGTATCTGGCGGTGCGCCTGTCCGAGCGCGATGCGCGCCACGCACGCTACAACGACACCGCCTACAACCTCGAACCCAATCTCAAGGATGGCCCGGGCGGCCTGCGCACGCTCGATGCGTTGCGCTGGCTGGGCCGTCGTCTCGCGCATGCGGACGACTTCGACGACATGGTGGTCGAAGGCCTGCTCGATCCCGCCGAAAAGGACACGCTGGAACAATCGGAGTCGACGCTGCGCCGCTATCGCTTTGCCTTGCATCTGGAGGCGGGGCGTGCCGAAGAGCGCCTGCTGTTCGACTACCAGCGTGCGCTGGCGGCGCGGCTGGGTTTCCAGGACGAGCACGAGAAGAACCTCGGCGTCGAGCAGTTCATGCAGGGCTACTACCGCGCTGCCAGCCAGGTCGAACGGCTTGGCGTGCAGATCGTCGAGCGCTTCGAGGAGATGCTGGAACCGCCGGCCAATCCGCAAGCGGTCGGCGAGGATTTCGTGCGCTACGGCAAGCGCATCGCCGTGCGCGACCCCGATTTGTTCATGCGCCGCCCAGCGTCGCTGGTCGAAGCGTTCATCGCCAGGCTGGGCGAACCGGGCATCACCGGTTTCACGGCGGAAACCATGCGTCGCATGCACCAGGCATCGGCGTTGCTGGATGGCGCGCTGGCCGACGATCCCGACGTGCTGGCGGCGTTCCTGCGCCTGTTGCAACAGGGCGCGCCTGCGGTCGAGGCGATGTGGCGGATGAATCGCCACGGCCTGCTGGCGGCGATCCTTCCCGCGTTCGGCAAAGTCTTCGGCCGCATGCAGTACGACCTGTTCCATGTGTATACGGTCGATGAGCACACGCTGCGCGTGCTGCGCAACGTGGCGCGTTTCGCCGATGCCGATGCCGCGACCGATTTCCCCATCGCCTGCAAGATCTGGCCGAGCCTGCCCAAGCCGGAACTGTTGCTGCTGGCGGCACTGTTCCATGACATCGCCAAGGGGCGCGGCGGCGATCACTCTGTGCTGGGCGAGGAAGAGGCGCTCGCCTTCGGCCGTCGCCTTGGTCTGCCGGAAGAAGACACGCAACTGATCGCCTGGCTGGTGCGCTGGCATCTGCTGATGAGTACCACGGCGCAGCGGCAGGACATCACCGATCCGGACGTGGTGCATCGTTTCGCCGATACGGTGGGCACGTCCACGCGGCTGGATTACCTGTATCTGCTGACCATTGCCGACATCATCGGCACCAGTCCCAAGTTGTGGAACGGCTGGAAGGATCGTTTGCTCGCCGACCTCTACACCTCCACGCGCTATGCGCTGCATAGCGAAGAGGAGCTGCCTGCGGACGCTGCTGCGCGCGTGCGAAGCTGCAGCGAGCAGGCATTGGCGTTGCTGGAACAGGAAGGGTTCGCGGCTGAGCTGTGCCAGCGCGTGTGGCGAGGCTTTCCCGAATCGAGTTTCCTGCGCCATCGACCGGAACAGATCGCGTGGCAGACCTCGGCCATCCTGCGTGCGAAAGGCGCCACGCCGCTGGTCGAAGTGCATCCGAAGTCGGTGCGCGGCACCACCGAACTGTTTGTCTACGTGCCCGATCGTGACGGCTTGTTTGCCGCCGTCACGGCCATGCTCGACCGGCTGCATTTCTCGGTCATGGAAGCGCGCATCCTCAGCTCGCCGACGGGGATGGCGCTGGACACGTTCCTGCTGCTCGAAGCGGACACCCAGCAACCGGCGACGCCGGAGCGTGCCGACGAGCTCAAGCAACGCCTGCACCGCGCGTTGTCGCAGCCCGGCCACGTGCACCAGCCATCGCGCCGCAGCATGTCGCGCCATCTCAAGCATTTCCAGGCAGCGCCGAAGATCGCCTTCAGCACGCTCAACGGGCGCACGCGGCTGGCGCTGGTGTGCAGCGATCGCCCGGGCCTGCTGGCCGCAGTGGCGCAGGGCATGATGGATGCGGGCGTGCGTGTGCACGATGCGCGTATTGCCACCTTCGGCGAGCGCGTGGAAGATTTCTTCCTCATCACCGATCGCCACGACGCGCCGCTATCGATCGAGTTGCAGGATCGACTGCTGCATGCCCTGATCGACCGGCTCGGGCCCGCGAAAGAACAGCGCGCCTGAGCTGGTATGCGCGCGACTCGCGATACCAGCCATTTCTTGTCAGAATTCCTCGTCCCTTGCGGCGCGCTGCATTGCCGCTTCCTCCCGCTCCCCTTGCCGTGACCGCCATGCAAACTCTTGAAACCCTCATCAACGACGCCTTCGAACGCCGCAACGAACTGACCCAAGCCGAGATCGACACGCATCTGCGTCCCGCCGTGGAGCAGGTGATCGACCTGCTGGAATCGGGCGAGCGCCGCGTCGCCGAGCCGGACGGCAACGGCGGTTGGGCGGTGAACCAGTGGATCAAGAAGGCCGTGCTGCTGTATTTCCGCCTCAACGGCAACCGCGTGGTCGATGGCGGTCCGGCGATGGCGTTCGACAAGGTGCCGCTGCGCTTTGCCCATGGCAACGGCGCGGAGCTGGAAGGGCTGGGCGCGCGCGTGGTACCCGGCGCGCTGGTGCGCCGTGGCGCGCATGTGGCGAAAGATGCCGTGCTGATGCCGAGCTACGTGAATATCGGCGCCTACGTCGGCGCCGGAACCATGGTCGACACCTGGGCTACGGTGGGCTCGTGCGCACAGATCGGCGCCGGCGTGCATCTGTCGGGCGGCGTGGGCATCGGCGGCGTGCTGGAGCCGCTGCAGGCCAACCCGACCATCATCGAAGACAACTGCTTCATTGGTGCGCGTTCGGAAGTGGTCGAAGGCGTGATCGTGGAGAAGGGCAGCGTGATCGGCATGGGCGTGTTCCTCGGCCAGTCCACGCGCATCTACAACCGCGCTACCGGCGAAATCAGCTATGGCCGCGTGCCAGCCGGCAGCGTAGTGGTTTCTGGCAGCCTGCCGGCGAAGGATGGTTCGCACAGCCTCTACGCGGCAATCATCGTCAAGCAGGTCGACGAGAAGACGCGTAGCAAGACCGGCATCAACGAACTGCTGCGGAGCGCCGAATGAGCGTGACCCTGTACGGCCTCACCACCTGCGATACCTGCCGCAAGGCGCGCAACTGGCTCGACCGCTTCGAGGTGGCCTACAGCTTCGTCGACTATCGCGCGAACCCGGTGCCGGCGGCCACGTTGAAGAGTTGGGCGCAGCAGCTGGGCGGCTGGGAAAAACTGGTCAACAAGTCCTCCACCACCTGGCGCACGCTGCTGCCGCAACGCAAGAACCCCGCCAGCGATCCGGAGTGGACGTTGTTGCTCAAGGAGTATCCGGCGCTGGTGCGTCGTCCGGTGGTGGTGCAGGAGGATGATTCGGTCAGCGTGGGTTTCACCGATAACGGTTTCAAGAAGCTGTTCGGACGCTGAGGGCCTCGCTGCCATGGTGGTGCGCCTCTCCCGAATCGTGTTGCTCGCCACCATCGCGCTATGGCTGGCGTTGGTCGCCTTCGGCAACCTCACCGACTACGGCAGCAACTGGCCGTTCGTGCAGCATGTGCTGGCAATGGACACCATTTTCCCCGCTGCGGGCATCCACTATCGCGCGATCACCTCGCCCTGGCTGCAACACTCGGCCTATGCATTGATCATTGCCACGGAAACGCTGGCGGCGGTGCTTTGCTGGCTGGGCGTGTGGCGTCTGTGGCGTGCACGCAAGCTGCCGGCGGCGCTGTTTCACCGCACCAAACGCATCGGCGTGCTCGGCCTCACCGTGGGCGTGACGCTGTGGTTGGGCGGCTTCATCGCCGTGGGTGGCGAATGGTTCGGCATGTGGATGTCCACGCAGTGGAACGGACTGGAGAGTGCGTTCCGTTTTGTGGCGGTGTTGCTGGTGGCGCTGGTCTATCTTGGCCAGCGCGACAGCGAGTTGGACGAATGAGTCCGCCGGGAGCACTGTGATGGATCGTCGCGCACGACACTACCGCAGCAATCTTCGTATCGAGCGCGACAATGCGGCGCTTTACGAGCGGCTGTCCGAACTCGCCACCGACGAGCGCTTGCGCCGCGCCTACCGACGCATCGCCGAGGGCGAGCAAGCCAATGCGGCGTTCTGGGAAGCGCAGCTGACGCAGATGGGCGTGCAGGTGCCGCCTGCACGCATCGGTGCGCGCGTGAAGGTGCTGACCTGGTTTGCGCGTCGCTTCGGCACCGAGTTCGTGATGCCGACCGTGGTGCGGCTGGAACATGCCGACCATCTGCCGACACCGGTGGATCGTGAGGGGCATCGCAATCACTTCCTTGAAGCGCAGGCGCCTGCTGCGCGCAGCGGCCGTCATCGCACCCAGAGCGGCAACACCTTGCGTGCCGCCGTGCTCGGTGCCAATGACGGACTCGTTTCCAACGGCAGCCTGGTGATGGGCATGGCCGGCGCGGCGGCGGGCGACCACGCCATCCTGCTCGCGGGTTTTGCGGGCCTGGTGGCCGGTGCCTGTTCGATGGCGCTGGGCGAATGGCTCTCGGTCAACAGTTCGCGCGAGTTCTATCAGGCGCAGATCGCCGCACGCGCCGAGCGCCTGGCGGTATCGCCGGAAGACGGCAGGCGCAGCCTCGTCGGCATCTACCGGCAGAAAGGCATGGATGCCAAGGTCGCCGAAGAGTTGGCCGCGCAGATGGCCGAACGTCCACGCACCGCGCTCGACACCCTGGTACGCGAAGACCTCGGCATCGATCCCGATGAACTGGGCGGCTCCGCTTACGGCGCAGCCATTTCCTCCTTCTGCCTGTTCGCGCTGGGCGCACTCTTTCCCGTGGCACCGTACCTGTTCCTGCACGGCCACTCCGCCTTCATCGCCAGCATTGCCTCGACCATCGCCGGGCTGGTGCTGATCGGCATGGGCACCGCGCTGTTCACCGGGCGAAGCATGGTGTTTTCCATCGCGCGCCAGCTGGGCATCACGGTGGCCGCGGCGGGTATTACGTACGTGGTGGGGCATGCGCTGGGGACGGCGCTGGCGGGGTAAGGGCGCGCCGCTCTTTCACATTCATCATGTTTTCGTGGTTTGAGGCATCTCATGTCCAAGGTTCTCGATCTAGCCATTGATCTCATTCATCGCCGCTCCGTCACGCCGGACGACGACGGCTGCCAGGCTTCCCTTGGCGAACGTCTGCAGAGAGCGGGCTTCGCGGTGCAGCACCTGCGCTATGGCGAGGTCGACAACCTGTGGGCCACGCATGGGCAAGGCGGGCCGCTGCTGGTGTTTCTCGGGCATACCGACGTGGTGCCGTCCGGGCCGGCTGAGAGCTGGACCACCGATCCGTTCGAGCCGGTGATTCGCGATGGCCTTCTATACGGCCGTGGTGCGGCGGACATGAAAGGTTCGGTGGCGGCGATGGTGGTGGCGCTGGAAGCGTTTGTCGCGGCGCATCCCGATCATCGCGGTCGCGTTGGTTTGTTGTTGACCAGCGACGAGGAGGGGCCGACCAACCTCGATGGCGTGCGTCGCGTGGCCGAGCATTTCCGGGCCACGGGCGAGCGCATCGACTGGTGCGTGGTGGGCGAGCCGTCGTCGAAGGAGAAACTCGGCGACTTGATTCGTGTGGGCCGTCGTGGTTCGTTGTCGGGCACGCTGCAGGTGCGCGGCATCCAGGGCCATGTGGCGTATCCGGAGAAGGCGCGCAATCCGATCCACGCGTTTGCACCGGCACTGGCGGAACTGGCGGCGGAGCGCTGGGACGAGGGCAACCAGGATTTCCCGCCCACCTCGTTCCAGGTCTCCAACCTCAACGCGGGTACCGGTGCGAACAACGTGATTCCCGGCGCGCTCACGGCCTTGATCAATTTCCGCTACAGCACGGCCAGCAGCGCCGAGGATTTACGAAAGCGCGCCGAGATGATTCTCGACAAGCATGGTCTGGATTGGCAGGTCGATTGGTCGCTGTCCGGTGAACCGTTCCTCACGCCGCCGGGCGGCGCCGTGCGCGAGGCGGTGGTGTCGGTGTGCCGCGAGCTTTGCGGTGTTTCGCCGGAAGAGAGCACGGGCGGCGGCACCTCGGACGGCCGCTTCATCGCGCCGCTGGGTGCCGAAGTGGTGGAGCTGGGGCCGGTGAACGCCACCATCCACAAGGTGGACGAATGCGTGTCGGTGGCCGATCTGGAAAAACTGCCGTCGCTTTACCAGGCGATCTGCATTCGCTTGCTGGGCTGATCGCGCAGCCAGCGAGCATCAAAAAAAGCCGCCAGAAAGGCGGCTTTTTTGCTTATGTCTTGGCCGGAAGCAAGGTCAGCGTGTGCTGGTCGGGTCCGGGCAGCAATGGCGTGGGACGGCCGTTCACCCAGTCTTCCTGGCCTGCGCCGTGATAGGGCGACAGCGGGTTGTCGCTCTGGCCGCCGGGCATGTGCAGGATGCTTTGCGCTTCCTGGCCGGGCATCGCGTCGAGCCGTTCCGATGCACCGAAGCCCGGCGATACGACGCGCGGCATGTTGTGGTCGCCGGCCACCGGTTCGTCCGGCATGTCGAGGAAACGGCCGATGAAGCCGGGCAGGGCGCGCGACAGCGGATGACGGATGTCCGTGCGGTTGTGTTCGCCCCAGCTGCGTGCGGCGAGGCCGCCCGGCTGCTTGCCCAGCTCGTCGACAACGTCGTGAGCCGCTGCATTGAGCAAGGCGTTCCAGTTGTCGTAGCTGGGATCGAGCAGGTTCATCGGGCGATCGCGCACCATCGTCCACACCGCGGCCTCGGCGTCGACCAGGCCGGGCCAGGCGAAGTCGTCGTGCTTGGCTTTTACCTGCGCCACGAAGGGCGCGAGCACCTTCTCCTTCACCTTGTCGCGGAAGGCACGCACCAGTCGATAGTCGACGCTGTCGGTCGAGGCACGGCCTGCCCAGGTCGCGGTGAGCTGGCGCAATTGCTCCAGCTCCGGGTCGTGCGTGCCCGCCAGCGTGTCCTGCAGCAGCCGCTGCCAGCGCGTGAGCAGCACGGCGCGATTGTCCAGCTGCACATCGAGCATATTGCCGGGCGTGAAGCTGTTACGGGCGCGCAGATCGTCGCGAATCTGTTGCGCGCGTGCGCCAAGATCGTGGCCGCCGTTGCCGAGCAGTTCGAGTTCGCTGCCGTCCACCGTGCGGTTGTTGGCCGTCCACAAGCGGCCGTCGGCAGGGTCTTCCACGCGCGGGTACTGCGATGCTTGCGCGCAACCCAGCCAGCCGGTATCGGCGGCGGACCAGTCGGCCGGCAGCTGCGGATCGAAGCCTTTGCGCAGCGGAATGCAGGTGCCCGTGACCGTCCAGCCGATGTGGCCGGCGCTGTCGCCCGCGAGCAGGTTCTGGGGCGGCATGCCCATGCCCGGCGCCAGATCGAGTGCCGCATGCGCGCTGTCGATGTGTTCCAGCTGCATCACGCCCAGGTTGTAGCCGCCCGGGCGATCGCCGATCCATGCCAGTGCCAGCGGCGTGCCGTCCACGTCCTTGCCCATGATCGGGCCCCAGCGCGTGGCTTCCACCTTCAGCGTATGGTCGGGAGCGTCCTTGATGTGGATGACTTCCTCGTGCGTCTCGATGGCGGCCCAGCCTTCGGGCACCTTGTAGCGCGAGGCATCGCTGGGATCGCGCAACACGCGTACCCAATCGGCCCAGTCGCCATAGCTGTTGGTGAAACCCCAGGCGACCTGGCCGTTCGAACCGACCACCAGCGCGGGCGTGCCGGGCAGCGATACGCCGTTGGCGTCGCGTTGTCCGCCCGGTGCCGACGCATCCGGATAGCGCAGGCGCACGCGGAACCAGATGTTGGGCACGCGCAGCGACAGGTGCATGTCGTTCGCCACGATGGCGGCGCCCGATTCGGTGAGGTTGCCCGCCACGGCGAAGCTGTTGCTGCCCGGGCGCGCGGCGTCCAGCGCGGGGAGCAGGGCGGCGGTCATCGCGCTCCGGTCGCCCGGCGCGGCGGGTGCGAGCTTGTGCAGGTCGAACGTCTCGGCGCCCGGAATCACCGGCGGATGCGAAAGATCGCCTTGCAGCGGCGCCTCCCAATCCGAATCGGGCGAGAGCAGGAAGTCGGCCACCGGCGCGGGCAGGGTCGAGCGCAGTTCGGCCATGTGCAGTTCGCGCTCGTTGCGGCCGTCGCCGTTCAGATCCAGGTACATCGCCGCGATGACCAGGAAGGTGTCTTCGGCGCGCCACGGTTGCGGCTTGGCATTCAGCAGCAGGTATTCCCACGGCTTCACGTGCAAGTGTGCAAGCCCCGCGTTGACGCCGGCCGCGTACAGGTCGAGCGTGCGCTTCTGCTCCGGCGGCAGCGCCGCATAGGCGGCCTGGGCCACGCTGCGCAGGCGATGGCGACGATGGTTGATGTCGGTATCCAGCGCCTTGGCGCCCACCAGTTCGGAGAGCTCGCCCGCGGGCAGGCGACGCATCAGGTCCATCGCGAAGAAGCGCTCCTGCGCATGCACGAAGCCCATGGCGTAGGTGAGGTCGTCGCGGTTCTTGCCTTGCAGCGTGGTGGTGCCGAGTGCGTCGCGCGTGATCGAGACGGCATCGCCGAGGTTGCCGAGCTTCACCTCGCCATCGAGTTGCGCGCGGCTGCCGGCCAGCAGGAACCAGCCGGCGACGAAGACGCCGAGCAGCAGGATCAGCAAGGTCCCGAGCAGATAGCGAAGCCAGCGGAAAAGTCGGGGTTGATTCATGGCGCGAGTGGCTCGATCCGGAGGGTGGGTGACCGTCGACGTGCGCGGTCAGGGCGTGGTTTGCGAGAACACCGCGAAAATGCCGGCATACGGCTTGACCATGAAAGTGGGCGCGCCGGCATAGCCTTCGCCGTCCACGTAGAACTGGGAAATGGTGCCGTCCAGGTAGAGCGCATCGCGGCAACCGAGTTCTTCCTTGAACAGCCGCGCGAAGGTGTGGAAATTCACCGGCGCCTCGCTCACCGCGAACACGACATGGTGCGGCGTCTTGGCGCACACGCCGCTGCGCCACTTGAGGCTGTTGGAGTCGTCGATGAACTGATCGTTGAGCTTGCCGTCGATGACCAGCATGGGACCGGACTGGCTGGCCCATGTCGTCGGTTTGGCTGCGGCCTTGAAGGCGGTGCTGGTCTGTACGGCGGCGTGGCCGTCGGGATAGATGGCGAACACGCCATTGGGCAGCAGCGAGAAATTGCCCGATGCCGGATTGCCATGGGACAGGTTCAGCGGCACTGTGGTCTTGCCGTTTTCCACGTAGAGACCGAGCGGTGCGAACTGGCGGTCGTAGATGCCCGCGTTCGCGGCGAACAGCATGCGGCGGTTGTGCGTCATGCCCCATTGGCGCAATGCGTTGATGGTGCCGAAGGGCTCGCCGCTTTCCGGATCCTTCCAGTGCAGGCTCAGGGTTTCGCGCTTCAGGTCGATGCGGACCACGCGGAAGTTCTGGTTATCGAACACCTGTTCCTTGCTGGACACCGCCTGCGCCTGGCGATCGCAGCCGGCCACCAGCACCAGGGCCAGCAGCAGCCAGCACAGCGAGAGGCGCAGTCGGGACAGCGGGCGGTCTGAAGCGTTCCACATTCCCCGATGGTCGCCGCCCTGACCGTGCTGGCGCAAGTCCGGCGAGACGTTTGGCGAAAGTTCCGCGACGCCTATACTGGCCGCTTTCCTCCTCGACCCGCAGCGTACCGATGCCCTACACCCCCATCGTCGCCACTCTCGGCTATGTGCTGTCGCCGGATCGTCGACAAGTCCTGATGATCCACCGAAACTCGCGGCCCGACGACATGCACCTGGGCAAATACAACGGCCTGGGCGGCAAGATGGAGCCGGAGGAAGACATCGCCGCCTGCATGCGCCGGGAAATCCTTGAAGAGGCCGGCATTACCTGCGAGTCGATGTCGCTGCGCGGCACCCTCAACTGGCCGGGTTTCGGCAAGCAGGGCGAAGACTGGCTGGGCTTCATCTTCGTCATCGACCGTTTCAGCGGCACGCCGATGACCTCCAACCCCGAAGGCACGCTGGAATGGGTACCGCTGGACCGCCTGATGGACCTGCCGATGTGGGAAGGCGACCGCCATTTCCTGCCGCTGGTATTCGATCAGGATCCCCGCCCATTCCACGGCGTGATGCCGTACAAGGACGGCCGCATGCAGTCCTGGTCGTTCTCGCGGCTGTGAATGGCGAGAAGATCATCCGCATCGTTGCCGCGGTGATACGCGACGTGCAGGGCAGGGTGCTGATGGTGCGCAAACGCGGTGCCGAGGTATGGCAGCAGCCAGGCGGCAAGCGCGACGCGGACGACCGCAACGATCTGCACACGTTGGCGCGTGAACTGCACGAAGAGCTCGGCTGCACGATGCATGAGGAAGGCGCCCGTTGGATCGGGCGTTTCAGCGCGCCGGCAGCCAACGAGCCGGGCCATGTCGTCGAGGCCGAGGTCTATGAAGTAAAAGCCGATGGGCCGTTTGTGGCGCAGGCGGAAATTGAGGGCGTGTGCTGGGTCGATCCGGCTGCGCTTGGAGATATGCCGATTGCGCGCTTGAGCCGCGAGTCTATTTTGCCGGCAGTCGCAGCTACGCACGTAGCCACCCATCCGCAAGATTGACCCCTCACCCCAGCCCTCTCTCCGGAGGGGAGAGGGAGAATTGCCGTGCACCGCAAAAGGCGATGCGAAGCGAGGCTCCGCTTTAAGTCCTCAGCACCGCCTTACTCGCGATGTAGCCATACCGTTGATTAGGGAGATCGTGACGATCCGAGCCCCAAATCCTTCAGGCTTGTATACCGCAGTCGGTGTGAGCTTCTGAGGCCATTTTCTTTGGGTTACTTTTCTTTTGGGCCAGCAAAAGAAAAGTGACTCGAGCGGCGGCAGCCGATCGAAACGCCCGCCGCGTAGGCGGCACCCTGGCGTCAACGCAGAAACCAAACACCGAGGCTCTGGATTCCGGCCTGCGCCGGAATGACGAGCAAACTCAGCGCAACGCGCCATCCACCATCACCCCATCCGCTTCACCGCCACCACCGCATTCAACCCGCCAAACGCAAACGAATTGCTGATCGCCGCGTCGATCTTCTTCTCGCGTGCCACATTCGGCACATAGTCCAGATCGCAGGCCGGGTCGGGTTCGAGGTAGTTGAGCGTCGGCGGCACGATGCCGTCACGCAGCGCACCGATGGTGCCGATCAACTCCAGCGCACCGCCCGCGCCCAGCGCGTGGCCGTGCATGGGCTTGGTCGAGGAAATCGCCAGCGCAGGCGCATGCGCGCCGAATACGCTGTGCAGCGCGCGGGTTTCCGTGCTGTCGTTGGCGACCGTTCCGGTGCCATGCGCGTTGACGTAGCCGATGGCCTCGGGCGCCAGGCCGGCGTCACGCAGCGCCATGCTCATGGCGGCGGACGCGCCCACGGCCGAGGGCGCGGCGATGTCGCCCGCGTCGGCACTCATGCCCGTGCCCGCCAGTTCGCACAGGATCGTGGCCCCGCGCGCCTGCGCCGACTCCAGCGTCTCGATCACGAACATGGCGCTGCCTTCGCCCAGCACCAGCCCCTTGCGTCCCGCGCTGAACGGGCGGCAGGTATCGGGTGCCAGCACGCGCATGGATTCCCATGCGCGCATCAACCCCAGCGTGAGGCTGGCTTCCGCGCCGCCGACCACCGCCGCGTCCACCAGGCCGGCGCGAATCATCAGCGCGGCCTGCGCAATGGCATGGTTCGATGAAGCACAAGCGCTCGCCACCGCGAAGGTGGGACCGGTGATGCCGTGCGCCATGCTGATCTGGCTGGCCGGCGCGTTGGTCATGATGCGCACGATGCCCAACGGGTGGAAACGCGTGGCGCGTTCCTCGTAGAGGCGCTTGTACAGTCCTTCGCGCGTTTCCTCGCCGGCCACACCCACGCCCACCAGCACGGCGGTGCGCGAGGCGCGTTCACCGTCGAAGGAAATGCCCGATTGCTCGACCGCTTCGCGCGCCGCGACCAGCGCGTACTGGCTCAACGGATCGAGAAAGGCCAGGCGCGCTTCGTCGAAATGCCGGCTTGGATCGAACTGCTTGATCTCTGCGGCAATGCCGCCGCTGCGCAGCGCCGAAGCGTCGAAGCGCGTCAGCGGGCCGATGCCCGAAACGCCTTCCGTCATGGCCTTCCACACGGAAGGCGCATCGTGGCCGAGCGCGCAGATCGCGCCCATGCCGGTGATCACGATACGGCGCATGGATTATTCGCTGGTCTTCTGGGCGAGCTGGCGCTCGATGGCTTCCACCAGCTGGCCGACGGTGCCGCCGTCGAAGTCGGTGTCTTCGTTGGGCAGGTTGATGTTGAAGTGCTCTTCGATGTCGAAGATCACTTCGATGGCATCCAGCGAGGCGATGCCCAGGTCCTTCAGGGTGGACTCCGGCTTGATCGTGTCGAGTTCGATCTTGGCCTGCTTGGCAATGATGTCGAAGGTTTCCTGCTGAACGTTGCTCATGTTTGATTTCCTGAGTTCCACGGCGCCGGGTCACGCGGCATCCTCGGGATGCCGTTACGCAAGCCTGACGAAGCGTCAGGATAAAGTCCAGAACGCCTCCTGATTCAGCTTCTGCCAAGTGCCTTTCGGCAGCCTTATCGGCCGAAAAGTGGCGGTGGCCGTGCCAGGCCGGGGCGGGAGTCGTATCCTATGGCCTTGTGACTCGTGGGCCTGTCGCGTGCAGTACCTCAATCAGCTCGAGCCGGACGCACTGATCGCCCGGTTCGCCGAACATCCCCCCATCGATTTCAGTGTGCTTCAGGTCGCGGAAACGCCGGCCTTCGTGGCGCCGTTCGACCTGCTCACCACCGCCGATGACGAGGCGCGCGCCAAGGTGATGGGCGCGCCCGGCTACCGCTGGTGGGGGCGGCTGCTGCGCTGGCGCACGGCCTTCGTGGGCACCACGGTGTCCGAATACGCGTTGTTCCCGCGCGAGGCCCAACCCGATGCGCTGGCCAAGGCCCTGCGTGACCAGTTGGGCCGCCGCCAGCGCCTGCTGGTGGTGAAGGACATTCCGCAGGCCTCGCCGCTGTTCGACGCGGCTACGGGGCAGTGGTGCCGGCGTTTTGCCGACGCCTGCGAGGCGGCCGGTTTCGTGCTGCTGGAAGGGCAGGCACTGGCGTATGTGACTATCGATTTCTCCAGCGAGGACGATTATCTCGCGCGGCTTTCCTCCGGCCGGCGAAAGGACATCCGCCGCAAGCTGCGCAAGCGCGACGAGACGGCGGTGACGACGCTGCATTGCGGCGACGCCGTGTTCAGCGACGATGCCGTGGTCGACGCGTATTACGCGCTGTACGAGAACGTCTACGCGCAGAGCGAGATCCATTTCGACAAGTTGAGTCGCGATTTTTTCGCCGCGGTGCTGCGCGATGCGACCAATGGCGGCGTGGTGTTCGTCTATCGCCATCAGGAACAGATGATCGGCTGGAACCTGTGCTTCGTGGTCGAAGGCAAGCTGATCGACAAGTACGTGGGCTTCGCCTATCCGCAGGCCCGCGAGCAGAACCTGTATTTCACCAGCTGGTTCCACAACCTGGCCTTTGCGCGCACCCAGCAGCTGACGCACTACGTGGCCGGCTGGACCGATCCGCAGGTGAAGGCGTCGCTGGGTGCACAATTCACCCTCACGCGGCACGCGATCTACCTGCGCAATCCACTCCTGCGCATGCTGGCACGCCGCCTGAGCCGATTCTTCGAGAGCGACAGCCAATGGGCGACGCATGAGCAGGCGTGAACCACTGATCCTGGATTTCGACAGCTCGGTCGGCGAGATTGCCGGCGCGACCACGCTGCCGCTGACCGACTGGCAGGAAGCGATCCGCTTCGGCTGCACGCTGCGCACGTTCAACCGCCTGGGAGACTATCTCGACACGCGCCTGCCGGAAAACTACGGCACCGTGCTGATGGGTTCGGGCGACTACCACCATCTCACCTGGCCGCTGGTGCAGCGCCAGCGTGCGCGCGGACCGTTCCAGCTGGTGGTGTTCGACAACCATCCGGACAACATGCGTTTTCCCTGGGGCATCCATTGCGGTTCGTGGGTGCGACGCGTGGCGATGCTGCCGTTCGTGACGCACGTGCACGTGGTCGGCATCACCTCGGGCGATATCGGCGCCAAACACGCGTGGGAGAACTACCTGCGGCCCTTGCAGGCCGGCAAGCTCAGTTACTGGTGCATGGATGTGAACGTGGATTGGGCGGCCAAGCAGGGCCTGGCCGATGCGTTCCGCCGCTTCGACGACCCGGACGAACTCACCACCGCGTTCGTGCGGCAGCTGAAGCAGGCGCCGCAGCCGACCTATCTGTCGATCGACAAGGACGCGTTCAGCGTCGATACCGCGCGTACCAACTGGGACCAGGGACGACTGGAGGAATCGCATGCGATGGCGATCATCGAGGCGTTGCGTGGACGCATCGTGGCCAGCGACATCAACGGCGAAGTCTCCGCCTACCAGTACCGCACATGGTGGAAGCGCATGCTCAGTGGCATGGACGGCCAGGAGCCGGTGCCGCAAAGCGAACTGGATGCCTGGCAGGCGCAGCAGCGGGCGTTCAATGCACGCCTGCTCGCGGCGATTGCCGAAAGCAGCGTGTAAAGCAGCGCAACGATGATCGATCGATCATTGACGCCGAAGCCGTAGTGAACGGGCAGGACTGTTGCACGCAAGTCGAGAGCCGGCTCGTTCCGGCGACGCACGAGGCGATGCCGTGACATGACCGACCATTTTCCTAGCAGCCGCCGCACGCTGATCTTCCTGGCCAGCGCCTTCGGCATCACCTGGATCGCCTGGGGCGCGCTGGTCGCGCTCGCGCAGGCACAACTGACCCGCTACGGCAGCTGGCCGTTCATGACGCTCTACGTGCTGGGCGGTCTGGGACCGACCATGGCCGCCTATATTGCCGTGTGGCGCACGCGCGACGAGGCGCCGCTGCGCGAATTCAACCAGCGCCTGGGACGCTGGCGCGTTCAACCCGTGTGGTATCTGCTGGCGCTGGGGCTTCCGATCATGCTGGGCTTCTTCGCCGTCGGCATCGCGGTGGCGTTGAAACCGGCGCTGGGTCCGCTGGTGAGTTTTCGCCCGTGGTACCTGTTCCCCTTGTACTTCCTGATGACCATCATCGGCGGCGGCTTGGAGGAACTGGGCTGGCGTGGCATTGCGCAGGAAGAGTGGGCGCACACCCTGGGCGCTTCCCGCGCGGCCCTGATGATCGGGCCGATCTGGGCGATCTGGCACCTGCCGCTGTTTTTCCTGCCCGGGGTGGCGCAGTACCACGCCGGTTTTGCCTTGTTCCTGGTGGGTGTGATGGGCAATGCGTTGCTGTTCGGCTGGCTCTACAGCCATACGCGCAGCATCCTGTTGTGCGTGTTCATGCACGCGGCGTCCAATGCCGTGGTGATGATGGGCGTGACGATTCCCTCCGGCATGGGCATGTCGCTGGTCGGGCCCTGCCTGAGCCTGTGCGTGGGCGCGCTGTTGTTCCTGTCCGGCAACAAGCGGGCGGAAAGCCGAGAGCGCGCGACGCATTGAGCGCGTCTTTCAGGCGACCGCGCGTTCCAGCGTGAGGCAGATCGACTCGAACGTGGCGTCGTCCAGCCACGGGCTATTGGTGATGGTGAGCGAGCGCGCAGCGAAGCTTCGTGCATGGGGCAGCGGCGTATCGGCCACGATCTCGCGCAGATAGTCGTAATCGGGCAGCGCATGGATGAACAACCGGCTGACGCCCAGGCCGGCGGTCCACAGCGTGTTCAGTGCCGCATCGCGCGCGGCCTCGTTCGGCAACGTCAGCAGCAGGAATGGCCACACGCCTTGCTGCCCCGGTGCGTCGTCGAACACGGTGATGCCGGTAATGCGCTTCAGGCGCTGTACGCGAGACAAGGCTTGCGCACGGGTCGTTTCGAGAAACGCCGGCAGCCGGGGCAGCGCGCGCGCGCCCACCGCCTGGCGCCAGCCGCTCACGGTGTGCAGTGGAATATCGGGACCGAAATCGTCGCCGACCGCGGCGACCGGATCGTGTTGCGCCAGGGCCTTGCGCAACGGACGTCCATACGCCAACGGCAGCAGCGAGGGGCGATAGGCCACGGTGTAGCCGATCAACTCCAGCGCGCGTTGCCAATCCATCCTGGCATCGGCATGGATGACGGCGTCGTGGCTGGCGGCGAAGGCGTCGCGCAGCACGGCATCGCGGGTCAGCAGCAGGCCGCCTTCGAACAGGGTGAGTCCCTTGCCCACGGCAAGGCTGAAGAAGCCCGCGTCGCCAAGCAGGCCCACGCTGCGCCCGTTCTGTTGTGCGCCCAGGGCTTGCGCAGCGTCTTCCAGCACGTAGGCACCCACGCGATGGCCCACGTCCAGCGCGGCATTCACGTCGGCCACGCGGCCGGCCAGATGGGTCGGCACGATTGCCAAGGTGCGCGGTCCGCTCAGCACGCGAAGCTGTTCGGGGTCCATGTCGAAATGATTGGGCGCGAGATCGCACAGCCGCAGCTTGAGTCCGGCGCGATGGATGGCCAGCGCCACCAGCGGGCAGGTCCACGCGGGCACGATCACTTCGTCGCGTTGCGGCCGCAGGCCGTGCATCGCACGCAGCGCCACCACCATTGCCGCGGTACCGGAGCATTCCAGCTGAAGGTGCTCGACGCCGAGCCACGCCGCAGCACGTGCTGCAAACGGGGCGCGACCGGGCCACAGGTCGCTCAGGCGCAGCGGCAGTCCGGCAGTCGGCGGCAGCTCGCGAGGCACGTCAGTCTCCCGCGACGACGCCCAGCGCACCCTTCGCTTCGGTGGGCGGGTCGCCTTCCGGATGGGCGCCGCTTTCCGCGAACGCCAGGCAGATGATGCCGGCCACGATGGCGACGGCGCCAATGATGCGCGATGCCGTCAGCGGCTCGTGGAAAAGCCACACGGAGAACAGCATCACGCTCACCACTTCAAGATGCGTGACCGCGAACGCGGGGCCGATCGGCGCGTGCTTGAGCAGCGTCATCCAGGTGAAGAAGTTGCCGACGTAGCCGATCACCGCGACATAGATCCACGGATGGCCAAACACGCGCACGATCCACGCCCAGTTCGCCTCGGGCGGGAAGGCGTGATCGCCGGCGTACTTGAAACTCAGCTGCACCAGCGTGTCGAACAACACCAGGATGGTGAAGCCGATGGCGTAGAAACGGGCTAGCTTCATCGACATTCCTCAACCTCCTGCCATGCCGACGATGGCCACGCCCGCGGTCACCAGCAGCATGCCGGTGACGCGCAGCGGCGTCAGTTTTTCCTTGAACAACAGGCGCCCGGCGATCATCACCACCACGATGTTGATCGAACCCAGCAGCACGCCTTCGGAAAGATCGACCAGCGAGAGGAAGGCGATCCAGACCAGGAATTCGGCGACGTAGGAGAGCACGCCGATCCAGATCCACGGACGCGCCGCCATGTACTTCCAGCGCGCGACGCCGTCACCCGCACGAGGATCGCCGGCCGCTGCCTTGAAGGACAACTGGCCGACGGTATCGAGCGTGACGTTGAGCAGCCACAACGCGACAACCAGGGGACTCATCGGGAGTCCTCAGGCCGCAGCGCGCGCGACGGGTTCGTAGGTGGCGGCGATCTGGCGGAAGAATTCCGCCGAGCGGTCGGTCAGCAGGCGACGTTCCCGATCCACCGTGATCATGTGGTAGCTGTCCTTCAGCCACAGCGTTTCCACCGGACCGGACACGCCACGCTGCACCAGGTAGGCGTTCTCGATGCTGGCGATGTCGTCTTCGGTGGCGTGCGCGATCAGGCAGGGCGCCGTCACCTTGGGCAGCTCGCGCTTCACCACGGCGGCCATGTTGTACATCTCCGCCAGCGACGGCCACGGATTGCCGGGCAGGCCCGCCGCGGCGCTGTCGCCGCTCAGCATGGCGCCGCTGATCTGCGCGCGCAGACGCTCGTCGCGAATGCCGTACGGCTCGCCCTCGTGCACCATGCGGTGCTTGCCGATGCCGAACTTGTGCAGCAGCGGCAGCATGAAGGAGAACTTGCCGATGAACGGAATCGCCCAGCCGTCGTAGCGGAACGTGGCCCCGTACACGCCCACGCCCTTCACCCATGCCGGGCGCTCGGCGGCGAGCTTGAGCGCCAGCACGGCGCCCATCGACAGGCCGGCCACGAACAGGTGGTCGACCTCGTGGCGCATCTTGTCGGCGGCGGCTTCCACGCTGGCGTACCAGTCGCGCCAGCCGGTCTTCAGCAGGTCGTCGACGTCGCCGCAATGGCCCGCCAGCTGCATGCCGTGCACCGTGTAGCCCGCGCGATTGAGGCCCTTGCCGAGCAGGCGCATCTCGGTCGGGGTGCCGGTCAGGCCGTGGATAAGCAGCACACCGCTGCGACCGCCCTCATAGCGGAACTCGACGTCTTGAATCACTTGGGAGCTCCGGAGCTACAGGCTATCGGGGAAGTCCGGGGCAGGTGCCGCGCGGAAAGATGACAGTAAATCATGGGGTCAGTCTGACGACCGACCCTTTCCAAGAACTTTCGACCCCTGGTCCCGCGGGGAGCGTTCAGCGGCCGAAATGGCCCTGGGTGCCGCCGATCGAGATGCTCATGCCGCCCGTCGGGTGCTCGCAGCTGCCGAAGGCCTGGCTGAGGGTGACGCCGCCGCCGGTATAGCTGCCGCTGACGTGGTTGCCCGCCACCACGCCGGTGGTCACCGAGCCGTGGACCTGCGGCTGGTTGTAGGTCGCGTCGTCGCAGGTGACGGTAGGCTCGGCGCTGACCGCCGCCTGGGTGTCG
The DNA here is from genome assembly GCF_049913195.1 of Dyella kyungheensis. Taxonomy (GTDB): domain Bacteria; phylum Pseudomonadota; class Gammaproteobacteria; order Xanthomonadales; family Rhodanobacteraceae; genus Dyella; species Dyella kyungheensis. The sequence goes on along the minus strand of NZ_CP183983.1, from coordinate 3,578,131 downwards.
CCCAGCGCACCGCTGGTGTCGCCGTAGTAGGTGCCCGGCGGATCCTTGGTGTAGCTGGCGGTCTGGCCGCCGGCCTGGGCATTGGCCTGGGTGTTGGCGGCGGGTGCCTGGCGTCCGCTGCTGTTGGCCACGGTCGTCGCCGGTGCGGCCGGCGGCGCCGCGCTGGTGCTGGCGGCAGGAAGGTTGGCCGGGAGCTTCAGGTTCAACGGCTGGTCGGCGTTCTGGGCCCACGCCGTGGCCGCCAGCAGGCTGGCAGCGGCGAAAACGGTGAAGCGGAAGATCTTCATGGAAAAGCGCTCCGGGGACGTGAGGCCTATAACGCGCCACCGTCGCCGGTGTGGACACGTCTCCCTTGGACGACGCATGGCGACGGGAGTTCCCGCCGCCATGCGGGGTTGCTCAAGGCTGGTACGGCGTAAAGCGGCCGATCGGCTTCAACTGCGGATCGATCGCCTTGGGGTCGCCAACCAGGATGATGCTCTGTTTCTCCGGCGCAAAGTACTTCCGCCCCATCGCCTGCACCTGCTCGGCGGTGACCTTGCCGGTATCGGTGACGTACGTGGTCATGAATGAGGGCGGCATGCCGCTCACCCAATAGCGTGCCAGCGTGTTGGCCAGGGCCGACTGGATCTGGTTGCGCAACAGGTAGATACCCGCGATCAGGCGCTTGGCGCGCAGCAGTTCTTCGGGACTGGCCGGCTCGGTGCCCATGCCTTGGTAGAGCCTGGACAGTTCACTCAGCGTGGCCCCGGTGACCTCGTTGCGCACATCCACCACGGCCAGCGTGTTGCCGCCGTTGCGGCGCACGTCCAGGGTGGAATAGGGGCTGTACGAATAGCCCTTGTCCTCGCGGATGTCCTGCGTCATGCGGCTGCTGAAGCCACCGCCGAGCACCGTGTTGGCCACGGTGAGCGGGATGAAGTCCGGGTCACGCATGGGCGCCGTGGGCTGGCCGAAGCGGATATTGGTCTGCACCGCGCCGGCGCGTGCCACCAGCAACTTCTGTGCAGGCGCACCGGTAGGTACCTGGGCCACATTGGCGGGCGCGGGTCCTTGTGCCGTCCAGCTGCCGAACTGCTGCTCGACTGTCTTGAGCACCTGGTCGGCATCGACCTTGCCGACGATCACCAGCAGCGCGCGCTCCGGTCGCATGCGTTGATCGTGCAACGCGTGCAGCGACGCGGGCGTGACCGCCTGGATGCTTGCCTCGGTGAGTTCGTCGCGCGCATACGGATGATCGCCGTACACCGCATGGTTGAACGCGCGCATCGATTGCCAGTCGGGGTCGGCCTCGTTCACCTTCAGCGACTGCAGTGCGTTGGTCTTTTCCAGCGTGACTTCCTTGGCCGGGAAGCTCGGATGCAGCGCCGTGTCGGCCACCAGTTCGAGCAGTTCGTCCGCATGGCTGGCCAGCGCGCTGGCGCTGACGCCGATGGAATCGCGTCCTGCGTTGGCGCCATAGTCGCCACCGATCGCTTGCAGCTTTTCGGCGATCTGTTTGGAGTCGAGCTTGTCGGTGCCTTCGTTGAACAACGCGGCCATCAGTTCGGCCTGGGCGGGATGCTGCGCGTCGTCGTAGGAGGTGCCACCCAGCACGGCCAGCTGCACGTTCACCTTGGGCAGGCCGTGGCGTGGAATCACCCACACGGTGAGGCCGTTGGACAGCGTGCGCTGCGTGATCTGCGGCACCGGCAGCGGTCGTTCGGGACCGTACGGGGGCAGTTCCTTGGGCATGGGGGCTTCGACCGCTTGGGCGGTCATGGCTATGCCAAGGGCGGCAGCGAGCAGGGATGCTTTCCGAGTCGTCGTGATCATGACCTTGGCTCTCCTCAGTGCTTGGCCGGCTTGGCGCCGGCGTCCTTGGCATGGGCCGCCACCGGGCGGCGGATGATCACGCTGCGATTGGCATCGGTGAGATAGGTCTGCGCCACGCGGCGTACGTCGTCGGACGTCACCTGGTTGATCCAGCCGGGCACTTGATTCACCACCTTGGCATCGCCCCACAGCGTCTGCAGTTTGGCGAGCGTGTCGGCGCGCGAGAGGAAATCCTCCATGCCGCCGTACCAGTCCGACAGCATCTTGGTTTTCACGCGCGCCAGCGTGGCGTCGTCGACACCGTCGTGGGCGACCTTGGCGATCTCCTCGTCGAGCGCCGCCAGCACCTGATCCGGCTGCGCATTGGGCTTGTAGATTGCAAACAGGCCGAACAAGGTGGGGCCGGCATAGTCGGTGCCGCTGCCGAGCGCGAAATTCAAGCCACCCTGGATCTGCAGCAGCTGTTCGCGACCCTTCACCAGGCCCTGGTAGAAGCGAGACGCGTCGTCACCCACCAGCAGTTGCGCCAGCACCAGCATCGGCATCTGGTCCTTGCTGCCGCGCTCCGGAGCCTTCCAGCCCACCGCAATCGCCGGCGCCTTGGCCATCGTATCGGTCTGCTCGAGATGGCGAGCTTTGGTGTTCAGCGGTTCGGCAATGTCCGCACGCGGCGGCAACGCGCGCGAAGGAATCGAGCCGAAGTATTTCTGCGCCAGCGCAAAGGCCTGTTCGGGCGTGACGTCGCCGGAGATGCCGATCACGGCGTTGGCTGGCTGATAGAAGGTGTCGTGGAACGCTTTCACGTCGGCGATGCTGGCGTGGTCCAGGTCTTCGAAGGAACCGTAGCCGTCGTGCTTGTTCGGCCATTTGTCGAAGGCCAGCGCGTTGAGGTCGAGCCAGTAGAACGCGGCATAGGGCTGGTTCTTTACGTTGACGCGAATCTCTTCCTTCACCACGTCGCGTTGGTTGTCGAGATTCTTTTCGCTGAAATCGAGCGTCTTCATGCGATCGGCTTCGAGCCACAGCAACGGCTCGAGCGCCGAAATGGGCGCCGATTCGACGTAGTTGGTGTAGTCGGCGCGGGTGGAACCATTGTTGACGCCACCACCGCCCTGGATCACGCGATCGAACGTGCCCTTGGGTGCATTGGGCGTGCCTTCGAACATCAGATGCTCGAACAGGTGGGCAAAGCCCGTGCGACCTTGCGGCTCCAGCCGCATGCCTACGTGGTAAACCGTGCTGATGCCGACGGTGGGCGAACTATGGTCTTCGGAAACGACCACGGTGAGGCCGTTGTCCAGTTTCTTCACGGCCACCGGCAGTTGCCATTGGTCGGTATCCGCGGCGTGAGCCGTTACTGCGAACAACAGGCCGGCGATAAGCGCCGGCAGTCTTGACGTGCGCATGGACCATCCTTGTGCTGCGGCGGGAACACACTGGATAAGGCCCGGGCGGGGCGTCCGTCAACATGAAAGAAGGTCTAGGGCTGACCCCAAAACTGTGGGAGCGCACCCGGTGCGCGACGGGGCCAGAGGCAAGGCCCGTCGCGCACCGGGTGCGCTCCCACAGGGTAAGCAGGGAGAGGGGAAGGCTGGATCAGCCCGTGGTCTCGATCCGCTCCACCCGGCGCAGGCCCTGCGGCAGCAGGCCGCCGCGGGTGGCGCGGTTGCCGCCGTACTCGACCAGGTTCGACCACTTCAGCGTGAGTTTGCGCTGGCCGGCATAGAGCGTCACCTCACCCTTGCCTTCGGCGACCACCGCCACACCGACGACCTTCACGCCCGCACTCAGCTTGGCCTTGGGCACGTCGATCAGCTTGTTGCCCTTGCCCTTGTCCAGCTCCGGCAGTTCGGCCACCGAGAACATCAGCAGATGGCCTTCGGTGGTGACCACCACGATGCGGTCGCGTGCCGGATCGGCGCTGACCTGCGGCGCCAGCACCTTGGCGCCATCGCCCAGGGTGATGATCTGCTTGCCCGCCTTGTTGCGGCCGGTGAGCGCCTCGAAGCGCGTCACGAAGCCGTAGCCGTGGTCGGTGGCGAGGATCAGCCGGGTGTCGTTGTCGCCGGCGGCGAGCGCGTCGAAGCTGGCGCCCGACGGTGGGCTGAAGCGGCCGGTGACGGGCTCGCCGTTGCCGCGTGCCGAGGGCAGCGTATGCGCCGCCATGGAATAGCTGCGGCCGGTGGAGTCGATCACCGCGACCTGCTGGGTGGTGCGTGCCTTCACCGCGGCGAGCAGGCTGTCGCCTTCGCGATAGTTGAGGCCGTCGGCATCGATGTCGTGGCCCTTGGCGGCGCGGATCCAGCCCTTGGCGCTCAGCACCACGGTGACCGGTTCGCTGGCGACCAGCGCGCTTTCGTCCAGCGCCTGCGCGGCATTGCGCTGCACCAGCGGCGAGCGGCGCTCGTCGCCGAACTTGGCCGCGTCGGCGCGCAGTTCTTCCTTGATCAGGCCCTTCAGCTTGGCCGGCGATTTCAGCAGCACGTTGATGCGTGCGCGTTCTTCTTCGAGCTGGTCGCGCTCGGCATTGATCTTCATTTCCTCGAGGCGCGCCAGCTGGCGCAGCTTGGTCTCGAGGATGTAGTCGGTCTGCTCTTCGCTGAGGCCGAAGCGCGCCATCAGCACGGGCTTGGGTTCGTCCTCGGTGCGGACGATGCGGATCACCTCGTCCAGGTTGAGGTAGGCGATGCGCAAACCTTCCAACAGATGCAGGCGGCGCTCCACCTTGGCCAGGCGATGGTTGAGGCGGCGCGTCACCGTATCGGTGCGGAAGTGCAGCCACTCGCTGAGGATCCGCTTGAGATCCTTCACCTGCGGACGGCCGTCCAGACCGATCATGTTGAGGTTGATGCGGAAGCTCTTTTCCATGTCCGTGGTGGCGAACAGGTGCTGCATCACCTCGGCGGCGTCGATGCGGTTCGAACGCGGCACCACCACCAGGCGGATCGGATTCTCGTGATCGGATTCGTCGCGCAGGTCTTCCACCATCGGCAGTTTCTTCGCGCGCATCTGCGCGGCGATCTGCTCGAGGATCTTGGACGGGCTCACCTGGTGCGGCAGCGCGGTGATGACGATGTTGCCCTCGTCCATGTGATACACGGCGCGGGCACGCACCGAACCGGTGCCGTTCTGGTACATCGCCAGCAGTTCGTTGCGCGGCGTGATGATTTCCGCTTCGGTCGGGTAGTCCGGACCCTGGATGTGTTCGCACAGGTCGGCGACGGTGGCGTCCGGATCATCCAGCAGGCGGATGCACGCGCTCACCACTTCGCGCAGGTTGTGCGGCGGAATGTCGGTGGCCATGCCCACGGCGATGCCCATCGAACCGTTGAGCAGCACGTGCGGCACGCGCGAGGGCAGCCAACTGGGTTCTTCCAGCGTGCCGTCGAAGTTCGGCACCCAGTCCACCGTGCCCTGGCCGAGTTCGCCCAGCAGCGCTTCGGCGATCGGGCTCAGGCGCGACTCGGTGTAACGCATCGCGGCGAAGCTTTTCGGATCGTCCGGCGAGCCGAAGTTGCCCTGGCCGTCGACCAGCGGATAGCGGTACGAGAACGGCTGGGCCATCAGCACCATCGCCTCGTAGCACGAGGTGTCGCCGTGCGGATGGAACTTGCCGATCACGTCGCCGATGGTGCGCGCGGACTTCTTGGGCTTGGACGAAGCCGCCAGGCCCAGCTCGCTCATGGCGTAGACGATGCGACGCTGCACCGGCTTCAGGCCATCGCCCACGAAGGGCAGGGCGCGGTCCAGCACCACATACATCGAGTAGTCGAGGTAGGCCCGCTCGGCGTATTCCTTGAGCGGGATCTGTTCGAAATTGGCTTGCAAATTCATGGGTTTGCGTCAGTTGGGCTGCGCGCAGGCGGCGCGCTTAACCGGACGATGGTGCCAGAAAGGGGGGCTGGGGGGCGAGGGGCAGGGTCAGCAGCCCCCTTGTGGGAGCGGCCTTGGCCGCGACAGCCGACGAAGCGGTGAAGCCGGGTGGCTGAGGCGCCGAAGCCGGCTACTGAGGCAGGCTGCCAGTGTGCGGTCGCGGCCAAGGCCGCTTCCACAAGGGATCGTTGGACCGGCTGTCAGTTCTCGATGCGGGTGGTCTTCACCCCCAGCTTGCGCAACTGCTCCTGCAAGCTGTCCGGCCCGGCCAGATGGCCCGCGCCCACGGCAACGAAACTCACGCCCGGCTGCTGCATGCGCTCGGCGATGGTCTTCGCCCAGGCTTCGTTGCGCTCGACGATCAGCCGCTGGTAGAGCAGCGGGCTGTCCTTGCGCAGGTCCTCGTCTTCGATCCGGGCGATGGCGGCGGTGTCGCCGGTGCGCCAGGCGTCGATCAGTTCGCGCAGCTTGGAAGGGCCGTCGGCCACTTCCTTGAAGGACTGGCGCAGGAATTCCAGCTGCATCGCCTCGGGCAGGTCGGCCAGCATGCGGATCTGCTTTTCCGCGGTTTCCAGCCCGTCGATGGGTTTGCCGGCCTGCTGCATGCGCGCCTTGAGCAGCTTGTCGACGCCCTGGTTCGGGTCCAGTCCCGCCTGCATCAGCGGCGCCATGGTGAGCGTGAGCGCGGCCAGCCAGGGGCGCATAGGCTGCAGCGCGGCGATGCCGCCGGGCAGCTTCGCGACTTCGGCCGCCTTCTCCAGTTCGCCGCGGTCCTTCTCGTCGAGCTTGCTGGACAGCGACTGGCTCAGGTCGACGCCGTACTGCATCACCAGGCCCTGCATGGCCGCCGAATCGTCGTCGACGATCTCGATGCTCAGCCGCTGGCTCTCGTCCAGCGCCTTGTCCAGCGCGTGCGATTGCCAGTTCGTATCCGTAGGCAGCAGATGCACGGTGCCGAACAGGTACACCGTCGCGTGCTCGTTCTTGGCGACCCACAACCCGGGTTGGGCTACCGCGACCGCGACGAGCAACAGGTTGAGGGCCAGGGCGGCCGCAAGGCGTCGAAACAGTTTCAAGGCAAATTCCGGATCAGGGGCGGACAACGTGTCGTAGCGGGCCACCGTCATGCGGCCCGCTGATAGCTGCACTATCGTGCGCGAAGTGGCTTGCTGCAAGCATTCTCAACGGGGAACGCGATAGCCGCCGGGCACGCCGTGAGGACTCAGGGTGAGCTGCCAGAGCTGGTCGCGGCGGCTGCGGAACACCGCGGCCGAGACCGAGAGGTAGAAGCGCCACATGCGGCGGAAGCGGTCGTCGTAGTTCGCCGCCAGCTGTGGCCATGCGGCGTCGAAGTTGGCCCGCCATGCCGACAGCGTGAGGTCGTAGTCGGCGCCGAAGTTGTGCCAGTCCTCCACCACGAACAGGTTCTGCGACGCCTCGGCCACCTGGCTGGCGGCGGGAATCATCGAGTTGGGGAAGATGTACTTCTCGATCCACGGATCGGGCCGGCTGGGCGAACCGTTGCTGCCGATGCTGTGGAGCACGAACAGGCCGTCGTCGCGCAGACAGCGGCGCACGACCTCGAAATAGGTGCGGTAGTTGAGCGCGCCCACATGCTCGAACATGCCGATGGAGAAGATCGCGTCGAACGGTTCGTCGAGTTCGCGATAGTCCTGCAGGCGGATATCCACCGGCAGGCCCTGGCACAGTTCCCGCGCAAACGCTGCCTGTTCCTTCGACACGGTGACGCCCACGCCCTGCACGCCGTAGCGTTCGGCCGCGAACTTCAGCGCTTCGCCCCAGCCGCAGCCGATGTCCAGTACGCGCTGGCCGGGCTTCAGGCGCAACTTGCGGCAGATCAGGTCGAGCTTGGCCTCCTGCGCGTCGTCGAGATTGTTCGCCTGCGCCCAGTAGCCGCACGAATACACCAGCCGCTTGCCGAGCATGGCCTGGAACAGGTCGTTGCCCAGGTCGTAATGCACGCGGCCGATATCGAAGGCGTGGTCGCCGCGCTGCAGGTTGATGAAGCGCGCCTTCAGATGCGCAAGCAGCGTATCGAGCGTCTTCAGTTCGTTGTCCAACTGGGCGCCGAGGACGCGGGTGAACAGTCCGGGCAGATCCTCGCTGTCCCACCAGCCGTCCATATAGCTTTCGCCCAGGCCCAGCGAACCGTGCGCAAACACGCGTGCGTAAAGTCGTTCGTCGTGCACCCGCATGTCGGTGGGGCGCGAACCATCGAGAAAAATGCCGGCGTGCTCGAGCAGTGTGGCGGCACGTGACTTCAATGAATCCTGACTCATGCGGTCCTCGTATGCCATGGTGACGAGAAGGGCAGGACGGCGCCGTTCACTAGCTGGATTGCGGCGTCCTGCCTAGTATCCCAAAGCTTGCGGGAGCAATTGCAAAGACTGCGTCGACGCCGCTTTCGCGAACGGTTTGCAGCAGCGCCTGCGACTGCGCGTCGGTAAGCAGGAATTCCACCTTCACGGCGAGATCGTCGGCCAGTTCGAAGAATTGTTCTTCGCGCAGCACACCGTGCCGGCCGAAGCCGCAGATGGCGCGAAACGCCGAACCGCCGCCGATGCCGTGGCTGCGTGCATGCTCGAGCAACCATTCGAAGACCAGTTTGCCGTCGTGGCGTGCGCGGGCATGGGTGTAGAAACTGAGCTGGACGCCTTGCTGCGTGGTTTCCATGGGGCCTCCTAGCGCAACACGGCGCGGGTGAGAGCGATGCCGGCCACGGTCAGCGCGATCGAGCCGACCAGGTGCAGGGCCACGTGTCCGCCGAACCACAGGTACTGCTGCCGCAGCAGCAGGGTGGTCGATTCGGCCGAGAAGGTGGAAAAGGTGGTCAGCCCGCCCAGGAAGCCGGTGGCGACGAACAGGCGAAGCTCGGGCGGCAGGGTCTGGAAATGGTCGAAGACGCCCAGCACCACGCCCATCAACAGGCCGCCGATCAGGTTGGCGGCGAGCGTGCCCAGCGGCACGGTGGGGAACAGCGGGTTGAACAGCACACCCAGGGTCCAGCGCAACCAGCAACCCAATACGCCGCCAATGCCGACGGCGAGAAATCCGGTAAAGCCCACGTTGTGGCCTCCTCTTGCAGAAGAACTTCGATCGGAAGGACTTCCCGGACACAGGCACACGCCTGCGCCCCGGAATGTCCGGCGGTGCAGGCATCATCAACCCGAAGGTGGTTTGCCACGGCGTGGCCGCGGCGGGAGGCATGCCATCTCCCTGTGCCATTCATCCTAGCCGATGATCCCTCGAACGTCATGGATCAGCCGCGCGGAAGGCACCGCTATACTTCCGTCACCTCGCCCGCTGTGCCATGCCCATGACCCCCACATCGCGCCCCGTCCGGCGCAGCCTGCCATTTCTGCTGGCGGGCGTGTCGATGATCGGTCCGTTCTCGATCGACGCCGTGTTCCCGGCGTTTCCGCTGATCGGCGACCGCTTTGGGGTGGACAGCACCGGGCTGCAGCAGATGATCAGCACCTACCTGATCACCTATGCCGTGATGAGCCTGTTCCACGGCGCCATTTCAGATGCCGTGGGACGCAAGCCGGTGATCGTCACCGGCATGCTGGTGTATGCGCTGGCCTCCGCGGGGGCGGCGCTGTCCACCTCGTACCCGATGCTGCTCAGTTGCCGCGCCTTGCAGGGCGTGTGCGCCGGTGCGGGCCTGGTGGTGGGCCGAGCGATCGTGCGCGACAGCCTGGAGGGACCCGCGGCACAACAGATGATGTCGCGCGTGATGCTGATCTTCAGCATCGCGCCGGTGATCGCGCCGATCGTGGGCGCGCAGCTGCTGTTCCTCAATGGCTGGCACGGCATCTTCTGGGTGCTGTTGGGCTTCACGCTGATGCTGGCGCTGGCCTTGATCGTGTTCCTCGACGAAACCCATCCGGTCGCCGCACGCACGCCGTTTCGCGCGGGCACGCTGGTGCGCGGCTACGTGAATTTCGGCAAGGACCGCCCGTTCTGGCCGTTGCTGATTTCCTGCTCGGTGAATTTCGCCGGGCTGTTTTTGTACATCTCTTCGGCGCCGCACATCATTCGCGATCTGCTGCATCTGTCCGCGCAGGGTTTCCCGTGGCTGTTCCTGCCGACGGTGGCGGGCCTGATGACCGGTGCGTGGATATCGGGACGCCTCGCCCATCGCCGCAGCGCGGCCTATACGGTGAACCTCGGCTATGGCTTCATGTTGCTGGCATGCGCCGCGCATCTGCTGATGGGGCTGGTCACCCGCGAGCCGCTGCTGCCCTGGTCGATGCTGCCGCTGGTGCTGCACGGCATCGGCGTGCAGATCGCTTTTCCCACGCTCACGCTGTTGCTGCTGGACCGTTTTCCGCAGCGACGCGGCGGCGCCTCGTCGGTGCAGGCGTTTGGCAGCCTGCTGATGTGCGCGGTGGTAGCGGGCGTGCTGTCGCCGCTGCTGTCGGGCCACATGGTGTACCTGGCGCTGGGCGCCAGCGCGCTGACCTTGACCGGCTGGTTCGCCTGGCGTTGGTACGGACGCCTGACCCAGCAGCCCCGCGTACCGCATACCGCCACGGCCGAGGTGGATGTGGATATGCAGACGGAAATCACCGAGCCGCGTTGAGCTGTCGCCCGGTGTTTGAACAGGTGCGGGGCACGGCAGCCCCGCACCATCGTCATCAGTGCTCGTTGACCTGCAACTTCTCCAGCAACAGATTGAGCTTGCCCTTCATGGCGTCTTCCGGTCGCGGGCCGTCCACGCCGTAGAAGGCGGTGTACAGCACTTCCGGTTTGGATTCCGCGCTGACCTGGGTGCCGCCGACGGTGCCGATGTAGGTCATGTCGTTTTCGCTGTACGGCACGCCGTCGTCCGGATGGCTGCGATGCACGATCTTGCCCCAGCGGTTGCGGAAGCTGTCGTCCAGGTCGTCCGACGGAGCCACGTGGCGATTGACCATCACATGCTCGGCGTTGTCGAGGTTGGATTTCACTTCCACCTTGGAGACGTCCCACACGGTCTTGCCGTGATCCTCGAAGTAGGACATGCCGAGCACCAGCTGGCTGTCGGCATCGATCTTCTGCAGCGACGGCGTATAGGCGAAACCGAGGCGCTTGGACTGGTACTTGAAGTCGTCGCCGTAGTTGAAGCGGATGGCGATGTCGGACAGCACGCTGGGCAGCAGCTCGGTGTTGGCCAGGAATTCCTTCCACTGCGCCAGCGTGCCGCTGTAGGACACATCGACGAAGTTGGCCAAGGCCTGCATGTCGGCGATGTCCTCGTGCTCGGAGCGGTTGCTGGTCAGGCGGACCATCGCCGCGTAGCCATCGGGCACCGGCAGCAGGAAGGCGATCACCAGCTCGTTGTCGTACGCCATCGGCCATTCACGGATCTGCCAGCGGCGCTGATAGTTGTCGGTGAAATTGCGTTGCAGCGACGGTGCGCCCAGCGAGGTGATCTTGATCGCTTCGCTGCCCACGCGCCGTTGCATCGGGGCGCCTTTCAGCACCAGGTCCATGAACAGCTTGGAGTCGCCGTACAGCTGTTTGCTGGTGACGTCGTCCGGCTTGCGCAGGTGGAACATCACCTGCTGTCCCACCGCCGCGCGGCCAATGTAGCCGTTGTGCGGAAGCACGGCCTTGTTCTCGTTGGCCTTGGCGCTCACCCAATTGCCGTTGCTGTTGCGGTGGAGCAGGGTGGGGAAGGCGTTGAGATCGGAATTGACGTGCAGCAGGCGGCTGGCGCCCTGGCCGTTGGGAAACATCGTGGCCGCGTTCTCGGCCAGCAGGTCGTGCAGTTTCTGGTCGACGTCGGCGTTGTGCAGCTTCTGGTAGGTCGCGCTGAACTCGGCGAAGCTCTTGGGCAGCGGGAACTGCGCCTTGAACGGACCGGTGTGCTTGTCCTCGATCACATCGAGCTGGTAGCTCTCGCGCGTGTCGATGCTGGCCAGATTGGCGGGCGCGTTGAGCACCCGGTCGATCGGCAGCGCGTAGTTGAGGTTTTCGTCCGGCGACTTCATCACCACGATGCCGATGACCTTGCCGTCCTTGTCCAGCAGCGGTCCGCCGCTGTTGCCGGGCGAGGCGGCGGCGGAGAAGCGCAGCCACTTCCAGCGGCCGTCCTGTTCCTCCGGCGTCTGCGAGGTGTAGAGGCCGTCGCGGATCACGATGCCCGTGCCCAGCGCATTGCCCACCGCGTAAACCACTTCGTTCAGGGCCGGCTGCGTGTTCAACGCCAGCGGCGTCACCTTGGGCGGATCCTTCAGCGTGAACTCGACGAAGTCCTCATGCAGCGAGTAGCGGGTGACTTTGTCGATCGCATAGACATGGCCCGCGGCGTCGCGCAGGGCCGGCTCGCCCATCAGGCTGTCGATGCCCAGCGACAGCACGTGGCCGGCGGTCACGTAGCGGTTGTCGCCGATGGCGAACGCGGTGCCGACCGAGTAGTACTTGTCCGTGCGCTGCTGGTAGGGCAACTGGTCGAACGGCAGCGGCTTCTCGTAGCTCAACGGATCCTTCACCGGCTTGAGAATCACCACCTCGAAGGTGGCGCCTTGCACCTGCGGCAGCACCGCCGGGTCCATCGTTGCCGCATGCAGCGATGGCAACGCCATCCATGCCAGTGCGGCCAGCCACGCGGCAGGCCGCCACGCGCGCCGGGTTTTCGAAGTAAGCGCTTGCCGAGCACGGGTTGCCGGCTTGTCCATGTGCTGCCTCGTCTGATTGTCGGCGCGCTGTGGTGGCGCCATCCCCGGGTGCGGAACCCGTTGTTGGGTGAGTTTATCCAACGGCTTGCCGGTTGGAATGGTGTACGTCGTAAGTGATGGCAGTGCTTCGCGGCCGACTTTCGCCAAGTAAGCAGCGCAGGTTTAAGCTCCCTTGATCGATGGAGAGTCGCCCGATGTCCGTTCCTCCCGCCGCCAGCACGGTGCACCTGCCCCAGGGATCATGGGCCACGGTGCTGGACGGGCTGTGTGCGCTGTTTCCCCGTATCGACAGGAGCGTGTGGGAAGACCGCTTCGCGCGTGGCCGGGTGCTCGACGAGGCCGGGCAGCCGCTGGCTGCCGGTACGCCGTACCGGGTGGGCTTGTGCGTGCGCTATTTCCGCGAAGTGGCGCAGGAACCGCCGATCCCGTTCCGCGAGACGCTGCTGCACGTGGATGCGCACCTGGTGGTGGTGGACAAGCCGCATTTTCTGCCGGTGACGCCCGCGGGCGGGTTCGTCGAGGAAACCGTGCTGGCGCGCCTGACGCGGACCCTGGGCAATGCCGATCTGGTGCCCTTGCATCGCATCGACCGCCACACCGCCGGATTGGTGATGTTTTCGGCCGATCCCGCCAGCCGTGCGGCGTATCAGGCCTTGTTCCCCCAGCGGCGCATCCGCAAGAGCTATGAGGCGTGGGCGGCGCCGCTGCCGAATCTCTCCTTCCCGCAGGTGAGGCGTTCGCGCATCGCGGCGGGCGAGCCGTTCTTCCGCATGCAGGAGGTGGCAGGCGAGCCCAACAGCGAGACACGCATCGACGTGCTGGAACGCCATGCCTCGCACTGGCGCTATGCGCTGGAGCCGGTCACTGGCAAGAAGCACCAGCTGCGCGTGCACATGGCGGCGCTGGGTGCGCCGATCCTGCACGATCCGTTCTATCCCGAGCTGCCCGAGCCGCAGCCCGACGACCATGCGCGACCGCTGCAGTTGCTGGCGCGGAGGCTGGCTTTTGTCGATCCGCTGAGCGGCCAGCCGCGGGAGTTCGTCAGCGAGCTGGCGCTGCTCTCGCTCGAATGAGTCGCAGGTCCAGGCGGTAATATAGCCAGCCCCTTCCAGGACCGACCGGCCGATGCCTGTCTCTTTCTCTCCCGCAGCCCACGACGCGGCGCTGGAGGCCATCTTCGTGCCCTTTGCATCGGGCGAGCTGACGCTGCCTGCCGATGGCCGCGTGTTGTTCCTGCGCGCCCGCGACGGCTTCCGGCTGCGCGAGATGGCGCAAAAGCATTGGGTATGCGAGCAAAGCTTCAAGCCGTTCGCCGAGGCACTGGAGCGCAGCGGTCTCACCGTCGCCTCGCCCGGTGCCAGCGAGCCGTTCCCCATGGTGCTGGTATTGCCGCCGCGTCAGCGCGACGAGGCGCGCGCGCTGTTTGCGCACGCCTTGCAGCGGACCTCGGCTGGCGGCGTGGTGCTGGTGGCCGTGCCCAATGCGGAAGGCGCCAAGTCCGCCGAGGGCGATCTGGCTAGTCTGGCCGGGCCGCTCAGCCATCTTTCCAAGCACAAATGCCGCGTGTTCTGGACCCAGCCGCTGGGCACGCAGCTCGATCGCGAACTGCTGGAAAGCTGGATATCGCTGGATACGCCGCGGCTCAACCCGGCCGGCTATGTGAGTCGCCCCGGCCTGTTCGCCTGGGATCGCGTGGATACCGCTTCGGCCTTGCTGGCCGCTTGTTTGCCCACGGATTTGCATGGCAGCGTGGCGGACCTGGGCGCCGGCTACGGTTATTTGTCGGCGCAGCTGCTGGCGCGTTGCCCGGCGGTATCGTCGATCGATCTGTTCGAAGCCGAGGCGCGCGCGCTGGAACCGGCGCGACAGAACCTGGATCGCGCGCAGCGCGAACATGCGCGTGCCGCAACGTATGCGCTGCACTGGCACGACGTCACGCAAGGCTTGCCGCGACGCTACGACGCCATCGTCAGCAATCCGCCATTTCACCAGGGGCGCGCCGATCTTCCCGAACTCGGACGCGCCTTCATCGATGTCGCCGCCGACGCGCTGCTGCCACACGGCAGGCTCTGGCTGGTGGCCAATCGGCATCTTCCCTACGAGGCCACGCTGGCCGCACGTTTCAACGAGGTACGCACGGTGGTAACGCAGGACGGATTCAAAGTGATCGAAGCACGCGGAGTGCGCGCATGAAACTGGTCAAGCTGATCGCCAACCTGGGCTATGGCAGCCGCAAGGAAGTGACGCTGATGTTTCGCGAAGGCCGCATCACCGACCCCGATGGCGAGGTGCTGTACGCGGACGACAAGGTGCCGCACGAACACATCCGCATCGACGAGGAGCCGCTCGATCCACCCGCCGGCATGGTGCTGGCGATGTACAAGCCGCTGGGCGCGACCTGCTCGCGCAAGGACATCGGGCGGGTGGTCTACGACCTGCTGCCGCCGCGCTATCGCGTGCGCGATCCGGCGTTGTCCACGGTGGGACGACTCGATCGCGATACCTCGGGCCTGTTGTTGTTCACCGACGACGGCGCGTTGCTGCACCGGATCATTTCGCCCAAGGCGCGCGTGGCGAAAGTATACGAAGCCACGTTGGCGAACGACTTGCGCGGCGACGAAGGCGTGCTGTTCGCCAGCGGCAGCATGATGCTGGAATCGGAAACCGATCCGTTGGAACCGGTGACGCTCGAAGTGCTGGAACCGCGCCGTGCGCGAGTGACGCTCACCGAGGGTCGCTACCACCAGGTACGACGCATGTTCGCCGCGGTGGGCAACCACGTCGAAGCGCTGTCGAGGATTTCGGTGGGGGCTCTGACGCTCGAAGGTCTGCAGCCAGGGGAATGGCGAGCGCTTGAAGAACAGGAGATCGCGCGCATCTTTGCATCGCCGGCGGGCGGTTGATGCGCGCGGGAAATCGCGAAGTTTTAACCGAACGGATGCTCGCGGCGTCGGGCGAGTTCGTCCTCGCGTCGAGAATGCGCGCCAGGTTGCCAGGACACCAGCTGAAAAGCGCTGCGATCCTGATGGTGGCTATGAGGGACGTCCGACGTGTCCCGATGGTTCAGCATCCCTGCTACCAGCTGCATTCCGCGCTCGATGGCGGAACGTGCAAGAAGCATGTGCATGTGTCGACTCCGGGCCACCCCTGCGTGGCCGTTCAGGGCACATATAAGCAGCTTCACACGCGATACACAAATGCCAATAGCTACTGAATTTTGGCGTAAGTTTGTCTTAAGCGAAGTCGTCATCTTCACAAAAGTGAACCACGCAATGTTCTGCGATTTCAGCGCGGGCAAACGACGTTTCCCTCGCGATGACAGCGCTGCCAATCCAGCTTTTTGCAGGACCCAAACATGCCGCAGTTGATCTTCGATAACGCCTTCGCGCGCGACTTGCCGGGAGATCCGGAGCAGGGACCGCGTCAGCGCCAGGTTCTGGGTGCCCTCTACTCTCACGTCCGGCCCACCCCGGTGGCCGCGCCGCGCGTCGTGGCGTGGTCCGCGGAAATGGCGCGGGCGCTGGGTTTGGATGAGGCGGACATGGAAAGCACCGAACTCGCCCAGGTGCTCGGTGGAAACGCCCTGCTCGAAGGCATGACGCCTTTCGCCGCCAATTACGGCGGTCACCAGTTCGGCGTCTGGGCCGATCAACTGGGCGATGGACGCGCCATTTCGCTGGGGGAGGCGATCACTGGCGACGGTCATCGCTGGGAACTCCAGCTCAAGGGGGCAGGACGTACGCCGTATTCGCGCGGTGCGGATGGACGCGCGGTCCTGCGTTCGTCGATCCGAGAATTTCTCTGCAGCGAGGCGATGCACCATCTCGGCGTGCCGACGGCGCGCGCACTCAGCCTGGTGGTGACAGGCGACGCGGTGGTGCGCGACATGTTCTACGACGGTCATCCGCAGGAGGAGCCGGGTGCCATCGTGTGTCGTGTGGCGCCGTCGTTCATCCGCTTCGGCAATTTCGAATTGCCGGCCGCGCGCGGCGACATCGCACTGTTGCGCCAACTGGTCGACTTCACCATCGCGCGCGATTTCCCTCAATTGCAGGGCGATGGCGAGTCTCTTTACGCCGCGTGGTTCGCACAGGTGTGCGAGCGTACGGCGCAGATGGTGGCGCAGTGGATGCGCGTGGGTTTCGTGCATGGCGTCATGAACACGGACAACATGTCCATCCTCGGCCTCACCATCGACTACGGCCCGTACGGCTGGGTCGACAACTTCGATCCGGAGTGGACACCCAATACCACCGACGCAGGTCGTCGCCGCTATCGTTTCGGCCAGCAACCGAACGTGGCCTGGTGGAACCTGAGCCGGCTCGCGATGGCGTTGGCACCGCTGTTCAGCGGCACCGAGCCGTTGCAGGCGGGCCTCGATCGCTATGCGGCGGTCTACGCCGAGGCGGACCGTGCCAGCATCGCCGCGAAACTGGGTTTTTCAGCGTGCGAGGACGGCGACGTGGAGCGCATGCGCGAACTCCATGCCCTGCTCGCCGATGCCGAAGTCGACATGACCTTGTTCTTCCGTGCGCTGGCGGAGGTGGATCCGGCGCAGCCTTCGTTGGCGCCGCTGCACGATGCGTTCTACGACGAAGCCAAGCGTCAGGCGTTCGAACCCGCTTTTCAGGCGTGGCTCGAAAGTTATGCGGCACGTGCGCGCAGCGATGCGTTTTCCAACGAGCAACGGCGCACGCGCATGCGTCTGGCGAACCCGCGCTATGTGCTGCGCAACTACCTTGCGCAGGAAGCGATCGATCGCGCGACGCAGGGCGATTACGCCGGCATCCACGAATTGCTCGAGGTCATGCGCCGCCCGTACGACGATCAACCGGGCCGCGAACGCTACGCGCAGAAACGGCCGGCCTGGGCGGCGCAAAAGGCCGGCTGTTCCATGCTCTCGTGCAGTTCGTGAGTTGCTTCAGCGCAGCGCGTTGGCGAGGAACTGGCGCAGCTGCATGCCGTTGAGCGCGCCCGCCTGGCGCGCGATCTCCTTGCCGTTGCGCAACACCAGCAGCGTGGGAATGCTGCGGATGCCGAAGCGCTGCGCCAACGCCGGTTGTGCTTCGGTATCGACCTTGGCCAGCCGCAGCTGCGGCTCCAGGCTGGCCGCCGCTTCGGCGAACACCGGCGCAAAACTCAGGCAGGGTCCGCACCAGGGTGCCCAGAAATCGATCACCACGGGCAGCTCGCCGCGCCCTGCCACGGCATCGAAGTTGGCGGCGGTCAGTGCCGCCGGTTTGCCCTCGAACAGCGGCTGCTTGCAGCGGCCGCACACGGGATGTTGACCGAGACGGTCTTCAGGCACGCGATTCAAGGCGGCACAGTGGGGGCAGGGGATGCTCAACGGAGTGGACATGGCAGGCCTCGGTGGCCAAAACTCGATGCAGCATCAGATGGTGTCCGTCGCGCCGCTAAACAAGGAGGCCGAACGTGCAGGGCCTGGATAGCAGGAACTCGACAGGCCGATGGCTCGCCCTGCTGGCAGGCGCGAGCTGGACCCTGCCCAACAGCCTGCTGGGTCTGCTTGCGGGCCTGGCGTGCATGCCGTGGGGTGCGCGGCCGCAATGGCGCCGCGGGGAATGGGCGCTGGCCTTCCGGCGGATGCCTCATCGGGGCAGCGGCGGAGCGCTCACCCTGGGCAACGTGATCCTGTATTCCTGCGACGAGCTCGATACGCCGTGCTTCACCTATGCGCATCGCGCGGGACATCGCAGCGAGCCGCGTATTTCATTGGCGGACCATGAGCGCGCGCATGTCTACCAGTACATGGTGCTGGGACCGTTGTTTCTGCCGCTGTACGCGTTGTGCGGCGGCATCAGCGTGCGAAACCGTTTCGAGCGCGCCGCGGATCGCTACGCGCAACACCGCGCCGGCTGGTGGCCTTGGCCGATGGCGTGAAAGACAGCCCTCATCGCCAATAGTCGCGCGGGCGCCATCCCAGCAGACCGGAAAGATAGCCCATCACGCTCGCCGGCTTGAGCACGAGTCCATAGAGCATGGCGTAGCCGAACAGGCCGAACGGATTGCGCCGTACGGTGAGTCCGACGGAGCGGAACATGCGCGCCTGCACCGCATAAACGACCAGGTTGGCCAACAGGCTCGCCGGCAGCACGAACGCCAGCATCGCACCCGCCAGCCAGTAGACGCCGGTGCATGCCAGCAGGACGGCGGGTATCAGGGCAATCGTGTAGGCCAGATCCATGTACGGGAACAGAAGATTCCAGCCGATGAAGAACGTACTCAGGCGGCGGCGGAAAAGCAGCGAACCCTGCGCCTTGAACGCCTCGATGAGGCCGCGCGCCCACTGCTGGCGTTGCTGTAGAAATGACGCGAGCGACGCGGGCACGCGCGCGAAGGCGATGGCGTCTTCGCAGTAGCCCACGCGATGGTGGTCCTGCAGGATGGCCCAGGTGAGCACGGTGTCTTCGCCCGCGCAGGAGGGCCAGCCGCCCACCACGCGCAGGATGTCGGTGCGGTACAGCGAAAACGTGCCCGGGGCCACCAGCGTGCCCTGAAACAGGCTCTGCAGGCGCTTGCTGGCGGCGATGCCCTGGAAGTAATCCCACTCCTGCATGCGCGTGACCAGGCTCTGCCGCGAGTTGCGTACGAGCACGGCGCCGGCGACCGCCACGGTATTCGGCGGATCGCTCATGTAGCGCGTCACCAGGCGCCGCAAGGCATGCGGTTGCAGGTGCGCATCCGCATCGAGGGTCACGGTGAGCGGGCAGGAAGCCAGCCGCAGTCCCGCGTTCAACGCATTGGCCTTGCCGCCTGCGCTTTGCAGGTCGAGCACTTCCAGCCAGGGATACGACACGCTGTGCAGCCGCTCGAGCGTGGCATCGGTGGAACCGTCGTTGATCACCATCACTTCGATGCGCGCGGGGTAGCGTTGCGCGGCGATGCTGGCGAGCGTGTCGAGGATGCTGTCCTGCTCGTTGTGCGCGGCGATCAGGATCGTGATGCTGGGAAAATCATCGTCAGCGAAGTGCGAGCGGAGCGGGCGGCGATCGAGCAGCAGGCCCACCGCGAGAAACACATGCATGAAGGCGGGCAGCACGGCGACGCCGATCACCAGCAGGTGCGCCGTCCACTGCCTGCCCGGCGTCAGTTCGCCCATCCAATGCTGCGCCATGGCATACGCGAACACGGCCCACGCCAGCGCGAGGACCAGAGCCAGCACGAACTTCAGGCAGACCGGCAGGTAGTGGCGCCGATGCACGCGGCTGTCGTTGGCCGCGGCCAACGGCAGGCGGACCGTTACGGGGAACGGTCGTCGCCTGGACCAGTCTCGTGCGTTGACGCTCATGCGAAGGCTCGCTGCTGCAACGGCATCGCGTTGGTCGACCACGGAGGATGCTGCCCACCGGTATCCCGGTGACAGGTACCTCCGCATGCCTGGCCGGCGCATGCCTGAATGACCCCGACGGCGTCCTGCCAGAACTCCGCTTCTCCTTGATTTGTAGGGCAAGAGTCGTGCCACGGGACGTGCTCGGCGATAG
The DNA here is from genome assembly GCF_049913195.1 of Dyella kyungheensis. GTDB lineage: Bacteria > Pseudomonadota > Gammaproteobacteria > Xanthomonadales > Rhodanobacteraceae > Dyella > Dyella kyungheensis. The sequence goes on along the minus strand of NZ_CP183983.1, from coordinate 3,558,255 downwards.
CCGCGCAACATCGGCAAAAAGCGGGTCTTCAGCGCTTATCGGCGGAAAACGCGGCCGAGCGCAAACCGACGCACGCGGACACAAACCGACGCACTGGGGCGCCGGTTCATGCTTCGCTGGCAGGCATCAGGCGGCCTTGTTGTCGCCCTTCTTCTCCGGGGCGGGCCGCGCCTGCGGATGAGGGGCCGGATGATTGCCGCCGCCCTGGTTCGGCGGTGGGCGATGGCCCTGCGGCGGCCCGCCGCCCGGCGGTCGGCCCGAGCCCGGCGGATGCGTGCCCGGATTGGACGGTGGCCGGTTGTTCGATGGCGGACGGTGTCCCTGCGACGGCGGCGGCCGGTTGCCCTGGGTCGGCGGCGGACGATTGCCCGGGGGCGGGCGATTGCCGTGCGGCGGCGGACGGTGGCCCGGCGGAGGCGGACGATGGCCACCCCCAGGCGGCGGCCGATGACCCGGCGGCGGCGGGCGCGAACCCGGATGCCAGCCCGGCGGACGCGGCGGCGGGCGCGGCGTGTAGGGACGGCCATACCAGTAATCGCGGTTCCGATAGAACGGGCGATTGGTGTAGTACGAACCCCAATACGCGCCGATCGAGAAGGCAACGATCGGAATGCCGATGCGCGGCCCGTAATCGGCCACGTAAACGTGTTGGCTTTGGTAGGAATACTGCACGAACGTGGCCGCCACCCAGCCGCGCAGGCCTTGAGTGATCACATCGCACCAGCCATAGCCCTGGGTGCAGCCTTGAATCGCCACCGGCGTGCCAGCCGGCAGCTGGGCGATGGTGGGATAGCCGGCGTCGGGGCCGGCATAGAGATCGACGTACGCGGTCACCACGCCGTTCAAGCCCTGCGCGAATGCGGCAGGACTGGCACATCCCAAGACCAACAACGCGGTCCAGACAAACCGCTTCATGTGCGCCTCTCCCGAATATAGGGCCCGATGAGACTGCGCCATCCGCGAAGGATGCGTCAATCCTGCGTCAGCTTGGCCGGTCGCGAGTTCATGCGTTCAGCCGCCGAGCGGACTCGCGCGGTCATCCCTCGGCAAGCGATTCGCGATACGCGCGGCGCACCATCTCGTGGAAGTGATGCACGGCATTTTCCCGCAACGGATTCAGACGCCCCGCTTCGTACGAACCGGAGGCAAGCCCGCGCTGCACGTCCGCGCAGATGGTCACGTCCTCGTCCTGCACCTCGTCGCTGAACTCGACGTCGCGTGCGCGGCGCGCATGCGCCTCGGCGCTGTCGTCGGCGGGGTAGTAGAAATCGAACTCCACCCGGCAGCGATCCACGCCCAGCGGCAGCACGCGATTGGTCTGCAGGCGCGAGGGCAGGATGTTGAGCATGGTGTTGGGATGGATGAAGTAGTACAGCGCCTCGCCGCTGCCGTACAGGTCGCCGGCGCTTTCCAGCGGGCTGTACTGGAACGAATACCAGGGTGCCGTCTCGGTGATGTAGCTGCGGTAGTCGAGCAGCTTGTTGAGGCCGGGATGGATGTGCGGCACGTGGTAACCCTCCAGGTAGTTGTCCACGTACACCTTCCAGTTGCACGCCACCTCGTAGCTGGCGCGGTGATGGAATTGGTAGTGCTCCAGCGAGCGCTCCAGTCCCAACCGTTCGTCGATGCCGGCTACCACCTCGGCAAACGGCGGCGCATCGCCGATGGCGACGAACACCAGCCCCTGCCACAGCTGCACGCGCACTTCGGGCAGGCGGATGTCCGACGGATTGAAATCCCTCGTGCGGCCCATCTCCGGGGCGCCGCGCAGCACGCCGTCGAGGCCGTAGGTCCAGCCGTGATAGCGGCAACGCAAGGCCTTCGCGCCACGGCCATCGCAACTGGCGATCGGGCCCGCACGATGACGGCAGACGTTGTGGAACGCACGAATGACGGCGTCTTCGCCGCGCACCACGATCAAGGGCAGCCCCGCGATCTCAGTGACCATGTGGTCGCCGACATCGGCCACCTGCGATTGATGGCCAACCAGCTGCCAGCTGCGGGCGAAGATGGCGCGCGCATCCAGTGTCGGCATGCGCGGATCGGTGTAGAAGCGGGCGGGCAGCGTCAGCGCGACATCGAGCGGTTGCGCAGCGAGAACGGCATCGTCGAACAGATCACGCATGGGAAGAACGGCCGGCAGCTGTTTGCCCGAGTATCGGCCCCGGCGGCCCTGCGCTCAAGCATTCGCCAGCTGCTGTTGCACGTCGTTGATGGAGTTGCGGATGCGCTGGCTGAAGATCGAATCCTCGTGGTGGATCAGCACCAGCCGCTCCGTCGCACGCGTCATCGCGACGTAGAGCAGGCGTGCTTCTTCGGCCTCGTTCTTGCCCGGTTTGGGCAGCGAGCCCAGGCCGGGGATGATCACCAACGGGAATTCCAGTCCCTTGCTGGAATGCATGGTGACCAGCTTGACCGTGTCGTCCACCACGAACAGCGAACTCTTGCCGTTGCCTTCGGCGAGCTGGCTGGCAATGCCGGCCCGCTGCAGCGCCTCATGCAATTTTTCGCCCTCCCAGCCGTTGCGGAAGATCACGGCCATGTCCGACAGGCTCCGGCCCGCGGCCAGTTCGTCGCGCAGGCGCTGGATGATCGCCGGCAGCTGTTCCTCCTGGCGCTCCACGCGGATCAGCTCGGGCAGCGCGCCGCGGCGGCCGGCGCTTTCGGGTGCAATCAGCGGCACGCCGTCGTCGTCGTCGCTGCGTCCCAGCAGCAGCTCGTTGGCGAAGCCGCGTGCCACCGAGAGGATTTCCAGCGTGTTGCGGTAGTTGAGCTTGAGGATCGTAGTGCGGCCCTGCGCCTGCACGCCCAGGCTCTTCCAGCTGAGCTTCTTGCGGGTGGCCTGTCCGTAGATGTTCTGCGCGTCGTCGTACAGCACCAGCAACGAGTTGGTGTTGGGATCGATCATCTGCACGATCAGCTTGTACCACTCGGGCTCGAAGTCGTGGCCTTCGTCGATCAGCACGGCGCCGTACTGGAAGCGCGGGATCTGTCCGTTGTCCACGCCGGTAATCACCGCGGGCGGCAATTCCTCGGCGAAATGCGGGCCGTCTTCGGGCAGCGGAACGTGGTAGGCCGTGAGCATGCTGCGGCACCACTTGTGGAAGTTGTACACCTGCACCTTGTCGCTGAGGCCGCGCTCGCCCATCAGCTGTTCGAGCCGCACCGCCAGCGTCTTGTTGTAGCAAAGCACCAGGATCGGCTTGGACAGCGCGCGTGCCAGCTCCATCGCGCGGAAGCCCAGGATCATCGTCTTGCCCGAGCCCGCCACGCCGTGAATGATGCGATGCTCGTCGCCCAGCGAACGGGCCAGCAGTTCCTGCTGGGCGTCCATCACCTTGATCAGGTCCGGGATGGCCAGCTTGGTTGAAGCGCTGCCGGCCGAGCCGAACAGGCCGAACTGGCCGTCGCCCGGTTCCACGCGGATTTCCGGGAACAGGTGCCAGCGCACTCGGTCGATCTGCGGCAGCGTGAGGGCGGTGGGAAACACCTGCGGGAACATGGCCCACAGGCGTTCCTGGAACGCTTCCGATTCCACCGTTTCGTACATCTCGTCCTGGCAGATCACCAGATGGGCAGGAATCACCGCCTCCAGCTGCCCTGCCTCGAACTGCTTGCGGCTGATGTTGGCCAGTACCACGCCGTAGCCCCACGGCATCAGCAGCTTGCCTTCGTAGCTGTGGCCGGGCGGGTGACGCAGGGCGGGGTCCTGCGCCAGCACCTTGTAGATCTCGCTGGCGCCGTCGCGTGCCTGCATCAGCGGGTTGTGTTCCTTCACGCTGTTGCTGCCGGTGATCAGCGTGAACTGGGTGCGGTCGGCCTGCTGGATGGTGCCGGGCTTCCAGTCCTTCACCTCCAGCACCAGCAGGCCGCGGCGCGGATGGAACACGATGAAGTCGGGACGCCGCTGGCGGAGGCCGATGGCCACGTCGTACCAAAGCAGATAGTCGTCCTCGAGCTTCTGCTCCAGGCGCTCGGAGAAGCGTTTTTCGCCGCTGGTCATCTGCGGCAGGCAACTGTTGCGGGATGGGATGAGCGTCGCCAATGGAGAGCCTGCCTCGTGCCATTCCTTGTACGCGCGGTGCGTTCAGGTCCGGCGACGTTAACGGATCGGCAGGGCGTGTCAATCTCGCGGGCCCCGCAAGGCCCGCTCAGGGCTGCATCAACGCCAGCGTTGCAGCGTATCGGCAGGCACGCCGACGCGTGCGCAGGCATGGCTGCCGATGCCGTCCTGCAAGGCCATGCGGAACACCGGCGCCACCGACCACAGGGCCCGCGCCGCCAGTCGCGACTGCGCGCGCTGCAGCGGCGTGCGTTCCAGCAAGGTATCCGCCCAGACCGGCAGCAGCGCAGCGCCTGCCTGCAGGAACACATCGCGCGACAGGCCCGCCACCGGCACCGGCAGGCGCACGCGATACAACACGTCCAGCACGGCACGCGAACGCTCGCTGAAACACAGTTGCGCGCGCACGCGCCGGAAGTAGGCGGTGACCTGGGCTTCCGATGCCGGCACGTCGCGCGCGCCGAGCGCTTCGGCAAGGCGGCGCACTTCGTCGTAGTAGCGGTCGCCGGCGCCGGCCGGCATGGCGATATGGCTGTAGCGGCGATAGCCCTGCAGGAAACTATAGGCTTCGGTCACATGGACCCAGGTCAGCAGGTCGGGATCGTCGGCGGAGTATGGACGTCCATCTTCGGCGCTGCCTTTCACCTGCGCATGGATGTGCTTCACGCGTTCGATCAAGGCATGTGCCTGCTCCGCCGGCGCGTACGTGGTGCCGCTGACGAACGACGTCGTGCGGCGCAGGCGACCGACTAGGTCGTCGCGAAAGTTCGAGTGATCCCACACGCCAGCCAGCGCAAGCGGGTGCAGGGTCTGCAACATCAATGCCGCCAGGCCGCCGGCGAGCATGGCCGGAAAGTCGGCATGCACGCGCCAGGTGGCGCTGTCCGGGCCGAACAGACCGGGGTCGCCGGGCGGATGATCGTAGTCCACGTGGCCGCCGCCACCGCGCGGAAACGCGCTGAGCACCCAGCGTCGAATGGGCTCGCGGGCAGGGCGGGTGAGCAGATTCCATGGCAATGACATGGGGCTGAGTGTAATGCTTGGTTTCACATGCATCCTTTGCACGCGCGAAAAGCCTGTGCTATTCCTAGCGCCCATGACCTTCCCCACCGCCCGCCAGTATTTTTGGTTTTACGGCTATCCGATGCCGCTGGCGGAGGGTTGGTCTCGACTGTCGTAACGACAAGACACCAAATCCCAAAAGGCCGCCAGCCCACCACTGGCGGCCTTTTTCATGGTCGCGAGTGAATCCCCCCAGGAGACCACCGTGAACCCTTCCACCGACGATTTACGCATCCGCGCCATCACCCCGCTCAGCGCGCCTGCCGAGGTGATGCGCGACTGCGCCGCCAGCGTGCACGCCGTGCATACCGTGAGTGCCGCGAGGCAGGCGCTGCATCGCATCCTGGCCGGCGAGGACGACCGCCTGGCCGTGGTGATCGGCCCGTGTTCGATCCACGACACCCGGGCCGCGCTGGAATACGCCGGGCGCCTCGCGGCACAGCGCAAGCAACATGCGGGCGAGCTGGAAATCGTGATGCGCGTGTACTTCGAAAAGCCGCGCACCACGGTGGGCTGGAAAGGGCTGATCAACGACCCGGGTCTCGACGGCAGTTTCCGCATCGACCAGGGCCTGCGGCTGGCGCGCGGACTGCTGCGCGACATCAACGAACTGGGCGTGCCGGCCGGTTGCGAATTCCTCGACATGATCACGCCGCAATACATCGCCGACCTGGTGGCGTGGGGCGCGATCGGTGCGCGCACCACCGAGAGCCAGGTGCATCGCGAACTGGCCTCCGGGCTGTCGTGCCCGGTGGGTTTCAAGAACGGCACCGACGGCAACGTGAAGATCGCGGTGGATGCGGTGAGTGCCGCCTCGCAGCCGCACCATTTCATGGCCGTGACCAAGGAAGGCCACACCGCCATCGCCGCCACCACAGGCAACGAGGACTGTCACCTGATCCTGCGCGGCGGCAAGACGCCGAACTACGACGCGGCCAGCGTGGAAGCGGCCTGCATCGCCATCGCCAAGGGCGGGCAGACGCCGCGCGTGATGATCGACGCCAGCCATGCCAACAGCGACAAGCAGCCGGAAAACCAGCCGCGGGTGGTCGACGACATCGCAGCCCAGCTTTCGTCCGGCGAGCAGCGCATCGTCGGCGTGATGGTGGAAAGCCATCTGGTCGGCGGACGTCAGGATCTGCTGGAAGGCCAGCCGCTGCGTTACGGGCAGAGCATCACCGACGGCTGCATCGACTGGGAGGCCTCCACCCAGGTGCTCGAACGCCTCGCCCAGGCCGTACGCGCCCGCCGCGTTGCCCGGGCAGCGGCACAGCGGACGGTGCGCGCGGGGTGTCTTGGTTAACTTTCGAGTTTGGCGTCGAGGTTGATGGTTGCCTTCAGCACCTTCGATACCGGGCAGCCTTCCTTGGTCGCCTTGGCGATCTTGTCGAAGCTGGCGGCGTCGATACCGTCCACTTTCGCGCGGCAGGTGAGATCGACCGTGGTGATGGAGAAGCCGTCGCCATCCTTGTCCAGCGTCACCACCGCCTTGGTCTCGATGCGCGTGGCGGCGTGGCCCGCTTGTTCGAGGCCCAGCGCCAGCGCCATCGTGTAGCAACCGGCATGGGCTGCACCGAGCAGTTCCTCGGGATTGGTGCCCGGGCCTTCCGCAAAGCGCGACTGGAAGCCGTAGCGCGCTTCGTGCAGCACGCCCGAAGCGGTGGATATCGTGCCGGAACCTTCCTTGAGCCCGCCGGACCAGGCGGCGGATGCGTTTCTTTTCATGTTCGGCTCCCGGGAGTATGCAAAATGTCCGGGAAGCTTGCCGAAAGATTCATCCACGAAATGCGAACGCCGAAGGCGATGCTCTTCACGCCTGGTTCGCTGTCACCTGCTTTAACCTGCGCTTCCGGAGCATCCCCAGCTTCGCGAGGGCGCGTTTCATGTCTGCCGAGATCAATCACAACTCCAGGGCGCATCGTTTCGAGACCAAGGTCGACGGCGTGCCTTGCGTGCTCGACTACACGCTCGACGGCGATGTCATGACGATCACCCACACGATCGTTCCGTCGGCGGTGGGCGGTCGCGGCATCGCTTCCAATCTCGTGCGTACCGCATTGGATACGGCGCGCGTGGAACACTGGAAGGTCGATCCCGCGTGTTCGTATTCGGAGATCTGGATGACCCGCCATCCGGAGTACCAGGACCTGCACGTCTGAGCGGCGCAACCCGCGGCTACGAGAATGCGCTGAACTGGCTTTAAGATGCGCCATGCCCGCTTCCGGGTCATGGAGAAAGCGCTCGTGAAGACCAGTAGCCCGAACGTCGCAAGGACCTGCGCATGAGCGCCGCCAACGGCCGCAACCATTCGCATCGGCGCAAGTTCGTTCCGTTCCGGACCTTTCGCGCCCGTCCGCGCCTGATGGTCTCGGGCGCCGTCGCGTTGATCGTGGGCCTCGCGCTCTGGCACCAGTTCGACCTGAAGCCGGCCAAGGCGCTGTTGCTCGGCTTTGACCTGGGCGTGGCGGTATATCTGATCGCGCTGACCATCCTGTTCTGCCGCTCCACATCGCCCGAGGTGATGCGTGGGCAGGCGCGCAAGCAGGACACCGGGCGCTGGGGCGTGCTGTGGACTTCGCTGGTCCTGACCGGCTTCGTCTCGCTGGCGCTCACCACCGAGATGGGCGGCGCGAAGGGCGGCGACGGGAAGGCGCTGATCATCGCCGCGACCAGCATCGTGCTGTCGTGGCTGTTCTTCAACGTGATGTTCGGCATGCACTATGCGCATGGCTTCTACGGGGACTTCGGCGCGAAACATGAGGGCCTGGATTTTCCCGGCACGGAAGAGCCCGACTACTGGGACTTCATGTATTTCTCGATCGTCATCGGCATGACCTTCCAGGTTTCCGATGTGCAGATCAGCAGCCGCTACCTGCGCCGCGTGGCCTTGCTGCACAGCGTGATCGCGTTCTTCTTCAACGTATTCATCATTGCGATCAGCGTGAATATCGCGGCGGGGCTGGCGGGGTAGGGCGTCTCGCGGCCGTCACCTTTCCTACCCGTCATTCCGGCGCAGGCCGGAATCCAGTGGCGAGGCGACTGATTTTCGCGATGGCCTCGCATGCTTTTGGTGTCGGTCTTTGGCGAAGACCGGAAACCGAGGCTGCTGGATTCCGGCCTGCGCCGGAATGACGAGCCAGGGTGCGAGCCCTGTCAATCGCGGAAATTGTCGAACTGCAGCGGCAGCTCGACGTCGGCCTTGCGCAGCACGGCCATCGCTTCCTGCAGATCGTCGCGCTTCTTGCCGGTGACGCGCAGCTTGTCACCGTTGATCTGCGCCTCGACCTTCAGCTTGGCCGCTTTCAGCGTTGCCACCAGCTTCTTGGCGATCGGCTGCTCGATGCCCTGCTTGACGGTGACTTTCTGGCGCGAACCGCCAAGATTGGTCTCGGCGCTGCCCACGTCCAACGCGCGGATGTCGATCTTGCGTGAGGTGAGGCGGCCACGCAGGATGTCCAGCATCTGTTCCAGCTGGAATTCGCTGGGGGCCGACTGGGTGATCACGAACTCGTCCAGCTCGAACTTCGCGTCGGTGCCCTTGAAATCGAAACGGCTCGACAGCTCGCGGTTGGCCTGGTCCACGGCATTGGTCAATTCGTGCTTGTCGACTTCGGAAACGACGTCAAAGGAAGGCATGGTGGCGGTCCGCTGCAGGGAAAACCCGAGTTTAAGCCATCTGGCGCATCCTGAAGGATAATGCGCGGTCAATTGAACGGGAGCAGGGCATGGCGGCGGTGCGCGCGTGAAAGTAGACGTACTGATCATCGGCGCCGGCGCCGCCGGGCTGATGTGCGCCATCGTGGCCGGCCAGCGGGGACGCAGTGTGCTGGTGGTCGACCATGCAAACAAGGTCGGCAAGAAGATCCTGATGTCGGGCGGCGGCCGCTGCAATTTCACCAACACGGGCGTGACACCGGCGGCTTACCTGTCCGCCAATCCGCACTTCGCCAAGTCGGCACTGGCCCGTTACACGCCCTGGGATTTCATCGCGATGGTGGAGAAGCACCGCATCGCGTACCACGAGAAGGAGCTGGGCCAGCTTTTTTGCGACGAGTCCTCCAAGCTGATCGTGCGCATGCTGCTGGACGAGTGCGCGCAGGCCGGCGTGCGCATCGAAACCAGCTGCGGCGTGAAGCGCGTGCGCAAGACCGACGAGGGTTTCAATGTCGTCACCGCGCATGGCGAGGTGCACGCGCAATCGCTGGTCGTCGCCACGGGCGGCCTGTCGATTCCCAGCATGGGCGCCAGCGGCTTCGGCTATGAACTGGCTCGGCAGTTCGGCCATGCGGTGCTGCCCACGCGGGCCGGACTGGTGCCGCTGACCTTGAGCGGCAAGCATCAGGAGCGCTACCAGGATCTTTCCGGCGTGGCTCTGCCGCTGACCGAAACCCGCGTGGGCAAGCATTCGTTTCGCGCCGGCATGCTGTTTACCCATCGCGGCCTCAGCGGACCGTCGATCCTGCAGATTTCCTCGTACTGGCAGGCGGGCGACGACCTGCGCATCGATCTGCATCCCGAACGCGATCTCGCGGCGTGGCTACAGGAGCAGCGCGTGGCGCGTCCCGCGGCGGAACTGAAGAACGTGCTCGGCGACGTGTTGCCGCGCCGCCTCGCACAGCGCTTGTGCGAGCTGTGGTTCGAGAGCCGGCCGATGCGCCAGTATCGCGAAGCGGAACTCAAGAGCATCGGCGAACAACTGCATGACTGGCCCATCGTGGCCAGTGGCACGGAAGGTTATCGAACGGCCGAAGTCACTTTGGGCGGCGTCGATACCGACGGCATCTCATCGTCCACCATGCAATCGAAACTCGTGAACGGCCTGTATTTCATTGGCGAAGTGGTCGACGTGACCGGCTGGCTGGGCGGCTACAACTTCCAGTGGGCGTGGGCATCGGGGCATGCCGCAGGCGAGGTGGCGTAATTTCGCACCGGGTGAACGCTGTGCGTGATCCACTGAAAAAGTTGTCTTCTCCGGAGTTATCGCATGAAAGTAGGTTTTATCGGCCTGGGAGCCATGGGCAGCGCCATGGCCAGCAACCTGATCAAGGCCGGACACGAGGTCACCGTGTGGAATCGCTCGCCCGGTCCCGCCGAGCCGTTCGTATCGCTGGGTGCCAAGGTGGTGAAGACGGCTGATCGCGCGGCGCAGGGCGACGTGCTCTTCAGCATGCTGGCCAACGACCAGGCCGTACGCCAGGTGTTCTTCGACGACGGTCTGTTCGATGGCATGGACAAAGGCACGGTGCACGTCAATCACGCCACCATTTCGGTGGCGCTGGCGCGCGAGCTGGCCGAGCAACATGCGCGGCGCGGCCTCGATTACCTGGCAGCGCCCGTGTTCGGTCGTCCCGACGTGGCGGCAGCGGGCAAGCTCAACATGCTCGCGGCGGGCAAGCCGGCGCTGATCGATCGCCTGCGCCCGCTGCTCGAGGCCATGGCCAGCCGTATCTGGCCACTGGGCGAGGAGCCCGAACGGGCGAACGTGGTGAAGATTGCGGGCAACTTCATGCTTGGTGCCGCCATCGAAAGCATGGCCGAGGCCTCGGCGCTGGCTCGCGCCCACGGCGTGAGCGCGGCCGATTTTCTCGAGGTGATGACCAACACCTTGTTCGCTGCGCCTGCCTATCAGGGCTACGCCAAGCTGATCGGCGAATCGCGCTACACGCCGGCCGGATTTGCCTTGCCGCTGGGCTACAAGGACATCGGCCTCGCGCTCGCGGCAGCGGATGCCACACGCGTGCCGTTGCCGCTGGCGGGGCTGTTGCGTGACAGCCTGCTCGAGGCCTTGGCGGGCGGCAAGGAAGACGTTGACTGGTCGATCATGGCGGAAGTGGCCGCGCGTCGGGCGCATCTGGACGAGCGCGAGCTCTGACCATACCCGTCCATCAAATCTCTGGGAGCGCACCCTGTGCGCGACGGCCGATCAAAGAGGAGATCCTCAGCTCTGCGGTCGCGCAAAGGGTGCGCTCCTACAGTGATGTTTACCGTGTGCTGCGGAACTTCACCAACCACCGATCCAGCTGATTGGCGAAGGCCTGCTTGTCGCGCGCATGGAAAGCCGCCGGGCCGCCGGTATCGACGCCGGAACCGCGCAATTCGTCCATGAAATTGCGCATGGAGAGGCGTTGCGCGATGGTATCGGGCGTGTAGAGCTCGCCGCGGGGGTGCACGGCAAGCGCGCCTTTTTCGATCACCAGGGCCGCAAGCGGAATATCCTGCGTCACCACCAGGTCGCCCGCGCTCACGCGCTCCACGATCTCGGCATCGGCTACGTCGAAGCCTCCCGGCACCTGGATGGCGCGCACGAAACGCGACGGCGGCGTGCGCAGCCACTGGTTGGCGACCAGCGTGACGTGCACCTGCTCGCGGTCCGCCGCGCGAAACAGCACTTCCTTGATGGCCGCAGGACAGGCGTCGGCATCGACCCAGATCTGCGGCCGCGCGCTCACTGGCCGCTCCAGTGCAGTGTGCCGTCGATGATGGTGTTGGTATGTCCGCCGATCCACACGCTGTCGCCGTCGATGCGCACGGTGAGGCTGGCATCGTGGCCGATCTCGCGGCCCTGGCTCACCACGTAGCCACCCGCGAGTGGACCGTTGGGCTCGGCGTGGGCGATATACGCCGCGATCAGGCCATTGGCGGCACCGGACGCAGGATCTTCCACCAGGCCCACGCCGGCGGGCAGTGCGCGCACGACGAGTTGATAGCCCGGCTGCGAACTGCGCGCGAACACGCACAGGCCCACGCTGTCGGTCGCCTTGGCCAGCGCGCCGATGGCGGCGTGGTCGGGCTTCCACTGGCGCAGCGAGGCTTCATCGGCGCATTCGGCCAGCCACCAATGGCGGCCGCCCGAGACGTAGGCCGGCGGCAGCGTGCCGAGATCGATGCCGGCAAGTGCCGCATCGAGCAGCGGATGCGCGTCGCGGCCGGTTTTCTCGACGGTGGAGCGGGGCGATTTCAGCAGCAACTGTTGGGCGCCATCGGTGCCTTCGACGCGGATGGGCAGTACGCCCGCGCCGCATTCCTGCCACAGCACCCCGTCCACGGGCTCGGCTCGCCCGCACAGCAGCACGGCGTGCGCACTGCCGATGCTGGGATGACCGGCGAAGGGAATTTCCTTGTGCGGCGTGAAGATGCGCACGCGGTAGCTCGCGCCCGGTTGGCTGGGCGGCAGCAGGAAGGTGGTTTCGACGAGGTTGGTCCAGCGGGCGAAGGCTTGCATGCGGGCATCGCTCCAACCGGTGGCGTCGGTGACGACGCCCAGGTGGTTGCCGCCGCCGGGCGTGGCGGCAAAGACGTCCAGATGCAGGTAACGAATCGACATGGGGAGTGCCTGGGGCGTGGGGAAACGCTTGGAGCCGGGCATGATAGTGCGGAATTTCGCCCTGTGCGCGGGCTTTTCGGGCTTGCTCAGTCGACAAGTGCCCGCCGCGACGCCAAGATGCGGATTCTTTGTCTTCAGTCTTCAGCCCCGTCCGGAAGTCCGCATGATCACGCTGATCATCATCGCCATCACCTGTGTCGTCTCCTTCATGGCGTTCAACAACGCCCGCCTGATGAACGATCTGATCCTGTGGCCGCCCGCCATCACCCGCAGCCGCGAATATCACCGGCTGGTGACCTACGGCGTGGTGCACGCCGATTTCGGCCACCTGCTGTTCAACATGATCACGCTGTTCTTCTTCGGCCGCAGCATGGAAGGGTTTTTCACCGCCTCGCTGGGCATGCTGGGCTTTGCGCTGTTCTACATCCTGGCGCTGGTGGTCTCGATCCTGCCGACCTACCTGAGCAACAAGAACAACCCGAACTACCGCAGCCTGGGTGCGTCGGGCGCGGTGTCGGCGGTGCTGTTTTCGTTCGTGCTGCTGGCGCCGTGGTCGCGCATCATCGTGTTCGTGGTGCCGGTGCCGGCGATCGTCTATGCCGTGCTTTACGTGGCCTATTCGATCTACATGGATCGCCGCGGGCAGGGCAACGTCAACCACAGCGCGCACTTGTGGGGCGCGGCGTTCGGCGTGGCGTTCACCGTGGTGGTTCGACCGGAAGTGATCTCCCACTTCCTCGCCGCGCTCTCGCAACCGAGGTTCTGAGCGCAGCGCGATGTTGAAAAAGTGCGGTTTTGCTCACCCCTGATACATGTTGTTGGTGTTACTTGTCGGTTTAGCCTGGCGTGATGGGGCGTCGGGCTTTCTCGACAACAGAGGAGTGAAGACGCATGGCAACGAAGCGCAAGCCGGCCGCGAAGAAATCCTCGGCCAAGAAAGCAGCCACCCGTAAATCCACTGCCAAGAAAACCACCGCACGCAAACGTGCCACCGCCAAACGCGCCGTTCGCAAGACCGCTGCCCGCAAGGTAGCCACGCGCAAGTCGGCCACCCGTAAGACCGCCGCGAAGAAGGCGACTCGCAAGACGGCGGCCAAGAAGGCCACTCGCAAGACGGCCCGCAAGACCGCCACCCGCAAGTCGCCGGCACGCAAGACGGCCGCGAAGAAGGCGACCCGCAAGACCGCGGTCCGCAAGACGGCACGCAAGACCGCCGCCAAGAAAGCCGCTCCGCGCAAATCGGCGGCGAAGAAGACGGCCCGCAAGCGTGCCACTGCCAAGAAGGCCACCAAGAAAGCGGCCACACGAAAGGCGGCCACCAAGCGCGTCACAGCTGGCAAGGCCGCCGCGGCAACCCGCAAGACCGCCACCAAGAAAGCACCCGCCGCACGACGCAGCCGTACCGCGACCGCCACTACCCGGCCGCGCCGTGCCGCACGCAAGCGGTTGACGCCGCAGGAAGCGGCGGAACACATCCAGGCCCTGCTCGAAGCCAAGCAGGAAAGGGTGCGCCAGGGACCCACCTGGCCAGGTGCCGACGAGCACCCCAGTGGCAACAACGGCAATCTCGGCGCGGGCGCCAGCAACGCTGGCGTTTCCAGCGAAGCGGTGTACGGACACATCCGCCAGCCGCCCGAGCGTAGCGGCAATAACTGAACCGGCAGAGCAAAGTCGGTTCCCGGCATGGCTGGCAGGTAAATACCTGCCAGCCATGCCGATAACGTTCAGTGCGCACTTACCAGCACAGGTTCACAGTGGGGCTGTCTTCCTCCCCATGAAGGCCTTACGTATGAAACGCGTGCTTGCCGGTCTTGCCTTGGCGGTCGCCACCGCGGCGCTATCCGGCTGTTACTACGATCCGGGCTACAGCTATGTGCGCCCGGTTGTCACTGGCGGCGGCGACGCCTACTACGGCACGGGCGTCACCTATAGCGGCGGTTATTACCCCGGTTACTACTATCCGAGCTACGGCTACTACGGCTGCTGCTACGGACCGGCGGTAAGCATCGGCATCGGCGGCTACTACGGTGGCTACCGCGGTTACTACGGCGGTCGCGGCTACTACCGAGGTGGCGGCTATTACCACGGCGGCGGCAACTACTATCGCGGCGGTCGCGGCAACTGGAGCGGCGGCCATGGCGGCGGTCACGGCGGCGGTGGCCACGGCGGTTGGAACAACGGCGGTCGCGGTCACTGAAATCGCGGCACAATCGCGGCATGACGTTGCTATGCCGCGCGCCGACCCTGCATAGATTCCTCAGGCCCATCGTCATCTTGACGATGGGCCTGCTGCTTGGTGCCTGCAGCACCGTCGACTACTACGCACACGTGGCCAAGGGCCAGGGCGAGCTGGTGATGAGCCGCCGCGACGTGAGCGAGGTGCTGCGCGATCCGTCGACCGATGCCGCGACCCGGCAGCGCCTCGAGCTGGCGCAGCAAGCCCGCCATTTCGCCTCCGAGCACCTGGATCTGCCGGACAACCGCAGCTACACCAGTTACGTGAAGCTCGACCGCTCCTACGTGGTGTGGAACGTGTTCGCCGCGCCGCGCTTTTCCATCTCGCCGATCCAGCACTGCTTCCCGTTTGCCGGTTGCGTGGCGTATCGCGGTTACTTTTCCCGCGACAAGGCGAAGGCCGAGGCAGCGCAGCTGGAGGCCGCGGGCAACGACACCTACGTGGGCGGCGTGCCGGCGTATTCCACGCTGGGATGGTTTTCCGATTCCATCCTCAGCAGCATGATGCGCTGGGACGACGACGAACTGGCCGGCACCATCTTCCACGAGCTCGCGCACCAGCTGATCTACGTGAAGGACGACAGTTCGTTCAACGAATCCTTCGCCAGCTTCGTGCAGGAAGAAGGCCTGCGCCAATGGCGCCAGTCGCGCGGGCTGCCGCTGCAGGACGATCGCGACAAGACCATGGACGACGGCTTCACCTGGCTGGTGATGGATCTGCGCGACCGCCTGAAGAAACTCTACGCCAGCGGCGTGGACGACACGGCCATGGCGGCCGGCAAGCAGCAGGCCATCGACGACTTCCGCCTGCGCTACGTGCAATGGCGCGACCTGGACTGGCCGAACGACCATCGCTACGACGCCTGGGTCAACGGTCCGATCAACAATGCGCGGCTGCTGCCCTTCGGCATCTACGATCGCTGGACGCCGGTATTCCTGGCGCTGTTCCGCCATGCGGAAGGGCAGTGGCCGGCGTTCTACGGCAGCGTGCGCGAGTTTGCGCGGCAGCCGTATGCGCAGCGCCAGCGTTCGCTGCAGCAGTGGCTGGATGCCACCGGGCAGCCCGAGGTCGCACCCTCGCTTTAAGGCTGTTTGCGACCCGCCATGTGCCGCAGATAGGCCAGCAGGTCGTCCAGGTCCCGGTCGGACAGCGCCTTGCGATCGAAGCCCGGCATGCGCGCCTGCGGCCAGTGGCGCAAGGACTGAGGGTCGCGGATATAGGCGCGCAGCAGGTCCTCGCGCAGGTACTCGGTGGGGCTGTGCGGGATGTTGAGGTCCGGGCCCAGCTTGGCGTCGCCCTGGCCGTTGAGGGTGTGGCAGGCGAAGCAGGTGCGCTGGAACACCGCGAAGCCGCGCAGCACGGGGCTGTCGGCCTTCAGGGCGGGATCGGGGCGGATGGCGGGGAAGCGTTCCGCCACGGGCGGCTGGCGCCGGATCGAGGACAGCTGGAACGGCCATTGCTCCGGCCCGATCTTCATCGCCGCCGGATTCGTCCACACCACGTAGAAGGGACCGGCATCGCCCTTGATCTCGGCCAGCATCGGCCAGGGATGGGCCGGGTCCTCGACCGCCAACAAGGCTTCCGAGCCCTGGGCGCGGACGATCAAGGCGGCGGGAATTTGCGCGGCAAAGCCGTCGGAGGCCACGAACTGCAAGGTGTCGTCGGGCGAAACGCCCTCGAGCAGCGTCTTCAAGGGCACGGCGCGATAGCGCATGGCGCGTTTGAAGGAGACATCGTCGGGAATCGCGATCTCGCGGATGTCGCCGCGGGCCAGCAGTTGTGCGGTGCTATAGGTCTTCGATCCGTGGCCCAGGTCCACCGTGAGATCGGCGGCATGCAGGGGCAGGGCGATGGCCAGGGCCAGCAGGCACAGGCGGCGTAGCAGGCTGAGCATGGCGCGATCATCCCGTCCGGAAAGCCGTCGATTGTAAGCGTCTCTTGGTCGACGAGTCGGCCAGCTTGCCGAAAGCTGAACAAAACCGCCGAGGCGCTTGAACTAGCTCCGGGCCGGCCACACTAAGGAGACGTATCGCCGTGACGGCGACAAGAAGTGGTACAGCACCATCGTGCCACTGAGGGGTCGGTCCTTTTTCCCCTCTTTGTTATGGACCGGCCTGACAAACCCCGCTAGCCCCTCCCCTGGCTACCGGGGTTTTTTATTGCCTGTTGTTTGGCGCCGACTCGCCGCGAGTGCGGCTGGGCGAGGATAATCGACGCATCCCCCGCCGCTTGAGCGACTGATGATCGTCACCTCCCTGCTCGACACCGATCTGTACAAGTTCTCCATGATGCAGGTTGTGCTGCATCACTATCCGGCGGCGCAGGTCGAATACAAATTCAAGTGTCGCAACCCGGGCATCGACCTGGTTCCCTATATCGCCGAGATCCGCCGCGAGCTGGAAGGGCTGTGCGCGCTGCGCTTCACGCCGGAGGAACTGGATTACCTGCGCACCTGGCGGTTCATCAAGAGCGACTTCATCGATTTCCTCGGGCTGTTCCAGCTCAACGCGAAGTACGTGGAGATCACGCCGGCGCAGGAGGGGCCAGGCGACATCGACATCCACATCCGCGGTCCCTGGCTGCACACCATCCTGTTCGAAGTGCCGTTGCTGGCGATCGTCAACGAAGTGTATTTCCGCAATACCCAGCCCGGCCTTTCGCTGGACGAAGGCCGCCGTCGCCTGCGCGAGAAGATCGCCTTGCTGCGCGACACGGAAGGTTTCCAGGATTGCCGCATCGCCGACTACGGCACGCGCCGCCGTTTCTCGCGTGCATGGCACGCCGAAGTGGCCACCACCCTGCGTGATGGCCTGGGGCGCCAGCTCGCCGGCACCAGCAACGTGTGGCTGGCGTGGAAGCTCGGCCTGACGCCGCTGGGCACGCTGGCGCACGAGTATCTGCAGGCGCACCAGGCGCTGGGTCCACGCTTGCGCGATTCGCAGGTGGCCGCGCTGGAGACGTGGGCGCGGGAATACCGCGGCGATCTCGGCATCGCGCTGTCCGACGTCTACGGACTGAGCGCCTTCCTGCGCGACTTCGACATGTATTTCTGCAAGCTGTTCGATGGCACGCGCCATGACTCGGGCGATCCGTTTGCCTGGGGCGAGCGGGTGCTTGCGCACTACCGCGCCAATCGCGTCGACCCGCGCACCAAGGTGCTGGTATTCAGCGATGGCCTGGACGTGCCGAAGGTGATGCAGTTGTACGAGCACTTCCACGGCCGCTGCCAGCTGGCCTTCGGCGTGGGCACCAATCTCACCAACGATGTCGGGCCCGAGCCGCTGCAGATCGTCATCAAGATGATCCGATGCAACGGTCAGCCGGTGGCCAAGCTCAGCGACACGCCGGGCAAGAACATGTGCGAGGACGCCGCTTATGTGGCGTATCTGCGGCAGGTGTTCGAGATTCCGGCCGAGCCGGAAGCCGTGACCTCCTGAGTCATCCAAAAACACTGTGGGAGCGCACCCTGTGCGCGACGGTCGCTGCGTCGAGGTGTCGACGTGGCGCACGTGTCGCGCACAGGGTGCGCTCCCACAGGCAATGACAGCTGTCGATCAGAACGCCGGCAGCACCGCGCCCTGGTACTTCTGCTCGATGAACGCCTTGATCTCAGGACTGGTCAGCGCCTTGGCCAGCGCCTGGACGCGCGGGTCGTCCTTGTTGTCCGGACGCGCGACCAGGTAGTTCACGTACGGCGAATCCTTGTCCTCGATCAACAGCGCATCCTTGGTCGGGTTAAGGCCGGCGGCCAGCGCATAGTTGGTGTTGATCAGCGACAGGTCCACCTCGTCCAGCGTGCGCGGCAACATGGCGGCTTCCAGTTCGCGCAGCTTGAGGTGCTTCGGGTTGGCCGTGATGTCCTTCTGCGTGGACAGTTCGTTGCTCGGATCCTTCAGCGTGATCAAGCCGTGCTTGGCGAGCAGCAGCAGCGCGCGGCTGTTGTTGCTGGGATCGTTGGGCAGGGTCACCGAGGCGCCGTCCGGCAGCTGGTCGATCGACTTGAGCTTGCGCGAGTAGGCGCCAAACGGCTCGATGTGCACGCCGGTCACGATGGCGAGATTGGTGCCGCGCTCGCGGTTGAACGCGTCGAGATAGGGCCCGGTCTGGAAGTAATTGGCATCGATCGACTTCTCCAGCACCTGCACGTTGGGCTGCACGTAGTCGGCGAATACCTTGATCTCCAGATCGATGCCTTGCTTGGCCAGGATCGGCTTGACCTGCTTGAGGATCTCGGCGTGCGGTACCGCCGTGGCGGCCACCACCAGCTTCTGGCTGTTGGCATCGCCGCTGCCATTGGACGACGAACAGCCCGCCAGCAGGAGCAGGGCGGCAAGCATGGCAATGAGCTTATTCATTTTCGTCAT
Organism: Dyella kyungheensis; assembly: GCF_049913195.1. GTDB lineage: Bacteria > Pseudomonadota > Gammaproteobacteria > Xanthomonadales > Rhodanobacteraceae > Dyella > Dyella kyungheensis. The sequence goes on along the minus strand of NZ_CP183983.1, from coordinate 3,539,206 downwards.
ATGGGCGGAAACGCTTGGTGCGGCGCAACAGAATAGCCGTCCATACCGCCGAATGCAAAAACGCCGGGACGCGGCCGTCTCAATGCCGCGTATAGCGCGCCACGATACGGTCGCCGGCCATCTGCAGCAGCTGCACCAGCACGATCAGCAGCACCACCGTGACCACCATGTAGTCCGATTTGTAGCTGAGATAGCCGTAGCGATAAGCCAGGTCGCCCAGGCCGCCCGCGCCGATGGCGCCGCCCATGGCGGTATAGCCCACCAGTGCAATAGCTGTCACGGTGATGCCGGCGATCAGGCCGCCGCGGGCCTCCGGCAGCAACACATGGCGCACGATCTGCCAGGTGCTGGCGCCCATCGCCTGGCTGGCTTCGATCACGCCGCGCTGCACTTCGCGCAAGGCGGTTTCCACCAGCCGCGCGAAGAACGGCGCCGCACCGATCACCAGTGGTGGAATCGCGCCGCGAATGCCCAGCTTGGTGCCCACCAGCACATAGGTGAGCGGCATCAACACGATCATCAGGATGATGAAGGGAATCGAGCGCAGGATATTCACCAGCAGCGACAGCACCGCATACAGCTTGGGCATGGCGCGCAGTTGGCCCTTGCCGGTGAGATACAGCAGCACGCCCAGCGGCAGGCCGACCACGATGGTGAGCAACAGCGAGCCGCCCAGCATCAGCAAGGTATCGATGCAGGCATGACCGATCTCGCTCCAGTCGTCGATATTCGGAAAAAGATTCTGCAGCGGGGCGCTCATGCGCGGCTCTCCGGCAAGGGGGTGATTTCTTCGATTTCGATGCCGGCTTCGCGCAACGTGGCCAAGGCGTCGTCCACGCGTTCGCCCTGCATGGCGAGCGTGAGCTGGCCATAGGGCAGGTCCTTGATGCGGTCGATGCGTCCGGCCAGGATGTTGAAATCGACGCCGGTCTCGCGTGCCACGCGTCCCAGTGCAGGTGTCCAGGTGGCCTCGCCGCGGAACGACAGGCGCAGAATGCGGCCCGCGACGTGCGCAAACGGTGCCTGCTCGCCCGCGGCTTCTTCCGGCAGCGCCTCGTTGACGAAGCGGCGCGTGGTGGCGTGTTGCGGATGCAGGAAGACATCGGCGACGGCGCCCGTTTCCACGATGCGTCCGGCGTCGAGCACCGCCACGCGGTCGCAGACGCGGCGCACCACGTCCATTTCGTGGGTGATCAGCACGATGGTGAGCTTCAGTTCGCGATTGATCTCGGCGAGCAGTTCGAGCACGGAAGCCGTGGTCTGCGGATCGAGCGCGCTGGTGGCCTCGTCGCACAACAGGATGGACGGCCGATTGGCCAGCGCACGTGCAATGCCCACGCGCTGCTTTTGGCCACCGGAAAGCTGCGAGGGATATTTGTCCGCATGGGCGGTCAGGCCGACGCGCGCGAGCAGCTCATCCACGCGCTGGCGGATCGAGGCGTTGTCGTGCTCGCCGGCCAGTCGCAGTGGAAACGCCACGTTCTCCGCCACGGTCTGCGAAGAGAGCAGGTTGAAGTGCTGGAAGATCATGCCGATGCGCTGACGCTCGAGCCGAAGCTGCGCTTCCGTCAGCGCCGTCATCTCGGTATCGCCGATCAGCACGTGTCCGCCGCTGGGCCGTTCGAGCAGGTTGATCAGACGTATAAGCGTCGATTTGCCCGCACCCGAATGGCCGATGATGCCGAACACTTCGCCATCGGCGATGTCGAGGTTGAAAGCTTGCAGGGCGGGAACGTCCCGCCCGTCGACGCGGTAGGACTTATGAACATCCTGGAATCTGATCACGAGATACCTTCGGAAAACCGGGGAAGCGCGAGCCCTGGGGCCGCTGCCGGGCGAGCCGGACGGTGGCAAGCATAAGGCACCGTGAGCCTGCATGGGGCTAGACTGGCGTCCTTTCAATGAGGAATGGCTGCGATGACCTCCATCTACGATTTCTCCGCGCGCGACATCGATGGCAACGAGCGCTCGCTGGCCGACTTTCGCGGCAAGACGCTGCTGGTCGTCAACGTGGCCTCCAAGTGCGGATTCACGCCGCAATACACCGGGCTGGAGGCGCTGTGGCGCGCCGACCGCGACAAGGGCCTGGTGGTGCTGGGTTTTCCCTGCGACCAGTTCGGCCATCAGGAGCCTGGCGACGAGGCCGAGATCCGCAACTTCTGTTCCACCAGCTACGACGTGAGCTTCCCGCTGTTCGCCAAGGTCGAGGTCAATGGCGATGGCGCGCACCCGCTCTACAAGTGGCTCAAGAGCGAAGGCAAAGGCATCCTGGGCAGCGAATCGATCAAGTGGAACTTCACCAAGTTCCTGGTCGATCGCGATGGCCAGGTGGTGAAACGCTACGCGCCCACCGACACGCCGGAAAAGATCGGCAAGGACCTGCGCAATCAGTTGGCGGGCTGAGTCGCCACCGCCGGCGTTGACGCTGGCTGCCGCGATCCGGCCAGCAGCACGGCGATCTGGTCGATGTCGCGGGTGGCGCTGGGCGCGCCCGCGGGTGGATCGTAGTTGTTGAGCATGATGGCGAATGCCAGCCGCTCGCCGTCGCCGCTGGTGACGTAGCCCGCCAGGCAGTGCACGAAACTCATGCTGCCCGTCTTGGCGCGCAGGTTGTTTTCAGCCGGCGTGTTGCGCATGCGCCATTGCAGCGTGCCGTCGACACCGGCAATCGGCAGCGCCTCCGCCAACGCCGGTCCGTACGGCTGGCCGGCGAGGAAGGCGAGCAGCTGCGCCATCGCACGCGGCGTGGCGAGATTGCGGCGCGACAGTCCCGTGCCTTCCTCGATCAGGCTGGCGGCCGGCGCGATGCCGATCTGTTCCAGCAGCTGATGCATCGCGCGGATGCCCCAGCGCTCGCTGGTGATGAAACCCATGCTGCCTTCGCGTTGCTCCATATCCGCCTGTGCCTTCACGCCGGCGAGCAACAGCAGGTTCTGCAGATAGAGGTTCTGCGAGCGCTTGAGGCCGCGCTCGAGGATCTCGCCGATTGGCGGCGACAACACTTCGGCCAGGGTCTGCGGCTGTGCCGGCAGGAAAGTGTCGCGACGCGGCCAGCGCACGGTGAGCAGCTTGCCGTCGAGCTGGATGCCATGGCGCTGCAGCGCCTCCTTCAACAACTGGCCGGCGAATTGCGCGGGGTCGGGCAGGGCGAGCTTGTAGTTTTGCGCGGGCGACTTGGCCGCGATGTTGCCGAACGCGTACAGCACGCCATCGCCCGGTGCGCGATAGAGGTTCACGTCGTTGTGCGTGCGCTGCGCGCTGGTCACCACCTCGTTGGCCACGCTGGGTATCGCGTTGGCGGGATCGAAGCGCAACTGGGCCGGCAGGCCGGCACCGGCGCCCGGCGTCACCGTGACGTCGACCTGGTTCTCGCCCACGCTCAAGGCGCTCGCCGGCACGGCGAACCAACTCTGCAGATCGATTGCTTCCCACCCGGTGCCCATGGCGGGGCTGGCGAAGTAGGTCGAGTCGGCGATCAGGTCGCCACGCACATGGCGCAGGCCCTGCGCCGCCAGTTGCTCGGCCAGCTGATTGGCCCAGCCCAGCGTGGCCACGTCGGCGCCGAGGGTGGGGTCGCCCATGCCGTAGAGGATCAGCGGCCCATCGAGCCTGCCGTTGCGTATCTCGCCACCGGCCAGCACGCGCGTGGGGATGCGGTAGTCGGCACCCAGTTCGCTGAGCGTCACCGCCGCGGTGAACAGCTTGGCGGTGGAGGCGGGTTGGAACAGCTGGTCCGCGTGATGGCTGTAGACCGTGCGGCCGTTGCTGAGCGACACCACCGCGATGCCCCAGTCGGCACCGGCAAAGCGCGCCTGGCCGATCACCGCGTCGATCTGCTGGGCCAGCGAGGCCGCGCTGGCAGGCGCTTGTGCGGGAAGGACCTGATTTTGCGGCGTGGCCAGTAGCGACACCGGCAAACTCGCCAACGCCAGCCCGAAAAAGGCGGCCCGAGCGCGGCGTAGCAGCTGTTTCTCGAGAACCATGGCCGGAGTATGGCCAATCCGGCATGCCCGCGCCTAGCCGGCATCGTCACAAGGGCTCTGTTAATCTTGGAGATTCGTACCGGGCTCAGCCGGTGCCATTCCCCTTTTAGAGACCATCATGCAGATCGAGAACAACTCCGTCGTTTCCTTCCATTACACGCTGACCGACGACAACGGCCAGGTCCTCGACAGCTCGCAGGGTCGCGAGCCGCTCGTGTACCTCCAGGGCGTGGGCCAGATCGTCCCGGGCCTGGAAAAGGCGATGGAAGGCCGCCAGGTCGGCGACCAGTTCAAGGTCGACGTGGCGCCGGAAGAAGGCTATGGCGTGCATCACGCCGAGCTCGTGCAGGAAGTGCCGCGCGAGGCCTTCCAGGGCGTGGAAGACATCCAGCCGGGCATGCAGTTCCAGGGCCGCGGCCCGCAGGGCGTGATCAATGTCACCGTGACCAAGATCGAAGACGGCAAGGTGCACATCGACGGCAATCACCCGCTCGCCGGCCAGACGCTGCATTTCGACGTCGAAGTGACTGAAGTGCGCCCGGCCAGCGAGGAAGAGCTTTCGCACGGCCACGTGCACGGTGAAGGCGGCCATCACCACTGAGTGACCAAGAACGGCGTCGGCGATCCCGTCGACGCCGTTCCCTGCGAGGCATGAAGCCGTCGCATGGATCGTGCACACTGCGGATCAGACAAGGAGTGGTCATGCAAGGGAAGTTGCGCATCGCCGTCGTGGGCTACGGCGTGGCCGGCCAGGCAAGCTGCCTGTTGTTGGCCGAGGCCGGGCACTCCCTCACCGTATTCGAGCAGGCGGCTGCGCCCGGTCCCGTTGGCGCCGGGTTCCTGCTGCAACCCACCGGTCTTTCCGTGCTGGCCCGGCTGGGCCTGCATGGCCAGGCGCTCGCGAGCGGCCAACGCATCGAGCAACTCTACGGTTGCAATCTCGCCGGCCGCATGGTGATGGACATGCACTATCGCGATCACGCCCCCGACTGCTTCGGCCTGGGCATGACGCGTGGCGCGCTGTTCTCGCTGTTGCATCGCGCCTATGCGGATCGGGACGCGATCGTCACCGGCACGCGCATCGAGCGACGCTCGGACGATGGCAGGTTCCTCATCGACGCCAGCGGACAACAGCACGGACCCTTCGACCTGGTGATCGCCGCCGACGGCGCGCATTCCGCCCTGCGTCATCGCACCAGCGTGGTGCGCAGCGAGCAGCTGTATCCCTGGGGCGCCATGTGGTGCCTGCTGCCCGCAGCGGATTGGCCGCACAGCACGGTGCTGCATCAGCGTTATGCGGGAACGCGGGAGATGATCGGCCTGATGCCGGTCGGGCGCCGCGACGATTCCGATCAGCGCTGGCTCACGTTCTTCTACAGTCTTCCCGGCGAGCAGGTGGATGCGTTCGATGAGGCTGCATTCGAGCGACTTCGCCAGCGGGTAGCCGAGCTGTGGCCCGAGGCCTTGCCGTGTCTTTCCGGCATCCACTCATCCACCCAGCTGCATCGTGCCCGCTATCGCGACGTGTTGCTGCGCTCGACCGTCGAAGGTCAGACGGTGTTCGTGGGCGATGCGGCGCACGCCATGAGTCCGCAGCTGGGGCAGGGCGTGAACATGGCGCTGCTCGATGCACAGGCGCTGGCGGACGCCCTGGCGTCGCACGACGAGCTGGGCGCGGCACTGCATGCGTATCGAAAAGCGCGACGTCGGCACGTCGCCATCTATCAGCGCCTGAGTCGATGGCTGACGCCGCTGTTCCAATCCAACCGCGATGCGCTGGCCACCGTGCGCGATGGTGTCTTCGGTCCGTTGGGACGCCTGCCGCTGGCGCGCGGACAGATGCTGCGCATCCTCACCGGCACCAAGACAAGCTGGTGGTAAGCATCAGTACCAGTCGAGCAGCGACACGCCGATGCCGAGATAGGTCGCGTTGTGGTTGTAGTCGATCATGCTTTCGCCGTAACCCTTGAACAATTCCATGTAGCCGCGCAGGTTGCCGGCCACCGGGAACGACCAGGTGAATTGCGCCGCGCCGTGGCTCTCGCTGCCGGCACGCAGGGAATGGCGCAGCATCAGGCCGAATTCCTGGCCCTTCCATTCGTGGATGATCTGCATGTCGGCCCGGCCCATGTAATTGTCGATGTCCGGGTTGTTGTCATCCGGGCCGCCCTCGGGAATGCGCCACCAGGGGCGGAACATCACCGTCCAGGTCGGACGCTCGAAACCGATGTAACCCATCACGCGGTTCCAGCTGCGCGACAGCGGATCGGATTGCCCGTTGGATTCGTGATCGAGGCCGATGCCGAGCAGGCGTCCATTCCATCCGGCCAGCTGGTAGTTCGTGTTGAACATCAGCATGACTTCGGGTTCGTAGTTGGTTTCGCGGAAGGGGCGCGATTCCTTTTCGTTGTAGACCTGCCAGCGGGACGACTGGGTAAACGCGGCCCATATATCGCCTTCGTCGCCGAACACGCCCTGCCAGAGTTTGGTCTTCAGGCTCAGCTGGAACTTGCTCTCGATGTTGTCCAGCTGCTCCGGCGAGGTCACCGTATTGAGCGGATTGGGACTGTTGGGCTGGCGGTTCTGGTTGCTGCTGGCGAAGAACGGCATCACCACGATGGGCTTGTAGCCGCGCAGATTGAAGGTGCCAAGCTTGCTCTCCGGCGAAAGCTCCCAGCGGCTGTCGAGCAGCGACAGCGGCTTTACTTCCGGCGTGGCCTCGGCGCTCTCGGTGGCAGCGATCTGCGTGCTCGTCCTGGGCGTTTCGTGGCCGAACGCATTGGCCGAAGGTGTCGTCGACGGCGGAACAGGCGCCTGGGCAGCAGCATCGCTCTTCTTTTGCGCTGCGGGGAGATTGTCGCGTCCCGTTGCCCGGTCGTAGCAGGCGAGGCGCTGCGCATCCGTCTCGATCGCGGTGCATGCGCGAATGTCCATCGGACTGGGGTTCTGCGCATGCGCAGCGAAGGTGGGCAGGCCAAGCGTGATCGAAAGGGCTGCCAGGGAAGTACGTCGCATCGTGGGAGTCATCCTGGGCGGGCGTGCGAACACAACGCAGCGCCGGGGACCGATCAAATACCAGCGCCTTGCTGTATCGCATGTGACGACGCGGGCCGCCATTGCCGGCGACCCGCGTCGGAAGACCCCATCTTACTGGTTGTGGTTCAACCAGGCTTCGTACTGTTTCTTGGTCACGCGGCCGGCGTGCCCTTTGTCCACATAAGCCCAGTCGTTGGCCAGCAACGGATAGGCCGATGCGTCGTTCTCCGAAATATAGCTCTTGCCATTGGCGAGCTGCTCGAAACTCGGCGCCGGACCGGGATTGACCGGCGGAACGCTCGAATTGATAGTGACCTGCTGGCCCGCACTGGCAGTCTGCGCCTGAGTGCCGCCCGGCGGCGGAGGCGGCGTGGGTTGCGTGGCGGGCATGACCTGGGTCGGTGCCGGAGGCGTCGGTCGCGCGGACATGTCCTGCCCGGGCGGCGGCGGAGGCGGCGGCGTTGCCGGCATGCTTTGCACCGGTTGCGGCGGAGGCGGTGGAGTTGGCATGGTCTGGTCCTGCGCCAACACCGAACCGGCCAGCATCATCGAGCCGGCGGTAACAAGAGCGATCAAGGGTGTGCGGGATTTCATCGTCATGACTCCATGCCAGAATGCGTGGCTTGTGAACGGATGCGCGCGATGGGGCAGGGATGGAATGCGTGTCGCGCTGCATGTCCTTCGCGCTGTGCACCAAACTAACAAAACACGGCTAAATGCCGCCTCAATAAAGGCATCGTGAACACGTGAAACCCTCGTTACCGTTGTCGGTTTCTTCATCCGCATCACACACGGCGTTGAAGTTGGTGCAGGCACAGCGTCTGCACCTGGCGGCGCAAGGCCTGCTCAACAAGCCGAAGTCGCGTGCAAAGCCCGCCGACGTGGTGGCGGCGGTGACGCGCATGCGGCTGTTGCAGATCGACAGCATCCATGTGGTGGCGCGCAGTCCTTACCTGGTGCTGCACTCGCGCCTCGGCGACTACGAGCCGCAATGGCTGGAAGAAGCATTGGAGGCCGGTCGCATCGCCGAAAGCTGGGCGCACGAAGCGTGCTTCGTGCCGGCGACGGATCTTGCATTGCATCAGGCCTGGCGCATGCAACGTTCGATGCACTGGGCGTCCAAGCACGCCGATCGCATGCACCGGGAACATCGCGATGGCATGGATGGCTTGCTTGCGCGTATTCGCGACAACGGTGCGGCACGCGCGGCGGATTTCGAAAGCGAAACGCGTGGCGGCGGTGGCTGGTGGTCGTGGAAGCCTGAAAAGCGCTGGCTGGAAGCGTGGTTCGCGCTCGGCGAATTGATGGTGACGCGGCGCGAGCGCTTCCAGCGCGTGTACGACCTGACGGAACGCGTGCTCGAGAAACTCGATCCACCGATGGATCGCGGCTTGCTCGCACTCGATCACGAGGCGTTGCGTCGCCGCTTCATCCTGGACAGCGTGCGCGCACTCGGCATCGCGCAGGCACGCTGGATTGCCGACTACTACCGCCTGAAACCTGCCGTCACCGACAAGGAACTGGCGCCGCTGGTGGCCGACGGCGAACTGCTGATGGTGCAGGTGGCCGGCTGGACCGTTCCCGCCTATGTGCACCGCGATCACGCCGCGCTGTTGCTGCAGGCATCGTCAGGCCAGCTGCGCGCGACGCACACCGCATTGCTGTCGCCGTTCGATCCGGTGGTATGGGATCGTGCGCGCGCCGAAGCGCTGTTCGGTTTCGAATACACCATCGAGTGCTACGTTCCGGCGCCCAAGCGGCGCTATGGCTACTACGTGTTGCCCGTGCTCCATCGTGGAGCGCTGGTGGGAAGACTGGATGCGAAGGCACATCGTCGCGAGGGCGTGTTCGAGGTCAAGGCGCTGTTCCTCGAACCCGAGGTGGAACCCACCCCTCGCCTGCTCGAAGAGGTGGCTGGCGCGCTGCGCACCACGGCGCAATGGCACGGAACCCTCAAGGTGAAAATCGCACGCAGCCGGCCCGCGTCGGTGGCCGCAGCGCTGCGTGCGTTGCTGCGCTGAAGATCAATGCGCGCTGGCGTTGCTCGCCGGGCTCACGGGTGCGCAGGACTTGCCCTTCAGCGTTTCGCGCAACTGCTTGGCCAGCGCCGTGCAGCGGGCACCCATCAGGGGGCGCTTGTTGGGATCGACCGAATCCTGCAGCAGGCTGGTGCGCATGTCCTGATAGCGGGACTGCAACTGGTCGGCCGGGTACACGCCAGCGGCCGCATGGCAGGACATGTAACTGGCCAGATAGTCGTCGCAGGCCGCAATGCCTGTGCTATTGGGCAACGGGCTGCCGCCGGAGGTGGTCACCGTGCCGGTGCGGGGTTTGCTCGTGGTCGTGCCAGCGCTGGCAGCGCGCGAACCCGATGGGGTGGTGGTAGCGGTGCTGCCATGCGCCGTGGTGACCGGTCGCGTTTCGGGCTTGCTGGAGCAGCCCGCCAGGATGACGCCACCGGCGGCCAGGGCAAGGAGGGCAAGACGGTGGTGGCGACGGAACATCATGAAAGCTTCTCCTGGCGACGATTGAGCAAGACGGGTTTTGTGCTCATCAAGTGACGAGATGAAATGCGAAGATGGCGTGAAAATCAAACGTCTTTGAGTAAGCGCTGACGGTAGTCCATTCAGGTTTATTCCTACTGGCCTAGTCGCTTTGCGACCGGGGAGCGGCTATGATGCACATACTGTGTTTGCTGGGGTCACCAGAGTTTTGTGACCCGATGCCGCTGATCTCGATCTAGCCTCATCGCCTCACCCCTAGGGTTTCCTTGCACACCAGTAAGCCGGCCTGCACATGTCGTGCGGGCTGAGTCTGTTCAAATCCTATGGAGTGATTTACATGTCTGATCGTCAGATTGGTACCGTCAAGTGGTTCAACGATGCCAAGGGCTTCGGCTTCATCAGCCGTGACAACGGCCCGGACGTTTTCGTGCATTTCCGCGCGATTCAGGGCAACGGCTTCAAGAGCCTGCAGGAAGGCCAGAAGGTCTCCTTCAAGGTCGTGCAGGGTCAGAAGGGCCTGCAGGCCGACGAAGTGATCCCGCAGTAATTAAGTAAGCCCGCGGTAATTAGGCGTTCCAAACGCCAAGAAAAGGCCAGGCAGCAATGCCTGGCCTTTTTGTTTTATTCGCAAATGTCGTTGAAATGTGAAAATCAAAAGCGGTGATTAAAGCCATTCACTTGCATTAAAGAAATCCGTTATGCTGGATTCACTGTGGTTGCTCGGTCACGTGCGTGCCCGATGCGCGACTCTCGATGAGTCCACATCGCTACACCCGATCCCTGCATGCGCAGTAAGCCGTCGGCCAAAGGGGAGGCTGACTTGTCTCAGCATCGAGTTGATCGGAGTGAGTCATGTCGGATCGTGAAGTTGGCACTGTGAAATGGTTCAACGACGCCAAGGGCTTTGGTTTCATCAGCCGTGAAAGCGGCCCGGATGTGTTTGTGCATTTTCGGGCAATCAGCGGCTCGGGTTTCCGCAGCCTGAAAGAGGGGCAAAAGGTGAGCTTCAAGGTGGTGCAGGGGCAGAAGGGTCTGCAAGCCGATGAAGTGGCGCCCGCCTGAGTTCATCTGGATATTTACTGCATGAAGAAAAGGCCGGCGCATGCCGGCCTTTTCTTTGGCCGGCTTTTTAGTCGCGCGCGAATTGGCGTAGCCTGCTCCGCTTATCCACGATGCGTGCCGAGCATGTCCGATTCCCTTTCCGCTGCCACCGCGCTGCCCGCGCACGAACTGGTTCCCGTGTTGGCGGCCGATGGAGCGCGAGCGGAATTGCTGCTGCAACGTCCCGCATCGGAGGCGACGCAGGCGGTTTACTGGCTGCCGGCGTTGGGCGTGGCGGCCAAGCACTACCTGCCGCTGGCGCAGGCGTTGGCGGAGCGTGGGATCGCGGTGGCCATCCACGAATGGCGCGGCATCGGTTCCAGCGACAAGCGGGCCGACCGCCATGAAGACTGGGGCTACCGTCAATTGCTGGAAGACGACATACCCGCCGGCATCGCGGCCCTGCGCGCCCGCCTGCCCCGAGGGCGCCTGCTGCTGGGCGGTCACAGCCTTGGTGGCCAGCTGGCGGCCCTCTATGCCAGCCTGCATCCGCGCGACGTGGCGGGCCTGCTGGCCGTGGCCAGCGGCTCGCCCTATTGGCGCCAGTTCCCCCAGGGCCGCCTGCTGTGGTTGGCGTATGCGTCGGCACCGTGGCTGGCGCGCCTGGTCGGCCATCTGCCGGGACGGCGGATCGGCTTCGGCGGCAACGAGGCACGGCAGCTGATCGACGACTGGGCGCGCACCGGGCGTACCGGCCGCTATGCCGCCGCCGGCATGGCTGTCGATTTCGAGGCGCTGATGGGCCAGCTCGAGTTGCCGATCATCGGCGTGCGCATGCACGACGACTGGCTCGCGCCGCAGACGTCGCTGTCATGGTTGCTCGGAAAGATGCCACGCAGCCCGAACACGCAACAGGTGATGACGGCTGGCCAGCTGGGCATCGAGCGGGCCGATCACTTCGGCTGGATGAAAGCACCCGAGGCCGTCGCGATGCGCATCGCGCGGTGGCTGCATGCACAAACTAGCGGTTCGGGCACTTGAAGCCGGGACAACGCGACGGCATGTCTGGCAGAACGCTTTTCAGAGCAGGCCCATGAAACTCTTCACCCCGTTTACCCAGCGCAGCATTTCGCTGCGCAACCGCATCGTCGTTGCACCGATGTGCGAATACTCCGCCACCGATGGTGTGCCCAATGACTGGCACTTCGTCCATCTGGGCAGCCGCGCCGTGGGCGGTGCCGGACTGCTGATCACCGAAGCGACCGCGATCTCGCCCGAAGGCCGCATTTCCGCAGCCGATGTGGGGCTGTGGAACGAGGCGCAGCAGAAGGCCTGGCAGCCGATCGTAGCCTTCATCAAGGCACACGGTGCCGCGGCCGGCGTGCAGTTGGCCCACGCGGGACGCAAGGCCAGTTCGATGCGTCCGTGGGAAGGCGGCGGTCCGCTGGCGGCCGACGCGGGCGCCTGGCAAACCGTGGCGCCGTCGGCGGTACCGTTCGATGCGCATTGGCACGTGCCGCAGGCGCTCGACGCGGCCGGCATTGCGCAAGTGATTGCGGATTTCCGCGCCGCCGCCGAGCGCGCGCTGGCCGCCGGTTTCCAGCTGATCGAGCTGCACGGCGCGCACGGCTACCTCCTGCATCAGTTTCTTTCGCCGCTCAGCAACCAGCGCACCGACCAGTACGGCGGCAGTTTCGAGAACCGCACGCGACTGGTGCGCGAGGTGATCGCTGCCGTGCGCGAAGTGTGGCCCGAGCACCTGCCGCTTTGGCTGCGCATTTCCGCCACGGACTGGAGCGAGGGCGGCTGGGATGTCGAGCAGACCGTGCAACTGGCCCGCGAAGTGAAGTCGATGGGCGTCGACCTGGTCGATGTCTCCAGCGGCGGACTGGTTCCGCATGTAAAGATCCCGCTGGCACCGGGCTACCAGGTGCCGTTTGCCGCCCGCGTGCGCCATGACGCCGGTGTCGCCACGGGTGCGGTGGGTCTCATCACCGAATCCACACACGCGGCGCGCATCATCGACGAGGGGGCGGCCGACCTGGTGCTGATCGCGCGCGAGAGTCTGCGCGATCCCTATTTCCCACGCCGCGCCGCGCAGGAGCTTGGCGTTACGATCCCTGCGCCCGAGCAATACCAGCGCGCCTGGTAACTGAAGGAGAGACGATGGAACAGCAACCGACACTGATCGATGGACGCGTGCACGACCTGGGCGATGGCTTCAACGTGCGACGCCTGCTGCCGGTGCTGCAGGCTCGCCATGTGGGCCCGTTCGTGTTCTTCGATTACATGGGGCCGGTGACGTTCCTCGACGACAAGGGCATCGATGTGCGGCCGCATCCGCACATCGGCCTGGCCACGGTGACGTGGTTGTTCGATGGCGTGATCCGGCATCGCGACAGCCTCGGCAGCATTGCCGATATCCGTGCCGGCGAAGTGAACTGGATGACGGCCGGTCGCGGCATCGTGCACTCGGAGCGCACGCCGCCGGAAGCGCGCGGCGGCGGCCTGCGCACGCACGGCATCCAGGTGTGGGTGGCGCTGCCGCAGAAAGATGCGGAGGTCGAGCCGGAATTCCACCATCACGGCGCCGACGAATTGCCGCGCATGTCGCTGCCCGGCGCGGAACTGGTGTTGATCGCGGGCACCGGTTACGGCAAGGAATCGCCGGTGAAAGTGTTCGCGCCGATGTTCTTCATCGATGCCACGCTGGAAGAGGGCACTGAGTTGCCCTGGCCGGACCAGCACGTGGAGCGCGGCGTCTGCGTGGTGGACGGCGAAGTGGAGTGGGATGGCGTCACCGTGGTGCCGATGCACGCGGCGGTGCAGACCGGTCCGACCTCGCCGCCGCTGCGCGCGCGCAGCAAGAGCCGCGTGATGTTGTTCGGCGGTGCGCCGCTGGATGGCCAGCGACACCTGTGGTGGAACTTCGTGGCCAGCACGCGCGAGCGCATCGAGCAGGCCAAGGCGGACTGGGCCGCCCAGCGCATGGGCAAGGTGGTGGGCGACGAGGAAGAGTACATCCCGCTGCCGGCATGACGCGCTGCATGCTGCATCTGCCGGAAAGGCGATTTAGGCTTCAGGGCAGGCCAACGGGGTGACGCGCATGTCCGGCTACCGCAGCTTCCGCGAGTTCTATCCGTTCTACCTCAACGAACACGGCAACGTGCAATGCCGGCGCATGCACTTCGCCGGCAGCACCCTGGTGCTGGCGGTGATCGTGCTGGCCATCGTCAGCGGCAATGCGTGGTGGTTGCTGCTGGCGCCCGTGGCCGGTTATGGCTTTGCCTGGATCGGGCACTACGTGTTCGAGAAAAACCGGCCCGCGACGTTCACCCACCCGCTGTACAGCCTGATGGGCGACTGGGTGATGTACTGGCAGATCCTGCGCGGCAAGGTGAAGATCTGAGTGCTACACGCGCCCTTTGTAGGAGCGCACCCTGTGCGCGACCGCAGAGTTGGGTGTCACTGCTCCGCCCGCTTTTTGCGCACAGGGTGCGCTCCTGCAGGAGGATTGCTCAGCGGTACTGCTGATGGCACGACTGGCAGGTCTCGCCGATCGGCTTGATCGCCGCAGCCAGTGCCTTGCAGTCGCCCGGTGCAGCCTGCAGCGCCGCCTGGGTTTTCTCGCGCAGCTTGGTCGCCTCGTCCTTGAATGGCTGATCGACGCCCGGAAAGGCCTCATCGAAGTCGGCCTGGGTTTCCAGCAGGCGCGAAAGGTGCCGCTGCGATTGCACCGCATCGCATTTCTGTGCCTTCACGGCTGCGCTGAGCGCGCCGGCATGATGCGACATCATGGTCATCACGGTGTGCGAGTACGGTTCGCGCGAATGCAGCGCGTTCATGGCAAACACGGTGCCGACGATGCCGATGGCCAGGCCAAGCACGATCAAGAGGGCGGAACGCATGCGGTGAAACTCCCTGGAGACGCATAGGAACCCCCAGCATAGCCGCCGCCTGCAGCGGCGGACAGTTCCCGATAAAATGGCTTTTCTTCAAGATGTTGTCATGGCTTCGATGATGCAAACCGAAAACGCCACTCCGCTGGAATCGCCAATCGCGCTGGCTGCCGACGAGGCCGGCCCGTCGTTTCCGCGCGAACGCTTTGCCGGGGTTGAGCGCCTGTACGGTGTGGGCAGCCTGGACAAGCTGATGCACAGCCACGTCTGCGTGATCGGCATCGGCGGCGTCGGCTCGTGGGCTGCCGAGGCGCTGGCGCGCACGGGCGTGGGCCGTCTCACCTTGATCGATGCCGACGAGATCTGCGTATCCAATACCAATCGCCAGCTGCATGCGCTGGACGGGCAGTTCGGCAAGTCGAAAGTGAAAGTGATCGAGGAGCGCCTGCGGGCGATCAACCCGGCGATCAAGATCGACGCCATCGAGCGCTTCCTCACCACATCCACGCTGGACGAATTGCTCGATCGCGGCTACGACGTGGTGCTCGATGCCTGCGACGCGTTCCGCGTGAAGCTGGAGGCCATCGCCTGGTGCCGGCGCCGCAAGTTGCCGATGGTGACGGTGGGCTCGGCGGGTGGCCGTACGGATCCCACGCAGATCCGCGTGCGCGACCTGTCGCGCACGGAGCACGATGCGATGTTCAGTCTGATCCGCAAGAAGCTCCGGCAGGATTTCAACTTCCCCAAGAATCCGGATCGCTACTTCGGCGTGTCGGCGGTGTATTCGCTGCAGAACGTGCAGTACCCGCAGCCGGATGGCACGGTGTGCGGTACGCGGCCACCGGTGGCGGATGGCACGGAGGCGTTGAATCTTGCGTGTGGCGGTGGGCTGGGCGCCGCCACGCATGTCACGGGAGCGTTTGCGTTTGCCGCGGTGGGCAGAGTGATGGAGCGCTTGTTGGCAAGCTAAGCCTCTGTAGGAGCGCACCCTGTGCGCAACCGGCCAGCGCGGCGCATCCGCTCCGGCCGGTTGCGCACAGGGTGCGCTCCTACAATGGGCTTGCCTGTGGTGCCGTCACCACCCCATGTAATGCCCGCCATTGATCGACAGGTTGGCACCCGTGATCCACGCCGCTTCTTCGCCGGTGAGGAAAGCCACGGCGTGGGCGATTTCCTCGGGCTTGCCGAGACGCCCCACCGGGATCTGCGCGACGATCTTCTCGCGGACTTCTTCAGGCACGGCCATCACCATGTCGGTGCCTACATAGCCCGGCGAGACGGTGTTCACCGTGATGCCGAACTTGGCGTTTTCCTGCGCCAGCGAAATGGTGAAGCCATGCATGCCGGCCTTGGCGGCGGCGTAGTTGGCCTGGCCGTACTGGCCCTTCTGGCCGTTGATGGAGCTGATCTGCACGATGCGGCCCCATTTGTTGTGCCGCATGCTTTCGATCACCGGGCGGGTGACGTTGAAGCAGGCATTGAGGTTGGTGTTGACCACTTCCATCCACTGGGGATAGCTCATCTTGTGGAAGGTGGTGTCGCGCGTGATGCCGGCGTTGTTGACCAGGATCTCCACCGGGCCCATGGCGCTCTCGATGATGCGCACCATCGCTTCGCAGGAATCGGGATCCTTCACGTCGCCCGGCACCAGCAAGACTTCGATGCCTTCCTTCGCCATCATTTCCTTCATCGCTTCCGCTTTGGCCTGGTCGCGGTAGTTGGTGGCGACCCGATGTCCCTGGCGCCCGAGATAGCGAATGATCGCCGTACCGATACCACCTGTGCCGCCAGTGACCAATGCCGTGCGTTGCGTCATGCCTGTTCTCCAAAGATGCGAGTGTGCGATCAACCCCGATCGTGCAACCGGGATGCTGCCATGTCTACCACGCGCGACATGGCAAAACGTCTACGCAGGGTACGCCGTCTTGGGTCCCGATGCGGTAGGTGGCGGCTGAACGCGTTTAGGCTGCAGCGCGTTCGCTGCAGTGCGGCAGCCGGTCCGGCGTGAAATGGTCGAGGGCATGTGCCAGCAGGCCGGCCGGATCGCGCGCCGTGGAAGAGACCGGCAGATCGAGGAAATCCAGCGCGCGACGGAGCGCAGGCAATGGATCGGTGGGGTCGACCGGATGGGCGCGCTCGGACTTGGACAGCTTGCGGCCGTCGCCATCGAGCGCCAGCGGCAGGTGCAGATAGGCGGGCGTGGGCAGCTTCAGGCAGCGCTGCAGAAAAATCTGGCGCGGCGTGGAATCGAGCAGGTCGTTGCCCCGCACCACCTCGGTGATGCCCTGGAAGGCATCGTCCACCACGCAAGCAAGCTGATAGGCGTAGTAGCCCTCCACCCGGCGTATCACGAAATCCCCGGCGCTCAGCCGCAGGTTCTGGTTCTGCGGGCCCTGCAGCGCATCCACGAAGCCGACCTCGATGTCCGGCACGTGCAGGCGCCAGGCGGGTTCGCGTCCATCGGCAGGGGCTGCCAGGCATTGTCCGTCCAGATGCAGTCCCCCGGCGAGGTCGTTGCGGCTGCACCAGCAGGGAAAGACCATCCCGGCGGCCTTGAGCTGCTCGAAGGCCGCCTCATAGGCTGCATGACGCTGCGACTGAAACAGTGCGGGCTGATCCGCCGCCAGGCCGAAGGCGGGCAGGGCGGCCAGGATGCTTTCCGCGGAGCCGGGCATCTCGCGCGGCGGATCGATGTCTTCCACGCGCAGCAGCCAGGCGCCCCCCGCGTGTCGGGCGCACAACCAGCTGCCCACGGCGGCCACGAGGGAACCGAAATGGAGATGGCCGGTCGGAGAGGGAGCGAATCGTCCGCGGTAGTTCATCGGGCCATTTTACGGGTGGGGCGGCTCCTTGCAGGAGCGGTCCTATGTCATGTGTAGCTGACGCGTTGTTGAAGCCTTGGCAGCTGCACTGAAGATTCCCGGCTCATGGCCCTTGAAACCGCAAGATTTCGCCACGATCCTTCCACCACGGCCAAGCCGTATCCCCTTTCATGACTGCCCGAGAGACAGCCATGCGTCGCATCGCATTGTTCCTGCTTACCAATATCGCCGTCCTGTTCCTGCTGAGCATCGTCTGCCGCCTGTTCGGCATCGATCAGTGGGCCGCCGCCCGAGGCTACGGCGGCATGGGCGGCTTGCTGCTCTATGCCGCGGTATTTGGCATGGGCGGCGCCTTCATCTCGCTGGCCATGTCCAAGTGGATGGCGAAGATGTCCACCGGCGCCCGCGTGATCGAGCAGCCGCAAAACGAAGCCGAGCGCTGGCTGCTGGACACCGTGCGCCGCCACGCCCAGGCCGCCGGCATCGGCATGCCCGAGGTGGCGATCTACGACGCGCCGGAAATGAACGCGTTCGCCACCGGCATGACCAAGAACAGCTCGCTGGTCGCGGTGAGCACCGGCTTGCTGCAGCAGATGGATCGCGAGCAGGTGTCCGCCGTGCTCGGCCACGAGATCGGCCACGTCGCCAACGGCGACATGGTCACGCTGACCCTGATCCAGGGCGTGGTGAACACGCTGGTGATCGTGGCGGCCCGCGTGGTCGGCCGCCTGGTCGACAGCTGGCTGTCCGGCGGTCGCGACCGCGACGGCGGTGGCGGCATCGGCTACTTCGTCTCGGTGCTGGTGCTGCAGCTGGTGTTCGGCCTGTTCGCCTCGATGATCGTGTCGGCCTTCTCGCGCTGGCGCGAATTCCGCGCCGATGCCGCCGGCGCCAAGTTTGCCGGTCGCGGTGCCATGATCTCGGCGCTGCAGCGCCTGCAGGTACAGCACGGCGAGAGCACGTTGCCGCAGACCATCGCCGCGTTCGGCATCTCCGGCCATCTGGCCACCGGCTTCAAGCGCCTCTTCATGAGCCACCCGCCGCTGGAAGAGCGCATTGCCGCCCTGCAGAACGCGTCGGCCAACGCCTGATTTCACCCGCTTTCGCACCGAGAGCGGGCATCATAAGGGGCCGATTTATCGGCCCCTTCGCTTGTCCCTTCCTTCGACTGACCTTTGCATGAGTCTTTTCGCATGACGAACAACGCCCCCGAAACCCGCAAGTTCGAAGCCGAAGTCGCCCAGGTCCTGCATCTGGTCACGCACTCGCTCTATTCGCACAAGGAAATCTTCCTGCGCGAACTGATTTCCAACGCCTCCGATGCGTGCGACAAGCTGCGCTTCGAGTCGATTGCCCATCCCCACCTGCTGTCCGGCGACGGCGAATTGCAGATCGACGTGAGTTGGGACCCGCAGGCGCGCACCGTCACCGTGCGCGACAACGGTATCGGCATGGGCCGCGATGAAGTGGTTGCCAACATCGGCACCATCGCCAGCTCCGGCACGCGCCGCTTCCTCGAGGCGATGAGCGCGGAACAGAAAACCGACGCGCGCCTGATCGGCCAGTTCGGCGTCGGCTTCTACTCCTCGTTCGTGGTGGCCGACCGCGTCACCGTGCTGAGCCGTCGCGCCGATCTGCCGGCGAGCGAGGGCGTGAAGTGGGAGAGCGATGGCAAGGGCGAATATAGCCTGGCCCAGGTGGATCTGCCCGAGCGTGGCACGGCGGTGATCCTGCACCTGAAGGCCGACGAGGACGAGTTCCTCAAGGGCTGGGAGCTGCGCTCGCTGATCCGCAAGTACTCCGATCACGTCGCGTTCCCGATCCGTTGCCCGAAGGAAGAAGACGGCAAGCCGACCGGCGAGTGGGAGACCGTCAACGATGCCTCGGCGCTGTGGACCAAGCCGCGCAACGAGATTTCCGACGAGGACTACCAGAGCTTCTACAAGTCGCTGGGCCACGACTTCAACGATGCGCTGGCGTGGACGCACAACCGCGTCGAAGGCAGCCAGAGTTTCACCACGCTGCTGTACATCCCCGAGCAGCCGCCGTTCGACCTGATGATGGGCGGTCGCGACGAGCGCAAGGGCCTCAAGCTCTACATCAAGCGCGTCTTCATCATGGACGCCGCCGAAGAACTGCTGCCCAACTACCTGCGTTTCGTGCGCGGCGTGGTGGATGCGGACGATCTGCCGCTCAACGTGAGCCGCGAAATCCTGCAGCACAATCGCCAGCTGGAACGCATTCGCGCCGCCTGCGTGAAGCGCGTGCTCGACTTGTTGGAGAAGCTCTCGCGCGACGAGCCCGAGAAGTTCGCGACGTTCTACAAGGCCTTCGGCAACACCTTGAAGGAAGGCATCGCCGAGGATGCCGCCAACCGCGAACGCATCGCCAAGCTGCTGCGTTTTGCCTCGACCAAGGGCGACGGCGCAGCGCAGTCCGTGTCGCTCGATGACTACATCGGCCGCATGGCGATCGGCCAGGACACCGTGTGGTACATCACCGCCGACAGCTATACCGCCGCCGTGGGCAGCCCGCAGCTGGAAGCGTTCAAGGCCAAGGGCATCGAAGTGCTGCTGATGTCCGATCGCATCGACGAGTGGATGCTCAACAGCCTCACCGAATACAGCGGCAAGAAGCTGCGCAACGTGGCCAAGGGCGAACTGCCGTTGGACGAGGCGGACAAGAAGCAGCAGGAAGAGGCGAGCAAGGCGGCCGAGCCGCTGGTGCTCAAGCTCAAGGAACTGCTGGGCGATCGCGTGGGCGATGTGCGCGTGTCGGCGCGTCTGACCGATTCGCCGTCGTGCCTGGCGTTGTCCGATTATGAGATGGCACCGCATCTGGCCCGTTTGTTGCGCGAGGCGGGGCATGACGTTCCCGCGGCGAAGCCGACGCTGGAAGTGAATCCGCAGCATCCGTTGCTGAAGCGGGTCGAGGGCGAGAGCGATGCGGCGAAGTCTGCCGATCTGGCGAATCTGCTGCTGGATCAGGCGGAGATTGCGGCGGGGGCACAGTTGCCGGATCCGGCGGCATTCGTGCAGCGGTTGAATCGCCTGATCGCCGGTTAGTCCTCGCGATGCACCGCACTTCCCCCTCTCCCCTCTGGGGAGAGGGCCGGGGTGAGGGGCGGGTGCTCGCGGAAGCGTTTCATACAGGGCGGCTCAAGGCCCGCCCTGACACGGCCGCTATACTGCGGCCGTTTTGTTTTTCTGGAACCCCATGAGCGCGTTGCTCCTGCTATTCACCTGCCTTCTGCTGGGCGTGCTGGTTGCGCGGTTTGCCAAACCGCCGGCGGGTATCGTGCATGGGGTCAACTGGTGGGTGATCAACGTGGCGTTGCCGGCGCTGGTGTTGGCGCTGGTGCCCAAGGTGAAAGTGGACGCGCAGCTGTGGTTTCCCGTGGCGGCCATGTGGGTGACGTTCTTCGGTGCGTGGCTGCTGTTCGCCGTGCTGGGCAAGATGTTGAACTGGTCGCGCGAACGCATTGGCGCGCTCACGTTGGTCTGCGGCTTGGGCAATACCGCGTTCATGGGCTATCCGATGATGGAGGCCCTGCACGGCAAGCAAGGCCTGGCGCTTGCCGTGGTGGCCGATCAGCTGGGATGTTTTCCGCTGCTGTCGTCGGCCGGCGTGGCAGTGGCATCCATCTATGCGGGTCGATCGCCGCAAGCGGGCGTGATTGCGCGCCGCATTCTCACGTTCCCATCGTTCCTTGCCCTGCTGCTGGCCGTGATCGTGGGCGCGCTGGGCGGCTGGCCGCCGCTGTTAGATGATGTCTTCACGCCCATCGGCGCCACGCTCACGCCGCTGGCGCTGTTTTCGGTAGGTTTGCAGTTCAAGTTCCATCTGGGCGAACGCCAGCTGCCAGCCGTGCTGTTGGGTCTGGGATGGAAGCTGCTGCTCGCGCCCCTCGTAGCCGTGTTGCTGGGCGTGGCGGCAGGCGTCGGCGGTCTCACCTTGACGGTGGGTGTGTTGCAGGCGGGCATGGCGCCGATGATTTCCGCCGCGATTCTGGCCGACGAATACAAGCTGGAGCCGTCGCTCGCCAATACCCTGCTGGGTGCGGGCATCGTGTTGTCGCTGATCACCATTCCGCTGGGCAATCTGCTGCTGGGCGGCTGAGGAAATCTCATGGATATCGCTGCACATCTGTTCGATCTGGAAACGCAATTGCACCGGCAGGAGGTGCGCGCCGATGAAGCGGCGCTGCGGCGGCTGATCGCCGAGGAGTTCTTCGAGTTCGGCGTCTCCGGCACCGTGTGGACGCGCGATGCGATCGTCGAGGCACTGCGCGGCGAAGCCTTTTCGCCACGTGAAGTCACCGATTTCAAGGTGACCATGCTGGCTGACGGGGTGGCCCTGGTGACCTACCGCGGGCATCGGTTCGCCACGCCGCAGCGGCCCGCGTCGGACTCGTTGCGCAGCTCGATCTGGCGTTTGCGCGACGGGCAATGGCAGATGCTGTTCCACCAGGGCACCGTGCTGTAGAGCCACCAACCGCCCCCTTGTGGGAGCGCACTTGTGCGCGACGGGGCGCTTCGATCGACCTCATGCCGTGGCATCGCGAAAAGCTGTCGCGCACAAGTGCGCTCCCACAATGGCAGCTACAAGGTGGGTCGGACTGCGCGACAATGGCGGCATGTCACAGCCCTCATCCCCCACATCCCCCGTACGCGCCGATGTATGGCTCTGGGCCGCGCGTTTCTTCAAGACTCGCAGCCTCGCCAAGCAGGCCATCGACGGCGGCAAGATCGACCTCAACGACGGCAGCTGCAAGCCCGCCAAGGCGGTTCAGGTCGGCGATGTATTTCGCATCCACCGCGGTGAGGAAAGGCTCGAAGTGGAAGTGCTGGCGCTGTCGGAAAAACGTGGCCCGGCCAGTGCCGCGCAGGCGCTTTATCGCGAAAGCGAGGCCAGCATCGCCGCCCGCGAGGCGGCGAAGGCTCAGCGTAAGTTATTGGGCACCATGGCCCCGCCAGGGCGTCCGGACAAGCAGGCACGTCGAGAATTGCGACGGCTTAAGGATTCCATGTGAGTCACCCATCTCAGAACGCATAGCCGTTCTGCGCAAGCATGTCCTCCACGGAAGACCGCGCGGGCGCGCGGTCTTCCCACAGGGATAAGCAGTGGGAGGGCGACAATGGCGGGCATGGGATTCCTGAAGCGACTGCTTTCGAGCGCGACGCCGGGGCAGGGCGAGCAGACGTGGCGCAAGACCACGCATGGTGCACGGATACTGGTGGTGGACGATTCGGCGACCATTCGCGCCGTGCTCGGCCGCATGCTGGAAGTGGACGGTTACGAAGTCGTGCGCGCGGCCGACGGCGAGAGCGCGCTGGAGATGGCGCGTGCCGAGCCGCCGGCGATGATCTTCCTGGACATCGTGCTGCCGGGCATGAACGGCTTCGCCGTGCTGCGCGCGCTGCGCCACGATCCGGCCACGCAGCATGTGCCCATCGTGATGATCAGCGGCAACCAGCAGGCGACGGAGCAGTTCTACGTGCAGCGCTTCGGTGCCGACGATTTCATCAGCAAGCCGTTCGGACAGTCGGAAGTGGCGCGCAGTATCGATCGTCTGGTGGGCTTCGGCCGGCTTTCGGCGCGCGAAGCGGCGAAAGTGGTGTCGCTGCCGGTCTCGGTGCCAGTGGAAACCATCCCGGCCATGCTGGCCAATGCCACCGACGAACCCGCACCGATCGACGTGCCTGAAATGGCGGCCTGAGCGTTCTCCGCGCAGGAAAACCAAGGGCGACGCTCTCGCGAGACGTCGCCCTTGTCGTTTGCACCATCGTCAGAGCGTGATGCCCACCGCCTTCGCCACGCCTGCGCCGTAGGCAGGATCGGCCTTGCTGAAGTGACCGAGCTGGCGGCGGATGATAGCTTCCGGCACGCCTTGCATGGCCGCGGCAATGTTGCGGAACAGTTGCTG
This sequence comes from Dyella kyungheensis, assembly GCF_049913195.1. GTDB lineage: Bacteria > Pseudomonadota > Gammaproteobacteria > Xanthomonadales > Rhodanobacteraceae > Dyella > Dyella kyungheensis. Next base: position 3,515,995 of record NZ_CP183983.1, on the reverse strand, counting down.
TTGCTGATCTGCACTCATCAGGCGGAACAGATCGCCCGGCTGGGTGTAATCGTCATTGCCTTCGCGATGGTTGTAGCGATCGGCATCGCCTGAAATCGTCAGCGGCGGCTCCTGTGCCGACTTGTCTTCCACCGGTCCGTCGAACGAGTTCGGCTCGTAGTTCACGCTACCGCCGCCGTTGCCGTCGAATCGCATCTGGCCGTCGCGGTAGTAGTTGTGCACCGGGCAGCGCGGACGATTGATCTCCAGCGCCTCGTGGTTGGTGCCCAGGCGATGGCGGGCAGCGTCCGCGTAGGAAAAGATGCGGAACTGCAGCATCTTGTCGGGGCTGTGGCTGATGCCGGGAATCACGTTCGCCGGCGAGAAGCTCGACTGTTCCACTTCGCCGAAGTAGTTGTCCGGATTGCGGTTGAGTTCCAGCACGCCCACTTCGATCAACGGATAGTCCTTGTGCGGCCACACCTTGGTGAGGTCGAACGGGTTGTACGGCGTGTCCTGCGCTTCGGCTTCCGGCATCACCTGCACGTACATCGTCCACTTCGGGAAATCCTTGCGCTCGATCGCCTGGTAGAGGTCGCGCTGGTGCGACTCGCGGTCCTGGCCGATCACTCCGGCCGCTTTCTCGTTGGTCCAGTTCTCGATGCCTTGCTGCGTCTTGAAATGGAACTTCACCCAATAGCGTTCGCCCAGGTCGTTCCAGAAGCTGTAGGTATGGCTGCCGAAGCCGTGCATGTGGCGCAGCGTGGCAGGCAGGCCGCGATCGCTCATCAGGATGGTCACCTGGTGCAGCGTTTCCGGCGACAGCGACCAGAAATCCCACATGGCGGTGGGGTTGCGCAGATTGGTGCGCGGGTCGCGTTTCTGCGTGTGGATGAAATCGGGGAACTTGTACGGATCGCGCACAAAGAAGATCGGTGTGTTGTTGCCGACCAGATCCCAGTTGCCTTCCTCGGTGTAGAACTTGATGGCGAAGCCGCGCACATCGCGCTCGGCGTCCGCCGCGCCGCGCTCGCCGGCTACAGTGGAGAAGCGCAGGAACAGCGGCGTCTTCGTGCCGGGCTTGAACAGCCTGGCGCGGGAATACCGGGTGATGTCGTGCGTGATGATCAGCGTGCCATGCGCGGCCGAACCCACCGCATGCACCACGCGTTCGGGAATGCGTTCGCGATTGAAATGGGCGTGCTTCTCGAACAGCTGGTGGTCCTGCACCAGCAGCGGTCCACGCGGGCCGGCGGTGAGAGCGTTCTGGTTATCGGGAACGGCGGCGCCGGAGGCGGTGGTGAGGGTCTTGCGAGGGGTGGTCATGCGTGGGCTCCTTGCGTGGGGATGGCTGGCGATGGCTGGCTTGACCCCGACTCTAGGTAGCTCGACTCATTTACGGAATTCGTTTGTTCTGATGTAACTCATAGCCGTGGCCTATGGGTCGGTCGCAATTGTTTCAGGACAAGGCGCAGTCGTTGGGAAATGACGCCGTTGGCGAATCGGCTGGCACGACACAAGGGCTTTCACGCACACGCGACCCGGCGTGGCTGACGATGCCTGCCTTCATTCCCGCGGAGATGTGTCGTGGCAGAGAGCATCCAGGAAGGCGACATGGTTTTCGTGGCCGACGGCGAGGATGGCATCGGCTCGGTGCGCCGGCTGCTGGCAGGTGGCCACGCGCTGCTCGTCTATATCGAGAACGGCGGCGACTTCGAAATACCGGTGAGCGCCGTGCGCGCCGTGCATTCAGGCAAGGTGGTGCTCGACCTCGATCATCTGCCGACGCCGGTGCTCGAAGCGATCGGTAACGCGCGCAAGTCGGAATATCCGCACTAGATCGCGGCGAGCGACATCGACTCGCGCATCGGCGAGCCGATGTCTGCTGCTGCTCAACCCAGCGACTTGAGCCGATAGAGCGCTTCCAGCGCCTCGCGCGGCGTCAGGGCGTCGGGATCGATGCCTTCCAGCGCGCGCTCCACCACCGACGGTGCAGCGGCGAACAGGCCCATCTGCGGCGACTCCTGCGCCGGCGTCTTGGTAACAGCGGCCGAGGCATGTTGATGCATGCCGCGTTCGAGTTCGGCCAGCGTGCGGCGTGCGTCGGCAATCACCGTCTTCGGCAAACCCGCCAGCGCGGCCACCTGCAGGCCGAAGCTGCGATTGGCGGGGCCTTCCTTCACCGCATGCATGAACACCAGTTGCTCGCCGTATTCCACCGCGTCCAGGTGCACGTTGGCGATGGAGGCGTACTCGTTGGCCAGTTCGGTGAGTTCGAAGTAATGCGTAGCGAACAGCGTGTACGAGCGGCTGCTGGCGGCCAGATGCACGGCGGCTGCGCGGGCAAGCGCGAGGCCGTCGTAGGTGCTGGTGCCGCGGCCCACTTCGTCCATCAGCACCAGGCTGTGCTCGGTGGCGTTGTGCAGGATGTTGGCCGTCTCGCTCATTTCCACCATGAAGGTGGACTGGCCGCGCGACAGGTCGTCGCCCGCGCCGATGCGGGTGAATACGCGATCGATCGGACCGATCACCGCGCGCGACGCCGGCACGTAGCTGCCGATATGCGCCAGCAGCACGATCAGCGCGTTCTGGCGCATGTAGGTGGATTTACCGCCCATGTTCGGGCCGGTGATCACCAGCATGCGGCGGCTGTCGTCCAGCACCAGGTCGTTCGGTTCGAACGGTTCCTCGCGTACTTTTTCCACCACCGGATGACGGCCGCGCTCGATCGCGATGCCCGGTTCGTCGGTGAGTTCGGGCACGCTCCAGTCCAGCGTGATGGCACGCTCGGCCAGCGTCGCCACCACGTCCAGTTCGGCCATGGCGGAGGCGGCGCTCTTGAGCGGCTCCAGGTGCGCGGTCAGCGTGTCGAGCAGCGCTTCGTACAGCGCTCGCTCGCGCATCAGCGAGCGTTCCTTGGCCGAGAGCACCTTGTCCTCGAAGTTCTTCAGTTCTTCGGTGATGTAGCGTTCGGCGTTCTTAGTGGTCTGGCGGCGCGTGTAATGCGTGGGCGCCTTGTCGGCCTGGCCCTTGCTGATCTCGATGTAGTAGCCGTGCACGCGGTTGTAGCCCACCTTCAGCGTGCTGATGCCACTGGCGGCTTTCTCGCGCTCTTCCAGCTCGACCAGGTACTGGTCGGCATGCGTGGCGAGGCGACGTAGTTCGTCGAGTTCGGCATCGTAGCCATCGGCGATGACGCCGCCGTCGCGTTGCAGGACGGGCGGTTGTTCCACCACCGCGCGAACGAGCAGGGCAGCGGTCTCGGCGTGATCGCCGATGCGCTCGACCAGCGCGTGCAACAGCGGGCTGTCGAGCGAGGCGATCAGGCCGCGCAAGGACGGTGCGGCAGCCAGGCCATCGCGCAGCGTCGACAGGTCGCGCGGCCGCGCCGAGCGCAAGGCCACGCGTGCCAGGATGCGTTCCAGATCGCCGATGCTGCGCAACTGCTCGCGCAACGATTCGTGCTGGCGTTGATCGATCAAGCTGCCGATGGCCTGATGGCGCGCGCGCAACAGCTCGCGCGAGCGCAGCGGACGATTGAGCCAGCGGCGCATCAGGCGCGCGCCCATCGGGGTGACGGTTTCGTCCAGCACGCCGAGCAAGGTGTGTTCGGTGCGCCCGCTGGGGTGCGTGTCGAGTTCGAGATTGCGGCGTGTGGCGGCATCCAGCGAGATGGTGTCGCCGGCGCTTTCCACCGACATGCCGGAGATATGCGGCAGCGCGCTCTTCTGCGTTTCTTCCACATAGCCGAGCAGGCAACCCGCGGCGGCCACCGCGAGCGGCAGGCGATCGACGCCGAAACCGCCGAGATCGCGCGTGCCGAAGAAGCGGTTGAGTTCGCGCTTGGCCGCATCGCCGTCGAAATGCCACGGCGGACGCTTGCGCAGGCCGGGCAGGGCGCTGACCAGTTTCGGCCACGCCACATCCTCGCCCACCAGCGTTTCCGCCGGCTGCAGGCGCGCCAGTTCCGAGGCGAGCGCTTCGGCGCTCGGCACTTCGCTGAGCAGGAAACGGCCGCTGGCCAGATCCACCCACGCCAGGCCATAGGCGCCATGCGCACCGGCCGCGATGGACATCAGCAGATTGTCGCGGCGTTCTTCCAGCAGCGCGGCATCGGTCACCGTGCCCGGCGTGACGATGCGCACCACCTTGCGTTCCACCGGACCCTTGGAGGTGGCCGGATCGCCGATCTGCTCGCAGATCGCCACCGACTCGCCCAGCCGCACCAGCCGCGCCAGGTAGTTCTCGGCCGCGTGGTAAGGCACGCCGGCCATGGGAATCGGTTGGCCGCCCGACTGGCCGCGCTGGGTCAGCGTGATGTCCAGCAGCCGCGCGGCCTTGCGCGCGTCGTCGTAGAACAGCTCGTAGAAATCGCCCATCCGGAAGAACAGCAGCACCTCCGGGTGCGCCGCCTTGGCGGTCAGGTATTGGCGCATGAAAGGGGTGTGGCTTTCGAAATCCTGGGCGACCATAACGTGCTGTTCTGTCGGGCCTTAGAGTGAAACCGGCCATGGCGGGACGGCGCTGCGCGCCGTTTGAAAAATGCTCGCCAAGATAACCGAATTGGCCTGCCATGTATCCCGCGGGGACACGGTTCGGCGGGCGGGCTTGGCATAGCCGGTGTTTGCCGCGGATGTCCTTGTGATGGGCGGAATCGGATGTGTAGGATCGACCGCTATGCATAGACGCCTACGTTCCGCGACCCCACTGCTGACAGCGCTGCTCGTCGCGCTGTGTGCTTCCGCTGCTTTCGCCGCCGACAAGGAGGCCAAGCCGTCGCCTGCCGATGCGCTCACGCTCTATGCCGGCGCGACCATCATCGACGGCACCGGCGCCCCGGCAGAGCACGATCAGGACATCCTGGTGCGCGGCGAACGCATCGTGGCAGTGGGACCGCGCGGATCGCTGGCAGAGGCCAAAGGCGCCACGGTGAAAACCGTCGACCTGCACGGCCGCTATGTGATCCCGGGCCTGATCGACAGCCACGTGCACATCGCCACGCCGCCCAACCCGAAGCGTGCGCAGGCGATCCTGCGGCGCAATCTCTATGCCGGCGTCACCGCCGTGCGCGACATGGCCGACGATCTGCGTTCGGTCGGCGAACTGGCGCGCGAGGCGCGTACCGGCGAGATTCCCTCGCCCGACATCTACTACGCGGTGGTGATGGCCGGCCCGGAGTTCTTTGCCGATCCACGCGTGGCCGCGGCCAGCTACGGCGTCAAGCCGGGCACCAGCCCGTGGATGCAGTCGATCGACGGGAAGACCGATCTGCGCGAGGCGGTGACACTGGCGCGCGGCACCTCGGCCACGGCCCTCAAGGTCTATGCCGACCTGCCGCCGGAGCTGGTGAAGGCGATCACGGCCGAGGCGCATCGCCAGCACATGATGGTGTGGGCGCACAGCGCCGTGTTTCCCACGCGTCCGGCGGACGTGATCGACGCCGGCGTCGATGTGGTCAGCCACGCCTGCTACCAGGCCTATCAGCTGGAACCGGTGATGCTCAAAGCCTATGAGGATCACACGCCGTTCCACGAGGACTTGCTGGCCAAGAACGGCGACGATCCGGTGATGGCCGGCCTGTACCGCGACATGCTCAAGCACGGCACGATTCTCGATGCCACCGGCAGCCTGTTCGTTCAGTACGACGCCGAACGCAAGGCGCATCCGGATCGCCGGCCGCTGCGCTGCACGGGGCCCACCACGATCCGTCTGGTCCGCCAGGCGTGGCAGGCCGGCGTGCCGATCTCGGCGGGGACCGACAGCGACCCCGACTTCAAGCACGTTTGGCCGTCCGTTTACGACGAGATCTTTTTCCTCACCCATGACGTCGGCATGCCGCCACTGCAGGCCATCCGTTCGGCCACGCTGATCGGCGCCGAAGCGGCAGGGCAGGCCAAGGATATGGGTTCGATCGAAGCGGGCAAGCTGGCGAATTTCGCCGTGCTCACCGCCGATCCGCTGAAGGACATCGGCAACCTCCGCAGCATCCGCATGACGGTGAAGCGCGGCCATGCCTATCCGCGCGCCGACTACCGGCAGGTGACGAAAGAGGAGATGGGCGATGACGACGATTGATCGGCGGACCTTCCTGACCGGCATGAGCTGGGCGGCCGCGGCGTCGTTGCTGCCATGGGATGCCCGTGGCGCAGTGCAAGCAGATGCGGGCGCGCGCAACGGCGGCATCATCGTCAACGCGCTGGGCGGACTGGGTGATCCCAACCTCGGTTCCAATGCGCTGGTACCCGAACTGACGCCGCGCGTGCTCGCCGAAGCGCATGCCTCGGGCCTGACGGCGGTGAACATCACGCTGGGCTATGTGTCCGGTCCCGACGATCCGTTCGAGGCCAGCGTGCGCGACATCGCCGCCACCGATGCGCTGGTGCGCGGGCACGCGGGCGACGTGATGAAGATACTCACGGCGGCCGACATCCGCCGGGCCAAGGCCGAGCGCAAGGTCGGCCTGATCTACGGCTTCCAGAACGGCGCGATGATGGGCAAGGACGCCAAACGCGTCGACATTTTCGCGGACCTTGGCGTACGCGTATTCCAGCTCACCTACAACCCGGCCAACCAGCTGGGCGATGGTTCGATGGCCAAGGAAAACCGAGGTCTGACGCCGTTTGGCCGCGAGGTGGTGGCGCGGCTCAATGCCTGCCGCGTGATGGTGGATCTTTCGCACAGCGGCGAGCAGACCTGCCTGGAAGCGGCGCGGGTATCCACGGCGCCCATCTCTATCAATCACACCGGTTGCCGCGCGGTGACCGATCTGCCGCGCAACAAGACCGATGCCGAACTTCGCCTGGTGGCGGAGAAGGGCGGTTTCGTCGGCATCTACTTCATGCCGTTCCTCAATGCCTCGGGCCATGCCCACGCCGACGACGTGGTGGCGCATATCGATCATGCGGTGAAGGTGTGCGGCGAGGATCATGTCGGCATCGGCACCGATGGCTCGGTGACCCAGATCGACGATCTGCAGGCCTACCAGGCGGAGCTGGCCAAGGAGATCGCGCAGCGCCGCGCGGCCGGCATCAGCGCGGCGGGCGAGCGGCCCGATACCTATCCCTTCGTGGTCGACCTGCGTGGGCCGCAGCAATTCCACCGGCTGGCGCAGTTGCTGGCGCAAAAGGGCTACTCCAGCGGGCGGATCGAAAAAATCCTGGGGCTCAACTTCCTGCGCTACGCCCAGACCGTCTGGGGCAGCTGACCGGACTCTTGGCGGAATGGCGCAGTCGGGGTAGAACGGTCGGCTTCCGTCCGTGTCCCCAGGAATCCCCATGACTGTGCCTGTCCCCACCGACGCCGATCTGTATGCCCTGGCCGAGCAGGTGGCCGCCGCCGCCCAGCAGCGTCGCCTGATGTTGGTGACCGCCGAATCGTGCACCGGCGGCTGGATCGCCAAGGCGCTCACCGATCTGCCCGGCAGTTCCGCCTGGTTCGACGCGGGCGTGGTCACCTACAGCTACGGCGCCAAGGAAGCCCTGCTGGGCGTCAACCCGCGGACGCTGGAACGAACGGGAGCCGTCAGCGAGGAAACCGCGCTGGAGATGGTCTCGGGCGCGCTGGCGCGATTTGGCGCCGGCATGGCCGTGGCGGTCACCGGTATCGCCGGGCCTACCGGCGGCACACCCGATAAGCCGGTCGGCACCGTGTGGATCGGCTGGAAGCGGCGCGGCGGTTACGCCCACGCCACCCTGTTCCATTTCGCCGGCGACCGCGAGGCGGTGCGCCGTCAGACCGTGGCCGCGGCGCTCAATGGCGTCATCAAGGCGCTGACGGATTGAGTCGAAGGGCGGCCGCGGACTCGCTTGACCGGTATGGGATACTCGTGGGGCCTGTGAGCACGAGCAACGCGGGCTACGCGGATCGTGCTTACAGACCCCACTCACAGATCGCAGCCCGTGAGACCAGCCGCGGGCATCATGTCCTCATTCACTGCCACTCCGGGATTCAAGACGATGGATGACAACAAGCGCAAGGCGCTCACTTCCGCCCTCGGCCAGATCGAGAAGCAATTTGGCAAGGGCGCCGTCATGCGCCTGGGTGATCGCGTCGACGACGCCATCGACACCGTGTCCACCGGCTCGCTGGGCCTGGATATCGCGCTCGGCATCGGCGGTCTGCCGCGCGGCCGCGTGGTCGAGATCTACGGCCCGGAGTCCTCGGGCAAGACCACGCTGACCCTGCAGGTCATCGCCAACTGCCAGAAGAACGGCGGCACCGCCGCATTCGTGGACGCCGAGCACGCGCTCGATCCCACCTACGCCGCCAAGCTGGGCGTCAACGTGGAAGACCTGCTGGTCTCCCAGCCCGACACCGGCGAACAGGCGCTGGAAATCGCCGACATGCTGGTGCGCTCCGGCGCGGTGGACGTGGTGGTGGTCGACTCGGTCGCCGCGCTCACGCCCAAGGCTGAAATCGAAGGCGAAATGGGCGATTCCCACGTCGGCCTGCACGCCCGCTTGATGAGCCAGGCGCTGCGCAAGCTCACCGCCAACATCAAGAAGTCCAACTGCCTGGTGATCTTCATCAACCAGATCCGCATGAAGATCGGCGTGATGTTCGGCAGCCCGGAAACCACCACCGGCGGCAACGCGCTGAAGTTCTACGCCTCGGTGCGCCTGGATATCCGCCGCATCGGCGCGGTGAAGAAGGGCGAAGAAGTGATCGGTTCGGAAACCCGCGTCAAGGTGGTCAAGAACAAGGTGGCGCCGCCGTTCCGCCAGGCCGAGTTCGAGATCCTCTACGGCGAGGGCACCTCGCGCGAAGGCGAGATCATCGAGCTGGGCGTGGCGCAGAACCTGATCGACAAGTCCGGCGCCTGGTACAGCTACAAGGGCGACCGCATCGGCCAGGGCAAGGAGAACGTGCGCCAGTTCCTGCGCGACAACCCGGCCATCGCCAACGAAGTGGACGCCGAACTGCGCGCCCGCCTGTTGGTCAGCAACGGCACCTCGCCGCTGCCGGCAGTGGAAACCGAAGAAGCCTGATCGGGCACCAGGCACACGCCGGGCCGCGCTCGCGCACGGTCCGGCGTGTGCCGTTCCCGTTCAGAAGGGTGGCGCTCGCCGCCTTTCTGGAGGCAAGGCCATAGGCTTTACCCATGCCGCGAGAACCCGATGACAAACCCAAGACCTCGGCCTATGACCGGGCCCTGGGTTTGCTTGCGCGTCGCGAGCACTCGCGCCGCGAGCTCAAGCTGAAGCTGAAGCAGAAAGGCTACGAAGGCGGCGAAGCCGGCGAGGCCATCGACCGCCTGGGCGAGCAGCGTTACCAGGACGACGAACGCTTCGCCCACTCGCTGGTGCGCAGCCGGGTGGCGCAGGGCTACGGCCCCATGCGCGTGCGGGCGGAATTGAAGAGCCACGGCCTGTCCGACGCGCGTATCCGGGCCGTGCTGGAAGAGGAAGCGGTGGACTGGGATGCCAGTGCGCTGGCGCAGCTCAGGCGTCGTTTTGGCGGCAAATCGCCGCCGGATCACGCAGAAAAGGCACGTCGGGCGCAATTCCTCTTGCGTCGGGGCTTTCCCGCCGCCACAGTACGGAGTGTTACCCACGCCGACGTGGACGACGCAGCCGACGACGAAGCCTGACCTCCCCGCTGTTGGGGCGGGTCGCCGTCGTTTCGGCGGTGCTCCGAAGGCGTGACCCATTCGCCAGGTCCTCCCCAGCCGCATGAAAACCGCCGAAATCCGCTCGACCTTCCTCGAATACTTCCGCTCGAAAGGCCACACCATCGTGCCGTCGAGTTCCCTGGTGCCAGCCAGCGATCCCACGCTGCTGTTCACCAACTCGGGCATGGTGCAGTTCAAGAACGTATTCCTGGGCAGCGAGAAGCTGTCGTACGTGCGCGCGGCCGACGTACAGCGCTGCCTGCGTGCCGGCGGCAAGCACAACGACCTCGATGCGGTGGGCTACACCGCGCGCCACCACACCTTCTTCGAAATGCTGGGCAACTGGTCGTTCGGCGACTACTTCAAGCGCGACGCGATTGCGTTTGCCTGGGAGCTGTTGACGGGCGTGTTCAAGCTGCCCAAGGACAAGCTGTGGGTCACCGTCTATCACACCGATGACGAAGCCTTCGACCTGTGGAACAAGGACATCGGCGTGCCCGCCGAGCGCATCGTGCGCATCGGCGACAACAAGGGCGCGCCGTTCGCGTCGGACAATTTCTGGCAGATGGCCGACACTGGCCCCTGCGGTCCGTGCACGGAAATCTTCTACGACCACGGCGAAGACATCGCCGGTGGTCCGCCGGGTTCGCCGGATGAAGACGGCGACCGCTACATCGAAATCTGGAACCTGGTGTTCATGCAGTTCGACCGCGCGCCCGATGGCACGCTGTCGCCGCTGCCGGCGCCATGCGTCGACACCGGCATGGGCCTGGAGCGCCTCGCCGCGGTGCTGCAGCACGTGCATTCGAACTACGAGATCGACCTGTTCGAGCACCTGATCAAGGTCGCCGCCGAACTCACCGCGACGAAGGATCTGGCCAACAAGTCGCTGCGCGTGATCGCCGATCACATCCGCGCCTGCTCGTTCCTGATCGTCGACGGCGTGCTGCCGTCCAACGAAGGTCGCGGTTACGTGCTCCGCCGCATCATCCGTCGCGCGCTGCGCCACGGCTGGATGCTCGGCGTGCGCGGCGACTTCTTCTGGAAGATGGTGCAGCCGCTGGTCGAGGAAATGGGCGAGGCCTATCCGGAACTTGCGCAGAAACAGGCCTTCGTAGAAGACGCGTTGCGCACCGAAGAGCGCCGCTTCGGCGAGACGCTGGAAAACGGCATGCGCCTGTTCGATGCGGTGGCAGCGAAATCGAACGACAGCATTCCCGGTGCCGATGCCTTCCGCCTGTACGACACCTACGGCTTCCCGGTTGATCTCACCGCCGATATCGCGCGCGAGCGCGGCCTCACGGTGGACATGGACGGCTTCGAGCAGTCCATGAGGGAGCAGCAGGAGCGCAGCCGCGAAGGCGGCAAGTTCGAAGCCAAGGGGCAGATGCCGGCGGAGCTGGCCAGCCAGCTGCAGCCGACGGCGTTCCTCGGTTACGACGCGCTGATGAGCCAGGGCAGCAAGGTGGTCGGCATCGTGCGCGGCGGCAAGCAGTACGACCAGCTTGGCGAGGGCGAAGAAGCCCTGGTCATGCTCGATCGCACCCCGTTCTACGCCGAGTCCGGCGGCCAGGTGGGCGACACCGGCGTGCTGGTGAACGCGGCGGGTTCGTTCGCGGTGGCCGATACGCTCAAGATGGGCGGCGTGTTCTTCGGCCATGCCGGTCGTTGGAACGGCAAGCAGGCGCTGCGCGTAGGCGATGTCGTCGATGCCGACGTCGACGGCTCGCGCCGCCAGGCCATCGTGCTCAACCACTCGGCCACCCATCTGCTGCATGCGGCGTTGCGCAAGGTGCTCGGCGAGCATGTGACCCAGAAGGGTTCGCTGGTGGCGCCCGAGCGCCTGCGTTTCGACTTCTCCCATTTCAAGCCGATGAGCGCGGACGAACTGCGCCAGATCGAAGCGCTGGTGAATGCCGAGGTGCGCCGCAACGAGGCCGCCGAAGTGCATCACATGGGTTACAACGAGGCGATCGAATTCGGCGCCATGGCATTGTTCGGCGAGAAGTACGGCGACGAAGTGCGCGTGCTGAAGATGGGCGGCTTCTCCACCGAACTCTGCGGCGGCACCCACGTCAGCCGCACCGGCGACATCGGTCTGTTCAAGATCGTCAGCGAAGCGGGCGTCGCCTCCGGCGTGCGCCGCATCGAAGCAGTGACGGGTGCGGGTGCACTGGCGTATGTGGCCGACGAGGAGCGTCGACTGGGCGAGTTCGCCCAGTTGCTGTCCTCCAGCGGCGACGATGCGGTGGAGAAGCTCCGCCAGCTGTTCGACAAGCAGAAAAAGCTGGAGCGCGAACTCGAATCGTTGCGCGCCAAGGCCGCCGGTTCGGCCACCGCCGACCTAGCCTCCACGGCGAAGGAGGTGGCCGGTATCAAGGTCATCGCCGCCCGCCTGGAAGGGCTGGACGCCAAGGCGCTGCGCGACAGCATGGACCAGCTCAAGCAGCAACTGGGCGATTGCGTGGTGCTGCTGGCCGGTGCCGCCGATGGCCGCGTCTCGCTGGTCGCCGGCGTCAATGGCAAGGCACTGGGGCGCGTCAAGGCCGGCGATATCGTGGCCCACGTTGCTAGCCAGATCGACGGCAAGGGCGGCGGCCGCCCCGACATGGCCCAGGGCGGTGGCTCTGACCTGCCAGAATTGCCCGGCATTTTGGAGGGTTTGGCTGACTGGATCGGTCAGCGTTTGGCTGGCTGAGCAGGTCAACCTGCGGGAGTCCGTTGCCGTTTACGCATTGCGCTGCCATCGGACGCTCGGCTAGTATCCAAGCCACTGCTGGCACCGAACAGTTGCAACGGTGTCGCTCGACATGGCATCACAGGGGATGCCTCGTCTGTGTAACCGGTGGAAGGCGGTAGGGCCTTCGGCGGTAGCATCGTCGAAATGTTCAGGCGGTGAAGCTCAGGGGTGAGGTTTAACCGTCTGTGGGCCTGTGACCAAAGTATTCATGGAGTGGCAAACATGTTGATTCTGACCCGCAGGGTCGGTGAAACCTTGATGATCGGTGACGAGGTGACCGTTACCGTTCTCGGCGTCAAGGGCAACCAGGTGCGCATCGGTATTAATGCGCCTAAGAACGTTGCCGTGCATCGCGAAGAGATCTATCAGCGGATCAAGAGCGAGCACGAGCCGGATGGCACTGCCTCCGGCGGAACTGGCGAACACTGACAAGCAAGAAATGCTTTACCTCGAGCGCGCCGGTTAGTATCCTTGCCGGCTCCGCAGGAATGCGGACGAAAAACGGAGAGATGCCCGAGAGGCCGAAGGGGCTCCCCTGCTAAGGGAGTATAGGGTCAAAAGCCTTATCGAGGGTTCGAATCCCTCTCTCTCCGCCAGATACGCAAAAAGCCCCGCAAGGGGCTTTTTGCGTATCTGGCGGAGAGAGGTGGTGGACGAAACCTCCCGGGTTCGACAAATTTGTCAGGAACAAATTTGGACAGCCGAAGGCTGGCCCCGTAGCGCGCAAGCGCGGAGGGGTGAGGCCCATGGATGGGCCGAACAATCCCCACGTCCACGCTAACGCACACTTCAACGAAGCCCTGGGGCTTTTTGCGTATCTGGCGGAGAGAGAGTTGTGGACGAACCCACCGGTTCGACAAATTTGTCAGGAACAAATTTGGACAGCCGCAGGCTGGCCCCGGAGCGCGCAGGGGTGAGGCCCATGGATGGGCCGAACAATCCCCACCTCCACGCTAACGCGCACTTCAACGAAGCCCCGGGGCTTTTGCGTATCCGGCGGAGAGAGAGTTGTGGACGAACCCACCGGTTCGACAAATTTGTCAGGAACAAATTTGGACAGCCGCAGGCTGGCCCCGGAGCGCGAAGCGCGCAGGGGTGAGGCCCATGGATGGGCCGAACAATCCCCACCTCCACGCTAACGCACACTCCAACGAAGGACTGGGTTTTGCCTGTTTGAATCCTGGCCAGCCTCCGCACCAAACCCATGTGGGAGCGCGCTTGCGCGCGACCGCGGAGTCTCGTCGGCACCGCGCCGTTGGCTTGTCGCGCACAAGTGCGCTCCCACAAGTTGCTTCATCGCCATGCTGGACGTAGCGAGTACGCGCAAACTCAGCACCTCGCGCCTGAACCCTACCGAACCCGAACTTCCCCAGGGCGTACAACCTTGCGCCATCTCACGCGTTATTTTTCCCAAGTGCCACGACCGGGAGTAAGCGTTATGGAGAAGCTCGCAAACAGCCGCTCGACCTCGCAGCAGCGACTGCTCCGCACCGCCATCGCTGCGTGCGTACTGGCTGTCGCCTCAGCGCTTCCGATGGGCGCAAGCGCCGGTGTCTCCGTAGGCATCGGCGTATCGGTCGGCGTGGCGCCGCCGCCGTTGCCGGTCTACGCGCAGCCGGCGATTCCCGGCCCCGGTTACATCTGGACGCCGGGCTATTGGGCCTGGGACGGCGATGGCTACTACTGGGTTCCTGGCACCTGGATCATGCCGCCCTATGCCGGTGCGCTGTGGACGCCGGGTTACTGGGGCTGGGGTGGCGGCGCGTATGTGTTCCATCGCGGCTATTGGGGCGCGCACGTGGGCTTCTACGGCGGCATCAACTACGGCTTCGGCTACACCGGCGTGGGCTACGCGGGCGGCTACTGGCGAGGTCATTCGTTCTACTACAACCGCTCGGTGAACCACATCGACAACGTACACATCACCAATGTCTACAACCGCACGGTGGTGAACAACGTCAATCGGGCCAGCTTCAATGGCGGTCGCGGCGGCATCGAGGCGCGTCCGTCGCCGCAGGAGATGAACTACGCACGCGAGCGGCACGTATCGCCGGTGGCGGCGCAGGAGCAGCAACGCACCATGGCCAGCCAGAACCAGGCAATGCGCGCCTCGTTCAATCATGGTGCCCCGTCGATCGCCGCAACGCCGCGTGCAGGCGCCTTCCATGGCACGGGCGACGCTTCGGCGCCGGCCGGCCACCCGAATGTTCCGGCTGCGGCTGGGCGCAACGCCATGGCGCTGCATTCGGCCGGCTTTGCGCCGCATGGTGCGGGGACGAACGCCCCGGGCACCGTGAATTCGAACCATGCATCGCCGGCAACGAACCATGCCGCCTACACGCGCGGCCCGTCGAATCCGGGCGCCGGCTACCACGCGAGCACGCATGCGCAGCCTTCCTACGCCGCGCACGCGGCGCGTCCGGCGGCGCCGGCCTATCACGCGCCGGCACCGCATCCGGCAGCACCGCATGCACAGGCGGCGCCGCATCACGGCGGAGGGGAGCTTCGCTGATCCATCGAGCCTGACGCTGGAAGCGAAGAACGCCGACGCTCCGCCGTCGGCGTTCTTCGTTGGGGCGGTCCTCGTCCGTTCCATTAGAATGGGCAGTGGTCCGTTTCCGGGCTGCGCGGATACGGAAGTAGCCGCTCATTCGATCATCGAAACAAGGAGAGGGGAGTCGATGTTTAAGCGTATCGTTTTTGTAGCGCTGCTCGCTGCGTCAGGCAGTGCGATGGCGGCGAAGGACTTGAGCAATATCCCGTTGGAGTGGACGCCCACGCAGAGCTTTGCGGAGTTTGGCGCGGTCGATCTCAGCGGCATCGGCAACGTCAAGGTGCAGTTCAACGGATTCACCGATGTGCGCAAGAATCCCGCCCTGATCGCCGAGAACACCGAGAAGCAGCCGGTGCGCCAGGTGACCACGAGGGACAACGTGGCCGCGTTCGTCACCCAGCACGTGAAGGACAGCTTCAGCAAGGCCGGCATCAACGTGGTCGACAACGGTGGCGACTTCATCGTGTCGGGCGAAGTGCGCGACTTCTTCGTCAACGAGAGCGACCAGTACGTGGGCAACGTCACGGTCTACGTGACGCTGAGCAATGCCTCGGGCAAGGTGCTGTGGCAGGGCATCGCCGGTGGCGGCGCCAACAACTTCGGCCGTTCGTACAAGGCGGACAACTACTACGAGACCTTGTCCAACGCCGTGCTGAAGTTGAGCAACAGCATGCTCAACAGCCCCGGCTTCCATAGCGCTCTGCAATCGCACTGATTGCACGCGGAGAAGGATCGCTCGCCGCGCGGCGAGCGATCCTCGGGGCATCAAGAGAGTGCGAGGCCCTGCAGTTCCACGCCTTCCGGCGTGACGCGCAACACCGACCCGTGTTCGTACCAGTCGCCCAGCACGATGCGTTCAGCCGTCTGGCCATCCAGATCGAAGCGGTGGACGGCGGGGCGGTGCGTGTGGCCGTGGATCAGCCGGGTCACCCCGGCCTTGCGCATGGTGTCGGCAACGGCGTCGGCGTTGACGTCCATGATGGTTTCCATGCTGCTGCCCGTATGCGCCTTGCTGTCGGCGCGCGCCTTGGCGGCGAACGCGCGGCGCGCATCCAGCGACATCGCCAGGATCTGCGCCTTCCATTCCGGCGTGCGCACCTGTTTGCGTATCGTCTGGTAGGCAACATCGTCCGTGCACAGCACGTCGCCGTGCATCAGCAGGGTGGGGCGCCCGTACAGTTCGTGGACGGTGCCGTCCTCAAGCAGGCTGAAGCCGGCGCGCTCGGCGAAATCCTGGCCGAGCAGGAAGTCGCGGTTGCCCACGATGAAGTAGACGGGCACGCCGTGTTCGCTCAGCGCCCGGGTGGCGCGCGCAATGCGGCTGGGCAGCTCGGCGTCGTCGTCGTCACCGATCCATGCTTCGACCAGGTCGCCGAGGATGTAGACCGCGTCGGCCGAGCGCGCCTCGTCGCTGGCCAGGAACGATTCGAACAGCCCCGTGATCTCCGGACGGCTATCGTCCAGATGCAGGTCGGCGATAAACAGGATTGCCATGCTGCTCAGCCCTTCTTGCCGCCCGATTTCTTGGCGGGTTCGTTGGTTGCAGGCGCAGCTTGGGTCGGTGCGGGCGTGGCGGCAGGTTCTTCACCCACCACGCTGGCGCTGTCGATCACCACCAGTGGGTTGGGCACGTCGCCGGCAAACGGTCCCAGGCCGCGGGTAGGCAGGGCAGCCATCTTGTCGACCACGTCCATGCCCTTGATGACCTTGCCGAACACGGCATAGCCCCAGGTCAGGCCGCTCTGGTTGCCGACGAAATCGAGGCGGCGGTTGTCGACCAGGTTGAAGAAGAACTGCGCCGTGCCGGAATTCGGATCGGCACCGCGCGCCACGGCGACAGTGCCACGCAGATTGGAGAGCCCGTTGTCCGCTTCGCTGGGGATGGCCGAGCGCGTGCGCTTGGCCTGCAGGTCGCGCGTGTACAGGCCACCCTGCACCAGGTAACCGGGGATGGCGCGGTGGAACACGGTGCCGCTGTAGAAGCCGTCGCGCACGTACTGCAGGAAGTTCGCCACGCTCTTGGGCGACTTGTCGGGATAGAGCTCCAGCGTGATGTCGCCCTGCGAGGTGTGCAGCACCACCTGCGGATGCGCCGCGGCGGGCGCGGTGGTGGCGGGCTTGGTGGCCTGGGCCAGCAGCACGGCGGAGGGAAGCAGCAGGAGCGTGGTAGCGAGCAGGAGTCGGTGCATGGCAGGGCGGGCGGCGTTGGGCATCAGGACATCATACGCGGCGAAGTGGTCCCATGGCCGGGCCTCTGAGCGGCCCGTACCGTCAAAGGTCAGGATGGATGGACTTCCAGCAGCAGGCCCAGCTCGTTCAAGGGGGCTTGCTCCTGCTCCAGGTCGGCCTCGCTGAGCGGGTGCTGGTCCAGCCAGGAGGAGGGCACGGTGAGCCGCAGGCGCTGGGCGGTGGCAGCCAGCTGCATCTGCGGCAGCGACTCGGCGCGGCGCGCACGGCGGAACAGCACGCCCAAGCGCAGCAGGGCGGTGATGTAGCGCGCCAGCTGCCGGTAGCGCTGCGGCAGCGCGGAGAAGGTGGCCTTGTCCGGCTTGCGGCGATGCGATTCCACGATGGCCGCCAGCAGTTGCTGTTCCTGCCGCGAGAAGCCGGCCAGGTCGGCGTTGCGCAGGATGTAGGCGCCATGGTGGTGGTGCTGGCTGTGCGCGATGGCCAGGCCGATCTCGTGCACGCGCGCCGCCCAGGAAAGCCACTCGCGCGCTTCGGCATCCAGCTTCCAGAAGCGTGCGATCTGGTCGAAGAACATCAACGCGGTCGATTCCACGCGGCGTGCCTGGGCGCGGTCGACGCCGTAGCGGTTGGCCAGTGCATCGACGCTGGCGGTGCGCGGATCGCTGCCGCCGGCGCGGCCCAGCAGATCCCACAACAGGCCTTCGCGCATCGAGCTTTCGCAGACCCGCAGGCGTTCGATGCCCAAGGCTTCGAACGCGGCTTCGAAAATCACCACGCCGCCGGCGATCACCGGCGCGCGATCGTCCGCCAGGCCGGGCAACTTGAGCGCTTCGATCTGGCCTTGTGCGAGCAGGGCGTCGCGCAGCTGCGCCAGCGAGGATGGGGTGATGCCATCGTCGGAGAAGCGCATGGCATGCACCACCGAACCGATGGCCTTGGCGGTGCCGGACGAACCGAACGCTTCCACCCAGCCCGATTCGCGATAGTCCTCGGCGAACTGCTGCAGCAGCACGCCGATTTCGTTGTTGGCACGCTGCCAGCGCTTGCGGTTGAGCTTGCCACCGGGAAAGAAGCGCAGCGTCGAGGCAATGCAGCCGGCCTGCACGCTTTCCGTATGCATCGGCGCAAAGCCGCGGCCGATGATGAACTCGGTGCTGCCGCCGCCCACGTCGATCACCAGGCGGCTCTCGCGCGACGCGGGCAGGTCGTGCGAGGCGCCCAGGAAGATCAGGCGACCCTCTTCGCGGCCGGAGACGATTTCCACCGGATGGCCGAGCGAGGCTTCCGCCGCGGTGAGGAAGGTTTGCGGCGAGGCCAGCCGGCGCACCGTGTTGGTGGCCACCGCGCGCACGCGGCTGGAAGGCACGCCGGCGATGCGCTGGCCAAAGCGTGCCAGGCAGTTGAGCGCGCGTGCCCGATGTTCGGCATCCAGGGTGCCGTCGGCGCGCAGGCCGGCGGCCATGCGCACGGTTTCACGTAGGCGATCGATCACGCGGGGCTCGCCGTGTTCCACGCGCGCCACCACCATGTGATAGCTGTTGGAGCCCATGTCGACGGCAGCGATCAGTTCGCCGTCCTTGATCTGGATCTGATCGCCATGACTCATGCGGGGCTCGTTCCGGGCTGCAGAGGGTGAATTCTCTCACGCGGGACCCGGGGCGAGTAGCGCGAATTTTTCCGCGCTACACCGTGCCTGGCGTGAGCTTCTCCAGCAGCCACTGCTGCGCGCTGTGCGGCGGCTCGTCGCCCGGCGTGGCCCGGGCATAGCGACCGTCGTCGTCCAGCAACCACGCCTCGGTGTTGTCGGCGAGGTAATTGGCCAGGGTTTCGTCGTAGACGCGCGCGGCCAATACCGGATCGAGGATGGGGAAGGCTACTTCGATGCGGCGCTTGAGGTTGCGCTCCATCCAGTCGGCGCTGGCGCAATAAATCTCGGGCGAGCCGTCGTTGCCGAACCAGTAGACGCGGCTGTGCTCGAGGAAACGGCCCACGATCGAGCGCACGCGGATGCGCTCGGAGACGCTGGGCACGCCGGGACGCAGGGTGCAGGCGCCGCGCACGATCAGGTCGATTTCCACGCCCGCCTGCGAGGCGCGGTAGAGCGCCGAGATGACGTGGGCTTCGTTGAGCGCATTGAGCTTGGCCACGATGCGCGCCGGCCGGCCGGCCTGCGCGTGCGCCGTCTCACGCTCGATCTTGGCCAGCACGCAACGGTAGAGCGTGAACGGCGAATGCAGCAGATGCTTCAGCTCGATCATCGGGCCCAGCCCGGAAAGCTGCTGGAAGACCTTGTGCAGATCCTCGCCGATGCCAGGATCGGCGGTCATCAGGCCGATGTCGGTATAGCTGCGGCTGTTGCCCTGGTGATAGTTGCCGGTGGACAAATGCACATAGCGGCGCAGCACCTCATCCTCGCGGCGCACGATCAGCAGCATCTTGGCGTGAGTCTTGTAGCCGACCACGCCGTACACCACCTGCACGCCGGCTTCCTGCAGACGCGTGGCGAGACGGATGTTCGCCTCTTCGTCGAAGCGCGCGCGCAGCTCGATCACCACGGTGACGTCCTTGCCATTGCGCGCCGCTTCGACCAGCAGATCCACCAGTGGGGTGTCGGCGCCGGCGCGATAAAGCGTCTGCTTGATGGCGAGGACCGAGGCATCCTGCGATGCCTGGCGCAGCAGATCGACCACGGTGGCGAACGATTCGTACGGATGGTGCAGCAGCACGTCGCGCTGGCGCAGCACTTCGAACTTGCAGCGGCTGCCGTTGAACGCGGCCGGCAGCTGCGCGATGAAACGCGGGAATTTCAGCTCCGGACGATCCAGCCCGTCGTAGATGGTGCCGGCGCGGATGATGTTGACCGGACCGTCGCAACGATAGACGTCCGTTTCTTCCAGCTCGAAGTTGGCGATCAGCATGGCCACGATCGCCTTGGGGCAGTCGTTGCCGATCTCCAGCCGCACCGGGCGTGCATAGCCGCGGCCGATCAGTTCTTCGCTCAGCGCGCGGGCGAGGTTGTCCACCTCGGCCTCTTCCACCATCAGTTCGCTGTTGCGCGTGACGCGGAACTGATACGAGCCGGCCACCTTGAAGCCCGGGAACATCAGGTCGACGAAGCCCTGCAGCAACTCGGCCAGGAAGATGTAGTGATCGCCGCCGTCGCATACCTCGTTCGGCAGCCGGATGATGCGCGGCAGCGAGCGCGGCGCACGCACCAGCGCCATATGGCCTTCGCGGCCAAACGCATCGCGCCCCTTCAGCACCACCGCCACATTGAGTGTCTTGTTGAGGATGCGGGGGAACGGATGCGCCGGGTCCAGGCCCAGCGGCGACAGCACCGGCATCACTTCGTTTTCGAAATAACCCTGCAGCCACCGCCGTTGGCGCGCCGTCCAGCTGTCGCGGGTGAGGAAATGGATGTTCTCCGCATCCAGTGCCGGCCGCAGTTCGTGTTGCCAGGTGTCGTACTGCTGATCGACCAGGTCGAGCACGCGCGTGCGGATGCGTGTCAGCAACTCGCCCGACGACAGCTCGTCCGGGCCGGGCGCGGCCGAGCCGAACATGTGGTGATGCTTGAGCATGGCCACGCGCACCTCGAAGAATTCGTCGAGGTTGTTGGCCACGATGCTGAGGAAACGCAGCCGTTCCAGCAGCGGAATGCGTTCGTCGCGCGCCTGCGCCAGCACGCGGAAATTGAATTCGAGCGCGGCCAGCTCGCGGCTGAGAAACAGCTCGGGAGCAGCGCGGTCGACGATCGGTGGCGGGGTGGCGGGCTTGCGACGCATCCGTGCATTCTGGCCGATACCGCGCTTTGTTACATGGCGCAGTGCCGCGTAGTGTGACGCTCGTTCAGCTGAAACGCGGCTTGCGCTTGCAGGCGCCGATCTCAGTCCGGATCGCCTACGCCCGGTGCGAGCAGACGTTCGGCGCTGAACCAGCAGGAGAAGGTGGAGCCCTGGCCCGGTTCGCTCTGGATGTCCAGGCGGGCCTGATGCAGGTTCAGCACGTGCTTGACGATGGACAGGCCCAGGCCGGTGCCGCCGCTTTCGCGCGAACGGCTGGAGGAGACGCGGTAGAAGCGTTCGGTGAGACGCGCCAGGTGCGAAGCGGGAATGCCGTAGCCCGTATCGGTGACCGAGTAGACCGCGCCTTCGGAGGTGCGGCGCCAGCGGATGCTGATGCGGCCGCCGGTGGGCGTGTAGCGCACGGCGTTGCTCACCAGGTTGGAGAGCGCGCTGTGCAAGTCCTTCACCGAGCCGAGCAGGTCCGCTTCGGCGGTGGATTCCACCGTGATCTGGTGACGGCCCTGGCTCAGCGCTTCGGCTTCCTTGCGGATGGTGGCGAGCAGTGGCGTCATCTGCACACGCTCGTCCTGCACGTGCTCCTGGGTTTCCAGGCGCGAGAGCGTGAGCAGGTCTTCCACGATCTGGCCCATGCGCTTGGACTGCGCGCGCATCTCGTTGAGCACCGGAGCGAGTTCCGGCACGTCTTCCGGATCGAGCAGTTCGAGGTAGCCGTGGATCACCGTCAGCGGCGTGCGCAATTCGTGCGACACGTTGGCGACGAAATCGCGGCGAATCTGTTCCAGGCGCGTGAGATGGCTGATGTCGCGCGCCAGCAGCAGGCGTTGGCGACGGCCGAACGGCAGCAACGTCACATTGATATGGCGATTGGGATGGCCCGGTGCGGCGACGTCGTTGAGCGGTTCGCGCGCGCCTTCCTTCAACCAGGTGGCCAGCTCGGTGGTGCTCAGGCGTTCGTCCAGGTGCGCGCCGCGGTCCTGCGGACGGCGCAGGCCGAGCAGGTCTTCGGCAGCATGGTTGAACCAGCGCACGTGCTGCTCGTTGTCGAGCAGCACGACGGCGTCCGGCAGACTGCCGGCGGCACTGCGCAGGTCACGCAAACTGGAAGCGATTCGGCGGGAGCGCGTCATGAAACGGTCATGCTGGAGGGAGGCCGGCGTTGGATTTTGCGTCATCATGAGCTGTGCTTGATGACGGATTCGGGTCACCAGAAAGACGATTTCGACCGCCGCGACCAACGCCAAACCGGTGGCCACGTAACCTCCCGCAAGCCATCCCGCGGCTGCGCCCGCAAGCAGTCCGGCGATCAGCGCGGCCGGCAGCTTCCAGGAGCGGTCGAAGGTCGGTGGCATAGGGGAGGTTTCGGTCGTGCCGGGCTGGCGGTTCGCCAGCATCGGCAAAAGCTTTCGTTCCCGCAATAGGAAGGTCAGACGCTGGCGGAAAACCGATAGCCGGCGCCACGCACGGTCTGCACCATGTCATCGAGCTTCCACGGTTCGAGCGTCTTGCGCAGCCGGCGGATATGCACGTCCACGGTGCGTTCTTCCACGTACACGCTGCCGCCCCACACGTGATCGAGCAGCTGCGCGCGCGAATACACGCGCTCGGGGTGCGTCATGAAGAAATACAGCAGGCGGTATTCGGTCGGGCCGATGGTCACCGGGTCGTCGCCGGCGAACACGCGGTGCGCCGGGCCGTCGATGCGCAGGCCGCCCAGTTCCACCATGCCCGAGCCGTCGTCGCCCTGGCTGCGGCGGAGCACGGCCTTGATGCGGGCCACCAGTTCGCGGGTGGAGAACGGCTTGACCACGTAGTCGTCCACGCCCGCTTCCAGGCCGTTGACGCGATCCATCTCCTCGCCGCGGGCGGTGAGCATGATGATCGGGACCTCGCGGCTCAGCTCTTCCTTGCGCAGGCGGCGCGCGAGGTCGAGACCGCTGGTGCCCGGCAGCATCCAGTCGAGCAGGATGAGGTCGGGTACCTGTTCGGCGATGGCCAGTTGGGCGGCTCGCGCGTCAGCGGCGTGAACGGCGTCCATGCCGGCCTTGCGCAGGGCAAAGGCGACCATGTCGCGGATCGAAGCTTCGTCTTCGACAATCAGGATGCGCTTGTGCACACGTTGGGTCCGCTGGGGGAGGGGCTGTGACGCATTTATTGCAGCGGTCCAATGTTACGCCCGGATGACATTTCACATGATCACAACAACATCGTGCGCTTTTCGTCTCATTCGGGCCTGAAATCAGCGCACAGGTGCGCCGAAGCACAGCCGCCCCTGGCAGCTCCCGCTGTTCTGCAGCTGCTGGCTGCGGCCGTCGGGGTTGTCGTCGGTCTGGATGCGGCGCTTGCGCAATTCCATCACCAGCGGGGTCAGGTCGTTGATGCGGGCCTGGATGCGGGCGCGGGAGTAGTAGTCGAGGTCGGGGCGCTTGAGCAGGCTCTTGAGCTGCTCCATGGCGTCGAAGGGGCGGCCCGAGAGGTAGGAGGCATCGGCATAGGCCTCGCCGGAGCGCACCGGATCGCCGGCTTTCTCGGAGGCGCGGGCGTAGGTCCGGTAGAGCTCCGGCTCGTCGTTGTTGTCCAGCATCGGCATCAGCATGGTTGCAGCCTGCCTGGCTTCGTCGGGCGAGCCGGCGTCGGTCAGCGCCTTGGCATAGCCCATGGCGATGGCGCGATTGCGCGGCGATTGCTGGTTGAGCCCGGAGTACAGGGTGAGGGCCTCGGCGCGGCGCCCGGCCTGCAACTTGGCATCGGCCATGGCGAGCTGGACGACCTGGCTATCCGGGTGCGCGGCAAGCACGGGCTGCAATGTTTCGATGGCCTTGCTGCCACGGTTGCTGCGGATCAGCGCCAAGGCGTAGCCATAGCGATTCGAGGGCGTGTCGAAGCCGCGCTCGTTCTGCAGGTTGGTGGCGTAGTAGGTGGCCAACTGGCCGGGATCGCCGGACAGCACGCGAACCCGTTCGCGCATCAGCAGGTACACATCGAGTCCGCCCTT
This sequence comes from Dyella kyungheensis, assembly GCF_049913195.1. GTDB lineage: Bacteria > Pseudomonadota > Gammaproteobacteria > Xanthomonadales > Rhodanobacteraceae > Dyella > Dyella kyungheensis. The sequence goes on along the minus strand of NZ_CP183983.1, from coordinate 3,492,124 downwards.
GCTGTCGCGGGTGGCGATGGCGGTGGGGTCTTTCACGAAGGCGATCGGCGCGGTGCTCTTTTCCCATTGGCTCTTGTCGAGCGTGGAGCCGTTGGGGCGCTGTTTCTGCTGGGCGATCAGGGCGCCGGCACGCGCCTTGGCGTCGCTGATGCGGTCCAGGCTGACCGGGTGATCCTGCAGTAGCGCCGGCACGTCGCCGATCTCACCGCCCGAACCCACGCGCAGGGTGTCTTCCATGCGGCCGAAAAACGAAGCCATGGCATTGGGGTCGTAGCCGGCGTTGGACAGCGTCTGAATGCCGGCGCGGTCGGCTTCGATCTCGTCCTTGCGGGTGAAGTTGATCTGGCGCTGCATCAACATGCCCTGGCCGCCCATTAGGATGGCGCCGGCGGCATCGCCCGCGCCGGCGCCCGCACCCGCGGCCAGCGCGCCCAACAGGATCAGGGCCATCAGCGGCGTGTCCTTCTTGGACGCCTCGAACGCGCGCTGCAGGTGGTTCTGCGTGATATGGCCGATTTCGTGGGCCATCACGCCGGCCAGCTCGCTTTCGCTGTTGGTGATGATGATCAGGCCCGAGTTCACCGCGATATAGCCGCCGGGAGCGGCAAACGCGTTGATCACGTTTTCCTTCGCGATGAAGAAGGAGAAATGCTCCTTCGGCTTTTCGCTGCCGGAGACCAGGCGATAGCCCAGGTCGTTGATGTAGTCGTCCAGCATGGGGTCGTCGACCACCATGTCCAGCGCACGCATCTGGCGCAGCATGGCCGCGCCGTACTCCTGTGCTTCCTGCGGCGAGATCAGGGCGTTGGCCGAACTGCCCAGATCGGGCAGGCGCACGTCCTTGTCCTGCGCGGCCGCGCCGAAGGTGAGACCGGCGCAGAGCAGGGCGGTCAGCAGGCGGGTGGGCGTGAAGCGGCTCATGGGCGTCCTGCCCGCAGGCTTTGCGTGGTCATGTGTTCCGTTTTCGTTAGTCCGCCCAACGGGTTTGCCCCCCTTCTTGAGGGGGAAACGGGCTGTTTCCGGCTCGGGGCGTGGTGCCATGCGCATAGGTCAGCGACAATAGCATTAGAGACAGCAGGTGGCCGTGTCAGTTCACCCGTCTTCACCGTTGTTTACCCCTTGGCCGACCCCATGTAGGGCTGCCGTAGGGTTCCCAGATTTTCGGAGTGTGTCGTGCCCAAGATTGAGGTCTATTCCACCGCGGTATGTCCGTACTGCGTGTCTGCCAAAAACCTGCTCAAGTCCAAGGGGCTGGAGTGGAGCGAAGTGCGCATCGATCTGGATCCGGCGCAGCGCGACCTGATGCTGGCCCGCAGCGGCGGCCGCCGCACGGTGCCGCAGATTTTCATCAACGACCATCATGTGGGCGGTTTCGACGATCTCGTCGCTGCCGACCGCAGTGGCAAGCTCGCCGAACTGCTGGAGATCAATGCATGAGCGCACCCAAGGATGAGACCGGCAAGGATCGCGTCGCCGAATTCACGGCATTTCGCCAGCGCATGAACGAGCGCATCCTGTCGGAGGACAACCAGGTCGTCCGCCGTTTCTTTGCGCTCGATACGCAGACCTACAAGCCCGGTGCGCTGGATGTGAAGACCAAGGAGCTGCTCGGCCTGGTCGCCTCCATGGTGCTGCGCTGCGACGACTGCATCAGCTACCACGTGGCCCAGTGCAAGGAAGCGGGCGTCACCCGCGAAGAATTCTTCGAAACCTTCAGCGTCGGCCTGGTGGTGGGTGGCTCCATCGTGATCCCGCACCTGCGCAGGGCGGTGGATTTCCTGGACCAGCTGGAATCGGACGAGGGCGCTACGCCCGCGGCGGACTGCGCCAGTCACGCCTGATCTTGCCTCGGGGCGGCTCCCTCCTTGCCGCCCCGTTGACGCATGCGAGTTTATTCAATGCTGCGTGCGAGGATTTGCATCGGCGGCCGGGCCCTCCGCTCTGGCTGCATCGCGCCGCATCGGGGATAATCGACGGGATTTGCAGCCCTGTCGTACCCCGCCACAGGGTTGCTCGATTCATATCCCAAGGAGTGTCCCCATGAGCAAGACCATTGCCGTGATTCCGGGCGACGGTATCGGCCCCGAGATCATGAACGCCACGCTGCGTGTGCTCGACGCCCTGGACTGCGGCCTGTCCTATGAATTCGTCGATGCCGGCATGGTCGCGCTGGAAAAGAGCGGCGACCTGCTGCCGCAGCCGACGCTTGACGCCATCGCCAAGCACAAGGTGGCCCTGAAGGGCCCGCTGACCACCCCGGTGGGCGGCGGCTTCACCTCCATCAACGTGACCCTGCGCCGTCATTTCGACTTGTACGCCAACGTGCGTCCGGCGATCAGCTTCCCGGGCACCAAGGCGCGCTTCGACAACATCGACATCATCACGGTGCGCGAGAACACCGAAGGCGCGTACCTGTCCGAAGGCCAGTCGATTTCCGAAGACGGCGAAACCGCCATCTCGATGATCCGCAACACGCGCAAGGGTTCGAGCCGCATCGTGCGCTACGCCTTCGAACTGGCCGTGAAGAAGGGCCGCAAGAAGGTCACGGCCGTGCACAAGGCCAACATCATCAAGACCGCCTCGGGCCTGTTCCTCAACGTGGCGCGCGAAATCGCCAAGGAATACCCGCAGATCGAGTTCAACGAGATGATCGTGGACAACGCCTGCATGCAGCTGGTGATGAAGCCGGAACAGTTCGATGTGATCGTCACCACCAACCTGTTCGGCGACATCCTCTCGGATCTGTGCGCCGGCTTGGTGGGCGGCCTGGGCCTGGCTCCGGGCGACAACATCGGTACCGAAGCGGCGATCTTCGAAGCGGTGCACGGCTCGGCGCCGGACATCGCCGGCAAGGGCATCGCCAATCCGTGCGCGCTGCTGCTGGCCGCGGCCGACATGCTCGATCACCTGGGCATGGTGGAGAAGGGCGACAAGCTGCGCAACGCGATCCGCGACACCATGGTCAACGACCGCGACAGCGTCACGCCGGACATCGGCGGCAAGGGCAGCACGTCGAGCTTCGGCGACGCCCTCGTGAAGCGCGTGAAGGGCTGATCGCTGCTCCACTCGTGAAATGAAAAGCCCCTCGAACGAGGGGCTTTTTTTTGTGGCTCAGGCAGCCTGCTTGGCCGGCTGGTAGCTGCCGGCCGGCGTCTGGAACGCCACGTTGACACGGTTCCAGGTGTTTATCATGCCGATCACCAGGGTGAGGTTCAGCAGCTCTTCCTCGCTGAACGCTGCGCGGGCGCGGTCGTATACATCGTCCGACACGCCGTGCTCGCCAAGGCGGGTGACCGCTTCGGCCCAGTCCAGCGCCGCGCGTTCGCGCTCGCTGTAGAACGACGCTTCGCGCCAGCCGGCCAGCACGTACAGGCGCTGCTCGGTTTCGCCCGCGGCGCGCGCGTCCTTGCTGTGCATGTCCATGCAATAGGCGCAGCCGTTGATCTGCGAGACGCGCATCAGCACGAGTTCCACCAGCGGGCGCTCGAGGCCGAGCTGATGCATCGCTGCGCTGAAGTCGAGCAGCGGCTTGAGGTTCGGGAAATGCTTCATGATCGAAAGACGCTTGGACATGACGGGATCCTTGGGGTGCGGCCACCGTGGCCGTTCAAGACAAGGACGTACCAGCCTGCGGATTCGTGACAGCTTCCAATCGGGCGAGTTTTTCCGGATTGCGCAGCGAGTGGATGCTGGTGATGCGCTCGCCGTCGGTTTCGATCCAGGCCACGGTGACGAGTTTCGCTCCCAGCCAGGTGAGCAAGGCGGGCGCACCGTTAAGCCATTGCAGGCGATGCACGATGGCGTAGTCGCGATAACGCTGCGCGATGATGCTGTATAGCCGCACCACGCGTTCGGCGCCGTGCAGCGGACGCAGCGTGGCCCGGGCCTTGCCGCCGCCATCGGCAAGGTGCACGGCGTCTTCCGCGAACAGCGCCTGCAACGATTCGACGCTGGCGGTTTCCAATGCGTCGCGGAATTTCTCCAGCAGCCGGCGCTGCACCTCGGGCGCATGCGTGAACCGCGGACGCCCCTCGCGCAGGCGCTGACGCGCGCGATGCACGCGCTGCCGGCAGGCATCCTCGCTGATCTGCAGCATGTGCGCGGTTTCAGCGTGGCTGTAATCGAATACCTGGACCAGCAGGAACGCGGCGCGTTCGTCGGGGCTGAGGCGTTCGAGCAGGGCGAGGAAGGAAAGATTGAGGCTCTCCACCCGCTCCAGTTCCGCTTCCGGTTGTTCCGTCTCCTGCACCAGCGGCTCGGGCAGCCAGGGGCCGGTGTAGTGCTGGCGTTCGGTCTTGGCGCGGCGCAGGCGGTCGAGCGCCAGGCGCGTAGTGACGGTGACCAGCCAGGCCTCGGCCTCGTCCAGCGCCTGTGTGTCCTGCTGATGCCAGCGCAGCCAGGCATCGTGCAGCACGTCCTCGGCATCCGCCTGGGTACCCAGCATGCGATAGGCCAGGCCGAGCAGGCGCGGTCGGTACTTCTGGAAGGTGGCGGTGGCGGCGTCCATGGCGTTCTCCTGGGGGAAGACACATCAAAGACGCGCGGGACTCAGGCTTCGTGACAGCTCAGCGGAAGAACGGCCACGGCGCCAGGAAGATGATCCAGATCAGCACCAGCATGCCGATGTACTTCGCCACGCGGAACAGCTTGGGGTGCTTCTTCTTGAAGGCGCGATTGCGCTCGCGGCTGCGCTGGTTGAGCGCGAACACGCGGTTGACGAAGCCGGTCTTCTCTTCCGGCGATTCGGTGTTGGGTGACGCGGTGATCTTGCCCATGAAGGCACCCACGCGATGATTGATGGCGTTCATGAAACGCGTGCGCAACGGACGCTCGACGTCGGCGAACAGGATCACCCGCGTCTGGTCGGTACGGTTCTCCGCCCAGTGCACGTAGGTTTCGTCGAACACCACGTCCTTGCCGTCGCCCCAGCTGTGCATCTCGCCGTCGACGAAGATGCGGCAGTCTTCCGAGTTCGGCGTGATCAGGCCCAGGTGATAGCGCAGCGAACCGGCAAACGGATCGCGGTGCGGGTTGAGCTTGCTGCCCGGCGGCAGCAGGGCGAACATCGCCGCCTTCACGCTGGGAATGGCATTGAGCAGGGCCACCGTCCGCGGACAAAGCGTTTCGGCCGAGGCCAGCGGTTCGCCGTACCACTTGAGATAAAAGCGCTTCCAGCCCTGCTTGAAGAAGCTGTTGAAGCTCGCATCGTTGTTCTTCTCCGCCGCGCGGATGTAGCCCTCGTCGAACAAGTGCAGGGCTTCCTCGCGAATCGCCTGCCAGTTCGCCTGCAGCAGATCCAGCTGGGGGAAGCCGCGGCGATCCAGGATCGGCGTGGCCGGCACCGCGGAGAACGCGTACATCAGCAGGTTGTACGGCGCGAATACCGCCGAATGATCGACCAGCTGCCGATCGAAGCGCAGCCTGGCGCGTCCGCGCAGATGCACCAGCAGCACGCACAGTGCGAACAGTGCAAACAGGATCAACAGCACGAGGCGCGGGGCAAGGATCATGGACGGGACATGGCGGGGAGCGAAGCGCGCATTCTACTCCCTGCACGCCCGCCCGCTCGGGCGCCGGTTCAGCGGCCGTGCGGATTGGCCGCATCAATGGCCGAGCACGTGCACCTCGCCGCCGCCGGGGCGATAGCTGCGCTCCAGCGCGCGCTGCACATAAGCCACGGCGCGGCGTACGGCCGAGCGTGGCGCGTTGCCCTTGGCCAGTTCGGCCGCGATGGCCGAGGCCAGCGTGCAGCCGGTGCCATGACCCTCGATGGGGAGGCGCCGGTGGCGCAGCTCCATCACGCCGCTTTCGTCGTAGAAACGATCGATCACCTGGCGCTCGTCCGAATGGCCGCCTTTCAGCAGCACAGCGCGTGCGCCAAGGGCCAGCAAGGCCTTGCCGGCACGGTCGAAATCCTGCGCCTTGCGCAGTTTTTTGCCGAGCAGGGCTTCGGCCTCGGGCAGATTGGGCGTGAGTACGTCGGCCAATGGAATGAGTTCTTCCACCATGGCCTGCACGGCGTCTTCGTCGAGCAGTCGCGCGCCGCTGGTGGAGATCATCACGGGGTCGACGACCAGCCATGCGGGTTTGCGCGTACGCATCTCCTTCGCCACGAGTTTCGTGACGGAGGCACTTCCCAGCATGCCGGTCTTCACCGCACCGATGGCGAAGTCGTCGAACACGGCGTCCAACTGGCTGCGGATGTGTTTAAGCGGAACCGAGTGCACCGCCGTCACGCCCTGCGTGTTCTGCGAGGTGATCGCTGCGATCACCGAGAGGCCGTGCACTTCGCGTGCGTGAAAGGTTTTCAGATCGGCCTGGATACCGGCGCCACCACCGGAGTCGGAGCCGGCGATGGTGAGGGCGATGGGTGGGGCGGTGTGGGGCATGATTAGCGTCTTTGCCTTTCTTGCGTATGAATTATCGCGATGTTGGGCGTGGTCGCTACTGGATTCCGGCCTGCGCCGGAATGACGATCAAGTGCGAAAGCCTTCCCCGCTCGTCATTCCGGCGCAGGCCGGAATCCAGTTACAGCAACGTTTGGTAAAGGTCGCGCCATTCGGGATTTTCGCCTTCAATAAGCCGTAGCTTCCAAGCACCCTTCCATTGCTTGACCTGCTTCTCGCGAAGAATGGCCGATTCCATCGTTTCATGCAGCTCGTACCACACGAGGTCATAAACGTGATAATTCGAAGTGAAGCCCGCAACGGCTTCACTTCGATGCTCAAATACACGCTTTATCAGATTGCTCGTCACACCAACATACAGCGTGCCATTTTGTTTGCTGGTAAGCATGTACACGCAAGGCCTTTTGCCATCCATGGCGTTGTCTCCCTGGATTCCGGCCTGCGCCGGAATGACGAGCTGACGCTACAACGCTTCCGACGCAAAATCCGCCAGCCGCGAACGCTCACCGCGACGCAAGGTGATATGCGCCGAATGCTCCCAGTGCTTGAAGCGATCCACCGCGTAAGTGAGGCCCGAAGTGGTTTCAGTGAGGTAGGGCGTATCGATCTGCTCGACGTTGCCCAGGCAGACGATCTTGGTGCCCGGGCCTGCACGCGTGATCAGCGTCTTCATCTGCTTCGGCGTCAGGTTCTGCGCCTCGTCGATGATCAGATAACGCGAGAGGAAGGTGCGGCCGCGCATGAAGTTCAGCGAGCGGATCTTGATGCGTGAGGCGAGCAGGTCGTTGGTGGCCTGGCGTCCCCAGCTGCCGCCTTCCTCCGGGTTGGCGAGCACTTCGAGGTTGTCGGTGAGCGCGCCCATCCATGGCGTCATCTTTTCTTCCTCCGTGCCGGGCAGGAAGCCGATGTCTTCGCCCACCGAGACGGTGGCGCGCGTCATTATGATTTCGCGATAGCGCTGCTGGTCCATCACCTGCGCCAGGCCGGCGGCGAGCGCGAGCAGCGTCTTGCCCGTGCCTGCCGTGCCGAGCAGGGTGACGAAATCGACATCCGGATCCATCAGCACGTTGAGCGCGAAGTTCTGCTCGCGGTTGCGCGCCGCGATGCCCCACACGGCGTGATTGGCGTGGCTGTGATCGTCCAGCAGCACCAGCGTGGCCTTGGCATCGTCCACGTGCAGCACGCGCAGTTCCACGCTGTTGTCACCGGGCAGGAACAGGCACTGATTGGGATACCAGTCCTCGTCGTCGCGGCGGTCGAGTTTGTAGAAGGTGCGTCCGCGTTCGTTCCACGATTGGACTTCGGGGTGTTTGTCCCAGAAATCCTCGCCCAGCTCGGTGGAGCCGGTGTAGAGCAGTGCAAAGTCATCCAGCGCGCGGTCGTTTTCGTAGTCTTCCGCATCGATGCCGTAGATCTTGGCCTTGATGCGCAGGTTGATGTCCTTGCTGACCAGCACCACCGAGCGCTCGGGGTTCTGGTCGCGCAGTTCGATCACCGCCGACAGGATCAGGTTGTCCGCCTTGCCGTGGCCGTTGGTGGTGCGCTGCTGGAAGTACAGCCGGCCCACCGCGCCGCCGCGCTTGAGATTGACGCCTTCCGGATTGGTCAGTTCCAAGCCGTTGCTGATGCCGTGGCCGTTGCCGCGCACGATCAGTTCATTGAGGAAGCGGCTGACCTGGCGGCCATTGCGCGAAACCTCGGAGGCGCCCTTTTTCTTTTCGTCCAGTTCCTCCAACACCGTCATGGGAATGAAGACATCGTGCTCTTCGAAGCGGAACAGCGAAGTCGGATCGTGCAGCAACACATTGGTGTCGAGAGCGTAGATGCGCTTGCTTCCGGTCATACGGAAGAAACCTCTTTGGAGTGCGAGGTGGAAGAACCGCGGCATGCGGCATGCCGCGGGAAGTCGGCCGAAACGGCCGGGGTGCCATGCACGGGAAGGATTCGTCCGCAGGGACGGGTAGCGGCATGGCGAAAGGGGCGGTCGCGGGTCACTGGGCGGGAATGGCGTCGAGCACGGCCTGGGCGTGCCCCGGGACTTTCACGTTGCGCCATTCCTGGGCCAGCCTTCCTTCGGGATCGATCAGGAAAGTGCTTCGTACAACACCCATGTGACGTTTTCCGTACAGCACCTTCTCGTGGATCACGTCGAAGGCGTTGCACCAGGTTTCGTCGGGGTCGGAAAGCAGCGGGAACGGCAGCTCCTGCTTGGTGGCGAAATTGGCGTGGGATTTCACCGAATCGCGCGAGACGCCGATGATCTGCGCATGGCGCTTCTGGAACTTCGGATAGAGGTCGCGGAAATCTTTCGCTTCGTTGGTGCAACCGGGGGTGCTGTCCTTCGGGTAGAAGTACACCACCACCCACTGGCCCTTCAGGCTGTCCAGCTTCAGTTCGCTGCCATCGCCGGTGAGGCCTTTGAGCTTGGGGACTTTCTTGCCAACTTCGGGCATAGGTTCTCCTGCGAAGCCGTGGCCGGCTTCGACTGGGTGTCGTCGATCAAGGGAAACGAGGCAGCGGAGGTGGGTGCCAAGGCGGTCAGGGCTCGCCCTGCGATCGGTGCAAATCGACCCGCCTGCTGCATGCCCTCTCTCCGGTACTGCTCTTGGGGTCAGAGACTAGCGCTTGCCGTGTAGGGAATGACAGTCCTTGCAGCAGGACGCCTCAGGGAGCATGCTCAAGGACCCGGCGAGCACGCCGGAATCTCTGGTTTTGCGTGCGACATCCGCCGCTCAGAATTTCACCGGATCCATGATGGCGTCGAGGTTCAGGCCATCGCAGAATTCCAGGAAATCATCACGCAGCGCGGCGATATGCGTGGCCGCCGGAATGCCGATGGTGATCTGCGCCTGGAACATGTCCGCACCGGTCTGCATCGCCTGGTAGCGCAGCGAGCTCAGCTGCTCGATGACGATGTCGCGGCGGTCGAAGAAGTCGATGATCTTGACCAGGATGCCCGGGCGATCCGCCGAAATCACCTCGATCAGATACGGCAGCAGATGCGAGTGATGTTCGCGCGGACCGGTGCGATAGAACGACAGCCGCAGGTCTTCGTCGCGGGCGGTCTTGGCCAGCGCGGTTTCGAGCTTGGCCACGGCGTCCCATGCGCCGGTGGCGAGCAGGGTCAGCGAGGTATCGGCGCCGAGCGAAGCCACCCGCGCATCGGCCAGGTTGCAGCCGGCTTCGGCGATGCGTTTGGCCAGCGTGAGCAGGGGCGCGCTGGAGGAGGGAGTCAGGGTCTGGATCAGCAACTGGTTGTCGCTGCCGGTGCGCGCGGAAGAACGGTTCAAGGAGTCCACCTGTGGCGCTCCCGCACGATGCGGGTCAAGAAAGCACATCGGTCGAGCTTACTTGCCGCCGCCGGAGACCCGCAAGTAAGGTTTTTCCTCCCAACAACACCACCGTCGCAGGCCGGATCTCGGGGTCTCAACACCCCCGCAACGGAAGACGAATAAGGCGAGGCCGGGTTATTGCGGCGTCCGTATTGGCGCGAGAGGCTTTTCCAGTAACATGCAGGGTTTGAGTTTCAGCCGGAGTCGGCCTTGAACATTCGCGGAAGCATCTGTGCGCTGGTCACGCCGTTCACGGCGGACGGGGCGCTTGATCTTGCGGCTTTCGGCAAGCTGCTGGATTACCAGATCGACGGCGGAACCGAAGGCGTGGTGGTGGCGGGTTCCACCGGTGAAGCGCATATGCTCGAACACGACGAATACGAGCGTCTGCTCGCGTTTGCCGTGGAGCGGGTGGCCGGTCGCATCCCGGTGATCGCCGGCACGGGCGAGGCCGGCACGGCCAAGACCGTGGCGCTCACGCGTCGCGCCAAGAGCCTGGGCGCCGATGCGGCGCTGGTGGTGGCGCCTTACTACGTGCGACCCACGCAGGAAGGCCTGCGCCGCCATTTCCTGGAAGTGGCCGAGCAGGGCGGCCTGCCGGTGCTGCTGTACAACGTGCCCACCCGCACCGCGTGCGACCTGCTGCCGGAGACGGTGGCGGCGCTGCGCGACCATCCGGCCATCGTCGGCCTGAAGGAAGCGCAGGGCAGCGACGAGCGAATCCGCGCCATCGCGGAACTTGCGCGTCCGGATTTCGTCTATTTGTCGGGTGACGACGGCACGGCCTGCAAGGCGATGCTCGTTGGCGGTGCGGGGACGATCTCGGTGGTAGCCAATCTGGTGCCTCGTGCGTTCCGCATGCTGTGCGATGCTGCCACGGCGGGTGACCGCGCCGAGGCACAGCGTTGCGACGCCATGCTGGCGCCGCTGGTTTCGGCGCTCAATTGCGCGCCGAACCCGATCGCGGTGAAGGCCGGGTTGCCCTCGCTGGGGCTGGGGTTGGCGGTGCCGCGCCTGCCCCTGGTTGAATTGGAGGATGGTCCGGACCGCGCGCGACTTCGCGAAGCGCTGGCGGGTCTGGCATCCTTGGCGAATGCGGCCTGACATTTCGGGCAACTGATACTCCTACGGAATCTGCTTACATGAAGAAATCCCCGCTTGTCGTGGCCCTGCCGGTACTGGCCCTGTCTGCCTTGCTGCTCTCCGGCTGCGGCATGTTCCGTTCGCAGAAGGCCTGGGAAACCGCCAAACAGGAAACGCCGCTGGAAATCCCGCCGGGCCTGGATACGCCGTCCACCAGCGCTGCGCTGGTCATTCCGGAAGCGGGCGCCAACAACCCGACCGCCAACGGCGCCACCGCGCGCGTGGGCGCTGCCAGCCAGCAGATCGCCGACGGCTTCGTGTTGGCCGACAATGTCGACAACACCTACCGTCGCGTGGGCCAGGCCCTGGAGAATGGCGATATCGGCCAGGTGGTCGGCCATGACGACGCCGCTCACACCTACACCCTGAGCGTGGTCGCTTCGGATCAGCCCACCCAGAAGAAGGGCTTCTTCAGCAGCATGTTCAACGGCAAGTCCAAGCAGTCGGCCGACGCCCCGGGTGCCACCCCGCACCAGGTCCTGGTGACTATCGGCACCAGCGGCGAGAAGGCCAGCGAAGTGCGCGCGCAGGGCGATGCCGCGGCCGTGGCCAAGGTGGTCGATACCCTCAAGGGCCGCATGGGCGGCGGTTGATCCGCAGCCTTGCGAGCAACAAAAACGCCGCCCGAGGGCGGCGTTTTTTTATGCCTGAACGCGTCGGCCGCGAAGGCCGCCGCCCAAGCTCAGCGTTCGAGCAGGTCGAGCTTGTTGGGCTTGTTTTCCCAGTCCTTGGCGTCGGCCAGGCCGTCCTTGCGCTCGGTGATCACCGGCCAGCTCTTGGCCAGCTCCGCGTTCAGCGCCGTGAAGCTTTCCTGCCCGGCGGGCACGTCGTCTTCGGGATAGATCGCGTTGATCGGGCACTCGGGCTCGCACAAGGTGCAATCGATGCACTCGTCCGGATCGATCACCAGGAAGTTGGGGCCTTCGTGGAAGGCGTCGACAGGGCAAACCTCGACGCAGTCGGTGTATTTGCACTTGATGCAGTTGTCGGTGACGACAAAAGTCATACGCTCTCGTGCCTGTCTTGAATGAGCCGGGGCCCGTGCCAGGCCGGAAGTGGCGCTCCCTACGAGGTTCGAACTCGTGTTCCCGCCTTGAGAGGGCGGTGTCCTAGGCCACTAGACGAAGGGAGCGAAATGCACCGGAGCGCGCTAGTATAGCGGAATTGCTTCGCCCGGCAATGGCCTCAGGGGCTCACGGACCGACCGGGCGGACGGCCACCAGCCCATGGGCACGGTGGAATGTGGAGGCGGCGGAACGATGCGCCGCAATCGATCGCTTTGAATGGCGCCAAGCGCCTGCAAGGATCCAAACCGCTTGAATCACGACGCAAGGACCAACGCCACGCCTGCATTGCGCATCATTCCGCGCGAGCAGCACGTGATTTCGCGCAAGAACATCAGCAAGGCCGCGCTGCGCGTGCTCTACCGCCTCAATGAGGCGGGCTACCAGGCCTATCTGGTCGGCGGCGCGGTACGCGACCTCCTGCTGGGCGGCCATCCCAAGGATTTCGACGTGGCCACCAACGCCACGCCCGATGAGGTCAAGAAACTCTTCCGCAATTCGCGCCTGATTGGTCGCCGCTTCCGTCTCGCCCACGTGGTGTACGGGCCGGAGATCATCGAAGTGGCCACCTTCCGCGGCACCGGCGAGGAAGAAGGCGAGGGCGACCGCCATATCGTCGACGGCCGCATCGTCCGCGACAACGTATGGGGCTCGATCGAAGAGGACGCCATCCGCCGCGACTTCCGCGTCAACGCGCTTTACTACGACATCAGCGATTTCTCGGTGCGCGACTACGTCGGCGGCATGCAGGACGTGGAAGATCGCGTGCTGCACCTGATCGGCGATCCGGAGACGCGTTACCGCGAAGATCCGGTACGCATGCTGCGCGCCGTGCGGCTGGCCGCGAAGCTCAATTTCCGCATCGACAAGGCCGCCGCCGCGCCGTTCGACGAGCTGGGGCCGCTGCTGGGCGACGCCGCGCCGGCGCGCCTGTTCGACGAATCGCTCAAGCTGTTCCTTTCCGGCCACGGCCTGAAGAGCTTCCACATGCTCGAACAGACCGGCCTGCTGAAGTTCATGTTTCCGGCCACGGCGCGTGCGCTCAAGCGCGGCGACAAGGCGCTGCGCGCCTTGATCGAGCAGGGCCTGGCCAATACCGATGCGCGCGTGGCCGAAGGCAAATCGGTGACGCCGGCTTTCCTGTTTGCAGTACTGCTGTGGGGCGAGGTGCGCGATCTTGCGCATACCTGGATCACCAAGGAGATGGAGCCGGTGGCCGCCTGGGAGCGTGCCGCCACGCACGTCATCGCCGAGCAGTGCCAGCGCGTGGCGATTCCGCGCCGTTTCACGCTCACCATGGAAGAAATCTGGGGCATGCAGCCGCGCTTCGAACAAGTGCAGCGCAAGCGCGTGTTCCGCCTGATGGCGCATCCGCGCTTTCGCGCCGCGTTCGACTTTCTGCTGCTGCGCGCGGCCGAATCGCCGGCGGTGCGTGAACTGGGCGCATGGTGGCAGCACGCGCAGCAACTGCCGCACGAAACGCTGGCGGCGGCCTTGTCCGGTAGTGCAGGCGGTGCGGAAAGCAGTGCCCCCGCAGCCAAGCCGCGCAAGCGTCGCCGCCGCAAGCCGACCTCGAAGGCGGGCAACAAGTCCGATCCTGCGTGACGCTCGCATTCATCGCACTGGGCAGCAATCTCGGCGATGCGCGCGGCCAGGTGCTGGGCGCATTAGATGCGCTGGATCGCCTGCCATACACGCGTCTGCTTGAGCGCTCGTCGCTGTACCTGACGCCGCCCTGGGGCGTGCTCGAGCAACCGGCTTTCATCAATGCGGTGGCGCGCATCGACACGACACTTTCGCCGCACGACCTGCTGGATGGGCTGTTGGGCATCGAGCGGACTGCAGGGCGCGTACGCGACGGCGAACGCTGGGGCCCGCGCACGCTCGATCTGGACGTGCTGTACATGGATGGCGTCGAGCTGTCGGACAAGCGCCTCACGCTGCCGCATCCGCGCATCGCCGAGCGTGCGTTCGTGCTGTTGCCGTTCAACGAGCTGGCGCCCGGGCTGGTGCTGGCGGGCCAGGGCCGGGTGGCGGACTTGCTGGCGGCGGTGGAAACCGCCGGTTGCGAGCGACTCGCTTGAGCCCTTCACGTTCCAGGCGGGATAATCCGCGTCCGCCTCCGTTCTAGGAATTTTCGTGTACGCGCAAAAAGCGAACGCACCCACGCGCAAGCCGGTCACCGTACCGTCGTTGCGCGCGATGAAGGCGGAAGGCCGTCGCATCGTGATGCTCACCTGCTACGACGCGAGCTTCGCGGCGCAGCTGGAAATGGCCGGCATCGACGTGGCCTTGGTCGGCGATTCGCTGGGCATGGTGATCCAGGGTCACAAGAGCACGCTGCCGGTGACGCTGGACCACATGGTCTATCACACCAGCATCGTCTCGCGCGGGCTCGACGCCACCCTGCTCATCGCCGACCTGCCGTTCATGGCCGATCGCGACGTGGCGCACGTGCTGGAAGCGGGCGCGCAGCTGGTTGGCGAAGGCGGCGCGGCGATGGTCAAGATCGAGGGCGCTTCGCCGCATATCCTCGAAGCGATCACCGCCCTGGTCGAGCGCGCCATTCCCGTCTGCGCGCACCTGGGCCTGACGCCGCAATCCGTGCACAAGTTCGGCGGATTCCGCATCCAGGGCCGCGCACAGGACGCCGCCGACCGGCTGGTGGAAGACGCCAAGGCGGTGGAGGCGGCCGGTGCCGACCTGCTGGTGCTGGAGGGCATTCCGACGGCCCTGGGCGAGCGCATCACGCGCGCCGTTTCCATTCCCACCATCGGCATTGGCGCCGGTCCGCATTGCGACGGCCAGGTGCTGGTGCTGCACGACATGCTGGCTGTGACACCCGGCAAGCGACCCAAATTCAGCAAGGATTTCCTCGCAGGACGCGATTCTGTGGCTGCGGCGATCGCGGCCTATGCCGAGGACGTGCGCAGTGGCGCCTTCCCGGCACCGGAACATGGCTTCGACTGAAGCCACACAGCAGAGCAAAGCAGACATGCAGACTGTGCAAGACGCCGCGGCGCTCCGCGCCACCATCCGCGGCTGGCGCGGCCAGGGCCTTACCGTGGGCTTCGTGCCCACCATGGGCAACCTTCACGCCGGTCACCACTCGCTGATCAAGCTGGCCCGTGCCCGCGCCGATCGGGTAGTGGCGAGCGTGTTCGTCAATCCCACCCAGTTCGGCCCCAACGAGGATTTCGAGCGCTATCCGCGCACGCTGGTGCAGGACCAGGTCGGCCTGGCCGAGCACGATTGCGATCTGTTGTTCGCGCCGGATGTGGCCACGCTATACCCGTTCGGTGCCGAGCACAGCGTAAGCATCCACGTGCCCCAGCTCACCGAAACGCTGGAAGGTGCCCATCGCCCAGGCCACTTCGATGGCGTGGCCACGGTGGTATGCAAGCTGTTCAACCTGGTGCAGCCCGATCTGGCGGTGTTCGGCCAGAAGGATTTCCAGCAGCTGAAGGTGATCGAGCGGATGGTCCGCGACCTCTCGCTGCCGGTGAAGATCATGGCTGCACCGACGCTGCGGGCCGACGACGGCCTCGCCCTGAGCTCGCGCAACCAGTACCTCTCGGCCGACGACCGCGAGCTGGCGCCGCAGATCTACGCCACCCTGCAGCAAATGCGCGAACTGGTCTCCAAGGGCCACGCCTGGCCGGTGGTCGAACAGGCGGCGGCCTCCAAGCTGGCCCGGGCCGGTTTCGAGCCCGATTACACCGCCATCCGGCGCGCCGAGGACCTGGCCGAGCCGGGCGACGGCGAGAGCGAGGGCCTGGTCGCCCTGATCGCGGCCCGGCTGGGTTCCACCCGCCTGATCGACAACTTGCCTTTCGACTGAGCGACCCCATTGAGGCCCTGACGGGGCTCATGTTGCGACGCGGCGTGTCCCCGCTGGATAATGGCGAGCTACGCAGACCGATTTGCCGGAAACTGAAGTCATGAACCTGAACATGCTCAAGGCCAAGATTCACCGTGCCACGGTGACCCACGCCGAGCTCCACTACGAAGGCTCCATCGCCATCGACGGCCTGCTGCTCGATGCGTCGGGCATCCGCGAGTATGAGCAGATCCACGCGTGGAACATCAACAACGGCAAGCGCTTCGTCACCTATGCGCTGCGTGCGGAAGAAGGCTCGGGCATCATTTCCGTGAACGGCAGCGCCGCCCACCGCGCGCAGCCGGGCGACCTGGTCATCATCGCCGCGTTCTGCCAGTTGTCCGAAGCCGAGCTGGAGCAGTTCCAGCCGACGCTGGTGTACGTGGATGCGAACAACGCCATCTCGCACACCAATCGCTCGATTCCCAAGCAGATGGCCGCTGCCTGAAGTTTGCCGCCCCGCTTTCGAGCGGGGCCTGGATGCGCTGCAACAATCTGCTGGCGCATGATGCGCGAAGCTGCGTAAGATCGACGTTCCCTTCGCCGAGCATGAGTCCCCCATGTCGTCCGAGCGCCGTCCGTCTTTTCTGGCAGAACATCTCGATCGCCTGGCAGGTACCCACCTGCGTGAATTGCTGAAGGACGCCGCGCGCGGCAAACGGCTGCGACACCGGCTCGGGCCGATCCTGCTGGACCTCAGCCGGCAGAAGCTCGACCAGTCCGCGCTCGATGCGCTGGGCGCGCATGTCGAAGCCAGCGGCTGGCAGGCCGCACGCGATGCCATGTTCGCGGGCGAAGCCATCAATACCTCCGAAGACCGCCCGGTACTGCATACCGCGCTGCGTGCGTCCGGTTCGCAGCTGCCATCGCCTGCACCGCGCGATGCGCTGAAGGAAATCGCGCAGACCCTGCAGCGCATCGATGCGCTGACCAAGGCCGTCGAACTCGGCGACGCCACCGCCTTTGGCGTGGCGCCCGGCATCACCGACATCGTCAACATCGGCATCGGCGGCTCGGATCTCGGGCCCCGCCTCGCCGTGCGTGCGCTGACGCCGTATCACGTGCCCGGCCTGCGCAGCCATTTCCTCACCAACGTCGATGGCCAGTCGGCCTATGAGCTGATGCATCAGCTCGATCCCAGGCGCACGCTGGTGATCGTGGTGTCCAAGACGTTCACCACGCAGGAAACGCTGCTCAACGGCAACGTCATGCGCGACTGGATCAGCCGTGCCTACGACGGCGACAACGCGGCTGTGTCGCGGCACTTCCTGGCGGTGAGCGCCAACGTGGCCGAAGCGGAGAAGTGGGGCGTGCCGGCGGCGCAGGTGTATCCGATGTGGGACTTCGTCGGCGGCCGTTTCTCGGTGTGGTCGGCGGTGGGTTTGTCGCTGGCGCTGTCGATCGGCTCGTACAACTTCCATCAGTTCCTGAAGGGCGCCGCGCTGGTCGACGATCATTTCCGCAGCGCGGCGTGGTCGGAAAACCTGCCGGTGTTGCTGAGCCTGGTGGAGTACTGGAACCGCGATGCACAGGGCCGCGGCAGTCGTGCTGTGATTCCCTACGCGGATCTGCTCACCGATCTCACCTCGTATCTGCAGCAGCTGGAAATGGAGAGCCTGGGCAAGCAGGTGACCAAGCAGGGCCAGCCGGTGGCGCAGCCCACCTCGGCGGTGGTGTGGGGCAGCGTGGGCACGAATGCGCAGCACGCGTATTTCCAGTCGTTGCATCAGGGCACCGACACCGTGCCGCTGGAATTCATCGGCGTGGTGAAGCCCGCGCACGATCTCACCGCCAATCACGAAGCGCTGCTGTCGAACCTGCTCGCGCAGGCGGCCGCGCTGGCGCTTGGCAAGACGTTCGACGAGGCGCTCGCCGAGGCGAAGAGCGGGTCGGACGAAGAACGCCGCGTGCTGGCCGCGCAACGCACCTTCCCCGGCGATCGTCCGAGCACGGTGATGCTGCTGGATGCGCTGACGCCGGAAAGCCTGGGCGCGCTGATCGCGCTGTACGAGCACAAGGTGTTCATGCTCGGCCACCTGTGGGGCATCAACGCGTTCGACCAGTGGGGCGTGGAGCTGGGCAAGTCGATCGCGCGGCAGATCTTGCCGGCGCTGGATGAGAGCGGGGCGAAGAGTGTTGCCGGTCTGGATGCGTCGACGCAGGCGTTGATCGAGGTGATTCGCGAGCGCCGCAAGGTCTGAATATCTCTGTAGGAGCGCACCCTGTGCGCGACCGAACTTGCGTCATGGCAAGGTTGGGTCGCGCACAGGGTGCGCTCCTACAGTGTTTCTAGGCACGTGCTGGGTGACGCCCCAGCGCCCACGCCACATGCTCGCGCACGATCTCCGACGGATGATCCGCACGCGCAAGCAACGCCTGCCGCACCTCCTCCGAATCAGGCGCATTGCCCAACGCCACCGCGATATTGCGCAGCCAGCCTTCGTAGCCGGTGCGGCGGATGGCCATGCCTTCCGTGCGTTGCAGGAATTCCTGCTCGCTCCAGCCGAACAGTTCCACCAGCTTCGCGCCGTCGAGACGGTGGCGCGGCGCGAAGTCCGGTTCCGTCGCATCCTGCGCGAACTTGTTCCAGGGGCAGATCAGCTGGCAGTCGTCGCAGCCGAAAATGCGGTTGCCCATCGGCGCGCGCAGGTCTTCGGGAATGCTGCCGCGCAACTCGATGGTGAGATAGGAAATGCAGCGTCGCGCATCGAGTTTGTAGGGACCGACGATGGCCTGCGTGGGGCAGATGTCGATGCAGCGGCGACAGCTGCCGCAATGCGCGCTGGCCGGCGCATCGATGGGCAGCGGCAGGTTGGTGTACAACTCGCCGAGGAAAAAGTACGAGCCGGCGCTGCGGTTGATCAGCACGGTGTGCTTGCCGATCCAGCCCAATCCGGCGTTGCGTGCGAGTGCTTTTTCCAGCACCGGCGCCGAGTCGACGAAGGCGCGATAGCCGAAGTCGCCGATCGCCCCATGGATGCGCTCGGCCAGTTTCTGCAAGCGGTTGCGCATCAGCTTGTGATAGTCGCGGCCCAGTGCGTAGCGCGCCACGTAACCGGCATCGGCGTCGTGCAATACATTCCACGCGTTGCGCGTGCCCGGCGGCACATAGTCCATGCGCACGGAGATCACCCGCAGCGTGCCCGGCTCCAGTTCGGCGGGACGGCTGCGCTTGTCGCCGTGGCGAGCCATGTAATCCATCTCGCCATGATGGCCGTCGTCGAGCCAGCGTTTGAGGTGCACTTCGTCCTCGCCCAGCTCGGTGCCGGCGATGCCGCAATCGGCGAAACCGAGCTCCTGCGCCCAGCGCTTGATATCGAGCGCAAGCGCAGCGTAGTCGGCAGGTGGGGCGGCAACGGAAGGCATGGGCCTATTGTAGGCGCTAGCCCGCTGCGGGCATGCCTATAATTCACGCATGACCGCCCACGACCATCGTCATTCGCTCTACACCGTCGATCAGGTGCGAGCGCTCGATCGCCGCGCCATCGACGAGCTCGGCATTCCCGCTTATGAACTGATGCAGCGCGCCGCCACTGCCGCGCTGGTGTGCCTTCGACAGCACTGGCCGCAGGCTCGCCGGATCGCGGTGTACTGCGGCCCCGGCAACAACGGCGGCGATGGGTTCCTGCTCGGGGCGCTGGCACGCGAGGCGGGCATCCACGCCGAGGTTTTTGCGCTGGGCGAGAGCCGTGGCGACGATGCCATCCGTGCGCGTCGCGAGTTCGAGCATGGTGGCGGCACGGTCGTCGCGTGGAACGAAGCGGTCGCGCTGCCGCTGGTCGATGTGCACGTCGATGCCCTGTATGGCACCGGCCTGCAGCGTGCGCTGGCGCCGGAGGTTGCCGTGTTGGTCGGCCGCGTGCACGCGACGGGCGCGCCGGTGTTGGCGCTGGATGTTCCATCGGGCGTCAACGCGAATACGGGCGATGTGCCGGGCGAGGCCGTGCAGGCCCAGGTCACGGTGACGTTCATCGCGCCCAAGCGCGGTCTCTACACGGGGCTGGCGCCGGGCTACGTGGGCACGGTGCAGCTCGAATCGCTGGGTCTGCCGGAGACGCTCTGGCAGGGCGCCCGCGCCGATGCCGAACTCATGCGGCCGCAGACGCTGCCGCCGCGGCCGCGCCAATCGCACAAGGGCAACAACGGACACGTGCTGGCGATCGGCGGCGATCACGGTACGGCGGGTGCCATTCGCCTGTGCAGCGAGGCCGCGTTGCGCGGCGGCGCGGGACTGGTCAGCGTGGCGACGCGCGCCGAGCACCTGATCGCGCTCAACAGCGCACGGCCGGAGCTGATGGCGCATGAGGTGAACGGTCCGCAGGCGCTGGAAGCGCTGCTGCCGCGCGCCACCGTGCTCGCGGTGGGACCTGGATTGGGGCAGGGCGCCTGGGGCCACGCCTTGTGGCTGACGGCGCTCGATGCCCAACTGCCGCTGGTGCTCGACGCCGATGGCCTGAACCTGCTCGCGCACGAGCCACGCGGTTTCTCGGGCCCGGTGGTGATGACGCCGCACCCGGGCGAGGCCGCTCGCCTGCTCGGCTGCGATACCAGGACGATTGCCATCGACCGCTACGCCGCCGTGCGCGAACTGGCCAAGCGCTATGGCGCGGTCGTGGTGCTGAAAGGCGCGGGGAGCCTGGTGGCTGATCCGCAAGGTCGCGTGGCCGTGTGTCCCTGGGGCAACCCCGGCATGGCCACGGGAGGGATGGGCGACCTGCTCACCGGCATCGTTGCGGCGCTGATGGCGCAAGGTTGCGACGCCTGGCAGGCGGCCACGCTTGGCGTGTCGTTGCACGCCCGCGCAGGCGATCTGGCGGCGAAACACGGCGGCGAGCGCGGGTTGATAGCCACCGATCTGCTGGAGCCGCTGCGTTTGCTGCTCAACGGACGGGACGCATGACCGAGCCCCGCTGGAATCTCCCCGACGAAGCCGCCACCGCGGCGCTCGCCACGCGCATGGCCGGCGTGCTCGATGGCGGCCTGGTGGTCTATCTGCATGGCGACCTGGGCGCCGGTAAGACCAGCTTTGCCCGGGCATTGCTTGGCGCGCTGGGCGTGGGTGAGCGGATCAAGAGTCCTACCTACAGCCTGGTCGAGTCCTACCTCGCCAACGGCCGTGCCGCCTGGCATCTGGATCTCTATCGCATCGCCGATCCCGGCGAGCTGGAATGGCTGGGTCTGGACGCGCTGTCCGATCCCTCCGCCCTGGTGCTGGTGGAATGGCCCGAACGCGGCGCCGGGGCGCTTCCGGCTCCGGATCTGGTGCTGCATCTGGGGTATGCCGGCAGCGGGCGCCATGCCCGCATGGAAACGCGGACGAGCCGCGGCGAGGCCGTGGCGTCCCGTCTCGCCTGACCGGCCCTGATCGCCGGTCGCACCTAAGTATCGGTAGTTGCTGAGATTTTTGCCGGGCGACTTCGGCTTCAGATTGCGTGGCTTGCGGCCGATAGCTGGATGTTGCCTAACAAAGCTTCCGCAGGTTATGGATATTCAAGGGAAAACCTATTGCAATCCCGGGGCGGCTGGGCTTCAATTCCGCCCATGAAGGGATATAGGACGCATCCTGCTCTGTTTGGCGCCGTGGCCTTGCTGGCCCTGGCGCCTTTTTGTGTCTCCCGCGCGGCCGATGTGAAGTCGGCGCGCGTCTGGGCCGGTCCCGAATACACGCGCGTCGTGCTCGATGTCTCCGGCCCGGTCACCTACAAGGTCAACCAGGATGGCGACCAGCTGACGGTGGACCTCAACGCCAGCTCGATCTCCGGCGGCTTCAGCTCGCCGGGCGCCACCGGCCTGTACAAGGGCATGAGCGGCGCGAAGCAGGGCAACAATGTGCGCCTGACCGCCAAGGTCGACCCGTCGAGCAGCGTGAAGAGCTTCCTGCTCAAGCCGCAGGCGGAGTACGGCTATCGGTTGGTGGTCGATCTTTATCCGGGCAGCGGCTCCGTGGCGAAAACCTCGTCGCCGGGCAAATCCTCCGTGGTCGCAGCTCCCGCGCCGTCGGATGACGATGGCGAGGGCATCTCGACGGCTGCGGCCGCCACGCCCGACGTAGCTCCGCCGCCGGCACCCGCTCCCGAGCCCGTGCGCAGCTCGCCCAAGTCTTCGCTCAAGCCGACCCAGAGCGGCATGGCCTCCACCCGTGCGGCTGCCGCGCTGCTCAATGGCGAACGCAAGGTGGTGATCGCCATCGACGCCGGCCACGGCGGCGAAGATCCGGGCGCCCATGGCCCCGGCGGGACGCTGGAAAAGAACGTCACCCTCGCGGTGGCGCGCCAGCTGGCGGACCAGATCAACCAGCAGCCCGGCATGCGCGCCGTGTTGACCCGCAGCGGCGATTTCTTCATTCCGCTGGCGCAGCGCTATCAGATCGCCCGCAACAATTCGGCCGACCTGTTCGTCTCGATCCATGCCGACGCGTTCATCAACGGCGATGCCAAGGGTTCGTCCGTGTGGGTGCTGTCGCCGCGCGGCAAGACCAGCATGGCCGCGCGCTGGCTGGCGGACGGTCAGAACCGTGCCGACCTGATCGGCGGCGTGACCCTGGACGACAAGAACGACGGCCTGGCCGCCGTGCTGCTCGACCTGCAGCAGGGCTATTCGATGCAGGCGAGCGAGTCGGTTGCCGGCAACGTGTTGAAGGCGTTGGGCAATCTCGGCCCCACCCATCGCGGCTATGTGGAGCGCGCCAACTTCGTGGTGCTGCGCTCGCCGGACGTGCCTTCGATCCTGGTCGAGACGGCTTTCATCAGCAATCCGGACGAAGAGCGCAAGCTGCGCGATCCGTCGCACCAGTCGCGTCTCGCCGCTGCGGTGATGACCGGCGTGCGCGGCTATTTCGAAGCCACGCCGCCGCCGGGCAGCTGGTTTGCCGCACAGGCCTCGCGTCGCAGTGGCGTGGCGAATGTGGCCACCTCGCAGGGCGACGACGATACTTCCGCCAAGGCGACCCGTGCGGTGGCCCAGGCCATGGCTTCCACGCCCAGCGCCACGGCGCGCGCCGACGACGGCGTGCAGGACCTGCACCGCGTCGAACGGGGCGAGAGCCTGCGCAGCATCGCCAAGCAGTACGGCGTCAGCATCAACGCGATCAAGAACGCCAACAAGCTGGAAAGCGACAGCTCCGTGCGCGTGGGCATGATGCTGGCCATCCCGGCCGGCTGAGGCCGCCTGTTCAAGAATTGACCAGCCACGCCGCGTCCGGGCGGCGTTCTGCTTTCGTCCAGGGGCGGCACGTTCTAAGCTTCGCCGATGCCAGTCATTCGTGCCCTTCCCCCTGAACTCATCAACCAGATCGCTGCCGGTGAAGTGATCGAGCGGCCTTCCTCCGTCGTGAAGGAACTGGTCGAAAACAGTCTCGACGCCGGCGCCACGCGCATCGAAGTGGATATCGAGCAGGGCGGTGCCCGCTTGATCCGCGTGCGCGACGACGGTTGCGGCATCGATCCGGACGAATTGCAGCTGGCGGTGGCCTCGCATGCCACCAGCAAGATCGGCAGCTTCGACGACCTGGAACACGTGGCCAGCATGGGCTTTCGTGGCGAGGCGCTGGCTTCGGTGTCCTCGGTGGCACGCTTCGCGCTGACCTCGCGCGCACAAGGTTTGGATACCGCGTTCCGCATCGAAGTGGACGGCGGCAAGATGCAGGCCGCGCGTCCGGCGCAGCACCCGCAGGGCAGCAGCGTGGAAGTGCGCGACCTGTTCTACAACGTGCCGGCGCGGCGCAAATTCCTCCGCGCCGAACGCACCGAGTTCGCGCACATCGACGATCTGCTCAAGTCGCTCGCGCTGGCGCGCGGCTCGGTGGAATTTCGCCTGAGCCACAACGGCAAGCCGGTGCGCATCCTCAAGGCAGCGCGCGACGAAAGCGCTGCGTTGCAACGCGTGGCCGAAGTGCTGGGCGAGGATTTTCCGGCGCAAAGCCTGCGCATCGATCATGCTGCGGCGGGCTTGCATCTGTCGGGCTGGGTAGGTCTGCCTACCGCATCGCGTTCGCAGGCCGATTCGCAGTATTTCTACGTCAACGGCCGCCTGGTGCGCGATCGCATCGTGGCGCATGCGGTGCGTCAGGCGTACGCGGATGTGCTGTTCCATGGGCGCCATCCGGCGTTCGTGTTGTATCTGGAACTCGATCCGGTTGGCGTGGATGTGAATGTGCATCCGGCCAAGAGTGAAGTGCGTTTCCGCGAACAGCGGCTGGTGCACGATTTCCTGTTCCGCACGCTGCACGAAGCGCTCGCGCAGACGCGTGCCGGCAACGTGGGATTGCCGGCCGCCGAGTCGCCGATGTCGAGTGCGCCGCCGTCGTACAGCTACAGCATGGGCTCGTCATCGGCAGCGGCAAGTTCCGCGCCCGCGTGGCCCAATGCCTTGAGCCAGAGCCGCCTGAGCCTGGGCGTGCGGGACGATCCGCTCGCCGGCTACGCCGCGTTGCTGGGCGAGCCGGCGGCGGGTGCCACGCCCTTGTCGTTTGCCGCCAATGCTCCGATGCCGGATGCCTCCGAAGAGGAAGCGCCGCCGCTGGGCTTTGCCATCGCGCAGCTAAAGAGCATCTACATCCTCGCGGAAAATGCGCATGGCCTGATCCTGGTCGACATGCACGCCGCGCACGAACGCATCACCTACGAAAAGCTCAAGGCCGGTCGCGCCTGCAGCAACCTGCGTTCGCAGTTGTTACTGGTGCCGTTGAACGTGGCCGTGAGCGCGAAGGAAGCGGCCGCCGCGGAAGAGCATGCCGACGCACTGGCCGAGTGGGGCATGGAATTGTCGCGCAGCGGTCCTTCCGGCGTGGTGGTGCGGCGTATTCCCGCGCTGCTCGAAGGCGCCGACGTCGCGCAACTTTGTCGCGACGTGCTTTCCGAGCTGGCGCAGCACGGCAGCTCGCGCCGCCTGCAGGAGCTGGAGAACGAATTGCTCTCGACCATGGCCTGTCATGGCTCGGTGCGTGCGGGTCGGCGTCTCACGCTTCCGGAAATGAATGCCTTGCTGCGCGAGATGGAAGCCACCGAGCGTTCGGGCCAGTGCAACCACGGTCGGCCCACCTGGACCCAGCTGAGCCTGCCCGAGCTCGACAAGCTCTTTCTTCGCGGGCGTTGATTTTCTGTACGGCGTGCGCTTGCGCCGTCTGCAAATGGACGGCCATACTCGGACCTCATTCCGACGGGGCCTGCCATGTTGCGTACCGCCGTTTTCGCCTTTGCCCTGAGTCTTGGAGTTGCCGCCGTGCAAGCTCAAACCCCCGCTGCCGCCGCTGCGACGGATTTTTCCCAGCAGAACACCAACTGGCAGAGCAAGCGCCTGACCGGCCTCACCGCGCCGAACGGATGGTTGAGCCTGATCGGCCTGGACTGGTTGAAGGAAGGCGCCAACCGGGTGGGCAGCGCGGCAGACAACGACCTGGTGCTGAAAGCCGGCCCCGCCCACCTGGGCGTGGTGACCTTGTCGAAGGATGGCAGCACGCACATCGTGTTCGCCCCGCACAGCGGCGCCACCGTGGACGGCAAGACGGTGCCGGAAGCGACGCTGGTCGACGATGCGCACGCCGGCGACGGTTCGCCGTCCGTGGTGGCATTCGGTTCGGCCAGCTTCCTGGTGATCGAGCGCGACGGCCGCAAGGCCTTGCGCGTGAAGGACAGCAACGCCGAAACGCGCACGCACTTCCAGGGACTCGATTACTACGCGGCCGATCCGTCGTGGCGCATCGTGGCCGACTGGGTGCCGTTCGATCCGCCGCACGAGCTGGAGATCGGCTCGGTGCTGGGCACGATCAACAAGGAGAAGGTGCCGGGCAAGGCGGTGTTCCATCGCGATGGCCACACCTACGAACTGATGCCGATCCAGGAAGAACCCGACTCGCTGTTCTTCGTGATCGCCGATCGCACCTCCGGCAAGGAAACCTACGGCGCGGCGCGTTTCCTGTATGCCGATCTGCCGAAGGACGGCAAGGTCGTGCTCGATTTCAACCGCGCCTACAACCCGCCGTGCGCGTTCACGCCGTATGCGACCTGTCCGCTGGCACCGCCGGAGAATCGGCTGGATCTGGCGGTGACCGCGGGCGAGAAGAATTACCGCGGCAGCCATCACTGACCGCTGTTCGATCAACGACAACACGACGGCCAGCGCGATGCTGGCCGTCGTGTTTTTGCATCAGCGTCCCTTGAAGTCCGCCTTGCGCTTTTCCAGGAACGCGGTGGTGCCTTCGCGCATGTCCTCGGTGGCGAAGGCCAGCGCGAACGCCTGCGTTTCAAACTCCAGGCCCTGATCGATCGAGGTTTCGCCACCCTGCAGCACGGCGTCCAGAATGCCGGCAGCAGCGAGCGGTGCGGCGGCGGCGAGCTGGTCGGCAAGGGCGTTGACGGCTTCATCCAGTGCCTCGGGCGCAACCACGCGGGTCACCACGCCCAGCTCGTACGCGCGCTGGGCGTTGATCGGCGCACCGAGCAGGCACAGTTCCAGCGCCGCGCCACGGCCGGCCAGGCGCAGCAGGCGCTGGGTGCCGCCGAAGCCGGGGATCAGGCCGAGGTTGATCTCGGGCTGGCCGAACTTCGCCTTCTCGCTCGCCACGCGCAGGTGGCAGCACATCGCCAGCTCCATGCCGCCGCCCAGGGCAAAGCCCTGGATGCGTGCGATCACCGGCTTGCCGAGGCGTTCCACCAGGCTCATCAGGCGCTGGCCGGTGCGCGAGAAACTCTGTGCCTGCACCGGCGTGTAGCCGTTCATCTCGGCAATGTCCGCACCCGCCACGAAGGCCTTCTCGCCCGCGCCGGCCAGCACGACCACGCGCACGGCATCGTCCTGGGCCGCCTGGGTGAAGGCCAGCGTCAACTCGTTGAGCGTCTCCAGGTTGAGCGCGTTGAGCTTGTCCGGGCGATTGACGGTGATGGTGCGCACGGCGCCCCGGTTGGTGATCTCCAGATTGCGATAGGCCATTGATTCCACTCCGCCAAGAAAGGGCGCCATGTTAGAGCCTGTTCAAGATCTCCGCGTAGCCCGCGTTGTTCTTGAGTGGCCGCCAGGCGGTAGCGCGTGGCGCAGCGCCTGCCTGGCTGGCAGGTCAAGCCGCGCGCTGCCGCCTGGCGGCCACTCAAGAACAACCCTTCGGGCCGGGTCTGTTTGCCCCCAGGCCGGCGTCATCACTCAGTCCTGTACGGACGTACACTCCTTCCCTCTTCCTTGTCCTGCGGGCAAACAGATCCCGGCGCGGGCCACGCGGAGATCTTGAACAGGCTCTAAGCAGCGGAACCTTTGGAGCCTCTTGCGTTCAAAGCCAGCGACGCCGGATCGACCGGCATCGCTGCACGATTCGCCCGGACCGCTTACGATGGCCAGGTTGCAGCCGCAATGGAGGAAGGCATGGCACAACTGCGTTGGCTCGCTCTGGGCATCCTGGTATGGGGTGGTCTGGCGCATGCCCAGGTCAGTGGCGCCCCGCAGGATCAGTCGCAGGTCAAGATCGACAAGACCAAGCTGTCCTACGCCATCGGTTTTCAGATCGGCAGCCAGTTCGCCAACGGCGAACCCGATGTGGACATCCCCACCTTGCAGCGAGCGATCCAGGACGCCTATACCAAGAAGCGTCCCGCCGTGCCGATGCGCGACATGCACGACCAACTGCGCGCACTCGACGAACAGATGCATAGCCAGGCGCTGGCGCAGTTCAAGCGCGCGGCCGAAACCAATGCGCGCAAAAGCGCCGCGTACATGGAGAGCAACCGCAGCAAGCCGGGCGTGATCCAGCTGCCGTCGGGCATCCAGTACGAAGTGGTGAAGAAGGGCACGGGCACCAAGCCGGTACCGGAAGGGTCGGTGGTCACGGTGAATTTCCGCGCCATGCTGATCGACGGCACCGAATTCGACAGCTCGTGGGCGCACGGTTCGCCGGTGAGCTTCGTGGTGAACAACAAAGTGATTCCGGGTTGGCAGGAAGTGATCCAGCGCATGCACGTGGGCGACCTGTGGAAGGTCACGGTGCCGCCGGCCATGGCGTATGGCATCAAGGGCGATCCGCCGCGCATCGGGCCCAATGAGGCGCTGGTGTTCGAGATCGAGCTGCTCGAAATCAAACCCTGAGAGCGTGTCCGGAATCGTTTCCGGGCGCCCGTTTTTCCTCGCCGCCATTCCGGCGCAGGCCGGAATCCAGGGCCGCCGTATCGGGTTTTCGCCAGGCCTTTAAGACATCGCCACCCATCGCGACCACTCATCGTGGTCGCTACGGGATTCCGGCCTGCGCCGGAATGACGGGTGGCAAGAATGAAGATGGTGAAAGCCGACGCAGCATGCCCGGCCGAAGGCGTCGCTCGCATGACAGCCCAGGCCCCGTGCGATAGCATGTTCGCTTACCTGGCACGTCCCGTGCCTCGCTTCGTAGATATCGCTTGCAGCATGACGGCGGCAGACTGCTCTCCTGGTCCCACCAGCAATCCACTCAGTCCTTGCATCGGCATTTGCCGGTTGGACCCGCGTGGCTATTGCATCGGTTGCCTGCGCACGGGTGACGAGATTGCCCGCTGGCGAGCCATGGACGACGACGAGCGCCGCCGCTACATGCGCGACGTGCTGCCCACCCGGAAGCTCCCGTGATGGGTGAGCTGCTGACCGAGCTGAGTCACGCAGTATTGCCCCTGTCGTCACCGCCGACCGGATCGGGTTGGAATCACGCCGACATGGTGCAGTTGATCGGCGATACGCCGCGTCGCGCCGCCGCGGTGCTGGTGGGCGTTCGCGAAGGCGTGCAGCCGCGCCTCGTCCTGACCGTGCGTACCGATCATCTGCAGGATCACGCGGGGCAGGTGGCGTTTCCCGGCGGCCGCACCGATCCGGGCGACGCCGATGCGATCGCCACCGCGCTGCGCGAGAGCGAAGAAGAGATCGGCCTCGAACGCCGGCTGGTGACGCCGATGGGGTTTCTCGATCGCTTCGAGACGATCAGCGGTTACACCGTGACACCGGTGGTGGCGCGCATCGATGCGGACGCCCGCCTGTATGCCGCGCCGGCCGAAGTGGCCGAAGTGTTCGAGGTGCCGTTGTCGTTCTTCCTCGAGCCGCGCAATCTGCGGCGCTACACCATGGATTTTCGCGGTCATCGCCGCGACATGCTGGAATTCGTGCACGGCGGCCATCGCATCTGGGGTGCCACGGCCGCGATGGTGTTCAACCTGCTGCAGAGAATGGGCCGCACATGACACTCAAGACCACGCTGATCGATGTGCAGGAACTGGCGGCGCTGGCGCCCGCCGATGTATTGATCGTCGACTGCCGCTTCGAGCTCATGGCACCGGGCACCGGTGAGCGCGATGTGGGCAAGGGCGAGCGCGACTATCGCGATGGGCATATTCCGGGTGCGGTCTACGCCAGTCTCGACACGGATCTTTCCGACCTCGCGCGCAAGGCGCAGGGTCTGGGGCGGCATCCGTTGCCCCTGGAAGCGGCATTCTCGGAAGTCCTGTCGCGCTGGGGCTGGCACGAAGGCATGCAGGTCGTGTGCTACGACGCCGCCAATGGTTCGCTGGCCGCTGCACGCTTGTGGTGGCTGCTGCGATTGGCCGGCATCCGCGACGTCGCCGTGCTCGACGGCGGCTATCAGGCCTGGGTGGCTGCGGGCATGCCGGTGGAATCGGGCGACGTGCATCGCGAACCGCGACCGGTGAGCGTGTATTTCGACGCGGAACAATACCTGGTCGAGCACGACTCGCTGCGCAACGATCCCGCACGCGTGCTGCTCGATGCCCGTGCCGCGCCGCGTTATCGCGGCGAGGTTGAGCCGATCGATCCGGTCGGCGGCCATGTGCCGGGGGCGCTCAATCGACCCTTCGCCGAGAATCTGCGCGATGATGGCCGTTTCAAACAGGCCGATGTGTTGCGCCAGGAATTCCAGGCGCTGCTCGGTGCGCATGCTTCCAGTGACGTGGTGCACATGTGCGGTTCCGGCGTCACCGCGTGCCACAACCTGCTGGCGATGGAGCATGCGGGGCTGGGCGGCTCGCGGCTATATGCGCCGTCGTGGAGCGGTTGGGTGAGCGATGCGAGCCGGCCGGTGGCGAAGGGTTCGGAGCCGGGCTAAACCGCGAATACCTTGTGGGAGCGCACTTGTGCGCGACTGACGTGCGTTGCGGCGCCCGTCGCGCACAAGTGCGCTCCCACAGAGATAGGTCGGGCAGCGGTGGGTCAGTCCTTCTTCTTCAGCCGCGCCACCAGCTTCTCCAGCACCGCCTGTGTTTCCGGATGGAAATACGCGTCGACGAATTCATCGATCGGCAATTGTTCCGGATCGGCCCATACCTTGGTCAGATCGGCACGCGCAATGGCACGTGTCTTCAGCATCGCGTTGGAAGGCAGCGCGATCATGCCCTGCATCCACACCAGCGCACGCGTCACCACTTGTTCGACGTTGGTGATTTCATCCACCAGTCCGAACTGCAAGGCGTCCGCCGATTCCACCATGGCTCCGGCCACCATCAGGCGTTCGGCACGATAGCCGCCCACGATGCGGCGTAGGGCCATCTGGATGCTTTCCGGCACCACCAGGCCCACCTGCACTTCGTTGAGGCCGATACGGAACGGGCCTTCGGCCATCACGCGGTAGTCGCAGAACAGGGAAAGCACGGCGCCGCCCGCGGGGCTGTGGCCGGTGATGGCGGCCACGGTGGGCACCGGCGACATCGCCAGCTTGGAGCAGGTGGCAAAGAACTCGCGCCAGAACTGGCGCACGCCGTCGCGGTCGCGGCCCAGCAGCGAGGGCACGTCGACGCCGGCCGAGAACATGCCGGGCAGTCCCGAAAATACGATGCCGCGCGCGCCGCCGGCCACGGCGTTGTCGACCGCATCGCGGATGGCGCGAAGCAGATCGATGTTCAGCGCGTTCACCGGCGGACGCGCCATGTTGATTTCGACGATGGCGTCGTGCGTGATCAGGTTGAGCATGGCTTTGGCCGGATTGAAGTGGAGAGTGAGCAGCGAGATTAGCAAAGACGGCGTGCTGCCGCCTTGCCATGCTGCCCACTCGTCTTCACTTGTCGATCACCCCTGCGGCTGGTCGTCCGCGGTCCACTGGTAGCGCACCACGTAATCCAGCGTGGTCGTCCCGTTGGCCGGCACGGTCACCTTGAATTCCAGCGTGTCGGTGGTCTGTGCGCTGGGTTTGCTGCTGGACGATGCCAGCGTCCATTGACGCCAGCGCTGGGGATGCTCGCGCACCGTGATCGTGCGCGGCGTGTCGCCGGCATTGGTAAAGGTGGTGCGAAAGCCTTCATCCAGCGTGTGCCCGTTCTTGTCCACGGTGAAAACCGTGCGCTCGCGGCTGGCGCGCAGGTCGAACGACGTACCCAGCGTGATATGCGCATCGCTGCCCTTGGGTGTGTCGTTGATGCGGCCGCTGCCGATCAATTGCGGCGTGCCGTTGCGATCCGCGGAAAGTACGCGGAGGTTGCCGGCTGGCAGGCTGTCGAACGCGCGCAGCTGCAGCGTGCTGACGATACCCTCGGGGCTGCCATTGTTGATGGCATCCCGGCCAATGATGGGTTGCGGCGGCGTCCACGTCGCGCCCGTTTCATACAGCGACGTGCGTTCGCAGGCGACGCTGCGCGTTGCATACAGCGGCACCTGGCTCACGCTGCCGTCGGGCAGATCCACCAGGCCGGGCAGCGAATAGGTGCGGTAGTCGGCGAGCGTGGATTGCTCGGGCAACGCGGTATCCGCGGTCTTGGCGCGCGCGTTGAACATCACGGGACGCGGGCCCGGAGATGGCGTCAGCTGCGGCTCGCCGGCCACCAGCATCAGTTGCACGTTGTTCCAGTCGCGGCCGCTGCGGTTGGCGATGCTGGCCCGCGATTCGAACTGCATCTTGCAGCCGTCGCCCGGTGCCAGCGTGCCGACGTAGGCCGCGCGCCAGCCCAGGCCCGAGGTGGAATAGCTCAAGCTCGCGTTGGCCTTGCCGGCGCGCGCGGCATCGACGCGCAACTGCAGGCCCGAGCCCGCCTGGAAGACGCCGTGCGCCTTGACCGCGCCGTACTCGCGAATCAACGCGGTGCGTTCGTTCTGGGTGGAGGTGTCACGCACCATCAGGCCGCTGCCGTCCGCACGCAACAAGGTTCCGCTGGCCAGTGTTTCGCCGTTGGGACCGGTCACGTCGACCGGCTGCCCGATCAGGCTGCCGAGCGCGGCGTACTGGCCCTGGCCCAGGCGAAGGCGCTGCGAGAGCACCTTGGCGGCATCGCCATCGACGCTCAGCGCGATGGTTTCCGGGTCGACGTATTGCGGCAGCCCGTCGAGACTGATGTCCTGCGCGCCGGCCTTGAGATCGAGCTGGCGCGTTTCGCGTGCCACGGCGTGGCCCGATTGCACGGAACCGCTATCGCCAGCGCTGTACAGGGCATTGTCGTCGCTGCGATAGAGCGTCAACGAGGTACCCGCGGTGGCGGCGGTGGCTGCCGCGCTGGCGGTGGTGGCGATGGCAAGGGCGAGGGTACGGAGGGGAAGCGGGATCACGGGCGAACTCCTTTCGGGTGGTCGCCGCCGATAGTACGGGTGCCGCATGAAGCTGCGGCATCCGTGATGCCGAAAGGCTTAACCCCGAATGCCCGCCGGGCCGTTCAACCGCCGCTTTCGGCGGCGTCGCGGATCGACTGCGGCAGCGGCACGGGCTTGCCGGTGGCCGGATCCATCCATACCAGCACCACCTTGCCGTCGCTGTAGAGGGCGTCGTCATGCGCATCGACGATGCGATGGGCGAGGGTGATCGAGCTGTTGCCCAGGCGTTCGCAGAACAGTTCCACGTTCAACTGCGCGGGCCACTCGATGGGGCGCCGGTAGTTCACTTCGCTGGCGGCCAGCACGGGCATCGAGTGTTCGTTGAACCAGCCCGGCACGTGCTGCAGCCATTGCAGGCGTGCTTCTTCGAGGTAGGTGAGGTAGTTGGCGTTGTTGACGTGATTGAACGCGTCCAGATCGCGCCAACGTACGCCGATCGGGGCAACGAACAGCGCTGTGTCCGTTGCCTCGGGTGCCTGCGCATCGATCAGTGCCGGGGCGCTTTCCTGCGCCCTGGCCTTGCGTGTGCGCTTTTCAGGCACGGGGTGGGTGGAGCTCATGCAGTCTTCTTCCGTAGTGCAGGTTTGCTCTTGCCGTTGCCCTGGGCCTTGGCCGCCTTGGCGGGCTTCATGTCCAGATGCGAGGCAAGGAAGTGTCCGGTGTGCGAGCCCGGCGTGGCAGCCACCGTTTCCGGCGTGCCGGTGACGAGGATGCGACCGCCGCCGGCACCGCCTTCCGGGCCGAGATCGACCAGCCAGTCGGCGGTCTTGATCACGTCCAGATTATGCTCGATCACCACCACCGTGTTGCCCTGGTCCACCAGCTGATGCAGCACGTCGAGCAACTGCTCGATGTCGTGGAAATGCAGGCCGGTGGTGGGCTCGTCGAGGATGTACAGGGTGCGTCCGGTGTCGCGCTTGGACAATTCCTTGGACAGCTTCACGCGCTGCGCTTCACCGCCCGACAGCGTGGTCGCGCTCTGGCCAAGCTTGATGTAATCCAGGCCCACGGCGCGCAGCGTTTCGAGCTTGCGTGCGATGGTCGGCACGTTCTCGAACAGCTTGAACGCGTCTTCCACCGTCATCTCGAGCACGTCGGCAATGGTGTTGCCCTTGTAATGGACTTCCAGCGTTTCGCGGTTGTAGCGCTTGCCGTGGCAGACGTCGCAAGGCACGTAGACGTCCGGCAGGAAGTGCATCTCCACCTTGATCATGCCGTCGCCTTCGCAGGCTTCGCAGCGGCCACCGCGCACGTTGAAGCTGAAGCGGCCCGGCGTGTAGCCGCGCGCACGCGCTTCGGGTACCTGGGCGAACAGCTCGCGCAGCGGCGTGAACAGGCCGGTATACGTGGCCGGATTGGAACGCGGCGTGCGGCCGATCGGCGACTGGTCGATGTCGACCACCTTGTCGAACAGTTCCAGTCCATCGACGGATTTGTACGGCGCAGCCTGGCCGCTCGAACCGTTGAGCTCGGCGGCAGCGAGGCGGAACAGCGTGTCGTTGACCAGGGTGGACTTGCCCGAGCCCGATACGCCGGTCACGCAGGTGAACAGGCCCGCCGGAATGGCCAGGTCCACGTTCTTCAGGTTGTTGCCGCTGGCGCCCTTCAAGTGCAGCCACGAGTCGGCGTCCAGCTGCTGACGGCGCTCCTCCGGCACCTTGATGCCACGCTTGCCGGACAGGTACTGCCCGGTGACCGAGCGCGGCGATGCCAGCAGATCCTTGAACGAACCCTGGGCCACGATTTCGCCGCCGTGCACGCCAGCGCCCGGACCGATGTCGAGCACGTGATCGGCCATGCGGATGGCGTCTTCGTCGTGCTCGACCACGATCACCGTATTGCCCAGATCGCGCAGGCGGGTGAGCGTGCCGAGCAGGCGTTCGTTGTCGCGCTGGTGCAGGCCGATGGACGGCTCGTCGAGCACGTACATCACGCCGACCAGGCCGGCGCCGATCTGCGAGGCCAGGCGGATGCGCTGCGCTTCGCCGCCCGAGAGCGAATCGGCCTGGCGATCCAGCGTGAGGTAGTTCAGGCCCACGTCGTTGAGGAAGGTCAGGCGCTCGCGGATCTCCTTGACGATCTTCACCGCGATTTCGCCGCGCCATCCGGTGAGCGTCAGTTGCTCGAAGAAAGCCAGCGAGTCGTCGATCGAACGCGAGGTGAGCGAGGGCAGGGCGTGGTCGGCCACGAACACGTTGCGCGCCGAGCGGTTCAGGCGCTGGCCTTCGCAGTCGGGACAAGGCTGGTCGCTGATGTATTTGGCCAGTTCCTCGCGCACGGCGGGCGATTCGGTTTCCTTGTAGCGGCGATCCATGTTCGGAAGGATGCCTTCGAAGGTGTGCTCGCGCGTCACGCGGCCGCCGCGTTCGGTGATGTACTTGAACGCGATGGTCTCCTTGCCACTGCCATACAGGATGGCCTTCTGGACGTCCGCCGGCAGCTTGCGCCACGGCGTATCCACGTCGACCTTGTAATGCGCGGCCAGCGACATGATCAGCTGGAAATAATGCGCGTTGCGGCGATCCCAGCCACGGATGGCGCCACCGGCGAGCGACAGCTCCGGATGTGCCACCACGCGTGCGGGGTCGAATACCTGGGTGACGCCCAGGCCATCGCAGCTGGGACAGGCGCCGACTGGCGAGTTGAACGAGAACAGGCGCGGCTCGAGTTCCGGCAACGAGTAATCGCACACCGGGCAGGAGTAGCGTGACGACAGCAACTGTTCGGGCGCCTTCGCGTCATCCATGTCGACCACGATGGCAATGCCGTCGCCCAGGCGCAGCGCGGTCTCGAACGATTCGGCCAGACGCTGCTTGATGTCGTCGCGCGGACGGAAACGATCGATCACCACTTCGATGGTGTGCTTCTGGCGCAGCGTGAGCGGCGGCACGGCGTCGAGGTCGTACACGGCGCCATCGACGCGAGCGCGCACGAAACCCTGCGCGCGCAGCTGGTCGAACACCTGCACGTGCTCGCCCTTGCGCTCGCGGATCACCGGCGCCAGCAGCATGAAGCGCTTCTCGGGATCGAGCGCGAGCGTCGAGTCCACCATCTGGCTCACCGTCTGGGCTTCCAGCGGAATGCCGTGATCCGGACAGCGCGGCGTGCCCACGCGGGCATACAGCAGGCGCAGGTAGTCGTAGACCTCGGTGATCGTGCCCACGGTGGAGCGCGGATTGTGCGAGGTCGATTTCTGCTCGATGGAAATGGCCGGCGACAGACCCTCGATGTGGTCGACGTCCGGCTTCTCCATCATGGAAAGGAATTGCCTGGCGTACGCCGACAACGATTCGACATAGCGGCGCTGACCTTCCGCATAGATGGTGTCGAACGCCAGCGACGATTTGCCCGAACCCGACAGACCGGTAATGACGATCAGTTTGTCGCGGGGCAGGTCGAGGTCGATGTTTTTGAGATTGTGCGTGCGCGCGCCGCGAATGCGGATCGTATCCATATCGCCCGGTGTCGGTTGGGGAAGGGGAAAACTGTACTATATCAAACTTGTCAGTACGGTTATTGCCGTACGACGCCTCCCAACAAACTCTTAAGAGAAGATCCGGCCGAGTATGGCTTAATGGAATCTTTGGCCGGTTTCCTGGCCAGCGAATAGAGAGTGCGGATGGGCAAGTTGACGAGATGGGGTGTAGCCCTTGCGCTTGCAATGGGCATGGGACAGGCCATGGCGGCATCAGGCCCCGCCACCGAAGACCAGGTTCGCCAGCTGATGGAGGTGGTCGGAGTCGGCAAGATGCTGCTCCAGATGAACACCCAGGCGGTGACCACGCTGCAGCAGTCGATGCCCTGCGTGCAGCCCGAGTTCTGGCAGAACTACATGGATGCGAACCAGACCCAGCTGTTCATCGGCCGGCTGGTGCCGGTCTACCAGAAGCATTTCACGGCCGACGAGATGGCCGGCCTGCTGAAGTTCTACCGTTCGCCGCTGGGCCAGAAGGTCATCAACGAAATGCCCATCACCATGGCTGAGGCGAACCAGGCCGGGCAGGAGTGGAGCCACGAGCGCAGCGACCAGATGGTGATGGAGCTCAAGCACATGGGTACGCTGGATGCTTCAGGGCGCTGCCCGGGCAAGCCGGCGTCGTCGCCGATGTCCGGTACCGCCCTGGAGGGTGCCGCCGCGATCAAGGCGGCTGAAAACGGCGAGCCGCAGGCGCCCAGGTCGGGTGCCCAGGACGGCGAATCGCAGGCGCCCAAGCCGGCCGCCGCGAAGGCCGCCTCGCACTCGAAGACCCCGGCCAAGAAGACCACCAAGCCCGCGCCGAAGAAGAGCACTTCCGCCAAGACGCCGGCCAAGCCGGCCGCCAAGGCCCCGGCCAAGACCAGCGCCAAGCCCGCGCCGGCCAAGACCGAGACGAAGCCGGCCACCACCAGCGGACAAGCTGGTCAGTAATTGACCAGGCGGTCGGGGCTTCGTTATACTCCCGAGTTCACCGGTGCCTGATGGGTCCGGTGAACCCAAGAGAATAACGACAGAAGGGATAATCCCATGAGTTACGCAGTCATCAAGACCGGCGGCAAGCAGTACCGCGTTCAGCAGGGCGACGTCCTGCGCGTGGAGCTGCTGAACGCCGAAGAAGGCGCCGCCTTCACCTTCGATCAGGTCCTCCTGGTCGGCGCCGGTGAGTCGATCACCGTCGGTGCGCCCATCGTGGCCGGTGCCACCGTCAGCGCCACCGTGCGCAAGCACGGCCGTGCCGACAAGATCCGCATCATCAAGTTCCGCCGCCGCAAGCACCACAAGAAGCAGCAGGGACATCGTCAGCATTTCACCGAAGTCGAGATCACGGGCATCAACGCCTGAGCAACTGGAGCACTGAGTCATGGCACATAAAAAAGGCGTAGGTTCCAGCCGCAACGGTCGCGATTCGAACCCGAAGTACCTCGGCGTCAAGATCTATGGCGGCCAGGCCATCGAAGCCGGCAACATCATCGTGCGTCAGCGCGGCACCAAGTTCCATGCCGGTCAGGGCGTGGGCCTGGGTCGTGACCACACCCTGTTCGCACTGGTCGACGGCACCGTCGAGTTCAAGGTGCGCGGCGAGCACAATCGTCGTTTCGTCAGCGTCATCAAGGGTTAATTCTCTTTCGACGTTGCAGCGAAGGCCCCGCTTCGGCGGGGCTTTTGTTTTGTTGGGCAAATGGTCAATGGTGAATGGAAAAGCTGCCCTGCGTGGCCGGCCACTCACGGACTTGCGACGCTTTTTCCCCTTTACTATTAACCACTCACTATTGACCCTCCTATGAAATTCGTCGACGAAGCCATCATCAATGTCAAAGCCGGTGACGGCGGCAACGGGTGCATCAGCTTCCGTCGCGAAAAATTCATTCCGTTCGGCGGCCCCGATGGCGGCGACGGCGGCAGCGGCGGCTCGGTGTGGCTGGTGGCCGACGAAGGCCTCAACACGCTGATCGACTTCCGTCACCAGCGCTCGTTCAAGGCCGAGCGCGGCCAGAACGGCATGGGCAGCCAGATGTACGGCAAGGGCGGCGAAGACACCTATATCCGCGTGCCGGTGGGCACGGTGGTGATCAACGTCGACACCGACGAAACCATCGGCGACCTCACCCAGAACGGCCAGCGCCTGCTGGTGGCACAGGGTGGCAAGGGCGGCCTGGGCAATATCCATTTCAAGAGCTCGGTGAACCGCGCGCCGCGCAAGTCGACGCCGGGCACGCCGGGCGATCTGCGCGAACTGAAGCTGGAACTGAAGCTGCTGGCCGACGTGGGCCTGCTGGGCTTCCCCAACGCGGGCAAGTCCACTTTCATCCGCGCCGTTTCCGCCGCCACGCCGCGCGTGGCCGACTACCCGTTCACCACGCTGCATCCGAACCTCGGCGTGGTGAGTCTGGGCACCGATCAGAGCTTCGTGATCGCCGATATCCCAGGCCTCATCGAAGGCGCCGCGGATGGTGCGGGCCTTGGCATTCAGTTCCTGCGCCACGTGTCGCGCACGCGGCTGCTGCTGCACGTGGTGGACATCGCGCCGATCGACGGTTCCGATCCGGTCGAGCAGGTGCGCGCGATCGAGCAGGAGCTGGAGAAGTTCGACCCGGAACTGCTCGAGCG
This sequence comes from Dyella kyungheensis, assembly GCF_049913195.1. Classification (GTDB taxonomy): domain Bacteria; phylum Pseudomonadota; class Gammaproteobacteria; order Xanthomonadales; family Rhodanobacteraceae; genus Dyella; species Dyella kyungheensis. The sequence continues at coordinate 3,453,692 of NZ_CP183983.1, read as the reverse complement.
TCCCCGCTGGCTGGTGATGAACAAGGCGGACGTATTGCCGGAAGACGAGCGCCAGGCTGTCGCTGACGACGTGGTGCAGCGCCTGGGGTGGAAGGAGCCATCGTTCCTGGTCTCGGCCATCTCGCGTGAGAACACGCTGCCGGTGTGCCAGCAGGTGTGGCGTTTCCTCGATGCGGAGCATATGGCGCGCGAGGAGCGCGACGATATGCATCCGGGGGATGTGCGGTTGCGTGGGGGAGATTTGGTGGAGTGAGCCTGCTGGGCGCTCTGCTGGACTGACTCATAAAGAAGCGGCCGATGGCCGCTTTTTTTATGCTGGGGCATCCAGCCTTTTGCTCGTCTTTCCGACGCAGGCGGGAGGTGCTTTTCAGCAGCCAATCTGAAGGATTGGGAGCCGGACCGTCACGAAGGTAGGGCTGTCTTTGGGAGCGCACCCTGTGCGCGACAGCCATGCGGGGACGTGCCGCTCTAGGTTTGTCGCGCACAGGGTGCGCTCCCACAGTAGATCTTCAGCTCAGGCTCTGGCCAGGAACCGCCTGGCGACATAACAAAAAAGCCGGCTTAAGCCGGCCATTCGATCAGGCACACAAAAAAGCCGGCTTGCGCCGGCTTCTTCGCCAACCCGAGATTCAACAAACGGGCTGGCTTACGTCAGCTCGTGGATCTTCGCGTTGAGGCGGCTCTTATGGCGAGCAGCCTTGTTCTTGTGGATCAGGCCGCGGGCAGCGTAGCGGTCCATGACCGGCTGGGCGGCGGCAAAGGCTTCAACGGCTGCAGCCTTGTCCTTGGCCTCGATCGCCTTGACGACCTTCTTGAGGGCGGTGCGCACCATGGAACGGGCGCTGACGTTGCGCAGGCGGCGCTGCTCGGACTGGCGCGCGCGCTTCTTCGCGGACTTGATGTTGGCCAAGGTAGAACTCCGAAATGAATTGCTGGGTTGGAAAAAGACGGCAAGTATGCGGCCAATGCGCCGCTGCGTCAACAGCTTAGCCGTTGTCAAGGCGCTCCGCGGAGCGTCCTGCCACCCACAGGGCGGCCTAGGGGGGAACGGACCGCCCTGATTATGCCATGGTTGCGCTGTCATCTTTCCATCCGGGGCTGTCAAACTACGCGCCTTTCGCCGCCGGGGCAGGGGGCTCCGGCGCGCAGCGCGTCTCACCAGCATAGGTACCACCTCAAGGCATGAAGTCTCCCAGCATGTTCCGCGGGCTGCTGTCGTTCAGCAGCATGACCATGATTTCGCGCGTACTCGGGCTGGTCCGGGACATGTCGATCAACGCCACCTTCGGTGCCAACGCGGCGACCGATGCGTTCTGGGTGGCGTTTCGCATCCCCAACTTCATGCGTCGCCTGTTTGCCGAGGGCTCCTTCTCCACGGCGTTCGTGCCCGTCTTCACCGAAGTGAAGGAGACGCGCAGCCACGACGATCTCAAGCAGCTGATGGCGCGCGTATCGGGCACGCTGGGCGGCGTGTTGCTTGTGATCACGGCGCTGGGCGTGATCTTCGCGCCGCAGGTGGCGGCGCTGTTTTCGCAGGGCGCGGCCGACACGCCGGAAAAATTCGAGCTCACCGCGCAACTGCTGCGGCTGACCTTTCCGTTCCTGCTGTTCGTTTCGCTCACCGCGTTGTGCGGCGGCGCGCTCAACAGTTTCCACAAGTTCGCGCTGCCGGCGCTGACGCCGGTGATCCTCAACCTGTGCATGATCGGCGGCGCGCTGTGGCTGTCGAAGCATCTGCACCCGCCGATCATGGCGATGGGCTGGGCGATCCTGCTGGCGGGCCTGCTGCAGTTGCTGTTCCAGTTGCCGTCGCTGCGCGGCCTGGACCTGCTGACGTTGCCGCGCTGGGGCTGGAGTCATCCGGACGTGCGCCGGATCCTCACCCTGATGGTGCCCACGCTGTTCGGCTCATCCATCGCGCAGATCAATCTGCTGCTGGACACGGTGATTGCCGCCTATCTGATGACGGGTTCGCAGAGCTGGCTGTCGCAGGCGGACCGTTTCCTGGAGCTGCCGTTGGGCTTGTTCGGCGTGGCGCTGGGCACGGTGATCCTGCCGTCGCTGTCGCGCCATCACGTGACCACCGACCGCGAAGGTTTTTCCAAGGCGCTGGACTGGGGCCTGCGCACCACGCTGCTGATTGCGGTGCCGGCGATGTTCGCGCTGATGCTGCTGGCCAAGCCGCTGGTGGCGACCTTGTTCCAGCACGGCCAGTTCACCCCGTTCGATACGCGCATGGCGACGCTGTCGATCACCGCGCTGAGCTTCGGCCTGCCGGCGTTCGCGCTGGTCAAGGTGGCGCTGCCGGCGTTCTATTCGCGCCAGGACACGCGTACCCCGGTGCGCGCCGGCGTGGCCTCGCTGGTGGCGAACATGGTGCTCAACGTCATCTTCGTGGCCTTGCTTTATGTGCTGTGGGCCACGCCCGAGCAGCGCCAGTTGCCCTGGCTGGACGGCATTGCCGCGGTGCCGGGTCTGCATATGGCGCTGGGCATGGCCAGTGCGCTGGCCAGCTATATCAACCTGGGTCTGTTGTGGCATTGGTTGCGCAAGGCGGGCGTGTATCAGCGCCAGCCCGGTTGGGCGCGCCATACGCTGCGCCTGGTGCTGGCCTGCGCGGTGATGGTGGCCGTGCTGGTGGTCGGCATGTGGTTATGGCCGGACTGGACGAACGCGGACAATCGGACCCGCGTGTGGCGTCTGGCCGTGCTGGTCTTGGCGGGCGGCGGCGCCTATGTGGCGACGCTGTTCGCGGCGGGATTCCGCATGCGTGAACTGCGCGGCGTCTGAGCTTCCGCTCGGGCCGAAACACGGCGCCTGAGCCGCTATACTCGCCCGATGATGAGACTTTCCAGGGACGTCGCCGGCCCCCCTCTGGCGCCCGGCGGCAGCGTGGTGGCTGTCGGCGCGTTCGATGGCCTGCATCGTGGCCACCAGGCCTTGCTTGCGCAGGTGCATGAACGTGCGGCCAAGCTTGGCCTCACGCCGATCGTGGTGAGCTTCGAGCCGTTGCCGCGGGCGTATTTTTCGCCCGAGCCGGTGGCGCGCCTTTCCAGCGTGCGCGAAAAGCTGCGCGGGTTCGACGAGGCCGGCATGGAGCAGGTGCTCTTGCTGCGCTTCAATCGCGCCCTCACATCGATGAGTGCCGAGGATTTCGTGCAGCGCGTGCTGGTGCAGCGGTTGAACGCGCGTGAAGTGTGGGTCGGTGCGGATTTCCGCTTCGGCCACAAGCGCAGCGGCGACGTGGCGATGCTGGAGCGGGTAGGTCCCGAGCTGGGTTTCACCGCCCGTACGATGCCGTCGGTGCTGCTGGACGGCGCGCGGGTGTCGGCGACGCGGGTGCGCATGCTGCTGGCCGCTGGCGAATTTTCCGGCGCCGCGCCGCTGCTTGGCCGTCCGTTCGTGATCGAGGGCAAGGTGGAATACGGCAAGCAGCTGGGCCGCCAGCTGGGCTATCCCACCGCCAACATCCATTTGCGCGACCGATCCAGCCCGGTGCACGGCATTTTTGCGGTCCGCGTGGGCCTGGGCGAAAGCGAATGCAGCTGGCCGGGCGTGGCGAGCCTGGGTGTGCGGCCCACGGTGAACGAAGTGCCGGAGCCGCTGCTGGAAGTCCATCTGTTCGACTTCGAGGGCGACCTCTACGGCCAGCGCATGGCGGTGGAGTTCGTGGCCAAGCTCCGCGATGAGCAGAAATTCGGCAACCTGGACGATTTGACCGTCCAGATGGCCAAAGACGCGCGCCAGGCCCGCGAATTGCTGGGCATGAATCCGCGTCTCAGCGAGGCGTAACCGGGCCAAATCCGGTAACGTTGGCGCTTTCGCCACGTCATCCCGGCGCCACCCGGCAAGCTGTCGAAGGCAGCTTGCCGGCGCAGGCCAGGGATGGCCTGCTCGTAGAGCAAGCATGGTGAATGCTTGCTCTACGGAGCCAAGTTCGGACATGTGCCGAACTTGGCGAGTCGAGAAAGTGCGGGAACGCACTTTCTCGACATCCAGTAAACCATCAGAGCATCCCCAGGCAATGACCCAGGATTACAAGAACACCATCAACCTGCCGCAGACGGAATTCCCGATGCGCGGCGACCTGCCCAAGCGCGAGCCCAAGTGGCTGGCCGACTGGGAGCAGGTCGGCCGCTATGCGCAGATCCAGGAACGTGCCGCCGGTCGCGACAAGGTGTTTGTGCTGCACGACGGCCCGCCGTACGCCAACGGCGCGATCCACCTGGGCCACGCGGTGAACAAGGTGCTCAAGGACGTGGTGGTGAAGTCGCGCCTGCTGGCCGGTTTCCGCGCGCCTTACGTGCCGGGCTGGGATTGCCACGGCCTGCCGATCGAAGTGGCGATCGAGAAGAAATTCGGGCGCGTGGGCGACAAGCTCGACGCTGCCGCCTTCCGCCAGAAGTGTCGCGAGTATGCGCAGCAGCAGATCGACCTGCAGCGCACCGACTTCAAGCGCCTCGGCGTGCTGGGCGACTGGGAACACCCGTATCGCACGATGGACTTCAAGTACGAAGCCGACATGGTGCGTGCGCTGGCCAGGATCGTCGGCAACGGTCACGTGGTGCGTGGTGCCAAGCCGGTGTACTGGTGTTTCGACTGCGGTTCGGCGCTGGCCGAAGCGGAAATCGAATACGCCGACAAGGTGTCACCGGCGGTGGACGTCGCGTACGACGCGATCGATCCGAAGACGCTCGCGCAGAAGTTCGGCGTGGATGCGGGCGACGCCATCGTCGCCATTCCGATCTGGACCACCACGCCGTGGACGCTGCCGGAAAGCCAGGCGGTGTCGCTGGGCGGCGAACTCGAATACGCGCTGATCGAAGGTCCGGCGCGCGATGGCCAGCGCGTGTTGCTGGTGATCGCCAGGGCGCTGGTCGAGAAGGCCGCGCATCGCTACGGCATCGAAGCGCCGAAGGTGCTGGGCCATGTCGACGGGCAGGCGTTGGAAGGCGTGCTGCTGAAGCATCCGTTCTACGCACGCGAAGTGCCGGTGCTGATCGGCGATCACGTGTCTGCCGAAGACGGTACCGGCGCCGTGCACACCTCGCCCGACCACGGCGTGGAAGACTTCGTCGTCTCGCGCAAGTACGGCATCGAGACGCTCAACTACACCGAAGCGCGCGGCACCTATCGCGCTGACACGCCGGCCGCGCTCGATGGCACGGTGATCGCGGGCAAGCACCTGTGGAAGGCCAACGACGAAATCGTCGAGCTGCTGCGTCGTCGCGGCGTGCTGCTGGCCTTCGCCAAGATCGAACACAGCTATCCGCATTGCTGGCGCCACAAGACGCCGGTGATCTTCCGCACCACGCCGCAGTGGTTCATCAGCATGGAGAAGGAAGGCCTGCGCCAGACCGCGCTCGATGCGATCAAGCAGGTGCGCTGGGTACCGGGCTGGGGCGAGGAACGCATCGCCGGCATGGTTGGCGACCGTCCCGACTGGTGCATCTCGCGCCAGCGTACGTGGGGCGTGCCGATCGCGTTGTTCATCAACAAGAGCACGCAGGAACCGCATCCCGATTCCGTCGCGTTGCTGGAACAGGTTGCCAAGCGCATCGAGCAGGGCGGCATCGACGCGTGGTATGCGCTGGATGCGGCCGAACTGCTCGGCGACCAGGCGAAGGACTATGAAAAAGTCCTCGACGTGCTCGACGTGTGGTTCGATTCCGGCGCCAGCCATTTCACCGTGGTGGGCCAGCGTCCCGAACTGCAGCAGGGCAACGCATCGAGCTACAAGGTGATGTACCTGGAAGGCTCGGACCAGCATCGCGGCTGGTTCCAGTCCTCCTTGCTCACCTCGTCGGCGATGTTCGCCAAGGCGCCGTACAACGACGTGCTCACCCACGGTTTCACCGTGGATGCGCAGGGCCGCAAGATGTCCAAGTCGTTGGGCAACGGCATCGAGCCGCAGGACATCATGAAGAACCTGGGTGCGGACATCCTGCGCCTGTGGATCTGCTCGACCGATTATCGCAACGAGATGTCGCTGTCGGACGAAATCTTGAAGCGCGTGTCGGACACCTATCGCCGCATCCGCAATACCGCGCGCTTCCTGCTCGGCAACCTGGACGGCTTCGATCCGGCCAGGCACCTGGTGCCGGTGGAAGAAAGCACGCTGCTCGACCAGTGGGTGGTGCAGCAGGCTCATGACGTCCAGCAGGCGGTAGCGGCGGCGTACGATCGTTACGATTTCCCGGAAATCGTCCAGCGTGTGCAGAACTTCTGCACCAACGAGCTGGGCGCGCTGTATCTCGACATCACCAAGGATCGTCTCTACACGATGCCGACCGAAAGCCACGGTCGCCGCAGCGCGCAGAGTGCGATGTATCGGGTCGCCGAGGCATTGGTGCGCTGGCTGGCGCCGGTGCTCACCTTTACCGCGGAAGAAATCTGGCAACACATGCCGGGCACGCGCAGCGAAAGCGTGCTGTTCGAAACCTGGTACGACGGCCTGGCGGCAACGCAGGGTTCGCCGGAACAGCGCCGCTACTGGTCGGACCTGTTGGCGATCCGCGATACCGCGTCGCGCGTGCTCGAAGGCATGCGCAAGGCGGAGCAGATCGGCGCATCGCTGGAAGCGAAGGTGGCCATCCATGCTGATGCGGCGGTGGTGGCGCGCTATCAGGCGGCCGCTTCCGAGTTGCGCTTCTTCTTCATCAGCTCCGATGTGCGGCTGGACCTAGCCGGTGGTCAGCCGGCCGACGCGGTGTTGACCGAACTGGAAGGTGCGGACGTATGGGTGTCGGCGACGGTGAGCGATGCGGCCAAGTGCGTGCGTTGCTGGCAGCGCCGCGACGACGTCGGCACGCATGCGGCGCATCCGGAACTGTGCGATCGCTGCATCGGCAATGTGGAAGGGCCGGGCGAGAATCGTCGCTGGTTCTGACCTCAGCACATCACTTCTTCCTCTCCCCGCTGGGGAGAGGACCGAGGTGAGGGGCGGGTGCTCGCGGGAAGGGTGACAAATGCCGTGTCGCACGCCCCAACGCTATCGCAAGATTGGCCCCTCAACCCAACCCTCTCCCCGAAGGGGCGAGGGAGCAAACGTTCGCTAGATCGGACTTATGAAGCCCAAACCCAACGCCCTGTCCTGGTTGCTGCTTTCCCTCGTCGTCATCGTGCTCGATCAATTGAGCAAATGGTGGGCGCTCTCGGCGCTGCAGCCAGCCGGAACGCCGCATCCGGTGATTCCCGGGTTCCTCAACTGGACACTGGCCTTCAACACCGGCGCGGCCTTCAGCTTTCTGGCCAATAGCGATGGCTGGCAGCGCTGGTTCTTCGTGCTGCTGGCAGTGGTGATCAGCGGCGTGCTGGCGGTGTGGCTGTCGCGCACGCCGCGCGGCGACTGGAAGACCGCCCTGCCGCTGGGCCTGATCGTGGGCGGCGCCCTGGGCAACGTGATCGACCGCCTGCATGCCTCGCAGGTCACCGATTTCATTCACGTGTATTTCCGCGAATGGAACTACCCCGTGTTCAATCTCGCCGACTGTGGGATCACCGTGGGCGCGGTGATGCTGGTGGTTTTCGGCTTGTTTCAGGGCAAGGCCAAGGGCTGACCCCGCGCTCACGTACGGTCACACCGACCGTGCGATAATGGCGATCAGTCAGTCTTAGGTCCGGAGTTTCCGTGGACATCCTGCTCGCCAATCCCCGTGGCTTTTGTGCCGGTGTCGATCGCGCCATTGCCATTGTCGAACGCGCGCTCGAATCCTATGGCGCCCCTATCTACGTGCGTCACGAAGTGGTGCACAACCGCTACGTGGTCGACAAGCTGCGCGCCGATGGCGCCGTGTTTGTCGAAGAACTGCACGAAGTACCCGATGGTGCCACGGTGATCTTCAGCGCCCACGGCGTGTCGAAGGCCGTGCGCGAGGAAGCCGATCAGCGTGGCCTGAAAGTGTTCGACGCCACCTGTCCGCTGGTCACCAAGGTGCATATGGAAGTGGCGCGCCTGGGTCGACTGGGTCGCAGCGTGGTGCTGATCGGCCATGCGGGCCATCCGGAAGTGGAAGGCACCATGGGCCAGTGGAATCCCGCCAATACGGGCGAGATCCTGCTGGTGGAATCGGTGGAATGCGTGGCTACGCTGGAACCGAAATTCCCGCACGAGCTTTCCTACGTTACGCAGACCACGCTGTCGGTGGACGACACCAAGGCGATCATCGAAGCGCTGCGCGCGAAATTCACCGACATCGAAGGCCCGCGCAAGGACGACATCTGCTACGCCACCCAGAATCGCCAGGATGCCGTGCGTCGCCTCGCTGCCTCGGTGGATCTGATGCTGGTGGTGGGCTCGGTCAACAGCTCCAATTCCAACCGCCTGCGCGAGCTGGCGGAGAAGGAAGGCGTGCGTTCCTTCCTCATCGACGGCGCCGAGCATATCGAGCGCAGCTGGCTCGACGGCGTCACCCGCATCGGCCTTACCGCTGGCGCGTCGGCCCCGGAGAAGCTTGTGCGCGAGGTCATCGCTCGCCTGCAATCGTGGGGCGCGGGCTCCGTGCGCGAACTCGATGGCGAGCCGGAGACGATCACCTTCGCACTGCCCAAGGAACTGCGCCTGACCGGCGGCGTTTCCGCGAGTCTGTGAGCGCCGACGTCTTGCGCGTCTGCGCTCCGCTCCGTAGAATTCACGGTTCCTCGCCGGAATAGCTCAGTTGGTAGAGCGGCGCATTCGTAATGCGTAGGTCGTAGGTTCGATTCCTATTTCCGGCACCATGTACTCATTCGCAGTCGTCCGTACGATGCCTGCAGTGGCCGAAACCCCGCCTCGCCGCGGGGTTTTTTGCGTCTTGGCTTTCGTTGGCGCGGGTAGGTAAGTTGCATCTTCGGCAAGAATTGCGAAACATGGCGGCTATGGCTCTGTATGTAATAACACGCGGCAAGAAAATAATTATTTGATTTATAAGTATTTATTTTCTCGCGACGAGAGCTGCTCAAATCGAAACGGCAAGTTCTTGCCGTTAATCGGCAAGTTCATACCGTTCGTCGTCGCAAGACTTTGCGATTCTTCCTGTAAGGAATAGCCTGCTCCCAAGTCATAGGGGAGGCTTGGCAATGCATGTCGAGGCGAGGCAGCACGATGCCTGCGCAAGCGGGCGAGGTCGCCAGCGGGGCTTCACGCTGGTCGAGTTGATGGTGACGCTTGCCGTGCTCGTCGTGCTGATGGCGGTGGCGGTGCCGAGCTTTCGCAGCATCACGCTTTCCAATCGTTTGACCACCAATGCGAACGAGCTGGTCGGTGCGATCCAGACCGCCCGGATGGAAGCGATCAAGCGCAACGCGCGCACGCAGTTCTGCAGCAACTCCGATACCAGCAATACCACCGATACGCTTGGCGATGCTTGCGATGCATCCGCGGGCGCCGTGGTCGCGCTATCCGGCGCGAATGCGGTGGTGGTGCGCGAAAGCAACCTCAGCCTGACCGGCGACCTGCAGTTGCACGGCAACGTGACGGCGCTTCGCTTCAGTGCCCAGGGCATTGCTCACGCCACCAGTAGTTCAGCGCCTTATACCGGAACGGTGGCGGATATCTGTACGCCCTCGCTGAGTGGCGACAACCATCGCGTGATCAGGATGGCTGCTGGTTCCGTCCTGCAAACGGACACGGAAACTTCAACCGGATGCTCGCCATGACGATATTCCAGACACCCAGGAGTGGCGCGTGCGCGCGTGGCATGGGACGGCAGCAGCGTGGCGTCGGTCTCATCGAAGTGCTGGTGGCGGTGCTGGTGCTGTCCGTTGCCTTCCTTGGCATCGCGGCACTGCAGGCCATGTCGCTTTCGACCAACAACAGTGCGATGGCGCGAAGCATGGCGACGATGGCGAGCTATTCCATTCTCGATGCCATGCGCGCCGATCTCGCGGCGGCCAAGCAAGGCAGCTACAACACCGGCACGCCGCTCAAAGCGAGTGCCTGTCCGGCTGCGGGGACTTCGATGGTGGACACGCAGAAGCATGACTGGTGCGAGATGCTGAAGGGCGCGCTGGGCGAAGTCGACACCACCACCGGCAGCATCAACTGCGTCGGCACGGAAGGCGATTGCACCATCACCATCCAGTTCGACGACAGCCGGGCCGGCAAAGGCGGCGAGCGCAATCAGACGGTGGTGACGAGGGCGATGCTATGAGGCAGATGCGCCTTCCCGCCGCGAGTGCACGTGGCTTCACCCTGATCGAGCTGATGGTGGCGATGCTGCTTGGCCTGGTGGTCATTGCGGGTGTCGGCAGCGTGTTTCTTTCCAATCAGCGCGTTTACCGTACCAATCGCGCACTCAGCGATGTACAGGACAGCTCGCGCGTGGCCTTCGAGTTGCTGGCGCGCGACATTCGCAATGCAGGGCTTACCGCGTGCAGCAACAGCGGTCGTATCGGCAACGTGTTGAACTCCGGGCCCAACGCCGGCGGCACGGAGTGGTGGGCCGACTGGGGCCACGCCGTCCGCGGTTTTGCGGGTGACGACACCGATGTGGCCGCAGGCACCAGCGCAGGGGACCGCATCGCCGGTACGCCGTCGGTTCAATTGATCGGTGGCGATGAAAGCAGTTTCAGCGTGGCGACGCACGATCCGACCACGGCGACGTTCACGCTCAACGAAAGCAGCGCCGACTTGAATGCGAGTGGCGTCTACGTCGTCTGCGATTTCGACCACGCTGCGATCTTCAAGGCCAGCGCGTTCAACAACGGGGCCAAGACGATCGCCCACGGCACCGCTGGCGGCAATTGTTCCGCCGGGCTGGGCTACCCCACCGTGTGCACCGGTACCGCCAATAGCTACACGTTCGGCGCGAACGCGCTGATCACCCAGCTCAACGCGGCCGATTGGTACGTGGGAAGGAATCCCGCGAATGGCACCTCGCTGTACCGCCTGACGCGCAACGGCAATGCCTTTGAGCGGTTGGAAATGGTGCGCGGCGTGGTCTCCATGGGGCTCACCTATTTTCAGCCCGGCCTGTCCACGCAGTTCGTGGATGCCGCCACCGTCACCAACTGGGCGCTGGTCTCGGCGGTGCGGATCAACTTGAGAGTGCAGAGCAGCGACGGCACCGCGGGCGCCAGCCCGATCGGCCGCTCGTTCACCACGACCACGACCGTGCGCAACCGGGTGGAATGACATGAAACCGATCACTCCTTCAAGTAGCCCGGCAGCATCGACACGCAGGCATCGGAAGCAGCATTGCGCGGTGCCTGCAGGTAAGGCGCAAAGAGGCGTGGCGCTGGTGATTGCCCTGATCCTGCTGGTGGTGTTGACCCTGGTGGGTTTTGCCGCCATCCGCGGCACGCTGATCCAGCAGAAGATGGCGGCCAACCAGTACGACCGGCAGATCGCCTTCCAAAGCGCCGAAGCAGCATTGCGTGCCGCCAAGTTGCGCATCATCGGCAATCCGGCCGAGGTCGCGCGCAATTGCCGCACGGGTTCGACGGTGTGCCTGTCCAACCCGTTCAACGACACGAATCTGCCCACCGGCAGCATCTACGACGTGAACGCAGGCACGGCGGCAGGGCAGTTCAGTGCATCCGCGATGGCGGCCAGCAAGCCGCAGTACGTCATCGAGAACATGGGCAACTGGGCCGATCCCGAATCCGATACCGGTTTCGATCAGAGCGCCAACTCCTACAACTACGGCAATTCCGGCGGTTCGACCACGGCCGTCTATTACCGCATCACCGCGCGTAGCGGCGATCCCGCGGTAGTGGGCGACCGGGCCGTCGTCGTTCTGCAGGCCATCGTCAAGCAGCGCTGAGTTCCATCGACAGGCGCTGCCGACGGCGCGCCGTTCACCTCTAGGGGCGGTTCCATGAAAAACCACGTCAGTCTGCACGGCCGCGTGAGGCGTTTTGCCAGTCGGTTGCTTTCCACCAGCGTGACGGTGCTGGCGCTGGGTGTCCTTTCGACACCTGCGTCGGCGGTAACGGTGGATCAACAGCCGTTGATCATCCAGAAATCGCTGCCGCCCAACATCGTGCTGATGTTCGACGATTCCGGCTCGATGGCCTGGGATTTCATGCCCGATGCGAAATTCCTCAGCGGTGCAACGACCAGCAACGGCACCACGCTGGTGGACATCGATGCGCTTCGCTATGCCGGCAACAACGGCACCTACTACAACCCGACGGTGACCTATACGCCGCCCGTCAAAGCCGATGGCACCCGTTATACGACGCCAAGCGGCATCGACAGCGCGTTCGTCGACGGTTTCCGCAGCACTACAACCACCGATGCGACGCAGTACGCGTCGGACAGTTTTTGCGACTACAACAACGTGAGTTCGCGCAACTGTTCGGCGGGAAACAGCACCTCGTACCACTACTTCAAGTACTACTCGGCCATCACGACGACATCGAACGACACCAGCACGTACGCTGCCACTCCCACATGCAGCAGCGGTACGCTGGTGAAGGATGGCAGCGCCAACAACGGCCTATGCAAGCGCACCAGTGGCGGCAACACGACTTACCGCAATCCGAACACTACCGGCTGCACCAGTCCCGACACGTATCTGCCGGCCAGCCTGCTGTGCCAGAAGATCACCACGGTCACCACCACGACCAACCTGTTCACCTATACCCAGCTGCAGAGCAACGGTACCTACACGCGCAAGTACATCGGCAAGACCGGTGCCTGCACAGCGGCAGGCCTCACCTCGACCACCTGCGACGACAGCACGACGGCGCAGCAGAACGTGGCCAATTGGTTCTCGTACTACCGCACGCGCATCCTGATGGCCAAGAGCGGCCTGATGAGTTCGTTCTCGGGCCTGGATCCCACCTTCCGCGTGGGCTTTGGCTCGATTGACGGCAACAACGATTCCAAGCTGCCCAGCGACCAGTCCAGCAAGAACGATATCAAGATCGCCAATGTCAAACCCTTCAGCAGCCAGAAGAGTGCGTTCTGGACCTGGCTCGAGGGCGAAACGGCCAGCAGTGGCACGCCGTTGCGTTCGGCGCTCGATGCCGTGGGTCAGTACTACAAGACCGACCAGCCGTGGGGTTCGATGAGTTCCGATCCTGACTACGGCACGGCCAGCGGCAGCACCGAGTTGGCCTGTCGCCAGTCGTACACCATTCTGACCACCGACGGCTTCTGGAACGGCGCGGCTGCCTCCACGCCGATCGGCGATGCGGACAGCACGTCGAAGACCAACACGGGCGCCAACAACCAGTCTTATACGTTCACTGCGGCCAAGCCGTACAAGGACAGCCTGTCCGGAACGCTGGCCGACGTCGCCATGTACTACTGGGTCAACGACCTGCGCACGAACACCTCCAACGAAGTGCCGGTCAACAATGAAGACCCGGCGTTCTGGCAGCACATGACCACCTTTACGCTGGGCCTGGGCTTCACGCCCACCGGCATCTCGCCCACTGGCACCACGGTGGACCAGATCTTCAACTGGGCACGCGGTGGCACGGCGATCAGCAATTTCAGCTGGCCCACGCCCAGTTCCGACAGCATCAACAACATCGCCGACCTGGCGCATGCGGCAGTCAACGGGCACGGCGGCTTCTATTCCGCGACCAGCCCCGAGGCCTTCACCAGCGCCCTCAAGGATGCGCTCAAGCGCGCGACCGAGCGCGTCGGCACGGGTGCCAGCCTGGCCGCCAACTCCACGCAGCTGAAGACCGGTACGGTCGCCTATCAGGCCAACTACTACACGGCGAAGTGGAAGGGCGACCTGAAAGCGTTGTCGATCAATCCGAACTCCGGAGCAATCGCCACCAACCCGGATTGGACGGCGACAGCGGCATTGCCCACCTACACCAGCCGCAAGGTGTACACGTACAACGCATCGGCCACGTCGACCAATCTGCCGGTGTTCCAGTTCACCGCGGACAATGTCGGCATGCTGTCCACTGCGCAGCAGAATGCGCTGGGCGCCAGCACGGCCGCGCAGCAGACGATGATCAACTATCTCCTGGGCGATACCTCGAAGGAGCAGCGCAACTCCGGCACCTTGCGCAACCGCGACACGCCGCTCGGCGACATCGTCAATTCGCAGCCGGTATACGTGGGGGCGCCCAACGCCAACCAGTTCGTCGGCAAGAGCTTTACCGGGTCGACCACCTTCGCCAGTTACGCCTCGGGCAAGGCGAATCAGGCGGGCCTCATCCTGGTGGCAGCGAACGACGGCATGTTGCACGCCTTCAATGCCAGCACCGGCGCCGAGGTCTATGCGTATCTGCCGTCGGCCGTGATCACCAGCAATCTCAAGCAACTGGCCGATCCCGCTTACGGCGGCACCGACGTGACGCACCAGTACTTCAACGATGGCGAGTTGACGGTGGCCGACGTGTACTACGGCAGCCCGGGTGCGTGGCACACGGTGGCGGTGGGCACGACGGGCCGGGGCCTGGCCAAGTCGGTCTATGCGCTCGACGTCTCCGATCCCACCGTCTTCAAGTTGCTGTGGGAACGCTCGGCGGCCGATGGCCTCACCAACAGCAGCTACATCGGCCAGATGAATGGCAAGCCGGTCGTCGCACAAACCGCCGACGGTTCTTGGTCGGTGTTGATCGGCAATGGCTACAACAGCAGTAACGGCGCGGCGGCGCTGCTGCAGTTCGGCATCACCGATGGCGCCCTGACGGTGCACACCACCAGCGATGCCGCCACGGGCAACGGCCTGGCGGCTCCGGCGGTGTGGATCGGCAACAGCGCCAACGGAATCAGCACGGTCGCCTACGCGGGCGACGCCAAGGGCCAGGTGTGGAAGTTCGGGCTCAACGACGGCACCGCCGCCACGCCCAACAGCATCGGCGAGCTGGTATTCACCGCCAAGGATTCGGGCAACAACGCGCAGCCGATCACCGCCGGCATGTTGATGGGGCGCGATCCGGCCACCAGCAACCTGTGGCTGTTCTTCGGCACCGGCCAATACCTGTCCACCACGGATCTCAACAGCAAGGCCACGCAGTCGTGGTACGGCCTGATCGTGCAGGCAAGCGGCGGCACGGTGGTCACCGACCTGATCTCCAAGGGAAGGGCGGCGCTGAAGCAGCGCGAGATCCTGGTCGAAACGGCGGGCGACAGCACGGCCACGCCGCCGGTATCGCCCGGACGCGCGGTTACCGCCAAGCCGAGCACCAGCGATCTGACCGACAAGTCCGGCTGGTATATGGACCTGACCTCGCCACTCAATGGTGCCGAAGGCGAACGCATCGTCACGGCCAACCAGTTCCAGGGCAGCATGCTGCTGGGGACCACGCGTATTCCGGTGGCGACCGATGCCTGCAACCCCTCCGGCCGTGGCTGGATCATGGCGCTCGATCCCTTCAGCGGCACGGCGGCCAGCACCAGCTTCTTCGATCTCAACGGCAATGGTGCGATCAACGACGCCGACAAGGTCACCTCGGGCAACAACACCTATACCAACAGCGGTATCGGTTTCAGCTCGCTGCCGAACAACCCGATCTTCGTGGGCGGCGTGATGCTGGTGAGTTTCGACAACGGCTCCAACAGCAGCGTGTACACCGCGGGCTCGCAAGGAACCTTCAAGCGCGTGTCGTGGCGCGAACTGATCAACCCCTGAGGTAGCCCCATGCGAACGAGGAGAACACGCCAGATGTCACGCCATCACCGCAGCAAGGGCACGGGCTTCAGCCTGATCGAGATGATGATCGTGGTGGCGATCATCGCCATTCTTGCCGCCATCGCCATGCCGTCTTACCTGCGGCACGTGGGAAAGACCAATCGCGTTGCCGCGCAGGCGTGCATGGCGGAGTACGCCAACTACATGGAGCGTTACTACACCGGCAACCTGCGCTACGACCAGACGGCGGCGGGTGTCGCCAATGCCGATCCGCATCTGGACTGCCAGTCGCAGATCGCCCGCAACTACACGCTGGTGCCCGCGACCACGTCCACCTCGTTCACGGTGACGGCGACACCGACCACGGCGCAGCTCGGCCGCGATACGCAGTGCAGCACGTTGACGCTCAATCAGCGCGGGACGCGGACGGCTGGGGCGGATGGATGCTGGTGAGGGTTTGAGTGGTGGTCGTGTTTGCGCCCTTGTTGCTTGGAGGGCACGGGGCGATTGGAGGTGAGTCGCTTCGTTGAGTCGCGCACAAGTGCGCTCCCACAAATAACGACGCCACTGTGGGAGCGCATTTGTGCGCGACTCAACGCGCCGCGGCGGCCTTGCAAGAAGGAACGCCGCCGCCTTACGACCAGCGCTGGTGCAGGCCCGAGTGGCGGTGCACGGGTTGTTCCACCGCCTGGCGCAGCATGGCCGAGGGTGCCAGCAGGCTGAACCAGCGGCGGGCGCGGGTGATGCCGGTGTAGAGCAGTTCGCGTGTCAGCACCGCGCTCGCTTCGGTCGGCAGGACCAGCGCGGCGTGATCGAACTCCGAACCCTGGGATTTGTGCACCGTCATGGCGTACACGGTTTCCCGCTCGCTGAGTCGCGAAGGCAGGACGAAGCGGATACGCGTGCTGCTGTCGCCCGCGCCGCCGGCGACCTCGAACGCCACGCGCAAATGGAGTACGCCTTGCTCGTCCGGGACGCGCAGTGCGATGCCCACGTCGCCATTCATCAGGCCAAGGCTGTAGTCGTTGCGCGTGACCAGTACGGGGCGTCCTTCGTACCACTCGTGGGTGGTGTCGATCAGCTGCGCCTGATGGAGGATGCCGGCGATCTGGCGATTGAGGCCTTCCGCGCCGAACGGGCCGTGTCGCAGCGCGCACAGCAACTGGAAGCTGCCAAACGCCTGCAGTACGCCGCGAGCCCAATCGTCCCAGGCTTTCGCATCGGCGCGGGGCGCGGGGCGTTCGCGCTGCAGCCATTGGAGGTAGTGGCGATAGCCTCGAGCGTGCAAGCCGCCGTCGTGCGGCAGGAAGCGCGAGGCGCCGCCGTCCAGCACCAGGTCGGTGAGCGAGCGCGCGTCCGCGGCGGCGTCGATCCAGGCGATGTCCGCATGGCGTTGCGAAAGCAGTGCGTGCACCTGGCTCGCATGACCTTCGTTGACGCGTTGCGCCAGCGTGCCGATGCCGCTGTCCGCGCCGAAGCGATGGCTGTGGCGCAGCATGGCGACGTGCTGGTCGAGCGGGCGCGCGTCGCCGCGTACCCAGGCATCGATGCGGTCGCCGGTGGTTTCGCGCAGCCATTGCGCGGTCGTTTCGTCGTAGTGGCCGGTCTCGGCGCGCCGGCACAGGTCGCCGAGCACGGCGCCGGCTTCCACCGACGAAAGCTGGTCCTTATCGCCGAGCAGGATCAATCGCGCGTCTTCCGGCAAGGCTGCCAGCACGGCGGACATCATCTCCAGATCGATCATCGACGCCTCGTCGATCACCAGCACATCCAGATGCAGCGGATGGCTGCTGTCGTGACGGAAGCGCCGGGTATCCGGCCGCGCGCCCAGCAGCCGGTGCAGCGTATCCACCTGATGGGGAATGCTGGCGCGCACGTCGCTGTCGACATCGAGCTGGGCAATTTGCGTGCTGATCGACGACTGCAAGCGCGCTGCGGCTTTGCCGGTGGGCGCCGCCAGGCGAATGCGCAACGATCGCGCGGTTTCCTTGCGATGCAACGTCTGCAGCAGGCCCAGCAGGCGCACCACGGTGGTGGTCTTGCCGGTACCGGGACCGCCGGTGATCACGGTGAAGGCGCCACGGGCGGCGAGTGCGCAAGCCACGCGTTGCCAATCGGGAGAGTCGGAGGAAGAGGCGGGGAACAGGCGCGCCAGTTGCGCCGACAGCAGCGGCGACACCTCGTGCGTGCGTGCCAGCCGTTGTCCGATCGCCTGCGCCACGCGCTGTTCGTGGTTCCAGTAGCGGCGCAGATAGAGGCGGCTGCCGTCGAGCACCAAGGGCGATCCCGACGAGGATGCATCGTCCGGCGATGCGACCAGCGCCGATGGCAGCAACGACGACGATGCGCCTGCTGCTTCCGCAAGCATGGCGCGCCAACCGGCCGGCCAGCCCGCATCGTCGGCCAGCGATTCCCAGGCCGACAGATCCAGGCACAGATGGCCATCGGCCTGTTGTCGGCTCACCAGTGCGCCAAGCAAGGGCAGTGCCGGCGATGCGGCAGGATCCTGGGCCACGAGGAATTGCGCAAAGGCCGCATCCAGCGGTCGCAGCCAGCCGCGTTCGATGGCCAGTTCCATGGATGTGGCTTGAGCATCATGCGACACGGGCATGCTCCCCGGTGGCG
This sequence comes from Dyella kyungheensis, assembly GCF_049913195.1. Classification (GTDB taxonomy): domain Bacteria; phylum Pseudomonadota; class Gammaproteobacteria; order Xanthomonadales; family Rhodanobacteraceae; genus Dyella; species Dyella kyungheensis. The sequence continues at coordinate 3,435,537 of NZ_CP183983.1, read as the reverse complement.
AACAGGCGATCCATGGCGTCGATCAACCCCTTGGGCAGTCGCTCGACATGCACGCCGTGGCCCGCGCCATCGACGCCGCGCAGATACAGATAGGCGACGCCGCCCATATGGCGTTCGTAGTCGTAGCCGGGCAATCGTGCGCGCAGCTGTCGATGCAAGGCCAGCGTGTACAGCGCGTACTGCAGGTCGTAGCGTTCGCGCAGGATCGAGTCGCGCATCGCTTCCGCGGTATACGCGCTCGCATCGTTGCCCAGCTTGTTCGATTTGTAGTCGATCACGTAATAGCGGCCTTGCTGTTCCACCACCAGGTCGATAAAGCCCTTGAGCAAGCCATGGATGCGCTCGGCCAGCAACGCGAGGCGCGGGCGGGCCTCCAGCGTATGCGCGGTGACCAGGCGATCGAGCACCAGCGTATCGACGTGTTGCGCCTCGAACCAGAATTCCAGTTCGGCGTAGTGGCTGGACATCTGAGACAGCGCTGCGCTGCTGCCGTCGGGCAGGTCCAGCGGCGTGCGCAGCAGGCCGGCCATCCATGCCGTGAGCATGGGGATGTGCGCTTGCCAACCGCGGCGCTGGCAGCGGCGGGCGATCTCCTTTTCCAACGCCGCTGTATTTTCCGCAGCCGCGGCGAATCCTTCGTCGGCCGCCCATTCGAGCAGGTCGTGCAGGAAGGTGCCGGCTTCCGCGCCGGCATGGAACGCATGGATGCCTTGCGCGGGTGCACTCGGAACATCGGACGGCGCGGGCTGCTCGGCACTGGCCTCGATCAGGATGTCCTGCGTGGCCGTTTCCGGTGCCGGAACACGGGTCTCTTCCACCTCGGCATATTTCAGGCCGCTGTAACTGGATACGCGCCAGCGCTCCGCCGCCGGTCCCTGGTAGAGGCGTGCTTCCCATAGCGGGGCGACCTCGTCCTGCGTCGCCGGAAGAGGATGCATGCCGGGCATGTCGAGTGTGCGGATCGCCATGCCGGGCTCGGCATCGCGCAGCGCCTGCAGGCGCTGCATCAACTCGGCAGGCTCGATCCTGGCACCACCCGACAACACATAACCGAATGCCGACTTGTGCAGTGTCGATGCCTTGCCATTGCCCGAACGCGTGCACGCCACGCCCATCCAGCAGGCGTATTGGGCACGCGTCAGAGCGACATACAGCAGGCGCAAGTCTTCCTGCAGGCGTTCGCGATCGGCCTGGGCGAGGGCGGCGTCGTTGGCGCGAAGATCCATGCGACGTTCGCCATCCTCGTCGTGCCAGGTGAAGCTATCGTCCGCCTTCAGTTCGCGCGCCGAACAGAGGAAGGGCAGCAACACCAGCGGGTATTCCAGTCCCTTGGACTTGTGGATCGTCACGACCTTGATCAACGCCGCTTCGCTTTCCAGGCGCACGATCTGTTCGTCGGCGGTTTCCGCCTGTGGATCGTGCGCGGTGGCCATCTGCGCTGCGAGATAACGGATCAGCGCATGCTCGCCATCCAGCGTCGCCGCCGCATGCTGCAGCAGTTCCGCCAGATGCAGCAGATTGGTCAGCGCACGCTCGCCATCGGCATGGACGAGCAGGCGCGACGGCAGATCGAAGGCATGCAACAGGTCGTGCAGCATCGCCAGGACGCCGTGGCGCTGCCAGGTGAAGTGCAACTGGCGGAAGCGGTCGTCGCAGGCTTCCCAGTGGTGTTCGTCGAGATTGAGGCGATCGAGTTCCTGGTCGCTCTGTCCCAGCGTCGGCGTGGCCAGCGCGGCGCGCATGGCGCGGTCGGAGCCCGGTTCCGCGCAGGCGCGCAACCAGCGCAGCAGATCGGCCGCCTCCGGCGAGGCGTAGACTGAATCGCGATCGGAGAGATAGACGCTCTTCAGTCCGCGGCGCTGCATCTCCTCCCGCACCTTGGCCGCCTCGGCGCCACGACGAACGAGGATGGCGATGTCGCCGGGTCTAAGCGGGCGCAGTGCGCCGTCGGCGCTGCGAAATCCGCAGCGGCCGTCCTGCGCGGCGGCCAGCAGTTCCACCAGATAGCTGGCCGCGTGGCGTGCCATCAGCTCGGTGTAGGCCGTGCTGCTGATGGCCTCGTCGCTTTGCTGTACGGCCAGTTGCAAGGGCGGGAGCGGCTGGTCGTCCAGCACCAGCTGGTCGCCGCGCCCGCGGGCATCCACGGCAAAGAACGGCAGGGCATCGCGGCCGCGTCCGAACGCAAACGCGCCATCCTCATGCGTGTCGGCGAACGCGAACACGCGGTTCACTGCCGCCACCAGCGGCTGGGTGGAGCGATAGTTGGTGCCCAGCGTCCACATCGGCTGCTGCGCGCTGGTGCGGGCGCGAAGATAAGTGTGGATGTCCGCGCCGCGAAAGCCGTAGATCGCCTGCTTGGGATCGCCGATCAACAACAGTCCAGTGGTGTCGCGACGTGCATACACCCGATGGAAGATGCGCCACTGCAGCGTATCGGTGTCCTGGAATTCGTCGATCAACGCCATCGGATATTGCGCAGCGATGGTATCGGCCAGGCGCTTGCCGGTATGGCCGTGCAAGGCGCCATCTAGGCGCTTGAGCATGTCGTCGAAGCCCAGCTGCGAGCGGCGCAGCTTGGTTTCTTCCAGCTTGGCCGCCACCCAGCGCGTGGCATGCGCCAGTACCGGGGCACGCCACGGCGCGATCAAGCCTTGCGCTTCCACACAGGCTTCGATGGCGCTGAAGGCGGCGTGCTGCAGTGCTTGCGCGTTCTTGTTCTTGGCCGCCGCGAGCGCCGACTGGGTGTAGCGGGGCAGGGTGGCCGACGCATCCGCGGCGTCGTTCGCCCAGGCGCGAAGCACGGCCAGTTCGTCGAGCACTTTCTCGCGGCGCATCTTGTTGCCGTTCAACGCACCGGCCTCGAGCGCCTGCAGGAACATCGCGTTGATAGTGTCGATATCCTCCAGCCAGCGCTGCCGGGCCTGCGCTTCGGCGACGGCAACCGTGCCGACGTGATCGCGAAATCGATCGAGCACATGCGCCGGGTCGGGCAGCGGCTTGCCGTCCAGCCGCAGGCTCTCGGGCGGCTGGCGCAACAGGGGGCGCAGGTCGGTCTGCAGGTCGGCGGGGCTTTTCCACCAGCGCGTCACCAGGGCGGCGCCATCGCGATCCAGCGGAAAGAAATGGCAGCGCCAGTAATCGCGCACGATGTCCGCGAGCAGCGCGCTTTCATCCGTATCGGTGTCCTGCACGAACGGGTGCCCGCTGTCGAACGCATGCTGGCTCAGCATGCGCTGGCACCACGCATGGATGGTGTGGATCGCCGATTCGTCCATCCACTGCGCGGCCAGATCCAGCTGGCGCGCGGCACGAGCCTGGGCATCGTCGTCGGCATAGACAGCGATCAGGTCGCGCAGAAAATCGTCCGCTTCGCGACGCCCGCGAAACGCGTCGGCCGCTTCGCTCAATCGCTCGCGGATGCGTTCGCGCAACTCCGCCGTGGCGGCCTTGGTGAAGGTGAGCACGAGGATCTGCGAAGGCAGCAGCGTTTTGCCGCCCGGCGTGCCGTGACCCAGCACCAGTCGCAGGTAAAGCGCGGCGATGGTCCAGGTCTTGCCGGTGCCGGCACTGGCTTCGATCAGCTGGATGCCGTGCAAGGGCAGTTGCAAAGGTTGCAGCGGCGCCGTGGTGCTCATGCATCCGCCTCGTGGGAAAGCGCGGTGAGTATCGGTTGGTAAAGCGCCAGCCAGTGATGAAAGCCGCCCGCCTCCAGCGCCTCGAATCGTGGCCATGAACGAGCGAGGTAAGCGTCCTCCTGCAATTCGCCCACGGCGCCGAAACCGCTGCCTTCATAGGCGAGCTGCGCCTGCTTGCGTGCCTTGTCCGGGTCGTCGAGGTTCTGCAGCCACGCGAAAGCCGTCTTGCGGGCGATCGGCAGCGGCATGCGCATGCCTTCGCGCAGGCTGGAGAGCAGCGCGTTGAGGCACATGACGGCGTCGTCGGTGCTGATCGGCGGCAGCAGGAGCGTGCTGTCCACGCCGATGATGCGGGTCTGCATGTGCAGCCCCACGGCGTGTGCCACCACATGGATGACCCACGCGTTGATGGCCTTGTCGTAGCGAAGGTCGCCTTTCTGCAGCAGCTTGCCGGTAGCCAGCTCGAGCCTCACCAGCGTCTTGTCGTCGCCTTGGCGCAGATCGGTGAGCCAATCTTCCAGCCGCACGCCGTGCGCTTCGTGCAGCACTTCGATCTTCTCGGCGGCCAGCGGCCAGCGCGCGCAGGCGGCCAGCCAGCGCGTGGCGAGATCGCCGCCTTCGCGAGCCAGCGCGTCGCGCGCCAGTTCGCCAAAACCACCGGGCGGCAGGCTGCCCTGGTCGGACAACTGCCGGGTGGCGATGTCGACGGCCGCCCGCGCATCCGTGGCGGCCACGGCCGCCCGCAGCACGCCGGTGGTGGCGATATGGCGTTCGAGTGCGTTGAGGCCGAACGGTTCGTCGTCCATGGTTTCTTCATCGCGCTCGCCAAAGTGCACCTTCAGGCGATGGTTGAAGAAGTGACGGACGGGGCGTGCCAGAAAACTTTGCAGCAAGCCGATGCCGACGGCGGCATCCGGTTCCCACGCGGCGAGCGGTGCATGGGCCGACGCATCCTCGTGACCGCGATGCGCCTGACGCCATTCGCGCGCATAGGTGAACAGGCGGGCATCGGCATCCGCGCTGAAATAGCGCCGTGAAAAAGGCTGCAGCGGATGCACCGTGGTCATGGCATCGAGCAAGTGCTCGCCGGCACGGGGCTCACTCGCGTCGTCGCCCTGGCGGACCCAGCCGGCCGCCACGTAATCGCGCAGCTGGCCCACCAGCACCGAGGGCGGCAGCACGCTGTTGTCGCGCACGTTGCGGCCCACCCAGCTGATGTAGAGCGCGTCGCGCGCGGAGGCCAGGGCTTCGAGGAACAGGTAGCGATCGTCTTCGCGGCGCGAACGGTCGCCGGGACGGGCATGGCCCGGCTGGGCCATCAGATCGAAATCGGCGGGTGCCTGGCGGCGCGGGTAGTCGCCATCGTTCATGCCGAGCAGGCAGACCACGCGGAACGGGATCGCGCGCATCGGCATCAAGGTGCAGAAGCTCACCGCGCCGCCCATGAATCGCTGCGACAGGCGGCTTTCGTCCATGGATTTCAGCCAGTGCTCGCGCACGATGTTGAGCGGCAGCGGTGCGGTGAAATCCGCTTCGATGCACGCCTGCTGCCATTCGTCCAGCGCATCGTTCAAACGCGTAAGGCGGTCGCTGTCCGACGGATCGTCCGCATCGAAGAAGTCGATCAGCAGTTGCTGCAGGCGCTGGTGCCATGCATTTGGCGCAGCTGGCTCGCGCATGCGTGCCCACCACTGCTCCAGCCGGTCGAGCAGTTGGATGAGCGGACCGATCAGCGCGGCATCGAGTCCGCCGACTTCGCCATACGGAGCGATGCCGTGCCAGGTCTCGCCATCGCCCACGGCGTAACCGAGCAGCATGCGGCGCAAGCCGAAACGCCAGGTGTTCTGTTCGATGCCCGGCAGTTCGAGGCTTTGCTTCTGCTGGCGGTCGAGCCCCCAGCGGATGCCGGCGCCTTCGATCCAGCGGCGCAGCGTGGGCAGGCCGTTGTCGTCGATGCCGAAGCGGGCGCGCAGCGCGGGCACGTCGAGCAGGTCGAGCAGGTCGCTCACGGCGAAACGCGATTCGGGCATCGAGAGCAGGTGTTCCAGCGCCACCATCAACGGCACGGCGCCACGCGAGGGTTGGTCCGCCACCGAGAAGGGCAGGTGGCGCGCGTCGTCCGGTGGCAGGCGACCGAACACGGCCTGCACGTGCGGCGCGTAGCCCTGGATGTCGGGCACCATCACGATGATGTCGCGCGGGGAAAGTGGTTCGCCACGTTGCGCGGCATCTTCGAACATGGCCAGCAACTGGTCGTGCAGGATTTCCACTTCGCGCTGCGGATTGTGCGCGACATGGAAACGCAACGAGTTGTCGCCGTGCTGCCACGCCTTGCGCTGCGAGGGATCGGGCGGCAACGGTTCGAGATCCAGGATCGCTTGCTGCATCTGTCGCAGCAGGGTGCTGGCGTCGGTATCGGCGAACAGGTCGATGCTGCGATTCCATGCGCTGAACTGCTTGCGATAGCCCTCGGGCTTGTCGAACGCATCCAGCAGGCGGATGTAGTCGCGGCCCTGCCGTCCCCACGCGGCCAGCAGCGGATTGGCGTGCAGGTGCAGGTCTTCGTAGCGCGGTTCGCTCGGCAGGCCCGGCTTCAGTCCATGCCGACGCTGGCTGGCCTTGAGCAGTTCGCGATCCTCGATGATGTCGGCCCAGTAGTGCCGGCAGGGATTGGCCACCAGCAACATCACCTGGCTGAAGCGCGACAGCGCGGTAAGCGCTTCCAGCGTCTGCTGCGGCAAGGAGGAGATGCCGAACACTACGATGCGTCGCGGCAGGCTCGCCGGGCGCCTGGCGAGGCTGGCGATGCGTTCCAGGAAGGCCTGGTGCACGGCGGCGCGATGGTTGTGGCGTTCCTCGCCCACGTCGTCGAGCAGGAGTTGCCAGAGCCGCGCCTGCCAGCGCTGGTCGGCCGGCAAGTCGGTGTGCGTGCCGCGCAGGTCGTCGCGCAAGACGTAGCGGTCACGCTCCCAGTCGATCAGCCAGTCCGCGCGGTAGACCTGGTACTGGTCGAACAGGTCGGCCACGCGTTCGGCCAGTTGGAAGCGCTTGCGCTCGTCCGGATCGTCGCGGAGAAAATCGCGCAGCGGCGCGAAATCGGCTTCGTGCAGATGGGCTGGCAACAGGCGCAGCAGACGCCAGCTGAGGCGGGATTTGTCGAACGGCGAGGTGGTGGCCACGGCCTCGCGACCCAGCACGCTGCGATAGGCCGCCCACAGGAAACGGCCGGGCAACTGCACGTCGATGGCCGCGCTGATGCCCAGGCCGCCTTCGGCGGCCGGCCGCGCCAGCGCCCATTTCAGCCACTGGGCGATGCCGTTGCTCTGCACCAGCATCAGTTCGTCTTCCAGCGGGCGCAGCGGCGCGCGCGCCAGCCATGCGGTCAGCAGGTCGCGCAGGTCTTCCATGCGATTGCCATGGATGACCATCAGGCCCGGCTGGATCGGGCTTTCCAGTGGCAGATCGAGGCTATGGCTCACGTCGGGCAAAAGGGCGACTCGCTCATGGGCACATTCTCGCCGAGCGGGCGGGAGATGTCCCGCATCATCGTGCGGTCCTGTCGCAGGCGGCGAGAACGGGGCGAACGCTCGCGGCGTCGTTTCGGGGCGGTTTCACTGAGCGCTCCGTCACGCGGGGCGGATGCCGCCCCACGCAGCATGCGAATTTGCGATTGGACGCAAGGAAGCGGCGCGTCGCGATCGACACAATCCGCGCGCCTCGTCGTGATGGTGCGCGGATGCGTGCCTAGGAACACCTGTCTGACATCACGCGACGGGGCACCGCTGGTGTAACTCCTTGCGGCGCAAGAAAATGCTTTGTTTTCCAGGTGCGCCAAGCGCGTTCTGCGACGTTAGGATAAGCCGTCAGATCGGCACGATGTATCCACCGCAGAGGGCAAGACAATGCACGGATGGCAGAACAGGGCGTGGGCTGTGGCGCTGGCCACGCTGATGGTTTTGGTGGCGCCGCTGGCCGGTGCGCAGACAAGCAACGCCGCGCCTGATGCCGACACGCCGCCCACCGATGCCGATCTCGCCAACACGCGTTGCGTGTCCGGCGAGGAGAAATTCCTCCCCGGCGACTACTACTACTGCCTGGGCTCGCAGTCGTACGGCCTGGGTCGCTATGAGAACTCGCAGCGCTTCTTCAAGACGGCGGCCAGCTGGGCGAGCAAGCCGGCGCAATACGTGTTGGGCGTGATGGCGCTCAATGGCGACCACCAGCCGGTGAATCGTCCGCTGGGACTGGCCTGGCTTGCGTTGGCGTCCGAGCGCGCGAATTCCGACTTCAAGCAGGCCCACGACACGGCCTGGAAGAAGGCGACCGATGCGGAACGCAAGGCCGCCGAACAACAGCTGGCCGCACTGCGTCCGGTCTATGCCGACGCCACCGCGGCGCCGCGCGCCGAACGCCGCTATGCCGATGGCATGGCCATGCTCAATCGCTTGAGCAATCAGGGCGCGAAGTACTGCATGGCCGGCATGAACGATCCGTCCAAGCCGCCGGCCGATCCGATGAGTTGCCCGCCGGTGCAGATGGTGATGAAGACGGTGGATGCCGCTGCCGTGAATGTCTTCGACGGCTGGGCCGGTCACGTCACGGTGGGACCGTTGCAGCAGGCCTCGCCGCCGGAAGCCGCCGCCAAGCCGTAAGTCCGGCTCGATGCGGGGAAGGCGAGGGCGCGCGCCTCAGTTGTGCGCGTCCATCGCCCAGCTGTTGGTCAGGCTGGTGATGTCGGCCAGGTTCATCGATTGCTCCGCGCGCTCCAGCGCGCTGCACGCGGACTCCGCGGCATAACGCATCAGGTACGCCAGGTGGGCACGGTACTGCGTGCCGATACCGTGCGCGCGGATCATGCCAGCCGCTTCGGCAAGGCATTCAAGGTCGCTATAGGCGCGGTCCAGGTCGGTGCTGCTGGAACATTGCACGAAGGCCGATGCGCCATCGGGGTCGCGCGAACGAAGGCTCACCACGTCTTCCACCAGGCGTGCCGCCTGGCGAGCCGCGAACACCAGCACATCGGCGGCCGCGTGCGACAACTCACTGTCGGATACAGCCCGATCGGTCAGCTCCACGAGGCTGCGAGTGACGACCAGCAGTTGGGCCACGGGGCGGCCCGCGGTATCGCTATGAGTCATGGTTCCGGCTCCCCCTTCCGGAGTGGTAATCCCGCCATTGTCCACGGTGTCGTGACATTTGTGTACACACGGTCACTAGGAATTTGTGACCCCCTGCGCAGACACCATGGCGATTTGCCCCCGCTATCGGCTTGCCGCTGCGCTATGCCACTGAAAGCGCAGGAGCTTATAGTGGCCGCGCGGATGGCGTGGCGGGCGCCGCAAGCGTCGGTACCCTGGCAACGGCCGCATATAGACCGATTCAAACGCTGTCGTGTGGAAGGCCAACCAAGGAGAGAGACCTCATGAAAGCACTCGTCACCCTCATGCTGATCGCCGGTTTGGCGCAGAGCGTGCCGCTTACCGCGCGAGCCGCAGGGAGTGCTTCCTTGCTCGGCAGTTGGGCCCTCGATACATCGCGCATGTCATTGGCGCCCGAGGCGCGGCCGAAGAGCGTGACGATCAGTTTCAGCGATGCAGGCGGCAAGTGGACGACGCACGTCGATATCGTCAGTGCCGACGGCGCGGAAAGCCATGCGCTCGGAACCGGCGCACTCGACGGCGCGCCTGTCGCCGTGCAGGGCAGCCCGGAGGCCGATGTCGCCGCGTTCAAGATGCCCGCACCCAATGTGCTGATCATGAGTTTGAGCAAGGGCGGCATTCCCGGCTCCACGCGCATCTACAGCGTGGAGCCGGACGGCAAGCATCTCGTCGAGACGTCCGCGTATTTCGGCGACCAGGGCGTGCCGGTCTTGAAGACCTATTACTTTTCGCGCGTTCGATAGGACTCCCTCCGGGAACCCGTCGCTCAGTTCTGCACCATGCCAATGGTGCGCAGCCACACCTCGACCAGATGCGGCCAGTCGGAAATCGGCTGTGCCGTCTTGCGCAGGCCGAACGCGTGGCCACCGTGCGTGTACAGATGCATCTCCACCGGAACGTCGGCCTTCTTCAGCGCGGCGTAGTAGACCAGCGACTGGTTCACGCCATCGACGTCGTCGTCTTCGGCCTGGGCCAGAAAGGTGGGCGGCGTGTCGTGGGAGACGGTGACGTTCTTGTTGAACTTGTCGTCCTCCGTGGCCAGGTGGCCCGGATAGATGGCGACGGCGAAGTCCGGGCGGCTGCTTTGCCGGTCCGCCGCGTCCACCGGTTTATACAGATCCTTCTTGAAGCGCGTACTCACTTCCGCCACCAGATAGCCGCCCGCCGAGAATCCGAGCACGCCGATCCTGTGCGGATCGATGTGCCATTCGGCGGCACGGGCGCGCACCAGTCGAAGCGCCCGCTGGCTGTCCTGCAGCGAGGGCACCGACGTAGTGAAGTTGTGCGGACGGCAATCGCATTGCCATACATAGGGCACGCTGGGAACGCGGTATTTCAGCAGGATGCAGGTGATGCCCTTGGCGGTGAGCCAGTCGCAGATCTCGGTACCTTCCAGGTCGATGGCCAGGATCTGGAAACCGCCGCCCGGAATCACCATCACCGCAGCACCGGTATTCACTCCGGTGGGCGAGTACACCGTCATGGTGGGACGCGTGACATTGGTGATTGCCCCCTTGGTGAGGGTTTCCGGTCCGGGGACAGGCTGCACATCGGGCGCTGCGCCCGGCCAGAGCGGTATTTGCGTGTGGCCGGCGGCGGGCTGCCAGACCATGGGGTCCGCGCAAGCGCTTCCGCCGGCGAACAGCAGGCACACCATCAACATCCATCGCTTCATGCGCAGCTTCCTTGGGTTATTCGAGTTGGTTGTACGACCCAGCCAGGACGTTGGCGTGGGCGCTCGATTTTTCCGAGTGTGGACGGCGCATCGGGCGTGCAGCGGCTGTTCCTGTGGAATTTTTCGGGCAAGCTTGGGTTGCCCGCCCGGGTGAATGCCCGATCCCCCAGGAGACCTGATGAGCAACGCTACTCCCGCGTTTTGCGCGCTTTACCGTTGGCGGCTGCATGCCGGTTCCGAACCGGCATTTGTCGAAGCGTGGTCGCGTGTGACTCAACTGCTGCGGGCCGAGCGAGGCTCGTTGGGTTCGCGCTTGCATCGGGGGCCGGACGATATCTGGTACAGCTACACGCAATGGCCATCGGCCGCGACAAAAGCCGAGGGGCTGGCACGCCCGTCGGTCGACCCGGAGGCCTGGCAACGGATGCGCGATTGCATTGCCGAGAGCCTGCCGGAACTGGTGCTCGAAACCGTTGCGGATTTCCTGGCTCCGCTGCCTTAGTTTTCAGGCCACGTTGGCAACGTCATCGAGCTGCAGCGGCGGCCCAAGGAACTCCACGCCCCACTGGCGGCCGAATGCATCCAGCGCGGTTCGGGCTGGTGGCCCGTCCGCCATCAGGGCACTCAGCTCGCGGAAGAACACGTCCGCATGCATGCCGGGCGTGATCAACACGAGCTGACGCGATGGGCGATCGCTTAGATTGACGAAGGCGTGCGGCGTGCCGCCCGGCACCGTGACGACATCGCCCTCAGTGATCTCGAAACAGCGGTCGTCCAGGCGCATGAGATAGCGGCCCTGGAGCACGCGGAAGACTTCCGTCTCGGCGTGACGGTGGAGCGGAGGGCCGAAGCCCGGCGCATGCAGGGTTTCGATCACCGACGCAGCACCGCCGAAGGTGTCGGGCGAGAGACGAACCCATAGCGTCAAGCCCAGGGCAGGAATGGCGATCGGCGCGTCGGTCGACGCGGCCATGGCGGTACCCCGTTCGCGCAGCGGGCCGGGATAGCCGTGCGGCAAGGCGATCGATTCCACGGGTGATGCGTGACGCATGGGTGTTCCTGCAGCGCGAGGACTTTAGCCGTCCGGACGGTTTCCAAGCCTAGGGCGGCACGTCGGTTTGCGTTGTCGATAACGAAAGACGCTTTGCCAATTCGCACGGTGCGAAGACGATTCGAACCAGTCGCAAGCTGCCTCAGTGACGGGAGGGCGCGAGTACCTTCTCGATTCGCGACGCCACTTCATGAGCATCGCCGGCCGGTTGGTCGGGATAGTGTTGCGTGCCGTGGTTCCAGGCATCGCCCATGGCGAACCAGTCGATCGGTTTGGCGGTGGCGCCGGTGCGCAGTGCTTCGTCCAGCCCGTTAAAGTAGGTGGCCCAGCGCAGTCGGTAGTAGTCGCGGGTCAGGCCCGCCCAATCCTTGTTGCCGTAGTCGTGCAGACTGGCGCCTTCGCTCGCCTTGCGATCACCCCAGGTAGTCAGCAGGGAGCGGCCGTCGTAGCTGAGCCGCTCGCGCTCTTCCGGCGTGGACGCCCACGGCTCGATGGCGGCGAGCCAACGGCCCACCAGGAAGAAGCGGTTGGTGGACAGCAACTCGTCCTGCAGATCCATCAGTTGCAGCCAGCGTTGCGTGAGGGTGTGGAAACGCGGGCGATCCTTGCCGTCGTATGCAGCCTTGATCTGCGGCAGCAGCAGGCGGCTTTCGTTGGCGAGGGTCTGGCGGGCGATGTCCACCAGATCGTATCGATAGGTTTCGCTGCCACGCAGCGCGGGCGACACCTTCAGCATCTCGGGCAGCGCTTGCTTGAACGCCTCGGCGCTGTAGCGCATGGCCTCGGGCGACCAGTTCGAAGCGCGGTTGACCGTCAGGCTGGGCTGCGCGTCGAACAGCGATTCCTGCGCTGCGTCGCGCTCGCTGTTGAACACCACTTCGTCGATACGGATGTCGTACGCCGTGGCGAGCAGCACGTTCCAGGCAGCGCTGGCGTGCGCGTCGTCCGCGCCATAGCGGCGGCGCACATAGTTCGCCGTCCACTGCTTCGTGTCGACGGGGTCGATGCGCCAGGCCATTTCCGTGAACAGATCGAAAGCGAAGGGATTGGTGTCCATGCCTTCGGTAAAGAGTGCGGTGCCGGCCATGTTGCGTTGGGTTCGTCCCAGCCGCTGCAGCCGCTCGGTGATGTTGCGGATATTGGCGCCCAGCGTGGTGCGGCCGCCGAATTCCCAGATGCCGCCGAACAGGAAGGACGCATCCTGGAAGTCCTTCTCGCGGTTGTCGCGCGGCACGCGGTCGTGATCGATATCGACGATCAGCAGATGCTGGCGGTCGACGCCGGCGAGCAAGTCCTGGCGAGGGTTGCCTTGCCAGGCCAGCATCATCCACTTGGCGCCCGGATGCGCGGACAGCAAGGCGTTCTGCACGTCGCGCGCCGCTTCAGGCACGGGAACGTCGCCGGCATCGCCGCCTTCCTGGAACACTTCCATATCGTAAATGCTGCTGTCGCCGAAGATATCGTGTTGGTGCCGGTAGAACGACGCCGCCAGCTTGGCGAACAGCGGATCGCGTGGATCGAGCCAGCCCGGTCGGGTGAAACCGGCCCACTCGCCCTGCGGCACCACATGGGCCTGTGGAAACCTTTTCTGGAAGTCGGCGGGCACGATGCCGTAGAAACCGGACAGCACCGGCGTGATGCCCAGTTCGCGCAGCCGCGCCACGATCTGCCTGGCCGACGCGGCGCGTTGTTGCATCAGTGTCGTGCTGATGGGGCCGTTGAAGCAGCACAGGTTGCCCATCAATTGCCAGTTCTGGTGCGCGGGCTGGGTGATCCATTGGCGGATCTCGGCGTCCGCATAGCCCACGTCGCGGAACGTCTGGTACAGCACGCTGTCCATGCCGCGCTCGACCAGCACGGCGTTGACGCCCGAAAGCGCGAGCACGTCGATTTCCCGTTGCCAGCGCGGCCAGTCCCAATAGGGTGCGGTGTAGCCGTCAACGTTCTCGTTCAGCGCATAACGATGGGCATAGTGGGCTTGCCCGTCGATGGTGTGGTCCGGCAGGGGAAACGGAGCGGAACCGACGCGGTCGCCGTTGGGAGAGATCTGTACCTGAGCCACGTACTTCAGATACCAGTTCACGCCAAACAGCAACGCGCTCGGGGTGCTGCCTTCCACTTTGATGTGCTGATTGGCGCGGCTGATGCGAAAGCGTTCGCTGCCATCGTTCGCGGGCAACGCAGCGAGTTCGAACTGCCTGGCCTGCTGCGGCAACAGGCGGGCGATGACGGCCTGTTCCGGGCGGGTATCGAAGCCTGGCGCATCCGCAGCATTCGCTGCCGTGATCCATCCGAGACATGCAAGCCAGAACCAGGAAGCCGCGATGCGCATGGGGTATCCAGACGAAGGTCGCCTGCTCATGCGAGGCGAGAAAGTGCGGAAGGGGCACTATAGCGCAGCCCAGGCTTGCCGCATCTCGATGGGCATTACAACGTGCGTATCGCGTCAAGCCGTAGCCGATGCCGGAAACGCCGGCTCACACGCAGCTCGGTGCCATCCTTGAGCGTGATGATGGCATCCCTGCTGGGCAGCAGGCTGAAACCCTGCATGCGGTCGAGCGCAACGATGCTGGAGCGGTGGATGCGCGTGAATCGCGAAGGGTCGAGCCGTTGTTCGATGCTGTCGAGACTGGCGTGGATCATGTGGATGCGCGAACCCACATGCAAGGTCACGTAGTCGCCGCTGGCTTCGATCCAGTCGATGTCGCCGGCCTCGATCCAGCGCATTTTTCCACCATGGCGTATTTCAAAGCGGGTCTGCCAGCGTTCGCCTTGCGCCGGCTCCCACGCCGCGGCTGTTTCCCGCTGGTGCGCCAGCTGCCTTTCGGCGGAGCGTTCGCGCAGGCGTTGGCGTGCCAGGCGAAGCGCTTCATCGAAGCGGTCATCGTCGATGGGCTTCATCACATAGTCGATGGCCCGCACGTCAAACGCCTTGAGCGCATAGGCCTCGTGGGCGGTGAGAAAGACGACCAGCGGCGGCGCGTCGCTGTGCATCTGCGCGAGCATGCCGAAGCCGTCCACGCCCGGCATCTGCACGTCCAGGAAAACGAGGTCGGGGCGAAGCCGGTCGATCATCGCCAGGGCATCGTCGCTGCACTCGGCTTCGCCCACCACGGTGACATCCGCCGCACGGCGAAGGCAGACGCGAACACCGCGCCGTGCCAGCGGTTCGTCATCGACGATCAGTACGCGGATCATGTCGAGCGTTCCGTGCTGCCGTGGCGCGGGATCTCGATGATGGTGTTCCATCCGTGCCGCGCATCGCCAGCGGCGGAGAAGCGATAGTCGTCCTGGTAGCGCGCGGCCAGGCGTGCCGAGGTATTGGTCAGGCCAAGGCCGTTGGCCTGGCAGCGCGCATGCTCGGTCCCGGCGCTGTTGTAGATGGAGATGCGCACCTTGTCGCCCTTGGCCGTCACGGCCACCGACAGCATGCCGGCATCGTGGCAGGGTGCGATGCCGTGGCGGATGGCGTTCTCCACCAGCGGTTGCAGCAGCAGGTGGGGAATCTGCGTCTCCCTGGCCTCGGGATCGCAGTGCACCGACACCGTCAGCCGCGTGCCCAGCCGCACCTGTTCGATCTCCACGTATTGCATGAGCTGGGTGAGTTCCTGCGCGATGGTCACATCGCCTTGCCGCGCCGGCTCCAGGGTGGAGCGCAGGAAGTCCGCCAGCAGGGAGATCATGCGTCGCGCGGACTGCGTCTCGCCTTCGCCCACCAGCGTGGAAATGCCGTTGAGCGTGTTGAACAGGAAGTGCGGAGTGATCTGGTAACGCAGTGCCTTGAGCTGCGCGTCGCGCATCAGGGATTCGGCCAGCAGCAGTTGCCGTTCGCGATCGCGGATTTCACGCCAGTGCCAGGCGCCGCGATACAACGCACTCCATGCCAGCAGCACGATGGCAGGCCCGAACGCGTTCGCAAAACCGACCAGCGCGATGGAACCCCAATGCGGGCCGCCGGGGCGGGCATGGCCCACGGTCGCTTCGAGTGCGGTGCCGATGATCGAACAGACGATGCCCAGCAGGTAAGCGCACAGCACGACCAGCAGCACCGTCTTGAACCACGGTGTCTGCCGCGAGATCAGTCGGCGGCAGAGCAGCAGCATCAGCAGGCTGGCGAAGAACGCCGATACGGAGGTGCCGAGGAAGTACAGCAGGACCGGATAGGTGTCCTTGTACGGCAATGCACCCAGCGCGCTGACCAGCCCATAGGCGAGCCAGCCAACGGTCTGGAACAGCCAGAACTGGCGACGTCCGAAGGGTTCTTTGCTGTGCGTCATAGGCAACACAGTGTGCGCCAGCCCCTCTCGGCAGAAAAGCATGCGCCGTACCGTTCAGCGGTTTCGAACGGTCCGCTGGTCGAAATCACGTTTCGGTTGTGTGGGAGGCGCCCTAGTTTTGGCCTGCTGTCCTTGAAGGCGCAGCCCTTTCCCTTCGCATCGGATACGACATGAAACCGACCGTCCACATTCCCATGAGTGTCATTCTCCAGGCGACCGCGATCGCCGGTGTGCTGGATCTGCTTTCCGCCTTCGTCTACGCCTTGCTCGAAGGACGCAACGCGTTGATCGTGCCGATCGGCATCGCCTCGGCCATCTGGCCGGGTGCGAAGAGTTCGCCCGGTGCAGCCATCGTGGTCGGCGTGCTGCTGCACTTCGCCATCATGCTGGCGATGGTGTACGTGTTCGCGCTGGCCGTCCGCTTCTGGTCGAAGCTCGCGTCGCAGCCCGTGCTTGCCGGCACCGCCTATGGGCTGCTGCTGTGGGCGACGATGTACCTGGTGGTGCTACCGCTGCGCTGGCCCACGGTGTTTCCGCACTTCACCGGCACCGGCGTGATGGAACAACTGTTCAGTCATGTGGTGCTGGTCGGCATGCCGGTGGCGTGGCTGATCGGCAACTCGGCGAAGGCCGCTTGCCTGGGCGTACCGGCCCATGAGTGAGCCGGTGTTCATCCAGACCAGCGACCGTTACTCGATGACCTGCTGCGTGCGCATGGCCATTTTTGCGCCGCAGGAGGTGATCTGGTGGGTGCTCACCGATGCGCAGGGGTTCTCGCAGTGGAACTCGACGGTGGAACGCATCGACGGCGATATCCGCGAAGGCGAGCGTCTTGGGCTGCGTGTGCCTGGCGTCGAGCGAGTGTTCACGCCAAGGGTGTCGCAGGTGCAGGCGCCGCGGCGCATGGTGTGGAGCGATGGCCTCCGTTTCGTCTTCCGGGGCGTGCGCCGTTTCGAGCTGCGCCCGCTGGACGACGGCGCGATCGAGTTCAGCATGCAGGAACGTTTTTCCGGCGTGGTGTTTGCGCTGCTGAGAAAGACCATGCCGGATTTCCAGCCGATCTTCGAGGCCTATGCGCGGGACCTGTGCCGGGAGAGCGAACGCGTCAACGAGCGCATGGCCTCGCGCTCCTCGCGAACCGCTTGAGCACCTCGCCAAATGGGGGAGCGCACTCGTGCGCGACCGCGGAGTCGCGCCGCTGCCTCTGTACCGGCTTGTCGCGGCCAAGGCCGCTCCCACAAAAGCCCATGCATGAGCAGTCGACTCACCGCCTTTGTGGGAGCGCGCTTGCGCGCGACCGCGGAGTCGCGTCGTTACCTCTGTACCGGCTTGTCGCGGCCAAGGCTGCTCCCACAGGAGGCTGCTGTCGTGGAAGCCTGGTCTACGCGAGCCGTTCGATCACCAGATCGAGCAGGGCGCGCAGGCGGGCGAGGCGGCGCAGGTCGCGGTGATAGCCGATCCAGGTGTCGCGCGGCGGCGGATCTTCTTTCATCGGCAGGCGCTCGATGCCCTGGGTGGCGTCGCCCAGCGGTCGCGGCAATACGGCCAGCCCCACGCCCTGGGCGCACAGGCGCGCGTGCACGTCGCGCGCGTTGCTGCGAAACGCCACCGTGGCGTGGGGAAACTGGGCCTGCAGCCAGGCGACGTCCGGCATGTCGCCGAAGGCCTGGTCCATGGTGATCAGCGATGCGCCCTTGCCATCGCCCGGCTTCGGCCGGCGCGCGCCTTTCTTCAGATAGACCGCATAAGGCATGCGCAGCAGTTTGCGCGAGACCACGTCGGGCTCTTCGAAAGGCTTGATGCGGAAGGCGAGGTCGGCCTCGCGGCGGGCCAGGCTGAGGAAGCGCGTATCGGTGAGCAGTTCCAGCGTGACGCGCGGATGCTCGCGCGAAAACTCCGCCAGCACCGGGGTCAGCACATGGCTGCCGAACCAGTCCGACGAAGTGATGCGCAGCAGGCCGTCGAGTTCCTGTTGCTGGCCGGCCAGTGTGCGCTCGAAGGCGAGCACTTCCTGCTCCATGCGCTCGGCGTGCTGGCAGACCACCGCGCCTTCCTCGGTCAGCACGAAGCCGTCGCTGGTGCGCTGGAACAGGGTCTGGCCCAGCGAAGCCTCCAGGGCCCGCAGTCGCCGGCCCATGGTGGGCTGGGTTTGCCCGAGCGTGCGGGCCGCTGCGCCCAGCGTGCCTTCGCGGGCGATGGCGAGAAAGATGCGCAGGTCGCTCCATTCCATCGTGGATGCCTTGGATTTGCCGGTCGGCCATGTCATGCATTTATGCATGGAAAGAATGCATTTTATTTAGTTTTCATGCAATTGGTACTGACGTACCTTGTGTGCATTCCAAAACGAGGAAGTCGCCGTGAACGCTCAAGCTTCGATGCAAGCCGCCGTGCTCGAACAGCATGGCAAGGTCTTTCGCCGCACCGCCGTGGCGCGGCCGCTGGCCGGTCCGGGGCAGGTGCTGGTGCGTGTGGTGGCCAGCGGGGTGAATCCGCTCGATCTGAAGATCCGCGAAGGCAAGGCCGACCATGCGCGGCATCCGCTGCCAGCCATTCTCGGCATCGATCTGGCTGGCGTGGTGGAGAGCGTCGGGCCGGGCGTCGGCACGTTCCGTGTCGGCGACGAGGTGTACGGCATGACCGGTGGCGTGGGCGGCATCCAGGGTTCGCTGGCCGAGTACGCCGCCGTGGACGCGCGCCTGCTGGCGCCCAAGCCTGCCCACTTCAGCATGCGCGAGGCGGCCTCATTGCCGCTGGCGTTCATTACCGCGTGGGAAGGCCTGGTGGACCGCGCCCAGGTAAAGGCGGACCAGACCGTACTGGTGCAGGGCGCCGGTGGCGTCGGTAATGCCGTCATCCAGCTGGCGGTGGCGTTTGGCGCCAGGGTGTTCGCCGTGGATGGCGCAGCCAAGGCGCAGGACATCGGCCGCTGGGGCGCGACGCCGATCGACCGCACGACGTCGGTTGAACGCTACGTCGCCGAACACGCCGGCGGCCTGGGCTTCGAGCTGGTCTACGACAGCGTGGGCGGCGCGGGACTGGATGCATCGTTCCAGGCGGTCAGGCGCTTCGGCCATGTGGTGAGTGCGTTGGGCTGGGGCACGCACGCGCTGGCACCGCTGTCGTTTCGCGCAGGCACTTATTCGGGCGTGTTCACGTTGTTGCCGCTGTTGACGGGCGAGGGGCGCGAACACCATGGCGAGATCCTGCGCGAGGTCACGCGCTTGGCCGAGGCGGGCAAGATCACCCCGTTCGTGGATGCCCACCGCTTCGATCTCGACAGCGTGGCCGACGCTCACGCCTTGATCGAACAGCGCGAAGCACGCGGCAAGGTGGTGATCGAGATCGCGAAATAAAGAAGGCCGGCGCACAGGCGCCGGCCTTCGAGTGAAGCCCGCAGCGAGGGATTACTCCTCGCCGTCTTCTTCCTCTTCTTCCTCGCCTTCGTCTTCGAAGGTTTCCAGTTCTTCGACGCGCAGGAAATTCGGCGCCGAGTCGGCAAAGCTGATCTGCTTGCCGTTCACCAGCATCGGGCGCACGTCGCGGCGCGTGCCGCCGCCCTGGGTGGATTCCACCAGCGCGAAGCAGACCAGCGCTTCCGCACTTTCGTCGCCACTCTCGTCGAACACGGCAACCCAGCCGGTGGCGGGCATGATCTGGATGATGATTTCTTGTGAGGACATGGCACTTCCGGTTTGGCGAAACGGAGAAGCTTGCCGGGAGCCCCACGGGACTGCAAGCAATGCTGTCCGGACGCAATGCCGTTGCGGTTCCGGCGGGATGGGCGCCTGCCGGGCCGGGCAGCCGGATCCCGGTGCAGACGCAAAATCATCGCGCTTTCGATAGTCCGGCCGTTGTAGGCCGCGCGAGGGCGCACCCTTGGACGAATATCGAGCAAACGTTGTAAACGCTTTCTGTCCGCCCCGCCTTGTGTGATGCCACGCAGGAAGGTCAGGCGCTTACGTACTGAGGCTGCCGCATCCGCTTGCAGGCATGCCTGACCTTCTGTTTGTCATATGTCTCTTGACGTGCGCAGACCCCTGAAATTGCCCTACTATCAAGCGATGACAAATCCTGAGACTCAGCCCACAAAAGCCACGCCGCGCGGAAGCCTGGCCTGCGTCGGCCTGGGCATGACCCTGGGCTCGCACCTCACCCCGCTGGCGCGCAGTCATATCGCGCAGGCGGACGTGGTGTTTGCGGGTCTTTCCGACGGCATCGTGGAGATGTGGCTGCAGCGCATGCATCCGGACGTGCGCAGCCTCCAGTCCTACTACCAGGAAGGCAAGTCGCGGCTCACCACCTATCGCCAGTGGGTCGAGCTGATGATGACCGAGGTGCGTGCCGGCAAGCGCGTCTGCGGCGTGTTCTACGGGCATCCGGGCATCTTCGCCTGGGCGCCGCACAAGGTGATCGAGGCGGCCCGCGCCGAAGGTTACGCCGCGCACATGGAGCCGGGCATTTCCGCCGAGGACTGCCTCTACGCCGATCTGGGGATCGACCCCGGCCGTTTCGGCTGCCAGCATTTCGAGGCGAGCCAGCTCCTGCTGTTCGAGCGCCGCATCGATCCCACCGGCTACCTGGTGCTATGGCAGGTCGGGCTGGTCGGCGATCGTTCGCTGGCGCGCTTCCAGACCGGGCCGGCCTATCGCCAGGTGCTGGTGGAACTGCTGAGCGAACACTATCCGCTGGACCACGAGGTGATCGTCTACCGCGCGGCCACGCTGCCGATCCAGCAGCCCGGCATCCGGCGCGTCGCCTTGCGGGATCTGCCCAACATCGAGTTGCCGGCCGAGGAAACCGTGATCCTGCCTCCGGCCGAAACGCTCAAACCCAACCTCGCCATCCAGGCAAGGCTGGCTGCGCTGGACGCGCAGGAAAAAGCCGGCATGCCGGCGTAAGGCGGTACAGTTGAAGCACGCCGCGGGGGAGAGGCCCGCAGCGTTCACGGCAACGGTCGAACAGCGATGGCGAACGTCATCATGTTTCAGCAAGCTGGTGCCGCAAGACAAGGTTGGCAAGTACCGAACACGATGGCGGAACATCACCGGAACACACTTGGGGGAAATGTATGACTGACACGATGGATTGGCTCGAAGCCATTGGCCAGGACGCCACGCTGCGTCACGCACCGGCCGACGAATTGAACAGCACGCTCGAGGCCGCGGAAGCGTCCGAAGCGTTGATGGCCGCGGTGGCCTCGGGCGACAGCTCGTGGCTGGCGCAGGAGTTCGGCAAGCGGGTCATGCACGTGACCCAGAGCTCGCAGACGTTCCCCGAGGGCGACGAGCCCGAGCGCGAGGACGAAGGGGAGCCGCTGGATCCCGCCGAGCCCCAGAAGGGCGCGGCTTCGCCGAAAGGCTAGGCAGCCGACATGCCGCAACGGTGGCGTCGTTACTGGCCATGGCTCGCCTCGGCGGGCCTGGCCTTGTGCGTACTGGCCGAGGCGGTTCATGCAGCGCCGGAGATCGCCGATCCCGGCGCGTTCCTCGAACAGACCGAGCGTGTGCGCACCAGCGACCACCCGCGGTTCGTGCTCATGCTGGAGCAGATGCGCAGCGAGGCGCCGCAGCTGACCTCTGGTCAGCGCTGGTATCTGCGCTATCTGGAAGCCTGGCAGACGGCCTTCGAGGGCGATGCCCCCAAGGCCAACAGCATGCTGCGCGATGTCATCGATCATTCCGGCGACATCACGCTGAAGGCCAAGGCCTCCGCCTTGCTCATGCACAACCTGGGCATCAGCAATCACTACGAAGAAGCCTTCACCCTCGCCAACCAACTGGCTTCGGAGTTGCCGGAGGTCACCGACAAGCTGACCCGCTTCACGGTGCTGGCCAATCTCTCGCAGCTGATGGTCTACGCCGGGCAGACCGATCTGGCGATCAAGTACGCCAGGATGATGGAGGACACGCTGCCGCCGGGCGAAACCCTGTGCAATCCGTTGTCGATGGAGCTCAGCGCGCTCGACAAGAGCAACCGGCTCACCTCGTCCAGCCCGATGCTGCAGGAAGGCATCGACACCTGCCTGGCCGCCGGGCAGCCGGTGTTCGCCAACACCTTGCGGCTGATCAAGAGCAGCCTCTACTTGAACGAAGGGCAGCCGACCAAGGCGCTGGATCTGCTCAAGCGCATTCTTCCCAGCATCACCGCCAGCCGCTACTACTCGCACATGCGCGGCGTGCAGGAGCAACTCGCGCTCACCTACGAAAAGCTCGGCGAAGACAACAACGCGCGCAAGGCGGCCCTTGCCGTGCTGGCCATGAGCGAGCCGGACGAAATCAGCGAATGGCTGCGCGAAACCTACGACCTGCTTTACCGGATCGAGAAGAAGCGCGGCAACCTCAACGCCACGCTGACCTACTACGAACTCTACGCGGCGCAGGACAAGGGCTACCTCGACGACATCAGCGCAAGGTCGCTGGCCTATGCCGCCGTGCAGCAGCACGTGCTGGCGCAAAAGCTGGAAACCGAGGGACTGAGCAAGCAGAACAGCATCCTGCGCCTGCAGCAGGCACTGGATACCAAGGCCGTCGAAACCAGCCGCCTGTACATCATCTTGCTGTTGCTGGTGCTGGTCTCGATCTTCTTCTGGCTGCTGAGGATCAAGCGCTCGCAGCTGCGCTTCAAGATGCTTTCCCACCACGACGGCCTCACCGGCATCTTCAATCACCAGCATTTCGTGAGCGAAGCCGAACGTACGCTGCGTGGGCTGGAAAAGCGCCAGGGCAGCGCCTGCCTGATCTCCATCGACCTGGATCACTTCAAGCAGATCAACGACACGCACGGCCACGCCACCGGCGACGTCGTGCTCAAGCACACCGTGGCGTTGTGCCAGCGACAGCTGCGTCCCACCGATCTGTTTGGACGTCTGGGTGGCGAGGAGTTCGGCATCCTGTTGCCCGAGTGCACGCTCGACCAGGGCATGGCCATCGCCGACCGCATCCGTACCGCCATCGAGGCGACGCCGGTCAATGGCGAGGGCGGCTTGGTCGCGTTCTCCGCCAGCATCGGGCTGGCGTCCACCGACACCTCCGGCTACGAACTGCAACACCTGCGCAAGGAGGCCGACGCCGCGCTCTATCGCGCCAAGCGTACCGGGCGCAATCGCGTCATGTCCGACACCGAAAGCGAGGGCCTGGTGAAGGCCTGAGCAGGTTGCCTAAGCCGGTGAACCCTGGGCCGGTACCGGTACGTTCTCGAGGAAGCTCGCCGATGGCACGAAGAACAGCGAACCGGTGACGGCGGTGCTGAAGTCGAGCAGGCGATCGTAATTGCCGGGCGGCTGTCCCACGAACATGTTGGTGAGCATCTGCTCGATGCGTGCAGGAGACCGTGCGTAGCCGATGAAATAGGTGCCGAACTCGCCTTTGCCCACCTCGCCGAACGGCATGTTGTCGCGCACGATTTCCAGCGCCTGGCCGTTTTCCTCGATGCTGGTGAGCACGTTGTGCGCATAGGGCGCCTTGGCATCGTCGTCCAGTTCGATATCCGAGAGCTTCCTGCGGCCGATGATGGTTTCCTGCCGCTCGACCGGCAGCGCGTTCCAGGCCGTCAGGTCGTGCAGGTACTTCTGCACGATCACGTAGCTGCCGCCGGTGAACGCCGGGTCTTCGTCGCCGATGATGGTGGCATCCATGGCGTCCTGATCCACCGGGTTTTCGGTACCGTCGACGAAGCCCAGCAGATCGCGTTCGTCGAAATACTTGAAGCCATGCACTTCGTCGACCGCGGTCGCCACCTCGCCGATGCGGCACATGATCTGCGTGGCCAGTTCAAAGCACAGGTCCATGTGCGTGGCGCGGATATGGAAAAGGATGTCGCCCGGCGTGGAGACCGCGTGGTGCACGCCCTTGATCTCGCGAAACGGATGCAGTTCGGCCGGCCGCGGTTGGCCAAACAGCGAATCCCATGCCGCCGATCCGAAGCCCATCACACAGGAAAGCCGCCGGTCGGGATTGCGAAAGCCGATCGCCCGCAACAGCGACGGCAAGTCGCCGCAGAGCGCACGCACCGCATCGCCGCAGCGCGGATCGGGCTTCAGCGTCACCACCAGGAAGATGGCTGCGTGGGTCAGCCGGGCAGCCACGGGTTGCGTCACGATGGAAGGCACGGATCGCTCCTGGTGGTTGAAGAGGGCAGGCCGAGGGTACACAGCCTATGTCGCCTGCGGCCTTCCTGTCGATCCACGCGGCACTCGTTCGTCATGCTCATGAACACCGGACTGAAACACCGACGAAGGCATGCTTCCCTGAAACGCGTGCTGATCCCCCACTCGCAGGAGTAGCTCCCATGCAATTCATTCCCTATCTCGATTTCGACGGCCAGGCGCGGGAGGCGTTCGATTTCTACGCCAAGGCGTTCCAGGGCAAGATCACCGCGCGCATGACCTACGGCGAATCGCCGATGGCCGCGCAGATGCCGCCGGAGACCCATGGCCGGGTGATGCATTCGAAGCTGGAGACACCCGGCAGCGGCATCCTGATGGGCGCCGACGGCCCGCCCCATAGCGCCAGCACCAAGGGCTGCGTGAACGTGACCGTCGACGATCCGGCCGAAGCCGAGCGCGTGTTCAAGGCCTTGTCCGAAGGCGGCAAGGTCGACATGCCGATCGACGAAACCTTCTGGGCCCACCGCTTCGGCATGCTCACCGATCGCTACGGCAAGTCCTGGATGGTCAATTGCCTGAAGACGCCCGGCGCGTGAGCCGGGCCATGCGACGGGCCACCATCAGGCGGCCCGTCGCATCGGTCGTCAGGTGCCGTAATCGAGCTTCGGATACCAGTTGCCGCCGCGGCCTTCGGGCACGCAGTCGAGAATGGTCCAGATCGGCATCAGGTCGGGCGCGCCACGCGGGTCCTGGCCGGGATCGGCGGTTTCCGTGCCCATTTCACCCGCCCAGAACAGGCGGATGTGGCCATCGCGACGGGTGAACACGCAGAACGCGGGATCGTCGCCGCCGTCGGGGGCGATGGCGTGGTAGTCGCGGCTGAATTCGCCGTTGAGGTCCGAATACAGCGGCAGGTCGCGCCAGCCGCGCTCCCGCTTGAAGGCGAGCAGGCGTTCGATCGGCGAGCGGGCAATCACGGCCAGTGCCACGCGCTGCTGGATATCGGCCGCTTCGCCGTTCCAGGCGCTCAGCAGCGAGGTGCACATGGGGCAGGGACGTTCGCGCTGCGGACCGAACATGTAGTTGTAGGTGACCAGGGTCTGCTTGTCGCCGAACAGCCCGGCGAGATCGAGCGGGCCGTGTTCGCCCGCGAAGCGGTAGTCGCCTTTCGCTTCCGGCCCGGGCGGCAGGTCGCGCCGCTGTTCGGCGACGCGTTCGATGTGTCGGCGCAGTTCGATTTCTTCGGCCAGCAGTTCGTCGCGGGCGCGACGGTAGGCCTGGCTTTCGCCGGCGAACCGTACGCCGTTGCGTTTGACCAGTTCGGCCACGGGGACCAGGGCGGGGGCTTGCGTCATGGTGGACAACCTCAGCGTCATGGGGGAGGGACGCGCGCTCCGCCGCGAGAGGCGAATGCCGCGTCTACTCTCTCGACGAACGGGCACCTGGCATATCGACATCCCGCAAGTGGCCACTTTCACCCTGTTGTCACATCCGCCCATTGCCGTAGTCTTGGGGCTCGTTCAACGTTTCCGCCAGGACGAAAGCCATGGATCACCGGATCGTGTCGCTGCCTGCCTTTACCGTCGTCGGACTGGAATACATTGCCCGCAGCCCGAACGGTATCGGCCCGTTGTGGGAGCGCTTCCTGCCACGGGAGCAGGAAGTGGCGCCGAATGTGGAACCCGGCGTGGCCTATGGCGTGTGCGCAGCGCTGCCGGACGGCATGCTGCGTTACGTGGCGGGCTTGTCGGTGGCGGACGATGCGGCGCTGCCCGAGGGGATGGTGAAGTTCCGGGTGCCCGCCCAGAAGTACGGCGTGTTCACCCACCGCGGCGTGGCCAGGCAAATCGGCGAGACCATCCAGACCATCCACACGCGCCTGCTGCCCAAGCTGGGTTTGCGCGCGCAGGCGGGCGTGGGCTTCGAACGTTACGACGAACGCTTCGTGGCGCCGGACGATCCGGCCTCGGAAACCGATCTGTACATTCCGGTGGAATAGACGTTCAGGCGGCCAATTGGGCGCGCGGCAACGAGGCGAACGCGTCGTTGAGGGTGCTGCTTATCTGCGCGGCCAGTCCGGCATAGTCGGAGGCGCGGGGCATGCGGGCACGCTTGGCGGCGCCGTCCAGCAGGTCGACCTGGCCGCTCGCATCGGCGGCGCAGCCGTACACACAGGCACGGGGCGCGTCGAGGAATACGCGCATTTCCACGCGCACCGCCGCATCCAGCGGGATGCTGCCATCGGGCTCGATCAGGATGGACAGCGAGCGGTTGCCGCGGCGGCGCAGCAGACGCAGGCATTCCTCCAATTCGATCACCAGATGATGGCCTTCGGGCAGATCCAGGTCGCGGTAGAACACCGCATCCATCTCGAACGCCGCCTTGCGCACTTCGTTCTCGATGCGGCCCAGAAAGCCCACACGCAAGTCGTGCCGCGTGTAGTGAATGGGCATGGTGGACACCTGCACGTCGTTCTTGCGCACCAGGGTGGAGTGGTTGATGCGCGTGAAGCTCAGGCCTGCCGCCTCGTAGCTCTGCTTGGCGTTGGCGCCGCTGATGCCGGCGAACGCGGCCCATGCGGCTTTGAGATACGCGATGTTCGGCGCCGTTTGCAGCATACGTGTCCCGCCTTGGAGGGGTTGGTGGTGGCGCGGTCTTGCGGCGCCATGGGGGTTATCGGCGCCGGGCGGTCGAACTTCAGTGGTTTTTCCCGCCATGCATGACCTTTGTCCTAGACGGTCGCCACCGGGCACAGGGTATAAGTGCCACGACAGCCTTGAATGTCGTCGCGGCGAGAGATCGCGACATGCCTCTACGCACCACCGCTGGGGAGAGAATGCATGACCCGTTTGACGATACGGCCGCTGCTGGCGGCCTGCCTGCTGGCCTCCATGGGCAGCGCACTGGCCGCTGATGAACACGCCCCCGAGCAGGGCATGCTCGGCTTCAGTGCCAGCGGTGCCGCCGCGCAGAAGAGCCTGGAGCAGCGCTTCGATGCCTTGCTCGATCCGGCCGACCAGCGCGAATGGCTCAAGCAGATGTCCGCCGCACCCAACCAGGTCGGCTCGCCGCACGACAAGGCGAACGCGGAGTTCATGCTGGCCAAGTTCAAGGAGTGGGGCTGGGATGCCCATATCGAAACCTTCAACGTGCTTTATCCCACGCCCAAGAAAGTGGCGCTGGAACTGAAGGGGCCGCACCCGTATACCGCCAAGCTGCATGAGCCCGCGGTGGCAGGCGATGCCAGCTCGGCGATCAAGACCGACGTGCTGCCGCCGTACAACGTCTACGGAGGCGATGGCGACGTCAGTGCGCCGCTGGTCTACGTGAACTACGGCATGCCGGACGACTATAAGGATCTGGCCCGTCGCGGCATCGACGTGCGCGGCAAGATCGTGATCGCGCGCTACGGCGGCGGCTGGCGCGGCCTCAAGCCCAAGCTGGCGCAGCAGCACGGCGCCGTGGGTTGCCTGATCTATTCCGATCCGCACGACGACGGCTACGCCCAGGGCGACACCTATCCGCAGGGCGGCTGGCGTCCGGAAGATGGCGTGCAGCGCGGCTCGGTGGCCGACATGCAGCAGTATCCCGGCGATCCGCTCACGCCCGGCTACGGTTCCACCGCCGATGCCAAGCGCCTGGATATCAAAGACGCCAAGACCATCCTGAAGATTCCGGTCTTGCCGATCTCCTATGCCGATGCCACGCCGCTGCTGAAATCGCTCACCGGTCCGGTGGCGCCGGGTGGCTGGCGCGGTTCGCTGCCGATCACTTATCACATCGGACCCAGCGCAGCGCCGGTGCATTTGACCGTGCTGTCGGACTGGGGCCAGAAGCCGGTGTACGACGTGATCGCCACGCTCAAGGGTGCCACCGAACCCGATCGCTGGATCGTGCGCGGCAACCATCACGACGGTTGGGTCTTCGGCGCGTGGGATCCGCTGGCCGGCAACGTGGCCCTGCTGGCCGAAGCCAAGGCCATCGGCACGCTGTACAAGCAGGGCTGGCGCCCGCAGCGCACGTTGGTCTACGCGAGCTGGGATGGCGAAGAGGCCGGCCTGCTCGGTTCCACCGAATGGGCCGAAACGCATGGCGACGAGTTGAAGCAGAAGGCCGTGCTTTATCTCAACTCCGATACCAACGGCCGCGGTTTCCTCGAAGCCGGTGGCAGCCACTCCTACCAGCACCTGGTGAACCAGGTGGCCGAGGGCGTGACCGATCCGGAAACCAAGGGCAGCGTGCTGGAACGCCGGCGTGCGCATGTGATGGTTGCCGGCAATGCCAAGGACGCCAAGCCCGAAGCCAAGGAATTCGCCAAGCTCGCCGCTGCCGGTGGCGACGTGCCGATCGAGGCGCTGGGTTCGGGCTCCGACTACAGCACGTTCCTCGAACATCTGGGCATCGCCTCGCTCGACCTCGGCTTCAGCGGCGAGGACGACCAGGACGGCATCTATCACTCGGCCTACGATACGTTCGAGCACTACGTGCGCTTCGGCGATCCGGACTTCCAGTACGGCGTGGCGTTGTCGAAAGTGGCCGGCCACATCGTGTTGCGCACGGCCGGCGCCAGCGTGTTGCCGATGCGCTTCAAC
The DNA here is from genome assembly GCF_049913195.1 of Dyella kyungheensis. Taxonomy (GTDB): domain Bacteria; phylum Pseudomonadota; class Gammaproteobacteria; order Xanthomonadales; family Rhodanobacteraceae; genus Dyella; species Dyella kyungheensis. The sequence goes on along the minus strand of NZ_CP183983.1, from coordinate 3,407,044 downwards.
GACTTCAGCGATACCTTCGATCGCTACGTCCAGGAGTTGCACAAGCTGGTGGGCGATACGCGCAAGGACACCGAGCAACAGCATCAATTGCTCGACAAACACGCGTACGCACTCACCTCCGATCCCACCCGGCCCTTGCTGCCGCCCGAGCGCGATTCGGACGTGCCGGACATCAAGCTCGCGCCGCTCGACGATGCCGCCAGGAAATTGAAGAAGAGCGCGCAGGCGTTCGAGGCGGCCTACAGCCAGCGTGCCGCCAGCGATTTCAATCTGCCGGCCGCGCAGCTGCAGCAGATCAACGCGTTGATGGGGCAGATGGAACAGTCGCTCACCAGCGCGAATGGCCTGCCGGAGCGGCCCTGGTTCAAGCACATGGTGTATGCGCCGGGCATGCTCACCGGCTATGGCGTGAAGACCGTGCCGGGCGTGCGCGAGGCGATCGAAGGACGCCGCTGGGACGAGGCGAACCAGTACGCACAGGTCACCGCGAAGACGCTCGACGGCTACCGCGAACAGCTGGACAAGCTCACCGCGCTGCTGAAGAAATCCTCGTAGCGCGGCTGGTTTGGATGCCGTCATTCCGCTTGCGGGGTGACGGCTTCCGCCGCTGACGCGCGGCTCAGGTAGCCGAGCTTCCGATGCTTGGGCAATTGCTTGATCTCCCATTCCGCCCGCGATGCCGCTGCGCGGTTGTCGTAGGCACGCGAACCCAGCAGGCGCAGCGGCGGATGCGAACGCGTATAGCGCGCGCCCTTGCCGCTGACGTGCGCCTGGTAGCGCGCATCGAGGTCGTTGGTGATGCCGGCGTAGTAGGTGCCGTCGCGGCATTCGATCAGGTACAGGCACCAGCCACTGGCGGCGGATTCGGTCGTGTGAGTCATTGCACCTAGTGTGCCGCAACGGCCTGGTTTACGCGGCCCGATTGGACAACTTGGTGCGCGCGAAAAACGCGATGATCCAGCCGAACAGCAGCATCGCAGCCAGGTTGGCGATGAAGCTGAAGACGCTGAAATGCGGCACCTTGCTCAGTGCCGAGAGCGGTACCACCACGTAGTTCATCACCGCGAACACCACCACGCCGTAGGCCACGCCCCAGACCGGCCAGCGTGGCGTGGCGGCCACGCGCCGCCCTACGATGAGCACGAAGATCGCGGCGATCAGCAGCGACATGGCCCACTGCAGTACCAGGCCGAGTGCGGCTTCCGTGGCGCCTCCGGCCAGCGCTGCTTTGCCGAGCAGTCCGGCGGCGATGTATCGGAGGATCACCTGCGGACCGTAACCGCTGATCAGGCTGGCGGCGCCGATGTCCAGCGTGCCGGCGACGAATCCGCCCCAGAGGATGGCGGCGAGCAGGGGATGACGCGAGCGAGGCATGCGGTTCTCCGTGGCGTCTGGCGTGGCCACTCTAAACCAACCGGGCCGGCCCGCAACATGCCGGGCCGCGCCGCCCCCATGTCGGCTGCCGTTACTATCGGCGTCATGCTGTTTTCCGATCCCATCGGCGGCCCTGCCGAAACCCTGGTCGCCGACCTGCGCGATTACCCCGAGTGGCATCGGGGGCGCCGCCGCTACGGCATCTGGATGCTGCCGGTCGACGATCCCGCGTTGCTCCAATACATCGATGCGGCGCGTGCACAACTGGCGGACCTGATTCATCCCAGTCCGCGTCGTCAGGCGCATGTCACGGTCTATGTCTGCGGCTTTCATGGCGCCGGCGACCGCGATGACGATTTCCCGCTGCATCGTCTCGACCATCAGGTAGCTTTGCTGGAAGCGCACGCGGGCACCGAATGCGCGTTGCCGCTGGCGCCACTGGACAGCTTTGCCAGCGCAGCCTTCATTCCGGTGGGCGATCCCATGGGGCGGTTGGCACGCTGGCGTGAGGCGTTGGCTGTGGGCAGCCCCGAGATCAGGCAAGCGCCTTATATCGCCCACATCACGCTGGGTTTGTATCGTCGATGCGTGCCGGCCGAGGTGATTCGTCGTCGGCTGGGTGCGGTGGTGCCGCCGCCTTCATGGCTGAAGGTGAGCGAGCTTCGATATGCCACCTACGAGGCGCAGGACCATTTCGGGCCGCTCGGCGGCGTTCGCCGTGTCGCGCTGGCATCGGCGCTGGTAACAGCGGCGGGCGCGCCATAAAAAAGCGCGGCACGATGATCGTGCCGCGCCTGATGGCCGTGCAGCGTGGATCAGCTATGCGCCGATGACGACGCGCCGGCAGGTGCGGCCTTGCTGGCCTTGCCGCCCTTGTGCGGACTGGCGCCCTTGCCGCCGCCGGGATTGCGGTACATCGCATCGGCAATCTGTTTCTGCGCGGGCGAGAGCGCGTCATACAGGTCGCTGAAGGCCGACGAGAGTTTCTTCATGTTGTCCGCGTGCGTCTCGGTGAGATCGGCATAGGACTTCATGGCGTCTTCCGCCGTCATCGTGGGCAACTTCTGCGCCCGCTCGCGGAAAGCCTGGTCGGCCTTGCGCGCGTTGTCACGCATGGTCTGCGCGAAGGTATCCCATGGCTTGGCCTGTTGATCGGTGATCTTCAGCTGGGCATGCAGGTCGGCAATGCGTTGTTCGACCGCATCCGCATGTTTCTGCCCGTGATCCTGCGCGCCCGGCGGCGTGGTGGTGGGCAATTTCTGGGCGGCAGGGGGTGTGGCCGGCGTGGCCTGCTGGGCCCATGCCGGAGCCGCCACCAGCGCCAAGGAGACCAGCGCCGGCAGGATCAGACTACGAAGCGAATTTTTCATCGTCGGTACTCCCTATGCAGTGAATGGCGGCAGCCACCTAGTAGCCGTCGTTGTAGTAAACGACGCCCGGTGGTGGCGGGGGCGGCGGCGAGGTATAGACCACCGTCGGCGGCGGTTGCGTCGTGTTCGCATTGGAAATGGCCACGCCCGCGGCGACGCCCAGCAGCGCACCGGCAACGATCGCACCGCTGTTGTCGTGGTGATCGTAGTGGTCGTAATGGCTGTAGTGATTGTCGTAATGACCGTGATAGTCGTGGTGTTCGTAGTGCGCCGGCGGCGGGCCATGGTGGTATTGCGCGAGCACAGGCAGCGGCAGCGCCATGCATGCCACGGCCATCGTGGCGGCGGCGAGTGTGTTACGTCCTGCGATAGACGGGTTGTGTTTCATCAACATTCCCTCCAGCAGTGCGGCGAGATCGCACGAAGGGAAGCGTAGGTCTGCCGATGTGCACGCCAGCACAACACCGGGCCGCATTTTCCTGCGACTTTCGGCGCGGTTTGCTTATGTCGGTGCGGTGTGACGTTTGCGTTGTCTTGGCACCGACGAGGACGCGATGCGTCCTCGTCGGCGATCCGGCTGACGCTTAGCGGGGATCCGTGAAATCGATCTTCTGCAGGCCTTGTCGCTTGGCGTCGGAAATCACGCTGGCCACGGTCTGATACGAGACGCCGTCGGCTGGGTCGATGACCAAATGGGGTTGCACTGGCAGGTGCGAAGCGATGGCCAGCTGCGAGGACAGCATCGCAGCGTCGATGGGTGCATCGTTCCAGTACATCGAGCCATCGGCATGGATGGACAACTGCACCATGCTCGGCTCGATCGGTGGGTCGAAGGTGGCACCGGGCTGCGGCAGGTCGAGTTTCAATTTGTGCGTCAGCACGGGCGAGGTGATCATGGTGATCACCAGCAGCACCAGCAGGACATCTACCAGCGGCGTGATGTTGATCTGTGCGAGCGGAGCATGCGAAACACGTGCAGAGAAAGCCATGTTCTTCCTCCTGACGGCAGCGTTTGTCGATGTGGATGCCGGGCCTGGGGATGCGCCGACGGCACCAGATTACTCCCGAAGGGGACGCTCCGCGCAAGCGTGCCTGCGCCTTCGCGCTGCGTCCATTGCGTACAGGGATCCTCGTTGCTGCACGGCATCATCCGCAGCGCCGGCCAGGGACTTCGTGCCAGCCGGCGCTGGCGCCTCAAGACAGCGGGGATGGGGCGTCCGCAGTGTTCCGTCGGCGGCGAACCAGACATACTCACGACTCCCTCCGACGCCGGTGAGATGCCCATGTTCCGACCCTTGCTCGCTACGCTGCTGACCTGTTCCGTCGCACTTCCCGCCGTCGCGGCGACGCCGGATGCCAACCAGGCGCAGGCGCGTGACATCTTCAGTCACCTCATCGCCTTCAAGACGGAGATCGGGCAGGGCCAGGTGCCGGTGATGGCGAAGTATCTGGCGGACCAGTTCCGCGCCGCAGGCTTCCCCGATGCGGACATCCATATCATCCCGCACGGCGAGACCGCGGCGATGGTCGTGCGCTACCGCGGCAACGGCACGGGCGGCAAGCCGATCGCGCTGATGGCGCACATGGACGTGGTCACCGCCAAGCCGGAAGACTGGCAGCGCGACCCGTTCAAGCTGATCGAAGAGAACGGCTACTTCTACGGTCGCGGCACCGAGGACATCAAGAGCGGCGTCACCGTGCTGGCGGCCAACTTCATCCAGTTGAAGAAGGCCGGCTTCGTGCCCACGCGCGACCTGATCATCGTCTACACCGGCGACGAGGAAACCACCCAGGAGACCATGGACGACCTGGTCAAGAACCATCGCGACCTGGTCGATGCCGAGTTCGCGCTCAATACGGATGCGGGTGGCGGCGAGCTGAGCGAAGACGGCAAGCCGCTGGTGTTCGGTCTGCAAACGGCGGAAAAGGCCTATGCGGATTTCGAACTGACCACGCGCAACGCCGGCGGCCACAGTTCGCTGCCGCGTGCGGACAACGCCATCTACGAGCTGGCCGATGCGCTGAAGAAAGTGCAGGGCTACGCGTTCCCGGTGATGTCCAACGACACCACTATCGCTTCGTTCAAGGCCTTGGGCGCGACCACGCAGGGCAAGCTGGGTCAGGCGATGCGCGACTTCGCCAAGAATCCGCACGACGCGAATGCTGCCGCCGTGCTGGCGGCGGAACCGTCGGAAGTGGGCAAGACGCGCACCACCTGCGTCGCCACCATGCTGCGCGGTGGCCATGCGGACAATGCGTTGCCGCAGTCGGCGACGGCGAACATCAACTGCCGCATCTTCCCGGGCGTGGCGATCGAGACCGTGCGCAAGACGCTGGCCGATCTGGTCGGCCCGAAGGTGGAGGTCGTGCTGATCGGCAAGGCGATCTCCAGCGATGCCTCGCCGTTGCGCCCCGACGTGGTCGCGGCCGTGACCAAGGCGGTGCATGCCATTCGCCCGGGCGTGGCGATTACGCCGGAGCAGGAATCGGGCGCCACCGACGGCATCTATTTCCGCGCGGCGGGCATTCCCGCCTATGGCGTCAACGGCATGTTCATGAAGAACAGCGATTCGTTCGCGCATGGTCTCAACGAGCGCGTGCCGGTGAAGTCGTTCTATGACGATGTGACCTATTGGCACGTGCTGTTGACCGCGCTGGCCGGACCGGGCACGGGCAAATAACGCGACGGAGCACTGTGTCGAGACACCTGCTGCGCTTTATCCTGTGGGGGCGCACAATGCGCCCCACACCCGCCACACCACGGAGTTCGTCATGCGACCGACCGTACTTGCAGTGCTGGTAGCCCTCGCTTTTCCCGTCACCGCTGCGCTGGCCGCTGCGCCGGCGTCAACGGAAGTCCCTTCCTACGTCACCGCGGCGGTCAACGATCCGGCCCGCAAGGACGACACCGCCAACGACGATCGCCGGAAAATCGCCGACCTGATGGCGTTTGCCGAAGTGAAGCCGGGCCAGTCCGTGGTGGACCTGATCCCGGGCAGCGGCTATTTCACCCGCGTGTTCAGCGGCGTGGTGGGTCCCAAGGGCAAGGTTTTCGCGGTATGGCCGAACGAATACGGCAAGGAGGCCCAGTCCGACGTGCAGGCCTCCAAGGCGCTCGTGGCGCAGCCGCATTACGCCAACGTCGGCGTGCTGATGGTGCCGGCCAAGGAGTTCAAGACGCCGGTGAAGGTTGACCTCGTCTTCACGTCGCAGAACTACCACGACTATCCGGACAAGTTCATGGGCAGCGTCGATCCGGTGACGTTCGACAAGCAGGTGTTCGATTCGCTCAAGCCCGGCGGCCTGTTCGTGGTGATCGACCACGTGGCCGAAGCCGGTTCGGGCATGCGCGACACCGACACGCTGCATCGCATCGATCCGGCCATCGTGAAGAAGCAGGTCGAGTCGGTGGGCTTCGTCTTCGACGGCGAGAGCGACGTGCTGCGCAATCCTGCAGACCCGCACAACATCAAGGTATTCGACAAGTCGATCCGCGGTCATACCGACCAGTTCGTCTATCGTTTCCGCAAGCCGGGTTGATCTTCTGAGCGGAATATTCTGTTGAACGATTCACCGAAAACCCCGCCGGAGGGCGTACCCGCGCCCTCCGACGATCCACCGCCCATCCCTCCGCAACGCCCCGACGACGAAGACTGCTGCGGCCAGGGCTGCGTGCCCTGCATCTTCGATTTCTACGATGAAGCGATGGGCAAATATCGCGAGGCGCTGGCCGCGTGGAAAGAGCGGCATCCGTTGCAGTCGCCGGACTGATCGCCGCAACGAATGGTGTGGGAGCGGACTTGTCCGCGACTGCCACCTCTCATGATCTCCGCTGTCTTTGTTGTTCGCGAACAGCCATGGCTGAGGGCGCCGATGCGCCAGCGTCGCGCACAAGTGCGCTCCCACAACGGGGCGAGCTACGCATCGCTGCGGCCAGGGTGGTGAGATCGCGGCAAAAAGCGCGGTAGTTGCCGGTCTCCCGACTCCCCTGTGGGAGCGCATCCTGTGCGCGACACGTCAACGGAGCCAGTCGCCCGCATGTGGCAGTCGCGCACAGGGTGCGCTCCCACAGGAGGGCGTTCTACACTGGGTGTCTGCTTTTCAGGACGATGCCATGCCTTCCTTGTCGCTCCGCGCGCTTGCCTGCGGACTTTTGCTGTTGGGCGCCTCGACCGCCTTCGCCCAGACGCCGCACACCGTGCAGCTGCAAGACCTCACCTGGACCGAAATCCGCGACCAGGTGCAGGCCGGCAAGACCACCATCATCATTCCGATCGGCGGCACCGAGCAGAGCGGCCCATACATCGCGGTGGGCAAGCACAATGCACGCGCGGCCTTTCTCGCGCAGAAGATCGCCGAGCGACTGGGCAACGCGCTGGTGGCGCCGGTGGTGACTTACGTGCCCGAAGGCGGCACCGCGCCGCCGAGTTCGCACATGCGTTTTCCCGGCACCATCACGATTCCCGATGCGGTGTTCGAGCAGCTGCTGGAATCGGCGGCGCAAAGCTTCGCCGTGCATGGCTTCCGCAACATCGTCCTGCTGGGCGATCACGGCGGCTATCAGAAAGATCTGGATCGCGTGGCCGCCAAGTTGAACAAGGGCTGGGGCGGCAAGGCGCGTGCCCTCGTGCCGCCGGAGTACTACGCCACCTCGTCCGACGGCTTCAACCAGATCCTGCGCCAGCACGGCGTCAAGGACAACGAGATCGGCACGCATGCCGGCCTGGCCGATACCTCGCTGCAGCTCGCCGCCGATCCGAAGATGGTGCGCCTGGGCCAATTGCAGGACGGCCCCAAGCTGGGCGCGGCCGATGGCGTCTATGGCGGCGATCCGCGCCGCTCCTCGGCTGAGCTCGGTCAGCTGGGCGTGGATGCTATTGTGGTAAATACGGTCAATGCCTTGCGTCGCGACACGCAGGCACGTTGACCTTCCCCATATCACCCAAACCAAGTTGTGACTCATGGCCATCGTTAAATCCCTGCGTTCCTCCCGTTTGTTCCGCCTCGCACCGTTGGCGCTTGCCGCTGCGTGCCTGGGCGGCAATGCCCTGGCGGCCTCGTCCGTGAACACCGTGCCCGGCATGCCGCCGGTGGTGAATCCCGCCAACATGTACAGCGAGTCGGGCCTGGGCCACCTCAGCCCGGTGGTGAAGAACGATCCGGCACGCATCTACGTGCCCAACCTGCGTTCGAACGACGTCTACGTGATCGATCCGGCCACCTACAAGGTGGTGGACAAGTTCAAGGTGGGCGAGGGCCCGCAGCACGTGGTGCCGTCGTGGGACCTGCGCACGCTGTGGGTCACCAACAACGCCGAGCGCAAGAAGACCGGCAGCCTCACGCCGATCGATGCCGCCACCGGCAAGCCGGGCACGGCGGTGCCAGTGGATGACCCGTACAACATGTACTTCACGCCGGACGGCAAGGAAGCCATCGTCGTCGCCGAGGCGTTTGCGCGCCTGGATTTCCGCGATGCGCACAGCATGAAGGAGCACTCCAGCCTCAGCGCGCCGGAGTGCAAGGGCATCAACCATGCCGACTTCGCCATCGACGGCAGCTATGCGATTTTCACCTGCGAGTTCACCGGCAAGCTGGTGAAGATCGACATGGTCAACCGCAAGGTGCTCGGTTACCTGGATCTGTCCAAGAAGGGCATGCCGCAGGACATTCGTGCGTCTCCTGACGGCAAGACGTTCTACGTGGCCGACATGATGGCCGACGGCGTGTACCTGATCGACGGCGCCAGCTTCAAGCAGGTGGGCTTCATCAAGACCGGCGTGGGCACGCACGGCCTGTACCCCAGCCGCGACGGCAGCAAGTTGTACGTGGCCAACCGCGGCTCCAACAAGGTGCACGGTCCGCGCGGCGGCAAGGGCAGCGTGTCGGTGATCGACTTCGCCTCGCAGAAGGAGGTGGCGAACTGGCCGATCCCCGGCGGCGGCAGCCCGGACATGGGCAACGTGAGCGCCGACGGCAAGACGCTGTGGCTCTCGGGCCGCTTCGATGACGAGGTCTATGCGATCGACACCACCACCGGCCAGGTGCGCAAGATCAAGGTGGGCCAGGAGCCGCACGGTCTGGCCGTGTGGCCGCAGCCGGGCCGCTATTCGCTGGGCCATACCGGCATCATGCGCTAAGCGCAGGCGGCGGGGCTGGCATTTGCCGGCCCCGTCCCCAGATACAAGGGCTTCCCCGTCGAGGAAGCTCCATGATTCCTTTTTCCGTACTTGATCTGGCGCCCGTTACCGAGGGCAGCGATACCACCCAGGCGTTCGCCAACACGCTGGATCTGGCGCGCCGCGCCGAAACGCTGGGCTACAACCGCTACTGGCTGGCCGAACACCACAACATGCCGGGCATCGCCAGCGCAGCCACCGCCGTGCTGATCGGTCACGTGGCGGGCGGTACCTCGACCATCCGGGTGGGTGCCGGCGGCATCATGTTGCCGAACCACGCGCCGCTGCAGGTGGCCGAGCAGTTCGGCACGCTGGCTTCGCTGTATCCGGGGCGTATCGATCTGGGCCTGGGCCGTGCGCCGGGCACCGACCACGCCACGGCGCGCGCCTTGCGCCGCTATTTCGACAGCGCCGAGCAGTTCCCCCAGGACGTGGCCGAGCTGCTGTCCTATTTCGAACCCGCCACGCCCAACCAGCCGGTGCGCGCCGTCCCTGGCGCCGGCATCGAGGTGCCGGTGTGGCTGCTGGGTTCCAGCCTGTTCAGTGCCCGGCTGGCGGCGGCGATGGGGCTGCCGTTTGCCTTCGCCTCGCACTTCGCGCCCGATGCGATGGATGAGGCCCTGGCCCTCTACCGTCGCGATTTCCGGCCGTCGCAACGCCTGCAGGCGCCCCACGCCATGTTGGGGATAAACATCGTGGCCGCGGCCAGCGATGCGGAAGCCCGGCGCCTGTTCACCACCCAGCAGCAGAGTTTCGTCAATCTGCGCCGCGGGCGACCCGGACTGATTCCGCCGCCGATCGACAACATCGAAAACTACTGGACGCCCACCGAGAAGTTCGGCGTGCAACAGGCGCTCGCCTGCGCGGTGGTGGGCAGTGCCGACACGGTGAAGGAGGGTATCGAGGCTTTCATCGAGCGCCATCGTCCTGACGAGTTGATGATTACCGCCAACGTGTTCGAGCATGAGGCGCGCTGCCGTTCGTTCGCCATCGTGGCCGAAGTGAGGGAGCGTCTCCTCGCCGCAAGGTGAGGTCGATCAGGTCGCGGCAAAACTCCGGCGCAGGTCCTGCTGGCAACGTGCCAGCAGTTGCGGCGGGAAAGTGGCCACTGGGTCCTCGCTGTAACCGGAGTCCAGATCGAGCAAGCCCTGCTCGGCCAGCAGCTGGTTCATCGCCAGCCGCTGCGATACGTAGAGCACCCGGCTCATCGGCAGCATCAGCGCGGCATGGCCGTGCTCCAGGTGCTCCACCAAGGCGTCCTGCACGGGCGGCGGCAGCTCCCAGTGCTGTCCCGCCTGCACGGTGAGCTGCGCGGCGAGCTGCACGCAGCTGTCGATGAAGGCGGTGGAACTGGCGGGCAGCTCGGTGTTCTGCAGCTCGCGATCGAGCAGGCGCGCCACCGCACCGAGGCCGCTGTAGCCGACCAGGGCCACCAGGTACGCCTCGAACGCGTCGCACTGTCCCTTGCTCAGGTACACCGCGGCGTGCGCGCAGCGTTCGGCGTGGTCCCATAGTCGCTGGCCCACGATCTGCCCGTTGGCGCCGGCGCTGGCCATCAGGATGGGCTTCATCACGTACGAGGTCACCACGTGGCGCAGGCCGATCTGGCCGAGCAGCACCACCGCGTGCTGCAGGCTGCCGATCGGATGGGCGGTGCGGTAGGTGACGCTGCCGGTGACGCGCATCACTTCGCCCACCAGTACGGGATCGCGCTTGATCAGGTCGGCCAGCTGGGCGCCGCTGAGCTTGTCGTTCTTCATTGCGCGCATCAGCTGCGGCAGCACGGTGGGCATGCGCGGCAGGCTGCGCACGTCGAAGCGGCCGTTTTCGCACTGGTTTTTCAGGCGCTGGAGAATGGCCTGTTCGCGTTGCTTGTCGGGCGCATCGCCAGCGTCCACCGGTTGGTTGAGGATGAAGCGGACGAAGCGCTCGGCGAGCTCATCGCCCGACACGGTGTCGTGCGGCACCGGCGGCGCGTCGGAGTGTTCCGGTTCGGGCACGGAGGGGCGCGCCGCCATGGGTTCCGCCGCGCGCTCACGTCCGAATACTCGCCACCAGTTCCCCATCATCGTGCTGCCAGCTCCCTCGTGTGGCACCCGCTACGCTCGGTGTATCGGCCGCCGGCGGGAAATATGTAGCGCCACGGATCTGCCTTGCGACGCTCTGCTCAGTTATCGGCCGCCGGCGGCAAATGCTTGATCCAGTCGGCGGCGCCGAGCCCGGCGCGGCGTCCGCTGGCGAAGCAGGCAGTGAGCAGGTAACCGCCGGTGGGGGCCTCCCAGTCGAGCATTTCGCCGGCGCAGAACACGCCGGGGCAGGCGTCGAGCATCAGCGCCGGGTTCAGCGCCTCCAGCCGCACGCCGCCGCCGCTGCTGATCGCTTCCTCGATGGGACGCGCATGGGCGAGCCGCAGCGGCAGGCGCTTGATGGCGCGCGCCAGATTGTCCGCGTCGTGGAACTGCTCGCGGTCGAGCACTTCGTGCAGCAGCGCCGCCTTCACCCCGGTGAGGCCGGTCTGGCGACGCAGGTGGTCGCTCATGGAATGTTTGCCGCGCGGCTTGGCAAGATCGGCGCGCAGGCGTTCGAGCGTGCGGTCGGGCGAGAGATCGAGTTCGATGGTGAGCGGCCCGTGCGCGGCGATGGCATCGCGGATCAGCGCGGAATACGCGTAGATCAAGCTGCCTTCGATGCCGCCGGCAGTGATCACGCATTCGCCTTGGCGTGCGTGCTCGTGGCCGTGCTGGTCGCGCAGGTGGATCGTCACGGGCTTCAGCGGCGCGCCGGCAAAACGGCCGGCGATGTGTTCGCTCCAGCCGATGTCGAAACCGCAGTTGGACGGCACCAGCGGCGATACATCGACGCCGCGCTCGCGCAACGGCGCCTGCCATGCACCGTCCGAACCCAGCTCCGGCCAGCTGCCGCCGCCCATCGCGAGCACCACCGCATCGGCGCGAACTGCCTGTTCGCACTCGGGCGTGGCGAAGCGCAGCGCGCCGTCGTCGGTCCAGCCCAGCCAGCGGTGATGCACATGGAAGCGCACGCCGCTTTCGCGCAGGCGGCGCACCCAGCCACGCAACAGCGGCGCGGCTTTCAGATCGCTGGGGAACACGCGTCCCGAAGTGCCGACGAAGGTTTCCACGCCCAGGCCACGGGCCCAGGCGCGTAAGTCGTCTGCGTCGAAATCGTCCAGCCATTCGCCCACTTCGCGCGAACGCGTGCCGTAACGCTGCACGAAATCGGGCTTCGCTTCGCCGTGGGTGAGGTTCATGCCGCCCTTGCCGGCGATGAGGAACTTGCGTCCTACCGAGCCCTTGGCATCGAACACATCCACCGATACCCCGGCCGCATGCGCGGCCTCGGCCGCCATCAGGCCGGCGGGGCCGCCGCCGATGATGGCGACGCTGACATGGGTGGGCGTGCTGGACATGGCGGCGCGGCTGGCGAATGGCCGCTCATTGTACAGACACACGCGTCCTCGCCCCCCGTAGGAGCGCACCCTGTGCGCGACTCAAACTTGCCTTGAGGCCAGGCCAGCCGCGCACAGGGTGTGCTCCCACAGACGAACCCAGGCGCTCAGCCGCTTGGGCCCAGCAGCGGCTTCAACAGGTCCAGCGGCAGCGGGAACACGATGGTCGACGCCTTGCCGCTGTTGGACATGTCCGACATGGTCTGCATGTAGCGCAGCTGCAACGCCTGCGGTTGCTGCGCGAGCACGGCGGCGGCATCGCGCAATTTTTCCGCGGCCTGCAGTTCGCCTTCCGCATGGATCACCTTGGCGCGGCGCTCGCGTTCGGCTTCGGCTTGGCGGGCGATCGCGCGCACCATGGTTTCGTTGAGGTCGACATCCTTGATTTCGACGTTGCTGACCTTGATGCCCCAGGGATCGGTCGCTTCGTCCAGGATCTGCTGCAGGCTGTGATTGATCGAATCGCGCTGCGAAAGAATATCGTCCAGTTCGTGCTGGCCGAGCACCGAGCGCAGGCGCGTCTGCGCCAGCTGGCTGGTGGCCTGGTAGAAATCGGCCACCTGCAGCATCGCCTTGTCCGGTTCCACCACGCGGAAGTAGACCACCGCGTTGACGCGCACGGAGACGTTGTCGCGCGAGATCACGTCTTGCGGCGGCACGTCCATCACGGTCACGCGCAAATCCACCCGCATCATGCGCTGCACGATCGGCACCAGCAGCACCAGGCCCGGTCCTTTGGTGCCGGTGTAGCGGCCGAGCGTGAGCACCACGCCGCGCTGGTATTCCGGCAGCACCTTGATCGACAGGAACAACAGGGCGATCACCCAGATCACGATCACGCCGACGAAGCCAATCATGTGTTTCTCCTTTGCTGAAGTCAGGCGCGGGTAATGCGCAGCAGCAGGCCGTCGCGTCCCACCACGCGGATACGTGAGCCGGCCGGCAGGCTGGCATCGCCATGCACGCGCCATTGCTCGCCGCCGATGCGCGCCCAGCCGTCGCCGGCTGCATCGAGCGGCTGGATCAGTTCGCCGGTGCTGTGCAACATCTGTTCGTCGCCGTTGAACGTCCGCACGCGGCGCGTGCGCGCCACCAGGCGCAGCAAGACCATCAACACCGCCACGCCGCCCAGGGCGATGCCGGCAATCACGCCCACATTCACTTCGTACCCCGGCACGTCGGCATCGAACAGCATGATCGAGCCGATCACGAACGCCACCACGCCGCCCAGGCCGATGGCACCGACCGACGGCATCATGGCTTCGGCCAGCACCAGCCCCACGCCCAGCAGCATCAAGGCGAGGCCTGCATAGTTCACCGGCAACAGCTGCAGTGCGTACAGGCCGACCAGTAGGCAGATGGCACCGGCGATACCGGGCACCAGCACGCCGGGATGGAACGCTTCCAGCACCAGTCCGTAGATGCCGGCGAGCAGCAGCAGGTAGGCGATGGTGGGATGGGTGATCAGGCTCAGCAGATGGGTGCGCCAGTTGGGCGCGTAATTGCGCACGGGCAGCTGGGACAGATGCAGCACTACGTCTTTGCCGCCAACGTGCACGCGCCGTCCCTCCACGCTCAAGAGCAGCGCGGTGAGATCCGCAGCGACCAGATCCACCACGTGCTTCTGCAGGGCTTCGTCGGCGGTGAGTGTTGCCGCGCCTTGCACCGACTGCGCGGCCCACTCCGCATTGCGGCCATTGAGCTGCGCCAGCGAACGGATCGATGCGACCGCATCGTTGATCGCCTTGTTGGATTCGGCATCGGTTTTCGCGTTGCCCGGTGCCGATGCGGCCGGCGAGGGCAGGGGGCTGCCGCCACCGAGCGCCACCGGCGTGGCCGCACCCAGATGGGTGGCAGGCGCCATCGCCGCAATGTGGCAGGCGTAGAGGATGTAGGTGCCGGCCGAGGCCGCACGTGCACCGCTGGGCGCGACGTAGCCGATCACCGGCTGAGGGGAAGCGAGGATGCTGGCGATGATCTGCCGCATCGAATCGGACAGGCCTCCCGGCGTATCCATCTGCAGCACGACGGCGCGGGCGCCATCGCGTGCGGCGCGTTGCAAGGAGGCATCGACGTATTCGGCGGCGGCCGGTCCGATGGCGCCGGTGAGTTCGATGTGTGCCACGAAGCTGTCGGGACGCGGCGAGCCACCGGTGACATCACCGGCTGCGCTGGTGGCCAGCATCGCGGCGCACATAACGCTGACCGCTGTCTTGAGCCAGGGTGTCACGCACGGTCTCCCGTTTGGCGATATCACACTGCGCCAGCGGGTGTTGTGTCGACGTGAGATTAGAGCCTGTTCATGATCTCCGCGTAGCCCGCGTTGTTCTTGAGTGGCCGCCAGGCGGTAGTGCGTGGCGCTGCGCCTGCCTGGTGGGCAGGTCAAGCCGCGCGCTACCGCCTGGCGGCCACTCAAGAACAACCCGCCGGGCCGGGTCTGTTTGCCCACAGGCCGGCGTCATCACTCAGTCGTGTACGGACGTACACTCCTTCCCTCTTCCTTGTCCTGCGCGCAAACAGATCCCGGCGCGGGCCACGCGGAGATCATGAACAGGCTCTAAGCAAGGTTTTGCTTGCCCCGAAGCGGTCGCGGTCAGCTGAAAACCGGTCTTCCCTGAGCGTCCAGCAGACCGTGTTCCACCAGCCAGAGCCTGGCATTGGCGGCGTCTTCGCCAAACCATGCCTGGGCGGAGCCGAGCCGGAAGGTGTAGCCCCAGGCGTCCATGTCGGCCATCAGGCGCGCGCGGCCGACGCCGGGCAACTCGTCGGCCAGCACGATCTGCAGATAGCAGGTGGCGTCTTCCTCGGCGATGGAATCGGTGGCATCGGTATGCACCTGGCTGCGCCGCTCGGGCGGCAGCACGATCAGATGGCCGGCCTCGTGCAGCAGCGAATGCACCGGCGTGTCGTCGCGTGCATACACCGTGGTGCCGATGATGCCGGCTTCCTCGTCGCCCCAGAAACTGCCGGGAATGGCCGTGCCGGGCGCCACCCGTTCGAGCGCGAGTCCGTAACGGGCAAGCAGCGTCGCCGGCGCTTCGAAGCCGATCTCGGCCACGCGCATCACGCTTGCTTCGTCAGTGGAGGAGGGAAGGGCAACAGGCATCGGATGAAAGTCGCCGCCGGATCGCAGCGGCGAAGGCGGTGCAATGCGTGGCGCGGAAGATCCGCGCCACGTCGATCACACGGTTTTGGCTGGCGTGTTCTCGGGCAGCGCCACGGAGAGCTCGAGGATCTCGTGTCCGCTGTCGCGCTCGACATTGATGTTGATGGCTTCGAGGTCGACGTGGACGTATTTCTTGATCACTTCGAGCAGCTCGTTGCGCAGCAACGGCAGGTAGTCGGGAGCGCCACGGGTCGAGCGCTCCTGAGCCACGATGATGCGAAGACGCTCCTTGGCGAGTCCAGCGGTGGGTTCCGGCTTGCGCTTCAGGAAATCAAGAATACCCATGCCGATCAGCCTCCGAATACGCGCTGGAAGAAGCCCTTCTTCGGCACTTCGAGGAAGCGCAGGGCACGTTCTTCACCAAGGATGCGGGCAACGGTGTCGCTGTACGCCTGACCCGCGAACGAGTTGTCGTCCAGGATCACCGGCACGCCGGCGTTGGATGCCGCCAGTACGTTTTCCGATTCGGGAATCACGCCCACCACGTTGATGCCGAGGATTTCCTCGACGTCCTTCACGCTGAGCATTTCGCCCACCGCCACGCGGGCCGGGTTGTAGCGGGTCAGCAGCAGGTGCTGCTTGATCGCGCCGTCGCCGCGTTCGGCGCGGCGGGTCTTGCTGGCGAGCAGGCCCAGGATGCGGTCCGAGTCGCGCACCGAGGACACTTCCGGGTTCACCACCACCACGGCGTGGTCGGCGAAATACATCGCCAGGTGCGCACCCTTTTCGATGCCGGCAGGCGAATCACAGACGACGAAATCGAAGCCTTCCTTGCCCAGGTCCTCGAGCACCTTCTCGACGCCTTCCTGGGTCAGCGCGTCCTTGTCGCGCGTCTGGCTGGCCGCCAGCACGTAGAGGGTCTCGTAGCGCTTGTCCTTGATCAGCGCCTGCTTGAGCGTGGCTTCGCCGTGCACGACGTTGACGAAGTCGTACACCACGCGCCGCTCGCAGCCCATGATGAGGTCGAGGTTGCGCAGGCCGACGTCGAAATCGATCACCGCGACTTTCTTGCCGGCCATGGCGAGGCCCGTGGCAAGCGAGGCACTGGTCGTGGTCTTGCCCACGCCACCCTTGCCCGAGGTGACAACGATAATCTCAGCAGTCAAGGCTCATCTCCGCATGGTTCTTTGTAGTTGTAATGACTGATCGTCACAGCTTGGCGATCAGCAATTTTTCCCCTTCGAGCCAGCATCGCACAGACTGGCCTTCGAGGTCCTTTGGAATTTGTTCAAACACGCGGTAGTGCCCGGCGATGGCCACCAACTCCGCGCGGAAGTCTGAAATGTATATGCGCGCTTTCTCATCACCCTGTGCGCCGGCCATCGCGCGGCCGCGCACGGCGCCGTAGACATGGATGCTGCCGTCGGCAATCACTTCGGCGGCGTTGGCGATGGCGCCGGTGACGACCAGGTCGCGATCGCGCGCATACACCTGCTGGCCCGAACGCACGGTGCCTTCGTAGTGCTGCGCGCCGAGCGTGGACACCGGAGCGGCGGGTTCGGCTTCCTGTCGCACCGGTTCCGCGCGGCGCGGCGGTTCCGCGGCAGCGGCGGACGGCGCCGGCGGCGCGATGCTGCCGCCGTCGGCTGGTTCGTAGGCGGCGCGGAACTTGGCGATCAACGGCAGGCCCATGCGCTGCGCCAGCGCATCGACTTCGCTGGTGCCGTAGGCCAGCCCCACCGGCAACATGCCGGCACTGCGGATGGCTTCGAGCAGGGCGTCGACCGTGCCGTCGTCCGGCAGCTTCAACAGATGGCTGAGATCCAGCACCACGGCGGCGCGTGAGAACAATTGGGGGGCGGCACGGACGCGGCGTTCCAGCTCTTCGCACAGCGCGGCCGCATCCACGCGCTTGATGCGCACGTTGGCTATGCCGACCTGGCCGAAGCGCAGGTCACAGGCGTCTTGTTGATCCATCTTTGCATTCACGGGCGCTGCTCTCCCGCGAGGCGGCGCTGGGTGGTATCGGGAGGAGGGGACGAATGCTGGCGTTCGGCCAACCACGGCACATCGGGAAGGCCGTCGTGGTCCAGATAGGTCTCTCGCACAAAGGCGTAGCTGGGCAGGTCCTTGGCCAGCAGGCTCACCTGCGGACCGTCGCTGCCCATGCGTTGCTGGCCCACTTCCTGGAAACCGTAGGTGCCGTGGAACAGCACCACCACGTCGTCGCGCGGCTCCAGGAAAACCTCGCAGGTCAGCAGCGGCACGCGCACTTCCGCATAGCTGGTCACGTCGCAATAGAAGATGCGACCCAGGCCATGACGGCGATAGGCGTTGGCGATGACGATGCGATCGATATAGGCAAACTGCGGGTAGTGCTGGGAGAACCAGTGATAGTTCGGACTGTCGTAATCGCGACCTTCGCGGAGCGCGATGAGAAACCCGGCGAGTTGGCCATCGATCTCGGCCACCCGGAAATAGTCCGCATGGTCGAAGAAGTAGCGCAGCTGTGCCGAGTCTAGGGCGAGGATGGTGCGGCCGGCGGCGTTGTTGAGCGCCAGTACGGCATCCAGGTCGTGCTCACGCACGTCGCGGATGGCAAGGGCCATTCGTTGCTCCGCTTGGTTTGATTCGAGGGTAAGACCGTTGGTTCGGCCTCGCGTGACATCGGCATTATGGCATGTGCCCGACGGCCGCACATAACACGGCGCACCATGTAAAACCTTTGTAAAGCGCCCTCAGTCATGCCTTCTGGCAGGGGGAGGCTAATGACTTCTCGCGCATTGCACCACGCCTGCAGGTAGCGAATGATGCAGGCATGGCCTGGTCAAACATTAATCACATCCGGCTGCTCCGGTACGCTGGTCTGTTCACGTACCTGTGCGTGGCGTTGCCGTTGCTGTCCGGTCCCGGGGGGCTCGCCGAGGTCAGCGCCTGGTGGAGCAACCCGAACATCACCGGCTGGCTGCTTTCCTACCTCATCTATGGGGTGACCTATCTGCTGCTGACGCGGCGCTCGGGCATGGCGCGCCAGACCAGCTATCCCTCGGTGGTCAAGCTGTTCGGGCTGGTGGTGCTTACCGGTTCGGCGGTGGCGATGGGCTGGTTCAGCCAGAGCGGCCTGTCGGCGATGCTGATGCTGGTGATCGCGGTGGTCCTGCCCTGGCAGCTGCCGGTGGGTGCCGGGCTGGTCTGGATGCTGCTGCAGAACCTGATGCTGATGCCCATCTTCGCCAGCTTTGCCGGCTGGACGGTGGTCACCGCGTTCCTGCAGGTGTGCATGTACCTGGGCATTTCGGCGCTGGTCTTCTTCACCTCGATGATCGCCAGCCTGCAGGCCGAGGAGCGCGAGGTGCAGCGGCGCCTGAATTCCGAGCTGCGCGCCACCCGCGCCCTGCTGGCCGAATCCACCCGCATTGCCGAGCGCATGCGCATCGCCCGCGACCTGCACGACCTGGTGGGCCATCACCTGACCGCGCTCAGCCTCAACCTGGAAGTGGCCAGCCATCTGGTCAATGCCCAGGCGGCCGAGCACGTGCACAAGGCCCAGGTTACCGCCAAGCATCTGCTGTCGGATGTGCGCGAAGTGGTCAGCGAGTTGCGCCAGGACGACGCGATCGACCTCACCGTGGCCCTGCGCAGCCTCACCGAAGGCGTGCCCGGCCTGAACGTGCACATGGAAACGCCGCCCCGGTTCAGCGTGGAGGACCCGCGCCGAGCCCAGGTGCTGTTGCGCTGTGCGCAGGAAATCATCACCAATACCGCTCGCCATGCCGGCGCCCGCAACCTGTGGCTGCGCTTCGACTACGTCAATGCCAACCTGCTGGAGCTGTACGCCCGCGACGATGGCCGTGGCGCGACCAACTTCCGGCCGGGCAACGGCTTGTCCGGCATGCGCGAGCGGCTGGTCGAGTTCGAGGGCAGCGTGACGGTGGACGCGGCGCTCCAGCAAGGTTTTGCGTTGACCGTGCGGCTGCCGCTGGGCGAGGTAGCGCAACTCGCCCATACGCCGTCACGGTTCGAGCCCCCGGCCCTGGGCATGCTGTAGCCTTGCCCGGTTGTCGTGTAAAAATGTGCCGCTTGGAGCCTGATCATGGGTTGCGCATGGTTCGCGCCGGAAGCTGTTTGCTCGCCAGACAAGGAAGAACGAGGGAATGTATGTCGATACACGACCGAGTGATGACGCAGGATGGCGGGCAAACAGATCCGGCCCGGAGGGTTGTTCGCCAGCGCCCGCTAGGAAGCGACGCACGGCTTGACCTGACGGCCAGTCAGGCGCTGCGCCATGCGCCACTCCCTAGCGGGCGCTGGCGAACAACGCGAACCATGCGCAACCCATGGTCAGGCTCAAGCAGCATCGTCACTCTCCGTTGGCCGCGGGCATCGCACGCCGGCCACCTACGTTTCGAGGAACCGCGATGATTTCCGTCTGTCTCGTCGACGACCAGAACCTGGTTCGCCAGGGTGTCCGTTCACTGCTGGACCTGGCGGAGGACATCCGCGTGGTGGCCGAATGCGCCGATGGCGCCCAGGCCGTGCAGGACATTCCACGGGTCAAGCCCGATGTGGTGCTGCTGGACCTGCGCATGCCCAACATGAGCGGCCTGGAAGTGCTGCAGGCACTGTCTGCCCGCAACGAATTGCCGCCCACCATCATCCTCACCACCTTCGATGACGATCAGCTGGTGCTGCAGGGCCTGAAGGCCGGCGCCCGCGGCTACCTGCTCAAGGACGTCTCGCTGGAGCAACTGGTGGAGGCGGTTCGCACCGTGGCCGCCGGCGGCTCGCTGGTGGCACCGATGGTGACCCAGCGCCTGCTGGCCGGCGTGGGCCGCATGCAGAACCAGTTCACCAGTCTGGAACAGCCCGATCCCCTGACCGAGCGCGAGACGGAGATCCTCCGCCTGCTGTCGGGCGGCTACAGCAACAAGGAGATCGCCAACTCGCTGAAGGTGGCGGAGGGAACGGTGAAGAACCACGTTTCCAACATTCTCTCCAAGTTGGGCGTGCGCGACCGCACGCGCGCCGTGCTGAAGGCGCTGGAGCTTGGCATCGTCTAAGCGCCGGTAAACAGGCTAAAACCTTGCGGGGCCTTGCCGGACGCCATTCGCAGGCGTCTGGAAGGCACGCGTCAGGCAGTCTTTACGGCTGGACGCCGGAGCAAGTAGTATCGGGCAATTCGGCGCTGGCCGACCCCCCGTTCATGCCGTGATTCTTCGGGAATCTCCCGTGGCGGGCCGGTCTCCGGCGACTGCCTTTGTGCCGTGTACCAGAGAGACGTGCGGAGAATCCTGGAATGATGCGTGTTCTTGAATTTATTGTTGCCCTGATCATCGTCGCCGTTGTGGCGGTGGTAGTGGGCGTGGTGATGCCTGGCAGCGGCCATGTCGAACGGTCGCTCGTCGTCGGCAAGGACATGCGTCAGGTCTACGACGTGCTCAACAACTTCCGTCGCTTCCCGGAATACTCCGTGCAGCGCGAGTACGACCGCAACATCAAGTTCGACTTCTCGGGCAAGGCTTACGGCCCCGGCGCTGAAATCAGCTGGGCCAGCGACGACGGCAAGGTCGGCAACGGCAAGTTCACCATCGCCTCCGCCGAGCCGAGCTTCGACAAGATCGACTCGACCGCCCGCAAAGCCACCATCGTGTGGAACGTCGACAACGACTGGCGCGGCAACGACAAGCACTTCACGCTCGACCTCGAGCGCAACGGCAGCCGCGGCCAGCTGACCAAGGTGACCTGGTCGTATGACGTCGACTACGGCTTCAACCTGATCAACCGCTACTCCAATCTTTACATTCACGGCGACCCGGATGCCTTCATCCAGTTCAGCCTGAACAACCTGCAGAACGTGGTGGCGTCGGTCCAGAACGTGGACTACACCAAGCTCATTCCGTACATCGAGCAGACCCAGCCCACGCCGGTGCTGATGGTGTCGACCTCGATCGAGCGCAAGGGTGGCCTCGAGGCCCTCAACGACGCGACCGACAAGGCCATTGGCCAGATCCAGGCCGCTGCCAAGAAGCTGGGCGTGACCACCACCGGTCCGCGCATCATCTACACGACCAACTACGGCGATCAGAACTACTCGTTCGACGTGGCCATGCCGATCAGCGCGACCAGCCTGAACGTGGGCGGCCAGAACGTCGAACTGGCGGCAGCCAAGGCTCCCGATCTGACGGCCGCTGCGGCCAGCACCAGCGCCGATGCCGCCAGCACGACCGGCGACACCACGCCGGGTGGCCACGATCGCTTCGGTCGCCTGATCGTCGACAACGACGTGCGCGCCTTCCTTGCCTTCGGTGGCCCGGCCCTCAAGGCCGTGTGGAACGGTACCGCCGCCGGCGTGCCGCAGACCCGCGACCTGATGAAGGCCTATGCGCAGACCCACGGCTACAAGTTCGACGAAGTGGTCGGCCGTTTCTACGACATCGAAGCCAAGCCGGAAGTGAAGCAGGGCGACGAAGTCACCCAGTACGCCGAGTTCGACGTGTACCTGCCGCTGAGCTGGGCTCCGGACCAGACGCCGGAACAGGCTGCGGGCATCAAGCCGCCGACGCTCGACGACAGCAGCAGCGAGCAGGCACCGGCTTCGTCCGGCACCGCCGCCGCTCCGGCCAGCGCTGCCAGCGCCGGCAAGTAAGTCGCCAGCGGCAAGCATCGAAAAGGCCCTTCCTCGCGAAGGGCCTTTTCATTTTCAGGCTTCGCTTCAAGCGGTTCCGGCGAACTTTTCGGTTACAGTGCGGGTCGACATCGCAGCCGCGACACGCGCGCAGCATTGCGCGCCACTGACTGCCCAGGACATGATCGAAACCGAACTGCTCACTCGACGCTACGGCGCCCTCACCGCGGTGGACTCGCTGAGTTTCCGCGCCGAGCCGGGCCAGGTGCTGGGCCTGCTGGGTCCCAACGGGGCCGGCAAGACCACCGCCATGCGCATGATCGCCGGCTTCCTGGAGCCGAGCTCGGGCACGGCGCGGGTATGCGGCTACGACGTGCGCAAGGAGCCGTTGAAGGCCAAGCGTGCGCTGGGCTATCTGCCCGAAGGCGCGCCGAGCTACGGCGAACTGACCGTGCGCGAATTCCTCACCTTCGTGATGCGCATGCGCGGCCTGCAGCGCGAGGAAGGCTATCGCCGCTTCGAACGCGTGGTCGGCGGGCTGCAGCTCGAGGGCGTGCTCGACCAGTGCATCGACACCTTGTCCAAGGGCCTCAAGCGCCGCGTGGGCCTGGCCCAGGCCATCGTGCACAACCCGCAGGTGCTGATGCTCGACGAGCCCACCGACGGTCTCGATCCGAACCAGAAACACACGGTGCGCCAGTTGATCGACCAGATGGCGCGCGATCGCACCATCCTCATCTCCACGCATCTGCTCGAAGAAGTGCACGCGCTGTGCAACCGCGTGGTGATCATCGCCAACGGGCGGCTGATGGTGGACGCCACGCCGGCCGAACTCGAATCGCGCTCGCGCTATCACGGCGCGGTGTCGTTCAGCGCGCCGGGCAGCGGCGTCTCGCAGGAAATGCTCGGGCGCCTGCCGCAGGTCGCGTCGATCGAAGTCGATCCGATGGACGGTCGCATCACGGTGTTCCCGCGGCCGGGCGAACGCATCCTCGAACCGGTGGAGACGCTGCTGCGTCAGCAGGGCCTGGAAGTGTCGGAGATCCAGCTGGAGCGCGGACGACTCGACGAAGTGTTCCGCCAGATCACCACCGGCGCGGAGAGCAGGGCATGAGTCCGATCGCCGCGGTGACGCGCCGCGAGCTGCGCAGTTATTTCGTGACGCCGGTGGCGTACGTGTTCCTGGTCATCTTCCTGGTCCTATCGGGCATCCTCACGTTCTACGCGGGCGATTTCTACGAACGCAACCAGGCCGACCTGCAACCGTTCTTCGTGATGCATCCGTGGCTTTACCTGGTGCTGGTGCCTGCGGTGTCGATGCGCATGTGGGCGGAGGAAGCCAAGGGCGGCACGCTGGAGTTGCTGATGAGCCTGCCGTTGACGCTGGCCCAGGCGATGCTCGGCAAGTTCTTCGCGGCGTGGATTTTCATCGGCCTGGCGCTGGTGCTGACCTTGCCGATCTGGGTCACCGTGAACTACCTCGGCTCGCCGGACAACGGCGTGATCCTCGCCGGCTACATCGGCAGCTGGTTGATGGCGGGCGCGTTCCTGGCCATCGGCGCGTGCCTGTCGGCGGTGACGCAGAGCCAGGTGGTGGCCTTCGTGCTGACGCTGGTGGTGTGCTTCCTGCTGATCCTGGTGGGGCAGCCGCAGGTGATGGAATTCTTCCAGGGCGCGTTGCCGCGCAAGTTGGTGAACGGCCTCGCGCACCTGAGCATGGTGCGTCACTTCGAAGCCATCTCGCGCGGCGTGCTCGACCTGCGCGACCTGTTGTACTTCGTGGCGAGCATGGCCGCGTGGCTCACCGCCGGCGTGCTGACGCTCGACCTGAAGCGCACGCCATGAGCAACAAGCGCATCCATTTCAGTCGTCGCGCCGTGCTGTCGGCGGCCCTGGTGCTGCTGGGCATGCTGTTCGTGGTGTTCGTGCTGGCCAGCAGCCGCTGGCGCATGGGCCGCGTGGACCTCACCTCCGACCAGCTCTACACGCTCACGCCGGGCACGCTGCACATCGTGGACGGATTGCATGCGCCGTTGCGCCTGACGCTTTATTTCTCCAGCCATGCCACGCGCGACCTGCCGCAACTGCGCAGCTACGAACAGCGCGTGGCCGAGATGCTGCAGGAAATGGTGGCCCGCTCGCATGGCCACCTGCGCCTGCAGATCGTCGACCCGGTGCCGTATTCCGACGACGAGACCAGCGCTGAGGGTTACGGTTTGTCGCCGATCAATGGCGGCACCAACGGCGAGCGTGTGTTCTTCGGCCTGGTCGGCAGCACGCTGCCGGCCAATCCCGATGCGGACGGCGATGGCGAGGATCATCTGCCGAAGAAGGTGCAGGCGATCCCGTTGTTCGATCCGTCGCGCGAGACCTTCCTCGAGTACGACATCGCCAAGCTGCTCTACGAACTGGACCAGCCGTCCAAGCCGCTGATCGGTGTGATCAGCAGCCTGCCGGTGCAGGGCAACCCGGTGATCGGCGAAGAGCCCTGGACGGTCATGCGCCAGCTGGCCCAGCAGTTTGACGTGAAGTCGCTGGACGGGGCCAAGCTCAAGCACATCGACAGCGACCTGAAGGCGCTGCTGGTGATTCATCCCAAGCACCTGCCGGCCGATGCGCTCTACGCGATCGACCAGTACGTGCTGCACGGCGGGCACCTGGTGGTGTTCGTCGATCCCGTCGCCGAGATGGACAACACGCCGTTCATCGACAGCAGCGGCGTCACCGACGATCACAACTCGGATCTGTCGCGCCTGTTCGCCGCGTGGGGCGTGCAGTACGACCCGCAGAAAGTCGTGCTCGACCGGTCGCGCGCCCTGCGCATCGAGCTGGCCGACAACAGTTCGATGAGCCATCCGGCGATGCTGGGCCTGGGCACCCAGGAGCTCAACCACGACGACGTGACCACGGCGAGCCTGCAGCGCATCAACGTCTCCAGCGTGGGCTATTTCGACCTGGCGCCGGGCACCACTTCGCGCCTGACGCCGTTGATGCAGTCGACCACCGATGCCGAAGTGGTGTCCAGCCAGCGCGTGCGCGAATCGATCAACAATCCGGCCGGGCTGCTCGACAACTACAAGCCCGACAACCTGCATTACGTGATCGCCGCCCGCGTGCGCGGCCAGTTTCCCACCGCCTTCCCCGAGCGCTCCAACGAAGCGGGCCACCTCGCAGGTGTCGCGGGCACCGCGGAAGTGATCCTGGTGGCCGATACCGACCTGTTGAGCGACCGGCTGTGGGTGTCCTATGCGCAGAGCCTGCTGGGCCAGCCGCAATTGAGTGCGATCGCCAACAACGGCGACCTGATCACCAATATCGCCGACAACCTGAGCGGTTCCTCGGCGTTGCTTTCCATCCATGGCCGGGTGAGTTCGCAGCGTCCTTTCACGCGCGTTGCCGCGCTGCGCAGCGCCGCCGACCAGAAGTTCCAGGCCAAGATGCAGGAGCTGCAGCGCGAACTGGCGGTGACGCGCTCGCGCCTGAGCGAATTGCAGCCCTCCAAGGGGACGGGTCGCGGCGATACGGCCACGCCGGAGCAGCGAGCGGAGATCGAGCAGTTCCTGCAGCGCCAGCTGGCGATCAACAAGGAATTGCGCGACGTGCAGCACCAGTTCAACGCGGAGATCGACGCGCTCGGCCTGCGCCTGAAGTTCATCAATATCGTGCTGATTCCGTTGCTGGTGACCCTGATCGGCCTGCTCTATGGCTGGCGCCGCTCCCGCCGCAGCAGGCGGCAGGCATGAGCGCGATGGCCGGCGCTGATGTGTCGCAGGCGCGCGCCCTCGATGCCGCGTCGCCCGCGCGTATGATGGGCAGTCGCCACTGATTCGGTCCGGGTACGTTCGATGATGGCAAGCGTGCTCAAGTGGATCGTGCCCTGGGAGTTCTCCTGGGTTTTCCTGCTGGGCTTCATCGCCTGCAGCGTGCTGTATGTGCGCGGTTGCCGCCGACTGCAGGTGAGCTTCGGGCGCCGCCTGTCGTTCTGGCTCGGCATGGCGATGATCTACGTGTCGCTGCACACCTACCTGGATTATTTCTTCGAGCATGAGTTCTTCATGCATCGCATCCAGCAGATCGTGCTGCACCATCTGGCACCGCTGCTGATCATCGCTTCCTATCCCGGCACCGTGTTGCACAAGGGCCTGCCGTTCCGCTGGCGGCTGCGCGTGCTGCGCCCGGTGCGCCGGTCGGCGCCGTGGCGCATGGCCAGCGCGGTGTGGTGCAACCCCGCCGTGGCCACGGTGTTGTTCGTGGCGTTCATCCTGATCTGGCTGATCCCGTCCATGCAGACGCTGGCGATGCTGGATTGGCGCATCTACCGCTTCATGAACTGGTCGATGCTGGCCAGCGGTTTCACCTACTGGTGGCTGGTGCTCGACCATCGCCCGCGTCCGCCGGGCCGCATGACACCGGGCCTCCGCGTGTTGTCGCCCGGCATCACCATGACGCCGCAGATCCTGGCCGGCGCCATTGTCACCTTCTCCAAGACCGATCTCTACCCGATCTTCGAAATCTGCGGCCGCGCCTTCACCTTCAACGTGCTGACGGCGCAGCTCGTGGGCGGTGTGATCATGTGGGTGCCGGCGGCACTGATCGAATCCATCGGCGCGCTGTTGGCGATGCGCCAGTGGCTGCGGCTTTCGCGCAGCGGGCGCATCCGGCGCAAGCCGTGGCCGACGAGAAGGTCGGCTGCTAATTCAGCCCGCTGAATTTCTTTTGTGGGAGCGCACTTGTGCGCGACTGCGAAGCGGCATGAAGGTGACAGTCGCGCACAAGTGCGCTCCCACAAGGGTGCTTAGTTACTGCTCGGCGCCGGTCGCGTTCGCCGGCCGCGCAACGAAATCGGCATCCAGCGTGCTGCCGTCGCCGAAGCTCAGCGTCACCTTGACCTTGTCGCCGGTCTTCACCGGCGAAGCGGCCTTCATCAGCATCAGGTGATAACCGCCGGGCGAGAGTTCCACCTTGCCGTGCGCGGGAATGGCCAGCTCGTTCACCATCGACATGCGACTGACGCCGCCCGCGCTGCTGCTCTGGTGCAGCATGGCGTCGGCGTAGTTCGGGCTGTGCGCGCCGCGCAGGCTGGCGGCCTGGTCGCCGGTGTTTTCCAGCGTGACGTACGCGCCGGCAGGGAGGTCGCCGGGCAGCACGCGGATCCACGCCGCGCTGGCGCGAACATGTTGCGCCTCGGTGGCGTGCACGCCCGCCGTCAGCAGCAGGCCGGCAGCAAGCAGGGGCAGGGTGAAACGCAGTCTCATGAATGGGTTCCCAGGCTCAGTAGCAGATGCAGGTCGTGAACCATCTGGTCCTGCGTGTTGCTTGGCGTCGACAGCAGGCGCGCCTTGCCGTTGCCGTCGAACAGATAGATGGCCGAACTGTGGCTCACTTCATATTGGCCGTCGGCGCGATCGGGTTCGCGCGTGAAAGCCGAACGGTAGCGCTTGCTCAGTGCCTCGATCTCGCGGGCCGGTCCCGACAGGCCCACGGCGCGCGGATCGAACGCGTTGACATAGGCATGCATCACCTCAGGCGTATCGCGCGCCGGATCCACGCTGACGAACAGGATGCGCGCACCGTCGGCCAGCGGTCCCAACCGCTGCATCACCACGTGCAATTGCGCCAGCGTCAACGGGCATACATCCGGGCAATGCGTGTAGCCGAAATACAGCAGCACGACCTTGCCGCGATAGTCCTGGCCGGTCACTTTCTTGCCGTGGTCGTCGACCAGCTGGAAATCCAGATCCGGCATATGGCCGCTGACGTTATTAAGCTGCCACTCGACGCCGTCGTCGCGATGACAGCCAGCGAGCAGCAGGGTGCCAAGCGCCAGCATCAGCAGCAACAGCCAGCGGCGGGTGCGACAAAGCTTCATGCGAGAATCGATAGGAATCATCGGGTGAGCATACGACACTGGCCGCCCGGCCGGAGCGTGGCGAATCGAGGAGCAACGCAAATGCGACAACCTGCCTTGGCGACCGGCCTGCTGGTCGGGCTGACCGGCGCCACCGCCGTCGTTTTCGGTGCCTTCGGCGCGCACGCCTTGCGCGGCGTGCTCGATGCGCGCGGGACCGAGTTGTGGCACACCGCGGTGAGCTATCATTTCTGGCACGCGCTCGCCCTGGTCCTGGCCGTGTTGGCCGGCGCGGGGCGGGCACGACGCGTCGCCCTCGCGGCTTTCGCCATCGGCATCGTGATCTTCAGCGGCAGCCTTTACGCGCTGGCGCTGGGGGCGCCACGCTGGTTCGGCGCGATCACGCCGCTGGGCGGCGTGGCCTTCATCGTCGGCTGGATCGCACTGGGCATCGCGCTGGCCGCCCGGGCCAGCCGCGACACGGACTGATCAGGCGCGGTCGATGCGGGCGGCGTAGCAGCCGGGACGCGCGTTGTGCACATGCAGGTAGGCGATCTGTTTGTTCTCGAACAAGCGGTCGATCAGCGGTTCCAACTCGGTGCCCTGGGTCACGTCCGCATCGAGCAGGATGCCCCGTTCGTCGAAACCGCGAACCGAGAGCAGGCGACGGCGAAACTGTTCCGGCACCTCGTTGGTGCGGTCGTATTGCTGTTCGTCCTCGCGGATATAGATCGCGTAATTGGAGCGATAGGGCGTGTCCGCCGTTTGATGCTCGTAGTTCACCAGCAGCAGCGTCTGGCCGCGCCTGGCATCGGTCAGGCTGATGCGGCAGGGAAAGCCACTGTCGCTGTCGGCCACGACGCGCATGGCGCGACGCTCCGCCAGGGCTTCATCGGACAGGGAGAACAGTTCGGCGAACGGTTCGGCGGGCAGGCCGGAAATGCGAAAGGACATGGAAAGCGCTCCGTTGAAGTAACGGCGCCAGCTTCGCGCCAACCGCGCCTGGCGGCCATCCGGATCTTGCGCAAGACGGGTCTGGCCTCTTTTGCCCTGTCGCCGGCGGGTTCCCTGGGGCACATTGCTCGCGGGGTATCCAGGGGAAGGCCATGCGCAAAATCGTCTGTTTGCTTTGCATGCTGGTTGCGACGCCCGCTCTTTGCACGGAGACGGTTGCTTCGATGCAGGAGCGTGCGGAAGCCAGCATGCTGGTCACGGGCTTGATCGACATCGCGCCGGATGGGACGCTCTCGTCCATCGCGATCGATCACCGCCAGGAGCTGCCGGCCGAGGTGGCCTCGCTGATCGATCGCGCCTCGGCGAAGTGGCGTTTTCCGGCCGATCCATCGGGCGATGCGGATACACGACACGTCGCCATGACCTTGCGCATCGTGGCCCGGACCGAGCCGGACGGCGCTTATCGCAGTCGGATCCGGGGCGCGACGTTCGGCGATCGGAAGCTCGACGGCCAGATCCGCTACAAGTCGCGGGTGTCGCCACGATATTCGTTGTTCGCTTATCAGAACCGCATTTCCGGCGACGTCTATCTGCTGATGCGGGTGGACGCCAGCGGCAAGGTCACCGACGTCGCCGCCGAGCAGGTGAACCTCGATACGGTGACGGAAGCATCCATGCAGGCCCAGATCCGCAGGATCTTTGCGGAGACCTGCGTCAACGTCGCGAAGTATTGGACCTTCGATGTCACGGGCGCGGGCAATCTGGCCGATGGTGCCTGGCTGGTGCGCGTGCCGGTGCACTTCGGCATGGTGCAAGACCGTGCCACGCAGAACTATGGCAAGTGGCTGGTCTACGTGCCGGGTCCGCACGAACCGGTACGCTGGTTGGGGAAATACAACTATCCGCAACCTGCCAGCAACACCGATGCGCTGCCTGGCGGCAGCTTGCAGCCGGTGCAAAACCAGTTGGCGGTCATCGGCCCGTTGGACGGGGATTGACCGTCCGCCTCAGTCGACGCGGAACACCTGCACGGATTCGCATTCCGGGCATCGATAGCTCTGCAGCTCCGCATTCTGCTTCTCGGACCACGCCACGGCTTCTTCCGGCAGCGAATCGTGCGGCTCCATCTCGATGCTCGAGCCCGTACGCAGGCAGGCGTCGCACAACACGGGGCCGTCGGGGAGCGGGCGATAGGTTTGGCTGTTGGCCATGGCGGTTCTCCGGGACATCACGGTGTGTGAAGCGACGAAGCTAGCCCCGGTGTCGTGCAGGTCGCGTCGAAGCGAGATCAATGCGGGGGCGTTTGCCCCTCAACCGGCGTCGTCGTCCTGTACCGGTTCGGACGTGTCGCGTTTCAACCGCCCCTGCTTGCGCAAAGCCTCGCGCAGAACGAATTCGATCTGCGCATTGACGCTGCGCAGATCGTCGTCGGCCCAGCGCTGCATGGCCTCGAGCACGGCAGCGCTGATGCGTAGGGGATAGGCTTTTTTCTCAACCGCCATAGAGCGTGCCGGCATTGACCACCGGTTGCGTGGAGCGGTCGCCGCACAGCACCACCAGCAGGTTGCTGACCATGGCGGCCTTGCGCTCCTCGTCCAGTTCGACGACGCCTTGCTGCTTGAGCTTGTCCAGCGCCATCGCCACCATGCCCACGGCGCCTTCGACGATGCGCTCGCGCGCTGCCACGATGGCGCTGGCCTGCTGGCGTTGCAGCATGGCCTGGGCGATTTCCTGCGCGTAGGCGAGGTGGCTGATGCGCGCCTCGATGACGCGTACGCCGGCTTTTTCCAGGCGGTTCTGGATTTCATCGCGCAGGTGGTTGTTGATCACTTCGCCGTGGCTGCGCAGGGCCGGCTTGCCATCGTCGTGCGAGTCGTACGGGTAGTTCTGCGCCATCTGGCGCAGCGCCGACTCGCTCTGGATGCTGACGAAATTCTCGTAGTCGTCCACGCAGAAGACGGCTTCGGCGGTGTCGACCACTTCCCACACCACCACGGCGGCGATTTCGATCGGGTTGCCGTCGCTGTCGTTGACCTTGAGCTTGCTGCTTTCGAAGTTGCGCACGCGCAGCGAGACGCGGCGGCGGGTGCAGAACGGGTTGGTCCAGCGCAGGCCTTCCTCGCGCACGGTGCCGTGGTATTTGCCGAACAACTGCAACACCTGGCCTTCGTTCGGAGCCACCTGGAAGAAGCCCTTGGCCATGAACACCGCCACCACGTGCATGAAGATGCCGAGGGCGAGTGCGACAAATACCGGCGCCTGGTGCACCAGCCCGTAGCCTTCGAGCGCCAAACCGACGAAGGCCAGAAGAATCACGAAAAAGACCGTGGGGATGCCGGCGGTCGAAAAACCTTGCTGTTCGTTCATGGGGGTTCCTCCCTGGGTGCGGCGATTAGATATCAAAATGATATCTACTGCAAGGAGGGGATCAGTCCCGGGTCGCCACCGCACCACCCATGGCGGTCGCCGCCTGCTCGGGCGCCGTGCCGACATGGGCGATCCGCATCTGGCCGAACAGGTTGGCCAGGTTGACGAAGTGCCACGGGTCGCCATCGCCGCTGTCCAGGGCGAGATGGGCGCTGTCGAAGTGGCCCAGCGCCGCATCGAAACTCTGCCAGCGGCCATGCACCCAGGCCTGGACCCAGGCGTGCGGGACGAACACCTGCCGGCTGCCACCGTAGCGGTCGGCATAGACCATGCCGGTGACCACACGCGCCGGAATGTGCTGTGCCCGCGCCAGCGCCGCCAGCAACACGGCGTGCGCCTTGCAGTCGCCGGCGCGCAGGCGCACCACTTCCAGCGCCGAGGCGTAGCCGATATCGCGGCCATGGGGTTGGATGTAGCCGCTCACGAAGTCGCGCAGCTGGAGCATCTTCTGCTGGTCGTCCTCGGCGCCGATGCTGGCCTCCGCCGCCAGCGCTCGAATCGGTGGGGCATCCGATTGCACCCAGGCATTGGCCTGGGTGTCCGCCGGCGTCGGTGGCGCCTGACCGCCGGGCACGGCGTTACCCACATCCACCAGCCAATCGCCGTTGCCGAGACGACTGACCCGCTGCTCGTCGGTCGCGATCACCGGTTGCGCGTCGCCGTCGGTCAGGTGGATGACGTAGCGCAGGCCGCCCTGGCGCATCGGGACCGACAGGCCCTGGGGCGAATCGACCATCGAGGCGCGCAGCATGTCGATGTCCTCCACCGGCGCCAGCGCGCAGGCTTCGCTG
This sequence comes from Dyella kyungheensis, assembly GCF_049913195.1. Taxonomy (GTDB): domain Bacteria; phylum Pseudomonadota; class Gammaproteobacteria; order Xanthomonadales; family Rhodanobacteraceae; genus Dyella; species Dyella kyungheensis. Next base: position 3,374,907 of record NZ_CP183983.1, on the reverse strand, counting down.
CAGGCGAGCAGATCCAGTGGGTGGCCCAGCATGTCCAGCGAGCTCTTGCGCGTCTCGCCGCGCTGGTTGACCCACAGGTCCATGCGCTGCACGCCGCGTGGCGTCTGCAGCACTTCGCGTTGGTGGTTCAACACTTCGCTGCCCTCGGGCAGCGACACGCGCTCATTGCCCAGCACTTCGATGTCCACCGTGGCGACATCCTGGCTGGCGGGATCGAACAGGCTCAGCGTGTAGTGGCCGCTGCGGCTGGCCGCGCCGGCCATGGCCTGCCGCTGGCCGTCGCTCAGCAAGGCGCCGACGGGCCATGCCAGGGTGGACTCGCTGGCCCGTCCCGCCACCGTGGTGGTCACGGCATAGCGGCCGTCGGCCTGGCGCCGGCCGTCGACGATGCTGTCGGAGGTCGACAGCATGCTGCGCGAATAGAACCCCAGCGGCTGGCTATCCAGCGTCTCGACGCTGCGGGTGAGCACGCTCATGGGGATGGTCTTGCCGTTGCGGTTGATCTCGATCCGCAGGTCCTGGGTGGTGGTGACCTGCTTGCCGTCGTTCACCCGGTCGATGCGCAGGTGGCCGATGCGCCGCCCCGCCAACTGCACCGTCATCCAGGTGGTGTCGCTGGATACGCTCTCCACCGTCCCGGCAACGAGGCTGGGTGCGGGACTGAGCGCGAGCGCCATCCATAGCGCGGCAAGCCATTGGCGCATCGGTCGCTCCGTGGGGACGGTGACGACTACAGTCAATGCCGGTCGATGTCGTTCGTCAATGGAATTTGCGTGATGACGACGTGGCGTGGCGCGATTGTCCAAAGGGCCGCTTACAATGGCGCTTTGCCCCTCCGGAGACACCGATGAAGCCCTTTGGCACGCCTTATTCCGATCGCGCGTTGCGCGTGCTGTTGCTGGGATCGGGCGAACTGGGCAAGGAAGTGGCGATCGAGTTGCAGCGCTACGCGGTGGAGGTGGTCGCGGCGGATCGCTACGCCCACGCGCCGGCCATGCAGGTGGCCCATCGCAGTCATGTGATCGACATGCTCGATGGCGCCGCATTGCGCGCACTGATCGAGCAGGAGAAGCCCGATCTGGTGGTGCCGGAGATCGAGGCGATCCACACGCCCACGCTGATCGAGCTGGAGAAGGAAGGCCTGCGCGTCATCCCGACCGCACGTGCTGCCTGGCTCACCATGGATCGCGAAGGCATCCGCCGCCTGGCTGCCGAAGAGCTGCAGCTGCCGACCTCGCGCTACCGGTTCTGCGACACCGAAACCGACTATCGCGAGGCCGTTGCCAACATCGGCCTGCCGTTCGTGATCAAGCCGGTGATGAGCTCCTCCGGCAAGGGCCAGAGCGTGGTGCGCGAAGAGGGCGAGTTGCAGCACGCCTGGGATTACGCGCAGTCCGGCGGCCGCGCCGGCAAGGGGCGGGTGATCGTCGAAGGCTTCGTCGATTTCGACTACGAAATCACCTTGCTCACCGTGCGCCACCAGGACGGCGTCAGCTTCTGCGCGCCGATCGGCCATCGCCAGGAAGACGGCGACTATCGCGAATCCTGGCAGCCGCAACCGATGAGCGAGGTCGCGCTGCAGGAAGCCCAGCGACAAGCAGCCGCGATTACCGGCGCGCTGGGTGGCTGGGGCGTGTTCGGGGTGGAGTTCTTCGTCAAGGGCGACAGCGTGATCTTCTCGGAAGTCAGTCCGCGCCCGCACGACACCGGCCTGGTGACGCTGATCTCGCAAGACCTTTCGGAATTCGCCCTGCACGCACGCGCGATCCTCGGCCTGCCGATTCCCGTCATCCGCCAGCTCGGCCCGTCGGCGTCGTGCGCGGTGCTGGTGGAGGGCGATGGCGAGGCGCCGCAGTATCACAACGTCGCCGACGCCTTGAAGGAGCCCGACACGCAGCTGCGCATCTTCGGCAAGCCGACGGTGAAGGGGCGTCGCCGCATGGCCGTGACGCTGGCGCGCGACGAGAGCGTGGAGGCGGCGAAGGCCAAGGCCATCCGCGCGGCCAAGAGCATTCGGGTCACGCTGTAACGTCTTAGCGCTGGTGCAATATCTCTCGATAACCACTACTTCTCACCGTCATTCCGGCGCAGGCCGGAATCCAGTAGCGAATACGCCGAGTTATCGCGATAGCCAGCCACATTCCATGGATAGGTCTCGCGAAAACCCGTGACAGAGGTCACTGGATTCCGGCCTGCGCGGGAATGACGGTGAGAGGGTAAGCAGTCGCTTAGTGCAGGGCGTGAAAGGAAAACGGTTGTATCGTTGATCGAGTGGCGGCTGCCCGGGAGATCGTCCCGCGCGCCGCATGGATGACCTGCAACACGCTGAAGATTGGGGAGACACCGATGCAACCGACAGGCTTCGCACATTGGCTGGTCGTGATGATTGAAACCTTCGCGGCCTTGTTCCTGCTGCTGTTGGTGCTGCTGGTCGTGGTGATCGGCGTGGTCTGGCTGGTGGATCGCAACCAGACCAGCAACTCGGTGCTGCGCAACTTCCCGGTGATCGGCCACTTCCGCTACTGGTTCCTGCACCTGGGCGAATTCTTCCGCCAGTACCTGTATTCCAGCGATCGCGAAGAACTGCCGTTCAACCGCGCGCAGCGTACCTGGGTGTACCGCGCGGCGAAGAACGTGGATAACACCAATGCGTTCGGCTCCACCCGCGACCTGCGTGGCGAAGGCGTGCCGTTCTTCGTCAATGCGCCGTTTCCGGCGTTGGGCGAAAAGCATGTCGATCCGTTGCCGGTGACGCTGGGTCCGTATTCGCGCGAACCGTATTCGCACGCCGCGTTCTTCAATATTTCGGCGATGAGTTTCGGTGCATTGTCGGCGCCGGCGGTACGCGCGTTGTCGCACGGCGCGAAGAAGGCCGGCATCTGGATGGATACGGGTGAGGGCGGACTGGCGCCGTATCACCTGGAAGGCGGCTGCGACATCATCTTCGAGATCGGCACGGCGAAATACGGCGTGCGCACGCCCGACGGCAAGCTCGATGACAAGAAGCTGCTGGATATCTGCGCGCACCCGCAGGTGAAGATGGTCAGCATCAAGCTCGGCCAGGGCGCCAAGCCCGGCATGGGCGGCCTGCTGCCGGCGGCCAAGGTGACGCCGGAAATCGCCGCCATCCGCGGCATTCCGGTGGGCGAGGATTCGCAGAGTCCCAATCGCCACCTCGACATCGGCAACGTGCAGGAGCTGATGGATTCGATCCAGCACATCCGCGAACTCACCGGCAAACCGGTGGGCTTCAAGGCGGTATTCGGCGGCGTGGACTGGATCGCCGACCTATGCGACGAAGTGAGCAGGCGCGGCATCGAAAGCGCGCCGGATTTCATCATCGTCGACGGTTCGGAAGGCGGTACCGGCGCCGCGCCGCAAACCTTGATGGAAGGCGTGGGCCTGCCGTTGCACGAAGCCTTGCCGGCACTGGTCGACCTGCTGGTGGTGAAGGGATTGCGCGAGCGCGTGAAGGTGATCTGCTCGGGCAAGTGCATCACGGCATACGACGTGGCGTGGGCGCTGTCGATGGGCGCGGACTTCGTCAATTCGGCGCGCGGCTTCATGTTGGCGCTGGGCTGCATCCAGTCGCTGCAGTGCAATCGCAACACCTGTCCCACCGGCATCACTACGCAAAACCCCAAGTTGCAGCGCGGGCTGGTAGTGGCCGACAAGCGCGAGCGCGTGGCGAACTACGCCACCAACGTGATGCATGAGGTGGGCATCATTGCGCACAGCTGCGGCGTGGACGAACCGCGACAGCTCAATCGAAACCATTGCCGCATCGTGGGCGACGATGGCATTTCGGTGCCGCTGGTGAAGTTGTATCCGTATCCGGTGGTGCCACGCGCGGCGACGCAGGCGTAAACAGCGCAAACACCGCAAACTCCACCTGTGGGAGCGCACTTGTGCGCGACTGGCACGCTGCGGTGTACCGCTCCGTCGTTTGCCGCGCGCAAGCGCGCTCCCACAAGGTGTTGGCGGAATGATTGCTGTCGCGCACCACGGGGGACTCAACCTTCCGCCATCTCCACCCAGCCCTCGCTGGTGCGGATCTGCATCGGGCGGAACTTGCGCTTGTAGTCCATCTTCGGATGGCCGGCGATCCAGAAGCCCAGGTAGATCCAGGGCAGGCCGCGGCGCTTGGCCAGCGCGACCTGCTGCAGGATCGAGAACGTGCCCAGGCTGCGCGCGGTTTCTTCCGGCTCGTAGAACGTATAGACGGCCGAAAGCCCCTGCTGGCAGACGTCCGTCACGGCCACGCCGAGCAGGCGCGGGCCCTGGCGGAACTCCAGGAACATGGTCGGGCTCCACGGCGCGGTGAGGAAGCGGCGGAAGTCGCTGGCGTCGGCTTCGTCCATGCCGCCGCCGGGGTGGCGCTGGCGCAGGTAGCGCTCGTACAGCGCATGGCGTTCGGCGTTGTAGCCGGCCATCGACTCGATCACCTGCAGGTCCTCGTTGCGCTTGAGGCAACGGCGCTGGCTGCGGTCGGGCGTGAAGCGCTCGACGTCGATGCGGCAGGGCGTGCAGGCCCGGCAGCTGGTGCAGTACGGGTAGTACAGATGCCCACCCGCGCGTCGGAAGCCACGCTCCAGTGCCGGACCGTACAACTGGTCCAGTTGCGGGGCGGCCGGATCGATCACCAGGTTCTGTGCCGTGCGCTCGGCAAAGTAGCCGCAGGCGTGCGGCAGGGTTTGGAAGAGGCGGACACGGTCAGAGCGCATGGCCTGATTCTATGTCCGGTCTGCATCACTGTGTCAGTAGGACAAATCTGATACAGCGCTCAGGGGACCCTGAACAGGTCAGATGACACCCATATAGCGCAGCATCAGCACCACAAAGGCGCCGGCCACGGCCAACATGACAATACGGCGTACCCGGTTGGCCATGCCCTGGCGCTTCATGTCCGGGGTGGCATTGCGGGCCAGCGCCAGCTCCTCGCCGTGGCGGATCACCGGCTCGATGCCCAGCTCTTTCAGCAGGGCGCGGGCGCGGGTGTAGTCGTCCGCCCGGGTCACCCAGACCTGGGCCCAGTTGTCCCGGTTCTCCTGGCGCTGCGTGTAGCTGAAGCGTTGATAGGTCCCGCGGTTGTAGTTCGAGCGGTTCTCGATGGTGCACTCGATGCCTTGCTCCTTGAGGAGTTTGGCAACCCGATCGATGTTTTCCTGGCGGGGCGATGTGTAGAGCTGACGCATAAGGAAACCTTGGTTCGCCGGGCGGGCAGGTGCGGGAATGACTGGCCGCGGGGATCGGCCAGTCCGATATTACTACGCTGGTCCAGCGCCTCAGCCGCGCAGGCGGATCAGGCCCTCCTGGGCCGTCGAGGCGACCAGGCGGCCGTCGCGGCTGAAGATCTGGCCGCGCGCGAGGCCTCGGGAACCCTGGGCGGTCGGGCTGTCGAACGAGTACAGCAGCCATTCGTCGACCCGGAACGGACGGTGGAACCACAGCGCGTGGTCCAGGCTCGCCATCTGTACGTTGTGCGTGTAGTACGAGATGCCGTGCGGCAGGGTGGCGGTGCCGATCAGGTTGAAGTCCGAGGCGTAGGCCAGCAGCGAGCGCTGCAGCGCCGGCGAATCGCCGACGCGCGCGCTCAGGCGGAACCAGATGTGCTGGATCGGCGGCCGCTTGGTGGGATGCAGTTTGTCCTGCGGCCACACATGGCGGAATTCGAACGGCGCATCGACGCCCAGCCAGCGCTGCAGCTTCTCCGGCAGCTTGGCCAGCTGTTCCGGCGGCACTGCCTGCATCGGTTCGATGTCTTCGGGCATCGGCACTTCAGGCATCGAGGACTGATGCTCGAAGCCGGTTTCCGGCACCTGGAAAGAGATCGAGCCGTTGAGGATCGGCTGGCCGTGCTGGATCGCCACCACGCGGCGCGACGAGAACGTACCGCCGTCGCGCGTGCGCTCGACGTTGTAGACGATCGGCGCCTTGATGTCGCCCGCGCGCAGGAAATAGGCGTGCAGCGAGTGGGCTTCGCGGTCCGGATCCACCGTGCGCTGGGCGGCGGACAGCGCCTGGCCCAGCACCTGGCCGCCGAACACGAAATGCGTGCCGATGTCCCGGCTCTGGCCGCGGAACAGGTTGTCCTCCAGACGCTCCAGTTCGAGCAGGTCGACGAGTTCGCGGACGTGGTTTTCCGTCATGGAGGGCAGGCTCTAGTGGGTGGCCGCCGATTATAGCGATTGTCTCCGACTGTCTCGGTCGGATTTGTCCGGCAGACGAGTCGCTGGCCGCGACGGTATTCATCGCCTAAACCATCAGGGGCGGCCGTCATGGAACAGTTTTCAGACTGGGAACGGCAGCGTTTGCTGGACCCGCCGGGCGTTGGGCTCTCGGTGATCTCCCGCCTGGAGCAGATCGGCATCTGCTCGCTGGAGCAATTGGCGGGTGCTGAAGTGGACGATTTGCTGCTGCAGATCAGCACTTTGCTGGGCGCCACCTGCTGGCGCAGCAGCCCGCAGGCGCGCGTCGCGGTGATGCTGGCGGTCGCACTGGCGCGCCAATCCGCGCCCGTGGCGGCTAGCCGCTAGACGGGGTCCAACGGGTCAGGCCGCTACCTTCCAACACCTCTGACCAGGGGAACATCGGGCCGGGGTCGAGCTTGCGCGGTACATCCCGGGTCGGATCGTCGCTGGCCGGCATGCGGTCGGTATCCAGCTGCTCATGGCCGGCGATCAACCGCAAACGGGGAAACTCCTGCCTCAGCTGCTCCAGCAGGGCTCGCAGCGCGGCGAGCTGGGCCGGCGGGTAGGGCTCGGTCATGGTCTGGCGGCGCGAGTCCCACCAGTCCGGGTAGCGTCCCAGGTTGACCAGCTCGATCCCGATGGAATGGGGGTTGTGGCCGCGCACATGGTGGGCCACGCGCGTTGCCGGCACGTACTGGTAGGTGCTGCCGTCCCGGTCGATGTAGTAATGCCCGCTGGCGCCCGCACCGCTTTCGTAGAGCACCCGCTCGCCGTACTCGCGGGCGAGGGCGAGATCCGGCAGCTCGGTGCAGTGGATCACCACCATGTCCACCGCCTCGACGGGGCGCTCGGGCAACAGGGAGACGTACGGAAGCGGGTGTTCAATGATGGTCAGCGGCATGGGCGGGAGTCTATGCGACGGTGGCCTAGGACGTCGCCTGTTACCATGCGCGGCCTGATGGACGCAGTTAGTGGAGACCGCGATGCGCGGCCAGATCATTCTTTCGCATGGCTCGGACTCCGGTCCGGATGCCACCAAGGTCAGCGTGCTGGCCGCCTTTGCCGAGGCCCTGGGCTGGAAAACCCAGCGCCCGGACTATCGCAGCGATGATCTGGCGGGCCACGCCGGCTCGGTCGATCCGCGTCTGCAGCGCCTGCTCGCCGCCATCGATGCGGTAGACGCGCCGCCGGTGCTGGTCGGTTCCAGCATGGGCGCCTTCGTATCCGGCCTGGCTTCGCTGCAGCGCCCGGTGGCGGGCCTGTTCCTGCTGGCCACGCCCAGCGAGATCCCCGGCTACCGCCAGGCATTCGGCCTGGCCGAGGGCGTGCCCACGCTGCTCTACCACGGCTGGCGCGACGACGTATGTCCGCCCGAAGGCGTGATTGCATTCTCCGCCCGCCGCCGCCTGCCGCTGATCATGGTCGATGACGACCATCGCCTGAGCGATAGCGTCGATCGTATCGTCGAGCAGTTCGGCTTGTTCCTCACCGCAGTGGCAGCCGCATGAGCGCCTTCTTCGCCAGCTGTCCCAAGGGCCTGGAATACCTGCTGCGCGACGAACTGGCCGCACTCGGTGCGGGCGACGTGCGCGAGGCGCTGGCCGGCGTGCATTTCTCCGGCACGCTGGAAACCGCCTATCGCGCCTGCCTGTGGTCGCGTCTGGCCAGCCGCGTGCTGATGCCGCTGGCCGAGTTCGACGCAGCCACCGACGATGCGCTGTATGCCGGCGTGCAGTCCATCGACTGGTCGCAGCATCTGGCTTCGCATGCCACCCTGGCGGTCGACGCCAACTCGGCGCAGAGCAAGCTCACGCATAGCCAGTTTCTCGCGCAGCGCGTGAAGGATGCGGTGGTCGACCAGTTCCGCCAGCGCGACGGCTCGCGCCCCGGCGTGGATACCGACGAACCGGACGTGCGCATCAACCTGCGCCTGCGCCGCGACCGCGCCACGCTCTCGCTCGACCTGGCCGGTGCGCCGCTGCATCGCCGCGGCTGGCGCGAAGTGCAGGGCGAAGCGCCGCTGAAGGAAAACCTCGCGGCCGCGATGCTGTTGCGCGCGCGTTGGCCGGAGATCTATGCCGAAGGCGGCGCGCTGCTCGATCCCATGTGCGGTTCGGGCACGCTATTGGTGGAGGGCGCCTGGATGGCGGCCGACGTCGCCCCGGGTCTGCATCGCGAGTACTACGGTTTTCTGGGTTGGGCCCAGCACGACATCGCTGTGTGGCGTGGCCTGTTGGAAGAGGCGCGCCAGCGCGCCGAAACCGGCCTGCGCGCGCTGCGCAGCTGCTTCTTCGGCAGCGACGCGGATTCGCGCATGGTGCAGACGGCCAAGCGCAATGCGCAGGAAGCGGGCGTCGCCGGTTTCCTTACGCTGGACAAGCACGATGCCACCCATGTGTCGCCGCCGCCGGGCTATACGCGCGGGCTGGTGATCACCAATCCGCCCTATGGCGAGCGCCTGGGCGACCGGGTGGAAATGCCACGGCTCTACCGTGCCCTCGGTGAAACCTTGCGCGAGCGTTTTGCCGGCTGGCGTGCCGCCGTGCTGGCGGGAGACGAGGAGTTGGGGCACGCCATTCCGCTGCGCGCCGAAAAGAAATACGCGCTCTACAACGGCGCACTGGAAACGCAGCTGCTGGTGTTCGAACTGCACGCGCGCAGCGAAACGCCGCGCGAGGTGAAGCCGCTTTCCGAAGGCGCGCAGATGCTGCGCAACCGGCTGGAAAAAACCGTGCGCCACCAGCGCAAGCGCCTTGATCGCGAGGGCATCCACTGCTGGCGCGCCTATGACCAGGACCTGCCCGAATATGCGGCCGCCATCGACGTCTACGGCCGCGAGGGCGCCGAACCGTGGCTGCATATCCAGGAATACCGGGCGCCGGTGGAGATCCCCGTCGAGACCGCCCGCCATCGCCTGCGCGAGATCGTGCGCGTGGCTGGCGAAGTGCTCGGCGTGCCGCGCGAACGCATTGCGCTGAAGACGCGTGAGCGCGGCAAGGGCGGTTCCAAGTACGGCCAGTTCGACCAGCGCGGCGAGTTCATCGAGGTGGCCGAAGGCGGCCTGCGTTTCCTGGCGAACCTCACCGACTACCTGGACACCGGGCTGTTCATCGATCACCGCCTGGTGCGCGCCAAGCTGCGCGAGCTCGCCTCGGGCCGGCGCTTCCTCAACCTGTTTGCCTATACCGCCACGGCCAGCGTCTACGCGGCCGCGGGCGAGGCGCGGGACACCACCAGCGTGGATCTCTCGGCCACCTACCTGGATTGGGCCTCGCGCAATCTGGCGCTCAATGGCTTCACCGGCGGCAAGCATCGCCTGATGCAGGCGGATGCGATGACCTTCCTCAAGCAGGACAAGGAACGCTACGGATTGATCTACGTCGATCCGCCGACCTTCTCCAACTCCAAGCGGGCGGAAGACTTCGACGTCCAGCGCGACCACGTGCCGTTGTTGCTGGCCTGTGCCGAGCGTCTTTCCAGCGACGGCGTGCTGGTGTTCTCGAACAACTTCCGGCGCTTCAAGTTGAACCAGGAAGCGTTGGCTGAACGGTTCCTCATCGAGGACTGGAGTGCGCCCAGCATCCCGTTCGACTTCACCCGCCGCTCGGACATCCACGGCTGCTGGCTGCTGCGCCTGCATCCGCAGGAATCGCCCTGGGGCGAGAGTGTGAACCACGTCCGGAACAAGAGCAGGCGTTAAGCATTTTCACGGTTTCTACTCAGTCCGGATTCAGCGCAAAAGTCACAGCATTGATCCCGGCAAAGAGCGATAGAAGGCAAGGTCGAGTCCTTCTGTCGGAATCAAGCCTCCCTTGGGAGACAATTTCATGAACAAGACGAAGATTTCCACCCTCAAGCGCGTTGCAGTGGCCACGGCCTTGGTCGTTGGCTGTGCCGCCGTTGCCCCGGCGTTCGCGGGCCATGTCAGCTTGAACGTGGGTATCGGTCTGCCGGCCGTGGGCGTGGGTTACTACGCACCGGCCCCGGTGGTGTACGCACCGCCTCCGCCGGTGTATTACGCGCCGGCTCCGGCCCCGGTGGTCTACGGCGGTCCCGTGTACGGCGGTCCGGTGGTGTACCCCGCAGTCGGCGCGGCGGTCGTGGTCGGTGGCCACCCGGGCTATTACCATCGCGGCGGTTACTACTATCGCGGCGGCTACCGTTACTACGGTCACGGTCACTGATCGCGTAGCAGCATGTCGATACGAAGAAGCCCGGCCTTGTGCCGGGTTTCTTTTTTTGCAGCGCGGAAACCCCAGGCGGAGCGCGCCGTCGTCAGCAATCCGCCATCCTCCTATCACAACTTTTGAACGTTCCCTGCGGCATCGTGCGCGCATGTCACGGCGCACTGGCCACGGTATGAGTGTTCAACAAACGACTGGCTCGGCCGGCCACGGCGTCACCCTATCCCGGAGGTCGCGATGACGTTGGCGCATTCGGCCGCGCAAGCCGAGGCGTTGACGCTGCGATTCCGGAGAATCCGCTCCCGCAGCATGGCCTTGTGTGCTGCGCTGACGCCTGAAGACATGATGGTGCAATCGATGGCGGACGCCAGTCCGGCGAAGTGGCATCTTGCGCATACCACCTGGTTCTTCGAACGCTTCGTGCTTGAGCGCGATGCCGCCTATCGCTCGCCGCATCCGGAGTGGAACTACCTGTTCAACTCCTACTACCAGTCGGTCGGGCCGATGCATGCGCGCCCTCAGCGCGGCCTGCTGTCGCGCCCCGGCGTGGCGCAGATACGCGACTACCGCGAACGCGTCGACGAGGCGATCGGCGACTGGCTGTCGCGCGGCGTCGATGCCACCACCCAAGGCATCATCGAACTGGGCCTGGAGCACGAACAGCAGCATCAGGAGCTGCTGATCACCGACATCAAGCACGCGTTCTCGATCAATCCGTTGTTGCCCGCGTATACCGCGCCGCTGGCTTCGTCGTCGGCCACCACGTCGGTGCCGATGACCTTCATCCCGGGCCGGGAAGGCATCGTGGAAATGGGGCATCGGGGCAACGGCTTCGCCTTCGACAACGAGTCGCCTCGCCATCGCACGCTGCTGCAGCCGCACGCGCTGGCCAACCGGCCGGTGACCAATGCCGAATACGCCGCCTTCGTGCGCGACGGCGGCTATAGCGAGCCTTCGCTGTGGTTGTCCGAAGGGTGGGACACCATTCGTCGTGAGCAATGGCAGCGGCCGTTCTACTGGCAGGAAGACCTGTCCAGCGAATTCACGCTGGCCGGCGTGCAGCCGATCGATCCGGATGCGCCGGTGAGCCACATCAGCTATTTCGAAGCCGACGCCTTCGCGCACTGGGCCGGCGCACGCCTGCCCACCGAAGCGGAATGGGAGAGTGCCGCTTCTTCGGTGCCTGTGCAGGGCAACCTGCTCGATGCGATGGCGTTCCATCCCCAGGCCGCCACGGCCGGCGAAGGGATGCTGCAGATGTTCGGCGACGTGTGGGAGTGGACCGCCTCGCCCTACGTCAGCTATCCCGGCTTCCGTCCGCTGGCCGGCGCGCTGGGCGAATACAACGGCAAGTTCATGAACGGGCAGTGGGTGCTGCGCGGCGGTTCCTGTGCGACGCCACGCGAACACCTGCGCGCGACCTACCGGAATTTCTTTCCTCCCCATGCCCGCTGGCAGTTCATGGGGATACGCTTGGGACAGGACCGATGAGTGTGCAAGCTTCCTTCGATATCCGCGACGACGATCGCCGCCCACCGGTCGACGATCTGCTCGGCATCGTGCAACGCGGGCTGCGTGCGCGGCCCAAGCGCCTGCCGTCCTGGCTGTTCTACGACGAACGCGGTTCGCAATTGTTCGAAGACATCTGCGAGCAGCCCGAGTACTACCTGACGCGCAGCGAGATCGCGTTGATGGACACGCACGCGGGCGACATCGCCGACGTGCTGGGTCCCGACGTGCGCCTGGTGGAATACGGCAGCGGCAATGCGATCAAGACGCGCATGCTGCTGGAGCACCTACACGCACCGGTGTCGTATGTGCCGGTGGAGATTTCCGCCGAGCCGCTGCGCAACAGCACGCAGGCCTTGAACGAGCGCTTTCCCGGCGTGCCGGTGCAGGCGCTGCATGCCGACTTCACGCGCCCGCTGCGGCTGCCGATTCCGCCGCGGGCGCCACGGCGCACGGTGATCTATTTCCCCGGCTCCACCATCGGCAATTTCGAGGCGCGCGATGCGGCCGATCTGCTGCGCAAGATGCGTGGCGAGATGGGTGACAACGGCGGCATCCTGATCGGCGCCGACCTGAAGAAGGACACGGCGACGATCGAGGCCGCGTACAACGACAAGGCCGGCGTGACCAGCGAGTTCACGCTCAACATGCTGGTGCGCCTGAATCGCGAGATCGGCAGCGACTTCGACCTGTCGAGCTTCCGCCATCGCTCGCACTACAACGTGATGGCCGGGCGCATCGAAACCTTCATCGTCAGCACGCGCGACCAGAAGGTACGCGTGGGCAAGCAGCAGGTGGGTTTCACGGCGGAAGAGGCGATGCAGGTGGAATACAGCTGCAAGTATTCGCCGGAAGACTTCGCCGCGCTCGCCGGCAAGGCAGGCCTCGCGGTGGCTCACGAGTGGACCGATCCGCAAGGGATGTTCGCCGTGTACTACCTCGTGCGAGCCGGGGCACGCGGCGCCTGAGGCGGGCAGGGCGCGCTCCTGCGAGCGCGCTCCGCTAGGGGCTGAACACCAGCACCAGGAACACCGCGAACATCGACAGGTGCACGGCGCCTTCGAGCATCGTGGTGCGCCATCCCGAGAAGGTCAGCGTGCTCAACACCAGCGTCGAGGCGAGCAGCACGATGCTGGCCGGCGGCAGGCCCAGCACGACCGGCTTGCCGGTGAACAGGCCAATCGCCAGCACCGCGGGCACGGTGAGCCCCACCGTCGACGCTGCGCCGCCCAGGCACAGGTTGATCGCGCGTGTGAGCTGATCGCGGCGAATGGCGATCAGTGCCGAGATGCCTTCGGGCGTGAATACCAGCATGGCGATGATGACGCCGCCCAGCGCATGCGGCGCGCCGGTCGCCGCGATGCCGTAGTCCAGCACCTTGGCGAGGCTCTTGGACAGGATCACGATCGGCAGGATGTTGACCAGCAGCAACACCAGATGGAGTGCCATCTCGCCCTTGCGTGCACGGCGCGGTGGCGGCGGCGGTTCTTCCGGCACGATCTGGTCGGTATCGGAGCGTGGCGCCACGAAATAGCCCTGGTGGCGGCCCGTCTGCAACCACAGGAACATGCCGTACAACCCGATGGTGAGAATCGAGAAGCTCACCGCCTGCAGGGTGGTCAGCGAGCCGTCGGGCGTGGATGCGGTGAAACTGGGCAGGACCAGTGCAATGGTGGCAAGCGGAATGATCACCGCCAGGAACGCGGACGCGCCGTGCAGGTTGTAGGCCTGCTCATGGTGGCGCATGCCGCCGATCAACAAGCCCAGTCCCACCACGCCGTTCAACACGATCATCAACACCGCGAACATGGTGTCGCGCGCCAGTGTGGCGGTGTCGCCGGCACCCAGCATCACCGCCGAGATCAGCACCACTTCGATCAGCACGATCGACAAGGTGAGCACCAGCGTGCCCACCGGTTCGCCCAGCAGGCCGGCGAGTTCCTCGGCTTCGTGCACCACGCCGAACGATCCCCACACGATCACCAGGAACAGCCAGGCAAACAGCGAGATGCCGATCGCGTGGCTGCTCAGGTGTTGCATCCAGTCCGAACCGAAGACCAGGAACAGCACCACCGTGCCCCAGGCAACGGCAGGGCGTATCAGCATCTTCGGCTGGAACATCGGTTGCGCTTCGAGGGTCGTTGAGTCGAGGCTCATGGGTTCTCCGGCTCAGGTGCATCGCTTGGGGCGCCGCCCATCGGCGGGGGCGAGATCGGCAATGGATGGCAAAACGTCCAGCGTCGGCCGCCGATGTCCTCAAGGGAAGACAGGCGGCATGGTGCGACGGTTGATCATGCAACATTCCCGGCCGATGTGCTCAGCCGGTGATCTCGATGCCGCGCACCAGCCGCTTCGCCAGTCGCGGCTGGCGCAACTGCTCCAGCCACCACGACAGCGCGCGTCCTTCCTGCTCGCCCCGCCAGGCCACGTACAGCACGTTCGGTTCGCGTGGATCGGCCATGCGCTTTTCGATCAGTTCGCCCCGTTTGAGCAAGCCGGCGACGCGGTGGCGCGGCAACCATCCCACGCCGAGGTTTTCCACCTGCGCATGGATCTTCGCGGCCATGCTCGGCACCGCCAGCGTCGCCTGTCCGCCCAGCAGGCCATAGGCGCGCCCTGTGGAACTGCGCGACGAATCGGCCACCACCACGCTGCGATGACGTAGTACGGTTTCGCGCTCCAGCGGTTCGGCCGCCTTGGCCAGCGGGTGCCGCGGCGACACGGCGAAGACCCACTCCATCACGCCCAGCTCGAGCCAGCGCAGTTTGGGGATGACCGGTGGTTCGTTGGTGGCGCCGATGATGAGATCGGCGCGGCCATCGCGCAGCGCTTCCCAGGTGCCGCCAAGTACTTCGTGCGTCATGCGCAGGGCCACGCCCGATTGCAGTGCATCGAAGCTGCGAATGACCGGCGCGAGTATTTCGAATTCGAGGATTTCGTCGGTGACGATCCACAGCCGGTCTTCCCAGCCGCTGGCAATCTGCTTCACGCGCTTGCTGAGCCGCGACACATCCTGCATCAGCCGGGCGGCTTCGAGTGCCAGCAACTGACCGGCGGGCGTGAGCTGCAGGCGATAGCGGCGGCGGTCGAACAGCAGCGCGTCGAAGCGCGCTTCCAGTTGGCGGGCGGCGTGCGAAATGGTCGAGGGCGCCTTGCCTAGACGCGCAGCAGCGCGCGAGAGACTGCCGCTTTCCCGGATCGCTTCCAGCAGTGCCAGTTCGTCCTCGGACAACATGTTCGGGCCTTTCGAACGAGTGTGGCGGGATGGTACGACAGGTGGAAGGCCGGCGCGCCATTGTTGGAGCGCACTTGTGCGCGACGTTGGCGCTCGGGCGTAACGCTCCGTTAGGCTGTCGCGCACAAGTGCGCTCCCACAGTGGTTTACCGTGTGCTTGATTGCCGAAGCGGCGGCGCTTTAGGCCGGCCGACGCGCCCCCAGTTGCACCAACACCTCCTGCGCCGAACGCATGCGTTCGGTGGCGCCCGGCAACTCCAGGTTCACCTTCAGCTTGTCCTGGCCATCGAGCTTGTAGACGCGCGGCTGTCCCTGGATCAGCCGGATGATCGCCATCGGGTCCAGTTCCGGCTTGTCGCGGAAGGTGATGCGTCCGCCGTTGGCACCGAAGTCCAGTTTGCGGATGCCCAACGGCGTGGCCATCAGTTTGAGCTGGGCGATGGCGAACAGCTGCTTGGCCGGATCGGGCAGCAGGCCGAAGCGGTCGATCATTTCCACCTGCAGGTCGCGCAGGTGTTCGTCGTTGCGGGCGCTGGCGATGCGCTTGTACAGCGTCAGGCGCGTGTGGACGTCCGGCAGGTAGTCGTCGGGAATCAGCGCGGGCAGATGCAGCTCGACTTCGGTTTCGTGTTCGCTGCTGAGATCGAAGTCGGGCACCTTGCCGGACTTCAGCGCACGCACGGCGCGTTCGAGCAGTTCCGTGTAGAGGCCGAAGCCGATTTCCTGGATCTGGCCCGACTGCTCGTCGCCAAGCAACTCGCCCGCGCCGCGGATTTCCAGGTCGTGCGTGGCGAGGGTGAAGCCCGCGCCCAGTTCTTCCAGCGAGGCAATCGCTTCCAGGCGCTTCTTCGCATCGGCGGTCATCGCCTTGCGGTCGGGCACCACCAGATAGGCGTACGCACGGTGATGCGAGCGGCCCACGCGTCCGCGCAGCTGGTGCAGCTGGGCGAGGCCGAAGCGGTCGGCGCGGTTGATGATGATGGTGTTGGCGGTGGGGATATCGATGCCGGTTTCAATGATGGTGGTGCACACCAGCACGTTGAAGCGCTGGCGGTGGAAATCCGCCATCACCCGTTCGAGATCGCGTTCGGGCATCTGTCCATGGGCCACGCCGATGCGCGCTTCGGGAATCAGTTCCTGCACTTCGCGCGCGGCGCGCTCGATGGTGTCGACCTCGTTGTGCAGGAAGTACACCTGGCCGCCGCGCTGCAGCTCGCGTTGGAACGCTTCGCGGGCCAGCGCCGGCTCCCATTGCGCGACGAACGTGCGCACGGCCATGCGGTGGGCGGGTGGCGTGGCGATCAGCGACAGATCGCGCAGGCCGCTCATCGCCATGTTGAGCGTGCGCGGGATCGGCGTGGCGGTCATGGTGAGCAGGTCCACTTCCGCGCGCAGCTTCTTCAGCTGTTCCTTCTGGCGCACGCCAAAGCGCTGTTCCTCGTCGACGATGACCAGGCCCAGGTTCTTGAACTTGATCTCCGGCGCAAGCAGCTTGTGCGTGCCCACGATCACGTCGATCTGGCCGTCGGCGAGGCGCTTCAGCGCGTCGTTCACTTCCTTGGTCGACTTGAAGCGCGACAGCACATCGACCTTTACCGGCCAGTCGGCGAAACGGTCGGCGAAGTTGCGGTAGTGCTGTTGTGCCAGCAGGGTGGTGGGGACCAGCACGGCCACCTGGCGACCTGCCGTGGCGGCCGCGAAAGCGGCGCGCAGTGCCACTTCGGTCTTGCCGAAACCCACGTCGCCGCAGATCACGCGATCCATCGCGCGCGGCGCGGCCAGATCGTGCAACACCGAATCGATCGCCTGCAGCTGGTCGGGCGTTTCCTCGAACGGGAAGGTGGCGCCGAATTCCTCCACCATCTGGCGGTCGATCGGCATCGATTCGCCGCCGCGCGCTTCGCGCTGCGCATAGATGCCGAGCAGTTCGGCCGCCACGTCGCGCACTTTTTCCGCGGCCTTCTTGCGCGCGCGCTCCCAGGCGTCGCCGCCCAGCGAATGCAGCGGTGCCAGTTCCGGCGCGGTGCCGGTGTAGCGGCTGACCAGGCCCAACTGCGCCACCGGCACGTAGAGCTTGTCGCCCTTGGCGTATTCGATGGTGAGGAATTCGCCTTCCATGCCGCCCAGTTCCATCGACACCAGGCCCTGGTAGCGACCCACGCCGTGATCGACGTGGACGATGGGCGCGCCGATGGTCAGCTCGGTGAGATCGCGGATGATGCTTTCCGGATCGCGCGCCGCGCCCCGCCGACGCTTGCGCTCGGTGCGCACACGCTCGCCGAACAATTCGCGTTCAGTGAGTACGGTGAAGGCGGGCTTGGTGAGTGCGAAGCCTTGTTCGAGCCCAGCGGTGGTGATGGCGAGGCGCAGCTTGTCGCCGCCCGTGAGGAAGGCTTGCCAGCCGTCGACGGTATCGGGCTTCAGCCCCGCGCCCGCCAGCTGTTCGATCAGCGCTTCGCGCCGGCCGGCCGAGTCGGCGGTGATCAACACCCGTCCCGGATAGCTGGACAGGAAGTGGCGTAGCGACGTGCCCGGTTCCTCGCCCTTGCGGTTGAGCGGCAGTTCCGGTGCCGGCTGTGTGCCGCTGGGCAGCGCGTGTTCGTGACCGCTTTCCACCACTTCGATGCGCAAGCGCTTGTTGAGCTGTTCGCGCAGGTGTTCGGGCGGCAGGTAGAGTTCGGCCGGCGGCAGCACCGGGCGTTCGATGTCGTGCGCGCGCTGGTCGTAGCGTTCGCCGGTCTGCGTCCAGAACTGTTCGGCCGATTCCAGCGCGCCTTCGCCGAGCAGGAACACGGCGTTGTCGGCGAGGTAATCGAACAAGGTGGCCGTCTGTTCGAAGAACATCGGCAGGTAGTATTCGATGCCGCCCGGCGTCACGCCTTCCTTCATGTCCTGGTAGAGCGGGCAGCGGCGCACGTCGATGGGAAAGCGTTCGCGCAGACGCGTGCGGAAATCCTTGGCGGCATTTTCGGTGAGCGGGAATTCGCGTGCCGGCAGCAGCTCGATGGTTTCCACTTGCTGCTGCGAGCGCTGCGTTTCCGGATCGAAGCTGCGGATGGATTCCACTTCGTCGTCGAACAGTTCGATGCGGTAAGGCTCGGCCGCGCCCATCGGGAAGATGTCGATCAGCGCGCCGCGCACGGCGAAGTCGCCCGGTTCGCCGACCTGCGGCACGTTGCGGTAACCGGCGGCCTCGAGCCGGCGCTGTTCGGCGGCGAGATCCAGTTTCTGCGCCTTCCTCATCACCAGGCCGGCGCCGGTGATGTGGCTGCGCGGGGCGATGCGCTGCATCAGCGTGGCGATCGGCACCACCAGGACGCCGCGTTGCACGTTCGGCAATTGGTACAGCGTGGCGATGCGCTGCGAGACGATGTCCGGATGTGGACTGAAGACGTCGTAGGGCAGGGTTTCCCAGTCGGGAAAATGCAGCACGGGAAGATTGCCCGCGAACACGCGCAGCTCGTCCTCCAGCGCGCTTGCCCGCTGCGTGTCCCGCGTGACGGCGACCAGCAGCCCCTGATGCGTGCGCGCAGCCTCGGCCACCAGCAGGGCGCGCGAGGAACCGTGCGGCGGCGTCCAGAAGCGGCGCTGCTTGGGGGTGGTGGGCAGGGAGGGGTGGGGAATCGTATCGGCCATGCGAACCCAACAATCAGTGGCGTGACACCAGGCCGCGCCGGAAAGCGGGCAAGTGTAACGCGACCGCCCCGGACAGGCCGGGGCGGATGGACTTCCCTATATGGGAGCGCGCTCGCTGCGCGACAAGCCCTCAGAGCTGCAGCGAGATCTGCGTGGTGCCGGGCTCGTCGGGCGTCAGCCGGCGCACGAAGCCCAGCTCTTTGCACAGCTGCAACATGGGGCGGTTTTCCAGCAGCACGTAGCCCCAGATCTCGCTCAGGCCGCGTCGGCGGCAGTCGTCCACCAGGCGCTGCATGAGCAGGGCGCCCAGGCCCTGGCGCGCCCAATCGTGCTCGACCAGCACGGAGAACTCGGCGCTGTTGGCGGCCTGGTCCACGAAGATGCGGCCGACGCCGCGCAACTCGGCCGGCTGCACGGTTTCGTCCATCAGCACGAAGGCGGTTTCCAGCTCGGGATCGATGTGGGTCAGGCGTTGCGCCATCGAATCGGGCAGTTCGCCCATCGAATGCAGGAAGCGGCGCCGGATGTCTTCCGGCGACAGGCGCGAGAACTGGCGTTTCAGCGCGGCCACGTCGGCGGGTTCGATGCTGCGCAGGGACAGCTCGCGGCCGTCGTGGGTGTGGACTCGCTCGCCCTTGGGAGGCTTGGGCACCTCCACCAGCTGAGGGCGCGCGAAGCGCTCAGGGCTGCGCACGGGAACCAGCGCGTGGCTGTTGGAGTAGTAGTCGAGAGCCGGAGTCATGACCATACTTTAGCGTACTGTGTGCAGTGCAACATGAACAAAAGCCCATAGCGGAATGGATATCGCATGACTTCATGTCGCACCGCATTGCCGTGAACCGCGGGATTCCTGCGAGAGCCATCCCGACCCGGGCAGAATGCCCCAGCCCACGCACGCCTGCGTTGAGGGAGAGTGAAATCGATGGCTACTGCGTCCAAAGGCATCACCCCGGCACAGCTGGAAAAGCTCTGTGGGAGCTGGCCCGGCGTCACCCGGGACATCAAATGGGGCGCCGACCTGGTCATGAGCGTGGGCGGCAAGATGTTCGCGGTCATGCCCACCGAGGGCGGGCGGATCTCGTTCAAGGTGGAGGACGAGCGTTTTCTGGAACTCAGCGACCAGCCGGGTATGATCGCCGCCCCCTATCTCGCCCGGGCCCGCTGGATTTCGGTGGTGGAGCCCAAGCGCTTCAGCACCGCGGAACTGTCGGAGCTGATCCGCACGGCCTATGGGCTGATCCGCGCCAAGCTGACCAAGAAACTGCAGGCCGAGTTGGGCGAGTGGCCGCCATCGAAGGAGCGCAAGAAGTGAAGCAATACATCGGCAGCATCGCGCTGGTCGTGGCCGACTACGACGAGGCCATCGACTGGTACACCCGCGTGCTTGGTTTCACGCTGGTCGAAGACACCGACATGGGCGGCGGCAAGCGCTGGGTGGTGGTGGCACCGCCGGGCGCGGCCGAAACGCGGGTGTTGCTGGCGAAGGCATCCACGCCGGAACAGTCCGCGCGCGTGGGCGACCAGACCGGCGGCCGCGTCTTCCTGTTGTTGCATACCGACGATTTCTGGCGCGATTACCGGCGCATGGAGGCGGCGGGCGCCACGTTCTGCGAAACGCCGCGCGAAGAGGCCTATGGCACCGTGGTGGTGTTTCAGGACCTGTATGGCAACAAGTGGGATTTGTTGCAGCTCAACCTGGGGTGATTCCGGGTGCTCTTCTGTGGGAGCGCACTTGTGCGCGACAAGCCTGCCCAGTGGGGCCATGCAGGTGGCCATCGCGCACAAGTGCGCTCCCACATTTCAGGGGTCTTTACACGGCGATCTAGCGCTCAGTCCGCAATATCCGGCTCGAAGAAACTCCAGCGGACATCCGGGAACTGCGTCTTCATGGCGCGTTCCACGCGGTTGATCGCTTCGACCAGTGCAGTCTGGTCCGGTGCGGGGGACATGCGCGCTTTAACCGCCACCATCACGTCCGGGCCCATCTGCAAGGTGATCAGGTTGAGCAGCACGTCGACTTCCGGCTGGGCGTTGATGAAAGCGACCAGCTCTTCGCGACGCTTCGGCTCCACCCCCTGGCCGATCAGCAGGTCTTTCACCTCGCTCGCCACCACGACCGCCACGACCACCAGCAGCACGCCGATGGCGATGGTGCCCCCGGCGTCGTAGAGCAGGTTGCCGGTGAGCATGGTGGCCAGCACGGCGATCAGTGCGATGGTCAGGCCGAGCAGGGCGGCGAGGTCTTCGCCGAAGATCACCAGCAATTCGCTCGAGCGCGTTTCGCGGAACCAGCGCCACAGGCTGCGGCCATCGCGCGCCTTGTTCACTTCCTTGAGGCAGCCGTGCATGGAAATGGATTCGGCGACCACGCCGAACGCCAGCACGCCCACTGCCAGCCACGGCCATTTCAGCGGTTCGGGATGGCTGAACTTGTGGATGCCTTCGTAGATGGAAAACATGCCGCCCACGCTGAAAAGCAGGATGGCGACGAGAAACGACCAGAAGTACAGCGCGCGGCCCCAGCCCAACGGGTATTCATCGGACGGCGGGCGATCGGCCTGGCGCATGCCCAGCAGCAACAGGCCCTGGTTGCCGCAGTCGGCCAGCGAATGCACGGCCTCGGCGAGCATGGCGCCGGAGCCGGTGATCAATGCGGCGACCAGCTTGCTGACAAAGATGGCGAAATTGGCGCCGAGGGCGAGCAGGATCGCCCTCAGTGAATTAGCTTGGCCGGACATCGTGCCTTCCTTTGGACGAAGGCAGGCAGTTTAAAGGGCTGTTCGTCGTCAGTGTATGACGCCACCCACACCGATCCCGAAGCTCACGTTCGACTTGCCCGCTTCCATCTCCGCCGGCGTCCACACGTGCGACTGGGCCACGCTCACCGTGGGGAACACGTAGGTGGCCTGGCCCACGTTGCCGGGGCGGGTGCCGGTGATCCGTCCGCTCAGGGTGATCAGCGCGCCGGTCGGGTAGTTGAAGGGTTCCACGAAGCCGGGCATCACCGCGACGAAGCGGCCCCAGCCGCCGTTGTTGTCCAGCTTGGGCCGCTGCGAGCTGTCCAGCGGATAGCCGACGATTTCCACTTCACTGCGGTCGGGGAAATTGCTCACCTGCACCACGGTGCCGCCCCAGATCACATCGGCGTTGGCGTAGCGGTCGGGCGATTGCGCCACGATGTTGGGCGCGGTGGCTACGGTGGCCGGCGAGGGCTTGTAGATGGGCGCGGGCGCGCATGCGGCCAGCGCCAGCATGCCGAGAGCGATGGTACTGCGCAGTAGGGTGCTGGTGAGCTGGGTCATGGCCGTCTTCCGGGTGGCGTTGGATTGAGCTTAACGGGCTCACCGCGCGGAAGGTATACAGCGGGTGGAAGTCCCGTTGAGCGTTCAGCTGGCGCTGTCTTCCACCAGCCAGTCGAGCCGCCACTGGGCAGGACGTTCCTGCGACAGCATGGGTGCCATCACCCGCAGGGAGTCGCGCAGCGCCTCGTCCAGTTTCCATGGAGCATTGAGGATCACCATGCCCGAACCGTTGAGACGCAACGGCGAGTCGTCCGGATGCACCAGCAGCTCCGCGCGCAGTACGCGTCGCGCGCTGCAGTGCTGCAACCAGCGATGGAACGGCTGCACCTGGCTGCGCAACTTGATCGGATACCACACGGCATAGACGCCGGTAGGCCAGCGTTCCAGTGCGGCTTTCAAGGCTTTTTCGATCACGCGGTATTCGGCTTCCTGGGCTTCGTACGGCGGGTCGATCAGCACCAGTCCGCGCTTTTCCTTGGGCGGCAGCAGGGCCTTGAGCGCTTCGTAGCCGTTGCGCTGGTGCACATGCACGCGGTGATCGTGATGGAACAGGTCGCGCAGGCGCGTCGCTTCTTCCGGATGCAGTTCGCACAGCTGCGCGCTGTCGATCTCGCGCATCGCGTTCGCCACCTGCAGCGGCGAGCCCGGGTAGAGCTTCAGCCCATGATCGTTGCCCGGCAGGCGCAGGATGGCGTCGAGCCAGCGGCGCAGCAGCGGCGGCAGTGCCTGGCCCTTGCCGCTGTTGGGATGCAGGTCGGGGAACAGCAGGCGCGAGATGCCGTCCTTGTATTCGCCGGTCTTGCCCGCCTCGACGCCGTCCAGGGCGTAGCAGCCGCTGCCGGCGTGCGTGTCGATGAAGGCGAACGGCGTGGCCTTCGCCTGCATCGCTTCGATCAGCGCGAACAGCACGCTGTGCTTGAGGACATCGGCGAAGTTGCCGGCGTGGTAGGCGTGGCGATAGTTCATGAAGGGGGAGGGGCAGGCGGTTGGACAGTATAGGGGGTGGGGTGTGCTCGCGCTTTTGTTCGGCATCCCGGAGGAGGCCGGGCCCAGTGCCTTTGCGCTCGGTTGTCGCGTGATCGCGACCTGGCTCGCCTGCCGCGGGCTTCCGTCCTCCTGCCGGAGGCCGGGTCACTTTCTCTTGCTTGCCCAAGAGAAAGTAACCAAAGAGAAGGGCCCCCCGGATGACGCGCCTTACGGGCCTAGCGGCCCTCCAGGTGCGCGGGTGGGTTGCGGGGTTTTTCGACAGGGCATCCTGCCCTGGCGAAAAACTGGCCCGCATCCATGCGGGCCACCCTGCGGGCTGATCCTCCACCCACCCGCCGCGTCATACGGGGTCCCCTGAGAGCCAAGAGCCAAGAGCCAAGAGCCAAGAGCCAAGAGCCGGAGCTAAGAACCAAGAGCCGGAGCTAAGAGCGAGAGCTGCAGGGCTACTGTGGGAGCGCACTTGTGCGCGACAAGCCGACGGAGCGGTACATCCATGCGTGGCTGTCGCGCACAAGTGCGCTCCCACAGAAAGCACACAGGTTCCCGCGAGCACCCGCCCCTCACCCCGGCCCTCTCCCCGGTGGGGAGGGAAAAGTGGGATGCATCGCGAAGACAAGCCAAGGGCGATGCGAAGCGAGGCTCCGCCTTAAGTCCTCAGCGATTCGGGCGCGTTGCGCAGTGCTTGGAAGTACCCCTGGGGTACCCTCCCATGGAGATCCGGTGGGACGCGCCTCGGGCGTTCGTGCTTGGATTCAACACGATGCTGCCAGCTTTAAAGGCCATTTCTTTGGGTTACTTTTCTTTACTCCGGGCATCCTGCCCTTCGCCCTTCGGGCCGGCTTCGCCGTTCGCATGCGCTCCTGCGCATGCGTGGGCCAGCAAAGAAAAGTGACTCGAGCGGCGGCAGCCGATCGAAACGCCCGCTGCGTCCCACGGGACTAGCTTCGCGTCGTAAGCGGCCAGATCGCGGAATCGCGACAAATAAAGGCCGAGGCGTGTCTCCGGAAACCAGCAAGACCCAACTCCAGAGTTGAGCCTCCGCCCACCCCATCGCTATGCTTGCCCCCATGCCCCGCCATTTGTTCCGTCACCTGCGCCGCTGCCGCACCTTAATGGTGCTGGCGCTGTGCGCGTGGCTGGCGCTGTCCAGCGTGGCGTGGGCGATGCCGCAGCACGACGATTGTTGCCCGCCGACGAAGGCCGCGCAGCACGATCACGCGGCTACGCACCCATCCACCGTGATGTCCGATAGCTGCTGCACCCACGCACCGGCGAGCGTGCCGGAGTCGATCGTGCCGCACGTGCTGCACGTGCAGGCGGACATCGCGGTGTGGCGGTCGCATCGCCAAGTTGCGCCGCAACCTGCCTACGATCCGCCGCTGCGGCCACCGCTCGCCTGATTCTCCGTTGAAGGTCACGGGCCGGCGCCTGCCGGTCGATGCGATGCGCCTGCATGCGGGCGTGCGACACGGAGCAATGGGATGAACAAGCAGGAACCACGTGGATTTCAGTTGCCGCGTCGGCGTTTCGTACAGGGACTCGCGCTGGGTGGCGTCGCTGCCGGGCTGGGGCTTTGGCGCGGCAATGCGATGGCGCAGGCCAGCACACCGCGAGCGGAGTTGCGCGGCAACCATTTCGAACTGGAGATCGGCGAGTTGCCGGTGGATTTCACCGGGCGCAAGCGCATCGCCACCGTGGTGAACGGCCAGCTGCCGGCGCCGCTGCTGCGCTGGCGGCAAGGCGATACGGTGAGCCTGCGCGTACGCAATCGACTCAAGGTCACGAGTTCCATCCATTGGCACGGCATCGTGTTGCCGGCGGATATGGATGGCGTGCCGGGCCTGAGTTTCGAGGGCATTCCCGCGGGCGGCGAATACACTTACCGGTTCACCGTGAACCAGAGCGGCACGTACTGGTACCACAGCCATTCGCGCTTCCAGGAACAGACCGGCCTGCTCGGTCCCATCGTGGTCGAGCCGCGCGACGGCGAGCGCCATCCGGCCGACCGCGACTACGTGGTGATGCTCAACGACTGGACCGATCTCGATCCGGAAACGATCTACGCGAACCTGAAAAAGCAGAGTGATTACTACAACGTCGGCAAGCGCACCGTGGGCGACTTCATGCACGACGCAGACCGCGCGGGCATCGCCAAGGCGCTGGACGATCGCCGCATGTGGAACCAGATGCGCATGGATCCCACCGACCTGGCGGATGTCTCCTCGGTGGCCTATACCTATCTGACCAACGGTTGCACGCCGGCCGGCAATTGGACTGGCCTGTTCAATGCTGGGGAGAAGGTGCGGCTTCGCTTCATCAACGGCTCGTCGATGACGTTCTTCGACGTGCGCATTCCCGGCTTGAAGATGACCGTGGTCGCCGCCGACGGCCAGGCCATCGAACCGGTGAGCGTGGATGAATTCCGCATCGGCACCGCCGAGACCTACGACGTGATCGTGCAGCCATCGGCCGATCGCGCGTGGACCATCTTTGCGCAAAGCATGGACCGCACCGGCTACGCGCGTGCCACGCTGGCGCCGCGCGCCGGCATGACGGCCGACGTGCCGCCGCTTGACCCGCGTCCGCTGCTCAGCATGGGCGACATGATGGGCGCGATGGACCACGGCAGCATGGATCACCACGCCATGGGCCACGACATGTCCGGCATGGACATGATGGCCATGCCCGGCATGGCGATGCCGCACGCGAATGCGCCGGCCGAGCCGCTGAAGACAGGCCCCGAAGTGGACATGCGCGTGACGACGCCGCGCGGCAATCTCGACGACCCGGGCGTGGGCCTGCGCGACAACGGTCGCCGTGTGCTCACCTATGCCGACCTGCACGCCGTCGATGCGCCCATTTCGCCGCAGGTGGATCGCGAGATGACCTTGCGCCTTACCGGCAACATGGAGCGCTATCTCTGGTCGTTCGACGGCACGCGCTACTCGGGCGCTGAGCCGCTGCGCCTGCGTTACGGCGAACACGTGCGGATCGTGCTGGTGAACGACACCATGATGACCCATCCCATCCATCTGCACGGGATGTGGAGCGAGCTTGAATCGCCGGATGGCACGTTCCAGGTGCGCAAGCACACGGTGATGGTGCAGCCCGCGCAGCGCGTCGCCTATCGCGTGAGCGCGGACGCGATGGGGCGCTGGGCCTATCACTGCCATCTGCTCTACCACATGGAAGCGGGCATGTTCCGCGAAGTGGTGGTGGCATGAGCAGGGTGCTTTCATGCTGGATCGCCGCCTGTTTCGGCGCGCTGCCGGTGGCCGCGCTGGCGCAAAGCATGTCGATGCAGGACATGCCGGGCATGTCGATGCCCGCCCCGCACGACGATCATGGCAGCACGACGCCACCGGACGATGCGCAGCATGCGGGCCATGACATGGCTGTCAGTGCGTTGCCGCCGAACGATCACGTACCGCCGTCGCCGCCGCAAACCGTGCTGCACGCGATGTCGCCATCGCAGATGAACGCCATGATGCAGATGGACGACAACGAATCGATCGGCATGTTGCTGGTCGATCGCCTCGAACGCAGCCGCAGTACGTCCGGCGACATGGCGACGAGTTGGGAAGCGGAAGGCTGGTACGGCAACGCCATCGATCGCCTGTGGCTGAAGACCGAAGGCGAGCGAGGCAATGAGGGCACGCAGGACGCCCGCCTGGAAGCCCTGTGGAGCCATGCCTGGACCAGCTTCTGGGATTGGCAGCTGGGTGCGCGCCAGGACTTCGGCCAGGGTCCGAACCGCCAGTGGCTTGCCGTGGGTGTGGAAGGACTCGCACCGTACTGGTTCGAAACGCAGGCCACGTTCTATCTGGGCGAGCAGGGCCGGACTGCGCTGCGACTGGAAACCAGCTACGACCTGCGCTTCACCCAGAAGTTGATCCTCACACCGAAGGTGGAACTCAACGTCTACGGCAAGGACGATCCGCAGCGAGGCATTTCATCGGGTCTTTCGAACGTGGAAGCGGGTCTGCGCTTGCGCTACGAGTTCAGTCGCAAATTCGCGCCTTACCTCGGCGTGGACTGGACGCGGCGATTTGGCGATATCGACAGCATGCCTGGCATGCCTTTGGTGCATGCGAACGAGACGACATGGGTGGCCGGTGTTCGGATCTGGCTTTGAAGCGCCAGAGGGCGCTGGAAATACAGCGCCCTCGGTGCAGCCTCAATAGGCCACGGTGATCCGCTGCCGGCGCGCGTCGTTCTTCTCGACGCGATCCAATAGCGCCACCGCATAGTCCGCCACGCTGATCCGGCTCTTGCCATCGGCATCGACCAGCAACTGATCGCTGCCCACGCGATACTTGCCGGTGCGCGGGCCGTCCTCGAGCAAGGTCGCCGGACTCATATACGTCCATTCCACTTCGCTCTTGCCGTGGCGGAAGACTTCCAGCGCCTTGATCTGGCCCTGGGCTTCCGCTTTCCATGCCTCGGGAAAATGCGGGTCGTCGATCAGGCGCACGCCGGGCGAGGTTTCCAGCGAGGCGGCGCCGCCCACCCATACGAGTCGACGCACGCCGGCCTTGGGCAGGTAGTCCAGGACCGTGGCCGCCAGCGCAGGCACCGCGTCGTTGGAGCCGTCGCGGCGGGCGGAGATGCTCACCACGAGCACGTCGCAGCCTCGCACGGCGTCCAGCCAGCTTTCCGGATGGGCGATATCGCCGGTCGCCACCGCGATACGCGGGTCCGTCGTGTCGAGGCGTGCCGGGTCGCGCACGATGGCCGTGACCTCGTCGCCACGTGCAAGGGCTTCGTCGAGAATGGCGCGGCCGACATGGCCTGTTGCACCGAACAAGGCGATCTTCATGAAAGTTGCTCTCCAGCGGGGATGAGGGGAGGTGGGCGGACGATGACGCGGGAAACGTGAAGGAAAAGCCGAGCGCGCTCAGCCCTGGAACATGTAGAACAGGTAGGCCACGAACAGGATCAGGTGCACGGCGCCTTGCAGCACGTTGGTGTGTCCGCTGGAAAACGTCACCAGGCTCACCGTGAGGGTGAGCAGGAACAACACCAGGTCGGTGTGCTGCAGTCCCAGTTCGATCGGATGGGCCGTGAGATGGCTGATGATCAGGATGGCCGGAATGGTGAGGCCGATGGTGGACAGCACCGAGCCGAGGAAAATATTCACCGAGCGCTGCATGTGGTTGCCGCGGGCGGCGCGCACGGCGCCGATGCCTTCGGGCGTGGCCACCAGCACCGCCATCACCAGTCCTGCCAGCGCGGCCGGCTTGCCCAGCGTTTCCACGACGTAATCCACCGGGTGCGCGAGTTTCTCGGCGAGATACACCACCGGAATCATATAGGCCAGCAGGAACAGTGCGTGGAAGGTGGTGCGCGCCGCGCCGCCGTGCATCACCGACGCGGTTTCGTCGTCATCTTCCGTGGCGGCGAAATAGGCGCGATGCCGGCGTGTCTGCAGGGCGAGAAAGGCGATGTACAAGCCCGCGCAGATCACGGCCAGAAAGGCCTCCTGCGCGAAGGTGAGCGTCTTCTGCGGATAGGCCGTGTAGTTGGGCATCACCAGCGCCAGGATGCCCAGCGGAATCACCACGCCGAGGTACGCATTCGCGCCTTGCAGGTTGTACTGCTGCTCGCGATGCCGCCAGCCGCCGGCCAGCAGCGACAGGCCGACCATGCCGTTGAGCACGATCATGGTGACGGCGAACAAGGTGTCGCGCGCCAGCGTGGGGTTGTTGTCACCGTGCAGCATGATCGCGGTGATGCTGATCACCTCGATGGCGGTGATCGACAGGGTCAGCACCAGGGTGCCGTACGGCTCGCCCAGCCGGTGGCCCAGATGTTCCGCATGGCGCACCACGGCGAGCGCGGAACCCAGGATCACCGCGAACAGCCACAGGAAGATCACCGCGAGCCACAGCGGACCGTCGAGTCCGTCCAGCAGGCGCGTGCCGTAGCAAACAAACGCGATGGACGTGGCGACGCTGACGGCCAGGAACCACTCGCGCCGCAGAAGCCTTGGGAAACCACCCAACCTCATCGCAAGCACTCCCGACTGCCGTGAGGCGATGCATGGCATCGCGCCGGTTACCCGTTGTCGCAGGAAATAGCGGACCTCACCGCTGCGACGGCGGCTTATTCAACCACACTGTGGCTTTCGGCTGTGCCCAACAGCTCGGGCTGCGACGGCGTCGCCTGCGTGCGCGTCAGCAGCGGATGCATGAACACGGCGGCCAGGATCACCGCCACGCCCGCGTAGAACCAGCCGTCCAGTTCGCGTTGCTCGCCCAGCAGGACGATCGCCAGCACGATCGCATAGACCGGTTCCAGATTGGTCACCATCTGCGTGCCGAAGGCGGTCATGTGGCGCAACGCCACCAGCGCCAGCGCGAACGGCAGCAGCGTGCAGCCGAAGGAAAGCAGCACCAGCAGGGTGGCATCGTGCAGGCTGGGCAAGGCGAAGGCCGCACCCGCATGCGGCAGCAAGGGAGCCAGCAGGGTGAGGAACAGCGTGCCCGTGCCCAGTTCCAGGCAGGTCACGGTGAGCGGGTCGCCATGTTCCACCAGCCGCTTGTTGAACGCGCCGAACAGCGCCACCAGCAGGGCCGACAGCGCGCCGATCACGATGCCCAGGCGCATGTCGGTCGGCACGCCGCCCACCACCATCGCCACGCCAGGTACCACGGCCACGCCGATCAGCAGCTCGCGCGGGTCGAACTTGCGGCGCGCGATCCACGGTTCCACCAGCGACAGGAATACCGGTCCCAGCGCGATGCAGGTGGCGCCCACCGATGCATTGGCCAGCTTGATCGCCGCATAGAAGGTCAGCCAGTGCAGCGATACCAGCACGCCGATCCCCGCGTAACCCCAGCGCAGCTTTGCCGGCATCGCCTTCAGGCCGCGCCATACCCGGGGAATCAGCAGCAGTGCGGCGGAGACCAGCAGCATGCGCCACCACACCAGCTGCATTGCCGGCAGCGTGATCGTTTTGCCCAGGATGGCGGTGAAGCCCCACAGCAGGACGCAGAAATGGATCTGCCAGCGGGCCTTGTTGACCGGTTGCATGCGCGAATGTCGGCGAGGGGAGACTCGGCATTCTAGCGTTGCCGCGCATGCTCAGTGAGTGGTGGCTGCCTTGTTCTTGCTGGGCAGCGGTGCGGGGCGTGACTTGGAGGCGCCGCGCATCTGTTCCAGCACGGTGGTGCAGGTGTTGTCCTGCTCGCCCTTGCTGGTGGCCACCAGCGGCAGCAGCGCAGCGATCGGCGTGGCCAGCACGCCCAGCGCCACCGCACCGCCGCCGCGCAGGATCAGCGGCCCCGGCTGCACGCCCACGTCGGGATCCTTCAAGGTGCCCTTCACGTACAGCGGCGAGCGCAGCGAGAAGATGCGCAGCCCTTTCGACTCCGGTCGCACGTCCAGGTCGAGCTTCTCGTTGGCGAAGTTCACCGTGCCGTTCACGCGGATGGTGGCGTCCTCGGTGTCGAACACGAACAGCTGCGTCTGGTACAGGCCGTTGGTGGCGGTCAGATCGGAGGCGGCGCAGTTGATCTTCACCGTCTTGTCGCCGAACAGCTTGACGATCACGATGTTCGCCACGTTCAGGCCGGCCGTTTCCAGCAGTGCCTTGCTGATCGCGCCATCGTTCATCAGCAGCTTCAGCTCGCCGGTGGAGGTGCCCATCAGCTCGCTCACCGAATTGCCGCGGGCGTTGAGCGCGGCGTCGCCGTTGATCTCGCCGAAACTGGTCTGCATCGGCGCGAATTTGGGAAACAGTTCCTTGAGCTTGAGGTGGCGCGCCTTGAGCTTGATGTCGCCCTTCATCGGCGTGGTGCTGCCGTCGAGGCGCAGGTTGCTGTCGATCTTTCCGCTGGCGAAATCGAATCCCAGCGGATTGAGCGTGAGCACGCCGTTGTCCATCACCAGGTGCGTCGAGAGCGCATTGATCGGCAGCGCGGTGTCGCGCACGATCCGGGCTGCGCTGAAGTTGACGTCGGCATCCATGGCGCGCCAGCGATCGGTGCGGAAGGGCTCGACCGGCAGCACCTTGTCGCTGGGTGTGGGCGTCGCATCGCCGCGCTGCTCCTTTTCGGCATTGGAGTCGGCACCGATCAAGGGCGCCAGATCGGAGAAGCGCAGCAGCTGCGATTTCACCGTGCCGCTGAGTTTGGGCCGCGCGCCGCCGGTATCGAAGGCCAGATCGCCTTGCAGGTCGCTGCCGCCCACGCGGCCGCGGAAATGGTCGTACTCGAAGTGGCTGGCGCCGCGCTTCAGGTTCGCGCGCAGATGGCCTTCGGTCGCATACGGCGGCGTGTCGGGCAGGGTCACGCCGATCAGCGGATAGAGCTTGGCCATGCTGCTGCCGGAGAACCACAGGCGGATGTCCAGCGCGGCGAGATGCAGCGGATCGGTGAGCGTGCCCACCAGCGCGATGTGCGTGTCGCCGATGTGCACGTCGCCTTGAATCGGGAAGGGCTGGTCGGTCTGCTGCAGGGCCAGCACGCCACCGGTCTTGCCATGGCCATCGACGGGGGCGCCCTGGTACTTGCCCAGCGCCTGCCAGGCAAACTGGTAGGCGGCGTTGGTGTGGCCGGGTTCGTTTTCCTGCGTGCCCGCATCCTTGGCCAGTGCGGTCTTGGCGCTGGCGCCGACGGTCTTGCTGGCCTGTTCGCGTGCGTCGGCGGACTGTTGCGAAACGATGTCGCCATACGGGATCGCCCGCTGCAGCGCTTCCATGGTGATCTGCAGGTCCGCCTTGCTGATGGCGTCGTTGAGCGCGATATGGCCGCGGTCGAAGCCGATCGCGTGCAGGTCCAGCGTCCACGCCGACGGCTTGCCATCGTTGGCGAAGGCGAAATCCCAGTTGGCCTGGCCTTGTGCATTGCGCTCCAGGTCGATGCTGGGCTGGGTGAGATACAGCACGGGGATTTCCACCCGATGCACGATCAACGGCAGCGGTGAGATGCGGAAACGCAGCGCATCCAGCTGGGCGAAATGCGGCTGGCCGGTCCACTCGGGATTGCCGATGCTGATGTTCTGCGCGACGAACTCCGGCCACGGCACCCAGCTCTCGATGCCGCTGGCGCGCTCTTCGCGCCGCCAGCGAACGCTCAGGTCGCCATTGATGGCAAAAGGCCGTCCAATCGATTCAGTGACGCGGGCATTGACGGTGGGCTTGAGACGGTTCCAGTCGAAGGTGGCGATGACGATCAACAGCACCACGATCAGCGCCAGGCAGACGCCGATGATCCATATCAGTATTTTCCAGCCCCGCCGCATGCATGACTCCCACCGCGATATCGCCACGACATCCTGCCGACTCGCCCGGTGAAGGGCGTGTCGTCATGCGGTGATGGGCGCGGGCGGGGGTTCATCCAGATCAATGCAACGTCTTGGCGTCACGAACCGGGATGCTCACGCTGCACAGATCCACCTTGTGCACGGGGAAACGATAGAAATCGTCCAGACGATTGCGCTTCGCATCGACTAGCGCGGCGAAGGTGGCGCTGTCGGTGCGCAGCACCTGGATGGCCGGGCGCTGGTCGGCGGGAAGATCCGCGGCCAGGTGCACCGAACCGATCGCGATGCGCTGATCGGGCTGCTCGTAGAAGCCCAGCGGGCCGGTGCCGCGGGGCAGGCCGGAGAGATATTCCACGCCTTGCAACACGCGACCCACCACGGCGATGTTGCGGTCCAGCGCGCGCGGCGCCTGGCCGATCACCGCATACAGCTCGCTGCCGCTGCCGGTTTCCGGATCGATATCGCGGCCCACGCCCACCATGCCGTAGCAATGGGTGAGCCATTCCTGATGGTTGGCCTGGTCGCGTGCGACCGGGAAGCCTTCGGAGAAGCCGACTTCCGGTGCGTAGAAATCGCCGTCCTTCAAGGCGGTGAAGGGAAGCTTGGCGTCGTAGGGGCGGGTGTATTCCGGCGGCAGCTTGTCCTTGGCCGAGCCCAGCGATTTGAGCTTGCTCTTGTCGCCGTTGTCGTCGCTGGCCGGGTCGCCCCATTGGGTGACGAAGTTGTCGTGCACGCGCACGATGGCGAGCCCGTCGTAATAGTGCTCGTGCGCCATGGTCCGGATATTGGCGACGTGCAGCGGAGCGAAGTCCGGCGCCAGTTCGATCAGCACGCGCCCTTGCGGCAGCTGCATCACCAGCAGGTTCTGCGGATCGGGCGTGCGCCATTCCTGCGGCTGCGACTTGGCCAGCAGTTCCTTGGGCGAAGGCGTGTGTGCGGGCTTCGCCTCGTCGGCTGCCACGGTGGCGGACAGCGAAACGGCAAGCGCAAGGGCAAGGCAATGGCGCAGCAGCATGGGAACCCCCGGGTCGGAAAGCCTGCAAGGTAGCAGAGCAGGGCCCGGGATGGTGGAGCACGTCCCCGCCCTCAATACAAGCCGCGAAACGCGGGCCAGGGTTCTCTACAATGCCGCCCCTTTGCCCGCTCTTGCCCGACCCATGGATATCGTTGTCAACGAAGAACTCAAGGCCTATATCGACCCGCTCACGCCGGACGAATACGAGGCGCTCGAACGCAGCCTGCTCGCGGAAGGTTGCCGCGATTCGCTGGTGCTCTGGGGCAATGTCCTGGTGGACGGGCACAATCGCTACGGCATCTGCCGCAAGCACGACCTGCCGTTCAACACGGTGCAGAACACCCGCTTCCAGTCGATGGACGACGTGCATCTGTGGATGATCGAGCAACACCTGGGGCGGCGCAGCGTGTCCGACTTCCAGCGCGGCGTGCTGGCGCTGCGCAAGCGGGAGATCCTGCAGGAGCGCCGCTCGCGCACCAGGCCGGTGGAAGAAGAGGCGGGTGCCGTGCCCGAAGCGACGCCATCGGTCGCCGCAGCGGAGCCGCCCGCCAAGCCCGAGCCGTTGCCGAGCCGGCAAGCGATCGCGCGCGAGGCGCGTCTCAGCAACAGCCAGGTGGTGATGATCGAGAAGATCCAGAAGCAGGCCGCGCCGGAAGTGGTGGCGGCGGTGAAGTCGGGCGTGTTGTCGATCAACGCCGCCGCCGCTGTGGCAACGCTGCCGGAAGACGAGCAGCGCGCCGCGGCCGTGGCGGGCGATGACGAACTCAAGCAGGCGGCCAAGCGCGTGCGCGAAGCCAAGCGCAAGCCGCGCAAGGAGCCTGAGGCGGGCGATGAAGACATGCCGACCTTGCGTCGCCGCGTCGCCGAGCTGAGCGCCGAAGTGATCGAGCTGAAGGCCGACAACGAGGCCTTGCGCGAACAACTGGCCCGCTGGGAGCGTTCCGCCAACCCGTAATGCTTTTTGCGGACGCTGTTCGCAATGAATACGTATGCAGCCGCTGGTTGCTGCATTGCGATGCTTTCTACGATGCGCAGCACTGCCGCCCGAATGGCTGCTGCGCAAGGAAATGCGCGGCAACCCTCTTCTTGCGAACGACAGTGATGTTGCTTGTCCGCCAGCCGCGGCAGGGATGCACTCCGTGGCGCCGATGCTGTTTGACCTGATCGTCAACGAAGCAGAATGGAGGCTTACCCATGAAGTGCTCGAAGATTCTCGCCGCGCTGCTGGCCTGCGCGGCGCTCAGCGGCGTGCCCGCGACACCGGCCCAGGCGGCCATCAACAGCATGAGTCTGGGCGCGAGCTACAACGCGGCGCAGACCAGCATCACCTTCCGCGTCTATTCCTCCACCGCCACGCGCCTCGTGCTGTATTTGTATTCGGCCGGCTACGGCGTGCAGGAGTCGGCTACGTATCCGCTCAGCTCGGTGGGGAGCGGCGTATGGGCGGTGACTGTGCCGGTGTCGTCGATCCAGGCGGCAGGCATCACCGGTTCGGTCTATTACGGCTATCGCGCCTGGGGACCGAACTGGCCGTACAACAGCAGCTGGGGCAAGGGTTCGCAGGCCGGTTTTGTTTCGGACGTCGATACCAGCGGCAATCGTTTCAATCCGAACAAGCTGCTGCTCGATCCGTATGCGCAGGAAGTGAGCCAGGACCCGCAGAACCCGTCGAACCAGAACGGCAACGTGTTCGCCTCCGGCGCCAGTTACCGCACCACCGACAGCGGCATCTATGCGCCCAAGGGGGTGGTGCTGGCACCCCTCACACAGAGCACCGGCAGCAAGCCCACGCGGGCGCAGAAAGACGACGTGATCTACGAAGTCCATGTGCGCGGCTTCACCGAGCAGGATACCTCGATCGCCGCGCAGTATCGCGGCACGTACTACGGCGCTGGCCTCAAGGCGAGTTACCTGGCCAGCCTGGGCGTGACGGCGGTGGAATTCCTGCCCGTGCAGGAAACGCAGAACGACGCGAACGACGTCGTGCCCAACTCGGATGCCAACCAGAACTACTGGGGCTACATGACCGAGAACTATTTTTCGCCGGATCGCCGCTACGCCTATAACAAGGCACCCGGCGGCCCCACGGCGGAATTCCGGGCGATGGTGCAGGCGTTCCACAATGCCGGCATCAAGGTCTACATGGACGTGGTCTACAACCACACCGCCGAAGGGGGCACCTGGACGGGCAGCGATCCGACCACGGCAACCATCTACTCGTGGCGCGGCCTGGACAACGGCACCTATTACGAGCTCACCGCCGACCATCAATACTTCTACGACAACACCGGCACCGGCGCGAACTTCAACACGTACAACACGGTGGCGCAGAACCTGATCGTGGATTCGCTGGCCTATTGGGCGAACACGATGGGCGTGGACGGCTTCCGCTTCGATCTCGCCTCGGTGCTGGGCAACAGCTGTCTCAACGGTGCGTACAACGCCTCGGCGCCGAACTGCCCCAACGGCGGCTACAACTTCGATGCGGCGGACAGCAACGTGGCGATCAACCGCATCCTGCGCGAATTCACCGTGCGTCCCGCCGGCGGCGGCAGCGGTCTGGATCTGTTCGCCGAACCGTGGGCGATCAACGGCAACTCCTACCAGCTCGGCGGATTTCCGCAGGGATGGTCGGAGTGGAACGGCTTGTTCCGCGACAGCCTGCGTCAGGCGCAGAACGAACTGGGCAGCATGACCATCCACATCACCCAGGATGCGAACGACTTCTCGGGTTCCTCCAACCTGTTTCAGGCCAACGGACGCGCGCCGTGGAACTCGGTGAACTTCATCGACGTACACGACGGTCTGACCTTGAAGGACGTCTATTCGTGCAACGGCGCTAGCAACAGCCAGGCGTGGCCGTACGGGCCGTCGGATGGCGGCACCAGTACGAACTACAGCTGGGACCAGGGCATGTCCGCAGGCACCGGCACGGCGTTGGACCAGCGTCGCGCTGCCCGCACGGGCATGGCCTTCGAGATGCTCTCGGCGGGCACGCCGCTGATGCAGGGAGGCGATGAACACCTGCGCACGCTCCAGTGCAACAACAATGCGTACAACCTCGACTCCAGCGCGAACTGGCTGAGCAGCAGCTGGACCACTGATCAATCGAACTTCTACACCTTTGCCCAGCGGCTGATCGCCTTCCGCAAGGCGCATCCCGCACTGCGTCCAGCCACCTGGTATACCGGCAGCCAACTGGTGTGGTATCAGCCCAGCGGCGCCGCCGCGGACACCAACTACTGGAACAACACCAGCAACTACGCGCTGGCCTACACCATCAACGGCCCGTCGCTGGGCGACAGCAACTCGATCTACGTCGCCTACAACGGCTGGTCGGGCAGTGTCACTTTCACGCTGCCGGCGCCGCCCACCGGCACGCAGTGGTATCGCGTCACCGACACCTGTAATTGGAACGATGGTGCCAATACGTTCGCCGCTCCTGGCAGCGAGACGCTGATCGGCGGGGCAGGGACCACCTATGGCCAGTGCGGCCAGTCGCTGTTGCTGCTGATCTCCAAATAAGCCGTACCGCGCATCCGCACGGCTCAGCCGAGTCGTGCGGATGCGAATCTGGCCAGTACCGGCTGACATGGTTGTCACATCGGCGAGGCGATACTCGTTGGAATCGCGTGCGGCGCATGTCTTCCATCGAAGGGGCCTGGGTTATGGCACATACGAAAGTGGCTGATGTCGTTACGGAAACGCTGCATGTCGCGGGCGTGCGCCGGATCTACGGCGTGGTGGGGGACAGCCTCAATGGCATCACCGAGTCGTTGCGCGAGCGCGGCGACATCGACTGGATTCATATGCGCCACGAGGAGGCTGCGGCGTTCGCTGCCGGGGCCGAGGCGCATCTGACGGGGGAGCTGGCGGTGTGCGCAGGAAGCTGCGGCCCCGGCAACCTGCATCTCATCAATGGACTGTTCGATTGCCACCGCTCGCGCGTGCCGGTGCTGGCGATTGCGGCGCAGATTCCCAGCGCGGAAATCGGTCGCGGTTATTTCCAGGAGACGCATCCGGAATCGCTGTTCCGCGAGTGCAGCCATTACTGCGAACTGGTCTCCACGCCCGAACAATTGCCGGCCGTGCTCGAGAGCGCCATGCGCGCGGCGATCGGCCTGCGCGGGGTGGCGGTGGTGGTCATCCCCGGCGATGTGGCCCTGCTCGAACTGGAGGCGAAGCCGTCGGCCGGTGGTTCGATCGCACTTCGCGCGCCGGTGGTGCGTCCTGCGGACGAGGACATCGTGGCGCTGGCGCAACTGCTCAACGATGGCAAGAAGATCACTCTGCTGTGCGGCCGTGGCTGCGCCGGTGCGCACGATGCGGTGGTGAAGCTGGCCGGGACGCTGCAGGCGCCCATCGTGCACGCCTTTGGCGGCAAGGAATACCTGGAATACGACAACCCTTACGACGTCGGCATGACCGGCCTGATCGGTTTCAGTTCCGGCTATCACGCGATGTTGAACTGCGACACCCTGCTGATGCTCGGCACCGGCTTTCCGTATCGGCAGTTCTATCCCACCGAAGCGAAGATCGCGCAGGTGGATCTGCGCGCCGACAGCCTGGGCCGCCACGCGCGCCTGGACCTGGGCATGGTGGGCGATGTAGCCGCCACCATCGAGGCGTTGCTGCCGTCATTGAAGCCGAAGCAGGACACGAGCTATCTCGATACCTGCGTTGCGCATTACCGCAAGGCGCGCGAGGGACTCGACGAACTGGCGACCGGCCATCCGGGCCGCAAGCCGATCCATCCCCAGTACCTGGCCAGGCTGGTGAGCGAAGCGGCGTCGGACGATGCCGTCTTCACCTTCGACGTGGGCACGCCGTCGATATGGGCCGCGCGCTACCTGCGCATGAACGGCAAACGCCGGCTGGTCGGTTCGCTGGTGCATGGCTCGATGGCGAACGCGATGCCGCAGGCGATCGGTGCGCAGGCCGCCTATCCGAAGCGGCAGATCATCAGTCTCTCCGGCGACGGCGGCTTCACCATGTTGATGGGCGACTTCCTCACCCTGGTGCAGCACAAGCTGCCGGTGAAGGTGGTGGTGTTCAACAACCACACGCTGGGTTTCGTGGCGCTGGAAATGAAGGCGGGCGGTTTTCTGGAAACCGGCACCTCGCTGGTGAATCCGGATTTCGCCGCCATGGCGCGTGCGGTGGGGGTGCATGCGATCCGGGTGGAAGATCCGGCGGATCTCGCTGCCGCCATCAAGGACATCCTCGCTCATGATGGCCCGGCCTTGCTCGACGTGGTGACCAATACGCAGGAACTGGCGGTGCCGCCCAATATCACGCTGGAACAGGTCAAGGGTTTCGGGCTGTGGGCATTGCGCACCGTCATCAACGGACGCGGCGATGAGCTGATCGAGTTGGCCAAGACCAACCTGTTCCGCTGAGCGAGAGGCGAGGGCGCTGCCGCGATTCAGCGCCCCTGGTAGCCGCGCTCCCGCCGCACGCGATAGAGCTGGTTGTCCGCGCTGGCCAATGCGGCATCGAGCGGCGTGTCGCGCAAGCGGATGGCGTGGCCCATGGTGAAGCGGATGGGGGCGCTGGCGCGCGCGGCCTCCAGGCGTCGGATGATCGCCGCGGTTTCCTGTTCGCCCGCGTTGGGCAGCAGGATCACGAATTCGTCGCCGCCGGAGCGGATCACGATGTCGTTCGGGCGCACATGCATGGTGAGGAAGTGGCCCATCGCCACCAGTACTTCGTCGCCCCGCTGATGACCATGGGTATCGTTGACCGACTTGAAGTTTTCCAGGTCGATCATGATGCAACCCCAGCGTTCGTCGCGCTCGAGCTTGTCGGCGATCTGGCTCAGGTAGCGGCGATTGAACAGGCCGGTGAGCGAATCGCGCACGCTCCATTCGCGCAGCTGGCTTTCGTGGCGCATGCGCTCGGTGACGTCGAGTGCGTGGCCAAGCACGTAGGGTTCGTCGTTCTCGATGTCCAGCGAGTTGTGGTACTGCCAGGCCAGGCTGCGTCCGTCCTTGGCCTTGATCTGCAACAGGCCGTGCGCCACGCCCCGTGTGGTGACGCGATGGAGATATTCGTCGAACATGCCATGCAGCGCCGGTTCCATCAGCTCCTTGAACGGACGGCCGAGCAGTTCGCCCATCGAATAACCCAGCGATTGCGCCGCCGCGGGATTGACCGAAAGGATGGTGCCGTTGAGATCGTGGGTGCAGATCAATCCCAGGCTTTCCTCGAATAGCTTGCGGAAGCGATGCTCGCTGCGCTGCACCGATTCCACCGCCTGCTTGCGCGCGGTGATGTCCTGGATCGCGCCGATCAGCAGGCAGGGTTTGCCGTGGTCGAATTCGACCGCGCCGGCGGCGCGCACCCAGATGTGGCGACCCTTGGCGGTGATCATCGGCAGTTCGAGATCCCAGCCCTTGCCGTCCTCGATGCCCTTGGTCACCGCTTGCTGGATCTGCTCGCGCGCTTCGGGGGCGTAGTAGTGCACCGCTTCGCTCAGCGTGGGGTGGTGGCCTGCCGGCAGATCGTGGATGGCGCAGGTCTGGTCGGACCAGGTGAGCTGGTTGGTGACCAGGTCCAACTGCCAGCCGCCCACGCCGGCCACGCGGCCGGAGCGATCGAGGAAGGCCTCG
The DNA here is from genome assembly GCF_049913195.1 of Dyella kyungheensis. Classification (GTDB taxonomy): domain Bacteria; phylum Pseudomonadota; class Gammaproteobacteria; order Xanthomonadales; family Rhodanobacteraceae; genus Dyella; species Dyella kyungheensis. Next base: position 3,334,970 of record NZ_CP183983.1, on the reverse strand, counting down.
CTTTCGTGCAGGCGGCGCTCCATCCGCTTGCGCTCGGACACGTCCACCATGGTGCCGTAGATCCACAGCGGCAGGCCGTCGTCGGTGCGGCTGATCACACGGCCGCGCAGCAGGCCCCACAGCCAGTGCCCGTCCTTGTGCCGCAGACGCGCCTCGCTCTCGAACAGCGGGCGTTCGCCGCGCAGGTGTTCCTGCAGGCGTTCGTCCATCTGCGGCAGGTCGTCGGGATGGGTCAGGCGGCGCTGCGCGCCCTGGATGATGCCGCCTTCGTCTTCGCGGATGTCGCGCCATACGCTCGATGAAAGCAGGTCGAGATCTTCCAGCGCGTAGCCGAGGATGCTGGCCCATTGTTCGTTGAAGCGCATTTCGCCGGTCTGCACGTTCCATTCCCAGGTGCCGGCCTGCGAGGCGTCGAGGATCGCGGCGAGGCGCGTGCGGTCGTCCATCAGCAGGCGGTGCAGCAAGGCTTCGCGGTGCAGCGATTCGCCGCGTTCCAGCGCCGCCTTGCGCTGTTCCAGGGCCTCGGCGGCGGCGCGCGCCAGCTGGCGGAGAATGGCGGCGTGTTCGTCCGGCAGCTGCCGGGGCTGGCGATCGATGACGCACAGCGCACCCATGCGCAGGCCGTCGCTGAGCTTGATCGGTGCACCGGCGTAGAAGCGGATATGCGGGGCGTCGGTGACCAGCGGGTTGTTGGCGAAGCGCGGGTCCATCAATGCGTCCGGCACCACGAAGGGGCGGTCGTCGAGAATGGTGTACGAGCAGAACGCCACGTCGCGCGAGGTTTCCGTGGGGCCATCCAGGCCCACGTTGGACTTGAACCATTGGCGCCGATCGTCGACCAGGGTCATCAGCGCGATCGGCGCACCGGTGAGCAACGAGGCGGCCTTGGTAAGTGCGTCGAACAACGGTTCGGCCTCGGTGTCGAGCACGCCGAGCGAGAGCAGGCGTTCGAGCCGTCGTTCTTCATCGTGTGAGCGTGGAGCCGGCACTGCCATCTGTCTCCCGGGAATCGTGCGCCAGACTATCGGACGATCCTTGTCGAGTCACCGTGGCTCCGGTCACAGGCCGTGCAGAGGGCGCGCTGGCAGCGGGGGCGGTCGACCAGCGCGGTGGAAAGCACGCACCACGGCAACGCCATCGGTATATCGATGGCGATGTGAACGGCGTGAGGAGGGCGTGTGGCCGAAGCATCGGACACCGGCACCGGCAGGCTGCCGGTGCGCCCGGGAAGCAGCCCCCGGAGCGAGCGCAGGGGCTGCCCGGAGGATCAGCTCTTGAAGAACGCCAGCATGTCCTGGTTGATCGCCTCGTGGTGCGTGGTCGGGGCGCCATGAGGGAAACCGGGATAGATCTTCAGCGTCGCGTTCTTCAGCAGTTTCGCCGACAGCACGCCGGCATCCTTGTACGGCACCACCTGGTCGTCGTCGCCATGCAACACCAGGGCGGGCTTGTCGATCTTCTTCAGGTCGTCGGTGAAATCCGTTTCGGAGAACGCCTTGATGCAGTCGTAATGGGCCTTGGTGCCGCCCATCATGCCCTGGCGCCACCAATTGTCGATGATGCCCTGGGAGGGCTTGGCGCCAGGCCGGTTGTATCCGTAGAACGGACCCGAGGCGACGTCGATGTAGAACTGCGCACGGTTGGCCGCGAGCGCGGCACGGAAGCCGTCGAAGACTTCCAGCGGCGTTCCCTCGGGGTTCTGCTTGCTCTTCACCATGACCGGCGGTACCGCGCTGATCAGCACGATCCTGGCCGTGCGCTTCAAGCCGTGCTTGGCCACGTAGCGCACCACTTCGCCGCCGCCGGTGGAATGGCCGACGTGGATGGCATCGTGCAGGTCGAGTTTCTCGGTGAGCGCGGCCAGGTCGTCGGCATAGTGTTCCATGTCGTTGCCGTCTTCGGTCTGGGTGGAGCGGCCATGGCCACGACGATCATGCGCGATCACGCGATAGCCCTGGGCGAGGAAGAACAGCATCTGCACATCCCAGTCGTCGGCGGACAGCGGCCAGCCATGGCTGAACACGATGGGCTGGCCCTTGCCCCAGTCCTTGTAGTAGATCTCGACGCCATCTTTGGTGGTGATCGTGCTGCTGCCCATGTGCTTTCACCTGTTGGTTGTGTTGCGCGGGACGGGAGCCTGGCGCCGGTGACGCCAGCGTGTGGGTTGAAGCGTTCGAGCGGGAACCAGCAAAGCAGACGCGCACGACAACGCGAAGACACGTTGATCTCCCCTGCGCGAATGTCCCTGTGGCTGGTGTTCCGTTTGGATGGCGTGCGTCGCACAGCCAACGCCGGGCGGGTTGTCGGCTGCAAAAAATTCGACGCGGCTGGCACGTGTTTTTGTGGGAGCGCACTGGTGCGCGACAGAAAGTTGGCAGCTCGCGCCGCGATCCGGCTGTCGCGCACCAGTGCGCTCCCACAGAGGGCAAAAGAGTCCTCTTTCACGGGTGAAATCAGCGTCAAGCGCGAAGGCTGCAGGGCGACGCCTGCCGCATGAAATGAAGGAGAAAGGCGACGGTGCCACGGTGCGCGAATCGAAGCAGCGGTGCAACGATCGTGCGTTACTCCAGAGAACAGCTGGCGAGCAGGTTTGCCGAACTCGATGCGGAGTTGATCCGCCTGGCCATGCTCGATGCCCCCGAGGAAAACCTCTGGGCGGCGTTCGAACAACTGGCCCATGTTCCATCCTCGACCATCGAGCCGGCGGATCGCCGCTGGTGGTGGGAGCAGGTCTACACCTTGATGGAACGGCACGGACTGACCGAGCTCACTCGCCGCGCGTCCGGCGGACGCTGAAGTCAGGCGAGAGGGAGTTTCATCGAGCCCCGGGAGATCCCGGGGCTAGTCTTGTGAGGGCGGCCGGGTGAGCGGACCGTCATGTGTTGCGGCAACAGATGCCGCGACGATCAAGAGCGCGTGCAAGCTTCTTTTCCTCAGCCGGCCGGCTGGGCCGTTGCGGCGGCGGGCGCTGCGCTCGCCACGGAGGCGTTGGTGTAAACGGCGGGGGCAGCGATCATGGCGCCCAGGGTCAGCACGCAAACCAGCAGGCAGGCGGCGAACAGGCTGTGCAGCATCAGGTTCTCGAATTTCATGGTCGTACTCCTTGACGGGGTTGGGTGGCTTTCACTGGGTATATGGCAAGGCCCGTGCCAACCTCGCATATCGCTGAAAAGCCGCGCCGTTGAGCCATTTCGGGAAAGTGCTGCGTCGTGCATGCAGTGTCCGCGGACGATGTCCGGACAAGCATCGCGGACTGCGGACACAGCACGCGGACGTTTTCGTGCAGACGGTGTGAATGCGTAACGCGCGGATTCCTCCGGGGCGTGCGCGTAATCCGTTGTGCTAGCGTCGCCATCTTTCCGATGCATGGAATACGCGCAGTGCCGCCCGTTGCCGCTCCCCTGTTGTCTCCCGATCTGTTCGACCTGCCGCCGGAAGTGCTGTGGCTCTCGCACTGCAAGGACGGCGTGCTGCCACGCGCTTCCGCCGAAGCGTTGCGCGCGCTGCTGGGCACCGAGCTGCGGCCGTGGGAGCTGCAGTGGAACGGGGATTTCCTGGACGTGCAGCGCGCATTGCGCGAGGTCGGTGCCACCTTGCTTGGCGTCGATGCGCGGGACATGAGTCTGGTGACGTGCACGTCGAGTGGGCTGGAAGCCGTGGCGCTGGGTTATCCCTGGCAGCACGGCGACGAGGTGCTTATTCCCGTGGGCGAATTCCCCAGCAACCGGCTGCCGTGGCTGGCGCTGGCGAGCAAGGGCGTGAGTTGCACGGAAGTGGCCTTGTGGGACGGCCATGCCGCGCAGCCTGCCGCTGTGCCCGATGCCTCGATCGAACCCGAACAACGTCTGCTGGCGGCGATCACGCCGAGCACGCGGGTGATCGCGGTGTCGTGGGTGCGCTACCAGGATGGCATTCGACTCGACCTGGAAAAGCTCGGGCGCGGCTGTCGCGAGCGCGGCGTGCATCTCGTCGTCGACGGCATCCAGGGTGCGGGCACGATGGCGACCTCGTTCGACGGCGTGAGTGCGTTCGCCACCGGTGGACACAAAGGCTTGCTTGGCTTGCAGGGTCAGGGCCTGCTGTGGACCGATCACGCGTTTCGCCAGCAGCTGATTCCGCTGGGCACGTGGTTGTCGGCACCCGATCACTTCTCGCAGGGCGGCACTCAGACCGTCAGCGATGCGTTGTGGGCCGACGACGGACGGCGACTGGAAGCAGGCAGTCCGTCGATTCTCTCGTGCGCGGCATTGGCGTCGTCCATCCGCCTGCTGGTGGATAGCGGCGGCGCGGCGGCGCTGCAATCGCACATCACCGGTTTGCAACGCGCATTGCTGGCGGCGCTGGCCAAGCATCCGGCGTGGGCGGCCGAAGCGCGTCGACTCGATGCGCTGGTGCAGGCGGGCCGGGTCGGTTCGACGTTGTCGTTCGCGCTGCCGGCGGAACGTTGCGCAGAACTTCTGCGCAACGCCGAAGCCCGCGGCATCAGCACCAGCACGCGCGAAGGCTATCTGCGCATCGCGCTGCACGGCTGGCACGCGGCCGGCGATATCGATCGCTGCGTCGCGTGGCTGTTGTCCTGACGCCAGGCGCTGCCGCGCCGCTCAGGCGATCGAACGCACCACGCCGCCATCCACGCGCATGGCCGCGCCGTTGGTGGCCGAGGCTTGTTCGGAAGCGAGATAGACCGACAGGTTGGCCACTTCCTCCACCGTGGCAAGACGCTTGAGCAGTGACGAGGGGCGATGCGTCTGGATGAAATCGCGCTCGACCTGGTCCTGCGAAATGCCCTGGTCCTTGGCGATCTTGGCGAAGAAGTCGCCGACGCCTTCGGAGCGCGTCGGCCCCGGCAGGATGGCATTCACGGTGACGCCGGTGCCGGCAAGCGCTTCGGCCAGGCCGCGCGAGACCGCCAGCTGCGCCGTCTTGGTGGTGCCGTAGTGGATCATTTCGGCGGGAATCTGCAGGCCCGACTCGCTCGACACGAACTGGATGCGACCCCAGCCACGCCTGGCCATGCCCTGGGCGTAATGCCGCGACAGGCGCACGCCGCTCAACACATTCACTTCGAAGAAGCGCATCCAGTCGTCGTCGGGAATCTCGAAGAACGGCTTGGGCTCGAAGATGCCGAGGTTGTTGATCAGGATGTCCGTGTCCGGCACCTGGGCAATCAGCTGGCGTGCGCCTTCCGCGCTGCCCAGGTCGCTTGCCACGCCGGTGAGCCTGGCTTTCGGCACGGCGCTCTTGATCGAGGCGATGGCCTCGTCCACGCGCGCCTGGGTGCGGCCCGTGACGACCACCTGTGCGCCGGTGCCGGCAAGGCCGCTGGCGATGGCCAGGCCGATGCCCGCGGTGGAGCCGGTGACGATGGCCGTGCGGCCGCTGAGATCGATATGCATGCAATGACTCCAGCAGGAAAGTTCGCATCGTGGCACAGCGCGACATGCCTGCTCGCGATGAGCAGGCGCATCGCACAACGATCCACGAGAGGGTTATTCGAGGGTGAAGCCGACTTTCAGCGTCACCTGCCAGTACTCGACTTTGCCGTTATCCACATGACCGCGCGTTTCGATGACGTGGAACCAGCGGATATTGCGCACGGTCTTGGACGCGTGGGCGATGGCGGTGCGGATGGCGTCGTCGCAGCTGGTCTTGGAGGAGCCGGTGAGTTCGATGGACTTGTAGACGTGCTCGGACATGCGAGGGGTCTCCACAGGGGCCATGCCGGGTCGCAGGGCGTCCGCTCAAGTCGATACCCAGGCTCGCCAACAAGGTGTGAAGGCGGTCGTGGAAAGTGTTGCTGCTAGCGCCCCTGCTTGCTCGCAAACGCCACCGCATCGTGCGCATGCAGGCTTTCCTGGTGCTCCAGGCGCACGTGGAAATCGGCGAGGCGGTCGTCGGCATCGAGCGCGCGCTGGATGCGGCGTGCGGCGTCCTCGCAGAACATCAGGTTGCTGCCATTGGCGAGCGCGAAGGCCTGCTCGTCCTCGCGTTTCACCGCCGTCTGCACCGGCGTGCCCAGCGCGGCTTCCACCCGGTCGATCAGGTCGATCACATCCAGCGGTGCATCGTGGGCGAGCCGGGCCGAGACGTGGGCGATGCTGCGCTGCGCGTGCGGCGTGGCCACGATGCCTTGTTCGCTGCCCAGCCAGGCCAGCACCTCGGCGTGCGGCACGCTCGCTGCCGGCGGGAAATCCTCGGCGAAGCGCTGCTGGATCAGCTGGCGCGCGAGCGCGGCGGAGGCGGGGCAGGTGGAGGAATAGACGATGTCGGTCGCCAGTGTCACTGCGAAGCCGTCGTGGCCCAGCGTGGCCTCGATGTTCACCGGATAGCTGCGCCAGCCATGGTGATCGCTGCGCAGCGCCTTGCGCCGCACCAGCTGATCGAAGCGCAGCTGGATGCGCGCGCGGTCGGCCAGCTCGTGATGCGACTGCAGGAAGGCGCGCAGCAGACGCTCCAGCGTGAACGGGCTGAGCGGCGTGGCGCCGAGGTATTCGTCGATCAGCAGGTACAGGCGCGACATGTGGATGCCGCGCCGGTCCGTGCGCACCAGGTTGACGAAGGCATCGATGCGCGCATGCACGGCTTGCGTCGTCCCGTCCCCTGCATCGATGCGCACGGGGGCGACGATGCCCGCCATGCCGACCCAATCCAGGGCGCCGCCAAGATGGGGCTGGACGGCGACGTCGGGGAGGCGGGAGGGAGCTTCGGCGTTTTGCTTCACGGTGGGGATCCGCGATGGTGGGGAAGGGAGCCGGCCCGTCAACGCCGGGTCGAGGCGAGGTTCTTGCGCAGCGCGGTGACCGCCGCAGCGGCATCCACCTGGCGCATGCCGCCCACCGTCTTGCTGGTGCTCAGCAGCAGCTCGCGGATGCTGTGCGCATCGAGTTCCGGCGACAGCGCAAGCAACAACGCAACGATGCCGCTCACGTGAGCGGCAGCCATGGACGAGCCGGAGGTGAAGTCGTAGCCCCCGCCGGGTTGGGTGGTGAGGATGTCGTTGCCCGGCGCGCTGAGCACATCGGGCGGCGCAGGCTTGGCCCCGCTCACCCGCACCACCAGTACGCCGGGCGCACTATCGGGGAATCCTCGCGTGCTGCCGTCGGGCGGCAGCGCGGCCACCACGATGCGCCGCTGCTCGAGCAACTGCATCAGCAGTTTGTTGAGCAACGGATCGGCGGGGCCGCCGAGACTTAGATTGATCACCCGCGCATCGGTATCGAGGATCGCCGCCATCGCCTTGGCCAGCGTGAACGAGTTGCAGCGCGCGCCGGCTTCCACCGTGGTGGGATACCAGCACGCCTTGTAGATGCTGAGGATTGATTTGGGCGCGATGCCCACGATGCCCACGTGGTTGTCGCCGATGGCGCCGATGATGCCGGCCACTTCGGTGCCGTGCGGATCGCGGTTGAAGGCGGGTGGGTCGCTGTCCACTTCGTTGCTGACGTCGTGGATGCGGCCCTGCAGGTCCGGGTGCGCGGTGTCCACGCCGGTGTCGACGATGGCGATGTGCACCGCGTCGCCCTGGCTGGTGTTGTGCGCCAGCGCGGCATCGGTTTCCACGAAGCCGCGCTGCAGGTCGGCGTACGGATCGTTGTACTTGTGCGGGCCGTCGGCGTTCTGCGCGGAATACACGGTGTAATCCTGCAGCGGCTGGGCCAGCGCCACGCGTTCGTCCTTGGCCAGGGCGGCGAGCAGATCCTCGCGGCTCATGCCGGCCGGCGGTTCGAGCACGATGCAGTAGAGGCTCAGCGCCTTGATCGGCCAACCGGTGACTTCACGCCAGCCGTAGTGCTCGCGCATGTTGGCGAGCATGGAGATGGCGCGTTGTCCCGCGCCGTAGTTGGTCGGCGGCGCATAGCCGAGCATGCTGGAACCGGCATGCGTGGGCGGCGGCTCCTGCGGGTTGGCGACGGCAAGCACGATGTCGCGGGCGCTGTTCATGGCGGCCACGTGGTCGCTCGACGTTGCCGACGGCGTGACGGTGGTGCCTTGCTGCGATGCCGGCCGCGAAGGAGCGCACGCACTCAGCACCGTCACGGCCAGCAGTAGCAACAACAGACCCGGTTTCATGGACACGTGTTCACGGGCTGCTGGTGGCCGGTTCGGCGAGGCGGATGCCGTGCGTCGCACGCAGCTGCTGCAGCGTGTCCTGCGTGGCCGGCGCATGCGCCGGCACCACCGTATAGGCACCCACGTCGTTCGGGCCGCCGACCACCTGCAACTGCAGCGAATGCAGCAGCGTGTTCCAGTCGGCCAGTTTCATGTTCGCATCCGGCACCACGTGGATGGCGCCGGGCATGGCCGCCTGCGCCGGATCGCTGAGCGTGCGGTAGGTCTGCGCCGCATCTTCGGACCACAGCTTCACGCCGAGCACGCCGATGCCGAGCGCCTGCACCAGTACCGCGGCGACCAGCGCGCGGGTGAACCAGGTGCCGCTGCGCACGCTGCGCGCATGGCTGGTGGTCTGTTCCGTTTCCGCCGCATCGATGCGACCCAGCAGGCGCTTGAGGCCGACTTCGGGATCGAGCTCGATCTCGGTGGGCAGGGCGAGTGCAAGCCGCAGCTGGCTCTGCTGCGCGAACTCTTCGCGGCAGGCTTCGCAGCGGGCAAGGTGATCGGTAAGCCAGGCGCTCTGCTCCTGCGAGGCGCTGTCCTGCAGCACCCACGGCATCGCTTCCCAGGCTTGGGCACAATCCCTGTCGGTATCCTTCGTCAACTTCATGGCACGCTCTCTTTCTGCGTGAGCTGGTCACCAGCCAAGGCTGGAAGTACGTTTCGTAATTTCACTCGCGCGTGGAACAGCCGCGCCTTCACCGTGCCCACCGGGCATTGCATGATGGCGGCCACGTCGTCCAGCGTGTGGCCCACGCCGTAGACCAGTTCCACCACCACGCGCTGGTCGGCCGACAGCCGTTCCATGCCCTTGCTCAGCCAGTCGCGCAGTTCGCGGTCCTCGCCGGGGTCGTGGGACGGCAGGCGGTCTTCCGGCAGTCCTTCGTCGTCCACCGGCTCGTCGCCACGCTGGCGCAGCGCCTTGAGGCCGCAGCGGTAGGCGATGCCGATGATCCAGGTCGACACGCGCGACTCGCCCTTGAAGCTCTCGGCCTTCTGCCACACGACCCAGAAGCAGTCGTTGATGACTTCCTCGATCAGGTCGGCCCGTCGCGTCAGCCGCGACAGGAACCGGCACAATCGTCCGTGGTAGCTGCGGTACAGCGTCGTCAGCGCGGCACGGTCGCCCGCCGCCATGCGTTGGAGCAGCAGGCGGTCCGTCTCGTCAGCGTCGATATCGGCATCTTTCATGGGTAGGACGCACGCATCAGGTATTGCTACGTAAGTGCCCGATCAGGCCGAAATGGTTGCCGTGGCTTAGAAATCGAACGAAATCGTGGCCACCCAGGGGGAAGCGGCCAGGTTTTCCGCCCGCATGGCGTGGTCGACGATCATCCGGTCGAGCTCCACGTGCCACGGTCCGTGGCCCCAGATCAGGCCCAGGTGGCCGTAGCCATAGGAGTTTACGCGGTCGCCGCCGTGATAGCCGTAACTGCCGCCCTGGCCGTTGGCGTAGCTGCGGTAGTAGGGCACCTGGGTCTGGGCATAGCCGGCGCCGGCGGAAAACGAAAGATTCCACGGCAGCGGCCAGTGGAAGGCCACGTCGGCGGCCCCCCGCAGCCGGTTGCTGGAGCTGCCCGTGGGGTAGATGGCCGATACGCCGAGAGTGAGCACGTCGCGGTAGATCCAGTTGACGCTGCCTTCCGTACGATTGAACGCGCCGCCGCCGCGTCCGGGGTAGTCGTAGTAGACGAGCCCGGCCTGGAATTGCCAGTCCGGCGCGATCCGCCAGTAGCGGGAGGCCTGCACGAAGGCCTCGGCCGGCGGCGAGACGTCGCGCAGCTCGGCGCTGGCCGAGGCGCCGAACGACCAGCCCGAGGGCAGCGCAATCGACACGGCGCCTTGCAGCACGGCGGTGTCCTGGGTGATCGCCAGGCCGCGATCGACCAGCTGCGAACTGAGCGCCACCGTGCCGTTGACCGTGCTCGATTGCGCCTGTGCCGCCCACGGCAGCCCGGCGCCCGTGGCGATGGCCACGAGCGCGATGCGACGACGAAGCTGTCGCGTGAAGGCCATGTCAGTCGTCCACGGCCCTGCGCCGCGGCTTCTGTATCGCCGCGGGCAGAAGAGCCCGGCAACCGCTGGCTAAGAAATCGACCTGCAACATCCGTCCTTTGCGTAAGCCGCGTTGGCGCCGTCCAAGGTTAGTGGCAGGCAAGGGATGGTGTACACGCGAACATGCAACAGGGCGTCAATGGTTCGATTGCAGGTAGCTGATCAGGTCGTCGAGCTGTTTGGCATTGTCCAGGCCCGGATACTTCATCTTGGTGCCCGGGTTGGCTTGTTTTGCAGGCTGCGACAGGTACCAGTGCAGCTTGTCTTCGGTCCACACCCATTTGGCGTTCTTGAGCGCGTCGGAATAGTTGTAGTCGCCGATGCTGCCCGCATTGCGCCCGACGATGCCGAACAGGCTCGGTCCCTTCTTGTTCTTGCCTTCACGGGGACTGTGGCACTCCAAGCATTCCTGCTTGAAGACATCCTTGCCGGCGTCCGCATCGCCGGCCAGCGCGGGCAACGTGCCGGCGCCGTAGAACAACAGTCCTGTCATCAAGGCGCAGTGCGCCGCTCTCCCAAATCGTGTCTTGCTCACTTCGGGGCTCCTGGTTCGGTCAGAACGCAACACTCGCGCTCAAGGTGAATGCATCGAGGTCTTTCGCATTGGTGATCAGCGCACCTACCGGGGCGCCGAAGATGTTCATGCTGGCGCCGTTGAAGCGGGTGTAGCGGTACCAGGTGCCGGCGATCTTCAAGTTCGCCAGCGAGGTGAACGAGTCGTCCTTGCCGAACGGCGTCCAGTACAGGCTGATCATGTTGGCCGTGCTGTCGGGCTTGCCGAATGGCGGATAGCGCACGGGGTCCTGGCTTCCGGTGCTGATCAGGTGCGCTACCTGCAACGCGTAGCTCTGCTTGAAGGTGTACGTCACGCTGAGTGTCTGGTCACGCGCATTGCCCTGCGATTTGGCCGCGATGCCGCCGACCACCGGCGTGCTGCCGTAATCGCGCTGCTCCAGGATGTTGACGTAGCTCACCTGCACGATGTGTTCGCGATTGCCCAGGAACTGGTAGGTGAGGTCGTAACCGAGATCGGTGATGTCGTCGCTGGGCGCATTGCGCGGCAACTGCCGCTTGGTGGTGAGCGCCACCACGCCGGCGGAGAAGAACTGCCGCTTCAGGTCCTTCATGTACGCAAAGCGGAAATAACCGGTGTCGCTGAGACGGCCCGGATCGCTGGCCGGGTTGTAGCCGAGATGGTCGATCATCGAGGTCGGCATGGTGTTGTAGGTGCCGATCTCGCCGTACCAGTCGTTGTCGTAGAGCGCGTACACGCTGCCGCCGATCACGCGGTTGTACAGCGTGTGGGCACTGGACAGGTTCAACAACGTGCCCGAAACGGCCGGCGGCCCCAGGGACGATGCGTACGGCAGGGCGGCGATGGGATCATCGAAGCCCGGACTGTTGTTGATGGCAACGCCGACGGTGGTTTCCTTGCCGGCGATCTTCAGGTCCTTCGCCACGAAACGCAGGTCCAGGTTGCTCAGCTTGGTGTTGTAGTGATCGTCGCCGATGTTCTCCGTCACCACCTTGACGAAGCCGCCCAGGTGATCGCTGATGCGGCCGGCCAGATAGACGTCCGCTTCGCTGAGCTGGGTGGTGCTCTCGCCGCGCTCGGGCACGTTGCGCGAGCCGGTGATCTGCGCGGCCAGCGGGATCTTGGTGCCCTGGCCATCGGTATCGGTATAACCGTTGAGCTTGAAGCGCATGCCGTAGGGCGTGAGCGCCGGACCATAGGCGCCGGCATGGCAATCCGCGCAGGCCGAACCGGTCTGGCGCGCATACGCGGGGATGGCATGCGCGCTGTTGCTGGCGAACATCAACAGCGCAACGAGCAGCAACCAAGGTGCATAGGCGGCGCGCCGCAGGCGCAGGGGCAGAGAGGACGACATAAGAACTCCTTGTCTCGATAGGGTGCGGCTGGCGAAAACTCCGGCACTCATCGGCGGCGACGTCCCGGCAACATCATGCGAAGCGTGCGGTCGCGCAGCACGAAGTGATGCCATAGCGCGGCACCGATGTGCAGCGTGATCAAGGCGAGCAGCACCCAGGCCACGTCCTGGTGCCACACGGTGAGGCTGTCGGCGAGGTCGTCGTCGCTGGCCACCAGGGCGGGCAGCGTGATGCCGAAGAAATGCACCGGCTTGCCCTCGGCGTTGCTGAGCGCCCAGCCCAGCAGTGGCTGCGCCAGCAGCAGGACATACAGCGCCATATGCGTCGTGCCCGCCGCAAGCCGGATCAAGGCCGAGGCGTTGCCTTCGCTGGGCAGCTTGCCCACGCGGAAGCGGAACGCCACGCGGGCAAGAAAAAGCAGCAGCACGAACAGGCCGAAGTGGCGGTGCCCTTCCAGCAGCCACATGCGCAGGCTGCGGCCATCCACTTCATCGCGGGTCAGGATCAGGGCGGCGGCGATGGCCAGGAACAGCGCGGTCAGCCAGTGCATCCACACGAGCGCGCGAGGGCGCGTCGGCGCTTCGTCAGCGGTGTCTGCGGCGACGCCGGGGGGCGGCGTCGTGTCGGCAGTCGTCGTTGGCGGAGTCTCTTTCTGCCATTCCATGTCGGGGCCTCTGAACCTCACCGCGGGTCGTTCAAATCACGCGCTTTCCCGCCGCCTGGACATGCGGGGGCAAGTGACGCACGCGGAATGAAACGAGCTTTGTGGCGGTAAGTGCCCCATGGGCACGGAAAGGTTGTCGCGGGCGGAGACGCAACCTTTAACGATCGGTCAGGCACTCAGTGACAAGAGCCGTCGTCGACACTCTTGAGACCGGATGACCCCATGGAAATCGAACGAGTTCAACTGCAACCACATGGCGATCACGGCGGCATGCTCATCGCATTGGAGCAGGACCGCAACGTACCTTTCGAGATTCGTCGCGTTTATTACATTTTCGCGACGCAGCGCGACGTGCACCGCGGCAAGCATGCGCACCGCCACCTGCACCAGCTGGCGGTGGCCGTGCGCGGCTCGGTCACCTTCCTGCTCGACGATGGCAGCGGCCCGTTCGAGGTGGTGCTGAACGATCCCTCGCAGGGCCTGCTGATGGGCCGCATGGTATGGCGTGAGCTGTACGACTTCAGCGACGACTGCGTGCTGATGGTGCTGGCCGATCACCTCTACGATCCCGCCGATTACATCACCGACTACGATGAATTCCTGCGCGAAACGCGCGGCATCGCCTATGCCACGGAACTGGTCGCATGCCAAAGCGCCTAGTCCTGATCGGCGCGGGGGAGATGGCGCAGATCGCCTGCGAATACTTCGAGCACGACAGTGATTACGAAGTGGCGGGCTTCAGTGTCGAGCAGCAATACCTGACGGATACCACGCTGGCCGACCGGCCGGTGGTGCCGTACGAGGCGCTGGAAACGCATTTTCCGCCCACGGAGTACGAGGCCTTCGTGGCCATTCCGGCCAGCCAGCTCAATCGTCTGCGCACGCGCTTCTACCTGGATGCCAAGCGGCGCGGCTATCGCTTCGCCACCTACGTCAGTTCGCGCGCGTTCGTCTGGCGCAACGCGCGCATCGGCGAAAACAGCTTCATCTTCGAGAACAACGTGATCCAGCCGTTCGTCAGCATCGGCAACAACTGCATCCTGTGGAGCGGCAACCACGTCGGCCACCGCGCGGTGGTGCACGACCATGTGTTCGTGGCTTCGCACGCGGTGATCTCGGGTTTCTGCGAAATCGGCGAGAGCAGTTTCGTCGGCGTCAACACCACCTTCAACGACCACGTGAAAGTGGCCGCCGACAACGTGATCGGTTCCGGTGCGCTGGTGCATCGCGATACCGAGCAAGGCCGCATCTATGTCGGCTCGCCGGCCAAGGCGGTACCGGACCGTTCCAGTTTCGACGTGAGGCTCTGAGCGCCGTGACGGCATGGCGCAAACAAGGCCTGGTATTCGATACCGCGAAGCAGGGCGTGGGCGGATGGATGCGCCATTCCGCCCTGACCCCCACGCCATGGCGACTCGACCGGGACACCATCCGCGTCTATGCCGGTTTTCGCGACGACGACGGAGTAAGCCGCATCGGTTACGTGGATGTGCGGGCGGACGATCCGTCGCAGGTCGTTCGGGTCAGCGAGCAACCCGTGCTCGATGTCGGCCGTGGCGGTTGTTTCGACGACAACGGCATGATCCTCGGCGACGTGGTGCAGGCGCCGGGTGGCTTGCATATGTTCTACGTCGGCTTTCAGCGCGTGGCGCGGGCCAAGTTCCTGGCCTTCACGGGTCTGGCGGTGTCCACCGATGGCGGCGAGCGGTTCGAACGCGTGCAGGAAACACCCATCCTCGACCGGGCGCCGGGCCGCAGCACCATCGCGGCGGTGCACTCGGCGATCTTCCATGGCGGGGAATGGCGCCTGTGGTATGCCGTGGGCGACGACTGGGAAGTCATCGACGGGCGTCCCTTTCCCCGCTACCACATTCGCTGCGTGAGCACGCGCGACCTGTCGGACATACCGCGCGACGATCACGTCTGCCTGCTGCCCCGCGGCAGCGAGTACCGCATCGGCCGGCCGCGCGTGTATCGCGTGGGCGAACGCTACGCGATGTATTTCACTCGCGGCAACGTGACCGGCGAATATTTTCCGGGCGTTGCCTTCAGTGACGACGGCGTCGGCTGGGAGCGCCGCGACGATGCACTGGGGCTGGCCCTGTCCGAAAGCGGCTGGGATTCGCGCACCCTATGCTATCCCGCGCTGATCCGGCGCGGCGACGACGTGCTGATGTTCTACAACGGCAACGACATGGGCCTGGATGGCTTTGGCGTGGCGCTGACGCACGACCCCGTGCTGGGTGGCGTCCATGATTAAGCTGCGGCCCTATCAGGCCTCGGATGCCGCCGCCTGGGATGCCGTGGTGGGACGGTCGAGGAACGGCAATTTCCTGCATCGGCGCGGTTACATGGACTATCACGCCGACCGGTTCACCGACCGCTCGCTGATCGTGGAGCGCGGATCGGAAATCGTCGCGGTCTTTCCGGCGAGCGTCCGCGACACCGTGGTGACCAGCCATGGCGGGCTCACCTATGCCGGCCTGATCGCCACGCACGACCTGCGTGCCGATAACACCCTGGCGGTATTCGAGCTGATGGGCGAGCACTACCGGCAGGCGGGTATCTCGCAAGTGATCTACAAGCCGGTGCCGCATGTGTTTCATGCCTATCCGGCGGAGGAGGATCTGTACGCCTTGCAGCGCGTGGGTGCGCGGCTGCTGCGCCGGGATATTTCGTCCGTGGTGCCCTTGCGGGAGCGCGTGAGTTTCTCGGATGCGCGCCGCCGGGCCGTCCGCCGGGCGGCTGCTGCAGGTGTGCACGTGCGTCGCGGCCACGATCTGGCCAACTACCACGCCTTGCTGGGCGAGGTGCTGCGCCGGCACGAGGCCGTGCCCACGCATAGTCTTGCCGAACTGCAGCTGCTGCAGTCGCGCTTTCCCGGGCAAATCATTTTGCACGAGGCACGGCAGGGCGACACGCTGCTGGCCGGCGTGCTGGTCTACGACTTCGGGCGCACTGTGCATTCGCAATACATCGCCGCCTCGGAAGAGGGCAGGCTCATCGATGCGCTGAGCCTGCTGCTCGGTGAACTGGTCAGCGAAACCTATGCCGACCGAACGTATTTCAGTTTCGGCATCTCCACCGAACAGCAAGGCTCGGTGCTCAACAGCGGGTTGATCGCGCAGAAGGAATCGTTCGGTGCGCGCGCCGTGGTGCACGACTTCTACGAGTGGGTGTTGTAATGGACGTGCCATTCCTCTCGCTCAGGGATGTCAACGCCCGCTACGCCGATGAGCTCAAGGCGGCCGCGTCGCGCGTGATCGATTCCGGCTGGTACGTGATGGGCGAGGAACTGCGTGCGTTCGAGCGCGAGTTCGCCGCCTACTGCGGTGTTGCCCATGCCGTGGGCGTGGGCAACGGCCTGGATGCGCTGTCGCTGATCCTGCGCGGCTACAAGGAGCTGGGCGCGCTGCGCGACGGCGACGAGGTGATCGTTCCCGCCAATACATTCATTGCCACGTTGCTGGCCATCACCGCCAACCAGCTGGTGCCCGTGCTGGTGGAGCCCGATGCTGCCACCTTCAATCTCGACCCGGCACGCGTCGAGGCGGCCATCAGCCCGCGTACGCGGGCGATCATGCCGGTGCACTTGTACGGCCAGTTGGCCGATATGGCCTCACTTTCCACCATCGCCAGGCAGCACCGTCTTCTGGTGATCGAGGATGCAGCGCAGGCGCACGGTGCGGTGGCGGACAGGCGCCGCGCGGGTGCGCTGGGCGATGCGGCCGGTTTCAGTTTCTTTCCGACCAAGAACCTGGGCGCGCTCGGCGACGGCGGTGCCATCGTCACCGACAACGACGAGCTGGCGGCGCGCGTGCTGGCGCTGCGCAACTACGGTTCGGAAGTGAAATACCAGCACCTGTACCAGGGCTGCAATTCGCGCCTGGACGAGATCCAGGCCGCCATGTTGCGGGTGAAGCTGGCGCATCTGGATGACGAAGTGGCCATGCGCCAGGACGTGGCGCGCCGCTATCGCGAAGGTATCCGGAATACGCAGATCCTGCTGCCGCAGGTGACCGGCGAAGCGCGCCATGCGTGGCATCTGTTCGTCGTCCGTTGCCGCGAGCGCGACCGACTCCAGCAGCATCTGCATGCGCACGGCGTGCAGAGCCAGGTACATTACCCGGTGCCGCCGCATCGCCAGCCGGCGTATTCGTCGCTGCACGATCTTCGACTGCCGATCACCGAGCAGTTGCACGACGAAGTGCTGAGCTTGCCGATCGGTCCGGCGATGAGCGCAGCGGCTATCGACCAGGTGATCGATGCCTGCAATGCGTTCGGACACGCGCCATGAACATCGTGCGCGCCGGCTTCTACGCCTCCATCGCCACCGCGGCCAAACTGCTCGCGGGTCTGGTGATACTCAAGCTGGTCGCGTGGATGGCGGGGCCGGAAGGTGTCGGCCGTCTCGGCCAGTTCATGAGCCTGATGTCGGTGCTGGCGGTGTTGGCCGGCGGCGGCATCAGCGCCGGTGTGGTCAAGTACGTGGCCGAATATCGGCACGATCCCCAGCGCCTGTCGCGGCTGCTCTCCGCCGCGCTGTGGTACGCGCTGTGCGCGTCCTGTCTGATCGGCTGCATCGGTTTGTTGCTCAGCGGGCAGATTGCCGGATGGTTGCTGGGCGACGTGCGCTACCAGGGTCTGATCGCCGTGCTTGCCGCCGTGCAGCTCGGCATCGCGCTGGTGAACTACATCCTTTCCGTGATCAACGGCTTCATGGACGTGAAGCGCCTGGCCTTCATCCAGGTGCTCGGTTCGCTGCTCAGTATCGCGCTGGCGCTGGTGCTGGCGCGGTGGCTGAATCTCTATGGTGCTTTGCTTGCGCTGGTGATCGGCCAGTTGCTGGTGCTCGCCGTTGGCCTGCCGGCGTGGTGGCGCAGCCCGTACTTCCAGCGCGGCATGTTGCGCATGCGCTTCGACCGCGAGATGACGCTGCGGCTGGCCGCCTTCTCGGTGATGACGCTGACCTCGGCGCTGCTGCCGCCGCTGGTGAACATCGCGGTGCGCGATCACCTCGCCGCGCAGTTCGGCTGGGAGCAGGTGGGTTACTGGCAGGCGGTGAGCAAGGTGTCGGATGCCTATCTGCTGTTCCTCACCACGGCGATCAACGTGTATTACCTGCCCAAGCTCGCCTCGACGCATGCACGTGCGCCGCTGGTGCTGGAGCTGCGCCAGGCCTATCGCTACATCATGCCGGCGGTGGTGCTGCTGGCGGTGGGCGTGTACGTGTGCCGGGATTGGGTGACGATGCTGCTGTTCAGTGCGGACTTCGCCACCGCCAACAGCCTCTATGCGCCGCAGCTGATCGGCGACGTGGTGAAGATCGCCTCGTTCGTCCTGTCCTACGTGATGCTCGCCAAAGCCATGACGCGCCTGTTCGTCGCCTCCGAAGTGGCCTTCGCGATCAGTTACCTCGTGCTGGTCTACCTGTTTACCGCGCGCTTCGGCCTGGTCGGGACGATGTACGCGTTCTGCGTGAACTACGTGCTCTACCTCGTCTTCAACGTGATCGTGGTACGACGTTACCTGGGGGAGCTATGAGAATGCACGATGCGCTACCGCCGGGTAGCCCGATGCCGCTGGTGTCCGTGCTGGTGCCTGCGTACAACCATGAGCGCTTCGTGGAGCGCTGCCTGGACAGCGTGTTGGAAGATCCCTATCCGGCGAAGGAAATCGTCATCATCGACGATGGCTCGACCGACGGTACCGGTCGCCGGATCGCCGCGTGGACCGCGCGCCACGGCAACGATATTCCGGTCGAATACGTGCGCCGCGCCAACAAGGGCGTGGCCGCCACGCTCAACGAGCTGGCGGCGCGGGCCCGTGGCGACTTCCTGCGGCTGGGCGCCAGCGACGACTATCTGCTGCCCGGCGGACTCGATGCGCAGGTGGACTATCTGCTGGGCCACCCGGACAAATGGGCGGTGGTCGGCGATTCGGAAGTGGTGGACCAGGATGGGCGCCGCCTCTACGACAGCGGCATGCGCGACCTGCACCACGCCGACAAGAGCCTCTACGCGACCGACGACGGCATCCGCCGTGCGGTGATCTCGCAGTGGGCGATTGGCGGTCCGGTGACCCTGGTGCGCCGCCGCGCGCTGGAAACCGTGGCGGGCTGGAGCGAAAGCCTGCGCATCGACGACTGGGATTTCTTCCTGCGGCTGGCGGCGCACGACGCCATCGGTTTCATCGATCAAAACGTGTGCGCGTATCGCATCCACACCAGCAACCTCAGCCGGACGCGCGACCCGCGCCTGCGCGTGCATCACCTGATGGAGGCTCGCGATGTGGCGATCCGCCGTTCGGCGATGTTCGAGGAACCGTATCGCACGCTGCTGCTGGCCCAGTCGCATTACATCGGGGCCAAGATCGGTTTCCTGGAGCGGCGCGTGTGTGCGGTGACGGTGCACATGGCGGCTTATGCGCTGATGTTGCTGATGTCCAGGACGCGCCGCCGGGTGGCCCATCACGTGCTGGAGCGGGCATGAAAAAGCTGCTGCGCCTGCCATCGTTCTATCTCAGCCTGCCGCTGCTGTTGACCTGCGGGCTGACCGTGCTGACCTACGACCTGCCGCCGGATTATCTCGAAGGACTCCTGCTGCTGGTGACGATGGCGCTGGCCATCTTCGCGTTCGACCTGGTGGCCGGCACCCGGCTGCCGGCCAGCGCGCTGTTCCGTCGGCGCGACTATGCCGGCACGCGCGATGGCTTCGTGGCGCTGCTGTTGGCCGCGCTCATCATCGTGTTCTGCCTGCTCGACCTCACCTTGTTTCCCATCCCGTTGTTCGCCACGCCGTCGGCCTACGCGAACATGGAGGGCGGTCGCGATCATATTCGCCATGTGTCGGACATGTGCTGGGTGCTGCCGCCCATCGGCATGCTGTGCACGCGCCACAAGGGGCTGCGGGCTGCGCTGATCGCGGTCGGTTTCCTGTTCCCCGTGCTGGTGATCGATCGCAACCGCATTTTCGCCGCGTTGTTCTCCGTGGTGCTGGTGATCCTGTTGCGTCGCGACGATGCCCGCCCGCTGCCGTGGAAGAGCGTGACGCTGCTGGTGCTCGGTGGGGCGACGTTGTTCTCCGTGCTGGGCATCCTGCGTTCGGGCACGCTCGACTATGTGACGCTGCCCTTCAGCGACATGTACAAGGCCGCGCCGCAAGGCGTGAAGTGGCTGCTGCTGTACGCCAGCGCCGGTCCGTACAACTTCGGCTCCATCCTCGCCAAGCAGTACACGGACAGCCACTTCCTGTTCAACCAGCTGGTGCCGATGTCCGGTTCCATTGCCACGGCTGGCTCCGGCATTCCGCTGGATGCCGCGAACATCAATGTGGGCACGGAGTTCTTTCCCTTCCTGATGGCATGGGGCCCGATGGGCGCGGCGGGTTCGATCGTCGCGCTGTATGCGTTGCTGCTGTGGAGCGTGCGGCGACTGCAGCCCCCGGTGCCGCTGTTCGGCCTGCTGATCTTTCTGCGCGTGTCCTATACCTGCCTGATGGCGCCGTTCGCGCCGCAGGCGTTCACCTGGACCAATGCCGGTTTCATCCTGCTGTGTCTGCTGTTGCAGCTGATCGCGGCGCTGCTGCCGAACCACCGGCAGTCCGACGCACCCGGCCTCATCGATTCGACCTTGCCGGCAAGCCGCGGCATGGTCCCGCCCCGCCTTTCATGAGTGAACCCATCATGCAACGAGACGAAGTTTACGTAGTGGACCTGTGGCATATCCTGCTGCGCGAATGGGCGTGGTTCCTGGCCGGCCTGCTGGCGGTATTGATCGCTGTATTCGCGTTCTCGCATTCGGCGCGACGCCAGTGGGAGGCCACCGCGTATATCCAGATCGGCCAGGTGCCGGCGCTGTCGGGCACCGATCCCAAGGTCGAGCCGTTGGCGCGCGTGCTCGAGCGGCTGCAGCTGGTGCCGTTCCAGAATCACGTGCTGGCCAATATCGGCATCAAGGAAGACGCCCCGGAGGCCCGGCTGTATCGCAAGAGCGTGAAACTGGATCCGCTGCCGTACGCCGGTCCGCTGGTGAAATTCAGCGTGCGGGGCTGGTCGCCGGAACAGGCACGCCAGTTCGCCGAGGCCACCGTGGCGGAACTGCAGATCGTGCATCAGGCGTTGATGGCCAAGCCGCTGGAGCTGACCCAGGCGCGATTGAACGATGTCGATGCCGACCTGAAGGCCGCCGAAGCGACGCGCAACCAGCTTGAGCAGACGGCAAAACCAGGCAGCGCCAGGGACGCCCAGGAGCAGGGCGTGGCGTCCATGTTGCTCACCGCCACCGATGCGCAGATCCGCGACCTGCGGCAAACACGCGGCGATCTGAGCATCCGCCTGACCCACAACTACACCTATCAGACCTCGCTGATGTGGCCGGTGTACGTGCCGCAGGGCCCGGTGTTTCCCAATCTCACGCTGATCTGGGGCATCGGCATCCTGTTTGGCCTCTCGCTGGGTGCGTTCGCCGCGATCGCGCGCAATGCCTTGCGCCGTCGTCAGGTGGCGACGGTGTCGTTCAACCAAACGACGGCCTGAGGGCACCTACCGGAAGACGGCGCGCGTGGCGCCGCATCGATCAATCTGCAAGCGAGTGTTGGAGTCAGTCATGGGTTATGCGAACCGGCGCTCGATGGAGGCCTCCTTGAACGAAGCGCAATTGCTGGACACGCAGCGCGCGTTCGACAGCGTGGCGGCCGATTACGACGGCCCGCGTGGCAACAACGAACTGATCCAGCGCATGCGGGTGACGCTGTGGGACACGGTGGCCAGGGAGGTGCCGGCCGGTTCGCAGCTGCTGGACATCGGCTGCGGCACCGGCATCGACGCGCTGGAGTTTGCAAGCCGCGGCTACCAGGTGGTGGCCAGCGACTGGTCGCCCGCCATGGTCGGGCGCACGCGCTCGCGCGCTGCCGTGGCCGGGCTGGAATCCAACGTGATGGCCGTGCACCTGGGTGTGCAGGAGCTGGATCAGCTGAAGGACGAGTTCGACGGCATCTATTCCAATTTCGGACCGCTCAATTGCGCGCCGGACCTGCATGCCGTGGCCGAGCAGTGCGCACGCCTGCTCAAGCCCGGCGGCAAGCTGGTGTTCTCGGTGATCGGCCGCATCTGTCCGTGGGAAATGGGCCACTACGCCATGCGCGGACGCTTTCGCCGCGCCAGCGTGCGCGGCACGCGCGGCCCTGCCGCGGTCGGCATGAACAAGCACACCATCTGGACGTACTACTACCTGCCACGCGAGTTCTATCGTGCCTTCGACGGCCTGTTCTCGCTGGAGAGCTATCGCGCGCTGAGCCTGTTCATGCCGCCGCCGTACCTGGTGGATACCTACCGCCGCCGCCGCTCCTGGTACGAGCGGATGGGCCGGCTCGACGATCGCCTGGGCGCGCTGCCGCTGCTGCGCGACATGGGCGATCACTTCCTGATCGTGATGCGCAAGCGTTGATGCCATGGACACCTGGTTCGCCCGAACCCATGCCAGTCTCCGCGGCGCGGCATGCGTCACGCCGGAGGGCGTCTCCCGGGCACCGCTGCTGCTGTGCGGCGGGCGCATCCACGCGTCGCTGCCGGCCTGGGCGCCGCAGATCGACCTGCGCGATCACCTGATCTTTCCCGCGCTGATCAACGCGCACGAGCATCTGCAGATCAACGCGGTGCCGCCGCTGGCCACGGCGGAGGTGTTTCCCAATAGCTATGCCTGGATCGAAGCGTTCCAGGCCCACTTCAACGACGCAGCGGTGATGGCTGCGTTGCGCGTGCCCAAAGCCTCGCGCTTGCGCCATGGCGCACTGAAGAACCTGCTGGCCGGCACCATGTTCGTTGCGCATCACGATCCGTGGCACGAGGCGCTCGATGCGCCCGATTTTCCGGTGGCCTTGCTGCGCGAGTACGGCTGGAGCTATGCGCTCGGCTGGAATTCGTACGGCCCGCCGGTGCAGCAGAGCTTTGCGCAGACGCCGGTCGACCGCCCCTGGATCATTCATCTCGCCGAAGGCACCGACGCCGTCGCGCAGGCCGAACTGGCGCATCTGGACAAACTCGGCTGCCTCGCCGCCCGCAGCGTGCTGGTGCACGGCGTGGGTCTGCGCGAGCAGGACATCGAGCGGATCATCGAGGTCGGCGCAGGCGTGGTGTGGTGCCCAAGCAGCAACGAACGGCTGCTGGGACGCACGCTCGATCCGCGCCGGTTGGCCGATGCCGGGCGCCTGGCGCTGGGTACGGATTCGCGCCTGAGCGGCTCGCGCGATCTTCTGGAAGAGCTGCGCCATGTTGCCGTCCATGATGGATTGACGCCACGGCAGATGCTCGCACTGGTGTCCACCGACGCGGCGCGCATGCTGCGCCTGCCATGGCGCGGCCATCTGCAAGTCGGCGCGCATGCGGATCTGCTGATCGTAGAAGATCGCGGCGGCTATGAGGCAAGCAGCCTGATCGGCCTCGAGCGCAGCCGGATTCGCGCCGTGGTACGCGAGGGCCTGCCGTGCATGGCCGACCCCGACTTTGCCGACTGGTTCGCGCTGGCCGAGGTCGACACCGTGCCGGTGATGCTCGACGGCCGACCCAAGCTGCTGGCGAAATCGCTGGCCGATCCGGCGCTGTTGGCGCTGGAACCCGGCCTCGAATTCGCCGACGCGCGCGACCGTGCGCTGGCGTCGGCCATCACCATCGAGGCCCGCTGCTGATGCTGCACCACACCCCCATACTCGATCCGGCCGAAGCGTACGCCTTGTGGGCACCCAGCTATCCCGCGCGCGCCCACAACCCGGTGATGCTGGCCGAGGAGCGGGCGATGCTCGGCCTGCTGCCGCAGGATCTCAGTGGACGCAACGTGCTCGACGCGGGCTGCGGCACCGGTCGCTATATGCGCTACGCCATGCAGCGCGGCGCGGCGCGGATTGCCGGCGTGGATCTTTCGCCGGAGATGCTGCTGCGTGCCGAAGCCGAGCTTGGCGCGGGCCATCGGCGCGTATCGACCGAACTGATGCAGGGCAGCCTGGACGATCTGCCGGTGACCGATGCATGGGCCGATCTCACCCTCTGCGGCCTAGCCGTGGGCCACGTCGAGCAGCTGGAACCGGTGCTGGCCGAACTGTGCCGCGTCACCCAGCCCGGCGGCATGGTGTTGTGCAGCGACGTGCATCCCATCGGCCATGCGCTCGGCTGGCTGCGCGACTTCAAGGCCGAAGGACAGCGCTACGCGGTGCGCCACACGGCGCATCTCTACAGTCACTGGCACGCCGCCTGCGCCCGGGTAGGCCTGGAGATCGGCAGCGTGCTCGAACCGATGCTCGATCCCATCGACATTCCGCCTGGCGCCAACTTCGACCGCGCCGCACTGGAGGTGCCCGTGGCCCTCATTTTCCAACTGTGGCGCAAGCCGTGATGATTCCTATCCGATGAACCCTACGCCGCATACGCTGCTGATCAATCCGACCATCACGTCGCGTTCCAGTGCGCGCTTTCCACTCGCTTTGCTGCATCTGTCGACCACGCTGGATCGCGATGGAAGCAGCCGCATCATCGACGGCAACATGGATCGCGACTTCGTCGACAAGACGCTGCACGCGCTGGACGAACGCAGCTGCACGGCCGTCGGCATCAGCGTGATGGGCGGCCCGCAGATCGAACCGGCCATTGCCGTGTCGCAGGCGATCCGCGCGCATCGGCCGGATGTGCCCATCGTGTGGGGCGGCTATTTCCCCACCCTGTACACCGAGACGGCAGTGCGGGCGCCTTACGTGGACTACGCGATCCGCGGGCAGGGCGAAGACAGCATGCCCGAACTGATCGCCGCGCTGCATGCAGGCGATACGGCGAAACTTCCCACCATCAACGGGCTTTCATGGCTGCGCGATGGAGAACTGGTGCACAACGCGAGCCGGCCGTTCTCGCGCAACGGACCGCCGGTGGTGCTGCCCTACGACAAACTCGGCGACCCGCGTCGTTATTTGGCGCGCACGTTCCTGGGCCGCCGCACGGCGGCGCACCAGGCCTCGGTGGGTTGCCGTTTCCGCTGCACCTTCTGCGGCGTGGCCGCGATGTTCGGCGGCGCCACCGCGCTGCCACCGATGGCCCGCCTGGAGCGCGATCTTCAATACCTCAAGTACGAACTGGGCGCCGATTCCATCCAGTACTTCGACCACAATTTCTTCGACCGCGAGCAGGACATGATTCCGCTGCTGGAAATCATGGCGCGCTACGAATTGCCGTGGTGGTGCTACGCTCGCGCGGATGCGTTGCTCAATCTGTCGGAAAGCACCTGGAAACTGGTGCGCAAGAGCAAGCTGCGCATGGCCTATATCGGCGCGGAATCGGCCAGCCCCAGCATGCTCAAGGAAATCCGCAAGGGCACGCGCCCCGACCAGACGCTGGCCGTGGCCGAACTGTGCCGGCGCCAGGGCGTGATCCCGGAGCTGTCGTTCATGGTGGCGCCGCCGGAGAACACGGAAGAGGAAACCGAGCACACCTTCGAGTTCATCCGCGAGCTCAAGCGTGTCAATCCGCAGTCGGAGATCATCGTCTACGTCTACACGCCGCTGCCGGAAAGCAGCAAGCATGAGAAGGACCGCGGCAAGCGCGCCTCGACGCCGCTGCGCGATCAGCAGGGCGAGCCGCTGGTGTTTCCCTCGACGCCCGAGGAGTGGACGCAGAAGCAGTGGGTGGACTATGCCTGCCATGCGGATGCGCCCTGGCTCAACGACAAGCTGCGCCGACGCATCCACGATTTCGTCACCGTGTTGCGTTGCCGCTATCCCACCGTACAGGACTTGCGCTCGCCGACCTGGGCCAAGCGCACGCTGGCGGCGGCGGCATCGTGGCGCTATCGGCTGCGGCGCTACGACAGTCCGTGGGAATTGAATCTCGCCAATCGCATCGTCCGCCTTCGCATGCCCCAGGTATCGGGACTCTGAGCCGTGCCGCCATTGCATGTCGCGCAGCTCAACTACTTCCCCGCACCGGATGGCCTGGGTCTGGCCGAAGCGCTGGAGGCATGGCCGTCGCTGGTGGACATCGCCGAATCGGCCGCCAGTGCAGGCACGCGCGTGACGGTGATCCAGCTGGCCGCAGAGGCCGAACAACTTCATCGCAACGGGGTGACCTATCACTTCGTGCCGGCGTATGACACCAGCGTCACCGAGCGGGCGCGCCGGGTGGCACGGCTGCTCGATGCGATCAACGCGGATGTCGCGCATGTGCACAGTCTGGGTGCGGCGGGCGATGCGTATGCGCTGTCGCGCGAGTTGCCGAATCTCCCGATCCTGCTGCAGGACCATGCCGACCGCGTGCCTTCACGCTGGCGCCGTTCGCGCTGGCGGCGCTGGTACGCCGCCGTGCATGGCATGGCGTTCACAGCCGCCGAGCTGGCGCGTCCCTTCGTGACGGCCGATCTGGTGAACCCGTCCACGCGCGTGTTCGTGATCCCCGAATCCACCAGCCGCTTCACTCCGGGGAGTCGTGCGCAGGCGCGCGGGCAGACTGGTCTGCATGGCGACCCTGGCGTGCTCTGGGTGGGTCATCTGCAATCGGGCAAGGACCCGTTGACGGTACTGGACGGCATCGCCGAAGCGTCCATGCGGCTGCCGCAGCTGCAGTTGTGGTGCGCCTTCGGCAGTGCGCCCTTGCTGGACCAGGTGCAACGGCGCATCGACGGCGACGACCGCCTGGCGGGGCGCGTGCATCTGCTGGGCAAGGTGTCGCACGAACAGGTGCAGTCGCTGATGCGCGCCGCCGACCTGTTCGTCTCGGGCAGTCATGCCGAGAGCTGCGGTTATGCCGTGCTGGAAGCCATGGCCTGCGGCGTGACGCCGGTGGTGACCGATATTCCTTCGTTTCGCGCGCTGGTGGGCGAGGTCGGCCGGCTCTGGCCGCGCGGCGATGCAAAGGCGCTGGCTGATGCGCTGGTGCGAAGCGCTGCCCAGCGGCCGTCGCCCGCCGAAGTGCGCGCGCATTTCGATGACGCCTTGTCGCCGCAGGCGCTGGGACGGCGCTGGGGCGAAGCCTATGCGCAGCTGCTGTACGTGCGGCGGGAGGTCACGCCATGAAGCTGGCACTCGTCGTGCCGGGCGGCGTCGATCGCACCGGCGAATTTCGCGTCATTCCCGTGCTGCTGGCGTTGATCCGGCGGCTGGCCCGCGAGCACGAAGTGCACGTGTTCGCCCTTCGCCAGGAAGCCTCGGCCGACTGCTGGTCCCTGGCTGGCGCGCGCATCCATAACATTGGCGACGGCTGGTCGCGGCTGCGCGCGATCCGCGCCATCCGCGACGAACACAAGCGGGCGCCGTTCGACCTGGTGCATGCGATCTTCTCGGGCTCGTGCAGCATGGTGGCCGTGGCGGCGGCGATCCTGCTTGGACTGCCGAGCTTCGTGCATATCGCCGGCGGTGAACTGGTGGCCCTGGACGAGATCGACTACGGTGGCCGCCGTCGCTGGA
This sequence comes from Dyella kyungheensis, assembly GCF_049913195.1. Taxonomy (GTDB): domain Bacteria; phylum Pseudomonadota; class Gammaproteobacteria; order Xanthomonadales; family Rhodanobacteraceae; genus Dyella; species Dyella kyungheensis. The sequence goes on along the minus strand of NZ_CP183983.1, from coordinate 3,307,817 downwards.
AAGGACGATTGCGCGAAGCACTCGTGTTGCGCGCCGCCGATGCCGTGACCGCGGCCAGCGTGCCGATCATCGAATCCCTGAAGGCGCTCGGACTGAAAGCGCGCCGCGTGCCGCTGGGCGTGGATCTGCGCGCCTGGTCGCCACTGCCGCCGCGCTGCCGGCGTACGGGCCGCGCACGGCTGATCCATGTCGCCAGCCTCAACCGCGTCAAGGACCAGGCCACGCTGTTGCGCGCGCTGACCGTGCTGGTGGAAGCGGGCGTGGATTTCCAGATGGATATCGTCGGCGTGGATACGCTGGACGGCGAGATCCAGCGGCTCGCGCACGACCTCGGCCTCGATCGGCACGTGCATTTCCACGGCTTCAAGACGCAGCGTGAGCTGCGGCCGATGATGGAGGCCGCCGACGTGCTGGTGATGTCGTCGCGCCACGAAGCCGGACCGCTGGTGTTGCTCGAGGCGGCGGTGATGGGCCTGCCCACCGTGGGCACGGCCGTGGGCCATATCGCGGAATGGTCGCCGACCGCTGCGCTGGCGGTGCCGGTGGGCGACTGGGCGGCACTGGCCGAGGCGATCGGCCGCGTGCTGGAAGACGATGAGCTGCGCCTGCGTCTGGCCGTTGCCGCGCAGCGGCGTGCGGTGACGGAAGACGCCGACTACACCGCCCGCACGTTCGAGGCGCTCTATCTGCAGGTGCTGACGGCGGATTCGGCGCGTTAAGTACGAGCGGCGGGGGCTTGGGCCAGCGCGGCACGCACCACGTACATGGTGTCCATGCGCGGCACCGAGCGGGTCAGCAGGGTGAAGATGCGCAGCCACTGCCGCGACTTCAGCCAGGGCGTGGCCTGCAGCCACAGCTGGGTGCGCAGCATGTCCTCGCGCTCCTGCCGCGCTTCCTTCGAAGGCCGCAGGCGATGGGCGACATAGGAGCCCACTTCACGCGCCGAACGTACCCATTCGAAGCCTGCCCACGCGTGAATCCAAAGCTCCGAACACGACGCCTGGGTCAGCGTCTGGTGCCGCGACACGCTGCGCAACAGGGCATGGCAGTCGAGTTCCAGTTCGTACAGCAACGCAGCCGGCACGGCGTGCTGGTAATAGCGCGCGACCAGCCGCAGCGGCGGCAGCGCCCACCACGGGGTCTCGCCGGTGTCGCGGTTCCACAGCACATGCCAGTCGCTGCGCAGCATGCGCGAGGCGAGCAGCGAAATATCGTTGAGATGGATCAGCCGCAGCGAACGGCCGCAGACATTGCCGGCAGCATGCAGCAACAGATGGCTCATCAACGCGCCCAACGACGGATAGGCATTGATGCCCGGCTGCGGATCGCGCGGATAGACGCGCTCGGTGATGTCGACCACCGACACCGGCAGCCGTTCCTGGATGCGCGTATGCAGTTCGATGTTGACCGGCGTATCGCGATGCTCGCCCAGGCTCATCACCGGCTTGCCCGATGCAGGCTTGTACACGCGATGCTTCCAGGACGCGAACGATGGGACGTAGCCGAGTGCTTCCAGCAGGTGTCCGGCGCGCTCGGCCTCGGCGTCGCTGACCAGCAGGTCGATGTCCGCCATCGGCCGTTCGCCGGGCGAATAGATGCCCAGCGCATGCAGCGCCGAACCCTTCAGCGCCACCAGCGCGATGCCGGTGTCGCGGGCATCGGCATCGATGCGGTCGAGCAGGGCGGCGATGCGTTGATGACGTTGCGCCACATGTTCGTACTGGCTGTCGATGAAGCGGTTCCAGGCCGGGTTCTGCCAGCGCGGGCAGACCGACAGCAGCGGCGCGACGCCGTGCGCCGCGGCCACCGCGGTGGCCAGCCGCCATTCGAGTTCCGTCCAGTCCGGCGTTTCGCCGCTGGGATGGGCCAGTTCGGCCGCCAACGTTTCCGTGGTGCGCTCCAGCGCCGACTTGATCACGCCCAGCGGCGGCAATGTGGCAGCCACCTGCGAGGCATCACACATGACACGAGGTCCTGGGCCGCAGCGTCACCTGCTCGGCGCCCGTGCGATGAACGGCCTCGGTCGCGATCAGGGCATCCCAGCGCGCGTCGAGTGCGTGCGAAGCCGTGCGGTGGCGATCGGCATGGCCGACCACTTTCCATTGCTGCACGATCACCTGTTCGTGCAGCAGGTCGCGTACGTGGCGGTAGAACTCGGAGTCGTAGGCACCCTGGAACATCATCGCCAGGTCGCCGCTGTCCTGCCAATGCGTCTTCTCGCCGAGCTGCGCCTTCACCTGCTCGTAGAAGCGCGTGCCGGGCAGGGGATAGGACACGCTGACGCCGATGTCGTCGGGTGCGGCGCGGGTGATCAGGTCGCGCGTGGCCATCAGGTCTTCGAGATGCTCGCCGAGGTAGCCGAGCTGGATGAAGTAGCCGACCCGGATGCGCGCCGCGCCCAGGCGTTCGCGCGCGATGATCAGGTCTTCGACCGTGGTGCCCTTGTTCATGTGGTCGAGCACGCGCTGGCTGCCGCTCTCGGCGCCGATCCACGCCTCGGCGCAACCGGCGTGGCTCAATGCGGTGGCCATGCGCTCGCTGATCAGGTCGGCGCGGGTCTGGATGGTGAAGGGAATCGAGCCGTTCGATGCGTTGACATGGGCTGCGAACGCCTCGACCCAATCCACGTGGAAACCGAAGATGTCATCGGCAAGCCAGATGTGATCCGCCTGGAAGGTTTGCTTGAGATAGGTCATCTCCGCAGCCACGTCTTCGGCGGTGCGGCGGTTGTAGTGGTTGCCCCAGATCGGCTTGGCGCACCAGTTGCAGCGGAACGGACAGCCGCGCGATGCCGCCATGTTGAGGCTGAAGTAACCGTGACGTTCGCGCCACAGCGTGCGGTAGCGCTCGATATCGACCAGATCCCAGGCCGGCTGGCCGACGATGCGCGGATCGGGCGGCACCGCGCCCACGCGCGTCAGTTGCATCTGTCCGCCCACCATCGCGGCGACGCCGGAGAGATTGGCCGCCCATTCGCGCGTGCGGATCGCCGGGTTCTCTTCGATGCGGCGGATCAATTCCACCAGCGGCGCGATGCCTTCACCGATCAACACCGCATCGGCACCCGCGGCAAGGAAGGCATCGGGCTGATCGGAGGCATCGGAGCCCGCCACGATCACCCGCGCGCCTTTCGCGTGCGCCAGGGCGATCATCTCGCAGGCGGCGTCGCGCATGCGCCCAAGACACATCTTGGTGAGATAGTTGAAGTTGTCTTCGTAGATGACCACCACGTCGGGCGAGGACGCGTTCAACGAGGCCTCGTACTCTTCCACGCCCTCGGCGAGCATGGCGTCGAACAGGGAAACCTGGTGGCCCATGCGCCGCAGCAGCGCAGCCACCTGCATGGTGGCAAGCGGCGGGTAGGGCTTGCCACGTTCCCATTGCTTGCGGTCGAACCTCAGGAAGTAGGAGTGGCCGACCTGAATCGTTAGCATCTTCGACGTGCCTCAATCGTTCAGCGTTCAACGCTTGTCCGAGGTGAGTGCCGGGGAAACTGAGCGCGGTTGCGGCCTGTGGCGAAAATATTTCGATGTCGCGGCGCGAAACCTTGTGTTATCACAGCGCCGCATCCTGCTGAACGACGTCCATGGCCCACAGCGCAGACCTACCGACGGGCGAACTGAGCCCCGACCCCTTTCTCGAGCGGACGCCTGAACGGTGTTCGATGGACGTCCATGTGCTGGGCGTCCAGGTCCGTTTCCATAGCGACAGCGCCGCCTTGCTGAACGTGGCGGCGATGGCCTATGCGGGCCTGCCCCCGCATGTACTGCCGGTCACGCCACCGGACTTGCTGGTGGAGCTGCGGCTGGGGCCTGCACGGGTGCTGCCGCCGGGGCATGAACCACCGCCGGTCAACCTGCAATCGGGTGCGGGCTTCCTGTGCGGCGTGATGGACGCGTGCAACTACGCGGTGCTGTTCCCCGAGCAGCATCGCGCGCTCGTGGTCGCCTCGCCGGACATGCTGGAACGGCCGTATCACCTGCGTTACGAGCTGATCGAGTTCAGCGTGTTCACGCTGGCCACGCGCGCACTGGGGCTGGCGCCGCTGCATGGCGCCTGCGTCGGCTGGCAGGGCCGCGGCGCGCTGGTGATGGGCGACAGCGGCGCGGGCAAGTCGACGCTGGCCTTGCACAGCCTGCTGCGCGGCATGGATTTCCTGTCCGAGGATGCGGTGTTCGTGCATCCCGAAAGCGGCCTGGCCACCGGCGTGGCCAATTATCTGCACGTGCAGCGCGATGCGCTGCATTTCATCGACGACGCCAGGCAACGCCGATGGATCGAACAGTCGCCCACGATTCATCGCCGCAGCGGCGTGGAGAAATACGAAGTGGATCTGCGCGACGGGCGTGGCCGCCTCGCGCAGGAGCCCCTGGAACTGGCCTGCGTGGTGTTCGTATCCCGCCAGCCCGCTGAAAATCCGCAGGATCTGGTCCGGCCGGTTCCCATCGGTGAACTGCTGCCCAGATTGCTCGCCGAACAGCCTTACGCCGCGTCGCAGCCTGGCTGGGATGCCTTCGTGCGAACCGTGGAGCGCCGTGGCGCCTATGAGCTGCGGCGCGGACGCCACCCTTCGGACTCGGTGGACGCGCTGCTGCAACTGCTTGGCTGAGCAGGGCAACCTTCCGCTTCCCGCCTGGCACCTACGGGCATGGGAGCTGAAGCGGATCGAGGTGTTTTTCTGCACTGTCATCAGGTGCCAACTGTGCCGCGACGGGCGCGTGTAAGACACCGCGTGGTTGCCTAGTCATGCAAAGCGCAAGTACGCGGTCGCAAGAGCAGTTGCGTGGCCTGTCGCGGCCTTTTTTTGAGACGTTGGCGAAGCTGGGCTTCGGCGGCATGGCGTGGTACGTCGCCTTGTCGTTGGGCAGCGCGCTGAGCGGGAATCTCGCTGCCATCTGCCTCGTTCCCCTGGTGGCACCGAACCAGTCGATGCCATCGGGCCTGGGCTGGTTGCTGCGCGGCGAGCCCGACATGCAGGCGCTCGCCTTCGTCATCGCCTCGGCGGTATTTGCCTTGCTGCGCTGGCAGGCGGCCCGCGTGGGCACGCGACTGGCCAGCCGCTACGGCATGTACCTGCGCCAGACCGTGCATGCGCGGCGCATCGATGCGCCGTTGTCGTCGTTGTCGGATGCCACCTCGGCTGAAATCGCCCACGTGCTCACCTACAACGTCGAGATCGTCACGCAGGGCTTCAATGCGCTGCTGCAGTTGCTGGTGGCCGCCATGACCACCATGGTCTGCCTTGCCATGGCCTTGTGGCTGTCGCCAGCGCTGTTGCTGGCGATGCCGCTGGTGGTGGGTTTCGCGCTGGTCGCGTCGCGCATCAACGGTCGCGAGCAGGCCACGGTCAGCAGGCAGTACGTGGCCGACCTGACCCGTTTGTTCTGGATGAGCGAAGACTTTCCCCGCCGCTGGCGGCATATCCGCTCGTTCGGCCGCGAGGATGCGGAGAAGGCGCATTACGCCGACATCTCGCAGCGCCTCGGCAACGGCTATCGCCACCAGCTGGACCTGATCGCCACAGGCCGCCTGGTGCTGGAGATGCTGGCCGCGCTGGGCATTGCCGCGATCTTCTTCATCGCCAACCGGTGGCACGGTGTGGATCGCGCCGCGCTGATCGCCGTCTGCCTGCTGTTGGCGCGTCTGCTGCCTTACCTGGTGTCCACGCGGCAGAACTTTCAGCAGCTGCGGACTTCCATTCCGGCGTTCCAATTGTGGTTGCGCCATGTCGGCGTGGCGGCGGCCGTGCCGGCCGCGGCGATCCCGCCGATGGTCCTGCGCGAAGCGCTGCATATCCGCCAGCTTCGGCTCGATGCGCCCACGCCGCTCGACCTGCGCGAACTCACCCTGGTACCCGGCGAACTGACCCTGGTCTGCGGCGACTCGGGCATCGGCAAGAGCAGCCTGATCGATGTGCTGGCCGGCATGACGGCACCGGCGCAGTTTCACGCGCGCATGGGCGAGCGTGCCGTCGATTTTTCTACCTACGCGGCCTTGGTGAGCAAGGGTGCCTATGTCAGCCAGAGCGTGCGCCCATGGCAGACCACGGTGCGCGAATGCCTGCGCTGGGCTGCGCCCGAGGCGGCGGATGCCGCGATGCTGCAAGCGCTTGCCGATGTCGGCCTGGACAAGCGGCTGGCCGATACATCCAGCGCACTCGACACCACCTTGAGCAGTTCGTCCAGCCGCCTGTCCGGCGGCGAATTGCAGCGGTTGCTGCTGGCGCAGGTGCTGCTGCATCGTCCGGCGATTGCCCTGCTGGACGAGGCGACCAGCGCGCTGGATCCCGACGCGGAACTGTCCGTGCTGGCCGCCTTGAAACGCCGGTTGCCACAGACCATCGTGATCGTGGTGTCGCACCGCGCCGGTGTGGCTGCGGTGGCGGATCAATGCCTGGCGATCAGTGCCGGCTGCGCCACGGTGACCGCGACCGACGCGCGGGCCACGGGCACGGCGGCCGTTCTCTAGGTGCCTGACATCGCTTCCGGTTTCACCGCCATCGGCCCGAGGAACATCGCGCGGAGCCGTTCCACGCCGATCACGCGCGCCAGCTCGGCAAACACGCAGTAGTTGAAGATGAGCACCAGCAGCAGAATCTGGATGGCCCAGAAATGCGGCCAGTTCATCGTGGCGAGCAACTGGTGATTTGCCGCGGCCCAGTCGTGCGTGTCCTTCCAGGCTTCGTGCAGCCGCTCCAGATAATGGATGAAGGTGGCGATCAAGTTGTAGATCACCGTCTTCCACAGCACATTCCACAGCAGCGGCTTTTCCGGAAAGCGGTTGATGAAGGGCAGCATGTTGGCCAGCAGCACCGCCTTGCCCAGGATCAGCGCGGAGATCGCCACGGTGGCGAAGGTGGGCAGCGAGAGGCCGGTGCCGCGGGTCAACAGTCCGCGAACCAGCACGACCAGATTGAGCATGACGAAGAAGAAGATGGTCGGCGGCAGCATCTTCAACATTTCGTGTTTGATCTTTGCCAGCGCGCCCATGGGCTACTCCCGCGGATGTCGGTCGCCAGGCGGTGCGGAACGGGTTTGAGCTGCGCCTGGCGGAGGGCGCCCCGTGGCGAAGCGGCCCGTCGTACATGGGGCGCTTCGCGCACGTATTTCATCCGCTTGGGCCGCGCCGGGCTAGCGAACATCTACGGGCCGCGGCTTAGGTAATTTCGCCTAAGTAGGCGACCTGTGGGAGCGCACCCTGTGCGCGACGGGTGCGCTGGGATGTATCGCTCCGTAGGTTTGTCGCGTACAGGGTGCGCTCCCACAGGAGGTTTTGAGGCTAGTGCAGGCGGTGTTTCCCATGCTGCGAGGCGCGGATGGCACGCTCCACATCCGTGCGGTCGCCCATGCCCTGTTCGGGCCAGAGCGATGCATCGTCTTCCTTCAGCGATTCGCCGGCGAGGATATGCACATCGACCGCCTCCAGCTCGCGCATCACGGCGATCACTTCTTCGAGCGAACCGTCGTCGTCGATCTCCACGGTAAGCACGGCGAAACCGATCTCCACTGGCGGTGGCAGCACGTCGGGTGCGCGCAGATGGTGTTGCTCGCCCTCGTGCTCGCCGCGGTGACTGACGCGCGACACCACGGTGGTCGGCGCACTGGCACTGGCGGCCGAGCGGCCCACGCTTTCGTCGCATTGCACGACGCCTTTGCGCCGGGGCAGGCCGCGGGACATCAGCTTGTCGAAGGCCGAGGCGGCGGCGAACTGGTTGTCGAATTTGGCCACGATCAGATTGCTCACGGCGTGTCCTCCCGGACCGGCTAGGTCAATGCGGTGGCGCGATGAAAGTCCAGGTGACGCGCACCCAGGGCCATCAGGGCGTGATGTGCGCGATGCAGCGTGTCGACATCGCCATCGATCACGATAAGAATCTTTCCTTCGCGAATCTCCTGCTCGAACTCCCGGTGCACCACATCGGGTACCGACGAGCCCACCAATGCGCTCACCCAGGCGCCTGTCGCCACGCCGATCAGCGCCATGGCGCCCACACCGGCAATGGTCAGGCCGATGGGCGTGACCAGTGCGAGCATGCCCGCAATCAGTCCGGAAGCGCCGCCGGTGACGGCGCCGCGAAGTGCGGCCGGATAGAAGTCGTTCATCACCAGTTTGCGATCGTCCGGGATGCGATCCATCGAAATATCGTCGCGCGCGACCAGCGAAATGTCGCGATCGGCGATGCCGGCTTCGCGCGCAGCCTGGATGGCGCGGTTCGCGGCGCCGATGCCGACGGTGCTGTAGACATGCCGGATTTTCATGCCCGCAGGCTTGCATGGCCGGCGTGAACGCCGTGGTGTCGGCATGTGACCGACGTGGGCAGGAGCATGAGTCTTCACTGAACGTGGTCGAATGTTGTGCGAAAGGATGACATGCGCTGCACATCCGGTGGCTTAGATCATTAGGCACACTCGATCAGGAGTCCGCTATGCCCGAAGCAAAGACGCGCAAAGCCGTGACGCGCGACAAACGGCAAGGCAAATCGGCCAGTACGCAGGCCGGTGAGTTCGTGCGCGAGGAAATCGAACACGTGCGCGAAGGCAAACACGGTGCGCGTTCCACCAAGCAGGCGATTGCCATCGGCCTGTCCAAGGCCAGGCGCGCCGGTGTCAAGGCGCCGGTGAGCAAGACGGCGAGCACATCGACGCGCAAGAAAGCCGCGCAGGACGAGACCGCCGCCAAGCATCGCCGCAAACCCTCGACTACCCGTTCGCGGGCCACCACCCGCGCATTGAAGAAGGAAGGGCACACGGCCGCCACGCATTCGGCGGTGTCCAAGCAGGCGAAGGCGAGCGCGAAAAAGCGCACCAGCGCATCGCGCTCGACCGCTGCCAAGAAGGCCGCGCGCACCAAGGGTGCCGCTGGCCGTTCCGCCGCTGCCAAGAAGGCAGCCCGTACCCGCAAGGCGCGTGCATGACCGCAACATAGGACGACTCGGTTCCGCTCCACTCGCGCACTATCGACCCATGTTCTATGGGTTCACGGTTTGATTGGTTCACGCCCACGGAGGTAACCCATGGTTTTTTCGACACGCAAGATGTGTGCACCGCTGGTGCTGGCTTTGGTAGCCGTTGCCGGTTGCAGTCACCAGGGTGACGACAGCGCCAGTACGCCGCCGCCCGCACCGGCCAGCACCGCGGCCGCGCCGGCTCCGGTATCGCCGGCCACGCCCGCCACGGCGCCGACGCCCGCTTATCCACAGAGCTCGCCGGCTCCGGCAACCACCACGCATTAATGGTTGCGGGTGGCATGAGCCACGCGATCCCTTGACGGGGATCGCGTGGCTTTGGCGTGTTCACCGTTCGGCGATCAAGGCGTGCCCATCGGCGGATGGGTGGACAGCGCCTCGGCCATTTCCAGGTGGTGCTTGAGCGTCGGCAAGGTCGCGCTGGCAAACGCCTTCACGTCCGGGTCGCTGCTGTGCGAGGCGGCGTCGAACAGCGTAATGGCTTTCTGGTGGCCGCCCACCATCGCCGATGCATAGGCCTTGTCGAAATCGCTGCCGCTCAGGGATTGCAGCTTGTCCATCACGTCCGACGGCGGTGGCTGCAGCACCACGTTGGCATGTTTGCGGCTGGCCAGCGCGGCCAGCTGCTTGTTGGCGGCGGTATGGTCCTTCACCAGTTGCTGCGCAAGCGCCTTGGTTTGCGGCGAAGAGGCCTTCTGCATGGCCAGCTGGCCCATCTGCACTTCACCGGCGCCATCGCTGGAAGCCTTGGTGAAGAACTCCTGGTCCGATACCGGACTCTGCGCCGATGGCGATTCGCCTGACGTGGCGGCCTGGGCCCAGAGTTCGCTGCTCACCGGCACCGAGATGAACAATGCCGTGGCGATAATGAGGGATGATCGATGCATGACGGCCACCTTGTTCCACTGGAAGAGGTGACAAAACCGTAGTGGGCGTGCGATCCCGGGCGTGTGACACCGGTGTGTGCATCGCGTCGTGACCAATCCTGTGTTGCCAAAACGACAGCTTTGCGCGTTGCAGATGCCGAACGGCCGGATCGCGATCTGCATCGCGATCCGGCGAGCAGTCTCAGGCCGCCTTGGGGAAGTCGAGCACCGTGTCGTTGACGCGGTTGACCATATTGGTGAACAGGATCGCGCTGATGGCCAGGATCGCTTCCAGGATCTGGCGATCGCTGTAACCGACCGACTTCACCTTGGCGACTTCGTCGGCGGACACGGTGTTGCTGGTGGTCACCAGCGTCAGTGCGAACTTGATCAGCGCGTCGACCTTGGCGTTGCCTTCGAGGCCGCCCTTGCGAATCTGCTGGATCTGCTCGGCGGTGTAGCCGGCCATCTTGCCGGTCATGCTGTGGGCGGCGAGACAGTAGTCACACTGCGAGGCTTCGCTCACCGCGAGATTGATCGCTTCGAGCTCCAGCGGCGACAGCTCGCCCTGCTTCAGCACGGCGCCGGTGTGCAGCACATGGGCCAGCACGTTCGGGGCACTGCTGCCGATGGTGGCGTAGGCGTTGGGCACCTTGCCGACCGCCTTCTTGATGGCGGCAAACAGGGCGGCGGACTCTTCCGGTGCTTCGGCAACATTGATGGTGGCAAGACGGCTCATGACATGTACTCCTGGTATTGGGTTGAAGAGTTGGTGTGTGGTGAAACCTTGACCGTGTGAAAATGATAGGAACGGAGCCCCCTTCGTTCCGCACACGCGCGTCTCAATCCTTTGCCCGGGAGTCTCAACCGATGGATGGCCTCGATCGACTGGTGCACGCCGTCGCACCCACCGGTTCCGTGGAGCTGCAATGCCATTTCGCCGGGGATTGGACGCTCGACCATCCGTCGACACCGCCCAACCATCTGCCGTACCACATCATCCTGGCGGGCCACGCCGAGCTGGAGCAGGACGGCAAGACCAGCGCGCTGGTCCCGGGCGACGTGCTGCTGTTTCCCTACGGCGACGCGCACATCCTGCGCAGCACCACGGCCGGCATCGATGGTCAACGCCCGATGCTGGAAAACCGGCGCCGGCCGCATGGCCGCGTCACGCTGATCGAACATGGCGGCGACGGTCCGGCGCTGGACATGCTGTGTGGCGCGTTCCAGCTATCGGGCGCCACCGATGCCTTATGGACCGGCTTGCCCAAGGTGCTGCACGTGAGGACGGAGCATCGCGATGCGCTGCTCGGACTCATCCAGGTCCTGCGTGACGAAGCGGCGCGCCCCTTGCCGGGCGGGGGCACCGTGGTCGAAAGCGTCACCGGCGCGATGTTCACGCTGATCCTTCGCAGCATGACGGCGAGCGGACAGCTGCAGCTGGGTATCCTGGGCATGCTGGCGCACCCGAAGATGGCCCAGGTGGTGGATGCGGTGCTGAAAGATCCTGCGCACGCCTGGACGCTGCAAAGCATGGCGGAGGTGGCGCATACCTCGCGCGCCAGCTTCGCGCGGCACTTCAGCGAGATCAGCGGGATGACGCCGATGGACTGGGTCAACGGCGTGCGCCTGGGCGTGGCGGCGCAGTCGCTGCGCGCGGGGCGCTTGTCGGCGGGCAGGGCGGCGGAGTTGGCCGGCTATGCCTCGGAAGCGGCGTTTGCCCGCGCATTCAAGACACGCTACGGCACGCCGCCTGCTGCGTACGGTCGTTTGCACGCAGCGCGTTGAGCGCCGTCAGGCCGTGGCCAGATCGTCCGGCTCGTAGACGGGCGACTGCCGCCGGATCGCCTGCGGCGGTTGGCCGAACGCGCGAACGAACGCTCGGCGCATGCGTTCGCGATCGGCGAATCCCACTTCGCGTGCCACCACTTCGACCGGATGGCGCGTCTGCTCCATCATCAGGCGCGCCGCCTCGATGCGCAGGTGCTCCACCGCTTTGGCCGGCGACTGGCCGGTTTCCGCGCGGAACGCACGGCTGAACTGGCGCGCGCTGAGGTTGGCGGCGGCGGCGAGTTCTTCCACCGACAGCGTCGAGCGCAGATGGCTCTTCGCGTAGGTCAGCGCGCTCTGGATGCGGTCGGATTTGGGTTCCAGTTCCAGCAACGTGGAGAACTGCGACTGGCCGCCCGCGCGGCGGTGATAGAGCACGAGCTTGCGCGCCACCTTGCGCGCCACCTCTATGCCCAAGTCCTTCTCCACCATCGCCAAGGCCAGATCCACGCCGGCGCTCATGCCGGCCGAGGTCCAGATGTCGCCGTCGATGATGAAGATGCGGTCCTCTTCCACATCCACGTTCGGATGGCGCTCAGCCAGCTCGCGCGCCAGCAGCCAGTGGGTGGTGGCACGGCGTCCGTCGAGCAGGCCGGTTTCGGCCAGCAGGAAGGTGCCGGTGCAGATCGCGGCCACCCGCCGCGCCCGCGACGGCGCCTCGCGGACGAAATCGAGCAGTGCGGGCGTGCTCTCGGGGATGCCCACGCCGCCGCAGATCAGCAGGGTGTCGAACGGCTCGGCGGAGAACGCTTCGCTCTGCGTCGTCATGCCGAACGAACTGCGCACGGCCGCACCCGTCTCGGACAGGTAATGGACGTCGTAGACGCTCTCCTCCAGCTCGATATTGGCGAATTCGAACACCGAGGCAGCCGCCAGGCTCATCATCTGGAAGCCGGGAAAGATAACAAAACCAATACGTTGCATGGGGTGACCTCGTCGTGTCCTAAAAGGTGGCATATGCGACATTTAAGTCTTGATGGGGTCGACTTACAACTATCTCCATACCCCGGCACCCCGCCGGCACCTGTGGAGCAACGACATGACGACCCAACCCAAGGGCACGGCCCTGATCACCGGCGCCTCATCCGGCATCGGCGCCATCTATGCGGACCGCCTGGCCCGCCGCGGCTATGACCTGATCCTGGTGGCGCGCAACCGCGAACGCCTGAGCGACCTGGCCCGCCGCCTGACCGATGCCACCGGCCGCTCGGTGCAGGTGTTCCCGGCCGACCTCGGCGACGCGACCGAACTGGCCAAGGTGGAAGCGCTGCTGCGCAACGACCGCAGCATCACCCTGCTGGTCAACAACGCAGGCTTCGGCGCCGCCACGCCGCTGCTGCAATCGGACGTGGCACGCATGTCCGAAATGATTTCGCTCAACGTGAACGCGTTGACGCGCCTGGCTTATGCGGCGGTGCCCGGCTTTGTCGAGCGCGGCCACGGCACGGTGGTCAACATCGCCTCCATCGTGGCGGTGGCGCCGGAACTGCTCAACGGCGTGTACGGCGGTTCCAAGGCGTACGTGCTGGCGTTCTCGCAGTCGCTGCATCATGAACTGGCCGACAAGGGCGTTAAGGTGCAGGCCGTATTGCCGGGTGCGACCGCGACCGAGTTCTGGGACGTGCTGGGCCATCCGGTGAGCAACCTGCCGCCGGCCTGGGTGATGACGGCCGACAACATGGTGGACGCGGCGCTGGCCGGCCTCGACCAAGGCGAGCTGATCACCATTCCCGCCTTGCCCGATGCGGCTGACTGGGGCGGCTACGAAGCAGCGCGCCAGAAGCTGATGCCGAACCTGTCGCACACCAAGCCCGCCGCTCGCTATGGCCTCGCGTCGGCTTGATTCGAAAGTCGCAGGATTCTTTCGCGCCGCGGAAGACTGACTGCCGGCTCGGGTGGTTTCGATGGGGCATGGCGGACGGTACAGTCCGTGGTGTCCCCATCGAGCCAGGAGCCAGCCGCCATGGCCAGCGTCGCATCGTCGTCATTGCTCAGCGCCATCGGCATGAGCGTGCCCATCATCCAGGCACCGATGGCCGGTGTCTCGTCGCCAGCGATGGCAGCGGCGGTGAGCAACAACGGTGGGCTGGGTTCGCTGGGCGTGGGAGCGATGACCGCAGGCAAGGCGCGCGAGGCCATTCACGCGTTTCGCCAATCGAGCAGCGGCCCGCTCAACATCAACTTGTTCGTGCACCGGCCCGCGCAGGCCGACGCGGCGAAAGAGGCCGCGTGGATCGCGCGACTCGCGCCGGAGTTCAAGCGCTTCGGCGCCACGCCGCCGCCCGCGCTGAAAGAAATCTATACCTCGTTTCTCGCCGATGACGACATGCTTGCCATGCTGGTCGCCGAAAAGCCCCGCGTGGCGAGTTTTCATTTCGGCCTGCCTCGGCCCGACCAGGTGAAGGCCTTGCACGATGCGGGTGTGTTGCTGATGGCATCGGCCACCAACCTGCACGAGGCCAAGGCCATCGAAGCCGCCGGCATCGACGCGGTGGTGGCGCAGGGTTACGAAGCAGGCGGTCATCGCGGCATGTTCGATCCCGATCTCGACGACACCCGGCTGGGTACGTTCGCCTTGACGCGCCTGCTGGTGAAGAACGTGCGCATGCCGGTGATCGCCGCGGGCGGCATCATGGATGGCGCCGGCATCGCGGCCGCGCTGGAACTGGGCGCCGCGGCGGCGCAGCTGGGCACGGCCTTCGTGGTCACCGACGAATCGCTGGCCGATGCCGGCTATCGCCAGGCCATGGCGAGCGACGCCGCCAACGCCACCGCGATGACGCGTGCGGTGTCCGGTCGTCCTGCACGCAGCCTCGCCAGCCTGTTCACGCGCCTGGGTGCCAACGTGGCGGACGCCGAGATTCCCGACTATCCCACCGCTTACGATGCCGGCAAGGCATTGAACGCGGCGGGGCGTGCCGCCGGCGAAGCGGGCTACGGCGCGCACTGGGCGGGGCAGGGCGCACCGCTGGCGCGGCCCATGTCCTCGGCTGCTTTGATGCAGATTCTCATCGGCGAGTGGCGGCAGGCGACGAGCTGATCTGATCATCACGTTCTGCAGCTAGCCGCCATTGGAACAGTTGTAGGACACTTTCCCGACCCGGTTTCAACACCGACAGGCAAGGCATTCCCATGGATCGCATCGATGCCATGAAGGTGTTCGTCGCTGCGCTGGACGAGGGCAGCCTCGCTGGCGCCAGCCGCAAGACCGGGCGTTCCGCCGCGGCGGTGAGCCGCGCCATCGCTTTTCTCGAAGCGCATGTCGGCGTGCCGCTGCTGCATCGGACCACGCGCTCGATCAAATTGAGCGAAGCGGGCGAGCGCTACGCCATCGCCTGCCGCAAGATGCTGCTGGAACTGGAAGAGGCAGACCGCAACGCGGCGGGCGAGCGCTCGGTGCCGCGCGGCACGCTGACCATTTCCGCCACGGTGTTCGCGGGCGTGGAAATCCTGCGGCCCATCGTCGATGCCTTCATCGATGAATTTCCCACCGTCAACGTGCGCATGCATCTGCTCGAGCGCCCGGTCAACCTGGTGGAAGAGGGCATGGACCTGGCGCTGCGCATCACCCATCTGGCCGACTCGACCTTGGTGGCGCATCCCGTTGGCGAAGTGCGCCGGGTGATCGTGGCCTCGCCGCGCTACCTGGCCACGCATCCGCGCATTGCCGAGCCGGCGGACCTGGCCAAGCAGCAGATCGTTGCGATGGCCCACATGGGCATGGATTCGTGGAGCTTTCCGCCCCTGGACGGCTCGTCGGTATCGCGCTCCGTGTCGTTCACGCCGCGGTTGATGGTCAACAATATCCGTGCGGCGATCGAATCGGCGGTGGACGGCCACGGCGTGACGCGGCTGTTGTCGTACCACGTGGCACCGGAGATCAAGGCCGGCAAGCTGCAGGTGCTGCTGCCCGAAGCGGAGCCCCCGCCGTTGCCGGTGAATATCGTCTCGCCGTATGGACGTCTATCCGTACCCAAGGTAAGGGCCTTCGTCGACTTTGCCTTGCCGCGCCTGCGCTCGCGCTTTGCCTGCCTGGCGAAGGACGCTGCGTTCGTGCCCGAGGCGCCGATTCAACCGCCGCGCGGAAGAGTGTCTGCCGGATAGCAGGAATTCTCTAACGCGGGGTACGCGCCTAGATTGTGGGTGTCGGCGAACACAGCCGATCAGCATCGAGCTGAAGCTCTTATCCCCCCTCTTGGAGTGAACCCTCTCATGAACAGTCAGCAGAAAGTCGCCATCATCACGGGTGCCTCGCAAGGCATCGGCGCGGGCATGGTCAAGGCCTTCCGCGACCGCAACTACCGCGTGATCGCCAACTCGCGTTCGATCAAGCCGTCCAGCGATCCGGACGTGATCGCCGTCGCCGGCGACATCGGCGACCGTGCCGTGGCGCAGCGCGTGGTGGCGGAAGCGATCGCGCGTTTCGGCCGCATCGATACGCTGGTCAACAACGCAGGCATCTTCACCGCCAAGCCGTTCACCGCGTTTACCGAACAGGACTACGCCGACAACATTTCGGTCAACCTCAACGGCTTCTTCCACATTACCCAGCTGGCCATCGCTGAAATGGAGAAGCAGGGCAGCGGCCACATCGTCAACATCACCACCAGCCTGGTCGACCATGCAATCGACGGCGTGCCGTCGGTACTCGCATCGCTGACCAAGGGCGGTCTCAACGCCGCCACCAAGTCGCTGGCGATCGAATACGCCAAGCGCGGCATCCGCGTGAATGCGGTGGCGCCGGGCGTGATCAAGACGCCGATGCATGCGCCGGAAAGCCATGGTGCGCTGGCAGGCCTGCACCCGGTAGGCCGCATGGGCGAGATCTCCGATGTCACCGATGCAGTGATCTATCTCGACACCGCGGGCTTCGTGACGGGCGAAATCCTGCACGTCGACGGCGGCCAGAGCGCCGGTCACTGATCCATCACGAGGGGTGGGCGAGCGTCCACCCCTCATCACTGGAGGATAGAGCCATGCCTATCGTGAACATCAAGGTCACCCGCGAAGGTTCCGCACCCGGGCGCAGCGCGGTGACGGCGGAAGAGAAAGCGCTGCTGATCAAGGGCGTCAGCCAGCTGTTGCTGGACGTGCTGCACAAGCCGCTGGATTCCACCTTCGTGGTGATCGACGAAGTGGAGATGGAGAACTGGGGCTGGGGCGGTTTGCCCGCGGAAGCGTTCCGCGCGCAACGGGCCGCGGAAAAGAAATAGCACTGGCGGCGCGGCCGATGCGTCGCGTCGCTCCCAAGGACAAGCGAAATCTCCATGCAGACAGATAGCATTGAATCGCCCGACGTGGCGACGAACGCGGCTGCCGGTTATTCCGAGCGCAACGCCGCCTATTGGAAACGCAATCTTGCGATTGCCGTGTTCGGCTCCTTCAGCACGCTGGTGAGCCTGAGCATGCTGTTGCCGTTCCTGCCGCTGTATGTCGAGCAGCTGGGCGTCAGCTCGCCTGCATCGATCGTGCAGTGGTCCGGCATCGCCTTCGGCGCGACCTTTCTCGGTACCGCGCTCACCGCCCCGCTATGGGGCCACCTGGCTGACCGCTACGGACGCAAGCCGATGCTGGTTCGTGCGGCGTTCGGCATGGCGGTGATGATGTCGCTGATCGGCATGGCGCACAGCGTGATGGAGCTGGTGCTGCTGCGTTTGCTGGCGGGACTGGTGGGCGGTTATGCCTCGGCGGCGACGGTGATGGTCGGCACGCAGGCGCCGCGCGACCGGTCTGGCTGGGCACTGGGCGTGCTTTCCGTCGGCGCGCTTTCCGGCAGCCTGGTGGGGCCGCTGGTCGGTGGCCTCCTGCCGGATCTGGTTGGCATTCGCGGCACCTTCTTCGTCGGCGGCGGGGTGATTGCGCTCGCTGCGTTGATCACGCTGTTCTTCGTCCGCGAGGATTTCAATCGCGCGCTGGATACGCGGGCGCCGGCGCACGAACAAGCGTCCGCCGGCATCGCGCACAAGCCGCTGATGTTTACCTTGCTGGTCACCGCCATGATGGTGCTGCTGGCCAACATGTCGATCGAGCCCATCATCACCGTGTATATCGGCCAGCTCGGTGTACCGCACGATCATCTGGCGCGCTTCGCCGGCATCGTGATGGCGACCTCGGCCTTCGGCAGCATGCTCACCTCGGCGCGCCTGGGCGCGTTCGCCGATCGCGTCGGCAGCGACCGCGTGATCATCGGCTGCCTGCTCGTCACGGCCCTGGTGATGCTGCCGCAGGCCTTCGTCACGCAATGGTGGCAACTGGCGGTGCTGCGCGGACTGATGGGCATGTCGATGGCAGGGCTGCTGCCTGCGGTTGCCAAAGGCGTGCGTGCGCTGGTGGAGGATCACAAGACCGGCAAGACGCTGGGCTATCTGCAGTCTTCGCAATTTGCCGGCCAGGTGGCGGGGCCGTTGATCGGAGGGCAGATCGGCGCGTGGGTGGGTTTGCGCGAGGTCTTTTTCGTCACGGCTGCGTTGCTGCTGCTCTGCGCGGCGTTGAACCGCTGGGCGAACCGGCGGGACAGGCGTCTGGTCGCGCTGCACCGGGCTGCATAGGCGGGCGATCAGTGCTTGCTGGTGCGAGTGTCGGCGAGCAGGCGTAGCGTGGCGTCGCGGTCGGTGTTCGGGCCCGGTTCGATCTCGGTCAGCAAGGCCCTGGCTTCGGTGCGCAAGGGTTCGGCGGCGGTGTCGTTGCCCAGGGCCGCATCGGCACGTGCAAGCTCCGCATCCGCACGGGCGACGATGGCCGGTGCGCTGGGCGTGATGGTGCTGGCGGTGGCGAGCGCGTCGGCAAGTTCGTTGGCGGCATCGCGGTGGCGTCCCAGCGACTGCAGGATGTCGCCATACAGAAGACGCGTACGGATGGCCCGGTCCGAACGTTCGTCCGCCAGTGCGGTGTACATCGCGACCGCATCGTGCGCCAGGATCGCCGCGCGGTCATCGGCACCGTTGGCGGCGGCGAGTTCGGCTTGCACGGCCAGCGCAAAGGCGGTGTCCGGATGCGCATCGCGGTGGCGCCGCTGCGCTTCGGACAGCGCGCCGTCGGCAAACGTGCGCGCTTCATCCAGATGGCCGCGTGCGATCAGCACCTGGGCCAGCGACGCGCGGTCGTTGCTGCGGCCGTTGTCCGCGTAGTCCGCACCCAGCAGGCGCTGCTTGCGGTTGAGCGCGTCGCGCAGATCGGCTTCCGCATCGGCATACGCGCCCTGCGAAAAGCGCAGCCGCCCACGATTGCCGATGCTGATCGCCTGGTTGAGTCCACCGGCGGGCGCCAGATCCTCGTCGATGGCGATCGACTTGGCGTAGAACACCGCGGCTTCGTCGAACTTGCCTTCGAGCACGAACACATTGGCCAGATCGTTCAAATGCCATGCGGTGTGCGCATTGGGATGCGTATAGGCGCTGGCATCGATGTCGATCGCATCGCGCATGGTCTGTTCGCTCTCGCCGTAGCGCCCGAGCTTGATCAGGTCCGAGGTCAGGATCGCCAGCGTATCGGCGATCTCGGCATGCCGCGTGCCCAGGTGGATGCGCTTGCGCGCCAGCGCCTCGCGCAGCAGTGGCGCCGCGCGCTCGGGATGGCCGGCATCCATCAGGATCCATCCCAGGTTCATCACGGCCTCGGTCAAGGCCTCGCTATCGTCGGGCAGGATGCGGCGCGCCAATGCCAGCGCCTGGTTGCCCACCTCGATTGCCCTGGCCGATTCGCCGATCCGTTCGTCGAGGCCTGCGAGCCAGGCGAGCGCCACCACTTCTTCCGGCGAATCATGGTTGGGGCCGGCTTCGAAGGCCGCTATGGCGGTTTGCAGGCGCGAGGTCGCATCGCGCACGCGGCCCAGTTCGTCGGCTTCCCTGGCCAGCAGGTATTCGACGTGCAGGGTGCGGCGGTCGGTGGCGCCGAACTCCATCTTCGCCAGCGTGGCCGCTTCTTCGAGCGGCAACCAGGCACGCTCGGGATGCCCGCTGCGTCGCTCCAGATCGCCCACCAGCGCGATGATCTCGGCGCGCAGCGCGGGCTGCATGGCGAAGTCGCGGTCGGCGCGTTCGCGTCCGCGCGCCAGCAGTTCCTGCGCGGTTTCGTTTGCTTCCGTGCCGTGCGACGAGGTATCGAACAAGCCTTCGAGAAACGACTTGAGCGCACCGGCGCGACGCGCCTCGCTCTCGGCCGCCTGTGCCTGTTGGCGGGCCTCCTGCGCGGAGCGGCTGGCCTGACGCGCCTCGTACAGGCCGACGGCCGTGGCGGTGGTCAGCGCCATCGCGATCATGGCGCCCACCGAAACGCCCAGCGCATGCCTGCGGGTGAACATCGCGACGCGGTAGGCCAGCGTATCGGCACGCGCCTGCAGCGGCTTGCCCTCCAGATAGCGCTGGATGTCGGCACCGAGCGCGCCCACGCTTGCATAGCGACGGTTCGGTTCCGCGCGCGTGGCCTGCTGCACGATCGCGTGCAGGTCGATGCCGAGTTTCTTGCGCAGGGCTTCATCGTCGAACGCAGGCGTCCGCGCCAGCTCGCGATTGTCCGCGCGACGCGGCAGTTCGCCTAGCAGCAGTTCCGCCAGCAGCACGCCCAGGGCGTAGACGTCGATGGCCGTGGTGGCCGCATCGCCGCCGAATTGCTCCGGTGCGGCATAGGCGCGGGTAAGGCGGCGCACTTCGGTGCGCGTGCGGTCGTTGTCGCCGGTGAGCAGCTTGGCGATGCCGAAGTCGACCAGCTTGACGCTGCCTTGCGCGCTCACCAGCACGTTGCTGGGCTTGAGGTCGCGGTGCACGATCAGGCTGCGATGCGCATGCTCCACCGCCGCGCACACATCGATGAAAAGCGACAGGCGTTCGCGCACCGGCAGGCGCCGGCGTTCGCAGTGCACCACCAGGTTGTCGCCGGCGACGTACTCCAGCGCCAGGAACGGCGTGCCGCTGGGCGAGAAGCCCGCATCGAGCAGCTGCGCGATATGCGGGTGTTGCAGGCGCGCCAGGATGCGTTGTTCGCGCAGGAAGCGGCGCCTTTCGTCGGCGTCGTGCACATCGATGCGCAACAGCTTGAGCGCCACCGTCTGCGGGCCGCCGGGAAGCTCGCGTTCCGCCTCGAACACGCTGGCCATGCCACCGGCGCCCACGAAGCGGAGCACGCGATAGCCTGCAATGACCGGCAATGCTTCGGCCGTGTCGTCGACCAGCACCGGCAACCACTGCGCCATGCCGCGTTCCAGTGCGTCGATGCCGGGCGCGTTGTCCAGCGCCTGCACCACCAGCACGCGCAGCGTGGCGTCGGCGCAATGCTGGCGCAGCCACTCGGCGCGCTCGGCCGGCGCGACGTCGAACAGGCGATCGATCAGCGGTTCGATCTCATGCCAGCGTTGGGCAAAGGCGGAAATCATCGGCAGTGCGTATTCCCGTGCGGATATACCCCAATAGCGTATTTGCCCTGCCAACACCGACATGGATTCACGAATCAGGCATCAGGCAGGCCGACAGGAAGGTGCGCGCCTTCAGCCAGTCGCGCTCCACCGTGCGTGCGTTGACGCCCATCACCTCGGCGATGTCCGGGCTGGAAAGATCGGCGAACAGCCGCAGCTCGGCCACGCGCGCCAGTCGCTCGTCGGTGGCCGCTAGCCGGGTCAGCGCCTCGTCGATGGCCAGCACGTCGATGATCTCGGAGTGGTCCGCGGGCGCCGTGATCTCAGGCGCCTGGCGCTTCTGTGCCTTCCTGCGCCGCGCATGGTCGATCAGGATATGGCGCATCACCTGGCTCATGTACGCGTACAGGTGGGCGCGATCGGTGAACGTCACGGCGTCCTGCGAGACCAGTTTCAGGTAGGCCTCGTGCACCAGCGCGGTGGTTTCCAGCGTGTGCGCCGACTCGCGCGCACGCTGATGGCGCGCCAGGCGATGCAGCGTGGCGTAGATCTTCGGGATCAGCGCATCGATGGCGGCCGCGTCGCCGTGGGCGGCGCGCGAGAGCACTTCAGTGATGTGGAGATCGGCGGTCATGCCTGCCACGACCCCGCCGGCCATTCCCTCTGCATGAGGCGTGTCGGTGATGGCGCCTGTTTTGCGCTGTAAGGAGAGATGGCGCCGTTTGGAACGGCCGCAGACCCAGGGAATGCCATCGCCCGTCGCACCCACAAGAGGATTGAAGTCATGTTGAATCATCACTCTACGTACGGCCGCCTCACAAGGGCCGCCAGTGTGCTGGCCTTTGCACTCGCCGGTTTTGCCGGCAACGCCATGGCAGGGGATGCCGCCACCGCCGCCTCGGCCAGCCATGCCGTGACCTACAGCTACCAGACGCTGGACTATCCCGGTTCCTCGCTCACCATCTTTTGGGGCATCAACGATTTCGGCGAGCTGGCCGGGCAATACGCCATCAATGGCGGCACCTCGCACGCCATGGCCTATCGCCACGGCCGTTTCGAGGCGCTCGATCCGTCGCTGATGGGGACTTATTTCAGCGCAGCGGGCGGCCCCAACGACCTGGGCCAGACCTTCGGCGGCTACACCGATGCGGGCGGCGTGCAACACGGCTTCGTGATCAGCGGAAAGCATGTAGCCACGGTGGACTTTCCCGGCCATCTCAACGCCAACGTCGACGGCCTCAACGATTTCGGCGCGATTGCCGCCGTGTACTGGGATGCCGATGGTGTGTTTCACGGCATCCTGCGCCGCGGTTTCGGCTGGGATACGCCGATCGATGTGGCCGGTGCGCGCGATACCTATCCGCTGGGCATCAACGACAGCGGCGAGATCGTGGGCTACTGGGATGTCGACCCGGCCGCAACACACGGCTTCTATCGCAGCGCGAACGGCAAGGTCTCGAATATCGATGTGCCAGGTGCTGCCGCCACGGTAGCGTTCGGCATCACCGATCACGGGCAGATCGCCGGCTACTACACCGAACCCAGCGGTGCGATCCATGGCTTCGTCGAGTCGCAGGGCAAATTCCAGACGCTCGACCTGCCGGGTGCCGCGGCCACCATCGTCACCGCGATCAACAACTTCGGCGTGGTCGCCGGCGAGTACTTCGACAGCAACGGCAAGCGGCACGGTTTTGTCGCCACGCCCAAACCCGAGCATCATTGAGCGGGACGGCAAGGCTCCGCGGACATGCGGAGCCTTGCCTCGGCGTCAATCGGCGCGCTGGATCGATGGTGTTTTCCACTGTCCATCGAGCAGCGCGGGCTTGGGCCAGTAGTAGCGCATGAAGGTGACGAACGGCCCCTTGGGCGCGGGCAACCAGTTCGATTCCTTGTCCTTGCCGGGCGAATCGGCCTGGATATACAGGGTCAGGCCGCCATCCGGATCGGTCTTCATCTGGCCGAGCATGGGCGAATTGATCAGGTAGCGATCGATCGGGTTCTTCACCAGCAGCTGCTGCGGCAGGTCGTACATGGTGATCGACCAGAACGCATTCACCGGCGGTTGCTGGCCCTTGGCGAAGCGCAGCGTGTACTTGTGCTTGCTGCCATCGAGTGCTTCGCCTTGCGCGTCGTGGTCGAGGATGGGGTAGAGCGCTTCGTCGCGCGAGTTGGCGCCAATGCCGACCTGGGTGCCGGTGGCGCGCGCCACGTAGTCGTTCTTGAGGAAGGCGCGATCGCCGAACAACTGGTCGGTGCGGCCGTGCAGTGACGCACGCTTCGCGTCGATTTCCTTCTGTCCGTCGAGCATGCCTTGCTTGAGCGCTTCGTGCAGTGCCGGCGACAGCGCGGACGCGTCGAACGGCTTGCCCGGTTCGATGCCGATCTCGGCGAAGCGCTTGCGCAAGACCACTTCGCTGGGATGCGGAGGCAGCGTGAACTGCAGCAGGAAGGCAAGTTCGTTGAAGAAGGCCAGCGAGGTGCGCTCTTCGGTGGGCGCGATGGGCTTGAGCCAGTTCACCGGCGGCGCTGGCGGCGGAGCGGCCGTGCCCTCGAAGGCCGACAACGGCTGAACCTTGTAGCCCGCCTGGATCGCCTTCACGTTGTCGAGGTCGGCGGGATTGAACAGCTGCGTGCGCCCGATGACGCTGATCAGGCTGGTTTCCGAATGGATGACCTGCTTGATGCCTTTGGGTGTGCTTCCTTTCCAGCCGGGACCGGCGATCAGATAGTTGCCGCCGTCGTTGCCGGTGGTGCGCGAGCCGATATAGGCAAAGTTGAAGGTGTACAAATCCATCAACTGGAAGACGAAGTAGCGGTTCTTCTCCATCTTCGGCACGCTGACCACGATCGGCTCGCTGCGCAGGTCCAGTCCCACGAACGTATAAGGCGTGTCGGAGTTGGGCGTCACGAAGGCCGTGTCGTCGGGCGTGAATACACGTGCGATGTTGAGTACCGAATTGAACGGTCCCTTGTACTGCGGATTGTCCTTGTCGACGCTATAGGCGTACATCACGCGATACGTATCGACCATCGGGATGCCGAACACATACGCATCGCGCGCGATGCTGCGCGCCTCCGCCGTGGAGACGGCCGCCTGCGCGGCGGGAGCCAGCCATGCCGCGAGAGCGATGACGACGACACTGCGGCCGAGCGGGAGGCTCAACATGGCATTCTCCTGGACGTGATGGCGGACGTGGGCGAACGATGTTCGCCCAGCTTCCATGCCGGCCAGCCGCGTCACAAGCGACGAACTACGCAGGGATTTTTAGGTAGTTCTACGTACCTATCGAAGGGAGACGCTCAGCGTCCTGCAGGATCTTCATGCCCTTGATCACGGCCGGTCGCTTGGCGAGCGCAGTCATCCAGCGGTCCATCGACGGGCGCGTGTTGCGCGCGTCGGCCAGCAGCGTTGGATTGACGTCCATTACGCCAACCACCCAGGGATAGATGGCGATGTCGGCGATGCTGTACTCGTCGTGGCCGACATAGGCGGAGCGCGAAAGACGCTGTTCGAGCACATCGAGAAGACGCTTGGATTCGGTGAGATAGCGATCGATCGCCAGCGGCAGTTTCTCCTTCGCGCGATTGGCGAAGAAGCCGAGTTGCCCGAACATCGGACCCACGCCGCCGACCTGCCAGTTCAACCACTGCAAGGTGCTGTAGCGCGCAGCGCCGCTGGCAGGGAGCAGTTGTCCGGTCTTGTCGGCCAGGTACTGCAGGATCGCGCCGCTCTCGAACAACGTCACCGAGGTGTCGTGGTCGACCATGCCGGGAATCTTGCTATTGGGCGATATCGCCACGAACGCAGGCTGAAACTGTTCGTCACGGCCGATATCGACCGGCTTGATGGTGTAGTCGAGCTGCAGTTCTTCCAGTGCTATGACCGGCTTGCGGCCGTTGGGTGTCTTCCAGGTGTACAGATCGATCATGGCATCCTCGCGGGGCGGTCATCACGCCGGCGCATGCTAGGCAATATGTCGTGACGTAACCATGCAGCCTGCGCCTTGTGCGCGTGTACACAACCGGCGGATTCAAGCGACGACGAGTCGAGCCATGAGCCTGGCTTTCACCTCGGGCCATTCCTCGCGCACGATGCTGTAGAAGGCGGTGTCACGAGGGCGACCGTTGGCTTCGATCTTGTCCTTGCGCATGACGCCCTCGAACACCGCGCCGATCTTCTCCAGCGCGCGGCGCGAGCGGGCGTTGTCGGCCTTGGCGCGGAACTGCACCCGGTTGACGCCGAGCACGTCGAAACAATACGCCAGCAGGATCTGCTTGCACTCGGTGTTGACGCCGCTGCCCCAGAACTCGCTGGCGATCCAGGTCACGCCGATTTCGATCTTCTTGTCCTGCGGGTGGATCTCCAGCAGGCGGGTGGTGCCGATCACGCGACCGCCATCGCGAAGGCAGACCAGGAACGGATAGGCCTTGCCGAGCGCTCTGTCGTTCAGGGCCGCCCTGAAGTTGGGATAGAAGATCGCAGGGTCGGAGTAATCCACTGAAGTCAGGCGCCAGATCTCGCGATCGCGCCCGACCTCGAACAGTTCGTCCAGGGTTTCCTCTTCCACCGGACGAAGTTCGATCATGTGACCCTTGAGCAGCAAGGGGTGTTGCAGCGTTGGCGTAGTCAAGATGCACCTAACAGTGGCGGTTCGCTCACGGGGCCAGCGGACGCACGTATTGCAGCAGCGCGCCCAGCATATGACCCGGTTCCTCGATCATCATCATATGCCCGGAGTTCTCGAACCAGACGAAGTGCTTGTCCGGCGCCTGCAGGCGCTCGAACCACGACCAGGCCACGGGCGAGGGAATCAGCTCGTCGTGGCGGCCTTCGAACAGGATGACGGGGCAGTCGAGATGGTCGAGCGAACGGAAGCTCGCCTTCGCCATCAGCGGCGCCACCAGCTTGATGGTGAAGTCGCTGCCTTCGCCCCAGGCCTTGATGTCGGCGGACGAATAATCGGGCGACAGGTGCGGCAGGCGGTAGTAGAAATCGCCGTCCTGGCGGCCCGCGAACAACGCGCCGTAATGCACGGCCCACTTGCGCTCGCCGTCGATGCGATCGCCGGCAAAGTCGCCGGGATAGGGTTCGAGCGCCTTCAGCTCCTTCACCGCCGCGGTGTTGTTGTCCTTCAGCGCCTGCTGCAGCGTCCACTCGAACCCGTTGCGCTCGCCTTCGACGGGGTCGATGAACTGGCCCATGCCGATGTACGCGTAAAGCAGGTCCGGCCGCTTGGCCGCCACCGCCATACCCACCACCGAACCCCAGCTGTGGCCCAGCAGGAACACCTTCTTCTTGCCGTACTTCTGGCGCAGCTGTTCGATCAACTCGATGGTGTCGTCGCGGTAGCGATCCACCGTCATCGTCGGTGCGAGGGTCTTGGGATCGTTCAGCGGGTAGGAGCGTCCGGCACCGCGCTGATCCCATTGCACCACGGTGAAGTAGTCCTCCCACGGGCGCTGGAAAGCCCATGCAAAAGGCATTTCCACCGCACCCGGGCCGCCGTGGACATAGATCAGGATCGGATTGCCGCGATCCGCGCCGCGAACGTTGACGACCTGGCGTGCGCCACCCAGGGTCACCTCGAAGGTTTCCTGCACGCCGTGAGGCGTCACGATCTTGTCGAGCCCTGCAATGACGTTGCGTGCGTCGGCGTAGCGATCGGTGGTGTCGTCGCCAGCGGGCGCAGCGAACACGGGCAGGGCAACGACCAGCGCCATCATGGCGGCCAGCAAACGGTGGATCATGGTTTTCTCCAACAACGAGGATCGATGATGCGAGCGACCGCGCGTCGGTCGCACGGCCGCCGATAAGGCGCCAGGGTACGTGCGCAAAGGGTTACGGCTTGTCGACGTGTACCGGCGTCGCCGCATCGGGCACGTCCGGCAACTGCTCGCTGGTGTACTTGTAGACGTCCGAACCGATCGCGTAGGCGGTGAAGTGCTTGCCATCGGGCAGGATGCGGAACTTGTTGATCACGCGGCCCATCGCCACGGGGTTCCAGTGCGCCCCGCCATCGGTCGTTTCGAAGCCGCCCTTGTTGGTGCCGACCCAGCCCAGCTCGGCATTGGCGAAGCCCACCCCGAACTCGGTGACTTCCTTGTTGTCGACCAGGGCGATCTCGTTCCAGTTCTTGCCGCCGTTGGTGGTCTTGGCCAGCCAGCGCTGGGTGACCTTGGTATCCGTGTCGTAGTTCTGGATGGTGGCGTAGCCCACGCTGCGCGACGGGAAGTAGCCCTTCCAGATCAGCTCGCTCTTGCGCTGGGATTCGTACGCACGCTTCCAGTGCGCGCCGCCGTCGTCGGTAGTCACGATGACGGCGTGCGATTTTTCCAGATCCGCGTCGGTGCCGCCGAAGATCACGCCATGCTTCGCATCGAAGAATTTCACATCGACGATCATGGCCAGCCACGGTGTCATGTCGATGTTGCTCCAGCTCTTGCCGCCATCCAGCGAACGCAACAAGCGGGCCGGGCCACCGACGCGACCGGCGGCATCGATGATGGTGCTGGCCGGGTTGTGCGCATCGGGATGAAGCACGTCGATGGCGCAGATGCCCTGCATGGGCGGGCCGGGGATGGTGGTCACCGGGCTCCAGTGGTCGCCGCCGTCGGTGGTTTCGTACAGCGGCGTGTTATCGGTGACGCCCGGGAAATAGCCGGTGCCGATGTTGCCGGCAAACCCATGCCGGGCGTCGACCATGCCGATGGCGCGGAAATAAGTGCCCGGTTGCTTGAGCACGTTCTGCCAGCTGCGTCCGCCATCCGTGCTGCGCCAGATGTTGCCCTTGCCGTTGACGTAGAAGCCCAAATCCTGGTTGACGAAGTAGATGTCGTCCTGCTTGCCCTTGTACGGCTCGGTGGGAAGCTTTTGCCAATGGCTGCCTTCCTGCGGCGTCAGCGGCGCGTCGTTGACGGCAGCAAAGCTTTGGCTGCAGGCCGTGGCTAGCAGGGCGAGCGCGAGAGGGCGAGCGAAATGGGCGAAGACCGCGTTGTTCGGCATGAAGTGCACCTGGCTTGAATGAAATCCCTGTCCGGGGCGGCACCTACCAGGCGTCGCGCCTTGGCACCTTCCGGTCCTGATCGATCGTTTCATCGACGAAGCCAGCGTCCTTCGTGGTCAAGCGCGATAGCGGCGCGGGCTGGTTGAATGTCGATGTCTGTCTCGGTTGCGAATCGAGCGCGTGGCAGCTTAGCCAGCCCGACTCGCTTCATCCCGTGCCCATCGACACATGACTGATGGCATGACTGTGTTTGCGCGGTGCACGATGATCGCGACCGTGATTTGTTCTCGCAGCGCGCAGGACGCTGGCAGGAGCCCCGCCCACGCTTCGTCAGCGCGCCAACGACATGCTCGATCCATCACGATGCGTCGCAACATCCAGCGATGGTCGACACACACGCCACTGCTGTTTTAAGTTTCTCGATGTCGTGCATAACGATCGAAAACTTCGCGCAAGCTAACGCTCGCCAGCCCGCAGTTTCACTAAGGCGAAGCGTATGGATGGCCATTTGATCGAGCGAGAACGCAGGCTAGAACACCGTTTCGCAAGGTCTTGCGCTCAAGGCTTTGTACGTGCGGCCGAACAACAGACGGGAACGTGGTGAAGTCGCCACGCGCAGGGCATCCATGGCAGATCTACTAGATTCAAACAAAGGGCGCGCGCTGCATGCAGCGGACAGCATCGTCGAGCGCCTGGGCAAAGCGGTCCGCAACTCGGATCAACTCAAAGGAGCGGGGGCATTCATGGTGCGTCATCGCGTTCGGATCATGGATGGTTTTTCGATCATCCTGCTCACTTGCCTGCTCATCTACTACTGCTTCGAGTACGAGGTGTTCGAAGCGTTCTCGCGGGACGACGCGCGCGGCAAGTCGATCGACCTCAACGAGATGCTGCTGATCTCGTCCTTCGTGCTCGGCTGCATGGTGATCTTCACCATCCGCCGGCTGCGCGAGCAGAAGAAGGAGACGCGCCGGCGCGTGGCCGCGGAGCAGGAAGTGCGCGCATTGGCTTATCACGATGCGCTGACCGGGCTGCCCAATCGCCGCAGCTTCGACGACGCATTGCTCGCCGCCGTGAATTCGCCGCCGCGCGCGGGCGGCAGCCATGCGGTGCTGTTGCTCGACCTCAACGGCTTCAAGCGCGTCAACGACGTCTTCGGACATGCGGTAGGCGACGAAGTACTGATCCGTGTCGCGGGGTATCTCAATGCCTGCCTGCGCGAGGACGATCTGGTTGCGCGCCTCGGCGGCGACGAGTTCGCCATTCTTTCCAAGCATCTGTCGGGACCGGAAGCCGCCACCAGCATCGCCTTGCGCGTGATCGAATGCCTGGCATCCCCCGTTACCACCGGCGACGCCCGGCACCTGATTGGCGTGGGCATCGGCATCGCGCTGGCGCCGCAGGACGGCACGACGCCGGCGGAAGTGTTGCGCAAGGCGGATATCGCCCTGTATCGCGCCAAATCGCGCGGCTATTCCGATCTGTGCTTCTTTGAAGAAGATATGGACGTCCACGTGCGCGAACGCCACCGCGTGGAGCAGGAGCTGCTGGCGGCCCTCGACGAAGGGCGGCTGCAGGCGTTCTACCAGCCGCTGGTGGAACTGAAGTCGCGGCAGATTCGCGGCTTCGAGGCTCTGGCTCGCTGGAACCATCCGTTCCTGGAAGATCTCTCACCCGATCGCTTCATCCCCATCGCCGAGGAGAGCGGCCTGATCGGGCGCCTGACCGACCAGTTGCTCGAACAGGCGTGCACGGACGTTGCCGGCTGGCCGGGCGACGTGGTGCTTGCGTTCAACGTCTCGCCCACGCTGTTGCACGACTCGGAGTTCCCGACGCGCGTGCTGGCGATCCTGGCGCGTTCCGGCCTGCCGTCGTGGCGCCTCGAACTGGAAATCACCGAGAGCGCGATGGTGAAGGACCTGAAGGCCGCGCAGGAATGCCTGGGCTTGTTGCGCGCGGCCGGCGTGAAGATTGCGCTGGACGATTTCGGCACCGGCTACTCCAGCCTCTATCACCTGCGCAACTTCAAGGTGGATCGCCTGAAGATCGACCGCAGCTTTATCGAAAGCATGTCGACCGACAAGGACAGTGCCGCCATCGTGCGCGCGCTGGTCGGTCTCGGCGCGGGACTTGGCCTGGAAGTGACCGCGGAAGGCGTGGAAACGGGCGAGCAGGCCCGGCTGCTGGAAGAGCAGGGTTGCGCCCAGGTGCAGGGCTTTCTGTTCAGTGAAGCGGTGTCATCGCGCGAAGCGAGCCAGCTGGTGTTTTCGCGCTGGGCGAAGGAAGGCGAGGGCGACGCGCTGGCGAGCGCTCCGTAAACCGGATCGCTAATACTGCTTGAACCAGGCGCGCAACTGATCGAGCCGATCCGTGCGTGCCAGGCCCAGCGCGAGCAGGATGCGCGCTTTTTGCGGGCTGAAGTCTTCGCCGGGAATGAAGCCGTGCTCGAGCAGATAGCGCCGTCCCGCCACCCGGCCCGACGGCGCGCGCGAGCACTGCACCACCGCGATGCCCGACCGCACGGCTGCTTCCAGCGCGACTTTCTCGGCGCCCGTGGGAATGCCGGGAGCCAGTCCGGCCGAGACGATGCCGCGCGCGCCTTTGGCGATGGCGGCTTCGATGAAGGTCTCATCGGCACCCGCATAGGAGTAGACGATGTCGACGCGTGGCAACGCCGGTGCATCCGGCATGTCGGCAAAGTCGGTGGCCGGCGCGTGCGGTCGATCCACTCGCCGGTAGAAATGGATGCCGTCGGCATCGATCACTCCCAGCGCGCCCGATTCGGCCGAACGGAACGTGTTCAGTCGCAGGGTGGAGGTTTTCACCACATCGCGGCTGGCGTGGATTTCGTCGTTGAGCACGACCAGTACGCCGCGTCCGCGCGACTGCCGCGCTTTCGCCACCTGCAGCGCACTGAGCAGATTCATCGGCGCATCGGAACTGACGGCGCTGAACGGACGCTGCGCGCCCACCAGCACCACGGTCTGCGCGATGTCCAGGGTCAGGTTGAGGAAGAACGCGGTCTCTTCCAGCGTGGCCGTGCCATGGACGATCACGAAGCCCATGAGCTGCGGCTGTTCGCGCGCGAGCCGGTGCAATGTTGCCCGCAGTTCGAACCAGTCGGCCGGCGTGATGTTGGTGCTGCCCACTGAGCGGAACGGCACCGCCATGACGGAGGCGATGGTCGCCACTTCGGGAATGCGCGCCAGCAGCTCGCCGATGCTCAGCTTGCTGCCGTGCTCGGGATAATCCATCAAGTCGAGCGACGAAGTACCCAGCGAGGAGAGCGTGCCACCGCACCCGATCACGGCGACTTCTGGCGATTGCGTTTCCTGCATGGCGGCTTCCCGTGTCGTGTTCAGTGCGGCGAGGCGGCGTCCGGCTTGTGAACCGTGCGTGCCAGCCAATCGGCCAAGGTGAGGAAGTAGGTGGGATTGGCGGGCGCTTCGGTCTTCATCGTCTTGGAATCATAGGCCATGGGGTTGCTCGCGGGCGGCGGCATCATCATGTGGTCCGCGCCGGGTATCACATGGAACTCGACATTCGGATGCGCGGGGGCGAGTTGGGCCAGGCGTTCCATCGACTCATGCACCGATACCCAGGGATCGTCGGAACCGAACAGTAGCAGCACGGGAATCTTCAACGACACCAGCGGCGCGGTCGGGTCGTAATCCATCTCCGTGCGCCAGCGGGACCGTTCCGGGTGTCCGCTCACCGTCGGTTCCATGAAGAGGTCGTCGAACCATGGCTTCGTTTTCGCCTTGTCCAGCGCCGCTTGTGCATCGGCAGTGCTGACTGTTCCGCGCAGATAGTTCTCCACCGCGTGGCGGGTATCGACCGCTTGCTGGATATCCTTGGCGCCATAGCCCTTGGTGAAGAGGATATTGGAGACCGCCCCGGCCATCTGCTGCGCGGGTGTCTGCAGCGGCGCCGAGATGGAGACGACGAAGGCGGCATCGGGGCTGCGCGTGGCCGCCAGCACGGCGAGCCAGCCGCCCTGGCTCAGGCCCCAGAAGCCGATGGCGTGGCGGTCCACGTGAGCGTCGCCGGCGATGGCCTGTTGCGCTGCCACGGCATCGTCGGCCAGCAGCTGGTAGTCGGTATCCTCGATGTTGCCTTTGGATGCACCGCTGCCACGACGGTCGTAGACGAAGGTGGCGTAACCAAGGCGTGGCAGATCCTGTTCGAGATGGCGATAGAGGCCGAAGTCCCGCGTGGATGCCATCGCGGCATGCGTCACCACCAACGCAGGCAGATGGTTGCCATGCTCGGGATAACTCAGCGTGCCCACCAGCTCGACGCCATGACTGTTGAAGTGGATGTCGCGCGTCGCGATCCTGATGGAATCATCCTGGTGCCACGGCGATTCGGCGGCGACCTTGCCGGCGGACATCAGGCTGATGGCTGCAAGGCATAGCGTTAGCGGGAAGCGGCGCAATCTTGAAGGCAACATGGGTACTCACACGGGGCGTGGGGATATCGCTGGTCCGTTCGTTACGGCGGCCGATGGTGCCGGCATGCGGCAACAGGCATGCCGCGCCGAGGCTCGGAGGCGGCGACAGGCAGCTTATCGAAGGGACATTTGCCTGGCCTGTGTCGATGGACACATGACCGATGACCTGCATGTATCGACACGTCCGCCGCTTGCGGCGTCTCATGCGCCGCTCGTCACGGCGGTGGCACCAGTCGACACAGAAGCTTGGACCGCGCGTCGACGGCGACCTAGCCTCGGCGCGACTTTCCGAGGGTCCTGCCTGATGCGCTCTCTATCCCTGTTGGTTCTTCTGCTCGCCGCGGGCACCGCGCATGCTGCCGAACCCTGGCAGCAACCCAATGACGCGTCGCTCGCGTTCTCGCCCGATGGACACACCGTCGTGTTCTCGCGCGGAGAGGGCGCGACCCGTCACCTCTATACGACCGAGCGCAGCAACGCGGACTGGTCGGCGGCCGCCTTGCTGCCCTTCTCCAGCGACTGGATGGATCTTGAGCCGGCGATGGCGCCCGACGGCAGCTATCTGGTATTCGCCTCCAATCGACCGGCGCACGCGGGTGGCAGCGCCATCGACGGCTATTTCAACGGCAAGCCACGACCGGGACGTGGCGGCAACCTGTGGCGTGTGAATCGCACCACGCAGGGCTGGGGCACGCCACAGCGCTTGCCCGATGCGATCAACGACGGCACGTCGATCTTCTCGCCGGCTCTGGCCGCCGACGGCAGCCTTTATTTCATGAAGCCCGATCCGGTAGGCGGCAAGTTCCGCCTCTATCTCAGCCGCAGGAAGGGCGGCCAATACCAGGCGCCGACGCCGTTGGGTTTCAGCGATGGCATCACCGGCGATTTCGATCCTGCGGTAGCACCCGACCAGTCGTTCATGGTGTTCAGTTCGTCGCGACCCCCATCGACCAGCAGCGGCAGCGCACTGTTCATTACCTTTGCCACTGGGCACGGTTGGAGCCCGCCGCAACCCTTGGGACCGACGGGCATCGAGGCGCGGCTGTCGCCGGATCTCTCCACGCTCTACTACAGCGGCGACGATCAACGCATCCACAGTTTTCCGTTGGCCGACTGGCGTGCCCGTATGGAGGGGCACGGAGCAACTGCGCCGACAGCGAAGTAGCGTTGCGACGGGCCCGCGTGGCCTGCCGGGACGCACGCTGTAGACATTGGTCACGACTTGCCCGGCCGTCCACACCCGCGATCCATTGAGCCGATCATCATGCACGCTGCCTCCTTGTCCCTCGCCACCTTCGCACTGTTCCTGCCGGCCTGCTTTGCGCTCAACATGGCGCTTGGCCCGAACAACGTGCTGTCCCTGTCCAACGGCGCACGAGTGGGCATTCGTACATCGGTGCTGGCCTCATCGGGGAGATTGCTGGCGTTTGCGGTGATGATCGCCTTGTCCGGCGTCGGTCTCGGTGCACTGTTGCTTGCGTCGGAGCTGTGGTTCACCGCGCTCAAGCTGGGTGGCGCGTGCTACCTGGTATGGATCGGCGTGCGGTTGTTGCGCGCTCATCCCGCGTCGCTGCCGGCGGCGATGGCGGAGCGCAACATGCAGGAAGCCCCGGGCCGCACCGGCACCTTGGCACGGCTGGCCAAGCAGGAATTCCTGGTGGCCGCGGGCAACCCCAAGGCGATCCTGATCTTCACCGCGTTCTTTCCGCAGTTCGTCGATCGCGCTCACTACGCCGCCAGCTTCACCTTGCTGGGCACGACGTTCCTGTTGCTGGAACTGGCCGCCATCGGCATCTATGCGGCGCTCGGTGCGCGACTTGGCGCAGTTGCCCATCGGACGCAGGCATTTCTCTGGCTCAACCGCGTGAGCGGAAGCATGATGATCGGCTTTGGCGTCACGCTTGCCTTGCTGCGCCGGCCAGCGACCTGAGGCGAGACATCAGCTCGCGGCCCGCGCATGGTGAGTCAGCCGCGTTGAGCGGCCGTGCCGGAAACATAGCGACTGCCGGGCACGCTCCAGCGCCACGGATGATCCTTGCCGACGCTGATGCCGATGCGCGGACCGCCCACCACGTTCCTGGGCGGCGCCATGCCATCGTCGACGATGGCGAAGCCGTCCAGCGCGGTCACCAGATCGATGCCGTTCTGCGCGCCATTGATCGCCATCGCCTGGGTGAGACGGGCAGGTCCGCGACACAGGTCGCGGTCGTTCGCGATGCGTGGACGCGCGGCGCGCATCTGCGCAAGCCCCTGCAGCGGCTCCAATGCACGGATCAGCACGCCGCAACCGGAACCTTCCGGGCCGGATACGCAATTGGCGCACCAGTGCATGCCGTAGGTGAAGTAGACATACATGTGGCCCGGCGGTCCGAACATCACGGCATTGCGCGGGGTCTTTCCGCGATAGGTATGCGCGGCCGGATCGATCGCGCCGGCATAGGCCTCCACTTCCACGATGCGCCCCGCGCGACCATCCGCCGAAGCCAGCACCTTGTTGAGCAGGCGTGGTGCCAGCGTGGTGGCGGGGCGGTTGAAGAACGCGCGCGACAGGGGTTTTCCCGGCCAGGCCACCGGCTTTCTTTCAGCCATCCAAACGCTTCCGTGAATGCTGTCCGTCTTCGTGGCCATTACCGCACCGTGGCCAGATGCAGCGGCCGGTACGCATCGACCAGGCCGTCGAGCGAGAATGCGCGATTTCTTCCGCTGGGATTGGGCAACACCCAGACGATGGAACCTTCCATGGGCTCGGTTTGCCGGCCCCACGCAATCTCCCGTCGACCGCTCAGCGCGGCATACGCCGGTTTTCCCAGAAAGGCGACGAAGCGTGGCGCATGCCGGGCGATCTTCTGTCTGAATTGCGCCGCGGCAGTGGCGAACTCGTGCGGCGACAACTGATCGGCGCTGGCCGTCGGCCGCTGCACCACCGTCGTCAAGCCGTAACCGTAATCAAGAATGCGGCGATCCTGCTCGGGCGAAATCTCCATCGGGGTGAAACCCGCCCGATGCAGCACGCGCCAGAACCGGTTGCTGCGATTGACGAAATGATGGCCCGCTGTCGCCGCCGTCATGCCCGGGTTGATGCCGCAAAAAAGCACCGTGAGGCCTTCACCGATCAGGTCGGAAAGTTCGCTGCTCATCGCCGCCTGCACGACATCACCCGCACATCACCGCGACAGCCTTCTGCGCGAGCTTCTTCAGTTCCGTGCGTGAGCTGCCCGCGCGGGCGCGCACCGCCAGGCTGTGCATGGTTGCGGAGGCGAGCAGGGCGAGGGCCTTGGGATCGGCGCCGGCGCCTATTTCTCCGCGCGTGCGCGCCAGTTTGAAGCGTGCCTCGAAATCGGCATCGAGCTTGCGGAAGCCGTCCGCGGCAAGCGTCTGGATCTGCTCGTCGAAGGGCGCTTCGGTAATCGCGGTGCCAACCACGAAACATCCGAGCGCATGCTCGTCGCCGGAGAAGTAGATCGCCAGCGCCGCCTCGTAAACCTTCATCAAGGTCTCGGCCAGGGTTCCGCCGCTCGCGAAGGCCTTGTGCATCGCCTCGAATTTGCGCTCCCAGTAATGGGTGAGCGCCATGACGTAGATGTCGTGCTTGTCGCCGAACGCCGCGCGCAGGCTGGGCCGGTTCATGCCGGTGGCGGCCGAGATGTCGTCCAGCGAGGTGCCTGAATAACCCGTCTTCCAGAACGCCTCCGCGGCCTGGCGCAGGGCGGTTTCGGGCTCGTAGGCGCGAGGGCGGCCGCGCGGACGTTTTTCGGTCTTGGCTAGTTTTGTTCGTGATGGCATAAAAACTTGCCTCCCTTCGATTGTCGGATTATTATCCTACTCAGTACAAAATTCAATGGTGTCGGAGCCGGTCTCCGCGCACCGGCTATTGAGCACTACCATGAGTTCGACCGAACACCTTCGCCATACCCGTATTCCGCTTGCGCACGGCGGCGGCGCGATGCCAGCCGTCGGATTCGGCACGCTGATCGCCGATCGCTCTGCGGCCAGCCGGTCGATCACGGCGGCGCTGCAAACCGGCTTTCGCCACCTCGATGCCGCCGAGCGCTACCTCAACGAAGACGTGGTCGGCGATGCGGTGAAGCAAGCCTTCAACGCAGGCACGCTGACGCGCGAAGAGCTCTTCGTGACCAGCAAGCTGTGGAACACCAATCATCGCCCCGAGCGGGTCCGGCCAGCGTTCGAGGCAAGCCTTCGTCGGCTGCAACTCGATTACCTCGATCTGTACCTGGTGCACACGCCGTTTGCGTTCCAGCCCGGCGACGAGATGGATCCGCGTGACGAGCATGACCACCCGATCTACGACACCGGCGTCACCCTGGCCGACACATGGCGTGCGATGGAGCGACTGGTGGATGAAGGGCGCTGCCGCGCGATCGGCCTGTCCGACATCACGCTGCCGGCGCTGAAGGAGATTGTCGCCGTGGCGCGCATCCAGCCGGCCGTGCTGCAGGTGGAAAGCCACCCTTATCTGCCGGAATGGGAACTGCTCGAGTTCTGTCGGCAGCACGGCATCGTGCTGCTCGCCTTCGCGCCACTGGGCCATGGCATGGAACCGCGCATCGCCGACGATCCCGTGATCCAGGCGATTGCGCGTCGCGTCGACCAGACCCCGGCCCAGGTGGCGCTGTCCTGGGCAGTGCAGCGCGGGACGGCCTTCCTCACCACGTCCACCAACCCGGCGCATATCGAGCAGAACTTCGATATCGCACGGCTGCCCGACGATGCCATGCAGGTGATGCGACAAGGCATCGACACCCGCGTGCGCCTCAACGCGGTGGTGGAGACCGGCGTGCCGGGTTTCGTTCCGCGGCGCGCGTGAGACGTTACAGATCGAGTTCGATATCGTTCTCGGGCCGCGCGCAACAGATCAGCACGTTGCCATTGGCCGGCGCGTCGATGGGGTCGGGATCGTAGCGAACCCGGCCGGCGATCAGCGCGGTTTCGCAGGTATGGCACACGCCCATGCGGCACGACCAGCGCACGGGCACGTCGCACGCCTCGGCGAACTCCAGCAGGCTCTCGTAGCTGTCGGACCAGGGCAGCGATAGGCCGCTTCGACTGAAGGAGACGGTTGGCCCGTGTCCTTGCACGCCGACCGGTGGATGCGGCGGGCGCGTGGGCGCGGCAGCGATACCTGGCGTGATCGATGCCTCGCTGCCGAAGGTCTCGCTGTGAATGTTCGTGCCCGCCACGCCGATGCTGCCGAGACCGGCGATCATTGCCGTCATGAAGGCGGCAGGGCCGCATAGATAGAACTGCGCCGTGACGGGCACGCCCAGCTTCTGGAGGGTGGCTGCGCTGATGCGTTCGGACACATCGAAGTCGCGGCCCTGGCGATCCTCGGCGCGCGGCTGGCTATAGGCCACCAGCGCGTGGACATGCGGCAAGGCGCCGAGCAGTCGTCGAACTTCCTGGGCAAAGACTTCTTCGGCGCCATTGCGTGCGCCATGGATCCAGTACACCTCGCGACTCGCGGCGCCGCCGTCGGCCACCAGCTGATGCAGCATGCCCAGCACCGGCGTGATGCCGATGCCGGCACTCAGGAAAACCATCGGCTGGTCGCCGGCCTGCAGATGAAACGTCCCACGCGGCGCACTGACCTCGATCAGGTCGCCTGCGTGTACCTTGGCGTGGATGTAGCGGCTGCCTTCGCCGCTGCCCCGTTTGACACTGACCCGGTACATGCCGTCTTCGCCCACGTTGGAGAGCGAATAGCTGCGGGTGAGCGGTGCGCCGCCGTCCGCAGGCGCGATGCGCAACACCACGAACGATCCTGCCGCTGGAGGAGCCAACGCTGGCGGCTCGGTGGCGGCCAGCAGCAACGAAGTCACCTCGTCACTCTCCCGCGTCACGCTGGCCACCTTGAGCCGGCGAAAGCCTTGCCACGCGAC
This sequence comes from Dyella kyungheensis, assembly GCF_049913195.1. Lineage (GTDB taxonomy): Bacteria > Pseudomonadota > Gammaproteobacteria > Xanthomonadales > Rhodanobacteraceae > Dyella > Dyella kyungheensis. Next base: position 3,269,456 of record NZ_CP183983.1, on the reverse strand, counting down.
ATCGGGAAGGACGGCGGTCAACCCCGCATTGCCCTGCAGCTTGCCGGTGTTCGCCAGCATCGCGTCGAACGATTGCTTCCAACCCGGACTGAGCGAAGGCTCGCTCGACGCGCGACGGAGGCGATCATCCGGATGGCCGGGCAGGTAGAGCAGGCCGTCGACCTCGGCGACGGTCATTTTTTCCCGGCCTTGCTCGACCAGAACGATCTCGTCGCCCGCGCCGATCTCGCCTTCTTCCAGCACGCGGAAATAGAACCCGGGGCGGCGATGCGAGACCAGCAGCGCCGGCATGCGCGGCTCATCCATGCGTATGCCGACGCGATAGCAGGTGACGCGCGGCTGCGATACCTCGAACAGTGCGCCGCCGATGCGATAGCGATCGCCGATGCACACTTCGTCATCCGGCAGCCCATCGATGGTGAGATTCTCGCCGAACATGCCGTATTCGCTCAGCGATCGGCTCAGCACCTGTTCCCAGTAGCGGTAGGAGGCAAGCTGGTAGACCATCACCGCGCGGTGCACGCCGCCGTGGCCTTCCAGGTCGCCTTGTCCATCGCCATCGAGGTTGAGGCGCCGCGCCATCACGCGCCCGCTGACCGGGCGCTTCCATACGGCCGTCCGAACAACCTTGCCTCGCCATGCCACGTCCGCGGGCAGGCCGACATTGATGGAAACGACGTGACCCATGGCTCGTCTCTCTGCGCTTGCGGGGCAGGTGGGAAGACATGCTACTAGCCTCGACGATGCGGTGCCCGGCACGGGCAAAGGCTGCGTGCCAGCTCATTGCGCCGACCACAGCCTTCCTTGCCAAAGCATGCGCAGCGTCGCCACCGTCATCAGCATAATGATCAGGTTGCCACCCACGAACAGATACGGTGCAAGCAGGGCCCACGGCCCGGTTTCGCCATGCGCGATCAGGCGCAATGGCGCCGTGGCCAGCGCCGTGACACCGAAGGTAAAGCCCCAGTAGCTCACCGAGAATGGCTGCGCGCGTATCCATGGCAGCAGGCGCAGGAGTACCACGCCGATCATCAGTCCGTAGGCGAGCATCGCGTGGATGAACAGATCCGGCGGCCCGTGGCTCACGTTGATATACGCCAACGCACCCACCGTCGGCGGTGCCAGCTGGATGCCCAGGGTCGGGCGCATCATCGGCGGCATCGGCTCGGCGGTGTAAAGGCGGTGAAGCAGTACGGCATCGATCGCCAGCCAGGTAAACGCCCCGGCACCGAACGCCAGCTCGCCCCAGTCGGCGTAGCCAAGGTTCGCCACCACGGCGGCCGCCACGAATGATCCGCCCACCACCGGCAGATAAAGCGCGGCGGTGGTGTGCGTCTTGTCCCGTCCGCCTTCCCACAGCATGCCGGTCAGCCACACGGCGAAAGCGATCGTGTAGAGAAAGCCCAGCACGAACAGCAGCCATGCCAGCGAGTGCGAATAGCGCAGCACGGCGGCCCCGATCACCATGGCGGTGAGGCCGGCCAGGCCGACGAAGCAACATTGCACTGGGTGATTGATCTCGGCGAGCGCGGCAGGTCGCGCATAGATCCACTTGGCCGCGTACAGCACCAACAGGCAGAGCCAGATCAGCGTGGCGGCGGCGAGCAACAGCTCGCCCACCAGCGAAGGCAGGCCCCACACGTCGTGCGCGGCCCGCCACGCGTTGCCCAGGCCACCCACGCCAAGCACGATGCCAAAGAAGCTGGCGGGAACGATGGGCAGCTTGCGCAGTGCCACGGTGGAGCGCCTCCATGATGCCAGCGGCCCGCGAAGGCGCAGCCTTCCGCATGCCACCGTAGTCAGCCGGACGGGCTGATGCCATTGCACCTTGGTATGGCCGCTCGCCTGCCGTGGCGGAATGCCACGGCGGGTGCGGCGCGCGGGGAGAGGTGGTGGCGGGCATAACGCGCTAGCATCGGCACACGATGCCGCCATGCCCTGCGTTGCGCGCACTCGCTTTGACACGAGGAGCCAGCCCGATGATTCTCGCCGTATTCCTTCTCGCTCCGCATGACGTGAAAACCGAGCACGTCGACGAAGCTCTCGAACTGCTGGAGCGCGATAGCCGCTGGTTTTCGTTGCGAGGCGGTCCCCGCCAGCCGCAGGCCACCGATCGCGTATGGGATCCCGTGGCTGTCTATGCTCCCGACGAACTCAGCGAAGAAGAGTTCCAGGACCTCTACGAACTCAATCGGCCGCAGGTGCCGGAGCTGAACCTGAAGTATTGACTACCACGACGCTCGCCTGGCCGCTGGGCAGCACGGTTTGCGGAGCGAGCTGCGAGGGGTAATCGATATCCCAGTCCGAGCGCCCGTTGATGCGGCTGCTCGAGACCTCGCTCGCTGGCTCGCGGTGGGGCGCGCTGCGTGCGTTGGATGGGCTTGTGGGCTCCGCGCCGGCGGCGTGGCTGGCGCCCTGTGCAGCCAGCAGTGGGGACGAGGCCAGTGCCAGCAGCAGCGTGCTAGCGAGAATGCGCTTGCGTTTGACGGTCATGACATGAAGTCCGATAGGAGAGGCGACCACGCGCCTGAATGGCTCCCAGCGTGAAGAAGGCACTTTCGTTACGGAGCGCCTAATTTTGTCCATAATTGGATAATATTAGCCGACCCGCTGCGCGTCAAATATTTTGTTCATGATTGAACAAAAATACAGACTCACAGGAAAAGGGAAGGGCTCAAGAAGTCGCAACCTGTACGAAGCCAAAGCCGGCATTCCGTGCAACCTGTGTTTGACGGGTCGTACACGAACGCAGGGTGAGCATGCTGATTGATTAGCGAAGAGGTGGTTCAACGTGGCTGCGACCGAGAATAACAAGTACGAGCTCCTGGTGAGTTCGGTCGTGGACTACGCAATCTATCTGCTGGACGCCAATGGCATGGTCGATAGCTGGAACCATGGCTGCGAACGCAACACCGGTTATGCCGAGAGCGAAGCGCTCGGGCAACACTTCAGTTGTTTCTATACCGAAGAAGACCAGGCGGCCGGCGTTCCTGAGCAGACGCTGGAAAGCATTCGCCGCCACGGCAGCGTCGAAGTCGAAGGCTGGCGCCGAAAGAAGGATGGTTCCCACTACTGGGCCAACGTGGTGATGGACCTGATCTCCGGCGACGATGCGCACGTCATCGGCTATGCCTGCGTCACGCGCGACCTGACCGAACGCAAGGAAGCCAGGGAGAGCCTGCGGCGCAGCGAGGAGCAGTTTCGCCTGCTGGTGCAGGGCGTGGGCGACTGCGCCATCTACATGCTCGACACCGGCGGCTTCATCACCAGCTGGAATACCGGTGCCGCGCGCATCAAGGGTTACACGCGCGATGAGATCATCGGCAAGCACCTGGCCACCTTCTTCACCCCGGACGATCGCGCCAAAGGCGAGCCGCAGCGCTACCTGGCCATCGCCGCCGAAACCGGCCGCTTCGAGAGCGAGGGTTTGCGCATACGCAAGGATGGCTCCTCCTTCTGGGCCCACGCCATCATCGACCGGATCGACGACGAGTCGGGCCGGCACATCGGCTTTGCCAAGGTGACACGCGACATCACGGCGCGACGCAATGCCGACATCGCACTGGCGGAAGCGCGCGAAGCGCTATTTCAGTCGCAGAAGCTCGAAGCCATTGGCCAGCTCACCGGCGGCGTGGCCCACGACTTCAACAACCTGCTCATGGCCGTCATCGGCAGCCTGGAATTGCTCGAAGCGAAGGTGGCGCACGAGCCTTCGGCGCTCAACCTGGTGGCCAATGCGCTTTCCGGTGCCAGGCGCGGCGCGGCGCTGACCAAACGCATGCTGGCCTTTGCGCGCAAGCAGGAACTTCGCCCGTCCCCGGTGGATCCCAAGGCGCTGGTCAACGGCATCGGCTCGCTGCTCCAGCGTTCCGCCGGGCCCACGATCGTCATCGACACGGCATTTCCGATCACGCTGCCGCCGATCATGATGGACAGCAACCAGCTCGAACTGGCCTTGCTCAACCTGGTGACCAACGCGCGGGACGCCATCGACGAAGACGGGCATATCGTGATTGCAGGCAAGAGCGAAGTGATTGCGCAGCCAGTGCATCGCACGGGGCTGGCGCCGGGGAAGTATGTCGCTCTTTCCGTGACCGACAATGGGCACGGCATGGATCAGGAGACGCTCGATCGTGCCATGGAACCGTTCTTCACCACCAAGGGCGTGGGCAAGGGCACGGGGCTGGGCCTGTCCATGGTGCATGGCCTGGCTGAGCAATCCGGCGGAAGGCTCCTGCTGAAGAGTGCCTCAGGGCAAGGCACCACCGCCGAGATCTGGCTTCCTGTCGCCGAAACCCAGATCGAGCCCGAAAAGAAGGACGCGCTGCAGGTAGAAGTGGCCATGCGCGAAGACACGCACACCATACTCGTGGTCGACGACGACCCGCTCATTGCCATGACCATGGTCGCCGTACTCGACGACATCGGTCATCGGACGATCGAAGCACATTCCGCGCACGATGCGCTGTGCGCCCTTGAGCATCAATCGGACATCGATCTGATGATCACGGACTACGCCATGCCGAACATGAATGGGCTCGAGCTGGTCGATGAGGTAAGAGCGCGCATGCCGAACTTGCCGGTGATCCTGGCATCGGGCTATGCGGAACTTCCCTCGGGCGCCGCGTTCGATCTGGTGCGTCTGCCCAAGCCGTTCGGACGCGCGGATCTGATGGCGGCCATCCGCAAGGCGAGTCATGCGCACGATGGTAGCCAGGCGTGACCGTCGCAGGCGGTGGCTAAGTAAAAGTACCTGTCGGCAAGCGGTAACTTTGCCGACGAAATGACCGGTCCCGAAGGTGCACGCTGTCGGCTGCGCCATGGGAGATCGATCATGAATGTTCATCCGCGGTCCTTGAGCCTGATCCTGCTGGCATCCGTTGCCGCAACAGCCTACGCGCAGCCGGCAACGCCGTTGCCCACCGACAAGGACGTCAGCGACAGCTATATTTATCTGCTCAGCCGACTGCTGGTGCTCAACCAGGAACAGGCGGATTTCGCCAACGGCTTCCAGTGGAATCAGCTCGTTCACCGCAAGGTAGGCGAGGTGGACTGGCCCAATCCCAATCTCGATGTTGCTTATTCGGAGGCGTGGGTCGCCATCGATGAGAAGAGCTGCGCACTGGTGACGGTGCCCAAGGTGAAGGGCCGGTACTACACCGTGCAGTTCCTCAATGGTTGGGGCGAGACCCTGGCCAACATCAACGAACGCGTGTATCCACAGCACCCGGATGGCGAGTTCGCGGTTTGCCTGGACGGCGCCCAGGTCCAGCTGCCGGCAGCGACTCAGCGCGTGGATGTGTCCGCCAAGGCGCTGCGTGTGCTTTCTCGCGTGGAACTTGGCGCCAACCCCGACGAAGCCGTCGCGCTGCAGAAGAAGTTCAACATCCGCGCCAGCGGTCACCCGGCTTTGCCCGAGGTACCGAAGACGGTGAGGTTCGACATCGAGAAGTTGCCTGGTGTCGAAGCGTTCGAGTCGGCGACCGCGGCGTTGGATAGCGCGGCGGACACCAATCCGGGCATGGACAAGCTGCAGGCGAGCACGCGCGCCGTGGCCAAGGCAATCGAGGACCCTGCGGCGCGTCAGCATGTCGCCCAGGTGATCCAGCAGCAGGCGATTCCCGCGATCTACAAGGCCTCGCCGACACTCGGCGATGGCACCGTGAAGGATGGTTGGGCACTGCCTACGACGATCGGCGTCTATGGCAACAACTGGCTGCTGCGCACCCTGGTCAATCTTGGCGGCATCTGGGCCAACAGCTATGAAGAGGTGATCTACTACAAGGCCTTTGTGGGTCCTTCCGGCAAGCCGCTCAACGGCGACCATTCGTATGCGCTGCGCTTCGAGAAGGATCAGATGCCAACGTTGTTTGCCACGTACTTCTGGTCGGTGATCGCCGTCGATTCCGTCCATCGCCGGGTCTTGCCCAATCCGCAGAAGCGTTATCTGTTGAGCAACTTCTCGCCGTTGAAGTTCGACAAGGACGGCTCGTTGACCTTGTACTTCGGTGCCACGCCGAACGGCGCGCCCGAGAGCAACTGGATCCCGACGCCGAAGGGAACGGGCTACAGCCTCACCTTCCGCTTTTATCGACCCAAGGGCGCCGTCGCGGACCGCAGTTATTTCCCGCCGGCCTTGAAAGAGCGGTGAGGCCGGTGGCGGTGCGGCCCGCAGCGCAGGCTGCGGGCCGGGAACGGGCTAGCTTCCGGCCTTGACCGGCGGCGGCGTCCACTGTCCGTTGAGCACGCTGGTATCGGGCCAGTAGGTGCGAATGTAGAGGGAGAAGTCCTTGCCCTTGGGCGACGGCAACCAATTGGCGCGCTGGTTGGCATCGGTGGGTTCATCGGCTTGGATATAAAGCGTCAGGCTGCCATCCGCATTGAGCTTCAGATCCTTGTTCTTGGTGCCGAGCGAGAAGCGCTTGATCGGGTTGGGCACGAAGAAGTGCTGCGCGTCGTACAGGGTCAATGACCAGAATCCCTTCACCGGCGGCTCGCCTTCGGCGAACGTGACGGTGTATCGCTTGCTGCCGTTGAGGCGCGTGCCGGCGTCGTCCAGATCCTGGTAGAAGTAGGTAGCCTCGTTCGGCTTGTTCACGAAGATGTTGGATCGCGCCACCGCGGTGCGGGTGTAGTAGTCGGTGCCGAACATCGCGCCGTTTCTCACCGTGGTCCACTCGTGCGGCAGCGGTATGCCGAAGTTGTGGAACTGCAGGAGCGGAGTGATGATCGCTTGCTCCGCCTTGGCGGCTTCGTCGTCGATGGCCGCGCGGATGGCGGGGTCGGCTTTGGCCGCCGCAAGCAGCGCTTCGGCCTGGGCATAGATCGCCTGTTCGCCCGGCAACGGTTGGGCGTCCTTCAAGATCGCCGCCAATTCATCGAAGAACTTTGCCGGAATGACCTTGGGCGATTCGCCGCCACTGGGCTCAGGCGGTGGTGCAGGCAACGACGGCGCCTTGCTCCAGTCCGTTTGCTTCATCTTGCCGTCGAACTGCGACAGCGGGTACATGTCGATCTGGCTCACCAGCGGTTGTACCGCCGCGCGGTCGGCATCGGTATCGTCCATGAAGACACGCGGTATGGCGAAGCCCGTGTTGGAGTTGGCGCGAAACACCTTGGTGATGCCGGCAGGCACCGTGCCATGCCAGTCCGGTCCCACCAACAGGTAGAAGCCCGGCTTGGTGCCATACATCTTGCCCAGATCGACAAAGCTGTCGGTGCGAACGTCGACGATCTGATAGACCCAGAATCGATCGCCGAAGTCGGGAACCTGCACCACCACCGGTTCGACATCGAGCGCGAGAGGGCCCCCGCCGTAGACGACGTCCTGATTGGGACAGGCGACCTCACGCTCGCTGGGCTCGACATAGTTGTTGAGCATGCTCAGGCGATTGGGTGGCGCAGCAGGCAGCACGCCACCGAGACGTCCGGGCTCCTTGAGGTTCGCAAATCCGATGCGCCGGTTGTACACGTTGACCATCGGCCACGCCCACACATACACGCTGCGAGCCACCGAGCGGGCATAGGCTTCGGTGAGCCGCGTGCCCGCCACCGGGCCGGGCACGGTTTGCGCCACGGCGGCGGAGCTGGCGGCCGGAGGCGCGGGAGGAGGTGGTGCCGCCGTGGGCTCGGGACGTCCGCAGGCCGCGAGCGTCACCAGCGCAGCAGCCATGGTCGTAGCGTGAATGCGCGGCGTCATGATCCACCCCTCGGCAGCATTGAGGCATGTAGCTTGCGCCAGCGGCGTTTATCGATGCATCGGTAGAACTCGCCAGCCCGCCTCAGTAGTTCTACTGGGATCGCCGGGCATCCGCGATGTCACGTTTCCGCACCGCCCATCGTCCATGCTTCGGTGGCCTGGATCACGCAAGGCGGGTCGGGTCTGTCCAGACCGCACGGCAAAGGAACGGGACAAGCGATGGCAAGAGACTTCCGCTGCACGACTCATCGGAACGCCGGCGTACTGCTGATGATGGGCATGCTGATCGGCATGAGCGCGGCTTGCGCGAGCGATGCATCGCCCTCGTTTTCGGTCGACCAGCTCAAGCGCGACACACGCATCCTGAGCAGCGATGCCTTCGAAGGCCGTGCACCACTTAGCGCGGGGGAAGACAAAGCGATCGCCTATATCGGCGCTGCCATGCACGCGGCCGGACTCAAACCAGGCGCGCATGGCAGCTTCCTTCAAGCCGTGCCGCTGGTGCAGACGGAGACCTTGGCCGATCCAACCCCGCGGTTTGAGGTCACCGGGAACGCCCGGACCGTAGCGTTCTCTTACGGAAAGGACATCACGCTCAACACGCGAAGAAACCTGTCCCGGGTGGCGCTGCCGGGGACGGACGTCCTGTTCGTGGGCTACGGCATCCATGCGCCGGAGCGTCATTGGGACGACTACGAGGGTGTGGACGTTCGCGGTAAGACCGTGTTGATCCTCGTCAACGATCCCGACTGGCAAAACCCTCTCGGCGTGGGTGCCTTCGGTGGGGCGGCCATGACCTACTACGGCCGCTGGACCTATAAATACGAAGAAGCGGCCCGCCAGGGTGCCGCCGCTGCGATCATCGTGCACAGCGATGCGGCGGCGGGTTATCCGTTTTCGGTGCTCACCTCGAGCTTGAGCGGTCCCAGGGTTTCACTCGATCACAGCAACGAGCCGCTGCTGGTGGAGGCGTGGATCACTCGCGCGGGCGCCGAGAAACTGGTCGCCCTGGCCGGCGAGCGTCTTGACTCGCTGACAAAGGCTGCCGGGACACCGGGCTTCAGGGCGCGTTCGCTGGGGATCGCGGCGAAGTTCGATTTCAAGGTCAACGCGCGGACGGGCATGTCGAACAACGTCGTGGGTGTCCTGCCCGGAAAGGCCCATCCCGACGAATACGTCCTTTACACGGCTCATTGGGATCACCTGGGTCGCTGCCGTCCCGACGACAAGGGCGATGACATATGCAATGGCGCCATCGACAACGCGAGCGGAGTGGCCGGACTGCTCGAACTGGCGCGCGCGTTCCATCGAAAGGGGGGCGCGGGTCGATCCGTGATCTTCATGGCGACGACCGGCGAGGAGTACGGATTGCTGGGCTCGCAGTACTACGCCACGCATCCGCTCTATCCGTTGGCGCATACCGTCGCCGACATCGACATCGATCCGCTCAGTTACATGCTCGGTGCCACCAGGGACATCTCACTCGTTGCCGACCAAACCGAACTGGCCCGCACCGTGCGCGAGGCAGCCGCCGCGCAGGGAAGAACCGTCACCCCCGACACCTTGCCCGAGGCAGGCATGCGCTATCGCTCGGATACGCTGAGTTTTTCGCGTGCCGGCTTGCCGGTGGTCGTGTTGGGAAATGGCATCGACGTCATCGGCAAGCCACCAGGCTGGGGCAGCCGGCAACTGGACGACTATGTCACGCACCGCTACCACCAGCCTTCCGACGCCTACGATCCCCACTGGGACTGGTCAGGCGCGGTGCAAGATCTGGACTTGTATTTCGGCATCGGCCTGCGACTGGCCGAGGGACGGGATTGGCCCAACTGGTTTGCCAATGACGAGTTTCGCGCGGCCCGCGATGCGCTGCTGAAGGCGGCATGCAGCGACGCAACCAGCGCGTCCGGCCCCAGTCGTTGCAGCTCGCCTTGACCCGCCGGGATTGCCTCGACCCTGCCATCCTTGAGCTGGTACATATAGGCGTGTCATGCCACCCCACCCATGACTCCGTCCTGCCGTCACCCACAACCATCAGAGCCTGATGCAATGCAATCAATCGACTTCTACATGGTGGATGCTTTTGCCAACGCCACGTTCGGCGGGAACACGGCGGCAGTCTGCCCACTCAGCGAGTGGTTGCCGGATGAGATCCTGCTGAAGATGGCCAAGCAGCACAAGCAGTCGGAGACTGCCTTCTTCGTTCCCACGGATGAAGGTTTCGAGCTGCGCTGGTTCACCTCGCTGGGAGAGATAAATCTTTGCGGGCATGCAACGCTCGCGTCTGCCCACGTCATTTTCGAACACCTCGACGACCCCCGCGGCACCATTCGATTTTCGACGCGGTTCGTGGGGCCCTTGACGGTTACGCGCGAAGGCGCATGGATGACGTTGGACTTTCCCGCCTGGGAAACGGAGCCGTCGGCCCCGCTGCCGTTGTTGCTCAAGGCACTCGGTATCGGCGAATGCAAGGAAGTCCGCGTGGCGCGCGACTACCTGGTGGTGCTCGAATCGCAGCAGCAGGTCGAGGCCGTCCGGCCAGATATCAACGCGATGCTGCCGCTGGGAAAAATGGTCTGTGTGACTGCGCGAGGGAACGGGGACTATGACTTCGTCAGTCGTTTCTTCAGTCCTGGCGATGCCGTACCCGAAGATCCGGTCACCGGCTCGGCACACAGCATGCTCATCCCGTACTGGGCCAGAAAACTCGACAAGACCAAGATGCTGGCGCGCCAGGTGTCCGAACGCGGCGGCGACCTGCGCTGCCAGCTGGCGGGCGATCGCGTGCTGATCGGCGGCCAGGCAACCACCTACCTGATCGGCAAAGTGTTGCTGCGTTAAGCTGTTTCCACGGCTGTCTTCAGCCGCATCGGTCGGCTTCGCTATCGTTGCCTGGACGATGCCTGCATGTGCTACGTGGATGCGGCGGTGTACCAGGCCGCAATCCGCTTGGCGATAGCTGCGCCCACCAGCGGGCCGCTATCATGACGGGCGATGATCCCGTATCCCGCACACATACCGTCGCGCCCGTTCCAGTACCGGGTGCTGGTTTACGCCGTGGCAGCCTGCGCCTTCACCACCGGCATCGCCGCCTTGCTGTTGCGGGTGTTCGATCTGTCGAACGTGGTGATGGTGTTCCTGCTCACCGTGATGCTGGTGGCGCTGCGCTGGGGGCGGGCTGCAGGCGCTCTGGCTGCCGTTGTCGCCGTGGCCAGTTTCGATTTCTTCTTCGTGCCGCCGGTGTGGTCGTTCCACGTCTCCGACACGCAATATCTCTTCACGTTTCTTCTGATGCTGGTCGTCGCGCTGATCACCGGCCAGCTCGCTGCCCGCCTGCGCGCCGAGGCGGTAGGAGCGGCGGCGGGCGAACGGCGGGCGAACGCCCTGGCGACGGTGGCCACGGATCTCTCCGTGGCCGTGCAGGACGAGGACATTGCACGCATCTGCGACACGCGCATCGGGCCCTTGCTCGACGGCAAGGTCACCCTGCTGCTTCCCGGCAGGGACGAACGCATGCCGTCGTCTGGCCATGGCGATACGGGCATCGCGCAGTGGGTGCTCGAAGAAGGACTGCCGGCGGGGCGTGGCACCGAGACGTTGCCCGCGAACAGCGCCACCTACCTGCCATTGACGACGCCTCTGCGCACGCGCGGTGTGCTCATGCTCGAACGCGGCGCGGCGCAGCCGCTGGATGCCGAGCAGCTCGGCCTGTTGCGCGCCTTCCAGTCGTTGCTTGCGCTTGCCATCGAGCGCGTGCACTTCGTCGAGGTTGCGCACGAAACCCAGTTGCGCGTGGAAGGCGAGCGTCTGCGCAACGCGCTTCTTTCGGCCGTATCGCATGACATGCGCACGCCGTTGACGGCCATCCGTGGCATGGCCGGCATGTTGGGCGAAAGCGAGGTGGCGCAGGCCATCGTCAATCAGGCCGATCGCATGCAACGGCAAGTGACGAACCTGCTGGATGCCGCACGCCTGCAAAGCGAAGGTGTGCGTCTGGATCTGCAATGGCATGCACTGGACGAACTGGTCGGCTCCGCGCTGGCGGCAACGCCGCTGGGTGCACGGCAGGTGGTGGTCGACATCCCGGCCGAGCTTCCCTTGGTGGAACTGGACGCCACCTTGTTCGAACACGTGCTGGTCAACCTGTTCGACAACGCGACAAAGTACACGCCCGGCGACGCCACGCTCTATATCCGGGCCGGCCACGCCGGCTCGAAGCTGCGCCTGCGTGTGGAAGACGACGGCCCGGGCTTTCCGCCTGGCATCGACATCCAGGCGCTGTTTGCCGAATTCGCGCGGGGGACGCGCGAATCGGCCGTACCCGGCGTGGGCTTGGGGCTGTCGCTGTCGCGCCGCATCGTCGAAGCACACGGCGGCAGCATTTCGGCCTCGCGCCGTGAGCCGCACGGCGCCTGCTTCGACATCCTCCTGGCTGCTGGCGAGCCGCCGGCCGTCGATCTGGAAGATCCCGCATGAACAAGCCACGCATCCTGGTGGTGGAAGACGAAACCGACATCCGCCGCTTTCTGCGCCTTGCGCTGGAACGCGAGGACATGACGGTATTCGAAGCCGGCGATGCGCTGCAGGCGCGCATCGATGCCGCCAGTCGCCAGCCCGACCTGATCGTGCTCGACCTCGGCCTCCCCGACGACGATGGCAAGGCGGTGATTCGCGATGTGCGTGGCTGGTCGTCGGCGCCGATCATCGTGCTGTCTGCGCGCGAGAGCGAGGCGGAGAAAGTGGCCGCACTGGAATCGGGTGCCGACGACTACCTGGTCAAACCCTTTGGCGTGCCGGAGCTGGTGGCGCGGGTTCGAGCCCAGCTGCGCCGCGCCAGCCTCGCCGGTGCGCGCGGACAGGCGAGTGCGATCGTGCGCTTTGGCGATATCGAGGTGAATCTCGCCACCCACGAAGTGGCGCGCCGTGGAGAAGCGGTGCACCTGACGCCGATCGAGTTTCGCCTGTTGGCGACGCTGGTGCGCGGGCAGGGCAAAGTGCTGACGCATCGGCAGTTGTTGATCGATGTGTGGGGCCCCGGCCATGCCTCGCGTTCGCACTATGTGCGCGTGTACATGGCGAACCTGCGGCAGAAACTGGAGGAACAGCCTGCGCGCCCCCGCCACCTGGTGACCGAGTTGCAGGTGGGCTATCGCCTCGCCGGCATCGTCGAGTCGTCTTGATGGCGTCTTGATATCGCGTCGGAGAATGCTGCACCGTCCTTAGATGCATGTGCCTAGCATGGGTGGTCATCCTTGATCCAAAGGCGTGACCATGACTCCCCGCTCCATCCTGCTTTTCCCGCTTGCTTTGGCTATCGCTCTACCGGCTTTCACGGCGCGAGCGGACGACGCTTCTCCCATCTGTACGGACCGCCCCACCAAGGCCAATGCCACCTGCACCGTGCCCGAAAACATGTGGCAGCTGGAAACGGACGTCGGCAACTACACCCGCGATGCGCACGGCGGCAGCAGCACCGAGACCCTGTACTTCCTCAATCCGTATCTCAAGTACGGCATCGGCAGCCATACCGACATCGAAGTGAACTGGGCGCCGGACATTCGCATTCGCACCAGCACCGATGACGAACACCACACGGCGAACGGTGCGGGCGACCTGTACGTGCGCGTCAAGACGAACCTGTATACCGGCGACTGGTTCAGCGCTTCGATCATTCCCTTCGTCAAGGCGCCGACGGCATCGCACAGCATGGGCAACGGCCAATGGGAGGGCGGCGTGGCGATGCCGATGAGCGCCGCCGTGGGCGGCGGTTTCACCGTGACGATCGGCCCCGAACTCGACACCTTGGCCGACGTGGACGGACATGGCCGCCACCTTTCGGTGACGAACCTCGTCAACGTTTCCCATTCGCTGACCAGCAAGCTTTCCGTGGCCGTTGAATACTGGCGTCAGGACAACCGCGACCCATCCGGCCACGTGAAGCAGGAGTCGGGCGACATCGCGTTCGTCTACGTGGTGAATCCGAACCTGCAGTTGGACCTGGGCGCCAACATAGGCTTGAACACCGCGACGCCGGACACGCAGGGGTATCTCGGCCTGTCCTACCGCTGGTAGGGCAGTGCGCCAGCCGCGCGATGGCGTCCTTCATCGCGCACGGCGACAAATCACAGGCAGTGGCCTCCCTGACCGGCAACCATCGGATGGCCGGTCAGGGAGGCCACCGCCGAATGTCGAGCTCGAATCGCCTGCCGATCCATGGCCGAATACAACTGGCTCCACCACCACATGCGATCTCTCGGCCCCACCGTACGTGTCGAGGCGCCAACCATGCGCTCAAACACCAACTGGATCGCTTCCTGTGGCGCACCCTTTGCCTCAAGACTCAACAATTCTGCATCCAGAGACCGGAGTTCCTCGGCAAGCTGCAACCGGGTAAGAGCCATGGGCCTATCGCCCCGCGATCTCTCGGATGGTGCGAACGAGTCCACGACATAAACCGCTTACCCGGGATCTCAAGCTTTGTCGCATCACATAGAGCTCTTCAATCGATGGCGCATGCCGATAAGCGCCTCGTCGGAAAGGCCGGAAGAAATACGAGAATCTCGCGACGGCATTGGGGATCATCGACTGCCGCCTCGCCTGAGTCTTCGTGCCGCTTCCACCGCTGCGGCAAGCTGCTGTTTCCGGGACGTGACGGGCAAGCGCTGCGAGTACCGTTCGCCAAACATGTGGTCGAACAGATCCTCCATGTAGCGGACGAATCGCGCCAGCCTGGGCGGTCGCGAGGGAGAGCGAAAATGGGCGGCCATGCGTGTCACCTTGAGTTGCAACGCCGCGCCTGGGAGGGCGGCGAAGTAGAGTCTCGGGCGGCCAGAAGGAAGTCTGTTCTGATCTGCCTGGGATAGTGATCGGGCCCGCCATGGCATTCGAAGCGCGCAACAGCGCGAAAGCGAATCCCCGTGGATCTTGGTGCAGGTTTTGTGGTGGGGAAAACCCCACCACAAAGCTTTCCTGGTTACTGCTTGGTTGGCACGTTCACCGTGTCAATGGCATGGATGATGCCGTTGCTCGACGTGATGTCGGACTTCGTGATGGTGGCGCCGCCGATGCGGACCTTGTCGCCATCCTTGGTGATCGCCGCCGTCTGGCCCTGCATCATCTTCGGTGCAGTGAGTTTCTCGACCTCGACGGCGGACGCGCGACCCGGCATGACGTGATACTTCAGCACCGAGATCAACTCCGCCTTGTTTTCCGGCTTGAGCCAGTTGTTGAGCGTGTCCTTGGGCAGTTTCTCGAACGCCGCATCCGTCGGCGCAAAAACGGTATAGGGACCGGTGCCCTTCAGGACGTTGGTGAGATCTGCCGCTTCAAGCGCTTTGCCGAGCGTGTGGAAGCTGCCATTGGCGGCCGCGGTATCCACGATGTTCTTGCTGCTGACGCTTGAAACGTTGGAATCGTTGTTATTGGACATGAGTATTTGCCTTCAGTGAGGATCCGCAGGGCGAATCCAGAGCGGACGAAGCCGCAACTCCGATACAGATCGGAGAAATACTCAGATAGCGTTGGAGAGAGGACCGCGTGGCTGAGACGCCTGCCAAGGAGGAGACTTTCTATCCTGGCGCTCCATCAGCATGCACGGGTGGTTGTTACGTGAGGGTGATTCGCTGAGATTCGCGCCAAGGCGAGATAGGCTCCAGGCATCGGCAGCACTGCCTGGTACCATGCCGTATCTCGCTTTTCCTTCCCTGAACGCTTCGTGCGGCGGGTAATACACGCGCCGCCGGTTTTGTGCAATGTTGGGGCTGGTGGACACGGCGGCACGGCGAATGCCATCGAACCTCGCGATGTCCATCATTCCTTTCAACCGCCCGCGGAGCCCATATGAAACGTCCTCTCGCTTTTGCCCTGGCAGCCGTTCTTCTGGTCGGCAGTGCATCGGCCCTTGCTTTCCCGCAGGACGATCATGGCCACGGTAACGACAAACACTGGGACGACCATGGCCACAATCCCAAGGACGATGGTCGTCACGACAACGGCAAGCACAAGGGCTGGTACAAGAAGGGCGAGCGCCTGCCGGCCAACTATTACGCACACGACTACTACGTGACGGACTATGCGCGGTATCACCTGCGCCGTCCCGATCCCGGCTATCGCTGGGTGCGCGCGGATGGTGGGCAGTTCTACCTGACCCTGATTTCAAGCGGCGTGATTATCGATGTCTCTGCCGGACTTTGATCGGTCGAGGGAGCGCTCCTGCCTCGAACGTCGGCATCGCCATCGGGTCTTGTGACTTTGCCAAAAAAAGGGCCCTGCTTTGGGGCCCTTTTTGCGTTCGAACATGCGCAGACTAAAGATGGCTGACGAGATGCGGCGCGATGGTGAAGCCGTAACGGCGCAAGGACGAAGAGCAGCGGAGAGGGGTGGCGCTCTCTTGCCGTTCGCCGCCCCTCATCAGCGTGCCGCTTCCCCGGTTTGAGCTGCGGAATCCTCAGCAACTGCAAGCACCTTGTCAATGAAGCCAACGAAGTCTTCGCCTTCTTCCTCGCTGTCGTCGCTGGCCTTGATCTGCCGGACGGCGACGATCCTTGCAGAAGGCACGACCACCAAGTACTGGCCGCCATCACCTTCGCCGTAATATGCCGCCGTTTGGCCGCTGGTGACATGGAAGAGGCGTTGCGGACCAATGCCACGACTCATCAGATCGTCGAACAACACGGTACGAGCATTCGGACCCAGCGCCTGCTGGATGCCCGCCAACATCGATTCCTTGTCATCGAATTGTGCGCCTTGCAGGCCCTTCTCCAGCGCGGCAACGGTCGGCTCCGGCACGCCGCGCTTTCGTAACATCGCAAAGATCTCCGGATTGGTGGTGAAATGCCGGTACTGCGGTGCCATCCACCACAGCAAGCCCATACTGGCTTCCGACTGCGGCTGCGTGAGCCCATCGATGTAGCGGGCAGGAATCAACTGCTTGCCGTGCCAATTGCCCTTGTTCAACACAAGCTCGCCGAGCTTGCCAAGATCCGCAGCGGTAAGAGGCAGCCCGGACATCGCGTACGGATGCCCGGCCTTGTCCTTGTCCCACGGACCCGGATGGATATCCATCTGCTTGAAGAGACCGTCGTGCAGGAACGCATCCATCGGCTTTCCCGCCGCCTTCTCGATGATGCCGCTGAGTAGGTTCACCGCCTTGTTGTTATAGGCGGGTTTCTCGCCTGGCGCGTTCGAAAGTTCCGCCGCCAGCGCCAACTGGATGGCATCCGGCGCGGGCTGGATTTCCACGTCGGTGCGGAGAAAGTTCTGCATGCCCGAGGTGTGGTTCATGATCATTCGGATCGTGATTTTGGCCTTTTGCCCCTGCCGCCACTCCGGATAGAAATCGGCGACGGGTTGGTCGAGCGACTTGATTCGGCCATCTGCCAGCAGTGGGCCGATGGCCAGCGCCACGACCGACTTGGTTACCGACATTAGCTCGATGGGACCTGGCGCCCTGTCGTTGGCGTAGTAATGACCGAGTTCGTGGCCGTCCTGCCAGATCACGACGGCGTCGCTTTTCGTCGCGGCACTGCGCTCGAGCAGTTCCTTGAGCGCGCTGTCGCGCGAGGATGACAGCGGTGCGGCCATGATGGGCGAAGCAGCGAGAAGGCCTAACAGCGTCGTGGCTAAAAGGTTCCTGGTACAACGAACTGTCGCCAGCGCGGTGGGTCGTGGCTTGAGATCCTTCATGACTTCTCCTTGGTGCACGGCAGATGGACGACGCTGGGTTTGCCAGCAACGTGTGGATAATTTCAAAGCTTTCAGTGGTCCTTGCACGACGACCGAACCTTGGGGTGTCGACGTCTCCGGCAGCACCTGCAAGCGCCACCGATGCAAATGTATTTTCCCGGCTAAGGATGCGGCCGGCGTCAGATCAAGTCCCGCAACACCAGCGTGACCTCGCGCGGATGGCCGTTGCGCTCGACGGTCAACGCCACTTTCGTACCGGGTGGTTCATCGCGCAGGCGTCGCCGCAGGTCGTAGAGATGGATGGACGACACCGCTTTGCCATCCACTGTTTCGATCACATCTCCCGCTGCGAGCCCCGCTTGCGCCGCGGGCGAGCCGCTGCTCACGCTGACGATGCCAAAACCCTTGTCGGCAACGTTCAGCCACATGCCGGATCGGTCGAACGTATCGAGATCGTCTACCTTGCCTGCAATGGGCTTGAGGTACATCAGCTGGTGGTCGTAATCGAGGGTGACCACGAAACGTTTGAGCAGGCCGCCCCCGACATTGTTGGGGAAGGCTTCGACGCCGCCGGCACCGCCCTTGTCCAGGCTGAGTTCGGCCAGAAAGGATTTCACCGTGACGTCGCCGAGCTGCAGATCCTTGCCGTGGAACACATAGGCGTACTCTGGCCCACCCACGCCCCATCCGGTCAATGCTTCGGTTCCGTTCTTCTCGTGCTCGCGAAGATGATGGCGCTCGGAGAACGGGCGCGTAAGCGACAGCACCGTGCGTGCGCCGGTATCGATGCCGAAGCGTCCGGGCACGCCGTCGTAGCTGCCCAGCACTTCGGGAAACTGATGATAGAGCCGGAAGGGCACGGGGGTACCCGCATCGCTGGGATCGAAATGCTTCTTGTCGATGAAGGTCAGCTCATGGCTGCCGTAATCGAAGCGCGTAATGAAACGCGCGAGAAACTCGTAACCGATCATGCCTTGCTCATCGAGGCCTTCGGCGGCGTTGGAGAACTGCAGCACGCTGATCGTCTGGTTCTTCAGCGTGGCGCCACCCACGCGGATGGACTGCACCTGCGCCAACCCGCTTTGCTGCACCGAGTCGCCGCCGCCGCTGGCGGTTTGCGCGCCTTGCACCTTGATGCCCAGGGCCGATGCGGAATCCGGCACCAGGATGTTGTGGCCGCCCGTATCCACGATGACCGTGAGCGGTTTGCCGCCATTGAACGATGCCTGCACATAGACATGGTTGTTGGCCAGCAGGAACGGCACCTTCGCTTGCGTCGTGCCGGGCGCAAGTTCGAAATCGTGCAGGTCGGTCTTGGGCAGTGCAAAGGCTGCATCGTCGCCACCCGTCGAGAAGGTAGCCGATGACAGTGTCATCCTCTGCAGGTTGGCCTGGCCACCGCCATCATCGATGACCACGGAGTGCGCCAGCTGCACGCCGTCGGTCGGCGCAAAGTCGGCATAGTCGGTGCGGATCGTAAGCGTGGAATTCGCCTCTATCGTGCGCGCCATGAGATGGGTGGTCGCGTCGAACCACACCTCGAACGGTTTGCCTTCTTTGGGCGCAACGATGAGCACGTCGTATGGCTTGCCGCCGTCGCTCTTGCATCCCGCATCAGTGATCGTGGCACCGCCCCGGTCGCTTCGCCACCAGAGGTTCTGCAGACGGTATGCCTCGTTGACCGCGAGTTGGCGAACATCGCCACCCTCCTGCGGCGTTGCCGTTCCGGAGGACTCCACTTCCCACGCTTTCTTGCCGTCGAAGCCCGTGGTGGTGTGGCTTGGGCCGACCTCCCAGCGATCGACGAAGCGACCGCGTTGGAGATCCTGCGTAAAGGCGGTGCGGCCGGTGAGCCCTTGGCCGGAGTAGGCATAGTGAAGCTCAAGCCTGTCCTTTGCCTCCCAATGATTGCCCGCGGTTGCGGCTTGGTTGGCCGCAAGCACCTGGGCCACGTGATCGGCGGGCATCGCCGTGAGCGGCGATACGAAGAACGCAACGGCGAGGGCGAGCAGGGTCTTGCGCATGATCGATCCGTAAGAGAGTGTTGGCAGCGACGATAGGGGGCCGCCGTGTATATCGTCTTGAATCCAGTTGACGCGGGCCGCCCTTGATTCAGGCGTCGGCCGCCATGCGCCAGGCCTGCGGCCGATGTCCGGTGAGGCTCTTCACGGCACGGGTCATGTGCGCCTGATCGGCGAATCCGAGTTCCGTCGCCAGTCGGCCCAGGGCGAGCGACGACCCGCAGATGGCCTCCCAGGCGGCTCGCGCACGCACCTGTGCGCGGTAGGCCTTCGGAGAGATGCCATAGGCCCGGCAAAAGCCGCGGCTGATCGATTCGGCGCGCAAGCCCGTTGCTTCCGCCCATTCGCCCAAATGCGTATCCGGCTGCTCGCGAAGTTTCCGTGCCAGCAGATCCGGCCAGTCGTCGTGGCCTGAACCATCGGCCTCGAACGCTTCGGCGAATGCGGTCCAGGCGCAGGCGGGCGAACGTTCGGCCATGCGCGCCAGGGCATCGACGTCGCGTACACGCCCACGCACCGGCAATCGGGCCGCGAAAGGCATGGGAATGATCAGGACGTCGGCACCGCGTGCGGAAAAGAAATCCAGGTGCGACTCGAACGCACGATGCACCAGTGCATCACCTGCCTGCACGGTATGCCTTCCCTCGTCGCCGGCCTCCAGGTAGGAGCCGCCCAGGATCACCGTAGCGTAGGCGGTATAGTGGCAGTGGCGATCCAGGCTATGACTCGGGGCGTAGCACTGCCGGCTGGCTGGCGCCAAGGCGGGAGGAGGAGGGAAAGCATGCATCGGGTTATCCATCCGCCGTTGGCGAAGGGCTCGGGGTCCATGGATCGACTGTTGCGCCGATGATCGGCCTATTGGCACGGCACGTCCATGTGACTACTGGGATAGTGCAGTGAGGTGATTGCGCAGCTTGTATCGCTGCTCGATGTGCGGCGCGATGTGCCGTTTGTCATGGGACATGAATGGATCACTCGATGAGCCAAGATATCCTCAAGCAAATCGGTCGCACACCCTTGGTGCGTCTCAGGCGGGTCGGCAGCCATTTGCCCTGCGAGATCTGGGTGAAGTGCGAGCATCTGAATCCGGGCGGGTCGATCAAGGACCGTATTGCGCTGGCCATTGTCGATGACGCCGAAGCGCGCGGGATGTTGCACCCGGGCATGACACTGATCGAGGCCACGGCCGGCAATACCGGCGTCGGCCTCGCACTGGTGGCAGCGGCGCGTGATTACAGGCTTGTTTGCGTCATGCCTGAAAAAATGTCCTCGGACAAACGCAGCGCCCTGACGGCGCTCGGCGCAAAGGTCATCATCACGCCAAACGCGCCACCATCGAGCGACGATAATTTCCGCAATGTGGCCCAACGCCTTTCGCGCGAAAACGGCTGGTTTCTCGCGGACCAATTCAGCAATCCCGCCAATGTTCGTGTTCACGAGGCGACGACCGCGCGAGAGATCATCGAGCAGACTGGCGGACGATTCGGTGCCTTCGTAGCAGGCGCGGGCACCGGCGGCACGATTTCCGGCGTAGGCAGGCGACTGAAGGGGCACCACAAAGACACCTTGGTGGTTCTGGCCGACCCCGTGGGGTCGGCTCTGGCCCATTGGGTTGAGACGGGCATCCCCGGACCCGATGGATCGTACGCCGTAGAAGGCATCGGCGCAGCCGAGCCACCTGCCAACTTGCATCGCGATGTCATCGATAGCGTCGAACGCATTTCCGATGACGAGAGCTTTGAGGTGACCCGGCGCTTGATTCGCGAAGAGGGCCTTCTTGTGGGCGGATCCTCAGGCACAAACGTAGCAGCGGCGATGCGCGTTGCGGCCCGGGGCCAAGTGAACGGCCCGATTGTCACCATCCTTCCGGACGGCTGGGATCGGTACCGTTCGAAGCCATGGATGCAAGCTCTATCGTCCAGCCCGCAGGGTTGACGATGGTCCCGTAAAAAAATCCACGAAGGGTGCGCGATGTTCGCCATTCGAAAATCTGGGGAAGCACGAGTCGTCGGACAGACACAGCTTGCCGAGCCGAGCCTAGTGGTGGGCTCACGGCAAATTGTCTCGAACCCATTTCACCGCATGACCATCGGCGGTGGGGTGGCAGAGACCGTCCACGCGGCACGGTCTCGAACCATCTTCTCCGCGATGGGATGCCTTCTCTAAGACTTTTGCACTGCCGCGGCGGCTTTGCGAATCACGTCGATGACAACGTCAGGCTTTGAGAGCATCGGAACATGGCTGCTCTCCACTTCGACTACGGTTGCCCCCATGCGCTTGGCGAGGAAATGTTGGAGGTCGGGGTGAACGGTACGGTCGTTCTTGGCCACAATGAACCAGCTTGGCTTCGACTTCCATGCAACGTTTTCGAGCTTCTGTTGCTCAAACAGATCGGCAACGGGCGCGTAGTGCGTGGCCCAGACCAGCTTCTGTTCCTCTTGCGGAAGGTCGCCCGCGAAAAACTCAACGCCATTCGGCCGCAGCCAGACCCGCCCATCGGCGACTTCGATACGGGTAAAGATGT
Organism: Dyella kyungheensis; assembly: GCF_049913195.1. Classification (GTDB taxonomy): domain Bacteria; phylum Pseudomonadota; class Gammaproteobacteria; order Xanthomonadales; family Rhodanobacteraceae; genus Dyella; species Dyella kyungheensis. The sequence continues at coordinate 3,247,528 of NZ_CP183983.1, read as the reverse complement.
CCGTCGGATATTTGTTGAGCTGGCTCTGCACCGTTTCGCCGGTATCTGGCGCGACCGCTGCGATATAAACCAGGCCGACGACTCGCTCGTCCAGGCCAGCACCTGTGATCGTGGCGCCGCCGTAAGAGTGACCCACGAGGATGACGGGGCTGCTGACTCGATTGAGCGTGCGTTTCACCGTCGCCAAATCCTCCACATACGAATCCAGGCCGTATTGAACGGAAATGACTTCGTGACCGTCTGCCTGCAAGGCAGGGATCACCTTGCTGAAGCATGAGCCATCGGCCCAGATGCCGTGACAGAATACGATGGTGGGCTTCTTGGACACTGACCTTCTCCTTCTCTAATCGATCGGTTGAGAGGCTGATGTTCCGCAAGGCATAGGGCTGTTCCCTGCGGCTTCTTTCGAAGTCTTTGTCTGCTGCGCTCATGAGGCGGGGCAAGCGCTCCTTCCGTGACGTAGGCCGGCAATCCTTGCCGAGCCTTTGGCTCGAACGCACGGATCTCAGTAATCGGTCAATGATTGCGCATTCGGATCGGACAGCCATGCAAGTGAGAATTCGTCCTGGGCACTGGGCTCGTCGATGGCTAGACAGACCACGCCTGGAGAGTTCACTTCAGACCGGCTGCAGGGCGATTCTTTCCACGTGCCACCGACACGCAGATTGCTTTCGATGAGAAGGCATAGCAAACACTCGGAAGAGTGGATTTCACGTGCAGATGAGGCGAAATTTACCAAGTTCGCCTGTAAACTTTGTGCGCGGCGCGCTACCGGCTGAGCCCTCCTCGGAAATCGCGAGAAAGCGCGCAAGTCACTTCATCGCGATCCGAGTTCTGATCAGTCGAGTCGATGGTCTGCGGCTTCGCTACGTGTCCACCGCGCGCAGCTCGAATTAAGCTGACGGCTTTTCCGCCGTGAACAGGGCGACCTTTCCGACCTTCCACACGGCAACCTTGGCAAAGTGCTCGTTGAGAGCCGAATGCAATCCTTCCTGCGTGTCGTGCTGGTTTCCAAAAATGCCCTTGCGGTTGTAAAGCTTCATGAGCCGGCGACCGATCCAGTTGTGGTTGGCTTCGTCGCCGAGGATCGTCGCGCCATACAGCACGCCGCCAGGGGCCAGGTGGGCACCAAGCGTGGAAAACACCCGGCGTCCTTTCTCGGCCATGTTTCCCGGCAGGCAGTGCAAGAGGTAGAACAGGGAAATGGAATCGAACTTCCTGTCCCCGAGTGCACCGCTGGGCTGCAGTACGTCATCGCGAACCAGCGACGGCTGCAAGTGCGCAATGCGCGAACCGGCGGCCTTCAGGCTGTTGTCATTGAGGTCCAGCAGGGTGACTTTCTGCTCCGGTCTGTCTGAGCTATGTGCCAGGTAGTAGCCCGAACCCACGCCTACATCCAGATGGTTGGCGCTCAGGTGCTCCTGAAAAAAAGGCAGCAATACGGTGTTCGTCGGACACTTCCATGCGTAGTGGTTGGAAAAGCCGAGGACCCAGCGGTCGTAGATCTTCAGTACTCGGTCGGAATAGACGGCTGCGCCGAGTTCGGAGTCGATGGGAGAGGAGGGCTTGTTCATAAGTCACATTGCTGGGGATAACGGTGGATATCGTGAGATACCAGGATTACAAAAGCGTACACGGCGACCGCTTGCGATGTTCGGACTTGAGTCTCACGCCGCCCACGATCGACGGCCTGGCGAATCAATTTTGAAAGAGCACGCATGGCACCGCGGTGACCGATCTTCCGTCGCTACGGCTTAGCCAAGGTCGAGCAAGCCGAGGGCCTGCTTTTGCACGGATTTAAGTGTGTCTTCGGCGACGCTGGCTTTGCGAAAGACGGCGCTGCCCATGGTCAATGTCATGAGTGTGGCCGCCAGGGATCGCGCCAAGGGCCGCCGGGTACCACGTCGTGTGATGAGTTCTTCGAGCAGCGCGCACATGCGCTGGATGTGCGCACGTCCGAGTTCAGCCAGCTCCGGGTCGCAGGGGGCCAGCTCCACGATGGCATTCACACAAAAGCAGCCGCGGTTGTCGGGCCGGGCGTCCACCATGGCCTTGACCACGGCCCTTAGGGCGGTGTTTGCATCGTCGTGCTCTTCGGCCAGTGCCTTCATATCGGCATGGAACGCATCGGCATAGCGCCGATAGGCATGCAGGAGAAGCTCACGCTTCGAGCCAAATGCGGCGTAGAAGCTCGAGCGGCTGAGTTGGGTCGCTTCGGTGAGGTCATCCAGCGACGTGGCTTCGTAGCCTTTGCGCCAGAACACGTCCAGGGCATCGCCCAGAGCCACCTGTTGATCGAACGATCGAGGTCGGCCGGCGCGGGACACAGTTTTCGACATGACGTCCTCACCTTGACAGTGCGTAGCTCCATTGTGGACCATTTAGTCCAGAATGTGAAATCTCGCTTCCCTCCATGCCTCGACGGTGCAACGCCGCGAGGTACCCCGTTGTCTTACTGCAAAAAATAAGGTCATCGATAATGAAATCCTCGGGTGTGTTGATGCGTGCCGGCCTTGCAATGGCCGTGATCCTCGGTTTGGCTGCTGTGGCAGCGCCGGTGCAGCAGGCCCATGCGTCGGCACCGCAGATCAAGAAGTCGGGTGCTGCGTATTACCGATTCATGCTTGGCAAGTTCGAAGTCACCGCGCTCTCCGATGGCACGACGGCGCTGCCGGTCGACCAACTGCTGACGCAGACCACGCCCGAGCAGGTGAAGAAGGCGCTTGCGGCGAACTACATCAGCATGCCTTACGAGATGAACTTCAATGCGTTCGTGATCAACACCGGCGACAAGCTCGTGCTGATCGATACCGGAGCAGGCGCCCTGTTCGGTCCCAACCTGGGCAAGATGATCGATGCGCTGAAGGCTTCCGGCTACACCCCTGAGCAGGTGGACGAGATCTACATCACGCACATGCATCCGGATCACATTGGCGGCCTTGTGGCCAACGGCAAGGCCGTGTTTCCCAACGCCATCGTGCGCGCTGACCAACGCGAAGGCGACTTCTGGTTGAGCCAGGCCAACCTGGACAAGGCCGGAAAGGATGAAAAGGGCTTCTTCCAGGGCGCCCAGGCTGCGCTAAAGCCCTATGTGGACTCCGGCAGATACAAGCCGTTCGACGGCACCGCGGAGTTGGTGCCCGGCATCAAGCCCGTGCTTCTACCCGGTCACACCCCCGGACACGCTGGCTACATGATCGAAAGCGAAGGTCAGAAGCTGCTGGCCTGGGGTGACGTGATCCACGTGGGCGCGGTGCAATTTGCTCATCCCACGATCACCATTCATTTCGATGCCGACAGCAAGTCGGCCGAAGCAGCCCGCCTGGCACTGTTGGCCGATGCTGCCAAGCAGGGTTACTGGATCGCCGGCGCCCATCTGTCGTTCCCCGGCGTGGGCCACGTCAGCGCTTCCGGCAAGAACAGCTATACCTGGATTCCGGCCAGCTATACCGCTATCCACTGAGCGCGAACAGTACGAGGAGCCCGGGGCGGAAAGCTGCTGCCCCGGGCTTCGACAGTAGCCTCGGCTGGACTATGTCGGCTCGCTGCGAAGCGCCCGCCCGGCAGGCATCGAGCCGGAGCTCCTTTTTCGAGGATCGCCCATACGGCCACCCCGAGGAGGGCATGGCAGCACACCATTGCCTGACCGGTTCGGCCACGCTAGTTTTTGTGCCAGAGCGGTATTAGCCGCAAGGTCGCAGGAAAAATCGTTACAGGGAGGAAGGACGTTGAGCTTGAACTGGAAGCGGGGACTTACCCGGTCATACCTGGTCCTCTGGGCCTCTTGGATGGTATTCATCGTTGCTCGCGCTGTTTCTATCTTCCATGCCGACTATGCAGCTGCGGAATTGACCGCAATTTTTCTCACTGGAGTCTTGGCGCCGGCTGTACTTTTCCTGGCTCTGCGGTGGGTGTTCCACGGGTTCCATGCGCCCGGCAGGGACTGACTCCACCTCACGAAGCGATGCGTCTGCAGTGTCCGCCTTTGACTGCGTATTCAGCCGGTCGTTACAACACGCCTGCTGCTCGCGGAACCTTTAGTGCGTTGCAACGGCCGGCTGAATACGTGACCCATAGCGCACGGACTGGGAGGGGCGTCGCCCTCGATCAAGCCGGCCGATAAATCTGCGCCACCGAGCCCAGCGGAAACGCCTTGGAGCTGACCAGTTCGAGTGGCCTCGGTTCGGGCAGGTCGGAGAAGATCGGTACGCCTTTCCCCAAGGCAATGGGATGGATCATCAGGGCGTATTCGTCGACCAGGTTTTGAGCGATCAGGCTGCGTGCGAAAGCGGCGCCTCCCAAAGCGATGATGGGTTTGCCGTCCTGGGCCTTCAACCTGGCGATTTCGTCGGCCAGGTTGCCCGTGCAGAGGTGGGCCGTCGACCAGCTCTCGGCGCCGGGTTGAAGCTCTCCGGACTTGGCGTTCTTGATCGCAGCGATGGCGGGTTCAAGTACCGCCGGCCCTTGCCTGGAAAAGACGGCCTTGGGGATCTGGTTCATTGGCGGCGCGAAGACCGAGCTCGATGTTGGCCAAAAAGGGGACATGTCCCGGAACGAGCGGCTGCCCATGATGATCAGGCGGGCGCCCCCCAGCATCTCCACCTTCCAGGCGATCGCTTCCTGGTCGCCGCTGAATATCCATTGGACGTCGCCTTTGGGGTCGCTGACGAAGCCGTCGAGCGTCATGGACATGGTCAGGATCAACTTTCTCATTGCTCTCTCCTTGGGCAAGTTCGACCGAGGGTCGGCCTGGATTGATCTCAGCAATTTGCCACTCCGGACGGCGAAGATCGCTGGTTTGGCTCCCGGCCGCCGTTGGTTCTTACTATCACGTCGAACGGCGACGGAAGAATTCGACAGGTCGTCCGGAAAATTTACATGGAGCATCCTTCGAACCATTCGGGATGGCGGGCAGGGGGAGCTGATGGCTTCCGGGCCTTGTCTTGCGCGCCAAGCAGGGCACGATCTGCACACGGGCGATCGGGCACCTTTAGGGGGCGGCATCTCATGCCCAAGGCAGGCACCAACGCGGAGTTCGGGTGGCATGATCGAGAATCAACGTAGCGTCGTGGTCGTGGATTACGATCTTTCATGGCCCGCGACGTTCGAAGCCTTGCGAGCGCCCGTATGGGCGGCGGTCCGCGACATTGCCGTCGCCGTGGAGCACGTCGGCAGTACGGCGGTCCCGGGACTTGCCGCCAAGCCCATCATTGATATGGATGTGGTTGTGGCCTCAGCGGACAGAATGCCGGAAGCCATCCAGCGATTGGCGACCCTGGGCTACGGCCATCGCGGCAATCTTGGGATCGAGGATCGGGAGGCATTCAAGTCTCCGCCAGAGTTACCCGCCCACCATCTCTACGTCTGCCTGCAGGGCAGCACCGCACTCGCGAACCACTTGGCCCTTCGAGATTTCCTGCGCAGCGAACCCGCCTCTGTCCTGCAGTACAGTCGGATCAAGCAGCTACTCGCCGCGCGCTTCCCGGAAGATATCGACAGCTATATCGCGGGAAAAACGGATTTCATCCTGTCGGTGCTTCGCAGAATGGGTTTGGGCGACTCCGAATTGAAGACTATTGGAGACGCGAATACTCTTCCGCCAAGGCTGTAAGGGAATGGCGTCATGCCCGCTTTCGATCCATGTCGGGCATATCCATCGATCCCAATCGAGTCGCCGCTTTGCTTCATACCCTGGAGTCACTTGGTGCAAGTTCTTCGACCCGATGAATCGGCGATCTGGCAAGGTCAGCCTTTCGACGCAGAGAGAGAAACGGCGGCAAACAGCCTCGATTCAGACGAGTCATGCTGACACGCCTCCAGGAAACTTCATGATCACAGCGATTCAAGGCAAGCAATCCGCGTTTAGGTTTGTATGTCCATCGGCTGCGGACCTCGCCAAGTCTCGATACATGGGGTACGCGATTCCGGAAGCCGGCACCACTCTGGCGTCGCTTCGAATCACCTGGGTATGTCTGCTTATCGCCTTGATCGCCATGTCCACGTCGACGCGTTGCCTGCCGGTTCTGTATGTCGTCCTTCTCACTCAGCTGGCCCATGGTATTTGGAAGGTTTTTCGCTTGCGCAAAGTCGTTCGAGACAGCCATGGAGCTTTCGAGATAAAGCCCATCCATAGAAACCTGCTTCAAGAACACCGACTCTACGTCTCGTCAATTCTGGCGGTATCTACATTCCTGCTGAAGCTTGATGATCAGCACGCCACAATTTGGGCAGCACTCTCGCTTGGCGGGGTTGTCCTTGTCACTCTTTCCTGGGGTGTAGACAGGATCAATCGAGGGAAACTAGGGCTGCCGGCTTCGGAGTGACGAACATCTGTTTCCGGCCTGATGTAGGCCGATTTCGATAGCGCTTGCGCCAACTGGTCGAAGCTCATGCCAGTACGTTACGCTTGGCTTTGTCGCATCGATCGTGCGCTCGGGGGAGCGCTGCGTGCGGCATCCAAGGAGGCGCTGTGAATCGCAGGGACAATGCGGCAACGATGGCCGCGGATATCCGTGGCCTGGCGGCAAAGGCAACAGGGGCTGACGCCTGGCGAAGGGTTGTGGGCTTTGGGCATGTTCTGGTCGCGGCGCTCTGCATGGCAGCCAGCGCGAGATGCCGGGCGGACGCTATGCCCGTCGCCGTCGAAGACTTGCGTACACCGGCACACGCGATCGCGCTGGTGTCGGAGCGGCAGCAGGATGCGTACAAGCAGGTGCTATCCGCATACGCCAAAGAGGAAACAGCTCTTCCTGGCGACGTATCGCTGGTTCTGGCGCGGTGTCGTTTCACGGAAGGCTTTGCCCTCGATGACGATGAGGGGCCGACCTGGGGCGAGGCTGCGCAGGCAGATCTCCAGGGCTGCCTGAACGATCTCGATACACGCTTCCATGGCGATGCCGAAGCGAGTCTCTTCACCGCCGAGCATCGCTACGGAAAGGCCGCGCTTGCCTATGCGCGCACGCTGCTGCCGCTCAGCGGCAACTGGACGACCCAACAGCGTTCGCGATTGCATGCGGTCTTTGCTCGCGCGTATCTCGCCACCAAGGACACTCGCCTGGCCGGGCAGGAGGCCTTGGCGGCCGTCCAACTGGATCCCGGCAGCAACCAGCTTATTCCCGCGCTTCGCTTTCTTTGTGACGACGGCCGACGCCTGCTGGCGGAGTCCATGCTGGCCAAGGCGCCCGCGCCGTCTCCCGCATGGATGGGCGGGCAACGGCTCCGCTTTGCGGCCGACAATCTCAGTGCATCTGCCGCACTGACTGAACTGCAGCGCGTCCAGGACAGCAAGACACCCGTCGATCCATGGCTTTCGGCCCGCATCTATCAGCGGGCGGGCAGGTACGCGGACGCGGCGAAGATGCTGGCCATGATGAAGACGCAGCCAAGTTTCCAGAGCGTGGAGCAATACCAGCTGCGCGTGAACATCTCGGTAGGCCAGGGCGATCCAAAGGCTGCATCGGCGGCGCTTCGCGACTGGTTCGGCAAGACAGGCATCACGGGGCCGCTGCTGTTTGCGTATGGATCCGTGCTTGCGCGTGCACCCGGCGAGCTGTTCACGCCATCACTGGCGCCCTTGGCGCTATCGATGTTGGCCCTGTTGGCGGCGTTGCTCTGCTTGCCTGGCCTGGTTGCGTTTCCCGCGCACTATCGCGGAACGGTGAGGGCGCGCGAGCAAAAGCCGGCGCAGCCTCTGTTCGAACCGCTGGGTTTGCGACACATGTGGATCGGCCTGGCCACTTTTCTGGTCATATCGATCATGGCCCCCTTGCTGAGCCCTGCAGGCAGCGTGCAGGCCTTGGTGGCGCATCGCCCGATGACGTCATCCGAAGAACGAGCGGTGATCCTCTCGCAATTGGCGATGCTGTTCATGGGTGCGCTGTGCCTGCTCCCCGCACTGCGGCATCTTTCATGGCGGCGATGGCTGGGCGAGCGAGGCATGGACGCGGCGCTCATCACGGTGATCTCCTGGACCTTGTTCAAGGGATTTCTGCTGATGGCGGCAGCGCATGCGCCGCACGCCGCGGGGGTGTTCAACAGCACACCGCATGACCGGTCGGTGTCCGCGCTTGCCTCGGCGGCGACCCACGTCGGCGGCGTTGGGCTGGCTTTGCTTATCGTTGCGGTGCTGGTGCCCGTTTACGAAGAGCTGGTCTTTCGCGGTTTCATCCTGGGTGGTCTTAGCCGCCACATCGCCTTTGGCTGGGCCAATCTCTGGCAGGCGCTCCTTTTCGCGCTCCTGCACTTCGACATGACTCACTTCGCCTTCTATTTCGCGCTGGGGCTGATGGGCGGGTGGCTGGTGAAGCGTACGGGTGGACTGGCCGCCTCCGTGGCATTGCATGCAGCCAACAATGCGTTGGCATGCGTGGCGATCTTGCTGACGGCGTAAATCAAGCAAGGGGAGGCGGTGCGGCGTGCACGGCCTGCCGTCCCGCCGCCATCTGCGCCGAGCCGCGAACTCAGTAGCGGCTCGGCGGCGGATATGACCAATACGGGCCGATTTTCAGCCTTACAGGTCATTGCGCCGCCGACGTTCTCCACTACCTTGGCGCGAATACAACGGCCAAGGAGAGAGAGCCATGCGGTTATCGCACTGGAGTTGGATCATTCTGGCGGCGTCGATCGCGACGCAGGCTCACGCGGGACAGGAAGTGGGCGACTACCGGGGCCTGCCCCAGGACCTCGCTGCCGCAGCGACTGCCTATGATCTGGCGCAGTTCAAATCCGATCGTGCCGAACTCGAACGGCTACTGGCCGACGATTACACCCTGGCGGGCAGCAACGGCCGCAATCAGACTAAAGCGGAGTTCATCGCCGACTCGACGGCGCCAGGGAGCAAGACCACCTATGTCGCCATCACCCAGCAAGTGAGCAAAGTGTGGCCGAACGGTGCCGTGCTCGGCGGCATGGTCGATGCCAAGGGATCGGATCGCGGCAAGCCTTTCACGATGCGCGCCCGCTTTGTCGATGTATGGGCCAAGCGCGACGGCCGCTGGCAAGTGATCTTCACGCAGGCTCATATCGCTCCGTAGGTAGCATAGGGTTTCACCGCGTCACTGCATGAACTCGATCGGAGGTCAGCATGTTCCGCACCAAATCGATCCCGCTGAAGTTCGCTGCTGCATGCATCGTTGGAATGACCGCTTTCACGGGTTCAATAGTCGCCAAGGAGGCAGCTGACGAACCCGCGAATCCGACGGCGGTATTCGCCGCTCCGCAACGTGATGGATCACACGATTTCGATTTCCTTATCGGCGATTGGAAGGCCCATGTCCGCCGCTTGCCCGACCGCCTGAACAACTCCGATAAATGGGACGTCTACGACGGCATTTCGAATCACCACAAGGTATTCGATACCAATGCCAATCTCGAACAGTTCGAGGTGACCAGTCCGGACAAGAAACTGCACATCAAGGCGCAAACCTTGAGGATGTACAACCCGCAGACGCATCAGTGGAGCATCTACGGCCTTGACCTGGACAAAGGCGAACTCGACTTTCCCGTGCCCGTGGTGGGCGAATTCCACGGCGACCGCGGCGAGTTCTACAACCAGCAGCCCTGGAAAGGGCGCGTGATCCTGGTGCGCTACATGTGGTTGAACATTTCGCCGAAATCGGCACGCATGGAGCAATCGTTCTCCCCGGATGGCGGAAAACATTGGGAAGTGAACTGGATTTGTGAGTTGTCGCGGTAGATGGCTGGGAAAATATTGCTCAATGGGTTCTTTGGAAATCGAACATGGAGCGCAGGTAACGGTCCACTCGGCGCCCTGCATTGAGTGACTCTCGATACCAACGAGGTAGCGAGATGCCGTTTGCATGGGCCGCGACGACCAGACGCCATTGAGTGGGGCAGGTACCTCGGTGCAGGAGGTTAGGACTGTTTTTTCTTCTTGCCGATGACGATAAGTAGTCGCGCGAGGCAAGGGAACAGTCCGCCCCCCGAGATACCGATAACGTCCCAAATACCATGCGACTGCGATCGTCTCCGGGCACCTGCGTCCGTTTTCGACCCCGGACCCAGGCGACCCTTCCCCAGATGGGGCCTGGATCGGGCTCAGTGTCGATTCTGCTAGTGCTCCTTCGTCGCGCACATGAAGGCGGCCGCGCCGGCCACCTTTTCCGCCAAGGAGACAGCCGTGACCCATATCGATGGTTTCGTGTTCGCCGCATCCGATGTTCGAACGCTTGCACACCTCACCGTGCTCGATCCCGGCTCTCGATAGACAAGGACGGCACGATGAAACTTCTCCTCACGTCAGGCGGCGTCAGCAATCAGAGCATCCGCGATGCCCTCGTCGACATGTTGGGCAAACCCATCGCCGAGTCCACCGCCCTGTGCATTCCCACCGCGATGTACGGCATGCTGCCCGACACTGCGGTCATGACGTGGCGGCAAATAGCCGGGCAGACACCCACGCCCCTGGTCGAGCTAGGATGGAAGTCTGTTGGGATGCTTGAGCTGACTGCGCTGCCCAGCATTGACGAAAGGAATTGGGTCCCCTTGGTCCGGGAGACGGATGCACTGTTGGTGTGCGGCGGCGACACTCTGTACTTGCATCACTGGATGCGTGAATCCGGCTTGGCGGATCTGTTTCCGTCGCTCACCGAGACGGTTTACGTGGGGCTGAGCGCCGGCAGTATGGTGATGGCTCCCTGCGTCGGCGAGAGGTTCGTCGGCTGGAAGCCGGCCGCTGGCGGCGACAGCGCATTGGGCATGGTCGGTTTCTCGATCTTTCCGCATCTGGACAACGCCATGTGTCCGGAGAACACCATGGCCGACGCCGTGAAGTGGGCCGCACGCCTGCCCGTGCCGGGCTACGCGGTCGATGACGAGACGGCGATCAAGGTCGTGGACGGCGTCGTCGAGGTCGTCTCCGAGGGGCACTGGAAGCTCTTCGAACGCTAGAATGCGCAGCCATAGCCGGTCGTCGATGGCGGCGTGCGCGCGGCCTCGTAGCGGATGGCGGGTGCGTCGACGCGCACCACCGCCGCGCAGTCATCCTGGTCAACGACAGGCCAGGGCGCGAAGGCATGGATTGCGGTTTCTACGTATGGAAGATATGCCTCTAACAGGGGCGGCAAGACCAGGCACCAGTGCACCCCGCGAGAGCCCCCCTGTCCGGAGTAGATGTATGACCATTCCTTCTACCGTCGGTGCATTCGCCATCGTTCCCAGCAATGATCTGCACGCCGCGCTTCCCTTCTGGGAGCGCTTAGGCTTTGCCCGCACGGGCGGTGACGCCAACTACTTCATCATGACCGGCTGGGGCTGCGAGGTGCACCTGACCCAGGCAGGAACTGGCCCCTGGGCCGTCCCGGAAGAGCACAACCCCTTCGGCGTCTTCATCCGTACGCCGGACGTGGACGCTATCGCCGCACGCGTGGATGACCGCATTATTCGCCCTGGAGGCGTCCTGCGGCACCGCGAGTGGGGTCTCTATGAAGTCGGGATAGCCGGTCCAGATGGGCTTCTCGTCCGCATCGGCTGGCCCTCCCGCCTCATGCAAGATGGCGAAAGTGAAAAGGCAGGCTGAAGAGTCCGATCTGGTTGCGTCCGCTTCCGGCTCGGAACGGAGGTTTCATGGGATGCCATTCCGGGGATGCTTGTGAACCGAACCGCATGGATTGTGTTTGCTCTGCCTGCACTTGTGGGTGCCGCCTATCTCGTCATCACATATGGGCGAAACAGGAACCATCTCCCGCATGCCGCGCCAAGCGAGACAACCGAGTGCGCGGCATTCGATGGAAAGAGCTCATCGGACCTGCTTGTCGACGTATGCGCCAAGCTCAAGTACGTCAGGACGCTCCCCGGCGGAACAGAGACGCATTTTGAGTGCCCCAGGGATCTCGGTCAGCTTGTGGGGCTGTCATCCGCGCGAATCCGATCCATTTGGGGTGATCCTGACTTCGAAGAAAGGGAGAGGTGGCGGGACAAGTCGAGTCCGATGCGTCGGTGGACGTACTTCATAGGTAGTCCAAAACCAAGGACCAAGGGTGGCGGATTCCCGGAACTTTCACTTCACTTTAGGGATTCGTCTAAGGTCGACAGCGCAACTTGCGCGCTTGCGAAATGAGGTCCGCTTCCGATTGCGGATTCAGCCAGTCATTGCAACAGTTTGATGAAAACGCTCCGCTGGCGTTTCGTAGTTTAGTGTTTTCCTTGGCCGTCCGTTCAAGCGCCTTGCCACAGCGTCGAGCTGCGCCTGTGTGAACCCGGATAGATCCATTCCCTTGGGAAAATACTGCCTCAGAAGTCCGTTGGTGTTCTCGTTTGATCCCCGTTGCCAAGGGTTGTACGGATCGCAGAAGTAGACCTTGATGTCTGTCGCCAGTGTAAAGCGATGATGTTGAGCCATCTCGGACCCGCGATCCCAGGTCAGCGATCGATACAACTCGCGCGGCAGCTTGTCCGCTTGCTTGATCAATGCATTGACCACTGTCTCGCTGTCCCTACTGTCCAGCTTCACCAGCACGACATAGCGCGACCATCGTTCCACCAGCGTGGCGATCTGGCTATTTCTGCCGCCAAACAATAGATCGCCCTCCCAATGGCCGGGTACGGCTCGATCCTCGACATCGGCAGGACGTTCGCGGATCGAGATGGCGCCGGTGATCTGCGCATGATCATCGCCCTTCTGAGTGTGATGCCGTGAGCGACGCATGGCTCGCGTGCGTCGAAGCTGCGCCAAGAGCTCCTTTTTAAGGGCTCCGCGCGTCTGAATGAAGAGGCTGCGATAGATCGTTTCGTGAGACACCTGAAGCGCCTCGTTCCCCGGATAGGTTCGTTTGAGCCAGCCGGCAATCTGCTCCGGCGCCCATTGCTGTTGAAGCTTAGCGGCTACTAAGCGCGCAAGGACTCGGTGTCGGGCCAATTTGCAGGGCTTGGGGCGTCGGGCCCGATCCCATGCACATTGATCGGCGCAGTTGGCTCGATAACGGTCCGACCCGCCATTGCGTTGGATCTCCCGGCTGATCGTCGACGGTGCACGGCCCAGCTGGGCCGCCACGCAGCGAATCGATTGGCCGGCTATCAGCGCCCTGGAAATCTCCTCGCGCTCGCCCAGCGTCAGCACCCGATCCGACCGGTGGCGCCTGGTAGGCCGGATGCCACCGGTCTCGGCCAGGATCCGGCGGACGGAGGAGTGATGCCGGTCAAAAAGCTGGGCAATCTGGTGAAGTGATTCACCTCGTTGCCAGCGATCCCACATCAGGCCAATCTGGGTGTCGGTGTAATGAATCGCAGGTCGTTGTGACATCTTGCAACACTCCCGCTGCTCGCGCAGTCTTTAGTGTGTTGCAACGACCGGCTGAATCCGCAACCCAAAGCGGACCTCACCAACAAGGAGCCAGAAGTCTGGAACCGTTGCCCTTGGAAAGCTCCCCAGCGCTGATCATTGAATTCGCGCACATTGCGGCGACTCATGGCTGGAAGCGATCGACCCTGCGAAGCTTTTGCACCGCGAACGGCATCTCGCTGGCCGGTATGCGTGCGCAATGGCCAATGGGTATTCGCAGCGTGGCGCGGCAGCTCAATGCGCAGGCTGATGCGGTGATGGTCGCTCGCGCCAGGGTGCTTGGCTCACCGACGCTTTCAGGGCTCATCCTGGGAAGATTTGCCGACAACGAACCCTTGAAGGGTGCGGTAGGACGTCTTGCACAGTCTGACGCCATGCACCCGTTTGACACCCTGGCTAGGACCGCCCGGACGGCTCGCGCCATGTGGCAGTGCCTGAGCGTTCGTAACCCCCGAACTGGCGGTCCTGGTTGGCTTCGCGTCTGGGCGCTCACGATTATGTACAGCGTGTTTGTACTCGTATGGCTGACCGACCGTTCAATATCCCAGAAGGCTGTGCGGACAGCGGTGCATTTCGGCGTCAGATTGCTGGGAGAGCGTTGACATGGACTGGGATGTCTTGCCTTCGGATCCATGTCAGCTTCGACTCGCCAAGTGCTTTGTCGATGCGGTTCCGGCTTGCGGTGTAAGCCGGGTTGCCCTGGAGCAGGCTTCGCGCAACGCCTTTGGCGACGCAGCGAGATGGGAAGAATTCTTTCCTGCTGGACCCAGGGAGATGATCTGGTTCGTCAGTGAGGTCTCCGATGCCAGCATGCAAGCGGCCTATTCAGCGGAGCCCGCCCAGCGCATCGCTGACGTCATCACCGAGCGCTTGGCCCAAAATGCCGAACTCAAGCCTTTCGTGAGGCGCGTGATGCAATACGACGCGTTGCACCCCTTCCAGGCCCTGACACGGATGCAAAGAACGGCCAAGGTCATGTACGCATGCAAGGCCGGTAGCCAGCGCCCAGACCTCATCAGCTCGGCCCTGCTCAATGTCTTCTATACCGCGCTGGTCTTCTTCTGGCTGTACGATCGATCGCCAGACGACGTTCGCACGAAGGCGGCCACGGACGCGCTCATGCGGATACTGCGCCTGTAATTTTGTGCAGTTTATTGGGAATCGGTGACGCAGTGGATGTCCGCTTCCGGCTCATGGCGAGGATACGGACGAACACCGTAAGAACGGGGAAACTTGGGGCGCTGATGAAAAAACTTAGCTTCACGCGATTTGCGCAATTCAGACGGGTTGTTCGAATGACGGCAATCGCCTTCGCTCTGTCTCTTTCGATGACTTCGCTCGGCCAGGTGCCCGACGGTTTGTCGGCTGGGCGCAGTGGTGTTCAGTCATCCGATGCCAGCGGGAACGACTCAGAGAATCCTGCCCAGAAACCAAGCCAGCTAGCAAAATGGAGAATGTCGCCGGAAGATCATGTACCGAGAACGCATACTCGTTATATCGATGGCCCGTCAAACGCAGGCGGTCCATGGGGATCCTACGTACAGGGCTGGGTCAGCCACGTAGAGAAGGTGGGAAGAGTGACTTACCCTAGCGAAGCTTTGAGAGGGCACCTCTCCGGCAACGTATTGGCAACGACGTGCATCCTCAAAAATGGGGATCTCGCTTCCGTCGATATCGTCCATAGTTCAGGCATTCCTCGCTTAGACTTGGCCACCATCCAGACGGTTCGGATGGCAGCTCCTTTCGCGCCACTGGTATCAAATGACGCAGGCGTAGAGAAGCTTTGCATCACTAGAACGTATGTATATGGCGCGAACGAGCCCGGCGACGGACGGAAAGCGCCAGAGGGCGGCAGGTGACGCTGCCATGATCCAGATGCAGCTCGCATTAGAGATTGCGAAACGTCCGCTTTCGACTGCGACTTCAGCCGGTGAACGCAACACACTATAGACGCGCAAGCGTAAGGAGTGTTGCCCATGGCTATGCCCCGGAAGCATTTCACGGACTCTGATCGGACGCTGATTTGGGACCAATGGCAGCGCGGTGAGTCACTGCACCAGATCGCCCAACGGTTGACCACCCGCCATTCCTCGATACGTCAGGTCTTGGCGCGAACCGGAGGGATCAGGCCGCCGTCCCGCCATCGTTCCGCACGCGTCCTGACCCTGGCCGAGCGGGAAGAGATATCCCGTTCGGTGGCGCTGGGACGTTCCCTGCGATCCATTGCTGAGGCGCTTCACCGGGCGCCATCCACCGTTAGCCGCGAGGTCCGGCGCAACGGCGGGACCGAGGGATATCGAGCCAACCGCGCCGACGCGCGTGCCTGGCACTGTGCCTGTCGCCCCAAGCTCTGCAAGTTGCGCAGACATCCCATGCTGGCCAAGCGTGTGGCCGCCAAGTTGCAGCAACGGTGGTCGCCGGTGCAAATTGCCGGTTGGCTGAAGAAACATTCCAAGGGCCACGAGGAGCGTCGGGTGTCGCACGAGACCATCTATCGCAGTCTCTTCATCCAGGCCCGTGGCGCCTTGAAAAAGGACCTATTGGCGCATCTGCGGCGCCCTCGCGCGATGCGGCGGTCGCGCCACCACACGCAGAAGACGGCCAATCACGGCCAGCTGACGGAGATGGTTTCCATCCGAGAGCGGCCGGCAGAGGTCGAGGATCGGGCTGTACCCGGCCATTGGGAAGGCGATCTGCTAATGGGTAGCCACAACAGCCAGATCGCCACGCTCGTTGAACGTCGCACGCGTTACGTCATGCTGGTAAAGGTGCCCAGCAAAGACACTAAGACCGTGATCGATGCACTGATCAAGCACGCCTACAAGCTACCTCGCGAGCTTTATCGGTCGTTGACCTGGGACCGCGGCAAAGAAATGGGAGAGCATCGACGCTTCACGCTGGCCACCGATATCCAGGTTTACTTTTGCGACCCGCAACATCCGTGGCAGCGCGGCTCGAACGAGAATACCAACGGCCTGCTCCGCCAATACTTTCCCAAAGGCACTGACCTGTCGGGCTACTCGCAAGCTAAGCTTGATGCGGTTGCGCGGCAGCTCAATGAGCGACCGCGGCAAACGTTGGACTTCGATACACCGGCCGAACGATTCCAGCAATGTGTTGCAACGACTGGCTGAAGTCGCAATCCAAAGCGGACATTGCCAGCAGTGTGAACCTTAGGCAGAGGACGGAACCCATATGTATTGCCCATACTGCGGTGCGCCGCTGAGTCCGACTGAAAACGGAGAACTTCGCTGTGCTGCAAGCGGTGCCCTCTTTAGCCAGAACGTGCGTCAACGGTTCGAGCAAATGACCATGGATCTAGCTGGCCTGGGCCCGGATGGCGAGAATCCGCCGACCAAGCTGCACTGCCCCAAGTGTGGCGCCAAGACAGGACGTGCTCGCTGCGTGGATTGCGGAGCCGTGCTGACTGGTGCAACGGTGTACGAAATTGTTGAATTTAATCCGCACGCGGGCTGAGTCGGATCAATGTTTTGTGTCCGCTTCCGACCCAGAGCGGACCTTCCTAAAACGGCTAGCCACCTGTATTCCCCCAGTCATAAGCATGAAATGTGAGGAAGTAAATGGATAAGCCTTCGCTACATGGACAGGAGTACCGAACCGCGTCCACGCTTTACAGCGTGGATGGAAAGCGAGCTGCGGCGGTGCTGGAATTCCGCAGTGGTGAGGCATATCTCGACGAGCAGGAATGGGTTGAAGGAACCACATTCAAGAACAGGCATTCTGGTGATTTGGTTGGCCCGTTCGCTTCGCCAGAAGACGCCGAAAAATTCATAGCAGCGACGTCCTGGTTTCGCGGTGATTTGAAGTAGCGTCCGCTTCCGACCCGTAGCAAATATTTTCACATCAATAGATTTGGCCAAAGGGATGCCAGATGATTGACCGAAAGCTTCGGCCGCTTGAATGGTCCGACTTTATGTATGAGCTGACTGACGCCCTTGAGCATCTCGACAAGCTAGTGAAGGATATCGACCAAACTCCGGACTATGACCAGGACACTTTTCGAATAGATCTTGGCCATGTCTACGCGCATCTCAATCGTGCTTGGAGCTCAAGCAAGGGCGACACAGAAGAAGCCATCGGGAGGGACGCCGCATCCGCGTTTCCGGCCGACTTAAGGCCTATCGGGTAATGTCCGCTTCCGATCCAGTGCGGCCCCTCTGAGGGATCGATCTGGATCCAACCGTCGTGAAACAGACATGCGCGCTCGATTCACAAGCGAAGCGCGAACGAGGCTCTCTTCACCAGACGAAGCTTGTCACCACGGTGTCCAGGGTAAGCATCCTGAAGCAGACCGTGAAAGAGCGGCCTTTGGGCAGGGCAGGGGCGAGGTCTTCTTCCAGCGTTAGCGTCAAGCGGCCGGAATTCACGTGCAGGGACGTCACTCTCGCAGCGCTGAAATCAAAATAGCGGCCTACGGTACCAAAGGTGCCCTTGAAGAAGCTCTCCTTGGCCGAAAAGGCGATCGTGAGAATGGCATCCACGGAAAGATGCTCCCGTCGCGCCTCCAGCAGCGCCCGCTCCTCCGCGGTGATCGCCAATGCTTCCAGCGCACGACGAGCGTCCGCGTCGACGACGTGCTCGATGTCGATGCCAATGCCGTGCACGGTCGATGAATCGACGGCAATAGCGCCGGCCATGTCCTTGGTATGAGTGATGCTGCCGGTCACACCGGTCTGCCACAGTGGTTCCCTCGAGGTGCCGATACCCGGCGCTGCTGCAGCCACGCCAAGGTGTTCGATGGCGTGGTGCGCGGCCAACCGGCCCATGAGGAACTCGGCCTGTCGTTTTGGAACGGCTTTTTGAAGCGTCGCAGGGAACGGCACGCCGTGCTGTTCGAACGCGGACGTGGTGAATGCCGCAACGGAAAATGCAATCACGAAAGCCGGCGGCATTCGCGGATCGTCGTGCCCCAGGTCGAGCCATTGCGTGGTGCGAAGCATCACGGCTTGTCCGTCTTTTGGAGCTGCTGACGGGATGTTCGATCGAATTTCTTCAGCATCGTCAAAAGGATCGTCGTGCATGTTGCGGGCCTGGGTTCAAGAAAATCACAAGCGCGCGGTGCGCGGCAGCGCAACAAAAGTCAGGTTGCTTCGTGATTTTTCCGGACGATACATGGTGTGAGTAGCCTCTCGACAGAATTGAAACATGTCATCGCAGCATCGGTTGCGGAAGTGCGCGCACGCAAACTATGCTCGTCAGTTATGTGAAGGACACGATTCATTTTTCCACAAGGAGCGGGAATTGAGCAGTGGCAATGGACGGAATGATCAATCGCCCCAGAAGCAGGAAGCCTTCTGGAAAACCACGCTCTTCGGTGCGCCGGAACGCCTGACGATACACACGGATTTCCCGCGCCCCGCGATAGGGGACGGTGCCGAAGGTGTCGTGACCTTCACGTTCGGCAGGGCGGTAAGGGACGGCCTTGAAAGGCTTGAACACGATCGCGGGATAGCACCATGCATATCGCTGCTGGCTGCGTGGGCAGCGCTCATTGCACGCCTTTCATGTCAGGATGATGTCGTTGTCGGGACGACCTGCGGTGCATTGGATGGAACAGCGCCGAATGAATCTTCCGCGCCCACGCTTCCACTAAGGCTAAATCTTTCGGGTCAACCGACCGTGGCCGAGTTCCTGGATCGCAGCAGGAGCGAAGCGCGCAATGCACGAGAGAGCAGCAGCCTATCTCTTGCCCAGATCATCGATCTAACCGGCCTGGTTCGAAATCCTTCGTATCATCCCTTGTTTCAGACGATGTTTGCGCTCGATCAGGGCGGCAACGAAACAGGGCAATCGCCTCGCTCGATTCGTGCACCGGTTGGCCATGAGCGTGATGCTGCCGCTTGCGACCTCGCCCTGTTGATCCATCACCATGACGGAGAGATATCGGCCCGTCTTTCCTACGCTTCCTCCCTGTTCAAGCGAGAAACCGTGGAACGCATCGTTGCGAACTATGGCGTCCTACTGGAGGGAATGCTGGCCGATGAGACGGCGTGCATCACGCGCCTGCCGATGATTTCCGATGCCGAGCGTTGCCTGGTCATCGACACGTGGAATGCGACCGAGGCGCCGTATCCGAGCGACCGATGCATTCACATGCTTTTCGAGGAGCAAGCCACCCGGAATCCCCTTGCACACGCGGTGGTGTTCGGCGATAGGCAGCTCTCCTACGGCGAATTGAACGCCCGGGCCAATCGTCTCGCCCATCGGCTGCAATGGCTGGGCGTGAAACCAGATACGCGCGTGGCGATCTGCGTGGAGCGCGGTGTCGAGATGATGGTCGGGATTCTCGCCATTCTGAAAGCAGGGGGCTGCTACGTACCGCTCGATCCCGACTATCCCGAAGACCGCCTGAGCTTCATGCTCGAGGACAGTGGTTCAACGGTCCTGCTTAAAAAGGGTGAAGGCGCTCACGTTTGGGCACATGGCATCCCGGAACTCGATTTGCAGGATGATTTTGACGATCAACCCAATACAAATCCTGTTCCTGCCAGCGGAGATTCGACGTCCGGCTCATTGGCCTATGTGATCTATACGTCGGGCTCGACAGGCACGCCGAAAGCGGTTGCCGTCGAGCACAGAAGTCTGGTGAACCTGATCTTCGACTGGACGGATCGATGTAAAGGCTTTGGAGAAAGCCATCCGTTCCAGGCATCCCTGTGGGCCAGTTTTTGTTTTGACGTATCCGTATTCGAGATCTTCGCCACCCTCTCGGCGGGCGGAACCCTCCATATCGTTCCCGATGCCATTCGAGCTGATCCATCCGCGCTCCTGGACTGGTTCATTCGCAGAAAGATCAGCTTCGGTTTCCTGCCTCCTTTCTTTGTGCGCCATCTGAAGGGGCTGTTGGAGAACTCCGGACGGCAGCTTCCCTTCAAACACGTTCTCGTCGGTGTGGAGTCGCTATCCGAAGCTGATCTGCACTGGATTCAAAGCGTCACGCCGGGGCTGGCGATCGTCAATGGCTACGGGCCGACCGAGGCGACCGTGTTCTGCACGGCGTACCAGGAGATCGCCGAACGACATCGGCATGCGCCCATTGGCCGCCCGATCGCCAATACGCGCATCTATATGCTCGATGAACATCGGCAACCCGTGCCGGTGGGCGTGCCCGGGGAAATTCACATCGCTGGCGCCGGTGTGGCACGAGGCTATCTCAACAATCCCGACCTGACGGCCGAGCGGTTCCTGGCGGATCCCTTCAGCCGTTTTGCCGGGGCGCGGATGTACAGGACTGGCGACCTTGGGCGGTGGCTTTCCGATGGAACCATCGAATTCCTGGGGCGCAACGATTCCCAGGTGAAGGTGCGTGGTTTTCGCATCGAGCTGGGCGAGATCGAGGCGAAGCTGGCCGAGTATCCCGGGGTCACGGAAACGGCCGTGCTTGCACGGGAGGACTCGCCGGGAAACCAGCGCCTCGTAGCGTATGTCTCGGGCGCCGAGCGCCTGGAGATCGATGCGCTCAGGAAGCACCTGTCCGACCATCTTCCCGACTACATGGTGCCCGCGGCGTTCGTCCAACTGGACAGGCTGCCGCTGACGTCCAACGGCAAGCTGGATGCGAAGCGCTTGCCCGCGCCGTCCCACGAGGCCTTCACCAGCCGCGCGTTCGAGCCGCCGCGCAACGGTATCGAAATCACCATTGCAGCGATCTGGTCCGAGCTGCTCAAGCTGGAGCGCGTCGGCAGAAACGATAATTTCCTCGAACTCGGCGGGCACTCGCTGTTGACGATGCAGGTCATCTCGCGTTTGCGCGATGCGATGCATGTGGACGTGCCGTTCCGGGCGCTTTTCACCAGCGATACGCTTTGGGAATTTGCAGAGCGGGTGGCTGGCGCCGTTCCCGTGCAGATTCCTCCGGTGATCCGCCAGGAGCGGAAGGCGTGCGAGGTCTTGTCCTTTGCGCAGCGGCGCCTCTGGTTTCTGGCCCAGATCAAGGGAGCGAGCGAGGCCTATCATCTTTCTTTTGGATGGAAGATGCGGGGCGCGCTCGATGTCATCGCCCTTCGGTCCGCCCTGAATGGCATCGTGGAACGCCACGAAGCGCTGCGAACGACGTTCGTCGTAGTCGACGGAGCGCCCATGCAACGCGTCGCCGCGCAGGCAGGCGGCATGCATCTGCTTGAGCAGGAAGCGCGGTCGCCCGAGGAACTGGCGCAGCTGGCGAACGACGAGGCGGCGCAGCCCTTCGATCTGGAAAATGGTCCTCTGATCCGCGGCCGGCTGATTCGCGAGGGCGCGGACCGCCACGCGCTGCTGGTCACGATGCATCACATCGTGTCCGACGGATGGTCGATGCGGCTCTTCATGCATGAGCTGAACGCCCTCTACGCCGCTTTCCTGAAGGGCGCGGACGATCCACTGCTGCCATTGGACATCCAGTACGCGGATTACGCGACCTGGCAAAAGGAATGGATCTCGGGGGATCTTCTTCGAGCCAAGGGCGATTACTGGAAAAACGCGTTGTCAGGCGCGCCGGAACTGCTCACCTTGCCGCTGGATCATGCGCGCCCGGATGAACAAAGCTTTGCGGGTGCGAAGATCGATTTCGCGCTCGAGGCATCGCAAGCGCGGGCACTTGGCGCGTTGAGCCTGCGGCAGGGCACCACCCGTTTCGTCACGTTTCTCTCCGGATGGGCTGCGTTGCTTTCCCGGCTCTCGGGGCAGGACGATGTCGTCATCGGCACGCCGATAGCAAACCGCGGGCGGGCCGAGATCGAGCAACTCATCGGGTTCTTCGTGAACACGCTGGCGTTGCGGGTAGATCTATCGAATGCCCCCACCGTCGCCGAACTCCTTCGACGCGTGAGCGATCGGGCGCTCGAGGCGCAGGAGCATCAGGACGTTCCGTTCGACCACGTGGTGGAATTGGTTAATCCGGTCCGCAGCCTTGCCTACAGCCCGCTGTTCCAGGTGATGTTCGTATGGGAGAACGACGACGGCCTGCGCCTCGAGTTCCCCGGATTGATCGAGCAATCGCCGCTCGACGTCGACCATCGGACCACGCAGTTCGACCTGATTCTCACCATGCGGGAAACGCGTGCAGGGATCCACGGCGAACTGGAATATTCGACGGCGCTGTTCGAGCGGGACACCGTCGAGCGGATGATCGGGTATTACCAGGCGCTGCTTGCGGGCATGGCGTTGAACGATGCCGCGCGAATTGCCGACCTCCCGATTCTCTCCGACACCGAGCATGCCCTGGTGCTGCAGGCCTGGAATCCCCTGGGGCTTCCGGATGCTGGCGAGCTTTGCATCCACGAACTGTTCGAGCAGCAAGTACGCCAGACGCCTGACGCCGTTGCCGTGGTCTACAGGGATCAGGCGCTCACTTATGCAGCACTGAATGCGCGAGCCAACCGGCTGGCGCATCGACTCCGCGCACTGGGAGTGGGGCCGGACAGCCTGGTGGCGATCTGCGCGGAGCGGAGCCTGGAGATGATCGTGGGGTCGCTGGCCGTGCTTAAAGCCGGCGGTGCGTATGTGCCCTTGGATCCTTCGCTCCCGGTGGAGCGTCTGCATCACTTGCTGTCGGACAGTGCGCCTGTCGCGCTATTGGCGATGGGCGAGCTGCCTGAGGGCCTCGTGGCCGGTCTGGCCGAAGACCTTCGCGTGGTGGATCTGTCGCTCTCGTTCGAGAGCTATACCGAGACGAACCTCGAAGCGGCCGAGACCGGGCTGAAGCCGCAGCATCTGGCGTACGTGATCTACACATCCGGTTCGACGGGCAAGCCCAAGGGCGTGATGGTCGAACATCGCAACCTCGTCGCGTCGACACGTGCGCGGCATGCCGTCTATGGGGAGACGGGACGGTTCCTGCTGCTCTCTCCCATCTACTTCGACAGCTCCGTGGCGGGCATCTTCGGAACGCTCACCAACGCGGGCACGCTGGTGGTGGCGGAGCAGTCCGTGATCCGGGATGCCTCGCAGCTCGACGATATGCTGCGCGAGCAAAGGATCGACACGCTACTGTGCGTTCCTTCGCTGTACGGAAATTACCTTGATTTCTGCGATTCGCAGCATCGTGACAAACGCCTGACCAAGGTGATCGTCGCCGGCGAGGCCTGTCCACCCACGCTCCTGGCGAAGTCGGCCCTGCGCGAACCACAGGCCGCCGTGTTCAACGAATACGGACCGACCGAAGGTACCGTCTGGGCCACGATGCATCCCTGCACAACGGACGCCGTGGGCACCAGCGTGCCGATCGGTCGCCCGATCGCAAGCGCGCGCATATACATCCTGGATGCGCATGACACGCCCGTGCCAGTGGGCGTGGTGGGGCAAATTCATATCGGCGGCGCGGGCGTGGCGCGAGGCTATCTGCATCGCCCCGAACTGACCGCGCAGCAGTTCGTCGCCGATCCGTTTGGCGACGATCCCGCGGGGCGAATGTACAAAACCGGCGACATGGGACGCTGGTTGCCGGACGGAACCATCGAGTTCATGGGCCGCAACGATTTCCAGGTGAAGATTCGCGGCTTTCGCATCGAACTTGGCGAGATCGAGGCGGTGCTGTTGGAGCATCCTGCCGTTCGAGAGGCCGCCGTTGTCGCGCGCGAAGGAAGGGCAGGCGAACAGCAATTGGTCGCCTACCTAGTGGCGAGCGGAACCATCGCTGCCGAAGACTTCAGGAGTCAGCTCTCTCGCCGATTGCCCGCCTACATGGTGCCGGCGGCCTTTGTGCCGATGCAGGCGCTGCCTTTGACGTCCAATGGAAAACTCAACCTGAGGGCGCTTCCTGCTCCTGACGCGGACGCCTATGCGACGAGTGAGTACGAAGCCCCCGCTGACGAGACCGAGACGCTCATTGCCTCGATCTGGTCGGCACTGCTCAAGGTGGATCGGATCGGGCGCCGCGACAGCTTCTTCGCGCTGGGTGGACACTCCCTGCTGATCGTGCAGGTGATCTCGCGCTTGCGAACGGCGCTCCATGTCGACGTTCCATTGAACGCGCTTTTCGCCTCGCCCGTACTCGCCGACTTCGCGCGCCTGGTGTCGGGTGCCGCCGCCGACCGGCTCCCGCCGGTGGCGAAGGCACAGCGTCATGAAAAACTCCCGCTGTCGTTTGCCCAGCGGCGCCTGTGGTTCCTGGCGCAGATGCAGGGTGGCAGCGAGGCCTATCACATCCCTTACGCGTTGCGCTTGCAGGGGCAGCTCGACAGGCCGGCGCTGCGCCGCGCGCTGGATCGGATCATCGAACGCCACGAGGCCTTGCGCACGACCTTCGTGCGAGTCGATGGCGAGCCGGTGCAGCGCATCGGCTCGGCACTAGAACATGGCTTTCCCTTGCTCGAGATGGAAGCGAGGACGCCCGAGGACCTGGTCACGCTGGCCAGGGAAGAAGAGTTGGCGCCCTTCGATCTGGAGCGGGCGCTGCCGGTTCGCGGCCGGCTGCTGCGCGAGTCGGACGATCTGCATACGCTGCTGATCACGATGCATCACATCGTCTCGGACGGTTGGTCGATGGGCGTGTTCGCCAAGGAGCTGAGCGCGCTCTACAACGCCTATGCCAAGGGCGCCTCCGATCCGCTGCCGCCGCTGACGGTGCAGTACGCCGACTATGCGGTCTGGCAGGAAGCCTGTGTCTCGGGACGTCTGCTGGAAGCGCAGGCGGATTATTGGCGATCCGCGCTGGCTGGCGCGCCGGAACTTCTTTCGCTTCCGACGGATCGTCCCAGGCCACCGGAGCAAAGCTACGCAGGCAGACGCATGTCGTTCGTCCTGGACGAAGCACTGACGCGTTCCCTGCGGGCGCTGAGTGCGCGCCACGGCGGCACCATGTACATGACGCTGCTTGCGGGCTGGACGATCCTGCTATCCCGCTTCGCCGGCCAGGACGATATCGTCGTGGGCACGCCGGCCGCCAACCGGGGACGGGCGGAGATCGAGGGGCTCATCGGTTTCTTCGTCAACACGCTGGCGTTGCGGTTGGATCTCTCCGGCGACCCTTCGGTGGCTAAGCTCCTGCAGCGCGTGAAGACGCAAGCGTTGCAAGCCCAAGAGCATCAGGATCTTCCGTTCGAACAAGTCGTTGAGCTGGTGAATCCCACCCGGTCCCTGGCGTACAACCCGCTGTTCCAGGTGATGTTCACCTGGGAGAAGGATGACCAGGAGGCTCTGGCATTGTCGGGCCTGCAAGTAACGCCACGCAGGCCGGCGGATTACCTGATCTCCAAATTCGACCTGACCTTGTCGATGAAGGAATCCCCATCCACCGTCGAAGCCACCCTCGAGTACGCCACATCCTTGTTCGATCCGGCGACGATGGAACGAATCGCCAGCTGCTATCGAACGCTGATGGCAGGCATGGTTGCGGACGATGGGTTGAGCGTCAGCCGCTTGCCGATGCTCTCCGTGGAGGCTCGCGGCCAAGTCGTGGAAGCTTTCAACACGACTGCCGCGCCTTATCGCCGGGATCGCTGCATCCATGAGTTCTTTGAGGAGCAAGCCAGGCTTGCTCCAACGGCCGTGGCCCTGGAGTTTGGCCAAGCTTCGCTGAGCTACGAGGCACTGAACGTCGCGGCAAACAAAGTTGCCCACAGGTTGCGCGCCCTGGGCGTGAAACCGGACGACCGCGTGGCGATCTGCATCGACCGCGGATTCGAACGGGTGATCGGTGTTCTCGGCATCCTCAAGGCGGGCGGCGCGTACGTGCCGCTCGACCCGAACTATCCAATGGAGCGCCTGCGGTACATCGTCGACGACAGCGCGCCCGTCATGTTGCTGGTCAAGGGGAACTGTCCCGACATCGCAGGCGACGTGCCGATCCTGGATCTCGACGCGCTGCCGGAGTGCGCCACGACGGATCTTCCGCCGGCAGAGGTTGGGCTCTTGCCGGCGAATCTGGCCTACGTGATCTACACCTCGGGTTCCACGGGAACGCCCAAGGGTGTGATGGTCGAGCACCAAAGCGCCTGCCATCTGATCGCAGCCCAAGCCGCGCATTTCGAGACAGGGCAGGGCAGCCGCGTGCTGCAGTTTGCGTCCTACAGCTTCGATGCCTGCGTCTTCGAGATGCTCTTGGCATTCAGTAGCGGTGCGACGCTCGTCATCCCTGCATCGAACATTCCCCTGGCCGGGGACAGCCTGGTCGAGTGCATCCGTTCGGCCGCCGTCACGCACGCGCTGCTCCCGCCTGCCGTGCTGGCCGGCATTCCCGCAGAGGAAGCTCTCGAGACGCTCACCTTGCTTGTTGTGGGCGGCGACGTGCTGACGCAAGACATCGTGCGGCGATGGGCGAACGGGCGTCGCCTGGTCAACGCGTACGGCCCGACCGAAATAACGGTGGTGGCGTCCCTGTACGACTGCCCACAGGACTTCGCCGGTACGCCGCCGATCGGCCGGCCGATGTCAAACACCCGTATCTACATCCTCGACGCTCACGGCGAGCCGGTGCCTGTCGGCGTCGCTGGCGAGCTGTACATCGGTGGCGCAGGCGTGGCGCGCGGCTACCTGAATCGGCCCGCGCTGACCGCCGAGCGTTTCCTCGACGATCCTTTCAGCACGGATGCGAGTGCCCGGATGTACAAGACGGGTGACCTGGGCCGCTGGCGTCCGGACGGCACCATCGATTTCCTGGGGCGCAACGATTTCCAGGTGAAGATTCGCGGGTTCCGCATCGAGCTCGGCGAGATCGAAGCCCGGTTGCGCGAATATGCCGGGCTGCAAGAAGCGGTTGTGCTCGCACGCGAGGACGTCCCTGGCGACAAGCGTCTCGTCGCGTATTACGTCGGTGGAACCGACTTGAAGGCCGAGGCACTCCGCGGTCATCTGTCCGATCGTCTGCCCGGGCACATGATTCCTGCGGCTTTCATTCGAATGGAAGCCTTCCCGCTCGACCCGAATGGCAAGTTGGCGCGAAAGGCGTTGCCCGCTCCCGAGGGAACGGCTTACGCCTCACGCGATTACGAAGCGCCTGTCGGCGAGTTCGAAACGGCACTCGCGGCCATCTGGTCGGAGCTGCTGAAGGTCGAGCGGATTGGAAGACGGGACGGCTTCTTCGAACTCGGCGGACATTCGCTGCTGACCACCAAGGTGGTCTCGCGGCTGCGCGTGAAGTTGAATGTCGACGTGCCGATCAGCGCCATGTTCAGCCACCCGACGCTGGCTGAGTTGGCCGGCCTGGTGGCCGAGGCAGTGCCTGCCCAGCTTCCACCGGTGACCAGAGCAGACCGCGAGGAATTGCTGCCAACCTCCTTTGCCCAGCGTCGGCAGTGGTTCCTGGCGCAGATCGACGGTGCGGCCGCCGCGTACCACGTGCCCTACGGGCTGAAACTAGAGGGGCCGCTCAATGTGGCGGCGCTGCGTCGGGCGCTCGATCGCATCGTCGTGCGTCACGAATCGCTTCGCACCGCTTTCGTTGCCATCGATGGCGAGCCAAGACAGCGGATTGCATCGCCGACAGAAGGCGGCTTCGCGTTGACGGAAAAGACAGCCGCCAACGCCGAAGAGATGGTACGCCTGGCGAACGCTGACATCGCGGCCCGTTTCGACCTCGAACACGGCCCGCTGATTCGCGGTCTGCTTGTACGCGAAGCGGAAGACCGTCACGCGCTGCTCATCACCATGCACCACATTGTCTCGGACGGGTGGTCGATGGGAGTGTTCGTCGCTGAACTGGGCCGACTCTATGAGGCCTACGCGAAGGGCGAAGAAGATCCGCTGCCGCCCTTGGAACTGCACTACGCCGACTATGCGGTGTGGCAGAGAACATGGCTGTCCGGGGAGTTGCTCAGGAAGCAGGAGGCGTACTGGAAAACCTCCCTGCTTGGCGGGCCGGAACTGCTGACCTTGCCGATCGATTACCCACGCCCTCCCGAGCAAAGTTATGCGGGCGACTCCGTGCCGCTGGTGGTGAGCGGCACGGTCACGAAGGCGTTGAAGTCCATGGGCCTACGTCATGGAGCGACGCCCTTCATGGTGCTGCTGGCGGGATGGGCGGCGCTCCTGTCCAGGCTTTCGGGGCAGGACGACGTGGTCATCGGCACGCCTGCGGCGAACCGCGGCCGTGCAGAGATCGAAGGCCTGATCGGTTTCTTCGTGAATACCCTGGCGCTGCGACTGGATCTATCGGGCGACCCCACGGTCGCCGGTTTTCTCGGACGGGTGAGGGCCTGTTCGCTGGGCGCGCAAGAGAACCAGGACCTGCCTTTCGAGCAGGTGGTTGAGCTGGTCAATCCTGCTCGCAATGTCGCGCACAGCCCGTTGTTCCAGGTGGCGTTCTCCTGGGAAGAAGACGGCGGACTTCGTCCGCAGTTGCCGGGCGTGACGTCCGAGCCGTTGGATGGCACGAGCTACAAGGTGGCGAAGTTCGATCTGTCGATATCGCTGCGCGAATCGAACGGGCAGTTCGAAGGCGCGCTGGAGTACTCGACGGCACTGTTCAAGCGGGAGACCGTCGAACGGATAGCCGGCTACTACCAGGCGTTGCTCGCCGGCATGGCCGAGAACGACGCTCGTCCGCTCGCGTCGATTCCGATCCTCGGCCAGGCGGAGCACGCGCTCGTCACGCAAGCATGGAACGCCACGGCATCGCCGCATCCGAACCACCGCTGCGTGCACGAGATCTTCGAAGATCAGGTATCGCGCACGCCGGAGGCAACTGCTATCGCCTTCAAGGGCCAGACCCTTGCCTATGCCGAACTCAACCGTCGCGCGAATCGACTGGCCCATCGACTGAGAGCCATCGGCGTGAAGCCGGACGACCGCGTGGCCATCTGCCTGGAGCGGGGCCTCGACATGCTGGTCGGGCTACTGGGAACGCTCAAGGCCGGCGCTGCCTACGTAGCGATGGACCCCACCTATCCGCAGCAGCAACTCAGGCACATCCTCGCCGACAGCGCTCCGAAGGCGCTGCTGACGCTGGGCGATCTGCCCGAGGGCGTAGCCGACGCGCTCGATGGCAACATGCCCGTGCTCGACCTGGCGCAGTCCTTCGCCGATCAGCCGGACACGAATCCAGCAACGCATGCGATCGGGCTCCATGCTCCCAACCTCGCCTATGTGATCTACACATCGGGTTCCACCGGAACGCCCAAGGGCGTCATGGTCGAGCACCGCAACGTCATCAACCTGATGACCGATTGCCTGCATCGCTTCGAGGATCTGGAAAAGACCACGCCCCTGCAGGCGTCGCTGTGGACGAGCTTCAGCTTCGACGTCTCCGTGTTCGAGCTGTTTGTTCCGCTGTCCGTGGGCGCGACGGTAAACATCGTGCCCGACGATATCCGCGGTGAGCCGACGCTGCTGTTCGAATGGTTTGCGCAGCATCGAATCAACTTCGCCTATCTGCCGCCGTTCTTCGTTCGCCAGATGGATGAGCTGATGGCGGGCTCCGGGTTGGAGCTTCCCTTCGACTACCTGCTGGTTGGCGTCGAGCCGCTGCTGGAATCGACGCTGCATCGCATCCAGTCATCCAAGCCGGGACGCGGAGTGAGGATCGTCAATGGCTATGGGCCCACCGAGACCACGGTGTTCTCCAGCGCGTACGCGCCGATGAAGGATCTTCATCGCAACGCACCGATCGGTCAGCCCATCGGCAATACGCAGACCTATATCCTCGATGCGCACCTGCACCCGGTGCCGGTGGGCGTGGCGGGCGAACTTTATATCGGCGGGGCGGGCGTAGCGCGCGGCTATGTGAATCGTCCCGAGCTGACGGCGGAACGCTTCGTGCGCGATCCGTTCTGCGGCAGCACCGGCGCGCGCATGTACCGCACCGGCGATCTGGTCCGCTGGATGCCCGATGGCAACATCGAGTTTCTCGGCCGCAACGATCACCAGGTGAAGTTCCGCGGCTTCCGCATCGAGCTCGGCGAGATCGAGACCAAATTGACCGAGCACCCGGATATTCGCGAGGCGCTCGTGCTCGCGCGTGAGGACGTGCCCGGCGACAAAGCCCTCGTCGCCTACTATGTGGCGCCGCAGGCCTTCAAAGCCGAAGTGCTCAGGACGCACCTCTCCGCGCAATTGCCCAAGCACATGGTCCCCCAGGCCTTTGTCTGGATGGAATCCATGCCATTGCTGCCCAACGGCAAGCTCGATCGCAAGGCGTTGCCGGCACCCGACCTAGCGCCCATCCGTGCCGAGTCGGATTTCCAGGCGCCGCGCAACGAGCAAGAGACCCGTATTGCCCAGATCTGGACCGAGGTTCTCGGCATCGAGAACATCGGCATCAACGACAATTTCTTCGACCTCGGTGGCGAATCGTTCAAGGCCTTCCGTGTGGTTGGCCGGATCGGCAGCGGCATCGGCGTCACGGAGCTGTTCAAGTATCCGACCGTGCGACAACTTGCCGAGCGCATCTCCGGCGGCAGGTCGACATCGGATGGGATGCTGCACGAACTCACCAAGCCTATTCCCGCCGAACAGAGGACGTTGACGCTCATCTGCATCCCGTTCCCCGGTGGTGGGCCGATCTCGTATCAGCCGCTGGCCCGGGTCATGCCGCCGGGCTGCAAGGTGTTGGGTCTGGAGATACCGGGGCACGATTTCGGTCGACGCGACGAGCAGACGCTGCCTCTCGAGGAAATCGCCCGTCGCTGCGCCGCAGAAATACGCCGCGACGTGACCGGACCGATCGCGTTCTACGGCCACTGCGCCGGCGGCGCACTGACGATTGCCATTGCGGCCGAACTCGAGCAGGCCGGCGTGGAGATCTCGAGGCTTTTCATCGGCGGGCACTTCCCGACGCCGCACCTGTCCGGAAAGGTGTTCGAGTTTTTCCGCAGGGTCTTCCCGATCCACAAGTGGGCGTCCGATCGCTCAGCCTTCGACCTGCTCAAATCCTTCGGCTTCTTCGACGAGATCATCGACAAGGCCCAGCAAGACTTCGTGATGGGGCACTTCGTGCGCGAGCACCAGGAGATCGAAGACTTCTACACCCAGCTCTACAGCGCGCCGTTCCAGAAGCTCAAGACGCCCGTGACCAGCGTGATCGGGGAAATGGATCGCGCCACCGCGCTGTATCAGGAACGTTACCGCGAGTGGGAATACTTCAGCGACTCCGTCGATTATGCGGTGATCCCGAAGGCCGGCCACTATTTCATCAAGCACCAACCGGGCGATCTCGGCGAGATCATCGAGGCCGGCATTGCGCAGTCCCGGGAAGAGCCGGTCGCGCTGCCGGAACCGATGGCGAAACCGCACCTCGATGAGGCGCCCGCGAAAACTGAAAAGACGGCCGCCAAACCGAGCCTGCGGACCTTCTTCACCGTCGCCATCGGCGAGATCATCTCGGTGATCGGAAGTACCTTGACCTCCTTTGCCCTGGGTGTCTGGGTCTATCAAAAGACCGCCCTGGTCTCGAGCTATGCCCTGATGATGGTTTTCATCATCCTGCCGGCAATCGCGCTTGCTCCCATCGCGGGCACGCTCGCCGACCGCATCGATCGAAAGAAGATCATGGTCGTCAACAACTGCCTCGCCGGACTATCCACGGCGACCACGGCAGCCCTGATCTGGACCAACCATCTGCAGATATGGCACGTCTATGTCATCGCTGCGGTGATCGCGGTGGCCAATGCGTTCCGGTTGCCGGCGTACATGTCCGTGGTCACCCAGATCGTGCCCAAGCGGTACTACGGCAAGGCCAACGGGTTCGTGCAGCTCGGTACCGGCCTGGGCGCTTTCCTCGGTCCGGCGTTGGCGGGTGCGTTGATGGGCCTGATCGGTCTCGGCGGCATCGTGATGACCGACTTCGTGACCTTCCTGATTGCCGTATCGGCGCTTCTTTCCGTGCGACTCCCCGACAGCCTGTTCGAGCGGCGAGAGGAACCTTTCTTCAAGGAAATGATCGGAGGCTGGCGCTACATCATCAAGCGTCACAGCCTGGTTGCGATGATCCTGATGACCACCATCGCCAACTTCGTTGCCGGACTCATCGAATCCCTGGTCACGCCACTCGTATTGGCTTCCGGCAATCCGGCGTCGCTGGGCGTCGTCATGGCGGCGAACGGCGCGGGCATACTCGCCGGCAGCACCGTGATGAGCATCTGGGGCGGCACCCGTCGTCGCATCGACGGCGCCTTGGGCAGCGTGCTCCTGTCCGGATTGTGCATCGCCATCGCGGGCTCCAACCCCGCCGTGTTGATCCAGGCATTGGGCATGTTCGGTTTTGGTTTTGCCCTGGCCTTGGCGAACGCCCATTGGATCTCCACCATCCAGGCGAAGGTCGGCCAGGAACTGCAGGGGCGCGTGATCGCCACCAACTTCATGTTGATGGAGGCCACGGTACCGCTCGGCTATCTGGCCGCCGGCCCGCTCGCCGACCGGGTCTTCGAGCCCCTGATGGCGAAGGGAGGGGAGTGGGCGTCGACGTTTGCCTGGCTGACCGGCATGGGCCCCGGCCGTGGCATTGGGCTCATCCTGATGCTGTCAGGCGCGTTCGTGGTGTTGTGGAGCGTGGCCGCGTACTCGTATCGCCCGATCCGATGCCTGGAGGACATCCTGCCCGACGCGATTGCCGACGACGTCATCGAAGCCGACAAGGACAAGATCCAGGCGAAGGCGGATAGGAGTCTCCAAGCCGCGCGTTGAACCTGCGCGGCTTCGGCCTTGCGGCACGACGTCAGCATGCTGCCGAGATGGATCTTCGTTGCTAGGGGTAAGTGGAGCAGAGTCCACAAACGAGGGAATGTTCGCTTCAACAGCTTGATGCAACACGCCGCTGTTCGCGCAGTCTTCGGTGTGTTGCATCGAACGGAAGAATCCGCAACCGGAAGAAGTCGTTCCTGCACGGATTGACGCCACCGGGAAACGCCTGAACACTGGCGTGGCTTTCAACTGGATGGGGGATCCATGTCAAAGCTACTGAGTTTTCTACTTCTGAGCTTGCTGTGCTTCCCAGCGTTTTGCCAGGACGGGTGGAGAGACGAGCACGGGCATCCGGCACGTGACACTGACTCCCGGCGGTCGGTCAACGGATTCGGCGGTTCATTGGTGGTCACGCCAGATGCGGATTGGCAGGCCAAATGGCAAACGCCATCCGACACCGTTCCCCATTTCTCCGTGGCGAAAATTGTTCCCAGAGGGCAACAGGTTTTTTTCCTGATCTTCTTTGCCAACCCCCTCTTAAAGGAGGACGGCACCGCAGATATAACATGCGATATCGATGTGCTTCGGCCCGACGGGAAGTCATCGTTTCATCAGCTGGACGTACCCTGTTTCAAGGGTGCCATCCACGAACCCGTTACCCATACTTTCCTGGCCCCCTCGGTTATCGGATGGACTGGCGATTCCAGCGATTCTTCGGGCACGTGGGTGTTGCGCGTCTTGCTGAAGGACAATGTCCGGAAGGCCAGTGTGCCGCTTCGCACGTCGTTTGAGCTCAAGTGAAGATATCTGAACTCCTGGAGATGGCTGGCCCCATAGGATCAGTGTGCGCCGACCTTCGAGCCAAGTGAGGGGCGGAGGCGCCTTTTCTCAGTTCTTTGAAAGGTCGACGAAAAGCGCACGTTGCCCCCGCAGTCGCTGTACCTATTGCCTTAGCGATCCCGCGAAACATCAACATGCATGATCGAGGCGTGCCGGCGGAAGGCCTGGATCACGATGGCCTTCGTACCCGCTGTAGCGAACTTTCCAGCGCCGGTTGAGTCGATATGTGCACTGAGCCGGCGGCTCGGTGAGTTGCCACACATCGGAGGGATAGCCTTGAGCGGAACGTTTCGTAAGGCAGGACACGTAACCTTGTGGATGGCTTTGGTGGGCTGCGCACATGCTGGCAGCGCCGCGCCCGCAGCGGTTCCCGAGCGCATTCCGGACAGCTATGCCAAGGCGGGAACCCTCGTCGCGATCGCGCCGGGCCGAAGTTTGAACCTACGCTGCGAAGGCAGCGGTCCCCAAACCGTGATTCTCGAAGCCGGCTCGCATGCCGACACCACGACCTGGTTCAAGTTGCAGCCGCTGCTGGCAGCATCCGCCAAGGTGTGTTCGTACGATCGGGCGGGTTATGGCTTTAGCGACGGCGGTCCATTGCCGCGAGACCTGGCCACCGAGGTTGCGGACTTGCATGCGTTGATCCAACACGCAAAATTACATACGCCATTGCTGCTGGTCGGACACTCAAGGGGTAGCAACATCGCTCGACTGTACGCGCAGCGATATCCAGCCGATTTGAATGGGCTGGTCCTGATTGACCCGCCAGCTCAGGATGTAGCGTCAGCTGCGCCGGAGTGGGCCAAGCAAGAGGCCCAGATGAACGAGCAACGCTTTAGCTTTATCCACCAGTGCGAAGCCGGTGCCGAAAAACATCAGCTGGCGTCGCCACCGTCCGCATTGGCGGCGTGCGTGGCCGACGGCAATCCAGCCGCAAGCGCCAAGGTGAATGCAAGCATTGCTGCATATAAATTCAAGCCGGTGTTCTGGCGCACCTTGGAATCGGAACTTCGGGACAACGCTGTCATCTATGGTCAGCCCGTATCGCCCAGGGAAACCTTGGGCGCATTGCCCGTGACCGTACTGACTGCCTCCGACACTTATGCGGACGCTCCTGGCGACATTCGCGGGACGCTGGAAGCAGCGAGAGACGCCACCCAGGCGAAGATTCTAGCCACGACAACCCACGGCCGACGCGTCTTGGTAAACCATGCGTCGCACGATATCCAATTGGACCAGCCGGTGGCGGTAGCCAACGCCGTGGATGCCTTGCTCAAGCAAACGGCGACACAGGCGCACTAACGGGCGGCCGCCTCCGGAAGAAAGTCGCCGAATGGCTGTGTACAGCGTACGCTTATGAGCGTACGCTGTACACATGAGCAAAGACCGCATCTTCGACGCCGCCAGGGCCATTCTCGACCACGAGGGGATCGAAGGGCTTTCGGTGCGCAAAGTGGCCGCACGCGCCGGCGTCTCGACCATGGCGATGTATCGGCACTTCGCCGACAAGGACGCCCTCTTGAACGCGCTGATGGATGACGGCCTTGCCGCTTGGGAGAAGGTCGTCCGCGCCATCCGGGCCGAGGATCCGATGGAGTGGCTGGAGGCGGTGATCGAGGCGTTCCTCAAATTCGCGCTCACCCAACCACACAGGTTCGACGCCGCCTTCTTCCTTCCGGCCCCCGAGGCCCGGCGCTATCCCGATGACTTCGTAGCGGGCCGTTCGCCGGTCATCGCGATGATCATGGTCAGGATCGACCAGGCCAAAGCGGACGGACGTCTCGGCGGCACGCCAGCGGTGGATGTCGCATTGGCGCTCGCAGGCATGGCGCAGGGACTGGTCTCCATGCAGCGCGCCAAGCGCTTTTCCAGCGACAAACAGTTCCGGACGCTGTTTCGCGCCCAGCTCCGCCATTGTCTTCAATCCTTTTCCTGAAGGAGAACTCAGTGAGTGCCATCGCAAAAATCGTGGCCGCAGTGCTGGCCGTCGCCTGCGCTTTATCGGGGCAGGCCATGGCCAAGCCGCTCGCCATCGTGAATGCCGAGATCTATCCGTCGCCCAACGCTCCCCAGATACGTGACGGTGTCGTCCTCGTGCAGGACGGCAAGATCGTCAAAGTAGGCACCCGTTCAGAGGTTTCCGTTCCCAAGGGTGCTCGCGTCATTGACGCGCATGGCGCGGTGCTCACCGCCGGCTTCTGGAATAGCCACGTCCATATCATGCCGTCCGACCTCATGGGCGCGAAGACAGCCAAGGCGGCGACGCTCGAAGGCGGCCTGCAGGCGATGCTGACGCGCTGGGGCTTCACCACCGTCTTCGATCTGGGGTCCTCTACCGACAACACGCTGGCATTGCGTGAGCGCATCGCATCCGGAGAGCTTGCCGGGCCCATGATTCTTACATGCGGCGATCCGTTCTTTCCCGAAGGCGGTACGCCGATCTACGTGCGGCAATACCTGGCTGATCACGGCTGGGCCAACGAGGAAGTCTCGACGCCGAAAGAGGCCGCCGACCGCGCGGTCCGGCAACTCGACCGCGGCACGGATGCGGTGAAGATATTCGCTGGCGCCATCGTGGGCGGCGACATTGGCGTGCTGCCCATGCGCCTGGACATCGCCAAGGTCGTGGTGGCCGAGGCGCATAAGCGTGGCAAACCGGCTTTCGCACATCCCTCCAACTATGCCGGCATCAACGTGGCGATCGACTCCGGCGTGGACATCCTGGCGCACACCACGGCGACGGAAAACGGCAGCCACGATCCTTATGGCTGGACGCCCGCACTGATCGCACGCATACGCGCGCACCACATGGCGCTGACTCCCACCATGACGCTGTTCGAGTGGGAGTCGCAGAAAATCCACCAGAATCCGGAGATCCTGGCGCAGACGATCAAACTGATCACCTCCGAAGTGAAGGATTTCTCCGCAGCTGGCGGTGAAATCCTGTTCGGCACCGACGTCGGTTACACCGACGCCTACGACACCACCGAGGAATACCGCCTCATGTCCGGCGCTCTCGATTGGCGCCAGATATTGGCCGCGTTGACCACCGCGCCAGCGTCTCGCTTTGGCTATGCCGCGCACAAGGGACGGATCGCTCCGGGCATGGACGCCGATCTCGTGCTCCTCGATGGCGATCCGGCCAACGATCCCACCGCCTTCGCTCGCGTGCGCGACACCATCCGTGGTGGACAGGTGATCTGGGGGACTGACCGGTGATCTCTCGATGCCAGGCATGACCCGAAGTGACTACTTCCGGGGCGCAGTGCAACGGGTTGGTTTGCTCGTAGGAGGGATTCGTTACTCAGTCGGCCGGAAACCATAGCGTGAAGCGGGTCATGCCGTGCAGCTGGCTGTCCACGCTGACCCGGCCACCATGGAGTTCCATGATGCTTTTCACGATGGATAGGCCAAGGCCGGTGGAGTTCGCCGAGTCGTTGCGGGAGCGATCCACCCGGTAGAAACGGTCGAACAGCTGCGCCAGATGCTCGGGCGGAATGCCCTCGCCGGGGTTCTCCACGGCAATCATGACGGCGCCGTCGGATCGCTCCGCAAGCAGCGTAATCGTCTCCTCGGGCGGGGTATAGCGCAGGGCGTTGGACAGAAGATTTCCCACCGCCCTTCGGAAGAGATCGCGATCCGCATGAACGGTCGCGCGCCCCTGCACCTTGATATGGACTCCGGCTTCCGAGGCCAATCCTTCGAAGTACTCGGTGATGCGCTCCAGTTCCGCGCCGACGTCGAGTGTCGCGCGCTGAAGTGCAAACTGGGGGTTGTCCGCGCGGGCCAGGAACAGCACGCTTTCGATGGTGCGGCTGACGCGGTCGCACTCTTCGATGTTGGAGCCGAGCAGGGCCTGGTATTCGGCCGGTGTGCGCGGATGCGCGAGCGCCACTTCGTTGGTGCCGCGTAGGTTCCCGATGGGCGTGCGCAGGTCATGGGCGAGATCCACCGTGAATTGCCAGACGCGAGCGAAGCCGCCCTCGAGGCGATCGAGCATGTCATTCAAGGCGCCCGACAGCGCATGCAACTCGGCCGGCGCGTTGCCTGCCGTCAAGCGCTTGTGGAGGCTCTGCGCATGGATGGTGGCGGCGTCGATGGCCATGGAGCGCAACGGTCGCAGTGCGCGGCGCACCAGCAGGTGGCTGAGCACGATCGCCGCGATCAGACCGGCCAGCAGGCGCAGTGCCATGTCGCGCCGATAGTGCCGCAGCAGTGCTTCACGATCGGCGAGCGAGCGTGCCACGGCAATGGTCACGTGTGTACCGTCGCGCAGTTGCCCGGTCACCGCCACGCCCCGTATGGACAAGCCATGATCGTCACGCCACGTGCGCA
Source organism: Dyella kyungheensis (assembly GCF_049913195.1). Classification (GTDB taxonomy): domain Bacteria; phylum Pseudomonadota; class Gammaproteobacteria; order Xanthomonadales; family Rhodanobacteraceae; genus Dyella; species Dyella kyungheensis. The sequence continues at coordinate 3,209,505 of NZ_CP183983.1, read as the reverse complement.
GCATGCTGGTGAGGATTCGCTGCCCCGTGGGCACCGCGGGTTGCAGATCGACGGGGAAGCCCGTCGGGTTGTGGTCGGCAATGATCTGCCCTGTGTCATCGACGATGCGCAGTGCGTTGCTGGGATCGCCCAGGACGCTGACCACCATGCGATCCTGATGGGCCTTCAGGTCGGCTATGGAGTCCAGCTCGGCGACAAACCGCCGTAGATGGCGAGCAGAGAGCACGAGGTTCGTCTCGTCCTGCGCATAGATGCGTTGCTCGGCCGCCCGGTACAGAAGCCATCCCACCAGAATGAAGCACAGCGCCGTGATCACCGTGAAGGTGGCGGTGAGGCGCGTACTGAGGGAAAGGCTGCGCATCAGCCGGCCTCGCGGTCTTCATCGAGCACGTAGCCCATGCCGCGAACGGTATGGATCAGTTTGAGGTCGTGGCCATCATCGATCTTCGCGCGCAAGCGGCGGATGGCGACCTCGACCACGTTGGTGTCGCTGTCGAAATTCATGTCCCACACGTAGGACGCGATCTGCGTGCGACTCAGCACTTCGCCACGCCGCCTGGCCAGGAGCTGCAGCAATGCGAACTCCTTGGGCGTCAGGTCGATGCGCTGCCCGCTTCGGCGCACCCGGCGGCGCACGGCGTCGATTTCCAGGTCGCCGATATGGACGTGCTCAATGTCGCGCGGCGGGCCGCGGCGGAGCAGGGTGCGGATGCGCGCCAGCAGTTCCACGAAGGCGAACGGCTTCACCAGATAATCGTCGCCGCCGAGTTCCAGCCCGCGCACGCGCTCTTCCAACTCATCGATGGCGGTGAGCAACAGCACCGGCGTGTCCTTCTTTGCACGAAGACGGCGCAGCACCTCCCAGCCATCGATGCCGGGAAGCATGACGTCCAGTACGACCAGCTCATAAGCCTCTTCGAGCGCATGGTGCAAGCCGTCGATGCCGTTGGCCGCCACATCCACGGTGAAGCCGGATTCCTCGAGTCCCTTCTTCAGGTACTCGCCGGCCTTCTTCTCGTCTTCGATAACCAGCAGGCGCATGGGAACTCTCGCGTGGTGCCTGAACCGATCATACGCGGGGTGCCCCGGGAGCGTGATTACAGATTTGTCAGGAAGCCGTCAGGGGTGGGCAAGCACCGGAAATCTAGCCTTGGCATGACCTGAACTGTCCAAGACGGAGCCCGTTATGTGGATCGTCCAACTGGCGCTGCGGCGACCATACACCTTTATCGTCCTGGCCTTGCTGCTGGCCATCATCGGTCCGCTCATGGTGCTGCGCACGCCGACCGACATCTTTCCCAACATCAATATTCCCGTGTTGAGCATCGTATGGTCGTTCAACGGATTCTCCGCGGACGACATGGCCAACCGCATCACCACGCCCTACGAGCGCGCGTTGACCTCCGACGTGGACAATATCGAGCACGTGGAGTCGCAGACGGTCAACGGCGTGGCCGTGATCAAGGTGTATTTCCACGAAGGCGCGGACATCAATCGCGCCATTGCGGAAGCCTCGGCCAATGCGCAGTCGATTCTCCGGGTACTTCCGTCGGGCACGCTGCCGCCGCTGGTGATCTCGTACAACGCTTCCACCGTGCCGATCCTGCAGCTGGCGCTGTCCAGTCATTCGCTGCCGGAACAGCAGCTGTATGACCTTGGCAACAACTTCATCCGCACCCAGCTGGCCACCGTACAAGGCGCCGCGATCCCGTTGCCGTTCGGCGGCAAGGTGCGCCAGATCATGGTTGACATCGATCCGAAAGCCTTGCAGGCACATGGCCTTTCGCCATTGGATGTCGTCAACGCGGTGAACGCGCAGAACCTGATTCTTCCTGGCGGCACCGCCAAGATCGGCGCGTTCGAATACAACGTGAACCTCAATGGCAGTCCCACCTCGGTCGACGCGCTGAACCTCATGCCGGTCAAGGCGACGGACGGCGGCGTCACCTATCTGCGGGATGTGGCGACGGTCCGCGACGGCTTTGCGCCGCAAACGAATATCGTGCGCGTGGATGGCACCCGGTCCGCCTTGCTGCAGGTGGAGAAGTCGGGCGATGCATCGACGCTCGACATCATCGCTGCCGTCAAGGGTCTGCTGCCGAAGATTGCCGCGGGCCTTCCGAAAGCGCTCGACATCAAGCCGGTGTCGGATCAGTCGGTCTTCGTCAGTTCGGCCGTGGCGGGCGTCGTTCGCGAAGGCGTGGTGGCGGCGGGGCTCACGGCCATCATGATCCTGCTGTTCCTTGGCAGCTGGCGTTCGACGCTGATCATTGCCATCACCATTCCCTTGTCCGTGCTGACGTCGCTCATTGCGCTCTCCGTGCTCGGACAGACCATCAACATCATGACACTGGGTGGCCTGGCACTGGCCGTGGGCATCCTGGTGGACGATGCCACCGTGGCCATCGAGGCGATCAGTCACCATCGCGACATGGGCAAGTCGCTGCACGACGCGATCATCGACGCCTCGGCGCAGATCGCCTTGCCCACCCTGGTCTCGACGCTTTCCATCTGCATCGTGTTCCTGCCCATGTTCCTGCTCTCCGGTGTGGCGCGCTATCTGTTCGTGCCGCTGGCCGAAGCGGTGGTGTTCGCGATGCTGGCGTCGTACTTCTTCTCGCGCGCCCTCATCCCCACCCTGGCCATGTACATGCTCCGCAACGAGCGTGCTGCCCAGGGCGCAAAGAAGGAGCCGGGTGCACTCGGGAGGTTCCAGCAACGCTTCGAGCGCCGCTTCGAGAGCTTCCACGCCCGTTATGAAGGCGCGTTGCGGACGGTGCTTGCCCATCCTGGCCGCCTGGCCGTGACGTTCGCCATCGTGTGCGGTGGATCGTTGTTGCTGATTCCGTTCCTTGGGCGCGATTTCTTCCCGACATCCGATACCGGTGAGATCCGGTTGCACATGCGGGCCCACACGGGTACGCGCATCGAACAGACCGCTCGCCTGGTCGATCTGGTGGAGCAACGCATTCGCGTAGTCATCCCCCAGCGCGAGCTTGGCAGCGTGCTGGACAACATCGGTTTGCCGGTGAGCGGCATCAACATGACCTACGATTCGTCGCTGCCCGTGGGCTCGGCGGATGCGGACATCCTGATTTCCCTCAAGGCCGGTCACAGTCCCACCGAGGAATACGTCAGCGCGTTGCGCGATCATCTCAACAACGAGTTCCCCGGGGTGACGTTCTCCTTCCTGCCGGCGGACATCATCAGCCAGACGCTGGATTTTGGCCTGCCTTCACCCATCGATGTGCAAGTGGTGGGCAACGACAAGGCCGGCAACCGCAAGGTCGCCGAGGAATTGCTGGCCCAGTTGCGCCACGTTGACGGCCTGGTGGACCCGCGTATCCAGCAGCCGAACGACGCGCCGTCGATCAACGTGGATGTGGACCGTGTCAAGGCGATTGAAGCAGGCTTCCAGCAACGCACGATTGCGCAAAACCTGCTCATCGCCCTTTCCGGAAGCTCGCAGACGTCGCCCAACTTCTGGTTGAATCCGAAGAATGGCGTGAGTTATCCGTTGATGACGGAAGCGCCGCAGTACACCATCGATTCGCTGCAGGCCCTGGGCAATATTCCGCTGACGGCCGGCAACGCCAACACGCAAACGGCGCCGCCCATTCTCGCGTCCTTGAGTACGCTTATCCGCACCGCGCAGGACGCTGTTGTGTCGCACTACAACGTGCAACCCGTCATCGACATTTTTGCGGGCGTGCAGGGGCGCGACCTGGGTTCCGTGGCGGGCGACATTGATCGTCTCGTGGCCGGCGTGAAGGGACATCTTCCCGCCGGCTCCAGTATCGCCGTGCGCGGCGAAGTGCAGACCATGCAATCGTCATTCAAGGGGCTGCTGCTTGGGCTCGCGTTCGCGGTGCTGCTGGTGTACGCGTTGATGGTGGTGAACTTCCAGTCGTGGACCGATCCCCTGATCATCATCAGCGGCCTTCCGGGTGCACTGGCCGGCATGGCCTGGATGCTGTTCGTGACGCGTACCACCATCAGCGTGCCGGCGCTCACCGGCGCGATCATGTGCATCGGCATCGCGACGGCCAACAGCATCCTGGTGATCAGCTTTGCGCGTGATCGCATCCGCGATGGTGCCACGCCGCTCCAGGCCGCTTTCGATGCAGGCAGCACGCGCTTCCGGCCGGTTCTCATGACGGCGCTGGCGATGCTCATTGGCATGCTCCCGATGGCGCTTGGCCTCGGTGACGGCGGTGAGCAGAACGCGCCGCTGGGGCGTGCGGTCATCGGCGGCCTGATGTTCGGCACCGTGGCTACGCTGGTGTTCGTGCCGGTGGTGTTCGCCGCCGTGCACGCATGGCTTGGTCGTCGCCAGAACAGCTTGCCAGTCCTTCCTTCCCCTAATCCGATGCCCTGACGGGAGAGTCACCATGAACGCGCTCACCCCATTTCAACCCTCTTCGCGGTCGCGTCTCCTGGTCGTGCTACCGGTGGCCGCGGTATGTCTCGCGCTCGCTGTCGGTGGCCTGCCGCGACTATCCGCGCACGCCGCCGTGATGCGCCAGACAGCCACGCTCAGCACGCCTACCGTGGCTGTCGTCGCCCCCGGCCACGAGCCGTTGCAGCAGTCACTTGTGTTGCCGGGTGACGTGGAGGCCTTCCAGGAGGCCAGCATCTACGCACGCACCAGTGGCTATCTCGGTCACTGGCTGACCGACATCGGCACGCATGTCCACACGGGTCAGTTGCTGGCCCAGATCGAATCGCCGGAAGTCGATGCGCAGCTTGCACAGGCCCGTGCCGATGCGGCGACCGCGTCGGCCAACTATCAGATCGCCCGGGTCACCGCGTCTCGCTGGGAGGAAATGCTCAAGAGCAATGCCGTGTCCCAGCAGTCGAGCCAGGAAAACGTGAGCACGATGAGGGCCAAGCAGGCCATGCTCGCCGCCGCACAGGCGAACGTGGACCGGTTGCAGCAGCTGCAGTCGTTCGAGAAGGTCTATGCGCCCTTCGATGGCGTTATCACCATGCGCAATGTCGACGTGGGTGCGCTGATCGACGCCGGCAACGGCGGCACGCCTGCGGCGCTCTTCAAACTGGCGGAAACGGACAAGCTGCGGGTCTTTGTCAACGTGCCGCAGGACAATGCTGCCGATGTGGCGATCGGCGCCCGCGCAACGCTGACCTTGCCGCAGTATCCGGGACGGTCATTCGTGGGAAGCGTGGCGCGAACCGCGGGCGCGATCGATCCGGTCAGCCGAACGCTGCGCGTGGAAGTGGACATGGACAACACCGATGGTGCCGTGCCGCCGGGTGCCTATGCGCAGGTCACGCTCATGCTCGCGTCCGCCAAAGCCATGCTGTCGCTGCCGGCCAATACGCTGTTGTTTCGACCGGCGGGCGTGCAGGTAGCCACGGTCGATGCCAAGGGTCTGGTGCGATTGGTGACCGTGACGCTGGGCCGGGACTTCGGAACGCGTGTGGAAATTCGCGCGGGCTTGAACGGCAATGAACGTGTGATCGTCAATCCGGGCGACGCAGTCAGCGACGGACAGTCGGTGCGCATCAACGCACACCCTGCCGATGCAACCTGAGCGAAGAGGACACAGCCATGCGTAACTCATTTCTTCCTCGCACCACTTGCGCGCTCGCCATTGCCGTCGGAACCGCCCTGATGGTGGGTTGCACGCCGGGCCCGGCCTATGTGCGTCCGTCCATCCAGGTGCCCGATCAATTCAAGGAAAAGGCCACGGCAGCGACTGAAACGCAGCGCGCAGGGCCGGGCTGGGTTCCGGCCGACCCGGGCGATACGGCGATGCGCGGTGACTGGTGGACGCTGTTCGGCGACGACACGCTCAACGCACTGGAGGGGCGTGTCGATGGGGGCAATCAGTCCATTGCCAAGGGCTTGGCCAACCTGCAGGCCGCGAAGGCCGCGGCAAAGGAGGCGCGCGCCGCGTATTACCCGACCATCACGGCGGGTGTCGACGCCAATCGCTTCCGTACCTCACAAAATGTCGTGGGACGTTCATTGGCAGGGAAAACCGTCTCCGACTATGCCGCTGGACTGGATGTGTCGTGGGAGCCCGATCTGTTCGATCGCATCGGTCACCAGGTCGATGCCGCTACGGCTCGCTACCAGGCCGATCAAGCGGATCTTGCGTCGATCCGGCTGGCGATGCATGCGGAACTGGCCATCGATTACGTGGACCTCCGTGGCGTCGACGCGGAGACGGCGCTGCTTCAACAAACCGTGGCCGACTACACGAAGGCACACGATCTCGTGCAGGTGCGCTTCAACGGCGGTATTGCATCGGAATCGGACCTTGCCGAGGCGGAAACGCAGCTGCAGGTAGCCAGCGCACAGCTGGTGGATCTCGGTGAGAGCCGCGCACGGTACGAACATGCCATCGCCATGCTGATGGGCGTGGCGCCGGCCGAGCTGTCGATTCCCGTATCCACTGCCGCCATCGCCATGCCGGCGGTTCCTGCGGGCCTGCCTTCGACCCTGCTGCAGCGGCGCCCCGACATCGCCGCTGCCGAGCGACGGGTAGCCGCCGCCAATGCCGATGTCGGTGAAGCCACATCCGCGTTCTTTCCCGACTTGTTGCTGTCGGCATCGGGCGGCGTGGAAGCGTCGCGGTTCACCCAATTGGCAACGTTGCCCAGCCGGTTCTGGGCGATTGGACCGGCACTCGTGAGCACGCTGCTCGACGGTGGCCGCCGCAAGCAGGAGTTGCACCAGGCCGAAGCCCGGGAAGAGGGCGCCGCCGCGGACTATCGGCAGACGGTGCTCTCGGCGTTCCAGGACGTCGAGGACAATTTGTCCTCCGTACGGGTACTGGGCGACGAGGCGGGTACACAGCAACGTGCGGTAGCTGCAGCCGGTCTCGCCGAGAAGCTGGCACTTGCTCGCTACAAGGCGGGGGCCATCGACTACCTTGAAGTGGTGACCACGCAAAGCGTGAATCTCGATCAGCGACGCGTCTACGTCGAGCTGTCGCGGCGCCAACTGGAGTCGGACATCCGTTTGATCAAGGCCGTTGGAGGCAATTGGAGCGCCGATAGGCTCTCGAATGTCGCCACGGATAACGCGCCGCCTACAAGCCCTTCCGTAGATCGCAGTGAGCAAAAAAGAGTCGCTCCTTAGATCTGGCGGTCGCGCGATGGGGATGCGCTATCGCGGGTATCCAGATGACACGTGGGGCGGAGCGCTGGTAACGCCCCGCGCCTCGGGTGGGTGTCAAGGTGTTTGCGTGAGCGAATCGGGCAATTGCAGTGCCGCCCGAAGTTCGGTGCGCGCCGCCTGGTAGTCCGCCTGCCAGTCGGCCTGCTGCAGCAACTGCGCACCGATCACGGTTCCGGCGAGACGGCCGGCCTCCACGTCGCTCGGGAAATGCACGCCCATCACCACGCGATGCTGCGCGTACAGGTCGGCGCGGGCAAAAATCGCCGCGCGCTTTTCCGGCACCATGTTGGCCAGCAAGATGGCCGTGGTATAGCCGAAGGTGGCGTGTCCGCTCGGATAGCTCCAGTCGTCCGGCTTTTCCTGGGACAACGGATGCACCTGATCGGACGTCACCGGAGGACGGGCCCGCCGCCAATAAAGCTTGGCGTCCTTCACCTCGGCCTTGTCGAAGTCAGCGACGCGTCCAAAGAATGCGGCCGTCTTGGGCAAGCTCGCCGCTCGCATGGATAGATCGAGCGCATCCGCAAAGCGGAACACGGAACGTTCCATATCCGCTTTGGCCGCCGACTGTTCGGCGGACGTTCGCGATCGCTGTGCGGCGAGCACGGCCTGCAGATCCTGCGTGGCCGCCGCCGACCCTGCTGCCGGGGGAGGCGGCAGCAGGGTCGATAGCTCGATCGACGCACGATCCGGCGCGGTGCCGTCGGCCAGCGCGGGCTGGCCGATCAGCAACATCAACGACAACAGCGCAATACGTTTCATCAGAACAGATCAGCCGAAATGGTGAAGTTGAAGTTGCGCGCCGGAATGGTCCAGTACAGCGGCGTACTATCCGCTGCCGTGACGCCGGCCAAGGCGTTGATGTGGGTGTTGTTGAACAGATTGTTGAGCTGCACGCCGATCTTGATGTCCTTCACATCGCTGATGTGGGGATCGAACTTGTAGCTGGCGGCAAAGTTGGTGATCGCATAGCCGCCGATCGGCGTGTCGTCTTCCGCGTTGGCCGTGTAGTAGGTCTTGCCGACGAACTTGTCGAACAGCGAGGCGTAGAAGGGACCGTCGCTGTAGATGAAGCCCAGTGCGGCGGTCTTGTGCGGCGTGTTCGCATTCCACTGGTTGTCGGTGGTCTGGATCGCGCGATTGAGCGAGCCGTTGGCGTAGACGCTGAAGCCGGCGCCCAGCATATAGGTGCCTTCCAGCTCAAGGCCTTTGTAGTGCACGCCGCCACCGTTGTAGAACTCGGTGACGCCGCCGACCTTCTGGCTCTGGACGAAGTTGTTGAAGTCGATCTTGTACACATCGCCCGACACCGTCAGGCGATCGTCGGTCCAGGTCGTGCCGAGCTGGATATTGGTGGTTTTTTCCGGCGCCACGGCGCTATCGGAAACCGCCGGATTGGGCACGTACAGCAGGTTGAGGTTGGGCGCCAGGTAGCCCTTGGCCCACTGCGCATACGCCGTCCAGTTCGCGCTGAAGTTGTAGTGGAAAGACGCCGAGGGCAGGGTGGCATTCCACTTCTTGGAATAGTCGAGCGGCGTTTCCGTCTTTTGGTTGACCGTTGCGTTCAGATCGCGCTCGAAGTTGTTGTACTTCACGCCGCCGATGACATACGCATTGTCGGTGATGTTCCACTGGTACTCGACGAACGGCTGAATCGTCACCAGCGTGTCGGTCATGCGCCGATCCGCCGAAGCCAGCGCCAGCGAGGACGCGCCGGGCGCGATCACCGGATTGAGCTGGTTGATCGTATCGTCGAACTCATACAGCCAGCGGATGTCGTCCTGGTGGTCGTACCACACGCCGGCGCGCAATTCGCCCGGGCCCAGTTCCTTGCCAACGCGGAAGATGTCGCCCCACGAGCGGTTCGTGTTGCGCATGTGCTGGCCGGGAACGTCGGTGGTGCTATAGAACGTACCGTTCGGCGTTTCGCCATTCGGATCCAGGCCGTTGAAGCCGAAATGGTTGTAGCCGTACGTGTAGACCTTGTTGTCGATGGTCCAGCCGTCGAACGCCGAATGCAGGCCGATGTAACCGAAATTGGTGTTGATCTCGTCCTTGTTGTAGCGGTAGTAGGCCTGGCTGGCCGGGTCGTCGTTCAGACCATAGTTGACGCCGTGCTGTGCAATCTGCGCCTTGGTGGCGCCGAACGGCACATACTGGTTCAGCTCGTTGTCCATGGCGACAAAGGTCAGCGTGGTGTTCTCGCCCAGGGGCTGCACCAGCTTGGCGAACACGGTCTGGCGACGCTGGCCGGCATAGGTGAGGTAGCCGTCCGACGAGCTGTTCTGCAGGTTGATCACCGCGCTGGTGCCGCTGCTGGTGAATGCGCCCGTATTGATCGTTGCGCCTTCGATCGCCGTTTCCCAGCTGCCCAGGCTGATGTACGGGTTGATGCCGAACTGCTTCTGCGGATTGAGCGAATCCACCGAAATGGTGCCGCCGAAGGTGGCGTTGCCGAGCGTGCCGGCGGTGCCCGGACCGCGATCCACGGTCACCGAGTTGGTTTGCTGGTTGGTGAAGTACGAGGTGGAGTGGTGCGTGAAGTCGTTGGAGTCCATCCACGGAATGCCGTCGAACGTCACGTTGTACTGGCCGTCCTGGAAGCCGCGGATGGAGACGACCGGCGCTTCCATCAGGCCCGAACCGTTCGGCGTCACGGTGTACACGCTCGGTGAGATCTGCGCGATGTCGGTGTAGTCGCCGGTCGGCGGAACGTTCTCCTGGATGTAGACACGGCCGATGGTCGATTGCGGCTCGGTGGACACCATGGAGGCTTGCGACGGGGCGATCGTAGTCACCGTGTCGGTGCCGGTCACCTGTACTGCATCCAGACTCTTGGCCTGTTGCGGCGTGGCACTGGTGTCGGCGGTGGCGTTGTCGCTGGCCCATGCAGGGGAAGCGATGGCGGCGGCCAGGCAAAGAGCAAGCGTAGTGCGGGAGCGCCCGAATGGCGCCGAAATATACCGTGTCATGGTGTGCCCGTTGTCGATATTGGGGAGAGGCGACGTGGAGCGACACCGTAGTCACGGTAAATGACAATATGGCAACAAAATGATTATTCGATAATTGGCAAATAATCGTATTTTATTTCGCTAAGATAATCATAAGATTTGTGAAATTGATTTTATAAGGTAAATCTAAGGATTATTAATTTGATTTTATAAGCTCGTTATAAGGGACGCCGTGCAAGGGGCGCCTCGGGCGCGGCACTTTGTAGTGATGCCCTACGGGTTGTGGGCATGGCACCGACAGCCCTAAGCCTCACGTTCGCCTGCGGCCACGCGGACGTCCATCTCGCTCAACCCTGACAGACGATGCCAACCCTGCTTGTTAGGGTCGGTCAGTCACTCGCGCTGTCGTATTGCACGGCCTCGCGAGTGACCATGACCACCAGGTCATGAGGCGCGGGCCGTGAGTGCAGTAACACCCACGACCCGCTAACCATCACCAACTAATCGGAGTTGATATGGCTACCCGCAATCATACGGGACGCATTCGCTCGTCCGTTCCCCCTGACGACACCCTCACTCCTCGGCTTGGCGGCCCGTCATCCACGGCTGCGGCATGGCCCGAAACCCTGCGTCATGGCACTCGCAGTGCTCGCGGTGACATCGCCCTGGCGGTGCTCGCCCTCACGCGCTTGCGTATCGACAGCGAGCAGTGCCGCGTTGCGCAGGCGCGTGGATTCCCCGGCAGACCGCTGTCTTGGCCGCTTCCCGCGGCCGTAACGGCCAGCCTGGGCACGGCCATCCACTGCCTCCAGCAGTACGCCCGCCTGCTCGGCGACGAGCCTCGAGTGAACACAACCCGCCTCCGATGATCGCCGTTACGGCGCATCGGCCAGCATGGCGATGCGCCGCACCCGGGCAATCACCGACGAAGCTGCCAAGCATTCACTGACACGGAGCGCTGTAAGCGCTTATCCGCTGCGCGGCCGTGTCCGACAGGGAGAACCACCATGGAACTGATCCAGCTCACCCCGCACTCGGAAGTAGACCCCTCGCAACCCCTGCGAGCCCCCGGCGACATCCTGCTACACGCCTACCTGATCCCGCACGCCCTCAACCCCGCCCAACTGGCCCGCCGCTCCGGCATCCCCTCCGATCACATCAAAGCCTTCATCGCCGACACCCACCCCATCACCGCCAAGACCGCGCTCCGCCTTTCCCTCATCTTCGACACCACCGCCTTCTACTGGCTGGCACTTCAGGCGCGCTACGATCTGGAAAGGGCGAAGCCCGTGGTCCGCGCCTATCGTCCTCTTGTTGATTAAAGACACCATCAACAAGCCCCCCTCCTGTCCCAGGCCCGGTGTATTGTCTCAGGCAATTTCTCTAGCGATGGCTCCACTACGGTACTCTGGAAAGACAACGAACCTTCCAATATTTGGCTCGTAAACCTGTCTGCTCGAAAAATATCGACCCGGGGCAAATACAGTACATGCATGGAATCAGCGAAGTCGCTATGCGACTTCTTATGGGGGTTTCTTGGATGCGCCACAGCTGCAGATCTAACCAGAACAGCAGCTGTAAACTCCAGCCATGACAGAACCGCAGGCGTTTTGACTAACGAAGGTCTGAAGCGACCATCATTGGGTACATCAACGCCTAGAAAATTTTTAATTTGTATGGCGGCGAAAGATGAAACGAACCAATCCCTCATCTCCTCGATCTTGTCGGCCAACATTGAAGAAAGCTCCCTTTCTGAAATGACCTCCAGGGCCCTTCCGTTGACCTCTTTCATATGCTCGTAGAACCGGATCAACGAGGCCTTGGTTTGATCGTTACCGGACCGTAGCGACCGCACAAATTTCTGCCCACCATCCCAGTTGTCCACGCACCAACGGGAAAAGAACAGCAGGTCGCCTAGTGATTTTTCAACTAAGGGAAGTAGAACTCTGGAGTTGCCGCAACGTAGGTATTCGGCCAAGAGGTGTTTGTCGGATAGGTCTATAGGATACAGACTTGCCAGGTCACTCATCCCTTGAGATGCCAAGCTAGAGTATCCATCGGCCTTGTTTGAGCTCTTGAATTTCTTCAGAAACGCTCGTCTCTCGTTGCGAGACAGGGAGAGACCCATAGTCTCCTTGAGATTCGAAAAGGCTGTCTTTGCTGCATTTCGCTCCACGTCTCTCGTTTCACTTGTCAGATCCAGCTTTGGAAACCAGTGTCCCGAGAATGGTTGGTTTGCAAACTTTGAGTATTTCCCCTCTTGCGAGATCAAGAGGCCCAGTTCAGACCGAATGACCTCAGATGCTGGTGGCAACGACTGTCCATCGCAAAATTCGACAATGGACTCAATCCTCTTCAAGCTCAGTGCGGCGTCTTCGGGTTTAACAGGGAGGCATTCATAGACAAGAACATCACTAAAGGCAAACCTAGCAATTCCCTCACGCTTCAATTCTAAAAGCTTATCTCTGACGGGCGAAATGGAGGCATCCATTTTCGCATCCGAAAGCCTCGAAAAGTCTTGAGAATCTAGATAGACAACTATTGGTCTATGCATAACTTCTTCGCATCCATGCATCGGGTCAACAGGCTCGCGCAGCTTTGCCAAGAATCACTTTCAAATGGCTTAGCTCGACCGCCTCAATTTTTCCAGTAGCGTGCGAGTAGTAGGCTTGATAGAACTTAAAATCCTCGCGCCGATGCTCTTGGCATTTTTCATCAATGATTTTCATGATGGCCAACTTGTCTTCATCTATTGTGTTTATGCCAAAGATGATTCCTTCCAAGTCGGCGAAATCGTAGTTGGCGACACGGGATGCTGGTTCGGAAAAGTCAAGAACGTTCCCATGCAGTACAAGTCGATATTCTTGCTCGTACCACCAATCATTCAATTTAGTCGTCGCACCGACCTCGAAATCCTTCCAGAACGCACTGCGCTTCTCTTCCGGGAAATCGCCACCAAAATCACAGATACTTACACGACCGTCTTGTGATCTATGCCAATCGCGATTTAACACGGGCGCACTAAGGCTTCCAAGTGACCTAAAGAAGTCGATGGCAACAAACTTCGATTGATACACCACGGGTAGAAGAGGGTGCTGGACGACGCTGCGCACAGGCCCTGAAACGCTATTCCGGCCGCACACGCGATTTATTTTTAGAACATGACGCTCACCATCACTCTTGACCCTGAACTTGAGACAGACCCCCTGGTGACGATCTCCGTAAGTTCCCCAGACTGCTGAGTTCTTGAAGTCTTTTGTGAAGCAGGCGGTATACCAGTCCGGATAGACAAGCCTCTCAATGTTTCGAACATAGCCTTCAGGAAAGTTCAAGAAAACGAAGTTTGAATTTTTTCGAGAGGCGTCAAAAACTCCGTTGTACTTATCGATCAGTGCGACCTGCCTCATGGCTACATTCAATGATGCAAACAACCGTTCCGATGCATGCTCATCGTTCGATCGCTCTTCTTCAATGAGGTTGACCAGATGTGCCGATTGGGCCACTTTGGCGAGCTTGATCTTAGCGGCCGAGATGGATTCATCAACGCCTAAGAAAGGAGGATGAACCTTTCGCCGAGCCATAACTTTTGCGACACATGGAATAGCAAGTTCATGCACGTTGCGGAGGTAGTATTCAAGCTCATTGCGTCGAACAAAATGAGACCTGGCAGCAATTCGCTGGGCACACTCATTCAACTCTTCATGTGATAGAACTTCGCTTAGTGCCTCATCGAAGAGGATTCTGAGCTCATTGGTAAGAAGCGGTGGACGCGTATCTAAGACAGGAATCAAGTCCCACGTTAAATCGTGCTCCTCCTGAGCTATGCAGAGAAAGAAGAATGCTTGGGTCATGCATTGGATGTAGTGTCGAAACAGATTGCTCCAAACGATGTCATCGCCACTCCAGAAGATATCCTTAAACCCCTCCATCGGGTCATTCAGCTCTTCGAGCTTTGCGAAGTAGATGCTTTGGTTACGGAGCTCTTGGTACTCCCCAAGTAGAGATCGAGCTGACCGGAACCTATAGATGTAATCTTCCATATGCTTTAGCTAATCCAATTTCCTATTCATCTTCGACCGGCCGCGGCCTTAGGCTATCTACGAAAATATCATCGCATAAGAAAGGACCATCCATGGCCGTCAACTTAAGAGCTTTATCGCCTTCCGAACTGCAAGCGCTAAACAGCAGCGCGCGAGCTTAAATGGAAGATGCTCGCAAGACATTGCTTCAAGACGTCCGCGCAAAGATTGGCGCCCTGCTTGAGAATTCTGGGCTGACCTTGGATGAGGTCTATGGTCGTCGACTTGGCGGAAAGACCAAGGCTGCCAAGGGAAGTGGCGCCCTTAGGGCTCAACCGTTGCACCTAAGTGTCGCAATCCCGAAGGTTCCAGACAGACCCGTCCCGGTCGTGGGCGTCCACCCGCATGGAGCGTTGCAGCACTGAAGAAACCTGGCGTGTCCTCGGACCAAAAACGGGGTCAGGTTCATTTACGCCTTGGCTTTGGGCTCGAGAAGTGAACCTGACCCCGTTTCCGCAGTGCGAAAACTGGGGTCAGAGTGGACTTTTCCGTCTGCTTGCATGGAAAGTCTACTCTGGAGTTACCAGGATTTTGTGGACAAGTCGTAGTATCCACGCAATCAGCTGAGGGTTGCGGTTATGGCTCAAGGCAAGCAGGTAAGTAACGTTAGACGGGCTTACAGATTCATTGAGGCTCATCGGAACGAATTCAGCATCCAGGCCATGTGTCGAGTTCTTGGTGTGGCCCGTGCCGGGTACTACTCCTGGCTTGATCATCCTGTATCTGATCGAGCGCATGAAGATGCGCGACTTCTGCGCCTGATTCGTGCCTCTTTTGTTGCCAGTCATGGCATTTATGGCGCGCCCAGAGTCCTGCAAGACCTGCGTGAGCGTGGCGAGACCTGCAGCAAGCATCGAGTTGCTCGATTGATGAGCGAGAACGGTTTGCGCGCGCTACACGGCTACCGCACTCGACACATCCCGGTCGCCAAGCCTACCGCCTTGATTCCAAACCTACTGCAACGTCAGTTTACGATGTCGGGGCCAAACAAGGCTTGGGTTACGGACATCACCTACATCCGTACGTGGCAAGGCTGGCTCTATGTAGCCGTGGTGATAGATCTCTTTTCGCGCAAAGTCGTTGGTTGGGCTGCTAAGCCGACCATTCACAAGGAGCTAGTGCTCGAGGCGGTAACGAAGGCCGTGCAATGCCGTCGGCCCCGAAGAACCTTGATCCATTCGGATCAAGGGACTCAATACGGAAGCGATGCTTGGCGACGATTCTGTAAGGCAAACCATCTGGAACCAAGCATGAGCAGACGGGGAAACTGTTGGGATAACGCCGTAGCGGAGTCCTTCTTTGGTAGCCTCAAGAAGGAGCGCATCAAAAAGCGCATCTATGCAAACCGCGAAACTGCCATCCTTGACGTATCTGAGTACATTGACCACTTCTATAACCCGATTCGCCGCCACAGCTACCTAGGCGGCATCAGCCCGGACGAGTTCGAGGCCGCGCAACGGCGGCGATCAGGTGTCCACTAAATCCTGGTAACTCCACTCTGACCCCAGTTTTGATCGGTCCATTTACATCGCACCCGTTCGGCCAGGAGATGTGCTTACGGTATGGCGACACTGACATACAGAAGCATGAGTTCTTGGCGCTCGGCACAGCGAAGACCATCGCGATGTTAGTAGAAAGCTCATTAAATTGAGTAGAGCGAGATGAACGTTTCCAACCCTTAGCCGAAACGCCCTTGCTTGGTCATGAGCACGGCTGCCTATGTAGTTCTACTGGCTTTCAGCGCAGTATCATTTCACTTTTCCCGTTCATATGCCGATGCGCGTGCCTCGGGCACCGCATCGAAGTCGGGATCGGTAGAACAATATGTGTCGAGCCTTCTCACCCCGTTCTTTGGCACGCTGATGCAATACGGCTTCGATGCCAACCGTACCTAGGCCAGTCCCCGGCCGCCGACCAATCAGACGCGATTTGTGGCTACAGCCGGCTCCAGATGTCGTCGTCGTGCATCGCGCGATGAAACCTTCGTGAAGGCGATGCTGCGCGGCGTGGAAGAGTAGAATCAGGCTTCGCTCGCAGGTAGGAGGTCCCTGATGTCCGACCAGTCCGATGACGCGGGTACGATCCAAGTACTGCTCGAACGGCTCGTGAAGTTCCGGCTACCCAGGACGCTCGCGATAAAACAGCGAATCGACAGCGGCGAGCGCCTAAGTGACACCGAACTCGAATTTCTGAAAGATGCGCTCAAAGATGCCAAGGACGCGGAGAAGTTCGTTGTGCGGAATCCGGAGTTCCATACATTGGGTGCGCGGATCGCCCAGCTCTATGGCGAAATCATCAATAAAGCCGTCGAAAATGAAAAAGGCGTGCGATGAAGCGCGCGCATCTTGTAGCCGACTGTGCGGCGATGCCGACACGGAGGTTGAGGCGCAGGTGAGGGCGATGTTCGTCCCACTTTGGTTGACGTCATCTTGGACCTCGATCATTGGTCGCAGCAGGGCGTGGTCGAGACGGTACATCGCGGCTGCGGGGAGAGATGTCCGCTGCTCGCGCGTCCGAACTCGGTAGTGGACTTTTGCGGACGCAATTGGAAATACCCTCGGCGAAGAGCGTGTACTTCGATCTGGAGGTGGCGGGTGAACGGTTGAGATCACTGCAGGCGAGCACGACCCACAGTGGAGCAAACGACATGAAACGCGACGAACAAGACGACTCTGCCGGCGCAGAGCCGCAAAAGATGAAGCGGAAGGAGTACGAGGCAGAGCTGGAGAGGCTGCACGTCGAGCTGGTCAAGCTGCAGCTGTGGGTTGTCGCCAAGGGCCTCAAGGTTTGCGTGGTATTTGAAGGGCGCGATACGGCCGGGAAAGGCGGGACGATCAAGGCCCTGACGGAGCGGGTAAGTCCTCGGGTGTTCCGCGTCGTAGCGTTGCCCGCGCCGACGGATCGCGAGAAGAGCCAGATGTACGTGCAACGCTATATGGAGCACATGCCGGCAGCCGGGGAGATCGTGATCTTCGACCGCAGCTGGTACAACCGCGCGGGTGTTGAACGTGTCATGGAGTTCACGCCGGAAGCAAAGGTGCGCAGGTTTTTGCAGGTTGCGCCGCTCATGGAGAAGGCGATCGTTGAGTCGGGCGTTGTCCTTTTGAAGTATTGGCTGGAAGTCAGCGAAGCGGAGCAAACCCGGCGACTGAAGGAGCGGGCGAATGATGGACGCAAGCTCTGGAAGCTCTCGCCGATGGACCTGAAGTCGTATGGCCGGTGGTACGACTATTCGCGAGCCCGGGATGAGATGTTCGCCGCGACCGATACCCCGTATGCGCCGTGGTACGTGGCGCGGACTGACGACAAGCGTCGTGGACGTCTCAACATTATCCGGCACGTGCTCGACAAAGTGCCCTATAAGGAAGTGCCGCGCGAGAAGATTACATTCCCGAAGCGGCAGAAGCGCGGCGACTACGTCGAACCGGACTATCCATTCAAGTACGTAAAGGAACAGTACTGAGCGCAGGTGGCGACCGCGCATGTCTGAGCTTGCGCTCCACTCTATAAAGGACAAAGCATGAACGGCTGGTCGCGTTGGCTACCCGGACTGCAAATCGCCCGCCAATACCAAGCGGCCTGGCTGGCGAACGATTTGATGGCCGGCCTCGTGCTGACCACCATGCTTGTCCCGGTCGGCATTGCCTACGCCGTGGCTTCGGGTGTCCCGGGCATCCATGGCCTGTATGCCACGATCGTCCCGTTGCTAGCCTATGCTGTGTTCGGCCCGAGCCGCATTCTCGTGTTGGGGCCGGATTCTTCACTCGCCGCGGTGATTCTGGCGGTCGTGCTCCCCCTGTCTGCAGGCGATCCGATACGCGCCGTGGCCGTCGCCAGCTTGATGGCGATAGTGTCTGGCCTGGTGTGTACCTTGATTGGAGTCATGCGCCTGGGATTTGTCACCGAGTTGCTCTCGAAGCCGATTCGCTATGGCTATATGAACGGCATTGCGCTCACGGTGCTAATCAGTCAGCTACCCAAATTGTTTGGCTTTTCCATCGATAGCGCCGGGCCGCTGCGCAACCTAATACGGATTATCCAAGCGATTGTGGAAGGTCAGGTCAATTGGTCTGCGTTCCTGGTTGGCATCGGCACTCTCACGCTGATCTTGTTTCTCAAGCGTTGGAAGCGCGTTCCCGGACTTCTGATTGCCGTTGTAACCGCCACGATCGTGGTCGGTTCGTTCGGCCTGGCCGACAGCGCCGGAATCAAGGTGCTTGGTCCACTCCCACAAGGCCTGCCATCATTTGCAATGCCATGGATCGGTGTGGCTGATCTTGGCCAGGTGGTGATCGGCGGCTGCGCCGTGGCCATGGTAGCGTTCGCCGATACCAGTGTCCTGTCGCGCACGTATGCGGCCAAGACCCGCGCTGTAGTCGATCCAAATCAAGAAATGATCGGCCTGGGCGTCGCGAACCTGGCGGCTGGTCTTTTCCAGGGATTTCCGATCAGCAGCAGCTCGTCGCGCACACCAGTCGCCGAAGCCGCGGGCGCGAAGACTCAGCTTGCAGGTGTGGTCGGTGCCTTGGCGGTAGCGCTCTTGCTGCTACTGGCACCGGACCTTCTGGAGGACTTGCCCAGCAGCGCGCTGGCGGCGATTGTGATCGCCGCGGCGATCGGCTTGTTCGAGTTCAATGATCTGCGCCGCATCTTCCGCATCCAGCCGTGGGAATTCTGGCTTTCGATTGCTTGCTTCGTCGGCGTAGCGGCCCTCGGAGTGATTCCCGGCATTGGCATTGCGATCGCCATCGCGATTATCGAATTTCTCTGGGACGGATGGCGCCCGCACTATGCCGTGATGGGCCGAGTCGACGGCATCAGGGGCTATCACGATATCAAGCGTTATCCTTCGGCTCGCCTTATTCCAGGTCTGATCCTGTTCCGCTGGGACGCGCCGCTCTTCTTCGCCAATGCCGAGTTGTTCCATCAGCGCATACTCGAGGCGGTGGCGCAATCGCCAACACCGGTGCGACGAATTGTCGTTGCCGCAGAGCCGGTCACCAGCATTGATGTGACCTCAGCGGACATGCTCGCCGAGCTGGAAGGGGCTTTGCGCGAATCTGCCATCGAACTTCGATTCGCCGAGATAAAAGATCCCGTCAAGGAAAAGCTGAAACGCTTCGCGCTACTAGAGCGGTTCGGCACGCTCCATCCCACCATCGGTTCCGCCGTAGACGCCTACCTTGAGGAATATAAGGTGGACTGGAAGCCGTAAAGAGTAGCCGTCACTGTCCGTTGAGCAGCTGCCTACAGTGGGCACCTGTCGTATTGGCACTGTGTCGCGAGGGCGCGCTTACCCGGGCAGATTCAGCGTATTGGAGGGCGATTGAATGTCGCCGGTAGAGGCGTTTGCCGACGCAGGAAGCGACGCTTATTCCGCGGCTGCTCCGGACTGATGCCCGGCAACTTGGGATGTTCCATAAGATGGCTTCAGGTCTGCTTCCGATCCATAGCAGACCTTTCGTGAGCCATTAAGGCGAGGCCAAGCTTAGCCTTTGGCCTGCCGCAATCGATCCCTCAATTGCCCAAGCTCCTGTGTGTCTCTTGGCCAGCTGAGGCCGCTGACACCAATGTTTGTAGAACCGGCACGTACATTGGTGTCATGCCCACAAGGACCGAGATGCCCCCCATGACTTCATACCCATGCACTACTGTGAACTTCACACTATTGTTCACTCCAAGATGAGTAGCAGTGCGGGTGGGCCGTGGAAGACAACAGCAGCCATCTGAAGAAATTCCAGAAGGAGCTGTCGGCGGGCACCGTGTCGTTGGTGCTGCTGGCGGTGCTGGGGCAGACGCGGCAGCCGATGTACGGCTACCAGATCGCCAAGCGCCTGGAAGAGGTGGGCGAGGGCGTGCTTGCGGGCAAGCAGAGTGCGCTATACCCCGTGCTGCGCAATCTCGAAGGGGCAGGTTTGTTGGCGAGCGAGGTGGAGCCCTCTGTCAGTGGGCCGCCGCGGCGCTATTACCGCATCACGAAGCAAGGGCGCGAGGTGTTGCGCGACTGGGTGAACGCCTGGTCGGCCACGCGCGATTCCGTCGATGGCGTTTTGCAAGGAGGGGTGTAATGAACGCACCACGCACGATTGCCGAATATCTGAATCAACTGCGCGCTGCGCTCAAGGGCGCGGACCGTGCGTTGATCCAGGACGCACTGTACGACGCGGAAGAACATTTGCGGGCCGAACTGGCCGACAACCCGCAGCGCAGCGAAGCCGACATGCTCGCGCATGTGGTCAGCACGTATGGCGCACCGGAAGAAGTGGCGGATATCTACCGCGACCAGGAGATCAAGATCCAGCGCGCGTTGCGTCCGCCGCCGATGCCGCGTCGCCGCTCGGTGCTAGGACGCTTCTTTGGCGTAGCCGCCGATTCCCATACCTGGGGCGCGCTGTTCTACATGATCCTGGCGCTGGCCACGGGCATCTTCTATTTCACCTGGGCGGTGACCGGTATTTCGCTGTCGCTGGGTCTGTCGGTGCTGATCATCGGCGTGCCGTTCGCCATTCTTTTCCTGGGCACCGTGCGTGCGTTGTCGCTGATCGAAGGGCGCATCGTCGAAACCATGCTCGGCGTACGCATGCCGCGCCGGCCGCCGTATCCGTCCAATGGAGGCAAGTCGTTCTGGCAGCGCGTGGGTGCGATCTTCACTGATGGACGTACCTGGACCACGATCTTCTACATGATGTTGATGCTGCCCTTGGGCATCATCTATTTCACGCTGACCATCACGTTCCTGAGCATCTCGCTGGCCTTCATCGGCACGCCGATCCTCAAGGCGCTGAGCGCGTACGATGTGATCTATCTGCAATGCGGCATCCCGCACTGGCTGTGCGACAACAACTATTGGCCGTTGGCCGTGCTGACCTGTATCGCTGGCGTGTTCCTGTTGTTTGCCACGCTGCACATGGTGCGCGGCCTGGGCAAGCTGCATGGTGCCATCGCCAAGGGCTTGTTGGTGCGCAGTGTGAGCGAGGCGGCCTGAGGTTCAGACCAGTTGCAGATCCTTGGCGTGCGCGCCGGGAAAGACCAGCTGTGACTGGCTATTGGACAAGCCCCACATGCGTCCCGTCAGCCCGGCCAGCACGTCGCGGTAGTTGTTGAGTACCGGATAGTCGCGGTTCTGCAGCAGGCTTTGCGCGTTCACGGCAAGTTGCTGGCCCGCGATGCGTCCGCCATTCACTTTGCCGCCCAGCACCCAATACACCGTGCCGTGGCCGTGATCGGTACCCTTGTTGCCGTTCTCGCGGAAGGTGCGGCCGAATTCGGAAACGACCACTACCACCGTGTTGTTCCACTCGTCGCCCAGGGCATCGGCGTAGGCCGCCAAGCCCTTGCCGAGATTGGCGAGGTTGTTGGCCAGCTGGCCGGTGGTGTTGCCTTGATTGACGTGCGTATCCCAGCCGCCCACGTCCACGAAGCCGAGGCGATACTGGTCGCGCATCATGGTGGCGATGCGCTGGGTTTCATCGGCAAAGTTCTTCGCGTTCGGGGCGCCGCGATTGGCCTTCACCATCTCCTCCTGCAGTTCCTTGGAAACGGTCTGGCGCAGCTCCAGGCCGTCGGCCGCTGCGGAAGCCAGCGTGGTATTGCGATACATGCCGGCGAGAATGCCCGCCTGCCGATCGTCGTACACCGGCTTGGGATTGCCGCGCAGTGAGATATTGGGAATGTCGCGGCCGCTGCCCTGGAACGACAGTGGCAGCGCGTCGGTAAAGGCGATGGAGGGCACGCTGCTCATCTGTCCGGACAGCCGCGCCATGAATCCCGAACGATAGTTGCTGCGCTGCTCCGAGGGTGCGCCCGATTCGATGTTGTCCTGCGTTTCGAAATGGCTGCGCGACATATCGTCGGTCCCGGCAAACGGGATGAAGGCCAGCTGGCGTTTCTGCCACAACGGATAGATGGAATCGCGCAACACGGGGTTGAGCCCCCAGTTGCCGTCCAGCGCGATGGCGCTATTGGCGTTGCCCGGATCGGGCTTGGCGATGGCCAGGGTGGGGCGCGATTCGTAGTAGAAATCGCTGCTGTAGGGGACCAGAAGATTGTTGCAGTCGTAGCCGCCGCGCAGGAAGACCAAGAGGAAACGCGGGCTATTCGCCGGTTGGGCAAACAGCTTGCCGGAGAACGACAGGGCCGGAGCCGCAACGGCGGCGGTGGCGGCAGCGAGCAGGAATTCGCGGCGTTTCATGGCTACCTCAGCGGTAATTGAAGTCGGGTGAGGAGAGCAGGAAGGTGTTCCATTCCTGCTGCGTCGTGGCCTTGGCGAGTGCGTCGCGCGTGGGTGCGCTGAGCTTGGGCTCGAAGGTGTCGTAGTAGAGGCGCGTGGTGAGCAGGGGGAAGTCGCCGCCGCTCTTGGGCTGGCCTTCGGGCGTCAGCAAGCGGTTGTTGCCGGAGCCGATCGCGCCGGCGATCTCGAAGCGTTTGGCCATCTGCCCGGAACTCGACCAGCCGGTGCTGTCGAGTGGCCAGCCATCCGGCGTCAGGCGGCCGAACACCGGTTCGCCCAGCTGGTTGAGCCAGTTGAGCAGCGGCTTGGCATTAGCGATGGGCTTGCCGTCGTAAGCCATGCGCACCGAGGACACCACGAACTCCATGGGGTCCTTGAACTTCTTGCCGTAGCTGGCGGCCAGTTCCTTGGAATCGAACATCGTACGCAGCACTTCGGCGATGTCGCCATCGGTACGCTGGAACGTGTGCGCCATCTTCGCCACCAGTTCGGGCGAGGGATGGTCGGAGACGAAGTACTCGGCGATCTTCTTCGAGACGAACTGCGCGCAGGCCGGCTGCTTGGTGATCAAGTCCACCGCCTGGCTGATTTCATCGAAGCCGCTGCCTTTGATGGTGTGGCCTAACAACACCTTGTCGCTGAAGTCGTGGCGCTTGGGATTGAACTCGAACATGCCGTTGCGCACGACCATCTCGGCCACGCGCGGACGCATGACGCCGGGATCGCGCAGCGGCGCCACGCCAGCACCGGTGAGAACCAGCGCCAACTGCTGCACATCCTGCTGCGTGTAGCCCGAACCCACGCCCAGCGTGTGCAGTTCCATCAACTCGCGGGCATAGTTTTCGTTGATGTGGCCCTTGGCGTTCTGCGCGTTGTCCAGGAATTCCATCATGGCCGGGCTTTCCAGCGTGGCCATCACCAGATCGCGGAACTTGCCCAGCGCGTGCGGACGAATCGTGTTCTGCACGTAGTCGGCGGCCACCCAGCGCACGCGCCCCTTGGCGCCGTAGACGCTGAAGTGGTTGAGCCAGAACCACACCATCTGTTCCTTCAGTTGGTTGGGCCCGTAGATGGCGTGCAGCATCTCGATCTGTTGCGCCTGCTGCAGCAGGTCGTTGGCGTGTTGCTGCTGGGCTTTTTTGGCGGCGGTCTTGTCGTCGCCATCGGGCATGTTCTTGATCTTCTCCTGCTCATCGCGCAGGTTGGTCAGCAATTGCTCGGTGGGCGTATTGCCCGCCTCGTAGGAGTTGACCAGGGCAGCGATGGGCGCGGGCAGCTCGTCGCTGATGCGCCCATCCAGTTGGCGGTCGAGCAGATGCGAGCGGCCCAGGTCGCGATACAGGGCGACGGTGGCGCTGTCGAGTTCGAAGCTGTCCCGGCGCAGCCAATCCACGTCGTCCGGCGAGAGCGTGCGGGCATCGCGCGCTGCTGCTGAGCCGGAGGCCAGCACCAGCAACATGCTGCATGCCGCCATCCAGGGACGAAGACCGAGGTACGAGGTATCACGCATGCGTCAGGGTTCCTGATGACGAAGGTGTCGACGGTAGGCATGGGAACGCGGTGCAGGGTGCGAGGGATTACGAACAGGCGACCGGTGGCGCGATTTTGTTCGGCGCGGATTCATGCGCTGCGGCCGTTTGTTGGATTTTCGTCATGCTCACGAAAGCCCGGCATCGACCGTCGCCGTCGGCAGCATGGTCGATGCTTCACTCCTGCGGTGCTGTGATGCGCTGCGGATTTCGTCCCGCAGGTCTTTGGCGGCAGGCGTTCGGGAGGCGTCGACGCGGGTTTCAGAACTCGTCGACAAACTCGACGACGGCGCCGAGCAGGGAAGCTTCCACTTCGGTGACGGCTCGCACGGCATCGCCATGCAATCGATCGGAGGCAAGCACCTCGATCATGAAGAGTTCGCTGCCATTGTCATCGGTCAGTTCGTTGGAACTGGAATCGTCACGCGCGTACGCGGTTTCATCGTCGAGCTCTTCGACGCGCTCGATGCCGTCGATGCCATGAAGGACGGTGAGCAAGGTGTCGGCATCTTCCCGACTGCCGGTCATGCGGATGCGGATGGTGGTCATGGGGGCGGCTCCTGCTTCCTGCGTGCCTATGCTGCGAGAATCGATGTACAGGCCAGGTGAGAGCCAGGGCTACGTTACTATTCATGCCTACGCCGGAGACCCGCCTGTGCCCAAGATTTACGACCGCGCTTATTTCGACAAGTGGTATCGCCATCCGGACCATACGGTGGCCTCGCCCGCCGAGTTGCGCCGCAAGATCGCCATGGTCATCGCCCAGGCGGAGTACTACCTCGGCCGACCTGTGCGCTCGGTGCTCGACGTGGGCTGTGGCGAGGGCGTGTGGCGTGCGCCCTTGCTCAAGTTGCGGCCCGGCTTGCTGTATCAGGGCATCGATGCGAGCGAGTACGCGGTGGCGCGTTACGGCCGCGCACGGAACATCGGCCTGGCCAGCTTCGGACAGCTGGAATACCTGCGCTTCGACCAGCGTTTCGACGTGATCGTTTGTACCGACGTATTGCACTACCTCAAGCCCGCCGAGATCCGCGCCGGCCTCGGTGGCATCAGCGACATGCTGGAAGGCGTGGCGTTCCTTGAAGTGTTCACCAGCAAGGATGGCGTGGATGGCGACATGGACGGATTCCATTCGCGTGCGCCGTCCTGGTATCTGAAGGCGTTCAACGAAGCGGGGCTGATGCCGTGCGGGTCGCATTGCTATCTGGGGCCGCGGCTGGAGCGGCGCGTGGCGGCGTTGGAGCGGGCGCAGTCCGCCGTTTGAAAACGCCCCTCCTGTGGGAGCGCACCCTGTGCGCGACAAACCTACAGAGCGAAACCTCCAGACGTGGCCTGTCGCGCACAGGGTGCGCTCCCACAGTGATTGCAGCCATGAGTTGCTGCAGTCCGCTCATAAAAGAAGGCCGCCTTTGGGCGGCCTTTTCGCAACCCGTTTCTAGTTACCTTGTGGGAGCGCACTTGTGCGCGACAAGCCTACGTAGCGATAACGCTGCAGTTCACCCGTCGCGCAAGTGCACTCCCACAGGGTTGCCGGGTTCGGCCATGAGCCACCGCACCTCACGACGCAAAAAGGCCGCCTTTCGGCGGCCTTTTCGTTACCCAACGCGATCCGAAGATCAAGCCACGCCGCGCGAAGCC
This sequence comes from Dyella kyungheensis, assembly GCF_049913195.1. Classification (GTDB taxonomy): domain Bacteria; phylum Pseudomonadota; class Gammaproteobacteria; order Xanthomonadales; family Rhodanobacteraceae; genus Dyella; species Dyella kyungheensis. The sequence continues at coordinate 3,183,928 of NZ_CP183983.1, read as the reverse complement.
TTCTTGCGGTCGTTTTCCGTCAGGTGCTTCTTGCGCATGCGGATTTCCTTCGGGGTGACTTCGACCAACTCGTCGTCGTCGATGAAGTCCAGCGCCTGTTCCAGCGAGAACTTGGTCGCCGGGGTGAGCTGGATCGCATCGTCCTTGCCGGAGGCGCGCATGTTGGTCAGCGGCTTGGGCTTGATGGCGTTGACGGTGAGGTCGTTGTCCTTGGCGTGAATGCCGATCAGCTGGCCTTCGTACACCGAGTCGCCTTCGGCGGCGAACAGCTTGCCGCGATCCTGCAGCGGTCCAAGCGAGTAGGCCGGGGTGGTGCCGCCGGCGTTGGCGATCATCACGCCGTTGAGGCGCTTGGCGATGGCCACCGGGGTGTACGGACCGTAATGGTCGAACACGTGGAACAGCAGGCCCGAACCCTGGGTCAGGGTCTTGAACTGGTTCTGGAAGCCGATCAGGCCACGGGCCGGGATCAGGTACTCGAGGCGCACGCGGCCCTTGCCATCCGACACCATGTTCTTCAGGTCACCCTTGCGGATGCCCAGGCGCTCCATCACGCCGCCCTGGTGCTGCTCTTCGATGTCGACCACCAGCTGTTCGATCGGCTCCATCTTCTGGCCGTCGATTTCCTTGATGATCACTTCCGGACGCGACACGGCCAGCTCGTAGCCTTCGCGACGCATGTTTTCGATCAGCACCGACAGATGCAGTTCGCCACGACCCGAGACCAGGAACTTGTCGGCGTCCGAACCGTCTTCCACGCGCAGGGCCACGTTGTGCACCTTCTCGCGGTCCAGGCGCTCACGCAGCTGGCGGCTGGTGAGGAACTTGCCGCCCGACAGATCCTTGTTGCCGACGAACGGCGAGTTGTTGACCTGGAAGGTCATGCTGATCATCGGCTCGTCGACGCTCAGCGCCGGCAGCGCTTCGGGTACTTCGAGCGAGGTGACGGTATCGGAAATGGTCAGCTCGGAGATGCCCGAGATGGCCACGATATCGCCGGCTTCGGCCGAATCCTGCTCGATGCGCTCGAGGCCGAGGAAGCCGAGCACCTGGCCGATCTTGCCCTGGCGCTTCTTGCCTTCACGGTCGATCACGGCGACCGACATGCCCTTCTTCAGGGTGCCGCGCTGGATGCGTCCGATGCCGATGACGCCGACGAAGTTGTTGTAGTCGAGCTGGCTGATGCGCATCTGGAAGGCGCCGTCCGGATCGACGTCCGGTTTGGGCGCGTGCTGCATGATCGCCTCGTACAGCGGGGTCATGTCGCCTTCGCGGGCGTTCTCGTCCAGCGAGGCATAACCGTTCAGCGCCGAGGCGTAGACGATCGGGAATTCCATCTGCTCGTCGGTGGCGCCGAGCTTCTCGAACAGATCCCATACCTGTTCAACGACCCACTCCGGACGGGCGCCCGGACGGTCGACCTTGTTGACCACCACGATCGGCTTGAAGCCCATGGCGAACGCCTTCTGGGTCACGAAGCGCGTCTGCGGCATCGGGCCGTCCATCGCGTCGACCAGGATCAGCACGGTGTCCACCATCGACAGCACGCGCTCCACCTCGCCGCCGAAGTCGGCATGGCCTGGGGTGTCGACGATGTTGATGCGGTTCTTGGCGCCGGTCTTCTTGTTTTCCCAGGTGATGGCCGTGTTCTTGGCCAGGATCGTGATGCCACGCTCCTTTTCCTGGTCGTTGCTGTCCATCACGCGCTCGGCGAGCACGGTGCGCTCATTGAGCGTGCCGGACTGCTTGAGCAGCTGGTCGACGAGCGTGGTCTTGCCATGGTCGACGTGGGCGACGATGGCGATATTGCGCAGATTTTCGATGGACATGAGGTCGGCTCGGGCGGGATGAAGCCGCCGCGTGAGGTTTCGGTAGGGATAACCCGCCAATTATACGGGGTTATGTGACCGCTTGCTTGAAAAGTCTTAGTAAATTCGTTCAGGCAAAGAAAGCGGCCCGCCGAGGCAGGCTGGCGGGCCGAAGGGGAGAGGCTTTGGAGGGAGGGGCCGGTCCGGCTTGGCGTCGGTTCAAGATCCCGGCGGGACGCCCATTCCCCTCACCGTCATTCCGGCGCAGGCCGGAATCCAGGGGCGTCGGTTCGTGGTTTTCGCCGTCCCTTCCAGAGCGTGGGGGCATCGCGACAACTCCCTGTGGCCGCCACTGGATTCCGGCCTGCGCCGGAATGACGGTGAGGGGTAGATGGTTCGGGGAGCCATCGGGACCGCTAGACCAGACCGGTCAGCGAGTAGATCAGAATCACCACGAACACGGCCGCCGTCTTGATCAGGGTGATGGCGAAAATGTCCCGGTAGGACTGGCGATGGGTGAGCCCCGTCACGGCCAGCAGGGTGATCACGGCGCCGTTGTGGGGCAGGGTGTCCATGCCGCCGGAGGCCATGGCGGCTACGCGATGGAGCACCTCCATCGGGATGCCGGCCGCCTGCGCGTTATGGATGAAGGTCTCGGCCATGGCGGCCAGGGCGATGCTCATGCCGCCCGAGGCCGAGCCGGTGATGCCGGCCAGCGCGGTGACGGTCACGGCCTCGTTCACCAGCGGCTGCGGAATGGCATGCAGCGCGTTGGCGATCAGCCGGAACCCGGGCAGGGCGGCGATGACCGCGCCAAAGCCGTATTCGGAGGCCGTGTTCATCGACGCCAGCAACGCCCCGCCCACGGCGGCCTTGCTGCCCTCGGCAAAGCGCCGGGTCACCGGGCGCCAGGCGCAGGCGAGCACGCAAAGGATGCCCACCAGCAGCGCGCCTTCCACCGCCCAGATGGCGGCGATCTTCGCAATTTCCTGCACCACCGGCTTGGCCTCGCCGATCACCGCGGGCACGAAGCTGTGGCTGCTGCCATAGAGGCGGGGAATCGCATCGCCCAGCAGCTTGTTCAACACGCCGACCAGCACCAGCGGCAGCAGCGCGATCAGCGGATGGGTGAGCTTGCCGCCCTCGAAAGCCACCGGCTCGTTGACTAGCTCGGTGCCGTAGCCCTCGCCCGATGCCAGCGCCTTGCGCCGGCGCGATTCCAGGTAAAGCAGCCCCACGATCAGGATGAATACCGCGCCCAAGGTGCCCAGCCACGGCGCCGCCCAGGTATTGGTGCCGAAGAACGAGGTGGGAATGATGTTCTGGATCTGCGGCGTGCCCGGCAGCGAATCCATGGTGAAAGTGAACGCGCCCAGCGCGATGGTGCCGGGGATGAGCCGCTTGGGGATATTCGACTGGCGGAACAACTCGGCCGCGAACGGATACACCGCAAACACCACCACGAACAGCGACACGCCGCCGTAGGTGAGCAAGGCGCAGACGATCACGATGGACAGCATCGCGCGGCTGCGGCCGACCAGGCCGATGGTGGCGGCAACGATGGACTGGGAGAACCCCGAGAGTTCGATCACCTTGCCAAACAGCGCGCCCAGCATGAACACCGGGAAATAGAGCTTGAGGAAGCCGACCATCTTGTCCATGAACAGGCCGGTGAAGATCGGTGCCACCAGCGACGGATCGGTCAGCAGCACCGCGCCCAGTGCCGCCACCGGTGCAAACAGGATCACGCTGTAGCCGCGATACGCCGCCAACATCAGAAAACCCAGCGCGGCCAGCACGATCAGAAATGCCATCGTCGATTCCCCGGACGCTCGCGATGAGCATCGTCGTGGCACGAGTATCCGGAGCCTTGCCGGCCGGCGGCACTGTACGAAGGTACAAGTGTGAGGCGGGTGGGTGCTGCCTAAGCTCCATCGCATTCGGCATCCTGGTGTCCATGGGATGCGTCAAAGCGAGGGGAGCTGGGGAGCTTATGAAACGCACGCATCTGAGTCTGGCGATCGGTCTGGTGGTGGGGCTGTCCTGTGTTGCCATGGCGCATGCCGAGGACGCGCCGCAAGACAACGCAGCGCCGGCGACCACGGCTAAAACCTCCGACGCCAAACAGCTCGAAGGCATCAAGGTCACCGCGCGCAAACGCGAGGAAACACTGCAGGACGTGCCCATCGCCGTCAGTGCGTTCACCGCGCAGACCCTGTTCAACCAGAACGTGCAGAACCTGGCCGACCTGCAGGGCAAGGTGCCTTCGCTGCAGATCTACGCAGCGCGCGGCTCCAACACCACGCTTACCGCGTATATCCGCGGCGTCGGCCAAGCCGATCCCACCTGGGGTTTCGATCCGGCGGTCGGCATCTATCTCGACGACGTCTATATGGCCCGCCCGCAGGGCACCGTGCTGGATGTGTTCGACACCAATCGCATCGAAGTGCTGCGCGGTCCGCAAGGCAGCCTGTATGGCAAGAACACCATCGGCGGTGCGATCAAGTACGTCTCCAATCCGCTGCCCACGCAGACCACGGGCTCGGTGGAAGGCACCGTGGGTACGCACGGCGAAAAGGACATCAAGGCCAGCCTGGGTGGCGCCACCTCCGATGGCGTGTGGCGTGGGCGCATTGCCTATGCCAGCGAGCACAACGACGGCTACGGCACGAACCTGCTCACCGATAGCCGCAACGGCAACAAGAACAGCAACGCGGCGCGTGCGTCGCTGGGCTTCTTCCCGTCGTCCGATTTCAATGCGCAGCTGTCGGTGGATGGCCTGCGCGACAATTCCAATCCGCGTGGCGCCAAGATGCTCACGCCCAACTCGTTCGATCCGGGCTATGCGCCGCTGTCGAGCGACTACGACACGCGCAGCGGCATGGCCCAGCTCAACAACACCACGCTGTGGGGCACGTCGCTGACGATGAACTGGATCGTCAGCCAGGACTGGACGCTCAAATCCATCACCGCGTATCGCGGTTCGTCCACCGACACCAATATCGATTTCGACACGCTGCCGGAAAAGATCGCCGACGTGAACGCGGTCTACAAAGACCACCAGTTCACCCAGGAGCTGCAGGCCAACTACGACAACGGCGGCTCGATCCACGGCGTGTTCGGCCTGTTCTACTTCGACGGCACCGCCAAGGGCTACATCCACAACATCTTCCTGGGCTCGCCGCCGTATTACCCGCTGTTCTCGCAGTACGGCGGCACCGGTGGCGACATCGGCACCAAGAGTTACGCCGGCTACGGCGACTTCACGTGGGACATCAGCCCGCAGTGGAGCCTGGATCTCGGCCTGCGCTACACCAGCGAGAAGAAGTCGGCGGTCATCCAGAACTACGGCTACTCGGATGCCACGTTCACCACGCCCACGTCGACACTGGCCGACTTCACCGGCGCGCACACTTCGCACAACGTGTCGCCCAAGCTCTCGCTCGATTACAGCCTGACCGATCAGGTGAAGCTGTACGCCAGCTACAGCCAGGGCTTCCACTCGGGCGGCTACAACATCCGCGCGAACTGCTCGGCGATTCCCACCTCGTGCCGCCCGATCGCCGACGAGAAGGTCACCTCGTACGAGCTGGGCAGCAAGATGTCGTTCTTCGACGACACGCTGATGATGAACACGGCGTTCTTCCACAATATCTACTCGGATATTCAGCTCTCCGTATTCACTTCGTACACGCTGCCCAACGGCACGCAGGGCTTCTTCGGCGACTTCACCAATGCCGGCAAGGGCCATATCGATGGCTGGGAAGAAGAGTTCGCCTGGACGCCGGTGGAAAACTGGACGCTGAGCGGCAACTGGGCCTATCTGCATACCAAGTACACCGACTTCGAAAGCGGCGGCGTCAACATCGCCGACACGCAGCGCTTCACCAATGCGCCGAAATGGTCGGGCGGCCTGAACCTGGAGCACACCATTCCGCTGAGCAATGGCGGCAGCGTCAGCGGGCGCATCAACTACACCTATCAAACGAGCGTGTATCCGGAGACCACGCTGTCGCCGCTGATCATGCAGCCGTCCTACGGCCTGTGGAACGCAGGCATCGTGTGGCGCATCGATCAGCCGTGGACATTGAGCCTGCAGGGCAGCAACCTGGCCAACAAGTCGTATCGCACTACCGGCTACAACATTGCCGCGCTGGGCATCGTCACGGGCTACTACGGCGCGCCGCGCATGGTTACGCTCACCGCCAAGTACACGTTCTGATTCCCAGGAGATGCGCATGCGACGCTTGACCGGCTTGATCTGTGGGGTGTTTCTGCTGTCCGGCGTTGCCTGCGCGGGCGATGCGCCGCCGTTGCCGACGCTGAAGATCAACCCGGCGAAAGTGGCGGTGGCCGGCCTGTCGTCCGGTGCATACATGGCCGCGCAGCTGCAGATGGCGTATCCCGAGTGGTTTGCATCGGCTGCGCTGGTGGCAGGCGGTCCATTCGGCTGTGCAGCGGGGCGCTTGGATCTGGCGCTCAGCACCTGCATGAAGGGCGTGCCGGCACCCGATCCGGCCGCGCTGGCGGCGAAGGCGGAGCAGCGTGCTGCCGCCGGTGAGATCGGTGCGCTGAAGGATCTCGCGCACGGACGCGTCTATCTGCTGCACGGCAAGGACGACGCCTTGGTCGCTCCCGCCGTGGCCGAAGCCGGTGCACGCTTCTACGAGCAATTGCGCGATGGCGTGCCCGCGCTGAAGTCGTTGCAGGTCAAGGACGATGGACAGCGCGCCTTTGCACACAACCTGCCGGTGGCGGCAACCGGCGACGATTGCGACAAGTCGGTGTCGCCGTATCTGGGTCATTGCGGTTTCGACGCGGCGGGGGAAATCTTCCAGCAGATGTTCGGCAAGCCGGCCGCAGCTGCATCGGCCGCCAAGGGTGAGCTGCGCCAATTCGATCAAGACGCCTACCGTCCTGGCGCAGCCGATGCGTTCCTCGCTTCGACCGGCTACGTGTACCTGCCGCCCGATTGCATCGCCGGCAAACGCTGCGGCCTGCTGGTGGCGTTCCACGGCTGCAAGCAGAACGCCGACGCCGTGGGCGAGGCGTTCGTGAAGGATGCCGGCTTCAACCGCTGGGCCGACGTGTACGACGTGGTCGTCCTGTATCCTCAAACCCGCGCGAGCACCGCGCCCATGAATCCGCAGGCATGCTGGGACTGGTGGGGATACTCCGGGGACAACTACGACAGCCGCCAGGGCGTGCAATTGCGCTGGCTGGTCGATGCCGTCAAAGCCTTGGGCTTGCCCGCGCACTAACTCCCTCTCCCCTCGGGGGAGAGGGCTGGGGTGAGTCCCGAAAAGGGGATAAAGGGTGGGTGCTCGCGGGAACGCTCCAACGGGCGAGCTTCTTAATGAAGTACAGAATCGCCAGTATGGTTGATGTCCTGAGTCCAGATTCCCCCCTCACCCCAACCCTCTCCCCGCAGCGGAAAGGGAGTGAAGGGCGCGCGTGCTGACCGCCAGCACCATCGCCGTTGCCGCGCTCGTCTGGCTCGGCCTGCTCTTCGGCGTCGCGCTCATCGGCGAGCGCCGCCCCAACCTGTTCGCACGGCGCTGGTCGGTGGTCTACGCGCTGTCGCTGGCCATCCACTGCACCTCATGGACGTTCTACGGCACCGTCACCCAGGCCAGTCGTTCCGGCTGGTGGCTGCCGCCCACGTTCGTGGGCGCGATCCTCATGTATGTCTTCGCGGTGGTCGTCTTGCGGCGGCTGGTGCAACTGGCGCGCGATTACAACGCCGGTTCGCTGGCCGACCTCATTGCGGTGCGGCTGGGACGGCATACGGGGCTGGCCGCGCTGGTGACGGTGGTGGTGCTGATCGGCATCGTTCCCTACATCGCGCTGCAGCTGAAAGCGGTGGCGATGAGCTATGGCATGTTGAGCCGCGGCCAGTTGTCCGAAACCGATCCCTGGCAGGACAGCGCGCTCTATGTGGCCTTGCTGATGGCGCTGTTCGCGATGCTGTTCGGCACGCGGCGCGCCTCGGCGATGGCGCACAATCGCGGGTTGGTGCTGGCGATGGCATTCGAGTCGTTGTTCAAGCTGGGCGCGATGCTGGCGCTGGGCACCTTGCTGTTGTCGCCCACCAGTCGCCATTTGATCGCCAGTGCGCCCACGCAGCACGACAGCACCGGTTTTCCCGCGCTGATCCTGCTCGGTGCGCTGGCGATGTTCACCTTGCCGCATCAGTTCCACGCCGGCGTAGTGGAATGCCGCGACAGCTCGCATCTGCGCACGGCGCGCTGGTTGTTTCCCTTGTACATGCTGCTGATCTCGCTGCCGATCCTGCCGCTGGCGCGCTTGGGCGATGCATGGTTAGGCCCCGGCGGTGTGCCTTCCGATCTCTACGTGCTGGCGCTGCCGTTGGCGCGCGGACAGCATGGGCTTGCGTTGCTGGCGTTTCTCGGCGGCCTGAGCGCGGCGACCAGCATGGTGGTAGTGGCGACGCTGGCGCTGAGCCTGATGTCGTGAACCACTTCATCGCGCCGCTGCGGGTACGTGCGGGTTGGGGACGCGATGAACGGGGCGATCTACGCGGTGAAGTGATCAACCAGCGACGCGTGGTGATTGTCGCGGTCATCCTGCTGGCGTGGTGCTACAGCCGCGTGCTGGCGCGCAACGATGCGCTGGCCGACATCGGCGCGATCTCGTTCTCGGCACTGGCAGGGCTTGCGCCGGCGTTGCTGGCCGCGGTCTATCGTCCCCAACTCGGGCCGCGCGCCGTGGCTGCCGGGCTCGCGGTGGGCACGCTGGTGTGGCTGTACGTGCTGCTGCCGACGATGGAGCCGCACGGTCCCGCGTGGTGGCACGACGGGCCGTTCGGTATCGCCTGGCTGGGGCCCGATGGCTTGCTGGGGCTCAGCGACTGGAGTCGGCTGGGGCGCGCCGTGATGGCCAACCTCATGGCGAATGTGGCCGTGATGGCCGCCGTCTCCGGTTCGCGCTTTGGCCATGCACCGCGTGCGGTCAACGTCGGCGACATCGGCCTGGCCGAGCTGCGCGCGCTGGCTCTGCGTTTCCTGCCGGGCGAGCGCGTCGCCCATCTGTTCGACGATGCCGCGATGCAGGGCATGGCCGGCAATGCGCGCGTGGCGGCCGTGGAACATGATCTCGCTGCGGTGATCGGCGCGGCATCCGCGCGCCTGTTGCTCGAAGTCGTGCGGCAACATCGCCGCGAGGAACTCGACACGGTCGCCGCGATCGTGGGCGAGGCAGCGCAGGATCTTCGCTTCAACCAGCGCGTGCTCGAGGCCGCGCTGGAGAACATGAGCCAGGGCATCTGCGTGGTGGACGCGGAGCTGCGCCTGGTCGCCTGGAATCGGCGCTACGCCAGCCTGTTCGATTACCCCGCCGAGCTGCTGCAGGTAGGACGACCGGTGGCGGACTTGACGCGCTACAACATCGCGCGGGGCATGATCGGCGCGGTGGCCACGGACGAAGGCGTGCAACGTCGCCTCACGCATATGCGTGCGGGCACGCGGCAGCTGTCCGAGCGGCGTTTTCCCGATGGCACGATGGTGGAGATCCGTGGCAATCCCATGCCGGGCGGTGGCTTCGTGGCGACGTTCACCGATGTCACCGCATTCCGTCAGGCTGAGCAGGCGCTCAAGGCTTCCAACGAAACGCTGGAGCAGCGCGTGGACGAACGCACCCGCGCACTCGTCGAAGCGACAGCCGAAGCGCAACGCGCGAACCAGGCAAAGAGTCGCTTCCTCGCCGCGGTAAGCCATGACCTGATGCAGCCGCTGCACGCCGCGCAGTTGTTTGCGCACACCTTGGCCGAGCGCGGTACCGATGCACCGACCGTGCGCCATCTGCACGGTGCCTTGTCGGCGACCGAAGGTTTGCTGGCCGGCCTGCTCGACATGGCGCGGCTGGAGGCCGGTCGCCTGACCCCGCAGATTCGCGCATTCGCGCTGGCCGAAGTATTCGATCCGTTGGCCGCCGAATTCCACGCCATGGCGAGCGACAAGGGCATCCGCCTGGATGTCATCGCGTCGCATCACTGGGTGCAATCGGACCCGCAACTGTTGCGCCGTGTGCTGCAGAATTTCCTCTCCAACGCGTTGCGTTATGCCGAGCGCGGACGCGTGCTGCTCGGTGTGCGTCGCCGCGGCGACCGGCTGTTGCTGCAGGTGTGGGACAACGGCCCGGGCATCGAGCCGAGCGAACAGCCGTGGATCTTCGACGAGTTCCGTCGCGGCAGCGCCGTGGGCGGGCAGGGGCTTGGGTTGGGCTTGTCGATTGCCCAGCGCATGGCGGCATTGCTCGATCATCCCATCAGCCTGCATTCGTGGCCCGGGCGCGGCAGCGTGTTCGCCCTGTCGGTACCGCTGGCACAAGCGGCGTCGCAGCCGTTGCCTTCCGTCGACGCGCCGCAACCGCTACCCGCCGGGCGCGCACTGGTGCTCGACAATGAGCCCGCGGCGTTGTCGGCGCTGAGCGTGCTGCTGGCAAACTGGGGCTGGCAGGTGCATGCGGCACGCACGCTGGAGCAGGCGCGCACGGCGCCGTGGATGCCGGACCTGCATATCTTCGACTATCACCTCGATGCCGGGCGGACCGGACTCGATGTGTTGCACGAACTCGGCGATGGCGGGCGCGACGTGCCCACGGTGATCCTCACTGCCGACCGCGACGGCGAATTGCGTCAGCGTTTGCTCGATCGCGGCCTGCATGTGTTGTACAAGCCGCTCAAGCCGCTGGCGTTGCGGCAGGTGCTGCAGCGGGTAGCGGTGGCGCGGCAGTAGGCCGCTTGGTGGTGGTGGCTCAGCTTCGTGCGGGCCTGTCGCGCACAAGTGCGCTCCCACAAGAGAGCTGCCATTGCCCCTGTGGGAGCGCACTTGTGCGCGACTGCCACAACCTCCGGCGAATCCGTCCCCGCGATGCCTAGATCCGCGCCGAGTCGCTCAGATCCAGCGAGTGCAGCAACACACCCGCCTGCGTACGATTGCGCACGCCCAGCTTTTCGAAAATGGCGGTGACGTGCGCCTTCACGGTGCGCTCCTGAATGGTCAGGCGGTCGGCGATCTGCTTGTTGAGCAGGCCCTCGCCCAACAGCGCGAGCACGCGGTACTGCTGTTCGGTGAGGCGCGCGAGGCGTGAAGCGAGGTCGACGTCGGAAGGATCGGCAGGCAGCGCCTTGATGGCCTGCGCCAGGGCAGGCGGCAGCCAGCTGCCGCAATCGAGCACGCTGCGGATGGCATCACCGATCTCGGCAGGGCTGGCGCTCTTGGGAATGAAACCCGCAGCGCCGTGATCCAGCGCACGACGCACGGTGCGCACTTCGTCGTGAGCCGATACCACCAGCACGGCCACGCCGGGAAACTGGCCGCGTAGCGTGGCGAGCCCGGAGAGCCCCTGGCTGCCGGGCATGTGCAGATCCAGCAGCACCAGGTCGATGTCCGGATCGCCGGCAAGCGCATCGAGCACGCTGTCGAGGTCGTCGGCCTCGACTACGGCGCAATTGTCCACGCTGTCGTTGGCGGCTTGCCGCAGTGCAGCGCGAAACAGGGGATGGTCGTCGGCGATCAGCAGGCGTGTCATGACGCTGAAGTTAGCCAAGGTCACGGCTGACGTCGAGATCATAAAGTCACGTCATCACTTAAGGGCGACTGCCTCTATGCTGGACTTTCGTACGATGGCGGGCCGGTGCCTGCTTGTTATGGTGGTGGGCATGACCAATCGCCTTTCCCGATGGATGCTGCTGATCGCACCGCTGCTGGTGTCGTGCGCAGCACCGACCGTGACCAAGGAGTCCGGCATGCAGGCCCCCGATTTTGTGCGCGGCGACGTGCGCGAGACCGAACATCGCCAGGGCGACGATCTGCTGAGTGCAGGCCTGGGACTGGAAGGGCTGGCCGGTGCGCTGGCGCCGATCGCCCATCCGTTGCAGCCCACGCCGGCTGAATTGCGGCGTCGCGCGATCCAGGCAAGCTGGAAGGGCATTGCCGATCTGGGTCCGCTCGGCGGCTATGGACGCGTCTACGGCGGCGTGCCCGATGTACCCGGTCGCGAGTACCAGGCGTTTGCATGGATCCCCGATGCACATGCGCCGCATCGCGTATTGCTGCAGGTGCCGGACAATTTCGACCGTTCGCGCCGTTGCCTGGTGGTGACCGCATCGTCGGGCTCGCGCGGCATCTACGGCGCCATTGCGCTGGCGGGTGCCTGGGGATTGCCGCGTGGCTGCGCGGTGGCCTATACCGACAAGGGCACCAGCGGCGGCTACTTCGATCTCGCCGACAACAGCGGCGTCGCCCTCGATGGCACGCGCGCCAAACGCGGTTCGGCCATGCTGGAGTTCGAACCGGTCGCCGACACCGCGCACACCGGCGTCGCGGTGAAGCATGCGCACTCGGGCGACAACCCGGAAGCCGACTGGGGCCGCCACGTACTTCAGGCCGCGCGGTTCGGGCTGGCCATGCTCGATCGCGCGTTTCCCGATCAGGCGCCTTTCACGGCGCAGAACACCCGCATCATCGCGACAGGCCTTTCCAACGGCGGTGGCGCCGTGCTGCAGGCGGCGGGCCTGGACGATGACCGTCTGTTCGCGGGCGTGGTCGCATTGGAACCGAATGTGCGCGTGCCGGAGCAGGGCCGCGCCTTGTTCGACTACGCCACCGACGCGTCGATCTGGTTGCCCTGCGCACTCGCCGATGCACGCTTCGACAAAACACCGATGGCGCGCACGCCGGAAGGCGAAGTGCCACCGGCGTGGGCGCAGCGTTGTCACCAACTGCACGAACGCGAATTGGTGAGCGGCACACGCGTAGCCGCACAAGCTGCCCAGGCTTACGAACATCTGCGTGCCGGCGGCTGGACGGACCAGGCGATGGCCACCGCCGCTTCCACCACGTCGCTGGATCTGTGGCGAGCGATCACGGCCGCCTATGCGTCCGCCTATATGCGCCGCGGTCCGGACGATATGCCCTGCGGTTTCCGCTATGGCGGTGCCGGCGCCAAGGGAGCAGCGGCCGCGGTGGATCCCGCGCTGCGCGCGAGCTGGTGGGCCGATGCATCGGGGATTCCGCCCGGCAACGGCGTGGGCCTGTTCGGCGGCACGGATCGCTCGCCCGATCCGACCTTGCCGGGCGCACTCTGCCTGCGTGCGCTGTGGGAAGACACCGATGCGAGCACGCAGCCCCTGCGCGATGGCGTGGCCGCTACCACAGTAAAAGCGCCGCGCCCCAGTCTGCCGTTGTGGATCGTGCACGGCGCCTCCGATGGCCTGCTGCCCACGGCATTCACTTCCGAACCTTATGTGGCATGGCTGCGCAGCAACGGCGGGCATCCGTTGTACTGGAAGGTGCCGTACGCCCAACATTTCGACGCGTTCCTGGCCATTCCCGGTTTTGGCGAGCAGCACGTGCCGCTGCTGCCGTATGGCTACGCGGCGCTGGATCGCCTGTGGGCGCACATTTATGCGGGTGCCCCCTGGCCGGCGATCGTGCCTACGCCGTCGCCCACACCGCGAGGTGCGTTGCCGCTGGCCCGTTTCAGGCTGGATCTGCCGCCTGCCTGGACTCAGGCGCCTCGCTGAATGTCGGCCCGGCCGGGGCGGCGTCCGCCACACCGGCTGCGGTATCCTTGCGCGCTTGCAGGGCGCCTGTGGTTGCGCGCTGCCTTTTAAAACAAGGATTTCCGATGACCATCAACGTCACCATGACCACCAACCGCGGTCCCATCCACCTGCGCCTGCATGAGGACAAGACCCCGGTGACCGTCGCCAGCTTCGTCAATCTGGCCCGTCGCGGCTACTACGATGGCCTGGCTTTCCACCGCGTGATCGCCGATTTCATGGTCCAGGGCGGCTGCCCGGAAGGCAGCGGCCGCGGTGGCCCGGGCTACCGTTTCGAGGACGAGTTCGACGCCTCGCTGCGTCATGACAAGCCGGGCGTGCTGTCGATGGCCAATGCCGGTCCGCGTACCAACGGCAGCCAGTTCTTCATCACCCATGGCGCCACCCCGTGGCTCGACGGCAAGCACAGCGTGTTCGGCGAAATCGTCGGCGCGGAAGACCAGGCCGTGGTCGACGCCATCCGCCAGGGCGACGTGATCGAAAAGGTCACCGTGGAAGGCGACGTCGATGCGCTGCTGGCGGCCCAGGCCGACCGCGTGAAGGAATGGAACGCGGTGCTCGACGAGCGCGGCTGATCGCCTTCGTGTTGATTGCGTGAAGAAACGCCGCCCACCCGGGCGGCGTTTTTTTTGCGCGATTTCGCGATAGCGGGGCGTAATTCAGGAGCCTAGAATCGAACGGCTCCATGCGTCAGATGATGTGTGTCATTCCCCCTTCCCAAGGAGATGCAGTCATGTCCTTTCTCAATGATCTGCTCGGCGGTGCCCAAGGCAACCCGGCTGGCGGTTCCTCTCTCGTCGCGATCGCGGGCCAGCTGATCGAAAAGGCTGGCGGCGTGCAGGGCCTGGTCGCCATGTTGCAGCAACACGGCATGGGCGAAGCGGTGCAATCGTGGGTCGGCACCGGTGGCAACCAGCAGGTATCGGGCGACCAGCTCGGCCAGGCGTTGCAGAACGGCGGCCTCGGTTCGGTATTGCAGGAAGCCGCGGGCAAGCTGGGCGTCGATCAAGGCCAGCTGCTCGGGCAGCTTTCGCAGGTGTTGCCGCATGCGGTCGACCATCTCACTCCCGACGGCCAGGTGCCGGCGCAGGGGCAGGGTGGTTTCGACCTGGGTTCGCTCGCCTCGCTGGCGGGCAAGCTGTTTGGCGGGGCCAGCGCGGCCTGAGGCCAAAAAATGCCGGCGGCGCGCAAAGGCGCCGCCGGTTTCGCTTCCCTGCGTCAGGTGGTGCTGCGCCTGGTCAGCAGGTGATAGATCAACAGCAGGACGATGGCGCCGGCAATCGAGCCGAGGAAGTGCACCAGTCCGGTTTCGCCCCACCAGCCCAGCTTTTCGCCGACATAGGTGGAAAGAAAGGAGCCGGCGATGCCGAGCAAAATGGTGATGATGAAACCACCCGGGTCCTTGCCCGGCTTGAGCATCTTGGCGATCACGCCAACCACCAGACCTACAATGATTACCCAAAGCCAGTGCATGGACGTTCCTTTGGCTGTCAGTCGTGGCTGGAATGTAGGGCGGCGTTGCGGCCTTATCTATAGGCGGATCAGCCAGTTGACGACACGCTTTGGCAAGTGACGAACGTCATTGACGCCGCCCTGCGGCCGCTCGGGCGAACCGGGTTTTAGACCATCGGGTAGCCCCTGGGCGTCGGATGCCGCGCCGCCACATGCTAAAATTGCCGGGTTTGCTGCCTTCGTCCCCCCTTACGAGGAAGTCATGCCCCAGCTCGCCCAGCGTGTCGGTCGCGCCAAGCCCAGCGCGATCATGGTCATCGCCGAAAAGGCCAAGCAGCTCAAGGCTGCCGGTCGCGACATCATCAGCTTCTCCATCGGCGTTCCCAATTTTCTTCCCGGCGAGCATGTCTACGCCGCCGCACGCGAAGCGCTGCAGCACGACTCCGGCCAGTACGGCAGCAACCGCGGTGCGGATGCGCTGCTCGATGCGTTCCTGGTGCATATCGAAAAGCTGGGCTTCAAGGGCTACGGCCGCGCGAATCTGTCGATCGGCATCGGTGCCAAGCAGCTGCTCTACAACCTGGGCGAAGCGCTGTTGAACGAAGGCGAGGAAATCTGCTTCGCCGCACCGTTCTGGACCACCTACCGCGACATCGCCGACATCCTCGGCGCCAAGGCGAACATCCTGCATTGCGGTCCCGAGCAGAACTACAAGCTCACGCCCGCGCAGCTTGAGGCGGCCCTCGCGCGCAAGCCCAAGGTGTTCCTGTTCAACAATCCGTCCAACCCCACCGGCATGGTCTATACGCGCGATGAAATCGCCGCGCTGGCCGCCGTGCTGATGAAGTATCCCGACACCTGGATCATCACCGACGACATCTACAACTCGATGGTGTTCGACGGCATCGGCTATCACAACTTCGTGCATGCGCAGCCGGAACTGAAAGAGCGGCTGATCTTCGTCGACTCGGTGTCCAAGACCTATGGCATGCCGGGCTGGCGCGTGGGTTTGATCGCGGCGCCGGAAAACGTGGCCAAGGCCATCACCACGCTCAATTCCAACCACATCACCAGCCTGCCGGAAGTGATCACGGCGGCCGCGGTTGCCGCGTTCTCGGGCCCGCAGGCCATTCCCGAGGCCAAGTGCAAGGAATTCGCCGAGAAGCGCGACGTGGTCGTCAATGCGCTGCGTGCGATTCCCGGCGTGGTGTGCCCGTATCCGCAGGGTGCGTTCTACGCCTTCCCCGATATCTCGGTCGCCTTCGGCAAGAGTCACCAGGGCGTGAAGATCAACGACGACGTGGAACTGTGCGCCGTGTTGCTCGAAGCCGCGGGCGTGGCCTGCGTGCCGGGTTCGGCCTTTGGCGAACCGCGCGCCATGCGCATTTCCTATACCTGCCCAACTGCACAATTGCAGCCCGGGTTGGAACGCATCCAGGCGTTCTTTGCTGAACTGACCTGATGGTCTTGGGCTCGCGCCGACCGGCGTGGGCCTTTGTCTTTTGTACAAGCCCAAGTTGAAGGAGTTTCTCCGATGAAAGCCCCCGTTCGTGTTGCCGTTACCGGCGCTGCCGGCCAGATCGGTTACGCCCTGCTGTTCCGCATTGCCGCGGGCGACATGCTGGGTCCGGATCAGCCGGTGATCCTGCACCTGCTGGAAATCACCCCGGCGCTGCCCGCGCTGCAGGGCGTGGTGATGGAACTCAACGATTGCGCGTTCCCGACGCTGGCCGGTGTCGTCGCCACCGACGACCTCAACGTCGCCTTCAAGGACGTCGATTACGCGCTGCTCGTCGGTGCGCGTCCGCGCGGCGCGGGCATGGAGCGCAAGGATCTGCTCGAAGCGAACGGCGCCATCTTCGGCCCGCAGGGCAAGGCGCTGAACGATCACGCCAAGCGCGACGTGCGCGTGCTGGTGGTCGGCAACCCGGCCAACACCAATGCGCTGATCGCCCAGCAGAACGCACCGGATCTCGATCCGAAGTGCTTCACCGCGATGGTCCGTCTTGACCACAACCGCGCGCTGTCGCAGCTGGCCGAGAAGACCGGCAAGCACAGCACCGACATCAAGAAGATGACCATCTGGGGCAACCACAGCTCCACCCAGTACCCGGACCTGCACCACGCCACCGTGGGCGGCAAGCCGGCGCTGTCGCTGGTCGACCAGGCCTGGTACGAGAGCGATTTCATCCCGACCGTGCAGCAGCGCGGCGCGGCGATCATCAAGGCGCGCGGCGCTTCCTCGGCTGCTTCGGCTGCTTCGGCTGCCGTCGACCACATGCGCACCTGGGCGATGGGCACCGCGGAAGGCGACTGGGCCTCGATGGGCATTCCGTCCGATGGTTCGTACGGCATCGAGCCGGGCGTGATCTACGGTTACCCGGTGACCGTGAAGGACGGCAAGTACGCCATCGTGCAGGGCCTGGAAATCAACGATTTCTCGCGCGCCCGCATGGACGCCACCAACAAGGAACTGCGCGAAGAGCGCGCCGGCGTCGAGCACTTGTTCGCCAAGAAGTAAGTCGCGCGAGCAAGCCTCGCGATGTGTGAAATGGGCGGCTTCGGCCGCCCATTTCTTTTGAGCCAGCCGCCGATTTTCGCCGGATGACTGGCGATGTGGCCGAGTATCGGTAGAATCGACAGAGCACCGACCGGAACCGAAGACATGAAGCGACTTCTTGCGACCCTTTCCCTCTGCGCCTTGCTTACCGCCTGCGGCGGCACGCACGGTCTGCGCGACACCACGCCGAAGATGAGCAGCCGTACCAACAAGGACATTCCGACCTATCTGGAGTGCGTGCGCGCGAAGTGGGCCGAGACCGCCGAAGTGAGCGCCTCGCACAAGGACCAGTCGGGCGAGCTGTCGGGCAACGACAAGCAGGGCGCGCATGAGCTGATCAGCGTGACTGCCGACGGTACCGGCGCACAGGTGATGATGTACGAGACCCAGGCCCTCAAGAAGGATTACAACCCCGCTTATCGCGACGCGGCGGTGTCCTGCTTGTGAGCTGACTGCACGGGCGACGGCCCGTGCAGCCGACTCGACCAAGGTCGCAAAGCCCGTTCGACGCGGCTGATCTAGGCTAGACCGATCAGCCGCTGCAACGAGGATGTTGTGATGCGTTACGAGGAGTTCTATCAGCGTTCGATAGAGCAGCCCGAAGCCTTCTGGGCCGAGCAGGCGCAGCGCATCCACTGGCATACGCCGCCCGAACGCATCCTCGATGTTTCCCGGCCACCGTTTCGCCGCTGGTTCGTCGGCGGCACCACCAATCTCTGCTACAACGCCGTCGACCGGCATCTTCCAGCGCGCGGCGGCCAGCTGGCGCTGGTGGCGATTTCCTCCGAAACGGGCATCACGCGCGAACTGAGCTATCGCGATCTGTATCGCGAAGTGAATACGTTTGCCGCCGTGCTGACGTCGCTGGGCGTGGTCAGCGGCGATCGCGTGGTGATCTACCTGCCCAACATCGCCGAAGCGGTCTTCGCCATGCTGGCGTGCGCGCGCATCGGTGCCATCCACTCGGTGGTATTCGGCGGTTTCGCGGCGCACAACCTCGCCTTGCGCATCGACGATGCCGAGCCGGCGCTGCTGATTGCCGCCGACGCGGGCATGCGCGGCGGCAAGGTGATCCCGTACAAACCGCTGGTGGATGCGGCGCTGGAAGAAGCGAAGCGTCCGCCTCCGCGGGTGCTCATGATCGATCGCGGGCTCGATCCGCAAATGACCCGCGTGGCCGGACGCGATCTCGACTACGCGAGCTTGCGCGCTTCCTATGAGGGCGCCGAAGTTCCGGTGGAATGGCTCGAATCCAACGAACCGAGCTATCTGCTCTACACCTCGGGCACTACCGGCAAGCCCAAAGGCATCCAACGCGACGTGGGCGGCTATGCGGTGGCCATGGCGATGTCGATCGAGACGATCTTCGACATCAAGCCGGGGCAGGTGATGTTTTCCACCTCGGACGTGGGCTGGGCCGTCGGCCATTCGTACAACGTGTACGCACCGCTGATCGGCGGTGCCACCTCATTGTTGTACGAAGGCCTGCCAGCCCACCCCGATCCGGGCATCTGGTGGCGCCTATGCGAGCGTTACGGCGTGCGCAGTATGTTCTCCTCGCCTACCGCCATTCGCGTACTGAAAAAGCAGGACGCCAGCTGGCTGAAAAAGTACGACCTGTCCCGGCTCAAATGGCTGTTCCTCGCCGGCGAACCGCTCGACGAACCGACCGCGCATTGGGCCACCGACGGACTCGGCGTGCCGGTGATCGACAACTACTGGCAGACCGAAACCGGATGGCCTGCGATCACCTTGATGCCCGGCCTCGACTTGAAGCAGGTGAAGTTCGGCTCCCCGGGATTTCCAAGTCCCGGCTATCGCATGAAAGTGATCGACGAAGTCACCGGCGAGGAGCTTCCGCCGAACCAGAAAGGCGTGCTGGTGTTCGTGCCGCCGTTGCCACCGGGCTGCCTCACCACCGTATGGCGCAACGACGAACGCTACGTGGCGAGCTATTTCAGCCACTTCAAGGAACTGCTGTATAGCTCGCTGGACTGGGCCATCCGCGACGAGAACGGCTACACGACCATTCTCGGCCGCACCGATGACGTGATCAACGTAGCAGGGCACCGCTTGGGCACGCGGGAGATCGAAGAGTCCGTGGCGATGCATCCCGCATGTGCCGAGGCCGCGGTAATCGGCATGCAGGACGAAGTGAAGGGGCAGGTGCCGGTGGTGTTTGCCACGCTACGCCAAGGTGTGACGGAAGGTTCGGTGGATGTGGCCAAAGGCATGCAGCAATGTGTGGTGGACCAGCTTGGGAAGATCGCGCGGCCGGCGCGTATCTACGTGGTCAATGCGTTGCCCAAGACGCGTTCGGGAAAACTGTTGAGACGTTCGTTGCAGGCGCTGGTGCATCACGCCGATCCGGGTGATCTTTCGACGCTGGATGATCCGGGGGCGTTGGAAGAGGTGCGGCGGGCGTTGGAGCGCGGACCCGATCAAGGCGGATAAGTCGGGCGCTAGCCTTCTCCCTCTCCCCTCCGGGGAAAGGGTTGGGTGAGGGGCGGGTGCTCTCGGGAGCGCTCCTAGCTCGTCATCCCGGCGCAGGCCGGAGGCGTTTTTCAACAGCCGAAGGCTGGTCATCCAGTTTCGTCAGTCTTCGGTTGTCGCGATACGGCGACCTGGCTCGCCTGCCGCGGGCTTCCGTCCTCCTGCCGGAGGCCGGGTCACTTTCTCTTGCTTGCCCAAGAGAAAGTAACGGCGGTCTCTAATATCAAGTGCAACACCCCTCTGGAGGTGATGCATGGGTCAGGACTACAACCATCTAAGCGCCGAAGAGCGAGGCGCGATCATGGTGGGCAAGGCACGTGGAGAGAGCGCCCGGCAGCTGGCGATGCTGCTGGGCCGGTCGCCCAGTACGATCTCACGGGAGCTGGCGCGTAACGGGCACCGCGAGCCGTCAGGCAGCCCTCGTCTGGGGCGCCCGACGCTCGGCTATGACGCTTGTCGTGCCGGCCATCGGGCCCGTCGCTTGGCCCATCAGGCACGCCGGCCGCGTAAATTGCATCGTGAGAGCGCCTTGTGGCGTCTGGTGCGCCATTTGTTGGCCCGGCGCTGGTCACCGCAAGAGGTCAGTCGCACACTGCGCCGACAGCATCCCGACGAGCCGGCCAAGCACGTGTCTCACGAGACGATTTACACCGCGATCTATGCCGCTCCGCGCGGGGAGCTGCGGCGAGGGCTGGTGGCACTGTTGCGCCAGCACAAGTGCGCGCGCCGCCCGCGCGGCCAAGGCGCCAATCGGCGCGGCCGCATGCACGATCTGCCAAGCATTCATGATCGACCGCCGGAGGCCAATGAACGCTTGTTGCCGGGCCACTGGGAAGGCGACTTCCTCAAAGGCGCACGCAATCAGTCGTCGGTAGGCGTGCTGGTGGATCGACGCACGTTGTTTCTGAAGCTGGTGAAGATGGAAGGGTGCGCGGCCGAGGATGCGCTCAAGGGCTTCAGCCGGGCGTTCGGTCCGTTACCGGCGACGCTGCGTCAAACGCTGACCTATGACCAGGGCAAGGAGATGGCGTTGTACAAGACGCTCTCCAAGCGCACGGGACTGGCGATTTACTTCGCCGATCCGCGCAGTCCCTGGCAGCGCGGCATCTGCGAGAACACCAACGGTTTGCTGCGTCAGTACCTCCCCAAAGGCACCGACCTGTCCGTGCATAGCCAACGCAAACTCGATGCGATTGCGCGGGAGATGAATCTGCGACCGCGGGCCACCCTGGACTACCACTGTCCGGCGGAGATGTTCATGCGTGCGCTGGGGCGCGATGATCTCGCCCAAGCGATCGATGATGCACTTCTAGATTGACACCGCCAACCAAAGAGAAGGGCCCCCCGGATGACGCGCCTTCCGGGCCTGCGGCCCTCCAGGTGCGCGAGTGGGTTGCGGGGTTTTTCGACAGGGCATCCTGCCCTGGCGAAAAACTGGCCCGCATCCCTGCGGGCCACCCTTCGGGCTGATCCTCCACCCACCCGCCGCGTCATACGGGGACCCCCGAGAGCCAAGAGCCAAGAGCCAAGAGCCAAGAGCCAAGAGCCAAGAGCCAAGAGCCAAGAGCCAAGAGCCAAGAGCCAAGAGCCAGGAGCCAAGAGCCAGGAGCCAGGAGCTGCGGATCTACTGTGGGAGCGCACTTGTGCGTGACAAGCCTACGGAGCGGTACATCCCCGCGTGGCGGTCGTGCACAAGTGCGCTCCCACAAAAGAAGACACACACGTTCCCCCGAGCACCGCCCCTCTCCCAGGCGGGGAGAGGGAGAAGTGGGTGCATCGCGTTGACGGGCTACTGTGGGAGCGCACCCTGTGCGCGACAAGCCTACGGAGCGATACATCCCAACGTGGCGGTCGCGCACAGGGTGCGCTCCCACAGGCGAGCGCGCAGGCAGTTCAAGCCCAGCGCTTTAGCCCCACGAAAACCCAAGGAAAACACCGCCGCACCATACGATGCAGCCACCAACTAACTACACGCTCCCTTCGAAACCATTCATGCTGCCGCGCAACAGCCCCCTTACAAACGGTGCGCTAAAATCTCCTCTTTAAGCGGAGGTTTCATGGCCCACATCGCATCCCCCGGCGCGAAATTCCGCGCCGCCCTCGCGGCAGAACACCCCTTGCAGGTGATCGGTGCCATCAACGCGAACCATGCGTTGCTCGCCAAGCGAGCCGGTTATCGCGCCATCTATCTCTCGGGCGGCGGTGTCGCGGCGGGTTCGCTGGGGCTGCCGGATCTGGGTATCAATACGCTGGACGACGTGCTGACTGACGTGCGCCGCATCACCGATGTGTGCGATCTGCCGCTGATGGTGGACATCGACACCGGCTTCGGTCCGAGCGCGTTCAATATCGCCCGCACCGTGAAGAGCCTGATCAAGTTCGGCGCCGCGGCCTGCCATATCGAGGACCAGGTGGGCGCCAAGCGCTGCGGTCATCGTCCCGGCAAGGAGATCGTGTCGACCAGCGAGATGGCCGATCGCGTCAAGGCAGCCGCCGATGCGAAAACCGATGCCGACTTTTTCCTGATTGCGCGCACCGACGCGATTGCCGTGGACGGTGTGGATGCAGCGATCGAGCGCGCCATTGCCTGCGTCGAAGCGGGCGCCGACGGCATCTTTGCCGAGGCTGCCTACGACCTGCCGACCTATCGCCGCTTTGTCGATGCCGTGAAGGTGCCGGTGCTGGCCAATATCACCGAGTTCGGCCAGACGCCGCTGTTCAGCGTGGAAGAGCTCGCCAGCGCAGGCGTGGGCATCGTGCTGTATCCGCTTTCGGCGTTCCGCGCCATGAACAAGGCGGCGGAGAACGTCTACCAGGCCATCCGCCGTGATGGCCACCAGCGCAACGTGATCGACACCATGCAGACGCGCGAAGAGCTTTACGACCGCATCGGTTACCACGACTACGAGCGCCGATTGGATGAGCTCTTTTCCAAGAAGAGCTGATCGACCCCATCGAGATAACCGGCATCACGGTGCCGTCCACGTTTGACGCAAGCATGTCTTCAGGAGATGTACCGAATGACTGAGCAAACTCTTCCCAAGCCCAAGAAATCCGTCGCGCTGTCGGGCGTGGCTGCCGGCAACACCGCGCTGTGCACGGTGGGCCGCAGCGGCAACGACTTGCATTACCGCGGTTACGACATCCATGACCTGGCGGCCAAGGGTTGTTTCGAGGAAGTGGCCTACCTGCTGGTGCACGGCGTGCTGCCGAACTGGGCGGAGTTGAATGCCTACCGCGCCAAGCTCAAGCGTCTGCGCGGCCTGCCGGCGCCGGTGAAGAGCGCGCTGGAACTGCTGCCTGCCGCCACTCATCCGATGGACGTGATGCGCACCGGTTGCTCGGTGTTGGGCACGGTGTTGCCGGAGAAGGATGACCACAACGTCACCGGCGCGCGCGACATCGCCGACCGCCTGATGGCGAGCTTCGGTTCGATCCTGCTGTACTGGTTCCACTTCAGCCACAACGGCAAGCGCATCGAAACGGTGACCGAAGACGAATCCATCGCCGGTCACTTCCTGCACCTGCTGCACGGCAAGAAGCCGAGCGAGCTGTGCACGCATTCGTTGGACAAGTCGCTGATCCTGTACGCCGAGCACGAGTTCAACGCGTCCACCTTCACCGCACGCGTGATCGCCGGCACGGGCTCGGACATGTACTCGGCGATCACCGGTGCGATTGGTGCGCTGCGTGGTCCCAAGCACGGCGGCGCGAACGAAGTGGCGATGGAGATCATCGCCCGCTACCGCAACGCGGCCGAGGCGGAAGCGGACATCCGCGCCCGCGTGGAGCGCAAGGAAATCATCATCGGCTTCGGCCACCCGGTGTACACGGTGTCCGATCCGCGCAACGAGATCATCAAGGAAGTCTCCCGCAAGCTGTGCACGGAAGGCGGCAACCCGACCCTGTTCGACGTGTCGGAGAAGATCGAGAAGCTGATGTGGGAGCAGAAGAAGATGTTCCCCAACCTCGACTGGTTCTCGGCCAGCGCGTATCACATGATGGGCGTGCCGACGGCCATGTTCACCCCGCTGTTCGTGATCGCCCGCACCTCCGGCTGGAGCGCCCACGTGATCGAGCAGCGCGAGGACGGCAAGATCATCCGCCCGAGCGCGAACTACACCGGCCCGGAAGATCTGGCCTACGTTCCGATCGAAAAGCGCTGATCGCCCTAGGTCTATGTCGAATGAAGGGGCCGAAAGGCCCCTTCGTTCTTTCCAAGTTTCGTTATGGTTCAGGACCCTGTACGACATTGCTAGGGTTTCGTATGCATGGGTGTAAATCTGCTGATACAGGTGTTCCACTTCCTTGTGAGAACGCAGCAATACGCGCTAAATCCCTGAAATAAGGGCTCATGCACGAGTGTTTATGTTCCAGGTGCAAGGCCCGGAACGTGGTGCGCTGTAACAACCTTGATCCACTCGCGCTTTGTGACTGTCTGACCGCAGTCAAACTCATTGTCCGTGAGTCTCTTCAAGTCGCTGATTTCATGGTCTTCAGCTTTGTGAGCGCAAGTCCACACGGCGTGGCACGCAAGTTGCGACGAGAACGTGCTGGATTCGCAACACCAGCAACACAGGGGGTCACACCGCATCGTTCCAGGAGATAGACCATGCGCAAGACTCTAATAGCGACCGCAATAGTGTTGGGTCTGGGGCTTACGCTCCCGGCATTCGCTGCCGACAACGAAAACACTTCGAAAGGATCGAGCACCTTAACCAACACCGATTCGAGCACTCATACCCGCACCGACACCGACACCAACACCTACAGCACTTATGCGACGGGTGCGGACGGTTCAGCCGCCAGCAGCGGTGGCACGGCGGATTCCTTCAACGTTAGCAAGGCAGTAGCAAACAGCACGCTCAACGGTTCGGTCTCGGACGTGGCCGTGTGGGGTATCGGCAACTCCGCAGTGAACAAGGGCGACGCCAATGGCGGTCGCGGCTCCAGCGGCGGTAAAGGCGGTGGCGGCTACGGCGGCAAGGCCTGGGGCGGCAACGGCGGCGACGGCGGCAACGCCGGTGGCGCACATGCCAGCAGCGGCAAGGCCGGCGGTTCGGGCGCCGACTCGGGCGATGCGGCTGGACTCGGCGCTTCGTTGGCTGGCGGCGGTGACGGCGGCGACGGCGGCAACGCCGGTGGCATCCGTAACCACAATCGTGCAGGCGGCGGTGGCGGCACGGCAGGTGGCGGCGCGAACACCGGTGGTACCGGTGGCGCAGGTGGCGCAGGTGCAGGCGGAACCGCCGGCGCAGCATCGCCGACCGCAACCAGCGGCGCAGCGAGCGCGACGGGCGGCACCAGCGGTGCGGCTACTGCAACGGCAGGAACCGGCGGAGCTGGCGGCGCAGGTGCCGGCAATACCGGTGGCGCAGGCACGGGCGGAGCTGGCGGTGCTGGCGGAGCTGGCGGTGCAGGCGGCACGACCTCGGCCACCACGGGCGCGTTCGATATGTCGAACCAGATGAACGGTTCGGCGGCGGCAGCGGCCGGTGTGTCGATCCTCGCCCAGAACAGTGGCGCGGCGGCATTGGTACAGCAGAGCGTGAACGTTCAAGCAAACCTGAACGTGGGTCGCTGAGTGCGAAAGGGATCATGCACGGTGGAGTCATTCGCTCCACCGTGCGTGATGCTGCGGTGCCGTTGCGCGATGCGACGGTCAGCGCTGTCCGCTTCAATCAGAGGCGTGGGCTCGCCTCATGGAGATGCTGCCGTGCGATCTTTCCAATGGATGCTTCGTATCACCGCCCTCGGTGCGCTCGCCGTTCCCACGGTGCTTTGCGCAGAGAACGCGGCCATCCCGCAGGACTATCTGGGGCAGGGAGTGGACTCGCCCATGGCCGCCTATGTCGCGGCAAGCCATGTCGATCACCAGGGCGTCGCCAGCGACCTGGGCGAGAGCGTGGATAGCGCCACCCTGGCCTCCCAGAGCGGCGGCATGCTGGTGCAGCAGAACACCACGTTGACCGGCACGGTGCAGAACAACAGCGCCGATCACCTCACCACGGGTGAGAACATCATCAGCGGCGGCGCGGCCGCGGGTGCGGTCGGATTCCCGACCTTGATCCAGAACTCGGGCAACAACGTGCTGATCCAGAACGCCACGGTGCTGAGCGTCGAGTTCAAACCATGAACATGCGTGCGGCGCTGCTGATCGTATTGGCGGCGTTGCCGGTGCACAGTCGCGCGTCCACGCCGGTGACGGTGGTCAGCAGTGGCCCGGGTTCGTACACGGTGCGCCTGACCAGCCTCAAGGAGGCGCGTTACAAGAGCACCATCCACCAGAAATACGATTTCAGCTGCGGCTCGGCCGCGGTGGCCACGCTGCTGACCTACCAGTACGGCTATCCGGTGAACGAGCAGGTCGCGTTCGAGCAGATGTATCTGCACGGCGACCAGGCCAAGATCAACAAGGAAGGTTTTTCGATGCTGGATCTCAAGCGTTTCCTCGATGCCAATGGCTTCGATGCGGACGGCTTCAAGGTGCCCATCGAAAAGCTCCAGCAGGAAAACCTGCCGGCCATCGTGCTCATCGACGAAAAGGGCTATCACCATTTCGTAGTGGTCAAGGGTATGCGCAACAACCGCTTGCTGGTGGGCGATCCCGCTCGCGGCACGCGCGTGTTGTCGCAGGCCAAGTTCATGACGCTGTGGAAGAACGGACTGGTCTTCGTGATCCACAACCGCCGCAACCTGGCGGTGTTCAACAGCCCCAATGATTGGAAAGTGGCGCCTGCGGCGCCCATAGGCGATGCCATCGATCGCAACGGCCTCTACAACACCGTGATGCCCAAGAAAGGGCCGGACGATATTTGAGGGACACACTGATGAAAGCGGTTGCATACATCGTTGGCTTTGGCGCTCTCTTTGTCGCATGCGGTAGTTGCGTCGTGGGGGCGCAGGCGCAGGATGGTGCGACCACGGTGACAGCGGCTGCCGTGGCAGCGCATGCGCCTGCGCCGGCTGAAGCGCTGGCGAGCGTGGTGACGGGTATCCCGACCTCCGACAACGGCCTGCCCGGCTGGGCTGCGGTGAGCGAAGACACGCTCGACGAGCAGCGCGGCGGCTTCGACCTGGGCAACGGCCTGGTGGCCTCGTTCGGGATCGACCGCGCCGTCTACGTCAACGGCAATCTGGTCACCTCCACCAGTTTCAACATTCCCGACGTCGCGCACATGACCACCGCGCAGGCGCAAGCCATGCAGACGGCGCTAAACACGGTGCAGGTCACGCAGATCGGTCCGAACAATACCTTCGATCCCTCCGCGCTCGCCTCGAAGATGGGCGGCACGGTGATCCAGAACACCTTGAACAACCAGAACATCCAGAACATCACCACCATCAACGCATCGACCAATTCGCTCAACGCATTCCGCGAGGGGAGTCTGCAGGAGGCTTTGCAGCAGGCGCAGTTGCAATCCCTGGGTCACTGACAGGGGAGACGCAGCAGGGGCTGGGCTGTTACCGCAAACACGCCGTGCTTGCTCAAGCGCGGCGTGTTGATAAGTACGACATCGAACCATGAGTCATGAGGAAGCATGATGCGACACTCAGCGTGGCGATACGTTTGGTCGGCGGGATGTGCCGGATTGGTGGCGCTGGGCTTGCCTGTCTCGGCGCAGCAGGAGTCACCGTCGCCGCCGGGTGCATCACCCGCGACGGCCAACAACACCATTTCAGCGGCGCCCTCCGGGAGTCCCGCAGCGGTCGATCCGGACGAGTTGCGCAAGCGGGTGGCCGAGCAGGGCGATCGCATCGATGCCATGCGCAGCCAGATCAGTGCGCAGATCGCCCAGCTCGATGCGATGAAGCGCGCCCTGGCCGAACAGGAGGCCGACTACAAGTCGTTGCGCCATGCCGTGGGCATCGACGTGCTGGACAAGCAGCGCGCCGGCAGCATCGCGACAGGCGGTCCTGGAGCGTCTGCGCTGCCCATGCCGGCCGGCGATGCGGTGGCCGCCAACGCGCCACAACAGCAACCGGTGGGCGAAGCGCCCAAGGCCGATACGCGTCCGCCCGAGGTGGCGCCGATCTTCCAGCAGCCCGGCGTGCTGACGCCCAAGGGCAAGTTCATCATGGAGCCGGCCTACCAGTTTGGTTATTCGTCGGTCGATCGCGTGGCGCTGGTGGGCTACACGGTGATCCCCGCCATCCTGATCGGCCTGATCGATGCGCGGCAGGTGCGCACGACCACGCAGGTCGGCTGGCTGACCACGCGTTACGGCCTCAGCAACCGGCTCGAAGTGGAAGTCCGCGTGCCTTACGTCTATGCGCACGAGGACGTGACCAGCCGTGAGATCTTCACCGGCAGCGCCACCGACAAGGCGTTCGGCAACAGCGGCCACGGCCTGGGCGATATCGAAGCGACCGCGCGCTATCAGTTGAATGTCGGCGGTCCGGACAAGGCCTATTACGTCGGCTGGCTGCGCGTGAAGTCGAACACCGGCAAGGATCCGTTCCAGGTCACCACGGACTGCGTGCAACGTTGCGTGGAGAACGTGATCGGCCAGGTCGATCTCGCGGCCACCGGCACCGGCCTGCCGCTGACGCAGCCGGTGGGTACCGGCTTCTGGGCCATCCAGCCGGGCGTGACCTGGCTGTATCCCACCGACCCGGTGGTGTTCTTCGGCAACTTCAGCTACCTCTACAACGTGCCGCGCGACGACGTGACGCGAAAGATCCTGCTCGGCGGCACCGAAAATCTGGGCAAGGTGAAGCTGGGCGACATCGTCGACGTCAGCGTGGGCATGGGCCTTTCGCTCAACGAGAAAGCCTCGATCAGTATCGGCTACGACCAGAGCTTCGTCGGCGCCACCAAGCAGAACAACCACAACGTGCCCGGCTCGACCAAGATCGTGCTCGGCACGCTCCTGATCGGCGGGTCATGGCGCTTCAGCGACAAGCGCACGCTCAACTTCACCCTGGGCGTCGGCGTGACGCGCGATACACCGGACGCGACGGTGACCGTGCGCGTGCCGATGATGTTCTAGGTTCCGGATGCGAGCACGCCAACGACGCCGTTGGCGTGCTCAGAGACCTTCCTGCTGCAGTGCCGACTTCACGCCGGCATCGTCCTGCATGCGCTGATGGAAGCGGGCGAGGTTGTGCAGTTCGGACAAGTCCACGCCCCTGCCCATGGCCCAGCGCAGCACCACGTACAGGTACGGATCGGCGAACGAGCGCGTGCCGGTAAGCCAGTCGCGGCCTTCGAGCTGGGCATCGAGACGCTGGTAGTAGCCGCGCAAGCGTTCGATGGCGCGACAGCGCAAGGCATCCTGCGCTTCTTCGCCATCGATGAAGCGCTCCGGGCGGAACACCGGCCGGTACATCGGATGCAGGTCGGAGTTGATGTAAGCCAGCCAGCGATTCACTTCCGCACGGCCCCGCGCACCTTCGCCGCCCAGGCCGGCCAGCGGAAACTTGTCCGCCAGATAGTTGAGGATGGCCGCGTTCTCGGTCAGCACCCAGCCGTCCGGTTCCTGCAGGGCAGGCACCACGCCCGACGGATTGATTTTCAGGTAGTCGGCCGAGCCAAGCTCTTCGCGCGCGACGCGATGCGTCGTGTACGGCTGGCCGATCCATTCGAGCACGATGTGGTCGGCGAGCGAGCAGGCGCCCGGCAGGTAGTACAACTTCATGGGGATCGTCCTGGTGTGGTCTTATCCATGAAGTGTCGCCTGCCGGGCTTGCCACGCTCAAGCCGATTCTTGCGCTCGCAGGCGGTGGCGTTGCATCAGCCAGCCGCCGCCGCACACGCCGATCACCAGCACGGCGTCGAGCAGATAGCTGGCCCAGCCATGCGTTTCGAACCACGGCGACAACCAATGGTCGTGCGCGATCATGCGGGCCGCCGTCCACGCGATGGCGCCTGCGCCGATGTAGACGATCACCGGGAAACGTTCGATCAGCCGCAGGATCAGCGACGAACCCCACACCACCAGCGGCACGCTGATCGCCAGTCCGATGACCACCAGCACCATGTGCCCCTTGGCCGCGCCGGCGATGGCCAGCACGTTGTCCATGCCCATCAGCGCATCGGCGACGATGATCGTGCGCATGGCTGCCCAGAAACTGCCCGCGGCACCGACCTCGTGCGCAGGATGACTGTCCGGTTGCAGCAGCTTCCATGCGATCGGCAACAGCAACGCGCCGCCCACCAGCATCAGACCCGGCAGCTTGAGCAGATACACCACCACGCCGGTCAGCAGCAGGCGCACCGCGATCGCGCCCACGGTGCCCCACAGCACGGCTTTTTTCTGGATATGCCGGGGCAGCCGGCGCGCGGCCAGCGCGATCACGATGGCGTTGTCGCCCGCGAGCACGAGGTCGAGCAGCACGATGGCCAGCAGGCCGGAGAGGAATTCGGTGACGACAAGGTCCATGTACGGGTCTCTGCGCGTCGGGACAAATGCAACCACGACGGACGCGCGCGGCCCGTCATGACTGCAAAAGTCTCGTTCGCGGAAGAACCGCCGCAGCGACCGGAGCGTGGTGACGCTCGTGATGACGACCGCTGCACGAACACCGACGAAGCCGGCGTTCGGAACTACTCCCTTTTGGGATCAGTATCTGCGCATTGTCGAGGTCCGCGTGCGCGGGCGTCAAGCTGCACAAAGCGGGCAAAACCACTACTGTCGCTCCCACCGCCGCGAGGTCTCCCATGAGTGCGCCCGATATCCGCTCCGCCAAGCGCCCCGATCCCGACCAACCGATGGTCGATGTGGCCGACTACGTCGTCGACTACCCGATCGAATCCACCGAGGCGTACGACACCGCGCGCTACATGTTGCTGGACTCGCTCGCCACGGCCTTGATGGCGATGAAGTTTCCCGAGTGCGTGAAGCACCTGGGCCCGGTCGTCCCGGGCGCGAACCTGCCGGGCGGCGCCCGCGTGCCGGGCACCAGCCACGAGCTGGATCCGATGCAGGCGGCCTTCGCCATCGGCACCCAGATCCGCTGGCTGGACTTCAACGACACCTGGCTGGCGGCCGAGTGGGGTCATCCGTCGGACAACCTGGGCAGCATCCTGGCCGTCGCCGATTACCTCAGCCGCAAGGCCGAGCGCGAGGGCGGCCGGCCGATGACCGTGCGCGACGTGCTCACCTACGCCATCAAGGCCCACGAGATCCAGGGCTGCTACGCGCTCAAGAACAGCTTCAACCGCGTCGGCCAGGACCATGTGATCCTGGTGCGCCTGGCTTCCACGGCGGTGGCCACGGCCATGCTGGGCGGCTCCAGGGAGCAGATCGTCACGGCCATCTCCCATAGCTGGATCGACAACGGCGCGCTGCGCACCTATCGCCACGCCCCGAACACCGGCCCGCGCAAGAGCTGGGCGGCCGGCGACGCCTGCCGCCGCGCCGTGACCCATGCCATCAATGCGGTGTACCGGGGCGTGGTCGGCTACCCGTCGGCGCTCAGCGCCAAGACCTGGGGCTATTACGACGTGGCCTTCAAGGGCAACGAGTTCCAGTTCGAGCGCCCGTTCGGCAGCTATGTGATGGAAAACGTGCTGTTCAAGATCAGCTTCCCGGCCGAATTCCACGCCCAGACGGCCGTCGAGTGCGCCATGCAGCTGCACGGCGCCGTGGCCGGCCGGATCGACCAGATCGAGCAGGTGGTGATCGAAACCCAGCAAGCGGGCCTGCGCATCATCGACAAGACCGGCCCGCTGGCCAACTACGCCGACCGCGACCACTGCATTCAATATATGGTGGCGGTGCCGTTGATCTTCGGCCGCCTGACGGCCGACGACTATAACGATGAGGTGGCCGCCGACCCCCGCATCGACGCCTTGCGCGCCAAGACAGTGGTCAGTGAGAACCCCCGGTTCACCCAGGACTACTTCGATCCCGAGAAACGTTACATCGGCAACTCAGTTCAGGTGTTCTTTAAGGACGGCTCGAGCACCGAAAAGGTCTCCATCGACTTCCCGATCGGTCATCGCAGGCGCCGGGGGGAGGGTATCCCCGTGTTGTTAAAGAAGTTCGAGGCTGCCATGCGAAGCCAGCTGCCGTCCCATCGGGTCAAAACGATCCTGAACGCCACGGCAGACCCCGTTAAGCTAGATGCCATCCCGATCCACGAGTTCCTTGGTTTCTTCACGCTGTAAAGACGGCGTGAGCCGAAAATGAACGGGCGTTTGGGGTCGATTTGCAATTGCTTAACTTTTGCTAAGCTACTCCGCGCCCGTTTCGGGTAAAACAAGCACTAGGTTCGAAGTCAGGTTCGCGGTTCACTAGGAGTGGAATCACGGCTTGATCGCTTTTCCCGTCTGGGGTGAACGGACGCGTACACCAATAAACGAGGAGACACCTGATGAAACGTAAGGGCTTGTACATCCTGATTGCCCTAGCCCTGGGCGGCGCAGGCGCCGCTCACGCACAGGACAACACTGGCAGTGCGGCACCGACCACCACCGAAACGTCCATGTACGACGATCGCTGGTACATCGCACCCACGGTGGGTGGCTACTACAACGACACCGACCGCAACACCAATAGCCGCCAGTTCTACTACGGCATTGGCTTTGGTCGCTATTTCTCGCCCAACTTCTCGCTGGATTTCTTCGGTGACCGCACCAAGCGCACCGTGGACACCGATGCCGGCGGCGGTCGTTGGTCGAACAACACGTATGGCGTGGCGGCGCGCTATTACTTCCTCGACTGGAACGCATGGCGTCCGTACCTGTTGGGCGGCGTGATGGGCAGCCAGCACATCAGCAACTTCGAGCACGGCTGGTCGCCGGCTGCCGAAGTGGGCGTGGGTGTGTCCAAGACCATCACCGACAGCTCCGACATCCGTGTCGAAGGTGGCTACCGTTACGACTGGGACGACAAGACCCAGCCCGACAAGGACGGTTACGGCGACTGGTTCCTGGGCTTCAGCATCGTCTCGCGCATCGGCGCACCGCCGGCCCCGCCGGCGCCGCCGCCGCCGCCGCCGGCTGCTCCGGACTGCTCCAAGCAGTTCCGCAACGGCGTGAACCTGTGCGACAACAAGTGCCCGGATCTGCCGGAAGGCACGATCGTCGGTCCGGATGGTTGCCCGCAGAAGGTCGTGATCGACCTGCGCGGCGTCAACTTCAAGTTCGATCGTCCGAAGAAGGGCGAGAAGGACATCGCCAAGTCGCTGGCCGAACCGACCAAGGATTCCTTGGCCGTGCTCGACCAGGCCGTCGACACCTTGCAGCGTTATCCGCAGGTGCACGTCACCGTTGCCGGCTACACCGACAGCGTGGGTACGGCGGAGTACAACCAGGGTCTGTCGGAACGTCGCGCGAAGATCGTGTACGACTACCTGACCTCGCACGGTATCGATGCAAGTCGTCTGGAAGGTCCGATCGGTCACGGCAAGAACGATCCGATCGACACCAACGACACGGATGCCGGTCGTGCCCGAAATCGTCGTACGGAATTGCAGGTTCAGCAGTAATCGAACCTCGTACGCAGAAGTAGGAAAAGCCCGGCAAATGCCGGGCTTTTTCTTTTTGCAATAACGCGATTCGGTCTAACGCGTTGTTTGCTGGTGACAGGTTGTCGCAGGCAAGAAGTTTCGTCGTAGCGTTTGTCTCATCTGCCTGAACAGTGGCTCACCAACAGCGTCTTGCTGTGCGTGCGATGCTCTTAACGATTTTGCTACACTCCGCCGCGCTTGAAGTCTTGTGACATTTCCCCCGATCGGGACGCAAAGCGCGGGACAGGAAAAGTCCCGGAGTAGAAGTCAGTTATGACGCGCGTTTTCCGTCTGGGGTGGAACGGACGCGAATACCAATAATATGAGGAGACACCTGATGAATCGTAAGGGCCTGTATTTCCTGATTGCCCTGGCTCTGGGCGGCGTAGGTGCCGCTCACGCGCAAGACAGCACCACCACCACCACGACGTCGAGCTACGACGGTCGTTGGTACATCGCTCCGACCGTGGGCGGCTACTACAACGATACCGATCGCAACACCAACAGCCGCCAGGTGTACTACGGCCTGGGCTTTGGTCGCTTCATTGCGCCGAACACCTCGATCGACGTGTTCTTCGACCGCACCAAGCGCACCATCGACGGCGGCAGCCGCGATCGTTGGGCCAACAACAACGTCGGCGTTGCTGCTCGCTTCTACTACGGTGACTGGAATGCATGGCGTCCGTACGCCCTCGTGGGCGTGCTGGGCAGCTACCACATGAACCCGGCTGACAACGCCTGGTCGCCGGCTGCTGAAGTGGGCGTGGGCGTCTCCAAGACGATCACCGACAGCACCGATTTCCGCGTCGAAGGTGGCTACCGTTACGATTGGGACGACAAGTCCCAGCCGGAGAAGAACGGTTACGGCGACTGGTTCCTGGGCTTCAGCATCGTGTCGCGCTTCGGCGAGCCGGCTGCTGCTCCGGTCGCAGCAACCCCGCCGCCGCCGGTGGCTCCGGACTGCTCCAAGCAGTTCCGCAACGGTGTGAACCTGTGCGACAACAAGTGCCCGGATCTGCCGGAAGGCACGATCGTCGGTCCGGACGGCTGCCCGCAGAAGGTCGTGATCGACCTGCGCGGCGTCAACTTCAAGTTCGACCGTCCGAAGAAGGGCGAGACGGACATCAAGAAGGCGCTGGCTGAGCCGACCGCTGACTCGGTTGCCATCCTCGACCAGGCTGTCGACACCCTGCAGCGTTACCCGCAGGTCAAGGTCACGGTTGCCGGTTACACCGACTCGAAGGGCACCGACGTGTACAACCAGTCGCTGTCCGAGCGTCGCGCTGCGATCGTGTTCAACTACCTGACGGCCCACGGCATCGCTGCCGATCGCCTGATCGGTCCGTTCGGCCACGGCAAGAACGATCCGATCGGCGACAACGCCACGGATGCCGGTCGCGCCCAGAACCGTCGTACCGAACTGCAGGTCCAGCAGTAATAGGATCTGATCCAAGCTGTACGGAGAAGCCCGGCGCAAGCCGGGCTTTTCTTTTGTGGATACGCGCAGGTATCGCCTACCATGCGCGGTATCGCCATCCGGCTGAGAGTTTCTCCCATGCGTCCGTCTCGTCCCGCTTCACGCCACGCCATACCATCGGCACCTCGCCATGGTCTGGCGCGCGTGCTCAGCAAAATGGGCGTGTGCTCGCGCAGCCAGGCGGAGAAGGCGATACGCGAAGGACGGGTCAGCGTCGACGGCAAGGTGGTACTCGATCCCGAGCGACCCGCCGATGCGGATCGACAACGCATCCTGCTCGACAACGAACCCATTGCCGCCAGCACGCGCGTCTACATCGCGATCAACAAGCCTCGCGGCCTCGTCGTCAGTGCCGCCGACGAGCGCGGTCGCGACACCGTGTACGACCTGCTGAAGGATGCCGGCCTGCCATGGCTCGGTCCGGTCGGACGACTCGACAAGGCCAGCGAAGGCCTGCTGTTGTTGAGCAACGACAGCGTGTGGGCGGCGCGCCTGACCGAACCGAAGCACCACGTGGACAAGACCTATCACGTGCAGGTCAACGATATTCCCGATCAGGCTCTGCTGGACCGGTTGATCGAAGGCATCGTGGAAGAGGGCGAACGGCTCGCTGCACGCCGTGCGGTATTGCTACGACATGGTGAGAAGAATGCGTGGCTGGAGATCGTGCTGGATGAAGGACGCAACCGCCATATCCGGCGATTGCTGGCTGCGCATGGCATCGACGTGCTGCGCTTGATCCGCGTCGCCATCGGCGCGCTGCCGCTTGGCGATTTGCCGAAAGGAAAGTGGCGGCATCTGACCGCCGAAGAAGTACGCGCGCTCGGCGAGAAGTAACACCTGTGGGAGCGCACCCTGTGCGCGACAGCCCACCTAGCCGACCATGCTGCACGTTGCAGTCGCGCACAGGGTGCGCTCCCACAGGAAGCCGGAGACCGCGCCTCTCCGGACCGGAGAGGCGCAGCTCCGAGCGGGCTTAAATAACGCCCAGCTTCTTGCCCACCTTGGTAAACGCCGCAATCGCCTGATCCAGATGCTCGCGCGTATGCGCTGCACTCATCTGCGTGCGGATGCGCGCCTGGCCTTGCGGCACCACCGGGTAGAAGAAACCGGTGACGTAGATGCCCTCGTCGAGCAACTCCGTTGCCATGGCCTGCGCCTTCTTCGCGTCGTAGATCATCACCGGCACGATCGGATGCACGCCCGGCTTGATGTCGAAACCCGCCTTGGTCATCTCTTCGCGGAAGTAGCGCGTGTTCTCCTTCACCTGGTCGCGCAGATCGCCCGCGGCGGCCAGCATCTCGAACACCTTGGTGCCGGCGGCCACCACGTGCGGCGGCAGCGAGTTGGAGAACAGATAAGGACGCGAGCGCTGGCGCAACATCTCGATCACTTCGCGCGGGCCGGTGGTGAAGCCGCCCAGCGCGCCACCGAGCGCCTTGCCCAGCGTGCCGGTGATGATGTCGATCTTGTCGAGCACGCCATTGACCTCGGCCGAGCCGCGGCCGGTGTCCCCAAGGAAGCCGGTGCAATGGCATTCGTCGATGTGCACCAGTGCGTTGTACTTCTTGGCCAGCGCGGTGATCTGGTCCAGCGGTGCGATGAAGCCGTCCATCGAGAACGCACCATCGGTGGTGATCAGCTTGGTGCGCGCACCGGCAGCGTCGGCAGCCTGAAGCTGTTTTTCCAGGTCGGCCATGTCGCAGTTGGCGTAGCGGAAGCGCTTGGCCTTGCACAGGCGGATGCCATCGATGATGGAGGCGTGGTTGAGTGCGTCGGAGATGACGGCGTCTTCTTCACCCAGCAGCGGCTCGAACAGACCGCCGTTGGCATCGAAGCAGGCGGCGTAGAGGATGGTGTCCTCCTTGCCGAAGAACTCAGCGATCTTCTTTTCCAACTGCTTGTGCAGATCCTGCGTGCCGCAGATGAAACGCACCGAGGCCATGCCAAAGCCGTGCGTGTCCAGCGCATCCTTCGCCGCCTGGATCACCTCGGGATGATCGGCGAGGCCAAGGTAATTGTTGGCGCAGAAGTTGAGCACGTCCTTGCCGCTGTCGAGGCGGATCTTCGCCGACTGCGGGGAGACAATGATGCGCTCGGCCTTGAACAGGCCCTGCTCACGGATCGATTCGAGTTCGCTGGCGTAGCGAGACTGGCCGGGGTAGCTCATGGGGGAATTCCAAGCGGGGTCAAAAGGCTATTTTGACCCCTTGGGGGCGGGCTGGGAAGGAACCCCGGGTGACTGGCCGCAAGCCACGCTTTTTTTGCCGTCATTCCGGCGCAGGCTGGAATCCAGTAGCGTCAATGTCCGGTGTTAGCGGCAGTACCCGCGGAATGTTTGCGTCAACGCGAGGATCCAGCCGCGACGTCACTGGATTCCGGCCTGCGCCGGAATGACGGCCTGAAGGCTTGAGGCCGGCTGGCGCTCCTCACGCCTGATGCAACCCAAACTCCACCCGCGTCGTCTTGCCCTTGTCGTCGATGTCCTTCGTATCGAGCTTGGGATCCTTGATCGATACCCGCTTGTCGTCGATCTTGCCCTTCAGCCACGCCTGCACCGCGCTGGCGCGACGCTGCGCGAGGTCGCGCATGGCGGCGTCGTCGACGGCGATGTTGGTCTCCATCAGGCTGCGCATCTCGTCCGGCTCCAGCGATTTCTTCAGGCCGATGATGTTCTTGGGTTTGCCCTTGAAGTCATCGTCCTTATAGGCACGCTTGAGGTACTTCTCGTACTCGTCGGGCGTCACGTTGACCGAAGCGAGCGCGGCGTCCGACGTATCGGCACTCTTGCCCTCGGTGTCCAGCGCCTTCGCACGGCGAACCATGTTCTCCACCGTCACCTTGCGCAGGCCGTCCTGATCCTTGGACGGGTCGATGCGGCCGATCAGGTCCAGGTTCAAGGTGTTCTTCTGGTTGAGCATGGCCACGATCTTGCCGAGGCGTTCCTGCGCATTCTTGTCGAGCACGGCGGAGCCTGCATCGAACTCCACGTAACCGAGGTCTTCGTGGTTGCCGCCGCCGAAGGCTGCGCCGAGCAGGCGGAACGGTGCCGTGGCGGCCTTCGCGATCAGGTTGCCGATGGCGCGCCAGATCAGGCCGCCCATGCTGAATTGCGGATCGTCCAGCGAACCGGAGACCGGCACGTTCACATCGATGTTGCCCTGCGTGTCCTTCAGCAACGCCACCGCGAGCTTGACCGGCATGTGCTTGATGCCGGGGCTTTCGTCGCGATCGCCGAAGGTCAGCTGGGTGATGAAGATATGGTTGTCGGCATCGAGCTTGCGCTGGTCCAGCGTGTAATGGACGTCCATCGTCAGCTTGCCTGCCGTGATGGGATAACCCGTGTACTTGGTGGAGTAGGCGCTCAGGCCCGTCAATTCCACCTCGTTGGCCTTGCCCTTGATGTCGAGGAAGGCCACCGGTTGCAACGGATTGACGGTGCCGTCGATATCCACCGGCGAGTTGTCGTTCAGTGCCGCCTGCACCGACAGCTCCGCCGGCGGATCGCCGGGCGTGGTGGCGATGGTGCCGATCTTGCCGGTCACCTTGGTCAGGTTGGCCGTGTAGTTCGGCTTGATGAAGTTGTCGGTGTAGTTGATCTGGCCGTTGACCAGGGTGATGCCGCCAATGCGAATGTCGGCTGGAGGGGCTGCCGGCGCCGTCGTTGCGGGAACGATGGCCGTGGTGGTGGTGCCCTTGGTGTCCTTGGTTGGCGCGGCAGCGACTGCGGGAGCCGGTGCGGATGCAGCTGGGGCCGGTGGCGGTACCGCCGCGCCGGACGGCTGCTCATTCTCTCCACGCGTCACCGATACGGGCGCCGCTGCCGGGTTGGTCACCACTTCGGACAGATTCAAGGTGCCGTTGGCGTTGACGATCATGCGGGCGTAGAAGGAACTCAGCACCAGTCCGGCCACGTGCATGCGCGGCGCACCCGAGCCATAGGCGACATCGAGATTCGATCCGCTGAGCGTGCGCCAACGCAGGAAATCGTCGCCGGTCAGTTTGTCCTGGATGCGGACCTGTTCCAGCGCCGCGTTGCCCTTGTAGGTGAGTTTCGGTTCCGCGCTGCGTCCGTCGTAATGCAGCTTGCCGTTGCTGGTGACGCGGGCGCTGGAAATGACCACGTTCAACGGCACGCTGATGTACGGCTGGAAGTTGGTGATGTCGAACCGCTTGGTGTCGATCTGCAGATCGGCCAGCGTGGGCAGCGGTTGCAGCTTGCCGTTGGCGGTGAAGCTGCCTCGGCCCATCGTGCCCGACAACTTCATCTCGCGCGGTTCGTTGAGCTTGTCGCTCAGGTTGTCCATGCTGCCGCTGAGCGTGTCGATCTTGATCTTCACCGGCTTGTCGCCAGCAGCCAGATCGGTGAACGCGACGGCGGCATTGTCGAAGGCGAGGTGGGCCACGCTCCAATGCCACGGCGGTCCGCTGGCGGCGACTGGCTTCTTCGGCGCATCCTTGGCGGCGAACAGATCCACCAGGCTGATGTACTTCTTGCTGTTGCGCTGTACGTCCAGGCTGAGGCCGGTGGCCTTCACCGTGCCCAGTTGCGCCTGTTGTGTGGCCAGGTCGACCTGGATGATTTCCGCTTCCAGGGTGGCCCAGGAAACGGGCGAGCCTTGTCCCTTGAATTGCGGCTCCATCGCAAAGTCGGTGGCCGTGGCATGCGCATCGGCCAGATGGATGTTGAACGGCTTGCCCCAGTCCACCTGAAGCTGGCCGGTGGCATCGAGCTTGCCCTTGGTCAGCCGCGCGTTGATGCCCTGGTACGTGGCAGCCTGCAGCGGCGCCATGTCCACCTGCTTGAGTGTCAAGGCGGCGGCCAGCTTGTTCTTGGCCAGATCCACCGTGCCCTTCATGCCGATGTCGCCGCCAAAGAACTGCGCGGTCACATCGAGCTTCGCCACCGGCGCTGCCTGCAGGCTCAGCCCCTGCATGTTGCCGCGCAGATTGCCCAGGTCGATCTTGCTGCCTGCAGCGTCGGTGTAATGGATGGCGCTGTTGGTGAGCGCCATCGAGGCGATGCGCAGGTCGGTGGGCTCGGCCTTCTTGTCGGCATCCGCCTGGGTGGGCGTCGAGGTGAGCGCGTCGAAATTGCTGTGGCCGTCGGCACCGGCGGTGTAATAGAGCTGCGCACGGTCGAAGCTGAGTGCACCCAGCACATAACGCGATTGCAGCGGCTGCACGTCGGTGAGGTCGGCGGTGCCCTTGCCAAGACTCAGGATCGCCTGGCCGCTGCGGGTATTGAGCGCGAAATCGTCGATCTGCAGCTTGCCGGTGAGTTGCAATTGCGATGCCGCCTTGGCCTGCAGGAAATGCAGCACCAGATCGCCGCTGAGCAGGCCCTTGGGTATCGTCACCGGCAGCGTGGTGGGCGCATAGCCGATGTAGCGCGCCAGATCGAGGCGATCCAGGCGGAAATTGATGGTGGAATCGCGGCTGTCGGCGAACGGCTTGGTGTGGCCTTCGACACGCAGCGGGCTGCCGTCCACGTTCATCGACAGCAGCGGCTGCACGAACACATCGGTATCGCTGGGCAGGTTGGCGATGAACGGAATGCCCAGCTCCAGCTGCTCGACGTGGTGATCGGCCTTCATCGCCTCGTCGGCGAACTGGATGTCGCCGTTGTGCACGCTGATGTTGGACAGCGCAAAGCGTGCCGGCGAAGCCTTCGGATCGGACGGCGTGGCGTTGAAGCGATCGATGATGTCGCTGAAGTTGAAGCGCTGGTCGCCCGTGCGCACGATGCGGATGCGCGGATGCTGCACGATGAGCTGATCGAGCACGGGCGCCATGCGGAACAGCGAAGCCCACGAGGCATTGATGACCGCCTGGTCCACATCGACGAAAGCCGACTTGCCATCGCGGTCGGCGATATGCAACTGATCCAGCTCCAGGCGCAACGTATACGGGTTGAGATGCACCGCATCCAGCGTGACGGGACGTTGCAGCGCGGCGGTGGCGCGCTTCTCGATCTGGCTGCGGATGATCGATGGTGCGGCGAGGAAGCCGAGGATGCCGAACACGATCAGCACGATCGCAACGATCAGGGCGATCTTGCGCGTGCGATGCGATTTGTAGACGGCCATGGCGCGGTCGCGTCCTGCGGCCAGATGACGATTGCTGAACAGATCAGCCATGCGGACGATGCTCCCATGCCATCGCGCGCCGACCGTACTCAGCCCTTGGGCCGGGTACCTTCACAATCCCAGCGATTAGTCGGCCGCCTTGCCGCGAGTGTACTAGGCCGACTGTTATCGCAGAACGACTTGGCCGCCCAAAAAGCGGCGGCCAAGTGCATTTATGTGACGGTTTCGTGGATGCTCAAGACCAGGAGCAGACGACCTTGCCGCACTTGCCGGCATCCATCAGGTCGAAGCCCTTCTGGAAATCGTCGATATGAATCTGGTGGGTGAGAACTTTCTGTAGCGGAAAGCCGGTGAGCACCATCTGGGTCATCTTGTACCAGGTCTCGTACATGCGGCGGCCGTAGATGCCCTGCATGGTGAGGCCCTTGAAGATCACCTTGTCCCAGTCGATGCCGGCGCCCTTGGGCAGGATGCCGAGCAGCGCGATCTTGCCGCCGTGGTACATGCAATCGAGCATGTCGTTGAAGGCGCGCGGGTTGCCGCTCATCTCCAGGCCCACGTCGAAGCCTTCCATGTGCAGGTCTTTCATCACGTCCTTCAGCGACTGGTTGGCCACGTTCACCACGCGCGTGGCGCCCATGTCCGCCGCCAGCTTCAGGCGGTAGTCGTTGACGTCGGTGACCACCACGTTGCGGGCGCCCACATGCTTGGCGATGCCCGCGGCGATGATGCCGATCGGGCCGGCGCCGGTGATCAGCACGTCTTCGCCGATCAGGTCGAATTCCAGCGCGCAGTGCGCGGCGTTGCCGTACGGGTCGAAGAAGGCGGCCAGCTCGGACGGGATCTGGTCCGGGATCGGCCACAGGTTCGAGGCCGGCATGGTCATGTATTCGGCGAACGCGCCGTTGCGGTTCACGCCGATGCCCACGGTGTTCGGGCACAGGTGCTGGCGGCCGGCACGGCAGTTGCGGCAGTGGCCGCAGACGATATGGCCCTCGGCCGACACCCGGTCGCCGATCTTGTAGCCGGTGACGCCCGGGCCGATCTCCACCACGCGGCCCACGAACTCGTGGCCGATGGTCAGGCCGGGCTTGATGGTGCGCTGGGACCACTCGTCCCACTTGTAGATGTGCAGGTCGGTGCCGCAGATCGCGGTCTTTTCCAGCTTGATCAGCACCTCGTTGGGGCCGACCTCGGGAACAGGCACTTCTTCCATCCAGATGCCCTGCTCGGGCTTGCGCTTGACCAGGGCTTTCATCATCTGAGGCATGGGGTTTCCGTGGGGGAAGGGCGGGAAAACTGACATTATAGAAGGCGGGGCACGGGCGCCGCTTCGTGCAGTGCAGCGTTGCCCCGAGGGGCGGGCAGGGCTATGGTCGCAATTTTTTGCGCCACCCGGCTCTAGGACAGGCATGAAACGACCGACATTCACGCTGCTGGCGGCAGCATTGGGGCTAGCCATCGCCATTCCAACCCACGCTGACGAAGGCATGTGGATGCCCTCGCAGCTGCCGTCCATCGCCAAGCCGCTGCGCGAGGCGGGGTTCCAGGGCAACCCGGCCGAGCTGGCCGACCTGACCAAGGCGCCGCTCAATGCGGTGGTGAAGGTGGGCGGGGCCACCGGTTCGTTCATCAGCGACGACGGCCTGGTGCTGACCAACCACCATGTCGCTTTCGGCGTGATCCAGTACAACAGCAACGCCCAGCGCGACCTGATCCAGAACGGTTTCGTCTCGCACGAGCGGGCCGAGGAGCTGCCGGCCAACCCCGATTTCCGCCTGCGCGTGACCACCGGCTTCGACAAGATCAGCGACAAGGTGCTGGCCGCCGCCAGGGGCAAGACCGGGCGCGCCTACTTCGATGCCATCGACGCGATCAGCAAAGCGACGGTGGCCGAGTGCGAGCGCGAGTCCGGCATGCGCTGCAGCGTGGTCAACATGTTCTACGGCCGCGATTTCTACCTAGTGAAGCAGCTCGAGCTGCGCGACCTGCGCCTGGTCTACGCGCCGCCCCGCGCCATCGGCAACTACGGCGACGAAGTGGACAACTTCGTGTGGCCGCGGCACGCGGGCGACTTCACCTTGTTGCGCGCCTACGTGGGCCCGGATGGCAAGCCGGCGGACTATGCCAAGGACAACGTTCCCTATCACCCGCCCGCGCATCTGCAGGTGGCACGCGATGGCGTGAAGGAAGGGGATTTCGTCATGCTGGCCGGTTATCCCGGCATCACCTATCGGCATCGCACGGCCGCCGAATTCGCCGATCAGGTGCAATGGCGCCTGCCCACCACGGTTGAAGTGATGCAGCAGCTGGAACACGTCATCGAGGACACGGGACGTGACGACCGGCAAGCGGCCATCCGTTACGCGTCGCAGCTGCAGTCGCTGAAGAACAACATCAAGCGCTTCCAGGGCGAACTGGATGGACTCAAGCGCAGTGACGCGGTCACCGTTCGCCGCAAGGACGAGGACGCCATGCTGGCATGGCTGGCGGCCCAGCCGCAGGCGAGCACGCTGCGTCCGCAGATCGACCAGGTCGGCCAGCTCATCGCCGCCGGCAATGCCACGCGCGAGCGCGATCTGCTGCTCGGCATGATGCAAACGCAGACGCAATTGCTGCGCTCGGCCATCGTGTTGCAGCGATTGGCGCACGAACGTGGCCGGCCCGACGCGCAGCGCGAGGCAGGCTACCAGTTGCGTGACGAAGAACTGATCGCGGGCACGCTACGGCAAGTGCAGCGTCGCTACGATCCCGCGGTCGAGAGACGTTTGTTGACCGCCTTGCTCACCCGCTACCAGAAGCTGCCCGACACACAGCGCGTGCCGGAGTTCGATGCCGCGTTCGGCCGCACGCCCGAAGCGTTGTCGCACAAGCTCGAGCAGGTCTACGGCGCCACGCAGCTGGGTGACGAGGCCGCGCGTCTGGGATGGCTGAAAGCCGATCCCGCCACGGTGGCCAAATCGGATGACGCGCTGCTGGTGGTCGCCGCGCAGTTGCAGCCGGCGCTGCTGCGCATGGAAGACGAGCGCAAGTCGCGCGAGGGCGATCTGCTGCGGCTACGCCCCGGCTACATGGACGCACTGATTGCCTATCGCCAGAAGCAGGGCCGTGCGGTCTACCCCGACGCCAATGCCACGCTGCGCGTGAGCTACGGCAAGGTGACGCCGCTCAAGGCGCGCGATGCCGTCACCTACGAACCGCTCACCACGACCGCGGGCATCGTCGAGAAGAACACCGGTGCGGTTCCGTTCGATGCGCCCAAGCCGTTGCTCGATGCCATCGCCAAGGGCGACTACGAGGGCTACGCCGAGGCCAAAACCCAGCAGATGCCGGTCGATTTTCTCAGCAACCTGGACACCACCGGCGGCAACTCCGGCTCGCCCGTGCTGAACGCGAAGGGCGAGCTGGTGGGACTCAATTTCGACAGCAACTGGGAAGCGGTGAGCGCGAGCTGGATGTTCGACCCGCGTTACAAGCGGGCCATCCATGTCGACCTGCGTTATATGCGTTGGCTGATGGACAAGGTATATACGGCGCCGCAGTTGTTGAAGGAGATGGGTGTGCCGGCTCGCTGAGTCCCCAACCTGTGGAGGCGCACCCTGTGCGCGACAAGCGCCTCCATATGGCGAGGCCGTCGCGCACAGGGTGCGCTCCCACAGTGAATGACGAGGGAAGGGTTCACGCCGGTTTCAT
This sequence comes from Dyella kyungheensis, assembly GCF_049913195.1. Lineage (GTDB taxonomy): Bacteria > Pseudomonadota > Gammaproteobacteria > Xanthomonadales > Rhodanobacteraceae > Dyella > Dyella kyungheensis. Next base: position 3,139,311 of record NZ_CP183983.1, on the reverse strand, counting down.
CGCCCCGGGCGTGCAGTAGCAACTTCTTTCGGGGAGTTGGGGGCGTTATGCAAGCTCACGAGCAAGCGTGTTGCGGCAGCGCGACCGACGGTTCGCGCCGCTCGCTGTTGAAGTCAGCCATCGGCGTCGCCGCCTTTGCCGCGGTGGGCGGCGTACCCTGGCTGCTCCCAGGCCTGGCGCAAGCCGCCGCCCTGAGCAAGGAACAGCGTGATGCGATGACGCCGGATCAGGTCATCGCCATGCTCAAGGAGGGCAACGAGCGCTTCCGTGCCGGCAAGATGCAAGGACACGACTATCTGGCACAGAAGCGGGCCAGTGCCGGCGGGCAGTATCCCGCCGCGGTCATCCTCAGTTGCATCGACTCGCGCGCACCGGCGGAGATCATCCTGGATGCCGGTATCGGCGATACCTTCAACGCACGCATTGCAGGCAACATCGCCAACGACGATCTGTTGGGAAGCCTCGAGTTCGCCTGTGCGCTGGCCGGCTCCAAGCTCGTGCTGGTGATGGGGCACACGGCGTGCGGCGCCATCAAGGGCGCCATCGACAACGCCAAGCTGGGCAACCTCACCGGCCTGCTCGACAAGATCAAGCCCGCCGTCGCCGCCACCCAGTTCAGCGGCGAACGCACGAGCAAGAACGACGCCTTCGTGGATGCGGTGGCCGCCACCAATGTGCGTCAGACGGTGGAGGATATTCGTCGACGCAGCGACGTGCTTGCCGGCATGGAGAAGGACGGCAAGATCAAGATCGTCGGCTCGATGTACCACCTCGCCGGCGGCAAGGTGGAGTTCTACGCCTAATCGATCCTTCGGTGGGAGCGCACCCTGTGCGCGACGGCCTCGCCCGGTGGAGACGCTTGTCGCGCACAGGGTGCGCTCCTACCGTGAGTACTGTGTCGGTTCGCCGCTAGAATGCGCCGATGCCGATCGATCAGCGCCCCCTCGCCGTATTCCTGATGGGCCCGACCGCGTCGGGCAAGACGGCGCTCGCCTGCGCCTTGAGCGAGCAGTTCCCGGTTGATCTGGTGAGCGTCGATTCGGCTTTGGTCTATCGCGGTCTCGATATCGGCGCGGCCAAGCCGGACGCGCCGACGCTGGCGCGCTACCCGCATCGGTTGATCGACATCCGCGATCCCGCCCAGCCTTACTCGGCGGCGGATTTTCGTGGCGATGCGATGGCTGCGATGCAGGAAATCACGGCACAGGGCCGCGTGCCGCTGCTGGTCGGCGGCACCGGGCTCTATTTCCGCGCGCTGCAGCAAGGTCTTTCGCAGCTGCCCGAAGCCGATCCGATCCTGCGCGAGCGTTTCACGGCGCAGGCGTCGACCGAGGGATGGCCCGCGCTGCATGCGCGCCTGCAACGCCTGGACCTGGCGGCGGCGGAGCGCATCGGGCCGAACGATGCGCAGCGCATCCAGCGTGCGCTGGAGGTGATCGAACTCACCGGTCGCCCGTTGTCGGAACAGCAGCGTGGCGGCACCGGCGAGCGCTTCCCGTGGCGCGTGCTCAAGCTGGCGCTGGTTCCGGCGGATCGCGCTCCATTGCACGAACGCATCGCCCGGCGCTTCGACGGCATGCTGCAGGATGGTTTCCTCGATGAAGTTCGCGCCTTGCGTGCGCGCGGCGACCTGCATGCCGATCTTCCCGCCATGCGCGCCGTGGGCTATCGACAGGCGTGGGAGCATCTGGACGGCCAAACGAACGAGGCGGAATTTCGCGATCGCGGCATCTTCGCCACACGCCAGCTCGCCAAACGCCAGATCACTTGGCTACGCGGTGTGCTCGACGCCCGGATGCTCGATCCAGAGCGTGCTGAGACGCGGAATCTTGCTGAAGAAGGCGTGCGAATGTTCTTGGGCGAGCAATAGTGTGCCGCGCAGTTCTCTAAACGTCTTTTTCACACCTGATGAAAGCGTGCATTTACTCTTTCATCAACGATTTAAAAGTGGTTAATATTCCTCGGCCTTGGACCGGGGCGCGTCACGCGTCTTTTATCCCGGTCCGTCCGTTGCGAGGGGAGAACAAGAAATGTCCAAAGGGCAATCGTTGCAAGATCCGTTTCTCAATGCGCTGCGTCGCGAGCGCGTTCCGGTCGCCATCTACCTGGTCAATGGCATCAAGCTGCAGGGCACGATCGAGTCTTTCGATCAGTTCGTGGTGTTGTTGCGCAACCAGGTGAGCCAGATGGTCTACAAGCACGCCATCTCCACCGTGGTGCCCAGCCGTAACGTTCGCATGGGCAATGGCCATGACGGCCCGGGCGACGCGCCGGGCGGTGCGCCCGAAGCGGAAGGTTGATTCCGCAGGGCGGTCGACCCATCTGAGTAGGGTAGGCGTTGCAAACCGGAATCCTCCGGCGGGCAGCGTATCCACATACACTTCCCACTCCGATTCGTGCCGTGGACCCTTGACGGTCCACGGCACCGCGTCTTCATAAAGGTCCTCCCGCCCTCGTGTTTGATCGTCAAAAGAAAGGCGAACGCGCCATCCTCGTGCTCCCGCATTCCCGCGGCGAGGGCGATTCGGCTAGGCGCGCCGAAGAATTCGCCGAGCTCGTGCACTCGGCCGGCGCCGAGATCCTCGGCAGCATTCCGGCACGCATCGACGTGCCCAACCCGCGTTATTACATAGGTACCGGCAAGGCCGACGAGGTGGCTGAGGCCGCCCGGGCGCTCGAAGCCGACCTGGTTCTGGTCGATCACCTGCTGACCCCCGTGCAGGAGCGCAACCTCGAAAAGCTGCTCAACGTGCGCGTGGTCGACCGCGCCGGCCTGATCCTGGACATCTTCGCCCAGCGCGCCCGTTCGCACGAAGGCAAACTCGAAGTGGAGCTGGCCCAGCTCAAGCACCTCGCCACCCGGCTGGTGCGCGGCTGGACCCATCTGGACGCCCAGCGCGGCGGTGCCATCGGCAACCGAGGCCCGGGCGAAACCCAGCTGGAAACCGACCGTCGCCTGCTCGCCGAGCGGGTGAAGATGCTCACCAAGCGGCTGGAAAAGGTGCAGACCCAGCGCGTCCAACAGCGCCGCGCGAGACTGCGCAACACCGTGCCCAGGGTGGCCTTGGTCGGCTATACCAACGCCGGCAAGTCGACCCTGTTCAACGTGTTGACCGAAGGCGAGGTGTTCGCCGCCGACCTGCTGTTCGCCACGCTGGACCCGACCGTGCGCAAGCTCGACGGCCTGTCCTGCGGCCCGGCCGTGCTGGCCGACACGGTGGGCTTCATCCGCGAGCTGCCTCATGACCTGGTCGCGGCGTTCCGCGGCACCCTGGCCGAAGCGCGCGACGCGGATCTGCTGCTGCATGTGAGCGACGCCGCCGACGAGGAACGCGAACGCCTTGCCCGCGTGGTGGACAACGTGCTCGAGGAAATCGACGCCGGCGATCTGCCCCAGCTGCGGGTGATGAACAAGATCGACCTGGCCGGCAGCGAACCGCGCATCGACCGAGACGCCGAGGGCAAGCCCACCACCGTATGGTTGTCGGCCGCGACCGGGCAGGGCCTGGACCTGCTCAAGCAGGCCCTGGGCGAGCTGCTTGGCGGCGCGCGCGTGCAGTCCGAGCTGCGCCTGCCACATTCGGCAGGGCGCCTGCATGCACGCCTGAAGGCCGCCGGGGCCATCGTCGGCGAGGAAGTCGACGAGGAGGGTTGGCGCTTGAACATCGATGCACCGCGCAGCGTCATCGCGCCGCTCAGCGGGGGCAACGCCACCGAGGCGGCCTTGCTGCAACCGATCCTCGGCACGCCGGAAGAAGCCTTTTAAAAACAGGCCCCGGAGTAACCAAGCCCCTGTGGGAGCGCACCCTGTGCGCGACAGGCGCCCGAGCGGCTCGCGGAAACCATTTGTCGAGATGCCCCTGAGGCGCCTGTCGCGCACAGGGTGCGCTCCCACAAGGATACGCATCCATGGGGAGGGAATCGCCGGCTGGCTCTGGTAGAATCGACGGTGTTTGTGCGGCCATCCGTGCCCAGGCACACAGCCACATCAAGCAGTCGACCCTATGTCAAAACCCGTGCAACGCGTTTTCCGGCCCATACAGCCGGCCTCCCAGCGGCCTCAAGGAGACTGACCATGGCCTGGAACGAACCCGGTAATGGGCAACGTGATCCTTGGAACAAGAATCGCCAGCCGGGCAACAAGCCGGGGCTGGACGACGTCCTGAGGCAGCTGCGCAACCGCTTCGGCAAGCTGGGTGGCGGTGCCGGCGGCATCTTCACCATCCTGCTGGCGTTCGTGATCGTGTGGATCGCCATGAGCAGCTTCACCATCGTGGATGCGCGCCAGGCCGGCGTGGTGCTGCGCTTCGGCAAGTACTCGCGCACCCTGCAGCCGGGTTTCCACCTCAAGTTCCCCGGTCCGATCGAAACGGTGACCAAGGTCGGCGCCACCGAGATCCGTTCGGTCTCCGACAAGGTGCGCATGTTGACCAGCGACGAGAACATCATCTCGGTCGACTTCAACGTGCAGTACCAGGTGTCCGATTCGTACAAATACCTGTTCTCGCTCAGCGGCCCGCCGGAAGAGACGCTGCGCCAGGCGGCCGAAGCTGCCGTGCGCACGGTGGTGGGCGCCAACGTGATGGACAACATCCTCACCAGCCAGGGCGAAGTCGACGCCGTGGCGCCCGCGCCTGCCAGCAGCGTGGCCGCCGCCTCGTCCACGGCCGCGCCGGCTGTCGTGCCCGCCGCCGTCAAGGCGCAGACGCGCGACACCTTGCAGCAGCAGACCCGTGAAATCCTGCAGGCCACGCTGGACGAATACGACGCCGGCCTGGTGGTGACCGACGTGAGCTTCCAGAACGTGGCCCCGCCGCAGGAAGTGAAGGACGCCTTCGACGACGTCAACGCCGCTCGCGAAGACAAGCAGGGCACCGAAAACAATGCGCGCGCCTACGCCAGCCAGGTCGTGCCGGTGGCGCGCGGCGACGCGTCGCGCATCGCCGCCGAGGCCCAGGGTTATGCCGCTGCCCGCGTGGCCACGGCCACCGGCGATGCCTCGCGCTTCAACCTGATCCTCAAGGAATACAAGGCCGCGCCGGACGTCACCCGCCGCCGCCTGTGGCTGGAAACAGTCGAAGACGTGATGTCGAACAATCCCAAGGTGCTCGATGGTTCCGGCGGCCGCAACATGATCTATCTGCCGCTCGACCGTGCCACCGGCAAGGACATCCAGGGCGTGGGCTCGGTGATGCAATCGGCTGCCGGCAGCGACAGCAACCTCGGCGGCAAGGAGAAGCAGCCATGAAGTTCGCCTCCGCCATCATCGCCGTGCTCGTGGTGCTGCTCGGCTTCAACAGCTTGTTCGTCGTGCATGAAGGTCAGACCGCGCTCGTGCTGCAATTCGGCCGCATCGTGCGCACCGGCGACCAGCCTGGCCTGCACGCGAAGTTGCCGTTCATCCAGCAGGTGATGACGTTCGACAACCGCATCCTTACCCTGGAAGCGCCGCCCGAGCGTTACTTCACCTCCGAGAAGAAGAGCGTCAACGTCGACTTCTACGTGAAGTGGCGCATTGCCGACAACGCTGCCTACTACCGCGCCACCGCCGGCGACGAACTGCAGGCAGCCAATCGCCTCACGCCGATCGTGAAGGATGCGCTGCGCTTCGAGTTCAACGGCCGCACCTTGCAGGAGCTGGTTTCCGCCGGCCGCAAGGACGTCACCGAACGCGTGCGCAAGCAGACCGACGCGGCAGCCCGCAAGAACTTCGGCATTGCCGTGGTCGACGTGCGCATCAAGCGCATCGACCTGCCGGACGAAGTGAGCGAGTCGGTGTACAAGCGCATGCGCGCCGAGCGCACCCAGCTCGCCAACGAATTGCGCTACACCGGCCAGCAGGCCGCCGAAACCATCAAGGCCGACGCCGATCGCCAGGCCCAGGTGGTGAAGGCGGAAGCGGAGCGCGATGCCGCCAAGGTGAAGGGCGAGGGCGATGCACAGGCCGCGGCGATCTACGCGCAGGCTTATGGGCAGGATCCGGAGTTCTTCGCGTTCTATCGAAGCCTGGCCGCGTACCGTACCTCGTTCAAGGACGGCAAGGGCGTGCTGGTGCTGAGGCCCGATTCGGAATTCCTGAAGTATTTCAGCGACGGCGCATCGTCCAAGCATTGAGTGGTAACGGACGATGTCGAGGGAGCTGGCCGGCGCGTTGTGCCTGGTGTTGGTGATCGAGGGGCTGGTGTTGTTTGCCGCGCCGCGCGGGTGGCAAGCCACCATGCGCGAGGCAGCCAACATGAGCCCGCGCGCTGCGGCTGTTCGGCGCGGCCGCCATCGGCATCGGCCTGGTGGCGCTGCAGTGGGTGCATTGAATTAACGCGGCGATGGGCCGTTCAACCCATCGAGTTTTTCCAGCGAAGCTTCATCGTCGTTCGCGCAAACGCTTCACCCCGGCGACGTTCACGGCGCTGGACGCCGAACGAAACAATCAGGGCTTCCATCCGTTTCGCGGCCTTTGGCCATCCGCATTCTTCAAATTGACGAGAGCATCATCATCATGGGCAAGTCAGTAGTCATCCTTGGTGCGCAGTGGGGCGACGAAGGCAAGGGCAAGATCGTCGACCTGCTGACCGAACAGGTCAGCGCCGTCGCGCGCTTCCAGGGCGGTCACAACGCCGGCCACACGCTGGTCATCGGCGGCAAGAAGACCGTGCTGCATCTGATTCCGTCGGGCATCCTGCGCGACGACGCGCTGTGCCTGATCGGCAATGGCGTGGTGCTGTCGCCGCAGGCGCTCAAGCAGGAAATCGAAGAGCTCGAAGCGCAGGGCGTGGAAGTGCGTTCGCGCCTCAAGATCAGCCCGGCCACGCCGCTGATCATGCCGTACCACATCGCCGTCGATAAGGCGCGCGAAATCGCCGCCGGCAAGAGCGCCATCGGCACCACCGGCCGCGGCATCGGCCCGGCGTACGAAGACAAGGTGGCTCGCCGCAGCGTGCGCGTGGCCGACCTGATGTACCCGCACGAGCTGCCGGAGAAGATCAAGGCCGCCGTCGAATACCACAACTTCATCCTCACCCAGTGGCTGAAGGCCGAGCCGGTCGACTTCCAGACCGTGCTGGACGATGCGCTGGCCTATGGCGAATTCATTCGCCCGATGGTCGACGACGTCGCCGCCATCCTGCACGACGTGCGCAAGGAAGGCGGTCACATCCTGTATGAAGGCGCGCAGGGTGCGCTGCTCGACATCGACCACGGCACCTATCCGTACGTGACCTCGTCCAACACCACCGTGGGCGGCGCACTCGCCGGCACCGGCGTGGGCGCGGGCGACATCGACTACGTGCTGGGCATCTGCAAGGCGTACGCCACGCGCGTGGGCGGCGGTCCGTTCCCGACCGAGCTCAACGACGAGATGGGCGAGCGCCTGCGCAAGGTCGGCAACGAGTTCGGCGCCAGCACCGGCCGTCCGCGCCGCTGCGGCTGGATCGACCTCGTCGCGCTCAAGCGCGCCGTGCAGATCAACGGCATCAACGGCCTGGCCATCACCAAGCTCGACGTGCTCGACGGCCTGCCGTCCATCAAGGTCTGCATCGCCTACGAATACCGCGGCAAGCGCCGCGAACTGGCCCCGCTCGACGCGGACGGCTGGGACGAGTGCAAGCCGGTCTACCTGGAATTCCCGGGCTGGGACGAATCCACTGCCGGTATCCGCGAGTGGGACAAGCTGCCCGCTGCGGCTCGCGCTTATCTGCGTGCGGTGGAGGAGCTGTCGGGCTGCAAGCTGTCGCTGGTTGCTACCGGTGCGGATCGTGATGACACCATCGTGCTGGACGATCCGTTCGCCTGAGCGATTAGTGCGTAGGCAAGACGAACAAGAAAGCCCCGCAAACGCGGGGCTTTTTTTGTCTGCCGGGCGACGTTGGACCCACTTCGCCTCGAAAACGTAGCCATGTTGGCTACGAACGTAGCATCACTGGCTACAAAATCGCGCGCGAACTACCTCCGCCCCGCTTGCTCCGTTTGTTCCGACGCCGTGTATTGACTCAGGTAATAGTCAATCGCTGATTGAACGGCGATGCTGTAGGCGTTTTTTCCTTCAGGCGCACTGGCCATCGACATGGATTTCACCGACACCCGCTTGCCGCGAATGGTCGCGTCGATATAGATGACAAAGACTGACGCACGCTGAGGATTTTCTGCTTCTGTGAAGAATGCGCGCTCGTACTCATTATCCTGGGACTTTTCAAAAGCATCCCTGCCAATCACAGACTGGCTAATGCCTGTGGTAATCGGCTTGCTGGTTCCTGCGCCAATGGCGGCGCCAATGGGGCCTCCCAGTGCCGCAAACATCGCGCCCCTTCGCAGTTGGGATTTAGCGTTCAAATAGACCACCAAATGATGGATGGTGATAGATGAACTTGCATCATCATTCATCCCAAGCCGCTCATAGGAGCTTCGTCGAAATAGCTGAGTGATAGGTGGATCCAGCGTATTGTCGCCCTTACGGTAGATGCCGTACCCGTCACTACTGATAAGAAGGCTGAAGATCTTATTCTCTTTCTCGCTCGCGGGACGCAGATCCGTGACTGAAACCGACGTCGATAGGTCGGCGCCCGGCATATCGATGTGAGTCGCCTTCGGAGCCGATGCGCATGCGGTAAGAAGTAAGGAAAGGATGATCGCGAATTTCTTCATGGTTACATTCCTTTGTTGGTCCATTGATGATCATGGCATGCGCTTGCGCCGCGCCCGATAGCCGACAAGCGCTTCTCCATGTCCTCCAAGAACCCTTATTGCATCGAAGCGGTTCGTGCTCATCCTCGTCGGGTGTTGGCCGTCGAGTTCGTTGTTGGATGCCGACGCACTCTCGTGCGATGGCCCTTCGCACCGTGCTTCTATTGCCGACGTAGCGCGGCTACGGAGGTTAATTGCGTAGGCTGCGCTGATGAAGGGCACGCCGTCTGCTGGAATGACGAAAAATTGGCCCTGACACCTTTTCGATGCCGGCGACCTCGAAGAGCCTTGATCCATTCGGATCAAGGAACTCAGTACGGAAGCGATGCTTGGCGACGATTCTGCAAAGCCAACCATTTGGAACCAAGCATGAGCAGACGAGGAAACTGTTGGGACAATGCCGAAATCCTTGCGAAAAGGTGCCAGGGACAATTTCATCCGAAAAGGTGCCGGCGAAAAGGTGCCAGGGACAATTTCATGAGTCTGCGTGCACGTTTTTGAGCGCGCGCACTGCCTTCAGATCATTTAAGGGAATGGTGCTGACATTCGATCGGCCTGGCGCCGTCACGCGCCGCCTTGTCCAGGTGGACGTCCATATCGCCGTTCCCTGACAGACGAGTCCAACCCTGCTTGTTACGGTCAGTCAGTCATTCGCGCTGTCGTATTGCGAGGCTTCGCGGGTGATCATGACATCAGGTCATGAGGCGCGGGTCGTGAGTGCTGGAAACACCCACGACCCGCTAACCACCACCAACTTCTACGGAGTTGATCATGGCTATCCACGATCATACGGTACGCATTCGCTCGTCCGTTCCCCCTGACGACACCCTCACTCCTCCGCCTGGCGACTCGTCGTCCACGGCCGTGGCTTGGCCTCAAACCCTGCGTCATGGCGCTCGCGGTGACATCGCCCTGGCGGTGCTCGCCCTCACGCGCCTGCGTGTAGACAGCGACCAGTGCCGCCACGCGCAGGCACGGGGATTCCCCGGCAGACCGCTGCCATGGCCGCTTCCCGTGGCCGTCACGGCCAGTCTGGGCACCGCCATCCACTGCCTCCAACAGTACGCCCGCCTGCTCGGTAACGAGCCTCGAGTGAACACCACACGCCTCCGATGATCGCCGTTACGGCGCATCGGCCGGCAGGGCGATGCACCGCACTCGGGCGATCACCGACGAAGCTATCAAGCATTCACTGACACGGAGCGCTGTAAGCGCCTATCCGCTGCGCGGCCGTGTCCGACAGGGAGGAACCACCATGGAACTGATCCAGCTCACCCCGCACTCGGAAGTGGACCCCTCGCAGCCCCTGCGAGCCCCCGGCGACATCTTGCTGCACGCCTATCTGATCCCAAGCGCACTCAACCCCGCCCAACTGGCCCGCCGCTCCGGTATCCCTTCCGATCACATCAAAGCCTTCATCGCCGATACCCACCCCATCACCCCCAAGACCGCGCTGCGCCTTTCCCTCATTTTCGACACCACCGCGTTCTACTGGCTGGCGCTTCAGGCGCGCTACGATCTGGAGAGAGCGAAGCCTGAGGTCCGTGCTTATCGGCATCTTGTTGATTAAGGAAAAACGCACGACGCGACAAATGGGACGGAGTGGGCCGGATAGTCCGTTCCGGCCCTTTTGGGGTAAGGGCATTGAGGATATCCATACACCCTTCAGTTCCGACGTCACCGAAGGTCTATTTGCGGCGCTTTACATGTTGTGCGAACAGATTGCTCAAGTGTGCTCGGACATGCAGGAGCGTGCAGACGACTTAATAGTTCGTGGTGCCATTCGATACGAGAGGGCAGCGGATCTCAAGACCCGCTGCCCGATGGCTTACCGCCCCAAATCGCTCAAGAACCGCTTCGTGTACTGCAACGGCGTAGTGGATGGCACGGAGTTGCAGGTCGGCGATGCCGTCGTCTGGTTGCACGGGGTGTCGCGGTCGAGCGACCAGAAGTGGATGCCGGCGAGGCCGTTGGCGACGGCGTAGGTGGTGATGGCGTCGGCGTTGGCGATGGTGAAGTTTTCGCTCGATGCGTCGTTGATGCCGATCATCGGGGTGATCTCGATCTTGTTCGGCGAGATGCCGTAGGTGTGTTCTAGATTCTTCACTGCCTGGATGGCCGACTGGCCCATGTCGCAGCTGCCGTTCGCTACGACGCACAGGTAGGAGGCGGCCGATGAGCCATAGTCCATCGCCATCAGGTTGATGGTGTAGTTGGTCAGCGAGGAGGCCTTGATTGCCTTCACCACCATGTCGCCGAGGCTGTTGACGCCGCCGTAGCTGCCGTCCGACGCGCCCAGCGTGGCGAGGGTGAAGGAGAAGCGCAGGTTCGGATACAGCGACTGGCCGTACACGGCGGCAGCGACGAGGTTGTTGATGGTCGTCTGCGATTGGCCGCCTTCGATGTCGAAGTCCACGCCGACCATCTTCGGCGACATGTAGCGCGACAGGAACGTGGCGAAGTTGGCGGTGCTGCCGCAGGTGAACGTGCCTGCCTGGCCGCCGGTGGAGACGATGTAGGACACGCCGGCGTTGGAAAGCGCGGAGATGTTGGCGCTGGCAAAACTGGCGCCGGGAACGCCGCCCCAGTTTTCGCTGCCGCATTCGCCGGTGGCGAAGGCGAGGGTGATGGCGCCGAGGTTGGTGACATAGTTGGACTTCAGGCTGCCGCTGCCGACCACCGGAATCGACGAGCCCGTGGCCGCCGCGGTCTGCATGACGTTGGTGTTCCAGTTGAGGTTGATGGTGATGTCCTTGTAGGGACTGAACACCAGGTTCGCGCCGGTACCGGGCGGGTTGGTGGGACCCGTGCCGCCACCGCCGGTTCCGCCACCACCCGTTCCGCCACCACCCGTTCCGCCGCCTCCGGTACCGCCGCCGCCCGTGCCGCCGCCACCGGACGATCCGCCCGTACACGCGCCTTGCGACGTCCACGGTTGGCCGGAGCCAGGGCCGCCACTGTTGGTGGCTGGATCATTGCCCTGCGTCCACCAGTTGGCGAGGTAGTTGGTGCCGTTCTCGCTGGCGGTCTGGCCGCCGGTGTAAACCGTGCTTGCGCTCCAGGCCGCGGCGCAGGTGGCCTGCGCGTGTACGGCTTGAACGGGAGCGAGCGTCATCAGGCTCATGGCCATGGCGCCGCCTGCAGTGGTGCCGAGCGCGTGGAGTGCCGTGCGTAACCGAACGGCCGATAGCTTCATCTGCATGAAATCGTCTCCTGGTTTGTGCTGCATCGAAAGGCGGATGTGTCCGTGGCGACCAGCCGTAGCCCTTGGGCGGCGAGCGTGAATATCCCCTCGTGTGTCTCTGCGCACCGCGACTTGTCCGGCGTGCGGCAATGTCTGTTCGCGTCCACGGATGACAACGTTGTCCTCAAACTGCAATGCAAACTGTGACGCTAGTTGTGAAACAGTGGACGAGATTGCCCCGCATGGTTGTAGGGGAAATGTGGCTGGAAACAGGGCAATTTTCGTGCGTTGCAGCGACGAGTTCTGTTCGATCCCCATTATTGGGGGAACGCGTCATATTGCTTTGCAATAAATTTGGCCTGGACGTCTGGACGTCCACACTTCCTTCACGAAAGACTTTTCTGACAACGTTGTCTCTAGGTGGAGCTGGCTACCTGGCCGAGTGCCGAAACTGCAGATACCGCTTAACATCCCCAAGTCGGCACGGGGGTGTCGTCGCAAGAAATCACAGGGGGAGTTATGGGATCGCGTTACAAGCAGGACCGCTGGTACTGGCCGACCTTCGGAAACATCGCCGATGCCGAGCAGGCATCCAATCAGGGCGTCTGGGCCGCAGCGTTCTGTGCGGTCGTGACGGCCGTCGTTGCCACCATCAGCTTGCTGTCCAGTCACAGCGTGATGGGGATCAATTCGCTCGCCTACGTCGACGCCGTGTTGCTGGTCATCATCGCCTGGCGCATCCGGCGTCGCTCGCGGGTGTTCGCGGTGATCGGTCTGGCGTTGTTTGTCGCGGAGAAGATTTTCCAGTTTGCCACGCAGCCGCAGGCTTACTTTGGAATCTTGATGGCCGTGGCGCTGCTGTTCTGCTTCATCAACGGCGTGCGCGGCACGTTTGCCTACCATCGCATGCTCGCGGCCAAGGCACAGGAGCCTGCTGTCGCAAACGCCTGACGTGCTGCATGGCCTTCAACAAAAAAGGGCTCCGCATGCGGAGCCCTTTTTCCATTCACGCTGCAGGAAAGATCACGCCACGTTCGGCTCGCTGAACGCTTCGATCTCGCCCTTGAAGGCTTCCACCGGTACGCAGCTGCAGAACACGTTCTTGTCGCCGTAGACGTTGTCCACGCGGGCCACCGGCGACCAGTACTTCTGGAACTTCAGGCTGGGCAGCGGGAAGGCGGCCAGTTCGCGGGTGTAGGCGTGGGTCCACTCGGAAGCGGACACCATCACGGCGGTGTGCGGGGCGTGCTTGAGCGGGTTGTCTTCGCGATCGAGCTTGCCTTCGTCCACGGCGCGGATTTCGTCGCGGATCTGGATCATGGCGTCGATGAAGCGGTCCAGCTCGTACTGCGATTCGCTTTCGGTCGGCTCGACCATCAGCGTGCCCGCGACCGGGAAGCTCAGGGTCGGTGCGTGGAAGCCGAAGTCGATCAGGCGCTTGGCCACGTCCTCCGCACCGATGCCGGTGGCGTCCTTGAGCGGGCGCAGGTCGAGGATGCACTCGTGCGCCACCAACCCGTTGCGGCCGGTGTAGAGCGTCTCGTAATGCGGTGCGAGACGCTTGGCGACGTAGTTGGCGTTGAGCAGCGCCACCTGGGTCGCGCGGCGCAGGCCGGCGTTGCCCATCATGGTGATGTACATCCAGCTGATCGGCAGGATCGACGCGGAGCCGTAGCTGGCCGCGCTCACCATGCCCACGGTGCTTTCAGCGCCATAGGTTCCCGGCAGGAACGGAGCGAGGTGCGACTTCACCGCGCAGGGGCCCACGCCCGGGCCGCCGCCGCCGTGCGGAATGCAGAAGGTCTTGTGCAGGTTGAGGTGCGAGACGTCCGAACCCCACTTGCCGGGCTTGGCCACGCCGACCAGCGCATTCATGTTGGCGCCATCGGTGTACACCTGACCGCCGTGCTCGTGCACGATTTCGCAGATCTTGACGATGTCCTCCTCGAACACGCCGTGCGTGGACGGGTAGGTGATCATCAACGCGGCGAGGCGGTCGCTGAATTTCTCGGCGGCACGCTGGATGTCGGCGACGTCGACGTTGCCGTTCGCATCGCACTTGGTCACCACCACCTGCATGCCGCACATCTGGGCGGAGGCCGGGTTGGTGCCGTGCGCGGATTCGGGGATCAGGCAGATGTCGCGATGGCCTTCGCCGCGCGAGCGGTGATAGGCGCGAATGGCGAGCAGGCCGGCGTATTCGCCTTGCGCGCCGGAGTTCGGCTGCAGGCTCACGGCGTCGTAGCCGGTGCATTCCACCAGCATCGCTTCCAGCTCGTCGATCAGCTGCTTGTAGCCCGTGGCCTGGTTGGCCGGGGCCAGCGGATGGATGTTGCCGAACTCCGGCCACGTCACCGGGATCATCTCGGCGGTGGCGTTGAGCTTCATGGTGCAGCTGCCCAGCGGGATCATGGTGCGATCCATCGCCAGGTCCTTGTCGGCCAGCGAACGCATGTAGCGCAGCAGTTCGTGCTCGCTGTGGTGCGTGTTGAAGGCCGGGTGCGTCATGAACTTGCTGGTGCGGGCCAGGCCGGCGGGCAGGGCGTCGTTGGTCTTGGCGTCGAGCGCGTCGATATCGCCGATGGTGGCGCCGAACAACGCAGCGACGGCGGCGACGTCCGCGCGCGTGGTGGTTTCATCGAGGCTGATGCCGAGGCTCTTGCCGTCGATCTGGCGCAGGTTGATGCCGGCGGCCTGTGCCTTCGCGTGGATGGCGGCGGCATCGACGTTGACCACGTGCAGCGTGTCGAAGAAATCCGGACCGACGGTGACGCCCTTCTCGCGCAACGCACCGGCAAGGATCGCGGCGAGGCGATGCACGCGACGGGCGATGCGCACCAGGCCTTCCGGGCCGTGATAGACGGCGTACATGCTCGCCATCACGGCCAGCAGCACCTGCGCGGTGCAGATGTTGGAGGTGGCCTTCTCGCGGCGGATGTGCTGTTCGCGCGTCTGCAGGGTGAGGCGGTAGGCCGGCTTGCCTTCGGCGTCGATGGAGACGCCGATCAGGCGGCCCGGCATCGAGCGCTTGTAGCTGTCGCGGCAGGCCATGAACGCGGCATGCGGACCGCCGAAGCCGAACGGCACGCCGAAACGCTGGGTGTTGCCGACCACGATGTCGGCGCCCCATTCGCCCGGCGCGGCGATCAGCGTGAGGGCGAGCAGGTCGGTGGCGACGCAGACCACGCCATGGCGCTTGTGCACGGCATCGGCCAGCGCCTTGTAGTCGTTGATCTGGCCGAAGGTGTTGGGGTACTGCAGCAGCACGCCGTAGCTGTCGACGCTGGTGGCTTCGCTGTCGTCGCCGATGTGCAGGTCGATGCCCATCGCTTCGGCGCGGGTCTTGATCACTTCCAGCGTCTGCGGGTGCACGGCGTTGGAGACGAAGAACAGGTTGGACTTGGACTTGGTCGAGCGCTTGGCCAGCGTCATCGCTTCGGCGGCGGCGGTGCCTTCATCGAGCAGGGACGCGTTGGCGATCTCCATGCCGGTGAGGTCGGCGCACATGGTCTGGAAGTTGATCAGCGCTTCCATGCGGCCCTGCGAAATTTCCGCCTGGTACGGCGTATAGGCCGTGTACCACGCCGGGTTCTCCAGGATGTTGCGCAGGATGACGTTCGGGGTCAGCGTGCCGTAGTAGCCCTGGCCGATGAAGCTGCGGAACACCTGGTTCTTGTCGGCGATGGCGCGGATCTTGGCCAGCGCTTCCACTTCGGTGATCGGCGAGGGCAGGGCCAGCGGCGCCGGCGACTTGATCTTGCCCGGCACGATGGCGTCGGTCATCGCTTCCAGCGAGTCGTAGCCGACCACGCCGAGCATGGTGGCGATTTCGGCGTCGTTGGGGCCGATGTGACGCTCGATGAAAGCGTCGTGGTGCTCGAGGTCGCGCAGGGAAGGATTGGCTTTCTGACTCATGACAGGGGCGTCCGGAAATGGCCCATACAGGCCGGACGTGCAAGCCGCACGTGGAGCGCCCCTCTGTCCTTTTGCCTGAGAGTTTGGAAGCGACGGCTCAGCGAGCTTGGCTTCGTGCCCCTTCGGCGCCGGATTCAACCGGTCTCTCCAGAGTGTTCGTGCGGGTGATGGTCTGGGGCCTGAGCGATTACGGGCGTTACGCCGTCGGCAGCAGCTTGCGCTGCTTCTCCCACCACACGCTAAACGGCGATTATAAGATGCCTTGGCCGGGAATGCCTCCCCAGCCGCCGGCTCATGTGGCGGGAGTCTCAAACGGCATAAGATGGCGGCCTCGCCTTACTGGCCCCCACCATGTCCAAGCCCCCGTTCCAACTGGCCCGGATCGATCACGTGGTGCTGCGCGTGCGCGACACCGAGGCCA
Source organism: Dyella kyungheensis (assembly GCF_049913195.1). Lineage (GTDB taxonomy): Bacteria > Pseudomonadota > Gammaproteobacteria > Xanthomonadales > Rhodanobacteraceae > Dyella > Dyella kyungheensis. The sequence continues at coordinate 3,123,115 of NZ_CP183983.1, read as the reverse complement.
TGCAGCGTTTCTATTGCGAGGTGCTCGGTTGTCGCGAGGAGCGTCGCCAGGACGAGATCGGTCTGGTCCAGCTGCGCGCCGGCGATTCGCTGATCGACCTGGTGGCGCTGGACAGCAAGCTCGGCCGGCTGGGCGGCGCGGGGCCGGGCGAACAGGGGCACAACATGGATCACCTGTGCCTGCAGGTGGAAAATTACGACGAGGCGGCCATCGTGGCGCACCTCAAGGCGCATGGCGTGCGCGTGGGGGACATCGGTTCGCGCTATGGGGCGAAGGGCGAGGGGCCGTCGATATACCTGTATGACCCGCAGGGGAACATGGTGGAGTTGAAGGGGCCGGCCGGGGGCTGAAAGGCGTGAGGGTTTGTTGCTGCTTCGGACGCGTCGCTACTGGATTCCGGCCTGCGCCGGAATGACGAGAGGGATAGGAAGGCCGCTCATTGCGTCACCTTTCCTACTCGTCATTCCGGCGCAGGCCGGAATCCAGCAGCGATATCCTGCATCCGGGCGATCAGCTCACCGGAAGCAGCCTATCCCTGCGGAACCCCCGTCATATCGGGCAAGTGATGCGCAATGCCCTTGTGGCAATCGATGCAGGTCTTCTCGCCAGAGCCAAGCCAGCGCTTGTGGATCTCCGCCGCACGCGTCGACTGCCGCGTCAAATCCATCGACGTGTAGTTATGGCAATTTCGACACTCCAGCGAATCGTTGGCTTTCAATCGCGCCCATTCGTGCTGGGCCAGTTCCAGCCGGTGGTCGAGGAATTTCTCGCGCGTGTCCACGGTGCCGAAAATCTTGCCGTAGACCTCCTTGGAGGCCTGCATCTTGCGCGCGATCTTGTCCGTCCACTGATGCGGCACATGGCAGTCGGGACAGGTCGCCCGCACACCGGAGCGGTTGGTGTAGTGGATGGTCGTCTTCAATTCCTGGAAGACGTTGTCGCGCATTTCATGGCAGCCGGTGCAGAACGCCTCGGTGTTGGTCAGCTCCAATCCCGTGTTGAAGGCACCCCAGAACAGCACGCCCGCGATGAATCCGCCCAGGGTGAGAAAGCCCAGGCTGTAATGGATGCTGGGGCGGCGGATGGTCCGCCATAGCGCGGCGAGCCATCGCTTGATTCGTGGCCACATGGTCAGTTCGCCTTCTTGTCTTGTTCTTCGGACAGGATGCTGTCGATGTCCTTGAAGTTGTTGGCGACGAGTGGCTTGGCGTCGGTCTGCACCACGTGGCACTGGTTGCAGAAATAACGGCGCGGCGAAATGGTGGCGAGGAACTGGTCGTTGCGATCCATGTAGTGGGTGACGCTGACCGGCGGCGCCTGGAACTTGTCCGCGTTGGCGCGTGCGTGGCACAGCAGGCAGCGGTTGGAATTCTTGTCGATCTGGTAGTTGTCGATGGAATGCGGGATCGTCGGCGGCTGCATCGGATAGGCGCGGACGCGCTTGATGTCCGCGTTCTCCACGCGGGCCATCAACGGTGCGGCGATTTCCTGGTTCACCGGCGCGCCGCGGCGGATGGCGTCGATCTGGTCGCCTGCGGGCACGGGTTCGGCGGTGCTGGCGATGGCCGGCGAGGTGGTGGGCGGGGCGGAGACCACGCGTGGCTCCGGCGAGGATTTCCGGCCCACGGCAAATCCAATGGCGGCCGCGACCAGCACGACCAGTGCAAGGACGACGATCAATGGCTTCTGTCGCATCGTAATCTCCCTAGACCGCCACGACTTTGACCGCGCACTTCTTGTAATCGGTCTGCTTGGAGATCGGGTCGGTGGCATCCAGCGTCACCTTGTTGATCAGCTGGCCGGCATCGAACCACGGTACGAACACCAGCCCCTGCGGCGGCTTGTTGCGGCCACGCGTCTCCACTCGCGAACGCATTTCGCCTCGACGCGAGATCACTTTCACTTCGTCACCGCGCTTGAGTCCGCGCGAGCGGGCGTCGTCGGGATTCATGAACACGACCGCTTCGGGGAAGGCGCGATACAACTCGGGCACGCGCATGGTCATCGAACCCGAATGCCAGTGCTCCAGCACGCGGCCGGTGGACAACCACAGGTCGTATTCCTTGTCCGGTATTTCGGGCGGTGCCTCATAGGGCAGGGCCCAGATCACGGCGCGCCCGTCAGGGTTGCCATAGAACTGGAACTCGGTGCCGGCTTTCACATAAGGGTCGGAGCCTTCGCGATAACGCCAGCGCGTTTCCTTGCCGTCGACCACCGGCCAGCGCAGGCCGTGCGCCTTGTGATAATCGTCGAACGGCGCGAGGTCATGGCCGTGACCGCGACCGAAGGTGGCGTACTCCTCGAACAGACCCTTCTGCACGTAGAAGCCGAACGCGGCGGCCTCGTCGTTGTCGTATCCCGCTTCCATTTCCGTGGTGGGGAACTTGTCGACGTTGCCGTTCTTGAACAGCACGTCGAACAAGGTCTTGCCCTTGAACTGCGGATTGGCGGCGAGGATCTCGGCCGGCCAGCATTCGTCGGTGGTGAAGCGTTTGGAGAATTCCATCAGCTGCCACAGATCCGAACGGGCCTGCCCCGGCGCCTTGACCAACTGGTGCCAGAACTGCGTGCGCCGCTCGGCGTTGCCGTAGGCGCCTTCTTTCTCCACCCACATGGCGGCGGGAAGAATCAGGTCGGCCGACTGCGCGGTGACCGTGGGATAGGCATCGGTCACCACCACGAAGTTGCGTGGATCGCGATAGCCCGCATAGGTCTCCTGCATCAGGTTCGCACCGGCCTGCACGTTGTTGTTGCACAACACCCAATAGGCGTTGAGCTTGCCGTCGCGCAGCATGCGGTTCTGCTGCACGGCGTGGTAGCCCGGTTTGGGCTGGATGATGCCGTGCGGGATCTTCCAGATCTCCTCGGCATGCTTGCGATGCTCCGGATTGGTCACCACCATGTCGGCCGGCAAGCGATGGCTGAAGACGCCCACTTCGCGCGCCGTACCGCAGGCGGAAGGCTGGCCGGTCAGCGAGAACGGGCTGTTGCCCGGCGTGGAGATTTTTCCCGTCAGCAGGTGGATGTTGTAGACCATGTTGTTGGCCCACGTGCCGCGCGTGTGCTGGTTGAAACCCATGGTCCAGAACGACACCACCTTGATGTTCGGATTGGCGTACAGCTCGGCCAGTTGTTCCAGCCAGCCTTTGTCTACGCCGGTCATTTCCACGGTCTTTTCGAGCGTGTACGGCGCGACGAACGCTGCGAACTGCGCGAAGTCGATCGGCTCGCTGGCGGTCGGGTCCTTGGAATTCTTGGCGTTCTCCTCTAGCGGATTATCCGGACGCAGTCCGTAGCCGATGTCGGTGACGCCGCGCTTGAATGTTGTGTGCTTGTCGACGAAATCCTTGTTGACGCGGTTGGTCTTGATGATGTGGTTGGCGATGTAGTTGAGGATCACCAGGTCCGTCTGCGGCGTGAACACGATCGGGATATCGGCCAGCTCGAAGCTGCGATGCTCGAAGGTCGATAGCACCGCCACCTTGACGTTGGGGTTGGACAGACGCCGGTCGGTGACGCGCGTCCACAAAATCGGATGCATCTCCGCCATGTTCGAGCCCCACAGCACGAACGCATCGGTGGCTTCGATATCGTCGTAGCAGCCCATCGGCTCGTCCATGCCGAACGAGCGCATGAAGCCCATCACGGCGGAGGCCATGCAGTGGCGCGCGTTGGGATCGAGCGTGTTGCTGCGGAAGCCGCCCTTGAGCAACTTGTTGGCGGCGTAGCCTTCCCATACCGTCCATTGGCCGGAGCCGAACATGCCGACGGCTTCCGGGCCCTTTTCCTTCAGCACGCGCTTGAATTGCTGCGCCATCACATCAAAGGCTTCGTCCCAGCTGACTTCGGTAAACGTGCCGTCCTTCGCGTAGACGCCGTTCTTCTTGCGCAGCATGGGCGCGGTGAGGCGGTCGGCGCCGTACATGATCTTGGAGAGGAAATAGCCCTTCACGCAATTGATGCCGCGATTGACCTCGGACAGCTGGTCGCCGTGCGTCGCCACCACGCGGCCGTCCTTCACCGCCACGTTGACGCCGCAGCCGGTGCCGCAGAATCGACACGGTGCCTTGCTCCATTTGAGCTGGAGCATGTCGCCTTCGAGCAGGACGTTGGTCGCGCTCGCCGGCAAGGCCAGCCCTGCCACGTTGGCCGCCACCGCCACCGCGGTGTTGCGGATGAATTCGCGTCGCGTCATGGACAAAGTCATACGCCGGCTCCCTGAAGTGATGCGTCCGAAGACACGAGTTCGTCCATGACGCCGTGAGGCTCCACATGGTGGTAGATCAACGACACGTTGATGATGCCGGGCAGCGCTTCCATCGCTTCGATGTGATCCATCACGGCGCGCTGGTTGTCGGTTTCGCACACCATCACGCAGCGACATTCGCCCTGGATGGCAATCTCCAGGGTGTCGCGAAGCTCGACAAAGGCGGTGAGAACATCGACCGCATCGGGCCGGTGCAGCACGACCAGGCTGGAGATGTGATGTTCGTCCTTCATGGCATTCCCCTGCAGGATGGCGCGACCTCAAACGTGAGGCGGTCCGCTGACGAACATTTGCCAGAACCACACGGCGAAACCGAACGCTGCGATGAACATCACCGACAGCACGGGAAACAACAGGAGCAGCAACAGGAAGGTCATCCGTTCCTGTTTGCGGGTGTCGACGACCGTGCTGGGTTCCACGCGCACCTCCATCAAGCAGGACGGCGATACTCAAGATCTGCGCGGTAAACTAAAACATTCGTTCCCCTGGGCGGCTGATCTGGATCAGCCAGGTAGTGCCAAGCCATGCCCGGCAAGGCATGCTTTCGCGCGCTTCCCGAGTGTACGCTTCCTGTTTTTCCGCAGCGGTGAAAGCCGTGTGAATTCACAAGAGGATCTGGCATGGCAAGGCAGACGTGGAATCGATTTGCCCTGGGCTTCGTGTTGCTTGGCGCATGCACGGTCCTCGCGGTGCACGCGGCGGAAGCTCCTGTCACGACAGGCACGGCAACGGTGCAGCTGGTCGCGCCGGGCAAGCCCGCTTTGTCGCTGGATGCGAAAACGCTGGCCGGCATGCCACATGAGCAGGTGACCGCCGCGGCGCATGACGAGCCGGCAAGCCAATGGGGCGGCGTTCGTCTCGAAGACATCTTGTCGCGGGCCGGCGTGTCGCTCGACAAGCCCTTGCGCGGCAAGGCGCTGGCCTCGTTCGTGCGCGTCACGGCCGCCGATCAGTACCAGGTGGTGTTTGGGCTGGCCGACCTGGACGCCACGCTGGGCCACACGCAGGTGCTGCTGGTGGATACGCGTGACGGCAAGCCGCTGGACAAGGATGGTCCGCTGCGCCTGCTGGTGCCGGGCGACAAGCGGCCGGCGCGATGGGTGCGCAACGTGACGATGATCGAGGTGGTGGACGGCGGGACGACGCAGCGTCCTTGAGGTTTGGGCTGCCGAAACCCCCTGTGGGAGCGCACTTGTGCGCGACAACCTGACGGAGCGGAACCGTCGTGGCGGGACGGTCTCGCACAAGTGCGCTTTCACAAAGGGTGCGCTAAGTCGCGTCTACGGGCGGCAGCTGCAGCGCGCTCACTGCTTCCTGCGCGAGCGGGATCAAGCCCTCGCCACCGTCAGCAAGGTAGCTCTTCAGCTGCCGCCGCATGACCGGATCCCAGAATCGCGTCAGGTGATCGCGCACACTCGCCACCGCCGCCGCGTGATCGGGCTCGACTGTGAAATAGGTGGCGATGTCGTTCGCCATGGTGATCAGTCGTTCGATTCTCATGAGTGCTCGCGTGACTCGGCGGCCAGCAGGCGGCCGGGGTGCGTGTAGACGTTGTGGCTGCCGGGTCGGGCAAAGCCGACCAGGGTGATGCCTGCGCTGCGCGCCAGTTCGATGGCCAGTGCGGTGGGTGCGGAAATGGCGGCCAGCAGGGCGATGCCGGCGCTGGCGGCCTTGGTGACCATTTCGTAGCTGGCGCGGCTGGTGACCAGGGCGAAGCCGGTGTTGACGTCGATGCCGGCGCGATGGATCGCGCCGATGAGTTTATCCAGCGCGTTGTGGCGGCCCACGTCTTCGCGGACGAGGAGAATGCGTCCCGCCGTGTCGGCCCATGCCGCCGCGTGCACGGCACCGGTGGCCAGGTTCATCGGCTGGCGTTCCTTCAGCTCCCGCAGCGCGGCTTCGAGTGCGTCGCGCGAAATCGCCACGCCTTCGCCCACCGCACCGTCGTGGCGCACGGCGTTTTCCAGTTCCCGCGTGCCGCAGATGCCGCAGCCGCTGCGGCCGGGCAGCAGGCGCTGGCGTTCCTGGTCCAGATGGGCGCCGGGTGCGTTGTCCGTGACGCGCATCGACAGTTCGATGCCTTCGATCAGCGCATGCGTTTCCAGCTGCAGCAACTGCGACGGGTCGCCGATCAGCCGCTCGGTCAGCGAGAAGCCCAGCGCGAAATCGTCCAGGTCGTGCGGCGAGGCCATCATCACCGCGAAGGTGGCGCCGTTGTAGACCATCGCCACCGGTACTTCCTCGGCAATGCAATCGTCCTCGTGCGAGGAGGCGCCGTTTCGCCAGCGGTCCACCGCACGCACGGCGTAGCCGCGGGAGGTTTCTTCCTGTTCGACGCTGCTCAAGCAGGCTTCGCCGACTGTTCCAGCAGCGCCTCCTGCGCTTCGCTGAACGCGCGATAGCGCTTCTGCCATTCGGATGGCTGGCTCACGCGCGTCACCTGCACGGCGGTCACCTTGTACTCGGGGCAGTTGGTGGCCCAGTCCGAATTCTCGGTGGTGATGACGTTGGCGCCCGAACCGGGAAAGTGGAACGTGGTGTAGACCACGCCCGGCTGCATGCGTTCGGAGACGACGGCGCGCAGCACGGTTTCGCCGGCGCGACTGACGATACCGACCCAGTCGTCATCGGTGATGCCGCGTTCTTCGGCATCGTGCGGATGGATTTCCAGCCTGTCTTCGTCGTGCCACATCACGTTGGCCGTGCGGCGCGTCTGCGCACCCACGTTGTACTGGCTGAGGATGCGGCCGGTGGTGAGGATCAGCGGATGCTCGGCGCTCACCTTCTCGGTGGTCGCCACGTACTCCGTCAGCATGAAGCGGCCCTTGCCGCGCACGAACTCGTCGACATGCATCACCGGCGTGCCATCCGGATGCTCGTCGTTGCACGGCCATTGCACGGAGCCGAGCGCTTCGATCTTCTCGAAGCTCACGCCGTGGAAGGTGGGCGTCAACCGTGCAATTTCATCGAGGATCTGCGAGGCGTGCGTGTAGTGCATGGGATAGCCCATGGCGTTGGCCAGCAGCTGGGTGATCTCCCAGTCGGCGTAGCCACCCTGGGGTTCCATCACCTTGCGCACCAGCGACATGCGCCGCTCGGCGTTGGTGAAGGTGCCGTCCTTTTCCAGGAACGAACTGCCCGGCAGGAAGACGTGGGCGAACTTCGCCGTCTCGTTGAGGAACAGGTCCTGCACCACGATGCATTCCATCGAAGTCAGCGCGGCGGTCACGTGCTGGGTATCGGGATCGGACTGCGCAATGTCCTCGCCCTCGATGTACAGGCCCTTGAAGCTGCCATCGAGCGCAGCCTCGAACATATTGGGAATGCGCAGGCCGGGCTCGCTCAACAGCGGTACGCCCCAGGCCTGTTCGAAGGACTGGCGCACGGCGGCGTCGCCGACATGGCGATAGCCGGGGAACTCGTGCGGGAACGAGCCCATGTCGCAGGAGCCCTGCACGTTGTTCTGGCCGCGCAGCGGATTCACGCCGACGCCTTCGCGCCCGATATTGCCGGTGGCCATGGCGAGATTGGCAATCGCCATCACCGAGGTGGAGCCTTGCGCGTGTTCGGTGACGCCCAGGCCGTAATAGATGGCGCCGTTGCCGCCGGTGGCATAGAGGCGGGCAGCGCCGCGCACCAGTTCGGCCGGCACGCCGGTGACGCTTTCCATCGCTTCGGGGCTGTATTTTTCCTGCGCTACGAAAGTGCGCCACTTGGCGAATGCTTCGGGTTCGCAGCGACGCGCCACGAAGTCCTCGTCGACCAGGCCTTCGGTGACGATCACATGGGCCAGCGTGTCGAGCACCGCCACGTTCGTGCCAGGACGCAGGCGCAGGTGGTAGTCGGCCTTGATGTGCGGCGTGCGCACCAGGTCGATGCGGCGCGGGTCGATCACGATGAGCTTGGCACCCGCGCGCAGGCGCTGCTTCATCTGCGAGCCGAAGACCGGGTGCGCGTCGGTGGGGTTGGCACCGATCACCAGCACCACGTCGGTGGCGCGGATGGAATCGAAGTCCTGGGTGCCGGCCGATTCACCCAGGGTGGCCTTGAGGCCGTAGCCGGTGGGCGAATGGCAGACGCGGGCGCAGGTATCCACGTTGTTGTTGCCGAAGCCGGCGCGTACGAGCTTCTGCACGAGGTAGGTTTCCTCGTTCGTGCAACGCGACGAGGTGATGCCGCCGATGGCGTGCTTGCCGTACGTCCCCTGCAGGCGCTTGAACTCGCTGGCGACGTGGCCGATCGCTTCTTCCCAGCTCACCACGCGCCATGGATCGGAGATCTTGGCGCGGATCATGGGCGTGGTAATGCGATCCGGGTGCGTGGCGTAGCCGATCGCGAAGCGGCCCTTCACGCAGGAGTGGCCATGGTTCGCATGGCCGTCCTTGTTCGGCACCATGCGCACGATTTCCTGGCCTTTCATCTCGGCGCGGAAGCTGCAGCCCACGCCGCAATAGGCGCAGGTGGTGACCACGCTGTGCTCGGCCTGGCCTTTGTCGATCAGCGACTTCTCGGAGAGCGTGGCGGTGGGGCAGGCCTGTACGCAGGCGCCGCACGATACGCATTCGGAATCGAGGAAGCGGTTGTCCTGGCTGGCCGCCACTTTGGATTCGAAACCACGGCCTTGGATGGTCAGCGCAAACGTACCCTGCACCTCGTCGCAGGCGCGCACGCAGCGTGAGCAGGCGATGCACTTGGAAGGATCGAAGGTGAAGTAGGGATTGGATTCGTCCTTCGGTGAGAACAGCGGATTGGGCACTGTTTGACGAGTGCGGCCATGGATGGCCGCTTCTTGATCTTCGCGCGCAGGGATGCGCGCATAAACATGATTGGCGCCGTCGTAGCCGTAGCGCACATCGCGCAGGCCCACCACGCCGGCCATGTCCTGCAACTCGCAATGCCCGTTGGCGGGGCAGGTGAGGCAGTCCAGCGGGTGATCGGAGATATACAGCTCCATCACGCCGCGGCGGATCTCGGCGAGCTTGGGCGTCTGCGTGGCCACCTTCATGCCTTCGCTCACCGGGGTGGTGCACGAGGCGGGGTAGCCTTTGCGTCCGTCGATCTCGACCAGGCACAGGCGGCATGAACCGAACGCGTCGAGCATCTCGGTGGCGCACAGTTTGGGAATGCTGATGCCGGCCTGCGCGGCAGCGCGCATGACCGAGGTGCCTTCGGGCACTTGGATGCGCCGGCCGTCGATGTCCAGCGACACCATCGTTTGCGATAGCGATTTAGGAGTGCCGAGATCGATTTCGACGATGGACAGCATAAGGTAACTCCCAGGAACCTAATTCAACGTTTGCCCGAGCATTCATTTCCCTCACCGTCATTCCGGCGCAGGCCGGAATCCAGGAGCGGCACGGATCGATGATCGCGACAGAGCAGGTCATGCTCTTTCGCGATAACCGCGCACTCCCGCCACTGGATTCCGGCCTGCGCCGGAATGACGGTGAGGAATGCGGCGGCGTTCACGCGAGGCATGGCACGGTCTCTCAGTTCACCGGCTCAGCCGAGCCCGCGAAATCTTCGTGGAAATGATCCAACGCGCTGAGCACGGGGAAGGGCGCCATGCCGCCGAGGGCGCACAGCGAGCCGGCCACCATGGTCTGGCAGAGGTCGCGCAGCAGCACTTCGTCGCGTTGGCGTCCGGCGTTGTCGCTGGCCAGCAGGCGGTCGATCACTTCCACGCCGCGGGTGGAACCGATGCGGCACGGCGTGCACTTGCCGCACGATTCGATCGCGCAAAACTCCATCGCGTAGCGCGCCTGCGCCGCCATGTTCACGGTGTCGTCGAACACCACCACGCCGCCGTGGCCGAGCATGCCGCCGATGGCGGCGAAGCCTTCGTAGTCGATCGGTGCGTCGAGTTGCGAGGCCGGAATATAGGCACCCAACGGACCGCCCACCTGCACGGCGCGTACCGGGCGCCCGCTGGCCGTGCCGCCGCCATAGCCTTCGATCAGTTCGCGCAGGCTCAGCCCGAAGGCACGTTCAACCAGTCCAGGCCGCTTGAGGTTGCCGGCGAGCTGGATCGGCAAGGTGCCCCGCGAGCGGCCGCTGCCGTAGTCGCGATAGAACGCCGCGCCCTGGTCCAGAATGACCGGAACCGATGCAAAGGTGACCACGTTGTTGATCACCGTGGGCTTGCCGAACAGGCCGTGGATGGCCGGCAGCGGCGGCTTCACGCGCACCTGTCCACGCTTGCCCTCCAGCGATTCCAGCATCGAGGTTTCTTCGCCGCAGATGTACGCGCCGCCGCCAAGCCGCACTTCCAGATGGAAGGCCTTGCCGCTGCCGCGCACATCGTCGCCGAGGTAGCCGTTCGCTTCGGCGATGGCGATGGCGGCGTTCAGAGCACGATGTGCATGCGGGTATTCGACGCGGAGGTAGATATAGCCGCGCGTCGCGCCCACGGCGATGCCGGCGATGGTCATCCCTTCGATCAGCACGAACGGATCGCCTTCCATGATCATGCGATCGGCGTAGGTGCCCGAATCGCCTTCGTCCGCGTTGCAGGCCACGTACTTCTGCACGGCCTTGACGTCGAGGCAGGTCTTCCACTTGATGCCGGTGGGGAAGGCGGCGCCGCCGCGGCCGCGCAGGCCCGAATCGGTCACGGTCTGCACGATTTCCGCCTCGCTCATGCGCAAGGCCGCATCGAGTCCGCGATAGCCGCCATGCGCGAGGTAGTCGTCAAGACTGCGCGGATCGACGATGCCGACGCGCGCGAAGGTGAGGCGTTGCTGGTTCTTCAGATACGCAATGTCTTCGGTAGGACCCAGCGCCAGTGCGTGGGCACCGCCATGCAGGAAATCCGCGTCGAAGAGTGCGGTTACGTCGTCGGGTTGTACCGGGCCGTAGGCGACTCGTCCTGCCGGCGTAACCACTTCGACCAGTGGCTCCAGCCAGAACATGCCGCGAGAACCGTTGCGGACAATGGCGATGTCAAGGCCGCGCCGTTCCGCCTGCTCGGCGATGGCCACGGCCACAGCTTCGGCACCCAACGAGAGGGCACTCGCATCGCGCGGCACATACACAGTGAAACTCATGAAGCCTCCGCAGCGAGCCATGCGTCGAACCGCTCAGGCGTGAGCCGGCCCTTCAACTCGCCATCCACCATCATGGCCGGCGAACACGCGCAATTGCCCAGGCAGTAGACCGGCTCCAGCGTGTATTCGCCGTCCTTGGTCGTCTCGTGAAAGTCTACGCCCAGCCGTTGTTTGACGTGTTTTTCCAGCGTGACGGCGCCCATCGCCTGGCAGGATTCGGCGCGGCACAGATGAATCACGTGCCTGCCCGCCGGCTGCTGCCGGAAGTAGTGGTAAAAGCTGATCACGCCATGCACATCGGCCCGCGAGAGATTCATCTCGCGGGCGATGAGGGGCACGGCGGCCTCAGGGACATATCCCAGCGCATCCTGAATGCCGTGAAGCACCGGGAGCAGGGCGCCCGGAAGATCCTTCAGGCGCCCGGTGACGTCCATTACCACGAGCCGCACGGACTCGGGAAGATCGGGTAGCGATGAGCCAGTAGCCGCGCGTTTCATGTTTCCACCATCGTCAGAACAAGGCCGCGGCCTTGCTGATCGCTATCCATACGCCGATCAGGAAGGGTATGCCAACCAGTGCCCAGGCCACGAGGCCCAGCCCACCGAAACCGCCACGCGCTGCGTCCTGTGCGCTCGCCGAGGTGAACGCGGATTCGCGCTGCAGCGACTTTTCGTGCGCCAGCTCGGCGTCGGTCATCAAGGCGCTTTCCTTCACCGGCTTGATCAGCAGGTTGCAGATCATGCCCACCAACAGCAGGACCGCAAGGATATAGAGCGTGCGATCGTAGACGAGGTTCTTGGCCACGCCCGCATCCAGCTGCGCCTGCCGCACGGCGGCGATCAGGAACGGTCCGGCGATGCCCGCCACCGACCACGCCGTGAGCAGGCGGCCATGAATCGCGCCCACCATCTGCGTGCCGAAGATATCCGACAGATACGCCGGCACCGTGGCAAAGCCGCCGCCGTACATCGACAGGATCACGCACACGGCGATCACGAACGCACCGGCCATGCCCATGTGTCCCAGCGTGGGCAGCGTGCAATACAGCACGATGCCCAGGGCGAAGAAGATGAAGTAGGTGGTCTTGCGGCCGATGAAGTCCGAGGTCGAGGCCCAGGCAATGCGTCCCAGGCTGTTGAACAGGCTGATCAGGCCGACCAGTCCCGCCGCCGACGCGGCAATGGCCGCCTTCTGCGCGGTGCTCAATACCGTGCTCGCATCCAGGCCGAGCAGCTTGCCGCCGAACACATCCTGGAACATCGGGCTGGCCATCGACAGCACGCCGATGCCGGCCGTGACGTTCATGCACAGGACCATCCAGATCAGCCAGAACTGGGGCGTCTTCCAGGCGCGGTTGAGGTGCACATGGCGATGGGTGATCAATTTGTTGGTCGAGCCTTCGGGCGGAGTCCAGCCCAGCGGGCGCCAGCCCGACGGTGGCACGCGGAAGCCGAATGCGCCGGCCATCATGGCGGCCAGGTAGATCACGCCCATGCAGATCAACGCGGACGACACGCCCGGCACGTCGCCATGCGAGAACTTCTTCATCAGCGCCACGGCCAGGGGCGCACCGATCATCGCGCCGCCGCCGTAGCCCATGATGGCGAAGCCGGTGGCGAGGCCGCGCCGGTCGGGGAACCATTTGATCAAGGTCGATACGGGTGTGATGTAACCCAGGCCTTGCCCTATGCCGCCGAGCACGCCTGCGCCCAGGTACACCAGCCATAGTTGATGCATCGATACGCCGATGCCGCCCACGACCAGGCCGCCGCCCCAGCACAGCGCCGCGATGAAGCCGGCCTTGCGCGGGCCGGCATGTTCCAGCCACGCCCCCCAGATCGCCGCCGAAATGCCGAGCATGGCGATGAAGGTTTCAAAGATGTGGTTGACCGAGGGCACCGTCCAGTTGCAGGCGGTGGTGAACAGCTGGGCCAGGAAACCCAGCTTGGCGCAGGTCGCCGGATCGGCTTCCGTGACCAGCTTGGTCATTGGCAGCCAGAACACCGAAAAGCCATAGGCCATGCCGATGCTGAGATGGATGGCCAATGCGGCCGGCGGTACCAGCCAGCGATTGAAGCGCGGCCCGGCGATGGTGCTTTCTCTGGACAGCACGGAGGCGTTCCCTCCGTCCCCCGTCAGTACATCGGTTTCAGATACACCCACCATGAGCATCTCCCCCGGTTATGGCCCGGCCCCCCGGCCGAGCATCTGCGCGATGTGTAGAGCCCCTCGGTCGGACGCGCCACCCGACGATGGTCGAACACGGTTCTTTAAACCTGCACTATGCCAAGGTGGAACCCACCTTGTTGCTGCGGCGCAACGGATTGTGACAATCAGCGCGCAAGCAACGCTTGCAATGTCACCGTGCTCACACCGAGCATGTGATGACATGACTCTTACGCGCGATAGGCCAGGCCGAGCTTCAGCATGATTGGTTACGATGACGCCCTGTTTGCGCTACTCCAACAGGCCCGACGGCTGGACGCGGTTTCCTGCGCCACCGCCGATGCCCTGGGCAAGGTGCTCGCCGCCGATGTGGTGAGTCCGATGGACCTGCCGTCGTTCGATCACTCGGCGATGGACGGCTATGCGTTGCACGCCGGACAGACGCTGGCGGCGGGTACGGAGCACGCCGTGCACGGATCGCAGGCGGCGGGCGATGCTTCGTGCACATCCCAGGGCATGGCCTGGGAAATCATGACGGGGGCGCGGTTGCCCGAGGGACTCGACACCGTCGTCCCGGTCGAGCGCACCGAGCTGCTGGCTCGCCACAACGATGGTTCACCGGCGCGCATGCGGCTACTCGACACGCTGAACGCAAAGGCGAACGTACGCTATGCCGGCAGCGATGTGGCCAAGGCTGCGGTGGCGATCCAGGCCGGCACAAGCGTCGAAGCCAACCACGTGATGCTGCTGGCTGCGCTTGGCGTGGCGCAGGTGCAGGTGGTTCGCCCGCCGCGCGTCGCCGTCATCTGCACCGGCAAGGAGTTGCAGGCCGATCTGGCGCAGCCGCTGGCGGACGGCCAGATCTACGGTTCCAACGGCCCGTACCTTGCCGCTGCGTTCGCCGCGATGGGTGCACAGGTGTGTTGCTGCGAGACGGTCGACGACACCAGCGCTACCTTCGTGGCCGCCGTGCGGCGTGCACGCGAGGCCGCCGCCGATCTCATCGTCAGCACCGGTGCGGTGTCGATGGGACGCTACGATTTCGTGCCTGATGCGCTGTCGGAACTAGGCGCGCAGGTGTTGTTCCACAAGGTCGCCATCCGTCCGGGCAAGCCGCAGCTGGCGGCCATGCTGGGCGATGCGATGGTGTTTGCGTTGCCGGGCACGCCGATGGCGGTCGCCGTGGGGCTACGCTTCTTCGTTGCCCCGGTGTTGCGAGCCATGCGCGGGCAGGTGCCCGAGCGGACATGGCAGGCGGTGCTCGATGCGCCGCAGCAGGCGAAAGGCGGCCTGCTGCATTTTCTGCGCGCAACGGTGATGCCGGGCAGCGATGGCCGTCTGCACGCCCATGTGCTGGCTCAGCAGCAACCGTTTCGCATCCAGCCGTTTGCGCAGGCGAACGCGTGGGTGCTGCTGTCAGGTGACGCGCAGGGCAACGCCCTGGTAGAGGTCGTCGGCCTGCGGCCGGAGACCCTGGTGTTCGGGCAAAACCATCCAGCGGGAGCGCGATAGATGAAACTGCAGATCGAAAACCAGAGCCTTCGCGTGCGAGTCAACGAAGACGAATTGGCCCAGCTGCTGACCGAGCGGCCCTTGCAGGCGCGCACGCGCTTCACCCGCGACATGACGCTTTCCTGCACGCTCAGGGCGGTGCCGGGTGCGGCCGCGCGTTTTGGCGGGCAGCCCGATGCATGGACGATCGATCTGCCGCTGGACGACGTGCGCGCGCACGCCGCCCGGCTGCCCACGCGCGAAGGCCTGCTGTTCGAACTGGAAAGCGGCGAGGGCGAGCCGCTGGAACTTCGCTTCGATGTGGACGTGCGTGACAGCGTGCGCCATCGTCGCGCTTGAGACACAAAGGTTGGGCTACGCTCGGCCGCCCCACGAACGGCACGACAGGAGTGACACGATGATGCGTCGGCTATGGCAGGGCTTGCTGCTGGTGAGTTCGGTGTTCGCCTCCGTCGCGCCGGCGGCGCCGGTCGATGCGCACATCACGGTGGCGGCGGCGGCGGATCTGCATCAGGCGCTGGACGAAGTGGTGGCGGCGTATCGCCACGACCATCCTGCCAGCCGTATCGACGTCACCTACGGATCCTCCGGCAACCTGCTGACGCAGATCGAACAAGGCGCACCGTTCGAGATCTTTTTCTCGGCCGACAGCAGCTATCCGCAGCAACTGGTGGAGCATGGCAAGGCCAGTGGAACACCCGTCCCTTATGCGCTGGGCCACCTGGTGATGTGGAGCGCGAGCATCGACATGAAGGGCGTGCAGGTGGCCGATCTGGCGCAGGCGAGGTTCGGTCGCATCGCCATCGCCAACCCGCAGCATGCCCCGTACGGCAAGCGCGCCGAACAAGCGCTGCGCGCGGCCGGCATCTGGGAGCAGGTGCAATCGCGGCTGGTGTTTGGCGACAACATCGCGCAGACCGCGCAGTTCGCGCAGAGCGGCAACGCGCAGGTTGGCCTGGTGGCCGAATCGCTGGTGCTGGGTTCGTCCACGAAGGGGAGTTTTGCGTCGGTGCCGCCGTCGCTGTACGAGCCGCTCAAGCAGAGCTTCGTGATCACCCAGCGCGGCGCCGGCAATGCGCTGGCGCAAGACTTTGCGCGTTACGTGCAGAGCGCCCCGGCCAAGGCGATCCTCTCGCGCTACGGCTTCGAGCTGCCGGCGGACGCCGCGCACTGAGCGCCACCATGGCCCTGCTGACGGAAGCGGACATCGAAGCGCTGGGCCTGACGCTGCGATTGGCGGCCACGGTGACGCTGCTGTTGCTGCTGCTGGGCCTGCCGTTGGCCTGGTGGCTGGCGCATACGCGTTCGCCCTGGCGGCGCCCCATCGCTGCCGTGGTGGCGTTGCCTTTGGTGCTGCCGCCCACCGTGCTGGGTTTCTATCTGCTGATGTTGCTCGGTCCCGACGGCGTGGTGGGGCGCGCGTTGGCCGCGCTGGGGCTGGCGGCGTTGCCATTTACCTTCAAGGGTTTGGTGGTGGCGTCGATGCTGTACTCGCTGCCGTTCGTGGTGCAGCCGCTGCACAACGCGTTCGATGCGGTGGGAAACCGCCCGCTGGAAGTGGCGGCCACCTTGCGTGCCGGCCCGCTGGATCGATTCTTCAGCGTGGCCTTGCCGCTGGCCTGGCCGGGCGTGGTCACGGCCGCGGTGCTCGGTTTTGCGCACACCGTGGGCGAGTTCGGCGTGGTGCTGATGATCGGCGGCAATATTCCCGGACAGACGCGCGTGCTTTCGATGCGCATCTACGATCATGTGCAGGCCGGCGAATACCACCAGGCGAATGTGCTTTCGCTGTGCCTGCTGGCGGTCTCCTTCGCGGCATTGCTCGCCATGTCGCTGCTGCGTACCCGCAGGTCGGCGCGTGACTGAGCCGCACGCCGGCACCTCGCACGGCCTGGCTGCCAAGCTCGCCTGGCGCCGTGGCGCGCTCGCCTTCGATATCGATCTGACGCTGCCGTCCAAAGGCGTCACCGCCTTGTTCGGACCGTCCGGCGCCGGCAAGAGCAGTTGCCTGCGCGCACTCGCCGGCCTCGAGCGCGACGCCATCGGGCGGGTGAGCTTTGGGCAGACCGCATGGCAGGACAGTGCGCATCGCCTGTTCGTGCCGCCGCATCGGCGCCGCATCGGTTACGTGTTCCAGGAGCCCAGCCTGTTCACCCATCGCAGCGTGGCCGGCAATCTCGATTTCGGCTATCGCCGCGCGGGGCGACCGTCCCATCTGGATCGCGACGGCCTGATCGACCGCTTCGGCGTGCGGCCGCTGCTGCAGCGTCGCGTCGACGCGCTGTCCGGCGGCGAGCGGCAGCGGGTGGCGATGGTGCGGGCGTTGCTGTCCGATCCCGCCTTGCTGATGTTCGACGAACCGCTGTCCGCGCTCGACGGTGCCGCGCGCGCCGACCTGCTCGAATGCCTGGAATCCCTGCATGGCACGCTGCAGGTACCGATGATCTACGTGAGTCACAACGTGGACGAGGTGGCCCGGCTGGCCGACCATCTGGTCTTGCTCGAAGCGGGCCATGTGGTGGCCCAGGGCGCGCTGCAGCACACGCTGGCGCGACTGGACCTGCCGCCCGCCTTGGGCGAAGCCCTGGGCGCGGTGATCGAGGGCCAGGTGGTGAGTTACGACGCCCACGACCAGCTGATCGAACTCGATTTCCCGGGCGGTCGCCTGTGGCTGCCTTATCGCCACGAAAGCGTGGGGCAGGAGCTGCGATGCCGGATCGGCGCCCGCGACGTGGTGCTGACCCGGTTGCCCCAGACAGGCACCAGCGCGCTCAATCAACTGCCTTGCCGGATCATCGGCGTGGCCGATGCGGACCATCCTGCGCAGGTCCTGGTGCAGCTCGATGCGGGTGGCTGCGTGCTGCTGGCACGGATTACCCGCCGCTCATGGCACGCGCTGGGGCTGTCGCCCGGCAGCGAGGCGTGGGCGCAGGTGAAAGCCGTTGCGCTGGGATTTTGAATGAGGCGGTATGCTCGACCCATGCGGTCGCCACTTTGCATGATCAGACCATGAGCGAATTGACCAGCGTCAGCCAGGCCCAGGCCTTGATCGCCGAACATATGCCGTCGTTTGGCAGCGAGCTTGTGCCCCTGGATGAGGCCGTCGGAAGAATATTGCGCCAAGCGGTGCGCGCCGAACACGATCATCCGCCGTTCGACCGGGTGATGATGGACGGCATCGCCACACGCTGGTCCCAGGGCATGCCGCGCCGCCTGGCCGTAGCGGGCGCGCAGATGGCCGGCATGCCCAGACAGTCGCTTCCCTCCGGCGACGCCTGCCTGGAAGTCACCACCGGCGCGATGCTTCCCGCCGGCTGCGATTGCGTGATTCCGATCGAGCAACTGCGGCGCGACGGCGGCGACTACCTGCTGTCCGACGAATGCCAACCTCAGGCCGGCCAGTTCATCCATCGGCAGGCCTCCGATTGCGCGCAGGGAAGCCTGCTGCTGTCGCCCGGCATGCGCCTGGGGCCGGCGGAAATGGCCTTGCTGGCGGCCAACGGCGTGGCGAAGGTGGAGGTTGCGGTGATGCCGTCGATCGCCATCGTCTCTACCGGCGACGAACTGGTGAACGTGGACGCGCCGCTGGGCGAAGGACAGATTCGCCGCTCCAACGACACCGCCGTGCGAGCGATGCTGCGCCTGGAAGGTTTTGCGCGAGTGGCGATGGAACATATCGTCGACGATGAAGCGGCCACGCGCGAACGCATCGCCGAGCTGCTGGATCGCCACGACGTGTTGTTGCTCTCCGGCGGCGTGTCGATGGGACAGCGCGACTATGTACCCGCGGCGCTGGCGGCGCAGGGCGTGCGCAAGGTGTTCCATCGCATTGCGCAGAAGCCCGGCAAGCCGATGTGGTTCGGCATCGGGCCACGCGGGCAGGCGGTGTTTGCGTTGCCCGGCAATCCGGTCTCGGCGCTGGTCTGCGCCACCCGCTATGCGCGGCCCGCATTGCTGGCGGCGCAGGGCATACCCGTATCTGCACCGGAACACGTGGTGTTGGACAGTGAGGTCGATATCAATCCGACGCTGGTGAGTTTCGTGCCGGCCCGCGTGCAGACGGATGCGTCAGGGCGGTCGATGGCCTATCCGGTGCCTTCCAGGACCTCGGGGGACTTCTCGTCGCTGCCGCGCACGCATGGTTTCATCGAGTTGCCGTCGGGCCAGGGCAAGGCGCCTGCCGGCACCGTCGCAACGTTTTATCGGTGGTGAGATGAGCGCGATCGACAGTCTCAACGAACGCACCGCACTGCCGGTCGACCAGCTCGGCCGGCCGTTGCACGACCTGCGCATCTCGGTCATGGATCGCTGCAATTTCCGCTGCCCGTATTGCATGCCCGAATCGACCTATGGCGAGCACTTCACCTTCCTGCGCAACGACGAGCGCCTGAGCTTCGACGAGATCGAGCGTTTATGCCGGCTGGCCGCCACCCTGGGCGTCAGCAAGTTGCGCCTCACCGGCGGCGAGCCCTTGCTGCGTCCGCACCTGACCGACCTGGTGGCGCGCCTGCGGCGGCTGGAGGGCATCAACGATCTGGCGCTGACCACCAACGGCGTGCTGCTGGCGCGACATGCGAGCGAGTTGCGCGATGCCGGCCTCGATCGCGTCACCGTCAGTCTCGATACGCTCGATCCTGCGCTGTTCCATCGCATGAGCGGCAACCGCGGTGCGCTGGACGATGTGCTGGCTGGCATCGAGGCCGCACAGGCGGCGGGTTTCCCGCATGGCGTGAAACTCAATACGGTCGTGCAGCGGGGCGTGAACGAACACACGGTGATCGATCTGGTCGAGCGGTTCCGCGGCAGCGGGGTCGTGGTGCGCTTCATCGAGTACATGGACGTGGGCAACCGCAACGACTGGCGCCCGGCCGCGGTGGTGCCATCCGCCGAGCTGGTGCAGCGGATTCACGCGCAGTGGCCGATGCGGGCGCTGCCGCCGAAATATGCCGGCGAAGTGGCGACGCGTTACCGCTTCGAGGACGGTGCCGGGGAAATCGGCATGATCTCGTCCATCAGCCAGCCGTTCTGCGGGGGCTGCTCGCGGGCGCGGCTTTCCTCCGAAGGCATGCTGTACACCTGCCTGTTCGCCACGCGCGGCACTGACCTGCGCCATTCGCTGCGCGACGGCACCAGCGACCAGGCCTTGACCGAGCTGCTGCGCGACGTGTGGCTGCGCCGCCGCGACCGCTACAGCGAAGAGCGGGCCGAACACCATGGCAAGGCGCCTCGCAAGATCGAGATGCATTACATCGGTGGGTGAGGGCAGGGAACAACACGATTTCTTCATCCTTGCCGTCGCGACTCGACCGATAATCCAGCCATGTCCCCGGAGTTTGCCGTGACCGCGATACCCACCCAGCTTTCCCACGTCGGCGACGACCACCAGCCGCGCATGGTCGACGTCGGCGCCAAGGCGATCACCCATCGCACCGCGCAGGCGCGGGCACGCGTGACGTTTCCTGCCGAGGTCGCGCAGCGCCTGCATGAGGCCGGCTACGTGACGCCCAAGGGCGCCGTGCTCACGGTGGCGCAGATCGCCGGCGTGATGGGCGCCAAGGCGACGCCGCAACTGATCCCGTTGTGCCATCCGCTGAGCATCGACAAGTGCGACGTGCGCATCCGCATCGAAGGCGTGGATGCGTTGATCGATTGCACCGTGTCGTGCAGCGGCCGTACCGGCGTGGAAATGGAAGCGCTCACCGGTGCCAGCATCGCCGCGCTGACCATTTACGACATGTGCAAGGCGATGTCGCACGACATCGTCATTGCCGACCTGAGACTTATTTCCAAGACCGGCGGCAAGCACGACGTCGGCAGCACGGAGACAGCATGAGCAATCCAACGGCTCCGCTTTACGGCTTGTTGTTGAGCGGCGGCGCGAGTCAGCGCATGCGCCAGGACAAGGCCGCGCTCACCTATCGCGGCGAACCGCAGTTGCTGCGCGCATGGCGCCTGCTCGAAGCGCTGACCGAGCGCGCCTTCGTCTCGGTACGCGACAGCCAGCGCGAGGACGCCCTGCGCGCCGGCCTGCCGCAGATCGTGGACAGCTACGACGCCATCGGACCCGCCGCGGGCATCCTGTCCGCACAGGATCGCCATCCCGATGCCGCCTGGCTGGTGCTGGCCTGCGACCTGCCGCTGTTGGACCACGACACGCTGCGTCGCCTGATCGATGCACGCGATCCCCTGGTCGACGCCACCGTCTTCGCCAGCAGCCACGACGGCCTGCCCGAACCGCTGTGCGCGATCTGGGAGCCGCGCAGCCACGCGCTGCTGCGGCAGCGCTACGAGGACGGCAGCTACTGCCCGCGCAAGGCGCTGATTCAATCGAGCATCGTCTTGCTGCCCGCGCCGGGCGATGCGCTGGACAACGTCAACACGCCCGAGGAACGGCAAGCCATGCAACAACGTCTGGAGTCCCTGGCATGACGGTGGTGAATCTCCAGTACTACGCGCAACTGCGCGAGCAGGCCGGCACCAGCAGCGAGCAGTTCACCACGGGGGCCAGCTCGCTGCGCGATCTGTACGAGGAACTGCGTGTGGCGCGAGGTTTTTCGCTGTCGGCCGATGCGTTGAAGGTGGCGGTGAACGCCCAGTTCAGCGCGTGGGATCGCCCGCTGCGCGACGGCGACACCATTGTTTTCATTCCACCGGTGGCAGGCGGATGAGCCGTTTCGAACTTTCCGGCGCGGCCGTCGATACCACCGGCCAGCGCGACCGGCTTCGCCATCCGGCGAGCGGCGGTTACTGCGCGTTCGAAGGCTGGGTACGCAACAGCAACGAAGGGCGCGAGGTCGACGGGCTGTCGTATGAAGCCTATGCCGAACTTGCCATCGCCGAAGGCGAGCGCATCGTCGCCGAGGCGATCGAACGCTACGGCGTCACCGACGCACGCTGCGTGCATCGCACCGGCGACCTGAAGATCGGCGACATGGCGGTATGGGTCGGCGCCTCGGCACCGCACCGCGACGAAGCGTTCCGCGCCTGCCGCTACATCATCGACGAGATCAAGCACCGGCTGCCGATCTGGAAGAAGGAACACTACGTCACCGGCGAATCGGACTGGGTGGCGTGCACCCATGTGTATCGCGAACACGAGCACGAGGATCATCACGCCCATCACCACCATGCGCATGCGCAGCCTTTCGTGCCTGACTACTCGCGCCAGACGCGTCTGCGCGACGTGGGCGAAGCAGGACAGGCGAAGCTGGCGGCGTCGCGCGTGCTGGTGATCGGTGCGGGCGGACTCGGTTGCCCGGTGATCAGCTATCTCGCCGGAGCCGGCATCGGCACGCTGGGCATCGTCGATGGCGACCGCCTGGATGCCAGCAACCTGCATAGGCAGACCATGTACAACGCGAGCGACATCGGCCAGTACAAGGCCGAGCTGGCCTCGCGTCGCGTGGCCGCACTCAACCCCACGGTGAAGGTGCGGATCTGGAAGGAGCCGCTGACCGCTGCCAACGCGGTCGAGGTGTTCGGCCAGTTCGATCTGGTGGTGGAATGCACGGACGATATGCGCAGCCGCTATCTGAGCAGCGATGCCGCCGTCGTCAGCGCTACGCCGCTGATCCTCGCCAGCATCTATCAGTACGAAGGGCAGCTGCAGTTTGTAGCGGCGCAGCCGGGTATGCCGTGCATGCGTTGCCTGTGGCCGCAGGAGCCGGCACCGGAAGCGGTGGGCAGTTGCACACTGTCGGGCGTGCTGGGTCCGGTGCCCGGCGTGCTGGGTGCCATGCAGGCCACCGAGGCGCTGAAATATCTGCTGGGTTTGCCGCAGCCGAATGCCGGTGCGCTGTCGCTGGTGAACCTGATCGATCTCAGCATCCAGCATTTGCCGATCGATGCGGCGAACGGCTGCGTCGCGCACGGCGGCTGCGTCGCGGTGGCGCGTCGAGCGCTGGCCCGGGCGGTCGACGAGGAAGCCATCGACCTGGCGTTCGATCGACTGGACGATGCCGTCGCCGCGGGTTTCCGCCTGGTCGATGTGCGCAATGCCGAGGAGTGGGCGAGCGATCCCATGCCGGTGGTTGCCGCACTGCAGGTGCCTTCCGGGCAAGTGATGGAGCGAGCCGGCGAATTCGCCGACGGTCGCTTTCTGTTGGTCTGCGCCAGCGGCCGGCGCAGCGGTCATGCCGCGCGTCTGTTGCGCGACGAAGGCATGCAGAACGTGTATTCGCTGGCCGGCGGACTCAACGCGCTGCGCGTGGCCGGGTGAGCGCGCGCGGCGCGCAAGCGTAAACGCCGAAAACGAAAAAGCCCGCATCGCTGCGGGCTTCGTCTACAATTGGTGCCCAGGAGAGGACTCGAACCTCCACGGTTTTACCCGCTAGTACCTGAAACTAGTGCGTCTACCAATTCCGCCACCTGGGCAGGTGTCACGTGAGCTTTTTGGGCTGCGTGAGCCGCGTAGATTAGGCATGTGTCGGTGGGTTGTCAACTATCCTTTCACGGATATTTTTATCGGACCGCGTCTCCTCCGGTTCGCAAGCCCCATAAAACAACTAAAAAGGCATAGGAAGTGACCAGAAAAAAAGAACCGCGCGACAGCAAGCAGGACGGCAAACGGGGCTCCAAGGCGCCGGGTAGCGGCAGTGGCCGCGTTCGTCGTTCGGCCGTCGATCCGGCCAGGCCGCGCGAAGGCGTCGTTGGCGATCCGCACGCGGAGCGGGAGGCGCAGCGCTACGAGCGACCCATCCCCAGCCGCGAGGCGATCCTCGCGCTGCTCGAACAACGCGGCGAGCTGCTGACCGAGGCGCGCATCGCCGAAGCGCTGTCGCTGTTCGACGAACAGGAACTCAACGCCCTGCGCAAACGCCTGGGTGCGATGGTGCGCGATGGCCAGCTGCTGCTGGGACGTCGCGGCGGCTATGCGCCGGCCAACAAGCTGGACCTGATCCAGGGCGTGGTGCTGGCCAACGCGGAAGGCTACGGCTTCCTGCGTCCCGATGGCGGCGGCGACGATCTCTATCTCTCGCCCCAGCAGATGCGCACCGTGCTGCATGGCGACCGAGTACTGGCCAGCGTGGTCGGCATCGACCGCCGCGGTCGCAAGCAGGGCGCCATCGTCGAAGTATTGCAGCGCCGTTCGCCGCGACTGGTGGGTCGCGTGGTGATCGAAAACGGCGTCACCCTGGTGGCGCCCGACGACCGCCGCGTGCACCAGGACGTGATGATCGTGCCCGGCCAGGACATGGGCGCCCGTTCCGGGCAGATCGTGGTGGCCGAGATCACCGACCCGCCGACGCCGCATCGCGGCCCGATGGGCGCCATCCGGGCCGTACTGGGCGAACGCCTGCAGCCGTCGCTGCTGGTCGAGATGGCGATCGCCAGCCACGACCTGCCACACGACTGGCCCGACGCGGTGATTCGCGACGCCGCCCAGGTCGAGCCGCAGGTGACCGCGGCCGAACGCGAGGGCAGGGTGGATCTGCGCTCGACGCCGCTGGTGACCATCGACGGCGCCGACGCGCGCGACTTCGACGATGCCGTATTCGCCGAGCCCAAGCGTGGCGGCGGCTATCGCCTGGTGGTCGCCATTGCCGACGTGTCGCATTACGTGAAGGTGGGCTCAGCGCTCGACAAGGAAGCCTACGAGCGCAGCACCTCGACCTATTTCCCCGGCTTCGTGGTGCCGATGCTGCCGGAGACGCTGTCCAACGGCATCTGTTCGTTGAATCCCAAGGTCGAACGCCTGTGCATGGTGTGCGACATGGTGATCAACGAAGAAGGCGAGGTGGTTCGCTCGAAGTTCTACAACGCGGTGATGCGTTCGCATGCGCGACTCACCTACGACCGCGTGTGGCAGGCGATCGGCCTCAACGATGCCGATGCTCGCCACGAATTGGCCGACGTGATGCCGCAGATCGAACATCTGCACGGCCTCTACAAGCTGATGGCGGCGCAGCGCAAACGTCGTGGTGCGATCGACTTCGAAACGCCGGAGGTGAAGTTCCGCCTCGACCAGCGCGGCGAAGTGGAAACAATGGGCGCCACCGAGCGCAACGATGCGCACAAGCTGATTGAGGAATGCATGATCGCCGCCAACGTGCAGGCGGCCCTGTTCCTCGAAAAGAAGAAGATCCCCGCGCTGTTCCGTGCGCATGAGCCGCCGCCGGCTGAGAAGTACGAAGACCTGCAGCAGTTCCTGCGCGAGTTCAAGCTGCGCATGCCGCCGGTCGAAGACGTAACGCCGGGCGACTACGCCGACATCCTGCGCCTGGTGCATGACCGTCCCGAGCGTGAACTGATTCAGTCGGTGCTCTTGCGCTCGCAGAGCATGGCGGCCTACCAGCCGGACAACCGCGGCCACTTCGGACTCGCCTTGGAAGCGTACGCGCACTTCACGTCGCCGATCCGCCGTTATCCGGATCTGCTGGTGCACCGTGCGATCCGCTACGCGATCTCGGGCGGCAAGCCCTCCGCGTACAACTACAGCCCGAGCGAGATGGCCGCCATGGCCGTGCATTGCTCGCAGCGCGAACGTCGTGCGGAAGAAGCCGAGCGCGATGTGGACGAGCGCTTCAAGTGCGCCTGGATGTCCAAGCACGTGGGCAGCGAATTCGCGGGCACGGTCACCGGCGTGACCTCGTTCGGCTTGTTCGTCGAGCTGGATGAGTCGAAGG
The DNA here is from genome assembly GCF_049913195.1 of Dyella kyungheensis. Lineage (GTDB taxonomy): Bacteria > Pseudomonadota > Gammaproteobacteria > Xanthomonadales > Rhodanobacteraceae > Dyella > Dyella kyungheensis. Next base: position 3,097,499 of record NZ_CP183983.1, on the reverse strand, counting down.
TGTCGGGTCTGGTGCATATCAGCCAGCTCTCCAACGACTACTACCACTTCGATCCGGTGCGCCACCTGTTGAAGGGCGAGCGCAGCGGTGCGCAGTTCCGTCTCGGCGATCACGTGCGGGTGCAGGTGCTGCGCGCGAGCCTGGAAGACCGCAAGATCGACTTCCGCCTGGTGGCACCGCGCAAGGAAGGCGTGGCACCGCCGAGCAGCGAGCGCCGCTACAACTACGCCGCCGCAGGGGATCGCTACTCGCTGCCCAAGGGCAGCAAGGGGACAGCACGACCTGCCACGCGCGATAATGACGGACCGAAGCCATCGCGCGCGCCCGTTCCCGTCGAGGCGCCCGTGGCCGGGAAGAAACCGGCCGGCGGCAAGAGCATGCTGGCCAAGGCCAAATCGGCCGCCAAGGGCAAGTTCAATGCGGCCAAGGCTGCAGCATCCAAGGCGGTCTCCAAGGCCCGAGGGGCCGGCAAGAGCAAAGGCAAAAAATGAGTGATAGCTGGATCGTCGGGATCAACCCGGTCGAAGGTGCGCTGAGCAACGACGCCACGCGCGTGCGCGAAGTGCTGGTGGAGCAGGGCCAGCGCAATGCGCGCGTGCAGGAGCTGGCAACGCGCGCCAAGGCCCTGAACATTCCCGTGCACCATCGGTCGCGCGAAGAGCTCGATCGCGTATCGGGCGAAGCGCGCCACCAGGGCGTGGTGGCGCGTTACGAAGCGCCGCCGATGGGTTCCGAGAACGATATCGAACGATTGCTGGCGGAGGCCGGGCAGAACGCGCTGGTGCTGGTGCTCGACGGCGTCACCGATCCGCACAACCTCGGTGCCTGCCTGCGTAGCGCGGCCGCGGCGGGCGCGACGATGGTGATCGTGCCGAAGGATCGCGCCGTGGGTCTCACCCCGGTGGTGCGGCGTGCGTCGGCTGGCGGTGCCGATCGCGTGCCGCTGATTGCCGCGACCAATCTGGCCCGTGCACTGCGCACCCTGAAGGATGCCGGCGTGTGGATCACCGGCCTGGCCGGCGATACGCAGACCTCGGTCTACAGCATCGATATGCGCGGCCCGGTAGCGCTGGTGCTGGGCAGCGAAGGCGATGGCATGCGCCGGCTCACCCGCGAGACCTGCGATTTCGTGGCGCAGATCCCGATGCCGGGCGTAATGGAAAGCTTGAACGTGTCCGTGGCGACGGGCGTGGTGTTGTTCGAGGCTTTGCGGCAAAGGAGTGAAAAGCGATGACCTTCCTGTGGCACGACTGGGCCGGCTATGTCGGCGTGGTACTGGTGCTGTTGGCTTTCCTGCTGCTGCAGGCCCGCAAGCTGCACGGCAACGGGCTGCTGTATCAGCTGATGAATGTGCTGGGCGCGCTGGGCGTGGCGTTGTCGCTGGTGTTCGGCGTGGCGATGAACTGGCCGGCGTTTCTGATGCAGGTGGCGTGGATCGTCATCGGCCTGTTCGGCATCGTGCACTCGACGCGTGCGCGTCGCGAGGCGCGTGAATTGGGCGACAAGTTCACCTCGTGACGTGAGGTTCATGCGCGGCCCGTAGAATGCATGGACCGGTCCTGCAATGGGCCGGTCTGCGGGGACGGCCCCGCACGCAAGTGTCTTCGGCAGGGACGGCCCTGCTCTCATCCAGAGGAGCGCGCCATGCCCTGGATTTATCTCATGCTCGCCGGACTGCTCGAAGTGGTCTGGGCGATTGGATTGAAATACACCGAAGGGTTTACGCGCCCGTTGCCCAGCGTGATCACGGCATCGGCCATGGTTGCCAGCATCGTATTGCTGGGCATGGCGGTGAAGACGCTGCCGATCGGCACGGCTTACGCGATCTGGACCGGAATCGGTGCGGTCGGCGCGGTGATCCTCGGCATCGTGCTGTTCGGCGATTCGGCCTCGCCGTTGCGGCTGGCCTGCGTGGGGCTCGTGGTGCTGGGCATGGTGGGGCTGAAGCTCACCGGCGGCGCGCACTGAGTAATCAAAATGTTGTAGGAGCGCACCCTGTGCGCGACCGGCACGGAGCGGAACACCGCAACGGGACGGTCGCGCACAGGGTGCGCTCCTACAGATGTCGCTTTACTCTGGCTTGTTGCCCAGCTTGGTCAGTTCCGGATTCGAGGTGAAGTCGCGCTTGGCACGCTGCGCCGTCAGCGGCTCGCCATTGACCTGATACCAGATGCTTTCGGCGATATTGGTGGCGTGGTCGCCGATGCGCTCGATGTTCTTCGCCATGAACAGCAGGTGCGTGCAGGGCGTGATGTTGCGCGGGTCTTCCATCATGTAGGTAAGCAGTTGGCGGAAGTAGCCGGTATAGGCTTCGTCCAGCTCGGCGTCGTCCTTCCAGACCTGATAGGCGCGTTCGGCATCGCGGTCGCGATAGGCCATCAGCACGTCGCGCACTTCCTGCGCGGCCAGCTCGGCCAGGTAGCCCAGGCCGCTGGTCGGTGCGATGGGAGCGACCATCGACAGCGGGATGGAGCGCTTGGCTACGTTGGCGGCGTAGTCGCCGATGCGCTCGATGTCGGCCGCGATGCGCAGCGCCGCGAACACGTTGCGCAGGTCGCCGGCAATGGGCGCGCGCAGCGCGAGCAGGCGCACCACGTCGTGGCTGATTTCCTGTTCGAGCAGGTCGATGGCGTCGTCGTTGTTGACCACGTGCTGCGCAGCGCGCTCGTCACGGCGGTCGATCACGTCGATGGCTGCTTCCAGCTGGCTCACCGCAAGCTCGCCCATGCGGACGATTTCGCCGGTGAGGCGGGTCAGCTCGTCGTCGTAGCTCTTGATGATGTGTTCTTTGCTGCTGCCGCTCATGGGGAGTCCCTATCAATGGAGGGTGAGGTTCCGTGACCCCTCACCCCAGCCCTCTCCCCGGAGGGAGAGGGAGTGGCGTATCGGTTAACCGAAGCGACCCGTAATGTAATCCTCGGTCTGCTTCTTGCCCGGCTTGGTGAAGATCTGTTCGGTGCGGTCGAATTCGATCAGCTCACCCAGGTACATGAACGCGGTGAGGTCCGAGCAACGGGCCGCCTGCTGCATGTTGTGGGTGACGATGACGATGGTGTACTCGCTCTTGAGCTCTTCCACCAGCTGCTCGATGCGGCCGGTGGCGATCGGGTCGAGCGCGGAGGTCGGTTCGTCGAGCAGCAACACTTCGGGCTTCAGCGCGATACCGCGGGCGATGCACAGACGCTGCTGCTGGCCGCCGGAAAGACCCAGCGCACTCTGCTTGAGCTTGTCCTTCACTTCGTCCCACAAGGCGGCACTGCGCAGCGCCTGTTCCACGCGGATGTCCATGTCGGCGCGCGACAGCTTCTCGTGGTGGCGAATACCGTAGGCCACGTTCTCGAAGATGGTCATCGGGAACGGCACCGGCTTCTGGAACACCATGCCGACCTTGCTGCGCAGGCGGTTCATCGAATAGCGCGAGTCGAGGATGTTCTCCTCGTCCAGGATGATCTCGCCCTTCGCCTCGAGCTTGGGGTAGATCGCATAGATGCGGTTGAAGATGCGCAGCAGCGTGGACTTGCCGCAACCGGAGGGGCCGATGATGGCCGTGACCTTCTTCTCCGGGATGTCCATGCTGATGCCTTTCAGTGCATGGAAGCCGTTGTAGTAGAAGTGCAGGTCGCGCACCTTGATCTTGGTCGGCGCAAGCGGCGCGTGCGTGGCCGCGGACTGCGGGTGGATGCCGGCGGCGGCGGACTCAGTCATGGGACACCTTGTTGCGAGAAAGGACCAGACGGGAAGCAAGACTCAGCAAAAGCACGAACATGGTGAGCACGAAGGCACCGGCCCAGGCAATGGCGTGCAGGCCTTCGCCCGGATCGTTGGCGTACTGGTAGATCACCTGCGGCAGGCTGGACATCTTGTCCGACGGGTTGAAGGTCAGGTAGTTGTTGCCGAACGCGGTGAACAGCAGCGGCGCGGTTTCGCCGCTGATGCGGGCCAGCGCGAGCAGCACGCCGGTGATGATGCCCGAGCGCGCGGCGCGGATCAGGATCTGCGTGGTCAGCTTCCACTGCGGGATGCCCAGCGACAGCGAAGCCTCGCGCAGCGTGGACGGCACCAGCCGCAGCATTTCATCCGACGTTCGCACGATCACGGGCAGGGCGATCAAGGCCAGGGCCACGCCGCCGGCCCAGCCGGAGAACGTGGTGGAACCGTTGGTCAGCGAGGTGCTTGGCAACACCACGATGGTGTAGACGAACAGGCCCAGCACGATCGACGGCGCCGACAGCAGGATGTCGTTGAGGAAGCGGATCGATTCGCCCAGCTTGGTGCCGCTGGCGTATTCGGCCAGCCACGCGCCGGCGAGCACGCCGATCGGCGTGGCGATGACGATGCCGATCATGTTCACCATCAGGCTGCCGACCATGGCGTTGAGCAGGCCGCCGTCCTCGCCATAGGCGGTGATCTTGGTGAACAGCTGCGGGCGCAGCGCACCGATGCCCTGGCGCAGCGTTTCCCACAGGATCCAGGCCAGGAAGATCAGGCCGATCAGCGTGGCCACCACGCTGAGCGACAGCGCGATGATGTTCTTGATGCGGCGCTGCGTATAGAGACTCGAACCGGTAGCCATCAGCGACCCTCCTTATGAGCCAGCTGGCGCAGCATCCAGCGCGCGATCAGCAGCACGATGAAGGTCACCACGAACAGCAGGAAGGCCAGCGCCATCAGGGTGGACTTCTGCAGGCCGGCGGCCTCGCTGAACTGGTTGGCGATGGTGGAGGCGATCGATGCACCCGGATCGAGGATCGACGGCGACAGTTTCATCGCGTTGCCGAGCACGAAGGTCACCGCCATCGTTTCGCCGAGAGCGCGGCCCAGGCCGAGGAAGATGCCGCCGATCACCGCCGAACGCGTGTACGGCAGCACGATGTCCCACGACACTTCCCAGGTGCTGGAACCCAGCGCATAGGCCGATTCCTTCAGGCGCGTCGGCACGGTCTGGAACACTTCGCGCATCACCGAGGAGATGAACGGGATGATCATCACCGCCAGCACGATGCCCGCGGTGAGGATGCTGGCGCCGAACGGGTAATCGCTGCCGAACAGCTTGCCGACGAAGGGCACGTGCTGTGCCACCCACGACAGCTTGCCGTCGTCGGGCTTGTCGCCGAGATAGTTGGTCATCCACGGCTTGACGTGATCGGAGAAGAACGGGGCGAAGATGAAAAGGCCCCACATGCCGTAGATGATCGACGGGATGCCGGCCAGCAGTTCGATGGCGGAGGCTACCGGCGTACGCAGCCACGGCGGCGCCACTTCGGAAAGATAGAGCGCGATGCCGAAACTCACCGGCACGGCGAGCAGCAGCGCAATGAACGAGGTCGCGATAGTGCCGTAGACCGGCACGAGGGCGCCGTAGGTATCGGTACTCGGATCCCAGGCATCGCTGACCAGGAAGTGCCAGCCGAACGTACCGAACGCGTGACGGCCGCCCCACAGGGTGGCTCCGGCGGCGCCCAGCAGGCAGGCCAGCACCAGCAGGGCGCAGCCCTTGAGCAGCCAGCCAAATAGGCGGTCGTGCCGGGCGTCGCGACGTGCGCGCTCTTCCTGGGGCACGGAGGAGGCGATGGCGCCTACGGTCGCTTGCATGTGCGGAGGATTCCTCGGCATTCGGGTCAGCACGGCCGTGGCCGTCTGGGGGATGGACGGCGCTTCCAGGCGCCTTTCAGCAACAGGCCGCCCGAGGTTAGTCGGGCGGCCGTTGTCGTGCAGTCAAGCCATCAGGATAGGACTTGCCGGTTGCCGTAGCGTGACCGGCGAGACGCCCGCCTTAGTGCTTGTACTCGGTGCTCCAGTAAGCCTCGATCTTCTTGACCAGGGTGTCCGGCAGCGCGACGTAGTCGAGCGAAGCGGCGTCCTTCTGGCCATTCTCGAGCGCCCACTTGAAGAACTCGAACGCCACCTTGGTGTGCTCGGCGTTCTTGGGCTTCTTGTACATCACCACCCAGGTGGTCGCGGTGATCGGCCATGCCTGCGCACCGGAGGCGTTGGTCATGATCACGTTGAAGTCCTTGGCGCTGCCCCAATCGGCCGTGGCAGCGGCGGCGGCAAACGCGTCGGCGCTCGGCGCAACCACCTGGCCGGCGGCGTTCTTCAGGTTCACCCAGCTGATCTTGTTCTTCACCGCATAGGCGTACTCGACGTAGCCGATCGAACCGACGATCTGCTTGACGTACTGCGACACGCCTTCATTGCCCTTGCCGCCCACGCCGGTCGGCCACTCGACGGCGGTGCCGAACTTCACCTTGGCAGCCCAGTCGGTGCTGACCTTGGAGAGGTAGTTGGTGAAGTTGAACGAGGTGCCCGAACCATCCGAGCGATGCACCACGGTGATCTTCTTGGTGGGCAGGTTGACGCCGGCGTTCATCGCAGCGATGCGCGGGTCGTTCCACATGGTGATCTTGCCGAGGAAGATGTCGGCGAGGGTGTTGCCGTCCAGCTTCACCTGACCGGCTTCCACGCCCGGGATGTTGACCACCGGCACGATGCCGCCGACCACGACCGGGAACTGGCCCAGGCCGAACTGGGCGAGGTCTTCAGCCTTCACCGGAGCATCGGTGGCGCCGAAGTCGATGGTGCCTTCCTTGATCTGGGCCACGCCGGCGCCCGAGCCGACGGACTGGTAGTTGAGCTTGTTGCCGGTTTTCTCGGCATACGCCGCCGACCACTTCGAAAGCACCGGATACACGAAGCTCGAGCCTGCGCCGGTGATGTCGGTCGCCTGAGCGCCCATGGCAAACAGCGACGCCGCGGCGAACACAGCGGTCGTGCCGATGCGAGACAGAGATTTGGTTGAGATCAACACGGTTGCTCCAGTAAGGGTCACGGGGGATTCCGCCCGCCGTTATTTCATGCGCGCCGTGTTGCAATGAAATGAGTTCAATGTTTCAGTGATATGACAGCGACGGGGGATTTGTCATAAAGCGTTGATGGGTAGGGGAATCTGGATATGGCCTATGGCGGGATTTTTGGAAGCCCCCGGCCGGAAGGCGCCTCCCGAAGAGCATCCGAAGTCCTGCGTAGCCACCACACCCCTCACGTCATTCCGGCGCAGGCCGGAATCCAGTAGCGGTGCGGACGGTTGTCGCGACAACCGATCACATGTGGGGCCAGGCGAAAGCCTAGCGTTGCCGTTACTGGATTCCGGCCTGCGCCGGAATGACGGGTAGGAGAGGGTGTCGCCCTAGCGGCGAATTAGGCAGCCAGCGTGATTACAGCGACTCGATGCCGATCTGGTCGCGCTCGAACTCTTCCAGCCGGCGCCAGCGATTGACGATGGTGCAAAACAGTTCGGCGGTGCGCTCGGCATCGTAAATGGCCGAATGCGCCTCGCGCGTGTCGAACGGAATGCCCGCCGCCTGCACCGCCTTGCTCAACACGGTCTGGCCAAAGGCCAGGCCGCTCAGCGTGGCGGTGTCGAAGCAGCTGAAGGGGTGGAACGGATTGCGCTTGTGGCCCACCCGGCGCACCGCGGCATTGAGAAAGCCCAGGTCGAACGCGGCGTTGTGGCCCACCAGCACGGCGCGCTGGCAATCCATGTCGCGCATGGCGTCGCGGATCGGCTTGAACACGTGGTCCAGCGCGATGCGCTCGTCCAGCGCGCCGCGCAACGGGTTGTCCGGGTCGATGCCGGTGATCTCCAGCGCGCGCGGGTCGATATTGGCGCCGGGGAAGGGGTGGACATGCGCCGACACGGCCGGCATCGGTTGCAGATAGCCTTCGGGCGTCATCCGCAATATGACAGCGGCGATCTCCAGCAGGGCATCGCGCTCGGCGTCGAAACCGCCGGTTTCCACATCCACGATGACCGGCAGAAAGCCTCGGAATCGCTCGGCCATGCGGCCAGCCATGCTGTTGTTGAGGTTATCCATCCGCCAAGCATATCAGCCGGCGCCGCCGGCCCGGATCGAGGCAGGCCGGGCAGGCCGCGACCGTACGTGCGCGAACGCATGTCTCCGTTCTGTCACATAACGTCCATGTAACGGTAAAGCCCGAAGCCCATCCTCCGCTCCGATCGCGCTTGGACGACCGGAGAGATCGAAGGGGGTCGGTCCAGGTGATTCTTTACCTACATGCGGAGATATTCCATGCGTTCCAAGTTGCTCGCGGTGGCCATTGCTGCCGGTTTGGGCGTTACCAGCTTCCACGTCATGGCCGATCCGGCCGGGGCGAGCTCCAAGACCAGCAGCACGCAGTCGACGCAGAACGCCGAGATCGAGGCGCTGAAGGCCCAGTTGCAGGCCCTGCAGGCCAAGGTCGTCGAACTGGAACAGCGCACCGACGCGCAGTCCGATATCAACGTGTCCACCGGCCAGGCCGTGGAGCAGGTGCAGAAGCAGGTCGCTTCGACCGACGCGACGGTGAAGAAGTCGCAGGACAAGCTGGCCTATAAGGGCGTGAGCATCACGCTGGGTGGCTTCCTCGCCGCCGAAACGATCTACCGTTCCGCCAACGAAGGCGCGGACATCGCCTCGAACTACAGCGCGATTCCGTACAAGAACGTGCAGACCGCGCACATGAACGAGTTCCGCATGACCGCCCGCCAGAGCCGCCTCTCGGCGCTCGTGCAGGGTGACGTGGATCCGAACACGCATCTGGCCGGCTACGTCGAAATGGACTTCCTGGGCGGCGCCCAGACCGCGAACTCGAACGAGTCCAACTCGTTCAACCCGCGCATGCGCAACGTCTACGCCACGGCCGACTGGGACAACTCCGGCCTGCACCTGCTGGCCGGCCAGAACTGGTCGCTGCTGACGCTCAACAGCAAGGGCATCACGCCGCGCGGCGAGCAGATGCCGCCGCAGATCGACGCGCAGTACATCCCGGGCTTCACCTGGGCACGTCAGGCGCAGATCCGCCTGGTCAAGGATTGGGGCAAGGAATACTGGCTGGGTATCTCGCTGGAGAACCCGCAGACCACGTTCTACGCCAGCCCGAACCAGTCCAAGGCGCCGGTGCAGCAGACCGCTTACAACATGACCGCGGGTTCGGGCTTCGACTCGGCCAACACGCTGTCGCTCAACCACATCCCGGACGTGATCGTGAAGTTCGCGGCTGACCCGGGTTACGGTCACTACGAACTGTTCGGCCTCGGCCGCGCCTTCTACAACCGTTATGCCGTCAACGGCAGCTTCCAGAACCACAACACCTACGGCGGTGGCTGGGGCCTGGGCGTGATCCTGCCGCTGATCGACAAGACCCTCGACTGGCAGTTCTCCGGCATGTCGGGCAAGGGCATCGGCCGTTACGGCAGCGCCCAGCTCTCCGACGTGACCTTCAGCCCGAACGGCAACATCGCTCCGATCAAGGAGAACATGATGCTGACCGGTCTGACCTGGCACACCAACCCGGATCTGGACATCTATCTGTTCGGTGGCCGCGAAGCTGCCAGTAAGAAGGATTTCAACGCCTACAACGCGGGCAACGTGGCCCTCGGCTACGGCAACCCGGCTTACAACAACAGCGGCTGCGACATCGCCGGCAACAGCAACTGCGTCGGCAACGCTCGCGAAATCTGGCAGGGCACGGCCGGCTTCTGGTGGAAGTTCTACCAGGGCAAGTTCGGCAAGATGCAGTTCGGTGCGCAGTACTCCTACACCCAGAAGGAAGCGTTCCCGGGCCAGGGCTTCATCAACGGCATCAGCGGTCCGGTCGCCAACGGCCTGGCTTCGCCGAAGGCCACCGAGAACATGTTCTTCACCTCGTTCCGCTACTACCCGTTCTAAGCGGATCGACGGCACGTCTATCGCAACGGAGTTCTACCCAGGGATGGAAAAACGGCGGGCGCAGGCCCGCCGTTTTCTTTTCTCCGATGCGTGCTTTTGCGCGACGACAACGCATCGGCAAGATGAATGTTTACCGGCGCATGTCAGAAAATGTGACACGGAATTCTCGCAAGGTCTTGCGATGGTCATGTGCTTTCCGATAACTTCAACGGCATGACTTCGCGTCTCCACCGCTCCCGTTTCGCCGCGTTCCTGGCGTGTTTGTTCGGCCTGCTTCTGCTGGTCGGCACGCCCATGCGTCCGGTGCAACTGTCGCCCGCATCGTCGGGCGGCAAAGCGGTGGCGATGCAGATGGCGGCGGACGATCTCGCTGCCGATGACAGCGGCAACGGTTCGCTGGAAGACAACACCGGCAGCGGCATGGACGACATCCTCCATCCGTTCGACCTGGCGCACCGCTGGGAGCCCATGCCCCATCAGGCGCCGCGCTCGCTCCACGGCGAGCTGAGCCTGCACGACCCCGCGCGGCTGCTACGGCCGCCCGAACTCGCCTGATCCGCGGCCGCTGAAGCGGCGCGCGTTTTCCTTGCGTGCATGCCTTCGGGCCTGCCGCCTCCGATGGTCCCTTCAGTGAATTGATCCGCCGGTGTGGCGCGCTTTGCGTGCCTGCGCGGTGCTGGCCATCCGTTCCTTTTTCCTCGTCACGTCCCTTGCCCGGCGCGCGTTGCGTCGTGGGCGTGATTGCCCCATTTTGTCTGGAGTATTCGCATGAAGCGTTTGATCGAAGGTTTCGAACAGTTCCGCAATGACGTTTTCCCCGCGCAGCGCGAAGTGTTTCGCAAGCTGGCGGCGGGGCAGAACCCCAGCACCATGTTCATCACCTGCGCCGATTCGCGCGTGATGCCCGAGCTGATGTTTTGTGCGCAACCGGGCGAGCTGTTCGTGTATCGCAATATCGGCAACATCGTGCCGCCGTATGCGCAACACGTGAGCGGCGTGGTGGCTGCCATCGAATATGCGGTGAAGGTGCTCAAGGTCCGTCACATCGTGATCTGCGGCCATTCCGACTGCGGCGCGATGAAGGCGCTGCAGCATCCCGAGCTGGTGCAGGACATGCCGTCGGTGGCGGCGTGGATGAAGCACGCGGACGTCGCGCGTTATGTGGTCGATCAGAACGGCCCGGGCCTGTCGGGTCTGGAAGGCTTGCGTCGCCTCACCGAAGAGAACGTGGTGGGCCAGCTGGAGCATCTGCGCACGCTGCCCACCGTCGCCGCTGCATTAGCAAGCGGCCAGCTGCGCATCCACGGTTGGGTCTACGACATCGAGCACGCCGATTTGAAGGCGTTCGATGCACAACATGGTCGCTTCGTGCAGATCGAACCGGGCAATGCGGATTTTCCGGAAGCGACGCCGCATGCGCGCTTCTCGGTGCCTACCCAGTCGGCTGCTTGAGGACGTGTCGTGATCAGCCAATATTTCAAACAAGGACTGTTCGGCCGCGACCTGCTCGGTTCGATCGTGGTGTTCCTGGTGGCGCTGCCGTTGTGCATGGGTATCGCCATCGCGTCGGGCATGCCGCCGGCCGCGGGACTCATCACCGGCATCGTCGGCGGCATCATCGTCGGCGCCGTCGCCGGCTCGCCGCTGCAGGTGAGCGGTCCGGCCGCGGGCCTGGCCGTGCTGGTGTTCGAACTGGTGCGCGAGCATGGCGTGATGGCGCTGGGTCCGGTCGTACTGCTGGCGGGACTGATCCAGATCGCGGCGGGTCTTTGCCGTGTCGGCGTGTGGTTCCGCATGTGTTCGCCGGCGGTGGTGGCGGGCATGTTGTCAGGCATCGGCGTGCTGATCGTCGCTTCGCAGTTGCATGTGTTGATGGATGCCTTGCCCAAGGCGCGCGGTCTGGAGAACTTCGCGGCGCTGCCCGGCGCGTTGCTCGATGCGGTGCAGGGCAGTGCTGGCAGCATGACGGCGCTGGGCATTGGCCTAGCCACCATCGCCATCATGCTGGGCTGGGAAAAGCTGCGTCCGGCCAGGCTGCGCTTCGTGCCCGGTGCCTTGCTGGCAGTGGTGTCGTTGACCGCGCTCGTGCAGTTCAGCGGGCTCTCGGTGAAGACCGTGGACGTGCCATCGAACCTGCTGGCGACGATCTCGACGCCGACCTTGAGCAGTCTTTCGAGCCTGCTGGAGCCTTCGCTGCTGATCGCCGCGCTCACCTTCGCCTTCATCGCGAGTGCCGAGACGCTGTTGTCCGCCGCCGCGGTGGATCGCATGCATGACGGCGTGCGTACCAGATACGATCGCGAGCTCACCGCGCAAGGCATCGGCAACACCATCTGCGGCCTGTTCGGAGCGCTGCCGATGACCGGTGTGATCGTGCGCAGCGCCGCCAATGTGCAGGCCGGTTCGGCCACGCGCATGGCCACCATCATGCACGGCAGCTGGCTGCTGGTGTTTGCCTTGCTGCTGCCATGGTTGATGCGCATGACGCCGGTAGCCTGCCTGGCGGGCATCCTGGTCTACACCGGCATCAAGATGGTGAACTTCAGGCAGGTGACGTCGCTGGCGCAGTACGGCAAGGGCACCGCCTGGATCTACGTGGGCACCACCGTGGCCATCGTCGCCACCGACCTGCTGGCTGGCGTGTTGATCGGTTTCGCCTTGTCGCTGTTCCGTCTGGCCTTGCATTCGTCGCGATTGAAGGTGGGCCTGCATCACCACGACGAACCGGGCACGGTGTCGTTGCGCATGGAAGGTTCGGCGACGTTCCTGCGGGTGCCTTCGGTGGCGCGCACGCTGGAAAGCGTGCCACCGAACACGCGCCTGCAGCTTCAGGTTGACCGCCTGCATCACGTCGACCAGGCCTGTCTGGAATTGCTGCGCGAATGGAGCAGGAACGCTTCGGCACGCGGCTGTGAGCTGATTGTGGACTGGCAGCAGCTCAACTTGCGTGTCGAGGGTGTGCGACGAGCGGCATAGGCTCGCTCGTCATCATAGGAGCCCTCTTGCCTCCCCCTCTCCGTAGGAGGGCTCCTTGGGTCCCCGGGCGGTCGCGGCGGAGTAGGTACCGTTTGCGTCAGCGGGCCTGGGTCGTGCTGTCGGCCATCGCGTTGGCGGTGGTCGACAGCTGGGCGGATTGCCAGCCGCCGCCGAGTGCGCGGATCAGGTTCACGCTCGCCTGCAGACGCCGCGTGCGCACTTGTTCGGCGCTGCGTTCGGCCTGCAGTTCGGCCGTCTGTGCGCTGACCACGTCGAGATAGTTCACCGCGCCTTCGCGGTAGCGATTGGTCGCGATGGTCTGCGAATCGCGGGCGGCGCTTGCTGCGTCGTCTTGCTGATGCGCTTCCTTGCCAAGTTGCTGCAACAGGGTGAGGTTGTCTTCCACCTGCTGAAACGCATCCAGCACCACGCCGCGATAAAGCCCGGCCGATGCATCCAGGTTCGCCTGCGCCGCCTGCACCTTGGAGCGCCGCAGCCCTCCGTCGAACAGTGTCATCGCCAGGTCCGGTCCCAGCGCCCAGTAACGGTTGCCGGCGCTGAGCAGATTGCCCATGCCGGTGTCCTGCCAACCCAGCGCCGCGGAAAGGCTGAGCCGCGGAAAGAACGCTGCGCGCGCCACGCCGATCTCGGCATTGGCGGCAAACACGCGTCGCTCGGCAGCTGCAATGTCGGGGCGACGTTCCAGCAGCTGCGAAGGCACACCCAGCGGAATGGCGGGCACGTTCATCGCGGCGTTGTCCACCGGCAACGTGAAGCGCGATGCCGATTCGCCCACCAGCGTGGCGATGGCGTGTTCGGTCAGCGCGCGCTGTGCCTCCACTTCGGACACTTGCGCCTGCGCATCGGACAGCTGCGTCTTCGCACGGCTTACGTCCAGGCCGGACGCTACGCCACCCTGGAAGCGACGCTGGGTGAGATCGAGTCCTTGCTGGTACGCATCCAGCGTGTCCTTGAGGATGCGCTCCTGCACGTCGTAGCCGCGCAGGGTGATGTAGAGATCGGCCAGTTGCGCTTCGAGGCTGAGCTTCACCGAGGCGAGATCGGCCTGCGCCGCCGTCGCATTCGCCTGGCCCGCGGCGACTTCATTGCGTACGCGACCCCAGAGATCCAGTTCGTAGCCGAGGCCGAAGCTGAAGTTCTCCGCGCTGTATTCGTTTGGCTGGCCGCTGCCGCGCAACGGACGGTTGTTCGACTGGCGGTTGCGCGAGTCGCTGGCATCCACACCCAGCGAGGGGTAGAGATTCGAACGTGTTTCACCGAGCAAGGCGCGCGCGGCGTCGTAACGCGCCAGGGACACGGCGAGGCTGGGATTGGAGGCGTCGAGTTGCTGCTCCAGGCGATCAAGCGTGGGGTTGGCGTACACCGACCACCACGGGCCGCGCGTGGCCATGTCCGCCGGATGCGCCGGCGACCATAGGCCGTTGGCCGTTTGCCCGGCGTAGTGTTCCGGCAGCGCACCCACCGCTGGCGTCTTGTAGGCAGGCGCGAGCGAGCATGCCGGCAGCACGCTCACCAGGGCCAGTGGCAGCAATGAACGGAGAACGGCGCGCTTGCGTATCATGGCTTCACTCCGCCCGGCTCGCACCGTCGCCATCCGCGCGTGCGATCTGCACGGTGTCGCCCTGGGCCAGCGAGTCCGATGGATGGTTGACCACGCGGTCGCCGGGTTTCAAGCCCTGGTCGATGCGCAGGCGATCGCCCAGATCCATCGCGATATGCACGTCGCGCAACACGATCCTGTGATCGGCGCCGACCACGGCGACCTGCGGACCTTGCGCGCGAAAGATCAGCGTGGTCGCCGGTACGGTCAGCGTATGCTGGTCGGCGGCCATCGGCAGATGTACCTCGGCATAGGCACCGGGCAGCAGCTCGCCCTTGGGATTGTCCACTTCGAATTGCGCCAGCAGCGAGCCGGATGCCGGGTTCACTGCACCCGAGTTGCCAATGAGATGGCCGGTGAATCGCACGCCCGGGTGATCGGGTACATCCAACTGCACGCTCATGTCCGGACGGATCGCATCGGCGTAGCCTTGCGGCACTTCCACGTACAGGCGCATGCGGGTGGTATCCGAGACGGTGAAGAGCGCGGCGGAGCCTTCGCCGTTCGCGCTGATGAGATCGCCGATATCGGTGTTGCGCGCCGTCAGCGTGCCTGCGAACGGCGCGGCAATGTGCTTGAACGCTTCGAGTGCGGCGATGCGGTCCACCTCGGCCTGTGCGCCGAGCACGTTGGCCTGCGCCACCTCCGCTTCGCCGGCTTTCTCATCGGCCTCCTGCTTGGAAACGGAATTGGAGGCGAGCAGGTTCTTCCAGCGTTTGTCGGTGAGTGCGGCCAGCCGCGCATTCGCCTGGGCGCGCGCCAGGCTGGCCTTGGCCTGTTCGAACTGCTGGTCGAGTTCCGGCGTATCGATTTCCGCCAGCGACTGGCCTGCCGCGACCTGGCTGCCGATATCGCGGCTCCAGCTCTTCAGATAGCCGCTGACGCGGGCATGGATGGGTGCGCTGATCCAGGCGTCCAGATGGCCGGGCAGCGTCATGCTCTGTTGGCCATGAGCTGCCTCGGGCACGATCAACTGCACGCTGGGTGTGACCTGGGCGTCGGTCCATTGGACCACGCGCCGGTAATCGTAAGCGCGCACCGAGATGCCCGCGATGGTGGCGAGCAGCGCCAGCCCCAGGCCGATGCGCACCGCACGGCCGAGGCTCGGCGTTCGCGTGGTGGTGATGGCGTCATGCGACATGGACAGGTTCTCCGGAAGCGGAATCGGATGCGGTGTGTGCGTGCTCGCGACCGTGCACGATGCTGAAGATCACCGGCACGAACAGCAGGGTGGCGAAGGTGGCAAACAGCAGGCCGCCGATCACGGCACGGCCCAGCGGCGAGTTCTGTTCGTGCGCCAGCGCCATCGGCAGCATGCCGATGATCATCGCCAGCGCGGTCATGCAGACCGGGCGGAAACGCGTGAAGCCCGCTTCGAGCGCGGCCTTCACCGCGTCGCCATGTTCGGCCAGCCGCTCGCGGCAGAAGCTCACCACCAGGATCGAATTCGCGGTGGCCACGCCCATGCACATGATGGCGCCGGTGAGCGCGGGCACGGACAGCGTGGTGTGCGAGAGGAACAACATCCACACGATGCCGGCGAGCGCGGCGGGCAGGGCGGTGATGATCACGAACGGATCGAGCCACGACTGGAAATTCACCACGATCAACAGATAGATCAATACGATCGCGCCGACCAGGCCGAAGATCAGTCCGCCGAAGGCCTCGTTCATCGTGCCCGCCTGGCCGTGCAGGCTCACCAGCGTGCCCTTGGGGCGCGAGGCGGCGAATTGATCGAGCACCTTCTGCACATCGCTGGAGACCGCGCCAAGGTCGCGATCCTGCACGGCTGCATAGATGTCGAACGACGGTAGGATGTTGTAGTGCGATACCACGGCTGCGCTCGGCACGCGGGTGAACGATGCAATGCCCCCCAGCACCTGGCTGGCGCCCTTGCTGGCCGGCGTCACCGGCAAGCTGGCGATGTCGGCCATGCTGTCCAGCTTGTATTGCGGAGTGGCAGCCACGATGGGATAGGACACGCCGTTCTTCGGGTTGAGCCAGAACGTGGGCGCGACCTGCGAGCTGCCGGCCAGCGAGGCGACCATGCTGTTGGTGACGTCGCGCTCGGTCACGCCCATGCGGTCGGCGCGCGTGCGATCCACCGTCACGTTGAGCTGCGGATAGCTGGTGCTCTGCTGCAGGCGCACGTCGGCGATGCCGGGTACCTCGCGCAGGCGCTTCATGATCGCGGTGGCGTACGCCTCGTTGGCCTTCAGGTCGCGGCCCGCGATGGAGACGTCCAGTGGCGCCGGCGCGCCGAAATTGAGGATCTGCGAGCTCATGTCCGCGGGCAGGAAAGCGAACTGCGTGCCGGGAAACTCGCGCGGCAGGCGTGCGCGCAACTCGCGCACGAAATCGGCGGTGGGCGCATGGTCTTCCTTCAGCTCGACCTGGATGTCGCCATCCTGCGGGCCGATGGTGCCGCTGGCGTTGTAGACCATGTTCACGCCGGACAAGGGCAGGCCGATGTTGTCGATCACAGTGTCCAGTTGCGAGGGCGGAATGACCCGGCGGATGGCCTGCTCGATGCGATCGAACTCGGCCGCGGTTTCCTCCACGCGGGTGCCCATCGGCGCACGCACATGCAGGGCGATGGCGCCCGCATCCACCTCAGGGAAAAAGTCACGGCCCAGCAGCGGCACCAGCGCGAACGAGGCAAGCACGAAGGCGAGAAAGCCCATGACGAAGCGGCGACGATGCGAGAGTGCTACGACAAGCACGGCGTGGTAGGCATCGCGCACCTGCGCAAAGCGATGTTCGAAGCGCTGCTGGAAGGTCACTGCCGCCGCCACGAGCGCGCTGCGCTTGCGGCGGGCCGGCTGGTCGCCCTCGTGATGGTTGAGGTAGGCGTCCTCCGGATGATCGCCCGGGCCCTTCTCCGTGTGATGCGGCTTGAGCAGGAGCATCGCCATGGTCGGCACCAGCGTGCGCGACAGCAGGAACGACGACGCCATCGCGAAGATCACCGCCAGGGCCATCGGGCGGAACAGGAAGCCCGCGATACCGTCGAGCAGGAACATCGGCACGAACACGATGCAGATGCACAGCAGGGACACGAAGGCGGGCGTCACGATTTGCTTGGCGCCGTCCATGATCGCCGTGTGCACGTCCTTGCCCTGTTCGAGATGCCAGTTGATGTTCTCGATGGTCACCGTGGCGTCATCGACCAGGATGCCCACGGCCAGGGCCAGGCCGCCCAGCGTCATCACGTTGAGGGTTTGCCCGGTGGCCGAGAGCAGGGCGATGGCCGAGAGGATGGCGAGCGGAATCGATACCGCGATGATCACCGTGGAGCGCCAACTGCCGAGGAAGATCAAGATCATCACCGAGGTCAGCAGGGCCGCGATGATGCCCTCGCGCGCTACCGACGAGATGGCCGACTTCACGAAGGTCGACTGATCGCTGAGCAGCGAGACCTTGAGGCTGGACGGCAGCGATTCCAGCACCCGCGGCATCAGTTGCTTGATGCCGGACACCACGGCCAGCGTCGATGCCTCGCCGACCTTCAGCGCCGGCATCAGCACCGCGCGCTTGCCGTCCACACGCACCACGTTGGTTTGCGGCGCGGCACCGTCACGCACATGCGCCACGTCGCCGATGGTGATGGTGGCACCGCGCACGGTCTTCACCGGCAACTGGTTGAGTTCGCCCACGGCCTCGGGGCTGTTGTTGAGTTGCACGTGATATTCGTACGTGCCGATCTTCGCCGTGCCCACCGGGATGATCTGGTTCTGCGCAGCCAGCGCATTGCTCACGTCCTGTGCCGACAGACCGTTGGCCGCGAGCGCGCGCGGATCGAGATCCAGCGTGACCTGGCGCGCGGCGCCACCGTAGGGCGTCGGCACCGCGACGCCGGGCACCGAGGTCAGCATGGGGCGCATCACATTGAGGCCCTGATCGAGGATCTTCGCCTCGGACATGCTGGTGCTCGACAACGCCATCTGCAGGATCGGCACGGTCGAGGCGTTGTAGTTGAGGATCAGCGGCGGCGTGATACCCGGCGGCATCTGCTTGAGCACCGTCTGCGAGATCGAGGTGACCTGCGCCGTGGCGGTGCGGATATCCACGCCGGGCTGGAAGAAGATCTTGACGATGCCCATGCCGGGCAGCGACTGCGATTCGATGTGCTCGATATTGTTGACCGAGGTGCTGAGCTGGCGTTCGTAGTAATAGACCACGCGGCCGGACATCTGGTCAGGCGGCAGGCCGTTGTAGCTCCACACCACGCTGATCACCGGAATGCCGATGTTCGGGAAGATGTCGGTGGGCGTGCGAAAGGCCGCCAGGGGACCGGCGATAAGGATAAGCACGGCCAACACGATGAAGGTCAGCGGTCGTGACAGGGCGATTCGGACAAGACCAAGCATGGGCGTCGCAGCATGAGGGCTCGGGACCCGATGCTTGCCATGATGGCGAGGGAGTCTTGTGGGAACCTTTTGGGGCGCCGTATTGGTTTTTGCCCGTCATTCCGGCGCAGGCCGGAATGACGGGCAGAAGCGCGAGCCGCTAGCCGTTTGCCGCCAGCCGGATGCGCACCAGCAGCCCCCGCCCCGACGGCGATTCCAGCAGCTCGATCGACGCCTCATGCAACTCGATCGCCCGCTGCACGATGCTCAAGCCCAGGCCGTACCCTCGCGTCGCGCTCTCCACCTCGCGATGGAAGCGCTGAAACACCGCCTGCCTACGATCCTCGGGAATGCCCGGGCCGTTGTCGCAGATGTCGACGATGGCGTGCCCGCCTTCCCGGCGAACGGAAACATCCACCTGGCCTTCGCTTTCCGTATAGCGCAAGGCGTTCTCGATCAGGTTGCGGAACATCGCCGTGAGCGCCACTTCATGGCCAAGCACGACCATGCTGTCTTCGTCGTGCGACAGGCCGACCGCGATATCCTTTTCCACGATCAGCGGCGCCAGCTCCTCGATCACTTCGGTGGCGATGCGGATCAGGTCCATCGGCGTGCGCTGCTGCGAGGCGGCTCCCGCCTCCAGTCGCGCCATCGCCAGGATCTGTTCGATGCGCCGCCCCAGTCGCGCCATGCTCTGCTGCGCGTGGCGCACGGTGAACTCCACTTCGCCGGGATCGTCCGCGATCATGGCGCTCTCGAGATGGATCATGGTCGCCGCTAGCGGCGTTCGCAGTTCGTGCGCGACATCAGTGGCGAAGCGATGCTCGCGGTCGAGCGCATCTTCCAGGCGCTCCAGTTGCTGGTTCAACGCCACGATCAGCGGCTTGATCTCGCCGGGCGCCACATCGGCAGGCATCGGTTTGCGGCTGCCCGGCGTGCGGCGGTCGAGCATCTCGGTGAGCACGGCCACCGGGCGCAGGCCGCGTTTCACGGCAAGACTGACCAACAGCGCAAGCAGCGGCAGGCCGATCAGCAGCGGCAGCGTGTGCTCGATGACCAAGCCGCGGGCGATGTCCACGCGATTGTCGGATTGCTCGCCGATGCGGATCACCAGGTTGGCGCGATTCTGCAGCGTGAACGTGCGCCATCGCTTGCCCTCGCGTTCGATGTCGCGAAAGCCGCGCTCTTCGCTGGTCGGCGGAGGCAGGTCGGCGAAATTGGAGGTGGCAGCGATCACCTCACCCTGGGGATCGTAGGCCTGGAAACCGACCTCGGGCTCATAGTTGTGCGGGTGCACGGAAACCACCACGCCATGATGATGGCCGTCCGCGTTTTGCGTGATCGACGGCAGGTCCGCGTCATGCAGCGGCAGCTGGCCATGCGCGATCAGGGTGCCGAGCGTGCGGCCCGCCTGGGCGAGACGACCGTCGAGCAGCTCGTTCATCTCGCGCAATTCGCGGCGATAGCTGATCCATCCCAGCGGAATCAGCACGGCCACCATCACGGCGATGATCAGCCAGGTCAGGCGCGTGCGGAGACTGGCAGGGCGCAGGCCGATGCTCATGCGGGACGGCTCATTGCGGTTCACGGGGAATCATGTAGCCGATGCCGCGTACGGTGTGGATCACCTCGGGACTCAGCTTGCGGCGCAGCCAGTGCACCTGGACCTCGATGGCGTTGCGTTCCACTATCGTATCCAGGCCGTACACCGAATTTTCCAGCGCCTCGCGGCGAACGATGCGGCCGGCGCGCTCCATCAACACGCGGAGCAGGGCGAATTCGCGGCGCGTGAGGGTGACCCGGTCGCCGCGAAACTCGACCTCGGCCGTGGCCAGGTTGAGACGCAGGCCGCCCACTTCCACGAGATTGTCGGCAAGGCCTTGGGTACGGCGGGTCAGCGAGCGAATACGCGCCGCCAACTCGCCGAGATGGAACGGCTTCACCAGATAATCGTCGGCGCCCAGGTCCAGTCCACGGATGCGCATCTCGAGCGCATCGCGGGCCGTCATCACCAGGACGGGCGTCTTCACGCCGGAGCGACGGGCCTCGGCGAGCACTTCGAGACCGTCCTTGCCGGGCAGGCCCAGGTCGAGCAGCACCAGGTCCACCGGGTCGCCGCGCAACGCCTCCATCGCCTCGCGCCCGTCGCGTAGCCAGGTCACGGCATAGGATTGATGCTCGAGCGCGTGCTTGATCGCACCGCCCAGTTCGGCATCGTCTTCGACCAGCAGAATATGCATGCCATGGCACCCGTGTCGGACTCGGCGAAGGCACGGTTCAGGCCGGTGCCCCGGTCCATGATCCGTCATCTACCTTTTGCGGATCTTTTGCCGACCCCTGCGGGCCGGCCGGGTATCACGTTGGCAAGCGAGGCGTGCGACGTCAATCGCCTACGCAAAAAAGAAAGCGGCGGGCCTGCTCGCCCGCCGTCTTCCTTCCTGTTTCGGCGCCAGTGGCGTCGTCAAAAACGTGAATGGCGCGTGTTCAAGGCGTCTTGGCAAGCGCAGCCTGCACGATGGCATTGCGCAACTGGGTCTGGTCGAGGGCGACGCCCTGCGACTGGTCGATGGCTACGGCCTTGATCGATTGGGGCTTGAGCATCAGGTGACGCTGCGTTTCCCAACTGTCCGCCTTTTGCTGGGCGCGTGCGAAGTCGGCGGGAGTGTTTCCAACGAAACCAATCACGGCATAACCGTTCATGTCGACGATGTAGCTTTCGACGGCAGCGTGGGCGGAGCCGATGCATGCGAATCCAAATGCAGCCACGGCAGCGGTGAGAATCATGCGCTTCATGGTGAGGTCTCCTAACGGGGAGTGGTCCGGGGGAGGTTCAACGTTAGGTCCGCAGCGTTCGCCAAGCTTGAGGAACTTGCACGAAACGCTGAGGAATTCGTTAGGTTTTGCGAGATTCGCCAGACGGTATAGGCCACTAGTAACAGCTGTTTCGTGCGCAACTCTAGCGGGACCGCAAGAAGCGCCGCTTGTCCGTGACAAGTGGTCGACCGTGATCGAAGTGCTGCATGTCCACGCGATGACACGAACACATCGTCGCCAGCGCGACCTGATGCAGTGGTTGCGCGGGAAACGAATGGTCGATGCATGCGATGCGTCGATGCGATGGAGAGAACGCAAAGCCGCTACGTGATGATTGCGTCATCGTTGCCGAGCTGCGCTTGCATGGGACTGACGCAAAGTCGTTGCCGCTGTAACCGATGAACCCCGCTCGTGTGGGAGCGCACTTGTGCGCGACGTGCCTCAGCCAATCGATCCGTCGCGCACAACGGTGCTCACACAAGATTGACGTGTTGTCGCACGCGGCATGCGAGCCGCTTTCAAGCCGCCGTCTTGTCCTTGTAGCGGCACAGGTCGCGGATCACGCATTGTGGACAATCGGGTTTGCGCGCCTTGCACACATAGCGGCCGTGCAGGATCAGCCAGTGGTGAGCGTCCTGCTTGAATTCGGCGGGCACCACTTTTTCCAGCTTGTCTTCCACCGCGCGAACGTCCTTGCCGGGAGCGAGCCCGGTACGGTTGGAGACGCGGAAGATGTGCGTGTCCACCGCGATGGTGGGCTGCCCGAAGGCCGTATTGAGCACCACATTGGCGGTCTTGCGGCCCACCCCGGGCAGCGCCTCCAACGCCTCGCGGGTGCGCGGCACCTCGCCGTCGTATTGCTCCACCAGGATGCGCGACAGTGCGATCACATTCTTCGCCTTGCCGTTGAACAGGCCGATGGTGCTGATGTACTTCTTGAGCTTCTCTTCGCCCAGCTTGAGGATCGCCTGCGGCGTGTTGGCGACGGGATAGAGTTTCTTGGTTGCCTTGTTGACGCCCACGTCGGTGGCCTGCGCCGATAGCGCCACGGCGACCAGCAGCTCGAACGGCGTGGTGTAGGTGAGTTCGGTGGTGGGATGCGGATCGAGTTCGCGCAGGCGGGTGAACAGCTCGACGACGTCGGCTTTCTTCACTGGGGCTTTCCTTGCTGTTTGGCCTTGGCCCGGGCGAGTGCCGCCAGCACCGGGTTGGTCGGCGTCGTTGTCGCTGCCACTTCCGCCTTGCGCGCGGCCAGCTCGGCTTCGCGTCGCGCGTGCTCGCGCATCAGCCGCGCCTCGCGACGTTGAAAATGCGTGCGCGCTTCATCGGCATGCATCGGGTCGTCCACCTGCGTCAGCGGCATCGGTTCGAGCACGATGCAATCGACCGGGCAGGCGGGCACGCACAGTTCGCAACCGGTGCAGTCGTCGCTCATCACCGTATGCATGAGCTTGGATGCGCCCACGATCGCATCCACCGGGCACGCCTGGATGCACTTGGTGCAGCCGATGCAATCGGCCTCGACGATGCGTGCGAGCGTGCGCGGCTTCTCGATGCCGTGTTCCGGATCGAGTGGCAGCAGGGCAACATCCAGCAGTGCAGCGAGCCGGGCGATGCCCGCGGCTCCGCCCGGCGGGCATTGATTGATCTTCGCCTCGCCGCTGGCGATCGCTGCCGCATACGGACGGCAGCCGTGGTAACCGCATTGCTCGCATTGCGTTTGCGGCAACAGTGCGTCGATGCGGTCGACCAGCGACATGGCGGGAAAGATCAGCGAACGGTGGCGCCGGGCTGGGCGCCCTGGTCGGCGTCGAGCAGGAACAGGTCGCTGCCGCCGTCGCCGGCCGAAAGAATCATGCCCTCGGACAGGCCGAAGCGCATCTTGCGCGGCGCCAGGTTGGCGATGAACACCACGTTGCGGCCGATCAGCTTGTCCGGTTCGCCATAGGCGGCGCGGATGCCGGAGAAGATCTGGCGCTTGCCGAGCGGGCCGCCGTCCAGTTCGAAGCGCAGCAGCTTGTCCGAGCCGTCCACGAATTCGCAGGCGAGGACCTTGCCGACGCGCAGGTCGAGCTTGGCGAAATCGTCGATGCCGATCACGGCGGTGTCGGTGGCGGCGGCGGGCGTGCTGGCTTCAGTCATGGGCTTGGCTTGTTCTTTGGCTTTCTTCGGGGCGGGCTTGGTTTCGGTGGGCGCCAGCGAATCCTTGGACGCTTCCACCATCGCCTCCACCTGCTTGGGATCGATGCGGCCGAGCAGGGGCTCGAACGCGTTGATGGTGTGGTTGTGCAACTCGGCGCGGGCATCGTCGAAGCCGTTGATGGGCGCGGCGAGGAAGCGCTCGGCCGCTTCCACCGTGGCGGGCACCACCGGCTTCAACAGGCCGGCCAGCAGACGGAACGCGGCCAGCGCGAACGAGCACACCTGGTGCAGTTCCGCACGACGCGCTTCGTCCTTGGCCATCGCCCACGGTGCCTTGGCGGCAATGTAGCCGTTGACCATGTCGGCCATGCTGACGAAACGGCGCGCGACTTCGGCGAATTCGCCGCTGTTGTACAGCGCGGGCACGTCGCCGTAGAGCGACAGCAGCTCGCGCCACAGTTCCTGTTCGTCCGCACTGAAGGCGGGCGCGAGGCGACCGTCGAAATACTTCTGCACGAAGCCCGCCGTGCGGCTGGCGATGTTCACCCACTTGCCGACCAGGTGCGAGTTGACGCGTTCCTCGAACGTCTTCAGATCGAGATCGACGTCCACCGGCGCATCGCTGAGCATGCTGGCGAAGTAGTAGCGCAGGAATTCCGGATGCAGGCCCGAGTCGAGATACGTGCGCGCCTTGATGAAGGTGCCGCGCGACTTGGACATCTTGGCGCCGTTGACGGTGAGGTAACCGTTGACGTGCAGCGCCGTCGGCGTGCGGAAGTCCGCGCCGTGCAGCATCGCCGGCCAGAACAGGCCGTGGAAGTTGATGATGTCCTTGCCGATGAAATGGTGCATTTCGGCGCGGCTGTCGGGTGCGAGGAAATCCTCGAACTTCAGGTCGGTGCGATCGCACAGCGCCTTGAAGCTGGCCAGGTAGCCCACGGGCGCGTCCAGCCACACGTAGAAGAACTTGCCCGGCTCGTCGGGAATGGGAAAGCCGAAGTAGGGCGCATCGCGCGAGATGTCCCAGTCCTTCAGACCGCCATCCAGCCATTCGCGCAGCTTCGCCGTGACGCCGCTGTTCGCTACCGGCTGGCCGCCGGTGAACTTGCCGGCGAACCAGTCGCGCAGCAGCGTTTCGAACTTGCCCAGCTCGAAGAAGAAATGTTCCGAATCGCGCAGCACGGGCGTGGCGCCGGACATCACCGAGTACGGGTTGATCAGATCGGTCGGCGCATAGGTGGCGCCGCAGTTCTCGCAGTTGTCGCCGTACTGGTCGGGCGTCTTGCAGTTGGGGCAGATGCCCTTGATGTAGCGATCCGGCAGGAACATTTCCTTTTCCGGATCGAACAGCTGCTGGATGCTGCGCCGGGCGATATAGCCACCATCGCGCAGGCGCGTGTAGATCAGCGAGGCGAGCGCGCGGTTTTCTTCCGAATGGGTGGAGTGGTAATGGTCGAACGCCACGCCGAACGCGGCGAAGTCGGCTTCATGGCCGACGCGCACGCCTTCGATATAGTTTTCCGGCGACAGTCCGGCCTTTTCGGCCGCCAGCATGATCGGTGTGCCGTGGGCATCGTCCGCACACACATAGATCGCCTCGTTGCCTTGCATCCGCTGCGCACGCACCCACACGTCGGCCTGGATGTAGCCCAGCAGGTGGCCGAGATGGAGCGGGCCATTGGCATAGGGCAGCGCGTTGGTGACGAGGAGGCGTCGGCTCATGGGCGGCGAACTTGGGAAGTGGGTCAGGCATTATGACACGCGGCTCCCCGCGCACCGCATCACGGCCGTTTGGACGCCCGTTGCCACAGCACGATGCCTAGAGCTAGCACGGCGGTGGGCAGCCATACCCAATAGAACTCCGAGATCAGCACATGCACGCCGCGCTCGCTGAAAAAGCGGGCGCCGATGGGCGAGACCGCGATGGGGTGGAATGGCGCGAACCAGCGGGCGTCGCTGAATGGCCAGGCGAGCGCCACGCCGAGTCCGCCATCGGTGCAGGCATCGAGCAGGGCATGCGACAGCGTCGCCAATCCCACGAACAGAGCCGCCACGCGGGGTGTGCTGGCTAGCCAGCGATGGCCCAAGCCCGCCAAAGCCGCGAGCAGGACGGCGAAGCAGATCGAATGCGTAGCGCCGCGGTGGCCGAACGGATCGGCATAGGGGATATGCAGCCGGAAGGCGAGCACGTCCGCATCGGGCAGCATGGCGGCGATGGCGCCGGCAGCGAGCAGGCGCCCGCTGATGGTGCCGCGTCCGAGCGCCGCGCCGAGCATCAGCGGGACGGCGGCGTGGGTGAAGAGGGTGGTCATGGGGCTTTCCTTGCTCCGGGGGGCTTTGGACCCGCCCAAAATCCTGCATTAACGCCAGTCATCCCCTCATCGTCATTCCGGCGCAGGCCGGAATCCAGTAACGCCCGTTTCGGGGTTTAGCCAAGAAGCAGGGGGGGCCGGCATTCGCGACAACTCGGCCTACTCGCTGCTGGATTCCGGCCTGCGCCGGAATGACGGTGAGGAAACGTTGGGAAGGACCCAAGTATTCCCTACCGAAAGGGCGGGCAAATGGTCGAACCGTGACATGCTGTGGCTACCTGGCGGGTGTTGCACGTTTTTGCACATTCAAATACATTTGTGCCTGTTTTCTCGCAGAGTATGCCCGTGGATGCCGTCACCCATCGCTTGAACGGATCGTCCACGATGGCGTTGCCAGCGGCGCGGCGGGCGACCCGCCTGATCTTCCTCGTCTCCGGCATGGGCATGTCGACCTGGGCGCCCATGGTGCCTTATGCCAAGGCGCGGCTGGGCCTGGACGATGCCCAGCTCGGGCTTGCCTTGCTGGCGTTCGGCGGCGGTTCGATGCTGTCGATGCCGTTCGTCGGCTGGCTGGCGCATCGGCTGGGCAATCGCACGGTCATCGTGGTCTCCGGCTTGCTGATGTGCGCGGCGCTGCCGGCGCTGGCGCTGGTCTCCAGCGTGTCGGCCCTGGTGGCGGCGCTGCTGTATTTCGGCGTGATGCTGGGCGCCGTCGACGTGGCCATGAACGCGCACGCGGTGGACGTGGAGCGGCTCGACGGCGGCCGCTTGATGTCGGGCTTCCACGGACTCTTCAGCGTCGGCGGCCTCACGGGTGCCGCGTTGATCAGCGGGCTGCTTGCCGCGGGCGTATCGCTGCCGCTCGCCGCGTCGCTGATCGCGGTCGGCCTCGCCCTGCTGGTGCTATGGCTGCGTACCGACCTGCTCGACGATGCGCCCATGCCCGATGCATCGCCCAAGGCGCCCCTGGGCATGCCGCACGCACTGGCGTGGCTGCTCGGCCTGCTGTGCTTCGCGAGTTTCCTGGCCGAGGGCGCGATGCTCGATTGGAGCGCGGTCTTCCTGCGCGATTTCCGCGGTGTTCCCGCGGTGTCCGCAGGCTTCGGTTACGCGTGCTTCTCGGTGGCGATGGCGCTGGGGCGTTTGTTCGGCGATCGATTCGTCGGCCGTTATGGGCCCGAATGGGCGGTGCGCATCGGGGCGGCCTTCGCGGCGGGCGGTTTCCTGCTGGTGTCGTGCGTCTCCAGCGCGGCGATCTCGCTGCTGGGCTTCGTGCTGATTGGTCTTGGCGCTTCCAACATCGTGCCGGTGATGTTCAGCGCCGCGGGCCGTCTGCCGGGCACGCCACCAGCCATCGCCATTGCGACGGCCACCACGCTGGGCTACGCAGGCCTGCTCAGCGGGCCTGCGTTGATCGGGTTCGTGGCGCACGTCAGCAGCCTGCCGATGGCCTTCGTTGGCGTGGCGGCGCTGTTGGTGCTGGTGGGACTGTCGGCAAGGATCGTGAAGCGATGAGCAAGCCAATCGATACGGTGATCTTCGACCTGGGCAACGTGCTGATCGGGTGGGACCCGCGCCGGCTGTATCGGCAACTGATCGAGGACGAAGCGCAGATGGACTGGTTCCTGCGCGAAGTCTGCAACAGCGAATGGAACGAGCAGCAGGACGCGGGCCGTCCGTGGACGGAGGCGACGGCGTTGCTGCGTGGCCGCTTTCCCGAACACGCCGAGCTGATCGATGCCTACCATCTGCGCTGGGAAGAAACGCTGGTCGGCGCGATGGAAGACAGCGTCGCGCTGCTGGCGGAACTGCGCGCACGAGGCGTACGGCTGCTGGCGCTGACCAACTGGTCGCAGCAAACCTTTCCCATTGCGAGGCAGCGCTTCGCATTCCTGCAGTGGTTCGAAGGCATCGTAGTCTCCGGCGAGGAGCGCCTGATCAAACCC
Source organism: Dyella kyungheensis (assembly GCF_049913195.1). Taxonomy (GTDB): domain Bacteria; phylum Pseudomonadota; class Gammaproteobacteria; order Xanthomonadales; family Rhodanobacteraceae; genus Dyella; species Dyella kyungheensis. Next base: position 3,069,611 of record NZ_CP183983.1, on the reverse strand, counting down.
GATCCGCGGATCTACCAGCGATTGCTGGAGCGCTACGCGGTCGATCCGTCGACAGCGCTCTATATCGACGATTCGGCGCGCAACGTGGCAGCGGCCGAATCGCTGGGCATGCACGGCTGGTGGTTTCGCGGCGCGGATGGCTTACGCGAGCAACTGATCGAACTGGAACTGCTGCAGCCGCCCACCCGAGAGGCATCGCATGGTTAAGTCACCTGTTTCCAGCGTGGACAGCAATGCGCTGCCGGAAGAACGCCAGCAACGCATCCTCGAGCGCCTGCGCGCCGAAGGCCGGGTAGTTGCAGCGGAACTGGCGCTCGCTTTCGAGGTATCGGAAGACTCGATCCGGCGCGATCTGCGCGAACTGGCGGCGCTGGGCCTGTGCAAGCGCGTCTATGGCGGCGCGCTATTGCCCGCGGTCACCCTGACGCCACTCAAGCAGCGGCGCAACGAACACTCCGTGCGCAAGCAGGCGCTGGCGCGCAAGGCTGCCAGCCTGGTGCAGGCAGGGCAAACGCTGTTGATCGATGCGGGCAGCACCAACGCGGCGATTGCCGCAGCGTTGCCGCGCGACGCGCGACTTACCGTGATCACCAACGCCCCGCATATCGCGCAGGTACTGCTCGATCGCGAGGGCTTCGACGTGCTGCTTATCGGCGGGCGTATCGACGTGGCCATCGGCGGCGCGACCGGCGCACAGGCGGTAGACCAGGTGCGCCGCGTGCGTGCCGATCTGTGCTTTCCCGGTGCCTGCGCCATCGACGCAGCCCATGGCCTGTGGGGATTCGACAGCGAGGAGTCGCTGTTCAAGCGGGCGATGATCGAGGCCAGCGACGAGACCGTGGTGGTGGCGACCGACGACAAGCTCGGCGCCGTAGCCGCCCATCAGGTGGCCGAACTGGCCCGCGTGCAACATCTGGTGGTGGAGCATTCGGCCGACAAGGCGACCCGGGCGGCGTTCACAGCGCGCGGGATGGCGGTGCATCGGGCTGAAGCCACGGCGGATTGACCGAAGGCGCTCTAACTGTGGGAGCGCACTTGTGCGCGACTGCGGCTACCTCACGTGGTGTCGCCAGTCGCGCACAAGTGCGCTCCCACAAAGAGACGCTGGCCGTTTACTCCTGGCGTTCCCACACCTGGGTCTTGCCCAGCAGCGAGAAGCCGATATAGCCGCGCACCGTCATCTTGGTGCCGTCGGCGCTGGGCTGCAGCTTCACCTTGTAGATCTTGCCGTCATGGGGATTGAGGATCTTGCCGCCATCCCAGGTGTCGCCGTCCTTGTGCACGCCCCACATGATGTTCATGCCTTCCACGGGCTTGTCCTTGCGTTCGCCATCGCAGGCCTTGCAGATGGGGTGCGGGCCGTCTTCCGATTGCAGCACCTGGATGACCGTGGCCTTCAGCTCGCCACCCTCGTCGGTGATCTTCACGATCGACTTGGGCTTGCCGGTCTCGTCGTCGATGGTCTTCCAGGTACCCACCGGGGTGACCTCGGCGGCAAACACGGCGCTGGAGCCCAGCAGCAGACCGGCGACGACGGCGATGCGAAGCAATGACTTCATGGGTGATCCTCCCGTACGAAAGCGTATGTTCGGAGCCTGACCGACCGGGCGCGAGGGCGTCAAGTTGCACTGCGAAAGCGCCGCAAGTGGCTTATGACCCCGGGCTGGCATAATGGGCCAATCCCCATCACATCCCGTAGATCCCGATATGACGCAGGCGAGTGAAGCGCTGGTCCGCCGCATTCTTGGCGACCTTGTTGATACCCATACCGGCGCGCCCCTCGCCGATGCCGTGCGCGCCGTTGGCGTGGACGGCGATCGCGTGTCGGTGGACATCCAGCTGGGTTATCCCGCCAAAAGCGTGGCCGATGCGCTGGCGGTCCGCGTGAAACAGGCGCTGGAGGCCGATCCGGCCATTGCCACCGCCACCGTGTCGATCGGCACCCGCGTGCACTCCCACAAGGTGCAGGGCACGCTGGCGCCCCAGCCGGGCGTGAAGAACGTCATCGTGGTGGCCTCCGGCAAGGGCGGCGTGGGCAAGTCCACGGTGTCGGCCAACCTGGCGCTGGCGCTGGCCGCCGAGGGTGCCAAGGTGGGCGTGCTCGACGCGGACATCTACGGTCCCAGCCAGCCGCGCATGCTCGGTGCCAGCGGCAAGCCGCAGTCGCCCGATGGCAAGACCATTCTTCCGCTGGAAGCGCACGGCCTGCAGGTGATGTCGATCGGTTTCCTGATCGAAGAGGAAACGCCGATGATCTGGCGCGGCCCGATGGTCACCCAGGCCATGATGCAGATGCTCAACGACAGCCGCTGGGAACAGCTCGATTACCTGATCGTGGATCTGCCGCCCGGCACCGGCGACATCCAGCTCACGCTGTCGCAGAAGGTGCCGGTGTCCGGCGCCGTGATCGTCACCACGCCGCAGGACATCGCGCTGCTCGACGCGCGCAAGGCACTGAAGATGTTCGAGAAGGTCGAGGTGCCGGTGCTCGGCGTGGTGGAGAACATGGCCACCCACGTGTGCTCGAACTGCGGCCACGAGGAACACATCTTCGGCGAAGGCGGCGGTGCGCGCATGGCCGAGCAGTACAACGTGGCGTACCTGGGTTCGTTGCCGCTGGATATACGCATTCGCGAACAAGCGGACGGGGGCACCCCGACGGTGGCCGCCATCCCCGATTCGGATCTGGCCGCGCGCTATCGCGAGATCGCGCGCAACGCGGCGGGCCGCCTGTCTCGCATGCCGCGCAACAAGTCGCTGGGCCTGGGCAAGATCATGGTGCAAGGCACGCCGTGAGCGGCGATGCGGGGCGCGTGAAACCGCTCAGGGTGCTGTGTCTGTCCGGCAGTTTGCGCAAGCGCTCCGGCAATACGGCGCTGTTGCGCGCGGCTTCGGCTTTGACGCCCGCGTCGATGGAACTTCGCGTCTATGGCGGGCTGGGCACATTGCCGCTGTTCAATCCCGACGACGAAGCGGTGTCGCTGCCAAGCGTAGTGGCGGCGCTGCGCGACGAGGTGGGCGCCAGCGACGCCCTGCTGATCGCCTGTCCCGAATACGCACATGGCGTACCCGGGCCGTTCAAGAACCTGCTCGACTGGCTGGTGGGCAGCTTGGAATTTCCCGACAAGCCCGTGGTGCTGTGGAACGCCTCCGCGCGCGAATCGCACCATGCGCAGGACGCGTTGCGCGAAATCCTCGCCACCATGTCGGCGCGCTTCGTCGAGTCGGCTTGCACCACGGTGCCGTTGCCCGGGGCGGGCTGTGAGGTCGGGGACATACTTGGCGATGAGGGTCAGTGTGAGCGGATCGGCTTGGCGCTAGGGGCGCTGGCTGGAGCGTTGTGTCTGGGGATGCCTTGGGCGAGGGCCGAGGTCTACTGACTTTGCGCCTGGTTTAGCGATAAGGGGACTTGGCTCGCCTGCGGCGGACTTCCGTCCCGCTGCCGCGGGCCGGGTGACTTTCTCCACTTGGCCAGCATTCATGCGGGCCACCCTCCGGGCTGATCCTCCACCCACCCACCGCGTCATGCGGGAAACCAAAAGCCAAGAGCTGCAAATCTACTGTGGGAGCGCACCCTGTGCGCGACAAACCTACGGAGCGATACATCCCAGCGTGGCTGTCGCGCACAAGTGCGCTCCCACAGAAAGCGCACAGGTTCCCGCGAGCACCCGCCCCTCACCCCGGTGGGGATGGGGGAGAAGTGTGGTGCATCCTCCGCCCTTCGGGCCGGTCAAAGTGCGCGCCCCCTTGGCGGCGCCCTAACGCGCCCCGACCTATATTCCCGAAATCACTCTGAGGAATCGCAAGGACATGAGCCAGTTCCGCATCGAGCACGACAGCATGGGCGAGTTGAAGGTGCCTTCCAAGGCGCTCTATGGCGCCCAGACGCAGCGCGCCGTCGACAACTTCCCGATCTCCGGCATGCACATGCCGCGCTCCTTCATTCGTGCCTTGGGCCTGATCAAGGCCGCCGCGGCCGATGCCAATTTCCTGCTCGGTCACCTGAAGAAGAACCAGGCGCATGCGATCCGCAAGGCCGCGCTGGCGGTGGCCGAGGGGCAGCACGACGAGCAGTTTCCGATTGACGTGTTCCAGACCGGCTCCGGCACCAGCACCAACATGAATGCCAACGAGGTGATTGCCCATCTGGCCAACAATGCCGGCGGCAAGATTCACCCCAACGATCACGTCAACTACGGGCAAAGCTCCAACGATGTGATTCCCACCGCCATCCAGGTCAGCGCCACGCTCACTGCCAGCGAGCAGCTATTGCCGGCGCTCAAGCACCTCAAGCGCGCCATCGATCGCCGCGCACGCGAGCTGCGCAACGTACCCAAGACCGGCCGTACGCATCTGATGGATGCGATGCCGGTGACCTTCGGCCAGGAGCTGTCCGGCTGGGCCGCGCAGATCGGCACCGCGATCGAGCGCATCTCGGATAGCCTCAAGCGCATGCGTCGTCTGCCGCTGGGCGGTACGGCGGTGGGGACGGGCATCAATGCCGATCCGAAGTTTGGCGCCGCCGTGGCGCGCGAACTGAAAAAGCTCAGCGGCGTGCGTTTCGATTCGGCGGAAAACTATTTCGAAGGCATGGCCGCACAGGATGCGGCGGTGGAGCTGTCGGGCCAGTTGAAGGCCCTCGCGGTGGCGCTGATGAAGATCGCCAACGACCTGCGCTGGATGAATTCAGGTCCGCTCGCCGGTCTGGGCGAGATCGAATTGCCGGCATTGCAGCCGGGCTCGTCGATCATGCCGGGCAAGGTGAATCCGGTGATCCCCGAAGCTACCGCGATGGTGGCCGCGCAGGTGATCGGCAACGACGCGGCGATCACCATCGCCGGCCAGTCCGGCAACTTCCAGCTCAACGTGATGCTGCCGCTGATCGCGCACAACCTGTTGCAGTCGATCGATATCCTTTCCAACGTCAGCGTGCTGCTGGCGGACAAGGCCATCGCGGGGTTCAAGGTCAATACGGCGCGCGTGAAAGAGGCGCTGGACAAGAACCCGATCCTGGTCACCGCGCTCAATCCGGTGATCGGCTACGAGAAGGGCGCCGCGACGGCCAAACAGGCCTATAAGGAAAAGCGTCCGATCATGGACGTGGCGCTGGAAACCACCGGGCTTTCCAAGAGCGAGCTGCAGAAGCTGCTGGATCCGATGACGCTGACGCGCGGCGGCATCCATGGCGGTGGTGGCGGCGGAGGCTGATCAGACTCAGACTCATGCCCTGTGGGAGCGCACCCTGTGCGTGACATTCGTGCGATAGGTTGTGCATCGCAAGTCGCGCACAGGGTGCGCTCCCACAGTAAAGCGCGGGTTGCTTAGCGCTTGGTGTCCTTGCGGCACTTGGCGACGCTCTCGTCGTTCAGTGCCGTGGCGTACGGCTTGAACGCATCGAGCTGGGCGGCGAGTTGATCCTGCGCGGTTTTCATCTCGGCCATGTCGTCGCAGATCTTGGTGGCGGCCTGCAGGATATCCTTCGAGGCGTCTTCGGCTTTCTGCTTGGTCTGTTCGGCCGTGTCGGCACCGGTCATTTTGCCGGCCACTGCGCCCAGCGCCTTGCTGGCCGTCGCCACGCCTGCCTTGCCTGCTTCCAGCGCGTGTTCGCGCGTTTGCCGCGCCGCGCCGTTGTAGCGCTGCAACAGCGCACGCTGTGCGTCGTTGACGGCGACGTCGTGGCCATCGATGCCCAGCTGTCCGTTCTGATCGATGGTGGCGTTGGGTGCACCCGGCATCTTGATGGTGACGTGGCCGTCGTTCAGCGTGATGTGGCTGTTGATCACGTCGGTATCGCCGCCAAAGACCTGCACGTCGTTGTCCGAGCTGCAAGCGGACGTCAGTACGGCAAGGGCGAGTACGCAAGGCAGGTAGCGGAACGACATATCAACACTCCGAGGGTATGAAAGGGGAGGAGTCTGCCAAAGCTTTGGGAAAGGGAAAAGTTTGTCCCGCCTGCACCCCGCCTCCTTGCGGAAGGTGCAGGCGGGACAAGACCGTCAGCTGTCGTCGCGAACCCGGCGGAACCAGATGGCGCCAGCGATCAGGGCCAGGCCGGCGATCACGCCGATCCACAGGTCCGGCGAAGCGAGCAAGCTGTAGGTATGCATGGGTGACAGCACGGCCAGCGGATCGCTGTCGGCAAATTCGCCCATCTTCAGCGCGCTATGCTCGCCGAACACCAGGTTGGAGCCCGGGAACACGCTCAGCAGTGCACGCTGCACGATGTTCACCCAGAACCATCCGGTGGACAGGTTGAACAAGCCCATGATGCCGAACCAGGTGACCAGCAGACCCAGCACCACCGGCACCGCCACTGCCCACAGGAACGGCTTGCTGCGTGCAGCCGCCGAGCAGAGCATCAGCCAGCCGACGGCGGGCAGGGCCCACAGGCCGTACAGCGGCACATTGCTCAGCAGCGAACCGACGGCGCGCAGCGGATGGCTGAGTCCCAGCAGTTGCCACACGTTGATGCCATGGAACGACAGCACGACGGCGAACATGAGCAACTGCAGCAGGCCGCAGACGATGCTGACCACGACCGCGATAACCGGCGCGACCACGGCGGCGCTGGCGACTTTGGACAACACCGTATGGGTGTTGGAGATCGGCAGCGACTTCCAGAACAACACGCTGCGGTCGCGGCGGTCGTCGTAAAGCGAGCCGAGGCAGTAGAACAGCACCACGATGCCCATCACGATGCCGATCAGGCCCACCGAGGAAATCATCGCGATATCCGCGGCAGCGCCGACCTGCTGCCAATCGCCGGCATCGGCGTTGCGTATCATCGTTTGGATGTCGACGCCGCCGCCGAAGTGCATGCCATGGCGTGCGGTCAACACCTCGGCGGTGATGATGGCCATCACGTTGAGCACCAGGAAGATGGCGCCGGTGACTATCGGAGCCCACAGGAAACCGCCGCGATGCTCCCAGAATTCGCGCTTAAGCAACCAGTAGAAGGTTTTCATGCGTAGGTTCCCTTCATGGTGGCGACGAACAAGTCACTGACGGTGGGCCGGCGAACCTCGCCCATGCTTTCCAGCGTGGCGCGATCGGCGCCGTCGAACAGGAAGATGCTCTTGCCGAACACCTGCCGCTCATCCAGCGGCCTCATGCTGCGGGCGGTGGCGGCCTTGTCGGCGCTCACCATCACTTCGGCGAATCGTTCGCCCACGGTGTCCATGTCGGTGTCCAGCACGATCCGCCCGTCGCGGATGAACATCAGGTCGGTGAGGATGTTCTCGATCTCCTCGACCTGGTGGGTGGTGACGATGATCGTCTTGTTCTCGTCGAAATAGTCTTCCAGCAGGCTGTGGTAGAACTGCTTGCGGTAGAGGATGTCCAGGCCGAGCGTCGGTTCGTCCAGCACCAGCAGGCGGGCGTCGATCGCCATCACCAGGGCCAGGTGCAACTGCACGATCATGCCCTTGGACATCTGCTTCACGCGCTGGTTGGGCGTGAGCTTGGTGCGCGCCAGGAAAGCCTCGCACTTGGCCCGGTTGAAGCGCGGGTGCACGTTGGCCACGAAATCGATGGCCTCGCTGACCCGGATCCAGCGCGGCAGCACCGCCACGTCGGCGATGAAGCACACTTGTTCCATCAGCTGGTCGCGTTGCGTGCGTGGATCGAAGCCCAGCACATTCAACTCGCCCTTGAAATCGGTGAGGCCGAGGATGGCCTTCAACGCGGTCGTCTTGCCTGCGCCGTTGGGACCGATCAGTCCCACGATGCGGCCGGACTCGATACGGAAGCTGACATCGTTCAACGCCAGCGCATTCTTGTAGGCCTTGGTCAGGCCGGTGGCCGTCACGACCGCGTTCATGGCTGACTCCCTTCGCTGCCCGCGTTATCCGGGGCTTCGCGCAACAGGGTCTTCAGGTCCAGCCCCAGGCGTTGCAGGCGGGCGAAGAGCGCGGGCCATTCCTCCCGCAGGAAGCGCTCTCGTTCGGACTTGAGTAGCGCATCCCTGGCTCCATCGATGACGAACATGCCCAATCCCCTCCTTTTTTCCACCAGTTGATCGTCGACCAGTTCCTGGTACGCCTTGGAAACGGTGAGCGGATTGATTTGGAAATCCGCTGCAACCTGGCGTACTGACGGCAGCGGGTCGCCCTCGTTCAAGGCGCCGTCCAGAATCATCGCCACTACGCGTTCGCGGAGCTGGCGGTAGATAGGGACGCTGTCGTTCCAGGTAATGGTCATACGGTTAGTCCTTGCTGATGCGGCCGAACTTGGTGCTACCGAATGAATAGTAGGGCATGGCCAGCTGGCTCCCGAGCGCGGCGTGGGCGGTGGCTTCCGAGGCCAGCAGCGGCGCGACGTTCAAGGTGGCGATGCCGGCGTCGGTGAGCAGCGCTGCCGAGCGCATGTCATCGGCCGTGGGGCGGACCTCGACCGGAGCCAGGTCGATGACCTTGACGCCATTGATCTCACCGATGGGGAGACTCTTGACGTTGGAGTTGATGGCGGCCAAACCAACCGTGGTGAACAAGGCGGCGGCGGTCAGGGCTAGCAGGTTATTCGCTTTCATGGCGTTCTCCTTTAGTGCTATCGTGGACCGGTGTTGTAGTGAACTATAACACCATATTCGAAGGCGTCAATAGCTCGAGCCGAAATTCGCAACATGACTGATGGCCTATAAGGCTGAACGAGGTCCGGGGCAGGCCTGGGGCCGGAAGCTGACGCTTATCTTCCTCAGCGAGGCCCGCCCGGGGCAGGGCCGCTCATCAGGCATCGCGGGTGACAGCCATCACCTCCACGCCCACACCGCGGGTGCCGTGCTTCAATGAGGTCTCGCAACAAGGAGCGCGTTCATGGATGTCGGTCTGGCGGGGCAGGTCGTGGTCATCACGGGAGCAAGCAAGGGCATCGGCCTGGCCTGCGCGATGGCCTTCGCGCGCGAAGGCGCCAAGGTGATCGGCATCTCGCGCGATCTCTCGCACCTGCACGCCGCGCAACACGACCTGCAGCGCGAAGGGCTGCACATGGAAGTGGCCGCCGCCGACCTGCGGGAGATCGTCGCCGCGCAAATGGTGATCGAATACATCGAGAACGAATTCGGCCCCATCGACGTGCTGGTCAATTGCGCCGGCGCGGCGCGACGCACACCCGTCGCCGATCTGCACGCCGATGCCATGCACGCGGCAATGCAGGCGAAGTACTTCACCTATATGCACGTGATCGATCCGGTGATCCGTCGCATGGCGATGCGCGGCAAGGGCAGCATCGTCAATGTGGTGGGGCAGGGCGGTCGCCAGGTGAGCCCGGTGCATATCGGCGGCGGTGCGGCCAATGCGGCGCTCATGCTGGCTTCGGTGGGCTATGCGACGGCCTATGCATCCAAGGGCGTGCGGGTGAATGTGATCAATCCGGGCCCCACGCGTACGGGACGCCTGCAGGAAGGCCTCGATGCGCAGGCGCGCGCCAGCGGCCGTACCGTCGACGAAGTGCTGGCCGAGCAGCTGGCGCAGATTCCGATGGGGCGGATGGCCGAGCCGCGCGAAATCGCCAACGTGGCCGTGTTCCTCGCTTCACCGCTGGCCAGCTACGTCACGGGTGCGGTGATTCCCATGGATGGCGCGAAGACCGGCGTGGCCTGACGGCGTGCCCGGCGCGCCCATCACGATGATGGACGTAAAGACGTCCATATGAAGTTTCTATGCTTCCCGCAACGAGATCGCGGCTTGACGCGCGGAGCGTGAGTTCGTCTGCCCGACGCGTGGAAAGCAATACGGCCTTTAGCATGTATTCGTCTTGCGACTGCGCGCATTCGCAGGTTCATGCACTACACGTTCGCTTCCGAATCGCTGCGCCCCGCTTTTTGCCGGAAATGTGCACATCGTCACTATTCACGTTTCTTTTATGCTCACTCCCTTAATCGTTTCAACTATGTGACGATAACTGGGTGTGAGGATGCATGAAGCCGGCGGCTCGCCGTGGCTTCATGCGTTGCCCACGTGCTCCACGGAATGCTCGTCGGGGTGTGGCAGCGCCACTGCCGCACCATGGGGAGAAAACGATCGTCGGCAGGGGCATGAGCTGTGGAGACAGGCAACGTACGGGATGCATGGGCGTTGCGAATCGGATTTCTGCGGATCGTGTGGGTTCATGGGTAAAGGCGGGATGGAAGGGTGCGTGGCTTGCTTTGCCAGTCGGCTCGTTCCTCCCATGGCGCCACCGATCCAAGGCAACATCGCATGCGGCCACTTCGTGAGGTTTGTTTCGGTCTACTGCTGCTGGGCGGTTGGATGGCGCATGGCGCCAGCGCGCGGCCCGTCGACACGGTAGCCGGGCCCGCCGCGGCCAGTTCCGTGGCCGCCCCACAAACGACCGATGCGCCGCCGCCCGCCGCGTCTGCCGGCGTGGCGCGCGATCTCACGCTCAAGCAAATGGGCGCGAACGGCGCCATCAAGTTGCGTGGACAAGACCCCAACGGCATCTTGAACGTGGCTGTGCGCAACGACGAAGTGGTGACGGGCGCCAGGCTCCGGCTGGTCTACACCTATTCGCCGTCGCTGATCTATTCGCTCTCGCACCTGAAGGTGTTCCTCAACGGCGAGGTGGTCGCCACGCTGCCGATGGACAAGGAGCAGGCGGGCCAGACCGTCACCAAGGAGCTGGTGCTCGATCCGCGCCTGTTCACCGACTTCAACCGGATCGGCGTGCAGATGATCGCGCACTACACGCTCGATCATTGCGAAGACCCGTATCACACCTCGTTGTGGACCGACATCAGCCCCGACACGGTGCTGACCCTGACCACCTCGGAGATCGCGCTGCCCAACAGCCTCGCGCTATTGCCCGGACCGTTCTTCGACCGGCGCGACAACCGACCGCTCAGCATTCCCTTCGTCCTGCCCGCGCATGCCGATGCCGCCACGCTGCGTGCGGCAGGCGTGGTGTCGTCGTGGTTCGGCGCGTTGGCGGGCTGGCGCGGCGCGCGTTTCCCGGTGGCGCAGACACCGCCAACTGATGCGCATGCCATCGCTTTCGCCTTGCCCAACGCGATGCCCGAAGGCGTGAAGCTGGGCGAGATCAAAGGCCCGACCGTCATCGTGATGGCCAACCCCGCCAGTGCGCCGGCATCGGGCCGCAAATTGCTGGTATTGGCGGGTCGGGATGCCAAGGAATTGCAGGAAGCGGCCGACGCGCTCGTGCTGGGCCAGGTCGGCATGTCGGGCGACGAGGCCATCGTGAAGTCGGTGGATCTGGGGCCCGAGCGCCGTCCTTACGATGCGCCGAACTGGGCGCCGGTGGACCGCGCGGTGAGCTTCAAGGAATTGGTCAGCGATCCGGCGCAGCTCGAAGCGGCGGGTTTCAACCCACCGCCCGTGCGCGTCGACATGCGCCTGCCGCCCGATCTGTTTGCCTGGGCGCGCCACAGCGTGCCGCTGAACGTGCATTACCGCTATACAGCGCCATCCAACTACAACGACTCGGTGCTCAATATCGGCGTCAACGATCAGCTGTTGCGCTCGGTGCGCTTGCGCCCCGCCGATCCGTCCGGCGTGGAGCGGCAATTCAATGTGCCGCTGCTGTCGGGCTCGGAAGCGCGGGGTGCGGAGGAAGTGCGCGTACCGGCATTGCGCATCGGCAGCACCAATCAGTTCCAGTTCCAGTTCCATATGGATTCGCAGAAGACCGGGCTGTGCGTGGCCGCCGCCACGGACAGCACGCGGGCGGCGGTCGATCCCGATTCCACCATCGACTTCAGCCAGTTCGTGCACTACACGGCGATGCCGAACCTGGCCTTCTTCGCCACCAGCGGCTTTCCCTTCACACGCATGGCCGATCTTGCCGACACGGCGGTGGTGATTCCCGATGCGCCCGACGTGCACGACGAAGAAGCCCTGTTCACCATGCTGGGACAGATGGGGCGCTGGAGCGGTTTGCCTGCCTTGCGCGTATCGCTGGTGCCGGCCAGTGCAGTGGATACGGTGCGCGATCGCGACCTGCTGGTGATCGGCACCGGCAGCGCCGCCGAGCTGATGGCGAAGTGGGGCAAGGGCCTGCCGATGCTAATCGAGCGCGGCGAGAACGACCTGTCCGTGCGCGAGCCGACGGATCGCCCCAAGGACCAGGGACCGGTCGCCCGCACGGCAATGAGCGTCAACGGACCCACCGCGGCCTTCGTGGGTTTCCAGTCGCCTTACACCAGCGGCAAGAGCGTGGTGGCGTTGGCGGCCAATACCTCCGATCGCCTCGGCGACCTGCTCGACGTGCTCGCTGACGATGCGAGGGTGGGCGAAGTGCGCGGCGATCTCACCGTGGTCCGGCAGAAGGTGGTGGTCGGCCTCACCGTCGGCGACACCTATTACGCCGGCCATCTGCCCTGGTATGCGTGGTTGTGGGTACACATTTCCCGGTACCCCGCGCTGATGGCGATCGCCGGCATTCTCGCGGGCCTGTTCGTGGCATTGACGGTGTTCTGGGCGCTGGGTCGGCTCGCTGCACATCGCCTCGAGCATTGATGCATGCGTCGTCTTTTGAGGCCGCCACTACGTGCGCTGCTGGCCGTTGCCGCGATGGTCGCGACTGGCCATGCGCTGGCATCGTCGTGCGCATGGCCTGACTGGGAGCACTTCAAGCAGAACACGCTGAGTGCCGATGGCCGCGTGATCGATGCCAGCACGCCGCAGCAGGTCACCGTATCGGAAGGACAGGCGTACGCGTTGTTCTTCGCCTTGGTGGCGAACGATCGCGCCACCTTCGACCGCGTGCTCAACTGGACCCAGAACAACCTCGCGCAAGGCGATCTCACCCAGCATCTGCCCGCCTGGCAGTGGGGTCGCCAGGAAGCGAAGGACGGCAACAAAGGCACGGCGCCGACATGGGGCGTGCTGGACAGCAACCCGGCGTCCGATGCCGATCTGTGGATCGCTTACACGCTGATCGAGGCCGGCCGCCTGTGGCACGAGCGCAGCTACACCGCGCTGGGCACGGTACTGGCGCGGAACATCGCGGCGCGGGAGACGGCGGTGTTGCCCGGGCTGGGCCGCACCGTTCTGCCTGGCCCGGTAGGCTTTCATCCGCAGGACGATGTGTGGCGGCTCAACCCCAGTTACGTGCCGCTGCAGGTGATGCGTCAGCTCGCCCACGCGTTGCCGCAACAAACGGAATGGAAGGCCGTACTCGACAGTTCCACCAAGCTGGTGACCAACACCGCGCCGCACGGCTTTTCGCCGGACTGGGTGATCTATCGGCGCGACAAGGGTTTTGGCCCCGACGAACAGAGCAAGGCCGAAAGCGCATACAACGCGATTCGCGTGTACCTGTGGGCGGGCATGCTGGCGGCGGATGCGCCCGCCCGTGCCTCGGTGCTGGAGAAGTTCGCTCCGCTGGCCGATTTCGTCGCCGCGCACGGCTTTCCGCCGGAACGCGTCGACACGCAGACTGGCACGGCGGGAAGCAACGAAGGCAACGGCGGTTTCTCCGCAGCCGTGGCGCCTTACCTCGCTGCGTTGGGGCGCCGCGATCTGGCGCAAGCCCAGGTGCAACGCAGCCGCACGCTCGCGGCGCAAACCGCTCCGGGTTACTACAGCCAGGTATTGATGTTGTTCGGCCTCGGTCATCTCGATGGGCTCTATCGCTTCGATGCGGATGGCGCCGTGGTTCCTGCCTGGACGTCGACGTGTCCCGCGCTGCACTAGGCGACCTGTTCGTGCCCGCCATCGTGCTGCTGATGGCCGGTAGCGCGATGCCCGCGCTGGCGCTGGCACAAGCGAATGCGGCCGCGCCCAGCCCGCAGATGAAACAACTGCTCGATTCGGCGCGCGTGTGGCAGGCCAAGAACCGTCCCGACATGGCGCGCGGCATCGTGGAAAAAGCCTTGCTGATCGATCCCGCGCAGCCGGACGCACTGGCCTTGATGGGACAGATCGAACTCAGCTCCAACCGTCCCGCCGAAGCGGGGAAGCTGCTGCAGCAACTGCAGCAACGCTATCCCCGGCATCCGGCAACGCTGGAACTGGCCGATGCCTACCGCCTTGCCACCACCGACAAGACCGCCCTGGCGCAAGCGCGCCTGGCCATGCGTACGGGCCAGTCCGCCGAGGCATGGCAGAAGATGCAGGCGTTGTTTCCGCGCGGCGCGCCCTCGGGTGCTCTCGCCGGCGACTACTACCGCGCCATGTCCGGGGCGGGCCAGCGCGACAGGGCGCTCAACGAGCTGCGCGAGCGCATGCGGCAGAACCCGGACGATCTCGGCCTGGCCTTGACGCTGGCGGACATGTTGACCGACCGCGCGTCCACGCGGCTGGAAGGCCTGGAGATCATCTATCGCGTGTATCAGCGACAGGATGCCAACCGCCCGCAGGCACTTGAGCTGTGGCGGCGTGCGCTCAATGGCGCGGGCAGCGACGATCCCGCGTACTACCTCTGGTACCAGCGCTATCTCAAGGAAGTGCCCGACGACGACAACGTCAAGGAAGCGCTTGCGGCGCTGGCGAAGAAAGGCGGCGCCAACTACGTGCCGCCTGCGAAAGGCACGCAGCCGCAGGCGGAAGCTTCGGCCACACCATCGCCACCCTCGGCGACGTCGCGGCAGGGCGAAGCGATCGGTGAGCAGGGCCTGGCGAAGATGCGCGAGGGCAAGCACGACGAAGCGCGCGCCTTGTTTGCCCGCGCGTTGGCGCTCGATCCGGACAACGCCGGCAAATGGCGCAGCCTGATGGCCACCGCGAGCTTCTGGGGCAGCTTGTCCAAGGCCCGCGCCGCCAACGATCAGGGTCACCCGCAACAGGGCGAGGCGCTGGCACGCGAGGCATTGCGCCAACAACCGAACCAGGCTGACGCCAGCAAGGTGCTGGCCACCTCGCTGATGGCTCAGCGGAAGTGGCCCGAAGCAGAAGCGGTGCTGCGTCCCCTGGTTCAGGCGAAGAACCCGGACATCGATGCGCTGGAACTGCTGGCCAGGCTGCTGATCGAAACGCATCGCACGGACGAGATCGCGCCGCTCATCACGCAGGCGGAACAGCGCTACACCGGTTCCGGCGATGCCATGGTGGGCTTGCGTGCGCAACTGCTTTCCATCGAAGCCGATCAGTCGATTGCCGAAGGCAAGAGCGGCTCCGCCGTGTTGAAGCTGGAAGAGGCCGTGCGCCTAAAGCCGAAGGACGCCTGGTTGCGTTACACGCTGGCACGCCAGTATCGCGACATCGGATTGCCCGCATTGGGGCGCGCGGTGATGGACGATGGATTGCGCACGACGGCGACGCCGGACATGCGCTACGCCAGCGCGCTTTACCTCAACTCGCTGGACGACATCGATACGGCCAGCAGCGTGCTTGCGCAGGTGCCGGCGAACGAGCGTTCCCAGGGCATGCGCGAGCTCGCGATCAATCTGAAGGCACAGCGCGATCTGCGCGAAGTGCGCCAGCTGGAAGCGCAGGGCCAACGGCAGCAAGCCGTCGCGCTGCTGGATCAGGTGACGTCCGATGTGCGCGACGATCCCCAACTGCTAGCCAGCGTCGGGCGCGAATGGATCACCCTGGGCCAGCCCGACAAGGGCCTGGCGCTGGTGCGCGACTGGCTGACCACGCATCCCGACGATCCGGCGATCGGCGTGCGCCTGCGCTACGGCGAACTGCTCGGTGCGGCCGATCGCGACGAGGAATGGCGGGCGTGGATTGCCGATGCGCGCCAGCATCCGGGCGTCACCGCCGAACAGCAGGCGCAGTTCGACGACCAACTGCTGCGCCTGTCGCTGCGCAAGGCCGCGCGTCAGATCGATGCCGGCGATCTCGCCACCGCCGAGCGCACGCTGGACGAGGTGCCCGAGGCCAGCAAGAAGGAAAAGCGCTGGCTGCTTGCCCAGGCAGACCTGCGCGAGGCGCATCGCGATTACCACGGTTCAGAGACTTTCGCGCGCAAGGTATTGGACGACCATCCTGGCGACGCCGACGCCCGCCTCACCATCGCGCGGATGGAAGAGCGCATGGGGCACCGCAAAGCCGCGCAGACCATCGTCGACCAGGTGCTGGCCGATACCGCGCCCGAGGATGTCGACACGCGATTGGCCGTTGTCCGCCGCTACACCGCGATCGGGCGCAACGGGCAGGCACGCGAGGTGATCGATCCGTTGCGGGCGCAGTATCCCGATCGTTCCGACGTGACCTTGCAGTCGGGCCGCATCGCGCAATCGCAGGGCGATTACCAGGATGCCGCACAGCTCTATCGGAGCGCTGTGTCGCAGGAGCAGGGCGAAGGCGAGACGCCGAGTACGGAGGATGGACTCACCTCGGCGCAGCGCGCTCTGCAAGGCCTGGAGGACCGGCGGCAAGGGCAGGTCGCCACGGCGGTCATCCAGTCCAACGAGTCGGGCAGCAGCGGCATGTCGCGACTCGACGCCACCGAAATACCGGTCTATCTGCGCATTCCGGATGGCTATAGCGGTCACTATTTCTTCCATGCCGATACGGTGTTGCTCAATGCAGGCACCTTGCCGGCGGACCGTATCGATCCGGCCTACCAGTTCGGCAAGATCGCTGGGCTCGGCAATGCCGGTCTGCATCCACTCGACCAGACCGACAAGGGCGTTGCGTTCGCTGCGGGCTACGATTTCAGCGGTGCGAGCAACAGCTGGCGGGCCGACGTCGGCAGTTCGCCGGTGGGATTCACGGTCAACAACGTACTCGGCGGCTTTCTCTACCGGCACGATTTCTACAGCTCGTCGGTGACCGTGGACGTCTCGCGTCGCCCCGTCACCAGCAGCCTGGTCTCGTACGCAGGCGCCCACGATCCGGTCACCGGCGAAAGCTGGGGTGGTGTCGTGCGCAGCGGCATGACCGTGCGCGGCGCGCAGGACGTGGGCATCACCACCGTGTTCGCCTCGGTGGGCTTTGGCGTGCTCACCGGCGACAACACCGAGACCAATCACGAATTCAAGGTACGCACCGGCATCGACTGGCCCGTGTACGTGGGCACAGACCAGCGCTTCTCCAGCGGGCTGGTGATCAACTACTGGCACTACGCCAACAACCAGCACTTCTACACGTTCGGCAACGGCGGCTACTACAGCCCGGGTCGCTATTTCTCGGCATCCCTCCCGCTGGACTGGAGCGGGCGTTACAAGCGCTGGGCGTGGGAGGTGGAAGCCTCGCTGGGCAACTCCTCCACCCGCGAGGACGATGCGCCGTATTTCCCCACGCGGCCCGACCTGCAACAGCAGGCGGTGGCGCGCATGGCCGCGGCGGATCTGGGAACGCCTTATTTCGGCACCGGCTCCGGCGGCGGTTTCAGCTATACGGTGGCTGCTGCGCTGGAATACCGGCTCACTCCGCATTGGGTGATCGGTTCGCGCTTCAAGCTCGATCGTTCACGCGATTACGCGCCCAACCTTGGCACGATCTACCTTCGTTACTTCTTCGATCGGCAGCGGCTGCCGGTGCCGTATCCGCCCGACCCGGTCAAACCGTACTCCGCGTATTGAACCGGTGAGCTGAAACCCAGGGACACGCCGTGACGAATCCTCCTCCTCCTTCCTCTTCCGAACCGACCGACCGGGCGACCTCGCGCGCACGGCTGCGGCTGAATCAGTCGCTGGCCATCGAAGGACTGCCTTCGTCGTTGTCGGCCCTGGCCACGGGGCAGGTGTATGCGGTGTACGCGAGTCGTTCGCCGGCACGCGATGCGTTGTTCTGGAAGACGGCAGCGAACGCGCTACAGACGCCGGTGACGGTGATCTCCACGCGCTCGGCCGAGGATGTGACGCATGGTTTGCGCCAGCATGGCATGGACATCGACCACGCCGGCGCGGTGCATCCCAAAGCCAATGTGTGCTCCTTGCATCTTCCGCCCGATCGCGACGGCTGCGATGTGCTGATGGAATCGCTGCAGGCCTTGTCCGCGCAATGCAGCACGCCGGCCAGCCAGTTCCTGGTGGAGGGCGTGGCCGCGTGCTTCGCCTGGCAGGACCGTGCCGCGCTGATCCGGCAGGGCGCGGCGCTCGCCGGTTGGTGCGCGCAGACGCGGCACACGGTGTTGCTGGTGATGCTGCCGCCGCTGGTGGAACACAGCGGCGATTTCCGGCCGCTCAACGACTTCCAGATCCAGTTCGCCGGCGCGGCGCAGCTGGTGCACGAGCAGGGCGAGTTCCGTTGGGAAGTGGCGTTCTGGCGCGACCATCGCGGTGCGCTGTCCGCCAACGAATCCATTCCCCTGCGTTTCTCCGGCCACGACCATCGCCTGGTGGCCGTACTCGACGCCGACCAGGAAGGCAGCGAAAGCATCGGCATGCTGGCGCCCGATGAAAGCGTGGTGATGGTGGCGCACGGCGCGGTGGCGCGTGAACGCGTGGTGCCCAAAGGCTGGCAGGTGCTGCCCGACAACGATGCGCTGACCTCGGCGGCCAGCCGCGCGGTGGCCGCGACCGTGATCCTGCACTACGGCATCAACGAGAGCCTGGCGACGCTGGCCAAGCAGGTGAACTTCCTGCGCCGCCAGTGCGGCAAGGCGCTGAAGATCCTCATTCGCGAGGACAACGTCAGCATCCGCTACGAACTGCTGATGCTGACCCTGGGCGCCAACGCCATCATCCCGCGCAGCATGCCGATGGCCCAGGTGGAGATAGCGGTGGACGGCGTGCAGGGCCAGCTGTTCTCGCGGCCGGTGCCCGATGATTATCGCAGTGCGCTGTCGGCCGCGATGCGCGACTCCACCACCGGCTACGTGCCGGCGCATCGCTTCATTCAACTCGTGCGCGAGGCAGTGGAGCGCAGCCGCCCGATTCGGCTGCCGAACGTGCTGCTGCGTCTGCCGCTGGAACGCGATGTGGCCAGCATCGATGCGCTGCAGGCCTGTCGCGTCCGTCGCACCGGCGATCTGTGCACCGCCAGCGGCGACAGCCTGTACGTGTTCTTCTTTGCCTGCCACGTGGAATACGCCGGCCAGGCGATGGAGAAAGTGTTCGAACGCCCGTTGTCCGAACTGTTCCGCGGCGAGCTGCGTTGCGGCGACCGCGAAACCATCTACTCCACGCTCGATGGCCTGGCTGAGGAAATCGCCGAACTGCCGCCGCCCGATTACACCGGCCTGGTCGCGCCTGCCGAGCCCGTCGCACCGCTTATGGAGGTGGCCGAGCCGAACGCTGATAGCGAATCCATTAGCGACGCGAAACCAGGCGTTCTACCGATCCTTGCGGCGGCCGACACCCTGGGCGTTGCGACAGCCGCCACGCGGCGGCCGCCACGTCCGGCATCGCTGCCGCTGAAAGTGCAGAGGTAAGGGCAGATGAACACGTTCTTCGGTTACTTCATCTGGGGTTTGATTCTCGCCGCGCCGCTGTGGTGGCTGTGGTGGCGATTGCGCGTGGGTTCCCTGTTGTCGCGTTCGCGCTCGCTGCTGCGCCGCCGCTCCGTCCAGTTGCCGCCGCAGCTGGAAGGGTTGGTGATTCTTGGCAAACGTCAGGGAGGCGGCGGGAGAAAAGCATGAAGACGATTGCCATCGTTTCCCCAGTAGGCGGCGCGGGCCGAAGCATGCTCACGGCGGCGCTTGCGGGTCTGTTGACCGAGCGTCGGCACGCCGTGCTGGCGGTCGAATGCGATCCGCGCAACGTGCTCACGTTTTACTGCGGCCAGCGCGTGCCGGCGCGGCAAGGCCTGGTATCGCACGTGCTGTCGCCCACCGACGACTGGAGCGAGGCGGCGCTGCAGACGGACGATGGCGTGCTCTGGTTGCCGTGGGGCGGGGCGCGCGGCGATGGTCGTGGACCGGATGCGGACACGGCTGCCGCCATCGCCACGGGCTTGCACCTGCAGGCGACCTGGTTGCGCGATTTGCTGGCCCGCGTCGATCTGGCGGGGCACAGCGTGGCTCTGGTCGACACGCCCACCTGGCCATCGGTGCATGCGGCGCAGGCGATCACAGCGGCCGATCTGGTGATGGTGGTGGTTCCGCCCGAGCCGTTGGCGTGTGCCACGTTGCCGCGCCTGCGCAGCGAACTGAAGGCGCTCGGCAAGCAGGCCGTGTACGTAGCCAATGCCGTGTCGCCGGCATCGCAGCTGCATACCGACATCCTCGCGTTGCTGCGCGGCAGCCTGGGCGCGGAGTTGTCCGCCTATCGCGTGCACGCGGATTCGGGCATTCCCGAAGCCCTGGCCCGCGACGAAAGCTTCGTGCACAGCGCACCGCATTCGCAGGCGGCGCATGACATGCATGGCCTGGCGACATGGCTTTCCAACTGGATTCGCCAGGCCTACGCCGGCGGCGCGCAAACAGCGGGGGGCTCCGCATGAAGCCGGCTGCGGCCCTGCCGAAATGGTCGCGCGTGCGGCACTCGCTGGCGCGGCGACTGGGCGTGGAGGCCGAGGCAGGGCGCGGCGCATGGCTGCTGCGATTGCTCTTTCGCGCACCGCCACCGGGGCAACGGGATTGGCCAGCGCTCTGGGCCGAGCGCCTGGGGCGCTATCTGCGCTCGGAGTTGGCTTTGGGCGAGAACGAAAGCCATGCGACCTGGCTCAAGCGCGTGTTCTTCCGCCAGCGCCGCCGTCGTGCGCATCTGGCAACGAATCTGCGCAGCGCGCGACATCATCGTGGCGCGCGTCGTCGTTCGATGTTGCTGGGCCGTATCGGCCACTGGCTGGCGCCGGCCTATGGCGTCGTCGGTCGGGCTGGGCATGCGGTGTCGTCGCGGTTGCCCACGGTGCCTTGGGCGCGCGTGAGCGAACGCGTGAACGTATGGTCGTCCGGACTGGATCGCGTGCCTCATCTCAAGCCGGTGATCCTGCTGCTGGCTGCCATGGTGGCGGTGGGGTTCTGGACCACGCCGCTGCCTATCGGTGGGCAGTTCCGCCTGTTTATCGCCGTCAGCGTGGTGATGATCGTCGTGCGGCGTATTCCCGGTCGCTGGCCGACCATGCTGATGGTCTCGCTGTCGATCCTGATGACGGGACGCTACATGTGGTGGCGCATCACGCAGACGCTGATCTTCGCCACACCGGTCGAGGCCGTCTTCGGCTATCTGCTGTTCGCGGCCGAGATCTATACCTGGATCGTGCTGTTCTTCGGCTATATCCAGACCGCATGGCCGCTGAACCGTCAGCCCAAGCCGCTGCCGGAAGACACGGACAGCTGGCCCACGGTGGATGTCTATATCCCGACCTACAACGAGCCGCTGTCCGTGGTGAGTCCCGCAGTGTTGGCGGCCAAGAGCATGGACTGGCCGCGCGACAAGCTCCGCGTGTACCTGCTGGACGACGGCAGCCGCGAGGAATTCCATCGTTACGCCAACGAGGTGGGCGTGGGTTATCTCACCCGCGAGGAGCACCGCTACGCCAAGGCCGGCAACATCAACCATGCGCTGGCGATGACCAGCGGTGAGTTCATCGCCATTTTCGACTGCGACCACATTCCCACGCGGTCGTTCCTGCAGACCACCATGGGCGAGCTCATTTCCGATCCCAAGTGCGCGATGGTGCAGACGCCGCACCACTTTTTCTCGCCCGATCCGTTCGAGCGCAACTACGACACCTTCCTGCGCATTCCCAACGAGGGAAGCCTGTTCTACGGGCTGATCCAGGACGGCAACGATTTCTGGAACGCCACCTTCTTCTGCGGCTCATGCGCGGTCATCCGCCGGGCGCCGCTGATGGAAATCGGCGGCATCGCGATCGAGACGGTCACCGAGGATGCGCATACCTCGCTCAAGCTGCACCGGCGCGGCTACCGCACCGCCTATCTGCGCATCGTGCAGGCGGCTGGGCTGGCCACGGAAAGCCTGTCCGGGCATATCGGCCAGCGCATCCGCTGGGCGCGCGGGATGGCGCAGATCTTCCGGCTCGACAATCCGTGGCTGCGCAAGGGCCTCACCTTCTTCCAGCGCATCTGCTACAGCAACGCGATGCTGCATTTCTTCTACGGCATTCCGCGGCTGATCTTCCTGTTCATGCCGTGCGCCTATCTGTTCTTCGGCCTGCATGTGTTCGGCGCGGACGCGATCTCGGTGATGGCCTATGTGTTGCCGTACCTGTTCGTCTCGGGGTTGGCGAACTCGCGCATCCAGGGACAGTACCGCCACTCGTTCTGGGCCGAGGTCTACGAATCGGTGCTGGCGTGGTACACCGTGCTGCCCACCACGATCGCCTTCATCAACCCCAAGAAGGGCAAGTTCAACGTCACCGCGAAGGGCGGCCTGATCGAACAGGAGTACCTCGACTGGGCCACCTCCAAGCCGTACGTGTGGTTGCTGGCGGTGAATATCGCCGCGCTGGTGGCGGGCATCGTGCGCATGTTCACCACGCAACGCGACGAGCCGGCCACCGTGCTGATGAACATGGTGTGGGCCTTGTTCAACGTGGCGATGCTGGGCGCCGCCGTGGGCGTGGCCAAGGAGGCGAGGCAGGTGCGCGTATCGCACCACGTGCCCTTGTGCGTGCCGGCCACGCTGGTGCTGCCCAACGGCAAGACCATTGCCTGCCGCACGGAGAACTATTCCACCGGCGGCCTGGGCATCGTGCTGCCGGAGGAACTGGTCATGGAACGCGGCCATGCGCTGGGCGTGGCCTTGTCGCGCGGCGACATCGACTACTACTTTCCAGCCGTGGTGGCGCGCAACAACGGTGTGCACCTGGGGCTGAAATTCGAGGACTGGTCGCATGAACGGGAGACGCAGCTGATCCAGTGCACGTTCGGCCGCGCCGACGCCTGGGTTCGCTGGGAAGAGGAACTGGTTCCCGATGCGCCGCTGCACAGTTTTGTGGAAGTGATCGAGATGGGCTACCAGGGCGTGCTTCGTCTGTTCGACGCCGGACTGGATGCCGTCGAGGCGACCGTGCTGCGCCGACCGCGCCAGTCGGGCTAACGGAGTAACGCATGGGACTGTGGAATCTCTATTTCATCGCCAAGCTCTACCTGTTTTCGGTGGGCAGCATCCAGCCGGCATGGTGGCTCAACCTGCTGTTCGCGCTGGCGCTGCTGGTGCCCTTGCAGCAGCGGTGGCAGCGCGTCACGCGGCAGGTGCTCGCCGTGCTGGTCGGCGCGGCGCTGCTTTATCACGAGTCCAGGCTGCCGCCGTTCGGCTACCTGCTCAAGCAGATCCCGGCGCTGGCCTCGTTCTCGCCGACCTACATGATGGAGTTGGCGCGCCGCGCGTTCACGCCGGCGATGGTCTATGTGCCCCTGCTGGTCGTACTGGTCTACGCCGTGGTCAATCGCTGGGTGCGCGTGACCACGTTCGTGCTGCTAGCGCTGATCGTCTTCCCGCTATGGCAAGGGATGGGCACGCTGATCGCCAAATCCAGCTCAGCGCCCACGTATGCCGTGAATCCGAGGGCCGATGCCGGTATCGCGAATGCGGGGGCGGATGGCTCGGGTGGCAGCTACGACGAACAGCTTGCCGCGTTCCATCACGCGGAGAAGAGCCGGCGCGTGGCGTTCTTTCCGATGAGCAATGATCCCGCCGCGCAGTTCGACATCATCGTCATCCACATCTGCTCGCTGTCGTGGGACGACCTCGACGTCTCCAACATGCGGGACAACCCGCTGCTGGGCAAATTCGACTACGTCTTCAAGAATTTCAGCAGTGCGGCCAGCTACAGCGGTCCGGCGGCGATTCGCCTGCTGCGTGCATCCTGCGGCCAGGATGCCCATGCCGAGCTGTATAGCGCTGCGCCGCAGGACTGCCATGTATTCGCCGACCTGGCGGCCGCCGGCTACGACGTCGAGTTCATGCTGAACCACAACGGGCGCTTCGACGATTTCCGCGGCATCGTGGAACGCGAGATCGGCCGCCCGGGCATCCAGCCACAATCGATCGAAGGCCTGCCGCCGTTCATGCGCGAATTCGACGGTTCGCCGCTGGTCGACGACTACGATGCGTTGGCCAAGTGGTACCAGGACCGCACGGCCAAGGGCGGCGGACCGGTTGCGCTGTACTACAACACGGTGAGCATGCACGATGGCAACCGCCTGCCCAACAGCAACCTCACCAGCCTGCAGTCCTACCCGATCCGACTGACCCGGCTGCTGGGCGATATCGACCGTTTCACCGAGGTGATCGCGCGTTCCGGGCGCAAGGCCGTGGTGATCTTCGTGCCCGAGCACGGTGCGGCACTTCGCGGCGACGCGGGGCAGATTTCCGGCCTGCGCGAAATTCCCACACCGCGGATCATCCACGTTCCCGTCGGAGTGAAATTGATCGGTTTGGCGGCAGGCAAGTCGGCTCCGGGCCATGCCATTTCGATCGACACGCCCACCAGCTACCTGGCGCTCGCGCAGCTGATGTCGAACCTGGTAGCCAACAGCCCGTTCAAGGCCGACGCGCCAGCACTCGATCAGTACGCCCACGATCTGCCGCAGACGCGCATGGTGGGCGAGAACGAAAACACCATCACCATGGGCACCGCCAATGGTTACGTGATCCACACGCCCGACGGCGTCTGGATGGAGGGCGAATGATGGCCGCGCCACAGCACCCGCACGCCAGGATGTCGCCCAGCGATATCGAAACCTATGCGAGCTACGTCAAGGGCGTCGATCCCGCGCGTTATTACGACAGCCAGGCCCAGGAGGTCTGGCTCGCCGCCCGGAAGCGCTGGCCGCTGCTGGCGGACCTGCTCTATCCCGACGAGCCGCCCGCCGCGGATCGTTGACCGTTCAAGCGTTCGCCGCCATTTCGATGCGATCGCGCCCGTTCTCCTTGGCGCGATAGAGCAGGTCATCGGCTTCGCGAAGCAACTCGTCGACGCGCAGCGAGGTATCGCCCGTGCGTACCCGAAAAGCGATACCCACGCTCGCGGTGAAACCAAACATCTGGCCGTCGGTGCAGGTGACCTGGGTTTGATGCAGCCGTTGGCGCAAGGTTTCGGCCAGCGCTCGCGCCTGCGTCGCTGCCTGCACGCGCAGGAGGATGACGAATTCCTCCCCGCCGAAGCGCGCCACGATGTCCTCCGAACGCACCGTGTCGCGGCACAGCGTGGCGAGCGTCACCAGCGCCTTGTCGCCGCTGTCGTGACCGTAGCTATCGTTGACGCGCTTGAAGAAATCGATGTCGATCATCATCAGCGCGACCACTGCCTCGCCGCTGCGTTTGTCGGCGAGCAGCACGCGCGCGCGGCTCTCGAAGGCGCGGCGATTGAGCAGGCCGGTCAGCGGATCGGTCTCGGCCATGGTCTGCAGTTCGCCGATCAGGCGGGTGCGTTCGCGTTCCAGCTGATGGCGCTTCCGCACGCTTTCCTTCAAGACGTTGAGTGCGTTGAAAAGGTCGCGCACCTCGCTGCCGTAGTGCTCGCGCGGCAGCTCCGCCGCCATGTCACCCGACGCCACCGCGAGGATGAAGCGCTGCGCCTCGGAAAACGGAAGTATCACCTTCATGCGAAAGCGCCACAGCATCACCAGCAAAAGCACGGTCAGCGCCAGCGCAATGAGACCGCTGGCCAGCAGATAGAGCAGGTGTGAATGCAGGCTCCTGTCGATGGTGTCGCCGGCCAGCGCCAGGGCGTTGTCGCGAAAGCGGTCGATGGGTGGAACCAGCGGACCGTAGCGGTCGGACCATTGCAAGAGGGTGATGCTGGAGCCTTCCGGCAGCGCCGCTTGCTGCCTGAGCTCGTCGAGCAGGCGCACTGCCTCGCCGTAGTAGCGTTGCTCGACCTCGGCATAGTCCAGCAGAAGGGCAGGCGGAAGCACGCGCACGCTGGGCTGCAACATTTGCCGCAACTGTTCGATCTTGCCCATGGTGCCGGCAATATCCCGCGCTTCCTGCGCGGTCAGCGGACGTTGCCGCAGCAACGCGGGGGCGAACTGCTGGGCAACCACGCCCGCCTGTTCCCTCAGCACGCCCGAAAGACGGGCGACCAGCAGATAGCTCTGCACATCGGCGTTCTCGCGGATCACGCCGGTAGCGCTGGTCTGCGCGATCGACGACAGCTGGGGAATCACGCTGACGATCTGGTTGAACCCGGCGAAGAGGTCCTCCTCATTGCGGGCGGCTTGTTGCGTGGCGTCCAGGCGTTGCCGGGCATCGGCGAGCTGGGCGCGCGCATGTTGCCAGGAGGGTACGAGCGCGCCGCAATTCTTGCAGGCCGGATCGCGCACGGCGCCTCCCAGTTCGTCCATGTGCCCGTCGGTAGTCCTTCGCGCCGAATGCATCACCTCGCGCCATCGGCGGGGCTCGGGATCCTCCAGCATCAGCACGGCGACGGTAGGACGCCGCTCGTTCGACACGGCCGCCATCGCCTGCAAGGCGGCCCTGACCACGCGAAATTCCTTCTGCGCCTCTCTGGCATCCCAGTAACCCCGCCATTGCTGCGCGAACTGCCACAGCATCAGTCCCACCATCACCACGTACACGATGGTGACAACGGTGCGGAAGCGCCGATGGATGGATTCGCCGGGTGGTGCTGCCCTTGGCATCGATGTGCATGGCCTCGGAAGCGGGTGGTTCTTGAAGAGCGTGGCGGTGCCGCCGATTCGTCCGCTCCCCCGTTTCGTGGCCCGTAGTCTCGGCGGCGGCTCGTGACGGCTTCGTGGGGACGGTCTGGGGAGCCGACGAGGTGGCCGCGGCCCCATCGCGCGCGGCGCGGTTCAGCGGTACATTCGCAGGTGACCTCCACGCGCTCAAAGGTGTCGATCATGGCCCACCAATTCACGCCGGCGGACGCCAAGGCGCATGCGTGCTCCTACATCCTGCTCAGCCTGCTTCAACGCATGGACATGAAGGAGCCGGGCCTGATCGACGAACTGTTGGCCGGTGCCGAAGGCGACTTTGCCGCCTGCCAGAAACAGGAGGATCTGCCGGCGCCGGTGCCAAAGATCTTTCGCGAGGCGATCGCCATCCTCACCCGTGCCAATGCCTACAAGCTGAACATGGCCGCCAGCGCCAACGACGACGGCTGATCGTTTTCCGCGCACCCCATGAAGCGACGTCATAAGCGACGTATCGTTCGGACCCTTCTCACCGTGGCGGCGGTAGGAGGCCTGCTCGGGGTCGCGAGCTGGCATCGCTGGCACCGGCCCGTGGACGAGATGGCGCTGGCGGAACAGACGCGTCATCAACGGCAGATCGCCTCCTGCGAGGCGCAGATCCGGCCGACGCTGCAAGGCGAGATCGAGGGATGGCGCCTGGTCGGCGAGGAGTCGAATGCCATCGGCAGCCAGCTCACCTTCGCTGCCAATTTCAATGCGCGGACGTCGCTCTATCACTGCGAGGTGGACCACTCCGCGCAGGTGGTAGCGATCGACGGTCCCGAATGACGCGTTTCACGCGCCGGGAAACGTCGCCAGAAGCGCTTTCAAATTCTGCGGACTGACCCGGATCAGTCCACCGCGTGGGCTGTCGATATCCGCGATCAGCATGAAGGACACGGCGACCACCAACGGGAGCACCAGCAGCAGCCCCGGTTCCGACGATCGTTTGCGCCAACCCACACCCACCAGAAGATTGCAGCCCAGCGCGATGACTGCCATCAGCAACCATGCTGCCACCGGTATGCGATTCCACCACGCCGCCTGCGTATAGCCTTCCGAATTCAACACATCGTTCATGCCCGATACCGCCAGCGCCGTGAGCGGATTGGGTGATTCGTGGGCCGGCGTGGCGACCGCGCTCCACAGATTCGACTGCAGCTGGTTCTTGGCGGCGGTGAGCGCGGGCAGCTTGTCGCGATCGGTGGTTTCATAGAACACGATGCGTTGCTTCAGATAGCTCACCAGCAAGGGGCGCAGCTTCGCTGCGTCAGCAGCCGGAAGCAGGTCCAGCCGCACATATTCCGTGCCGATGGCGTTCGCTTCCGCCTCTTCGTAATTCTTGCGCTGGTCGTAGCGGCTGATCGCCATGGAAAAGCTGAAGCCGATGATCAGGCCGAGCAGCGTCAGCGTGGCGCCTTGCACGACGCCGAAGGTCTCGCCCGATGTGGGCTCGGTGGCGGGACGTCGCTGCGCCCACCAGGCGCCAAGGTGCTCGGCGAGCCACAAGACGACGAACGAAATGACAAACACCATCAGCGGGTGGTTGAGTGCGAAAGCCATGACATCCCCTTCGGCCGACCGCGGATGCACCACGCGTCCGCGGACCGATGCGATCCTCGTGCAGCACAAGTGAAGAAAGTGGATAGCGGATCCAGGAATAGCTGCCGCCACACGCCAACGCGATCGCATCATCGAAGGTGGAGGGGACGGCCACGCCTGAGGCGGGGTAGCTTGGGACGCAACCGCCCCTCCATAGGTGCCCAGTGGGGGCAGCGCAATTATCCTCAAGCCTTTGCATGGGCAACCGTGCCGGACGTCAGTGGCATGCATGACGATCCACCGAATGTCACATCGTCGCGCAATACATCGTCATGGCGTGTCGATGATCGACAAATATTCCGTCATCACTGACGAAATCGGTTCCCGATCGTTCCGTCGCCTTGAGCGGGAAAAGACATGCACCAGACCCGCGTTCAATCCGCCGCGGCGAAGTGGGCCATCTGATCCGCGAGCGCTTTCACAAACGCAGGGCGAGCGGTGGCGCGCGCGATGTACTCGCGACAAGCGGGATACACCTTGAGTCCGCCGAGGCGTTCGACCAGGCGCAGCACTTCCGTCATGGCGATATCCGCGACGGAGAAGCGATCCGCCAGCCACTCCCGTTCCGCCAGGATCGGTTCCAGATGGTTGAGCCTGAGCTTCACAAAATCGTCCAGACGCTTCCACTCCGGCGTTTCATCGCTGTAGCCGGAGAACACGAAGATGGACCAGGGCACGGTCGCCATCTCCATCGAATTGAGCGCGGCGAACACCCACTCCATGGTCTGGCTACGGCCACGCGGATCCGAAGGCATCAGCGCCTCGCTGCGAAGACCCAGATGAAGCAGGATGGCACCGCTCTCGAAAATGGAGATATCGCCGTCGGTAAGCCAAGGCACCTGACCGAACGGCTGATGGGCGAGATGATCGGCATCCCGGCCTTCAAACGGCACACTGGCGACCCGATACGGCAATCCGGCTTCCTCCAGTGCCCAGCGCACGCGCAGATCGCGTACGTGGCCACGCGGCCATTCGGGAACCCACTTGAACGTGGTAACGGTCAGCTCGGCCATCGGAATCTCCATCGGGCATCAGGGCATGCCGTACGAGCTTACGACGCCACGAAATATGTTGGAGAACATATTCTGCATCGCCTGCGATAGGGTAGCCTTCCGTTCGGCGTTCCATGGAATGTGGGCTGTAACGGCCAGCGTTGTTGGCGGCCGTCCTGCAATCATCATCACGGGTCGGGAGGCTACGATGGCGTTACGCAATCGGTCGTTCTTGCTTGTTTTGGCCGGCTTTGCCGCAGGCGCGGCAACCGTCGCTGCGGGGTTCGTAGTTGCCGCGCCAGGAGGCTCCGCGGACGAGCCGTCCGATCACGCCTATGTGGTGTCCATCGACGAAATTCGCAGCAATCTTGTGCCGGGCCAGGTGT
This sequence comes from Dyella kyungheensis, assembly GCF_049913195.1. GTDB lineage: Bacteria > Pseudomonadota > Gammaproteobacteria > Xanthomonadales > Rhodanobacteraceae > Dyella > Dyella kyungheensis. The sequence continues at coordinate 3,040,240 of NZ_CP183983.1, read as the reverse complement.
TCTCCGGACAGTTCACTCGCCGGGTCACGATGTCCGACGGCTCGACCCGGGTGGTCACGCTGCGACCCGTTCGACAGAACGGCGAAGAGTGGGTGGAATTGATCGACACATCCGCTTCGGGTACGAACCGCAGTTACATGGGGCCTAACGGAACCACCACGAACGGCACCCTCATGATCAATGTAAAGGACGCCGCTGTATTGGCCGCCGCGATAAAGCGGTTGCACGAGTCGTCGACGAAGTGATGCAGCGAAGGGCTCTCGGGTTGCTCTTACGATGACGGGCCATACAGCCGAAGAAACTCTTCGGCGGCACGCTTGGCACGTCGTTCGATCTCTGTGGCCTTCGGCGCTTCGCGCAGGCGCAGCAGCAGACTTACCATCAGGTCGTCCCAGAGCAGAGCTAGGAAACGGACGTCCATATCACGCGGTGCCTTTGGGTCGATCAGTCCGGCGGATCGCGCCTGCTCGGTGATGCCGCGGACGGCATCGCGTACCGATCGACGCGCGGACTCGAGTGTCGCCGCCACTTCGGGGGCGCGTTGGGCTTCCGTGATCGCGAGCCGAAAGACAGCGATGACGCCAGGCTGGCTGACCTCGCGCAATACCGAAGCGCCCAGCCCGGCGAGCAGCGTCTCCAGTTCGTCCCGATGGCGAGGTGGCCGTTGGGTGGGCAACTGCATGCGGCCCGCGCGATCGGCGATGCACGCCGCCAGCATCGCCTGCTTGGTGCCGAACAGCGCATACAACTCGCGTTTGGAAACCTGCGCCCGGGTGGCGATCTTCAACGTGCTCGCGCCCGTGTAGCCCAACTCCACGAACGTATCCATGGCGGCGTGCAGGATGCGTTCGCGCACGGGCCGTGAGCCGGATGCCGGGTCTGATTGCTCTTTCACGAAGTTCCTCTTGCGCCGGTACCTGGCGGTACCGTAACATGGTACCCATCGGTACCGGCAAGAGAAGTCAGCCGACCCCGCGCGATACACCGCCGCCGGGGCATCCAATGCACTGAGCCATCGCGACCCACGGCGAAGGAGAATTCACGTGTCTACCGCCCATATCTTCACGCTGCAGCTCATGCTGGGTTATCTCGCCTGGCTGCTTTGCTTCCGCGCCTACCTGTGGCCCCGGTTGCGATCCATGCGACACGAGGACGCGCACCGCGTCATCGCGACGCTGCACAGCTTTCGTTTCTTCGGGCTGGTCTTTGCGGTGCCCGGTGTGGTCGGAGCCCATCTTCCGACGAGCTTCGCTTCGTTTGCCGCCTACGCCGACCTGGCCACCGGCGTACTGGCCATGCTCGCCTTGCTCAGCGTGAGAGTGCGGCCGCTATTCTGGAGCTTCGTCGTCGCTTTCAACATCGTGGGCATGGCCGATCTTCTGCTCGATTACTTCCACGCCGTCCGCGCCGATCTTCCTTCGGTGGCAGGGGAGTTGGGAGCGGCTTACGTTATCCCGATCATCTACGTGCCGTTACTGATGATCACGCATGTCACGGCGTTCTATCTGCTGTTGCGCCCCACGAAGGGACAGGCCGCTGCGCTGGACTCGGCCGGGGCACACGCGCCCATGCAAGCCACGGATGCTTACGTGCGCTGACGGTCGAGCCGATCTAGTGCCGCGGCCACGGACGATTGGATCAAGGCACCGACTTCACGAGGCAATCGGCCTGGGACGAGCAGCCGGAACATGGCCATGCTGGTCAGCGCGAAGATGAGGTCGACGGTATCGCGCAGCTTCTCGCGCTTAGCGGCTCGCGGTGCCATGCGCTGAATCAGCAGCTGGATCAACTGGCGGCGCCGCTCATTGCGCTCGGTGAGCGATTGCTCGAATTCCTGATCGAGCACCATCGCGTCATAGATGCGCATCAGCGCAGGATCGCTGCCCCAGAAGTCGCAACAGATCTCGACCAGCTGGGCGATGCCCTCACGCGGATCCGCCAGCGTCTGCACGTCCTTCAGGCGTCCCAGACGACCGCGGATCGCGATGTCGTCAAAGGCTTCCTCCAGCAGGCCACGGCGCGATCCGAATTGGTTGTACAGCGTCAGGCGCGTCACACCGGCGATCTTCGCGACGGTGTCCAGCGAGAAATTCGCCGCACTTTCCGCATCGCGCAGCAGCGTTATCGCCGCCTGGATCGCGCGTTCGCGCTTCTCGGCGGCAGCAGCGGTACGGACAAGGCTGGTATAGGTGCGAGTCGCCATGGTCTCCCCTTGTAAATTAGATATACAGTTAGTATAGTCAATACACGCGATGCCCGGAAATCAATGCGGGTGACGCAAAGACAGTTCGCCAACGAGCGGCACACCATCGATTCTCAAGCTTAGGGGCAGGCAAGATGCTGGTACATGTTTTCCGCGGTCCGGGCCGCGTGTTTGGCGTCACGGCAGACAAGGCGGGCGCGAATTTGCCGGAACGATTCGCACCCTGGACTTACCTCAAGTCGGCCGAACTCGATCGCGAGCGAGCCATGCCCGGCATCGACTCACGCGAATGCTGCGACGATCTTGCGGAGTACGGCTTTCATATCACCGATGCGCATGTTCGTATTACGGATCAGCTGACCTGACGTCGGTCGGATCTGGGACGATTACCTGAGGTTGTTGCGGCGTCATGTCCTGCATGGTTCGGAGAACTTGGCGCGTTCGTCGCCAGCGCAGCAGCGCCCACCCTGCAAGCAACACAGAACATGCAAACGCTGCATGGCCAAGCATCACAGCCTTGGGGTCGCTGTCACGAACCAGGGCGCTGCCCATTATGGTTAACGTTCCGGCGAAAGGACCCAGCGAGACATCCTTGGTATTTTTCATGATTTCCTTGGTCACTTCATGCTGCCAGCAATGAGCCTGGAACGACCTGCGAGATTCGCAGTGGAAGGCGGATATTTTCAGGGTACAAACAGCGAAGCTACGCGGGAAGGGGCGTCGCGTTATTGATGCGGCCAACAGGGTGTCCTGCAATTGCCGCAATCCGTGATCAGTTCGGTCGGAATCCTTCGTATGCTGGACTGCAAAGAACTGGGTCGGAATGCGCGCTTTTCCCCCGGTTTTGCCGGCGTGATTTCACGACCGCTGGCATTGGCCTCCATCAATAGCGACCAACCCCCGCGCAAGAATCAGCTATCGCGTGACGCAAAGCCCAGCGCTTCTCAATCCACTTGTGAGAATTTCCGGACGGACTCGCTTCACGTCATGTGCGATGGTCCGCGAGTCGGCAATCGAGAGGAATCGAACCTGCCCGCTGACGATTTGCTTGGCCGTAAGCGCTCACCCGGGCCGAATGGCAATCCCCGTGGGACCCGCTTGCCACTACCCACTGGCTAAAAGCTCTGCCAGGCGCGCCTGCAAATCATCCGCGATGTCGCCTGGTCTCAAATTGCGCGTGTAGCAGCCGACCAGCCACTCGAACGGATATTTTTCCTTCGTCAGCTCTTCCACATTCGCGAACAGAAGCAGCTCGCATTCGGGCGTCAACACGACGACGACGCGATCCATTTCATTCGCCATGATGGCGATGTCGTATGCAACCTTCAGAATTCGGGCGGGCGACGCGCTGGGCCGCATGCGCCGTTTTCGCACCAGGCCCGTGCACTGACGGGATGACGGCAGGCCGTCCGTGGCGCGCGTGTTCTTGTGCATGAGTGACCTTGGCGGGCGCCGATGGAGAAAATTCCGCGACATGTCTCGAAGGTTTCACGGTGCCGCTCATTCCGCCATCGGACTCGTCCGATCGACTGCGGCTGAACTGATGGTCTGGAAGCTCATCTACGCAGCTTGCTATGACGCGCTTGCGCGTTGCCCCCCTCATAAGGGACAGCGAAACTCGGGCTGTCTCACTCCGTCCCGACAGCTGGAATGCCGCTCTTCCCCGACTTGCGCGTTACCTTCTGTGCGAGTAGGTGGCTGGCTAACCGAGGTGTCGCCCATCCGCCTGGACCCTCAAAAGGTGCTGCCTTCGTTCCGTAGTACGACGGAGTGATATCGGAAACATCCGATGTTCTTTCCGATCGCCGATTGCCACGATGACCATGCCGACCCGCTGGGGAGGCGAGGGCAACGGCGCACACGGATGCACCCATTGCTCCTTTGGTTGGCCGGGCCCCGCTAGGGGCCCGTTACTTATGCGTGGAGGCCTGTGTGATGTTGTTCGATGTCTGCGTGCTGTTGCTCATCGTGCTCGCGATCGATCGGCCTCTTCGGCGGGTGGTGGAGAAGCACTATCGGCTTCGTGAACTGCGGCAGCGTCAGCAGCACACCCTCGATGGCATTGCGCGTTTCAAATGATCGATACCGGTGGCGGACGCGTGACGGATAATTCGAATGCGCCGCGCGGCCGCGGGTTGCTTGCCATCGGTTGCGTCGAAGGTGTGGTTGCGGCGGCGACGCTCATCGCGGATTTCGCGGTCATTCATGGCGACGGATGGGAGAGCATGTCGCGCTTCATTGTGGCCTTTTCCCTTGTCATCGTCCTGGTGACAACTTCCTTCATCTGTTTGGTGTTCGGATTGGTGGAACGCGCACTCAGCAGACGCAGGGCGGGGGCGTCGCTCGGGATGCTAAATGGGGCATGCATCCTCCATGCGGTAGTGATGGTCTCGAGCGTGGCCTTCATCGCGCTCTGGAGCATTTGAGGGAACTCCGTCGAGGGTAGGTCTAACCGTACGCCGCCAGTGGTCTGATGCTGACCGGAGACCGAGTAGGCTGCTATCGCTCTCAGCGAATGATCTGACCTACGTTTGAGCTGCCGCAGCAATGTGGTGTTTCCTCAAGTTTGACTGCGTCACCCAGACGCAGGGAATGCCGCCAGAGCCCCGAGTCCTAGCTCGGGGCTCTCTTGCTGAGCGAGGGCATCTGCTTTGTTCATACACATCTACTCGATTGCTGTGCTGTTCCTGCCGGTGCTCGCTCTCTGGGCACTGGGGTTTGGCGTGCGTGCGCTTCGCACTGTCGTGATCCAGCTCCGCGGGCTGCATACATCTCGGCGCGATGTGCTGGATGGCGTGACTCGCTTCTGGCAGCCAACGGTCCGAGGCGCCCGTTCCCGCTGAGTGAGGCCCGGGCGGCCAGGGGGCGCATGACGCGCATCCTCGGACGAAGCCATTCAAGGCTTGGTGTCGATCTGCAGGTTACGCGCGATCGACGCTGATCAGTGCACACCCGTGCCCGGGGCGTCCTCTGGCCGTTCCGCTTCTGCGCGCTTGGGCGTATCCAGTGGGCACCATGTCTTGAGCCGCTTGCCCGCTCGATACAGGTCGATGCATTCACGCATCTCGGCCTTGAAGGCCAGGTCAGGCGTGTTTATCGGGCAACCGGACGACAACGGTTCGCCTGCCTTGTACTCGTCGATACAACTCGACAGCGGCGGCGCCTTGGGCGGATTCGGATTGTCGGCCAGGGAGGGCGGCGGCAGGTTGAGGCGTTCGTCGCGATTCATGGACGAAGCAGGCGGGGGAGGTGAGCCGCACAGCAAGTTGGAAGCCGTGCTGCTCTTGCTGGGATCGCAAACGCTCTTGACGACGTCCTTGATCGCATCGCCGATATGGCGTCCTACCGCGCCACCGGCGGTCTCGTTCGGCGGCGGGAAGTATTTTTCGAAACGGGTGGCCTTGTACTGCATCCGGTTGCTGTCGTGCTGCATGATCTGACGATCGTCCGCAGGCTTGGACGGCTCGGGAGTGGCGCTTGCTGTGGTCGAAGTGGCACCTGTCGTAGGCAGCCGCACCGAACCGTCTTTCCCAAACAAACTTGTAGAGGAGGGCGTGGCTGCGGAGGTCGCAGGCGCAGGCACGTCATGATTCTGCACGACCATGGCGTCGGGGCGGGGCTTTTCATGGGTGACCGGGGGGACGCGGGCGGTCAATGCCGGCCGCGGTGGAACCAACTTCTCGGGCGGCGCGGGCGGCTCCGACGGCTGCACGCTGTGCGGCGTTTTGGGGCGATCGATCAGGCGAACAATCAGCGCCCGCTCGTTCTCGATATTCACCGTCGCAGGATGTTGCGGCTTGGGCTGCATCTCGAACCATAGCGCCACGGCAAACAGAGCGTGCAGTACGCATACCAGAGACAGCGCCAGCACCAGCGTCGGGCGCGTCAGCGGCGGCTGTCGCCAGCGTCTGCGACCCAAGGTCTCACGCGTTTCCCCGTCGAGTAATGCCAGGCCGCGAGCACTATCCCCCTGCTGTCGATGTCGGACCTGCCCGGAACGCCTCATCACACCCCTAATTCACGCCAATGACCGACACAAAACATGCGCATGCCGTCAGCGCGTGTTGCGACAAGCCAGATTGGACAGGTTCTTTCAATCAGGGTTCCCCGGGATCTGCGTCAGTTCACGTCGATGTCAAAAATCGGGGTCAAAGTGTCGAGCATCGAATCCGGTGCGGCGGGGGGAGGATCGTCAGTGCCGGACCTCGATTGTGGTGCAGCTTCGCATAAGACGCGGACGCCTATCCTCGGGCGCACGAAATTGCTGTCTATTGACCAGTACTCAACGCGTTTGCGACATTCGGGTGCACGAAGTCGTCGACGTCATCCACTTCATACTCATACAGGTCTTTTCCCATGAGCTCCATGTTGTCGAGCACGCCGACGAACTCACCACAACATGGCAGCATCGCCTGCGTCGGGCTCGGCATGACCCTGGGGTCGCACCTGAGCCCTTTGGCGCGCAGTCACATTGAGCAAGCCGATGTGGTTTTTGCAGCGCTCTCCGATGGCATCGTCGAGCTGTGGCTGCAGAGCATGCATCCCGATGTCCGCAGTCTCCAGCCGTACTACGGCAAGGGTGACAAATCCCGGATGGTCACGTACCGCGAATGGGTCGGCGTGATGATGACCGAGGTGCGTGCGGGCAAGAAGGTCTGCGCGGTCTTCTACGGCCACCCGGGGATCTTTGCCTGGTCGCCGCACGAAGTCATCAGGGTGGCGCGTGAAGAAGGGTTTCAGGCACACATGGAGCCGGGTATTTCGGCAGAGGATTGCCTGTACGCCGATCTGGGCATCGACCCTGGCCGCTATGGCTGCCAGCACTATGAAGCCAGCCAGTTGTTGTTCTTCGAGATACCCGTCAATCCGCGTGCCTATCTAGTGCTGTGGCAGGTCGGCCTAGTGGGCGACACCTCCTTCAAGCGCTTTTCTACCGGCCCCGAATACCGACAGGTATTGGTCGATGTGCTTTCCCAGGATTACCCGTTGGATCACGAGGCGATTATCTATCGCTGCGCGACCCTGCCGATCCAGCAGCCCCACATCCGTCGTGTGACGCTGCGGGAACTGCCCACAACGGACATCACCAGCGAGGAAACCCTGGTGTTGCCGCCCGCTGACCGGCCACGTCACAACGATGCGATAAGAGAGCGCCTGGCGGCGCTGGACAAGCTGTATCAAGAAAAGCAGGCAACCGCGTGACGTTGGCCTGTTTTGCTTTGTTGGATGGTCGCGTGAAATCTCATCGATAGCCTTGTCGCATGTTGCTCTCGAGCAGCCAATGGATAGGGTGCAGCGTGAGACCCGGCAGTTCACTTGTTAGTCAACGACGAAGAGGGATATAGCTATGCCGATTTTCATACCTAATGCCGCTCCTCCTGCGATTGTTCTGCTGGAAACCATCGGGCAGAGCGCTTCGTTGCGTCATGCATCCAAATCCGACCTGGCTCAGGCCTTGGAAAAACTGGGCGCCAGCGAACGCCTCAAGCTTGCCTTGACCTCGGAGGACAGTGCGCCGCTCCAGCAGGAGCTGGGTTATCCGGAGGGTATCCACGTCAATCACAACACCGGGGTGTGGGACGGCGATGCCTGAAATGCCCATGCAGAACCGGGGTGAGAGTGCGCGTTGAATCGCCGGTCGGCTCGCGCACACGCCATGCGGGCACGCGCTGCACAAACAAAAAAGCCCGGCGATCACTCGCCGGGCTTTTCCGTTATTGGTGGGGTGGCGTCTATCAAATCATGGCTGGTAGCTAAGGCGTAGAGCCGTTTTCTACGGTGGTCATTTGGCTGTTACCGTCAAAGTTACCGTCGGCAATGGTCCGCGGCAGGGTTGCTTTCGTCGGTATGATGCACCCATGAGTCGGAGCAAGAAAAAGACCCCCATCCATGGAATGACCACGGCCACGTCTGAGGCTCAGGATAAGGACCTATGGCATCGTGCCTATCGTCGGGGCGAGCGTCAGCGCGTGCGTCTAGATAGCGATCCATTGCCTAGTGACGAGAACGAGTACTCAAGCACGTGGAAAATGGACAAGGACGGGAAGGTATACATTCCCGACGATCCAGCCATGATGCGCAAGTGAGCAAGGGAGTCCTGAGACTTCCGCGTTTTCATTGAACTGAACGTTCCGTGCGTTCCAGCGTTCCGACCGTCGACAAATGGCTTCACATAGCCATTCTGTTATTGATGGTGGCGTTCCAGCAGGGATGCACCTAGGCGTTCCACGTTCCAAGAATGCAGCGCCGACGTCAAACGCCTACCGGTGCCGTTCACGTCCATCACGCGCCAGGGGCACTGGTTGCGAAGGCTCTTCACCTTGGCGGCGTACATGGCGAGGCTCATCAACATTCCTCCTGGCACGTGACATCGGTAGCGGAGTATCGCGCTACCGATGTCACGTGCCAGTGGTGTTCATTCATCTAGGAGGCGACGATAGACAGTCACCGTTAATCACCCATAACACGCTCATAGTACGTAGTCTCCTGTAGCGGTTTATCCGGAGAAAACGCGCTAGAAAGAATCCTTTGCTTAATGCGTGACGCATCAAAGGAAACCCTCAAAACGAAGCTTTCGGATGCATCACCGCCGTAGATGGTCAGATTCATGCCCTTGCCATCTTGTGCCAAGACCGCCCTGGTTGGATCGGACAAATCTGCAAACAAGGACCTTGGGATAAATAAGTCGCGGCCACCCGCACTTATATTCAACGTATCGACAATGATGCAAGGCTGCCTACTAAATGTGCAGTTTGCTTGGTCACTACGCGGCTTCTCACGAGAGGCCTCGTTTATTTCAACCTCGTGCGTTCGCATCGTCACGCGAATATCCGATGAACCAAGCTTTGACGCGATCGTTGTCACTCCACTTGGATGGACATTCACCACGATGTCTTCCTTCGCTGCATTAGCCTGGCAAGCGACTAAAAGCATCAACAGGCCAGCGGCATACTTCTCGATCATCACGGTACAACCCTCAATTGATTGTCTCCACCAGCAACACCCTGACCGATTTGATTTCGAATACCTCTGTTGGCCACAGGGCATCCGTTTGAAGAGTCTTGGCGATCATTTTCGTGCGGGCCATGGATTAGGAAGCCAGCTCGCCCGTGCATGTCGGTGCCAGGGTTCGGATCAAGTCGCATAGATCCCGGGAGAGATGTTCCGCTTCCCGTTACATTGTCCCGCTGCGGCTCAATCGTGTAGCTACCCTGGGGAAGAGGGCCAATGTTTGGCACACCTTGCATGGCTGGATTGTTTAGGCCATCTCCATGTCCGGCATAACCAGTACCGGTATCCGTGACGTTTCCATTGGCGTCAACGTGCTGTATCTGCCCTGTACCTTGATGAATAACCCAGTCAAGACCGAGTGGGTCAATTCGACTTAGTGGATTGCTACCGACATAGGCATAAGTATTCACCCCGCCCGCCAAGCCGATGGGGTCGCTCTCGACATAACGTCCAGTTGCCGGTTCATAGTAGCGATTGACGCTGTAGTGCAGCCCCGTCTCGACATCGAAGTATTGCCCCGGGAACCGACTGTAGAAATTCGCCGCCCCGGACTTTGGCTGATCGCCAAGCGCATTGTCCTGCCACGCCCAGCTATAGACTGCGTTGCCACTCGTATCAGTCACCGCGCGCAGCGTCCCGAGATGATCGGCATGCAGGTAATTGATCAACGGTGCGCCACGGCCCGCATCCGTCGCTGAGGCCACGGGGATGCCGTTGAGATAGACGTATTCGCGGTAGTCCGTCGCAAAGTACTCGCCGTACAAATTGCCGGTGCCTGCCGGATCATACACGGCAGCCATCTGTCCCGTGCTGGGCGAGGTGATGGTGCGCCAGACGCGGTAGCCCAGGCCGTTGTACTGGTAGTTGGCAATCGTGGAGCCCGCGTTGGTGACGGCCGTGAGCAGGTTGCGGTCGTCGTAACCAAGGCCAACCAACAGGCCATTCGGGGCCGTCATCGCGGTGGTGTTGCCGTTGCTGTCCGGCACGCGCGCCAGGCCACCGACATTGCTCAGGAAATGCGTGCCCGTCTGGTAGGAGTAGGCTGCCGCAGGCTGCGTGCCAGTGGTGGCACTGAGACGATCACCAGTCTGGTTGTACGTGAAGGATTGCTCCCTGCTGCCGGTGCTGTCGTCCAGCTCCTTCAATCGATAGAGCGGGTCGTATTGATAGCTCTCCGTTGCCGGGTTGGCGCCGGGCATGGTGCCTTCGGCGGCGATGTTGCCCATGGCGTCGCGGCGGAAGTGGAGGTTCAACGCGCCGCTGGTGAGATCACTGACCTGGCCATTGGCATCGTAGGTGCGCGACACCGACTGGTTGCCTTGTGCCCAGGTGTATGTCGTCGCGCCCCCGAAGGGGAAGTAGGTGGCGTTGGTGATCAGCGGCGTGACGGTGCTGTTGGTATAGCTGCCGAACGGGCCGGGTTGCTGCACATAGCCGATTGAGCTAGGGCGTCCGGCCCCATCGTAGCCATAGACCAGCTCGAAGCCCGATGGATACTGCAGGTACGTGAGGCGGCGTGCCAGCGAGTAGGCGTAGCCATGCAGATAAGTGACGCCATTGATGACCTGCTTCACCTCGCGGATATCGCCCTGGTTGGTGTAGCACCAGGCGGTGGTGCCGGAGGCATCCGTCATCGTGGTCAGGTGACCCACGTTGAAGTTGTTCGGGCATCCGGCAATCGGCGACGCCTGGTCGTAGGTGTAAGTGATATTCAACGCCGGATGGGCGGGGTAGATCACCTGTGTGCGGCGGTTCAGTGCGTCGTACCCGTATTGGGCTACGACACCGCGTGCGTCCGTGTGCTGGGTGAGGTTGCCGGCAGCATCGTATTGATTGGCCGCGTTGCCCGTGTCTGGACTCTGGATGCTCGTCGCGTTGCCCAGGCCATCGTAGCCATATGTGGTGCTGAGGGCGTTCGGATCGCTCACGCCATGGAGACGGTCATTGGCATCCAGCGAGAAAACGCTCGATGTGTTCTTCGTCGCCGTGTCAGTTCCGTTGTAGTTATCGATGGTTGACTGCAGACGGTTTAGGCCGTCGTAGCCCATCTTGCGCTGGATGCCGTTGGCGTCGGAGCTGTGAACCAGATTGCCGTTGCCGTCGTAGCTGTCGGTAAAGCTGGCATTGAAGACAGCGTTGTTCATTCCGTCCGTGATCTTCGTAAGCTGGCCGAGCGTGTTGTATGTGCGCGATAGGGCTCGACGCACCGTGCCGCTGGGGTCGAACAGCTGCTCCTGCGTTTTGTTGCCTGTTGCGTCTAGCGTGTAGTGGATGTGATCGCTGACGGCATCGGTGATGTCGGTCAGGCGATGTGCCCCGTCATAGGCATAGGTGATTTTGATCCCGTCGGGATCGGTGATGGTTTGGACCGCGCCGTAGGGTGTGTAGGTAAAGGCGGTGACAGCATCGTTGCCCGATGTCGAACCATCGGTGTTGGCGCGCACCGTGCGGCTTTGCAGCCAGCCGCGCGGATAGTAGGTTAGATCGGTAATGACGCCGTTGGCATCCGACTCGCGGGCGACGCGACCGTTCTTGTCATATGCCGCGAAAGTGATTGCTTGCCCAAGCGCATTGGTGACTTGGTAGAGATCACCCTGGCGATGGCAGGCGCCGCCCATCGCGCCGCATCCGGACTCGTCGGTGGCGAGGTAATAGCTGTAGCTGGTGACGTCCGGCTTGTCGGTACGTGGGCCGTCCACAGAGAGCAATAGGCCGACTAGCGGGCACTTCGTCCCATCGACCGCGTTGCAGTAGATGTAGTTCCATTGCCGCACGCCAGCAGGTGCGTTCGGACTGCTGCCGCAGGTGTACGTCATGGCGCCGCTGACGTTGGGATCAGCTTCGCAGAGCGATGTGGGTTTGCCGAAACTGTTGTAGATCCAGGAACTATAGGCAACTGTGTTGCCGTTGTTGTCGAGGACGGTGTGGGTTAAAGGAGACCGAAATGTCGTATTCCATGTCAATTTCGTGGTTCGTTGAGCCGGTTGTCCCTGAGCATCCACCCTCTGAATTAGCAAGCCCGCACTGCTGTAGGTTGTCGCAGCAACATTCCCATTGAAGTCCGTGCTTGTGGCGGGATAGCCGTTAGCATCGTAGGTGCTTGCTTGAGCCTGGATGCCGCAGGCCAGCCCGCACGGCTGAGAGAGTGATGCTATTCGAGCCATACCATTGGGGATGGCATAGTTCATATTCACGGCTAAGCCGGAAGGATATTGGATCGTAGAAGAACCATCACTGTTGTAAGTGATGCTGGTGAGATCCAAATTGTTTGCAAGGTATGATGACGTTGCCTGTCCAGCGCTGTTGTAGCTTGTACTCGAAAAGCGAATATTCGCTTCATCTATCAGGCCGGTCATTGCATTCGGAAGGTTAGTGCCACCCGTTAGAGACGATTCGTTGTAAACGTACTGGCGTACAGAATGATCGGGATACGTCGCCGAGATCAGGTTCCAGTTTGTATCGTAGGCGTAGGTGATTGACTGACCGTCGGGTTGGACGAGGCCGGTCAGCTGCCCCGATTTGTTGTAAGTGAAATTCAGCGTGCGTCCAGAAGGCGATGTAGCTGTGAGCAAGAATCCTGCACCGGGCGCGATCGTTAGTGGGGTGTTGGCCGCGCTATAAGTGAGAGTGATTCCTTGACCGGTTTCGTCCACCACGCTCTGAAGTACACCGCCCGTGGTATATGCCTCATAGTGTTTGAGCGAAGCGATGAAGACGACGTAGCCAGTGAGTGTCCCCTGGCTATTACTCGCTTCGGTCAGGACATCCGCAATGTCAGGGTCACTGGTCCAGACATTGCTTACCTTGGTAAACGTCTCCTGCTTTCCATCAGGACGATTTAAAATGATGGTTGCTGCAGGGCTTCCAATGACGTTCAAAGAGCGATCGAAGCTACTGCGCCAATTCGCGCCAACGGAGCCGGCTGTTACGGAACCAGAACTATTGTAGAAGCGACGGAACACGAGCCATTTTCCGTCAGAGTAGTCCTCCTCTTCTTCGTATTTGTTTCCGGTGGCTGTATTGATCGGGTCTGCGGCCATCACTGGAGCCATGGCAGCCTGAGCCGCTCCGTTCGACCCTTGGCACGTTCCGTTGCCTTCACCGCCGTCGCATCCTGCGCCATTGCCAAGATTCTTCGTTGGGTAGTAAGTGGTCACCGCAACGCAGCTATGGGTGTTATCGCTCCAATATGCGTTTTGGTTACACCTATATTCGTAGATTGCGTTACCAATCGACGTGTACGGGCTGTAGTAGTAGCCATAACCAACGGTGTAGCCATTTGGAATGGCGCTCTGGAACGTAGTCCCGTTGAACGCTACGACGTACTGGTATTCGGCGACCCAGGCATTGATGCAGCTGGTCGCTGCCGCTTTTGATGAGAACCAATAAGGAACGCATGGACCATTGTAGTCAGGCGCACTCCAGTTCTGACTAGCCTGTGATGTGGGCGAGTACGCCGCCATCATAAGTAGAAAGAGCAGGGACAAAAGCCGAGCCAGTAGACCGAAAGTCCACAAAGAACCCGGTGTAAAAGTGTCGGTGTTCCTTTGCTCAAGTTCTTCGGGCAGGCCATTGGATGGCGTCTTACTAAGACTGACTTCCATGATTTGTTTCCCCTGTAGCGACGTCCGGACTGTCAACGAACTCTGCTGAGCGTTTCGCACTTGTACCAAGGCGACTCGTAAGCCGGATAGCCCGTACTCGTGACGCGCGTCACGATTTTTGTCGCAATACATCTTTTGTCAGATGTGCCAAATTCATGATCTTGCGTTATTGCGAGCGAATGCCTCACGTTCTTTCGAGCGAGCGCGAATTGTGCTCTAGAAGCTGCCACGTATCCGTTCTGAGCATGCGTGTAATGCAGAGGCAATCATTGGCATCGCTTCTATCGCGAACGCTGCTTAGAGGCCGTCAGGACAACTGCTGAACAGCTTTTAGGGCGGTCGCTCTCCACCAGTTTGAAGAAGGAGCGATTGCCCAGTCCCATCTTCCGCAGCCCCGACGAAGCACGCAGTGCCGTGATCGACTGCATCGATGATTCACAGTAGGCAACGTCACCATGGGGATGAAGTGGCTTCGCGCCGACAATGCTAGGGGCGGTTAAGCAAAGAAAAGGTCTGCTACCGGTCTACGAACGTCGGAACTCTCTAGATCAGCGTCTGGCGCCCCGATTTAAAACCTCGATAGTCTAAAGGGGCAAATCATCGCCAGCGCCTTCGCGTGTTTTGCGCAGCAACCAAACAGGAGGGCTGGGCGGATCTCAGATCCGCAAATGACGGAGCGAAAGTGATTCCACCCAGCTTGGGAATGTAACCTTCGGGGTTAGTCACTTCGGGGCACGTCAAACGCAACTATTGTGAGACGAAATGTCATCCATTTCGCTAATCACCAGTATGAACCGTGCCGCCGTCGAAGACATAGAGACGAGCGCGTTTTCCGAGTCCATCAACCCGAATACTTTGCGGGGCGCAGTCCTTGCCAGGCTTGAGCCACCCAGCCTTGATCAACACGTCGATTGCCCATTTCTGATTGTGACCCTCAATGATCTGTTTAAACGCCTCCGGGAAGACCAAATATTCCACCGCGTGTTCGCCGTAGCCATTACGACGAAAGCCGGCGCGGTCACGGACGACAAGTTTTTCATTTTCGCGTCCTTCGGGCTCAAAGCGACTCTCGCCGTGTGCCTCGAAGAACGCGCGAACCTTCGACAGCAGAACGTCGGGTTCTGAGTTACCCGCGGTACCACGCGCATCAATCCATTGGGAAAAGCACGTTTTTGCGGCCGCCGCAGCCTCGCCAATGGGCCAGCCGGTCAGGTCGTAGGCCGTCGCCAGTTCGCCCGCCGCGCCGATCAATGCGAATCGTTGAGCTACACGACGAACCTGGCCATCCGCATGGCGTCCAGTCAGATCGTTTGCCAGGCCATCGCGAATGGCTCGAAGCTTGGCGCGCGCATCATCGGGCGAAGCCGTGATGGCCTCAAGTAGAGCAGGGAGACCATGGCCAAAGTGGGTGCGCGCCGCTGTCTTCAGTTGATCAGCAAATTCGCCAGCACTGACGCTGTTGGGTAGGCGTTCGAACATGCCCGATCCGACGCCAGCATCTGCGGCCAAATCGATCACGCGAACCTCCTGCCCGGCACGCCGCGTTCCACCCGATTCGGTCACAAGATCGCCGAGGCTGATTTCTCCAGACGAAAGGAAGATCAACTGAAACTTGGCAATCGCGCGAGCGCTGCCATCGCGCGCGGCGCGGCCTTTGCCTTGGCCATTAGCAAGCATGTATGCCACCGCTCCGGCCTTGCTAGGGTCAAGCTGCCCTATCTCGTCTAGCGGCAACATCAAATCCGAGTGGAGAGAAGCGGTTCCCTCCAGCGCGTTGTCAGTCTGTCGCCACGACCGCATGAACTCGGGCGGTCCAAAAATCGACGCGGCGAGGAGAACAGCGGTGGTTTTGCCCAAGCTGGAACCGCCGCGCAGATGCACGCCGCCCCCTTCGCTGTTCAGTAGACCAAGGCAAGGCCCCGCAAACCCCGTGGACAGCGCCAGCAGAAGGCGGGAATTTCCGACGCAGGGGGCGGCAACCTGCGTCCGCCAGCCATCGAGTGTTCCGCTTTTGCCGAGGGCAACGGAGTCCGGTGCTGTCGTTTGGAAGATGATGGGCTCGGCCTCCGGAGCGCCAAAAGTTTCCTTGGGGAGAACAAACGTATCTCCGTGCCAGCCGGTACGTGTGACACACCTCGCCGTTACCTTGGGACTGGCTTGCTGTATGTAGTCGATGAGAAGCTTTCGTGCCTTTGACGTGCTCGAAATATCGAGACCTTGCCGCAATAGCTCCGCGCGAAGGTCAGCGCCATCTGTCGCCAGCATCGAACAGGGCATAGCCCACTGATGGCGCCGACGGTCCCGATCGTCGAACACCAACAGGCGGCCCCATTCGCTACCTGTTTCATCGCGGGTGAGGGCTTCGATGCGGAGCGGTGAGCAGATCCATGTAGGAGGCTGATCGACTTCCGCGCCGTCTTGGTCGGTCTTGCTTTCGATGGAGTGAACACCGTCCTTAAAGCCCTTGCGCCCGATGGTCACTTCAAAGCGCGTGCCAGTGGGCTTTGGAGCAGGAGCGGGTGGGGAGAACTCAATGATCTCGGTAATTAACTGGCGCTCGATATCCGGAGACTCTGCCAGAAAATTCGCGGGAATGGTCTTGCCGGTCTTTTGCGGGT
The DNA here is from genome assembly GCF_049913195.1 of Dyella kyungheensis. Lineage (GTDB taxonomy): Bacteria > Pseudomonadota > Gammaproteobacteria > Xanthomonadales > Rhodanobacteraceae > Dyella > Dyella kyungheensis. Next base: position 3,023,804 of record NZ_CP183983.1, on the reverse strand, counting down.
TACTGTGTTGTGGGGCGATCACTATTTGAGGCCTCGAAGATTTCGAAATTGCCGCTACGTGCGGCGTAAAGGTCATTGAAATCGCCTGTTCTTGGTGGGATCGCCAGGAAACCACTTACCGAAGATGCCGCGGCGGTGGCTGCCTGAATGCCGGGATTGGTGCCATCCGGTTTGGCATCGTTGTCTGCGCATACAGTGATGCGAACCGATGGGTACTTGCTTCGAAGGGTCTGAGCAACGGCCAGCAAGTTGCCAGCCGAGAACGCAACCGCGACGGGCAGGCCGGTGTGAGCGTGCAATGTCTTTCCGGTGGCCCATCCCTCACAAATGAGTACGTGGTCGGTTATGGCACCAATGCTCGCGTAGAGACCAGACACACGGCCACCGCGGAGAAATCGCTTATCGCCATCTGCCCGAATACGCTGAACGTTGTGAATCTTCCCTTTGGAGTCACGAAGCGGCACGAGCAAGGCGCCGCTCCGCTCACGCAAGCCCTTCGCGTCAATACTTTTGCGTTCGAGGTAGGGATGATGATCAGATGCTTGGTGCGCGGCATCCCATTGTCGATTCGCCACACGTGCTGCATCGCTTTGCCGTTTACGAACTTCAGCTGCACGTGATGCCTTCGCTTGCTCTACAGCGATGCGCTGACGCTCCCGTTCGGAAGGCGTCAGAGGGCTATCGCTACCGATGAGGACAGTTTCAGCGACGCCCTTGGACCAATCGCCGAACGTCGCGACAGGGCGAGTGCCGTCAACAAAAACCACTGCCCAACCATTGCGTCGACCCCGACGCCGATCGAGGTCGCCTGTGCTAAATCGGCACAGAACGCCGTCAAGGCGGAGGCGGTCAGGTTCGGCGATCTGAATGCCTGAACGTTGCATAGCAGCAACGACACTGCTCTGGATTTCGTTGGTCACCATCAATCGACCTCCGACTCAAGTGATTCCATGGCCTGCGTAATGAATTTGAAGGCAGCGGAGCACAGCAGTTCTGTCGTGTCTTCCTCCGGCAAGTCCGCATTCGTCAGCAGACGAACAATGGCTTTCGCCTTGGAGAGGCGATCATTGAAGGCCATGAGAGTTTCAGTGTTGAACGGGCCATCGAACACATAGACGAGCAAAGCTTGTGCTTCGCCGATCACATCCATCGCTGCTGAGAGCGCGGTTCGGAATATGTGCTGCGGCAAGTCAGCTACGCGAAGCTCGGCGAGTGAAAGAATGGCCCGCGCTTGAGCAAGAAGGTCGTTCAAAGCGCTCGAAACGTGCTGCGGGCTGGCGGCATTACTGGTGGGGGCGACAGCGGACATGTTCTGGGTTCCTCGATAGCTAGGAACCGCCGCACGAGCTCGCGGAGAGAGGGCGGCGGGCGTGCAGGGGTGAGAAACCGGCTCGAACGGATACCGGCCAGCACGAGGCTGCCCTACACGCCCACCATAAAGACGGGCATGACGCAACGAGGCACAAAAAAAGCGCCAGGCGGCGCGTTGCGCCGTTCGATTAGTCAGGTTCTCACGCCTGGTCGCCGATTTTGCGGCGACGAAGGGATATTGCGTCCATGGCGTCGGATTAGTCAAGCAGCTAGACATCGCGGCGCGCCTTGATGATTTCGCTGATTCGCTGCCGTTCCTTCAGAAGAAAAGGCACAAGATGATCCATCTCGTTCAGGAGGTCTTCCAAATATCGGTTGGGAACTTGGTCGTCGGCGCTCCGTGCTATGCCACTGCACTTAACAGCGGACTTGCGGAAATCCCACCACATAGCGCAGCCGCGCGCCTCCGGTGAATAGTCGCTTTGCCTATACATGTCAGGTATTGGCCTCAATATTAGTAACCGTGCTGTCCGTAGCATCTTCTGAGCTTGGGTCACCGTTTGGCTTCTCGGCCTCTACGTCGCATCGATACCCACTACCAGGCGAAACCTGATGGCGAACACGCGTGACCAGCCAGTTACCCGCGATGCCTTCCCGGAACGTCCCGTCCATCACAAGATTCATCTCGGCCGCGATGTCGGTTCGACCGGCGATGGTGAAGCTAAGCTTCGACTCGCCGCGCGCACGCCGGGCCAGCTCCGATTCGATGGCTGCGGTTGCCATGGCGGCGTTCTTGAAGCCAGCGCGAAGCCGCCTTACGGGATCACCACTGCCCACGTTTACTTGATGTCGCGTAGCGGTGCGGTTGTCGCGATAGAACGCAACGACGGTGCCTGCGCTATCCCGGCGGACCATCGACCTACGGAGCGAGCCCGGCACAACGTCTGTGCGCGATAGCGAAATCGTCTGTAGATCGGCGCCGCTGACGAGCGACTTCGAGTTTCCGCGCTTCGCAAATAACAACTTCCCGCCGGCAGGCTTGGCAATGGCGTCGTAGCGGTTCGCCAGGCGCACCAGCAGATTGATATCCGACTCAGCCGACTGGTCGATATGCGGCAGTTGAATGTTCGCCAGCTCGGGCGACGTTGCTGCCGTCATGCCGTGCTCACCTGCCATCTTCGACACCATGGCACCGATTGTGGTGTTCGCCGGCCAACTGCGTGTTTTCTGTGTCTGAAAGTCGCGCTTGCCCTTCGGCGTACCCTCATACGGCGCAGCATGCGCGCGGATCGTCATGGTAGCCGGCGCGTCAGTCAGCTCGATTTCGTTGCAGACGAACAAGCCCTTTGGCATGAGATTGTCATTGAAGCCTAGCCACACCTGAAGCTCTGCCCCGGTAGGTGGAATCTTCACGGGTTTATTTGGATTGCCATCAGACATCGTTACTTCGAAGGTGTCGGAATTGAACCCGGTCTCGTCCGTGAGCACTAGTCCAATGAAGCGGTCAGCCAGTAGCGCCGTTACGTCCTTGTCGTTCGCGGTGACTTTGAAACTTGGACGGTAGGTGGCCATTAGTGGACCGTCCCATTCTGGGCCATCCACTCGCGGACGCTTTCGACCCGCCAAACCGTTACCTGGCCGCTAAGTTTGACCGGCTTAGGGAACTTGCCCTCCTTAACCCAATTCCAGATCGTGGATTTGCAGACAGGTACGACGCCGGGTACAAGCTGGGCGAGGCGGATGTAGCCTTCGGCTGGAAGAGAGTTGTTAACCACAATGAAGCTCCAAAACACAGTTGTCTGAGGGGTGCTTCAATTCTTGGCAATCGACATGGGCAAATCCTCTATGGGCATTTCCGTCGAAATGTGTCTGCCTGAACTGATCGCAGCCCAATCTTGTCTAAGGCCGATATCGGGGGCCTCGCTGGGGATGTCCACAGGCGGATGCCGACCATGGAGGCAGAGTCGGATAATCATTTTTCTGCGTCTTCAGGCTTGGTCATGTCGTGCTGGTAGTGCATGAAATGCTGCACTAATGATTCACTACATCCTTCGGTTGTCATGAGGCGGACTCTTGTGCGGCACTACGAAGTGCGGAACTCTAAGTCGTCGCGAAAGTTGTCTTCTTTATGCCGAAACCATCGATTTTGCTGCCACTTGGTGAAACCCTTGACCTTCAAGAGGCCGCCGACTTCCTTCGCCTTGGCTATGAGGCGATGAAGCAACTTGTGACAGATGGCGCTGTACCAGCTCTCGTGCTGAATAGGAAACACACTGTGATACTGCGCGATGAATTGGTCTCCTATGTGCGCGTAGAAGGCCGCAGGCAGGCGGAGGAACGACGTCGAAAGAATTGCCCGACAAAAGTGAGGCTTGAGCCGAAGCTCAGGGGTGGTGCACGGACACGCGCTATTTTGGAGAAATTCGAAGCGGCTAATCGGGTAAATGTGCAAGGTTCTTTCCAGTCGGCGGTTGATAGATTGGTGTGTTTAAACGAGGTGATCGCCACGATTGCCGTGAGCCGCGCCAATTTCTATCGCATGATGAGGGTCGGTCGATTTCCCCGGCCGCTGAAAATCGGCGCTAGGAATTGTTGGCTCGAGAGCGATGTGATCGCGTTCATTGATGAATGCACGAAGCGACGGCAATCTTCAGAGAGTCCCGGCCGCGCGATCTGATTCCTGAAACGAAGGCCGAACTCGAGAAGGCCATATGGCGATACCGCGGTGATCCCAGTCAGCCGAAGTGATGGGGCTTGCAGGCCTTGACCATTCTTACACCGCGAAAATTCTGACTTCTCTCATCGCAGGGGCTGGTACTTTTGCGAGGTGATTTTGCAATGGCCGACGTCGTAGGGTTGCATCAGGGTGTCCACTACGAGGCGACGTACCGCGAGCAGGGCGAATCAGCTCTCTGGAGCGCTACCTTGATGCGCGGTAACGAGCTGATGCTCGCTGAGGGATCCGTTTCAACCACCGGCACCGACTGTCTGGACGTTTCCGTGCTGGTCCATTTTGCCGTGCAACGCCGGATAGAAGACTTCTTCCGGTTGATGCCGCTGTCCGGGCAGCGTCCCAGGCAGTACGCGAGCGGCGGATAGAAAGAGGGGCAGCCCGAGGATCACAGGCTGCCCCGGCGCCCGCCCATTGGCTCCGACGGCACAGGGGTTGTGGCCATAGGCCACGGAACGAACACCAAATGGGCGGGCGCGAACCAAGGCTATTTCCGTCCGGCTCATGGCGCGGTCAGCGCATTGTCGAAACCATCATCACGGGGCGGCCTGCCACCGCGCTGGCACTCACCGCTTGCCCAGAGCCTTAGCCACATCCTTGGCCATGACGCCGGCCCGCCTCACGGCGTCCTTGAGTTGCGCCTCGGTGACGCCCCATTTCTTGGTCCAGTAGCGGACTTCATAGTCCTCATTGACGTTTACGCGATCGGCATCGCGCGGCCCGCGGTTGGTTTTGTCGTCTGACACGGCAATTGCCCTCCTGGTTGGGTCCCTACGAATGGCACGGGGTAGGTCATCGCGTGGTCAAGGTCATGCGACGGAGGTGTGGTCCGGCAAGCGGCGCCCATGAAAAAGGGGCGGCGGCTTGCGACCACCGCCCAACATGCCAGGGAGTGAAACGGAGACGTAACTGCGCTGGGTGATTGCTTAGGCCGCTTGGGTCTCTAAGCGACGGGGCTCAGCCAACGCCTTACCGACCGTGCCAATGGGTATCTGGCGGGGTTTTAGCGCTTCCGGAATCTCGCGCTTGAGGTCGATCACGAGAAGCCCATCGCGCAGATCCGCAGAGACCACCTGCATGTGTTCTGCAAGCTCGAAGCGGCGGGTGAACGGCCGATTGGCAATCCCGCGATGCAGAACCTCGCCAACATGGTCTGTGGGGCGCTCGCCGCTGACGGTGAGCATGTTGTCCTGAAGCGAGATCTGCAGGTCGTCGCGAGTGAACCCGGCAACGGCCATCGTGATTCGATACTGATCATCGCTGACCTTTACCGAATCGAAGGGCGGCCAGTTGTCCGGCTGCGGCGTCCGTGCCGCGCTCTCAAGGAGTTCGAAGACGCGTTCGAAGCCAATGCTTGAACGGTGTAGTGGTGAAAAGTCGAGCACAGTGCGCATGGCCATATCCTCTGGTAAGCAACATGGATTAGGGACTGTCACCGCGCCGCTGGGCGCGGCGTCCGCCGATCCCGTAGCGATCGGCGGCGCAAAAAGATACTCATCGCAAAACGCTTGGCAAGGGGGTTTTGGTAGGCCCGTTTAGCATTTATTTCTGTTGGCGAAACTGCGCGGCGCCGGCAGAAGCTGGGCCCTGTCAGGCGCGAAGGATGGAGGATGTCCCCGGCACAGACGCAGCCCATCCGGTTGCGCACAGTCTTGCGCGGACCTAATCTGGTCTGGCACGAACAGCCTTCACAGGGGGAGGCTCTATGATCATGCAGATATTCGCCAACGACGCCGCGGCGGCGGTGAGCGGTGAGCCTATGGTTAGCGCACCGTTCCTTCGCCGAAGGCCTGCTTCAGCCACCAAGGCGAAGGAAATCGCGGTAGCAGCCTCTCAGCAAAGGCGAGCACGGTCATCGCGAATGGTTGGAGACTGTCACGTGAGTTACACGAGGGAGCAACTGACTGCGCTCTTCGAGGATCTGGACACCGAGTTGCGCAGGCTCAAGTCGGCGGGCCGACCGGAAGAAGAGCTCTGGGACGCGTTCGAGCGCCTCGTTCATGTCCCTGCCATAGCCGTTGACCACCGGGACCGCCTCTGGTGGTGGGACCAGGTGTACGACGCCATGGAGCACCACGGGCTGACGGAACTCAGCAGTGAGCACATGGCTGGATAATTCCCTTGCGTCAGCCGCACGACCATACCAGGGACTGGCGGTCGCCATGCAGGTGCCGCCCCGGACGAGACGTCATGCCGAAAATCGGACATCGTGCTGAAGAATGAGACATTCTGCTGAGGATGAGATGCCTCGCCGAGTCGTGAACTGCACGTCCCTACCGATGTTTCGACGGGCTATTTCTTAGAGCCTATGCCAAATAGCCTATCCGTGCAGTTTGGCATTCTATGTGATTGATAATTTGACTCTTTTTTGCCTCAGTTTGCCGTCTTGAGCACCGAATTTGACGATTGCGTCACGTCTCGCCATTCAGGTAGCTTGCGAATGCCTTAAAGCTTCCACGATTCGACGCGATATATGCAGGAAGTCCTGCCCCGTGGACCTTGAGTGAGGATAACCTAGGAGTTATATTGCGTGACGTGGGCTGTCGAATACATGGAAGAGTACGAGGAGTGGTGGTGCACACTCGATGAGGCGACCCAAACCGAGATCATGGCAAACATCCTGGTTCTCCAAGAAGTCGGCCCTCAGCTAAAGCGTCCTCGAGCTGACACTCTCAAGGCTTCCAAACACCCCAACCTTCGCGAGCTGAGAATTCAGTACTGCGGAGATCCGTATCGAGTTTTTTATGCTTTTGATCCCCGCCGAGTGGCGGTCTTGTTGCTGGGCGGCAACAAGAAGGGATCGACTGACAAACAGTTTTATGGAGCGATGATTCCTGCTGCAGATGCGGTCTACGCCAGGCACCTCCAATCTCTCAAACCCATGGGACCAAAGAAATGAGCAAGCCCCTTTCTGGCCTCCTTTCACAGATGTCGGCGCCAGCTCGCACCGCTGCCGAAGCTCGTAAGGCTGAATTGTTACGCGATAGACCCTTCGCGTTCATTCGTGCTGCCCTGGGCTTGCTGCAGGGCCGAGTGGCGGAAGCGCTCGGAGTGAGCCAGGTTGCAATCTCAAAGTTGGAGTCTAGAGGCGATTTCCACCTTTCGACACTCGCTACGTTCGTTCGCGCCACAGGTGGTCAGTTAAAAATTCGGGCCGACTATGCGGGACGCTCGTTCTCCATTGTCGAAGCCGATGTCGGCACCAAGAAGCCGCGATTTCGAGTGGAAGACGTCCTCGAAGATGTTTCCTATCAGACGGCCGCGCCGGGCTGGACAACTGCGGGTCGCGTCTCCATGCGATCGGTGACGCCGAAATTTGTTGTGGCGGCGAACGACCATCAATATGCGGACTACGCCTGCGGAGCTGCTTAAGGATGACGGCTGAAGGGAACGACTTGCTTAAGAGGGCCCATGGCGCTCTTGCTCTGACGGATGTCTATATTCGTGATTCAAGTGCGGCACTTGACGATAGGTTTCTACCAATTGTCGCGTTGAATGATCAGTGGGAAGTGCAGACCAGAATTCAGACTTCGTTTCACCGCGTTGTCGAAGGAAGCGCGGATTCTTCCGATGGGGACGAACCAGCGGAAGCTGCTACCTTCGTGGAGTACAAGGTGGTCACGGGCGCGCGCTTCTTGCATCCGTCTTTATTAGACGGTGACGGCGCACCCGCGATTGCCGGTGAAGTTGCTGTGGTTTTCGCGCTCGTTTATCGAGCTAGCGAGGCTTTGCCGAACGACGTATTGGGAGAGTTCGGACGTCGTAATGCACCCTTCCACGTTTGGCCTTATTGGCGAGAGTTCTTACATTCGACTACCGGGCGGATGAGGCTCCCGCCGGCTGTCCTGCCAATGTATCAATATAGCCAGCCAACGGCGCCGACGGTCGGTGGCGAGCACGATGCTGGAGAGGTCTCCCAACAGCCCCAACTTGTCGTTGATACGAAGGGGATGTTCGATCTCGCGTTTTGGTCGACAGCTATGGGTGTTACCAAAGACCAGCTGCGTGAAGCAGTGACAGCAGCTGGCTCTTCGCCCGAAAAAGTGCGCGCATTTCTCAGCGAGCATGCTCATTGAAATGTCAGCAACAGAGTTCCAGAAAAAGGCCCCGCTCCGGCGGGGCTTTTTCTTTGTCCCGTTTGGCTGTCTAAGCGTGTAAAAATAGCAGGTACGGTTCTGTGCAATCAGTCGGTTATCTATGGCCGAAGTGTAAAAAGAACGAGCGCAAGTGATTGAGCGTCAAGCTTCCAGCTAGTAACTTAAAATCCCTAGGGTTAACGGGGGCGCGCCCACATTAGCGACTTGCCCTGACGCCTAATCGCACGGCATTCAACCTCCGCCGCACTCTGCATTGAATGGAGCATCGCACGATGACATTGGGCGAAGGTCTCGGGTTGTTCGCTACCTTGATCACAATCTGCGTCGCCGTCTACGGTTTGGACTCTTGGCGCCGCGAGCATTCGGGTCGACGACAGATCGAGCTGGCGGAGGACACGCTGGCGCTATTTTATGAGGCGGCCGACGCCTTGAGGCACATTCGCCATCCCGCGAGTTTTGGGTACGAGACCAAGGACATTACTCGGCACGACGGTGAAAGGGATGCAGAGTTTTCCGCCCGGAAGAACGCCTCAATTGTATTTGTGAGAACAGCTCAATATAGCGAGCTGTTCAACAAGCTTCATTCCATGCGCTATCGCTTTATGGCGCAAATTGGAAAGGATCAGGCCAAGCCTTTCGAAGACATCCGGCGCATTGTGCTGGATGTGGAGAATGCAGCGTCATCGCTTGCTCGACTATGGCCCCGCGAGGACTTCAGAACGGAGGGCAATTTCGCCAGCCACTGCGAATCTGTCGAGCAATTGGAAAACATCTTCGGCTGGGGTCCGAAAGACCCGATCACCCCGAGAGTTGAGAAAGTCATTGAAGCCATTGAAGTCACTTGTCGCGCCGTGATCGCGGGCAGCGGAACGCTTTATGGCGCACTGAATATGCAACTCGGGAAGCGCCGTGGCGTAGAAAAAAGTTGGCCAGAAACTGACCAGGTAGCGGACAAAACCGGACAACACAGACCCACTAAAGAAAAATCTTCCCCAGTTAATTAATAACTTAGATGGCTGTATTGGTGGGGTGGGAGTCGAATCCACGTCAATCCCCAACGAGTCGGGAGCCTGACCGTTCTCTCGTGCCTTGCGGTTTCCGGGCTGCTGGCTTTGCCAGTCCCATGGCCGCTCGGTCGCTGACCCTCCGGTCAAAGATCTGGGATCACTCTGGTGAGCTACCCGCCTGGCTGTTTGCCCACCCAGGCTGCTGGGGTATTACTGCCCAAACGCGGGCCGCGCGCATTCCCCTCTTGGCTCCCTTCGCACCCCATAGGTCAGCGGCTCATCAGGGCAAACTGAGCAGATCCGAGGTCGGGGTGCGAAGAAACTTTGCAACAAGCATCTCCTCACTCCTATTTTGGGATACGCACGATGAGCCTATCCGTGTCCCATCGCGAATTACAAGTCTGGTCGCCGCCAACGATCTAATTGGCTGGTCGGGTGACGTGTAAAATTAAGCGGCAGTAGATAGGAGGATGGCCACTCCGCTTCGGAAAGTATTGGATCGGCTTTGGCTAGTGACCACGACGGTGATCCGACGGCGCCCCGTCGAGAAACACAAGCGGCCGTCGAAGGAAAATTTACCCAAGAATTATGCAGCGTGAAATGCAGGAAGGTAGTCAGAACCTAGCTGATTACTATAAGAATGAAGTGTAATCTGCCGAATTTAATTGAATTCGTGCTTGCAACGTAAACATAAAGTGCAAATCGAAAATTCCACCCAGATATGAAACATTGCGGTGTCTGACGCGCCGCGACGGTCACCCCTTCAGGGAGGACCCAAAATTTGGGGGAGGCATGGCAGGTGGAACGTTGGAACGCCGTCTTTATTGGTATGGAACGTTGCGTCCATGTGGCGGGAATGGCTTCGCACGGTCATTCCTATTGATTTTGGAACGCTGGAACGCCGGAACGTCCATTATTATGTCGGTTGCGGAGATCGTTGATGTTCGTCCTAGTGCGACCCGAGGAAAGACAGATGAAGTACCCGGTTGCGATCGAAGCAGGGAGCGACACCACCGCATGGGGCGTCGTTGTCCCCGACCTTCCCGGCTGCTATTCGGCGGGTGATGGCCTCGCGGATGCCTGCGAAAACGCGAAGCAAGCCATTGCGCTCTGGGTCAACTCGGCCAAAGAGGATGGGCAACCCATCCCCGCGCCCAAACCGCTATCGGAACATCAAGCGAATCCCGAGTTTGCTGGTTGGGTATGGGAGATGGTCGAACTCGATCCGAGTATCTAAAAAGGGGAGGGCTCCTATCCTCCTTTTATGGAACGTCGGAACGCCGTTGCTCATGGTGCGGAACGTTCTATCGATTCGCTAGGAATGGCTCTGCAAAGCCATTTGTATCTGCTTTGGAACGTTGGAACGTTGGAACGTTGGAACGCAATCCTATGCTGCGGACGAAATTTGGATGATGTTGGCACCGACACGCAGTTGGTCCAGATAGTCCGCCCACGCAGCCATCATCTTGCGGCGCTCGGCGAGATGCGCAGTTCGGTTGTAAGCGCGGCCGTTGGGGTCTTTGACCGCATGCGCAAGCTGTTGCTCGATATAGTCCGGACGAAAGTGAAGTACTTCATCCAACACGGTGCGCGCCATAGCGCGAAAACCATGGCCGCTCATCTCTTCGGTGGCGTAGCCCATGCGCCGCAAGGCGGACAGCACAGCATTATTGCTCATGGGGCGTTGAGGGCTTCGCGCGCTGGGAAATAGATAGCGACCACGACCGGTCAGAGGGTGCAGCTCTCGGAGAATTTCCACCGCCTGCGGTGCCAAAGGCACAAGATGCGGCTCTCGCATCTTCATTTTCTCCGCGGGGATATTCCATTGCGCGTTATCCAAGTCGAACTCGGCCCACTCTGCTTGCCGAAGTTCGCCAGGGCGCACGAACACTAGCGGTGCCAGCCGCAAGGCACACCTTGTGACAAACGAGCCTTGGTAGCCGTCGATGGAGCGGAGCAGAGGGCCTATAGAATTCGGATCGGTGATGGCAGCAAGGTGGGTTTGTTTAACTGGCGGCAAAGCGCCACGCAAGTCAGCTGCGGGGTTGCGTTCCGCTCGTCCCGTAGCGATCGCGTAGCGCATCACCTGCCCACAGTTCTGCAGAACGCGGTGTGCCGATTCGACGGCACCGCGATCAACGATCCGATTCACAGTGGTAAGCAACTCCTTAGCAGTGATGTCTGCAATAGGTCGACCGCCAAGCCAAGGGAAGATGTCGTTCTCAAGGCGCAGCATGATTCGGCTGGCATGCAATTCAACCCACGCTGCCGATTGCTTGGAATGCCATTCGCGAGCGATGACCTCGAAACTGTTCGATGCCCGCTCTTCACCTGCAGCCTTCTCAGCCTTGCGCTGCTCGCCAGGGTCAACGCCGGCAGCAAGCAACTTACGCGCAGCGTCACGCTTGTCGCGCGCGTCCCTCAACCCAGTATCGGGGTAAGTGCCCATGCTCAGTGTTTTGCGTTTGCCGGTGAAGCGATAGTCCAAGCGCCACCAACGCGAGCCGTTCGGATTGAGTAGTAAGTAAAGGCCGCCGCCGTCCGCTAGCTTGCGGGGTTTGTCGGTCGGCTTTGCGTTCTTTATGGAAGTGTCGGTAAGCGGCATGGCGGTAATCCCTTTGACGGTAACCGCGCTGGCGGCGACCCCTGTTACTGTCAAAGTTACCGCCACCTACCGTCGGATGCCAATACCTTGCACTGGACTCGGTTGGACACAAAAAAGGCCGGAACCTTTGCTGTTGCTAGGGTTTCCGGCCTTCGTTGGTCTTCGTTGGAGCTTGAATTGGTGGAGGTGGCGGGAACGTTACGACGGCCTGCCACAACCCACTGAACCTGAAGGCTTTCGGCCTCTGACGAGGCGCGAAAAACGATACCCAAAACGGGACCTGGTGAGATTAGCATCCCTGTTCTTTTGCCGGCCAGGGGCGGCCAAGCCGAGGGCTAATCTGTCGTGATGGTTTGATGTGGTGGCAGACCCGTGGCGGGAGTTGAACCGGCGTCCCGTTTTTCTCGGTCGGTTGGGTGTGCCGGCAAGATGGATGACCAAACCCGATCGAGGCCCTCACCATGGCAACCATCACTTATCGTCCGAAAAACCACATCGAGGGCGCCGAAGAGGCACCGGAGGTCTGGGGCTGCCATGTGGCGATGCGAGAAGACGGATCTTTCGAGATCAATGTAAAGGGGGAAACTGGACTTCACATGCTGTCAGCTGCGATGGACGCGCTTCGGCGCATTGAAAGGCTGCGAGCTGAACCCAGGTTTGAATTCAGGCATGAGGGAATGGCCGACATGCTATCGTCGTTAAAGACGCAGATAAGCCTTTAACGCTGCACTGGCTGGCACAGGGGGAGTGCAATGAGCGAGCCTGTAACGCTCTCGATGGCTTGGGGAATAGACGCCGAAAATCTCGATAAGGCGGGCGTCATCGACGTCACCCTTAACTGCGACACGAACCTTTTCATTGATCCACTGCTGCTTGATGAGGCATCAGATCCTGATTTTCGGGACTGTGCCACGAAGGCCTATGAGCAGCGTTTTAATCAGCTGATTGATCTTTTGGTGGCATCCAAGAAGGAGGGGGATGTTGCATGGCGTGCGGCAGAACGTCACCTGTCCTTCCATGAGGTCCCCTTCACCCATCTTGGCTACTCGTCCGGAACGGGGGGCTCTGGTTTTGGTTCTAAGCTCAGTGGCCATCTGCTCGTGGTCGCCAAGGAGGTCGTTGACCTCGGCGTGGTTAACCCTGATCTGTTCATGGCACTGGCACTGTTTGAGGGTGGGATCGGGGCCGATCGGATCAGCGACATGACCACGAACATTGTGGTCGACTGTCTCGCCAGATATACCCACGCGGTGGCGACGAACCTTGGTCGCGCCGTTGCCCCATTCACGCTCGCAGGCACCACTTACCAATTGCCGCCCAATCCCTTGAACACAAGGGAGCCGTTACTGCTGGTGCCCAAAGACATCGTTAGGGATCTTCCCATCGCTGCCGATTGGGACGCGATCGCCACCGCAGCCCAAGAGACGCAGGATCTCAAAGATCGAGTTAATCAACACGTTGGGGAGTTGTGGCGTGCCAGGACGGTTCGGGAAAAGAACGAAGTCTTGAAGTCAGCGATGGCAAGCAAGCAGTCGTTTGAGTTTTTTTTGGACTTGGTTCGGAGCGCGGTAGATGAACCGTATGATGTGAGGGGGGACCACCGCGGGGAAATCTACCCTGCCGAAATCCGCAAACAGATCGCCCAGAAAGAACCTTTGGATCTTGCCCGGTATGGTGGCAGGACGCTGACGCTCGATGAGGTAGACGCCGTTGTCGTTGCCATCGTTGATCAGTTCAAGCATTTGATCGAAGACAAGGGGCTGTGGCGCGAATGCTGGAACCCGCGCCATACAGTTCCGAGGCTTGAAAAGGCGATGCAGCGGTTGTTCTATGCGGTTGCGGCCGCCTACTGCGACGCCAATGGGCTCGACATTTCCCCTGAGTCCGATGGTGGGTCGGGCCCAGTGGATTTCAAAATCTCCGCTGGCTCGAACTCCAAGGTCCTAGTTGAGCTTAAACGATCAAAAAACTCGAAGCTGGTGGGGGCCTACACCGAGCAGTTGGACGCCTATCTGCGGGCAGAAGGGGCACAGAGAGCCCATTACCTGATCGTGGATGTGGGGAACTTAACGCCAGCGAAGATTGCTGGGTTGTCCACGGCGAGGAATGCGATCTTGGAGACTGGAAAGCCGGCACCGTCCTGGATTGTTGTGGATGCTATGCCCCAGGCTTCGGCGAGTAAACGTTAGCGAGCACCTGATGGGGTATGGGACGCCAGGGATGGTTCAATACTTGCCTAACATAAAGGGCGGGGCGTAACCTACTGACATGAAAGGTGGTTTGTGTATCCGTTGGGCCGGTGCCGGCGAAGTGGATGCGGTTCGCTGCCCTGCAACGGCTAATCCATAGCTTTGGAGTGTGACGGGTATGTCCGGAGCGCTCGATTGACAGGGAGCTCCCGTGAACAAGCCTTTGAAAGCACGTATTGCCGAACTCCGGCATTTGCATCAGAACCCATATGCGTTCATCGAATACTTGGACGAACTCGATGAGCCAACATCGGCGCCGATGGAGTTGGCTGACGCCGATGGCGCAAGGCTAAGTGCGAGCCGCAAGGTATTGGAAGATCCCTACGCCTACTTGGATGGGGACGGTGGTTTCAGCGCAGGCATCGCCGAGGCAGCGGCCACCACGCGTTCGAACGATGCGGGATCGAAGGGCGCACATGCGGCTCCTGCCAACAATCAGAAGCGCCGTTATAACGATGCAGAGATCGAGGCCAAGGCCATCGCATTGCAACGCCGGCTTTGGCGTGAGCGAGATCAGTTGTGGGAAGGTGCGCCGCCCACGAACCCGATCGAGGTGTTGGACATCCGCAAAGCGCTGGGTCTCGTCGGCTATGACCTCGTTTTTGAAAGTGGGCTGGGTAACGACCCGAGAACCCATATTGAAGTGGCTGGCCTGATTGACCGCGATGCAAAGGTGGTCAAGGCGTCACTTCAGTTTGTGGAGCCGGCCTATCAGCGGTTCACCCTAGCCCATGAGCTGGGGCACGCGGTTCTCCATCCTGATGCTGGCGGCATTCACCGCGATCGGCCACTTGATGGCGTGACACGTTCCCGCGAACCAGGGGAGCGCGAGGCTGACCGGTTTGCTACTTTCTTTGTGATGCCGGGGAAGCTGCTGAGAGAATGCTTCGTGCAGCGGTTCGGCACCGAGTGCTTTGTGTTGACAGATGACACCGCCTTTGCCTTATCGAGAACGACGAGCGATGCGGTGCAGGAAAAGAACCCCACGCTGCGCCATCTCGCGCGGACGCTTGCCGCGGCGGAAACCTACAACTCACGTGCCTTCAAATCGCTGGCTGCCCAGTTCGGGGTTTCGGTTGGAGCGATGGCTATTCGCCTTGAGGAGTTGGGCTTGTTGAAGGCGTGAGTGTTCCGGTCGGCAACTCAGAAATGGTGGGCCTTCACGGCCGCTGTCCGACGATTTCACGATCAGGACGACCGATGGCCACTCGTTCTTTGGTGGCCTTCCGACACGGCCGTAGTGCGCCGGCTGGAACCGTGAGGGTGCCAAGCCTGCCCTTCGATGTGAAGTTGAGCGGCCGCATGGCTGTCTCATGCCACGAGACCCCTTCCATTAAACTGGCACCAGGCTCCCGAAACTGACTTTGCATGGATTACCGATCTTTTGAAGGTGTCGATGACGCCACTGAGCACAATTTGCGGGTGCTTGAACATCGATCGCAACAGGAGCCCTATGGCGAAGCCGAAGACATGCAGCAGATGCTCATGCATGTCATCGGCACTCATGGGCTGTTGCCGAAACCTCTGCGTGCACTGATTCCCATCAGCCGCTGCTACACCGGTGATGGTCACTACCGAATGTCGTCAGAACGCCGGCAGCAGCTGTGGCGAGACATCAACAGCGACCTGCGTGAAGGTTTGGACCGGGTGATCGCCGAGCAAGCCTGCGTGGCCGTCGATCCATCCGGGCTGGCAGATCGGCCTGAAACTCAGGGTGAGCGGATCCTCGCCCTGTGTGAAAAATTGAAGTTTGCTGGTTGGGATATTGAGCTTGCTCAACAGCTGCAAAGAGTGGGGGCAGAAACCGAGGTGGCTGGTAAGGCCAGGCAACTCGAAGCACTGTTCCGTCGGAGGAACTTCCCTGACGTCGACGCCCACGAGCGGGAAATCAGTGATTTGACTGCGCGCATCAAAATGACCGCTCAGCGGCTGCACCACCGGCGCGGCCTCGTTTAAGGCGCGGCCGATTCAAGACATCGCACTCGACGCCGATGAAGACACGAGGGTCTCTGTGCCTCGATTGTCCCAACATCGATGTTTCGAAATCTGCTTAAAGGCCGTCGCCATGGATGACGCACCCCCTAAGAGTTCGCCGCCCCTGGAAAAGAGTAAGCAGGTGCTGCCAACCGCTTTTCCCCAGGCGGTCCTCACGGTGGATCACCTGTTGCCGCTCATTCAATTCAAGAAGGTGAGTCAGCCACTGCGGGTGCGCGGACGAGTTGAGGACGTCGGCACCTGGCAAGGAAACGGCTTTGGCTACTGCTATGGGGGTCTGGTTGGTGCCAACTGGACGCTTCCGTTTCGTGTTCCATTGGCGGCCGCTCCCTACGATGGCGAAGACATCATCATTGCCGGCGTGCTGACGGTCACGAAGGACTTCAAGGTTCAGCTGCAAGGGGACATCGAGGGCCGGTGGCAGTCCCTGCACAGGGAGCCCCAAGAGGCCATCCCAAAGCGCACGCGATCGGTGCAAACGTTGGCCAAGTTCATGGAGCACCATCCCGTGAAATCCATCGGCTTTCTGGTTTCAGGAACTGGTTGGGGTGACCTTTGCAGTGCGGCCAATCTGCCTCACCTCGCCGCTTGCCATCGTGAGTCCGCACACTTTGGCGATGAGGTTCAGTTCGTTCAGGCGCTTGACCGGCTGCTTAAAAAGAACGTCGCGGCGGTGGTTGTGGCGCGCGGTGGCGGTGAAAAGCTCATAACGATTGGCAACTCGTCCAGGGTGGCAAAGGCCCTGATTGAGACGGGTCTTCCGTATTACACGGCGCTGGGGCACTTCGACAATTTGCATTTGCTCGATCGCCATTCCGACGAGAGCTTCATTGCTCCAACGGACGTCGGGCATCGAATTCGCAACACAGAAGAGGAGCTCGGAGCACGTAAGGCCGCGCAAGCCGAGAGCGCACGCCTTCGCGGTCAGCTCTCTGAGGTAAAAACGGAACTGACCAAGAAAGAGGCCGAGAACCAACGCGCATCGGACCAGAACGTGGCCTTGGAGAAGAAGCTGGGCAAGCGCGAAACGCTGGTGTGGGCCCTCGTTGGAACTTCGATCGCGTTGCTTGTGGCGGTGTTGCTGCTTTGGTTTCAGGCGAACTGACGTCCTGCCGCGGCTTGTGAAGGCCATTTCGAACTGACTCAAGGAGAGAAGAATGGGTGAACAGAACGTGGTTGTCCCGAAGCAGTATTTCTACTCTGGTAAAACAGGGCCGGATCCCGACGGCCTGAAACGAGCGTTCATGAAATCCGGAGAACTAGCAGTGGCCAGGGGATGTTCGGCCATCAATCTTGCGGTGCCGAAGAAAGGAAACCTCGACGGGATCATGGAGGAGGTTCTTGGCGAACAAGCCTGTGATCTTCTGCAAAAGAACAACGAGCTCCCGCTTGATTCGATCACCATCTACTTGGTGACGAAGCGCGTGCCAATTAGCTTCGAGGGCCCGGTGGTGGCTGCCTGGGCTGACATGGAGCAAATCAAAGAACTAAACGCACACTACCGGACGAAAGACCTGATCTATCTGGCGTGGCTCGATGAAGAGCTGGCTGAGTTCAAGCGCGCCTTTCCTGTCTCGGAAGAGATCTGATACAGCGAGTAAGCGGTCGCCGATGGATGAGAGGCTGCGGGTGTGGGGTGCCTTCACCAGAAAAGAGCCGCCCGAGGGCGGCTCTTTTCGTATCACAAGGGGCAAGTCATCACGGCGTGGCCCCTTGCGGTGCAGAGCGGCTGGGTGGGGTCAGCACAATTTTGTTCTGGTTGTCCGTCAAGATGATCTTGTCGATCTCGACCTCCACGTCATACATGGTATGGCTGCGCTGCCACGTCGACGTGCGCGGGTGCTTCGGTTCGCTGACAGTAAAGAACACATAGGCGTTGTCGGCCATCTGCTGCCAGCGTGAGCCCAGCGACGGGTCTGCGTTGAAGAGCAAGGCAAACTGATTTCCGATGTAGCCTGGACGCCAGCCTGGTTGGAGCCAGTTCGGACCGCCCAGACGGAAGTCAACATCATTGGGCGAGGCAATGATCGGAAGTCCTCCACCCAGAATGACCACGCCCTTGCCAGGTGGAAGCGTTTGCCCTGCAGGATCCACACGCGTGTCCACTCGGATGGAGCCGCGGATGTAAAACTTCCTAGTGCCGGCCATCGTCGACATACGTTGTTGCAACGTTGCCATGGTGGCACTTGGGTCATTCGCCTGTTCGAGCGACAAGCAGCGCTGAGCATCTTGTGGCGAGAGTTCGGATCTGTGGAGCAGGGCATAGCCCACAAACTCTCGATCACAGACTTGCCGGCCGCCCACGGTATTGCCAAAAGGATCCAACGCCGCAGAACCGAAGCGGAGGTGCGTGTAGCCATCGATGGTGTCGGGCGCATACGTCGGGTAAGCCCATTGGTTATTGCCTTGGCTCTTGGCGCGTAGGCCATCCGACCCGGCATGGGCCGTTGTGCTGGTCGTGGTGCCGTGGGTCAGTTGGTTGGCAACGGCTTGTCCCGTGTTGCTCAGCAGGCGTGACATGAAAGATTGTTGGGCAAGCGCGGCGCCAGGCAGCAACACCCCAAGCACCAAGGGGTGGAGGGCAGGGCGGATCATTGTGCACCCCCGGCCTTTTGCTCGAAGAGCACCTGGTCGCTGGCACCGAGCACCTGGACCTTTGTGATCGCCGCCTGCACCGTGGGTGTGCCGCTGTCATCGGTGCCTTGGGCGAAGGCATAGATCTTCAAACGCAGCCCATGGCCCTTGTCCGCGAGGGCCTCCATGGTCCGCGCCGTGGTGTCATCGGTGACGTGCAACGCGCGGAAGTCCGCGCCGTTGCTCACCGTGATTTGCCCATACGGTTGATGGTCTTCGTAGAACTGGGCGGAGCCGCCGAACTGGAATAATCCCGTCTCAACGGGGAAGGCGTGCGCATTGAAGTCGAAGTGCCGGATCTGCGGATAGTCGTTGATCCAGGTGATGTAGCGATGATACTTGGCCTCGGCGATCGCCGCCTCGAACTTTGGCTGCATTCCTTGGAGGATGTCGTGCTTCTTGAAGGAGTCCCGTGCATCCCGGTAGTCGCTGGACGTTGCCCCCGCCATGAGTTCGAGCTTCGGCTTGGCGGACAGGGCGCTGTTCAAGGCCAGCACTTGCACCGCGCTTTCGATTGGCACGTAGGCCTGGTCGGTGTGCTGGCGTCCGGCTTGGGCGCAGAAGCCGGCAGGTTGGCCATGAGAGCACGGGCTTCGACGGGGGCTTTTTCCGTCCCCGGATTGGAATGGGAGCAAGCCCCCAACAATAACGCGGCTCCGATGGCCGCAAGGGTTGGTGCGTTTCGCATGATGAACCCCTGAGCGCGCTGCTCCGTTTCTAACCCAGCCGGCAGCGCGCGGCGGGGCGGCCCAAACCATGGCCTTGGGGCGAAGTTTTGATCATCGATCCTGAGCTGAACCGAAAAACGGTTCAAGTGAGATAATGGCCAGAGGCGATGTAGACCAAAAATCTCCATAAATCACGCGATTTATCCGTGAATGGCCTAAGCTTTTCGATGGGTATGAACTGAAAAATAGGTCACGAGAGTCGCCCGCTACGGTAGGGGCATGGCAACGCGGACACTGAAAACGAAGAGCGTCGACCGCGGCGAATACGCCGTGGCCTGGGCATTGCTCAAATCCGCGCGTCTGGCCGCAAAACTCTCGCAGCGTGAACTAGCCGCCAAGCTGGGCCGAACCCAAACCTTCGTGGCTGATGTCGAGTTGGGGCGTCGAAGGGCTGACATCCTTCAACTCTACGAATGGACACACGCCTGCGGCATCACGTTGGCGGCTTACGCGCATCAGGTCGAGGCCACTCTGGACTCATTGCCCAAGCATCTGCCCAGTGCCGTTCGGGTTCCGAAACCGCGCGCGCCAAAGAAGTAGGCGCTACCTCGGGAAGTGGCATTGCGCCGGAGATTGAGGTGACGCCGACCGTGAACGACCTTCGGCAACATCATGACCCAGTGCTCGCGCGGGCTTTGGCTGTCCTTCGTGCACCGACGACGCCATGATGGTTCCGCTGTGGCGAATCCGCTTTCGGCCGAGAGCTGCATCCACGGGCTGCCCAACGGGTCCCTTGCAAACATATCTCCCTTGGCGGCCTAGTTCAGCCGTTCAACACCGTAGGACACCAACATGTCGCAAACGCTCGAAGGGTGGATATTGCTTAGGGTAGAGGATCAGCTTCGTTGCCTCGCCAAATGGTCCTTGGAGGGTGATGGGTCCTTGTATCTCCTCTTCGTGCGCACGGGAACTGTTGAGCGATCTTTCAGATCTGACGCTTCCGACCCATCACCTGTTCCCATGGACGACAGAGTAGGAAAGCCAAGGACCAGAAAACTCTCCTATCACACCACGGGCCGAGTGCACTTGGAGCATCGTCGGGAAGACATTGCTTACATGGAGCCGCTGACGCGCCTGACGGCTACCAACCCTTTTGCTCAATACCTGATCCCTTCCGTTGGCGGTCTCGATCCACATGAAGGGCAGCTCGGGGAAAGGGATCTCGTCATCGATGCAGACCCCAATCAGTCCGCGGGCTACGAGTTCCGAGTTGCCCCCCACGACACCGCTTTCGAGTCGCCGGCTATCGGGCTGATCTTCAACAACTACTTCGCCTTGCAAGTGGTGCCAGCGCAACACCCAAACAGCCTTTCGGGCGCGCTGCTGCCATGCTTCACAATCATCACCCCCAAACCGGGCGTCTTCGCAAACCAAGCGATCCGTGAAGACCAAGCGTTCATTGAGCACAAGCAACGAGTTTCTGGATCAAGAGGGATGATCTTGTTTCCCCCAACATCCAAAAATGATCGGGGCACCTATCGAGTTGTGCCCAGTGTGCCCATGCGAGTGCAACCAAAAATTGACGTCGATTTCTTCGATCCGTCTTTGAGCGCGGTGCAGCAAGTCGAAGGTATAAGCGTCAGACGGGCGAACGTTGACATTCGATTTCGCGTCAAGGGAGCAGGTGGATTTCTCAATGACCCCGTAGCCATCAAATCGATCACCCTCGATGCTGAAATCTATTAGGGCGGTCGTCTCCGGATACTGGCATCGGGCGGCCCAGCCGGTGGGTGCGGACCTTTCTCTTGCCCTTGCGCATCCCCTTGGCGACATGATCGGCCGAAAATCCCCCCGTTGGCTTTGAAAGGGGGCGTGACACAATCCTGGTGACCGTCAACAACCGCGTGCAAGGAGGCTCAGCGTGACCGAAGCGACCCTGACCGAAGCGACTCCCATTGCGTCCAAGAACCTTGCGCTTTTCCTGGACGGCACCTGGAACACTGTCAACAACAACACCAACGTGTGGCGCGCCAAGTCGCTTTGCGTCAAGGGCGGCAACCAAATCGCCTACTACAGCCAAGGCGTGGGCACCCTGTTTGGGCAACAGTTCATGGGCGGCGCGTTTGGCTGGGGCTTGGACAAAGAAGTCACCGACGCCTACGAATGGCTCGTCGAGCATTACCGGCCCGGCGATCGCATCTACCTCTTCGGATTCAGTCGAGGTGCCTACACCGCACGGTCGTTGGCCGGCCTCATCTCCAAGCTCGGCTTGCTCAGGCCGGGGGCGCCGCTTTCCATTGATCAGCTCTACGCGCGCTATCGCCTCTTGAAAGCTACACGCTCCATCCGCGAGCTGCGACGGGCGGCCGCCGAGGGCGACACGACGCTGACCAACGAGGAGCGGTGGTTGGTGACGTATTCCCAAGCCATCCCGCTCTGGTTCTTGGGCGTATGGGACACGGTCGGCGCGCTCGGTCTTCCGTTTGGCGATATTCCGGTCGTGAGCCGCAAGCAATACCGCTTTCTGCAAACCGACCTCTGGATCAACGATGACTCGGCCTATCACGCCATGGCGGTGGACGAACATCGCAAGGCTTTCGCGCCGACGCTGTTCACCTGGTCGCATCTGAGGAACGACCCGTCCGCGACCGGTGCGTTTGCGTTCCCCACAACGGACAACGTGGAGCAACGGTGGTTCGTCGGCGCGCATGCCAATGTGGGTGGCGGCTACAACGACGACTTGCTCGCCCAACGCCCCTTGCAATGGCTGATGGCGAAAGCCATCCACCGCGACTTGCGTTTCGATGGCACGGTGACCATCGATGGCGACCTTCACCACGCGCCCATCAATGATTCATTCGCGGAGATGGCCGGGGGGGTCTACAAGCTCTTTCACGCAGGCATCCCTTACTACCGTCCCATCGGAACCGTGTCCTCTGGACCCAACGACATCGCCCACAACGTCGTCAACGAAACCATTGACGCATCGGTCTTTGAGCGCTGGCAGAAGAACGCCACGTATCGGCCCAAAAACTTGGCCC
Source organism: Dyella kyungheensis (assembly GCF_049913195.1). GTDB lineage: Bacteria > Pseudomonadota > Gammaproteobacteria > Xanthomonadales > Rhodanobacteraceae > Dyella > Dyella kyungheensis. Next base: position 3,001,466 of record NZ_CP183983.1, on the reverse strand, counting down.
AATGGGCGGCTCGAAACAACGTGCAACTCGATGGCATTACGGGGTCGGTGCGCGCGGATGATCCCGCCGTTCAAGTGCCAGATTGATGTTCGGGGGGATTCCTCAAGCCCAACCCATCTCTGGTCCTGGCGGGAACGGATTTTCGGTCGCAGTAGTTTTGCATGCCGACACGAAGCCTGGATGCAGCGGAGGCCTTGCTCCTTGCTTGCCTGACAACCCAGCTTGGGAAAATAGTTCTGGGGATCATTGTTGTCGTAATGCCCGATGCTGGCCGCATCGTAAGACGTGGTGCGCTGGCAAATCGGGTCGAGGCAGCATCGGCATCGGATCTGCAGGCGTGAAGGGAGAGCGCGACTGGTCCATGCAGCGAGGCATGCTGTCACCGCGTTACACCACGCAGCGGGACGAGTTGCGGATCGTGTCCTAAGGGGCGCCGACGTCAACCCAAAAACAGGTGCTTCCACACCACGCACATCAGCGCCAGGCCCAACATGAAGTTGATTTTCGGCAAGACGGTGCTGGGTTGCTGACGACCGGATTTGAGGTTTTGGTAGACGTCCGGCAGGCTTCGATGCAGTGAAGGGCCACGGCGAAAAGAAATCCAGACCGCCACGGCAATCAGCAGGCTTGCAAACTCCGGCACCCAATGGTCGAAGGCGCCAAAGCTTTGCGGTGAATGAGTGATGGCGCTTTCAGCGGCGGCCGTCACACACAGAAGAAAGAGTCCGATGTAACTGGGGAGTGCTTCTCTTGTCAGCATCATTGAACGCCCTGGATTGTGCTTTCGAGAAGGGTGCCCGGCGTTGCCACTAGGCGCCCCCAACCCTAACAGGGGTTGCCTATCGTTCGTTTGTTTTCAAAGAAAAAGTTCGTTCACGACGTTATGGTGGAGTTACGTGCGGGAGATATCGCCACACGCTTCTACCCACTACCCGGCTCAAACTAGCCAGTTGCCTGCCAGCCATTGTTTTCGACAGAAAGGAAGAATGCTCGCATGACGCCGTTATCTCCCACATTCCGTGCGCTTAACCGTGAAGCCACGTTGACCAAACAGATGCTTGGTGCAGGCGCGACCCACATTTACAGGGCGAACTATGCTCTTCATGGCGTGTATTTTCAGGCTTTCACTGGCCTGTCGGTCGGCTTGGAACGACTTGGAAAGCTTTGCGTGATACTCGATCACGCTATCAACCATAGTGGCTCGTTCCCAGTCGACAAAGAAATGAAGGATTTAAGCCACGACCTTATGAAGCTTTACGCGCGATCGCAGGTGATCAAGACCGCTAGGGGCTTGCGCTTTCGTTCATTGCAGGACCTATCTGACCCAGATCATCTATCGATTCTGGACGTGCTTTCGTCATTCGCCAGAGGTGATCGCTACGCCAACATCGATCTTCTGAGCGGTCGGACTACGAGCAAGGACCCCATCGCCGCCTGGGCAAGCAAGGTGGATGCAAAGTTGTATCAGGACAGAGTCAGTCCAAAGAGAAAATCAATGATCGAAGAGAAGGCAGGGAAGTCCGCATTCATGGACGAGCTTGCATCCGTATTGCATACGGCCGAAGACGGCACGCCCGTCACTTCGTATGAAGATGGCGTGCGTCGCACGCTTAAGCACGAGGCTATTGCGCCGTATCGCCAACTTCTCGTGCTGCAGATCATTCGGTATTGGATAGATCTTCTTGACGGGCTTGAAGTGTTGGCCAGAGAGGTGATGCCAAACGACATTCCCTGCTTCAGCGATATCCTTGGGCCACTTGCCAATGACGATGCCTATATCCGTAGCCGAAAGACCTGGGACAAGGTCTGAGGTGAACGAATAGCCCCTATAAACACAGTGTCAGCGGGCTAGAAGCCCAGACGCAAACAACTGTCATCATTTGAGGGAACATAGTGAATCCCATCTTTGACACCACCCGCATCGGAACCATCGGTGAACTGTTGGTGCAGCTGCGCCTGTTTGAGTATGGCGTTCAAGCGGCTCCGCCACTTAAGGACTCGGGCAATGATTTTATCGCAGTGAATGGCCACACGTTTCGTTCGATTTCGGTGAAGACGACGGAGAAGAAGACCTACGAAAAGCCAGCCAATCGGCTTTACCACGTTCTCGCGGTAGTGAAGCTTGTGATCGAAGATGGCGTTCTTTTGGATTCTAGTTCGATTTGGCTGATGACACCGGATGATGTTCAACAGGCGTCACCCTCGTGCTCCCGCTTAAGAAGAGAACATTTGATATCAGTCGCGCGGGTGGAAGAACTTTTTGGGCCGCCGGCTGCTGAGTCCAGAGAAGTTCCGGTTCAAGGATTGGTCCTATAGTGCCAAATGCACATGCAGCAGCAGGCAGCGAGGCGAACCAGATACGAACTGACCTCTAAAAGAGATAAGGGATCAGATGCCTGCCCAGTTTTCCGCTATGAGATTCCAATCAATATCGCGCTCGTTTTTCCCGGTCCAAACATCCCAGAAATCGGGGTCGGCGGATTGCGGGCGTTGGCTCTTATCAAGCTCGGTCATCTCGACAAGGACTGGCAGTGGCGTCGCCCAGCCAAGGAGGATGGCTTGTCGAGAGGGAAGGCTTGGCAAGTCCCGAAGCATTCCACCAACGTTGTCCGGCACCAGCCGACGCACGAGATCCTGGTCACTGTCATTGACGATGCGGTGAAGCAGGAAGGTGTTGCACTGGGCAAGAACGGTAGGGGAAAGCTCGTAGGGGCGTTGGGATGAAAGGATCATGCCCACGCCAAACTTTCGACCTTCTCGGGCAATCCGCTCGAACGCTTCTCGACAGAGGCGGGAAGGGGATGGCAAGCCATCGTCGTCGTCCCTCCCTCGTTTAATGAAGGTGTGAGCTTCTTCCAAAACTAGAACGGTCGGCAGTGGTTCCCCATGCTCACGCTGTTTGCGATATCGCTGGCTGGCCTCGAAAACCAAGCGCGCGAATACGGCGATCAAGATGTGGGTGGCTTCGGACGGCACCATCGACAAGTCGATCACCGCAATAGAGCCATTGGCTGCCCTGCTGGTGCCAATGTGATTCTCCAACCAGCCTGTCAGCGTGACCTCTCCCTCTGGAAGGATCACTGGTCGAAGCGCAGGAGTGGAAACCATGCTTCGAATACGCAGGGTCAGATAGGAAATGAAGTTGGTGATGTTCGCGTTGGACGTGCCACCGGCGGCCATGTCCTCGATGTAGTTGGCGAACTGGCCGACGTCAAATGGGATCGGGGAGTCCTCGCCTCCCTCAGTGTCTTCGGCCGGGGGCGGGAAGTGGCCTGTTGCCGTCTCGAAAAGTTGCACGAAAGGGCGGAAGTCAGCGACAGAAAAGTCCCGGTAATATGGACTGTGCGGGTTTTGCTTGTTCTGATTTCTGTGTTGGTTGGCGAGCTCCTCTGCTGCGTCCGCAATGGCTGCGATCGCATCCTGAGCACCGCCCGCAGGCACCACATTCGCTGCCAAATCTCGCATGGTGTCCACCATTGCTGTCAGCGTGTCGCCTGCATTTTTGTTGCCGGGAAAGTCCGAGTATGACTTGCCGCTCCCGTCGGCAAGAAAAACATTGATCTTCGTGCTGTAAAGATGAAGTTGTCTGGCCGCAGTGATTTCTGCTGCTTCCCGTGCGGCTCGGCCTGCGCGCAGGTTTCTGAGCGCTTGGTTGAGCAGCGGCCGTTGTGTGCCTGGTTGAGCCTGAGAGACTGCAGACCATTCATGGCTATTCCAGAGCCACGCTGGGATCTGAAGTGGATTGTCCGCATCACCGGGGCGAAAAACCCGAACTCCCGCGATGTCCTGAAATGCCTTGGTGTATTCACCATTCGGGTCCAGGACGATAAATCGGGCGTTCGGCGGCCCCGCCTGACCTTCCCCTTCGCGGGTAGTGCCTGCCGCTTCGAGCGACCACCGTATCAGGCCGGCCACGGAGCAGGACTTGCCACTGCCTGTATTACCAAGCACAGCGAGGTGGCGACCGAAGATTTTGTCTGGATCGACCATGATGGCAGCGTCGGCCGCCATTGGTGACGTGCCGATGCGCACGCGTCGGTTTTGATCGTGTGCACCCACGATCGCAGCGACTTGCATGGGGGTCGGAATGAGCACCTGATCGCCGACCGAAGGAAAGGCGATGACGCCGCGTTCGAGTAGGAGTTCGGTATTTCCCGTGGTGAGGGCCTTCTGGCTGATCAACGTGCCGATGGGGTTGATGACCATGCGGCGCTGAGGGAAGGGAAGGTCGACCAACCCGAGCTCGGTTTGACCGCGGCTCCGAATGGTGGCAGCTCGTTCGATTCCGATCCACGCAACGAAGCCAACCGTTGCGCCTGCCTCGTTGGGGACCAGAACATAACCGTTCAATCTTGGGAACGACACCGGAGTTCCCGTGTTGAACGCTGTGCTTTGTGGTGCAGTGGTTTCTAGGATGACGTGCACTTCACTGGGAGCGACAGCCTCTACCGTTCCGATCACCAGCCCAGCCAGTTGCTCCATGGGACTGGTCATTTGGCGTCTCCATTATGGATTGCTTTGGCTGCTTCGTCTGCGGCGGCGATAGCGTCGTCCTGCCTGATGGGTGCGCGGTTCTTCAACAGCTCGGCGACGCGTGCCGTGACTTGGTCAATGGCAGGTTTCGGCAAGTAGTGTTCAACGATCTGGCGAAGGGTGGAAAAGTGGCGACCGATCAAAAGAGAGATCTGGGCCGGGCGCGCCACCTGGGCCAGAAAGCGTTTCAGCCGGTCATCCAACGAATAAGCAAAAATCACCAGATGAGTGGACGGTAAAGCGAGCATGTCGGCTAGGATGCGGTTGATGTGGTCGTCGCCGAAGCCGTAGCCATACACCACCAACGCCGCATTGGGCCGGCACAACGCGGCTGCGAAATCACGGAACAGTTCGGCATATGGGTAGGCGGAAGTTTCAACGTCCTTGGAAGCGTTGGGGTAGATCATCACCGTGTCCACAGGGTTGTCTGGGACCGCCGGGTGATCGACGCCGGCGCCGAATGGAATGCCACGTCTGACAATGCGTCGGGTGCGCTGATCTTGGTGCCAGTCCAAGGACCCATGCAGTTTGCTCAGCCTGAGCACGCCTTCCATGAAACGAGGTTCACCACGAATCCCTGGAGGGTTGTAGTGGTAATCCACATCCAGGCGAGACGAGCGAAACACGGGTTCCAGTGCCCCCACAAACCGATCGATGGTTCGTAGACCAGCCAGGTCACAACCATACTCAACGAGGCGGTCGTAGTTCGTGGTAAATACGTGGAGTCGCTCCCTGGACGACGAGCGGCTGGCGAAGCTAAGTAGGAAGGATTGAAGAACCGAAACGGTGTTTTTCCAATGGTTGTCCTCAGCATTGGCAATGCCTTCTTCTGTGTCCAGGACGGCCCTCAGAAAAGCCTTGATCCGGGTATCGAGAGCACCCTTTACCTTGGCCTTATTTTCTTCCTTGCCGACCAGATCCAAGGCCTCTATGAGCACAAGCGTGGAGCGGATTTGATCCTCGATATTTGGATTGCCACGTCCCATGGAAGCCGCCGCCCTCGCTGCATGCGAGCGGATCTTTTCGTCGAACTTCGTGCCCAGGTCTTCAAAGCCCATGCCGGTTCCGGCCACATTGGCCAACTCTGCTAGGGCCACAGAGAACCCGCTGCCAATAAGCAGGTTTAAATGTTCAGCCTGGAAGACGGCAGACAACCACGGTTCGATATGGCGGCGAGCTCTCTTGATGAGGTTATCCAGCTCTTCGCCGTCTGCCGGAAGTTCATCGAACCATTCCGAGTTGCTGCCGACGACGTAACCATGTGCTTTCAGTTCCATAGTTCCCCCAAAACTTGCTGACGGGCCACTCTCGCACTTACAGGATGTGAAACATGCGACGAAGGATGTTTGTTGCTGGGACCATCGAACGCACTCACCGGATTGGGTCGAGGACGATGATGCCGTCGCTGTCACTGTAAGCGAAATGGAAGTTGGCGATTTTCATTTCAAAGGGAGTGCAAGAGCCATCGCGCGAGGGCAGTTGGGTCTTGCGGCGGGTCCGAAGACCAAACAGCCAAAAGCCACGTGAGCTCATCTCTTTGAACATCTCACCAAACTCGTAGGTGGCCTTTACTTTCTTGCCAGGATCCATGTCGTCCCAGATTTCCGCGTAATCGTTGATTTGATCGGTTAGCTCGGCAATGTATTGGGCATCTTCTTCGGCGCGCATGTCCTCGTGTGAGAATCGATACCCGTGTGATCCGTCAAAGATGTCGACGATGCCACGGCCAGTAACAACACGAGAGTAGTAGAGTAGGTCGCAGCTATCGGAAGGCCTTGTTTGCTCAATCTTGGCCTCGCCCTCCAACTGTTTCTGCTCCACCTGAAAGACGGAGGCTAGGGACGCGCGGGTTTCCAGATCGCAGACGCCAGACTTCTCGATGCGCTGAACGGTCCGAACATTGATCCCAGCCACGTGGGCCAGATGCTCTTGTGTCCAGCTACGTTCTAGCCTCAGCCGTTTGACCACCTCACCGGATACGTTCGTTCCCATTGCCGATCTCCAATGCGTTGGTGTCACAGGGAGATTGTGCGTTGCGCCACGCCCTGTCGTTCCGACACGAACCCGACAGTCACCCGACATTCGGGCGACAGCGGTTGACGACGGTAGATTTTGCGCTGCAGCAGGTTGGTTTCGCAAAACCCCCGTTTGCCAACCAAGTTAGGGGGCGCAACACCCATCGCTCCAAAGGCGTGCGCACGGCACAATGGGGCCACATCACGTCGGGGAAACCCATGAAAGCCTTGATCGGCCTGGCCGCCCTGGTGGCCCTTCCTGCCGTGGCCACCGAACCGGTGGTGCGGATGACCTGTCACTTTTCGTCGCCCGAAGGTCCCAAGGAACTGACGTTGGCGATCGACACGGTGAAGAAGACGGTGGACTCCAGCCCACCCCTGCCAGTCAAGATCGAGGACAGTCTCTTCTCCTGGCAGTCCGGGGCCACGACGTTCTCGATCAATCGCTACACAGGGAAGTTTTTGATCGGCACGAGTGAGCAACCGGAGCTCATGACTGGTTCGTGCGCGAAGGCCGAGCAGAAGCTCTGAACACCAGGACCAAGACATGACCACGCCATGGACACCGAACTGGGACGATGCGGATTGGAAACCATTTGGCCGCAAGATCGCCCCACTTGCGTTGCCCTACATGATTCAGAGCGCTCGGGAAGGTCGCCCGATTTCCTACGGAGACTTGGCCGCCAAGATTGAGGAACGATGGAAGCTCCCTGTCCAGTTTCGCAGGGGAAAATATGGTTCTCCAGTGGGATTGGTTGGCGAAAATCTGGAAGAACTTGGAAGGGCTTGGGGCGTGCTGTTGCCACCGCTCAATACCATCGTGATCGATCAACAGAAGAAGTGTGCTGGGGTCGGCGGCGACCCGTTGCTGAAAAACTACCTCAACGCTAAGGGTCAGCGTTTCATTGAAAAGCACCGCGAGGAACACCACCGGGTGGCCCGGGACATTGTGTTCGACTTCGGCGAACGCTGGGTCGCCGTTGCAGAAGCATTCGGTGCTCCGATCCTGAAGCCAGCTTTTGGCCGCCTGGGTCCTGACAAGCCGTTACAGCTGCCCAAGCCCAGCCAAGGGGGCGGAGAAGAGACCCCAGAGCACCGTCGCTTGAAAGAATGGGTGCGAAGCCATCCATCCTTTGTCAAAGACTATGGCCAGTTTGGGCTAGGTGAAACGGAGTATAGGCTCTCATCGGGCGACAGGCTGGATGTCCACTTCGGCACAAAGGCCAGGCGTCTGGCCGTGGAAGTGAAGCCCAGTCACGCCCCGATCAATGAGTTCCAGCGCGGTGTCTTTCAGGTCGTGAAATACCGAGCCGTGATGCGCGCGGAACAGACAGCGCAGGCGCTGATCCCACAAGCGGAAGCTGTATTGGTAACGACGACCGTGCCCGATCCCGAGAGCCGTGAGCTGATGCGGCGGTTGGGCGTCGTCCACCTAGTCGCACCCAGATACGCTGAGGATTGAAAAGGTCGTTCGCGTTGACGCTGCTGTGGCGCTTTCCTCTCATCTCCAAGCAAGCTTCTAAGTCTCGACAGCCGCGATGCGGAGTAGTGTCTGACGGAGATGGGTGACCTTGGTCAACCTTTGTCCCAATCTGGATCAGCTCAGTGCCTCGCGGCGAGCCAAACATTGTCCCAAATTCACCGGACTAAGCAGCTGAGTAATTTTGCGCTTTTGGGACATCCGTTCGATTGGCATGGGGCAGGCCTTTTTATTCGGCCTTGAAGGTGGGTTGTCTGACATTCCCTCTCTGCCTCTTTCCGCCTTGTTCTGAATAGCTCAGTTTCGCCGCTGGGCAGGGCTTTGCCACGGCGGATGAGCGTCGTAAGTTTCGCTTCGCGGTATGGCACACCGTCTTAGGTTGACAGGTTGGCGGTCTTGGTTAGCTTGAAATCAAGCCATGGAGTTCCCCATGAAATCGCACCAGTCCAATGACCGTCCCCGAGATGTCTTTGCTAACAATGGAAGTGGCCGTCGGGCGCGATGCAAGGCATATGCGAATGCTGTTCGCATCGCCTTTGAAGACGTCCACGCGCCATGGCCCTTGCTGCTGGTGCGCCGCGATCAGCCCCAAGATCTCGAGATCGACTACCAAGCCGCATGCGTGATCACGGAGGTGCGTTCGCGTGGGGACTTTCCCTGTCTTGAGATAGAGCACTTCGAACAGCAACTGGACGCTTTGGGGGCGGCATTTCGATCGTTTTCTACGGCGGACGCCGTAGTGCGGGCTGCCGAGACCATGGTGTTTCGTGCGTTCAAGATGAACCAAGCGCTGGCCGACTGGAATGATCCGACTGACGAAGACATTCAGATGCTGGTGGAAACATGGCATGTGGTGTCATGTGCCCCCCGGCAAGTGGCAGCGGGACGCCCCATAGATGATTGGCGGGATACAGAGATTGAGGGGTTGCGCTTGGAAGGGATGTCTTTTCGCAAGATCGCTCGTGAGATTGGCCTATCTGTTTCAGGGGTCTTCAATGCGATAAATCGTCTTTTTCCACCACACGCCATGTGCTTCCCGGGTGATGATTCGCGCGTGTCGCAAACTTTCATCGCGTCTGAGATGCCGTCGCGCGCATCACAGACGCCGGCGGAACCGGTCAGCTGATCCATTGTCGGGCGTAAATGTAGTTCGGTTGCCGTTCTTGTAGTCGCCCCTCTCTACCCGTCAAGTGACCGAAGATTGGTTGAGGGCATTCGTCCTAGCAGCCTGTATCCGAGTCCAGCGACGGCGTCGGTTGGCTGGGGGGAGAGCTTCTGGTGGCGCTCGCCCAGGTCGAAAACTTTAGCCCTGTGGAAGATACGTTCGAAGATGGCGTTGGCCACGTCGATATCTTTGAATGCCTTGTCCCAGTTTTCAATCGGCCGACTGGAAGTGAAAAGGGTCGATAGATTGCGCTGGGCACGGGCGTCCAGCACATCTTTCAGCACCAACGCCGCGCCCTCGGGAATGTAGCTGTCGGCAAACCCGTCGAGCACCAGCAGCGCGGCGGTGCGGTAACGGCGGATCAGCCGCTGGATCTTTGGGTGCGCGATGTCCCACTGTTCCAGGGGCAACCGGCGGAGGTCCAGCCAGGTCACCCGCGGGGTGTGGCGCACAACCTCCCGCGCCAGAGCTCCCGCCAAGAACGATTTGCCCGAACCCTCCGGTCCACACAGCACGATGTTGTGGCCGCCTTCCAGCCAACTCCCCGTGCACAGGTTGGCCAGCTGAGCGGCACTGATGCCGCGCCCCACCTCCACGCCTTCTTTGCACACTGATTGGGGTAAGCGAGCCCGCGCCAGCAGCCGCCGAATGCGCCCTTGTTCGGTGCTTTGTTCCAGCACGGCACAGAATTCTTCGACGAACGCGTCGTGAGATTTTTCCAAGTTGGCTGGATCTCGGCGCCACGGTTCATACCATTGGGCCAAGGGGGACAGCTTGACCTGGCGCAGGCGTTTGACGGTGCGGTGTTCCATGGGAAGGGAGAAGAGAACTGCGACCGGTGTGCTTCATGCATCACACGGCCGCAGGGGGGGAGAACTGAGCGTGTTACAACTCCTCGCTCAGAAGGCGGGTGACGTCGGTGACCGTGTAAGTGTGGGCGTCCAAGGCTGTCTGGCAGGCGCGATGCACCCGCGCCGCGCCGTGTTTGCGAACCAGGTTCTGCAACCCCTGGCATTTGCTCATGGCGATGTAGGGCTGCCACTTGCCGTAATGGTGTTGGAAGAAGGCCAAGATGGCGCCGCCTTCTTCCTTGGCCCAGGCCATCAGACCATCTGGATTGCGCCGAGACTCGGCCAGGTGCGCCGGAGGCCTGTGCTCATCCAGGATCGTTGCGCCACCCACCTTTCGATTGATGGTGTGCCGCGCCACAACTGTGCGCTCATGCAGGATTTCAATGCGATGGTCCGTGAGGCGTGCGCACAACCGCTTCCCAATCAGTTGATGGGGCACGGAATAGAAATGGCCGCGGATGGGCACGCAGTAGTTGGGCGGCACCGGCGGGAGCTCTACATATTCGACAAACGCGTAGCGCTGAGCAGGCAACGGGCGCAAAGCAGTCTTCTCGTCTTCCAAAAAGCGTTGCTGCCGGCTGCGCTTGTAGTGCTGCATGATCTCGTTGTTGAGCGCAGCCACCTCGATGGCGAGGGCGGCATTGAGCTCGTCCAGGGAATGGAAGACCCGGTCTCGCAGGTTGGCCAGGACATAGTTCTGCACATACCCGACGGTGCCTTCCACGGCGCCCTTATCTCGTGGTTTGCGGACACGGGCCGGATCCAGCGCCAAATCATAGGCGCGGAGGAAGTCTTCAAAGAGTTCCCTCGCTTTTCCGTCCTCTCCCGGCCGACGCGGCCGCGCCATGATTCCGGATGCGTTATCGGGACGGACCGCAAACGGCAGTCCGCCAAAATGCTCAAACATCCGCACGTGCGCGGCAATCCAATCGGTCCCCGTTTGTCCAGGTGTGCAGAAGGCGAATGCGTAGGAAGTCGCTGGCAGCACGCCGACAAACAGAGCGGGCGTGATCTTTTGTCCAGTGGCTGGGTCAACATAAGGATAGCTGTCGCCGGAGTAATCGACCTCGACCACATGCCCAGGGAGGTGGACCTTGCGCATCACGGCGTCCGGATCCTTTCCGAAGTGGGCGTTCAAGCTGACCGTGAAATGCGAATAGCTCATGGCCGTGCTGGCATCTTCCTTTCGATACTGACGCCAAATCCAAAACTTGGTGTTCGGCTTGGGCTTGCGGTTGAGCTCCTGATGCACCCATTCCCAGTCCGGTTGCCGTGTGCGTCTGGGGGTATGCGTCGTCTTTTTGAGCAACGCATGGAGCTCTTGGTCGCTCAGGTCTTCGAGGTCCGACCAGCTCAGTTGTTTTTCGTGAAGCAGATGCCGGTATCGGGAAATTGATGATTTTCCCAGCTTGACCGTTTCCATCTGTGCGATGTCTCGATCGGTAAATCGTGTCTGTGTGATCAGATGCAACGTGGCACGCAGGGCCCCGCTGGGCTTCGCTTTGGCCTTGTGTTTCTTCATGGCGACTTCCTTGTCGTGGTGGTCGGCATCCTGCCGGTGGTGGAAAGGGTGGGGGACTCGCTTGATGGGTGATGCGATTGTGTGCCGAGACGGAGAAGCATCTTCCGATGACGCAGATAGAGCGCGGCGAAGCGCTTGTAGGACAGGGCATCGCCCGGGTCGAGGCCTCGATACGTTTTCCACAGCTGTTGGATCGTCGTGCGCGAGTGGGCCACTTGCGCATGGACCGCGGCCCAATCCGGGCGTCGCTTGCATGGCTCCGGATGCGAGGGTTTGTTGAGCACAGCAGTCCACTCGGCATCACCGAAATGGGCCACGTCCGGCCAGATCAGCTGCTTTTCGATCATGATCCGGCGAAGGCGACGCACCGTGATCAATGAGATGCCTGCGGTGCCTGCAATCTCGTCGTCGCGGTAGGGCGCGGCGCAATCAGAAGGCGACGCGTTGAAGATCAGCTTTAGGGCGTGTTGGCGCCTGTGTGTGTATGCAGATTTCCGGACTGTCATGTTGACTCCATGGATGGGGCGCGCCGACGCGTCCTGCGCGGGCGTGGGTGTGGGCAGCTAAAGACAAAGGGAGAGTGACCCGTGCACGCGGCGCGGCACGGAGTGAGGGGGCCTGGATCACGCGGCGGTAGCGGGCAGGGCAGGAGCGCTGAGAGGAGAAGGCGCGCCGACCCGTGCCGGCTCCCCTGTGCGGGGGGCCGGGCTTGACAGGTGGGGGGACCCGAGTCATAACAAGCCAGCCGGGTTGTGTAACGACTGGCGTTTCGAGAGGCCGTGAGTTCCTAGCTCACGGCCTTTCTATTTATGCCTCAGGCAAAGCAGACATGTGCTTCATGTTGGTCTCCTGTGGGGCGGGATGGGAAAAGATGCGCGCGCTCGGAGCGATTGAGATCACGGCGGCTCCCAACACAGGTAGCAAAATATTTGGGCTCGTCAAGCTTTGAAATGGTGTATCGCGTCGATGCGCCGAATGGCTGTTTTTAAGGGGTCGCAGCGGTCTAGGAATCGAGCGAAAGCGGAATTTTTGGCGCGAAACAATCCCGAATTCACCCTCATTCTTGGCACGGTTCGCAGAATTACTGTCCTTTAACTTTGGCATTGGAATTGGGCTGCGATGGGCATGGATATCGATGTGTCATATTGGCCATCCCAGGGACATTTGATTGTCCCTTGGCCAGTGCCGGGTGTTCCCAATCAAATCCAGTGCTTCGAGAAGGCAGAAACTTGGCTGGCTTTCCTTAGCCAATGTGATCTCCACGCCGCTGTGCCGCTACCAACGGCGACAAAGTATCTACGTGCGCAGAAGCTCTACGCCTATGCCTGGCTGGAATACGACTTCATCAAGGCAGCTGAGCTGGTCGCCTTGTCCGCACTGGAGGGCGCCCTTTGCGATTGCTATGGGCGGGTAGCTATGAAGGTCCGCAAGAATGGCAACGATCGGAAGGAGCCGATGTTGGCGGAGCTCATGAACTACATGATCGAGCACGACGGCCTGACTGATGACGTCTTTCCCTTTGCCCTTCGTTACCGGCAGCGAAAAGAGGAAAAGGTGGTCAGTGCGCTGTATGAGACCGATGCCAGTCGTCAGGTGCGCAGTGCCGCGATGAAGGCGTCCGTCAAGGATCCCTCCATTTTCCCGCCACCGGAGCCCATGACGTTAGCGGCCATCCGCAATGGCCTGGCGCACGGAGCTCCCCTGGAAGGATGGCCATGGGGTGGCCTGTTGGAGATCGTCAGGGATCTGATCGAGTATGCTTATCGGGGGCGTATCAAAGGATCTCCATAGAAATGGTTGTGCGATGGTCTTGGGTTTCCAGAGTCCTTGTCCTCGCTAATCGTGCGCGCGACACTCTGCTAGGACCAATCAAGGACTGAATGCACATGTCTGCGGATGAGATTCAGATACCAGAGGCCTACGATGGCGACATTGAGTATCGTGCAGAGGAGTTGGATCCCACGTCGCCGAGGTATGCCCACATCATTGCGGCGAGCAAAGCGGGTCGACTCACGACTTCCTACTATCAAAAAGTAAGAGCGGTGCCCGGATACCACAGGCAGACAACGGATGGACTGGCCTGGGTCCAGCCCCATTTCAGCCCAGTGGGAAAAGCAGTTCAAGTCGAGGCGATTGACTCGGAGGCGACAGAAAGAGATATAACCCACAACGACGTGGTTCAACGCCTCTGCGCCGCACTTAGTCACTACAAGTCAAACTTCGTCATCGCCACGAATCATCCAAAGGAAAAAGTAAGGGTCCGCCTCAAAGAGGAAGGGTTCAAATTTGTTCCGAAACCGGTGCGGTTGTGGGCATGCCAAGCAGAGCCAGATTTCGTGTGGCGAAGAGAACCATGGACCCATCGATGGTTCGAAAGGATCAAATACATTCAGCCCGATTTGGTTGGGTTTGACGCAAATCGTGCTTTTCCAGGCCCCAACAATCCCAATGTGATCATTGAAGTCATTAACTTTCATCCCCCGGAAGAGGAGACTTGGCGAAGGTTGGTTGAGCTGAGCCTAAACCATCATTGGGTGCTGTTCTACTTATGCGCCAAGGGGCATGAGGTAGGGCGATTTGGGAAGATGAAGTCGCGCGTCAGAAGGACCGCGAAAGGGGAGGTCAGGCGCTTGTGGATACAAGTCGCCTTCTATCTGAAAGATGGCATCTTCTATGACGGATTAGTGGCAAAGACCTCGGTTGGTCAGAGCAACAAGGAGCAGCATGAGATCGTTCAAAAAATCTTCAAGCGCATAAAGGCGAAGTATTTTAGTGGAACTAACGAAATCCTTCCGAGTCAAGTAGACACAGTTACAAGTGGTGGCAGCCTGCCAACAAAAACATAGAAGTGAACCAGCGCGTTCAAGAGGCTTGTGACGGTAGAACACTGTTCGGTGGGCTGCTCGCCATGATCGGGTTTACAGATATAGATGGGGGAAAACGTGGCCTCTTGCATGCCATGTCCCATCGGGACCAAGCAGGCACACATCCTGAAGACCAGATCGTCGCTGATAAGAATCAGCGTTTTTCCGAGGGATGCTCGGGGAATCTTGCTGAATCGTGACGTGTCGCCAAAGCACTCATCAAATTTTGGCGTGAACATCGCGTAGTCGGGTGAGTAGGGATTCATGCCAGGAAAGCAACCAACGGCGAAGTTGGCTAGGGCGTGCGTTTGTTGGGCAGTCAGACCCAGGCGTTGTTCCTCCGCGACGTTCTGCCACGTCTTGCCCGACGATAGACATTCAATGGCATGAGCGCCCGCTCCAAGCGCGGGCCAAAGGTCCCGGGAGGGGAGCCGAGCGACGTTGGCGCGTTGTATTCGTTTCGTGGGCATAGGGAGTTCGACACCTGCGGACAGGCGGGCACGAGTTAAAGGCGTTGCTTCCTTCTTGCAGAAAATTCCGGTCTGTCAAGCCAAGCACTAGGCAGTGCTTCGGAAGAGGTTTGTGGTCCAGGTCGATCCTTTCGTTGGCTCAGGTGCGGCTTTCAATATCGCGCCTGGCGGCCGCTTCGATGGCCGACCTCGGGCGGGGGCTGACTATTGAGTGGGTGTCATATCCCTTGGCGAGAGGAAGCCAAAGTCGTGTAGCACTTAGTTGATGGCGTAAAGACAATGTTGGCTCTGCCAGGAGGGGCCGCCATGCTCAAGCCGATAGCTCAAAACGAAGGGCTCACCAACCGCGAACGATACCTCGCGTCACTTGCGCGCAGTCGGCTGTTTCGCCTTTGGTCATATCCAGGGCTGTCTCGGCGCGAAGCCAACGGACGGTCCCAGGAGTTGGCCGACCTGACGGTCGTCTTTGGTGACGATGTCCTACTATTTTCCGACAAGGACGAAGCGTGGTCGAACCATGCTGACATCAATATCGCGTGGAAGCGTTGGTATCGGCGTGCAATCGAAAAGTCTGCCAAACAACTTTGGGGCGCTGAGCGCTACCTGCGCCAGTTCCCTGATGGCATCTATCTCGATGCAAAACTGACTGAGCCATTCCCTTTTCCCTTGGTCACCGAACGGACGCGCATCCACCTCATCGCGGTGACGGCAAACAGTGACAAGGCGGCCAAGGCGCATTTCGACGCCATTAGCCCCGGTAGTTCGTCGACGCTCATGTTCCACTATCCGGAAGAGGGAGTGGACGCTTCGGGCATTCCCTTTGTTGTCGGAGACATCGACCCCACTCGCACGTTTGTTCATGTCTTTGATCAAGAGACTCTGGACCGAGTTCTCAAACAGTTGGGAACCATTGCCGACCTTATTCACTACCTGACCGAGAAGGTGCGGGTGATTCGGCAAGGTCATCTCCTGCAAGTCGCTGGCGAGGAGGATTTGCTTGCGTTCTATCTCTATGAGCGGGGGGCGGGCGGTTTTGGTGCCCTGCCATTCGACAAGGACCGTCTAGGCGCCAGAGTGGCGATTCCAGAGGGTGAGTGGCGCGGCTTCGAGTCATCGCCGCAATATCGCATCCATGCCTCGCTCCTCCGCAATGCGGAGTGGTGGAATGGCATTTTGGCCCTTTTTGACGAGGCAATCGTCGCTGCAAACACCGATGAAGCAGATGATGTAGATCTGACTTTGCATGAGTGCGCCTTGCGGGCGGCCGCATCGGAAAACACGTTTTCGCGTGCCCACCTATCCACTGTCTTTGAGAAGAAATACCGATCCGTCCCTCCTGGTATCCGAAGTTCGGCCATCGCTTCATCGCTTTGTATACCTGGTCGCGTCTATGCATTGGTCTTGGTTCCCTTCGATCCTTCAGTTGGCACGTATGCCGAATACCGCGCCTACAGGCGTTCCCTAATCGAAGGTTATGCGCTGGTTATTCCGCTGAAGGTGGAGGGCGTTCGTGAAGCCGTGATCATTGGTGTGCAAACGCAAGGTGGGCCGGGCGACTCGGAAGTGATGATCTATGCGGCCTATGAGCATCCTCTTGATGATGCCTACATAAGAAATGCGCGCGCCATAATGACGGAACACCATATCCTTGACACCCTTAAGGCGCCGGTTCCGGATGTGCCTATGTCTGTCGCTGCACTGGGTCGACGATATGGACGCAATGAACCATGCCCATGCGGTTCCGGTCGTAAGAACAAGAAGTGTTGCAATGTGTCAGGACCGCGCGATGCAACCGTATTCGGAGCCATGTTCGGCGGTTGAACTCGCATCAATGAATATACAGACAGTGTCAGAGTGTCGGACTTCGCCAATGGACGGCTTGGCGATGATCGCGTGTCGAGTCTTGGGCGTTGTGACTCAGTGAGTCAGAAATGCTTCCTGCGGGTAATCGGCATCACCATCAAAGACCCCTCGATCTTCCCGCCGCCGGGGTCCGCGGCGTTGGCGATCATTCGCAATGGACTGGCACACGGAGCGCGCTCGAAAGGGTGGCTCTAAGCTGGTCTTTTGGATGTCGCCAAAGACTTGATCGAGTATGCCTTCCTAGCCCAGATTTGCGTTGGGTTGGGTCTTCACGTTGAAGACCGAAAAGTTGCCGGTGACTTGCGCAAAGAGAACATCAAGCCGCTTGTGTTCCAAAAATGGCAGCGCTTCGGGCGGCACTTCGTGGGGTGTCGGATCCACCAGGCGGCCATCGGGTAGGCGCACGATGGAGTGAGGAAAAATCTGAACCTCATTCCATCCCCAAGGGTGCATAAAAAGATAGCCATGGACGACCATGCCACTCACGGAGGCAGCGTGCTGCTCTGCATTCTGATGGCATCTGCCTTCACGGAATCCGTCCACTTTTATTCTCTGGATGCTGGGCCAATTGCCGATGAGCTGGCGCCGTCTCCATTCTTCTGCGATGGCTTCGAAGTAGCTTTGCCAGAATGCAGATGCATCGGTCACGGGGATCTCCGTTGCCATGGACAGTGGTGCGATCATTCGCTCCGCGTATGGCCGGCTTTGCCTTCGCAGTGCTCGCAACCCGCCCACTCACTGTTCTCGCGTTGCTTAGTGCCGAGCGCCCCGCACCATCCGCACGCGTAGACCGCATCGAAAGCGCTTAGGCAAGCTGTGCATAGATAGCCATCTTGGTGTTTGCAGACGGACTGGTAGGTCAGGCACTCATCACAGATGGCAGGCGTGTCGGCTTCCATGTATTCATCGATGGGTGAGATGTCTTGGTCCAATGCCTCATAGAAATCGTCGGTCTTCACAACGTGGTGGCAGGATTGGCAACGAAATGGCTCATCAGGGTGAAGCGTGCCAAGGACCTGACAGTTTGGGCAGTTGAAGTCCATCTCTGGACGTCGTGATCCGCAAATCCGGCAATCGAGGATGCGCAGCCACGGCCGCTCATCTATCTGTGCGGCGGCCGGCATCGAGCAGAAGGTGCATGAGGCAAATTTGATCCCTTCTGATTTCTCGGCTTCGAGTTCGACTTTGATGTGATGGAATCGCTGCTCTGCGTATTTCACATGACGGGTGAGGTTGCGCTCCATCGACATTGCTTTCAAAGCTGTGCCTACCGGCAGTTTTGACACCCAGTCTCCCGTGATCAGGCGGTTGAGGTGGTGCCAGGCTTTGAGCTGCTCGATTGCGATGATTGACGGGGCAGAAGGATTTTCCTCGGGATGGTAGAAATGAACCATTCGATTGCGGTGCTTCCGAACTCGTTCAAATGCTTTGACGGCATCCACAGGGATCGGTTGATCCAGCACTCGCTGAAAGCGTTCAATGGCCTCGTTGAAGGTCACCGATTGAAATTCACCACTTTTGAACTGTTGCAGGTCCGGTTTGGAGGCGACGATCAGGGACCAATGCTCACCCAGCAATCGGGCCTTTAAGAAGAGCTCCACTGCCGCGTAGAAGTCGATGACCGACCTTTTTGGGTCATTTTCAAGTTGCTGGAAAGCGCCCCTTAAAAAGAAGAAGGCATTTTCCGTGAGGCCGTTCATGGCCTTCTCGGCGGTCGGGTCCATCGGAGGGCGCGGCTGAGGTCGTGTGAGCTGTGAGCGCATGTCAGTTCGTCGGGTCGGAGTCTGCCTGGACCTGCTTCGATAGAGAGGCCGCTTGTTGTTGGATCAGCTGGTCCCGCCGGTCCAAATCACGTTGCACGCTTTCAAAGATGTGTTCGATGCTGTCGTGGCCGATTGGCTGGGTGCCATAGATGGTCGTCTCGAACATATAGGTGTAGCGGTTGAGCACGTCGACGGCGCGCGCCAGGAGCGCTTCCACTTGCTCAATGCTCAGTGGCGGCAGTTTCGAAGGGTCACCCTGTTTCATCAGCTCCGCGTTTCGGTGAGCCAGAAGGTTGCCGCGATAGACATATAACGCCTTGACGTCAGCATTGTCATAAATGGAGCAGTCTTTGATGTCCTGTTCCAGCTGTTCTGCGTTCGGTTGGGCCGCCTCCTCTGAAATCCATTTGGCAAAAGGGTCATCGGGGCGCCGTCTCGCCACTTGGTCTTTGCTAAACAGGTGGAGATGTTCACGGATGGCGATCAGCCATGAACGGAGATGCAGTCCCTTCTGGTCATTCTCGTAAGCGCGTGCCAGAGACATCAGAGAGGTGCGTTGGTGGGCGACCAATGTGTAGTGCCAGAACGTGTAGGCCTCAGCGGTGACCTGGGGCGATCGCTCCATCTGCGCATGGAGAGCCTGGTATTGCCCCCAATGGATATGGGCGTCGACCACGTCTTGGGCCAGCCCACGAAGCAGGAGGCCAAACTCATCGTCATTCTGGATCGTGATATTCGAGGCCATGCCTCATCATACGACTGGAGATCTAGACAATGTTTGTCCCGGAACCCACCACAGTGGAGATTGAAGCAGCGCTGACTAGGCGCTTCCATTGTTTGCCCCATTGAGCACCCCCCGTAGAGTGCGCCGGCCGGATACAGGTGCATAGTGCAATAAGTTTGCTGCCAACCTTCTGCTTCGTCATCCGTGCCCGGCATCGAGAAGATACGGATGAAGCGGTCATCTGAGTTAAGGTGAGACAGTGCTTCTTAGCTTGTTCAGAGAGAAGGCAATCCTACAGATTGCTGGCCTTCTGGTTGAGCCTTCGAAGACCCTGACCCCTGCTGCACCGTCGCAAGCGGGCACTCAGAATGGATCTGGGAAGGCCACCTTCAGCCATTGAGGAGCGCGCAATGAACACCGATCCAAAGTCCACGCCGGTGTCGTCAGGTCTCCCCGATTTCATCAGCCTGCCGGAAGACAATTTCGGCGTGCTGGTCGAGAACGAGATGGATGAGCGGCGTTTGCTTTGGCTGGTCAACCGAATCGGCGAAATCAAACTGCGCAAATCAGCAGCAAAGAGAGGCCAATACCCAGATAGCCCGCTGTTCGTCTCGACCCTTTTGCGGCGCTTCCGACTCAAAGTGCCTACGCATGTCTACGCAGAGGTCAGGGCGCCGCTCTATCGGGTGTATGTGTTGGTGTTGTTGGATGGCTCAGCCGTTAAGGTGGGCATGACTGGTGACTGGCCACGGCGAGCTTACGATTTTGTCCGGTCAGTTAAGTATCGAGAGAATCTTGATAAGGCGGTGATCGCACTTTTCGATGGCGAGAAGAGCATGGCGTTCGATGCCTCGTCCCAGAGTGCAGCACACGCCATCGAAAAAGAGATCAAGAGCATCTTTGCCTCACACGGGGTGGAATCCCCTTACCAACGTGGGTTGATCAATTATGGCTGCGGAGGGCACACGGAGTGGTTTGAATGCGAGGCCTATGCCCAGATTGTCGAACATCTTTCTCGCAACGGGACAGGCATATCATTGCACGCCAGTTTGACCTGGAAAGACCACATGAGGTCGCTGGATGCCGCAGCCGCGCGCAAGAACTGAATGGCTGTCGTGCTCTGTCTGGCCGCTGGGTCAAGAGATGCCGGCCAGCCCGTGGTCACGACCATGTTGTCGCAGAAGGTGGATTCCGAGGCCTATCCCGTTTGAGGTTCTGCCCAGATTCGCCTCTTGTTCAAGATGTTCGACACGCGCAGTGGGCCTGACCCAGGCATTGAGTTCAATGAGGTTCCTGACCACCCCCTGCACTCCATCAGCGGCTGGTATCCAGAACATTACGGGCGACAAACCAACCTGCGTCGAGGTGATGCACGGCTGCGCGCCTTGTTCGTAGAGAAGGCTCATATAGGCAGCCACGGGTGCATCTATGGGGCGTTCCCATCCCATCAGTGCACCGCCAGCTGTTTGCATGAAATGACAGCCAAAGCGGGGCTGGCGCCAACGCAGGTTCAGCATGTCGGCGTGCTTGGCGGCTCGATCATGAGACGCCCGAACCGGATGGTTCCGACTTTCCAGTGCCAGTTGACGGCGCATCGCGTGGAGGTGTGCGGGAAACTCACGTCGCCACAGTAAAAGGTCCCTCCCGGCCTTGGCGCGTTTGCATCCCCGGCAACAGAGCACGACAGCATCGGCGTGGTTCGGACCACCAATGGCCGGTGGAATCACATGATCGAGACAGCACGCGGGCCCAGCAACCAGGGGGCGATCGCAATACGCACATCGTTCGCCGAACCATCGATATGCCCGCTCTCGCCACCACGCCGGCATGCGCAGACGGTGATGCATGGCCCGCAAGATCAGAGCCCCAAACATATCGATCACATGTTGCGGGGGCGTGGTCACCTGAGGAGCCGGATGCATCGGGTCCAATGACAACACACCGGCCATGCTCTCGCCGCCACTCTGGATGTAGGTCGCCTTCGCTGGCGTGTCGGTCCCATGACGGGCAGCCATCGCGGTCATGAAGGCCGACCAGTGCTCGGCTTTTCTTTGTCTGAGAAATCGCGGCATCGTCCTGATGCTCCCTCGGTGGCGCGCGGCATTTGCCGTGCTTCCGGGATATCCAAGCAGAAGGCCGCGTTCGCGCAAGAGCAAAGGCGACGGTTCGCTTCGGACGCAAGTTGCCTTGAAGCATGGCTTTCTGGCTCCGCGTGAGAGGCTCAAAAGTCCGGATACACCTCACGCACCGTGAGGTGTCTGACAGCACGCAAGGCAAGGCTCCGCGAACGACGATCTGACGCGGTGAATGCGTCAGACACACCTGTCCGACCGTTTGACGCCGCTTTGCCTCGATGCTCTTGATTGATCAATGAAAGCAGTGTCGGACATTAGGAGGTTCGTCACGTTTCTCGGCCTTCTGTCCGCGGCGAAGTCCTGCTTTGTTGTTGGCATGACTCGACGCACCTACCGACTTCCCTTCGCCATTGACCAAGCGCTCGAACGCCATGCCAAGGCGCAGGGTGTGACGTCTTCCGTGGTCGTTCGGGATGCACTGTCTGCCTACCTTCTGATGGAAGGAGCAGCTCAGCGAACATCCTTCGATATAGAGCACTTGAAGCAAGGGCAGCAAGCTTGCCTGACGCTGTTAGAGCGAATGTGGGAGCAAATGCGGGAAGGGCGGAAGGACATCGTTCATCTCAAACAGGATCGTGTGCAAGCACGGTTCGCCAATCTCATGGAGGAGACACATGGAAGAAGAAACGATCAATCGGATTGAAACGACCGCACGGTCCTTCGCGATGGTGTTGGTGACCCTGGTGGGACTCCAAACCCTCTTCGGTGCACTGGAAACGCAATGGGGCACCCTGGCCACCTTCGTGTCCATGTGTGCTGTTTCGGTAGCTTGGCAGTCCAGCCTGTTGCGGGCCGTGTTGCGTCGCCGCCCGAAGCTATTTGTGGTGGTGCTATCCATCAGCGCGGTCGCCATGACGCTCTCGGTCATGGCGTGTCTTCCCGGGAGCCGTGCATGAGCGGCGTCGTCGTGGATGTCTTCGGGATGCCCGTGGGTCCCATCACACCTTCGCAGAGTCTTCGGCGTTGGGACCATGGGGTATTGGCGGGAATGGTCAGTTTGGCTGTGGGGGCAGGGACGGTGGCTTGGGCGTTGTGGCGTCCATTGCCTGGGCTGGCAGAGGTGCCCGACGGGGGCCTTTGGTCTCAACTGATCGCCTATCCACAAGTGCTGGTGAACACGCTGACGCTGGGGCATGTGTTTCGGGATGCTTGGTTCGACAACCCGGCGGCTGGGCAGGTCAGTGCGCTGGCTCTGCACGTCCGTCTGCTCCCAGCTTGGGTGTCGGGGGGCCTGTGTGCCGCTTGGGCAGGGATGCGCGCATTGACCCCGCACCCCATGACTCGTCACGTCTCGGGTCCCCGCTTCCTTCAAGGAAAGGAAGCGGAGCGCGAAGCGGTCCGGTTCGCCGGCGTGCAACGGGGCGGCAAGGACCGACCGGGCTTCATGCGCCTTCATCCCTCGCTGGACCTGCCCAAGCGTGTGTGGACTCGCCATGTGTTCATCGCGGGCGGGGTGGGCTCGGGCAAGACTCAACTGATCTACCCCATCGTCCGTCAGATCGTTCGCAAGAGGCGAAAGCTGTTCTTGCTCGATGTGAAAGGGGACTACACCAGCGCTCTTCGCAAGGCCCTCATCCTCAGTCCATGGGATGCACGATCCGTTTACTGGGACATCGCCCGTGATGTCCGAACGAGCGCTCAGGCCGCAACGTTCGCCTCCTCGATGATCCCATCGGAGCAAGGAGCGAACTCGTTCTTTGCCACCGCAGCCGAGCTGATCCTGACCGGCTGTGTGCGGGCCTTACAGCGCAAAGCGGGAGTTCGCTGGGGATGGGAGGACCTGGACTTCCTGCTCACGCTATCGGTGGCGGAGCTGGCCCCGCTGCTCGCCGAGCACTACGCGAAGGCGCATCCGGTGGTCGCCGGTGGTGAGGTGACCGCCACCAACGTGCTGGCCACGTTGGCAGCTTTCACGCGAACCATCACTCAACTCGCAGAGGCGTTTGGCCAAGGGAAGCAACCCGATGGCACACCGCGCCGCCGCCTCTCCTTGGTCGAATGGGCACGCGACGATTATCAGGGGCGCCCCACCATCATCGCGCAAGCGGGTCCCGATCCGGGTCTCACGCAGCGTTATCTGGCGGCCGCGCTCAACATCCTGGTGCCCGAGATCATCAGCGGAGCGATGCCGGACGATGTCGCGGAAAACGGCCGATCCATCTTCTTCGTGCTGGATGAACTGGCGGCTATCGGCAAGATCAACCTCGCGCCGCTGATCGATAAGGGACGCAGTAAAGGGGTGTCGGTCCTCATCGGGGTGCAGGACTTAGCGCAGTTGGCGGCCATCTACGGTGAACACTTCGCCACCGCCTTGCCGGGCATGTTGGGCACCCATCTCATTTGCCAGACCCAACTGGGACCGACCCGGGATCGGCTGGCCAAGATGCTCGGTGAGCGTCGGGTCGCGTTGAGCAGCATTCAGCCGGGAGAACCGGGTGTGACGGTGCGAGAGGAGATGCAGCCACTGGTTCAGGCCACGGAGCTCACCTCCTTGCTCGGGCATCACACGACCACACGCCATCCCCATGGCTTCGGTATTCGGGCCTTGGCCGTCATGGGGCAGGACCTGCTATTGCTCGACTGGCCGGGTCGCCCCGTGCCGCGCCGACGACGGCCCTTCGTTCCGGCGGCCTGGACGCTGCCAACATCAGGCACCCCACAGGCGGCCCGTCAGAACTTCACGTTCGACGCGTCAAAAGAAGAAAGTGAAAGTCGCAGTGGCCCTCAATTGGGCCCGCTGAAGCCCGCGGCACTGGTGGCCGACGTGGCCCACCAGGTGCGGGTCGACCTTTCGGCTGGGGTGGGGGTGATCGCATGATGCGCCCAACTCGGATTGATGCGCGCGGCCGAAATCGGACCGGAGTGGCCGTGCTCGACTACTTGAAAGAGACGGAGTTCGTCCTGCGCTCCTCCGCGGTCGACTACTACGCCGCCGACGCTGCCGAAGAGTCGACGGTCTTGGACACAGCGCGGCAGACGTCACGCTGGCTCGGGACCGGAGCTTCCATGCTTCATCTGTCCGGGCCGGTGTCGAGCGAGGCGATGGATGCGTTGGCCCACGGCTTTGATCCAGCGACGGGAGATGCGTTGTCCCAGACAGCGGGCCGAACCGCCCGCTGGGTGCCTAAGCTCGACGCAACTGGCGCTCCCGTGCTCGACAAGCGGGGGCGGCCACGGGGCAGTTGGCAGGGTGGTCATCGGGTCGGAATCGATTGCTGTTTCAGCATTGCCCCGAAATCGGTATCGCTTGCCTTCGCAGCGGCCGATGATCAAGAGCGATTGGACATCCTGGCGGCCATGCGTGACGCCGTTGCGCAAGCCTTCACCGTTATGGAGCAAACCGTGGAGGCCGGGCGCGGACATGGCGGCGCATCCAAGATTGGAGTGAGCGGTTTGGTCGCGTCCGCGTTTACCCATTTTTCAAGCCGGGAACTCGAACCCCAGCTGCACGAGCATGTTCTGGTATATGCCTGCGCCAATGGCGCGGATGGCAAGTGGGGCGGGTTCGAGCCACTCTCATTTTTCGAACACCAAGCCATGTATGGCGCATTGGCCAGGGCGGCCTTTGCCAAGAATCTGGCCGCACTTGGCTATGGCATCGTGAAGCACACGGAGCTGGATGACTTCGGGCAGCCCACTGGAGAAACGAGCTTCGAACTGGCCGGTGTCAGCCACGCCACGTGTGAGTTGTTCTCCACCCGGCGCAAGCAGATCCTGTCGCACGTCGTCAAACATGGTTCGACGAAACAACAAGCGGCATTGGCGACCCGCCGGCAGAAAGAGGAACCGCCCTTCGAAGAGGTGGACCGGCTATGGCAGCAGGTGCTGGGCCGTGCTCGGGAAGCCGACCCTGGCATGTTTCGCAACGCTGCCGATCTCAAAGGTCTGGCCGGCGATCTATCCGCGCCGTCCGATCAAGAAATCCTGTCTCGACTGCAAGCCAAGAATGCCGTGTGGACGCGCCAGCAGCTCATCGCGCAACTGGCACGGGAGCATGTAGGCCAGAAAGATGTGGCCGAGATATTGAAAGACGCCAACGCCTTCTTGGAGCGGATGGCGCCCCACTTGGTGCTGATCAATCCCGAGCGACCGCAAGCCAGCCATCACAGCGGTCAGCGCTCAGGGAGAAAGTTCGAAGAGCCGCGCTACTGCGCCAAGGCATGGTTCAACGATGTGGAGCGTGAAATGGTTAGTAGCGCAAAACGTCGCGCACATGAGCCCGTGCAAGCCGTGGCAGCCGTCACGCTGGCAAAAGCGATCACCGAGTTTGAAGTTGAGCGTGGTTTTTCGTTAAGCGAAGAACAACGCCACGCGGTTGCGCATATCGTCGGAGGCGCGGGCGTGGTCCTGTTGACGGGGCGAGCCGGCACGGGGAAAACCACTGTGGCCGATGTCTACACGCGAGCGTTTCGAGCGGAGGGAAGGGAGGTCATTGGCGTGGCTCTCAGTTGGAATGCTGCGATCAAACTTGGCGAAGAAACGGGCCTGGATCGCGTGTATTCGACAGCAAAGCTGCTATCGGATCTCGATCAGGGCAAGGTGGTGCTCACCGATCACCATGTGGTCGTGCTGGACGAAGCCGGAATGGCGAACGGCACAACGGTCGCACGGCTTCAAGCGCACATTGATCGCGTTGGGGCTAAGTTTGTATTGCAAGGTGACAGCCACCAACTGGCCCCAGTGTCCGCCGGCCAGCCATTTCGCTTGTTGCGGGACGCCTTGGGTGATGCTGAGCTCAGGGAGATCCGGCGCCAGCGGGATGCACAAGATGTGGTCACTTCGGAACTGTTCTATCGCCACGCTGGGCGAGGGCGCCAGGAAACCACTCGGGAGGAACAGGCCGCGCTCGGCGACGACATTCTGGCCGCCTGGGGAGCGCGTGGACAGATCGAGCGAACCGACACGCGCGAGGAAGCCATCCAACTTCTGGTGGATGACTATGTGGCCTCGCCACTGAGCCATTGCGATAAGGTGATCATGGCGGGCACTCACGCGGACACCGTGGCGCTAAACAGAGCCATGCGCCAGAGGCTGATCAAGGAGGGAGAGGTCGGGGCCGAAGGACATGGGATGGTCTTGAAGCAAGGGCGCCGACGAATGGAACGCGAGCTGGCCATCGGCGATCGGCTGCGGTTTGGCAAACTCGATGAAGACCTGAGTGTGATGAACGGGACCATCGGAACCGTGGAGGGTATTCGGATGACCACCAAGGGTTCGGCGGTGCTGCGTTTGCGACTGGACGATTCGGGGCGATCGATCAGGCTGGACACGGCCACATATGGGGACTTGGACTATGCCTACGCCCGCACGGTGGATCGGGCCCAGGGTGCAACGGTTGCCCAGGCCTACTTTCTGGCCTCAGCGGAGCGCATGGATGTTCACTTGGGGCTGGTGGCGGCCACTCGGCACCGAGACACCTTCAAGGTCTATGCGACAGAGGCAGATCTTGACGTGATTCAAGAGCGCATCGGTGCGGAACGATTGCGGGTGAACGCCCTGGAAGAAGGGCAGCACGTTCTTTCACGACCAGCCGCCGTAGTCGTGACGCCATAATCCATCCCAAGCGTCCCTTGTTTAGGCCGATGCCAATGCTGGCTGCGATGGCTCTCAGTTCGTGAGACCCGTCAGAGGCAGGCTGGCGAAACTGCCAAGGAGAGCCCGTGAAGACCGACCTGATATTCGACAGTAGTTTTGCACAGTGGTGTTTGAGGCAGCCATGGCCCTGCAATGGAGACAAACAGCAGGAGCTTAGAAAGAGCGCACTGGAACAACTATTGGTCAGCTTTCGCCAAGGCGAGATCACCAGCTTGGACGGTGTGGAGTCGGCCACCGCCAAGGCGATTTACGAGATCCACGGACAGCGTCCGTTCGAAATGAACAGTCACTGGATCCTGTCAGCACAGGATTGGATTTGTCCTTGCTGTGGGCGTAACAAGGTGGCGATCAGTCGATTGGGGAGCAAGGGGCAAATTCTTGGCAAGCTCACGATCCACCATGACCACATGGGGGAAGCGATCGAGGAAGAGTTCTGTCGGGCCTTCGTCGCTAATGGCACGGAAAACCCGCAGGTTGAGGGAAAGCGCCTGGTGGGGCGCATTGGCCAAGCGTTCGCAGCACATGAAGAAGTGCTGATCTGCGAGGACTGCAACAACGCCGATACGACAGCGAGTAGGGAACTTGGGTTGCCCAAGCACTTCTCGTTTCCGTTGGGGAAGATCAGGCGCTTTATTTTGCCCGTTCCTCATGCCCCGCATCGCATTGATCTCGATGCCGCTCAAAGGGTTTGGGAAGAAGCCACGCCGGCTTATGAATTGCGAATGCGACTGATCAGTGAGGTCGCTGTTGCCGCAGCAACCAACACGCATTGGTATGAGCCGCATGAGCGCCAGGCGATTCCTATTCCTGTCTATGGATATGCAAATGCCAGGCTTGGATTTGCAAACATCACGGATTGGCTCAATTTGGAGGACTTGGAAAAGGAGCTCGGGCCCAAAGAGAAAATCCATCAGCCAAACCGTTCGCGTTGGCGCACAGAGTTTGCAAAGCCTGGGAGGCCCCTGCCGAGCAACTATTTGGCCATGCTTCGCTCGGCTCACCACATGGCTGAGAGTTGGGATGCCCTGCCGGAAGACTGGCGCTGCCCAGGGTGTGATCGAAGTAAGTATGAGCAGGTTTATCTTGGGGCCAAGGGTGAGATCCAGTTCCGAGCCCCGGGAACCAGCAATGCTCCGCGTTGGCGGCGGCAGCGGATCTGCAACCATTGCCACTCTGTGGTGATGAGCATGAAAGAAGAAATTACCCAAAGGACAGGCACCAGGCCAGGCGATAGTTTTGGATACTTCTCGCCCGGCGAATTGAAGGGGATCATTCGGGCTCGCCCTCATTCATCGCACCTGATCAAACCCAAGGAGGCAGCGGCGTTGGTGGATCTGGCGGTGGAACGCCTGGCTGAGAGAGGCCAGGTGGGTTGGGATGCGGGGCGACAACCCAATGAGTTGACGAACGTCAAAATTTGCACGAAGATCACCCCGGGTTGACGAATCTCAGGATGTGCACAAATGACGCTGCCGCTTCCGTGGACCTTGCACCCCGAATTGGGCCAGGGCCAGCTTCAAACCGTGGCCGATTGGCTCCTCGAAGAATTTTTCAGCGTTTTGGATGATCTGCGGCGGCCGACTGATTCCAGCTACGGCAGGGGCTGCACCGCGTTTGATCGACAAAAGAATCGAATTTGCCAGGAACACCGTGGCGGTGAGCATCTGTGGCTTGGGATGATCAACCCCAACAACGATCTGGTTTTCAGCATCAACGGGATTCCTTGCCGTTTCAGCAATGATGACCCCAACAACCCCAAGAAGCAGGCGGTGATTGGGGTCAATCAGTATCAAATGAGTTTTCAGGAGTTTCGCCAACCCGAGGAAGCAAGCCGGTTTTGCTTTGTTGTTGATCGCGGGTTGAGTGGGGCGGATGAGCCGCGTGTAGCCTTCTTGGGATTCGATTCTGCGGGCGGCCCCGTGTGCGAGTGGATTTCCGATACCCCTCGCGTGCTTTACGCCGAAAGCATCCAGCAGGCTCCGGAGATCACGATCAACAAAGCCACCGTGCGCCCGAAGCTGCCCGAAACCGATGTCGCTCGGCCGGAGGCGGCCAACGACGAGAACAGTGCATCACCTGACACAGAAGCAACATGAACGAGTTCAATGGCGCGAAGCTGCGCTTGATTCGCCAGTTTCACAATCTTTCGCTGGCGGATCTGGGGCTGTCGGCCAATATTTCTAAGCAGTTCCTCAGCCGGCTTGAAAATGGTGGGGAGGGGATTTCTACCCCGTTGGCAGATGACTTGGCAGAACGCTTGGGCGTGCTGCCAGAGTTCTTTTTTATGCCCGGTGGGTCGCCCATCTCTGAGGAGCAATGCCATTTCCGTAGCAATCTCACGACCAAAGTAACGCTTCGCCAGAATGCGCGTGCACGCGGTGAAATTTTGAACCAGGTCATAGGGGTGCTCGACCAGCATTTGCAGTTACCCACTTATGGCATTGAGGGGTCTGAACCAGACAGCGCAGAGGCTATTGAAGTCGCGGCCACGCGGTTCAGAGATACCTTTGGTTTGGGGCGTGGTCCGCTCAGCAGCATGACTCGTGTTGCCGAGAACGCTGGAGCCATCGTGATCAACGTGGCTGGCTTGGCTCCGGACATTGATGCGATCTCGTTTGCGACAGCCCGTCCTTTGATTGCCCTCAATACGGACAATCGTTCGGGCTGTCGTCAGCGTTTCGGTGTGGCACATGAGCTCGGCCACCTCGCGTTACATACGGGGGTGCTGACCGGTGATCGGCTGACGGAGAACCAGGCCAACCGTTTTGCCAGTGCTCTGCTGCTTCCTCGCACGACGTTTGCCTCTGAATGCCGGATGGCCATTCGCGGAACGCGACTGAATTGGCAGGGGCTGTCTGAGCTCAAATTGCGTTGGAAGGTTTCTAAGGCAGCGCTGATTTTCCGTGGTCGTCAACTGGGAATCCTGTCAGAAGATCAAGCTCGCTCCGGATATATTGGTTTGAAGCGCCATGGTGAGGCGATCCAGGAGAAGGAGGACGCCATGGTGCCGGCCGAGCAACCTGACCTGCTTAATGACAGCTTAGAAGTGCTCAATCATGAGTTGGGGATTCCGCTTGCTGCCATCGCGCGCGAGCTGCGAGTAACAACATACCTGCTTTCTGACTTGTTGCAGCGGGGGAGGATCAGCATGGAGGCCAGTAATGTTGTGTCTCTGGACCAGTTGCGGCGGAACTCCATTTAGCCCACGTCTTGCCAGACTTGGCGGGTGTGATTGAACGGAATGGCCACTGATGTGGAACGAGCCGGTCAGAAACAGCCTTCGTTCTCATCAAACCTTTGACCAACGTCTCATTGCTGGGGCGAAGTGAGACGGGTGTGTTTTAGACGGGCTGACTTGACCCGTCTCAGGTTCTGAGATCAGTCCATGGTCTCCTACCTTGGCAGCACTCCGCTGCAAACGTGGAACCACCATGACGACCACGACCCAAGTTGGCATCAAATGTTCATGCGGCAGCGACAAGTTTGAGATGCCGAAGAACCCCAAGCCGTCGGACATCATCACGTGCGCCCGTTGCGGGGCCAGTGGACGGCACGATCAGGTCATGCGGCAAGCCGGGCAGCAGATCAAGAGTGCCGTGGAAAAGCAGCTGAAAGATGCGTTCCGGAAAGCCGGCTTCAAATAGGGAAGATCTGTTGATCACACCAGGGGCACCCATCAGTGTGCTCATGACTTGATGTTGTATGGGGGAGGGGACCCATGATCGAAGTGTTGCACAGCCATTTGACCTGGCTGGTCAGTGGAATTTTGTTTGCCATTGCGTTGCTCTGGGCCGCAGCAAGCACCCAATCTCTTTTCGAGGTGCGTTACCGGCTGTGGCGGCTCGTGCGGTCGGGCCACGAAATCTCCGACGAGACCGTGCGCGCGGCCGTTCAAGAGCGGGCGGATTTCATGGCCTTCCGGGCGCTTCTGGCCTGGGCGGATACACCGGGAGAAATGAAGCGTATTTCGGACTTTGCCAAGCAGCATGAGTTGGAGCCAGGAATGCTGGGGGACTGCGGCCCCTATTTCCATCGACGGGATTTGACCATCAAGGAGAATGTTCCATCCCTTGAAAAGGCCAAGGCCATTCACTTTGTCTTGCGATTGATTTTCCTGGCGGTGGCCGTCTTCGGGGCAATTTGGCTCCTACAAAGTCGGGTGCTGGTCTCTTTTAAGGATGATGGCACCAAGGCCTGGCTGGGGACGAACGATGCAAAGCTGTTGGGGGCTGACAGACCATTTCTGATTTCCGAAGAATGCCCCAAGACGAACACGGGAGCGGCCGGTTTCAATGTCGTCCATACCAAGGCCTTGTGTGAGGCTTTTGGAAGCAAGGCGATGGAAATGAAGGTCAGCGATGGACTGATGCAGCAAAGGGTTTTGGGCGCATTGCTGCTGGTTCTCTCCGCAGCCTGTTACATGGTTCGTCGCCGGCGCTTGCAACAGGTTCGAGCCGCCAACGCCGTCAGGAGCTGGTTGGCCTTTCGGCAAAAGCCCAATGATCAGGGGGAGGTTGCGCCATCACCGTCATCACCTCCGGCGAGTGTTTCGGAGTCTTGAACGGGCCACCAAGGAAAAAGCCACCTCCGCAGAGGTGGCCCCCCGGTGACCGGTGCATCGGCGTGGTTCGCCTAACTTCCCGGTGACCCAAGTTGAATTGATCTCATGGTTACGCAAAGCCGTCGAGTCGACGGGTCACCTCTTGGAGCACGGCGTGGGCCAACTCGGGCGTGAGGCCTCCCGCCAGGTAAGACAGCGTGCCGTCATGCTCGGCCACCACCGCATTGGAAATCTTTTCCATGCGTTGCCGTGTCATGGCTGCTCCCGCTTGACCCAACTGCTGGATGGCCCCGCCGCCATAGAAGATGACGTGCTGCGTCTCCGTATTCCGGACGCCAAGGCGGTGAACCCGATCGCTTGGAACCACCGTGCCATCCGGCAAACGAAGGGCATCATGTTTCACGGCAAACGGCCCCAGTTTGCCGTGGCGCTTCCGGTGGTTCACATAAGAGAGCCAGGCAAAAATCAGCGCGGAGATCACCAGCCAGATGATGACGCCGACTTTGGCGGCACCATTGGCAATCAGGACAAGGCAGAAGAAGGCGGGTAGCAGCAGCGCGAGCACCGGCCCGCGTTTGGGCATCGGAGAGGGCCGGGCTGCAATGATCGTCCAGCCGCCTTCATCGGAGAGGGTCAAGGGTCTCGTCATGGGCCAAGTCCTTACATGGCCGCCTGGTTGTTTTCGGCACGCAGGTAACGCCCAGCTTTATCAAAATACAGGTAGCTGTCCTTGCTGTCGGTGTTCGCTTTCACGGGGGCGAAGGGGACGTAATCCGTAACCGAGGACTTGCTGACAATGAACTGATAGTGGAGGCGTGTGGTGCCATCGCTCTCTGTTTCCCGTTCCTGCGGCTGGCCCAGTGCGGCAATGACCTGATCCAGGGTGGTCTGGTGTGGAACAAACTGAGCAACCTTGCTCTGGTCGTAGTCGCGACCGATCGTGGTGGCGCAGGCGGCAAGGCCGAGCACGGCCACGACTGTCAGGACGGTTTGCAAAAGATTTTTCATGGGAACCCCTGTGGTTGGAGCAGGTGCAATCGGTTCACCAAGGCCACCTGCACCGTCCTTGGTGAGGTTGAGCGTAACCATCCCGCGACGATCTTACTCTAATAATGGATAAACGCGTATGCAGTAAATGCGTAACGCATTGATGCATATAGCTTTACGGCCTATCTCGTTAGACCGGAGAAGGTCATGGCCACCGTCAAAAAAGCCGTTCGTCGCCCGGCGAAGTCCATCCATCGCCCTGAAAACCAGGTGATCATTGAGCTTCTTAGGGCCTTTCGTGAGCGCACGGGACTGAACCAGGTGCAATTTGCAGAAGCCTTGGGCCGAACCCAAAGCTATGTGAGTGCTGCGGAACGCGGTTCCAAGATGGACACGTTGCAAATCCGGGACTGGTGCCACGCTTGCGGCACGGATCTGATTGCATGGGCCACGGAAGTAGAGAAAGTCCTGGGCGGCGGACGTAAACCTGGGGGACGGAAAGGGACAGCCTAGCGGTGAGCCTCTTCCCACGGTCGGCCAACACCAAGCGCCAGACGTGACTGGCGCCCGATGTCGGCCAAGAATTCCAATCTGATCATGTGGCGTTAACGGTCTTTTTGAGCTTGACGCGCTGCACGTGCTTCCACGGCAACCCGTCGCTGTTGCACACGGTCCAGTTTTGGAAAGAACGCGCCAACCGAACGAGGCACATAGGGAGCGGGCGGCGGCAAGTCATAGGCCACAGCGTTGACGGTGCCCACGCGCTCCAACAGGGTCGGCGGATCAATGTAGAACTCGGACAAAATGGAGCCCTTGGTGCTGTGCCCGGTGATGCGGGCAATGCGTCCTTCGGACATGCCTGCACGTTCGGCAAAGGTTGCGAACGTATGCCGGAAACAATGAAACACCAGCTTGTCATCATTGATGCCACACAACGGCATGTAGGTGCGGTTCCACCAGTCGCCCACCTTATCTCCACCTGATTTGCCCAGTCCTGGGAACAGCGGACCCGTGGCCTGGTTTTGTGCTTGGGTGACATCGGCTACATAGGCCAGGAAACCTGCTTCCAGCAACGCACGATGAAGCGGAACAAATCGCTTCGTTTTGGGGTTCTTTAAGTGCTGCTCTGAAAATCGAGTGGCAACGTGGAAACCCCACACGTGATCTACTTCTTCGATGTCCGCGGTGTTGAGCTGGGCAAGCTCATTGACACGGGCGCCACTGTGTAACGCCAACAACGGGATCCACCACCGTGCAGGCGTGCGGCAATGTTGGTCGCGGCGTTCCGGATCGAACAAGGCTTGCAGTTCACTGGGCAAAAACGCGCGACGGCTGCGTTCGTCCTCTTGGGACCGGGTCATCACATGCACATCGGATGCCGGGTTGTTGGGCAAGTGTTGGCGCTTCACACACCAGTTGAGGAACACCCGTAACCGATCCAAATGTTTTTCTTGGGTGCGCAAACCAATGGTGGGCGGATGAAGCCGACGCGACAGAGCAAGCACGCCAAGAACGTCCAGATCTTTGTAGTCGGGTTTCTTACTGGCATTGATGGGCCAATCGGCAATGACGGCCAGGAAGGCATCAATGTCGTCGGGTCCGATCGCAGAGAGCGGTTTGTCACCGACAACGCCAAGGAACAGTCGCAGCGTGTGGGTGGTGTCCAATACATTTGCGGTGGCCCGCTGCTTCTGTTTGAACTGAGCGAGAAACAGCGAGATGCGCTCAGACAAAAGAGGCGTTAGCCCGGCTGCGGGCAACACAGCGGCCGAGGCTGGGATGATGGCTGTTGGTTGATAGCGCTTGTCCATCTCCCGAAGCATTTCCAGCGCCATGGCGTGATCGGCGGGGCCCAGTGCATGGATGCGGCGTGTGCCATCGGGTGCAATTTCGATGGTGTAGTTCACGAACTCCCGAGCAAACCCCCACGGGTCCAAATCCAACTTAGTGGAAAGTTTGAGGGCCTGTCGGGAAGGCTTTGAAGCATCGGTCATGGAGGCTCTGAGGGCAGCGCATTGACGTGACAAAGCGTAGCCGAGTTGAGCCGCCACCAATCGGACTTCATCGCCGCCCATGTTGCCCAGGGCACGAACAATGAAGCGAGAACCCATCGCCGCACGCGCGTGCTGGGGCACCAGAAAGCGGACATACCAACCAGTCGATCGCTGGAAGATAAAAGGTTTCGGCATAGAAACGATACCCAAAACGATACCTGTGGGAAGGCGTTTCGGAGATCGTTGAGTGCCTAAAAAGCATCGGCCGATC
The DNA here is from genome assembly GCF_049913195.1 of Dyella kyungheensis. Classification (GTDB taxonomy): domain Bacteria; phylum Pseudomonadota; class Gammaproteobacteria; order Xanthomonadales; family Rhodanobacteraceae; genus Dyella; species Dyella kyungheensis. Next base: position 2,966,673 of record NZ_CP183983.1, on the reverse strand, counting down.
AGTGGTTTAAGCTGATCGGCCGACAGGTTTTGGTGGAGGTGGCGGGAGTCGAACCCGCGCTCCTTGAGCTGTATCAACGCTTCGCGGCAGTGTGCTGACCGGATGTTGACCAAACAGCTGCAACCTTCTGGCCGGCGTCGGGTGCAACGGACGGAATCCAACGGCCGTAGGTTCGCACGATCATCGTCCAGTCCTTGTGCCCCATCATCGAGGCGACCCAGACCGGATTCTCGCCGGCGCTCAGCAAGGTCGAGGCGAAGGTGTGGCGCATCTGGTAGGGGTAGCGATAGCGCACCTCAGCCCGCTTGATGGCGGGGTGCCAAGCCGTCTTGCGGATCGGTCCGTCGTGGAGCCAGGGGGCGTCCGTCCTAGGGTTGAGGAACACCTCGGCGCCTGCGGGCTGCGTGAACGCACGCTGGGACCTCAAAGCCTCAAGCGCCGGCGCGAGCAGGATCACCGTGCGGCGCCCGGCCTTCGTCTTGGGCGTCTTCACCTTCTTGCGTACCTTGGCCCGGCGAATGGTCATCATGCCGTTCACCAGGTCGACGTCCTCCCAGCGCAGGGCGATCAGCTCGCTGGTGCGAAGACCGGTCCAGAAACCGAACTGGAACAGGTTTCGGATCTGGCCCTCGCTGGCTTCCAGGATCGCGGCGACCTCCGCCGGCGTGAAGGGGTCAACGTCGTCGGTTTCCTTCGGCGCCTCGATCTTGCGCGGCGTCCACCCAATGAACGGGTTGGCCGTGATCTGCTCGTCGTCCATGGCCTGGGCGTACATGCCACGCATGGGGAGTAGCAGGTTCCGGATCCGCTTTAGCCCGCAGGTCTGCGCCGACACCCACTCCTTCAGCTCGCCGCGGGTCAGCTCCGTCAGCCGTTTCGGGCCGAACGCCGGCACCCACACATTCTGGATGGCCTTGTCGTAGTCGTCGAATGTAGTGTGCTGGATCTGGCCCTTCATGCCGGCAAGCCATGTCCCCAGCGACTTCTCGATGGTCAGGGCGGCGCCCGGAAGTCGGCTAAGGGTCGTGGCGCGCCTACTGTCAGGGAAGAACTTGGCGTATTCGAACGAGCCGCGGGCGATCTCCGACTCGATCTGCGCCTTCAGGTTGGCAGCGAACTTCAGGTTCGCGGCAGTCGGCGGAAGCTTCAGGCGTTCGCGGCATCGCGCGCCGCGGTAGTAAAAGTCAATCTCTACGCTGCCTTTTGTTGCAGCGCGGACACCTGCTGGCCGGCGACCCATTTCTCATATCCTTCTGTATCGATGAGCACGCGCCCGTCGGGCGACTTGATCCAGACGACACCTTCCAACCATACGCCGTTCTTGATCTTCATGCGTATGGCGTTCTCGGTGTAGCCAGATTCCTTGGAAAACTTGCTGATCGTTACGTGGCGGAGCATTTATCCCCCTTGCGCGCCGCCTCGACGCTGGCGACCATGGGGCCATTCAACAAGATGGGGAGTTCACGCATGGGGCTGTCCTACGATTTGATGGACCGTCGCGGCGACACGGTTACTGCCGTTTGTGCTGGGGTGGCGGATGAGCCATACGTTTGGCGCGTGGAGTTTTGGGGGCCGAAAGGACTCCGGCATGTTGAGGAGCGCATGGAGATAGGACCCGACTCCACGCACAAACTCGCATTGCAGGAATTCGTGACGAAGAACGACATCACGGCCACGATCGATCCGTAGGCGTAGGGAATCGCTCATCCTAAGCCGCCTCGCTGACGCTGTGGTGGGTTAGGAGTGCACCTTTGATGCCGGATCGTTCAAGCTTCATGGCGTTCTCCCTGCCGTAGGCAATCAAGCAAATCGGACCGCCGCTATTTCCCGTCGCTCGTGTTCCGTCCGGGTAGTAGAAGTGCGGGCGCTTAGCCAAGAACATCACTGCCTGAGATCTCGGAAACACGTGCTGATGAAACATGGCCGTGTCCGTGCGCGCGAATGCTAGGGCGATACCGTTACCGTGGTCGGCCATGCGTGCAAGCCATGCGGCTGTATGCGTGCCAAAGGGCGGATTGCACCAGACGCGGCCATGCCACTTGGCGGCCAGTCCGTCCTCTGGCAACTCCATGTGACGAACGGCAGTCGGCCAAGGGCGCGGCGACGGCGCAGCGCACGGGTCGAGATCGAACAAACCAAGCGCTTGGATAATCTCGGGCGGCGTCAACCAGGTATGGCTACCGGCGACAGGCCTAGCGCGATATGGATGGCGCTGGCTCACTTCCCCTCCCGCTCGCGGCTGGCGATGGCGGCTGATATGGCGTCACGCAGTTCGCGAGCATCTATGCTTTGCTGCTCGGAGCATCCCGTCCAGTGCGGGCCATCCTCGTCGGACTCGTCAACGCAGTAGCGCGTGTAGTAGGTCTGAGCGGCAGCCAGAAGGTTACGTTGAACCGCATCCCGCACATCAACCGCCGTGGCGCGCGGGTTGGTGAATAGCGGCTCGATATGCGCACCATCCTTTCGATCAGATACCGAACGCTCCGCATGCGCTTTCGTCGTGAACGCTTTATCAACGAATAGCGAGCCATCAGTCACAAGCCAAGCAACCGCCTCACCGCTATCGGCGCGGGTGTTGATCGACTCGCCGCGCGCGTACAAGAACATGCAAAAGTTAGCCACGTCGCGTGGATCGCCCTTATCAACGTGGCTTCGCAGCATGTCTGATAGATGCTGTTGCGAGCAGTCGTCCTTATCGCCCCAACCGCTACGACCTTTAGCTCGGGCCTGAGCTAGCTTTTCCTTCATGGCCGTAGCGAAGGCGTCTACTGCGGCGGCGTCAGCGATAGCCCTAAGCTGCTCGGCGGTCTTGTCATTTGACATAGCCAAAATCCTTTGCATACGTTTCGAATTCGGAGCGGGTAATGCGCTGCCCGTAATAGAACAGCACGCCGCTGGTCAATTCGTCCGGCCACTTCCCGTTATAGACACTCACCGCCGTACATAAAGCATCTTCATGATCGTCACGAGTGCATCCGTTATAGGTGGACATCTCAAACCCCATCCCGTTGCGCGAGCATGGCTTCTCGGCAGGCGTTCCAGCCCCTTATGTAATCCATATTTGGTTCGCTGCCGTCAGCGCGGTATTTGTATACAAACTCATCAGGCACAGCCGCATGCCGGGCGGCGAAGGACTGACGAAACGCGTGAGCGCAGCACCGTAGAAACTCGGACTCACTGTCGTGGCCGGTCGAGTCGCTTGAACTAGCCATCATGTTCAGGCCGTCGATCAGGCCAATCGCGTCTACTTCACTGACAGAAGTTGTGGAACGGTCATAGCGCCCATCAACCTCTCGACATAGATCGATAACTAGAGATTCAAACCTAGCGGCTTGTTCCTCTTGACTCTCAGGAGCTGCATGCCCGACACGACTTAGAGCCTTGACCACTGCGGAAACGGTGGAGAACGCGACGGCATTCACGCCCGCATCTCGGGATAGTTGGGCGTCGATGGCTTCCGCAAGTTCGCGGCATCCGACTCTACTAATGGTCTCTTCTGCACGAGATATGCCATACAAGCGATCACGTACGGTTTCCAAACTCATCCCACTACGCTCGGTGGTCATGGCTCTTCCTTACTCGCCGTTGACAATATTGTTTCGAAACAATCCGACCAATCCGTTTTCAAGATGCGACCGAGCCGCGCGCACGGCATCTTTAGCAGCCGCGTACGCATCAAGCTCATCAACGCAAAGGTCTTCCATGACCTGTAATGCGTTGCATGCTTTCGCGGTGTAAGAGGCGAATAGATCAACTACGTCCTGAGATGGCTTATTCGTCACGGTGGTCATGGGTTGTTGTCCTTGGTGGGTAGCGGAATGCCACGATTGAGGCGAATGTCATCAACAAGACTTGTTGCGCATTCCAACGCCTCGCTAGCATGCTCCGCTTCGTCATAGTCGCCTCCCGGTATAGAGAAGGCATTGCGCTCGGCCCACCATGCGATTGCTTCTTCACGGCGACAGATGGGGCACGGAAAATCTTCTTCGTTCAGATAGTCGCTGTCAGCGTCATGAAGCGAACCATCGATGCAATATGAGTCCGGGTATGTTCCTGCGCCGAACTCGTAACCCTGGTAATCACACATCACGACTTCCCCCTCACCATCGATTCGAGCGCGGCGCGAAGTCGCTCTGCTTTATGCAGCGTGTAGTAAAGGTGGTAAGCAACTTGTTCCATCGGCTCATCAGATTCTTCACCGCCATGTTCTTCGATGAAGTCGATACCTCCGGTGTAGGACAGCGCAACGCTTGCCGCCTGAAGATTGCCATCGAGCAAGCCGAGTAAGTCGACGCGACTAACTTCAATCCGGTCATCCCCGACCACCACGGGACGCTCAAGAACGCTCCGAAGCTCGGCCACACAAACGTTATGGCCAAGTGCAACGCCAGCGGCAAAGCTACCTTCTTCGTTATCGCTATTTGCGATACGAGACCATTCATCCACCAGCTCCCACAGAGCGCGGTTGTCGGGGGTCATGCCGGCACCTCAACCTTGTCGTAAGTGGCATCAAAGATGTATGGCTTGCACGGATACTTCTCGCCAGCAACGCCAGTGATAATCCAGTCGCCTATCTGGACATCCATGCGACCTTCAAGCGTTTCAACGTGGTGAGCGTGGCACGTGGAATAGTTAGTCAAGTATTTCCCGTCGTTTGCGTACTCAGGAAAGCGCTTGTACGGTCCGAGCGTTCGACGAGTCATCTTCACGCCTTCGGGAAGTTCTACCGAACCTTCCGCCATTTCGCGCGTGAACTGCACAGCCTCAACGGCAATCGGTTTCTTGACGAACCAGCTCATTTCGCCTGCTCCTTCAACGCAGAGAGGACTTGTTCTAGGATGGACTCGACGATGAGGTCTAGGTAGTTCGGATCGCTTACGAGATCCTCTAACTTCCACGGGCCAACCTCAGCCCGCATGCCAACACCAACAAGTTCAGGCGTCACTTCTAGCGACTGGATGGCGGTGTGATATGAATCTCGCGCTACAGCCACAATGCCTTTGGCAATCGCGTCGCCGCTCAAAGCGGCATTCCAGCACGGTGCATTCTTCTCGCTGAACCAACTCTCAAACTTCGCGTTCATGCCGCCTCCTGCTGCGTATTGCATGGCGCATCTGGGAAATGCCCCACGGCGGCCGCATCACTTCCCATACGGCATGCGGGCAGATCGCGTTCTTCCGGAAGTACCTGGTGCACCTACCGTTGATCCAGACTTCACGCTGGCCGGTTGCAGTGTTGTCGAACACCTGGGCATCGAACATGTCGGGTGTCCGTTTCATGCTTCGATCGCTCCCATCATTCCGGCACACAGGTCGCGCGCGCGGAGACAAGTGTCGATTTCGAACAGACCCCAGTGGCATTCGGCGGCTGTCATGCCGAGCTTGTCGGCGAGCCACGCATAGGCGACATCGCGCTGCCAGCCGCCTTCCTGCCACAGACGTTCGAACGCTGGCTTGCACACCTTGCGCGCCTCACGCAACGCCGCATCGGCGAGCGTTCCAGTCGGGATGTTCGTGAACGGGTGCATCCCTACGCGGGCGCCACATACGTCGCACACATACATCCATGGCCACTCGCCAAAGGTGCGGCCGCCATAGATGTCCACATGGTTCACGATGGACACCTGGCCGCTGCAGTATCGACACTCCGTCGGCACCGGGTGCGGATCTCGCACGCGAGCGGTCGCCTTTCGGCTGGGGTTCCAGGGCGTCTTCTCGCTCATGCCGCTCTCCGCTGATCGCGCCACAAGGGGTCTGGCGAAGGGACGTCTATGCCGTACCCCGCAGCCGTCCGCTGGATGAAGTCATAGAACTCCGCCATCGTCTTGGTATCGATGACGTCGCGCTCTCCGCGCTCATTCGTGGTCGTGGTGCGCTTCGGCTTAGTGCGCCCAAGGCCTGCGTCGACTTCGCCAAAGAACAGGGCGCAGAAGTCGCGGTGCAGCTGCTTCTTCTCGGCGTCACCCTGGAGGCCAGTGGCATCCATGATCGCGTCGTAGGCCACGCCGAACAGTGCGCCGAGCTGGCTATCCGTACGCTCCGGCCGGGCCTCTTTGATCTCCACCTTCCACGACTTCGTGTCGGGCAGTCGGTCGATGAAGGCGTGCAGGTTCGCCTTCACCGTAGCGCGGCCGTGGTGGCCTTTGTTTAGGGTGTAGGCCTGCATTAGGCCGCCACCTGTTGCATGATCAGTGCATTGGCAAGGACGTCGTGCATCGCCGCGCACATGGCCGGGAAGTCGGTGGCGGCATAGAGCTTTGCAGCGCGATCCGTGCCGACGGGACTAAAGCCAAGTGTGGTCAGGCCTTCCACCGTTACCGATAGCGGCGACAGGAGGGCATTGATGTCGCCGAGCTTCAGGCGCGCTCCGTTGTCGACCGGTGCGGGCGCCGACGCCGGAGCGGCGCGGCCATAGCTCACCGACGTTGCCATGCGTTGCTGGGTCGGATCCTGCTTGACCGACTCGGGTTCGGGCGCGGACTTCGTCCGCTCGGCTTCGGCGGCTAACTTCTCGCGCTCCTGCTGGCGGATCTTCTCGCGCTCGGCCTCCAGGCGCTGCTCCTCGGCCTTCTTGTGCGCATCAATGCGAGAGACCACAGCGAGACGGAAGTCATCGAATGGCTTTGCAACAAGCTGCTGCAGGTCGGCCAGCAGCGCTCGGTGTTCCGAGGCGTTCTCGTTGATCCAGTCCAGCTTTGCGCGCATGTCCCGAGCCTGGCGATCGACTACGATCTTCCCGTTCGCCAAGGCGGTGGCGATCTTGTCGTCGATGCTGCTGAGCGTCTTCAGGCCCTTGATAGCTCCGGCGAAGTCGGGCGTCACGATATCGAGGCGCAGACCGTCGAGACCGCGCTGGGCTTCAAAGAGGTGGTCAGCGAAAGCGGTTCGCGCGCCGTCGATACGTTCCTGGCGACGGCTGGCCTTCTCGCGCTCAAGGAGCTTTTCAGCCATGAGGCGGTTATCACGCAACAGCTTGGTCAGCATGTCCTTCTGGCGCTTCGCCTGGTCGACGCTCTCGATCTGCGCAAGCATCATCGCCTCGGCTGCGTTGAGCGTGTCCTCGGCCTTCTTCATGGCCTTGATCTGCTGATCGAGGTCAACGAAGTCCTGATCCGTCTGCGGCTCGCGGATCAGCTTGTTGTCGAGGAAGTCACGGAGCGCCGTTTCGAAGGCGTTGAAGTTCTCCCGGACGGTAATCTGGCCGCTGATCTGCACGGCCACGGCGGGGAGCGCTTGCACGGCCTCGGCGACCAGGATAGGCCTGTCCTCCGGCAAGACGTATTCGGCGAGATCGCGGTCGAATTGTGCCCAGCCGTCGACAATGCGCTCGAACCAGGTGGCGTCGGGTTCGACTTCGGTTGAGACGAAGTTCTCCGGCGTGCCATCCGAGACCGTGAAGATCACACGCTTAGCGCCAGTGATCATCATGATCTGCTGGCACTGTGGCATGTGAGAGTCCGGCACCACGCCGGCAGAGACGGACGCCGCGAGTTCCTCGTTCCACTGCTTGTGCTCGAAGGCGGTGTCGAACGCCATGGTCAGGCCGTCGCACGATGCCGACAGATGGCCGCCGACGTCCTCATCAGAGCAGGTGACAGGATAGAGGTCGTCTCCGATGATCTCTTCGACGAGGGGACGAGCGAGAGCCTCGACATGGTGGCCGTAGTCGAGGATATTTTCCTGCACCCAGTCGCTGAACTCCTTCGGGTTGAAGGTGTGCTTGACGCGCAGCAGCTCGGATCGCGTGGTTAGTTTCGACAGGCCGAGCATCGCCGCGGCTTCGCTTGCGCCATGATGCGTCAGGCGGAATGCTGCCCACTCATCGCTGCCCTGGGTAAGGTCGTGTATACGCATTACTCGGCGCTCCCATTATTTGCCCACGATGCGATCTCGATCTTCTGATCGTTGGTAAGCAGTTCCTTCGTCTGGATCATGGCGATCAGGTCATTGACCGACTTGCCGCCACTCTCAACTGCCATACGCCATGCGGCCTTCTTCTTCTCGAAGTTCTCGTCGCTGCAGGTCGGCAGTTCCTTCGACGTGCTCGCGGCGGGCGTCGTGGCGCTAGCCTGCTCGGCCTTGTTCTCCATGACGCTCTTCCAGGAGGACTCGCCGTCGCGGATGGCGCCGTAGATGCCGCGCAGGTTGACCAACTCGGTCGGCGAGCAGGTGTCGAGGGAGTGGCCGAGGTAATCGGCTAGGTCAGACGCCTTGACGCCGATCTCGCCAAAGGCGTCCGCGATCCGCTTGCGCTCGGCGCCCGGGTCACGTGCCGCCTCGTCCAGACGAATGGACTTGATGATCGCCTCGGCCTCGTCCTGCAGGTCGCCGGGAATGATGCGGAGGCCGAGGGTTCGAATCGCCTTGGAGACTTGCGCCGCGCGCTTGTTGAGGATGTCGTCCTCTGTGCCGGGCACGGTATAGACGTTTTTGTTGTAGCTGTTCTTGCGGACGCTTATGTAGCTGCCGTCGTCGCTCGGCTGAGAGCGCTCCACAGTCTTCGTCACGCGCACGTCGAGGGGGTAGGTGACGTTCGACTCCAGGTCGGTCACAGAGACGCGGTGAACTTCCTTGCTCTCGTCTTCGAAGATCATGCTGGTCTCCACCAGCACGTTGGTCATGCAGCGAAGCGCGACCTCGACGAAGCGGATGCCAAGACCCTCGACGCCCTTGCCGATGGGCTTACGGTAGTAGGCCGACTTGTTGTGGGCGAAGCTGGGGCGCTTGCACTCTTTCAGCAGGTCCTGACGCACCTGGTCCCACTGACGCGGGCGGCGCATTGCCATGACATAGCGAGCCTCGACCATTGCCTTCGCCTGTGCGGCGACAGCGGTCGACGCCGTTTCCTGCACGGCGAGGGTGGTGCTGGTGCCGCCGAATTCCTCGCGGACGGCAACGGCCTGATTGTGCGATCCCTTCGTCATTGCGTTCACTTCGAATCCCCTGCCGGCAATGCCGGCGTTTTGTAGAAATGGCAGCGGCCGTTGAACCGGCTGACGTCGTTTCTCAGTCCCGCCCGGCGATCAAATGCCGCGCTGCCGTACATGAAGCGAGCCGGGACGTCATCGTCTCCACGCCGGAATGCGACTGCCCTCGCACCCAGCTCGCTTCATGTGCCCTGTGCTACTCGACAGGGCGGCGAGGAAGCGTTCGGTGACGAAGTGCTTCAGAGCTTCGGTTTAGGCAGCAATGGCCTGAACGTAGATCGCATCGTTCGCGTCTATGGTTTTTGCGCCGATTACGTCGGTCGCCTCTCGCGCGGTCCACTTCCAATACTCAGCCCGTCGAAACCAATTCAGCCCCATCAAATGCACCCCGTGAGGTGTCATCCCCAGGATTCCTGGGCACCGACGCTGAGGAATGGCGCCGGGGTGCATTTGGTGGAGCTGGCCGGAATCGAACCGGCGTCCGAACTGCATTTCAGTCGCTTCATACCGCGATAACCCAAAGTGCCAACGACGACGCTCTGGTTGGTTTGTGGTCGGATTCCCCGCCGACCTCGGGGCCCAGAACTCAGTGCCAGAAAACGTGATCGAGATACGTCACCGCAAAGAAGCTGACGTTGATCAGGATCGCGATGCGAATGCCTGCCAAAATTTCGTAAAAGCGCTTCATTCCTTCACCTCGACGAACTTGTGCTGATCGTTGAGTCGATACTTCACGTTCGGCTTGATGCCGTTCTCGCCGACGTAGGCAATCTCGGTGCGGTAGCGATCATTGGCGCTGTCGTACCAGCGGAGGCGAAGCTCGCCGCTGTCGCCAGCCGTCGCCGTGCCGAGGGAGCCAGCCGTCGCCGTGCCGAGGGAGCCAGCCGTCGCCGTGCCGCTGTCGCCAGCCGTCGCCGTGCCGCTGTAGCCAGCCGTCGCCGTGCCGAGGGAGCCAGCCGTCGCCGTGCCTCTGTAGCCAGCCGTCGCCGTGCCGCTGTCGCCAGCCGTCGCCGTGCCGAGGGAGCCAGCCGTCGCCGTGCCGAGGGAGCCAGCCGTCGCCGTGCCGCTGTCGCCAGCCGTCGCCGTGCCTCTGTAGCCAGCCGTCGCCGTGCCGCTGTCGCCAGCCGTCGCCGTGCCTCTGTAGCCAGCCGTCGCCGTGCCGCTGTCGCCAGCCGTCGCCGTGCCGCTGTAGCCAGCCGTCGCCGTGCCGAGGGAGCCAGCCGTCGCCGTGCCTCTGTAGCCAGCCGTCGCCGTGCCGAGGGAGCCAGCCGTCGCCGTGCCTCTGTAGCCAGCCGTCGCCGTGCCGCTGTCGCCAGCCGTCGCCGTGCCGAGGGAGCCAGCCGTCGCCGTGCCGAGGGAGCCAGTTGCTGCAACCTGGCCCTCGCCGACCTGCACGACATGGCCGATGCAGTTCTCAGCCTTGGCGCGCGGCTCGTTGGCAAGCAGGAACGCCGCTGCCTCTTCACGACCGCCGACGAAGCGGATCACGGCGCGGGGGAACTTAACCTTGCCGCCGAGCGTGATGATCGTGGACGATTCAACTTCCAGGACCAGCCACTTGGATTCCGGCTGAGCCCAATGATCAACGCATCCAGCATCGCCCTGGCCGAACAGCCAGCCGTGCAGTCCGTTACCGCAGTTTTGGTTTTGCAGCCAGTCCGGTGCATTGACCTCTGCGCCAACCTCAGAAGGCCAAACGAAACCGCCATGGCTGCTGAAGTCGGCGCGACAGACGCGCAGAACGAGCGACGTTTCGATCTTCGGTGCTGACTTCTGTGCTGCCGTCTTTTTGGCGGTCATGCAATGTCTCCGGGGTAATAGGTGCCGACCACAGCGAAATCACACTAGGGGGTTGCAACCCCGCTGCAGTCGGCGAAAGGGTTAAAGAAGGCCGCAGTGCTCGGCGTCAGCGCATACCGCGGCGCCTTCGGGCGTGGCCTTCAGATCGTTGTGAGCGCACAACACGAGCAGCGAGGCGCGAAGGTTTTGCAGTGCATCGACCGCCGTATCCATTTCGCGCGCCGATGTCGGCATGTGGGATGCGCGGTAGAAACCTGCCGCCGATTTCATGATGCTGATCACGCGGACGTGACCGTTGCCGGGCTTGCTCATGGTGTATTCCTCGGTTCGTCGTGCTCGTCGCCCTGGGCGGTTTCGGCCGGCAGACTGTTGAGAAAGCTATTAATGCGAATGAGATGGACGTGCTTGCGGATCTCGTTGCCGATGCGGTCGAGTTCGGCGTCGCGATCAGCGGGCGGAAGGTCGTAGAGACAGAGGCCGGCGTTCATGCGATGTCCCCGATGCGGACGGTTCCTGGGTCGGTTGCACGGCGAGCAGTGAGTTCGGCGCGCCTGCGCTCGAACCATGGACTCCACATGCGATCACCGGCATTGCTGCGCCACACCTCGACACCGCGGCGACGCAGCTTGCGGGCGCGATTTGCGCAAACCTTGCGCGCTCCGCCATCGCGATGCTGCTGCAGCCATTCGACGGTCGAGCGTGCGTCGTACTTGTAGTAGTCGTTGCTTGGCGTGTTGGCGTCGAGCCACGACTGCAACTTCGTGACCGCCACGCTTGCGCCGCTGAACACATAGCACTGCTGGAGCTTGTGCAGCGTGCCGATGCCTACGGAGACCGTCGGCTCAATGTGCTTCGGTGGTGCCACGGACCATACGTCGCCCGTCGCGCGGTAGACGGTGCCATCGGTCAACGCTATGTCGAACTCGCGGCCACCAAAGGCATCCTTCGTTCCGCTCTCGATAGCTAGGAAGTCATAGACGCCATCGTCGTGCGAGACAAGGCTGTTGCCGGTGCGTTCGTAGACAAGCTTCGGCATGCGGTCAACGATCAGGGAATAGCAGATCGTCTTGCTCCAGTCCGCGTAGGGCTTGGCGATAACATCGAGAATGCGAATGCCACTCATGCCACACCCCGCACACGAAGCAGCGCAACACGTCGACGCTCGGTTGCAGCGTCGAGGTCATACGTCGTTGCGTCGGCATCGCGGCGCGTCCGGTCGTAGGCGGTATCAGCCTCGATCAGTTCCGCGACCAGCGGCATTGCGGCGCGCATGGCGGCGATCACGTCGATCTGCTGGGTCTGTCCGTTCACTTGATGTCTCCCTGCGCCAACTGGCGCGCGATGACGTCGAATTCCTTGGAATGGCGATCCACGAGGATCTCGTAGGCACGCTGCGTCAGCTGCGGCGAGAGCTTCCCGCTACGCCACGTCTCGGCATCACCTGGGTTGTGTGAGCGCAACTCAACTTCGACCAGCGGTACGCGGATGGAGGTGAACTGATGCAGCGCCTGCACGTTCTCGTATGCGGCGCCACCGAAGGCGCGAAGCGTTCCCTCGAAGACAGGATTGGCGCTCATGCGGCACCGCCGATGCGGGCGAGAGCAGCAAACTCGTTCCTGATACGACGAGCGCGAGCCATGTAGGCATTGCGCTGCCAACGAGCAGCATCGGGGTGGAAATCTGCCAACTCGTTTCCACGCAGTGTTTCGATAAGTCGGCGGTGCCATTCCCGTGACTTTGCGATGGCCCGACTTACACGCATGCGCATGAAGTCCTCGGTATCGGCTTCATCGAGCACATCCACCTTCTGCGTCTCGGTGCTCATGCCGCATCCCCGTGATCCGCCATGCGGCGGCAGTCGCGAAGGAAGCGGTACGCGGTTTCGATGGCATGGCCGACCGAGCAGCCAGCCTCGACGTCGCGCAGTCCAAGGCGCTCGGCATGGCGCGTTGCCGAGATGCCAGTGCTCTTGAACATGCGAACCTGGCGACGAACCGCGAAGCGCGCTTCGGGATAGGCTTCAGTTGCCGGGGTGGCTGCGGCGTCGGCGACTTGGATGCGGTGCTGACGGCGGGCGTTGAATAGTGCGGCTGGATAGACGGTGCTCATGCATATGTCCCTCGCTCTGTGTATGCATAGTTGCATACCATCGGGACGCTATGCAATAGCGGGTAATGCCGAAATGCATACTTTTGCGCGAATCGCCCTTTGCGTTCAGTTGGCGTTCACAGATTGAGCTAGGCTTGTGCTTGAGTTAGGCGCTCGCGCGCGTGTGCGATCAAAAACCACTGAAGGGGATTTCAATGAAACGATCGAGTCTCAGGACGATGCTGGGTTTGGTGATGGCGCTCGCCATCATGTGCACCATGGGTCTGGGGCAGGCGGTAGCGCAGACGGCGCCGGCGGCCGGCTTGGGCGCCCACTGGCCCAATGCGCAGGACGTCAGTCAGCGCCCCGAGTTTCACGTCTACGTGTTCTCGCTGGGTGGCGTGAAATACATCCAGGTCAACGACTCGACCGGCAACGTGCGAGGCGGCGTTGCGACGAGTGCCGACGGCAGTACGGCCGTTCCGCTGCCGCTGGGCCAGGGGCAGGTGCAGGTAAGTTCCGGCGCGGCTCCCACGGATGGCGTGACGGTCTATCAGGACGGCACAACTACCGTGACGGCATCGCCGTCCCAAGGTCTGATTGCCACTCCGGCTGCGACGCAAATGCGTGCTGCGGACTGCACTAGCGTTCCGGACTGCGGAAAGCTAAACCAATGACGTTGGCGCCGCCGCGGTGCATCGGCATCGCGGCGGCGACCGGCTCGAATCCATCCACATCAACTCCGGCATGAGCTGCGTCGTCGAGCAAAAGCATGGTGATCTTGTGGTCGCTGGACTTGACGCGTCCCTGGAAGCTGGCAGCGACCAAATCGATGCCATCCATGGTGAGCCCTGTGCTCATGACGGATAGGGCAGGGCGCCAACCTCCGGCGGGCGACACTGAGCCGCTGACAGACATCGCCGCGTACTTCACGCCGCGAACGTTCATGCCCACCCTGAGCCGAATGGCAATACGCTCCGGCACCCCGGCGCGGAGCAGCACGCAGACGCTCTCGTAGGCCAGCCGATAGACAGACGTCTGCAGGGCGTTCGACAGCTCGACGGCAGGGCCCGTCAGCACGGCGTCGTATTCCACCTCGCATCCGTTCAAGACCTGGCTCAGAGGCCCCGACAGGATCGCCGCCCGCAGGCCTGCCTTGTCCAGCAGGTAGGGATAGAACGTCTGCCGGAGGTTCTTGAGGTTGTTCCGGTAGGCCTTCATCGACGACCAGTAGTTGCGCACGACGTCGATGCGATGGCCGGACTCCTTCAACTCCTCTTCGGCGCGGCCCATCGCCTCATACATCTCGTCGATCATGGCGGCGCTTCGACGGAACTGTTCCTCCATCCGATTGGTTTGGCCTTTCACCATTTTGCGCAGAGCCTTGGCCTTGCTGTCCGATTCGTCCACCGACCGATTGGCCTGAGTCGTATTGGCCCCAAACAGCAGAATGGCGGCGATTACGGCGCTGGAAACGCATTGAACGCTGACGAGCGACGGCTCCAACTCCTTCCGCTGGGTGAGCTGCAGGGCGATGCTGCAGATCGCGACCGTCGATGCAGCGCCATACCAGCCGCGCTTGAGCGTCAGGATAATCATGGGCGCAAACATCAAGCACCGGCCGAGCGTGAGCATGTCGGCGGAGGCGTATCTGAGGAACAGCGCAATCGCCACGACATAGCCGATCGCTCCGATGTACGGTGCCGCCTCATCCAGGCCAGTATTCGATCTAAGCGTCGTCCAGCGATCTCGCAGGGCAAAGCACAGGGGTGCGACAACCAAGTTGGCCATGAGCGCGCCGACGGCGTATTTCATGAAAAGGTCGGGGTAGGGCATGCCGATCTGCGCTTCGGTTACGCCCATCGAGTAGACGACCAGCGTACTGATCGCGCCCGACAGGGCGCCCCCCATCACTGCCACGCCGAGCATGCGCGACATGTCCATGGGTAGCGAAAGATCCAGCTGCGGCCACTTCTGGCGCGCCCAGGCGGCAGGTAGCAGCCCCCCGAAGAACGGCAAGAACGTGCCGGTGAGGAGCCACCAGGCCGAGAAGTGGTGCTGCATGAGTCCCGAGATCGTCCAGTAGGACGTCGCACCCCATTCACCCAGCACAATCCAGGGCCACCATCGAAGCGGCACCAGCATCAAAACAGCGAAGCGCATGCCGACGGCAAGATTGAGCGTGAGCGGGGCCAGTTCGCGAAGTGCTGCGAACGACAATCCATATCCCACGGCACAAAGCATGCCCTTGGCGCTAAAGCCAAATCCCCTCATGTGACTTCCCGCCCTGCTCCCCTGCGGCGCGAGTGTCGAGGCTTAGAAACGCCTCAAGCTCATAGACGCAAAGACTTTCCCAATAATCACAAGGCCCTCGAACTCCTCAGCCGTTTCCACGGGAATGGAATTCACGTACTGCCTTGTACCGGTGAACCGCAACCCTTTACCGACCACGGCGCCGCGTTTGATATGCGGCACCTGGAAGTATGTGAACGCGTAAATGGCCTCACTTGTGACCTGGTTCACACTTGTATCAATGAACACTACATCGCCCTTTTCGATCTCTCCCTTCATGGAGTCGTCGTTGGCGAAGGCATACCTAACGGCCGCAACCTGTGTTTCCGTCAATGCTTCGAGCCAGGAGCGCGAGACATTCATGAACGGAGCGGTGGCGAAGGGATTTAGCTTTGCGGCCCCTTGGGCTGGCAGATCCGACGCTGGGTAGATCCTGCTTACAGCCCCCTGCGACGTCTGCCGCTCAGCCGCCTCGCCACCCATCTGTGCCTCGCCCATCGACCTAAGATCCACGTACTTCAGCTCATGCACTGAGATGCCGAAGTGGTCCGCTATGGGCTGCACGGTAGGGTCCCGGGGGCTCTCCACCTTGCCATTCATGATGCGATTGATCGTGCTCTGGTCGATGCCTGTTCCCACAGCCAGGGCATTGCCCGAGGTGCGGTCCCGCTTGATCAGAAAGTTCAGATTCGACTTGAGGTAGTTCATTCCTCCATGGTCGTGCACAGGTGCGGCTGAAGTATATGCATTTATGACTTGACTGTCTATGCATATGTGCATTAGTTTATGCATCATGACTCCACACGACGCCGTACGAGCACTTCTCGAAGCTGGCTGGGTTGAGGTGCAAGTCGCCGAAGCCGTTGGCACCAGCCAATCGACCATCAACCGTCTCAAGCACGGGAAGGTCGCCTCTGTGGATTACGACACCGGCTCTCGGCTGGTGCAGCTCGTCGGAAAGAAACCCCCGAAACAGATCAAGCCCAACCGCGGCGGCAACGCGGTGGCCAAAGCTGCCTGACCACTGACCACGAAGCAGTTCAAAGGAACGAACCATGGCATACAAAAACCGCCGTCTCGTGAGGCTGACCGACTCGGTGCAGCTCAACGAATACGAGCTCGAAAAGGGCAAGCAAGCCGCCGAGCTGGATGGAAAGTCTTGGGGTGAGTTGAAACGTGAGCTCATCAACGCAGGTGTCCAAAAGTTGCTTCGTGAGTACGGCGTACAGACTAGCGCCGCCTCGCATGAAGTCTGAACACCGGAAAGACATTGGCTTTCACAGGGGCATTTCGGCGGAAGACGTGGGTGGCGAAGAGGCGCTTGGGCGCTTGATCGCACTAGCAACACTCCTGGGGAAAAGCACAGAGCAGGTGGCCTTCGAGGCTGCGACGAGGGAGTTCGCCTCACGCACCGATCTGAAGCTGCATGACGCCGCCATCTGCATTCGGAAATTGGATGCCATCCATCAACCCGTGGTCGAGGGATAACTCCCGTGACATTGAATCCACGCATCGTTGCTTCACTGGCCGCCGCGCCTAAGTCGGCAGACGCGCTCGCTCGCGAGCTGGCCGTCGCCGATGGCGTGATCGTTCGGCAGCTGCGTCGTCTGATGGCAGACGGGCAGGTGACACGCTCGTATGCGAAGCGCGGCGCGGAGGCGATCTACGCACTGGCGACGAAGAACATGGTGAGCCTGGGCCGCATTTCGGCGCTGACCAGCTCGCAGGCCGCCCGTCAGGTAATGGCCGTCCTTCAGCGCCGGGAAACGGTCGCTGTATTCATCGGCCCGCACCGCGACGCCGCTGTGGCGATTGGCGGCGATCCCGAGTTCGACACCTCGCTCGAGCGCCACCGTCATTCCCTGGTCGGCATGTACTGCATCTCCGGCCGCGGCGCGCCGACGGTCAGCCGTATCGCCGACGACATGCGTGCCCGCCTGGCTGAGCTGAGGCAAGCGGCATGACTGATCCGGTCGCCTTCAACTACCACGGGTTCGACCCTGACGAGTTTCAGGCGTGGGTGCGTGCGTTGGATGCGCTGGAAGAGTTCGTGCCGACGGCACAAGAGGGTGACGCGTGAACTACTACGAGCGCCATCTTGGCGATTACGCAAAGGATGCAAGGCATCTGACGATGCTTGAGCATGGGGCGTACACGCTTCTCATGGATAGGTACTACGCAACCGAGCAAGGAATTCCGGCCGATAAGGCACACCGCGTTGCGGGTGCCCGTACTGCCGAAGAGTGCGCGGCCGTGGATTCCGTCCTGGAGGAATTCTTCCGCCTCGTTGACGGCGTGTGGATCAAGGGAAGGATCGAGCTTGAGATCGCGAAGGCTGCTGGTCGGATCGATGCTGCTCGCGAGAACGGGAGAAAGGGCGGCCGTCCACGCAAGAGCGAACCCGATGGGTTATCAAAACAAACCCAACAAAAACCCAGCGGGTTTTATGTGGGTTATGAAAATGAAACCCAGCACGAACCCAATGAAAAGCTCACCAAACACCAAGCACCAAACACCAATCACCAGTCTCCAGACCTAAGAACTGGAGATAGCCAAACTGAGGAATACACACACGTCGCTACAGGCGCAGAGGCCCATGTGCCGCTGGCCCTCTGTCTGCGCCGAGCAGGATTCCTCGACGTGACCGCGATGCTTGACGAGCTGCGCGAAGCCGCGCGCCTCGGCATTGACGGGGCGGATCTGATCGCTGTCGCGATGGAGGGTAGGCGCAAGCGCAAGAAGGCGCCGGGCCGCTGGGCCATCACGACGGCGATTGCAAGGCACCTTGCAGGCGACGCCGTTGTCCAGGACGGCGCAGCGCCGCCTGTCAACAAGCAGGAACAGCTCGAAGAACGCAACCGCCGCGTAGGCCAAGCCTGGGCAGCGCAGGGGAGTGATCGCTCGGAGGACGACCATGCAGCAGACTGATCGGGAGGCCTTCAGCGGCCTGCTCACGAACGTCATGGCCTACTATGGCCGCGACACGTCGACGTTCTTGCTTGACGTGTTCTGGACTGGACTATCGGCGCACGACTACGAAGACGTGCAACGCGCATTCGATCTGCATGCGCGCAATCCGGACAACGGACAGTTTCCGCCCAAGCTAGCCGACATTACGAAGCTCCTTGAGGGCTCCACGCAGACGCAGGGCATGCGCGCCTGGGCCAAGGTCGAGCGTGCGGTGCGCTCGGTGGGTGCATACCGATCGGTCGTCTTCGATGATCCGTTGATCCACGTTGTCTTGATTGAAATGGGTGGATGGACGCCGTTGTGCCGATGCGAGGCATCGGACATGCCGTTCAAGGCGCGCGAGTTCGAACGCCGGTATGCCTCCTATAGGCTGCGACGCGAGCTGCCGGCATTCCCGCCTCGACTGATGGGCGAGAGCGAATCCCAGAATCGATTGAATGGTCGGGTCGCCTACGAGGTGAAGCCGGTACTCGTCGGCGATCAGGATCGCGCCTTGAAGGTGCTTGAACGTGGGGCTGACGTCGGAGCGCTGCGCATCACGGATATGCGTCTGGCCACGAGCAACGCGCTGGCGACGATTACCCATCAGGAGGGCGTTAGCCATGACGCTGCAGCCTAACCGGGCGGAAGAAGGGGCTTCGCGTTCTTCGCGACACGGCAATCGCGGGCTTAGGGCTGGAAGTGTCTTCTCACGAATCATGGAAATCCTCGCAGAGGGGCCGTCTCTGTCGGATGAGATAGCTGTGACGATTGGCGTTGAGCCTAAAGTTGCCAGCGCCTATCTCAACAGCTTGCGTCAACGTGGCTACGCCTATGCGAAGGATGGCGTTTTCGATGAGAACGGCCGCACGGAGAGTCTCTGGTATCCAACCAAGGAGGCGGCATGAACGGCCTGCGATTCCGCGAGGGTGACCTTGCTCGCCTTGTCGTCGCCAGAACATCGCACTCGATTCAATATCTCGGGCAAGTCATGACGGTTTTCGCGGTCGGTCCATTCAAGGACGGCCACGAGTTTCCATCCCTGCCTGGGCACAAGCGCGGGATCGCGAGAGCCGACGGCGACTATGGTCTGCTCTTAGACCGCGACACAGGGTTCATGGCCTACGACTGGAAACTGGCGAAGGTAGATCCGCCTGCTGAGCCTGAGTCGTTAACTCGCCGCGAGGAGTGCGAAGCATGAAGCGCACTGAACTCCGCCGGCACACGCCTTTGCGCCAGAAGGCACGCAGCAAGCCTGTCGCCGCGCCCGCGCCGGTATTGGTTCAGCCGTACACAGAGCGCAAACCTATCCGCGCCACGCGGCCGAAGATGACGCCACTGCGCAAGTTTGCCAAGGGGCAGCCTTGCATGGTCCGGCTGCCTGGCTGCGACGGTGGAGGGGAAACGACGGTTCTCGCCCATTACCGCCTGGCTGGCTATTGCGGGATTGGCGTCAAGCCGGAAGACGATGCCTTCGGCGCGTGGGCGTGCGCGTCTTGCCACAACCTGTGCGACGGACGCGCGAAGCTTAAAGACTGGACGTATGAAGAGATTCGACTAGCGCACGCCGAGGGCGTGATGCGCACTCGCGTCGCGATTTCTCGGGAGGCTGCATGAACCGCCACAACAGCAAAGACGCCAATCACGATGTGATCGCCCAGCGCTTCCGCGATCTCGGCTGCTCGGTGATTGAGATGCATGCAACGGGGATTCCAGGCTTTCCTGATCTCGCCATCGGCTTAATCGGTGCGCGTGGCCGTATGACGCAGCTCGTAGAGGTGAAGAACCCCAACACCCGCTACGGCCGCGCCGGCTTCAACGACAACCAGACTGCGTTCGCGCGCGACTGGCGCGGCGAGAAGGTCTCCATCGTTACCAGCGTGGATGAAGCGACGGCGCTGGTACAGAATTGGAGGAGGGCGGCGTGAACCCCATCACCTATGGATCCGTCTGCAGCGGCATCGAGGCCGTCACCGTGGCTATGGAACCGGAGGGCTGGAGGGCTGCATGGTTCGCCGAGATCGAGGCGTTCCCCTCGGCCGTGCTGGCGCATCACTACCCATGCGTGTCGAACCTTGGGGACATGACCAAGATAGCTTTAGCCGTGCTGATGCGAAAGGTCGCGGCCCCTGACGTGCTGGTGGGTGGCACGCCGTGCCAGGCCTTCAGCGTGGCGGGATCGCGCAACTCTCTCGCCGATGAACGCGGCAACCTTACCCTGCGCTACGTGGAGCTGGCCAATGCAATTGACGATGTTCGCCGACGAGCGGGGCAACCTGACAGCGTCATCTGGTGGGAAAACGTCCCCGGCGTCCTCAGCACGAAAGACAACGCCTTCGGGTGCTTTCTGGCAGGCCTTGCCGGCTCAGATGGCCCACTGGAACCACCAACAGAACGACCAGCAGCTGGAAAATCCAGCCGATTCTGGAAGTGGAACAAAGAACGGCAGGAACACACCCCCTCGTGGTCAAACGCTGGTGCTGTGTATGGACCCCGGCGAGCAGTCGCATGGCGGACCCTGGACGCCCAATATTTCGGACTGGCCCAACGACGCCGCCGTGTGTTCGTTGTCGCAAGTGCTCGAGCAGGGTTCGATCCCGCCACGGTACTTTTTGAGTGGGACGGCCTGCGCCGGGATACTTCGCCGCGCCGAACGCAGGGGCAAATCACTGCCGCCAGCCTTGCAGCAAGCGCTGGCCACCACGGTTACAGCAGCCCACGCGGAGACGGAAGCGACAATCTGATTGCCGATACCCTGAGGGGGCATCCGCGTCCGGGTAGCAACACTATGGGTGCGGCGGTTTTGACGGGAATACCGGACGTTTCGCTTTGCCTCAATGCCGGCGGCATGGGTCGCATCGACAGCGAGAGCGAGACCATGATTCCGGTGGCTTTCGATAGCCGTCAAGACCCGATCAGCAGTACAGATGTGTTCGGCTCCCTCGGGTCGAGCAGCCCGCAGGCCCAAGCCGTTGCATTCACCTGCAAAGACTATGGTGCGGATGCCGGTGAGATCGCTCCGACGCTGCGCGCCATGGGTCACGCCAGTAGCCACGCCAACGCCGGCGGGCAGCTTGCCGTCGCCTTCAACGCACGCCAAGACCCTGACAGCTGGGAAGAGCGCAGTGACCCATTGGATACCGATGGAACCACTCAGGCAGTGATGGCCGGGTTGGGTGTTCGTCGCCTAACACCGCGTGAGTGCGAGCGCCTGCAGGGGTTTCCGGATGACTACACGCTAATCCCCATCGGGCGCGCCGTACGACCGGAAAAGCTCGACGCGGACTGGATCAAGTACCTGATGCGCGGCGGCCGCATGACGCGCGAAGAATGCAGCCGCGCGGCCGCTGACGGCCCTCGCTACAAGGCCCTCGGCAACAGCATGGCCACGCACGTCATCCGCTGGATAGGACGGCGCATCGAGCGCGCCGTTACAGATGAAATGCGAGAAGCGGCATGAGCACTAGCCCATTCAGCTTCCAGTTGAGCGCGGACATTCGGATGCTCCAAGCTTGCGCCATGCAAGGGGAACGCATTGAGCGCTGATCATCTGACCGGTCCCGAGCGGCAGGCCGAGCGTGCGCAGGCGAAGCGAATTCGCGCACAAATTTATGCCGTCGGAGGCTGTGGCCTCTGCATTCATCGCGACCGCAGTGTTCAAGGCTGGGGCCGCTCCATCTGCCAGATACCTGGCCGCATCTTCCCGCGGTGCATGCACACGCAGGGCAAACAGTTCCAGCTCGATCACGAACAACTGAAGGGGAAATCCAATGGCGAATGAACTTTTCGGCAAGGATCGCGCCGGCATTATGGAACGGCTCGGTCGGTTGCAGGGATCGACGACTTTTCGTACTCAACAGTCGGGCGGCGGAACGCCATTCTCGGCGCGTGGCCTGACCGAAGAGGCGCGACTGATCCTGGCACTGAAGATGGGAGGTAATGGCTCAACTGACGTGGGCCCCTGGCTCGCCTACAGTTTCGCACTGCTGGTTGATGATCGAGTGCCGGAGATTACGCGATGGCTTGCCAACAAGCTGATCGCAGGCACCGGGCCGACCGGTAAGCGGAACGCCCATCGCATGCTCTACGTCGCGGAGAATGCGTACTGGCTGGCCCTGCGAGGTGTCGAGCCAGACGACGAAGTGGATGACAGGCGCGACTTTGCCTTGTTGGTGAACATCGGCGCCGGCTGGCTATGGACCAAGATGGAGATGACCATCGAAAGGGCGGAGCGGGCACTGTCGCATAGGGCTGCTGCGTGACAGCGGCATTGGAGTATTTCGTCTATGCCGTGCTTGTCGACACGCCTGGACGAACGCTTACCAAACTCGGTCGCGCCTCTAGCGTTAGGCAAAGATTGAACGAGTACGTCACTTGCTGTCCGTTCGCCATCCGGCATGTATACGCGTGCGACGTGGAGACAAGAGAGGAGGGAGCGAAACGAGAGGCGCGCCTTCACGAACTCTACGATGATCGGAAGCTGCGCGGCGAATGGTTTGATGTGTGGGGAAGAATTGCGACGCAAGATGATATTGATCTCTTGGAGCGTGACGTCTATGGCATCGCGTGCGAAGGGTTCAGCGGCGAGACGCGGCATTTCCGGTGTTTGCCTCATCCATTCAGCAGCGGCAAGGTGTCGCTCAAGAAATATCCGTTGGACAAGTTTCCGGAGAAGGTGACCTTGGGCGAAGACGGTTATCCTTTGGCAGCCAGCTACATTGCCTCCCAGAAACCCTACGAGGTAGCCGTCACCCACCGGAAAAGGCGCTTGTTCAAAAAGGCTTGACAGTCCGGACAAAAGCCCGTAGCGTTCCAAGATGTAGAAGTGTATCTACCAAGCCCTGCCAAAAGCAGGGCTTTTTTGTTTGTCGCCTCTCCATGAGGCCAATCCAGCCCGGTATCCGTACGGTTCGCCAGCTGGAAACCATTCAAGCCCCGCCAAGTGCGGGGCTTTTGTTTTGCGGCCCCGCCTCGCGGGCTTACGACTGAGCCGGCCGCAGCCTCCGTGCTGACGTAGCCCCGGAAACGGGCGCCGGACCTATTCAGGCAACGACCATGGGCTCTGAGCGCAAATGCGACTGTCCGTTTGAACCGGCTGCATCACAGGAGCGCCGCGAGGCTGCCATTGCCGAACTCAAGCTTCGCGCCAACAGCGGCAAGGGCGACGGCATCAGCAAGGCGGGCGGCATTGACCGTGGCGGCTTGATCGATAACGACACGCAGGGCGGCTGAGGTATGGCCAATTCCCTGACTGGCGACGCGGCCGCTCGCAAGGCCTCTCCGATGGCCGAAGGCTTGCTTTGGTACTTTCCGAATGCGCTGGCCGAAGTTGCCAGCGTGAGCAAAGCTGGGAACGATCAGCACAATCCAGGGAAGCCGCTGCACCATGACCGGAGCAAGTCGGCCGACCATGCTGACTGCATCCTGAGGCACCTGGTCGATGCTGGCACAAAGGATTCCGACGGAGTACGCCACACGGCCAAGGTCGCCTGGCGTGCGCTGGCATTGCTCCAGGAAGAACTGGAGCGCGAAGAGGGCGCTCCGCTACCGCGCAACGCGCGCGGATCGGTGCATCCTCAAAACGAGTTTGCCGCATATAGATTTGTCGAAGATGATCGCGAAGGCGTAGTACCAATCCGACGCAACCCGGACGGTTCGCTGTCGATCGACCTTCCGCCGAACTGCGACGGCATTTATTCCGGCCTGGTGGGGAACTGACGCATGCGCTGTCCCCACTGTAAGTCCGGGAGCATCTTCAAGAACGGGTCGGCCCGGCGAAAGTGCCGCGACTGCGGGAAGTCGTTCAACCTTGACGCCGTATTTCAGGGAGCGGAAACGACCGACCGCGCGCCCGAAAATGAGCTGATGAAGCGCGAGATCCAGGCGCTCAAGGCCGAGAACAGGCGATTGGCCAGCGAATCCGCTGACCTGACCGCGATCAAGCGGATCATCCACAACGTCGACGTGCAGGTGGCGAACCCGCCGGCGTGGCTGACGGGAAGTGCGCCCAAGGGCAAGCTCGTGCACGGCGTTCCCACGCTGATGCTCTCGGACCTGCATTTCGGCGAGACGGTGTTCTCCAACCAGGTGAACGGCGTCAACCAGTACAACACCACGATCGCCAAGCGCCGCCTGCGCCGCGTCGTGGATGGATCCATCAAACTGTTGCGCCATACGCTCGCGCCCGGCCAGTTCGGCGGCATGGTCGTGATCCTGGGCGGCGACATGGTGGATGGTGTGATCCACGACGAGCTGCGCGATACGGCCGACGAGACGGTCATGCAGTCGGTCATCACGCTGCACGATGAGCTCGTACCTGGCCTGAAGGCCCTGTGCGACGAGTTCGGCAAGCTGCACGTGCCATGCGTCGCCGGCAACCATGGCCGACTTGACCGCAAGCCGCGCATGAAGAACGGCCCGGCGCTGAACTTCGACTTCCTGCTGTATCAGTTCCTGGCGAGGACGATTCACGCCGATCCGAAATACCGCGACCGCATCACGTTCCAGATCCCGGACGGCTTCGACGCCTCCTACCGCGTGTATGGCACGCGCTACATGCTCACGCATGGCGATAGCTTCAAGGGCGGTTCCGGCATCACCGGTCCGCTGCTGCCGTGGATGCGCGGCGACGCCAAGACGCGCAAGCAGTACGGCGCGCTCGGCATGCCGTACGACGTCCTGGTCATGGGTCACTGGCATCAGCTGCGTTATCTCGGCCAGATCATCGTCAATGGCTGCCTCGTTGGCTTCAATGAGTACGCCATGAAGAGTCGGTTCGACTACGAGCCGCCGATGCAGGCGCTGTGGCTGACCCACCCGGTGCGCGGTCTGACCTTCCAGGAATCGGTATTTGCCGATGACCCGAAGGCCTTGAACGAGGCACCTTGGGTGTCGGTGAAAGCCGCTGCATGAGCACCATTGCCTATCGCTCCGGCGTCATGGCCTCTGACTCGCGCGCCTATGGCGGCAGTTGGCGAGCGTCGCCCGGCACCAAGGCAAAGATTCACCGTCTTGACGATGGTTCTCTGGTCGGGATCACGTCGGCTATCGTCGGCATGCCCGAGAAGTACATCGCATGGCTTCGTGCCGGCGGCCGCCCGGAGGCATGGCACGGAAGCGATCCCGACTGCCGGGTGCTAATGGTCAAGCCAGACGGAACACTGTGGGTCGGCATGGACTCGCTGCATTTCAGCGGTCCGATCGATTCCGAGTTCTACGCCATTGGATCGGGCGACGACTTCGCCCTGGGCGCCATGGCGATGTCTGCCGACGCCGCGCGTGCGATCGAGATCGCCTGCCAATTCGACCCGCACAGTGGCGGCCCTGTTCAGGTGCAAACGCTGTGACCACGGAATCGGCCGACGACACCTACGACCCGCAGCCGACAGAGATACTGGACGGCAGCGTGTTGCTCGCCGATCCGGTCGAGTTCTTCGAGCTGACGAAATCACACGCGGCCATCGTCCGCGACGGCGCGCTGTTCGTCCTTCGCCGTGACACCGTGAAGTGGGTGAACGTCGAGTCCCTCAACCTCAAGCAACAGGCCGGCAAGCTGTCGGCGATTAAGGGCGGCAGCTGATGCGGAACACCTTCGATAACGTCAATTTGGGCATGGCCACGGCCTTCTGGGGGAGCATCTTGGGCGGCTGGAAGATCAACGACTATGCCGCGGCGGCAGCGCTGGTGTACTCCCTCATTCTGATTGGCCACAAGGCCTGGCAGTTCTGTCGATGGCTGCGAACGCGCGCCTGATCGGCGGTGCCGCCGCACTGATCGCGGCCGCGCTTGTCGCCAAATACGAGCCGGCGCCGGACCAGTTCAAGCCGTACTGGGATCCGTATGGCAACGTCTGGACGGTGTGCGATGGCCACACCGGTGGCGTCGATCCGAATCGCATCTACACCGCCGACGAGTGCAAGGCATTCAAGCAAGCCGATATCGCCACGGCGCAGGGCATCGTCAATCAGTGTCTGCCGATGCCGAAGCTACCTCAGATCGAGGGAGCGCTGACCGACGCCACATACAACATCGGCCGCTCCGTCGTGTGCGGTTCGACCTTGCAGAAAGCTGCGCTGGCGAACGACTGGCCGGCTGCGTGCGCAGAACTGACCCGATGGGACAAGGCCGGCGGCCGCGTGCTGCCTGGACTGACCCGTCGCCGAACCGATGACCGTGCCGTCTGCGAGGGCCGCGCCGTCTTGGACATGTGGGCGAAGCAATGAAGATTCGCATCGACCTCAGTCCGCGAGGCTGGCGATGGACTGCGAACAGGTGCAGTCATGGGCCTCAAACATGGCCGTGGTGGCGGCTGTTTGGCCTGCTGTTCTGCCGTCTCGATATACGTCCGCCGACGACCGGCTACCGAGTATGGCTCTACACACGTAAGAGATGTGGCCACATTGGCATCGTATTCGACCGCCGGAATGGCTCATGACCGGCATGTACACGCACCGCCTGAAGTGGTGGGCGTGGCTCACGCTGAAGCTAGTGTCGATGCATCGCCGCCTGTCCGGCCAGACGAGCTTTGATCGGGTCGTCCAGTTTTGCCTCACGCATGGGTTCACGCCGAAATGACGATCACCCTTCACTGGTGGATGCTTCCGGTTGCCATACTGCTTGTCGGTTTCTTCATCGCCTGGCGCCATGAAGATCAGGGCGGCTACATGCCCGATCTGACGGGAGCCGCGGCTGTTCTGGGATCCATCCTGTTTGCAGGCGCCATCTGCTTGGGGCACTGGCTGTGATTGAAGCCATCAAGCCCTACTGGATAGAGATCAAGTTCTTCGCGGCCGTGATCCTGCTGGTGGCTTCGTTCCTGGCCGGTGGGCATGTGCGAGCCACGCGTGACGCGGCGACGCTCGCCAACTACAAGGCCACGGCCGCGCAATCGGCGGTCAAGGCTCAAGCACAGTTCCAGGCCGAACACACGGCCATGGAGACCAAGTTCAACGCGCTAAGCGCGAAATACGAGGCTGCGGTCAATGCGAAACCCCCAGCAGTGGCTGATGCTGTCAGCGCTGGCGTTACTGCCGGCACTCTCCGGCTGCGTGACGCCGACGTGTGCACCGCAAGTAATCAAGCCGCCGCCGCTACCGCCCGTTCCCGCGCAGCTGATGCAGCCGCCACCCAAGCCCATGCAGACCGCGTTGCGAATTCAATCGCTGCTGTTCGTGCCGGCGACGCCGCCGACAAGCGTGAGCGAGACCTCGGCAACCAAGTGATTGGCCTGCAGGGCGTCCTGGAAGCGGAGCGGAAGTAGCGGATATGGCCATCCTCAGCTGGCTTTACGCATGGGGATGGGCTGCAGCCGCTGTGTTCGTGCTGGTCCTGATCGCCCGCGTTGAATGGCGACGCTGGACGGGACGTTACCTCGACAAGAGTCAGGAATGAGCGACGCCGATCGCCAACAGGTCAATGACCTCGATATCGAAGCCGCCGACTTGGTGCGCCGATACCTCGAGCTAGGCCGCGTTTGCATCGTCATTCGTGCCGATGGGGAAGGGCGGCTGCAATGCATCTCGCCCGACGTCGATAGCGCCACGCTCGCCCGCATCGCCTATCTGGCTGCCGACAGCTACGCCAACCATGCAGCGGACCTGGTGCCGCCCGAACAGATCACCCGATTGGGATAACCGATGTCCGACCTGAAGACCCTCCGCGCCGAGATTGATGCGGCTCGCGACCATGTGTCCGGCCACGCCTTCGACGAGATGCCGGAAGCCTTCAAGGATCTGGAGAGCCTCAAGGTTCGACTGGTCCATGCCAGCGGTGAGAGCCCCTACACCAAGAGCCGGCCGGTGAAGGTTCGCGGGAATAGCTCGGTTCACTGAGCCTGATGGTGGAAGACCTCGCGCGGCCAATCCCGCCTTCTGGCCTGGGAGAGTTCACGGCCGACGGTGGTTGGCCTGACCTATTCGCGCCAGGGCTGGACGTAGCAGCCTGGGCCATGCGGACCTTCGTCGATGAAGACGCGCCGCTGTGCAATGAAGACCACGCGCACCTGCGGGGAGCCGATATCCGGTTCCTCTGGGCCGCAAGCGGGTTCCCCAAGCAGGGCCGGTACGTTCTCGGCCAGTGCGAAGAGGTCATGTTCCGATGCAGCGCCTGGCAGCGCGAACGTCAGGAGCAGCAGATGCACGGATGGTTTGGCCACGTGCCGGACTTCCTGATTACCCTAGCTGCCGATCACTGCCGTGAATGCAGCGACGCCGAGTTCTGCGCCCTGGTCGAGCACGAGCTGTATCACATCGGCCACGCCAAGGACGAATACGGCGTGCCTAAGTTCACACGTGACGGCATGCCGAAGCTGGCAATGCGCGCGCACGACGTTGAAGAGTTCATCGGCGTGGTGCGGCGCTACGGCGCCACGAAGGACGTAGAGACGCTGCTCCAGGCTGCCAAACAGGCGCCGGAAGTAGCCAAGATCGATATCGCGAGGGCCTGCGGAACCTGTCTCCTCAAGTCTGCTTAAGCCCCCGACAGACTAGAGACGGACCCCTTTCCTATGGCCAATCTGAACAACGAGGTCAAGGCCTTCATCGTTCAGGCTCTGGCCTGCTTCGACACGCCATCGCAGGTTGCGACTGCGGTCAAAGAGGAATTTGGCCTGACGGTGAGCCGTCAGCAGTGCGAGTCTCACGACCCGAACAAGCGCGCCGGCCGCGAGCTGGCGAAGCGCTGGAAGGTCATGTTCGAGGACACACGAAAGCGGTTCCGAGAAGAGACGGCCGAGATTCCCATTGCCAACCGCGCCTATCGGCTGCGTGCTCTGGGCCGCCTCGCCGAGAAAGCCGAAGGCATGCGGAATCTGCCGTTGACCGCTCAGCTGCTCGAGCAGGCAGCCAAAGAAGCGGGCGACATGTACGTCAACCGTGCAAAGACGGATGGCGGCCAGGATGATCCGACGCCGCCGACGCGCGTAGAGGTCGCCATCGTCGACGCTCGCAAGCGCGATGCCGACACTTAACGTTCCGCAGGCAAGCTTCCTCGCACTGCCGCACAAGTTTCGCGCCTTCGTCGCCGGCTTCGGTTCCGGCAAGACGTGGGTTGGATGCTCCGGGCTCTCCCAGCACTTCTGGGAGTTCCCGAAGGTCAACGCTGGGTACTTCGCACCGACGTACGCGCAGATCCGCGACATCTTCTTCCCGACGATGGACGAAGTAGCGCACGACTGGGGTATGCGGACGGTAGCGCGGGAGGCAAACAAGGAGGTCCACCTCTACGCGGGACGGCAATACCGCGGCACGGTGATCTGCCGGTCGATGGAGAAGCCGGAGACGATCGTAGGCTTCAAGATCGGCCGCGCGCTGGTCGATGAGCTGGACGTGCTCAAGAAGGTAAAGGCGCAGTTGGCGTGGCGAAAGATCATCGCTCGTATGCGCGAGAAGGCCGATGGGCTGCAGAACGGCATCGACGTCACCACGACGCCCGAAGGCTTCCAGTTCGTCCATCACCAGTGGGTGCAGGAGATTCGGGCCAAGCCGGAGCTGAAATCGCTGTACGGCATGGTTCAGGCCAGCACGTACGACAACGAGCTGAACCTGCCCGAGGATTACATTCCCTCGCTGCTGGCCAGCTATCCGCCGCAGCTGATCGAGGCCTATCTCGACGGCAAGTTCGTCAATCTGCTGTCGGGCACTGTCTATCACCAGTTCCACCGCAAGCTCAACGCCTGCGACGACGTGGTGTTGCCCGGCGAGGCTATCCATATCGGCATGGACTTCAACGTCGGCAAGATGTCGGCCATCGTGCATGTCGAGCGCCAGGCGCTGCCGCGTGCGGTGGACGAACTGATCGACGGGTACGACACGCCGGACATGATCCGACGAATCAAGGAACGGTTCTGGCGGTACGAGAACGGCGCGTTCCAGAAGACGCGCGAGATCACGATCTATCCCGATGCCTCGGGCGACTCGCGCAAGTCGGTGAATGCCTCGGAGACCGATATCGCGCTGCTCAAGGCGGCCGGTTTCCGTGTGAAGGTAAACGCCGCAAACCCGCCAGTGAAGGACCGCATCAATTCCATGAACGCCATGTTCTGCAACGCAGCAGGGCAGCGGCGCTACCAGGTCAACGTGAATCTCTGCCCGACCTACGCCGACCACCTGGAGCAACAGGTCTGGGCGGCCAACGGCGAGCCGGACAAGACAGCAGGCGCCGACCACACGAACGACGCCGGCGGCTACTACATCTATTCGAAGTTCCCCATCCAGCCGCGCGTCGCGCTGATACAGCCGCTTAGGATCTGAGCATGCCCGTCGCCGTCAACGATATTTCTTCCGCAATCGCCCATCTTGAGTGCGACTGGGAGTTGACGCGGCCGCTCATGATCGGCACCCGTGCGATGCGCGAGTGCGGCAAGCGGCATTTGCCGCAGTGGCCAGCCGAAGAGGAGGAGTCGTACAAGGCTCGGCTGTGCACTGCCACGCTGTTCCCTGCGTACCGCCGCACGGTGGGAGTCATGGGCGGCAAGCCGTTCTCGAAACCGGCGACGGTGACGGGGCTGAGCGAAGCTGACATGAAGGAATGGCAGCCCTGGATCGATGACATCGATCGCCAGGGTGTCAGCCTGCATGTATTCGCTGCCGAGATGATGAACGAGATCCTGGCTCAAGGTCTTGCCGGTATCTACGTCGATGTGCCGCGTGTGCCTGCTTCGGCAAAGCTGGCCTCCGGTGCGACCACGCGCCAGGCAGAGCGCGCCGCCGGCGTGCGGCCGTACTTCGTGCGTGTCATGCACAACCAGATTCTTGGCTGGAAGGTCAACGCCGACGGCCAGCTCGTCATGCTCCGCTTCCGTGAGGAAGTCGAGGTCGACGACGGCGACTATGGCACGCGCTGCGTGAGGCGGATCCGCGTGCTGACGCCTGGCGCCTTCGAGTTGTGGGAGCAGCAGGGCGGCGACGGTGAGTTCGTGAAAGTGGACGAGGGCACAACCTCGCTCCAGAAGATTCCCTACGTGCCGCTCTATGGGCGGCGCAAGCGTTACATGGTCGGCACGCCGCCACTGATCGATCTGGCGTACTTGAACGTCAAGCATTGGCAGTCGCAGTCGGATCAGGACACGATCCTGCATGCCGCTCGCGTGCCGATTCTGGCGGTCATCGGTGCCGACGACGAAACGAAGCTTGTTGTTGGAGCATCCTCGGCCGTCAGGTTGCCGGCCCAAGCGGAGTTGAAGTGGGTCGAGCACACCGGCCAGTCGATCAAGGCTGGTTCCGACTCGCTGGACGCGCTGGAACAGCAGATGATTCAGGCTGGCGCCGAGTTGCTGGTCAAGAAGCCCGGCACGCGCACCGCCACGGAGTCGTCCAACGACGCCGAGGGCAACAAGTGCGAGCTGCAGCGCATCACTGAGGACTTCGAGGACTCGCTCGACCAGGCGCTGATGTTCGCCGGCGAGTACGTCGGCATGACCGCGCCGCGCGTCACGTTGTTCAAGGACTTCGGTGCGGCCACGATGGGCGAGGCCAGTGCGGCGCTGATCAAGGACGCACATCTTGCCGGCGTGATCACGGGCGAAACGGCGATCAAGGAGCTGCAGCGCCGCGGCGTGCTCAGCGAAGACATCGATCCCGCCGAGGAGGCCGCGGCTGCCGAGTCGGAAGTGGCTGCGCTCAAGCCGCCGACGCTCGGCGCCGGTGCAGAGTTGAATGACAACGGTTAATCAAGGCCTGCAGGACTGGGCCATCGATCACGAGCACGACCTGCGGCGGTTCGCCAACGGGGTTGTGCAACGGATCATCGCGGTGCTGAACAGGACGGACGCGCGCCTGACCGCGCAGCTCGGCGAGGCGCTTCTTCGCCTGGATCGCGAGAGTTTCACGGTCGAGCGGCTCAATACCCTGATCGAGTCGGTGCGATCGCTCAACCAGCAGGCCTACGTGGCGATCCTGGTCGACCTGCAGTCGGAGATGAAAGACCTGGCCGGCGTGGAATCGACAGCGCAGGCGAGTGGCATGCGTGCGGCGCTGCCGGCGCAGGTGCTGACCAAGTTTCCGGTCGCAGCGGTGAGTGCCGATCAGGTCTATGCGGCGGCGGTGTCTCGGCCGTTCCAGGGCCGGCTGCTCCGCGACTGGGCATCGAACCTCGAAGCCTCGCGATTGAACGCGATCCGCAATGCGGTGCGTGCCGGGTTCGTGGAAGGCAAGACGACATCGGACATCATCAAGTCGATCCGCGGCTCGCGGGCGATGAACTACCGGGATGGCATCCTGGAACGACCGCGGCGCGAGCTGGCTGCTGTCGTGCAGACCGCCCTGAGCCATACGGCGCAGACGGCGCGGCAGTCCATGATGGACGCCAATGCCGACCTGGTGAAGGCGGTAGAGTGGGTCTCCACCCTGGACACGCGGACATCGCCGATGTGCCGCATCCGTGATGGACTGCGTTACACGGCTGATACACACAAGCCGATTGGGCATTCGATCCCTTGGGGCGAAGGTCCCGGCCGGCTGCACTTCAACTGCCGCTCGGTATCGGTGCCGGTGTTGAAGTCCTGGCGCGAGCTGGGCATCGACGCCGACGAGATGCCGGCCGGTGCGCGCGCTTCGATGGACGGCCAGGTTCCGGCGGATCAGACCTATGCGCAGTGGTTCGCCAAACAGCCTGCGGCGCGTCAGGACGAGATTCTCGGTCCCGAGCGCGCCAAGATGTACCGATCCGGCAACGTCTCGTTCGGCCAGTTCTATAACGACAAGGGGCAGTTTCTGACGCTGAGCAAGCTCTCAGCTCGATCAGGCGCCTGAGGTAGAATCTGGCCATGAAGGCGAGCGAACTGATCAAGCAACTCCAGGCCATGATCGACGAACATGGCGACCGGGACGTTTTCACATGGCTCGGTGACGAGTCGTATGGCAAGGTCTGCGGCGTAAACCAGTTCGACGAACCGCCGGGTAAGCGCGACGATGCCTTCCAGGTGGGCGATTTCTACCTGTAGGTTGATTCCGATACGCTGCTTGACACCGCTTTACACACCGGCTCATCCTGATCCACATGCCAAAATTACGCATCATCCATGGAACGCCGCCGCCGGACACTCCGGTCGAGCGCGTACGCCAGAAGATGCGCAAGAGCCGGATACAGGCCATTCCTTCCTGTAGCAGCTGCGGCGGTCACGAATACGTCACCGCGCGCACCGGCAACATCACAACGAAGCTCTGCCTGACCTGCCTCATGCAGGGCAGGCGGCGCGAGATGGACACGCCGATCTAGCTCAACTGGCAGAGCACGCTCCTTGTAAGTGTGAGGTTGCAGGTTCGACTCCTGCGATCGGCTCCAGCTTTTCAGGAAGGTTCCGGGCAGTGGTGCCCAATCCGGTTCGAACCCGGAGGCTACCGAGAGGTAGGGTGTTCGACTCATCAACCTTCCGCCACTCAAACCAAACCCCGCTCCGGCGGGGTTTTTTATTGCCCAAACGGCGGATGCCGTCGGGCGCAGTGACCCGGATGGGTCGTTCAAGCCGGATGGCTAAGGAAATACCCCACCATGAAACTCAAGCTTGATGAGCAAGGTCACGTCGTTGTCCAGGACGGCAAGCCCGTCTATGTATCGGACGACGGCAAAGAAGTCGCCTTCGATGCACCGGGCACGGTCGCCACGATCTCCCGCCTCAATGGTGAGGCGAAGAGTCACCGCGAGCGAGCCGAGGCCGCCGAGGGCAAGCTGAAGCCCTTCGAGGCCATCACCGACCCCGGTGCTGCGCTCAAGGCACTCGAAACCGTCGCCAATCTCGACGCCAAGAAGCTGGTGGATGCCGGCGAGATCGAGAAGGTGAAGGGCGAGATCAGCAAGGCGTTCGAGACCCGACTCAGCGAGTCCGACAACCGCGCCAAGACCCTGGAACAGCAGCTCCACGCCGAGAAGATCGGCGGCAGCTTTTCGCGTTCCAAGTTCATCACCGAGAAAGCGGCCATCCCGGCTGACCTCGTACAGGCGCGCTTCGGTTCGGCCTTCTCCCTCGAAGACGGCAAGGTCGTCGCCAAGGACGCGAACGGGAACAAGCTGTACTCCCGCGCGAACCCGGGCGAACTCGCTGGCTTCGATGAAGCGCTGGAACTGCTCGTCGAGCAGTACCCGTATCGGGACCAGATCCTGAAGGGCAGCGGAGCGAGCGGCTCGGGCGCAGGCCAGGGCGGTGGCAATGGTGGCGGCAGCAAGACGATCAATCGGAAGGCCTTCGACGCGCTCGATCCCAGTGCTCGCATCGAGCACATGAAGGGCGGCGGCGTCGTTACCGACTAACACCCATCCCACCGAGGAAACACACGCATGAGCAATACCCTGACGGGGATCATCCCCACCCTGTACGAAGCTCTCAACGTTGTCTCGCGCGAGATGGTGGGCTTCATTCCCGCCGTCCGTTCGGACAGCAATGCCGAGCGCGCCGCCGTCGGCCAGACCGTTCGTGTGCCGCTTGGCGTGTCGGGCGACCTGGAAGACATTGTGGCCGGCCAGCAGCCCGCCAACTCCGGCAGCACGACCGTCGGCTATACCGACATCACGATCACCAAGTCCAAGGCCGCGCCGGTCCTGTGGAACGGTGAGGAGCAGCGCGCTGTTGGCTCGACGGGCACCTACAACCAGGTGCTGGCCGACCAGTTCACCGATGCCATGCGCAAGCTGGTGAACGCGATCGAGCTTGACCTGTCCGCCGCGGCCACTGCGGGTGCGTCCCGAGCCTACGGCACCGCCGGCACCGCGCCGTTCGGTACGGCGGGCGACCTGTCGGACTTCGCCGGCGTCGCTCAGATCCTGGACGACAACGGTTCGCCGTTGGTGGATCGCCAGCTCGTGCTTGGTTCGGCGGCCATGGCCAATCTTCGCGGCAAGCAGTCGGTGCTGTTCAAGGTCAATGAAGCCGGCTCGAGCGACATGCTGCGCAACGGCCTGACGGATCGCGTGCAGAACTTCGCCCTGCGTTACTCCGCCGGCATCGCCCAGCACGTGAAGGGCACCGGTGCGAGCTACGTCACCAGCGGCAGCACGGCGGTCGGTGCCACGGGCATCACGCTGGCGACCGGCTCCGGCACAGTTCTGGCCGGCGACGTGGTGACGTTTGCCGCGGACACCGCCAACAAGTACGTGGTCGGCACCGGTGTGGCAGCTCCTGGTGCGATCGCCCTGAACTACCCGGGCGCTCGCATCGTCATCCCGACCGCCAATGCGCTGACGATCGGCAATAGCTACATCCCGAACGTCGCGTTCTCGCGCAGCGCCATTGTGCTGGCTGCACGTGCTCCGGCTGTGCCTGACGGCGGCGACTCGGCCGACGACGCCATGACCATCACCGATCCGGTGAGCGGCCTGACGTTCGAAATCCGCGTGTACCGCCAGTACCGCCAGGTGAAGTACGAAGTGGCCCTTGCTTGGGGCTGTGCGGCGATCAAATCGTCGCATATCGCGCTTCTGATGGGCTGATCGACCTGATGACCGGGGCTTTCGGGCCCCGGTCGTTTCCTCCCTCAAAAGGAACGAGCAATGTCCGACGAAACCGAACTGCCGCCCATCGATACGGAAAACGACGGCGAGAACGAGCCGGAGGTCGAGAAGGCTCCCGCGCCGACGCCGACGCCGGCTCCGCGTGGCGCGAAGAAATACGAAGGCCTGGTCCTGCTGGTCAAGGACGGCCACAAGCTGCATGTCCATCCGAACCATGTGGATGAGCACGCCAGTTTGGGCTGGAAGAAGCCCGAAGCATGAGCCTGCTAGTCGAGGACGGCTCGGGCGTCGCCGGCGCGGAGGCCTACATCTCGGTTGCCGATGCGGATGCGTATTTCGCTGCGCGCGGCAATGCGGATTGGGCTGACCTCGACACCACAGCCAAGGAAGCAGCCCTGCGTAAGGGTTGTGACTACATGGAAGGCGTCTACACGTGGAAGGGCATGCGGGCCACGAAGACGCAGACCCTCAGCTGGCCGCGCAAGTGCGTCGTCGTGGATCGCGTTCACGTGCCGAGCGACAGGGTGCCCCTGGCGATTGCCAGGGCCAATGCCGAACTGGCTGTCCGCGCATCCGCCGGCGATCTGTCTGCGGACGAGGGCTCGCAGGTCACGCGCGAGACCGTCGGGCCTATCACGGTCGAGTATGCCCAGGGCGCGCGCCAGAATCCGCGCTACGCCGCGGTCGACGCCATGCTGTCGTCGTACACGCTCGGCGGCGGCCAGATTGCGGTGGTGAGGTGCTGACATGGCAAGCGTGAAGCTGGTCAAACGAAAGGCGGGCGGCTACGACACCTATATCGATGGCCACAAGATTGATGGTGTGCTGTCGGTGAAGCTGAGCGAGCCGCGCGTGAACGAGATACTGACGCTGGACGTCGTTCTCAGCTTAGATCAGTTCGAGATTACTGACGAAGAGCAAACGGCGTGACCGCCTTCGACTACCCGAACACTGCAGCCACGGCCACGCGGCTTCTGAAGCGCTTTGGCGCCGCGTGCACGATCATGCGCGAGTCAGGCACGGCATACGACTCGACGAGCGGCACAGTCGTGCCGAACTACGACAGCCTGCCGTCGACTGCCGTCGTCATCGCCATGCCGCAGAGGTACATCGACAACACCCTGATCTTGCAGGGCGACCAGCAGGCGTTTTGCGCGCCGGACGTAGAACCCAAGCAGGGCGATCAGTTCGTGTGGCAGGGCAAGACATTCAGCGTGATCAGCGTCAAGCCTGTGTCGCCCGCTGGCGTGCCGGTCCTGTTCGAGGCTCAACTCCGTGGCTGAGTCGTTCACGCTGTCGCTACAGGCGTTCGCCAAGAAGGCGCCGGAGCAGGCGCGGCAGGTCGTGCGGAAGGTGTCGATCGACATCCTCAGCTCGGTCGTGCAACGCTCGCCTGTTGGCAACCCTGATCTGTGGGCGCACAAGCCGCCGGCGGGATACTCGGGCGGCCGATTCCGTGCGAACTGGAACGTCTCGCTCGTCGATCCCGACACCACGACGACCGACGACATCGACCAGAGCGGATCGACAACCGTTGATCGCGGCTCGGCAGTCATCGGCGGTGCTGATGGCGTCAAGGACATTTGCATCACCAACTCGCTGCCTTATGCGATCCCCATCGAGATGGGGCATTCGGGCGTGCAGGCGCCGCAGGGCGTGGTCCGCGTGACGGTGGCCGAGTTCCAACAGTACGTCAACCGAGCCGCGGCCGAGGCAAACAGTGAGCAATAAGCTTTGCCGACGCGCTATCGAGACGCAGCTCTCGGCGTGGGCCGCCGCGCGCGCACCGGCGCTGCAGGTCGCCTTCGAGAATGTGCCGTTCACGCCGCCGGCTGGTGCGTACCTACGCGGCTTCTTGCTGCCGGCCAGGACATCGAGCCAAGACCTTGCCGGCGCCCATCGCGAATACAGCGGTGTCTACCAGGTGAGCGTCGTCGCGCCGCTAAATGCGGGCCCGGGCGCGGCTGAAGGAATCGCCGACGAACTCGCGACACTCTTTCCGCTCAACCAGCGCATTGCCGTCCCTGGCCTGACGCTGCAAATCGTCACTCCTGTCACTGCCGCGCAGGGCGCGCCGGACAGCGTGAGTTTCATCGTGCCGGTCTCATTCGAGTACCGCGCCGACACCATTTAAAGCCTCGCCAAGCCCCGTCGTGAG
Organism: Dyella kyungheensis; assembly: GCF_049913195.1. Taxonomy (GTDB): domain Bacteria; phylum Pseudomonadota; class Gammaproteobacteria; order Xanthomonadales; family Rhodanobacteraceae; genus Dyella; species Dyella kyungheensis. The sequence continues at coordinate 2,929,021 of NZ_CP183983.1, read as the reverse complement.
ACGCCGCTGACGCGAGCACCTATTCCAGCCTGTGCACAGGCTGGAACCGACTGTCGTGAGACAGCCGTTCCGCATCGCCGCGAGGCGACGCATCCCTTCTAGAAGGACACGTCCATGTCTGTTTCGCTCCCCAACGGCGCGCTGGTGGCGATTGCCAGCGGCTATGCAACGCCCAAGACCGTCAGCGACATCTCGAACGCCAATCCCGGCGTGGCGAGCTGCACTGGCAACGGCTACACCAACGGCGATTTCGTCGAAGTTACCAGCGGCTGGTCGCGCCTGACCGACAAGGTTGTGCGTGTCGCCGCGGCGGCCACCGATGCCTTCTCGCTTGAGGGTATCGATTCCACGCTGACGAGCATCTACCCGGATGGCGGCGGTGCGGGGTCGGTGCGCAAGATCACCGGCTGGACCCAGTTGTCCCAGATCCTGACCTCGGCCTCCGACGGCGGCGACCAGCAGTTCCTGACCTACCAGTTCCTGGAGGGCGATGCACAGAAGCGCATCCCGACCTTCAAGAACGCGGCCGGCTTGACCTTCAGCGTTGCGGACGACCCGGATCAGCCCGGCTATCAGTTGGCGAGCACGGCCAACGACGACCGCCTGCCGCGCGCCGTGAAGATCACGCTGCCGAATGGCGCCGTGCTGCTCTACAACGCGTACATCTCGCTCAACAAGACGCCCAGCCTGACCGTCAACGAGATCATGGCCTGCCAGGTCACGCTGTCGCTGCTGGCTGAGCCGGTGCGCTACGCCTCGTAAGCAACACCACAAGCAGTTACCCCTCAGCCCCTGGTCGCTCCAGGGGCTTCTTTTTTTCGACTTCAGGGAATATCCCATGGCAAAGCTCAAGCTGACCGCGGAACCGACGTTCACCGCCCCGGTTGAAATACCTGTTGCCGGCAAAGATCCGGTGAAGGTGAGTTTCACTTTCCGACATCGAACGAAGGACGAGCTCGCTGACTGGCTCAAGCAGAAGTTCGAGACGGACGAGCTCGCAATTCTCGAGTGCGCGACCGGTTGGGAACTGGACGACGAATTCAATGCCGAGAACGTTGCGCTTCTCTGCCAGAGCTATATCGCCGCGACGGGCTCAATCATCTCGGCCTACATCACCGAGCTGCGCGGCGCACGCGCAAAAAACTGACGCGCGTCGCCCGGGCGATCTACGAGAAGCCGCCAAACCCCGCCGAACTGGCGGCACTGGGACTTCTCGCCTCTGACCTGGACGACGCGGCCGTCGAAATTTGGCCGGACAACCTGCACGCAACGAACGTCCTCATCGCCATGTTCACGCAATGGCGCACCGGCATGGGCGGACCCACCGGACTTGATTACGCAGCGCTCCCGGCCGTCATGCGGCTGAGCGCGGTGCCGCGCGCCGAGTGGCCTGACACGTTTGAAAGTTTGCGAGTGATGGAGGCCGAAGCCATGAAGGTCATGGGAGAGCAAAATGCCTGATTTGGCTTCTCTAGGGATCAAAGTCACTACCGACGGCGTGCAGCAGGCGCAGTCCGATCTGGACAAGCTTGCTGCGTCCGGCGACAAGGCCGCGACGTCGACCGACAAGCTGGCGAAGTCGTCGGCCAATGCCTCCAAGGCCTACGACGGCGCCACCTATCGCCAGCAGACGGCCGACCTCGCGAAGCTTGCCGGCCAGATCGATCCGACGATCGCCAAACTGGACCAACTCGACAAGCAGCAGGCGAAGCTAACCCAGTTCAAGAAGTCCGGCATGATCAGTGCCGACGACTTTTCCGCGCTCAACGGCGCCATCGATGCGGCGCGCGCCAAGATTGCCGGCGTTAGCGACGAGACCGCGCACTTCACGCTGAACAACGCCAACGCACGTCGCGAACTCGGCCTCATGGCCAAGGACATCGCGACGGGGCAATGGGGCCGACTGTCGCAGTCGTTTACCACGCTGCTGAGCCAGTCGGGTGCCCTCGGCACGCTATTCAGCGGCATCGGCGTGGCGATCCTTGGCGCAACGGCCGAGGTCGGCGCCTTCGTGATTGCCGCGAATTCGGCGGCCGAGACCACGAACAAGTTCAACGCCGCGCTGGCCCAGACCGGCGACAACATCGGCATCTCTGCCGAGGGCATGTCCAAGTTCGCCAGTCAGGTCGCTGGCAACAATGCCAATATCGGCAAGGCCAATGATGTCCTGATCGCACTTGCCAAGAACGGCAAGGTCACAGGCGAGACATTCCTGTCGCTCGGTCAGGCCGCGCTGGACATGTCCAAGCTCACCGGCGCGAGTGCCGACGATGCGGCGAAGTCCGTCACCCAGATGTTCGATGGCACGGCATCCAGCGCCGCCAAGGCCAACGAGCAGTACCACTTCCTGACGCTTGAGCTGTACGAGCAGATCGACGCACTGGAGAAGGAGGGTGATGCTCAGGGCGCTGTGCTGGTAGCGGCCAATGCCTTCCATGACGCTGTATCGCCGCGCCTGGATGACATGAAGGAGAAAGTCGGCGGCATTGCCGGCGCGTGGGATTCGGTCAAGGCAGCATTTCAGGGGTTCGCCCAGACCTTCAAGAACGGCGCGGCGCTGATAGCCGGCACCGCCGATATCCAGACCCAGATCTATGCGCTCCAGGGCAAGAAGCAGGCCGCATCGACTGGCGATTACAACGGGTTCGGCACCACGCTAAACACGTTCCTCGGCGCCGGGTTGGTCGACAAGATCCCCGGAGCCAAGCAGTCCTTCTCGACCGACGATCAGGCCGAACTGGATCGTCTCCAGAAGCAGCTGGCCGACGCCAACGCCAAGGCCGACCAGAACGCCCAGAACCAGCAGGTCCAGCAGGCCGGCATCACCGGGCAGTCGCTGCTCGACAAATACACCAAGCAGTACGAGACGGACGAGCAGAAGCGCGAAGATGCGCTGATCTCGATCCACAACGCCGCGAACAAGGCCATCGGCGCCGCGCTGGCGAAGGGCGACACCGATCTCGTCAACAAGATCATGGCGCAGGAGGCTGAGGCCGACGCCAATGCGCGTGCCTCGTTCGCAAAGAAGCACACTGGCACGAAAGCCGACCCCATGGCTTCGCTCAACAGCCTCACGGCCAAGGCGATCACCCAAGACTCTCTCTCGAGCGACGACGACACCGCGCAGAACAAGCTGCTCAAGGAGCAGGTCAACCAGTTGCAGGCCATTACCGACGCAGGCGCCAAGGCCATCGAGAAGGGCGCTGATATGGCGAAGGTCCAGGCTGAGGTGGCCACCGCTGTCGCGGCGACCAACGACTATTTCTCGAAGCAGGCCGACATCCTAACGCAGAAGGATGTCGCGGCCATGGCCGCATACACCGCCGCCCTGGACAAGCAGAACGACGCTCTGCAGCGTCAGATGGACGCTCAGGTGGCGCAGGTGAGCATGGGCGACAAGGAGTACGCCCAGCAGCAGAAGATCAACGACCTCTACGTCAAGAGCGCCGACACGATCCAGAAGCTTCAGGCCCAGCGCAGCGCGCCGGGCGCTAACACGAACCTGATTGACCAACAGATCGCCGCGGTGCAGGCCAACACCGACAAGCAGGTCCAGATCGTCCGCGACGGCTACACGCAGATGGATGCCGCTCAGTCCGACTGGATGAATGGCGCCAAGAAGGCCTATGCAAACTATGCGGACAATGCCAGCAATATCGCCAGCCAGGTCCAGGGCGTGTTCACGGACGCCTTCAACGGTCTGGCCGATGACTTCGCCACGTTCGCTACGACGGGCAAGGCGAAATTCAAGGACCTTGCCACATCGATCATCGCGGACCTCATACGCATCGATACGCGAATTGCGATCTCGAAGGCGCTTCAGTCGATGTTTGGCGGCGGACAGACGAGCACCATGTCGGATGATCAGTCGTCACAGCTAGCCAGTGGCGCGATGACGTTCATCGATTCTGTCATTGCAAGCGCGAAGGGTAACGTCTTTACATCGGCGGGACTGTCCGCGTACTCGGGGACCATCGTCGACCGACCAACTATGTTCGCGTTTGCCAGCGGCGCCGGGCTGATGGGTGAAGCCGGGCCCGAAGCCATCCTGCCGCTCCAAAGAGGCTCCGACGGCAAGCTCGGCGTCACCGTAAGAGCGCCTACGTCGGCTGCAAAGAACGGTCCCGTTGCGATTAATCAGACCATCGTCGTGCAGGGTCGCATGGATCGCCGCACAACCCAACAGATCGCCACACAGAGCGCGCGCGAACAGCGAATCGCGCAATCGAGGAACGCATGAGCAACGGGTTCATCAACAAGCGTCTGTCGCTTAGCGTTGAGTCCGGCTTTGTGGGCGGTCCAGAGTGGAGCACCGATATTCAGTCGACCAGCGGTGGCCGCGAGAAGCGCAACCAGCTCTGGAAGTTCCCGAAGCATCACTACACGGCCAGTCTTACCGTCTTCACGCCAGCGAACATCCTTGAGCTTCGTTCGCTGTTTTACGCCTGCGCCGGCCAATGGGGTGCATTCCGCTTCCGCGATGTGATGGATTTCACGTCTGTCAAGGAAACGTTGGCCGTGGCAGTCGGAACGCAAACTCCGGTCCAGCTCATCAAGACCTATGCGTTTGGCGATCAGTCCTTCTCGAGGCAAATACAAGCGCCTGTCGATGGAAGCGTGACAATCCTTGACGCTGATGGGCTGACGCCGATCGCCGGAACGCTTGACGTTATGACGGGTCTGTTCACGCCGACCGCAAATTGGCCGCATTCCGCTGCCGCGTGGACTGGCCAGTTCGACGTCTGGGTACGCTTCGCTTCGGACTACGGCGCGCTCACCGCGGTGACGCTGAACGCAATGACATCCGACATTGAGCTTCTTGAGGTGCTTGTCTAATGGCAGGTCGCACTATTTCCGTTGCTCTTTCCGATCACCTTAAGCAAGGCGCGACCACAACGTGCTTTTTGCTCAAGATAACTCCGGCGAGGTCGGGGGCTCCCATTTTTGGGATTACAACGCTCGACGCGGATGTTACTTACGACGACGGCGGCGGACCATTGGTATACCGCGCAAAGCGCGGCTACACCGCCTTCGACGTGCAGACGGCTAGCGATCTGTCCGTAGACAATTCCGAGGCATCTGGTTTGCTTGCGGAGTATCCAGCGGATGGCATGACTTCGTCAGGCATAGCTCAAGGCCTATACGACTCGGCTCGCTTCGTCCAGTACCTGGTGAATTATAGCGACCTGACCATGGGTCACATGATCATCAATGCGGGACAGGTCGGTCAGGTGAGCAATATCGATGACCTAACGGTCAAGATTGAATTGAGATCGCTAACGCAAATATTGAAGCAAAATTCTATGATCGAGTTGACGTCGATCACGTGCAGAGCAGCGTTTGGAGATTCTCGCTGCAAGATGCCATTGCGATGGTATGGCAGTGCTGTGGCGACGGTTGGGGCGGAATCCGATCGCGTGTTCAGTCTGACGGTCAAGCCGGGCGGCGGAAGTGCTAGCGGTGGATCGACAGGGCCAGTCAGTGACGTTCTATTTGGCCAAGGCGATGGATCGACCACGACATTCCAACTGCTCGACACGGCCGGCGATCCATTGACTAGCGGGTTCACCGTGACGGATATCCGCGTCAATGGGGATGTTGCGCCAGGCGCAACTGTTGGAGCAACCGGGTTGGTCACTTTCGGTACAGCGCCTGGAAGTGGCGCCTCTCTCTCATGGGATGGGACTGTGACGTTGTTCCCGGATGGATACTTCTCGCCGGGCGTCGTGCGATGGCTAACGGGGCTCAATGCCGGAGCAGAGAACGAGGTTGAATCCTACGATTCGTCCACTGGAACAGTCACGCTGTCGATTCCAACCAACGACACCATTTCACAAGACGACGAGCTTGAGATGCGACGCGATTGCGACTATTCGAAGGCCATGTGTCGCGATGTCTACCAGAACTTGCTGAATATGCGAGCTGAGCCCGAGCTGCCTCGTGCGGATGGAGCTGACCTCATGTCGCCACAGACAGCCGCGCCGAGCAGCTGATGAACGATCGGCAGATAGAAACCATGCTGGCCGAGGCGCGCAGCTATGTTGCGGCTAAGGTGAGGTTTAGGCATCAAGGGCGATCGCGTAACGGAGTGGACTGTGCCGGGCTTGTATTCGTCTCACTGAGTGCTGCAGGTCGACCACCCATAGACATGCAATCTTATGGGCGCGAGCCGCTTGGCGGCCGCCTACGAGCTCACCTTGCGCTCAATTTCGAGCCTGTGGCGAAGGAATTCATGGCGCCCGGCGACGTAGTTCTCATGCGATTCCGCGGCGAGCCTTGCCATGTAGCCATCGTTGGGGACTATACCTATGGCGGCCTCTCCTTGATCCATTCCTACGCGCAAGTGAAAAAGTGCGTTGAACACCGGATCGACGACGAATGGAATAGCTACATCGTGGAGGTCTTCCGACCATGAGCGGCCAACAAATTGGCAGCACCATTGGCCTTATTGTCGGATCGTATTTCGGCGGCCCCGTCGGCGGCGCCATTGGCAGCGCGATCGGCGGCTATATTGGCGGCGCCATTGATCCCACAATAGTCAAGGGTCCAAAGATTGGCGATGGTCAGACTCAGTCCTCTACGGACGGCCAGCCCATCGCCTGGATTCAAGGCACGGCTGCCGTAGCCGGAACCATCGTACAAGTGAGTACGCGTCGCCAAATTCGCCATAAAGACGGTGGAAAGGGCAGCGGAACAGTCCAGGAGACTTTTACCGCACAGCAAGACTTCGCCATCTTGATATGTGAGTCGTGCGAGGTTCGAGACAGTTCCATGGCTCAGGTTTGGATGGTCTATCAAGATGGAAAGCTGGTCTACGATGTTCGAGCCGGGTCCAGCATGCTTGAAGACTCCTATAAATGGGCTGCCAATGTTGACTTCCTTTATGGTGATGAGGATCAGCTCCCGCACCCAACGTTGGAGGCGATCTCTGGTGTAGGAAATACACCTTCCTATCGCGGCAGTTTAGTGGCTGTTTTCAAGAGCTTTGATGTCACATCGGCTGGAGATCGGATACCGCAATTCCAGTTTGTTGTCTCATCTTCGGGCAACGCCCCGGTATCCACGGATTACACTGACGTCTATACCTACAAGGTCGAAGATGTCGACACGTCGGACTACTCTTCACCTACATATGATGATTCATTGTGGCCTTCAGGCCATGGTGCGTTCGGTGATCAGGATCATTCCGGCATCACGATGAATACCTTCGTTCCGTCCGGACTGATCGGACGGACAATATGGATCCGCAAGAAGATTCCTGTGCCTCGCTCAGGTACGCTGACCATTAATACGGCGGCAGATGATGGCGCGTGGCTATGGGTTAACGGTGTTCTGTATCAGGAAGCCCTGGTTGGCGGCGGGGAGGTATCCATTGACCTTTCTACGCTCGTAAGCACCATAGCGACGGTTGTTTTAAAAGTTGTCGATTCCGTTCCGAGCGGGTTCCCCACTCACATATTTTCCGCAATGAAGATTTCCGTTACGGGAGCCCCGTCTTCGGCGCCAGCTGGAGAGGTGGCCTACCAGGACATCATTAGACAAATATGCTTGAGAGGCGGACTCAACGACACCGATTTCGATTTAACTAACCTTCCTGATCATTCTGTTGCTGGATATATGGTTGCGGTGCAGTCGGATGCCACCGATTGCTTGTCACCATTGTTGCAGACGTTCTTTTGCTTCGCGTCGGATTACAACGCCAAGCTGTATTTTCACCCATATGGTGATGACGCAACTGTCACGATCACGACAGACAACCTTCTTGAATCTCCGAATAGCGAGAATGATGGGTTATTCACTCGGACGCAGCGTAGCCAAGAAACCGAGTTCCCATTGCGCATGGTCGCGCAATATATAGATCCTGCACAGAACTATAAGGCCGTACAGGTAACCGCGCGCCGTCGTGCTTCAACAGTTAAAGCGATAGGTGATCAACAATTTCAGATTCCAGTGGCCATATCGGCTTCCGATGCCGCTCAGGCTGTAGACAAGGCGTTGAAAGTTGCTTATGCCAAGCTTCAGGGTACGGTTGAGTTTACTGTTCCATTTGCGGATGCAGACTGCTACATCGCGTTGCCAACAGGCTTTCCTCTGATCTTTGAATCCAACCGCTACACAATCAATCAGATGACGATTTCCCAGTCGTCGCTCAATCTGACGCTTAGCTATGATCGACAGAGTTCATTTACTTCCAATGTTCAGCCCATTCTAGGCAACGCGCCTATGCCGGCTGCATCGCGTTATAGCGGACCGACAAAGCTTTTGGCAATGAATCTGCCTGCACAACGGCCACAGGATAGCGTTGGTGTCTACTTAGCTGCGGGCAGCGCGAATGGAAGTTCGAGTTGGGTTGGCTGTAACGTACAAGTTTCGTTGGACGGCCAATCCACTTGGCAACAAGCCATGCAGATTGTCATGGAATCAAATATCGGTACATTTACGTCGGCCGAGCCGTCTGGCGGCGACCCGCTCTCGATAACGACGCTAAAGTTTGATCTGGAGAGTGCTACGCCTGCTCAGCTAGCTTCGGGAGCGAATGCCTTTGCCGTCATTCTTCCCGACGGGACGACGCAAATTGGGCAGTTCACAAACGCTACAGAGATATCCGCGCGGAATTTCGCCGTGTCGACCATCGCGCGCGGCCTTGGTGGCGTGCCTAGCTTTACGATTGCCGATGGCATGGATTTCACGCTTATGGACGCGGCGTACTTCTATCCGATTCCCGCGCAATGGGTAGGTCGATCGATCTTCTTCCGCGCCGTCGGGTTCGGAGAGAACGCTGGCGATGTCGACATTGTCGAAGTGGTTTATGGCGCTCTTACTTCGGTGCCTGGACGACCATTCACCACGGAAGACGGCGACAATCTAACGGCCGAAGATGGCCTCACCAACCTATTTACCGAGACTTGAGCCATGGCAAAATTTTCCGAACTTCCTAACGCTAATACTCCAGACGGAAGCGAACTGCTAGCTATATCCCAAACGCAAAGCGGCGATCTTACTTCTGCTAAGTTGAGCTTGAGCGTGTTCGTTTCGTGGTTTCGTGGTCTCACTACGGCCTGGACGAAAAACCAAGTTGTGACGCCGGTAAAGAATGCGACCGCTACGGGTACGGTTACGCTAGACGCGTCCGCGTCCAACAACTTTCGCTGCATTATGACTGGCAACGTCACGCTGGCTAACCCGAGCAATCTGGCTGACGGAATGGTGTTGAACATTCAACTTGTGCAAGATGGCACTGGTAGTCGAACGTTGAGCTTCGGAAGCAAGTTCAAATGGGCGGGTGGGTCTCCGCCAACGTGGGCTACGGCTGCTAACTCTGTGAACTTCATCAGCGCATACTACGACAGCACCTTAGATGTGCTGCTCGCCAACGGCAGCGCGGGGTACGCCTGATGTTTGCTATGGGGCCGCTGCTGCTTACTAATGGCGTGGGCGCGACGCCTCCGGTCACAGTCACCTGGAATCCGTCCGATACAAATGCCAACTTGACGCTGTCGGGCGGAAATCTCGTGCTCACGCGAGGCGCTGGGTCTGCATCGACGTGGTTCTCTAGTCGGGCAACGACCGGACGAAGCTCAGGTAAGCGCGTGTTTGCCAACGTGAACACTACCGCGACTGCATCTAATGACGGCCTGATGACGGGCCTTATGACATTGACCGATTTGCTATCTACTTTTCCCGGGCAGAGCGCCGATAGCTTTGGAATGCATTCCATCAATGCTCGGTGCTACAACAACAACACGCAAGTGGGTACGGACTTCTCGCCGCCCTTTGGTGCGGGGGACACGATATTGTTCGCCGTGGACTTTGCAGCCGGGCTTATTTGGGTCGGCGGCATTAAGTCTGGTGTTGCGACCTGGTCTGGAAACCCTGCGGCAGGAACCGGCGCGCGTTTCACTTTTACAGGTGGCTCGACGCTTTACCCGGCATGCGGCCAGTACCGTCAGCCGCAGGTATCTACAGTCAACTTTAGACCTTCCACTATCACTGGTATATCAGGAATCATGCCTTCCGGGTTCACTGACTGGTAGCCTTAAACGCGATTGACGGACTAACCATTCGGCTAATGCCACAAGCTTTTGCGATTTGATAGTCTCCGCCTGTGGCGGCTCCTGCCGCCCCGACAAGCACAGGGGGCTTCAGCATGAAAGCATGGATAGCACGCGCTAGCGCGACAGCACTGGTGGCCTTGGCCTTGGGCGGCTGCGCAACGGCCTACCAATCCAAAGGACTGACGGGCGGTTTCAGTGAGACGGTGTTATCGCCGGATTCGTTCAAGATCAACTTCTCCGGCAACGGCTTCACGAGCGCCGAGCGCGCTTCGGATTTCGCGGTTCTTCGCGCGGCCGACAAATCGCTGGAGCTGGGCTGCAATTACTTCGGGATCATGAATGAGGCGGATGGCGCCACGGTGGGCTCGGCAACGATAAGCAGTGGTGGCTGGAATCATCACAGCGCCTGGGGCGTATCCAACACGTTCCCCATAGTGAAGCCGAACTCCAGCCTTTTCGTGAAGTGCTCACGCGAACAGGTGGCTGGCGCCAATCTGCTGGATGCCCATTACATCGCGCAATCGATCCGCGCCAAGTACGGCATCAAGACACCCGTTCCAGGCGGCGGCCTGACCCAGCTCGTTGCGCCCTCGGCTCCGCAGGTCACGGCATCTGCCGCGCCCGTGGTGTCGGCTCCGGCGCCTGATCTAGCCGCACTCGTACGTTCGGCTCAGCAGGTGGCGACAAGCCAAGGTTGTGGCGACGTCCATTCCACAGGCGGATCCAGCTTCCAGGCGAAGTGCACGAGCTTTAAGCTCGTCATCGATTGCGATGGCAACTCGTGCCACCCGAGCCGCGCGATCAACAACTGACAGCCATTCGCAACCCATGAGACGCCGCCGGCGTAGGCTGGCGGCATGATCGTCTTCGAACGAAACCTATGGGAGCCTGTCGAGCGGTATTACTTCCGCTCGACCCGAGGCCTGACCCCGATTTGCGAGCTGGCGCGGCAGGGCGATAGCTGGGAGGTGCTGTTCTACCGGGGCGCAACTCGCCCTGGGCCGCATCCATACGACAGCTTCGACCACGCCAAGGCCCACATCATGCGGTTCCTTGCCCCGCGCGAGGACGAGCTACGCGGCCCTGAGGCTGTCTGGGCGGCCGCCAACGCCAATCCAACGGCCACTCCCGCCGGCAACCTCCAGACGCGGCATCCCCGCCGCGCGCGCCGCAGGTCGTCGCTATGACCGCATCCCGGGAAACCACCCAGATCCTCCTGAACAAGCTGGTCGTCCAGCTGCCGCGCCTTCGCCGCGAGAATCCCGATCCCGTCGACTTCCTTTGCGAGCTCGCCGGCCTGGCAGACGTCATCGTGGACGGCGCGGCCCCCGAAGATTTTGACTGGGCCGTGACCAGCGTCGAGGCTATGCTCATTGCTCCCGGGGCGCCCGCCCCTCGCTGAGCTGCTGGCGATGTGCTATTCCGCCGAAGTATGGGAAGACTTCCGCCTGTATGAGCGCATGGGCGGCACGCTCGATATCCACGCATTTGCCCAGATGATGGAGGCGCGCCGCGCGACAGGCGACCTGTTCAAGGTCGTTCCCAAGGCCATGCGCGAGCCGTTCGAGCATCCGCGAAACGAGGGCGAGAAGGACGTCAAGGAGAAGATGCTGGAGGCCTACCGCGCCGCCACGCTGGCGATCGAGGAAGAGATCGCGACCCAGACCGAGCGCCTGGTCAAAGCTGATGCCGTTCTGGCTTCCGCAAAACCCACGAAGAAAGCCGAGAACGACAAGCGCGTTGCGACAAACAAGGTCGCCGCGGCGCGCGAGAAGCTCGAAGAGATGCAGGCGCATGCCCAGTCCGATGGCTTTGGCCGCATGTGGCCAGGTCAGTTCGCGCCTGTATTGATCCGCGACCATTCCACCGGCGCACGCATGATCGTGCCTGCCCGCTACCGCTGCCGGCTGCCGGGCTGGACCAAGGCCATGGAGTTGGAGAAGCCGGGCACGTACAACGCCCGCAAGGACAAGCTGCACACGGTCTGGAAGAAGCTGTTCGGCTACAACCACGGCGTGATTGTGGCCCGGCGCTTCTACGAGAGCGTGTCGCTCCACCGCCTGCAGCAGAGAGAGCTGGTGCCGGGCGAGCGCGACATCCCAGTCGAGATCCGGTTCGAGCCCGAGCCGAAGCAGGAGATGTTCCTGGCGTGCCTGTGGCGCTACGTGGAAGCGACAGACACGGAAGAGGGGTTCTATTCCTTCGCCGCGATCACGCGCGATCCGCCTCCTGAGGTGGCGGCCGCCGGCCACGACCGCTGCATCATCGCTCTGAAGCCCGAGAACATCGACGCATGGCTGGAGCCTGATCCGGGTCACCTGTCAGCCATGTACGCCATCCTGGACGATCCGATCGATGCCTATTACCAGCACGAGCTGCCGGAGAAGCGATGAGCCTGTCTGCCGTGCCGACTGCCGAAGGCGAACGCCGCTACCCCGGCTTCACTGACCGCGAGGTCGAGCCGCCCGTGAGCTATCCGGCCGGCTACAACACCGCGTTTGAGCCACCCGTGCCGTGCACCTGCACACCGGCATGCAAGTCGCGCTGCGCGGGCGAGTGCGGGTGCGAAGCCTGCAAGCTGATGTTTGCGGAGTACGCGGACATGATGGGCTGGTACGGTCCCGAGCCTTTCGTGGCCACCGAGGAACACCTTCAGCAGTACCGCGAGGACCTCGGTCCCCAGGGGCTGAACACCTAGGTTTTCTGGTCCGCAATTCCCATAGACCGCTAGTATTCTCCGGTTTTCAGGTCAGCGAATTTCAAGCCTTTGCGGCCCGCATTTCTGTCTACATGCATGATTTACCGAAGAATCGTTGCGGACTTAAAATCCCTCACCCGCAAGGGTATGACGGTTCCGATTCCCTCTCCGTGACACGTACGGCACGCTTTTCGCCGATTAATCGGCGCGAGGAACTGCTGCCTGGTAATGCGTATCCAGCAACTCGAGGAGAATGTCGCGCGTGGCGACTGCATCCTTGACCAGCGGAATGAAGAGCACATTTAGCCGAAGCTGCAGCTTTTCTTCGGTGAGGATCCCAGCCTTCCTCAGCTCGGTGATGATCTGTTGCTGTTGAGCAAGGTTCACGAGGAGGAAAGCGAACTTCGTGACGACCTCGCCGATGGGTTCGGCGAACTGTCCGGCCGAAGCAGCAGCAGCTCGTACGACCGGGTGCGCCGCCTTGTTGACCTGCCCGTATCTGACCGTATCGATTGCGGCGTCCTGGCCTGCTTCGGCGGCGAACTGCAATTGCATTTCGAGGATGTGCTTGCTCGCGCGTAGCTCCGCCGCCAGTGATCGCGCGAGGACATGAGTATCTCTTTGTGCCGTCCGACGCTCAGCTCCACGCGTGACGAAGTACGTGATGAAGCCGCCGGCCACCACGCCTATTAGCGTCTGGGCAATGGACCATAGCGTGGCCACAATTCCTGGGGAGTCGTGAAGAACGCGGACTGCAAAAAGAGCATCGTTTGGCGCCATGGATCGTTCCTTTAATGCTTGACCAAAAACTGACCAAACCACGAACAAAACAGACCAACGCAGACCCACCAAAGAAAAAGCCACCTAAGCTAATCAATAACTTAGATGGCCATATTGGTGGAGGTGGCGGGAGTCGAACCCGCGTCCGAAGGCGTTTGACGCCCGGTACTACATGCTTAGCTCGCCGTTAGATCTCGTCCCGCGACAGCACAGCGTGCAAAGCGCATCGAAGGACCAGCCTGCTTGATTTAACCCTTACCGACAGGCGGCAGCTTCGGGCGATCTCGTGATAATGACCCTACATCCACGAGCACGAGCACAAGTGGGTTCGGGGCTAGGCCTTAAGCGGCCAGAGCGTAGTTGTCGTCGTTGGCAACTATAAGTTTGCGGCTGGATTAACGAGGAAAGCTGCCCCCTCGGCATGCACCAAGCTATCTCACTACCCCCGTCGAAGCCATGACACCCCCGGGGAAACTGAAACAGTAGCTGGTCAGTCAGTATATGGAGTCGGGAGGGATTTCTACAAGGTGGCACCACGCCGCTATGGTTTGCCCCATCACCACCGAAAGGAACGGCCATGGTGCGGATACGTCAGGCGGTCCTGCACGATGCAGGTGTGTTGACGGAATTGCGTTGTGCGTTTCTGGAAGAAGAGCTCAGGCAGCAGCTGCCGGACGGCTTTGCCGACCAGTTGCGCGGCTGGATCGAGGAGGCCATGCCCGAGGGCCGGCTGCTGGCCTGGCTGGCCGAGGTGGAAGGGCGGGCGGCCGGTTGCGTGATGGTGCACCCGTATACGCACCTGCCTTCGGCCTATTTTGTCCGCGGCGTGGGCTGGTATGTGCTCAATATGTTCGTGAAGCCCGCGCATCGGCGCCAGGGTCTGGCTTCGGCCTTGCTCGCTGCGCTGGGAGCAACGGCGAGGGCGCAGGATATCGATTCCCTCAATCTGCACTCCACCGGCGCCGCGCATTGCATCTATGAGCGCTTCGGTTTCGGCACTTCGGTGGACGCCATGAACATGTCGCTGCGCGAGCATGTGGAGGGATTGTCGGAAGGCGAACCGGGCTCGTGGCGGCGGATGTCAGGCTAATTTGTTGTGCGAACGCATGGTGCGCTGCTTTTCGCGCTGCCAGTCGCGTTCCTTTTCCGCATCGCGCTTGTCGTGCGCCTGCTTGCCCTTGGCCAGGCCGATTTCCACCTTGACCTTGTTGCCCTTCCAGTAGAGGGCCATCGGGATCAGCGTGTAACCCTTGCGCTCGACGGCGCCGATGAGGGTGTCGATCTCCTCACGGTGCAGCAGCACCTTGCGCGTGCGGCGATCGTTCGCCACCACGTGCGTGGATGCGCTGATCAGCGGCGGAATCGAGCAGCCCACCAGGAAGATCTCGCTGCGCAGCACCACCGCGTAGCTGTCGCCGAAGTTGATGCGGCCGGCGCGCAGCGACTTCACTTCCCAGCCCTGCAACTCGAGTCCCGCCTCGAAGCGTTGGTCGATGTGGTACTCGTGGCGCGCGCGTTTGTTCAGCGCGATGGTGCCGCCCGAGTTTTTGTCTTTGTCCTTAGGCTTGGCCATGTCCGTTAAACTTCGGGCTCATTGCCCTGATGATGGTCCCGTCCGTGGAGGGACTGAAATGATGCTCAAGAAGAGGCTGAAGTGATCGAGATCCGCCGCAGCGCCCTGGTGCGATATTCGCCGGACCAGATGTTCGATCTGGTCAATGACGTTGAAGCATACCCAAAGCGCTTCCCCTGGTGTGTCGACGCTCAGGTGCTGGAGCGTGGCGAGGATGTGCTGGTGGCGCGGCTGGATCTCAAGTACATGGGGTTTCGCCAGAGCTTTACCACGCGCAATACCACCGTGCGTCCCAGCCGTCTGCATATGAGCCTGGTCGATGGACCGTTCCGCAGCCTGGACGGGCTATGGGAGTTCATCGCGTTGGGCGATGCCGGTTGCAAGATCTCGTTCGCGCTGGATTTCGATTACGCGGGCAAGCTCGGTGGCGCGGCGATCAAACTGGGTTTCCAGGGGCTGGCCAGCCGCATGGTGGACGATTTCTGCCGCGAGGCGGAGCGTACCTATGGCTGAGCAGGTCACCGTCGAGGTGGTCTTCGCCGAGCCCTCGCGACGCTGGTTGCGAAAAGTCAGCCTTCCCGTGGGCAGCACCGTCGCGCAGGCCATCGAGGCCTCGGGCATCGCGCAGGAAGTATCAGGGCTGGTGGTCGATCCGGCGCGGCTGGGAATCTTTTCCCGCAAGGTGACGCTGGACCACGTGGTAGGCGAGGGCGACCGGGTGGAAATCTACCGGCCGCTCACGCTCGATCCGAAGGAAGCACGCCGGCGCCGCGCCCACGAGGGCTGACGCCGGCCAGCGCGGTCTTAGTGACCGTCGTTGCCGCCGCCGCTGTCGCCACCGCCGCCGCCGCCGTTGTCCCCACCCTTGTCGCCGCCACCGCCGGTGTTCTTGTCACCCTTGGTTTCGTCGACCGGATAGCTGGCGTGGTACTTCTTGGTGTCGTTGATGAGCTTCTGCGCGTCTTCGGCGAAGAAATCGCCTTCGGTGCGGACCAGCACATCGTTGTTGAAGGTGAGCTTGAGCGTATGGACCTTGATGTCGCCGCCGCGGTGCTGCTGGGTGGAGACGTAAGCCCACTCGTTCTGGCTGAAGGGCGAATTCACCGACGGCGAACCCATCAGCACCAGCACCTGGCGCTTGGTCATGCCGGGCTGCAGCTGATCCACGGTCTTCTTGTCGAGCAGGTTGCCCTGTTGCACGTCGGGGGTGTAAATGAGACGGCAGCTGGCCAGCGATAGTGCCAGCATGGCAAAACCCAGCGTGCGAATCAGCTTATGCATGCGTGTTGCGTCCGGATCGTAAAGGTGTCGGATGATACACTAACGGCCTCGTGGCGCCGTGTGCGTGGAGTTTGCTATGGAACAGGAAACCAAAGAACTGCGCAAAGCCGGGCTGAAGGTCACGCACCCCCGCATGCGCATTCTGCAGATCTTCGAAGATGAGGAAGCCCACCATCTCACCGCCGAAGACATTTACAAACGTCTGCTTGCCCACCAGGAAGACATCGGCCTGGCCACCGTCTACCGGGTGCTGACCCAGTTCGAGGCGGCTGGCATCGTGGTCAAGCACAACTTCGAGGGCGGCCAGGCCGTCTACGAACTCGACCGCGGCAAGCACCATGACCACATGATTGATGTGGACAGCGGAAAGGTCATCGAGTTCGTGAGCGAGGAGATCGAGCGCCTGCAGGCCGAGATCGCCGCCCGCCACGGCTACGTGATCGAGGATCACAGCCTGGTGCTGTACGTGCGCCCGAAAAAGGGCCGATAAGCCTGTTCCAGGGGAATCCGGAGGCCGGCAGCGGAAACGTTGCCGGCCTTTTTCGTGGTCGCACGGGCGGCCTGCAAAACCTTCGCCCATAAAAAAAGCCGCGGGAGGACTCCTGTCCGCCCAACGGCTTATCCGATACCGGATGGCTCCTAGGAGGGCGAGTTGCTCGCGCGTCCCGGTTTTGCCACCGATTTCGGCGGAACGGCATCCTGCCGTTCTTCATGTCCACCGTCCCCACGGTTGACATGGCTCACCATCTTGCGATGGTGGCTCCCCCACATCGATGAATCCAGCGTAACGAACCCTTCACACCACGGGTATCGGAAAATTTCCTATGTAACGATCCTAAGTGCGAGCTACGTCACCAGTTTGTGTGTTGCTGCGCAACATTATTCGAAGATGAACGCCCTGGGCCTCCGGCCGGACCCGGAACAGGCCGCCCAGTGAAGTCACCCGGTCGCGCATCCCCTGCATACCGCGACCACCCCGGGGCATGCGGGCCGGCAGTCCGATGCCGTTGTCGCGGATATCCAGCAGGGCCAGTGCCACGCCCTGGCGTTCGCCGATACGCAGGCGCAGCTGGAACGTGTCGGCATGGGCGTGCTTGACCGCATTGGTGGCGCTTTCCTGCACCAGGCGATAGACCACCGTGCGGGTGTCGTCGTCGAGCAGGCGGGGGTCTCCGTGCAATTCGGTGCGATAGGCCACGCCGGCCGCGTTGAGCAGGTCGCGGATCGGACCCTCGTCCAGTGCGCGCAGCAGGCCGAATTCGTCCAGTACGGCGGGGCGCAGGTCGTCCAGCAGGCGATGCAGGGCGCGCCGCATGTGGCCGAGGATGGCGTTGATGGACACGCCGATGTCATCCATGCCGGCCTGCGCCAGACGGGATTGCGCGAGCTTCAGGTGGGTCTGGATGGCGGTGAGGTTCTGGCCCAGTTCGTCGTGCAGTTCCGCCGCCATGTGGCGGCGCTGGTTTTCCTCGGTGCGCAGGTTGCCGCGAGCGGCATCGCGCAGCTGGCGCGCGAGATGGTCGAGACGGCGGTTGACGGCGGCCAGATAGACATTCTGTTCCGCCACCCGCTCGCTGCTGCGGCGAAGCGCATCGGTGGCGGCACCCAGCATCAGCGCGCCGGTGCCTGCCACGGCGAGGAACAGTTCGCCCGGCGCGCCGGGACTGCCGTGGCCCGAGAGATGATCGACCAGGGTCATGCCCAGGCTGGAAATCAGCATGGCCAGGCTGGCGCCGCGCCAGCCGTGCCGGAACGCGAAGAACAGCACCGGCGCCAGCGACAGCACGCGGGCGAACTGCGGCTGCGGCGCCGCATGCGACGAGAGCACCAGCAGGATGGCCAGCGACGGCAGCAGCACCAGCAGGCCATCCATCAGCAGACGGCCGAACGCCCGCTTGTCCAGCCGTGCGCGCAGCAACAGCACCAGCAGCGGCACCACCAACAGCACGCCCACATAGTTGCCGAGCAGATCCTGGCCCAGCGCCTGCATCATCAGGTCGGTGGTGGGGCTGGCGTGGATCAGCGCCAGCAGCACGGCATCGGTGGCGGTGGTGGCCGCCACCGTGAAGGCTGCCGAGAGCAGCAGGCGGGCCACGTCTTCGGGATCGCGCAGGCTGGCGTGCAGGTTGGCCCGGCGCATCAGCCAGAGGCAGCTGGCAACCACCAGCGGTTCGGGCAGCTCCCCGATGAAAAAGCCCCGCCAGCCCATCGGCAGCGGATGGACGAAAGCGATCAGCCCGCTGGCGGCGAACTCGGCGCCGAGCAGCCAAGGCCACATGCGCGTGGGGGCGAGCAGCAGTGCGCCAAAGCGCAGGCCGTAGGGAAGCATCCAATAGGGCTGCTCGGTGGGCCAGAGCAGCAGCCACAGCAGCAGATAGCCAATACCCAGCAGCAGACTGGTACCCGGAAGCGCGGAAGATTTAGATCGCATGCGACCGATGTTACATGGCGTAGGGCAGCGGTCCAGACGGCCATCCGCGTGCTTTGCCGTTCCCGCCCACGGCCTTTCTCCCGGCCGCCTGCGCGCAGAGATCGTCAACCGCCCCCGGGACTGCTATACATGCAGACATGTACAGCATTGTCCTGGTCGATGACCACGCCATTGTCCGCGAGGGGTTCAAGCGGCTGATCGAATTGGAACCGGATCTGGAAGTCGTTGCGGAATGCCGCAGCGCCGACGATGCGGTGGAAGCGGTTGGCTCGTGTCGTCCCGATCTCGTGGCACTCGATCTCTCGCTGCCCGACGGCAGCGGGTTGCCGTTGATCGAGCATCTGCGCAGCGTCGCCTCGGACACGCGCATCGTGGTATTGAGCATGCACGACGGCGAGCCGTACGTATCGGAGGCGCTGCGTCGCGGCGCGAGCGGCTACGTCACCAAGGGCGTGGCGCCGGAGGAATTGGTCGCAGGCCTGCGCGCGGTGATGCAGGGCGAGTGCTTCCTCAGCTCGGATCTGCGCAAGCGGCGCGCCGAACGTCCCAGCGAATCGCGCGATCCGATCTACCGGCTCACCGCGCGCGAACGCGAAGTGTTCCTGCTGCTGGCGGCCGGCCGTGCGCCCAAGCAGGTGGCCGGCGAATTGGGCATTGGCCAGAAGACCGTCTACATCCATCGCGCCAGCCTGATGGGCAAACTGGGGGCGGGTTCGGAACTGGACCTCTACCGCATGGCGGCCGAACGCGGGTTGTTGCCGCGCAAGAACTGATCAGCGATAGCAGCCGTTATTTTGTGGGAGCGATTTTGTGGGAGCGCCCTTGGGCGCGACGTGTGCGCATCGGCGCCTCGCTCCGTCAGGTTGTCGCGCCCAAGGGCGCTCCCACAGAAAGAAATGCGCACGTTCCACCCGCCGGCGTCCAACGCCAGTCCGCTGCTTCTCCTGTATGTAGGAGCGCACCCTGTGCGCGACCATCCTACGGAGCGGTGAAGACGGGGCACCGCGGTCGCGCACAGGGTGCGCTCCTACAGTTAAACGCGTGACCGCTTTAGACCTGCGCCCGCTCCAACATCTGCTTCGCATGCGCCCGCGTCTCGCGGGTGATCTCCACGCCGCCCAACATGCGCGCCAGTTCATCGCGGCGGCCATTGGCGTCGAGCTTCTCGATCCGCGTGCGAGTCGATTCGCCATCGCTGTCTTTGCTCACGCGCAGATGTGCGTGACCTTGTGCCGCGACCTGCGGCAGATGCGTGACGCATAGCACCTGGCGCTGCCCACCGAGCGCACGCAGCTTTTGTCCCACCACCTCGGCCACCGCGCCGCCGATGCCGGTGTCCACTTCGTCGAACACCATGGTGCCGATGGTGTCCTTGCCCAGCGTAGCCACTTCGATGGCCAGGCTGATGCGCGCCAGCTCGCCGCCCGAGGCCACCTTGCGCAGCGCGCGCGGCGGTTGGCCGGGGTTGGCGCTGACCAACAGTTCGCAGCGTTCGCGCCCTTGCGGGTCGGGATCGCTTTCGCTGGTCGCTTCCAGCTCGACCACCAGGCGGCCGCCGCTCATGCCCAGCTCGCCCATCAGCACGCTCACTTCGCCGCCGAGACGTTCGGCGGCCTGCTGGCGGGCCTGGCTCAGTTGAGCGGCATGTTCGCCGTATTGCTGTTGCAGGCGCGTGCGCTGGGTGGCGAGCTTTTCCAGCGCATCGCCGGCGCCTTCCAGTTCGCTGAGTTCGATACGCAGCGTGCCGGCCTTGTCGTGCAGTTCGGCGACGGTCACCCGATGACGGCGCGAGAGTTCATGCAGCCGGGTGAGGTGGGTGTCCACTTCGGCATAACGGTTGGGATCGAGATCGACGTCGAGTGCGTAACGGCCCAGGCCGTCGGCGGCTTCGCTGAGCTGGATGGAGGCGTTGTCCAGCAGTTCCAGCAGCGGTGCCAGGCGATCGTCCAGCGCGGCAAGCTTGGTCATTTCCAGTTGGGCGCGGCCCAGCGCGCGACGCAAGGCGAATTCGCTCTCGCCATCGAGCAGTTCCACCACGCCACCCGCGCCTTCGGCCAGGCGGCCGGCGTTGGCCAGGCGCTTGTGGCTGGCTTCCAGTTCGGTGAGTTCGTCGGCGGGCAGGGCCCACTTGTCCAGCTCGCCCAGTTCGTGGCTCAGCAGCTCGATGCGCTGGTCGCGATCGTCGCCGCCGCTCAGCTTGCGGATGCGGTTGCCCAACTCGCGCCATTGCTGGGCCAGCTCGCGTACCTGTGCCACCAGTGCTTCGTTGCCCGCGTAGGCGTCGAGCAGTTCCATCTGATGGGCACGCGACAGCAACGCCTGGTGTTCGTGCTGGCCGTGGATTTCCACCAGCAGCGTGGCCAGCTCGCCGAGCTGGCTGGCGTTGGCCGGGCGGCCGTTGATCCAGGCGCGCGAGCTGCCCTCGGCGCGGATCACGCGGCGCAGCTGGCAGCTGTCCTCTTCGTCCAGCTCCTCGCGGCGCAGCCATTCGCGGGCTTCGGGCAGCTGGGTCAGGTCGAACTCGGCGGTGAGTTCGGCGCGGTCGCTGCCGGCACGGACCATGCCGCTGTCGGCGCGGGCGCCGGCCAGCAGCATCAGGGCGTCCACGAGCAGGGACTTGCCCGCACCCGTTTCGCCGCTGACGACGGTAAGGCCCGGGCCGAAGGCGATCTCGGCTTCTTCGACGACGGCGAAATGACGAACGTAGAGCGAGGTGAGCATGGGTGGCGGCGTGATGGAGTCGGGGGATTGTAAGGGGATGGGGACGGGGGGCGGGTAGTGGGGGCGCACGCTGGCGTCCGAATGCATCACCGCCATCCGGTTTTGGAACCCCTGCCAGCCATCCCCCATCGCCGTTTCTTGCAAACTTTGCCGCGAGACCTTATTTCTTTCATGTCTCACGGACCGATACTGCATGCCTGCCGCCCCTCTCGATGCCCGCGCACGTCGCCTTTTGCGCACGTTGATCGCCCAGTACCTCGCCGATGGCGAGCCTGTGGGGTCGCGTACGCTGTCGCGCTCGTCCGGGCTGGACGTGAGCCCGGCCACCATCCGCAACATCATGGCCGACCTGGAAGAAGCCGGCTTGGTGGCGTCGCCCCACACCTCGGCGGGCCGTGTGCCTACACCGCGTGGCCTGCGCCTGTTCGTCGACAGTCTGATCGAGCTGCAGCCGTTGCCGCAGGACGAGATGGCCCGCCTGCGCCGCGAACTGCCGCCAGGCCCCACCACCACCCGCGATCTGCTCGGCAACGTCTCCACGCTGCTCTCAGCGATGACCCAATTCGCCGGTGTGGTCACGGTGCCGCGGCAGGTGGACTTCCCCCTGCGCCACATCGACTTCGTGGCTTTGCCCGAGGCCCGCGTGCTGGTGATCCTGGTGTTTTCGGACAACCAGGTGCAGAACCGCATCGTGCAGCTGGCCAAGCCGCTGGAAGGGCGCGAGCTGGAACAGGCGGCCAATTACCTCAATGCCCACTTCGCCGGCCTGCGCCTGGACGATATCCGTGCCCATCTGCTGCGCGAACTGCGCGAGGCCAGCGGCGAGCTCAACCGGCTGATGTCCAGCGCGGTGGAGCTGGCGGCGGCGTCGTTCGCCCCGCAGACCGAAAGCGACGACGTGCTGGTCAGCGGCCAGACCAATCTGATGGGTTATTCGGAACTGGCCAACCTGGAACGCCTGCGCGAGCTATTCGAGGCCTTCCAGCAGAAAAACGAGCTGCTTCAGCTGATGGAGGTGTGCGCCAAAGCCCCGGGCGTGCGGCTGTTCATCGGCGAAGAATCGGGTTTTGCGGCGCTGGACGGTTGCAGTGTGGTCACAGCCAGCTATGGTGCACAGGGCCGCGTGCTGGGTGCCGTGGGAGTTATTGGACCCACCCGTATGGCATACGAACGGGTGATTCCCGTGGTGCAGGCCACTGCCGGTTTGCTTAGCGACGCCTTGAATCGCGTCGCTACGACCTTATAACCCGCTCGGGAGGCGGGGTTTTACCCGCAAGTGTTTGACGGTTGGTGCCTGAGGCACCGGCCATGGATAAGGCTTGGAGTCATTATGCAAAGCAACGATCCAACAGCGTCCACCGAGACGCAGGGCGAGGCGCCCGGCGCCGAGCTGGAAGCACTGAAGGCGCGTATCGCCGAACTGGAAGCCGGCAATTTGGAGCTGCGCGACACCGTGCTGCGCGAAAAGGCGGAAATCGAAAACCAGCGTCGCCGCCTGCATCGCGACGTGGAGCAGGCCCGCCGCTTCGCCAACGAGAAACTGTTGAACGAGCTGCTGCCGATCTACGACGGCCTGGAGCGCGGCTTGCAGGTGGAAGGCGGCGACGTGGCCAGTGTGCGCGAGGGCATTGCGCTCACGCTCAAATCGCTGCTGAAGATTGCCGAGAACAATGGCTTGGTGCAGGTCGATCCGGTGGGGCAGCCGCTGGATCCCGAAAAGCACCACGCCGTGAGCATGGTGGAGGCCCCGGGCGCGGCCCCCAACACGGTCGTCAACGTGCTGCAGAAGGGCTACGTGCTGAACGACCGGCTGCTGCGCCCCGCATTGGTGGCGGTCGCCAAGGAATGACACCCGCGCCGGCGGTCGAGGACGCCTGAACGGCGTCCCCTGCGGGCAACGGTGGCAAGGCATGCGGGGTCTTGTCGGCATTGAGATAAAACCTGCCGAACCCCATCTGGAAATCAGTTCGCGGCCGAGGGGTCGCTCAAGAATTTAGGGAGTAGAGAACATGGGTAAAATCATCGGTATCGACCTGGGCACGACCAACTCGTGCGTCGCCGTGATGGACGGCACCACCGCCAAGGTCATTGAAAACTCGGAAGGCGATCGCACCACGCCGTCCATCGTTGCCTTCACCAAGGACAACGAAGTCATGGTGGGCGCGCCGGCCAAGCGCCAGAGCGTGACCAACCCCAAGAACACCTTCTACGCGGTGAAGCGCCTGATCGGCCGCAAGTTCACCGACGCCGAAGTGCAGAAAGACCTGCACATCGTGCCCTACGGCATCGTCGCGCATGACAACGGCGACGCCTGGGTGCAGACCTCCGACGGCCGCAAGATGGCGCCGCAGGAGATCTCGGCCAAGGTGCTCATGAAGATGA
Organism: Dyella kyungheensis; assembly: GCF_049913195.1. Classification (GTDB taxonomy): domain Bacteria; phylum Pseudomonadota; class Gammaproteobacteria; order Xanthomonadales; family Rhodanobacteraceae; genus Dyella; species Dyella kyungheensis. The sequence continues at coordinate 2,905,100 of NZ_CP183983.1, read as the reverse complement.
AGAAGACCGCTGAGGATTATCTCGGCGAGCCGGTCACCGAAGCCGTGATCACGGTGCCGGCGTACTTCAACGACAGCCAGCGCCAGGCCACCAAGGACGCCGGCCGCATCGCCGGTCTGGACGTCAAGCGCATCATCAACGAGCCGACCGCCGCTGCGCTGGCGTACGGCCTCGACAAGAAGGGCGCCGATCGCAAGGTGGCCGTGTACGACCTCGGCGGCGGCACCTTCGACGTGTCGATCATCGAGATCGCCGAAGTCGACGGCGAGAAGCAGTTCGAAGTGCTGGCCACCAATGGCGACACCTTCCTGGGTGGCGAAGACTTCGACATGCGCGTCATCGACTACCTCGTCGAGGAATTCAAGAAAGACCAGGGCATGGACCTGCGCAAGGATCCGCTCGCACTGCAGCGCCTGAAGGACGCCGCCGAGCGCGCCAAGATCGAGCTGTCCTCCAGCCACCAGACCGAAGTGAACCTGCCGTACATCACGGCCGACGCTTCCGGTCCCAAGCACCTGACCATCAAGCTCACCCGCGCCAAGCTCGAAGCGCTGGTGGAAGACCTGGTCAAGCGCACCATCGAACCGTGCCGCACCGCGTTGAACGACGCCGGCCTGCGCGTGTCCGACATCAGCGAGGTGATCCTCGTCGGTGGCCAGACCCGCATGCCCAAGGTGCAGGAGTCGGTGAAGGACTTCTTCGGCAAGGAGCCGCGCAAGGACGTCAACCCGGATGAAGCCGTCGCCGTGGGCGCCGCGATCCAGGGCGGCGTGCTGGGCGGTACCGTGAAGGACGTGCTGCTGCTCGACGTCACCCCGCTGTCGCTCGGCATCGAGACGATGGGCGGCGTGATGACCAAGCTGATCGAGAAGAACACCACCGTGCCGACCAAGGCGTCGCAGGTGTTCTCCACCGCCGACGACAACCAGAGCGCGGTCACCGTGCATGTGCTGCAGGGCGAGCGCGAGCGCGCCAGCGCGAACAAGTCGCTGGGCAAGTTCGACCTGCAGGGCATCGATCCGGCGCCGCGCGGCATGCCGCAGATCGAAGTGACCTTCGACATCGACGCCAACGGCATCCTGCACGTGTCGGCCAAGGACAAGAAGAACGGCAAGGAACAGAAGATCGAGATCAAGGCCGGTTCGGGCCTGTCGGAGGACGAGATCAACCGCATGGTGGCCGACGCCGAGGCCAACAAGGAAGAAGACAAGAAGTTCCACGAGCTCGTCGCCACCCGCAACAAGGCCGACCAGCTGGTGCACGCGACCCGCAGTGCGCTCAAGGAGCACGGCGGCAAGGTGCCGGCCGATCAGCTGAGCACCATCGAAGGCGCGTTGTCGGATCTGGAGAAGGTCAAGGACAGCGACGACAAGGCCGCCATCGAGTCGAAGGTCGAGAAGCTCGAGCAGGTGGCGCAGGCGCTGTACGCAGCGGCCCAGGGCGGCGCCGGTCCGCAGGGTGACGCCGGTGCCCACGCCGGTCCGCAGGGCGGCTCCTCGGCCGGCCAGGACGACGTGGTCGATGCCGAGTTCACTGAAGTCAAGGACGATAAGAAGTGAGTTGGTGAAGCCGCATAAGGGGGCCGCTGGCCCCCTTATGCTGTAAATGGTGAATAGTGAACAGGGAAGAGCATGTCGCGGCCGCATCATGGTTTGCGGGTTTGGAAGGACGCCATGCAACTGGTGACGCGCCTTTACCAGGCAACTTCTGCTTTTCCCGATAACGAAGCGTTTGGACTGGTTTCGCAGATGCGCAGAGCCGCTGTCAGCGTTCCATCCAATATTGCAGAAGGAGCCGGCAGAGGCAGTGCCAAGGAATTTGTGCGTTTCCTGCTGATAGCTCGAGGGTCCTTGTCGGAGCTCGATACCCAGGTGCGCATTGCCGAGAACCTTGGATTCCTTCAGGATGCAGGCCCTCTTTTGGATGACCTGGAAGATCTCCAGATTGCCCTCAGTTCTCTCATCAAAGTTCAACGAAAGCGTATCCAGTCATGACGTGCAGCACTCTTCCTATTGACCATTCACAGGCGGCGCAGCCGCCGGCCTCCCAGGCCGAAGGCCGGCTTCACCAACCATGAGCAAGCGTGATTACTACGAAGTCCTGGGTGTGGAACGCACCGTCACCGAGGTCGAACTGAAGAAGTCGTTCCGTCGACTGGCGATGAAGTACCACCCGGACCGTTGCCCGGACGATCCGCATGCGCAGGAAAAATTCAAGGAGGCCAAGGAGGCCTACGAAGTGCTGGCCGATGCGCAGAAGCGCGCGATGTACGACCAGCACGGCCATGCCGCCTTCGAGCACGGCATGGGCGGTCGTGGCGGCGCCGGCGGTTTCGGCGACATGGGCGACATCTTCGGCGATATCTTCGGCGACATCTTCGGCATGGGCGGCGGTGGGCGCGGGCGTTCGCGTCGCGGCTCCGACCTTCGCTACATCATGGAACTCGATCTCGAGGAGGCCGTGTTCGGCGCCGAGAAGAAGATCGAGATTCCCACCCAGGTCAATTGCCATCACTGCAACGGCAGCGGTTCGGCCGACGGCAAGACGGTGACCTGCAAGACCTGCGCGGGCCACGGCCGCGTGCGTATGCAGAACGGCATCTTCTCCATCCAGCAGGCTTGCCCGCATTGCGGTGGCAGCGGCCAGGCGATCGAGAAGCCGTGCCGCCAGTGCGATGGTCAAGGCCGCCAGGAAGAAACGCGCGCACTCTCGGTGAATATTCCCTCGGGCGTGGACAACGGCGACCGCATCCGCCTCACGGGACAGGGCGAAGCCGGCCCGACCGGTGGCGAGGCAGGCGATCTCTACGTCGAAGTGCGTGTGCGTGAGCACGCCATCTTCCAGCGCGACGGGAACGACCTGCATTGCGAACTGCCGATCCGTTTCTCGCAAGCGGCACTGGGCGCGGAGCTGCAGGTGCCCACGCTGGAAGGCGAAGTGCCGATCAATATTCCGCCGGAAACGCAGACAGGGCAGATGTTCCGCCTGCGCGGGCGCGGCGTGAAGTCGGTGCGCAGCAGCCGCACCGGCGACCTGATCTGCCGAGTGGTGGTGGAAACGCCGGTGCGCCTGACCAAGCAGCAGCGCGATCTGCTGGAGCAGCTCGAGGCCACCTTCGACGACGGCGAGGCGGAGAAGCACACGCCGCGCGCCAAGACCTGGGTCGACGGGGTCAAGCAGTTCTGGTCGCGCGTCACGTCGTAATTTTGCGCGACGCATGGTGAGCACAAGCCCCGGCCCATGCCGGGGTTTTGTTTTTGGGCGATTCATTACAGCCGCACACGTGGACGCCCGCTGGCGTTAGCATCAGTTCTTTCGTGCCAGCCCGTCCCAGGAAGGAAGCCGCGTATGACCCAACCCGTCCGCCTTGCCATCAATGGCGCCACCGGCCGCATGGGGCAGGCGCTGCTCGCACTGGTGAAAGACGACGCACGCTTCAGTCTGGTGGCGGCCATCGCCTCGCCGGACTCGTCGAAGCTGGGCCGGCCCGTCGATACCTGCGAGGGCGCGTTGAGCTTCACGCACGAATGGCCGGCGGCGGATGCGTTGGACGTAGTGGTGGATTTCAGCGGCCCGGCCGGTCTTGCCGAAGCGCTGACCTATTGCGAGTCCCACGGCGTGGCCCTGGTGACGGGCACCACCGGGCTCGATGCCACCTTCGCGCAGCGGCTCAGCGCCTCTTCTTCGCGCATTGCGCTGCTGCGGGCGGCCAATTTCAGCCTGGGTGTCGCCGTGCTCACGCGCCTGCTTCGACAGGCCGCGGCGGCGTTGCCGGATTGGGATCTGGACATCATCGAAGCGCATCACAACCGCAAGGAAGACGCGCCTTCGGGCACCGCGCTCGCCTTGGGCGAAGCCGCCGCTGACGCACGCGGCACTTCGTTGCGCGAGAGCGCCGTCTACGCCCGCGAAGGACGCGTGGGGCCGCGCACGCAGGGCACTATCGGTTTTGCCGTGGTGCGCGGCGGCGACATCGTGGGTGAACACGAGTTGTTGCTGATGGGGCAGGGCGAGCGCCTGGAACTGGTGCATCGCGCGACCGATCGATCGATCTTCGCTCGTGGTGCGCTGGAAGCGGCGCACTGGCTTAGTGGCCGCGAAGCGGGCGACTACGATCTCGATGCGATGCTGGCGGAGCGTTCTTCGCGGTAAGACAGCGGGGTTCTTCCGATAACCGGGGCAAGCGGGTGTCGCGCACAGGGTGCGCTCCCACAATGAGTATCGGCCAACATGTGGGAGCGCACCCTGTGCGCGACTCAACGAAAACGGCCACCTTCAGCTTGCGACGCGCCCCGCACAGGAACCGGCTGGTATTCCGACATCGAGGCCAGCTCGCTTGCCTGGTGCCACCCGGGCCCCTAAACTTACGCCGATTGTCATTGGGGAGTAGCCATCCTCACCCCCTCGCGGCCGCTAGTCGGCAGCGATTCCAGAGGAATCCGCGTCAACAGACTTGAAGCTCCGGCTTCATGGCGCGGATGGTCATCGATGCCACCCGGTATCGGCAGCCCGGCGAGACCTTTGGCCACGACGCGCTCACCTTAGCCGGGCGAGCTCGCGTCGCTGAGCCAATGGTTTTCCGCTCGCCCGGCCTTGGAACAAGCATGCTCATCGCACTGTGGTTTCTGCTCTCGGCCGGGGCGATCTATCTCGCCTGCGAATACTTCGTCAATGGCGTGGAATGGGTCGGCCAGAAGCTCAACCTGGGCGCCACCGCGACTGGCACCATCCTCGCTGCGTTCGGTACGGCCTTGCCCGAGAGCGCCGTGACGTTCGTCGCCGTGATCCTCGGCAAGACGCCCGAGCAGAAGGACATCGGCGTGGGCGCCGCTCTCGGCGGTCCTCTCGTGCTGGCGACGATTGCCTATGCCGTGGTGGGCGTGGCGTTGTGGATGAATCGCCGGCGATTGCAGCGCGCCGATACGCTGGTGCGCGTGGGCTATCAGCGCCTCGCACGCGACCAGTCGTGGTTCCTGGCGATCTTCGTGGTGAAGTGCGCGCTGGGCCTGATCGCGTTCGCCTTCAAGCCGTGGCTGGGCGTGCTGTTCCTCGCGGCCTACGGTTTGTACGTCTGGCGCGAGTTGAAGTCCTCCGATACCGCGCCCGAGGAAGAAGAGCTCGAACCGCTGAAATTCCAGCCCAGATCGGCCGATCCGTCGCTATGGTGGGTGGCTGCGCAAACCACGCTGGCGCTGGTGGTGATCGCGTTTGCCTCGCATGTCTTCGTCAAGCAGATCGAGGCCATCGGCATCGCCTGGAACCTCTCGCCGCATCTGGTGGCGTTGGTACTCAGCCCCGTCGCCACCGAGCTGCCGGAGACGATGAATGCGTTGATCTGGGTGCGCCAGGGCAAAGAGCGATTGGCCCTGGCCAATATTTCCGGCGCCATGATGATCCAGGCGACCATTCCCAGCTCGCTCGCGCTATTCGCCACGCCGTGGCTGTTCGACGCGCCGCTGATGGTCGCGGGCGTACTGACCGGCATCGCGGTGATCTATCTGTGGTGGCTGTTCCGTCGCGGGCGCGTGGATGCACGCTGGATGCTGCCCGTAGGTGCGTTGTACGGCGTGTTTGCGGCGTATATCGCCTGGCATTACGGCACCCAGCTGTAAGCTCGCCGGGGCGCCCGTGCAGGGCGCTCCGGTCAACGATCAGTCGCGATGGGCCGCGTTGCGGTCGCGGTCGGCACCCAGCTTGCGATCGAGCGAGCCGAAAATCTTCTTGAACACGCGGGCGAATTTGCCGCGTTTGGTCTTGCGCAGCTTTTCCTCTTCGCTGGTCAGCCAGGCCACCTGGATCACCCGTCGCTCGCCCTCGTAGGGCAGGTGGCCGTGGAAGGAATTCTCGCAGCGCTTGAACACCGCGAACTCGCCGTACAGTGGCTTGAGCTCCGGCGCGATCATGCTGTCGATGTTGTCGATGCTGCCCAGGAAACGCAGGCAGCCGTCGCTGGAATCCGGCCACAGATTGTTGAGATACAGCAGGGCCGTGGCCACCTTCGATTTGCTGTCGGTATGGATGGTCCCGTGGCGCTTGTTGAGCGACCGGCACAGCGTGATCAGGGTGGGGTACTGGCCCAGGTCCTCGATTCCCAGGCGCTCGCCGATGGCGCGGGCGAATTCGGCCGAGCTCAGGCGTTCGACCAGGGCATTGATCGAGGGGCCGCAGTCGCTGGCGTCATAGGGGAAGAAGCCGGCGCTCGCGTAGCGCGGAAAATCCCGCTCCAGCTCGCCTCGCGCCTCGTCCGGCAGCTGACCGTGCGCGATCAGGAACGGGAACGGCTCCGTCCTGATGTCGGTGTCCGGTCGGTCGAGACGGGCAGGGTCGAGCAACGCGACTGAGTTCATGGACGTCCGGGCATGGATGAGACCGCGCTAGTGTAGCGCCCGGACAGGGCGCGGAAGGGGCTTCGCCGAGGCCGCGTTCAGCTGTTTTAAGTGGACACCAAGGGGGCTTGCACCTATCATTGCGACCCGCCCTGCAACATTCCTCGACTAAGGTCCACAAGCCTGCCTTGCTGCGGCTTGCGGACCTTGCTGCACCTAAAAGGCGGTCCTCCCATGCCTATTCCTGCTCTGCTTGCCCTCGAAGACGGCAGCGTGTTCCGCGGCTACGCCGCTGGCGCGACTGGCGAAACCGTCGGCGAGGTGGTCTTCAACACCGCCATGACCGGCTATCAGGAGATCCTCACCGATCCCTCGTACGCCAAACAGCTCGTCACCCTGACCTATCCCCACATCGGCAACACCGGCGTCAACGTCGAGGACGAAGAGTCCGCTTCGGTCCACGCCGCCGGCCTGATCGTGCGCGACGTGCCGCGTCGTGCCAGCAACTGGCGCAGCACCGAAAGCCTGCCCGATTACCTGAAGCGCCACGGCATCGTGGCCATCGCCGGTATCGATACGCGCCGCCTCACCCGCATCCTGCGCGACAAGGGCGCCTTGAACGGCTGCATCGTCGCGGGCGAACAGATCGACGCCGACGCCGCGCTGGCGAAGGCGCGCGCGTTCCCGGGCCTCAACGGCATGGACCTGGCCAAGGAAGTCACCGTCGGCGAGTCGTACTCGTGGAACGAAGGCATCTACGACCTGGATGGCACGGCGTTCAATCAGCCGTCCAAACGCTTCAAGGTCGTGGCTTACGACTATGGGGTGAAGTACAACATCCTGCGCCTGCTGGCCGAACAGGGCTGCGACATCACCGTGGTGCCCGCGCAGACCCCGGCCGCCGATGTGCTGGCGATGAAGCCCGACGGCGTGTTCCTGTCCAACGGCCCCGGCGATCCGGCCGCCTGCGACTACGCCGTGGAAGCCACCAAACAGTTCCTCGACGCGAAGATCCCGCTGTTTGGCATCTGCCTCGGCCACCAGATCATGGGCCTGGCGGTGGGCGCCAAGACGCTGAAGATGAAGTTCGGCCACCACGGCGCGAACCATCCGGTGAAGGACATGGACGACGGCCGCGTGCTGATCACCTCGCAGAACCACGGCTTCGCAGTCGACCCGGCCACGCTGCCGGCGAACGTGCGCGTCACCCACACCTCGTTGTTCGATGGTTCGCTGCAGGGCTTCGCGCTCACCGACCGTCCGGCGTTCTGCTTCCAGGGCCATCCGGAAGCGAGCCCCGGACCGCACGACATCGGGTACCTCTTCGACCGTTTTGCCGCCCTGATGCAGGAGGCCCGCACGCATGGCTAAGCGCACCGATATCAAGAGCATCCTCATCATCGGCGCGGGTCCGATCGTCATCGGCCAGGCCTGCGAGTTCGACTACTCCGGTGCCCAGGCCTGCAAGGCGCTGAAGGAAGAGGGTTACCGCGTCATCCTGGTGAACTCCAATCCCGCCACCATCATGACCGACCCGGAGACGGCCGATGCCGTCTACATCGAGCCGATCAACTGGCAGACGGTGGAGCGCATCATCGCCAAGGAGCGCCCCGATGCGGTGCTGCCGACGATGGGCGGCCAGACCGGCCTGAACTGCGCGCTCGACCTGGCCGACAACGGCGTGCTCGAGAAGTACAACGTCGAATTGATCGGCGCCTCGCGCGAAGCCATCCGCATGGCCGAAGACCGCGAGCTGTTCCGCGTCGCCATGGCCGAGATCGGCCTGGAGTGCCCGAAGGCCGAAGTGGTTCGCACCTTCGAGCAGGCGCTGCTGACGCAGGCGAAGGTGGGCTATCCCACCATCATCCGTCCCAGCTTCACGCTCGGCGGCTCCGGTGGCGGCATCGCCTATAACCGCGAAGAATTCGAAGAGATCGTCAAACGCGGTCTCGATCTATCGCCGGTGGGCGAAGTGCTGGTCGAGGAATCCGTGCTCGGCTGGAAGGAATTCGAGATGGAAGTGGTCCGCGACAAGGCGGACAACTGCATCATCGTGTGCTCGATCGAAAACCTCGATCCGATGGGCGTGCATACCGGCGACTCGATTACCGTCGCGCCGGCGCAGACGCTCACCGACAAGGAATACCAGCGCCTGCGCGATGCCTCCATCGCGGTGCTGCGCAAGATCGGCGTGGACACCGGCGGCTCCAATGTGCAGTTCGGCATCAATGCCGAGAACGGCCGCGTGGTGGTGATCGAGATGAACCCGCGCGTGTCGCGTTCGTCGGCGCTGGCGTCCAAGGCCACCGGTTTCCCGATCGCCAAGATCGCGGCGAAGCTGGCGGTGGGTTACACGCTGGATGAACTCAAGAACGACATCACCGGTGGCCTGACCCCGGCCTCGTTCGAGCCGAGCATCGACTACGTCGTCACCAAGATTCCGCGCTTCGCGTTCGAGAAGTTCCCCTCGGCCGATGCACGCCTTACCACGCAGATGAAGTCCGTCGGCGAAGTGATGGCGATGGGCCGCACCTTCCACGAATCGCTGCAGAAGGCGCTGCGTGGCCTGGAGATCGGCAAGACCGGTCTCAATCCGACCGGCCTGGACCTGACCACCGAAGAGGGCGTCAACGCACTCAAGCGCGAGCTGCGCGAGCCGCGTCCGGATCGCGTGTTCCATCTGGCCGATGCGTTCCGCGCCGGCCTGTCGCTGGAAGACGTGTATGGCTTGAGCCGCGTCGATCCCTGGTTTCTGGCGGCGTTCGAAGACATTGTGCTGACCGAGCAGGAAGTGCAGGCGCAGGGCGTCACCGCGCTTGACGCGTCGCGCATGCGCGAACTGAAGCGCATGGGCTTCTCGGATGCGCGCCTATCCGAACTGCTGGACACCAACGAAGCGGCCATGCGCCACCTGCGTCGCACGCTGGGCGTCCGCCCGGTGTACAAGCGCGTGGATTCCTGCGCCGCCGAGTTCGCCACCACCACGGCTTACATGTACTCGACCTACGAGGAAGAGTGCGAAGCCAACCCGACCGATCGCGACAAGATCATCGTGCTCGGCGGCGGTCCGAACCGCATCGGCCAGGGCATTGAGTTCGACTACTGCTGCGTGCACGCGGCACTCGCGCTGCGCGAGGATGGTTTTGAAACCATCATGGTCAACTGCAACCCCGAAACGGTCTCGACCGACTACGACACCTCCGATCGCCTGTACTTCGAGCCGCTCACGCTGGAAGACGTGCTGGAGATCATCGATCTCGAAAAGCCCAAGGGCGTGATCGTGCAGTACGGCGGCCAGACCCCGCTCAAGCTCGCACGTGCGCTGGAAGCGGCGGGCGCGCCGGTGATCGGTACCTCGCCGGACAGCATCGACCTGGCCGAAGACCGCGAGCGCTTCCAGCAGATGATCGAAAAGATCGGCCTGAAGCAGCCGCCGAACCGTACCGCGCGCACGCCGGAAGAGGCCTTGGCCTCGGCTCGCGAGATCGGCTATCCGCTGGTGGTGCGTCCGAGCTACGTGCTGGGCGGCCGAGCGATGGAAATCGTCTACAGCGACGCCGATCTTTCGCGTTACATCCGCGATGCCGTGCAGGTGTCGAACGATTCGCCGGTGCTGCTGGACCGCTTCCTCGACCATGCGGTCGAAGTGGACGTGGACATCATCGCCGACGCCGAAGGCAACGTGCTGGTCGGCGGCATCATGGAGCATATCGAGGAAGCGGGCGTCCACTCGGGCGACTCGTCCTGCTCGCTGCCGCCGTATTCGCTGACGCAGGAAGTGCAGGACGAAATGCGCCGCCAGGTCACGGCGATGGCGAAGGAACTGAAGGTCATCGGCCTGATGAATACGCAGTTCGCCATCCAGGGCGACACGGTCTTCATCCTCGAAGTGAATCCGCGCGCCTCGCGCACGGTGCCGTTCGTATCCAAGGCCACCGGCGTGCCGCTGGCCAAGATCGCCGCGCGCGCCATGGCTGGTCGTTCGTTGATCGCGCAGGGCACCACGCGCGAAATCATCCCGAGCTACTACTCGGTGAAGGAAGCGATCTTCCCGTTCCTGAAGTTCCAGAACGTTGACCCGATCCTCGGCCCCGAAATGCGCTCCACCGGTGAGGTGATGGGCGTGGGCCGCAGCTTCGGCGCCGCGTTTGCGCGTGGCCACGATGCGGCCGGGATCAAGACGCCGCCCAAGGGCAAGGTGTTCGTGTCGGTGCGCGATGCCGACAAGGATCGCCTGCTGCCGGTCGCCCGCGAAGTACTGGAACGCGGCTTCAGCCTGGTCGCCACCGAAGGCACGGCCAAGTATCTGGCCGAGCATGGCGTGACCTGCGAGCGCATCAACAAGGTGATCGAAGGCCGTCCGCACATCGTCGACTTGATCAAGAACGGTGAGATCGTCTATATCGTCAACACCACCGAGGGCAAGGCGGCGATTGCCGACTCGTTCTCCATCCGACGCGAGGCCTTGCAGCAGCGCGTCACGTACTCGACCACGGTGGCAGGCGCCCGTGCCTTGGTGCATTCGCTGGATTATCACGGCGACGGCTCGGTGCACAGCCTGCAGGAACTGCACAAGGAACTGAAAGCATGAGTCGTGCGCCCATTACCAAGGCAGGCTCCGAGCGCCTTCGCAATGAACTGGAAAAGCTTAAAGGCACCGATCGGCCGCAGATCATCGCGGCCATTGCCGAGGCGCGCGCACATGGCGATCTGAAAGAAAACGCCGAGTATCACGCCGCCCGCGAGCAGCAGAGCTTTATCGAGGGACGCATCGCTGCGTTGGAAGCCTTGCTGTCCACGGCGGAGGTCATCGATGTCACTCGTCTTGCGGCCGGTTCGCGCGTGGTGTTTGGCGCAACCGTTGACCTGGAAGACGAGGACAGCGGCGAAGCGGTGACCTATCAGATCGTTGGCGATCTGGAAGCCGACATCAAGCAGCGCCTGATTGCCGTGTCCTCGCCGATTGCCCGCGCGCTGATCGGCAAGAGTGAAGGCGACAGCTTTGAATTCACCGCACCCAATGGCGTGAAGAGCTACGCGATCGTCGGCGTGCGTTACCAGTAAGTTGCTTGAACCGAAGGCCCTCTCTTCGCAAGGAGAGAGGGCCTTTTTTTGCGCCGCTCATTCGCCGGGGCGGCCTTCAATGAGTGCCTGCGCACGCTCGGGCGCGTCCCGGCTGGGCCAGTAGATCGCCAGTACCTGGACATCGACGAGTACGTGCAGAAGCATCGGCAAGGCCAGGTTGCCCGTCACCAGAGCGAGCAGGCCAAAGACCAGTCCCGCGATGGTGGTGGCAATCACCCCTTGCCGTCCCTGGTAGATATGGCACAGGCCAAATACCAGCGAGCTGGCGACGAGCGCTCCGGCAACGCCCAAGTTGGGTCCGCCCCAGCTTCCCGCCAGATACGCCATCAGGAAGCCGCGATAAAGCCACTCTTCGCAGATGCCAGCGGTCACACTGATGAACGCCCACCAGCAGCGCTCCCGGGAAGACACCGGTAACACGAATTGCAAACGGCTGAAGGCGCGCAGATATCGCGGGCGCGCAGCAGGCACGAGCAGGGTGTGCACGCCCGGCCATAGCGCCAGGGCGAAGTAGGCCGCCAGCCCTACGACGAGGCCGATGCGTAGTGAGGGCAGGGCGACGAACCAGGGATTGGACGATGAAGTGGGGTGGATGGTCCATGGCCTGCCCCAGGGAGTGATGGCCGCCACGACGAGTGCCGTCAGCCAAAGCCAGCAGGCCGCCTTGCGATAAAAGTGAAGGCGCCCCCCGGTAGTGCTCCGCTGGCGAAGCCGCCGGGCGTCTTGCAGGTCCAGCCAGGGCGCCACGCACGCCAGCCACGCTGCACACAGCGCCAGGGGAGGCCCGGTCGTCGACAGCATCATGATCGCGCCTTAAAGTAAATGTAAATTTACATTCGCATTTATTCTGGGCATTGTCCAGCGCATGGCCACGAAGAAGACATCCAGGGTGCTCGAACCCCAGCAGCAGCGGAGCCGTGATACGGTCGACCGTCTGCTTGCCGCGACCGTGAAAGCGCTGGACCAGGACGGGCTGGAAGGGGCGGTGGTGCCGAAAATCGCGGCGCTGGCCGGCGTGGCGCCAGCGAGCATCTATCGCCGCTTTCCGGACAAGGATGCGCTGCTGCGTGAAGCCTTCCTGCAAATGCTTCGCTCCAGCAACACGGGGAATCGCGAGCACCTGCACACCATGCTGTTGCGCGACACCCTGGAGGGCTCCGCCGCGCAGCTGATGGAATTGTTGTTCGCACAGTACCGCCGTCATCCGCGCCTGATGCGGGCGTTGATGCGTTTCCTGGAATCGGAGGGAGCCTCCGAGTTCGCCAACGAAGTACGCCTGCACATTGCCGAGAACATCGAGCAGGTGGTCGAGGTGTTGCAGGCGTTTCGCGAGGAGGTCCGTCATCGCTTCCCGCGCCGGGCGTTGCAATTTGCGGTGCTGTCGGCAGCGGGCGCGATCGAGAGCTTTGCGCTCGAACCGGTGTCGCTATGGCAGACCGTGCTGCCCATGTCCGACCGGCAGTTCCAGGCCGAGCAGGCGCGCAGTTTCGTGGCCTATCTGCGCAAGCCCTGACCGCGGGCCATAAAAAAGGCCGCTTTCGCGGCCTTTTTTCGTCTCATCGCAGCTAATGATTAGCGCTGACGAGCCTTGAAACGCGGGTTGCTCTTGCAGATCACGAACACCTTGCCGCGACGACGCACAACCTTGCAATCACGGTGCCGCGCCTTGGCGGACTTCAATGAGGAAAGCACCTTCACGGCCAGCTCCTGAAACTATTAAAAGAAAAATACAAGACGGCAAGTGTAAACAGTTTCCAGGAGTCGCACAAGTCTTTGGATCGCCTGCCAATTGCCGGCCCGTGGTGGACCGGCCAGATACTGCGGACTCAGTCGGACTCGGTCATGGCGCTCAGAAAGCGCCTGACCACGGGCGACGGCTCATCGATGCGGCTGGCGAGGGCCAGCAGCATATAGGCATCGGGGTCTTCCAAGCGCAGGTATTTCACCCCGGGCAGGCTTACCGAGCGCATCGAGGCAGGCACCAGGGCCAGCCCCATGCCCGCAGCCACCAGCACCAGCAAGCCATTGATCTGCTGCGCCTGCTGGCTGATCAGCGGGTGGAAGTTGGCCTTGGCGGCGATCTGGGCGAGGCGGTCGTACAGCGTGGCGGCCAGTTCGCGAGGCTGGACCACGAAGGCTTCCATGGCCACTTCGCGTAGCCAGATGCTTTCCCGGTCCGCCAGCGGGTGATTGGCGGGCAGGGCGAGCAGCAAGGGCTCGCGGTCGATCACGTCCAGGCGCAACAGTCGGGCCATGCCGGGGTGTTCGGGTTCGTCGCGCACGAAGCCGACGTCCACTTCGCCCGCCAGCAGCGCGGCGTATTGCTGCTCGGTGTACATCTCGCTGAGGATCAGCCGCACCTGCGGGGCAAAGCTGCGATAGCGCAGCAGGGTCTGCGGCAGGGCGGGATGGAAGGTCACCGACACCGTGTAGGCCAGCCGCAGCTTGCCGCTGAAGCCGGTGGCGGCGTCGGCCATCTGCGCGCGGGCCTCTTCAGCCTTGGCCAGGATCTGCCGCGCCTGTTCCAGGAACAGTTTGCCCGATTCGGTCAGCGAGACGTTGCGCTTGTTCCGCTCCAGCAGGCGCACCCCAAGGTCGTTCTCAAGCGATTGTATCTGCTGAGAAAGAGGGGGCTGCGAGATGTACAGCCGCTGGGCTGCGCGGGTGAAGCTCAGCTCCTCGGCGACCGTTACAAAGTAACGAAGCTGTCTGAAGTCGAACATGAGAGGGCTTTAATATGGTTTTCGAATAAGTCGACGCCTAAATATATATTTGTTTCTATAACCCGTCGATCATATTATTTCTTCCGTCCCGCCACCGTCCCCTCCCCCCAGGTGGCGGCGACCCTCGCCCCGCTGCGACGCTATCCCCGCGATATCTGGTCTTCCTCCCCCCAGACCCATATCGACGCGTCGACTAGCGGGGCGCTTTCTTTTCAAGCACAACGCCCGGCCTTGCGCCGGGCGTTGTCGTTTCTGCGGTCGTTCAACTGCCTTCTGTGGGAGCGCACCCTGTGCGCGACTGGGGCAGCCTCAGTCGCGCACAGGGCGAAACGAGCTCATCAGAGAGTGGCGGCCAGCCGGGTGCCCTGATCGATCGCCCGCTTGGCATCGAGCTCGGCAGCCACGTCGGCGCCGCCGATGACATGGGTCTTGATGCCTGCGGCGATCAACGCATCGGCCAGCGAACGATTCGGCTCCTGACCGGCGCAGACGATCACGTTGTCGACCGGCAGTACCTGCGCCTGACCATCGACGGTGATGTGCAGGCCCTGATCGTCGAAGCGTTCATAGCTCACGCCGCCGAGCATGGTGACGCGCTTGGCCTTGAGCGTGGCGCGATGGACCCAGCCCGTGGTCTTGTTGAGCCGCGCGCCGGGGCGTCCCTCCGAGCGCTGCAGCAGCCAAACCTGGCGCGCCGGTGCTTCCGGTTGCGCGGGAGCCAGGCCGCCGCGGGTGTCCAGATGCATGTCCACGCCCCATTCGCGCGTCCAGCGGGTCACGTCGAGCGTGGCCGACGGTGCGTGTTCGACCAGAAACTCCGCCACGTCGAAGCCGATGCCGCCGGCACCAATGATCGCCACGCGCGGGCCTACCGGCTTGTTGTGCGCCAGCACGTCCAGATAGCTCAGCACGCGCGGATCGTCGCTGCCGGGGAAGTGCACGTGTCGCGGCGTGATGCCCGTTGCGATCACCACCTCATCGTGTCCGTCAGCGGCCAGCGTCGATGCGCTGGCGGTCTGCCCCAGCGTGACGGTGACCCCGGTGTCGTCGAGGCGGTGGCGGAAATAGCGCAGCGTCTCGTGGAATTCTTCCTTGCCCGGAATGCGCTTGGCGTAGTTGAACTGGCCGCCGATTTCGCTCGCTTTATCGATCAGGGTCACCGCATGGCCGCGTTCTGCCAGCGTGCTGGCACAAGCCAGGCCCGCCGGCCCAGCGCCGACCACGGCGATCTTCTTGCGGGCCGGGGCGGGCTCGATGCGCAACTCGGTTTCGTGGCAGGCGCGCGGATTGAGCAAACAACTCGCACGCTGATTCTTGAAGACGTGATCCAGGCAGGCCTGGTTGCAGGCGATGCAGGTATTGATGCGTTCGCTGCGTCCCATCTTTGCTTTGACGGCCCATGCGGGATCGGCCAGCAACGGGCGCGCCATCGACACCATGTCCGCTTCGCCGGCCAGCAGGATCTGCTCGGCCACCTCCGGCATGTTGATGCGGTTGGTGGTGATCAGCGGTATCGATACTTCGCCCTTGAGCTTCTTGGTCACCCAGGCAAAGCCCGCGCGCGGCACGCTGGTGACGATGGTGGGAACACGTGCCTCATGCCAGCCGATGCCAGTGTTAATGATGCTGGCGCCGGCCGCTTCGATGGCCTTGGCGAGCGTGACGATCTCGCTCCAGTCCTGTCCGTTCTCCACCAGGTCGAGCATGGAGAGGCGATAGATGATGATGAAATCGCGGCCCACCGCTTCGCGCGTGCTACGCACGATTTCCACGGGAAAACGCATGCGCTTGGTCGCATCGCCGCCCCAGGCATCGCTGCGCTGGTTGGTGCGCGCGGTCAGGAACTGGTTGATCAAATAGCCTTCCGAACCCATCACCTCGATGCCGTCGTAGCCGGCATCCTGGGCGAGTTTGGCGCAGCGTACGAAGTCGCGGATGGTGCGCTCGACGCCTCCGGTGGAAAGCGCGCGCGGCGTGAACGGCGTGATCGGCGATTTGATCTTCGACGGCGCCACCGACAGCGGGTGATAACCGTAGCGGCCCGCATGCAGGATCTGCATGCACAGCTTGCCGCCCTCAGCGTGGACAGCGCGGGTGAGTTTCCGGTGTCGCGCCACATGCCACGGCATGGTCAGCCGGCCGCCGAACGGTTTCAGCCATCCCTGGATGCTGGGCGCGATGCCGCCGGTGACCATCAGGCCGACACCGCCGCGTGCGCGCTCGGCGAAATACGCGGCGAGCTTGTCGTAGTCGCTGGCCTTGTCCTCCAGCCCGGTGTGCATCGAACCCATCAGGATGCGATTGGGCAGGGTGGTGTGCCCAAGGTCGAGCGGGGAGAACAGGCTAGGGAAGTTCATAGGGACCGTCGACAAGGTTCAAACGATCGTATGAATGTGCCTGCTTGATGCGTTTGAAAGCAAGCGCCGACGCAATGCGCCTGGCCAATCAGCCGAGCAGTTCCTGCACCAGCGCGATGTAACGCTGCATCGCCTGCTCCTCGGAAATGCCCCGCAGCTTGGCCCAGGCCTCGTATTTGGCCGTGCCGACGAAATCGAAGAAGCCGGGCGCGTCGCCGTGGACGTCGCCTTCCGAGCCTTGCTTGTACAGGGCGTAGAGCTTGAGCAGCGTGTCGTTATCCGGTCGCTGGCCAAGCTGCTGGATATCTTCGGCGGCCTGATCGAATTCGCGACGCAGATCGGTCATGGTTTCAAGGTGCATGGGTCTGACGGAAGAGAGATGGCGAGTGGACATCCCGCGTTCCGTGCGAGGACCAACGCGATAGCATAGGCGTTTTCTTCCGTCCCCGTCAGGAGCGCCCATGACCTCGTCCTCGTCCGTCCCCGTTCTCACCATCGACGGACCCTCGGGGTCAGGCAAGGGCACCATCAGTCGCATGGTCGCTGAGAAACTGGGCTGGCGGCTGCTGGATTCGGGTGCCTTGTACCGGGCCGTGGGCTACGCGGCGGGCATGGAGGGACTGGATCTGTCCGATGCCGAGGCGGTGACCCGCTGCGCCCAGACCACCAAGATCCGCTTCCTGGCCGCGACCGACGGCAGCGACACCCGGGTGATGGTCAACGGGCACGATGCCACCGACGAATTGCGCACCGAAACGGCCGGTGGCGCAGCCTCGGCGATTGCCTCGATTCCTTCGGTGCGTCAGGCACTTGTGGACATGCAGCTGGCTTTCCGCAAGGCCCCGGGCCTGGTCGCCGACGGGCGCGACATGGGTACCGTGATCTTCCCCGAGGCCCCGTTCAAGGTGTTCCTTACCGCCAGCGCCGCCGAGCGGGCGAAAAGACGCTATAAGCAGTTGAAGGAAAAGGGGCTGAGCGTTACACTTGCCACTCTTCAGCGCGAGATCGAAGCGCGCGACGAACGTGATGCCTCACGAACCGTCGCGCCGCTCAAGCCGGCCGCCGATGCGGTTTTCATCGATACCACCGGCATGGGCATCGACGTTGTCGTCGCGAAAGTATTGGCTGTCGTGCGGCCCTGATGGGCTGCCGACGGTCGTTGGTGCCTCTACCGCGGTAGGGGTTTTGGTCAACGGTGCCGAGGGAGCTTTTTCCCGAAGACACCCATAGCCGGTGGGCCGATAGTCCATGCGCTTTTCATCCGACGGCGCGTAAGGACTGAAGGCCTTTTCTCATTTCTGGAATCAACATGACTGAAAGTTTTGCCGAACTGTTTGAACAGAGCCAACAGGCTATCTCCAAGCTGAAGCCGGGCGCGATCGTCACGGGTATCGTTGTGGAAATCCGCAACGACGTCGTCGTGATCAACGCTGGCCTGAAGAGCGAAGGCATCGTCCCGATCGAGCAGTTCAAGGACGAGAGCGGAGAGCTGGAAGTGCAGGTAGGCGACGAGGTGAAGGTTGCCCTCGACGCCCTGGAAGACGGTTTCGGCGAGACCAAGCTCTCCCGTGAGAAGGCCAAGCGTTCCATGGTTTGGGACGACCTCGAGCAGGCCTTCGACAAGGAAGAGACCATCACCGGCAAGATCTCCGGCAAGGTCAAGGGTGGTTTCACCGTCGACATCAAGGACGTCCGCGCATTCCTGCCGGGCTCGCTGGTCGACGTGCGTCCGGTCCGCGATCCGGTTTACCTGGAAGGCAAGGACCTCGAGTTCAAGATCATCAAGCTCGACCGCAAGCGCAACAACGTTGTGGTCAGCCGCCGCGCCGTCGTCGAGACCGAGTTCTCCGAAGAGCGCGAGAAGCTGCTTGAGCGCCTCACCGAGGGCGCAGTGGTCAAGGGCACCGTCAAGAACCTCACCGACTACGGCGCGTTCGTGGACCTGGGCGGTATCGACGGCCTGCTGCACATCACCGACATGGCGTGGAAGCGCGTGCGTCATCCGTCCGAAGTCGTCAACGTCGGCGACGAGCTGGACGTCCGCGTGCTGAAGTACGACCGCGAGCGCAACCGCGTGTCGCTGGGCCTGAAGCAGCTGGGCGACGACCCGTGGGTCGCCATCGCTCGCCGCTACCCGGTCGGCAGCCGCCTGTTCGGCAAGGTCTCCAACGTCACCGATTACGGTTGCTTCGTCGAGATCGAGCCGGGCGTGGAAGGCCTCGTGCACGTTTCCGAAATGGATTGGACCAACAAGAACGTCAACCCGGCCAAGGTGGTGCAGGTCGGTGACGAGACCGAGGTCATGGTCCTGGACGTGGATGAAGAGCGTCGCCGCATCTCGCTGGGTATCAAGCAGACCCGCTCGAACCCGTGGGAAGCTTTCGCAGCGATGCACAAGAAGAACGACAAGGTGTCCGGTCAGATCAAGTCGATCACCGACTTCGGCATCTTCATCGGTCTGGACGGCGGCATCGACGGCCTGGTTCACCTGTCCGACATCTCCTGGCAGGCGTCCGGCGAAGACCTCGTCCGCAACTTCAAGAAGGGCGACGAGATCGAAGCCGTGGTGCTGGCCGTTGACCCGGAGCGCGAGCGCATCTCCCTCGGCATCAAGCAGATGGAGCAGGATCCGTTCGGTCAGTTCATGGCGACCAATCCGCGCGGCACCATCGTCAACGGTACCGTCAAGGAAGTGGATGCCAAGGGCGCCGTGATCGACCTGGGCGAGGGCGTCGAGGGTTACCTGCGCGCCAACGACATCGCCAAGGAGCGCATCGACGATGCCACGCAGCATCTGAAGGTGGGCGACAAGGTCGAAGCCAAGTTCACCGGCATGGACCGCAAGGGCCGCCAGCTGCAGCTGTCGATCCGCGCCAAGGACGAAGAAGACGTTGCCGATGCCATGGCTGAGTACTCGTCCGCTTCCGGCGGCACGACCAAGCTTGGCGCGCTGCTCAAAGAGCAGCTCAACAAGGCTGACTAAGCAAAAAAGCAAAGCAGGAATGCGGGGCGGCGATCAGTCGCCGCCCCGCGGTTACACGTCACGGACATTGGGGACCCATGACCAAATCCGAATTGATTGAGGCGCTGGCACGGCGTCAGACCCATCTCGCGTTCGCCGACGTGGAGTTGGCGGTCAAAAGCGTGATCGAACAGATGAGCCACGCCTTGTCCAATGGCGAGCGCATCGAGGTCCGAGGCTTCGGCAGCTTCGCGCTGCACTATCGTCCGCCGCGCATGGGACGCAATCCCAAGACCGGCGACGCCGTGGCCCTACCGGGCAAGCATGTCCCGCATTTCAAGCCGGGCAAGGAATTGCGCGAGCGCGTCAACTTGAATCTGGAGTGATTCCCGGTCACGGGCATCGCTTCGGATTGTTTTGGGAGGCAGGCGGCGACGAGCCGATCCTGCCTTCTTTTTTGCGTCGCGGCGATGACCAGCGGATGTCGCAAGCGCAAAAAGGGAATCCATCTTCCAGTTTATGAAGCACGGCCGAATGGCCGCCTGTGACGGCTCCCGGCAATCGGGTAAAGTCGCGCTATGCGACTGATCGTTACGCTGATTCTCCTGCTCTTCATCGCGGCCGGCATCGTGCTTGGTGCACTCAATGCCGATCTGGTCGGCTATGACCTGGGCTTCGTGCGCCTGTCCCTGCCCAAGGGAGCGGCCCTGCTGCTGGCGCTGGTGATCGGCTGGCTGCTGGGCGGACTCACCGCGTGGCTGGGCGTCAGTTCCAGGCAGCATCGCCTGCGTCGCAGGGCTCTGGGCCAGGCCGGTGGCAAGACCAAGACTTCTCCGGCTGGTGCATGAGCGCGCTTCTGTACGTACTCATCCTGCTGGTACCCGCAGCATTCGCCAGTGGCTGGTGGACCGCCCGCCGCGCCGGCGTGCGGCGTTCGGGCGCACAGGTCAGCGAGCTGTCGTCCGATTACTTCCGCGGCCTGAACTACCTGCTCAACGAGGAGCAGGACAAGGCCATCGAGGTGTTCCTCAAGCTGGCCGAGTACAACCGCGACACGGTTGAAACGCATCTTGCGCTGGGCAACCTGTTCCGTCGCCGCGGCGAGGTGGATCGTGCGATCCGCCTGCATCAGCACCTGGTCTCGCGACCGGGCCTGTCCGATGCGATGAAGACCGTCGCCTTGCTGGAGCTGGGCGAAGACTACATGCGCGCGGGCCTGCTCGATCGCGCCGAAACCCTGTTCTCCGATCTGGTGGCGATGGACGCGCACGCGCCGTCCGCATTGCGCCACCTCATCTCGATTTATCAGCACGAACGCGATTGGCACAAAGCCATCGAACATGCGCGCCGCCTTGAGGCGATGACCGGCGAAGACGAAGCCGGCATGATCGCGCAGTTCTACTGCGAGCTGGCCGAGCAGTCGCGACAGCACGGCGCCCGCCAGGAAGCGCGCGAGTACCTGCGCCAGGCATTCGCCTGCCAGGCCGATTGCGTGCGCGCCTTCATGTTGACCGGACGTCTGTACGCCGAGGAAGGCCAGCATGCGGAAGCAGCCAAGGCCTATGAGCACGCGGTCGAGGCGGACATCGCGTTCGTGCCGGAAATCCTGCCGCCGCTGCTCAACAGCTATGCACGCTCGCAGCAGATGGAGCATGCCGAACATTTCCTGCGCGACATTCTCGAGCGCTACCACGGCATCTCGCCGGTGCTCGCATTGACGCGGCTGTATCAGCAGCGCGATGGCGAGCGAGCGGCGATCGATTTCCTCACTTCCCAGCTTCGCCAGCGCCCTTCGGTGCGCGGACTGATGGCCTTGATCGACGCCACCATGGACAAGATGGAAGGCGAGGCGCGCGAGAATTTCCTGATCCTGCGCGATCTCACCAAGAAGCTGCTCGAGGGCCAGGCGATGTATCGCTGCAGCCGTTGCGGCTTCGGTGCCAAGGCGCACCATTGGCAATGCCCCAGCTGCAAGAACTGGAGCACCATCCGTCCCATCCACGGCGTCGCCAACGAATGAGGCACGGATGACTCCTGCCATGCTAGCGATAGGGATAGTGCTGGCTGCGTGGTTGATTGCGATGGTGGTGGTCCGTGGCGCCATCGCCTATGCGCACCGCCGCGGCATGTTGGATCTGCCCGGGCAACGTCGCTCCCACACCATTCCAACGCCTCGCGGTGGCGGCATCGGTATTGTCGTGGCCGTGCTGCTGACCATGCCGGCGAGCTTGCTGATGCTCCCGGGCGCATGGTCGCCGGGCGTGGCGGGCGCCCTGGCCGCAGGCACGGTGATGGTGGCGGCCGTGGGCTGGTGGGATGATCACCGCTCGCTGCCGATCCTGCCTCGCTTTGGCATCCAGTTGCTGTCGGCAGGGCTGTTCGCGGTAGCGCTTGTCGCGACCGGCATGTCCTGGTGGTGGGTGCCGCTGCTGGTGCTCGCCGGCGGCTGGAGCATCAACCTGCACAATTTCATGGATGGCATCGATGGGTTGTTGGCCCAACAGGTGATCTTCGTCGGGCTGGGCCTGGCGCTGCTCGCCTATGCCGCCGTCCAGCCGGCCCTGGCGACCGGCTGCTGCTGCCTGGCCGCCGCGGCGCTGGGTTTCTGGTACTTCAACCGGCCCCGGGCCCGTATTTTCATGGGCGATGTGGGCAGCGGCACCATGGGATTGCTGATTTTCGCCCTTACCGCAACGCTCTGGCGGGTTGACGGGCACTTACTGTGGCCTGCTTTGATCCTCAGTTCATCTTTTGTAGCGGACGCTAGCCTTACCCTGTTGGGACGGATGGCAAGTGGCCGCCGTTGGTACACTGCACATCGTGAACACCTGTACCAGTGGATGGTACGCAGTGGGTTCACGCATGCCACGGGGGGGGCGTGCTATCTGGTGTGGACCGTGTTGGTAGCAGCGCCGCTCGCGCTGCTCGCATGGGCCAGGCCAGCATGGTCGGTACCGGTCTTCATCGGTACCTACCTGATAGCGACCGCCGTCTGGATCTTGATGAAGCGCCGATGTCTGCGGCGCGTTATGGACAAGGGTCTTCATGTCGCTACGTAAATGGGTCGGTGTCATTCATCCGCGAACGGCCGTGGTCCTCCACGACCTGCTGATGGCTGCGCTGGCGTGGTGGGTGGCCAAGGCGCTGCGCTACGCGATGATCGACAACGCGGCGATCGGCTTCCATGCGCTCGAATTTCCGCTCGTGCTGCTGGTGCAGGGCGCCGTGCTGAGCTGGACCGGCCTGTACAAGGGCGTCTGGCGCTTCGCCAGCCTGCCTGACCTATGGAACATCCTGCGTGCCGCGATCATCGGCGCGCTGGCCATCGCGGCCGTGCTGATCCTCTACAACCGCCTGGCCGATGTGCCTCGCTCGGTGCTGCTGTTGTATCCGGTGGTGCTGGCGGTGCTGTTGGGCACGCCGCGCCTGGCGTATCGGTTCTGGAAGGACAGCCGCGTCGACCTGTTCCAGGCCAAGCCCGCGCAGCGTGTGCTGATCGTGGGCGCGGACCGCGCGGGCGAAGCATTGTCGCGCGACCTGCATCGCGACAACGGCTTCACCGTGGTCGGTTTCGTCGACGACAAGGAAAGCCTGCGCGGCGCCAGCATCAACGGTCGCCCGGTATTGGGGCGCATCGACCAGCTGCCCGAACTGGCCCGCGAAGTGGCGGCCCAGATGCTGCTGATCGCCATGCCCGGTGCTTCCACCCAGGAAATGCGCCGGGTGGTGGAGTTGTGCGATCTGAGCGGATTGCCTTACCGCACGGTTCCCAAGCTGGAAGATGTCGTGTCCGGCCGCGCGCACTTCAACGAGATCAAGGAAGTCGCCATCGAGGACCTGCTCGGCCGCGATACCGTCGAACTCGATTGGACGGCCATTCGCGTCACGCTCACTGGTCGCCGCGTGCTGGTGACGGGCGGCGGCGGCTCGATCGGTTCGGAACTGTGCCGCCAGGTGGCACGCCTCGGCGCACAGGCGCTGTGCGTGGTCGACAACTGCGAATTCAACCTCTACCGGATCTCGCAGGAACTGCGGGCCGAGTATCCCGAGCTGATCTTCGAAGGCGTGCTGGCCGATTGCGGCGATGCTGCCGCCATGCGCAAGTTGTTCAGCGAGTACAAGCCGCAGGTGGTGTTCCACGCGGCGGCCTATAAGCATGTGCCGATGTTGCAGACGCAGCTGCGCGCAGCGTTCCGCAACAACGTGCTGGCCACGCGCAACGTGGCCGATCTGGCTGACCGCCACCAGGTGGAGGCCTTCGTGCTGATCTCCACCGACAAGGCCGTCAACCCGACCAGCGTGATGGGTGCCTGCAAGCGTCTGGCGGAAATCTGGTGCCAGAACCTCAACGAGCATTCCAACACGCACTTCATCACCGTCCGTTTCGGCAACGTGCTCGATTCGGCCGGCTCGGTGGTGCCGCTGTTCCGCGAGCAGATCCGCAACGGCGGTCCGCTGACCATCACGCATCCGGAAATCTCGCGCTACTTCATGACCATTCCGGAGGCCTGCCAGCTCATCCTGCAGGCCGCCAGCATCGGCAAGGGCGGTGAGATCTTTGCGCTGGACATGGGCGAGCCGATCAAGATCCGCGATCTGGCCGAGCAGATGATCCGCCTGGCCGGCCGCAAGCCGGGCACGGAGATTCCCATCGTCTACACCGGCCTGCGCTCGGGCGAGAAGCTGTTCGAAGAATTGTTCCATCCGCTCGAGAACTACATCGAGACGACGCACGCGAAGATCTTCCTCGCGCAGTACCGTCCGGTGAAGTGGGATGTGCTCAACATGCAGATGGCCAAGGCAGCGGATGCTGTGGTGGCTTACGACGAGGACACGCTGCGTCAATGTGTCTCCCACCTGTTGCCGTCGTTCCGATGGAGCGAAACGGTGCAGGCGGGTAACGTGGTGACGCTGCGCCGCACTGAATCAGGAGAGAAGTAAGTGAGCAAGCCGTTGCGCAAGGTGGTGTTTCCCGTGGCGGGTCTCGGCACGCGTTTCCTTCCCGCGACCAAGGTGGTCGCCAAGGAAATGCTGCCGGTGCTGGATCGCCCGTTGATCCAGTACGCGGTGGACGAAGCCGTGGATGCCGGTGCCGACACCCTGGTGTTCGTCACCAATCGCTACAAGCACGCCATCGCCGACTATTTCGACAAAGCCTACGAGCTGGAAGCGAAGCTGCAGGAGAAGGGCAAGGACGAATTGCTGGCGCTGGTGCAGGGCACCTTGCCCCGGCACGTGCGCGCGATCTTCGTGACGCAGCCCGAAGCCCTTGGCCTCGGCCATGCCGTGTTGTGCGCCAAGCCGGTGGTGGGCGACGAGCCCTTCGGCGTGGTGTTGCCGGACGACCTGATCTGGAATCAGGGCAAGGGCGCCTTGCGCCAGATGGCCGAGCTCGCCGAGTCGGCCAATGCCGGCGTGATTGCCGTGGAAGAAGTGCCGCACAGCGATACCGACAAGTACGGCATCGTCGATGCCACCCGGTTGGACGAGCGCAGCGCCAAGATCCGCCACATGGTGGAAAAGCCCAAGCCGGCGGATGCGCCGTCGAACCTGGCGGTGGTCGGCCGTTACGTGTTGCCGGGCCGCATCTTCCAGTTGCTCGAGCAGACCACGCCCGGCGCCGGTGGAGAAATCCAGTTGACCGACGCCATCGAGGCGCTGCTCAAGGAGCAGGGCAACGTGCTGGCCTACCGTTTCGAAGGCACGCGTTTCGACTGCGGCAACAAGGCCGGCCTGGTGCGCGCCACCATGCACATGGCGTTGCAGGATCCCAAGCTTGCCCCGGTCGTGCGCGAGTTGATGGCAACCCTGTGATTTGAACCCGAGATGCCGGCTCCGGCCGGCATCTCGCCGGTCGCGCGCAATGCGGACCAAGGACATTCTCAAAGGGGCTCGGATGCCCATGCGTCGCTGACGCAACCATGCCAGAATCCTTGCCGTGCTTTGCCATCTTTGGCGAGCAACCTGTGCTTGGGGTAAGCCGGTGGTGTTCTGTCCGCTTCGCAAGAGGCGGGCGTTTTGGCGCACCTGAGCGGCACCGGAATCGGCTTGCCCGAGGAATGTTCTGATCGATTGCGCCACTCGAATCGATCACAGTGTCCCCAGTCGTGTTCATTGGATGAAAAACGGGAAGGCATCATGGATCTGCTGCGATTTCTGCTGTTGCTGCCTCTGCGCCTGTTGCGCGGGATTCTGGCGGGCCTGGGCCTGATACTGCGTCCGTTGTTCGGACAGGTCAGCTGGTCGGCACCTGCCTGGTTGCCTGAGACCGGCGGCTGGATTCGCCATCGCCCGGTGCATGCCGCAGGCGTACTGGTCGCGACGCTCGTACTCGCTGCCGCAGGCTGGTTCGGCTGGCAGTGGTACAAGAACCGGCCGCAACCGGTGGAACCTTCGCGCATCACGCTGAGCGCTTCCGCGCCGTCGATCACCGACTATACGAAGCAGCCAATCGCCATCAATCCGCTGATGGTGACGTTCTCCGGCTCCGCCGCGCCGATCGAGCAGGTCGGCAAACCCGTGACGGCCGGCATCGTCATGCAGCCCGCGGTGAAAGGGCAGTGGACGTGGCTCGACGACCGCACGCTGCGCTTCGTTCCCGCCGAGGACTGGCCGGTCGGCAAGCACTACGAGGTGCGCTTCGATGTCGCCAAGGCATTCGCCAAGCAGGTGTTGATGGCGGACGACCACTTCGAATTCGACACGCCCGCGTTCGAGGCGAAGGCGGAGAAGGGTGAGTTCTACCAGGACCCGCAGGACGCCACGGCGAAGAAGACCATCCTGCCGGTGACGTTCAATTATCCGGTCGACTCGGCGGATTTCGAGAAGCGCATCGAGGTGGGCCTGATGCAGCGCGCGGGCCGCGACGTGCCGTTGAAGTACACGGTCACCTACGACCAGTACAAGCTGCATGCCTGGATTCATTCGCAGCCGTTGTCGTTGCCGCGCGACGAAAGCGCTGTGTCTTACACCCTCGCCAAGGGCCTGCGCAGCACGCGTGGCGGCGACGGTACCGCTGCCGAGCTGAAGACGCAGGTGCGCGTGCCCGGCCTCTACAGCCTCACCATCGACGGCATCGAGCCGACCCTGGTCGACAACGAAAAATACGAACCCGAACAGGTGTTGCTGGTCAACGTCGGCGGCGCCGTGCGCGACACCGAGCTGGCCGGTCTGATCAAGGCGTGGGTGCTGCCGGCGCGCAAGGCCGGCGAGCCGCAGGATGAGGATGCGCCGCCGTATCCGTGGAGCGAAGGAGAAGTGGGCGAAGCGGAACTGCGCCAAGGCCAGCCGTTGAAGCTGGAAATGGTACCCACCGAAAACGACTACGATGCCGTGCAAAGCTTCAAGTTCCACGCCTCGCCCGGACAGCGCGTGTATGTGCACGTGGACAAGGGGCTGAAGACCTTCGGTGGTTACATCCTGGGCAAGCCCTATGGCCGCGTCGTCACGGTGCCCAACTATCCCAAGCTGCTCCGCTTCATGGCAGATGGCTCGCTGCTGTCGATGTCCGGCAGCAAGCGCATCTCGGTGGTGTCGCGCAATCTGCCTGGCATGCGCGTGGAAATTGGCCGCGTGCTGCCCGATCAGCTGCAGCATCTGGTCAGCCTCAACCAGGGTTCGTATGCGCATCCGGAATTGAGCTATGCGTTCAGCGAGGATCACATCGTCGAACGCTTCGAGCAGAAGCGCAGCTTCCCCAAGGGCGATCCGGCCAAGGCCCATTATGAAGGCGTCGATCTCGCCCAGTATCTGAAGGAAGGCAAGCGGGGTGTGTTCCTGCTGCACCTGTCCAGCTACGACGCTGCGGCGGAAAAGAAGCGGGAAGATGCCCGCAAGGCAGCCGAGAACGAGCCACAGGCCGCGCCCACCAACGATGCCTCGGATGGCCAATCGGACGAGGGCGATGGCGAAGGCGAGATGTCGGAAAACGACAACGACGACGGCAGCACACCGGCCGCCGACACCCGCATGATCGTGGTCACCGATCTGGGCATGTTGGTGAAGCGTTCGCTGGACGGCAGCCAGGACGTGTTCGTGCAATCCATCCACTCCGGTGCACCCGTTGGCGGTGCGTCGGTGGCCGTGCTGGCGGTAAATGGCCAGACGCTCTTCAGCGATACCACCTCGGCCGACGGCGTGGTGCATTTCCCCACCTTCAAGGGCCTGGAGCGCGAGAAGCAGCCGACGCTGTACGTGGTGAAGAAGGGCGACGACCTGTCGTTCCTGCCGATCGGCGGCTCCAGCAGCTACGACCGCAAGCTCGACTTCTCGCGCTTCGACGTGGGCGGGGAGCGCAATGCGCAGAACGAAGGCCAGCTGTCCGCTTATCTGTTCTCCGATCGCGGCATCTATCGCCCCGGCGACACCTTCCACGTGGGACTCATCGTGCGCGCGGCCAGTTGGACGCGCAACGTGGTGGGCGTGCCGCTGCAGGCGGAGATCGTCGATCCGCGCGGCATGACGGTGAAGCAGCTGCCAATGTCGATGGATACGTCCGGCTTCGGCGAGCTCGAGTACGCGCCTTCGGAAACGGCGCCCACCGGCACCTGGACGGTGAATCTCTATATCGTCAAGGACGGCAAGGCCAGCGCGCAGATCGGCAGCACCACCGTGCAGGTGAAGGAATTCCTGCCCGATCGCATGAAGGTGGAAGCCAAGCTCGCCGGCCAGGTGCCCGAGGGCTGGGTCAAGCCCGACCAGATCAAGGGCATCGTCGACGTGATGAACCTGTTCGGCACGCCGGCAGCGGATCGTCGCGTGGAAGCGTCGCTCACCTTGCGTCCGGCATGGCCGGCCTTCCGCAGTTGGCCCGACTATCACTTCTACGATGTGCGTCGCGCCAAAGAAGGCTACGAGGACAAGTTGCAGGACGGCAAGACCGACGACAAGGGTCACGCCGAGTTCGATCTCGACCTGAAGAAATACGCGGACGCCACCTATCAGCTGTACTTCCTCGCCAAGGCTTACGAGCCCGAGGGTGGTCGCAGCGTGGCCGCGGCGGCGCAGACGCTGGTGTCGAGCAACGATTGGCTGGTCGGCTACAAGTCGGTCGACAATCTCGACTACATCAACCGCGATGCCCCGCGCAGCGTCCACCTGGTGGCGATCGATCACACCGCCAAGTCGATGGCGCTGAAGGATCTGAAAGCCCGCCTGATCGAGCGGCGCTACATCTCGGTGCTGACCAAGCAGGACTCGGGCGTTTACAAGTACCAGTCCAAGCTCAAGGAAGTGCCGCTCAACGAGCAGCCGCTGGCGATTCCGGCAAACGGCATGGACTACGCCTTGCCCACCGATAAGCCCGGCAACTACGCGCTGGTGATCGTGCGCAGCAGCGACGGCGTGGAAGTGAATCGCGTGGAGTACTCCGTGGCCGGCGCGGCGAACGTGTCGCGCTCGCTGGACCGCAACGCGGAGCTGCAGCTCAACCTGAGCAAGCAGGACTACGCGCCGGGCGAATCGGTGGATATCGCCATCCGCGCACCCTATGCGGGCAGCGGCCTGATCACCATCGAGCGCGACAAGGTCTACGCGCACGCTTGGTTCCATGCCGATACCAGCAGTTCGGTGCAGCACATCACCGTGCCGGCGGATTTCGAAGGCAACGGCTATATCAACGTGCAGTACATCCGCGATCCCTCGTCGGATGAAATCTTCATGAGCCCGCTCAGCTATGGCGTGGTGCCGTTCTCGGTCAATCTGGATGCGCGTCGCAACGCGATCAAGGTGGAATCGCCCGCACTGGTGAAACCCGGCGAGACGGTCACGTTCAAATTGAGCGCGCCGCAACCTACGCGTGCCGTGGTGTTCGCGGTGGACGAGGGCATCCTGCAGGTGGCGCGCTACAAGCTGGGCGATCCGCTGAAGTTCTTCTTCCGCAAGCGCATGCTGGAAGTGGGCACCTCGCAGATCCTCGACCTGATCCTGCCCGACTTCGAGAAGCTGATGGCGATGGCCGCGCCCGGCGGCGACGCCGACGGTGCGATCGGCCGCCAGCTCAATCCGTTCAAGCGCAAGCGCGACAAGCCGGTGGCCTACTGGTCCGGCATTGTCGAGGTGAATGGCGAGAAGGAGCTCACCTATCAGGTGCCGGACTACTTCAACGGCAAGCTGCGCGTGATGGCGGTGGCCGTGTCGCCGGATCGCATCGGCACCTATGAAGGCAGCACCACGGTGCGCGGCGATTTCGTGTTGTCGCCGAACGTGCCCACCACGCTGGCGCCGGGCGATGAGGTCGAGGTCAGCGTCGGCGTGGCCAACAATCTCACCGGTCTCGGCGGCAAGCAGGTGCCGGTGGCGGTGACCCTGAAGACGGGGCCGCAATTGCAGGTGATCGGCGCGCCCAACCAGAGCCTCAACCTCGGCGAAATGCGCGAGGGCGTGGTGACGTTCCGCGTGAAAGCAACCGACAAGCTCGGTTCGGGCAATCTCAGTTTTGTCGCGGGCTACGGCGACAAGTCGGCGCGCCAGAGCGTGGACGTTTCCGTGCGGCCGGCATCGGCCTATCGCACCCAGGTGGATGTGGGCCGCGTGGACGCGGGCAGCAAGCAGGATCAGCCGGACCTGCGCAGCCTGTTCAGCGAGTACGCGTCGCGCGACGCCGCCATCTCCAATATCCCGGTGGTGCTGTCGAGCGGCCTGACCACGTATCTGGTGAATTTCCAGCACTATTGCAGCGAGCAGATCGTCAGCTCCGCCATGCCGCGGCTGGTGCTGTCGAAGTGGCCCCAGGTGAAGGTGTTCGCCGATGCCTTGCAGCCGGCGATGAGCGGCAAGAAGCTGACCAACGAAGAGGCTTTGACCCAGTTCCTGGACGTGTTGCGTGCGCGCCAGAACGGGCAGGGCGGCTTTGGCCTGTGGTCCGCGACGCCGGATTCCAATCCGTTCGTGTCCACCTATGCCATGCACTTCATGCTGGAAGCGCGCGATCGTGGCGTGGCCATTCCGCGCGACATGTTCGACGCCGGCAACAAGTACCTGCATCAGCTGGCCAGCGACGACACGCTGGATGGTCTGGACCTGCTACGCCAGCGCGCCTACGCCGTTTACCTGCTCACCCGCCAGGGCAACGTCACCACCAATGACCTGGCGGCCGTGCAGAAGCGCCTGCAGGACGCGTATCCGAACGAGTGGAAGAACGATCTGGCCGCTGCGTGGCTGGCGTCGTCGTACCAATTGCTCAAGCAGGACAAGCAAGCCGCGCAACTGATGGCCGGCCCGCAGAAACTGCTGGAGCGCAATACGGGCGACAAGGACTATCGCTACGGCTACTACTACGACTCGTTGATCCGCGATGCGAGCACCTTGTATCTGCTGGCTAAACACTTCCCCGAGCGCAGCCGTGCACTGTCGCCTCGCGTGATGGAGAACATCACCGAGCCGCTCGAACACGGCTGGTACAACACGCTGTCCTCGTCGATGGTGTTGCTGGCGCTGGATACCTACGCTTCGCAGAACGAAGGCCAGCTGGACAAGCTGCGTATCGACCAGGTGCAAACCGATGGCGCGGTAAAAGCCATCGCGGCGTTGCAGGGCAACCTGTTGCAGGCCGGTAGCTGGGACGCCAACGCCAAGCGCCTGCGCTTCACCAACGACAGCACGCTGCCGGCATGGCGTGTGGTGAGCCAGGGTGGTTTTGATCGCGATCAACCGGCCAAGGCGATCAAGGAAGGGCTGGAGATCACGCGCGATTACACCGACGTCAACGGCAAGGCCATCGACAAGGTGACGATCGGCCAGGAGATCGACGTGCACCTGAAGATTCGCGCCACGGACGACCGCGGTCTGGACAACGTGGCTATCGTCGACCTGTTGCCCGGCGGCTTCGAGCCGGTGATCCAGCCGCCGGCGGCGGTGACGGATCAGCAGCAGGACGGCAGCGAGCAGAGCGATGCCGGTGGCGACAGCGAGGTCAAGGCCAGCGAATGGCGTTCGCCGATTGGCGTGGGCAAATCCAGCTGGGCGCTGCAGTACGCCGATGTGCGCGAGGATCGCGTGGTGCTTTACGGCTCGGCCACGCCCAGCGTGGGTGAGTTCGTGTACCGCATCAAGGCCACCAACGCGGGCAAGTTCATCGTGCCCCCGGCCTATGGCGAGGCGCTGTACGACCGTCGCGTGCAGGCACGTACGGCCGGCGGCGTGACGCTGGAGGTTGTCCGCCAGCCTTGATGAAGGCGGAGCGTCCCGCCGTTGCGGGACGCTCCCACGGACACAGCGCATGACTACGCCGTCCTTCATTGCCCGCTGCTGTTGCCCCTTGATGCGTTGGGTCGTGCGCTGGCAGAACTGGCTGGTGGGGGCGGCGCTGCTGGCGGCGCTGCTGGTCGGCTTTCGGCTATGGCCGCATCGGCCCTTGAGCGCATGGCTGCCATCGTCGACCGCGGTCTATGACGCACGCGGTCGCCTGCTGCGCCTCACCCTCGCCAGCGATCAGCGTTATCGCCTGTGGGTGCCGCTCAAGGACGTCTCGCCCGCGCTGGTGGATGGCGTGCTGCTGCACGAGGACCGCTGGTATCGCTGGCATCCCGGTTTCAATCCCTATGGCTTGCTGCGCGGTGCGTGGGTCACCTATGTGAGCCATGGCAACCGGCAGGGTGGTTCCACCATCACCATGCAGCTGGCGCGTCTGCTCTGGCGCCTCAATACGCGCGCTCCTTCGGGCAAGCTGCTGCAAGTGGCGCGTGCGGTGCAACTGGAACTGTTCTATTCGAAGGAGCAGATTCTCGAGGCCTATCTCAACTACGCGCCGTATGGACGCAATGTCGAAGGCGTGGGCGCCGCGAGCCTGGCCTATTTCGACAAACCGGCTGATGCGCTGAGCCTGCCCGAAGCGCTGACGCTGGCGGTGATTCCGCAGGATCCCAGTCGCCGGCTGCAGGCTGGTGCCGATGCGCCGGACCTCATCAGCCATCGGCTCAGCACGTCCCGCAATCGTCTGTATGCCCGGTGGAAAAGGTTGCATCCAAGCGATGCGGCGCTGCAGCCGCTGTTTGCGTTGCCGTTGCGGCTGCGTCCGCTCTCCAAGCTACCGTTCGAATCGCCGCATGCGGTCGATCAGGTGCTCGCAGCGCGCAAGCTCATGGCCGCCGACAGCGACAGCCGCGTCACCACCACGCTCGATCTCGATCTGCAGCATGTACTGGAACGGCAAGTGGATCGCTATGTCGAACGCAACAGCGGTCGCGGCATCCGCAATGTGTCGGCCGTGCTGGTGGACACGCGCGACATGGGCGTGAAGGCACTCATCGGTTCGGCGGACTACGCCAGTGCGGAGATCCAGGGGCAGGTGAACGGCACGCTCGCCAAGCGCTCGCCGGGCTCGACCTTGAAGCCTTTCATTTACGCGCTGGGTTTCGACCAGGGCGTGCTGCATCCGCAGACCGTGCTGCGAGATGTGCCGACCGCATTCGGCCCGTATGCGCCGGAAAACTTCGACGGTCATTTCCTGGGCCCCGTCACGGCGACCGAAGCGCTCGTACGCAGCCGCAATATTCCGGCCGTGTGGGTAGCCTCCCAGCTTCAGCAGCCGTCGTTCTACCAGTTCCTGCACGATGCAGGCATCAGTCGCCTGGCCAGCGAAAAGCACTACGGACTTGCGCTGGTGCTCGGCGGCGGTGAAGTGACCATGCAGGAGCTGGCGGGGCTCTACGCCATGCTCGCCAATCGCGGGGAGCTGCGTCCGCTGCGTCTGCTGACCAGCGATCCGCCCAGCAACGGCACGCGCCTGCTGAGCGAAGAAGCCAGCTTCATGGTGATGGACATGTTGCGCCAGAACCCGCGCCCCGACGAAACCACCGGCGCGCAGCCCGATCGCTTGCCCGTGTACTGGAAAACCGGCACCTCGTGGGGCTTTCGCGATGCGTGGACGGCGGGCAGTTTCGGGCCGTACGTACTCGTCGTCTGGATCGGCAACTTCGATGGCAGCAGCAACCCGGCCTTCGTGGGCGTGGATGCAGCGGCGCCATTGTTCTTCCAGATGGAGGACGCCTTGCGCGCCGCCCAGCCGCAGCTCACCGAGCCCATGCGGCACATGCCGGCGCATTTGCGCCGCGTGGAGATCTGTCTGGCCAGCGGCGACCTGCCGAACCAGTGGTGCCCGCAGCGCGGCATGACCTGGTTCATTCCCGGCAAGTCGCCGATCCGCGTGAGTCAGGTGCATCGCCCCGTGGTCATCGATGACGACACCGGCAAGCCGGCCTGTCCGCCGTATGCCGGCAAGCGCACGCACGTGGAGGTCTACGAATTCTGGCCTTCCGAATTGCAGCGCGTGTTCGTGCAGGCGGGCATTCCGCGCCGTACGCCGCCGCGCAACGACAGCTGCGTGCTCAGCGGCGTGGACGGCGAACCGCCGTCGATCACCTCGCCGCTGCGCGGCAGCATCTACGCGATGCGGCTGAAGTCGAGCGGGCAGGATCGCGTCGCCTTCAGCGCCAACGCCGATGCATCGGTGCGCGAGATGTACTGGTTCGTCAACGATGCCTATGTGGGACGCAGCGCCCCCGGCGAGTCGATGTTCTGGCTACCTGCCAGCGCCGGCAACTACGAGGTGCGCGTGGTCGATGATCGCGGCCGCAGCGATGTCCGGCCCCTGGGCGTGAACGTGGTCGACTGAACGCCCCTGCCAGGCGTCATGCTCGGATGAAGCACGGGGGCTGCGCTATGCTGGATAGCCTGATCCGAGACAAGCACACGCCCATCGCATGACTTCGTCACCGGCCGCTTCCTATTACCGCGCCACGGCCACCCCGTATGCGCCGTACGCTCCCTTGCAGGGCAAGACCGATGCGCGCGTCGCCATCATCGGTGGAGGCTTTGCCGGCCTGCACACGGCGCTTGGTCTGGCCGAGCGCGGCGTACGCGATGTGATTCTGCTTGAGCGGGAGAAGGTGGGTTTCGGTGCCTCGGGGCGCAACGGCGGTTTCGTTTTCGGCGGCTACTCGCTGGGCGAGCAATCGCTGCTCGATCAGCGCGGACAGGATGCTGCCCTTGCCTTGTTCCGCCTCACCACCGAAGCGGTGGCGCGCATCCGTCACCGTGCTTCGCATTACCGCATTCCCTGCGACGTGGTGGACGAAGGCGTGATCTGGGCCAACTGGTTCCGCGATCCCGCCGTGCTGCGCCAGCGACAGGAATTGCTGTCGCGTCACTACGGCGTCTCATGGGAGTGGTTGCCGCAGCATGAGCTGCGTGGTCGCGTGCACACCACGCGTTACTACGATGGCCTGTACGAACGCGACGCCCTGCATCTGCATCCGCTGAATTTCGCCATCGGCCTCGCTGAAGCCGCGGCCGCGCAAGGCGTGCGTGTGCATGAAGACACCGATGTCTGGCAGCTGCGTCGCGACGGTTTGCGCTGGCGCATCGAAACGGCGCAGGGTTCGGTGCACGCCGATCAGGTGGTGTTGGCGTGCGGCGGTTATCTGGCCGGGCTGCGCCGGCAGGTCGATCGCGCCATCCTGCCCATTGCCACCTACGTGATGGTGACCGAACCGCTGGGCGACCGGCTCAAGGATTGCCTGGAAACGCGTTCGGCCGTCTACGATTCGCGCTTCGCCTTCGACTACTACCGCCCGTTGGCCGATAGCCGCTTGTTGTGGGGTGG
This sequence comes from Dyella kyungheensis, assembly GCF_049913195.1. GTDB lineage: Bacteria > Pseudomonadota > Gammaproteobacteria > Xanthomonadales > Rhodanobacteraceae > Dyella > Dyella kyungheensis. Next base: position 2,870,046 of record NZ_CP183983.1, on the reverse strand, counting down.
TCGCATCTCGGTGCGAGATCGTTCGCCGGGCGCCGTGCAAAAGCTGTTGATGCGCGATCTGCTGCGCGTATTCCCGCAATTGAAGGGCGTGCGGGTGGACTACGCATGGTCGGGCCTGATGAGCTACGCGCGCCACCAGATGCCGCAGATCGGCAGCAGCGGCGATGGCCTGTGGTGGGCGCAGGCGTTTGGCGGTCACGGCCTGGCACCCACGTGCGCGGCAGGCGATCTGCTGGCGTCCGCGCTGGCCGAGGGCGACGACCGCTGGAAGCAGTTCGCGCCCTACGGACTGGAGCGCACCTATCGACCGGTCGGTTATCTGGGCGCGCAGGCCAGCTATTGGTGGCAGCAGGGCAAAGACTGGTTCAAGACGAGGTTGGAAGGATGAACGCAACACAAGCAAACACGGTGGATGAAATCAGCTGGGCCGATTTCGAGAAGGTGCTGATCGTGACGGGCACCATCACGCGCGTCGAAGCGTTTCCCGAAGCGCGCAAGCCGGCCTGGAAAGTGTGGGCGGATTTCGGCCCTTACGGCGAGAAGAAAACCAGCGCGCAGGTGGTGAATCTCTATCGCGCCGAAGATCTGCTCGGTCGCCAGATCGTCGGCGTGATCAATTTTCCAGAAAAGCAGATCGGTCCGTTCCGCTCGCAGTTCCTGCTCACCGGTTTCCATACCGATGACGGCGTGGTGCTCACTGCCGTCGAACGTCCGGTGCCGAACGGCACGCGCCTGGCCTGATCAACCGGCCTGCAACGCCGGTTGCAACTGCGGGCGGCGGCCGATCATCAAGGCCAGTCCCGCGGCGATCAGGCCGGTGACGCCGGCCACCACGAACGGCTGCAGGTAGTCGCCGCTCTGGGTGCGTAGCGCGCCGGCAAAGAAGGCCGCGCTGGCCGCGCCGATCTGATGGCCCGCCGCCACCCAGCCGAATACCACCGGTGCGTCGCGATCGCCGAATGCTTCGGTGGCGAGACGCAACGTGGGCGGCACCGTGGCGATCCAGTCCAGGCCGTAGAACATGCCGAACAACGACAGGCTGGCAAACGAGAAATCGGAGTAGGGCAGCCAGATCAGCGAGAGCCCGCGCAAGCCGTAGTAGACGAACAACAGCTTGCGGGGATCGTAGCGATCGGTCAGCCAGCCCGACAGCGTGGTGCCGATCAGGTCGAACGCGCCCATCATGGCCAGCAGGCCCGCTGCGCGCACTTCCGGAATGCCGTGGTCGCCGCACATCGCGATGAAGTGCGTGCCGATCAGGCCGTTGGTGGTGAAGCCGCAGATGAAGAAGGTCGCGAACAGGAACCAGAACGTGCGCTGCTTGGCCGCCGTGGCCAGGCTGCCCAGCGCGATGGCGAGCAGGTTGCGGCGCGGCGCCGTATCGACCTCATCTTCCGTCGCGCCGTAGGGGCGCAGGCCGATATCGGCGGGCCGTTCGGGCAGCAACCACCAGGCGAGCGGAATCAACAAGGCGCAGCCCCCGGCCACCGTCCACACCACCGGCCGCCAGCCGCCGTGCTCGGCGATGGCGGCCAGCGCCGGCAGGAAGGCCAGCGTGCCGGTGGCGGTGCTTGCCGTCAGCAGTCCCATCATCAGGCCGCGATGGGTGACGAACCAGCGATTCACCACCGTGGCGCCAAGCACGATGGCCACGCAACCCGAGCCGATGCCGGAGAACAGTCCCCACGTCAGCATCAGGTGCCAGGGCTGCGTCATCCAGGCGCTGGCGGAGATCGACACGGCCATAAGGACCAGGGCACCCACCAGCGTGCGGCGCACGCCCACGGCCTGCATAAGCGCCGCGGCGAAGGGGCCGACCATGCCGTAGAGGAAGATGCCCAAGGCAGCGGAGAGGGAAATGGTGTCCCGGCTCCAGCCAAACGCCTTGCCCAGCGGAAGGATCAGCACGCCTGGCGCGGCGCGGACGCCGGCAGCCGCCAGCAGGGCAAGAAAAATCACGCCGGCCACGACGAAGGCGTACTTCTGGCCGAAAGGACGGATGCGCGGTATAGTCATGTTACCGATCGGTACGTTGGATGCGCGAATCGTACGTACCGATCGGTAACATTGTCAACCCATACCAGCCATGCCGAGCAAACGCCCCCCATCCCCGCCCATTGAACCGATGGCCGAAGAGAAGCCCAAGGCGGCCGAGCGCATTCGTCGCACGGCGCGGGAGCTGTTCTATCGCGAGGGCATCCGCGCCATCGGGGTGGAGGAGATCGTCACGCGTGCCGGTGTCACCAAGCCGAGTCTTTATCGAAGCTACGCGTCGAAGGACGAACTGGCCGCCGAATACCTGCGCGACTACGAAGTGGGCTTCTGGGCGGCGTTCAATGCAGGTGCCGACATCCATCCGGATGATGCTCGCGCGCAATTGATGGCGTACTTCGAAGGATTGTCACAGCGAGCCTCGCAAGCGGGCTATCGAGGCTGCGGCTTGACCAATGCGGTGGTGGAATATCCCGGCGACGATCACCCGGCCCGGAAAGTCGCCGAGGAAAACAAGCGCAAGTTGCGCGCACGGCTGGTCGAGCTGTCGACGGCGATGGGTGCGAAGCATCCCGCCTTGCTCGCCGATGGCCTGCTGTTGCTGCTCGAAGGCACCTATGCCTCCGGTCAGTTGTTCGGCGCGCACGGGCCGGCGGGGTCGCTGGTCAAGATCGCCAACCAGCTGATCGACGCGTCGCTGGCGTAAGCGTCAGCGGCTTTGCCGGCTGTCGAGCCAGATGCCGAGGCCTTGTGCGTTGAGTTCGACGTCCATGCCGAGTATTTCAAGCAGCGCTGCGCGATTGCCGTTCCAGCCATGGGCATGTGCACGCGAAAGATAGAGATTCGTCAGCGCGGCCTTCATCGCTTCATGGCGTTGCCCTGCGTCTGCTGAGTTTTCCTGTGCGGATTGCGCGATGGATACCATCGCATCGATCTGCGCATGCAGATCGTCCGCAAGTGTGGCCACCTGTTCGACGCGGTCGTAATGCGTGAGATACATCGCCGCGGGTTTCAATGCGACCAGCCGCCGAATCGAGGCGTGCAATGCATCGGGATCGAATTGCACCGGCGATGTCGTCGGAAGGATGAAGGCACCGCCAGCCGTATCGAATTCGCGATACGACAGGCCGAACGTATCGCCCGTAAAGCAGACCTTCGCGCGTTCGTCGTAGACGCACAGGTGATGCCGTGCATGACCCGGCGTATCCAGGCAAAGCAAGGGTCGCCCCGCGAGCTGCACGACATGGCCATCCGGTGCCTCGACTACGCGTTCGGCAGCGATGGGCCGCAGGCGTCCATAGGTGGTATCCATCACCTCCTCGCCGTATACGGCCGAGGCACCTGCCCACAATTGACTCGGATCGATCATGTGACGCGCGCCGCGCGGATGCACCACCAGACGCGCATTCGGCAACTGAGCCATCAGCTCGCCGGCACCGCCGGCATGATCCAGGTGAACGTGCGTGAGGATCAGCCAATCGACGTCGCTGGCTGCAAGACCCGTAGCACCGAGCGCTTCGAGCATGCGCGGCACGGCGTAGTTCGTGCCGCAATCGATAAAGGCTGCACGACCGTTCTCCACCAGCAAATAAGCCGCATCGAAGCGGGGACGAACGAAGCCGGTATCGATCGTGTAAATGCCGTGGTCCATTGCCAACCTCGCGCTGCGGAATCAGGCGAGGTTAGCAAGGCCAGCGCGAGGGTTCACTCCCACCTTGGTCGGACGGCGCGATTTATTACGGCGCCGAATCGACCAACACCAGCTCGGCATCGTCGAGCGCTTTGACGGTGAGCTTCGTCTCGTTGCGAATCGCTGCGCCGTCGCGCGCGTCGAGTTTCACGCCATTGACTTCGACGCTGCCCTTGGCGGGCACCAGATACGCATAGCGGCTGGCATCGAGGTCATACACGGCTGTCTCGCCGGCCTTCAGCGTGGCGCCCAGCACGCGCGCATCGGTGCGCAGGGGCAGGGCATCGGTGTCTTCCTTGAAGCCGCTGGCGAGCGTGACGAAACGGCCGGTGCGGTCGCCGATCGGAAACGGCTTGGTACCCCAGGAGGGCGCCTTGCCGTGCTGGTCGGGAATGATCCAGATCTGGAAGATCTGCGTCGCGCCCGATTCCAGGTTGTACTCCGCATGGGTGATGCCCGAGCCCGCGCTCATCACCTGCACGTCGCCCGCCACGGTGCGTCCCTTGTTGCCGAGGTTGTCCTGGTGCGTGATGGCGCCTTCGCGAACGTACGTGATGATTTCCATGTCCGCGTGCGGATGTGGCGGAAAGCCCGTCTGCGGCGCGATGGTGTCGTCGTTCCACACGCGCAGCGCACCCCAGCCCATGCGGGACTGATCGTGGTAACTGGCGAAGGAGAAATGATGCTTGGCGTCGAGCCAGCCGTGGTTGGCTCCGCCCAGGCTATCGAAAGGTCGACGGTCGATCATGCTGCACTCCTGATAGTGGGTAGCGCCCTTGAGCGCCTTCCCACAAGATAAGTCGCAACCGTGTAGTTACCAGTCGCGGCAAACCGAACGGACTGTTGCCTGAAACACACGTATTCGCTGATGAGACTGCCTGACATCGCGTGGGCTGTTCGCGACGGAGGGTTCCAAGGCCCATCGGCAGGGCCGCGAAAAAAGTCTTCCCAGACTCTTCACAAATGGCCTCTTTCTGGCTATGATTTCCTACTCAGATGCGGGAATAGCTCAGTTGGTAGAGCACGACCTTGCCAAGGTCGGGGTCGCGAGTTCGAGTCTCGTTTCCCGCTCCAGTGTTCCGCAAAACCTCGGCATTCCGGGGTTTTGTTTTTTCAAGCGGATGGTGACCCTTTCAGGTTACGATCCGTGCGCAATGGCCTGGTGGCAGAGTGGTCATGCAGCGGCCTGCAAAGCCGTGTACGCCGGTTCGATTCCGACCCAGGCCTCCATTGCGATCCGAATCAAACCCGCCTCACGGCGGGTTTTTCTTTGCATGCGCCGCTGCGAGCGCCCGTCGCACGCATGCTAGGATGCGCATCCTTCCGTATCGGCCCGGATGGCGAAACTGGTAGACGCAAGGGACTTAAAATCCCTCACCCGCAAGGGTATGACGGTTCGATTCCGTCTCCGGGCACCATGACAATCATAGGCTTACGTCTTCTGTGAGTTCGCTTGGCGGTCTGACACTTTTGCAATGATCCGCAATCCTTCGCACTGAGACCACGTGTCCAGCCACCCTGAAGTACACACCTCCCCACGCTCGACTAGACAGCGGACAGTGCCGGCAAGGTGCTGTACCTCAATGTGCTGGGTGGTAATGGCGCGCCGGTCAAGCTGACCAGCCCTGAACGATTCCCGGCACAGTGCTCGTGAGTACGCAATGGTGACCTATACATCAGCACGGCCGTCGGAACGTTAGCGTCGACATCGGCCATGAGTTTCTACCAGAAGGTTGGCGGCCGGGAGCACTTCACTGTGACGGTGAGCATTGCAACCAGTGGCACGATCGCTGGCGCGGTCATTGCCCGCATTGCGGTACCTGCCTGCAGCGCCCTGATCATCTGCAAGACCCTCCACCAAGGCTATGGCTGCCCCGGCGCATCGGTCATTAGCATTTACAACTATGAGGGACCTATCTGGAGGCCAATGCCCAAACCGCCGTCGTCAGCAGCATGTACCGCGTACGTGATCAAGGGGCGCCTGGCTTTCGCACCATCCACGGCGTCTTGTCCACCAGGTATTGACCGCGTAGTCCAGGAAGTGCTGACACCAAGTCATTGACGGTGGCATCTACGGGGGGCCCGGATGTCATGGCGAAGGATCGCCTGATTTCTGCCAGCGGCGTGGCCGCCCCCATCGTCAGAAGGCAGGCTAGCGCAAACGTTGTCGCCTGCCGCGCTTTGTAAAGTGCCTGCCAAGAGAGAATGGCCAGAAGTGTTAACGCTGGGATCGTGGCGTGAAGGTTCAGGTCATTGGCCCCCCCGAACTTCACGAATGGCATCACCGGTAGCAGAACGGTCGCAATCCATAGCATGGCATTTCGACAACGCGTCGCAAGATGCAGGGCGGCAAGAAAACCAGCTACCTCTGCCGCGAGAAACCAAAAGTAATTGGGTAGCGAATAGCATGGTCCTGCCGAAAGGCACGGCTGGCTAAAGACAGTGATGAACTCCATGCCTGCCGTCGATCCGCCCGTGCGCAGATATTGTGCAATGACGATGGTGACGACCAGCATCATGATGGCATTGGCGATGTCCTTGGTGTTGGCCTGCCGAACGAAGCGCGCGAGCGTCCAAAGGTAGAACGGAACGATGCCGATAGCCGAGAATGGCGACCACAGCAGAAGTGACGCCGTGACTAGGGGAAAGACAGCGAGTGAGGCGCGGCTATCCTTCAGGCGGATGCCCAATGCAATAGCAAGCCACGCGCTCAGCGCGTGCTGGGGCGCCCAGAAGATATCCGTGAGCATGGAACTGTACTGTATCCACCCGGACCACCACTCCAGGTGACCTTGGGGGCCCCTGGAAAAATTGGTGAATGACGTCCCCAGTGCATCTGCGCCACTGAATAACATCACGACGGCGGGTAGGGTATAGCGCCACCTGGACGATTCTGTCAGCTGCGCTGTGACGCGAAAGAACAGATATAGCCCCGCGGTGGTCCAAGTCCCAACAATGGGTAACAACGCCGCTCGGCTGGTGAATTTGGTCAGTAGTGCGGGAACGACATACCAGCCAAGGTAATAGCGCATTGAAGCGCCGTCATAGCCTGGCGCCGTGCCCGTTAGAGTGCTGTTGTCGATCAGGAACCGCAGGACTGCGAAATGCTTGACCCAATCGCTATTGGGGAAGAAGCCAGCGCCAAACGATCCGCTGAGTAGGACTACGCCGGCCGCGCACGCGAGGAAGAAGGCGTCCAATCGTCCGAGGCGAAAGGACGCGCGGGTATCCACCAGACGCCAGCAGTGCCACAGCCCGAAGCCGATGAAAGTGGCGAGGGGCAGACGCACGCTGAGCGTGCCGTAGGCAAAGAAGAACAATGCCACAGGCACAGCCAAATAGGCCACAGCGCCAAACTCAAACGGCGAGATAGTCGCATTCGAGATCGATCGATCCCTGACCATTCTTAGCATGAGTATGCGTCTCCCCTAGATCGCCTGGATATCGTATATGGGTATGAGCTTAAGGGGTATCTGCTGGTCCGCTATTCAGGTAGACCGCGTGTATCCTTCGCGATTTAACGATGCAATTTGCGCATCTTCGCGCCTTGATTTGGAATTAGTGTCATATAGCTGTGAATCATCACGGACTTAAAATCCCTCACCCGCAAGGGTATGACGGTTCGATTCCGTCTCCGGGCACCATTCGCTCGACACTCGTCGCCCATGGGGCGCATTCGGGGGATGTCATGAGTGACAGCAGATTTCTTGGACTCTTCGAGCAGCGCGTTGCGGCGGAGCTGCCGGAGGGCTTTGTCGTGGGCCGCTGCGAGAGCGATGGCGGGATCGTGCAGGGCGCGCTCATCCATGGTGTGCTTCGGCGTGTCGGCGAACAGCACTGGTCGGACGATTCTGGCCACGTGATTACGGTGACGGTCGAAGATTTCGATCTCGATGCGATAGGGCTGAGGAACTGGTCAACGGGTGTCGAATAGTCTCGTCAGGCTTCCGGCGGTGTTGTGCGTAAGGTAGTTCTGGCTGCCTAAGTAGGAAGTCTCTGTCGGTATATTCTTATTTTGCTTCAGGTACTTGCATTAGGCCATGGGGCGGCCTATGTTCGGTCCCACACACCCAAGGAGGGCGACTGGTGATCAAAGTTGTTTTGATTGACGATCACGAGCTGGTGCGTACAGGGTTCAGGATGATCCTGCAGCAGCAGCCGGATATTCAGATCAGCGGCGAGGCAGGAACCGCCGAAGAAGGGCTAAGGCTTATCCGCGCCAAGGCGCCAGATATTGCCCTGGTGGATGTCCATATGCCGGGCATGAGCGGTATCGAGCTGACTGAGCGCGTGTCGCGCTCCAAGCTCCCCACGCACATCATCATTGTCACTGTGGTTGACGACGCGCGCTTCCCCAAGCGTTTGCTCGATGCGGGTGCGCTTGGCTATCTGACCAAGGGCTGCACGTCGGAAGAGTTGCTCGATGCGGTGCGTCAGGTCGCCTCGGGTCGGCGTTATCTGGCCCCGGCGGTGGCACAGCAGCTTGCGTTGGCCACGCTGGATGGCGAGGGATCGCCGTTCGACGCCTTGTCCAGCCGTGAGCTCGAAGTAGCCATGATGCTGGTGCGTGGCAAGGCGCTCACGATGATCGGCGAACAGCTCAATCTTAGCCCCAAGACCGTCTCTACCTACAAGCAGCGCTTGATGGAAAAGCTGCAGGTGGATCATGTGATCAGCCTGGCGCATCTGATGACCATCCACGGACTGCTGGACACGCACAACAACCAGGTGGGCAACAATCAAGTCGGCGCCTGATACACCGCTTCGCTGGGCACAAAAAAAGCCGGACGGATGTCCGGCTTTTTTTTGTGTGCGGATGGCGCTTCCTCAACCGTGCGAGGAAGCGTCCTTCTTCACTTCGTCGGTGCCTTCCTCGCCAGCTGCATGCGGCGGGTTCGACTCGACGGCTTGCTGTTGCGACAGGCCGGCATGCGCCAGCAGGTCACCCTGGCTGGGCGAAGCCACCAGCGTTGCTTCCTGCTCAGCCGGAGCTTCCGCCTTCACGGCCACGTCGTTCTCGGCAACAGCGGTCGCGGCAGGCTCCGCAGCGGCGGGCTGTTCGACGACCGGCTCGATCTTCGGCGACACGTCGAGGTGTGCGCGGAAATCGATGGTGGTGCCCACATCGTTGTGCACGGTCTCGGTGGCCACGGGGGCAACTTCCGGCGCATGCGTCGTGCTGGCGGACACATCGGTAGTGGGCGTTTCCGTCACGGCTTCGCTGATGATCGCCGGAGCGATCGCGGCCACGCGTTCCTCGTGCACGACGGGCGCACTGAACGTTTCGATGGCGGCGTGCGTTTCAACCTGCACGTGCCCGATCGCGTTCTCCGCAGCGTCTTCCATCGGCGGAATCGGCGGCAGGGTGGGGAGATTGAACGAGGTCGGCGCCACGGCGCTGAGCACCTGCTCGGGAGCCTGGCTCGGCGTCACCGGTGCGACAGCGGCAGCGTCATCGTTCGGCTTGCTCACGACGACATCGGCGGAGGCTTCAGCCGTTTCGGCGCGAACCGCATGCGTCACGGTCGTCACTGCTGCAGTGACCGCCGCGGCGGTGGCAATCGGAGCAGGCGGGGCTGCGGGCGTCGGTGCGGCCGGCTTGGCTGCTTCCGTCCGGTCTTCGTCGTCCAGATCATCGAAATGCTGATCGTCGGCGAATTCCTGGCTCTGCGCGCCGGCCTGCGTACCGTCTTCATGGCGACGACGGCGACGGCCACCGCGACGACCGCGGCGGCGGCGCGACTGGCCGCCCTCGACTTCCGCCGCGCCTGCCACGGCCGGAGCCGTATCGGTGGCGATGGCTTCGCCGGTGGCCGCTTCGAGCGGGGCAACGACGTTCTTGATCAGCTCCGCTTCGGGCGCAACGACGGCCGCGGGGCGTTCGGCCTGCGGATGGCTTGCTGCGAGCGGCGCGGCTGTCACGGCGGCGGCCTGTGCCTGCGGGTTCTGCTGCTGGCCCTGGCGAGGCTGGCGCGGCTGTTGTTCCTGACGCGGTTGCTGCTGCTTGCGTTCGCCCTGAGCCTGCGGCTGAGCGTCCTTCGGCGGCTGCGGCTGGCGCTCCTGCTTGGGCTGCTGCGGCTGACGCTGCTGCTGCTGGCGATTGCCCTTGGCCTGCTGCTGGCCCTTCTGGCCCTGCTGCGGCTGCTCGCGGCGCTGCTGCTGGCGGTTGCCCTGCTGCTGGCCGCCCTGGGACGGACGACCGCGCTCGTCGCGGCGGTTGGTGTTGCGGTTGGACGTGGACGGCTCGGCTTTCGCCGGAGTGGGAGCTGCCGGAGCCGCGCTGGAGCGGAACCAGCCCAGCAGGCGGGAGATGACGCCGCCCGCCGGTGCCGGGGCGGCAGCGGGCTGGCGAGCCGCCGGTGCCTGCGGTGCCGGTTCGGCGGCGGTTTCTTCGCGCACGGGCGCCGGCGACGACGGCACGATGCCGCTGACCGCGGGCTGCTCGCTGCTGCCCAGGGCCTGGCCCATCTTGGGCACGGCGGAGGCTTCGACCGCGGTGAGGCGCTCATAGCTGGGCTTGCTGTGCTCGCCCATGTCCGCTTCGCGGATGCGCTGGATTTCGATGTGCGGCGTCTCGAGCTTGTCGTCGGCCACGATCACCACGTGCACCTTGTTGCGCAGCTCGATCTCGACCACGCTGGCGCGCTTCTCGTTGAGCATGAAGTTGGCCACGGTCGGCGGGGCCTGCACCAGCACTTGGCCGGTGTTGTCCTTCATCGCGTGTTCTTCGATCAGGCGCAGCGTGGACAGCGCGAGCGACTCGACGCCGCGGATATGGCCATGGCCTTCGCAGCGCGGGCACACGATCTGGGTGGCTTCGCCGAGCGACGGACGCAGGCGCTGGCGCGACATCTCCAGCAGGCCGAAGCGCGAGATGCGGCCGATCTGCACACGGGCGCGGTCCAGCTTCAGGGCGTCCTTGAGACGCTCTTCCACTTCGCGCTGGTGCTTGGGGCTGTCCATGTCGATGAAGTCGATCACGATCAGGCCGCCGGCATCGCGGATGCGCAGCTGGCGGGCGATTTCCACCGCCGCTTCCAGGTTGGTGTTGAAGGCGGTTTCTTCGATGTCGCTGCCCTTGGTGGCCTTCGACGAGTTGATGTCGATGGCGGTGAGGGCTTCAGTCTGGTCGACCACGATCGAGCCGCCGGAGGGCAGCCGGACCTGGCGGTCGAACACGCTCTGGATCTGCGTTTCGATCTGGTAGCGCGAGAACAGCGGGGTGTCGTCGCGGTACATCTTGAGCTTGCGCAGGGCGTTGGGCATCACCTGCTGCATGAACTCGCGCGCGTCGTTGTACAGCGATTCCTCGTCGATGAGGATCTCGCCGATGTCGCTGCGCAGGTAGTCGCGCAGGGCGCGGATGAACAGCTTGGATTCCTGGTAGATCAGGAATGGGGCCTTCTGCGCCTGGGCGGCGCCGGAAATGGCCTTCCACAGCTGCAGCAGGTAGTCCAGGTCCCACTGCAGTTCTTCGGCGTCGCGGCCCAGGCCGGCGGTGCGCACGATCAGGCCGACGTCGTCAGGGACGTTGAGATGCTCCAGCGCTTCCTTCAGCGCCTGGCGGTCTTCGCCCTCGATGCGACGCGAGACGCCACCCGCTTTGGGGTTGTTCGGCATCAGCACCATGTAGCGGCCGGCCAGGCTGATGAAGGTGGTCAGCGCGGCACCCTTGTTGCCACGCTCTTCCTTCTCCACCTGCACGACGACTTCATGACCTTCCTTGATGAGGTCGCGAATGTTCGCCTTGTTGGGGTCCAGGCCCGGCGTGAAGTACTCGCGGGCGACTTCCTTCAGCGGCAGGAAGCCGTGGCGTTCGGCGCCGTAGTCGACGAAGCAGGCTTCCAGGGACGGCTCCACGCGGGTGATGCGGCCCTTGTAGATGTTGGCCTTTTTCTGCTCGCGGGAGGGGATTTCGATATCGAGATCGTAAAGGTTCTGACCATCGACGATGGCCACACGCAACTCTTCACGCTGAGTTGCGTTGATCAACATACGTTTCATTGTAATTTTTCCTCGGCTTGCCGCGCGTCGCGTGCCTCGGTGGCGCCAGTCACTTCGGCGGCCTGCCGGGGATCGCGCCGCTGCGGTTAAGCGGCAAATGACGGCATCGTTCTCGGTGCCGGGATGATTCTTAGGCTCGCGCCCGCCGCCCCGGATTCCCTTGGAAACCGGACAACGACAACCCAAACCGTTACGATGTAAGGGAGCAGCAACCGGCTGCCAGAGAGGCGACCGGCGCTATCCTCGCCGACGTCACGGGGTGGGAGTCCCGCCCCCATCCGAACTTCGGCGGGGCAAGACCAAACGCCGCCCGAGTATCCTATTTCGGCAGGTTTTATTCAATGCAGACGGTAACTTCCCCCGACGCACCTCACGGTGTGCGTCAAGTCGAGATCGGCCCCGAGCGGGACGGTCAGCGCATCGACAATGCGCTCATGACGCTGCTCAAGGGGGTTCCAAAGAGCATGATTTATCGGATTCTTCGTACCGGACAGGTCCGCGTGAACGGCAAGCGGGCCAAGCCCGATACGCGTCTCGCGGCCGGCGATATGCTGCGCATTCCGCCGGTCCGGGTGGCCGAAAAGGTCGAGACGAAGGGTCCGTCGGCGGGCATGGTCTCAGCCATCACTGATTCGATCATCTTCGAAGACAAGCACTTCCTGGCCATCGACAAGGCCACCGGCATCGCCAGCCATGGCGGCAGCGGGGTGAGCCATGGGGCCATCGAATTGCTGCGTGCGGCGCGCCCGAACGAGCATATCGAGCTGGTGCACCGGCTCGATCGCGATACCAGCGGCGTGCTGGTGTTCGCCAAGACCCGGGCCGGTTTGACCGGGCTGCAGGCAGCCATCCGCGATGGTTCGGTGGTCAAGCAGTACCTCTGCCTGATGGTCGGCCACCCGAACAAGGCCAAGTTCAGCGTGAATGCGCCGCTGCTCAAATCCGTACTGCAGGGCGGCGAGCGGATGGTGCGGGTGTCCGATAACGGCAAGCCTTCGCTGACCTTTTTCCAGGAGATGGAGCAGTACCCGGGCGGCCGCCTGATGCAGGCGACGCTGGGTACGGGCCGTACGCATCAGATTCGTGTGCATGCCGCGCATATCGGTCATCCGCTGGCGGGCGATCCGAAGTACGGCGACAAGGAGATCAACAAGGGCATGAAGGAGCTGGGCCTCAACCGCCTGTTCCTGCACGCTTCGCACATGAGTTTTGAGCTGGACGGTCGTTCCTACAGCTTTTCGGCGCCGATGCCCGACGATCTGAAGGATTTTCTCGACGTTCTGGCGGTGAAGGGCAATAAGATCCGCCGTCTACTGGAAAAAGCGCGCGCTCACCTCGAGCGAACGCAACAGATGGCCGGTAAGCCCACTTTCCACCAGTAACGCGCTGGCGGCATGGGCTAGGGCAATCGGCACCAGCCGAGGCGAGTGCATGAAACGCCAGGCCCACCACAGCTCGGCCGCCACGCACAGCTGCATCAGGGCGCCATTGGGCGTGTGCAGCAGGCCGAACAGGCCCGCCGTCACCAGCAGGATGGCGGGCCGGGGCAGCCCGGTCCGCTCCAGGCGTCCCATTACCAGGGCGAGCATGGCACACTGTTGCAGCAGGGCCCAGCCGAGATAGCCCAGGATATGGCGGACATCCAGGTGAAGCAGCTGATGGCCATCGGCCCAGGTCAACGCGGCGGCCACGGGTAGCGGCACCAGGGGGTAGATCCATTCCGACCAGCTTCGCCCCCACCAACCCCATTCGACCGGCCGTCGGCGCCATTCGCTCTGGCCCCCGTAGACCAGCGCCGCCAGAAAGGCGGCAATGCCGGGGAACGAAGGTTCCGGTCCCCAGCGCAATCCGGCAATCAGCCACAGCGGGCCGAACGCGATCGCTGCGACTTCCGTCCATGGCCGCACCACGCCCGGACGTTGCCGGATCGCCAGCCAGATCAGCCAGGCCAGATAGAGCGCGCATACCCCGGCATCGAGCCAGGTCGGCATATGGCTGCTGGCGTGGGCGGGCAGCGCTTGCCCGGACGGGAGGATGATCGCGGCCGGCCAGTAGTGGCGCACCCGGTCCCGCCACAGCAGCATGGATTCCGACGATGCGTCCTCCGGCAGGCGAACCACGGGCGTCCGGTAGCGTTCCAGTTGCTGGGGTTGGGGCGTCCAGCTACTCGACGATTCGGAGCCGAGCAGGCGAATGTCGGCGATCTGCCGATCGATGGTGGGCGGCAGGAGACTGGGATCGAGCGATGCCAACGCTGCCGAATGCACGGCCAGCGTCGCACCCGTCGGTATCGCCAGCCGCAGCCGCAACATATAGGCCACCACCTCCGGCGCCTCGCAGGGCGCGCCGTCGACGGTGCGCCAGGTCAGATTCCGCACATCGATGGAGAGCTGTGCCGTGGTGGTCGACACGACGGCCGCATGCTCGGCGGAACAGGCCGCCGCCGATTCGAGGGGCTGATAACTCAGGCCGAGCGCACCCTCGCGGCTGCTCCGCAGGTCGAGGCGAAGCAGCGGCCAGTGCATGAGGTCGACCGGACCCGCCAAGGGCAGGCCGATTTCAAACGGCGTGCCGTCGCGGCTGGTGATGAGCAGGCCATTCGGCTTCACCTTCATATCGGCCGCGCCGAAGACGCGGCTGGCGACCAGATCGGAGGGGCGGCGCAGCGGCCATTGCCACAGCGGGCCGTCGCCGCGCAGCGTCGCGACATTCTGGCTGGCCTGATGGATCAGCTGGCCGCGCGTGATCCAGCCGGACAGCGCGGCCATGCACCACAACAACACCGCCACCGCCGCGAGGAAACCCGCTACGGGCAGCAGGCGAAAGGTGGCGCGTGGTGCGCTCAACGCTCGAGCAGGACGTCGACGCGCGCGGCGCAGATGATGTCGTTCATCGACAGGCCGCCCACATCGTGGGTGGACCACAACAGCTGGCAATGGCCGTAGCCGGCTTCCAGATCGGGGTGGTGGTCCTCTTGATTGGCCATGAAGCCAACCGCATTGATGAAGCCGAGCGTGTGGTGAAAGTCGGGGAACTTGAAATCCTTGACGATGGCCTTGCCGTCGTCGGTGACTTTCCAGCCCGGCAGTACGGCGAGCAGTTCCTTGAGCTTGGCGGCGTCCAGCGCGTGTTCCTTGCCCTTGCGCGGCGTGCAGTGCTGGCTGGCGAGTTGGCTGAGGTTCATGGCGAATCGTCCGTGCTGAGAGAAAGGTGCGAAGCGTCGAAGCTACGCCAGCAAAAGTCAAAGCCGGGCAGGCGGCGCAAAATAGGACTAAAATGGTGCTGTATTCCCGGCCACGCCGGTGTTTCAGCTGGAGTAGACATGATCGACATTTCAGAACGCGCGCAACGGCACTTCCTGCGCCTGCTTTCCCAGCAGGGCATCGAGGGCCTGAGCATTCGCCTGCGCGTGACCTCGCCGGGTACGCCGGCGGCCAATTGCGAACTGGAGTTTGCCGAGCCCGATGAGTTGACCGGGCAGGAGTGGACCATCGTCTGCGATGGTTTCGACTTCAACGTGGAAGGTGACAGTGCACCCTGGCTGGAAGGTGCAAGCATCGATTTCGAACCGAACGCGACCGGCGGCCAGCTCAATATCCGTGCGCCGCGCATCAAGGGCGAGATTCCGGGCGAACAAGCCGGCCTGATCGAACGCGTACGCTACGTGCTCGAAGCCGAAGTGAATCCGATGATCGCCTCGCATGGCGGCCGCGTGACCCTGCTGGAAGTGAACGCGAACGGCGTGGTGATCCTGCAGTTCGGCGGCGGTTGCCATGGCTGCGGCATGGTCGATGTGACGCTCAAGCAGGGTATAGAAAAGACCCTGCGCGAACGCGTGCCGGAAATCACCGAGGTGCGCGATGCCACCGATCACAGTGGCGGCAGCAATCCGTACTACAGCAAGAAGGAAGGGCAGTCGGCGCTCGGTTGATCACTGGCCGTCTGGACGTCCAAAAGAAAAGGCCCGCATGATGCGGGCCTTTCTGTTTTCAGGCGATGCGGCTTACTTGTCGCCCTGGATATGACCCTTCAGCGTATCGAGCTTGCTCGGCAGGCTGGAGAAGTAGGCGGCGACGTCCTGGATGTCCTGGTCGGACAGCTGCGCCACGAAGCCCTTCATGATGGCGTTGTCGCGCTGGCCGGTCTTGTACTCGTTGAGGGCCTGCTGCATGTACATGTTGTACTGGCCTGCCAGGCGCGGGTACTGCGGATCGATCGAGTTGCCGTCGGCGCCGTGGCAGGCGAAGCACGCGGCGGCCTTCTGCTTGCCGTTCTCGATGTTGCCGGCGGCCAGCAGCTGGGTGGAAGCGAACGCCAGGATGGCGCCGAAGGAAAGCAGGGTGAGTGCACGATGCATGCGTTCGGGTCCTTGGCTTACTTGGCGAGGCTGGACAGGTAGGCGGCAATGTCCTGAATGTCCTGGTCGGACAGACTCTGCGCCTGGGCCATCATGGTCGGATGCTTGCGATCGCCGGCTTTGTATTCGTGCAGCGCAGTGACGATGTATTGCTCGTTCTGGCCGGCGATGCGCGGCACCGGATAGTTCGGGTACGCATTGGCGTAACCGGGTACACCATGGCAGCCATTGCACGTATAGATCAGCTTGCGTCCGGCAGCCTTGTCACCCTCGGCATGCACGCTGGCGGTGGCGAAAAAAGCTGCGGCCACGGTCAGGCCAAGCAGTTGCAGTCGAGTCATCAGCATCGTCCCCACGATTCCGGCTGGTACATGGTGAAAGTCCCGGAAGTATAGTCGTAGCGTTCACGAACGGACAACATGTCGCAAGCCACTGATTCGCATCAGTGCGAGGCATCACAGTAAAGGGGCGGGCGCTTCGGCGAGCCTGCGCTGCGCAACGACTCACGCAAGGGACAAACCATGAAAGAAGTGCTTGGGAAAGCGGGAAATCGCCGCGGACTGCGGATGGCCGCCGCTGTTGCGATGGCCTTGGGCATGGCATGGAACAGCGCGCAGGCGCAGGCCGCACCCCCTGCGGCAGATTACCGCATCGTCGGCTACGTGGCCGACACCCAACCGCTGCCGCCGGTGAGCGCGCGGAAGCTCGACGTCATCAACTATGCGTTTGCGCGGGTCGATGCCCAAGGCAAGGTGCAGTTTCCAAGTCCCGTCGCCGGACAGACGCTGGCGACCCTCACGGGGCTGCGCAAGATCAATCCCGACCTCAAGGTCGTCGTCTCCATCGGCGGCTGGGGGGCGGACTATTTCTCCGACGTGGCGTTGACTGCCGAAACGCGCCAGCGTATGGCCGACGACGTGGCCGCGTTCATCGAAAAGTACGATGTGGATGGTGTGGATATCGATTGGGAATATCCCACGCTGGCCGGTCCCGGCATCAGCCACCGCCCCGAGGACAAACGCAATTTCAGCCTCTTGCTGGAGACGTTTCGCGCCCGCCTGGACAAGCTGGGCGCGGCCCATCACGGCCGCCACTACCTGGTGACCATCGCCGCGGCTGACGGCGAATTCGTGGCGGGCATCGAGCTTGAGCGTGCGTCGCGCTCGCTCGACTGGATCAACCTGATGACGTACGACTTCCACAACAGCCTCACCCCGACCACGGGGCATCACGCGGGTCTGCATCTGTCCGATGTCGCGCCTGCCGATGATCGTGCGGGCGACAAGGCGGTGGCGCAGTTCCTTGCGGCGGGGGTGCCGGCGAAGAAGCTCAATCTCGGCGCGGCGTTCTATGGGCGCGAGTTCAGCGGAGTGGATCCTGCGCACGACGGCTTGCAGCAGAAGTATGCGAAGTACGCAGGCAGTCCGTCATGGCGGGAGCTGGTGGCGAGCTACATCGACAAGAACGGCTATGTACGGCATTGGGATGCGAAGGCGCAGGCGCCGTATCTGTGGAATGCGAAGACGCGCACATTCGTGACCTATGAAGATCCGCAGTCGCTGCGGGCGAAAGCGGCGTTCGTCAAGGCGAAGGGATTGGGTGGGGTGATGTATTGGGAGCAGAGCCTGGACCCCAACGAGGAACTGTTGGGCGTGCTCGATGAGGCACTGGGTCATCATTGAGCGTTTTTAGTGTGGGAGCGCACCCTGTGCGCGACAAACCAACGGAGCGATACATTGCAGCGTTGCAGTCGCGCACAGGGTGCGCTCCCACAGTTAGACCGAGCAGGATTGTTTTGCCGCGGTGCTCAGAGCAAGCTCTTCACGATATGAATGCCGGCGGTGTATTCGCCGATGATCGTGCCCAGGCAGACCAGGAAGAAGTTGAGCAGGGTGCGGGCGACGCGGTTGCGCCACCAGCCGCGCCAGTGGCCGATGTCGTCGCGCAGGGTTTCGAAATCGGCCACGCGCGGGCGGCGCACCCAGGCTTCGACCATCGCGCTGATGCCGCCGGAGGGAATGCCGGGACGGAACGGTTTGATCGGTCCGGCAACGAATGCGGCGAGCACGCTCAACGGATGCGCGCCCGCGATGATGGCGCCGATGGCGGAGAAGCCGCCCGTGTAGAGCACCCAGTCGCGCAACGCAGCCGCGCCCAGGGATGGGTTGCGGTGGAAGGCGAAGCCGATGGCGACGAACACCGCCAGCACCAGGCCCAGGGCCAGCCATTTCGGCCATGCGGCCTTCGGTGGCGCCGCGGAGAGCGATGCGGTTTCGACAGCGGGATCGCCTTGCTGCGTGCGTAGTTGTTCGCACAGGCCCTTGAGGTGGCCGGCGCCGATCACCACCAGCACGCGGCGGCCTTCGCCGAAACCGGCTTGCGCGGCCTGTTCGCGCAGACGCGCGGCCATGTAGGCATCGCGTTCGGCAATCAGCGCGCGATAGAGCGGCGCCGAATTGGTGGCGAACTCGCTGAAGGCGCTCTCGAGCATGTCGCCCTGCTTGAGTTTTTCGATCTCGACTTCCTGGATGTTCTCGCGTTCGAACACGCTGGCGATCAAGCCACCCATCAAGCCGAAGCGCTGCCAGAAGCCCACGCTATGCCAGGCACGGCGCAGCGTGGTGCCCACCTCGCGATCCACCAGCCAAACCGGCACGCCGCGCTGTTCGGCGCCATCCATGCCGGCCTTCATTTCCGCGCCGGGCTGGATGCCGTACTGCTCGGCAAGGCGCTTCTGGAACGAGGACAGCACCAGGCTGGCGGCGACCATGCCGGCCTTGCCCTGGCGGATCACCTGGAACAAGTCCATCTGCTTGAACGCTTCAGGGTCGCGCATGCCCTGGGCGCGGCTGTCGCACAGTTCCACCGCCACCGCGTCGAAGGTCTCGTGCGCAAGCAGCGCCTCCACCGCTTCGACGCTGGTACGCGATACGTGCGCCGTGCCGAGCACCACGTATTCCACGCCGTCGCGCATCACGCGCTCGATCGGTTGGTCGTGCAACACGGGCGGCAGGGAATCGGTGATGTCGGTCTGGCTCATGCGCGGTGTCGGTGTGGTGCAGGCAAAGACTGCATGGAGTGGCAGCGGCGCGAAGCTACTCGCGCCACATGGGTGTCAGTCGCGGAAACGCTTCAGCAGGTCGCTGTACGCGTCGATGCGGCGGTCGCGCAGGAACGGCCAGATGCGGCGCACGTGCTCGCTGCGCGCCATGTCGACGTCGGCGATCAACAGTGCACGACCGTCCGTGCCGGCCTGCGCCAGGAATTCGCCCTGCGGACCGGCCACGAAGCTGGTGCCCCAGAACTGGATGCCGTTGGTGACGCCGGCCTTGTCGGCTTCGAAACCGGTGCGATTGCACGACAGCAGCGGCAACCCGTTCGCCACGGCGTGACCGCGCTGCACGGTGACCCAGGCTTCGCGTTGGCGATCCTTCTCGGCCTGGTCGTCCTGCGGGTCCCAGCCGATGGCGGTGGGATAGAGCAGCAGGTCGGCGCCGGCCAGCGCCATCAGGCGGGCGGCTTCCGGATACCACTGGTCCCAGCACACCAGCACGCCCAGGCGGCCCACGGCGGTGTCGATCGGTTCGAAGCCGATGTCGCCCGGCGTGAAGTAGAACTTCTCATAGAACGCCGGATCGTCCGGGATGTGCATCTTGCGGTACTTGCCCGCGATGGCCGCCGAACGGTCGAACACCACGGCGGTGTTGTGATACAGCCCGGTGGCGCGCTTCTCGAACAACGAGGCGACCACCACAAGCTTCAACTCCTCGGCCAGCTTGCCGATGCGTGCGGTGCTGGGTCCGGGGATGGTTTCGGCCAGGTCGAATTCGTCCACCGACTCGCGCTGGCAGAAATAGGGGCCGTTGTGCAGTTCCTGCAGCAGCACCAGTTCCACGCCCTGGGCCGCCGCCTCGCGCAGACCCGCCTCAATGGCGTCGAGATTGGCATCGCGGCTGCCGCGGTCGGTTTCCTGCAGCAGGGCGACTTTGAGGGTCTTGCGGGTCATCGGTGGGCTTCCAGAAAAAGGCTGCCGGGGAGCAGATCGCAGAGTCTAACGGATACGCCCGCCCGGCCCCGTGGCGGGGCGGGCGGCAATTCATCTATATGGTGGGTCTTGGGCCAGTTTCCACTGGCCCGGTCTTCAGACGATGCCGGCCGGCAGCTGCATGGTGATGCAGTGCAGGCTGCCGTTCTGCCAGATCAGCGGGCGGCAGGGCACCTGCACGATCTCGCGGCCTGGATGCGCTTCGCCGATGATGCGCGCGGCCTCGTCGTCGGCCGTGTCGCCATAGGCGGGCACCAGTACCGCATCGTTGACGATCAGGTAGTTCGCATAGGACGCCGCCAGGCGGCGGCCGTCGTCGACGATCGGCTTGGCCCAGGGCAGGGGGTAAAGCGCATAGGGCTTGCCGCCGGGCGTGCGCAGCGCGGCGAGTTCCTCGCCCATGCGCTTGAGCTCGTCGTGGTGCGGGTCGCTGGCGTCGTCGCAGTCCTGGTAGACGATGCGCTCGCCTGGCGCGAAGCGGGCCAGCGTATCGATGTGCGCGTCGGTGTCGTCGCCTTCGAGGTAACCGTAGTCGAGCCACAGCACGCGCTGTGCGTGCAGACTGTCGCCGAGGATCTCGGTCATCTGCGCGCGCGACTGTTCCGGATGGCGCTGGGTCAGGCAGCGCCAGGTGGTGAGCACGGTGCCCTCGCCATCGCTTTCGATGCCGCCGCCTTCCAGCGCCCAGTCGATGCGCTTGTGCTTGGCCTTGCCGAACACGCCTGCCTGCACCAGGCCGGCGATCAGCGCGTCGTCCTGCTCGGCGCCGAACTTGCCGCCCCAGCCGGTGAAGCGGAAATCGGTGAGCTGGTACTGGCCTCCGTCGCCACTGAGCGTGATCGGGCCCGAGTCGCGCAGCCAGGTATCGTCGTAGGGCAGCTCGACGAAGCGGATCTTGGACAGATCGACGCCTTCGCCGGTGAGCAGGGCCTGCACGCGCAGCCGCAATTCATTGTTCGCCACCACGACGATCAGCGGCTGGAAGCGCGTCACGGCGGCGGCGAGCGCGACATACGTGGTTTCCACCTCGGCCAGGCGGTCGGCCCAATCGGTGCCGGCGTGCGGCCAGGCGATCAAAACGGCCGATTGCGGCTCCCATTCCGCCGGAAGGCGAAGGCTGTGGTCGATCATCGTAGGCGGCTCTCTTGCAGCGGGGACAGTCGCCGTGGCCGCTAGGAAGCCCAGGGCTGGCGATGAAGGGCGCAGAGTGTAAACGATGAGACGTGACAGGGCGGAAAAGAGAACGCGGCCCGTGTTTCCACGAGCCGCGCCGGTAAAACCTTCGCCTGGATCAGTTGACCGAAGCGGGATTGGTGTTGTTGCCCGCCGGCGTGTTGAGCACCGCGTGGATCACGTGGCTCTTCTCGAAATACACGATGAAATGCGCGTAATCCCAGCGGTTGATCACCGGATGCTGGGCGCTGTCGCCGCCGCGGGGCGAGAGCTTGCGCTGCGGAGCACCGTACTTTTTCTCCACGTCGGCCATGCTCATGCCGCGGCTGGGCAGGTCCATGCCCTTTTCCTGTTGCACGCGGTTGATGAGCAGGCTGTCCGCCGCATGGGCGGCCACCGGCGCGCCGACGCTGGCGGCCAGCAGGGCGATGGACAGGCTGATGCTGAACTTGCTGATTCCGTACTTGTTCACGGTTCCCCTCTCCGCACAAGGCGTTGCCGCGTCGTTGTAGCAGAACTGCCGGGCCTTAGCCATGCGAATCTGCGGCGATTGCGACGGCGTGGGCATTCGCCATGAGGATTGGTGCGCGCTGCGGCTATCATGGGCGGCTGCGGGCGTTGCGCCCGGTCCCATGCGTCTGCCCTGTGCAGGCCATGCCACGGCACTGAACAGGCTTTAGGCTCTTCCTCATGATTTCGTTTCGACGCTTCGCTCTCCGCCGTGGCAGCCGGCTGCTGCTTTCCGATATCGACCTGGTCATCCAGACGGGTTGGCGGCTGGGTGTGGTCGGGCGCAACGGCTGCGGCAAGTCCAGCCTGTTCGCCGCCTTGCAGGGCCAGGTGGAAGCCGATGCCGGCGATCTGGACCTGCCGGCGAAGATCCGCATGGCCTCGGTGGCCCAGGAAACCCCTTCGCTGCCGGACCCCGCCATCGAATATGTGATGGGTGGCGACGAAGAACTGGCCAAGGCGCTGCGCGACGAGCTCGATGCGCAGGCGCGGGGCGATACCGAAGCGATGGCGCGTGCGCATCACCGCATCGAAGAACTGCACGGCTACGACGCGCGAGCCCGCGCCGGCCGCTTGCTGCACGGCCTGGGTTTTGCCGCGGAGACGCACGAGACGCCGGTGAAGGAATTCTCCGGCGGTTGGCGCGTGCGACTGAACCTGGCGCGTGCGCTGATGGCGCCGTCCGACCTGTTGCTGCTCGACGAGCCCACCAACCATCTCGATCTCGACGCCGTGCTGTGGCTGGAAGAATGGTTGCGTCGCTACCAGGGCACCTTGCTGATCATTTCGCACGACCGCGAATTCCTCGACGGCGTGATCACCCACACGCTGCACCTCAACGATGGCAGCGGCAAGCTCTATACGGGCAACTACAGTGCGTTCGAGCGCCTGCGCGCCGAGCAGTTGCGCCAGCAGCAGATCGCGCACGAGCGCGAACAGGCCGAGCGCGCGCATCTGCAATCGTTTGTCGATCGTTTCAAGGCCAAGGCCAGCAAGGCCAAGCAGGCGCAGTCGCGCGTGAAGCGACTGGAGAAGCTGGCGGGCACCGAGGCAGTGCGCGCCGAGCGTCCGTTCCATTTCCAGTTCGCCGTGCCTGCGCGCCTCCCCGATTCGATGGTGCAGATCGAAGACGTCGATGCCGGTTATCCGGGAGAGAACGGCGAAGCCGCCACCACGATTTTGCGCAACGTGCGTTTCCGCCTGGAAGCGGGCGAACGCATCGGCTTGCTCGGCCCCAACGGCGCCGGCAAATCCACCCTGGTGAAGACGCTGGTCGGCGAACTGACCCCGCTGGCAGGCGAGCGCAAAGGGCACAAGGATCTCAAGATTGGCTACTTCGCCCAGCACACGGTGGAGAGCCTGCACGAAGGTTCGTCGCCGTTCGATCACCTGCAGGAAAAGGCGCCCGGCGTGGCCGCCCAGGCCTTGCGCGACTTTCTCGGTTCGTGGAATTTCGCCGGTGACCGCGCTTTTGAATCGGTCGACGGTTTTTCCGGCGGCGAACGCGCGCGACTGGCGCTGGCCCTGATCGCCTGGGACAAGCCCAACCTGCTGCTGCTCGACGAACCGACCAACCATCTCGACCTCGACATGCGCGAAGCGCTGGCCGATGCGCTGGCCGAGTTCGATGGCGCGCTGGTGCTGGTGTCGCACGATCGCCATCTGCTCGGCATGGTCAGCGACAGTTTCTGGCGCGTGGCCGACGGCAGCGTGGAACCGTTCGACGGCGACCTGGACGATTACGCGCGCTGGTTGCGCAGCCGTGGTTCGGCGGCCAAGAAGGCCAAGAACAAAGAGAAGGAAGCCAAGCCGGTCGAGCGCGTGGAAACGGCGGAAGAGCGCCGCCTTCGCACCGCGGCCGAACGCGAGAACGACAAGGCCTCGCGTTCACGCGTAAAGAAGATCGAGACGCGCATCGCCACGCTGGAAGGCGAACTGGCCACGCTCGAAGCCAAGCTTGCCGATCCGGCCACTTATAACGGCCCCACGGCCGAGATGATGCGCTTGAGCCAGAAGCAGACCGAGCTGCGCCGCGAGAAGGAAACGCTCGAAGTCGAGTGGCTCGCACTCTACGAACAGCTGGAGGCATGAGCGCAGCGATGAACGGTTCGGTTCACCACGCGATCGATGTCTGGCTGCCGAACCTCGCGCGCTTCGCGCCCGATCACCCGCTGCATGGCTTGTTGCGCAAAGCTGATCGCCTGGACGATGGCGAGCGCGGCTACATGGCCGGCCTTGCCGATCGTTTCGCTGTACCCAGCCCGCTGCCCGCCGGGGCGCTGACGCGTGAACTGATCGCGGGCGATGCCGGCGTCGAGCGGTGGCTGTGTGCCGATCCGGCCTGGGTGCAACCCGATCTCAACGGTGCACGCCTGTTGGCCTGTGGCCAGATGCAGTTGTCGATGCCGGAGGCGCAGGCGTTGGCCGAAACGCTGATGCCGCTGTTCGACGAAGCCGGCATGGCGCTGCAGGTGTCAGCGCCCGATCACTGGCATGTGCGTTTGCCGGCGGATGCGTCGATGCCTGATTTCGCCGCGCCTGAGCAGGCGCTGGGCGAAGATCTTTACTATCACTTGCCGCAAGGCGTCGAAGGCCGTTCTTGGCGCATCCTGCTGAACGAGCTGCAGGTGATCCTGCATCAGCATCCGCTCAATGCCGCCCGACGCGAGCGCGGCCTGCCGCCGGTCAATCACCTGTGGTTGTGGGGAGGCGGCGTGCTGCCGGTGTCCGTGCCCACCACGCTCACCGGTGTCATTGGCGACGATCTTCTGTTGACGGCGTTGGCGAAGCGCGCGGGCATTCCGGTGATTGCGCGCACGGAGTCATCGGTGACGTCAGCAGCCCCGGGCATGCTCATCGATCTGCAGGATCTTCCGGTGGACGAGTTGGCCACTCGTTGGACGCCGAGTCTGCTTGCGCTGGCAAAGCAGCACCCTGTACAGCTCAGCTTCGCCAGTGGCGAGCGCTGGCTGCATCGTCCCTGGCATCGCCTGCGCTTCTGGCGCGGGAGCGGCCGGTGAAGCGGGTGAATCTTCGCCGTCGCGTCGCCCAGGGCATGCCCGACGGCTGGGGATTGGACGTCCATCCGGTGTTGCAGCAGGTCTTCGCGGCGCGTGGTGTGTTGTCGCCGCTGGGCGCCGAATACCGATTGGCGCGCCTGCTTTCGCCGCAGCAACTGGGCGGCATCGAGCGGGCGGTCGCGCTGCTGTCGGAGGCGATCCGCGACGACTGGTCGATCGTGATTGCCGGCGATTACGATTGCGACGGCGCCACCGGCACCGCGGTGGCGGTGCGCGGCTTGCGCATGCTGGGTGCGCGTCGGGTCGACTACGCCGTGCCCAATCGTTTCGTGCATGGCTATGGGCTCAGTCCGGCGCTGGTGGAATCGTTGCAGCCCACGCCGCAGCTGATCGTCACGGTGGACAACGGCGTGGCCAGCATTGCTGGCGTCGCCGCCGCGCAGGCGCGTGGCATCCGCGTGATCGTCACCGACCACCATTTGCCCGGCGAGCAACTGCCCGCCGCCGATGCCATGGTCAATCCGAACCTTGGCGGCGACAGCTTTCCCAGCAAGGCGCTGGCCGGCGTGGGCGTGATGTTCTACCTGTTGCTGGCGTTGCGTGCATCGCTGCGCGAGCAGGGCAGGTTCACGGCGAGCAACGAGCCGGATCTCTCGGTGCTGCTCGATCTGGTGGCCGTGGGTACGGTGGCTGATCTGGTGCCGCTGGATTTCAACAACCGCGTGCTGGTCGAAGCAGGCATGCGCCGCGTGCGTGGCGGACGTGGGCACGCGGGCGTGATCGCGCTGGTGGAAGCTAGCCAGCGCAGCGTGGCGACGCTGTGTGCAAGCGATCTTGGTTTTGCGATTGGTCCGCGCCTCAACGCGGCCGGTCGGCTCGAAGACATGCGCATCGGCGTGGAATGCCTGCTCACCGATGATCCGGTGCAGGCCCGTCGCTACGCCGAGCTGCTCAGCTCGATCAACCAGGAGCGCCGCGAGTTGCAGGCCGCGATGGTGGCGGAAGCGGAAATCATGGTGTCCCGGGCGGCCGATATCGACGCCGTGGGCGTGGCCTTGTTCGAACCGAGCTGGCATGCGGGCGTGGTGGGACTGGTGGCCTCCAAGTTGAAGGAACGGCTGCACCGCCCGGTGATCGCCTTTGCGCCCGCCAGCGAAGAGATGCCGGACGAGCTTCGCGGCTCCGCGCGTTCCATCGGCGGTTTTCATATTCGCGATGCGCTGGCGATGATCGACGCGCGCCATCCTGGCTTGATCGCGCGCTTCGGCGGACATGCGATGGCGGCTGGCTTGAGCCTTCGCACCGAGGATTACCCGCGATTCGCGGCAGCGTTCGATGCCATCGCACGCGAGTGGCTGGACGACGACCACCTGCAGGCGGTGCAGCACACCGACGGCGAATTGCCGCCCGGCGCGGCGACGCTGGAACTGGCGCGGCAGCTGCGCGCGGCGGGCCCCTGGGGTCAGGCGTTTCCCGAGCCGGTGTTCGATAATCTGTTCGAATGCGCCAGCTGGCGGGTGATGGGCGAGCGCCACTTGCGCTTGAGCCTGCGCGACCCACGCGATGGCTCCGTGCACGATGCCGTGATGTTCAATGCCTACGAAGGCACGCCGCCACCGACGGTGCTGCGTGCAGCCTACGAGTTGGTCATCAACGACTGGCAGGGCAGGGAAAGCGCGCGCTTGCTGCTGCGCTACATCGAAGCGGTCTGACGTCAGCGCAGGTCCAGATAACGCAGCAAGGCGTGGTTGGGTCGAGACGAAAGCGCCTGCACTGACGCAGCCGGTGCGGCCCTCCAGGCGTCGCGCGTACGGATCGCCAGCACCGCCGTGTGCATGGCCCTGACGTTGCGACCCAGGAACCTGCACCACGTATGCTCGAGTGCGGCGAGGCTGTCCGTTGTCTGGCGCAGCGCTTCGGAGGTTGCTTCGGGGAGTGCGCGCATGGCGCGAAAGAGAATGGCTGCCAGGTCGTTCGCACGTTCTTCGTAGTGCAGCGCTACGCTGGCGGTGAACAGCAGCCAGTCGCGCGTTTGCGCGGTGGCGACGTCCAGCGCGTCGCAGGCCGCGCAATCGAGTTCCGCAAAGCCCACCTCGTTGCCCATCACTTCCATGTGCTCGGCACGGGCGTAGCCGAGATAGCCACCGTCATGATGCAGCGCTGCCATCGCACAGGCGGCGCGGCGCACGAGTATGTCTTTGACGAAGTGGCTGTCGATGGCGTCGAGCTGTACTGCCAGACTGTGGCCGGTGCCCAACAGCATGGCGCCTTCGGGATCTTCGCTGCCGACGGCGGCAGCCATGGAACGGTACGGTGCCGAGGCGTGCGGACACAGCGGCGTGGCAGCGGCCAGCGCGTCGCCCAGCCAGGCGTGCCCGCGCCGCGCCATGGCGCGGCGCCAGACCTTGTCCAGCATGCGTTCGCGGATGCGCTTGAGCGTGCGGCTGGCGGGAAGCGTGGCGCGCCGGATCAGCGGCTTGCGACGCAGCGCGAGGGACGAAGTCATGGCGTTGGCCTTTGGGTTTTGCTGGGCTGCCGTGGGGACGGTCGATACACGCATGTTAGGCAGGCGGCTGGCGCGGTCGTTTCCGTTGCACCGCCGATTTTTCGGATTCGCACGACCGCGATGGTGCTTATACGTGCTGTGCCCGCAGGGTATCGACGCGCCACTGGCTGGGTGTCTTGCCGGTGAGTCGCTTGAACACGGTGGTGAAGTGCGCCTGCGTGTGGAAACCCACTTCCAGGGCCACGTCCAGCATCGAGCGCGGCATCTCGGCCATCAGCTGCTTGGCGTGCTCCATGCGACACAGCAGCAGATAGTGATGCGGACGGAAGCCGGTGGCGGCGCGAAACTGCGCGGCAAAGTGCATCGGCGAGAGCCCTGCGGCGGCGGCCATGTCGTTCAAGGTGATGTGTTCGGACAGATGCGCCTTGACGTAGTCATCGACGCGCTGCAGGCGCCACTGCGGAAGTATGGTCTTCTTCACAGCGCAGGCGACAGGCGCCGCGGCGGCACGCAGGTGGCGCAGGCGATCCACGAATAGTTCCATTACTTGCGTGGCCAGCGCCTGTTCGCGGCTTTCGCCATGCATCTCCAGCAGCGTGCGGGCCAACTGCAGCAGCAGGGCATCGCGCGCCGGGCCCACCGAGAAGCACGCGTGGCTCGCTTCATCCGCCGACCAGAACAGCGGCACCGGCACGGCCACATACAGCGCGCGGCACTGGCCCGGGCAATGCACGCTTACCGATTCGCCGGGACGGCTCACATAGTACGAACCGGCGTCGCAGGCGCGTTCCTGCACTGCATGGGCATCGCTGCGCAGGGAAAGACGAGCGTCGTCGAGCAACAGCAGTACCGCATAGGCGTTTTGCGGCGTAGTAGCTTCCCAGCTGACCGGCGTGGCATCCGCATGCGTCCACACGGACGCCTTTGCCCGCATGCTCGCGGCACCGGCCAGCAGGTTCGACTGCATCCAGTTGGTGTTGTTGGCGCAGCGGTCCAGCAGGGCGCGGGTGGCGTGCTGGGCCTTGACGGCAAGCGCCTTGTTCAAGGTACGACGGGGGGCAACGGTAGACATGACTTCTCCGTTCCAGCCAAAAGCGTGCTGGTTCGAAATGATGGGAATCAAGGGGTCGGGAAGCGCCTGTGGGGCGGTTCCAGGGAGGAGATAGGCTGCGGAGGCGGTGCGGCTAAGGGCCTTGCTTGTGCGTTGCA
Organism: Dyella kyungheensis; assembly: GCF_049913195.1. GTDB lineage: Bacteria > Pseudomonadota > Gammaproteobacteria > Xanthomonadales > Rhodanobacteraceae > Dyella > Dyella kyungheensis. The sequence continues at coordinate 2,841,540 of NZ_CP183983.1, read as the reverse complement.
GCAGAGTGTGTGCTTGTGCCGGGGCGAAAGAAAATACTATTTCGCTATGCGGGCATATCGGCCCGTTATGGCTCGGCGTCGACCCATTCGGCGCCCTTGAATGCCGACTGGCCCACCTGGCTGCGCAGAAAGCCCAGCAGCTGGGCTTCGATGGCGGCCGCCGCACGCGTCAGCGGCTTGTCGCGCGAGGTGATCAGGCAGGCGGTGAGATAGATCGGCGGTTCGATCGGCGTGGTGGCGATGTCCGGGTGCCCGGGCATATCGGTGAAATCGCCCTTGGGAAGAATGGCGTGGCCGAGTCCGGTTTCGACGGCGGACAGCACCACGTCGAACAGATCCGATTCCGCCACCGGTTCGACCTGCAGACCGGCGGCAGCCAGTTCGCGGTCCAGCGCCTTGCGCAACACATTGGTTGGCGTAGGCAGCATCAACGGCAACTGGGTGATCCTGGCCAGCGACGTGGACTTCTCCGTCGTGCCTTGTTTGCGGCTGGCCAGATACAGGCGCTGGCGAAACAGCACCTCGCGCGTGAAGCCGGTTTCCGGCGCGTTCTCGAACACCATGGCGAGGTCGATCGTCTTCGCCGCCACCTTGTCGCGCAGCGTTTCGCTGTCGCCGGTGATGAAGCGCAAGGTGATCTTGGGCAGGCTCGCGCGGCAGATCTCCATCATCTTGCCGGTCAGCGCAGGCGCCATGGTCGAGGCCATGCCAAAGCACACCACGCCCTGGATCTCACCCTGCGCCGAACGCACCACGGCAGGAAGATCATCCACCTGGCGGATCAGTTTGATCGCTTCCTGGTACAGCACCTCGCCGGCCGCCGTGGGCGTGACGCCACGCGCGCTGCGATGGAGCAGGGTGATGCCGAACTCGTCTTCCAGTTCGGCGATCTGCTTGCTGAGCGCGGGCTGGGCAATATGGATCAGCGCCGCCGCGCGGGAAAAACTTCCCGCTTCCACGATCTTGGCGAAATAGCGCAGCTGCCGGAATTGCACGATGGCGCTCCTGTGTTGAGCCGAGCACCTGGCCAGCGCGGCCTGTGCGAACGCAGGAATTATCGAGGCTCACGTTAGCAGGCGCCACCGTAAAGCGGCACGCGACCGTGCCTTTACGAAATGGCGGCCGTCCGGACGGCCAAGTGAAACCGATCAGGGCATCTTCTTCAGCTGCAGGGAAACAACCGGTCGAATGGCGGCTCCGAAATGCCGTAGACGGCGATGGAGATGCCTTCGCCGAAGTCGCTGTAGTCGGCGATATGCACGGAGACGGCTTTCAGCTTGCCATCCACACCGACCACGTTCAGTCCCATCAGCACCTGGTCGTCTTCGCGGCAGGCGATGAAATCGCGCTGGAGGCGGTCGTAGTGGTGGGATGCCACAAAGTTGCCGAAGGCCGTGGCCCGCGGGCGATCGCCGGCTTCCAGCATCGACCAGCCGATCAGCAGGTCGCCACTGAACACCCTATACCAGGACATACATGATCCTCGCGCACGTTGTTGTCGTGCGTCGAGGCGATGCTCGCGCCAATCGTGGGCGAAGGTTTGCATGTTTGCAGCGCGATTTTTCGAATGCCACGCCTGCGATGCGCATCGTGGCAATCGGCAAAACGGTGTCGGCTTTGGAAAGCGAAGACGGGGCGCGCACCCTAATGTCGCTTCACCTTTCGATGTGGAGCCATGCCATGGGTCGCCTGAAGAAAAAATCGCCGTGCCAGCTTTCGCCCTTCAGCGAGCTGGACAATCACCTGAGCGTGCTGGAGTCGCAAGGCGCGCCAGCGGACGACGTGTGGCAAGCGTTCGAATGCCTGCCCCTGGTGCCCTCGCCGCTGGATAGCGCTGCCGACCGGCAATGCTGGTGGCAGCATCTGTACGCGATCCTCGAGCGTCACGGTCTGGGCGTGGCGCATGGCGCACCGACGGCCTGAGCGAGGCTGCACCAGAGCTTCAAAGCATGTGTGGGAGCGCACTTGTGCGCGACAGCCACGCATGGGTGCATCGCTCCGTTGGCTTGTCGCGCACAAGTGCGCTCCCACAAAGGGCTGGTGCTCCCATCAGTGCCTGGCGTGTGAGCGGCTTGAGCGCACGTGCATCGTTCGTTTTGAAAGCGTGGCGTGCGATTCGAAAAGCCATCGTCCTCCCGCCTTGGCAATCTATGCATGCACCCACCGCATTCCTGCGCGAACGTGCATGCAGGGGCCTGGCACAGGGATTGGCCGGCCTAGGCGTTACGTCGTGACGACTTCCCCATGGGATTCCACCCCGATCCCAGTCGCTCATGACTTCGTTTCTGCATGCATGCCATCCATCGTGCAACGCGCTCGCGTTGCCGCGGATATCTCCCCGACCGTCGGAACGTCACGCAGGAATGCGGGTGGTGTGCTTCGCGTTGATCGGTCTGCATCGCATGGTGACATTCGATGCCGGCGGCGCGCGCGATCAGTTCTGGCCGATCAAACCTTTTTCGGCCGAAGCGAGCATGGCTTCGAACAGGTCTTCCGGCGTGCTGCCGGGCGGCATGGTGCCGAGCAACGGCGCCAGCCGTCCGTCGAGCAGCAGGGTGGCGAAGCCGTGCGCGATGGCCCAGCCGCCGGTGAGATGGCCCAGTTGCGCCACAGAAAATTCCCGATCGTCGATGCCGCGCGTGCGGGCGAGTTGCTGCATCGCTTCGGTGCGCGCTTCCACCAGCGACGGATTGTCCGGCTGAAGCCGGTCGGACTGGAACATCAGTTGGAACAGCGCGGGATTGGCCCGCGCAAACGCGAGATAGGCGCGGGCGGCATCCCAGGTTCGACGATCCGGCGAGCTTTTGATTTGCCTGAGTTGCGTCGACAGACGACGGATGCCTACGGCTGCCAGTGCGGTAAGCAGGCCGGGCAGGTCGCCGAAATGGTAGCCGGGCGCCGCGTGCGACACGCCGGCTTCGCGCGCGGCGGCACGCAGCGTGAGGGCGAGCAGACCGTCGCGTTGAAGGATCGTCTCGGCGGCGGTGAGAAGGGCGTCGCGGAGGGCGCCGTGGTGGTACGGGGTGGCTTTCATGGGCTCATCTTACCATCGTAAAGATTTTTGTTGACAAGGGCTTCCGGCGTACTCAAACTATCTAGACATTGTAAAGATACCTTGGTTTTGACGTTGCCACTCCCTTGGCCAAGGCAAGACCCGACCTGATCAAGCGTCACCGGCCTCTCTGCCGGTGGGAGACCGACATGCAGACCGCGCTGAAATCCACTGCTGTACCCCTGCTTGCCGCTGGGCCGGCCCAGCCCCGCTGGCCGGTGCCGCCTGTCGATGTGCCCGCTGGCACCATCGTCGTGCCGCGCGACGCGGGCGAAGTCAGCGCCTTGGTGCTGCGCCATGACGGCGACACCGCGGCCACGCAAGTAGAGCAGACGCCGGCCGGGATGGTGATGGTGCGCATCTTCCTGGCGCCTTGCTCGCTGTCCTTGCTGGCGGGCACGCAGTGGATGGCGCTCGGCGACACGGTTCAGGGCGGCATGCACGTCAGCCATGCGCATCAGATCGTCCGCACCGAGTGGCACGGTGCGTGCGAAGGGTTGATGCTGTGCATACCGGCATCGTTATGGTGCCATCAGGCGGTGATGCCGACGTCCTCCTCCACGACGCAGCGGCTCGATCTTTCGGTGGACGCGACCTTGCTCCAGCTGACCAAGATGCTGCTCAACTCGACCCAATGCGAATCGGATACGGCGTTCTTTCGCCACATGGTGGAGGTGATCGTGGCGCGCATTGGCGTGCTGCGCTCACGCGCCACGCCATCGGACGGTCCACGCAATGCCTTGCCGCGCTGGCGCCTGCAGCGCGTGATGGCCTACGTGCGCGAGCACGTCGCCGAGGCCATCAGCCTGGCCGACATGGCCGCGTCAGCGGGCATCTCGCCGATGCATTTCGCGGCGCAGTTTCGGGCCGCTACCGGCCTGCGCCCGCATCAGTACCTGTTGCAGTGTCGCATCCAGCATGCCAAGGCCTTGCTGATGGACGCCTCGCGCACGCTCATCGATGTGGCCATCTGCGCCGGTTTTCGCACCCAGGCGCACTTCACCACGGTGTTCAAGAATCTCGAGCAGACGACGCCGATGCAATGGCGTCGCAGCCGGCTGGAACAGCTCGGCTGAGCATCCTCTCCCACAGCATTCACCCTTCCTTTCGAGGTTGTCTTCCATGAGCAAGAACGTACTGATTTCCGGTGGCGGTGTGGCCGGTCTGGCGCTGGCCTGCTGGCTCGACGATGCCGGCTTTGGCGTCACCATCGTGGAACGTTCGGCCGAATGGCGAGCAGGCGGGCAGGCGATCGATGTGCGCGGCGTGGCGCTGGACGTGGTCAAGGCCATGGGCCTGCTCGATGCCATTGCCGAACGACGCACGCAGTTGCGCGGCATGTCGACCGTCGACAGCGAAGGCAACGAGATCGAGCGCACCGAAGAGCGCACCTATAGCGCCGGTCGCCTCGACAGTCCCGATATCGAGATTTTTCGCGACGACCTGTGCAAGCTGCTGATGGAAAAAGCGGGTAGCCGGATCGATTACCTGCTGGGCGACAGCATTCGCGCGCTGACGCAGGACAGCGACGGCGTCAGCGTGGTCTTCAAGGGCGGGGCGGAGCGGCGCTTCGACCTGGTGATCGGTGCCGACGGCGTGTATTCGCAAGTGCGCAAGCTGGTCTTCGGCGGTGAAGAAGCCTTCGTGAAGCCGCTGGGCGTGGCGCTTGCCTTGTTCACCACGCCGAACCTGATCGACCTCGATCATTGGCAGATCGCCTATCGCGACGAGACCATGGGCTCGGTGGTCTATCCCAGCTTCGACCATCGGCAGTTGCGCGTGAGCGTGGGCTTCGGCACTGACGACGTGCATGTTGGACGCGACGATGTGGCGGCGCAGAAGGCGGTGGTGGCGGAGAAATCCGCGCATCTCGGCGGTGTGTTCCCGCAGCTGATCGAAGCCATGGGCGATGCCTCGCAGTTCTACTACGGCGAGCTGGCGCAGATACGTATGCCGTCGTGGTCGCAGGGCCGGGTGGTGCTGGCCGGTGACGCGGCTCATTGCGCCTCGCCGTTCTCGGGGCAGGGCACCAGTCTCGCCCTTGTGGGTGCGTTGGTGCTGGCGCGGGAGCTGGCTCGCACGCCGGAGGATTTCGCCCAAGCGTTCGCGGCGTACGAACAACGCATGCGCCCCTTCGTCGATCTCAATCAGGCATTGGTCGACCTGGAACGCCGCGGGCCCGCACCCGACGATCAATTCACTCGTGCGAAGAATGGGATCGTGCTTGACGATTTGTTGAGCAGGGTGGCTTGAAGGGTCCTCATTGGCAACGCATGCTCCATGCACCTGGCCTTCTCTCCCGAGGAGAGAGGAGACGTGAGGAGCATGGGAGTGACGATCTAGGGTGGGAGCGCACCCTGTGCGCGACACACCTACGGAGCGATCCATTCCGGCGTGGCGGTCGCGCACAGGGTGCGCTCCCACAGACAAGCACCGCACCGTGCGCCAGTGGCGAAAGCCAATGCGTAGCGCAGCCCCGCTTTAAGTCCTCAGCGATTCGGGCACGTTGCACAGCGCTCGGAATGAACCCTGGGGTACCCTCCCGTGGAGGTTCGGTGGGACACGCATCGAGCGTTCGCGCTTGGATTCAACACGATGCTGCCAGCTCTTGAGGCCATTCTCTCTGGGTTACTTTCGACGCGAAGCTAGTCTCGTGGGATCTCTTGGGCCAGCAAGAGAAAAGTGACTCGGCTGCCGGCAGGCAGTCGAAACGCCCGCTGCGTCCCACGGGACTAGCTTCGCGTCGTAAGCGGCCCGGTTGCGGGATCGCGACAATCAAGCGACACGTCTACTGGATCCCTGCCTTCGCAGGGATGACGAGCCGGAGGTTGCGGCGTCGTCGGCTAAAGCCAAAAACGACTACGCCCGGCACATGTCGCCATGGGCTGGGCGTAGTCGACGATCGATGGCTTAGCGACCGTGCTCGTTCGCCACATCCGCCGCCAAGCGAAGCTCTTCATTCGCCTCACTCAACAACTCCTTCGCACGCCCCGCATGACCGCCCAGGCGCGAGTCATTGTCGACCTGGGCGTTGCTCACCAATTGCCAGGCCTGCACGATGTGCTCCTGCGCATTGCGCAGGTTGCCATGGCGGTAGCCGATGTCCACGTAAGGAGCGCCCTGCTGGGCCATCGTGGCGCAGCCGAAGGTCGAGGCGGCACCCAGGACGATGCCGATGAATAGTGCTTTCTTCATGGTAGTGAACTCTGTCTCGCCGAATAGGTGAGGCATAGGTTAGATATCGCACCCGACAGCCGATTCCCTGACAGCACGCCGTTTTTCCAATTCACACGAAAAGCGCGGGTCAGTTCCGCGCTCGCCCGAAGGTCAGCGCGGCATTCGCATCGAATGTCGTCAACAGCGCGTCGGTGCGCCGATCGTAGGCGCGATCCAGGCAGCGCCTGTCGCCCCGGCAGGCATCGCGTTCGTCTTGCAACCATTGGCGCTGCCCGGCGCGGACTTGATCGTCGAACTCGCGATAGGCCATGCCGGCGGCGGCTGGCTTGAGGCGCAGCAACAGCTGGTAATAGGCGGCCACGGTGACGTCTTTGCGGCCGAGCTCAGGCGTGGCGCAGATGGCCCGCTCGGTGGGCGTGCTGGCCTTGCCGCAATCGAAGCTCGCCACTTGGGCGTGCAGGGGCAAAGCCAGCACGGCCAGCAGGCCCGACGATCGAAGAAGCGTGCGCATGAGTCGAATCCTGCTCGAAGAGGGCCCCCATGATGCACTCCGGCAGGTGGGTTGACTTGCCGGAACGCACGGATGGTCCGCTTGCAGTGCATCCATCGTTCGTTTTCGAAAGGCCGCGTGGCAACCCGAAAGCCTCAGCAAGCCACAAACCTCAGCATGTGCCGCGACACTTCATCACCGTTGGCGCTGCCATGTTGCAGGAATTCGTCAAGACCACCTTGTTCATCCTCGCCAGCCTGCTGCCGATCATCAATCCGCCGGCGGTGGGTTTCATCGTGCTCAGCATGGTGCCGCAGGCGACGGAGATGGAGCGCGCCGAGCTGGCACGCAACATCACGCTCAACAGCGTGATCCTGCTGACCGTTTCACTGCTGCTGGGCGCCTATGTGCTGGCCTTTTTCGGCATTTCGATTCCCGTGCTGCGCGTGGCCGGCGGCATCATCGTTGCTGTCGCCGGCTGGAAGCTGTTGCAGTCGCGCGGTGACGATGCGAAAGACCGCGATGACGTGACAGGAGGAAGCATGACCTTGCGCATGCAGGCCTTCTACCCGTTGACCTTGCCGCTGACGGTGGGGCCGGGTGCGATCGCCGTGGCCATCGCGCTGGGAACCGGTTCGCCCAAGGAAGGACCGCTGCCGGTGCACGTGGCGGGCGTAGGCGTGGCCCTGGTCCTGCTGAGCCTCTGCATCTACCTTTGCGTGCGCTACGCCTGCCGCCTGCAGCGTTTTCTTGGCGAAGTCGGCACACAGGTGGTGATGCGCCTGTTCGCGTTCGTCATCTTCTGCATTGGCGTGCAGATCTTCTGGAGCGGCCTGTCGGGCCTGCTGGATTCGCTGCACGGCGTCGCCGCGCTGATGTCCTAGCCATGAGCACCCACACTCATCACGGCGGCATCCGGGCATGGATGCGGAGGTCCTGGAAGATCCTCGCAGTCTGTCTTCTTGCACTGATCGTGGTGGCCACGGTGTCGGTGCGTGCCGCGCTGGAATGGCAGGCACGCAGCAAGCCGCCGATCTTCCTGGTGAAACTGGATGGTGCGGCCACGCAGCCGGTGTCGGGTCGTCTGCTGTTGTTCGCCACGCCCGCGCAGGCGGCCCGGGCGGATGCGCCGGGCGGCGTGGTGACATCGGTCGATGCGGACGCCTGGCACCCGAACAAGGCGGCGGTCGCGGCACGCGACATTGCGCGCCTTGCTCCAGGGCAGACGGTGGAGATCGACACCGATGCGCTGGCGTTTCCCACCGGCTTCTCGCATCTGCCGCCAGGCGACTACCTGTTGCAGGCGGTGCTCGATCAGGACCACAACTACAACTACAGCGGCCGCGATACGGGCGATCTGATCAGCCCGGTGGTGAGCGTCAGGCTTCCGGCCATCACGCCCGCGGTGCTGAAACTGGTAGCCGTGCATACGCGGGCCGAACCCTGGTCGTTGCCATGGGAGAGCCCCGCCGTGCGCGCCGATGCCGCCGACGCGCGATTGCACACGGTGAAACTGGAACGCACCAGCGCGCTGCTGTCGGCCTTCTGGGGACGCGACATCGCAATGCGCGGCTGGGTGCTGCTGCCGCCGGGTTACGACGCCTCGGCCACGCGCCGCTATCCCACCGTGTATTTCACCCATGGCTACGGCGGCGACGAGAACACGCTGGTCGACGACGTGGTGAATGTGCACCTGGCCATGGAGCAGGGCAGCATGCCGCCGATGATCTGGGTGTTCCTCGACCAGTCCAGTCCGACCGGCACCCATGAGTTTGCCAATTCTGTGAACAACGGACCGTGGGGCGATGCACTCGTCGACGAGCTGATTCCCTATCTCGAATCGCGCTACCGCATGGACGGCGATGCGCATGGCCGCCTGCTGACCGGACATTCCTCGGGCGGCTGGGCCACACTGTGGCTGCAGACGCACTACCCGACGGTGTTCGGCGGCACCTGGTCGACCTCGCCCGATCCTGTCGACTTCCATGATTTCTCCGGCGTGAATCTCTATGCGCCGGAAGTGAACCTCTATCACCGTCCCGACGGCACGCCGTGGCCGATCGATCGCGTGCATTTCCACGCCGAGGGCTCCTTCGCGGATGCCGCGCGGCTGGAGCAGGTGCTCGGTCCGTACGGCGGCCAGTTGTCATCCTACGAATGGGTGTTCTCGCCGCGCGGCGTGGACGGCGCGCCGATGAAGTTGTTCGACCGCTACACGGGCGACATCGATTCCCAGGTGCGCGACTACTGGGTGGACCGCTACGACATCGCCCATTACGTGCAGACGCATTGGCCGACGCTGAAAGCCGATCTGGACGGCAAGATCCATATTGCGGTGGGCACCGACGACACCTGGTACCTGGACGGTGCCGTGCACAAGTTCCAGATCGTGCTCGACAGCCTGCATGCGCACGCCGATATCCGCTTTCTTCCCAACAAGGCGCACATGGACCTGTACGCCCAGGGCAACGACCCGAATGCGTTGCTGAAGCAGATGGCGTGGCAGATGTACGCCGTGGCACGCCCCGGACAGCCGGTGCCGGCGAATACCGAGGTCGCCGCACGATGAATGCTTAGCGATGCGACGCCGACGCGCGCCAGATCAGGCTCATCGTGCCCACGGCAAAAGCGCCGGCAAGGGAGAATTGCAGCACGCGGATCAGCCACAGGGATAGCGATCCCTGATCGGAGGCGATCGCGGTGCTGAGTATGATGAGCATCGCATTGCAGGCGAGTACCGCGATGCCGGCAGCTGGGCCGCCTGCGCTGATGCGCTGGCCGAAACCGAGCAGTACCACGAACAACAATCCCGCCAGAAACGGCAGCGTCGGCGTCGTCAGCAACAGGGTGTGCATGAGCCAGCCCAGCAGGCCGCCGCCGAAATTCCCGACGATCATGCCCATCGCGTGCAAGCGACCGCGCTGCAGATCGAAGTTCGCCACCAGCATTACCGTGGCGATCATCACCGGCAACACGTCGGCCAGACCAAACAACAGATACACCAGCATCAAGGGCATCACGATGGCAACGCCACCCAGCGCCATCGTCACGGGCGAGACGCGACCTTGTGATGGGGGCGGCGCAGGTTTGGGCGCGGGGGCAAGCGGCCAGACCAGATAGGCCAAGGCGATGGTCGCGAGCGCAACCGCCATGCTGCGGATCAACGCCATGGGCAGGACGCCCGCCTGCGCGGGCGAAACCATCACCACGACCGGAATCGTCGCCAGGCAGATCAGCAGCAGCAGCGGGGGCAACGGCGGACGGCCGCCGAGCATGGCGAGAAACGCCAGGAACACGCACACCCCGATCAACCCGAACAGCACGAACGGCGTATCGCGAAACAGCGACGCGACAGCGAATGAGAACAGCGAGGTCGCCGTGATCACGATCATCAGTCCCAGCGCGGCCTTCAGCGATGGCCGTGCGGGCAGGTTGGTGAGCAACACGGCCGCGAGTACGGGCGCCAGAAACGACGGCGTCCACTGCATCATCTCGCTGACCACAAAGGCCGCCGCGATGCCCGCGGAAAAACGCAGCACGGCTTGCCATGCGGCCTCATCGCGGGGCTCGACGCGTGCGCCAACGGCGTTCATCGCAGATAGCTGAGCATGGCGACCATCCAGATCCACAGGCGTGACAGCGGGTTCATCAGCGAACGATCGCGTGTGAGCACGACGACATTCGCTTGCGCACCGCTGCGGTTGGGTGGAAGCGACTCGGCGGAATCCGTGGTTGGATCGACCACGATGCGCACCGGAAAACGCTGCGGCTCGCGCAGCCAGCCGCTGGGTGCGGTCACCGTGGGCAGCTGCCCGGTGGGTGCCTCTCCGCCTTGCGCAATGCCCCAGCCGACGCTGTCGACGTGCGCGGAATACACCTTGCCGGGCTGGTCGTCGAAGACCACGTAGGCACGGTTGCCCGGCGCGATATGACCCAGCTGGTTCTCGCGCATCGCCGCACTGATCCAGCGCGGGCCGTCGGCGACGAAACTCAGCACTGGTTGGCCGCGGCTGGCGAACTGTCCGGGCGACAGACGCAGGTTGGTGACCACGCCGTCGCTCGGTGCGGCCACCGTGCTGTGGCGCAGATCGAGTTCGGCTTGATCCACCGCGGCCAGCGCCTGCCGGACCTGGGCGTTCTGGTTGCCGGTTTCTCCCATGCGTATGCGTGCGCGCTCCGTCTCGGCCTCGACACGGCTGATGTCGGCGCGGGTCTTGGCGATATCGGCGCGGGCGCGGATGGCGGAGGTCTCCGAGAGTGCCCGCTTGGCCGACAGATCCAGCACGATCTTGCCCAGTTGCTGCGATGCCGCCAGATCCACGCGCTGCCGGCTCAGCTGGGCCTCGGACACGCGAACGTCGGCCACCGATGCATCGGCGGCCTGGGTTGCCAGCGCGACGTTGGCTTGCGCCGCGCGCAGGGCAATCTGAAACGGCAGCGGATCGATGCGGAACAGGACCTGGCCCTTCTTCACCTTGCGGTTGTCCGATACGTCCACCGACACCACTGGTCCGGTCACTTCCGGTGCAATCTGCACCAGGAACGTATCGACGGTTGCCTGCGAGGTGTACGGGGTGATTCGATCGGCGACCAAGTGATAGACGAACATCACCAGCAGTACCAGCAGGGTGCCCAGCACGAGGCGACGCACGCGCCGCCCATTGCCTGCAGCGGCGTCGGACGGTGCCGGGGCCACGGGCGCGGCGGCCGCAGGCTCGGTGGCGGGCACGTTCTGCTCGGAGGACGGATCGGTGGGCATCGTGGCTCTCGTCGTTTGACTCACCGTGGGGCCGGCCGGGTGCCGGGAACGCGTGCCGCATCGCTGCCGTGTTCGTGTGCTGTCGGCTGTTGCGCCACCGGCAGGGGCGCCACCTGGGCGATCCAGTCGCCACCGAGCGCGCGGTACAAACTCACCAAGGAGCGGTAGCCGTCGCCGCGCGCCGCGCTCAGCGACAGTTCCGCCGAGAACAGGCTGCGTTCGGTATCGAGCACTTCGAGGTAGTCGGTATAGCCGTTGTCATAGCGCTCCCGGGTGAGTTCCACGGCGCGTTTCAGCGCCGTCACCTGACGCTGCAGCGACGCGATCAGCGCGCGCTTGGCCTGGATGGCCGCGAGCGCATCGTCGACATCGCGAAACGCGCTCTGGATGGTCTGCTGATAGATCTCCAATGCCTGCTCGCGGCGTGCCTCCGCTTGCTGGTTGGCTGCATCGATGGCACCGCCGGAAAACAACGGGCCGAGCAGTTGGCCGGCGAACGACCAGGTGCGCGACGGGCCGGCGAACAAGTTGTCCAGTTGCCTGCTCGCAACGCCTCCGGACGCGGTCAGCGAGACCGAGGGGAAGTACAGCGCGCGCGCCGCGCCGATCAGTGCATTGGCGGCCACCAGTTGTTGCTCGGCCTGCAGGATGTCCGGGCGCCTGGCGATCAGGTCCGACGGCAGTCCGCCAGGCACGGGCGGAGTGGCCAGTTGCTGCAGGCTGCGTCCGCGCCGGATCGGTCCGGGATTTCGGCCGATCAGCACGCACAAGGCATGCTCCTGCTGTGCGATCGCCTGTTGCAGCACCGGAATGGCGGACGCCGCGGTTTCGTACTCCGCCGTGACCTGCATCATTTCGAACTCGGACACGGCGCCGCCGTCGAGGCGCATCTGAAACACGGCGACGGTGCTCTTGCGGCCGTCCAGCGTGGCCTGCGCGATCTCCAACTGGCGATCCAGATCGAGCAGGGTGATATAGCTGGTGGCGATGGTGGAGACCAGGGTCAGCGCAACGCCCAGGCGCGCTTCTTCGGTCGCGAAGAGGTTCGCTTGTGCTGCCTCGTTCTCGCGCCGGATCTTGCCCCAGAGATCCAGCTCCCAACTCGCCGACAGCAGCGTGGAATAGTTCTCGCTGATGGGATTGACGCCTGCAGGCAGCGAGGTGGCATTCCGGCTGACGCTTTGGCGGCTGGCGCCGGCACCGTAGCCCAGCTGGGGCAGGGCCTGCGCACGGGAGGTCACCACGAGTGCGGCAAATTCATCCACGCGCGCCGTGGCGATACGGAGATCGTGGTTGGCAGCCAGGCCCTCGTCCACCAGGGCATCGAGCTCGCTGTCGCCAAAGGCGCGCCACCAGGCGGGCACATCGGCCAGCGTTGCCGAGGGCGCCGGAGCGGCGGCGTCGGCAAAACGATAGTTGGGCGGCGTGGAGACCGCCGGCCGCACATAGTCGGGACCGAGCGTGCAACCCGCATCGACGCATGCGATGACGACCAAGGCCAAAGCGATGGGTGGAAGCTTGCTGATTCGCAACCTCCGATTCACGCTGCCCCTCCTGGTCGCTTGCCGCGACCAGCAACCGCTTCGCGCTTCCGTCCGGAAGTTCGCTGCCCCGTTTACATGCAGACGAATTTGGAACCGGAGGCGTGGCTTCCGTGTGAATTTGCGCGAGCAGCGGCAGTGCGCGAAGCATTTCACCATCATGCAGCGGGCTTTGGCGACGCGCGATGTATCCAGCCTGTAGCACTACTAAGTAGATCTACTGCCGTAGTGCGTTTCGTGCGCCATGCACGACATGCCCATCGTTTGCATCGCGTGGAACATCAAGCCGCCACGTCGATGAACTCTGCGCTATCGTGCGCTATCGGCGCAGGCATATGCTGTACCGGGCGATAGGTTGCCAGCGCCTTGTTTTGCCTACCCAAGGATCCCAGCGATGACGAGCGAAGCGCTCCTGCCGGTCACGGGCGAAGGAATCACGAACAAACAACGCTTGTTCGTGCGCTATTACACCGGGGTCCTGATGGATCTGGTGGTACTCAACCTCTTCGCGGAGTATTGGAAGAACGTCTACGTCGATACGTTTACCACCTCGCTGCTCGCCGCCATCGTGCTGCAGGTGTTGCTGAAGTTGACGGTCGCCGTCGAGCACCGCGTCGGTGCCTACTTCAAGGACAAGCCCGGCGGCTGGATGAAGTTCCTCAGGTTCTTCTTCGCTTGGCTGGTGTTGTTCGGTTCGAAGTTCGTGATACTCGAGGCGATCACCCAGCTGTTTGGCGAGGACGTGCGCTTCTACGGCGCGTTCCACGGGATCGTGGCGCTTATCGTGGTGGTCGTGGTCATGCTGATCGCCGAGGAAGCGATCGTTCGGCTTTATCGAAAACTCGGCAACAAGGCCGAATGAAGCCAGGCATCGGACGCGCCGGGATGAATCATCTGCCGCGAGCCCTCAGCTGCGCATCCAGGCGAGGGTAGATGCGTCGCACGTTGCCTTCGTAGACCTTGTGCCGGTCCTGGGCAGAGAGGCCCAGTGAGTCGATGTAACGGCGGGTATCGTCGAAGTGGTGGCCGGTGGTCGGGTCGATGCCGCGCACCGCGCCGACCATTTCCGAGCCGAACAGGATGTTGTCGATGTCGATCACCCGGAACAGCAGGTCGATGCCCGGCTGGTGATACACGCAGGTGTCGAAGGACACGTTCTTCATCACGTGTTCGTTCAACGGCGGCTTCTTCAGCATGTCGGCCAGACCGCGGTAGCGGCCCCAGTGATAAGGCACGGCGCCGCCGCCATGCGGGATGACAAAGCGCAGGTCCGGGAAATCCCCGAACAGGTCGCCTTCCAGGAACTGCATGAAGGCGGTGGTATCGGCATTGATGTAGTGCGCGCCGGTGGCATGGAAATTCGCGTTGCAGCTGCCGGAGACGTGGATCATGGCCGGTACGTCCAGTTCCACCATCTTCTCGAAGAACGGATACCAGGCGCGGTCGGTCAGCGGCGGACCGTTCCAGTGTCCGCCCGAGGGATCGGGATTGAGGTTGCAGCCGACGAAGCCCAACTCGTTGACGCAGCGTTCCAGTTCGGCGATCGAATGCTCGATGGTCACGCCGGGCGATTGCGGCAGCTGGCATACGCCGATGAACGTTTCCGGATAAAGCGCCACCACCCGGGCGATCAGGTCGTTGCAATGCCGCGTCCACGCCTGGCTGACCGACTCGTCGCCAAGATGGTGTGCCATGGTGCTGGCGCGCGGCGAGAAGATCGTCATGTCGGCGCCGCGTTCCCGCAGCAGGCGCAACTGGTTGGTCTCGATGCTTTCGCGGATGGCGTCGTCGGAGATGGCGGGATAGACCGGCAGCGGCTGCGAGGGATCGGCGAAATGCTTGAGCTGCGCTTCCCGAAAGGCATCGTGGGCTTTCGGCGCGGTGGTGTAGTGTCCGTGGCAGTCGATGATCAACGGGGCTCGCTCAGACATAGGTGAGCCCTTTCGAGGCCAGGCGCTCGCGCATGTCGTAGATGTCCAGGCCCAGTTCGCCGGCGGCGAGACGTTGGCGCTTTTCTTCTTCCCTGGCTTCGCGATCCTTCGCTTTGGCCAGGGTGGCGGCGGCCGTGGCGCGCGGCACCACGCAAACGCCGTCGTCATCGGCAATCACCACATCGCCCGGGTTGACCAGCGCGCCGCCGCACACCACCGGCACGTTGACCGAGCCCAGCGTCTCCTTCACCGTGCCCTGTGCATGGATCGCGCGGCTCCATACCGGGAAGCCCATCACGGTGAGATCGCGCACGTCGCGCACACCGGCATCGATGATCAGCCCGCGGCAACCGCGCGCCCTGGCCGAAGTGGCCAGCAGGTCACCGAAATAGCCGTCTTCGCAGGGACTGGTGGTGGCAGCGACGAGCAGGTCGCCTTCGCGCAACTGCTCGATCGCCACGTGCATCATCCAGTTGTCGCCCGGCGGCATCAGCACGGTGACGGCCGAGCCGGCGATGCGCGTGCCGCCGTAGATCGGTCGCAGGTTCGACTGCATCAGGCCGCTGCGGCCCTGCGCTTCATGCACGGTGGCGACGCCGGCGAGCGCCAGCTCGGCGATGACGCTGGCATCGGCGCGTTCGATACGGGTGACTACGACGGACATGGCTTTTCCTCTTTCGAACATCAATCGTTGGCGGCGGCAGGCTTGAAGCCCATCAGTACACCGATGTCCACGCGCAGGCCGATGGCGTAGACGAGCAGGTTCTTCGGCAGCACCGGTGTTTTCGGAATGCTCGAATTGTCCGGGTGCACGATGTACTGCACGCTCGGCATCAGCTCCAGGCCCTTGACGATGTGGTAGCTGTAGGTGAGATCGGCCGCTGTCTGGTGGCGCGCATTCCAGCCGCTGCCGCCCAGCTTGGCACGCTCCTCGGCGAGAAACGCCCGCTCGGCCGAGGTCAACTCGAACTCGGAAATGTTCAGGCCCACCGTGTCGTAGGGACGCGACGCGAACGGACCGGTCATGACGAAGCCGGCATAGATCTGCTGGCGCATGATTTCCTGCTGTTCCAGCTGCTGCACCCAGCCGCCGAACACGTTGAAGCTGCGCGGCGAGTCCGGATCCGGACGCCAGATCACCTTGTCGCCCATCATGTAGATGCCGTCACGCACGTGGTTGTCGGTGGCGGCGGTGCCGCCTTTGATACCCAGCGGCTGTCCGCGCGTGTTGAGGTTGATGTCGGTCAGCGGGGCCGTACTCACATAGGCGCCGCCCTTCAACTCGAACGGATACTGCTCAGCGCGCGGATCGTTTTTCACCCAACCGAATTCGACCGGAACGGTGTAGCCGGTGGCATGTTCGATGCCCCAGTTCAGACCGTTGCTGGGTTGGATGGTGGGATTGACCTCGAACGCACCCATGTCGACATAGGTGTTCTCGGTGGTCTTGTACTTCACGTTGCCGCCCCAGGTCGCCGACGGCAGCAGGCTGAGGCCGGTTTCCGAGACCAGCATGCGCGGCTCGCCGCAGGTATTGGCGGAAGTGAACTGGCAGTTCACCACCAAGTGGCCGAAGTAGGTGGTGCTGCCCAGGCGGCCGACCTGGATATCGAGCCGGTCGTCCAGGCCTTTGTACTCGTACGAGAACAGGCCCAGATGCCAGCGCGTATAGGGATTCTTGTAGATGTACTGCTGCTTGGTATAGGTGCCGGTGACGAGCGCGTTGAGGCTCAGGCCGTAATCGCGATAGACGGTGAAGTGCAGGGTGGATCCCGTCCAGCCCCACATCTTGGCCAGGTCCAGATCCGCGCCGATATAGAACTGGCCCACGTTGTGGCTGCCCTGGTAGACGCCGCCGGTGGTGTTCTTGGCGTACTGGTCGACCAGGCTGGCGCGGATGTTCACGCCGTCGTCGATCAGGCTCTGCACCCAATCCGGGCGAGGCAGCGCGGGTTCCTTGTAGGTCGCCCTCGGCGGCGCCGCGGCGGCATCGCCACCGCTATTGTCCTGCTGCGACGTCGCATAGGTGTCGGCCCAGTTCGCACTCGGACCGGTGTCCGCCGCGGCCGGCACATCTTGCGCATGCACGGCGGGCACCAGTAGCGCGGCGATCAGGCCGAGATAAAGCGATTGTCGTGTCATCAAGCCTTTCATTGACGCAATCCTCCCCATCGCGGCGCCCAGGGGAGCCGCGAACTCAAGTTGTTTTGAGGGCATGATCGTTCTGCTCGTCAGCCCGCTCGTAGTTCTCGTTGAAGCCTGTCGTGGTCCACTGCTTTCTCCCAGCGGCCGACGACGACGGTGGCAACGCAATTGCCGACGATGTTCACGAACACGAAGGCGGCGGACAGAATGCGGTGCACACCAAGAATCAAGGCAATGCTGCTGACGGGAATGGTCTTCGTCGCCGCCAGCGTGAGGGTCAGTACGGCGATGGCCGAGCCCGATACGCCCGCGCCACCCTTGGACGTGAGCAACAGGATCAGCAGGAGGCCCAGCTGCGCCTGCCAGCCCAGCGCGGTATCGGTGGCCTGCGCCAGGAACACCGTCACCGCCGCGAAGTACAGGCAGGTGCCGTCGTGATTGAAGCTGTAAGCGGTAGGCAGCACCATGCCGACCACCGATTCGTCCACGCCCAGCCGGGTGAGTTTTTCGGTGAGCTGCGGGAACACGCTTTCCGACGAACTGGTGCCAAGCACCAGCACCAGTTCCTCGCGGAAATAGCGCATCAATCGCAGCAGGCTGAAGCCACAGGCGTAGGAGATCGGCGCCAGCACCACCAGCAGGAACACGGCGCAGGTCAGCACGAACTCACCGACCAGCTTGCCCAGCGGCAGCAGGCTGCTGATGCCGAACTTGGCGGTGGTGAAGGCAATCGCGCCAAAGGCCGCGATCGGCGCGAGCTTCATCACCACGCGGATGATCCAGAACAGCGTTTCGCGCACCACGTCGACCACGTGCAGCACGGGCTGTCCCTTCTCGCCGAGGCTGGCCAGGCCGCAGGCGAACAACACCGAGAACAGCAGGATCTGCAGGATGTCGCCCTGGCTGAAAGCGCCCACGGCCGACGTCGGCACCAGGTTGGTCAGGAACTCGCCGAAGCCGTGCGGCGCCACTTTTGTGGCGTCCACCGAATCCACGCCATGCTTGAGCGTGGCCAGGTCGACGTGCATGCCCACGCCGGGCTTGAGCAGATTGATGGCGACCAGGCCGATCACCAGCGCGATGCTGGTGACCACTTCGAAATACACCATCGCCTTGAGCGCGATGCGGCCGACCTTGCCCAGGTCGCGCACGCTGGCAATGCCGTGCGTCACCGTGCAGAAGATGATCAGCCCCACCACCATCTGGATCAGGCGGATAAAGATGTCGCCCAGCGGCTTCAGTGCGGCGCCGACATTCGGCCACAGCACGCCGACCAGCACGCCCAGCACGATGCCGGCCAGCACCTGGAAGGTCAGGTCTCGATAGAGCGGTCGCCGTTGCGAAATCATGTGGGCTTGGAGATTTACCGGTCGGGTCATGATGCAACTAACTCTTGGCAAATGCCGCGTCAGCGCTGCGTGTGGCGGTGCCGTCGTTCATGTCAGGCCATGTTTCCTTTCAGCAAGGCATCGGCTGGGCCAAGCACCTCGTCGAGGCTGAGTTTCCGGGGCAGCAGCGCCTGTTCCAGGCAGGCATCGATGATCCACTCCAGCGGAGCGCGCAAGGCGTCGAAGCCGGACAAGGTCTTGCGTGGACCTGCCTCAGGCGCAGGTTGTTGGTGCTCCGCCTGGGCCAGCAGGTTGTAAGCGGCCCGCACGGCGGCAGGTTCGCGCGCGCAGATGTCGGCGCTGGCAGCCACCACGTGGTTGATCGGCACGAAGCCGTGCTGCTGCGCCCAGGCCAGGTCCCGCGCCCTGGCGTTGGCGATCACCGGTACGTAGTCGCCGCCTTCGAGAAGGTCGTTGCCGAAGATCGCGGCACCGATGTCGCCATCGTGCAGCATCTCGAGCAGGCCCTTGCCGTGCGCAGGATGTTCGACGAACGACGGATCCTGGTACTGCTCCACATGGGCCGGGTCATGCGTGATCCAGCGGATATCGGGCGTGGCCAGGCCATAGTCTTCGACAAGATGTGCGCGCACCCACATGCCGGTGGTCTGCGTGTAGGAGCGAACGCCAATACGCTTGCCGCGCAACTGCTCGGGTTTCACTTCGCCGTGCGGACGATACGAAATCAGGCAGCCGCGCTGAAAGCGCGACGCCACCACTACCGGCAACAGCACCACCGGCCGCTTGAATGCGACGGCCTGAAGCGCGGTGACGATGGCCAGCTCCGAGAGGTCGAATGCCGCTTCGCGCACCATCGGGGCAAAGGCCCGATGGATCGGGTTGATCTCGGTGAAGTCGAGCGTCACCTGGTCGCTCTTGAGCGATCCATCCTTCAGCGGCGTGGTCAGCGCCGTGGTCTTCAACACCGCTTTCAGGTGCACGGGCTGGCTCATGCCACGACTCCCGCCAAGGCCGGGTAGATGCGTGCCACGGTGCCGCCGAGGATCATCGCCTGCTGGTCGTCGGGCAGGCTGGACAGTGCTTCGCGCGCGCTTGCCAGCAGCTCGCCAAGCGAACCTTCCGTTGCCGGGAAGTTGGAACCCCAGGCAATGCGTTCGGCGCCAAAGGTTGCCACCAGTTTTTCCAGGAACTCGGCCGGAGTGGAGCGGCCTTGTGCCGCGGACGCGAGCGTGCGGTTGGTCAGCTTCAGATGCACGCCCTTGAACTGCGCCATCTCGAACAAGGCCTGCGCGGCGTCGTACGGCGCGCCATCATCCAGCGTCGGGCGGGCGCAGTGATCGAGCAGCACGCGCGAGTCCGGAAAACGTTCCAGCAGGTTGCGCAGCGTGGGCAGGCCCTGCATGGTCATCTGCAGGCACACGGGGATGCCTTTGCGTTCGGCATGTGCCCACGCCGGATACGAATCCGGATGGCCCAGCCAATCCGACTGCCCGGGCATGGTGGTGCCGGTGGTGAACAGGCGGAAGCCGTGCAAGCCCTCGGCCTCCCAATGATCGATCCGCTCCACCGCATCGGGCGCCAGCGCATCGATCGAGTACACGCCCACCAGGCGCTCCGGATAGGCGCGCACCGCATCGACCACATAGCGGTTGTCGTGGCCGTACACGGTCGACGCCTGCACCACCACGGCTTTGGCGACGCCGGCCTGGTCGAGTGCCTTGATCACGCCTTCGGCGTCCACGGGGCGCTGCTGCGACCACTCCGACTGATGCCCGCCGATGGGGGCCTTCGGGTATTTGTTGGTATCGGGAGCGATGGCGTGCAGGTGCGAATCGATGATGTGCATGAGTAGCGCGAATCCATGGTCTGCGGTGTCAGGCGCCAGAGGCGTCTTTCTTGCGATGCAACAATCAGCAGATCAAGGGAGGCGTCAATCGGCGGGCTTTTTATGCTGCGTTGCGCAACGAAAAGACAGCCTTCAGACTTTCGACTTTGATATCGACTGTTACGGGGGTCTTCGCCCCTTCGCATTTCGGGATCGGAAGTTGCGCCAAATCACTAGTGTTGCCAAATTCGTTTTACTATCGGGTCATAAGTAAATGCTATTAATTGTCCATGGATAAAATTTACGCGCTGAATCTTCGCCACCTGGACGCGCTGAGCGTGATCGCCCGCGCCGGCAGCATGAGCGGTGCCGCGGAGCAGGTGAGTCTTTCGCAGCCGGCGCTCGCGCAGGCGGTCGGCAAATTGGAGCGCAACCTGGAGATACGACTGTTCGAGCGCGCGGCGGCCGGCATGCGTCCCACCGTAAGCGGGCAGGCCTGGATCGTTCGCGTCGAACATGCGCTGCGCTATCTCACGCAAGGCGTGCGCCTGGTGCGCCGCTCGGCGCGCCTGGCGCCGCTGGACCATATCGAGCGGCGCGTGAGCATGATTCAACTGCGCGCGCTGGTGGCGGTGGAGAACTTCAGCAGTTACGCCGTCGCCGCCGAACAGATCGGACTATCGCAACCGGCCGTGTACCGCGCCGTGCGCGAACTGCAGGATGCGCTGGGCGCGGAGTTGCTGGTACGAGCGGGGCGTGCTGTGCGGCCTACCGATCTGGCCAGTCGTTTCGTGCGCTTCGTGCGTTTGATGCTGGCCGAATTGCGCACCGGGCTGGACGAAATCGCCGCCGGCAAGCACGGCGGCGGCCGCATCAGCATCGGCACCTTGCCGATGGCGCGTTCCGTCTTCCTGCCCGATCTGCTGGCGCGATTTGCGCAGGAGCATCCCGGCGCCTCGGTGGAAGTGCGCGAAGCGCCCTACGGCGAACTGCTGATTGCGCTGCGCCATGGCGACATCGATCTGGTGATCGGCGGCGCCATGCGCTATCCCGCGCCTGCCAACGACGTGGACCAGGAGGGCCTGTTCGACGATGAACTGTCCATCGTTGGCAACAGCGCTCATCCGCTGAGGCACAAGCAGCGCGTCACCATCCAGGATCTGCTTGCCTATCCCTGGGCCGTACCGGCGCTGGGCGTGCCGATGCGGCGCAATTGGGAAACCTTGTTCCGCACCCACGGGGTCGAACCGCCCACACCGCGCATCGAATGCGGTTCGGTGCTGGTGACGCGCGGACTCATGCTCAAGGGTGAATGGTTGACGTTGATGTCGGCCGACCAGTTCCTGTTCGAGCGCCAGGTCGGTGCGTTGGCCGAGATTCCCATCGAGGGCGGCGTGCTGCGCCGGCGCATGGCCATGGTCCGGCGCAGCGACTGGCGTCCCACCGCCATGCAGGAACGCTTCGCCGCGATGGCCCGTGAAATGGGCAAGGAACGCACGCGTCTGGAAGTGGAGCGCAGCGGTCAGAACTCCAGGCGATAGGAGACCTTCACCAAGGCCTGCTCGACCTGCCGCAGATCGAAGCTGCGTCGAAAGTTGGAAGTGGCGTTGTCGTCGGCGATATCCGAATCGTAGCCACCCCGGTTGTACACGACGTAGATATCCGACAGCGGCGCGATCTCATAGCGGTAACGGATCTGGAAACCGAGGTTGACCACGCCCAGCGGTTCGATCGGTTCGTTGCTGGCGATGGCGCGGCCATCGCGGTCGATCTCGTAGGCCTGCCGCAGATGGCCGCCGACGCCGAGCGCCTGTAACTTGACCCGCAGCTCCTGGCGCGTTCCGAAGTTCCAGTTGAGACCGGCATTGACGCCATAGGTCTTGCCATCGAACGCGCCCACCACATTGTCGTGCTGCCAGATCATCCAGTACGGATCGCGCTCGTAGCTTCCGCCGAGGAACACGCTGAAGGCATCGCTGATGAAATACGTCGGCAGCCACTTGAGCAGATAGCCCAGCCGCCGCGAGCCGGTGAGTTCGTTGCCCGTCACGGTGCCGTCGAGGGTCCACGACCAGTTGCCGATGCGTGGGCGGGTGCGTTCATACGTCAAGGTGACATTGGGCGGCAGGTGCAAAGGGTTGCCGCCGCGCGTGAGCAGATCGTCGTAGCCCGCCGTGTCCACGCGCAGCTGCCAGATCTCCTCGCCGCCGTCGCGCCGCAGGCTGTCGCGGGTCAGGCGAAGTTCGCGCTCCAGGGGCAGGCCGTGCGTGTTGTTCATCACCGTGATGCGGTAACGCCAGTAGTGCGAGCTGTAGGACGAGTCGGGCGACAAGCCGGTGAGGCGCTCGCGCACTTCGTAATGGCCGTAGTTGAAACCGTTGCGATCCAGATAGCCGAAGTCGTTGACGTCGAGGCTGTCGGTAAAGTGCATGCCCAGCCATTGCTGGCTCCATACCGGTGACAGCTCGTTGTTGATCACCGTGGTCGCGCCGGTGCCGGTGCTGTTGTGTCCGGGCTGGTCGATGTGGCTGGCGATGATATTGCTGGTGATGTCGAAGCTCGCGCTCGGCTTCCAGCGATGGTCGATGCCCAACACATTGGCGTAGCGATCCAGCCAGGGATGCTCGACCGTGGTGGCCAGCATGCCCAGGCTCTGATCGCCCATGTCCTGGCTGATGCGCAACGCGCCGAACGTGCGGCCCGCGTCGCCTTTCTCCTGGGCCGCCAGTACGCCATAGCTGGTGGCGCCCACGCTGCCGTTGAGCTTCACTGCACCGGCAATGTCCGCCGGGCCCGAGCCATCGTCGGAAGTGCCACCCACGCGCCGGGTATAGACCAGCTGGGTGTAGTCATCGAGCAGACTGAAATCGAAGATGCCCTGGTTCTCGGTGAAGAACGGCCGCTTGTCGGTGAGGAAGGTTTCCTCGGGCGTGAAGTTGATCACCAGGTCGTCGCTTTCGACCTGGCCGAAGTCCGGATTGATGGTGGCCGTGAGTTGCGTCTGCCCGTTCGGCTTCCACACCACGTCGGCGCCTTCCTGGAACGAGGTGCGGCCGCGAACACGGTCCGTGGTTGCCACCAGATACGGCGTGACCGCAAACATCGCCTGCGTATACGCGGGTATCTCGATGCGCTTGAAGTCGGACAGGAAGCGCGGCTTGCTGAAGCTGGCCACCGGCCAGGCCATGCGCTCGCCCGTGCTGGCGACGATGCGGTCCAGGTACAGGCCAATGGTGCGCTTGCCGTCGCTGGCCGCGCGCATCTGCGCGACGTACCAGGGAATCAACACTTCGACCGACCAGCCTTGTTCGTCTTCGCTGAGCGCGTGGTCCCACACGCCGTCCCAGTCGTAGCTGAAGGTCGATTCGTTGGTGATCACTTCGTCGGCAATGCCGCCGGTCGAGGTGACTTCGAAGTCGTAGCCGGTACGGCCGTCGCCATTGAAATCCACCATCACGTTGATGCGGTCGACCAGGGCGTCTTCGTCGCGACGCGTCTTCTGGTGGGTACGCGGCACGCCAGGTGGCTGGGTGGCGCGAATGGCGATGGCCAGGCCCTTGGGCGTGGACAGCACCCACGCTTCGGTGGGCATGCTGCCGGGCTTGCCGGAAAGCGGCTGTACGTCGCGGAAGTCGGTGACGTGCAGCGCGCCGGCCCACTCGGCCGGATCGATATGGCCGTCGATTTCAACGGCTCCTGCAGCAAAGGACAACACGAGCAGGGCGAACAACAGGACAGCGCGAAATGGCATGGGGATTTCATGGCGATGTGACGGGGATCAGATGCGTTGGATGGCGAACCGGTTGTCATGACCAATGGCCCACACGCGCGCATGCTGGCTTGAGTGCTGCGAATGCATGGAGCAATCGCCATGCCATCCTGCGAATCCCGCTAAGCAGTTGTTTCCTGGCGACGCCGCGTTTGCGTTGCGCGCCATGCACTGATGTCCGCGTACATCCCTGAGTGTCCGCGGACAGCTTAAGCATGGCTCGCGCGCAAGCAGCACAACGATTTGGCGCTGGCATGCGCCGTGCTTGCCTTGCAATGGAGTGGACCCGTGGCCTGGCCGTGTGTCGCTCGAGCATTCGTACGTCGCGCGCGGAAATCCGGCGTGGCGCCCATCGATCATCCGTCTCTGTTTCATCGCACCGAAGGAGAAAACGTGCGTCGTCTACTACTTGGATTGCTTGTCTTCGCCAACCTGTGTCCCGTCGCCGCAAGCGCAGCAGAACCTGCGTCCACGGCCTTCGTCCATGTAAATGTCGTGCCGATGGATCGCGAACGCGTGCTGCGCGATCAAACCGTGATCGTGGAGGGCGACCGGATCGTCGCGATCGGCCCGCACCTTGCCGTGCCGGCGAATGCACGCACGATCGACGGCCACGGGACGGCGTATCTTTCCCCCGGCCTGGCCGACATGCATACGCATTCGGAGACGCGCAACGATCTAGGCGTCTACGTGGCGCAGGGTGTCACCACGGTGCTGCAGATGGGCGGCGCCCGTTCCGGCTTTCTCGACAGCACCGTACCTGCTGCCAACAAGGGAGCCATTCCGGCTCCGCACGTCTACGCCGCCTTCCTGGTCGACGGAACGCCCGACTACAACGGCTTCCTGATCAAGACTCCAGCCGAGGCGCGC
The DNA here is from genome assembly GCF_049913195.1 of Dyella kyungheensis. Classification (GTDB taxonomy): domain Bacteria; phylum Pseudomonadota; class Gammaproteobacteria; order Xanthomonadales; family Rhodanobacteraceae; genus Dyella; species Dyella kyungheensis. Next base: position 2,816,632 of record NZ_CP183983.1, on the reverse strand, counting down.
GCGATCGTAGGTTTGGCCAAGACCAACGGATACGACTTCATCAAGGTCTATGTGGGCCTGGCGCCCGACGTGTTCGACGCACTCGCGGAGGAAGGGCATCGCCTTGGCTTGCCCCTGGTCGGCCACGGCGTGACCTCCGTTCGCCTCGAGCATCAGCTCGCTGCCGGGCAGGTGCTGGTGGCGCATGCGGAGGAGTTTTTCTATACCTACTTCACCCCCAGGGGCGTCGAGGAAACCGATACGCCGCCGGACATCAAGCGCATTCCCGATGCCATCGCCCTGGCCAGGAAGTACCACGCGACGGTGACCGCCGACCTGGCCACTTACGCGGCGATCGGCCACCAGATCCAGCATCCCGATGTCGTTGCCGGCTTTCTTGCGCGTCCCGAATCCGCCTATCTGTCGCCGAACGATCGCCTCGCCTGGCAGCGCAGCGACTACGTCAACAAGACGGCGAAGCTGGACGCGAAGCTCGCCTTCCTGCGTTCGATGGTGAAGGCCATGGCCGATGCCAACGTGGAGCTGGTCACGGGAACCGATGCGCCTGCCGTGCCGGGCATGCTGCCGGGCTTTTCCCTGCATGACGACCTGGACGAACTCGAAGCCTCGGGGCTGACGCGTTTCCAGGCACTTTCCGCCGCGACCCGAAACCCTGGCGCATTCATCGCACGGACGAAAGGAGGCGAGCCATTCGGAATCGTGGCTGCAGGCGATCGCGCCGACCTTGTTCTCTCTTCCGAGAATCCGCTCGATAATCTCTCCACGCTGCGCACCCCGCTGGGCGTGATGGCGCATGGCCAATGGTGGGACGGCCAAGGGCTCAGGCAGATTGCCGATGGCGTGCGCGATAGCTATCGGCGTGCTTCGGCCATGCCGCCGGCTCAGTAACTGTCTTGCGCCGCCGGCTCGAAGGCCGGCGGCGCGGTCGATGAACCCCGAGGACCCTGATGATGATCGAAGGCATAAGCCATGTGACCTTGGTTGTCCGCGATCTGGACAGGATGGCGACGTTTCTATGCGAGGGACTCGGGGCAGAGGAGGTCTACGACAGCCTGGGCCGCAACTTCTCCACTTCGCGGGAAAAATTCTTCGTGCTCGGCGGCGTGTGGATCGCCGTTCAAGGTGTCCGCGCAAGCGTTGCCGGAGTTCGAGCAACGGCTGCGCGCGCTGGGCGTGGAGATCAAGCCGCCCCGGGCCAGGGTGGAAGGCGAGGGTGCCTCGCTGTACTTCTACGATTTCGACAATCATCTGTTCGAACTGCACACGGGAAGCCTGGAAGAGCGACTGGCGCGCTATCGGCTCGCGTGCTGATTCAGAGATGGCCGACCGCCAGGGTAAAGCTCTGCAGGAAGTGGAAATCGGGACGGCGCAAGGCGAAGTCGGGATGCTGTGGATCGCACAGACGCATCATCTCTTCGTAGTCGCTGTCCGATAGATACGGCTGCAGCCGATCTCCCCAGGTGCCGCGGAAGATCGCTTCCACCAGATAGTTTTCGTCTTCGACCCGCAAGGGCGCGACGCGTTCGATCATGAAAGTGCGTACACGCACCTGCCTCAGCCCTGCCTGCCGCAGCAGACCCACGATGGCGCGAATCCAGGTCAGCTCGCGTTCGTCGAGTCGGTAGCGATCGCGGTAGTACTGCCGGACCGCCTCGTTGACCAGGCGTTCCAGGCGCGAATCCCAGGCAAAGACCATATCGGGCAACAGCGCACTCTGGCCGAGCGCCAGCCGACCGCCTGGGCGGATCAGCGCGAGCAGGGCGTCGACGCCGGCGGCGGGCGAACGAAGATGGTTGATCGCGTTGACCGACCAGACCAGGTCGACACTGGCGGGGGCGATCGGCGGATCGAGCATGTTTCCCTGCAGCACCAGTGCTCCGTTCTCCGGTGCGATCAAGTGGGCCGCCTTCAGGTGCGGCACTGACAGGTCCATGCCGATGACGGCGCCCTCCGGGCCCACTTCGTCGGCGAGCCAGCGCAGTGCCTCACCGGTGCCGCAGCCCGCGTCGAGCACGCGCATGCCGGGCTTCAAGGCGAGGCTCGCCATGGCCTGGCGAATTTCCGGTTCGGCAAACGCATTGAACCGCCGGAGCTTGCCGGCGTAGTCGCGCGATGGCGTGTCGCCAAGCAGTCCCGTTGCGGTGGCCGATCCAGTCATAGGTTCACGCATGAATAGGGCAGTGCCATGGCGGATGAATACGCGTCAAACCTGCCTCGCGCCAGTGCAACGGCCTGCGGGCGTGCAGCCGCCACGCTAGCGGCAAATGTCGGCCAGGAATACTGCCGAGGCAGCGAGCCGTGACCTGTCATTAGTCATGTGTCCATCGACACGGGTCGCTGGCGCCCCCGCTGGCTATCCTGCGGCGTTGTTCCATATCGGGACGTCCATCGGACTTTGCATTGGCATGGTCCCGGGCAGTGGCTCGATATGCGCTGGGGCGTGCCGGTTGCGGCACCTATCGGGACACAGTGATGCAACTTACTCGACGTCAGTTTCTCGCGGCGGCGGCTGCGCTCGGTGCGGCGGCCATCTGGAGCAGGCCAGGTTTTGCGAAGTCGAAGGTGGCCTGGCGCGAATGCCGGGAGCGCTATCCCGAAGGCGTCGCATCGGGCGATCCCAACCCCGATAGCGTCATGCTGTGGACCCGCTATCCCTCCACCGATCCGCGCAAACGCTGGTCGTTGCAGGTGGAAGTGGCCGAAGACGCGGCGTTCGAGCGCGTAGTGGCCACCGGCAAGGCGAAGGTTTCGATCGAGTCGGACTGGACCTGCCGGGTGTTGATCGGCGGACTGAAACCGGCCCGCGAGTACTGGTATCGCTTCACCGACAACGAAGGCAACGGCAGCCGCATCGGCCGCACCCTGACCGCGCCGGAAGAGGGCGATACGCGTCCAGTGCGCTTCGCATTCGTCTCCTGCCAGAACGCCAATATGGGCGCGCAGAATGCCTATCGCCGGATGATCTACGAAGACGAGCGAGCTGCTCCCGAGGATCGCCTCGGCTTCGTGCTGCATCTGGGCGATTTCATCTACGAGATCGTCTGGTATCCGGAAGACCGCCCGCAAGGCATGTATGACCGCCACATTCGCGACGTCGTGCGTTATGCGCATGGCGAGAAGCACGGCGACTTCCATGTGCCGACCACGGTGGACGACTATCGCTCGATCTATCGCGCCTATCTCCACGATCCCGATCTGCAGGATGCGCGGGCGCGTTTCCCCTTCGTACCGATCTGGGACAACCACGAATTCAGTTGGCTGGGCTGGCAGAGCCTGCAGAAATTCGACGGCCAGACGCATCCGGCGCAGACCCGCAAGGTCGCCGCCAACCAGGCGTGGTTCGAATTTCATCCCGCCCGCGTCAAGACCACCGGCGGTTCGCTGGAATGGTTCGCGCCGCCTCGCGTGACCGATACGCCGATCGATCATTTCGATGACGCGGGACTGGGCCAGGAAGCGAACAACCTGGCAGCCTTGGCCAGCCTCACCGGCTATCGGTCGTTGCGCTGGGGCAGGCACGTGGAGCTGGTCATCACCGATCAGCGCAGCTATCGCTCGGAAGAGCCGATGGACCGGCCGGAGGCGAAGGTTTTTTCAAGCAAGGATTTCCCGGATTTCATTCCCCAGGAAGTACAGGAGATTCTCGACGCCGGCCGCAGCTACAACCATGGCAAGCCACCCGAATCGATCCGCTACGGCGATCAGCAGGTGGCCAATTTCAGGCGCGAGACGCCCGCGCAAACCATTCTGGGTGCCACGCAGAAAAGCTGGTTCCTGCAGCAGCTGAAGGCATCCAACGCTACGTGGAAGGTCTGGGGCAATACCACCGCCACGCTGGATATGCGCGCCGATCCGCAGAACCTGCCCAAGGGTTTGACCAAGCCGTGGCCGGGTGCCGGTTACGCAGGCTTTGGCGGCGGCGATCACAGCAGTGCCTATGTCGAGCGCGCCGAAATCTACGACTTCGTGGCGCGCGAAGGCATTACCGGATTCGCCACCGTAGCCGGCGATCGACACAGTTTCTGGGCCGGCCTGGCCGCCAAGGCGTTGCCGCCCAATGCATTCGAACCGGTGGGCGTCGCGTTCGTGGTCGGCTCGATTTCCGCTCCCGGCATGGTCGAAGCGATCGAGCATGGCTTTCCCAAGGATCACCCGCTGCGCCCGCTGTTTCTCGCCGACAGGCAGGGCGCGGCCAAACCCGAGCCCGCCGTCAATATGCTGCTGCGCCATGGCGTTCGCTCCTGCCTCGAGTACGCGCACAGCGGTGATCTGGCGAAGGCACGGGCGGCGAGCAATCCCGACAATGCGCCGCATCTGAGCTTCGTCGATATGGGCGGCCACGGCTATGCGGTCGTGCACGCATCGAGCGGCATGCTCGAAACGGAGTTCGTCTGCCTGCCACGGCCAATCGAGCGCAGCGATCGCGAGGACGGTGGCGCCCTGGTCTATCGCGTGCGGCATCGTGTGCCGCTATGGGAGAAGGGCGAGTCGCCGCGGCTGGAACAACGCATGCTCGAGGGCGATGCACCGTTCTCGGTTTGATCCGTCACGGCTGAGTCGGCTGCCGGAATGCACCCCGGTGGCCGCTCGCGATGCCAGCATGCGGGGCGAGGTCGACACTAATTTAGCCAATCGTCGAAATTTCACTTGCTTTTATTTAGATATTTAGCTAAATATCTTTCCATGAACAACGTCTTCAAGGCCTTGGCCGATCCCACCCGCCGAAAGGTGCTGGAGTTGCTTCGCCAGCGCCCGATGAGCGCTGGCGAACTGTCGGAGCATTTCCCGGTTTCGCGGCCGACCATGTCCGCGCACTTTGCCGTGCTGCGCGAGGCCGACCTGATCGAGTCCAACAAGATCGGCACCACCATCCTCTATCAGTTGAAGTTGTCGGTGCTGGAAGACGCGCTGCTGAGCTTTAGCCAGTTGTTCGGCATCGGTGCGGTCGAACGCGCGGCAACGAAGCCGGCCGGCAACGGCCAACCCAGAAAACAGCCGCGAAGGAGCTGATCCATGAGCGAGCATTCCAGTCGCCGTATCCGGCAGGACATCGTCCTGGGCCTCAAATTGGGAGCATCGATGATCGTCGTCGCCTTGCTGCTGGCACTGGCCCGCAGGCAGGGATGGATCGATCAAACGCAGGTCGTGCGTGCGTTCAACATCGTTCTCGGTCTCGGCTTTGCCGCTTACTCCAACCTTCTTCCGAAGATGTACGGACCGCCGCCGCGCTCGCTCCGTCATGCAACCCTGGCGCAGGCGGTGAGGCGCGTCACCAGCTGGACCATGACCTTGGCTTTCCTGATTTGGTCCGTGCTGTGGATCTTCGCTCCCCAGCAGATCGCAAGCATCGCTTCGGTGGCGGTCGTCATCGCCGCCATCGCGATTTCGCTCGGCTACCTGGTGTGGAAGGCGGCGGTTGGCCATACATCGAAGACGAGCTGAGGTTAGCGTGGAGCGCGTGCACAACTGTCCGGCGCGGGCTTGCCTTCGAACCGGTCGGCCATCCAATCCACCGCCTGCACCGCGCTATCGCTGCCGATGAAACCGTGATGGACGCCTGGCAGCTCCACGTAATCGACGCGGCTGCCCGCCTCGCAAAGACGTTGCACGTAGGCCTGCGTCACGGCGGGAAGCACCAGGCGGTCAGCCGCTCCTTGCGCGATGAAGACCGGCAGTTCCGGCGGCAGCGTGCCGGCTTCGTTCTGTTCTAGCAGCGACTTCCACGGTTCGATGGTGGTGATGTCCTTCACCGAGAGGAACTGCTGCCGCAGCGGGCGTTGCGAATAGTTGCGCTCCACCATGTCCAGCGGTGATTCGATGCATTCGTTGGACAGCGCATCCACCGCGGGCATGGCTGCAGGTTCCACGACCTGGTCGATGGGCGCGCCGAATACGCGTTGCCACGACCACAAGGTCATCGCGGTGACGTTGCGACCGCCGTCGGTGTCGGCGTCGTCGCGCAGCAGGGTTTTCAGGTCCGCCGCCGGTGCAGCGGCGGCGACGCCGACCAGGTTCAAGGCCGGCGCATAGCGCTTGCTCAACATGCCGGTGAACAGTGCCGCCTGGCCGCCTTGCGAATGGCCCCAGACGGCATAGTCGGCGCTGGCATCGGCGCCGGGCAGTTCATGCGCCGCCCGCACGATGTCGATCACGGCATGCGCCTCGCTGGCGCCGACCAGATACGGGTGCGGGCCTGCGGTGCCGAGTCCGGGATAGTCGGTGGCTGCCACGATGTAGCCATGGCGCACCATGTCACGCAGCCCCATCATGGTCTGGAAGACGAATCGCGCTTCGGAAGGCGCGCAACGGGGCACGACGCCGGTAGTCGGATGAGCCCAGGCCACCACGGGACGTCCGCTGGCCGGTGCAGGCCCGGCTGGGATCACGATCACGCCCGATACCGCGATGGGCTCGCCATGCACGCCGATGGAGCGGTACAGCACGCGATACGCGCTGGCGCCGAGCGGTGCGCCGTCCATGGGTTCGACCCGGATGATCGAGCCGGGCGCGCCGTTCGCCTGCGCGTCGTCGATGCTGTAGAACGCGGCGTCGGCGTGGGCGTCATGCATGCCGGCGCCGCTCCACATCGACAGGCCCGCGATGCCGAGCACGCACAGCGCCACGGCGGTGGCTATTTTTCCTCGACGGTGAGTCATGTTCTTCATCCCACCGTCATCGCCCAGGTGATGAACGCCGTGTTGATCACGGTGAACACCATGCCGACCAGGAACACGCCGTCGGCGGTGTATTCGAGCCGATGATTGCGCTTGACGCTGCGCGTGCGCAGCGCCCAATACGAAAGGAAGGCGGACGCCAGGTAGACCATCGTGTTGATGGTGAGCAGGTCGTCGCCCAGCACGTCCTCGCTGCGCAGCGTCACCACCACGCGAAGAATGCCGACCACGGTCAGGCAGACGCCGACCATCACCGACGAAGAGGTGAAGATGTGCACGCAGATATCGTCGTCGAGCGCACGGCGGCGCGCATCGCGCTGCTCGAGTGCGGTCACGGCATCAGGGAGCCTTCGTCGTAGCGTGTTCATCGGTGTCGCTGCCATGGGTGATGGCGACGCATTGTGCCGACCGGCCGGGCAGGGCCGTTGCCGGTTTGCAGGGGGCCTTTCCAAATCGAACGGTGCGGGAGCCAGCCTTGTCCGGGGTGGACTTGTCCCGCGGCATGCATACAATGCAACAATGGATCCATACATTGCGAAAGGCCGATGGCCAAGACCCGCCCACTGAGCTGGAAACCCCGTTTGCCGGCCAATCGCGGCCCGATGTACCTGGCCATCGCCGATGCGATTGGCGAGGACATCGAGGCTGGCCGGCTGGCACCGGGCGACCGCCTGCCGCCGATGCGCGCGCTGGCGGAATGGCTGGGCATCGACTTCACCACGGTGACTCGCGCCTATGCCGAAGCGGCGCGGCGCGAACTGGTGGATGCGGAAGTGGGCCGCGGCACCTTCGTACGCAAGCGGCCGCTGCCGCCGCCGCGCACGGTGACGGTGGGTGCGGTCGAGATGAGCATGAATCATCCGCCGGAATTCAACGATCCCGCGTTGCTGGCCCGCATGTGGCAGGGCCTGCGCAGCGTGGAAGAGCGCGGCCCCGATCTGCTGATGCGTTATCAGCCGCCCGGTGGCACGGCGCATGACCGCGAGGTGGGCGCACGCTGGCTGGCCTCGCGCATCCCGGCTATCGCAGCCGACCGCGTACTGGTGACCGCCGGCTTGCAGGGCGGTCTGCACTCGGTATTGAGCATGTTGCTGTCGCCGGGCGATACGCTGGCGGTGGAGTCGCTGACCTATCCCGGCGTACGGGCGCTGGCCGCGCTGTTGCGCATTCGCCTGGTGCCGGTGCCGATGGACGACCACGGCGTCGATCCGCAGGCGCTCGATGCGGTCTGCCAGTCGGAAGCGCCCAAAGCCTTCTATTGCATGCCCACGCTGCACAACCCGACCACCATCACTATGCCGTTGGCGCGGCGCGAGGCGGTGGCCGCGGTGATGCAACGGCACAACCTGCCGATCATCGAAGACGACGACTACGGCTCGCTGCCGACCCAGGTCCCCACGCCGCTGGCTGCCCTGGCGCCGAATCTCACTTATCACATCGCCGGCCTTTCCAAATGCCTGTCGCCGGCGCTGGTGGTGGCCTACGTGCTGACGCCCGACGCGTGGTCCGCCGCACGCCTCACCTCGGTGATGCGCGCCACCTCCGGTACGGTGTCCTCGTTGAGCGCGGCGGTCACCTCGCGCTGGATCGAGGAAGGCACGGCCGAGCGGGTGGTGCGGGCGATCCGCGCGGAAGCGAAAGAACGCCTGGCGATTGCCGCGCGCATGTTGCCACGCTCGCAGCTGGTGATGCCCGAAGAAGGTTTCCATCTCTGGCTGCGCTTGCCCGAGCCCTGGACCAGCGGCGAATTCGTGGGCGGTCTGCGCAATGCCGGGATGGGCATCGTGGGGCGCGAGGCGTTCAGCGTGGGCAGCTCACCCGAAGCGGTGCGTATTGCGCTGGGCGCGTCGGCGACGCGCGAACAATTGCGGAGCGGCTTGGGCATGGTAGCCGATTTGCTGACGCAGCTGCCGATGATGTCCTCGACCGTCGTCTGACGGTCGCCGCAGCGTGCTTACATGGTCGATGCGTGCAAGCTATGCACGCTGGCGCCGGCATGCGACGCCTCGGCGCTGCCTGGTTCCGTCGACAACGGATGGAAGTTGTTCCGGCGCCACAGGTTCGGCGTAGTGCCGGTAAAGCGCTTGAACACCGTGGTGAAATGGGCCTGCGTGCAGAAGCCGACTTCGAGCGTCACATCGATCAGCGTGCGGTTGCTGGTCGCCAGCAAGGTCTTCGCACGATCGATGCGGCACTGGAGCAGGTAATCGTGCGGACGCTGGCCGGTGGCGACGCGGAACTGCGCGGCAAAGTGCATCGGTGACAAACCTGCCGCCGCGGCCATGTCCGACAACGTCACGGAGCTGCCCAGGTTCGCCTTCACGTAATCGTGCATGCGCTGCAGCCGCCAGCGAGGCAGCGCGATGCGGCGGGGCTCGTTGCTGTTCAGATGGGCCTGCGACAACAGGTGGAAGTAGCGGGTGACGATGGGCGCGGCGACGCGCTCGGCGTATTCGCGGCCGCACATCTTGTCGTCGGCGGCGAGCAGGGCGCGCGCCAGTTGTTCGATCACGCTGTCCTGCGCGACATGCACCGGCGTCGGTGCCGCCATCAAATGCAACGAGTCCGCCGCGAGGGCCATGCGGCGCACGAAAGCCTCGGACAGATGCAGATGCAGGATGTCGCACGGCGACTCGAAGCGCGCACGCAGCTGCTGGCCCGGCGCGCTCATATGGAAGCTGCCGGCACGCCATTCGCCGCGATGCACGTCGTGGGCATCGGCGCTCAGCGCCAGCTGGGTGGAGCGCATGAAGATGCTGGCCACGTAGTAGCCGCGTGGACTCTGCGCCGTGTGCTCGCGCGGCGTCGCGCGGTGATCGGCCCAGTGCGAAGCGACCACCGGCTGACCGGCCTGCTCGAGGTCGAGATCGGGCTGGCGCCAGGCGCGTTCGCCATGGACGGCCAGCGCATGACGGGTGGCGGAGGTCGCCGAATGGCGTGAATGTCGGTGGCGACCGGAACTGAGCGGCGCCCTCTGTGTGTAGATCGGATGCATCTGTCCTGCTCCCAAGATGGACAAGCAACGGAACCCCTGCATGTCCCGCGACATTGATTGGATCAATGTTGCGAGAAGGTGCGCATCGTATGCATACAATTTTGCGAAGTCAACTCGAAATTCGGCCTATGCCGGTTCCGCTCAAACGTCTGTTTTAGCTGGCTAAAGCCCATACATGGCCCGGATATGAGCGTTGCATACGAATCAGAATGGCCAGGCAAAGCCTTGAAAATTGTATGTATGGAGCGGGTGGGCAGCTGCTTACCGGGGACTAGCAGCGGTGCGGTAGCCAAGTGCGTCCGCTGGGCCTGCAGGGTCTGGAAAGGCATCCGCAAGCAACGCGACCGTGCGATTTCGAAATGAATCCTGCGTAGCCAAAAAAGTGGGTGCGTTCCGGAAAGCGTCCGGGCGGGACCGCTGGAAGACTGCACGCCATCCGCAGCGGCGCGCTCGTTGGCCTCGACCGGCGGAATCGTTCACTTCCTCGGGAATTGCACATGATCAGCAAGAGCACCACCCATGCACTGACCGCGCTGGCGTGTGCGGTCGTACTGGCCGTCGCCAGCCTGCCGTCGGCAGCCGACGATGCCACGTCTTCCGCCCAGGCCATGCCGCCGGGCGCGCCGACAAGCGCGCCGATGACCTCCAGCCAGCTCGATTCGCTGGTCGCCCCGATCGCCTTGTATCCCGACGCGCTGGTGGCCCAGTGCCTCAACGCCGCGACCTTTCCCGACCAGGTGTCGATCGCGCAGGACTGGTTGAGCGGGCACGGCGATCTCACCGGCACGGCGTTGTCGTCGGCCGTGAATGCACAGACGTGGGACCCGAGCGTCAAAGCGCTCACCCAGTTTCCCAGCGTGTTGTCCGACCTGGCGCAGAACCTTTCCTGGACCTCCAGCCTGGGCGAGGCCTATCACAACCAGCCCACCGACGTGATGGTGGCCGTGCAGGCCATGCGTGCAAAGGCGCAGGCGGCCGGCACGCTGAAGTCGACGCCGCAGATCAACGTGGTGCAGCAGTCGCCGCAGACCATCGTGATCCAGCCGGCGAATCCGCAGGTGGTGTACGTGCCGCAGTACAACCCGGCCGTAGTCTATGGCGTGCCGTATGTGGTGCCGTATTACCGGCCGGTGTTCGTGGCGCCGTCGCCGGTGATCACCTTCGGCGGCGGCGTGTTCATCGGCGCGGGTTTCAGCGCCGGCATCGGCATCGTCGGCGGCGGCGGTTTCCACTGGGGCTTCAATGCGTGGAACGTCAACTGGGGCGGTGGCGGCACGGTGATCTACAACCACACCACCTACATCAACAACAACATCTGGCACGGCAACCACTACAGCTACAACGGTTACCGCCCGTGGGGCCCGGGCCCGCACGGCCCATGGCCGTATGGCCCGCATCCTTATGGGCCGCCGGCTCCCGGGAGCGCCCGCATGCAGCGCTACGACAACTACCTGGCCAATCGCTACACCGCCGATGGCGGCGACACCTGGCGCCACGATGGCTACGGCCCGCGCGGTTCCGGTCCGTGGGCGCCCGGCAGTCCGGCCATGCAGCACTACGACAACCGGATGGCCAACCGCTATCCCGCCGACGGTGGCGACACTTGGAAGAACGGCGGCTATGGACCGATGGGTGCGGCGCGCGAAGGCTTTGGTGCGAACGGCGACGGCTATCGCCATGACGCCGAAGCCGCGCCGCATGCGTTCGGCGGTGACGATGGTCGGTTCAATTCCTTTGCCGGCAATCGCGCGCATTCGGCCTGGAGCGGCAACGGTGCGTCCAGCCGTGCGGAGAGCTTCCGCGGTCACGCCAGCATGGCGCACGCACGCATGCCGTCCTTCCACGGCGGTGGTGGCCGCCGCCGTTGAGGCGCGGTCATCCCAATCACCTTTATCCCTCTATTTGCAGGTAACCCATGACCACGGCAATTTTCCAGTCACGCGCGGCCACGTTTGGCCCGCGGCTTCTCTGCGGTCTCGCCATGGCGACGGCTGCGGCGCTTGGCCTGATCCAGTCGGCCCCCGTCTTCGCGCAAGCCATGCCGCAATACTTCAGCACGCCGGAGCAAGCCGGCCAGGCGCTGGTGGCGGCCGTGCGCGCCGGCGACGATCCGTCGGTGGCCTCGATCCTCGGACCCGCTGCCGCTTCCGTGCTTTCCAGCGGCGACGTCACCGAGGATGCCAGCGCGCAGAAGGCCTTCGTGCGCAAGTACGACGCCATGCATCGCTGGGCCATGCTCGATGATGGCAGCGAGATTCTCTACGTCGGCGCCGACAACTACGCCTATCCCTTCCCGTTGAAGAAGGACGGCGCCCTGGGCTGGCGCTTCGACGGTCTGGCCGGCACCGACGAGATCCAAGCGCGACGCATCGGCAGCCATGAGCTGCTCGCCATGGATGCCGCCAATGCCATGGCGCTGGCGGAAGAGGACTATAAGGAACGCGAACACCAGTACACCTCGCGCATCATCAGCAAGCCTGGCATGCATGACGGCCTGTACTGGGATGCTGCGAAGGACGACATGGAAAGCCCGCTCGGCAACCTGCGCGACATGCAGGCATGCGCGACCTGCGCCGAAGGCAGCCAGATCTTCGACGGCTACGTGTTCCGCATTCTCGATGCCCAGAAAAGCGGCAAGAGCTACGTGGTCGACGGCAAGATGACCGGCGGCTTCGCCATCCTGGCCACCCCGGCAAAGTACGGCGACACCGGCCTCATGAGCTTCCTGATCGATCGCGATGGCGTGCTGTACGAAAAGAATCTGGGCCCCTCGACGGAGCAGGTTGCTGCGGCGATCAAAGCCTATGACGTGCGCGATGGGTGGGCGCCGGCGGAATAATCAGTATGCCCGCATGACGGGTCAGCAGCACCAACAACAACGGCCCGACGGGGTCGTTGTTGTTTGGACGGCCAAAAGCCATCCAGTTGAGGCGATGAGGCAAGATGGGTCCCTCACCGCAACCCTCTCACCGGAGGGGAGAGTGGGAAGTGTGGTGCATCGCGAACGTCCCGCTTTACGTCTTCAGCACCGCTTTGCCCGCGATCAGAACCCGCTCAGGACGCAGCGCGCCCGCTGGTAGATCAATTCCAACGATTCGAACGATGATTTGCGTGCACCGCAATCCGGGCAGCGCCAATGGGCGGGAACGGCCTCCCAAGCGGTGCCCGCAGGAATGCCCGATGACGGACACCCCCTGCTGGCTTCGTAAACGCGGCCGCAGCGAGTGCACAACACATCGTCGACGTAGATGCGATTCATGCTGGGAAACTCCCGGAGGTGACTGTTGGCGGGAATTTTCCTGAAGCATGCGCGGGCGCATTTGCCCGTCCGCACGTTCCTTGCCGGAACGCACGGTGGCGAACGATCAGATCACCATCTTCAACAATTGCGAGAGGATCACCTTGGCTGGAATCACCGAGAGCCAGATCGGCGCAAACGGCAGCAGCGCCGCCACGGCCAGCGATAGCGCCGCCCGCGGGTCGAACAAGATGGGCCGCATGGAATAGACGTTCGCGGTCACGCCGTACAGATCGGTGGTCGAGGAGAAGTCCGGCTTTTCCAGCGACTCCGGATCGACTACCCGGTCCGGCCCCAGCCATTTGTTTTCGAACTGCGTGCCCAGGCGACTGGCCAGCGCGCCGTACTCGAAGATTCCCCGCCGCCACGCCATCAACAACATGCGCCCGAAGACCAGCGGCGGGACGAGAAAGATGACCACCACCATGATGGCGGTGGCGATCGGCGTGGCGGGATGGTCCATCGGGTTCCAGCCGAAGTGGATCACCTCGTTGGCGAACGTTCCCGCCGTGATGATGCCGATGGCCAGCGCGAGCGGGGTGAACATCCTCGGCGAGAACGCCACGAACAGCAGGCCGCCGGCCTTGTCGGGATGCGAGGCGACCAGATGCAGCCCCATGTGCGAGACCTGATGAAGAAAGCGCGTCCACACGCCCACGCGCCATACCCAGCTGAGCAGCAGCCCGAGCAACAGCGGCAGGCTGATCACCATGTGCCACCAGCCGGCCAGCGAGCGGTGTGTCGATGCCGCCGCGTAATGCCAGATCGGCAGCGCGTCCTGATGCACCGTCAGCACGATGGTGATCACGAACGCATAGACGATGAACGTCATGGTCGCCGACGGCCATACGCCCAGGCTCAGGCGCCGGGTCGATGCGACGGCGTCGTCGAAACGTTGGCGGTCGGCATCGTCGATGATCTTGGAGGTGAGGAAGTGCTGCGCGGTCAGGTCCAGGCGCGGCAGGATGATGTACTCGGAAAGAATCAGGATGGGCACGGCCAGCAGAAAGCGCGCGTGCACCGCGACATCGGTGAAGAACGCATGCAGCAACTCCTGGTGTCCGGAAACGAACGCCTGCATCGCACAAAGCACGGCCAGCGGCACCCAGGCGAAGGCCATCGCGATGAGCACGCGTCGAAAGGCCTGGGCGCGATGCGCCGGCTTGATCAGGCGCAGCCGCCGAAGCACGGCGACGTGCTTGGGTTCTTCGAAGATGCTGGCAGTGGGTTCGGTCATCCGCCTAGCTTCGGCGACAGGCCATGCTCAGAAATGCCAGGTGAAGCTGAGTGCTGGTCCGCTCAGCTGCACGCGCTTGAGGAATTTGTCGTCGTCGCCCTGGTTGTATTGCACGTCGCGATAGTTGAGCGCGATATCGCCCCAGTGAAAGCCGTAGGCCACGCCGAGCATCAACTGATAGGTGTTGTCCGAACTGCCCGCGCCGACGTCGGCGTAGTAGGGAAAGAACCAGTTGCTGTCCTCAAACGGCGACCAGCGGCCGCGGATGCCTACGATGCCGTCGGTGACGTGGGTCTGGTTGTGCAGATGGCCGCTGTTGTCGATATCCACGCGCCCACCGTTGCCGGTGAGATTGAAATTCCAGTCGAGGTTGCCCTTGATCCATAGATAACGCACGCCGAACACCAGGTCGATGTAACCCTGTTGGCCGTGCGCCAGGGTGTAGAGGCCGGCGAAGTTCACCATGCCGCCCTTGATGCCCCAGCGCGTATCGAGATTGGCGCTGGCGCCGATGCGGTCGCCGCCGATGTTGGTGAAGCGGCCTTTCTCGTTGGAGAACTTCACCCAGTCGAAATCGCCGTAGAAGCCCCAGTTTCCCTTGCGCACGGTACCGTCGATCATGAAAGCGCCACTGAGGTAGTCGAACAGGTCCTTGTCGGATTTCTGGTTGACCGTGCCGCCGTTGTTGGGCAGTTGAAAACGCGTCTCTGCGCTGATGCCCGGCAGCCATCCATACGGCTGGATGCTGCCGTGCCAGTCGCCATCCCAATAGTCGGGCGTGTCCGCCTTCGCCAGGGGAGCCGCCAGGGCCGCAACGCAGGAAGCAGCCATGACGGCGCGGGTCAACGTAAAGCGCGGGAACGCAATGCGGCGCATGATGACTGTCCTCAGGGATCGGCGGGTGAGCGATATGGTCGTGCGGCGCACGCCTGGGGCACAGCGAACTACTACCTAGCCGTCCGCGGTAAATCTACCGAGTCCACTCGCCGGGCAAGCCCGTAGCTGCGCGCATAAGTAGTTTTACTGATCGTGCTTGCGCATAAATGCAGTGGTCAATCCGTCGCGCGAAGTATCAAGCTGGTGCAAGCGTGAGCTGCACGGGAGCGGCACCATGAAGACGACGAGGATCCACGGATTCGCACGGTTCGGCCTGCTGTGTCTGTTGGGCGTACTGGTCGCAGGCCCGGTGGCTGCGCAAAGCACGCAGAGTGCACCGCCTGCCGGGCAGAAGGTCTACAACAACCAGCAGCTCGACCAGATGCTCGCTCCGGTGGCGCTGTATCCCGACGCGTTGCTGTCGCAGGTGCTGATGGCCTGCACCTACCCGAGCAACGTGGCCGATGCCGCCGCGTGGTCTGCGGCGCATCCCAAGGTGCAGGGCGACGATGCGGTGAAGCAGGTCTCCAACCAGAGCTGGGATCCCAGCGTGCAGTCGCTGGTGGCTTTTCCCCAGGTGCTCGCGCAAATGAAGCAGCAGCCCGAATGGGTGCAGAATATGGGCGATGCGTTTCTTGCCCAGCCGGACGACGTGATGGCCTCCGTGCAGCGTCTGCGCGCGCAGGCGCAGAAGGCCGGCAACCTGAAGACCACCGAGCAGCAAAAGGTGGTGGTGCAGCAGGCGCCAGCCAGTGCTGCGGCGCCGAGCACCACGGTGATCCAGATCGAGCCGGC
Organism: Dyella kyungheensis; assembly: GCF_049913195.1. Classification (GTDB taxonomy): domain Bacteria; phylum Pseudomonadota; class Gammaproteobacteria; order Xanthomonadales; family Rhodanobacteraceae; genus Dyella; species Dyella kyungheensis. Next base: position 2,800,757 of record NZ_CP183983.1, on the reverse strand, counting down.
CAATCCGGAAGTGGTGTACGTACCGTCGTATAACCCGACCGTGGTCTACGGCACCTGGGCCTATCCCAGCTATCCGCCGCCTTATTGGCCGCCACCGCCCGGCTACTACTATCCGGTGGCCACCGGCCTGGCAGCAGGCATTGCCTTCGGCGTGGGTGTTGCCGCCGTCAACTCGCTGTGGGGCGGTTTCAACTGGGGCCATGGCGACGTCGACATCAACGTCAACCGTTACAACAACATCAACAACGTCAACAACCGCATCAGCGGCAACGGCAACAACAGGGCGACCTGGAACCACAACCCGTCCAATCGGCGCGGCACGCCTTATCGCGATCAGGGCAGTCGCGAGCGCTATGGGCAGGGCGTGGGTGGCGCCAACCAGCGCGAGGCGTTCCGCGGCAACGATGCGAATCGTCAGCGCGCATTGCAGAGCTTTGATCGCTCCACCGGCAACGGCTCGTCGATGGCCGCGCGGCGCGGTGCGGGCGAGACGGGCGCGGCACTCAATCGTCCGTCCGGCGGCAACCGGCCTGGTGGCGGCCAGGGCGCTGCCGGAGGCGTGGATCGAGGCAACCTCGGCGCGGATCGGGGCAACGTCGGCGGTCAGGGGCGCGGCGATCTGGGCGGACAGAATCGAGGCAATGCGAGCGCGCAGCAGCGCGGCAACTTCGCTGGCGATCGCGCATCGCAGGGACCGCGCAACAACGCGTTCAGCGGCGGGCAATCGCCAGGTTCGGCGCATACGCAAATGAATCGCGGGCAGTCCAGTCAGCGCTCGATGTCGCAGTCCCGTGGCGCCGGCGCAGGTGCCGGCCGGCAGATGTCCCGACCCGCGCCGGCCCGGGCGGGTGGCGGTGGCCGTCGTCGTTGAGGAGCATGACCATGAATCGCACTCCCATGATCCGTCGCCTGGCCTTGAGCACGATGTTCTGGGCTGGCTGTGTGCTTTGCGGCGCCGCCCTGGCTCAGCAGGCGAGCTATCCATCGGCCGACGCCGCCGCCAGCGCCTTCGTGCAGGCCGTTCGCGACCATGACCAGGCCGCCCTGGCCAAGGTCTTGGGCAGCAACTGGAAAGACTACATACCCACCGAAGGCATCGATCAGGACGACGTGGACCTGTTCCTGAAGCGCTACGACGAGAGCCATCGCATCGACACGGCCGACGGCAAGGCACACCTGGATGTGGGCAAGGAGAACTGGGTATTGCCGATGCCGCTGGTGCAGGGAAGCGGCGGCTGGCACTTCGACCTGGCCGGTGCGCAGCAGGAGATACGCACACGCCACATCGGGCAGAACGAACTCGCCGTCGAACAGGCCTTGCTTGCCTACTACGACGCGCAACGCGATTACGCCTCGCAGGATCGCGACGGCGACAAGGTGCTGCAGTATGCGCAGCGCCTGCTCAGCACGTCCGGCAAGCACGACGGTTTGTATTGGCCGGTGACGGGCGACGAGCCGCCGAGTCCGCTCGGGCCGAAATTCGCCAACGTGGTGCCGGGGCAGGGCTACTACGGCTATCACTATCGCATCCTCACCGCGCAAGGGGCGTCCGCGCCGGGAGGTGCGTACAACTATCTGGTCGGCAAGCGCATGACCAACGGTTTCGCACTGGTCGCCTGGCCTGCGCAGTACGGCGAAACCGGCGTGATGAGTTTCATGGTCAGCCATGACGGCCAGGTCTTCGAAAAAGACCTGGGCAAGAATGGCGCCACGACGGCGCAGTCGATGAAGGCGTTCGACCCGGACAGCAGCTGGAAGGAAGTCGACGTTCCCGCGCCCAACTGATCCACGCTTCATGCCGGTCAGGAGGTCACACCTCACGACGGGACGCTGGCTCATCGCGATGGGGATGCTGCTGGGCACAGCACATCTCCACGCGCAGGCCGCACCCGACGGCAAGCAGGCGGCGTCCACTCCGTTGTCACCGGAGCGCGTGCCTGCGTCTCCCGATGAGAAGCCGACCTCGTGGTGGAACAACTTCCGCGATCCCGAGGACGGCGCGCTGGACATGTCGCGCTGGCTGCTGCAGCACAAGGGCGCGTTGCTGGTACCCATCATCATCACCGAGCCCGCCGTGGGCAATGGCGGCGGACTGGCGGCGGTGTTCTTCCAAGCGCCCAAACAATCGGAAGCCTCCAAGGAAAGCGGGTTGCGCATTCCGCCGAACATCTATGGCGCGGCCGCCTTCAAGACGGAAAACGGTACCTGGGGTTACGGCCTTGGCGGCTCGTTCCATTTCAAGGACGATCGCTGGCGGTACGCCGGCGCCGTCGGCAAGATCAACGTCAACCTCGATTACTACACGCAGGGATTGCGGCTCGCGCCCCGCAAGATCGGCTACAACCTCGACGGCATCTTTTCCTATCAGAAGGTGTCGCGCCGGTTGGGGAACAGCGATCTGTTCCTTTCGGTGCGATGGATCTATATGGATCTCGACAGCCGGCTCAACCTCAGCAGCAACGATCAATACTTCCAGCCCAGGGACTTCGCCCATCGTGCATCCGGTCTGGGGCTGGGGCTGGATTACGACTCGCGCGACAACACGCTGACGCCGTCGAAGGGCTGGTTATGGCGCCTGGAAGCGACCCCTTACTCGCCGGCATTCGGCAGCGACAACACGTTTCAGAGTTACCGCGCGCACGCCTACGGCTATTTCCCGCTGGGCCGCGACTGGGTGTTGGGCACGCGCGCGGACTACCGTTCCGCACGCGGCGACGTGCCGTTCTATCAGCAGCCGTCCATCGACCTGCGTGGCATCGCCTATGGGCGCTACCAGGACCAGAACGTGGGCGTGCTGGAAGCGGAACTGCGCTGGAACTTCCGTCCGCGCTGGGCCTTGCTCGGCTTCGGCGGCGCCGGCAAGGCCTGGGGACGAACGTTGGATTTTGGCGATGCGAGCACCCACACGGCCGAAGGCGTGGGCTTCCGCTATCTGATTTCACGCACGCTGGGCCTGTACGCCGGGCTCGACTGGGCCTGGAGCGAAGGCGATCACGCGTACTACATCCAGGTGGGCAGCGCATGGCGCTGAGCCTCGCCGGGAGGCTCGCAGCCCGGCATCGCCCATCGGCTCAGCCGACGGTATAACCCTTGCCCTTCATGCAGGCGCTGTACGCCTGGCCGAGGTTGGCGCCGTTCTGGTTCTGCGTCGCGGCCGACGCCGCGTTCTGCTGTCGCCGTTGTTCGCGTGCCCGCATGCCGCCGGCCACCACGCCGGCCGTCGCGCCGACACCCGCGCCATGGCCCGCGTCGTCATTCGCCACACCGCCGATCACCGCACCTGCCGCGGCGCCACGCGCGGCTCCGGCAACGCGCTGGCCGCCGCCCACCGCCGGTCCCGTTTGCGGCGGAGGCACGGCCTGGGTCGGTGCATTGGTCTGCGCCCAGGACATGCACGCGCTCTTGTCGGCCTGTTGCTGGTTGGCGTTCTGTCCGTTGGCCGGGTAGGTGGCGGGCAGTTGCTGGGCCGCCGCCGCCGAAGCGATGAAGACGAGCGCCCATCCGGTGTGCCGCAGGCTTGAGATGTTCATGTGTGCTCCCTTTGACGGTGTGAGAAGAGGCGGACCGGGCCAGCCTCGTGGTAGCGGGGCTAGTGCAACGATTCGTCCTCCGCGGCCACGTACAGCTCGTACGGCGCGACCGGAATCAGTCCAAGACGCTCCGCCTCGCGAATGAGCGCGACGCCGCTGTGCACGCCCAGCAGGTCGAGCAGCGACTGGCGATGGCTTTCCACGGTACGTATCGAAATGCCCAGCTCGGCTGCGATTTCGCTGGTCCGCTTGCCCTTGGCCATCGATTCGATCACTTCGCGCTGGCGGCGGGTGAGGCGATGCAGCGATTCGGGCGCTTCCAGCAGCGAGGCCATCAACTGCGGGCTGATGAACTGGTTGCCCGCGCACACTTCGGCCATCGCATTGAACAATTCGCTGCTGGGCGATTGCTTGAGCACATAGCCGTTGGCGCCTGCCTGCATCGCTTCGCGCACGATCAAGGGCTCGCTGTGGGTGGACAGCACCACCACGGGAATGTCGCTGCCTTGTTGCCGCAATCGTTGCAGCGCCTGCAGGGCGCTGAAGGGAGGCATGGCGATGTCGGTGATGAGCAGATCCACCTGGCCTTCCAGCACGGCCTCGATCAGCGCCTCGCCGTCGTGCACCAGGCGAACCGAACTGGTGCGCTTGGCGAGCAGTCCTGCCAGGCCTTCGGCGACGCAACGGTGCTCGTCCGCCAGCAGCACGCGAAGCTTGCGGGTACTTTTGGAAGCGATGCGTGCGTTCGCTTTCATGATCGCTCAGACCCCTGCCAAGCCGCTGCTTGCGCCTGCTGCAGCTTGGGCTTTCGAGGTCCGCTTGGTAAGCGAACTTTCACTCAAACGACATCCGTAAATCTACGGATTGGGCCTGAAAAGCCTCTTGCGGAGCGATTTTTCCGCCGCATTGAGCGGCGCTGACCCATATGCATCGATTCAATCCGGCGGACGTGCAGTGCAGGAAGACCTCCGGGAACCGCGCATCGTAGAACTACCTAAACCATCACGGGGCAATGACGGGCATCGTGGGCAAATGCAGGGTGGCTTCGATAGTCCGGCGAGTCACTCGAGGGGCCGCAGCTGTTGATTGCAGCAGGGCGAAAGGATGCACGGAGCAGAGGGGATCATCGCTGGCAAAGCACCTATCGGTGCCTTGCCTCAGCATCTGACGCGTGGCATAGGCGCGGGCCTGGCTGCGATGGCTGCGCAGTGGTTGTCGTTGGCCTTGTGGGATCACGCGCTCGATTTTCAGGTGATCTGGTTGTCGGGGCCATTGTTGTTGGCGCTGCTACTTTGTTCTCCCTACAAGTATTGGATGGCTTACGGCGTCGGCTGGATACTCGGCATGCTGTCGCTGTCCCTGTTGATGGGGTTGCCCGCCAAAGGCATCGCCACCATCAATCTGGCCGTCGCCCTGCTCATCACACTTGCCGCGTGGACGCTCAGCCACCTGCGCAGGGAGCAGGCGACCGGCAATTTCCTCCAGTTGCTGCTCTTCCTCGTGGTCGCCGTGGTGGCCTTGCCGATAACGACAGGCGTTGTCATATCGGCCATGTCTTCGCTGGTCGAATTGCCTTCCTGGCTGTCCAGGGAATGGTGGCACGTGGGGCTGGCCGATTCGCTTGGCTATGTCTTGCTGACGCCGGCCATCCTGAGCCTGCTCAATCCGGGTTCGTCGCTGCGGCGCGACACGTTGCCCGGGTGGAACATGCCGCTCATCACCGTGGCGGCACTCGTGCTGCTCTGGCTCGCCTGGCGCGAACTGGGCGGGATCGCCACGATACGTCCGCTGCTGTTGCTGGCGCCGGTGCCGCTGGCCTTGTTCGTGGCCTTGCGCGCGCAAGTCGTCGGCGCCTGCGTGGTGAATCTGGTGGTCGGCCTGATGGCGATCGAGCTGAGCCTCTCGCATCAAGGTCCGTTCGTGCAGCCGGAATCGGAGTTCACCACCATCAGCGTGCAGCTGTGGATGCTGGCCGTGTCCATCGCCTCGCTCTACCTGGCGGCGCTGGTCGAGCAGCGCAGGACCACGCAACGCGACCTGATGGTCACCAGCACCGAAGTGCGCGAGCTGGCGGGCCGGTTGATCGTTGCCCAGGAGGAGGAGCGTGCACGCATCGCACGCGACCTGCACGACGACATCAACCAGCGCCTCGCGGTGGCATCGATCCGGCTCAGCGCATTACGGCGCAAGGTGGACGACTGCAACAAGCAGGACGTGAGCCAGCTGCAGAGCGATCTGATCGCCTTGTCGGAAGACGTGCGCCATCTGTCGCACGATCTGCATCCCAGCATGCTTACCCAGACCGGCCTCACCGCCGCCCTGGCGGGCATGTGCCAGAACCTGCGCCGGCGAGGCGGTCCCAGCATCGAGTTGCTGGTCTCGCCGCACGCCAAGGATCTTCCGGAAGACGTGGCGCTTTGCCTGTATCGCGTGACCCAGGAGGGCCTGGGCAATGCGCTTCGACATGCGGATGCGCAACGCATCGAGGTGGCGCTGCAGATGGCGCATCACCAGGTTCAACTCACCATTACGGACAACGGCAAGGGATTTGTCACGGAAGGAGAGGGCCGTCGAGGGCTGGGACTCATGAGCATCGACGAACGCACGAAACTGCTCGGTGGCAGTTGTCGCCTGCAATCAACTCTGGGAAAAGGGACTGAGCTATGCATACGAATTCCGCTAGAAGCCCTCGGGCCAGCGTAAAGCCCAAGCTCATCATTGCCGACGATCACCGCATGGTGGCGGAGGGCGTCCAACATATTCTCGACGACGATTTCGACCTGCTGGACATCGTGGCCGACGGCGATGCACTGGTCGACGCGGTGCAGCGGTTGCAGCCGGACCTGGTCGTGGCGGACATCAACATGCCGCGCTGCAACGGCATGGATGCGCTCAAGCGATTGCGGCAGGCCGGTTTCGACACGCGTTTCGTATTCCTCACCATGCATATGGAACCGGCGCTGGCAGTTGCCGCGCTGCGTGCCGGCGCGCGGGGTTACATCCTGAAGAATTCGGCGGGAGAAGACCTGCGCAACGCGGCGCTGCAGGTCATGGCAGGCGCCACCTATGTCACGCCGGCACTTGGTGCGCGTTACATCAGCGGCCAGATGACCGACATGCGCAACCTCACCTCCAAGCAGCTTCAGGTGCTGCGCCTGGTCGGCGAGGGTCTGCGCTCCAAGCAGATCGCCCTGCAACTGGGCTTGTCGGTGCGCACGGTGGAAGCACACAAGTACACCATGATGCAGGTGTTGGGCGTGCATTCCACGCTGGAGCTGGTGCGTCGCGCACAGGATCTCGGACTGCTGTTCTGATGCCATGCCGCGCTCGCAGTCAGAGCTGACCGTGCGGATGGGTAGATTTACTTAGCGGAGGGTCGTTCTCTTTCGGTGGCGGAACAATTGGCATTGGACGATGCTCGTTCAATGCACGGTCACGCGCCGGAAACACGCCCGAAGCGAGCCAGTCTGGTGTTGGCTGAGGATCACGTGCCGGTCGCCGAGCAACTGCGCGAACTGCTGGGCGAGGAATTCGACGTGCTGGCGGTGGTAGGCCACGGCGAGGCCCTGGTGAAAGCGGTGCGCCGCCTGCATCCGGACGTGGTCGTGACCGATATCAGCATGCCGCGCATGGACGGCCTGCAGGCGGCCCGCGAGCTGCTTGCCGATCGTCCCGGGTTGCCGGTGGTGTTCATCACCATGTACGACGATGCGATGTTGGCGAAGGCCGCCTTGTCGCTCGGCAAGGGCTATGTGTTGAAAGCCTCGGCCGGCGACGAACTGGTCGAGGCGCTGCGGCAGGTGCTGGAAGGCCGCTATTTCCTGTCGCCGGCGCTGGGCCGCCTCGATGCGTTGCTGGGACGCTGAGCGTCATTCACTGGACGCGCCGTACGAACGCATCGCCTGCTCGAGGCTTTGCCGCATGACCGCAAAACCCTCCCACGGATCGCTGCGCAGTCGCGCAAGCCGCTGCCTGGCACTGCGGATGTCGAAAGCATGTCCGCTCGCGCATCGCCCCAGGTCCTGCCAGCGCAAGGGCATGGCGACGGGTGCGCCGGCGCGTGCGCGCAAGGACAGCGAGGCCACGCTGGTGGCGCCGCGGGTATTGCGCAGGTAGTCGATGAAGATGCGTCCCTTGCGTTCGCTCATTACCGATGTCGCCGTGAATCCGTCGGAACGTTCGCTGGCCAGCTGATGGGCAAAGGCGCTGCTGAAGCCGCTGGCATCCTCCCAGCGGCAAGCGGAACGCAGCGGCACCAGCACGTGCAGGCCCTTGCCGCCGGTGGTGCGCACGAAGCTCTTGAGCGCCACCTTGGACAGTCGATCGCGCAGCCAGCGCGCCGCCTCGATCACCTCGCGCCACGCCACGCCCGGGCCCGGATCGAGATCGAACACGAGGTAGTCTGGTTGTTCCAGCGCATCGGCTCGCGACGCCCAGGGATGGAATTCGATGGTGCCGTACTGGACCAGTTCGATCACCGAGGCCGCGTCGCCGGGGCAAAGGTAGTCGTCCAGCGAGCCGCTTTCCTCGCGCAGCCGGACGTGGCCCACGCGGCGCAGTCCGCGCATCGGGTGCTTCTGGAAGAAACCCGCCTCGGCGAGTCCTTCCGGAAAGCGGAATACCGACGTCGGCCGCCCCTGGACACCCGGCAGGAACGCATCCATCACTGCATCGTAGTAGTCCGCGACGTCCTGCTTGGTGATGTCGTCATCGGGAAACACGACGCGCTTGGGATGCGTCACCACTACACCGTTGAGTTCGTTGGTCGCCATGGACGCTCTCATGCCGTGGTTGCGGTCTAGTCCGGCCGCGGAGCCATCAACGCCGTCAGGTGCTCCGGCATGGCCAGCGGCGTGTTGCCGCGCAGTTCCATCATCTTGCGCTCCGTTTCGCGGATCTGCAGCTCACCGACCGGATGCCTGCGGAGCTGTCCGCGCAACAGCTCGTTTTCCAGTTCGAGCATGCGATAAAGCTGCAGCAGTTCATCGAATGCGGGATGCAACGGCGGGTGAAATTCTTGCGTGCCATCCGTCATCGGAAGACTCCATGATCGGGTCTCCGAAATTGACGACGTGACAGTTAACGACGGGTGATAGATCGATGTGAATTCCGCCAGCAAGGCCATCGGCGTGCCGCGGCGTTCATCGACAACAAGCGCATGTGTATCTCTGGTGAAACAGATGCAGAGGCGCATCTATCCCAATTGTCGTAGTCACATTCCTACACATTTTCAGGCGTCGTCCCGATAGGACGATTCTTGTAACAACGGCATGCTCTCTTAGTCCGTAACGGACAGATCGTCGCGCCGGAGGCGTACACGATCAGCTAGTGGCAGGAACCTCTTTTTCCCCCACAGGGTTGCATCCATGGTCACCTATTCACTCAAGCAGTCTGCGGACGGTTCGTGGTCCGTATGCCGGCTCGGCTCTTCCTTGTTCAGTGATCTGCGGCTTGGCAGTGCCATCAAGCTTGCCCGCGAAGTGGCGCGCGACGAACACCTGCGTTCCGGTCGTTCGGTGTGCGTGGAGATGCCAGGCACCGACACCTCCATTCGCCTGGCGCAGTACGCGCGTCCGGCGGCGGTGCTGGAACAGGCCGCGTAAGTCCTTTGTACACGGGGCGTAGGGGCGCCCTGGGTACATCCATGCTGCAGGGCCGCTTGTGTGCCGAAGCCGGGCTGGGCAAAGTCGCCTGATCCTTCCGCCCGGAATTCCCTCATGCGACTGCCGCTTCGCTGTTCTTCGATCGTTCTGCTCGCACTTGCCGCACTGCCGCTTCAGGCGACCACGCTGCTGGTCAACGCCCATATCCACACGATGGATCCCTCACGTCCGGAAGCCACTGCGCTGGCCTGGAAGGACGATGGACGCCTACTTGCCGTCGGCGATACCGCTGACCTGCAGAAGCAATTTCCCGGCAGCACCATCGAAGACGCCAAAGGCGCCACCGTCATCCCCGGCTTGATCGATGCCCATGGGCACATGCTGGGATTGGGCATGACCCACATCCAGGTGGACCTGGTCGGCAGTGCATCCCGCGCGGAAGTGGTTTCCCGCCTCAAGGCCGCCGCGGCAAAACTGCCGGCCGGGGTGTGGCTGATCGGTCGTGGCTGGGACCAGAACCGTTGGGCCGACAAGCACTTTCCCTCGGCGGCCGATCTCGATGCGGCCTTTCCCGATCGGCCCGTGTACCTCGAGCGCGTGGACGGCCATGCATCCTGGGCAAACACGGCGGCGATGAAGCACGCCACGAAATCGCTGGACGGCGACTGGCAACCCGAAGGCGGACGCATTGAACGCGTCGGCAAGCGCGCGACCGGCGTGCTGGTGGATGGCGCCCAGGCTCTGGTCGGCCAGGCCATTCCTCCGTTGACCCACCAGCAGACGCGCGATGCCTACAAGGCTGCTTTCGCGGATGCCGTCGCGGCAGGGCTGACCGGTGTGCACGATCCGGGCGTAAGCCTGCAGGACTTCAAGGTGCTGCAGGAGATGGCGGCGGCCGGCGAGATCCCGTTGCGTCTCTATGAAATGGCCGACGGCAACCACGAGGCGCTCGACTGGCTGTGCAACCAGGGCGGTCGTTGGGCGGATGCCAGCGGCCGTCTGCAGATGCGCACGGTGAAGCTCTACATGGACGGCGCGCTGGGCAGCCGCGGCGCGGCATTGCTCGCCGACTACAGCGACGACCATGGCAACAAGGGCATCTTCGTGACCTCGCCGGAAGCCTACCGCACGGCGGTGGACAAGGCCTATCGCTGCCACGTGCAGGTCGCCACGCACGCCATCGGCGATCGCGGCAACCGCCATGTGCTCGATACCTATCAGGCCGTGCTGGGCGATCACGCCGACAGCGATCATCGCTGGCGCGTGGAGCACGCGCAGATCGTTGCGCTGGACGACATCCCGCGCTTCGCCTCCTTGCATCTGATCGCATCGATGCAGCCAACCCATGCCACGTCCGATATGCCGTGGGCCGAGCAGCGGCTCGGTGCGGAGCGCTTGAAGGGCGCCTATGCGTGGCAGCGCTTCATCCAGGAGAAGGTGCCACTGGCGTTCGGTTCGGATTTCCCGGTCGAGCAGGTCAATCCGATGCTGGGTCTGTACGCGGCCGTGACGCGGCAGGATCTCAACGGACAACCGCCGGCCGGCTGGCTGCCGGACCAGCGCGTGAGTCGCATCCAGGCGCTGGCGGGTTTCACGCGCGGCGCCGCCTATGCGTCCTTCATGGAGGACCAGGTGGGTGCCTTGCGTGCTGGCATGCGCGCCGACTTCGTGGTGCTCAGCGGCGACCCGCTCACCGTGCCGCCACGCCAGATCGCCGACCTCAAGCCGCTCAGCACCTGGGTGGATGGCAAGGCGGTCTATCGCGCCGGAACGACAAACGCCGCACCCTGAGGTGCGGCGTCTGCGGGGGACGGTGCAGCGTGGTGTTGCTTACGCGGCCTTGCGAGTGGCCACGCCGATGGCGGCGTGCGCCGACTTGAGGGCTTCGACCTTGTGGTCTTCGCTGAAGTTGACGCCTTCGGCACGCACGAACTCGAGGTCTGTCACGCCGAGGAAGCCGAACAGGGCGCGCAGGTAGGTCTCCTGGAAGTCCATCGGCTGGGCGGCGCTGCCCTCGCTGTAGATGCCGCCACGCGAGGAGGCGATGATCACCCGCTTGCCGCCGGCCAGGCCTTCCGGACCGTTGGCGGTATAGCGGAACGACTTGCCGGACACGGCGATACGGTCGATCCAGGCCTTCAGCTGGCTGGGCACCGAGAAGTTGTACATCGGGGCACCGATCACCACCACGTCGGCGGCCAGGAACTCTTCGATCATCTGGCTACCCTGCACGGCGACCGGGTCGCTGGCATCGGCCACCGGAGTCCAGTGGTTCAGGGGATTGACCACCAGATCGTGGTAGATGACTTCCGTACCCGGGTTATTGCGGGTGAATTCGCCTACGATGGCAGCGGTAAGGCCACGCGAGACGGAGTGGCTACCCAGGGCGCTTGCGTCGAGATGCAGCAGTTTCATGGTATTTCCTCAGTGACGGGCCGGGTCCGCCGGCGACGTGACTAAGGTATTCTTCGGACAATCAGCTGATAAGTCGGCAGAATTTGAACGTATTGTTCTGATAAGGAAACGGCGATGGCGGTTTTGGAAGGCGCCCTTCAGGATCTCAACGATTTGTATTTCTTCGCCGCGGTGGTTGAACACGGCGGTTTTTCCTCCGCGGGCCGCGCCCTGGGGATTCCCAAGTCCCGCCTGAGCAAGCGCATCGCGCAACTGGAAGAGCGCCTGGGCGTGCGCCTGCTGCAGCGGACCACCCGCCGCTTCGTGGTCACCGAGGTCGGCGAACGCTTCTACGGCCATTGCCGCGCCGTACTGGAAGAGGCGAGGGCGGCGCAGGAGGCGGTGGAAGAGGTGCGCTCCGAGCCGCGCGGCGTGGTGCGCGTCAGTTGCCCGGTGTCGCTGGTGCAGACGGTCGTCGGCCACATGCTGCCGGAGTTCCTCGCCCTGCATCCGAAGATGCAGGTGCGGCTGCACGCCACCGACCGCCGCGTCGACGTCATCGGCGAGGGTTTCGACATCGCCATCCGCGTGCGCAGCAAGCTCGATACCGACGCCACCCTGGTCGTGCGCACGTTCGGCCAGTCGCGCGTGCTGCTGGTCGCCAGCCCCGAGTTGCTCAAACGCTACGGCCATCCCAAGGAACTGGCCGATCTCACACAGTTGCCCGCGCTCACCAACCAGGAGCATGAAGGCGCGCAGAGCTGGGAGTTGCTCGATGGCAACGGCGAACGCGTGCTGGTGGACATCCATCCGCGCCTGATCTGCGGCGACTTCAACACGCTGTTGCAATGCTGCAAGCAAGGCATCGGCGTCACCCTGCTGCCGGAATTCGTCTGCGGCCCGGCGATCGAACGCGGCGAGCTGGAAGTGGTGCTGCCCGAATGGAGCGTGCCGCAAGGAACCATGCACTTCGTCTACCCCAGCCGCCGCGGCCTGTTACCCGGCGTGCGCGCCTTCGTGGATTTTCTTGCGGAGAAGCTGCCCGATACCGTACGCGAGAAGCACGCGCAGTGCGGTAAATATCTCTGACGCTGGCACGCCATACGTCGCGTGTTAGCATCCTCGTTTAGCCATCCAGACATCCGGATCATGCAGATCGAAACCAAGCTTCCCAAAGTTGGAACTACCATCTTCACCGTCATGAGCCAGCTCGCTGTGGAGCACAAGGCCGTGAACCTCGGCCAGGGCTTTCCGGACTTCGAACCGCCCCAGCCGCTGCGCGACGCGATCACCCGCGCCATGGCCGAAGGCCGCAACCAGTACGCGCCGGGCATCGGTCTGCAGCCGCTACGCGAGCAGATCGCGCTGAAGACCGAGCGTCTGTACGGCCACAAGCTCGATCCCAACACCGAGATCACCGTGACCTCGGGCGCGACCGAAGCGCTGTTCGCCGCCATTGCCGCCGTGGTGCGGGCGGGCGACGAAGTGATCGTGTTCGATCCCGCTTACGACAGCTATGAGCCGGCCATCGAGCTGCAGGGCGCACGCGCCGTGCATATCCCGCTGCAGGCGCCCAGCTTCGGCATCGACTGGCAGCGCGTGCGCGATGCAGTCACGCCAAAGACGCGCATGATCCTGATCAACAGCCCGCACAATCCTACGGGCGCGGTGCTGTCCGCGGCCGATCTGGACGAGTTGGCCGCGATCGTGCGCGATACCGAGATCGTGGTGTTGTCCGACGAGGTGTACGAGCACATCGTGTACGACGGCGCGCAGCATGAAAGCGTGCTGCGCCATGCCGAACTGGCGGCGCGCAGTTTCGTGGTGTCGTCGTTCGGCAAGACCTATCACTGCACCGGCTGGAAGCTCGGTTATGCGGTGGCGCCCAAGGCGCTGTCGGCGGAATTCCGCAAGGTGCACCAGTACCTCACGTTCTGCACCTTCCATCCGGCGCAGGTGGCGTTCGCCGAATTCATGGCGAGCACGCCCGGGCATTATCTGGAATTGCCTTCGTTCTACCAGGTCAAACGCGACCGCTTCCGCGAACTGATCAAGCCCTCGCGCTTCAAGCTGCTCGACGTGCCGGGCGGCTATTTCCAGCTGGTCGATTACTCGGTCATCAGCGACAAGGACGATGTGGCCTTCTGCGAGTGGATGGTGAAGGAAGGGGGCGTGGCCGCCATTCCGCTGACGCCGTTCTACGACAAGGCACCGGGCACGCACTATCTGCGCCTGTGCTTTGCCAAGAGCGATGCCACCATGGAAGCCGCCGCGGAGCGCCTATGCAAGCTCTGAGGGTCAGCCTGATCCAGGGTGCCACGCGCTGGCACGATGCCCCCGCCAATCGCGAGTACTACGGCGAGCTGGTGCGCCGCGTCGCCGGGAAGAGCGACCTCGTCGTTTTGCCGGAGACGTTTCTCTCCGGCTTCAGCAATGACACGCGTGCCAGCGCCGACACCATGGAAGGCGAAGGTGTCGCGTGGATGCGCGCGCTCGCGCAGGAAGTGGACGCGGTACTCTGCGGCAGCCTGGCCATTCGTGAGAACGACACGGTCTACAACCGCTTGATCTGGGCTCGCCCGGACGGCAGCTTCGAGCAATACGACAAGCGCCATCTGTTCCGCATGGCGGGCGAGCACACGCGCTACGGCGGCGGCACCGAGCGACTCATCGTCGAACTCAAGGGCTGGCGCATTCTTCCGCAAGTCTGCTACGACCTGCGTTTCCCGGTGTGGCTGCGCAACGGTCGCCTTGAAGAAGCAGCGGGCGGCATGGACTACGACCTGGCCATCTTCGTGGCGAACTGGCCGGCGCCGCGCCGCCAGCCGTGGCGCACGCTGCTGCGTGCGCGTGCCATCGAAAACCTCAGCTACGTGATCGGCCTCAATCGCGTGGGCGTCGACGGCAACGACCTGCCGTATGCCGGCGACAGCGCGGTGCTCGATCCCGTCGGCGAGCCGCTGGTGGAACTGGGCCCGCAGGAGCAGGTGGTCACCGTCACCATCGATCCGGCGCCGTTGCTTGCCCATCGCGAGCGTTTTCCGGCCTGGATGGACGCGGACCGCTTCACGCTCGATCCGGGTTGATGCCGCTCAGCCCGCGGGCTTGGCCAGCGGGCGCGGCAGCGGATGGCCCACTTCGAACTGCATGCGCGGAAAATCGAGCGTCCAGTGATCGAACGACTGCAGGATGTCGCCGCCCAACACGTTCGGTTCCTTCACGTTGCCTGCGTCGCTCAGCGAGATGCCGATCGCCGGCAACACCGTTTGCTGATCGCCGATGCGCACGCGCACCTGCGGCCAGCTGGCGGCTTGACGGGCGCGTGAGCCGCCGGCACCGGCAACATGCTCCTGCCTGGATTTCAGGCCCTTCACCACCGTCGGATGTTCCGCCGCAAACTGCGAAGAGAGCGACGAGGCCGCGCCGCCGCTGTCCAGATGCATGGCCACCGGCAGGTCGTTGAGCATCACTTCCACGTACAGGTCGCTACCGGCCATGCGCAGGTTGCCTTCGCCGGGCTGCGCCGTCTCGCTGCGCGATGGCAGCAGTTTGCCGTTGGCAGTGAACTCCAGCCGTTGCAATTGGCGCAGCACGGGAAAGCCGAGAATGGCGTCGATCTGGTAGCCGCCGGGTACCGGCATGTTCAGTTGCTGGTCGTCGAGCACCAGGAACGCCACATGGCTCAGCGTGAGTCCCGCGAATTCCAGGCGATCGGCAACGCCGATGCGCGAGGCCACCGCCTGGCGGCTGGCACTGCCCACGCTGGCCGCACCGTCGAGCAGGCGCAGGCCGAGTTTGTGCGCGGTGGACAGCGAAACGACGGAGAGATTGGCGCCGGTGTCGAGCACCACTTCCTGCGGCTTGCCGTTGATGGCGGCGAGCGAGCGGGGCAGGCCGACCTTGTCGCGCTTCACCGCTTCGGGTTTGGGCGTATAGACGTCCACCTGCTGC
Organism: Dyella kyungheensis; assembly: GCF_049913195.1. Classification (GTDB taxonomy): domain Bacteria; phylum Pseudomonadota; class Gammaproteobacteria; order Xanthomonadales; family Rhodanobacteraceae; genus Dyella; species Dyella kyungheensis. The sequence continues at coordinate 2,785,279 of NZ_CP183983.1, read as the reverse complement.
GCCGTGGCGCCGGCCAGCTGATCGGCCAGGGTGGCCATCTGCTGCGCGCCGGCCAGTTCGTCGGCGGCGGCGTGCTGTTCGGCCAGCGCCTTTTCCCAGGCATGCGCCGCGTCGGCGGCCTTGCGGTAGTCGCCATGGGCGAAGTTGGCGTCGGCTGCGATCGGCCAGGCCAGCGCGCGTTGCGCGGGCGTGCGCTTGCCGGCGGCGAGGTAGCGGGCGACCAGCCGGTTCGCCTCGTTGGCGTCCAAACGCGCGGCGGCCAATCTGGCACGGGCGAGCATGGCCAAGTCCGGGTCGTCGATGCGGGGCAGTGCGCGGGCCAGTTGGAAGACCTCGCCGCTGGAGGCATCGACCACGGCGGTCTCGGCCTGGGCATGGGACAACGGCGTCGGGGTGGCGCTGACGGCCCAGGCGGCTACCGCGAGGGCGGCGCTGAGGCTGAGGGGGTAAAGCCAATCCGCTTTGCGTTTCATGCTAAGGTGCCCGTATGACGAATAGAAATTATCGTAATACAGAAAGAAATGGCCGTGCAACAGCACAGCACATCGTGCACGCCGCGCGTGCGCTGGCGATCGTCTGCTGGCTGGGCGCGCTGTCCTGCCTGGTGATCACCGGTGCTGGCATCTGGGCCGATCGCAGTGCGCCCGGCGCGACGGTGGTCGCCATCCTCTCGACCGATGGCCTGCCGCGCGTCTGGGCAGCGAGCATCGCAGGGGCGCTTGCGCTGGTGACGTGTGCGGCGCTGGTCGAACTCGCCCGCATGCTGAGGCGGGTCACGCCCGATGCGCTGTTTTCAAGCGCCATTACCCGGCACTTCCGCCGCTTTGCCGCGCTGCTGATGGCAGCCGCGGTACTGCGCGTGCTGCTGCCCGCGGTCGCCACGCTTTGGCTGGCGTCGCAATCGGGTGCAGGCTCGGCCCAGCTGACCTTCAGCGGCGACGATCTGTTGTCGCTGTTGCCGGTGGCCGTGTTCTTCTTCGTGGCGCGCCTGTTCGACGAGGCGGCGCGGCTCGAAGACGACCAGCGCTCGATCGTGTGAGGTCCTGATGGCGATCGTGGTCCGACTCGATGTGATGCTGGCGACGCGCAAGGTGCGTTCGCGCGAACTCGCTGAGTTCGTCGGTATTACCGAATCCAATCTGTCCCTGCTCAAATCCGGCCACGTGCGCGGCGTGCGTTTCGAAACGCTGAGCAAGATCTGCGAATTCCTCGCATGTCAGCCGGGCGACTTGCTGGCCTACGTGCCTGACGAGGAAGAGTAGAGCGATGCATCCCGCGCAAAGCGGGGATGCGTGCACTCAAAGAATGGACAATACCGCTTCCGGTGGACGTCCAATCGCGGCTTTGCCGTTGGACACCACGATGGGGCGTTCGATCAGTCGCGGGTGACTGACCATCGCCGCGATCAACGTGGTGTCGTCCAGCGCGGGATCGTCGAGGCCGAGTTCACTGTACTCGGCCTCGCTGGTGCGCATCAGTTCGCGCGGTGTCATCCCCAGCATGTCGAGCAACTGCATCAGCTCGGACGAACTGGGCGGCGTGTCCAGGTAATTGACCACATCGCACACGATGCCGCGTTCCTCGAGCAACGCCAGCGTAGCGCGCGACTTGGAACAGCGGTTGTTGTGATAGATGCGGACGGACATCGACGCTGGCCTCAGCGATTGCCTTGACGGCCGCCGCCGCGATTGCCGCCACCACCGCCGTGCGGACGACCGCCGCCGCCCTGGGGACGACCGCCACCGCCTTGTGGGCGGCCACCGCCGCCTTGCGGACGGTTGCCGCCACGGCCCTGCGGACGACCACCCTGGCCACCTTGGCCTGCGCCGGGACCGCCCTGGCCACCCGGTCGGCCACCGGGACGACCGCCCGGCTTGCCGCCACGGTTGCCACCGGCGCCGGCGCCGGCGCCGAAGCCGCTGTACGGGCTGCTGCTGCGACCTTCCGCGCCACCGGCGCGGTTGCCGAACGACGGCTTGCCGCCGGCGGGACGACGATTGCTCGCCGCACCACCGCGCGCGCCACCACCACCGCCGCCTTCGCGCGATTCACCGGCGAACCAGGTGCGCACGGACGGCAGCTCCTGGCCCGGCGCCACGCCGCGACGGTTCTTGCGCTGACCGCCACCGCCGCCGCCCGAGCGTTCCGGACGAGCGACGTTGCCGTTCACTTCGCGACCCGGACGGCCACGCTGCTGCCTGCCGCGGGTGGGTTCTTCGCGAATGCGATCGTAGGCGCGCAGTTCGCGCGCTTCGTCCTGATAGCCGGCGCTGTACGAACCGCTGGCGCCGCCCTTGGGAACGTACTCGGTGACGTTGCGCGGCGCGCGGCGCTGATGCAGCACCGGGCTCAGCGTGAGCACCGGCTGCGGCGAGCCGAGGCCGGTGGTCTTGCGCAGTTCCTTGACCGCTTCTTCGCCCAGCGATTCGCAATCGCCGCGGCGCAGGGCGCGCGGAAGTTCCACGCTGCCATAGCGGATGCGCTTGAGGCGGCTGACCAGGAAGCCCTGGGAATCCCACAGGCGACGCACTTCGCGGTTGCGACCCTCGCGGATCACCACGCGGAACCAGCTGTGGCTGCCGCCGCGGCTGATCACGGCGATTTCGTCGAACCGCGCCGGGCCGTCTTCCAGCTCCACGCCGGCCTTGAGCTTTTCGATCATCTCGTCGGGCACTTCGCCGTGCACGCGGCACAGGTATTCGCGCTCGAGGCCGCTCTTGGGATGCATCAGCGCGTTGGCGAGTTCGCCATCGGTGGTGAGCAGCAGCAGGCCGGTGGTGTTGATGTCCAGGCGGCCCACGGCGACCCAGCGCGCACCCTTCAGGCGTGGCAGCTGTTCGAACACGGTGGGACGGCCTTCGGGATCTTCGCGGGTGGTCACGACGCCTTCGGGCTTGTGATAGACCAGCACTTCGGTTTCGTCGCGGTTGTCGGTGGCGACCACGAACTGCTTGCCGTCGAGCACGACGCGGTCGCCCGCATGCACGCTGGCGCCGATGGTGGCGGCGGTGCCGTTGAGTTCGACCTCACCGGCCTGGATACGCTGCTCGAGCATGCGGCGCGAGCCGAGCCCGGCATTGGCGAGCACCTTGTGCAGGCGCTCCTCGATGGCCGGTGCGGTTTCGTCGCGCGCGGTGCGCTTGAGGGTCAAAACGGATTTCTGTGGCGCAGTCATGCGCGGTACTCCTCGGTATCTTGCGTGGCGTCGCCGTCATCGGCGTCCGCGTGGGTCGCTGCCTCGTCGGCAGTGTCAACGTGAGTCTCGGCGTGGGGTGCATCGCCGGGTTCGGAGGAGGCGACGTGCATCGCCTCGGGCGTTTCGTGGCCGGGTTCGTCGACGGCGTCGGCGGCCTGGCTTTCTTCGTTCTGCGCCGGAGCGTCAAGCTCGGCGGGTTCGGTGATGGCGTGGGCGTCTTCTTCGCCGGCCACCACCAGGGTTTCGTTTTCTTCGTCCGGATCGATCGGCAGGTCGCGCACCACGCGGGCGGGCAGCGGCTCCGGCGCGATACTCATCTGCGGATCTTCCATGTCGCGGATTTCCGACAGCGGCGGCAGCTCATCCAGCGACTTCAGATTGAAGTAGTCGAGGAAGGCGCGGGTGGTGCCGAACAGCGCGGGCTTGCCGGGCACGTCGCGGTAACCGACCACGCGGATCCATTCGCGTTCTTCCATCGTCTTGATGATGTTGGAGGACACCACCACGCCACGGATCTGTTCGATCTCGGGACGGGTGATCGGCTGGCGGTAGGCGATCAGCGCCAATGTTTCCAGCAGGGCGCGCGAGTAACGGCTGGGGCGTTCGGTCCACAGGCGCGAGATCCACGGATGGACGTTCTGCTTCACCTGGTAACGGAAGCCCGAGGCGACCTCGTGCAGTTCGACGCCGCGCTCGGCGCAGTCGTCGGCCAGCGCTTCGAGGGTCTTGGCGATCTCGTCGCGGCCGACCTCGTCCTCTTCGCCGAACAGTTCCAGCAGTTGAGGCACGGTCATCGGCTGGGTGGATGCCAGCAAAGCCGCCTCGATGATGGGTTTGAGTTGCTCGATCTGCATGGCCTCGGATCGGATGCGGATGCTGCGGTGAATGGGGCGGGCTGCGCGGCTTATTCGGCCGCGGTGGCCGGCTCGTCATCGGCATAGCGTTCGGCGGCGGTTTCTTCCGCGCTGCCTGCTCTTGCCCTTACGTAAATCGGTGCCAGCGGTTCTTCCTGCACGATCTCCACCAGCATTTCCTTGGCCAGCTCCAGCATGGCCAGGAAGGTGACCACCACGCCCAGGCGGCCCTCGGTGACATCGAACAGCGTCTCGAAACGCAGGAACGTCTGGTCGGTCAGGCGGCCGAGCAATTCGCCCATGCGCTGCCGCACGCTCAGTGCCTCGCGCTTGATCGCGTGGTGACCGAACAACTCGGCACGACGCATCACGTCCTTCAGCGCCAGCAGCATCTCCTTCAGGTCGAGCGGCGGCGGCAGCTTGATCACGTTGCGCTCGCCCACGTCCGCGTGGGCCGGCGCCATGTCCCGCTCCATGCGGGGCAGGGCGTCGATATCTTCCGCGGCCCGCTTGAAGCGTTCGTACTCCTGCAGGCGGCGGACCAGCTCGGCGCGGGGATCTTCTTCCACGCCTTCCTCGGCGGGAGGCCGGGGCAACAGCAGGCGCGATTTGATCTCGGCGAGGATGGCTGCCATCAGCAGGTATTCGGCGGCCAGCTCCAGGCGCATCACATCGCGCATCATCTCGATGTAATCCATGTACTGCCGGGTGATCTCGGCGACAGGGATGTCGAGAATGTCCAGGTTTTGTCGACGGATCAGGTACAGCAAAAGGTCGAGCGGCCCTTCGAAGGCCTCGAGGATCACCTCGAGCGCATCCGGCGGGATGTACAGGTCCTGCGGCATCTGCAACATCGGTTCGCCGCGCACGATGGCCAGCGGCATTTCCTGCTGTTGAGGTACCGACGCAAACGCGTCTTGCGGTGCGGCGACCGCCTGAGGCTCGACTGGCTCAGTGCTCATCAATGCATGTCGTTGGGCCGTTCAAGACGGCTTGCTCTGCGTTCAATCAGGTTAGGAAACGTTGATCCCACCGGCACTCGCTTGACGAATGTCCCCGCTCAGACCGTGGCCCGCAGGCGCGATCCTTTTTTGAAACTTCACTTGCGCGATGCCTAGCCGGTGCGCATGGCGTCACCCTCGCGGGCATGCATGATGAAATCGCGCGTCTGGCGTTTCGATCAGGCTGGCCGTGAGCCACCTTTGAGCGTCTCCGACATGTGGGGGCCACATGACATGGGACGCGAGCCACAACGTGACGAAACCTGCGTCACTGGCTTCTCAATCGGTAGGCTGAGTGCATCGGGACGGGTGCCGTAGCGGTCGATCTCACCGATCGTGCGCTCACCCTTATAACCCAAGCGAGACCAAGATTAGCCGTTGGAAGCGGGCAAGTCCAGTACACCCGATGCGCCCGTACCGGCAAAATACAGGGACATGCCGCCCGACCAACGTTTCATCATCCATGTGGACATGGACGCCTTCTACGCGTCCGTGGAGCAGCGCGACCGTCCCGAGCTGCGCGGCCTGCCGCTGATCGTGGGCGGCCTGGGGCCGCGCGGCGTGGTCTCCACCTGCAGCTACGAAGCGCGCCGGTTCGGCGTTCATTCGGCGATGCCCACGGCGCAGGCGCGGCGGCTTTGTCCCGACGGGGTGTATCTGCGGCCCGATCTCGCGCGCTATGAGGAAGTCTCCGAGCGCGTGTTCGAAGTGTTCCATGAGGTGACACCGCTGGTCGAAGGCCTGTCGCTGGACGAGGCTTTCCTCGACGTCACCGGCAGCCTGCGCCTGCTGGGCTCGATCGAGACCATCGGGCGGCGCATCAAGGACGCCATCTGGGAACGCACCCAATTGCATGCCTCGGTGGGCATGGGGCCGAACAAGCTGCTGGCGAAGCTGGCCAGCGAGCTGTCCAAGCCAAACGGCTTCCATCGCATCGAGGCTGAGCGCGCGGCGCAGGAGCTGGCGCCGCTGCCGGTCGGGCGCTTGTGGACCGTGGGCAAGGTCACCGAGCAGGCCTTGCACCGGTTGGGCATCCGCACCATGGGCGAATTGGCAGCAAGTGACACGGCGCGTCTGGCGAGTGCGCTAGGGCGTCAGGTAGCCGCGTTGCAGGCGCTGGCGCGCGGCGAGGACGACCGCCGGGTGGAACCGGCCCAGGCCGAACAGTCCATCGGCGCAGAGCACACCTACGACGTGGACATCACCGAACTCGCCCTGGCCGAGGCGTGGCTGCTGCGTCATTGCGAGCGCATCGCGGCGAGGGCGAGGCAACGCGGCCTGCAAGGGCGCACGGTCACCGTGAAGCTGCGCGAGCCGCCCTTCGTCACGCACACCCGGCAGGCCCAGCTGCGGGCGCCCAGCGCCTCCGCCATCGACCTTTATGAGCTGGCACGAGGCTTGCTTAACGCCTGGTGGAAGTCGCAACAACGACCGCGCTTGCGCTTATTGGGCGTCAGCCTGTCGGGATTCGCGGCAGAACGACAGCAAGACCTGTTCGACAGCTCGGCCGAGCGGCGAGTGACCGATCAGGTGCAGGACAGTATCAATTCGCGGTTTGGTTCGGGGAGTTTGGTCCGCGGCGGCGTCCTGAAGACGCGGCGGCAGGATTGAAGTTGAACGGAGACGCTCCACATCGAACGATGAGGATGCGTTCTTCAGGATGAAGCCGTCGGCGCGCAGGCGTCTGATGCGGGGAGAAAGAGCAGGATGAGCAGACCGGAAGACAATGCCAGAAACGGTTCCGACCCGGAGCAGCTGCGTCCGGCGCGCATGCGCATCGAGACGACCGTGCTGATGAGCCGGGGCGACGAGTCGCATCCCACCGAACTGGAGGATATTTCCGCCACCGGCGTGCTGCTGCGACGCCCGCTGGGCTGGAATGGCGAACAGGGCCAGAGCTGGATCCTGGACATGATCTTCGGCCACGACCTGCACATCCATCTGGAAGCGCAGGTGGCGCGCATTTCCGACCGGCACCTGGGTTTTGCGTATACGCGCATTCCGGAAGACAAGCAGGTGCCACTGTGGAACTTGCTGGGCGGGTACGCGGATATTCTGGAGATGTGGAAGGATTGAGGGGCTTCAAAAAGCGCATCGGCGATACGGCGACAACCGTTTGCATCGCTACTGGATGACCAGCTTCGCTGTTGTAAAGCGCTTCCGGCCTGCGCCGGAATGACGAGTAGGAAGGGTTTCGCTTTTTGATCATCATTCCGGCGCAGGCCGGAAGCGCTTTACAACAGCGAAGCTGGTCATCCAGTAGCCCCGGTAAAAGGTTGTCGCCACGATCCACACAAAAAAGCCCGCTTTCGCGGGCTTTTTCATATCCATTGCAACAACGAATCAAGCCGCCGGCTTCTTCTCATCCCGCAATTCGCGCCGCAGAATCTTCCCGACGTTGCTCTTGGGCAACGCATCGCGGAACTCGATCAGCTTCGGACGCTTGTAGCCCGTGAGATTGTCATGGCAGAACTTCTTCAGTTCTTCCACCGTGAGGTTCGGGTCCTTGCGCACCACGAACAGCTTCACCACTTCCCCGGAGTGCTCGTCGGGCACGCCCACCGCGGCCACTTCGGACACGCCCGGATGCTGCATCACCACGTCTTCGACTTCGTTCGGATACACGTTGAAACCGGACACCAGGATCATGTCCTTCTTGCGATCCACGATGTAGACGTAACCGGTGTCGTCCATGCGGGCGATGTCGCCGGTGTGCAGCCAGCCGTCGGCGCCGAGCACCTTGGCGGTTTCGTCGGCACGCTGCCAGTAACCCTTCATCACCTGCGGACCGCGCACCATCAGCTCGCCCACCTCGCCGATCGGCAGCGGTTGGCTTTCCTCGGACCAGATCGCCACGTCCGTGGAAGGAATCGGCAAGCCGATGGAGGAGTTGTAGTCCTTCAGATCCAGCGGATTGATGCAGACCGCCGGCGAGGTTTCCGTCAGGCCATAGGCTTCCACCAGGGTGCAACCCGTGACCTTCTTCCAGCGCTCGGCCACCGCGCGCTGCACCGCCATGCCGCCGCCCAGCGACAGGTGCAGGCGAGAGAAATCCAGTTCGGCAAAACCCGGCGTATTGAGCAAGCCGTTGAACAGCGTGTTGACGCCGGTGAGCGCGGTGAACTTGGACTTCTTCAATTCCTTGACGAAGCCGGGCATGTCGCGCGGATTGGTGATCAGCCAGCTCAGGCCGCCCAGGCGCATGAACACCAGCCCGTTGGCGGTCAGCGAGAAGATGTGATACAGCGGCAACGCCGTAATCACCACTTCCTCGCCGTGCTTCATGTTGCTGCCGATCCATGCGCCGGCCTGCAGCATGTTGGCGACCATGTTGCCGTGGGTGAGCATGGCGCCCTTGGCCACGCCGGTGGTGCCGCCGGTGTATTGCAGGAAGGCGATGTCGTCGTGGCCCAACTGCACCTTGGGCAACGGATGCGGCTTGCCCTTGGAGAGCGCATCGGTGAAACGCACCGCGTGCGGCAGCTCGAACGGCGGCACCATCTTCTTGACGTGCTTGAGCACGAAGTTGATCACCGCGCCCTTGGCGCCGAGCAGGTCGCCGATGCCGGTGGTGACGATGTGCTCGACGTGCGTTTCGGCCACCACCTGCTGAAGCGTGGCGGCGAAGTTGTCGAGCACCACGATGGCCTTGGCGCCGGAGTCTTCCAGCTGATGCTTGAGCTCGCGCGCGGTGTACATCGGATTGGTGTTGACCACCACCAGGCCCGCGCGCAGCGCGCCGAACAGGGCGATCGGGTACTGCAGCACGTTGGGCATCATGATCGCGATGCGATCGCCCTGCTTGAGCTTGAGCACGCCGGTGAGATAGCCGGCGAACTGGCGGCTCATCTCGTCGATCTGACCGTAGCTGAGGATCTTGCCGAAGCTTGCGAACGCCGGCCGTTGGCGGAAGCGTTCGAAGGCCTCTTCCACCACCGCGGCGACCGACGCGTACTGGTTGACATCAATCTCTGCGGGAACGCCTTCCGGGTAATGGGCCAGCCACGGACGCTCAATGCTCATGTTGGATCCAACGCTCCTGTATGTATCGGCCCAGCAGTGACGTAGGGCAAGATGATGTCGAGGCATTGGAGCATACGCCCGCGTATAGCAGCAAGCCGCGCCGCAACGAGAATCCCCTATGCCTTCGCTACGAAAACTACTGGAAAATCCACTGTTTTGCGCACTGCTGGCGATCGGCCTGGCGGCCTGCCATCGCACGCCCGACGAAAGTCGGGTGCGGCAGGGTGTCGAGGCGGCCGAGCAGGCGGCCGAACAGGCCGATGCCTCAGCGCTGGACGCGTTGCTGAGCGACGACTTCAGCGGCAACAACGGCGAGATGGAACGCCGGCAGATCGTGGGGTTGCTGCGTGCGGCCAGGTTCCGCGGCGAGACGATCCACGCCCTGACCGGACCGATCGAGGTGGAGGCACGCGGCGAGCGCTACGTGGCCCGCTTCACCGTCACCCTGACCAGCGGCGGCAAGCTGCTACCCGCGCAGATCGGCCTGTACCGGGTGGAGACGGCGTGGCGGAAGGAGGGGCGCGAGTGGCGTTGCTATTCGGCGACGTGGACAAATGAGGGGTAACACGCGGCCTCCTGTGGAAGCGCGCTTGCGCGCGACTGCCACGCCCCACTGTTCCGCTCCGTAGGTTTGTCGCGCACAAGTGCGCTCCCACAGTGGGGCTGAGCCCACAAGAAAAACGCCGCCTTCTGGGCGGCGTTTTCTTCAAGGTCAGGCCGCCTTTTTACCGGCCAGCTGCCGCAACACATACTGCAGAATCCCGCCGTGACGGAAGAACTCCCGTTCCTTCGGCGTGAGCAGCAACACCTTCACGGTGAACTCCTTGGTCTTGCCGTTCTCGTCCTTGGCCGTGACGCGGGCCGTCTTCGATTCGCCGCCGTCGAGGCCGGTGATGTCGAACGTCTCCTTGCCGGTCAGGCCCAGCGACTGAGCGTTCTGGCCATCCTGGAACTGCAGCGGCAACACGCCCATGCCCACTAGGTTCGAGCGGTGGATGCGTTCGAAGCTCTCGGCAATCACGGCCTTCACGCCGAGCAGCAGCGTGCCCTTGGCCGCCCAGTCGCGCGACGAACCGGTGCCGTATTCCTTGCCGGCCAGCACCACCAGCGGGGTCTTGTCCGCCTTGTACTTCATCGCCGCATCGTAGATGGCCATCTGTTCGCCACTCGGCACGTACAGCGTGTAGCCGCCTTCGACGCCGTCCAGCATCAGGTTCTTGATGCGGATGTTGGCGAAGGTGCCGCGCACCATCACGTCGTCGTTGCCGCGACGCGAACCGTAGGAGTTGAAGTCCTTCGGCTCCACGCCCTTGGAAATCAGGAAGCGGCCCGCCGGGCTGTCCTTCTTGATCGAACCGGCCGGCGAGATGTGGTCGGTGGTGATGGAGTCGCCGAACAGGCCGAGCACGCGTGCGCCGTGCACATCTTCGATCGAGCCCGGCTCCTTGCTCATGCCTTCGAAGTACGGCGGGTTCTTGATGTAGGTGGAGTCATCCCAGCGATAGACATCGCCATCGGGCGAAGCGATGTGGTTCCAGCGCGTGTCGCCCTTGAACACATCGGCGTAGCTCTTCTCGAACATCTCGGGATTGAGCGCGCTGCCCACCAGGTCCGAGATCTCCTGGTTGCTGGGCCAGATGTCCTTGAGGAACACCGGCTTGCCGTCGCTGCCCGTGCCCAGCGGCTGCGTGGTGAGGTCGATGTCGAGCGTGCCGGCCAGTGCGTAGGCGACTACCAGCGGCGGCGAGGCCAGGTAGTTCATCTTCACTTCCGGATGCACGCGGCCTTCGAAGTTGCGGTTGCCCGACAGCACCGAGGCCACGGCCAGATCGCCCTCGGCAATGCCCTGGCTGATTTCCGCGGGCAGTGGGCCGGAGTTGCCGATGCAGGTGGTGCAGCCATAGCCCACGATGTAGAAGCCGATTTTTTCCAGCTCCTTCAACAGGCCGGTTTTTTCCAGGTAATCGGTGACCACCTTGGAACCGGGGCCGATCGAGGTCTTCACCCACGGCTGGGCCTTCAGGCCCTTGGCCGCTGCTTTCTTCGCCAGCAGGCCGGCGCCGAGCATCACGCTGGGGTTGGAGGTGTTGGTGCACGAGGTGATTGCGGCGATCACCACGGCGCCATCGTCCAGCTTGAGCGACTCGCCATCCTTGGTGACGCGCACGCCGCCATTGGTGAGGTCGTTGGCCGGATTGCCGATCGCCGCCGAGCCGCCTTCCGCGATGAACGCCGAGGTTTCCTCGGTGCGCGGCCTGCGGGAGGCGGTGAGCGGACCCACGGCATCCTGGAAACTCTTCTGCACGCCTTCGAGCAGCACGCGATCCTGCGGACGCTTGGGGCCGGCGAGCGACGGCTTCACGTCGGCGAGGTTGAGTTCCAGCGTGGTGGTGAAGCGCGGCTCGATGGCGTTCTCGTCGTGCCACAGGCCCTGCGCCTTGGCATAGGCTTCGACCAGCTTGATCTGCTCGTCGCTGCGGCCGGACAGGTGCAAATAATTCAGCGCTTCCTGGTCGATCGGGAAGATGCCGCAGGTGGCGCCGTATTCCGGTGCCATGTTGCCGATGGTGGCGCGGTCGGCCAGTGCAAGATGCTTGAGGCCGCTGCCGAAGAATTCCACGAACTTGCCCACCACGCCGAGCTTGCGCAGCATCTGCGTCACGGTGAGCACGAGGTCGGTGGCGGTGACGCCCTCGGACAGCTTGCCCGTCAACTTGAAGCCGACCACCTGCGGAATCAGCATGGACGACGGCTGGCCCAGCATCGCGGCCTCCGCCTCGATACCGCCCACGCCCCAGCCGAGCACGCCGATGCCATTGATCATGGTGGTGTGCGAGTCGGTGCCGAACACGGTGTCGGGGTACGCCCAGGGCTGACCGTCCTTGTCGGCGGTGAACACCACGCGTGCCAGATGCTCCAGGTTCACCTGATGCACGATGCCGGTACGCGGCGGCACGACTTTGAAGTTATCGAACGCCTTCTGGCCCCAACGCAGGAAGGCGTAGCGCTCCTGGTTGCGATGGAATTCGATCTCGACGTTCTTCTCCAGCGCGGATTCCGAACCGTAGACGTCCACCTGCACGGAGTGGTCGATCACCAGTTCGGCTGGCGCCAGCGGATTGATCTGCTTGGCATCGCCGCCGAGCTTCACCACGGCGTCGCGCATCGCGGCCAGGTCGACCACGCAGGGCACGCCCGTAAAATCCTGCAGCACCACACGGGCGGGCATGAAGGCGATTTCGGTATCGGGTTCGGCCTTGGCGTCCCAGTTGGCGATGGCCTCGATTTCCTTCGAGGTCACATTGACGCCGTCCTCGTGGCGCAACAGGTTTTCCAGGAGGATCTTCAGCGAATAGGGCAGGGTCTTGAGGTCGAAGCGCTGGCCGAGCTTGGTCAGGCTGGCGATGTTGTACTGGCTGCCGTTGACAGTGAGGGTGTCGCGGGTGGCGAATGAATCCAGCATGGGCTAACTCCTGTTGCGTGAGTCTGGCGAACGCGCGAACGCGTAGCTTGGGGATCCTAGGGCAGGGAACGTGAGGGGAATTGCAAAGGCCACCTTGCTGCTCGTCATCCCGGCGCAGGCCGGGATCCAGTAGCGACCACGCATGGTTGTCGCGAAGACCCCACACCGGGTCACTGGATCCCGGCCTGCGCCGGGATGACGAATAGGGGAGTCACGCAAGGCTGGATCCATCCTCTCCGTTCGGCACTCCCATTCAGTTTGGGACAAAAGCCCAAACGCGCAAGAGACCCCATCGGCGATTGCTGCACATTAGCCATGCAAGATTTCGAACGCAGGCGGAAGCAATGTCTTGCGTTGCGGCGCTTGGGTCCCGGCTGGCAAAATAGCGGGCTGAAATGCCGCCTCAGACACCGGACGAGACCCCATGCTTAACGCCTACCGCCAACATGTTGCCGAGCGCGCCGCGCTGGGTATCCCGCCGCTGCCGCTGTCGGCCCAGCAGACTGCCGAGCTGATCGAGCTGCTGAAGAATCCGCCCGCTGGCGAAGAGGCCTTCCTCGTCGACCTGATCACCAACCGCGTGCCGGCCGGCGTGGACGACGCGGCCAAGGTCAAGGCTTCGTACCTGGCGGCCGTGGCATTCGGTACCGAAAAGTGCGCGCTGATTTCGCGCGAGAAGGCCACCGAACTGCTGGGCACCATGCTGGGCGGCTACAACATCCATCCGCTGATCGAGCTGCTCGACGACGCGCAGATCGGCACCGTCGCCGCCAACGCGCTCAAGCACACCCTGCTGATGTTCGACGCCTTCCACGACGTCAAGGACAAGGCCGACAAGGGCAACGCCAACGCCAAGGCCGTGCTGCAGAGCTGGGCCGACGCCGAGTGGTTCACCAGCAAGCCCGAAGTGCCGGAAAGCCTGACCATCACCGTATTCAAGGTGCCGGGCGAAACCAATACCGACGACCTGTCGCCGGCACCCGACGCCACCACGCGTCCGGACATCCCGCTGCATGCGCTCGCCATGCTGAAGAACAAGCGCGACGGCGCGCCGTTCCAGCCGGAAGAAGACGGCAAGCGCGGCCCGATCGCCTTCATCGAATCCTTGAAGGAAATGGGTCACCTGGTTGCCTACGTGGGCGACGTGGTCGGCACCGGTTCCAGCCGCAAGTCCGCCACCAACTCGGTGCTGTGGTTTACCGGCGAAGACATCCCCTTCATTCCGAACAAGCGCTTCGGCGGCGTGTGCCTGGGCAGCAAGATCGCTCCGATCTTCTACAACACCATGGAAGATGCCGGCGCGCTGCCGATCGAACTTGACGTCACCAGCATGAACATGGGCGACGTGGTCGAGCTGCGTCCGTACGAAGGCAAGGCGCTGAAGAACGGTGAAGTGATCGCCGAGTTCCAGGTCAAGTCCGACGTGCTGTTCGACGAAGTGCGCGCCGGTGGCCGCATTCCGCTGATCGTGGGCCGCGGCCTCACCGCCAAGGCGCGTGAAGCGCTGGGCCTGCCGGTGTCCACCCTGTTCCGCCTGCCGCAGCAGCCGGTCGACACGGGCAAGGGCTTTACGCTGGCGCAGAAGATGGTCGGCCGCGCCGTCGGCCTGCCGGAAGGCCAGGGTGTGCGCCCGGGCACCTATTGCGAGCCGAAGATGACCTCGGTGGGTTCGCAGGACACCACCGGCCCGATGACCCGCGACGAGCTGAAGGACCTGGCATGCCTGGGCTTCTCGGCTGACCTCGTGATGCAGTCGTTCTGCCACACCGCTGCCTATCCGAAGCCGGTGGACGTCAAGACCCACCACACGCTGCCGGAGTTCATCAGCACGCGTGGCGGCATCTCGCTGCGTCCGGGCGATGGCGTGATCCACTCCTGGCTCAACCGCATGCTCCTGCCCGACACCGTCGGCACCGGTGGTGACAGCCACACGCGTTTCCCGATCGGCATTTCGTTCCCGGCCGGCTCCGGTCTGGTGGCCTTTGCTGCCGCCACGGGTGTGATGCCGCTGGACATGCCCGAATCCGTGCTGGTGCGCTTCAAGGGCGAACTGCAGCCGGGCGTCACCCTGCGTGACCTGGTCAACGCGATCCCGCTGTACGCGATCAAGAGCGGCCTGCTCACCGTCGCCAAGCAGGGCAAGAAGAACATCTTCTCCGGCCGCATCCTGGAAATCGAAGGTCTGCCGAACCTCAAGGTGGAGCAGGCGTTCGAACTGTCCGATGCGTCCGCCGAGCGCTCGGCCGCCGGTTGCACGGTGCACCTGGACAAGGCGCCGATCATCGAATACATCAACAGCAACATCACGCTGCTGAAGGTCATGATCGCGCAGGGCTACAAGGATCCGCGCAGCCTGCAGCGCCGCATCAAGGCGATGGAAGCCTGGCTCGCCAACCCGCAGCTGCTGGAGCGCGATGCCGACGCCGAATACGCCGCCGTCATCGAGATCGACCTGGCCGACGTGCACGAGCCCATCGTGGCCTGCCCGAACGACCCGGACGACGTGAAGACGCTCAGCGACGTGGCCGGCGCGACCATCGATGAAGTGTTCATCGGTTCCTGCATGACCAACATCGGCCACTTCCGTGCGGCGTCGAAGTTGCTGGAAGGCAAGCGCGATATCCCGACCAAGCTGTGGGTCGCCCCGCCGACCAAGATGGACCAGCAGCAGCTGACTGAGGAAGGCCACTACGGCGTGCTCGGCACCGCCGGCGCCCGCATGGAAATGCCGGGTTGCTCGCTGTGCATGGGCAACCAGGCGCAGGTGCGCGAGGGCGCCACGGTGTTCTCCACCTCCACCCGCAACTTCCCCAACCGCCTGGGCAAGAACTCCAACGTGTACCTGGGCTCGGCCGAACTCGCGGCGATCTGCTCGCGCCTGGGCCGCATCCCGACCAAGGCCGAGTACATGACGGATGTGGGCGTGCTTGATGCCAACGGCGAGAAGATCTACAAGTACATGAACTTCAATCAGATCGCCGATTACCAGGACGTGGCCGATACGGTTACTGCCTGAGAGCGGTGAGTCATCGCAAGATGACAAGGGAAGGGCGGCGCAAGCCGCCCTTTTCTTTTTGCTCGTCATTCCGGCGCAGGCCGGAATCCAGTAGCGTCGGTCGCGGGTTTTCGCGCGAACACTGCCTTTCCAGGCGACGCGACAACCGATCACTGACGTCGCTGGATTCCGGCCTGCGCCGGAATGACGAGCAAAAGCGGGCGAGGCAACGTGGAGGGCTACGTTTAACCCTCGGTCGTTTATGCTTCCACCCGTCAAAGGCCAGGACAGCCCCCCGCGGATGATCAGTTCTCACCTATCGGTAGTCTCACTCCGCGACCTGATGCTGGTGCAAGCCGTGCGCCGCCATGGCAGCTTCAACAGCGCCGCCCGCGCGATGCACATCAGCCCTTCGGGCCTCTCGCATCAAGTGCAGAAAGTGGAGCAGGCGCTGGGTGCGCCGCTGTTCGAACGTGGCGGTCGCCGCATCGTGCCCACGGCGGGCGGGCAGCGCCTGCTGGAGCAGATCGATGCGGTGCTTGCCGCGGCCGAGCATCTGCAGCAGGTGGCGCGCGCGGGCGAAGTCGCGTTTGGCGGCGAGCTGCGACTCGGTGTTCCGGCCTCGCTCGGTCCGTATCTATTGCCGCACCTGATCGATCCGTTTCCCCAGCACTTTCCCGGCACGCGCCTGAGCCTTTCCGAAGGCAAGCCGCGCGGCCTGCTGCGCCGCTTGAACGAAGGCGAACTCGATGCCGTGCTCGCGCCGCGCGTGCCGCCGGTCAGTGGCGCGGCCATGCGTCCGCTGTTCTTCGAGCCCTGGGAGGTGATGTTCCGCGCCGACCATGCGCTGGCCGGCAAGCGCAGCGTGGGGCTGGAGCAACTGGACCCCGGCGACGCCACGCTGATGACCGAAAGCCATTGCGAAGATGTGCTTGGCGGTGGTCACGTGCAGGATGTGAGTCTGGAAAGCCTCGCCGCACTGGTGGAACTGCGCGGTGGCTATGCGCTGGTGCCCGCGCTCGCGCATGAGCGACTGGCCTCGATGCCCAATGTGGTGCTTGCCAAGCTCAAGGGGCAGGCGCCAGGTCGCGAGATTGCGCTGTATTGGCGCGAAGCGACGCCATGGCATGAAGACCTGCAGAACTTTGCCGCGTTGCTGCGCAAGTTGGCGAAGCAGAGGCCAGGATTGAAGTTGGTGGATGAAGTGGGCTGAGGCTTGCCTACCTAGCTCGTCATCCCGGCGCAGGCCGGGATCCAGTGACCCGACGCGCGATTGTCGCGTCAAGTCAGAAGCCCGGCACTAGAGGCGAAAACCGATTCGTGCCGCTACGGGATCCCGGCGTGCGCCGGGATGACAGGCTAGAAAGACACCGTTTGGCTGATCACCTCAAAACTCCAACTCCTGCGCCGCACACAGGTAATCAATCATCGGCGCCACTCGCTTGTACGTGTCCACCAGCCACGGCAGCAACTCCGCCGAGCACGCGAACTTCTCGTCAAACCCCTCGCCGCAGGCAAAATCCTTGCGCTTGATGTCGTCGATCAACTCATGCGCTGGATCGAACCCACGCGGCGGCCGGCTCAACGATTCGCCCCAGAATTCGAAGTGATCGCGGAAGGCTTTGCTGCGAGTGGCTTTCTTCCAGGCCTCTGGGTTATCCGCGAGAAAGCCACGAATATGCTTAAGGGCCTCCGGCTCCGGGTGCCACATGCCGCCACCGGCAAAGCAATCGCCCGGCTGGATCTGCACATAGAACGAGGGCGCTGGAATCTCATGGCGCCGCTCATGGAAGAACCGCGCACCCTGCCATGACTTGTACGGCAGCTTGTTGTTGGAAAACCGTGTGTCGCGAAAGATGCGGAACAGCGAACCGCCGTTCTTGCGCGTATCGGCGCGGTAGTGCTTGCTGATCTTGTTCAAAGGCGCCTGCAGGTCGCCGATCAAGGCAAGAAACGGCTCACGCACATGCGTTTCGTACTGGTCCTTGTGCGCATGAAACCATTCACGGTTGTTGTTCTTTTCCAGCGAACGAAGAAAGCGGAACGTGGCAGGCGAAAAATAGGTGTTGGCCATGGTGTCTGTGGTCAGGCGCTGATGGGCACAAACTCGGCGGCGAGCATCTCGCCCCAGGCTTGCAGTTGATCGAGGAGGTCGAGTTTGTCCTGGCGCGTATCGTCGGCACGCAATGCAGCAATGCGCGCGAAATAGTCGTCCAGGGTAAGGTTGGTCAAAGGCGTGGGCTGGGTCAGGCGCTCACGGCAGAACGTCTGCCAGCGCGCCTGCTCGTCCAGGCTCAGCGTTTCGGGCCAGTTGCGGGCACGGTAGCGGAACAGCAGTTCCGGGTAGCGCGGATCGCGGAACGGGAATTCACGTTGCGCCAGCTGGTCCGGCGGCGTGCCGCGGATCTCGCTGAGCAGGCGCTTGTCGGCATCGGGAAGAAAGCCGCTGTACAAGGCCAGCTCGGGGTCGAGCGGCGGGGGCAGATCGGCGGCGCGCTGGAACACACGACGCAGCTTCGCGGCCAGCCCATCGGCGGAGGCGAGCATGTCGCGGTGTGACTGCACCTGATCCAGGTCGATCTGCAACCGGCCAAGGTCCACGCCCTTGAGTGTCGACAGCGGCGCCAGTGCCGGCGCGCGGTTGGCGCGCACAGTGCGCAGCGGAATCCGCTC
This sequence comes from Dyella kyungheensis, assembly GCF_049913195.1. Taxonomy (GTDB): domain Bacteria; phylum Pseudomonadota; class Gammaproteobacteria; order Xanthomonadales; family Rhodanobacteraceae; genus Dyella; species Dyella kyungheensis. The sequence goes on along the minus strand of NZ_CP183983.1, from coordinate 2,767,074 downwards.
GACGCCTTCGGGCAGGTCGGCGCGTGCGGTGAACACGCGGTCGGCGATCTCGCCTTCATCCAGGGCAAGCAGCTCCGAGGGATCGTGGCTCAAGTCGTAGACGATGATTTCGCCGGGGCGGCTCGGGTGCGCCGCCAACGGTGCGACCACGGCAAGGCAGTGGCGGCTGGACGGATAGCGCGACGACACGTGCACCACCGGCGTCATCGCCACCACATCGAGCATCTCGAACACGCGTTGCTTGCGGCGCAGCTGGAAGTACCAATCCCACAGTCGCGGTTGGCGCACCCGGATGAGCCGGGCCAGATCGATCAGCGCATACACGTCCGACAACGCGTCATGTGCGCGTTCCTGCCGCAGGTGGTTGGCGGTGGCCAGATGCTCGAGCTTGAAGCTGGGCGAGCCATCCTCGCGCAGGGGCCACTCGATGCCCTCGGGCCGCAGCGCCTGGCACATGCGCACCAGGTCGATCAGGTCCCAGCGTGAGTTGCCGTTCTCCCATTCGCGGCCATAGGGCTCGAACATGTTGCGGTAGAACAGCTGGCGGCCGATCTCGTCGTCGAAGCGCAGCGAGTTGTAGCCCACGCCGCAGGTGCCCGGCTGCGCCAGCTGCTCGTGCACGCGGGCGGCGAAATCCGCCTCTGGGCAACCCTCGCGCTCGGCCTGCTGGGGCGTGATGCCGGTGATCATGCAGGCATCGGGGTGAGGCGGCATCTCGCGCGGGGGCTTGCCGAAGAACATCACTGGCTCGCCCACGATCTCCAGCTCCATCGTCGTGCGGATGCCCGCGAACTGGACCGGCCGGTCGCGCCAGGGATCGGCGCCGAAGGTCTCGTAGTCGTGCCAGAAGAAGGTCTGCATGCAGCGATCATCGCACGGCCTTCATGCGTGCTCCACGCTCCCCCGGCGAGGGTTCGGCGTAAGAGCTATGCCGAAAATCAGGGTGGCGGCCGGCAACCTGCTGTTAGACTCCGCGTCCAGGAGGGCGCATGAGCCAAGCGAACGAAGACAATCTGATCTGGATCGACCTGGAGATGACCGGGCTCGATACGGACAACGACTCTATCCTCGAGATCGCCACCATCGTCACCGACAAGGACCTTCGCATTCTCGCCGAGGGCCCGGTGTTCGCGATCCGGCATGCGCTGGAGCGGCTGGAAAGCATGGATGCGTGGAATCGCAACCAGCATCGCCGCTCGGGTCTGTGGGACCAGGTGGTCGCCTCGGCCGACGATCATCTTGCCGCCGAGCAGGCCACGCTCGACTTCCTGAAGCTATGGGTAGTGCCCGGCAAGTCGCCGATGTGCGGCAACTCCATCTGCCAGGACCGCCGCTTCCTGCATCGCCAGATGCCGCGCCTCGAGCGCTTTTTCCATTACCGCAATCTCGACGTGTCGACCCTCAAGGAGCTGGCCCGTCGCTGGGCACCTGCGATCGGCAAGGGCTTCGCCAAGGAATCGGCGCATACGGCGCTGTCGGACATCCGCGATTCCGTCGATGAGCTGCGCTACTACCGCCAGTTCATGGGGCCGCTGGGCGGCGCATCCTGACGTCATCCCCGGGAGTCCTCATGTCCCTCGATCTGTTCGCTCCCGTGCTCGACTGCAACGGCCGGCCGCTCAAGCTCGACCGCCCGCACGTGGTGGGCATCCTCAACGTCACGCCCGATTCGTTCTCCGACGGTGGCAGCTACGCCTCGGTGGATGACGCCGTGGCGCATGCCTTGCGCATGGTGGAAGAGGGCGCCGACATGCTCGATATCGGCGGCGAGTCCACGCGCCCCGGTTCCGACGATGTGCCGGTGGAAGAAGAACTGCGCCGCGTCGTACCGGTGATCGAACAACTGGCGGTGCGCACCAGCGTGCCGCTCGCCATCGATACCTCCAAGCCCGAAGTGATGCGCGCCGCGGTGGCCGCGGGCGCGGGCATGATCAACGACGTCTACGCGCTGCGCCGCGACGGCGCCATGGATGCGGTGGCCGAACTCGGCGTGCCGGTTTGCCTGATGCATATGCTGGGCGAGCCGCGCAGCATGCAGGACGATCCGCAGTACGACGATGTCGTGGGCGAGGTGCATCGCTTCCTCACCGACCGCTTGTTCGCCTGCGAACTGGCCGGCATCGACCGCCGCAAGGTGATGGTCGACCCGGGCTTCGGCTTCGGCAAGAACCTCGAACACAACCTTGCGCTGCTGCGCGCGCTGGAGCGTTTCGCCAGCCTGGGCAGCGGCGTGTACGTGGGCCTCTCGCGCAAGTCGATGATTGGCGCCATGACCGGCAGGCAGGTTCCCGCCGAGCGCGTGGCCGGCTCCCTCGCTGCCGCCGTCATCGCGGTGCAGCGTGGCGCGCGCATGGTGCGCGTGCATGATGTGGCGGCCACGCTGGACGCGCTCGCGGTATGGCAGGCCGTTCAGGCCGGCGACACGCCCGCGCGTCGCGACGACAAACCCTCCGCGCCGCGTTGGCCGGACGACGAATAAACCAGACAGACCAGGACGTCAGGCGCAGCCATGCGCCGACCCGGTAGGAGCAGCACCATGACGCAACGGAAGTATTTCGGCACCGACGGTATTCGCGGTCTCGTGGGCCAGTGGCCGATCAGCGCGGACTTCATGCTGCGCCTGGGGCGCGCGGTGGGCGTGGTGCTGGCGCGCCATGGCCGGCCGCGACCGAAAGTGGTGATCGGCAAGGACACGCGCGTGTCCGGTTACATGTTCGAATCCGCGCTCGAGGCCGGCCTGGTCGCGGCGGGCGCCGATGTGTCGTTGCTGGGCCCGATGCCCACGCCGGGCGTCGCCTTCCTCACGCGTTCGCTGCGGGCCGATGCGGGCATCGTCATCAGTGCCTCGCACAACCCGCATCACGACAACGGCATCAAGTTCTTCTCCGCCAACGGCGAAAAACTTTCCGACGAAGTGGAGCTGGCGATCGAGGAAGAGCTCGAGCTGGACTTCGCCACGGTGCCGTCCGAGCAGTTGGGCAAGGCCATTCGCATCGCCGATGCGGTGACGCGCTACGCCGAGTTCTGCAAGTCCACGGTGTCGGAAGATTTCAACCTGCGCGGCATCAAGATCGTGCTGGACTGCGCGAACGGTGCGACCTACCAGGTGGCGCCGAAAGTGTTCAGCGAACTGGGCGCAGTGGTTATCACCCTTGGCGACAAGCCTGACGGTTTCAACATCAATCGCGACGTCGGCTCCACCCACCCGCAGTCACTGCAGCGCGCGGTGATCGAGCAGGGCGCGGACATCGGCATTGCCTTCGATGGCGATGGCGACCGCCTGCAGCTGGTCGACCGCCACGGCAAGCTGGCCGATGGCGACGACATCCTCTATGTGCTGGCCAATGCCTGGCACGCGCAGGGCCTGCTGCTCGGTCCGGTGGTCGGCACGCTGATGAGCAACTACGGCCTGCAACTGGCGCTGGCTAAGCTCGACGTGAAGCTGATCCGTGCCAACGTGGGCGACCGCTACGTGCTGCAGCAACTCAAGGAGCACGGCGGCAACCTCGGCGGCGAGACCTCCGGCCACATCCTGTGCCTGGACCGCGCCACCACCGGCGACGGCATCGTCTCCGCGCTGGCCGTGCTCGAGGCCCTGGCCGGCGCCGACCTGGCCGAAGCCCGCCAGGGGCTGCACAAGATGCCCCAGATCATGATCAACGTGCGTGCCGATGGCGCCCGCGAAGCCCTGGGCAGCGAGGCGGTGCGCGCCGCGCTGGCCGAGACCGAGCAGACCCTGGCCGGCCGTGGCCGCGTGGTGCTGCGTGCGTCGGGCACCGAGCCGCTGGTCCGGGTGACCATCGAGGCCGCCGACGAGGGTGAAGTCCGCCAGTTGGCCGAACAGCTCGCAGGTGTCGTAAAATCCGCCGCAGAACGTTCGTGAGCCTGTAAAGCGTTACCCAGGTCGCCAAGGATTGGCCCGACGTGCCCCGCCCCTGCGGTGGCGGACTGACAAGTGGACCGCACGCACAACCTGTGGACAGATCATGAAGAAAGTTCCGACTCTCGACATCCGTCGTTACGACTCCGACCGTGCCGCATTCGTGGCCGAGCTGGGCAACGCCTACCGTGAATACGGCTTCTGCTGCATCAGCGGCCACGGCATCCCGCGCGAACTGATCGACGGCGCCTACGATTCGTTCCAGCGCTTCTTCGCGCTGCCGAAAGAAACCAAGATGAAGTACCACATCGCCGGCAGCGGCGGTGCGCGTGGCTACACGCCGTACAAGGTCGAAACGGCCAAGGACAGCAAGTTCGCCGATCTCAAGGAATTCTGGCACGTCGGCCGCGAGATCCCGCGCGATTCGAAATTCGCCGACGTAATGCCGCCCAACATCTGGCCGGCCGAAATCAGCGATTTCAAGCAGAACGGCTACGGCCTGTTCGAGGCGCTCGACCAGCTCGGTTCGCGCGTGCTGCGCGCACTGGCCTTGCACATCGATCTGCCGGAACACTTCTTCGACGACAAGATCGACCAGGGCAACTCCATCCTGCGCCCGATCCACTACCCACCGATCACCGAAGAAAACATTCCGAATGTGCGCGCGGGCGCCCACGAGGACATCAACTTCATCACGCTGCTGGTCGGCGCCAGCGCGGAAGGCCTGGAAGTGCTCACGCGCGAAGGCGAGTGGCTGCCGATCACCACCGAAGGCGACGCCATCGTGGTGAACATCGGCGACATGCTGCAGCGCCTGACCAACCACGTGTATCCGTCGACCTCGCACCGCGTGGTGAACCCGCAGAACGACAATGCGCGCAAGCCGCGTTATTCGGTGCCGTACTTCCTGCACCCGAATCCGGACGTGGTGCTCGATCCTCTGCCGCAGACCATCACGCCAGATAATCCGAGCCGCTACAACACCAGCATTACCTCGCATGAGTATTTGCTGGAGCGCCTGCGCGAGATCAAGCTGATCTAACGCCACACTTCTCCCTCTCCCTTCCGGGGAGAGGGCTGGGGAATTGCCACCTCTACGGTGGTGAGGGCCGGGTGCTCGCGGCAACGTTTCTCTTCGATATCCCAACGCGCCAAGCAACCGGTTTTCCTGTGGGAGCGCACCCTGTGCGCGACAGCCACGTGTCGGTGTACCGCTCCGTAGGTTTGTCGCGCACAGGGCGCGCTCCCACAGTAGATCGCCAACGCGGTACACACCACTTCGCCCTCTCCTTCAGGGAGAGGGCCGGGTGCTCGCGGCAACGTTTCTCTTCGATATCCCAACGCGCCAACCAACCAGCTTTTCTGTGGGAGCGCACTTGTGCGCGACGCGGGCGCCCGAGTGCACCGCTCCGTCAGGTTGTCGCGCACAAGTGCGCTCCCACAAAAAATCAGCCGGGCCGGTTTTGAGCCCACCCTCCATGACTTCCGGTCGATTCCCCCGCAACGGCGCAGGACTAGTCTCAGCGCTTCGCCCGCGGAGATTCGTCCATGCGTTCCCTGGTGCTCCTGCCCATCATCGCTCTGGCAAGCAGCCATGCCGTGGCCGCCCCTGACGAAGCCTTCCACGACTTCGCCGCCCTAACCGGCGAGTGGACCTGCCACGGTATCTTCCCCGCCGCAGGCAAGACCATCGACTCCACCCTGCGCTTCGAGTTCGACCTAAACGGCAAGGCACTCGTCAAACACCACGACGACACCTCACCCCCGGCGATGTACCACGCACTGGAAGCCTGGGGCTACGACGCAAAGAACACCCGCTACAACGCCACCATCCTCGACAACTTCGGCGGCGCCCGCGTGTTCTCTTCGGAGGGCTGGAAAGACGGTCGCCTCGTCTGGACCTCCGCTCCGGAAGTAAAACCAGCGCAGCATTTCATCTACGCGCATGAAGCCAATCAGGGCCTACGCATCGACTGGGAAGTGCTCAAGGGCGACAGCTACGTAGTGGGCGACACCCTGCATTGCACGCCGCAGCACGTCAGTCATCAAGCTTCTTCAAGCACCCGGTAGCGCTTCGATTCGCGCGCCGACAGCCACAGCGTCAAACGATCCGGCAACAGCTTCATCATCGTCTTGATGAAGCGATTCACGCCGCCAGTGACGCGCACGATGTCGCCGCGTTCCACCGCCTCGTAGCCTTCGCGCACCACGTCTTCCGCGGTCTGCCACATGAAACCGGGCAGCTTGTTCATCAGCTCGCGCGAGCCGGTGACGTCATGGAATTCCGACCACGTGAAGCCCGGGCAGAGCGCGCATACATTCACGCCGAGATGGCGGTTCTCCAGCGCCAACGATTGCGAGAACTTGATCAGGTAGGCCTTGCTCGCCGCATACAGCGTATGGCCCGCCGAACCCGGCACATGCCCCGCCAGCGACGCCACATTGACGATGCGGCCGTAGCCGCGCTCGCGCATACCCGGCAGCAGGCACCAGGCCAGTTCGGCCGGAGCGGTCATCAGGACGCGGATAAAGGCCTCGTGCACCGGCCAATCCACCGCCTCGAACGTACCGGGCACGCCATAGCCGGCGTTGTTGATCAGCCAGTCCACCCTAAGTCCACGTGCTTCCAGCGCCTCGCACAGTTGGGGCACCGCGGCCGGGTCGGCCAGATCAGCCGGGAGCACCGTCACACTGGCCTTATGCTGGTCGCGTAACGCTTGTGCCAGCGCTTCAAGCCGTTCAACGCGCCGGGCCGTGAGCACCAGATCGTGGCCGCGGGCCGCAAGTTCACGCGCGAAGGCGGCGCCAATGCCGGCGGAGGCGCCGGTGACCAGGCTGAGTGGGCGGGCTGGTGGCATAAAAGTGGTCTCCTTGTGGTCCTTCCGATTTTTTCCACAACGGCAATGGTTTGTCTTCACTGCGTTGCCAGTGGCATGGTCGATCGGTAAGCTTCGCTGTTTATACGCAGATGGAACACGCGCATGCGCAAGAAACTCGTCGCCGGCAACTGGAAGATGCATGGTAGCCGCAGCATGGCGACAGCTCTGGTCAGCGACATCGTTGCGGCCTTGCCGACCGCCATCGACGTGGTGGTGATGCCGCCGTTCCCGTACCTCGGCGAGCTGGCGAGCCAGCATGCCGGTTCCGGCCTGGGTTTTGGCGGCCAGGACGTGAGCGAGCACGAGGGGCAGGGCGCGTATACCGGTGAAGTGTCCGCCGCCATGCTCGCTGACATCGGCGCGCAATGGACCATCGTGGGGCATTCCGAGCGCCGCCAGTACCACGGCGAAACCTGCGCCCAGGTGGCCCGCAAATTCGCCGCCGCCCGCGCCGGCGGCCTCACCCCCATTCTCTGCCTGGGTGAAACGCTGGCCCAGCGCCAGGCCGGCGAGACCGAAGAGGTCGTGGCGCGCCAGCTCAAGGCCGTGCTCGATCTCAATGGCATCGGCAGTTTCGATACCGCCGTGATTGCCTACGAACCGCTCTGGGCCATTGGCACGGGCCATTCCGCCACGCCGGAGCAGGCCCAGCACGTGCATGCGTTCATCCGTAGCCAACTGGAAAAAGAAGATGCTATGATTGCCCGTCTGACTCGGCTGCTTTATGGCGGCAGCGTCAAAGCGGCGAATGCTGCGGAATTGTTCGCGCAAGCAGACGTGGATGGTGGACTGATCGGAGGCGCCTCACTGGCATCGGCCGATTTCCTGGGAATCTGCGCTGCGGCGCATTAAGCGCTACGGACTCTTAAACAGAACCATGTTCGTCATCTTCAGCGTCTTCTACATTCTGATCGCCGCGGCGATGATCGTGCTGATCCTGATGCAGCGCGGCGCTGGCGCCGACGCAGGCTCGGGTTTCGGTGGCGGCGCCTCGGCTACCGTGTTCGGTGCACGGGGTTCGGCCAGCTTCCTCACCCGTTCCACGGCGGTGTTGGCTGCGCTGTTCTTCGCACTCAGCCTTGGCATGGGTATGTACCTGGGCCACAACGGCAAGCCGCAGTCCGAAAACGGCAGCGATCTGGGTGTGATGTCCGGTCTTGCCAACAAGCCGGCCGCAACGCAGAATGCGCAGCCCGCCGCTCCGGCCAACGCGGAAATCCCGCAGGCCACCAAGCCGGCCCAGGGCGACGTTCCCGCCGCCACGGCCCCGGCCAAGTCGGCAGGCGACGTACCGGCCGCGACGGACCCGGCAAAGAAAAACTAAGCAAGACACCTGCCCAGGTGGCGGAATTGGTAGACGCACTACCTTGAGGTGGTAGCGCCGTAAGGCGTGGGGGTTCGAGTCCCCCCTTGGGCACCAATCGAAGATAGCGATGCAGATGCGTCGGTATCGGAAAAGAACAGAGAAACCGCCAATCGGCGGTTTTTTTGTGCGCGCGTTTCAGGCATCGAATCCAAGGAGTGCATTCGTCATGGCAAAGGTTCACTTGGTCGAAGGGCCTGTTGGAGCGGGCAAATCCACCTTTGTTGCAAAGCTCAGCAAGGAGCATGCAGCGCCCAGCTTGATACTCGATGCGTGGTTCGTGCGGCTGTATAGCCCGGATCATCCCGTCGAAGGTCTGATGCACTGGTACGCAGAAAGGAAAGAGCGTTGCCTAAGCCAGATATGGGCAACGTCCCTGGACATTCTCGGCGCGGGCCACGACGTTATCCTTGAACTCGGGCTGGTCGAGCGCGCCAGCCGTGAGCGGTTCTACGCATTGGTCGAAAGCGCTGGATACGAACTGACGATCTATCTGCTCGATGCGCCACGCGATGTGCGAAGGGAACGGGTGCGGCAACGCAATCGGGAGAAAGGGCCGACCTACGCGATGGAGGTGCCCGATGTGTTTTTCGAACTGGCTAGCGATCACTGGGAGCCTGTCAACGAGACCGAGAGAGAACGGTTCGGCGTTCGAGTGATTGCGTGAGGGCGGTGGGGCGCAACTTACCCTGCGCCAGTACATGCGCTCGCGTGCGCTGGTTCTGGAAAAGGCGCACTCTGACCCGGGGATTTCACCTAAATTTAATATTTGCGAAGGGGCTGGCGTTAGCTATCAGCTTTCTACTAAATTGCATATCAATTAGTAGAAAAAAAATAGGGGAGTCTGATGAAGCTTCCAGTTGCCCCCCCGGCCTGGGAAACCTTGATCGAGCGGAATGGCAATTCCTTCGTGATGATCCTATCGCGCCATCTCGGGCCGGAGGTGAAGGGTCGGTACGAGCACTGGGATCATTTGAGGTATCTGACGCCACCCGAAGGTTTGACGCATGAACAATGGTGGCTCGGTATCAAGTGGGCTCGTGTTTCACTTCGCCGCGAGCTCCCCCTAAACGACAAATCCGGCACGCGATTCTCGGCCGTGTTAACGGACAGCATCCAGCGGCGATTGTTCTTAGTGGCACGTGATGCCGCAGGCGCCCTAAGAGGGCAGGATAGTGCGCAATCGGATGCCATGCGTGAGCGCTACCTAGTGCGATCACTCATGGAGGAAGCGATGACCTCCTCGCAGCTAGAAGGCGCCTCCACGACAACGCAGGTCGCGAAGGACATGTTACGTAGTGGTCGCGAACCTCGTGACTATGGCGAGCGCATGATCTGGAACAACTATTTGGCGATGAGAGAGCTCAAAGAGTGGAGGCAGCAACCGCTGACTCCGGAAGCAATCTTTGAGATGCATCGTATGCTCACACACGGAACTCTTGAGGATGAAGGTTGCGCGGGACGACTGCGCCGTGAAGGCGAGGATATCGTCGTTGAGGACGAGGTCGGAAATGTTTTACATGTCCCACCGCTTGCTTATGAATTGCCGGCGCGTTTACAGGCTCTCTGTGACTTCGCCAATCAAGCAGATGACTCCGAACATTTCATTCACCCAGTCGTTCGCGCAATCATCATTCATTTTCAGATTGGTTACGACCATCCATTTGTTGATGGCAACGGACGCACCGCGCGTACTCTCTTCTACTGGTCGATGCTTCGTTCCGGCTTCTGGATGGCTGAATATTTGTCAATTTCGAAGATTCTTAAGAGCGCGCCCGCTCAATATGTTCGTTCGTACCTCTATACCGAGACGGATGCTAGCGACACAACTTATTTCATTTCCCATCAGCTTGATGTGTTGTTGGAGGCGATTGATGGAGTTCATCAGTACATCTTACGTAAGCAGCGCGAGCAAGCGGATGCTGCTGCCCTTCTAAAACCAGGTAGTAAGTTAGCAAGGCAACTCAATCACAGGCAAAGAGCACTCTTGCTCAATGCGCTTAAGAATCCAGAGAAACCTTTCACGATCGAAGTGCATCGTAGAACTCACGACACGTCCTACCAGACCGCGCGCGCGGATCTTCTTGGCTTGGTTGATGCCGGTTTGATGGAGCAGTTCCGTGAAGGTAAAGCGTTTGTCTTCATCCCGAAGCCTGGCCTGGGGAAGAAGCTCCATAGGTGAGTACGCTGCCATCGTAGTTAGTGGTCAACGCCTCAAGGAGTTAATGCCGCAATGGTGCCAGTAATCAAAACGACGGCTAGTCCGGGCAGTCGAAAGCGCAGGGCAGAGGGCAAATCATCTCCTCGTTCCTTGGGCTCAGCTGGTTAGAAAACTGCTTAACTACCTCCGGCCCGTTTTCTGGAGTTTTACTTCTCAGATTAAGCCCAATGATGGAAGTGAACCTGGATCACCCCTGATTTATCGGACACCTCCATGCGAGGATTGTCCTCGCTTTTAGGTGTCCGAGAAATCAGGGGTGATCCACTCCGTCCCGTTTATCTCATCGCTTAATCAACAAGCGGACGATAAGCGCGGACCACAGGCTTCGCTTTCTCCAGATCATAGCGCGCCTGAAGTGCCAGCCAATAAAAGGCGGTGGTGTCGAAGATGAGGGAAAGGCGGAGGGCGTTTCTGGGAGTGATGGGGTGGGTGTCAGCGATGAAGGCTTTGATGTGATCGGAGGGGATGCCGGAGCGGCGGGCGAGTTGGGCGGGGTTGAGTGCGCTGGGGATCAGGTAGGCGTGCAGCAGGATATCGCCGGGGGCTCGCAGCGGTTGCGAGGGGTCCACTTCCGAATGCGGGGTGAGCTGGATCAGTTCCATGGTGGTTTCTCCCTGTCGGACACGGCCGCACAGCGGATAGGCGCTTACAGCGCTCCGTGTCAGTGAATGCTTGGCAGCTTCGTCGGTGATCGCCCGAGAGCGGCGCATCGCCATGCCGGCCGATGCGCCGTAACGGCGATCATCGGAGGCGTGTTGTGTTCACTCGAGGCTCGTCACCGAGCAGGCGGGCGTACTGCTGCAGGCAGTGGATGGCCGTGCCCAGGCTGGCGGTGACAGCCACGGGAAGCGGCCATGGCAGCGGTCTGCCGGGGAATCCCCGCGCCTGTGCGTGGCGACATTGCTCGCTGTCGAGACGCAGGCGCGTGAGGGCGAGCACCGCCAGGGCGATGTCACCGCGAGTGCCGTTGCGCAGGGTTTCGGGCCATGCCGCCACCGTGGATGGCGGGTCGCCAGATGGAGGAGCGAGGGTGTCGTCAGGGGGAACGGACGAGCGAATGCGTACCGTATGATCGCGGGTAGCCATATCAACTCTCAATCAGTTGGTGATGGTTAGCGGGTCGTGGGTGTTCGCGCACTCACGGCCCGCGCCTCATGACCTGGTGGTCATGGTCACTCGCGAGGCCGTGCAATACGACAGCGCGAGTGACTGGCTGACCGTAGCAAGCAGGGTTGGCATCGTCTGTCAGGGATCGGCGAGATGGGTGTCCACCTGGGCGAGGCGGTGCGTGACGGCGCAAGGCCGACCGAATGTCAGCACCATTCCCTTAGATGATATGAAGGCAGCGCGCGCTCTCAGCGAAACTGTGGTCAGAGTGCACTTTTTTCTTCTGACGGAATCTGCAGTGCAGCGCATGTCTGATTTTGCGGCACAAAGTCCATTCCGACCTCAGCTTTACATCAGCGACAGGTCTGAGGCAGATATTGAAGTGGGATGCCATTGATGTTGCGGTCAGTACACACCCATTGGATCGAGCCATTGGTGACTACCGCGGCAAATCCCAGCTGAGAGCCGGCGATGGCGGTGTTGGCATGTTGCCCATCGGTGTCGTCGAAGTGCACCAGAATGTTACCGGGCCGCGAAAGTGCATCTACATGGCCAACGTACTTGCCGGCATAAGCGTTGGAGCTCATCAGGCCCGCCTGACCTTCCTGAGTGGGGAATTCGCCTGTGCTGTAGTAGTACTCGGTGATTGCGGGCTCCAGACCTTCGGCCAACGAAAAGCCTTCCATCACCTGAGCACGAATCACGTAATTCTGATAAGCCGGTATCGCAATCGCTGCCAAGATCCCGAGGATGGCTACGACGATCATCAATTCGATCAACGTAAAGCCCGCCTGCCGACGAGTGTTCCGATAAATTCTCATATGCCCCCTAGCACTCAAGAATTTGGCCAAGAAAAAGGTGGTGCGAGTTGTTCGTTGCAAATGCAACCAACTTGGAATACCGAAGCTGACGCAGAGTCACCATTTTCTGTGCGAAGGAAAGATTGACGGCTACCTGCTATCGGCCATGGAGCAAAGACCTTGAATGCGTGTCGATCGTTCTTTGCACGGAGCAATCCGCTGCCAAGGCGCGTGAGCTAGAGATCCCGTTGATGCCAAGTACCCTGCGCGGCGAAGACGATAGCCATCGCCAGAACGATGAACAACCCGGCCCAACTGAAAATGTGACGTCTACACGCATTTAGACGCGAAACTTTGGCTGTCGTGCGGTCACCGGTTTGTAACAATTTTCGTTGTTTATTTAGACGTCTAAATCCGGTGCTCGCCCGGATAGGAAGGCGCAGAGGCTTTGCAGCAACCATCTCCCCAGTCCTGATTGGGGGCGAGCGCCGCAGGTTGGCGTGCCGTGTGCTCTAAAGCAGCATCGGCCATGATCTGGGCTCTCTCCCTTAGGGGGGGAACCAAATTGAGGCGATCGCAACGGCTACGCAAAAAATTACGCATATGGGTTCTTCCCCATGTTGTCCGCCAATTTTTGGCAGCCCGTTGCTCGAATGTGCTCGGGCATGCAGGAGCGCGCTGAGGTAAAGGGAGAGGAAGGTTTTTCTGGGTAGCCTCGTTTTCTCGCAACGCCGATGGCTGCGCTCACAAGGTCAGATGGCTTGGGCGGAGCCACTTATCAGTTGCAAAGTCGACCTTCTGCCGCTCGCCTGATGCTTTGCGCCCGCAATGCGAGATCGCTTGCGGTGGTTCGCAACGACTTCAAGGATGAAGCGACAGGCCTTTGATGGCTTTATCCACCGCCTTTTTCGGGCCACGCAGCGCCAGACCCACCAGGTTCAAGTTGCCAGGATCCTCGGCGAGAAAAGCCTGCCGGTTCGCCTCGTCGTGTCCGGTGGAGAACATCGAGAAGACATAGGGAATGATTGTCAGGTGTCCTTGTACCGCTGTTCTGTGAGCAGACTGAAGGCCTTGCATGTCTGCCTGGAAAATCAAAATGGGTTGGCCGAGCATGTTTCCGTAGACGGTGCCGGCGGCATCGAGATAGGGCAGGCCCAAGGCGTCGGGCGCCGCAGCGGCGATGCCTGTCGCCAAAAAGGCAGCCACGTTGAGTCGCTGCCAGCTCGCCAGGTCATCGCGAACGATGAGGGCGACTTTCGTATCGAACATGCCATTCTCCTTCCACGCATTGAGACGGGCATGTTCTTCAAGGCGTTGGCGGGCGATCTAGAACATTTGTGCATTGGCTTTGATAGACCGCGGGCGACAAGCGATACGCTCGCTGGAACCAGCGTCCCATATGGCTCTGGTCGGCGAATCCCACGTCCAGCGCGACCTGACTGGGTGTCCCGCCGTTGGCCAGCAACGCGCGGGCCACGCGTAATCGCAATCGCACCAGGTAGGCATGCGGCGATAGGCCGAACATGCGCTTGAACTGACGGGTCAGGCGGAAGCGGTCGATACCGGAGTGCACGGCCAATTCGTCCAGTCCAATGTCGCGGGCCATCTGGTCGTGGAGGAAATCGCGGGCGAGGAGAACCTGTTCGGGCGAATTCGATGCCGGTGTGACGATCGGGCTTGTGTGCATGGAGAGCCGCCGAACCAGTTCGTCCAGGCATTGATCGCGAGCCAGCTTGGCCTCTTTGAAATGAAGCGCGAGAAAAGCGTTCTGGATCGTGTCCCGCAGCTTGTCATCCGTGGCCACCGTCTTTCGGAAAGCAGAGCCCATGCCCGAAGCGTCCACCGAATCAAGCCGACCGGCCATGGACGCTAGCCAACGCTGCGGCAGATAAAGCATGGCGTAGGTAAAGCCGAACTCTTGCGGAGCGTAGCCATCGTGAACCGCGCCGGGCTCGATCAGCATGACTCGCCCTTCGGTGCTCCGGTGGGTGGTCCGGTGACATCGAAATTGCTGAACTCCCTGCTGCGTCACCCCCACGAGCACTTCGTCGTGGTCGTGCGGGTCATACGCGTGACCGCGAAAGTGCGCATGCACGGTCTCGATCCCTGTATCGGGATCACGGGAAAGTCGAATCCAGTCGTCGCTGGATTTTTCGCGGCTGTTGTTCATGCGAATCGAAGCGTACGGCGCTCCCTTCGGCCGGATGGATGTCGATAGGGAGTTTACTGCTGGGAACGGGGCCAGGTTTACTTCTCGGATTGAAGGCTAACGATAGAAATGAACCTAACCCCGTTTTTTGGTGACTACTCTCTCACCGCCAACGCCCTGAGCAGCGACTTCGGGATTCTTGTTACATCATGCAGCGCGCGTAGACGGTCACCGTGGCGGGGGCTATAGGCATGACTTGACCCGTGACGGTCCAGCCGTCCCCCGTGGCAGTCGGCGCGCTTGAGTAGACCATGAAGTAAAACGTGGAGAGCCATGCATATCCCGACGGATTCGTCGCAAGAGTGGCTGGATCGAATCCGCCGCCATTGTTTGCAACCTGGTTGAGCTCCTGAAAGCCGCCGCCTGTAACGGTGTAGCCGGCGGGGCATGTCGCAGTGATGGTGGACGGGTAGCTTCCCGCCGGAATGGTGACGACTTGTGTTGCGGTGACAAAGGACGCGGCTGATGCGGTAGCGGTGGCTAACAAGCTGCCGGCCAATACGAAGGCCAGACCCCATGTCTTGAAGTAACGATTCTTGCCCATTGCACTTCTCTCCTTAGATGTGAATGCGACGCAACGTTCTGGCCTCTTGCTGTCGCTGGCAAGAAGGCGATTGATCAGATGTATTCCCTGAAGCGAGGCAAGTGTTTTGCTTCTTTGTCGCAACTATTTGCGACCAGTCCTTCGCCTCGATCAGCGTGAAACGTGCACATAGCTGCACAGGCAAGCTGCGCGGATGGAACGGTGCGCGTCGTCGCTCACTGGCGTCAATTTGGATGAAGGGTGTAGCTCTTAGGAGAGAGAGAGGATGCGTCAAACATTGTGTTGCGTATCACGTTGCATTGAGGGCTTCCTGAGCTAAGGCGACTAAATGCCCCGGAATTTTTCATATCCGGTTTTTGATTACCTCCCACGTAATTGAGCCCCCACCACTCTTCACTGACATTGAGCGCACCCAACGACCGCACTCAATGCCACCGGAAAATGATCATGGTCCACGCACACGCCATCGCCCCTCGCCACGTCGAAACCACAGCCGCACGCCCCAACTACATCACCACCGCCGACGGCACCGAGCTGTTCTACCGCGATTGGGGCAGGGGCAGGCCGCTCCTGTTTCTCTCGGGCTGGACGCTCAACTCGGCGATGTGGGGCTATCAGATGCATCCGCTGGCGGCGCAAGGATTTCGGTGCGTTGCCTATGATCGGCGCGGGCACGGGCTGTCGAGCGATCCGGGGTGTGGTTATGACTACGACACCTTGGCAGATGATCTGGCGGCGTTGATCGAGGCGCTGGATCTGCGTGATGTCGTGGTGGTTGCCCACTCGTTCTCCAGCGCGGAGATCGTGCGCTATCTGACACGTCATGGCGACAAGCGAATCTCTGGCGTTCTCATGCTTGCTCCGGCGGCCATTCCGTTCCTTATCAAGACGGATGACAATCCTTCCGGCATTCCCAGTGAGTGGTTGCTCGCCAACGAGACGGAGTTGAAAGACGATTTCTCCGGTTGGGCCGAACGCAGGTCGCAGGCTTATTTTGCGCATCAAGGTTCGCGCGGAATCATCGATGCCACGCTTGCCATGATGAATCAGGCGACGTATCAGGCTGCGATCGAGCTGGCCGATATCCAGGCGACCACGGACTTCCGACCGGAGTTGGTGGGCATCGCGACGCCGATGCTGTTTATCCATGGCGATGCCGATGCTTCGATTCCGCTGGAGGTGACCTCCAAGCCGGCTTGCGATCTATTCGAAAATGCTCGCCTGGTAATCTACAAGGATGCGCCGCATGGGCTCTATTTCACTCATAAGTTTCAGCTGAATCGGGATATTGCCGACTTCGCATCGAGCGTCCAGCGCGCTTAAAAAAGCGTTCCAATGAAATAACGATAGGCCCGCCTTGCAGCGGGCCTCTTCATCTTGGCCATAAGCCATAGTGCCCGGCAGCGCCCGCTGGCACGCTCCTTGATTCTCTCCAAGTCAGAAACAACAACTTAGTCCCCGCACGGAATTCCGTATTTCCAAAGTGCCGCCTTGTCTCGCGGTTGGGTACGGCTGTGCTCCAACAAGTGGTTGCTGCCATGGAAATGAATTTCACATTGATTGATGCAGAGGGCGAGCCCGTCGAGGTCTTCTGCGAGGTCTTCGAGCGCGGCGAGGCGGTGTATTGGCGGGCCTGGCTGTATGGGTTCGCCACCCTGCTGGATACGCTGGACGGCCGTGCCGCCGACGAGGCGGCCATTGCAGGGCATATCCAGGCCGAGATCATGCTGCGTGGGATTCGCGCACATGCTGACCCGCTGGGGCAGTAACTGACCCATTGCACCGCGGGGCGTCAGTACGGCCCGGTATGGCTCGGCTAAGATCGGCCCAGCGCAACGGCGAGGAGAAGGCGCCATGGGAAGCGGGCACGACGACCGGCGATTGATGGGCCAGTGTTATTGCGGCGCGGTGCGTTACCAGGTGCAGGACGCCTTTGTATACGCCGCCAACTGCCATTGTTCGCAATGTCGCCGGACCACGGGCTCGGCGTTCAAGCCGTTCGCGGGCATCGAGCGGGAGAAGCTGACGGTGGTGCAGGGCGCAGGCGGCCTGTTGATCGTGGGTGAGCCCGAGGGGCACGATGCGCATTGCGCGGCCTGCGGCTCGCTGCTTTATTCGGTGGTGCGCGAGGGCGCCTTTGTGCACGTGGCGATGGGGACGCTGGTGGATGCGCCGGCCATTCGGCCCAATAAGCACATATTCGTGGGCTCGAAGGCGCCGTGGTTCGAGATCACCGACGACCTGCCGCAATACCGGGAATTTCCCGAGGGATAGAAAGAACCCCGCTGCGGCGGGGTTTTTCGTGTCAGGCAATCAGCGTCGGGGAGGATTGGACCCGGCTTCGATAGGTTGCCTCGGTTTCCGTGTAAAGGCCCGACCAGGGGTCCAGTACATAGCCCTCGGCGGGCTCGGGCGATACGCGGCGGGCGTCATGTTCCGCGCTGGCAATCGGCGCATCAAGGGTCATCGGATCCATATGCACTCCTGGTGGTTGTCGCGTGGGAAGTTCAGCCTATCGAGCCGGTCGTTGATGCGCGGTTAAAGCAAACGCGGATTTTGGCGAACGTAATTCTTATGAAATTCCTAGGAATCGAGGGCCATGACGCTCTCATGACAGCGCTATCGCATGGCGGCCGGTAGATGGCGATCGCGCGGCGACGCAAGTTCCCTCTCGCATGAAATGACGTGCGACAATGCCGGCCCCGCATCGCCGCGACTCACTTTTGCGATGGCCATCCAAAAAGACGCTTTTCGGCAGTTCCAGGAAGAACTGGCCGCTCTGGACAAGGAACAACAGGCGCGTCGCCACGATGCCAATGAGAAGCCGATGGATCGCGCCCGTCGCGAGTTTCTGGCTTTGCGCGAGCGGCACCGCTTGAGCGTGGCCGACGTGGTGGCTTTCTTCCCGGAAGAGGAAGGCATTGCGTATCTGCAAAGCCTGATCGCTGCGGCCGAGGCGGCACCGCCGCGCAAGCGCCGCGTCAGCCGGAAAACGGAACCGGAAGACTAAGCACACTTTGCCCGCGCTTGCAGGGGCGCTAGCATCCGGCACTTCTCTCGGGGGATCGGAATGTTCCGCTACGCATTCGCTGCTGTGTTCGCTTTGCTAGGTGCGAATGTCGTCGCACAGGATGTCACGCCCACCGTCTTCGCCCCCGGCGTGATCTCGGGGCCCCTGCACGACAGCGCGCCGGCGTTCACGCCGGACGGACGCACCGTGTATTTCACGCGCAGCGAAGGTACGAATTCGACCATTCTGGTCAGTCATCTCGCGCAGGGGCGTTGGTCGACGCCGGTCACTGCGCCGTTCTCGGGGCAATGGAGCGACATGGAACCGGCCATGTCGCCGGATGGGCGTTTCCTCGTCTTTATCTCCAATCGACCGAAGACGCCGCACGGCAAGCCGCTGGATGGATTCCTCATGGGGCGCAGTTTCCCCGAACGCGGCGGCAATCTGTGGAAGGTGACGTGGGACAACGGCAAGTGGAGCGCGCCCGTGCGCTTGCCCGACGTGGTGAATGGCAGCGACTCGACGTTTGCGCCCAGCGTGGCCGCCGACGGCTCGCTCTATTTCATGCATCCGGCGGCTGACCCCAAGCATTTCCGGCTGTTTCGCGCGGCCTGGCACCGCAATGGCTACGAGGAGCCGCAGGCCTTGCCCTTCAGCGATGGCCACGTCACCGATGTCGATCCGGCAGTGGCGCCCGATGAATCCTTCGTGGTGTTCGGCTCAAGCCGTTCGCCGGCGCGCGGGATCGATTTGTTCATCGTGTTTCGCGACAACGGCGAATGGGGCACGCCGATCCATCTCGGCAACGGCGTGAACAGCGCGGGTTCCGATGCCGAGGCACGCCTGAGTCCTGACCATCAGACGCTTTATTTCGCCAGCGACCGCATGGTGGATATCGCGCCCGGCACGGTGCGTGCGGACTGGGACAACGGCAAATACAACATCTGGCAGATTCCGTTGGCGCCCTGGCTGGCGGCGCACGCGAAGGCCGCGCACTAGACCCTGACGTCGCGTAAACAAGACTGTCGCCATCGTTGCCTATCCACGGCGCGCGGCAGTCTTGTTGCTTCGATGACGCCTCCGTAACAAAGCTTTTGAGATACAGACGTCCATAGGCCACAGGATGTCGATCATGATCGAACAGATCCCAGGTTTACCCGCAGGCGCGTTGGGGTTTCGCGCGAGCGGGCAGGTCACCGCGACCGATTACTCGCAAGTGCTCGTGCCGGACATCGAGGCGGCGTTCGCGATCAACCGGAAACTGCGGCTGCTTTATCACGTCGGTCCCGAGTTCACCGGCTTCGATCCCGGCGCCGTATGGGAAGACGTGCAGCTGGGCTTTCGTCATTTCAGCGGCTGGGATCGGGCGGCGCTGGTCACCGATGTGCAGTGGTTGCGGGTGACGGCGGCGGCCATGGGTTTTGCCGTGCCGGCGGAGTTCAAGCTGTTTCACAACGCGCAGCTGGATGAAGCCATGGCATGGATCAGCGAGCCGCGCCCGGTGGACGAGGATGGGAACAAATGAAACCATTTGCCGTGCTTGTCAGCCGAAGCGACATGTGGTGAAGTCGGGCCCATGCTCAGCATTCACGCCCAGCTCGTTGCCATGACCGCCGCCTCCGCGTCGGCGCACGAGCCGCTGCGCGCGCTGAACAATAACAATGCCAATACCAATACCCGCAGCAACGGGTGGGCCGGCGTGTAAGCAGCAGCAACACATTACACACGCAAAAAGGCCCGCTCCCAGCGGGCCTTTTTTGTTTTCCGTCACGCGAAAGACAACCAGGAATCCAAGTCATGTGTTCGATCTTCGGCATGTTCGATCTGCAGCCCGGCGATGACCTGGCGGCGTTACGCCAGCAGGCGCTGGAACTCTCCCAGCGCCAGCGCCACCGGGGGCCGGACTGGAGCGGCGTCTTCGTGGACGCGGGGGTAATCCTGGTGCACGAGCGCCTCGCCATCGTCGACCCGGCGAGTGGCGCACAACCGCTGCGCTCGCGCGACGACGTGCTGGCGTTGGCGGTGAACGGCGAGATCTACAACCACCGTGAGCTTCGGGCGGCCAGCGCCTATGACTTCACCACCGGCTCCGATTGCGAAGTGATCAACGCGCTGTATCGGGAAAACGAATCGCCGTTGACCTGGGTAGCGCAACTCAACGGCATTTTCGCGTTTGCCCTGTGGGACAGCGCCGCCTCGCGCTATCTCATTGCCCGCGACCCCATCGGTGTCTGCCCGCTCTATTGGGGACACGATGGCGAAGGGCGCCTGTGTGTGGCGTCGGAAATGAAATCGCTGGTCGGGCTGTGCAACGACGTGACGCCCTTTCCTCCGGGGCACGTCTACGACAGCGCGGATGGCGAATTGCGTCGTTACTATCAGAAGCCCTGGCGGGACTACGCGCAGACACAGGGACACGATGTGCCGCTGCCCGAGCTGCGTCACGCGTTCGAGCAAGCCGTGCATCGCCAGCTGATGACCGATGTACCGTACGGCGTGCTGTTGTCCGGCGGCCTGGATTCTTCGCTGGTGGCCGCATGCGCCGCGCGCTTTGCGCGGCATCGCGTGGAAGACGACGATCGCGCCGAAGCCTGGTGGCCGCGCTTGCATTCCTTCGCCATTGGCCTGGAAGGTTCGCCGGATCTGGCTGCCGCCCAAGTAGCCGCCGATGCGCTGGGCACGGTGCACCATGGCTTTGTGTATACCTTCTGGGAAGGCCTGGACGCGCTGCCGGAAGTGATCCGCCATATCGAGACCTACGATGTCACCACCATCCGCGCTTCCACGCCGATGTATCTGCTTGCGCGCCGGATCAAGGCAATGGGCGTGAAGATGGTGCTGTCGGGCGAAGGATCCGACGAGATCTTCGGCGGCTATCTGTACTTCCACAAGGCGCCATCGGCCGAGGCGTTCCACGAGGAAACCGTGCGCAAGCTCGATGCGCTGCACAGCTACGACTGCCTGCGCGCGAACAAGTCGATGATGGCCTGGGGCGTGGAAGCGCGCGTGCCGTTCCTCGATCTGGAATTCCTCGATGTGGCCATGGGCATGGATGCGCGCCACAAGATGGCGGGGCAGGGCCGCATCGAGAAGGCGGTGTTGCGTGAGGCGTTCCAGGGTGCGCTGCCGGACGAAATTCTGTGGCGCCAGAAAGAGCAATTCAGCGACGGCGTGGGTTACGGCTGGATCGACGGCCTCAAGGCGCATGCCGAGCAGGCGGTGAGTGATCGCGAATTCGCCGCTGCATCCACGCGCTTTGTGCACAACCCGCCGGCCACCAAGGAGGCGTATCTGTATCGCCGCATCTTCGAGCGCTTCTACCCCGGTCAGGCCTGCGCGGAAACGGTGCCAGGCGGGAAGTCGATCGCGTGTTCTTCGCCTGCCGCGTTGGCCTGGGATCCCTCGTTCGCGGCGGCGGCCGATCCTTCGGGCCGCGCGGTGCGCGGGGTGCATCAGCAGGCGCTGGCGTGATGTCTATGATGACGGCCGCGCGTTTGCACGGCCGTCGCGCGATCAACGCAGGTTGGCGTGCAGCAGGAAGCACTGATGCTGGCGGCGGAAATCCAGCAGGAAATCCATGTCGCGGAGGGCGCCGGCGCCCAGCGTGATGGGATGCTTGACGTTGTCTGCTTCAGTGTAGACATCGAACGTCATGTCGAACGGCTGGCCTGCGATGGTGAGCTTGACCTTGGCAGTGTCGGCATTGACGAACGCGTGCTTGCCGCCGATGTCGCCCATCATGGTTTTCGTGCGATGGAGTGCGGTGACCTCGTCCAGCGCGGCGCGCGTGCCGACCAGGTAGTGGCTCGCGCCCGTATCGAGCATCACCGATTGAGGCGTGTCGTTGACCAACAGCTGCGGATACAGCCGAATGTTGCTGCCCCAGGCCGCGCTGCTGACGCGCATGGCCGTGGCGCAGGCGGGCACGGGAGAATCCTTGCCGAAGACGTGGATATCGCTGCGGGTGATCTCCAGCGTGCCCAGCGGCGCCACCAGGTTGCCGCCGATCAACACGATATGCCGCGGCACCACGGTCACCGGCACGTTGTGCAGGGTGATGCCGCCCATCTCCAGCGTTTCGAGAACCCCGGCCTGGGTGGGGACATCCTTGGCGAGCCAGCCGTTGACGTGGCCTTTGCGATCGAGCGGCTTCACGCCCAGGCGGTCGGCGTCGTCCTGGCCCAGGATCATGTCGCTGGCGCCGGTGTCGAGGATGGCATCCAGCTCGTGGCCGTTGGCAGAAACGGTGAAACGGGGAGTGGTCTGGTCGTCCGGTCGTATCTGTCGCTCTCTTTGCTTCAGCGGCAGGATCACGTCGCCGGCGGGGATGTCGTAGGAAAGCATCGGCTCGTCGGCATGGCTGTCTAGCCAGGCCTGCATCTTGTCGAGCTCGGGGTCGATGCCGTGACCGCGAAAACGGGTGATGAGCTCGCTTTCCGCCTGGCGGGAATCGGCCCAGCGTCCCGCCAGTTGCAGGTTGCCGATGAGAAACTGGCCGCACGACAGGGCAATCTGCGGGCGCACGTCGAGCAGCGCGCTTTCGCAGGCGCTGGCGTCGGCGGTGGCGGCGTCCAGGTTGAAATGCACGCGCTCCAGCGCCATCGCCGACCAGACATGGACGACCGGGTCGTGGTTGTCCTGGTACAGCTTGACCAGTGCATCCGCGTCGGCGGAGCGCATCGCCTTCCAGATAGCCTGGAGATCGGTGTTTTCCTGATCGATGCTTTCGGCGCCAGGAAGCACGGGATGGGAAACGCTGATTCCCCCGGCGGCCACGCCCGCACTCGCCAGGGTCAGCAGGCCGGCCAAGGCCGCAGCCCGCCAATCGTTACGCGTATTCCCCATCTGCCAATCCTTGTGATGACGCGGTTCCTGTCGCCCGTTCCGGGAAACGGTCGGCCCGTCGCACATGAACGCATGTTCACGGTGGCCGTTTACACCGGGCGCATTCCGGCCGCTGAGGCACCTCTGTTATCCTAGAAGGCTGAATATCCGGAACTTCAAATCACATGATCGAGACCAATCCGATCCATGCGCAGATCGCGGACCTCAAGGGCCGCGTCGAGTCGCTTAGGGGGTATCTTTGACTACGCCACCAAGCGTGAGCGTCTCGAAGAAGTAAGCCGCGAACTGGAAAGCCCCACCGTGTGGGACGATCCGCCGCGCGCGCAGGAACTGGGCCGCGAACGCGCCCGCCTGGACACCATCGTCAGCGGTATCGACACCCTGACCTCCGGCCTCACCGATGCTGGCGAGTTGCTGGAGATGGCCGCCGCCGACAGCGACGAAGACACCGCCAACTCGGTGATCGCCGATCTGGCCGGCCTCGAAGCCAAGGTCGCCAAGCTCGAATTCCAGCGCATGTTCTCCGGCAAGATGGACGCCAACAACGCGTTCGTGGACATCCAGGCCGGCGCCGGCGGCACCGAGGCGCAGGACTGGGCCGAAATCCTGCTGCGCATGTACTTGCGCTGGGCCGAATCGCGCGGCTGGAAGGTCGAGCTGATGGAAGTGTCGGGCGGCGAAGTCGCGGGCATCAAGTCCGCCACGTTCCGCGTGGAAGGCGACTACGCCTATGGTTGGCTGAAGACCGAGATCGGCGTGCACCGCCTGGTGCGCAAGAGCCCGTTCGATTCGGACAACCGCCGCCACACCAGCTTCACCTCGGTGTTCGTGTCGCCGGAAGTCGACGACGACATCGATATCGACATCAACCCGGCCGATCTGCGCACCGACGTGTACCGCTCGTCCGGCGCCGGTGGTCAGCACGTCAACAAGACCGAATCGGCCGTGCGTATCACGCATATCCCGACCAATACGGTGGTGGCCTGCCAGACCGAACGCAGCCAGCACGCCAACCGCGATCGCGCCATGAAGATGTTGGCTGCGAAGCTGTACGAGCTGGAGTTGCAGAAGCGCAATGCCGAGAAGGATGCGCTGGAAGCGAGCAAGTCCGACATCGGCTGGGGCAGCCAGATCCGCAACTACGTGCTGGACCAGAGCCGTATTAAGGATCTGCGTACCGGCATCGAGCGTTCGGATACGCAGAAGGTGTTGGACGGCGATCTCGACGAATTCGTTGAAGCGAGCTTGAAGTCCGGCCTGGATGCTGGTGCCAAGCGCGTGGATGCCTGATCGACACCTATGGAACCTGGCCACGCCGGAGGTAATGCCCGCATGAATCGCAGGAAGATTTTTCGGACGCTGATGGCATGTGTCGCCTTGATGGCATGGCAGGGTACGGTCATTGCGCAGGACAACTCTGCCAGCCAGGGCGTCAAGGAGGATGCGCGCGCGGCCGGCAAGAAGGTCGGCGACGCGGGCCGCGACGTGGGCCATGCCACGAAGGACGCGGCCGTGTCCGTAGGGCACGGTGCGAAGGATGTGGGAGTGGCGGTGGGTCACGGCACGAGGGATGCCGCCCTGACCGTCGGGCACGGCGCGCGTGATGGATGGAATGCCACCAGGCACGCCGTCAAGCACGCGTTCGGTAAGGACGATTGATCATTGGTGGCGCGGGGAAAACCCTTCGCCCTGACGATCTGAAGACAAACAAAAAAATGCGTCCGCCACATGAGGCAGGCGCTGGCAGCGACGGGAACCTCATGACTGAACCGACCGATATCCAGCCCATCGACGAGAACAAGCTGATCGCCGAGCGCCGCGAGAAACTCAAGGCGTTGCGTGGGCAGGGCGTGGCGTTTCCGAACGATTTCAAGATCGACGCGTTCACGGGCGATCTGCAGGCCGAGTTTGCCGATGCACAGAAGTGGACCGCGGAAGCCATCGAAGGCCTCGCTCGCCGCGTGAAAGTCGCCGGCCGCGTCATGCTCAAGCGCGACCAGGGCAAGGTCGCCTTCGTGCAGATGCAGGATGTCAACGGACGCATCCAGCTGTTCATCCACCAGGGCACGGTGGGCGAGGATACGTACAAGGCGTTCAAGAGCTGGGACATGGGCGACATCGTCGGCGCCGAAGGCATGCTGATGCGCACGCGCACGGGCGAGCTGTCGGTGAAGGTGGATGTGCTGCGCCTGCTGACCAAGAGCCTGCGTCCGCTGCCGGACAAGCATCACGGCATGGCCGACGTGGAGCAGCGCTATCGCCAGCGCTACGTCGACCTGATCGTCACCGAGGAAGCGCGCCGCACGTTTGCGCAGCGCTCCAAGATCATCGGCTTCATGCGCAAGTGGCTGGAAGCCGAGCCGCGCCGCTTCATGGAAGTGGAGACGCCGATGATGCACGTGATCCCGGGCGGCGCCACGGCGCGTCCGTTCGTGACGCATCACAACGCGCTCGATATGGACCTGTTCCTGCGCGTGGCGCCCGAGCTGTACCTCAAGCGCCTGGTGGTCGGCGGTTTCGACCGCGTGTACGAGATCAACCGCAACTTCCGCAACGAGGGCGTGTCGACCCGACACAACCCCGAGTTCACCATGCTCGAGCTGTACCAGGCGTACGCCACGTACACCGAGATCATGGACATCACCGAGGAAGTGATCCGCGAGACCGCCAAGAACGTGATTGGCACCACCAAGCTGGTGTGGGAAGGCAACGAGATCGACGTGGGTCCGGCGTTCCGCCGCTGGAGCATGGAAGACGCCGTGCTGGAGTTGAACCCGGAGATCAAGCGCGACGACCTGCGCAATCGCGAGGCGATGGCCGCGCACGCCAAGCGTCTGGGTTGCCAGGTGAAGGACGGTTTCGGCTGGGGACGCCTGCTGCTGGAAATCTTCGAGAAGACGGTGGAGCACACGCTGATCCAGCCGACCTTCATCACCGATCATCCGGTCGAAGTGTCCCCGCTTGCGCGCGAGAGCGACACCAATCCCGGCATCACCGACCGCTTCGAGCTGTTCATCAACGCCAAGGAGCTGGCCAACGGCTTCTCCGAGTTGAACGACCCGGAAGACCAGGCCGCCCGTTTCCAGAAGCAGGTGGAAGCCAAGGTTGGCGGCGACGACGAAGCGATGCACTTCGATGCCGACTACATCCGCGCGCTGGAAGTGGGCCTGCCGCCGACCGGCGGCCTGGGTATCGGCATCGACCGTCTGGTGATGCTGCTGACCGGTTCGGCATCGATCCGCGATGTATTGCTGTTCCCGTATATGCGCCCGGAAGCCTGAGTACCCGCGCATGAAAAAGCCCCGGCGAGACCGGGGCTTTTTTTATGGGTCAGCGATAGGCGCGCAGACGACGGCGCAGCAACGCCGACTGCAGTACATTGACCGCGCTGGAGGCCGCCCAGTACAGGCCAAGGCCGGCGGCGGCGTGCCACACCACGATGAAGGACACGAGCACCGGCAACAGCTGGAGTACGGTTTTGAGCTGGGTCGACATCGCCGGGTTGAGCGTGATCGCCGCATAGCTAAGCGCCCCGACCAGCAGCGCCAGCAGGATGTCCGGCCGTGCCAGCCGTGGAATCCACAGGAACGATCCGGCGCCGGCCAAACCCTGGCGGATAGCGCTGTAGACGCCCAGTCCGAGTGGCGCCTGCACCAATGCGGTCAGCAGCCCGCTGCCCATGCCGGCGCCGATGCCGTGTTCGCGGTAAAGCGTGCGCATCGCGGCCGCGTGCGCCGTCGGGTCATCGGCATGGCGTTTCGCGAGATCTTCCAGCTTTGGCTTGATGGCCTCCATCTTGCGTCGCTGGTGCCAGCCCTGCTCGGCGGTGCGCAACGTCAACGGCAGCAGCCCCAGTCGAACCACCAGTGCCATGACGATGATGGCGAGCCCGTAGCTATTGCCCAGTTCGTGAGCCAGGCCACCCAGCACCTGGTTGATCAGGGTGACAAATCCATTCCACAACTCCATCTTCCTCTCCCGTCTTGGTGTCCCTGAGGTGGCGGGCGCCGTGATGGTGCCGCCGCTTTCCACGCCAGATGGGCGCCACCAACCCAAAAGCAAGGCCATCCAGCGGAGGAGTGGCGCAGTCGGCTAAACTTTCGCTTTTAACCCCTAGGTGTTTCCCCATGTGGTTTGCCATCGTCGGAACCGATGTCCCCGATTCGCTGGAAAAGCGTAAGGCTGCGCGCCCCGCGCATATCGAGCGCCTGCAGAAGCTGCTGGACGAAGGCCGCCTGTTGATCGCCGGCCCGTTTCCCGCCATCGAATCGAATGACCCCGGCCCGGCCGGCTTCACCGGCAGCCTGATCCTGGCGGAGTTCCCGTCGCAGGCCGAGGCGGAAGCCTGGGCCAAGGTCGATCCGTACGTGGATGCCGGCGTCTACGCCAGCGTCAGCGTGAAGCCGTTCATCAAGGCGCTGCCGCGGGCATGAGCGCGCCCATGGCCGAGCAGATCCGCGAGCGGCTGCAGCAGGCGCTCGATCCTTCGACGCTCGAGGTGCTGGACGAGGGCTACAAGCACGCCGGCCACGCCAACGAAGGGAAGGGCCATTTCCATGTGCGCGTCGTCAGCGCGGCCTTTGCCGGACAGCTGTCGATCAAGCGCCATCGCCTGGTCTATGCGGCCCTGCAGGGTCTGATGGACAACGGTATCCACGCGCTATCCATCGATGCGAAGGCGCCGGGGGAATAAGCCCCGCGGCGGCTCGGTTTCGGCGGGAAGTGCTTACTTTTTAGCCAGTTCGCGGCGTTCCAGGCCCATACGCCCCGACGCCTTGCTTCCCGCCAAATTCCTTCGTCATCTAAATTCTTTTATAACATTGGCTTACAAGCTGCTGTTAAAGTGAAACATAGTGTCTAAACGCATTGCGGCTGGGGCCGGCGTTTGGCACAGTGACCCATCGCCCGGGCGCCCCCGGGCTTATCCACTTTTGCCGCCGATGCCCGCATGCGCCTGACTACGATCAAACTCGCCGGCTTCAAGTCCTTCGTGGACCCGACGACCCTGCATCTGCCGACCAATATGACCGGCGTGGTCGGTCCCAATGGTTGCGGCAAGTCCAACATCATCGACGCCATCCGCTGGGTGATGGGCGAAAGCGCGGCCAGCCGTTTGCGCGGCGACTCGCTCACCGACGTGATCTTTTCCGGTTCCAACGCGCGCAAGCCGGTGGGCCAGGCCACGGTCGAGCTGATCTTCGACAACGCCGACGGCACCATCCAGGGCGAATACGGGCAGTACGCCGAGATTTCGGTGAAGCGCCAGGTCACCCGCGACGGTCAGTCGGCGTACTTCCTCAACGGCGCGCGCTGCCGCCGCCGCGACATCACCGATCTGTTCCTCGGCACCGGCCTGGGTCCGCGCAGCTACTCGATCATCGAGCAGGGCATGATCAGCCAGATCGTCGAGGCCGCGCCCGACGAACTGCGCACGCATCTGGAAGAAGCCGCCGGCATCTCCAAGTACAAGGAGCGCCGCAAGGAAACCGAGAGCCGCATCAAGGCCACCCGCGAAAACCTCGACCGCGTGCGCGACGTGCGCGACGAAGTGGACAAGCAGCTCGAACATTTGAACCGGCAGGCCCGCGCCGCCGAGCGCTGGAAGGCTTTGAAGGACGAGCAGACGCGCAAGGAAGCCGAGTTGCGCGCGCTCGAATACCGCGGCCTCAAGGGCCAGCACGACCAGGAAGGCTCGGGCCTGTCCGCGGCCGAGATCGAGATCGAGAAGCACGTTGCCAGCCAGCGCCATCACGAGGCGCAGATGGAAACGGTGCGCGAGCGTCACACCGATGCCACCGATCATCTGAACAAGGTGCAGGCCGAGGTCTACAAGGTCGGCGCCGAGATCGCGCGCGTCGAGCAGCAGGTGCGTTTCAACCGCGAAACCGCCGATCGCCTGCAGCGTGCGCAGGGCGAGACCGAGCGCGAACACGCTGAACTGGCCGAGCACATCGCCAACGACCGCACGCAGGTGGAAACGCTGCGCACGGCGCTGGCCGAAGGCGAGCCCAAGCTCGAGGCCCTGCAGCAGATGCAGGACGACACCACCGAATCGCTACGAGACACCGAAACCAAGCTGGCCGACTGGCAGCAGCGCTGGGATTCGCACACGCGCACGGCCGGCGAGTCCAGCCGCGCTGCCGAAGTGGAGCGCACCAAGCTCAATTACCTGGATCGCCAGGGCGTCGATCTTGGACGCCGTCGCGAAGCGCTGGAGGCCGAGCAGAAGGCCACCGATATCGCCGCACTCGATGCCGCGTCCGAGCAGTTGCTGGTCGAGCACGACACGCAGCGCGAACGCGTCGAATCGCTGGGCAGCCTGCTCGATCAGCACAAGCTCAGCCACGAAAAAGTGTTGGACGAAGAGCGCCAGGTGCAGTCGTCGCTCAACGAGGCGCGCCAGCAGTTGCAGACCGCACGTGGCCGTCACGCCTCGCTGGAAGCCCTGCAGCACGCGGCGCTCGGCCAGGAGGAAAGTGCAGCGAGCGGCTGGCTGGCGCGTCTGGGGTTGGACAAATCGCGCCGCCTGGGCGAATCGCTGCAGGTGGAAGCGGGTTGGGAAACGGCCGTCGAAACGGCGCTCGCCGGTTTCCTCGATGCGGTGCTGGTGGACGAATCGCACACCCTCGCCACCGAATTCGGCGCGCTGGAGAATGCGGACGTGGCCTTGGTCAACGGCGCCGACGGCGGTGTGAATACCGCCGGCACGCTGGCGGCGCATGTGCGCGGTCCGGCAGCGGCGCTGTCGATCCTCAATCATGTGCTCACCGCCGACTCGATTGAACACGCGCATCAGATCGTTGCCGGTCTCTCGGCGCTGGCGCCGTACCAGTCGGTGATGACGCGCAGCGGCGAGTGGCTGGGCCCGGGCTGGGCGCGCGTGCGTCGTGCACAGGGCAACCAGGTGGGCGTGCTGGCGCGCGAGCGCGAGATGCGTACGCTGGCCGAGCAGATCCAGGCGCTGGAAGACCGCATCGAAGAAGCCACTGGCACGCTGGACGATTTGCGCACGAGCAAGTTCGAAGCCGAGCGTGCGCGCGACGATGCACAGCGGGAACTCTACAACGCGCACCGCCGTCAGTCGGAACTGGCCGGCCAGGTGCAGAGCCATCGCGGCAAGATGGAAACGGCGCGTGCCCGCGCGGAAAAAGTCGCCGGCGAAGTCAGCGACCTGATTGCCCAGCTCGACGAATTGCAGACGCAGACGCGCGAGGCGCGGGCGCGCCTGGACGAATCCGTCGGCCACATGGGTGACATGGAAGACCAGCGTCGCGAACTCGAGAACGAGCGCCGCGCGCTGCTCGAAGCGCGCGAAGAAGCACGCATGAATGCACGCGAAGCGGCCGACCAGGCGCACGCGCTGGCGCTGTCGATGGAGTCCAAGCGCTCCTCGCTCACGTCGCTGGAACAGTCGCTGGCGCGCATGGACACGCAGTTGCGCCAGATCGAAGCGCGTCGCAGCGAAATTGCCGAACAGCTGGCCGCCGGGTCCGATCCCATCGCGGAACTGGAAGCCGAACGCCAGACCTATCTCGACCAGCGCCTGCTGGTGGACAAGCAATTGGTGGAAGCGCGGCGTGCGCTGGAAGACTGCGACGGCGAATTCCGTCGCCTGGAGCAGGAGCGCCAGCGCATCGAGCAGTTGCTGCAAGGCCTGCGCGAAAACCTCTCGCAGAAGCGCCTCGCCGCTCAGGCACTGCAGTTGCGCGCCGAGCAGCTGGCCGAAGCCATCACCGCGTCGGGCCTGGAACTGGAGCCGCTGCTGGCCGAACTCGCCGAGAACGCCGACGCCAGCCAGTGGCGCACGCAGCTGGTCGAGATCGGCCAGAAGATCGTTCGCCTGGAACCGGTGAACCTGGCCGCGATCCAGGAACACGCCGAGCAGAGCGAGCGCAAGACGTACCTCGACAACCAGCTGACCGACCTGGTCAGCGCGATGGAAACGCTGGAGGCGGCGATCAAGAAGATCGATCGCGAAACGCGCCAGCGCTTCAAGGAAACCTTCGATCGCGTCAACGCCGGCGTGCAGGAGCTGTTCCCGCGCCTGTTCGGCGGTGGCCACGCCTACCTCGAACTCACCGGCGACGACCTGCTCGATACCGGCGTGGCGATCATGGCGCGCCCGCCGGGCAAGCGCGTTTCCAACATCACGCTGCTTTCCGGCGGCGAGAAGGCGTTGACCGCGGTGTCGCTGGTGTTCGCCATCTTCGGCCTCAACCCCGCGCCGTTCTGCCTGCTGGACGAGGTGGACGCGCCGCTGGACGAGGCCAACGTGGGGCGCTTCTCCAACATGGTGCGCGAGATGAGCGAAAAGGTGCAGTTCATCTTCGTAAGCCACAACAAGGCCACTATGGAAGCGGCTTCCCAACTGTGTGGCGTGACCATGCGCGAACCGGGCGTGTCGCGCCTGGTGCAGGTGGATCTCGCCGAAGCAGCTAAACTTGCGGGCGCAGCTTGAGGATTTGATATGACCGCGCAACCCGTACTCGCTTTCGCCTGGAATGCCGCCGTCGGCATCCCGATGCTCATCCTTGGCCTGGTCGTGCTGGCGGCGATGTGGCTGTTCGGCCAGCCGAAGAAGGAGCAGGGCAAGCGGCGTGTGGTGGTGATGGCCTCGGGCGAGCGTCGCGAGCCGACCTTCGGTACCGAAGGCGAGACGTCCGACGAACCCTCGTTCAGTGCGCGCGAAGATTTCCACATGGACGAGCTCGATGCTCGCCAGTCGCCGCAACAGGGCGAGCTCGACGTCGGTTTCCGCGAGGAACTGGAACGTCTGGGCGCCACGCTTGCGGACGGCAAGGATCGCGGCGGCAAGGGCCGCGTCGATCCGGCACCGGTGGGCCGGCCGCTGGGCATGGCTGCATCCATTGTCGATGCGCTGCGCGCACCGCCGGAGCAGTTCGAACAAAGCCTGGCGCAGGCCACGGGGGCCGATCAGGTCGCCGCGCCGCGCGTGCATGAGCCCGAGCCGGCCCCGGTAGCCGCCCCGGCCCCTGCGCCGATGCCGGAGACGCCGCGCGTGCCGCCGCGCTCGGACGTTGGCCGTCGCCCGGAACGCCTGCCGGTGGAACGCATCGTCACGCTGTTCGTGGTGGCGCGCGAGGGCAATGTCTTCAACGGCGCCGACCTCATCGTGGCCGCCGAAAAGACCGGCCTGGAATTCGGCGACATGGGCATTTACCACCGGCTGCTGGACGGCAAGCGCGAGCTGGGTCCGATCTTCAGCGTCGCCAACATGGTCAAGCCCGGCAATTTCGACCTCAGCCGCGTGGACGCCATGCGTACGCCGGGCCTGAGTTTCTTCATGACGCTGCCGGCACCGATCCCCGCGCTCGACGCGTGGGACGCCATGCTGCCCACCGCGCAACGCCTGGCCGAACTGCTCGATGGCCAGGTGCTGGACGAGGAGCGCAATGCCCTCGGCCGCCAGCGCGTGGCGCATATCCGCGACGAGCTGCGCGGTTGGGATCGCGATCACGAAGGTCGGGAAATCACCTTCGGGCGTTGATCCCTGTAACGGCCGGCTAGCAGCAACCTCTCCGCTGTGGGAGCGCACCCTGTGCGCGACTGGGCGTGGCTACGTAGCGACGCCTAGTCGCGCACAGGGTGCGCTCCCACAAAAGGGCAGTCTTCATCCAAGACCTTGCGCCCGACTGCTACCTCAGCCACAGTCGCTTCCAAGGAGGGAACATGGCCTGCACCTTGTTGCGTCGCCTCGCCTGTCTAGGGCTGTTGGCGCTGGCTGCCTGCACCCATTCGGATCTTCGTCCCGATTACCCACGCATTCCCAGCACGGTGCTGCCGGTCCAGCCGGATGCGCCGCTGGAGGCGTACGCCAAGCGCATCGCTGCGCAACATGGCAGCGACAGCGGCCTGCGGCTGATCAGCGACTCCAACGACGCCTTGCTGGCGCGCATTGCGCTGGCCAATCGCGCCGTGCATTCGCTCGACCTGCAGTACTACATGTTCCATTCCGATGCGACCGGCGGCCTGCTTGCGCAGCGCCTGTTGGCGGCGGCCGATCGCGGCGTGCGCGTGCGCCTGCTGCTCGACGACCTGCATGTGGCCGGCAACGACGATGTGCTGCGCATCCTGGATGGCCATCCGAACATCCAGATCCGGCTCTTCAATCCCTTTCTGGATCGCAGCAAGTCGACCTTGAGCATGGGCATGCAGTTTGCCGGCGATTTCTCCCGGCTCAACCGGCGCATGCACAACAAGGCGATGATCGCCGACGGCGCCATGGCCATCGTCGGCGGCCGCAATATCGGCGACGAATATTTCGATGCGGACGACAGCGTCAACTTCCGCGACCTGGATGTGCTGACCGTGGGTCCCGTGGTGGCTGAAGTCGGGCAGATGTTCGATCGGTACTGGAACAGCGAGCAGTCGTTTCCGATTGGGGCCTTCCATCGCAAGACGCCCAGTGCCGAGAAGTTGGCGCAGCTGCGCAAGACCATGGCGGCGAGCGCGCGCCAGTTCAGCGAGAGCGGCTATGCGCAGAGTCTGGTCGCCCGCGTCGGCGACCTGGCGAACGAGGCGCCGGCCACCGCCTGGGCCTGGGGCACCGCCACGTATCTGGCGGATGATCCGGAGAAGGGCAATCCCGCGGCTGATGCCAAAGACCTGCACATGGCGCCGCAGATCCGCGCATGGATGGATGGCGCGCAGCAACGGCTCACCTTGATCTCGCCGTACTTCGTGCCGGGCGACAGGGGCGTGGCCTACTTCAAGGGCATGTGCGACCGCGGTGTCGAGGTGGCGATCCTCACCAACTCGCTGGCCTCCACGGACGCCGGCAATGTCTATGTGGCCTATGCGTCCTATCACGTGGCCTTGTTGAAGGCCGGCGTGCACCTGTACGAATTGAAGCCGGACGCCCGGCGCGGTCGCGGCGGCAGCAGTTTCTTCGGCTCGTCCTCCGGCAGCAACAGCCTGCACGCGAAGGCGATGGTGGTCGACGAGCAACATGCCTTTGTCGGCTCGATGAATCTCGATCCGCGCTCGGTGCACATCAATACCGAAGATGGCGTGATCGTGGACTCGCCGGCTCTGGCCAAGGCGCTGCTGGCGATCTTCGCCGACGCGACCAAGCCGGTGCACAGCTACCAGGTGCTGCTGGACGACAAGGGCAGCGTGTACTGGCTGGGCAAGACGCCGGGCCAGCCGGAGGTTCGCTACGACCACGCGCCGGAGACCAGTTGGTGGCGGCGCTTCAAGGTCAACGCCAGCGGGCTGTTGCCGATCGAAGGCCTGCTCTGAGGTTTCTCCGGCATTGCCCTTGAAGTCCGGGCCGGGCGGACCTATGATTGAGTGGTCACTCAGTTATTGACCCTCCATGGCCCGTCCTCGCAGCGAAGACAAGCGCAACGCCATCCTCGATGCCGCCACGAAAGTGTTCGCGGAGCAGGGGATCAGTGCGCCCACCGCGAAGATCGCCCGTGAGGCGGGCGTGGCGGAAGGCACGCTGTTCACCTATTTCGACAGCAAGGACACGCTGCTCAACCAGCTGTACCTGGAGCTGAAGGTGGACATGCGCGACGCCATGCTCACGGGTTATCCGCGCCGCGCCAGCAGCCGCGAGCGTGCGAGCCATGTGTGGCGCACCTATATCGGCTGGGGCGTAGCCCATCCGCACGGACGCAAGGTGATGGCGCAGCTCAGCGTCTCCGAGCGAATCACGCCGGAAACCAAGGCGATCGGCTCGGCGCCCTTTGGCGATGTGCAGGGCATGTTGCAGGAGGCCACGGCAAAGGGGGCGTTGAAGGATCTGGATCCCGCCTTCGTGGGTGCCTTGCTGACGGCCCTGGCGGAAACCACCATGGATTTCGTCGTGCGCGAACCGGCACGGGCAGAACACTATCGATCGGCAGGCTTCGAGGCGTTCTGGAATGCGATCGGCAAAGCCTGATTTTTTGTGATCATTAAATGAGTGTGTAATCACTCAATGACGAGGAAGAACATCATGTCGAAGGTATGGTTGGTAACGGGTAGTTCGCGCGGCCTCGGCCGCGATATCGCCGAAGCAGTGCTTGCCCATGGCGACCGGCTGGTGGCTACGGCACGTCGCCCCGGGCAGCTGGCCGATCTGGTCGAGCGTTACGGCGAGCAGGTTCGCGCGGTGGCCCTGGATGTGGCGGATCCCGTGGCCGCCCGCGTGGCCGTGGACGAAGCCGTCAAGGCGTTTGGACGTCTGGACGTCCTGGTCAACAACGCCGGTTATGGTCACGCCCGGCCATTCGAGCAGACCGAGGAGGACGATTTCCGCGCCCAGATCGAAACCAATTTCTACGGCGTGGTGAACCTGACCCGCGCCGCCTTGCCGGTGATGCGCGCGCAGCGTTCGGGGCACATCCTGCAGATTTCCTCGGTCGGCGGGCGCATCGGTACGCCAGGCCTGTCCGCTTACCAGGCAGCGAAATGGGCGGTGGGCGGCTTCACCGAGGTGGTGGCGGCGGAGGTCGAACATCTGGGTATCAGGCTTTGCTCGCTGGAGCCCGGCGGCATGCGCACGGATTGGGCCGCCGAGGCCAACAGCACGCTGGGGGATCTGCTGCCTGACTATCAGGCCTCCGTCGGCGTGTTCCGCGAACGGCTCAAGGATGCGCTGGGCAAACAGGCGGGCGATGCGGCACGCGTGGCCCAGGTGGTGTTGAAGATGGGTTATCACGAGCAGCCGCCGCGCCATCTATTGCTTGGCAGCGACGCGCTGCATTACTTCGGCATGATCGATGGCGAGCGCAGCAAGGCCGCCGAACGCTGGCGCGACGTGACGGTGTCCACCGATTACGAGGCGGGCGACATGCCGCCGTTTCCGGCGGCGTGAGAGCGCATGGAGGTGTCGCGATGAAGATCGTTCTATGGGGTGCCACCGGCATGGTCGGGCAGGGCGTATTGCGCGAATGCCTGGCCGCGCCGGATGTGGATGAGGTGCTGGTGGTGGGACGGACGGGGGGCGGCGTCGTCCACCCCAAGCTGCGTGAAATCGTGCATGGGGATTTCTTCGACTACCGTTCGATCGAGCATGAGCTGCAGGGCTACGACGCCTGCTTCTTTTGCCTGGGCGTCAGTGCGGCAGGCATGGACGAGGCCGGCTATACCCGGCTCACCTACGACCTGACCCTGGCGGCAGCGAATACGCTGGTGCGGCTCAATCCTGCCATGGTGTTCGTCTATGTATCCGGAGCGGGCACCGACAGCAGCGAACAGGGGCGCAGCATGTGGGCGAGGGTGAAGGGGCGTACCGAGAATGCGCTGCGAAAGCTGCCGTTCCGCCAGGTGTTCCTGTTCCGCCCCGGCTTTATCGAGCCGGTGCACGGCGAGCGGTCCAAGACCACCCTGTCGCGCGTGGTGTATGTGCTTTCGCGGCCGTTGGTACCCCTGCTGCGCGCCCTGTTTCCCAGGCACATCCTCAGCACCGTGATCATCGGGCAGGCGATGTTGTCGGTGGCGAGGCATGGCGCGCCCAGGGCGATTCTCGAATGTCAGGACATTCTCGACGCGGCGGGAAGGGCCTGAGCACAACGGGCATGCCAAAGAAGTAGTGCGCCCATCGGATGAATGGCGTAGCGTGGCGCGGCGTTCCCTTGGCTGTGGGCCTGTGCGAACCGGCCTGCCTGGTCTGCAACCCGTCTGGCGACGAGTGCCCGCATGCGCCGCTCATGTGTCCCTGGCAAAACACGCTCGTGCCGCCTGGCCGTGTTGGCTGGCCTCGTGCTGTTGGCAGCCTGCAGGGGTACGGTAAAAACAGGGGGCGAGGGCGATGCACTCGTCCGTGCCAGACATCTGTGGCGCGAGGCCGCCGAAACGCCGCGCAAGGACATCGCCGCGCGCAGCTGGATGCGTTGCGCGGTCGCGGCCTATCGCGCATTGGAGTCGGACCAGGCGGCGCAGCAGACAACGGCGCAAGCCATCGCCGATAGCTGCACGCACGAGCTGCTGGGCTATCTGCTGGACCAGGAGCCTGCACTGTGGCGGCCGCGCACGCTCAGCGTGGCAGGCGAGCCGCTGCGGGTAGTGTTTCGCGACTTGCCCAACAGTCTTTACGACGGTCCCATCGCGCTGGTCCGTGCCGACGAAGTCACCATTCCCGCGGTGATGGGCGAGCGCTACACCTCGCCTGGCTTCGGCGTGCCGATGGTGGGCTGGCAGGCGCAATGCCATGACCGGCCGATCTGCGCGCTCGATCCGCCGGATGGCATCACGCGCGCGCTCACCGCATGGATCGAGCCGGGGAAAGACGGCACCGCCGAGCTGGTGGTGGCGGGCACGCGCCAACGGACGCAGATCACCATCGGCCAACGCGAGGTGCCGTTGGCGACGGATTTTTCGGCGGCCTATGCCGCGCTGTTCGATCGCACGCGCATCAATCGACTGGCGGTGTGGAATCTCATCGGCGGACGCCAGTTCGCATTGCGCGCCGGCCTGTATCTGCTGGAGGATTATGACCCGGCCAAGACGCCGGTGATCATGGTGCATGGGCTGGGGCGCAGCCCGATGGTGTGGGCCAGGCTGACCAATCTGATCGACGGTTCGCCCGAGCTGCGAGCGCGCTATCAGGTATGGCACATCATCTATCCCACCAATACACCCGTGCTGCTCAATCGTCTCAATGTGCAGCGCATGATGGATCGTGCGTGGCGCCTGCTTGATTCCGACGGTACGGCGCCCGCGCGTCGCGACATGGTGCTGATCGGCCACAGCATGGGCGGCGTGATCTCGCGGCTGCTGGTGTCCGACAGCGGCAACGTCATCTGGAATGCCGTGTTCGATGTGCCGGCCAGTGAGCTGCAGGGTTCAGCTGCCGACATCGCGCAGGTCGAGTCGCTGTTCCGTTTCCGCGCCTATCCCGGCGTGACGCGCGCGATCTTCCTGGCCTCGCCACACCTGGGCAGCCCCACGGCGGACAGTTTCCTGGGCAGGCTCGCCCTGCGTTTCGTACACGCCCACGCGCCGGAACTCGACGCGTTGCATCGGGTGGCCCAGGACAATCGCGAACACGAAAATCCATTGCTGGCCGCGGACTATCTGCACAAGGGTCTCACCAGCATCAGCACGCTGCGCGCCACGCAGCCGGTGAGCCATGCGGCGCAGGCCTTGATGCCGGTGCCGGGCGTCCGCTACTACACCTTCGCGGGCGATCTGGCGGGCTCCGATCCGCCCAGCGATGGCTACGTGCCGCTCAAGAGCGCGCTGATTCCCGGCGCCACCTCGACCACCGTGGTCGACAGCGATCACAAGCTCTATCTCAACGAGGAAGTGCTGGCGAAGATCCTGGAGATACTTCGCCAGCCGTGATGCCGTCGCTTACTGCGCGACGAGCGCGGGCAATACCGGGTTGAGCGACGAGGTCTGCGGCAGGGGCAGCTTGATGGGATCCTGCGGCGCGACGATGGCCCATACCAGCAGCTTGGCCGGCTGGGTGGTGCTGGCGTTGCGGGTGACCAGATGATGCGTGCGCGGCGGCTCGTACCAGCTCTGGCCGGCCGTATAGGTTTTCGCATCCTGTCCTTCGAGCTGCGAAATCACTTCGCCTTCGAGCACGTAGGCGAAGATCGAGCCGGGGTGCAGATGAGGCGCCGCGCTCTGGCCAGGTGCCAGCGTCACCGTAGCCATCAAGGCGTTCTTGCCCGGCACATCGGGCAGCGGCTGTTTCATCAGCGGCTGCACGCTTTCTTCGCCGCCCTGGTGAGCATGTGCCGCACTCGCGGCACCGAACGCGATGACCAGCGAAAACAGCACGGAAGCAAAACCCGAAAATGAGGTCTTCATGACGGCAGCTTGCGGAATGAAATCGCGAAGCGGTTCCAGCCGTTGATGGCGATCACCAGCAGGGTGAGGTCGGCCAGTTCTTCGTCCGAGAAATGCGGCCTCACCGACTCCCACACGCTGTCGGGAACGTGGTTGTCGGCGATCAGGGTGAGTGCTTCGGTCCATTCCAGCGCTGCGCGCTCGCGGTCGGTGAAGAACGTGGTTTCGCGCCACGCGCTGATGGTGGCGAGGCGGCGGTCGTTCTCGCCGGCCTTGCGCGCATCGGCGGTGTGCATGTCCATGCAATAGGCGCAGCCGTTGATCTGCGAAGCGCGCAGGCGGACCAGGTCGACCAGGGACTTGTCCAGGCCGCTCTTGGTGATGCGCTGTTCCAGGCCCATCATCGCCTTGATGGCGTCGGGGCTGGCTTTGTAGAAGTCGATACGCTGGCTCATGGCGGGTTCCTCGATGAGGGATTCGGTGAAGGTGGAAACAGGCTAGACTCTTCAATGGCCTTCTTGAATATCCATTTTCAAGAGAACTGAGGTAGCCATTGATGGACATTCAGCTCACCATCTCCGGTCGGCGCGACCTGGCCGGACAGCTATACCAGCAGCTGCGTGCTGCGATCGTGGAAGGCCGGCTGGCGCCCGGTTCGCGACTGCCTTCCTCGCGCGATCTGGCCGTCCAACTGGGTGTTTCGCGCAAGACCACGCTCGAGGTGTTCGAGCGATTGGGCGCGGAGGGTTTCCTGATCGGCCGCCAGGGCGACGGCAGCTTCGTGGCGACCGGGTTCACTCCCATGCCATCGAAGACGAGAGCCCGCAGCGGCGTGTCGCCCAAGCCGGCCAAGGTCTGGCGACGCGTGCCGCCGACGCTGGCGATGCCCAGGGTGAGCGAGCGGCTTCGCTACGACTACCTGGGCGGCGTCACCGACAAATCGCTGTTCCATGCCGATGTCTGGCGCAAATGCATCGCCCACGCCCTGCGTGCGCAGGCGCGCGGCCGTGGCATCTATCGCGATCCGGCCGGCGAGCAGGAACTTCGCCTGGCGATTGCACGCTATCTGGGTTTCAACCGCGCCGTGGCCTGCGATTGGCAGGAGGTGATGGTCACCCAGGGGGCACAGCAGGCGATCGACCTGGCCGTTCGCGTGATGGTCGATCGGGGCGACGTGGTGGTGATGGAAGAACCCGGTTACCCGCCTGCGCGCAGCAGCATGCTGGCCATGGGCGCACGCGTGAAGCCGGTGCGCGTGGACGAGGAGGGCCTGTGCGTGGATGAACTTCCCGATGAGGCGCGGCTCGTCTACGTCACGCCCTCGCACCAGTTTCCGCTGGGCATGCCGATGAGCCTGGAGCGGCGCATGGCCTTGCTCGAATGGGCATCGCGCCGTGGCGCACTGATTGTGGAAGACGATTACGACGGCGAATTCCGCTTCGAAGGCCGGCCGCTGGAATCGCTCAAGAGCCTCGACCGCAACGGTGTCGTGGCCTATATAGGCACGTTTTCCAAAACCCTCTTTCCCGAACTGCGCATCGGTTACGTGGTGCCGCCGCCATCGCTGGCGGATGAATTCCTCAAGGCGAAACAGATCACCGACTGGCACGGCTGCAGTCTGACGCAGGCGGCCCTGGGCCGTTACATGCTCGACGGCGAGTTCGGGCGGCACCTTCGCCGGATGCAGAAACACTACGCGGAACGCCGCCTCGCCTTGCTGCAGCACCTGCGCGGGCCGCTTTCGCCATGGCTGGAACCCATCGTGCCGGCCGCCGGTATCCACATGACGGCGATGCTGCGCAAAGGCGTGCATGAGGACGCCCTGATCGCCAAGGCGCGCGCCGCGTCGCTGGCGCTGTACGGTATCCGCCGGTTTTACGCCGGACGCCACCCGCGCCAGGGCCTGCAGTTCGGCTACGGCGACACGCCGGTGCACGACATTCACACCTCCATGCAACTGCTGGCGTCCTTGCTTCACGGCCAGGCCGCCGAAGACCCACCTGGCCATTCGGTTACCACCCAAAAGTCCTAGACGCGGGACGCTGCAAATTCACGCGAATTCAGCATTTGCTTGCGCATGATCGGGCCGCATGGTGGGCATTCGATGGATGTCGCCGCGCAACGAGCACGACGGCTCAGGGCGGAGCGATAGGCGTCCAGACGTCCACCCGCGCAACGGGCAGGGCGTTCCGGGCGACATCACCGGACGGCGTGGGGGAAGGGAGCGAACGCATGCGCAAAATGACCATCAGGTTTCAGGACGTCGCCACCGAACTAGCCCAGATCAACGCATTGCGCGATGACGTGATGGAGCGTGCCTTCATCGTGCTCGAGCAGCGCCACGACACGCTCGCCTCGATGCTGGTGCAGAGCCTCGGGGATCGCCAGCGCGCCGTGCGCTGGATGTGCCGCCACCAGAACGCATTCGACGGCCGCACCGCCTATGAGCTGCTGGCGGACGGCGAAGCGGACACGGTGTGGGACGAGATAGCGCTGCTGAGTGACGCGCCGG
This sequence comes from Dyella kyungheensis, assembly GCF_049913195.1. Classification (GTDB taxonomy): domain Bacteria; phylum Pseudomonadota; class Gammaproteobacteria; order Xanthomonadales; family Rhodanobacteraceae; genus Dyella; species Dyella kyungheensis. The sequence goes on along the minus strand of NZ_CP183983.1, from coordinate 2,725,954 downwards.
TATCGGCGCGCATCAACGCCGTGCGCATGGCTTACTGAGAGCGCTCGGTTCGGATTGCCACATCGCCGCGCGTCGGCCGGATCGCCCACACGCTGTTGGCGTCGCCCGTGTACGCGCGTCGCGTGGCGGCGCGTGCGAACAGCGCGAACACGATGCCCAGCGCAATGCCGGTAAGGTCCACGCCGATCACCCGCCACGCCAGCGGCGACCACTCGTGTGCCATCGCCGCTGCGTTGACCGCCAGATCGACCAACGCCATGAGCAGGGTCAGCGCAGCGGTTGCCCACAACAGTTCGATGGTGGCCTTGGCGATGGGGCGCAGGCAGGCATACGCGCAGGCGGCGAGAAAAAGTCCGTAGCAGGCCACGCGCTGCGGCAGCCCCGCTTCCACACCCAGTCGCTCGGCGATCCAGGTCGCCACGAAGGCGCCGCTGATCGCCAGGCAACTGCCGAGGCAAACGCCGACGGTGGCGCGCGCCATCACCAGCGTCTTGCGCGGCTGCTCGAGATGGCGGCGCTTGCGGCGCGATTCGATCCACAGCAGGTTGCCCGAATAGAACAGGAACGCTCCGGCCAGGCCGAGCACGAAATACAGCCACTGCACCGTGCGTCCGCCAAAACTGCCGAAATGCAGGCCGAACAGCGCGGCATAGCTGATGCCGTTCACGCTGTAGCGGTTGCCCACGAAGGTGGCCAGTACGCTGCCGTCGTGCGCGGACATCGCCACCGTGCCGTACGAGCCGAGGGTGTGCTGGGCAAGTCCCATCACTTCGGCGACCGCGTTGCGATCGCCGTAATGCACGAAGTGCAGGTAGACGGGCTCGAAGCTGGATACACCGCTCTTGAGGGCTTCGGCTTGCCCGCGCTGCATCAACACCTCGGTCGACAGCATGCTCGCCGGGATGCCGCTCACCGTCACGGTGGGCGTGGTGTTGGTGGCCCTGCTGAAGGCCTCCGAGAGCTTGCCGTCGAACGCCACCGTGTTGAGCGCCGCCAGCGTGATGGCGAACAGGCAGAACAGCGCGCCGGTCACCGCGAAGATCACATGGAACGGCAGGCTGATCACGCCGATGGCGTTGTGCGCGTCCTGCCAAAGCCGCTTGAGGTTGTGTCCCACGCGCATGGCGAACAGATCCCGCACCAGCTGCGGCAGGTGGATGAGCAGGCCCGAGAGCAAGGCCAGGCCATAGATCACGCTGACGATGCCCATCAGGTAGATGCCGATCACCGGCAGCCCCAGCGAGTCGTGCAGCGCGTAGACGAAGTCGGCCAGTTCGTTTTCCGCAGCGTCCGTGCGCGGCGCATCCACCTGGCTGGCGGTGGCGAAGCGGCTGCCGTTCTTCGCTTCCCAATATGCATAAGCCGCGTGCGAGCTGTCGTGCGGCAATACGATGCCGAAGTCCGCGCGCGCGTCGGGCTGATGGCTCAGCAGGCGTTCGATCAAGCGGTCGTTGGAGACGTTGGCGTCGGCGGTGGCCAACCACGGCGGGTTTTGCCAGGCGGCGATGTCGTCGTGGAAGACGGTCAGCGCGCCCGCATAAAACGCCACGAACAAAGCGAAGCCGGCGAGCAGGCCGGTCCAGGTATGCACTGTCTGGAACGTGCGGAGGGTGGCGGCTTTCATCGAAACGTCCTGTATCAGCCGGGCAGGCGCATCAGCCACAGCGCGGCGAATACGACGACGTTGGCGCCGCCCATCACCAGCCAGGCACGCGCGCCGTTGCGAAACATGTAGGCGCCCGCCATGAAGGCGGTCCACAACGGGAAAAAGAGAATCAGCGCCGGAATGAGGACCGCTTCGCCATGTCCCGGCAGCAGGTGCAGCACCAGGGCAAGCAACAAGGCAGCGAGCGGGAAGCCGAGCAGGGTGCCGGCCAGGCAGCGGGCGATCATGGTGCGTCGGCTTCAGGCGTGCCGATACGCCACCAGGCGAGATAGGGCAGCAGCACCCAGGTCAGCATCAGCGCCGTCAGTGCCGCCGTGATGCCGGCGCCGGTACCGGCGTCGTAACACCAGCCCAGCGTACCCAGCGCCACCAGCAACCACCCCGCGAGCCTGGCCGAAACCGGCAACGAGGACGCACGCAGCCGTTGCTGGCCGCTGGCCAGGTAAACCAGCACGGCACCCGCCAGGGTCGCTAAAAGGGCACAAAAGGTGATCACGTCGGCGCCTTGCTTCCGTCTTCGCGCAGTTTGAATATTGAGAATTATTCTCATTTGAGAGTTGTGCTGTCAACCGCGATGGCTTGGTCCCCATGCTCGGAACCCGCTCAGCATCATGCCCGGCGGCATCCTCGCCTCACCGTCATTCCGGCGCGGGCCGGAATCCAGTGGCGTTGAGAGTCGGTCGCCGCCGCGGGTCTCACCGCTTTTCAATGGCGCAGCGTGACGGTTGTCGCCGAAACTGGATGACCCACCATTTGGCTGAAAAGCGCTTCCGGCCTGCGCCGGAATGACGGTGAAGGGAATCGTGCGCTCGGAAAGATCTAAAACTGATACTGCAGGCGCCCCACGATGGCCGTCGGATGATCGCCGCTATCCGGGCTGCCCGGCTTGTTCAGGTCGATCGCGTGCACCAGGTTGGCGGACAGTCGCACCGACTTGTCCAGATACCAGTTCACGCCGAGCGTCACGTTGGTTTCCTTGCCGCCCACCACGTCGCGGTCGTTGAGGTCGGTCATGCTCAGTCGTACGCCTACTTCCAGCGCGCCGCCGCTGCGGCCGTTCCACGAGGCATGCGGAACCACCGGTCCAAAGGTCGCGTTGCTCTCGCGATAGTCGCGGCTTTCGCCGGTGATCATCCAGCTCGCATAGCCATACCAGCCACGAAACCGCAGCGCAGGCAGGCCGTCGTTGCGTTGCAGATGGGCTTCCATGTATTCGCCTTGCCACGAGAAGGGCCCGGCGACATGAGCGACCTCCAGCCCATAGCGCTGCACCTTGTTCGAGCCGGTGATGCTGCCGGTATCGAGGAAATAGTCGCCGGAGGACAGCGCCACTTCCGACGCGGACTGGAAGTGCTGGTCGTTGTCCGGCCCGGCGCGTCGCGTGGAGTAGTCGATGGCGAGGTGATAGGGGCCGCTGTCGGTTTTCAGCAGATAGGCCAGCCGGCCGGTGAGCGCCACGCCGCGCTGCGTGCGGCCTTCGTCCTTGCTGCCCGCGGTGTAGAAGCCATAGCTCCAGATCCACGGCCCGTGGAAATCGCTGGAGGTGATGCCGATGCTTCGGCTCGGCGCTAGCGCATTGGTCGTGGCGCGTTCGAGGAAGGTGGTGTTGCGGAAGCTGCCGAACTGTTCGAGCCCGAACGGTTCCTGCTGGTTGCCGATTGTCACCACGCCGAAATAACGGGTTTGCTTGCGCAGATACACATCCTTCAACTCGAACCGGCCATCGACCAGCTGCGCATCGGCGTAGAACAGCCAGTCGAAGCGCAGCATGTGCTGGACGCTGATATCGGCCCGTCGCACGGCGAAGACGGTGTCGTTCAAGGCGGCGCCGGCATTGTTGGCGGCGTCGATCATCACGTAGCCGTTGATCTGGTTGTGCATCACCGGCGTGTCGATGCCCCCTTCGAAGGGCCGCATCAGCGAGATCCGGCGCATTGCATCGAGTGCGGCGCTGCTGTCGCTTCCGGTGGAACTGGCGGGCACCGATGTCTGCCGTACTGTCGCCGGGGCAGTGGGCGCGGCGGGTCTGGACGGCTGATGGACGCAGCCGCAGGCCGCACTGCAGCTCAGGCTTGCGGCGAGCCATGTGCGCATATGGCGTGCCAGCGGTGGGCGCTCCGGGTCGGCCATGAGGGTGCGAGGTTCCCGTACTCCCTGGGTGTGCGGGCAGGCCTGCCAAGGCTGCCCAGGCATGGTGCAAGGATTGTGATGCCCCCATCCATCGCTCCGCCTCCGAAAAACTACTGTCGCCGTGCCGCAACTCCCTACGGCAGCGCATGGCGGGGCGTGCGGGTTAATATGGCGGTTTGCAACGCCTCCCAGGAGTCCTCGAGTGATCATCAACCCCAAGGTGCGTGGTTTTATCTGCGTGACGGCCCATCCGGTCGGATGCGAGCGCAACGTGCTCGAACAGATCAACATCACCAAGGCGCAGGGCAACCTGGGCGAAGGCCCGAAGCGCGTGCTGGTGATCGGCGCCTCCACCGGTTACGGCCTGGCCTCGCGCATCACCGCTGCCTTCGGCTACGGCGCGGCCACCCTGGGCGTGTTCTTCGAGAAGCCCAGCAGCGAAAGCAAGACGGGCACCGCCGGTTGGTACAACTCGGCCGCGTTCGACAAGTTCGCCAAGGAAGCGGGTCTGTTCAGCCGTTCGATCAACGGCGATGCGTTCGCCAACGAGACGCGCGAGCGCGCCATCGAGATCATCAAGAACGAGATGGGCGGCAAGATCGACCTGGTGGTGTATTCGCTCGCCTCGCCGGTGCGCAAGCTGCCGGATACCGGCGAACTGGTGCGCTCTTCGCTCAAGACCATCGGCGAGACCTTCACCGCCAACTCGATCGACACCAACCGCGACACCGTGGTGCAGGCGTCGGTGGAGCCGGCCACCGAGCAGGAAATCAAGGACACCGTCACCGTGATGGGTGGCGAGGACTGGAAGCTGTGGATCGATGCGCTGAGCAAGGCCGGCGTGCTCGCCGACCATGCCAAGACGGTGGCCTATAGCTACATCGGCACCGAGATCACCTGGCCGATGTACTGGCACGGCACGCTGGGCCAGGCCAAGCAGCACCTGGACAACACCGCCAAGCAGCTGGTCGCCGAGCACAAGGCCGAACATCTGGACGCCTATGTGGGCGTGATGAAGTCGGTGGTGACGCAGGCAAGCGCGGCGATTCCGGTGCTGCCGCTGTACATCGCCATTTCCTTCCGCGTGATGAAGGAAAAGGGCATCCACGAAGGCACCATCGAACAGATCAACCGCCTGTTCCGCGAACGCATGTACCGCACGGATCACCAGGCGCCGGAACTGGACAGCGATGGCCGCCTGCGCCTGGACGACTGGGAATTGCGCGAAGACGTGCAGCAGCTGTGCAAGGCGCTGTGGCCGACCATCACCACCGAGAACCTCAACGAGCTCACCGACTACGCCGGCTACAAGAGCGACTTCCTGCGTCTGTTCGGCTTTGGCCGCACCGACGTGAACTACGAGGAAGACGTGAACCCGGATCGTCGTTTCGACGTCGTCGAGCTGTAACCGCACGACACCGGATGCCGTCGCCGCGGCGGCATCCGGTACGGTCCAAAGACGAGGCATACAACGGCGCGGGCGGTCACTAAGCTGCCGCCATGAACACCGCCATCGTCTGGTTTCGCCGCGACCTTCGCCTTGCCGATCATCCCGCACTCAGTGCTGCCGCGAAGGCGCACGAACAGCTCATTCCGCTGTATATCCATGCGCCGCACGAAGACGGCCAGTGGTCTGCGGGTGCCGCCAGCCGGTGGTGGCTGCATCATTCGCTGTCACGACTCGACGCCCAGTTGCGCGAGCATGACAATGCGCTGCACCTCGCACAGGGGGACAGTCTCCAGGTACTGCGCGAGCTGATCGAACGTACCGGCGCCACGGCGGTGTACTGGAGCCGCCAGTACGAACCCGCCGCCATCGCGCGCGACAGCGCCATCAAGGCGGCCTTGCGCGAACAGGGCGTCGAAGTACACAGCTTCAACGCATCGCTGTGGTGCGAGCCTTGGCAGATCGAAACACGGCAGCAGGGGCCGTACCGTGTGTTTACACCGTTCTGGCGCACGCTGCGGCCGCAGCTCGCCACGCCGCAGCCGTTGCTGGTGCCTGTTTCCCTGCGCGGTACCGAGGTCGAAGGCGGCATGCCGCTCGATGCGCTCGCCTTGTTGCCGCGCATCCATTGGGATGGCGGCCTGCACGAGGCATGGCAGCCGGGCGAGCAGGGCGCGCAGGAATGGCTCGACATCTTCATGGACGATGCCGTGAGCGATTACGCGCGGGCTCGGGACCTGCCTGCGCGTCATGGCACCTCGCGGCTTTCGCCGCACCTGCATTTCGGCGAGCTATCGCCCCGGCAGATCCAGCGCCAGCTGTCCGACCGCGCCGCCGATACCGATGCGCGCCGGCGACCCGATATCGAACCGTTTCTGCGTGAACTGGGCTGGCGCGAATTTGCCAACCACCTGCTGTATCACTTTCCCAGGACGCCCACGCAGAACTTCAACGAGCAGTTCGACACCTTTCCCTGGGCCCGGAAAAGCAGCAAGGCGATCGAGCGTTGGCAACAAGGCCGCACCGGCATTCCATTGGTGGACGCGGGTATGCGCGAGCTCTGGCATACGGGCTGGATGCACAACCGCGTGCGCATGATCGTCGCCAGTTTCCTGTGCAAGAACCTCAGGCAGCACTGGCAGCACGGCGCGCAATGGTTCTGGGACACGCTGGTGGATGCCGATCTGGCCAACAACACACTGGGCTGGCAGTGGGTGGCCGGTAGCGGTGCCGACGCCGCGCCGTATTTCCGCGTGTTCAATCCGGTGACGCAGGCGAGGAAATTCGATCCGGACGGCATCTACCTGCGCCGCTGGTTGCCGGAATTGGCCGGGGCTTCGGTGGAGCTGTTGCATGAGCCATGGCGCGATGCTGCGTTGCTGAAGCGCAGCGGCTATCCGGCGCCGATGGTAGAGCTGGGCGAAAGTCGCGATGGTGCTCTCGCGGCATATCGCGCCATGCGTTCCCGCTGAGGCAAGCGTCTCACTGTGGGAGCGCACCCTGTGCGCGACATGGGCCTTGCAGGTCACGGCTCCGTGGGATCGTCGCGCACAGGGTGCGCTCCCACAGGAGCCTCTGTCCTGCGCAGCATCCACGCCAGCACGGGCGGCGTCACCATGGCGGTCAGCAGCGACATCGCCACGATGATCGCGTAGATACGGTCGGTGAAGACGCCGGCCGTCAAACCGAGGCTGGCGATCACCACGCCCACTTCGCCACGCGGCACCATGCCAAAGCCCACCACCGTGGCACTGCGCGCACCCAGCGACAGCGAACCGAGGAAGCCGCCGATCAGCTTCGAGGCGATCGCGATCAAGGTCACCACCAGCAGCATCACCGCCGCTTCGCCATTGGCCAGCTGGTGCAGGTCGATCTTGCTACCGGTGACCACGAAGAAGAACGGCGTGAGCAGGGCCAGCAAGGGTTGCGTCTGTTTTTCCAGCGTGTGCTGCTGGCGTGTTTCCGAGGCGATCATGCCGGCGAGGAAGGCGCCGATGATCGCGGCCAGCCCGAACAAGGTCGACACGTAGGCCAGGCCCAGGCAAAGCGCCAGCACGATGGCCAGGGCCGAGTGCGGGCTGCGCGGCTTGTCCAGCCAGCTGGAATTCCAGCGCATCACGCGGGCGCCGCCGATACCGATGATCGCGATGAAACCCACGGCGCCGGCCAGCACGACCAGCAAGTGCATGACATCGATGCCGTCACCGCCTTGCATCGACACCACCACGCCGAGCAGCAGCATGGCCAGGATGTCGTCGATCACGGCCGCGCCGAGGATCACCTTGCTCTCGACGCGCTGGAGCGCGCCCAGTTCCTGCAGCACGCGGGCGGTGATACCCGCGGAGGTCGCCACGAAAGCCGCCGCCACGAACATCGAGCGGCTCCAGTCGAAGCCGCTGGCATGCGCCCACACGCCGCCCATGCCAAACGGCAGCAACACGCCCAGCACGCCCACGATGAAGGCGATCTTGCCGACTTTCTTCAAGTCCTCCAGCCGCGTTTCCAGGCCCACCGAAAACAACAGCAGCACCACGCCGATCTCCGCCAGCACATCCAGCGACGTGCCCGGCGCGACCTGATCGGGGGTTATCCAGCCCAGCAGGGACGGGCCGACCGCGCAACCTGCCGCGATCTCGCCGACCACCGCGGGAAGCTTCAGGCGTTGCGCGATTTCGCCGCCGATCTGGGCGGCGACGAAGACGATGAACAGCGTGAGCAGGATGTCGCTGGCGTGATGCATGCAGAGGGGCGCGGCGGCAATCGGATGCCACGCATGCTACATGCTTGCGCTGGGGCGTGCGCTCAGTCGCTCGGGTGGGGCGAGCGCGGCGGACCCTCGCTGCGCAGGCGGCTGAACACCCAGCTGGCCGTGGCCGTCACGATGGCCAGCAACAGCACCGTCCAGCGGAACGCCGGGACATAGTCCTCATGCGCGTGGCCTTGCAGCAACGCCTCCATCAGCAGCGACGCGAGCGCGATGCCGAAGCTCATCGACAGGTACTGCGCGGTCGACGCCATCGACGATGCCTGCGAGGCGAACTTCACGTCCAGGTCGTTGTAGATCAGCGTGTTCATGGCGGTGTACTGCATGCCCATGAAGCCGCCGTAGACGAATACCATCAGCGCGATCACCCACATCGGCGATTCCTTGCCGAGCAGCGCGAAGGCGGCCAGCATCACCGCGACGATCAAGGTGTTGGTGAACAGCAGCTTGCGATAACCGAACCGTTGCAGCATGCGATTGATGCCCCACTTGGCGGTGATCGAGCCCAGCGCCTGCGGCACCATCATCAGGCCGGCCATCAGCGGCGACCAGCCGCAACCGACCTGCAGGAACAACACCAGCAGCAGGAACATGCCCGACACGCCCAGGCGCGTGAACAGGTTGCCGGCCAGCGAGACCCAGACGCTGCGCACGCGCAGCAGGCTGAGATCGGCCACGGGATGATCGGTGCGCCGGCTGTGCCACACGTAAGTGGCGCCGAACACGATGGCCAGCACGCCGTAGATCGAGATGCGCAGCCACTGGCCACCACCGCCGCTGGCGACTTCGGAGGCGGTCAGCAGCATCGCCGAGGCCGCCGCAAACAGCAGGAATCCCGCCAGATCGAACGGATGCACGTCGTCGAGGCGGTAGTCCGGCATGTCGCGGCGATTCATCCACATGCCGACCACGCCCACCGGCACGTTGATCAGGAAGATCAAGCGCCACGAGGTGTACTGCGCCAGGGCGCCGCCGAGCAGCGGACCGAGCACCGAGCCGAGCAGACCCACCGTGGCCACCGTGCTCATGGCTTTGACGAAATCGCGCTTGTCGATGCTGCGCACGAGCACGTAACGGCCCACCGGCATCAGGGCAGCGCCACCCAGGCCCTGCAGCACGCGCGCGGCCACCAGTTGGGGCAAGGTCTGCGCGATGCCGCACAACAACGAGCCGATGGTGAAGGTGGCGATGGCGGCGGCAAAAATGCGCCGGGTGCCGAATCGGTCGCACAGCCATGGGCTGGCCGGAATGAAGATGGCCAGCGTCAGCACATAACTGGTCAGTGCGGTGCGCATGCCCAGTGGCGTGACGCCCAGCGCCTCGGCCATCGCGGGTACGGCGGTGTTGACGATGGTCGAGTCCAGCGCCTGCATGAAGAACGCGGCAGCCACCAGCCAGATCAAGCCCCGATAGCGGTCCTGCGAAGCGTCTACCGGCGGCGAGGAAACCGGTGCCTCCTCGCCGGGCGGCGGCACGGGGAGATTGGTTTCGGTGGCGGCTAAGTTTTCAGGCATCTCTCATCATTATAGCTGCTATGGCAGCTTGCTTTTGAGGGTGGCTGCGTCCAAAGTCGGCTTCGTTTCATCTTTGGGTCGCGCATGTGCGCGCCACGTCAAAGCATGGCTACAGTCGATGACTCGACGGGCAGGGATGAACGCAGAACACCAAAAACACGAGCGCGCCGGGGCGGCACCGTCCCGGCGCGTCGTCTTTTGCGATAGACCGCGGATCGATGCAGCACGCGTCCACAGACAGGAGTCACCATGAGCAGCAAGCCACCCATCGTCATTTCCACGCTTGACCTCAAGCGCATCGAAGCACTGCTGGAACGCATGCCGCCGATCGAAGCCGTGAAGTACGAGGAACTGCGCGGCGAACTGGACCGTGCGGACGTATTGGAGCCCGCCGCCATTCCCGCCGACGTGGTCACCATGAATTCCGTCGTCACCTTCAAGGACGAGGACTCCGGCGACGAGGTGACCATCACGCTGGTGTATCCGTCGGGCGCCGGTGCGCCGGGCACGGTATCGATCTTTGCGCCCGTCGGCAGCGCCTTGCTGGGCCTGCGGGTGGGCCAGCATATCGAGTGGCCCACGCCGGACGGCCGCCGCCGGCCGCTGTGCGTGCTGGAGATCGAATACCAGCCCGAAGCTTCCGGCGACCTGCATCGCTGAAGGCATCGACGCCGCCTTCATGCACGCGCCCTTCACGGCGCGCGCCACGCGCAGACCTCGAGCAGGCTCTTAGGTAAACTTCCGCTCATGAGGACACCCGCATGAGCCAGCGCCAGGCCACCGATTGGCGCGCCGAGGCCGCCGAGTTGCGCGACAAGATCGAACGCGCGAATTATCGCTACCACGTACTCGACGATCCGGAGATCACGGACGCCGAGTACGACGGCGCCATGCGCGCGCTGGAAGCGCTGGAACAGGCCCATCCGGAGCTGGCCACGTCCGACTCGCCCACGCGGCGCGTGGGTGCGCGGGCGCAAGGCGGCTTCGCCGAGGTGCGCCACGTCATTCCCATGCTGTCGCTCAACAATGCCTTCGAACAGGAAGGCGAGGGCGAGCGTGAGCGGTTCCGCGAAATCGCCGAGTTCGAACGCCGCATCGAGCAGACGCTGGACCGCCGCAACCCGGTGTTCTCAGTGGAACCCAAGCTCGACGGCCTGGCCATCAGCCTTCGCTACGAAGATGGCGTGTTCATGCAGGGCGCCACGCGCGGCGATGGCGAAACCGGCGAGGACGTCACCGCGAACCTGCGCACCGTGCGCGCCATTCCGCTGCGCCTGCGCGGCGAGGGCTGGCCGCGCGTGCTGGAAGTGCGCGGCGAAGTGATCATGCTGCACAAGGATTTCGAGGCGTTCAACGCGCGCGCCCGCGAGCACGGCGAAAAGACCCTGGCCAATCCGCGCAATGGCGCGGCGGGCTCCCTGCGTCAGCTCGACCCGGCCATCACTGCCCGTCGCAAGTTGAGTTTCTTTGCCTACGCGGTGGGCGACGTGCAGGGCGGCGAACTGCCCCCGACACACTCCAAGACCCTGGCCAGGCTGCGCGACTGGGGCTTCCCGGTATCGCCCGAAGTGGACACAGCCAAGGGCTTCGACGGCCTGGTGGCCTATTACCGCCGCATCGGCGCCAAGCGCGACAAGCTTCCGTACGACATCGACGGCGTGGTCTACAAGCTGGACGACTACGAAGGCCAGCGCGTGATGGGCTTCGTGTCGCGCGCACCGCGCTGGGCCATTGCACACAAGTTCCCCGCGCAGGAACAGACCACCACGGTCGAGGCGATCGAGATCAACATCGGCCGCACCGGCGCGGCCACGCCGCTGGCGCGGCTGAAGCCGGTGCAGGTGGGCGGCGTCACGGTGAGCAACGCCACGCTGCACAACGCCGACCAGGTGGCGCGACTCGATGTGCGCGTGGGCGATACGGTGATCGTGCGGCGCGCCGGCGACGTGATTCCCGAAGTCGTGCGCGTGATGACGGATCTTCGTCCACCGCACACGCAGCCCTGGCAGATGCCCACGCATTGCCCGGTGTGCAACTCGGCCTTGTTGCGCGAAGAGGGCGAGGCCGCATGGCGTTGTTCGGGCGGACTGATCTGCGCCGCGCAACGCAAGGAAGCGCTGATCCACTTCGCCGCACGACGCGCCATGGACATCGACGGCATCGGCGAGCGCTTCGTCGAAGCGCTGGTGGATTTCGGTTACGTGCACACGCCGGCCGATCTCTACACGTTGACGCTGGACAATTTCCTGGAGATGAAGAGCCGCGCGGACGAACGCGACGGCACCACCCCGGAAACCGTCAAGCAGGGCAAAGTGGCCACCAAGTGGGCCGAGAACCTGATCGAGGCGATTGCGGCCAGCAAGCACACCACGCTGCCGCGTTTCCTGTTCGGCCTGGGCATCATGCACATCGGCGAAAGCACGGCGAAGACGCTGGCCGCGTGGCTGGGCAACCTCGCCGTGATCCGGCGCATGCCCGCCTCGCTGCTGCGGGTGCTGCCGGACATCGGCGACGAAGTGGCCAAGTCCATCGCGGGCTTCTTCGCCCAGGAAGGCAATCAAAAAGTCGTCGACGCCTTGCTGGCATCGGGCATCGTGTTTTCCGACGAAACCCATCCTTCGCCCAAGCTGCGCCAGCGCCTGGATCTGGCGGTCCTGCTGGACATGGCCGGGGTGAACAAGCTCGGTCCCAAGAGCACGAAGTTGCTGGCGGAGCATTTCCCCTCGCTGGACAAACTGGTCGCGGCCGGTCCTGCGCATTGGGTGACTGCCGGCCTGCCTTCGGCGGCGTCCACCAATCTCGAAGCGTTCCTGGCCAACAAGACCCATCTGCAGCAGTTGCGCGATGCCGATGCCGCGATGTGGGAGTTGCTCGAGGCGATTCCCAAGACGACCAGGAGCGCGACGATGCCGTTGGAGGGCCAGACCATCGTGCTCACCGGCACGCTCGCCTCGCTCAGTCGCGACGACGCCAAGGAGCGGCTGGAAGCGCTCGGTGCCAAGGTCGCCGGCTCGGTGTCCAAGAAGACCAGTTTCGTGGTCGCCGGCGAGGCAGCCGGTTCCAAGCTCGACAAGGCGCAGGAGCTGGGCGTGGAGGTGTGGGACGAAGCACGCCTGCTCGAACTGCTGGCCACGCACGAGGGCGGCGCATGAATCTGCACATGGCCGGGCGCCTGCATCTGCGCGCGCGTCTGTATGCGCTGATTCGTGCGTTCTTTGCCGAACGCAACGTGCTCGAAGTGGAAACGCCGATCCTGTCGGCGGCCGGCAACACCGATCCGAACATCGAGAGTTTCAGCACGACTTTCAGCGGACACGTCGATGCCGGCGCACGCACGCGCTGGCTGCGCACCTCGCCGGAATATCCGCTCAAGCGGTTGCTCGCTGCGGGCGTGGGCGATTGCTACGAACTGGGCCGGGTGTTCCGCAACGGCGAGGCGGGCGGCCGTCACAATCCCGAGTTCTGCATGCTCGAGTGGTACCGCGTCGGCTGGGATCATCGGCGGCTGATGGCCGAAACCATTGCGCTGGTCGAAGCCGCGCTGGCCATGACCGGCGCGCGCGCCGAAGTGTGGATCGAAGGGTACCGCCAGTTGTTCATCGACGAACTCGGCATCGATCCAGCGCATGCACCGATCGAGCAACTGCAGCTGGCGCTCGAGGAATTCAACATCAACCCGGAGGGGCTGACGCGCGACGACTGGCTCGATCTGCTGATCACCCATCGCCTGCAGCCGTCGTTTCCCGCCAACCGCATCACCGTGATCCACGACTATCCCGCCTCGCAGTGCGCGCTGGCGAAAGTGCGGCCGGGCGATCCGCCGCTGGCCGAGCGTTTCGAGCTGTACCTGGGGCGTTACGAACTGGCCAACGGTTATCACGAACTCAACGACGCCGCCGAACAGCGCCGCCGTTTCGAGCGCGACAACCAGGTGCGCCAGTCACGCGGCCAACCGTTGGTTCCGATGGACGAAAACCTGCTGGAGACGCTGGACGCGATGCCCGATTGCGCCGGCGTGGCGATGGGCATCGAGCGCCTGCTGATGTGCCTGGTGGGCACCGACGCCATCGCCGACGTGCTCAGCTTTCCGTTCGCGGAGGCGTGAGGCCATGACGTCGCCGTTGTTGCCCGCGATCCACCACGTGGCGCTCATCTGTTCGGATTACCCACGATCGAAAGCGTTCTACACGCAGACCTTGGGCTTTCGCGTCATTCGCGAGGTGTACCGTGCCGAGCGCGATTCCTGGAAACTGGATCTGGAAGTGTCGCCCGGCGTCAGTCTCGAACTCTTCTCGTTTCCCTCGCCGCCGCCACGCCCCTCGCGGCCCGAAGCGCAGGGTTTGCGCCATCTCGCGTTTGCCGTGCCGGACGTGGACGCCGTGATCGCCACGCTGCGCGAGCGCGGCGTGGACTGCGAGCCGGTGCGCGTGGATGAATTCACCGATCGCCGCTTCACTTTCTTCGCCGATCCCGACGGCTTGCCCATCGAGTTGTACGAGGTGTAGGGCAAAAAAATCCAGCGGCTTTTTCAAGCCGCTGGATCTCGAACTGCAACGATAAGCGATGTGCGTGCTTAGTCGTGCCAGTCCAGCAGATGGCGATAGATCAGGCCGCCCACCACGCCGCCGATCAGCGGAACCAGCCAGAACATCCACAACTGCGGGATCGCCCAACTGCCCTGGAAGAACGCCACGGCCGTGCTGCGAGCCGGGTTGACCGAGGTGTTTGTGATCGGAATGGAGATCAGGTGGATCAGCGTGAGCGTGAGGCCGATGGCGAGCGGTGCAAAACCGCTCGGCGCCAGCTTGTGGGTGGTGCCGTTGATGACGATCAGGAAGAACGCGGTCAACACGAACTCGGCGACCATGCAGGCCATCAGCGAATAGCCACCCGGCGAGTGCTCGCCGTAGCCGTTCGAGGCAAAGCCCGCACTGGCGTCGAAACCTGCCTTGCCAGTGGCGATCAGGTAAAGCACGCCGCCTGCCGCGAGACCGCCCACGACCTGGGCGATCCAGTAGGGGATCACGTCCTTGGCCGGAAAACGGCCGCTGGCCCACATGCCTGCAGTCACGGCAGGGTTGAAGTGCGCACCGGAGATATGGCCCACGGCGTACGCCATGGTGACCACGGTGAAGCCGAAGGCGAGGGCGACGCCTGCAAAACCGATGCCCAGTTCAGGGAAGGCCGCAGCGAAGATCGCGCTGCCGCAGCCGCCGAATACCAACCAAAACGTGCCGAAAAACTCTGCTCCCAAACGCTTGCCCATATTCACGGGGACTCTCCTTGCCAGATTTTCAGGGAATGGCTCGAGCGCATCCATGCGTGACTTCCACAACGATCCCGATTTGAAACAGGCTCTTAGTGCATGGCTCGAGTACGCCTAGGCTAACAAAATTGGCCGTAGGAGTAGTCCACACCCAGGAGTGCAACGGTGAAACCTGACATACCGAAGAGGCTTTTCCTTTGTGTATGCTGCTCCGTCGCTTTCGCCCGGTACTGCAGGATCCTTCGATGACGCAAGCTATTCCGACCGTGCTCCCCCTGGCTTCCGCTGACCGACGGATGGGCGCGCGTGATATCCAGACGCTGCTGCTGGCCTCCCTCGGCGGCGCGCTGGAGTTCTACGACTTCGTGGTGTTCGTGTTCTTCGCGCTGCCGATCAGCCACCTGTTCTTTCCTCCCGACATGCCGCAGTGGCTGGCCCAGCTGCAGACCTACGCGATCTTCGCGGCGGGCTATCTGGCCCGGCCGCTGGGCGGCATCGTGATGGCTCACTTCGGCGACCGGCAGGGTCGCAAGCGCATGTTCACGCTGAGCGTGTTCCTGATGGCGCTGCCCACGCTGGCCATCGGCGCGCTGCCGGTGTACGCCTCGGTGGGCCTGCTGGCGCCGCTGCTGTTGCTGTGCCTGCGCGTGATGCAGGGCGTGGCGATCGGCGGCGAAGTGCCGGGCGCCTGGGTCTTCGTGGCCGAGCATGCACCGCGTGGACGCGTGGGTTTCGCTTGCGCGTGCCTCACCTCGGGTCTCACCGCGGGCATTCTGATCGGCTCGCTCACGGCTGCATGGATGAACCATCACTTTTCGCCCGCCGATGTGCTGCGGGGATGGTGGCGCCTGCCGTTCGTGCTGGGTGGCGTGTTCGGCTTCGTGGCCGTGTGGCTGCGCCGCTGGCTGAGCGAGACGCCGGTATTTGCCGAACTGCATGCACGCAAGGCATTGAGCGAGGCATTGCCGCTGCGCACCGTGCTCGCCGGTCACGGCGGAAGCGTGGTGATCTCGATGGCGGTGACCTGGATGCTCACGGCGGCCATCCTGGTGCTGATCCTGGGACTGCCCAGCCTGGTGCAGAAGTCGTTCGGCATTCCCGCGGACGTGGCCTTCCTCGGCAACAGCGTGGCGGCGTTCTGCCTGGGCCTGGGTTGCGTGGCGTTCGGCTGGCTGGTGGATCGCATCGGCGCCGCGTGGGCGCTCATCGCCGGCTCGGTGGCGCTGGTGATCGTCACTTACCTGATGTTCGGCGACCTGGCGGCGGGCGGCACGCACTTTCTGCCGCTGTATGCACTCACCGGTTTCCTGGTCGGCACTGTCGCCGTGGTGCCCACGATCATGGTGGCGGCGTTTCCCGCGCCGATCCGTTTCTCCGGCATTTCCTTCGCCTACAACGTGGCTTATGCGGTGTTCGGTGCCACCACGGCCACCTTCATCGGCTACCTCGCGGGGACGGCCGGCCGCATGGCTGCAGCGCACTACGTCACCATCACCGCCGCGGTGGGCGTGGCGGTGGCCGTGTGGTTGCTGGTGAAAGGCCGCGGCAAAGCCGAGCTGACGACCTGACTGCAGGCCCTTACGGGCTCTTCAAATCTTGCCCAAACGCCCATTTTCCTCACCGTCATTCCGGCGCAGGCCGGAATCCAGTGGCGACTGTTTGGGGTTTTCGCGAAGCATGTTCAGAACATGGTCGCTGTCGCGACGACCCAGCGTACTCGCCACTGGATTCCGGCCTGCGCCGGAATGACGGTGAGGGTATTGGCGGCGATACGAGAATTTTGAACAAGCGCTCAGGGGTTGTTGATGGTCGAACCCGTCAGCAGCCCACGGGCCAGCATGCTGCACTGCTTGCGATAGAGCAGCATCTGCCACTGGCGGCCGCCCAGCTGCCGCCACAACACGGCGGAGCGCACGGCGGCGAGCAAATTGGTGCGCACCTTTTCCACCACGGCCGGCTGCTGCAGCTGTTGCGGATTGCCAGTGACCATCACCCGTGGCTTGAGCGTGGAGAGCGTGCCGGCATACAGCTCGGCAAGTCGCTTCATCACTTGCGGCGAATCGGCACCGAAGTGTTCCACCTGGCGCTGCGCCGCCACGATGCCTTGTTGCAGGCGCTCCAGCAGGTCGCCGCGGCGCGACAGGCTGCGCTCCAGGCGCATCACGGTGAACGCCATGCGGGTCACCGCGACGTCGCGGTTGTTCTCGTCGAGCAGGGTGATCAGCTGGCGCAGGCCCAGGCGTACCGCGGCCACGTCGCCGAACACGCCGACCACGGACGGTGCATCGATGCGGAACACGCTGGCCATGCTCGAAGCCATGGCGATGTCGTCGCAGCGGCCGTCGTTGGCCAGCTGCTGGGCGAGCGTGGTGGCCTGGAATAGTCCAGCCAAAGCCAGCACGCGCTCTTCGTTCATGGCGAAAACTTCAAACACCGGATAGGGACCTGGAAGGAGCAAGGGACACAGCGGCATCATTCCAGCCGCCGAAGGGAGCATCGGTGCGGTCGATCACGGCACCGCCGAGACACGCCGCGCCATCGTAGAAAACCACCGACTGGCCGGGCGTCACGGCCCGCTGTGGCTCATCGAACACCACTTCCAGGCCGTCGTCCCGCACGATCACCTCGCAGGCCTGGTCCGCCTGGCGATAGCGGGTCTTGGCGGTGCAACGGAACTGTTTCGCCGGCGGCTCGCCTGCCACCCAGCTGGGCGGCTCGGCGTGCAGGCGGCCCGCGTAGAGCCAGTGGTTCTCGCCACCCTGCGCAACATACAGCACGTTGTTCGGCACGTCCTTGCCGACCACGTACCAGGCTTCGCCGCTGGCGCCATGGCGGCCGCCTATGCCCAGGCCGTTGCGCTGGCCCAGCGTGTAGTACATCGCGCCCTGGTGCTCGCCCACGGTCTGGCCGTCCGGCGTGTGCATCGGGCCGGGCTGGGCCGGGATGTACTGGGCGAGGAAGCCGCGAAAATCGCGCTCGCCGATAAAGCAGATGCCGGTGGAATCCTTCTTGGCGTGCGTGGGCAGCGCGGCCTCCTGGGCCATCTGGCGCACGCGCGGCTTTTCGATCTCGCCGACCGGGAACAGGGTGGCGCTGAGCTGCTGCTGGCCCAGCGCATGCAGGAAATAGGTCTGGTCCTTGGCCGCGTCCACGGCACGGAGCAGGCGATATTTGCCCTCGTGGAAGTCCACGCGGGCGTAGTGGCCGGTGGCGATCTTGTCGGCGCCGAGTGCGCGGGCTTCGTCCAGGAAGGTCTTGAACTTGATCTCGCGATTGCACAGCACGTCCGGATTGGGCGTGCGGCCGGCGCGATACTCGGCCAGGAAGTGCTCGAATACGCCGCTCCAGTACTCGGCGGCGAAGTTGCGCGCATGGAACGCGATGCCCAGTCGGCCGCATACGGCCACGGCATCCTTGCGGTCGACATCGGTGGTGCAGGGGCCGTCGCGGTCGTCCTCTTCCCAGTTCTGCATGAACAGGCCTTCGACCTCGTAGCCGGCCTGCTGCAACAGCAGGGCCGCCACCGAGGAATCCACGCCTCCCGAGACGCCGAGCATTACTTTCACGGGTAACGATCCTCGGCCAGCAGGCTGTGCAGCATGTCCAGCGGGTAACGGTGGCCAGCCAGCCAGGCGTCGATGCTCATCAGCACCAGCGGGCTGCGCAACTGGTCGCCGAGTGCCGCAATGTCGTCACGGGTGAGCCAAAGAGCGCGCCGAATGCCATCATCCAGCTCGCGCGAAGCATCGTGATGGAGCGCCCGCGCCGCAAAACTGAAACGCAGCACGCCGTCACCATGCTCGGTGCTGCGCCATTGATGAACGCCCAGCAGGTGCTCCACGGCCACGGTCCAGCCGGTCTCCTCCAGCGTTTCACGCACGGCCGCGGTCACCAGGCTTTCCCGGTCATCCAGATGGCCTGCCGGCTGGTTATAGGCCAGACGGCCGTTGACCTCCTCTTCGACCATGAGGAAGCGGTCGCCATCGGCAACCACGCAGGCCACGGTCACGTGTGGGCACCAGACTTGCAGGGGAATAGGGCAGGAATCGGCCATGGAGGACATATGGCGACGAAAGTGGCACTGGAAAAGCGGCCATTGTGCCATTACCTGAAGTCGATCTGCCTTCGGCGGCGCCGGCGGTATACTTTCCCCAAGGAAATTTAACGTAGACCCATGGCTCACGAACCCGAACACGAACAAGGTACCGGTCACGGTCTGGCGCTGGAAACTTCCCGTCCGGAAGTGGCTCGCCCGCCGCTCTTCCAGGTGGTGCTGCTGAATGACGATTTCACGCCGATGGATTTTGTGGTCGAAGTGCTGAGAAGCTTCTTCAGTCTCGACCAGGAACGTGCGGTGCAGGTCATGCTGCACGTCCATACACGCGGAAAGGGAGTCTGCGGGGTGTTTACCCGGGAAGTCGCGGAAACGAAGGTGACCCAGGTGAACGAATATTCACGTGCCCATCAGCACCCTTTGTTGTGCACTATGGAAAAGCTCTAAACCGCGCAATCCAGTGAACGTGAGGAGTTTGCCGAGGGATGAAAGCGAGCCGGTCGAAGGTAAGCCATAGGGGCGGCAGCGCGGCTCCCGGGCAGCTTCCGGCTCACGGTTCTGGCGTCTTCACAACATTCCCCCCCGTGCCCGGTGTCTGGTGGCACGGATATTGAAGAGCCTTTCAGCACCCCCATTTCGTAGCTATCGGGGCGCGCGACGCCCAGCCACACAAGCGGAGTAGGTCCGGATGTTCAGCAAGGATCTCGAAGTCACCATCGGCCAGTGCTACAAGCAGGCCCGCGAGCAGCGTCATGAATTCATGACGGTGGAACATTTGCTGCTCGCCCTCACCGAAAACCAATCGGCCCTTGGCGCACTGCGCGCCTGCGGCGTCGACCTGCCGCGCCTGATGCGCGAGCTGGAAAAGATCATTGCCGAAACCGTACCGGTACTGCCGCACGGTGACGAACGCGATACCCAGCCCACCCTGGGCTTCCAGCGGGTACTGCAGCGCGCGGTGTACCACGTGCAGTCCTCCGGCCGTAAGGAAGTCACCGGTGCCAACGTGCTGGTGGCGATCTTCGGCGAAAAGGATTCGCACGCGGTGTATTTCCTGCACCAGCAGGAGATCACCCGCCTGGACGTGGTCAACTACATTTCCCACGGCATCGCCAAGATCGGCGACGAGCCGTCCAGCAGCATGCCGGGCGGCGAGCGTGAGAGCGAAGACGGCGAGCCCAAGGGCAACCCGCTCAGCGAGTACGCCAGCAACCTCAACGAGCTGGCGCTGGAAGGCAAGATCGATCCGCTGATCGGCCGCCAGGACGAGATCGAGCGCACCATCCAGGTGTTGTGCCGCCGCCGCAAGAACAACCCGCTGTACGTGGGCGAGGCCGGCGTGGGCAAGACGGCGCTGGCCGAAGGTCTGGCCAAGCGCATCGTCGATGGCGAAGTGCCCGAAGTGCTGGAAAACGCCACCATCTGGTCGCTGGATCTCGGCGCGCTGGTGGCCGGCACCAAATATCGTGGCGATTTCGAGAAGCGCCTGAAGGCGGTCATCGGCCAGCTGAAGAAACAGCCGGGCGCGATTCTGTTCATCGATGAAATCCACACCATCATCGGTGCGGGCTCCGCCTCGGGCGGCACCATGGACGCCAGCAACCTGATCAAGCCGATGCTGGCCTCGGGCGAGCTGCGCTGCATCGGTTCCACCACGTTCCAGGAATTCCGCGGCATCTTCGAAAAGGACCGCGCGCTGGCCCGCCGCTTTCAGAAGATCGACGTGGTCGAGCCGACCGTGGCCGACAGCCTGGAAATCCTCAAGGGCCTGCGTTCGCGTTTCGAAGAACACCACAACGTCGCCTACACCAACGAGGCGCTGAAGGCCGCGGTGGATCTGTCGGTCAAGCACATTCCCGACCGTCTGCTGCCGGACAAGGCCATCGACGTGATCGACGAGGCGGGCGCGCGCCAGCGGCTGCTGCCGATCGACCAGCGCACCGGCAAGATCGACGTGCCGGAAGTGGAATACATCG
The DNA here is from genome assembly GCF_049913195.1 of Dyella kyungheensis. Taxonomy (GTDB): domain Bacteria; phylum Pseudomonadota; class Gammaproteobacteria; order Xanthomonadales; family Rhodanobacteraceae; genus Dyella; species Dyella kyungheensis. Next base: position 2,705,137 of record NZ_CP183983.1, on the reverse strand, counting down.
TCGCCAAGATGGCGCGCATTCCTGCCAAGCAGGTTTCCGCGTCCGATCGCGACGTGCTGAAGAACCTGGAACGCAACCTCAAGATGGTCGTGTTCGGTCAGGACCAGGCCATTGAGGCGCTGGCTGCGTCGATCAAGATGGCGCGTTCGGGTCTGGCCGATCCGTCCAAGCCGATCGGTTGCTTCCTGCTCGCCGGTCCCACCGGCGTGGGCAAGACCGAAGTGACCAAGCAACTGGCGATGCAGTTGGGCATCGAGATGATCCGCTTCGACATGTCCGAGTACATGGAAGCGCATTCGGTCTCGCGCCTGGTCGGTGCACCTCCGGGCTACGTCGGTTTCGACCAGGGCGGCTTGCTCACCGAGGCCGTCACCAAGCATCCGCACGCCGTGCTGCTGCTGGATGAAATCGAGAAGGCCCATCCGGACGTCTACAACATCCTGTTGCAGGTGATGGATCGCGGCGTACTCACCGACACCAACGGACGCGAAGCGAACTTCAAGAACGTGGTGGTGGTGATGACGACCAATGCCGGCGCGCAGCAGGCCTCGCGTCGCGGCATCGGGTTCGTCAAGCAGAGCCATTCGATGGACGCGATGGAAGTGATACGCCGCAGCTTCACGCCGGAATTCCGCAACCGTCTGGACGCGATCATCCAGTTCAATGCGCTGGACTTCGATCACATCCTGCGCGTGGTGGACAAGTTCCTGATCGAACTGGAATCGCAGCTCACCGAGAAACACGTGAGCCTGGACGTGGACGCCGACGCTCGCCGTTGGCTGGCCGAGCACGGCTTCGATCCGCAGATGGGTGCACGTCCGATGGCCCGCGTGATCCAGGAGAAGGTGAAGCGCGCGCTGGCGGACGAACTGCTGTTCGGCAAGCTGGCCGACGGCGGCAAGGTGCGCCTGAGCGTGAGCGACGGCGAGTTGGTGGTGACCACGGAAGCGGCGGAGAACCTGCCGGCCACGGTGAGCTGACAGCTCGTTTTTCCAGAAGCAAGAAAAAAGGCCGCGCATTGCGCGGCCTTTTTTTGTGCCTGTTGCTTGTAGCGCGGATTGATGGAAACCGGTAACGGCCAGATCACCCCATCGCCATTGCAAAAAGAAAATTGAGACCCGTCTTAGGGGGTTTTCAGAGGCCTCTCATATAGGCCTAAAGACCCGATCCGTAGCCTTGTTGATGAGGACGAATCCGTCGTCCACCCACACCCTCATCATCCGCTAGGTCTCTCATGAACACCATTTATCGCATCGTTTGGAACGCCGTCACCTGCCGCTGGGTTGTGGCCTCCGAGCTGGCTAAAGGCCACAAGAAACAGGGCACCAAGCTGCGCCAGCTGGCAGCGATATCTGGCGTTGTCGGTATTTTCGCCGCGTCCCCCATGGCCATGGCAGGACCGGTCAATGGCTTTTCCGCGGGTATTCTCTCTCCCGGATCTGCCTCCTGCTTGAGCACCGCGGCCGCTGGCGTCACAACTGCTGGAGGCACCTGCGATACCTCTGGTGGTAGTACGCAAGCCGGCATTGTTTCATACACCTCAACGGGTGCCTGGGGCGCTTACCTCACGGTGACCGATCCCAACACGGTCCGTCTTGGCGCCGGTGGCAGTGACAAGCTGCAGATTTTGGGGTCCGGCATCAAGGCCCTTTCCACGATGGATATGGGCAACAACAACATCACCAATCTGGCCAATGGCGGCATCTCCTCGGGCAGTTCGGATGCCGTCAATGGCAGTCAGATCTTCAACGTCTCCCAGTCAGTGGCCAATGCGCTTGGCGGCGGCTCAGTCGTGAACGCCAATGGCACTGTCTCAGCGCCGAGCTACGCACTGACCAATGCCAACAGCATCGGCGGCACCGCCGGTGCTGCCACCACCGTGGCCAGCGGCTTCAGCAAGGTCGATACCGCGCTGGGTACGCTCAATACGGCCGTGACCACGGCGCAAACCACGGCGAATACGGCCAATACCACCGCCAACAAGGGCTGGAATCTGAGCGCCGACGCCGGTGCCACTTCGCAGAATATCGCTCCCGGCGGCACGGCCAACTTCGCGGCAGGCACCAACGCCACCGTGACGCGCAGCGGCAATACCATCACCATGGGTGTGGTCAACAACCCGACCTTCAGCGGCATGGTCAACGCCAATGGCGGCCTGACCGTGGGCATCGGCAAGACCGTCAGCATGGGCGGCAACACCGTAACCAATGTGGCGAACGGTGTGAACAATAACGACGCGGTCAGCGTGGCCCAGCTAGCCCCGATCGTCACGGCGCTGGGTAACGGCGCGGCGATCGACGGCACCACGGGCGTGGTGACTGGCCCGAGCTACGCATTGACCAATGCCAACAGCATCGACGGCACCGTGGGTGCGGCGACGGACGTGGGTACGGGCTTCGCCAAGGTGGATGCCGCGCTGGGCAAAGTGGGTACTCAGGCGACGAATACCAACCGCTACTTCAAGTCGAACGGTTTGAATAATGGCACCGACGACGCCGCAGCGAGCGGCACTTCAAGTGTTGCTATCGGCCCGAACAGCAAGGCCATGCTCGTGGCCGATATAGCAATCGGCGCGGGCGCGGTAGCAAATTCGGTTGGCGGTGGCAGCAACCCGCTTAATGCCGCTATGGCGATGGGCTATAACGCGCAGGCGACCACCGCCACCAGCATGGCCCTTGGCGTCGGAGCCGTGGCGACAAGCACCGGCGGCACGGCGCTCGGTCGGTACGCCCAGGCCACAGGAACGTCAGGCATAGCTGTTGGCAGCCGAAGCTTGGCGCAGGCCAATAATTCGGTAGCGCTGGGTAAAGGTACGCTTGCTGATCGCGCCAATACGGTGTCGGTAGGCGCAGCCTCATCGTTCACCGACGTTTCGGGTACCGTCCAGGCGGCCGGCACGCGTCAAATCGTGAATATGGGTGCCGGTACGCAAAGCAACGACGCGGTCAACGTGTCCCAGCTGACCCCGGTCGTCACTGCTCTGGGCGGCGGCGCGGCCATCGACGCCACCACCGGTGCCGTCACCGGCCCCAGCTATGCACTGACCAATGCCAACGGCATTGCGGGCACCACGGGTGCGGCGACCGATGTGGGCACGGGTTTCGCCAAGGTGGATGCCGCGCTGGGCACGCTCAATACATCGGTGACGCAGAACACCACGAACATCGCCGGCAATACGACGTCGATCAATAACCTGCAGAACACCGTCAACAACATCAGCAGCGGCACCGTGGGCCTGGTCCAACAGGCGGCGGCCGGTGCCGATCTGACCGTGGGCAAGGCCACCGATGGTGTGGCGGTCGACTTTGCCGACAAGAACGGCAACACCCGCACGCTGAAGAACGTCACTGCCGGTGTGGCGGCGACCGATGCGGTGAACATGTCGCAGCTCAATGCGACCAATGCCAACGTGGCTGGCAACACCACGGCGATCACCAATCTCGGCACCCGCGTCACCACCAACGAAGGCAGCATCTCCACCATCAACACCACGATTGCCGGCATGAATGGTCAGCTGGCCGATGCGGTGAAGTACGACTCGGCCACGCACGACCAGGTCACCCTGGGCAATGCCGGCACGCCGGTGCAGGTGACGAACGTCAAGAACGGCGCGCTGACCGCTGCCAGCACCGATGCGGTGAACGGCTCGCAGCTGTACGCGACCAACCAGCAGGTCGCGCAGAACACCACCGACATCGCCGGTAACACCACAGCTATCGCGGGCAACACGACCTCGATCAGCAACATCACCAACCAGATCAACAACGGCACCGTGGGCCTGGTCCAGCAGGCTGCGGCCGGCGCCGACCTGACCGTGGGCAAGGGCACTGACGGCGTAGCCGTGAATTTTGCCGACAAGAACGGCAACACCCGCACGCTGAAGAACGTCACGGCCGGTGTAGCCAATACCGATGCGGTGAACATGTCGCAGCTCAATGCGACCAATGCCAACGTCGCTGGCAACACCACGGCGATCACCAACCTCGGTACCCGCGTCACCACCAACGAAGGCAGCATCACCACCATCAACACCACGATTGCCGGCATGAACGGCCAGCTGGCTGATGCGGTGAAGTACGACTCGGCCGCTCACGACACGGTGACCCTGGGCAACGCCGGCACGCCGGTGCGGGTGACCAATGTGAAGACCGGCGCGCTGTCTGCTGCCAGCACCGATGCAGTCAATGGCTCGCAGTTGTATGCGACCAATGCGAACGTCACGCAGAACACCACCGACATCGCAGGCAACACGACCTCGATCACGAGCCTGCAGAACACTGTCAACAACATCAGCGGCGGCACCGTGGGCCTGGTGCAGCAGGCGGCTGCCGGCGCCGACCTGACCGTGGGCAAGGCCACCGACGGTGTTGCGGTCGACTTTGCCGACAAGACCGGCAACACCCGCACGCTCAAGAACGTGACGGCTGGTGTAGCCAACACCGATGCGGTGAACATGTCGCAGCTCAACGCGACCAATGCCAACGTCGCTGGCAACACCACGGCGATCACCAACCTGGGCACCCGCGTCACCACCAACGAAGGCAGCATCTCCACCATCAACACCACGATTGCCGGCATGAACGGCCAGCTGGCTGATGCGGTGAAGTACGATTCGGCCGCGCACGACACGGTGACACTGGGCAACGCCGGCACGCCGGTGCAGGTGACGAACGTCAAGAACGGTGCGCTGAGCGCTGCCAGCTCCGATGCAGTCAATGGCTCGCAGTTGTATGCGACCAACGCGAACGTCACGCAGAACACCACCGACATCGCAGGCAACACGACCTCGATCACTAGCCTGCAGAACACCGTCAACAACATCAGCGGCGGCACGGTGGGTCTGGTGCAGCAGGCGGTGGCCGGTGCCGACCTGACCGTGGGCAAGGACACCGACGGCGCAGCAGTGAACTTTGCCGACAAGACCGGCAACACCCGTACGCTGAAGAGCGTGTCGGCGGGTGCGTTGACCTCGGCCAGCCGGATGCCGTGAACGGCTCACAGCTGTACGCGACCAATCAGCAGGTGACGCAGAACACCAGCGATATCGCCGGCAACACTACGGCCATCACCAACTTGGGCAGCCGCGTCACCACCAATGAAGGCAATATCAATACCATCAACACGACCATTGCCGGCATGAACGGCCAGCTGGCCGATGCGGTGAAGTACGACTCGGCGACGCACGACAAGGTGACCCTGGGTGCCGCCGGCACACCGGTGCAGGTGACCAATGTGAAGAACGGCGGCCTGTCCGCTGCCAGCACCGATGCGGTGAACGGCTCGCAGCTGTACGCGACCAATCAGCAGGTGGGGCAGAACACCACCGATATCGCGGGCAACACCACGGCGATCAACACCATCAACACCCAGATCAACAGCGGCACGATCGGTCTGGTGCAGCAGGCGTCGGCCGGCGCCAACCTCACGGTGGGCAAGGGCACCGACGGCGCTGCGGTGGACTTCCAGGGCACCGCGGGCGCTCGCAAACTGCTGAACGTGGCGGACGGTACGGTCGCTGCCGGCAGCAAGGATGCCGTCAATGGTGGCCAGTTGCATGGCGTGAGTCAGTCGATGGCCGATGCCATCGGCGGCGGCTCGACGGTGAATGCTGACGGTTCGATCTCGGCACCGAGCTACAGCGTGCACAACGCGAACGGTTCCACCACCACGGTCAACAACGTGGGTAGTGCGATCACCAATCTCGACGGTCGCGTCTCGCAGAACACCACCGATATCTCCACCATCAACACCACCATCACCGGCATGAACGGTCAGCTCGCTGATGCGGTGAAGTACGACTCGGCCGCCCACGACAAGGTCACCCTGGGCAATGCCGGTACGCCGGTGCAGGTGAGCAACGTGAAGGACGGTGCACTGTCCGCGACGAGCAGCGATGCAGTGAACGGTTCGCAGCTGTACGCGACCAACCAGCAGGTGGCGCAGAACACCGGCGATATCGCCAACATCAACAGCACCATCAACACCATGAATACCGGCGGCCTGAAGTACGTGCAGGTCAATTCGACCGCCGCAGGTGCCAGCGCTGCCGGCTCCGAAAGCGTGGCCGTGGGTGGCAACACCCAGGCTTCCGCCGCCAGGTCGGTGGCGATCGGCAACGGTGCCCAGGCCAGCCAGGCCAACAGCGTGGCGCTGGGTGCGGGTTCGGTGGCTGACCGCGCGAATAGCGTGTCGGTAGGTTCGGTGGGCCAGGAGCGCCAGATCACCAACGTCGCGGCCGGCAACTTGTCTGCCACCAGCACCGATGCGGTGAACGGCAGCCAGCTCAATGCCACCAATCAGGCCGTGAGCAACCTCGATGGCCGCGTGACCAACGTGGAGAACACGGTGAACAACATGGCCGGTGCCGTGAGCAACGTGACCAACATCACCAACGGTCAGGCCGGCATGTTCCAGGTCAGCAAGGACAGCAACGGCACCCAGCCTGCGGCTTCGGGCAGCAAGTCGACGGCCGGTGGCACCAGCGCCGTGGCGTCGGGCAACAACAGCACGGCCTTGGGTAACGCCGCGACGGCCTCCGGCGACAACAGTGTGGCACTGGGCGCCAACTCGGTCGCCGACCGCAGCAACAGCGTGTCGGTGGGCTCGGCGGGTCACGAGCGTCAGGTCACCAACGTCGCGGCCGGTACGGCCAACACGGATGCGGTGAACGTGGGCCAGCTGAAGGCCGCGGGTGTGATGAACGGCGACGGCACCACCAACACGGCGGTGACCTACGACACCAACGCCGACGGCAGCACCAGCGTGACCTTGAATGGCGGCGGCAACGCGACCGTGATCCACAACGTGGGCCCGGGCACGGCACCGTCGGACGCGGCCACGGTGGGCCAGGTGCAGCAGGCGGCCAATTGGTCCAAGAGCTACACCGACCAGCAGGTGAACAACATGGGCCGTCAGGTGAGCGGCGGCGTGGCCGCGGCGATGGCGATGACCTCCATCCCGCAGGCGGTGGCCGCCGGCCAGAACTCGGTGGGTGCGGGCGTCGGCACCTTCCGCGGTCAGTCCAGCATCGCGGTGGGCATGTCCGCGCTGAGCGCCTCGGGCAAGTTTGCGGTGAAGTTCAGCGCCAGCGCCACCACCCAGGGTGATGCCGGTGTGGGCGTGGGTGCCAGCTACATCTGGTAAGACCGGGCTCCAACTGCAGAAAAGGAACGGCGCCGTAGCGATACGGCGCCGTTTTTCTTGGGCGATGGCTGAAAAAGGCCAACAAAAAAAGCCGCGTCATGCGCGGCTTTCTTCAAGCTCGTAACCCTGTGGGAGCGCACCCTGTGCGCGACCGCGGCGTTACGGTGTCACTGCTCCGTAGGTTGGTCGCGCACAGGGTGCGCTCCTACAGAGGCCGTGAAATCACTTCATGCGGTAGGTGATACGACCCTTGGTCAGGTCGTACGGGGTCATCTCCACCTTCACCTTGTCGCCGGTGAGGATGCGGATGTAATGCTTGCGCATGCGGCCGGAGATATGGGCCGTGATCACGTGGCCGTTTTCCAGCTGCACGCGGAACATGGTGTTGGGCAGGGTCTCCTGGACCGTACCTTCCATTTCAATGACGTCGTCTTTGGCCATGCGTTCCGTGGGGGCAGGGCAGCCGTCGTGGCCGCTTAATCCGTCGATTATGGCACGGAAGTTCCGATGGTTAAAGAATCATCAGCCAAAATGCTCATCCAGCTTGCGACGGATCTCCTGTTCCACCATGCCTTTGAGGGGGGCCAGCATCATGCCCAGCTCGGCCGTCACGTGGATCACGTCGCTGGCCACGGCGATGCTGCCGTTCACGCCAGGGCGGGAAAAACGCAAGGTGTCGCCCTGCCACTGGCCCTCCATGCCGAACTTCTCCTGCATGCGGGCCGCCACCTTGTCGACCACCGCGCGGGCCTCGCTCAGGGACAGTTGATGAGGACGGCGGATGTCGATCTTGGGCATGGCGAACTCCTGGGATTGGACGGGCATGGTAAGCCAGACCGCCGATCGCTGACTGACTGCCGGCCTTAGCGGCGTGGCAGGCCGGAAACAGGCACTGAAAGGCGTAGGCATCTGCTAGAGTCCCGCCGTCCATCGACTGGTTCACTGATGCGCATCGAGTTTCCCAATTCCGCCCGAGAGGATTTCCACTGGGACGGCCCTGTGTTGCGCATCGGCAGCGCGCCCGACAACGACCTGATCCTCGCATCGCATCAGGCTGGCGCGTATCACCTGCGTATCCAACTGGATCGTCGCGGCTGGGTGTTGCAGATGCTTCCCCAGGGCAATCGCATCTACGTGAACGCACGGCCGGTGCGTGAAAAAGCCCTGCTTCGCCCCGGCGACATTCTCAGCGTGGGCGACTGCCGCATGCTGCTGCGTGCCGACGAGGAACCCGCGCACAGCCTGCCCGTGACCGTGCCGGCCGAGGGCCGCTGCACGGTCGCGCTGCGTGCGGTGGCCGGCCCCTTGTCGGGCCGCGTGCTGCCGTTGCAGGACAAGCTGGAACTGGGGCCGCACGGCGGCATTCCGCTGGAGCTGCCGCAGGGCGAAACCGCCTCGCTGGTGTTGTTCTGGCGCGAGGGCCAGCTGATGCTCGAGGGCGGCCAGCAGTCCACACGCTATCCGCTGCGCGTGAACGGCGTGCCGGTCACCCAGGCCGCGCTTCGTCCGGGCGACCAGGTCGGCCTGGGCATGCATCGCTTCGTGGTCGATGCGCCGGGACTGGAGCCGGAACCCGAAATCCCCCAGCCGGCGCCCGAGCCGCTGCATCTGCCCGAAGAAGACGCAGGTCCGCGCGGCGAAGTGTGGTGGCTGATCGCCACGGCCGCCGTGCTGGCGCTGGGCATCGCGGTGGCTTTGCTGGTGCGTTTCTGAGGCCTTGCGCGGGCGATACCGCGGCACTGCACTTTGGCTTGACGCCGTGTTGCTGCGACGCGGCATAATGCGGCGAACCCCGTTTCCAAGGCGTCATCAGTGAGCAGACTGTGGAATTTCAGCGCTGGCCCGGCCGCGCTGCCGCAACCGGTATTGGAGCGAGCCCAGCGCGAACTGCTGGACTGGCAGGGCTGCGGGGCCTCGGTGATGGAGCTGTCCCATCGCGGCAAGCTGTTCATGGGCCTGGCCCAGCAGGCCGAAGCCGACCTGCGCGAGCTGCTGGCCATTCCCGACAACTATGCGGTGCTGTTCCTGCAGGGTGGCGCCACCCAGCACTTCGCCCAGATCCCGATGAACCTGGCGGACGAAGGTGCCAGCGCCGATTACGTAGTGACCGGCCATTGGGGCGAGAAGGCCGCCAGCGAAGCGGCGCCCTACGTGAAGGTGAATCTGGCCGGGAGCAGCAAGGACGAAAACTACCGGCGCCTGCCGCCACGCGAGACGTGGCAGCTCGATCCACGCGCCGCCTATGTGCACTACACGCCGAACGAAACCATCCACGGGGTGGAATTCCATGATGTCCCGGACGTCGGCGATGTGCCGCTGGTGGCCGACATGTCCTCGGACATCCTGTCGGGTCCGCTCGATGTGTCGAAGTTCGGGCTGATCTACGCGGGCGCGCAGAAGAACATCGGCCCGTCGGGCCTGGTGGTGATGATCGTGCGACGCGACCTGCTCGAACGCGCCTCCCGGCCGATGGCGCGCATCTTCCGCTACGCAGATCATGCGGCGAACGATTCCATGCTCAATACCCCCAACACCTGGGGCTGGTATCTGGCAGGGCTCACCTTCCAGTGGCTGAAAGAGCAGGGCGGGCTGGCCGTGATCGGTCAGCGCAACGAGGCGAAGGCCGCGCTGCTTTACGACGCCATCGATCATTCCGGCGGCTTCTATCGCAATCCGGTGGCGGTCGATTCGCGCTCGCGCATGAATGTGCCTTTCACGCTGCACGACAGCGCGTTGGATGCGGATTTCCTCAAGGCATCCGAAGCCGCCGGACTGCTCGCGCTCAAGGGCCACAAGGCGCTGGGCGGGATGCGTGCGTCGCTGTACAACGCCGTACCGCTGGAAGCCGTGCAGGCGCTGGTGGGTTTCATGAAGGATTTTGCCAAACGTCACGGATGAAACCGTTGCACGACAGGTCGCCGATCCATGACTATCGGTGATTCCCCGCTGGACTTCTTGCTTCTGCAGCCCCACGACATGACCGATAAGAAATCCTCGCTTTCCGACGTGCGCGAACGCATCGACAGCATCGATCAGCAGATCCAGCAGCTGATCTCCGAGCGCGCCGGCTGGGCGCAGGAAGTGGCCCGGGTGAAGGGCGAAGGGCTGTCGGCGATCGACTATTACCGTCCGGAACGCGAAGCCCATGTGCTGCGCATGGTGGTGGACCGCAACGACGGTCCGCTCACCGACGTGGAAATGGTGCGCCTGTTCCGCGAGATCATGTCTTCCTGCCTCGCGCAGGAAGATCCGCTCAAGGTCGGCTTTCTCGGTCCCGAGGGCACTTTCAGCGAGCAGGCGGTGCGCAAGCATTTCGGCCATGCCGCTTACGGCCTGCCGCTGGGCAGCATCGAGGAAGTGTTCCAGGAAGTGGCCGCGGGCCATGCCGATTTCGGCGTGGTGCCGGTGGAGAATTCCGGCCAGGGCATGATCCAGGTCACGCTGGACATGTTCCTCACCTCCGAGGCCACCATCTGCGGCGAAGTGGAACTGCGCGTGCATCAATGCCTGCATTCGATGCAGGGCACGCTGGACGGCATCAAGCGCGTCTATGCGCATGCGCAGTCGCTGCAGCAGTGCAAGACCTGGCTGCGCATCAACCTGCCGGGCGTCGAGTGCATCGCGGTGAGCAGCAATGCCGAAGCCGCGCGCCTGGCGCGCCATGCGGACGATGCCGCCGCCATCGCGGGCGAGACCGCCGGTCGCGTCTATGGGCTGAAGACGGTGGCGCAAGCCATCGAGGATCGCGCCGACAACACCACGCGTTTTCTGGTCATCGGCCGCTCGCTGTTTCCGCCGTCGGGCAACGACCGCACCTCGCTGCTGATCACCGTGAACGACAAGCCGGGCGCGTTGTATCACGTGCTCAAGCCGTTCGCCGAACACGACATCAGCCTCAATCGCATCGAATCGCGTCCCGCGCATTCGGGCAAATGGCAATACGCCTTCTTCATCGACGTCTCCGGCCACATCAACGACGAGCCGTTGCAGGCCGCGATGAAGGAAATGGGCGAAGCCGCCGCGCAGGTGCGCGTGCTCGGCTCGTACCCGGTGGCGCTGCCCTGATCTGTACCGGGCCGCTGCATGGCGGCCGTTGGAGAATTCATTGTGACCCGACTCGACTGGACCAGTCATAACGTTCGCGTGCTCCACGGCAGCGTGCGCGTGCCTGGCGACAAATCCGTTTCGCATCGTGCACTCATGCTGGGTGCGCTGGCCGAAGGCAGCTCGCATATTCGCGGCTTCCTGGAAGGCGAAGACACGCGCGCCACGGCGGCCGTGCTGCAACTGCTCGGTGTGCGCATCGACGCACCGGCCGACGGCGAACGCGTGGTGCATGGCGTGGGCCTGCATGGCCTGCGTGGAACCGCCGCGCAGCTCGATTGCGGCAATGCCGGCACCGGCATGCGCCTGCTTGCCGGCCTGCTGGCTGGGCAGGCCTTCGACAGCACGCTGGTGGGCGACGAATCGCTGTCCAAGCGCCCCATGCGTCGGGTGACCGATCCGCTCGAACGGATGGGCGCGAAGATCGACACGCAGAATGGCTTGCCGCCGCTGCAGGTGCGCGGCGGTCAGTCGCTGCAGGGCATTGCATACACTTTGCCGGTAGCGAGCGCGCAGGTGAAGTCGGCGCTGCTGCTCGCTGGCCTGTATGCAAAAGGCGAGACGGAAGTGATCGAGCCGCATCCAACCCGCGACTACACCGAGCGCATGCTGGCGGCCTTTGGCTGGCCGATCGATTTCGCGCCGGGCCGTGCACGTCTGAGTGGCGGACATACGCTTCGTGCCACCCAGGTCGATGTGCCGGCCGACTTTTCCTCGGCCGCGTTCTTCCTGGTCGCGGGCAGCATCGTGCCGGGTTCCGAATTGCGCTTGCCGACGGTGGGGCTCAATCCGCGTCGCACCGGCCTGCTGCAGGCCTTGCGCCTGATGGGCGCGGATATCCGGGTGGAAAACGAACGCGAGAGCGGTGGCGAACCGGTGGGCGACCTGGTGGTGCGCCACGCACCGCTGCATGGCATCGAACTGCCCGAGGTGTTGGTGCCGGACATGATCGACGAATTCCCCGCGCTGTTCGTCGCAGCCACGGCAGCACATGGCAAGACCGTGGTGCGCGGCGCGGCCGAATTGCGCGTGAAGGAATCGGATCGCCTGGCCGCGATGGCCACGGGGTTGCGCACGCTTGGCGCTGTCGTCGACGAGACTCCCGATGGCGCAACGATTCACGGCGGCCCGCTGCATGGCGGCACCATCGAGAGCCACGGCGATCACCGCATCGCCATGAGTTTCGCGGTGGCCGGCCTGATCGCCAGCGGTGCGGTGCGCATCAACGATTGCGCCAATGTGGCGACCTCGTTTCCGGGTTTCATCGAGCTGGCCAACGGCTGCGGATTCAGGCTGGAAACTGCCTGATTCCAGCAAGTTGGGCTTTTCTGCGGGAGCACCCTGTGCGCGACTGGCAGGAACCGAGACCGTCCGGCATGCCCGTCGCGCACAGGGTGCGCTCCCACAAGGTCTCGCCCGTAGCAGTCGGTGCAGCTACCCTTGTGGCCTCACGCCGAGATCGCCATGCCCACTGCCACGCCTCCCTTCATCGTCGCCATTCCCGCCCGCTACGGTTCCACCCGCCTGCCGGCCAAACCGCTGCGCGATATTGCCGGCGTGCCGATGGTGGTGCGCGTGGCGCAGCGTGCGCTTGAGGCGGGTGCGTCGCAGGTGGTGGTGGCGGTGGACGACCGGCGCATTGCCGATGCACTGCAAGGGCAGGGCGTGGATGTATGCATGACGCGCAGCGATCATGCCTCGGGCAGCGATCGCCTGGCCGAATGCGCCGAGCACTATGCGTGGCCCGACGATGCCATCGTGGTGAACCTGCAGGGCGACGAACCGTTCGCCCCGGCTGCGGGCATTCGCGAAGTGGCAAATGCGCTGGCCGAGGACGATGCGCCGATGGCCACGCTGGCCACGCCGATCTTGGACGCGCACGAACTGTTCGATCCCAACGTCGTCAAGCTGGTGCGGTCGGCGACGGGACGTGCCTTGTATTTCAGCCGCGCGCCCCTGCCGTGGGCGCGCGACGCGTTCGCCGTTCACCGCAACGTGTTGCCCGAGAACATACCGTTCTTGCGCCACATCGGTATTTACGCCTATCGGGCGGCCTTCCTGAAGCGATACACCACGCTTGAGCGCACGCCGCTGGAGCAGGCCGAGTCGCTGGAGCAATTGCGCGTGCTGGAGCACGGCTTCCCGATTGCGGCCCGCCTCACGCCCGAGCCGTTCCCGCCGGGCATCGACACCGAAGCCGATCTGCAGCGCGCGGAACGCTGGCTGGCCGATCGTTGATCCTCAGCGCCCCCGGCGCAGCATCATCACCAGCAGTCCGCCCAACACCAGACCGACCACCAGCCCGATGCCGGCGCCCCACAGCGCACCGTTGGTGCCGGCGACGGCATGGCCGATCAGAACGCCGAGCACGAACAGGATGGGAAGCGGAAGACAGCCCACGAGCGCTACTCCGGTTTCTTGCCGACGGGCGACATCCGAATCCTAGCGGTCGGAATTATTTGTTGAACGCAATCGGTATCTGCACGTAGCCATCAGCAGGCGCGCCGTTCTTGACGGCCGGCTTGTACGACCAGCCCTTCACCGTGCGCACGGCCTCGTCATCGAGGGCCTTGGAGCCCGACGACATCATCACGTGGAAGGATTTGGCCTTGCTGTCGGCCCCCACCTGCACCATCACCACGACCGTGCCGGTGCCGGCGGAATTCTTCATGGCGGCGGAAAAACGGGGGGCCGGCTGAGGACGATCCTCGTCGACGCTGGCGGGGCGGTCGCCTGCGCTGCTGTTGCCTGGGCTGGCCGAGGACGCGGCGGCTGCTGGAGCGGCTGCATCCTGCTCGACGGCCGCCGCGAGAGCCCCCTGGCACACCAGCATGGCGGCGGCAGCGGCCGCTATCGTAAAGAGCTTGCGCTTCACTTTCTTCCTCCCCTGTGGACCGCCCAAATATAGACAGACTTTGCGTTACACAACAATCGTGACTTTGGTCATTCTCCAGGGCTTGATTGCGGGCCTTTTCGCAGCCATTTCGTTGGTTCATACGATGTCGTCAGCCCCGAGGTCGCTCTCCCGATGAATGCCATGGACCCGCCATCCATCCTGTTCGTGTGCTTGGGCAACATCTGCCGTTCGCCGCTGGTGGAGGCCGTGGCGCGCCAGCGCAGTGCCCAGGCGGGCCTCGCGCTGACGCTGGCCTCCTGCGGCACCGGGCACTGGCACGCGGGCAAGGGGGCCGATCCACGCATGCTCCGTGCGGCGGCGGATGCGGGCTATGACCTGTCGCCGCATCGGGCGCGGCAAGTGCGGGCGGCCGATTTCCAGGATTTCGACTGGGTGCTGGCGATGGACCAGGACAATCTGGAAACGCTCCAGGGGCTGCGTCGCGACGGTTCGGAACCGGCGTTGTTCCTGCCCTGGGCTGGTGTTGCCGGGCCGGCGGAGTTTCCCGATCCGTACTACGGCGACACCGACGGCTTCCGCCGCGCCGTGGCGCTCGCCGAGCAGGGCGTGGATGGCTTGATCGCCCGCCTGCGGCGCCGGTGAGCGGATAGAATCACACGATGCAGTCCACTCCGCCGCCGCAAGCCTTCGACGGCAAGGCTTTCGTCAAAAACCTCAGTACCTCGCCCGGCGTCTATCGTTATTTCGACGAGGACGGCGATCTCCTATACGTGGGCAAGGCCGGCAATCTCAAGAAGCGCGTCGGTAGCTATTTCCTCAAGCCGCGGATGGAGCCGCGCATCGCGGCGATGGTGTCGCAGATCGCGCGCGTCGAGATCACCATCACCCGTACCGAGGGTGAGGCGCTGCTGCTGGAATCGCAGCTGATCAAGTCGCTCAAGCCGCGCTACAACATCCTGCTGCGCGACGACAAAAGCTATCCGTACATCTATCTGTCCGGTGGCGAGGACTATCCGCGGCTCGCCTTCCATCGCGGTGCGCGCAACATGCCGGGCCGTTATTTCGGTCCGTATCCGAGCACGTTCGCGGTGCGCGAAAGCCTCAACCTGATGCAGAAGCTGTTCAAGGTGCGCCAGTGCGAGGACAGCTATTTCAAGAACCGTTCGCGCCCCTGCCTGCAACATCAGATCGGCCGGTGCACCGCGCCGTGCGTGCAGCTCATCACCGTCGACGACTATCGCAACGACGTGCGCCACGCCGAGATGTTCCTCGAGGGCCGCAGCAGCGCGGTGATCGACGAACTGGCCGGACAGATGGAGCAGGCCAGCAAATCGCTGGAATTCGAGCGTGCCGCCGCGTTCCGCGACCAGGTCGCCGCGCTACGCAAGCTGCAGGCCGAACACCATGTGCAGGGCGCCAGCGCGGACATGGACGTGCTGGCCTGCTGCATCGAAGCGGGCATGGCCTGCGTGAGCGTGCTGTTCTTCCGCAACGGCATCAGCCTGGGTACGCGCGATTTCTTCCCGCGCCTGCCGCTGGATGCCGAACCGGCCGACGTGCTGGAGCAGTTCATCGCGCAGTACTACCTGGATCGACCGGTGCCGCGCGAACTGATTCTCGGCGAGACCCTGCCGACCCAGCAGATCCTCGGCGAGATGCTTGCGCAGCAGTCGGGCCACGCGGTGGACCTGAAATCCAGCGTGCGCGGCGAACGCGCGCGCTTCCTGCAGATGGCCGAGCGCAATGCGCAGGCCTCGCTCACCGCCAGGCTCGCCAGTCGGCAGACGCTGGGGGCGCGCTTCGACGACCTGCAGAAATTGCTGGAGCTGGACGAATCGCCGCGCCGCATCGAGTGCTTCGACATCAGCCACACGATGGGCGAACTCACCGTGGCCTCGTGCGTGGTGTTCGGTCCCGAGGGGCCGGAGAAATCGCACTACCGCCGTTTCAATATCACCGGCATCACGTGCGGCGATGACTATGCCGCCATGCATCAGGCCTTGGTGCGGCGGTTTCGCAAGCTGGCCGATGGCGAGGGTGCACGCCCCGATGTGCTGCTGATCGACGGTGGCAGCGGGCAGGTGGCACAGGCGCTGGACGTGCTGCGCGAGCTGGGCGTTACCGGCATCCACGTGGTGGGCGTGGCCAAGGGGCCGGGCCGGCGGGCCGGCGAGGAGACGCTGGTGCTGGCCGATTCCGGCCGCAACCTGCATCCGGGCCCCTCGTCGCCGGCGCTGCACCTGGTGGCGGCCGTGCGCGACGAGGCCCATCGCTTTGCCATCACCGGCCATCGCAAGCGGCGCGAGAAAGCGCGCGAGCGCAGCGTGCTGGAGGATGTGCCGGGCGTAGGTGCGAGGCGCCGTTCGGCCCTGCTCAAGGCTTTTGGCGGCCTGCAGGGCGTGGAAGCGGCCGGTGTGGAAGAGCTGACCCGCGTCAAAGGTATCGACCGCGGACTGGCCGAACGCATCTATGCTGCACTTCATGGCTGATCGACACGACATGGAGTGCTCGGCGTCATTCCGGCGAAAGCCAAAATCCCTCATGATTCGGGCTGTGGGCGACGGGCGATCTATTCGATGATTCCCGCGTCCCCGTGCTGAGCGCTTCAACCGGAAAGGATCTATGCACATCAACCTGCCCACCTGGCTGACCCTGTTCCGCATACTGCTGTTGCCGGTCATGGTGGTGGTGTTCTATTGGCAATTTCCGGGGCACAACATCACGGCAGCCATCGTGTTCGCGCTGGCGGCCGTCACCGACTGGCTGGACGGCTATCTCGCCCGGCGCATGAATCTCACCTCGGCCTTCGGTGCCTTCCTCGACCCGGTGGCCGACAAGCTGATGGTGGCGGTGACGCTGTTCCTGCTGGTGGAAACCCATCGTGGCGGCTGGCCGGGCATCCTGATGGCGATCACCGCAGCCATCATCGTGGGGCGCGAGATCAGTGTCTCCGCCTTGCGCGAATGGATGGCCGAGATCGGCATGCGCGCCACCATCAAGGTGGCGTTCATCGGCAAGCTCAAGACCGCCATGCAGATGGTGGCGCTGATCGTGCTGATCGTGCAGCACGAGAAGGACGCCGAGGCCCTGCGCCTGTATCACATCGGCGAGGGACTGCTGGTGATCGCCGGCATCCTCACCATCTGGTCGGGGCTGTATTACCTGCGGGCCGCCTGGCCCAGCCTGAAGGGCGACGGTTCGGGCCACGCCTTGCCCCGCAACGACGACTAGGTTTCTTTGTGACAGGTGCTTGACGGCCGCGGATTAGCCATTACAATGCGCGACTCCGATGCGGGAATAGCTCAGTTGGTAGAGCACGACCTTGCCAAGGTCGGGGTCGCGAGTTCGAGTCTCGTTTCCCGCTCCAGATTCGGTGGATTGAAGCATCGCAATCCACACAAGAAAGCGACCCTCGTGGTCGCTTTTTTTATGGCCGAGCGGAAAGGCGCGCGAAGCATGTAAGGTTTTCGATGCGCCGAGGGACTCTCCAGACGAACCTGCTCACGAAAGGAGATCGTCCCATGGCAGCCGTACTTGAATGTTCCACCGATACCGCCCCGGTACGCCGAGTCGCCCACTGGTGCGTGGAAGGGTTGCGGCTATGGCGCCGTTATCCGCTGCGCCTGTTCTTGCTCAGCCTTGCCCCCATGGTATTGGAGGCGCTGCTGCAGCTTGTCCCGCTCGCAGGCGTGGCCTTGTCCAAGGTCTTCCCGCTGTTGCTGAGTTTCGGCGTGTTCCAGGGACTGGTGGATGCCGTTTCGACCGGCAGACTGCGTTGGAGCAGCCCGTTGCGCCTCTGGCAGCACAGCTATCGCTGGCGTGCGCTGGGACTGGCGTTGCTGTGCGGTCCGCTGGTGTTTGGTCTGCAGCAACTGGGGGTGGCAGCCATCTACGGCTGGCCGGCCGTGGATGCCATCTTGCTGGGCCATGTAGCGGCGCATCCTGAGTTCGCGAATCGCACTTTCAGTTGCCTGCTCATCTTGCCGGGCGTGCCTGTTGCCATCGGGCTGGGTCTGGCGCCGATGTTCGTGATGTTTCGCAACGTCGCGCCTTGGCAGGCCATGCAGCGAAGCCTGACGACTATGCTTCGGTCGCCTGCCGCGTTTTCAATGTATGCAGGAATCCAGCTGTTGCTCACCGCTGGCATGCTGCTGGTACCGTTCGGACTTCTGTTGCTGCTGCCATTGCTGCCGTGGATGACGGCATGCTGGTACGTGATCTGGACGGACCTGGGCCGGACCGGACAAGTCGTGATCCGATGACTCGCGATGACGGGCAAGACACAGGCTTTGACGATGTTCTGCGCCAGCACGCTGGATTGCTGTCGCGCATCGCCGCGAGCTACGAGGCCGATCCGGCGTTGCGTGACGATCTGCTGCAGGACATGGCGCTCGCTTTATGGCGTGCCTTGCCGAACTGGCGAAGGGAGGCGCCGTTGCGCGCCTTCGTTGCACGCGTGGCGCACAACCGCGGCGCGACTCACGTGGTCGGACAGATGCGCAGCCCTCTGGGCGGTGCGCTGAACGAGGACTGGATAGAGCCGCGGCACGGTCCTGATGGCCACGCGGAACTCGAAGAACGGCGCGTGCGCCTGCAGGACGCGGTGAGGCGCCTGCCGCTGTCCCAGCGGCAGGCCGTGACCCTGGCCCTTGAGGGGTTCAGCCACGCGGAGATCGCCGATGCGCTTGGCATCACCACCAACAGCGTCGGCGTGCGCCTCAACCGCGCAAAAGCCGCATTGAAATCCGTACTGGGAGAAGACGCATGAGCGGGCAGGGCAACGACTGGTCCGAGTGGGGCGAGCTATGGCGCGATCAGCCGGCCGTGGATGTGTCCCAACTGGCCCGGGCCGCGTCTCGCAAACGCTGGCGCATGCGCGTCATCGTGGCGTTGGAGCTGCTGATGTCGGCAGTTGCATGCGCGCAGTGCTTGAGGTTCATGAGCATCACGACGGGGCGGTGGCAAGTCTGGAGTATCGCCACCCTCGTGTTCATGCTCGTCCTTCAATGGCTGTATCTGCATGTGCGCCGCGGCACCTGGCAGGCTTCGGGCGATGACGTGCGCAGCTTGCTGCAGCTGTCGCTTCAGCGTGCTGTGGCGGGTGTGCGTCTGGCCAGGATCAATCTCTGGAGCACCGCGGTGTGGGTCGTGCTGACCGTGCTGGTCAGCGTGCCGGAGTTGGAGCCTTCCCGTTGGCAGGCCGATCCGAAACTCAAATGGACCCTTGTGCTCCAGTGCGCGGTCAACGGCCCGTTGATCCTGGCGATCATCGTCTTCTGCCTCTGGTACATCCGGCGGCAGCGCGCGCGTATTGCGCGAATAGGAGAACTGCTGAGACCCGATCCGACCTAAGATTTGTCCGCGCATCCGCCCGCAAGAGCCTTTGTACCGGCGACTGTCGCTTCGCGGCCGCGCCATGGGTACCAGGCAATCGCAAGAACATGACGTTCGGCTCATACAACGCCCGCGCCGAACGACCATAGTTTGCTGGCGTTCGACGCGTCACGCCGGATCGCCATCACCTCGGCTCAGTCCTAAACCTCCGCCAACCATGGCGCAGCCTCACTTCGCCTGGAACCTCCATGGGTATTTTGCGTCTTGGAAAATGGATTTCCGTTGTCTTGCTCGTATTGGTGGTTGCGGGCGGCGCGCTGTTTTACGTTTTCAACCGAACCTTCTATCCCGACGCACCGGTGGCGGACTTTCCGCCGCCCAACGACCTGGCGAGTGCGCAGAAGCAGGATTTCGAGCACTTCAAGCATTACCTCGAGCTGGACAAGGCTTATACGCCGGCAGCGCGCAAGGAAGCGGAACAGATGTTGGCCGATCAGTCGGCCAAAGCCGGCACGCTGACTCCCGCGCAGTTTGACCTGGCCATTGCGCGCATCGTGGCGCTGGCCGATAACGCTCACTCGTCGGTGTCCAGGGGGCCGCTGTCGCGCAGGCATAATCGACTGCCGTGCCGCTTCTATCGTTTTTCGGACGGCTATTTCGTACTACGCGCGCAAGAGGCGTGCGCGCCGCTGCTGGGAGCCAAGGTGCTGGCCATCGACGGTGTCCCGGTCGACGAAGTCGCCAACCGGATGTATCCGTACACCAGCGGGCCGCGGAATCATTACGACCAGTCCGCGTCGCCGCTCTTTCTGGAGTCTCCCGAGCTGCTGCATGCTGCGGGGCAGGCAACCCAGGCCGATCGCATCCTGCTTCGTGTGCGCCTTGCCGATGGCTCAGAGGCCGAGCAGGTCGTGCTGGCCGATCCGGCCAACCCGGACGAGCCGCGCGTGTTCTCCGATGCCTATCTGTCGCCTGATCCTGTCGATGGCGAAGCTCCAGGCTGGACATCGCCGTTGACCGCCGACGCCGAGCTGCCGTTGTTTCTTCGCGACTACGGCAATCCTTTCAGGTCGACCTACGATGCGCATAGCGGCGTCTACTACGTACAGTTCAAAAGCAACCAGGACGAGAAGGGGCATCCCATTGCGCCGTTTGTCGCCCTCGTGAAGCGGGAGATCACGTCGCACAAGCCGCGTGCCATCGTGCTCGATCTGCGCCTGGATCGAGGCGGCGATTTCACCACGACGGCCAACCTGATGAAGAACCTTCCGCGGTTGGCGGATACGGTGCAGCACGTTTACGCGCTTACCAGCGCCTGGACCTTTTCCGCAGGCAACGTCGGCGTGGCATTGCTGAAGGAACACGGCGGCGGCAAGGTGACCGTGATCGGCGAGCCCGTGGGTGATCGCCTGCGTCTATGGGCCGAGGGCGGCAGCATGGTGCTTCCCAACTCGAAGCTGCGCATTGGCTATGCCACCGGCTTGCACGACTATCGCCGCCCGTGTCGCGCTGAGCCGGGTTGTTACTGGATCATGGTCTTTTACCCCACGCATATCGCCAGCTTCGAACCAGACGTTCGCGTGGAGTACCGCTACGCCGACTACCAGGCCTTGCGCGATCCCCTGCTGGAGAGGGCGATGGAACTGGCGGCCGCGGATCGCGCTGGCGTCGTGAATTGACGCCAGCACGGTCGGGTCGTCGGCGACGCCGGTGTCAGTGCGTCTGCTTGCGGTGCTCGATCGCCTGCCGGCGATAGAGCGGGTAGCACAGGGCCAGGCAGATGAACCAGATTGGTGTGTAGATCAGGCCCTGCAGGGTGTCCTGCTTCTGCGCGAACACCCATAGCACGAAGGCGAAGAAGGCCAGCACGATCCAGCACATCGCGACGCCGCCGGGCATCTTGAAGATCGAGGTGGCGTGGCGCTCCGGATGCAGTTTCCGGTAGCGCATGTAGGCGATCATGATGAGCGACCACACGAAGATGAAGCAGATGCTGGAGATGGTGGTGACGATGGTGAAGACCTTCATGACGTCGCCTTCCTGGTAGAGCAGGAACACGCCGATGAAGAGCAGGAAACACGAATACGCCAGGCCGTTGGCCGGCACGTTGTTGTTGCTCAGTCTGGCGAACGGCTTGGGGCCGAGGCGGCCGGCCGAAAGACCGTAAAGCATGCGACCGGTCGAGTAGATGCCGCTGTTGGCGGAGGACGTGGCCGAGGTAAGCACCACGAAGTTGATCAGGCTGGCGGCGATCGGAATGCCGATCAGCATGAACAGGTTCACGAACGGGCTGCGATCCGGCGCCACTTCGTTCCACGGCGTGACTGTCATGATCACCAGCAGGGCGAGCACGTAGAAGATGATCACGCGGATGGGAATGGAGTTGATTGCCTTGGGCAAGGTCTTTTCCGGATCGCGCGCCTCGGCCGATGCCGTGCCCACGAGCTCGATGCCGACGAAGGCGAACACGGCGATCTGGAACGCCGCCATGAATCCGGAACCGCCGTGCGGGAACCAGCCGCCATTCGCCCAGAGATTGGACACCGCCGCCTTGGCGCCGGTCGGCGAAGTGAAGCCGATGGCGATCAGCACGATGCCGACGGCGATCAGCGCCACGATGGCGATGATCTTCACCAGCGCAAACCAGAACTCCATTTCGCCGAACAGCTTGACGGTGAGCAAGTTGAGGCCCAGCAGCAGGAGAATGCAGGCCGATCCGGGCAGCCACAGCGGCACGTGCGGCGCCCAGAACTGGATATAGCCGGTGATGGCCGCTATGTCCGCGATGCCCGTGACCACCCAGCAGAACCAGTAGGTCCAGCCGGTGAAGAAACCCGCCCAGGGGCCGAGCAGGTCGTAGTTGAAGTCGACGAACGACTTGTAGTTCAGGTTGGACAGCAGCAGCTCGCCCATCGCCCGCATCATGAAGAACAGCACGCTGCCGATGATCGCGTAGGCGAAGATCACCGATGGACCGGCGAGACTGATGGTCTTGCCCGAGCCCATGAACAGGCCGGTGCCAATGGCGCCGCCGATGGCGATCAGCTGCAGGTGGCGGTTGCGCAGGTTTCGCTGCAGGTGATGTTCGGGTTGGCCGCTCGCAACGGTCGGTTCGTGGTTTTGCATGGGCGGCACGATCCTTTCGATGGTCGAAAGAGAGCATCCTAAAGGAGGTCGCGCTGCATGCCTATTGGGCGTCGTGGAAGATGATGCCCAGCGTATGGCGCTGGCCATGGCGCATGCGGCTCACGCCGTGGCGCATGGTCACCCGGTAGGAACCCCTGCTGCCGGCCACCGGACGCTGGTTGACGGCAAAGATCACCGCGTCGCCCTGCCGCAGCGGCACCACTTCCACGCGCGACTGCATGCGCGGACGCTGCTCGGTGAGCACGAACCCGCCGCCGCTGAAGTCGCGCCCAGGTTCGGACAGCAGGATCGCCACCTGCAGCGGAAACACGTGTTCGCCGTAAAGATCCTGATGCAGGCAGTTGTAGTCGCCGGGGCCGTACTTGAGCAGGAGCGGCGTGGGGCGCGTCTGGCCGGCGTCGTGGCAGCGCGCCAGGAACGCCTCGTGCGTGGCGGGATACTGCACCTCGATGCCCATGCGGGCGTTCCATTGGTTGGCCAGTGGCGCCAGGTGCGGATAGAGCGCGCTGCGCAATGGCTGCACGGGATCGGGCAGGGGATAGCGAAAGTACTTGTATTCGCCCCGGCCGAAGTTGTGGCGCGCCATCACCACGCGGCTGCGGTACAGCGATTCGTTCGCATACCGGGCGGCGATATCGTCGCATTGCGCGGTATCGAGCAAGCCCTGGATCACCGTGCTGCCGCGTTCATCGAGCTCCGACAGCGCGGTTTGCCAGTCGATGGCGTCGATGCGCGAGGCAATGGATTGGCTGGGCGAGTCGGTGAGTGGTGCGTGCATGTACGGCGCTCGAGTGGCGGATCCCGAAAACTAGCCGACGGCGATGGCGCCCGCACTCCGTTTCTTGCGAATCACCAAACCAGGTCGTCGGGCACCTTGAACTGGCTGTAGAACTCGTCGTCGTCGCTGGCCGGCTTCGCCTCGGCGGCCTGGCCGTGGTCCAGCACGATGACGCTGGCATCACGCTCGCGCAGCTTGTCGGCCGCGGCGCGCGGCAACAGCTCGTAGCCGTCCCCCTGGCGCGCAATCACCAGCGTGCCCTTGGCCAGCTGCGCGCGCAGCACCTCGTTCACCAGCACGCTGTGGATCTTGTCGCCATCGTTGAAGCGGTAGCTGATTTCGCCCTCGCGCTTCACCTTGTGAGTCTCGATGATCTGGCGCACCTGCGCGGCGATCTCACGGGCATGCGCCTGCGCGTTGCGCTCGGCAGCCAGGGCGCGATCGCGTTCGGCGCGTTCGGCCCGCAGGCGCTGGGTATCGATCTTCTCGGGTGCCTCGGTGGCCACGGGCTTGCCCTGGCGCTGCTTGGCCTGTTCGCGTGCCACCTGGTCGACCTTGCCCTTCTTGGCGAGGCCGGCCTTGAGCAACTGTTCCTGCAAGGGATTGCGCATGCGTGGAGCGTCCGGAAAACGTGACCTGGGATTGTAGCGCGGGTCCGGCTCGCGGCGATCTGCGGCCCCGTGAGACGCGCCATGGCATGATGGTCCCCGGCAGGGCTCCTCACCAAAGGATGTGCCGTGATCCCGCATTTCACCGACCATTCGGCCAACGAGCGCACTTATCTCGCCTGGGTTCGCACCGCCATCTCGGTGATGGCGTTCGGCTTCCTGCTCGAGCGCTTCGACATCTTCCTGCTGTTCACTTCGCGCGCGGCGGCCAAGGTGACCGAAGGCCTGCATACGCAGGCATCGCAATGGCTGGGGCTGGGGCTGCTGCTGGTGGGCGCGTTGATGATCGTGGGTGCCACGGTGCGCTTCTATCGCAATCGCAAGGCGATCGAGGCGGCGGACTCGTCCATGTATGGCGACTCGTGGACGGCGCGCGGCATGGCGGTGTTGTTGGTGCTGATGGCGATCTTTTTGACGCTGTATGTGGCGAGGCAGATTGCGGCGCTGAGTTGAGGCTCCAGCTCGTCATTCCGGCGCAGGCCGGAATCCAGCAGCGGTGCATGCCGGTTGTCGCGATAACCAGATTCATCGCACCTGGATTCCGGCCTGCGCCGGAATGACGAGCAAAAAAAGCATTGGTGCTGAACGGAAAAAAGCGCCGTATCGCTACGGCGCCTTTCATTTCCCACATGAGGCAATCGATCAAAGCGCTTCGAACACGCCCGCCGCGCCCATGCCGGTGCCGATGCACATCGTCACCATGCCGTACTTCTGCTTGCGGCGGCGCATGCCGTGGATCAGCGTGGCGGCGCGGATCGCGCCGGTGGCGCCAAGCGGATGGCCGAGCGCAATGGCGCCGCCCAGCGGGTTGACCTTGGCCGGATCGAGGCCGAGATCGCCGATCACCGCCAGTGCCTGAGCGGCAAACGCTTCGTTGAGCTCGATCCAGTCCAGCTGGTCCTGGGTCAGACCAACCTGCTTGAGCGCCTTGGGAATCGCTTCCTTCGGGCCAATGCCCATCACTTCCGGCTTCACGCCAGCCACGGAGAAGCCGACGTAGCGCGCGATCGGGGTGAGGTTGAATTCCTTCACCGCCTTCTCGCTGGCGATCAGCAGGGCGCCGGCGCCGTCGGACATCTGCGAGGAGTTGCCAGCCGTCACCGAGCCGCCGAACTTGTCGTTGCGGAACACCGTCTTCAGCTTGGACAGCACTTCCAGCGTAGTGCCGGCGCGCGGGCCTTCGTCGGTGTCGATCAGGCGGCTGTCGGTCTTGATGCCGCGCGTGGCCAGGTCGGGGTAATGGTCGTCGAGCTGGAACGGCGTGATTTCTTCCTTGAATTCGCCGGCGGCGATGGCGGCCAATGCACGGCGATGGCTTTCCACGGCGAACGCGTCCTGCTGCTCGCGCGTGACCTTCCACTGCTCGGCCACTTTCTCGGCGGTGATGCCCATGCCATAGGCGATGGCGACATCTTCCTTGTTGGCGAAGATGGCCGGATTCATGGCGATCTTGTTGCCCATCATCGGCACCATGCTCATGCTCTCGGTGCCGGCCGCGATCATCAGGTCGGCCACGCCGAGCTGGATGCGGTCGGCGGCCATGGCGATGGCCTGCACGCCCGAGGAGCAGAAGCGGTTGATGGTCACGCCCGGCACGGTGTACGGCAGGCCGGCGAGCAGGGCGCCGATGCGTGCGACGTTCATACCTTGCTCGGCTTCGGGCATGGCGCAGCCGACGATCACGTCTTCGATGCGGTGCGGATCGATGCCCGGCGCCTGCGCCATCACGGCGCGGATCACGTGGGCGAGCATGTCGTCCGGACGGGTGTTGCGGAATACGCCGCGCGGCGCCTTGCCGACCGGCGTGCGGGTGGCGGCGACGATGTAGGCGTCTTGCACTTGCTTGCTCATGGTTTTGCTCCGTGGCGTCGCACGTGATTCGCGGCGACGCGCTCAAAGTTTGTTCGCAGGTAAGGACGCTTGGTTAGTTGCGCAGCGGCTTGCCGGTGGTCATGGTGTGCGCGATGCGGGCTTGGGTCTTCTCGGTCTTGGCCAGCTCCACGAAGTGCTTGCGTTCCAGCTGCAGCAGCCACTCCTCGTCGACCTGCGAACCGCGCTCGATCTTGCCGCCGCACAGCGTGTCTGCGATGCGCGTGGCGATTGCGACGTCATGCGGCGAAGCGAAATAGCCTTCCGCCAGATTGGCGAGCGACGCCTGGAAGGTGGCCGTGCCCACATCGCCGGCGACCGGGATGTTGCGCGCCATCATCGGCGGACGCCAGCCGCTCTCGGCCAGCGACAGCGCGACCTTCTTGGCGACGTAGAGCAGTTCGTAGGCGTTGAAAACCACGATGTCGCTGTCGCGCAGCAGGCCCAACTGCTTGGCTTCCATCGCGCTGCCGGAGACCTTCGCCATGGCGACCGTCTCGAACACTTTCTTCAGCGCTTCGAACGGATCTTCCGGGTTCGCCTTGGCGGCGCGGATGGCCAGCTCGTGCAAGCCGCCACCGGCCGGCAGCAGGCCCACGCCTGCTTCCACCAGACCGATATAGCTTTCCAGCGCCGCCACGGTGCGCGCCGAATGCATCTGGAATTCGCAGCCGCCGCCGAGAGCGAGACCGCGCACGGCCGACACCACCGGCACCAGCGAGTGCTTGATGCGCATGCTGGTGGCCTGGAAGTTGGCGACCATCTTCTCGAAGTCGTCGAACTTGCCCGCCTGCAACAAACCGAGCGCGCCCTTCAAATCCGCGCCAGCCGAGAACGGCTCGCCGGCCTGCCAGATCACCACCGCCTTGAGCTGCTGCTCGGCGAC
Source organism: Dyella kyungheensis (assembly GCF_049913195.1). Lineage (GTDB taxonomy): Bacteria > Pseudomonadota > Gammaproteobacteria > Xanthomonadales > Rhodanobacteraceae > Dyella > Dyella kyungheensis. The sequence goes on along the minus strand of NZ_CP183983.1, from coordinate 2,678,351 downwards.
ATCGATCGCCTGCTGCACGCCATCGAGCACGTGGTCGTTGACCGTGTTCATCTTGGTCTTGAACGAGATGATGCCCACGCCATCGTCGCCGAGCGTCCACAGACGCACGCCGTCGTTTTCCCACACCGTCGTGCCCTGGTCGAACTTCTCGCCGAGGATCGGATCGGGGAACAGCTGGCGCTGGTACACCGGATGCTGCGAGCGCGGCTTGTTCTTGCCTTCGGCGGCGGACCAGGAGCCATCCTTGCCGTGCACGCCGTTGCGGCCGTCGGTGACCCACGCCGGCAGCGGCGCCTTGCTCATGGCCTTGCCGGCGGCGATGTCTTCGGCGATCCAGCCCGCCACCTGCTGCCAGCCGGCAGCCTGCCAGGTCTCGAACGGACCGAGCTTCCAGCCGTAGCCCCAGCGGATGGCGAAGTCGACGTCGCGCGCAGTGTCAGCGATGTCGGCCAGGTGATAAGCGCTGTAATGGAACAGATCGCGGAAGGTCGCCCACAGGAACTGCGCCTGCGGATCGCTCGACGCGCGCAGCTTGCCGAACTTCTCGGCGGGGTCTTTGATCGCCAGGATCGCAGCGACTTCATCCGAAGCCTTCTGCTCGGACGGACGATAATCCTGCTTGGCCACGTCTAGCACGACGATGTCCTTGCCGGCCTTGCGATAGAAACCCGCGCCGGTCTTCTGGCCGAGCGCACCCTTTTCGATCAACGCGGACAGCCACACCGGCGCCTTGAAGTAGTCGTGCCACGGATCGTCGGCCAAGGTATCGGCCATGGTCTTGATCACGTGCGCCATGGTGTCCAGGCCGACCACGTCGGCGGTGCGGTAGGTCGCACTCTTGGGACGGCCCACGGCCGGACCGGTCAATGCGTCGACCGTGTCGAAGCCCAGGCCGAACTGCTGCGTGTGATGCATGGTGGCCAGCATCGAGAACACGCCGATGCGGTTGCCGATGAAGTTCGGCGTGTCCTTCGCATACACCACGCCCTTGCCGAGCGCGGTGGTGAGGAACGCTTCGAGGCCTTCCAGCACGTTCTTGTCGGTGAGTTTGGTCGGGATCAGCTCGACCAGGTGCATGTAGCGCGGCGGATTGAAGAAGTGCACGCCACTGAAACGGTGACGCATGTCTTCCGGCAGCGCTTCGGCCAGCTGGTTGATCGACAGGCCCGAGGTGTTGGACGCGATCACGGCGGTCGGCGACAGATGCGAAGCGATCTTCTTGTAGAGATCCAGCTTCCAGTCCATCCGTTCGGCAATCGCTTCGATCACCAGGTCCACGTCCTTCAGATGATCGAGATGCTCATCATAGTTGGCCGGGATCAGGGTGGCGGCGACGTTCTTGTCGGCCAGCGGGGCAGGCGAGAGCTTCTGCAGGTTGGCGATGGCCTTCAGCGCGATGCCGCTCTTGGGACCGTCCTTGGCGGGCAGGTCGAACAGCACGGTCTCGACGCCGGCATTGCTCAGGTGCGCGGCGATCTGCGCGCCCATGACGCCGGCGCCCAGTACCGCAGCCTTGCGGATTCGTAGCGCTTTGGGGGTGGATGGAGCGGTCATTGGCTTCTCCGTAATGCGAAACGCTGGTGGTGAGAAAGACGTCGGCCGCAGCGGACCGAAGGGAAAGTTGGAATCAGGGGGATTTCAGGCCGGAGGCGGCGAAGCGGATCAGGTGCTGCGCGGTCTGTTCGCGGTGGCGGTCTTCAGGCACGTCGCTCTTGCGCTGGATCATGCCGAAGCCCGACATCGCGTGAGTGAGCGCGCCGGTGACCAGATCCACTCGCCAGTACAGCTCTTCCTTGCTCAGTTGCGGCAGCAGGCGGGCGAATTCGGCGGTGAACTGGCGCATCACGTGGCCGTAGTTGTCCGACAGGAACTTGCGAAGGGTGTCGTCGTGCTCGGCGAACGCGCGGGCCAGCACGCGCATGAACAGCGAGCCGTTGCCATCGTGGGAAAGCTCCAGTGCAGGCACGATGAAGGCGGCCAGCACGTCCTCGACGGTGGTGCCGGCGTCGCCGGCGATCTTCTGCAGGGCAGCCATGCGGCGGCCGTTGAGCTGATCCAGGCGGCGGCGGAACACCTCTTCGATCAGCCGATCCTTGGAGCCGAAGTGATAATTGACCGCGGCCAGGTTGACCCCGGCGGCGGCGGTGAGCTGGCGCAGCGAGGCGCCTTCGAAGCCGTGCCGGGCGAACAATTCCTCCGCGGCGCCGAGAATGCGTTCCTTGGTGGGCATGGAAGCACTGGAAACTGGCATGGTCCGCAACTCCGGGCAGGAATCAAACGATCGTTTGAGGATACGCGGGACGATTTGCGCCCGTCAAACGGTCGTTTCAAGGGGCGCCGAGATCCCCTGCGCGCGGCTTGCGAATCAGGTAGAATCTGTCAAACTTTCGTGAGCTAAATCCCCATATCTAGTCGGGATTTGGCGTAAGTTCGCCGATAACGATCGGCCCGCCCACTCAAATACCAGTTTTTCCGGAGCAGACCACATGGCGCTGGAGCGCACCCTTTCCATTATCAAGCCCGACGCCGTTGCCAAGAACGTGATCGGTGAAATTTATGCACGCTTCGAAAAGGCCGGCCTGAAAATCGTCGCCGCCAAGATGAAGCACCTGTCGCGCAAAGAAGCCGAAGGTTTCTATGCGGTGCACAAGGAGCGTCCGTTCTTCAACGCGCTGGTCGAGTTCATGATCTCCGGTCCGGTGATGATTCAGGCACTCGAAGGCGACAACGCGATCCTCAAGCATCGCGACCTGATGGGCGCCACCAATCCGAAGGACGCTGCGCCGGGCACGATCCGCGCCGACTTCGCCGATTCCATCGATGCGAATGCTGTGCACGGTTCCGACGCTGCCGAAACGGCTGCCGTCGAGATCGCGTACTTCTTCGCGACCACAGAAACGTTCTCGAGGTAAGTGCGCTCATCCATGAGCGCGAAGATCACGAAGCGGCCGTCCATGGCCGCACTCTTCACGAAAACCGCGTTCCATTGGATAGCGTAAGGATTAAGAGGGCGGCGTTGAGCCGCAATATTTCAAGATGACTGATCAGGCAAATTCCACCACCACCGACAAGGTCAACCTGCTCGATTTCGATCGACAGGGGCTGCGTGATTTCTTCGCTCAATTGGGCGAGAAGCCGTATCGCGCCGAGCAGGTGATGAAGTGGATCTACCACCGCCTGGAAGACAACTTCGAAAACATGACGGATGTCGGCAAGACGCTTCGGGCCAAGCTCGAAGCGTCGTGCTATGTCGGTCCGCCGAAGACCATGTTCGACAAGGGCGCTGCCGACGGCACGCACAAGTGGTTGCTCGGCATGGACGGCGGCAACGCCGTCGAAGCGGTGTACATCCCCGAGCCGACCCGCGGCACGCTGTGCGTGTCGTCGCAGGTCGGTTGCGGCCTCAACTGCCAGTTCTGCTCCACCGCGACTCAGGGCTTCAACCGCAACCTTTCCACTGCCGAAATCATCGGCCAGATGTGGGTGGCGGCCAAATACCTCGGCAACATCACGCACCAGAACCGTCGCATCACCAACGTGGTGATGATGGGCATGGGCGAGCCGTTGCTGAACTTCGACAACGTCACCAAGGCGATGAGCCTGATGCGCGACGACCTCGGCTTCGGCCTGGCGTCCAAGCGCGTCACGCTGTCCACCGCCGGCCTGGTGCCGATGATCGACAAGTTGTCCGAGACCATCGACGTGTCGCTGGCGGTGTCGCTGCACGCAGCGAACGACGAGCTGCGCACGGAACTCGTCCCGCTCAACAAGCGCTATCCGATCGCCGAGCTGATGGCTTCGTGCCAGCGCTGGCTCGATCGCAAGCCGCGCACCTCGATCACCTTCGAGTACACCCTGATGAAGGGTGTCAACGACCAGCCCGAGCATGCACGCCAGTTGATCAAGCTGATGCGTCGCATGCCCCAGTGCAAGGTCAACCTGATTCCGTTCAATCCATTTCCTGGCACGCGTTTCGAGCGCTCCGACGCCGAGACCATCCGCGCCTTCCAGACCCAGTTGCTCAATGCCAACGTGCTGACCATGTTGCGCCGTACCCGCGGCGACGACATCGATGCGGCATGTGGCCAGCTCAAAGGGCAGGTATTGGACCGCACCCGTCGCCAGGCCGAATTTCGCAAGCGTCTGGACGAAGGGGCGAGTCATGCGGCTTGATCGAATTTTGCTGGGTGCGGGGGTGGCCATGATGATGGTCGCGTGCGTGCCGGTGTCCAATGTCCAGGGCAACGCCAACTCGAGCGAGGGCTCGAAGATCAACCGGCAGTCCAAGGCCGAGCAGAAGCAGGAGGGCGCTCGCATCCATACCGAGCTGGCCCAGCAATACCTGGCCAATGGCGATCTGGAAGACGCGCTGGTCAAGATCAACAAGGCCCTGCAGTTCGATCCGAACTACGTGCCCGCGCACACCGTGGCCGCGGTGATCTACGAACGCATCAACGACCTGCCCAACGCCGAGCTGCATTACCGCAAGGCCGCCTCGCTGGCGCCGGACAAGGGCGACACCAACAACAACCTCGGCTGGTTCCTGTGCAACCGCGAGGACAAGACGGCCGAATCCCAGGCCTATTTCCAGAAGGCCGTGGCCGACCCGTTCTACCAGACGCCTTCGCTGGCCTGGACCAATGCCGGCATCTGCCAGGCCAAGGGCCAGAACCTGGCGGCGGCCGAGGCGGATTTCCGCAAGGCCATCGAAATCGATCCGAAGAGCGGCGGGGCGTTGTATCAACTCGCCAATGTGCTTTATCTTCAGAACGATGCGTTCCGCGCACGTGCTTTCATCCAGCGCTATGAAGCGCAGGGTCAGCCGACCGCGGCCTCGCTGAAGCTTGGGCACGACATCGAAGCACGGTTGGGCAACAAGGATGCTGCTCTCAACTACAGCAGGCGACTGCAAAGCCAGTTCCCGGACTCGGAGCAGGCTCGCGCCCTCGACGCAACCGCACGCCAATGACCTCTCAGCAGTCAAATTCGGCCGATAGCGGCAACCGAGAATTCCCATTTACTGAAGCCCCCAACGCCACCATGGAAACCGAACACAACTCGCTGGAAGCGATCAAGGGCAGCCTTGGCGGGCGTTTGCGCGCCGCGCGCGAGGCACGCGGACTGGATGTGGAGACGTGTGCGCATGCACTGCGTCTGCCGACCCGCGTGCTCAGGCAGATCGAGAGCAACGAATACGGCGGCATCGACCACCACGTCTACCTGGGCAGCTATCTCACCAAGTACGCGCGCTATCTGGGCGTGGACGAGGACGAGGTGAAGCTCGAGCTCGAGCGCATCCGGCCGCCCGAGCCCGCGCTGGTTGCCACCGGTGGCATCTCGCACTCGCGCTATCTGTTGGAAAATTACGCGCGCGCCGCGACTTATGTGGTGCTGACCGCGGCGATCGTGGTGCCGACCATCTGGCTCGGCGTGCGCGGTACGCTGGATCGCGACGTCAGCCATCTGTCGCCGCTGGACGCTGCGCCCGTGGCCCAGCTGGATGCGCCGGCGAGCGGTGCCAGCGCGGCCTCGTCCACGCTCGCTTCCGCGCCGAACGCACAAGAGGGTGCGTCCAGCCCGGCAGCGACGCCTGCGCCGCAGTCCGCGCAGGCAGCGGCTGCCGCCCAGGAGCAGCCCCTGATGGCGTCCATGACGCCGTTCCCGAACCTCGGCGATACCCACGCCGCCGCGCCGGCGGCCCCGACGCCTGCTGCGCCGACCGGCGAGGGCGCCCACAGCCTGGTGCTGAACCTGCAGAACGCCAGCTGGGTGGAAGTCACCGGCAAGGACGGCTCGCGTCTCGAATACGGTCTGCTGCCCGCTGGCAGCTCCAAGACCTACCGCAGCGACCAGCCGCTGGAAGTGCGCATCGGCAACGCCGGCGGTGCCCAGGTCACGCTGGATGGCCAGCCCATGCCGCTGGACAGCTATCGCCGTTCCAATGTCGCGCATTTCCGCATCGAGTTGCGCGACGGCAAGGCCGCTCCCGCAGGGACGTGAGCTGCGCGCCAGGCCTGTGCGGCCTGGCGCAATCGGTTATGCTTGCCCATTGTCCGCTCGGCAACGAGCGGGCAAGTCGGCTGATTTTCTTTTCCGCATGACGGGCGCCGCCAGGAGCCTTCGATGTGCGGTTCCCCAAGGGTGATTGCATGGCATTTGAAGCGTACGACGATTACGAACAGAGCGAACGCGTACAGCAGTGGTTGCGCCAGAACGGCCTGTCCATCGTCGTCGGCATCGCGATTGGCCTGGTCGGCATCTTCGGCTGGCAGCAGTGGAACAAGCACAAGGCCGAGCACCAGGCCGATGCCGCCAATCTCTACCAGCAGATCCAGGTGGCCGCGGCCGCCGGCAAGACCGACAGCGCGGACTCGCTGACCGAGCAATTGCTCAAGGACTATGCCGACTCCACCTACGCGATGTTCGCCGTCAGCGACCGCGCCGAGCGCCAGGTCCAGGCCAAGCAGCTGGACAAGGCCGTGGAATCGCTTGGCTGGGCCGAGAGCCATGCCTCCGATCCGAACCTGAAGGCGCTGGCGCAGATGCGCATCGCGCGCGTGCAACTGGGCCAGGGCAAGGCGGCCGACGCGCTTGCCGCGCTCGATCGCATGCCGCCCAAGGCCTATGAAGGCGTCGCACAGGAACTACGCGGCGATGCGCTGGTCAAGCTTGGGCGCCCAGACGATGCCCGCAAGGCCTACGTAGCCGCCAAGGCGGCGATGGGTGAGAACGCGCCGCAAAGCGTGCAGATGAAAATCGATGATCTGGCCGTGGCCGGGAAGCAGGGTGCATGAAACCTGAAGTGAAGAAGCGCGGTGCGATGAAGCGCGTGTGGCTGGTGGCGCTGACCTCCATGGTGGTGCTGGCCGGCTGTCATTCGTTCAAGAAGGAAAACGTCCAGCCGCCGACTCCGCTGGCCAAGGATTTCAAGCCCACCACCCAGGTGAGCAAGCTGTGGACCACTAGTGTGGGCGATGGCTCCGGCGAAAGCGGCGTGCGTCTGCGCCCGGCCTTTGCCGACGGCGTGCTGTACGCCTGCAGCACCGACGGCAAGGTCGCCGCCATCGACGCCACCAGCGGCAAGACGCTGTGGTCGAAGAGCTCGCGTACCCAGGGCTGGTTCGGCTGGGGCGACAAGAAGCGCGCCGACGCGCTCTACGCCGGCGGCCCGATGGTCTCGGGCGACCTGCTGGTGGTCGGCACGCTCGATGGCCACGTCTACGGCATCAATGCGAAGGACGGCAGCCCGCGTTGGGAATCGGCCGTCAATTCCGAAGTGATTTCCTCGCCGGTCATCTCCGGCAACCTGGTCATTGCGCGCACGCAGGATGGCCGTCTGTACGGTTTCGACAGCGCCACCGGCGAGCGCCGCTGGGTCTACGACCAGGACACCGTGCCGCTGCTCAGCCTGCGCGGCAACGGTCCGCTGCTGGTCGCCAATGGCGTGGTGTTCTACGGCAACGACGCCGGCAAGCTGGTGGCACTGCGCCTGGACAACGGCGAGAAGCTGTGGGAACAGAAGCTCGCCAGCGGCGAAGGCCGTACCGAGATCGATCGCCTGGCCGACGCAGACGGTTCGATCCTGCTCCAGGGCACCACCCTCTACGGCGCCGCCTATCACGGCAATATCTCCGCGTTCGACGGTCCCAGCGGCCGTCCGCTGTGGGCACGTCCGTTCTCGACCTTCACCTCGCTGGACATCACCGACAACGCCCTCTATGGCGTGAACGACGAGTCCCAGGTGTGGTCGTTCGACAAGAGCACCGGCGCCGACATGTGGAAGAACGACGCGCTGAAGTATCGCTGGCTCACCGCGCCTGCGGTGCTTGGCGATTACGTCGTGGTCGGCGACCTCGAGGGCTACGTGCACTTCCTGCAGACCGGCGACGGTGCGCTGGCTGCGCGCGAACGCCTGTCCAAGAAAGCCATTCGCGCCCAACCGCTGGTTGTCGGCGACATCGTGTACGTCGAAGACGTGAAGGGCCGCATCGGCGCTTACCGTCTCGGCGGACACTAATCGTTTCAAAGGTTGTCTGAATCATGCTGCCCGTCGTTGCCCTGGTCGGTCGTCCCAATGTCGGTAAATCGACCCTATTCAACGCAATGACGCGCAGCCGTGACGCCCTGGTGGCCGATATGCCGGGCGTTACGCGAGATCGACACTACGGCGTGTGCCGCACCGGCACACGCCCGTTCGTGGTGGTGGACACCGGCGGCCTGTCCGGCGACGAGGACGGCATCGACGGCCTGACCGCGCAGCAGGTGCGCCTGGCCATCGAAGAGGCCAGCGTGCTGGTCTTCGTGGTGGACGCCCGCGACGGCCTGCTGCCGCAGGACCGCACCATCCTCGACGAGCTGCGCCGCAGCGGCAAGCCGATCATCGCCGGCGTCAACAAGACCGACGGCCTGGATCTTCAGAACGCGATGGCGGAATTCGCCGTGTTCGGCATCGCCAACACGCTGCCGCTGGCGGCATCGCACAATCGCGGCACCGACGATCTGGTCGCTTCGGCCATCACGCTGCTGCCCGAAGACCAGCACGAAGAGATCGATCCGGTCGAGGCGGACAGCATCCGCGTCGCCATCGTTGGCCGTCCGAATGCGGGCAAGTCCACGCTGATCAATCGCCTGCTGGGCGAGGATCGCCTGATCGTTTCCGACGTGGCCGGCACCACCCGCGATCCCATCCGCGTGTCGCTGGAACGCGACGGCCGCAAGTACACCCTGATCGACACCGCCGGCGTGCGTCGCAAGGCGCGTGTCGAGGAAGCGGTGGAGAAGTTCAGCGTCATCAAGACGCTGCAGTCGATGGCCGCCGCCCAAGTGGTGGTGCTGATGGTCGATGCACGCGAGAACCTGGCCGACCAGGACCTTACGCTGATCGGTCATGCGCTCGACGAGGGCAGGGCGCTGGTCATCGCCGTCAACAAGTGGGACGGCATGGACGGCTACCAGCGCGAACAGTGCCAGCGTGCGCTGGAGCGTCGCCTGCAGTTCGTCGACTGGGCCAAGACAGTGTTCATCTCCGCGCTGCATGGTTCGGGCCTGCGCGAGCTGATGAAAGCGGTGGTGAACGCGCATCGTGCCGCCACCAAGGAACTGGGTTCGTCCGAACTGACCAAGGCGCTCGAACTCGCCTACGAGAGCTACCAGCCGCCGCTGGTGCGCGGGCATGCTCCCAAGCTGCGCTTTGCGCACCCGGGCGGTACCAACCCGCCGAGCATCGTCATCCACGGCAGCCGCACCAAGCACATCGCGCCCGCCTATCGCCGCTATCTGGAAAACTTCTTCCGCAAGCGCTTCAAGCTGGATGGCACACCGGTGCGTATCTTTTTCCGCGACGGCGAGAACCCGTTCGCCGGCAAGAAGAACGTGCTCACGGAAGCGCAGCAGCGCAAGCGTCAGCGCATGGTCCGCGAGATGAAGAAGCGCCGCTGAGGCGCGACCCGTCGCTCTGCTGTGGGAGCATCCTGTGCGCGACCGCGGCGCATCGTTGTACCTCGGTTCGTACAACTCGCGTCAGGCTGTTTGATTCCCGCGCTCCGCACAGTCGCGCACAGGGTGCGCTCTCACAGGCAGGTGGCGGGTGCGCTGGAGTAAGCTAACGCGATGACGAGCCTCAACCGCGACAGCTGGCTGGCCTCCCTGCGCGCCAGCATTCCCGAGATATCCCCGGCCGAAGCCCTGGCCCGGCAGGCGCAAGGCAGCCTGCTGATCGACGTGCGCGAGGATGGCGAACGTGCCAGCGGCCTGCCGCTGGGTGCCGTCGGTGTGTCGCGCGGTTTTCTCGAACTGCGGATCGAGCAGCTGCTGCCCGATCGTACCCATCCGGTGCTTCTGTTGTGCGGCAGCGGACAGCGCTCCCTGCTCGCCGCCGAAGCACTGCAGCGCATGGGTTATGAGCACGTGGCCTCGGTCGCCGGCGGTTTCCAGCAATGGAAAACGGAGGGCCTGCCGGTGGCTCAGGGGGCGCTCGACAGCGACGCCGCCGAACGCTATGCACGCCAACTGCAATTGCCGCAGGTAGGCGAGGCAGGGCAGACAAAACTGGCGTCCGCGCGCGTGGCGTTGCTGGGGGCGGGTGGTCTTGGTGCGCCGGCTGCGCTGTATCTGGCGGCGGCCGGTGTCGGGCAACTCACGCTCATCGACGACGATCGCGTCGAACGATCCAATCTGCATCGGCAGATCATCCATGCGGATGCGCGCGTCGGCATGGCCAAGACCGAATCGGCACGGATCGCACTGGCCGCGCTCAATCCGCGTGTGCGCGTGGAGATCCGCAACGAACGCCTGCAGGCCGACAACGTCGAGCGACTGTTGATCGACCACGACCTGGTCATCGATGGCGCGGACAACTTTCCCGCGCGCTATCTCGTGGCGGCAGCGTCCCAGCGCTTGCGCCTTCCGATGGTCTACGGTGCGGTGGAACGTTTCAGCGGCCAGGTCAGCGTGTTCGATCCGCGCCGCGCCGATTCGCCATGCTATCGCTGCCTGTTCCCCGAGCCGCCCGCCGCCGCCGATGCACCCAATTGCAGCGAGGCGGGCGTGCTGGGTGTGCTGCCCGGCATCGTGGGTCTGTTGCAGGCCACCGAGGCGCTCAAGCTCATTCTCGAGATCGGCGATCCGCTGGTCGGTCGCCTGCTCAACTTCGATGCGCTCGCCATGCGCTTTCGCGAAACGCGTCTGCCGCGCGATCCCGCTTGCCCCGGCTGCGCTGAAGGCGCCACGTTCCAGGGCTACGAAGACCTGCTGCAGATGTGCGCCGCGGCGGGTTGATCAGCGCAGGTCACGGGCAATCAGCGAGTAGATCGCCGCGTCCACCGGCTCGCCACGCAGCATGAGCCGGTGGCGGGCGACGCCCTCGAGGTGCGCGCCGGCGCGTTCGGCAACGCGTCGACTGGCGTGATTGTCGGCGGCGACCACGATCTCCAGCCGCCGCAGATCGGTGGCGCGCAATGCATGCCGCGCCAGCAGGCGGACGGCCGCGGTGGCAACGCCTTGCTCCTGGCGCGACTGGCGCACCCAGTAGCCCAGGTTGGCCATGCCGATGTCGGGCTGCCAATGATTGAGGGCGACGCTGCCGATCACCTCGTCGCTGCTGCGATCGGCGATGGCCAGCGCGCATTCGTCGCCGACGCCCTGCCAGGCCAGGCGGGTTTGCGCGACCCAGCGGCGGGCATCCTCCAGGCTGTAGGCAGGTGTGCACCAGGACTGCCAACGGCCAATGGTTTTCATCGACTCGTGCAAGGCGGCATGCAGTGCCGGGGCATCGGTCGAACGGTAAGGGCGCAGCCGCACCTGACTGTCTTCCAGTGCCGGTCCGGGCGAGGCGTCGTCGCGCTCGGGCGGCAGCAACGAGTACACGGCTGCCGGAAGGGCCTTGCCATCGAGAATGATGCGGTTGGGCGAGATCCCGTCGAAATGGGCGCCCAGGCGCTCGGCGGTGCGCCGGCTCGCCAGGTTGTCGACGCCGATCACGATCTCGATGCGGACCAGGCCGAGTACCTGGAAACCGAACGCGGCGATCGCGCGGGTCGCGCGCGTGGCGACGCCCTGGCCCTGGGCCGACTCGCGCACCCAGTAACCGAGATTGGCGCTGCCTCGTTTCGGGTCGATGCGGTTGAGCGCCAGATCGCCCAGCACGCGCCCTTGCGCATCGAACACGCCAAAGTCGTGGACGTCGCCACGCTCGCGGCCGGCCTGGCATTCGGCGATCCAGTTCGCGCTGTCCTCCAGGCTGTAACCCTCGTGCAGCCAGGGCAGCCAGGGCGAAACCGAAGCGATCGACTCGCGGGTGGCCTCGAACAGCGCCTGCGCGTCGTCGGGTCGCCACGGCCGCAGGCGCAGGCCTTGCGCGTCGAGTTCGAGAGAGGCGGGCAAGTTGGCTGTGTCGGTCATGCGGGATCGTTTGTGTGCGTGCGGCCAAGCCGGGATAATGGGTTTCTTTGTAGACGGTCCCGATCATGAGCGCACGCATCCTCGACGGCAAACGCATTGCGCAGGAACTGATGGAGCGGATCGGGCGCCGGGTCGCCGAGCGCGTTGCCAGGAACCTGGAGGTGCCCGGCCTTGCCGTGGTGCTGGTGGGCGACGACGCCGGTTCCTCCGTCTACGTTCGCAATAAACGCAAAGCCTGCCATCAGGTTGGCTTCCGCTCGTTCGATTTCGATCTGCCTGCGAGCACCACGCAGGAAGAACTGATCGCGCTGATCGACCGGCTCAATGCCGACCCGGCAGTGCACGGCATCCTGGTGCAGTCGCCGTTGCCCGAGCACATCGACGAGGACGCGCTGGTCGACCGCATCGATCCGGGCAAGGACGTGGACGGATTCCAGGCCGTCAACGTGGGCCGCCTGGCGCTGCGCCGCTTCGGCCTGCGTCCGTGCACGCCGCGGGGCGTGATGACCTTGCTCGGCCACACCGACCGTCCGGTGCGCGGCCAGCATGCGGTGGTGGTGGGCGTGTCCAACCACGTCGGTCGCCCGCTGGCGCTGGAACTGTTGATCGCCGGCTGCACCACCACCTGCTGCCACAAGTTCACCCGTGACCTGGAAGGCTTCGTGCGCCAGGCGGACATCGTGATCGTCGCGGTCGGTCGCCCGGGTCTGGTCAAGGGCGAATGGATCAAGCCGGGTGCGGTGGTGGTGGACGTGGGTATCAACCGCCTGGAAGACGGCCGCCTGGTGGGCGACGTGGACTTCGCGACCGCCGCCGAACGCGCCAGCTGGATCACGCCGGTGCCGGGTGGCGTCGGTCCCATGACGGTGGCGACGCTGCTGGAAAACACGCTCGAAGCGGCGGAAGCACGCGAGGCTGCGCAGCAGGCCTGAGCGCAGATTTTTTGTGGGAGCGCACTTGTGCGCGACAAACCTACGAAGCGATAGGCTGCCGCGCTCCCACAGGGGAGCAGGCTCCGCGACCTTGAAAACTGCGACGTCAAACCACATGCAAGCGGCCATCCTGCAGCGGGTCTGGCCGACTTTTCGTTCATACGGAGTGTGGCGAGGCCTAGGCCTTCTGCGTATAATCTCCTCTTTGCAGCGGGACAAAACGCATGCGCATCCTCGCCGAGGCTCTCACCTACGACGATGTTTACCTCGTTCCGGCCCATTCGGCCGTTCTGCCACGTGACGTAGATACTTCCACGCGGCTCACCCGGAACCTGCGACTGAACATTCCCATCGTGTCCGCCGCGATGGACACGGTGACCGAAGCCCGCCTCGCCATCACCATGGCCCAGCAGGGCGGCATCGGCATCATCCACAAGAACATGACCGCCGAGCAGCAGGCCGCTGAAGTGCGCCTGGTGAAGAAGTTCGAAGCCGGCGTGATTCGCAGCCCCATTTCGGTTGGCCCGAATACTTCCATTCGCGAAGTGCTGCAGCTGACCCGGGCGCACAACATCTCCGGCGTGCCGGTGGTGGATGGCGAACAGCTGGTCGGCATCGTCACCAGCCGCGATCTGCGCTTCGAGCGCAAGCATGAAGATCCCGTGCGCAACATCATGACCCGCCAGGAGAAGCTGGTGACGGTGCGTGAAGGCGCCAGCCAGGATGAAGTGCTGCAGCTGCTGCACAAGCACCGCATCGAGAAAGTGCTGGTGGTCAACGACGACTTCCAACTGCGTGGCCTGATCACCGTCAAGGACATCCAGAAAGCCCGCGACAACCCGAACGCCGCCAAGGATCGCCTCGAGCGCCTGCTGGTTGGAGCAGCCGTCGGCGTCGGTGGCGATACCGAGGCGCGTATCGAAGCGCTGGTCGACGCCGGCGTGGACGTGCTGGTGGTCGATACCGCGCACGGCCATTCGCAGGGCGTGATCGATCGCGCCGGCTGGGTGAAGAAGCGCTACCCGCAGGTGCAGGTGATTGCCGGCAATATCGTTACCGGCGAAGCGGCGCGTGCGCTGCTCGATGCCGGCGTCGATGCGGTGAAGGTGGGCGTGGGTCCCGGCTCGATCTGCACCACGCGCGTTGTCGCCGGTGTCGGTGTGCCGCAGATCACGGCCATCGATCTGGTGGCTACGGCACTGAAGGACGAAATCCCGCTGATCGCCGATGGAGGCATCCGCTACTCGGGCGACATTCCCAAGGCGCTCGCCGCTGGTGCGTCCACCGTGATGCTGGGTTCGATGTTTGCCGGTACCGAAGAATCGCCGGGCGATGTGGAGCTGTTCCAAGGCCGCCAGTACAAGAGCTACCGCGGCATGGGTTCGCTGGGTGCGATGGCGCTGGGTTCCAAGGACCGCTATTTCCAGGACGAAGCCGACGCCGACAAGCTGGTGCCCGAAGGCATCGAAGGTCGCGTGCCGTACCGTGGTTCGCTGCGCAACATCATCCACCAGCTGATCGGTGGCCTGCGTGCCTCGATGGGTTACCTCGGTGCCGCCACGGTCGACGATGTGCGCAACAACGCGCAGTTCGTGAAGGTGACCGGCGCCGGCGTCACTGAAGCGCACCCGCACGACATCCAGATCACCAAGGAAGCGCCGAATTACCGGCTCAATTCCTGAGGGATACGCGCCGGCCCGATGGCCGGCGCATTCGTTTTAACGGGAGGCGACGCCCACGCGCGTCGCCTTCGCATTCACTGAATCAAGCGCGGGCAGGGCAAGCCTGCAGCGCACCGGAGCCGGACCGTGACCGACATCCATAGCGACAAAATCCTCATCCTCGATTTCGGCGCGCAGTACACGCAGCTGATCGCCCGCCGCGTGCGCGAGATCGGCGTCTACTGCGAAATCTGGGCGTGGGATCACGACCCGGCCGAGATCGCCGCGTTCGGCGCCAAGGGCATCATCCTGTCCGGCGGTCCCGAGTCGACCACCTTGCCGGATGCGCCCAAGGCGCCGCAGGAAGTGTTCGATTCCCAACTGCCGATCCTGGGCATCTGCTACGGCATGCAGACCCTGGCCGCGCAGCTGGGTGGCGCTACCGAAGCCGCCGACGCGCGCGAATTCGGCCATGCCGAAGTCGACATCGCGACGACCAGCCGCCTGTTCGCGGGCCTGAGCGACCACGACAGCGCCCATCGCCTGGACGTCTGGATGAGCCATGGCGACCACGTGTCCCAGGCGCCGCCGGGCTTCGTGATCACCGGCACCACCGACCGCATTCCGGTCGCCGTGATGGAAAACGAGGACAAGCGCTGGTACGGCGTGCAGTTCCATCCGGAAGTGACGCACACCAAGCAGGGCACCGCGCTGCTTAAGCGGTTCGTCACGGAAATCTGTGGCTGCCAGACGCTGTGGACCGCCGCGCACATCATCGAAGACCAGATCGCCCGCGTGCGCGAGCAGGTTGGCAACGATCACGTACTGCTTGGTCTTTCCGGCGGCGTGGATTCGTCCGTGGTGGCCGCGCTGCTGCACCGGGCCATCGGCGACCAGCTGACCTGCGTGTTCGTCGATACGGGCCTGCTGCGCTTCCAGGAAGGCGACCAGGTGATGGCCACCATGGCCGAGCACATGGGCGTGAAGGTGATCCGCGTCAATGCCGCCGAGCGCTACTTCAAGGCGCTGGAAGGCGAGGCCGATCCGGAAGCCAAGCGCAAGATCATCGGCCGCCTGTTCGTGGAAATCTTCGACGAGGAATCGGCCAAGGTCACCAACGCCGGCCACGGCCAGGTGAAGTGGCTGGCCCAGGGCACCATCTATCCGGACGTGATCGAGTCCGCCGGCAGCAAGACCGGCAAGGCGCACGTGATCAAGAGCCACCACAACGTGGGCGGCCTGCCGGAGCACATGAAACTCAAGCTGGTCGAGCCGCTGCGCGAGCTGTTCAAGGACGAGGTGCGCCGCATCGGCGTGGAACTCGGCCTGCCGCGCGCCATGGTCTACCGCCATCCGTTCCCTGGCCCTGGCCTGGGCGTGCGCATCCTGGGCGAAGTGAAGCCCGAATACGCCGAGCTGCTGGCCCGCGCCGACGCCATCTTCATCGAAGAGCTGCGCGCCTGGGATCTGTACGACAAGACCAGCCAGGCCTTCGCCGTGTTCCTGCCGGTGAAGTCGGTGGGCGTGGTGGGCGATGCCCGAGCCTACGAATGGGTGATTGCCCTGCGTGCGGTCGAGACGATCGACTTCATGACGGCGCATTGGGCGCACCTGCCGTACGACTTCCTTGGCAAGGTTTCAAATCGTATTATCAATGAGTTACGCGGTGTTTCTCGTGTCGTTTATGACATCAGTGGCAAGCCGCCCGCAACCATTGAGTGGGAGTGAGTTCCGGACTTCGGGGTGACGGCGACTTTCTCAGGAAGTCGCCGTAATTCGTTGATATCAAAGGGACGTTGGATGATGGTGGACGAGGCCCGCGACGAGCTGTTGTTCTCCTACGGCACCCTGCAGCTCGAGCGCGTGCAGCTGGCCTCGTTCGGACGCGTGCTCGAGGGCGACGATGACGCCATGCCGGGCTACCATCGCACGCTGATCGAGATCACCGATCCCGAGGTGCTGCGCCAGAGCGGCGAGCAATTCCATCCCATCGTCGCGCCCGGCGACAACCCGTCGGACGAAGTCGCCGGCAAGGTGTTCCGCATCACTGCGGCTGAGCTGGCCGCGGCCGATCGCTACGAGGTCGCCGACTACCAGCGGGTCGCCGTGCGGCTGAAGTCGGGCAAGCAGGCCTGGGTCTACATCCAGGCCTGAGCGCACTCGCCAGGTGTCGCGGTTTTCGCCCCTAGGAGCGGATTACCCCGACGCGCTCAACGCATTGAACGCCTCCATGTGCTGAACGATATGGCGCTGCAGTCGCTGCGCGGCGGCGGGCAGCGCCCGACCGCGCCGGGCCACCAGTTGGGCCTGTACCTCGGTGAGCAAGGGGTGGGCCACGGGAATCGCTTTCAGGGTTCCGCGCTGGAGATCGTCGTAGACGGCAAAGGCGGGAAGGAGGGTCGCACCCATGCCGCAGCGGGCGAAACCGGTCAGGCAGATCAGGTGATCCGATTCCATTGCCAGCTTGAGACGTCGATGCGCGGCGGCTTCGATCTGCTCGACGATCTTGCGTGTGCCGAAGCCGGCATGCGCCAGCGCAAACGGATGCTCGAACAGCGTTCCGACCTGCAACAAGGTGGCTTCGGCCATCGGATGCTGCGCGCATACGACCACGCACAACGGCTGCGGGTGGGACCGCACCTCTTTCAAGCGCCCCTGGTGCGAGTGAAAGCCGGGACCATAAATCAGGCCGAGGTGAACCTCATCCTGCTCGAGCCAGCCAAGGATGTCGTTGATGCTGCCCAGCTGCAGATGGATGGCGATGCCGGGATGCTGTGCATGGAACGGCTGCAGCACGTGTCGCATGAGGTCATCGGCAAAGCCCTGCACGGCGCCAATGCTTACTGTGCCGATCGACAAACCCGCCAGCGCATTCAAGCGCGACGCCAGCGATTCCTCCTGGGCCAGGTGGTTGCGGTAGTGCTCGATCAGCAAGCGGCCGGCTTCGGTCGGCTTGGCGCCACGGCGATTGGTTTCCATCACCGGCGTGCAAGTCACTTTCTCCAGCTCGGCGATCTGCCGGCTGACCACTGAAGGCGCGACGTCCAGGAAGTCTGCCGCTGCGCGCATGCTGCCCAGTCGCGCTGCTTCGAACAGGTACTTCAGTCGGCCCATCGACAGACCATTCATTCGCAATCCTTGGCGAAACATCGGGAAGACAGTGTTGCCTTGAAGGCAAAGACGTTGTCAGGGCGATGTCATTGTTCGCATAGCTGGCGCTCAACACAATCGATGCCACGGCCTACGAAGGGAATCGCCGATGACATCGTTGACGTTCCGCAACGCGAGCATGTTCGACAGCACTACCGGCGAGCTTCTAACCGGCATGTCTGTGCGCATCGAGGACGAGACCATCACCGCCGTCGTCCAGGGAGATTTGCCTGACAACGGGGGAGCCAGCATTGCGCTCGACGGTCTTACCCTGCTTCCAGGATTGATCGATGCACACGTGCATGTCACAGCGATCGTCGCTGACTTCTTCAAACTCTCATTGATGACGCAATCGCTGATTGCCGCCCACACCGAGACGGTGCTGGAGGCCATGCTTCGGCGTGGCTACACCACGGTGCGGGATGCAGGCGGGGCTGATTCGGGTCTGGTGCAGGCGATCGAACAAGGACATATCGTCGGGCCGCGGCTATTGATTGCGGGACAGGCCATCACGCAGACCGGCGGTCACGGTGACCCGCGTCCGCCACACTTTTCCCATGGCAGTTGCATCTGCTGCGGCTCGGCCGGCCTGCTCGGTTACGTCGCCGACGGCGTGCCCGAGGTTCGGCGCGCGGTACGGGAGCAGATCCGCAACGGCGCCCATCACATCAAGGTGATGGCCGGTGGCGGCATCTCGACGCCAAACGATCCACTCGACGGCCTGCAATTCTCCACTGAGGAACTGGGCGCAATCGTGGAGGAGGCGGACGCGGCCAGGACTTACGTGATGGCGCACGCGTATTCGCCGGAGGCGATCAGTCGGGCCGTGCGAGCGGGCGTGCGCTCGATCGAGCACGGCAACCTGCTCGACGAACAGACGGCCGAGTTGATGGCGCGATACGGCGTTTATCTGGTGCCCACGCTGGCCACTTACGCGGCGTTGGCCGAGCGCGGCAGCGCGCTGGGCTGGTCGCCCGCCATGCTGGAGAAGTGCGCCCAGGTGAAAGACCGCGGCCTCGAGGCGATACGCATCGCGCAGGCGGCCGGGGTGAAGATCGCGCTGGGCTCGGATCTGCTGGGCGACATGCACGATCTGCAGTGCGACGAACTCGTGCTGCGCCAACAGGTGATGTCGCCCGCGCAAGTCCTGCGCAGTGCGACTCATGTCAATGCAGAGCTGATAGGAGCGTCGGGGCGGTTGGGCGTCATCGCCAAGGGGGCGTGTGCCGATCTGCTGGTCATGGACGGTGACCCTCTGCGCGATCTGCGCGCTTTCCAACACGAACGCAATCTTCGGATGGTGCTCAAGGCAGGCAAGCCGGTGGTCGACCGACTCACTCGCCCCCCAGCCTGAAAGGTCCAAACACCGGACACGGCAACGCTGCGTGGCCATGGGGATGGCCGCGGTTCCCGTCCCATCGTCGTTCTCTTCAAACCGCGTCGCTCGCCGACGCAGGGGGGTTACTTTGTCATTCGTTTCGTCAAGAACGGAAAGCTGGCCGTACGCCCGCTACCACCGCCGCCTGTTCCTCATCGGTGGCCTGGGCTACGCATTCGATGCAATGGACACGGCTGTATTGGCCTTCATCCTGCCGGTGCTGCGCTCGCTATGGAGCTTGAGCAGCGCGCAGACCGGCGTGCTGGGCAGCGTGGCGTACATCGGTTTCTTCTTCGGTGCGCTTGGCGCGGGTTTGCTCGGCGACGTGTTCGGCCGGCGTCGCGTGATGATGTATGCGCTGGCCATCTATGCAGCAGCTTCGTTGGCCTCGGCGTGGTCGACGTCGTGGTCGATGTTCCTGGTCTTGCGCATCATCGCGGGCATCGGCACCGGGGCAGAGAGCGCCATCATCGCGCCGTACCTGGCGGAGTTCGTGGCCAAGCGCTATCGCGGCACCTTCGTTGGCGCGCTCACCGGTTTCTTCTCGTTCGGCTTCGTGGCCGCCGCGGCGCTCGGCTATTTCGTCGTCCGCTCATCCGCGGAAGGCTGGCGGGTCGTGCTCATCATCACCGCATTGCCGGTAGGCATGTTGCTGTGGTGGCGGCGCTCGCTCGATGAATCGCCGCGCTGGCTCGAAAGTCGCGGACGGCATGCAGAGGCGAGGGCGATCATCGCCAAGATCGAATCGACCTTCGACCAGCGTACGCCGTCATCCGACACGGCAGCGGAGGCGGCGGCAGCGAGCGGAAAGGATCTGGGACGACCGTCGTTGAAGGTCTTGTTGCAAGGCCTGTGGCACGGCAGGCAGGCGCGCGTCACGACGATGGCCTGGCTGATGTGGCTCTCGCTCACCTTCAGCTACTACCTGTTCTTTACCTGGATTCCCGGCCTGCTGATGCAGAAAGGGATGGGCATCACGCAGAGCTTCGGCTACTCGTTCATCATCTATCTGGCGCAGATTCCAGGCTATTTCTCGGCAGCACTGCTGAACGAAAAAATCGGGCGCAAAGGCACCATCGTGCTGTACATGACGATGGGTACGGCCTTCGCCCTGGCGATGGCTTTCGCCCACGATCATCAGGCGATCCTGCTGGCCGGCGCGTGTCTCTCGTTTGCGATGAATGGCGCCTATGCCGGCGTCTACGCTTACACGGCGGAAATCTTTCCCACTGCGATCCGTGCGATCGGTGCGGGCAGTTCGTCGGCAGTGGGGCGCATCGGTGCCATCAGTGCTCCGTTGCTGGTGGGACTGCTGTATCCGGTGCTCGGCTTCGGTGGCGTGTTCGCCATGACCACGGTGGTGCTGGCGGCAGGTGTGTGCGCGGTGATCCTGCTCGGGCCGCAGACCACGGGCTTGTCGCTGGAGGCCATCGCGGCAGAGGAGGGCAGCCCATGAGGGATCATCTGCCCCACGAACTGGTCCTGATCGAACGGGCCTGCTTCCAGGCGAAAGGCACGCACGACGTATTCCATGCCGTGGACTCGGCGTTGCAACGCATGGTCGGACACCGGTTGCTGACGATTCTCGTCTACGACGATGCCATGACCCTTGCCACGCGGCTCTATTCCAGCGATCCGGCGACCTATCCCGAGGGAGCGCTCGATCCCGTCGCATCGTCGGCCTGGGCCGAGCAGGTATTGCATCTGGGCCTGCCGTTTGTCGGCCATAGCGAGGAGGAGCTTGCCTCGGCCTTCGCCTATCACCAGCGGCTGGCTTCTCTGGGCCTGGGCAGCGTCGTGAACATGCCGGTCCGTTGGCGCGGCAGGGTGCTCGGCAGCTTGAACATGCTCGATGCGCCAGGGCGCTACGCCCATCTCGAGATCGATCTCGTTCGAATCCTTGCCCACCTGGTCGTGCCGGCGTTGCTGGCCCGCTGAACCATCGCGTGGCTTCCCACGCATCGCTCGAAAGACCTCGCTTCAATCGTCTGTTCAATACACAGGGGTGGATTGGCCATGAAAAGATTTGTCGCTGCAGCCGCGTTGACGATGGCGCTGACGTGCCACGCCGAAAATGCCGTTCTCTATGGAGCACTGGACGACGGCCTCACTTACACCACCAACCAATCGGGCCACAGCCAGGTCAAGCTCACCAATGGCGGTCTCGGCAGCAGCAAGTTCGGGCTGCTGGTCGATTTCAAGCTGGACAACGGCTATCGCGTGATCGGCCATCTGGAAGGCGGCTTCGACATCAACACCGGCAAGCTCGCCAATGGCGGACGCGTGTTCGGGCGCCAGGCCTTTGCGGGAGTGGAATCGCCCTACGGCGTGGTAACGCTGGGGCGGCAGTACGATCTGGTGCTCGATTCGCTTATCGGTTTGTCGGGCGCCGGACGATTCGGTGGCGTGGCGGCGAGCCATGCGTCAGACCAGGACAACATGTGGGGAAGCTATTCGCTCACGGGTGTGATCAAGTACAACTCGCCGGTATTCGCCGGCTTCAAGTTTGCGGCACTGTACGGTCCCGCGGGCGGGGCGAGCGAGTCCACGGTGGGCAGCAAGCACTCGGTCAGCGTCAGCTATGCGAACGAGGCCCTGAGTTCGAGCGCGTTCTACTCCTATATCGGCAAGCCGGCGACGTCGCTATACGATGCGGGGGCGAGCCCCGTTGCGGGAGCAAGCTTCGTCAATCCGATCGCCAGCCCGATATTCCGCGGCTATGTTTCGGCGAAGGCGCTGGTGGAGACGGGTGCAGGCGTCAACTACCGCCGGGGCCAGGCACTGGTCGGGTTCACCTATACGTCGACCCGCTTCGAGGATGTGGTTCGCACGTCGTCGACACCGTTCTCGGGCACCGCCACGTTCAACAACTACGAGCTGCTCGCCACCTACAAGCTGACATCCGCGTGGTTGCTGGGCGCTTCGTACGATTACACCAAGGGCCAGACCGCGACCTATCAGCAATGGAATGCGGGCGCATGGTGCACCCTCTCCAAACAGGTCCTGCTTTATGCGCTGCTGTACCGTCAGCAGGCCACTGGCGTGGATTCGACGGGCCAGTTGGCGGTGGCGGCACTGCCCTATATGGGACCGTCGTCGACGGGTGAGCAGGCGGCCGCAAGAGTGGGTATGCGGATGACGTTCTAGTCGCTGGTGGCGATCTTCACCACGGCACGGTTTCGCCCTGGTAGTCGAGGTACTGCAGGCCGCGGCGGCCGGCCTGCGAGGCCACCACGTCCACCACGCGCGGGATGCTGTCGCCGACCTCGAGTGGCGCGCCTGCGCCACCCATGTCCGTGCGCACCCAGCCGGGCGCGATCAGCAGCAGCGTGCGTGGACTCGCGCTGTGGCGGGCCGCGTAGCTGCGCATCAGGGTGTTGAGCGCGGCCTTGCTGGCCCGATAGCCCTCCCAGCCGCCGTCGGTGTTGTCGCTGACGCTGCCCAGTTCCGACGACATGGCCACGATGGTGCCGCGTGGTGCCACCAGCGCGTCGAACGCCTCGATGATGCGGATGGGGCTGAGTGCGTTGGTCACCATCATGCGGGTGAAGGCGTCGGTATCGATCTCGGTCATCGACTTGTCCGGGTCGATGGCGACGCCGGCATTGACGAACAGCACGTCGAGCGTGCGGCCATCCAGTCGTTGACGCAGGGCGGCCACGTCGCTCGGTATATCGATGTCGAGTGGTTCGATCTCGAGCCGGCCGCCGGCCGCTGCCTTGAGGTCGTGCAGCTTGGTGCGTGCCGATCCGCGCACGGTGGCGATGACGTGCCAACCGCGCTCGAGATATTCGGCGGCCAGGGCGAGACCGAGCCCACGCGAGGCGCCGACGATGAATGCGGTCTGCGGCTTCGTTGTCATAAGTGCCTCGCCATGGGGCGTCAGGAAGAACGTTCGACCACGCGGCGCAACACGCTGTCCAGCGTGGTGGCGGCCTTGAGCGAACCGGACGGGCCGTGCTCGAAATCGATCCAGCCTTCGTTGAAGCCGTCAAGCATACGCATGCGTGGTTCGGGATGCTGCATACCCTGCGTGAGGAACAGCGGTTTCCAGGTGTCGCGTGGCACCGGTTCGGTGCGCACAGGGTGGCCAAGAACGGCAGCGAAACCGTTGGCGATGTCGATCGCCGAGTAGCGCTGCGGTCCTTCCAGTTCGATCACGCGCGTACCTTGCCACTGATCCTGCAGCGTCGCCACGATGGTGCGGGCGATATCGGCGGTCGCAACCATGGGAATCGGATGGTCCAGCGGCTGCAGGAAGCTGGGAATCACGCCCGTGCGGGCTGCGGCGACATCCCATGAGGCATTTTCCATGAACCATGCCGCCCGCACGAAGCCGGTGGGAACGGGCAGGTTGCGCAGGGCGGACTCGACCAGGCGGGAGTTGTTCAACAGCGAGAACTCTTCCACATGGGCGCCCACCGTGGACAGGAACACCAGTTTGCCCGGTCGCGCCGCTTCGACAGCGCGACTGACGGCAGCGATCACCTTCTGCACGGCGGGAAAGCCCGGCGCTGGATCGTAGTCGGGCGGAATCATCAGGAACACGCCCTCGGTGCCTTCGAAGGCAGTGGCCAGCGCATCCGCATCGTCGCTGCCGGCAATGGCGATCCCGCAGCCGCGCTCGATCCACGGCCCAGCCTTGGCCTCGTCGCGCAGCACCGCGCGCACGCGCTGGCCCGCAGCCAGCAACCCGTTTGCCACCTGGCCGCCTACCTGGCCCGTCACACCCATCACGGCATACATGTTCGGAAATCCTCGTGTTGGCGGCCATGCCGCGCTTGGGCGAGGATTCTGGGCGCCGGCCACTCATTTCGCGATAACATCAATGACAATGGATAAGTGACAAAAGAGCACGAATCGATGGCCTTCGACGAGCGCATCCTCAATGGCATGAGCGTGTTCACCGCCGTAGTGGACGGCGGCAGCTTCGCCGCGGCTGGCGAGATGCTGGACATGTCGCCGCCCGGCGTCAGTCGCGCCATCGCGCGGCTGGAGGCGCGGCTGGGCATCCGGTTGTTCGATCGCACCACGCGATCGGTGCGCCTGACCGACGAAGGGCGCCGCTTGCATGCGCAAGTGATGCCCTTGCTGGCGGGGCTGGAGGAGGCTGCGGCAGGTGCGGCGGAGGGGGCCACGAGGGTGCGTGGGCGCTTGCGTGTCCACCTGGATCCCCTGTTCTCGCGCCTGGTACTGGCGCCCCGCATCAGCGAATTCATGGATGCCCATCCGCAGTTGCAGGTGGAACTGGCCACGCGCGATCAACTGGGCGACATCGTGGCGGACGGCTTCGATCTGGCCGTGCGCTTTGGCGAGCCGCCCGATTCCAGCCTGGTGGCACGCAAGCTGCTGGAGACACGCATTGTGACCGTGGCCTCGCCGGCGTACCTGCGCCGGCATGGTCGACCCGAGCATCCGCAGGAACTGGAAGGCGACCGGCACGTCTGCATCGAGTTCCGCGATCCGGCGACCGGGCACACCTTTCCGTGGGAGTTCCATCGCAAACGCAAGCGAGTGACCGTCAGGACGTCCGGCCGGCTGGTGGTCAACGACGGGGGCACCATGCACAGCGCCTGCGTGGCCGGTTATGGGATTGCCCAGGTGATGGCGGTGGCGACCGCGCCGTTGCTGGCCAGCGGCAAGCTGGTGGAGCTGTTTCCCGACTGGCCGGACGAGCGCTTTCCGCTCTATGCGCTGTATCCCTCGCGCCATCATCCGTCGGCCAAGGTGCGAGCCTTTCTCGATTTTGTCGTGGCGCTCACGACGGCGGTCTAGCCGGCCTCACAGACGATAGAATGGCCAGCCCCGCTACCTGCTTGCCGATCTGATGACCGACGATTTCTCCGCCACGCCGCCGTCGTTCTCCGCTGAAGACGAGGGCTACATGCGCCGCGCGCTGCAGCTTGCCATGCATGCACGCGATGCGGAGAACGAAGTGCCGGTCGGCGCCGTGCTGGTGCAGGACGGGGAGATCATCGGGCTGGGCTGGAACCGCAACATCACGCTCAACGATCCGAGCGCGCATGCGGAAATCATGGCGCTGCGTGCTGCGGGCGAGAAGCTCTCCAACTACCGCATGCCGGGGGCGACGTTGTACGTCACGCTGGAGCCGTGCGCGATGTGCTCGATGGCCCTGGTGCACGCCCGCATTGGGCGTGTGGTGTATGGGGCCACCGATCCCAAGACCGGCGCGGCCGGGAGCGTGTTCGATACGCTGGTTTCAGATCGCCATAACCATCGGGTGACGGTCGAAGGCGGTTTGTTGGCCGATGAGGCATCGAGCATGCTGCGCGAGTTTTTCCGCGCCCGGCGCTGAAATCTCGCAGGCAATGTAGATACCTCACCGTCATTCCGGCGCAGGCCGGAATCCAGTAGCGAGCGCATTGGGTTGTCGCTGCAGGCCGACGGCATAAGCGCTTCGCGAAAATCTCGCACCGACGCCACTGGATTCCGGCCTGCGCCGGAATGACGGTGAGGGAAATCGAGGTTGGTCCGGAATGTCGTGCGCTTGCTGCGAATCAATGCGCAGCCTTGCGCCAGAAGACATTCAACTTTTCCAGCTTCTTCAGCGCTTGCATGGCTTCTTCCGACGCGTGATAGGCGGTGCGCTTGCCCCAGCCGCGAAACGGCTTGAGCAGGGTCTGCGTATCTTCCGCGACCAGGAAATCACGGATCAGCGTGCGACCTATCATGCGGTCGTGTGCAACGCCGAGGTGGCCCTGCAGGTCGGCGAGCTGTTTCATCCAGGCCGACGTGGCCTGCTTGGGAAACGCATGCTGATACAGCTCGATGCTGTAGCGCAGCTTCTTGGTGGCGCTGCGCAGGCGATGCAGTCGTTTCTGTCCGCCGTCGAGTTTGGCCGCGCGCTTCTTGAGCGTGCTCCAGCGTTGTTGGATCGCGGCGGCGGCCAACTTGCGGATGTGGTTGTCCGTCGGCGGCTCGACCGTTTGCACCCAGTGACGCCATGACTGCAACGACGCCGCGAGGTTGTGCTTCTTGAGTTCGACGACGGCCCGCTTGTGCGCTTCCTGCTGCCGTTCGGACAGCGCCTTGTGGGCGGCACCGACGCCGGCAGGCATGGCGCTTTCCTTGTCCAGGAAGGCGGGCAGGGTTTCTTGCGCCAGGATGTCCAGATCGCGCGATTGCCCGGTGGCCTCGCGGCACGACTTCAGATACGCAAGCACGTCACCCAGATCGTCATCGGACAGCGTGGCAAGGTCGTTCAGCGTGGCCGTCACGCGGCGCAGGTTGACCCGCCATGCATGCAGCAGCTTGGCGTCGTAGGGTTGTTCAAGCAGGCGCTTGCGCGCATCGAATGCCTTGGCGAAATAGCCGTCCAGCGTCGTGCAGATGCGCTCGAATTCCGATGGCTTCCTCGGCGCGTCCTTGCTGTGGACGGAAGAAGCGCGCGACGACGCGGCGCGATGTTGAAGCCTGGCATTCATGCAGTGATTCCAGACAACGGGGACGTCTACTCTGCATCAAATGGTGACAATGCGCGAGGGGCGACTCGCCGCGCCTTCATGACACGAAGGACAAGGCCTCGGCGCAGGATTGTTCGATCTTGAGACTGAGCAGCGGATCGGCGCGGGTCTTGCCCAGGTTCACCGCCGCGATCGGTTTGCCTTCGCGCGCCGCGGCGGCGGCGAACCGATAGCCCGAGAACACCATCAGCGACGAGCCGACGACCAGCATGGCGTCCGCCTCATTCAGCGAGGTGACGGCGGCGTCAACACGATGACGGGGCACGTTCTCGCCGAAGAACACCACGTCGGGCTTGAGGATGCCGCCGCAGGCCGGGCAAGGTGGCACATCGAAGCGCGAGAAGTCGCGGCCTTCCAGATCGGCGTCGCCATCCGGGGCGTCGCCTGCGTCGAGCAGGGCCCATGAGGGATTGCGTTCCACCAGCGCCTGCTGGAACGCGTTGCGCGGCAGGCGCGCGTCGCAGCCCATGCAGCGCACTTCATCCAGCCGCCCATGCAGGTCGATCACGTTGCGATGCCCCGCCGCCTGGTGCAGTCCATCGACGTTCTGGGTGAGCAAGGTGGCGATGCGGCCCTGCTGTTCGAGCCGGGCCAGCGCGCGATGGGTGGCATTGGGTTGTGCGCGGCCGAAGCGGCGCCAACCCACCAGGCTGCGCGCCCAGTAACGCTGGCGCGTGACCTTTTCGCCCATGAAGGCTTGGTACGTCACCGGTTGCGGGCGTTTCCAGCCGCCATTGGTGTCGCGGTAATCGGGAATGCCCGAGTCGGTGCTGCAGCCGGCGCCGGTCAACACGAACAGGCGTGGATGCGCTTCCACGAACTCACGCAGCCGTGCACGATCCCGCTCGACCTCGGCTGCCGTCGTGCCGATCGATGCGTCGATGGTCAACTCAGGCGACTGCACGAGCCTGCAACTCCTCGATGGCGGTGGCGATGCCGGCGGGATTTTCCACCTGCACCACGCGCGAGCTGTGATCGACGAAATCGGTCTCGGTCTCGTGGGCCCAGGTGACGTGATAGGGCATGTAGACGCCCCAGCCGCCCATTTCCACCACCGGCGCGATGTCCGAGCGCAGCGAATTGCCGACCATGGCGAAGCCCGCGGGCGAGAGCTGGAATTCGTCCAGCACGGTGCGGTAGGCGCGCTCGTCTTTCTCCGACACGATCTCGATGCGATGGAACAGATCGGCCAGGCCGCTGCTGGCGACCTTCTGTTCCTGGTGGAACAGGTCGCCCTTGGTGATCAGCACCACGCGATGGTGCTGGGCCACCGCTTCCACGGCGGCGCGGATGCCGGGCAACAGGTCCACCGGATGTGCCAGCACCTGTTTGCCCAGTTCGATGATGCGATGGAGGTCGGTGGCGCTGATGCGTTGGCCGGTGATGTCGATGGCCGATTCGAGCATCGACAGCGTCATGCCTTTGGCGCCATAGCCGAACAGCTTGATATTGCGCCGCTCGGTAGCCAGCAGCCGGTCGTGCACGCGCACATCGGCGAGATCGATGTATTCGCCGATGATGCGTTCGAATTCAGCATGCGCCGACTGGTAATAGCCCTCGCTGTGCCACAGCGTGTCGTCGCCGTCGAAACCTACCAACTCGATCACTTGTTCACCCGTCTGCCGTACTGGCCGTGCCAGCTAGATGGGGGCATTTTCCCAGAAAACAGCGGGTATCGAGAGTGGGACGAACTGCGCCAAAGCGGCCGGCAGGCGCCGGCCGCTCCAGTCATGCGCGGTACTTACAGCTGGCTCATGCCGCCGTCGGTGATGATTTCGGTGCCGACGATGAAGGCCGATTCCGGCGCGGTGAGATGCAGCACGGTCGAGGCGATTTCGGCGGCCGTGCCGAAGCGACCCAGCGGCACCTGCGACTGGATCTGTGCCGCCGTGGCTTCCAGGCTGGCTTGGTCCAGGCCGAGCTTGCCGTAGAGCGGCGTTTCCACCGGGCCGGGGCTCACCACGTTCACGCGCGCGCCGCGCGGCAGCAGCTCGGCCGAGAGCGTCTTGGCCAGCGAAATCACCGCGGCCTTGCTGGCGGCGTAGGCCGATGAGGTCGGCATGCCGATATGGGCGTTGATCGAGCCGTTGATGACGATGGAGGCACCCTTGTTGAGCAGCGGCAGCAGGGCCTGGATCTGGAAGTAGGGGCCCTTCACGTTGACGTTGAAGGTCTGGTCCCACAGCGCCTCGTCGATGGCCTCGAACGGGGCGAGCTTGGCGACGCCGGCATTGAGGAAGATGCCGTCCAGACGGAGCCCCTTGGCGCCCAGCGCGCTGGCCAGCTCCTTGGCGCCGGCGACGCTGCTGGCGTCGTTGCGAATGGCGATGGCCTGCGGGCCGATGGCGGCGCGCGCCTTTTCCAGGGCCGCTTCATCGCGGCCGGTGATGACGACGCGGGCGCCTTCGGCGGCGAAGGCCTGGGCAGTGGCCAGGCCGATGCCGCTGTTGCCGCCGGTGACGAGGATGGTCTTGTCGGTGAAACGGTTCATGGCGTGCTTCCTTGGGTGGTGTGTGGTCGATGGAGTGATGGTGCGCGCCAGCGTCGGCGTTGCCGTGCCATGTTTTCGATGAACACGTTCGATCGCATCGAACGTTCCTGGGAAGTCCCTTGTTCGCGCCATGCCCACGTATGTGCACAAGAGATATGCCGCGCGCCAACGCGCGATGCAAACGATGTACGCGTGCTGTCAAAACATTGCACACGCGATGGCGACATAGATGACCGTGCACTTTCCCTTTTGCGCCACGGTCACATTCCTGGGACCGTCTGTCGACATTTGCCTCCTTAGGGTTCGCACACCGCCCAGGGAGACCATCGATGAAACAACAACAAAAGAAAACGCGTCTTTGCACTCGTCTTGCACTCGTGACCCTCACCGCGCTCGGCAGCGCCCCCGCCTTTGCCGATCCTTCCCCCGCACTCGACCGTGTCAGCATCTGGCTGGGTGCGTTCTATTCCGATACGCAGACCCAGATCGGCGCCACCGGCCGCAGCGGCCTCATCGACGGCTACAGCGGCCACTTCAGTCTGGAGGACGACCTGGGTTTCCGGGAGCATAAGGCAGTGCCGCGTGCACGCCTGGATTTCCTGATCGGCGACCACCAGGGCTTTTCGTTCGATTTCTTCGGCATCGACCGCTCGCACGGCCGCTCGATCAGTCGCGACATCAGTTACGACGGCAACGACTTCCCCGCTTCCGCCCGTGTGGACGGCAAACTGAACTTCAACTTCGGCAGCGCGGCCTATCGCTGGTGGTTTGGGACCGGCAGCGACGTGTTCGGCCTCGGCATCGGTGCGGCGTACTACGGCGTGAAGGCCCGCGTCGAAGGGCAGGTCGACATCGACGGCTTCGGCGGCAGCGCCGTGGCCAGCACCCACGAAACGGCCTGGGCGCCGGTGTTGCAGCTCGGTTGGCGGCACGCGTTCTCGCACAACTTCCGCATCTACGCCGATGCGTACGGCGTGAAGAAGAACGGCGGCAATCTCGCTGGCCATATCTACAACGCAGCGCTCGGCCTGGAATGGTTCCCCATCGAGAACCTGGGCGTAGGCGCCGAATACAGCTACACGCGCATTCGCCTCGACCAGAACCATCCGTCCTACCAGGCGAACCTGGACATGAAGTTGCAGGGCCCCTCGTTGTTCGCCCGCTTGCGCTTCTAGAAACGTCACAGGCGACGTGGCGGCTGCGCTTTCATCGTTGAGCGCGGCCGCCATCGCGTGCGCTTGACGCGATAGCGCTGGCTTGTTGCGCGTGGTGGGCATTTCGCCAGCAACCGCCACCGTGATTGACGGGCGACCATTCCGGCAACGGTCTGGGCTGGGCGAGATCGAAAGCGCGGAAATCCCCATCCGCGTAGACCACGCGCCCGTCCATCACGGTGAGCTCGGACTCGATCTGGCGGATGTCCTCGTCGGGCACGCTGAAGTAGTCCTGCGAGAGGATGGCGAAATCGGCGCACTGGCCGATGTCGAGCTGGCCCTTGCTGCCTTGCTCGCCGGAGAACCAGGTGTTGTCCCGCGTGTGCAGCGCGAGCGCTTGCGCGCGGTCCAGCCGGTGCTCGGGCGGATAGAGCGTGGTGCCGCCCAGCGTGCGGCCGGTGGTGAGCCAGTAAAGCGTCGTCCAGGGATCCATGCTGGCTGCAGTGGCACCGCCCGAACCGACGCCCACGTGCAGGCCGGCATCGAGCATGCGGCGGATGGGGGGCGTATGCGCGGCAACGTCCGCGCCGTGGCGTTCGAGAAAATATTCGCCCTGGTAGGCCATGCGCGGTTGCACGTTGACGCCGCCGCCCAGGCGCGCCACCCGCTCGATGTTCCGCGCGCTGATCGTTTCGGCGCCGTCGAAGAACCAGGGCAGGGCGCGCAAACCCATCGCCGCATCGACATGTTCGAAGGCATCTAGCGCCATGTCGATGGTGTCGTCGTACACGGCGTGCATGCGCCAGGGCCATCCGCGCGCCACCAGCCGGCTCACGATGTCTTCCAGTTCGACGGCCGTCTGGGCGGTGAACGCCGGCGGCGGCTGGCGGAAGTTGTCGTAATCCATGGCGGCATGCACCAGCACCTCGCCCGCGCCGTTGAAGCGGAACAGTTCGTCGCCGTCGCCGTAGTGATTGATGGTGGACCAGTGCAGGAAGTCGCCGGTTTCCCCGCCCGGTGTTTGCGCGGCCAGGTGATAGGCCATCCGCACGGTGAGCAAATGATGATGGGCCAGTTCTTCGACCGCCTTGTAATCGTCCGGATAGCGCAGATGCGCAGCGCCGGCATCGATCACGCTGGTGATGCCCAGCCGATTCAGTTCGCGCATGGCCTGGCGCAGGCTGTTGACCTGGTATTCGTGCGGCAGCACCGGCGCATGGGCCAGCGTTTGATGGAACAGCTCCGGCGTGGGCGTGGCAATTAGCGAACCCATCGGCACGCCTTGATCGTCCCACTCGATATGGCCGCCCGGCGGATCGGGCGTCTGCCCGTCGTAGCCGCAAGCGGCCATGGCGGCCGCGTTGAGCAAGGCGCGATCCTGCAGGTGCTGCAGGTAGACCGGCGTGGAGGGCGCCACCCGGTTCAATTCCTCCACCGTCGGCAGTCGTTGCTCGGCGAACTGGTGTTCGCAGAAACCGCCCACCACGCGTATCCATTGTGGCGATGGCGTGCGCTGCACCTGGTCGGCCAGTAGTCGCAGCGCCTCGTTCAAGCTGGGCACGCTGTCCCAGCGAAGCTCCTGGTTGTAGTCCAGGCCGGTGGCGATCAGATGCTGGTTCGCATCGATCAGCCCGGGAATGATGCGGCGCCTGCCCGCGTCGATGACCATCGTGGCGGGGCCGGCGAGCGATCGTATCTGGCCGTTGGTGCCCACCGCGGCGATGCGCCGCCCGTTCACGGCCAGCGCCTGCACCTCGGGCCGCTGCGCGACGCCAGTGTGGATCTTCGCGTTGTGCACGATCAGCGTCGGGTACATGGCCATGGCCAACCAGCAACGGTGATCAGGTTGCGGGGGCGGGCGTCTATGCCACGTCAAGCAGCGAGGTCATTCCGTGCGCGTTGCGAACGGGTAGATTGGCCAGGCGACATGCGGCTGCCGGGCCATGTGCATATGCACAAAAGTCATTTCCGGCACCAGCGGCGATTGGACAGCATGTTTTCACTCGTTGGGAGGCGAGACCATGAACCGAGCCACGTCCGCAAGCACGGTGATCACACCGCGTCGCGCATTCACCGCGATGGTGCTTGCCTGCGCGTGGCCGCTGTGCGGTCTCGCCGATACCTATGACGTCTACAGCAACTGGCCCACCCATGTGTCTGCATCCGACGGCACCGACTTTGGCCTGGCCGTGCTCTATCAGTACGACGTCAACCAGTTCTCCAACGATGCCGGCAAGTTCGAGGACGCCAATACCAACCGGCGCCGTTATTTCGGGTTCTATCTGCGCAAGCCAGGCGTGTACGACGCCATCGCGCAGTACGACTTCCAGGCCAACCAGTGGGCCGATGCGTTCGTGCGTTTTCGCAGCGGCGGCGTGATCGGCGAGGACGTGGGCAACTTCCGCTTCGGCTATTCGAAGACCCCGGTGGGTTTCGAAGGCGTCACCAGTTCGTCCGCCACCACCTTCATCGAAACCGCGTTGCCCACGCAGGCGATCTGGGAAGGGCGCCGGGCAGGCGTTGACTGGGCATTCGTGCGGCCGCATTTCATCGTCAACATCGGCGACTATTTCTGGCGCAAGGATTTCGACGGCAACAACCCGGGACGCACCTGGGCCGGACGCGCGGCGTGGATGCCGCGGAACAAGCCTGGCGACGTGCTGCATCTTGGCCTGTCCGCGTCGCGGGAGAAACTTGATTGGGCCGACGACGGTTCGGTGCCGCCGGCCGCGCGTCTGCGCGCGCGCCCGGAAGCCGGGCTCTCGCCGGTGCGCCTGGTGGATACGGGCAATCTTCCCTACAGCAAGAGCGTGCAACGCCAGGGCTTCGAAGCGCTGTGGATACGCGGGCCATGGTCGCTGCAGGGCGAGTACCTGCAGGCGCAGGTGGATCGCACCAACGGCAAGCCCAACGTGGACGTGAACGGCTTCTACGTGTTCACCACCTGGACGCTTACTGGCGAGTCGCGTTTCTACAGCGACGGCAACGTGGCCGACCGCCGCTACAACGGCCGCGACCTGCAGGCCGTGCGCCCCACGCATGCCTGGGGCGCGGTGGAACTGGCGCTACGCTACAGCGAGCTGGACCTCAACGACGGCGCCATCACCGGCGGCAAGGAACACGACTGGACATTGGGTGCCAACTGGTACATCGGCGAGCATGTGAAGTTCCAGACCAACTACGTATGGGCTTTCAGTGATCGCGGCAATCTGCAGGTGAACCCGCACATCTTCGAAGTGCGGGCGCAGCTTTATTTCTAAGAGCCTGTTCGACACTCGCGCAAACACCCCAGGTCGTCATTCCGGCGCAGGCCGGAATCCAGTAGCGTTTGCGTACGGTCTTCGCCATGAGCCGACGCGGGCTGTCTCGTGGTAATGATGCCTACCGAGGCGACTGGATTCCGGCCTGCGCCGGAATGACGGCGTGGGGACCGCGACTTGTCGTTGGCGCCCGGAGAGGGCGCCGATGTCACGACTTCAGCGCAGTCCCACGGTATCCCGCGTCGCCTCGAAGATCTTCTGCGTGTCGTAGCCCACGCCGTTCTTGAACACGTACGGCATCTGTTCGATGTCGGCGGTGCGCTTGGCCGGATCTCCGTCGATCACCACCAGGTCGGCGCGCTTGCCCACGGCCAGCGTGCCGACGTCGGCATCGCGGCCCAGATACTTCGCGCCGTTGGAGGTAGCCACCTTGACTGCCTGCTCGAAGCCGAAGCCGGCTTCCACCAGCAGTTCCACTTCGCGCTTGGACGAGTAGCCCGGCACCACGCCGCCGTAACCGGTGGGATCGGTGCCGGCGAGCAGCAGGCCGCCGGCATCGGCGTATTGCTTTTCCATGCGGGCGAGCTTGAGGTAGGTCTCCGTCGTCATTCTCGCCTTGCTGTCCTGCACCTTGTTCCAGGTCGCTTCGTATTGCGCGCGCACTTCGGGCAGCATCAGGTCGAGCGCGCCCTGCGGCGCCTTGGGCCGGTTCGGCACGAAGGTTTCGAACACGGTGAGCGTCGAGGTGAGCGCCACTTTGTGGTTGATCATGTCGCGCATCAGCAGTTTCACGTCGGCCGATTTCGGATCGACGGCGGCCAGCGAATCGTTGACGCCGGGACTCTTGGGGCACACGTCCGGCTGCTTGTCCTTGACGAAATCGCTGGAGACGAAGAAGCCGTGCTCCAGGTTGTCGATGCCCATGTCGACCGCTTCGCGATAGGTCACCGAACACAGATGCGCGGTGACCTTGGTCTTGCGCTCATGCGCGGTATCGATCACGCGCTTCAGCTCGTCGCGGGTGATCTGCATATAGGCCTTGTACGAGGTGACGCCTTCGTCGGCCCAGTAGTTGACCGTGCGCTCGGCGTCGTCCGGGCCGCCCAGCACGTGCACGGCGGGAATGGGCAGGCCGGGACCGTTGAGATACGGGCCGGTCACGTCCATGTCGGGGCCGATCACGGTGCCCTTGGCGATGGCGTCGCGCACGTTGATGTCGGCGTACGGCATCATCGAACCGGCAGTGCGCAGCGTGGTGGTGCCGCCGGCGAGGTACAGGCGGGGGAAGCTGTAGCTCATCTCGTTGTATTCGACGCCGCCGGCCGGATAGAACATGTGCTCGTGCACCATCACGAAGCCGGGCATCAGGGTCTTGCCCTTCGCGTCGATGACCTTCGCATCCGCAGGCACCTTCACCTTGCTGCTCTTGCCCAGCGCCACGATGCGGCCCTTGTCGATCACCAGCGTCTGGTCGCGTGCGGCCTTGGCGCCGGTACCGTCGATCACGGTGGCGTGGGTGAAGGCGATCAGCGGTTGATCGTAGGCGACGAAATCCTTATCGGTGGCCGGCTTGCTGTCGGCCGCCCAGGCACCGGCGGTGGACAGCAAGCCCGCAAGGGCGACGGTAAAAAGCGAACGCGGCAAGACCATGGTGTTCCCCCTGTCAAAGTGGGGAGCATCGTAGCAAGCCGCGTTGGCGTTGGATCAACCCGCCTCGAGCAGCGCCACCGTGCCCTGGCCGCCGTCGGCGCAGATGCTGATGATGGCGAGCGTACCCGCCGGCTGCGCGGCCAGCTCCTTCACGGCCTGGCTGAGGATGCGTGCGCCGGTGGCGCCGAACGGATGGCCAAGGGCGAGGCTGCCGCCGTTCGGGTTCACCCGATCGCGCGGGAAGGGACCGAAGTCGCGGTCGACGCCGGCCTTGCGGGTGAGGAACTCGCGGCTTTCCAGCGCGGCGATATGGAACAGCACCTGCGCCGCGAATGCCTCGTGGATTTCCCACAGGCCGATGTCGTCGTAGCGCAGGTTGTGTCGCGCGAGCAGCTTGGGAATGGCGAACGCGGGCGCCATCAGCAGGCCTTCCACGCGGAAGTCCACGGCGGCGATTTCCCAGTCCACCAGCTTGACGCGCGGCACATGGGCGGGTATCCGGTCGAGGCCTTTCTCGCTCGATACCCACAGGCCGGCAGCGCCGTCCGTGAGCGGCGACGAATTGCCCGCGGTCAGCGTGCCTTGCCCGGTGGTGCGGTCGAACGCGGGCGAGAGCTTGGCGAGTTTTTCCAGCGTGGTATCGGCGCGCGGGATGCTGTCGCGGCGGAAGTCGCCGATGGGGATCACCAGGTCGTCGAAGAAGCCGCTGTTCCAGCCCGCCACCGCGTGCTGGTGGCTGTCCAGTGCCCAGGCGTCCTCGTCCTCGCGGCGCACGTGCCAGTCCTTGGCGGTGATCTCGGTGTGTTCGCCCATGCTCAGGCCCGAGGTGCGGTTGACGATGCCGGGAATGTACAGCCGCACGTCGCCGGCTTTCAGCGTGAGCGCGTGCGACACCTTCTCACCGACCGAGCGCGCTTTCTGGAACTGGCGGATCCAGTCGGAGAGGCTTTGCGGAAGACCCAGCTGGACCCGGCTCAGACTGTCCACGCCGCCGACCAGGGCCAGCTGCAGGCTATCGTTGTCGAGCATGCCGGCCGCTTCGATCATGCCGATCATGCTGGTCGAGCAGGCCATGATGGTGGAGAAGGCGGGAATGGTGGCCGGTGCGCCGGCATCCATGAGCACTTCGCGGGCGATGTTGCTCCAGGTGAGGTTCGGCACCACCGCGCCCCAGGCGGCGAAGTCCGGCCGCTTGCCCTCGGGCAGGCTGGCCAGCATGTGCTGCACCACCGGCACCGACAGCGCGATGGCGTCCTGCGAGGCCAATGCACCGTCGACCTTGGAGAACGGCGTGCGTACACCGGAGGCCAGCCAAACGGGTTGGCTATAACGTGACTTCAGAGGCATGGGCGTGTCCTGACGGCGAGGTGGGAGATCAGGCGAACAGGTTCCAGACCGCGCCTTCCGGCGCGCCACGATCCAGCTTGTCCGGCAGCGGGTCGGTGGACGCGACGAACTGGAGCGACACGGAATTGATGCAGTAGCGCTGGTGCGTCGGCGGCGGACCGTCGTCGAACACGTGGCCCTGATGGCTGCCGCAGCGGACGCAGCGGATCTCGGTGCGCACCATGCCGTAGCTGCTGTCCCGCACGTAGGCCAGGTGCTTCTCGTCGAACGGGGTGGTGAAGCTGGGCCAGCCGGTGCGGCTGTCGAACTTGTTGCCGGCGAGGAACAGCGGCAGCCCGCACAGGCGGCAGCAATACACGCCCGCGCGTTTCTCGGACAGCAGCACGCCGCAGAACGGCGACTCGGTACCGTGATCGAGCAGCACCTGGCGCTCGTCGGCGGTCAGGCCGGCCGCGAGCGTATCGAACTGCAAAGGCGTGGGAGGGGACAGGTCGAAGGTGGGACGATTGCTCACTGCTTGCTCTCCTCGGCGAACCATCTCAAGAGCGGAGGCCCGGGTCCCCACAAGATCGGGGCGCGGGCGCACGGCTCAAGGGGTTTGCCGTCCGCGTTCGCGTGCTTCCTCCTCCTGCACGGTCAGCACGGCCTCGGGACTGGCTTCCAGTCGCGCCTTGGGAATGGGGTCGCCGCTTTCGTCCGACAGGCCGTAGCTGCCCTCGTCGATCTTCTGCAGGGCCCGTTCGATGTCGGCTACGCGGTGTTCGTCCACGTCGTGCTGCGCCTGGCGCACTTCCTCCTGGGCCAGGTCCTGGGCGGAATCCTCGAATTCCTCCGCTTCGTCGCCGTGTTCTTCGGTGAAGGCGCGCTTGCGCGCATTGACGTTCAACTCGCCCCCGAGCACCTGCTTGCGCAAGTCCTCCAGGCGCTTGCGTTGCTGCGCGATGAACTCGGGACTGAGGTGCGACTGCTCGGCGGCCATGGTGGCGATTCCCTGGATGGATCAGCGCCTAGCTATCGCACAGGAATCGTTGGTGGACGGTGAAAAAGACCCGCGTCGGTCCGTGAGCCCGGACCGGCGCGGCGTGCTTACCAGCGATAGGCCACCTTGCCGTAGACATAGGCGCCGTTGAAGCCGAACGGCGAGAACACCGAATAGGGCATGGTGCCGTTGTTGTCGTTGGCGTGGATGACCTTGTCGGGATAGGTGTTGAGCACGTTGTCGCCGCCGACGGTGAAGGTCCAGCGGTCGAGGTTGTAGTTCACCGCCAGATCCAGGATCCACTTGGCGCCGAAGGTCTGGTCCAGCGTGGCCGTGGTGGAGTTGTACGAGACGAAGCTGCCGTAGCGCGTCAGCGTGCCGTTGAAGCTCCAGCGGCTGAGGTTGTACACCTCGTTGAGGATCAGCTTGCTGCGCGGCGTGGTATCGGCCAGCAGGCCGTACTGGTCGCGGCGGTCGATGCGCTTCAGGTTCACCCCGAGCTGGTCGAGCACGGCCGGGTTGGCCTTGATGTCGGTGACCTTGTTCTTGTTGTAGTTGTAGCTCAGCGTGCTCTGCAGCGAGCCGGCCGAGCCGAAGTCGCTGAGATAACTGGCCACCAGGTCCACGCCGCGCGTGCGCGTGTCCACCGCATTGGTGAAATAGGCGATGCCGCTGTAGTTGAGATTGGCCACGCCATTGGCCGCCAGGTACGCCTGCACCGCGGGCGAGGTGGTGGCCAGGTTGCTGGACAGGGTGATGCGGTTGTCGATGGTGATCTGGTAGACGTCCAGGCTCAGGTTCAACGCATCGAGCGGATTCCACACCGCGCCCAGCGTGTAGTTGCGCGACTTCTCCGGCTCCAGCGGCTGCGCGCCCAGCAGGGTGCCGATGGCGCTGTTCACCGGCACCAGGCCGGTGTTGTAGATGCCCGGCGGCAGCTGCAGCGAATTGCCCGCGCCGTAGTACAGCGACGAGGTGTACGAGTAGTGCTGCTGCGCCAGCGACGGTGCGCGGAAGCCGGTGGAGGCGCTGCCGCGCAGGGCGAAGCGGTCGGTGAAGTCGAAGCGGCCGGCCAGCGCGCCCGAAGTGGTGTTGCCGAAGTCGCTGTAATCCTCATGGCGCAACGACGCCGAAGCGCCGAAGCGATCGGTCAGGTTCGATTCCAGGCTCACGTATTCGGCCACGTCGTGGCGGCTGTACGAGCCCGCATCGGTGGGCTGGTAACCGCCGAAGCCCTGCGCACCGCCGGAGACGCCCGAGGTGCCGGTGTACCAGGAGGTCAGGTCGCCGGCGTCGATCTGGTAGGTCTGCCGCAGGTATTCCGCGCCGAAGGCCAGGGTCACCGGGTTGGGCAGGAAGCTGGTCGAAAGTTCCTTGGCGATATCCACGTCGAACGACTGTTGCGCGGCATTGAGGATGCCGTCGTGGAACTCGGTGGGGCTATAGCCGAAGTCGTGCAGGAAGGCGCGGTTCACGCTGTCCTCGGTGGCATACGACACGCGGTTGCCGCCGTAGTTGCCGCTCACGTCCCAGCGCCAGCCGCCTTCGGTCTTGCCGCGGATGCCGAGCACCAGCGAACGGTCGGTGGAGTCGGCGTGTTCCAGCGGCAGGTAGCCGTTCGGATACAGCGACGGCACCGAGTTGCTGCTGACATTGCTGCGGAAGAATGCGGGCGAGGTGGTGTTGCGTTCGCTGTAATGGCCGAAGGCGTAGAGCTGCACGTTCGGCGTGAGATCGAACTGCGAATTCAGGAACAGGTTGTGATCCTGCACCGCCGGATCGCCATAGCGCTGGGTGGTGCCCTGCGCCGGAAGCGTGCGGTTGGGTTCGGCGCGGTTGGTGTAATCCTGGTTGCCGTCCTGCAGGGTGAAGCGGATCCAGCCCTTGTCGCTAAGCGGAATGCCGAAGTTGGCCGAACCCTGCCACTGGCGTCCGTCGCCCGCGGAATACTGGCCCCCGGTGAGGTCGACTTCGCCGCCTTGCGCGCCTTTCTTCAGCACGACGTTGATCACGCCGGCGATCGCATCGGAACCGTATTGGGCGGACGCACCATCGCGCAGCACTTCGATATGGTCCACCGCGCCGAGCGGAATGGTGTTGAGATCCACCGCCTGCGAACCGCGGCCGAGCACGCCGTTGGTGAGCAGGATCGCGCCGGGATGCCAGCGCTTGCCGTCCACCAGCACCAACACCTGGTCCGGCGACAGGCCGCGCAATTGCGCGGGGCGCTGCGAGTCGGCGGTGTCGGCGGCGGAGGGGCGCGGGAAGGTGAGCGACGGAATGATGCGCGCGAGTGCGGTGGTGAGTTCGGTGGTGCCGGTTTGCTTGAGCGTCTGCGCGGAGACCACGTCGATCGGCGTGAGCGAGCTGCTTTCGGTGCGGTTGTCGGCACGCGTGCCGGTGACGATCACGGTGCCGAGTTTCTTGGCGTTGTCGGCGGAGGGCGGGGGCGGGGTGGCGTCCTGTGCGGAGGCCTGGGAGAGGATCGAAAGAAGAGCAACGGCAAGGAGGCTTGGCGCGGCCTTGAGGCCGACGGAATTCTTATTCATTAGTGTGGGTTCCCCAGTCTAAAAAAATGCAGTGACGCAGTGCAGCAATCGCAGGCTAGCGGCGTTGGTCAGCGCGAGTCAACAGCGGTATAGACGTCCAAACATGTCCAATGAAATTTGGTTGTCAGCTCATAACATGACGGCATGAGCATGCCTTCCCGATGCCGGGTCGTCACGTGACAGAAGTGACAGGGAGAAAACGCCAAGCCCGGCACAATCTTCAGGCAATCCTTGTTATCCGGGTTTTCTTAGTCGCTGATTTAAAAGGATTTCACGTGGCATTGATGCTTGCCTGAACGACCCTATATTGAGCGGAGCGCCGGGCGGGCTGTCGTTGTGGCTTGCGCGCCTGGCTGGATTGCACCTTCATCAAGGCGGGATGTCATGGCACGCAAGAAATTGCTTGAGCTGTATCGCAACATTGGAATCATCGCGCACATCGATGCCGGCAAGACCACGACCACCGAGCGCATCCTGTACTACACGGGCAAGAAGCATCAGATCGTGGACGTGCACGACACCAAGGACGGCAAGGGTTCCACCACCACCGATTACCTCGAGCAGGAACGCAAGCGCGGCATCACCATCCAGTCGGCGGCTGTGTCCACCGAGTGGAAGGGTTACCAGATCAACCTGATCGATACGCCGGGCCACGTCGATTTCACCATCGAAGTGAATCGCAGCCTGCGCGTGCTCGACGGTGCCGTGGTGGTGTTCGACGGCGTCGCCGGGGTGGAGCCGCAGACCGAGACGAACTGGCGCCTGGCCGACCAGTACAACGTGCCGCGCGTGTGCTACGTCAACAAGATGGATCGCACCGGCGCGAACTTCGAGCATTGCGTGAAGGGCATCCGCGAGCGCCTGGGCGCCAGCGTGCTGCTGTGCCAGGTGCCGCTGGGCAGCCACGACGAATTCGTCGGCATGGCCGACCTGGTGGCGGGCGTGGGTTATCTCTGGAAGGGCGACGACAAGGACAGCCCGTGGGATACCGTGCCGCTCAATGAAATTGCCAGCCGCGTGAAGTTCACCACGGCGGCTGACCAGGCGAGGGTCGACAACCTGGAGAAACTGCGCCAAGAGACGCTGGAATACGCGCTGGCCATGGACGACGCCGCGTTCGACCGGCTGATCGAAACGGGCGAGTTCGATCCGGAGACCTTGAAGGCATGCATCCGCAAGGGCTGCGTGTCGGGCAAGCTGGTGCCGGTGTTCTGCGGTTCGTCGTATCGCAACAAGGGCGTGCAGCAGCTGCTGGATGGCGTGATCGATTACATGCCGTACCCCGGCGAGAACGGCGGCATCGCGCTGGTCGATGAGGACGGTCACGTGACCGGCGAACAGGGCGTGATCGACGATGCGCCGGCGCGCGCGCTGGCCTTCAAGGTGATCAACGACCAGTTCGGCACGCTCACCTTCTGCCGTGTGTATTCGGGTGTGATCAAGAAGGGCGACACGCTGCAGAACGTCACGCGCGGCAAGAAGGAGCGCATCGGCCGCATCGTCGAAGTGCAGGCCAACGCGACCAAGGAAATCGACGAGGTGCGCGCGGGCGACATCTGCGCCTTCGTCTCGCTCAAGGAAACCGAAACCGGCGACTCGCTGTCCGACCCGGCGCATCCGGCGCTGCTCGAACGCATGCGCTTCCCCGATCCGGTGATCAGCGTGTCGGTGGAACCCAAAACCCGCAACGACATCGACAAGATGTCGTCGGCGCTCTACAAGATGGTCAAGGCCGATCCGTCGCTGCGCCTGGAAATGGACAAGGAGACCGGCCAGACCGTGCTCAAGGGCATGGGCGAGCTGCACCTGGAGGTGACCATCGACCGCATGCGCACCGAGCTGGGCGTGGACGCGAACATGGGCAAGCCCAAGGTGAGCTTCCGCGAAGCGTTCGGCCGCAAGGTGGAGCACACCTATACGCACAAGAAGCAGTCGGGCGGCTCGGGCCAGTTTGCCGAGGTGACCATGGTCTTCGAGCCGGGCGAAACCGGTAGCGGCGTGGTGTTCTCCGACGAAATCGTCGGCGGCCGCGTGCCGCGCGAGTACATCCCGGCGGTGGAGCACGCGGTGAACGTGGAGTCGCGCGAGGGCCAGATCGCGGGCTACGAAGTGGTGGATTTCAAGGCGCGCCTGATCGACGGCAAGTTCCACGACGTCGACTCGTCCGCGCTGGCCTTCGAAATCGCCACCCGCCAGTGCTTCCGCGAAGCGCAGAAACTGAGCAAGCCCAAGCTGCTGGAGCCGGTGATGCGACTGGAAGTGGTCACCGAAGCCGATTACCTTGGCGATGTCATTGGCGACATCAACCGCCGCCGTGGCACGGTGAGCGACCAGGGGCAGAAGGGTGCGCAGGCGTTCGTGCAGGGCTTCGTGCCGCTGGCGGAAATGTTCGGCTACATCAACTTCCTGCGCTCGGCCACGCGCGGCCGCGGTACCTTCACCATGGAGTTCGACCACTACGAGGAAGTGCCCGCCAACATGGTGGACGCGTTGATGGAGAAGGAAGCGAAGTAAAAAGGCGGGCGCCATGTCCTCGTGGCGCCCGCGGCGACATCGGAATGACATCCACAGGTGCATACTCGCAGGGTCAACAGCGGAGCAAATCTGATGAGCAAGACGAGCAAGACCAGCAAGGCCAAGGGCGACACCAGTGCCGCCAAGAACCGCCAGAAGGCGGCGCTCAACACGCCTTCCGCGCTCGGCGAGAAGGCCACGCGCGACATCTCCGGCGAGCTGAACGCGCTGCTGGCCGATATCCTGGCCCTGTACATGAAGACCAAGAACTTCCATTGGCACATGTCCGGTCCGTACTTCCGCGACTACCACCTGCTGCTCGACGAGCAGTCGGACCAGATCTACGCCACGGTGGACCCGATCGCCGAGCGCGTGCGCAAGCTGGGCGGCACCACGCTGCGTTCGCTGGGCCATGCCAAGCGGCTCGCGCGCCTGTCCGACAACGATGCCGACTTCGTGACGCCGGACGACATGCTGGCCGAGCTGCGCGAGGACAACCAGCGTCTGGCCGGCTATATGCGTGCCACGCATGAGCTGTGCGACGAGTACAAGGACGTGGCCACGGCCAGCCTGCTGGAGAACTGGATCGACGAGGCCGAGCGCCGCGTGTGGTTCTTGTTCGAGACCAGCCGTCACGCCTGATCCATGGATACCCGTGGCGGCCGCGGGCTAGCCACGGGTATCGCTTTGGCGGATCACGGTGATCTTGCCGTTCGGTTCGAGCCGGGCTTCGGCGACGTCGCGCGCGTCGACCACGCCGCGTTTTCGCAGCGAGCGCTCGAAGGCGGGCATCGACACGTCATGGCGGCGCAGTTCGTCTTGCAATAACTGCCCGTCGCGGACCAGCGTGGTGGGCTTGCCTTCGACCAGCCGGTTGAAGGCGGGTGATCGGGTGGCCGCCCAGGCGAACAGCCGATCGATCACCAATACCGTGGTGACACCGATAAAGGCGCCGCACAGCGAGTTGTCCTCGCCGACGATGGCCGTGCGCAGCGTGCCGCCGACCAGTACCAGCACGATGATGTCGAACGCCGACATTTCGCCGAACGAATGGCGGCCTGCCATGCGCATCAGGGCCAGCAGGCCCACATAAGCGATGGCGCCGCGGACTACGAAAGTCCACCAGGGCAGGGTGGGAAGCCAGTGGT
The DNA here is from genome assembly GCF_049913195.1 of Dyella kyungheensis. Taxonomy (GTDB): domain Bacteria; phylum Pseudomonadota; class Gammaproteobacteria; order Xanthomonadales; family Rhodanobacteraceae; genus Dyella; species Dyella kyungheensis. The sequence continues at coordinate 2,634,756 of NZ_CP183983.1, read as the reverse complement.
CCATGTCGCCCTCCTCGATGCGTGCGTTGAACGTGGCGCATGCTGATCGGCGATACGCGCAAGACGCGTGCTGTTTTCATGAAAAGCATGGCCCGTGAGCGAATGCGCCGGCGGAAGTTCGGCGGCTCGTGACGTCGATGTGAGCATCGCTTTGATCTACGTCCAGGCCCGATCACATGCGCAAGGCATGTGCCTAACGGGCATGACAAGAAGATTCACCGATGACGAAAACGAAACGGGCTACTCGTGTTCGATAGTTTGCTGCGCTGGTGGCAGCACGATCCCTGGGCGCGCTTTGCGATGGCTGTTGGCGGCGCCCTGGTCGGCGCCGTGCTGTTGCGCGCGTTGGCCTACGCGACGCTTCGCCGGTCTGCGAAGCGACGTCCCCTGTTGGCGGATCTGCTGGGGCGCGCCAGTGCGCCGATGGAATGGCTGATTCCCCTGCTGATGATGGCGGTCGCCTTGCGTGTGTTGCCGGATGCCGATGTGTTTCCCGCATTCGTGCTGGTGCAGCACGCATTGGTCATCGCCTTGATGGTGGCGCTGACCTGGCTGGTGTTGCGCAGCCTGGGCGCCTTCGAACTGGCGGCGATACGCAAGTACCCGCTGGACGTCTCCGACAATCTTGCCGCCCGCCGCATGCTCACCCAGGTGCGCGTGTTGCGTCGCACCGCCGACGTGCTGGTGTTGATGCTCGGTGCGTCGGCCGTCCTGCTGACCATCCCCGGCGTGCGCCAGCTCGGTACGAGCCTGCTGGCCTCGGCGGGCGTGGCCGGCATCGTGCTGGGCATGGCCGCCAAGCCCGTGCTGAGCAATCTCATCGCGGGCCTGCAGATCGCCTTGACCCAACCGATCCGGCTGGATGACGTGGTGATCATCCAGGGTGAATGGGGGCGAATCGAGGAGATCACAGGGAGCTACGTGGTGGTGCGCATCTGGGACGAGCGGCGCATGGTGGTGCCGCTCGGCTGGTTCATGGAAAACCCGTTCCAGAACTGGACGCGCAACAGCGCGCAACTGATGGGCACGGTCTTCCTGTGGATGGATTTTGGCGTGCCCACCGAACCCTTGCGCGAAGAGTTGGGTCGCCTGTGCCGCGCGGCGGCGGAGTGGGATGGGCGCGTCTGTGTGCTGCAGGTCACCGGCGCGGACGAGCGCGCCATGCAGTTGCGCGCCTTGGTGAGCTCGACCGACTCCGGGCGCAATTTCGACCTGCGCTGCAAGGTGCGCGAGGGACTTATCGCGTTCATCCAGTCTCGATACCCGGAGGCCTTGCCGCGTCTGCGCACTGAACTGCCTGATCATCGGGAGCGGGTCGAGACGCAGCAGACAGGCACCGCCGCCTGAGGGTCGCCGGAAGCCGCCGCGCCAAGCCCGCCCCATGGCTGGCGAGGTTGCCATGCATGGGTCTTCGATCGCTGTAAAACAAACGCATGGCTATCGAAGCAGGCCCGTTTCCAGTGCTTGGATCGAATCCTGCGCACCCAGATCGTAGGCCTGATGCACCGTGGTTTTCGAGGTGCAGTCCCAGGTTGAAACAGGAATGCGTTGACTGGGCTGCCAGTAGGTTCGTCCATGCCAGCGGAACAATGGCGGGAGTTTCGGATAGTGGCGGGTGAGCATCACCAGCGTGGTCGACCGCTCCTGTTCCGATTGGGGTGGAATCGGCGCGTTGTCCGTATAGCCGCCATCGATCGCAGGTCCGCCGCCCACCGGCCGGGCGGACATGATGGGTGGTGCCGACGCCGCCGCGATAAGAAGCGACTGCGCCATCTCGATGTCGGAACAGTCGTTCAAGACCATGAAGTCCTGGCGAAGCCCGAACAGGCGAGGGAGGCGGGGGTGGATGCTGTTCCACAGGTATTTGTCGACGAGGTAGGCCACTGTTCCCGCGGCAACGGATCCTCTCATGCCCAGGAACCGCGCCGGCCGCGTGAGCGCAACGACAAGGCGTGACGACGAGTGGCGCAGCGTGTCGAAGGTGGCTTCATTCAAGAACGCTTCGACCCACGCGGGGTACACGTGCTGGTGGGCAAATTTCAGCTTGAGTTTCGACAGGCTGGACCAGTCGAAGATCCTTGGATTGCTCGCATAGAGCTTCAGGCATGCCTGCAGTGCCGTATCGGCGCCTTCCGCGAGAATGGAGGCAGCGACGGCGGCGCCCGCACTGGTGCCGACCAGTTGCGCGGGCAGGCGCATGCCGCGCTCCATCAAATGACGTAGTGCGCCCGCCTGCCACCAGCATCGATTGCCGCCGCCGGCGAGCACCAGCGTGCTCATTCCGCTGAAGTCGAGTGCGCGGGTTTCCTCCACTTTGCCGAGCATGCTTCCCTTTCCTGCCTGAGTTCGTGTTCTACGCACGGAAAGGGCAAGGATAGCGCTGCCGACTCAGGAAAAGCCTCGCCAGCGCGCCACCAGGCCGACGCCCTTGGTCACGGCGTTCGACAGCAGGCGCAGGTCCAGCGGCATGTCCGGTCGACGCACATCCAGCAGCAACGCCACGCGTGTCTGCTCGCTGCGGTTCCACACTTCATGCGGATAGGTGTCGTCCCACAGCAACTGCTCGCCGCTGCCCAGCCGGTGTTCGTCGCCGGCCAGCCATAGCACGGCGCCCGGCCGGCCATCGTCGGCCAGCGGCACTTCCAGGTTCAGCTGGTAACGCAGGATGCCGCGGAACGGTCCGCTGTGACGGGGGATGTGTTTGTGCGGCGCCAGGAAGGACAGCGTGGCCGACAGCACGTCGGGGCAGGTGGCCAGCAGCTCCGATAAAAACGGACAGCGGGCCTGGTTCGAAGGGAGGTCCCGCCCGTACACCTTGAGCAGGAACATGCGCCAGTCGCGCCCGTCGGTGGCCGAGATATCCGCTTGCGCCGGCATGATCTCGTGGAAGCGCGGGATCGGCTGGCTGCTTTCGAGGATGGCCATGGCCTCGCCGCGAATCACTTCCCACGCGTCGTGGAAACGGCGTCCATCGGGGAACTGGGTGTCGATATCCAGCACGGGCGGAGTGCGGATGCGAGCGTCGTAGAGACGGCGGATGGCCCGTGATGACAGCTCATAGAGCGAATCCATCTTCGGTGTTCCTTTCTTCTTCTACTTGGTGGACTGGGGCCGTGCGTCTGCCTCCCCTGATAGCCACGTATCGCACGGTAGCGACAGGAATCTCCTCGTCAGGTGAACGCGCGAGAGGCCGGTCGGTCGACGACGCCTATCAGTTACTTCAGATGAAAAAACTCGCGTTTGCGGCTGTTTTTTCGTGAGATTTTTCTTGTATTTTAAGTGACGTCACGTAAAATAGGCGGCACACAAGGAGGAGGCGTCATGGTTGATCCACGAGATCCGGGCACGCTTGCGTTGCCCTTGAATTTCAAGCGTCCGCGCGGACGTCCACGCAAGCCCAATGCCTTGACGGCGGCCGAGCGCGCTCGACGCTACCGGGCCAGAAAGAAAACCCTGTCGATGCACGTGGTGTCGCTCGCGGTGCATCAGCAGGTGATGCGCGAGCGCGACGGCGCCCTATCTCAGGTGAGGCAGTTGCGCGCCGAACTGGAGCAGTTGCTGCAGCAGCTGCCTCGCTGAGGCGGCGCACAACGGCCGTCACCTCGCGCACTCGGCCGGTGCGCGAGGCGGTGGCGCGTCCGTGCGTGTATCGCGCGACCGTGGCTGGGCTACCATCGGCCCACCTCACACGAGCGTTGCGGTGCCCATGCGCATGAAGCCTCGCGTTGTCGCTTTCTGGCTTGCCCTTACGCCGCTGGGCGCAGTTGCCGCCGCAGCGTCATCGAGCGTGCAGCCATGGACGCCGCCGGGCGTGTCCAGCGATCTGTTCGAGTCGCATCCGGCCTTCGATCCGCGCACCGGCGAGCTGTACTTCGTGCGCAGCTCCAAGTCGTTTTCCGGCTGGCGCATGCTTCATTCGCATTGCGATGGCACGCGCTGGAGCGATCCGCTGCCTGCGGCTTTCGCCGCGCCGGGTGCGGAAGCCGATCCGTGGTTCACGCCGGATGGCCGCAGCGTGTATTACATCTCCACGCGCGCGACCGGCAGCATCAAGAGCAAGGATCTGGACATCTGGCGGGCCGACCGCGGAGCCGATGGCCACTGGAAAACGCCGGTACGGCTGCCCGCTCCGGTCAATTCAGAGGAGGCCGAATGGTTTCCGCGCCTGGCGCCGGATGGATGGCTGTACTTCGGTTCGAACCGGCCGGGCGGCCTGGGCAAGAACGACATCTGGCGCGCACGTGAAACCGAGTCTGGCGCATGGGTGGTCGAGAACGCCGGCCCCGCCATCAATACGGCCGGCGACGAATATGAGCCGTTGCCTTCCCCGGACGGTGGGCGCCTGATCCTGATGGCCGACGGCGGACTCTACCAGTCACGCCTGGGCCTGCAGGGCTGGCTGCCGCGCAGGAAGTTGGGGCCGGAGGTCAACGTCAACGGCTCGGAAATCGGCGCACTGTTCTCGCCATCAGGGAAAACCCTGCTGTTCGCCCGCGACACCGGCGAACCGAAATCGGGCGAGTTCTTCGTCTGGCACATCGATGGACAGGAGGCGTGGCCGCCGCAGTGCGGTGCGGCGACCACGACGGCGTCGGCGCGGATCGAATGATGCCGATCGCTTATGCCTTCAGCGCAGCCTTCAACGCGTCGGCCTGCTTGGGAAACCACGGTCCGTTGCTTTCCAGCACATCGCTGGCCACCTTGCTGGCCTCATCGTCGCGATGCAGCGCCTTGAGTGCCCTCACGCGCTGCAGGGCCACGGCGAGCCGGTTGGCGCCATAGGCCTTGTCGGCTGCCTGCGAGAGATAGGGCAGGGCCTGCGCCGGTTTGCCGGTTTCCACCAGGTTGCGGCCATAGCGGTAGGCGTAGACGTAATCGTCCGGATACGCCGCGATCAGTTGTTGCTGGTAGTCGTCCAGCTCGGCCGTGCGCTTGGCGCGCAATAGATAGATGCGCAGGTTGTCGGCGAGATTGCGATCGCTGCCGAGTTTGTTGCCCAGGCGCTGCCGGGTTTGCGTGATGGCGCGGTCGAGGATGGCCGAGGCTGCCGCTGCATCCCCCAGTGCGTCATCCAGGTCGGCGCTGGCGAGCACGGCACTGCGCTGGTCCGCGCATGCGGGCGTGGCGATCAGCACCTGCGTGTTGACGTAGTGCTCGAGCGGCTGGCGTTGCGTGGCCAACAGCGTCTTGCGCTGGTCCGCCGGCAACCTGGCGCTGGCGTCGAGCAGGTTGTCCAGCACGTAGGGCCGCTGGCAACCGATCTCCTGGGCCAGCACTTTCTGTGCGCTGGCGATCACCGCTGCGTTGTCGTTCGCTGCCCGGGCCTTGGCCAGCTCGAGCTGATCGAGGGCGACCTGGACGCGTGCGTTCTTGCCCGCGTCCTGTTGTCGCGACGAAGACAGCGCGGCGAACCAAGCCAGGCCTTCGCCGCCCTCGGAGCGTGCCTGATACGCCTCCAGCACATCGGCCACGGCGTCGGGCGCGCCGTTGGCGGCCTTCTGCTTGAGGCCGTCGAGGGTGTCGCCGCTGGCCAGGATGGCGTTGATCTTCGGATAGAACTTTTCGCGTGGCTGTTCCGCCGAAATACGCCCCAGTTCGTTGCCATGTTCGTCGAGCACGACATAGCTCGGCAGGAAGGAGGCGTGGAGTTTCTTCATCCAGGTCTGGCCGTCCGGCGAATCGGCATCGGCCTGTACCACGATGGCCTTGCGTTCCACGGCGTTCCATTCGGCGCCGTTCAACACATGGCTGGCCATGTAGTAGCACGAGTAACACCACACCGCCTGGAAATCGACCAGCACCGGCCGATGCTGTGCGGCGGAAGCCTTCAACGCCTCGTCGATGGTCAGTGGCGTCTTTGCCTCGGCCGCATGCAGTCCGGCGGCGGGCAGGGCAGCAAGCAGCGCCGCGAGCAGCGGGGCCTTGGTGTGACGGAGGGCGTTGAGCATGGCGGCGGGTCGACGGCGGAAGTAGCGCTATGGAAGCCCGGACGCTGAACGATTGAAAGACTCCGGCAGATGAGCATTTCTCATGTCGGCATCACGCGGGGTTATAAGCCGCGTGGTGATTGGGCTGCCGGGTATGTGCGCCTGGGCGGCCGCGCAAAAAAAGCCCGGCCCCGCGCGCCGAGAGGGGATTCGGCTGCGCACGACCGGGCGTGGAACGGCTTTCGTCAGGCGGTGACGGCTTCCTGCTCGATCTCTTCAACCGGCAGGCGGATCAGGTAATCGAAGGCGCTCAGCGAGGCCTTCGAGCCTTCGCCCACCGCGATCACGATCTGCTTGTACGGCACGGTGGTGACGTCGCCGGCGGCGAATACGCCCGGTACCGAGGTTTCACCGCGGGCGTCCACTTCGATCTCGTGGCGCGGCGACAGCTGCACCGTGCCCTTCAGCCAGTCGGTGTTGGGCAGCAGGCCGATCTGCACGAACACGCCTTCGAGCGCCACCGAATGCGCCTGGCCGCTGCTGCGGTCGGTGTAGTTGAGGCCGGTCACCTTCTGCTCGTCGCCCAGCACTTCGGTGGTCTGCGCGCTGACGATGATGGTGACGTTGGGCAGGCTGCGCAGCTTGCGCTGCAGGACTTCATCCGCACGCAGCTTGCTGTCGAATTCGAGCAGGGTGACGTGACCGACGATGCCGGCCAGGTCGATCGCCGCCTCAACGCCCGAATTGCCGCCGCCGATCACCGCCACGCGCTTGCCCTTGAACAGCGGGCCGTCGCAATGCGGGCAATAGGTGACGCCCTTGTTGCGGTATTCCTGCTCGCCCGGCACGTTCATGTTGCGCCAGCGCGCGCCGGTGGAAAGGATCACCGTCTTCGCCTTCAGCGTGGCGCCGTTGGCGAGGCGCACCTCATGCAGGCCGCCTTCGGTGGTGGCGGGAATGAGCTGCTCGGCACGCTGCAGGTTCATCACGTCCACGTCGTATTCGTGCACGTGCTGTTCCAGCGAGGCCGCCAGCTTGGGGCCTTCGGTGTACGGCACCGAGATGAAGTTCTCGATTGCCATGGTGTCCAGCACCTGGCCGCCGAAACGCTCGGCAGCCACGCCGGTACGGATGCCTTTGCGCGCGGCGTAGATGGCCGCCGCAGCGCCGGCCGGGCCGCCGCCGACCACCAGCACGTCGAATGGTGCCTTGGTGTTTAGACGTTCGGCAGCGCGTGCATGCGCATTGGTGTCCAGGCGCGCGGCGATCTGTTCAATCTCCATGCGGCCGGTGTCGAAGAATTCGCCGTTGAGATAGACGGTGGGTACGGCCATCACCTGGCGCTCGTTCACTTCGTCCTGGAACAGCGCGCCGTCGATCGCCACATGCGAGATGTTCGGATTGAGCACGCTCATCAGGTTCAGTGCCTGCACCGTGTCCGGGCAGCTGTGGCAGGAGAGCGACATGAACGTCTCGAAGCGATATTCGCCGTCGAGATTGCGCACCTGCTCGATCACTTCCTGCGAGGCCTTGGACGGATGACCGCCCACCTGCAGCAGCGCCAGCACCAGCGAGGTGAACTCGTGGCCCATCGGGATGCCGGCGAAGCGCACGGTCACGTCGGTGCCGGTGCGATTGATCGCGAAGGAAGGCTTGCGCTTGTCGTTGCCGTCCAGGCGCAGCGACACCTTGTCGGACAGCGGCGCGATGTCTTCCAGCAGTTCCTTCAGCTCCTGCGAGCTTTCGCCCTGGTCGAGCGAAGCGACCAGCTCGATCGGGTGGACAACCTTTTCGAGATAGGCCTGCAACTGGGACTTCAGATCGGCATCCAACATGGTGAATTCATCCTTTATTCGGGGTGAGCGCTACCGCCACCGCGGCCTTGGCCCGGCGTCGTGCGCATCGTGAATCGGGGAGAGCGGACCCGGCGGATCGCCGGGTCCAGGGCGGCCCGATGCAGCGGGCCGCAAGACAGGACAGCGATGAACTTAGATCTTGCCAACCAGGCTGAGCGACGGCTTCAGGGTCTTCTCGCCTTCCTTCCACTTGGCCGGGCACACTTCACCCGGGTGGGAGGCGACGTACTGCGCGGCCTTGACCTTGCGCAGCAGCTCCGACGCGTCACGGCCGATGCCGTTGTCGTGGATTTCGCACAGCTTGATCTGGCCTTCCGGGTTGATCAGGAAGGTGCCGCGCAGGGCCAGGCCTTCCTCTTCGATCATCACGTCGAAGTTGCGGGTGATCGCGCCGGTCGGATCGCCGATCATGGCGTAGTTCACCTTCTTGATCGCGTCGGACGTGTCGTGCCACGCCTTGTGCGCGAAGTGGGTGTCGGTCGACACGGCGTAGATGTCCACGCCCAGCTTCTGGAACTCGGCGTTGTGATCGGCCAGATCTTCCAGCTCCGTCGGGCAGACGAAGGTGAAGTCGGCGGGGTAGAACACCACCACGGACCACTTGCCCTTCAAGGAGGCATCGGTCACTTCGATAAACTGGCCATCCTTGTAAGCCTGGGCCTTGAACGGTTTGATTTCGGTGTTGATCAACGACATCGGTTGGTTTCCGTTGGTTGTGGTGGGTTGAGCAGTAAGACTACGGGGTTTGAATCCATAGGTCTAATTGATTGTTGGCATCAGGCTCATTGAGCCTGGCTATGGGTGGTCGGCCTGGAGCCTCATTTTGCCCCATCCGACGGGTCCGGAAGTGGTGGCGTCGGCGGCCGATGCAAGGCGCCGCCTCGGCCTGTTTCGGGCGCGATCCTCACGTCCATTTGGCACGAAGCGTTGCAACGTTCGCCTCATCAAAGTCGATCTCTTCACTCGGCAAAGGTGGCAGCGATGGTGGCATTGGCGACGGAGTACGTGCTCGAAGTGCATCACTGGAACGATAGCCTCTTCAGTTTCCGTACCACGCGGGACCCCGGTTTTCGCTTCGACAGCGGACACTTCGTGATGCTGGGGCTGGAGGTGGAAGGCAAGCCGCTGATGCGCGCGTATTCGATTGCCAGCGCCAACTACGAGGAACATCTGGAATTCGTCAGCATCAAGGTGCAGGACGGGCCGCTCACGTCGCGCCTGCAGCACCTGAAGCCCGGCGATCCCATCATGGTCAGCCGCAAACCCACCGGCACGCTGGTGCTGAACGACCTCAAGCCGGGCAAGCATCTGTACCTGCTGGGCACGGGCACCGGCCTGGCGCCCTTCCTGAGCATCGTGCGCGATCCGGAGGCCTACCAGCGCTTCGACAAGATCGTGCTGGCCCATGGCGTGCGCCGCATCAGCGACCTGGTGTTTGCCCAATACCTGGAGCAACAGCTGCCCGCGCACGATTACCTGGGCGAACTGGTGCGCGACAAATTGGTGTATTACCCCAGCGTCACGCGCGAACCGTTTCGCCACCGCGGGCGTCTGACGGATGCGATCGTGGATGCGCGCATGAGCGATTTTGCGGGCCTGCCGCCGCTCAACCCCGAGACCGACCGGGTGATGCTGTGCGGCAGCCAGGCCATGCTGGACGACACCAGTACCTTGCTGGATGGCCGCGGTTTCCGCGCCTCGCCGCGGACGCGCGAGCCGGGCGACTATGTGATCGAGCGTGCGTTCGTCGAACGGTGAACGCACGTGGTAGGAGGCAATGAGATGAGCATGCAGCGGCTGGCCATTCTCGGTTCCACCGGCTCCATCGGCACCAGTACGCTGGACGTGGCGGCGCGTCACCCGGATCGGTTCCGCGTGTTTGCGCTGACCGCCCATCAGCGTATCGACCGCCTGTTCGAGCAGTGCCTGGCGTTTCTTCCGGAAATCGCCGTGGTCGGCGATGCCCACGGCGCGGCCGAACTCGAACAGAAGTTGCGTGCGGCGCGCTTGAACACCGAAGTGGCCTACGGCCCGCAGGCATTGAGCGCGGTGGCGAGCTCGTCCGGATGCGACGCGGTGGTGGCGGCGATCGTGGGCGGTGCAGGGCTTGCTTCATCGCTGGCCGCGGCGCGCGCCGGCAAGAAGATCCTGTTGGCGAACAAGGAGGCGCTGGTGATGTCCGGCGCGCTGTTCATGCGCACGGTGGCGCAACACGGCGCCACCTTGTTGCCGCTGGACAGCGAGCACAACGCCATCTTCCAGTGCCTGAGCACCGGCTCGTGCAGGGGCACCGGGGTGGAGCGACTGATCCTCACCGCCTCCGGCGGCCCGTTCCTGCAGCGGGAACTGGACACGCTCGACGGGGTGACGCCCGAGCAGGCATGCAAGCATCCGAACTGGGTGATGGGACGCAAGATATCCGTCGATTCCGCCACCATGATGAACAAGGGGCTGGAAACCATCGAGGCGCGCTGGTTGTTCGACATGCCGCCCGAACGCATCGAGGTGTTGATCCATCCGCAGAGCGTGATCCATTCGATGGTGGCGTATGCCGACCAGTCGGTGCTCGCGCAGCTGGGCAATCCGGACATGCGCACGCCGATTGCGCATGCCATGGCCTATCCCCAGCGTGTCGACTCCGGTGTGGCGCCGCTGGATCTCACGCGCATGGCCAACCTGAGTTTCCATACGCCCGATCTCGCGCGCTTCCCCTGCCTGCGGCTGGGATTGCAGGTGCTGCGCGACGGTTGCACGGCCAGCGTCACCCTCAACGCAGCCAACGAGATCGCCGTGGACGCGTTCCTGCACGAGAAGCTCCGCTTTACCGATATCGCGCGCCTGGTCGAGCGGACGCTGGATCGCCTGCCGCCTCTGGCCGGGTCCGCGACGCTGGAAGACATTCTTGCCGCGGACGAACTCGCACGCGCCACGGCGCGCCAGTTCATCGCGCAATTGCCGACGATCCGCCAGGCCGCCGGCGCCGTTCATTGATGTGATGTGGAGTGGTTGACGTGAGTGAAGCCTTTCAACTGTGGCCAGCCTCGAACGGCATCGCCGCGAGCGCGGAGCCGCTCAGCACCTGGATGCCGCGGATCGTGCAGCGCACCGAGCAGGCGCTGGAGCACTACCTGCCGTGCAGCGCCATGCCGCCGACGACGCTGCACGACGGCATGCGCTACGCCACGCTGGGCGGCGGCAAGCGCTTGCGCGCATTGCTGTGCCATGCGGCGGGCGAGCTGGTGGATGCGGATCCGGCCATCCTCGATGGTGCCGCCAGCGCCATCGAAATGATCCATGCCTATTCGCTGGTGCACGACGACCTGCCAGCGATGGACAACGATCTGCTGCGTCGTGGCCAGCCCACGGTGCATGTGCGCTACGGCGAGGCCATGGCCATCCTGGTGGGCGACGGGCTGCAGGCGCAGGCGTTTGCCGTGCTTGGCGATCTTCCCGCCACGCCGGTCCAGCGGGTCGCGTTGTTGAAGGAACTGGCGAGCGCCAGCAGTTCGCTGGGCATGGTGGGCGGGCAGGCGATCGACCTGGCCAGCGTGGGCCGCGTGTTGGCGCGCGAGCAGCTCGAACAGATGCATCGGCTCAAGACGGGTGCGTTGCTGCGGGCTTCCATCTTCATGGGCGCGCACTGCGGCCCCTTGCCGTTGTCCGGGGAATTGCATGCGGCGCTGGACGTCTACCAGCGTGCCGTGGGCCTGGCCTTCCAGGTGGTGGACGACATCCTCGACGTCACCACCGACGCCGCCACGCTGGGCAAGACGCCGGGCAAGGATGCGCAGGACAACAAACCCACCTATGTGTCGCTGCTAGGCCTGGATGCGTCCCGCGCACTCGCAGGCGACCTCGGCGAGCGCGCCCATGCGGCACTCGCGCCCCTGGGCGAACGTGCCATGCACCTGCATGAGCTGGCCGACATGGTCGTGCACCGCATCCGCTAAGGCACCCGCTCAAAATCTCGGCCGAACGACCATTTCCCTCAGCGTCATTCCGGCGTAGGCCGGAATCCAGCAGCGAGGGTGCAGGGTCTTCGCGAAAACCCTGTACAGCGGCTACTGGATTCTGGCCTGCGCCGGAATGACGAGCGAGAGAGGAACGCCCCGGCATGGGTTGGTTCACGTATTAGCAAGCGGCTCTTTGCACGTCCCGATCGAATAAAGCATTGCCGGCAAAAACGCGAAGGTGGAGAGCAGCACGGCAAGCAGGCTCAGCAGCAGCACCGTGCCCATGCTGGCCGTGCCCGGATGGCGCGCGATGGCCAGGCTGCCGAACGCCGTGCCGGTGGTGAGCGCGGAAAACAGGATGGCGCGCGCGGTGGGCGAGCCGAGGAACTGGTGCATGCCGTGTCGCCAGTTCATCACGAAATAGATGTTGAACGACACGCCCACACCCAGCAGCAGCGGCAGCGCAATGATGTTGGCGAAGTTGATGGAGATGCCGCACAGCCGCGCGAACAACGCGGTAAGCAGGGCCGACATCAGCAACGTGGCCAGCACCAGCCCTGCATCGCGCACGCGGCGCAACACCAGCATCAGCACGATGGCGATGGTGGTGATGGCATAGACGGCCGCTTCGCGGAACGCGATGAGGATGGTGTCGGCGGCCCGGATCGTGTCGACGGCGGAACCGGCGGCGTCTGGTGCGGCCTGCTGCACGACCTGCACGAAGTGGCGCAAGCCCGCCGTGCTCTGTGCCTGGACCGTCGGCGTCACCTGCACGCGCACGCGCCCATCGGCGGCGAACCAATCGCGTCTCACCTCGGGCGGCAGATTCTGCAGGGTGATGGCGGTAGCCGAAAGCGAGTCGGCGAGCTGGTGCAGCGTATAGGGCAGGAACTGGGTCAGCGCCTGATTGGCGGTCGCCGCCTGTTGATCCGTGCCATGCGACAGGCCGGCCAGCGCGCGGCCGATCCGGCGCAGCGGCGAGTTGGCCGGCAACTTGTCGGCCACGCTGGCAATTCCTTCGCTGGTGTCCTTGGCGGCGTCGCGTATCTGGGCATAGCTGGGTGGCGCGATCTTCTCGCCCGGATTGAGCACGGCGAACATCAGGTCGGACGCCTGCTGCAGCTGGTCGAGCTTGTCGGCTTGTCCGGTGGGGACGAAGTCGACGCCCGAAACCACCTGTGCCACTTCCGGCAGCTTGCCCAGGCGTTCGCTCAATGCCTTGGCGGTGGGCAGGTCCTTGACCAGAATGTCCATGGTGAACGGGTTGGTGTTGGGATCTTCCATCAGCGACTTGAGCGTGCGCATCGCTTCGCTGTTTTCATTCTTGGTATGCAGCGGATTGGCGTCGAACGGAATGGTGATGGCACACCAGATGCCGACCGCGCCCAGCACGGCGAAAACGATCTGCACCGCCTTGCTGTGACGCGCCAGCCACGCATCCGCCGCGGCGCCGCCGGGCAACGCCACTTCCGCGTGCGGCGATCCCTTCGACAGAAGATGCAACAGCGCCGGCAGCACGGTGAGCGTGCACAGCAGCGCCAGCAACATGCCGACGCCCGCAATGATGCCGAGCTCCGCCACGCCGGTGAAATCCGTGGGCGCGAACGCGAGGAAGCCGCAGGCAGTGGCCAGGGCGGCAAGACCTACCTGGCTGACGACGCGGTTGGCGGTCTCGTGCAACGAGTCGTCGAAGGTGCGGTCGCTGTACTGGCGCGCGTGCAGGCGCACACCCAACTGGATGCCGAAATCCACCGCCAGGCCCACGAACAGCACGGCAAAGGCGACCGAGACCAGGTTGAGGCGTCCCACTGCGAACGCGGCAAAGCCCACCGTGTAAATCAGACCCACGATCAGCGTGATGATGACCGGCACGATCAGCCGCCAGGTGCCCAGGGCCAGCACCAGCCAGAACACCAGCAGCAGGCTGCTGCCGATGGCGATCGGGCCCGCGCGATCGGTCAGCGAGGCGAACTCCTCATCCGCCAGCGGTACCGAGCCGGTGTAATTGACGTGTACGCGGCCGGACTTCACCTCGGGCAAGGTGTCGGCCAGCTTCAGCATGGCCTCGGTGGCCGCGGCTCCCGGTTCGAGCGCGGTGTGATCGAGCACGGGATGAATCAGGATGAATTCCTGGCCACCGTTGCTGTTCACCAGGTTGGGCGTCAGCAGCGCCTGCCAGGACAGCGGCGCGTTCTTGCCGGCCAGTGAATCCTCCATCGTTTGCGCCACATTGCCGAGCGCCGCGTCGTACGACGACAGGTCGTTGGCCATGCCGCGGCGCACGCCTTCCACCATCAGGTCGATGCCGTTGAACAAGCCCCGCGCGGACGGATCCTTGGCCAGCGGGCCGAGCAGCGGCTGCGCCTGCAGCATGCTGTCGAGCGTGCTTTGCAGCTCGTCCTGCGGCAGCAGCAGCAATCCCTCGCGGTTGAAGAACGGACTGATGCCCGGCGTGGTCGATGAGTGGAAGTGCAGCGTGTCCGCCTGCAGCTTGGCGTTCAATGCCTCCGCCGCGATGCGCGCTTCCTCCGGCGTGGGCGCGCGCACCACGGCGGTGAGGGTGTCGCTGAACTGCGGGAACTGTCGCGCGAAAGCCTGGCTCTGTTGCCGCCAGGCGAGTTTCTCTGAGAACAGATGGTCCGCATCGGTGTCGATGCTCAGCTTGCTGGATGCTCCCCACAGGCTCAGTACCACCAGCAGCAGCGCCAGCGACAGCACCATGAGGTAGTGACGACCGCTGCGGTCGACCAGCCAGACCAGGCCTTTGTGGATCGCTCTGAACACGCCGTCGGACCTCCAGGCTTCGATGCCGCCGGCGCTCCGTCGAGGCCAGGCCTGACATCCGAGTACAAGGTGAGATTAGCAGGGCTGTCGTGCCGCGCGCGCCAAATCGGTGCCGGCCACTTTGGCCGCCGTACGCAGGGCACCCGTGGCCTTGTTCATGCGCGCAGCCAGGCCGGGCAGGTGTGCAAGCAGGCCGGGATGCCGCAACACGCTGAGGATCAGGCGACCCGCGCGCGGCCGGCCCCAGGCATCGATGCTGGTTTGCAGTTCGGCCGGTACGTTGTCCGTGCGCTCGTCGACGATGGCGCGCAGCACGATGAACGGTATGCGGTATTCGCCCGCCACCGCGGCAATCGCTGCGCTCTCCATATCGACTGCCAGGGCCTGGTGGCGTTCGCGCATCGCGCCTTTTTCAGCCACGCTGAGCAACGGTGCGGGCAGGCTCAACAAGGTGCCTTCATTGACGAACGGAAGACCCGTCGTGGCCAGGCTGCGGATAAGCGCGGCGCGCCACGAAGCATCGGGCTGGTAATCGTGGCTGCGCTCGTCGAGTATGCAGGAAGGGCAGAACAAGGTGCCGCTGCGCAGGCCGGGCGCCAGGCCGCCCGCCACGCCAAAGGACACCAATGCCGTGACGCCTGCGTCGATCAGTGCAAGTGCGCCGTCTCGCGCTGCTTGCTGGCCCATGCCGGACAGCCAGAGCACGCTACCCTGTTCGAGCGGCAACGCCGTGCGCACGCGCAGCGACCGGCGCGTCAGCGCCCGCGCTTCCGAGGCAAGCGCGGTGACGAAGCCCACGCTGCCCGGCGTCACCTCGTCGGCGACGAGTTCGCAAGCAGCTGGCGATAGCGGCTGAGTGCCCATAGCGGAAAATATGCCGTGTAGCCGTGATATTTCAGGAAGAACACACGCGGGAATCCCGGTGCGTTGAAGCTGGGGTGATACCAGAGATCCGCCTCGGTTTCGCCCGCGGCCTGCTGATGATCGAGCAGCCAGCGCACGCCGCGATGCGCCGCTTCGGACGAGTGCTCGCCCGCGGCACACAGGCCGAGCACGGCCCATGCCGTGCTGTGCGGGGTGCTCACGCCGTCGTTGGTGCCGCGCAAGGCAGGGTCGAAATAGGTGTCGTTGGTTTCGCCCCAGCCACCGTCGGCATGCTGTCGGGAGAACAGCCAGTCGACGGAGGCGCGTATCCACGGCTGGCGCATGTCCTGGCCGGCCAGTGCGAGTCCTCCGAGCACCGACCAGGTGCCGTAGATGTAGTTGGTACCCCAGCGACCCCAGTACGAACCATCCGGCAATCGCGCGCTGCGCAGATAGGCGATGCAGCGTTCGATCGCGGGCTGGTCCTGCGGACGCCCGAGCAGGCCGAGAAACGCCAGCACGCGGCCCGACACGTCTTCCGTCGGCGGATCGAGCATCGCGCCATGATCGGCGAACGGAATCTCGTTGATGTGATAGTGCGTGTTGTTGCGATCGAACGAGGCGAATCCGCCGTTGTCCGACTGCATGCCGACCAGCCAGTCCGCAGCGCGTTCGATGCGCTCGCGATGGACGCCCTCACGCGGCGTGCCACGCACGGCCACGTGCAGCAGTGCGGCCACGACGGCGGTGTCGTCCAGATCCGGGTAATACGCATTGGCGTACTGGAACGCCCAGCCGCCGGGCGGCAGCCCCGGCGCCTGCACCGACCAGTCGCCCTTGCATTGCAGTTCCTGCAGCGGCGCGAGCCATTCCAGCGCCCGCGTCACCACGGCTTGCGTGTCCTCATCGGCCGAGGTGCGCAACAGCGCCATGGCGGCCCAGCCGGTGTCCCACACCGGCGACACGCAGGGCTGGCAATAAGCCGTGCCGTCGTCGCGGTGCACGATCAGCTTCTGCAGCGAGCGCAGGCAGGTGGCGCGGACCGGGTGATCCTTGGCGTAGCCGAGCAGGTCCATCGCCTCCAGCGCGTTCACCATCGGCGGAAAGATCGCGCCCAGACCGTCCTCGCCGTTTAGCCGCGGCAGAAACCATTGCTCGGCTTTGCGGATGGCCTTGCGGCGCAGCGACGAGGGCATCAGCGGATCGCAGGCGCGACCCAGCTTGTCGAGCAGCAGGAACAGCTTGCTGACGAAGGTGGTGGTGGCGAAGTACTGCCGTTCCTGCTCCGGCGGCGTCACGAACAATTCGGCGATGCCGACCTGGCGAGGATTCTTTGCCTTTGCCTTCATCGTGCAGAGGATGAACAGCGGCACCATCGTGCTGCGTGCCCAGTACGACACCTTGTCGAGGTGGAACGGCATCCAGCGCGGAAACAGCATGATCTCGACGGGCACGTACGGCGCGGCGCGCCACGGCACCTGGCCGAACATCGCCAGCAGGATGCGGGTGAACACATTGCTCTTCGCCGCGCCGCCCTTGGCCAGGATGGCATCGCGGGCACGGCGCATATGCGGCGCGTCGGGTGCATCGCCGGCCGCCTTCAGCGCGTAGTAGGCCTTCACGGTGCAGGACAGGTCGAGCGCACCGTCGTGGTACAGCGGCCAGCCGCCATGCGTGTCCAGGCGTTGCTTGAGGCGGATGTAGCGGGCCAGCTTTTCCTGCAGTACCTCGTCGATCTCGTCGATGAAGTGCATCATCAGTATGTATTCGGACGAGATCGTGCAGTCTGTTTCAAATTCGAAACACCAGTGGCCATCCGTTCGCTGGCGCGCGATCAGTGCCTGGCGCGCGCGCTCGATGGCCCGGTCGATGCGACTGGCATCGTGGAGCGGTTGACGCGTGGAGGGCGGGGCGGAATCGACGACGGTAGCGGACGAGTCCGTCATAGCGATCGCGCGTTTTTCAACGGCGATGCCCTCCGCCATGGCCACGCAGGGGTGGGCTGCGCGACATCCCATTCCGGCGCCAACGGCGTGAGCGGCAACTTGCGCGCCGCCGCGCCGAACAGGAAACGCACGGCAGGATCGTACTTGTCGGTGAGGCGGGTCAGGCCGATGGTCTGTGCCACGGCCGCACGCGACACCTTCACCTGGGTGCCCGAGGAGAAGTCGAGCCGGTCCTGCAGATTGCGCAGCGTGAGCACGGCCAGGCCGATGCTCCACAGGCAGAAGCGACGGAAACCCGCGTGCCTGGCAGGGACGATCAAGGTGTATTCCACCGCACGGCAGAGGTGCGAATGGGCGATGCCGATCAGTTCGATCATCGCGTCCGCATAGTGCGCATCCTGCTGGCCGGCGCTGAGGTCCCGCAGCTCCACGCCGTAGCGTGCGAAGACATCGTGCGGCAACCAGCACACGCCGTGGCTGCGATCCTCCCACTGGTCCTTGAGGATGTTGGTCATCTGCAGGCCCTGGCCAAACGAAATGGCCAGGCGCATCAGCGTGCGCGTCTGCGGCGTGAGTTCGGGTTCGAAATCGACCAGCAGCTTGGTGAGCATTTCGCCGACCACGCCGGCGACGTGATAGCAGTAGCGATCCAGGTCGCGCAGCGTGTCCAGGCCTTGCAGGCCGACCACGCGCTGGAAATCGTGCATGCCTTCGGACATCACGCGCAGGCATTGGACGATGGCTTCGTGCTGGGTGGGGTTGAAGGTGCCGGTGATCTCCAGCACCAACGGCAAGCGCGACAGCAGCTCGCGTTCGCTTTCCGAGGTGGCCTCCGAGAGGCGCGGCGCGACCTGGGCGGCGAACTCGCGCGCATCGATGCGTCCGGTCACGGCGTCGACGAAGGCGTTCTCGTAACGGCCTTTTTCATCCGCGCTGAAGGCGGGTTCGTCCTCGATGGTGTCCGCGATGCGGCAGAGCAGATAGGCATTGGCGACGACGTCGCGCAGCGCCGGTGGCAGCTGCGGAATCGTCAGGGCGAACGTGCGTGACACTTTCGGAAGAATCGCTTCCTGGTAAGCGCTGGCGTTGCTGGGGGCGATCGCAGCCGCTTGCTTTGCGTCGAACATGGGTGTGCCTCGGCGTTCTTATGTATTCACATACAGAGAGAAACCAGCGACACAGGCATGGTATCACCCCGCACATGGGAGACCCGGCCATATCACCAAAGCGAATGTCATCGATTCGTAGAGACGCCACCGGTCCGCGGCGAAAGCCGCCGCACCGCACGCCTGTCACAGGCACTGGTACGGCCCGTGGCGAAACGGCTACGGTGGCGTCACGCGCCGCTTTGCGCGTCGTGTATACATAATGAAACTCAACTCTTCCCGCGAGTTCAGGAACGACAGCCTTATGTGTCCAGGATGCATGCTGGCGATAGGTGGGCACAGCTTGGCAGGGCCGCCGTGAGGTCGCTGGTCACCGGCGCAACGGGGTTCGTGGGATCGGCCGTGGTGCGGCGGTTGCTGCGCGAGGATCACCACGTGCGCGCACTGGTTCGTGCGGGTGCCGACCGGCGCAACCTGCAAGGCCTGGAAGTGGAGGTGGTCGAAGGCGACCTCACCGACGCCGCCTCGCTGGCAAGGATTTGCGACGGTTGCGATGCGCTGTTCCACCTGGCCGCCGATTACCGCCTGTGGGCGCCGCGACCGCAGGAGCTGTATCGGACCAATGTCGAAGGCACGCGTGCCTTGCTCGACGCCGCGCAGCGCGCCGGGGTGCCACGGGTGATCTATACCAGCAGCGTGGCGACGCTGGGCATTCCGAAAGATGGCACGCCGGGCACGGAAACCACACCGGTGTCGCTGGGCGACATGGTCGGTCACTACAAGCGCTCGAAGTTTCTTGCCGAACAGGTGGCAGCCGGTTTTGCGGCGCAGGGCGTGCCGGTGGTGATCGTCAATCCCTCGACGCCGATCGGACCGCGCGACATCAAGCCCACGCCGACCGGGCGGCTGGTGCGCGATGCGATGGCGGGCCGCATGCCGGCCTATGTCGACACGGGTCTCAACGTGGTGCACGTGGACGATGTGGCGGACGGGCACTGGCTGGCGTTCAAGCATGGCATGGTGGGCGAGCGTTACATCCTCGGCGGCGCCGACCTGAGCCTGCGCGAATTGTTGTTCGAGATTGCCGACATCGTGGGCCGCCCGCCGCCGCGCTGGCGCCTGCCGCACGGCGCGGTGATGCCGGTGGCCTACGTGGCCGAGGCATGGGCACGGCTGAGCGGCCGGCCGCCGATCGCCACGGTGGAAGAAGTGCGCATGTCGCGCAAGCGGATGTTCTTCAGCAGCGCCAAGGCGGAGCGGGAGCTTGGTTACGCGGCGGGGCCGGTGCGGCTTGCGCTGGAAGATGCGGTCGCCTGGTTCAGTCTGCACCGCTGAGTTGTCGGCAACCTTGTGGGAGCGCACTTGTGCGCGACCGCAGAGTGTCGGTGCTATCGCTTCGTCGGCTTGTCGCGCACAAGTGCGCTCCCACAGGAGGTCTTTCTAGCGCATGAAACGCCGTGCCAGCCGTGCCATGCGCGGCACGAAGGTCGGCCGCAGCAGGCGCTCGTCGTAGCCGCCCATGCGGAAACTGTCCTGCGCCAGGCACAGCTCCAGCAGCTCGCCGATCTTCAGGTCCAGGCCGATCTGCTGGTGGCCGGTGATGGTGAAGTTCGCGTCCTGCATCTCGCCGTTGTTGTCCAGGCCCTTGGCGATGCCGATGCGTTCCCAGATCAGGAACAGCCATACCCGCAGTACCTTCAGCTCGAACGCGGGACGCCGCCACCACGGCAATTGCTTGCGATGCCACGCCACCCAGTTGGCGAAAAACAGGATGTGGCGCGCCTCTTCCTGCATCACCGGCTCGAACGTTTCCACCAGTTCGGCGGGAAAATAACCCGTGCGCTTGGCCGACTCGAACAAGCCGAAGGCGAAGAAGCTGTCGATGCACTCGCTGTAACCGGTCACCAGCCAGCCCCATTCGGGATCCTTCGGCACCTCGTACTCGGGCTCGGGCGCCAGTGCGATACCGTAGGCCTCGACCATCTTGGTGAGCACCACCTTGTGGCGCGCTTCCTCGTCGCCGTCCATGGTCAGCGCTTCGCGCAGCAGGGGATCGACGATGGTATTCGTGTAAGTGGCCACGCGCAGCTTGGCCTTGCCCTCGGTCTGCACGGCGATGTCCCAGATCGGCAGCGAGGTGATGCGATGCAAAGTGTCGGCATCGAGCGCCGGCCATTCGATCACGGCCGGTTTATACGGGTTGTGCGTGTCCAGGATCATGCGGCAGAACAGCCGCTTGTGCGCATCGGAACCGATCCTGATGCGCCCCGGCTCGTTGCCGGCCCAGTGGCGCATGCTGTGGTCGGCGTCGGCTACGGCGTCATGGGACACAGGTTCACCTCGTTGCGTTACGACAACTTCCGGTCCGGTGCATCGGACAACGCGGGCTTGCGGCGCGACAGCCAGCGACGGTGCAGGCGATGCGCTTCCGTCCACTGCCACGACAACAGCGCCGGCACGCCAAAGCCTACCTCACGGGCGCGTTTCACCAGCGACAGGGCGATGGCCGCATCCGCCGGCAGGCCAATGATATTGCCGAACAGCACCAGGCCGCCTTCCTGCACGCCCAGGCCGGCGGGCACGAAGAAAATGATGTGGCGCACGGCCTGCGTGGTAGCCTCGATGGCGATCGCATCCCACACAGAAATGGGGTAGCCCAGCAGTTGCAGGGCCAGCCAGCTTTCGAAGCTGCCGACCACGAAACCGGCCACCTGCCAGGCGCAGGCCACGCCCAGCCGGGCGGACATGCCGTACAGCTTGCGCACTTCGTCGTCGAGGCGGGCACCATCGAGCAATTCGGTGAAGCGCGACGGGCCGCCCAGCAGTTTCTCCGCAAAGGTTTCCAGGCGCGAGAACAGCTGGCCGTGACGCAGGATCCAGATCAGCCCGATCGGCAGCGGCAGTGTCGCGACCACCGCGCCGATCACCGAGTTCAACGTGCCGATGTGGCCGGCCATGCCGATCAACAGCAACAGGCCCAATGCCACGAAGATGTACTGGCTCACCAGCGTGAGCAGCACTTCGATGATCACGCTTGCCGCCACCGGCGCACCTTCCAGGCCGCGCCACTTGACCAGCCGGATGCCGACGATTTCGCCGCCGACGTTGGCCACCGGCAGCAGTCGGTTGCACGCCTCGCGCACGGTGGCGACCCAGAACAGGAACGGCATGCGCACGCGGCGTTGTGGATCGCTGGGAGCCAGCAGCGCATGCCATCCGAACACGTCCAGCAACAGCGGCAGCGCGTGGAACGGCAGCAGCCACAACAAGGCCCAGCCGGCATGGTCGAAGGCGCCGCGGATGGCCGACCAGTTCTGCTGTGTCACCAGGATGATCGCGGCGACCAGGCCGAGCAGGCCGGCGAGATAAACAAAATATTTCATACGGCGGCCGGATCGCCAAAGCCATCGCAAAGCTGGCAGTGCTCGGCCACGGCGCGGCGGACGCGCGGCGACAGCAGTGCGGCCAGTTCATCGGCATGGCGGTAATGCGCCATCGTGGGCGTCAGCGCGTTGTGCGTGGCCGGGTGCAGGTAGATCTCGCTAAGTCCTTGCGGCAGATGCTCAACCACGTCGAGCAACGCCTGTTCATCCATGCCGCCGCTGTGCCGGATGCCGAACACCTGGTCGTTCGAACGCATCCCCGCGCGTCGCAGGCGACGGCGCATCAGCGCGAGCCAGGGCTTCAGCCAGGGGCCGGAGCCGGGTTCGGCGGGCCAGCGCACCGCTTGCAGGCCGTAATCGCGCCCAATCGATAGGATCAAGGAAAGCACCGTCGGATGAAGATGGAAATGTTTATGGGCGTTGACGTGGTCGAGCGGCAGACGGGTGGCGGCGAACGCTTCGAACTGCGCCCGGATCTCTGCGGCCAGCTGCGTGCGCACATGCGGCAGGAAGAAGAATCGAAACCCGTCGCGCAGCATATCGTCGCCGAAGCGGCCGCGCGCGTCGACCAGGGCGGGTATCTGTGACGGAGCCAGCGCGGATTGTCCGTCGGCGAGCACCAGGTGCAGTCCTACCGCCAGGCCCCGCATGCGCTTGGCGCGTGCCACCGCATCGGCGACGGCCGGCGCCGTCACCATCAGGCTGGCCGCACGCAGCACCCCCTCGCGAAAACCACGTTCCACGGCGTGGTTCACTGCCGGATGCAGGCCGAAATCGTCGGCCGTCACGATCAAGCGCGGGCGCGTGGCTGCTGCGGGCGATGCCATCATCGGTGACGCGGGGGCTGCGGCGTCATGCCTCGTGCGCGCGCAGGAAGCGGAAGAACTCCACGCCTTCGCGCAATCGTCGGCGGGTCATTTCCCAGCTGCCGGCCATTTCCTTGACGATCTCCCAGATCTTCGACGGGCGGAAATAGAAGCTGCGGTAGAACGTCTCCACGCCGTGGAAGATCTCTTCCTTGGACAGATGCGGATAACTGATCATCGCCAGTTGCACGCCCTTGTCGTTGACCGTGTTGGCGGCCGTGTTGTGTTCCAGCCAGCCGTTCTCGATCGCCTGCTTGTACAGCGTGGTGCCCGGGTACGGCGCGGCCAGCGAGACCTGGATGGTGTGCGGATTGATTTCCTTGGCGTAGGCGATGGTGCGTGCGATGGTTTCCTTTGTCTCGCCCGGCAGGCCGAGGATGAAGGTGCCATGCACCGTGATGCCCAGCTTGCGGCAGTTCTCGGTGAAGGTGCGCGCGATGTCGGTGCGCAAGCCCTTCTTGATGTTGTGCAGGATCTGGTCGTCGCCCGATTCGTAGCCCACCAGCAGCAGGCGCAGGCCGTTCTCCTTCATGATCTTGAGCGACTCGTACGGCACGTTCGCCTTGGCGTTGCAGCTCCAGGTCCAGCCCATGGCATGCAGGCCGCGTGCAATCTCGTGCACGCGTTCCATGTTGGAGCTGTCGGTGAAGGTGTCGTCGTCGAACATCAGTTCGCGCACCTGCGGCATGTTCTCCTTGATCCACTTCGCTTCGGCCAGCACGTTGGCGGCGGAGCGCACGCGGTAACGATGGCCGCCCACCGTCTGCGGCCACAGGCAGAATGTGCATTTCGAGCGGCAGCCGCGGCCGGTGTAGATCGACACGTAGGGGTGCAGCAGGTAGCCGATGAAATAGCGGTCGATCTTCAGGTCGCGCTGGTAGATCGGCGCCACGAAGGGCAGGTCGTCCATCTGCTCGATGGTGGCGCGCGACGGGTTGTGCTGCACGCTGCCGTCGATCAGTTTGTAGCTGATCCCGGCGATGTCCTTGAAGGCGCGGCCTTCGGCCACTTCCTTGCAGGTGTAGTCGAATTCTTCGCGGGCGACGAAGTCGATCGCGGGCGATGCCAGCAGCGAGGCATCCGGTTCCACCGCCACCTTGGCGCCCACCATGCCGATCAGGATGTCCGCGCGGCGCTGCTTGATCAGCTCGGCGAATTTCGCATCGGTGGGAAAGGAAGGCGTGCTGGTGTGGATGATCACCAGCTCGTAGCCGGCGGCGATGTCGAGGGTTTCTTCCACCGACAGTTCCTCCACCGGCGCATCGAGCACGCGCGAACCGGGGACGAGCGCGGCCGGCTGCGCCAGCCAGGTGGGATACCAGAAACTCTTGATCTCTCGTTTGGCCTGGTAGCGCGAACCCGCGCCGCCATCGAAACCGTCAAACGAAGGGGCTTGCAGAAAAAGCGTCTTCATGGATGGTCAAGCTCCTGCAGCTGCGTCCGCAATGAGTGGTTCAACACATCGTGCTCAAGGATAGCGCGATGGCGCATGGTCGCGCGCATGCAGCGCCTGTCCGCGCCATTGCACGCGCCAATGGGTCAGCGCGCCGGCCCATTCCAGCAGCAACAGTGCGTCGCGCAAAGGAGTGAGCCAGAGGTCCTGCCCGCGCCGGGTTCTTGCGGTGCTGCGCCAGGCTGCCAGATATCGTCCTAGGCGGGCGACAACTCCCAGCGCAGCCACGAGCAGGCAGGCAATCGTGGGGCACAGCAGCAGCGCCAGCGCCAACAGCGGCCAGGTGAAGCACACGAAGCTGAATGCGAATCCTGCCGGGGAGATGGCGCGAATCGTGCGCATCCAGCGCAATTCGTGCGACCACAGGCTGGAGAGGCGGTTTTCGCTCACGTCGGTGCCCACCACGACATCGCTCAGTACAGTGCGCAAGCCGCGTTGGCGCGATCGTTCGCCCAGCCAGAAATCGTCGGCCAGGGTGTCCTTCAGCGCGTCGAAGCCGCCAATGGCATCCAGCGCGTCGCGACGCACGGCGATGGTGGAGCCGAAGGCGAAGCGGGTGGAGCCGAAGGCATGCGCCAGTCGCACGGAAGGCGCGAACCAGTCGTCGATGAACAGGCGGCCCAGCCTCGCCACCAAGCCGCCGTGCGCCACGCCGTGATAGAGACAGGTGACGATACCCACCTGCGGATCGCCCAGCGGCGCGGTGACGCGTGCCAAGTAATCCGGCGCCACGCTGATGTCGCTGTCGGCCAGCACCAGCCAGTCGTGGCGTGCGTGCGCCAGCAGGTTGATCAGGTTGCTGATCTTGAGGTTGGCGCCGTGCACGACGGGATCGATCACCAGCGCCATGGAAAGTGCGGGAAACTCGCGCTGCAGGCGCTGCACGATGGCAATCGCCGGGTCGTCCGGATCGCGCACGCCGAACAGGATTTCGTAGTGCGCGTATCGCTGCGCACAGAACCCTTTCAGGTTTTCGTAAAGGCCGGGCTCGGCGCCATGCAGCGGCTTGAGCACGCTGACCGGGCGGCTTGCCTGATCGTTCACGGTCGCTCGCCGATGCTGCTTGCGGCGTTCGCTACGAAACCAGGCCCACAGGCTCAGCCAGGCATAGGCGGTCGCGCACGAGGCGAGCACCAGGCCAAGCCCTGACAGCAGCGATGGGATGGAGAAAGTGGGCATGAGGTCGATTAGGTCACGATCCACCATTCCTTCCAAAATGAATGCATGCACTTTGTGAAAGCCTACTTTTTGCGCTGGATCGTGTGTCTGTGCCTGATAGGTACGGCTGCGCTTGCGCAGACGCCCGCGGGCGACGGTTCGCCGGCCACCGCCATCGAGGGCGACTGGCTGGTGGAAAGCCGCGACGCCATCATCCGCATCCAGCGCGAAGGCGATACCTTCGTGGGCGCGATCGTATGGCAGCTGCACGATAGGTACGGCGCGGAGGATGGCCCGGAACTCAATGGGAAGATCGTCACGGACCGCCACAATCCCGATCCCGCGCTGCGTTCGCGTCCGCTGACCGGCCTGCGCCTGTTGTGGGGACTGCATTACGACGCCGACGCGCACGCCTGGGTGGATGGCCGTGTGTACAACACCGACAACGGCAAGCAATACCACTGCGAAATTCATCTGCCATCGCCGGATCGGCTGGTTTTGCGCGGCTACATCGGCATCACGCTGCTGGGTGGAAGCACCAACTGGACACGCACGCACGAGCCGTTTCCTGTGTCTTCCGGCAGTGCCTCTTCGGCGCGCTGAACGCACAAGGGGCTACACTGCGTCGCTCAACCTTGCTAGCCTGAGTGCGTTCGTTTGACGGTCGCACGAGCGTCGCGCCATATGTGACGAAGATGTGATGACAAGGCGTGTAACGCCGCCGTCCGCCGGAAGTAGAGAGGTTCGAACCTTGGCTAGTCGCGAGTGGGATGACAACGAAACAGCCTGGACGAAGAGCGTGGTGTCGTTCCAGGATGAACCGCTGGTGCTGGTCGATGAACACGACCGCGAAACCGGCTTTCTCGACAAGGCCTCCGCGCATCACGGGCAAGGCATCCTGCACCGGGCATTCTCCTTGTTCGTGTTCAACACCGATGGCGAGCTGCTGCTGCAGCAGCGCGCCGAGGGCAAGCGCCTGTGGCCGGGTTACTGGTCCAACACCTGCTGCAGCCATCCGCGGCGCGGCGAGACGATGGAGGCGGCCATTCATCGCCGTCTGGCCGAAGAGCTCGGCATGCAGTGCGAATTCCAGTTCCAGTTCAAGTTCCAGTATCAGGCGCAGTTCGACGACGAAGGCGCCGAACATGAACTTTGCTGGGTGTATGCCGGTCGTACGGAGGCGGCCCCGGTCGCCAATGTGCTTGAGATCGCCGCGCTGCGTTACGTCGCGCCGGACGACCTCGATCGCGAAATCGCCGCGCATCCCGAACGTTTCACGCCTTGGTTCAAGATCGAATGGGACCGATTGCGACGCGAACATGCGCATGTATTTGCGCCGCCGGCCAGCCTGGCGTCCTGAACACCACGATGTCGCCGCGTGGCTATACTCGGTGGCGACGATGAAAACGACTGGAACCCTGGCGCCTGTCTCGTGAAGCGCGCCGCAGCAAGATCCATCGGTCAGCGATGAGGAGATTCCGTTGGGCATTCCTCTTATTCAACAAACCAAGATCGCGCGCTACATCATCGGCAAGAAAGTCAGCGGGCAGAAGCGCTACCCGCTGGCGATGATGTTGGAGCCGTTGTTCCAGTGCAATCTCGCCTGTGCCGGTTGCGGCAAGATCGATCATCCGAAAGAGATCCTGCAGAAACGCATGAGCGTGGAAGACGCGCTGCGGGCGGTGGACGAGTGCGGCGCGCCGGTGGTGTCGATTCCCGGTGGCGAGCCGCTGATCCACAAGGAGATGCCGCAGATCGTGCAGGGCCTGATCGCGCGCGAGAAGTTCATCTACCTGTGCACCAACGCGCTGCTGCTGACCAAGCATATCGACGAGTACACGCCTTCGCCGTACTTCACCTGGTCGGTCCATCTGGACGGCCTGCAGGAGCGGCACGATCAATCGGTGTGCATGGAGGGCGTGTTCGACAAGGCCGTGGCGGCGATCAAGCTGGCGTTGTCGCGCGGCTTCCGCGTCACCATCAACTGCACGCTGTTCAACAACGAGCAGCCCGCAGAGATCGCAGAGTTTTTCGATTTCGCCATGTCGCTTGGCATCGAGGGCATCACGGTGTCGCCGGGCTACAGCTACCAGCATGCGCCGCGCCAGGATGTGTTCCTCGGCCGCACCGAAAGCAAGCAGCTGTTCCGCGACGTGTTCCGCATCGGCCGCGAGCGCAAGAGCAAGTGGGTGTTCAACCAGTCGTCGATGTTCCTGGATTTCATCGCGGGCAACCAGAGTTACCAGTGCACGCCGTGGTCCAATCCCACCTACAACATCTTCGGCTGGCAGCGGCCGTGCTATCTGCTGGTCGATGAGGGCTACGCCAGTTCGTACAAGGAGCTGATGGAAGAGACGGCGTGGGACAAGTACGGCGTCGGCATCAATCCCAAGTGCGACAACTGCATGGCGCATTGCGGCTTCGAAGGCACCGCGGTGGACGACACCTTCGCCCATCCGCTGAAGGCGGCGCGGGTGGCCACCTTCGGGCCGCGCATCGATGGCGCGATGGCGCCGGATCTGCCGGTGATGTACGGCGACCGCGCCGACGCCACGGCCATCCATATTCCCATCAGCGCGATCCAGCGCAGGAGTCCGGGGGCGGACGCGGGCCACTGACCGATGTGGCTGCTCGTTTGTGCCATCGCCCCCGCCGTGATGTGGCTGGGGTTGCTGCTGGTGCCCTGGCGGCCGTGGAGCACGCGCGAGCATCTCGAAGCCGATCCGTTGATCGGGGTTCCCCTCGACGACATCACGGTGTTGATTCCCGCGCGCAACGAGGCGGATGTGATCGGCACGACGCTGCGTGCCTTGCAGCAGCAGGGTGGCGGGCTTCAAGTGGTCGTGATCGACGACCAATCGAACGACAGCACGGCCAATGTGGCCAGTTCCTATCCGAACGTGCGGGTGATTGCC
This sequence comes from Dyella kyungheensis, assembly GCF_049913195.1. GTDB lineage: Bacteria > Pseudomonadota > Gammaproteobacteria > Xanthomonadales > Rhodanobacteraceae > Dyella > Dyella kyungheensis. The sequence continues at coordinate 2,606,545 of NZ_CP183983.1, read as the reverse complement.
GGTGCGCCCTTGCCGGAGGGATGGGCGGGCAAGTTGTGGGCGCTGGAGCAGGGCAGGCGACACCTGCGTACGCCACTGACCTTGTTGCTGGATGCGGATATCGAACTGCGCCCCGGCATGCTGTCGACGTTGTTGCAGCACAAGCAGCGCGAGCAGCGTCAGTTCGTGTCGATCATGGCGGACCTGCGCCGTACCAGTTTCTGGGATCGTCTGTTGCTGCCCGCGTTCGTCTACTACTTCAAGCTGCTTTATCCGTTCGCCGTTTCCAACTCGACCTCAAAGCTGGTGGCGGCAGCGGCGGGTGGCTGCATCCTGGTGGATACGGACTTGCTCGAACGCATCGGCGCCTTCGACAGTCTGCGCGACGCGCTGATCGATGATTGCGCACTGGCGCGTCTGGTGAAGCGCGCCGGTGGTCGCACCTGGATTGGCTTGAGTCGCGACGTGGTGAGCCTGCGGCCCTACGGCAGCTTCGACGCCATCCATCGCATGGTGGCGCGCTCGGCCTTCACCCAGCTGGGTTATTCGAGCGCCGTGCTGCTGCTGGTGACGTCGTTGTTCCTGCTCGCCTATGGCGCCCCGCTGGTATTGCTGGGCGTGCCGCAGGTGTGGCCATGGGCATGGCTGGCGTTGATCGCCATGATGCTGGGCTATCTGCCCATGCTCAGGTACTACCGCATGTCCGGCTGGTGGGCGCTGCTGCTGCCGCTGGGGGCCGCCCTGTACCTGGGCATGACCTGGAGTTCGGCGCTGCGTTACTGGCGCGGCGAGCGCTCCCAATGGAAGGGGCGGGTGTACCGGGTGGGTGGCTGAATCGCCTTTTGATTCAATCGTTTGAGTTTTCCTCCTGCCGGGGCGCTGAATCTCGCTCGGTGAGAATGCCAACGTGCTATCTTGATTACCGGCCCACTAATCAAGTCGCCTCATGTCTCCTTCCGACCACGGTGGACGCCGTCCGGGGGCCGGTCGTCCCGCCGGTGAACCCAGTCAGCGTATTCGCGTCCCTGACAGCCAGGTGCCGGGCGTATTGGCTTATCTGGAGGCCTATCGCAGCCCGGCCACGCTGGAGGCGCCGCGTCCCGTGTCGCTGGAGCCGTCGACGGTCGCCTTGACGGCCTTTCTCAGCCGCGTGCCGGCGGGCGTGCCCTCGGTGGCGGACGACGACGTGGACGAAGTGGTCGACCTCAACGAGCATCTCGTGCTGCGTGGGCATGAGCCGAGCACCTTCATCATCCGCGTGTCGGGTTGGTCGATGATCGGCGCCGGCATCTTCGACGGCGACGAAGTGCTGGTGGATCGCGCGCTCACTGCGCGCCAGGGCGACATCGTGGTGGCGGTGGTCAACAACGAACTGACCATCAAGCGGCTGGGCAAGGTGGATGGCCATATCGCGCTGCTGCCGGAGAACGCGCACTTCAAGCCCATCGTGTTCCGCGAGGGCGAGACGCTCAGCGTGTGGGGCGTGGTCACGCGCTGCCTGCGCACGTTGCGCTGAATCGGAGCCATGCGCCCATGGGCCAGCTCGTTGCACTCGATTCGCTCTTGCACAGCCGCCAGGTCTGGCAGGGGCGTGCCGCGCCGCAACCGTCGGGCAGCCAGCCGACCGGCTGGCCCACGCTGGATTCGGCGCTGCCCAGCGGCGGCTGGCCCGAGCATGCAATGACCGAAATCCTGCTGCCCGCCGATGGCGTGGGCGAGCTGCAGTTGCTGTTGCCTACGCTGGCGCGGCTCACCCGCGAAGGACGTCCGGTGATGGTGATCTCGCCGCCATACGTGCCGTATGTGGCGGGCTGGGAAGCGCGCGGCGTGGTGATGTCGCAAGTGGATATCGTGCGCGCGGACGAACGCGACGTGCTGTGGGCCGCCGAACAATGCCTGCGCTCGGCCAGTTGCGCGGCCGTGCTGGCGTGGCCCGCGCATGCCGACGATCGTGCCTTGCGCCGCTTGCAGGTGGCCGCCGATACCGGCAAGGCGCTGGCATTCGTGTTCCGCGATCGCCGCCATGCCGTGCAGGCGTCGCCGGCGGCCTTGCGGCTGGAGCTGGAAAGTACGCCTGCATGGCAGGTGCGCGTGCGCAAATGCCGTGGCGGCAATCCGCCGGTGAGCGCGGTATCACTCGTCTCCGGCTGGTCGTAAAGCATCATGCTCTGGGCCTGCATTCTGCTGCCGCAACTGGCGCTGGACGGTGTCCTCCGGCGACGGCCGCCATCGGACGAGCCGCTGGTGCTGGTGAGCGGCCCCGCGCAGGCGCGCATCGTGCATGCGGCCAATGCGTCGGCGCGTGCAACAGGCATTTATCGCGGGCAGAAGTTGGTCGCTGCGCAGGCCTTGCTGCAGCAGTTCGCGATGGTCGAGCACGACGCGGAAGACGAGGCGCGCTGGCATCGCCTGCTGGCGGCATGGGCGTATCGCTACAGCGCCGAGGTTGGCTTGTATGCGCATGCCGTGGTGCTGGAGGTGAGTCGCAGCCTCAACCTGTTCGGGCCGTGGCCGCGCTTTGAATCGTTGTTGCGCGACGATCTGCGGGAACTCGGTTTCCGCCACCGTATCGCGCTCGCGCCGACGCCGCACGCGGCCTATGTGCTGGCCGGCATGCACGATGGTCTTGCGGTGATGTCGCCGGAGCTGCTGCGCGAAGCGCTGTCGCCCGTGCCGATTGCGCGGGCACGCCTGCCGCTGGATGCGGCGCAGGGTCTGCCATCGATGGGCATACGCACGCTGGGACAGGCGTTCAAGTTGCCGCGCGCCGGCCTGCAGCGCCGTTTCGGCGGCGAGTTGGTAGCGCAACTCGATCGCCTCACCGGCGACGAACCCACGCCGATCGACAGTTACCGTCCGCCCGATGCGTTCGAGCAGCGCATGGAGTGGACGCATGAGATCGAACACGTCGAAGCGCTGGTGTTTCCGTTGCGCCGTCTTACTAGCGACCTGGCGGCGTATCTCGCTGGTCGCGATGGCGGCGTGCAGCGTTTCGAGCTGGAGCTGGAACACAGCAGCGGTGCGCCGACGCGCGTGACGGTGGGCATGTTGACCGCAGCTCGCGATGCCGGCCTGTTGTTCGACTGCGCGCGCGGACGGTTCGAACGTCTTGAGTTGCCGCAACCGGTGCTGGCCATGCGCCTGGTGGCAAGCGAGCTGCCGCCGTTCGTGCCGGCCGGCCGCGATCTGTTCGATACGCGCCCGGTGAATGCCGTGCCGCTGGAGCAATTGCGCGAACGCTTGCGCGCGCGCCTGGGCGAGCAGGCGATCCAGCAGCTGCATCGCACGGTCGATCCGCGCCCGGAAAAGGCGCAATCGGATGCATCGCATGTGAAAGCGGCAACCCTGCCCGAAACCCTGCCGCGCCCCACCTGGCTGCTGGACACGCCGCGCGCCCTGCGCGGACCGCTGCCCGAGGTGCTCGCCGGTCCCGAGCGCATCGAAACCGGCTGGTGGGATGGCGGCGATATCCGGCGCGACTACTACGTGGTGCGCACCTCGCAGGGGCAGTGCGCCTGGGTGTTCTGCGCGCCGGGCGAGCAGGGCAACTGGATGTTGCATGGGTGGTTCGCATGAGCGATTACGCCGAGCTGCATTGCCTGTCGAACTTCTCGTTCCAGCGTGGCGCGTCGAGCGCGCGCGAATTGTTCGAGCGGGCGAAGGAATGCGGCTATCGCGCGCTGGCGGTCACCGACGAATGTTCGCTGGCCGGTATCGTGCGTGCCTACGAGGCTTCGCGCGACACAGGCTTGAAGTTGATCGTGGGCGCGGAATTCCAGCTCGAGCACGGCCCGAAGTTGGTACTGCTGTGCGAGAACCTGCTCGGTTACACCTCGCTGTGTGCGCTCATTAACCGTGGCCGCCGCGTGGCGGAGAAGGGCACGTATCGCGTGACGCGCGAGGATTTCGCCGATGGCCTGCCCGGCACGCTGGCGCTGTGGCTGCCGCAGGCCGAGTTGAATCCTGCGCATGGCACATGGTTGAAAACCCTGTTTGCCGAACGCCTGTGGCTGGCCGTGGAGTTGCATCGCGGCCCTGACGATGCCCGCCGTTTTGCCGACCTGCAGGCGTTGGCTGCGGCGCTGGAGCTGCCGATGGTCGCTGCCGGCGATGTGCATATGCACGTGCGCCGCCGTCGCGCCCTGCAGGACGTGATGACGGCGATCCGCCACCACCGCACCGTGGCCGACGCGGGCGACCTGTTGTTTCCCAATGGCGAGCGGCATCTGCGCACGCGCGAGGCGCTGTCGGCGATCTATCCCGATCCATTGATGGAAGAAAGCGTACGCATCGCCGAGCGCTGCCATTTCGTGATGACGGATCTGAAATACCGCTATCCCGCCGAGCTGGTACCCGAAGGTCATACGCCCACCACATGGCTGCGGCAGTTGGCGGAAGAGGGCGTGCGCTGGCGCTGGCCGCAAGGTGAGCCGCGCAAGGTGAGGGAGCAGATCGAATACGAGCTGGCACTGGTCGAGCAGCTGAAGTACGAGTCGTACTTCCTCACCGTGCAGGAGATCGTGGCCTTCGCGCGAAGCAAGCAGATCCTTTGCCAGGGCCGCGGCTCGGCGGCGAATTCAGCCGTCTGCTACGCGCTGGGCGTGACGGCGGTGGATCCGGCCACCACCACGCTGCTGGTCGAGCGCTTCATCTCGGCCGAGCGCGACGAGCCGCCGGACATCGACATCGACTTCGAGCACGAGCGGCGCGAAGAAGTGATCCAGCACATCTACCAGAAATACGGCCGCGAGCGCGCCGCGCTGGCCGCCACGGTGATCTGCTATCGCGGCCGCAGCGCCGTGCGCGACGTGGCGCGTGTGCTGGGACTGCCTTCGGACCAGATCGACCTGCTGTCGCGCACCTTCTCCTGGAATGACGGCGACGACCCGCTGGATGGCCGTCTGCGGGAGCGCGGCTTCGATCCGGACAGTCCGCTGCTGAAACGCGTGATCGCGCTGACCTACGAGCTGATGGATTTCCCGCGCCATCTTTCCCAGCACGTGGGCGGCTTCGTCATTTCCGATCAGCCGCTGTCGCATCTGGTGCCGGTGGAAAACGCCTCGATGCCCGACCGCACCATCATCCAGTGGGACAAGGACGATCTGGACACCATGCGGCTGCTCAAGGTCGATTGCCTGGCGCTGGGCATGCTCACCTGCATCCGCAAATGCCTCAAGCTGTTGGAGACGCATCATGGCCGCGTGGAAACGCTGGCCTCGATGCCGAAGGAGGATGAGCAAACCTACGAGTTGATCCGCGCAGCCGACACCATCGGCGTGTTCCAGATCGAATCGCGCGCGCAGATGGCCATGCTGCCGCGGCATCGGCCGGAGAATTTCTACGACCTGGTGATCCAGGTGGCGATCGTGCGGCCCGGGCCCATCCAGGGCGACATGGTGCATCCGTATCTGCGCCGCAAGCGTGGCGAGGAGCCGGTCACCTATCCGTCCGAAGCGCTCAAGGATGTGTTCGAGCGCACGCTCGGCGTGCCGCTGTTCCAGGAACAGGTGATGAAGCTGGCGATCGTGGCGGCCGAATACTCGCCAGGCGAGGCCGATCAATTGCGCCGTTCCATGGCCGCATGGCGGCGTAATGGCGACATGGAGATCCATCGCCAGAAGCTGATGGCCGGCATGCTGAAGAACGGTTTCACGCAGGAGTTCGCCGCGCGCCTGTTCGAGCAGATCAAGGGCTTCGGCTCCTACGGTTTTCCCGAAAGCCATGCGGCCAGTTTCGCCTTGCTGGTGTATGCGAGCTGCTGGCTCAAGCGCCATTACCGCGCGGCGTTCATGTGCGCGCTGCTCAACGCCCAGCCGATGGGTTTCTACGGGCCCAGCCAGCTGGTGCAGGACACGCAACGCCATGGCATCAAGGCGCGGCCGGTGGACGTGCGCTACAGCGATTGGGACAACACGCTCGAAGCGGACCCTTCATCAAACGGCGGCTATGCACTGAGGCTGGGCTTCCGGCAGGTGCGCGGTTGCCGCGAGGAGGTGATGCTGCAACTGATGGCGGCGCGTGCGCAGCGACCTTTCGATGACGTGGCCGACCTGTGCGCGCGCGCCGGACTCAACAAGCATCAGCAGGAAGCCCTGGCCGAAGCCGATGCCTTGCGTGGACTGGCCGGACACCGCCATCGCGCACGCTGGGCCATGGCCGGCATCGAGGCGCAGTTGCCGCTGTTCGGCAACACCAGCCCGGTGGAAGAGGAGGTGGTCTTGCCGCCGCCTTCGCAAGGCGAAAACACGCTGGCCGATTACGCCCGCACCGGACTCAGCCTGGGGCCGCATCCTGTGCAACAGATTCGCGCGCGCCTGCGTGCCGCGAGCTGCCTGGATTCGAGAAGCCTGCAGCATCGCCCGCATGCCAGCCGGGTGCGCGCGGCCGGATTGGTCACGCAGCGCCAGCGGCCGCAAACCGCCAGCGGCGTCACCTTCATCACCCTCGAAGACGAGTTCGGACCGATCAACGTGGTGGTGTGGAGCCATGTGGCCGAGCGCCAGCGGCGCATCTTCCTCGAATCGCGCCTGCTGGGCGTGGACGGCCGCTGGGAACACGCCGATGGTGTAAGCCATCTCATCGCGCATCGGCTGATCGACATGAGCGAGCTGCTGGGTTCGCTCGACAGCCGTTCGCGCGATTTCCACTGAGGGTGCCGTCAGGCGGCAACGCGACCGATCGATGCGCCGCCGTCGACATAGATGGTCTGCCCGGTGATGTAGCTGGCGCCATCGGACAGCAGGAACTCCACCGTCGCCGCCAGTTCGTCCGGCTTGCCAAGGCGCTTCATGGGGACCACGGCGAGGAAGCGTTGCTCGGCCTCGCTGCCTTCGGGCGTGTTCGCGCGGAACAGATCCGTTTCCGTCGGACCCGGTGCCACCGCATTCACCGTGATGCCGCTTTCGGCGAGTTCCAGCCCCCAGGTGCGGGTGAAACTGTTCACCGCAGCCTTGGCGGCGGCATAGGACGTACGCTGCGCGTAACCCAGCGCGACCAGGCTGGTGATGTTTACCACGCGCCCCCAACCCTTCGCGCGCATCTGCGGCAGCAACGCCTGCACGGTCTGGACGGTGGGTACGAGGTTGATGCGAAGCACGTCGTCGAGGTCGTCGAGGTCCACTTCGCCAATCGGCGCCACGCGTACATAGCCGACGTTGTTGACCACGCCGTCGAAGGAGTATTGCTCGACCAGCGCTTTCAGCGCCTTGTCGGTGGCCTCGCGGTCGCCGAGATCGACCGAGACCAAAGTCCCAGGGAAATCCGGCTCGTCGACGTTTCGCGCCAGGCCCACGACGTGGTGTCCTGCCTTGGCGAGACGATGGGAAATGGCGCGGCCGATACCTTTGGTGGCGCCGGTGACGAGAAAAGTGCGGGATGACATGAGGGGGCTCCAGCGATTGGGCGGGATTTCTTCAGCGGTGTTTCGAGATGCCGGCAGCTTTCAGCGCCGTAGCCACGGCAGCGGTCATGCTGGCGCGATCGGCATTGATGCGAGCCATCACGCGAAGGCCGAGCAGGACAGCCAATAGATGCGCGGAGGCGTCCGCGGCGGAAACGGCTGACGGCACCTCGCCAGTGCGACGGCCAGCCAACAGGCAGCGACGGAAAAAGGCGCGGATGGCGTCGATTTCGGTTGCAATGGCGGCGCGCAGCTCAGGCGCGTCGGGCGTTGCTTCCAGCGCCGAGTTCACCAGAAAACAGCCGCGCTGTTGCCTATCGGATAGCGAACGTTCGATGACTTCGTTGAAGAACGCGGCGATAGCCTCGCTGGGTGCCAATGCTTGTTCCAGGCGATCGATGCGCTCCCGCAGCGTTGCGTCCAGGTAATGCTGCAAGGCCCGCTGGAACAATGCCTGCTTGTCGCCGAACGCGTTGTACAGGCTGGTCACCGTCAAGCCGGTGCGCTGCGCCAGGTCGCGCGTGGAGGTGGCCTCGTAGCCACGCGTCCAGAAAGCCTCGGCAACGGCTTGGAGGGTTTTCTGTTCGTCGAATTCGCGTGGCCGTGCCATGGCGCATCTCGTTTTGTAGCGGTCGGAACAATATTATGTATCGACCGTTACAGAATTCAAGTGCCATCGAACGTGAGGCGGTGGAACGCCCCGTCCGCGGGTCGGGAGGGTCAGGCGGCCTTGGCTCGCCAGCGGTTGTACGTGAAGCCGATGGCCAGCATCAGCGCCACCGCCAACTGCGCCAGCAGCGACTGCCAGGTGGGATAGATGCCCAGCAGGTCGATGGACGGCACCGGCGCCACGGTCACCGCCGTCCATCCCGCTTCCTGCAGTGCCGCCACGCCCTTGCCGGTAAGCACGATCGCCAGCAGCGCGATCACCAGCGAGCTGATCGAGAAGAACAGGCCCAGCGGCAGGCGCTGGCTGGTTCGCAGCAGTACCCAGGCGATGAAACCGAGGATGATGGCGCCCACCACGATGCCTGCTAGCAACCACTGTCCCTGGCCCTCGTTCCACAACGCGGTGTAGAACAGGATGGTCTCGAACACCTCGCGATAGACCGAGATGAAGGTGAGGCCGAACACGAACCATGCCGAGCGCCGGTCCAGCGCCGTGGCCATCTTCGCTTTCAGGTAGGACTGCCAGCGGCCGCCGATGCTCTTCTGGTGCATCCACAACCCGACCGCCAGCAGCACGGCGGCGGCAAACAGCGAGGAAAGCCCTTCGGTCAGTTCGCGACTGGCGCCGCTGATCGAGATGGCGTAACTGGCCACCGCCCAGGTGGCCGCGCCCGCCAGCAGCGCCAGCAACCAGCCGGCATGCACATAGCGCGTGGCGTCGTGCCGATCCGCCTTGCGCAGGAAGGCCAGCAGCGCCACCACGACCAACAGCGCTTCCAGGCCTTCGCGTACCAGGATGGTGAGCGCGCCGACGAACGTGGTCATCGGATTCGCTGCGCTTGCCGTCAGCAGCGCCTGCGCCTGGGCGAGCAGCGCATCCACTTCGTGCGCCTGGGTGGGCACCGCATTGTTTGTTGCGGGCTGCGACAGCGACGTGCGATAGGCTCCCATGGCGGTTTCGATGCGGGCGCGCAGTGCCGCGTCGCGCGCATCGAGCCGGGCTTCCACCGGTTCGACGCCGTCGAGATAGGCCGAGAGCGCCAGCTCCCGCGCCTCTTCCGGCTTGCCTCTGCGATAAGCCTCCACGCTGTCGGCGACACGCGTGCGCGCCAGCGAAAGGCCGGTCAGCGCTTCGTGCACCGCCTCGGGATGCGCGCGCAGATAGCCCACGACAAGGCGTGCCTGGGCCGTCCCGATCACCTCGGCGAGACCGGCGACGCGTGCACGCGCCAATTCACTGGGCGAGGCGATGGCGCCACGGGCGCGTTGATCGGTGCGCCAGGCCTGCTCGCCGTTTGCCATCGCGTCGGGATAGGCGAGGGTGCCGACGTAAAAGGCGAGCGACCAGCGATCGTCGGTGGAAAGCGTCTGCGCATAACTCGCCATGGGCGTGCCGGCAACGCCCTGGCTGATGACTTCGTAGAGCGACAGCGCGCTGCGCTGGTCGGCACGCGAGGCATCGGTGAAGTCGATCGGCCGCGGCGACAACTGAAGTCCCGCGGGGCCATCGCCATGACCAGTGGTGCCGTGGCAGACGGCACACTGCATCTGGTACACGGCGGCACCGCGGGCAAGATTCGGCGCGTCGGTGGGCGCGGTGGGAATCGGATAGGCCTGCAGCAGCGTATCGGTCAGCGCATGCGCCTGGCGCGCGACGTCGGACGCCGGTGCCTTGGCGTCGATCAACTGGATCAACCGGTCAGCCTGTTCGCGCAGCACCGGCGTGGCCGCGGCAGGCGGCAGCGCCGCCACGCGATCGCGCGCATGGCGGGCGAATTCGCGCATCTCGTCGTATTCCGACGCGCTTGTCACCTCGCCATTTTTCACTGCGCCCGCATAGTCCGCGGCGAGGTAATCGAGCATCTGCCAGGTCTTTGGCACGCTGGCCGCGGGATCGTCGGCGTCCGTCTGCGCATGGGCCGGCAGCGAGGCCAGGCTCAGCAGGAGGATCAGCAGCGGGAGTGCGCGCCAGGCTTCACAAATGCGATTGATTCTCATCTGTGAAGTGTACTCCCATCATTGCCCTCACGACACGATGTGCAGCGGACCGAGCACGCGCGACGGGTGTTCCAGCGACAGCCGTCCCAGGCCCATCCCCAGGCTGAGCCCTTGCGCCACCCGCTCGGCGGTACCGATGAAGAGTTCGGCCACGGGCGCGTCGAAGACTTCGCGGGTGGTTTCCCGCCACAGCGCCAGCCAGCGATGAAACAGGCTCGGCGGGAACGCAGGTAACGCACGGTGCACGCCCATCGGGTTGCCTTTGTATCGGCCCGAGCGCAACACCAGCGAGGACCAGAAATCGCGCAACAACACCTTGTGCGTCGTCCAGTCATGGATGGCCGTGTCGAACACTGGACCCAGCTCCGCGTCCGCGCGCACTTTGTCGTAGAAGCGGTCGACCAGGGTGGCGATGCCGATTTCGTTTGCAGCGGGGAAAAGTGCCATGCGATGAACTCTTCAGCGGAGCGTCAACCCGGCGCGCCGTCACGACGGGGGGTGAGATAGATCCATAGCGAGCGCGCGATCCATGGGGCCAGCGAGAGCAGCCACAACGCTGCCGCCGCGATATACCAGGGCCAGGGCTGCGAGAGGTATTCAGCGGCAACGCGAACCAGGGCAACCCCTTGGATACCCATAAAGGCGAACCAGGGAACCGGACCCATGGCCAGCGGACGACCCGAATGGCCATGCGTCACGCGTGTCACCATCGCCACCAGCATGGAGCTGAAGAAGCCGATGGTCAGCGCATGCAGTGGCGCCAGCGCGCGCGAATTCGTGTGCGTGATGTAGCTGTGGATGCTGTCCACGGTGTACAGCAGGAACGACAGCGGCAGCCATGCCAGCGCCACGTACAACACCAGCAGCAAGCCGGGGCGTTTCGCCTTCCAGGGTTGCCAGGCCAGCCATTGCCACAACAGCAGCGCCGTCATCGGCGTGTCCACCAGCCATCGCCAGTTCGCCGCATCGAACAGGTCAAAACCCAGATGGGCAAGGCTCAGCATCCATACCGCCAGCAGCGATCCGATCGGCCGCACCACGCGGTAGTTGGCGATGACGTTGCCGGAAAAGAACGGCACCATCCGGTGCGCCACGGTGAAATACATCGGCAACAGCAGGCCGAAGGTGGCGATCTTGTTGGCTGCCGGTACCCACAGGAGCGATGCACCGAGGCTCGCGCACAACACCATGCCCAGTCCGATTGCCCCGAGCGCCAGCGCGCACCACGCCGACCTGGCCCAGACGTCGCGGTAACCATGGCGGTGCAGGCGATGCCCCAGTGTTCCCAATGCAATGAGCCAACCAAGCAACATGCCACTCAGACCGACGGGCAGCGCCTGTGGCCAACCACTTGCCGCCGCCAGCACGAGCGCGCCGCCGCCGAGCATCAAGCCGAAGACGGCGGCATAGACATGGCGAGGCACGGCTTCCACGTTCATCCAACGAGGAAAGACGGTGAGCAGGAAGCCCATCACGAACGGCACGAGGGTGGCGTATTGCATCAGTACGCCGTGGGTCCATCCCACCGGGAGCGCTTGCGCCGCGAGCGGTCCACCGCGCCATGCGGCGATCAACACCCATAACCACCAGGCCATGCCGGCGGACAACAGGATCGCGCCGACGGAAAACATGGCGCGATGCGGCGCGGCCAGCAGGATCGGCACGGTGGACGAGGAAGGCGCTGCGGCGGGAGAGGTGGGTGGCATGACGGGCGTTCCGCGTTGCGCTCCATGCGGCTGGGCTGCGCCGATTCTGGGCGTGTCCGCTGCCGCGGTCGATGACCGCATTGCCGCACGCGCGGCAAACCGCCGCGGTGCGCCGGACCGGCTGTGACTTCAAGCACGGGTGCGCGATGGCCATGCGGCGCATGCTTCGCGGCATGGCCGGGAGGGGTGTTCATGTTGCGTCGATCGATCGTGCTGGGACTGTTTGCCGCAGCGGCTGTGTTGCCGCTTCATGCCGACGAGGCGCCGGCCGCGTTGCGGGACGAGCTGGTGCAGACCACGCAGAAACTGATGGACGCCTTGCCCACGGGCGACAAGGCGATCTGGGAAAAATCGGTCACCGACGATGCGGTGATGATCGACGAGTTTGGCCGCGTGGCGAGCAAGGCCGAAACCATTGAAAGCCTGCGCGCGTTTCCGCCCGGCATCACCGGCAACATGGAAATGCGCGACCCGCATGCCTGGCTGCATGGCGACAGTGCCTTGCTGAGCGTGGAGCAGTACGAAACCGAATCCTACTTCGGACAGAAGTTCGTCGTGCGCTACCGCGCGCTGCTTACCTTCGTAAAGCAGGCCGGCGAATGGAAGGTGGCGGGTTTCGAGGACGTGACCATTCCCACGGCGCCGCCGAAGATCGATGTGCCGGGCCTGGTATTGAGCGACTACGCCGGCACCTATCGCTACACGCCGGAGCGCGCCTGGACGGTATCGGTGGATCACGGCGTGCTCGGCTATGTCACCAAGGCGGGCGGCAAGCTCAATACCCTGCAACCGGTGGCGAAAGACGTGTTCATGGGCAGCGACGACGAGCGCAACCTGCTGGTATTCCAGCGCGATGCGCATGGCAGGATCACGGCGCTGATCGAACGGCGCAAGTTCAACGACCTGCGTCTGAACAGGGAAGGTTGAGCGCGTTCACGCACCCCGCGGGCGATGTTTCAGGAAGCGCAGCGTGGCTTGTTCCAGCTTGCGCGAGTGTTGCACGCAGGCGGCGGGCACCAGCCGGTGCAGCTCGCCGCTGCTCCAGCCAGTGAAAGCCTTGGGGTGGATGTACGAGGTTCGGCAGACCTTTGGCGTATTGCGCAGTAGCGTGGCCACCTCGCGCACCACCGTGTTGATCGCTTCCTGCTGGCTGCGTTCTCCCCCGTCCTCGGGCAGCGGCGTGGCGGCGAGCAGGCCTACCGCCTGCACGGTGCCGGCCCAGGTGCGGAAATCCTTGGCGGTGAAATCGCCCTGGGAGGCGTCGCGTAGATAATCGTTGACCATGCCCGAGTCGACGGCATGGCGCTTGCCGTCTTCATCGAGATATTGAAACAGCCGCTGTCCCGGCAGTTGCTGCACGCGCCGCAACAGGCGGACAAGCCGCTTGTTGCTGAGGTTCACCTCGCTCTGCTGGCCGCTCTTGGCGCGAAAACTCAGTTGCAGGCTGCCCGCCTGCGTGCGCAGGTGGCGCGAGCGCAAGGTGGTCAGTCCGTAGCTGCCGTTGTCGGTGGTGTAGGCCTCGTTGCCCACGCGGATCAGCGTTTCGTCGAGCAGGCGCACGACCAGGGCCAGGACTTTTTCCTTCGGCCATCCGGGCAGGGTGAGGTCGTTGCGCACGCGTCGGCGGATGCGCGGCAGTGCGGCGCCGAATTCCGCCATGTGCGAAAACTTTCCGCCATCACGCACGCGTCGCCAGCGTGGGTGGTAGCGATACTGCTTGCGCCCCTTGGCGTCGCGGCCGGTAGCCTGCAGATGACCGCGCGGGTTGGCGCAGATCCATACATCCGCATAGGCGGGCGGTATCGCCAGCAGGCGGATGCGCTCGATCACGGCATTGCGGATCACGCGCTTGCCGCGCGCATCCAGGTACACGAAGCCCTTGCCGCGCCGCCGCCGTCGCAGGCCGGGCTCGTCGTCGCTGACGTAGACCAGCCCTTCGGCCGCGGCGTCGCGTTCCGGTCCGGTCTTGGCGTGGCTCACGGCTGATCTCCGCTCATGCCGCGAGGCTTCCACGGCGCGTGTGAATCGCTTGATTGCCTTTTGTGACCGCCGCATGGGGAGTGCTGTGCGACCATAAGCGGCATGGATGAGTTCGTCATGCCCAGGTCGCTCAGCAAGGGGCGTACCTTCGTCTACATGCTGCCGTGGCGCGAGCAGGACCTGTTGAAAGTGGGCTACTCGCGCCAACCGCTGGTGCGCATGCGCACCTTGCATCGACGCTTCTTCGACGTGTTCGACCTGGAGCGCGGCCTGCTGCTGGAAACCGAGCGGCTGGCGCAGGCGCGCCAGATCGAACGGGACATCATCGTCCGCCATGCCACGCAACGTTCGCCCGCGCCGCTGACGGTGCCGGACGAGGCGGCCGGCTACAGCGAATGGTTTCGGGGCATTTGCCCGGAGGTGACGGCGCTGCTGCACGACGCGGCGGGGCGGGAAGGGTTTGCGTTGCACAGCCTGCGCGACTGGCTTCGCCAGTGGTTCGGCAGCCAGGGCGATGGCCTTTACGAGTGGTCGCTGCGCATGCTCGAGGCCATCGAGTACGAGGCCTTCAACGTCCCGCCGGAGTGGCAGCGCGGGGAGGCGGCACGCTCGCTGCGTTACGTGATGGATGCATGCGAAGCGGTGGGGCTGCCGCTTGCCGACCTGTTTCCCGACGGTGCGCTGGCATGGCGCCATGGCCTCTAGCGGACCACGCCGAACTCGCAAAAATCCCACACCGCCGTGATGAATTCCGGCCTACGCTTCGCGCATGAACCGTACCCGTCTACGCCTCGAACGCAGCCTCGGCGAACTCGACATCGAGGTGTCCTCGTTGCTCCAGTCGCACCCCTCGGCCACGGAATTCTGGCCCCGCTTCGCCGAGCTGGCGGACGAACTGATGCAGCGCAGCGACCCCACCGACCAGGACTGGCTGACCGCACGCATCGGTGCCATGTTGAGCACGCACGGCGTGCAGGGCAGCTATCCGCTGTTCTGAAAACTCACTGCTCGACCTGGATGCGCACATCGTTGGCGCCGCGTTCGCGGAAGGTCACCACGCGCCCGCCGATGCGTTCGAAGCCGACGTCCAGTTGCGCGCCGCCCACCTCGAGGCCGTGCACGATCAACCGGTCGATGCCCTGCGGCAGCCGTGGGCGACGGACGTGCACGATGCCGCGGCGCCCATCGATATCCACGCCCAGGCAGGCCTGCATCAGCATGAACATCGATCCGGCCGCCCAGGCCTGCGGCATGCACGCCACCGGATAGGCCACCGGCGGTTCGCTCGCCCGCCGCGGGAAGCCGCAGAACAATTCCGGCAGGCGCATGCCGAAGTGCGTGGCCGCCTCGAAGGTTTCGCCGACCAGGCGCACCACGTCGGCGCGCTCGCCGTATTGCGCCATGCCGGCGGCGCCCATGGCCACGTCATGCGGCCAGACCGAGCCATCGTGATAGGACATGGGGTTGTAGCGCGCCTGTGCGTTCGCCAGCGTGCGTATGCCCCAGCCGCCGTCGAATGCGGCGGACGACAGTTGGCGGATGACCTGTTGCGCGCGTTTCTTGCGCGGCAGCCCCGTATACAGAAGATGCCCCACGTTGGAGGCGCGCACGCGGCACAACGAGTCGTCGCCATCGCGGGCGATCGCATAGTTCGCCAGGTTCTCGTCCCAGAAGTACTCCTCCACCGCATGCCGCATGGTGCTGGCGCGCGTTCGCCAGTGCGAGGCGCGCTCGCTGTCGCCGCGATGCTCGGCGAGCTTGGCCATGCCGCGCAGCGCGGCATACACATAGCCCTGCACTTCGACCAGGGCGATCGGTCCCTGCGGAATGCGGCCGTCCGCATGAAAGACCGAATCGTTGCTGTCCTTCCAGCCCTGGTTCACCAGGCCGCCCTCGGCGCCGCGTGCGTAGGCGAGGAAGCCGTGGGCGTGCGCGTCGCAGGTGGTTTCGATCCAGCCCATCGCGGCCTTGAACGATGGCCACAGCGTGTCGATGAAGGCGTAGTCGGCGGTGCGTTGCGCATAGGCGCCGGCCAGCATCACGAACAGCGGCGTGCTGTCGACGCCGCCGTAATAGAGTCCGAACGGTACCTCGCCCAGGGAGGCCATTTCGCCCGAGCGCGTCTCGTGCATGATCTTGCCGGGTGCCGAATCGCGGAAGGCCGAGGTTTCCGTCGCCTGCCGGCTGGAGAGATAGCCCAGCACGCCGCGCGCGAGGCTGGGATCGACCCATAGCGTCTGCAGCGCGGTAATCAGGCCGTCGCGTCCAAACGGGGTGGAAAACCAGGGGATGCCGGCGTAGGGATAGGGGCCGGTGGGCAGGTCGGCCACCAGCAGCGCGATATCCGCGCGCGAGCGGTCCAGCCAGTTGTTGAACAGGCGCGAGTTGCTCTTGAGGCTGGCCCCGCGATGGCGGCGTTGGCGCATGGTGGCGCGGGCCGCGGCGGCGGCGCGGCGGTAACGTTCGCGCGAAGGCCGGATGTGTTCGTCGCCCACTTCGATGTACAGCGAGCTGCTGCCCAGGCGTGGAATATCCAGCTCGAAATCGGCGCGTTGCGCGGCCACATGGCTCGGCGTCTCGGAGAAGGAGATCACCGTGCGGCGCATGACCTCGTCGAGCCCGCGATAGCCCAGCTGTACATGATCGCCTTCGATCTTGGCGGGCAGCGCCTCGCCACGCCGTTCGCGGTCCATGCCGCGCACTTCGAAGATGTCGCGAAAGTCGGCGTGGAAGCGCAGCCGCACCAGCACGGTGAGATCGCTGTCGTCGAAGTTGTGCAGATGGATCTGCTCGAACAGGCGGTTGTCCCACAGCAGCCGCCTGCGCTGCACATGGATCACGCCCGCAGGCGCGGCCTTGCCGCCGGTGGGCGGCAAGGGTTCGTTGGTGAGGTCGGCGGTGAACAACACATTGTCGTGGCTCACCGTGCCGCTCAGCAGGGAAGGGCGTGCCTCGCCCAGTTCGAGAATCCAATGCGAGAGTACGCGCGTGTCGTTGCGAAACATGCCCTCGGCGCCGCCCAGCATGTCGCCGCGCGCATCGCTGACGGCGAAACTGTGCGCCGCCTTGAGCGCGAACATGGCCCGCGTTTCGCCGATGGTGAGGTTTTCGGTAATTTCGTTGGGTGCAAACGCATCATTGTTCATCCGCTCGTCTCATTCCCTGCTGCTTTCATGTTCCCACTGCGCGCAGATCGGCCGGCGGCATCATCACCTGCCGATAAACGGTCTCATAGGCGGCCGCCATGACGTCGGCCGTGAAGCGTCGCTCGAAGACGCTGCGGATGCTCTTGCGGTTGAGGCGGGGAAGGCGCATCACGGCGTCGACGGCTTCGTCCTCGCTGTTTACTATGAAGCCAGTCAAGCCGTCGTCGACGACGCTCGGTACCGAGCCGCAATTCCATGCGATGACGGGTGTGCCGCAGGCCATCGCCTCGATCATCACCAGGCCGAACGGCTCGGGCCAGTCGATTGGGAACAGCAGCGCGCGCGCGTTGCCGAGGAAGGCCTCCTTGTTCGCATCGCTGATCTCGCCCACGAACTGCACCAGCGGATCGTCGAGCAGGGGAGCGATATGTTCGTGGAAATAGGCCTGGTCGACGGCATCCACCTTGGCGGCGATGCGCAGCGGAATGCCCGCGCGTCGCGCGATGGCGATGGCCCGGTCAGGACGTTTTTCCGGCGAGATGCGACCGAGGAAGGCGAGATAGCCGTCGCCCGAGTGCGGATGCGCGCGATACAGGTCGGCCGGGATGCCGTGCGGCACGGTGGCGATCCACGAGGCATGCGGCAGCGGCGCGCGTTGCTGCCGGGAAATCGAGACCAGCGGATATTGAGGCCAGCGCGCGTAAGCGTCGGCCAGGTCGGTCAGGTCCAGTCGCCCGTGCAGGGTGGTGATGGTATGCGAGGCCACGGCTTCGAAGGCGGGCAGGTGCAGCAGGTCGATGTGGAAATGCAGCACGTCGAAGCGTTCGAGCTGGCGCTTCACCTCGTACAGCTGGGTCAAGTGCGCCGCGAGATCGGATTTGAGCGGTGAAGGATCCAGGCGTATCGACTGCGCGCGCGTGGCGCACAGGCGCGCATGCGTTTGCGCGTCGGCGCTGGCAAACAGCGTCACTTCATGGCCGCGTTTGACCAGTGCATCGGTGAGATAGGCCACGATGCGTTCGGTGCCGCCGTAAAGCTTGGGCGGAACGGCTTCGTACAGGGGAGAAATTTGAGCGATACGCACGGCCACCTCGATTCGGTCCGGATGCCGCCGGGATGGCGGCATCGTGGAAACAGTGCGTCCTTGCGGTCTTGCCCGGCGATCGAACTGACTGTCGGAGCATCAGGCTGCGCGTTCAGTCGGTGGCGGCGGTTGCGCGGCGCAAGCACGGGGCTCGCGAGGGGCGGTTGTTGCATCCGTTCCCGGCACTTTGCGTTGTCCCAGGTGGAGCCCGCGTGGAAACCATGTGTGGCGGCATCGTGGTGCACGAAAAACGGCCGCCGGATTCCGGCGGCCGTCGAGAACAGCGTTTCCCGTGTATCAGGCGGTGGCGAGAGTCGAGCCGGACGCCTTCGGTGTGGCGGGTTTGCTGGCGGGCGAGAGATCCGCAAGTCGGTAGCCGGCGGTGGGCAAGGTATGCATCAACGGCTTCTCGAACGGCTTGTCGATCGCGCGACGCAGGATGTACAGATGCGAACGCAAGGTATCCGAATCGGGCAGCGATTCACCCCACACTTCGCGCTCCAGCCGCGAGCGGCTGACCACCCGCGGCGATTCGCGCATCAGGATGGCGAGCAGGCGCAGGCCGATCGGCGACAAGGTGAGTTCCTGTTCGGCGCGGCTCACGCTGAGCGTGCCCGTATCGAAGGTCAGGTCGCCCACGGTGAGGATCTCGCGCGAGACCTGGCGGCGCTCGCGCCGGATCAGGGTGCGCAGGCGGGCTTCGAGTTCGCGCAGGTCGAACGGCTTGCACAGGTAATCGTCCGCACCCGTGTCCAGGCCCGCCACCTTGTCGTCCAGGGTGTTGCGGCCGGTGAGCATCAGGATCGGCGCGCTCACCTTGTGCTCGCCGCGCAGGCGGCGGCAAACCTCGAGGCCGTCCATGCCCGGCAGCATGCCGTCGAGCACGATGGCATCGTAGTCGTTGGAGGAGGCGAGGTGCAGACCGGTAATGCCGTCATAGGCATAGTCGACGGTATAGCCCTGGCTTTCGAGATATTCGCCCGTGGCCTGTGCGTTCTGACGATTGTCTTCCACGAGTATGACGAAACCGGATCGACGTTTCTTGGCGTGCATGATGTTGGCCCCACTGTGCTGTATGCGGTCAATGCCGGGATCAGATCGTTCCCATCGTGAGCCACATGTGAAAACCTCGTTGCCGCTGCTGACCGGAGTCAGCTGGCGTCAAAACGAGCACGGTTTCAGTGCACTCGTGCCTCGGAGGCGGTGGAAATATCGTCGGCATTGTTGCGTTTGAAGACGTCCTTGGCCACGTCTTTCTGCTGGCCGCTCTCGGTGTGCACGGAGATCAGGATGTTGCCTTCGCGGATCTTCGCGTCGTAGCGTTTGGCTTCGAATTCCGGCATGCCCATGCCGACCAGGCCACCGACCACGCCGCCCGTGGCCGTGCCCACGGCGGCGCCGCCCAACGCGGCCATGATCGGGCCTGCCGCGATGAACGGACCGACGCCGGGAATCGCCAGCGCGCCGATGCCGGCCAGCCAGCCCAGCGCCGCGCCCACACCCATGCCGGCGATCCCGCCCGCGGTTGCGCCTTCCGGCGCCTTGGTGCTGTGCTCGTGGGCAAAGTCCTTGGTGCCGCGACGATCCGGCAGCAAGGCCGAGATATCGTTGTTGGTGAAGCCTGCCTGCTTGAGTTCGAGCAGGATCACTTCGGCTTGCTCGGGCGTACGGGCCATGCAGTAGACGGACGTATTCATGCAGCAGCTCTCCTTGGAGTGGATCGACGTCTGGTGATTCGCGGCGGCGCCATCCAGGGCCTCGCTTGATTCACTTCCGTAAAAGTCAGTACTGCTCCTGATGGCAGCGGCGCTCGGTGGCATAGGTGGCGTTCTTGTCCTGGTGCGATTTCTGCACCTGGTTGCCGACCACGCCGCCCGCGACCGCGCCACCCACCGTGGCAAGCGTCTTGCCCTTGCCGCCGCCGACCTGGTTGCCCAGCACGCCGCCCGCCACGGCGCCAATCGCCGTGCCGGCCACGCGATGCGTATCGCTGGAGTTGATTTGCTTCACCGGGACGTCTTCGCAGACGGTGCGGGTCTGCGGTTGCGACGTCTGCGCGAAAGCCGCGCTCGAGCAGATGGCCAGGACCATGGCGAAGGAAGTGATGGCGCGCGTTTTCATGGCAGAGTTCTCCGTTGTGTCGCCTGCAAGAGCTAACGCCCCCGGGAGTGAGTGGCTGGTCAAATTCGAAGGCGCGAGTCAGCTGCGGTTGCCGACATCGCGGTGACGTGTAGACGGGGATGAACGCTGGCGATACCGCTGCCGTGAACGCGCTTGTTCACGCATCGCGTGCACGCAGTTCAGCGACGGGCCGCGACGATGCGTTCGCGTCGAGCAGGAGTCGCAGCATGATCATCGAGACATTCAGTACGTACGTGGTGCAGGGCGAAGTGCCTGCGCCGACACCGGATCCGGTCAAGCCGCCGGCAACGCCGAATCCGACGGAGCCACCCGTGCAACCCGAGCCTCCGCCGCCGACGCCGCAGCGTCCGCCGCTGACCGATCCCGAACCGCCGCCGGTGCCGATCAAGGACCCGGTGCCGCCGCCGGACCAGCAGCCGCATATGTGATGACTATGGTTGGCAAGTTCTGTGGGAGCGCACTTGTGCGCGACAAGCGGGCGGAGCGGTGCATGGTGAGGCTGCTGTCGCGCACAAGTGCGATCCCACAGAGGGTAAGGGTGCCATCGGGACCGGCGGTCCCGATGGCCGTTGCGGTTACTGCATCGAATGCTTGATCGCACTCATCTGGTCGTGGCCCTGGCGGACCGATGCATACGCCTGCTGGATCGCCTCACGCGCCGAGAGCGACAGCTTGTCGTCCTTGAGCGCATCGTCGTACTTCGCCTTGATGTGATCCTCGCCGCGCTCGACTTCGTCGACTACTGCTTTGTCGCCATGGCTCATCGAGCTGCGCAAGCCGGTGAACACGCGATGGGCCGAGGCGAGCACGGTGCCGTCGTCGGCAGGATCGCCGCCTTCGCGACGCACGGCTTCGCGCAGGCGCGCGGCGATCTGGCGGCGTTCGGCGGCGCGGGTCAGGAAGAGGTCGCGGAACTGGGGATTTTCGGCGTCCTTGGCGGCTTCGGCGTAACCGTCCACGCTGTCGATGGTGGTTTCGATGAGACCGTTCAGTACCTTGATTTCGTGATCGTGCTGACTCATGGGGGTAACCTCGTCGTTGGTGTGTAACGACGATGGCGGTCGGTTCGTGAGCACCTTGCCGCTCGCATGTGAAATATCCGCGGCGGCACGCGGATTCGACCCGGACATTTGGCTGGCGTTGGGACAATCGCCTGCACGGCGACCGTGCATCACGCTCAGCCGACACGATTGCGACGCGGCGTATCACATCATCCCGCTACAACTCGCCCCATGACCAAGAATCGCGAGAACCTCGACAGCGATCTCGAACGACTGCAGGGCTACGCGCGCGCGCTGGCGCGCAAGTATCCCGAGGCGCAGTCGTTCTGGCAGGAATTTTCAGGGCTGGCGGAAGAAGTGTTGCGCGACGCCGCGCACGAGGACCACGAATGGGTGCTTCATCGCATTCGCCGGATGGTGGCCGAGGTGGGCATGGGCGGTCCGCCGCCGCTGTTCTCGTGATGGCGTCAGGCTACGGCCTTGGCGGTGGCCTGGATGGCGGCCAGCAGCGTGCGCCGGTCATACGGCTTGTTGAGATAGTGGCCGCCCGAGGCCAGCCAGGCCGGATCGGGCATGGCCTCACCGGAGGTCAGCAGGATGCGCAAGTCGGGGTTGGCTTGTCGCGCCAGGCGGGCGAGTTCCGCGCCACCAATGCCCGGCAGGTTGACGTCGGCAAAGAGCACGTCGGGCTGGCGTTGTGCCAGCCACTCGTGGGCCAGTTCGCCGGTGGCCATGGCGAACACCTGATGGCCCTCCGATTCCAATAGCACGCTGGCAATGGTGCGGATGCCGTCGTCGTCTTCGACGAGAAGAATGGTCAGAACGTGATCGGAGCTCATGGATGCGTGGCTTGGGCGACATACGGCCGCAACAGCCCTGTCTAAACACGAATGCGTCAAGGCCATGTCAAATTCCCGCTATGCCTGAAGTTTTCTTCGCTGGCTATTCCAAAGCGTGGCGCCTTCCCGGAAGATGAAACGATTTCCACGGGAGGCACCCATGTCGATTCTCAAGCAAGCGACCATCGACGCGATCAAGCAAAACGAGTCGGCTCTGCTGACCGCTTGGATAGCGGGCCTGGAGCAGGAAGGGTCGCTGTCGGACAACCGCATCACGCGCGACGAAGTGAGCGCGCAGGCCAAGGACTTCCTTCGCCTGTTGGTGGCCGCTTCGGCAGTCGGCGATGCGGCCGATTTGTCCCGGGGCGAATGGGCGGAGTCGCGGCAGTTCCTGGAGTTGCTCTCGCGCAGTCGTGCCCAGCGCGGATTGGATTCGCAGCATACGGCGCGTTTCATCTTCTCGCTGAAGAGGCCGTTGTTCGATCAGCTGCAGGCCACCTATGCGGGCGACCCGAAGGCGTTGTCGAACGAGGTCTGGGCCGTCTCCGAACTGCTCGACCTGCTGGGCATGCATACCATCCGCGCGTTCCAGAAATCGCGCGAAGAGGTGATCATGCGCCAGCAGGAGGAATTGCTGGAGCTGTCAACGCCGGTGGTCAAGCTGTGGGATGGCGTGCTGGCGTTGCCGATGATCGGCACGCTGGACTCCCAGCGCACCCAGGTGGTGATGGAATCGCTGTTGCAGCGCATCGTCGAGACCGGCTCGGACATTGCCATCATCGACATTACCGGCGTCCCCACCGTCGATACGCTGGTGGCGCAACACCTGCTGAAGACCGTGACGGCCATTCGCCTGATGGGCGCGGACTGCATCATCAGCGGCATCCGTCCGCAGATCGCGCAGACCATCGTACATCTGGGCCTGGACCTCGGCGGCATCGTCACCAAGGCCAACCTGGCGGATGCGTTGGCACTGGCGCTCAAGCGCTCCGGGCTGACCGTGACGCGAGCCGAGTGACCCATGGATCGCATTCCCATTCTACGCATGGGCGACTTTCTGCTCGTCACCATCCAGGTCGATATGCATGACCAGCTGGCGATGACACTGCAGGACGATCTTTCCACCAGGATCAACGAGACCTCGGCCAAAGGCGTGCTGATCGATATCTCGGCGCTGGATATCGTCGACTCGTTCATCGGCCGCATGATCGGCATGATCTCGGGACTGTCGCGCATCATGGACGCGGAGACCGTGGTGGTCGGCATGCAGCCCGCGGTGGCCATTACCCTGGTCGAGCTGGGGCTCACGCTGCAAGGCGTCAGTACGGCATTGAATGTCGAACGCGGCATGCAGCTCCTGCGCGAGCGTGTACAGAATCAATGAGCAGCATGCGCAGCGGAACGTTTGCCCTTCGATCCGAGCAGGATGTCGTGCTCGGTCGCCAGGCCGTGCGAAAACTGGCGCTGGAATGCGGCTTGCGCCTGGTGGACCAGACCAAGCTGGTCACAGCGGTCAGTGAGCTGGCACGAAACGCCGTGATCTACGGCGGTGGCGGCGACATGGACTGGGCCATCGTGGAGGAGGGCGCACGCAAGGGCGTGCAGCTGGTTTTTCGCGACAACGGCCCGGGCATCCCCGATATCAAGCAGGCCATGACGGACGGCTGGACCTCCGGCAACGGCCTCGGCCTGGGGCTGGCGGGCGCCAAGCGATTGGTCGACCAGTTCGATATCCAGAGCGCGCCCGGGCAGGGTACGCGCGTCACCATCACCAAATGGAACTGACGCTGGCTGGTTCGCCGGCGCTCAGCATCACCCTCGACGAGGTCACGCAAGTGGGCCAGGCCCGCCGCTGGGCCCAGCAGCTCGCTACGGACACGGGTTTCGAAGCCTCGGACAGCGGCCGCGTGGCGCTGGTGGCCACCGAACTGGCCACCAACGTCATCAAGCATGGCCAGGGCGGCATCCTTCACCTGCGGGAGATTCCAGGACGCAGCGTGCGCGGGGTCGAGATTGTTGCGGTCGACCGCGGACCGGGATTTCATCTCGCCGCCTGTCTGCCGGACGGGTTCTCGACCGGCGGCACGCAAGGCATCGGCCTGGGCGCGGTGGTTCGGCAATCGCAGCTGATGGACGTCTATTCGGATCAACGCGGCTCGGTGGTGCTGGCACGACTGTTCCCGCGCCAGCAGGCCGACGAGGATATCCGCTTCGGCGTGAGCCAGACCGCGCTGCATGGCGAACACTTCTGCGGCGACAGCTGGGCGCTGGCCGTCAAGGACACGGTCTGGACCATGATGATGGTGGATGGGCTGGGTCATGGCGAGGCGGCATCGGTGGCTGCGGCTGCGGCCGTGAAGGCCTTTGCCGACCATCCGCAGGCGGAACCGGCCGTGATGATGGACGAGATGCACCGCTCGATGATGGGCACGCGCGGCGGCGCCGCGGCGGTCGCCCGGGTGGACACCGCGCAGGGCTCGTTGCGCTTCGCCGGCATCGGTAACATCTCGGCCTGCGTGGTCAGCGCCGAGGTCACGCGAGGCCTGGCCTCTCATCCGGGCATCGTGGGCGCACAATTCAGGCATGCCCAGACCTTCGATTTCGGCGATATCATCGGCAAGCTGCTGATCATGCATTCCGATGGGCTGCAGTCCCGCTGGCGCATGGCGGACTATCCGGGGCTGCTGCATCGTCATCCGGCGGTCATCGCGGCGGTGCTGCATCGCGACTTCAACCGAAATCGCGACGATGCCACCGTGATGGTCGTCGCCCTGGAGCGCACGCATGTCTGAATCCAACGAGCCCGGGTCCACCCTGCAGGACGAGCTGGCACGCCTGCGCGGCGAGGCCCAGGCGCTGCGTGCCGAACTGGACGAAACCAATCAGGGCGTGGTGGCGCTCTATGCGGAGCTGGACAAGCAGGCCGAGCAGCTGCGCGAGGCCTCGGAGCTGAAGAGCCGCTTCCTTTCCTACATGAGCCATGAATTCCGCACGCCACTGGGCTCCGTGCTGAGCATCGCGCGGCTGCTGACCGATGAAATGGATGGGCCGCTTACGCCTGAGCAGCATCGCCAGGTCAACTACATTTCGGTGGCGGCGCGCGAGCTGAGCGAGATGGTGGACGATCTGCTCGACCTGGCCAAGATCGAGGCCGGCCGCATCACCATTTCGCCGGCCTGGTTCGACATGATGGATTTGTTCGCCGCCTTGCGCGGCACCTTCCGTCCGATCACCGAGATGACCGAGGCCGACCTGATCTTCGAAGATCCCGAAGGCATGCCCAAGCTGTATACCGATGATCGCAAGCTCTCGCAGATCCTGCGCAACTACATCTCCAATGCGCTGAAGTTCACCCCGCGCGGCACCGTGAAGGTATCGGCGCACCTGCAGGACGACGGCACCGTATGCTTTGCCGTGCGCGATACCGGCATCGGCATTCCGGCCGATCTGCGGCAGGACCTGTTCAAGGATTTCAGCCAGCTGGACTCGCCCCTGCAGAAACGCCTGCGCGGTACCGGCCTGGGGCTGGCGCTGTGCAAGCGCTATGCGGAATTGCTGGGCGGCCACGTCGGCATGGACAGTACGCCGGGCGAAGGCTCGGTGTTCTTCGTGGTTCTCCCGCTCAAGCTTCCGGAGGGCGCCATCGATGCCACGCCATAGTCCGCTGCTGATCGTCGACGACAACGCGGCGACCCGTTATTCGATACGACGCGTGCTGGAGCGCCACGGCTATCCGGTGATCGAGGCGGGCACCGGCTCGGAAGGCTTGATGTTGTTGCAGCAGCATGCGTTCGCCGCCCTGGTGCTCGACGTGAACCTGCCCGACATGAGCGGTTTCGACATCGTGCGCCAGCTGCGCAGCCAGCCCGGTACGCGCCTGCTGCCGGTGATCCATGTCTCGGCCGCGTCGATCGAGACCGGCGATCTGATCACCGGACTGGATGCGGGCGCCGATGCCTATCTCATCCATCCGGTGGACCCGGACGTGCTGTTGGCGACGCTGCGCACCCTGCTGCGCGTGCGCAGCGCGGAAGATGCCTTGCTGGAAAGCGAGGCGCGCTTCCGTGAAATCTTCACCAGCGCCATCGCGCCCATCGCCGTGATGGACTCGGGCTTCGTCATCCATGAGGCGAACGACGCGTTCGTGCGCCTGCTCGATGGCGCGGTCGACCCGGGCAAGCTGCCGGCCGCATTCGAGCCGGGGCAGGACGACACGCTGGATCAGTTGCGCGGCCATCTGGCGGAGCGCAAGCGCTGGCGCGGCACCTTTTCCATGCGGCTGCGCGAGGTGGTGCGCCGGATCGAGTGGCGCATCGCGCCGTATCGGGCTCCGGACCTCGGCCTGGTCTTCGTCGAGGACGTCACCGAGCAGTGGCGGCGCGAGCAACGCCACGTGGCGGCGCTGGAATCGGTCAATACCCAGCTTGCGCTGGAAATCGCCGAGCGCGAACGCACCGAGTCGCAACTGCACCAGGCGCTGAAGATGGATGCGCTGGGCAAGCTCACCGGCGGCATCGCGCACGACTTCAACAACCTGCTCACCACCATCATCACCGGCATCGACCTGATGAGCCGCCACGTGGCCGAAGGGCGCGTGGAAGGGGTGCAACGTTTCGCCGACATGGCGCTCGGTTCGGCGCGCCGCGCGGTGTCGCTCACGCATCGCCTGCTGGCCTTTGCGCGGCAACAGCCGCTCGACCCCAAGCCGGTCGACATCAATCAGCTGGTGCGTTCGCTTGGCGACTTGCTGCACCGGACCATCGGCGAGCACATCGAATTGCGCTTCGACCTGATGGACGGCACCGGCGTCGCCAAGGTCGATGCGAACCAGCTGGAAAACGCCATCATCAACCTGGTCATCAACGCACGCGATGCAATGCCCAGCGGTGGCGAGATTCGCGTGCTGACCGCCGCCACGACGCTGCACGGCGACAAGGAACTGCCTGACGGCGACTACGTGCAGGTCGCCGTGATCGACAACGGCACGGGCATCGAGCCCGAAGTGCTCGAGCGCGTGTTCGAACCGTTCTTTTCGACCAAGCCGATCGGCAAGGGCACGGGCCTGGGCCTGTCGATGATCTACGGCTTCTCGCGGCAATCGGGCGGACGCGCGGCCATCTGCAGCCAGCAGGGCGTGGGCACGGAAGTGCGGCTCACCCTGCCACGCGGACAATTGCAGGTGGAAGAAGAGGCCGACGTCGACATCGACTGGGCACAGGGGCAGGGCGAAAGCATTCTTATCGTCGAGGACAACACCTCGTTGCGCGCACTGGCGCGGGAGTTGCTCTCCGACGCGGGCTATCAATGCACCGAGGCCGAGGACGTGGATGCGGCGTTGCGCGTCCTGCGCGGCGACAGCGCCATCCACCTGCTGCTGACCGATGTGGGCCTGCCGGGCATGAACGGCAGGCAGCTGGCGGAAGCGGCACGTGCGTGGCGACCGGCGCTGCCGATCCTGTTCATGACCGGCTATGCCGAGAGCGCCTTGACCAACAACGAACTGCTCGACGAAGGCATGGACATCCTTATCAAGCCCTTTGAGATCGAGCAGCTGCTCAGCAAGGTGCGCGGCATGCTCGCTTGAGCATGCCGCCGACTCGCCAATGAATGCGCACGCGCTGCGCATGCTCCTTTGGCATTGTCCTAACAACTTGGCTGCGCCGCTGAATAAGCGCGCGCGACAACAGCGTGCTTTCTTTTAATTTCACAGGGCGGGCACTGCGCGATTCCTAAAACTGATCCCGTCGCAATGTGGCGGCTCAGGAGAATGCTATGGATAAGAATCGCGTTGAAGGCACCAAGCACGAAGTCAAGGGCGCCATCAAGGAAGGCGTAGGCAAGGTCACCAACAATCCAGTGAAGGAAGCGGCCGGCAATATCGAAAAGAACGCCGGCAAGGTGCAGAAGGAGATCGGCAAGGAGCACGATCGTCAGCGTGACGCCGACAAGCACTAAACCGTAAGACTCCTCAGGGAGAGCGGCGCTCGGCAGGGCGCCGCTTCCCTGTCCGGGCCGGGTGCTCAGCCGGGACTGATTTCCCGCAGCACGTCGGCGCAGCGCACGCTTTCGCCGGCAATGCGCTGAAGCACCGAGCGCAGGCGTTCGTCGTCGCGGCCGCAAGGCGAATCCAGCGCGAGATCCGTCAGCAGCACGATATTGCTGAGGATGTTGTTGGCGCGATGCACCGAAGCCATGGCGGCCTGCTGGCTGTCGCCCGCATTGATCTCCGCTCCCAGCATCTGCCAGCACAGCAGCGGCCATATCAGCATGCTGAGTTCGGCCAACAAGCCCAGCGTTTCGTTGACATCGGCGTCGTGCATGAAATAGACGCCGAGTGAACCGAATTTCATCGGACCCTGTTGCAAGGGCACCATGGCGCCGCCGGTGATGCCGCGGTTGCCCAGCCAGGTGTCGCTTCCCAAAGTGCTCGCTTCCAGCGCGAACGGCGCCGTCGCGGCCAGCGCGCGTTCAAACGCGCTGCCACCCAGCGGGTGCGGATCGCGTGGCAGCGTCTGCAGCGATTGACCGTAGAACGAGGAGACCGAGCCGTGCGTGCCGGCGCCATTGATGCGCACCACCAGGCATGCCTCGGCACCTACTTGTTGGCCAATGGTGGCCAGCAGCCATTGCATGGCTTCGGTGGCCGAGGGGCGGCCGAAAGCTTCGCCCATCCAGCCTGGAATGGCGTTGCTGAAGCTCGACGGCGAAACATTCATGGCTTGCCTGCAGTCACCCATAGTGGTGACGGAGATGAAGTCCGGTGCGCTGGCGCACTCGTTTGACGGCGTATCCAAACGATAGGCTCAGCTCACCAGCGAAGGCGGGCACGAGCACGCGCGGCTCGCTCGCCCAAGTGTACGCCCGCCCATGCCACGCCAAACGCCGCCGGCCAAAGCGCAAGGCGTAGCGGTGGCGGAGCCAGTGCGCTGCTGGCCAGCAACACGCAGGCCAGCACCAGCAGCAAGTCCGCGCCCAGGCGTCGGCGCCGGCAATCGGCCACTTTACGAAGATAGATCGCCATGGCCTCGTCGAAGGCGGGCCGCTCGTCGAGCGAGGTGGTGCTTCGTTCCCGCGTGGCCATCAAACGCATTCAGCTTCCCCCAGCCGGCGCCACCGTGGCGCATGAAGGCATGGTAGCGGCAGCGGAGGTGATGACCGTATCAAGAAATCGTATGCAGGAAATTCAGGCGCGGGCACGGCAAAAAGGCGGGATTGACAGCGTCGGCGGACTGTTGAAAATCAGCCAAACCGCGTTACGAAAAAGTGAGGCTGCCGCTGAAAAGCGCGCCGCTCACCCACGTCGTGCGGCCGGACGATGGTGCAATCAGGGGGTTGGATGGAATCGGTGGGTCTTCGCTCGCGCATGAGGCGAGGCATCGTCGGCGGCTTCATGCTGCTCGGCGTCGCCTGCGTGTTGATCGTGTTCGCCGTGGCGTCGAGTTTTCGCGCCGAACATTGGGTGCAGCATTCACTGGAGCTGCAACAGAGCACATGGGAGCTGTTCAGTCTGGTGCAGGATGCCGAGACCGGCCAGCGCGGCTATCTGCTCACCGGTGATCGCTCCTACCTCACGCCGTTCCTGGAAGCCAAGACGCAGCTTCCCGTGCGTGAAGGCAAGCTGCGCAGCATGGTGACGCTCAGTCCCG
Source organism: Dyella kyungheensis (assembly GCF_049913195.1). Taxonomy (GTDB): domain Bacteria; phylum Pseudomonadota; class Gammaproteobacteria; order Xanthomonadales; family Rhodanobacteraceae; genus Dyella; species Dyella kyungheensis. Next base: position 2,576,956 of record NZ_CP183983.1, on the reverse strand, counting down.
AGCGGGCCGGACAACAGGCGCAGTTGTTCGAGCTCATTGCCGCGAAGATGGACGAACTTGGCCGCACCGTGCAGTTGCGCGACAACGGACAGGTCGATGCAGCGCAGGAGCTGGTCGAGGGCGATGCGGGCCGGCAGCTGATGGTGCAGATCCGCAGCGTCGTGATGGGCATGGACCAGGGCGAGCAGGACATGCTGCGCCGGCGTAGTGCGTCGATGGATACGCAGCGCTTGCTGCTGATGATCGCCATCGTGCTCGCCATCGGCCTGGCCGCTGCGCTTGCCTATATGGTGATACGCGAAGGACAGCAGCATGCCGGCGCGCTGGCCCGTTCGGTGCAGGCGCTGGAGCACGAAATCGAGCAGCGCGAAGACGTCGAGGCCCAGCTGCGCCAGGCGCAGAAAATGGAGGCGATCGGCCAGTTGACCGGCGGCGTCGCGCACGACTTCAACAATATGCTCGCCATCATCATCGGCAACCTGGAGTTGCTGCTGAGACGGCTTCCGGGCGACGATCCGCGCGTGCAGGGCCCGGCCAACAACGCCTTGAACGGCGCCATGATGGCGGCCGAACTCACCAAGCAACTGCTGGCCTTCGCACGCCAGCAGGCACTGCAACCCAAACCCACCGACATCAACCGCTGCATTCGCGACATGTCGGCCTTGCTGCGCCGCTCGCTGGGCGAAAACATCAAGATCGAGACGATCCAGACGGGCGGCCTGTGGCCCGCTTTCGTGGATCGCGCCCAGCTGGAAAGCGCCATCGTCAACCTGGCGGTGAACAGTCGCGATGCCATGGGTGGCGCCGGCAAGCTGACCATTGAAACCGCCAACACGGTGCTCGATCGCTCCTATGCGCAGCAGCACCTGGAAGTCACCGCGGGCCAGTACGTGATGGTGGCCGTCACCGACACCGGCGGCGGCATGTCGGCCGAGGTGATGCAGAAGGCCTTCGATCCGTTCTTCACCACCAAGGAGCTGGGCAAGGGTACCGGCCTGGGACTCAGCCAGGTGCATGGCTTCGTCAAGCAATCGCACGGACACATCAAGATCTACAGCGAACTCGGCGTCGGCACCACGGTGAAGCTCTATCTGCCGCGCGATTTCTCCGAGGCGCTGGACGAAGGCGTCGACATCCACGGCGAGGAGGCGATCCACGCGCATCGCAAGGTGCTGGTGGTGGAGGACGACCAGGACGTTCGCCTGTTCGTGGTCAATGCACTGCGTGAGATCGGCTACGAGGCCTTGGAGGCGGCGGGTGCGGAAGCCGCCCTGCGCGAACTGGAAGCGCATCCCGATGTGAGCGTGCTGCTGACCGACGTGGTGATGCCCGGCATGAACGGGCGCCAGTTGGCCACGCGTGCCAAGGAGCTTTATCCGGAACTCATCGTGGTCTACATGACCGGCTATACCCGCAATGCCATCGTCCACAACGGCATCCTCGACGCCGGCGTGCGTCTGATCAGCAAGCCGTTCACCATGGTGGAGCTGGGTCGCGAGATGCTGGCCGCGATCAACGAGGGCGCCGCCGAACGCGGCTAGCTGAAACGAAACCGGCGACTCTCCGGCGATTTCACGCATGGCTCACCGCGGAATCACGCCGCAGGGCTTTTGCTCACGATTCGCCTCATGAGGAGTCCGGCCATGGCTCGCCCGATCTGGAACGGCACGCTGTCGTTCGGCCTGTTGAACGTGCCGGTATCGGTGATGCCGGCCGAGCGGCGCGTGGACCTGCATTTCCGCATGCTCGACAGCCGCAGCAATACGCCCATTCGCTACGAGCGCGTCAACGCCGATACCGGCGAGGAAGTGCCGTGGAAGGATATCGTCAAGGCGTACGAGTACAAGAAGGGCAGCTACGTGGTGCTGCGGCCGGAAGACCTCAAGTCCGCCTCGCCGGAAGGGCGTGAGGCGGTGGAGGTGGAGGCTTTCGTCGACGCGGCTTCCATCGGGCCGGAGTACTACGAAAAGCCGTACGTGCTGGTGCCGGGAAAGAAGGCCGAAAAGGGCTACGTACTGTTGCGCGAGACGCTGCGGCGCACCGGCAAGATCGGCATCGCCCGGGTGGTCATCCGCACCCGCGAATATCTTTCGGCCGTGATTCCCAAGGAGGACAGCCTGCTGCTGGTATTGCTGCGCTACCCGCAGGAGCTGGTGGACGTCGGGGACTACGCGTTGCCCGCCGGCAAGACGGCCAGTTACCGCATCACCGCCAAGGAAATGCAGATGGCCGAGCAACTGGTCGATTCCATGTCCGACCAGTGGAAGCCGGGCGATTACCGCGACGAATTCCGCAATCGCCTGCACAAGGTGATCGAGAAGCGCATGAAGTCCAAAGGCGTGGTGACGCCGCTGGTGGAGGACGAGTCGGAGATGGCGGAGAACGCCAGCACCAACGTGGTCGATTTCATGTCGCTGTTGCAGAAGAGCCTGGCCAGCAAGAAGCGCACGCCCGCCAAGAAGGCCGCGTCGCGCGCCAAGCCCAAGGGCGGCGGCACGGCCAGCAAGCGCGCCACCGCCAAGGCGACTAAGAAGACATCGACGCGCAAGCGCGCGCCACGGCGTTCGGCCTGATCGCTGCACGGCTGACTGACTCGCCGCTGGCTCGTCACGCGATCGAAACGCAAAACCGACGCGTGTCGTATGAGGCGTTCTGCAGCATCGCGCACTCACCTTGACGAGAGGGAACGTGATGACTCGGAGCAAACTCAAAGGCCGCAAAGTTGCGCTGCTCGCCACCGACGGCTTCGAGCAATCGGAGCTGATGGAGCCCAAGCGACTGCTGGAGGAAGCCGGCGCCCAGGTCACGGTGATCGCACCGGATGGCAAGCAGGAGATCACCGGCTGGCACAAGAAGGACTGGGGCAGGAAGATCGCGGTCGACCAGTCGCTGGATCAGGCGAAGGCCGAAAGCTTCGATGCGCTGGTGCTGCCCGGCGGCGTGATGAATCCGGACAACCTGCGGCAGCTGCAGAAGGCGGTGGATTTCGTCAAGGCCTTCGGCGATGCGGGCAAGCCTATCGCCGCGATCTGCCACGGGCCCTGGACTCTGATCAATGCGGGGCTGGTGAAAGGGCACACGGTGACGTCATGGCCTTCGCTGCGCCTGGATCTGGAGAACGCCGGCGCTACCTGGGAAGACCGCGAAGTCGTCACGGATGGCCAGCTCATCACCAGTCGCAAGCCGGACGACATCCCTGCCTTTGTCGATGCAGTGATCAAGAGCCTGGCGGCCTGATCGGCATCAGGACGACTTGGGCTTCTGCTCCGGATTGTTCTGCGGCTCGTGCGGCGTGTGTTCGTTCGGCATCGTCCCGCCCTTGGACGGCGTAGGCTGCGGTTCGGGATAGCCGGAGGTGCCGGGTGGCTGCTGCGGTGTGTGTTTTTGCTTCTTGTCGGCGCTCATGCTCGCGGCCTCCTGGTCAGATGTGTGACGAGGCTGTCGCGCCGGAGTTCTACGCCGCGTCGCGCGGGCGTGAGCATCGTGTCGCCCGTTCAGGCGCGCATGCTCAGGCCGGCTTGCGCGTCCTGAAGGCGAGGCTGATGCGCGGCCCCAGCGGATGCGTCTGCTTGGGAATGCCGTGGTCGTAGTGTGTCTGCGTTTCCCAGCTCATCAGCAACAGGCTGCCCGGCGCCAGATCCAGGTCCAGGCGTCGGGGCGCGAGATGCTTCTTGCTGCGGATGTGCATGCGGCGCGTCTCGCCCAGTGAGATCAAGGCGATCGGACATCCGTCGACCAGGTCGCCCAGGCGGTCGTTGTGCATGGCGACGCTATCGTGCTCGTCGCGATAGAGGTTCAGCCCGATGCTGTTGAACGACGCACCCGTCGCCGCGCATGCCTGCGCGAGCGCCTCGCCGAGCGGCCATGGCAGCCCGGGATCGTCGGCGGCGAAATGCGCGGTCAGGCGCGGCACGTCCAGTTCGCGTTCGTACATCACGCGGCGCTGCTGCCGCCAGATCGGGCTGTCGAGCAGGTGCGCATGCCAGGCCGCGGCCTCGTCCGGCGCGATGACGTTGTCCTGGTAGACCATCCGCCCGCTGAAGTCGTCCAGCAGTACCAGCGGGCCTTGGGGGAACAGCGAAAACTGGGTCACGGAACGGCGCGGTGAACGAGTGGCGATGTCCGCAAGATGGGGGCGCCGGTCCAGGAAATCGAGGACTAGATCTCGTCCGCCCTCGAGCGGTTCTGGGCGGTTTCCCAGGCGGTGTAATCGTCGGGCTCGTCGATATCCGCGAGCGCGGCGGGCAGATCGAAGGCATCGACCTGCGCCGCATGTTTTTCCAGCAGCGAGCGCGCGCCTTGCGGACCCTGCAGGGCGCTGAGTTCTTCGGCATAGGTCATGGGGAAAATGCACGGCGGGCTGAGCGCGCCCTCGTGCCCACAGGCAAGGATGCGCTGGGGTGCCTGGGCATGCGCGGTCAGCATGTTTTCCAGATCGTCGAGGCGGATCGCCGGCTGGTCCGCCAGCAGCACCATCAGGGCCTGCAGTGTCGATGCCTGCGCCATCAGCGCCTTGACCCCTTCGGACAACGAGCTGCCCATGCCGCTCGCCCATTCGACGTTTTCGACAGCCACCACGTCCAGGTTATTGAGGCAGTCGATCACCCGGTCGCCTTGGGCGCCGACCACCACGACCACCGGCTGCAATCGGGCGGCCAGCGCGTTGCGCGCGATCCGCCGAACCATCGGTTCGCCATCGATGGCGATGACCTGCTTGAGCGCGCCGTAGCGACTGCCACTGCCGGCCGCGAGAATGATGGCGCCGATCTGCAGGTCATGGCGGCTCATGGGTGGATGGAGACCTGCGAATGCACCAGCGATCCGCCGCTGCGGCCGTTGCGAGTCGCCAGGATTTCCGCGGCGATCGCCAACGCGATTTCCTCGGGCGTTTCCGAGCCGACGTCCAGTCCGGCGGGCGCGCGCAGGCGAGGATCGGGGCGTGGCAGAGCGGCGCGTATCTGCTCGGCGCGCTGGCGCGAGCCGATGCAGCCGAGGTAGGGCACGGGCGTGTCAAGCAGCTCACCCAGATACGCCAGATCGTGTTCCAGTCGATGGGTCATGACCACCACCGCGGTCATGCTGTCGAGCCTCACCTGGCCAGAGAGTGAGCGCGGCGATGCAGTGAGCTGATGTGCGCCGTCGAGCGCTTGCCGAGGCTCGCGCTGGCTGACCACCGTCGTGTGCCAGCCGAGCTGGCGAGACAGCCGGGTCAACGCTGCGGCATCGGCGCCGTCGCCGATCACCACCAGGGCGAGCGGCGGTCGCAGCGATTCCAGCAGGATGTCGTAGTGCCTGCCGCTGCTCTCCACGGGGCGGGCGACGGCCGCGCCGCCGTCGATGGTCGAGACGGCAAGCTCCGCCAGGACGCGTTCGCCCAGCGCTGGCTGGCCGATGTTGGACCACAGCGTCTGCTCGCCCTGCACCAGTCGCTGCGGGCGACCCGACAGCGCATCGCCATTGCTGGCAAAGACCGAGGCCATTGCACCGGATTGCCGCCGTTCGCGCAGCTGTGCAATGGCATCGAGAAAGAGCAGGTCGTCCGGCTGCTGCCAGGGTTCGATCAGCACTTCCAGTTCGCCGCCGCAGCCGGTCTCCAGCATCACGTCGAAATTGCTTTCGCGACCATAGCCGACCAGGGCCGGCTGACCTTGCTCCATCGCCCGTTGCGCACGCAGCACGATATCGCGCTGGGGGCAGCCGCCCGACAGTTCGCACACCAGCGTTCCGGTACGCATCACCAGCATGCTCGCCCCGGCTCGTCGAAAGGTCGAGCCGCGCGTGCGCGTGATGGTGATCAGCGCCGCCGGGCTGCTGCCGCCACGCCAGTCCAACGCCCGGGCGGCGCGGTACAAGGGTTCGAATTCCTGCGTCACGTTCATGGCGGAAGTCAGCAACGAATCGCGTGGACGCTGCGTCAAGACGGGCGATCGGTCTTCACCTGTCCTTTCTTTTCAGCGTAGGAAGATCATCCCGTTTCACTCCTGGTGCCGGCTGCGGCCGGCGCCGAGGGCATTGCCGGCAGCCAGTCGCCACCGTGTGCGAGCCTTGCAAGGGGTCTTCGATGATCGTTCTTTCCATCAATGGTCAGGATTCGCAGGTCGACGTCCCCGACGACATGCCGCTGCTATGGGTGTTGCGCGACGTGCTCGGCATGAATGGCACCAAGTTCGGCTGCGGCATTGCCCAATGCGGCGCGTGCACGGTGCATCTGGACGGGCAGGCGGTGCGCTCGTGCGTGCTGCCGGTGGCCGGCGCGGTGGGCAAGAAAATCACCACCATCGAAGGCGTCGGCGGCACCGACCTCGGCCAGCGTGTGCAGAAGGCGTGGCTGGGGATCGAGGTGGCGCAATGCGGCTACTGCCAGACCGGCCAGATCATGGCCGCGACCGCGCTGTTGGCGCAGAAGCCGTCGCCCACGGATGCGGACATCGACAGCGCGATGTCGGGCAACCTCTGCCGCTGCGGCACCTATGTGCGTATTCGCGCGGCCATCAAGCAGGCCGCCACCGGCCAGATCACGCTTCCGCAAACCATCGCCTGAGCATCGTTCGATTCCATTCCCGCCTGACTGTCGAGACTTCGCCATGACGCTTCGTGTTGATCGCGCGCAGGAAGAGCCCGGACTGCAAGACCCGCAGCGGCGCGAATGGCTCAAGCGCGGCGGCCTGGTGGTGGCGTTCATATCGCTTGGCGGGGCGCGTCATGTCTGGGGATTTCCCGAGCACGCACGCCTCGATGCCGATCATCCGCAATTTGCGCCCAACGCTTTCGTGCGGGTGAACCGGGACGGCAGCGTGCAACTGGTGATGCCGAGCATCGAAATGGGGCAGGGCGCCTATACCGGCCAGGCCACGCTGCTGGCCGAAGAATTGGACGTGGGGCTCGATCAGATCGCGGTCGAGCATGCGCCGCCCAACCGCAAGCTCTACACCAACCCCCTGCTGGGCGACCAGGCGACGGGCGGCTCCACCACCATTCGCTTTTGCTGGACCACCTTGCGCGATGCCGGTGCCGCAGCACGCTCCATGTTGGTGGCGGCCGCCGCGCAACGCTGGAAGGTGGACCCCGGCCAATGCACCACCGCGCACGGTGTGGTCACGCATACCCCCAGTGGGCGCACCCTGAGCTATGGCGAGCTGGCCGACGCGGCCGGGCAGTTGACGCCTCCCGCCAAGGCGCCGCTGAAGGATCCCAAGCAATTCCAGCTGATTGGCAAATCGCTGCGTCGGGTCGACACGCCAGGCAAGGTCGATGGCACGCTGGCGTTCGGCATGGACATCCGCGTGGCCGGCATGAAGGTCGCCACCGTGCAGGCCAGCCCCACCTTCGGCGGCAAGCTGGTCTCGGTGGACGAGACGCGCGCTCGCGCGATTCCCGGCGTGATCGACGTGGTGAAGCTGGACAATGCCGTCGCCGTGATCGGCGAGCATTTCTGGGCGGCCAAGAAGGGTCTGGAGGCGCTGGACATCCATTGGGATCCGGGCGCGAACGGCGCCTTCACCACCGAGCAACTGTTCAAGGATCTGGCCGACGCCTCCGAACATGGCACGCCGATCCTTGGCCGCGAAGTGGGGCAGGTGGGCAACGTGAAGGGCAAGCTGATCTCGGCCACCTATCAATTGCCGATGCTTGCGCACGCCACCATGGAGCCGCTCAACACCACGGTCCACGTGCGCCCGGATGCCTGCGAGATATGGGTAGGAACGCAGGTACCCGCGCGCTGTGTCGACGTGGCCATGAAGGTCACCGGGCTGCCGGCGGAAAGCATCCAGGTGCACAACCAGTACATGGGCGGCGGCTTCGGGCGGCGGCTGTTCGAGGACTCCGTCGAGCAGGCAGTGGCGATTGCCAAGCAGGTGGCCTACCCCGTCAAGGTCATCTGGACGCGCGAAGAAGACATCGCGCAGGACCGCTATCGCGCTGCCTACTACGATCGCATTTCGGCCACCCTCGACGATCAGGGGCGGCCGCAGGCATGGACCGACCGCACCACCGGCGCGTCGGTGATGGCGACGTTCGCGCCCGGCGCGATGGGCAAGAACGGCCTCGACCCGGATCTGGTCGAATGTGCCGCCGAGTTGCCTTACGCGATCCCCAATCTACGCGTGGACTGGGTGCGGCACGACATGCCCACCGGTTTGCATGTGGGCTGGTGGCGTGGCGTGGGGCCGACGCACAACGTGTTCGTGGTGGAAAGCTTCATCGACGAACTCGCCCACGCCGCCGGCAAGGACCCCGCCGCCTATCGCCGCGACCTGGTCAGTGACAACCCGCGCGCACGGGGCGTGCTGGACCTGGCCATACAGAAGTCGGGATGGGGAAGCGGCAGCCTGCCTCCGCGGCACGGCCGCGGCATCGCGCTGGCGGCACCGTTCGGCAGCTTTCTTTGCGTGGTGATGGAAGTGGAAGTGTCGCCGCAAGGCGAAGTGATCATGCGGCGGGCCGTGGCGGCGGTGGACTGCGGCACCGTGATCAATCCCAACACCGTGGAAGCGCAGATCCAGGGCGGACTCGTCTACGGCTGGAGCGCGGCGCTGTATAGCGGCATCACGTTGAAGCATGGCGCGGTCGAGCAGCGCAACTTCAACGATTACCGCGTGCTGCGCATGAACCAGACGCCGCCCACCGAGGTCTACCTCGTGCCCAGTACCGAAACGCCGGGCGGTATCGGCGAAACCGGCACCGTGATGGCCATGCCGAGCCTGGCCAATGCCATCTTCGCCGCCACCGGCGTGCGCCTGAGGAAGCTGCCGATCGATACGTCGGCACTGGTGCAGGACAAGCACGCACTGGACGCCGTGCTGTCGTCAACCACTCCGGATCCTTCCGCCGCATCGGACGCGCTCGCCGCCATCGTGAGGACGCCGACATGAGAATCGGACGTGCCATTGCCGTGGTCGTCGGCATCGTGGTGCTGGTGGCCGTCGTGTTCACCGGCTACGCATTGTTGACCGTGACGCACAGCGGCGACGAATCGCTTGCACAGCCGGCCGGGGCGGGCACACCGCCCGACCTCACTGCGCAAATGGCGCGTGGCGAATACCTCACGCGCGCGGCCGACTGCGCCGCCTGCCACACCGTGCCCGGCGGTGCGGCGTATGCGGGCGGGGTGCCGTTCAAGCTTCCGTTCGGAACGATCTACTCATCCAACATCACCGCGGATAAGGAAACCGGCATCGGCAGCTGGAGCGACGACGATTTCGTGCGCGCGCTGCATGCCGGCGTCGACAAGGATGGGCGTCCGTTGTATCCGGCTTTTCCGTACGCCTCGTACACCGCGCTGAGTCGCGATGACATCCTGGCGATCAAGGCGTATCTGTTCAGCCTGCCGGTCGTGCACGCACCGGCACCGGCAAACGATCTGTCGTTTCCGTTCAATCAGCGCTGGGCGATCAGCCTGTGGAATGCGGTGTTCCTGAAGAAAGAGCGATTCCAGCCCGTGCCGGGCAAATCGGAAGCGTGGAATCGCGGCGCCTACCTGGCCACGGCGCTGGGCCATTGCGGCGAATGCCATACGCCGAGAAATGCCGCGTTTGCGATGAAGCACGGCGAAGCGCTGGCCGGCGCCGAGTTGGAAGGCTGGAAGGCCTATAACATCACGTCCGACAAGGAGCACGGCATCGGTGCGTGGAGCGATCAGGAGCTGATCGATTATTTCTCCAAGGGCCACGCTGCCGGTCGCGGCACCGCGTCCGGTCCGATGGGCGAAGTGGTGGAATACAGCCTGCAATACCTCACGCCATCGGATCTCACTGCGCTGGTTGCGTACTTGCGGGAGGTGAAGCCGCAGCAGGGTGGCGTGCCCGAGCACGCTCCGCTGGCCGCCACCGCATTGCCGACCAGCGCCAGTCTTGGCGAGCAATTGTTCGTCGGCGCCTGTGCGGGCTGCCATCTGGATAGCGGGCAGGGACGTCAGACGGACTACGCCGCGCTCACCGGATTGCGATCCGTGCGCGATCCGCACGCGACGAACCTGACCCAGGTGATCCTGCATGGCACGCAATTGGACGTGAGCGGCCAGCGTATTTTCATGCCTTCGTTTGGTCGCGCGTATTCCGATGCGGAGATCGCGGCATTATCCAATTATGTAGTCGGCCATTTTGGCGGTCAGCAGGGAACGCTCAGCGCATCCGAGGTGGCGAAGCGCCGCATCACCAAATAAACGGCACGAACCGCTTTACCTTCAAGGCATAGGACGAATAATCGGGGAAGGCTTGTCGAAGCATGTTTTCCTCGACGTCGATGCGATAAAGAAAGGCCGGTATCGTCAGCAGGCTCAACAACACCAGTGCAATCCAGTCGCCCAGCGCGAGACCCAGGCCCACGAAGGCCAGCCATCCGCCGAAATAACCCGGATGGCGCACGAATCGATAAGGGCCCTGGATGACCAGGCGATGGTCGCTTTGCACCGCCACGTTCGCCGAAAAGAATTTGCGCAAGGTCCACATGCCGGCCCAACGGATGCAGAACCCGAGCAGCATGATTGCCACGCCGATTATCTTGATCGCGGGCGGAAAAGCGTTTGCGCCGATGCCAAAAAGATAGAGCGCAATGCAAAGCCATGGAATAAACAGGTTGCTGGAGGCCAATAGCTGCATGGATCGCCGGTCGACGTTGGAGCCGCTTCGATCGTTGGCGGTACGCAGGATGGCCAGTTCCGACAGGAACCATGCGGCGAAAAGCAGGATGGCTAGCGTTTCGATCTTCACGGGGTCTCCCTTGAATCCGTGCATGGCATCGCAACGTCTCGAGCCGGCCGGGCCTCGCATGCGTTGTCGCCAATCGTATCGTTTGCCGCGTTCGCATGCTGCACAAGCCAAAAATAAGGCTTTTCAGACATGACAGGTGTGGCTTGTCGCCGCTAATGTCCTACTTGTCGCCGCTAATGTCCTAGACTGGGCTTGATTCCACCACGTAGGTATCGCAATGGCGATTGATCTGAAGCACCTCTCCCCGAAAGAACTCGAGGCACTTATTGCCAACGCGAGCGCCCATATGCATGAGGCGCGCACGGCGCACGTACGGGCCGTCAAGGACAAGATCGAGGCGTTGCTGCGCCAGAGTGGGCTGAGCCTGGACGACATCTATCCCTCCCGCGGCAAGAAGACGGCGAAGGGCAAGACCGGTTCGGTCGCTCCCAAATACCGCGATCCTTCCGACCCCTCCGTCACCTGGACCGGCCGCGGCCGCCAGCCGCTGTGGTTCGTCAAGGCGCTCAAGCGTCGCGGCGTCACGGAACAGCATCTGCTGATCGACAGCTCGGCGAAACCGTCGGCGGCGCCGGCCAAGCGTGCGAAAGCAGCTAAGAAGGCTCCGAAGAAGGCAGTCAAGCGCGCGGTCAGAAAGACGGTCAAGAAGGCGTAAAGTTAGACCAATCGCAGTGCGGTGGTGCAATGCCGCCGCACTGTTATGTTTTTTTTGAACGTGCGCGGCATCCATTTAAATGCCTGCGATTTTTATACGTTCCGGCGAACATTCGCCCCTCATCCTGGCCCTCTCCCGGAGGGGAGAGGGAGAAGTGGCGCGCACCGCAAAAGGCGATGCGAAGCGAGCCTCCGCCTTAAGTCTTCTGCACCCCCTTACTCGCGATATAGCCATACCGCCGATTAGGGAGATCGTGACGATCCGGACTCCGAATCCTTCAGGCTTGTATACCGCAGTCAGTGTAAGCTTTTAGGCCATTTTCTTTGGGTTACTTTCGACGCGAAGCTAGTCCCGTGGGATCTCTTGGGCCAGCAAGAGAAAAGTGACTCGAGCGTCCCAAAAAAGGGGACTGGCTTTGCCTCGGCGGCAGTCGATCGAAACGCCCGCCGCGTCCCACGGGACTAGCTTTGCGTCGTAGGCGGCACCCTGGCGGTATCGCATCAATCGCAGCACGCCGCCCTGGACGACCAGCCTAGCCTTCGGCTTTCGCGCTTCGCCAGAACGACGAACCTAAGCCTCAAGCAAACACGGAACCTTCGCTCTCGTCGGCGTACGCTCGGCCATTGCGGGGCATGTCGACGCGCGCCAAAACCCGCCCGGCTCGCGTCACGGCACCCCCACCGGATCAGGATCATGCGCATTGGGTGACCGGCAACGGTCCAACTCTCGAACGCGGCATCGACGCCTGAAGCCATCGCAGAACGCGTAGTGGGTTGGTCCTCCCAAGGAGAGAGCGCATGTCAACCGAAGCAAAGTGCCCGTTCAACCACGCCGCCGGCAGCGGTACCACCAACCGCGACTGGTGGCCCAAACAGTTGCGGCTGGACCTGCTCGCCCAGCATTCCAGCAAATCCAATCCGCTGGACCAGGGCTTCAATTACGCCGAGGCATTCAAGAGCCTCGACCTGCCGGCGGTGAAAAAGGATCTGGCGGCACTGATGACCGATTCGCAGGAATGGTGGCCGGCCGACTTCGGTCACTACGGACCGTTGTTCATCCGCATGGCGTGGCATAGCGCAGGCACGTATCGCATCGGCGACGGGCGCGGCGGCGGCGGACGCGGCCAGCAACGTTTCGCACCGCTCAACAGCTGGCCCGACAACGTGAGCCTGGACAAGGCTCGGCGCCTGCTGTGGCCGATCAAGCAGAAGTACGGCCAGAAGATTTCCTGGGCCGACCTGATGATCCTGGCGGGCAACGTCGCGCTCGAGACCATGGGTTTCAAGACCTTCGGTTTTGCCGGCGGCCGCGAAGACACCTGGGAACCCGACCAGGACGTCTACTGGGGCAACGAGAAGACCTGGCTGGGCGGCGACATCCGCTACGGCAAGGGTTCGCCGGGTCACGAGAAGGAAGGCGTACTGGTGGCCGAGCCGGAATTGCACGGCAGCGAAACCAGCCGCACCGAAGACGGACGCAAACTGGAAAACCCGCTGGGCGCCGTGCAGATGGGCCTGATCTATGTGAATCCGGAAGGCCCGGAGGGCAATCCCGATCCCATCGCCGCCGCGCACGATATCCGCGACACCTTCGGCCGCATGGCGATGAACGACGAAGAGACCGTTGCCCTGATTGCCGGCGGCCACACCTTCGGCAAGACCCACGGTGCGGGCCCCGCTGACAACGTCGGGCCTGAGCCCGAAGCCACCGACATCGAAAACCTGGGCCTGGGCTGGCGCAACAAATTTGGTTCGGGCAAGGGCGCGGACACCATCACCAGCGGCCTGGAAGTGACCTGGACCAGCACGCCGACCAAGTGGAGCAACAACTTCTTCTGGAACCTGTTCGGCTTCGAATGGGAACTCACCAAGAGCCCCGCGGGCGCGAACCAATGGCAGCCCAAGGGCGGCGCGGGCGCCGGCACGGTGCCGCACGCACACGACAAGGACAAGCGCATTGGCCCGTCGATGCTCACCACCGACCTGTCGCTGCGCATGGATCCGGCCTACGAGAAAATCTCGCGGCGCTTCATGGAGAATCCCGATCAGTTCGCCGATGCGTTCGCCCGTGCGTGGTTCAAGCTGACCCATCGCGACATGGGTCCGCGCGCACGTTATCTGGGCCCCGAAGTGCCGGCCGAAGAACTGCTTTGGCAGGACCCGGTTCCCGCCGTGGATCATCCGCTGGTCGAAGAAGGCGATCTTGCCGGGCTCAAGCAGAAGATCCTCTCCTCGGGATTGTCGGTGTCGCAACTGGTGTCCACCGCGTGGGCATCGGCATCCACGTTCCGCGGCGGCGACAAACGCGGCGGCGCCAACGGCGCGCGCATTCGCCTCGCGCCGCAGAAGGACTGGGAGGTCAATCAGCCGGCCGAGCTGGCCAAGGTGCTGAAGGTGCTGGAAGGCATCCAGGGCGACTTCAACAAGGCGCAATCCGGCGGCAAGAAGATTTCCATGGCCGACCTGATCGTGTTGGCCGGTGGCGCCGGCGTCGAGCAGGCGGCCAAGAACGCCGGCCACAAAGTCACCGTGCCGTTCTCGCCGGGCCGCACGGACGCCTCGCAGGAGCAGACCGACGTGGAGTCGATGAGCAAGCTCGAACCGCTCGCCGACGGCTTCCGCAATTATCTCCAGCGCAAGTTCAGCGTCCCCGCCGAACACCTGCTGGTCGACAAGGCGCAGTTGCTGACCTTGACGGCGCCGGAAATGACGGTGCTGGTGGGTGGCCTGCGCGTGCTCAATGTGCGCAGCGGCAAGGAGCCGCACGGCGTCTTCACCGACAAGCCTGAAACGCTCACCAACGACTTCTTCCGCAACCTGCTGGACATGGGCGTGGAATGGAAGTCGAGTTCGGGCGACGTGTTCGAGGCACGCAACAGCAAGTCCGGCAAGACGGCGTGGACGGGAACGCGGGTCGACCTGATCTTCGGCGCGCATGCCCAGTTGCGGGCGTTGTCGGAGGTCTATGCCAGCGAAGACGGCAAGGAGAAATTCCTCAACGACTTCGTGGCGGCATGGGTCAAGGTGATGAACCTCGACCGCTACGATCTCGCCTGATCGACCGAAGGGCTCCGCCGGGCAGAGGGCTCGGCGGAGCCGCGCGGTTCAACTCGCGCTGGGTACGGGTTGTACGGGTGGGGACGCCGGCGGCAGCAATTTTCCCCGCGCCAGCAGGTTCAAGGTTGCCAGCGCCATCGCCAGGATGATCACGTTGGCGCCGATGAAAAGATAGGGCGCCAGCAAGGCGAGCGGGCCGGTTTCGCCGCGTTCGATCAGTCGCACGGGTGCGCCCGCCAGCGCGCTTAGGCCGAACGTAAAGCCCCAATAGCCCGCGGAGAACGGCTGGGCGCGTATCCAGGGCAGCAGGCGGATCAGGATCAGGGCCTGCAGCAGGCCGTACCCAAGCAACGCGTGGACGAACAGATTGGGCGGTCCGCTGCTGATACCCAGATAGGCGATCGCGCCCACCGTCGGCGGCGCCAGCTGGATGCCCAGCGTGGGGCGGATGGGCGAGGGCAGGGCCTCGGCCGTGTACAGCCGATGGATCAGCACCGACTCGATCGCCAGCCATGAAAACAGGCCGGCACCAAAGGCCAGTTCGCCCCAATCGGCATAACCGAGTGCGGATGCGACCGCGGCCGTCACGAACGAGCCGGCCACCGTCGGCAGGTAGAGCACCGCCGTGGTGTGCGTGGCCTCGCGACCGCCTTGCCACAGTGCGCCGGTGCGCCATACCGCGAACAGCACCGTGTAGACGACGCAAACGACGAACAGGGCCAGCGCCGCACTGCGCGAATAGGGAAGCAGGGCGCCGGCAACGAGCATGCCCGAGACCCCGATGAGCCCGACGAAGCAGCATTGCACCGGATGGCTCAGCTCAGCGCGGGCGTGCTGGCCGGCGTAGATCCATTTGGCCACATAGAAGGCCACCAGGGTCAGCCACACCAGCGTGGCCAGTAGCAGCAGCGATTCGCCCACCACGGGCGGCAACGACCACACGCGGTGGGCCGTGCGCCAGGCATTGCCCAATCCGGCGAGGCCCAGGACGATGCCGAAGAAGCTTGCGGGAATGACGGGAAGCGCGTGCTGGCGTGTCATGTCGATCCGCTCGATGGACGGGCATTTAGAATACCCTCCGCGATGACCGCGGACGGTCGCTGGCGGGGCGGTGCCTGCATGGCGCGGCCGAGGTAACCGGCAGCGCGGACCAGCGAATGATGAAAGAGGGTAGGCTCGACACGAGCCCTTTGCGTGACGCGCAGCATTTCAAAAAACACATATAAATAAATAAGTTAACTAGCATATCTAATGTTCTTTCCATTCCGACTTTCGCGGCTGGGTCGCAACG
Source organism: Dyella kyungheensis (assembly GCF_049913195.1). GTDB lineage: Bacteria > Pseudomonadota > Gammaproteobacteria > Xanthomonadales > Rhodanobacteraceae > Dyella > Dyella kyungheensis. The sequence continues at coordinate 2,561,245 of NZ_CP183983.1, read as the reverse complement.
CATCGCCGGCAACCTTCACCCGTTGGCGCGGCACCTACGCACTGGCTCGTTCGGTCCGAATCCACCTGAAACATTCACCACAAGGGCTACCACTGCAATGAACAACTTCCTTTTGCGTGCACTGGCGATCACCGCCTTCGCCGCCGCCGTTCCGGCGCTGGCTGCCAGCAGCCAGGGCGACACGGCCGCTGTGTTCACCGCCCAGGCCAGCCAGGCGGGCAAGACCATTTCGTTCTCGCTGGCGGATGCGCTGAAGTCGGGCCCGGTGGTGGTGTACTTCTACCCGTCGGCCTATACGGGCGGTTGCGATATCGAGGCGCATGAGTTCGCCACGGAAGCGGCGAAATTCGCAGCAGCCGGCGCCACCATCATTGGCGTGTCCGCAGACAGCATCCAGCGCCTCGACACGTTTTCGGCCGATCCCAACTACTGCGCCGGCAAGTTCCCGGTGGCCTCCGATCCGGACGGCAAGATCGCCGCCTCGTATGGCCTGAAGGTTACCGCTGCCGATCCCAAGGCCAAGGACGAGCGGGGCGTGACCATCGACCACGGCTTCATCGAGCGCACCACCTTCGTGATCGGGCGCGATGGCAAGATTGCCGCCGTGCTTTCGTCGGAAGCCGATCACTTGCATCCGAAGGATCACGTGAGCAAGTCGCTCGCCCTGGTCGAGCAGATGAAGAACCCGAAGGCGCCGTAAGCAGGCGGGATGGCGGCGCCGCGTGTTTTGCGGCGCCGTGACCGCATTGGTGTTCCGGCCCGCCACAGACGCGGGCCGGGCAGGTGACGCGACGATCGTCAGCTGGCGACGGCTGTCTTCCTGAGAAACGGACGCACCGAGCCGGGACCGCCACCGATGAACGACGGGTCGACCAGGTCCGCCATATGCACCAGCTCCGGCAACGAGCCGGCTTTCATCTTGCGCATCACCTGACCCCGATGGGCTTTCACGGTGATCTCGCTGATGCCCAGCTCGCACGCCACCTGCTTGTTCAACAAGCCGGCGACCACTCGCGTCATCACTTCGCGCTCCCGGCGGCTCAGCGACTCATAACGATCCTGCAGCATGCGCCTGCGGGCATTCTGCTCGAGCGCGCCACGACTGCGCGCGATCGCACTGCCGATGGCCTGCAGCAGCGCTTCATCATCGAGTGGCTTGGTCAGAAAATCCGCGGCGCCGGCCTTCATCGCCTGCACGCTCATGGGCACGTCGGCGTGATCGGAGGTAAGAATGACGGGCAGGTCGATACGGCCGGCAGCCATCAGCCTTTGCAGATCCGCGCCGCTAAGGCCGGGCAGGGATGCATCGAGAATCAGGCAGCCGGCTGAAAGTATCCGGGTGCGGGCGAGAAAATCGCGGGCACAGGCAAACATTTCCACTTGCCAACCCCAGAGGTGGATCAACGCGTCGAGCGACGCGCGTATCGAGCTGTCGTCGTCCACCACGAAAACCGTGGCTGTGGACAGGGCGCGCGGAGCGAGATTCGACCCGCGGTCCGATTCGTTCAACAGATGCATGACGGTCTCCGGCGACGAAAGCGCCCCTGCTGCGCAAATCAAGCAAGCGCCGCGCTCCTTTCGGCCGGTCGAGCGCTACCGATGCTGTCTTTCGACCACGTGTCACTCCACGCAATCCACGATGCAACGGCGAAGCTGCGAGCGCGGTGTCCCCGTCGCAACGCTTGACGCAAAAACACCTCGCGGCCTCGCATTGGCTTGAGGCCGCGAACATGGGCAGGGCTGGCACCATGGCCATGATGCGCCAGTGGTCGTGAGTCGTTTGTATGCGCGCGGCCGAAAAACCGATACCAAAGCGGGATAGACGCTGGTTTGCCGACGGGCGCAGGCTCAGCGGACAGGCGCGCGCTCCGCTGTTCGGTCGCGACGCGCTTTTCTCGGGCGCCAAGGCCAGGACAAGCGCATGAAGATCCTCATGGTACTTACTTCGCACGACATCCTCGGCAATACCGGGCGCAAGACCGGTTTTTGGCTGGAGGAGTTTGCCGCGCCTTACTACGTCTTCACCGATCAAGGTGTCGACGTCACGGTGGTATCGCCCAAGGGCGGCCAGCCCCCGATCGATCCCAAGAGCGACGATCCCGATAACCAGACACCCGTGCAGACCCGCTTCAAGGCCGACCCTGCAGCCCTGAAAGTGCTGGCCCATACCAAGCGCCTGGATTCGGTCTCGTCGGAAGATTTCGACACCGTGTTCTATTCCGGCGGCCACGGCCCGATGTGGGATCTGGCGGAAGATCCGCTGTCGGTCAAGCTGATCGAATCGTTCTACGACAGCGGCAAGCCGGTGGCGACCGTGTGTCACGCGCCGGGCGTGCTGCGCCATGTGAAGTACCGGGGCCAACCCATCGTCAAGGGCAAGCGCGTGACCGGCTTTACCAATACCGAAGAGGAAGAGGTCCAGTTGACCCACGTGGTGCCCTTCCTCGTCGAAGACGAATTGAAACGCCTCGGCGGCCTGTTCGAGAAGAAGGACAATTGGGTGAGCTTCTCCATCATCGACGGCCGCCTGATTACCGGCCAGAACCCGGCGTCTTCCACGGAAACGGCGAAGGCCTTGCTCAGCATCATGAAATAGCCGCGTGCCGGGTGCCTGCGTGCCGGCGGGGGGAGACGGTCGCCATGAAGACAAGTGGATTCGCGCGGATCGCCCTGGCTGTTCTGGCATGGGGAGTCCTTGTGACCGTGCATGCTGGCGAAAAGGCGGCTTCCTCGCCGACGGTCGGTGCGATCGAGTTGCCGCGGGAGGGCAAGTTTCCCTCGCTCGACGGTGCCGTCGCCTGGCTCCATTCGCCACCGCTCACGCCGCAGGGCCTGCGCGGAAAGGTGGTGCTGGTCGACTTCTGGACGTACTCGTGCATCAACTCGATACGCCAGCTTCCCTATATCCATGCATGGGCCAGGAAATACAGCAGCCAGGGCCTGGTGGTGATCGGTGTGCATGCGCCCGAGTTTGCCTTCGAGCGGAATATCGACAACGTGACCAGGGCCGTCGAGGCACTGAGATTCGGCGAGCCCGTGGCCACGGCAGTCGATAGCCGCCATGCGGTCTGGCTTGCCTTCAACAACGAGTACTGGCCGGCGCTGTACTTCATCGATGCGAAGGGCCAGATCCGCCACCATGTGTTCGGCGAAGGCGAGTACGACACGTCGGAGCGGGTCATCCAGCAGTTGCTCGCCGAAGCAGGGGCGACGAACGTCAGCCGGGATCTCGTTGCCGTCGATGCGCGCGGCGTGGAGGCGGCTCCCGACTGGCAGGACATGCAATCGCCCGAGACCTATATCGGTTCGGAGCGGCGGGCCAATTTCGCATCCACCGGTGCCGGCCTGTTCAGCGGGCGAAGCCATTTCGCGGCGCCCGACCGATTGACGCTCAACCATTGGGCGCTGGTCGGCGACTGGAGCGTGGGAAAGCAGTCCGCGGTGCTGCATGAAGCGGGCGGACACATCGCGTATCGCTTCCACGCGCGCGATCTTCATCTGGTGATGGCGCCGGCGACAGCAGGGGCATCCGTGCGATTTCGCGTCACGCTCGATGGAAAGCCGCCGGCCGCCGCCCATGGCCTCGACGTGGACGAGCAGGGCATCGGCACGTTGTCCGAACCACGCATGTATCAGCTGATACGCCAGCCGATGCCGGTCTCCGATCGCGTGTTCGATATCGAATTTCTCGACCCGGGCGCCGAGGCGTTCGTGTTCACATTTGGCTGAGCAACGCCGCGCTAGTGACTGCGTGGATCATCCTTGGCATCGACATATTCGATACCGAGCGGGCCGTAACCTGAAACCTGGGTCACGTATTCGCCGGACTTGGCCCAGTGAAAGTGCGGCGTATTGCCGGGCAACACGATCACGCTGCCGGGGCCGTAGGCGACCAGTTTGGATTCGTCGAAAGTCTTGCCCAGCCCGATGTAGAACACACCCGAAATCACCGTGTAGATGCGGTCTTCCGGATGCGTATGCGGCATCAGCTTGACGCCGGCGGGCACTTTGACGCGCACGACATAGGGGCCTGCCTTCTTGGGATCGCCCACCAGCACGGCCAGGCGTGCTTCAGCAGGGAAGGCCGGAAACGGCGCCCATTGAACGTCTTCCGGCAGCACGGCGCCGAAGCTTTTCACCGGCAGGCCGCCGGCAATAGCCAATATGGGAATCGCCCAGGCCGCAGCAACCGCCATGGCCGAAAGAAGCATCTTCGTATGAGGCATGTGCGCGCTCCCATCACTGGACGTTGCCGCCGCGTGATGCAGCGGCACACAGGCCAGCAGTTAGTCACAAGCCGCCACAGAAAAACATCCATCTTTGGTAGCGATGCACAGGCGATCCGAGCAAGCGCTAGATGCCCACGCCCAGCAAGCGCTCGCTGAGCGCCCACAGCCGCTCAGCGGCCTCGGGGTCGATAGCCCAGGGACGAATGCCGCCCGCGATGCTTGCACTGCCCGGCGCGGTGACATCTTCTTCCGGCGCCAGCGCGGCGATATCGCAGTCTTCGCAATACACGCCGCCGAATCGATCAAGCGCCGGACTCGTGGCTGCCCACACGCTGGTTGCCGCGCCTTGCGCGGGACTCTTCAAGCCGAGGGCCAGATCGACCACCGGTTGGCCCTGTTCGTCGAGTGCGCCGATCTTCTGCAGTTCTTCTGCGCTCATATGTCGTGCGAGCTCCGTCACGATCCGGCCAGGATGCACGGAGAAGGCCTGCACGCCGCGCTGTTTGCCGCGCTTATCCAGCCCCACGGCGAACAACGCATCGGCGGTCTTGGACTGGCCGTAAGCGATCCAGCGGTCGTACTCGCGATGTTCGAAATTCGGGTCGTCGAAATCCATGGCTGAGTAACGATGCCCCAATGACGAAAGCGCGACGACCCGCGCGCCGCCTGCACGGAGGAGGGCAGGCCAAAGACGTGTGGTTAGCTGGTAGTGGCCCAGGTGATTGGTGGCAAATTGCAATTCGTAGCCGCGCTCATCGCGCGTCAACGGGCAAGCCATGATGCCGGCGCTGTTGATGAGCATATGCAAAGGCTCGCCTGACGCTACGAAAGCGCTGGCAAAGGCATCAATGGAAGAGGGCGACGCCAGGTCCATCGCGGCCAGCTCGACATCCATGCCGGCCAGCGCGGCCTGTGCTTTGCGCGCATCGCGGGCCGGCACGATCACCCGCGCACCCGCTGCACGCAGCGCCCGCACCATCTCGATGCCAATGCCCGAATACCCGCCGGTGACGATGGCCGTCTTGCCCGAAAGATCGATGCCCGCGAGCACCTCGTCTGCCGTCGTTGCCGCGCCAAAACCGGAACCCATGGGGTTTTGCAGGGAAGTCATAAGGCGTTTCCTCGAAACGTGACCGTCAGACTAAGCGCAGGAAGGCGTACGATGAATACTTGAAAATCCCTCATTCATGCTCAATCGTTCAAGCATGCTCAACGATCCGCTCTCCGACGTACTCAAGCTGGCCGACGTGCAGTCGCTGATGTCCGGTGGTTTCGCCGCGTCCGGCGACTGGGCCATCCGCTTTCCCGCGCCGGACAAGATCAAATTCTTCGCCGCCGTGCGTGGCGACTGCTGGCTGCAGATTGACGGCGATGTTGAACCGATCCGCATGGCATCCGGCGACGTCGTTCTGCTGACCGCGCAACGCAGTTTCGTGCTGGCCAGCAACCTCGCCGCCATGCCGCTGGATGCGCACGCCATCTTCGCCGGACGTATCGACCCCATCGTCAGCGTAGGCGCGGCCACGCGCGACGATGCCGAGGTATTGCAGATCGGCGGCCACGTACGCCTGCATCCCGACTACGGCACGCTGCTGGCAGATGTGCTGCCACCGCTGATCCACGTGCAAGGCGCGGCACCCGAAGCGCAAGCGCTGCGCTGGATTCTCGATCAGCTGATGCGCGAACGCGAAGACCTGCCGGGATCAGGGCTGGCTACCGTGCAACTGGGACATCTGCTTTTCATCCAGGTATTGCGCGCTCATCTGGCGACAGGTGGCACCTTGCGCGCCGGCTGGCTGCGCGCAGCGACCGACGCGCGACTCGCGCCGGCGCTTCGACTGATCCACGCCGAACCCGGCCGCGCATGGCGACTCGATCAACTGGCCAAAGCCTGTGCCATGTCCCGCACCAGCTTCGCCTTGCACTTCAAGACGGTGGCTGGCGAGGCGCCGCTGTCGTACCTGGCGCGTTGGCGCATGCGGCTGGCGGAGCAAGCCTTGCGCCGAGGCGGCACACCATTGGTCACCCTGGCGCAGACGCTGGGTTATGCGTCGGAGAGCGCGTTCAGCCATGCGTTCAAGCGGATTGTTGGGGTTTCGCCGGGGCGGTATGGCGTGAGTGTTAGAGCGGCGAATGACGTGGGGAAGGGGGATGACTCTTCCTCTGAGTCAATGCTGTAGCGCTCAGGACTCGGGTGATTCCAGAGTGAGGCCAGTGCTCGGCGGCAACCACGTTAGTCGACAGAGGCGCGGGCCGTCCGTGTACTTCTTGTTCTTTGTCTTGCCCACTTCGAGGCTGGATACGATGTCCCTGCACTCGGTCAGGTGATTGAGCGGCAGCATTTCATTCAAGAGCTTGAACTCGGCCTGGGACGAGTCGCTACGGAACACCACATAGCGCGGCCCCGCATGGTCTCGCAGCCGTTGCTGTATTTGATCCCATAAGCCATAACCGCGTGAGGCTTGAACAAACCAGCTCAGCCCGACGAAGCCGACGGTTTCTGCGTGTGGAAACATGGGCGCCAGATAGGCATTGGGGCTGCCGACGAAAATCACCAGACTGTCGGGCTCAATCGTGCCGGTGTCCACGTCGAATACCTGCTTGGCATAGGCGCCGCGCCACCAGTTCGGATAAGTGGTGGTGGCCAGAACTCCCGTCAGCAACTGCAAGCTCGTCGCCGAGAGTAGTAGCGGCCATGCGCGCAGAGGCGCAATCGCGCGTATCGCTGCCAGCATCAGAAGCCCGGTGAGCGCCTCAATCGGAACGGCGTAGCGAAGAATCGAGAACAAGGACATCCACAGCACAAAGCTGAGGCTGGCGAAGATGGCCAGGAAACGTACCCCGCGATCCGCCTGGCGAGGTCCTCGCGGACGCTTGAACACGCGCGCGAAAACAAGTGCCAGTACCGCCAGCATGGCCAGTGCGTAGCGAGGATCTGCAAAAGCGGTTTCAGTCACCACGCCTCGCTGCTTGGTAAGCCAGTAAAACGGGTAGAACAGCCATTGGCCGACGGAGCGCGGTCGAAATTGACCGTCTGTTCCGTTCGTCGCTGCAGTCAGCGAGGAGTGGAACAGTTGATTGAACATCGGAAAGGTCGGGTTTCCGGTGGCTTGATAGAGATGCCAGGCCCAGGGGCCATAGCTAGCCAGGAAAGCCACAGTCACGCCCACGGCAAAGGCACACGTCATCTGCCACGCAAATCGGGTTTGCACTCCTAGTGTCAGCAGCAGAGCGATGGCCAAGGCTGGCGGATAAACAATAGCTGTCGGCTTGAGTCCTGCAGCCACGCCGCAAAGAAGGCCGGCGATCAGTGCACGCCTGGCAGGAAAGAGATCACCGCCCTGTGCGAGTAACGGCATCAGCTTGTACAGGCTGAGCAAGCACAAGAGCGCCAGCGCAATTTCGTTGGTTGTGCTTCCAATTTGCGAGACTGCCATGGTGCCCGTGGCGCCGATCAGTGCAGCGCATGCGTCCGCCGAGCCAAACGGGCGCCGCTGCAACTTCGCCAGCCGCATGGCTATTCGAAACACCAAAAAGATTAGCAGCCCGTACCAAAGTCCCTGCAGGCCTGCCAACGTGCGCGGCCACGCCTGCAGCGGTCCGGTTGCAAGCCAGAAGTACGGCACGTCGAGCAGCGGATTGAAGAAGCTCTGCATGCTCGCTGGAGCAAGGTCCAGCGCGTATCGGTCGTGAAGAAACGCCCACGCGTTGTACAGGTGATAGTTCTTGGTATCCCAGAAAATGTCTTGACCAAGGGCAATGGAAAGAGCAGCGGAAAAGGCGAGGCATGCGGCCAGCAATAGCCATTGACGCCACCTGTTCGACGTGGCCGACATATCAATGCACCGCCTTGTCGTCGCTCAACGGCGGATAGGACAAGTACGCCAAGCGCCTCTGCTCGCGGCGGCCTAGCGTGACCGTGTCCAGGATCAATCCGCAGACAAACAGGCTACCCGCCAGCAAGACCAGGGCGGCGCAAAGGATCGCGGTGGGAAAACGCGGCACAAGCCCGGTTTCGAAGTATGTGGCAAACAGCGGCATGGCCAGTGCCACGGACAGCGCCAGGCACATCGCCGAAATCGCTGAAAAGAACGCCAACGGCTTACCGTTCTTGGTGAGCTTGATGATGGTCAGCAAGATGCGCCAACCATCGCGCCACGTGCTCAGCTTGCTTTCCGACCCCTGCATGCGTGAAACGTAACGTGTGGGCACCTCGACCACAGGCATGCGCTGTTCGAGCGCGTAGACCGTCAACTCGGTCTCCACCTCAAAGCCGGTCGCATGCGCGGGATAGGACTTCACGAAGCGCCGCGAAAAGACGCGATAGCCGGAAAGTATGTCGGTAAAAGTGCGCCCGAAGATGTAACCCGTCAGCGCAGTCAACAAACCATTGCCAAACCGATGACCACGCCGATAAGCCGCCAACTCATCGCTGACGCGCATCCCCACGACCATGTCGAGTTGCTCGTCGCGTAGCCGGCGAACCATGGCTGGTGCATCGCAAGGGTCGTAGGTGGCGTCGCCATCGACCAGCACGTATATGTCAGCGTCGATATCGGCAAACATGCGCCGCACGACCTGTCCTTTGCCCTGGAGATCTTCCCGTCGCACGACGGCACCAGCGGCAAGGGCTGCCTCGCGCGTGCGATCGGTGGAGTTGTTGTCGTAAACGTAGATGCGCGCGTTCGGCAACGCCGATCGAAAGCCGCGAATCACTGCCGGTATGGCCACTTCTTCGTTATGGCAGGGGATCAAGACGGCGATTTCTAACATCCGTGTACAACCTATCCATGGGGCGACGGAGCGGGGCAGGAGGGAAGGGTCTCGGGCGACTAACGCGCTCAAGAGAGCTGCGCCCCGGCTTCTTTGCGGCAGCAGGGCAGCCTGCCCCGGAAAGCGGGGTGCGATGGCTGCCGCAAAGGAGCGATGGATCGTGTCCGACCGGTATGTAAATCGCTATCGGCTTTGGGCGCGGATAGATGACGGAAAATACCTCTAGCTAGGCCGCGAGCGTCCTGAAGCCCGCTGTCAACCACAAAGGCTGCGGGAAAAGGGCCTGCGGGAGAAGCGGTCGGAGGTCGTTAATTCGAGCCCATTGGTGTTAGTCTCCGGCGACTCGCGCACGTGACGGACGACCAGATGGTCTAGTGTGGGCAACCTGGCCGAGCGTCCTTTCAACCATTGCCTGAAATCGTTGATCGCCCTATGCGCGGCGTTGCTTCAGGTACAATCGAATGGCTGCGATTTCCTCATCGCCTACGCCAGCCGTAGCCATGAGTGACGGTCGTCATCATCGACAAAGAACGGCGCCACGATTCACGCCGCGCTGCGTGATGTGAAGGGGCACGAGGGGCAATTCCAGGCGCAGTCCGCGTGGCATACTGAATGTTCTTTGATGAGGGTCTGCGCATCCTTGCCGATTGGGTTGTGGGGCTAAATCGGAGCTTCGAATCTTTGGTTGCCTGAAAAAGGCTCGCTTCTTGGCGGTCCTTTAACTTCCTCCGGCCCTTTTCGGTACTTCTTAATCGCCCCCATTGCTTCGGACGTGATCTGTGGCATGTGGTACTACCGCTTAGGCTATATCAGTCTTCACCACGGTGGACAAAATGCGTCACCGCACTTGTAGTGTTGGAAGCAGAACTTTTCTAGCTCATCTATTGATCATCTATGCAATTGGCATATTGATATCGAAGGCCTGCATGAAGGCATAGGGTTCGTCGTAGTGCGGCAGTGATGAGACGGGTAGCCATGCCGAAGGTATCCACGGGGTATCGACGTTCAATTGATAGCCGTGCCGCCACGCGATCTTGGCGTAGATCACTGCCTCGACAACGATGAACCAACCGGTATAGCCCTCGTGCTCATTGCGCCACGCGACGGCTTTGGGGGTCACTAATTCGGCGAGCGCAGATTCCATTGAATCGATGTCACCTCTTGCCAGAGCAAGATAAAAGCGATTGTCTGGCGCAAAGCGCTCCATGCGCTTAGGTGCGTCAGCCAGAAAACGCTCGCTGCGTTCACCAAGCTTGTCCCACTCACCACGCAGCGCCAGTTTGGATTGGTAAGTTTCGAACTCGAACGTGCCGCCTTTGCTGGCTCGCTTGACATCAATCGCGTCGAAGTTGGCAAACCATTCAACGAGCTGAGAATGATCGGATAGCAAGGGCCAGAGCATGGCATTTCGTTCTGCGAGCGCGCCCCAGATTCCACGATTGGGTGCCTTTTGATAAAGAATACGATCAAGTTTTCCAGCGACATACGCCTGCTTCTTGCATTGAGCCAAGTTGTGGTCGGAAAACCAAGCAACTAAGGCTGACGTCATGGCCAGCCTTCTCAGGCCTCCTTTGCAAGCTTCAGGATCACCGGTGTTGTTTTTGATGTGTGCCAAACAGAGGGCCTCGTTATCCTGGTGACTCTCCAAATGAGAACCGACATGCGTAAGACCTTTTTCAACGCTTAGTGCGTGCTGGGAAGTAAGTGACATGACTACCGCTTCCTTATTCACCAAAAAGGGGCCGAAGGTCGTTAATTCGAGCCCATTGACGTTAGTCTCCGGCGACTCGCGCACGTGGCGGACGACCAGATGGTCTAGTGTGGGCAACGTGGCCGAGCGTCTTTTCAACCATTGACTGAAATCGTTCATCGCCCCATGCACGGCCTTGCTTCAGGTGCAATCGAATGGCTGCGATTTCCTCGTCTCTTACGCCAGCGCGTAGCCATGAGTGACGGTCGTCATCATCGACAAAAACGACGCCACGATTCACGCCGCGCTGGGTGATGTGAAGGGGCACGAGGAGCAATTCCAGGGGCAGTCCGCGTGGCATGATGAATGTTCTTTGATGAGGGTCTGCGCATACTTGCCGATTGGGTTGTGGGGCTAAATCGGAGCTTCGAATCTTTGGTTGCCTGAAAAAGGCTCGCTTCTTGGCGGTCCTTTAACTACCTCCGGCCCCTTTTCGCTAGCTCGCCAAGCTATCAGCACAACCAAACACCCGCTCTCAACGGACGCTGGAGCTTAGTTGCACGGCTTTAGAGTTGCGAGGATTTGATGGGCACGTCCTAGAAAAGCGGCTGGAAAAGGGGCCGGGGGTCGTTAATTCGAGCCCGTTGACGTTAGTCTCCGACGACTCTCGCACGTGACGGACGACCAGATGGCCTCGTGTAGGCAACCTGGCCGAGCGTCTTTTCAACCATTGACTGAAATCGTTGATCGCCCCACGCACGGCCTTGCTTCAGGTGTAATCGAATGGCAGCGATTTCCTCGTCGCTTACGCCAGCGCGTAGCCATGAGCGATATGTGCGAGCGCGCTCCTGCGGATCTGGAGCCATGGAGAGGAATGTTTCATGGGGAGTGACGAGCTGATCGACGCGCAGCTCTAGATTCGCATGAACGCTAGACCATCGGTGGTGCTCGGGTGATTGAACTATGGCCGCGCGTACCGGGTTGAGTTCAATGTAACGATAAACCGTCAGAAGATATTGGTCGGTATTCACCAGGCAAGACTTGAAACGGCCTTCCCAGAGTGTGCCGGTGCGGCGATGCCTTCGGTTGAAGAAGGGCACATAGTTTTGCCCCAGCTGCCACATCGCTTCTGACAGCTCTCCTGCTCGTTTGGCGCTGGCCAGGAGATGAACATGATTCCCCATGAGGACATACGCATGGACGGCGATTTCATGATCACGCGCGCTTTCCGCAAGTAGCATTAGATAGTGCTGACGGTCGTCATCATCGACGAAAACGGCGCCAAGATTCACGCCGCGCTGGATGATGTGAAGGGGCACGAGGGCAATTCCAGGCGCAGTCCGCGTGGCATGCTGAATGTTCTTTGATGAGGGTCTGCACATCCTTGCCGATTGGGTTGCGGGGTTAAATCGGAGCTTTGAATCTTTAGTTGCCTGAAAAAGGCTCGCTTCTTGGTGGTCCTTTAACTACCTCCGGCCCCTTTTCGGGAGCCCCTTTTCGGGCCGGCAACGTGGCTTCGCGGCCCGCGAAAGTGAACCTGGTACCGTTCTTGCGAGTGGTCCTTTAACTACCTCCGGCCCCCTTTTTTGGCGCCTCAATTAAAGGGGTTACGGCCCAATTCACGACCTCTTGTGAAGCCTCGACTGGCCGCCGGTCAAAGCGGCTATCGCCGCCTATATTTTTCGATCTCTTGCTCTTGCTCAGGCGTATTTTTTTCGTCCCCAAACAATTCAAAAAGTTCACTTGATCCTACATCGGGAAGTAGCATGGATAGTCTTTCATAGGCAGGGAGATCAATCGCGCTCCATTCAAATAAGGCGGCCAAGTAGCCACGCCATAAGAGAGCGGCCTCATTCTCCCCATGACGCCATTCAAGCTGGCGTAAAATACGATTTCTCAGCTCTTCCTCAGTTGGCTTGCCGCAAAATTCAGAAATCATGGTTTCACCCTCGGTACGTAAATCGATCCTTCGGACGTTATTACTGTAATGCTTTGAATTTTCTTACCAGACTGATTGTCTCTCCCATAGGCACGTTCTACGCCACGCTGGGCGATGTCGCCAGTCATACCCGGTTGATTTCGCGCATCAATAATGATGTTGCCGGACTGACCTCGTGCGTCCATGGCCGTGCTGGAAATCGCCTTCGATAGACCATCTGATGTCTGATTTGCTACATCCGTCATCGTCTTCAATTCGTACGGCTGACCGTTGATGAGAAAATCTGCTGTGCGTCCAGTGCTTGGCGGAATAACTTCAACTGTGCGGCCGCCTGCCACCATCTCACCGATGAATCCTTGCTCTGCCGCTGTGAGGCCTTCAACTGAACCAATTAGCTTACCTCCCTGGGCCGCCCCCGTTATTGCTCCTTGACCCGGAATCGCCCCCGCAATCGCCATTGCCGCCGATGTCGGGTCGTTGTCATGGATAGCCACGGCAAGTTGCCCAAAGGGCCCCAACGCGCCGGCCTCCAACATCGGGTAGAGCATATTCAGACGCTGATATTCGTAAAGCTCGGCGTCGGTCAGCGTCTGTCCACTTCGTACTTCCTGTTCCAACACCATCCGCCGGCCTTCGCGGCGCAGGCTGTTGGCCATATCCTGATAGCCATCGAAGTTGACTTGGCTGCCATCCTGCGCAGTATTGTGATCCGCGCCAGTGATGCCGGATGCCAGATCACTTAAGAAGCCGTTCCATTGCTTATGGAATTCGCCATCGTAGTACTGCCCATTGATGGTCGGGTCCGCACGTTCGGCGGCCGTGGCGGTGAAGTAGCCGGCCTGTTGCGCCCACGCGGGCGTATTGTCGGCCAGCCATTGCTGAACATCGGCGTGATCTTGGACATACCTATCGCCCATCTTCTTGAGGCCGTCGCTACTTGTGGCACCGAGATTTTCTGTCCAGCCGTCATCCACTTGACGCAACGCCTGCGCCATCAACAGTGTCTCTGCATCGCGCACGCTAACGCCCGGATGTTCCTCTGCGTATTGGGCGGCCAATCCGCCGGTAATTAACTTGATTTCATTGGGGTGCAGCTGTCGGTTAAAACTGTCGCCGGCCAGAGCGGTGCTGGCCCCGGCGCCGCCCGCTACGCCGCCGATGGCCGCGCTGCCCAACTGCATCATGCTGTTGTAGCTAGCGGAGCCTTCTTCATAGCCGTGAGCAATAAGGTAGTCGTGCATGGCGCCACTGGCTCTTTCGCTCCCAGCCGCTCCCGCTGCGCCACCCAAGACATCCCCATTACCCAGTGCCGCTGTCGCGGCACCCACCACGCCATGCAGAATGGTCTTGTTCGTGCCGCCCGCATCCCAGGTGGCCATGCGCGCTTGCGCATCGGCCTCAGCGGCCGTGTCACCTCGTTTGCGCGCCGCGACCAAGTCACTGGCGGCGTCCGTGTACATCTTGTCGGCGATGGTGCCGGCGGTACGCATGCCGACATAACTTGCCACTTGCCCCATTTCCTGCCGCTCTTGCACCTTCTGCTGATCGAAGATGGGCTTGAGGCCGGGTGCGGCGAGATCCGGGTTGCGATCCAGCGCCGCAAGATCGGCATTGCCATCGCGCACGGTGATGGTGCCGTTGGCAATACCGGCCTTGGTGGTGCTATGGCTGCTATCGCCTTGGGGAATGCCAACGGTCGGCGCGATGCCGATGGGCCCGCTCGCCTTGTTGTTGCCGCCACCGATGCCGATATTGCTGGCGCTGTATTTCGCCTGATTCGCGATGTCACTGTACGTGAGCGAGCCAGTATCAAGCCGGTTCTTGGACGCATCGGCCGTGCTGGCGATCACACCGCCGTTGAGCGCGGTGTTGCCTCCCACATGGATGTTGTAGCCACCCTCGCCAGCCCCGATGCCGCTGACGGTGGTGACGCTCTTGTACTGGCTGTTGGTTTTGCCCTGGCTGAAGTTGGCGCTGCCGCCGTAGCCATAGACGAAGGTGCCGCCGGCCTGGGTTTGCGTGTTGGCAAAATCGTTGGTGTCTTGTTGGCTGGTGATGGCGAGGCTGCCACCGATATCGGCCAGTACGGTTTTGCCGGTGGCTTGAGCGCCTTCGAGGGTGGTGTCGCCACCGCTGCTCAGGCTGAGCGTATTGGCTGCATCGACGTTCGTTGTCGCGTGCGTGGTGCCGTTACCGTGGGCGTCGCCCTTGCCGGCGCTGGCGCTCACGTACCAGCCGGTTTGACTGCCGATGCTGAAGCCCACTTCGCCGCTGCCGTTCTTGTTGCGGCTGTTGAGCGTGTGGTCTTCGTCCTGGCTCGTGAGGTGGATGGCGTTGGAGGCGGCCAGTGCCACATTGTCACCGCTGATCTGGCTGCCGATAACGTTGAGGTCACCGTCGGTGGCGGCGATGATCACGTTGCCGTTGCTACGAATGGCGCTGCCGTACGCGGTGTCATCGTGCGAGGTGGTGTTGCTGCTGGCACTGCTGGCACCGATGCCGATACGCAACGAGGCGCCGCCGGTGCTATCGGTGCCGTTCGCTATGTTCTTGGCGCCTTCGTAGGTGTCGTAGGCGCCGTAGCCGGCTTGCGCGGCATAAAGCGCCTTCAGGCGATCATCCTTGACCTCGTTGCCGCGCTTGGCGCTCTGGTAAGTCCCCATGGCGGCGCTGGCGACGCCGCCGGAGAGGCCCGCCTTGATGCCCAGGCTGCTTTGCTTTTGGGTTTGCGTGATGTCGGTGCTGCCCACGGCGGCATCGATGGTGACATTCTTGCCGGCCAGCGTGGTGCCGGTGTTGCTGAGCACGGTAGCATCGGTGAGGTGCAAGGCGTTGCCGGCCACCAGGGTGACGCTGCCGTCCGTGCTGCCGATGAGGCTGCCTTCGGGCGTGCTCTGGCTGATGCTGTTGGTTTGCGCGGTCTTGGTTTTGCCATACATCACGCTGCCGCCGCTTTCTTGCAGACCGGTCTTTTTCTTGGTCTGCGACTGGCTGGCTTCGTAGGTGTTGGTGGCCACGCCGACGGTGAGGTTGTTGCCGGCAGCGATGGTCACGTCGTGTGTCGCGCCGATCTGTGCGGCGTCCAAGGTCATGTCACGGCCGGCCACCAACGAGACACGGTCGCCGGTGAGCGTGGTGCTCACCGCATCGGTGGACGCCTCATGCACGGTGGTCGTAGTGGTCTTCTTGCGGGTGAGCAGCTGCGAGGGCACGCCGGCCAGTACCGCGCCGCGATCGGCGCTGTTGATCTTGGCACCCTTGGACGTGGTGGTGCTGTCGTAGGTGTGCGTGTCGCTGGCGGTGTCCAAGATCATGTCGCGACCGGCAACGACTACGGCAGCGCCGTCGTTGGCGCTGATCTGGGCGGAGGTGGCGTGCACATCCTGGCCAGCCAGCATGACCACGCCTTGACCATTGATGGTGGTGCCTAGCACGGCAGTGTCCGTGCTTTCGGTGTGAGTGCTGGACTTGGCCTTGCTCCAGAAGCCGGACTTCTTGGAGGTGCTGTCGTAGACCTCCGTGTGGCTGGCTTCACCCACGGTCAGGTTGATATCGCGGCCAGCGCCCATGTGCACGGCGCCGTCGCCGCCGTCGATTTGCGCGGCCTTGGCGTTGATGTCGCGGCCGGCGACCATGGCGACCCCGCTGCCAGCTTGCAGCGTGGTGCCCACATCGACGGCGTCGGTGGTTTCGCTATGCGTGGTGGTTTTGACTTTGCCTTTCTTGGTGTAGCTGTCGGTGGTTTCGGTGCGGCTGCTTTGCGCGGTGGCGAGGGTGATGTCACCCGCAGCGGCCAAGCCAATGGCGCCATCGGCTTTGACGTTCGCTGCAGTCAAACTGACATCACGTCCGGCCTGCATGGACACATCGCCGCCGCTAGTGAAGCTGCTGCCGCGCACGGTGTCTTCCGTCACCTCAGTGCTCGACCAGTTCTTGCCTTGCTTGGTGTAGCTGGTCGATGCCACATGATCGGTGACGGTGTCGCTGATGATGTCTTGACCCGCTTTGACGGCGATGCCGGTGCCGCCGCTCACGGTGGCGGCGGTGAAGTGGGCGTCGCGACCGGCTTCCACATAGGCCACTTTGCCGGCACTGATGGTGCTTTGATCGAAGACTGCGTCGCGGCCGGCGATGACGACGGCGTTGCCGGCGCTGGTGAGGCTGCCGGGGGCGGCGTGAGAGGTGTTGCCGGCCACGGCGGCGTTTTGCACGTAGTCGCGGCCGGCGACGATGAGGCCATCGCCGGCACTGATGATCTTGCCTTGGTTGACGACGTCTTGGGCAGCCACGATTTGCACGCCGCCGGTGCCGGCGACGACGGTGCCGCCATGGGCCGCCATACCATTGAGCACGGGCGCATTGATCACACTGCCGCCGGCGGCGATGCCGATGGCGTTGCCGCTTAGCGTGCCTGCGTTGATCGTGTCGCCGCGCGTGGCGATGGCCAACTGCTGGCCGCCGTTGATGGTGCCGCGATTGATTAGCGTGTCGGCGCTGAGACGGGTGCTCTGCGTGCCGCTGATGGTGCCGTCGTTGCGCAGGGTGCCACTGGCCTTCACGTCCACGTTGTCACCGGCGATCAGCGCGCCGTCGGAGCGCAGCTGGTCGGCGGTGTTCTTGGAGAGATACACCACCGGCACCAGCACGTGCTCGCCGTTGACCACTTGATCGACCAGCCACACGATGTCCGAGGAGAGCGCGCCAATTTGTTCGGTGGTGAGTGGGGCGCCCAATTGCAAACCTAAGCGCGCGGCCTCGTTGGCGGCGCTATCCATCAGCGCGATGTACTGTGACAAGCCGTCGCTGCCATTGATGGTGCGGCGGCCCGTCAGCTGCAGCAGCTGATCGAGCACCAGATTTTGTTCGTAGTAGCCATCACCCAGGCGCTTATGAATATTGCCGGGGTCATCGCCGAGTGCGCGCAGCAGATAGTCGGAGCTGGTCACCGGGCCTTTGGCGAAGCGCGGTGCTGTGTTCACCAGGAACGGCGCGCTGGGGTCGCCATTTTGGCTGTATTTGCCGCTGGACGGCGGAACGTAGCCGGGCAGGGGAGCGCTGGCGCTGCCGATGGTTTGTGCGTTGGCCGCGTCGGCCTTGCCGCCGCCGTGCACCACCTGACCCTGGACGGGACCGACGGCGTTGCCGTTGCTCGCCGACTGGCCTTGCGCGGCGTTGGCACCGTGAGCGCCATCAATCGTGCGCCCCTGTGCTTGCGCGCTCGCGTCGGCCGCTTTGACCGCATCAGCTTGCGCGCCGGTCGTGGCGTCGGTGCGGTTGGCATCGACACTGCGCGCGCTGCCGGTGTCGTGCGTGCTGGGTCCGCTGAGGGCGCCCGGGTCCAGTTTGATGAGGCCGCCGGCGGCGGCGACGGCGGTATTGGTGATGTCATGGCCGCTGATGGATACGTTGCGACCGCTGATAGTGGCGCCAGCCAGCATGGGGCCGGTTTGGGTCACCGTATCGGTGCTCAAGTGGGCAGGGAAGACGACCGGCGTGTCTTTCCAGCCATTGCTGCTTAGATACTTGGCCGGGACGGGATTGATGATGATCGCGTCGGTATCGCGCCGCACGGTGTACTGGCCGGCGACGGCGATGTTGTCGATGCGAGCATCGGGTGTGCCGTCATAGGCCATGCCGCTGATGCTCAGATCGCCCGTGGAGGCGATGGTGGACGCCACATTGCTGAGGTGCGTGCCCAGATCGATAGACAGATCGCCCCCGCTGAGGATTTGGCTTTGGGCACTCTCGCGCGTGATGCGCGTGCCGGTAAGGTAGGAGTCGGTTTGCTTGAGCTCGACGCCGGGATTGCCGCCGGCACCCACCACCAGATAGCCGCCGCGTTGGCCGTACTTTTGGATGGCGATCTGGTTATAGGTGGCGTTGAGGGTAGCCAGGTCCGCATCGGAGACGTGCTCCACGCGCGACCAGCCGGTGCGGTAGAGGTAACCCAATAGCTCGCTGATCTGCGCCGTGGTGCGGTTTTCCGTGGCGAACAACTGCGTCATGCGCTGTTGTTCGGCCGCGCTCAGTGCGTTGTCGTAGGCGCGATCCGAACTGAGCGCAAATTGCTCATTGGCGCTCAGCGTGTATTGCTCCGTCTCGATAAAGCGGCGACGGTTGCTGATGAGGTCGGCCGCAATGCTGGCGTCGCCCTCGGCCTGAATCCGGCCAGAGACATTATCCAATGTGGCAAGGCGTGTGCCGTCGCTGCGGCCGGCGATGCTCAAATCGCCGCCGCTGTAGATCTCGCCATCGAGGTTGGCCAAGTGTTGACCGATACGCAGATCGAGGTACCGCGAGGCGCCGATGAAGCCTTCGCCATAGGCGATGGCGGCATCAGTCGTACCCAGGTCGCGGCCGTTGGTCAGGGTGTCGGCGTTGATTCGCAACGCATCACCGACGATGCCTTGATTGCTGGTATTGGTGATGTTGGCGGCAGTGAGGTTAAGCGTGTCGCCCTCAATGGACGCCCCGGTCTGGTTGTCGATCAGTCCGGCGGCAGTGAGGCGGGCCTCGGCCGTGCCAATGCCGTTGCTGGCGTTGATGGTGCCCTGGTTAATCAGGTTAGCGGCACTGACGTTGAGGATCCCCTGCGTTTGCAGCGAGCCCTGATTGGTCAGCGTGCCGTCGGCGGCGAGTGACAGCGTGCCATCGCTTTGCAATTGCTGGCCGGCGAGAAGGGTGTAATCGCCTAAAAAGTGGGCGTCCAACAGATCGGTGCCATGCAGCGTGCCGATGCCATTCAGCGCGATCAGCGTGGCATGCAGGCTGTTGGCGCCGATATCGCCGCGCTCGTTATTGAGTACCGGCGTGCTCAGCCACAGTGTGTCGGCTTGCACGCGGCCGTCGGTGTTGGTGAGTGAGGCGAATGCCAACGCCGCCGTGCCGCCCGCGCCGAATTTGCCACCACTGTTATCCAGCACCGCAGCGCCGTTCCGAAAACTCAGATCAGCCGCGGCATACACCGTGCCGCCCGCATTGCTGAGCGTGCTGAGCGCATCGAGGTTGAGGTTGCGTTGGGCTACCAGGGTGCCGTCGGCGCCGTTGTTGAGGGCGGTGGTGGTGATCAGCAGATCGCCGCCGCGATTGCCAAGGGTGCCGCTGCGGTTGTCGATGTTGGTGGCGGCGTTGATCTGCAAGGCTGCGTTCGGCGCAGCGCTGTTGCCGGCTAGGATTTGGCCGCTGACGTTGTTGATCGCGTTGGCAGCGATCGACGCGGCCTGGGTGGCGTCGATGCTGCCGCCGCTGTTGTCGAGCACGCCTTGCGCACGAAGGGCTAGGGCGCCGTTGGTCTGCAACACGCCGCCGTCGCGGTTGAACACATCGCCCTCGGAGCTGAGGGTCAAGTCATGCCGCGCAAAGGTGGTGCCGTCGCCGTTGTCGACGTTGCCCGCATGGATGGTGGCGCTGCCTTCGGCGCCGATCAGGCCGCCTGCCGTGTTGCTCAGCGTCTGACTCAGATCGAGCGCGAGCGCGCCGCTGTCGCCGCGTTGCACCAGCTGGCCACCGATGTTGTCCAGCGTGCTGCCGGTGACTTGCACCGTGCCGGTGCCGTCGAGCATGCCACCCGCATTGATCAGTGTGCCGCCGGTCACGGACAGGGCGTCGCGTGCCTGCACTTGGCCACGGGTATTGTCCAGCGTAGTGACCGCGAGCGTGACGCCTTGGCCGTAGAGACCGGTCACCGATGCGGAGGCATTGCTCATCACCGTGTCGCGGTTGAGCAGGTTTTGTGCCTGCAAGTTGAGATCGCCGCTGGTGATGATCGCGCCTGCAGTGTTGTCCAGGGTGTTGCCGACATGGGCGGCGATGGCCTGCTGGGCCTGGAAAGTGCCGCTGCGATTGCTCAGATCGGCGGCGGTGATCGCCACGGCGCCATTGCCTTGCACGCTGCCGCGATCGTTGGTGAGCTGGCCATCCACAGTGACGTTGAACGTATCGGTGCTGGCCGCCTGCAAGCTGCCGTCGGTATTGTCGAGCGTGCCGGCGTGCAGCATGGTGGCGCCGGCCGTGGAGAGCGTGCCGCCGGTGTTGTCGAACAAGCCGCCCACCTGCAGCGACGATGCAGCGGGGCCTGCGCCGATCAGCTGGCCAATGCGATTGAGCAGCGCGCCCGTATCGAGCTGCAGGGCGCCGTTGCTGACCACCTTGCCGCCGCTGTTGTCGAAGCTGCGGCTGGCGGTCAGTTGCAAGGGATCGCTGCTCAGCGCCTGCAGCGTGCCGTCGGCGGTGCTCAGTGTGCCGGTGTCGATGCGGATGCGCTGCGCCTGAGTGGCGCCGCCGCTCAGGTCGGTGCTGTCGCCGGTAAGCGTGAGGTTGCCATTGCTGGCGATGGTGCCGCCGCGACCGTTCAAGGTGGTGGCGTGGATCGTGGCTTCGCCGAGGCCGGCGTGATTGATCTTGCCGTCGGTGTTGTCGAGCGTGGCGGCGGTCAGCGTTAGATCGCCGTCGCTGGCGATGATGCCTTGAGCGCTGTTGTCGAGCAGGCCATCGACGGCTAGGGTCAGCGCGGAACTGCCCGCCGTTTGCAGCCTGCCGTGCTGGTTGATCAGATCGCCCGCCTGCACGGAGGTCGCGCCCATGGCCGCCAGCGTGCCGCGCGTGTTGTCGAAGCGTTGCGCAATGTTGAGCGTGCTGTGGTTCGTGCCGGCGGCGCTGAGGGTGCCGTCGATATTGCTCAGCGTCTGCGCGGACAATTGCAGCGCGCCGTTGGTGGCGACGCCGCCGGCGCTATTGTCGAAGGTGCGACGCGCGGCCAGTTGCAGAGGGCCGCTGCCGAGGGCGATCAGGCTGCCGCCGGCGGTGCTCAGATCGCCGGTGTCGATGCGGATGGTTTGCGCCTGGGTGGTGCCGCCGCTGAGGTCGGTGCTGTCACCGGTGACCGTCATCGTGTCGTTACTGACCAAGGTGCCGCCACGGCCGTGCAAGTCCACGGCATCGATGGTCAATGCGCCGCTGCCGGCGTGCTGGATGGTGCCTTGGGTGTTGTCGAGCGTGGTAGCCGATACGCTGAGGTCGCCGTCGCTGGCGATCACGCCGTGCTGGCTGTTGTCGAGCAGGCCATCTGCATGCAGCGTCAATGGCGCACCCGCTGCCTGCAGCGTGCCGCCTTGATTGATCAGCTCGCCGGCCTGCACGGTGGTGGCGCCCATCGCCGCGAGCATGCCGCGGGCGTTGTCGAATCGTTGGGTAATATTGAACGTGCTGGCGTTGCTGCCGGCGGCGCTGAGCGTGCCGCTGGTGTTGTTCAACGATTGCGCGGTCAGTTGCAGGGCGCCATTGGTGGCCACCGTGCCGCCGGTGTTGTCGAAGGCGCCACGCACGGAGAGTCGGAGGGGGTCGCCGCCGAGCGCGAGCAGCGAGCCGCTTGCGGTAATCAGCGAGTCGGCATCGACGCTGATGCGCCACGCCTGCGTGGTGGCGCCGCCCAGGTCTAGGGTGTCGCCGCTCAGCGCCAGATTGCCGTTGCTGATCAATGTGCCGCCATGGCCTTTGAAGGTGGCTGCGTTGATGATCAGGCTGCCGTCACCCATCTGCTGAATGGTGCCTAGCGTGTTGTCGAGCGTGGCGGCGTTGAGGGTGAGGTCGTGATCGCTGCTGATCACGCCGTGCTGGCTGTTGTCGAGCAGACCCTCGGCGGTGAGGGTCAGCGGAGCGCCCACGGTTTGCAGCGTGCCGCCCCGGTTGATCAGCTCACCCGCTTGCACGGTGGTAGCGCCCATCGCCGCCAGTGTGCCGCGGTTGTTGTTCAGGCGCTGCGCGATGGTGAAGCTGCTGGCGTTGGCGCCGGCGGCAGTCAGTGTGCCCTCGGTGTTGTTCAAGGACTGTGCGGTCACTTGCAGCGCGCCGTTGCTGGCGATGGTGCCGCCGGTGTTGTCCAAAGCGCCGCGCGCGCTGAGGGTCAAAGAATCGCTGCCCAGCGCGAGCAGGCTGCCGCCCGCGGTGCTGAGGCTGAGGGTGTTGATGCGGATGCGCTGGGCTTGGGTGACGCCGCCGCTGAGGTCGGTGGCGTCGCCGCTGATGGTGAGGCTGCCGTTGCTGGCCAGCGTGCCGCCGTGGCCGCGCAACGTCGCGGCGTCGATGCGCAAGCTGCCGCCTTGCTGCGAGGCGGCGCTCGTTCCGGTTTGGGAGATCGAGCCCTTGCTGTTGTCGAGCGTGGCGGCGCCGATGGCGAGGTCGCCATCGCTGGTGATCGCGCCTTGCTGGCTGTTGTCGAGCAGGCCATCGGCATGCAGCGTCAAGACGGCGCCGGCCACCTGGAGGGTGCCGCCTTGATTGAGCAGCGACCCGGCCTGCACATGGGTGGCGCCCATGCTCACCAGCGTGCCGCCAGTGTTGGTGAAGGTGCCGGCGATGCGCAGCTGGTTGTCGTTGGCGCTGGCGGTGCTCAGCATGCCGCGCGTGTTGTCCAGTGCGCCGGCCTGGATATTCAATGCGCCATTGCTCAGCACGGTGCCGCCGGCATTGTTCCAGCGGTCGCTGGCGAGCACCGACAGAGCGTCTTTGCCGACGGCTTTCAATGTGCCACCGGCGGTATAGAGCGAGCCGGTATCGATGCTGATGGCGTTGGCGTAGGTGGTGCCGTAGCTTAAGTCCGTGTTGCGACCGCTGAGCGCCAGCGTGCCGTTGCTGGCGAGCGTGCCGCCCGTGCCGTTCAACGTGGTGGCTGAGATAGCGAGCGTGCCGTTGCCCGCTTGTTGAATGGTGCCGCCGGCATTGCCCAGGGCGGCGGTGGTGATCACCAGATCGCCATTGCTTGCGATGACGCCTTGATCGCCGTTGTCCAGCGAGTCCTTCACGGTGAGTGTGTTGGCGGCGTTACCCGAGCTGCTGATGACGCCGCCGCGATTATCCAGCGTGCTCGCGTTGAGCGACAGTTGCGTGGCGCTGAGGGTCGCGCCGCGATGGTCGATCGCGTTGGCGGTGAGCGTGGCCGCGCCTGCGGTCACCACGGTGCCGTCGCTGCCGCGCCAATCGCCGGTGCTCAGCGTCAGGCCGTTGCTGCCGGCATGGTTGATCGTGCCGTGCTCGTTGATCAGCGTGACGCTATTGAGCGTGAACTGCGTGGCGTTGGTGGCCAGTAGGCCCGCGGTATTGTCGAGTGTGCCGGCCACGCTCAAGTTCATCGGCGCACTATCGGCCAGGGTCAGCGTGCCGCTGCGGTTGGACAGACTTTGCGTGTCCATCGCCGCCGCGCTGGCGAACGTCAACTGGCCGGCATCGTTGTTGATCTGGTTGGCGTGAACGGTGGAGGCGCCATCGATCGACAACGAACCGCCCCGGTTGCTCAGGTTGCCGCCGGTGAGCGTGAGCTGGCGCAGTTTCAGTTGGCCGCCGTCGTTGCTGAGGCCGCTGCTGCTGGCCAGATCGAAGCCCGCCGCGGCGCTGATGCGGCCGCTGTCGTTATCGAGCAGGCCGGTGATGTGTAGCACGCCGTCGGCGAGTGGGGCGATAGGAACACCGCCGCCGCTTGTCGAGCCATCGCTGCCGCCGTTGGCGTCGCCGCCGCTGTTGTTGCCGCCTTGGCCGCCGGTCGAGCCATCGCTCGGCGTGCCGGTTGAACCGCCGGTATCGGGCTCGTTGGCGCCGATGCGACCACCGTTGCGATTGGAGAGCGCGCCGGTCTGCAGCGTCATGCCTTGCGAGCCGGTCTGCGCGATGCTGCCGCCCGCGTTGCGCAGCGAGGCGGCGTCCACTGCGATGCGCATCGCGTTCAAGTCGCCGTGGCTGTTGTCGACATCGGCCGATGTGTTGAGCGTGAGTTCGCGCCGGGCACTGATGGTGCCGCTATTGCTGATGCCGCCGTCGGCGGCGACTTGCGTGTTGGCTTGCGATTGCAGGTTGCCGCTGTTTTCCAGGCGGCCGTCCAGGGTAACGACCAAGTCGCCCGAGGATGCACCGATGCTGCCGGCGTTGCGCGCGCCGACGCCGTCCTCGGTGCCCAACAGGACGATCTTATTGGCGTACATGCCGCCCAGGGCGCTTACGTCCAGCGCGAGCATGGGCTTGTCGCCGGTGCCGGCGATGGCATTGACCTGCGATGCGTCTGCGTTGACCTGGTTGCTGCCGGTGGTCACTTGCAACTGCGGCGACCAGAGGCCGCCGTTCACCTGCACGGCGCGCGTGATGATGTCTGTGTAATCGGCGCGGCTGGCATCCAGGCCATGGGCGCCGATCTGAATGGCACCGCCGGTGACGCGATAGCCGTCCAGACTGCCGCCACTAAGCACCGGCGTGCCGGTGGTCAGGGTGAAACGCGTGGCGTTGATCACGCCGCAGCCATCGCAGCTGATGCCCGCCGGGTTGGCCACGATCACCTGCGCGCGGTCGCCGGCCACTTCGATATAGCCATTGAGCGCGCTGGGATTGGAGCCGGTGACTTCGTTGAGGATGACCTTGGCCGTGCCCGTCGCCAGCCACGGATTGCCGGCCACCGTACCGGCCAGCTGCGTGGTGGTGTTGGTGCGCGAGTTGTTGAGCACCACGCCGTTTTGATCGACGTTGAAATCGCTATAGGTATTGCGGCTCACGCCTGCTTTGCTGGGCGTGGTGATGTTGACCAGTGGTGCGGCGCCCGGCGAGCCGAGCACGGTGGGGCGCTGATTCCCCGGCGCATTGGGGTCGGTGGTGATCTGACCGGCCGTGGCCACCGAAGCCAGACCGATCCAGCCGAAGGCCACCCACAAACTCAAGCTTACCGGCCGCACCGTGGCGATATTCGCCGCACCCTCACACTGCGACGCCCCATGACCCGGACGGCGAACCAGCTCCGATACGACCTGAAACAGGCCAAGGGCGTGGTTGAAGACGATGCGGTAGAGGTGCTTGTTCACGAGTGACTTCCTTGTAAAGGGATGTGGCAAACGGGCAAAAAAAAGAGAGGTCAGCGACTGATCAGAGCGACCAGCTGAGGCTGAAACCGGTAGTGGGATTGGCGGTGGGATAGCCGTGCGGCTTGCTGATCGGTGCGCCGACGAAGACGTCCCAGGCAAAGCCGCGCCAGCCACCGCGCAGGCCCAGCGCTACGCCAGCCAGGGTCTGGCCGAGTTCCCACTCGGTGGGCGGCCCGCCCACGTGGCCCACATCGGCGCCCAGGTACAGCTCCTGACCGCCACCCACCATCCAGCCGAGGTCATTGCGGACCAGCCAGCCGCGATTGCCGGTGAGCTGCAGTTCGCCGTCGAAGCCGCGCACGGTGTAGCGGCCGCCGATGGCAAAGCGATCCTGCGGAACGAGCGGCGTCTGGTTCCATTGCGCGCGCCAGCTGGCGATGTAACGGAAGCGCTGATTGCCCCATTGAAACGGTGCAGTGAGGGTGGCGTCGGCGGTGACGACTTCCGAGCGCGAGGTGCCTTCGCCGTACATTTCCTCGGGCGCATGCAGCGCGTTGAATGCACCGGTGCCTCGGCGATAAGCGGCATCGGCTTCCAGCGTGGCCGTGCCGATGAATTGCTTATAGGTAAAGCCCGCTTCCCAGCCAGCCTGACGACGACGCTGCACCAGCACTTCGGTATCGTCGATGAAGTTGTTGGAGTCCCGCTCCCAGGCGCGTGCATACGCGCCTAACTTCAGCGTGGCGTCGCGATAGAGCAGGCGACTGAGGCGGACATCCGCGTTGTGGCTCGTGCCGCTGTACACATAATCCTGCGCGTAACCGGCCACAGCCTGGTGATAGGCGTAACTGCTGGCGGTGGCGCCGAGCAGCCAATAGCCGTAGGGCACCTCGTAGTGCAGCGTGTAACTGCGCGTGCCTTTGCGATCGCCGTCGAGCGCGTCCTGGCCCAGGTTGGCGTAGAACAGGTCGTTCCAGGTGAGCAAGTTGTCCAGCGACAGCGTGGTGCCGCCTTGCACTTTGCCGGTGCCTTGGCTGCCCGCATCGTCCAGCGTGAGGGCCAGGCGCATAGGCGACGATTGCTTCCACACGATCAGCAGATCGCTTTCGCCCGGTGCGCCATCGCCATCGGCGGGCACGATCTTGATGTCGGCATCGGCGGTGGGCACGCGCTTGAAGTTTTCCAGCGCCTGCTCGATATCGCGCAGATTGAGCAAGTCGCCGGGACGGGCGGGCAGGGCGTCGCGCCATGAAACCGCGCGGGCGTCCACGCCGGGGGCGAAGCGGATGGCGCGGATGCGGCCGGGAATGACGGTCAGCGCCAGCACGCCGGTCTTGAGGTCTTGCTGTTTGGCGACCACGCGCGTGGTGACGAAGCCGCGCGCGATGACCGCGTTCTGTACGCGCTTCATCACCACGTTGATGCCCTGCGTGCCAAGGCAGCGGCCGACGACCGGGTCGCGCGGCGCGTTGGCCGCTGCCACGGCCCAGGTAAAGGCGCGAGCGTCATCACCCTCCAGTCGGATGGAGTGAATGGGAAAGCACGGCGTTTCGTCGGCGGGGAGGCGATCGGCCTGTGCTTCCACCGGTGCCGGCAGACGCACGTCGGGAGTGTTCTGTTGCTGCTCGCGCAGGGCGCGCTCGCGTTCCTGCTGGCGCAGGATTTCTTGCGCCGCCGGATCGGCCGACTGAGCCATCGCGGCGGCCATCGGCAGACAGGCGCTTGCCCACATCAGTCGACTGAACATCTTTCTTGCCTGAGTCACTTGCACACCTTCCCGCGCGAACACGCGCAGGCCGCGACAGATGTCGCGACCACGACTGGTTGAAATCAATGCGCCGAGGGAGGTCCGGCAAGCGTCAAGCCCTTGCGCCTTCCCGCGTACGACGCCATCCGCATTTCGGTTCTGCCGAATCGGGCGGTGAGAAACCGATGCGCAGAATGGCTGGGAAAGCCTAGGGATTGGCGCGCAAGCTGCCTATCGGACGGGTCTTAAGCGGAGTCGCGCACTGAGCGCTTCCCGGCGGCGGCAAGCCTGCGGTGTCGGCGACCTGCAAGCGTGCAACAGTGCGGCCGAGATGTAAGTGGATGGCCGTGCGAGCGCTTATGGTGCGGACGGGTCTACGTCTGCGCGTGGAATAGGGCGGGCGATGTCGGCGCTGCCATTTCGCGTGGTTCTGTTCCGCGCCTTCGTCAGGACGTAGCAGTGACGCACCTCTGAGTGGCTCAGAAGACGACCTTCAAGGAGGACTTTTCCGACCCGTCAAGGCAACGCATGCGCCGGCGCGGGAGTCCGCGATGGGTTGTCCGAGCTCAGTCGTTCAGTACGGGCGCGGCCCTGAACGTCACCACCAGCACATCGCGAAACGCGGGCTCGTCGGCCACCAACGGCAGCACCGGCGTGACGCCGTGGAGCACGCTGGGATCGTGGATGAGTGCGGCATCCAGCGGATGAGTGAGGGTGAAGTCGCCCAGCAGCCGGCCGTCCGGCGCGTGGATGGTGGTGGTGCCGCTGGCGATGTTGCTGCGATTCACGAGCAACACCAGCACGTAGTCGACACCATCGCGATGGCTGCCTTCCGGTGTCGGTTCGCCGGCAGCGCTTGCGGTGGCTTCGATGCGGAACTGATGCACTTCGATGTGCCAGCGCGCGACCGCGGGCGCTAGCGATCCGAAGAACGTATGGCAGAAGTCGAGAATGCTGCGCAACGTCGTGCCGTGCACGACGGCTTCGGTGATGGGCTCGAACCAGCGCTCGATGTCGCCCTGCAACGCGTTGTACTGCAGCGATTGGAAATGCGGCTGATGAGGCTCCGCCGTGACGGCACCGTGCGCAGCGGCCGAGAACGTGGCATGACGCCTGCGGCGAGCCCGCCCCTTGGCGGCCAGGTACTGATCGGGCGCCAGCTGGTTCCAGCTCTCGGCAAAGTCGCTCCAGTCCGACAACCCGCCGGACGAGGCCAGCAACGGACGCATCGTGTCGGCGGGTGCAAAAGCGAATCCATCGAGCCGCATTTCGTTGAGCAGCGGCGAAGCAGGCAGTTCGGCGAGATTGTGCATGCGTGCATGATAGGCGATCTTGGCCTCGCTCCGCTGAGACTGTTCGGCCGGCCTGCACCCTGGCGTGGTTTATTCCTTCTTGATCGGGTGTCCGCCAAATTCATTGCGCATGGCTGACAGCAACTTGTCGGAGAAGGAATCCTTGTCGCGCGAGCGCAAACGCTCGATCAACGACTGCGTGATGACCGGTGCCGGCACATTGAGTTCGAT
The DNA here is from genome assembly GCF_049913195.1 of Dyella kyungheensis. Classification (GTDB taxonomy): domain Bacteria; phylum Pseudomonadota; class Gammaproteobacteria; order Xanthomonadales; family Rhodanobacteraceae; genus Dyella; species Dyella kyungheensis. The sequence continues at coordinate 2,532,511 of NZ_CP183983.1, read as the reverse complement.
CGCTTCGTCGACCGTCCATCGGCCTTCGCCGGAATCGGCGACGTAGGGCGCTATGCCGGACATGTCGGGATTCTTCTTCAAGGCATCGGCGGTGAGATCGAGCAGCCACGAGCGGACCACGCTGCCGTAGCGCCAGATCTCGGCTACCTGCTGCAGGTCGATGGCGAACTCGGTCTTGTGGCGCAGGATGGAGAAGCCTTCGGCGTACGCCTGCATCATTCCGTACTCGATGCCGTTGTGAACCATCTTGGCGAAATGGCCCGCACCCGCCGGGCCCACGCGCGCCCAGCCGCGATCCTTGGCTGGCGCCAGCGATTCGAAGATCGGGCGCATGCGTTCGACCGCTGCCTCATCGCCGCCGATCATCAGGCTGTAGCCTTCCTCCAGGCCCCAGATGCCGCCGCTGGTGCCGCTGTCGATATAGGCGATGTCGCGCTCTGCAAAGCGTGCCGCGCGGCGCATGCTGTCCTTGTAGAACGAATTGCCGCCGTCGATGATCGTATCGCTCGCCTGAAGCAACGGCAGCAGCGCATCGAGGCTGGCGTCAGTCGCTGCACCTGCCGGTACCATCAGCCACAGCGTGCGCGGCGAGGGCAGGGCGGCGACGAGTGCGGTCAAAGAATCCGCCGATTGAGCGCCCTTGTTCTGCAGGTCGTTCCTCGCGGCGGCCTGGGGATCGAACCCCACGACCTGGTGCCCGTCCTTCATCAGACGCTGAGCCATGTTGGCCCCCATCCTGCCCAAGCCGATCATGCCGAGTTTCATGGTGCTTCCTTCAAGGGAGTGGAGTGGCAACGCAGGGTTGCAAGCGTGCATGGTGACTGCCGGACAGGCAAGTTCCCGTGAGAGAAAAGCAAACAGGGCGCGCACGGTCCCTTGGCTGCAAAGCGATGTAAGCTCTTGCGAATTCTGCTTCCGCGACAGGTGCCATGAGCCAGATCGGGATGCCTCCCTGCGATAGCGGCGTGATCTTGAGCGCTGCGACAGCGCAATCGTGCGCCGCCAGGTCGCAGCGCTGGATTCTTCTGGCCGCCATCCTCGGCACCAGCATGGCCTTCATCGACGGCACGGTGGTCAACGTGGCCTTGCCGGCGATCGAACGGGAAATGGTGGCCAGCACGGCCGATGCGCAGTGGGTGATGGAATCCTATGCGTTGTTCCTCGCGTCCCTGCTGTTGGTCGGCGGCGTGCTGGGCGATCGCTTCGGCCGCCGTCGCATCTTCATGATCGGCACGGCCTTGTTTACGCTCGCCTCGGTCGCCTGCGCCTGTTCCACCACGGTGCTGCCGCTGATCATCGCCCGCGCCGCGCAAGGCGTCGGCGCGGCATTGCTGGTGCCCGGCAGCCTGGCGCTGATCAGCGCCAATTTCGCGGCCACGCAGCGTGGTGCGGCGATCGGCACCTGGTCCGCCTGCAGCGGCATCACGGCGGCCATTGGACCGGTGATCGGCGGTTTCCTGGTCGACCACTACTCGTGGATTTGGGCTTTCCTGGTCAATGCGCCGGTGGGCCTCGTGCTGCTGTGGATATGCGCCAGGAAAGTGCCGGAAAGCCGTGGACGGGTCGGCCGCCAGATCGACGTGAGAGGCGCAAGCCTGGTCACGCTGGGTCTCGCTGGCGTGGTGTATGCGCTTATCGAGGCGCCGTCGCGAGGCTGGTCGGCGGGCGAAGTATGGATGGCGGCTGCGATGGGCGTGCTGGGCTTGCTGCTGTTCGTGCGCGAAGAAGCGCGCAGCGCCGGGCCGATGTTGCCATTGACCTTGTTCCACGAACGCAATTTCGCGGGCGCCAACGTGCTGACCTTGCTGCTCTATGCCGCGCTGGGAGGCAGCCTGTTCTTCCTGCCGTTGAACCTGATCCAGGTGCAGGGCTATGGCGCCACCGAAGCGGGCGCGGCACTGTTGCCGTTCATCGCCATCATGTTCGCGCTGTCTCGTTGGGCAGGCGGCCTGGTCGACCGGTTTGGTTCGCGCCTGCCGCTGATCGTGGGGCCGTTGATCGCGGCGGTGGGCTTCGCGCTGTTTGCGTGGCCATCCGTCGGCGGCAGCTACTGGACAGCGTTCTTTCCAGCGATCTGCATCCTCGGACTGGGCATGAGCATCACGGTGGCGCCATTGACCACCACGGTGATGAACGCCGTCGGCGAAGAGCGGGCTGGGACGGCGTCGGGCGTGAACAACGCCGTCTCCCGCACCGGGCCGCTGCTGGCGATTGCCTTGTTCGGCATGCTGTTGACCTTGAGTTTCAACCAGTCGCTGTCGCTTCGGCTAGCCGATGTGCACGCGCCGCCGGCATTGGTCGCATCACTGCTTGCGCAACGCGAGAAGCTGGCCGGCATCGTGGTGCCCTCTGGTTATCCCGCGGAGTTGAGGGGCGCGGTGCGGCAGGCCATCGAGCTGTCCTTCGTCGATGGCTTTCGGCGAGTGATGTGGTTGTCGGCGATGCTGGCCTTGCTCAGCGGCGTGAGCGCAGCGATCCTGATTCGAGGCAAGCCGGCATCGCATGCGGTGAATGAGCTGGAGCGGTGAGATCCCTTCAAACGAGGGCCGGACAGCCATAGTCCTTCTCATCGTCGCGTCGATGCGCATCGCGCAGTTGCCGCAGCGCGATGCTCAGGCCAATGCGATAGCCACTACCGATATTGCCGTTGATGATCACCGTGGCCACCGGGGCCCGGTGAACGCCGTCGTGTTCCAGTTCCGCGCCAAAAACGTCATGGACTTCGATGTACGGCGCATCCAGGCGGTCGAGTGCATCGACCAGGCCGGCCTCGGGGTGCTCGCGTGCTTGCCATGCCAACTCGCCGGGATCGAGCAGGACGAATTCGGCGCTATCGGCCCTGGCGGCGCACACCTCGCCGACCAGGCCCGGAAGATTGCCGCAGCCCCTGAGTTCCAGCCTGTGCCCCGCGGCATCGGCCTGCTGTTGGAGTTGCCGCTGCAATTCCTGCGGCAGGGAACAGCCGGAAGTGTGCGGCCCATGAACGATCACTATGCTCACGCGTCATGCCCATCATCGCCCGTTGGAGCGGATGCGACATGCTGCTTCCATTCGCCGTAAAAGTGCTGCAGGGAAATGGCGTGGCGGCGTAAATTTTCTGGCAGAGACATGGAGTGGCGGGCAGGTATCCGCTACTTTGCCGACAGCGCCTTCTTCACCGCCTTCAGGCTTTGCTTGATCTTGTCGATCCCTTCCCAGGGATCCGCGCGTTGCCGCTTCAGTCGGGCAAGAGCGGAGCGCATATCGAACTGCGACGCGCTTTTCAAGCGACCGAGTTCGCTCCATCGCAACGGCATCGCCACCGGCGCGCCGGGCCGGCCGCGCAGCGAGTACGAAGCCACCGCAGTGGCGCCCCGTCCGTTGCGCAGGTAATCCACATAAATCCTGCCCGCGCGTTTTGCCTTGGAGCTGACCGACACGAACTCCAGCGGGTACATGGACTCCAGCACTTCGGCAAAGCTGCGCGCGAACTCCTTCGCCTCGTCCCACGGTGCAGCCGGCTTCAACGGAACCACCACGTGCAGGCCTTTGCCGCCGGTGGCGCGAAGAAAGCTCTGCAAACCCAGCTGTTCCAGCAGCTTGTACATAAGGCGCGCTGCTGCCTTTACCCGGGTCCATTCGACATCGGGGCCGGGATCGAGGTCGAATACCACGCGATCCGCGCAGTCGGGCTTGTCGACATGCGCGCCCCATGGATGAAACTCGATCGCGTTGTACTGGACCAGCTCGATGATGGAGTCCGCATCTACCGGATAGAGGTAAACGGCCGATGCGCCGGTCTCTTCCTTCAATCGGGCGGAGCCCACGTGTTTCAGGCCGCCAGCAGGGATGTGCTTCTGAAAGAAACTCGGCTTATTGATGCCGCCGGGCCAACGTATGACGGACATCGGCCGGTCGATGACGCCCGGCAGGAACCATTTCATCACGGCCGTGTAATAGTCCACGATGTCCTGCTTGGTAATGCCTTCACCGGGATAGACGACGCGCTCTGGATGGGTGATGGTGATCGGCGCAGGCGCACTCGATTTGCCACGGCGCGACTTGCCGGCTTCGGCGGGTTTCCTGGCGCGATCGCCGCGACGCAAATCGTTGGGCGTCTTGTCCGGCCGCATGGCCTTGAGGCTGGGTTGCCGCAGCAGCCCTTGGTTGCCGATGCCGCGATAAAACACTTCGGCGACGGCCGTGGGCGCAATCCAATGCGCATCGCGCGGCGCTTCACCCGCGTGCTTGATGCTCGGTGTGCGCGAACCTGCGCGCGCCAGTGAACGGGTGAGTTCGCGCAGCATGTCGTCGCTGAAGCCCGAACCGACCCGGCCGACATAACTCCACTCGCCGCCGGGCGCCGGCCTGGCCAGCAACAGCGAGCCAAATCCCTTTCGCGATCCCTTGGCGTCGGTATAGCCCACCACCGCGAACTCGTCCGCTTCAAGGCGCTTCACCTTCACCCAGTCGTCGCCGCGGCCGCCGCGATAAGGCGAGTCCGCGCGTTTGCACATGATGCCCTCCAGTCGATGTGCGCTTGCGCTCTGGAAGGCTTCTTCGCCGCCGCCCACCACGTGACCGCTGTAGGCCAGCTGCTCCGGCGCCTGCCGAAGCAGGCGCTCTAGCGCTGCTTTGCGGTCGATCAGCGGTACGTGCGATAGATCGTATCCCTCGAGGTAGGGCATATCGAACAACATATAGAGCAGCGGCGTGGCGCTTTCGCCGGACAACGTCTGCTGCAGGGCATTGAAATCGGATTGGCCGTCGACAATGGAAATGAGTTCGCCATCCAGTTGAGCCGATTCGAGTCCCAGGGCTTCCACGGCCTGCTTGATCTCGGGAAGCTTGTCTGTCCATGGCAACGCGTTGCGCGACCAGAAGGTGACCTCGCCGCGGTTGATCGACGTGAGGATGCGGTAGCCATCCCACTTCACCTCGTTCAGCCAGTTGTCGCCCGTAGGAGGCGTCTCGCGCAGAGTGGCGAGCTCGGGTTTGAAGAAGCCGCTGGGCGCGGCTCGTTTCTTTGCGCCCTCGATCTTGGCGACCCAGGCCATCGATGGCGGGCGTCGTTTCTTCGCCGCGGGTGTCGTCTTGCGCTTCGTTCGCGTGAGCTTCTCCGCCACCTCCTTGGCGCCACCGCTTTTCCCTGCCGCTCGCCGAGTGCTGTCGACCATCCTGGCATCGAGCAGGTCGTCCGCCTCCAGTTTGGACGTATAGGCGTCCTCATCCTTGATCAGGAACCAGACGGGTTTCTTCTCCTGGCTGTGACCGCGCACCAGGTGCCAGCTTCCTTTCAACCGCTCGCCGAAAAGCTGGAACCGAAGATGGCCTTTCTCCAGTTGGGCCTCTGCATCGCCCGAAGTCGCCCACACACCCGTGTCGAACGTATCCACGTGCCCCGCGCCATAGCCATCCGGAATATCGCCTTGGAACGCCGCGTACGACACGGGGTGATCTTCCACCTCCACGGCAAGCCGCTTCACCTTGGGATCGTAACTTGGGCCCTTGGGGCACGCCCAACTCTTCAGCACATCGCCCACCTGCAGCCGGAAGTCGTAATGGCGACGACGCGCGTGATGAAGCTGCACCACGAAGAGTTCGCGCGCCACCTTGCCCGCGGATTTCTCCGGGCGAGGCTCCGGAGTCCGGTCGAATCTCCTCTTCTTGGCATATTCGCTTAACGACATGCCGGAACGATTGTCACGGACCAGGTGAATCGGCTGTCAACGTTGTGCTAACGGCACGCACGGGCAGCTCCTCCGACAGGCTGTTCGTCGGTGGACGCAATGCTACTTTTCACTGTCGACTTCATGGCGACAGGGCGTTCAGTGATTGCGCTTGCGGAATCACGTATTCGCGTGGTCGGCCCCTGGGATCGAATTTCGGAAGGAAGGTGAAGTGCTCGGTTGAAACAGTGCGATCGCGCTCTGCAAAAAAACGCATTCATTGCATGGATATATCGGTCTTCGCAAATGACACGTCATGCAAGCTGCCAGTCGAAATATATTGCGATCGAGCGCTCGTCTTCACAAGCCAGGTCACGCTTTTGTGGGATCGCAGTGCATCCACAATTATTTTTCAGAATGTGCCGACATAATTCACGGAGCTTTGACGACGTCCTCGGCAAACATAATCAAGTACGTTGCAGTGCCTTTAGCAAGACGGCATGCATCTTGGGGCTCCTGGTGAATGACTAGCACTGGCTTTCGCTTCTTGCGGACAGCCTATGGAGCCTTTTTGCGCATTATTTATAGCAAGTGTTCATGTCGTCTTAGGCGGTAGCTAAGGTCTGGAGGTAGTTGCCCGCCACGGATGGGAGAGGTGATGGATACTTACGACCTTTTGAGGCGGGCAGCGGATGCGGGCGTGTTTTTATCGCATCGGCAAGGTGGGCTTCATTTTAAGCTCACCTCAAGCGTATTTCCCGAGAATATAAAAAACGAGATTATTGCCAACAAGGCGGCACTGTTATCGCTTTTAGAGCGGCTTCAGGGCGAAGATGTCGATCAGTCGCGCATTTCGATTTCGCGCATAGTTCGGAACGAACACGGATTGACAATGTCCCGGGCCCAGCGCCGCCTGTGGTTCATCGACCAGGCGAGCGGCGGCAGCGTGCACTACAACATGCCCGGCGCATGGCGAGTGGATGGCCATTTCGATGAGGCGATCGCGGAGTGTGTGCTGAGCCGCCTGATCGGACGTCATGAGCCCTTGCGTACGGTGTTCGTGGCCGGCGAGCAGGGGCCGCAGCAACGCATCCGGGAGCGATTCGAGTTTTCGTTGGCGCTCGTGGATCTGCGGGGCCTTGATGCGGCCGAGCAAGCGCAGCAGGTGGCGACGGCGCTGCAAGCGGAGGCATGCCTGCCGTTCGATCTGGGCCGCGACCTCATGCTTCGCGCCGGGTTCCTTCGCCTCGGCGAGGATACTGGCGTGTTGTACCTCACGCTGCATCACATCGCCGCCGATGCCTGGTCGGTCGGCGTGCTGGTGCAGGAGTTCGCCCAGCTCTATGCGGCCTTGACGCGGGGAGAGGCCGATCCCTTGCCGGCGCTGACCCTCCACTACGCGGACTACGCGCATTGGCAGGAGCAGTGGTTGCAGGGCGCGCGGATGGAGCCGCACCTGGCCTACTGGGAACGTCAGTTGGCCGATCTGCCCGCCTTGCACGGCTTGCCGCTGGATCGTCCTCGACCGGCCACGCAGGGCATGCGCGGCGGGCTGCATGTACGCCGGATCGACGGTGATTTGCTGGAAGGGTTGCGTCAGTTGGCCCGGCGTGAGCAGGTCAGCCTGTTCATGCTGTTGCATGCGGTGTTCTCGGTACTGCTGTCGCGGCACGCCAACCAGACGGACATCGTGATCGGCATGCCGGTCGCCCATCGTGTGCAGCGTGAGCTGGAGGGGCTGGTCGGCTTTTTCGTCAACACCCTGGTGTTGCGTACGGCCTGCGATGGCGCAGTGGGCTTTCGCACCTACCTGCAGCAGGTCAAGCAGGTGCACGGAGAAGCCCAGGCCCATCAGGAGGTGTCGTTCGAGCAACTGGTGGAGCGTCTGCGCCCGCCCCGCAGCGCCGGTCACACGCCGCTGTTCCAGATCATGCTCAACATGATCGACGGTACCCAGGCCGGGACGTTGACTCTGCCGGGCATGACCCTGCAGGCAGTACCGGTGTCCCATGTCACGGCCAAGTTCGATCTCAGCCTCGATCTGGTCGAACAGCCCGATGCACTGAGCCTGCAGTTCACCTACAGCAGCGATCTGTTCGACGCCGCCACGATCGCGCGCCTGGGCGAACACCTGCAGACCTTGTTGCAAGGTGTCGTGGCGACGCCGGATGCAGCGGTGCATGCCTTGCCGATGCTGAGCGAGGCCGAGCGTCATCACCTGCTGCACGACCTCAATGCGGTGTCGCAACGCTATCCCCGGCATCACTGCCTGCATGCGTTGATCGAAGCACAGGTGGATCGCACGCCGGCAGCGATTGCGGTGGCCTGCGAAGGCCAGCAGCTCACCTACGCCGAGCTCGATGCGCAGGCCAATCGCCTGGCCCATCATCTGCGTGCCCGGGGCGTGGGGCCGGACGTGCGCGTGGGCCTGCATGTGGAGCGCTCGCTGGAAATGGTGGTGGGCATCCTGGCGATCCTGAAGGCGGGTGGGGCGTATGTGCCGCTGGATCCGGAGTACCCGGTCGATCGCCTCCGCGCCATGCTGGACGACAGTGCGCCGGCAGTCGTGCTGACGCAGGCGGCGTTGCGTGATCGTCTGCCGGCGACGAGCGCGCCGGTACTGCGTCTGGATGCCGACGCGGCGGTGTGGCAGGCCGGTCCGTCGACGCGACCGGACAGCGCCGTGAACGCCGATCACCTGGCCTACGTGATCTATACCTCGGGATCGACTGGCAAGCCCAAGGGCGTGATGAACGCGCATGGCGGTGTGGCTCATCGTCTGCTGTGGGCACGCGATGCCTATGCACTGGGCAGCCGTGACCGCATCCTGCAGAAGACGCCTTACAGCTTCGACGTGTCGGTGTGGGATCTGCTACTGCCGTTGATGGCCGGCTCGCGGCTGGTGATGGCCAAACCCGGCGGGCATCGCGATCCGCACTACCTGGCCGAGGTGATCGAGCGGGAAGGGATCACCTTGATCCACTTCGTACCGTCGATGCTGCAGCTCTTCCTCGAACAGGCGCCGTTGTCGCGCTGCCGTGGACTGAAGTATGTGCTTTGCAGTGGCGAGGCACTACCTCATGCGCTGCAGAGCCGCTTCGAGCAACATTTTCCACATGTTCCGCTGCACAATCTCTACGGTCCGACCGAGACCGCCATCCACGTGACATCGTGGATCTGCCGCAGCGATGCTTATCCGGCCACGGTGCCGATCGGTCCTCCGGTGGGTGGCGCGCGGGCATATCTGTTGGACGCACACCAGCAGCCGGTGCCGTTCGGCACAACCGGCGAGCTTTACATCGGTGGCGTGGGCGTGGCGAGAGGCTATCTGAACCTGCCGGAGCTGACCGCCGAACGTTTCGTGCACGACCCGTTCAACCCCGAAGCTGGCGCGCGTATGTATCGCACCGGCGATCTCGCGCGCTGGCTGCCTGGTGGCGTCATCGACTACCTGGGACGCAACGACGCCCAGATCAAGCTGCGCGGCTTCCGCATCGAGCTGGGCGAGGTCGAGCATCAGCTGGCCAACCTGTCCGAGGTCGCCGCCGCAGCCGCCATCGTGCGGGAAGACGTGCCGGGGCAGCGTCGCCTGGTGGCCTACGTGGTGCCGCACGAACTGCCAGTGGACCACGAGGCCATGCGGGATCGCCTGCGCGCCGGTCTGCGCAACAGCCTGCCTGAGTACATGCTGCCGTCGGCCTTCGTGTTGCTCGATGCGATGCCGCTGGGCGCGAGCGGCAAGGTCGACCGCAAGGCGCTTTCTATTCCGCTCGCGGAATCCGGCGACGACAACTATCAGGCGCCGGCCACCTCGACGGAAATCGCGCTCGCGCGAATCTGGGCCGGGGTGCTGGAGTGCGATCCTGAAAGCGTTAGCGCAACCGCCAATTTCTTCGAGAACGGCGGTCACTCGTTGCTGTTGATCAAATTGTTGTCCCAGGTGCGTGCGCAGTGGCAGGTGGAGCTGTCGATACAGGACAGTTTCGGGTTTTCCCATTTGCGATCCATGGCGGAAGCCATCGATCGCGGCAGCATCGATCTGCGCCCCCCGATTCTTGCTCAATTCCGCAACGACGATACGGTACCGGTCTCACTCGCCCAGCGCCGCCTGTGGTTCATCGACCAGGCGAGCGGCGGCAGCGTGCACTACAACATGCCCGGCGCATGGCGAGTGGATGGCCATTTCGATGAGGCGATCGCGGAGCGTGTGCTGAGCCGCCTGATCGGACGTCATGAGCCCTTGCGTACGGTGTTCGTGGCCGGCGAGCAGGGGCCGCAGCAACGCATCCGGGAGCGATTCGAGTTTTCGTTGGCGCTCGTGGATCTGCGGGGCCTTGATGCGGCCGAGCAAGCGCAGCAGGTGGCGACGGCGCTGCAAGCGGAGGCATGCCTGCCGTTCGATCTGGGCCGCGACCTCATGCTTCGCGCCGGGTTCCTTCGCCTCGGCGAGGATACTGGCGTGTTGTACCTCACGCTGCATCACATCGCCGCCGATGCCTGGTCGGTCGGCGTGCTGGTGCAGGAGTTCGCCCAGCTCTATGCGGCCTTGACGCGGGGAGAGGCTGATCCCTTGCCGGCGCTGACCCTCCACTACGCGGACTACGCGCATTGGCAGGAGCAGTGGTTGCAGGGCGCGCGGATGGAGCCGCACCTGGCCTACTGGGAACGTCAGTTGGCCGATCTGCCCGCCTTGCACGGCTTGCCGCTGGATCGTCCTCGACCGGCCACGCAGGGCATGCGCGGCGGGCTGCATGTACGCCGGATCGACGGTGATTTGCTGGAAGGGTTGCGTCAGCTGGCCCGGCGTGAGCAGGTCAGCCTGTTCATGCTGTTGCATGCGGTGTTCTCGGTACTGCTGTCGCGGCACGCCAACCAGACGGACATCGTGATCGGCATGCCGGTCGCCCATCGTGTGCAGCGTGAGCTGGAGGGGCTGGTCGGCTTTTTCGTCAACACCCTGGTGTTGCGCACGGCCTGCGATGGCGCAGTGGGCTTTCGCACCTACCTGCAGCAGGTCAAGCAGGTGCACGGAGAAGCCCAGGCCCATCAGGAGGTGTCGTTCGAGCAACTGGTGGAGCGTCTGCGCCCGCCCCGCAGCGCCGGTCACACGCCGCTGTTCCAGATCATGCTCAACATGATCGACGGTACCCAGGCCGGGACGTTGACTCTGCCGGGCATGACCCTGCAGGCAGTACCGGTGTCCCATGTCACGGCCAAGTTCGATCTCAGCCTCGATCTGGTCGAACAGCCCGATGCACTGAGCCTGCAGTTCACCTACAGCAGCGATCTGTTCGACGCCGCCACGATCGCGCGCCTGGGCGAACACCTGCAGACCTTGTTGCAAGGTGTCGTGGCGACGCCGGATGCAGCGGTGCATGCCTTGCCGATGCTGAGCGAGGCCGAGCGTCATCACCTGCTGCACGACCTCAATGCGGTGTCGCAACGCTATCCCCGGCATCACTGCCTGCATGCGTTGATCGAAGCACAGGTGGATCGCACGCCGGCAGCGATTGCGGTGGCCTGCGAAGGCCAGCAGCTCACCTACGCCGAGCTCGATGCGCAGGCCAATCGCCTGGCCCATCATCTGCGTGCCCGGGGCGTGGGGCCGGACGTGCGCGTGGGCCTGCATGTGGAGCGCTCGCTGGAAATGGTGGTGGGCATCCTGGCGATCCTGAAGGCGGGTGGGGCGTATGTGCCGCTGGATCCGGAGTACCCGGTCGATCGCCTCCGCGCCATGCTGGACGACAGTGCGCCGGCAGTCGTGCTGACGCAGGCGGCGTTGCGTGATCGTCTGCCGGCGACGAGCGCGCCGGTACTGCGTCTGGATGCCGACGCGGCGGTGTGGCAGGCCGGTCCGTCGACGCGACCGGACAGCGCCGTGAACGCCGATCACCTGGCCTACGTGATCTATACCTCGGGATCGACTGGCAAGCCCAAGGGCGTGATGAACGCGCATGGCGGTGTGGCTCATCGTCTGCTGTGGGCACGCGATGCCTATGCACTGGGCAGCCGTGACCGCATCCTGCAGAAGACGCCTTACAGCTTCGACGTGTCGGTGTGGGATCTGCTACTGCCGTTGATGGCCGGCTCGCGGCTGGTGATGGCCAAACCCGGCGGGCATCGCGATCCGCACTACCTGGCCGAGGTGATCGAGCGGGAAGGGATCACCTTGATCCACTTCGTACCGTCGATGCTGCAGCTCTTCCTCGAACAGGCGCCGTTGTCGCGCTGCCGCGAGCTGCAGCATGTGATCTGCATCGGCGAAGCGTTGTCTTATGCGTTGCAGCAGCGCTTCCTGGAAGCGCTGTCAAGCACTCGCCTGCATAACCTGTACGGCCCGACCGAAGCCGCCATCCATGTGACCGCCTGGGAATGCGGGAATGGCGAGCACGTGGGCATCGTGCCGATCGGTCGCCCCAATGCGGAGGTCCGCATCTATCTCCTCGATGCGAACGCCCAGCCGGTGCCGTTCGGCACAACTGGCGAGCTTTACATCGGTGGCGTGGGCGTGGCGAGAGGCTATCTGAACCTGCCGGAGCTGACCGCCGAACGTTTCGTGCACGACCCGTTCAACCCCGAAGCCGGCGCGCGTATGTATCGCACCGGCGATCTCGCGCGCTGGCTGCCCGGTGGCGTCATCGACTACCTGGGACGCAACGACGCCCAGATCAAGCTGCGCGGCTTCCGCATCGAGCTGGGCGAGGTCGAGTATCAGCTGGCCAACCTGTCCGAGGTCGCCGCCGCAGCCGCCATCGTGCGGGAAGACGTGCCGGGGCAGCGTCGCCTGGTGGCCTACGTGGTGCCGCACGAACTGCCAGTGGACCACGAGGCCATGCGAGATCGCCTGCGCGCCGGTCTGCGCAACAGCCTGCCTGAGTACATGCTGCCGTCGGCCTTCGTGTTGCTCGATGCGATGCCGCTGGGCGCGAGCGGCAAGGTCGACCGCAAGGCTTTGCCGCTGCCGGAACTCGACGCGGACCAGGTCTACGTCGCTCCACGCACCGAAACCGAACGAGCGCTGTGCGAAATCTGGGCGGACATCCTCAAGCGCGAACGCGTCGGCGTGGAGGACAACTTCTTCGACCTCGGCGGCGACTCGATTCTGTCGATCCGTATCGTGGCGCAGCTGAGCAAGCGCGGCATTCGGCTCGACATCAAAGACATCTTTCAATACCAGACCGTCGCACAGCTCGCGCTGTGCGTCGACGACTGGCGGCAGCACAAGGGCGTGCTCATCGATCGTTCGAAGATCGAACGCTTGCTTATGCGCAATCGCCAGACATTCACCGGAAACTATGCCGAGATAATCCTATGACCTCGATCAACACGCTTATCGATGTGCTGGACAAGAAGGGCATTTTCTTGAGCGTCGATGACAGCGACAACCTTTGCATCCGCGGCGACAAGACTCATCTCGACGATGGTCTCATCTCCGACATTCGCAAACACAAGGAGCAACTGGTCGACGCCATCAAGAAATGCCGGCCGTTTGCCTTGTTGACCGAAGCGGAGCGGAGCGAGCTGGGAGAAGGTTACGAAGACGGGTATCCGTTGTCGGCACTGCAAGCAGGCATGGTGTTTCATACCCAGCTGGAGGGCTTCAACGGCATCTACCACGACATCATGGCCGACCACGTGAAATGCCCGTGGGATCGTGCGTGCTTCGAGCAGGCGTTGGCTGCGTGCATTCAGGAGCACCCGATTCTTCGTACGGGATTTCGTCTGGAAGGGGAGCGCCCGCTGCAACTGGTGCACACCGCGATGCCTATGCCCCTGACGGTGGAAGACCTGCGCGGCCAGCCGTCGGCGCAGCAGGATGCGTATCTGGTGCAATGGACCGAACTGCACAAGCGCCACGTCTTCGATTGGGAAAACGGCCCGCTGTTCCGCATCCACATCTTCCGGCGCACGGAGGATAGCTTCGAGTTCGTGATCAGCTTTCATCATGCCGTCCTCGATGGATGGAGCCGGGCCGCACTGACCACCTCGCTCTACAACCGCTACGAGGGCTTGCTTTCCCGACGCGCGTTGCCGCCAGTGGCGACCGACTGGACCTATCGCGACTTCATTGCCCTCGAGCAGCAGGTTTTGGCGGATCCGGAGGCAAGGGCGCATTTCACCAACATGCTCGAAGACGCGCCGATGCAGCAGGTTCCACGCTTTGCTTCGGCAGACCGCAGCATCGATCACAATGCCCGCGATCTCATCGATATCGATGCTTTTTCGCCGGTGTCTCCACGCTTGATGAAGCTGGCCCGGCAGTGCGGCGTGCCCGTGCAGGCCGTGCTGCTGGCCGGCCATTTCAAGGTGCTTTCCATGTTGAGCGGACAGACGCGCGCCTTGAGTTGCGTGACCCACAATGGGCGTCCGGAGCAGCACGGGGCGGAGCATGGCCTCGGCCTGTTCCTCAATTCGTTGCCTATCTGCGTCGAGCTGGAGAAGGGGCGCAGCTGGCGCGAATGGATAGCGCGAGTTGCTCAGGTAGGCCAGGACAGCATGGCGTATCGACGCTATCCCTTGTCGCGCATCCAGCAGGACATCGGCGCCACCCTGGACGAGGTGACGTTCAACTACACCCATTTCCATGTCTACAACGACATGACCCAGGCTGCCGAACGACCGCTGGAAGTGCTCGGTTCCTCCGGCTTCGAGCAGACGAACTTCGACTTCCATATCGACGTGATGCGGAGCCTTCAGGAAGATGGCCTGCAGATGAGGCTCATCTACAAGCGCAGCCTGTATCGCCGCGATCAGATGGAGCGAGTGGCGCGATATTACGTGCGCGCTTACGAACAAATGCTCGCCGACCCCGAGGCGGCGCACGACGCTGCCCCCTTGCTGGATGCGGAGGAGATTCGCCGCCTGCAGTTCGACTGGAACGCGACCGCTGTCGACTACCCGCACGATCGCAGCGTCGTCGCCCAGATCGAGGATCAAGTGCGCCGCACGCCCGAAGCGACGGCGATCCAGTTCGGTACGCAGCGCCTTAGTTATGCCGAGCTGGACGGCAAGGCGGAGCGACTGGCCCGTTATCTGCGCGAGGCGGGCGTGACGCGCGAGGCCTGCGTGGGCATCCATCTGTCCCGCTCGCCCGCATTGCTCATCGCCGTGCTGGGCATCTGGAAGGCAGGCGGAAGCTATGTGCCGCTGGAGCCGGGGCTGCCGCGCGAGCGGCTCGGCTACATGGTGCAGGATGCAGGCATCGGATGGGTGCTGCTCGAATCGGCGGCACTGGAAGGCCTTCCGTTGGGCGGCGTCGATGTGGTTCTTATGGACGATGCCAGCGACGATGCTTCGTGGTTGGCAGACTATGACCAAGGCGAACTGCCGGACGTCGCTGCGGATGATCTGGCATACGTGATCTACACCTCGGGCTCCACCGGACGCCCCAAAGGGGTGATGGTGAACCATCGCGGCCTGTCCAATTATCTTGCTCACGCGGTGCGGGAATACCTGCCCAGGGTGGCCGGGTCGGTGGTGAGTTCGCCGCTGTGCTTCGATGCCACCCTGACCACCTTGCTGCCACCGCTGTTGGCAGGAAAGCCGGTACGCCTGCTGGCCGACGGTGCAGACACCCTGCAGGAGCTATCGCAGCACCTGTTTGCGGAAGGCGATGGCTGGCTGTTCAAGATCACCCCCGCGCACCTTGAGGCGCTGTCGTACCTCGATCGCGAGCGGACACACGGTGATGCGGCCCATTGCATCGTCATCGGAGGCGAGCAGTTGGGTGCCGCCACGCTGCAGCGCTGGAAGGGCGAGCTGTTGCCGCAAGCCAGCTTCGTCAATGAGTACGGCCCGACCGAGACGGTGGTCGGATGCAGCGTGTGGTGGCTGTCCGATGCCGCACAATTGCCATCGTTGGCGCACATGGTGGCGGCTCCGATCGGGCGCGCCATCGGCAACACGCAGCTGTATGTGCTCAACGAGGCCCGGCAATTGCAGCCCATTCACAGCATCGGCGAGCTCTATATCGGCGGTGCCGGCGTGGCCATCGGTTACCTCAATCGCGATGAGTTGACGAGCGAGCGCTTCGTTGCCAATCCCTTCGGCGAGGGGCGCTTGTACCGTACCGGCGATCTGGTGCGCTACGGCGAGCAGAACGAGCTGGAGTTCCTGGGGCGCAGCGACGATCAGGTAAAGATCCGCGGCTTCCGGGTGGAGCTTGGCGAAATCGAAGGTCGCCTGCGGCTGCTGGCCGGCGTGCGCGAGGCGGTCGTAATGGTTCGCGAAGACAGCCCCGGCCAGAAGCGCCTGGTCGCCTATGTGGTCGGGACGGTCGGCACCGGCGCCCTGAGGGAGGGATTGGCAGCGGCACTACCCGACTACATGGTGCCTGCCGCCTTCGTGTCGCTGGACGTCATGCCACTCACGCCGAACGGAAAAGTCGACAAGCGAGCATTGCCTGCGCCGGATGGCACGGAGGGTGCAGCGGCCGAGTATGTTCCGCCGCGAACGGAAACCGAGCAGGCGCTATGCGAGGTCTGGGCCGAGGTGCTCAAGCGCGAGCGCGTCGGCGTGGACGACAACTTCTTCAGCCTGGGCGGCGACTCCATCCTGTCGATCCGTATCGTGGCGCTGTTGAAGAAGCGCGGTCTTCAGCTGGATATCAAGGACATCTTCCAGAACCAGACCGTCGCCCAGTTGGCGCCTATCGTCGATCAATGGACGGAAGCGGCCATGAACCTGATCGACAACAAGAAGATCGAACGGATGTTCATGCGTGAGCGCGACGAGTCGAACAAGGACGACGTCGAGATCATCCTATGACCATCGTGGCGCTGATCGACCGGCTGGAGAATCGGGGGATTCGCCTGGGCCTGGACGAGAGTGGCAACCTGCGCATACGCGGCGACCGGTCGCAGCTCAGCGATGAACTAGTCGTCGATATTCGCGAACACAAGGAGCAACTGGTCGAGGCCATCCGGAATTTCAGGCCTACGCTGGCACCGTCGGATACGGCCTTCGTGACGCTCAACGAAGGCGAGCGTGCATCACTACCAGTCGACGCCATGGATGCATACCCCTTGACTTCTTTGCAGGCCGGCATGGTTTTCCATACGCAACTGGAGCGATTCAGCGGCGTGTACCACGACATCGTGGTCGACCATGTCACCTTTCCGTGGAATCAGCCCTGTTTCGAGGCGGCGTTGGTCGCTTGCATCGAACGCCATCCTATACTGCGCAGCGGTTTTCGTCTGGGTGGAAAGCGGCCTCTGCAATATGTTCGTCCATCCATCGCGTTGCCGCTTGTGGTGGACGATCTTCGGCACAAGCGCACCGCAGATCAGGACGAACATATCGCCCAATGGGTGAAGGACCGTGCACGCCATGTCTTCGATTGGGACAAGGGGCCGCTATTCCAGATACGCATTTTTCGTCGCTCGGACGACAGCTTCGAATTTGCCTTCAGTTTCCACCATGCCATCATCGATGGGTGGAGCCGGGCAACGCTCACTACGCAGTTGTACAACGATTACACCCGGCTCCTTTCAGGGCGAGCACTCCTGCCGGCAGCGGTCGACTGGACGTACCGGGAATTCGTCGCGCTGGAGCAGCAGGTGCTCGCCGATCCGGACGCTACCGCCTACTTCGTCGACATGCTCCGCGAGGCGCCGGAGCGGCAGCTGTCACGCAAGGAGAACTCCGCAGTCCGAGGAGAGCAGAAGTACCTCGAACTGGAGGATCTTCCCGCCTGTGCCGATGCCTTGCTGGATCTGGCCAGGCAACTGGGCGTGCCCGTGCAGTCGGTGTTGTTGGCGGCACACTTCAAGGTCCTGGCGGGTTTGAGCGGGCATTCGCGGGCCTTGAGTTGCGTTACTCACAACGGCAGGCCGGAACAGCTCGGGGCCGAGAACGCGATCGGCCTGTTCCTGAACGCCTTGCCGCTTTGCCTGCCGCTTGGGACAGAAAGCTGGCGCGACCTTATTCGATCGACCACGGCGCTCAGCGCGAGCGCACTCAATTACCGGCGTTATCCGCTATCGCGCATCCAGCAGGAGATGGGGCGAAATTTCGATGAGGTGTTGTTCAACTACACCCATTTCCATGTGTACGACCAGATGGCTGGCGAGACCTCGGACCGTGGCCTGGACACTCACGCCTCGCATCATTTCGAGCGCTCCAACTTCAATCTGTCCGTCGGCGTGTCGCGAGGCATGGGCGGCGCCGGCCTGCGCCTGACCTTCGCTTACAACGACGGCGTATACGACGATGCGTTCATGGATCGGCTGGGTGCGTGCTATATGCGCGTCGTCCAGGCCATGTTGCACGACGTCGACCAGCCTCATACGACCTGTTCGCTGCTGAGCGAGCAGGAAACGGAACTACTGCTTGGATGGGGAACGGGCGAAACCGTGCCGATCAGCGACGATGGCCTGCACTCGCTGATCGAAGCGCACGCGCTAGCCACGCCCGAGGCGCCTGCGGTAGTAGGCGACGGGCAGGAGCTCAGTTACCGGCAACTCGATGCGCAGGCCAATCGACTGGCGCATTGGCTGCGAGCCGAGGGTGTCGGTGCGGACGACCGGGTCGGCGTACTGATGGAGCGTTCCCCGTCGGCGATCGTGGCCATTCTCGGGATTCTGAAGGCCGGAGGCGCTTACGTTGCCCTCGATCCCGAGCACCCCGACGACCGGTTGCTCGCGTTGATCGAGGACAGTGCGGCCAAGACGGTGCTTACCCAGTCGACCTTCGCAGCGAGATTACCGACAACGGCGACGTGCCTCTGCCTGGACAGCGACGGAGAAATACTCGCGTCGCATCCTGCGACTCGACCCGAATGGAGCGTCCAGGCAGATGACCTGGCGTATGTGATGTATACGTCCGGCTCCACTGGGAAGCCCAAGGGCGTGATGATCGAGCATCGGAGCATTGTCAACTATGTGCTCGGCGTGAGCGATCGCCTGGGCTTCGCGGCAGGCATGCGGCATGCCGTGGTGTCCACCATGGCGGCAGACCTCGGTCACACCGTGGTGTTCGGTGCCCTGGCCACCGGTGGCACTCTGTATTTGCCGTCCCGCGACACCTGTACGCGGCCATCGGCGTTCCGCGATTTCGTGCAGGCGGAGCAGATCGATGTACTGAAGGCGACACCTTCGCACTTCATGGCGTTGCAGCCGGCCGATGCGGAGGCGCCAGTCTTTCCTCGACGTCACCTCATCCTGGGTGGCGAGGCGACGCCGGCATCCCGGCTGGACTGGCTGTGCAAGCATGTCGGTAGCTGCGCATTGCACAACCACTATGGACCGACCGAGACCACGGTCGGCGCATTGACCCACACGTCCATGGGCGCATCTGCGCCGGAGGCGGGATTGCCGCTGGGTCGCCCTTTGCGGAACGTGCGTGCCTACGTTCTCGATGCGCAGCGCAGGCTCTCTCCGCCAGGTACGCCGGGTGAGCTCTATCTGGGAGGCGAGGGCGTCGCCCGGGCCTATCTCGGACGCCCCGATCTGACCGAGGAGCGTTTCATTGCCGATCCGTTCGCCGCCGATCCCGGCGCACGGATCTATCGCACCGGAGATCGCGTGCGGTGGCTTGCCAGCGGCGAGATGCTGTTCATGGGCCGCATCGACGACCAGGTCAAGATTCGCGGCTATCGCATCGAGCCGGCGGAGATCGAAGCCGCACTGCTTAGCCAGGCATCGATTCGTGCCGCTGCGGTTGCGCCGGACGAGGGAGTTGACGGCGCCGCGCAACTGGTCGCCTACATCGTGCCCCGCCAGCATCCGACCGACGATGATGCGAGGCTGGCCTTGGTCAACCAATGCCGCGCAACGCTCAAGGCACGCGTCCCCAACTACATGTTGCCGGCGGCCTTTGTGGTGCTGGAGGCATTGCCGTTGACGGCCAACGGCAAGGTCGATCGCGCACGATTGCCCAGCCCGGATGCGCCGTCGCACGCTCGCATAGGTCCTGCCACCACGACGGAGCGTGTGCTGCTGGCCATCTGGCAAGAGGCGCTGGGCGTTTCGTCCATGGGCGTCACCGATCATTTCTTCGACGTAGGCGGGCATTCCATCCTGGCCATGCACCTCGTGGCACTGATCGAGCAACGTTTTGGTCCGGTAGTCGGGCTGGAGGACATTTTCAGGCTTCCCACCGTTCGCGATATGGGGCGTCACATCGAGCAGAACGAGCAAGGTCAGAGCCGAACGCCGTCGCAGAAGCATTTGCTGTCACTGAAGCGAGGCCCGTCCTCCGTGCGTCCGTTGTTCCTGGTGCATCCCGTGGGCGGTTACGCGTATGCCTATGCCGAGCTTGCCAGGCGGCTCAAGTACGACGGGCCCGTTTATGGCTTGCAGGCCGATGGCGATCTCATGCCATCCGTAGAGGCGATGGCCGATCGCTATATCGACGTGGTGAGGCGTATCAGCGGCCACGGGCCCTATCTTCTCGGCGGATGGTCCATGGGGGGCGTGATCGCCTTTGAGATGACCCGAAAGCTGCTCAGCATGGACGAGACGGTTGACGCCTTGTTCATGATCGACAGTTTTCGCCCTGGCGCGGGTAGTGCCTCACGCTCGCCAAGCACGCCTGAGGCCTGGTCCCTGCTGCGGGACCTTGCGCTTGAATTCGGCATCGCGGTTCCGTCCATCAACGAGGAGGAGTGGGAGCGCCTCTCCCGGCAGAGCGAAGACGAACTGCTCGGCTCGCTGCTTTCTCTGGGCAAGGCGCAACAACGCCTTCCCGAGACGTACGTGCTCGAGGAAATGAAATTGCGCTACGCCATGTTGCGGAACAACCTGCGGGCGGTGCGCAACTACCGTGCAACCCCGATCGATATGGACATCCATCTGATTCGCGCGAGCGAGAATCGCCATCCTGAGCCAACGCTGGGCTGGAACGAGGTCGCACCCAGAGTGTTCGTCGGCGAGGGCAGTGGCGACCACCACTCGATCATGCGTCTGCCGAACGTACTTGCCCTGGTGCAGTCCATCGACACCTGGCTGTCGCCATGGCTGGCGCCAGCCTCCAAAGAACGAAAGGTGATGACTGAATGAAGGCGATCCAGTTCGACATGCTGGTCTACTACATCCACCTTGGCATTCGCAGCCTCAAGCGCATGCCGGTGCTCACCGTGTTGATGGCGATAACGATCGGTTTTGGCGTCGCGGCCTCCATGACCAGCTACGCGGTTTTCAGGGCGGTTTCGGGCAACCCGATTCCGTGGAAGTCGAACCAGCTGTTCGTGCCGCAAGTGGACAACTGGGGGCCGCAGAAGGTCGGCGATCCGGCTGAGCCCCCGGATCTGCTGAGCTATACCGACGCCATGGCGCTCATGGATGCACATGCTGCGAGCAGGCAGACGGCCATCTACCCGGTTGCGTTTTCGGTGCTGCCGGGAGACGCCGTGCACAAGCCGTTTGCGATCAACGGTTACGCAACCTATGCCGATTTCTTCAGCATGTTCGAGGTTCCATTTCGTTACGGCAATGCGTGGGGCGCCGAAGAGGACAGGCAGCGATCGGATACGGTGGTGATTGGCGAAAGGCTCAATCAACTGCTGTTCGGCGGCGCCAATACCGTCGGCAAGCAGATCGTGCTGGACGGGCACGCCTACCGAATCCAGGGGGTTGTCGCCGACTGGAATCCCCACCCGCGCTTCTATGACGCCGCAAACGCGAACGGCTTCGCCAGTGCGGCCCCCGACGTGTTCCTGCCGTTCACACGGGCGGTCGATCTGCAGGTGGAAACGAAAGGGACCAATGCCTGCAATGGCCGCGGTGGAACCGGCTGGGACAAATGGTTGCGCTCGCAATGCGTATGGATCTCCCTCTGGGTGGAACTACCGGACGCAAGCGCTGTGCAGCACTACCGGACGTTTCTCCAGGGCTATGCGTTCGAGCAGCAACACGCCGGCCGCTTCAACTGGCCGCCCAATACGCGGCTTCGCAACGTCACGGAATGGCTCGACTACGAGCATGTCGCGCCGCAGGAAAGCAAGGTGTCGTTGCTGGTGTCGCTGGCATTCATGATCGTCTGCCTGGTCAATACCGTCGGTCTGCTGCTGGCAAAGTTCATGCGGCGCACCGGAGAAATCGGTGTTCGTCGCGCGCTGGGCGCGTCCAGGCGGCAGATCTACGTGCAATTCCTGGTCGAGGCAGGAATGGTGGGCTTGGCCGGCGGTGTGCTCGGCTTGCTGCTTACGGAGCTGGGCATGTCGTGTATCGGCCTGCTGTTCGAGCCGGATATCGCACGCCTCGCGCATATGGATCCGGGCCTGTTCCTGCTCACTCTGGCCGTGGCGGTGATCTCGGCGATGACCGCGGCGTTCTATCCGACATGGCGCGCGGCGCAAGTGCCGCCCGGCGGCCAACTGAAGGCGGGTTGATAACCATGCAAATCGCACCTGTGATCGTCGCACTGAAGCGACACAAGGCCGGCACGATCCTCATCGCGCTCCAGATTGCCCTGACGCTGGCTATCGTCTGCAACGCCCTGCATATCGTCCATTTGCGCGTCGACCACCTGTCGCGTCCGACCGGCATCAACGAGGCCCAGATTCTCCGCGTCGAAAGCCAATGGGCGAACAAGCCTGCAGCGGATCAATTGCGTGCCCTCACCGCGTCGGACCTCGCGGTGCTGCGGCAGATTCCCGGCGTGGTGGACGTCTACGCAAGCAATGCCTATCCGCTGGGCAACAATGGTTGGCCCATGGGATTGAGCTATGCGCCCGATCAGCGCAGTCCAACGACCAGCGCCGCGATGTATTTCTCGGACGAGCACACGGTGAACACGCTCGATCTCAAGTTGCTCGCCGGCCGGAACTTCAGGGCCGACGAGATTGGCGAAATGGACGTGCACGGCCATCTGACGCCGGCTGTGGTCATCATCACCAAGGATCTGGCGGATCGGATGTTCCCGAAAGGATCGGCGCTTGGGCAGGTGATCTACATGTCGTCCAAACCGAGCACGGTGATCGGTGTGGTGCCGCGCCTGCAGGTGCCCTGGCTGGACAGTTTTGCGACCCAGTGGGATCAACGCTCGGTGCTGGTGCCGTATCGGCTGGATCAGTCCCAGTACTACATCGTCCGTACTGCGCCGGGGCGCTCGGCCGCGGTGACGGCAGCCATTCCAGAGCGTCTGTATGCAGCCAATCCCGATCGCGTCATCGATCCGGCGCACGGCATTCAATCGTTCGAGCAGATCAAGGCGGATGCCTACCGCAAGGACCACGGGATGGCGGTGGTCATGATGGTGATCTGCATAGCGCTGCTGTCGATCACTTCAGCCGGCATCGTCGGCCTGACGAGCTTCTGGGTCGCGCAACGTCGAAGGCAGATCGGCGTGCGCCGTGCTCTGGGGGCGACTCGTCGCGACATTCTCAGCTACTTCCTGATCGAGAACGGTGTCATCAGCGGGGCAGGCGTCGTGGCGGGCATTCTTCTCGCCCTGGGTCTCAACATCTGGCTGGTGAGCGACTTCGAGATGCAGCGCCTGTCGCCACTCTATCTGGTCGCCGGCGCGCTCATGTTGCTGTGCCTGGGGCAGCTTTCCGCGCTAGTCCCTGCTTGGCGGGCATCACGCCTCTCCCCGTCGGAAGCTACGCGCGTGTAGCCCTCCGTTTTGCCCATTCTCAGCGTTCCGTTGTCCCTTCAAGGAGAAGTTCCATGAGCCATGCAGTTGCCGAATCGCAAAGTATCGCCGTGAACGATCTCGAACCGGTCGGCGGACTTCAGCTGCTGCTCGATGTCACGGCCACCCACCTAACCGCGCAGGACTGGGCGGAGGAAAATGCCCGGGCAATCCAGTCCTTGCTGCAGAACCACGGAGCCGTCCTGATTCGGGGTCTCAAAGTATTGGGCAGCACGCAATTCGGCAAACTCCTGGCCACGCTCCTTGGCGCGGACCTGCTGGAGTATGTCTACCGATCCACACCGCGCACGGCGCTGCGCGGCAATGTCTTCACGGCCACCGAATACCCCGCAAGCGAAGTCATTCCCCAGCACAACGAGAACTCGTACTCGCGGCACTGGCCGAACCGAATCGGCTTCCTGTGCATGCTCCCGTCAGAAACGGGCGGCGAAACGCCCATCGGCGACAGCAGGGTAGTCTACGACCTTCTACCCAGGGATCTTCGCGAGAAATTCGAGCAGCGCGGCGTGACGTACGTACGCAACTACTCGCAGCTCGATCTGCCGTGGCAGGTGGTATTTCAAACCGAGGAAAGGGCGGACGTCGAAGCCTATTGCATCGACAATGAGCTGAGCTTCGAATGGCTGCCGCAAGGTGCGCTGCGCACGAAACAGATCAATCCCGCTGTCGCTGCGCACCCGGTGACGGGCGAAAAGCTGTGGTTCAATCAGGCGCATCTCTTTCATGTATCCAGTCTTGGCAGGGAGATGGCCGAGACCTTGCTCGCTTCGCTCGGCGAGGAGAACTTGCCGAGAAATACCTACTACGGCGACGGCACACCCATTGAAGCCGACGCGCTGGAGACCATTCGCGAGGTGTACGAGCGGACCAAGATCAGATTTACCTGGCACAGGAACGATCTGCTGTTGCTGGACAACATGCGCTTCACGCACGGACGAGAGTCCTATGCCGGTGCCCGCAAGGTGTTGACCGGCATGGCATGTCCGAATCGCTGACACCACGAATGCGGGTGCCACGCACCCCGGGGAGGAGGATTCATCAGGTGTTCAAGCGATATCCCCTGAGTTCGCGTTTTGCGTGCTTCGTGCTGATCCCGTTGCTGCTGCTGATCGCAGCGGGCTACGGCTATCTGCGCCGGAGCCTTC
Source organism: Dyella kyungheensis (assembly GCF_049913195.1). Classification (GTDB taxonomy): domain Bacteria; phylum Pseudomonadota; class Gammaproteobacteria; order Xanthomonadales; family Rhodanobacteraceae; genus Dyella; species Dyella kyungheensis. The sequence continues at coordinate 2,508,123 of NZ_CP183983.1, read as the reverse complement.
CCGCCATCGATGGCCAGCCGCGCAAGATGGCCGTGAGCGGAAGAACGGTCATCTCGCGCGACGCCCACGGCATCGTCTACATCGAGGCGGGGACGGACGACGATGCTTATTTCGCCCTGGGCTATGCGCATGCCCAGGACCGCCTGTGGCAACTGGAACTTGAGCGGCGCCTTGCGCAGGGAAGACTCAGCGAGATATTCGGGCGTGACACCATCCAGCAGGATGCGTGGATGCGAACCCTTGGGCTGTATGCATCCGCCGCGTCGAGCTGGACTCATCTGAGCCCCGAAGCTCAGGCGTCACTCACTGCGTATGCCAATGGCATCAATGCTCGCCTGGCGGAACATCCGGTACTTCCTCCGGAATTTCTGATCATGGGGATTCGGCCGGAGCCGTGGCGGCCGCTCGACTCGCTGGCGTGGTCCAAGGTCTTCGCCTTGAATCTCGCCGGGAACATGTGGGACGAAATATCCAACAGCGTCGCCGCGCAATACCTCACGGGCGATCAGATGCAGGACTTGCTAGGCTACCGGATCTCATTGAAGTCGACTGGGCTGGCAGCAAAAACGCCCGTCTCCTGGCTCGGCCTTCAGGCGTCCTTGCAGAACAACTGGAAGCTCGGCGGCAAGTACGTGGGCAGCAATGCCTGGGCGGTTTCCGGCAAATACATGCAGGGCGGGCAGGCGGCGCTTGCCAACGATCCGCACCTTGGCCTGCAGATGCCTTCGCTGTGGTACGCCGCGCAACTCAAGGGAAAGCTGCTGGATGCGGGTGGCATGACCCTGGTCGGCATGCCCGTGATCGTCTTCGGTCACAACGCCTCTATTGCCTGGGGCGGCACCAGCATGATGGCCGACGTGCAGGACCTGCGCGTCGAGCGCATCAATCCGGACAATGCGGAGCAGTACTGGCACGACGGCCGCTGGACGAACTTCGGCGCCCGGGTCGAATCCATCGGGGTCAAGGCGGACTTCCCGACCTGGCTGCGTGCACCTCGCGAGCCGGTCAAGATTCGTGTCCGCACTACGGTTGACGGGCCGGTGGTGAGCGATGTCATCGACTCGCTCGAACAGCCCATGGCATTGCGCTGGACGGCGCTGGACCCGGACGACGCTTCCTACGAGGCCTTCTACCGCCTCGGCTACGCGACCGACTGGCAGAGTTTTCGGGAAGCCTTTCGCGGCTACGTCGCGCCAGCCCTCAATATGGTCTATATCGACAAGGCCAACCACTTCGGCTCATTCGGGGTGGGGCGTATACCACTGCGTCTCGCGGGCGACGGTCAGGTACCCGAGCCGGGCTGGGACGATACGTATCGCTGGACGGGTTACATTCCCTTCAAGGATTGGCCGCAAACATTCGATCCGCCTTCGGGCTATGTCGTTTCCGCCAACAACAAACCGGTTGACGACAGCTATCCCTACTTCATATCGAGCCACTGGGCGCCTCCTGCAAGGGCTTTGCGCATAGGGCAGTTGCTGAAGGAAAGGATCGATAGCGGAACTCCGCTGACCGTCGCTGATTTCGGGCACATGCAAGCGGACACCAAGGATCTCAGCGCATCCTCGCTGCTGGCGTATCTGAAGCAGGTAAAGCCCGCGAACGACAAGGAGGCCAGGGCGCTTGCTCCGCTGCAGGCCTGGAATGGCGACATGCAACAAGACAGCCCGGCCGCCGCACTCTTCTTCGTGTGGTCGCGTCATCTGGGCGAGCGCCTGTTCGCCAATTCCCTGCAGACCTTCTGGAACAGGTCACGACAGACCGCCGCGCTAGACAAGTTGATCGTCAATGCAGGCTACGACCGTATCCTGGCGGCACTCACCGACGTCCGGGGCGGGTGGTGCGAAGCAACCGGTGAACGCTCATGCGCATCCATTCTTCGCTCTGCATTGGACGATGCCCTGGCCGAGCTCGCTCGCAGCAGTGGCAGCGATCCTTCCAAGTGGTCCTGGGGCGGCATTCACTACACCTACTATGCGCACACGCCCTTCAGCAAGATCGCCTCGATAGCGCCCTGGTTCGAGCGACGCGTTCCCAATGGCGGATCGCCCAACAGCATCGATGTCGCCAACGCCATGTATCAGGAGAGCGACGGCTATCGACAGACTTTCGGTGCGGGATTTCGACAGATCATGCAACAGGGGAGCGACGGCGTATTTCGCGACTGGCTGATGAACTCGACTGGTCAATCGGGCAACGTACTCAGCAGGCACTACGCCGACATGGTCGTTCCGTTCCGCAATGTCGACTATACGGAGATGAAACAGGCCCCCGCTTCTGGCGGGCACGAAACCATTGTCTTGTTGCCGAACTGAAGGCGCCCATGGAACTCTTCAAGCTGTTCAGCGACAAAGCGCCCAACAAGGCCTTTCTATCGCTGTTGTTTGGTGCGCTGGCGGGTGTCAGTTACGCACTGCTGATTCCCTTGGTCATGGCGAGCATGGATGGCGCCAACAGCGCGGATGCGCCTGCGCTGGTGGCGCAGCTGTCGTTTTTCAATGTTCGCGATTACAAATTCGCGCTATTGTTCGCGATCATCTGCGTGTTGATCCTGGTTTTTCGCTCCGCTTCGCAGATCCTTCTCATACGTGTGGCCCAGGACGCCACCACCCACCTCAGGATCAAGACGTATCTGCAGATCCTCGATGCGCCGATCAGCGAGCTCGAAAGGGCCGGCCACTCGAAGCTCCTGGTCGCCATCACCACCGACGTCAACCGGATCGTGCTCGGCGCAACCCTGCTTCCGAACATGCTGGTGGCAGCCATTACGATCGGCGGCATGCTCGGCTATCTGTATCTGCTGAGCCCGGTCATCTTCTGGTTCGTCGTCAAGGCCATCGTGTTCGGCGTCATTACCTATCAGATACCCATGCTGGTAGGGAACCGATACTTCGAACGCGGCCGTACCGAATTCCTCGGCCTGCAGGAAGCCATACGCGGGCTCATTACCGGGACGAAGGAACTCAAGCTGAGCCGGGCGAAGCGCGAGCGTTACTTTTCGGACGTGCTGATCGAAAGCGAGCACGCCGTGCTGAAGAACACCAAGCGCGCGAACACCATCGTTTCGGCCGCCGGCAACTACGGCGACCTTCTCAGCTTTTTCGTCATCGGCATCGTGGCCTATGTGCTGGTGGGCTATCACGCCGTCGAACGGGACAAGCTGATCGGCGCCATCATGGTCTTGCTGTACATCACCGGCCCGATGGCCCTCATTCTCAATGCATTGCCCCAGGTGCTGAACGCCCGCGTTTCCTTGCGCAATATCAGGAAGCTGTTCGGCAGCCTGCCCAAGGAGGATGTGGAGGAGAAGATCCGGCCGCTGGGGCATTGGGATGGCCTGAGCTATATGGGCATCGCGTACGCGTACGGCGATGCGGAAAACAGCTTCATGCTCGGACCTTTAGACATCGAGCTGTCGCGCGGCGAAATAACGTTCATCGTCGGCGGCAACGGATCTGGAAAATCCACGCTCGGCAAGATCCTCTCGTTGCACTACATGCCGTCGCAAGGCGATATCTTCTTCGGCCAGGCGAAGATCGACCGCACATCCCTGGAAAGCGCCAGGCAGTGCATATCGGCCATCTTTACCGACTATTACCTGTTCGACCGTTTGCTCGATTCTGCCGCACAGTGGGATGTCGCGCGACTGGAGGGCTACCTGCACCGGCTTGGCTTGCAGAACAAAGTGAAGATCGAGCAGGGGAGATTCTCCACGCTTGCCCTATCCGACGGCCAGCGCAAGCGACTGGCATTGCTTGTGGCCTTCGTGGAGGACCGCGACGTCTATATCTTCGACGAATGGGCTGCCGATCAGGATCCCGTCTTCAAAGAAGTCTTCTATAGCGAACTTCTGCCGGAGTTGAAGCGAAACGGCAAGGTGGTTGTGGTGATCAGTCATGACGATCGCTACTTCCATGTCGCCGACAAGCTGATCGTGATGGAAGAGGGGCGGGTGACGAAAGAAGAGCGGCCGGCATCGGCCAAGAAGGGTCCGGTGCGGGAAACGCTCGCCTAGCCTATCGAGCCTATCCACAGGGATGATCCCACATGTTTGGCGAATGGTTTGCGCTGACGCTGACTCAGAACGACATCTATCTGGATCAACTCAAGCATCCAGGCAATCCGCTCTACAACGTAGGCGGATACATCGATCTCCGCGATATCGATATGGATCGTCTCAACGAGATCCATGGCCGGCTTGTCTCCAGGGAAGAGATCTTCGGCTTGCGCGTCGCGACGACGCCGGACAACGGCGTGAGGCAATGCATCGCATCTCTGCGCTCGGTCGATCTCCCGCTTATGGATCTTAGCCGGGAGGCCGATCCACTGCGGCATGCACGGGCTTGGCTGCATAACTTCATGGCGACGCCGATCGCCATCGAGAACGGCCCGCTGTTCAAGGCGCAACTGGTGAAGCTATCCGCGAACCACTATTGGTATGTGGGGTTGGCTCACCACATCGCGATGGACGGCTGGGGGTTTTCCAACTGGGCGTCGGCGCTATCGGATCTCTATAACGACAGCTCGGCCAGTAACGCCTTGAGTCCAACGTGGCAGGATGCCGCCCTGGACGACGAGGACTATGTCGGCAGCGGAAAGTTTCACTCCGATCGGGCCTATTGGCGCCAGCGGGTGACGGAAGCCCAGAGCTTGTTCAACCTTCGCTATCGCGCGGCAAGTGCGGGCGAACAGGAGGCGGTGAGCCGGCGTCGGGCCATTTCCATCAGTCGGCAGAAATTCAATGCACTGGTTGCCCTGGCCAGAACGATGGACGTGAGTGTTTCCCAGCTCTTTCTCGGCCTGCTGTCCGTCTACCTTCACCGCATCAGCAGCGAACGGAGGATCCTGATCGGCGTTCCTTTTCACAACCGGAGGAAAGCCGCGTACAAACGCGTGCTCGGTGTATTCATGGGCATGAGCGTACTTAGCGTGGATATGCCGGATGACGAGCGGACGTTTGGCGAACACGTCAGATCCATGGGTCGCCAGCAACTTTCGGACCTGCGTCATCAACGCTACCCGCTCAGCGGCATCGTGAGAGACCTCGGCCTGGCCGGCAAGCGCCGTACGCCCTTCGAAGTGGCCTTCAACTATCTGCGGCTCGGCGGTGCGATGCGCTTTGGTGAAGGGGAGGGAGCGCTCGTCTACGTCAGCCATCACCACGAGCCGCTTCCGCTGATGGTGACGCTTTGCGAGTACGGAGAGGCAGGAGAGGTGGAGCTTCAGCTTGACCATAACCTGGACTACATCAGCGAGGAAGACGCCAGCTTGATGCAGGATCGATTGGCGTTTCTGGTCGATTCGCTGCCGGATATGGCCGCGCTCAAACTGAGTGATATCGAAGTACTGCCGCCCATCGAACGTCAATGCCTGCTCGACGGGTTTGGCGATCCGCAGTTGCGCCAGCGGAGCGGCGGCTGCCTGCATCATCTGTTCGAACGCCAAGCGTGTGTTACGCCCGATGCGATTGCCGTCGATGACGGCTTGCACAGTCTTACCTACAAAGAGCTGGGCGGCCTGGCAAACCGGGTGGCGCAATCCTTGATCGACCGGGGCGTCACGAGAGAATCACTGGTGGGCGTCTGCCTGGAGCGCAGTGCGGAATTGCTGGTGGCAGTGCTGGGCGTGCTGAAGTCGGGCGGCGCCTATGTGCCGCTGGATAGCGCCTATCCTCCGCAACGACTGACCGCCCTGGTGGAAGATAGTGCCGCTCGCCTGGTGATCACCCAGGATCGGCATGCGCATCTGTTTGCACCGCTTGGCGTAGACGTGCTCTGCGTCGAGCAAGCCTTGGGCGCCACACCAGGCCTTGAAAGCGGACCCGGCACGGAGGTGGCGGCACATCATCTAGCTTATGTCATCTACACCTCGGGCTCGACCGGGAAGCCGAAGGGCGTGCAGATTCCGCACGCCGCCGCCGTTGCCCTGCTCGACTGGGCCAGAACCGTCTACGCGCCCGAAGACCTGGCGATGACCCTTGCCAGCACGTCCCTCAACTTCGATCTATCAGTATTCGAACTCTTCGCGCCCTTGATGACAGGCGGGTGCTGCGTGCTGGTCAAGGACATCCTGACGTTGATCGACCATCCGCGCGACGTCACCCTGATCAATACGGTTCCTTCGGCCATGAAGGCCGTGCTCGATCGCGGCGCGCTTCCTTCCAGCCTGCGAACCGTCAACCTGGCCGGCGAGCCTCTTTCCATGTCGCTGGTCAACAGTCTGTTGGCGACCGGTCAATGCGAACGGGTGATCAATCTCTACGGACCTTCGGAAGACACTACGTATTCGACTTATGCCGTTTTTCGCGAAGTTCTGACGCAGCCCCCGGTTATCGGTCGAGCCATCGCCGGAACGCGGTTGTATGTGCTCGATGCGAAGGCTCGCCTGTCGCCCTACGGTTCCATCGGCGAACTTTACATCGCGGGTGACGGGCTCGCTCGCGGATACCTTCATGCGCCAGACCTGACTGCCCAGAAATTCCTGGCGGAAGGTTTTCCCGCCAAGCGGGGAGAGCGCGTCTATCGAACGGGCGACTACGTCCGATACAACGCCAGCGGCGAACTGGAGTATGTCGGCCGCCTGGACGAGCAGGTGAAGATACGGGGTTTTCGCATCGAACTCGGTGAGATCAGGCAGTGCATAGAGCAGGGCAGCGCGGTGAAATCCGCCGCCGTCCTTGTCCACGAGCGTGAGGCCGGGGACAAACTGCTGATGGCCTATGTGGAGCGCCAGGAAACTGTGGGCGACGACGATGACGAAGGCGCATGGTTGGAGACGCTGAAATCGTTTGTCCGCGGGCGACTTCCTGCGCATATGGTTCCGGCGGAGTTCGTTCCGGTGATTACCATGCCGTTGACGTCGAATGGAAAGATCGACAAGAAGCAACTGCAATCGCGTCTCGCCGACCCGCCGAAGGGATCCCGTCAAACTCCTCAAACCGAGACGGAAGTTCGCCTGTCGAAGTTGTGGTCGAGCCTCCTTGGTGTAGATCCCGAGGTCATGGGGCGCGACACCGGACTGTACGACTTTGGCGGTCATTCCCTGTTGATCGTTCGCCTGGTCAGTGCCATCCGATCCGAGTTTGGCGCACTGCTTCCCGTGCAAGCCGCATTCGAATCGATCGACCTTGCAGAACTGTCCAGGAAGATCGACGTCGCCCTCTTGGTGCGATATGGCAACGAAGGAATTCAGATGGCGAAGATCATGAGCGATGGTTATCTATAGCCGGGAAACGATCGGCATCTGTATTGAGGTGGATGCGTTTCCTGCGCAGCGTCACGACCGAGGGTGACCTCGATGTTGCCAACGCGAGGGAATTCGCCATCAAGTCAAAAGCGGCCTGGTCTTTGCATCACTTTCCGACCTCGCTTTGACACGGTGCGAAGCAGTGACGTTCGGCACACGCGGGATGCGTGTCTTGCGGTTGTAATTCTCCACGACGCGGCCAGCTTCCACCATCGTGGTTGTGTTCGCCTGGCTACATGGAGCCTCATCATGCCTGGTGAGGTTGCCTGTGCTTCACCTATTCGAGACGGTTCGGCGGCAGTCGGCGGGCCTTGACGCACGAGCGCGCATTTCATGCAAAGAATCCTTGTTCCGACGACTGGGCAGGTCGAGTCACACATCGAGCGCCGGTTCCCACAGGTAGCGCTTTGGCGAGCCGTCATCTCGGCTGGTTTTGCCTGCCTTTGCTTTGCCTCGGCTGCATCGGCGCAAACCAATATCGCGCCTCGGCCGCGCGACCGAGCAGAGGCGACCGAGGTCGTTCGCGACCTGCGGAAGATCGTGACACCCAACGGCATCGAAGAGGCCAAGATGCTGCGGATCGGCGGTATTGATCAGTACGTCACGATCCGGGGCAGGGATCGACGCAACCCGGTGCTGCTGGTCCTGCATGGCGGACCCGGTTACGTCGAGACGCCGATGTCCTGGTGGTATGCGCACGAATGGGAAGAGTATTTCACGGTCGTCGAATGGGATCAGCGCGGCGCGGGCCGCACCTATCTCGATAACGATCCCAAGGTTGTGGCGCCCACCATGACCCCGCAGCGCTTCAACGACGATGTCGACGAGATGGTCCAACGGCTTCGCAAAGATCTCGGCAAGTCGAAGATCTTCGTGATCGGCCACTCCTGGGGCAGCTATCTAGGCGAAGCATTGGCGCAGCGCCATCCGGAATGGCTTTACGCCTATATCGGCGTGGGGCAGGCCGCGAACGTGCCGGAAAGCGAGCGACGAGGTTGGGCCTTCGCCATGGCGGCGGCGACGGCGGCCCACAACGAGGAGGCGATCACCGAACTTCGCGCCATCGCTCCTTATCCGAAGACGCCATCGCCGTTCAAGGAGATGGCGGTAATGCATCGCTGGGTGGATTACTACGGCGGCGTCATGGCCTATCGCCACGACCAGGAAGACGAGAGCCACGCAGGCCGACTCTCGCCCGACTACACAGACGCCCAGGCGCCACACATTTACGACGGCAACGAATTCTCGGAGTTACATCTGCTGTCTTTCGTCTCGACCCTGGACCTGTCCAAACACCTCGACTTCAAATGCCCGATCTTGATGTTCGAGGGCCGCTTCGACCGCACCGTGAACTCGGACGTCGCCCACGAATGGTTCGAAAACATTCGCGCACCCCAGAAACGCTTCGTCTGGTTCGAACACTCCGCCCACGAACCCATGAGCGAGGAACCAGGCAAATTCACCCAATCCCTCATCAACTATGCGCGCCCGTTGGCGGAAGCTGCGGGTGATGTTGCGCCGGAATGAGGGAGGGGCTTGGGATGGGCGCTGAGAGTGAGTAACGCGAGATTGCCGGCCCTTGGACGGGGTTTTCATAATTTTACATAATATACATTATGCGAAATCATAGGCACCGGCCGGAGGGGCCGGAAGTTGTCGCAGTCCTCTTAATTCTGTCGTTTGTCCGCTAATCGTGTCATGTCCGCTTATTCGGTCGTCTTCTGACATCGAGCTATTTGCGGCCTGACCCTGCCGGCGACTTCTTTGGTGCGCGAGCGCGTGTGGAAGCCTTTGCTTTCGGGGAAAGCGGACGCTTTGGTTTTGCCGCATAGGCTTCCGATAACGCCTTTTCTAATCCGGCTATCTGGCCAGCTTGCCGCGCAGTCTCTTGTTCAAAGTCGCGCGACTGGGCGGCGACTAAATTGAGCTAGCCCTGCATGGCAGCGACAACATCTTTATGAACCCGTTCTGCGCCTTCGTGACGTTGCTGCCACTGCTTGGCTTCCTGTCGAGCACGATCGACTTCTAGGTGTGCACGCTCTACCGCGCCCTGCTCTGCTTTGCCTTCGCTAGCGGTGGACGTCGGCGCAGTGAAATGGCCGCCGCCGATCTGCGCGACCTGCGTCGCATCGGACCCCAGGGTTTCATCTGCCGCCTGGAGCACAGCAAGACCCAGCAGGCCGGCGTCACCGCGGCGTCGACACCCGACAAGCCCGTCTTGGATCGGGCGGCGCAAGCGTTAGAGGCGTGGCTGACGACCGCCGGCATCGTCGAAGGGGCGATTTTTCGCCGCTTATGGAAACAGCGCATTGGCCCTGCCCTGTCGCCAGCTGCCATTGGAGAAATCGTGCAGCGACGGGCGCGCCTGGCAGCGCTGGAGGGGAATTTTGGTGGGCACAGCCTGCGCTCCGGATTTGTGACGGAGGCGAGCCGGCAGGGTGTTCCGCTGCCAGCCATTATGCAACTAACCGAGCACAGGGCCGTTTCGAGCGTGATCGGATACTTCCAGACGGGCGTAGCCACAGCGAATCCCGCCGCTCGCCTTCTAGAAGACTGATCAATCCCCTTCATGTAATGAGTGCGAGCGGGTTTCGACGCGGTCCGGCCGCGCCCGCGGGTCCAAGAGACCGCTATACGCGCGGGACGACACGAACCGCAGTGCGGATATCGGAAATGCGCGCGCCGCTGGTGCGCAAGGTCTGCCGCAACTCGTTAAAAACGGGGGCGTGGCCGGTTGGGTCATCGAGCGTCAAGATCACGGCGAAGGGGACACCTTCGTCCGGGAACTTGACGTCGGTGCGACACAGCGAATCCACGACCAGCCGCCACTGCGAGGAATTGCCCTTTCCGCGCGGGAAGACCTGGTCGAAGCGCTTGATCGGCCACCACTTGCGACCGTGATCCAGCAGGTGCTTTTCGTAGATTTTGCCTTCCGATTTCAGGCGCCCAGCCCAGCTGACTTCCCCCGTGGCAGTGTCGATCTGCTCTTGGCGCAGATACGCATCAACGTTGACGCGCACGTACTCGGCGCCGAAGCGGCCATGCGTAGGGGTGCGATAGGCCAAGGTCATGCGCGCACGACCACGGCAGGCACCGGTGTCACTGACCAAGCTCGCCGGCCACGTGAAGTTGAACTCCAACTCGTGGGCAGCCTGCAACGTACCCACGAAAGCCAAGGTGATGGCGTGGTCGTCGGTCATCAGCATGTCCAGCGCATGGCTGGGGATACCGTGGCCAACAAAGTCGGATGCGAAGGTGCTCACGCGGGCGTCGGCCAGCGGTGCAGGCATTTGCGCATGATGTACAAGCATGCCGATCAATGTCTCGCGCTGGACCTCGCCTTCGATCAAGTGATCCAGCGCAGCCAAGGTTCGGGCGGCTAGAGGCGCGGCGTAACTGGTCCCCATGCCTGCTACGGTCGCGCCGCCGGGGTCGAGTGAATGCAAGCTGCCAACGTGGGCCACATCTGGCTTGAGGCCCAGTCCCGTGCCGGGGCCACGACGCGTATACGCCGCCGGCCGCAGTTGGCCAACGCCATCCGGCGGATCGGTCGCGCCGACTGACACTGCGCGCACGCTTTCGGCCGGCTGAAACATGCGGTCCTGGCCTGGAAAGCGATAGCCGGCGAGCATCGGCGGCACGTCGACGGGCTTGTCGGGCCACGGCGATCGACACAGCCCACCATTGAGGTTGCCAGCAGGCAGCACGAAGAGCACGTCGTGCTTGTCGGCGATCTCGTCGATCAAGGTAGCGTAATCGCTGTAGCCGGCGTCCGACACCGGCCGTTCAATCGATAGGCTCATATTGAACACGCGTGCGCCTTGTGCGATTGCCGCAGGCAGTTCAGCATCCAACTGTTCCAGAAAGTCAAGGAACCCACGCGGGTACACATCGTCGTAAACATCTGCCTGTGTCGGATGCATGCCCAGGTCGTAGAACTTGCAGGCGAGCTCGTCGAACGCCGGATGAGGATTGAACACTGTTGCCGCCGCCGTCAGGCCAGCTATGAATGTGCCGTGCGAGCGGTCCTGCTGATCTCCGGGAATCAGGTCGGTTCGACCGGCACACCACGGCTCCAAGACGGGCAAGGTGGCTATGCCGGTATCAATGATCCCCAGCACGGGGTAGTCCGCATTGCCCTGCGGTGGCGCGATCGGCGCGGGCCCGCCCGCCGGTGCACCGGCCGCGTGCTCGGCCTCTACAATCGGTGGCAACGCCACGCGCCGCACGATTGGCTGCTCGTCCAAGAACCGCAGCAAAGATTCATGCGCCGTGACCGACTTGGTCTGCAGGCGCAGCAACAACAGCCGCACGCTCTTCCATCGCTGCCCCGTATCTTCGATCTCCAACGGCAGACCCAGGTGCGCGAGGCCCTGCTGCAGCTCTGCGTAGGCTTCGATCGCGCGAGCGCGCAGCTGGTGCGCCTTTTGATCGTGGACCTGGCGTGGGTCGATGAAGGTTTCCACCAGATACATGCCGCCGGTGCGCGGATCTGACAGCCAAGCAATCGCCTCCTAGGCCGAAAACGCGCGGCGATCGGCAGCGTGGTGCGCGCGCAACGAGCGGATCGCGCCAACCTCGCCGCGGGCGCGTGATGGCCGTGGTTCGACTTTATTGGTCTTCGGGTTGAGGACCTCGCGCACATCGGCTTCCGCTTCGCTGATGCTGTTGCGAATGGCCGCGAGGTTCTCGGGCGTGACTTCGACGATCATATCGCCCAGATTGGTGCCACCAACCAATGGCACCTTGGCTGGAGGCATCAGCTTCATTGTCGGACGGTGCGATTTGGCCCAGGCCTCTTCATTGAGCGCGACGTGCACATACGACAGGACGGACCGCCCACCCCTGCTGAGGGTTCTCTCGATTTGGTCCAGGTCTCCCAGCAGCTTGTGCTGGTGCGCCACAAAGGCCTCATTGCGGCCCTTGAAGAAATCCTTGACCTTGCCGCCGGGAGTCACCTCGGGGATGTGCTGGTAGTCGTTGGTATTGAGTATGATCTGGAGCGGATTATTGGGCATTAATTCACCTCACGAAGCTTGCGTATCCAGCGGCTGATGGTGGATTGGTCTTTGCCGAAGAAGCGCGCAAGGTCTTCCTGGGTGAAGGCCAACTCCCGGTCGGCTGCCAAGGTGGCTGCCAACGGCTCCAGGGGTCCGAGCAGCAGCTCCCAGCGTGGATGACTGCGATGATTGGAGCTGAGTAGTGCGTGGATCTTCAGGGCCTCAAGCACGGAAAACTCAGCATGGGGATTCATCGCAGCTGCGCGCTTGATGGCATTAGTCAGGGTTTCGATTTCGCTGCCCGTCAACCCTTCGGTCAGCCACGCCAAAAAGCGACGCTCGGGCTGCGAAACATCTAACGGCGTGACATAGCGATTGACGATTTCCAGGCGCGAGCCCAGATCAGGCTTGGGCACGGCCACGCGAATGTCGAAGCGACGCCAAATAGCGCTATCGAGCAGCTGTTCGTGGTTGGTGATAGCGATCGTGATCCCCAGTTCGCTGCGCTGGTCCAGGCACTGCAGCAACGTGTTTACCACGCGCTTGATCTCGCCCACCTCGTGCGCATCGTCGCGGGCCTTGGCGATGGCATCGAACTCGTCGAGCAGCAGTACGCACTGGTAGCGATTGGCAAAGGAAAACAGCGTTGAGATGTTGCGCGCGGTGGTCCCCAAGTAGGAGGAGATCAATCCATCCAGGCGAGCGGTGATCAAGGGTAGGCCAATCTCTCGACTTACGATCTGGGCCAACTTGGTCTTGCCTGTGCCTGGCGAGCCGAACAGTAGGCAATTTAGCGGCGGCCGAATGCCCATCGCACGCAATCGATCCAAGTGCCGCCACTCTTTGATCAGTGCCTCGACCGAACCACTCAGGCTGCTGTTGAGCACCGGCGCGACGGTCGTCTGCAACGTGCCGGGCAACAAAATATCCGCCAGGGGTGCGCCCGTTTCCTTGTCCACTGGCGCTCGGACCGCCGGTGTCACTGCCTCGCCCGGCAGTGCGGCACGCGAGAGCACCACGCGGCTAGGCTGCATGCGGCCGGTTTGCTCGCCGCGCTCCAGCAATTTGGCCAACTGGTCGGCCTGCCCCTCCTGACCGTCTTTGCGTAGCGCTGCCACTAGGCGCTGTGCATGTGAGGTTACGACCGGGCTGGGTTGCTTCAATACGGCCCGAAGCAGCGCGAGGATGATTGAAAAATGCTCCATATATGCTATGGTCCGTCAGAATATGCATGCATCAGAAAAAAGTATGCGCTTTGAATCATTGAAATGCAATGTATTCGATATTCAGGCGAAACATGAGCGGCTATGCCCTACCCCTCCCCGCTCGCACCGAGTGAGATGTGTTTCTGCGTCGCAGTGGCGGGGGCCTCATAAAGGGCTGTCTGGCCTGCCTGAGACGCTAAAGAAGCTCGAGCTTCCGGACCGCATGGCGCGGGCGCAGTACTGGGTCGGGGCGTGGGCGCCTCAGCGATGACCTCAATTTCTTTGTCCACGCTTGGCCTCCAACCGTTCACGCACCGCCAAGCCGGCTACTCAATCAGCCTGCCGATGAACGCACTCAAGAACTTCAATGCCATGAGCATGCAGATCCTCCACGAGCCGTCTTCGCTGCCTCAACAAGGCGACGCAGTCGCGCTGGCGCGGATGCTGTATGCAGAGTTCGAAGACATGATGTCTACGCTCGAACCACTCCCCTTCCCGACTCGGACTTTCTTATGGGCACGATGATCTGCCTGGCCGTCGGCAAGCTAGAGGTCGACTGGGGCAAAAACAACTTCTTCTCTGACCACGGAGCGCTGTTTCAGGCGGGCGACCTCAAGCCCATTCCGACCTACAGCGAGGATGAAGACGATCCGGAAAGCGAGCCGGTCGCGCGGATGGAACCTGGGTTCGGCAAGCCGTTGCGCCACGTGCGCGATCGTCTGCAGCTAATGGGCTACACCGTGCGCGCCGTCGAGCATCACTACACGCGCCTACATCGCATGCATGGTATGACGGACAAGCCCATCCCCTTCGCCACGCTGCGTCGGGCGCTGGCGAAAGTCGACGTCACCCAGGTTAGCGGCAAGTACAGCGAGGATTACGATCCCGGTGAGTTCGTGCGCAAGGAGATCATCAAACGCCTGGCGCTGTCCTCCGAGCGCCACCAGCATTACCTATCCGGTCCGCGTCCGGATCACTGGGAAGTGGACTTGCTGCTCGATAACTTCGGCGCCAGCGGCGCGTTGCGGCTGCTGGCGGAGAACCCTGCCAATCTTGCACTTGACGTGTCGTGGGATTACGCGCCCCTGGTAGAGGCAGGCTGGGCAGAGCGTGAGGAATTCCAGCCCGGCGCCGCGCCAGATCAACAGTTCCTGATCGTAACCGAGGGTAGTTCGGACGCGAAGATCCTGCAGAAAGCACTGCATCTGCTACGGCCGCACATCGCCGACTTCTTCCGCTTCGTGGACATGGAAGATGGCTATCCCTTTGCTGGCACCGGCAACCTGTATCGGTTCACCCAGGGGCTGGCCAGCATCGGCATCCTCAACAACACCGTTCTGCTGTACGACAACGATGCCGAGGGTGTCGCGAAGTGGCGCGACACCCAGAAGCTGACGCTGCCGCCGAACATGCGCGCTATGAAGCTGCCGGACCTGAAAGCACTCAAGCAGGTAATGGCGGTCGGACCGTCGGGACGCAAGCGCGCCAACATCAACCAGCGCGCCGCGTCGATCGAGTGCTACCTGGACCTCACGCAGCCCGGTCTACCGGAGCCCGTGGTGCGGTGGGGGCCGTACAACAAGTCCTCCGAAAGTTACCAAGGCGAGCTCGAGCACAAGACGCAGTTTATGAAGGCATTCCTCGACCTTCGCGGTGCCGACGGTCCATACGACTTTTCCAAGATCGAGGTGGTGCTGGACGCCTTGGTGGCCGAATGCGTCGCGATCGCCGAACACAATTTTGTCACCTCCATAGGCTCCAGGACCGAACCGTGGAAATAGCTCATCAAGACGACGTGAGCCCCGAGCTGCGGGCCTGGTGGCGCGCGCTGTGTCGCGAGACCGCCGAGGCAATGCAGGATTATTGCCTGCCGTACGTAACCCCGATCTCACACGTGATCAGCAACGACGAAGGCGCGCTGGAGGGCACTGGCGGCTATCTGGAGTTTGCTGGCAAGCGCTGGCTGATCAGCAACGAGCATGTGCTGAATGACTGGCAAACCCGTCAGTTCGCCCACCAGTTTCATGGGTGCGACGATGTCTTTCGTCTTGCCGGCATGCCCACGGGAATCGAAAAGCATCCCGTCGATGCTGCGATTTGGCACATCCCCGACGACGTGTGGAATGCACGGCCCCATCAAGCGGTCGCCGTCCCGTCTTTGCGGCTGGCGCGGCAGCATGCGCCGGTCGCGGGCGAGTTGCTGTTCGTTGCGGGTTTTCCACAACAGCGTTCGCACTTCTACTTTAATACTCTGTCCAGCCACGCCACCCAGCTGCTCGCACAGGAACGGAACCCGTCGACGGTAAGCGATCTGCACGCCAATTATGTTTTGGTCGGTTACTCAACGGAGAAGGCTCAAAGTGTGAGGCCGAGCGGTGGCGCGCCGTTGTCCGAGCCGCCCGGCATGAGTGGGTCGTTGCTGTGGAATACGCGTCGTGTCGAATGCGGCATGGCGGGTCGACCCTGGTCCCCCGACATGGCTCAGGTGACCGGCGTACTGTGCCGGTGGGATCCACAACTGGTCAGCGTCCAGGCCATTCGCATCGAGATCCTCCGAGACTTCCTTGCACGCCACACACTCTAGCTGTTCACGATTCGTCATTCCCGTTCACGCCTGTCCAGGAACTCTTCCGACCCATGCGCCAAGGCCCCTTCTCTCGCCCCACCGTTGTTGCCGCGACGGAGTTGCTCGAACAGCACACGCAGGCTCGGTTCAACCAAATGGTCGTGCGCCTCGAGCTCGAGAACGACGTGTCACAGGACACGACGGTCAGCGTGGGCAAGAAGATCGCAGCGCTGGGCAAAATCGTGGTGGCGCGAGCCGACCAAGTGCTACAGACGGTGGACGGGCCTGTGACGTTGGCGGAAGCGGTCGTACGCGAAGCGGCCCAGCTGGCACAGCCAGCTTCAGTCGGCGCGATTCATACAGACTTCCTGCGAGGATTGGCGCGCGACGGCTTCGTGCTGGTGCCACCCGCAAACGGCGGCCAGCGTGCATCCATCCGCGCCGCGCTCCCCGGCGAGATCCGGCTGCCGGCAACGGATGACGAAGTGCACCACCTGCTCAAGCAGTTTGGCTTCGCCACACCGCTCGGCCACCTCGACCAGGCAATCGATGCCCATGCCCGCGGCGACTGGGCTGCGTGCAACGGACAGCTACGAGTCTTCATGGAGGGGCTGTTCGACGACATCGCCCGACACATCGATTCGCAGCAGGCCTCGCAGCTAGCTACCTCAGAGAACCGGCGAGCCATGCTGGCGTCTAAACGTTTCCTAGATGCCGGCAGTAACGAGTGGTCAAGCGATGGCAAAGCCTACGTAAACGGCCTATTCAAGATGCTCCACACGCAGGGTGCGCACCCGGGTCTTTCCGATCAGGACCACAGCACCTTCCGAATGCACGTGGTGCTGGTGACCGCGGGCATGTACCTGCGGAGGCTTACAAGGCCGCGGCCGCACCCGTGATCACGCAACTCAACTTCTTTATCCCCAGACGTCGGCGACGACTCGCACTGATTAAACCATTGCCGCGTCCACGCAGCCGCTCGGCTTAACTCAGGCGTTCAACGACCGAATCCCCACGCCACCTGCTCGCCAGAATCGAGCGCGGAAGGTCGCGCTGAAGATGTTTTGTGCTGTAACTGCAGCTACCCTCGATAACACGGGCTAATCAGCCGGTCACCGCCCGGATGGGACCAGTAGCGCAAATGGCGCCTTCCCCAGCATCTGGGCAATCACCATCCTTTATCACCAGCATATGGACTGTCGTAACCAGATCATTGCTTCCTGGCCAAGTACATGATTCCGCGCGGATCCGGGCCGAAATACGCCTGCACAATAGATGGGCGAAGGTCAGTCCATACCGGCTCTAGCGATTCAAAGTAACGCTTGACCTGTTTTTGTTCGCTGAGCATGCGGGAAAAAATCGGCAATAGGGGCGGCCCGCCGTGCTGAATGCTCTGAGCGGCGCTAACGGCGCACTCGGCGAACTGAAGGAGCCGCTCGACAGATTCTATGTCCATTGTCCACGGCGCCACGGCTTGGACGGAGCTCTGTCTGAGTAGCTCCTCGGCGTTACGAGTCAACACCATAAGCCTGACGGTTGGATCCGGGTGTTGGCCTTCCGCTTCTGCGGACAGGTCACCTTTGGATAGAAGGTCGTAAAAGTGCGTAAAAGCCAATGCCGATCCTGCAACCAAGCAATAGATTCGTGCGGGCGCCAGTATCTCAGCGGATGCCCCCTGACGTGTGGGGTCGCGATAAAACATGGCAAGGCTAAGCCCTTCCAAGTCTGCAGCTAACTCGGTCGCATGGAAGATGAGCGCATCTCGACCTCTCAGGGGAGACCGACTCCCAGCAGAGAGGATACTGC
This sequence comes from Dyella kyungheensis, assembly GCF_049913195.1. Taxonomy (GTDB): domain Bacteria; phylum Pseudomonadota; class Gammaproteobacteria; order Xanthomonadales; family Rhodanobacteraceae; genus Dyella; species Dyella kyungheensis. The sequence continues at coordinate 2,490,301 of NZ_CP183983.1, read as the reverse complement.
CGACGGCAATCAGGTCACGTTGCCCGTCTTTTCCGACGTCATTGCCCGCCTTGAGGTGTGCTGACCGCACTGCTGCGTGCCTTTGGAGAAGGTGGGCTGCCTCGTGACCAAATAGCCAAGTGAGTGTGGCTGAAAAGACTTCGAGTAACATTTGTTGCGGAGTAAGCTCATAAGGCGTGGTCATCACCCCGCTTGGGAAAAGATCGGGAAAAGCTTCTACCAAAGCCTTTGCGGACGGGTGGTCGGCTCTTGCCCCGGACAACAAGTCAACGAGGCCCCATGCACTCTCAAAGAGGCGCCGGGGAAGCTCCTGTGAAAATTCGACTCGATGCTCCTGGCCCGCGTATGGCGTCACGGCCTGGGCAATCACGTTAGGATCGGTGACAAAAGCGAACCGCAATCGACGTGGTTTAGGAAAAAACCTCTCCTCGAAACGGCGAGCGAGCTCCGTAAGCAAGTCTTGTGCGAAGAAGTAAACGTCGGCCGGATCGGGATGATTTGGCCATTCTAACCAATCCGTGTTGCTTTCGATTTCCATCTCGTTCTCCATACTGACCTGCGGTGCTTGGACCCAGCGTTGCAGCTGTCCGCGTCGGTACCTAGGGATCCGCAGTTCGCCCGATGGTGCCGAGTGCGCGTCAGAGTGTCTCTGCTGTTTGCTAAGATGGCTACATCGGGCTTGGTTCATGCACGAGCTAAGCTTGCTCCTGACAAGTTTAGATTCGGGCTTCCTTCCCTAAACATTGCGCGTTCAATTAAGTCGTTCTCGTCCCGATCGGTCGAGCTCTCGATAGTGCTTGAGTCTCTAGGGCACAGCTCTGGCCGGCAATTCAGCGAATGGTCTGACGAAGGCCTGCCGAGATGGCCAGTGGCCGAATGCGCACTCATGGCCAAGAGGCGGTCCCGCCCTACCCCCGATAACTTGCCCTAATCGCCCTGCCCCAATGTCTGCTTTGGGTTGCCGTTTCAGCCGGTCAACGCAACACTTTGAACAGATGGTTTTCGTCGTTATTTCTAGGATCTAGATATCCTCATTTGCCCGCCTAACGATCTTGCTCTGCCGTTACGTTGGTTTTTCCCTGAAATCGAGGCACTTCCAGTGTTGTGGCTCTCGAAGAGCGAATCCGGGGTCCGTAGGCCATTGCAGCGGCCTTCTGCTGGCCTGGTATTGGGGTGTTGCGTTGACTGGTTGAGCGCGCAGAGCAAACAGGACGGAGGTGGTTAATTCGAGCAATGGCGATGGGGCTTAACTACCTACGTCCCATTTGTCGGTCCTGTTCGCCTGTCGTGCGTTTGCCCTTAGTCAACAAGCGGACGATAAGCACACACCACAGGTTTCGCCCTTTCCAGATCGTACCGCGCCTGAAGTGCCAGCCAGTAGAAGGCGGTGGTGTCGAAGGCGAGGGAAAGGCGGATGGCGATCTTGGGGGTAATCGGGTGGGTGTCGGCGATGAAGGCTTTGATGTGATGGGCGGGTATGCCGGTGCGGCGGGCGAGTTGGGCGGGGTTGAGTGCGTTGGGGATGAGGTAGGCGTGCAGCAGGATGTCGCCGGGGGCTCGCAGGGGTTGCGAGGGGTCAACTTCCGAGTGCGGGGTGAGCTGGATCAGTTCCATGGTGGTTCCTCCCTGTCGGACACGGCCGCGCAGCGGATAGGCGCTTACAGCGCTCCGTGTCAGTGAATGCTTGGCAGCTTCGTCGGTGATCGCCCGAATGTGGCGCATCGCCATGAAGGCCGATGCGCCGTAACGGCGATCATCGGAGGCGTGTGGTGTTCACTCGAGGCTCGTCAGCGAGCAGGCGGGCGTACTGCTGAAGGCAGTGGATGGCCGTGCCCAGGCTGGCCGAGACGGCCACGGGAAGCGGCCAAGACAGCGGCCTGCCGGGGAATCCCCGTGCCTGCGCGTGGCGGCATTGCTCGCTGTCGACACGCAGGCGCGTGAGGGCGAGTACCGCCAGGGCGATGTCACCGCGAGTGCCGTGGCGCAGGGTTTCGGGCCATGCCGCCGCCGTGGATAACGAGTCGCCAGGCGGAGGAGTGAGAGTGTCGTCAAGGGGAACGGACGAGCGAATGCGTGCCGTATGATCGCGGGTAGCCATATCAACTTCCGTATGAGTTGGTGATGGTTAGCGGGTCGTGGGTGTTGGTTGCACTCACGGCCCGCGCCTCATGACTTGGTAGTCATGGTCATTCGCGAGACCGCGCAACACGACAGCGCGAATGACTGACCGACCCTAACAAGCAGGGTTGTCATCGTCTGTCAGGGTTAGGCGAGATGGATGTCCGCGTGACCGCAGGCGAGCGTGAGGGCTCGGGGCTCAAACAAAGTTGCCCCGTGGTGAGCGGCTAACGAGCTCCAATCGTTCACTCGCGCCTGATATAACCTCGCCGGCATCTAACGCAAGGCCAGTGCCATGCTACCGCTGATCCGCGGTCTCCTGAGGACGTGATTCCACTGATGGCGCTAAAGCGTCAGAGCATCCGACGGAGTACACCGTCGCGATACACGTAATGGTGAAACAAGGCGGCGAGCGTGTGCAGGAAGATCAGAGCGGCCAATACGTTGGCGGCAAGGCTATGCCACCTATTTACCGAAAGGATCGTGGCGATGCCCTGTTTGCCGGGCAAGGTCAACATGCTGAATAACGGGAAGCCGTGCACATAAGTATTGGCGAAGCCGAGGACGAGGACGATGGCGAGCACGGTATACAGCGCGCCATGCATGATGCGGGCAGCGACACGTTCGACAGGCGTCCCCTTGCCTGGAAGTCGGCGGCCTCGCGAACAGCGCCAGGCGATGCGGGCGATCAATACCAAGGTGATGCAAACGCCGAGCAAGACGTGCACCGACCAGATATCGATCCGTACGGGCCCACGTGGCAACAAGCCCGTCATGCGGCCTATTACCCACTGCATGATCACGAGCGCGGCGCTGAGCCAGTGCAGGACAATGGTGGGGCGGTCATAGTGTTCGGTAGTGATGTGGCGCACCTTGGCTCAGGGATTTATGACGTGTGTGCTCACGGAGCTTGGCTAGGTTGCTTGCAATCCGTAGATCGCCGTCTGGCAAGTCTCGCCCAGGTTCAGGCTCTTTCTGCGGCGCATACACCGTTCGCAACGATCCGATAGGCATTGGGCCAGACGGTACCAGCGCGCACTTTCGCGGCAACCCGATGCGCTCTCTGCACGTTGGTATGCCAGGCCGAAGGATGCCGCTGATGGCACCGTTGACCGCGGCATTCAGATCGCTGTCCTCAGAAATCCCGAACGACCGCCCACGGTTGCTGGTTATACGGATTGACGCTCAGGCTGGTCTTTCCACTGATCGCATCGGCCCACTGGCCGCCGATAAGCTTGCGGGAAAAGCTCTAGGCCAGCCGTATTGGTTTTGTTCGGCATGTCATGCTCCAACCAGGCAAAGCGAATGGGCGAGCGTCGGGGGTGACAGGCGTGGCGCTGGCGTGAAGCCATCATTCGCTTGTTGGTGCTTGTGATAAATTCCCTGTTACCTAACATGCGATGTTAAGAAATTCCCATGCTCGACTGGGAGAACCTCCATTGTTTCGCGGCTTTTGCTCGCCATCGATCGTTATCGGCGGCGGCAAGGGAGCTGAACGTCGAGCATGCGACCGTATCTCGACGCATCGCGGCACTGGAGCACGAGCTCAAGCTCAAGCTTGTCGATCGTCGCGCACGCGCCTACTACCTGACGGCCGATGGCGAACGGATTGCCGCCATGGCGCAACGCATGCAGGAAGAGGTCTTTGCGGTGGAGCGCGCGGCGCAAGCCGGTCAGGAACTACTGAAGGGCGAGATCTCGATCAGTGCCCCGCCGGTGATGACGGCTTGGCTGATCGCCCCACGCCTGCATGAATTCCAGCAGCAACATCCTGGCATCCGCCTGCGTCTGATCACCGAGACGCGAATCGCTTCCCTGCCCCGTCGCGAAGCCGATCTGGCGATTCGGCTAAGTCGCCCCACCGAGCCGGACTTGGTTGCGCGAAAGATCGGCCTCCTCAACTTCTGGCTGTATGGCGCCAAAGACTATTTGGACACGCATGAGCCCCGTACGCGCGGCTTTCTGGCTTACGACGACAGCATGGAGCTATCGGAGCAACAGCAATGGTTGCGCGGTTTGCTCGGAGGGCGGCCGCTGGTCATGCAGAGCAATAGTCTCGAGGTTCAATATCAGGCTGCACGCCACGGCGCAGGCGTCATCAACCTGCCCTTCTTCGTCGGCGACTACGACGCCAGGCTGTCTCGCATCGAGGACGAGGAATACGTTCCCTTGGTTCGTGAAGTCTGGCTGGCCGTTCACAGCGACCTGCGTCACGTCCCCATCGTTCGCGTCGTCATGCCGTTTATCACTGCCTGCCTTCGGGAAGGGTTGGGTATCGACGATGCCGAGGCCGGCTCCATCGCGGCGCCGTAATTAGCCGCGCCATCGCGTGCGCGGTTCGCCAAGCCTAAGCTCGTTGCGCGCGCAGAGCGGCATGGGAAATTTTTCACCTGCCAAGTGAAGCCATAGCGACTTCATCGCCGCTAACCCATGCCGGATGATTCGCATCGCGACATCGCCAAGGCAATTGCTTTCCCGGCCGCCTCTGGAACCTACCGACGCCCCCATGACGGTTGCTTCGGCCGGTCCGAGCACGTTGAAAACATTGCCGTGCCGCTTATCACCAGTGCCTCGTGCGCGAAAGGTCCGTAAAGCCGAGCGTCCGATCCTGCGCAGCGATAGGCGGGAAGCCGCTCCTTCATCCAGCAAGAGAGACAAAGTCATGAGCAAGATCACGTCGGTTGACATCGTCAACCATTTTTGGCGCGAAGTGTGGCAATCGCGCAATCCCGATGCCATCGACGAACTGGTGGCCGAGGACTTCGTCATCACCTCCGGTGGCATTGACATCCACTCCCGATCGGAATTCAAGCAATGGGTGGCGACATTCCTTTCGAAGATCAACGATTTCGAGTTCCACATCGTCGAAACGTTCCAGAACGAAAGCGGTGATCGCGTCGCATCGCGGTGGCGTGTGACGGGAAAGAACAACGGTTTCCTAGGGACTGCGGCCTGTCAATCGCCAATCGACATGAGTGGCACCGCGATTTGGCACGTTCGCGAAGATGGATTGCTGCAGCACAACTGGGTCGAGCGAAACTCCCATGAAGTGTTTCGCAAACTCGCGGTCGAGTAATTGCCCGCGGTTATCAGACTACTGCGTAGACACCACCATGCTTGGGATTTCCACTCGAAACAGCCACTACGTATATGGCGTGATCCAATCGATCCTCACATGCATGGTGGCTGCAGCCATTGCCAATCTTCCGTCGCTATCGCCGGGTGATTTCATACAGCACTGGCTACGATCCTGGTCCGTGTCTGTGCTCGTCATGTTGCCGGTAGTGTTGTTTGCTGCCCCCTGGATTCGTAGGGTCGTGGACCGCTTGGCCTGCGATCGCCGTTCGTAAGGCGGGGGTTTGCCCCGTTTGGGCGAGCCGGCAGCGGAGCATTGAATCACCCAGGCGCAAAGCTCTTGGCGACCCGCGACTGCTAAACGCTGCAATGAAGAGGGATGCTCGATGAAGCATCGATAGGCGCGGCTGGCTGCGCTGGCAGTAAGCGTGCTGGCGTGGCCGCTTGCCGGTCTACCTAAGAAATCGAGGTTAGTGTTTCCTCTTCCGAATCGGGCGGTAACTCATCGGGGAAGGCGGCGCGCGAGCACAAACCCCTGCTCCCGCGCTAACGGGAATTGCAAGGCTTGCCATACGTCGAAATGCGCCTTTCAGGCCAGTTGCCTGACAAATCGCTCCAGCCACAGAAAGGAGATCAATGGCGCGGCGGGCGCATCGCTACGCGTGGCAGCGACCTCTCTTAGCAGTGCAAGGACGGCGCCGTGGTCGACCAGGCCGAGATCCGCCAGCGCACATTCCCGCAACTGCGAAGCCAGGCTCTGCTCCTGGCGGGAAATCAGCGCCGGAAGTACCGCGGAGAACGTCTCCTTGGCATAGTTCGGTGGAAAAACATCCGCACCTAAACTCGCGGCAAGGTATCTCTGCATCACGGCGCGGCGATGGCGGCTTGCGGGTGGAAGCCGATAGCAGAAGGCCACCAGCCGTGGATCGCTCAACGGATTGACCGGCCACAAGCCGTGCCGAAGCAAGTGTGGCGCCTGGCATGTTCCTGCGAGAAGCGAGGATACGGGAATCGGTCCCGCGGGAGCATCGAACAGGCGCGACGAATCAACGGCAGCCTGCGCGCGGGACGTCAGCAGACCGGTCGCGTGGTATCTGGCTTGCTCGACAAGTTCGCCGCTGGTGTCCGTATGCCGTGTTGTCTCGCTCTGGTAGGTCGGAAACAGTTCATCGCCACCGACGCCGGTGAAAAGCAACGCGCATCCCTGTGCCCTGGCCTTCCCCCAGAGGCTGTCGAACGCTTCGAGATACAGTTCCGCATGGGGATACACCCTCGTCTCGCCAGGCTGCAGATCCAGCGTCGGCAGATGGGCATCGATGTCCACGGTTTCATCGATCAGGCGGAGTCGCTCCACGATCTTCGTCCGGCGCGCGACCTGGCTCTTCCTTTCGTCCCCGTCGAGCAGGATGCCCTTGCTGGCGACAACGCCGTATGCCTTCGTCAGTGCGCAGGCAACGGTGGCCGAGTCCATGCCGCCGCTGAGCTCCGTCGCGATACGACCACTTGATGTGGGGCGCGATGAAACGATGCCGTGCAGGATCTTCCCGAACGCCTCGTCTGCCTCTGCGTCATCCAGGGGCTCCGGTGACTGCGCGCTCGTATCGATAGCCGCAGGATAGTGATAGTGCGCTTTTCCCGGCTCCGCGAAGAGCATCGCCCGCTCGGTGAGCATGGTGATGCCGGAGCAGATGTGCTGTGCCGAGTAGATCGAGCCGAGCGCGAGAAAGCGACTGGCAATGTCGAGGTCGATCGAAACGGGCCCGGCCAGAAAATCCGCGAGGTCCCAGGAAAGCGTGAGCGCGCTGGTCTTCGCACGGCAATAAAGCGGCGCGGCGCCATACATCCCGGCCCGGATCTTTATTCGATGGCCCGCCTTCGCGACCTCGATCATCACGTAGTCAAGCGGCCACATGACGCACGCGCGATGCAGTTCGGCAAAGTGCTGCGCATCGAGAGGGCCATCGATCACATTCGCGTGCAACGACATGCTCGCGTGACGCTCCCGGACCACGAAGATCCACTGGCCCTCCGTATGCGCGAACAGCGTTTCCAGCGCGGAGTGCGCGTACGGTTCTATCCGGCTCCCGCCTATCGTCAGCGCGCCCTCGCGCCACTCCGGCTGATGTGACAGGTCATGCAGTGCGATCTCTGCCTTGAGCATAGGTTCATCCCTGATGGCAAAACGCCGCCCCTCGGAGGGACGGCGCTGTGTCGCTAGAACAGAAACTCAGCCAAGCAAGTCCCCGCTCAACCCCCGCTGTAATACCAGCGAGCATCCTGCGGGAATCCCATCGGCTTCATTTCCAAAACGCCGGTCAGTGCGTCCTTTTGCATCGGACCGTCCATCTGAATCGCGAAAGGATTGCTTTCGTCGACCACGCCATCGATCTTGGCATCTAGCGTATTCATAACGTCACTCCATTGAGTTGGTTAGCCGCCACCCGGCGGCATCAGTGACGCTAACACGATGCTCGCCGGACGTACCAATGCCTTGCGCGAAGAAAAACAGTTCATCGCGGAAGCGTTGCGCGTTTATTCGCGCAACCATCACTTATGTGAAGAATCATCGGGAAGGAGAAAGCTCGATTTAATAGCACGACCTAAGGGAGTGCTTCAGTCATGCAGCCGCATCGCATAATCATGCGATTACCTGGCGATATTTTGCGATGGACAACCCTGCCCGTCTGCCTCAAGACGCACGCGGACCTCAAGGCTGCCCGGTCTTGAACAACGTTCCACTAGTGCACGCTTAATCGCGCATCCGTCCACGTATCGTCGAAGTATGCGCTGAAATGCAGCGCCGCAACCCACTCATGGCGAGCAGAAGATCATGGCGTGCCGATCCGCCCACGCCCAACATGGAGCCGTCTCGTTGCTTTAGACGGCCCAACCGTCACGATACTCGCGACGCAGAAACGCATTGGCCTCTGGCATGTTGGTGATGCGCATGTTCGCCGCGTCGTACTCGATCCTGCCGCCCGCACGAAGGGATACGACGCCCAGCAGCATGACTTCCGTCAGTCGTGCGGCATACGAGAACGGCGACGATGCTTCTGCCCTTCCCTTGCAGGCATCCACCCAGTTCATTTCGTGCGAGGTCTTGATGCGCGCGAACGTTTGCGGAGGCGTGCCCACCGAATCGTGCAGCGATTGCGGCAGCAGGCGCGGGTTGGCGCCGTAGGTCTCGTGGATCAGTTTTCCCTTGTCGCCAACGTAGAGGACGCCGCCGTCCTTGCTCATCTGATCGGCTCCCAATGCGTGCAGCCCTGGCGGGAGCAGACCGCCGTCGTACCAGGTGAGCCTCACCGGTGGCTTGTTGCCGCGTGCGGGGAAGTCGTAGTGCGTCATCGTCGCCATGGGGTGCGACGCTTTGTTGAACGGCGTCGAGACGGTTTCCACGGAGGTCGGAAAGCCCAGGTCCAATGACCAGAACGGGGAGTCGATCAGGTGCGCCCCCATGTCGCCGATGGCGCCCACGCCCCAATCCACCCAGCCGCGCCAGTTGAACGGGTGATACACGGGGTGATAGTCGACGACGGGACCCGGGCCAAGGAAGAGATCCCATGCCAGCCCTTCCGGTTTCGGATAGTTGCCGACCATGGCGTTGGCGAGCCGATCCATCACCGCGCCCTCGTTCCAGTTGGCGTCGTCCGGCTGCGGTCGTGTCTGCGGACGTGGAATCCCCTGCGGCCAGTAGGCAAGCGGGCGATTCGTCCAGACGTGGACTTCGCGAACATCGCCGATCGTTCCGGCAGCGATGTACTCGTTGATCAAGCGGGCGTCGTCGGTCGAGTGACCCTGGTTTCCCATCTGCGTGACGAGCCTGGGGTTGTCTTTCGCCTTCCTGGACAGTTCGCGGGCTTCGGAGATCGACCAGGTGAGCGGCTTCTGCAGATAGACGTGCTTGCCATGGCTCATCGCCGCGCTGGCGATCACGGCATGCAGGTGATCTGGCGTCGCAATGAACACCGCGTCGATGTCCTTCTGCTGTTCGAGCATCCGGCGGTAATCGGTATAGCGCTTGATCGCATTGAACTTGCCGGCAAGCAGCCTGGTCTGCGTGATCTCGTCCTGCAGCGCCTGGCGTTCTTTAGCGGTCTGCGCCTTGTCCAGGCGTGCCTGCGCTTTTTCCAGGCCGTCGACCATCCCGTGAAAGGACTTGTCCGTGTAGTGCCAGTCCACATCGCACATCGCGACGATGTTCTCGCCGGCCAGGGCGCGCATGTTGTGCATGCCCATGCCGCCGACACCGATACCGGCGATGTTCAATCGATCGCTGGGCGGCGTATGGCCGGGTCCGCCCAGGACGTGGCGAGGCACTATCATCAGGCCGGCCGCGGCAATGGCGGTGCCTGTGAGGAATTCGCGGCGTGAGATCTTGCCGCCCATCGGCGTATCCGCGGAATCACCTGCGGCGCGGTGGTCCTGCTCTTCTTTCGCGATCTTCGATTCGTCCGTCATGCGTTGCAATCCCGGGTTGAATATCGATATCCGATCCGCTGCATTCTGGTCACAATGGGATCAGGGCATCAAGATGAAATGGTGAGCGTTATTTGTTCGCGGCGCGCGGCGGCGCGGTCGAACCTCGTACGATCAATTCCGCAGACAGGATGCGCTTGCGGGGTGGTACCTCGGGATCGTTGAGCAGTTCGATCAACATGCTCATCGCTTCGCGCCCCAGTGCGTTCTTCGGTTGGGCGACAGTGCTCAGTGCCGGCGTGGTGTAGCGGGCGAAGCGGATATCGTCGAAGCCGACCACCGACACGTCGTCGGGTACGCGTAGATTCCGCGCGCTCAGGGCGCGCATGGCGCCGATGGCCATCTCGTCGTTGGCACAGAACACCGCCGTGAATGCCTGGCCGCGGGAGAGCAGCGATTCGATGGCCCGCTCGCCGGCCTCGATGGAGAAATCGCCGGAAACCGTCAATGCGGGTTTGGTCGGCACTTTGGCGCGTTGCAGGGCAAGCCGATAACCCTGCTCGCGATCCACGCAGATCGGGCTGGCCGGCGGACCGCCGACAAAGGCGATCTGGCGATGACCCAGCATCAACAGATAGTCGACCGCCACACCCGCAGCGGCGACGTTGTCCACGTAGACGCTGGAGATATGCGCGTCCTTGACGTATTCGCACGCATTGACCACGGGAAGCCGACCCTGGATCGGAATCGACGGCACCCGGGGAGACATGGTGATGATGCCGTCGGCCTGGCGCGCAGCCACCATGTCGGCATAGGACTGTTCGCGGACCAGGCTGCCCTGCGTTTCGCCCAACAGCACGCAATAGCCGCTCTCATGCGCTACCTGCTCGATGCCGCGGATCACCTCGGAGAAGAATGGATTGGCGATATCCGGCAGCAAGGCAATGATCAGCCGCGTGCGCGCCGTGCGCAGGTTGCGCGCAAGTGCGTTGGGCGTGTAGCCCAGCCGCCTGACCACGTCGTGGATGTGCTTGCGCGTCTTTTCGCTGACGATCTCCGGGCGCTGCAAGGCGCGAGAGACGGTGGCGACCGAAACATTGGCGGCAGCGGCAATCTCTTTGACCGTGCGCACGCGCGCGGGCTGCTTCGCCAGCTTGGCCACTGAGCCTTTGCCCGGCCGCTTGGTCTTGGAGCCATCTCCACTCACCGGTACCCCTCCTTGTTGCGCCTGCGCTGGCGACCATACCACCGCCAGTCGGCCTGCCACCTGTTTGCCGAGGCGCTTGTTCACGGGCGAATGCCTTCGTTTGCTGCGCCGCAATGTAATGGATTACATGAAAGCATTGCACCGGCGTTTGCACATCTGTTACATAAACCCGCCGCTTTCCCGCGATATTTAGACATTTTTAGACGCAGGGCAAGTGGCACCGAAGTGCAAGTGGCTGGATAAATGTAATCGAATACATTTCTTGAGCGCAGCATCGCGTCGGAGGGGACATGTCGGGTCGGCCCGTATCGTGCATGGCTAGAGCACCGCTTGCAGCGCCTGTGCGCGGCCGTTGCCATCGCAGTTGCAACGCCTCCGGGTGCGCTCGATGAGCAGGCTTGGCATGGGGCTGGTCGGTCCCGGCTTCATTGCGGCGCATCACCTCGATGCGGTTCGCCGCCTTGGCAACGTCGACGTGATCGGCGTTGCCGGATCGAGCCCCGAGTCGACCCAGCGGCGCGCCGCTGAACTGGGTGTGGGACGCGCGTACGAGAACTATCAACGCCTGCTCGATGATCCGGCCGTGCACGTCGTGCACAACACCACCCCCAATCACCTGCATAAAGAGGTCTCGCTGGCCGCGCTTCGCGCCGGCAAGCATGTGATCTCGGATAAACCGCTGGCGAGCAGTGCCAAGGAAAGCCGTGAGTTGTTCGAAGCCGCGCGCGCTTCCGGCCTGGCCCACGTGGTGACGTTCAATTATCGCGGCCATGCGCTGGTCCAGCAGGCGCGAAGCATGATCGCCAATGGCGAACTTGGTGCGCCGGTGTTCGTGCATGGCTGTTACCTGCAGGACTGGTTGACCGACGAGCGCACGTACTCGTGGCGCCTCGACCCGAGTCTGGGAGGCGCAAGCTCTGCACTTGGCGATATCGGCTCGCACTGGTGCGATCTGGCCGAGCATGTGACCGGCTCACGGATCGTCGCGGTACTGGCCGACCTGCATACCGCCGTACCTCTTCGACAGGTGGCGGCGACCGCCAGCCGGGCCTTCGATGCATCGACCGACACAGCGCGACGCGAAGTGAAGATCACCAGCGAAGATCTCGCGAGTGTCCTGCTGCGTTTCGACAACGGCGCGCGCGGCTCCCTCGTGGTCGGCCAGGTCTTGCCGGGGCACAAGAACGATCTGCGCCTGGAGGTCAACGGCCGCCAGGCATCGCTGGCATGGCGGCAAGAGCAACCCAACGAGCTGTGGCTGGGTCATCACGCGCAGGCCAATGCGCTGATCGCGAAAGATCCCGCCCGGCTCGATCCTTCCGCACGCAGCTATGCGCATCTGCCGGCCGGTCATCCGGAGGCGTGGGCGGATGCCTTTCGAAACCTGATCGCCGACGCGTACCGATGGATCGGCGAGGGTGCCCGGCCGGAACACAAGCCTGCCGCGCTGCCAACCTTCGCCGACGGCTACCGCAACAGCCTGGTGATCGACGCCATGCTCCGCAGCGACGCCTCCGGTGGCATCTGGCAGCCAGTCGAACACGTTGACGAATCGCAACTCACTACAGGGACACCCGCATGAAGTGGCGCCTTCGCTTGATGATGCTGCTCGAATATGCGATCTGGGGAGCCTGGTACGTCACCGTCGGCACCTGGCTCGGCAAGACGCTGCACTTCAGCGGCCAGGAGATCGGCGCGATCGCCGGTACTACCGCCATTGGCGCGATGATCTCGCCGTTGTTTGTCGGCCTGCTCGCCGACCGCCTGTTCGATACGCGTGGCGTGCTGGCCGTGCTGCATCTGCTCGGCGCTGCCTTGCTGGTGCTGGCGGCGCAACAGCAGGCCTTCGCCCTGCTTTACGCCGTGCTGCTGATCTACAGCCTCTGCTATATGCCGACATTGGCGCTGACCACCTCGCTCGCCATGCGCCACATCGACGATCCGCGCGAAGAGTTCGGCGCCATCCGTGTGTTCGGCACCATCGGCTGGATCGTCGTCGGACTGATCGTCGGCACCTGGGGCGTGGAGGCCACCGCGTCGCCATTGCATCTGGCGGCAGGATTGTCGGTGGCGATGGCGGTGTATTGCATCACCCTGCCCGCCACGCCGCCGCTGGCACGCCACCAGCGCTTCGTCTGGCAACACGCATTGCCGCTGGAGTCGCTGCATCTGCTGCGCGATCGCTCGATGGCGGTATTCGCGCTGGCATCGTTCCTGATCTGCATTCCGCTGCAGTTCTACTACGCCTTCACCAACTTGTTCCTCAATGAGGCAGGCGTGGTCAACGCTGCCGGCAAGATGACCGGCGGGCAGATGTCGGAGCTGCTGTGCATGCTGCTTATTCCCTGGTTCTTCCGGCGCCTGGGCGTGAAGTACATGCTCGCTGTCGGCATGCTGGCCTGGGTGCTGCGCTATGCCTTCTTCGCTTTCGGCAATGCGGATCAGCTGATGTGGATGTTCTGGCTGGGCATCATCCTGCACGGCATCTGCTTCGATTTCTTCTTCGTGGTCGGCCAGATCTATATCGATCGCGAGGCACCGTCGGCGCTGCGTGCCGCCACCCAGGGTCTGATCACGTTCCTCACCTACGGCCTGGGCATGTTCGTCGGCTCGTGGCTGTCGGGCGTGGTCGTCGACGCCTATGCGCATCCCACCGCGCAACGCGGCGTCATGCACGACTGGCATGGCATCTGGCTGATTGCCGGCGCATGCGCCGCTTTCGTGCTGGTGCTGTTCGTGTTGCTGTTCAAGGACCGCAAGGCGGCCGTCGCGCGTGCCGTTGCAAGCACCGTCTGATCTCCCTCCCCCACCCTTCGGCCATCCAGGAGAATCGTTGATGATGACCCGCAGGCAGTTCCTGGCTCGATCCGCATTGCTGGGCGGCGCCGCCTGGCTCGCCGCCGCCAGCCCGGGCAGGCTTCTTGCCGCCGCTGCGGGCAAGCCGCTGGGCATCCAGTTGTACATGGTGCTCAAGGCGTATCAGGACGATCCGAACGGCACGCTGAGGACGCTCAAGTCCATCGGTTACAGCGAGATCGAGGCGATCATCACTTCGACCGCCAAGACGCTGCGCGATCAGTTGAACGAGGCCGGGCTCGCCTGCCCCAGCATGCATTTCGACAGCCTCGGCGTCGATGCCGGCCTGGAAGCGGCGCATACGCTTGGCACGTCGTACTTTGTCAGCAGCATGCTGCCTGCTTACATGGCCAAGCTGAAAGGCGACAAGAGTGAACCGGGTTACACCCGCGACGACGCCAAGCGCACCGCCGAGTTCGCCAACCAGATCGGCGAAAAGGCGAAGAAGGCCGGCCTGCAGTACGCCTATCACAACCATCATCATGAGTTCACCGAGGTCGGCAACGGGCAGACCTTCTACGATGTGCTGCTGAGTGAAACCGATGCGAACCTGGTCAAGCTCGAACTCGACTGTGGCTGGGTGCATGCCGGTGGCAAGAACCCGGTGGATTACTTCAAGGCGTATCCCGGGCGCATTCCCCTGATGCATGCCAAGGATTTTCTTGCTTCGCCCGCGCCCAACCAGTTTCCGGGCGCGGAGCTGGGGCGCGGCACGGTGGATTACCGGCCGATCATGGCCGCTGCCGATGCGTCGGGTCTCAAGCATTGCTTTGTCGAGCAGGAAGGTCCGTTCAGTCGCGTGAGCCAGCTCGAAGCGGCGCGCATCGACTACGCCTATCTGCGACCGCTGCGCTGAACCGCGCATTCCCATCGACGATTCAGGATTCCCATGGCAAACAACACATACGACGCCATCGTGGTCGGCACCGGCGTCAGCGGCGGCTGGGCCGCGAAAGAACTGACCGAAAAAGGACTCAAGACGCTGGTGCTCGATCGCGGCCCGATGGTCAAGCATGGCGAGTATCCCACCGCGATGAAGGCGCCCTGGGAGCTGCCCTACGCGGATGAACCGACGCAGGAAGATATCCGCCGCCACCCCGTGCATACGCGGCCGTCCTTCTACGGCATCACGCAGTCGACCAAGCACTGGTTCGTCGACGATCTCGACAATCCCTATGTGGAGACCAAGCCGTTCGACTGGTTCCGCGGCTATCACGTCGGCGGGCGTTCGCTGATGTGGGGCCGGCAGAGCTATCGTTTCAGCGAAATGGATCTGGAGGCCAACGGCAAGGAAGGCGTGGGCGTGGACTGGCCGATCCGCTACGCCGACCTCGCGCCCTGGTACGACTATGTCGAGAATTTCATCGGCGTGAGCGGCTCGACCGAACACCTCGCCCAGTTGCCCGACGGACAGTTCCTGCCGCCGATGGAATTGAACGGCGTCGAGAAGGAATTCGGCGGCAGGATCGAGGACAAGTTCGGCCGCAAGCTGATCATTGGCCGCACCGCCAACCTGTCCGCTCCGCTCAAGCACGACCAGAGCCCGCAGCGCGGCACCTGCCAATACCGCAACCTGTGCATGCGCGGCTGCCCGTTCGGCGGCTACTTCAGCAGCAACTCCTCGACCCTGCCCTCGGCCGAGCGCACCGGCAATATGACCATCGTGCCGAACGCGATCGTCTACGAGATGATCCACGACAACGTCAAAGGCAAGGCAACCGGCGTGCGTGTGCTCGATGCCGAAACCGGCCAACATACCGAATACTTTGCCCGGGTGATCTTTCTGTGCGCATCGACCTTCGGTACGACGCACATCCTGCTCAACTCCACCTCGAGCCGCTTTCCGAATGGTTTTGGCAATGACAGCGGCGAGCTTGGCCACAACATCATGGATCACCTGTTCGGCGGCGGCGTCACCGCCTCGGTGGATGGCCATGAGGATCGCTACTACTCCGGCCGGCGGCCGAACGGCTTCTATATTCCGCGCTACCGCAATGTCGGTGGCGACAAGCGCTCGTATCTGCGCGGCTTCGGCTACCAGGGCGGCGCCAGCCGGCGCAGTTGGGCACGCCTGGTCGACCAGCCGTTGCTCGGCGATGAACTCAAGCGCGCCGCGGAAGAGCCCGGCCCGTGGCAGATCTCGATGTCGGGCTTCGGCGAAATGCTGCCTTCGCATGGCAACTTCGTGACCCTGGACCATCAACGCAAGGACAAGTACGGCCTGCCCGTGCTCAACTTCAACGTGGCGCACGGCGACAACGAGCTGCAGATGCGCAAGGAGATCCTCAGCGATGCGGCCGAGATGATGACGGCCGCCGGCTATCGCGATGTGCGCACCTACCAGGTCGAGGCCAACGTCGGCGCCGCCATCCACGAGATGGGTACGGCGCGCATGGGGCGCGATCCGAAGACCTCGGTGCTCAACGGCTGGAACCAGATGCATGCCTGCAAGAACGTGTTCGTCACCGACGGCTCGTGCATGGCTTCGTCGGCCTGCCAGAACCCGTCGCTGACCTATATGGCACTGACCGCGCGCGCAGCCAGCCACGCGGTCGAAGAACTCAAGCGCGGCAACATCTGAGGACCCCGCCATGAACCGTCGTGAATGGTTGAAATGTTTTTCGGCCCTGGCCATGGGTGCCTTCGCGGCGCCGTCGCTGCTGGCTACCTTCGATGCGCACGCCGCCGCGCAACTGCCGGGTTACGCGCCGAAGTTCTTCAGCACGCCGCAGAACCAGCTGGTGAGCTCGGTGGTGGATATCATCATCCCGCGCAGCGATACGCCTGGCGCAGTCGATGCGGGCGTGCCGGCCTTCATCGACCAGATGTTCACCAGTGTCTACACCCATGAAGAACAGCAACGCTATCTGGCCTCGCTGGCAGCGTTCGATCGTGCCGGCGGAAAACCGTATCTGCAGCTCGACGAGAAGCAGCGCAAGGCCCTGGTGAGCAAGTTGCACGAACAGGCCTTGAGCGAACCGGCGGACAGCACGAAGGCGTCGGCGGCCAATTTCGTCCTGATGACCAAGAAACTCGCCATGCTGGGCTTCTTCATGTCCGAACCCGGCTGCACGCAGGTGCTGCAATACTCCGCCGTGCCGGGCGCCTTCCATGCCGACGTGCCGCTGGCCCAAGCCGGCAACGGCCGCGCATGGGCGGTGGAAACGGTATTGACGCTCTGATCCATGGGGCCAACGCGATTGCCAGGTATGCGCGCATGAAGACACTCAAGGGTCCGGCCATTTTCCTTGCCCAGTACGCAGGCAACGAGGCGCCGTTCAATACGTTGCCGAGCATCGCGCAGTGGGTTGCCTCGATGGGCTTTGTCGGCGTGCAGATCCCCTCGAACGACCGTCGCCTGTTCGATCTCGAACAGGCAGCGGCGAGCAAGACGTATTGCGACGATGTCGCCGGTACGCTGGCGGAGCACGGGCTGGTCGTCACCGAATTGTCGACCCATCTGCAGGGACAACTGGTCGCCTCGCATCCTGCCTACGATCGGCTATTCGACGGCTTCGCGCCGCCGGCCTTGCGAGGCAACACGCCGGAACGGCAGGCATGGGCGGTTGAACAGCTCAAGCTGGCCGCGAAGGCGAGCCGGCATCTGGGGCTCTCGGCGCACGCCACCTTCTCCGGCGCGCTGGCCTGGCATTTGTTCTATCCCTGGCCGCAGCGCCCTGCCGGCCTGATCGACCAGGCCTTCGCTGAACTCGGCAAGCGCTGGCGCCCGATCCTCGATGCGTTCGACGAAGCGGGTGTGGACGTCTGTTTCGAACTTCACCCGGGTGAAGACCTGCATGACGGTGTCACCTTCGAGCGTTTCCTCGATGCGGTCGATCATCACCCTCGCGCCAATATTCTGTACGACCCCAGCCATATGGTCCTGCAGCAGATGGACTATCTGGCCTTCATCGATATCTACCATTCGCGCATTCGTGCGTTCCATGTGAAGGACGCGGAGTTCCGCCCCAATGGCCGTGCCGGCGTCTACGGCGGCTATCAGAGCTGGATCGATCGCCCGGGGCGTTTCCGCTCGCTGGGCGATGGGCAGATCGATTTCGGCGCGATCTTCAGCAAGCTCGCCCAATACGATTACCCGGGCTGGGCCGTGCTCGAATGGGAGTGCTGTTTGAAGGATGCGCAGGTCGGCGCGAAAGAAGGCGCTGCCTTTATCCGCCAGCACATCATCAAGGTGACCGATCATGCCTTCGACGATTTTGTCGCCACGGCAGCGGATGCCGACTTCAACCGGCACATCCTTGGATTGTCTGAACCATGAGCGATCAGTCCCTGGGACTTAGCCGACGAGCCGCGCTGAAGTGCATCGCCGCTGCCACGGCGTTCGGCGCCACGGCCGCGCTGGCGTCGGCGCCTGCTTCATCGAACAGCACATCGGCAAATGTGCGTGCGGGACGCCTGCGGCAATCGTTGAGCCGCTGGACGTCGAACGAGTCGTTGCCGCAGTTGTGCAGCCGCATTCGGCCGCTGGGCTTCCAGGGAGTCGACCTCGTCCATGTGGATGAATGGTCGATCGTTGCCGATCATGGCCTGGCGGTTTCCATGGGTTATCCGACCCGACGCGAGAACTTCATCGCGATGGGCTTCAACGATCCCGCCAACCACGCCGCGCTGCTGAAGGAACTGGAAGACACCATTCCCCTGGCCAAACGTGCGGGCGTCAAGAACCTGATCACCATGTTCGGCAACCGCGTTCCTGGCATCGACGAGGCGCAGGCGCGCGACAACTGCATCGCAGGTCTCTCGAAGATTGCGCCCTATGCGGCGGAAAACGGCATCACGCTCTGTGTGGAATTGCTCAACAGCAAGATCGATCATCACGGTTACCAGGGCGACAGCACGGCCTTCGGTGTGGCGGTGATGAAGGGCGTGGCCTCGCCCAACGTCAAGCTGCTGTACGACATCTATCACATGCAGATCATGGAAGGCGATGTGATCCGCACCGTGCGCGACAACCTGGCCTGGATCGGACACTTCCACACCGGTGGCGTGCCGGGCCGCCACGAAATCGACGGCACGCAGGAGCTGAACTACCACGCGGTGGCCAAGGCGATTGCGGACGCCGGCTTCCAGGGTTTCATCGCACACGAATTCACACCCGCCAACCCCGACCCCTTCGCCTCATTCGCCGACGCCGTCCGCATCTGCACGGTATGAACCTGCTACGGGAACACCTATGAAGTCCATCGCCCTCACCCTCAACCTGCTGGCTTTCGCCATCGTCGGCGCCGCGGCGCACGCGCAGGCAGCCGAGCCGACCGACCCGAAGGCAACCGAACAGTGGGAACCCGTTCCCAAGGTCATCACACCCGGCAAGCTGGATGCCGCACCACCGTCCGACGCCATCGTGCTCTTCGATGGCCGCGACCTCAGTCAGTGGGAGACGTCCAAAGACCACCTACCGGCGCACTGGAAAGTGCACGATGGCGTGGTGACGGTCGACAAAGCCAGCGGCAACATCCAGACCAAGCAGCACTTCCGCAACTACCAGCTGCATCTGGAATGGCAGGTACCCAAGGACATCACAGGCGAAGGCCAGGCGCGCGGAAACAGCGGCCTCTTCCTCGCCTCCACCGGACCGGGCGACGAGGGCTACGAGGTTCAGATCCTCGATTCCTTCAACAACAAGACCTACGTCAATGGCCAGGCGGCCAGCATCTACAAGCAGGCGCCGCCGCTGGTCAATGCCATGCGTCCGCCGGGCGAATGGCAGAGCTACGACGTCGTGT
The DNA here is from genome assembly GCF_049913195.1 of Dyella kyungheensis. GTDB lineage: Bacteria > Pseudomonadota > Gammaproteobacteria > Xanthomonadales > Rhodanobacteraceae > Dyella > Dyella kyungheensis. The sequence continues at coordinate 2,470,879 of NZ_CP183983.1, read as the reverse complement.
GGACCGCACCGGTATTCGCCGCCGACGGCTCGCTGAAATCACCGGGCTACGTGACGGTGCTGCACAACGGCGTACTCGTGCAGAACCACACCCAGCTGGCGGGCGAAACCTTCTACATCGGCAAGCCCAAGTACAAACCCTACGCGGACGCCCCCATCAAGCTGCAGGCGCATGGCGATCCCTCGGGCGCGATCAGCTTCCGCAATATCTGGGTGCGTCCGCTGGATTGACGCTGGACGTCGTCTCACCCTGCCAGCAGGCGCGGCACGTCGGCCTCGGCATAGCCAGTGCGATGCCGAGTGCACAGTGCTGTCCTACACCCATACGACTGAGTCGTTGCCATCACGACTTCCATTCCGCGGTGTAGGCAAAGCGCGTCGGGTGCAGCGACATGTATTGCACGAGGCGCGGGCGCCGCGCCCGGTTTGGACTGCTGCCATGCGGCAGCAGGTGGTGCCAGATGATCATGTCGCCGCGCTTGGCGGCAATCGGTTTCATGGTCAGGGTGCGACGGGCGTGATCTTGGGCATTCACGCCCGCGGGGACGCTTTCCAGCCACGGCTTCAGCGTCCGATGAAAGCCCGGCACACAGCTGAAGGCGCCCTGGTCCTCATCGACGTCGGCGAGGTACAGGATACCCTGCAGTCCAAAGCAATGCGGTTCGGCCAGTGTGGCGTCCCAGTGCAAATGCGGCCCGGGAAATTGCCAGTCCTTTCGCTCGGGCGGATTGAATCCAACCTGATCGACGGTCACCCAAAGATCGTCACGCCCCCACAATTGGGCGTGCGCCTTGTGAATGCGTGGCGCGCGACGATTCGCGGCCAGTGCCGGATGCCGCAGCAACGGCACCCAGATCGAATGGCCTAGCGAGTTGCGATACCAGGAGTCCGGATCGTCGCGGTCCATGCCCAAAAATTCGTAGATGGCCATCTCCCCGCTCTGTGCCGCCTGCTGACTGATCGCGTTACGCAGAATGACGTAGCCATGCTCGTGCCAGTGCGCAAGGTCGTCCGCGCTCAGTCCTTCGATGCCGTCGAGATGGCCGACTTCGGCGCCGACACTCTCGCCTGCCAGTGCGCGCCGCAGGCGACGGATCGCGGCGTCATTCAGTTCGCCGCCATGGCGTTCCCCTATCCAGGCTTCGAATTGCGCATAGCTCGGCCGCTCATGGTGCAAGTAACGCAAGGTCTCCAGCACGTTCAGACCCAGGCCGGCGAGCAAGGTCTTCACGATATCCTGGGGCAGCGGTGCCGTGGATCCTGGCGTGCACTGGCAAGCCCAGTAAGCACGTAGCTCCTCAATGCCCAGACTTGCTTCCGCCTCCACCATCGCGTTCCTCACTACGCCAAAGATTGTTCAAGCCCCGCCTGCTTTCGCCAGCGCGCCGGGGTCATGCCCATATGCAGCTTGAAGGCTCGCTGGAAGGCGGCTTCGGATTGATAGCCTACGGCTTCCGCGATGGCGCCGGTGGAGGCGGTCGTCGTTCGGAGTTCGTTCGCCGATAGCGTCATGCGAATATCGGTCAGGAAGTCGCTGGCCGACATGCCGAGCTTTTCGTGGAACAGGCGGACGAACGTCGCCCGCGACATGTTGCACTTCTCCGCCAGAAGCGGAAGGGTCCACGGGTGGCCAGGATGGTGAAACATGGCATCCAGCGCGGGAGCGAGTCGCGGGTATCCCGCCAGAGCCAGCAATCCCGCGGGCGCCTCCCTTGATTCGCTGGCAAACCGTAGCGTCAGCGCAAACAAGGCTGTCGACAGGGCGTCGAGCATCGCGCGGCCACCCAGGAAATCAGCGCCGCTCTCTGCTTGCATGAGCGCCATCAGGCTGTGCAACGCCGCGCCGCTTTCCTGGCCGGTCGTCGACGCGGCAACGCCGGTGCGCGCGATGAGATGCGCCGGAAGATAGCGACGCAGGAGCCGCGCATGCGGCGGCGACAGCACGAAACGTCCGCACAGCATATCGAGGCGATCACCCTTGCCTGCGTTGTGGCTGAACACGAGGTTGGCGGCGACGCGATGCTTGGCCGGCTTGGCGCGAGCTCCGCTGCCATCGTGCAAGGTATGCGCTTCACCCTGGGCCAATAGCAGGATGTCGCCCGCTTCCAGTACCTCGGGCCTCCCGCCATGGGGATCGAGCAAGGATGCCGAGCCACTGAGCACGATGTGGTAGGCCATCTCGCCGTCTGCAAAAGCCCCCTGATCGATACGCCAGGGCGCTCCGTATTGGCAGCGCAGATCAAGCTGCCCGCGCACCGGCGTCACTTCCAGCAACCGGCTCAGCCAATCGAGCGGCGGAGACATGGCCAACCTCCGTTGATACGTTTGAGCATATTATCGAGACGATTCGATATTAATCGTCTTAACCCTTCTTCGTAAAGTGGCTCCGTCGCAGAGATCGAGCCGAGCGGATGTGACGCCGCCCTGGCGGCCCGGTTCGTACGACACGACATCCGCCAACCCATTTCACGAAGGAAAAGCCATGAACGCCCTCCTCCAGCTTCTCGCCAAATCCGGCCTGTTGAAGAAAGACTTCGATTACCACCTGCTTCGTGCTGCGATGGTCGTCATCTTCGCGTGGTTCGGCTACGACAAATGGTTCCAGTCCGAGATCACGGCACTGGCGCCGCTGATCACGCACGGGCCGCTCATCTTCTGGACGATCCCGGTCCTGGGCATCCACGGCACCGCCATCCTCCTTGGCACCGCGGAATGGACGTTCGGCTCGTTGTTGCTGCTGGGCTTCTGGAACAAGAAGCTGGGCGTGTTGGGTGCCCTCGGCTCCATCGCCACTTTCATCTCCACCCTGACGATTCTTCCGTTCGTCCCCGATGGCTGGGATGCCGGCGCCGGCGGCTTTCCCGCGATGGCAATGAATGCGGCCTTCCTGCTGAAGGACCTGGTCCTGCTGGTGGTCTCGGTTTATCTGCTCAGGGAAGACGTGATCCGCGCGTTGGGTCTTCCGCGCGAGCGTTGATGTCGTGCAGCGTGGGAGGCTATCAAGCCTCCCCGCTGGCAGGCGAGAGCAAGAGAGCTCACGCCGATCCCATGACGCGAGTCAGCCAATCGAGCACGCCGCGGACCGAACGAAAATCGTCGAGGCTTCGCGCAGGAATCTCCGGATAAGCGCCTGCCGCCATTTCGGCGAGGGCGCGGCCGGGGCCCAGTTCCAGAAAAGCCGTGGCGCCCGCCTCCACGCAACCCGCCAGGCATTTTTCCCATTGGATGGGATGCGCTATTTGCAGGGCAAGCTTGTGAATATCGTTGCCGGCATCGAACACGGGATCGCCATCGATGCCGCTGAAGAGGCGAACCTTCGGTAGGCGCACGGTTTGAAGATGGACGTCCGCCAGGGCCCGGTCAAAAGCCGCAGCGGCGTCGGCCAGCAGATAGGTATGGGAAGGCACCTTCACGGGAATCGGCGAAACACGCAACGCGCCACGCTGGACAGCCTCGTGGGCAATGACGTCCAGCGCACTTCTTCGACCGGCGAGCACCCAGGCGTTGGCGGGATTGCAGATCGCAATGGCTGCTTCGCGCCCTGCGCACAATTGCTCGATGCTCGCCCGGTCCAGTCCGCGAATGAAGAGCATGCCTTCGTCGCCATGACTTTCCGCATCCATCAGACGAGCCCGCGTGTCGACCAGGTCGAGCGTTTCAATGGCCCCAAGCCATCCCGCCACGCCCCAGGCCGCCACTTCGCCCACGCTGTAGCCCGCCAGGCAGCGCTGGCCTGGAAGTGCGCTATCAAGCAGCGCGGCCGCGGAGAGTGCCTGCAGCGTGCAAAGCAGTTGAGCCGTGCGATTGAGGTGGAGCACATCTGGATCGGCCTGCTTCACCAGGACGCGGGGATCGCCACCGAGTTGCGCCGAGGCATGCGCAAACAACGAAGCGGCTTGCGGAGCATCGCCGGTCAAGTCGAACATGCCGGGATGCTGGCCGCCCTGTCCGGAACATAGGATGGCGAGTGCCATGCCCTACTCCCTCTCGGCAGTAGAGCGATGCAATGGGCGACGCTCCAGTTCCTTCGCGAAGACGCTCATGGCCAGAAGATCCGCGGCGCCGCCCGGGCTGAGCCGCCGCCGGACAAACGCGCGATGGATGCGTTCCGCACGTCCTTGCCACGCCGGATCGCCGACACCGCCTCGATCGAGAAAGCCCCGCGCTACGTGCTGCGCAAAGCGCAAACCCTCCGCGCCGCCGCGATGCAATAGATTGGTGTCTTCCACCGCGGCAATCAGCGAGAAACACGCCTGCACACGAGCCGCTTCATGATCGCCCGGCGCCAGGCGCTGCGCATCGTGCAGTGCAGGCAGCCCGAGCTCGTAGACACTGGGAAAACCTTGCGCCGCTTCCTGGCGCGCGCCGCCCGCGCCATAGCGTGCGCCGGCCATTTCGCCATGACTATCGGGAAGCCGTGGACCGGCAAGAATCTCCCTGCCCCATCGATGCTTCACCACGTCGCCCAACGCTTCACGCGCATCGACGAGGCCAGCCTCTCGCAGCCCTGCCGCCGCGCACAGCAAACCAACGCCGAAGATCGCGCCGCGATGTGTATTCACTCCGCCGGTGGCGGAGAGCATGGCGCGTTCGGCGCGCAAGCCGATCCTGCGAAGCGTCGTCATGGAGGCATTGTGCATGCCGGCCTCGACCAAGGCGGCAAAGTAAGGCCGCAGGGCCGATGCGCTGCGCCTGAAGGTGTCGGCGTCCATGTCGTCATGGCTACCTGTATCGACATGGCTCACCAGCCCCGGCTTGGGCCACGTTTCGATTTCCAGTATCAAACTGCGCTCGGCCCATGCGGCCACCCGCTCCTGAAACGATTGCGCAGGCGGGCGGTCAGCAACTGGAACATTCGACACTATGGACAGGCGAGCATTCATGAGGGCATTCCAATAAACGATTCCCGCTGACAGAGGATCACCTCATTCGCTGTTTTGAGGACCAGCTCAGGCGCACCGGAGTGCAGTTCGCGCCAATTCACGCCGGCGCCATCGGCACGCAGCAGTTCACCATCGATGCGTACCGGCGCGAGCGAATCGATATCGGCCAGGTCTGAAAGAAACCAGCTGATACGGTTGCGATCCGGAAGCGTCCAGACGATATCGAGATCGGAGTTAGAGCTCAGATACGTCAGACCTGTCAGCCGCTGCCATGCCAGGCTGCCGAACACACGAGCCTCCACGCCATACGCCCTTGCGTGAGTCGCCAGTTGCCACAGGCTCGGTTGCCAGGCGGCTGGTGCGGTATCGACGCATTCGGCCAATGTGGGCAACGGGGTGGTTGCAACGATGTCGCCGGCTGCCATCTGTAGGGCGATACGGCGCTTGCCTGCCGAAGGCGGCAGCGGCAAGCCCAGCGGCAGTCCACTGCCTTCGCCCGGCACGGGGCGGCGAACGATGAGCGGCCACCCGCGATCTACCCAGCCGGACAGCAACGGCTCGTTGGCCAGATCGCTACGCGAGGCGAGCCACGCGCGCCACGCAGCGGATCGAACGTGAACCAGCCGATGCCGCTGCAACAGCGGATCAGACGGAAGCGCGTGCAAGCTCATAAACACGCCTCGCGATATCGGCAGCCTTGGGACGGCCGTTGCGTTCCGCGCCGAGTTGATCGCGGTTGTCATCGCGCTCGGCCGGACGGGACAGTTGCGCCTGCAGCTGATCGGCGAGCGAGCTGGCCGGGTCCAGCGTGACCGCCACGGCGCCGGTCTGAAACAGGTTGTCCAGGCCGGGCGCAAAGACCGGTGTGGATTTGGCCTTCTCCTTCAGCACGTCGATGGACAATTTGGTTACGCGCGACATGGAGGGAAGGTCCATCACCGCCGGCTCGGCACCGGGCAGCGCGAGCAAGGTGCGGGTGGCCAGCGCCGTGGCAATGAATGCTCCCGCTGCTGTATGGCCATAGAGCAGACCGACCGTGCGGTGTCCCAGCTTGTCGGCGAGGATCAGGCACTTCGCCAGATGCGCCAGGAACTCGTTGATGCCCAGCAACTCGTCGCGCTTGCTCATGCGTTGGCTGCCGCTGTCGATCAACACCAGGATCGGCTCGTTGCCGCCCGACTTGATGACTTCGATGACGTTGCCCGCGAGTTGGGCAGCCTCTTCCACACCGACCGGCGTTTGACCCTCTACGCCAATCACGGCGATCGCCCCGCCATCCGGGAGGCGACCCTGCCCGGCGATCAGGCCACGCTCGCGAACGACGTCGTGGCCAGCGGGAAACAGCGATGCAAAAATCTTATCGAGCGTCATGACGAGGCTCCTGAAGGCGATCGGCGAGTGCAACGAATGCTTCGTAGGACAGGGCGGGGATGGTTTCCGGCTCGCTGGCGCCCAATGAACGCCAGATATCGAGCGCGTCCGCGCAGTCGCCGAAGTCGTGGATACGCTGTGCAAGGCGAGCCTGCTCCGCTTCCAGCGTGTCGAGCGTTGGCGCGGGGGCAAGCTCGATGAGATAGCGGGCGGCGTTGCGGAAGCTTTCGATGGTGTCGTCGGCAAACACTTCCGCGCCGCCGATCAGGCGTCGATGCTTGCCGCCCATGGTGCGCCATACCAAGGCACGATCCTTGGAGTCGAACTCCTCGACCCCGCGATTGGTTTCGATGACTTCGGGACCGGAAACGCTGATGCGCCCCTGTTCCGACACCGCCAAGGCCGAGCAGCTGCCGGCGATCAATCCGCCGCCGCCGTAGCATCCCGAGCGACCGCCCACCAGGCCCACCACCGGCACGCCGGCGAAGCGCGCTTCCATCAAGGCGCGCATGATCTCGGCAATCGCCAGTTCACCGGCGTTCGCTTCCTGCAGGCGCACACCGCCGGTGTCGAACAGGATAAGCACCGGCATCGAAGCCATATCGCGGGCGGCGCGCAACAGCCCCGTCAACTTGGCGCCATGCACTTCGCCAAATGCGCCGCCCATGAAACGGCCTTCCTGCGCGGCGACCAGCACGGGCGCACCGTCGATCCGGCCGAGCCCCACGACCATGCCGTCGTCGAACTGCTCGGGCAGATCGAACAGCGCCAGGTGCGGGCTCATCTCGCGCATTTCCGGGCCGATGAATTCCACGAAGCTGTTCGCGTCGAGAAGACCTTCCACGCGCTGCCTGGCTGAGGCCTCGTACCAGCTGTTGGCCGAGACAAGGGGCTGGCGCTCGACCTTTGCATTGTCCAGCGTGACCGTACTCATGTGCGCTCTCCTTCCATCGCGCTCACGGCCTGAGCCAGGCGAAGCGCCACCGTGTCGGGCCGCGCACCGCCGTCGTTGATGGAGAGCTTCAGCCCTCCCGGCGAGCGGCGTTCGACGAAGTCGGCAATCACGGCCTGCCACACCTCGCCGAAACCTTCCGCGGCGGTGCGAATGTCCACCTCGCACTCCCCGTCGGGAAGGATGCGTTCGACCAACACTTCAAGATTTCCGGAGGCCACTACGCCGACGATGGCCTGGCGCCTCGTGCCCTTTGCGCGCTGCTGCGCCTTGTTGCGGTAGTTGAGTGTTTCCACGATGGGTCTCCTCACCAATTTCGGAATTTGGACGGCGGTGCGTACAAATGGCCGGACCACTGCACCAGGTCCTTGATCGAGCGAGCTGCGAGCCAGCGGCGATCGGCGTCCAGCGGATCGATGCCCAGATCTTCCGGGCGCCGAATCACGCCGCGCTCCCTCAGCTGCTGCACCAGCTTCTTGTCGCGCGCCCGTCCTACGTCGGTATAGCCGGCGACGCCGCGAATGGCGTGTTCCCTCTCGTCGTTGCTTCGGCACAGCAAGAGGTTGGCAATGCCCTCCTCGGTAACGATATGGGTCACATCGTCGCCATAGACCATCACGGGCGCCAGTTCCAGGTCGAGCTTCGAGGCCAGTTTCAAGGCGTCCAGTTGTTCCACGAACATCGGTGCGTTCTTCTCGCCGAAGGTCTCGCCAATCTGTACGACCAGCTTTCGTCCCCGACGCAACGGCGCGGGACTATCGGGATCGGCCTCCTTGCCCGCCAGCAACCAGGGCTGGCTGGGATGGCGCCGGCCGCGCGCATCGCTGCCCATGTTGGGAGCGCCACCAAAACCCGCCACGCGGTCGGCGGTGACCGTGGATGAATTGCCATGCAGGTCGATCTGCAAGGTGGAGCCGATGAACATGTCGCAGGCATACAGGCCGGCGGTCTGGCTCATGGCGCGATTGGAGCGCAAGGAACCGTCGGGACCGGTGAAGAACACGTCGGGCCGCGCCTGGATATAGGCGTCCATACCCACTTCCGAACCAAAGCTGTGGATCTGCTGCACCCAGCCCGATTCGATCGCGGGGATCAAGGTGGGATGCGGATTGAGCGCCCAATGGCTGGCCACTTTGCCTTTCAATCCCAGGCGTTCGCCGTAGGTGGGCAGCAACAGCTCGATGGCCGCCGTGTTGAAGCCGATGCCGTGATTGAGGCGCTGCACGCCATAAGGCGCGTAAATGCCCTTGATGGCCAGCATGGCGGTAAGGATTTGCGTTTCGGTGATGGCCCCGGGATCTCGCGTGAACAGTGGCTCGACGTAGAACGGCTTGCCGCTTTCGATGACAAAGTTCACCCAGTCGCCCGGGATATCGACGCGAGGCAGCTTGTCGACAATCTCGTTGACTTGCGCAATGACGATGCCGTCCTTGAACGCGGTGGCCTCGACGATGGCTGGCGTGTCCTCGGTGTTGGGTCCCGTGTAGAGATTGCCCTCGCGATCCGCGCTGACCGCGGCAATCAACGCCACCTGGGGCGTGAGGTCGACGTAATAACGTGCGAACAGCTCCAGGTACGTGTGTACCGCGCCCAGCTCGATCTTGCCGCCAAACAGCAGTTTGGCGATGCGCTGGGACTGCGGCCCCGAATACGCATAGTCGAGGCGCCTGGCGATGCCCAGCTCGAAGAGGTCCAGGTGCTCGGGAAGCACCACGCCCGATTGCACCATATGCAGGTCATGGATCCTGTTCTTGTCGACCGCAGCCAACGCGCTGGCCAGGAGATCGGCCTGCTTCTGGTTGTCGCCTTCAAGACATACCCGGTCGCCCGGCCGGATGACCGCCTCGAGCAGGGCCGTGGCGTCCGCCTTTGCCACGCGCTTGCCCTGCGCGTAGGCCGCTCCCGCACGTATCCTTTCATCACGCAGACGCTGCGCGCTGTTCCAAACGGTCATACCCAATCCTCCGCGTATCTCAGTCAGACCTTTTCCGCCGACAAGCGAGAGCATCCGGATTCGCGGTCAGAAGGCCGCTGTGCCATGCCTCGTACTCGATGGAAAGATCCTAACGCGCGGAACGACGTGGATTTATGAAGTTATCAGAGGGGATTCAGAGGAATCCCCGATGAGACCGGAGGCAAGTGCAGCAGCGCCATGCGGTGGCCCGTCGGATCGGCGACGGGCCACCTGGCCAACTCAATGGCTGGCCAGCTTCTCCAGCGTCTTGCCCTTGCAGGCATCCGCCGCGAGCACGGGGTTGCAACGGGCGGCGACGCCACCGGGCAAGCCCACCTGATAACCATGATCGGACGGCTCGTTCACGGGATAGTCGGTGCTGATCATCTGCGCGCCGCTGTTGATGATGGCGTCGCGGCGGGTGCCGTCGTTGCGCTTGCCCTGCCCTTGCTCGGGATCGTCCGAACGCGTGCGCACCAGGTAGCCGCGATGCACCAGTTCGTCGATCTGCGCCGCGCTGCACTCGTTGCATTCGGTGAAGGCTGCGTCCGGCGCGCCCGGTGTGGCATTGGTGAAGATCAGTCGATCCTTCAGCACCGGATGCCCTTCGAGATAGACGGGCTCCGCTTTGCGCTGGTCGAGCAGGAACACCACTTTGCCGCGTGCCTTGGTCAGGGTCGGCCAGCCGCCTTCGCGTACGGCTTCATCGAGCGTGGCATGACTGCCGCGCACCTGGTCGGGCGTGATGATTTCGTCGGGTGCGAAGACAGAGGCGATCTCCTTGTCCAACGCATCGAACACCGCGGGCGTGAACGGATCCGGCGTGACGCTGGGAATCTTCGCCTGCAAGGCGCCCTCTTTCGTTTCGACCAGGATGAAGATCGGCACGTGGCCCGGATGTGCCTTCGACCATGCGCGCACTTCGGTCAGGCAGGCGGTGAATGGCTGGCAGGTGCTGCGCTGGTCGATGTCCTGGATATGCATCACCTTGAAACCCGGCTGGTCGAACACGCCCGGCGCCGCCAGCGGCGGATCGTCCGGCAGGCCGGCCAGGTCGATCATGTGCGAGATCGACGGATGCGCGTACTTGCCGCCCTTGGGATCGGCGAACACGTCCAGCTCGATCTGGCGCACGCCGTCGTCCAGCTGTTTGGTCAACGCCGGATGGCTGTAGTCGATGGCGGCGAGCGCCTGCGGTGCTTCCAGTTGCATCAGACGCGTGGCGCTGGGGGCAAAGCCCATGTGGTAGCTGTTGTGGGTGCCGATGACCTGGATCTGGTTGATGCGCAGCGCATCGTCGGCTACCGCCGGCGACACCAGCGCAACCGCGGTCAACGCAAATAGCGACCATGAAATGGAATGACGGAGAAGCATGGCGAACATCCTGGAATCGTGGGGAGAACGCGCCGGACCTGCCGGCGCGATGCAGGGAATCAACGCTTGGCCGTGCAGAGCGCAAAGCCGGGATCGGACAGCGACGGCGGCGGTGTCGTGGTGCCCCAGCGCGACGGTGTCGGTCCCATCACCAGCTTCAGCGTACCGCCCTTGGCGATCTGGCCGTGGCGGAACCATGCGTTGTCCAGAGGCTGGCCATTGAGCGTGGCCGACTGGATGTAGCGATTGACGCTGTGCCCGTCGAGGTTGTCCGCGACGATGGTGAAGGTGTGGCCGCCACCGAGATCGATGTCCACGCGCGGATACGACGGCGTGCCGATCAGGTACACGTCTTGCCCTGCGTTCGGATAGAAGCCCATCGACTGGAACGCATACCAGCTGGACATCGCACCGGAATCGTCATTGCCCGGAATACCGTCGCGCGAATCCTTGAAGGCCTTGTGCAGATAGGTCAGCAGACGATCCGCCGTGCGGTCCGGGCGGCCAGCCCACAGGTACAGATCGGGAATCAGGAAGCCCGGCTCGTTGGTGATGTCGAAATGCAGGCCGTCGAACAAGGCGTCCAGCCGCTTCACGAAGGCCTCGTTGCCGCCGGACAGTTGCACCAGCTTGCGACCGTCCTGCGGCGCGTAGAGCGAGTACGTCCACAGGTCGCCTTCATAGTAGAAATCCGGCCAGGTGCCGCGACGCACCAGGTATTGCGGCGCCCAGCTCCCATCCGCGTTGCGCGGGCGCAGGAACCCGGTGATGCCCTCCTGCTGCCACGAGGCATCCCACAGGTTCGCCCAGTTGCCAGCATGTGCCTTGTACAGCTCGGCGTCCTTCGCATGGCCGAGACCGCAGGCCACTTCGGCAATGCCGAAATCGTCATAGGCGTACTCGACGGTGCGCGAGCCGGCGCGTTCGGTCGGCTGCGCGATGTACCCGAGCTTGTTGTACGACTCCAGGCCGCCGCGACCTTCCTTGCGCGCGTCGGCGGGCGGCACCTGGGCATCCTTCTCCATCGCCTTCAGCGCCGTGGCGTAGTCGATGCCGCCCAGTCCTTTCACATAGGCATCGGCCACCAGCACGTCGGCATTGCTGCCACCCTGCGTGCGGCCGTTGTCGTTGCCCACGCGTGCATCAGGCATGTAACCGGCGTGGCGATAGGTGTCGATCAGCGAACGCAGGATATCGCGCTGGCGATCCGGTGCAATCAGGATCAACAGCGGCGCATCGCTGCGGAAGGTATCCCAGATCGCCTGGAAGTCGTCGTAATACGGTTCCTTCGAGGACCACTTCGGATTCTCGCCGGTGTGGTCCGACGGCATCATCATGGTGTGGTACAGCGCGGTGTAGAACTGGCGGCGCTGCGTTTCCGTGGCGCCACCGATCTCGATGCGGCCCAGTGCCTTGTTCCACTGCGCTACGGCAGCGGCACGCACGTCGTCGAAGCGCCAGTCACGCACTTCCTCGGTCGCGTTGCGATGCGCCTGCTGTGCGCTGACAAAGGAAATGCCCACCTTGGCCTGGATCGTCTGCCCTGCCGTGACGCGATAATCCAGCGATCCACCCAGCGGGCGATCGGTGTCGGTGCTGGCTTTCGGCGTCGCGCTCAAGGTGTCGCCCAGCCACGTCTGTGCGCCTTGCGACGGCGTGTCGGTGATCAGGTCGAAATACACGTCGTACTCGCCGCCTTCGTTCCAGCCGCCGATATAGCGGCCCACGCCGACGATCTCATTGGGTGAGACCACCGACATCTCGCCACCGAGGAAGCGCTGCGTTTCCTCGCCCGTTCCCTTCTCCAGCAGATCCAGGTCCAGCGTGATGTGCGCGTCGCCGGCCTGCGCGAAGGTGTAGCGATGCATGCCCACGCGACGCGTCGCGGCCAGCTCGGCCTTGACGCCGTAGCGGTCCAGGTTGACCGCGTAATAGCCGGCGTTCGCCTGCTCGCCGCTGCGTGGCGAATGGATGTCCTTGGGATTGAGCGTGCCGGTCACCGGCGCCACGCGGATGTTGTCGTATTTGCCGCCGCCACCGCTCAGATGCAGATGGCTGAAGCCGCGGATATCGCCCTCGCTCTGGAAGCCCTTGCGGGCGCCGAAGCCACGGATGTCGGGTCCCAGCTTGACCATGCCGAACGGCGTGGTGGCGCCGACGAATACCTCGCCGTACCAGTCCTCGCCGATCAGGGGATCGACGTCCGCCGCATGCTCGGCGGCCAGTGCGGGAAGCGCGGGAACAAGTGTGGCCAGGCCAAAGGTGGCCACGCGCAAGGCCTTGCGCAGAGATGGGTAGCGTTTCATCAGGATCATGTCGACTGTCTTCTTCAGAACGTATAGGTCATCTGGACCGTGTAATTGCGTCCGGACAGGTAATAGAACGTCGGGTTGGTCGCCGCGCCGTTGCCTTGGATGACGCTGCGATGGTCGAACAGGTTATTCAATGAAAGTTGCAGTCTTAGATCAGGCATGAACCGGTAACCGAGATTCAGGTTCGTATAGTTGTACGCCGGCAGCCGCGCGTTCGGGTTGTAGTTGGCACCGCTGGTCTCGCCGGTGGCCGTGTAACGTGCGCCCACGTACTTGGTCAGGAACGAACCGTAGAACTGGCCGCGGTCGTAGATGAAGCCAACGTCGGCGGTGGAGCTGGGCGCGTTGGCAATCTGCAGGCCCGTGGTCTTCGAATACGCGCTGTTGAGGCTGCCATTGGCGGTAAAGCTGAAGCCCGAATGGCCGAGCACACGCGTGAACTCGGCCTCGATGCCCTTGTAGATCACGCCGCCCTGGTTGAAATACACGCTGATCAGCGAACCGCCCGGACCGATCGGTTCTTCCACGCTGTTCACCAGGTTGCCGAAGTCGATGTAGTAGACGTCGATGTCGGCGACGGTCTGCTCCGTCTTCCAAACCAGGCCAGCCTGATAATTCTTGGTCGTCTGCGGCTGGACCTGGCTGCCATCGCCCTGCAGGATCGTCACCTTCGGCGCCTGGAAACCCTCCGCCCACTGCGCATAGCCGGCGAGATTGGGACTGAAGCGATAGTTGACTGCCACCGCGCCCAGGTTGGTGCTGAAGTGGCCGCTGCCGCCTACCGGCAGGAAGTTGGACACGCCATCCAGCGTGCGGTCGAAGTCCACGTGCTTGAGGCCCGGCACGATGCTCAGGTTCTCCACCGGCCGCCATTCCACTTCCACGTAGCTCTGCGTGGTATTGGAGTGCGCATTGGTGTCGATGATCTGGTCGTTCGGCGTGCCGGCCAGCGTGCGCGGCGTCATGGTGGAAAGATCCACCGTCACCTCGTGCTGGCTCTGGTACGCGCGCTCCGCCCAGATGCCTGCACGCAAGGTGCTGTCGAGCCAGCCGGTACCCAGGTCCTTCTCCGCACGCAGCATGTCGCCCCAGGCGCGATAGGCGCTGTGGTTGACCGCGCCCGGCACGCCGCCGTGCGGCAGCAAGGCCTGGTTGGGCGTGTTGCCCAACAGGTCCACGCCGCCCGGGCCGCCATCGCGCAGGCTGTACGTGTAGAGCTTGTTGTCCAGGCGCCAGCTGTTGTAGTCGCCATGCAGCTGCAGGTATTCGAAATCCGCGTGGCGATCGTCCACGTTGTACTTGTAGAAACCCTGCGTGTCGGGATCATCGGTCAGGCCGCCGAAATCGATGCCGTAGCGATCGGTCTGCTTGCGCGGCTGTGCGGTGAAGGTGTTCCAGTTGACCTTGTTGTAATCGGCGACCAGGGTGAGCGTGGTGTGCTCGCCCAGCGGCTGCTTGATCTTGAACAGCACGTTGTCCTGCTTCAGGCCGGCGTTGTCGAGCAGGCCGTCCGTTTCCAGATGGCTGTAGTTCACCGACGCCTGCGTGCCGAGGTTGCCGAACGTGCCGGTGTTGCCCTCGCCCGCCACCTGCCAGGTGTTGCCGCTGCCGTACATGGTCGAGAGCTGGCCGGAGGGTTTGTCCGTGGTGGGTGCCGAGTACAGCGCCACCGTGCCGCCGAAGGTTGCATTGCCAAGATTGCTGGCCGTGCCGGGGCCGCGATCCACCACCACTTCACCGAGCGATGGCGCAGGAAAGAACGCCGTGGTCGCATGACCGAACGCGCCCGGGTCGCCGAACGGAATGCCGTCGAAGCTGACGTCGTACTCACCATCCTGGAAACCGCGCACCGTGCCGCTCTTGCTGGAGAAGCCCGCACCATTGGGTGACGCGTTGATCGCTGAGGGCGTGAGTTCGAGCAACGCGAGGTAATCGTCCTTCGGCGAGGCGATGGTCTGGATGTAGTTGCGGTTGAGGATGGATTGCGGCTCCAGTTCCGACAGGCTCGCCTGCGAGGGCGCCAGGGCGGATGCCGTACCCGGTGGCGCTGCATTGGGATCGTCGACTGCGGCCGACACTGAAATGCCTTGCAGATTGCGCGCGTCCTGTGCGGCCACGCCGCAGGCGGCGGCCAGGGCAGCCACTCCCAGGCCGAGACGGATTGCTTGACGCATGAACGACAGACTCCTTTGTTGGCACGCAGTCACCCGCCACGGAGCCGTGCTGGCCCGGGGATCGTGTCGGAGCGGCTGAAATGTGCGACGATGGGAAAGAGTAGTGAAAACTATCTTTCTGTCATGACAACAAGTTGACGCTCGTGTGGCGAGGCCACCGGCACGACATCAGCACCGGCATGCGTGCGAGCAATGAAGGCTGCTAATGTCGCCGCTCGCGTCGCCATCCGTTCGACCAACAAGGAACACGCATGAGTACCGGCAAGGCAGCCAAGAAAACCGCTGCGCGCGCGGCAAAGATCAACCTGGACACCAAGCAGCAACCGGTGCAGCAGCGCTCGGTGGAAACGTTCGAGTTGATCCTCGAGGTCACCGCGCAACTGCTCGGCGACGTGGGCGTCGAACGGCTGTCCACCAACATGGTGTGCGAAAAAGCGGGCATCAGTCCGCCGGCGCTGTACCGCTACTTCCCCAACAAATACGCCATCCTCAAGGAACTCGGCGAACGCCTGATGGCGTGCCAGAACCGCGCCTATCGCGAGTGGCTGGAAGCGGAGCGACAACTGGATTACGACGGCTCGCGCGACGCCACCACGCGCGGCCTGCGCGACATGCAGTCGCGCATCAACGCCGCCACCATGGCCTTCCCGGGCTCGGCGTGGATCATGCGCGCCTTGCGTGCGGTGCCCACGCTGCGACACATCCGCCTGGATTCGCACGAGTCCGTCACCGAGACCAGCTACGACGCCTTGCGCGGCCGTTATCCGCATGCGGACGAAGCCGCGCTGCGCCTCTCCATGCGCCTGTCCACCGAAGTGATGTACGCCGCGACGGAAATGGTCATCGACAATCCGCAACTCGACGGCAACCTTATCAATGCCGAAGTGGCCGACATGGTCGTACGCTACTACGACAAGTTCGTGGAGAACGAGGAAGCCTACGCGGGTACGCTGAAGAAGCGAGCGGCACCGAAGAAGCAGGTCACGAAGAAGACGGGTGCCGCGCGCAAGACGCAGCAACGCTGATCGCGCCCATCGCCGTTCAATGGGTTCGTGGTGACGCGTAGCTCTGGCCGGGGACGATCGTCGTCACGTAACCGCCATTCCAGTCGCGATCAAAAATCGACGACAAGGTGCCGGCCGCCGACTTTCCATTTACGCGCACCGACACATCCACGGTGGTATGGAAGTAGCTCCACTCCCAGTTGCCGGTGCCCACGAACGACTGGTCGTCATCCGCCACGGCATACTTGGCGTGCTCGACTCTCGCGTAAGGGATGAATCCGCTCGGCGACGGCGGGACGCGGCTGAACTTCACCGTGATGTTGGGCAGTGACGCCAGGCTTTTCAGGTAAGACTGCGCAGGCTCAGTGAGCGACCAGTCGCCGACGATGATACGGACGTCCACACCCCGGGCGGCTGCGTCGCGAATGGCCGTATCCAGGTTGGACCACCAGCCTTTGGCGCCATATTGCTTGATCGCCGACAGCGTCATGACCTGGACGCGCAAGACATGCTGACTCGCGCCGATCATATGGATCAACGCACCCTCTTCGCTGCTAACCCATGCAGGCATCAATGACGACGGGCTGAAAGCGGGGAAAGCCGTGATCGATGAAGAACCGCCATCTTTTAGGACGACCGGGTTGTCTTCGGTCACTGGCGTGAAGTCCGGTGATGCCTGGGCCGCCTGGGCTGCCTTGGGCAAATCCGGATGGCCGGCCAATTGCCAGTCGAATTCAAAGGATGCTTCCACGGTTTTCGCAAAGCGCTCATTGCGGATGCGCGCCCCTATCTCGTGGATCTGTTCAAGCGCCCGCCAGTCCCAGTTCTGGCTGCCGATGAACACGGTCTCGTCGTCGACCACCATGTACTTGGCGTGCAGCACGCCACCGGTCAATTCGTCCACGGGCAGCACGCGGATCGTGATACCGGGCACTTGCCGCAGCCGGTCCACGCCCTCCTAGTTGTTCTTGAGAAACGTGTGATCCACCAGCACCCGCACGGCGACACCTGCGGCGGCGCGTTCGGCCAGCGCATCCAATACGGGCGAAAGCGCCCCGCCGCCCGGCTTGTCTGCAATGTAGAACGCAGCCACATCGATGCTCTTGTGGGCCGAGCGGATCATCTGCAGCCAGACGGCCTGCGTACGCGGCACGCCGGGTTCGCCATAGAACGTTGCCTCCGGCACGCTTTCGACGATCTGAAAGTCGGCTTCGGGAGAACGCGGAACCGGTTTGGCGGCAACGATCGACAACGAAGAGAGTCCCACGCCGATGCATGTGCAGATCAGCTTGAGAGCGATCGACCCAAGGCTTAGTGCCTCAGGGCGGACCCAGGAGAATGGCTTCTTTGCTTGAGACTGTTTCATGCGGGGACTCGTGATGCCTCGTGGGAAGCGGAATGACGGTATCGGCGTGAAAAGATTCACCGGCAATCGCGCATTGGTGATCTTCCAATTCCTCGGCGCTGCCGCGGTTGCCCGGGTTGAAGGTCGCCTTGGTGCTGAGCAGGATGAATCCCGGACGGCCATCCGGCGCCCGCGCGCCGACGACGGCAAGGCCATGGAGATCCATGGCGTCGCCAGCCGGCAGCACTGCCGCCAAGGACTTGAACGGGTCGACGGACAACGATGCGCCGTCCACCCATCGGGCGTCATAGGCATGCCCAAAAGGAGGCAGCGGCTCAGCCAGCCTCTGCCACTGGTTGCCCAAGCCGGGAAGCAGGCGTTGCAGAACCCGGTGCACATCCGTCCGCACGCAATCGATATGGATGTGAAGTTGATCCTGCGATCTTCCGTAGCGGGAATTCACGGCGAGCATCAGCTGGTCGCGCGCACGGGGGCCGTGCAATGCCGCTTCCACATATGACCTCGCCGCCCAGGCGCGCGCGAAGTAGTTCGGCGAGCGCGCCGTCTGAAGCACCGGATCTTCCACGCCGCTGATGCGGTCAAGGGGTATCACCAGATACTGATAGCGTCCGATCTGATCCTTCAGGATGGCGTAGCCGTCATGGGCTCCCTGCCCGGGAACTTCGGTGCAAGGCGATGGCGGATGGGCGCCGGCAATCGTTGCCGGTGCGCAGACTCGACCTACCCTCTTCCACAGCGCATTTCGGTCTTTGATGCCGTCCGGTGCTCGCAACGGGTTATCGGCGGGGATTTCCTGCGACAGGCTTGCCAGGGCCAGAGTGAGGCCAACGAAGCACAGTAGTCGCTTCCACGGCCGGCGCATCACCGAACGGATGGCCGCGCTCTTTTTGGCCGTCCGTATGAAGCCTTCGTCTGTCATGACTGTTCGCCCCGGGCCAAGAGCCACATGGACACGACGCCAGTGGCAATACCAATGGCTGGCGCCCACCGCGCACTTCCGGCGGCCTTGAGCCAGGCCGCGGGAAGGATGTCCGCCAGGGCGACGTACAGGATGGAGCCCGCGGCAAACGCCGCCGTCAATGCGGCCGATTTCTCCGACGGCAACGTCGCTGCCACGGCGAGTGCTCCGGCAGGCACGGCAATGGCCATGGCGAGCGACAGAAAGAACGCGCGCCGCGGATCGTAGCCGTTGGAAACCAGCACGCCGGCGCTGGCGATCTCGCGGGGAATCTCGTGGATCGCAATGGCCGCAAGCGCCGCATATCCCGCCGGACGACTTGCCAGGAACGCGCCAGCCAGGATGATTCCGTCGACCGAATGGTGAATGAAATCACTGGTAAGCGTCATCCGTGCGGCCGGCGCGATCACGCCTCCATCGATGCGGTGCGCGCGCACTACGTTTTCGACAAAAGCGAGAAACGTTGCGCCAACGACAAAGGCGAGCATGATCTCGCTCAGGTCGTCGTGTGACCCCAACGCGTGCGGCAAGAGATGCAAAAGGCTGTCGCCGACAAGCAAACCTACCGCCACCGCCTGGAGCCATGGCAGCCAGCGAGTCCGGATGCCACCGGGCATCCAGACAACGACACGCGAGAACAAGGATGTCGCCCCGAGGATGAGGGACGACAGGAAGATTTCGATCACACGAGCATGCACTGATACGTCCTAATGAGCCGTTGCTTGACGACATCAATGTCCATGAACGCGGCGGTGCTTAGCAGGGCGTCCACTTCTCGTTTCCATCGCCGTCAGCTTGTTATGTTATGTTATAACATAATGATGCAGCGCAAGGACGACGGATGCAGCCCTGCCGGAAGTCATGGCACATCTAGAACGACAAGGGCGATCGCGCGTCACGCGACGAGACCGCGGCGCAAACTCCTGCGCTGCTCGTGATAACGAGTGGCTCGATATCGGCGCCTCTAGCTATAAAGGCGCAGCGGGCTTTCATGTCTTGGCTCGCGTGGCCGCTTTACGGGTCATTGGCCAGAGCTGTTTTGCTTGAGACCTCTCGCCAACGACTCGACATTGCCAATCCAGGCGGAGAGCAAATCGGCGTCCTCTTCCCACAGCTCCCTTAGCTCGCTGGACTTGCCGCATACCCGCAAACAGGCCTTCGAACCAAGCTCGGCCAGGGCGGCGAAGTCAAGTGCGGCCAGTCCCTCGCGCCAGGCTACCCGGGCCTCGGTTTCGTCGTCGTCCAACGGTTGCCCGTTCTTCGCCGACAGGATGACGGCTGCGGAAGCAAGCACGGCCTGGCCTGCGTCGTATTCCACGTAATCGGCGGCAAGCGCGGCCTCGAACGCTTTGCGCATGACGACCCGTGGGTCGGCCCGCGGAATCAGCTGTTCCTCGAGGAAATCCAACGCGGTGTCGTCGTCAAAGACTCTTGCACCCCAAGCACCCATCTGCCTCTCCTTACCTCAATAGCTGGCCGAAACACTCCATCCGCGACGCACTCATTCCTTCAACTTGTGGCTGTCGTCGGCGGTCAGATCCAGGCCGTAAACCTCTCGCAGCTTCTGGATGTGCTGCAGCGTCTTGGTCGAAAAGGGCTTCTTGTTCTCGAAGGCATGCAAGGCGATCCCTTCGATCAGATCGCCCAATGAGATGTCCATGGTCTCCGCGAGGCTCTTGAGCACCTTCAATATCCGCTTCTCGATCCGCACACCCGTCTGCACGCGATCAATTTTCATAGGGTCATTCATGATGTATTCGTCGGTCGCCCAGATTCGAATTCAGCTGCTGCCAAGGACTTCCGGAACAAGAGACTCCTCGGGCTCCGCTCCAGGAACGGTTTTTCTTTGTAATCCAGGCTTCGATAGAGGGCAACCGCTGGGACGAGATCGTGCCCCGTATCGAACTCGATGACCCGGCCGCCCTTCCCTGCCACGAAACGTTCGGCGTGCATCATCAAGGCGCGCCCCATTCCTGAGCGGCGCGCCGAGGGAGCAATCCAGAGGCGATAGAGTCTGGCGAGTTCGGCATCCGCATGGAAACTCACCACGATCATGCCAGCTACCGACAATTCGCGACATGCGAAGATTGCATGAGCGTGCTGCAGATCGTCCGCAGTGAGTGAGCCCTCGGGCTGGTCGTGACCGCCCTGGCGAAGTTCGGCTGTCATGTAGGCACTGATGCGATGAAAGAGACTGCAGTTCGCCGCCGTCTCTAGAAAATCGATCGTGCTGTCGGAGCTGGTCGCGTCGTCCATCGTGGTTGCTCGACTTGGATTAGTGCGGTTGTGCCGCAGCGTGAGCCAGCATCCCGGTGATCGCGTCTCGCCACTCCGGGCCCTGCGCCGTGAAGAACTGTTCGAATTCGGCAAGATACCTGGGGTCGGCACTACTCAGTGGCGTGCGGCTGCACCAGACGTGCACGTGCACGGTCGCCGGGTCTTTCTGGCTCAGGGAAATGTCGTAGCGCGACACCCCCGTATCCGGAATGAAGATGAGATAGCCGACTTTGCCCTGGTCGGGCGCGTAACGGTCCATGACCCAGGTTGCAGCGCCCCACTCCGACTTCGTCTGGAAAACGGCACCGACCTCCTGGCCGCCGCCATGAGGCCGCACGAAGTCGGGACTCCATTCGGGCGCCCACTCGCGCTCCTTCACCGGTCCAAAAAATAGGGCGTCAACGCTGCCACTGTTCCCGGCAGGTCGAAATCGAACTCGCGTTCGGCATACATGTGTGCCGCTCCTGTGTGGGATGGCAGATTCGACGCACCGTGAATGCCGTGCGCACCAAGCACACCGTGCCCTCGCTTCGCATCGCCTTGCAAATGGACCATGGCGATTCCCGCGCCGATCGCAAGCGACGCGGCCATGAAACCGATCAGTATCATCTTCGTGCGCATTGAAACTCCCACGAGCAGGCAGGTAGCTCTCGATCGACCCGTTTGTCTTTCCAATAATATGTACCTTGGTACCAAGGTACATATTAAGCAACGATTGCCGGCTCTGCAAGTGGGCGTTCTTTGCGGTCCCTCGCCTGGCATCGCGTTGCCAGCTGATAGCCAGTATCTCGGGGCAGTTTGATTGCCTTCTGCTGTTGGTCTACGCGACGCCACCGAGATTCACAGCAATGCGTTCGCCGGTCGCGACGGCGACTTAGGCAGAGACCAGCAGACCAGACACAGTCAAGCAGGCCCCTGAAGGAGCCTGCTTTCCTTTTCCACATTATTCAGAACAGCGTGACCGCTGCCTGGAGATTACTTCTGCTGGGAACCGAGCTTCTCGCTCAATGCACCGCCGAAAGGCGCCGCATCGCTGGTGACAAGGCAGTTGTAATCCTTGCCCTCGTTAAGAACCAGCACGGACGACTTGGCTCCCTTGAAGTCCAGGCCGATCGAGAACAACACGTAGTTGTTCGGCAGTACCGGCGGACGAAACGCGCCGAACGCATACTGGCCTGCAATACCCAGCGGCGGCATGTTCACGGTGAGCTGCAACGGCTGCGTAGCCTTCGGCGACGGCAAGGACGACGATGCGGTCATGATCATCGACTGTGCATCGATGGAGTACTGCGTCGTGACGGTAATGCCCAGATACCGGGAACCCGGGGCCGACACCTGCTTGCGGCAGGCTTCGACGTCTTCCGGCTTCTTATCTTCCTGCCCGGTCTGCAACGTCGCGAAGACGTGAGTCAACTTGACCGATGCCTTTCCTTGGACAGGTGCCGCGAAAGCAGCGCTGCCAAAAGACATGGCGATCGCGCCACAGGCCAGGAAATAACCTAAACGACGGCTTTTAAAGCGCATATTTTCCCCTTGATTATTGAGTGAGATACAACCGAGGCATTCAACCAATGCTAATCGCAAGAAAACACGGATGGCCAAAAAGCGCGCATTATTCAATGGCAATCGAACCCCTGTTCGATTACGCACAAAGACGCAATGAATCACGCCGACCGAAGCCGGCGCGCCAAGGCCATGAATAGCAACACCTAAAGGACGTCAAAAGCCCAATCAGCCGAAGCTTGACGGGGCGCTGAGCCCCATCATTGGCCGACTAAACCTGATACCTGAATTCCCCAAATAGCGGCGAGAAGCTATCACGCAATTGCGTGTAAATGGCGTGAATAATCAACGAAGGGCCGCCTGAGCTGAGTCTTTCGTTTCTGTTGCTATAAATAAGATCACTTATGGATCGGCGTATGCCGTCGCGTTAGCGCTGTTCTTTCAAATCCATTCGACCCGACGCCACCTGGGTATCGATGCGATACACGTAGGCATGTAATCCTGATGGACGCTTCGGCAACTCCAGATGCAGGCCGTCTGCGTTCTGCCTGAAGGCGATCGATGTGCCTGTTGCCAGCAGCGTTACCTTCCGAACCGCCATGGAAGGCGTGATGGAATGAATCACCGCCTGCCCATTCGCAGGCCACTCCATCTCGATGGCATAGAGGTGGCCATCGTGCGTGGTGAACCGGAAGTCTTCCGGCGTATAGGGCTTGGTCTTGGTGTCTTGCATGGTGCCGGCGGCGACCTGGGTTGGGCCTTCGCCGAAGCGCTGCCAGGGTCGCGAGCCGTAGATGGCATCGCCGTTGAGCTTCAGCCACTGGCCCACGGCGAGCAGAATGCTTTTTGCCTCGTCGGGAATCGTACCGTCGGCCTTGGGACCGATGTTCAACAGCAGGTTGCCGTTCTTGCTCACTACGTCGGCGAGCAGTTGCACGATCTCGTCGGGCGACTTGTAGGTGTCGCCCTCGGCGTAGCCCCAGGAGTCAGGGCTCACGGAGGTTTCGGTCTGCCAGGGCTGCGCAAGGATATCGGCCGCCTGCCCTCGCTCGATGTTCAAGGTGCCGGTGCCGGGCATCATGTTGTCGAGCTTGTAATTGAGCACGACGCCTTGATCGCGCGATGCCGCCTGGTTGTAGTAGAAGGCGGCAAATTCGGCGAGCGCCCCGCGAAAACGCGGCTGGCCCACCCACCAATCGAAATACATCAGATCCGGATGGTAGTCCTGCACGATTTCAGACGAACGTGCGAGCCAGTCGTTGAGATAGGCATCCGAAACGAAGGTCCAATCGACGTCCTTGCCATCCGCACCCTTGGCCGACTCAGTCGGATGTGCCGGCCCGTACAGCGCGGCGTACTTGGGGTCGTTGACGTCGGAATCGAAGCTGCGTCCGTACTCGTAGAACCAATCGTGTTCCGCGCGATGGGAGGAAAGGCCAAGCTTCATGCCTTGCGCGCGAATCGCCTTGGCCAGCTCGCCGATCACATCGCGATGGGGCCCCATCTTCACGGCAGTCCAGTCGGATAGCTTGGAGTCGTACATGGCGAAGCCGTCGTGGTGCTCGGCTACCGGAACCACGTAACGCGCACCTGCCGCATGGAACAATGCCGCCCATGCCTGCGGATCGAAATGCTCTGCCTTGAAGCGCGGGATCAGGTCCTTGTAGCCGACTTGCGGCATCGCTCCATAGGTGCTCACCTGATGTTGGTAGTAATTGGCGTACTCGCCGCCGCGTTCGTACATATGGCGCGGATACCACTCGCCCTTGTACGCCGCCACGGAGTAAACGCCCCAGTGGATGAAGATGCCAAACTTCGCATCCTGATACCACGCCGGTGTGCGATACGCGGTGAGGCTTTTCCAGTCCGGAGACATGGGGCCTTGCCAGGCTACCTTATCCGTTTGCGCGAGAACGGACTGACGCGCGCCATCGAAGGGGCGGTTCGCATCCACCCATTGATGTTCGATCGTTGCTGCGTCCGGCGGCACAAAAGCTTTCGGTGGATCGCCGGCAACGGCCGCTGTTGTACATAGCGCACACGCCATGCCTAACCAGCGCCGGCCACGGTGTCGAGTGATCTTCTTCCAGGACGGCATACGCCTCATTCCTTGATCCACACCGGAACGTGCCCTCCCTTGCCGTCATGAGCGGGTCGACCTCGGCAACGCCGAGGCCGACCCGTCAGACAGGGGAGACTCATGCCTGAAGCAGGCTGGGAATCACAGCCTTATTTGAACTTGTAATCGAACGTCAGGAAAATCTCGCGACCGTTGTATTCGTCGGCGGTCTGGCCCGTCGTGACGAACTCGAAGCCGCCGGCGTAGTACGGGATCGCACCGACCTTGTCGAAGATGTTGGATACGGTGAGCTTCAACGTGGTATCCGGGTTGAACTTCCAGCCAACAGCGGTGTTCCAGGTGATCCACACCGGCGTCCTGCCGCGATACGTCGCGGAGTCCACGGCCACCGGGTTGCCGTCCTGCGTCACCTGGCACACGCCCGTGCTGATCGACTCGCTGCCGTTCTGCACGTTGACCATGCCCGGCTGGATGCCATTGGGCAGCACGACGCAACCAGCGTAGTTCGGGGCACGCATGCTGCCATCGCGCACACCGGAGATCGACACGTTCCAGTCGCCCTTGGTCCAGTCGGCGATCCAGGTCATGCGGCTCGCCACGTTGTTGTAGCGGGTGTTCTGCAGCGGATCGGAAGCCAGCACGCGCTGCTTGTACGACAGGTTGTTGGTGTAGTTGAGGCCGGCGCGGAAGTTGCCGTAATCGTCGGTGTGGATCTTGTAATCCAGCGACGCATCGATACCGCTGACGTATAGTGAGGCTTCGTTGATCGGGCCGGACTCTTCCGAAACGATCTGTCCAGCCGCATTGCGCTGAACCATCTGGGTGACCATCTGGCAATACGCCGAGCCCGGCACGTGCGCCGTGTAAGGCGACAACGCCGATGTGCCATTGGCCTGCAGACCGGTCAAGCAACCGGCCTCGTCGACCAGCACGGTCTGTTGGTCGAGATACTGGATCGCGTTGTCCACGCCCATGTGCCAGTAATCGGCCGACACCGACAAGCCCTGCACGCCCGGGATCTGCCACACGAAACCATAGGTCCAGGAGTGGCCGGTCTGCGGCTCCAACAAGGTGCTGCCGTTGGTATTCAACTTGTAGAACTGGTCAGAGGTGCGTTGTACCTGGCTGCACCACGTGCTGTTGCTCACGCCTGCCTTGATCGCGTTGATACATTGCAGCGGATCGATGTAGTCACCCACCGGCGATGTAGAACCGGTCAGGTAGATAGCCTGCATGTCCGGCGCCTTGAAGTTGGTGCCGTAGCTGCCGCGAAGCAGCAGCCCGTCGTACGGACGGTATTCCAGGCCCGTGCCCCAGGTCTTGGCGACGTCGGCCATGCTCGCGTCGTTGTACTTGTCGCCGCGGCCCGAGATGGTCCAGGTCAACGAATCGAGAATCGGCACGCGGAACTCGGTACCCAGCGAGAAGCGCTGGCGCGTACCGCCGCCCGTGAGATACGCGCCGAACGGATTCTGGAAATTGCTCGCGTTGGAATAAGTAGAACGTGGATCGGGCGATAGCAGGAAGCCGTTGTGCGCGGCTTCCAGCACCGCGGCCCAACCCACCGATTCGTCCACCCACGGCAGCTTGAACAGATCGCCGTTGACGCGGAACTGCGCCTGATCCAGCCACGACGACGAGGTGTTTTCGCCATTGACCGCGAACTGACCGTACTGCTGCGGCGTGATCGGGCTCCACCACTGCTGCCAGTTCATGTTGTAGATCGGCAGATTATCTGCGGTAGTGCCCTGCTGCTTGCCGAGGAAGAAGTTGTTCATGCCATTGACGTTGATGCCCGTATAGTCTTCGCGCACCGTGTACTTCTGGCTGCTGAGGTTCAAATCCCAGTTGAACCGGTTGTCGAACAGGGTGCCCTTCAGGCCAACCTGCAGGTTCCAGTTCTGCTCGCGGTCGTGCGTGTTGGCCGCCGTGCCCATCTCTTGCGCGGTCAACTGACGGATGCCCTGGCTGATCACCTGCCCCGTGCCCTGGTCATAGAACTGCGGGGTAACTACCACCGGGAGCTGGGTGTTGGAGATGCCGGTGGTGTCGTACAGCGCGGCCGAGCCATACAGCTGCAAGCCGTTGCTGAAATCGTACTCGCCGGCGATGTAGCCGTTCTGGCTGCGGCTACCGGGCGTCAGCACCCAGTTCTGGAACAGCGCAGGCTGCGAGCAGTAGTAACCGTTGTCGGTCACGCTGGCGATCTGGGTACCATTGGTGGTGACCGAATGCGACTGGCTGAGCTGCGAATTGGTGAACTTCGAGCAGCTGCCTGCCGGCGGCGTGATGTAGTGGCCGTTGGCGTCCTTCGCGGAAAGCGCGATGGCACTGGCCGCGTCGTACTGATAGCCGAACATGCGGGCCGCCGGCCCCCAGGCGCCGTAGCCTGCATCGGACACCGAGTCCTGGTACGGACGATCCTTGCCCCACAACGCCGTGCGGTTGGACTGCTCGAGGTTATAGAGGATGTGCCAGTTGCTGCCGGACTTGCCGCCGAAGAAGTTGATGTCGCCGTAGTTGCGGCCGCCACGGGTGGCACCGCCGCCGGTGATCTGCAGTTCGTCACCCTGGTAGTTCTTCTTCAGGATCACGTTGATCACGCCGGCCACCGCGTCCGAACCGTAGATCGACGACGCGCCGGAAGCCAGCACTTCGACATGATCGATCATGCCGATGGGAAGATTGTTGTAGTTCTGGAAATTGCTCTGCTTGTTGAGCGGCTGCGGGTAATCCACCACGCGATGGCCATCGATCAACAGCAGGCTGAAGCCAGGGCCGACGCCGCGCAGATTGACTGAGCGCGCGTTGACGGAACTGGAGCCCCAGGAGGCCGGATCCGATGTCTGCTGCCCCACCTGCGGCAACGAATCGAGGAATTCCCACAGCGTGGTGAAACCCTGGTCCTTGATCTGCTGGGCGGTGACCGAAACCACCGGCGCCGGCCCTTCGACTTGCGAGCGCGGGATCATGGAGCCGGTGACGGTGACGCCCTGCAAGTCGACGGTCTTGTTCGACTTGCCGGGCGCCGGCGCGTCCGCGGGTGCCTGCTGCGCGGAGGACTGATCGCTGCCGGACGGCGCCGACTGAGCGAAGGCGAGTGGCGCGAAAAGCGCGAATGCCAGGGAACTGGCGAGTACGCTGCGTCGCAAACGGATTGTGTTCATGGTTAACCCTCTCCCCGTAAAGCTTCAATGTTGTGATTGCCGTTGAGCCTTGCGCTCGCCAGCTCTATTCACTTCTTGTGCGCTGTGTTCGCTCGCCTGCACCGGTCCGCTCTCGCGGTCCCTGACCCGGAACAGGCGCTTGTGCCGCCCTGCTCGCGACAAAGCGGCGTGACGGCTTTATCGACCTTTCTCCCGCACCACCCGCTGGCGATGCCCTCTCTGTCGTTGCCGACCCCGCGCTTCATCGCTGCTGCCATCCATCCCGCCCCACGCGAGAATAGATTCATATACGAACTCGTAGTTCATATTTGATGTAGTTATAAGCCGAATCTAGATCGATGCAAGTTGCATCGCAGCAATACTCGTGAGGGCTGGCTCCGGGGTGGCATGGACGTCAGGGGTACCAGCAAGCACTGGGCTCGAGCTGGTGCGGGGGCGAACAAGCTGCCAGACAAAGCGGACGAAATCCTTTCAGCCGGGTGGTGCCGGCGTGGGCAGCAGGGCGGGGTCGATCACCACATGTCGCATGCGCGTTCTCTGCCACGTATACAAGACATGGACCAGGCCATCGCGCGACTGGATGACGGCCGGATAGGAGTACTCCCGACCGGGCTGGCTCTCGAGCGTAAGCACCCTCTTCCAGTGCAGGCCATCGGCACTGAGGGCGACCGCCAGCGTCCCTCGCCCATCCCACCAATGAGGGCCAGGCAACGTGGGGTTGTAGACCAGCAGGTAGCGGCCGTCCGTGAGCGACACGGCGTCGATGCCGGCATTGGGGTTGGTCACCTCCAGCAAGCCCAGGGGCGACCAGTGATGCCCTGCATCGCCGGACCGCGACCAGAACAGTTTGCCCTGGCGCGTGCGACCGACGGCCTCGATGGTGCCGTCCCGCATGGAGAGCAGGCTTGGTTGAATGGCATCGATGCCGTGGGACGAAATATCGTTGCCGGCCACCCAGGTTTTGCCGTCATCCACCGATCGCTCGGTATGAACTCGCCAGCCGCCTTGCTCCGTGCTGGACGGACTGAGGATCTCGCCGTTGGCGAGCTGGATGGGTTTGTTCTTGATTGGCCCGAGGATACCTGGCGGAAGCCGCCGCGGTGCGGACCAGCTGGCGCCGTCGTCGTCGGAGGTCATCCGCATGCCCCACCAATGCTGCGGATCCGGCCCGATCTTGTAGAACAACATCAGTCGGCCGGTCGCCGAGCGGAACAGCACGGGATTCCATGTGGGCAACCGCGAACCGTCGGGCTGCCTGCCGTTGGCGACTTCGCGCGGCCTGGTCCATTGGCCGGAAAGATGTCGGGATAGCCAGATGCCAACGCTCGGGTCGCGCTCCTGCTTGCCGCCGAACCATGCCGCGACGAGCCCGCCCGGCGTGTCGACGATGGTGCCCGCATGGCACTGCGGCGTCGGCGGGTGCGTCGATACGAATTCGGTCGAAACAACCGATGACTGCATCGCCCCGGCGCGAAACGGCATGACGATGAGCAAAGCGAATGCGAGGCGAAACCCAAATGATCTCGCCTGCAACAGGACGCCATATTTCATTGACACGACCGCGTTTCCCGTCCTCTAATGAAATCTTCCATAAGGACGTATTTACGTCCAAATGATTTTTGACGAAGGTGGCTAATGAAGCGTCTTGCCCGAACCGTTCTTGGCGCCGCCCTGGCGCTCTCTCTTTTTTCGTCGGCATCGTCGGCGCAAGGCGCAGCGGATACCAAGCCCTCTCCCCAGCAGATTCACTGGCAGGATCTGGAGTTCGGCGTGATCGTCCATTTCGGCACGAACACCTTCCTCGACCGCGAATGGGGCGACGGCACGGCCGATCCCAAGGTGTTCAATCCCGACCATGTCGATGCGGCGCAATGGGCGCGCGCCAGCCGCGCGGCAGGGGCGCGTTACATGGTCATGGTGGCCAAGCACCACGATGGCTTTGCCTTGTTTCCGACGGCGCAGAGCGATTATTCGGTGAAGAGCAGTCCGTGGATGGGCGGCAAGGGAGACCTTGTTCGCCTTGCATCGGATGCCGCACGCGCCGAAGGGTTGGAGTTCGGCGTCTACCTGTCGCCGTGGGACCGGCATGAGCCGCGCTACAAACAACCCCAGGCCTACGATGCGTACTACCGCGCCCAGATGGAGGAACTGGTCCAGCACTATGGACCGCTGGTCGAATGGTGGCTCGATGGCGCGGGCAGCGCGGGCCACGTCTACGATTTTCCGAGTTACATCGAAACGCTGCGTACCTACCAGTCGAACGCCATGGTGTTTGCCGACATGGGCCTGTTCGAATACGGCGATATCCGCTGGGTGGGCCAGGAGGATGGCTACATTCGCGGCGAGAACTGGAACGTGATCGACCGCCATGGCTACCAGCGCTGGCGTCCGGTGGAAGTCGACACTCCGCTGCACGACCTGCACTGGTTCTGGCATCCGAATGACGAGGCGACGCTCAAGAGCGTGGCGAAACTGATGGATACCTGGGAAAACAGCGTCGGCCGCGGCGGCCAGCTGATGCTTGGCATCGCGCCGGATCGGCACGGCCAACTCCCCGATGCCGACGTCGCGCGCCTCGAAGCGTTTGGCAAGGCGCTGCGCGAGCGCTACGGCGATGCCAGCAACCTGGCCCGTCACCACGTGGATGCGGATGAAAATACCGAGGCGGCGCTGGATGGCGACAAGAACACGTTCTGGACTGCGCCGGCCGGCTCCCGGCATGCCACGCTCGAAGTGAACTTCGGTCACCCGGTCACGTTCGATCGCACGCTCACGATGGAATGGCTCGACGACGGGCAGCACGTGCGCAAGTACGCCATCGAGGTGTTCGACGGCAAGGCGTGGCATCCGGTCGCCGGGGCCGAGGCCATCGGCCATATGAAGATCGACGTGTTTCCGCGAGTCACCGCGCAACGCGTCAGGCTGAACATCCTCTCCAGCGTGGGCGATGCATCCATCCGCGAATTCCAGGTGTTCGACGCCAGCCCGCTGCCTTCGAAGTGAGATGACGCTGGCCAGGCCATGCATTGGCATGGTCAGCGCGGCATCTCGGCATGCCCCGTCATGGTGAACGTTGCAGGCTGCTGTCCCGCCGAGGCTTGCTGGCCGCCCACGAACAGGCCGTAGCGCCCTGCCCTGACCGCGCGAGTACCGTCGGCATCCACCAGGCTCAGCGCGCGCGGATCGAGGCGGAACGTCACGCTTCGTTGCTCGCCTGCCGCGAGGGAAATGCGCTGGAAACCGACCAAGGCCCGGCGCGGCGCATCAGGAGCGTCGGGATACGCAAGATAGACCTGCACCACTTCGTCGCCGGTACGCGTTCCGGTATTGCGCACATTTACTGCGACGTCGAGCGACTCGCCGGCCTTCAGGCTTTGCGTGGACAGCTTTGGCGCGTCATAGGCAAACGTGGTGTAGCTCAGGCCGTCGCCGAACGAATAAAGTGGCTCGCCCTTGAAGTAGCGATAGGTGCGGCCCTTCATGCCGTAATCGATGAAGGGCGGAAGATCGCGCACGTCGCGATAGAAGGTCACGGGAAGGCGGCCGGCAGGATTGATCACGCCTGCAAGCGTCTGCGCCACTGCCAAGCCGCCCTGTTCGCCCGGATACCACGCCACCAAGATGGCGTCCGCGTGCTCGCGAGCCCAATTCAAGGCCACGGCGCTGCCGCTCATCAGGACGACCACCAGCGGCTTCTTGCTGGCGGCCACCGTTTCCAACAGTTTCCGTTGCGAAGACGGCAATCCGATATCGGTCCGGTCGCCTCCCATGAAGCCCGGCACATCGACTTTCAGTTCCTCGCCCTCGACGCCCGGTGACAAGCCCACGAAGGCGACCACGGCGTCGGCATCCGCGGTCGCTTTTGCTGCCTCCGCGAGTTGCGCATCCGCAGGGGCCATCCATTCCAGGTGGATGCCCTGGTCCTCGCCGCTGTGCTCCCACTCCAGGCGGAGATCGTGGGGATGCGTGTCGTCGAAATGAACTGTCGCCGACAGGGTCTCATCGCCGCCCGTACTGCCGGTGATCAGATGGCCGTCCAGATAGAGGCGCACGGGATCGTGCCCGCGGCAGTCGAAGCATCGATCCATGCGCACGGCCAGGGTGTAGTCGCCCGCACCGGGCGGCAACAGCTGCGCCGTCCAGCGCACCGCATAGCCGGAAGCATCCAGCACGCTCGCGGGCGGCGTATGGTCCGCGTCCAGATCGATCTTGCTGTCGAAACGCGTCATCGCCGGCTTGCCGGTCAAACGGGCATCTCGAAAATACTCACCCTTGAGACCAGCCAGTGCCGTCGAGGGAATCGGCACGGTCACGCCATCGGCGAGTGTGGCGCCTTGGGCGTAGCGCACATTCTTCTCGCCCCATAACGCACGCAGGCCATCGAGCGGCGTCACCGGCTTTCGTGCGGTGCCGTGGTAGTTGGCTTCCAGGACGGACAAGGCATCGGCATTGGGTCCCACCACGGCGATGCGGCCGCCAGGCTTCAGTGGCAGCGTATTGGCACGGTTCTTCAGCAACACCATCGATTCGCCGGCCGCGCGGAGCGCCAGCACTCGATTCGCGTCGGGATTGTCGCGCGGTGCTGGTGCGGATGCGTCGAACATGCCGAGGCGATAGCGCGCAGCAAACAGCCGTGTCGCGGCCACGTCGAGGTCATGCTCGCCGATCCTGCCATCCGCCAACGCGTCACCAAGACCCGCATAGGCCGAACCGCAATCGAGATCCGTGCCTGCGCGCAAAGCACTGGCCGACGAGCCGGCGTTGTCTTTCCGGTAGTGGTGGAACATCGTCATGTCGTCCACCGCATCGCAGTCGGATACGACGAAGCCCTGGAACCCCCAGTCGTTGCGCAGGCGTTCGCCCAACAACCACGGCAATGCGCATACGGGAACGCCGTGGATGGCGTTGTAGGCGCACATGATCGATCCCGCATGACCTTCGACGATGGCCGCCCGGAACGCAGGCAGGTAGGTGTCTTCGAGATCGTGTGCGGACACGTCCACGTCGAAACCATGACGGCCCGGCTCCGGGCCGCTGTGCACGGCGAAGTGCTTGGGCGTGGCGATTACCGTGGGGTGTGCGGGATCGCTGCCTTGCAGGCCTTGGATGAAGGCTACGGCCAGCGTTGCCGTCAGGCGTGGATCCTCGCCATAGGTTTCCTGGCCTCGCCCCCAACGAGGGTCGCGAAAGATATTGATGTTGGGAGACCAGATGGTCAGGCCGTTGAAGCGCCCATGATCGTTGTGCAGGCCGGTGGCGAGGAACTGGCTGCGCGCCTGCGCGGCGACCACACCGCCTACCGCGTGAAGCAATGACGGGTCCCAGCTGGCCGCAAGACCGATGGCCTGCGGGAATACGGTTGCCTCGCCATGCCGCGCGAAACCGTGCAGGCCTTCGCTCCACCAATCGTATGCGGGAATCCCAAGACGCGGGATCGCCGGGGCACTGCTCTGCAACTGCCCGATCTTCTCTGCTGGCGTCATGCGCGCCACCAGACTGGCTGCCCGCTCCGTCCCCTCGTCGGCCGGAGCGGATGTTGCCAGCGATACGCCGAGCAGCAGCGCCGCCAGCATGCCGATCTGCTGTAACCGTCTCATGTGTGCGCCCCGACAGGTCACGGCGTTGCGCGACGCGACGCAGACGAGTTGAACGATACGCGGCTGACGCCCGACAACGATCCACGCACCGGCGCCGTCGACAGGATGCACAGATCGTGCGTACCCCCGTGCGCCGCCACGGGAGCCGTCACCCGGTACGTCCTGCCCGGCAGAGAATCCGTGGGCAGCGGCATGCTGGCCGCCAATGGGCCGCTGCATGTATCGAGATGAACCTCGAACTCGCCGGCGGGCGTGCGCGATGCTCGCACCTTCACCTTCGATGCGTCATGCGCCAGGCCGTAATTGCGGGCCAGCCACGCGCCATCGATCACCATGGTGACGGCACCGTCCAGCGGCACATTCGTCACGCGCCAGCAACTGTTCATCAGGTCGACGTTGTAGACAGGTGCGGGCGAAGTGGCGTCGGGCAGCAAGGGCACACGCAGGCCGAGGTCGCCTTTCGAGCAGGCCTGGAGTGCATTACCGTCGTAGCTGGCAAGCGTCTGCGCATCGAAGCGCTGCGTGCGGACGCGCGCAAGAGGCGACCCATCGCTGGCAAAGCTCGTCGCACTGATGGTGACCGGCAGCGCAGCCTCGACCGGTTTGCCATAGATGGGCGAACTCGCCACCGGCAAGGTTCCGTCCGTGGTGTAGCGGATGATGGCCGAGGGTTCCTGCGCGGCAAGCGTCACGGTGACTTTGCCGTCGGCTCTTTGCCCACGCATGTCGACCGCGAACGCGCTATCGGCATAGTCGATGCCCATTTTCCGGTAACGATCGAATTGCGCAGGAAGCCGCGCAATGAAGTTGTCGAAGTGACGCTCGTTCGCGGGTGTCCAGGCCGCTTCGGCGAGGGCGTCCAGGCGCGGAAAGGCCGCATGCTGGATCTGCCAGGGCGCGGTGAGGTACTCGGTCCAGATGTTGGCCTGCGCACCCAGCACATGCTTTGCCTGCTCGGCGGTCAGTTCCGGTGATACGGCTTCGAACTGGTAGACGGTGGCAAGCGTCTGCACGCCCAATCGCCCGGTGGGCTCGTCGTCGCCATGGCTTTGCAGGTTGTCGAAGTACAGCGTCGGTGCGGGCGACAACACCACGTCGTGCCCCAGCCGCGCCGCATCGATGGCGCCTTGCGTGCCGCGCCAGGACATCACCGAGGCAGACGGCGGCACGCCGCCTTCGAGGATCTCGTCCCAACCGATCAGGCGGCGTCCATGCTGCGCCAGGTATTGCCCCATGCGTTCGATGAACCAGCTCTGCAGCGCCTTCTCGTCCTTGATGCCCAGCGCGTGCATGCGCGCCTGCACGGCGGCCGATGCCTGCCACTGGTCCTTGATCGCTTCGTCGCCGCCCACGTGGATGAAGGTCGACGGAAACAGTTCCATCACCTCATCCAGCACGTTGTGCAGGAAGTCGATGGTGTGGTCGTCGACGTTGAACAGGTAGGGATTGACGCCCCAGTCGATCGACACGGGCGGTTGCGCGCCGGTGACGCCGATATCCGGATAGGCAGCCACGGCGGCTTGCGCATGGCCCGGCATGTCGATTTCCGGCACCACCGTGATGTGGCGGGCGGTGGCGTAGGCAACGATGTCCTTCACCTCCGCCTGCGTGTAGTAACCGCCGTACTGCGTGTCGCCAGCGCCCGGCGGCCGGCGCCATGCGCCGATCTGCGTGAGCTTGGGATAGCGGCGGATTTCCAGGCGCCATCCCTGGTCATCGGTGAGATGCCAATGGAAGACGTTGAGCTTGTGCTGCGCCATCGCGTCGAGCAGTTGCTTGATCTCTGCCGGTTGCTGGAAATGCCGCGCCGAGTCGAGCATCAGGCCTCGCCAGCCGAATCTCGGCCAGTCGGCGATGTGCGCCGCGGGCACCGAGACGGCGCCTTTGGCCGCATCGGGTGTCATCAGCTGCCATGCGCTGACCGCACCATAGAACAGTCCTGCCGCATCCCGCGCGCTGATACGCATGCCCTGCGCGTCGACATCGAGCACGTAGCCTTCCGCCTGCGCGACACTGGCCGCCGCATCGCTGCGGATGACGATGCCGCCGCGACTCGTGGCCGTTGCATCCTCGATCACCGGCAGCGAAAGTCCGCGCGTTCGCACCAGCAGGTCCGCCAGGTAATGGGCCGCATCGGAAGCAGCGCGATCGCCCGGCGCGACATGGATGACGGCGGCGGCACTGACGACATAACTTCCCTGCTCCATGCTGACCTGCGCGGGGAGCGGAATGATCGGCGGCGTGTCCATCGCATGCGCGTCGACCGCAAGCCCCAACAGGCAGGCCAGCGCGATCGGCGTCTTCAACCCGCGCTTAGCGCACCGCATCGGGCAGCTCCTCCCAGATCTTGGGATCTTCCGCACCGATCACCCACGCGCAGAAGCCTTCCAGGCCGTATTGCTTGACCACGTCGTAGCGATCGCGGAACGCATGCGCATCGGGCAGGAACACCCATTCGCGCATCTGGTCGCGATAGAAGTAGAACCACGATTCATGCTCCACCGGATCCCACTGCATGGTGGCATTGAACTGCTTGGCCAGCGGGAACGATTCGTCCGCGTCGATGTACTGCGCGGAAATGTTCGAACTCTCCTTGCCGTCCGCGCCCACCGGATCGCCGGCAAACCAGTGGTAGCCGTACAGGCCGATGCCCAGCGAGAGCTTCTCCTTCGGCACCACCTTCAAGGCGTATTCCAGGTTTGCCATCACCCATGGCATGCCCGCCACCGGGCCCGGCGTGGTCCAGCGGGTGTGCTGGTCGTACGTCATCAGGCAGACCAGATCCAGCGCTTGTCCCAGCGCCTTGAGATCGTACGCACCCTTCCAGTATTCCCAGATCCATTTGGCGAAGGGGCCGCGGCCCGCGTAACCCGGCGCGTTCGGCACCACCGCCATGGACAGCTTCAGGCCATGCTTGTGCAGCGCCGTGGCGGTCTGCTGCGTCAGCAAGGTCAGTGCGTCGCGATCGGTCCAGGCGATGTTCTCGAAATCGAACTGGAAGCCGACGAAACCGTAAAGTTTCGCCTGCTCGAGCATGCCCTCGATCATCGCCTTCTTGGCGGTTTCGTTGACCAGCAGATCGTGGAACTTCTTGCGGTCGCCGCCGGCGGAGATGATCGGCATCACCGGCACGCGATGCGCCTTGGCCAGTTTGAGCACGTAGAGATTGGGTGAACCGGACACCAGGCCGTTCCCGTCCACGCCGAACCAGGTGGGTACCAGCAGGTCGACCTTGTCGACGTGCGCCTCGAACGAGTTGATCGATTTCTGTATTTCGATCATGTAGAACAGCGCGGTGGGTGCTTTCGCAAACGCGCCGGTCGACGCACAAGCAAGACACAGCGAAACGGCCAGGGACAACCATCGTTTCATGGCGCAGCCTTAAGTGAGTTGGGGGTGGAGAAGGTGATCCGATAGGCGTAGGCATCGCTGCCTATCGGTCGGGGAGGAAGGCGAAGATGCAGGCCGCCGGCATCCTGGGAGAACGGGATGGTGCGGTTGTCGGCCACGGACTCGACGCGGATGACCTTGTCTTCCGGCTTGATCGCATGGATGGTGGCCTGGGCGTTGCCCGGCCAGTCCAGCTCGATCGCGTAGAGCTTGCCGTGGCCGGTGGTGAAGCGGAAATCATCGGCGGTATAGGGCTTGGTCTTGGTGTCCTGGAACGTGCCGCTGACCACTTCGGTGGGGCCTTCGCCAAAGGTGCGCCATGGCCTGCTGCCATAGATCGCCTCGCCGTTCGCCTTCAGCCAGCGGCCAATGCTGCGCAGCGTGTCCTGCGCGCCATCAGGAATGGTGCCATCGGCCCGCGGCCCGACATTGAGCATCAGGTTGCCGTTCTTGCTGACCACATCCACCAGCAGATGGATGATGAAGGTGGGCGACTTGTACGTGTCGTGCTCGATGTAGCCCCAGGAATCGTTGCTGATCGAGGTATCGGTTTGCCAATGCGTGGCGTGAATGCCCTTCAGCTGCCCGCGTTCGATATCCAGCGTGCCGGCGCCATCGGCGAAATCGCCCAGCTTGTAATTCACCACCACGCCGTCGCGTTTCGCGCCTTCGTTGTAGTAGTACGACAGCAGCGTCGGCAGCGTGGAGCGGAAGCTCGGGTGGCCGATCCACCAGTCGAAGTAGATCAGGTCCGGATGGTATTTGTCGGCCAGCTCGGCGGTGCGCGCGAGCCAGTCGTCCAGCCAGACCTGGGAGACGTAGGTCCAGTCCTGGGCCAGGTTCTCGTCTTCCTTGCTGAGGTGCGCAACGGCCGGGCCATACAGTTCCGCATTGCGCGGATCGTTGACGTCCGAATCGAAAGCGCGGCCGCCGTCGAAGAACCAATCGTGCTCGGCGCGATGCGACGACACGCCAAAGCGCATGCCCTGCCCTCGCACGGCGTGTTCCAGCTCGCCGATCACGTCGCGCTTCGGGCCCTTCTTGACCGCCGTCCAGTCCGACAGTGCCGAGTCGTACATGGCGAAGCCATCGTGGTGTTCCGCCACCGGCACCACGTAACGCGCGCCGGCTTCATGGAACAACTGCGCCCAGGCCTTCGGGTCGAAGTGCTCGGCCTTGAACATCGGCACGAAATCCTTGTAGCCGAACGTCGACTGCGGCCCGTACGTGGCCACGTGGTGGGCGAACTCCTTCGTCCCCTGCTGGTACATGTTGCGCGAGTACCACTCGCTGCCGAATGCGGGCACCGAATAGACACCCCAGTGGATGAAGATGCCGAACTTGGCATCGTCGTACCAGGCGGGCGAGCGGTATGTCTGCAGCGAAGCCCAGTCGCTGCGGAACGGCCCCTCGCCTGCGGCCTTGGCCACGCGATCGAGGATCGCCTTTCGTTGCGGCGCGAACTTGGCGCTGGCCTGCTGCCATGCCTGATCCTGCGCCGCGGGCGACAAGGTATCCGCGGTAGGCGCGGTGGGCGATTGCGCCAACGCCGAGGCGCATAGCAGCCAGCCCGCGGCGAGCGCACCATGCGCGACCGGTTTCATCATGGTTGCTCGTCCTTGTTCGGAAGGAAGTGGGCGCTGCCGATATTCAACGGGTGATAATCGCTGACCACGCCACCGGCTCGCACACCGTCGGGCCGGGTCACATCCACGGCAAGATGCACCGCGGCGCTCTTGCCTGCGGCCTGCCACGCGCCCTCGAAGCGGATAGGTTGCGACAGGTCGCGTAGCGCTTCGTCACCGTGGGCAAGTTCCTGGCCACGATCATCGATGGCGCGCCAGTGCGCCACATAGCCAAGCATCGGATAGGACGGCAGATGGCTGGCCGGATAGCTGCTCACCGTCGCCTGGAATCCGCGCAGCCCGCCTGCATCGACCCGCCATTGCGTCGTTACCGACAACGCCTGGTTGCGTGCTTCGTAGATGCCGTACGACGGCCTGCGCTGGCGGTTCTCGTCGACCAGGCCATGATCGACATAGCCTTCGGTCTGGCCAGGCCACAGATTGCGATGGGACTTGTAGTCCTGATACGTCCAGAAGATCGCGCCGGCAATGAAGCTCCGCTTCTGGAACGCGTCCATCTGCTGGAGCAGGTTGTCGGAACGCGCCTTGTCGGCAGACACGCTGTCATGCGAGAAGACGCCGGGATAGCCGAACTCGGAGATGATCACCATCTTGTCGGGATAGGTGCGGTCGACAAAATCCAGCCACGCCTCCACGTCGCTGCCCGATCCGCTCCACGAACCGAAATAGGCGTTGGCCATGATGAAGTCGACGTCGTGCATCACCGGCGCCTCTTTCCATGGCTTGCTGCTGATATCGGCATCGGCAAAGGTCACATAGCGGCCCGGGTCGATATCGCGGATAAGCGCCGCCATGGCGTCCACATAGGCACGGCCGCCGGGCAAGGAGGCATCGCTCTCGTTGCACACGCTCCAGGCGAAGATGCTGGCGTGATTGCCGTCCTGCTCGATCATCTCGCGCATCATGTGCTTGGCCAGCGCGAGCAACTTGGGGTTCTTCAGTTGCGCCTCGCTGAACTGCCAGACCGGGATTTCCGGTACCAGCAGGATGCCGTGGCGGTCGGCGAAATCGAGCACCGCATCGTTCTGCGGATAGTGCACGGGCCGCGTCAATGTCGTATGCAGGGCCGCCATGTCGGACCAGTCGCGGCGTATCGTTCCCGCCGATTCCGCCAATCCTTCCCACGGCGAATCCTCGTGACGGCTGACGCCGCTAAGCCGCACCGGTTTGCCGTTGACGTAAAGGCGGCGGTCGCGAATGGCGATGTCGCGCAGCCCGAACGTATCGCTGCGCGAGTCGAGCACGCTGCCGTCGGCGGCATGCAGCTCCGTCACCCATTGATACAGCCGCGCGTCGCCGACGTTCCACAATTGGGGATGCGGCAGCGTCACCGCCAGCGTCGCCGTGGCGGCTTGTCCTGCCTTGGCCGAGACGTTCTGCTGCGCCTGCGCCACCGTCTTGCCGTCGGGATCGACGATGCTCGCGGTCACGCTATAGCTGCCGTCGGCGCCATCGACGTTCTCGACGAACACCTGGCTGCTGACGCTGGCCGCATCGCCGCCAAGCTTGCTGGCGATGCGTTGCCGCCGGATCAGCGCGTGGTCCGAGACGGTGAGCCACACGTCGCGCACGATGCCGCCGTAATGCCACCAGTCGTACCAGACGCTGCCGCTGGCCAGCTGCCGCATCGCGTAGCCGGGAATGGTGGCCTCGCCGGAACGGTTGTCCAGGCGCACGGCGATGCGGTTTTCCCCGGCGCGAAGTTGCCGGCCGATATCCAGGGCGTAAGCCGTATGTCCGCCTTCGTGCCCGCCGACTTCGGTACCGTTGACCCAGACGCGGCTGCGGTAGAAGGTGGCGCCGAAATGCAATTCGACATGGGACGCCAGCATCGACGCCGGCACCGTGAAGCTTTTGAAATACCAGGCGACGCCTTCGTAGTCGTCGTCCTTGCCGATGTTCCAGGTGTGCGGCACGTCGACCAGTCGCGTTTCCGCCGGCGTGGCGCGGGGCCAGTCGGCCGCGATGCCTGCGTCGGTCGCATCGGTGCGGAAGCGCCAGTCGTGATCCATGTCGATGCGCACCTGCGCATGGCCTGCCATCGACCACAGCAACATCGACGACAGCAGCGCTAGCGCGTGACGCAACGTCAACTTCATTCCCTGCCCCTGCTACACCGGCATGAACCCGGCGGAAGAAACCCGTGTCAGCGAGCCAGTCGCCAGTTCGCGGCGCCCTGCACGCCCAATTGCCCATGCTCGACCACAAACACGGGCGTACTGTTCAAGAACGAACGCATCACGCCCTTGTCCAGGAAGCGCTCGGTAAATGGACCGGAGCGCAGGATGCTGGTGATGCGCGCGAGAAAACCGCCTGCCAGGCAAACGCCGCCGCTCGCATTGAAGGCAATCGCCACGTCGCCGCAGAACGCGCCCAGCCAGCGGCAGAATTGATCGACCGTCTGCGTGGCGAGCGCGTCCATGCCGGCCAGTGCCATGGCGGTGATCTCGCCGGGATCGGCAAACGTCGCAGGCACACCCTGCACGGCAGCGAGCGCGCGATAGAGACGCAGCAGGCCAGGTCCGCTGAGTACGCGGTCGTAAGGCACGTAGCCGTCGACCGGTCCCAACTGCGCGCGGATGGTCTGCTCGATGCCGGGGCGTGCGGCCAGCTCCATATGTCCTGCTTCGGTATGCAGCACGCGAGCCGGCCGGCCCGGCAGCCAGAGTGCGGCGCCGAGTCCGGTGCCGGGACCGACCACGGCCACCGGGCCGTCGGGATTGGCGACACCATCCACGATGAGAGTGCTGTTCTCCTCGCCGAAATGGCCGACGGCGTGCGCGAATGCCTCGAAGTCGTTGAGTACGTCGATGGAAGCAAAGCCGCCTTCGATGCGCAGGCGGTCGAGCAACACTGGCCAGGCCAGGCTCTCGTTGATCACCACGCCATGCTCGACGAATCCTGCGCACGCCAGCACCAGCGCGTCGGGATGCACGCTGTGATCGCGACAGAAGCTGCAAAGAATCTCCGCCAGCGAGGCGTGCTCGGCGCAGCGATAGACCTTGTAGAAGACGATGTCCGGCTGGCCCGTGGCGACGTCGGGCACGACCAGCCCGATGCGTGCATGCGTGCCGCCGACGTCCGCGGCCAGGAAGGGCGACACCGGGCGGGATTGCCTGCCCAGGGTGCCGGCGATGATCGGCGCGCCCATGTCCTGCAGGCGATCCCTATGCAGGGGTTCGATCCCCTTATCCGATAACGGCGCCATCACCTACCCCGATGCTGTGCATGCACTACCACCAACCTTCGTTGGCGAACGCGGCGAACGGCTATCTGCTCGATGGAAGGCCAAACGCGACGCTCAGCGCGTCGGCTTGGCGTAAGCCAGCCCGCCCTTCCGCTCACATATAAACCTAGTTTTTATCTGTGCACAAGTAGTAGGATGCCCAAAAGGCGCCGCCACCCGGGTGGCCGGCGCCCGGTGGCGCAGCGTTCCGGCCTTGCAGGAGGCGGGTTTTGGGGGTTTTGATGCCGGCTCAGCACGAACAGCAGATCTCACCCGTCCAGCCCGGCGGGAGCGATGCCCGGCTGGCCTCGCTCGCCTTCGGCGGCGCGCCGGCGGGCAATCTGTATGCGGGCGTGGGTGACGAGGCGGCGCGGGAGGCGATCGCGCACGCCTGGCGTCATGGCATCCGGCATTTCGACACCGCGCCCTTTTACGGCTACGGCCTCAGCGAGACGCGCATCGGCGATGCGCTGCAAGGCACCGAGCGCTCCAGCTATACGCTGTCCACCAAGGTCGGCCGGCTCATCGATATCGACGAGGACCACAAGGACCGCAGCGACGGCTTCGCCGTCGACGGTCGCCGCGCCTATTTCAATTACACCCGCGACGGCATCCTGCGCAGCCTGGAGAGCAGCATCCGGCGGCTGCGCACCGGCCGCATCGACCTGCTGTTGCTGCACGACATCGGCGAGTTGACCCATGGCGCGCGTCACCCGCAGATCTTGAAGCAGGCGCTCGACGAAGCGCTGCCGGCCATGGCCGAATTGCGCGATCAGGGCGTGGTCGGCGGCATCGGCCTGGGCGTGAACGAAGAGGCCGTCTGCCTGGAAGTGATGGATCGTTTTCCCCTGGACGCGATCATGCTGGCCGGCCGCTACACGCTGTTCGAACAGGCGCGCAGCAAAACCGTCATGGCGAGGGCCGAAGCGGACGGCGTGGCTGTACTGATCGCCGGCCCCTACAACTCCGGCCTGCTTGGCGCGGACGCTGGACCGGGCGATACCTATGACTACGCTCCGGCATCGCCGGCGATCAAGGAGCGCGCGCAACAGTTCTACGACTTGTGTGCACAAGCCGGCACGAGCGTCGGCGCGGCCGCATTGCAGTTTCCGCTCGCGCACCCGGCGGTGACGAAAGTCGTGTGCGGGCTGCGCTCGGTGTCCGAGGTCGACGATGCCATGGCACGCATGCGTGCCACGGTTCCCGCTGCGACCTGGGCGTCGCTGATCGAACAAGGCCTGCTCGACACGAGCGTGCGGACGCCATGATCATCGACGCGCACCGCCACTACTGGGATCCCTCGCGCCTGGACTATGGCTGGCTGGCGCACGCTCCGGCCACGCTGCAACGCGCTTTTCTTCCCCCCGATCTTGAAGCGGCGACGGATGCCTGCCTCCTCGTGCAGGCCGCACCGGACGAGCGCGAGACGCTGTTCCTGTTCGACCTCGCCCGGCAGACCGACGGCGTGCTCGGCGTCGTCGGCTGGGTCGACATGGAGGCGGACGATGCCACGCAACGCATTGCCGCCCTCGTCGAACAAGGACAAGGCCTGCTGCGCGGCATCCGCCCCATGGTGCAGGACATTCCCGATACGGAATGGCTCGCCCGTCCCTCGCTCGATCGCGCGTTCGACTGCCTGCGCGACCATGGCCTGGTCTTCGACGCGCTGGTGGACAACCGGCATCTGCGCGCGCTTTCGCAGCGCCTGGCCCGGCACTCGGGCTTGGTCACCGTGGTCGACCACGGCGCGAAACCGAACATCGCCGATGGGCAATTCGCCTCGTGGGCCGGCGCGATCGCCCGCGTTGCCCAGGTGCCGGACGTGGCGTGCAAATTGTCGGGATTGCTGACGCTGGCGGATCTCAACAACGGCATGGCAGCCATCGAGCCCTATGTGGCGCATCTCTTCGAAAGCTTCGGTGGGCAACGCGTGCTATGGGGCAGCGACTGGCCCGTACTCACCACGCATGCCACCTACGAACAATGGAAAGCCTGCGCGCAGAAACTGACGCGGCGGTTTGCCCGTCGCCACG
Source organism: Dyella kyungheensis (assembly GCF_049913195.1). Lineage (GTDB taxonomy): Bacteria > Pseudomonadota > Gammaproteobacteria > Xanthomonadales > Rhodanobacteraceae > Dyella > Dyella kyungheensis. The sequence goes on along the minus strand of NZ_CP183983.1, from coordinate 2,427,613 downwards.
AGACGGCCGTGTTTGGCGGCAACGCCACGACGATCTATTCACTCGCCGGTCGCGTGCCGGCGGCGGCATCGGGAGCAACATCATGAAAACCGGGTTCACGCATCGCATCGACACCCGCGCGGAGTGCCGTGCATGAGCGGCCGCCTGTCCGGCAAGCACGCGCTCGTCACCGCCGCGGGAGCAGGCATCGGTCGCGCCACCGCGCTCGCCTTCGCCGAGGCCGGCGCCACCGTGTTGGCCACCGATATCCATGAGGGCAACCTGGCGTCGCTTGCCGCGAGCCATCCTTCGATCCGCACGCACGTGCTCGATGTCACCGACGACCCGGCGATCCAGGCGCTGGCCTCGTCCACGGAGCGCATCGACGTGCTGTTCAACTGCGCCGGCTACGTGCACGCGGGCACGATCCTCGACACCGACGACGCCAGTTGGCGACGCTCGTTCGCCATCAACGTGGACAGCATGTTCCATCTGTGCCGCGCCGTGCTACCCGGCATGCTGAGCCGCGGCGCGGGCAGCATCGTCAACATGTCGTCGGTCGCTTCGAGCATCAAGGGCGTGCCCAATCGTTTCGCCTATGGTGCGACCAAGGCGGCCGTGATCGGCCTGACGCGCTCCATCGCCGCCGATTACGTATCGGCTGGCATCCGTTGCAACGCGATCTGCCCCGGCACGGTCAAGACGCCGTCGCTCGGCGAACGCGTGCGCGCCCTCGGCGGCGACGAGCAGGCCGCCTGGCAGAGCTTTACCGCGCGTCAACCGATGGGACGGCTTGGCACGCCCGAGGAAATTGCCGCGCTCGCCGTGTATCTCGCCTCCGACGAATCGTCCTTTACCACCGGCACCATCCATGTCGTGGATGGCGGCTGGTCGAACTAATGGAAGCCACTGCATGAAACTTTGCCGTTATGGAGAACGCGGCGCGGAGAAGCCGGGCCTGATCGATGGCGACGGCGCCCTGCGCGATCTGTCGGGCGTGATCGACGACATCGGCGCAAGCGTGCTCGCCCGCGACGGCCTGCGCCGCCTGAAGGCGATCGATCCGTCCACCCTGCCCCGTGTCGATGGCACGCCGCGTTTTGGCGCGCCAGTGGCGCACATCGGCAAGATGCTCTGCGTGGGCATGAACTACGCCGACCACGCCGCCGAAACGAACGCACCGGTGCCCGAGCAGCCGGTGCTCTTCATGAAGGCCACCACGGCCATCGGCGGCGCCAATGATGCCGTCGTCATTCCACGCGGCTCGGTGAAGACCGACTGGGAAGTGGAGCTTGGCGTGATCATCGGCGAGGTCACCCGCTATGTCGACGTCAACCAGGCACTCGACCATGTCGCCGGCTATGCGGTGATCAACGACCTGTCCGAGCGCGAATTCCAGTTGGAACACGGCGGCCAATGGGTGAAAGGCAAAAGCTGCGACACCTTCGGGCCGATCGGCCCGTGGCTGGTCACCAAGGATGAGATTCCCGATCCGCAAAAGCTCAACCTGTGGCTCGAAGTGAACGGCCACCGCTACCAGAACGGCAACACGCGCACGATGGTGTTCGGCGTGGCGCAACTGGTGAGCTACATCAGCCGTTACATGACGCTGATGCCGGGCGACGTGATCAGCACGGGGACGCCGGCCGGCGTCGGCCTGGGCCTGCATCCGCCCACCTATCTGAAGCCGGGCGACGTGATCGAACTGGGTATCGATGGACTGGGCCGGCAGCGACAGGACGTACTCGCCTATCCCGCATCGTTCGCCTGAACGCCGCCCGTTTTTTCTTATTGAATCCCCGGCACCGGAGGCCGGCCACGATGGTGAAGATTACCGCCCTGGAAACGTTCGACGTGCGCTTTCCGACGTCGCTGGCGCATGACGGCTCGGATGCCATGAATCCCGATCCCGATTACTCCGCCGCCTACGTCGTGCTCAAGACCAATGCACCCGATGGCCTGGCCGGTTACGGGCTGGTGTTCACCATCGGGCGCGGCAACGACGTCCAGACCACCGCGCTGGCGGCACTCCGTCCCATGGTGGTCGGTCGTGCGGTCGACGATATCGTCAACGATCTCGGCGCATTCGCGAGGCAGCTCACCGGCGATTCCCAGCTGCGCTGGCTCGGCCCCGAGAAGGGCGTGATGCACATGGCGATCGGCGCGGTCATCAATGCCGCATGGGATTTGGCCGCGCGCATGGCGCACAAGCCGGTCTGGCGTTTCATTGCGGACATGACGCCCGAACAACTGGTCGCCCAGATCGACTTCCGCTATCTCACGGATGCGCTGACGCCCGCCCGGGCACTCGAGATGCTTCGAGCGGCCGAACCGCACAAGCAGGATCGCATCGCCCAGCTGGAGAGCGAAGGCTACCCTGCCTATACCACCTCGCCCGGCTGGCTCGGCTATTCGGACGAAAAGATGCAGCGCCTGGCCAAAAAAGCCGTGGCGGACGGTTTTCGCACCATCAAGCTCAAGGTCGGCCTGCGCATGGAGGACGACCTGCGGCGCTGCCGTCTCGCGCGCGAGGCGGTGGGTCCGGACATCGCCATCGCGGTGGACGCCAACCAGCGTTGGGACGTCCAGACGGCTATCGAATGGCTCAAGCCGCTGAAGGACATCGGCCTGGCCTGGGTCGAGGAACCGACCAACCCCGACGACGTGCTGGGCCACGCGGCGATCCGGCAAGGCATTTCGCCCATCCCCATCTCCACCGGCGAGCACGGCCAGAACCGTGTCCTGTTCAAGCAGCTGCTGCAGGCGCAGGCGGTCGACCTGATCCAGATCGATGCGGCGCGCGTGGGTGGCGTGAACGAGAACCTGGCCATCCTGCTGCTGGCCGCCCACTTCGGCGTGCGTGTTTTCCCCCACGCTGGCGGCGTGGGGCTGTGCGAGCTGGTGCAGCACCTGGCCATGGCCGATTTCGTGGCCATCACGGGCAAGAAGGAGGATCGCGCGATCGAATTCGTCGATCATCTGCACGAGCATTTCGTGGAACCGGTAGCGATCGCGGAAGGGCGCTACCTGGCGCCCACCGCACCGGGGTTCTCCGTGCGCATGCACGACGCCTCGATCCGCGACCATCTGTTTCCCGGCGGCATCGTGTGGAAGAACGCTCCCAAGACAGCGGTGGGATAAGCCATGAAGACGCCCGTGACAAATATCGCCGACCTTCGCGAGATCGCTCGCCGGCGGGTGCCCCGGGCCTTCTTCGAGTACGCCGACCGCGGCTCGTACGATGAAACGACACTGCGCGAAAACCGGCGCGCCTTCGATCGCCTGCAGCTGCGCCAGCGCGTCATGCAGAACGTGGATCATCGCTCACTGGGAACCACCATCCTCGGCGCGCCGGTCAGCATGCCGCTCGCCATCGCGCCGACCGGCCTGACCGGACTGCAGCACGGCAGCGGCGAGATCCTTGGTGCGCGTGCGGCAGCCGAAGCGGGTATTCCGTTTTGCCTCAGCACCGTATCGATCTGCTCGATCGAGCAGGTGCGTGCCGCCTGCGATACGCCGTTCTGGTTCCAGGTCTACGTGATGCGCGACCGCGGCTTTACCCGCGAGCTGATCCGCCGCGCCCGCGCCGCGCAATGCTCCGCCTTGATGCTGACGGCCGATCTCACCGTGCAGGGCCAGCGCCATCGCGAAATCAAGAACGGCCTTTCGGTGCCGCCCAAGGTGACGCTGCGCAACCTGTTCGACATCATGAGCAAACCGCGCTGGGTCTGGAACGTGCTCAAGGCGCCGAGCCGTTCGTTCGGCAATCTGGATGGACGCATTCAAGGGGCCGACAGCCTGACTACGCTGGCGCAATGGATCGCCAACCAGTTCGATCCCACGCTGAACTGGAATGACCTCGCCTGGATACGCGAGGAATGGCCGGGCAAGCTGATCATCAAGGGCATCCTGGATCCGCAGGATGCGCGCCTGGCCGTCGAACACGGCGTCGATGCCATCGTGGTTTCCAATCACGGCGGCCGGCAGCTGGATGGTGCGCCCGCCACCATCGATGTGCTCCCTTCGATCGTCGATGCCGTCGCGGGCCGCACCGAAGTGCTGTTCGACAGCGGCATCACCAGCGGCCAGGATCTGATCAAGGCGTTGGCACTGGGCGCGCGCGCCGGCCTTATCGGCAAAGCCTTCCTCTACGGGCTCGGTGCCCACGGACAGCAAGGCGTGGCGCAGGCGATCGAGCTGATCCGGCGCGAGCTGAGCGTCACCATGGCCTTGACCGGGCAGCGCGACGCCACCCGCATCTCACGTGACATCCTGTGGCGTAACGGCTGATCAGTCGGCGCATTCGGCCAGATCGAAGATCCGCTGCATCGGCACCCATTTCTGCCCTGCGCCGGCCCACGGCAGCGGTTGCTGGAACTTCGACATAAGGTTTTCCCAGGCCTGCACGCGCTCGCTGGCGGCATCGGCGCGAGCCTTCGCGTCGGCATCGAAATCCGGCGCCACCCGCATCAGCATGACCAGCCGGGTACCCGTGCGGAAGATCTGCATGTCCTCGATGCCGGCTTGGCGAATCGACGCCACGATGTCCGGCCAGATGTTCTCGCGGCGATGCCAGTGTTCGTATTCGGCGATGAGCGCGGGATCGTCGCGCAGGTCCAGTGCCAGGCATTGCCAGCTCATGCCGGCACCCTCGCCGGCGCCCGCTGCCATGCCTGTTGTGCGAACAGGAAGATCGCCACGAAACACAGCGCGGGAACCAGCATCGCGTGCGCGATGCCGACGCGATCCGACACCACACCCATCACGGCGGTGAGCACGGCGCCGCCGACGATCGACATCACCAGCAGGGCCGCGCCGAACTTCCGCTCGTCGTCGCTCCTGCCTTCCACGCCCAGCGCGAAGATGGTCGGATACATCACCGACATGAAGAAACTCGACGCCACCAGTGCATACATACCCTCACGCCCGGGAGCGAGCGCGGCCATGGCCATCAGCAGCACATTGATCAGCGCGAACCACGCCAGCACGCGCGACGCCTTCAGGTGTTTCATCAGCAGCGCACCGGCAAAACGGCCAAGCATGAAGCAGACCAGTCCGGCGGTGACGAAACTGGCTGCGGTCTTGTCCGCCGTGCCCGGCATCGTCGCCTCCGCATAGCGGATCATGTGGCTGAAGATGGCCACTTGCGCACCCACGTAGAAGAATTGCGCGGCGACCGCGCCCAGCAGCCTGCCATCGCGCAGCAGACGCCTCAGCACGCCACGCTCGATCGGTGCACCTTCCTCGCGCACGCCCACCGACGGGAATCGCGTCAGCACGATCACCACCGCCCACAAGATCACGACAAGGCCGATGACCAGATAAGGCTGCTGCACGGCAGCGGCCTCGCTCTTCATGAAAGCGTCGCGGGCGCCCGCACTCATGGCGGCGAGTTCCGCGGGCGTATGCGTCACGCCATCGAAAATGAATTGCTGCCCGATCAGCACGCCAGCGATCGAGCCCAGCGGATTGAATGCCTGCGCCAGATTGAGCCGCGCCGCAGCCGATGATGCCGGACCCAGCAGAGTCACATAGGGGTTGGCCGAGGTCTCGAGGAAGGCCAGTCCACACGCGATGACAAACAATGCGGCGAGGAACATGCCGTAGGTTGCAAACACCGCCGCCGGCCAGAACAGGAGTGCCCCCGCGCCATACAGGCACAATCCCAGCACGACCGCCGACTTGTAACCGTATCGCCGCATATAGGCGCCGGCGGGCAGCGCGACGACGAAATACCCAAGATAGAACGCGCTCTGTACCAGCGCGGCCTGGAAATCTGACAGCGTGAAGGTTTTCTTGAATTGCGCGACCAGCACGTCATTGAGGTTGTTCGCCACGCCCCAGAGAAAAAAAAGACTTACGATCAGGGCAAGGGGCCATAGCGGGACTTTGTTGCGAAAGCGACCGCCCGCCGTGATTGGCGCGGCTTGTGGGTGCATGAATGTCATCCTCCGGCCATTGGCGAGCGCCCGCCCATCTGCACGGGGCGCAACATTTGTGCAAATATGAACTTATAGTTTATATGTACCACAAGCTGCGGCGCAGCATGGCAGGGGGCGAGACCGCGGTTTTCCTCGGATGGTCCGCCCATGGGCTGCATGACGAGCCACTCAAAATCACGGACGCTTATGACTGCTGAGTCTCCCAAATACCGCGCTCCCGCCCTCGACAAGGGATTGGACATCCTTGAACTGCTGGCCCGCGCCGTCGCACCGCTGACCATTGCGGAGATCTCCGAAGGCGTCGGGCGTTCGCGCGGCGAAATCTTCCGCATGCTGCAGGTGCTGGAAGAACGCGATTACATCAGCCGTCCGGATGGCGAAGGCCGTTACTCGATCACGCCGCGACTGTTCCGGCTGGGCATGGAACAACCGCCAGTGAAAAGCCTGGTCGAAACCGCCCTGCCCATCATGCACCGGCTTGCGGAGGACATCGACCAGTCGTGCCATCTGGTCGTTCCGTCACAGGAGCAGATCGTGGTGATCGCGCGCGTCGATCCGCCGGGCGAAATCGGCCTGGTCGTGCGCGTGGGCCATCGCCGCCCGATCTCCCATTCCGCGTCGGGCTATGTGTTGCTGGCGTGGCAGGACGACGCCACGCGCGAACGCTGGTTCAGCATGATGATCGCGCACGAGCCGCAGTTGCAGCGCCCACCGATCGAGACGGCGATCCGCGACATCCGCACGGCCGGCGTCGCCACCATTGCGAGCCAGGTGGTCGATGGCGTCACCGATATTTCCGCGCCGGTGATGCAACACGACCGGGCCATCTGCGCGATCACCATTCCCTTCATCGAACGGCGCGGCTCCGGCATGACCATGGCGAGCACCACCAGGCTGCTGGTGGATGCCGCGAACGAAGTATCCGGGGCACTGGATCATCGTTCCACGTCGTCGCTGGACAACTGAGGCCGTAGCGAACGCTGGTATTCCGGCGATGGCGGGGCCTATATTCGCTGCATCGCACAGACGAATAGGCATGCCGGCATGCATCCCTGGATCTCGTCCCTGATGGGCGGCGTCATGATCGGGCTCTCCGCGGTCTGGCTGATGGCGGCGCTGGGTCGCATTGCCGGTATCAGCGGCATTGCCAGCGGCCTGTTGACCGGCGCGGGCGATCGCGACTGGCGCATCGCTTTCCTGATCGGCGTCGTTGCGGCGCCATGGCTGTTGGCGCTACTGCGAAGCGAGAACGCCATCGGCGCGCCGGTGGTCTCCTGGCCCTGGATGGTGGCAGCGGGTCTGTTGGTCGGCTTCGGTACGCGGCTCGGCGGTGGCTGCACCAGTGGCCATGGCGTGTGTGGCGTTGCCCGCCTGTCACGACGCTCGTTGCTGGCCACGGCGCTTTTCGTGGCCTCCGCCATGGCCACCGTGTTCGTCATTCGACATCTGCTGGGAGGACTCGGCACATGAAGATGGTGACTGCGTTGCTGGCCGGCCTGCTGTTCGGCTTGGGCCTGAGCCTGGCGGGCATGACCGATCCTGCCGTCGTGCTCGGTTTCCTGGATGTCGCCGGTGCCTGGAACCCTCGCCTTCTGTTCGTGATGGCGGGTGCCGTGCTGACCACGGCCATCGGTTACCGCTGGGTGTGGCGCGGTTCGAGACCGTGGTTCGACGACAGCTTCCGCGTGCCCGATGCAACGCGCATCGACCCACGCCTGGTGTTTGGCGCGTTGCTGTTCGGCGTCGGCTGGGGCGTCGCCGGTTATTGCCCCGGGCCTGCATTCGCGTCCTTGAGCGGTGGCTACTCGTCGGTGTTCGTGCTTGTGGCCAGCATGGCTCTGGGCTGGTGGCTTGGAGCGCGCGTACCCGCACGCTCCGCCTGATCAAGCGTGTGCCGCTGGCTCTCGTCGAGCCAGGAGCGTCGAGGCGCTGCCCTGCTCAGTACCTCCACTCCTTCGGCACCGGCCTCACGTAGAGCTGGTCGATACGGCATTGGCCAAGATGTCCGTCCGGACACGTGGTGGTGACGCCGGTCGTGTTGGTGTCCAGCTTGGTCTTCTCGTAAAAGAACGATTCACTCGCGCCGGTCTTGTTGTCGATGACCTTGATCTCGCCATCGCCGGATGATAATTGCGCGCTGCTGAGAATCGCGTCCGCCAGCGAGGCCTGCGAAAAATCGGCGCCGGCAAGACAGGCCGAGGAGAAATCCGTGCGCACGTCTCGCGACCGGGACGTGCTGACGTTGGCGAAGGTCGCGCCCACCAGGAAGGCGGTGGAGAACGTCACGCCGGCCAGGTTGCGGCCCTGCACGCTCTTGAAATCGACCGAGGCGAGCATCGCGTTGGAGAAGTTCGCATCCGTCAGCGCCGCTCCGTCGAATTTCGCCGACGCCAGCCAGGCTTTGGTAAAGAGCGCGCTTACCAGTACCGCTTTGTCGAACGACACCGAGTCCAGCTTCGCCTCGGTGAAGTCGGCGCCCTCCAAGACGGCTTCATTGAACTTGGCCTCGTTGAGAATGCAATTGCTGAACATCGAGCGCTTCAACTGGGCGTGGCTGAAATCAGCCTTGGGAAGATTGAGGTTGGCAAAACTGACCTGCGGGAGGATGGCGTAGGTGGCGTTGAACCCCTTGACCTCCCCCGGCAGTTCAACGGTGATGGTCGCATCCGTTGCATCGACGTAGGACCAATCGGTGCCGAGGAAGCCCGATTTGAACGTCGCCTTGACCAGGCGCGTGCGCTCGCCGAGTGATCGACCCAAACGCGGCTTGCGCGCGTGAGTGACCTTGCCAGCCAGGTTGACGCGGGAGAAATCGGCGCCCCGCAGGCTGGTGTTGTCGAAATCGACGTTGTTCAGCACCGCCGGCCCGGACGCCAGGCAGAAGGAGACGCCGTCCATCTCCGCCTCCTGAAACGACACGTCGTTGAGCGTGGATTCGCCAAACACCGTTCGTGGCAGCCGACCGCCCTTGAACGAAACCTTGCTCAGGCGAGCGCCTGCGAATACCGCCTCCGACGCGGTCACGCCTTCGAAGTTCACGTCGGCTATGTGCGCCGCCGCCAACTTGCCGAGCGGCCCGAAGTTCGCCTTGGCGAGATCGGCGCCTTTGAACGAATTGTCCTTGAGCGTGCTGCCATTGAACGCCGCGCCTGCGAGCTTCGCCGCGTTGAAACTCGCCCCGGTAAGATTGGCACCGACGAACAGCGCTCCCGGCGCCACGATGTTGTCGAAGTTCACCGCGCGCATGCTCGGCGCGGGATAGGGGTCGATCGCACCGAAAGCCGATCCAGTGAGGTCGGACTGCTTGAACGACGCGTTGTCGAGTTTCGAACCGGTATAGGCGGATTGCGCAAGTTTCGCAGCGACAAAGCTCGCGCGGGAAAGATCGCATGCGCCGAAGATGGCGTGTCCGGCCGCGCCGTCGAAAACCGTATCCTCCATGGGCAACTGAAGGAAGAAGGTTCCATCGACCTTTGAGTTCTTGAACGAGGCCCTGGGCAGCTTGCAGTCGATGAACTGCGTGCCGTCCAATACGGCATTGTCGAATACCGTTGCGGTGAGGTCGAGCCCGCGCCATTCCTGCCCGACGATTCGCGCGCCGTCGAGGCGGACGCCCTTCAGCTGGCTACCGACGAAACGGCAGCCTTCGAAGGTCGCGCCCTTGAAGTTCGTGTTCGTCACGATGGCCTTGGAGAAATCTGCCTCCTTGAAGCGAACGCCGGCGAAATCCACGCCGGAGAAATCGATCGTCACGCCGCCGAAGGGGGCGAAATCCGATTTGCCGCAGGAGCCGGCTGCCTTGATCGAGCTGATGCCCGTCGCCACCGATTCGAACGCAGGCATGGCACCGAGCTGCACCGAATCGCCGACGATGCCCTGGAACAACGACGCACCCGCGGTGAGTCGGCCTCCTTGCGGATCGTTCATACCTGCCAGCAATCCGTCCGTGGCGCGCAGATTCGGCCGCGGCATGAGATCCATGAACTCCTGGAAACTGAGTTCCTTCATCAAGCCGACTTGGGTGTAGACGCGCATGCGCTTCGCCTCCGCGTCGACCATGAACATGAAGCGGACCGTGTTCTGGGGCTGGCCCCACGGATAAATGCCGAAGATGCCTTCAAAAATGTACATCACTGCTTCCCCTTGCCGGCGCGCATCTTTGGCGGCGGCGGTAGCCACATGCTGACCGAAGGCTCCGTACGTCCGTCGGCACCGATCCAGGTTTCCCAATTGAGCGTGTACAGGCTGCGCGCCAGGTCGACCGCGATGCGCGCAGCCGCCACCCGTGGCGTGCTGACCAGGAAGCTGCCGTCGGGTTCGTAGATATCGACGCGGTACTGCTCGGGCGTCGAACCGTTCTCGTCGCATGCCAGCACGAACACGTAGCCCTTCGCCTCGACCGCGAGATCGAGATAGCGGGTCGACTGCGCCGCCGTGGCGCGTAGCGACAGGATGGCCGATTTCTCGCTGCTGCCGGCCTGCTTGAAGTACGGCACCGGATTGCCCGAGATGTCGAAGCACTGGATGCGCCGGTTGCCTTCTTCGAGCACCAACAGACGTCCGTCCAGCGCCACCGCCACGGCGCGGGGCAGCTTCATCAGGCCAACGCGCTCCCCTTCCCCGCTGTACATGCTCGCCATGGTGGCGCGGGTGTTCTCGCCGGCCTGCCTGGGCAACGCCAGGATGTACAGCTTGGACGTGTCGGCACTGACGGCAACGGCATAGCCCTGCGGATGAACCAGGAAGCCGTCGACCGCGCGCGGAAAACGTCCCCAGCTTTGCTTCGAACCCGGTTCGAAGCGCGGCTTGGCGCCAAGCGACAGTGCGATACGCCGGATGTGATAGCCGCCCGCCAGGTTCTCTTTGGCATCGAACTCGCCCAGCGAGGGATCCAGATAATAATTCGCACCGCTGCCATCCTCGGACGAGCCGATGTCATAGGCGACGCCACAGGGCAAGGTGAAACCGATCGGCGTGACTGCGCAACCGGCCTCGGGATCTTCCAGCAGCGAGATGTTCTGCATCGCGAACATGGCTTCGTCGCTCGGTGCACCGGGCCGGTCGCGCGGCAGATTCAAGCCCGTCGCCTGCCAGGAATAGGCGAGCATGCCCGGACGTTGCGCCACGGTGATGCCACCCAGGGACAACAGGCGATGCCCCGCGTCGGGAGACACCGTGGTAATCGTCGTGGTGGGCGCCGGCCCCTGCTTCCAGCGGTGCTTGCCACCCTCATAGGCGAGCGCCTGACGGTGCTGGTACACCGAGTCTTTCGACAGCGGGATCAAGGCGTTCTTCACGGTCACATCGATATCGAGCGTCGCGCTGCCGTTCGCCCCCTTCGCATCGATCCAGGAGCTCGCACCGAGCGCCGATTGCCAGCCGTTGGCCGCATAGAAGATCACGATGACCTTGATCCGGCCGCCGGCAGCGATATTGAGAAACTCGAACGGCAACGGTTTGGACAGGGTTTCCGCCGGCAGACGTTGCTCCTGCACCGGCAGTGCATTGCCCGCGTCGTAGAGCACCTGCACGACCATCCGGTCGTGGTGATCGGGGAACTTGTTGAAGGCCGGATCGGGAAGCACGCGGCCGCGCAGGTCGAAGGTGCGGGTCAGTTTCGTCGTGTAGTAGAACGGCGACTGCACCACGGCGGCGATGGTCTGGCCGAGCTGGAGCAAGGTCACCGCGGTATCGAACGCGAGGAAGGCCAGCCCAATCAGCGGAATGGATCGCTTGGCCACGCCCTCGGCGGCTTTCTCCGCGAGGTAGATCGAAAGCTTCTTGAGCCCGAGCTTGGCCAGCGCAGGCAACAGCTTCGTGGCCACTGTGCCGGCGGCCTTGCCGGGGTCCTGCGACACCCCGATATAGCCCCCGGCGCCGCCGCCGATCAGGGCTACGCCCAGGGAGTAGATACCGTAACGGACTTTCGGATCCTTCATCATGTTGTTGATGAATTTCGAGTCGGTCAGCGACGAACCCTGGATCAGCATGATCACGGGAAGCGCCAGTTCCAGCACGGCCGTGCAGGTGATGCCGCAGGCGCAGACGGTATCGTCGTACTCGCCGGTACCCAGGCCACCCCAATAAAGCTTCACCGAGGCGGCTTCGGCCGGCACCGGGATGTCGAGCGTGGTGGTCATCGGCCCCAGCGGAATGCCGAACACGTTGTCCACGGGCGCGAGGACATCGATGTATTTCTTGGTCGCGTGCTTGTCGAAATCCGGCGCGATGTTCAGCGGCATCTTCGACGACCACCCGGCCGGCGTGATGAGCTTCTCGGCGGCGTCGTAGAACTCCGCGTACGCACCCAGATGACGCATCCATTCATTGATGACATCGACGCGCAGGTTGCCGTACTGTCCCTTGATCGAGGGCCGCGCACTCCACACCTTGCGCTCGAGCCCGCTGGGCTCGCGGATGAAAAGGTTGACGCTGGTCAACGCATCCGTCGTCGACTTCGAGGTCACCTTCAGGTCGACCGTCAGATCCAGGCGCAAGGCATCGAGCGAGAGAGCCACCGTGGCGAAATCGGCCCCGGATCGATTGCTCTGGTGCTTCGCCGCGAAGGTGGCCGTCTCGTCGTCCTTCAGTACTTGTGCCGCAAACGTGCCGGTCCACGCGCCTTCATGCGCCGCGGTATCCACGCGGGCGAACATGCGCCCCTCGGCCAGCGCAGCGACCGTTTCCGCATTCATCGGCACGGCGTCGTCGGACGACCAGATCTCCTTGATCGTCCAACCCCCTTCGCGAGGCGGCTGGAAACTCACCGAGCCGGTGCTCACACCGTTCATGCGGCTGAGCGCCTTCAGCGTCCAGCGCGACTGGTCGGCGCGAAGCACGGGACGCGTGGCGATCGCGGCAGCCTTGAGCGGTTTGTGCTCATCGACGGTCTTGCCGTACTGCACGCGCCAGGTCTGCCCTTCGAGCTCCTGCAGCTGCTGCGAATACTTCAGCGCGAGTCCCATCGGTTCGGACATGAAGCGACGAACGCGTTCGTGCACCTCGATGGTGAAGACCGTCCCTTCCTTGTCGGTGACGACCTTGCCGTCATCGAGCAGCGGGACGCGCCGGGACCATTCGGGACCAAGATCGCGTATGGCGTTGAGCAGGTTGCGTCCCCGAAACCGAAGCGCGCGACCGACGCACTGCTCCAGGATGATGGCCGGAATCTGGCCGCCGTTGTCGCTGCTGAGGTTGATCAGTCCGGGGTGCTGAAACAGCAGCGACGTGGCGGTTTCAAAAGGATCAATCAGATCGTGCAGGCTTTCCGGATCGAAGCGTCCGGGGCGAAGCAACGAACGCAACAACGTGCCTTCCACCGCGTCGTCGCCCAGCAGCCACGCCAGCTTCGGGTGGATATCGTCCATGCCGGCAGAAAGCAGGCCACGCCTCGCCACGCTCTCCTGCCGTCCCGCGCGCGGCACATGGACGGCCAGCGACAGGAAATCCTCCGTGGGCGAACCGTCGACCTCGGTGCCGCAGGCCAGGTAGGTCATCATCACCGAGTCCGAAGGCAGATCGACTTCGAGGTAATGACTGAACTGCGCATCGGGCAGTTTCTGCAACAGCGGATTGCCGACGCGTGCATCGGCCAGCGTCGAGCGCGTATGCGCATGCACCCGATGCGGTGTCATGCCAGCGTAATAAGTGAGAACCCGATCGCCCCGCTTGTCCTTCGATGCGTCGAAGTGCAGCAGATGGCGTTCCACAGCCGTGCGCGTCCGTTCCATGCCAGTCCCTGATTGCGCGCAAGCCGGCCCGATGCTGTACGCGCTTGCGTAAAGCAGCCTGAGCCAAACGATGATCTGCCCGCGCGAGCCCCCCTTCGGGCTACCTGCGATTGATGCGGCCGTCGCCCCTGTGCGATCGACCTGCTCGGCGTATGTACAGCCTTTGCCTTGGCATGTAAAGATTATTGAAGAGCGCATTCTTGCGAATGCGGTCTCGATTTTCAGCAGCGATGCGGCGTACTGCCGAGTCGCTGCATCAATTTGGGAATCAAAGGCGCCGCCCTAGCGCATGGCGACCTTCTCGGCACTACAACTTTTGGCCGATCATTCGCGGCGTATTGCCGTGCCGACCGATACCTATCGTCCAAATGTGGCTCGATACTTGTCGCATTTTATTCGGCTGCCAGATAATCAAGTCTTCGCGAACAACGTCGATAGCCTTTGCTTGAACGCCAGCCGCACAAAGGCATGTGGCGTTGTCCAACAAACGAGTGGTCGATGCCTTGCGCTATCGACAGATGAAACGACCATCAAACCAAGAAGGGGCCTTGAGTGAAGCGATACCTGATCGAACCCGAATCCCTGTCGATCAACGAACCGGATTCAACAGCTTCACCCAGCGGCGAGAACGCGGCACCCGGCCACAAGATCCTCTATCGAATCATCGATACGACCACCCGGCAGATCCTTCCGCCCGAGAGCGAGGACATTGATGTCGTTGCGAGCGCATGCGCGCAGCTCAATGAGGCTTACGAGAAAGCCGTACAGGAAGCACCCGAAGGCGGCGAACAAGCATCCAGCCTCACCTCCGACGCCCTTCCGGCCGACATCGTGCAGGCCATCGCGATCAGCAATGCCAAATCGATCGGCGAGCAACCCGCCATCCTCGCGAACCTTGCCTTGTCGCAGCAGATATTCAACCAGAACCTGCAACAGCAGAACGCGGTCAGCCATCAGCAGGCCTTGAACCAGATCAAGCTCGCGGTGGTCGCAAAATACATCGCCATGATCGACAGCGTCGGCTTTGGCGATGAGGCGGCCATCGAGAAGATGGGGGCGGAGATCGAAAAGTTGGTCCATCAATTGGAGCGCATCCTCGAAGGAAAGGCCGGCAAGAGCCACGCCGAGCAAGCGAACTGACGCGCCAAGTGGATGTGACGAAAATGCCCGGCCTGTTTCGTCGACCAGGCTGGGCTACCCCATACTTTAAGGAAAACCACCGTGGCTAGTATTCCCGAAGATGTCCTCAGCGCCGTCGCTGTCGCCAACGTCAAGGCGATTGCCGGACAGCCCGCCATGCTGTCCAATCTGGCCTATTCGAACGTGGTGGCCAATACCAACCTGTCGCAGCAGAACGCCGTGGCCAACCAGCAGGCCATGAACGAACTCGGTATCACGGTGCTTGCCCGTGCCGCCACCACCATCGGCAACCTCGGTCCGGATCCACTGGTCGTGTATACGGTGAACGCCGCCAACGGCAAGGCCGAGCAGACGCCGACCTGACCGCCGCCCGATCCGTCAATGCAAGTGGCGCGCCCTGGGAGCGCGAGGAACGGAGTGTGACCGGCGCGGAAATCCTCAGGGTTTTCCGCCGGCACGTATCGTCGCCTCATTGATCGCACGCACTTGGGCCTCGTCCACCTTTTCGATCTTGCGGTCGTAGGTGAACAAGCCGTTGTGCTCGCCCTCGACGTCGGTGATCTGCGTGTAGACGCTGCCGGACATGCCCTTGGCCACTCCCTTGTCACGCAGCACCGCGGTGTTGGCGACGTAGCCGGCGTTGAGCGCTTCGCGATCTTTCACCGCGCCGTAGGGATTGATCGGCGTGTTCGGCCATACGTGATCAGCCACGCCGAGCGTAAGACCGCCATGCTCACCGTCGATGGCAGCACGCTGGGCATCGGGACTGGGCAGGCCGGGGCCCTGGTAGTCGTGCACATCGATCACGTCACCCGCATGCGGATCGCCCTTGGTATCGCAACAATTGGCTCCGCTGCGCGCATCGACCAGGCGCGTGGGATCGAGCTGCTTGATCTGCGTGGCAAGTTCAGCGGCGGCCGGAATGCTCCATTGGCCCCAGCCTTCGTTGAAGGGAATCCAGCCGATGATCGACGTCTCGCCCTTGAGTTGCTCGACGATCGCGGCGACATCCTTGCGGAAGCGCGCCTTGTCGCCATCGCTGAGCTTGTCGTTGCGGCCGTTCGGCATCGCCGGCATGTCCTGCCACACCATCAGGCCGATGTGATCGGCCCAATAGAACCAGCGCGCCGGTTCCACCTTGATGTGCTTGCGGATGGTGTTGAAGCCCAGATCCTTGGTTTTCTGGATATCGAACTTCAGCGCCGCATCGGTAGGCGCGGTGTAGATGCCGTCGGGCCAATAGCCTTGATCCAGCGTGGCCAGCAAAAAGGTCGGCTTGCCGTTGAGCACGATGCGGTTCTGGCCGCCCACCTTGGCGATGGCGATGCGGCGCAGACCGGCATAGCTGGTCACTTCATCGTGCTGATCGCCTTGGCTGAGCGTGGCCTTGAAGGTGTACAGGAAGGGATCCTGCGGACTCCACAGGTGCGGATGCGCGATAGCCAGGTGCAACGCCTGGCCTGGGGGACCGCTCGCCTCGCCCACCGGTTTGCCATCGGCATAGGCCACCACATGCAGCGTGGCGCCCGCGCCGGAGCCATCGATCTTCGAGGTGACCGTAAATGCATCCAGGCTTTTCGCCGCCGTGAAATGCAGTTGCGCCAGACTCGTGGCCGGCACCGGCTCCAGCCACACCGACTGCCAGATGCCTGAGGCCGCGGTGTAGAAAATACCCTCAGGTTTCAGGCGCTGTTTGCCCACCATCACGTTGACGCTGTCCACCGGCGCATGCACGGCGACCACGATTTCCTGCGCGCCGTGGCCGCGCAATGCCGAGGTGATGTCGGCACTGAACGAGGTATAGCCTCCCTCATGCTTCGCCACCTGCGTGCCGTTGACGTACACGATGGCGTCCTGCGCCACCGCGCCGAAATTCAACCGCACGTGTTTGCCACCCGCGGTGAAATCGGCGGGAACCTCCACCGTGCGCCGATAGAACATGAAATCCACATGCTGCTGCACGCCTGACAGCACGGACTCGATCGGATAAGGCACCAAGACTTGCTGCTTCAAGGCCTGGCCGAACGGCGGCGCACCCTGCCCATCGCCAGTCACGTATTGCCATAGGCCGTTCAAGCTCATCCAGCTTGGGTGATCCAGCGACGGGCGCGCCAGTTGCGGACGCGGGTACTCGGGCAACGCGTTGCTGGGCGATGCCTCGCTCGTCCAGGGCGTGGGTAGCGGCGCCACCTTGCCATTCCACACCGTGCCCTGCTCCGCCGCCATCGCGGTGGATGCGGCACTGATCGCGATGGCGCAGCTCATCAAGCGGCGAACGAAGCGTGCCCTGCTGTTTTCCGTCATTCCTGCTTCCTCATCAGACTGTGCGCTCGCGCTGTTGCATTGCGTTACTGCGCTGCCGACATCGATGGCGGCGCATCGTGTGGATCGGCACCCCAGGCTTTGTTGGGCGCGGGCCCCATGGTGAGCTCGAGCGTGGCGCCGTTGGCGATATCGGCATGGCTGAACCAGGATTTGTTCCACGGCTTGCCGTTGAGTGTGGCCGACTGGATGTAGATGTTCTGTGCCGAGTTGTTGCGTGCCACGACCTCGAACACCTTGCCGTTGCCCATCTGCAGGCGGACGCGGTCGAAGATCGGGCTGCCGATGATGTAGTCGGGCGTGGAGGGATCGACCGGATAGAAGCCCATCGCGCTCAGCACGTACCACGACGAGGTCGAGCCCTGGTCGTCCATGCCGGGATAGCCGTAGCCGCTGGCGTCGCTGCCATACATGTCGGCGAGGATACGGCGGGTCAATGCCTGCGTCTTCCACGGCTGACCGCCCCAGGCGTAGAGATAGGCCGCCTGTTGATCGGGCTGATTGCCTTGCACGTACTCGCCGATCAGGCCGGTGCAATCGCGGCAGATGCCCTTGGCGGTATACGGCGTGGAGAAGAACTTGTCGAGCTTGGCGTTGAACGCATCGCGCCCACCGAGCAGGTTCGCCAGGCCCTGCACATCGTGCGGCACCAGCCACAGCGTGGACCAGCCCGACGCCTCCTTCATCATGAAGTTGTAGTACGGCTCGCCCGGATCGAACGGCGAAATCCACTTGCCGTCTTCCGTGCGGCCGCGCACGAAACCAACCGACGGGTCGAACACGTTGCGGTAGTTCGCCGCGCGTTGCGTGAACATCTTCGCATCGTCGGTCTTGCCGAGGCGCCGCGCGACATCCGCCAGGGCATGATCGTCCCACGCATATTCCAGCGTGGTGGCGGCACCGGCCTTGCCGCCCGCATAAGGCGGACTCGGATTGCCCGGCGGCACGATGTCCGAGATCCAGCCGTTCTTCATGTATTCGGCGAGATAGCCGCGCGGACCCTTGGGGTCGGTGGCGTTCTTGCGCAGATACTCATAGGCGGCGGCGTAATCGAACTCGATGCCGCGTTGCCACGCGCCGTCATAGAGGAACACCGCATGATCGCCGTGGAACGAGGTGTGCATGTAGCCGCGTTCGCGTGCGCGATCCAGTTCGGACCGCATGATGTCCTGGATCACCTTCGGTTCCAGCAACATCAGCAGGGTGATCTGGTTGCGCCCGGTATCCCAGAACGGCACCGGGCCGTAGCGGTCGTAACTGGCGACCTGGACCTTGCCGTCCGCACCGGCGAAGTGATCGCCCTTGCGCGCGACCAGGCGCGGGCTGGCGAACGAGTGATACAGCGTCGAGTAGAAAAGCATGCGCTGCTTGGGCGTGCCGCCGGTCACTTCGACACGGTCGAACAGCTTGGCCCACGCGGCGCGTGCCTGTGCGTGCACGCGATCGAAATTACCGTCCGCATCTTCGTCGCGCAGCCGTTGTTGGGCTTCCTCGGCGCTGTGGCCATGGGCGATCTTCACCAGCACCTGTTCGCCGGCCTTGGTGTCGAAGGTGACATAGGCGCCTGCGTAGCTGCCGGAAATGGTGCGACGCGCGGCCTGCACGTCGGCATCGCCAATGCCGTAGCCTTCGTGCTCATGATCCGCGTGGAAAGTGCCGAACGCGGTGAACGGTCGCGAGAATTCGGCCACGAACCACGGGCCCTCCGATTCCTCATCCTGACGCCCGCTGCCAGTGGTGACACCGCGAATGGTGCGGTCGCCGACCACTTCGACATCGCCGCCCCGCCGACGCAAGTTGACGATCACGTTCGAGCGATGGCTGGCCGGGAAGGTGAAGCGCATCAGGCTGGTGCGCTGGGTGGCGGTCAGTTCGACGCGCGTGTGGAAGGTCGCCAGATCCACCGAGTAATAGCCCGGCGAGGCCTTCTCACTGGCCTTGTCGTAATAGGACTGCGAGTAATCCGGCGGCACCGTCCAGTCGCCGACCACCGGCATGATCATCGGTGCGGCGCGGCCGCCGTAGGTCGAGCCGCCACCGGTGAAACCGATCATGGTGGGATTGGTGTAGTAGTACGACATGCCGACGCCCGCGGGATAGCTGAGGTCGACATTGAGATTTACCGGTGTCGCTTCGGTCGCGCTTTGCGGCAGGGTCGCGCCGGGCGACGTCATGCCGGAGTACAGCGGCTCACCCGGCGGCGGCGAGTTGCCGATCAGTTCCTGCCGATCCAGCGGCGCGGTACCAACCAGGGGATTGGCTTCGTCCAAGGAAGAAGCAGGCTTGCCGCTTTGCGCATGACCTGCGCCGGTGCAGCCGATGGCAAACACCGAGACCGCCATGGCGGCGACGGCGTAGCGTTGAACGATCGCCGAAGCGCGACGACGAAGACCTGCGAGAGACAGCTTCATAGTGGATTCCCGAGCGCTGGGGAGGCGCATCCATGTCGAGTCAGGCAACTGCCCTTCCGCTTCGCCCGCAAGGAGAAGCGGAAGGGCCGTGGATAATGCGGTCGCGAGGCCGGGCACGCGGCCCGGCCTCGCCATGACACGATCAACCGCCGTCGCCGAACTTGTAGGTCAGGCCAACGTAGTACTGGCGGCCGGCATATTCGAGCTGATACAGGCGCGCCGTGGTATCGCCACCCAGGTACTGGCGGGGCGTGGACTTGGTCAGATTGATGATCGACGCCGTCACCATCAGGTGCTTGGTGAACTCGTAGTCGCCGTTCAAGTCGATCTGGTTGTACGGCTCCGTGTAGATCGGCAGGCCGGACGACAGACCCTGCATGGTGCGGCCCGTCCAGTTGCTGGTGGCACGCAGCAGCAGGCCGTTCTTTTCATAGAACAGCGAGATGTTCGCCGCGTACTTGGCGCTGCCGATCAGTTCCGACTTGCCCACCTGCGTATCGCCCAGCGAGACCGGCGTTTCGTTGGTCTTGTTGAGCGTGTAGTTGGCGATATAGCCAAAGCCCATGTCGAACGTATGTTGCGTGTACAACTCCACGCCCTTGGAGGTGCCGGAGCGGCCGTTGGCGTTGGTGCTGTACTGCATGAACGGCGTCGGCGTGCCGTTGACGTCCACCGTCATGTTGTTGACGGTCACCGGCACGACGAAGTTCTTCACCTTCTTCTGGAACAGATCGACGCCCACCACCGATTCGGGCGCGTAGTACCACTCGCCTGCCAGGTCGAACTGGGTCGCCGTGAACGGCTTCAGGTCCGGATTCGCGCCGCTGCCGTACCAGCCCGGAAGCGGTGCACCGAACTGCTTGCGGTCGTTGTAATACTCCTGCGTGTTGTTGGTGAGGCTGCCCAGCTGGGCCAGGTCGGTGTAGTTGGCGCGGGCCAGCGCCTGCGAGCCCGCGGCGCGCAGCACGAAGTTGTCCGCCACGGTCCAGGCCACGTTGAAGCTCGGCAGCAACTTGTTGTACTGCTTGTGCGACGAGGCGTTGGAGAACGTCTCGATCACCGACTGCTCGCGCGGCAGATACTGGAAGTCGCCCGGTGCGCACGGGCCGCCAGCAACGTTCAAACCCGTCGCCGGACAGATCAGGATATTGCCGCCGCCATCGTGGTAGTACACCGCGTTGTTGGTGGTGATCTCATCGGCGACGGTGAGGTCCTGCTTGGTGCTGACGAAGCGCAGACCCACGTTGCCGCGCAGCGAGCCGGTGTCGAAGTTCGCCTGCACGTACGCTGCCGAGATCTTTTCCTGGATCGACGACTTGTCTTCCGGATGGTTGAACAGCACCCGGTCATAGGTGTTGTTGAGGTAGTTGTAGTAGGCCGGGAAATTGATCGCCGGGAAGATGCTGTCGTTATACGCCTCGGTGTTGCCGTCCATCGAGCCGGGCTGCAGGAAGCCCGCCGGCAACTGGCCGGCATTGGGATCGCAGGTCTGGAACTGCAGCTGCGTGCCCTTGCAGTACCAGCGCAGTTCGTTGTTCTGCTGCTCGGCGTGGTTGTCGCGGTACTTCACGCCGAACTGCAGCGACTGCATCCAGCTGTCTTCGAAGGCCCAGGTGAAATCGGCCTGCGCGAAGTTCTGCGAGGTGCTGGTGTTGACCATGTTCGAACCGGTCGAGCCCAGATCGACCTGGCCCTCGCCTGCCAGCATGTTGCGCAGCACGTCGGGCGAGGCGTTGAGCGTCGGCTTGCCGTTCAAGGTCCACGACGCGCCGTTGCTGCCATCCACCCACTGGCCGTTGACGAAATTGCGCGGCTTGGCGGCCATGCCCAATTCCACCGACGGACCACCGGTGGCCCAGGTGCGGCCCACGTTGAACGAACCGCTGAGCGCGCCGCCGTTATCCCATTCGCCTTCCAGGTTGATGGTCTGCGAGGTGGCCTTCTCGACCGAGTAATTGCCGGTGGTCCACGGAATTTCGGTGGAGCACACATCCACCGGCTGGCGTGCCGCGCCGGTGACTGGGTTGGTCAGCGAATTACAACCGGTGCCGGCCGGCGGCAGCACATAGTTGGCGCCGGTGACGACGGTATGCGACGGATCGAAGGTCAAACCATTGGGCGCGAGCAGACGGCCCTGCTGATTGGCGTAGGTGTCGGTGGGCAGGCCCCATTCCGGCACTTCCAGCGTATTGGTGATCTGCGTCTGCTGGCGCTGGAAGCGGAAGTAGTTGCCGGTCATCAGGAAATGATCGGTGGGCTTGAACTGCATGGTGGCCTGCGCACCCTTGGTGGTCAGGTCCAGCTGGTTGCGGCTGGTCGCGAACTGCTGCGGCATCCAGTAGCCCGAATAGCTCTTGCCGCCCTGGTCGGTGACGCCGCCGCCGGGCCACAGCGCCAGATTGGGCGCGACGTCCGCGCCGTATTGATGCCCGTGCACATCGGTCGGTTGCGCGGTGCACGTCGTGTAATCGGTACAGTCGTTCGACCACCAGTGCCAGCTCGACGCATTGGCCATGTAGTCGACGTCGCGGCGCTTCTGGTACGAGCCGGCGACCAGCACGCCAAAGGTCTCGTCCTTGTTCTTCCACGACCACAAGGCCGAGCCCTGCGGGGTGACCTTGCCGCTGTTGTCCGAGCCTGCCGCGTTGAGCGACACGAAGCCATCGTTCGCCTTCATTTCCAGCGGGCGGCGAGTGCGCAGATCGACATTGCCGCCAATGCCGCCTTCATCCAGGCGCGCTTCGAGACTCTTGTACAGCTTGATGTCGGAGAACATGTTGGCCGGCATCAGCGTGTAGTTGAACGAACGCGAGAGTCCGGCCGACGTATCGGCCGAGGCCACGTAGTTGCCGTTCAATTCGGTGAGCGTCAGCTCGGGCGCCAGGCCGCGAATACTCACCGTCTTGCCTTCGCCCGATTCGCGCGTAATCACCACGCCCGGCACATGCGCCAGCGCGTCGGCGATGTTCTTCGCCGGAAACTGCGCGATGTTCTGCGCGTTGATCACCTCGACGATGGAATTGGAATCGCGCTTGTCCTGCATGTTCTGGTCGACCGACTGGCGGAAGCTGGTGACGACGACCGCATCGAGGGTCTTGGCGTCTCCGCTTTTCTCCTTGTCGGTTTTCTTGTTCTGGTCGTCCTTGGTCGCCGCTGAGCCATTGGCCGCCTGCGCGGGCGGCGGCGTTGCGGTCGGCGCCGCTGTCTGCGCGAACGCAGGCATGGATAGTCCAAGGCTGCCGCCCAACGACAAGGTCGCCATGGCGAGTGCGGCATACAACGGCTTGCGCGTGAACACGTGTGGCAGGTAAGTCATCTTTGTCGATTCCCCTACTTGATATGCGCCCTCAAGGAGTTGGCGCGGTGATCCCCCGTTTGATCACTGCTGCAAATGCGCGATCGATCGCGCAGGCGTGCTCTCCCTCTCTCGAATTGAATCGATCCAAATTCTCGGAACAGACAGGCCATCGGCCCGTCAACAGCGAATGCTGCTAAGCCTCTTTGCGTTCCTGGAAAACTTCGGCGGTGTCCGCGCTAAAGCAGCACGTGCTCGACAAGGAGACTGCGGCGGCGGCGGCACAAGTCGCGGTCATGGATTCCCGCAGGCGCGGGCACATTAACGACACGGGACTTCGTGAGCACGGAAATGCGGGCGGTATGTGATGCCATGAGACGGCTTCTCTCCCTCAATCGGTTGGTGGGAGGTAGCGGCATGCCGGAACGCCCCTGAAGCGCGCCAGCTACCCCTCTCCTCCCAGCCCAAGCCCGAGTCCGCCAGTTCCTTCGCTTCCGCGAGATCACCAGTATCACCCGAGGCTTGGATCGATCTAATCCCCTGTGCGCCGCATTAAGACGCCGAAGCCGCAAGCTGTCACGCTGCGGCGCAAAAAAAAGCAGGGCGAAGGCGGTGCCGTTGGTCGTAGATGTAGGGTTCCGGCCCAAGGATGCGACGGATCTTGGCCGTTCCTGAGCGGGCTTTACCTTGATTTCGAGCAGCCGAACCTCCCACTCCGAGCTGGCTGCAGGTGCTTCAAGCCGACTCTGTCCAATGATCGCGGAGCAGGACTCTGAGGCGCCCAAGCGCCTGCTTGTGCAATTGGGAAACACGGCCTTTCGTGACGTTCAGTTCTTCGGCTATCTGGACGAAGGGAACGTGGTGGTAGTAATGCATGACGACGAGATGACGTTCTCTCTCCGGCAGCAATTTCACGAACTCGGCGACCAATACCTCTCTTTCATGTTCTTCGATGGCCGCGTATGCGTCGGAGTGGGACGTGGGCGATGGAAGCGATTGCGCATCCAGCAGAAAGCCCAAGCCGAGCCCCACTGCCGTCGCCACAAAGGCCTCGAACGGATCGTCGGACGAGTCTGCCTGCATGGACGCGGCACGTTCGCGAACAGTGCGCTGGGCTTCGTCCTTGTCGTCGGCGCGTCCGGAACGATGCAGCAGCTGCCGCAATCCGTTGAAAACGGAACCACGTATGCGGAACTTGGCGTAGGGCTGAAAATCAATGCCCCGAGCGGGGTCGAAGCGGTCAATGGACTCCAGCAGTCCGATCAACGCATTCTGTGCACAGTCTTCCCAAATGCTCGAAATGCCATAGATTCGGCAATACACGGATCGCGCCACCTGCCGCGCCCAGTCCGAGTGGCGCATGACAAGTTCACTTCTGGCATCGACGTCTTGATGGACCTTCCAGCGGTCCCATAGCTGACGTTCCTGCGCATCCAAGCCGCGATCCCCTCAGTGGTAGCTACTAAGGAGCGCTTGAGCCAAAAGTGCCCAGCCATTGACCAAGAGAAACAGCAGCAACTTGAGTGGAAGACTGATCGTCGTCGGCGGCAGCATGATCATGCCAAGCGCCATGAGGATGGCGGCGACCACCAGATCGATGAGAAGAAACGGCAGAAAAATCACAAAGCCAATTTGAAAGGCGGTTCGAAGCTCGCTCAGCATGAACGCGGGAATGAGCTGCAGTGCACCCACCTCGTCGATCGATTTCGGCATGGGAAGCTTCGCCATTTGCACCACGGCACGCAGGTCCTCTTCGCGAGTCTGTCGCACCATGAAATGCTTGAAAGGTTCGAACCCCTTGGCAACCGCCTCGTCTGCAGGAATCTCATGGCGGCTATAGGGATCGATGGCCGATTGCTTCGCCGCCTCGAACACGGGATTCATCGAAAACAGCGTCAGGAAAATAGCGAGGGTCAGCAGCACACTGTTTGGCGGCGTTTGCTGCAGGCCAAGCGCACTCCTGAGCAACGACAACACCACGATGATCCGGGTAAAACTGGTGAGCGCAATCACCATCAGCGGCAGGAACGCCAGCGCGGAAAGCATGACGAACGACCGCAGCACCGGCGAGTAATCGTCATTCGCCAACCGGCTCAAGAGTCCGGGCATCGGCTCGCTATGGAGTACGCCGCTGGCAAGCGCACACGCCATCGCGCCGCCGACCATGCACCAGGAGCGATATGTCACTTCTTGCTCCCCTGCTCTTCGACGGCACGCAGTACCGGGTGAATCTGAGCTGTCGCGCCGCGAACCGACTCTACGACCAGAAATTCCTGCTCTCCCCGCGCAAGGACATGGACTGAGGTGAAAGCACTGACACGCCGGGATGCACGCAGCGACAACTCCGAACGATCCCCTTGAACGCCCGCAGACCGAAACATCGCGCCACCCAGCCAACCCTTCTTGCGCGCCACTTGCAACGCGACAATCAGCGCAACAAGCAGCAGCGACACGGCGAGCATGGCTAGCACGAACCGATCCGTCGAGACGGCCGATTCCGTGCGAAAAGGCAGTCCTGACGGCGCAGTTTGCGCGAGGGCCAGCGCGATGCTTTCGCCCAGCAACATGTCAGAGGATCTCCGAGATCTTCACGCCAAACTGGTCGCCAACGGCAACCAGATGTCCCTTCGCGATGACTTTTCCGTCCAGGCGAATCGACACGGGCTCATCCATGGCGCAGTCCAGCGTCAGGAGATCGCCCTTGACCACGGAAAAGAGCCGATCGACCGATACGTTCGCATGGCCAACCACGGCCTCAAGCTTGACGTTGACATGACCCAGCAAGGAGAGATTGCGCTTGATGAGAGGTGCCGTTTCTTGAGCTTCGCTCTTGCCCGTGGCGGGGTTGGCAGCCGTAGCGACTTCTTCGTTCATAAGTATTCGTGCTCAGAGGGAATGGGTAAGCGTGACGGCGCGGGAGGAATCCCGTTCGCCCAGTGTCGCGAAGGCGATGGAGTGACCATCGACGAGGCGTATCTCGACAGGCGCGGAAAGCAGTGCATCGCCTACCAGCACCTCTCCGACGCGGAGATCATCCAGCTGCGAAAGCGATGCGCTGCCCAAAGGAATGCACACCTCCAGGCTGACGTCCACACCGTTCATCGCCTGTGCGCGTGGTGCCAACGCGGCTTTTTCCGGGCTCTTTACAGGCACCAGCAGGTCAACGACAGCCCTGTCCATGGCGAGGGCGAACGTAAATCTGCCTAGCGATACCGTCGCCATGTAGGCGCCAAGCTCCAGCCTATGGCAGGCATCAAGCGGGCTTTCGCCTTCGGAAAGGTTGCCAAGAGGCGCCTGTGCGCGACGCGACAAGCGAAGAGCCAGATCCGCCAGCGCACGGTGGCCAATGCGTGAGGCGAGCAAGGACGAGTCGTCCCCGGCGTGCGCCGAGAGATAGCTTCCCAGCGCCGCTTCGCCACGATGCGAGAGTAGCTCGAGCGTTCCCGCCCCCAGGCGCCATGTTGCGGGCGGTTCCTTGGCGGGCACCCACGCATCAAGTGGATATACGTCAATGGCCGCCGACGAATGCTCCATCCACCAGTCGCGCGACCATTCGGAGACGTCGCGAACCAGCAGCGCATGCAATTCGATGCGCCGGGATTCGCCAAGCCAGCCAAAACGAGGAGCGTCAATCATCAGCCACCCCGCGTCGAGTCATACAGCTGCTGAAGCATGTCGCTCGATACCGTCATGACCCTGGAGCTGGCTTGGTAGCCTCGCTGGATCACGATCATGTCGGCCAGCTCCTGGGTCAGGTCGACGTTGGACATCTCCAGGCTTCCGCCATCGATCTTGCCGAACACCGTCGAACTGGGCCTGCCGACCTGGGCTGTCTGGGTCAGCGGTTGCAGATAGAGATTTCCCTGGATCATCTGCAGGTTCGATTCGTCCTGGAACGAGGCCAGCGCGAGCTGCGGACCGGCCTTTGTTTCGCCATCGGAATAGGTGAGCTGCAGGGTACCGGTGGTGTCGAAGCTCTCCGAGGAGAGCCCGACAACGCCATGTCCGTCCTTGACCTGTGCGGCAAGTGTTGACGGATTCCCCAAGAAGGCCGTGGTGCCTGACAACCCGCCCGCCGTACCGAAATTGAACGTGAGCGCCTGAGCTGTCGGCCCCCAATTGGCACTCGCAGTCACGGTGGTATATCCGGGTTGCAGGGTGCCGTCGGTCGCGAAGCGGATTTCGCCACTTCCCAGGGTCGCACCGCTGGCGTCAGTCACACTCACGTTCCAGCTGCCCGTGCTGGGCGTCGCTGTAGTGTTGCTGGTAAGCGCCACGGTCAGAACGTGCGCGTTGCCCTCGGCGTCATATACGGTCACATTGTTCACCGTATCCGATGGGCTGCTCGGATCGACGTTGCCAGTCATGGAGATGCTGGTAGTTGCCTGCGCCGGCAGTTTTTCCACCGACGAGATGTCGATGGGGCCATAGCTGCCGTCCGTGGCATACCCTTGAACCACGTACTTGTTGACGGAATCGATCAACTGCCCCTGCTCGTTGAATTCGAACTGCCCCGAGCGGGTGTAGTAAGTGTTGCCCTGTGCATCCTGCAAGATGAAAAAACCCTTGCCATCGATCGCCACATCGGTGCTGGTGCTGGTTTGTTGGATCTGCCCCTCGCTGAGGTTGTAGCCGGTACCGGCGACCTTCGACCCATCGTCGTCGAGCACGTTCTCCATGAACGAGTCGCTGCCGCGGAAACCCGGCGTGTTCATGTTGCTGACGTTGTTGCTGATCGTGTTCAACGTCTGCGAGAAACTGAAAAGTCCCGACACACTGTTGTATAGCGCTTGCATGATGCTGGGCATGGCTCAAGCCTCAAGGAGTGACGAGCTGGATCTGGGACAAGCCGACATTCGTGATGACATTGCTTGTGCCAGTGGAAATGGTCATCTGCACGCCGTTGCTGGTGTACTGGATGCCGGTGACCTTGCCCGTGGTGGTCGATCCGTCCGCGTTGGCTACCTGGACGGTATGGGACAACAGGCCAAGCGACTGATCGGATGAGTCGAGGGTGAGCAGATTATTGATGCCGCTCACCTCTTCGCTCTGTTGCTCGATGCTCACGAACTGGGCCAGCTGGGTAAGGAACTGGCTGTTGTCGAGCGGCTGCATGGGATCCTGGAATTGCAACTCGCTGACAAAGAGCTTGATGAAGTCCTGCTCGTTGATTCCCGAGTTCGACAACGTCGACGGATCAGTTGTATTCAAAGCATTGCCGATGGCTTGGACGGTCATGCGGATCTCCTTAATCGACGTCCATGGACGACCAGACTTCGTGGCCATTCCAGATGATGCTGTGCAGAGCCATGCCCTGCCCCTTCAGCTGCTGGGCGAGGCTTTTCGCCAGCTGGCGGGCCTCGTCCGTGGAAACGGTGTAGTCGCGCAACCATGCCGTGTGTTTGCCATCGGGCCGTGCGAATAGGCGGAATGCGCGCTGCTGCCAGGTGACTTCGCGCCACGTGGAAGCACCGGACAATGGCGCTGCCACAGACTCGATGTCGGTCGATGCGTTCGTAGCGATCTCGGGCGCGGCGGCAATCGCCACGCCAAGGGTGTCTGCGGCCAGCCCAGGAGCATCTTCCTGCGCCGCAGTTGTGTCTTCAGGCGGATCCAGAGAAGCCGGAACCTCCTCGGCCTGCATCGCGTCCGCCTCCGATCGAGACGTTGACGGTTCGCTGTTTGCGGAGGCGAGCCGGTATTCGGACAAATAGCCGGACGCCTGGAGATGCAAGCCAAAAACGCGGGCGGAGAGGACCTGCTCGACAGTGGCGATGGCCGACAAGGCGCGCGTATCGCTGACCGCAAGCGGGTCTAGTGAGCTTGCACTCTCATCCGATGTGGCCGAAGGCGTGCCGGGGAGCGTCTCGCTCGTTGATGCCTCTCTCGCTTGGCCAGCCCTTCCCTGAGGCGCGTCGTCATGGGGCGACTTTGCCGCCCCTCGCGGCACGTCCTTGTTCAACTCGTCGGCAAAATCGCTGGAATTCGCTGGCGACGGGGGCCTTTGCGTACGTCCCTGGATGCCCAGGATTGAAGACGTATCCATTACGACTCCTTCCGATGAAGCATCCAAAGGTCGAGTGAATCCGCCAGCAGCCGGTCCTGTGCACCGAGAACCACCTCATGGCGGCGGAGCTGAAGTTCTTCCTCTACGCCATCGGCAAAGCGTTGCTTCGAAGCGGCCACCAGGCTCCGTGCCCTCTGTTCGTCCTGTGTCTCATGCCAGGCATCGATGGCCGTTTCGTGCCGCGTTTCCAGCGAGGCGTGGAGATCGGTCAGCAGCCAATACCCGGTGAGTTGAAGGCTGCCATCCTCATGAATGCAACGGGCTCGTGCGTTCAACGCGGCCGCACAAAGCGATGCCGCCTGTTCAACCTCGTCCGATGCGGCCTGTTCGGCTCGGCTCGCCGAGGCAAGCGCCAACGCAGCCTGTGCCGCCTTGACGCGGGAGATTCGATGCAGAACAGCATAGGAGCGAACCGAGTGCTTGCTCACGCGAGTTCCCCCGAAACCAGGTCACGCAGCATCCGCATGCTAGATTCGCGCGTACTGCGCTCACCGGGGGACTGACGAATGAAGTCGGTGATCCGAGGTTGACACCGCAGGGCTTCATCCAGCGCAGGATTCGTGCCCGCCTGATAGGCGCCCATCTCCACCAGATCCCGCGACGACTCATAGACCGCCACCATGGCGCGCGTCTGCCGCATCAATGTCAGATCGTCCGCCAGGCAGATCTTTGACTGGAGCCGACTGATGCTTGAAAGCACATCGATCGCCGGCAACTGACCGCGCGCCGCCAGATCGCGTGACAACACGATATGGCCGTCCAGAATGGCACGCATGTGGTCGGCGACGGGTTCGTTCATGTCGTCGCCTTCGACCAGCACGCTGTACACCGCAGTAATGGTTCCGGCCCCCTTCAGACTGCCTCCCCGCTCCAGTATTTGGGGAAGTAGATTGAACACCGACGGTGGATAGCCGCGGGATGTGGGCGGTTCCCCCGTGGCCAGACCCACTTCGCGTTGCGCCATCGCAAAGCGCGTGATCGAATCGATGACGAGCAGGACATCCAGCCCCTGCTCCCGGAAGTGTTCGGCGACGGCGTGCGCTGCATGCACGGCGTGTGTGCGCGTGAGCGCCGGCTGATCGGCGGTGGCGACGATCAGTACGGAGCGTTCACGTCCTTCCTTGCTCAGTGCATCCTGCAGGAAATCGGCAACTTCGCGACCGCGTTCGCCGATCAAGCCCACCACGATGACGTCGGCGCGGACATGTCCTGCGAGCATCCCCAGCAAGGTACTTTTGCCGACGCCGCTGCCTGCGAATATGCCTACGCGCTGGCCCTTCGCCAGTGGCACCAAACCATCGATGGCCTTGACGCCGGTCTCCAGCCCTTCGGTCAAAGGTGCGCGGGCCATGGGGTTGATGGCCACGCCGTGGATGTCCTTTTCGGCATCGGCCCGGATCGGCGGCTTGCCGTCCAGCGGGGCACCAAAGGCATCCAGCACGCGTCCGATCATGTCCTTGCCAACGGGAATGCGGGCGCGACGCCCCAATGCTTCCACCGTCGCGCCAATCGACATGCCACGTAGATGTCCAAACGGCATCAGCAGTACCCGGCCATCGCGGAATCCCACCACCTCGGCCAGGACCGGATCTTCCGACCCGTGACAGGAAAGCTGGCAAAGCTCACCGATGACCGCATCAGGGCCTTGCGCTTCGATCACCAGTCCGTTGAATGCGACCAGACAACCGAGCCGCCGCACCGACGGCGCTGCATCCAGTGCGGCCTTGAATGCCATTGCAGCGGCGCCACTCACGAAGCCATCCCCTCGAGTGCTTCAAGCATCGCGCGATGAACGACGTCCAATCGCTCCTTGATGGACGTCTCGATGCGGCCCCGCGCCGTCATCAGCGCACACGATCCAGGCAGCATGCCTGCGCCGGCCTCGATGCGAACGCCGTTGATCTGTTGGGGAAGAAGCGCGAGATCAACCTCGGCAACCTGCAGGCACAAAGCGTCGCTACGGTATTCGTCGATGACTTGAGTCACCAGACGAGCCAACCTCTCGTCCGCGCCCATACCCTCGCCAAGCACCGCGCCGAGTGCGCGCAAGGCCATCTCGAACGTGTCCGTTTCCATGACGGCAGCACGGGCAAGCTCGGCGCCGGCAAGACTTGCCGCGAGTTCGCTCCATCGACTGCGCTCCTGCAGCAGCGATGCCTCTGCTTTCTCATGCCGGTCGCGCAGCTCGGCTTCCAGTTTCGCGAAGCGTGCCTCTGCCTCGCGCAAACCATCGGCCTCTCCAGCTTCGAATCCCTCGCGGTAGCCGTCTCCAAACCGAGCGGCATCGGTCTCGTCCGCAACGACGGCCGCGTGCGGCGACGCCATCGAAGGCAGCCGTGCGGCTTCCGACAAAGCTGCAGCATCGGACAGTCGCCGGATCATGCTGCGGTCGCCTCCGGCTCGCGAGCCATCGTGGCAAGCTCATCGGCCATACATCGGGCCAATGCGGGCGGGAATGTCGCGGGAAGAGAGTGAAGCTCGCTACGGATACCCATCGCGCGCTGGCGAAAGCAGGCGGCCAGATAGATCTCCGCATGATCGGGCGCCGTGGCCGCAATGATGCGTGCAGCCCAGGGTTCATCAAGCGCGTTGAGCGTACTGATGAGCAGATCCGGCGCCGGCACCTCTGCTGGCTTGCCCGCCTCGTGATCGTTGAGCAGATCGACGATCATGTCGGGTGCGGCCTTCATCAAAGGCTCGACCTCTGCGATAAGCGAATCCAGGGCGCTCACGCACGACGTAGGTAGTTGCGCGAGCAGCCAACGACGGTCCTTGGGATGCAGCGTCGCCAGATAGGCCGCGGCTTTGCGCATGCCCGACGCGCTCACGACTTCACCTCGGCGGAGGAAACCCACTGCCGAAGACGCTGCAGGGCTTCCTCACGTTCGGGTGCGGTCAGTCGCCGTTGACGAGCATTCGAACCAAAGGCCATCCATAGCGAAGCGATCAGCGCTACTCCGGCGCCGAGCGCGAGATACGCCCACAAAGGCAAACGCGCGCCTGCGCTCGCCGCGTCAGGCTGGCCGCGCTCCTCGACGGCGCCGTCGGCCGCACTTTCAAAGACAGGCGCCAGGTTACGCGGCTTCTCGACCGAGGCAACGGCCGGCGGTGCGATCGAGGCAATATCAACCTTGTCGCCGCGGCTGAGGTCCAGTCCAAGACCCGCGGAAACCACGTCCGATAGCTTCGACAGCTCCGTTTGGGGTACAGCGTCGGGCACCACGATGCCGACCGAGATGCGCTCGATGCGCCCAGGTGCCTGCTCGATTTCCTCCTGCTCGCGGCCGTGGGCGTACTCCACCTCGCGGTCACTGGTGGACGAGCCGGCCTTGGCATGATCGGGGTCGGAGTCATCGGCGGACCTTCCCGTCGAGCCGGTCTTCTCTCTCACCAGCAATCCGTTGCCGTCCTTGCCCTGCGCAATCAGGTGTTCACGGACCTGCTTTACATGGTCGTAGTTGACGCGGACATCCACCGACACGGTGAAATCGTCATTGGCCAGCACCCGGTGCAGAAGAGTGCCAACCTTCTGTCGCAATTGCAGCTCGAGTCGCGCCTGCTCGTCCATGCGTTCGCCCACCGCTGCCACGCCGTCTGCGCCATGGGCGGAGAGCACGGAGCCATTGCCATCCAACACCACCACCGCATCCGACGACAGCCCTTCCACCGCGGAGGCGAGCAGGCGCTGGATGCCCACGACTTGCCGTGCCTCGAGATGCTTTCCGGGCTTGATGGCAATCGTCACCGATGCCTTGGATGCATCGCCGTCGTGCGCAAACATGTCCTCACGACGTATGGTCAGGTGCACCCTCGACGAACTGACTTCGTCCATCGCGTCGATCGTGCGCTCCAGTTCACCCTGCAGGGCACGCTGAAAGTTCACGCGTTGCGCAAACTCGGTGACGCCGTAGTCCGAGTCCTTGAACAGCTCGAAACCCACGCTGCCGCCCTTGGGCACGCCTTGCGACACCAGCTTCATGCGGGTGTCGTAGACCACGTTCTCGGGCACGAGAATCGAATGGCCGCCGTCGGCGATGTGATAGGGAACCTGCATCTGCCCAAGAGCAGCGGTGATCTCGGCCGCATCGGCTTCCTTGAGATCCCGGAACAGTACGCCATAGTCGGGGTGCGCGGCCCACCATGCGACCGCACCGCCCAGGCCGACGATGGCCAGCACCCCCAGCACAAAACCAAGACGAGCCCGGCGTGAAAGATTGGAAAGAAACTGCTGCATACCTGCTCCGGGTATAGGACTGCTGTCCTGCACGTGCTTTTACAACTGCATGTTGGTCAGGCTCTGATACGCATCGACGACGCGATTTCGCACCTCGACGGCCATTTGCAACTTCAGGTGCGCCTGTTCGAACGCGATCATCACGTCGTGCACGGGAATCTTGTCGCCTGCCGCCAGTTGGCGCGCCAGCGCGTCGGCCTGTGAAAGGTCGGCATTGATGCCGTTCAGGCCATCACCCAGGGCATTCATGAAACCGTTGCCTTGCAGGGACGACAGCGGCGTCGCCTCGCGCGCGCCGTCGATGACACCTATCGATATCGGCTGGATCGGGGTCACGCTCATGCGCCACCTCCAAGATCCAGCGCATGTAGCGCCATGCCACGCAGCGTGTTGAACGCGCGAACGTTGGCCTCGTAGGCGCGGCTCGCATCCAACAGCGAACTCATCTCCTGCACCAGGTCGACCTTGGGATAGCTGACCATGCCGTTCTGGTCGGCGGCCGGGTCGGAGGGGTCGTGGACCTTGCGTTCGGCAGCCTCGGCATCAACCATCACGGGACGCGGAAAATGTCCTGCCATCAGCGATGCCGACGTTCCCACGTGAGGTAGAAACGTGGTGGAGACGCGCATGAGCCGCGCCGGCTGCGCGGTGTCGTTGGGCGTATTGGCCACGGCAATATTGTGGCTCGCCGCTTCCAGGCGCAGGCGCTCGTATTCCAGGCCATAGCGCGTGGCCGCGAAAATCTGATCAACCATGATCAATTCCTGCCTGCCAGCGCAAGCTGCATGAGTGAAAAACGACGGGAAAGAACGGCCGTCATGGACTGATAGTCCGTGCTGGCGGCCTCGAGATCGGCCACCTCGCCGTCCAGGTGTACGTTCACGTCGGCGGCGTCCGTCGTGCTCGCCGACGAGAGCGTCGTGTGCCTGCCCTCCAGCTGCAGCTTGTCGCTGCTCATCTCCGGATGGACCGCTGCCTGCTGCAGCAGCCCGAGGGCCTGGCCAAAATCGGCGCGCTGGGCACGAAACCCCGGCGTGTCGACATTGGCGATATTGGCGCTGGCGATCTCTGCGCGCGTGCGCGCCAGGCCCATGCCAAGACGCAATGCTTCGGTGGTTAGATCCATGGTCTACCTCACTGAATCACAAGGTCGCCTTGCAACGCGCCGGCAGCCTTGATGGATTGAAGAATGGTGATGACGTCGCGCGTCGAAAGATGGATGGCGCGCAAGGCACCGACGAGGTCGGCCACGGTCGCGCCATTGGGCATGTTGACCATGCGTGCTTCTGGATCCTGCACGTTGATGGTCGACTGGGGCACCACTGCCGTACCGATATTGCGGGAAGGATTGATGAGTCCCTCCGGCTGCGAAACCAGGTAGTCAGTCTGCACCGATACACGCAAGTCGCCTTGCGAAATGGTCACGCTCCCCAGCCTCACGTCGCCACCGGAGACCACCGTCCCGGTGCGTTCATTGACCACGACGCGTGCGATGGCGTCCGGCGTCACCGGCACGTTCTCGATCGACGAGATCATGCGCACCATGTCGGCAGGCGGCGATGGAAACACGACTCTCACCTTGCCCGCATGCTCGGCCACGGCCGAAACGCCGGCATTGCGACGCAACGATTCGGCAACGCGCTCCGCCGTGGTGAAATCCGGCTGATACAACACGACGTCAAGCGTTCGACTGTCGGTGTTCAGGCCTAACGGCGCCTCTCGCTCGACCGATGCACCGTCCGGTACCCGGCCCACCGTGGGGTGGTTCTTCTGCTCCATGCTGCCAAACGAGCGCACCTCGTAGCCACCCACGGAAAGCGCACCCTGCGCCAGCGCGTACATTTTCCCGTCAGGTCCGTTCAACGGCGTCAGGAGCAACACGCCGCCGGATAGGCTGCGCGCATCGCCGAGGGACGAAACAGAAACGTCGAGCTTCTGACCCGACTCGGCAAACGCAGGCAGCGTCGACGTCACGAGGACGGCAGCGACGTTGCGGCTATTGAGGTCGTCGGGGCTGATGTTCACGCCGAAATGACTCAGCGTGTTGGCCACCGACTGCACGGTGAGGTGGTTCTTGCTGGTGTCGCCTGTGCCCGCAAGGCCGATGACGAGGCCGTAGCCCGTCAAGGGGTTGTCGCGCACACCTTCGATACGGGCAATTTCCTTGAGCCGCACGCTGCCGGTGTCCGCGTGCACAGGCAGCATGCAGACCACGAGCAGAAGGCCAATAAGAGCACGACATGTCATATCAGGCGCAACCACCGAGCAATGCGATAGAGAATGCTTCGGCGTTGTGCTTCG
Source organism: Dyella kyungheensis (assembly GCF_049913195.1). Lineage (GTDB taxonomy): Bacteria > Pseudomonadota > Gammaproteobacteria > Xanthomonadales > Rhodanobacteraceae > Dyella > Dyella kyungheensis. Next base: position 2,392,192 of record NZ_CP183983.1, on the reverse strand, counting down.
GACACGTCGCCTTGGCCAGTGAATTGGATGTTCGCTTCGCTGATCCGGTTCGAGAGGATGACATTCGTGGCCGAGATGTCTTCCGGACGCACCAGACCCGTCAAGGCGAAATGCTGCTTTTCGCCGTTGACCACCACGGTCTGCTCGCCGCGGACACGCAGCATGTCGTTGCCCTCAATGCCCGTGACGCGCACTGTCAACTGCGCCTGGAGCATGCCGGCGCGCGTCGTCTTGCCTTCGCCTGCATCGCTACCGGACAGGCCCACGCCGTAGTTGTGCTGCGTGTGCTTGCTTTGCGTGTTGGCAGCGAGCTGTACGCCACTGTCGGCGTCCGTATTCGCGCTGGCGGAAGCCTGCGCCGTCTCCGTGACGACCACGGTCAGCGTGTCGCCGACCGCATGAGCACGCCGGTCGGCCGCCAGGCCGCGGTAGGCATCGGGTTCGATCATCGATCCCGATGCGTGCTGCGCATGCACTGCAAACGTCGTCAGGGCGCAAGCAAGCAATAACGGTATGCCATGTTTACTGGACAACTTCGACCACTCCCTTCTCTGTCACTCGCGCACGCACAGGCTCATCAGCACCGTTGATCAGAACAGGCACCACGTCCCCGGCATTGCCTTTCTCATTGGCCACGCCACGTGTCGCCAAACGAATCGCGCCATAACTGGCAAGCACGCGAACCTTCTCTTGTCGATCCACGTCCGGAATCTTCTCGAAATCGCTCAACAGCACGGCGCTGCCCTCTTGAACCGGCTTGCGCAACCGCATCCCATCGAGTGCGGATGGCCCGTCCACGGGCGTTTCCTGCAGCGTCGCCACGTCGACATCTGCGGCGTGGATCCGCAACTGCTGCGCCTGGACACCGATGGGTTCGTCGTCCCCGTAGGTAAGCACCTTGCTGTGGACGCTCAGCGCGAACCAGACGGTGGCGGAGCGCACGACCCGGCCATCCACCAGCACATCCACAGGCACGCCCACGCGGGGTCGTGGCCATCGCCCACTGATGGGATGAACCTGCAGGCTCACCTCACCCATGGGTACGCGCACCTCCTCGGGCGTGCCGATCGTGGTGATCGATACCTCGCCGCCGGACGCCAGGTGTTCGCGCAGCACATCCTGGGCCGCACCGACGAGGCGCGACGCAGCCACCGTCTGCACCGCACTCCCCGCGAGGAGTGGCGCAGACAGCAGGACGGCGAGCACGAGCAGTACGTAGCGCATGCTTACTGGCGAAGATTATTGATGGTGTCGAGGATCTGATCCGACGCCTGCAGTACGCGTGCATTGAGTTGATAGGCGCGCTGTGCGATCACCAACGAGGACATCTCCGACACCATGTCGACATTGGAACTCTCCAGCGAGCCTTGCAGAATGCTGCCCGTTCCGTTCTCGTTGGCCTTCTCCACGCTCGGATCACCCGATGCCTGGGTGGCGGCAAAATTGTTGCCTCCCACCGACTGCAGCCCATCCGGCGACGGGAAAACACTGAGTTCAAGCGTCCCCAGCAACGTCTGCGTGGCGCTGCCGCCGACGTTGGCGTAGATCTGGCCACTCTGGTTGATCTGGATCTGGGCAGCATCGGGCGGAATCTGGATGTTCTGCGCAAGACGATTGCCATCGACCGTCGCCAGATAGCCTTCGCTATCCACGTGCAGCTGGCCCGCACGGGTGTAAAGGCGATTGCCGTTGCTGTCCGCGATTTCCAGGAAACCGCTGCCCTGGATGCCGATGTCCCAGGTGTTGTTCGTCTGCATCATCTGGCCCTGCGAAAACAGCGCCGTGGTCGCCAGGATCTCCGAACCGGCACCCTCGCTCTCGGGCGGCAGTCCGGCCGCCACCTGCGCAGGCGACATCGTTGCAATGTCTCCAAATGCCACGCGTTTGGCCTTGAAGCCAGGCGTCTGCATGTTGGAAATATTGTTGGACAAGGTGTCGATCTGGCTCTGCTGGCTCTTCAAGCCAGAGGTAGCGATGTAAAGCGCGTCGATCATGTCGAACTCCTCAGGCGTTGTCGCCAAGGTGGGAAACGCCACTCTGCATGGCGGTGTCATAGGCTTGAATGGCCCGCTGCACCGACTGTGCGTGACGGGTCACTTCCATCAGGCGCACCATTTCGGTGCCGGGATCCACGTTCGAGCGCTCCAGTGCGCCCTGGTGCAGGCTGCCGTTCCACTCGCCGGGCGCGCCGCTATAGGCATAGAGGCCGTCACCGATCTCGCGCAGACCGTCGGCGTTCGCAACGCCAACGATCCTCAACGTATCGATCTGCTTATCGCCATCCTTGATCGCGCCGTCCGCGCCGATCTGCACCGCGGCGGTGTCCAGCGTGATCGGACCGGATTCGCCCATGACGGCACGACCCATGTCGTCCACCAGCTGACGGTCCTCGTTGAGATGGAATTGCCCGTTGCGCGTCAAACGCTCCTGGCCGTTCACATCGACAACGAAGAACCCCTGACCCTGGATGGCCAGATCCAGCGAAGCGCCCGTCTTGTCGAGATTGCCGTCCAGCATACTGAGCGTTCGATCGGTGCTTGCCGTGGCCGCTCGAAAATCGCCCTTGAGGCGTTCAGTGCGATAGCCGACCGTGCGCATGTTGGCCACGTTCTGTCCAATGATGTCCAGTGATTCGACATCACGGCTGAGATAGCTGGCGATACTGGAAATGACGTTGCTCATGAATTCCTCATGGAGACACGCTGACGACGCCGAAAGACTTCACGGCCAGGGACGCCGGCACCTCGTTGATGCCGAGCACGGTGATATGGGGGAGGCTTCGTTGGATCAGCGCTCGCAGATGACGCCGCAACGCACTGGGGCAAAGCAGCACAGGGAGATGGTTGCGCACCATCATGGCTTCGGACTGCTTCGCCAATCCGCCAAGCAAAGCCTCGAGCTGCCCGGGATCGCTAAGCAGAAGCCCGGTTCCCTCACGCTGCCTGAGTGCCGTGACGATGTTGCGCTCAAGCTCCGTTGCCAGAGTCAGCACGTGCAGCTCACCCTGCGCATTGCTCACGCGCTGGCAGATGGTCGGGCCGAGTCGTTCACGCACGCGCTCGACCAGTTCATCAGTCTGCTTATAGGTTTTACCCGCGTCGACGAGCACCTCAAGAATGGATTCCGTGTTGCGGATGCTCACCTGCTCCTTCAACAACTGCTGGAGCACTTTCTGCACGTCCGTATAAGACAGGACGCCCGGAATCAGCTCGTCGACCAGCGACGCCTGCTGCTCCCGCACCCGCGTTACGAGGCGTTCCGTCTCCGCACGGGTCAGCAGTTCCGGCGCATGTCGTTTCACCACCTCGCCGAGATGGGTGATCAACACGGTTTCCGGATCGACCAGCGTATATCCCGCGCCACGCGCAAACTGGCGCTGCTCGGGCGGTATCCACAGTGCGGGCAAGCCGTAGGCGGGATCCTTGGTCTCCTTGCCTTCCAGGCGCGGACGCTTGCCACCCGGGTCAATGGCCAGCAGCGCGTCGAAATGCAACTCGCCCTTACCGACCCGCGATCCCTGCACGTGAATCTCATAGCCGCGCTCGGCCAGCGGCGCCTCCTGGATCAGCTTCACCTTCGGCAGGATGAAACCGGCTTCCAGCGCATACTGCTTGCGGTAGGTGGCAATCCGCTCGCCCAAGTCGAGATTCTTCGCCTTGTAGGTCGCCACGATGGCCGTGCCGAGATGAATCTCGATCGGTTCGACCGCCATCAGTTTGTAGATGTCTTCCTCGGCGCGACTTGCCGGCGGCTCGAGTACGGAATCCTCGACGTCGCTTGTCTGAGCGGAGGATTTGTCGCGAACCGAAAAGTAGATCAGGGCGCCTACGCCGGCCAGCACGACAAGCACCGGCCAGGCAGGGAGGCCAGGCAACAGCATCACGCCCATCAAGGCCACCGCCACGATCAGCAGCGTGCGCGAATTGCTCAGGACCTGGCGCGTTATCTCGGTGCCCAACTGGGCATCCGATGCGGCACGCGTAATGATAATGCCCGTGGCCACCGCGATTACCAGCGACGGGATCTGCGTCACGATGCCGTCGCCCACGGTCAGCAGCGTGTACTGATGCGCCGCTTCCGACCACGGCAGGCCACGTTGCACCATACCGACGGCGAGGCCACCGATGATGTCGATCAGGATGATCATGATGCCGGCGATGGCATCGCCCTTCACGAACTTGGTGGCGCCGTCCATCGCTCCGTAGAAGCTCGCCTCGCGCTCCACCAGTGCACGGCGCCGCTTGGCTTCATGCTGATCGATGAGACCCATGTTCATGTCCGCATCGATGCTCATCTGCTTGCCGGGCATGCTGTCGAGCGTAAAGCGTGCCGCGACCTCCGCCACACGCTGCGCACCGCTGGTGACGACCACGTACTGCACCACCACCAGGATAAGAAACACCACCAGGCCAATGACGTAGTTGCCGCCGACCACGTAAGAGCCGATCGCGTTGATCACCCGGCCGGCATTGCCCTTGTCCAGGATGAGGCGCGTCGCCGAAATATTCAGTGAGAGACGAAACAACGTGGTGATGAGCAACAACGAGGGAAACGTGGAGAAGCTCAGCGGCGTCTCGGTAAAGAACGTGATCAGCAGCACCAGTAGCGCCGCCGTGAAATTCAACACCAGCAGGAAGTCGAGAAGGCCAGGCGGGATCGGCGTAAACAGGATGACAAGAATGCCGACCATGCCCAGCACGAGCGCCATGTCACGCTTGCTGCCCCAGAGCTGTCCAAATAGTGCGCTCACGAAAAAATCCTGTTGCCGGGGCGGTTCATCAACCAGCGATAGACGGGCGCCAGCTGGCTATAGAGATGATCAGGCACGGGCTTGTCGATGCTGCACTCCCGGAACAGCGCGCGCGCCAATACCGGCGAGCGAAGACAAGGAACGCCGGAAACGGCCGCCTTGCTGCGCATCGCCGCTGCCACGGCGTCGGTTCCCTTGGCCAGCACGACCGGCGATCGCATCGTGCGCGGTCGGTACTGGATGGCCACGGCAAGATGCGTGGGATTGGTCAGCACCACATCGGCTTCCGGCACGCGTCGCACCGAACGCGATTGCTTGAGAAGCTCCACCATGATCCGCTTGCGCTTGTGCCGGATATCCGGATCGCCTTCGCGACGCTTCACCTCGTCCTTGATGTCGTTGCGGCTCATGCGCAGCTTGCGCAGATACTCGCGACGGGAGAAAAGCAGATCCATCAGCGCCACCAGGGCGAGTACGACCAGTACCCAGGTGGTGACCCGCACATAGATCGACCTCAGCAACTCCCCCGCCGCACCGGGTGCAGCGGTCGCCGTGGCCAATAGCTGGTGCTGTAGCGAGCCAGTCAGCCACCAGGCCATCGCTCCCAGCAACGCCACTTTGAGCGCCAGTTTGAAAAGGTCCCAAAGCAAGCGAAGCGAGAAGATCCGCTTGAATCCCTGCGTAGGGTTGAGGCGCGAGAAGTCAGGTTTCATGGGCTCGGTACTGAAGACCGGGCCGGTCTGAACCAGGTTGGCAATCACTGCGGTCACAACCAGCGCAATCACCAGCGGAACCATGGCCTGCCACACGGGCCGGAAGGTTTCGCCTATCCACTGCATGAGACTTATCGATGGTGTCGGTGCGTTGCCCGCCATCAGGATCATTCGCTGGAACGAGTGCGCCCAGGCACCCGCGAGCGTCGCCGCAGTGGCGCACACCGTGATGCTGAAGACCACGGTCACCAACAGGCCGCTCACTTCCGCGCTACGCGCCACCTGCCCCTTCTTGCGCGCTTCCTGGAGGCGAAACGGGGTCGGCTGTTCGGTTTTGCTCTGCTCGTTCTCGGCCATGTCAGTGCGCCGCTGACATGGGCAAGGCCAGCATAGCCTCACGAAACAGCCGCTCGATCAGCGGAGGCGCAAATCGCAGCGTCGCCGCCAGCAGCGCGAAGCCTGCCATCACCTTCAGCGGCAATGCCACGAAATAGATATTTGCCTGGGGCATCGATCGGCTCGCGTACGCGGTGCCGAGATCAATAGCGAACAGACCAAGCACCACAGGCAGCACTACCATAAGGCCCAGCAAGAACTGGGTCGACAGCAGGCCCAGGAACCCCGCGGGTGTCATGACTACACGGCCGCTTCCAAGGGGGATCAGGTTTATCGAAGCGACCAGCCCGCGCAGCAGAACCAGGTGAAGCCCCAGCGCAAAAAACGCCACCATCCCCGCCCACTGGATCACGGTGCCGAACAGCGATTCGGTAGTGTGGGTGGAGGGGTTGAGCAGACTGGCCGCTGCCAGGCCCGACTGCATGTCGAGCATGCGCGCGGCAAAACCGAGGGCAGCCATGGGCAAAACCACTGCCAGCGCAAACGTGAGCCCCACCAGGCTTTCGCCGCCAAGGGCAAGCCCAAACAGCAGAGGCGAATCCAACGTAGCTGTCGACACGTTTGCTGCATTCACGGCCCCGACCGCGACCAGGCTGAGCGCGAGGAGCACGATGACACGCACCGTTCCGGGCACCCACGCAAAGGGGCCGAATGCGGGCACCACCAGCAACGGCGCAAACCGTGCCATAGCCAACAGAAACGCTGCGACATCCCCATCCAGTGCTTCCACGAGCGTTACATCCCCGCCACAAGGCCGAACAGATGTCGCGTGAACTCGACCACCACGGCCATCATCCAAGCGCCGGTCATCACGAACATCATCACGACAACGACGAGCTTGGGAATGAACGTCAGGGTCATTTCCTGGATCTGGGTCACCACCTGCACGATGGAAATCACCACGCCGACCAGCAGGGTCGCCACCAGGATCGGGGCGCTGACCTTGGCTGCCGTAAGCAAGGTCTGCGCGAGCAGATGCATCGCGACATCAGTGTCCACGCGGACGCTCCTGTGCCGGGCGAAGCAAGTCGCGCAACGTATAGACGAATTCCGCCGTGACCGGCCCGCGCATGCCGGGCGACGAGGCGGTCAGCGACTGGATGATCGCCTGAGCCTCGGCCTCCTTGCCCTCGTCCAGCAACAAGACGCTCTGCGCGTAACGCGCCGAGCGTCCATTCGGATCGAGCCTCAACGCACGCTTGATCGCCTCGCCGGCGGCGTCCCTTTCGCCGCGAAGCGCATGGATCAGCGCGCGTCCACCGTGCGTTTCGCCAAAGGTACGATCCAGCGCGAATGCGGCGTCGAGACTTTCCTGTGCGCCGTCCAGATTACCCTGCAGCAGCTGGCACCATGCCATGGCGTGCCAGCTGCCGATGTGTTCGGGCATATAAGCCACGGCGCGATCCAGCACCGCGCGTGCCGCGACAATGTCGCCGCGCAACATCAAGCCTTCGCCCAGCCCAAGATATGCCCTGCCTGCACTCGGCTGCGCGGCAATCAACTGTTGGAACATTGGTACGGCAACATCGTCGCGCCGTTCCGATAGCGCAAGCGTGGCACTGACGAGTCCGGCGTCGAACTGCGCAGGATCCAAGGCAAGCGCTTGCGCTGCCGCCTGTGCAGCACCCGCCGTCTCACCGCTATCCAGCAGCAAGAGCGCGCGCAAGCCATGGAACTCGGCATGCCGATGATGCGCCCCCACATTATCCAGCGCGACCAACGCATCGCCGATATGCTGCTGGTAAAACAGGATGCGCGCCTTCAGCTCGATGGCAGCTGACGTGTCGGCGTCCTTCGCGCCCGCCAACGACAAAGTGCGAAGTGCGTCATCGAACTTTTTGAGCCTGAATTGAGCCAAGGCAAGGTCGTGACACAGCCCTGCGGGCGCTGGGTTCATCTCGACTGTGAGCGGCTGAAGCAACGCAACGACCGTCGCGAAATCAGCCTCCATGAGCGCGCAACGGGCTTCGCGAAACACCACGCCGGGCAACATCCTCAACGGACGTGCCACCTGTTCCAGGCGCTGTCTCGCTCGCTCAACCTGCCCTTCGATCAGCAACTGATCGAGCAGTTCACACAAGATGTCAGCATTGGAAGGGTCTCGGTCCGCAAAAGCCTCGAGCGAGGCAATGCGGCTCACAGTCGACCCCTAAACTTCTTGCATTGCAGACGGACAAGTACATCAAGCGGGGCGTCGAAACGCCCTGCATCATCCAGCATGATCTTGAACACGTAAGTCCATTTACGCACGGCGAAGACCGTACGCCCCCTTGCATTCCAGCCCTTCAGAACAACGCCCCCGCGCTATTCAGCAGATCAACCATTCAGATCTGGGCTGCGACGCGGCGAGACTAGGTGCGCTGTAAAGAGGCTGTCAATAAGCCAAACGGCTCGCAAATATCTGCGACTCTTAGAGTCATAAAATCAAGGATATAAATGTGAAGCTCGCAAGAGGTTATGGTCGAACTCCGCCGCGTTCTGGCGCGACCGAGAAATCGCCACTGAGGACGCTTGTCGGAGTGCGCACATTGAATGTGATGCGCATCACTTTTTATGTCGATACAGCAACACCGTTACACTTCGCTCGCCCATCTCAAGGAACCTCTTATGTCCAGCGATCGCATCACCCCAGGTTCGTCACTACTGGAGACGATGCGGGCATTGGCTCAAGGCAAGGCCGGGTCCACCACGGCGCCGGAGGCAGCGACCCCGGCAAAGAACGAGCAAGATCCGAAGGTTTCGCGACATTCCGCCGCACAGCTTCGCCAGCGACTGCGCTCGCTGCTTGCGGGCGTCGACCCGGATGACGACCAAGCCATGCAAACCGTGCGAGAGCCCGTACTGCGGGAGATCGTCCTTTGGGAGTTCGGCAGCGATTTCCGGCAGAGCACACATTTTCAGCCAATGGTCGAACGCATCAACCAGGCCATCGACATCGATGAGCGCTTTCGCTCGCAGTTCGTGGAAATGGTGCGGGGCTTGAAGCGGTAACACCGATCGATGGCGCTCTTGCTCACGGCGAGATAATGGAACCCGTCAAGTGCACGCCTACGCTGCCACTCTCATCGAGGCGCATCTTTGGCAAGAAAACGCACACCTGTCCCGGAGAGATTGTAAATGCGTGTTTCGAGATAGCTCGACGACTGTTCCTGTAGATCAACCACGGCTTCCGCGCCCGACAAGCACGCCTGTCGCTTCAACTCGGCCGCTGCAGATACGTAGTCGGACGACACGAAGAATGTCTTTTCAAGGTGGACATTGAGCCGCGATATGGCGACATAGGTCTGCTTCGGTGGTGAATCTTTGTAAACGAAAATCTGGCAATCCGCCGCCCGTGCGGCAGCGCCGCCATTGAGCGGACGATAGTTCCCTGTGGTCGCCACACATCCACAGAGGATCGAGGCGAGAAAGATCACCGTGACACTTCTGATCATGATGATCTTCCCTGTCATTGCCTGCGCCTTATTCGTGCGGACCGACACCCTTGTCCATTTCCGCAATGATTTCCTTATCCCAGTTCTTCTGCCCGGCCATGCCCGCGAACGACTTGGCAGTGCTCACCTTGACTGATGTCTTGGCACCACCAATGGACGACAACCAGACACCGGCCGACTCGCCACCCGAGCCCACCACCAGACCCACCTTATGGGGGCGCGCACCCTCGATGTAGTCAGCGGTGGATTTACTGACCACAAAGCCATTGGCAACCAAGGCATCCACAGCCGCCTTCTGAACCTCGCCAGCCGGCTTGTCGTAGACCACACTCGGCGTGCCATCACCGGGCTTGGTCGGTGTAGCAGTGCAAGCTGCTAGCAAGAGCACGCCAGCCACCATCGCGGACTTCCAAGAAATACCCTTCATGCTGTTATTCCCCTGTTTTGTCGAAACACATAATAGAAACCGCCCCGCCCTGGCGAACTCCGAAAAAGGCCAGCCCGAGTTCCGTGATTGATTTGCACGGACCCTGGCGAATTAGCGCCTGATAGCGCCTCTTTTTGCAGGACCTCTCCACTCTATCCCGGGCGAAGAGAAATAGTTTAGGGCCCGCGCGTGGCGACCTATGTCACCGGATTTGCCAATGGCAGGCCGAACCGACAAGCCACCCGTCTTCCTCATGTTCGAGCGACATCAGAAGGCTGCAAGGGTAAGAATCAGCCTCCAAAGAGTCATCTCGCCCCCCAAATGTTCAGCTACGCACAAAGACGAGACGGATAACCAAGGGGTTGTTCCGTCTTGCCGGCTTATCAAGGGGCGACACATGAACAAAGGCGGCCGGACTTAACCACCTCCGCTCCGTTTGTCCTGCGTTTGCTCTCAATCAACGAGAGGACGATAGGCGCGGATCGCAGGCTTCGCTCTCTCCAGATCGTAGCGCGCTTGAAGGGCGAGCCAATAAAAGGCTGTGGTGTCGAAGATGAGGGAAAGGCGCAGCGCAGTCTTGGGGGTGATGGGGTGGGTATCGGCGATGAAGGCTTTGATGTGATGGGCGGGTATGCCGGTGCGGCGGGCGAGTTGGGCGGGGTTGAGTGCGTTGGGGATGAGGTAGGCGTGCAGCAGGATGTCGCCGGGGGCTCGCAGGGGTTGTGAGGGGTCAACTTCCGAATGCGGGGTGAGCTGGATCAGTTCCATGGGTATTCCTCCCTGTCGGACACGGCCGCGCAGCGGATAGGCGCTTACAGCGCTCCGTGTCAGTGAATGCTTGGCAGCTTCGTCGGTGATCGCCCGAGAGCGGCGCATCGCCATGCCGGCCGATGCGCCGTAACGGTGATCATCGGAGGCGTGTGGTGTTCACTCGAGGCTCGTCACCGAGCAGGCGGGCGTACTGCTGCAAGCAGTGGATGGCCGTGCCCGAGCTGGCCGTAACGGCCACGGGAAGCGGCCATGGCAGCGGTCTGCCGGGGAATCCCCGTGCCTGCGCGTGGCGGCACCGTTCGCTGTCGAGGCGCAAGCGCGTGAGGGCGAGCACCGCCAGGGCGATGTCACCGCGCGTGCTATGACGCAGGGTTTCAGGCCATGCCGCCGCTGTGGATGACGGGTCGTCAGGCGGAGGAGTGAGGGTGTCGTCAGGGGGAACGGACGAGCGAATGCGTACCGTATGATCGCGGGTAGCCATGATCAACTCTTGTCTAGTTGGTGATGGTTAGCGGGTCGTGAGTGTGCAACCACTCACGGCCCGCGCCTCATGACCTGGTGGTCATGGCCATTCGCGAGCCCGTGCAGCACGACAGCGCGAATGACCGACTGACCCTAACAAGCAGGGTTGCCATCGTCTGTCAGGGATCGGCGAGATGGGTGTCCACCTGGACGAGGCGGTGCGTGACGGCGCCAGGCCGACCGAATGTCAGCACCATTCCCTTAGATGGTCTGAAGTCAATGCACGCTCTCAAAAACGTGCACGCTGACCGATGAAATTGTCCCTGGCACCTTTTCATTCCTTTTCACTGGCACCTTTTCATCCTGCGTTCATATTTTTGTTAGGGCTGCGCGGCTTTGAACTTCTTGCTTTCCAAATGAGCGCGGAACGCTTTTAGCATTGCCGACTTAAATGCCATTGGCGACAAAAAATCACCAACAAAAAACCGCGCACGTCCCAACTCCTTAACGCCCGCCCTTCCAGAAGAAAGGGCAACCATGTTCCATGCATTGTCCTGCCCACCGGGAGATACGCCGACCAGGCAAAGCTGACTACCATCGACAACCCCCATATCGATCACTCCCTCATACGCCAATGACGATGCTTCATCGGCCGATTGCGAAGGAGTGAGTGCCAACACGTCAGAATCTTTCTTTGCACTCCACATCGTACCCTCCTCGATACTGCCCTCACCTGAGGGGTGCACCGAAACAGGCTCACCATAGACGCAAGCAATGTTGGGTGCCGCTAAACAGGCAAGGAGCGCTGCCGATCGCTGCTTTGCCAAATTCACCTCGTTTTGGCCCGGCTGCGCCTGCTCAAGCAGGTAGGATTGGATGCTACTCGACATCGCCATGCAGCCATTTTCAGCATTGGCATCAGCGATGATTCCGCTCAAGAATAGCAGCCCCAAAAATAATCTCGATGTCATAGTCAATGTCTCGGCGTTCCGAAATAACCGGGAATATTTTTCTTGCCGTTCAAAATATTATTTACGCCGATGACGTAGTTCTTTCCCTCGGTGCTTGACGTCGGCTGCCACGTCTTTTCACCTGAGTTCCACGCATAGCCGAGATAGTTCTCCCAGTTAGTTCCTTGCGAGACCGCGTATCTGACAACCCCGGGCCCTTGGTTATACGCCGCGACAACATAATCTTGTGACGCACCAATTACGGGGTCGCTAAACAAGCCGTTCAGAATTTGCGCCTCGCGGAGGATGGCTTGAGCGGGGTCCAGTGGATTAACCGCCGAGCCAAACTGGGTCACAACTTTTGATGAATCACCATAGACCCACGAGGTCAGCTGTGCCACACCCAGCGCCCCAGTACCAGATACTGCATTGGTTTGCCCCCCGGACTCTTGAACCAGCAAAGCAGTCAACAGATCCTTGGGCACGGATGGATACTGGCTAATGGCGTTGTCAATGGATGGCTGCAGCACATCAAGGTTCATAGAAATTTGATTTGGGCCAATTGCGAGTTCTGACCTTGTGAAGCCCGCTTGCCAACTCATTGCGACATAGGTATCTCCTGTACTTAAGGCGTCGTACTGGTGGCGCCACGCAGAGAATTCCTCCGGTGTTAAGTGAGCGAGCGCATCAGGTACGTCGGGCGAGCCAAATTTGTTCAAATCGGCCTCGTACTGATTCGCGGCGGCCAAGGTTGTGCTGCCAAGCGCACCATCAGGCTTCAGACCCAACTGTGCCTGAAGCATTGACACAGCATCTGTATTCCCCCCCTTTGCCGCATCCACGAGTTCACTGACACCCAGAGCTCTTCCTTGGTAAAGGCCTGCCATGTCAACGACGTCATTTTCAGACAATCCGAGCTGTTGTGCTTCTAACGGCATATCCGTCGATGCCAGATCAAAGCCATCAACGATGTCGAGGTTGGCATAGCTTGAGCTTTTGTGACCATAGAAGTCGAAGAGGCCCATCGTCCCGCCCTGAAAGCTAAGTGCACCAGACCGCTGTACTGATACAGGCTTGTCGGTAGACAGGACATCCCCGTCTTGGCTCGTTACATCATAGAGATTTCCACTGGGAGTTCCCGCACTAGCCAAGCCTCCAAGGCTGAACGAACCTGGTCGCATTTTAGGAACGTCAAGCCCCCCACCAGCCGCGCTGTCGCCGATCACGCTATCAATGAAGGTGCCGGCTTGCTCCTTGATGGATGGCTCCGCTTCCTTCCATGCAGCGTCGTTTACAGCTTGAATCACTGCATTTCCCAGCGCGTTTCCAAAGGCATCCTCCGCAATCTGGTCCCACCCCTTCACATGATCATCCCCAAGCCACTTTGAGGTTTCGCGGTTTAACGCGCCCGACATTAGCCCGCCGGCAAGATCATTGCCGAACCCAGAACTCAAGCCCATGGTCTGCATAGGACCGTTCGGAAGATTAGCAGCCGCTGTCGCGCTCGACGACACAACCGAAGCGACCAATCCCGCCCAGCTGAAATGCTCAGCCTGGCCGGTGACCTTATCTGCGGCAACGCCAGCAGCGTAATTTCCTGCCCCCAGAATACCGGCGCCCTCGGGCGTAAACGTGTTTCCGGCGAAATAGCTCGCGCCACCGGCTCGGAGCACGCTTCCCAGCCCTGAGCCGGCCGCAGCGGTGAGTCCTCCGGCAATCATCTGGCCAAGAGAGAAGCCTTTGCTTACTCCTAGTGCATCACCCACCAATTGGCCTGCCGCATTGCCCAGCATGCCGCCGACGAATGCCGCTCCGAGACCACCAACTCCGGCCGCCCCGGTCATGACACCAATGCCAGCGGAGAAAACCGTCGAGGCAGTGACGGTTGAAGCTGCGGCACCCGCTCCCACTGCCGCCCCGGCTCCCGCCGCACCTGCTCCCGCCGCACCTGCTCCCGCCGCGCCCGCCCCTGCTCCGGCCGCTGCTCCGGCACCAGCTCCGGCACCGGCTGCGCCCGCACCGGCCGCCCCAGCCTCCGAAGCTGAAGCCATCGTGGCAAATGCGCCGGCTGTGTAGATGGACACTATGACCACAACCGCGATCACCACAATCTCAGCCAAGCCCGAGCACCCCGACGCGCTCGGCGGCGGTGGTGGCGCGGCCGGCAAACTCGGCGTCGTACTACCGACGATCTGCCCCGCGTTATACGGCTTGAACGTCGTCGCCGTATTCGCATGCGTGGTCACCGCAGGCACAGTGATGCCCTGCCCCACGACCAGGCCGCTGTCATCCGTGATGCCATTGGCAGCGGCAATGATATAGGCCAGGCTGCTGTTGCCGTAGACGCTCTGGGCAATGCTCTCCAGCGTGTCGCCTGCCTGCACCACGTACTGCGTCGGGTTGCCGCTGCTGAAGCCGGTCAGGTTGCCGGAGATGCTGATGCCGCCACCCTCGTCCATGTCGCCGATGAGCTGGCCATTGGCATAGACGTAGTGATCGTTGGCTGTGTAGCCGTTGGGCGTGAACGTGCTGCCGCTGACTGCGCCAGTGCGACGCTCGAGGATCTCGCCGGAAGCGTTGTAAGCAAACACGCGGGTTACGTTCTGCGGGGCGCCCGCGTTGCTCTGGCTGGTTTGCGACACAGCGATGCGATTGCCGAAGGCATCGTAGTAACTGGTGTCGGTGGCGGGCACGTAGCCGGACACGGTGGGCGTGCCGGTCGTGCTCTGTTCGAGGTAGCCATCCTTTTTGATGTAGTTGACCGTGTAATTCGCACCGTAGGCCGTCGACGCCTGAGGAACAGCCGGCTGGTTGTAGCTATAGGCCGTCACATTGTCTTCGTGATCGAACGCCGTATAGGTCGTGCTGGATGCCAATACATCGGGGCCATCGCCACCAATGGTGGGCACCGCCGTGGACCCGGTGTCGGGCAACGATCCATCACCGTCGAAGTATCGCTGGCCGATCTGCGTCCAGTTGCGCTGCGGCGGCTGCCAGCTCACTTGCTCGGTTACTACACCATCGGCGTTGTACTGCGTGGCCGTGCCGGTGGTCAGCCAACCGCCGACACCGAGATACATATAACCGTTCGGCCGATCAGGCAGACCGTAAATGCTCTCGACGATATTGCTGGCCAGGTAGTTGTTGCTACCTACCTGGCGACCGTCGTTGTCATACAAGTACTGCGTCTGAACGCCCAGGTTGGACTGACCGATGGTCGTATCAACGGTGTAGTACGACTGCACCAGTTCGTTGCGGCCGTCGTACACCATTTTCTGGCTCATCAGATCGCCAGCGCTGTAGGTGATGGTGTTGGGCCCTTGGAGCTGCTGGTAGGTAGCCGCATTGACCGTGTTGCGGATCACCACATTGCCGGCCGCGTCGTACTGGTTTGCGAACGAGGGGTCTTCATACGTGCCACCCGTGACCAGAACCTGGCCATTGGTCAGCGCGCCGTTGTTGACCACCGTGCGATTGTCGGCGTCATAGGTGAACCAGAAAGACTGGATATCGGGCTGGCCGGCCTGCACGGTTTGCGCTTGGGCATTTGGAGCCTGCGCTGCCATAGCAAGTGCAGTGCCCGTACCTTGGATTGAAACCGATACGGTGACGCTAACCGACATGCCATCTACCGGGTCCGTCGCGGTATAGGTAAAGCTGCCGTTTAGTTCACCGCGAACGGTGCCGATGTTGGCCGTGATCTGTCCAGTCGAGGAATTGATGGTCCAAACCCCGTAAATTCCGCCTCCGATTCCGCTGATGGAGTACGTAAGTGCACGGCCAGTGGGATTGGTAAAGGTATTAGCCGGTAGTGACCAGTAATTGACTCTGCCTGCCGTGAAACTGATACCGCCCAACCCGCCGTGGTAGACCGGTGGCTGGTTGGCGGGTGGATTTACGGTGAGAACGAACGTTGTGTTGCTGCTGGCACCCCAGCCATCCTTCGCCGTGCAGGTCATGTAGTAAGTGCCCGCCGCGCTAGGCGTGCCGCTGAACGTGTGACTGGTGGGATCAAAGCTCACCCCGGCTGGCATGCCGCTGGCCGTATAGATAACTCCGTCGCCGTTATAATCGGTAGCGGCAGGCACCTGATAACTGAAAGCAGAGCCTTGTGTCGCCGTGAAATTGTATTGACTCGAGCCAAACTGCGGCGCCACGTCGGGCACAACCACAGAAAAGGAGGTCGTGGTGCTGCCCGCCGCGTTAGTTGCCTTGATCGTAACCGTGTAGGTGCCAACCGGTTGCGTGCCGCTCCATTCAATCTGAGTGGCATAGAGCGACATCCAGCTCGGCACTGTGACGCTGTACGTCATGCCGGTCTGCGATGGATCCGAGAACACGTTGAGCGGAATCTGATACACGCCGCCCGTGCCAGGGGATGTGGTCAACGTCGGAATGGAACCCACTACCACCGGCGGGGGAACGGTGTTGCTAAGTGTAAAGGTGCCCGATACCGAGCCGTTCTGGCCGTTGGTTGCGACGATCTCAATCTGATAACTCGGCGAACTGGAAGCGTCGATGTTGTAGTAGATCGATCCGGTGTCACCGTAGTTGTAGTTCAGGATTGTGGGCGTGCCCGTGATTTGACCGGTGGTTGCGTTGACGTGCAGACCAACGGCATCCAGGGACACCCAATGCGCGGGAACATCCTTGGCAACATCGTCCGTATGCGTCGCGTTCCAGTAGTCGACATGATGGTCCGGTATGAGAACGTAACCGGAGTAAGTCAACGCCCCGCCATCCGGCTCCGCGAAAGCATTCGCTGGCAGATTGATGGTAATGGGCGTGCCGACGACACCAGATTGATTGGTGAGATTACCGTTGTACACCGGCGCCGGCTGCACATACTGGGCTACCGTGATGTTGAAGTAGCCCTCAACGTACTGCCCCTGAGGATTCGCTCCCTGGATGTAGATATGAAACGTCTGGCCTACAGCGCTCTGCGGCGGCGTGCCGCTGAAGGTGAGCGAGTTGGAGTAGAAGGTGAGCCATGACGGAAGTGGCGAATCGATCTCGGTGGTGGGCTCGCCCGGAATCGATTGCATCTGGTATGTGCCGGCGGTGTAGCTCAGCGTATCGCCATCGCTTTCGTAGAAGACGCTGGTGCTGAATCCGAACGACGACTGGTGCGTGCCGTACATCGTTTGGTTGCTGAGCGTGCCATTCATCACCGGCGGCGTCGCCTGCACGGTCAGCGTGAACGTCTCCGTGGTCACGCCGCCTTCGGACGTCGTCGCCTTCACAGAAATGGTGTACGTGCCCACGCTGCCAACGACCGGAGTGCCGGAGAAAGTTCGCGTGGAGGCATTGAAGCTAAGCCACGAGGGCAGCGCTGACCCATTGGACAGCGTCGAGCTATAGGTCACCGTGCCACCGTTGGGATCGGTGGCGCCCGTCACAGCGAAGTTCAACGCACCGCCGACGCCGCCCAGCTGGTTGGCCGCACCTGCCGAGAACACGGGAGGCGCAACCGGCACCGTCACAACGACATTGGCCGTCACGCTCTGCCCATTAACGTCGGTGGCCGTTACTGCAACAGTCCAACTGCCCGGTGCGCCCGGTGTTCCGCTGAAAGTGCCATTGCTGTTGAGCGACAACCAGCCCGGCAGACCGGCTGCACTGAAGGTCAGCCCGAAACCGACATTATCGGTGAAGTAACCGGCAATGCTCGTACTCCATGGACCGCTCGGATTGGCAGTCAGCCCACCGATGCCCGAGGTAGTGGGTGCGCCACCGCTGCCACTGATGGCCGATGCGCCACCATAAGCACTCTGCACAAACACCGCGCGGCGATTGCCGGCTGCATCGTAGTTGTAGACGGTACGCGTGCTAGCCGCGCTGGTGTCTTGATTCTCCGTGGTAACCACGGCGAGGCGGCCGTGGCTGTCGTAGCTGGTGATGGTCTCGCTGTGAACCACAAGGCCGGCGCCATCGGTGGTCCAGGTGGCGTCGAGAGTCTGGTTGCCGTCGGCGTCGTACTGGTAGTTGTCCCAAAGAGCCGTCGTGCCTCCCGACTTCTGCGCCTCAGTCTGCACCTGGCCGTCGGCGTAATAAGCGAAGTCGATCTCGCTACCGCTGCCCGTCAGCAGTCCCGGGATATAACCGGGATTGCCCTGCCCTGCGGGAGCCCAGTTGCTGACTTCCTTGGTCAGCAGACCCGAGCTGGCGTCATACGTATAGGTGGTAGTGGCGCCGCTGAGGTCGACGTGCGACTGCACGCGGCCAAAGTAGTCATAGACCCAGCTTTCCGAATTGCCGTTGGCATCGGTGTAACCCACCTTGTTGCCGTTGGCGTCGTAGGTATAGCTCTCTTGCCAGCCGTTCTGATGCTGGATGGCCGTCTGACTGGTTAGTACCCGATGCTGGCTGTCGTAGCTGTAGTAGCTGGTGTTGCCCAAGGCGTCGGTGACTTGAATGCGGTCGCCATTGGAATCGAGGGCATAGGTTTCCTGCGCCTGCTGCACGCGCGCAGTGCCGGCGCTGTTGAGCAGGAAGTCGCCCTGCTGCTGTACCTGACCAAGGATGTTGTAATTGGTGTAGGTGATGCGCGCATAGGTGCCGGACGCTGTATTTGCAGGCGGCGTCTGCACGGCGACTGCGCGACCCAGGGAGTCATAGCCGGTATAGGTGCGATTGCCCACACCATCTTGAGCGGTGACTTGGTCGCCCACGCTGTCGTAGGCGTTCCAGTTCTGATTGCCGTTCTCGTCGATCGTGCCGATCAGCCAACCGTCGACGCTGTAGTACCACTCCCTGGTAGGCGTTTGCCAGGTACGCACACCCGTGGCCGACACCACGAGTACATTGGGCTCAACCTCCTGGATCAGGCGGTTCTGGCTGTCGTAATAGTAGCTGGTGGTATTGCCGAGCTCGTCCGTCTGAGAGAGCACGTTGCCCCAACGATCATAAGAGGCATGTTCGGCGCTGCTGTTGCTGCCAACCGCTGCCGAACTGCTGGGCGTCGTGCGAGATACGACGCGGCCATCGAGGTCGAGCGTGTTGACCGTCCACGTCCGCTGGCTACCACCGGTGACATAGGTGCCGTCCACGCCCTGATGACCGGCGAGGTCGTAGCCGTAGGTGTGGATGGCACCTGTTTTGGCGTCTGGCGCTGAACTGAGCTGACCGACGTTGTTGTAGGTGTACTGGGCCTCGAAGCCATTGTTGTCGCCGCGGGCCGTTACTTCGCCGAAGGCGTTGTACTGCACTCGCACATAGGTGTCATAGCCGCTCTGTCCACTGCGCTGGGTTGCCGTGCTCAGTTGCTGGTTGTTGGCATCGTAGGTGTAGGACGTGATGACCGTGGTTGAGCCAGAGTTGCCGGTCAACGTCGACGACTGGGTAAGCACGTTGCCGTTGTTGTCATACGTAGTGGCAAACCAGTTGCCCATCGCATCCGACTCGCCAACCTGACGGTTGAGCGCGTCGTAGAAGTAATGCGTGACTTGCTGTTGCGATCCTGCCGTCACCGTGGCAGTCAGAAGATTGCCAAGAGCGTCGTAAAGATTGGTGACTACCGGACTGACGCTGGTGTACAGGCCACCACTGGTCAGATCCAGCGACGTGCTGAGCAACTGGCTTTGCCAACTGTCCACCAGCACCTGCCGCGAGGGTTCCGTCACGCTGACGACGCGACCCGCAGCATCGTACGCGGTGATGGTGGTTCGACCGTTTACCGTGAGGCTGGTAACACGGCCTTCGCCGTCGTATCCGAAGGTCGTGACATTGCTCGCGGTAGTGACACCTGCCGCCCAATTGAGCTGACCGGCGGTGCCGCCCACAGCGTCGTACTCGCCCGTGTCGGTTTCGCTCGTCTTGCGGCCGATCGCATCGTAGGTGTACGCGGTGACACGATCATATCCGGTGGCGTAAGTACCGGTCGGCGGCAATCCAGGCACCGTTGAGGTGGTCAAGCCCGAGGTGCCGATAGCCTGTGCATACTGGGTGGAGCCGGTGGAGTCGCCGAAAGCGTCGTACGCCGTCGTGGTGACGTAACCCATGGGGTCGACCGTCATTACTTGCCGGTTTAGCACATCGTAGTAGTTGTATGTGGTTGCCCAGATCACGGGGGAACTGGTCGATCCCACGGTCAATGCCGGCTGGATCAGTACCGAGCTGCTGGTCTGATTGCCGTAGGCATCGTAGGTGTAGACGGTTGTGGGCGACCCATTCGCCCCCTGGCCTGCCAGGGGCCCAACCGTCAACACGATAGCAATGGAACCCTGTTGTACCTGTACCTTTTCGTTGAGCTGGTTGTAGGTCGTGGTGACGGTGCGATCGCTACCGGAGGCAACAAGGCCCTGCTGTACCTGCGCCAGGCTCAGCGCCTGACCCGCGCTCCAACCCGTGATCGCACCGGTATTGAGCGCTGTGGCATAGCGGGTCGCGGTGAGCACATTGCCATAGGCATCATAGGTGTCGGCGGCGACGTAGCCGTCGGCGTCGATGCTGTAAGCCACCTCGCCGTCGGCGTTGTATACCTTGTACTGGTAGTGACCGTCAGCGTCCTGATCCACCACGGCCTGACCAAGCGCGTTATAGGTGACGTGGGTGGCAGCCACGCCAGCGTACGTCGTGCTGGTCTGGTGATTGACCGCGTCGTAGCCGTAATTGGTCGTACTCAGCGTCGTGACTTGCGCCGAACTCGGCCCGGTTCCCTTGCTGACGGCGGTGACGTTGCCGACGCCGTCGTAGCTGTAGGTCGTGTACAGATACTGGGTCACGCTTTGGAACTGGCCGTTGCTGCTGTTGTAGCTGCCGACCGTGACGGGCGGACTCTGCTCCAGGGTCTTGCGACCGGCCTTGTCAAACAGCACGAATGTCCAGTTGCCATCGCGATCCGCACGCCCGGTCTGCAGACCGGTGGCGTCGTACTGGAAGCTGGCGTTGGTGCCCAGCGCGTCGCCCGTCGCCGTGATGCGGCCTGCCGCATCGTAGGTCGTGCTGCTGAGGCGCGCGCCCGTGGTGCCGCTGTTGGTGGCGCTGATGGCGCTGGCCAACGTCGCTCGGGTTTGCGTGTCCGGCAACGCGATGGCATTGGCGTAGGCAATCGTTTTTAGCGTACGACCGTCGGCATCGTATTGCGTCTCGGTGACGTGGTTGGTGGTATCGATGGTGTAGCGCAGGTGTCCCGCGTTGTCGTAAACGCTGTAGGTGGTGTGCCTGGGTGCACTGGCCAGGGCCTGTGTCACGCTGCTGGTGGACAGCTGCGTAGCCAGGCTCGCGCTGCTCGACAGCACCAGCGTCGTACCGTAGCTCACCGTCGCCACCACGCGGCCGGCGGCGTCGAAGCGCTGCTCCGTCACCACACCGACCAGCTGACCGCTCACCGTGTTCTGCTGCACCGTGAAACGCGCGTGGCCATCGGCGTCGTAGAGATACAGAGTGGCCTGCGCATTGGTGTCGGTATTGGTGGCGCCGCTAACCAGCGAGGCGACCGACGACAACGCCGTTGACTGCGACTGCTGCAACACCGCCGCTTCGCCGGCCGACACGGTGACCGCCGCTTTGTACACCAATACTTCACTGACACGATCGGCACTGTCGTAACGCGTCTCGGTGACGTAACCCTGCGGATCGATGCTGTAACGGACTTGGCCCTCCGCATTGTAAGCGGTATAGGACACTTGGTCGTAACTGGTCGTCGCCAGATCGGCCGTCACGGCGGCCAACGTCGGCGCGTTGCCAAGAGCCGTCACCTGCGCGCTGGTCAGCGCCGCGGCATAAGCGTGCACCGAGGTCACACGACCATTGGCGTCGTAGGTGCGCTGCGTGACCGCGCCGCTCGCGTCGATGTTGAAAACCGCTTGATTGGCTTCGTTGTAGACCGTGCGCGTCACATGCCCATTGGCATCTGTGACACTGGTGAGGTTGTCGTTGCCGTCGTACGCATACGTCGTCGTCAGATGCAGTCCGGACGGATCGACGATGGTCTGGCTCAGTCGTTCCAGGGCGTCGTAGACGTATTGCGTGGTACGTGCCGCGCCGGTGCCGGCGCCTACTGTCACGCTGAGCGTCTTGCCTGCACCGTCATAGGTGTAGGTGGTGGCGAGATTGAGCTTGCCGCTGCCGGCATCCTGCACCTGGGTCAGGACGTTGCCGTCGGCGTCGTAGCTGTAGGTCGTCACCGAGTTCATCGGATCGGTAATGCTCAGCTGGCGACCTTCGCCGTCGTACGCGTAACTCGTCTTGAGATTGAGGCCCGAGGGATCGACGGTGCGGGTGAGCACGTGACCGCTGGCGTCGTAGCTGTAGGTAACCACATGACCGGTGGCGTCGGTGGTCTGGATCAGATGATCGTCGACGTCGTACTGATTGCTGCTGAGGTTGCCCAGCGCGTCCTGGGTGGTGCGCAGGTTGCCGTCACCATCGTAAGTGTAGGTGGTGACCTCGTTGAGTCCGTCGGTCACCGTCAGCACATCGCCATAGGCGTCGCGCGCCGTGGTGACGGTGACGCCATCGGCGGTGGTGACAATAGTCTTGTGGTTGGCCAGGTCGTACTGATAGGTGGTGACGTTGCCCAGCGCATCGGTCTGGGTGACCACCCGATCGAACGCATCGTAGGTGGTGTGCGTGGTGCGGGCCGTGCCCTGCACCGTCTGCGACACGCTCACCTGGCGACCCAGATTGTCGTAGCCATAGCTGACTACGTTGCCGCGTGCATCGGTGCTGCTGGTCACGCGTCCGAAGGCGTCGTAGGCCATCGACGTCGTGCGCGCCACGCTGGTGCCCACGCCATCGGTCTCACCGGTTCGCTCGCCACGGGCGTCGTAGCTGTACGTGGTCGTGACGCTATTGGCCGCCGAAAGGCCGCCACCCGCCCCGCTCAGCTGCTGTTGCTGCTGGACCAGATCGCCAAACGCGTCGTAGGTATTGGCGGTTTGGTAGCCCAAGCCGTCGATGGTGCCAGCTACCTGCCCGTCCAACGTATAGCTGTAGCTGGTCGTGGTGTCGGTGGTCGGATTGGCCAACGCTGCAGCGGCCGTTGCCACTTGCGCGACGGTGGCGCTGCTTGCGTTGAGCGTGGTGCCGCTACTGCCGCCGGACGTGGCGAGCGTCAGCACCCCGGCATAACGACGAGTGCTCGCCACCTGGCCGAAGGCGTTATAGGTATAGGCGATGACATCGCCCAGCGCATTAAGCGTGCCGCCGCTTGGCTGGCCCTGCACCTTATACGCCACGCGGCCATCGGCGTCGTAATAGGTGTAGGTGATATTGCCCAGCGGATCGGTGGCGGTGATCTGCTGACCCAACACGTTATAGGTATAGCTGGTGGTCTGCGTATTGCCGTCGGTGCGGCCGGTCACCTCGCCAAAGGCGTCGTAACTCGTGCTGGTGGTGCGAGCGGCGCCCTGACCTGCCGCCGGCGTTGCCGTCGTGGACAGCAGCTGACCAACCGTGTTGTAGCTGTAGACGGTGACGGTGCCGTCCGGCGCAGTGACCTGATGCAGACGGCCATTGGCATCGTCGATGCTCGTGCTCGTCTGGGTGGCCGGTGATGCTCCCAGCAAGGCCACCAACGCGGCATTGGTCTCGCTTCCGGTCAGTGCCGTCAACTGCGTTGAGGTGAGGGGCGTACCGTAGCGGGTCGTGACCGTGGTATGCGTGGTCTCGTCGTACGCCGTGGCGGTGAGATAGCCATCCGCATCAATCTGCGCGACCACGCGCCCCTGGTCGTTGTAATAAGTGCGCGTGGTTTGATCGGCCGTGGTGGTGGTCAGATCGGCCTGCACCGCAGCCAGCGTCGGCGCAGCCCCGAGCGCCGTGAGCTGAGCCGACGTCAGCGCCGTGGCGTAGGCGGTGGTCGCGACGACGCGACCGGCGGTGTCGTAGGTCGACACGGTGACGTACCCGGAGGCGTCGATCATCGCTACCGGCTGGTTGTCTGCGTCGTACAAGGTGTGCGTGATGCGATCGCTGGTGCTGCCGGTCAAATCCGCCTGCAGGGCGCTCCACGTCGGTGCACTGCCCAAGGTGGCGAGCTGTCCGCTCGTCAGCGTCGTTGCGTACGCGGTGGTGCTCACGGCATTGCCGTCGCCGTCATAGCTCGTCGTCACCACGTTGCCCGCCGGATCGATGGTGGCCACGACTCGGCCCGCGCCGTCGTACAGCGTGTGCGTCGTGCGATCGTTGGCGGTGGCCGTCGGAACGGGAAGGCTCGCCGGGAGGCTTGCGGTGAGCGCGCCTCCACTCACCCAGCCGGCCGTGCTGATCGTGGTGGCGTATTGCGTCGTGGCCACCGCGTGGCCATCGGCATCGTACGTATACGCCGTGACTGCACCGGTCGCATCCACCGTGCCGGACACACGGCCATCGGCGTCGTAGAAGGTGTAGCTGACGTTGCCGGCCGCATCGATCACGGCCACGGACTGGCCCGCCGCATCATAGAGATACGAGGTGGTTCGACTGGCCTGGCCGCTCGCCGACTGCGTGCTGCTGAGCAGCTCTCCCGCACTGTTGCGCACCTGCGTGGTGGTCAGCCCATTGGCCTGGGTGATCGCCAGTTGATTGCCGCTATCGGTGTAGACGTAGCTGGTGACGTTGTTGAGCGGATCGGTGCTGCTGATCAGGCGACCGAGGCCGTCGTAGGCATAGCTGGCGGTCTCTGCCGTGGTGCGGGCGCTACCGCGCAGGGTGGCCTGCTGCAGCAGGCGGCCTTGCGCGTCGTAGGAGAAGCGCGTGACGATTGCACTCGCGTCGGTCGCTTCGTTGCCGGCACCGGTACTGTCGAGCACACCCCACTGGATGGACTGGCTCAACTGGCCGCGCACGTCGTAGCTGTAATCCGTGCGCTCCATCCGGCCAAGCACGGCCTGCACGGGACTGCTGGCCACCCAGCTCTGCAACTGCGCCAAGGTCGGCGGCGTGCTTGGGCTCAGCCCCGTCAGGCTGTAGCTCGCACCCACGTATTGCTTGGTACTGCTCAGCACGGTCACGCCGCTACTGGTGCCGTAGTCGTGCTCGGTGACGTTGCCCGCCGCATCGATCACGTAGCTGAGACGATCGCTGCTGTCGTAAACGAAATAGGTGGTTTGTGCGCCACTGGGGGCCATGTAGCCAGCCTGCCCGACCACGCCCTGCGCCGGCACGCTGTAAGTGGTCTGGCTGGTGATCTGGTTGTCGGCGTTATAGGTGCTGCTGATCGTATGACCCGTCGGGTCTTCTACGCTCAGGCGATTGCCGTTGGCATCATAGCTGTAGGTGGTGATGCCGCCGTTGGCATCGATCACCTGGGTCAGGTTGCCGTTGGCGTCGTAGCTGTACTGCGTGGTCGGGCTGCTGCCGTTGACCGTGGGCGCGGTCACTCCGGTCAGTTGGCCGGCGGCGTTATAGGTATAGGTCGACACCCGCCCCAGGCCATCGGTCACCGTGGTGGTGTCGGTGCCCAGCGAATAACCCAGGGTCAGCGTCTGGGCGGCCGCGCCGGTGCCGGTGGTGACAGTGGCCACCCGCCAGCTGCCATTGCCGTCTTGCGCATAGGTGTAGCTGACGGTGGTGCCGTCGCTTTGCGTTACCGAGGCGATGCGGTCGCTGCTGCCGTCGTAGGTATAGGTGGTGGTGTAGCTGGCCGTCGTGGCGTCGGTGTCCGAACCCAGCGTGGTAGTCACCGACTGCAGGCGACCCTGGCCGTCGTACACATACCCCACCTGCTGACGCACCACCGGTGTGGTGCCGCCCGGCGGAATCTCGCTGATCGACAGGCTGGTCAGTGCACCGTTGGTATAACCCAGCGTCAACTGGTCGCCATCACCGGCCATGATCGTGGTCAGCTGCGATCCGTTGTAGCCGAAGCTGTAGCTCGCTCCCGTCTCCGGGTCGCTCAGGGTCTGCAACTGGCCGCTGGCGCTATAGGTCTCCTGCACGCGGCTGGCGCCATCGGTCCAGGTCCACGCGCTGCCGTTCCCGCTCAGCGTATCGACGGTGCCGTTTTGGCCCTGGCTGACGTACTCGCCCAGAGTGGCGTTGTACGCATAGATGACGGCGGAGCCATCGTCCGCCGTGCGAGTGATGGTGCTGCCGGCGGTATTGAGCGTGCCGGTAAGGCCGCCCACGCTACGGCTGAAGCCAAACAGCCAACCCTGGTTGCCGGTCAACTGACCCAGGCTGTTATAGGTGCGCAGCACATTGAGCGCCAGGCCGTCGAAGATCAGCCCCTCGTCGGCGCTTTGCAGCACCAGGTTGCCCGTCGCGAGATTGAGGTACTGGCCGATGCCGGCCTGACCAATGGATGCCTGTCCTCCGGACGTCTGCCCCAGCTGAGTCAGCGACGTATTGCCCAGACCCAACCCATTCCCTGCGATCACTGCAACCATATGATCTTCCCCAAGATAAGCATCTAACCGAAACCCCGCTTTGACGGGGCATTTGGTTACTTATCCGGGGGTGCGAGAAAAAGTTTAGGGTTGAGCGGAATTTTCGCTGCAGGTCGGCACACAGGCCGGGTAGACAGAGGCGGCCGCTCGACGCGATCGTCTCGCGGACCCTTAGCGCGGCGGATAAAACTGCGGCGCCTCGCGTCGATCGTGCAGGCTGTAATCCCTGAAGACGCGCACGGCATAGATCCCGGCGCCCGTGCCCCACTGCGACCGGGCAGCGACGGCAAAGGCATCTGCCTCCTCCTGGGTGCGCCAGGCGTTCACGATGGCGACGCGCCCGTGGGTGCCGATGTGGTCGAACACCTCGTGCTCGACCGCATGGGGAGTGCCACGGTAGCGGTCCGGCAGCGTTGTATCCGGCGCATCTCGCGTATCGACAATGGTCAGCGCCTGGCATTCACCGATCTGCGTGGCGTCGTGGCGCATCCAGCCGACCTGGCGGTCGGCGAAGCGGCCGGAAACCGCGGTGACCTCGCCGACGCGGATGTGGTAATCGTCGAGCACGCCCTGCCGCCCATCGCGTTGCGCGTCATGGTGCTTTTCCACGGTTCTCCAGCGGACGAGTGCCTTTTCGTCGTCCCATAGCGACAGCGAGAGCAACCAACCCGGTCGCGAACGGCTGCGGAATCGCTCGTTCTCCAGAAAGCCAGGCATCGTCACGAGACGGGGACGGAGGCCGCCGGCAATGCTCAGGTAATCGTCGCCGCGCTCATCGTTCGGCCTGACTTCGAACACGACCGCGAACAACGAGCGACTGTCTTCCTTTCGCTCAAACTGGTTAGGCGGAGTTACGTCATTGGGGTTCATGAGTTACACGCCATGTCGTTGGGGTTGGGGAGTTCCCTTGCCGAAGGCACCTCAGTGCCCCATGGATTCCGCAGCCTGCACAAAGGCGTTGACGCTCTCGTAGAGCGAGCGTCGCGCCTTCTCCAGATGCATCACGTGCGTGCCGTCGTCGATATGAAGTTGCCATCGCAGTGGGCTATGCACGAAGCGACTCAGGAACGGCGCGGCTGTTTGGTCGTTGACGATGTTGTCGTAGCTTCCGTACACCACGAACACCGGCACGCGCACGTCGGCAGTCCGGTACGGGTAGATGCCCAATCGCGCATCGTGAATATCCGCCGACGGCCCGGAGGGAATACGCAGGACACCCGCCGCGTCGGTCGGTGCGTGAGGTGCGGATTTACTGAATGCCGCAGCCCAGTTCTGCTCGACGGCCGGCTCCAGCAGATGCAGATCAGGCGGCAGCATGCTCTTGTAATGCAGTTGCTCCAGCCGCTCCGGCGCCGTGATGCTCCACCACGCGCCATAGTCGTCCTGCTCTTTGGACGCACTCGCAATGGGCACGATCGGGCCGAACAGGGTGAGCGAGACCAACTCGCCGGAATGCATGGCTGCGAAACGCGCGGCCGGCACGGTTCCCCAGGAGTGGGCAACCACGTGAAGCGTGCTGATGTTTCTCTCGGCATGCAGATAGTCCACCGCCAAGGCGATTTGCTCGGAAGCCTGCGTCCCACGCATTACCGGCGGCGCGTCGTTACGATCGCCCTGCATGGCGCGAGGCCGGCTTGAATCGCCGAACCCGAGGAAATCGAGGCCGCAGGCCAAATAGCCGTGCCGCGCGGCAGCATGCAGCCAGGAGTCGCCCGGTGCGAATTCAAAGCCACTGGCCAGGCGCGTTGGAAAACTAGCGCCATGGATAAACAGGATGGCCTTGCCCGATCCCTTTTCAGGCGATACGCAATGCAACGCCAGAAGCTCACCTCGAGTCCCCGGGATGTCCAGCAACGTGGTTTCGAGCGCGGCCGGCTGTGGATTTGCCGAAGCCGCGAGGGTCAAAAGCATCGATACCAGCATGGCGTCAGGCCTGTTCTGAGTGAGCACCCATCGTAGCGATGGGATGCTCGCGTCATTTCGCTGTCGAACGAAATGTGCAACAGCGACAGACACGAAATTCAGTCAGATGAATGGCTCTGCATCACCACCGTGCAAAGAGGCCACGGCTTTACACGCGCCGGAGCGTCGACCTGGCGACCACCATTGGCTCGTTGGCACCCGGCGGCGTGAAATCCACCGTGTAAACCAGCCCCTGCTCGCTCAATTCGAGTTGCGTGCGACCTACTCCGCGAGGCGTCGACTTGACCAGTTCGAGGCAACCGTCTTTCCAGCCGCCTCGGGCGGGATCGACCGGCGGAAATCCGTAGTCGTCGAACAGGAACCACACGATCGACCCCGTCGACGGATCGACACTTATCACCCCGTGGGCTTCGAATCGGAACGACCCATCGCGAACCTCACGATAGTCATGAATCATGTGAAACCCGCTGTGGGCCATCCTGAACTTCCACGCACATTGCGTCAGCCCGGACGGACCCCATGGGTTCGGATAAACCTCGCCCTCGCCCGTCCAGTCGCCTTCCAGCGGACGCAGGCTGTCATGCAATTCGGTGGGCATGTTTTGAGGCATGCAGGTTGTCTCTTGTGTGGTCGGGGACGGACAAGGTATCCATATCCCCGTGCGCGAGTCCTGTGTCGATTGGCACACCATGCGATGGAAGAGCAGTCATGATTCTCTACTCCGGCACCAAGAACGCATCCAGTTGGTCGTTCCGCGCCTGGCTCGCGCTCAAGGAGGCGGGCCTGCGCTTCGACCTCAAGCACGTCGATCTGACCGAACCCGCCAGGGGGAATGCCCTCGCGGCGGTCGCCCGCTTCTCGCCATCGGCATCCGTCCCCGCGCTGATCGTTGACGACGTGGTCATCTTCGACTCGATGGCGACCATGGAATACGCCAATGACCGGGTCGGTGGAGACCTTCTTCCCAAGGAGAGGAAGGCCAGAGCGGTGGCCCGCTCCCTGCTCGCATGGCAGCACAGCGGAGTCTCGGGCCTGTGCCCGGCACTTTCTTTTGAAAGCGTCTTCTATGAGAACAAGCGGGGTCCCACGGCCGAAGAAACAGCCGACGGCGAGCGTCTTCTTGCCGCATGGTGTGACTGCCTGCGTCGCTCGGGCGGTCCTTACCTGATGGGCTCGCTTTCTCTCGCGGATCTGGCCTTCGTGCCTACGATCATGCGCATATTCAGCCATGTCGCGGTTCCCACGCGCTGGGCCGAAGCGGCCACCTGGATGGACCTGCTTCTTCAACGAACGTCGGTCGTCGAATGGATGGAGGATGCCAGACGGCTGGATCCGGTCTACTTGCCTGATTACCGGGATGGCGGGAGAGTTTGATCGTGTGCCGCCAGCCCTGGGTGCCGAACCATTAACGCCACGAGCCGACGGTTTACACACGCCCCTGACAGCTCATCGGAAACTATGCGGCTGCGACTCGGCCGAAAGTCCGTTCTACCCAGGCTGGATTCTCCGACCGGGCAAGGGCATCGACGTCAGTCGCAGCGGGGCAGCGGCCGTACTCCCATTCGGACTCACTGCCCCGCTTCATGTGTGCCGAACATCCCTTTCCCTCAGGACCATCACATGCGACGCAAGCAGAAGAGCGCCTTCAACGGAACCAATCCGATGATGGTGTGGTGGAACCTGGCAGCTCGCTCGGCGGAGATGCTGACCGCATCGGCCGAAGTGGTGGCTCGACGAAGCGTCCAGATGAGCCGCATGGGCCATTCGCCTTCCGCCAGGGATCGAAGCGAACTGGTCGGCATGGTCACGGAGAAGGTAGCGGCGACTCAGCAATCGGCCACCGCCATGTTCTTCACCGCAAGTTCGACCGCCGCACATGCCTGGTTGACCCCGTGGTGGCTCTACAACGGTCGAGGCAGCCGGAAAAGCGCTGCCGCCGTCACCGATTCGGCCGCCGAGATTCTCACCGCGGGAATGCAGCCGTATCGGCAGCGTGCGATCAGCAACGCCAAGCGATTGCGGAAACGTAAAACTACTTAGTACCGCCGCGTGATTCTTCGGATGCGCAGGCCATTTCCCCAGAACATCCTTTGGCTATCGCATGCAAAGGAGATTGCCTGTGAAAGCACGTCAAACCGCCATTTCCATGGCCGTTGCGCTCGCTGCGTGCCTGTCGCTCAGTCCTTCGCGTGCCGCCGATTCCCCTGATTCCCGCGGCAATAGCAGCCAGCAGGAACTGATCCAGCGAAACATCGAACGCCGGTCCGTCGACGCCTTCGTATGGGGCATGCCTGCCGTCAATTTCCAGCTGATGCTCGATGCGTTCGAAAAGCTGGGCGGCGGAGGCAACCAGGTCATTTATTGGTCCAGGCCGCTCAACTGGAAAAACCAGACGCTCACGCCCAATCCCGACACCATTTACTTCACGCCGTTCTACGACACGCGCAATGGGCCGGTCGTGCTGGAGATTCCCGCTGCCGGCGAGGGGTCGATTACCGGAAGCATTGACGATGGATGGCAAAATCCATTGGAGGACGTCGGCCCTGCCGGCCTGGACAAGGGCAGCGGCGGCAAGTACCTGATCCTGCCTCCCGGTTTCAAGGACAAGGTGCCGGATGGCTATTTCGCTCTGCGCTCGCCCACCTATCGCGGCTTTGCAATCCTGCGTTCCAACCTGAGCAGCGGCAGCGATTCCGACATCGCCAAAGCCGTGGCATACGGGAAACGCATTCGCTTCTATCCCCTTCCGCACGAAAGCTCGTCGGCCGCAGGAGAAACGCATTTCGTGGATGCGTTCGACAAGCCATACGACTCGACCATTCCCTACGATTCGCGCTTCTTCGACGCACTCAATCGCTTCGTGCAGATCGAACCATGGCTCGAACGCGACAAGGCCATGATCGATCCGCTGGCTTCGCTGGGCATCGCCAAAGGCAAGCAGGACGGAGCGCTGGCGGCCAACAAGGCCAGCTTCGATCGCTTGGGTCCGGAGGCGAGGCGTTTGATTCAACTTTGGACGGAGCAAGCCTTCGTGCCTCCCTTCAACGAAGGCATGCACTGGGCACTGCCCGTGCCGGCCAGTTTTCCGGGCGACATGGCCGACCATTTTGCCAACCCGAACCGGTATCCCATCGATAGTCGAGCCGTTGCCTATGCCCTCGCCTACTTTTCCGCGAAACATCTGGGTGCGGGTCAGTTCTACCTGGTGACCATCAACGACAAGAACGGCAACCCACTGAATGGCGCAATGGCCTATCGCCTGCACGTGCCGGCCAACCCGCCCGTCAAGCTCTACTGGTCGGTCACGGCTTACGATCACGATACGCATGCACTTATCAAGGACATGCGCTGGCCAAGCCGGGGGTCGAACACGCCCGGCTTGCAGAAGAATGCCGATGGATCGATCGATATCTACTTTGCGCCGGCTGCGCCTTCGGGCAAGGAAAGCAACTGGGTGCCGACCGATCCGCACGGGGAGTTCGAGCTGTTGTTCCGTCTCTATGGCCCGGAGAAATCGTTCTTCGACAAATCATGGAAGCTGCCGGATCTGGAGCTGATCAAATAGAGCGCAACCCCATCGAAATGATCCGAAGCCCCGTTTGGGCAGCAGCCAGCTCCGCGCTCATACGCTAAGGGCACTGCCATGACTTGAGGTGTCGCTCATGACTGCGGATGCGAAGACCCCGCTCGAACACGTTCAGGACACGCTGGCGCAACTCAAGGAGATACGCCACTACGCGAAGAACAACGTGGAGAATCTCACGGCCCAGTGGCTGCTGTTCGATGGTGAGCTGAAGAAGCTCAAGCAGGCCGCGCCGATCGAGGCGCTGATGACGCGCCAGAGCGAATTGCACGACGCGCTCAACGAGCAGATCGACGCGCTCGAGGAGCTGGTCGTGGAGCTGCAGCCTCCGCCCGAAGACGCGCCCTAGGTTTTCGGCACGCTTCGACCGATGCGCGCAACGTCAGCCCGTCGGCTCGCCGACGCTGGCGTTGAGCGCGGAGGCGATAGCCGCGTCGCCGCTGGCAAGATCCTTCCAGAGAAGCTCCACGCCGTTTCGATGCCCACGAGGCGTCAGCTTGAGACCCGTCGAATCGAGCACCAGCGTGTACGACTTGCCATCGATGGTGACTTCCCGGCGTAGCGGTTTGTCGAGCGGCGTCATGAGTGACTCCTTCAGTGGGTGATGGGGAACTGTCCGGCGACCTCGCCATGGATACCGGCATGCGCTTCAGCCGTTACGGCTTTCGCTCAGGAGATCCTCGATGCGGATCGGCAGGTCGCGCACGCGCACGCCGGTGGCATGGTAGGCGGCGTTCGCGATGGCGGCGGCAATGCCAGCCAGGCCGATCTCGCCGATGCCACGCACGCCCATGGCGTTGACCTTGGTATCGGGATAGTCGAGAAAGATCACCTGCATGTCCGGCGGCATATCCGCATGGCTGGTCATGATGTAGTCGGCCAGGTTGCTGTTCACCGCCATGCCGGTACGCGGCTCGTAATGGGTTTCTTCGAACATCGCCATGCCGATGCCCATGACCACGGCACCCTCGATCTGGTTCTGGCCGGTGAGCGGATTGACGATGCGGCCTGCATCGATCACGGTCAGCACGCGTTGAACGCGCAGCCGTGCAAGCTCGGGCTGCCACTTCACTTCCACGAAATGTGCGCCGAACGAGTGGGTGGAATGGGTTTTCTTCTTCTGCCCGAAGGTGCCTTCCGCCTTGCCGTACCCCTCGACATGGCCCGTCTTCGCCTCTTGCAGGAGCTCGGAGAAAGGGACGCCGGATGACGGATCCTGATCACGGCGGTGGATGCGGCCCCGGGTAAACGCAAGCTGGTCAGCCTTGGCGCCGTTGAACCGCTTGCCCTCCTCCGCGGCGATCTGCACCAGCTGTCCGCCCGCTTGTTCGATGGCCTGGATAAGCACGGGAACCATCGAACCGGTCGCCATCGACCCACCCGACCATGGCCCCGGCGGCAGGCTGCTGTCGCCAATGACGACCTTGACCTTCTCGACGTCCACACCAGCCAGTCCCGCTGCCATTTGTGCAATGACCGTATAGGTGCCCGTGCCGATGTCCTGCGTCGCACTGGCCACGCGCACGGAACCATCGGCTTGCAGCGTAACGGCCACCTCCGCGGCGAACCGCTCGGCGATCCAGCTGCAGGCGGCGACACCCCAGCCGAGAATCGCATCGCCGTCGCGCATCGAGCCCACTTTCGCTTGACGGCGCGACCAGCCGAAAACTTCCGCACCCCGCGTGAGGCATTCCTTGAGATGCCGCGAGGAAAACGGAATATTTTCCTTCTCGTCGATCTGCGGCTCGTTGTGCAGTCGCAACGCAATCGGGTCCATGTTCAACGCCACCGCGAGTTCGTCCATGGCCGATTCCAGCGCGTACAAGCCGGGCACGGCGCCCGGTCCGCGCATGGACGTGGCCGGGCCCACCGAGCGCTCCGCGTAGGCACTGGTGACACGCAGATCAGGGGTGCTGTACATGAAGCCCGTGGCCTCGCCGCAGTCCTCCTTGTACTCGGCCAGTGACGCGCGCTGATAGAGATAGTCCTGTCGCAGCGAGGTCAACTTGCCGGAGGCGTCGGCGCCCAGCCGAATGCGCTGCTGAGTGCTCGGCCGATGCCCGACGTTGTGGAACATCATCTGCCGATCCACCACCAGCTTGACCGGACGCTTCAGGTCGCGCGCCGCGGCGGCAGCCAGCAATGCCTGTGTCCACGGCCACAGCTTGCCGCCGAAACCGGAGCCAAGATATTCGGTGATGACCCGCACGCTGTCGGTCGGCACGCCAAGCATCTGCGCCATGACGGCACGAAAGTTCATCACCGCCTGCGTGGTTTCGTAGAGCGTGAACCGCGTGCCATCCCACAACGCCACGCTGGCATGCAACTCGATGGGATTATGTGTTTCGACGGGCGTGCTGTAGGTATGGTCGACCTTGACGGCAGCCTTCTCGTAAGAAGCATCGGGATCGCCGCGCTCGGTTTCCGTTTCCGGCGGCTTGTCGCTGTCGAGACGGACGGATACCAGCGGCGCCTGCACGTTGGTGTAGCGGACCTGCACGGCACGGGCCGCCGCCGTGGCCTGCTCGAACGTGTCGGCAATCACCAGCGCCACGTATTGGCCGTAGTAGCGCACTTCATCGTCGTCCAGGGGCGGCCTGGCTTCATCGATCTTCGCCTTGCTTGCCTTGGACACCCGGTAGAACTTGCCGATGTTCTGCCGCGTATAGATCTTGCGCACGCCCGCCATCGCTTCCGCGGCCGCTGCATCGATGGCTGTAATGTGGGCCCTAGCCACGGTGGCGCATACCGGCACGGCGTAGACCATCTCCGGAAAGGAGAAATCCGAGGCATATCGTGCGGAGCCGCTGACCTTGAGCGGCCCATCGATACGGCGAAGCGGCTTGCCGACGACCGGAAGATCCACGTAGCTGCTGGCATCATTCATTTCGGCCCATCCCATCATGCGGTCGTGGTGACATCGCCCAGTGCCTTGAGCAGGCAACGTCGCGCGAGCTCCAGCTTGAATTGATTGCCGGGATGCGGCTTTGCATCCGCAAGGAATGCCTGGGCGGCCTTCTGAAACACAGCCGGCCCCGGAGCGCTGTCTCGCAATACCTGTTCCGCCGCGGCCGATCGCCATGGCCGCGTTCCCACGCCGCCCATGGCGATCGCAGCGTCACGGATGCGCCCTCCTTCGAGCCCCACCACAATGGCGACCGAGGCCAGGGCAAATTCGTAGGAAGCGCGATCCCGCAGCTTCAGATACAACGACTTTGCCTGAGGCTGCGCGCGGGCAAGGCGGACGTGGGTAATGAGATCGCCGGGCTCCATCACCGTTTCCCGTTGGGGCGTGTCGCCAGGCAACAGGAAGAAATCGGCCAGCGGCACGTCGCGCTTGCCTTTGGGGCCCTGGATGGCGACGGTGGCGCCCAGGGCCATCAGCGCCACATTCATGTCGGAAGGATTGGTGGCGATGCAATGCTCGCTGCCACCCAGAATGGCGAGATTGCGGTGGTAACCCTCCAGCGCGGCGCATCCGCTGCCCGGCGAACGTTTGTTGCAGGCGCTGTGCACGTCGCGAAAATAGACGCAGCGCGTGCGCTGAAGCAGATTGCCGCTGGTGGTGGCCATATTGCGCAACTGACCGGAGGCACCCGACAGCAACGCCTGCGACAGCACCGGATACGCTTGGCGGATCTGCGGATGATTGGCCAGATCGGCATTGCGCACCAGCGCGCCGATCCGGTAGCCGCCGTCCGCATCGCGTTCGATGGTCGACAGCGGAAGCCGGTTGATGTCGATCACCTGCACGGGACGTTCGACATCGAGCTTCATCAGGTCGATCAGGGTCGTGCCGCCGGCGACGAAACGGATCTCGGCGCCCTGCTGCGCCGTCGATGCCCGCGCGCTGGTTTCGATGGCGTGGTCAATGCTTTTTGCGCGTGTATAAGTGAATGCCTGCATGCGGATACCTAGGCCGACTTGACCTGTTTGATGGCTGCCAGGATGTTCTTGTACGCGCCACAGCGGCAGATGTTTCCGCTCATGGCTTCGCGGATGCTGGCGTCGTCGCCACCCCAGGGTTCTTTCAATACGGCAACGGCGGACATGATCTGGCCCGACGTGCAATAACCGCATTGATAACCGTCGTGATCGACGAAGGCCTGCTGCATGGGATGCAAGGCACCCGGCTGACCCAGGCCCTCGATGGTGGTGATCGTGTCGCCATCGTGCATCGCCGCCAGGCTCAAACAGGCGTTGACGCGGCGACCGTTGACGTGAACCGTGCAGGCGCCGCATTGCCCATGGTCGCAGCCCTTCTTGGTGCCGGTCAGCTGAAGGTGATCGCGCAACGCATCCAGCAGTGTTGTCCGGTTATCGACGGACAAGGTTTTCTGCTGGCCGTTCACCAGCAGACTTACCGATGTCTGGGCGGCCCCACGCGACCCCGCCGCAGCCGACGGTCCGGGGCCGGTGGCAGCATGCAAGTGAAACGAGGCCAGGCCCGATGACACACCCGCGACACTGATCATCTGCAGGAAGTTTCGCCGGGTGAATGGCACGCCGGCAAATCGTTTTGTCGTGTCATCGGTCATGCGTACGCCGCCTGCGAGGTGTCCCTCGCGCATTGCAAGCCATGAGAGGTTAGTGTCGCGTACACAGAGGGCGAAGACGGCGTCTGGTCGAGGTCACGCCGGTCATTGACAAGCAGGCGTGTCGACACATCCGTCACAAGCGGCATAACACAAGGCGTGCACCTGCATCACCTGACCGGGCGGAGCATGAACCTACGACCTCCCGCCCAAACGAGCACGCGCCATGTCCAGCAAAGACCGCAAAGACCTTCCTCATCCGCACGATGCGCAGACCGAGCAGACGGAAACCGCAGCCGAACGGGAAGCTCGCAAGCAGAAGGAATCGGACAATCATCAGGAGGCACTGGAGGAAACCTTTCCCGCCAGCGACCCCGTCTCGCCGTTCATTCCGGCCAAGGCACCGAAGGATTGACATGCCGTGCGACCACCCGGCCCTGGCCAGGTGGTCGCACTCCCGACATCAGGCCGGCTTGGCCTCGGAGGCGCTGGAAATATCCTTGGCGTCGTGGTGCTTGAAAATGTCCTTGGCCAGCGTGCGCTGCTCGGACGTCTCGACATGTACCGAGATAAGGATATTGCCCTCGCGGATTTTCGCGTCGTAGCGCTTGGCCTCGTATTCGGGCATGCCCAATCCCACCAGGCCGCCGATGACACCACCGGCCGCACCGCCAACCGCGGCGCCGCTCAACGCGGCCATGATGGGACCCGCGGCGATGAACGGCCCAAGCCCGGGAATCGCCAGGGCGCCAATGCCCGCCAACCATCCCAGCGCAGCACCGACACCGAGACCGGCAACGCCGCCCGTGGCGGCACCTTCCGGCGCCTTGGTGTTGTGCTCATGGGCGAAATCCTTGCTGCCGCGCTTATCGGGCAGCAGCGCCGAAATCGCATCGCTGGTGAAGCCCTGTTGCTTCAGGTTGAGCACGATGCTTTCGGCCTGATCGATGGTCGTGGCAATGCAGTAAACGGAATCTTTCATGACAGCCTCCGCAGGCGTTTAGGGTTTGATCTCAAGTTCGTTCGTCACCTGGGAAACGCCGGCCACGGAACGGGCAATGGATTCCACTCGCGATTTTTCGTCCTCGCTCTTGACGGGCCCGCGCAGCGTCACCGAACCGCCGCTCGCCATCAGCTTGACGTTGTGAGCGAGCGTCGACAGCGACGAATCCTTGGTAAGCGCGCGCCGCACCGCCGCCGCCAGCTTGACGTCGCTGGCATCGTTGGATTGCGATGAACTGGTTGGCGTATCGCCGGATCGATCACGCGCATTGACCGCCGTATTGTCGGCCGCGTGCCCCGTTGAAGTCGCCGCAGGCGGCGTGGCTTGCGGCGCAGCCATCGCTGCCAGCGGCAGCGCCGCCATGACGGCGATCAAGGTCGTACATGCTGAAGATTTCACGGGACACCTCGCCATTCGGTTTCGTCGAACGGATGCTAGGCCGATGCCGTGAACCACCTGTGCAACCGATGCCTGACTGGCATGAAGACAGGCACCGCGTTAGGTCGCGCTTCAGGGGCCGGGTCCAGTGAAGCGTCTGCAACGCCGCAAGCGCAGAGTTGTAAAACGAAACTCGGGCCAGTGCGCATCAGGGCGCCATACATTTGACGGTCTAATGTCATCGCCAGCCGCAGTAACGCGTCAGCGCGCGACCATGGGTTGCCCATGGGCCTGAATTTCCCGCCCCGATAGCCCTAGGCTTGGTCGCCTTAGGAAATATTTCACACGGAGGTCATAGTGATTGGCGCACTTAGTGTCTGCTCGTACGAACAAGGCAACCATGTCTCCTGACCGGCCCAAGATACGCAACGCAGGCTTCGTCCTGATCGTTGAAGACAACGTCGAACTCGCGCAGTCCGTCGGGATCTATCTCGACCAGCGTGGCTATGCGGTGGACTACGCGCACGACGGCATGACCGGGTTGCGGCTGGCCGCCGACCAGAAATACGACGTCGTCATTCTCGACAAGGGCTTGCCCGGGCTGGATGGAATGACGGTCTGTCGCCGCTTGCGCACGGAACACCGAAGCACCACGCCGATCGTCATGCTCACGGGCCATACCAGCCTGGAAGACAAGCTTCAGGCCCTCGATGGCGGCGCCGACGATTACATCTGCAAGCCGTTCGATCTGCGCGAACTTGGCGCCCGGCTCAGCGTGCTGATTCGCCGCGATCAAGGCAAGACCGTGCAAGGCATTCTCGCCGTGGGCGACCTGACCTTCGATACCGGCACGCTGGAAGTCACCCGCGCGGGCCAGCCGATCGAGATCGGCCCGGTTCCGTTGCGGATACTCGAGTTCCTGATGCGGGAGTCGCCCAAGGTGGTGTCGCGGGAGCGCATTGAACGGCAGGTGTGGGGCGAGTCGCTGCCGGATTCGGACACCTTGCGTTCGCATCTGTACATTCTGCGCCGGGCGATCGACAAACCTTTTGCCTACCCGTTGCTGCATACGCTGCCCTATGTCGGCTATCGGCTGGTCGACATGCGCGCGGTCGAGGCCGAGGTCACCTGATCCCGTGCCGTTGTCGCACACCGCGAGATGCCAGAGCCCATGAACCTATCGCGCCGGGCCGCCTTGATCGCCTTCATCGTCGCGCTCCTGCTCATCCTTGCCGTGGGCGGCTATCGCGCTGCCACGCATCAAGAAGTGCGACCGGATACGGGCCCTGCGCCGTCGGCGTCGACGCCGCCGCGCTGAGCCGAACAGGCATGGCTTACTCGCTGTACGAAGCGCCTGCCATCCGCGCATCGATTTCCGCAGCGATGGCGCGGGCGAAATTCTCGACGATGGCGACCGTGGCTTGGTCCAGGTATCTCGGCTGGGGATCGACCGCGCACAGGGTTCCGAAAAATTGCCCGTTTGCCCGGTAGATCGGCACCGAGATGTAGCTCTCGAAACCGTACAACGCCGGCGTCGGGTGTTTCGAAAATTGCGGATGCGCGCTCGCGTGACTGAATGTCACGGTGCGGCCATGCTCGCGAATCTCGTTGCAGATGGTCGTCTCCAGTACCAGGTCCTGTCCGGCGCGCAGTCCGAAGTGGATCGTGTCGTGGACCGCGCATGCCGTCCATCGCGTATCGGAAACCCGTGCCACGGTGGCGAAGCGCATGCCGGTTTCGCGCGACACGGCTTCGAGGATGGCCGCCACGCCCGGCAGGTGGGCCACCAGGTTGACGTCGCGCGTGGCCGCTGCATGCTCGGCGGCCGTCGAGGTAAAGCCCGGCGCGAAGCGTTCCAGCACGCGCCGCTGCAGGCTGATGCGCGACACGCGATGCACGAAATCGCGCAGGTCGGCGGTCACGCTGCGCAACTGCGACGCGTCGCCGGTGACCACCAGTTGCCGCGCATCGATACGCACGTCGAGCAAACCGTGCCGCGCCTTGAAATCCGACACTTCGGCGGCGAACGCTTCAATCCAGTAGTGGTCCGGTGGTCCGCTGAGGAAAGCGATCATCAGCGGACCTGCCCCGCTATCGCCGCCTGGCAACGGCGAGGGCATGTCGAATCCCGACACGGAAGGCGGCCACACATACTCGGAAGTGGTGCTGTCGGAGTGCATGAATTTTCGATTCCCCGGGCGCATCGCGCGCTTGGAGTATGCGCCAAGTCAAACGAGAGGAAACACCTTGCCCAACGGCTGCGCGCCTGAGCGAATCCACGCCGTCGCCGTGCACGCCGAGGCAAGTGTGTCAAAGACGCAACAGTCGCCGGTGCGTTGCAGCAATGCGTTTCCTTGGCTCAACGACGGCGCCATGGATACCTCGCGTGTCACGAAACCCCAGTCCCCGCTTGAGCTGTCGCTCGCGCCTGGCTCGCAGGCGCGCCCACCCTCTCCTTTAAATCGATTCAAGTCGAGCACTCGCATATTGCACTGCAATATTTTTGATCGATATTTTCCTGATGAAAATCAGCATATTAAGCTTGCCGGGAATTTTTTAGATCGTGAGAAATTTACTGTTGACAAGGCCGTCAACTGACTTCAAGAATGAAGACCATTGGCGCCGCCTCAGGCGCTGCCAACTCACTGGCTCCGCGCCCCGTTGATGGCGACGAACCAGACCGCAGTCGCGAGGCAGCGCTGCTCGTTTCGGCCCGAAAGAGTCGATGGAAGGTGCGCGTGCTCACGTCAGCCCGCCTTCTGCGGCACGTTGGACCGATTGTTGTTGCAGGGGAGAATGGTTTGACCCATCGCGAAAGCGCACTTCGGACGGGCATGGCCTGGGCGCTGAAGCGCCGGTTGCCAGATGGCCACGCGGCGGCCTGTCGCTGGCATTCGCCGCACGTGACTCGGCTCGCG
Source organism: Dyella kyungheensis (assembly GCF_049913195.1). Lineage (GTDB taxonomy): Bacteria > Pseudomonadota > Gammaproteobacteria > Xanthomonadales > Rhodanobacteraceae > Dyella > Dyella kyungheensis. The sequence goes on along the minus strand of NZ_CP183983.1, from coordinate 2,351,637 downwards.
CCACTGGCGTCCTCGCGGATCCCCGGCATCTTCCGCCAGCGTGATGTGTCTCTCGGTTATCGGTTCCACGGTCGCAGTTACATGCTCACCCTGAGCTTCACGTTGTAAGACCCTCCCACTTCCGGGCGCTCTCGTAGCGCCCGTTTTTTTGGAGGCTTTTCTTCTTTATTTCGCCCTGGGCGAAAAAGGTTCTTCAGCACGATGCGGAGCGTATGGCCTTGTCATCCCTGACCCGTCTTTCCGTTGGCCTGCTGGCCGCCGTCGCCTTCGCGCCTGCGTCCGTCCTGGCCGCCACGGCGACGCCGCTCGATAATGGCTGGCAGTTCCGCCTGCTGCCCGAGTCGGCGCAGGCCTCGCAGCATGCGGACCTCACCAGCTGGACTCCCGCTCACGTGCCCGGCAGCGTGCAGACCGATCTGCTGACCACCGGCAACATCGGCGATCCGTTCTACCGCGACAACGAAGCGCAACTGCAGTGGATCGGCCTGGCCGATTGGGATTACCAGCTGACCTTCAACGTCGACGCCGGCACGCTGAAACAGGATCACGTCGACCTGGTATTCGACGGCGTGGACACGTTCGCCGACATCGTCGTCAACGACAAGCCGCTGCTGAAGACCGGCAACATGTTCCGCCGCTGGCGCATCCCGGTGAAGCATGTGCTGCACGCCGGCAACAATACGCTGCTGGTGCGCCTGCACTCGCCCATCGCCAAGCTGCAGCCCTGGCTGTTGATGCAATCGTATGCCCTGCCCGGCGAGTTCGACTCGGCGTTCGGCGACGAGCCCAAGGGCAAGCAAACCTCCAACTACGTACGCAAGGCCAACTACCAGTACGGCTGGGACTGGGGTCCGCGCTTCGTCACCATCGGCATCTGGCAGCCGGTGCGGCTGGAAAGCTGGACCGACGCGCGACTGGACGATTTCCACATCGCCCAGCCGCACGTGGATGCCGATCGCGCCGAACTGGCCGCCGAAGTGTCGCTGCAGGCAGGCAAGGCCGGTGCCGCGCAGGTCACGCTGACGTGGACAGGTCCCGATGGCAGCAACGGCCAGATGGCGAAAGATGTCTCGCTCACCGCGGGCAACAACACCCTGCAGCTGCCGTTGCTGATCGACCATCCGCAGCGTTGGTGGCCGGTAGGCTACGGCCAGCAAAATCTTTACCGCTTCCACGTCGAGGTGAAGCGCGGCAACGATCTACTCGTCAGCGCCGACCGCAACACCGGCCTGCGCAGCGTTCAATTGAACCGCGACAAGGATGCCTGGGGTCGCAGCTTTGCCTTCGTGGTGAACGGCGTGCCGATCTTCGCCAAGGGCGCGGATCTCATTCCCACCGACAGCTTTCCCGAGCGCACCACGCCCGAACAGCTGAAGCAACTGCTCACCTCCACCCGCGACGCCAACATGAACATGCTGCGCATGTGGGGCGGCGGTTATTACCAGAGCGATGCGTTCTACGACCTGGCCGACCAGCTGGGCATCATGATCTGGCAGGACTTCATGTTCGGCGGCGCGATCACGCCGTACGACTCGGCTTTCCTCGGCAATTCGCGCGTCGAGGCCGAGGAGCAGGTGCGCCGCTTGCGCAACCATCCGAGCATCGTGCTGTGGTGCGGCAACAACGAAGTGCAGACCGGCTGGGAATCCTGGCCGGATCGCATCGACTTCCAGAAGTCGATCGCCGCCGACGAACGCCAGCGCATCGAGACCGGCATGCGCGAGTTGTTCAACAACACGCTGCGCAAGGTGGTGAAGGAGAACGATTCCGACGTGCCCTACTGGGCCAGTTCGCCCAGCACGGATTTCGACGGCGAAGCCAACGTGCTCAACGACGGCGACTATCACTACTGGAAGGTGTGGTCGGGCTCCGAGCCGATCGATCACTACCTGGACGTGACGCCGCGCTTCCAGTCCGAATACGGCCTGCAGTCGTTCCCGGTGATGTCGACCATCGAACGCTTCGCCGCGCCCAGCGACATGACGCCGAACTCGCCGGTGATGCGCGCGCACCAGAAGTTCGCCAATGGCAACGGCAACGATCGCCTGCTGCTCTACATCCGTGCGAATTATGGCGAGCCGAAGGATTTCGCTTCGTTCGTGTATCTCAGCCAGCTGATGCAGGCCGAAGGCATCGAACTGGCCGCCGAGCATCTGCGCAGCGCGCGGCCGCAAAGCATGGGCTCGCTGTATTGGCAGCTCAACGATGTGTGGCCGGGGCCGTCGTGGTCCAGCCTCGACTACTTCGGCCGCTGGAAGGCCTTGCAGTACCACGCCAAGCGCTTCTATGCGCCGGTGGATATCGTGCCGATCCGCCGTGACGGACGCACCAGCCTCTATCTCGTCTCCGACCGCACCACGCCGTTCAAGGCCACCGTTCGAACGCACATCATGGACATGGCCGGCAAGTCGCTGAACGAGACCAGCCAGACGGTCGATGCGACAGCGCTGGCCAGCACCAAGCTCGGCGAGTACACGGATGCCGCGCTGCTGCATGGTGGCCGTGCCGCCAATACCGTGGCTTCGTTCGACGTGATCGAGGACGGCCGTGTCGTCGCGCATCACCTGCTCTACTTCGGCGTCGCCAAGACCCTGGCGCTGCCCCGTCAACCCGGGCTGCATGCCGAGTGGCGCGATGAGGGCAAGACACTGCGCATCAGCAGCAAGCAGCTCGCGCGTGGTGTGTGGATCGACTTCGGCAAGCTCGACGCCAACCTGTCCGGCAACGCGTTCGACCTGCTGCCCGGCGAACACATCGATATTGCGGTCGACAGCACGGCCGACCTGGCAAGCCTCAAGGCCGCGTTGAAGCTGACCTCGCTGGTCGACACGGTACAAGCGGAGACCGCCAAGTGATCACCACCCGCCGCAACCTGCTCAAATGGATGGCATTGGCCCCGGCGGCCGCCTTGCTTTCCGATGGCGTCATCGCCGCTCCTGGCAAGACCTTCATCAGCCAGCGGCCACCCGTCGGCAAGCGCAAATTCACCAGCGCCGCCGTGGAGAAACTGCTGGCGCAGACCAAGGCGCGGATCGCTGATCCCGAACTGGCCTGGATGTTCGAGAACTGCTTCCCGAACACGCTGGATACCACGGTCAACGTCGGCACCCTGGGCGGCAAGCCCGACACGTTCATCGTCACCGGCGACATCGATGCGATGTGGATGCGCGATTCGTCCGCGCAGGTCTGGCCGTACGTGCGGCTGGCCAAACAGGACAAGGCGCTGCAGCAGCTGTTTCGCGGCCTGATCCATCGCCATGCGCGGTGCATCCGCATCGATCCCTACGCGAACGCCTTCATGCCCGATCCTACGGCCAAGTCCAACCTGGACTGGGCCCAGCACGACATTACTGATATGAAGCCCGGCGTGGCCGAGCGGAAATGGGAGATCGATTCGCTGTGCTATCCGATCCGCCTCGCGCACGGCTATTGGAAGGCGACCGGCGACACCACGGCATTCGATGACGACTGGCACGAAGCGATGCGCATCGTGCTCAAGACCTTCCGCGAACAGCAGCGCAAGGATGGCCCGGGCCCCTATCAGTTCCAGCGCACCTCGCCCCGGCCCACCGAATCGCAGTTCCTGCTCGGTTACGGCAATCCGACCAAGCCGGTGGGCATGATCCACGCGATGTTCCGGCCGTCGGACGATGCCACGGTCTATCCGTTCAATATCCCGGGCAACCTGTTTGCAGTGACCAGCCTGCGCCAGTTGGCGGAGATGCTGCGCGCCATTCGGCATGACGAAGCCACGGCAAGCGATTGCGTGGCGTTGGCCGATGAGATCCAGCGCGCGGTCCATGCGCATGGCGTGATCCATGGCGATGCCGGCGACTATTGGGCCTATGAAGTGGATGGCTACGGCAATCAGCTGTTCATGGACGACGCCAACGTCCCCAGCCTGCTCGCCCTGCCTTACCTGGGTGCCTGCACGCAGGACGATGCCCGTTACCAGCGCACGCGCGCACAGGTGTGGAGCGTGCGCAATCCGTATTTCTTCAAGGGCAGCGCGGGCGAAGGCATCGGCGGACCGCACGAGGGCCTGCGCATGATCTGGCCGATGTCGATCATGATGCGCGCCTTCACCACCGGCAACGCCAGCGAGATCGCGCAGTGCCTGGCATGGCTCAAGAGCACGCATGCCGGCACCGGTTTCATGCACGAAGCATTCGACCAGGACGATCCGGCCAAGTACACGCGCGCCTGGTTCGCCTGGGCCAACACCTTGTTCGGTGAACTCATCGTCGAGCTGGCCGATCGTCATCCGGACGTGCTGCGCAAGGCGTAGCACCTTTTCCCCATCGTGATGGCCACCATCGGCGGCCACGTCTCGTTTTCGAAGGAGTCAGACATGGTTACGCGCCGCCGCTTCCTGCAAGGCATGGCCGCACTCAGTGTTCTAGGCAGCGGTGCCCATGCGCTTCCGGCGTTTGCCCGGCCCGTGAAGAAGACCGCGCTCGCGGACGCCGTATCGCGCCATGTCGATGTCTTCGTCGGCACCGGCGGCCACGGCCATACCTATCCCGGTCCCAGCATGCCCTTCGGCATGATGCAGCTGGGCCCGGACACCAACGACTCGCAATGGGACGGCAGCTCCGGCTACCACCAGGGCGATGGCTCGATCATGGGTTTCTCGCACACGCACCTGTCCGGCACCGGCGCCGCCGACATGCTGGACGTGCTGGTCGTTCCCGCCATGGGACCGGTGTTGCTGCAACCGGGCGATCGCGACTACGACGGCGTGAACTATCACTCGCGCTACGACGGCGTGCGTCCCGGCAAGGGCGCCGAGCCGAAGGGCTACAAGACCGGCGTCAAGGGCTATCGCTCGCATTACACCGGCGAGCAGGCACGGCCGGGCTATTACCGCGTGCAGCTCACCGACAGCCACGTGCTCGCCGAGCTCACCGCGACCGAACGCGCCGGCATCCATCGCTACACCTTCCAGCAATCGGGCGAAGCCCACCTGCTGGTCGATTTCGCGCACGGCTTCCATGACGATCCGAAGAAGCCCGCCAAGGTCACCGATGCGCAACTGCAGCTGGTCGGCAACGACACGCTGGTCGGTGGCCGTCGCGTGCACCAGTGGGCCGACGGACGCCATATCTACTTCGCCCTCAAGGTGTCGCGTCCGTTCAAGCGCGCCACGCTGTACTCGGACGACGCCCCGCTCGCCGACGGCGAGACCCAGGCCAAAGGCATCAACCTCAAGGCCGCGCTCCACTACGACAGGCTCAACGATGCGCCGCTGCTGGTGAAGGTGGGCATCTCCGGCGTGGACGTGGAAGGCGCGCTGCGCAATCTCACCACCGAAATTCCCGCATGGGATTTCGACGGCGTGCAGGCCGCGGCCGAAGCGGCCTGGGAAAGCGAACTCAGCCGCATCCGCATCGAATCGTCGTCGGACGACATCAAGCGCACTTTCTACAGCGCGCTCTATCACACCATGCTCGCCCCCACCCTGTTCAGCGACGTGGACGGCCGCTATCGCGGCATGGACATGAAGCTGCACCAGCTGCCGCAGGGACAGCACAACTACAGCACGTACTCGCTGTGGGATACCTATCGCGCCGAGCACCCGCTGTTCACGCTGTACCAGAGTGAGCGCGTGCCGGACCTGGTCAACGGCCTCGTGCGCATGGCGCAGGAGAGTCCGGCCGGCCCGCCGGTATGGCCGCTGCAGGGCATCGAAACGGTGTGCATGATCGGCTACCACTCCGCCGTGGTGATTGCCGAAGCCCAGGCCAAGGGCTTCACCGGCATCGACTATGCGGCAGCGTGGCCGGTGTTCCGCCGGCGCGCGATGGAAGACGATTACTTCGGCCTGCCCGAATACCGCAAGCGCGGTTACATCCCCAGCGATGTCGAAAGCGAAGCGGTCAGCAAGACGCTCGAATACGCCTATGACGACTGGGTGATGGCGCACTACGCCGAGAACCTCGGCCAGGACGACGATGCCGCCGCGCTGAAGGCTCGTTCGCAGAACTACCGCAACGTGTTCGACAAGAACGTGAACTTCGCGCGCCCGCGTGCCAGCGACGGCTCATGGTTGGAGCCGTTCGATCCGCGTGCCATCGGCCATTCCAAGAAGTGGCGCGACTTCACCGAGTCCAATGCCTGGCAGGCGACCTTCCTCAACCAGCATGACGTGTATACGTACATGACGTTGTTCGGCGGCAGCGACACGTTCGAGCAGAAGTTGGATCAGCTCTTCACCACCGATTCCGAACTGCCGGCCGATGCGCCGCCGGATATCGCCGGCATGGTCGGCCAGTTTGCGTTCGGCAACGAGCCGGGCCATCACATGCCCTATCTCTACGCCTACACCGGCGCGCATCACAAGACGCAGGCGCGCGTGCGCATGCTGCTGGAAACCATGTACCTGCCCGAACCCGACGGCCTGCCCGGCAACGAGGATTGCGGCCAGATGAGCGCCTGGTACGTGATGAGCGCGCTGGGCCTGTACGCGGTGGATCCGGTGAGCACCAACTACGTGTTCGGCAGCCCGCTGCTGGATCGCGCCGAAGTCCAGCTGGCCGGCGGCAAGCGCCTGGTGGTGCAGACGCAGGGCAACGGCAAGGGCCGTCCGTATATCCAGTCGGTCAGCTGGAACGGCCAGCCGTGGACGAAGAGCTGGATCAGCCACGCCGAGCTGACCGCCGGCGGCACGTTGCTGTTCCAGATGAGCGACAAGCCCAACCCGGCGTTCGGCAAGGAACTGGAGGATCGTCCGCCCAGCTTTGGCAAGCCGGCCAGCGAACAGGCTTGATCGACGGCGCCCGCTCTACGGGGCGGGCGCTTCCTTCGCATTGGCGGGATGCAGATCCTGCAACGTTGTCGGCAGCAGTTCGGCGACGGTGGGATGGATATGCACCGCATGCGTCACGGTGCGATACGGCGCATCCGCATACATCGTGTCGAGCAGGCAATGGATCGCCTCGTCACCGCTGGCGCCAAGAATGGCCGCGCCCAGCAGGCGTTCGCTCTGTGCATCCACGATCACCTTCATGAACCCCAGCGTCTCGCCTCGCTCGACGGCGCGCCCCACGCGCGTCATCGGGCGCACGCCGACCTGCACGTCGTAGCCGCGCTGCAGTGCCTCGGTTTCGGTGAGCCCGATGCGCCCGAGCGGCGGATCGATATAGAGCGCATAGGCGGGAATGCGGTCGGTGATGCGGCGCAATTCGTTGTCCAGCACGTTGGCCGCGACGATTTCATAATCGTTGTAGGAGGTGTGCGTGAACGCGCCCCGCCCGTTGCAGTCGCCCATGGCCCAGATGCCGTCGACGTTGGTGCGGCATTGATCGTCCACCACGATGTAACCGTGGTCGTCCCGTTCCACGCCGGCTCGATCGAGGCCGAGGTCGTCCGTGTTCGGTCGACGCCCCACGGCCAACAGAAGATCGGTACCGTGCACGGCCATGCGCGGCTCCGCGCATTCGGCGATGACGCAGATGGCGCCGGCCGAACCCTGCAGCTCGATACATTCGGCGCCCAGATGCAGTTCGATGCCCTCGCGCTGGAGGATGTCCAGCACGGCGGCGGATACTTCCGGATCCTCCCGGGGCAACAGACGCTCGCTGCGCTCCACGATGGTCACCTTCGAACCGAAGCGGCGGAACATCTGTCCGAACTCCAGGCCGATGTAACTGCCGCCCACGATCACCAGGTGGCGTGGCAGCTCCTTCAGGTCCATCACGCCGACATTGGTGAGGTAGGGCACGGTCTTGACACCGGGAAAGTCCGGCTCCACGGCGCGGCCGCCCACGTTGAGGAAGAACTGATCCGCTTCGAGCAACTGGTCGCCCACGCGCAGGGTCCGCGGCGATTCGAATTGGGCATGCCCCCGGATGAGCGTGACATTGGCCATGCCGGCCACCCAGTTTTCCACGTTGCTGCGCGAGCGATCGGAAATGCCCCGCGTGCGCTCCCAGACGCGCTCCATGGCCACCGTGATATCGCCGGTCCCCACGCCATATTCGGCGGCGCGGCGGCCGGTATGTGCCACGTATGCGCTCGCCACCATGGCCTTGGTGGGAATGCAGCCGGTGTTGACGCAGGTGCCGCCCATCAACTTGCGCTCGATCAAGGCGACCTTGCGGCCGGACGCACCCAGGCGCTGCGCCAACGAAGGACCCGCCTGCCCCGCCCCCACCACGATGGCATCGAATCGCGTGTTCATGGCTGCCGCTCACACTGTCTGGAAAAGCCCAGCGTGGCACCACGACCTGCAAGGAAGCGTCAATGCGCCAGTCGTGCCGCGTGGATGGCCATGATGCGGTTTTCCCGCGAAGGCAACACACGCAGCGGGAGCGTGGGGAAACAGGGGGCGAGATGCGCACTGATGCGTTCGCGGGTAGCGGCGTCGTGCTCCCCGATGCCGCCGGTACATACCAGCAGATCGATGCCGCCCAACACCACGGCCATCCCTGCGGCCTGCCGGGCGACCGACAAGGCGAACTGCTCCAGCGCGAGTGCGGCCAGCGGATGGCCTTTCGCCTCCGACAACTCACGCACGTCGGCGCTCAAGCCCGAAATGCCGCGCAGCCCTGAGCGGTGCTCTAGCAGGTCCTCCAACTCCCGGGTATCCGTGTGTCCTTCGCGCAACAGGAACAGCAGTACTCCGGGGTCGAGATCGCCCGGTCGCGTTCCCATGATGATGCCGCCGGTGGGCGTCATGCCCATGCTGGTATCGATCGACCGGCCGTCGCGCACGGCGGTGAGGCTCGCGCCGCTGCCCAGGTGCGCAATGATCAGCCGCGCCGGCACGTTCTCCATCTGCGCCAGGATCGATTCGCACGACAGTCCGTGAAACCCGTAGCGCTGCACACCTTTGGCCAGCAGCTCGTGCGGCAGCGGAAGCACTCGCGCCGTATCGGGCAGATCGCGATGGAACGCCGTGTCGAAACAGGCTATCTGGCGCGCCCGCGGCAACGCCTTCGTTGCATGCCTGAGCCATGCGAGCGCTGCGGGGACATGCAGCGGCGCGAAGCTGGCGGCTGCTTCGATCTTCTTCGTCACTGCTTCGTCGATCAGGCAATGCTCGCGCAGCCACGGGCCGCCGTGCACGATGCGGTGGGCGACCGCAGCGATGGGCGCATTGGCGGCGAGCTGTTGCAAGGCGTCCAGTGCGGAGGCGTCGCTCTCCCCGGTCAACGCCTGGGTAACAGCTTTGCCATCCTGCCGGTAACGCAGCTGCCTGTGTTCGCCGCGCACATCGATCTCGCCTTCGGCGATGGGGTGCGCCTCACCAGCGTCCACGCGATAGATGCCGAACTTGAGCGAGGAGGAGCCGACATTCAGGCTCAACACGCTCATGCGGGTTGCCATTGCCAGTCGCGCACATCCGGCAGGTCGATGCCATGCTCGCTCACGTACAGGCGGTGCCGCTCGATATCGCTCCAGTAACGCTGCTCGGCCTCGGCGCGCAACGGTGCGAGCCTCGGTACGCGGCGAATCACGTCCAGCGCCAGCTGGAAGCGGTCGAGGTTGTTCAACACCATCATGTCGAACGGCGTGGTGGTGGTGCCCTCTTCCTTGTAGCCGCGCACATGGATGTTGTCGTGGTTGTGGCGACGGTAGGTGAGCTTGTGGATGATGCCGGGATAGCCATGGAACGCGAAGATCACCGGACGGTCGCGCGTGAACAGGCGATCGAATTCGTCATGATCCATGCCGTGCGGATGTTCGTCGGAGGTCTGCAGGGTGAGCAGGTCCACCACGTTGACCACGCGGACACGCAAGTCGGGCACGTATTGCCGCAGCAACGTCACCGCGGCCAGCGATTCCACCGTCGGTGCATCGCCGGCGCAGGCCATCACCACCTCCGGGTCGTCGTCGCCGCTGCCGGCCCAGTGCCAGATGCCGGCGCCCGCCGTGCAATGCGCGATCGCCTGTTCGATGTCCAGCCACTGCCAGTCGGGCTGCTTGCCGGAGATGATCAGGTTGACGTACTGGCGGCTGCGCAGGCAATGGTCCGCCACCGACAACAGGCAGTTGGCGTCGGGCGGCAGATAGATCCGCACGATCTCGGCCTTCTTGTTCGCCACGTGATCGATGAAGCCCGGATCCTGGTGCGAAAAACCGTTGTGGTCCTGATGCCACACATGCGAGCTGAGCAGATAGTTGAGCGAGGCGATCGGCGGCCGCCACGACATGGTGCGGGTCACCTTCAACCACTTGGCGTGCTGGTTGAACATCGAGTCGACGATATGGATGAAGGCTTCGTAGCAATTGAACAAGCCATGCCTGCCGGTCAGCAGATAACCTTCCAGCCAACCCTGGCACTGGTGCTCGCTGAGCATTTCCATCACGCGGCCGTCGGGCGCGAGGTTCATGTCGGTATCGATCGTTTCGGCCATCCATGTTTTCGGTGACGCCTCGTACACCGCTTCCAGCCGGTTGGAGGCGGTTTCGTCCGGGCCGAACAGGCGGAAATTGACCTCGTCGCGGTTGAGTGCCATCACCTCGCGCAACCAGCGCCCGAGGTTGCGCGTGGCCTCGGCCTTGAGCGCGCCCGGCCGTTCGAGTTCGAGAGCGTGCGTGCGAAAGTCCGGCATGCGCAGCGGCTTCAGCAAGCTGCCGCCGTTGGCATGGGGATTGGCGCTCATGCGTTGCTGGCCGGAGGGCGGCAGTTGCGCGAGCTCCTCGATCAAGGTGCCATTGCGATCGAACAATTCGTTCGGGCGATAGCTGCGCATCCATTGCTCGAGTATCGCCAGGTGCCCCGGCTTGCTCATGTCCGACAACGGCACCTGGTGCGCGCGCCAGGTGCCTTCCACCGGCAGGCCGTCGACAAAGGCGGGGCCGGTCCATCCCTTGGGCGAACGCAACACGATCATCGGCCAGCGTGGCCGTTTCGCCGCTCCCGCGCCGGCGCGGCGTGCGCGGCCCTGGATGCGCTTGATGCGCGAAACGCACAGATCCAGCGCGGCGGCGAACGCCTCGTGCATCTGGCCCGGATCGCTGCCTTCGACGAACAGCGGATCGTGCCCGTAGCCCTGCAACAGATACTTCAGCTCGCGATCGCCGATGCGGGCAAGCACGGTGGGGTTGGCGATCTTGTAGCCATTGAGATGGAGAATCGGCAGCACCGCACCGTCGCGCGCCGGATTCAGGAACTTGTTGGAATGCCAGCTGGTGGCGAGCGGCCCGGTTTCCGCTTCGCCATCGCCGATGATGCAGCTGACGATCAGCTCCGGGTTGTCGAATGCCGCGCCGTACGCGTGCGACAGCGAATAGCCCAGCTCGCCGCCTTCATGGATCGAGCCCGGCGTTTCCGGCGCCACGTGGCTGGGTATGCCGTACGGCCATGAGAACTGCCGGAAGAGCTCGCGCAGGCCTGCCAGGTCGCGCCCCACGTGTGGATAGATTTCGGTGTACGAACCTTCCAGGTAGCTGTTCGCCACCAGGCCGGGGCCGCCGTGACCGGGGCCGATCACGTAGATCATGTTCAACGCGTGCTGCCGGATGATCCGGTTCAGATGCACGTAGATGAAGTTGAGCCCCGAGGTGGTACCCCAGTGCCCCAGCAGGCGCTGCTTGACGTGATCGAGCGTCAGCGGCTCGTGCAGGAGCGGATTGTCGCGCAGGTAGATCTGCCCGACGGTAAGGTAGTTCGCCGCATTCCAATAGCGCTGCATTCTGTCCAGCAGGACAGGGTCGAGTGACGGCATGGCGCGCATCCTTCATGAGCGGAACCCGACCGGAGATGCTGCCTTCAGTGGCGTGCAGGTCCCGTCATCGCGACGGACCTTCGCGGCCATGGGTCACGTGGGCGGCCGCACGTCCAGTTCGTTGGTCACTTCCTTCACGCCACCGACCTGTCGCACCAGCGTATCGATGCGCGTCTTTTCGGTATCGTCCTTCACCGGCCCGCGCAGCACCACGGCGCCATCGGAGACGATCACCGCCACCTGGTGGCCGGCGTCGGACAGCGAAGCGTCGTTGGCGATGGCCTTGCGCACGGACGCCTGCAGCTGGGCATCGGCCGAGCTGTGGATCTGCGATGCCGCCTGATGCGGCGGTGGCGCCGGCGGCGGGTTCTGCCAGGCCACCGCGGGACCGGCGAGCACGAGCATCAACCATCCGACCATACCGATCTTCATGAGCTACCTCGCCATGCAGCGACTACGATGTGTGGCGGGTATTAATGGCCGGCCTGCGTGAACCGAGCGTGCATTTTTGCTTGGCAAAATCGTCGGACGCAGCGTGGCGCCCGTACGCAATTTGCTGCGGGCAAAAAAAACCGCCCCGACAAATCGGGGCGGCGATACATCCGTGTTTTCCGTGTCCGTCCGATGACACCCCGCCATGATCGCAGGTGCGCATCCGCATGAAAATCGGAAGCCTCTGAAAAACCGCGATCCACGACGTGTGCGTATTTACGCGCTCTCGCGCAGTTCCTCCACCATCGCGCGAATCTGCGCCAGCTGTTCGACCACCGCATCGCGACGGGCGGACATGCTGTCACCGCCCGATCCCTCCAGCACGCTGGGATCGATCAGGCGCAGGGCACCAATCAGCCGATGCAGGAGATTGCGCTGTTGTTCCTCGTCGCCGCTCACGATAGCGGCGTCGAGCCTGGCGACGTCCGCATCGCCTTCCTCCAGCAATCCCTCCAGCAGGATCTTCAGTTGACCTGCCGAGCCGAAGACATCGCTGAGATAGGTGAGCTGGTCGCTGCGCGCCGTTTCGCTGGCTTTCTGCTCGCGGGCGATGTCGTTGGCGAACGAGGCGATCTTCTTCTGCAACTCTTCCAGTTGTACCGGCTTGGCGAGGAAGTCGTCCATGCCCGTGCGGTGGCATTTGTCCACCTCTTCAGGCAAGGCGCTGGCCGACAACGCAATGATCGGCAGATGCGCGCCCGTCTCTTCCTCCTGCCGGCGGATGCGCTGGGCCAGCGCGTAGCCATCCAGCACCGGCATGTGGCAATCGGTGATCAGCAGGTCGAAGCGCGAACTGGCCAGCGCGTCCCAGGCTTGCTGCCCGTCTTCCACCACGGTGTGGACGTAGCCCAGGAGATCGAGCTGCCGTTCGATCACGGCGCGGTTGATCGGATGGTCCTCGGCCACCAGCACGTGAATCGCCCGTGCCCCCGGCGCCGTGTTGAACGCCTGCTGGCTGACGCGGGCGCTTAGCCCCAGGGTGATGCGGCACGCGTCCACGGTCGAGCGCCAGAGCAAGGGACTGCCGCACAGCATCATGCGGCCCGACTCTTCGTAGAAGCCGCGCGGGTCGGTGTCGGCAAGCACGTGGATGGTGGGAACGCCCAGCACGCTGACGCCCTGCTCGATCAATGCCGCGTCGGCGACGTAGATATCCGCATCGTCGGCGATGAATTCGGTGACGTCGTCGGCGTCGATCTCCATCACGCTGCAACCCATGGCCGAGAAGGCATTGGCCAGCTCCCGCTCCAGCATGGGATCGCGGGTGCAGATCAGTGCGCGCTTCTGATCGAGTCCGACGACCACGCCGCCAGCCTGCAGCACCGGCAGGGTGACGTCGAACGACGCGCAGGTGCCCTGGCCCGGTTCGCTGGTCAGCTTGACGTCGCCACCCATCAACTGGGCCAGGCGGCGGCAGATGGCGAGGCCCAGGCCGGTGCCGCCAAAGCGCCGTGCCGTCGAGGTTTCCGCCTGCATGAAGGGTTGGAACAGGCGATTCAACTGGTCGGCGGAAATACCCATGCCTGTATCGGTCACGCTGAAGCGCAACTGCTGGCCATCCAGGCTCTCGCCCAGCAACTCCACGCGCAGCACCACGTGGCCCTGGGGAGTGAACTTGAGCGCATTGCTGAGCAAATTGTTGACGATCTGCCGGATGCGATTGGCGTCGCCACGATACTGGCAGGCCAGTCGCCAATCCTGCACGAGGTAAAGCTTGAGGTCCTTCTGCCGCGCGCGTGCGGCAAACGTGCCCACCGCGCTGTCCGTCAGCAGGCGCAGGTCGAACGCATCGGGCTCCAGTTCCAGCCGCTCGGCTTCGATGCGCGAGAAATCGAGGATGTCGTCGAGGATCTGCAGCAGCGCCACGGACGAATCCTGCACCATCCCGAGCATGTTCGACTGCTCGGTATTCAACGGCGTTTTCGACAGCAGCTCGACCAGCCCCAGCACGCCGGCCATCGGCGTGCGGATCTCGTGACTCATCATCGCCAGGAACGCACCCTTCGCGGCCACGGCCGCTTCCGCCGTCGCCTTCGCTTCCTTCAGCGTGCGCTCCTGCTCCTTTTCGACGGTGACGTCGGCGCAATAGAGGCTCCAGAAATGACTGCCCTGCCCGGTCGGCTTGGGTTCGCCACCCACCGCGCGGATCCAGCGGATCTCGCCGCGCACGCAGGTGCGAAATTCCATCACCTCCGCATGCTTCAGCTGCAGGTAGCGCTCGGCCGCGCCGCGTACGATCTCGCGGTCTTCGTCGATCGCCGCATCGAATGGCCGGGAGTGACCGGCCAGGATGTCTTCGCGCGACATCCCGAACATGGCCATGGTCGGCCCGCTGACATACTCGTAGGTTCGCCGGTTCTGCGCATCGATCAGCAGGCGTATCACCACGCCCGGCAGGTTTTCGTTGGTGTCGACCAGCCGCTGCTCGGAGGCGCGTGCGCGCGCTTCCGCATCCCGCATGCGCTTATAGGCAACACCGATGATCGCCACGATGGAGGCGCTGATCAGCAGGCCGATCAACACCCAGCGCCAGGGTGCTCCGTAGCTGTAGTCGGCACGCAGCCAACGCCCGCGCATGGCCTGGCGTTCGCTGGCCTTCATGCCCGCGAGCGTCTGGTCGATCAATCGCGCCAACGGCAGCTTGCTGCGGCTGACGCCGAAGGAAATGTCCTGGTCCAGGCCGGCGGGCGCCACCACCCGCAAGCTGGCGGCATAGCGATCGCGAATCAGTGCATCGATGGCAGGCAGCGTGCCGATGTAAGCCGCCACCTCGCCCTTCTCCAGCATGTTGAGGCCGGCTTCGTTGCTGACCACCGGCACCAGCGTGCTGTGCGGAAGCAGCAGCTTCAGCCCCGCCATCAGGCCGGCCTCTTCGCGCACCGAAACCTTCTTGCCGCGCAGATCTTCGGGGCCGGCGATGGCCGGGCCTTTCACACGGGTGACGATCACCTCGGGAAAACGTTCGTACGGACGGGTGAACGTCATGGTGGCGGCGTCGAAGTCGGCAGGCATGGCTGCTGCCACCAGATCCACTTCGTTGGCAGCTACCCGGCGTTGCAATTCGTCCAGATCGCGTGCCGGCACCAGTTCCACCCGAAGATCCAGCTTCTTCTGGATCACCGCCAGATAGTCCCCGGCAAGACCGTTGAGCGCCCCGTTCCGGTCCATGAAGCTGTAGGGGTAACGATCCGTTTCGTAGCCGACGCGGATGGTGCCCAGCCCGCTCAGCCACTGGCGGTCTTCGTCGCTCAGGCCGTGGCCCAGCGGAATCGGCGTATTGAGATCGGCGTCATAGCCCCAGCGCGAACGCAGGTTGCTCATCTCATCGTCGCTGACCGAATCGGCCGCCTTGCGCAGCAGCGTGACCAACAACGGCCGGTCGCCGGGAATGGCCAGCGACGGCTGCACCGGACCCAGGTCGGGCAGCGTCGCCAGCGTGCTCAGGTCGTCGTGCTCGCGCTCGCTGAGCAACCAACGTGTACGTGCGGAAACACCGATGTAGGCATCAGCGAAGCCTTGCGCAACCATATCCAGCGCCTGCTCACCAGCGTCGGAAAAAACTAGCGTGGCTTCGGGGAAATGGCTCTTTACGATACGGGTATACCCGACGGAAACGCGCTCAACGGCGATCCGGGCGTGGGTAAGATCCGCTTGCGAACGAATCTTCAGATCGCCTCGACGGGCCACCAGCACGAACTGGGTCTGCACATAGGGATTCAAGTAATCGAAGTGATTGCTGAACCCGTTGGATTGACCCACCAGCAGGTCGAGCGAAGCGGGCGTATCGCCCTGCGACACGGCCTCCCAATCGGTAAAGGGACGAAACTGCACGCGCAAACCCACACGGCTGGCCAGCAGTTTGGCGTAATCGACGCCGATGCCTTCGGGCGCACCCGCCACCCAGGCTTCAAGCGGATAGTGGTTGCCCGCGAAAATGCCCACCTCGACCACCGGGTGTGCGGCGATCCATTCCGACTCCTGCGACGTGAGCTTCACTTGCGGATCGTCGGTGGCCGACACCGACGCAGTCCAGACGAGAGCGATGAGCAGGAAAGCGATCGTCGCCTGCTTTCCCCCTGGCCGTTCCGTTCGTCTTCGTCGTTGCGTCAGCGCGGATGCCAGCCACAGTGTGCAACGACGAATCATGGGGTTCCCCGAAAAGGACAGCGGCCGATCGAGCGAGCTTACGCAGTGTTTAGAACGCCATCCATCAGAGTTATCTCAATTGACAGCAACGATGACCACGTGAGCGCGCGTCTCGCGGGCGATCGATGGGCACGCCATTCGCTCATCCACGGGCGGAGCGAACGTGCGCGAAGAAGCTTCATTGCATGCGCGGATTAAAACGTGAGAGTTATCTGAATTGACCTGAGCGGACGGCTAAACGCATCGCGGGGTGGCTATGCTTGCGGCATCCCTTCGCTATTCCGAGTTGTGCCATGCCTATCAGCGTCTTTCTGGCTGATGACCATCCCATCGTACGCAGCAGCGTCCGCACCGAAATCGAACGAATGAGCGGCTTCTCCGTCGTCGGCGAGGCATCGACCTCCGATGAGCTCATTACCTTCATGGAGCATGGTTCGTGCGACCTGCTCATCACCGATTTCAATATGCCCGGCGTGCACAACGAAGATGGCCTGTCCATGCTCGATGCGATCGTGCATCTGAAGCCGGAACTTTCCATTCTCGTGCTCACCATGCTCACCAACTCGGGATTGTTGCGGGCCATCCACGACCGCGGCGTCGCGGGCCTGGTCAGCAAATCCGATCACATGGCTGAAATGACCTCCGCCCTGCAGACCATCGCCTCGGGCCAGGATTACGTCAGCGCCAATGTGCGGCGAGTGCTCTGCAGTCCCAAGGGGAACGTCATGAAGAGTCCGCTTTCCATGCTGACCGAGCGCGAAGCCGAAGTGCTGCGCCTGTTCGTCTCGGGCCGCACGATTTCCGAAATTGCCGCGCAACGCGGCCGCAGCGTGAAGACCGTCAGTCACCAGAAGATCAGCGCGATGGGCAAACTGGGTTTGCGCAACGATCCGGAGCTGTACGCGTACGCGCACCAGAACGGCTTCTTCAACTGATGCGCCGCGGTGGAACGGGGCTGCTCGTTCCACTGGCCGCCGCAGGTTCAGCCAAGCTGCTGTCTTTCACGGCGTTGCGCCACGAGCTTCTGAAGCAGATCGTCGACTCGCGCAAGCTCGTCGGACACGGCCTGGCGACGCTCATGCACGCTCAGATCGGAAGGCGGCTCCTGCAATCCCGCGCGCAGCAACTGCAGCGAACCGGTGATGCGATGGAGCACGTCACGCTGGGCGGCCGTATCGCCCGCCTTCACCGCCTGGTCGAACTTTTCCAGGTCGGCCCGTCCCGCCTCCAGCAGTCCGTGCAGTAGCGTTTCGACCTGCTCCACGGAGCCAAACATGGCGGTCAGCTGCGCCAGCGGGTCGCTGGCGACAACGGCCTTCTCCTCGGCAACGTCGACGACACTGCCGACCATCGTCTCGATCTTCTTCTTCAGCTCTTCAAGGCGTGCGGGCTTGGCAAGGAAATCGTCCACGCCGGCGCGGCGACACTTTTCCACTTGCTCGGGCAGCGCGCTTGCCGAGAGCGCAACAATCGGAAGATGGGCGCCGGTGGTGGCTTCCGCCTCGCGTATCCGTTGGGTCAGCGCGTAGCCGTCGAGCACCGGCATGTGGCAGTCCGTCAGCAGCAGATCGTAATGCGAGGCGGCCAGCGCCTCCCAGGCGCGCTGGCCGTCCTCCGCCATCGTGCATGCGTAACCCAGCAGATCCAGCTGGCGTTCGATCACGGCGCGATTGATCGGATGGTCTTCGGCCACCAGGATTCGCGCGGAACGCGTTTCGCGTGGTGCAGCGATGCCGGACGAGTCGCCGGCCGTGTCCAGGCCCAACGCCGCGCGGCAGGCCTCTACCGCCGACCGCCACAGCAACGGGCTGCCGCACAACATGAGGTTGTCGCCCTCGCGATAGAAGCCGCGCGTATCGGTATCGGACAGTACGCGAATCACCGCCACCCCGGACACCGTGACGCCTTGCTCGATCAGGCGCGCATCCGCGACATACAGGTCGGCGTCGTTGCTGCCGAATTCGGCGACGTCTTCGGGATCCGTCTCGATCACGCCGAAACCCATCGCGGACAGCGCATGGGACAACGCACGCTCGAGCGTGCCGTCCCGCGTGCAGACCAGCGCGCGCTTGCCTTCGAAACCGGGAATCGCGCTGGCACCCTGCAGTACCGGCAGCACCAGCTCGACCGTAGCGCGGGTACCCTCGCCGACCTTGCTTTCCAGCCGAACGTCGCCGCCCATCATGCCGGCGAGGCGTCGACAGATGCTCAAGCCCAGTCCGGTGCCGCCGAAGCGTCGTGTGGTGGATGTTTCCGCCTGGGTGAACGGTTGAAACAGGCGGCTGAGCTGGTCGGCGGAGATGCCTATGCCCGTATCGGCAACGCTGATTCCCAGCCGTTGTCCGCCCTCGGCTTCCTCCAGCAGATCGATGCGCAGCGCGACGTGCCCGGAGGCGGTGAACTTGAGCGCGTTGCTGATCAGGTTGTTGACGATCTGCCGGATGCGATTGGCGTCGCCCCGGTACTCCGCCGCGAGTCGCCAGTCCAGCACCAGATAGAGATGCAGATGCTTTTCCTGCGCCCGGGCGGCGAACGTACCCACCGCACTATCGGCCAGCAGGCGCAGGTCGAACGCCGCCGGCTCGAGCTCGAGTTTCTCCGCTTCGATGCGCGAGAAATCAAGGATGTCATCGAGGATCTGCAACAACGCCACCGCCGAGTCCTGCGCCATGCCGACCATGTGCGACTGCTCGTTGCTCAGCGGCGTCTTCGAGAGCAATTCCACCAACCCCAGCACGCCGGCCATCGGCGTGCGGATCTCGTGGCTCATCATGGCCAGGAACGCGCCCTTGGCAGCCACCGCCGCTTCAGCCGTGGCCTTCGCTTCGACCAGTGCGCGCTCCTGTTCTTTTTCCACCGTCACATCGGCACAGTAGACGCTCCAGAAATAACCGCCCTGCCCGCTGGGCTTGGGCTCGCCGCCGAATGCGCGGATCCAGCGGATCGTCCCGTTCACCCGGGTCCGGAACTCGACCACGCCCGATTGCTTCGCATGCAGGCCTCGATCCACCGAGGCCTGCAGCGCATCGCGGTCCTCGTCGATGGCCGCTTCCAGCGGGCGCGCGCGGCCGGCAAGAATGTCCTCGCGCGACACGCCGAAGATGGCCATGGTGGGCCCACTGACATACTCGTAGGTGCGGCGGTCAGCGGCATCCACATGCAGGCGAATCACCACGCCGGGCAGATTCTCGTTGGTGTCGACCAGGCGCTGCTCGGACGCACGCGCCCTCGCCTCGGCGTCCCGCATGCGCTTGTAGGCGAAGCCGATGATGCCCACGATGGAGGCGACCACAAGCAATCCCGTCAGCACCCAGGTCCACGGCACCCCGTAGCTGTAGTCGGCGCGCAGCCAGCGGCTGCGTATCGCCTGCCGCTGGTTGTCCTTGACGCCCGCAATGACCTGGTCGATCAAACCCGCAAGACGCGCCTTGTTGCGACTGACGCCAATGGTGATGTCCTGATCCAGTCCCGCCGGCGCCACCACGCGCAAGGTGGCTGCGTAGCGATCGCGGATCAATGCGTCGATGGCCGGCAAGGTGCCGATATAGGCGGCCACCTCACCCTTTTCGACCATGCGCAATCCCGCGTCGTTGCTGGCCACGGGAACCAGTTCGCTGCGCGGCAGCAGCAGTTTGAGGCCGGCAATCAGGCCCGCTTCCTCGCGCACGGCCACCCGTTTGCCCCGAAGGTCCTCCGCGCCGGCAATCGCCGCGCCGTGAAGCGGCGCCACGATGACTTCGGGAAAGCGCTCGTAGGGCCGGCTGAACACCATCGACCCTGCGTCGTAATCGGCGGGCATGGCCGCGGCGACCATATCCACTTCGTTGGCGGCCACGCGACGCTGCAATTCGTCCAGGTCGCGCGCGGGCACCAGCTCGAGCCGCAGTCCAAGCTCTTTCTTGATCAGCGAAAGGTAATCTTCCGCCAGGCCGTCGAGTTCGCCGTCGGTATTGATGAAGCTATAGGGATAGCGATCGGTTTCGTAGCCGACACGCAGCGTGCCGAGACCTGCGAGCCATTGGCGGTCGTCGTCGGAGATGCCGACGCTGCGCGGAAGCGGTGCGGTGAAATCCTCATCCAGCCCCCACTGCTGCCGAAGACTGGCCAGCTGGCTCGCCGGAACGGTGGCCTCCGCCTTGCGCAGGATCGACGCCAGCATCGCCTGCTCGCGGGGCATGGCCAGCGCGGCCTGCAGCGGCGGGATATCGGCAAGGCGCTCCAGGATGATCACATCGTCGTGTTCGCGCTCGGTCAGCAACCAGCGCGTGCGTGCCGAAGAACCGATGTACGCATCCGCCACGCCCTGGGCCACCATGTCCAGCGCTTCGCGGCCGTCGTCGGTGAAGATCAGGGTCGCCTGAGGAAAGCGATCCTTGATGATCTTGTTGTAGACCCGGGCGACGCGCTCCATCGCAATGCGGCCGTGGACCACATCGCTCTCGGTACGTATGTTCAGATTGCCCTTGCGAGCGGCGAGCACCAGGCTCGCTTCCACATAGGGATCGAGATACGTCAGGCGATCGCTCCGCTTGTAGGGCTGGCCGACCAGCAGATCGAAAGGAATCGGCTTACCCGAATCGCTGAAGGTCACCGCATCCCAGTCCGTGAACGGACGAAACTGCAGCCTGAGCCCGACGCGGCCTGCCAGCAGCTTGGCGTAATCCACGCCGATGCCTTCGGCCCTGCCCGCGACCCATGCCTCGATCGGAAAATGGTTGCCGGCAAAGATGCCGACGTCCACCACGGGATGCTGCGCGATCCAGGCCAGCTCCTCGGTGGTCAATGCCACCTGTGCGTCCGGTCTGGCGGACACGGCCGAATGAGGAGACGGCGCGGCCCCTACCGCGAACGGCAGCAAGGCGCACAGGAAGAACAGCGAAAACACCACCCGCCGAAGGCGCTGCCCCCACGGCCCAAGTGGGCGCGCGATGACTCGGGTCAGGCCTAGTAAGCGATGCATAGCGTGCCCCGTCCCTGTTGACTGAAGCGTCAGATTAGGCGGACAAGAATTGCCTCATCTATGAGAATAGTCTCAATTGCCAGGCGGCACGGCGGGCGCAATCTAGGGGGCGGCTCGATCCGCGCGCGCCTCGCCGAGCAACGCACCTCGCCGGCCCGGCGCTTGAACCAGGGCTGCCGCGAATGCTTCACGCGCCGGCAGCCGCTTGCCGTTCTGCAGCAACAGCCCCCCCAACTGTTCGCGCGCCGGAACGACCGGGCCCGGCGTGACCGGCCGCTTCTCGAGGGCATCCTCCTTCTCGGCGGCGGCGCGCAGCAACGTCTCCGCCTCCGCGGGATGGCCCGCGGCCTGGTTCGCCCAGGCCATCACCTCGTCAGCGAGTATGGCCGTCTGGATGGCCCAATAGTCGTCGTTCGAATCGCGTAGTTGCTTCTCGAGCTGACGCAGCCGGCCCGCCTGTTCGCGCGCTTTGGCCGGATGACCGGAACGCGCAAGACCGATGCCCCTGGACCACACCGCTATCGCCACGACGGCGGGCGGCGCTTTCACGGGTGGCGCCATGTTGGCGGCGTCGTTCCAGCGACCACGCTCCACGGCGGCGCGGATCGGCATCACGGTGGAGGCATAGGCAATGGCGAAATTCGTCATGTCGAGGGAAGACATCGCCCTCGCCTCGGCAATCACCTGCGCCGCCTCGGCATCGCGCCCCTGCTGCAGATACGCGTAAACCAGATAATCCATCGCATGCAGCTCGCCCATGGCGTCGCCTTGCGCATGGGCGGACTGCCTGGAGGCCAGGTTGGATTGGATGGAGTCATCCCACAGGCCAAGCCGGGTGAAGATATGCGACGGCATGTGCAAGGCATGCGGCGCTGAAGGAGCAATCTGCGCGTAGGCCCGCGCTGCCGGCAATCCCTGCTGGGCAAATTCCACGCTATCGCTGGCGTGAATCAGGTAGTGGGCCAGGCCCGGATGATCGGGATGGGCGCGAAACAGCGGCTCGAGAATGCCGATGGCCTGTTTCTGCCTGGCATGCGTCTGGTCCGCCGGGCTTGCATTGGAAAGCAGCGCCACCGCGTAGAAGACCTGGGATTCGATGTCCTTGGCGTTGTCGCGCGCGACCTGCGCCATCGCCTGTTCGTAGGCGCGGGTGCGGTCGTCCGAGGTGAGCCCGTCCCCGGCCTGGAAGAGCACGCCAACGGCATGGATGAAGCCGCGCTCCCGCTCCGTCTTTGCGTCCAGCCGGACCGCCTGGAGTGCATCCTTCTGCGCCTGCGCAAAGGCATCGGGAGGCAGGGCCGGACTCCAGACCGGATGGAAATGCACCATCGCCAGACCCCAATAGGCCATCGCGCACTGCGGATCGCGCTCGGCCACCTGCCTGAAGGCCTGGTCCGCCGGGGCGTACGCAAACGAATGAAGCAACGCGACCGCCCGATTGAACGGCTGTTGCACCGAGGGATCGCACGAAATGGGAAAGGAAACGCGACCGAGTTTTTCGGGGACACCATGCTCGTGCGTCTCCTGCCCCAGTGCGGAAGCAGAGACCAAGAGCAGGCCGAACAAAGCGTGCGTCAGATTCACCATGACCGCCTCTCCGCAACCTCGACACATTCTGCGCCAAGTGGGAGGAAAGATTCACCGGACCACGTATTTTTACCTAGTGCCCGGGCGCGCCCTGTCGAAGTTGGACCGCGCCCTTCGTCATGAAAGTGAGGGCAGGCAATCCGTCCGCCCCGGCGGAATTGAGGACCACGACATGCCGCAGTACCTGGTCGCCATTCACCACCCTGAAAACTACGACCCGTCGCTGGAGGATGACGCGATGATCCGCGACATCGGCCAGCTCAACGAAGCGATGAAGGCTGCTGGTGCCAGGTTCTTCGCCGGCGGCCTGGAGTCCCCCAACAAGGCCAGATCGCTGCGCAAGCAGTCCGACGGCAAAGTAGTCGTTACCGATGGTCCGTACATCGAGTCCAAGGAGCACATCGGCGGCTTCTGGATATTGGAAGCCGCTGACATGGATGCGGCGCTGGCGTGGGGACGCAAGGCTGTCGTCGCCTGCCGCGCACCGGTCGAAGTGCGGGCGTTTCTTCGTCACAGCTAAAGGGCGAGAACTACTTCCGCGCCTTATGCCGCGAAGATGGCGCGCACGACTGGCCCGTCGCTGCGCAACAGTTCTCGGTGAGATAACCGACCAGCTCGCTCATGACCTCGAGCATCGGCGAGTAATAGATGAATCGCCCGTCCTGACGGCTGGTGATCAGCCCGGCATGCACGAGTTCCTTCAAATGGAACGAGAGCGTGGCGTTGGCCAGCCCCAACCGTTCGGCGATCGCGCTTGCCGCCAGGCCATCGGGTGCGTGCTCGACGAGCAGGCGATACACCGCCAATCGCGACTCCTGGGCGAGCGCGGATAAGACCGTGATGGCTTGTTTGGTCTGCATAAGGGGCGAAAACTTCGGCTAGGAACCTTTCAAGTGTAAGAGGAATGGCGGGGCCGTTGTGCACCAGGCTAAATCGGCGCTTCGTACCAGCGCTTGCTGGCGGTGACGATGCGCACCACCGAGAGCATCACCGGCACTTCGATCAACACGCCCACCACCGTAGCCAACGCGGCGCCCGAGTGCACGCCAAATAGACCCACCGCGGTAGCCACGGCAAGCTCGAAGAAGTTGCTCGCGCCAATCAGCGCCGATGGCGCTGCCACACAGTGCGGCACACGCAGCTTCCGATTGAGCAGATAGGCCAACCCGGCATTGAAATAGACCTGGATCAGGATCGGCACGGCAAGCATCGCAATGATCAGAGGCTGGGCCAGGATCTGTTGCCCCTGGAAGCCGAACAGCAACACCAGGGTCAGCAGCAAGGCGGCCAGCGAGATCGGCCCCAGCCGTGCCAGCAGGTGCTGGAGTGCGTCCTGGCCGCCATGCGCCAGGACAAAGCGGCGCAGGACGATGCTGATCAGCACCGGCACCACGATATACAGCACGACCGAGAGCATCAGCGTATCCCACGGCACGGTGATGGCCGAGATGCCCAGCAGCAGCCCGACGATCGGCGCGAACGCGACCACCATGATGGCGTCGTTCACGGCGACCTGGCTCAGCGTGAAGTTGGGTTCGCCGCCGCACAGGTTGCTCCATACGAAAACCATGGCGGTGCACGGCGCCGCGGCGAGCAGGATCAGGCCAGCCACATACGAGTCGAGCTGGGCGGCCGGCAGCCACGCGGCAAACAGGTGGCGGATGAAAATCCAGCCCAGCAAGGCCATCGAAAACGGCTTGACCGCCCAGTTGATGAAGAGCGTGACGCCGATGCCTTTCCATTGCTTCCGAACGCCCGCCATGGCACCGAAATCGATCTTCAGCAGCATGGGGATGATCATCAGCCAGATCAGCCCCGCCACCGGCAGGTTGACCTTGGCGATTTCCTGGCGTCCCAGCGCTTCGAACGTGCCCGGCCACGCGTGACCGAACAAGGTGCCGGCCACGATGCAAAGCGCAACCCACAAGGTGAGATAGCGCTCGAACCATCCGATACGTGCCGGCTGGGCCGAAGGCATGGCGTCGATGGTGGTCGTCGCCTCGCTCATGCGGCACTCTCGTCGTCGGCCGCGGTGAGCGCGCCAATCCCATCGAGCGCCCGCTTCAGCGCTTCCGCACGCATCGTCTCGACCGGCAGATCCAGCAAGGCCATGAGCCGGCGGGTGATCAGCCTGTGCGCCTGGCGAAACGCTGCATGGATGGCGACGGGACTGCCCGTTGCTGCGGCCGGATCAGGCAGGCCCCAGTGCGTGCGCACGAAATCACCGAACAGCACCGGACACGGCTCGCTGGCGGCGCTGTCGCAAACGGTGACGACGATGTCCAGCGGCGGCGCGTCTTCACCCACAAAGCGATCCCACGATTTGCTGCTCAGCCCATGCGTGGGAATGCCCGCCGTCGCCAGCGCTTCGAGCGCATGGGGATTGACCCGGCCGACCGGCTTGCTGCCGGCGCTGTACGCCTCGAACCGCCCGTTGCCCAGATGATTGAGCGTGGCCTCGGACAGGATGCTGCGGGCCGAATTGCCCGTGCAGATGAAAAGAACGCGACAAGGATGCATGAGGCTGTGTGTCCGAGTTGACGGCGGCTGTTTTAATTCTATATTTCCATAATGATAGAATCATTACATCGACGCAACCGATCTGGAAACCCGCCATGACGCTGCCTGACTTGCCCCATATCGCTGCCGACGCGCTCGACACACCCAGCCTTGGGAAGCTGGCACTGCCAGAGGGCGCCGCCCATCCGCCGCGGATCCTGATCCTGTACGGCTCGCTGCGGCCACAGTCTTTCAGCCGGAAGCTCGCGCTCGAAGCCGAGCGGATTCTTCGGCAATTCGGCGCGGAAACGCGCGTGTTCGATCCGCACGAGCTGCCCGTGCTGGACAGCGTGCCGGCGAGCCACCCCAAGGTGCAGGAGCTGCGGCAGCTGTCGTTGTGGTCGGAAGGCCAGGTGTGGATCAGTCCCGAGCGGCACGGTGCCGTGACCGGCGTGTTCAAGAACCAGATCGACTGGCTACCGCTGGAAGAAGGCAGCGTTCGGCCCACGCAGGGGCGCACCCTGGCCGTCATGCAGGTCTGTGGAGGATCCCAGTCTTTCAATGTCGTCAATGCGCTGCGCGTGCTCGGCCGCTGGATGCGCATGGTGACCATCCCCAACCAGTCCTCCGTCGCCAAGGCCTGGCAGGAATTCGACGAGAACGGCCGGATGAAGCCCTCGCCGTTCTACGATCGTGTCGTCGACGTGATGGAAGAACTGTTCAAGTTCACGTTGATGATGCGCGACCGGAGCGACTATCTGGTCGACCGCTACAGCGAGCGCAAAGGCGCGTCCGAGGCACGCGCGCTGGCCGCCACTACCAAGGTCGTGGAAGCTGCCACGGAGCCGACAGCCGCCTCTCCCGCCCTTGCCCATTCACCGGAAAAAGTCCGCAGCTGCTGTGCCAGCGGAGCGTGTTGAGGATGCATGCCACGAGATGGCGAGGCCATGATCGATACGCATGGAGTGCCGTCATGCAGGGCGGCAACGCTGCAGCTCGTGGGTCTGTTGAGCAGATCGCCGGAGCCCGATGATGGCGCATTTCACCGGAACGCCAGTTGGCGTAGCCTTCTTCAGGCAAGATGCCTGGTCACTACCGAGGAAATGACATGAGCAAGGGTATGGATTCAAAGAAAAGCGAGAAGAAGAAACCGGCCAAGACCATGAAGGAAAAGAAGGCGGCCAAAGAGGAAAAGAAGCGCGCCAAGTAAAGGCCGCGACACCGCGTAGCGCTTGCATCCAGCGCGCCTGCTCGAGGCGGCGGCTCACGCAAGCGCTATCGCTCGGTGAAGAGAACGCCCGGCGCGGCGATCTTCACGCTGGTTCGCCGGCACCTCGATCCGCCAGGCGGACAACCGGGCGTCACCAACCAGAGGTTCGCCACGGACCAGCCTTGCAGCGCTCCATCGGCATGAGACGAGGCGCGCGCATCGGCGCCACTTGGCCATACACAGCAGCCATCATGAGAAGGCCGCCCTGAGGCGGCCTCTCTCGACGAACAGCGGCGTCTTACTTGTTCGAGCGACCGTCTTCCGACTGACGATCCTTCGTGTTCGCCTCTTCGCTTGAACGGTTGTCCTTTTCCTCGCCGGAGCGCTCGGTGCGCTGCGGGTCCTTGCGATCCGGCTCGGCCTGCTTCGGATTGGAAGACGGGTCGTTGGGGGTATTGGGATTGTTGGACGTGTTCGGGTTGTTGGACGTGTTCGGGTTGTTGGTATTGCTCATGTCGAACTCCAGGACGGCGGATATGCCGCAGGGACACCCTCGCGTCCATCGGGTCATGGACGTGTGACATCGGTGTAGGGACCCGCGGCCGCCGTTCATGGGCTCGCTGCGCAGCCCGCTTACAGGGGCGTAACAACAGTAGGCGCATGTTGATGGGGTGCCGAAGCACGGTTAACCCCGCTTCGCGCCTCAGATTGCATGCATGGCTGTCTTTTTGGGTCCTCTGAGTTCTCTCCGCGTTGGTCGGAGCCGCAGGCTGGCGCCTGTTCATGACTTGCCGGACGCAGGTCGACACTCGAGGCAACGCCATGTATGACCCCAATCAAATGAACTCGCTCTACTTCTATCCGCACAAGCTGCACTTCTCTCCCAAGCCTGATGCGGCAGACAGCGAGCAACGCAATCGCTGGTTTCCCGGCTACAACGCGTCCACAGCCCTGCCGAGGGCGAAAGCTCCCCTGCCCAGGAACATGAGCTTTCCTGCAGTCGAACCGCAGGCATCGGATGAAGATCGCCCGGCAGAAGACGATGTTCGCGTGGATGACGATGGCGCACCCCGTAGCAGCGGGGATGATGGCTGACGGCACGGGATGATTCCCCCGCTGAAGCCCTGTCACGCCACCATTCCGTCCCTTCCAAGGCCACTCTCATGACCAGCATTTCGGGCAAAACGACCAACGGCTTTACCTATGAAGGCGATTACGAGCATGCAAGCTCCGATCGCGTCACCTGGACCGCCATCTTTCGACGCAGCGGCGTCTTCTTCGGGATGCGACACGGTCGCGTCAACGAACTCACGGGTGTATCCGCCGGAGAGATCAGCGAAGCGGTGCAGGACGACATCGAGTTTGTCTGGGTCCAGGCGCGCTAGCTCAATCGCCCGGGCGCCAACGGCGGTGAAGCGCTCAGCCCCCGTGATTCCGGGAGGATCGGCCCCTCCTGTTTCGTGCGCCTAGACATATTGGGCGCACCGATTTGACGATGGCTAGATCGCTCTTCACGTAAGGTGGGTGATGTTCCGACGGCCGATAGCAGGTACGCAGCAACAGGCGTGCCCGGCCTGCCGCCAAGGGCAGAACAGGAAACTGCCGGCTTGACGATGTGGCCACGCCTCCTCTGCGTTCGCCCCGCAGATATCACCCAACGCCGAGATGCCCATGTTTGACCGATTGTTGAACCTGGCAGCGCACGGCCTGCTCGACGCGGGCATCGGCACGATGTTGCTTTACCTGCTCGTGATGACCCAGCTCACCATCTTCACGGTGACGCTCTACCTGCACCGCAGTCAAACCCACCGCTCGGTGGACTTTCATCCTGTGCTCGCCCACGCCTTTCGGTTCTGGAGTTGGCTGACCACCTCGATGGTCACGCGCGAATGGGTGGCGGTCCATCGCAAGCACCACGCCCACGCGGACACCGAACACGATCCGCACAGCCCCTACATCGCCGGCATCCACACCTTGCTGTGGAAAGGCACCGAGCTCTATACCAAGGCGAGCCAGGATCCTCGAATGCTCGCCATATATGGTCGCGGCACCCCCGACGACTGGATCGAACGGCACGTCTACACGCGTCACAGCAACTGGGGCCCGACGCTGCTGGCAGTCATCAGCCTCGCCTTGTTCGGCGTGGGCGGCATGGCGATATGGGCGGTGCAGATGATGTGGATTCCGTTCTGGGCCGCCGGCGTGGTGAATGGCATCGGTCATTGGTGGGGCTATCGAAACTTCGAGACGCCGGACAAATCCGCCAACGTGATGCCCCTGGCCATCTGGGTGGGCGGTGAGGAGCTGCACAACAACCATCACGCCTTTCCCAGTTCGGCGAAATTTTCCGTGCGCCGCTTTGAGTTCGACCTCGGCTGGCTGGTGATCCAGATGCTCGCGGCAGTGGGACTCGCGCGTGTCAGGCGCGTCGCCCTGGTCGGGCAGGCACGAATGGCCCATCGAACGGCGCGCCTCGTGCCCCTGGCCCCGCGGGTGAAGGTGATGACGGCGTTCTTCCGCAAGGTGACCTTGCCGGCCGTCAAAGAGGAGATTCGCCGCAGCAAGAGTTCGCCGCTGTCCGTGCGCCTGCATCGCGCACTGGCCGATGGCGGCCGATGGCTTTCAGCGGACGAGCGGGCGCATCTTAACGCATGGATCGACGCCCGACCCTACCTTCGCACCATCTGCCATCAGCGCACCCAGCTGGCCGCGCTGATGGAAACACGCAACGCCGACCATGCGGCCGCGGCGCTCACGCTGTGGGTCAAGGCGGCGCAGGCCAGCGGCATCGGATCGCTGCAACAGTTCGCCGTCTCGTTGAGCGAAGGCATGCTCATGCATCGCGCTCCGCTGCCGGGCTCGCCCGAATGAAAACCTGTATTTCCAAGACGCCTTCCCTCTCGCACAGAGGGTGATGACATCAATGCCTGAAGTCGTGGCTCGCCGGCGGCTGGCCGTCCGCTGCCGAGCGCCACGCGCAGGCCTGGCAGCCGCACTCTCCCATGCAGGGTCGAGCGCATTCCGGTCTGCATCGGCAAGGCACCAGTCGTTCGGCTCGTTTGCGCACGACGAAGAAATCGGCGATATCGAAGAATCCGTCGGTTATCGGATAGCGGAAAAGACCTTCTTCCGTCGGTTCGGCATTCGCCATCATGTGAACTTTTCCCCTGGAACATAACGTATGGCCGCGCCCGCCGCGTGTTCAGTTCGCGCGAGACGGCACACGATCATCGCCGAACAGCGCGCTTGATCCTTCTCGCCTCATCAACGGCGGCGGCCAGATGCTGCCTTCGCGACAGCACGGGAGAAATCGGCACGGGTGGCGCTGCGAAGAGGTGATGCAACCCATCGCTTGCGGACGCAGCGAGCTTGTTCAGCCGCACGAAAATATCGGAAAGCATGTGAAATTGCCTAGCCATGACTGTCGCCTCGAACGCTAACCCTAGGGGCGGCGAGATGGCCATCCGGGTGGAGCAGCCAGCAGAATGGTCGGGCGGATATCCTGCATCCCTGACGGTGCGCCTTTCCCCGTTACTGGCCGGTTAATTCCAGCGTGGTGCACGATCACGCGCTGGTCGAAGCATCACGCCGGCGAAGCTAGCACGCCTGGGTCCTCACCCAGATGATCAGCTGGACGATTCGAAACGAAACCAGGAAGTAGGCAATGCCCAAGGCCATCTGCAACATGCGCGGCCACCGCAACCGCGCCAACTTTCGAAGCCCATCCACAAAGTTCAGGAGGATAAGCACCACCCCCGCCACGGCCACGGCATAGCCAACGAGCGAAGGATTGAGCAAATCCACGAAGACGGTGTGATCGAAGCGCTTGGTGGTCTCGATGCCCGCGGCAACGATGATCGTGGCGACCACCACATTCCTGGCGTGATCGAAGATGGCCCTCAAGCCACCGCGATCGAACAGCGCCAATGCAACCTCATTCCATGCAATTCTCATCGACGGATTCCCACGCGTGGATGGCTCGCCCGGCGCGACCAGGCGGTGCGAACGGCGGACTAGGCGCCAGTGGGATACTTCTGCAGCAGCGCCTTGAAGCGAGGATCGTCGCGCAGCGGATCCCAGCTCGGATCGAGCTTGAGCAAGGCGCTGGACAGGATGCCCCCGGTAGGCATGGACAGCACGCGATCGATCAGCGCGATGGCCTGGTCAGGCTGGCCGACCCGCACGTACAACTGCGCCTGGCACGCGAGCATGCCCGCACCGGTGAGCACGTCCTTGCCGACCGGCATCAGGGCGACGGCGCGCTCGGCTTCGGCAACCGCTTCGGTTTTTTGCCCGAGGCCTGCATAGGCGAATCCCAGGGCGAGATGCAGGTCGGCATCGTCCGGTCGTTCCACCAGGCCCGCGCGTGCATGCGTCGCGACCTCGGTATACGCGGCGGTGGCCTTGGCCGTGTCGCCCGCCGACTGGAACGCCCACGCCAGATACAGGCGGCGCGGCAAGACGATGTTGTCGGGGTCGTCCCAGTTCTCGGCCTTGTCCGCCTCGGCCACCTTGATCGCGCCGGCATAGTCGCGCGCCAACGAGCGCTCGAAGTACATCGCCATGATATTGCCGGCGTAGCCGTCGCTACCCGGCTTGAGCGCGGCAAGCGCCGCGCGCAGCGGTGCCGGATCGCCTTTCCACATCAGCTGATTGAACGCCAGCGTCACGCGCCCGCCCGCGGGATTGCGGCTCAACGCCATCGCGGCGGCATAGGCCTGGTCGGCCTCCGCATAGCGGCGCAGGCTCTGGTAGGTCACGCCGAGCTGGTTGAACGCAAACTC
Organism: Dyella kyungheensis; assembly: GCF_049913195.1. GTDB lineage: Bacteria > Pseudomonadota > Gammaproteobacteria > Xanthomonadales > Rhodanobacteraceae > Dyella > Dyella kyungheensis. The sequence goes on along the minus strand of NZ_CP183983.1, from coordinate 2,320,284 downwards.
GCTGTGCGGATCGAGCACGGTGGCGTTGTGAAACAGCTTCACCGCCTCGTCCCAGCGCCCCTGTCGCCGGGCGACCGCGGCGATCAGCAGTTCGACCGTGGCGCTGTTCGGCAACGCCTCCCGCGCCAGCTCCAACTGCGGATTGGCAGCAGCGTAATCGCGATGCCCCCAGTAGTAGTACAAGCCCAGCGCGTAGTGCCCCTGGCCCAGCTTCGGCTGCAGCGTGAGCGCGCGATCGGCAGCGGCCTTCGCCTCGACCAATCGCTCGTTGGTACGGTCGGGGCCGAAGAAATACATCTGCATGTGGGCGCGTGCCAATGCAGCGGCGGCCAGCGCGAAGTGCGGGTCCTTGGCCAGGGCCTCCTGATACAACGAGATCGCCGCGGGCAATTCGGTCGACGACAGCACCGGATCGTCGTACGCGCGGTTGGCATGCGCACCCGCCTGCAGGTACAGATCGTATGCTGCGGGATTCTGGGTCGGCGCGGTGTCCATGCGCGCGGTCTCGGCAGAAGTGAGCTGCACCTTCAGCGCCTGCGCGACGTTCTGCGCGACCTCGCCTTCCACGTTGAAAACGTTGTCCAGCGTGCGCGTATAGGCTTTGGCCCAGAGGTGGTTGCCGCTTTCCGCTTCGATCAACTGCACATTGATCAGCACCTGGTCGCCGACCTTCTGCACCGTGCCTTCGAGCAGCGTCGCCACGCCCAGTTGCCGCGCGATGGTTCGCACGTCTTCCGGATGGCTGGGATATTTCTCAGTCGAGGTGCGGGAGATCACCTTCAGTCCGCCGATACCCACCAGCTCGGTGAGGATCATGTCCTGCATGCCGCTGGCGAAATAGGCATTGCCCTGGTCGGTACTGAGATTCTCGAACGGCAGCACCGCGATCGATTTGAGGTCGGTGGCCGCCGCCGTGTTCACGGGATGCGGTGCGAAACGGTGCCAGCCAAACAACGCGGCCGCCAACACGAGCAGACCCGCGATCGCCACCACGAGGCGCTTTCCGAATCGACGTGTTTCGCCAGCTGGCGGGGAGATTGCTGAAGTCGTCGCCGGCACGGCCGGTGGCGCGTCGACCGGGTTGGCGAGGACTTTCGCGGGCGCGGCTTTCGTCACCGGCGGCAATGCGCCTTCCGCCATCAACTCCTCGCGTGACGCAGCGGATCGCACGTCGGCATCGAGGCGAAAACCGACGCCGTGCACGGTATGCAGATAATGGCTTTCGTCACCGCTCTCGCCGAGCGCGTGGCGCAACATGGCGATCACGCGGCTGAGCACGCCCGGGGTCACATGGCTGTGCCCCCACACCTCGTCGAGAATCTCATCGCGGCTCAACACGCGCCCGGGGTCGCGCGCCAGCAGAACGAGCACGGCAAAGGCCTTGCGTTCGAGCCCGACCTCCGCGCCATCGACGTACAGACGATGCCCCAGGGTATCGATCTCGACCGTGCCGAATGCGATCCACGCGGCAGAGGCGGTCTCTGCAGCCATTTGTTCGCCCTCCACTGCCGCGCCTGCTCGGACTCAGGTTACACCAACCGGGCTGCAACGCCGGGTATGGCTCAAGTGTGGATTTCGTTGCGGAATGAGCGATTTACGGCGCCCTCTGGGCCCGAAGGCGGTATCGCCGCCTCCCGGGCAACGGCCCTGCGCGCCTCGGGCCGGTCTCCGCTCGGGGTCCAGCCCATCCCGGAGGGTGCTGGTACACCATCCAGGCGATGCGCCCTTCGCTACTTCCCGGCCTTGATGGCCACGCCGGTGATCTCGAAATGCGCTCCCATGAACAGCTGCGTGCTGCCCGTGAAGGTGCGTGCCGGGAAGCCATGCTTGAAGTAGGTCCGGTAGACCGAGTTGAACTTCTGGAACGCGGCAAAATCCGTGCAAAGCACATCGATCTTCACCAGGTCGTCCATCGTCATTCCCGCAGCTTCCACCGCCTGCTTGAGGCCGTCCATAGCCAATCGGGTCTCTTCTTCGGTCGTTTTGGGTACTTTGTTGGTGTGCTCGTCCACACCGATGTACCCCGACAAATACAAGGTATTGCCCACGAGCACCGCATCGCTGAAAGGCAGATCGGCCATTTGCTCCGGCGTCCGGCTGATCACGATGTGCTTGCGCCCATCCTGGGCGGATACCGACAGGGCGGCTGTCGCCAGCAGGACGAAGGCGGCGATCCGGGTGCGAGGTTTCATGACGACACTCCTTGAGAGGGGGCTGAAGGTTACGACCTTCTCTCCTCCCTCCGGCAGTCCCGAACGTACTGGTCCGCGGCCCGCCTCCCGGCGGGTCGCGAAAGGTCACCGATGACCGATCCTCACACTTCCAGCCTGTCGTCCGGACGTGCAACCAGCGCGTACAACACGGGCATCAGGAACACGCTGATCAACAGTCGCGTGAACAGGCCGCTGACGATCACCAGGGCGAACGGCCGCTGGGTATCGGTGCCCACGCCGGTGGCGAGTGCGGCGGGCAGCAGGCCGAGCGCGGCGACCAGGGCGGTCATCATGATCGGACGCAGGCGCAGGATCGCTCCCTCGCGAATCGCTTCGTTGAGGCTGGTGCCACCACGGCGAAGTTCGTTGACGTAGGAGATGTAGACGACCGCGGTCTGCACCGACACGCCAAACAAGGCCAGGAAACCGATGCCCGACGACACCGAGAACGGCGTGCCGGTGATCCACAGCGCAATGATGCCGCCCACCGGCGCCGACAGCAGCACGCCGAGCACGGTGATGAAGGGAAACTTGAAATTGCTGTAGAGCGTGAACAGCAACAGGAAGATCAAGGCCAGCGTCAGCGGCAGGATCACATTCAACTGGGCACGCGAGGCGGTGTACTCGGTGTATTCGCCGCCCCAGTCGAGCCGGTAGCCCTGCGGCAGCTTGACCTTGCCGTTGACCTGCTGGATGGCGTCTTCAACCGCACCGGCCAGGTCGCGCCCTTCCACCGAGAACTGCACGCCGATGTAGCGCGAGTTGTTTTCGCGATAGATGAACGACGCGCCATTGGTTTCCTGGATATCGGCAAATTCCTTCAGCGGAATCTGCTGTCCGGCCGGCGTGGTGACCAGGATGTTCTTGATCTCCTCGGGGTTGTCGCGATACTGCTGCTCGAGCCGGACCACCAGATCGAACTGCCGTTCGCCCTGCACCACCTGGGTGGCCACGTCGCCACCGATGGCGGTCTCGATCACGCCGTTGATGTCGGACACATTCAAGCCGTACCGGGCGATCTTCGCGCGGTCGATGTTGATGCTCAGGCTGGGTTGGCCCAGCTCCTGCACCAGGGTCACATCGCGGATGCCGCGCACGTGTTCCAGCACCTGCTTGATGCTCTTGCCCTTCTGCTCCAGCGTATTCAGATCGGAGCCGAAGACCTTCACCGCCAGCGCGCTTTTCAGGCCCGTCTCCGCTTCGTCCACCGCATCTTCGGCGGGCTGCGTGTAGTTGAAGATGATGCCCGGGAAGGCCTGCAGTTTCTTGTTGATGGCCTCGATCAGGGCGGCCTTGTTGTGGTACGTCCCGTGCCACTGCGAATAGGGCTTGAGGCCTACGTAGAACTCGACGTTGAAGAAGCCGGTCGAATCCGTGCCGTCATCCGGTCGACCCAGCTCCGAGGCGACCGTGGTGACTTCGGGGAACGAACGCAGCAGCTCGCGCACCCGTGGCGTCACCTTCGACGCTTCCTCGAACGAGATGGTGTACGGCATGGTGGCACGCACCCATAGCGCGCCCTCGTCCAGCTGCGGCATGAACTCCGCGCCGATGCGCGGAATCAGCAGCAGCGAAACGGCCAGCACGATGGCCGAGGCAATCGCCGTTCCCCATGGCTGCGCGAGGCAGAAATCCAGCCCCTTCACGTACACCGACTTGATCGCCTCGAACACGCGATTGCGCCGTTCCTGCACGCCCTTGCGCATGAACACCGCGCACAGCACGGGCAGCAGCGTCAGCGTCACCACCAGCGAGCCGATCAGCGCGAAGATCATGGTGTCGGCCATGGGCTTGAACAGCGTGCCCGATGGACCGGACAACACGTAGATCGGCAGGAAGCTGACCACGATCACCGCGACGGCGTAGAACAGCGGGCGATCCACCTCGGCGGCGGCGTCGCGGATGATCTCCTTCACGTTGAGGGGCGTGCCGCGCCGTTCGGCGATCTGGCGGAAGATGTTCTCCACCATCACCACGGCGGCATCGACGAGGATGCCGAAGTCCACCGCGCCAATCGACAACAGGTTGGCCGAGGCGCCTTGCAGATCCAGGCAGATGAAGGCAAACAACAACGCCAGCGGAATGGTCGTGGCGACAATCAGGCCCGCACGGAAATCGTAGAGAAAGAAGATCAGGATCGCCACGACCAGCAGCATGCCGCGCAGCAGATTGTCTTCCACGATCTTGGTGGTCAGCGCGATCAGGTCGGTGCGGTCGTAGAACGGCACGACCTTCACGTCCTTGGGCAGGATCTCGTCATTGAGCTGTTTGGTCTTGGCCTCGACCCGCTTCAGCACATCCTGGGTCTTCTCGCCGGTACGCAACAGGATCACGCCTTCCACGGCATCATCCTGCTTCTCGTAGCCGAACTCGCCCAGGCGTGGCGCGATGCCGATGACGACGCGGCCCACGTCCTTCACCAACACCGGAACGCCATCGTGCACCGCGACCACCACGTTGCCGATGTCCTCCAGCGTTTCCACGCGCCCGTTGCCACGCACGTAGTAGAACTGTCCGCCCTGCGAATAGAAGCCGCCCCCCGCGTTGGCATTGTTGGCGGTGAGCGCTGCCTCGACCTGCACCGCGGACAGTCCGACCGCGGCGATCTTGGTCTGGTCGAGCAGCACCTGATACTGCATGGTGCCGCCGCCGAAACCCGAATCGTCCGCCACGCCGGGCACCGACCGGTACTGCGGCTCGACCGTCCAGTCCTCGAGCGTCTTGAGGTCCATCGGCGAGCGGTCGGTGCTCTGCAGCACATAGCGGTAGATCAACCCCGACGGTGCGGACAGCGGCGACACCGACGGCGTCACGCCACTAGGCAGGCTCAAGTCGCCCAGCCGGTTGAACACCTCCTGGCGGGCGAAGTTGTTGTCCGTGCCCGTCTCGTAGGTAAGGACGACGTCGGACAAACCGTAGAGCGAAATCGAGCGCCTCGTCGTGGTTTTCGGCACATCGTTCATGCCCAGCTCGACCGGCACGGTGATCAGCCGCTCCACTTCTTCGGCGGTGTGCCCTGGCCACTGCGTGATGATTTCCACGATAGGCGGCGACAGGTCGGGATAGGCATCCACCGGCAGGCGCTGAAGCGAATGCGCGCCCGCACCGATCAACAGCAGCGTCATCAGGATGACAAGGAACGGCTGGCCCAGCGAGGCGGACACGATCCGGTTCATCATCGACGCCGTTCGCGACGGTGATATGGCAGGAGGAAGTTGATCGCTCATTGGTTTTGCATGAACTGGACGAAGATGCCGCCATCCACCACGACCTGCTCGCCCGCCTTCAGCCCGGCGGGAATATCGAACTGGTCGCCGGTGCGATAGCCCAGGGTCACCGGGCGCCGCGCGAAGCTGCCATCGCTCTGGGCCACGTAGACAAACGGCAGGTTTTCATCGTCGCGCAGCAGTGCCGACACCGGCACCAGCAAGCCGCTCGTTGCCTGGCGCGAGTGGATCTGCACACCCACGTAAGCCTGCTTCTTCAACAGGCCCTGCGGGTTGTCCACCACCACGCGTGCGGGCACCAGTCGCGTATCGGCATTCACCAGCGCGGAGATTTTCGTCACCGTGCCCGTCAGGCGTTTCGCATCGGCGGACGTAGTCACCTCGGCAGAGTCACCCACGCTCACGGACGCGACATCGGAATCGGCCACTTGCGCCATCACCCATACGTGGGACATATCCGCGACCGTAAAGGTCGGTGTAGTACCCGCCTGAAGCAACTGGCCTGGCGTGATCTGCCGATCCACCACGGTGCCCGCGATCGGCGATCGGATGACGCCGCCGATGTGCGCGATCGGCTGGCCCTGCTCGACGGCCTTGATGATCTTCGGATCGACATTCAGCGACACCAACGCTTTCAGTGCGGCATCGACGTCGGCATCCGCATTGGCGGCATCGGCTTGTGCCTGGTCTTCCTCACGCTTGGCGATGCCCTGATGCTCGACCAGGTCCTTTTCCAGGTCCGCGAGCCGGTGCGCCGTGTGCGCGGTGGTGAGCGCCTTGCGATACGCACTGATGGCTGCGGCGAAATCCGGCGAATCCACCAGGGCGAGCGGATCGCCTTTCTTGACGCGATCGCCAATGTCGACCAGCAGCTGCGATACCGGGCCGGAGATCGGCGCCAATACGGCAGTCGCCTGCTCGTTGTTGAAATCCACCGAGCCGGTGGCTTCGATCGTTCGCTGATACGCGGAACGCGCGACGGTGGCCAGGCGGACGTGCTTGCGCTGGTCCGGCGTCAAGGTGACGTTGGTGGGCGTGATGGACGCTGCCGGTGCACCGTCGTCGCTCTTGTTGGAGCAGCCGGCAGCCGTCACGGTTGCCGCCAGCCATAGGGCCGCCACGGAAGCGCGCACGAGCTGTCCCCGGCGCCTCGACCAAGGCGCTGCGTAAAACGCACTATTTTTCATTTTTGTCCTGGGCTAGATCCGCGCGATTCCACCAGCCACCACCGAGCGCCTGAAACAGCGCCGCCGTGTCGGCATAGCGATTGGCCTGGGCTTGCACCAGGTTGATTCGCGCCTGCTGATAGGTCTGTTCTGCGTTCAACAACGAAAGATAGTCGGCATAGCCGGCCCGCCATTGGCGTTCCGACAGATCCAGCGTGCGCTTGGCGGCGTCCGACGCAGCAGCGGCGGCTTTCAGGCCGGCGGCATCCTGGTCGAGCGCCACCAGCGAGTCGGCGACGTTCTGGAAGACGGTCATCACCGTGCTGCGGTATTGCTCGGCGGCCTCCACATAGGCTGCCTTCGCGGCGCGCTCCTGGTGCAGCAAGGTGCCACCCTGGAAGATCGGCGCCGTGATATCCGCACCGATGCCCCAGAAGCCGGTGCCCGACTTGAACAACTGATTCATCGCCAACGCGGTACTGCCGGCATTGGCGCTCAACACGATATTGGGCAGGCGGTTGGCGATGGCGATGCCGATCTGTGCGCTGGCCGCATGCATGTTGGCTTCGGCCTGGAGCACGTCAGGGCGCTGCGCCACCAGCGTCGACGGCAGGCTTACCGGCAGCTCCTGCGGCAACTGCAGTTTGGAGAGATCGAAGGATGCATCCGTGGCCTGGCTCGGGAACTCGCCCACCAGCACAGCGAGCAGGTCGCGTTGTTGCGCCAGTTGCTTGAGCAGCGGCGGTAGCGTGGCCTTGGTCTGTGCAAGCTGCGATTCCTGCGCCGCCAGGTCCAGGCCGCTGGCATACCCCTTGCTGGATTGATCGCGCAGGATCTGCACCATGTGCGCATTGATCGCGACCAGCTCCTGCGTCGCATCCACCTGCGCCTGCAGCGCGGCGAGCTGCACGACAGCCGCCACCACGTTCGTGCTCAGGGTGATCTGCGTGGCGATCATCTGGAAGCGGACGGCCTGCTCCTGGGCCTGTACCGATTCCACCGTGCGGCGATTCAGGCCGAAGATATCGGGCACGTAGGAAACGCTGACCTGCGGCGTGAACAGGTTGTATTGAAAGGCGCCGGAATTGGGCGTCGCCGAGATGGTTCCCGCTTGCCGCTGGCGGCTGGCCGAGAAGCTTGCCGCCACGCTGGGGTAGTAGCTGCCACGTTGTGCCAGTACATTTTCCCGCGCCACCGCCAAGGCCGCCTGCGCTGCCTTCAGGTCATGGTTGTTGGCCAGCGATTGTTCGATCAGCGCGTTGAGCGGCTTGGAGTGGAACAGCGTCCACCAATCGCCAGGAATATCGCTGCCCGTTGCAAAGCGCTGCGCCTCGCCGCCGGCCACGTGTTCGGTCGCGACCGTGCTGGTGACAGGATGGGCGTTGTACTCGCTCACCTCGGGCGCGGCGGGCCGCTTGAAGTCGGGCCCGACGGCACAACCGGCAAGCAGCGACAGAGCCACCATCGCAACCGCGCGCCGACGGCCCGGCAACAACGAATGCACAAACCACGAAACAGGCATAGCCAGATCAGTTCCCCTACGGACGGCGCTCCGGGCGAAAAGCGGACTCCGGCGCCGCGATCGATGCGCGCGCCAAGCCATGCTCCGTACCCTCCCCTTGCGGAGATATAGCACAGGCTCGACGAACTACCTCAGGCCGCCCGGCGAAAGTTTTCACGATGGGTGAATGGCAGTGTCGGTCAGGGATCGGAACACACCGCGGGATCGCCGCGAATCACTTCGACCGGCGACCGCGATGTTCGCCGTACGACGCCGTATGGGTTCGCCATGGCGGACCGTCGAACGGCGTCGCGATCCTCACCCGCCCCGCGGCTTGGCTGCCTGCCCCGCCAACGGCGGCAGCAGCGCCGGCTGCGCCTGATACCAGCTGGCCGCATGCGCCCAATGGAACTGCCGTTGATCGTTGGCGAGCGCCACGCCCACGCTCAGCAAGCCCCATCGCGCGTAGACATCCCCATCCGGTTTGCCGTCCGCAATGCGCAGGCGCGCCAGGAACTGGATGCGCTTGTTGCTCGCCTGCAGGTCGTCCATCACGAACTCGCCGCGCCCTGCCTGGATCCTCGATGTCACCTGGGCTTCGCCATCGTCGACGATATGGCCGATCCAGGCAGGAAACGCGCTTCGCTTCGCGAACAGCGCCAACAGCACGCTCACGTTTTTCATGCGCATGGTCGCCATCGCGTCCAGCTGCATGGGCCGATCCCAATCCAGCCGGCCTCGCTCCAGCGTGATGGTTGTCCACCAGGAGGGATCGTTGGCGCCGTCCATTTGCACGCCGTCCATCGACAAGGTGAAGTGCCGGAGATCGAAAGCGTGCCCCGTGCGTTTGGCCACCGCCAATTGGGTATCCATATTCAGATTTCCGGTCAGGCGCGACGCGCCCAACGCGATCTGCGCCCCCTGGGTACGCATCTGCATCCGGCCCGCGCTCACGTCGCCTTCGCCGTCGATGTTCAGATCGGTGGACATCCTGCCGTGACCCGCCACGAAGAACAGGCTCTTGCCCGGAAGGTAGTGGTTGTAGGCCTGAAGATCGGGAACCTCGGCATCGCGGAACTGGAGATGCGCCAACGCCGTGTCGCGAAACTTCGACAGGTCGTCGGACGACCGCAGATCCAGCTGCATCGCGGCGCCACGAAGATACGGCTGGCTGGGCGACGACACGGGCGAAAGCACGAATTTCCGCACGGACATGTTCATGACGCTGGTCGCCCCCTGGGAGCCCGTCACCACACTGCCCTTCGCGCTTGCCGCGCCGGAAAATCGGTTGCCGAGAAGGTTCGCGACCAGATCCAGCCGGGGCACATCGAGGCGTGATCCAGGCAGCAAATGACCGTGATCGATATGCAAGGCGGTATCGACCTCGCCCGCGCCATCCCATTGCAGCCACGGCTTCTTCGAGGCCAACGGCTTGAGCCAGGCGAGCGATGCAAAGTGCCAGTGTCCGGCGACCGATCCCGATAGCAGCTTCAACGTCTCGCTCGACGAACGGACGGGCAGCATCCGCTGGCTGGCGAACGACATGTCCAGGGCAAGATGATCGGACGCCAGTGGATCGGCGGCATGGGTGGCCGGAATCGAGAGATGTCCGTCCACATCGTCTTTCCTCACGACCACACTGCCTTCCCCCCACTCGCGCCTGGCGATGCCATTGGCATCTGCCGCCGCGATCATTCCTTTCCAGCGCGCCTGTCCGCCCTCGACCAGGACGCCGTGGTCGAGCGTGATGTCGGCAGACAAATGGCCATCCCTGTTCGATCCGGTGCCACCCTGCTGACCTGGTGCGGGTGCGGCTCCCAGATTCATGGCAGGCGTCGAGCCTTCGAAGGTCAAGTGAAGCGTCGCCCGCTCCAGCTTGCGCCAGCCGGGTGGCTGGTCGTGAGTGAAAGGGTCGGACGAAAAATGCAGGTTGAAGTCCACATCCTGCGAACGCCAGTGCGCGCCATAAACGAGCACGCCCTGCCGGGACCGGATGTCCGAAGCGAAGATGCGCGTGATGCCGCCGCGCAACTGATGCGTGAAGCCCAGCATGGCCGTCGTCGGGCCCGTGAGCTGCAGATCGCTCCACTGCAATCTTCGCAGCGATGTCGTTTGTATGCGGTCAGCGGTGATCCACCACGCATCGGCTTTCCAGGGAAGCGGTTTCAGATCGTCCTTCGCCAACTGCACGGTGACATTCACCTCCGTCGCGTCGACCGAGGCGAAACGAATCTCATGGTGCAACAGCGGCCACAACAGAACGCGGCCACTGGCCTGCTCCCCATCGGCCTGCCATAGCCATTCACGCGCCTGGCCGCGAAGTCGCAAGTGCGACGCCCGCAGATAACCGGGCCACCATGTTTCGGCGTGCGCCCAATGCACCTGAAACGCTTCGGGTCGCCGGTTGAGCATGCGCAGTGCCGATGCGCTGTTGAGAAGGATGTTGCCGCCGACCAGATAGACGACGTAAAGCACAGCAAGCGTCCACAGCGAACGGCGAACGAAGGTGCGTGAAATGACGCGTGTCTGCTTTGGCTCACTGGGCATGAGCCGGAGCATGACCGTGCCCGCGTGACGTCCCGGTGGGATATCGCGTGAGATAACCTTGACATGGTTTCCACATCGGCGTGATCGATGAGCCGCCGGCGCTATTCATCCTGCCGCAAGGAATTGCAAGGCACACTCGGGCGGGTATTGATCCCGGCCTCGTGCCTCGTACGGAGATAGACCCATGCGCACTCCCACCCTGCTGCTGGCCGCATCCCTCGGGCTTGTCCTGAGCTCGCACGCCTTCGCTTCCGACCGGCCCGACCCGGGCAAGCTGACCACCCGCTGCCTGGATGCCGCAAGAAAGAAATTCGACGTGAAGAACGACTATATCCAGCTGCAGCCGGTGCAGCCCGCCGATGCGGGCTACACCATCGCCGGCGTCGCCGATGCAGGCATGGATGGCAAGAAGGGGTTCACTTGCCAGTTCGACAAGAAAGGCAAGTTGGCCAATCTCGTTCCCGAGAGCAAATAAGCCGACGGGTGCCGCGCGCAGGGGCGCGGCACCGATCCATCAGGCAATATGATCGAGACGAAGAACGGGGCGGAGATGTTCCATGGCGAAGCTGGTCTACGGATTGAATCAGTCGCTCGATGGATATGTCGACCACATGGCGTTTACGCCGCACCCGTCGCTCTTTCGCCACTTCATCGAACAAGTGCGTGAGCAGACGGCCAGCGTTTACGGCCGCCGCATGTACGAAGTGATGCGCTATTGGGATGAGGACTCTCCCGACTGGGGCTCGGAAGAACGTGAGTACGCGGCAGCATGGCGGAGCCAACCGAAGTGGGTGGTCTCGCGCACGCTGCAGTCCGTCGGCCCAAACGCCACCCTTGTGGCCGATGACCTCGAGGCGACCGTTCGCAGGATCAAGGCCGATCTCACCGGCGAGATCGAAGTCGCGGGACCCGAACTGGCGCAAAGCCTGACCGATCTCGGTCTCATCGACGAATATCGAATCTATGTCCATCCCGTCGTGGTTGGCGGCGGCAAACCCTTCTTCGCCCGACCACAGCCACCGCTGCGCCTAGTCGCCAGCGAATTGATCGTCGAAGACGTGATCCGCTTGACGTACGCGCCCAAACATCGGGACGGCGGCCGTTGAATCGCAGGCCTGCTTTCAGGCCGCGTACCAGGCTCCGCTTCCGGTAAAGACGGCCGCTTCATCTGGCTTGCGGCACACTCGCCCTCTTGGTGTTCCCGCCCTGGTTCCAGACACCCGCATCGTAGTGGCCCCTATCCAGGGCCGCGTTGCGGCCCAAGGCATCGGAGGATCACATGAGCAGCGCCGCAGTGGAGTCCCCGCACGCACGGGGCGTGGACATGAAGCTGGAAATCGTCGTTATTCCGGTGTCCGACGTGGATCGCGCCAAGCGTTTCTACGGCAACCTGGGTTGGCGGCTGGATGCAGATTACGCGTCCGATGATGGTTACTTTCGCGTCCTCCAGTTCACCCCGCCCGGTTCCGGGTGTTCGGTGATCTTCGGCAAGAATGTGACCGCGGCCGCTCCGGGTTCCGCCCGGGGTTTGTATTTGATCGTCTCGGACGTCGAGGCCGCCCGGAACGACCTCGTCGGTCGCGGCGTGGCGGTCAGCGAGGTGTTCCACGATGCCGCTGGTGTTTACGCCGGTGACGATGAGCCCTTCCTGTTTGGGCGGACTCGCGTCAGCGGTCCGGATCCCGCTCGCAACAGTTACCGCTCGTTCGCCTCATTCGACGATCCGGATGGCAACGGCTGGCTGTTCCAGGAAATCTCGCGTCGGCTGCCCGGGCGCATCGACACGGGTATCGCCACCTACACCTCGCCGGCAGACCTCGCCGCAGCACTGCGACGCGCGGAAAACGCGCACGGCGAACACGAGAAACGAAGTGGCGGCAAGCGCGACGAAAATTGGCCGGACTGGTACGCCGAGTACATGCTGAGCGAGCAGACCGGCAAAGACCCGCCCTTGTGAGGTTCGTTGGTGGAGAACCCTGGAACCGATGCTTCCGGATGAAGCCGCCACCGTTGCGCCTTCGCGCCATGTGCCTACCTGCCGATACGTAGCGTGACATCGGTGCCTCGCCCGCTGCACGATTCCTCCCATACTTCTCGCTTGGCCGCTGTATCGCCCATGGCCATTTTGCTATCGGGCGTTACAACCGCTGTTTCGGCGATCATCTCGCCCGATTCGTTGCGAGCGTGGTAGCGGTAACAGATAGCGCCATCCTCCATCAGGGTCGCGCTGTCCAGCTTGTAGTTATCCTCGTGGACCTGCGCCTGGCGAAGAATGATGTTGCCCAGCGTGGCCCGCCGCATGGACTCACTGATTCTCACCTCGTCGGCCTTCGCGTCTCGCGCTGCCGGCACCGTGACGTGTGCGGCCGTTTTCGTCATGTGATCGTGGATGGACCAGACCGCGGCGATGGCACCGGCAACGAGAATCGCGCCCACCAGAGCCGGCAACAGTGGCGCATAGGCGGACGGCTTCTTGCCGCGCGCGTCATCGCCAGGTGGCGATGGCGCTTGCGATATCGGCAAGCCGCACTTCGGGCAGGCACCGCTCGGGTCGTCGACCTTGGCACCGCAATGGGGACATGTAACGAGAACCATGAGGTTCGCTCCAGACCTGTTGAATTCGCGTGGATACCCTTTCGCACTCTCCCATTTTTCGGCATGCGGACCGGCGCACGCGCCTTATCCGCCAAGAGCGATGATCGCCATGGTCAGGCACACGCCAATCACCATCATGCCGAAGCCCGCGCGCCAGGCGCCAAGGCCGGCATATTTGCCCAATACAAAACCACCGAAGAACAGCATGGCCAGGCTTAGCACGCGTGATATCAACAGCGCCTGGGGCACATCGTCGATCAGCATGAAAGGCAGCACCACGGGAAACGTCGACAGCACCACGATGAAGAAGACGCGCGCGGCCCGCAGCAGATCGATGAAGTAAAGCCGGGGACGTTCCGGAAGCGGTTCGAGGTGGATCAACCGGTTTCGCAGCGGCTCCAGATCGGCATCGGTCACCAGGATCTCGACAAACGACGGCAGCGCGTTTCGAACCAATCCGATGCCCGTCGCCGCGTCGGGCGCGCTCTTCATGTCCAGCGCGAGGGCCAGCCGATGACCGCGGCTGGTCAGCGTGTGCAAGAGGTACATCATGGCGTCGGCCAGGCCCCAGGCGAGATTGCAGCCCAGCGCGGCGCGCCACATGGTCGAGGGCGTTTCCTGTTCCGGTCCCACCGTCGACACGGCACCGACAAAGGTCAACGCCATGAGCAGGCCAAAGCACATCTCCGACACGCGCTCCACCACGTCCAGACCCGCTCCGGCGACCACGGATGGCTTGGGTTGTGCTGGGCTCTTCGCGCGGTTCATGTCGCTACTCCTCTAAGCGGGTCCATGTCCGGGGCGTGCCCGAGGGCATCCGGAGCCGCGGCATGAACTGCCCTCGGCGTCCGGGCGTACTCAACGGCCTCGCACGAAGCCCGTTCGAACGTCTCGATGCGGTTGCCGCTGAGACGGTCGTCCTATCTCTTCTTGATCAATGCAAATAGCGGTGCCGAAACAAGCAGGATGACGAGCGCCTTGCGACCGAGCTCGGCACTTTGTCCCAGCACCACGCTCAGGCAATACAGGCAGGCCACCACGCCAATCACGACATAGAGCTGGAGCTTTCCCGCCGACATATCGATCTCACGATTGAGTCGCCACATGGCCACCACCGAATAGAGGTACGGAAGCACCATCAGCACGACGGTGGCATCGGTGATGTGCGCGAACTGCGTCGCCACGTCCGGCGAGGTCGTGATGAGCAGCATCAGGGTCATCATCACGCCGGTCACGATGAGGTTCTGGACCGGCATGCCGTGTTCGTTGGTCAAGGAAAAACGACGGGGAAACATGCCGTCGCGACCGGCCGCTTCAGCGGACTGGGCGGTGATGAGAATCCAGCCCACCAGCGAGCCGGAGGCCTTGAGAATGGCCGCCAGCGAAATGACCACGGCCGCCCAGGGTCCCAGCATCACTTGGGCTGCCTCGGCGAACGGCGCGCCGGAGATGCGCAGCTGGGTACCGGGAATGATGCCCATCAGCACCGTGCAGCAGGAAATATAGATCGCGGTCGACACCAGCAGGCCGATGATGGTGGCCAACGGCACATTGCGCTTCGGATTCTCGATGATGCCCGCCGAAACAGCGGCGCTCTCCACGCCAAGAAACGCCCACAGCGCGATCGCGCCACTTCGGCTGATCGCGGTCAGCGTCGGCACCTCGCCCGGGTTCCAGCTGGCGACGAAGACATCCGATTGAAACCAGAACCAACCGAGCAGACCGACGAACGCAATCGGCAGGATGCCGGCCACGGTGCTGATCGCGGTGAAGTGTCCCACCGCGCGCGCGTCCCGCGTGTTGAGCCAGACGAACAGCCAGATCACGCCGGCGGTGCACGCATTGGCGATCCACGGATCCTTCAGCACCGGGAAGAACACCGCCAGGTAGCCCGTCACTGAAACCGCGATGGCCACGTTGCCGATGACATTGGCGACCCAGTAGAGAAAGTTGGTCTGGAAGGCCGGAAACGAACCCAGGTGATCGCGCGCATAGGCATACGGCCCGCCCGCCTTCGGCTCGACCATGCCCAGGTGCGCGAAGACCAGGCCGAGGGCACTGGCGCCCAGCGCCGCAACGATCCAGCCGAGAATGGAAATGCTGCCGACGCTGGCAAGGCTCGATGGCAACAGGAAGAGACCGGTGCCCACCATATTGGCGACGACCAGTGAGGAGGCCCCCAGGAGCCCCATTTTCTTGCCGCCACCCGTGACCATAAGAGCACTCGCCTAGTAAGACCTCAGGCACTGCAGGTAGTACTCGCCGTCTTCCACTTCCACGCCATGCGTGTCATGGCCGAAACCCGGGAAGGTGTGGTCCCAGCTCTGCAACGCTTTCAGGTAACCCACATAAGGACCATCGGCGGGTCCCACCGCCTCGCCGGGCATCAGCATCGGAATGCCGGGCGGATACGGAACCACGCTGGTCGCCAGCGTCCTGCCGGCGATATCGGCCAGCGCCACGCGTTCGACCTGCACGCGCAGCAGTTGTTGATAGGCGTCGGCCGGCGTCATGCGCGCTTCGGGAAGGCTCGAATAGGCATGCTGCAGATGCTGCGTCTGACTCGTCCGCTTCATTTCCGCGAACATCTGGTCGCCGAGACCGCGCAGGCCAAGACCGGCGTAACGTTCCGGGTGGCTCGCTACCAGATTCGGCATCACACGTTCGAGCGACCTGTCCTCATCGTAATCACGCTTGAAATCCAGGAAAGCCGTGATCAGGGTGCTCCATTTCGCCTTGGTGATGCCGATCGAGAACAGGAACAGAACACCGAAGTCACTGGTCTTCTCCACCACGATGCCACGCGAACCGAGGTAGGCCGTGAGCAGGGTCGCAGGGAATCCTTGCTCGCCCAGCGAACCGTCGTCCTGCACACCGGGAGTAAGCACCGTCACCTTGATCGGATCGAGCATGCAGTAGCCGTCTTCCAGATCGCCGAAGCCATGCCAGTTGTCGCCGGGATGGAGGACCCAGGCATTGGCGTCTTCGGCCAGCAACTCCGGAGGCGCGTCGACGAAATCGATCTTCTTGCCGGTGTTGAGATCGGTGATCACTTCCGGGTTCCATGTGCGGAAGAACCACGAGCCCTTTTGCTTGAAGTCGCGATGCAGGCGGCCCACGATCTGCCGGAAATGGATCGCCTCGTCGATGCACTCGCGAGTCAGGCTCAGGCCGCCCAGGCCGTCCATCATCGACGCGGCCACCTCGTTCGAGGCCATGATCGGATAGAACGGCGAGGTGGAGCCGTGCATCATGAACGACTCGTTGAAGCGCGCATGCGGAATGCTGCTGCGGCCGTCGCGCACATGGATATACGACGCCTGCGAGAACGCGGCGAGCAGCTTGTGCGTGGAGTGTGTCGTGAAGACGGTAGGTCCGTTCGGGTCGTGCTCCGTGGCCGGGCCGTGCATGGCCAGTCGACCCGAATACAGCGGATTGAACCGGGCATAGCCGTACCAGGCTTCATCGAAGTGCACGCGATCGACCCAGCTGCCGACTTTCTCAAGCACTCGTGCGGTGTTGTAGCAAAGGCCGTCGTAGGTGGAGTTGGTCACCACCACGAACACCGGCTGCTGATCGGCCAGGTCCTTCGACAACGGGTTGCTGGCAACGGCGCCGCGCACGTTGCCCTGGGTGAACTTGTCCGGATAGATCGGCCCGATCAACCCGTAGCGATTGCGCGACGGCACCAGATAGTGCGGAACGCCGCCGGTCATGGTCAGGCCGTGCTCGATCGACTTGTGGCAGTTGCGGTCGCACAGCACCACCTGGTCGCGCCCCACGCAGGCCATGAAGATGATGCGATTGGACGTGGACGAGCCGTTGGTGACGGTATAGCTGCGATGCGAGCCGAAGATGCGGGCGATGTACTTCTCGCTCTCGCCGATGGGTCCGGTGTGGTCCAGCAGCGAACCGATCTCGCCGACGCTGATGGAAAGATCGGTGCTGAAGACATGTTCGCCGTAGAAATCGTAGAACGCGCGGCCGGTGGGATGCTTGAGGAACGCGGTGCCGCCGGTGTGGCCCGGCGTGTGCCAGGAGTACTCGTGGACTTCGTTGAAGTTGGCCAGCGCAGCGGTCAGCGGACCGAACAGCGTGGCGATATAGATGCGCATCGCCGTATGCACGCGGCCGCTGACAAACGTGGCGGAGTCCTGCGACAACCAGATCAGCTCGTTGATCGCCTGCACGATCTCCACGCTCAGCGTCTGCGCCTTCTCCGGCTCGGTCATCAGGAAGATGGGCACATTCTCGTTGCGTGCCCGGATGAGGTTGATCAGCGCGATGGCCGCCGCATTGTCCTTCGCCACGCCATCCGCATTGGGCAGCGACCAGTCGATCAGCATGGCGTGGATTGCCGCATCGGAGACGATGGACGATCGCGCGTCGTCCACCGTCGAGGCCGTGGTGGTCTCCATGTTGCGTTCGGCAAACTCATGCTCCAACGCGCGGCAGGCTCTTCCGCCGGCACTGTCGGTGCCGATCTTGGAGTGAACCAGTAACACGCGCAGCTTCTGACGCAGGTTACGACGCTCGAGCATGATCATTCTCCTCGTTGGCGGCAGGCGAGTGGCCGCCGCCATCTGACACTCTCTACGCCGCCGTGACCGTCCGTTGCCGCACCGGTCCGACGCTCAGGATTTCTTGCGGGCGACCTTTGCCTGCTTGGCCGCGACCTCTTTGTCCAGCACGACCCGCACCCACATATCGCCGTTCGCATCGGCGTGCATGTTCTGCACTTCGCGCGCGAAGCCGGGGAATTTGCGCCCATAGGCCTCCACCGCCTGCAGGAAGCGGAAGATCGGGCCGCCCTTGGGATCCATGCGCTCGCCCGGCATCAACACCGGAATGCCCGGCGGGTACGGCACGATCATCAGCGCGGCGATGCGTCCCGGCATGTCCGCGATACGCACCTCTTCGGTGGTGCCATGAATCAGATGCTGGTATGCCTCGGCCGGCGTCAACACGGGCTCGGAAAGCGTCTCGCCAGCCTTGTTCGCCATGGCCTGCAGATCGAGTTCGCCCATCGCCTCGTGCATCTCGTCGCACAGCTGCGGCAGCGTCATCTCCCGATAACGATCGGGATATGCATGGACCAGATCGGGCAGCGCCTCTTCCAGCGTCGCGTTGCGGTCGTAGAGCCGCTTGAAGGAGAGCAAGGTCTCCAGCAAGGTGCCCCACTTGCCCTGCGTGGTGCCCACCGAAAACAGCACCAGCACGGTGTAATCGCCGGTCCGGGCAATCGCCTGCCGCCGCGCATCGAGGAACTTGGTCAGCACCGCGCCCGGGATGCCGCGCTTGGCCAGCTTGCCCTTCGCATCCGTGCCCGGACAGAGGATGGTGACCTTGGTCGGATCGAGCATGCAGAAATCGTCCTTGACCACATCGTCCGGCAAGCCATGCCAGGCCTCGCCGACGCGCAAGGTCCAGCACGCCGGCGACTCGGCCAGCACGTCCAGCGGCGCCTCATGAAAGGCGACCTGCTTTCCCTTGATCGGTACACGCGGCGGCTGGAACAGCGAGAAGAACCATTGGCCGTCTTCCTGCAGCCGATGCCCGACCAGCGCCACCGTCCGGCGAAACGCCACGGCCAGATCGACCGTTTCGCGCAACAGCGCCGGACCGGACGGCTCGTCCATCATGGCCGATGCAATGTCCAGCGATGCGATCAGCGGATAGAACGGCGAGGTAGTGCCGTGCATCATGAAAGCCTCCTTCACCGGCGCCATGGCCAGCTCGCCACGCTTGCTGTTGCTCACGTGGATATAGGACGCCATCGAGAACGCCGGCAGCATCTTGTGGGTCGACTGCACCGCGAGCACCGTCGGCCGATTCTTGATGTCGCGCGGCACACCCATCGCGAAACGGTGTTTGTAGAGCGGATGGAACTTGCCGTAGGCGTACCAGGCCTCGTCGAAATGCACGCGATGGACGCTGCTGGAAAGCATCTCCACCACCTTGTCGACGTGGTAGAGCAGCCCGTCATAGGTCGGATGGGTGACGACGGCGTAAACCGGCTCTTTCGATTTGGCGTTGGCCGCCAACGGCGAGTCGGCGATCAGGCTCTGGATGTGCGCATGCGAAAAGCGCTTGGGCGGAATCAGGCCGATCATGCCGTAGCCGTTTCGACTCGGCTGGAAGTACACGGGCCGCGCCCCCGACAAGGTCATCGCATGGTTGAGCGACTTGTGGCAGTTGCGATCGGCAATCACGATCTCGTCCTTGCCGATGCAGGCCTGCACCACGATGCGATTGGACGCCGACGAGCCGGCCAGCACGTAGAACGTCCAGTCCGCGCCGAATACCCGCGCCGCCATGCGCTGCGAATCCGCCGGCGGCCCCTCGATGTCCAGCCACGAACCCAGCTCGGCATTGGAGATGCCAATGTCCGCGCGCATGATGTTCTCGCCGAAGAACTCGTGGAACTCGGCACCAGCGGGATGCTTGAGATAGGCCGCGCCGCCCATGTGGCCCGGTGCGTCCCATTGATACGCGCCCTCTTCCGTGAGCTTCTTGAGCGCCTTGAAGTACGGCGGCAGCAGGCCGCTGTGGTAGTCGTCGATGGCGAACTGCAGGCGGCGCGCGAAGAACTCGGGCGTTTCGCTGCCCACGTTCACGTACTCGCGCACTTCCGAGATCAGGCTCAGCGGTACGTCCGGCGTCTGGATGCTGCGCGTCAGCAGGAAGATCGGCACCTTCAACGACTTCTCGCGCACGGCACGCACGATCTTCATCGCCGACTCTTCCGCCATCGTCCCGGTCTCGCCGAGATCCCAGTCGATCGCCACTGCCGAGTACGACGGCTTGCCGCGCGCGATCGCCAGGCCGTCCTCGCCGCTCATGGCCTGCACGACCTGGATGCCGCGCTCCTCGATGGCCTTGCCCAGCCGCGACAGCGCCAGCCGGAACGCCGATCCCTCGTCCGGCAAGTCGGTGGTGACAAAGAGGATCCACGGATGATTCATCGACATGAGGTGCGTACTCCGGTGCTGTTCCCGCGCTGCCCTCGCCAGGCACCTTCGCGGGACGTTACGGATTCAGGTCATAGCGAAAGGTGGTTTGCAGACGCTGTCCTTGCCCGCGCAGATCGGTCAGCGCAATGTTCTGTCCCCACAGGTACTCCACACCGAACATGGCCCGTTCGCTGAACTTCCAGGCCAGGTTGATGGACCCGAACTTGGTGCTCTTGGGCTGGTCCGGATTGATCAGCATGTTCGACTGCGGGCTGATCCTGAGATAGCCATAGGCAAGGCTGGAGGTCAGGTCCTCGCGCCACGCATGCGTGTAGCCTGCACCAAAGCCTCGCGCGCGGATCGCACGCAGGTCGCCTTCGGTGGTGAACGCAGCGTCGAGTCCCAGCCCGGAAATATCCTGCAGGAAGTTCGCGTAGCCCTTGCCGTAGCTGGCCCATCCCTGGATGCTGTCGTGCTCGAACAGCGCCGTGGTGCCGGTCAGCTGGGTGGCGAAGCCCGACGTGCTGCGCGTGCGCGCCGTGGCATTTTCCACGCGCAGGTCGCGAAGGATATTCGCCCACAGGATGTGCCAGGTCGGCGCCTGCCAGCGCAGGCCGAGCGTGATGTCGGGGCGGCGCGAATACGTGTTGAAACCCTCGATCACGCTGATGTCCGCGTTCGGCTTCTCCAGCGACATCGGCAAGGTCAAGGCGCTCTCGCCGCTCCGGTACAGCACGGGCGAGAAGCGGATCTGCGGCCCGTATTTGAAGGTGAACGAGTTCGGGCCCTCGTAATCGAGGGTATTGGGGAACACGTCGATATCGGTGAACGCCGAGATGTTGTAACCGGCCAGCAGGGAGTAATGCTCGTTGTCCAGCTCGCCGTAGAACGCCTGCAGGTTGTACGGCATGTCGCCGCTGCCGCTGCCGAAGAAGTTGTTCTTGTAGACGACCTTGAGCGTTCCGTAATCGGTCTGGCGCTGGAAGTCCATGCGGAAGACGCTTTGCTTGGCGCTCATGTTGGAGCGTCGTCCGCTGTCGTAGAGCGGTTGCCCACGCACGGGAATCGACGAGGGAACGAAGAGATCCGCCGCGCCCATGTAGGTGCTGTCGGCCATCGCGTCCAGCTGGGCGATCAGGTCGATCTTGAGCAGGTTGCCCGTGTCGCCCAGGCGCACGTATCCCTCAGGCAGGGGTTCGTAGGCACCGGCAATGGACGAAGGTGGCCGATAAGGCGGCGGCCCGGAAGGCGTGGGCGACGGCGGCGCGGTGGCCGGGCTGGTCAGTGGCGGTGCCGCGGCCTTGGCTTGCGCGGCATTGGCTTCCTGGGCGTGCTCCTTCGCTTCGAGTTCTTCCAGGCGCGACTGCATCTTCTGCATCACCTGCTGTTGCGCCTGCATCTGCGCCTTGACTTGCTCCAGTTGCGCCTTGAGCTCCGTGGTCTCGGAAGATTGCGCCATCACTCCCGGACTGAAGGTCGCCAGACCGACTAGCAATAGTGGCGCGCAGCGGAGCGTCTGCTGTCGCATGAACGTTGGCCGATGCATGCTGGTGCCTCCAGTCAACCTAGGTGCACTGAACGGGAAGCTGGTGCCGGACACGCGGTCGGTATCCAAAGATGCAAAGACATCAGCTCAACCAAACAGAACGAGATGGCACCGGCGCAGCACGTGCGTCGGTGCGCTCTTCGCTTTACTCAGGTAACGCCGTATCGCGGAACCAGTCCTTCACCGACTGGTCGGGCTTGCCCATGTATTGCTCGTAGATCGGATTGATCTTTCCCGAGCGGTAGAGCCGGCTCAGCGCCTGATCGACCAGCAGACGGAAATCCGGGTCGTTGCGCGCCAGGGCCAACGACAAAGGCTCGTTGTCGAAGGTCCGGTTCAGCACGACCACCTGCCCCGTTCCGTCCTTCTTGGCCAGATCGAGCAGCACATTGCGCTCGGCAAAGAAGCCGTCGACCTTGCCATCGAGCAGCGCCTTCAGACCGGCATCGAGATCGGACACCGGTGTAACGACGCTGTTGACCTTCAGCTCGTCACGGCGCTCCTTGAGCAGCTTTTCGGACAGCGAATCCCCGATCACGGCAAAATTGCGCTGTTGCAACACTGCCAACATCGGCGAACCTCGCCAGATCGGCTTGCCAGCCGATTGCCCGGTCTCCAGCAAATCGCGCAATGCGACCGGCGCATCCTTGCGCAACATCACACCGGTGCCCCCGGACAGAATGGGGATCGAGAAACCAACCTCGGTCATTGCGCTCAAGGACGGTGCGGACGGCCCGCAAAGCAGGTCGACCCGGCCATCGGCAACGGACTTGAAACGGTCGGCGGCATCGACGGCCACGAACTCCGTGGAAATGTTGGGCGCGTGCAGCAGCTCCTTGGTCGCTTCCACCACCTGGCGACACACGGCGATCGCATAACCGTCGGCGGAGTCTTCCTTGTCCCGATAGGTGAAGGGACGCGCGTTGGCGTAGTAGCCGATGGTGAATTTTCCGCTCGCACGCACGCGCTCCAGCGTCGCGCTGCCCGGACTCTCGCTCTGCGCCATGATCGCCGGCACGTGCATCGCCAGCAGCCCGATCATCGCCCAGCGCAACAGGCTGTTACGCACAACAACGTTATTCATGCGTGACATGTCGTCTCTCCTGGAAAGCCTTCTCTGCCATGGCGAGTTATCCACGCAGGGGCTCCCCGGCAATGGGAGCCGTAAAGCGAGGCGCCAGGAAGCCGTAGATGGCGAAGGTAAGTGCCATCACGATGGTTGCGCCGAGCACGGCCTCCATACCGGACGCGTAGATGGCATAGGTGCTGTAGAGCATCGCCACGGTCACCACGAACGCATTGAGCCTGAAGGTGTGCTGGGGAACCGATGCCTTGCGCATCATGATCATCAGTGCCGAGAGCGCCATGATGTACGGAATGACATTGGTCACCACGGCAAGGTTGACCAGCACCGCGAACTGCTCGCCGAGGCTCGGCGATGCGGTGGACAGCGCCATCACGCTCTGCACCACGCCCATCACGATCATGCCGACGACCGGTGCCGTCATCTTGTTGGTCTTGGCGAAGAAGGTCGGGAACATGCGTCCCTCGGCAGCCGTCTTCGCCGTTTGCGCGATGGTGAACTGCCAACCGAGCAGCGAACCAAGGCAGGCAAGAATGGCCAGCGCCCGGATGATCGCGCCCACGGTCGGGTTGAACATCTGCGAGTAAGCCAGCGCGAACGGTCCGGTGGACTTGGCCAGCTCCGCATTGGGCACGATGCCCTGGATCACCGTGGTGGACAGGATGTAGATGACGGCAGCGCCCAGCGTGCCAAGCATGCACGCCATAGGAACGTCGCGCTTCGGATTCTCCACGGCATCGGAGTTCTGCGCCGCGGACTCCATGCCAAGGAAGGCCCACAGGGTCAGTGCAATGCTCGAATCCATGCCCTTGAAGAAACTCAGGCCTTGAGGATTCCACGCAGCGGAAAAAGTCGATCCCTTGAACCAGAACCAGCCGATGATCGACAGGCCGGCCACCGGGACGATGACGCCCCACACGGTGATCGAGCCAATTTTGCCAGTGACACTCGGACCACCGAAGTTCGCGAGCGTCGTCAACCAGATCAACCCGATCACGCCGAGGCAGGTGGCCATGGGCGTCGACGACAGCCACGGGAAGAAGGCGGCGAGATAGCCCACCGCGGAGATGGCGATCGCCACGTTGCCGATGGCCAGCGACAGGAAATAGAGAAAGAAGGTCAGGAAGTAACCGCCCTTTCCATACGCCTCTTCCGCGTAGGCCGCCATGCCGCCGGCACGCTGGCTGAGCAGGCCGGCCTGCGCAAAACCGTAGGCGATGGCCATCGAACCCAACGCCGTGACCGCCCATGACGTCAAGGAAATCGCACCGACCTGGGCCATGTTTGCCGGGAGCATGATGATGCCTGAACCCATCATGTTCACCGCCACCAGGACGGTCAGCTGGATCATGCTCATCTTCTTGGTGCTGCCGTTCATCACCGCCTCCCGATTCCGAATTTCGGAGTTAGCGCGACCTGCCACGCAAGCACTCGCAGCCGACCGAAACGACCGGCGATCGATCAATGAATTATTCCGCCCCTGTGTGGATAAACCTGGAGAAACTTCCGATCCTTGATCGATGGCGGAGGCTTTCGATCAAGACATGGCGATTCGACGCAAATAATCGCGCCTAATCATTTGGATGGCCATATGGCTAAATACTTAATCCACGAGAAATCTTTCCCAGGCCGTCAAAAACAATGAAATACTGAATTGGAAATACGCACTTTTCCTGTGTATTCCTAGGGCTCGCGGCGCCGGCGAATCCTCCATCTGCGCCTGCGCTTCTTCATCTTCGCTTTGTTCTGATTGATGATGTCGAGCACCGCCGCGGTCATCACTGCCGTGGACAAGCCGAACATCAGGATTCCGTTGGCCGCTTCCAGCGGCCCGAGCAGGCGCCAGCGCGCGGACATGACGACGTCGCCATAGCCCAAGGTGACGAAGTTGACTCCCGAGTGATAGAGCGCCGTCCTGAAATCGTCGAACTCGCCCAGCAGCATGAACAACGCTGCCCAGATCACGGTCTCCGTGAAGTAACCCAGCGTCAGCAACAGCAGCACGGTGTACAACAGCAATACATTGCCGCTCGCCGTTTCGCTGCCTGCATGCGCCAGCTTGTAACGGGCGTACTGGCGAAGGCTGATGTTGAGGAAGAACGCCTGCAGCAGCAGGCAGATCAACATCACCGGCAGGCCGATCAACAGATTGAGCAGCACGAGTGGCTTCCTCCGCGACGATGCGGCCGGTTCGATTCAGGGCTGTCCGGGTTGCTCGATCCGATCCTCCGGCGGCTGTTCCTCGACCCACTGCCAGAACAGCTGGTAGCCGATCGCCAGCGCCACCGGACCGATGAACAAGCCGATGATGCCGCCGGTGACCATGCCACCCAGCGCGCCGATCAACACCACCGGCATCGGCACATCGACGCCGCGGCCAAGCAACAAGGGCTTCAGTACGTTGTCGGCCAGCCCGGCGACAAACACATAGACTGCAAAAACGATGGTGCCGACGCTGGCCCCTTCGGTCGCGAAGACGTAGGCGATGGCCGGTATCGTGATCAAGGTGGCCGGCAGTTGCATGATGCCCAGCAAGAGCACCGCAAGGGCAAGCAGGCCGGCGCCAGGAATGCCGATCAGCACGAAGCCGACGCCGACCAGCAGCATCTGGATGAACGCGATACCGATCACGCCCTGCGCCACCGCCCGGATGGTGGCGGTGCACAGGTGAGTGATCTGCGGCCCCTTCCCCGAACTGAAAATGCGCGTGGCAATCTTCACTGCGCTGCGGTGCCCGCTTTCGCCGTAGGCCATCAGGATGCCGGCGATGATCAGGGCAGCGATGAACATCAACAAGCCAAGGCCTGCATTGGCGAGTTTGCCCAGCAGCCCGAGACTCACTTCCTTGAGCTGCGGCGCTAGCTTTTGTGCCAAGCCGGTCAGGTCGGTGGAGGCCTGCAGCCAGAAGCCATACAAAGGTTTTCCGATCAACGGCCAACTCGCCACCGACTCGCTTGGCGACGGAATACGGACTCGGCCTTCCTTCACCACGTCCAGCGCCTTTTCCACCGACTCGGTCAGGGATGTGCCCAACAGGTAGATCGGCACCATCAGGATGGCCACGGAGATCAGCACGATCAGGGTCGCGGTGCGACCGTCGCGGTTGCCCAATCTTCCCCTGAGCCTGAGCTGGAGAGGATAGAGGGTGATGGCGAGAATCACCGACCAGAGCATCAGGTGAAGGAAGGGACTGAAGATCTCGTAGCAAAAGATCACCAGCGCCACGATCAGGCCGGCGCGAATCAGGACATCGAGCAGCCCGCGGGACAGCGCTCGCTCGTACATGGACTTGAGATACATGGATTGGCACCTTCGACGGCAGAGTCTCGGCTATCCCTGTGTGGCTGCGGCGTTGCTCGCTAGCTTGTCCATTCGTCACCGGTAACGACGGACGGCGGAAGCTCGGCCAGGGCCTCGGCCGGCCCTTCGAGCTGCCAGATGTGCATGCAGCAACTCCACCCGTAATCCTCGGAGACATGGTTCAGCGCAGATCGCCATCGTGCAAACCACGCATCAACGGCAGCGACTTCGTTCGGGTCATCCACGACGACGATGATATTGGCTCTTGGCATGGCACCTGCCTCGTATCGAATCAACGCCCCATTCAGATCGCCCTGAAGCTCAAACGAGTCGCCATATCTGCAGGAGCTCGTGAGCCCCATTGATGGCGAATTGCACCCCGATGCACACCAGCAGAAAACCCATCACGCGGGACAGCGCATCCACACCGCCTTCCCCCAGCCACCGCAAGATGGTGGTGGCTCCACGAAGGCAAGCCCAGAACTCCAGCGTAAAGAGCACCGCAACCGTTATGACAGCCAGATGCACCGAGTAGGAATAGCTACGCGTTGGAATGGTTGAAGCCGCGCTGATGATGAAGGCAATCGTGCCGGGTCCCGTGGTACATGGCATGGTCAAAGGGACGAACGAAATGTCACGCAGCGGCATGGTCGTCATATCATCGGTGCCCGCTTCCGGAGCCCGCGGTTCTCTCGTGCGATCCGGCGGAAACAACATGCCGAAGCCGATATACGAAACGATCAGGCCGCCGGCCAGGCGAAGCCCGGGAATCGAAATGCCAAACAGGCGCATCACCACACTGCCCGCATAAAAGCTGACCAGAAGCACGATCGCCACATAGATGGCAGCACGAAACACCTGCCGATTTCGCTCCGCTTCCGGGTAACGCGCTGTCAGCGCCAGCAGAACCGTGGCACTGGTCACCGGATTGGCGATCGTCGTCAGGCCCAACAATCCCACTGCAACGTCATTCAGAAATCCATGCATGGATGGCTATCTAAGCGAACGAATTCCATGGGTGCGTTATCCACTTCTTTCGATGATGGAAGCGTGACCGGCAAACGCCATCGATCATCGAAGTATCCATGTCGACCATCGAGCAGAACGACGCAGCGAAGGTTCTTCTCCACCAGCACGCCACTGCATAGTCGACTACGGAAGTAGCTCTACTCATCGCACTTACATGTTTCCACTTAGTGAGCGCAATACACGGATAAAAAGCGGTTTATTTCTTCCTATTTCATTAACGCCAATTCGGCGACGATTGCATAAACGTGACGAGACCAAACTAGAAAATCCTGTTCGACGAATCGAAGATAGACTCCTGGCAAGTCATCAACGTGAGGGAACTCCCATGATCAAGTTTCCGCAGCTATGCGTACTGGGCGTGGCACTCCTGGCGGCAGGGTGTGTATCCCAGCAGAAGTACGATGAGTCGCAGCAGAAGAATGCCGAACTGGAGGCGCAGTACCAGCAGCTCAACGCGAGCATGGGTAGCGAGGTGCAGTCGCGCGACGTGCGCATCTCGCGCATGCAGGACGCGATCAAGGTTTCACTCAACGACCAGTTGCTGTTTCCCTCGGGCGGATGGCAGATCTCCGAACAGGCGAAGACCAGCATTGCCAAGGTCGCCAAGATTCTTGCACCCCATCAGAAGAACACGATCAACGTGAGCGGCTACACGGACAGCACGCCCATCGGCCCGGAGCTGATGAAGCAAGGCATCACGAGCAATCTCATCCTGTCGCAGAAACGCGCGGAGAATGTGCAGCAGTTCATGATCTCGCAGGGCGTCAACCCGAGCCTGGTGTCGGCCAAGGGTTATGGCGAGGAGAACCCCATCGCCTCCAACGACACGCCGGAAGGCAAGGCACAGAACCGCCGTGTGGAACTCACCGTCGCAAGCTCGGGCGCTGGCAACTAGATCGGTGCATACGTCGGACACGATGATGCGGACCATCGGTTCGCATCATCGTCTCCCCTGAGTCGATCCCTTGGGTCCTCCCATGACCCAGGCGATCGAGCAATACGCCCGACATCCCACGCACCTGCCACGGTCCCGTCCCTACGGGTTGACTGCGACCGCCAACGCCTCGGCGTAGGTGATGCGGACCATGTCGCCGACTTTGAGCTTGGCAAGCCGGGCCTGGCGCGACGGGTCTCTCACTTCGATGACGCGGGGTTTGCCATCCGCCCCGGTCAAAGTGACCGTATGTTTGGTGAGATCGACCGCTGTCAGCTTGGCTGTCACGGTCACCGCCTGCTCGGCCGTACCGCCGGGCTTGTTGCTTTTCTCGTCCCGGGTGATGCCGCCCTCGACCTCGGTACCCGCCTGCGCACTGTCGGCAGGAAGCAACTCGAGCGCGACGGCGTGTTGATAGGTCATGGTGATCTTGTCGCCGACCTTGATCTGATCGAACCTCGTGGCGGCCGGTCCTACTTCGACCGTGTCTTCCTTGCCAGCGGCTGTTCGAAGCGTTACCAGGCGCTTTTGATGATCGATCGACACCACGGTCGCCTTGACGGTCTCCGTCTCATTGGCCAGCTCGTGGGCTGTCGCCGTCACTGGCGGAGCCTGCGTAGAGCTTTGCGCGTGCACTGACAGGACAGGCACGCCCGCCGCAACGACAGCCAGAAGCAAGCAACGCGGGTAGTCGAAGGTTTTCATGGAACCATCTCTCTGTCGGCGACCAAGGGAAGCGCGCGTGTCGTGAGCGCGCACCCTCCTCGGGATGCACGCACACGGTGATTTTCGGAAACCGCGCCAGAATCACCCAGCGATGCGCGCTTAGGCTGGTTTTCAGCATGAGTCGAAATCGCCGGCAAATCCAGTGGCTAATTACTGATAATCACTGTGTAGAAATACGCAAAATAAATACACACGCACGAGTTTGATAATCCAATTAATCACGATCCTATCAGCGCGTAGATCTACTTATGCCTTTAGTCCGGCAAGTTTTTGCTGGGCATTATCAAATTATTACGTCACTATGGTCTGACGATTAGATCTTTGAGGTGGTCATCATGCGTGACCGTTCCGATTATCTTTTTGCCTGCTGCCCTCTCGTATCTGGACTCGTATTTACCTTTGGCGCTGCATTTTTCACGGCACCGGCGTTCGCGCAGTCGGAAGATTATTGGGATGGAAACTGGCATGGAAGCATCACGCCCTACGGCTGGCTTCCTGGCGTTTCCGGGGAGACCCGATACCAACTTCCCAGTGGTGGCCCGGAAGTCACCGTCAAGAACAAGAGCGATCCCCTGAGCAGTCTCAGCGGAGCGCTGCTGCTGGAAGGCGATATTCGCAAGGGAAACTGGGGCCTGTTCGGCGACATCGACTGGATCAAGTTCTCCAACGAGAAAGGCCGCTTCACCTCCATCGGCGGCGAGCGCTTCGGCGCGGACGCCAACCTCGACACACGCTGGGGCATGAAGGGCGGCCTGGTGACCCTGGCCGGGCTGTACACGATGACGCACGGCACGCTCGGCTATGCCGACCTGCTCTTCGGCGCGCGCTACGTGTGGTTGAAAGGCAACATCAGCTGGAACCTCAATGTGGTGAACAATGCGGATGCGTTGATCCTGCAAGGCAGTGGCCACCTCCACAATCAAACGCACGCCGGCAACGCCATCATCGGCGTGCGCGGCCGCTGGACGCCGTTCGCCGGTACGGGCTGGTACTTCCCGTACTACGCCGACATAGGCACCGGCGATTCCGACAACACCTACCAGTTGAACATCGGCGTGGGCTACGGGTTCCACTGGGGCGATATCGCGCTCAGTTACCGCGATATCAAATACGAGCAAGGCGGAAGCGACAAGTTCCTGAAGAAAGCCCAGATCAGTGGGCCCAGTTTCAATTACACCTGGCACTTTTGAGATTCGATCCGGGCCAGGAGGTCTCTGGCAGGTCCATCCGACAGCCGCTATCGATGTCGAGGCACCCTGCTTACTCCGCGGGACATGAAGCCATTTGATGGTTGGCGGATGTCGCGCAAGGGGCGAAACAGATACGGAAGAATTGTCCAATGACATGGCTGCGTCCACCGCCTCTCACGCGAGCGATGGGCGCAGCTCCAACGCGCGGTGTACGTCTGACCTCATCGATCATCGAGGCTGCACCAGGGAGGTGTGCCATGACTGACCACTCTTCGTTTCAAACGAAAGACTTGCCGTCATTCCGGGTGCTTTTGGCAGACGCCGATCAGCGCGTCGCCGAGGAAATGGCCGATATGCTTTCTCCGGTCATCGGTTCCTTTGAGATCGCACACGACGGAATAACCCTGGTCAAACGCGTACTCACCGGCGCCATCGACCTGGTCGTTTCCGATATCACCCTGCCGATGCTCAGCGGCTTTCAGGCCTTGCAGCAATTGCGCGAGAAGGGATCCAGCGTGCCCTTCATTGCGCTATCGGCACACGGCGATCCGGCCGTCACGCGCGAAGCGCTGCTTTCCGGCTGCAACGGCTATGTCGTGAAGCAACTGGTCAGCGAAGAGCTTTGCAGGGCAGTCGAGGCAGTGGCGCATGGCTATCAATATCTGAGCCCGAGCGCGCTCACCGCGATCATGCTCGCCCCGCCGCCGACTCACCGGCTTTCGCGCCGACAAGGACAGATCATCAACTGCGTCGCCGACGGCTTCCGTACCGCGGAAATCGCGGCCTCACTGGGCATCTCGCCCCGCACGGTGGAAAGCCATCGGCAGGCATTGCTGCGTCTGTTTGGCGTGCACAACAGCATCGCCCTGATCCGCGAAGCGGAGAAACAAGGACTGGTGCGCCAGGGCATGACCAGGCGCATGGCAGACGTGTCGCTGGACCCCGCCCTGAGCTGAGTCGCGCACGGCGCCAGGGCGTGCACACCATCGCGGCGGCTGTGGCAACCATGCCCCGCCGCTTACCGCCGTCCTCAACGAGGTCGATGCCGTGAGCCGCACTTCCAACAGCGCGCTGCGGAGCCGCGCTAGGTAAAGGGACGAACCCGTCCCTGGTAGAAATACGGTTGTCCAGGCGGACAGACGCGAGAAGACTGATCGTTGCTTCGCGCCGGTTTCTCACGGCCCACGATGGTCACGAAGCACGCTGGAGCAGCCTATGGTTCTGCCCGACACCCTCAATCGGCCATCCGTACTGATCGCGGCCAGGTCGCCGCACGACCGGTTCGCCCTGGCCGACATGCTGAGTCCGCTGTATGCGCTCGAACTTGCAGGCACGACGCAAGAAGCATGGGTGTGCCTTGGCACCCAGGGGCTGCCAGATCTGGTCTTGCTCGACGAGGATTTCTCGGAAGACTCGCCTTCGGTCTTCTGCAAGCAGTGGAAGGCGCTGCCCGCCACCCGCACCATTCCCGTCATCGTGCTACGCAGCCAGGGAAGCACGGTCACCGAATCCCTGGCGGCTGAGCTTGGCATCGACGAATGCCTTGTCAAACCCGTCGACCCCACCGCGTTGAGGCATAGCGTCGCCCACCAGCTTCAACTCAGCGCCGCGGTGCGCGCCACCAGAAGCGGACGGGGCAACCTTGAACAAGAGATCGACCAACGCTCCAGGGAGATCAGCATCCTGAAAGAGATCGCCGTGCTGACCATGGCCTCGCTCGCGGAGATTCGCCATCTCGAAACCGAGAGCCACGCAAGGCGTACCCAGAATTACGTGATGGCCCTGGCCGACCACCTGGCATCGCATCGCCGGTTTGCGGACCAGCTCGACCCGGAGGCGCGCGCACTCCTGCGCAACTCGGTGCCCTTGCACGACATCGGAAAGATTGGCGTGCCCGACGCCATCCTGCTCAAGGCCGGCCCGCTAAGCCCGGACGAGCGCGAGATCATGAAGACGCACACCACGCTGGGCCGCGACGCCATTCAAAGGGCGGAAGATCGGCTCGGCGTCCACGTACCCTTTCTGGCCGTGATCAAGGAACTGACCTATTGCCACCACGAACGATGGGACGGTCACGGTTACCCCGAGGGAAAGGCCGGCGACGACATCCCGCTCTCGGCACGCCTCATGGCCGTGGCCGATGTCTACGATGCGCTGATCACACGGCGCGTCTACAAGGAACCCATGTCGCATGATCAGGTCGTGGCCTATATCGAGGCGAAGCGGTCGACCGATTTCGATCCCGACATAACCGACGCGTTTGTCCAGATCCAGGCGAAGTTCCGCGATATCTCCAACCGCTTTTCCCGGGCCGGCGAAAGCAGTCACTAGGTCGCCCGATTCGCCTCGGGAGCCCCATGCTTTCAGGGACTACGTCCGTGAACGATTCCCCGCCCCGGTACCCGTCCTCCGCTCGAATCGGGAGATGAACATGCCCGCGCCAACCCCACTCAGCTTTGACCGCGATATCCGCCCTCTTTTCACCGGCATGGACATCGCCCATATGAAAAAGAGCATGGACCTCAGCAGTCGCGACAGCGTCTTCCGGCACGCGGACGCCATCTATCAATCGGTCGTCAGCGGTCATATGCCGCCTGCGTCATGCGGTGAGCCGCGCTGGACAGCGGACATGTGCGCGATGTTCAAGCAGTGGCAGGAGCAAGGCGGCGCGCCTTAGAAGCACCCAGCCACGCGCAAGAGCCGCAAGCAGCGTTAACCACGAACATGCACGTGCCTCACGAAGGAGGGGTTACATCATCGGAAAAGCCGGAGATATCCATGTTGCAACTGAATCCCCCTCTTCCGATGAACACGCCCAAAGGCGAAGGCTTCGCCCACATCTTGACCGACTACGGGCCGGAGTCGGATCTCTATTGGACGGTGATGATTACTGAAACGGGGGAGATATGGACTTTTTCCAACCGTGAAGTGCGAGCATCCAAGAACATCACGTTGGGCCGCGTCGCACCGCGCCCGCCGCCAATCGGTTCGAAGGCTGAGGAAACCAGCGCAGCGCGAAACCTGAAAGCGGCCCCGTAGAATTCCACGCCATACATGCCTTTGCGTCCACCGGCCACGAACCAGCCTGCATAGCGGCTTGCCTGGCCGTCATTTGGCAACCGGGGATTTCTTGGCGTTCTTCTTGCCCGGTCGCTTTTGAATAGCCCGTTGTTCGATTTCGATGAAACCAGGCGACCGCGACAGCGCCTCCCGCACGGGGGCGCCATCGATCCAGCGGTCGCAGGCCCTTACATCCTCAGGCCCTCTATTCGGGCAGGCTGACCACGGGCACGAAGCCGCCGAAGATCATGCGTTTGCCATCGAACGGCATGTCGCCCATGCCCGGCATGCGCGGGTCTTCCATGATTTTCTTCATGCCGGCATCGCGGGCAGCCTTGTCCGGCCATTCCACCCACGAGAACACCACCGATTCGTCCGCCGTCGCCTGCACCGCGCGACGAAAATCGGTGACCTTGCCCTCGGGCACGTCGTCGTTCCAACACTCCATGATCCGGATGGCGCCGAACTCCATGAAAATGACGTCGAAGGTACGCGCGTGCTCGATGAATTTCTCGCGGTTGGCGTTGGGTACGGCGATCACGAAGCCATCGATATAGGACATGACTGTCTTCTCCTCGGCAAAAAGGGCGACCGGCATGGCCGCCTTCATGAGTTCGACGAACGAGTGCGGGCGGAATCGACACGGGCCGGATGCCAGCCGGGCCAGCCTCGCGCCGGAAGCGGACGTTGCCAATCTCACCGATGGCCTAGATGCACCCAGAGCTTGCTCACCAGTTCCAGCGGAAACCCAGCTTCCCGTCCCAGGCATCGAAGTCCTTGCTGCCAAAGCCGCGTTGATAACCGAGATTGGCGTAGAACGAGGTGTTCTTGTCCAGCTCCCAGGTCATTCCGGCGTTGAGCTGCCACCAAGAGCCCTTGATGCTGCCCTCGAACGGCACGAAGCCGTCTTCGGACGAGAATGACGTCGTCGGCTGTCCCTTGAACTCCTTCCAGACGTTGAAGCGCAGCCAGCCGGTGAACAGGCGGGGACTGCCGTTCGCGGCAGGCTCCAGCTTCCACGTATCCGCCCAGCGCAGGCCAAGTCGCGCTGCCAGCGAATCGATATCGTCGAAACGAACCGTGGCCGCCGCATCGCTGGACTGCCCGTCGTTGAAGCGCTGGTAGATCACCTGCGCCTGCGGCTCCCACACTTGCGATTCGTCATGGAAGGGGTAGCCGCCTTCCAGTGACGCGGCCCAGCCGAAGCCGGAATGGTGCAAGGCCAGCCCTTCCATCGATTGCGCGCTCGACTTGGACCAGGTGCCCTGCCATACCGCGTCCAGATACTGGCCTTCCGTCCAGAAGTGGGTCCAGTACAGGCCGAGCGATTGCCCTTTCACCACATCGCGGCCCGCGTTGGTGCCGTCGTAGTTGGTCACGTCGCTGCGGATGCGGCCGGTACCGAGATACAGGCCGGCGTGATCGCGCTGCTGGTTGTCGTGCTGCTCGGCGTAGACATCGAGGCCCGCCTGGAACGCTTCGATGTTGTAGTCGTATTTGGGCCCGCCATCGTAGATACCCTGTGACGCACCGGTGACGTCGCCGTCCTCGCCGATCACCCGCACCCACAACGCATTGAAGGTGTTGCCCGAACTGAAATCGCTACGATCGCGCAGTTGTTCCTCCTCGCCCACACGTTCGTGCAGATTGCCCAGCGTGGCCCAGCCGTAACGCAGCGCCATGCCGGGCAGCGCGGTGTACAGCGACACCTCGGGGCGGTAGTTGGGTATCGACGGCGTGGCCGGTGTCTCCGGTTCCACGGGTGCAGGTACCGGCGGCGGCGCCTCGGGCTCGGGCGGCGGTGCCGGTGGGTTGTTGGGATCCGGCGGCGGTGCGGGCGGTGGCGGCGCAGGCGGCGGCGGAGGATCCGGAGGCGGCGGCGGCGGTGGTGGCGGTGGCGGCGGACACTCGGGAGATGTGCTGCCCTCGCAGCTCCTCGTCGAACGCAGGAACCAATAATCCTCGGTGCCAGGCGATACGCCGCCGCGCTGAAGGGTGTACTCGTAGGGACCCGCCACCACGGCACCGCTCAGCGCGAACGCGTCCCCCGTGGTCGTGCCGCCGTTGGCCACCTCGACCACCGGAATGCCATTGGCACTGGTGAGTGCACCGGGACCTCCCACATTGGCCACCGCGATCAAACCGTTCCCCCGCGTGGTGCCGCCATCGATGATCAGGCGATCGGTCGGCGAGCTGTCGTCGCCAAGATAGGTGTTGATGCCCAATGTGCCCGGATCGCTGACGTAGTCGTGCACATACAGGCTCTTGAACACGTCGTTGACCGGCGCGGTGAACTGCACCAGGCCGCTGTTGCTCAGCTGCCCGGAAAGCACGGAGCTGGCCGGTATCGTCCAGCTGCTGGTGGCATCCACGGTGACGTTGGTGGCGTAGAAGGCTTCGCCGATCCAGCTCGAATGATCGGTGAGCGTGATGTTCGCCTGGCTTGCACTATCGGCCTGGGCCAATCCGCTCAACTCACTGCCAGCGGAAGCAAAGATGTCCACCTTGGTGGCTTCGCCGGTGCCCGGACTGATCGCGAACGCATCCACCAGGCCGGCATCGCCACTGATCTTCGCTCCCTGGGTTGCCGTGAACAGCAGAGGGCCGGTCGCCTCGATCGCAAAGCTGTCGCTGCTCAAGCCGCCACCCGTAAAGCTCACCGAGTCCTGCAGACCCTTGGTCTGGTTCACCGCGTAGAGGCCGTAGGCGCCGCCTGTGCCACTCACCTGCGTGTTGGTGAAATTCATCACGCTCGGAAAAGTCGTGACCTGGTTGTTGGACGGGTTCGCATAGCCCCAGAGGTAAAGCGCGCCATAGCCGCCGTTGCTGGCGACGGTCGAGTCCGTCACGGTGTATTGCCCGTTGGCGTAAGCCATCAGCCCCCAACTACGCGCGCCACTCGCCGTCACGGTGTTGTTCGCCATCGTCGTGAGGCTGGCGACGCTGCCGTGCGCGCCCGCGTAGGCGCCATAGCTGCCTGCCGCGTTGGCGTTGATGGTGGTGCCCGTACTGCTGATCTGGCCGCCTTGATTGAGCAAGCCGGCGCGATAGGAGCTGGCGTTAACGGTGCCGAAGATCGGGTTGGTGACCAACGATGATGTGCTGAGACGCCAGAGCTGCGAATTGTTGGTCGCGTTGATAGTGATCACGCTGGCACCCGTCAGCGTCGCGCTCGATCCCTGCACCCACACGCCGAGTGCCGCGCCTGCACCGCCCACCGTCAGCGTGTCCGCGGCGGCCGAACCACTGTTGATCACCACAAAGCCCGAACCGGCGGTGCCGCTCGTGCTGTTGAAGGTCATCGAGAGTCCGGATATGGGCGCGGCCATCGTCGTGCCATCCACCGTCATGCCCACGCTGCTGGCGCCGTTGAAGATCAGCGATATCGGCGCTGTCGCGTTGAGTTGACCGCCCCGGTAAAGGTAAACGCCCAACGAGCCCAGACCACTCATCGTGATAGGCAGACTGCCGCTCACGTTGATGGCGGAGTTCGCCCCGGAGGCACCCAGGCCCACGGCATTGGTGAAGCCGCTGGTGTAAAGCCGGTTGCCACCGAGGAAATTGATGACGCCACCGCCATCGACCGCGGCGCCATTGCCCAGCGCGGTTCCGCCGGACAGGAGCGGGTCGTTGAAACTGGTGGCCGAAATATCGATGGAACCGCCGATCGCCGCAGCGGCGAATCCGCGATTCAACACCGAGACAGTGCCGCCGGCCAGTTGGATGGTGCTGCCGCTGCCATTGGCAAATGCGGCGCTGCCATTCCTGGTGACGATGTTCACGCCGTAGGGAACCCGGATGGTGCCGCCGTTGGCGTACAACGCATGGCCGGAATCGGTATAGAGCACGATGGCACCCGGGCTGGGTCCTGCGCTCGTGTCGACGTTCAACGTCCCGCCTGCCGTGACGTTGGTAGCGTTCGCCGTCGATGGCGTGCTGGTACCGCTGCGCACATCCACCGTGGTGTTGCCCACGAGCGTGGTCGTGCCACTGCCGACATTGACGGGTGCAGTGAACGTGCCCGGCCCGACGACTTGCGCCATGGCAACGGGAACGAAGACAACAGGCGAAGCCATCGATGCAGCGAGGATGGTTCGTATGCAGCAGGCAAGCGGGCAGCCCCGGGTATCCATGGCGTTGGTCCCCTAGAAACCAAGCGGATACTGTGATCGCTGGCACAAGCCGCGGGCAACCGTAATTCCACGGGGTTGCACTCTGTATTTCTACCGCTGACGTCCCTTCGCGACGATCAGCGTGGATCGAACACCGATGTTTTGCGCGTCGTTCTACTGCTGGCCGCGATGATGTCGACGCTAGGAAGCGCCCTGGTTGTTCGGTTTCGTTTCCTTCGAGCCGGCCAGAAAGTCCGGTGCCGGCGATAGCGCCTCGCTCAGCGTGTTCTCGATGTATCGCTGGATGGCGATGTGCACCCGGCTGCGGACATCGGCCTCATCCAGCCAACCGTGCATAAGCCTGCCCTCGCGTGAAAAAGTGTCTTCTCCACGCTGGAAGGAAGCCCGCCAATTCGTCTCCTCCCCGTCGACAACATAGTTCGCGTTGTAGACGACGCCCCGGTGCACGCCGACGATCTCAATCATTGTTGGACGTCCCTCCTACCCGGTTATCACCAGAAAAGAATAGAACGAACTACTGCAGTGGATGGTGAAAATTTTCCAGTTTTTGGATGAAGCACCGGTTAATTGGGCGCCCCGCGCAGACGCCTCCCTCGCATGGCCACGGCCATCATTTACTTGGCCGCCGCCACCGGAAATGAAGCAACACGATCATCGGCACCATCCCGCGCTGCCGGCCTGCATATGAAAATGCCCCGCATGGGCAGCGTTGTAATCAGGCCCGAGCACCATGCCGAAATAGGAGCACGCCTGAGCTTGCGCGCCGTGCAGGAACGGCCCAGCCGGCGGGCGCCGCCAATCGCGCGCCACGGTAATGTCATCCCCGTTCTTCAGGCGAAAGCCGGTGACGTCGATGGCGCGCGCCTGCGCATGGCTGCTCAGCGCACTGCCGTCGTCGCCTTTGACGGCGCGGCAGTTATAGCTGCCCACGTGCTCGATGGTGCTGACTCCGCTGCCAAACGCGGCCTGTGCGCTGGGTTGGAGCACATGCAGGTCCAGCATCACCAGCGAAGCGGCCAATGGACAGGTCACCACGGTCGGTCGCTCAAGCCGGGCCATGCCCGTGCTCCGGAGCATCACGCCATGCTGCCATCCGCATCCATCCGACGCCTGCTTGTCGGGTACGGATGTGAATGACGCACCGCTGCGCTCCAACGCAGCGAGGCATTGGTCCGGCGCCCGACCCAGCCGATACAGGCGAAAGCGCGTCAGCCAATCCGGGGCGGCACGCAGATCGAGCGCAGCCCAGGGGTTGTAGTGATACGGCGGACGCCAACCCGCCGCGAGCACCGCAGCGGCGACCAGCACGATCAATGCGAATGTCCATACCAGATAACGCACCGCCGCTCCCGATCACCCGCATCCAGTGCACGCGCGCGATGCCTTATGAGATCAAGACCACCCTCACCCACCGGACCCACCACACGCCTGGCCGGTGATATAGCTCGCCGAGGATGAAGGAGGCATCACATCGATGTGCGCGAGCTGGCGGCGGCTCAGGCCGCAAAAGAGACGGACGACCCATGGAATAACCACGTCCGTCGCGGTCGCCCGTTAGCGCCTGGCCCAACTTTTCTCGGCCGGACTGCCACCGTTGCAGCCTAAACGGCGCACCCCGCATTGACGGCAGCTTCTCGCCCTTGCGCCCGTGGCCTCACGCGCCT
Organism: Dyella kyungheensis; assembly: GCF_049913195.1. Taxonomy (GTDB): domain Bacteria; phylum Pseudomonadota; class Gammaproteobacteria; order Xanthomonadales; family Rhodanobacteraceae; genus Dyella; species Dyella kyungheensis. Next base: position 2,281,416 of record NZ_CP183983.1, on the reverse strand, counting down.
TGTCGCACGATGTAGCGACCAACTCAGCCAAGGGCCGCATCATGGACGCCATCCAGTTACTGAAATCCGACCACAAAGAGGTCAAAGGCCTTCTTGAGGAGCTGTCGGAAACGACGTCTCGTGCGGTCAAGCGACGCGCGGAGCTGATCGACACCATCCAGCACAAGCTGCACGCGCACACCACCATCGAGGAAGAGATCTTCTATCCGGCCTACCGCGAAGCGGGCGGCAAGGAGCAGGAGAAGATGTACTACGAGGCGCTGGAAGAACACCGCGCCGCGGAAGACCTGGTGCTGCCCGACCTGTTCAAGACCGAGCCCAACTCCGAGAAATTCTCGGGCCGCGCGAAAGTGCTCAAGGAACTCATCGAGCACCATATCGAAGAAGAGGAAGGCGACCTGTTCAAGCAGGCGAAGCAACTACTCGACAAGGCCACGCTGCAGTCGCTGGGCGAGAGCATGGCGGAACGGAAAAAGGAGCTGCTTGCACAAGGCAAGCAGGGAAATGGTGCCAGGGACAATTAACCCCCTAACTCGCTCAATCAACGAGTGGACGATAGGCACGGATCGCAGGCTTCGCCCTTTCCAGATCGTAGCGCGCTTGAAGTGCCAGCCAATAAAAGGCGGTGGTGTCGAAGATGAGGGAAAGGCGCAGCGCGGTCTTGGGGGTGATGGGATGGGTATCGGCGATGAAGGCTTTGATGTGATCGGAGGGGATGCCGGAGCGACGGGCGAGTTGGGCGGGGTTGAGTGCGCTTGGGATCAGATAGGCGTGCAGCAGGATGTCGCCGGGGGCTCGCAGCGGCTGCGAGGGGTCCACTTCCGAATGCGGGGTGAGCTGGATCAGTTCCATAACTGTTCTCCCTGTCGGACACGGCCGGGCAGCGGATAGGCGCTTACAGCGCTCCGTGTCAGTGAATGCTTGGCAGCTTCGTCGGTGATCGCCCGAATGTGGCGCATCGCCCTGCCGGCCGATGCGCCGAAACGGCGATCATCGGAGGCGTGTGGTGTTCACTCGATGCTCGTCACCGAGCAGGCGGGCGTACTGCTGAAGGCAGTGGATCGCCGTGCCCAGGCTGGCTGTGACGGCCACGGGAAGCGGCCATGGCAGCGGCCTGCCGGGGAATCCACGCGCTTGCGCGTGGCGGCACTGCTCGCTGTCCAAACGCAGGCGCGTGAGGGCGAGCACCGCCAGGGCGATATCACCGCGCGTGCCATGACGCAGGGTTTCGGGCCATGCCACCGCTGTGGATGACGGGTCATCAGGCGGAGGAGTGAGGGTGTCGTCAGGGGGAACGGACGAGCGAATGCGTACCGTATGATCGCGGGTAGCCATGATCAACTTCCATAGAGTTGGTGATGGTTAGCGGGTCGTGGGTGTTACAAGCACTCACGGCCCGCGCCTCATGACTTGGGAGTCATGGTCATTCGCGATGGCGTGCAACGCGACAGCGCGAGTGACCAGGTGACCGTAACAAGCGGGGTTGGGAGCGTCTGTCGGGGATCGGTGAGATGGGTGTCCGCCTGGGTGAGGCGGTACGTGACGGCGCCGGACCGATCGAATGTCGGCGAGAAATGGTGCCAGGGACAATTACCGGTGGACAATTTCAGGAGATGGGCCATGGATAATCTACGGGCGATCTCCCATGTCCGAGACAAATTCTGCGGGACGTCTGACACCGCGTTGCCTCCTCGGATGATGGCAAACTGAAGCTCGCCCCTATCGTTACAGACCCCCTGGTAGGCCATGCTCTCGAGCATGGCTCGCCCTCCGCGTCACGATATTGCCGACATTCCGCAGCACGTCGTGCAGCGGGGAAACAACCGACTGCCATGCTTTCTCGACGACGACGATCGGCAGCGCTATCTTCAGTTTCTGCGACAGTCCCTGCCACGTTTTGGTTGTCGACTGCATGCCTACGTGTTGATGAGCAATCACACCCATCTTTTGCTTACGCCGGATGAGCCAGGTGCGATATCGCGATTGATGCATGCGTTCGGGCGCAATTTCGCGACTTACTTCAACGACCGCCATGGGCGCACAGGAACACTGTGGGAAGGCCGCTATAAGGCCTGCCTGGTGGATTCGGATCGCTACTTCCTGGCATGTAGCCGCTATATCGAACTCAACCCTGTGCGCGCATGGATGGTGGTGCATCCAGGCGACTACCCCTGGTCAAGCCATGGCGCCAATGCCGACGGATGTGCGGACACGCTGCTCACACCGCACTCCGAATACCTCGCGCTTGGTCCGGATGCCTCCACGCGTGCCGCCAATTACCGCGCGCTCTTCGATGAAGCGCTTCCCGATCATCTTGTCGCGGAGATTCGCAGCTATCTACATCAGCAGAAGGCGCTTGGAACCGACCGATTTCGCTCGTGGGTAGAGGAACGCACTGGGCGCTTCGCCGCAGTGCGCCCCGCAGGTCGCCCGGCTGATTAATTGTCCCTGGCACCATTTCTCATTTGTCCCTGGCACCATTTCTCTATTTCCTCTGCAACGGCACAGGAAATTGTCCCTGGCACCATTGGGCTCGAACAAGAAGGGCCCTCACGGGCCCTTCATGCTTTGCAACGGCACAGGAAACTGTCCCTGGCACCATTAGGCTCGGCACCATTAGGCTCCCATTAGGCTGGCACCATTAGCCTAGTGCGCCCCGCAGGTCGCCCGGCTGGTTAATTGTCCCTGGCACCATTTCTCGGCACAGGAAATTGTCCCTGGCACCATTAGGCTCTGCGAGAAAACAATCGTTTGCGGTGCGCCCCCGATGAAGATCGCCAGCGCTTCTTCGTCACCGTTCCTACAAACCTTCATGGCACCAAAAAAAGCGCACCGCTAGCAGTGCGCTTTTTCTACTGAGTGCCGCTTTGACTATTGATACGTCATAGTAAAAGTGGCATAGGCTTTGACGGTGCCCGCGTTGATCGTAGAGTCCGCCTGCACATAGGCCGCGGCCAGGGGAATAGCGATATCGCCGCCGCTTGCCTGCATCGTCGTGACAGCCCATTTATTGGGGTTGCTCGAATCGGCGGGGCCAAAATGCACCGCGTTCGCACCGTTGTAGACTCGGATGGCTACGCCACTGGCGCTCGATGAAGGATCCAACGGCAGAAGATCGCTGGTGTTGGTGGGATTATTCAAATCCGTCAGGCCAACGGAAACTGGAGTGCTCGTGCCTGGATCGCCCGCGCTGCAATGCAAAGTAATATTGAAACTGGCTTTGGGTATCGTCGAGGTGGTGCCAATGCCACTGAAAGTACTGACGCCAGCCGTCCCCATGGGTACCGGGATAGGATTCGGCGCAGTGACGGTACAGGCCGGGTTGTTGACAATAATGTTGATGGCACCCGTCATCTTGAACACCAAGACCAAGGTCTGGTAGCCCTCGGACCAGGCGCCAGCCACGGTATTGCTTACCGTCGAACCATCCGCCGCGGTAATCGGGTATCCGCTGAAGCTGCCGCTGCCCACGGTGTTCGCGGTCTTGTAGAACTGAATATAGGCATCGGCGTAGGTAATTGATTGACTGATGCTACCAATAGTGACGGGGTAGTACGGGGGCGGCACGCCCGACGTAATCTTGTATCCGATACCCGGGATGGTCGTCGGATAGACGATGTCGGTAGGAGCCGTGCGGGTATCCGCCGAACCACGAAATACCGTGCCGCTGCCCGAGGTGCATTTCCAATATGTCCTCAGGCCTGGATTACCGATACTCATCGTTATCGGCGGGCCTATCGGTGTGCCAATCGCACCCGCGATCTGAGCGGCCGTGACGTTGAGGGTAAACCCGGGAAACTCATAGATTCTGTAATTGGGAACAAGCGCTGGGCCATTAAGGGCAGCGGATACCGTGCAAGTAGCCCAGGCGTGCAGAGGCGCCACAAGCGTCGCCAGTGCCAACAGCGCAAGCGCTCCGATACGTTTTGCCGACCGGCGAGCGCCAGGTGCGGCGCATTGTTCCATCTTCATTTCGGTGTTCCCATCCGCCGTGGCGAATTCGTCAATATTTGTGTTCATCACATTCTCGCTTGCCCTTGTGCGGTGCATTGGGTTAATGACACTGCGCGTCTACTGTCGTGAGTGCGTCCTGTCCCTTGACGCGATCGGGTAGCTGGTAGCTCACCTTGCACTGCTGCGTGCGTTCGTCGTCGCCCCAACGCACCAACAACGTGCCGCCGTCTTCCGCACCGCGAACAAACAGCTGCCCGCCCTGGCCCACGGTGCCCACACTCTGGCCATCGGCATTGAGCACATCGGCGCCGAAAGGCAGCATCTGGCCGTTCTCCTGCGTGGCATGAACGAGCACGGCACGTCCGGACACGGTGTCGAACTTCAATGGGATTACCGAACCGGCACGCGGTGCCGTTTGCACACGCGTGGTCTGCAGCTCCACATCCATCGACGTGCCGAGCGGATCGAGCGTCACGTCGTTCATGCGGTACGGCATAAGACCGGTGGCCACAGCGTAGCCGCGGCCATCAATCTTGGATTGGCCGTTACTGCTGATGGCGGCGCCCTTGGCATCCGGCGCTTCGATGATCGCTATGGGGCTGTCCGGGCTCAACGACGGTGCCAGGGTTACGCCGCCAGGGTGCACCACCACGCCGCCGGAGGCGCTGACGCCAGCTTGCTGGTAGCGATTGGCATACGAGTAGTTGGCGCTGAGGCTCCCATAGGCCGCCTGCCAACCGAGGCTCGCACTGGTGGTGGTCTGACTTGCAAACTGATCGCTGTAAGAAGCGCTGGCGTTGTAGTTGTACTGGCTGCGATCGCCAAAGCTACCGCTGACGCTGGCACGGTCGTTATTGCCGGAATAATCATCGTGCGTTGTCGACAGCATGAGGCTGGGTCGGTTACGTCCCGGTGCGCCAAGCGGAATGATGACACTGATGCCGAACTGGTTGTCGTAGCGGCTTCCCGCGTAGATGGAGCTGGACGAGTACGTACGACTGCCGCTGAGACTGTAGTTGATGTCGCGCCAGCTATTGCTATAGCCGACCTGGTAGGTGGTGGCGCTGTTGGCATCGTTCCAGTAGGTGGCCCGCGAACCGGCGAGATACATGCTGCCCCTGGAGCCACCGAAATCCTGGCTCAGGGTCACCTGCAGGCGCTGCTTGTTGCGATAGGGCGCACCCACGTTGATATCGCTGCTGCGGTAGCTAGTCAGCGTATCTTGTCCCTGCACGGCATCTTGCAAGGACAAGTAATTGGCGTTGGAGTAGCGATACGCGGCTACCGCAAAGGTGGTGCCGTAGGTAGGAACATTCTTCGCATAGGAAAGGCGTGCGCTATAGCCCGACAGATTCTGGTTGGCGCCGGCAAAGCTGGTGTGCGAGTTGGTGATGTCCACACCAAACGCGCCGGCCTGCGTGTTGACCGCCGCACCGACCAGGTAGCTCTTGTAGAGAGCGCGATAGGTCGACTGCAGGCCGCCGTACAGGGTCAACCAGTTGTTGATGCCGCGCTGATACGTACCTTCGACAAAGTAGGGCTTGCCGTTGACCAGCGAGTCATTGCGCACCTGACCGTTGGTGACGGCCCAGCGCCCGATGCCGGGGCGCAACAACATGGGCACCGCTGCGAACGGCACCACAAACGTGTGGATGCTGCCATCCGCTTCGTTCACGATTACCGTGATGTCGCCGCCATAGCCGGTGGCGTACAGGTCGTTGATAACGAAGGGACCCGGCGCCACCGTGGTTTCGTACAACAAGTTGCCATTCTGGCGGACTTCGACGCGCGCCTGCGTATTGGCAACACCGCGCACCGTGGGGGCGTAACCCTGTTGCGAATCGGGCAGCATGCGGTCGTCACTATAAATAGTGAGGCCGCGGAAGGATGTCGAATCGAAGATGACACCCTGGGTGTAACTGTCACCGAGGGTGAGCTGCGCCTTCCACAGATCGATGTCGTGCGAAGCGGTGGTGTTGACATTGTTGTAGCGCGTGCGACCGGTGCTCTGATCCCAGGTAACGGATTCCTGGCTGCGCAGACGCCAGCCACCCACGTTCAGGCCAAGATTGAGGCCCAAATATGCGTTGATATCGCTGCTGCTGCGGTTTCCGCTGCGCGCCGAGAAGCTGTCCTTGTTTACCGGCACATAACTGCCGCCGGTGGACAACATATAGTTGCCGTTGGCGTTGGGCCGGTAAGCGCCATCAGGATCCAGCGCATAGGTGTTGGCGTTCTGCACCGTCACCAGCGAACCGTCGGCGCCCAGCGCCGTACCCGCACCGTTGGCGCGCGAATTGGCATAGCTTGTGTTGCTGGAATAGGCGTTGAAATTGTAGCTGGCGACGAACGCGGTTTCGCCCTCATCCCACATCTTCGGGTTGACGTAGCCACGTGCACGACGATTCATCGAGGCCTGCGGAAGGGACACGTCCAAACGCAAAGCGCCCATGTCCGCCGCAGCGCGCGCGTCTGCGCTCACGCTGCCGATGTCGATGCAAGCGTTGCCGGGGTTAACCACGGCCTGATCAAGTTTGCTGCCATCGACGCCCATGTGGAGCAAGGTGTCGTACGTGAAGCACGGCCGAGCCACATCGCTGCCTTCAACGGCGACAAACTTGATGTCCTCGACTGCCATACGGATGTCGTTGACGTAAAGATCCAGACGATAGACACCCGGCAAGATCGGGTTTCCCCGCTCGAAGCGAGAAACGTCTACGCTCTTGGAGCCTGCGGTGAAAGCATTATTGAATTCAATGGCACCCGCTGCCGGATCGATCGCAGCCGGTCCAGCGGCCGGATCCGCTGCGGCACTCCAGCCGAGGCTGGGAATCAAACCGAGCGAAACCGCTACCAAGATGGCCAACTGCTTACGCTGCAGATTTGTCCCGTCGTGGCTGTGTGCTACTTCCATATCGCTGCGTCGTGTAGGCATGAGATGTATCCGGTGATTTGCGGTGGGCATCGTGCTCACCGGAACCATGGGCTACGGCCAGTTTCTGGCCGAAAAACTTTTGAGCGCCCGTTAGCGGGCACTTCTGCAAAAGCGGAGGAAAACCGTGATCGCTTGCTCGGGCCGCGCTCTAAAGGCGGCCCCGCGCGTGAGCGCTATCGAGTGAAAGGCACGTCGTGCGGGTCGAAACCACCGAAGTCGTTGATGACCTGGACAGTGAGCTTGCCCGCTGCGGCGTTCAGATCACCGTTGACCGGAAGCGTGGTCGATCCCTTGGCGGGGCACATGCCACCCTTGGACTCGATGGTCTGAGGCACCGACGAACCCTTGGCCACCACCGAACCAACATTGACGTTGTACGCGCTGGGGTTCGTGCACTCGGCGACAAAGCCATCGCCCTTCGGCACGATGCGCCACGTCACCTGATCGATAGCATCGAAAGCATTGCCAGGCAGGCCCTTGGGGCGGTAGAAAATCTTCATACGCGAGCGGATGGCAAACTGCAGATAGTTGCTGGAATCCGCATCCGCGCTCGCCTTTGGCTTGGGTGGAATTTCCAGCACATTGAGCCAGAAGACGCTTTCGCGATCTTGCGGGAGGCTCGCAGCGTTACCGGTAAACATGATGCGAATGGTTTGGCCTTTGCTTGGGTCTACGCGCGACATCGGCGGCGTGAGCAAGAAAGGCGACTTGCTGGTTTCCGGCGTAGACTTCATGTCGCCGTCGTCGACCCACGACTGCAACAAGACGGGGTCAGCGCTGTTGTTAACCATGCTGAGCGTGACTTCACGTTGATCTGCCGGATAGATCACGCGCGTACCATTGATCTGGATACCTGCGTAGGCGCTACCAAACCCACCAAAAACGAGGGCGAGCGCACAGGAGACACGAGTGAACTTATTCATGGCATTTCTCAACACAACATGGTTCGAAGAATGAGGGGTGGCGAGGCCGTAAAACGGCCTCGCCGGTAACGCACTAATCGCGATGGATTAGTTGTACTGCACCGAATACATCACGGCAGTGTTCACGAGACCCGGGGTGGCGGCGCCGCCCGTGGCCACGTACTGCGCGACGTAGTTCAGCGTGGCCGAGCCGCTGGCAACCGTGGCGATCGGCGAGCCGGCGTTGGTCCACATGTTGACCTTGGCGCCAGCGCTATCCAGCACGCCAACTTCGACGTTGGTGGCCTGACCGGTGCCCGAGAGGTTCTTCAGACGACCGGTGGTCGAATTGACCAGGCTCGCACCGAGCGTGGTGGCGGCGGTGCCGTCAAAGTGCAGGCTCACCTTGCTGCCATCGGCACAGGTGCCGCTGGCGCCACCGGAAACGACCAGCGAGAACGGATGATCGCCAGCGGTCTGCTCGGCGGTAGCCAGGGCGCTTGCCTGGATCTTGTCAAGCTTGACCGTGATGTTCTTGGCGGCGCCGTCGGTGCCGGTACCACCGGTCACAACGCAGGTACCGTCGATGATTTCGCCGGTGAAGGTGATCTGGCCGTCAGAAGCGGCGGCGGCGTTCGAGAAAGCAACCAGACCAAAGGTGGCAGCCAGAACGGCGGAGAAAAGAGTCTTCTTCATTTGAGTTAGTCCTTGAGAATTTAAGATGGCCTTCCGGGGATCAGCTGGAAATTTTTCCCACTCGCCTCTCGATCCGAATAACCCACCAATGGGTAAGGCGCTTCGCCAGCAAAAGATTGCCTCTCGCTGACGTTGCATATCTTCCAGAGTCGCTTGGCGAATCGGAATGAGATGGCTCTCAAAGTTGTACTGGTGTTAAAGACGTTCGAGGCGTCGACTTTTTCGTCGCGCATGACGTCTCTTCGGTCACGTTCTTTTTAGGTTCAACGCGATGCATGGCAGTCGCTTAGCTGCTCAACGACGCGGACGATGATGCACACTGCGACGACTTCCTTTCGACACTGAAGGCGGGTATCGGCGGAACAAATGAGAGTCGCCTTACATCTCTTCGGATAGGCGCGACCTGTTTTCGTCCGTTTGTCGCGTTCCACATAAACGCCGCTTTTGATCCACGCACGCTTGCGGTGTCGACATGTCAGTCCGGGCGCGCGACCGAACGAGATTGAGAAACGTCCGATTGAACTCCCCGATCCGCTCTCGCAGACTGCCTGTTCACCGTGCCGTGTCGCGTCTGGCCACGCTTCTCATAGTGGATGGGAGACGCAGCAACGCTTTCGCGCCGTTCCCAACAACCTCGTGAGAAAAACCATGCAAGAGACCTCCCTGCCGGAAGAAGACATCGCGCTCCCGGCCGCGTCCATCGCAGTGAGCAACCCTTCCGTTCGAAAATCCGCACCCGCCGGTCTGCCGCCCGTGTGGCAGTCGCGCTACGGTATCGTGCTGGCCGACGCTTCCGAAAAGCAGCTGACGCAGTCGCTCGACGCCTATGGCGAATGGGTGGAGCAGGAGCTGGACCTTGTGGGCGTGCTGCTCGAAGAGGGTCAGGTGGTGCTGGAGTACGGCGCTGAGCTGGGTGCGCATACGCTGTGGCTGTCCAGAATGGTAGGTCCGCACGGCACCGTGTATGCGGTGGAACCCGATCGCCTGGAGCACATCGCGCTTTGCTCCACCTTGGCGCTCAACCAGGTGCGCAATGTGCATCCGATCCACGCCAGCCTGGGTGACAGCGCCAGCGAGATCTTGTCCGAGGCAAGCGACGGCCGCCCTGCCGAGGCCGTTCGCCAGATCGAGTTGGACAGCCTGCGACTGGGTGAGCTGAACCTGCTGAAGATCAACCCGCGTGGTGCGCTGTTGTCGGTGCTTGCCGGCGGCGACGCCGTGATCTCCAACCAGATGCCGGCGATCTACTTCCGCCTGTCGTCGGCGGAACTGGCGATCAAGGAAATCGCCGCCCTGAAGGGACGCGGCTATCGTTGCTGGTCGCACCTGCCCTACCTGCACAACGCCGACAATTTCCTGGGCAGCAAGACGAATGTCTTCCCGGGCTCGGTCAGCCAGAACGTGATCGCCGTGCACAAGAGCAGGTCAGCCGACTTCGGGCATCTTCCGGAACTCTAAGAGGCGGTGCTTTGGCTATGGATGGCCTGCTGAAACGCCTCGACACCCTGCCGCCAGGTCTGCGTCTCCACGCAGCCCTGGCGGTTGTCATTTGCGCGGGCGTCAGCGCCTGTGGCTGGCATGAGGCGAAACTTCAGGCGCCGCCGCCCGACGACCTCGTGATCAGTCCGGCTGTCATCGAGGAGGCCGTACAAAACGCCCAGCAGCTATCCGGGCGTCCTCCCGCGGATAGCGCATCCTTCGACGCCCATCGCAGCGCCAGTGCGCCGACCAAACGCAACACCGTCACCGTTGTCGATATCAGCGCGTCGACGTTGAAGCTGTCACAACGCATCGATGGGCAGACCGAGCAGCGCCTGTTGGAACGCTTGCCGGGATCCATCGCTGCCAACGCGAGCGGCCTCTCGTCGAGGGCCATGGCCGCTGCCATGGAACCGGCGTGTTGCGCGTCTTCCCCATCGTCATCGCCATCGTCGTCGCCCTTCATCGAGATCTCGTCCATGCACGTGTCGTTCCCCTGGATACTACTTTTTGGACTGGGCGCGACGGCCGGCTTGATCCTGGGTCACGCCCTGGGCGTATGGCATACCCGCGCACAGCTGCGCCGCGAGCAAGCCAGGCAACGCCCATCATCGATTCGCCTGCTGTCGCATGAGCCGTCGCTCGACCTTTCGCTGTTGCAGGCGCCGGGGATGCAAGCGGACGCCGACGAGGTGCCTGTGGTTTCCGCTTTGCCCGACGTGGCGGACGTGCCATCGAAGGAGAGCGTTGAGGTATCGCCGGCATCGCAGCCGCCGTTGCCTTCCGTGCAGACCTTCAACGCACGCTCCCTGCCCGGCATTGCCTACATCGGCAAGTCGTTTCAGCCGAAGCTGGCGTTCGAACCGCTGCATGACGCGCCGGTTGGATTGCGCGTTCGTTTCGACGACGAGGCTACCGATCTATTGGGGTCCCTGGAGCGCCTGCTGCGGCCGTCGGCGGACTGGAAGCTCAGGCCTTCGGAGGTGCGCAGCAGCGCGGGCCCGCTTGAAGGTGACGAAGTTCAGCGTAGCGATGCGGTTTACATGCCGACCGAGACATCGGCTGCCACCGATCGCGTGAGCCAGGTCGAAGATCAGGCTGAGCTTCTGCAGTCCCAGTTGGCGCGACAGCCGCACAACCTCGCACTGGTGGAACAACTGGGCCGCCTGTGGCTGGCGCGGGCAAACAACGAGCCGGAAGAATTCGAGCGCGCCCGCATGCTCGATGCGAGCATCGTGCAACTGGGCCGACTGGCGGCCGAACGCATCGACACGGCCGTGCCGCAGGCTTTGCTCGGCGAGGTCGGCCATCATCGCGTTCTGCTTGGGCCCTCGCTTGATCTGCTCCTGTTGGAGATGTCGGAGAAGGCCTTGCGCCGTGCGCGGCTTCTGGGCATTTCGAACGACTATCGCACCGCCCCGATGCTCCACGAGCTGCTGATGATCACGGTGCCCGGCCTGGATCGCCAGCGCACCGTGCAGCGCCTGGAAGAAGCCCGCGCCCTGGCGATGGAATCGCTGTCGACGCAGGATGCGGACACGCCGATGTGGCGAGAAGCGCTGTTACGCAACGACTTGCTGCTGACCCAGTACGCGTGCCGCAATATCACCGCACGCCGTTTGCGCTATCGCGAGTTGTACGCCGCCGATGCCGAAGCCATGCAGCACGAGAACGAACCGGGCGTGCTGGCCGCATGGGTCGAACTGCTGTGCGCGATGGCAAAGCTGCATACCGGCGATGCCGCACAGGCACGCTACGTCGAGGCGGAGGAAACGCTTGAGCGGCTGCGCCAGCACGATGAAGGCGGCAGCACGCACGCCTACGCGCTGGCGGGTTTCGTGCTGGATCGCGAGCACGAACGGCCGAGCAACGTCGGCCTGGACATGATCCGGCACGCTGAATCGGCCGTGCTTCCCCACCTCGGACAACATCCGCGCCTGCGCCTGCAGGCGGCGCAGCTGGCGATGGCCCAGGCGCGGCATGTGCCTGCGTCCGGCGTTGCCGCCCTGTGTCGGCAGGTACTGTCATGGGCTGGCCCGCTGACCTCCTCGCCCTCGCTGATGCTTCCCGCGCTGCGCGTGGTGCTCGAAGCACTGCTGACGTCGGACGAGGCAAACGCAACCAACGATCGCCGCGTGTACGCGCGCTGCCTGGAAGTGATCGTGGCACCCGACGACGCCGAATCGCTCAACCTGCTGGCCGACGTTGCTTTCCGCGAGCAACGCTTCGCCGACGGCTGCCGCCATTGCGCCCGCAGCTGGCGTGCAGGAGGCGCACTGACACAACCCCTGCTCAACGCATGGCAAGCAGGCAGCGCCCACTGGGCCGGCACCACCCCACCCGACGCCGACTTCGCCGAGAACCGAAGCGACCTGCGCATGGCATGGGCTGGGAGAGGCGCAGCGAGGGTGGCTGCAGGCAACCACTGACCCCAACCCGCTCCCCCGAGTAAATATTCACTGTAGGAGCGCACCCTGTGCGCGACAAACCTACGGAGCGATACATCACAGCGTGGCGGTCGCGCACAGGGTGCGCTCCTACACAAGGGTGCAGAGGTTCCCGCGAGCACCCGCCCCTCACCCCGGTGGGGAGAGGGCGAAGTGATGTGCATTGGTGTGCAGAACTACTGTGGGAGCGCACCCTGTGCGCGACAAACCTACGGAGCGGTACATCCCAGCGTGGCGGTCGCGCACAGGGTGCGCTCCTACAGAAAGCGCACATGTTCCCGCGAGCACCCGCCCCTCACCCCGGTGGGGAGAGGGAGAAGCGATGTGCATTGGTGTGCAGAACTACTGTGGGAGCGCACTTGTGCGCGACAAGCCTACGGAGCGGGACATCCCAGCGTGGCGGTCGCGCACAGGGTGCGCTCCTACAGAAAGCGCACATGTTCCTGCGAGCACCCGCCCCACACCCCGGTGGGGAGAGGGAGCAGTGATGTGCATTGGTGTGCAGAACTACTGTGGGAGCGCACTTGTGCGCGACAAGCCTACGGAGCGGGACATCCCGGCGTGGCTTGTCGCGCACAAGTGCGCTCCCACAGAAAGCGTGCGGGCACTGCGTTCACCTTTAACTAGCGCCGCGATGACGGTCAAAAAACACGGTGCGAATCATCCCTTCGCACCGTGCTTTCTTCATCACTTGCCGAAGTCATACCCCACTTCGAGATACACCGAGCGACCCAGCGCGTTGTACAGGCTCACGTCGTAGTACGGCCAGTTGCCGTTGGTCGTGTCGGTGGGCGGGCGCTTGTTGGCGATGTTGTTGACCACCAGCGAGACCGTCGTCCTCGGCAGGACTTTGTAGTTCACGCTGCCGTTGAAAGTGATCCACGGGCCGATGTCCTTCTCGGTGCCGATGGAGTTCCAGGAACGGCCGTTGCGGATGCCGTACAGCGTGCTGCTCCACTTGCCGATGTTCCAGGTGGCGGTGCCGCTGACCCTGCTCTTGAACTCGTCGGAGTTGGCGCAGCACAGGTAGTTGGTCACCGGATCGCCGGCCTTTTCCTGATAGGTGTGCTTGAGCTCGTCGTAGTAGTCCAGGCTGAACAGGAAGCTGCCGAACGAGGACGTCTTGAAGTGATAGTTCAAGCTGGACTGGATGCCGGTCTGGTATTCCGTGGCCACGTTGATCGGATAGGTATCCACTTCCGATATGCCACCCGGATTCACCGGATCGGTGGACGGCAGGCGCTTCACTTCACCCAGCACTTCGCGGCAGGTCGGCGAGTTGATATCGAACGAAGTCTGGCCGTTCTCGGACGTGCCCAGGCGGCAGTTGGCCTCCTGCTGCAGGATCTCGTCGCTGCTCAAGGTCACCACTTCGTTGGAGATACGAATGGCGTTGTAATCCACCGACCAGCTGAGGTTGTTGTCCGCGGTCGACCACACGAAGCCATAGGTGAACGACTTGGCCGTGATGTCCTTCAGGTTGGTGTTGCCCGAGGAAACGCCGAGCATCGACGTGCCCGACTGCGCGCAGTCGCCGTAGTTCTGCGAGTTGTAACCCTCCTGGCGACACTTGTAGTAATCGGTCGACTGCGAATAGCCGCTGCTGCGCGAGGAGAACAGATAGAACATGTCGGGCGCGCGGAAGGCGGTGGCGTAGCTGCCGCGCAACAGCAGCGTGTCGATCGGGCGGTATTCCAGGCCGAGCTTATAGGTGGCCTTGCCGTTGCCCGTGCCCGCGTAGCTGTATTTGTCGTAGCGCGAGGACACGTTGGCGACCAGCGATTCCAGCAGCGGAATGCGCATCTCGCCGCCGAACGCGTACTGGCTGCGCTTGCCCGATGCGGTGGTGCTGCCGGTCACGCCGCGATAGTAGCCTTCGGCGGCCGCCGGACTGGCCGAGCTGTTGTCGAAACGCTCGTTGCTGTTCTGCACGATGGCGGCGAAGCCCACGTCGCCCGCGGGCAGCGAGAACAGCGAGGTGGTGTTGGCGGTGAGCGTCTCGTTCTGCGTCCAGGCCATCGAGTGGGAGATGTTGGGCGCGGTGAACTGATCGTACTCGGCACGCGTCAGCGGTTGATACAATCGATCTAAATTCGGCGCAAAAACAGGATAGCCTTCCGAGGTACCCAGCTGCGGCCCGAGGTAGTAGTCGTCGATGCCGTTGGCGGCGAGGAAGTCGGTGGACTTGCGGGTTACGTTGGACTGCGAACGGTTGTAGTAACCGTCGTAGTTCCAGCTCGAATTGCCGATGCTGCCGCGCACGCCGAGGCTCACGTTGTAGGTGCGGGTGAACACGTGCTGGTCCTGCGCGTCCGAGCCCACTTCTTCAGGCGCGTAGATGCGCTGCCATTCCTCGTACTGGCCGCTGGTCTGGTCGTAGAAGGTCTTGTTCCAGAACGGGCTGCCGCCGTTGTAGGTCGGGTTGCTGAAGCTGTACAGCATGTCCGCATACAACTCGGCGCTATCGTTGAGGTGATAGCGCGCAAACAACGAGCCGTTCGCATCGGTGCTCTTGTTGGCCAGCGTGGCATAGCTCACGTTGTTCGGGCTGCCGCAGTAATAGCCCAGGCCGGAGCCGGCGCGGTAGCTGTACGCGGTGGTGCCGTTGTACAGGTAGCTCAGCGGCGCGCAGGTGGCCGCGCCCGGATCGATGTAGTGCGGATTGTCGCCTTCGGCCAGGCGCAGGAAGGTACGCGACGGCACGCCGGGCTTGCCGGTCGGATCGTCGTTGTAGGAATCGATATAGCTGCGCTGGTACGCCCAGATCGGATTCTCCTGCGACAACTGCAGGCCGCCGCTCAGTTCGAAATCGCCCCACTGGTGGCCCGAACTCAACTGCAGGCGCTTGCTGGCGCCGCCGCCATCGCTGTAGTCGCCGTAGCGGAAGGCGACATGCGTGCCGTCGATGTGATCCTTCATCACGATGTTGACCACGCCCGCGATGGCCGCCGAACCGTAGATCGACGACTGGCCGCCGGTCAGCACGTCGATATGGTCGATCAGGCCCACCGGAATATTGGCGATGTCGGTGATGTTGTTGTTACCGTTGTACGCGAGCGGATAGCTCGCCATCGGACGCCCGTTGAGCAGGGTGAGCGTGAAGCTGGGATTGAGGCCGAACAGGCTGACCGTCTTGGCGCCGGGCGTGTAGCCGCCGGTGAATTGCGGGTCCTGCACGGAACCGTTGGCAATCGGCAGCGAACGCAGCGCATCGAACGTATCGGTGAAGCCCTGCTGGTCGATGTCCTTGGAAGTGATGGTGGTGACGGGCGACGGTCCTTCGATCTGCGCGCGCGGAATCAGCGAGCCGGTCACGGTGACCGCCTGGAGCTTCTTGGCCTTGGCGGTTTTCTCATCCGTGGCGGCGTCCGCCGGCGGCGTGCTGTTGTCCTGCGCCGATACGGCGGGCGCCGGCGGCGCAGGCGATGCGACGTCGATCTCACCTGCCAACGCCTGTCCAATCGACAGGGCCAACAGGCTTACTGCAAATGCACTTGCAACAGTGGTCTTCATGAACAACGGTTCTCCCCGGAATGTGCTCAATCGCCGCCTTGCGGCGGACGTGCCATGACGCTTCTTCGCCGCCCGTCGACAGCCGGCGGTAAAACGAAGACGCAAAACTCCCCCATGCCGCAGAAGCCAAGCTTCTGCAGCCCTACTGTTTCCCTACGAATCAACTCAAGGCGTAGGCGCTAGACCCAGCCACTCCACTTCAGACAACGCCACCCCTTGCGCCCCTCGCCAACGGTAATGCGTGTAATTCCCCGGATGCGCCACGCCAAAGGCGCGCGTCTGGCGCCGCCATGGAAATGCCTCATCGCGGCGCTCATCCAGACTCACCCAGTGCACACCGTCGCTCGACCCCTCGAACGTCCAGCGTTTCGGATCGTGACCCGGCTTCGCCGACGAGGTCAGCGTGTACATGCTGACCTGTTGCGGCTGCGCGAGATCCAGCTGCACGGTGCCCTTGAACGTCGCCTCGGTGTCGGACGTGTTGTCGCTCAGCGCATGCGCCGCGGCATCGTCGCCCGCCACCACCACGTGCGCGCCCTGGCTGTCCGCCAGATCGACCAACGGCGCCGGTGCGCCGCTGCCCGTGGTCTGCGACGGCAGTCGCGCATCAGCGGCACTGCCCCACTTGGAGGGAGCGGCACCCATGCTGAAGTCGAGCACCGCGCCGTTGGCCAGATCCGTGTGCGCCAGCCAGCTGCGGTCATACGGCTTGCCGTTGAGCGTCACGCTCTGGATGTAGCGGTTCGTGTCGCTCACCTGCGGCGCACGGATGTCGATGGTCTTGCCGTTGTCCAGGTGAATGATCATGTGCGGGAAATACGGCGCGCCGATGGCATACGTCGGCGTGCCCATGCGCAGCGGATAGAAACCGGCCGCACTGAACACCCACCACCCGGACATCTCGCCGTTGTCCTCGTCGCCGGGATAGCCCTGGCCGATCTCGCTGCCCACATATAGGCGCGACACCGCATCGCGCACCTTGTCCTGCGTCTTCCACGGCTGGCCGACCAGGTCGTACATGTAGAGGATGTGGTGCGACGGCTGGTTGCTGTGGCCGTACTGGCCCATGCGCACATCGCGCGCTTCGAGCATCTCGTGGATGATGCCGCCATACTCGCCCACGTTGAAATCGGTGCCGGCATCGAAGAACGCGTCGAGCTTCTTGGCCAGACCGTCGAGGCCGCCATAGAGATTGGCCAGCCCCTGCCCGTCCTGCACGCCGTCGAAGGTCATGTTCCAGGCGTTGGTTTCGGTGTAGTCGCCGCCCCAGGCCTTCGGATCGAAATGCCCGGCATCGATGCGCCACGAACCGTCCGGCTTGCGGCCCACGAAGAAGCCGACCGCCTTGTCGAACAGGTTCACGAAGTTCAACGAGCGGCTGTGGAAGTAGCGCGCGTCGTCGGCATAGTGCGAAGCATACGGATCGTTCGCTTCATGCCCGGCGGCCAGCGTCTGCGCCAGTTCGCCGATGCCGAAGTCGTTGAGGTAACCGGCCATCGACCACGACAGCCCTTCGTCGGTGCTGTTGTCGATATAACCCTTGAACACCGAGCGCTCGATGCCCTTGCGACCGGCGCCGGGAATCTCGCTGACCACCGTCGCATCCTTCAATGCAGCCTGATAGAACGAGTGCACGTCGAAGTTGTGGATGCCCTTGTTCCAGGCATCGGCGAAGGCGACGTCGGCGCTGGTGCCCACCATCAGGTCGGCATAGCCCGGCGACGACCAGCGGGCGATCCAGCCACCGTCGCGATACTGCTGCACGAAGCCGTCGATCATCTCGCCGGCCTGCTTGGGCGTCAGCAAGGCATACGCCGGCCACGCCGTGCGGTAGGTATCCCACAGGCCGTTGTTGACGTACGGCTTGCCGGCCACGATGCGCGCGCCGGTCTGCGTCGGCGTGTTGCTGCCGGTGGCCGCCGAGAACGGGCTCGCATAGCGATAGTCGGGCTGCTGCGTGGTGCCGACGTTTTCGTAGGCTTCGTTCGGATACAGGAACAGGCGATAAAGGTTGGAATACAGCGTCACCTTGTCGCCCGCGCTGGCACCGGGAATCTCGATGCGGCCAAGCATCTCGTTCCAGCGACTGGCGGCGCGCGCCTGCACGCTGTCGAAGGTGTCGTCGGCGGCGATCTCCTGCGACAGATTGCGCTTGGCCTGCTCCACGCTGATCAGCGAGGTAGCGATGCGCATCGTCACGGTCTTTTCGGTATGCGTGTCGAAGCCGAACCAGGCCGCGACATGATCGCGCCCCTGCCCGCTCAGGCGACCGCTTTCGGTCACGGGCTGATCGAACGTGGCGAAGAAGAACAAGCGCGTTGCGCCGGTGGACAAGTGACTGGCCACATCGGAATAACCGCTGATGCTGTTGTGCTGCGGATCGAGTTCGATGCCGCCCTTGTCGTTGCGGTTGTCGAACACCAGCTGCGAGCGATCGCCCTTGAAGCCGAAGCGCATCATGGCGGCATGACTGGTGGGCGTGATCGCCGTACTCATGCCGTTGTCGAACGTCACCTGATAGAGATCCGCACGCGCCGTCTCGTGATCGTGGGTAAAGCCCAGCGAGCGTGCATCGCGGTCGAGCGGCGGCGCACCGCTGGCCACGGCGGCCGGCATCACCTGGAAGGTTTGCCGGTCGCCCATCCACGGGCTGGGCTCGTGGCTCAGCGCGAACGCCTGGATGCGCGGATGGTTATCCGGTCCGTTGCGATCCTGGTACTGGTAGATCCAATCGGAACCGGCCTGGGTGGTCGGCGTCCAGAAATTGAAACCGTGCGGCATCGCCACGGCGGGGAAATTGTTGCCGCGCGAGAAGTGCGCGTTGGCGTTGCTGCCGCGACGCGTATCGACGTACTGGTTCGGCGAAGCCTCCGCCGCCACCGGCGCATCGGCAAAGCGCAGGTCATCGAGATAGCCGCGGAACGCCTCGGTGCCCTTGGGTGCGTTCTCGACCAGCTCGATGGCTGCCAGCGTCTTGCCTGCAGCCACCGCGCCCACGTCGATGTCGATGGCGTTCCACTGGTTGTCGTGCAGCACGCGGGCACCGCCCTGTGCCTGCGCCGTGGCGCGCACATGGTGCTGATCGAACGCATCGAGCGAAGAGAGCCGCGTGCCGTCCGTGAACACCAGGTCGACCGCCACGAATTGCGCGAAGCCGCGCGCGTCCCCGGAAGCATCCGCCGGAAGCAGCACGTAGGAGAGATGCGATGCCGCCGTCACCGCCTGCTTGGTGCGATACAACACGGTGCGGCGCGCCTGCGCATCGCTCACCGCATCGGCGTCATAGCGCAGGCTGCGGGTGCCGGTAAAACCGACACCCGGCTTGGAGGTGAGGGATTCCTCCTTGCCGGGGCCGGACACCACACTCGTGCGCCAGCCTTTGACGCTGGCCGATAGGGGTTGGGCATCGCCCGTTTCGAACGAGGTGAAAAAACCTTGGGCGGGCGTGGTCGCTGCGTGCGCGACCGCCGCAAGACTCAGTGCGACCGAGAGGCACATCAGGCGTCGACGCAGGTTGCGCGTCGCATGGCCATGGATTGACGACTGCTGCTTCATTCGTACGCTCCGCATCGTTAGCTCGCCCAAGTGTGACCGATTGTCGCTCGTTGCCGCTTAGGACTTCGGCGGCGAGAACGACGGCGGCGCCTTGGCGATATCGCTGCCCCAGGCCTTGTTGGCTTGCGCGCCCAGCGTGAACTGCAACTGGCCGCCGTGTTCGGCAAAGCTCGCCGGCAGCCACGGGCTGTCATGCGGTTTGCCGTTCACCGTAAGCGACTGCACGAACGGCGTCTGTGCCGATGCCGATGGTGCGGCAATCACCACGTCGCCTTGTGTGCGATGAATCACCGCATGGGTAAACAGCGGGCTGCCGAGGATCAGCTCGCCACGTCCCGGAATGGCCGGATACATGCCCAGCGCCGACCACACGTACCACGAGGACATCTCGCCCAGGTCGTCGTTGCCGGGGATGCCTTCGGGCGTGTTCTTCCACAGCGTGTTGACCACGATGCGCACGGCTTCCTGCGTCTTGGACGGCTGGCCGACGAAGGCATACAGCCACGGCGTGCCCACCGACGGTTCGTTGTTGAGCTCGGCATGCATCGGGCCGGCTTCGGTGAGCGCCCACTGCCCCTTGTCGTCGTGGAAGAACTTGTCCAGTCGCGTGGTGGCCTTGGCGATGCCGCCCATCTGTTCGAACAGGCCGCGCACATCGAACGGCACCATCCACAGATAGACCGCGGCGCTGCCTTCCACGAAGCCATCGTCGGCATCGGGCTTGAATGCGGGCCAGCTGCCGTCAAGGTTGCGGTTCTGGATATAGCCGCCTTCCGGCGTGGCCTTGGGATTGAACACGTTGCGCCAGTAACCGGCGCGGGTCAGGAATTGCTGCTCGCCCGCGTGATCGCCGACGCGTGCGGCCAGCTGTGCCAGTGCGAAATCGGCGGTGACGTCTTCCAGCGTTTCCGCCGCACCTGCCCACGAGTGCGATTGCGTGGCGATGTAGTGCTGCTTGAGCCACTGGTCGAGGGACGGGCGCTGGCCCACGCATTCCACGTTGCAGCCGTCGTCGGAAAGATCATGCGCGGTGACTTCGGTGGCCGCCTTCACCAGCGAGGCGTAGGCGCCATGCAGATCGAAATCGTGACCGCCGAACGCATCGATCGCCGCCAGCGCCGGGCCGGCCGGATCGCCGCTCATCACATGGGTGCCGCCGTTGTTGTGCGTCCAGCGATCCCATTCGCCGTTGTTCTGCTTGGCCTGGTTGAACAGCGACTGGGCGATGTCGCTGCCCACGTCCGGATACAGCCAGGTGAGCAGCTGCAGCTGCGAACGATAGATGTCCCAGCCGGAGAAGTTCGCGTACTGCACGCGCTGCTTGCCTTCGACGCGATGCACCTGCTGGTCGAAGCCGCGGTACTCGCCGTTGACGTCGCTGAACACGTTCGGGTGCAGCAGCGAGTGATAGAGCGCCGTGTAGAACGTGGTGCGCTGATCGGCGCTGCCGCCGGTGACGGCGATCTTGCCCAGCGCCTCGTTCCAGGCGGCGCTTGCCTTCGCGCTCACCTGTTCGACGGTGTTCTGCGCCGGAATTTCCGCCGCGAGGTTGGCCTTGGCGTTGTCGAGGCTCACGTAGGAAATGCCCACGCGCACCTGCACCGCACCCTTGGCCGGATCGAAGCCCAGCCACACGCCCGAGCCCTTGCCCGGCGTGGGGAAGCCCTTCGCGTCGTAACCGGTGCCGCCCTTGGCGGACGTCTTGTCCGCTTGCACGTTGCCGTCCTGCCAGGCGCCCGTGGAAGCGAACGGCTGGTCGAACTGCGCCACGAAATACAGCGTGTAGTAGCTGCGCTGATCGGCCTTGGCCAGGTAGCCGCAGAAATTGCCGCTGGTCACCGAGCCGCTGACCGTATGGGTGGCGCGATCGATGCTGACGTTCGCATCGCTGCTGCCCACTTCGGAATCGGACGCGCGAATCAGCAGGTTGGCCGGCTGTCCCGCGGGGAACGTGAAGCGGCCGACGCCGCTGCGCGTGGCTGCCGCCAGATCCACCTGCACGCCATTGGCAAGACGCACGCGATACGCGCCGGCCGTGGCCTGTTCGTTGGCGTGCAAGAAATCGCTGGCGTAGGTACCGTCGGTGAGATCGGCGGAAGGCGAATTCTTCACCGCCATGGTCACCGGCATGAACGGCACATCGCCACTCGCGCCCGCGCAGCCGGCGCCGGAGATATGGGTGAGCGCAAAGCCGCGGATGCGGGTTGCGTCATACAGGTAACCGCTGGGCGAGGCCGTGCGGGTGTGCTTGCCGCGGGTGTTCTCGGGGCTCCACTGCAGCATGCCGAACGGGAGCACCGCACCGGGATAGCTGTTGCCGCCATGGCGGCTGCCGATCAAGGGATTGACCTCGCTGGCCGGCGCGTTCGCACCCTGCGCAAGCAACGGCGTCGACACCGCCATCGAAACACCGCATGCCAGCACCGCCACCCAAGCGCGCCCCAGCCCCTGCCTTACCGACAAGCCCTGCCCCATGCCTTGCTCTCCCCGAAGACCGTCGAGCCGGTCTTCACATAATTTAGATCGATCCAAAATCAGTATCTAAAAAAAGGCCACGACGTGATGGGCCCGTTTCCGGATGACCGCGACTGTGCCTACTCCCCAACTCTAACCTGCTTTTGCGCCGAGAGGCTTGCTGCAATGCAATAGACGCCGATTCGTCATGGGTTTGCATGGCCGAGGCCGCTTCCGGCCGTGTCGCAGTCGCGCACAAGTGCGCTCCCACAGAGGGACGTCCAAGCTGCCGAAGCCCTTGTGGGAGCTGCACTTGTGCGCGACTGCACCCTCCCGGCACACCATGCATTCGGCTATCGACGCGCCCCCAACCGCACACAAAAACCTCGCGCACCCCAGCCCACCATAGCGCCCCCATCCGTTGCCTCCACCCTCTTAGTTCCGTATCTTCGAACTTTAGAACATCAACCTTCCCTCCCCCACTCACACAGAGGTTTCCCCCATGGAATATCGGCAATTGGGCGCTTCCGGTTTCAAGGTGCCCGTACTGAGCTTCGGCACCGGCACGTTCGGCGGCAAAGGCGAGTTCTTCGGCGCCTGGGGCAACACGGACGTCGCCGAGGCCAAGCGGCTGGTGGACGTCTGCCTCGATGCCGGCCTGACCATGTTCGACAGCGCCGACATCTACTCCGATGGCGCCGCCGAGTCGGTGCTGGGCGAAGCCATCAAGGGCCGTCGCGACCGCGTGCTGATCTCCACCAAGGCGACCTTCCGCTCCGGCGAAGGCCCGAACGATGTCGGCTCGTCGCGCTTCCATCTGCTGAAGGCCTGCGACGCCGCGCTCAAGCGCCTGGGCACCGACTACATCGACCTGTTCCAGCTGCACGGCTTCGATGCACTGACGCCGGTTGAGGAAACGCTGTCGACGCTCGACGACCTCGTGCGCGCCGGCAAGATCCGCTACATCGGCGTGTCCAATTTCTCCGGCTGGCATCTGATGAAGTCGCTCGCCGTGTCCGACCGCTACGGCTATTCGCGTTACATCGCCAATCAGGCGTACTACTCGCTGATTGGCCGCGATTACGAGTGGGAACAGATGCCGCTCGGCCTGGACCAGGGCGTGGGCGCGGTGGTGTGGAGTCCGCTGGGCTGGGGCCGTCTCACCGGCAAGATCCGCCGCGGCCAGCCGCTGCCCGCCACCAGCCGCCTGCACAAGACCGGCGACGTGGGTCCGCAGATGTCGGACGAGTATCTCTATCGCGTGGTCGATGCGCTGGACGAAGTCGCCGCGGAAACCGGCAAGAGCGTGCCGCAGGTCGCCTTGAACTGGCTGCTGCAGCGCCCGACCGTATCCACCGTGGTGATCGGCGCACGCAACGAGGAACAGCTCACGCAGAACCTCGGCGCCGTAGGCTGGAACCTCACCAAGGAACAGGTCGCCAAGCTGGATGCAGCAAGCGACGTGGCCCCGGTGTACCCGTACTGGCACCAGCGCGGCTTCCAGGAACGCAATCCGCTGCCGGTGTAACGCCCCGAAGCAACGCAGGCGCGCCGTGATCGGCGCGCCTGTTCGATCAGCCGGCCTTGAGCGCCGCGTCCACCATCGCCTGCGCTTCTTCCAGCAAACGCTGCAGATGCGCCTCGTCCTTGAAGCTCTCCGCGTAGATCTTGTAGATGTCTTCGGTACCCGACGGGCGCGCCGCGAACCAGCCGTTGGCCGAGGCCACCTTGATGCCGCCGATGGAAGCGCCGTTGCCGGGCGCGCGATCGAGCACCGCTTCGATTTTCTCGCCGGCCAGCTGCGTGCTTTTCACCTGGTCGGGCGACAACTTCGACAGCCTCGCCTTCTGCTCGGTGTTGGCCGGCGCATCGACGCGCTCGGACACGGGTTGACCCAGCTGGCTGGTCATCTGGCGATACAGCTCACCCGGATCCTTGTCGGTGCGCGCCATGATTTCCGCGGACATCAGTGCAGCGGCGATGCCGTCCTTGTCGGTGCTCCAGACGCCGCCGTCGCGGCGCAGGAACGATGCACCCGCACTCTCTTCGCCACCGAAGCCGAGCGAGCCATCGAACAAGCCGTCCACGAACCATTTGAAACCGACCGGCACTTCGTAGAGCCGGCGGCCCAATCGCTTGGCCACGCGATCGATCAGCGCCGTGCTCACCAGCGTCTTGCCGACTCCCGCATCGCTGCGCCAGTGCGGACGATGGCGGTACAGGTAATCCACCAGCACGGACAGATAGTGATTGGGCAACAACAGACCGGTGCTGCGCGTCACGATGCCGTGGCGGTCGTGATCGGTATCGCAGGCGAAGGCCACGTCGTAGTGGTCCTTCAGGCCGATCAGGCGCTGCATGGCGTGCGACGAGGAAGGATCCATGCGGATCTTGCCGTCCCAGTCCACGCTCATGAAACGGAAGGTGTGATCGACTGCATCGCTCACCACGGTGAGGTCGATGCCGTAGCGTTCGGCAATCGGCGCCCAGTAATGCACACCCGAACCGCCCAGCGGATCCACGCCCAGATGCACGCCGCTGCCACGGATCGCGTCGAAGTCGATCACGTTCGCCAGGTCCGACACATAGGCGTCGAGGTAATCGTGTTCGTGCGTGGTCGAGGCGCGCAGTGCTTCGGCCAGCGGCATGCGACGCACTTCGCGCAGGCCGCCTTCGATCAACGCGTTCGCGCGCTTCTGCACCCAGCCGGTGATGTCGGTATCGGCGGGACCGCCGTTGGGCGGGTTGTACTTGAAGCCGCCGCCATCGGGCGGATTGTGCGACGGCGTGACCACGATGCCGTCGGCCAGTCCATGCGCGCGTCCGCGGTTGTAGCTGAGGATGGCGTGCGAGATGGCCGGCGTGGGCGTGTATTCGCCGCCCTTGGACAGCATGGTCTCCACGCCGTTCGCGGCGAGCACTTCAAGCGCGCTCTCCAGCGCCGGCTGCGACAACGCATGCGTGTCGATGCCGATGAACAGCGGACCGTCGATGCCCTTCTCCGCACGGTATTCGCAGATGGCCTGGGTGATCGCCAATACATGCCATTCGTTGAAGCTGCGCTCGAACGAGCTGCCGCGATGACCGGAGGTGCCGAACGCCACGCGCTGGCTGGGCGTGCCCACGTCGGGACGCAAATCGGCATAGGCGTCGCGCAGACGACCCACATCCACCAGCTGGGATTCCGGTACCAACTGCCCCGCCAGCGGACTGAGACGGCTCATCGGCGCACCTCGCTGGCCTTGAACACAGCAAGCTGGCGCAAACGGTTAGGCGTGGTCATGCGAGGGCACATCCTGCTTCGACGAAAAGAAGCATTGACCCTCGCCACGGCGCTGCGTGTCAATAGTAAAACCCCGGCACAGCGCGCCATGGGCGTATACAAGGGGTGAAACGGCCAGCCACCGTTCAGCGCAACTGGCTGTCCTTGCTGCCGCGGCGGTTGTAGCCGCTGAAAGCGGCCTCTTCCTGATCGTGCGCTTCCTGGCACTTCACGCACAGCCGCACGCCCGGCACGGCGTTGCGGCGCGCCTCGGGAATCGGCGCGTCGCATTCCTCGCAATGGGTGAGACTCGGACCCTTATGCATGCGGCTGCGCGCACGCTTCACCGCGTCGTCCACGGTCGCGTCGATCTGGTCCTGTACGGCGCCGTCGCCGGCCCAACCTGTTGCCATGGCCCTAGCCCTCTTACTGCCGCCCGTCCTGCCACGGACGGGGTATCCAGGCTAAATATAGGGCTGTCAACGCGTTTTTCCAGTCCGGCACGGGTTCCCGCTCAGAAACGCTTGCGCAGGAAGTAGCGCGCGCTACCCACCGGATGATCCGGAATCTCGCCGAATACGCTATAGCCGAGCTTTTCGTAGAAACCGCGCGCCTGGAACGCGAACGTGTCCAGCCACGCTCCGACGCAGCCGCGCTCGCGTGCGATCGCTTCCGCGCGCTGCATCAACGCGGTGCCCACGTCCTGGCCGCGCAGCGATTCGGGCACGGCGAGCAGGTCGATGTGCAACCAGTCGAGCGCGGTCTCGCCCCACAGGCCGCCGATGGTGTGGCCATCCGCGTCGCGCAGCGCGATCACCAGCGGCTTGATCTCGATCGTCGCCACCTGGCTGAGGTTGTACGCCCGCAACGGCGCGGCAATGGCTTCGCGGTCGGCGGCGACGGGCGCCTCGATGGGATGCAGTTCATAGGCCATCAGCGCACACCTTCCTTGGCGGCCGATGCCTGCGGCGTAGCATTCGAGGACTGGCTGATTTCGGCCACCTCCGCAGCGCCATCGAAGCCGCCGCCCAACGCTTCGATCAGGCGAATGGAAATATCGGCCTGCTGGCTTTCCAGCAAGGCCAGGCGCTGTTGCGCCGTGAGCAGCTGCTGGCGACTGGTGAGCGGCGTCAGCGGACCCTTGAGGCCGCCGCGATACGCCGTCATCGCATCGTCCCAACTCTTTTGCGCATCATCCACCGAGCGCTTCTCCAGCACGATCTGCTGGCGCACCGAGGTGAGCGCCGAGACCTGATCGGATACATCGTTCAAGGCACCGATCAGCAGCCCGTTGTAGCGCGCCACCATGGCGTCGTATTGCGCGTCCGCGCCGGCCAGATGGGCGCGGCGACGTCCACCGTCGAAAATCGGCAGGCTCAAGGCTGGGCCGAAGACATACTGGCGTGCAGGCAACTGCAGCACGCTCGTGCTGCCGCCCACAGCAATGAATCCGGCCATGGCGGTGAGACTCACGTTCGGCAGGAAGTCCTTCTTGGCGGCCTTGATCTCCAGACCCGCCGCTTCGATTTCCCAGCGCGCCGCGACCAGGTCGGCACGACGGCCGAGCAGATCCACCGGCAACTTCTCCGGCAACACGGCGGGGCCGCGATCCAGCAAATGCGGACGCTCGATGCTCAGGCCGCGATCGGGCCCCTGCCCCAGCAACACCGACAAACTGCTGCGTGCCGCATCGATGGAGCGGTCGGCGGCCACCTTCTGCTGTTCGGCGCCGGCCACCTGCGAATCGGACAGGTGTTCCTGCTGCGGCGTGCCAAGACCGCCCTTCACCAGCTTGCGCGTCACCTCGAGCGATCGGCTGGCGCGTTCGAATTCCGCATCGGCAACATCTTTCTCGGCGAACGCGTAACCGAGATGCACATAGGCACGCGCCACGTTCACCGACAGCTCGATGCGAGCCGCGTGCGCTTCGATCTCGGCAGCGCGACTGCGGCCGAGCGCCGCTTCCCATGCCGCACGCTTGCCGCCCCACAAATCCAGATCCCAGGAGAAATCGGCGGTGAGCGATTTGCTCCAGGCAAACGTGCCGATGGCGTATTCGGGATAGATCGGATTCTTCTTCGACAGATACGCGCCGGTGATGCCGGCATCGAAGTTCGACTGCGGCAGGCGCCCCGCATTGACGCTGTCCGCCACCGCCTGCGCCTGGCGCGCGCGTGCCTGCGCCTGATCGAGGCTGGGATTGTTCTTCAGCGCTTCTTCGATCAGCGCGCTCAGCTGCGGATCGCCGTAGCTCACCCACCAGTCCTGCGCCGGCCATGCGGTGGGACTGAGCTGCACATCGGCGAGGCTGCGCTCGGACTTCAGCTGGCCTGGATCGGTCATGCTGCCGGTGGTGTGCAGGCCGCGACTGGTGACGCAACCAGCGAGCACGAGGCTGAGGGCGATGGCGGCAGTGAGAGCAAAGGAACGCATGGCGGGATCATCCGGAAGTCAAACGCTGAGCTGCGCCGGTCACCGACACAGCGACGGTGCGACAGGGATCATGATCAGCGTACGGCAGTGCGCACCGTGCGCCGATTATATCGCCGCGCTGCAAGCACGCGCAGCGCCGATCGCCATCGAAAACCGCCGCACGAGGCCTACTTTTGTCCAATTGCCAGACCGATGGCACAGACCGAACCGCTTGGCGCAGTCGTCGCGCACGCTTACGCTGCACGCCTGCGCTCGTCGTCGATGAGCCCCTTCCCCATGCACAGCCGGAGTCATCGCCCATGTCCAAAGTGTCCTCTGCCAGCATCATTTCGACCGATGCCCACTACCTGCATCACATCGACACCGCGCACTTCAAGCTCGACACCGATGAACCGCTGAAGCTCGGCGGCAAGGGCGCCGCGCCGGCACCGTTCGATTACTACCTCGCTTCGCTCGCCGCTTGCACGGCGATCACCTTGCGCATGTATGCCGGGCGCAAAGGATGGGAGCTGGGCGAGTTTCGCGCCGAGCTGCAGTTGGATCGCGACGACGACGGCCGCCTGCACGTGATGCGCACGCTGCACGCCTCGGGGCCGCTGACCGACGAACAATGGAACCGGCTGCTGGAAATCGTGGCGAACACACCGGTGACCAAGGCGATGCGTGAAGGCGTGGAAATCACCAGCCGCCGTGGCACGGCGCCTGCCAGTAGCTGAAAAGGGGGGCCTTTCGCCGCGAGTTTTCGTGACCTGGATCGCAAGTATTTGCACCTTTTGGGGATGCGATACCCTTCACCAGAACGTCACCGGCTTTTATGCGAAAGTCCACGCCGGTGTAACAAGGTTGCGCCTGTTTCAGGGTGGGGAGTGGCGCAGACCCGCAGGTGGTTTGGGACAAATGCGATGGCCCGGAGAGGCGGCGGCAGGAATGCCCATGCCCGACCTGATGACCCGAGCTGGATGACCGATCTGGATGATTTTGGGTGGCGGCGCACGACGAATGTCACGCCGGCCACATGACCTCCGTCCCACGTGAGCCGGAGGGAGTCACCGCAACCATGGGGAAGAACACAATGGGGGAAGCTTTCGCGCCGCGCGCCTGGGGCCGTCATGTGGCTGTGTGCATGGCATACGCTTTCAGCTACGCGCTGCTCCGCGACATCTCCGTTTCGCACTGGAATCTGCCGGCCGGCCTGCGCGTCGCCTGCCTGCTGCTGTTTCCCTATCGCTATTGGCCTGCACTGCTGATCGGCGAAATGATTCCGGTGGATTATCACGCCTGGCATTGCGTGGACGACTTCGGCTGGCGCTGGTCGGTGCTGGCGGGCGTGCCGCCGATGCTGCCGTTGATGGGCGCGGTCGCCTGGGCGAAGCGACATGCACGCCTGCTGCTCGGCTCCCATCAGATCAACATGGGCATGCTGCTGGGCGTGATTCTGGCCGGCGGCGTGCTGACCGCCATCGGCGACGCCATCGTGCTGATGGCCGTGCAGGTGCCGCCGGGCGAAGCCTATCCGCCGATCGACACGCAGATCATCTTCGGCTATTTCCTGGGCAATTATCTCGGCGCGCTGGCGATTGCTCCCACCGTGATCGCCATCTACCTGTGGCAGATGCGCGCGCCAGCCGTGCACCACGACATCCAGTTGTGGCGCAGCCGCCTGGTCAAGGACACGCTCATTGGCGTGCTGACGCCGCTGCTCGTGCTGATGGGCCTGGTGTTCAGCAGCCAGGGCGACAGCATGCAGGTGTTCCGCATCGCCATGTTCCTGCCGGTGGTGTGGCTCACCTCGCGGCACGGCTGGCAAGGCGCGGCGCTGGGCGGCACGCTGGCCAGCCTCGCGGTCACCATGACCTCCTCCATGGTGCGCGATCCGGGCGTGATCCAGGCGCAGGCGCTGATCGCCTTCGCCATCACCACGTTGCTCATGCTGGGCTCGCGCATCGCGCACCAGGTGCATACCGAATACGCCACGCACATGGATACCTTGCGCGGCTTCCAGCTCGCGCAACAAGGCCTCTATCTGGAAGAGCTGCGGCTGCGGCAGGCGGCCGATACGCTGGAGAACATCGGCGTCACCATCCGCGACAACCACAACCGCCTGCTCGATCGCCTTCGACACGTTCTGCCCAGCAACGAAGAGCGCACCTACTCCAAGCAGGTCGCACTCGCCCAGCATGAAATGCATCGCCTGGCCAATGCGCTGTATCCGCGCGGCTGGCGCGAGCGCGGCGTGCCGGCCACCTTGCGCGAAGGCCCGTTCGCACAGGCCATCCATCAGGCAGGCGCTGGCTACCAGTGCGAATTGTCCGGTCGCGGATTGAGCCAGCTCGCACCCGACGTGCATATGGCGCTGTACCGCCTTGCCTGCGAGGTGCTGGTCTACGTGCTGTCGCACGGACGCATGCAGGACATGCATCTGCAGCTGCGCGGCGGGCACACGCGCGGACGGCGCTGGGTAGTGATGCGCCTGACCGGAAAGCGCGCCCTTGGCTATTCGACGGCGCCTGGTCCGGAGATGGACGAAGAACCCCGCAAGCAGGCAATGACCCTGCTGGGTGCCAGTGGACTGGGGATTTCCTCGATTCGCGATCGCACGCACATCTATGGCGGCGACGTGCATCTGCGCGAGATGGGCGCAAGCGTCAGCGTGACCTTGCTGCTGCACGACTCGCTGCGCAGCAGTGCGATCCACCGGAGCGCTTCGCGGTAGAAGCGCTCCGGCAGAACGTTACCGCAGCATCACTGGTTGCGTGAGCTGCATTCGACCGGATCGGTGCACTTGCCCAGCGTGGTGAACGACTTCTGCGCTGCCGGTGCACTGGCCGCATTGATCGGATCACGCGAGCTGCATTCCACCGGATCGGTGCACTTGCCCGCCGCGGTAATGGCTTGCGGCGTCGCCGAGGCGGCGGTGCTGTTGAAACGCGAACTGCATTCAACCGGATCGGTACATTTGCCTGCCGCGGTAAGGGCTTGCGGTGCCGCCGAAGTACCGAAGCGCGAACTGCATTCGACCGGATCGGTGCAGTTGCCCGCCGCCACGTAGGTCCGGGTGGTGCCGTCCGACTGCGGTGCCACCAGCACCTTCACCGTGCTGTCCTGGTAGACGATGTCGCCCGCCGTATTGCCGGTAACCGCCAGCGGTTCGCTCGGTGTCGCCACCTGCGCGGCATCCGAACCCAATGGCAGGGTCAGGAAGGTACCGCCAGCCGTGGCGACCGCAGCACGCACCGTGCCGTTGAGATCGTTGATCTGCACATAACGCACGCCATCGCGCTGGAACAGATAGACGTGCCAGTGCGGGCTGGCGCTGACGTCGGTGGTGTTGGGCCACGATTGGCCCAGACCCGTCGACGGCAGACCCGTGGCCGCCATGGCGCCCATCGACGTCAACGACATCGCCAGCACGCCCAGCGACAGCCACGAACGAACCCCACGACTCGAAGCATGGTGCATATGTCTTCCCTCCATAGTTGATCCCCTATTCCAAGATGCCCGATGGCATCGATCAAGTCCGATCACCACTGGCGTGCGCCGAAGCGAACATCGTGCCAGCCGGACGACTCTGCCCTACTCGACGCGCACGCGGTAAGTGCCAGCAGCACGTCGCAAGCCACGTTTTTCCCGCGTCGGTAACGATTTGTTCATCGCTTTCACAAAGTCGTCACAAAAGCGCGCTAGCTTGCGATGCAAACCCTTTGCTCATCTGCCGACGACGGCGTCGACGGCGCTGCGAGTGCACGTGACCGCCGATTCCACTTCCGGGCTGGCGCAGTTGTTCGAAGAACAGCACGACACGCTCAATCGCTATTTCCTCAAGCGCACGGCACACCCGTGGGACGCGCAGGATCTGGTGCAGGAACTCTATCTGCGCCTGCTGCGCACGGATCGCTCCGGCACCGAATCGATCGAGAAGCCCGAGGCGTATCTGTTCACCGTGGCGGCGAACCTGGTGAAGGAACATGCCGTGCGCAAGCAGCGCAGCCCAAAGACCGGCGACGAGGTGAACGACGTACTCGAGCGCCTGTTCACTCCCTGCAATGCGGCGGCCGACGTGGACCGCGATCTTCGCCGCCAGCGCCTGGCCACGGTGATTGCGCGACTCACCCCCAAATGCCGCGCCGCGCTGGTGCTGCATTACCGCGACGAACTGGGCTACCGCGACATTGGCGAGCGACTGAACATCTCCACGCACATGGTAAAGAAGTACCTGGTCAAGGCGCTGGCCGTCTGCCGCATCGGGATGGCGCGCTATGAGTGATTTCGCCCGCCATCGCGAAGCGGCCGAGCGTCAGCGCCGCGCCACCGAGGAAGCCGCCAGCTGGTATCTGGATCAGCAGGATGGTCTCGACGAGGTGCAGCAGGAACAGTTCATGGCGTGGCTGCGGGAATCGCCGCTGCACGTGAGCGAATACCTGGCCATGGCCCATCTGCATGGCGACCTGGGTGCGGCGAGCGCGCTCGATCCCTTGAACGAACAAGCCCTGTGCGAACTGGCTGCCGACGATGCGTCGGTCGTTTCGCTGCCGGTGCCGCGCACGCCCGAAGCCGCACCGGCACGGCCGCGCCGCATCGGATGGATGGCGCAGGCGGCAGCCTTCGTGTTGTTGCTGGGCGCGGGTGGCGCTGCCTGGCTGCGAGCCGCGCCGGAGGCATGGGAAAGCTATGCCGCCGGTAGCGACGCCGTGCGCAGCGCCACGCTGGCCGACGGCACCGAGCTGCAACTCGATCGCGACAGCGTGGTGGCCGTGAGCTTCAGCGACACCGCGCGCCGCATCGACGTGCTGCGCGGTGGCGCGCTGTTCGATGTGGCGCACGATCCTGCGCGTCCCTTGCGGGTCCGCCTGGGCGCCAACGACCTGCAGGACATCGGCACCGTGTTCGATGCCCACCGCTCCGACGACGGCGGCCGCGTCACCGTGGTTAGCGGCAAGGTGAAGGTGTGGCAGCGCGAAGACAAACCCTGGGCACCCGAAGGGTTGGCCGAACAACGCTCGCCCTTGACCGAACTCGGCGCCGGCCAGGAAGCCACCATGCATATGGACGGCTCGCTCGACGTGGTCGATCACCATGCCGACCTCGCGCGCAGCACGCACTGGTTGCCGACGGACATCCATTTCGAGCGCGCCAGCGTCGCCGAGGTGGCGCGCCGCTTCAATGCGTACAATAGCCGGCCGCTGGTGATCGAAGACGCTCGCATCGGCGCCACGCTGATTTCCGGGCGCTTCCACGCACGCGACATGGATTCGTTCGTGGCCTATCTGGTCACGTTGCCCGATGTGCAAGTGATCCGTGGCGTGGACGACGTGCGCGTGGTGCGTGCCGTCACCACGCTGCCGCACGCGCGGGCTGTAAGAAAAAATTCATGAAGAAAGCGGTACCCAATGCATCCGCTCGACACTCGTAGTGAGTCATGCCGCGGCAACCGATGAAACGCTTGCCGCCCCATGTCACTCCATCGAAGGTCAGACGACTCATGCGGAAACTGCTTGCTCTCCAGATCGCGCTGCTACTCGGCAGTACGCTTCCCGCTCACGCATTCGCGGCACCGGCCACCGCCACCACGCCCGCCATCGCTGCCATGCCGCTCAACCAGGCGCTGGACCAGTTCTCGCGCAGCACCGGCCTGCAGGTGGTCTACAGCCCCGAGCTTGCCGATCACCTGCGCAGCAGCGGGGCTGCCGCCGGCCTCGAGCCGAAGCAGCAGCTGACGCAACTGCTCAAGGGCACGGGACTGGGCTATCGCTTCGTCACGCCGAGCACGGTCACCATCGTGCGAGACCCCAACGAGGGAAAGGCCGTAGCCGCGGACGCTGATGCGTCGCGCGGCCTGGCGCCGATCAACAGCAACGATGGCACGCGCGAGCTGGCCCCGATCAGCGTGCACGCCAATGCGGTGGATACGCTCGCGCCCAGCGCCGCACCGCTGGATGCCACCCAGCCGACCTCGGTGATCGACGAGCGCTTCATCCGCGACGGCCTGCGCTTCAACGCCAACTTCGACGACATCATCAAGTACGCGCCCAGCGTGACCGTGACCTCGCCGGAAGGTCCGGGCCTGGGCAAGAACGAAGGCATCAGCATCCGCGGCTTCCAGGACGGCCAGTTCAACATCACCTTCGACGGCATCCCGTTCGGCGACGCCAGCGACCTGCACCACACCACCTCGGCCTACTTCAACAACCACGTGCTTGGCCAGGCGGAAATCGACCGCGGCCCGGGCGGCGGCTCGACCATCGGCAACGCCACCTTCGGCGGCACCGTCGGCCTGCGCTCGCGCGATCCGAGCGACGTGCCCGGCATCACGCCTTACCTCACCATCGGCAGCTGGAACACGCGCGCTGGTGGCGTGAGTGCGGACGAGCAGTTGGGTGAGCACACCAAGTTGTTCGCGGACGTGTCGAAGGAATCCAGCGATACGTATCTGAAGGGCACCGACGACAAGCGCGAGCACATCTTCGTCAAGACGATCACCGAACTCGGCGCCGATACGCTGCTGACCTTCGTGACCAGCTACAACCGCGAACACCAGAACACCGTGCAGGGCGCGACCAAGGACGAGATCGCCGAGTTCGGCTGGCGCTACGGCCTCACCAACGATCCCACGCTGCAGTCGTACCAGGGCTACAACAACGCGGCGTACTACTCCAGCTTCACCTATGTCGGCATCACCAGCCGCCTCGGCGACTGGGACGTGGACAACAAGGTCTACCTCAACACCTTCGACCATTGGGCGCGCAAGACCAGCGATGCCAGCGACAACGATCCGGCCGACAACGGCGTGACGTTCTACGACGCCAAGGGCAAGAAGTTGAACAAGGTGGCGGACGACGTGCCGGGCAAGCTGTCCGACTCGGGCTTCCACGCCTTCGGCGACGTGCTGCGCCTGGCGCGCGATCTCGGCCCCGGTTCATTGCAGACCGGCGTGTGGCTGGAACGCAGCCTGGACGCGCGCTACCAGTACCCGATCGACGAAACCACCGGCCAGCCCAGCGGCACCAAGTACGGCCCGCTCTACAACTACGTGCTGGACGACCGCACCGACACCGTGCAGCCCTACCTGCAGTACGACTGGAACATCACTGACCGCTTCACGCTGAGCCCCGGCGTGCGCTATTCGGAAGTGACGCGCCAGCTCGATGCGCCGCTCAACAAGGTCTCGCCGCCGGTGCCCTCGTACGCCGAGGCGACCTATCACTCCACCCTGCCTTCGCTGAGCGCGCACGAGAAGATCAGCGACGAGTGGAGCGCGTATGCACAAGTCGCCAAGGGTTTCCTCGCGCCACCGATCGACGTGATCGAAGTGAATGGCTCCAAGAGCCTGAAGCCGGAACAGACCACCAACTATCAGCTCGGCACGGCGTTCGCCACGCGTGAATTCACCTTCGGTGCCGACGTCTACTACATCGACTTCTCCAACTATCTCGCCACCACCGAAGTGGCCACCGCCAACGGCAACGAGAGCACCTACATCAATGCCGGCGGCGCCATCTACAAGGGTGCGGAAGCGGAAGCCACCTACGCGCTCACGCAGACGCTGAGCCTGTACGGCAATGCCAGCTACAACAAGGCCAACTACAAGAACACCGACGTGCAGGTGGCCGCGACGCCGAAAGTCACCGCCGCGCTCGGCCTGCTCTACAGCAGCCCGCTGGGTTACTTCGGTTCGCTGATGGGCAAGTTCGCCGGCGAGCAGTACGGCCTGGACAACGTGACCGACGACAACGGCAACACGGTGTTCCAGAACGGCCAGCGCATCGGCGGTTACTTCACCACCGACGCCGCGTTCGGCTATCGCGCGGCGTCCGGTCCGTGGGGCGCCAAGGGCTACTCGGTGAGCGTGGACGTCAACAACCTGTTCAACGTGCACAAGATCACCGCCTATGCGGGCACCCAGGCCGTCAGCGGTGCGCCGTTGTTCTTCGGCTTGCCGGGACGCGGTATCTTCCTCGACCTGTCGGTGAAGCTGTGAGGCGCGCGATGCACATGAAACACACGCTGCTGCGTGCGTGCCTGTTCGCTGCCACGCTGGCCGCATGGCCGGCCCTGGCGCAGAGCGAGGAGGTGGCGGCGCGCGTGATCGTGCTCCGCCACGGCGTGCGCTCGCCCACCAGTTCGCCCGACGAACTCGCGCCCTACGCCAATCGTCCGTGGACCCACTGGCCCGTCGCGCCCGGCGTACTCACCGAGCACGGCGCGCAAGGCATCACGGCGCTGGGCCAGCGCATCCAGCGCATGCTGGTGGCCGATGGCCTCGGGCACGGCCAGTGCGACGATCCCTGGCTGGTGATTGCCGACAGCACGCCGCGCAACCGCGCCAGCGGCGCCGCGCTGGTCAAGGGTCTGCAGCCCTCGTGCGAGGCGGGCTATGTCGCCTTGGAAGCGAAGCAGAACAACAACCTGTTTCACTTTGCCGACAAGTCCGACGCCAAGGACGAGGATGCAGCGGTCACGCCGCCGAATTGGCCGCCCTCCGCGCTGGCCGAGTTGCAGTCGTTGCTGTTGGGTTGCAGCGGCGATGCCTGCCTGCAGGACGCAAGCAAGCAAGGCCGCAAGCTGTTGCTCGATCCTGCGCACGACGATGACGCCGCGCACGGGAAAGCGCTCAAGAGCGCAGGCAGCCTCAGCGAGAACCTGATGCTGGAATACGCGCAAGCGTTTCCCCAGGCGCAGGTGGCCTGGGGCAAGGGCGATGCGGCCACCATCGGACGCATCATCACGCTGCACAACCTGCAGTTCGCACTGTCTAAGAAGAGCATGCCGGCTGCGGCCAAGGCGTCGTCCAACCTGGTCGCGCACATCATGGCCACGCTGCAGCAGTCGGCCGGCGTCGCGAGCGCGGTAGCCCCGCTGGCGACCGCGAAGACGCGTACCGTGCTGCTGGTGGGCCACGACACCAACCTCGCCAACCTGGCCGGCGTGTTCGACCTCGACTGGCACGACGCACGCCAGCCCGACGACTACCCGCCCGGCGGCGCTCTGGTGTTCGACCTGCTCAAGCGCAAGGACGGCTACGCCGTGCGCGTGTCCAGCTGGATGCCCACGCTGGCGGCGTTGCGCCAGGCTGATTTCAGCAAGGACGCCGCGCTGGTGCGTCATAGCCTGCCGTTGGCGCCCTGCCACGGCCAGGACAGCTGCCCGCTCGCCACGGTCGCCAGCTGGCTGGATGGCCGACTGGACCGCGCATCGATCGACCCCGCCATCCCCGCGATGCCGCTCAACCGACCCTGAACGGAAGGCCGCCGCCGCGAGGCGGCGGCCTAAACCATCGCGCATCGACCCGCATCAGAGCGACGGTATGCGCGCCGCACCGGTCGCGCCCCGATCCGTCGAGGCAAGCATGAAAGTCGTGTCGATCGTGCTGTGGTGCGTGGTTGGACTGTGGATGGCACCTGCCCTGGCTCAACCCGTGCCAGGCAACATGAACGTCCAGTGGGACGCCGGTTCCACCGATTGCCAGGCCCATCCGCAGCGGCGGCTGCAGGTGCATCGATACAACGAAAGCACCTATATCCTGCGCGAAAGCCTTTGCCAGACCTACGAAGGCCCGTTCATCTACCTGCTGATCGGCTCGTCCCGCGCCCTGCTCATCGATACGGGCGACGTCGCGGACGCCACCCAGATGCCGCTGGCATCGACGGTGCTTGGATTGCTTCCGGTGGTGAACGGTCAACGGCTTCCGCTGCTTATTGTTCACACGCATGGACATCTCGATCACCGCTCCGGCGACGCCCAGTTCGCCGCCGCGCCGAACGTCACCATCCTCGGCACCGACCTGGCGCACGTGATCGACGGCTTCGGTTTCCGCCAGTGGCCCGAGGACATCGCGCATATCGATCTGGGCGGCCGCACGGTCGACGTGATTCCGACGCCGGGCCATTACCCGTCGCACGTCTCCTTCTACGACGGCAACAGCGGTCTCGCCTTCACCGGCGATTTCTTCCTGCCCGGCCGCCTGATCATCGACGACACCGCCGCCGACCGTGCCAGCGCCGCGCGCATCAACGACTTCCTGCGCGACCGGCCGGTGACGTATGTGCTGGGCGGACACATCGAGCTGAACAAACGCGGCCAGGTCGAACCGCAGGGATCGAACTGGCATCCGGACGAAGCGCCGCTGCCGTTGGGCAAGGACGATCTGGCGCAACTGCCGCCGGTGCTGGCCGGTTTCAACGGTTTCTACAGCCAGTCCGGCCGCTTCGTCATGTACAGCCAGGCGCGCATGCTGCAGGTGATCAGCGCGGCGGGAATTCTTCTCTTAATCGTCATCGCGCTCTCCTTACGCTGGTGGTTCAAACGTCGGCGTCACGCCCACGCCGGCCACCCCTGAACATCCTTTCCCGGAGCGCATCATGCGTCCTTCGCTCCCCGCAACGATGCTGGAAATCCAGATCACCGCACCCGGCCCCGCGGATGTGCTGAAACCGCGCCATGTCGCGCTGCCCACGCCGAACGCCGGCGAGGTGCTGATTCATGTACGTGCGGCCGGCGTCAATCGCCCCGATGTGCTGCAGCGCGAAGGCCACTATCCGATTCCGCCCGGCGCCAATCCCACGCCCGGACTCGAAGTGGCCGGCACCGTGGCCGCCATCGGCGAGGGCGTCACTACGCACGCGGTTGGCGATGACGTTTGCGCGCTCACCAACGGCGGCGGTTACGCCCAGTACTGCGTGGTGCCCGAGGGACAGGTGTTGCAGATACCGCGCGGCGTATCGATGGCGCAGGCTGCCGCCATTCCGGAAACGTTCTTCACCGTGTGGGCCAATCTGTTTCTGATGGGACGTGCGCGCCGCGGCGAAGTGGCCTTGATTCACGGCGGCACCAGCGGCATCGGCACCACCGCGCTCATGCTGTGCCGCGAGTTGGGCGTGCGCGCCTTCGCCACGGCCGGCGGCACGGAAAAATGCGAGGCGATCCGCGAACTCGGCGCCGAGCCGATCAACTACCGGCAGGAATCGTTCGTGGAAGTGGTGCTGGCACGCACCGAAGGACGCGGCGCGGATGTGATCCTGGACATCATGGGCGCCGCCTATTTCGCCGACAATCTCGCCACGCTGGCACGCGACGGCCGCCTGCTGCTGATCGGTTTTCTCGGCGGCGCCGTGGCCGAACGCGTGAACCTGCAAACCATCATGGCCAAGCGCGCCACCGTCACCGGCTCGGCCATGCGGCCGCGCACCACACAAGAAAAGGCGGCCATCGCCGCCTCGTTGAGGGAACACGTGTGGCCGGTGCTGGCGCAAGGCCGCTGCCTGCCGATGATCCACGCCACCTACCCGCTTGCTCGCGCCGCCGATGCGCACCGCGAGATGGAGAGCAGCCAGCACATCGGCAAGATCGTGCTGGAGGTCTAGCGCCTAGTAGGCTGCCACGGCCTCGTGCGCCGACGGTAGCGGCGTATGGCCGTGCGCGGTTTCCAGCCAGTCGTCCATCTGGCGACGGGCTTCGCGGATCTGCAGTTCGCCCGTCGGATGCCGACGCAACTGCGCGCGCAGCAGCTCGATCTCCTGCTGGAGCAACGCGTTCTGCTCGATCAGTTCGTCGCAGGCGCGGGATAGCAGGTCGTTGTCGCGATCCCATTCCATAAAGGCACCGCCATATCCCGATGGGAAGTCAACGTTGCCTCCGACGCCGTTAACGCGTCGTGACACTTTGGATAAGACTTTTGCGCCCTCTTGACGGGCCTCGGGCGTACCCTCGCGGCATGGCCATTTCACGCGCCCAACTCGAGCAGATGCTCGACGCACTGGACGAATCGGTGCCTCGCCTGGTGCGTAACAAATCTGTTCCAGGCGAGTTCTGGAGCAGTTTCATGAGCATGGCCCAGGCCATCCAGGACCGCACCCCACCCGACCAGCGCAGCTGGGTCTGCGACCGCCTGGATGCCATCCAGGTCAAACATCACCTGGTGCCGCCGGCCGATCAGATCTGATCCGACAGGCGTGGTCGTGTCCTCCCACTCGTCATCCCGGCGCAGGCCGGGATCCAGTAGCGGTGCGAACGGTTTCTGCGCAGAAACCCAATGGCGGTTTACGCGACAACCGAACGTTGCCGCCACTGGATCCCGGCCTGCGCCGGGATGACGAGCCATTCAATTGCAGATCAGCACCGGCGTATTGCAGCACCCCATCACCTTGTGCGGCACGCTACCCAGCAGCACGCGCTCCAGTCCTTCGGATCCCCGCGCTCGCATGACGATCAGATCGCATTGGTGTTTCGCCGAGGCGCCCACGATCGCCGCATAGGGCCGCAGGTCGAACACGTATTCCGTTTCGCAGGGCACATTCACTGCGTTGGCGCGTTTGACCACCTCATCGAGATAGGCCTGCGCAGTCGCCTTGGCGACCTCGCTGTGGCAGGCGCTGTGCTGCAGCAGCTCCGACATGAAAGACACCGTGGACAGCGGCGGCATCACATGCACGGCAAACACTTTTGCTTCCAGCTTGGCCGCCAGCGCAATGCCGACCTCCACCGCCTTCAGCGCACGCTCGGAACCGTCCACCGGCAGAAGAATGTTCTTGAACATCGCCTGGCCTCCTTTGGATTCCTGCCACCAGTCTAGTCCTGTGGCGTGCCGGTGGCGTGCAGGAAAACCGGGGCGCAGGCATCCACCGTGCGGCGGATTGACGCCAGCCTGCTGTGCCGCCCGGCATCGGCCTATGCTTGGCTTGCCCACCCCTCTTCCGCCGCCTGCGCGGCTACTGCGAGGAAGCCATGTTCAAACACATCCTCATCCCCGTCGACGGATCCGAACTTTCGCTGCGCGCCGCCCAGGTGGGCATCGAACAGGCCACGCTGACCCAGGGAACCGTCACCGCCCTGCACGTGATTTCACCGTTCCAGACCATCTCGTACATGGGCGCCATCCTGGCTGCCACCGAGTTCGCCTATAACGAGGAAGCCAAGAACAACGCCCAGCGCTATCTCGACCAGGTCAAGGCACTGGCCGACGCCGCAGGCCTACCGTTCGAAGGTATGGCCGAATTCGGCGACGAGCCCTACGACACCATCGTGCGCACCTGCAAGGACAAACACGCCGACCTCATCGTGATGGGCTCCAACGGATGGCGCGGCATGACCCGCCTGCTGCTCGGCAGCGAAACCCACAAAGTCCTGCTCCGCGCCGACGTCCCCGTCCTGGTCTGCCACTAAAACGGACGCGCCCCCACATTCAAAGACACCTGTGGGAGCGCACCCTGTGCGCGACAAACGCCCCAACACCCCTCAAAGCCTCAACTTCACATCCCCCACAAACACCCGCTGCGGAAGGGCCTTGCTACACGCCGACGTACCGGTGCTTGTCTGTCACCAGAAACCCGTGCGCCCTCCTGTGGGAGCGCACTTGTGCGCACAAACCTCTCAAGCCCCCTCAGGACATCACACCCGCCCCCCTCAAAGACTCAACTTCACATCCGCCACAAACGTCCGCTGCGGAAACGGGTGATACAGGTAGTACTTCTCGTTGGTGAAGTTGTCGATACCAAACGACGCCGCCAGATGCTGGTTGATCTGATAGTGCGCCCGCACATCGAACACCGTGAACTTGTCGAACGCACCGAA
Source organism: Dyella kyungheensis (assembly GCF_049913195.1). GTDB lineage: Bacteria > Pseudomonadota > Gammaproteobacteria > Xanthomonadales > Rhodanobacteraceae > Dyella > Dyella kyungheensis. Next base: position 2,240,223 of record NZ_CP183983.1, on the reverse strand, counting down.
CACATTCGGCGTGTTGTCCGAGTTGTCGAGCGTGGAGTATTGCCGCCCGCTGTAGCGCCCGGCCAGCGTGAACGCCCACTGCGCATCGGGCCGATACGTCGCCACCACCGTGGCACGCCAACGCGGCACATAGGGCGCATGCTTGCCTTGCGACGTCGTGCCCGTGGTACTGACGAAGCTGTCGTTCGACAGGACGGTGGAATCGACGAACGTCACGCTCCCCGATAGCTCCAATCCCTTCACCAGCACGTTGTCCTTCTGCGCCACCAGCTCGATGCCGCGATTGCGCAACTCACCCACGTTCATCACGTAAGCCACCGGCACGGCCACGTTGGGCAACGTCGACGTTTGCGAAATCAGTGCATCCTTGGTGTTTTCCTGGAACAGCGACACGCGCAGCATGCCCTGGTCGATGCCGTGCTCCACGGCCAGCTCGCCACTGCGCGCGGTTTCCGGTTTCAGGTCGGGATTGGGCACGCTATAGGTGGAGCCGGTGGAAACCAACTGGTAAAGCTCGCCCACCGTCGGGAAACGAATCGCCTTGGCCAGCGACCCGGTGATGCGCCAGTTGGCCGCCACGTTCCACTGCAATGTGGCCTTGGGCGAGAAGCCATCGGCTTTCTCCTGCGGCTGCTGCACGGCCGTCTTGCCGCTGAAGTTGTAGCCGTCACTGGCTTTCCACCATTCGTAGCGACCGCCCAGCGTGAGCATCCAGTCGGGCGCGAAGCACCACTGATCCTGCAGCCACAGCGCCTGCGTCTGCGTCTTGCCGCGGCCGCTGGAAAACAGCGTGGTGACGCTGGACGGATCCTGCCAGTCCACGAGATTGGTCGTGGGATTGGCCAGCTCATACTGGTCGGCATGCGCACCGATGGACACCTCCTGGCCGCCGTCATAGCCAAGCGGACGCCAGATGCCGGTGACATCGGCCGTCGACCACTGCGTGCCACCGTAGCTCGCCAGCCGGCCGTTGGTGGTCACGCCGGTGCCGCTGGTGACGCCGGCCGGCTGCCACTGGTTGTCCTTGAGAAAGGCGTAGTGCGTGACCACGAACGATGCGTCGTAGTTGCCCTGCGTATCCGACTTCACCGATAAGCCCTGCATCAGGTGATGCGCGCTCAGCTGATAGGTGTTGCTGGCGAAGCCGGCGACCTTGCCATAGGTCGGATCGCCACTCGCATCGGTGAGATACGAATCGGTGCGCGACTGGCCGTGATTGCTCCAGTAACCCACCAGATAGCTCGCCTTCCACTGCGGCGTGATGTCGTACGTCAGCTCGCCATTGAGATCGAGCATGCGCGTATGCAGCAACCCGCCCGCGCCGTACACATTGGCCACCTGACCCATCTTGTTCAACGCGGGAACGGTGCCACTGGTGCCGGCTGGCGTGGTGGTGCCAGTGATCATCGACAGCGGCTGGCTGAAGCTGTTCATCGCACTGGCGCCGAAGAACCAGCCCAGCTTGCCGCTGCGTCCGCCTGCGGTGAGGCTGGTCTGGCTGGTGCTGAAATTGTCGTGCGTGCCGTACAGGTCGAACGACTGCACCGCCTCGGTCTGCTTGATCGTCACCTCGGTCTTGTCGGGCATGCGCGTGACGATGTGCATCACGCCGCCCATCGAGTTGCCCGCATACGCCGCCGAGAACGGCCCGTACATCATGTCGATATGGTCGATCGCTTCCGGCGAGGTGATGCCCCAGCGCGGCGCGCCGATGGTGTTGTTGTTCGCGATCAGTGCGGAGATCGGAATATCGTCGACATACACCAGCGTGCGCGCACTGGAATTCAAACCCCAGGTGCGCGTGGCCAGCACCGGCTGGGTGTCGCCGTAATTGCGCTTGCGGATGAACACGCTCGGCAGGTATTTCGCCGCGTCTTCCACATCCACCGCATTGATGGTGGCCTCCACCCGCTCGGACGGCACCGACGCCAGCGTGGCGGGAAAACCCGGTGCCGCCAGTTTCTGCGCAGCCGCGGTGACCTTCACCGCGCCGAGGCTGGTGACATCGCTTTCCGGAATGGGCGCGTCCGGCTGGACGCTGGAGCCGTCGTTCGCCCAGGCGATGGACGAAGCAAGCAACGTGAGCGGCAATCCAAGTGCCGCCCCGCGCAGGAGAGAAAAGCGCATGACATGAATCCGTTTTGCTCAGCGCCGCCAGGCGGCGCATGACTGGGGAACGGGCAGCACAGGAACGTAGACACCGTCGCGCGTTCCCGCACGACGCGTGTCGTCCCCTGTGGTTGCCGTCGATGTGGGCGGGCGCGCGATGCAGGCGCCCACCATCAAGCCGTCATCCCAAAACGATGGACGGCGGTCCCCGCGGATCGGCGCTGAGCAAAGGCTGCGCGTGCCAAGCCACGCTCGTGCGCGCCATCGGCGCCACGGCCGGCAAAGGTGCTGCCAGAAGAAGTGCAACCACCGCGCCGGACAGCAGCGGCGTATGGGCCAGCATCACGCAGTAGCCGCACTGGTCCATGTGCTGGGCCGGGTCGCCCGGCGTATCCGGCATCCCGGGCATGCCCGCCATGTGGACCATGCCTGGCATGTCTGCCATACCGTCCATGCCAGGCATGGCGGCATGGTCCATGCCGGCGCTGTGCCCCGCATGGACACCCCTGTCCATCGACGCCAGCGCGGGAAGCACGCGGGACACCGTGGGCGCGGCCACCAGCAGCCACATGGCGGCGACTGCCAACCATGCCACTACACGCCGTGATGTCCTGCGCCGAATCAAACTGCTTCCCAACCCTTGAGTAGGCTCCAGAGATGATCGCATGGAGCGCCGTCGATGGCACGCCAAAAAGGCTGCGGCGTGGCGTCACGTGGTGCTGCGCTGTCGATCCATACCGGTGCCCGGCTGCCTTTATTCCCTGCGATGCCGCCGCGAAGCGAGCGGGCACCCACAGGGCCTACACGCCGACAGACTGAGCCGACCTCGCCCACTGCCGTCGCAAGCCTTCGCGATGTCGTTTCCCCCAGCAGGCACCCGGGCAGCGAACTGCGCCACGCCTCACGAATATCAAGCCGACGTGCACGGTGAAGCCCTACAGCCCGCCGTAACCTGCTTTGTTACGTTTCGACACGTCGTTCGCGTGATGCCTGTCGGGGAGCCGCGAACGGTCATGGCATAGCGCCGTGATAGCGCGGGCCGCGTGGGCTGGCACCCACTGCGACCCGCTCACCATCAACAACTAACCAAGGAAGTTGATCATGGCTGCGCCCGATCATACGGCACGCATTCGCCCTTCTTTTCCCATGGATGGCGCCCTCACCGCCCCTCTCGACCGCTTGCGCGTCGCGGACGGGGCGCAGTTCACCCTGCATCCACTCGCTCCGCGAGAAGGCATCGCGCAGGTGGCCGATACCCTCGCCACGCTGCTTGCCGATAGCGAATCCTGCCTGCGCGCGCAGCACCTGGGATGGCCCACGGAGCCCGCCCGATGGCCGTTTGGTGCGATCTACGCCGAGAGCATCGGGGCGGCGGTCCACTACCTGCGCCAGTACGCCGGAATGCTCGGCCGCGAGTTGGAGTGAGCGCTTCGGCGGCGGCCCGCCAGGCCGCCACCGGAAGATCACCGACAAAAGCAACGGATATTCACCGACACGGAGGGCTGTAGTCGCCTAGGCCGCTCTGCCACCGTGTCCGACAGGAAAAGCATCCCATGTGCCTCACCGAACTGGACCCACGCCTGGACGTCGATCCCGACACGCCATTACGCCGCCCCGGCGATGTGCTGCTGCAGGACTACATGCTGCCGCGCGGCCTCAGCGCCGCCCAACTCGGCCGCCGCACCGGCGTGCGGGCCAGCCATCTCAAGGGCATCACCCTGGGCACCCGGCGCATCACGCCGGAGATCGCCCTGCGACTGGCCTGCGCGCTCGAACCCACCGCGTTCTACTGGATGGCCTTGCAGCTGCGATTCGACCTCGAAAGAACCCACCGGCTGCTGACTACGCGACGCGCCGGCCCACCGCCGGGCAGTGAATAACCGTCACGCCTTGCGCTTGGCTGCTTTCTTCGCCGCCTTCTTCGTCGCTGTCTTGGTAGCCGTCTTGCGTGGGCTCTTGCTGGCCGTTTTCGCGGCCGTCTTGCGCGATGCCGGCGCAGGCTTCTTGCCCTTGGCCTGGTTGTAGGCAATGGCTGCCTTCACCAGTTTCTTCAGCGCGGTCTTGTTGACCTTGTCGCCTTCGAGCAGATCGATCGCGCGCCACGTACTGCCGCCCAGGCCGTTGTTGAACAGCTTGTCCGGATCATCCAGTTTCGCGCCGTGAGAGAAGGTCACCTTCACCTTTTCCTTGTGCGCATTGGCCACCGCGATGATGCCGTCGCGATACCAGGTGGGGCTGCCCATCCACTTCCATTCCTCGACCATTTCCTTGTCGGCATCGAGGAAGGCCTTGCGCACATCGGCCAGCGTCTTGCCGCGCCAGTCGTCGATGCCGGCGATCAGATCGTCGATGCGTTCGGATGGATTCATGGTTGCCTCCCGGTCGTGGTGTTTGATCGAGTGTCAGGCCAGTGCGTGTATCGCGATGTGAAGCCCGGTCGCAACGCTTCCGGGCTTCCGGCATTCAGCGCAGCTGCTGGATACGGATCATGTTGCCGGCAGGATCGCGCACCGCGCAATCGCGAACGCCGTACGGCTGGTCCGTCGGCTCTTGCACGATATCCGCATCGCTCGCCTGCAGCTTCTCGAAGGTACCGGCCAGATCATGCGTGGCCAGCAGGATGATGCCGAACGTGCCCTTGGCCATCATCTCGGCAATGGTACGGCGCTCGTCATCGGTAATGCCCGGGCTGGCCTCCGGCGGATACAGCACGACATTGATGCCCGGCTGCCCCGCGGGCCCCACCGTGATCCAGCGCTTGCCGCCGTAACCCACGTCGTTGCGCACCTCGAAGCCCAGCGTGTCGCGATAGAAGGCCAGCGCCGCGTCCGGGTCGTTCTGCGGCAGAAAGCTCGAGTGAATCGTGATGTCCATGGCGTTCCTCTCTGTGGTGGTGAAATCCATGAACTCAGTCTAGATCGCCCTCACCCACCGATACTTCTCGATTCCTGATCGGTCGCGTCAACTGCTTGGCCACGCACGAGGGAATACCTGCCGTGGCCTGTGCTTCCTTCCGCTTATAGACACCCGGCGACATCCCCACCAGTTCCGTGAACCGCGTGGTGAACGTCCCCAACGATGCGCACCCCACGGTGAAGCAAACGTCGGTCACGCTGAGATCGCCCCGACGCAACAACGCCATCGCCCGCTCGATGCGGCGCGTCATCAGATAGGAATACGGGGACTCCCCATAGGCCGCCCGAAACTGGCGGCTCAGGTGCCCGGCGGACATGTGCACGCCCCGCGCCAACGCCTCCACATCCAGTGGCTGCGCGTATTCGCGATCGATGCGGTCGCGCACGCGTCGGAGGCGGGTCAGGTCGCGGAGGGTTGGGGATGGGTTGGTCGCGGTCACTGCCAGATCGTGGCACGCGTGGCGCAAGCGCTCAAGACCGGTTTCGGATTAGCGAGGATAGCTAATGGTGTGCGCGTGACTCTACCCAAAGGGTGCCTGGCACCGTCCTTAGAAGAACAAAAAGCAAGGCGCGGGGCGATCAACGAAGCCCCGCGCCTGTATGACCTGCTGCGATTCGAGACGCGTTACGGCAGCGTCAAGTGAATCGGATTCGCCTTCATCGACGAAGACAGCGACGGGAACGGATCGACGCCCGACATCGTCTTCACGTCATTCAACGAAACCACCGCACACGTGTAGTTGGTGACATTGGTGCACAGGAATGCCGCCGCACCCACGCCCGGCTCGTACACCGCCTTCCAGGTATAAGCCGGCACAGCTACTTCATCCTTGCCGATGGTCGGCACCGCGTCCGTGGCGAACGCAGGACCGGTCACCACATACACCTCGCCGAGCTGCGTGGCGAGATTGCGCACGGAGTCTTCGATCTTCTCCCACTCGCCCGCATTCAACACATGCAGCTGCGGTACGACATTGGCCATCGAGAACGTCTCGTCCTCAGCCGCAATCGTCGACGGATCGCCCGCCGGGCTCATATGGCCACGGTCGTAACCGCTATTCGTATAGTCCGACGACTGCGACCGGTCCGCCGACGGAATACCGGTTTCCTGATGCCAGGAACCATCACGACTGATCGAGTCGGCACCGGCAATCTGCGCCGCCGTCAAATGCTCGGCCGAATACAACGGTCCCTTGGTCACACCCGACGCAAACAACACGTACTCGGTATGACAGACCTCCGTGGTACGGCTCAACAGCGAGGCATCCAACGCCGGCGCCGTACCCGAAACAAAGAAATTCGGGCAAGCCGTACCTGCATACGACGCACCGGAAACAAAGAAACAGACCGCAAGAAGCCAAGAGCCGAAACGTGCCATGGGGTTCCCCAGAAGAGTGGTGCGGGGAACCTAGTTATTGCGTATGTCAGAGCGGTGACGTGGAGGTGAGTGCAAGTAGTTGCGACGGGTGGTGTGAATTCAGTCACTTCACGCACTAGATGACTTCAAGATTCGCGCACCAGCCAGGACAAGCAGAAGTAAAGCGGGGCTCAGGAATTTCGGTGGAGCACTCAAGCGTTGCGACGCAGTGCCGACAAGTTATAGAAAAGAGAGCAGGTTCTCCCCCGACTAGCCCTCGAACTGGAGCAGAACCTGATCCCATCTTGACTCCCTATCCGGAGCTCCCTTTTGGGAGCTAAACACACTACCTGCTGTAAAAGTTCGAACAGGCAAACAAACAGTGTCAAAGTCAATCTTTCGCTATGCGATTCAGACGCCCAACCGACGGCATTCCGATATCTGGAACTTCTTTTGCAACAAGAACCAGCAATGCCTCTATGCCAAACGCATTTCGCAAAAGAGCTGGATGAAAGTCACTTTTCACAAGTCTGGCCATTGCCACCTCAAAGAATATGAACCCGGCGACGAGATCGGAACACCGGACCACAAGTGGCGCTATGAAGATGCCGTTGATGGCCAGCCCGTCCACCTCATGCGGATCGTTTACGACCTGCGTATGCAGAACGCTGACTTGGAGGTTGATAAGAAGATCAAGCCCATGTTCGAGCACTTGGCGTTGCCGAACAGCTTTTACCTTGATGTGTTCTTCATCCAGTCCGATCGCGACATTGAAATCAGTCACCAACAAACCGGCGTGATCGCGGCTCACCATATGAGCGGCGGCAAATGGGTTTATTTTTCCACTAGCTTTGGCCCACTGACCAACGGAATGCCTGACGGCGTTGCCGAGTTAAGCATTCATATGGGCGAGTCCATGAAGGACGAGGTCACACAGGAGGAATTTCTTCGGAATATGACTGCGGTGTGGTATCGCGTGCCCCAGCCTTCCGGCGTATTCGTCGCCCATGAGGCTGCAACTGCCAAATTTTCACTCTCCACACGAGAGTGATGAACCATTCTTCTTCATCCAAACACTGGGCCAGGCTCACTTCTCAGACGGAAGTCCATCGACAGAATGAACCTGCCCCTTTTCCCGGGAACGTCGATAACTTCACGGTCCCGCACGCCGAGCACTCGGCGCCAAGCACCAGATTCACTTCACATGACGCACATCAATCCGTTCGAAAAATCGATGATCAGATCGTGTTGATGCACATAACTTCCCCCGATGTCGTACCGGAATGGCTTGTGCTGACCGCTATAAACGATGCGATACGCCTGAAGCTGGGCAGGCACGCTTCCAATCTGCATCGAGTCTGTCGCTTCCGACATCTTGACCGCGTGGGTGACGCCACCCACCGTTAACGTAATGGATTTTGCATTGTCTGCGCCGGACGGCTCGCCGTAGGTATGGCGGACGATACCCCATGCATTACCCGTATCCAGGAAGAAGTGGAAGTCTTTGCCGCCCACCACGCCCGGTACAAGCAACAGGCTGTTGCTCCCCTCCACCCATGAGGTCATGTCGAGAGGCGTCTGGCATAGATTGCCAAAACCTGTGGCATGGCTGACCAAGGTATCGCCGTGCAAACGCACGGCACGCAAGAACTGCAGCCCGCGAATACCAAGCACAGATACCGGCGCGTCGGTGATCGTTGCGGGCATGTTCGATACGGTCACCTTGCCTACCGACAAGCTCTTTATCACGCCCAGGTCGGTAGGCACCCCCTCGCTGGTGGTCATCCATCCGTGGTGGATATCCGAGATGTTGAGAGCATCGGCGTCGGAACGCTTGATGATGACGCCGCTGGTTCCCGTGTCCAGGGCCATCTGAAGCGGATGACCGTTGATCGTTGCCGTGATAAACGGCTGAACGTCCGTGCTTACGTCTGAACTTACCCTCCACTCGATCGGGATCGAGAACTCATCTGTGTCCCGCTTTACGGCAACCGGAGGGACATCGAAATACTGCGAGAAATCCGCCACTGTCTCGAACTCACCGACGCGCAGGCTCTCTGGCGCAGCATTCATTTGTTTGGCCAGGAGCGGAACAGCGGCCTTCTTGGTGGCGTCCATCAACCTGGCCCACCCGGCGGTGTCGCCAGCCAGCAGCTTGTTACCGGCCAAGATCATTGCGCATGACCAATTGGCCGTAGAGCGGGAGATCTGAGATAGGGCGCCACACTCGGAGAGCGCCTTGGAAGACTCGTCCAACCGATAAAGCGAGCGTAGATAAAGCGCTTTGGCGATGACCTCCAAACCGCCTGCGGAGGTTTGGGATATCTCCAGAAGTTTTTCCTGATCCCCTCTCAAGGACGCTTCATAAGCACCCGAGTTATCCGATAGACGCACGGCATACGTCGTGCCCTGCGCTTGCGCACCGAATGCCAGGACGATTGCCATCCATCCCACTGAAAGGCTGCAACTAACCTTTGACATGTAGCGCTCCGTCAACGACGACGATTCGATAAGGTGACCTGCGCATGTAACGGGTGGCAACGTTACGTGCGATGCATGTCAATAGGCAGTGAATCGAATTGTGGATGCATTCCGCGTGTTTTTACGAACTATGAGAAGTTGCGTCGAGTCGGAACGCAAGAAGTTGGTTCGGTCTAACTGCCTATGCTCCCGTTCATGACTTCATCTTCCAGGCCTTTCAACCTGGGAACTGAACCCGCCACCTTTTTCGGCCCCGTTTTCTTCCGCTTCCAGTATCCAGCCACCAATGCCGGTATCCTGCGGCTTTTCGCAAAACGGAGCGCCTATGTTTTCAGTCAAGCAATGGATGATGGCAGTCACGGCCACGGTCGCTTTTACCAGCGCCGCCATAGCGGGCAACGCCCCCACTGCCAGCACCGATCTGTTTGACCGCGCGGCGGACATGGTCAAAGGTCGCCAGGCCATGTCTGCGGTAGACATGGCCTCCAGTCTGGGAAGCGGATCACCGGGATCGGCACAGGGCACCCAGATCACCTTCCCCGCCGGTACTTATATGGGTGTCAGCGTGAGTCAGATTCGTGTCGCGACGACCCAGGCCGGTGTCCCCCAGTTTGTAGAGGTCGTTACCGATCCATCGGGCTGCATCGATGCCACGCCGCTTCAGACGCGCTACACCGCAGACGGCCTGTATGACGTTCCCCTTGCACCCGCGGACCAAGTGCACCGATACCTGACGCATGAAGCGGATGGCGTCCGGATCGCGATTGGGATCTCGATGGATCCCGCGTTTTGCGCGAAGAGCTTCATCGCGGAGATCGTAACCAAGTCGCCGAAGAGCTAGAGCATGGAAAACGTGTCAGGGATAATTCTGGCTGGGCCGATCTTGCGGCCAGGGCTTTCCAATAATTGTCTCTGACACCATTTCTCCAAAGTCCTTCGTGCAAAAGGTGCCGGGGACAATTTCATTACTTACACAGATCGATCGTACGACCTACGCATAGAATCGAAGGTTGCGATTGACCACGGGCCCAACAGCGATTGATTGTCCGATTGCTCGAGGTGCCTCGTCCCCTCCTTTCGACGTTGGCTATCCAAGTCCCCCGAGCATCGCGATGAATCCGCGGGCCCATGCCGTTCCGTTTCTGGTTGTTCAAACACAGCTGGCGATGTCATGGCGCTACCTCGGACCTGCTCTCAACCATTGGACAAGGAGAACGTTTGATGAAGATGCAGAAGGTAATACTTATAGGTTTAGCCTGCCTTGGACCGATTACTGCAGCGAATGCCTGGGTCACGCCTGCAAGTTCCAACGTCGTCGCCTATGGAAAGGTCGTCAACACATTCGATATTCCGCGTGGATCACCCGAATACGACCAGATTCGCGCATGGCTTACTGAGGCCATAGCTCGCACCGGCGATCGCGTTGGCTCTCCGGCAAATCTTTCGAGCGACAGCCTCGGCGCCAGCATCCACGTCCAGGTCGTGCATCAGGTCACCACCAAAGGCAGCGTCACCGCCATGGGCGCCCCGATCATGCCATCCCCTCCCTGGATGCCGGGGACGAGTGGCTACAGGGTTGGTGACTCGGCCACCGTCAGCATCACGAACGGAGGCTGGACCCAGATGTGGACCTTGTCGCTGCAAAACACGAGCATGGGTTTGATGTGGCTGACGATTGAATACCACGCAACGAGAGACCCTGTGGTTCAATCTCCGGTTCCGTATTGAGGTTGCGTGCCTGGGCGCCAAATCCTCATCGGGAAACGGGCGGAGGTCGAAAAGGTGTCAGGGAAAATTCGGGCTCCCGAAAATTGTCCCTGACACCATTCTTTTGCTAGGGCTTTCCAACCATTGTCCCTGACACCATTTCGTTATTGCCATAGCGCCATTGCCACCACCGAACCCGCATTAACCATGTTATGCACTATCAACGATGGCCAAACGCTCCGAGTGGATAAGCGAATACACATCAAAATGCATCCCCCAAAACCGGCCAGAGCGAGCGCCTGCCAGCTGAAAGCAAAGTGCTGATCCACGAATCGTAAGCCGTGCATCAGCATGAAAGCGATCGTAGGAATGGTAAACACCAAACCGGTGTTGACTGCCCTTTGCCGCCTTCCCGTCTCGTCGGCCCGGCGCAGCAGCGCAGGCATGGCTCCGCGAAAAAGGAGCTCTTCATCGGTGCCGGACAGAAGCAACATGAACGCAAAAGCGCCCGCAGAGAAGGCTTGCCTCGGCGCGTAACAATGCGCCAGGAACCAAGTGACACCCGCCATCACGAAAAAGAGGCCTGCCGTCAGGCCGATCGTTTTCGGCTGCGAAGACCTGAGGCCTATGTCACGCCATGACGCTTGGCTCTTGCACAGCCAAATGAACAATAAAGTTCCACCCACGGATGCCAGCTTCCCGACCCACAGACCTATCGGGCTTTGGAAATGTCCTCCGATAAACATTCCAAGGAACAGACTTCCAGTTTGCGCAACGATGCCTAGAAAGACGAGCGCAAGCGAGCCGTAGCTCGGCAGCACACCGTCAACGAGGCGCCGCAACACGGCGATGATCAGAAAACCGGGAATAGCGACAACTAACGAGGGGAGAATAAACGGCGGCACTGAGTCGTCCTGGAGAAGGTACCGGGCAAATGAGTTGGGGCGACCCCGATAGAAAACGAAAAGCTGCCAGGGACAATTTCATGAGTCAGTGTGCACGTTTTTGAGAGCGCGCACTGCCTTCAGGCCTAAGGGACTGGCACCGACATTGAATCGCCCTCGCACCGTCGCGTACCGCCTCCACCAAGCGGACACCCATCTCACTGATCCCCGACAGACGATGCCAACCCTGCTTGTTACGGTCAGCCAATCATTCGCGCTGTCGTGTTGCACGGCCTCGCGAATGACCATGACCACCAGGTCATGAGGCGCGGGCCGTGAGTGCTTCTAACACCCACGACCCGCTAACCATCACCAACTACCTGAGAGTTGATATGGCTACCCGCGATCATACGGTACGCATTCGCTCGTCCGTTCCCCCTGACGACACCCTCACTCCTCCGCCCGGCGACCCGCCATCCACGTCTGTGGCACGGCCCGAAACCCTGCGTCATGGCACGCGTGGTGACATCGCCCTGGCGGTGCTCGCCCTCACGCGCTTGCGTGCCGACAGCGAGCAGTGCCGCCACGCGCAAGCGCGGGGATTCCCCGGCAGACCGCTGCCATGGCCGCTTCCCGTGGCCGTCACGGCCAGCCTGGGCACGGCCATCCACTGCCTGCAGCAATACGCCCGCCTGCTCGGTGACGAGCCTCGAGTGAACACCACACGCCTTAGGTGATCGCCGTTGCGACGCATCGGCCGGCAGGGCGATGCGCCGCACTCGAGTGATCACCGACGAAGCTGCCAAGCATTCACTGACACGGAGCGCTGTAAGCGCTGAGTCGCTGCGCGGCCGTGTCCGACAGGGAGGAACCACCATGGAACTGATCCAGCTCACTCCGCATTCGGAAGTGGACCCCTCGCAACCACTGCGAGCCCCCGGCGACATCTTGCTGCACGCCTACCTGATCCCCAACGCACTCAACCCCGCCCAACTCGCCCGTCGCACCGGCATACACGCCCACCACATCAAGGCCTTCATCGCCGACACCCACCCCATCACTCCCAAGATCGCCCTCCGGCTTTCCCTCGCGTTCGACACGACCGCCTTTTACTGGATGGCACTTCAGGCGCGGTACGATCTGGAAAGGGCGAAGCCGGTGGTGCGCGCCTATCGTCCGCTCGTTGATTAAGAGAGTTAGGTCAATAGCAGTCCGCGCAGGTACGAAAGCATGGACGCCGGGAGTGCCAGCGATCAGTCGAAAAGGTGCCAGGGACAATTGGGCTCCCGAAAATTGTCCCTGGCACCATTCTTTCGGAGCGCTTCCCTGCGCTGTATAGCTCTCTTACCGGAATCAAAGGGTCGAAACACCTTTCCGAGCCGCCAGCAGTTCTAAAAAATTCTTTTGACCCCATTAGCCCTATCTGCCCCTACCATCATGCTTCTTAGGCATTTCCCCCTGCTTAACGCGTTCCCACTCCTCTTTGAGTATAACCTGCAACTTTACAACTACGTTTTCGAGCGAATCTCGAACTCGATCTTGTATTTGAAGTGTTGGCAACGTAGATTTTTCCCGGTTGAAGAGGCCAACACTTTTCTCGACCTGAGAGAGCAAGTCCACCAATTCGATATGTTTGTCTTCGGTCGGATTTAACCTTAGTCGCATACGAAGTTGAAGCTCGTGCGCTTTGTAGCTAAGGGCCGACACTCTTTCCCTGAAGCCAGGCAACTCATCCATAACCGTATTTGCAGAGTGCGCCTTCTCGGCTTCCTTCCCAATCTGCGAATTTTTACCTGTATTTTCCTTGGCAGCTGCCTCAATGATCGCCTCCCACTCCCAGGATATTTCCTGCCAGGTCGCCAAGTAGTTAGCTGCATCTTTGCGTAGCTCGTCAATCCATACTTGTCGCTTGGCGGCCACGTTATCCTGAGCGACCCGAAGGTTTGCGCGCCGCTGAATTTTAAGCTGACGTTGAAGCATGACGACTTGGTCAGATGCTATCTTTCTCTGTGTCCGCGTCTGCATAAAAGCAATGATCATCTGGATGACCATGCCCAAAAGAACGCCCACAAATGAAGCAAGTGCAATGTAAACCTTGTTGAACCCATCGGCGTTTTCTAGCCCATCCGCCAAAATGGATCGCACAGCATTGAGGTCGGCTGGCGAGAGCGTCTGTATCGGCAATATCATCTCGATTCTTTCGTCGTGAGTGAAGAGAACATGCGTGTGACCGATTCTAATCAGACACTGACCAGAAAACCCAGAGGCAGAGTCGACTTTTCCTTTGCGACGGCATTAGGCAGCTGGAGGAACGCGCTCCCCCCCGTCTTGTTCGGTACGAACTCGATGTCACCCTCCAGCTTTAATACCACTGCTTGGTTGGAATGCCTTTTGTCATTGGCAAGGAAAATGTCAGGTTGCCGCGCGGGTCAAGGGCTAGCTTTCCGGCCATCGTCTGCACTTCAGCCCATGCCAGCTTCGCCGGAATCAGATAGTCGGCCCCACTCAATGCCCCTCCCATTGGCGGCTCACCGGGCCACATCAACGGAGAGCTTGGGCTCGCAGGTGTCCTATCAAGGGATCAGAGACGTCGCATTGCATAACTCAACCCTGCCTAGTCCACGGGGTTGCGAAACTGCAAAACCGCTGGTGCTATCGCATCACTGCACAGTTAAAGGTCCACTCGTAAGAAGGAGCGAAACGGGTTCACTTTCCCTAAGATCCGAACCTGAGCCCGTACTTAAACCGTTTTTGGCAGCTGCGAAGGGCTGAAGTTGATTGACCCAAGCCTCGCGATACTTCTCAGTTTCAAGCTAATGACCTAGGCTCACTATGGTTAATTAACACACACCGATTGCTTGCGATGTGACCATGACGACTAAGTATTTGAAGTTATTCCCTAAACCGCTACTGGATGACCTTGTCGCAGGTCGCTGGCTACCTGTAATTGGGGCCGGCATGTCGTTGAACGCTAAGCTTCCAACAGGGAAGAGCATTCCACTCTGGGCAAAACTTGGCGAGAGCCTAGGAGAAGACTTGGCTGACTTCTCTCCCACGGGGACCTTAGATGCAATCTCTGCCTTTCAGCATGAGTTTGGTCGATCAAAGTTAATCGAGCGCCTAATCGAAATCCTGCACGTTAAAGATGCTCAACCTGGCAGGGCACATGATGCCTTTTGCGCAATCCCCTTTGACATCGCGTGCACTACAAATTTTGACTTTCTATTAGAACGGCAGTATGAGCGCGCGCCTGGATATGTCTACACAGTCGTCGATGAGGAGCAATTGTCGGTTAATGGCGCACCAGCAGGCACATTGCTACTAAAACTTCACGGCGACCTGCGACACCCCAGCCGACTTGTTGTAACAGAAGAAGACTATGACGCCTTTCTTACAAGGTATCCATTGATTGCAACGTACTTGGCCAACCTCCTAATCACAAAAACGGCCGTCTTCGTTGGCTACAGCCTTGATGATCCTGACTTTCGTCAAATTTGGAACATAGTAACTGGCCGGCTTGGACGAACTCGAAGAATGGCCTATGCAATCATGGTCGATGCGGGGTCATCCGAGATCGCGCGCTTTGAACGCCGCGGAGTAAAGATTATCAATCTTCCTGGGCCTAAATCTCGATATGGAGACACACTTGCGGAGGCCTTCGCTGAACTACATGCCCATTGGCGAGACAATGTAATTTCGGCGAGTAAAGTTACTGAAGAAGAACCGCTACGCGAGCTATTACTTCCCCGCGGCGCACAGACTAGGCTTTGCTTCTTCTCAATTGCAGTCGATCGCCTGTCAATCTATCGCAGCGAGGTGTTTCCCTATGTTCAAGCCCTAGGTTTTGTCCCCGTCACCGCTGATGATGTGATATCTCCAGGTGACAACGTAAACGCCAAGATCGACGCACTTATCGACAGGTCTGCAGTGATGGTAGTTGAGCCAACAACTCAACACACGCGAGCTGAGTTGCGCATGGCAATCACTCGCCGCGGACGCACAATGCTCTCAGGCGCGGCTCTTCCCCGATTGAAGACCATTATCGTTGGTAGCGACCCTTCGATAGCCCAAGAAGAGTTCTCGAGCGCGGACATTTTTTATATTACTGGCGAGAATTCAGCTAACGATCCCGCACATCTTGCGAAGGAGCTCAGCAATCTCCTCTCGCATATCTCCGACAACCTAGGTCTAGGCCAGGACCAAGAGCCGCAACGCCTGCTTTCGCAAGGAGAAGGACGAGCCGCAGTAATTTCTGCAATGACGCTACTAGAAACTAGGCTTAGACAGGTAATACAAACTCTTCCAGCAATGGTTACGTCAAATATCCAAGGTAGATACCGCGCCACGTCGCTCCGAATGCTCCTGGAAGACGCATCCTCTCAAGAATTAATACCCTACGAACAACAGAGATTGATCGAAGGATGGATGAGACTTCGCAACGAAATTGTGCATTCTGGAAAGGAAGTTAATCCAGCGAAGGCCAAAGAAGTTGTTAACGGCGTTAGGGATGTTCTTCATCAACTTCCCTTGCCGCCATGGAGCCAGAACGCAAACTGAGCGCACCTTTATGAAACCCGCGTAGATTCTCAATAAAAAGGGTCAGAGCACTCTTCTAGGCCCACCCCGTGGCCGAACTCTCGCCGTACGGCCGAGCTCTGCCGCCTTGAGTCTCGAAAGAAAGTGTTCTGACCTCTTTTGTTAATTTGGGCTCCCGAAAATTATCCCTGGCACCATTCTTCATCTTTCTTCGAACTCCGCCCGCCGCCCCAGCTATCTTGATGGTGTCAGCCCGAATGAGTTCGAAGGGGCATCGGCGACGGCCAGATGTCCACTAAGCCTGATAATTCCACTCTGAGATGGCCCCTGTTTTCGACACGACTAACCTCATGCAATTACAGCGATATCCCGAGGTCTGAGAACATCTTGCTCAGCTCAGACCTGGATCCGGGGAAAGGCCACCGGGAAATCATTCGACCTTCCAATCGTTCCACCAACCAGTAGGCGATCACGGCCGCCGAGGGATAGGCAAACAGGCCCTCCTCCGAACGCGAGCGGACTTTGTCTACGACGAAAGAGTTCTCCCGCACAAATTTTCGAAGGCCTTCCGCGGATGATCCGTCGATCTCCGAGGCGTATGCCGACATGAGATCTTCCACGAGGTCCTGCGTGCCACCCAAGGCCCGCGTCACGTCGGCGGCAACGCGCCCCAATCCCAGGGCCGGGGCGCCTGCTTCACGGACCGCTTCCATCGCGCTGCACAGCAGTTCGTCCGTCGTTTCCATCAACGCTATGCTGCGCGCCACCAGTCTCCTGGCGTGCGACGGCACCTCCCTCGTTGCCTTATACATGGCATCGTGGGAGAGTTCGGCAATGGCATGCTGCAAGAGGGTGCGAACCTGGACTTCGCAGCACCAGATGCCCTCGGCGGGATCCTTCGGCCGGACGGTGTAGTGGTGAGACTGATAACCGAAAGTGTCTGGGGCTTGCTCGATCTCGACATCAGGATCCCGATCCTGGCGGGCAACCCACGAAGTCGACTGCTCAATCTGAGTCCGGATCGGAGTGAGATCGGAAGAGTTCAGGACCACGAATCTGACGCCGACAAGGTCGGTCATATCCCGTGACGGATCGGCATACGCCTTCTTGATCTGCTTGGCCCGGGCAGACTGGAGGTCTTTCACTCGGACCGATGCAGGAACTTTCAGCAGCGTCCCATTGGTGCGGGTCACCTCCTTCGAAATGACCAGCCCCCAATCCATCAACGCCTGACGGTTGGCTTCGATGTAGTCGCCAATCTCCATCACTCGCTCTCAGTAAAGCTGCCGCGAACCATCACAGTTGCGTGGGTCTCGGTGCGTTCCGTCATAACGAAGTCATCCGGGGCAGCGTCGGCCGGAACCGTGATCCGGACACCGCTGGTGAATGCAAGGCGCCGAGGCTTCCGCAGCCTCGATTTCACATACTCGACGTCCTTGACCACGGCATTCTTTGGGAACCCCTTACCTTCCAGGTAAGAAACATAGCTAGACCGCACTTCTTCGTCGGGAATATGGCTCTTGGCGAAATCAGTGACACTGATAATGGCATCCGCGCTCCGCAGACTCACGCGAAGCGCCTCTTTGAGTTCCGACTTGTCTTCTTCGGACAGCGAAGCCGTCTTGATGAAGGTCTGGGTATATTCGTAGAAATCCTGCGTCAGCTTTTTCGACGACTTCTGGATGTCCATGCCCAGGAACCCACCGTAGAAATAGGCCGCTGCGGATCGTGTTTCCGTTGCCGTGATCAGATGATCGAAAAGAAAAGCCCGATAACCCGCTGGTTTGTAGTCGCCCAGGTTCCGCGGAGGAGCGGATGCCAGTTCGAGCAACAGGCCGACTTTGAAAAGGCGCTGCTGCGGGGTCAACATCAATGAGCTGATGTATTCCACCGCCACCGCCTGGTCTGTGCCACCCGCGCCAAACCCGTCATGCACTTCGGCCTTGACCACCGCCAGGAACCGGCGGGGTTGGCCGCCCGCCCGGCCGCGGATGACGATAAGCATTCCAGGAGAGCCACTGGTTGCGGCCTGCGCCTTGCTGAGCTTCACGGCCATGCTTCGGGATGACGCAACAAATGCCGCTTGATCTCGGCAAATCGCATCAGCACCCAGTTGAATGAAACTGTCAGCATCTGCCTTTTCGATGGACATTTCCACGCCGTGCGAGCGGCTTCCGAGGGCGACCGTGAGGCGCTGCTGGATGGCATCGAGCCCGGCAGCAGGCAAGACCATCAACTTATCCGCAAGCACGGGATCCTTGACGACCTTGTTGGCATCCCGTGCAAAGACCCGATGGACGATGACCTCGTCAATGCCAAGGTTGCGCAGGTCAAGGCCCGCCTCGACAACCGATGTTGGCGTTGGTGCAATCACGCTCACATTGTCCCCCTATCCCTGGCAGAGCTGGCCGACTGGACTCGACCGCCCTTGTGATCATCATTAAAAGTTATGGCGCCTCGGATCATTTCACCGAAGTCGCCCGCTTCTGCTTGAACAGCATCGGCCAGATCACGCTGATCTTGATGGCTGATAGCATTTCGATCCCTTTCAGTCGAACCCCAAGCCTCTTTGTGGCGTGCTAACTTTCCCTTCAAAATATAAACGTGACCAGGCTCGTTTCCTGACTGCCATTGAAAGAACGGGGTAGTCCAGGTTCACTTCCAGACTGGCATTTGGCTTGTCGCAGGAACGACTAGACGACAACCAAGGTGGCCGCAACTGCAGCCAGGAATAAACGTTTCATTAGCCCGCATTTCTCTTATTGCTATCTCGGCAAGGTAAGTGAAAGCCTGTGCGATTGCATACCTGTCAAAGGTAGTAATTGGCATTAGGGGCTTTAGAAAATCGAAAGCGCTTATTGGCCATTGCGAGACTGAGGGTGGGATTGTTGCGTGCATCCATGCACCCAACCCTTCCGCACTTCGCGCTCCAGGGCCAGCCTGCGGCTGTCCAAATTTGTTCCTGACAAATTTGTCGAACCCGGGTGGGTTCTCACCCAGTCTTTCCATCAGAAATGAAAACGCCCCCAGGCGGGGGCGTTTTCATTTCTGGCGGAGAGAGTGGGATTCGAACCCACGGTAGGCTCACACCTACGGCAGTTTTCAAGACTGCTGCCTTAAACCGCTCGGCCATCTCTCCTGATTGTGGCTGCTAACGGGAACTCCATTAGAGCGATGTAGCTTCAGGCCCTTGTTGCCACTGGGGCGCTGGATTACTCGCTTCGCTCGCCCCTTCGGGGCCGCCCTTCGGGCGTTCTTCGCGCTTCGCGCTCGTCCGGCGTTCGCCGGAATGACGAGCTTGCAATCCTATCAGGAATGCGGTGCCGCTCCCTGCCCTTTTTTCGACAAGGCAATCATCGCCCACAGCATGATCGCGACCGGAATGGCGGCCCCAAGCAGCGGGAGCAGCAGGATCGGTTGGCGGATCACCATCGGCACCAGTTGCGTCGCGGCGGCGAAGGCGATGATGGCGAAGCGCAGGCGGCGGCTGTGGCGGGCGAACCAGAAGGAGCCCACCACCAGTACGGTGGCGATGGCGCTGAGCACGAAGTCCACGGTGGCCATGGGGAACATGGTGACCAGGCCGAGGCGGGTGAGCAGCTCGGTGGCCAGGATCACCAGCAAGGTGTAGCTGGCGGCGAGTTCCACTTTGTCCCAGCGCTGGGTGCTCATGCCGGTGGCCTCAGGCGATCTGCGGGAGGTTGCGCAGGTACGGGCGCAGCGCGTCGGGCACGGTGATGGAGCCGTCGGCGTTCTGGTAGTTCTCCATCACGGCGACCAGGGTGCGGCCCACGGCCAGGCCGGAGCCGTTGAGCGTGTGTACCAGCTCGGGCTTGCCGGTGGCCGGGTTGCGCCAGCGGGCCTGCATGCGGCGGGCCTGGAAGTCGCCGCAGTTGGAGCACGAGGAAATTTCGCGGTAGGTGTTCTGGCTGGGCAGCCACACTTCCAGGTCGTAGGTCTTGATCGCCGAGAAGCCCATGTCGCCGGTGCACAGCAGCACCTTGCGGTACGGCAGGTTCAGCAGCTGCAGCACTTTCTCCGCGTGGCCGACCATTTCTTCGAGCTGCGCATGCGACTGTTCGGGCGAAGCGATCTGCACCATTTCGACTTTCTCGAACTGGTGCTGGCGGATCATGCCGCGCGTGTCGCGGCCGTAGCTGCCCGCTTCGGCGCGGAAGCACATGCTGTGCGCGGTGAGGCGCATGGGCAGTGCGTCGGCTTCGACGATGCTGTCGGCGACGAGGTTGGTCAGCGCCACTTCGGCGGTGGGAATCAGGTAGCGCTTGGTTTCGTTGACCTCGGTGGAGAACAGGTCTTCCTCGAACTTCGGCAGCTGGCCGGTGCCCTTCATGGCGTCCGCGTTAACGATCAGCGGCACGCTGCATTCGAGGTAGCCGTGCTCGCCGGTCTGCAGGTCGAGCATGAACTGCGCGAGTGCGCGATGCAGATGGGCGAGCTGGCCGCGCAACACGGTGAAACGCGCGCCGGACAGCTTGGCGCCGGCATCGGCATCGAGCCAGCCGTGGCGGGCGCCGAGGTCGACGTGATCCTTCACCGGGAAATCGAACGTGCGCGGCGTGCCCCAGCGCAGCTGTTCGGCGTTCTGGGTTTCGTCGCTGCCCAGCGGCACGGACTCATGCGGGATGTTGGGGATGCCCAGCGCGACATCGGCCAGCTTGGCCTGCACGTCCGACAAGGCGTGTTCGTTGGCCTTGAGCTTGTCGCCGATGCCGGCGACTTCGGCCATCAGCGGGGCGACGTCTTCACCCTTGGCCTTGGCCTGGCCAATCGCCTTGGAGCGCGTGTTGCGCAGGTTCTGCAGCTCCTGCGTCTCGGTGGACAGCTGCTTGCGCTCGCTCTCCAGCGCCTCGATGGCGGCTACGTCGAGTTCGTAGCCACGGGTTTCCTTGAGGCGCGCGGCGGTTTCGGCCAGTCGCGAACGCAGCAGTGCGGGGTCCAGCATGATCAATCCAGAGGTGGGGCTTGGAACCTTGGATTATCGCTGGGGGGCGTGGTGGGGGGCAATGTTGGGGGCTGCGGTGTGGACTTGGCGCACAGCCAGCTTTTGCTCGTAATCCCGGCGCAGGCCGGACAAGCGCGAAGCGCGCAGAACGCCCGAAGGGCGGCCCGAAGGGGCGAGCGAAGCGAGTCATCCAGGGCCTCGGCGGTGGGTTTTGGCCGCGCGATAGCCACCGCACTTTAAAAGCCGATCAACACTGAGAGTCCCGGCTGTCGCCGGGATGTGGGGACGGAGGCGCTGGATCCCGGCCTGCGCCGGGATGACGAGCTAGCGTGCGCGACTGGGCTTGCCGCGGTCTACAACCGCGATCGATGCTCGCCCCTGCCCAGCCACCACGCCATCACCGCGCCGGCCAGCAGCCAGCCGATCACCTGTTCGATCAGGGCGGCCAGGGTGAAGTTGGTGGGGAAGCGGTACCAGTTCCAGTACGGCACCAGGGTGCTCAGCCAGGCGAACACGGCGGCGGCCAGGGCGATGCTGAGGCGCGTCATGAAGCTGAAGGCGGCCAGGCCCATCAGGAAGGCCAGTGCGAGGGCCGACAAGGTATCGGACGCCCATTGCCGTGGCAGTGTTCCGCTCATGTCGGATAGGTCATCGCCCTGCGGCATATAGACCACCAGGGCATACGGCGACGCCTTGGCCTTGGTCGAATAGGCGTCCATCACGGTCTTGTCGTGCATCTTGGCCGGGTCGACCGAGGGAAGCACGAACACGCCGGCTTGCTCGCCCAGGCCCGGACGCAAGCTGCCCAGTACGGCGTCTTCGGCCACGGGTTGCCGCATGCCGACATCGCCCAGCCCCAGCGCCATATGTGCCACGGCGCCCCAGATGAACATCACGATGCCGCCCATCAGTGCTGCTACCAGTACTCGCATGGCTCGCTCTCCCTCGATACCTACGGTGGCGCGAATCTATGCCCGCCGCCCGGGGTGCCGCAAGGTCTTGCGCAGCAACGGTCAGCCGATGCGGCTGGCGGTGACAGGCAGTTCGCCGAGGCGACGCATCTCCGGCTCGTCCCATAGCGAGGGGTCGTCCAGATAGGCCAGCGCGAAGTCATGCGCATCGCCACCCCAGAATAGACGGCCATCCAGCGACAGCGTGGGCACGCCGAACACACCGTCGGCCACGCTCGCATCGAAGTTGGCGCGCAATTGCGCCTTCACCGCGGGATCGCTGATGGCGGCGGCCGGATCGGCGATGCCGAGGCGCGCCGCCACCGGCGCCAGCGCTTCGATGCTGTCGCCCAGGTTGCCCTGTGCCCAGATCCAATCGAAGATCGCATCCGTCGCTTCCACCGTGCTGCCGCAGGCAATGCATAGTCGCAGCGCCGCCAGCGGATTGAACGGATGCGCCGGCGGAAACCGCAGTGGCTGGCCTTGCTGGCGCGCGCGCCACAGCACATGGCGATAAATGAATTCGCGTTTGCCGGGTATCTCGGCGGGGCCTTTCTGGCCGATCCGGTCCAGCACGCCGGCGAACAGAATCGGCCGCAGCGTGACTGGGCGGGATGCGGCCAGCAGCTTCAGCTTCGGCCATTGCAGCCAGGCGTACGGCGAGATGAAATCGAAATACCAGACTATGGACATACCTGTTCCCTCAGTCGTGTAGTGAGCACTCACTCGCCGCGCGCCTTGCGTCGTGCTTCGCGCAGGCCCAGCAGTTTTTCGCGCAGTTGCAGTTCCAGGCCGCGCTCGACCGGTTCGTAGAACACGGTGCCGTCCAGCGCATCGGGCAGGCATTGCTGGTCGAGCGCGATGCCGCCATCGCTGTCGTGGTCATATTGATAGCCCTGCCCGTAGCCCAGCCCCTTCATCAACTTGGTGGGGGCATTGCGCAGATGCATGGGCACGTCGAGCGTGCCGGTTTGCTGCACCACGGCGCGCGCTGCGTTGTACGCCTTGTAGGCGGCATTGCTCTTGGGTGCGATGGCAAGCCAGATGGCCAGTTGCGCCAGGCCCAGCTCACCTTCGGGGCTGCCCAGGCGCTCGTAGGTATCCCATGCATCCAACGCCATGCGCCAGGCGCGCGGTTCGGCCAGGCCCACGTCTTCCACCGCCATGCGCGTCATGCGTCGGGCGAGGTAAAGCGGATCGACGCCGCCGTCGAGCATGCGCGTCAACCAATACACGGCGGCATCCGGATCGGAGGAGCGCACGGATTTGTGCAGCGCCGAGATCTGGTCGTAGAACTGCTCGCCGCCCTTGTCGAAGCGGCGCGTGCGATCGGCCAGCACCTGGGTCAGCGTGGTGTCGTCGATGCGATGGTCTTCGGCCAGTTCGGAAGCGATTTCCAGCAGCGTGAGCGCGCGGCGCACGTCGCCGTCGGCGGCCTGGGCGATCAGCCGGAGCGATTCGTCCGAGACATCCAGCTGCATGCTGCCGAGGCCGCGCTCGTTGTCGTCCAGCGCGCGCTTGAGCGCCATCACGATGTCGTCGATCGTGACCGATTCCAGCACGTGCACGCGGCAACGCGACAGCAAGGCGGAGTTGAGTTCGAACGAGGGGTTCTCAGTGGTGGCGCCCACGAAGAGGATCACGCCGCGCTCGATATGCGGCAGGAAGGCATCCTGCTGGGCCTTGTTGAAGCGGTGCACTTCGTCCACGAACAACACCGTGCGACGCCCCTGGGCAAACTTCACCTCGGCCTCGGCCAGCGCCTTGCGCACATCGGGCAGGCCCGACATCACGGCCGAAATGGCGCGGAAGTCCGCATCCGCGTAGCGCGCCACCAGCAAGGCCAGGGTGGTCTTGCCGCAACCGGGCGGCCCCCACAGGATCATCGAATGCACGCGGCCGGCTTCCAGCGCGCGGCGCAGCGCCTTGCCGGGAGCCAGCACGCGTTGCTGGCCCACGATTTCATCCAGGGTGCGCGGCCGCATGCGTTCGGCCAGGGGCTTGAGATCGTCGGGCTCTGCAAACAGGCCCGGCGCGTCGAACATATCGCTGCGTGACATGCCCGGCATGATAGGACATCAGGCCGGCGGGGGCCGCATGCCCCCAGCCGCCTCAGGGTTTCGGATCGCCCTCGCGCCCCTGGCGCAGCAGGCTGAAGGCCATGCCGGCCACCACCAGCGCACCCAGCGCCAGCACCACCCACAGCAAGGGCTTGGTCCAGTCGTAGGGCACCTTGGGCGCGTCCAGTGCCGACGGGCCCGCCTCGTCCACGCGCGGCCCCAACTGCGCCACGGGTGGCAGCCATGTCTCGTCGTGCTGGCTGCGCAAGCGGCTCAAGGCCTCGTCCACCGGATAGTCGCCGCGGCGCGCGGCATAGCTGCCGGCGAGCAACCGGTACGGCGCGCTGCCTTCGGCAAGGAAGACGTACTGCGGCGGAATCCAGCCCGCGCGCAGCGTGGGTGCGCCGGCCAGCGGCGTGTCGCTGTGCACGCGCAGATGCTTGATGGTGCGGACTCCGATGGCGGCCGTGGCCTCGCCGCTCTTGCCCCCCGCACGAACCAGGTCGAGCGTCGCCGCTTCCGTCCAGGTCGCCCCATCCGCGCCCTGTGCCAATACATGCACGCGAGCGGCGTTGTTGGCAGCCGGCAACGCGACCGTCACCGATTCCACCGGCAGCGCGGCCGGCAATTCATAGTCGTAGTCCGCTGCGCCCTGCCCGCTCTCCTTGGCCACCAGCCACTGCAGCTGCGAGGCGTGTTCGGCGGCAGCGTCGGTGTAGCCGCCGGTCAGTCGCGCGATGGGCGCGTGGCCGGCGCTCCAGTCGACCTGGCCATCGGACAGCCGCACGCGGTAATAGCGATACGGGTCGTTGCTGGAGACGTCGGCGTTCAACTGTTCGACCTGATCCTCTTCGCCATGCACGCGGGTCAGGCTGAGGTCGGAGGCAAGCAGGCTCCACTGGCGCAGGTCGTTGCTGCCTTCCACCATCACGCGAAGCTGGAAATCCTCGCTCAGCGATGCGGGATCGAGCGCCAGCTGATCCAGGTTCATCGCGCGGCCTGCATCGAGCAGCCATGCATCCGGACGTTGCACGGCAGCGGCGCGATCGGTCTGGCTGATCACGATGCCGCCATCGGTGTTGCGTTCCACCTTCACGCTGTCGGCCGACGCAGCGGACACCGGCAAAGGAAGCAGCCGCGCTGATGCCTCGAACGGATGGCTGGTCGGCGGCGACGGCGGCAGCGGTGCGAACGGCACGGGCCGGCCCAACGCATTCACCACGATCAGGTCGCGCAGATCCGCACCCGGCTTGACCGAGGCGTAGACCTCCGGCGTCAACACCACGCGATAGGCCTCGCCGGCGGTTTTCGTATCGAGTGCAAACGCGTACGCGTAATCCGCCGCGTTGTCGGCCCGGGCCGCAGCCACGGGCAACATCACGGCAAGCGCAATCCAGCGAACGTCAAGGCGCATGCCCGGTCTCCTCCATAGACGATGAACGGCGCGGCGGAGCCGGCGCCAGGTATCCAATGACACTGCACAACAAGCCAAAGGCAATGAACGAACCGATGCCGAACAGATTGCCCAGCTGACGACGGTCGAGCAGGATCAACTTGGCCAGCACCACGCCCATCAGGATCGCGCCGGCCAGCCAGAACAGGCGATGGCCGTGCTTCGATCCCCACACCCAGGCAAACAGGCCCAGCACGCTCCACACCACGGTGAGCGACATCTGCGCGATGCTGGAATCGATCAGCTCGTCGCCCCATGGCACGCCACCCAGTTGATGGACCGCGCGCAAGGTGATGCTGGTGGCGAGCGCCAGCACGATGCCGCCAAGCACGGGACCACGACTGCATTGCAACAGTGCAGGCAGCGTTGGCTCGGCCAGCCACGCCGCATAAGCCAGGGCGATCAACAGCAGCAACAGCTCCAGCGGATTGAGCAGCGGTATGTAACGCAACGGCGCCGCGTCGCCGGCAAGGAACAAGGCCGCGAAACCGGCCAGCCCCAGTACTGCCAGCAGCGAATACTTCAGCGGGGGTAGCCACAGCGACATGGTCTGCTGCATCGGCGCGGCGAACAGACGAGGCCGCGCGTGCGCCACCGCGAACGCGATCAGCAACGGTGCGAAACTCAACAGGCCGGTCCAGCTGTCGGACAACCAGCGCAGACGATCCAGCGCCACCGCGATGCCCACCGCCGCCAGCAGCACCCATCGCCACAGCCACAGTCCCTGCGCTGCGGCGCCGGCCCAGGCGGTATCGCGCAGGTTCTGCAACGTGCGCCAACCCAGGCCCGCGGCGAACAACACTGCGAGCAGATTCCAGCCTCGCCACGGTTGCTGGTGATAGCTGCCGGCAAACAGGATCAACACGAGCATGGCGGCCATGAAAGCCACCGGGGTCCACAGCAACGCGGCGCCCAGCTCGGGCGTGGAACGGTAACGAGCTGCTTCCGCCACACCCCATGCCGTGAATGCCACCCAGGCGAACCAGGCCGCGAACAGGTTAGTGTCCGGCACGAAATGCGCGATCTCCTGCGCACTCGCCGCCAGCCACCAGAGCATCGCCCAGGCAAACAGCGCCACCGAGAACACGCGATACAGCACGCGTCCCGCACTCCCTCGCGAAAACAGACCGCTGCTGACGAAGCCGGCGATCACGATCATCAACGCACTGATGCAATGACGATTGAGCACCGGCCACGCGCCATAAGCACCGTGCATGGACTCGTTGATCAACAATGCGCATGCGGCGAAAAACTGCAGCGCCACGCCACTCCACGTGGCCAGCCAGCGCTGTTGGCGCAAGCCCAGCCAGATCAGGCCGGCGCCTTCGAGCGCGAAGATGCTGCCGGTCACGTCGGCACGCAGCGCCAGCGGCACGGTCAGCGTGGCCAACGCCACTGCCAGCACGGCCCAGGTATCGCGCAGCAGTCGCATGGCCGGCTGGCGACGCGAAACGTAGGCAACGCCCAGATAGATCGCTGCTGCCACCAGCGTGGAAATCGCCAGCGCCTTGCCATCCCAGCGCAACAGCGCGCCCTGCAGCAGCAGGCTGATCAACGGATTGCCGAACATCAGGCAGCCGTCGATCACCAGTCGCCGATCCACCGGCGCACGCACCACATGCAGCCAGGGAATGATCAGGTAGAACAGGAAGTTCAAGATCAGGAACGGCTCGGTACTGGCGAACAGCGCAGGTTGGTAGCGCAGCACGCCCCACGCCGTACCGACGGCAAACGTGGCGATGAAACCCAGCAGGTTGAGCACGCGCCACGAGCGCTTCCACGCAATGCCCAGGATGGCGACGTTGAGCACCGCGTAGTAACCGAACAGCGCCACGTGGCTGCCGGTGCCGGTGGAGACCAGAATCGGTGCCGCGAAACCGGCGAGCAGACCGAGTACGGCCAACGCCAGCGCATCCTGCATCACCGCAAGCACGCCGACACCGGCCACCAGCACCACCAGCAAGGCGAATGCGGCGGTGGCTGGCAGCAAGTCGTAGAGACGGAACGCAGCGAACACCGTCATCAGCAGCACGCCGATGGCGCCGCCCTGCAGGGACAAGGCGAACACGCGCTGCTTGTCGCGCTGGCGCCAGCCGAAGGCCAGGCCGGCCAGCGCGGCCAACGCCACCATCGACACGCGCAGGCCGATCGGCACGCGCAGCATGCCGGCATCCGCCGCGTACTTGAGCAAGGCCGCCACGCCGGCAAACAACACCAGCATGCCGATCTTCACCGGCACGTTGCCTTCGGTGAACCAGCTCCACACGCGTTTGGCCAGGCGGTCGAACACCGAGGGCAGCGCCGGCACGCGCGGCGGGATATCGGCGGCAGGCCAGGCAGCGGGTTCGGCGGGTTTCGGTAAAGGAGGCGCCGTCGCCTCGATGGGAACAGGGGCTGGCGCGGCAGCGACTGGCGCAACCGGCGGCGCAGGCGTCTCGCTCGGCTCGTGCGCACTTGTCCACCGATATTCCGCATTGGCGGGTGGCGTCGGCGCGGCCTGGGCCAGCTGCGCACGCAGGGCCTTCAGCTCACGCGACAGATCCACCTGCCTGCTCCACAGCAAGCCCAAGGCCGCACCGCCCAAGGTGCCGGCCAGGCCACCGGACGACGCCAGTGCGCCCAGTACGGCGCCAATCACTATCCATAGAAAAACCATGACCATCCTTCTCCAGCTGCGCCGGTGTGTCATGGCGCCAGTGTGACACGGACGGCCCGCAAGCCGCCGTGTCACCCCTTGGCGTTCGGAGCAATCCTAGCGGCGACGCGCCTCCGTCCGCTGCTCCATCCAGTCGTACAGCACGGGCAACAGCAGCAAGGTCAACAGCGTCGAGGTGAGCAAGCCGCCCACCACCACGGTCGCCAGCGGCCGCTGCGTTTCGGCGCCGACGCCGCTGGAAAGCAACATCGGCACCAGGCCCAGGATCGCCACGCTGGCGGTCATCAGCACGGGTCGCAGACGCAGCGCCGTGCCGCGAAGCACCGCCTCGCGCACACCCATGCCCTTGGCCCGCTGCTCGTTGAGAAAACTCACCAGCACGATGCCGTTCAACATCGCCACGCCGAATACCGCGATGAAACCGATCGCCGAAGGCACCGACAGATACTGCCCGGTGATGGCCAACGCCACGATGCCGCCGATGGTGGCGAACGGCACGTTGGCGAGGATCAACGCGGCGTACTTCATCGAATTGAACGCGGTGTAGAGCAGCACGAAGATGAAGAAGATCGTGGCGGGCACGATCAAGGCCAGACGCTTCAACGCGCGCTGCTGGTTCTCGAAGGCACCGCCCCACTCCGTGTAATAGCCGGTCGGCAGCTTCACTTGTTGCGCCAGCTTGGCGTTCGCCTCCTGCACGAAGCCATCGATATCGCGACCGCGTACGTCCATCTGGATCACCGCATAGCGTTGCAGCTGTTCGCGCCGGATGAAGGAGTAACCCTCCGCCTCGGTGACCTCGGCCACCTGCGACAGTTGCACCAGCGCACCGCCCGGCGCCTGGATCGGAATGCGCTGGATCGCCTGCAGGGAACGCTTGTCGCTGTCGTTCAGGCGCACGGCGATGTCGAAGCGCTTCACGCCATCGATCAGCGTGCTTACCGGTTCGCCACCGATGCCGTTGCGTACCACGGTGAGCACGTCGTCCGCGTTGAGGCCGTAGCGCGCGAGTGCCTCGCGATCCACCCGGACGCGTATCTGCGGCTTGCCCATGTTCGGCTCCAGGGCAAGATCAGCCACACCAGGCACCTGGCTTAGCGTGTTCTTGATCTGTGCGCTTAGACGATCCAGCTCACCCAGATCATCGCCATAGAGTTTCAATGCCAGGGTGGCGCGCACGCCGGAGATCAACTCTTCGATGCGCATCTGGATCGGCTGCGTGTAGCTCACCACGGCCGTGGGCAGCACGGCGGAAAGTTCGCGCTGCATGTCCGTCTCGATGCTCTCCAGCGTCTGGCCCTTGCGCCACTGCTCGCGTGGTTTGAGCGGCGTGTACACCTCCATGTAGTTCACGTCGGCCGTCTCGCCCTTTTCGGCGCGGCCGATCATCGCCAGCGTGGTCTCCACTTCGGGAAACGAGGCCTTGATGCGCGTGGCGACCTGTCGCGAGAGATCGATCGATTCCTCCAGCGAGGCCGACGGAATGGAGGTGATGCGCCACATGATCGCGCCCTCCTTCAGGTTCGGCATGAATTCCTTGCCGAGGAAAGGAAACAGCGCAAGGCTGCCCAGCAATGCCGCGCCCGCCACACCAAGCACCCAGCGCCGCCGACGCAATGCCCACGCCAGCACGACGCCGTAACGCGTCTTCAGGAAGCTCACCAGGCGCGTATCGCGTTCGTGCTTTGGCTTCAGCGCAAGTGCGGCGAGCACCGGCACCAAGGTCAAGGCGAGTATCAGCGAACCCGCCATGGCGAAGCTGATGTTGAAGGCCATCGGCTTGAACATCTTGCCTTCCAGCCCTTGCAGACTGAACAGTGGCAGGAACACCACGATGATGATCACGATGGCGAACGCGATGGGACTTGCCACTTCCCTGGCCGCGGCCAGCACGGCGGCACTGCGGTCCACCGGCTCACCCTGCGCCTTGCGTTCGGCCATGATGCGGAAGGCGTTCTCCACCATCACCACCGCGCCGTCGACCATCATGCCGATGCCGATGGCCAGTCCCGCCAGCGACATCAGGTTGGCCGACAAACCGGCCTGCTCCATGCAGATGAAGGCGATCAGCATGGCCAGTGGCAAGGTGACGACCACCACCAGCGCGCTGCGCCATTCGCCAAGGAACAGGAACAGCACGATGGCCACCAGGATCGAACCTTCCACCAGCGCGCGCACCGCCGTACCCACCGCCTTGTTGACCAGATCGGTGCGCTCGTAGACGGGCTTGATCACCACGCCATCGGGCAACGCCTGCTGCACGGTGCCGAGCTTTCCCTTGACCGCATCCACCACGCTCTTGGCGTTTTCGCCGATGCGCGACAGCGCCTGGCCCATCACCACTTCCTTGCCATCGCGCGTCACGGCGCCGGTGCGCGGCGCGCCGGCTTCCTCCACGGTGGCCACGTCGCGCACGTAGACCGGCGTGCCATCTTCGGTCCTGAGCACGATCTGGCCGATGTCGCGGGCGCTCTGCACAAGACCCAACCCACGCACCAGATACTGCTCGCGCCCGATATCGACAAAGTTTCCGCCGACCTGCGCATTGTTCGCCTGCAGTGCCTCGATCACGTCCTTGAAGCCGAGGCCATGGGCGATCAGCTTCATCGGATCGATGCGCACCTGATACTGCTTCTGCTGTCCGCCCCACGAGGTCACGTCGTCGACGCCGGGCGCCGTGCGCAGCATCAGGCGGATGGTCCAGTCCTGCAGCGTGCGTAGGTCGCTGTCGCTGGGCGCCCCTTTTAGCGTTTCGTCCGCGCGCTCCACGGTGTACCAGAACACCTGGCCAAGGCCGGAGGTGTTGGGTCCCATTTCGGGCTTGCCGTAGCCCGCCGGCAGACGGTCGCCCACTTGTTGCAGTCGCTCGTTGACCAGTTGGCGTGCGAAGTAGATGTCCATGTCGTCGCTGAAATACACCGAGACGTAGGACAAGCCGAACAGGCTGACCGAGCGCACCTCTTCGACGTTCGGCAGGCCGGCCAGCGCGGATTCGACGGGCGTGGTGAGCAGCGATTCCACGTCTTCGGCGGCAAGGCCCGGCGCCTCGGTGTAGACGTTGACCTGCACGGGCGTGACGTCGGGAAACGCGTCGATGGGCAGCTTGCGCAGCGCTTGATAGCCCAACACGCCGATCACCGCGAAGGCGATCAACACCAGCAGCTTGTAGCGCAGGGAGAGTTCGACCAAACGCGCGAGCATCAGTCTTCTCCCAGTTGCGAGCGAAGCAAGCGCGCCTTGAGCGCAAACGCGCCCTTGCTGACGTACGAAGCCCCGGGCTTGAGGCCCTCGCGTATCTCTACCCAGCCATCGCGGGTATCGCCCAGTTGCACGGCCGCCGGTTCGAACGCACCGCTGCCCGTGGCGACGAACACGGTGGACTGGTTCTGCAACAGCACCACCGCTTCGGCCGGCACGGCGAGCGCGCTGCGTCCGCCCACGGCGATGCGCGCGTCGACCAGTTCGCCCGGGTGCAACAGGTCGCGACGGTTGTCCACCGCCATGCGCACCGCCACGGTGCGGGTCTTTTCATCGGTCTGATGGGAACGCTGCACGACTTTGGCGGGCAGGCTCTGCTCGTGGACAAGCACGCGCGCCGCCGCATCCGGCTTGACGCGCCCTGCATCGAACGGTGGCAGTTGGGCTTCGACCCAGACCGAGTCCTCCTTCACCAGGGTGAACAAGGTGCGTCCCGCATCGACGCGCTCACCCACCAGGAAGGCATCGCTGGTGATGCGTCCATCGGTAGGCGCGAGCAGCGCATAGCTACCGTCCGCGCCTGCAGAACCGGCACGCAATACGCCCTGGATCTGCCCTTCGGACAAGCCATAAGCACGCAGCCGCGCACGTGCCTGGTCGCGCTGCACCTGCACTTCCGTGTAGCGGCGCCCGGACACGGCTTGCGAGCCCAGCGCGGAGACGCGACGCCAATCCTGCTCGGCCACGATCAGCGCGCCCTGCGTTTCGGCCACCTGCACGCTGGACAACATCACCAACGGCTGCCCGGCCTTCACCACATCGCCCAGCTTCACCTTACGCGACAACACCATCGACTCGATGCGCGGCGACACCAGCACGGTCGAATAGGCGTCCACTTTGACTTCGCCGGGCGCCTTGATCTCTTCGGCCAGTTCGCGCGTGGCGAGTTTGGAAACCACGATGCCCGCGTCCTGCATGGCGCGAGTGTCCAGCGTCAGCGAGGCCTGCTGTGCGAAGGATGTACTCGCGGCCAACGACAACATGAGCGCGCACGAAGCGCGTTGAAAGATCCGTGTCATGGGGATACCTCCTGGATGCGGCCGTCCAGCCAGTCGGTGAGGCGACCGGCGGCGGCGAGATAGTCGAGCCAGGCCTGCCAGGCCTGGCTTTCGAGCACGAGGGCGGACAGCGCCGTGTCGAGGTTTTGCTTGAGCTGCACGAGGTAATCGGACGTGCCGATTTCGCCGGACCGCCACAGTTTTTCGAGCAAGGCGGCGCGATCCTCGAACGCGGCGGCGCGCCCGGCACGGAACGCCTGCCCTGCAGCGAGCAAGGCGTCGTAGCGTGATTGCGTTTCGCGAAGCGAGGCGCGTGTCACCAGTTGCCGGGCGCGCAGCGTGGCGGCGGCCGCTCCGGCTTCGGCGATGGCCGCATCGATTTCCGCGCGACCGCTGTTGAGCACCGGCAACGGCATGGACACGCTGACGCCGATGACCTGATCGGTTCGGGCGCCCGTGTTCACCCGGCCTCCGGTCAGGCTGACTGTAGGGTCAGGCAGACGTGCCGCGCGCGCCACCGCAATGCCTGCCTGCGCCCCCGCCTCGTCGGCCCGCAGCTTGACCAGCTCCGGCTGCTCGTCGAGCGCGGCCGGCACGATGCTGGCCGAGACGGGCGGCAGTCCCGCGGGCAACGGCGGCGGCGTCACCGCGTCGCCTGCGATCGCTTCGAGCGCGGCCCGCGCCATCGCTTCGTTGCCCGCCAGCGAGGCCTGCTGGATCTGCGCCTCGCCCAGGGCCAGGCCTGCGAGGTCGCGTTCCGGACTGCTGATGTCGCCCACGGCGAGGCGTTCCGCGGCCAGTGCATCGAAACGGCGCATCAGGCTCACCCGATGCTCGCCCAGTTCGCGCTGGCGGGCCGCGAGCGCCGCGCTCGACCAGGCCTTTAGCCAGCGCGAGGCAATGTCACGGCGCAACAGTTCATACGACGCTTCGCGACTGCGCTGCTCGGCCTCGGCCTGAGAAGTGCGCGCGCGCCGCTTGCCGGACAGATCGAGCGGCAGCGACAGCCCGGCGGTGCGACGGTCGACGTCCGCGTTCTCGGCTTCGAGCGACAGCGAGGGGTTGTAGACGGGTTGCGAAGCCGCACGCAGCCGCGCATTCGCTGCTTCGACATCGGCACGGGCGGCCTGTACCTCGGGACTCGCCTCCCATACGCGCTGCATCGCGTTTCGGAGGGGCGCGGTGACCGGCGCCCCGCCTTCGACGGGCGACGTCAAGGTGCGTGCGGCATAAACCACACAGGCAGCCCCGACAAGGGCTGCACGTAAAACGGACATGGATGTATCTCCTGACAACGATCACGACGAATGCACCCCGGAGGGGCGCAGCAGTGCGGTCGCGGTCAGGCGATGGGTGGGCGCAACAGGGACGCCGTCACGGCGGGCACGTGTCCCGCATCGACAGAGGGAATAACCAGGGGCATGCCGGGGTTGCCCACGGCCAGCACCAGCGACACCGGCATGGTCGCGGCATGGGCGCAGGCGCAATGGCAGGAGCCGCCTTCGCCGAGGAGACAGGCGCCATCGTCCAACTGGATTTGCGGGGTGGCCTGCATGGTCGCCGCGGCGGCCACGGAGGCGCGCCCGGAAAAGCCGTCCCGCTCGCCGCCATCGGCCACGCAGACCGAACCGCTGACCAGTTTGATCAGCAACACGGCCATCACCAGCACCCACAGGCCGCGATGGCGGCGCAGGCGCTTGAGCAGTGGCATGGCGGACGATGACATCCCCGGGATGCTAGTGGGCAGGCTGCCTGTTAGACAATTTCATCCGCTGGCCGCCTGGTCTATGACAGTCGGCGCCCACATCGTGCGGAAAATCCCCCTCACGCATCGCTATGATGGGTCCATACGACGGGGCGGAGTCGGCACGTGGCGCAAGGGCCGGGACGAGCAAGCAGGCGGGACGTCTGGGGAAATGGGTCACGGTCGGTCGCCGCTGCTGCGCGACGCAGCGCCGTCTGGCGCGTATTCGCCCTGCTCTGCCTGTTGATCCTGCCGTCGCTCGGCATGGCGCGCGAGAGCGATCCCTGGGCGCCGTTCGACATCCCCTGGTTCGATCGCCTGGGAGTCAGCGACGGCCTGCCGCATTCGATCACCACCACCGTCGAGCAGGACAAGCGCGGGCTGATCTGGATCGGCACGCTCTCGGGCCTGGTGCGTTACGACGGCTACCGCATGCAGGTGTTCACCGGCAACAGCGGCAGCAAGACCGATATTCCGGACGCCTATGTCCGCTGCCTGCTCACCCTGCCCGACGGCAGCCTGCTGGTGGGCACCAATGCCGGCGGCCTCACGCGTTTCAATCCGCTCAACAACGCGTTCCGCACCTACCCTGTGGGCAAGGGCGGCACCAGCGACCGGAAAATCTATGCGCTGTCGCCCGATGGCAATCGCGGCGTGTGGATCGCCACCGAACGCGGCGTCGATTATCTGGATCTGCGCAGCAACCGCATCACCTCGGTGCCCCTGGGCGAAGGCATGTCGGCGCGCAGTTTCAGCCTGATGCAGGATCGCGAAGGCAACCTGTGGATCGGCAACAACAACGGCCTGTTCGTTCGACGCAACGGCGAAAGCAAGTTCACCCACCCCGACCATCCCGCCGACGGCAGCGGCATCGACGTCGTGCTCAACGACGGCATCTGGGCATTGCTGGAAGATCGCCAGGGACGCCTGTGGGCCGGCAGCACGCAGTCGGGCGCGGTCTATCGCGACGAAGCGGGTCATTGGCACGCCATTCCCGGCTTCAGCGGTTATCAGGCCGATCGCTCGCGCCGTCCCACCGTGCGCTCGTTCGTGCAACTGGCGGGCGACACGCTGTGGATGGGCACCGATGGCGGCGGCGTGCTGTCCTACGACGTCGCCAGCGGCAAGCTGCACGCGATCACCCACGACACGGCGATGCCTTCTTCGCTGCCCGGCGATTCCGTGCGTGGACTGCTCCAGGACAGCACCGGCAACGTATGGGTGGCCACCGACCTCGGCGTGGCGCGCTACGACCCGAATGCGCGCAAGGCATTTGCCCTGTTGCCCTCGACCAGCGACAACCGCTCGCTGGCGAATACCAATGTGCGCGGCATCTTCGTCGACAGCCATCAACGCATCTGGCTTGGCATGAGTTCCGGCCGCATCGACGTGATCGACCTGGCCGCCGGCAGCATTCGCCATCTGCAACTGGGTGGCGTGCAGACGCGGCGCGATGTGCAGGCCTTTGCCGAGATGCCCGACGGCAGCCTGTGGGTGGGCACGCAGGGCGTGGCGCGAATCGATCCGAACAGTTTCGCGATCGCCGGTTCGGCGATTCCCGAACTGGAGGACAAGCCGGTCCTGCACCTGCTGCCTGACGGCCAGCGACTGCTGATCGCCACCTACGACGGCGTCTATCGGTACGACACGAAGACGCATGCACTCTCGCACTTCAGCCACGACGCCAACGACCCCAGCAGCCTGGCCAGCGACACGGTACGACGCATCGCGCACATCGGCGCCGATCTCTGGTACGTCACCGGGCGCGGCATCAGCATCGCCACCAGCACGATGCAGACCAAGGGTTTCGAGAACCTGCTCAATCGCCCCGGCGACAGCACCAGCCTGCCGAACAACCTGGCCAGCTCCATCGCGATGGACCCGCAGGGCACGCTGTGGATCGGCACCTATGGCGGACTGGCCATGCTGCAGCCGCGCAGCGTCGGCGAGCCGTATCGCTTCGCCACCCTGGGCACGGCCAACGGCCTGCCCAGCGAGAACATCAATGCGGTGCAACCGGACGATGAGGGCAATCCCTGGGTGAGCCTGTCCAACGGCCTGTCGATGATCGACGCCAACACGCATGCCGTGCACAACCTGGGCGTGCGTGACGGCCTGCGCATCTCCAGTTATATCTACGCGGCGGCCGCGCGCGCACCGGGCGGCGAATTGCTGTTCGGTGGACTGGGCGGCCTGACCGTGGTGCGCCCGGAATGGCAGCCGCCCGAGCAGAACGATGCATCGCTGGCGATCACCTTCGCAGCCGTCAACGGCACGCCGCTGCCCTACGGCCAACTGCCGCGCGCGGGCGAGTCGATGAAGATCAACTCGCGCAACCGCAGCCTGCGCGTGGACTTCGCCCTGCTCGACTACGAAGCGCCCAACGAGACCAGCTACAGCTACCGCATGGAAGGTTTCGACGAGGGCTGGATCGAGATTCCGCGCGGCGGCCTGCCCACGGCCATCTATACCAATCTGCCGCATGGCGATTACAAGCTGCGCCTGCGCGCGCAGACGCACGGCATGCAGCCACGCCAGATCGAGTCCACCGTCGACGTGAGCGCCGAGCCGCGCTGGTACGAAACCGTGGCGGCGATGGTGGTGGCCGGCCTGTTGCTGCTGGCGGCGATCTTCGGCGTGATCCAGCTGCGCACGATGTACCTGCGGCGCCAGGCCAAACAGCTGCAGCACCAGATCGAGCTGCGCACGCGCGACCTGGTGGTGGCCAACAAGCGGCTGGATGAACTCGCCAATACCGACGTACTCACCGGTGCGTGCAACCGTCGCCGCCTGTTGGAACTGGTGGAGGAGATGCGCGCGCAAAGCAGCGATGGCCAGGCCTGTATCGCGCTGCTCGACCTGGACCGGTTCAAGCGCATCAACGACACCTACGGCCATCTCGCCGGCGACGCGGTGATCCGCCACGTCAGCCAGATCATGCAGCAGCAATGCCGCGAGTCGGACTGCGTCGGCCGCTACGGCGGCGAAGAACTGGTGGCCGGCCTGCCCCACAACACGTTGGAGCAAGGCATGGTGGTGGCCGAACGCATCCGTAGCGCCGTCGCCGAACAGCCGCTGGTCTACGACGGCCAACCGATCGCCGTCACCGTGAGCGTCGGCGTGGCCGCCTATCACGCGGGTGAGACACTATCGCAATGGCTGTCGCGGGCCGATGGCGCGCTTTACGAAGCCAAGCATGGCGGGCGCAATAAAGTCGTCGCCGCCCAATAAAGCGTCAGTCGAAGTGCCGATGCCTGTAGATGGCGTAGCCCAGGCCAACAGCACCCGTGAGCGTCGCTGGCACGAGCAGCACACGCTCCTGCCAGACCATGAAGCCAAGCGCGCCAAGCGTGGCGCCTGCAATGAAATGGCTCGCCACCAGCAGGCAGATATTGATGCGCAGCGAGTCGACCTCGAGGCCGCGCAATCGATGGCCGAGATAGATGCCCAGATCGGTGAAGATGCCCGAGAGATGCGTGGTGCGCACCGTAGCGCCGCTGTACGTGCTCACCATGGCGTTCTGCAATCCGCACGCCGCGGAGGCCAGGTACAAGCCGAGATCGCGACCGTCATGGATCAAGGGTGTGGCGGCGAACAGCAGCGCGGACTCCAGCATCAACACCACGCCGTAGCGCCGTCCCAGCCGCAGTGCGCCCTGTTGCACGATGAATCCGCTGAGCATGGCGCCCAGCAGGAACGCCACGATCACCAATCCCCAATGCGCTATCTCGCCTGCATCGCCGCGCGCCAGCGCCAGACCGAACTCCGTGCTGGTGCCGGTGAGATGGGTGATCGGCTGGTGGCGGAAACACAGATAGCCCACCACGTTGATGCAGCCCGCACCGAGCGCGAGCAGGCCGCCGCCCACCCATGCCCAGCGCGGGAGCTGGCGCAGCATGGCGCGATCAGTTCTTGATCGGCTGGGTCTGGATCACCGGCAGGTCGCCGATCACATCGGCGCCCGGCGGCGGGACGAAGTTGAAGGTTTCCGGCGGGATCGGCACGTTGCGCTGCCAGCCCGAGAAACGGATGTCCGTGACCGCGCCCAGCTGGTCGCGGAACAGCATGCGCGCCAGACCATTCGCGTCGAAGCCAAGGTCGGCGTAATCGAACTGCGGGTCCTTGGCCTTGGAGGTAAGACGCAGCCAGCTCAGGCCGTCGTGCTCGCCCTGCTCGGCCACGTTGAAGTCCTTGTCCATCTGCTTCACGTCGGTGAGCACGGTCAGCGGGCTATGCGATTCCTCGGAACTCTGCACGCGCACGGTGACCTGTTCGAGGTCCGGGTCGTACAGCCACACGCGGCTGCCATCGGCGACGATGGTCTGCTTGGACGGCGCCAGCGTCTCCCAGCGGAACTGGCGCGGCGCCTGCAGCGCCAGCGTGCCGTTGCTCGGCTTGCCGTTGTTGCCGTTCGCATCTTTCAGCGTCTGCGAGAACGTGCCGGTGAGCGAGTGCAGGCCGTTGGCGAAGGCATCGAGCTTGGTACGCGCCGGGCCGGCGGCCATGGCGAGGCTGCTGATGGAAAGCGCGAGGGCGGCAGCGGTAAGAATGAGCAAGCGTTTCATAGGTGCCTTGAAGATGAGGCGGCGATGACGGTGAAGCAGTCAGGGCGAATTGTGGCGTTCGAAAGCTTAACGGCGAGGCGATGCTTTTCTGCCCGTCATTCCGGCGCAGGCCGGAATCCAGGTGCGGTGCGGCAGGTTTTCGCCAGAATCTTCATGAAGACTTTCGCGAAAACCTGACCTGATCGCTACTGGATTCCGGCCTGCGCCGGAATGACGATCAAAAAGAGCAGGAATGACGGGCGTTTCAATTCTTCGGCGGCGGGGGCGCCAGCACTTCGCGGTTGCCGTTGTGCTGGGGTGCGCTCACCACGCCATCCTGTTCCATCTGTTCGATCAAACGGGCGGCACGGTTGTAGCCGATGCGCAGGTGGCGCTGCACGCCGGAGATCGATGCGCGGCGCGTCTCGGTGACGATGCGCACGGCGCGATCGTAGAGCTGCGCCTCGGCATCGCCGCCGCCTTCTTCGCCATCCTGCGGCAGACCGGAGTCGCTGATGAACTTGCCGTCGCCCATCGACTGCACTTCTTCCAGCACGCCCTCGATGTACTGCGGTGCGCCCTGCGACTTCAGCCAGTTCACCACGCCATGCACTTCATGATCGTCCACGAAGGCGCCGTGCACGCGCTCGGGCGTGGCGGTGCCGGGCGGCAGGTGCAGCATGTCGCCGTGGCCGAGCAGCGCTTCGGCGCCGGACTGGTCGAGAATGGTGCGCGAGTCGATCTTGCTCGACACCTGGAACGCGATGCGGGTGGGGATATTGGCCTTGATCAGGCCGGTGATCACATCCACCGACGGACGCTGCGTGGCCAGCACCAGATGCACGCCGGCCGCACGCGCCTTCTGCGCCAGGCGCGCAATCAGCTCTTCGACCTTCTTGCCGACGATCATCATCATGTCGGCGAACTCGTCGATGATGATCACGATGTACGGCAGCGGCTCCAGCGGCTCCGCGGCGAGGTTCGGCATCTCCGGGTTCGGACGGAACAGCGGATCGAGCAAGGGCTGCCCCGCGTTCTCGGCGTCCTTCACCTTCTTGTTGAAGCCGGCGAGATTGCGCACGCCCACCGCCGCCATCAGCTTGTAGCGGCGCTCCATTTCGGCCACGCACCAACGCAGTGCGTTGGCTGCTTCCTTCATGTCCGTCACGACCGGCGCCAGCAGATGCGGAATGCCTTCGTAGACCGAAAGCTCCAGCATCTTCGGGTCGATCATGATCATGCGCACGTCCTTGGCGCTGGCCTTATACAGCAGGCTCAACACCATGGCGTTCACGGCCACCGACTTGCCCGAACCGGTCGTGCCGGCCACCAGCAGATGCGGCATCTTGGCCAGGTCGGCCACCACCGGGCGGCCGCCGATGTCCTTGCCCAGCGCCAGCGCCAGCGGCGACTTCATCGCGTCGTACTTGTCCGAACGAAGGATCTCGGAGAGATAGACGATCTGCTTCTTGGCGTTGGGAATTTCCAGGCCGATCACGTTCT
The DNA here is from genome assembly GCF_049913195.1 of Dyella kyungheensis. GTDB lineage: Bacteria > Pseudomonadota > Gammaproteobacteria > Xanthomonadales > Rhodanobacteraceae > Dyella > Dyella kyungheensis. The sequence goes on along the minus strand of NZ_CP183983.1, from coordinate 2,200,105 downwards.
TGCCCGGGATCACGTCGACCACGCGCACGCTGACCACCGAGAGGCCGCGCGCGATGTCCTTGTCCAGGCTCGACACCTGCGAACCGCGCACGCCCGCGGCGGGCTCCAGTTCGAAGCGCGTGATGACCGGGCCCGGATACACGCCCACCACCTTGGCCTCGATGCGGAAATCCTTGAGCTTCAGCTCGAGCTGGCGCGACAGCACTTCCAGCGTTTCTTCCGAATAACCCGGGCCCTGCTCCGGCGCTTCGTCCAGCAGCGACAGCGGCGGCAGTTCGCCCGGCGCGGATGCACCGGTGAACAGCGGGATCTGCGTTTCCAGCTTGGCGCGCTCGCTCTTTACCACCGGCGCGGGCGCGGTTTCGATGCGTACGGGTTCGCGCTTGGCCTGCTTCACGGCCTCGGTCTTCTTGACCACCTCGCGCTCGGCGCGCGCCTGGCGTGCAGCCAACACTTCGGGCGCCTCGCGCAGCTTGCCGCCGAACCAGCCAGCGAGTTTCAGCACGCCCTGACCGGTGAGATCGGCCACTTTGAACCACGACAGGCCCGTGGCCAGCGTCACGGCGATCAGGAACATGGCCAGCAGCAACAGCGGCGCACCCTTGGCACCGAGAGCTTGCAGCAGCCCGTGGCCAACCCACATGCCGATGATGCCACCCACACCCTGCGGCAAAACGGGCTCGTCATTGAAGCTGAGATAGAGCAGCGCCGGCGTGGTAATGAGCAGGAATACTGAACCGATCAGGCGCAACGACGGCTCCCACGGCTGGACGGTGCGCTCTCCACGGTGACGCAGCACCTGCACGCCCAGAAATAGCAGCAGCAAGGGAAAGAAGTAAGAAACCAGCCCGAAGATGTAGCGCAGCACGTTGGCGATGTTCGCACCCACTTCGCCACCGAAGTTGCGCGCGTGCTCGACCGTGCCGGCATGACCCCAGCTGGGATCCTGGTCGTTGTAGCTGAACAGGCAGACCAGGAGATACAGCGCCAGCGGCAGCAGCAGCAGCGCGCCGGCCTCGCGCAGACGGCGCTTCAGTTCTTCACTGAGGCCTTCGCGCTCTTGCTTGTCTTTTTTGACGTTCGCGGTACGCGGCACCGTGATCCTTATCCTGTTCGTGAGTCCGGCCGCCTTTACGGGCGGCCGGACGGTACAACACCCGCCGAAGCGGCAGGCAAGACCTTAGATCATGCCCTTGAGCGCCGGATGAACCAGCTCGCCGCCGTCGACGTTGATGCCCCCGCGCAGCGGTTCGAACTGGCGCCATTCGTTGCCGGCGGCCAGACGCTGCACATACGGCAGGATAGCGGCAGAAATCGCCACCGACGAGGTCTGCGGCACGGCACCCGGCATATTCGTGACGCAGAAGTGGGTCACGCCGTGCACGTCGTAGGTCGGTTCCTTCCAGGTGGTCGGACGCGAGGTCTCGAAGCAGCCGCCCTGGTCGATGGAGATATCCACCAGCACGCTGCCCTTCTCCATGGTCTTGACCATCTCTTCGGTGACCACGCGCGGCGCCTTGGCGCTGGGAATCAGCACGGCGCCGACCACCAGGTCGGCCGAGGCCACTTCTTCGGCCACCGACGACTCATAGGCGTACAGCGCGGTGACGTTCGGGCCCATGGCCATCATCTCGGCCAGGCGATCCTGGCGCTTGTCGAACACCACCACGTTGGCGCCGGCAGCGGCGGCCAGCGCGGCAGCGTTGCCACCGGCAGCGCCGGCGCCCAGCACCACGACCTTGCCACGCGGGGTGGAGGCCATGCCGCCCAGCAGCTTGCCCTTGCCGCCCTGCGGACGATGCAGCAGCGTGGTGCCGATCTGGGTGGCGATGCGGCCGGCGATGACCGACATCGGCAGCAGCAGCGGCAGGCCGCCGTTCTCTTCCACCGACTCGAACGCCACGCCGGTCAGGCCGATGTCCAGCAGGCTCTTGGTCAGCGACGGCTCGGCGGCCAGGTGCAGGTAGCAGAACAGCAGGTGGTGCTTCTTGAGCAGGGCGAGGTCGCCGGCAACCGGCTCCTTCACCTTCACGATCAGCTCGCCCGCCTCGTACAGGGCGGCGGCGTCGGCGGCGATCTTCACGCCGACCTTGGCATAGGCCTCGTCGGAGAAGCCGCTCTTCTCGCCCGCGCCGGCCTGGATGAACACCTCGTGGCCACGGCGGACCAGATCGGCAGCAGCGGCGGGAATGAGGGCAACACGACCTTCGAGGGTCTTGGTTTCGGAGGGAATACCAATACGCATGGGGAGTGGATCCTGTGGGAAAGCTAAGTGGCAACGACGCCAGGCCGCACCCGGCCCGGCAAACCTCAAGGCCGGCGGTGCTTGAATCGTCCCTGCGTCTTCCCCATCCTTCCGGGTTCGGACGCCTCGTCTCCGTTCATGCCTTGCCGGTGGGTAGGAAACCGCCGCAGGTGATGGAGCGAATGACTGATGCAAGTCGCCAGCAAACCCGAAGGATTATAACCAAGATGGGCAGGCCGTTTTCACATTCCCGCGACGCCGCACGAGCAGACCACCTTTGCGCAGGTGCAGCAAAGTCAAGGGGATACAGCCCATCCCGCTGAAAACCAGCTGACAGCCCCCATATAGGGCCGATCGCCGGATGACCATGCGCTCAAGCATGGTTCCTCCCCTCCACCCTCCATGAACATCGCCGCCGAGCAAGGCGGACAGAAGGAACGCATGAACGCACCCACCAAGCACAGCCGCCTGCTGATCCTGGGCAGCGGTCCCGCCGGTTACACCGCCGCCGTCTACGCTGCCCGCGCCAACCTCAAGCCGATGATGATCACCGGCCTGCAGCAGGGTGGCCAGCTGATGACCACCACCGAGGTGGACAACTGGCCGGGCGACGACAAGGGCGTGCAGGGTCCGGAACTGATGCAGCGCATGGCGCAGCATGCCGAGCGTTTCGAAACGCAGATGGTGTTCGACCACATCCACAGCGTGGACCTGAAGCAGCGCCCGTTCCGCCTCAAGGGCGACTCGGGCGAGTACACCTGCGACGCGCTGATCATCACCACCGGTGCCACCGCCAAGTACCTGGGCATCGCCAGCGAAGAGCACTACAAGGGCCGCGGCGTGTCCGCCTGCGCCACCTGTGACGGCTTCTTCTTCCGCGAACAGGAAGTGGCGGTGATCGGCGGCGGCAATACCGCCGTGGAAGAGGCGCTGTACCTGTCCAACATCGCCAGCAAGGTCTATCTGGTGCACCGCCGCGACAAGCTGCGCGCCGAGAAGATCATGCAGGACAAGCTGTTCGAGAAGGCCGCGGCCGGCAAGATCGAATTGATCTGGAACCACACCGTGGACGAAGTGCTGGGCGACAACTCCGGCGTCAACGGCGTGCGCGTGAAGGACATCAACACCGGCACGACCCGCGAGATTCCGGTGAGCGGCTTCTTCGTGGCCATCGGCCATCAGCCGAACACCGGCATCTTCGACGGCCAGCTCGACATGCACGACGGCTACATCAAGATCCGCAGCGGTCTGGGCGGCATGGCCACCATGACGTCCGTGCAGGGCGTGTTCGCTGCCGGCGACGTGGCGGACCATGTGTATCGCCAGGCGGTGACGTCGGCGGGCTTTGGTTGCATGGCGGCGCTGGATGCGGAGCGTTGGCTGGATCAGCAGGGTCCGGCGAGCTAAACGCTCTTGATCGTCATTCCGGCGCAGGCCGGAATCCAGTCTCCGCGTGACAGGTTGTCGCGATAACCATACACAGCCGCTACTGGATTCCGGCCTGCGCCGGAATGACGAGATTTAAGACTGAAGTATCCATGTTTTTGGAGCGCCGTGATCGAAGCACGCTTCCACGACAGCATCGAACGCATCCCGGCCGAGGCCTGGGATGCGCTTCGGCCCGACGACAACCCCTTCGTCTCGCATGCCTTCCTCGCCCTGCTGGAGCGCACCGGCTGCATCCGCGCCGACTGGGGCTGGCAGGCGCATCACCTTGGTCTCTATGAAGACGGCCATCTGGTTGCCGCGGCACCGCTGTACCTGAAAGGCAACTCGCACGGCGAATTCGTGTTCGACTGGAGCTGGGCCAGCGCCTGGGAACGGGCCGGCGGCGATTACTACCCCAAGCTGCTCAACGCCGTGCCCTACTCGCCCGTGCCGGGACCGCGCTTGCTGGCCGGCAACGATGCACGCACCGTCGAGCGCCAGCACGCCTTGACCGCGGCCATGCGCAGCTTCGCCGAGCGCATGAACCTCTCCTCCGTGCATGCCAATTTTCTGCGCGACGACGAACTGGCTGCGTTCGACACGCCATGGCTGGTCCGCTCCGACGTGCAGTTCCATTGGCACAACCATGCCTATGCGGATTTCACCCAGTTCCTTGCCGCGCTCAATCACAAGAAGCGGAAGAACATCCGGCAGGAGCGCGCACACGTGGCCCGCAGCGGCCTCGCCATCGAGATGCGCGGCGGCAGCTCGCTGAGTGTCGAGGAGTGGCGGCACATCCATGCGCTTTACGAGTCCACCTTCGACGCCAAGGGCAACCACGCCGCGCTGACCCGCTCGATGTTCCTGGGCCTGCGCGACACGCTGGGCGACAGCGTGCAACTCGCGCTGGCGCGCCACGGCGAGCGCATCGTGGCGATGGCGTTGTTCCTGCAAAGCAGCGACACGCTGTACGGCCGTTACTGGGGCGCGGAAGTCGACGTGCCGGGCATGCATTTCGAGCTGTGCTACTACCAGGGCATCGAGCACGCGATCCGTCATGGACTGCAGCGCTTCGAACCCGGCGCGCAAGGCGAACACAAACTCGCCCGCGGCTTCCTGCCGGTGCGCACGCACTCGCGTCACTACCTGGTCAACAAGAGTTTCCGCGACGCCGTGCATGAAGCGCTGCAGCGCGAAGCCGAAGGGATGGACGACTATGCGCAGGAGCTGATGCAACACAGCCCCTACGCGCATCTTGAGGCCTAGCCGACGGAAATGCCGACCACCTTGCCGCCTTCATCCAGCCGCACGCCAAACGGCAGGCTGTTGCCGGGGCCGAACTCGATCCGGTAGTCGTTCCAGACCTGCTCGTGGTCGTGGCGCTGCCCTTTGAAGATGAAGGACGACGGCGCGCCGAACACCGACAATTGCTTGGCCATGCGCCCGGACAAACCCGCGGCCAGCTTCGCCTTCAGCTTGTCGCCGAACATGGACGGATCGCGACTTCCCTTCTGCAGCTGATCGAACGCCGTGCGTACCGTGCTGGTGACGGCGGCATCTTCGCCCGCCGCCGGCTTGCGCGCAGCCCGCGCGAGATCCGGATACATCGCTTCGAACGCCGCAGTCACCAGCATCTGTCCCGGCTCCGGGTTGTCGCCCGAATTGGTGAACGCAATGACCTGGATGCCCTGCTTCGGGAAATATTGATTGGAGCTGGTGAAGCCGAACGAACCGCCGGTATGGCCGATGCGCGGTTGCTCGTCGAGCGTGTCGACGAACAGGCCCAGGCCGTAGTCGGTGCTGCCGGGCGCGGGCGTGGTCATCAGCGCATAGTCGGCGGGACGCACGATCTTTCCGCTCTTGAGCGCGACGTTCCAGCGCTCCAGCTCATCCACCGTGGAGACCAGGTTGCCGGCCGCCCAGCCCACCGTGTCATGGATGGTGGGTGCCGCTTCCAGCTTGCCGTCCGCGTGCCGGTAGCCCTTGGCCATGCCGGGAATCGACGACTCCTCGGCCACCGTGTAGGTGTGGGTCATGCCAGCCACCGCCAGCAGGTGCGTCTTGACGTACTGCTCGTACGATTCGTGCGAGGCCCGCTCGATCACCCGCCCCAGCAACGCATAACCGCTGTTGGAATAGGACCAGCGGCTGCCGGGCGGAAAATCCAGCGGCTTGTCCTTGATGCGCGCGATGATCTGATCGAACGTGGCTGGCTTCACGGCCCACGCTTCGACGTCCGGACCGTCCAGGTACTCCGGCATGCCGCTGGTATGTGACAGCAACTGCTTGAGCGTCACTTCCTTCGCGTGCGGAGCATCCGGCAGATAGGTCGCCAGCGGAGCGTCGACATCCAGCTTGCCCGCTGCCTGCAGCTGCAGGATGGCCGCCGCCGTGAACTGCTTGGTGATGGAACCGATTTCGTAATGCGTCGACAGCGTGGCGGGCGTCTTGTGCTCGCGGTCGCTCAGCCCATAGGCGTGGCGGTAGACGGCCACGCCGTCGCGATAGATCGCGAGGGTGGCGCCCGGCGTGCCGGTGCGTTGCAAGACCGTCTGCACGTCGCTGTCGATACGCCTGGCCAGCGCAGGATCGATGTCCGTGGTGGAGGCCATCGCCGCAGGCGCGAGACACGAAGCGACCATCCAGCACAAGAAACGACGACGCATGCCCGATCCCGGTGTCATGAAGGAAAGTGCATGCTAACCACATCGCCATGCCGGTAGCATGTACCGCACACCCCGCCACTCAAGCCCCATGATTCGACTGCCCCTGCTCGACGCGACCAGGCCGGAACACTTTCCTGATCCGCGCAAGGCGTTGAACGATCCGAACGGCCTGCTGGCCTTCGGCGGCGACCTGTCGCCCCGTCGGCTGCTGGCCGCCTACGCGCAGGGCATCTTCCCGTGGTTCAACGAGGACGAGCCGCTGCTGTGGTGGTCGCCCGATCCCCGCTGCGTCTTCCACACCAGCAGCCTGCGGCCCAACCGCACGGTGCGGCGGCGGCTGGCGCAGGTGGACTGGCACGTGACGGTGGATCACGCCTTCCGCGAAGTGGTGGAAGCCTGCGCCGCGCCACGCCCGGGCCAGAGCGGTACCTGGATCGTGCCGGCCATGGTCGACGCCTATGCGCACCTGCACGAGATGGGGTATGCGCACAGCGTCGAGGTATGGGAACAGGATCGCCTGGTCGGCGGCATCTACGGCATCGCCGTGGGTCGATTGTTCTGCGGCGAATCGATGTTCAGCCGCGAAAGCGGCGGCTCGCGCGTGGCGCTGCTGGCGCTGGCGAAACTGCTGCGCGGCTGGGACTTCCCATGGATCGACGCGCAGGTGACCAATGCCCACCTGGTGCAGTTGGGCGCGGTGGAGTATCCCCGCGCCCAGTTCCTGCGCACCGTAGCCCAGCTGTCCCAGCTGCCGGGACAACGCGGCAGCTGGGCCTCGTTCACCTCGCTGGCGCAGGTGACCGATCAGGCCACCGCCGACTGACGCGCCTGCGCGGCACGATACGACTCGAGGATGTTGCCGCGCGCGGGCCGCTCGCCGGAAGCCAGCGCCTGCAGCCATTCCTCGGTGCTCAACACCGCCGCAAAGCGCGATTGCTGCACCACGCTGAAGACGCGGTGGATTTCCTCGGCGCTCGCATAGCCGGCGTGGTTGGCGTACGACACGGCGCCTGATGCGTCGTGCACGAATTCCACCTCCATGCCGCGATCGAATGCGTGCTTGATGGTGGTGTCGTCGCAGTTGTGGGTCATGTACCCGAGCACCGTCAGTGTGTCGATCCGGTGTTGCGCCAGCCATTCGCCCAGGCCGGTATCGCTGAACGCGCTGGGCAGCGGCTTCAGGAACAGCGCATCGCGATGGCGACGTGCGATCTCCGGATGCAGTTGCCAGCCATCGCTGCCCGAAGCGAACGCAGGTGCATCGACCGGCGAATCCTGCTGGATCACGATCACCGGCACTCCAGCCGCAGTGGCGGCATCCATGATGCGGGTGATGCGCGGCAGCGACTGGGAGGACGGCGGGTACTCGATCTGCAGTTCACCGGTGAAGTATTCGTTCTGCACATCGACCACGATCACGGCACGGCGCGGTTGGGAGGACATGGCGAAGCTCCTTGCGTTGAGATGCTGCGCATGGTGCGCCCGGCGGCACTTGCCAACGAGTGGCCTGAAGGACAACCATCGATGCTATCGGGCCAATAGGGTAAATCGGGTCATGCGCACGATTCGGGTCGCCGTGGTCGCCTTCGAGGGCATCCTGCCCTTCCATCTGTCGGTGCCGTGCGCCGTGTTCCAGTCGCCGACGCCGGAGGGCGAATCACCGTTCCGGCTGCGCGTGTGTTCCGCCGAAGGCGAACGGATTTCCAGCGCGGCGGGCTTCACCATCGGGACGCCTTACGGCCTGGACGAACTGGCGCGCTCGGATGTGATCATCGTGCCGTCCTGGCGCGATCCCGACGAGGTGCCTCCCGCTGTCCTGCTCCAGCAACTGCGCAAGGCGGCCGCGCGCGGCAAACGCGTGGTCGGCTTGTGCATGGGTGCGTATGTGCTGGCACACGCCGGCTTGCTGGATGGCCGGCGCGCCACGACCCACTGGGCCTGGGCCGAGCCGTTCATGGCGCAATTCCCCGAGGTCGAAGTGGATGCCGACGTGCTGTTCGTGGATGAAGGCAACATCGTGACGTCCGCTGGCGCCGCGGCAGGCATCGATTGTTGCCTGCATCTGGTCCGTCAGATGCTGGGCAGTGAAATGGCTAATCACATCGCGCGGCGCATGGTGGTGCCGCCGGTGCGACGCGGCGGCCAGGCGCAGTTCATCGAAAAACCCGTGGCCGAGGCGCCTGCCGACAAGCGCATGGCGCGCCTGCTCGAACACGTGCAACGGCACCTGCACGAAGACCACAACCTCGACACGATCGCGGAAAAGGCAGCCATGAGCCGGCGCACGTTCACGCGACATTTCCGCCAGCTGACCGGCGGCAGCTTCGGCGACTGGCTGCTGGCGCAACGGCTCGCCGAAGCGCAACGCCTGCTGGAAACCACCCAGCGGCCGCTGGAACGGATCGCCACCGATATCGGCCTGGGCTCGCCGGTGACCCTGCGCCAGCACTTCCAGCGCGCGTACCGCACCTCGCCGGCGAACTACCGGCGCACCTTCAGCGCGCCGCGCGACTGAAGCGCTTCAACGAAACAGGTGCGGTACAAAGCAGCTGGTGTTGCGCGTGATGCAATCGGCGTCCTCGCGCATGCCGATGCCCACGGCGGCATTGCCCACCACCCACGACCCGACCAGGGCATGCCGTCCGTCGAACACCGGCAGCGGCGAGAACGCCTGGAAAATGCATGGCTCGGCGCTGGCACCGCCAGTTTCGCCCTTGCCCAGCACCACGATGCCGGCACCTTCCCTGCCCCAGTACGGTTTGCGCACCACCGCGCCGTCGATGTCGGTGCGGCGACGGCTGGCCGGCAACAGATTCGGATGCCGGGGAAAGTATTCCCATAGCAAAGGCAGGATCGCCTTGTTCGACAGCAGCATTTTCCAGGCCGGCTCGAACCAGCGCAGACGCGTCTGCGGGAGGTGCTCGGCGAAGGGTTCGGCCAGCATCCATTCCCAGGGATAGAGTTTGAACAGCCGCTCGATGGGCGCGTTGTCGAGATCGATAAAATCCGTGCCCGACCAGCCGATCTGCTCGACGTCCAAGGCGGTCGCGCGATGGCCTGCCTGCAGGCAGGTATCGATGAGGTAGTCGCAGGTGAGCGCGTCTTCCGTGCTTTCGTAACAGGCCGCGAAATGCACGTGCGACGCCGCGGGCAAGGTGCGCCAACGCTCCACCAACGCTTCGTGGATGGAGTTGAACTGGTCCGCGTCCGTGGCCACGTCCTGCAACCAGTACCACTGCGCCACCGATGCCTCGAACAACGCGGTGGGCGTGTCGGCGTTGTATTCCAGCAGGCGCGGCGGCGAATGGCCGTCGTAGGCCAGGTCCATGCGTCCGTACAACGCCGGCTCGCGATCCCACCAGCTGCGCTCGACCAGCGCGGCCGCGCGATCGCCCAGGCCCAGCTCCGCATAGCGCCCCGCACGCACGATGCGATCGACGGCCTCGAGGCAGAGCGCGTGCAGTTCGCTGGTGGCGGCTTCGATCTGGTCGATCTCATCGGCCTCGAACACGTAGTGCACGTCTTCGCGCCAATACGGCTGGCCATCGATGGTATGGAAGGCGAAGCCGAGCGATTCGAGCCGTTGTTGCCAATCCGTCCGCGGCGTACCCATCTGTCGACGCATCGATCAGCTGGCCCGCGCCGAAACGCGCCCGGTCGAACCAAAGCCGCCCCGACTGCCGAGTTCGACGCCCTGCGGCCCACCGAAGGCACTGGTGGCCGCAGCGCGTCCACCCGCGGCGAACGCGCGCCCCGGCCCTGGATCGTTGGCGACGTTGCCGCCGCTGCTGCTGCGGTACCAGGGGCCGTAGTAATGCAACCCGCTGCTGCCGCTCACCGAGGTATCGATCTGGCACTGCCCGGTGGAATAGTCGTGCACGCAGTCTTCGTAACTGTTGTAGCGGTTGCGCTGCACGTCCTGGCCGCGACCCAGCATCGAAAGACCCACCAGGGTTGCGCCGCCGAGCGCGATCAGCGGCACGGCAAACGAACGTTTCTGGTTGCGCGGCGGCAGCGGATGGAAGCGGGCGTCAGGCCGTTGCGGCGGCTTGACGCCGGGCCGAAGCTCGCGCGAGAGGGGATACTTGTTTGAATCGCTCATGGCGGCTTACCACGTCATCGCCGCGGCATTCACCAGGCCCACCGCAATCGCCACCGCGGCGGCGAAAATCGCCGCGGCGCGATTGTCCTGCTCGACCTGCGTGGCCAGGTCGTGGATGAGCAGACGAATGACCAGATGCGCCAGCCATTGCACGATCAGCGCCACCAGTCCCCACACGGCGAGATCCAGCAGGTTCACGCTGTGCGCCATGGCGCTGGCCAATGGCGCGACGAAACCGATCAGGGCGCCGCCGAGGCTGATCGCCGCCGCCTGGTTGCCCTGGCGAATGAGCGCGATCTCACGCTGCGGCGTGAGCCAGATGTGTACCGTGCAGAAGATGGCGAGAAACAGTACGCCCAGGCCAAAGTACGCCGCGAAAGCGGGCAGTGTCGAAAGATCCGGCAACAGCATGTCATCCCCTGTTCTGCCCATCCCGGGCGTCAATGGAGTGTAGCCGACCGGCGAGCGTCGTCGCGCGACGCCTCAGTCCTCTGCCACCGTTCCCAATCCGATCGCCTTGAGCTCGTCGTAGTGCTCCAGGAACAGCGCCACGATGCCGGGATCGAGCTGCCCTCCGGCCGCGTTGCGCAGGTAGTCGATGACTTCCGGTTCCGGCCATGCGGACTTGTAGACGCGCGGGAAACTCAAGGCGTCCCACACGTCCACCACGCTGAAAATGCGCGCCGCCAACGGAATGTCCTCACCCCGCAAGCCGCGCGGATAACCCGTGCCGTCCCAGCGTTCGTGGTGCGCATAGGGAATGTCGACGGCCGGGCGCAGAAAGGCAGTGCGCATCAGCAAGTCCCGACCCAGCACGGTGTGCGTGCGCATCAGGGTCATTTCGTCCGGCGTGAGCGGGCCGGGCTTGATCAGGATGGCATCGGGCAGCGCCAGCTTGCCGATGTCGTGCAGCAAGGCGCCGAAGCGCACGTGCCGCAGCGGATCGCCTTCCAGCCCCACGCGCCGGGCGAGTGCCACGGTCATGCGCATGACGCGTTCGGAGTGATCGCGCGTCTCTTTGTGACGCACGTCCATCGCCGAGACCAGCGCGCGCAGCGATTGCTCGTTGCCGCGCAGCAGCAGATGGTTGAGGCGATCCATGCGACGCACGTCGCGACCGATCAGCCAGTACAGCAGCGCCCCCGTCACCAGCACATACAGGCTGCCCTTGATCGAGTTCAGCGTGCTCAACGTAGGCTCGTCGAGGTTGAGCGAAAACAGCAGGTGGTCGGAGAAGAGCACCCACAGCAGGGCCACCGACACATAGATGGCCACGATGCGAAATTGAGGCTTGACCGTCACTGCGTCTCCCTGCCGTCTTCGCTACCCGTCGCACGACCCGCGCGCGACCGGCCCGAGCATAGCCCGAAGATGATGCGGACGCTGTCGCGTGGCGCACATCCTCAGGCGTCCTCGGGCTCGATCAACACATCGACGAACTGGCCCGCGCCAAGACCCGCGGCGGCGGCGGACGATTCCTCCAGCTGCAGCCAGAAGGTGCCGGAACGTTCGACCACGGCGCCGCGGAAATCCGTTCCGTTGAGACTGCCGCGAACGCGATGCCCGTGGCCGCATTTCCATAGCGGCCTGGCAGGCGTCGACCATTGGCTGACCGGATCGAACGGCAGTGGCACCAGCCACGGCCGCTGATCACTCTGTACGGTGGCGCGAAACGCTACGGCGCGATGCCTGTTCATCCCCGTTCCCCCTGTAGGATGCTCCGGCCAAGAAGATAACGGAGGCGGGGCGTTCCGTGTGAGGATGAATCGGCTCTTTGATGGCCAGCACGGTCAATCCGGCCTTCTGGATGGCCGTCACCCAGCTGCCCAGGGTGCGGAAATACCAGGGTGCGGGCTGGCCGAAGCCGTCGCCGCAACCCGCCCAGGAACCGTCGCGCCAGCCGTCGGCATAGGGTTCCACGCCGGCCATCAGCGGGTGCAGCGTCTGGATCGCCAGCACGCCATCGGGCTCGAGCAGCGCGGGCACGGCGGCCAAGAGGGCATCCACCGACGCCCCGCCCAGCAGGGAAAAATTGCAGACCACCACGTCCGCGCGCTGCTTCAGCGCGCCAGCAGCCATGTCTTCGTAGCTGACGACGCGGAAATCGCCGCCACCTTTGGCGCTCGCTGCTTCCACCAGCGCCGGAACGGCGTCGACACCGAGCACCTCGATACCCTGCGCAGCAAGCGCCCGCGCCAGCCAGCCTTCGCCGCAACCGACGTCGATCACCGTGCGGGGAACGCGCGACAACACCAGCTCGACGATGGCCTGGTCGGTCGCCAGCTTGCGGCTTTCGATGCGTCCTTCGCGAACGGCGGCTTCCCACGCCTGGGCATTCGCATGCCAGGCGTCGAGGATCAGGGCTTCGCTGGCACCGTCGCCCACCGCCGCGTCAACCGGCGCGACTGACGTATTTGCTGGCGACGTAGTTGTCGAGGATGCCGATGAACTCGCTGGCGATGTTGTCGCCGCGCAACGTCATTGCCTTCTGGCCGTCGATGAAGACCGGCGCCGACGGTGCCTCGCCGTTGCCCGGCAGCGAGATGCCGATATTGGCGTGCTTGGATTCGCCCGGACCGTTCACCACGCAGCCCATCACGGCCAGGGTGAGGTTCTCCACGCCGTCGTACTTCACGCGCCACAGCGGCATCTGCTCGCGCACGTGGTCCTGCACGGTGCGCGCAAGCACCTGGAAGAACTCGCTGGTGGTGCGGCCACAACCCGGGCACGCGGTGACCAGCGGCGTGAACGCACGCAGGCCCATGGTCTGCAGCAGTTCCTGCGCCACGATGACTTCGCCCGTGCGCGACGCGCCGGGTTCGGGGGTGAGCGAGATGCGGATGGTGTCGCCGATGCCTTCCTGCAGCAGCACCGAGAGCGCCGCCGCCGACGCGGTGATGCCCTTGGAACCCATGCCCGCTTCGGTCAGGCCCAGGTGCAACGCGTAATCGCAGCGTCCGGCAATATCGCGATACACCGCGATCAGCTCCTGCACGCCCGACACCTTGCACGACAGGATGATGCGATCGCGCGGCAGGCCGATCTCTTCCGCACGCCTGGCCGAGTCCAGCGCCGAACGGATCAGCGCTTCGCGCGCCACATGTCCCGCATCCCAGGGCTGCGCGCGCAGGTGGTTTTCATCCATCAGCGTGGCGACCATGCTCTGATCGAGCGAGCCCCAGTTGGCGCCGATGCGCACCGGCTTCTCGTAGCGCAGGGCCATCTCGATGATGGAGGCGAACTGCGTGTCCTTCTTCTTGCCGAAGCCGACGTTGCCGGGGTTGATGCGGTACTTGGCCAGCGCCTCGGCGCAGGCCGGTTCCGCTTCCAGCAGCTGATGGCCGTTGTAGTGGAAGTCGCCGATGATCGGCACGTCCACGCCCATCATCGCCAGCTTGTCGCGAATGCGCGGCACGGCGGCGGCGGCGGCCGGCGTATTGACCGTGATGCGCACCAGTTCCGAACCGGCGCGCGCAAGCTCGGCGATCTGTTTGGCGGTGCTGGCCGGATCTTCCGTGTCGGTGTTGGTCATCGACTGCACCACCACGGGTGCACCACCACCCACCGTGATCTTGCCGATCCTGACGCCGACACTGGGGCGGCGCGAAGCGGGCTGGGCGGGACGCGGAGAAAGAGTCGAGTCGCTCATGGTTGGGATCGTGATTCAGGGACGGCAACGGGCAAAGGATACCCGAACGGCCGGGTGCCCCCTAGCAACCGTCGCAGCACCCTGCGCGATGCGGCAAAACCGCGCATTGGAACCACTCTTAAGGCTTGTACGAGGATCATGGTGTCCTGCAATACGCATGTCACAGGAGTGCCATCCATGCATCAGGACCATCGCCAGGACGACATCCATCGCCTGACTCCTTCGCCTTCGTGCGCCGGCTGCGGTTACGCCGCCGTCTGCCAGGCCAGCGGTTACGACCGGCCCGAACTGTCGGGGCTGCGGCATATGGCCGAACGCGTCGGCCCGCTTCGCACGGGCGAGTACCTGTACCGCCCGATGTCGCCATTCCGTGCGCTCTATGCGGTGCAGACCGGGATGGCCAAGACCGTGGCGGTGGACGTCGCCGGACGTGAGCAGGTGCTTGCGTTCCATCTGCCCGGCGAAATGATCGGCCTGGACGCGATGGAGCGCGAAGTGCACGACAACGCCGTGGTGGCCCTGGGCAAGACGCAGTTCTGCCGTTTCCCCTACCCGGCCGTCCGCCAGCTGTCGGGCCGCCAGCCGGACGTCCCCTGGCATCTGGTGCAGTCGGCGAGCCAGCGCATTTCGCGCCTGCAGCTGAGCAGCGGCAACCACATGGCGGAAGAGCGCTTCGCTGCGTTCCTGGTGGACCTGCGCGACCGCCGCGTGATGCTCGGATTGCCCGGAGACTACCTGCCGCTTCCCATGTCGCGCGCCGATATCGGCAACCACCTGCGCCTGACCACGGAAACCGTGAGCCGCCTGCTCGGACGCATGCGCGAGCGCGCATGGATTCGTGCCGATCGTACCGGGCTGCATATCCTCAACCTGCCCGCCTTGCGCGAACAGGGCCTGTCGCTGCTGATGCACTGAGCGAAGGGATCAGCCGCCCGTTTTGCGCAGGGCGGCCTTGAGCAAGCGTTGCTGGATGCGGTCGCCCATGCTGCCGGGCTGCGCGAATCCCATGCGCTCCAGCGCCTCGTCCTCGCCGCCCACGGGCTCACCCGGCGAGGCGGCGGCCCGCAACACTTCCCATTTGCCACGCCAGCTGGAACTCCTGCTCTTCAGCCAGCCGAGCGCCGGCAGCAGGCGTTGCTCGACCTCGGTGAAATCGCTGCCGAAGGGAAACGGCGGCAGCAGGCCTTTCTCCTGCCACGGCGCCAGCGCCTCCTTCAGAAGCTCGGGCCGGTTGTTGCGCCAGCGCTCGGGGACCTGGAAGTCCGCCGCCAGCTTTCCATGCGATTTCGCCTCCGCGCACAACGCGTCGATGAAGCGCGCATCGGTGATGGAGAGCATCGCCTCGATGCATTCGCTGTCGGTCTTGCCCCGCAGGTCGGCCACGCCGTATTCCGTCACGAACACATCGCGCAAGTGGCGCGGAATGGTGGTGTGCCCGTAATTCCAGCGGATATTGGTTTCGATGCCGCTGCGTCCCAGGCGCGTGGAGCGCAGCAGGAGGATGGAACGACCGTCGGCCAGCTCATGCGCCATCGCCACGAAGTTGTATTGACCGCCGACGCCGCTCACCACTTCGCCGTCTTCGAGGCCGTCGGACACCGCCGAGCCCAATAAGGTCGCCATCATGCAGGTGTTGAAGAAACGTGCCCCGCGCCGCTGCAGCGCGGCCAGCATCTGGTGATCGCCGTAGAGTTGGTTGACGTTGGACACGCGGCACATGTCCAGCGCATCGGGGTCGTTCGCATCGAGCTCAGCCAGCCAGCGATACAGCTCGCGCGTGCCGAGGAAGAAGGCGCCACGCAGGTAGTGGCCACCCGGTGTCTCCGGCGACAGCCGTCCACATGCCGCCGCGCGTTCCAACGCCATGTTGTCCCATGCGCGACGCTTGAGGATGCCCGCGCGCTGCAGATGCATGAAGCCGTCCATGACCATTTCGCTGGCGCCGTACAGGCCCGCGCGCAGCGGCGCGAGGCCGCCCATGCGTGCCGCCAGGGCATGCGTGCCGCCTCGCGGATCGAGCGCTACCAGCGCACGCCGCCACTGCGTGTTGTCCTGCTGCCGCCAGCGCAGTCCGTAGACCAGTGCGTCGGACAACGCGCCGATGCCGATCTGCAGGCAACCGCCGTCGCGCACCAGCGCGCTGGCGTGGATGCCCAGCGCATATTCCGCCGTGTCGATCGGCTGGCGCGGCACGGCGAACAGCGGCGGCGCCGTGTCGGTACGCAGTTCCACGTCGAAGTAGTCGCGCTGCACTTCCGCATGCCCGCTGATGTACGGCAGATCCGGATGCACCACCGCCACGCACAAGGGTCGCGGCTTGCCCGACTGCACCACGCGGTCGATGAAATCGAAGGTCAGGTCGGGGTTGCACGAAAGGCTGTAGCGCACGCCTTCGGGCGTCTCGCGGCGCGCCACCAGTTGCACCAGCAGGTTGATGTCCTGCACGGCCAGGTCGCGCGCCACGTGCGTGTAGTTCTGACTGATGTAGTTGCGCTGCGCCCCGCCCGAATGGAGCAGCGCGCCCGATTGCATGTAGAACTCGTGCACGGCGACGTTGGAAGGCAACTGGTCGCGCGCCTGGTCGATGGCGTATTCGGGATCCACCGCGCCTGCGCCGAAATGCCGCTCCACGAACGGTCCCACGAAACGCGCCTCCAGCCCCGGCGCGGGCCGTGGACGGGTCAGCGACAACGCGGTGTAAAGGGACAGCGAGCGCGACGTGTCGGCCCGGGTCAGCCGGTACAGCGCATTCAACAGTTCATGCGGCTTGCCCAAGCCCAGCGGCGCAGCCACGCGCAGGTCCGGGCCGATGCGTTCGGCGAGCTGCTGCGCGCACGCGTCGGTGTCGGTATGACATTGCTCAGGCGACATGGAGCAAACATGACAGATAGTTCATGGGCGCGACATGACCGGAAGGACGGGGCGTATTGGTGGCACGCCCCAAGTGAATACCGCTTGAAGAACGCCCGAACGCATGCCCTACACTCCAGCCATGAACCGACCGATCGCATCGCCCCATGCACGCCTGCTGGCCGAACAGGCATTGAGCCGCGCCGCAGGCGCACCGCTGCTGGGCGGCAACCGCGCCGAGCTGCTGATCGATGCGGCCGCGCACTACGACGCCTGGCTGGCGGCCATCCGCGGCGCACGCGAGCGCGTGCTGCTGGAGAACTACATCATCCGCGACGACGAGGTCGGACGGGCGTTCCGCCAGGCGCTGGTGGAGTGCGCGCAACGCGGCGTATTCGTGGCGGTGGTGTACGACTGGCTGGGCTGCAAGGGACAGTCGCGCGACCGCTTCTGGGCACCGCTGCGCGCGGCCGGCGGCCAGGTCCGCGCGTTCAATCCGCCGCAGTTCGGGCAACCGTTCGGCTGGGTCAGCCGCGATCACCGCAAGCTGCTGGTGGTCGATGGCGTGCACGGGTTCCTTTCCGGCGTGTGCATCAGCGAGAAATGGCTGGGCGACTCGGCGCGGCAAGTGCCGCCCTGGCGCGATACCGGCGTGGCCTTGCACGGTCCGGCCGTGGCCGAGTTGGAGAATGCCTTCGTCGAAAGCTGGTCGAGCATCGGCACGCCGCTCGATCCGTTCGAGCAGCCCGCAGCCGACGTGGAGGTCGGCACGGTGGCGCTGCGCGTGATCGCCACCCAGCCCGCCACCGCCGGCATGTACCGGCTCGACCAGTTGATCGCCGCCATGGCGCGCCAGACGCTGTGGCTGACGGATGCCTATTTCATCGGCGTCGCGCCGTACGTGCAGGCCCTGGCGGCCGCCTCGCGCGACGGCGTGGACGTGCGCCTGCTGGTACCCGGCAGCAGCGACATCCCGGTGGTAGCCGGCATGTCGCGCTCGGGCTACCGGCCCTTGCTCAAGGCCGGCGTCCGCGTGTTCGAGTGGAACGGTTCGATGCTGCACGCCAAGACGGCGGTGGCCGACGGCCAGTGGGCGCGTGTGGGTTCATCCAATCTCAATATCGCCAGTTGGCTGAGCAATCGCGAGATCGATGTGGCGGTGGAAGACACCGGCTTCGCCCGGCAACTGGCCGAGCAGTACGAACGCGACCTGGAAAACACCACCGAGATCGTGCTGGCACCCAGCCGCTGGCGCCGGGCGACCGACCATGTGCAAAGCCACGACCGCCCGCCACAGCGTCCCCGCCGTGCCGGCGGCAGTTCGGGACGAGCCGCTGCCGGCGCCCTGCGCATCGCCAACAGCGTGGGCGCGGCGCTGACCGACCGCCGGGTGCTGGACGATACGAGCATCAGCCCCCTGGTGATCGGCACCCTCGCGCTGGTCGTGCTGGCGGTGGTCGCCATCCTGTGGCCGGCCGTGCTCGGCTGGCCGCTGGGCGTGCTGGCCGCCTGGTTCGCGCTCAATTTCGGCATCCGGGCGTGGCGTCTGCGGCGGCGCCAGAAGCAGCGCGCGGCCGAGCGGGACGGCTCGATCTGAGTCGATGAATCCATAGCAAATCCAATCAGATAGACGCCATGCCTTAGGCCCAGGCTGCGTTAAGTGGGCCAAGCAGATGTAAACGCAGCAATCGACGGGCGAATCTCATGTTAGGCTCGCTCCTTCATGCGCTCGCCCGATGACACCCACGACCAGGCCGGCCCGCCGCCGCGCCAGATCCTGACGCCCAGCTCGCTCAACCGGCTGGTGCGGGACCTGCTGGAAGACGCCTTGCCGTTGATCTGGATCGAAGGCGAGCTGTCCAACGTCGCCCGGCCGGCATCGGGACATATCTATTTCACCCTGAAGGACGCCAGCGCCCAGGTGCGTTGCGCCATGTTCCGGCCCAAGAGCGGCTGGCTGAAATTCAAACCCGCCGACGGCATGCATGTGCTGGTGCGCGCCCGGGTGGGCCTGTACGAACCGCGCGGCGAATTCCAGCTGGTGGCCGAGCACATGGAGCCGGCCGGCGAAGGCGCCTTGCAGCGCGAGTTCGAACAGCTGAAGGCGCGGCTGGATGCCGAGGGACTGTTCGACCCGGCGCGCAAGCGCGCCCTGCCCCGTTATGCGCGCCGCATCGGCGTGATCACCTCCGCCACCGGCGCGGCTGTTCGCGACGTGCTCAGCGTGATGTCGCGGCGCTGGCCGCTGGCCGATGTGGAGGTGCTGCCCGTACCCGTGCAGGGACGCGAAGCGCCGCCCGCCATCGTGCAGATGCTGCGCAAGGCCTCGGCCAGCGGTCGCTATGACGTGTTGCTGCTGACGCGCGGCGGCGGCTCGCTGGAAGATCTCTGGGCGTTCAACGACGAGCGGGTCGCGCGCGCCATCCACGCCAGCGCGGTGCCAGTGGTGTCCGCGGTCGGTCACGAGATCGATTTCAGCATCGCCGACTTCGTGGCCGACCTTCGTGCCCCCACGCCATCGGCGGCGGCCGAGCTGCTGGTGCCGGATGCCTTCGCGCTGCGCCGCCATCTGCAACAACTGCAGCAGCGGCTGGCCACGCTGGAACAGCGACGGCTGCAGGCACGCATCCAGCGCGTGGATCATCTGCTGGCACGCCTGCAGGCCCAGCGTCCGCAGGCACGGCTGGCCCGCGATCGCGAGCGACTGCTGCATCTGCAGCGACGCCTGCATGGCGTGCAGCGCGAGCAATCGCAGCGTCGACACAATGCACTGGAACGCGTGCATGCACGACTGCTTGCCCAGCATCCGCGGCTACGTCTGATGCTGCTGCAACGCCGCCTCGGCGAGCTGCGGCAACGGCTGCTCAGCAGCATCGAACGCAAGCTGGAACGCGACCGCGCCAACCTGCGCCAGAACGGTCGTGCGCTGCATGCGATCAGCCCGCTGGCCACGCTGGAGCGCGGTTATTCGATCATTTTCGATGCCAACGGCAAGGTCGTGCGATCCTCCCAAGGTATCGGTGAAGGCACGCCGCTGCGCGCCCGACTTGCCGACGGCGAATTGCCACTGTCGGTGCGCAAGGAAGAATCGAACGACTAGCGCCGCCAGCTCACGCGGCATGGACGATCCGTGTCGCATCCTTCGCGCTTACGCATGAGGAGTCGAGGCATGAAGGGCGCACAATTGTTCGTCAAGGCGCTGGAAGCCGAAGGCGTGGAACGTATCTTCGGCGTACCGGGCGAAGAGAATCTGGATTTTGTCGAAGCCCTGCGTGACTCCTCCATCCGACTTATCGTGACCCGCCACGAACAGGCCGCCGGCTTCATGGCCGCGACCTGGGGACGCCTGACCGGCGAAGCCGGCGTGGCGCTGTCCACGCTGGGTCCGGGCGCCACCAACCTGGTGACCGCCGCCGCCTACGCGCAACTCGGCGCCATGCCGATGATGATGATCACCGGCCAGAAACCCATCCGCGAGCACAAGCAGGGCTTGTTCCAGCTGGTCGACGTGGTCGACATGATGCAGCCGCTGACCAAGTACACGCGGCAGATCGTCTCGGCGCCCACCATTCCGGCACGCGTGCGCGAAGCGTTCCGTCGTGCGGAGGAAGAACGTCCCGGCGCCGTGCACCTGGAACTGCCTGAAGACATCGCGCGCGACAGCGTCGAAGAGGTCATCCTGCTGCCCACCGAATACGCGCGCCGGCCCGCTCCCGACGAAGCCGCCCTGGTGCAGGCCGCCGAAGCGATCACCAGCGCCAGGCATCCCATCCTGATGATCGGCGCCGCCGCCAACCGCCAGCGCACCACGGTGGCCCTGCGCGCTTTCATCGACAAGCTGGGCATTCCGTTCTTCACCACGCAGATGGGCAAAGGGGTGATCGACGAAGACCATCCGCTGTGGCTGGGCAATGCCGCGCTGTCGGATGGCGATTTCGTGCATCGCGCCATCGATGCGGCCGACGTGATCGTCAACGTCGGCCATGACGTGGTGGAGAAGCCGCCGTTCTTCATGCGCAAAGGGCGGCGCACGGTCATCCACATCAATTTTTCCAGCGCCGAAGTGGACGCGGTCTATTTCCCGCAGATCGAGGTGGTCGGCGACATCGCGCATACGGTGGAACGCCTCACCGATGCCCTGCAGCCGCAGGAGCATTGGAATTTCAGCTTCTTCGACCGCGTGCGCAACGCGTTCCACAAGCAGCTCGAGGAGCACGCGCGCGACCAGCGCTTTCCGATGCATCCGGTGCGCATCGTCGACGACACGCGGCGCTTCATGCCCGACGACGGCGTGCTGTGCCTGGACAACGGCATGTACAAGATCTGGTACGCGCGCTACTACCGTGCCCGCGAACCGAACACCGTGCTGCTGGACAACGCACTCGCCACCATGGGCGCCGGCCTGCCCTCGGCGATGGCGGCGAAAATGGTCTATCCCGAGCGCAAGGTGCTGGCCATCTGCGGCGACGGCGGCTTCATGATGAACGCGCAGGAGCTGGAAACCTGCGTGCGCCTCAAGCTGGACCTGGTGATCCTGCTGCTGCGTGACGACGCCTACGGCATGATCCGCTGGAAACAGGCCGAGATGGGCTACGACGATTACGGCATGGTGTTCGGCAACCCCGACTTCGTGGCGTTTGCCGAGGCGCACGGCGCGCGCGGCCATCGTCCCGGCAGCGCCGACGAATTCCTGCCCACGCTGGAGCGCGCGTTCAATGCCGGCGGCGTGCACCTGATCGACCTGACCATCGACTATTCGGACAATCACCGCATTCTCAACGAAGACATCCCGCGGCTCAGCGCAGCCGTCTGAGCCTCTACGCGTCGGAGCCATCCATGCTTGCCAAGAGTTACCCCTACTACCTCGCCAACCAGCCGCAGACCTCGAAAGAGATGATGGACGTGCTGGACAAGTACAGCGGCAAGGTCGCCACGCGTGTCGCGGTGCCCGACGCCAAGGCCACCGAAAAGGCCATTGCCGCGGCGGTGAAAGCCACCATCCCGATGCGCGACTTCAAGCCCTGGGCGCGGCAGCAGGTGCTGCAGCATTGCGCGCAGCGCTTCACCGAACGACGCGAGGAACTGGCGTATGCGCTGTGCGTGGAAGCCGGCAAGCCGATCAAGGATTCCGACGGCGAAGTCACCCGCCTGATCGAAACCTTCACCATCGCGGCGGAAGAAGCCGTGCGCACGAATGGCGAAACGATCAACCTGGAGATCGCCAAGCGGCTCAACGGCTATCACGGCTATACCAAGCGCGTGCCGCTGGGGCCGGTATCGTTCATCACGCCGTTCAACTTCCCCTTGAACCTGGTGGCGCACAAGGTGGCGCCGGCCATCGCGGCCGGGTGTCCGTTCGTGCTCAAGCCTGCCGAACGCACGCCCATCGGCGCGTTGATCATCGGCGAGGTACTGGCGGAGACGGATCTGCCGAAGGGTGCGTTTTCCGTGCTGACACTGGATGGCAAACACGCCAATCCCTTGGTGGAAGATCCGCGCTTCAAGCTGCTGTCGTTCACCGGCAGCCAGATCGGTTGGGACCTGAAGACGCGCGCGGGCCACAAGAAGGTCACCCTGGAACTGGGCGGCAACGCCGCCTGCATCGTCGATGCGGATCAGGGGCCCAATCTCGATTACGTGATCGACCGGATGGTGTTCGGCGCGTTCTACCAATCGGGCCAGAGCTGCATCAGCGTGCAACGCATCTATGTGCACGAGGCGCTGTATGACGAGGTAAAGAAGCGACTGGTCGCCGCGGTAAAGAAACTCAAGGCCGGCGACCCGAAGAAGAAAGACACCTTCCTCGGACCGATGATCGACGAAGCCGCCGCCGAACGCCTGCAAGGCTGGATCGAGGAAGCGCGCAAGGCCGGCGGCAAAGTGTTGTGCGGCGGCAAGCGTGCCGGCGCGATGCTCGAAGCGACCTTGATGGAAAACGTACCCACCAGCGCAAAGGCCTATCGCAACGAAGCGTTCGGTCCGTTCGCCCTGCTCGCGCCGTTCCGCAGCTTCGATGAAGTGGTGGAACTGGTCAACGACTCCGAGTACGGCCTGCAGGCCGGCATCTTCACCGACAGCCTGTCCAACGCCATGCGCGCATGGAACGAACTCGACCAGGGTGGCGTGGTGGTCAACGACGTGCCGAGCTTCCGCGTCGACAACATGCCCTATGGCGGCGTGAAGCTGTCCGGCATCGGCCGCGAAGGCATCCGCTGGGCCATCGAGGACATGACCGAAGTGCGCCTGATGGTGATGCGCGAGCGCTGAGCGGCGGTGAATAGGTAATCGCCCGCTACGCGGGCTGTAAAGGGTAGATGGGAAGAACGGTCAGCAGGTGAGCTGCAGGCCCTTTTCTCACTTTACCCTTTACCATTTACAGCCCGCGCAGCGGGCGGCTTCCCCTTTCGACTGTCACGTATCTGTCTTGCGCGGGTGCTTAGCTTGCGCGAGACCGACCACAAGGGCATGTCATGCAGACCGAAGCCGCCGTCGTCTCCGCCGCTCCACCACGCCAGGGTTCCGGACGGCTGTTTGCGCTGGTCTTCGGTGTGATCCTGCTGATCGGCGCGGGGTATGCCGGACTGAGCCTGGTACAGGATCTGGCGGTGGTCCATGTCCGTTCGATTGCGCCCTTCCTGCTGCTCGGCGTGGCGCTGCTGATCGCGCTGGGTTTCGAATTCGTCAACGGTTTCCACGACACCGCCAACGCGGTGGCCACGGTGATCTACACCAATTCGATGCCGGCCAATATGGCGGTGATCTGGTCGGGCACGTTCAACTTCCTCGGCGTGCTGTTTTCCTCCGGCGCGGTGGCCTTCACCGTGGTGTCGTTGCTGCCGGTGGAATTGATCCTGCAGGTGGGCGGACAGGCCGGTTTCGCGATGGTGTTCGCGCTGCTGATCGCGGCGATCCTGTGGAACCTCGGCACCTGGTATTTCGGCCTGCCCAATTCCTCTTCGCACACGCTGATCGGCTCGATCATCGGCGTGGGTCTGGCCAATCAGCTGATCTCCACGCATAGCGGCACCAGCGGCGTGAACTGGGATGCCGCCATGGGCGTGTTCCGCGGCCTTGTGTTCTCACCGGTCGCCGGTTTCCTGCTGGCCGGCCTCCTGATGCTGTTGCTCAAGTCGCTGGTGAAGATTCCCGCGCTGTATCGCGCACCGGAAGGCAAGAAGCCGCCGCCGTGGCCGATCCGCGCCTTGCTGGTGTTTACCTGCACCGGCGTGAGCTTCAGTCATGGCTCCAACGACGGCCAGAAGGGCATGGGCCTGATCATGCTGATCCTGATCGGCACGGTGCCCACGGCGTATGCGTTGAACGGCGCCGTCTCGGGTGGCGAGGTCAAGACCTTCCACCAGGTGTCGGTGGACACGCAGCAGGTGCTGAGCGGCATCGCCGGCAAGGTGACGTTCGACGGCGATCCGCGCGCCGTGGTGACCACCGCCGTGCAGCAACATGCCGCGCAGCCGAACACGGCACCGGCGCTGGCCCAGCTGATCGGGCAGATCGACCAGCAGGTGGGCAATCGCTCGTCGCTGAAATCGGTGCCGCCGGAGCAGATGGGCAACGTGCGCAACGACATCTATCTCGCCAATGCCGCCATTCCGCTGCTGCTGTCCCAGCCGGGGCTCAGCAAGGAACAGACCGCCACGCTGACCAGCTGGCGCGGACTGGGCACGCAGGCGATCCAGTTCATCCCGCCGTGGGTGAAGGTGGCAGTGGCGCTCGCGCTGGGCCTGGGCACCATGGTGGGCTGGAAGCGCATCGTGGTGACGGTGGGCGAGAAGATCGGCAAGGAACACCTCACCTACGCCCAGGGTGCCTCGGCGGAACTGGTGGCGATGACGCTAATCCAGGTGGGCGACATCTACCACCTGCCGCTCAGCACCACCCATGTGCTCACCTCGGGCGTCGCCGGCACCATGGCGGCCAACGGTTCGGGCCTGCAATGGGCGACCGTGCGCAACCTGCTGATGGCCTGGGTGCTCACCCTGCCCGCCTCGATCCTGCTGGCCGGCGGGCTGTACGTTGTCTTCCGCCAGGTCTTCTGAGCGTTAACAGCTCCGACGCCACAACCACGGCTATCATTGAACCAGGGAGCCCGCCTCGGCGGGCTTTAGCCGTCGCGTCCTTTCAAGGAGCTTGCCGGATGCACGCGAAGACCGTTTTATGCCTCGGCATGCTGCTGTTGGCCACCAGTGCGTGGGCTCAGAACGCGCCCGCGCCAGCCGCCACCGCCGTTACGCCACCGTTGCCTGCCAGCGCCGTCGAATTGCAGACAGTGACCGTTCGCGGCGAGCAGCCCGGACCGGCGCTGTGGGAAGTGCGGCGCGGCACGCATGTGCTGTGGATCGTCGGCACCTTGTCGCCGCTGCCCAAGCATGCCGAATGGCAATGGACCAAACTCGAAACGGCCTTGAGCCGTTCCACCGAGTTGCTCGAAGCACCGTCGGCACGCCTGCGCATGCCGCCCAGCCTGTTCTCGCGACTCGCCCTGCAGCCGTCGGCCAAGCTCAATCCGGGCGGCGCCACCTTGCAGGGACTGCTGTCGCCGGAGATGTACACGCGCTGGTTGGCCCTGCGCCACCAATACCTGCGCGACGACGATGCGCTCGAATTCATGCGTCCGATGATCGTTGCCCAGCAGCTCTACGAGAAGGCGCTGGCGGCGGACGACCTGACCAACGACATCGACGTTGCCGACATGGTGCAGAAGCTGGCGCGCCGGCACGGCAATCGCGTCATCGCCGTGCGCTACGAGCTGCTGGTCACCCATGCGCCACCGAGCACCAGCATCGACCAGGACCAGCAGAAAGGCATCGCCTGTCTCGACGAAACCATGCGTCTGGTCGAACAGGACATGCCCAAGCTGACCCAGCGCGCCAATGCATGGGCCACAGGCGACATGAAGACCCTGGAGAGCCTGATGCCGCACCGCAGTTACGAGCCGTGCATCGTCGCGGCGATCAACGGCGATTTCGAGAAGCAGCTCAATATCCCGGACCTGCCGCAGCGCATCGAGACGGCCTGGATGGATGCCGCCGAGGCGGCTCTCGTACGCAATCGCAGCACGGTGGCCGTGCTGTCGCTGGATCAGCTGCTTTCGGACGACGGCTACCTGGCCAAGCTCAAGGCGCGGGGTTTTATCGTGCGCTCGCCGCAGGATGTGGATCTCTGAGCGGTTGTCCACAATCTTGTCTAGCGCTACCCGTTTCCCTCACCGTCATTCCGGCGCAGGCCGGAGGCGCTCTATAACAGCGAAGCTGGTCATCCAGTGGCGTCGTGAGTCGGCTGTCGCCGTGAGTTTCACCGAACTTTTGCTCCAGGCCGTCGCGACCACCGGGTACCACGGCTACTGGATGACCAGCTTCGCTGTTATAGAGCGCCTCCGGCCTGCGCCGGAATGGCGCTGAGGAAGATGAAGGCATCAACGAGATTTTGAGCGACCGGGTTCCTTCCAAGCAAACAAACAAAAAGGCCGCGCTCCACCCGGAGCGCGGCCTTTTCTTTAACGGTGAATCCGCTTACTTGGTGCTGCCGTACAGCGCAGCCGCATCCGCCTTGAACGACTCGGCGCTGCCCGGACGGCTGTAGAACATGTGGCCACCCGGATAGACCGACAGCTTCACGCGCTGCGCCTGGCCGAACGTCGGCATCTGGTCGATGATCAGGCGCGAAGTGAAGAACGGGCACGACAGATCGTTGTAGCCGTGCGCGATCAGCACCTTCATGTTCGGATCGTTGCCGATCGCCTTGCGCAGGTCAGCCACCGGCTTGTCGTCGGCGTTGCCGCGATCCCACGCCCTGTTGACCGCATACGACAGCGCTTCGTAGTGCGCGTCCGTCTTCCAGCCCACTTCGCGCGTCACGAAATCCACCATGGCGCTGGTGGCGGGAGCGAGCAGCGCTTCGAGGATCGGATCGCCCGACTGGCGGTCGGCCGAACCCGGGAACGGATCGAACGCGGTGACGTTGGAGTCGTAGACGCTGCCGATCTTCTTCTCATTGCGATGGATCTCGCGCAGATACGTGGCGATGTCGATACGGCCGTCCAGGCGCGAGACCACGGCCGGATCCAGGCCCGTATAGGCCGAGACCTTCTGCACCATGCGACCGATCGCGCCGGGGTCCGAACGGCCCGCCAGGAAATCGGTGACGAACTGCGTGCGCACGTAGGTTTCGACGTCGGCCATTGCGGCCGGCGTGAGCTTGCCCTGGCTTTCCAGGCGCGCGGCGGTCATCGACGGCAGGTTGATCATCCACGGCAGCGGCGACAGCGAATCGCCATCGCCGATGGCGGCCGGATCGAGATACGGCGACACCATCACCAGGCCGTTCACACCCACGCCCATGCGCGACTGCAGTTCATAGGCGATGCGCGGCGCGCGGTAGCCGCCGTAGCTTTCGCCCATCACGTACTTGGGCGCACGCAGACGACCGTGCTTGACCAGCCAGTCGTACACCACGCGCGACAGATACTTGATGTCGGCTTCGGTGGAGTAAAAGTCCTTCTTGGTCTGCTCGTCGTCTTCCAGCGAACGCGAGAAGCCGGTGCCGACCGGATCGATGAACACCAGGTCGCTCATGTCGAGCCAGGTGTTGGGGTTGTCCTTGGTGATCGCCGCATCGGACGGCGCATCGCCGTCCACGCCGAACTGGATGCGCTTGGGACCGATCGCGCCCATGTTGAGGTACACCGACGAAGCGCCCGGACCGCCGTTGAAGGCGAACGTGACCGGACGATGCGGATCGCTGCCCGGCACCACGTACGAGGTGTAGACCACGTCGGCGATCTTCTTGCCCTTGGCGTTGCGCACTTCGATGGTGCCGACGGTGGCCTCGTAGGACACCGTGCGGCCACCCACGCGCACGCTCTGCTTGATGGTCTTGTCGGCGGGCAGCGGCGGCAGGTCGCCGTCGGACTTCTTGTCGGCCGCTTCGGCGGCCGGCTTGGCATCCTTGCCTTCGGCCGCGATCGCCGCCCACGGCGACAAGGCGACGCCCAGCGCGAAAACGGCCGCGCACCACACAGCTCCACGCCCCATGCGGGCGAAACGACCTCGAACAGGCAGATCAGGATTCATCGATATTCTCACGCAAAGATCCACGGGGACCGCCCGCCGCAACGCACGGGCGAAACCCCATTGATGCGGCAATCGACCGGTGCGTGACCAGTGCCGTAAGGCAGGGGCAAAACTTTGCGATCGCTACGACGAGACGGCCGACCTAGCTTCGCGCTGGCATGGCCAAGCCGTCGGCACGGGGCTTGGCACCCATGATCACCAGCCACAGCGCGAACGCCACCTCGGCCAGCTGCAGCGGGAAGGCGAACTGGCTGACGGTGTCCTCGACGGCCGGAAACACCACGCCGGACACGCACAGCGCCAGATAGGCCAGGCCGTTGAGGATCAACCAATACCCCAGCAGGCGCGGCACGAAGCGCGATTTGATCACCAGCCACGCCAGCGGAAACAACCACTGGCCCCAGAACATTTCCGCGCACGAGATCGCCTCGCCATGCATGCGCAGGAACAACGTCATCAGCCCTTCGCGCTGCGCCTGGCTGAAGGAGGCCAGGAAGTCGGCGCCATTGACCGCGAGCAGAGCACCCACGTCGTTGATCGTGTTGAAGAAGTACAGCGGCGTATCCATGAAGCCGAACACGAACATCAGCGCGGCGAGCTTCTTGTCGACGTCCTTGAACAGGTGATACAGCGAGAAAGTCAGCAACAGGCTGACCACGCCGGTGACCAGATCGCCGAAGATGCCCAACCGGAACATCAGTTCGTGACTGGCGATGTTGTGGGCGGTCGTTGCCGAATCGCCATGCACGAACAATGCGCCTGGAATGTAGATCAGGCGGAACGGTGCCGACACGATCAGTGCCAGGTAGATCAACCCGACGATACGGGCGTCACGCTTGAGCGTGGTCATGAACGGCATCTCCCCGGACTGCGTTGAAATCCCCGGCGCTCAGCTCAACGGACGCACCGGCGCCACTTTGCCATTCAATCCCTGCATGGACGCACGACGCGACCGCCGACGCAACAGCCACACGCCACCGATCGCCAGCGCCGCACTCAGCACGCGCAACCCATTGCCCAGCCAACCCGTGGCCGCCGAAGGCGCCACGTCGAACACATCCCACGCCGCATTGAGCGAGACATGCAGGATCAGGCCGCACCACAAGGTGTAACCATCCATCGCATCGACGACCGCGAACACGATGCCACCCAGGAAAGTGATGGCGAACACCTGCATCGCCAGCTCGCTGTCCTCCATGCCCGCCCAGTGCACCCAGCCGAACACCAGCGCCTGCACCAGCACGGCCGGCAGCAAGGGCCAGCGCAGCGCGCGACGGGTAAAGATGAAACCGAAACCGCGGAACACCAGTTCTTCGGCCAGCGGGAACAGCAACGCCGTGAACAGCATGCCTCGCCAATCGATGCTCGACTGCAATTTGCCCGTCACCGCGCACCCTGCCCAGAATGGCAGCGTGGCCAGCAACACCCACAAGGGCTCTTTCCAGCCCGTGGCGCCCAAGCCGAACAGGCGCGCGACCGAAAGGCCTGCATGGCGTGGCCTCAAGAGCAACAAAGCGATCAGCACCAGCAGCACGGCGAGCAGATTGTCCATGCTCGATCCGCCATACGACGACATCGGCAGGCCCGGAATCTTCACGCCTGCCATCGCGGCCAGGTCGCGTACCGAGAGCGCGGCAAACAACACCGCGACTACCGCCACTGCCTTGGCCAGCACTACCCCTCGACTTGTCTGCATGTGCCTCCCCTTGGCTCTGCGACAAACATGTGCCCGGACGAACGCCCTACTGTCGCCCGCTGGCCATGTTCGCCGCAAGAATGACCTTTGGGGCACGGCATCGCCGGGCCCGCGCCCAGCTTGTCGTCGAAGACCCAACATCAGGAGGGATGCACCAGCCTTTGTGCCTGCGGCATCAGTGGGTCGCGTCCCGATTCTGTTCGAGCGCGCCCACGGTAACCGTGCCGTACCAGACCGCATCGCGAATGCGAAAGTACTGCCTGGGGTCCCAGCGCCAGGCCACGTAGATATTCCCGCATCCCGTTATGGGCGCGCCGTCGATGGATCGAGAGCCGCACGTCGGCAGCGCGCCGCCCAATCGCCCAAGAGAAGCGTTCGCCGCGGCAAACTGAGCCATCGTCAGCGAGCTGACCTCGGGCGCGCCGTAACCGACCAGCGATCCGGTCATCCCGGTCCTGGCCTCGCGCAGCGCTCGCTCCATGCGCGGCTTTGCCACCGCATCGCCGTACTCGCCCAACAGTCGATCGAGCAGCACGCTTGCCCGTTGACGCTGGCTGTCGTCCAGTTGTTTCCACACATCTTCGCGCGTGGCCAGGTAGCGCGGGAATTTCCGTTCCGCGGCCAGCGCCAGCCACGCGTACGCGGTGACAGGATCCCTGGCGACACCCTCGCCCTGCAGGTACATCAGCCCGATGCAGAGCTGGGACAGCTTGTCCGCATAGCGGGCGCCCATCTCGAAATACTTCATCGCCCTGGCGTAGTCCTTGCCCGCATAGGCCTGCATCCCCACGAATTCGCCGTACTGGTCAGGGTGTCCCCAGGTGGACGTTCGTTCCATGGCGGCCAGCACCTCCTGCGAGGCCTTGTCCTCCATGGTTGCGGCCTGGGCTGCACCGACTGGAAGCGGAACAACAACGACAGCCATGATGCCGGTCCATTGCCTTTTCATGAGCGCCTCCCACACCGTGTTCGGACCTCTCCTGGCATTTCATGACCCGTCCCATTCACGCCACGTGAAGGACTCGAGTCAGCCGTCGATCAGCTCACTTCCTGCCATTGAAAGTAGCGGCGATGAGCCACGCCGAGCAGCTCGCGATCCTCCGGCGTGTCGCCGTACGCATAGACCACCGGATAATCCGCCAGCTCATAGGCTGCACGCACGCGGCGCGCCTTTTCGGCATTCACGCATTGCTCGCCGCGGTAACGACCGGTGAGGCGGCCATCACGCGATTCCAGCCGCGAACAGAGCAACTCCAGCTCGTGCGTGCGGCACCAGTGGGACAGATAGACGTCCAACCCGCCGGAGACCACCGCGACCCGGTCGCCCTGGGCCTTGTGCCAGGCAATGCGCTCGAGCGCCTTATCGCGCAGCACTCCGGGTAGCACCTCGCGCGCAAAGTCCGCGCCCCGCGCAAACGCCTCCGCCTCAGGCACGCCACGAAAACCAACATGGACCGCGCTTCCGCGCATCAGGTTGGGCGACACCCAGCCCAGCTTGTAACCGGCCACCATGGGCGCGAGCACGGCCCCACCCAACCTGCGACGACGCGCCGACACGGCAAACTCGATAAAGGGACGAAACATCTCCCGCGTGGTGATGGTGCCGTCGAAATCGAACAAAGCAAGATTCATGGCATTCCCTGGCC
This sequence comes from Dyella kyungheensis, assembly GCF_049913195.1. GTDB lineage: Bacteria > Pseudomonadota > Gammaproteobacteria > Xanthomonadales > Rhodanobacteraceae > Dyella > Dyella kyungheensis. Next base: position 2,168,736 of record NZ_CP183983.1, on the reverse strand, counting down.
GAAACGTTTCCCGCAGATGTCACTGCGCGCGGCGCATGCTCTGCATATCCACAATGCACCTCAAGAGAGAAAGAAAGCGTTGGGAGTCGTTCTGACAAGACCAGCCGCGCAAATCTCAAATCGCCGCTTGACACTATGCTTGGCCGTGAATCTGTGGGAGCGCACTTCTGCGCGACAAGCCGACGGAGCGATACATCCCGGCGTGGCTGTCGCGCACAAGTGCGCTCCCACAGAAAAGCACACACGTTCCCGCAAGCACCCGCCCCCTCACCCCGGAGGGAAGAGGCAAAGTGGAGTGAAGCTCTACTGTGGGAGCGCACCCTGTGCGCGACAAGCCGACGAAGCGATACATCCCAGCGCTGCGGTCGCGCACAGGGCGCGCTCCTACAGACAATCGCCGCACCGGATGCAGTGGTGTGCCAAAGCCAGTGCGAAGCGAGGCCACGCTTTAAGTCCTCTGCGATTGGACCCGTTGCGCAGCGAACGGCGCGGCACCGTGGCGGATGCGCGTCAATGCCCGCTCGATCCACGATGCACATCACCTCTAAGCCGCAGAGCCAGCATCCGCCAACCGCAACCTCGCCACATCGCGCAATGGCGGCGCCCCAAACGCCCGGCTGTACTCGCGACTGAATTGCGAAGGACTCTCGTACCCCACGCGATGCGCCGCCGTCGCCACATCGCACTGGTCGGCCAACAGCAAGCGCCGCGCCTCGTACAGACGCAACTGCTTCTGGTACTGCAACGGACTCATCGCCGTAATCGCGCGAAAATGATGATGCAGCGACGACGCACTCATGTTGACGCGTGCCGCCAGCTCGTCGATGCGCAGCGGCTCATCGTAGTGCTGGCGCAACCAGTCGATCGCGCGCGATACCTGATGGCCCTGGCTGCCGGACGTGGCGATCTGCGCCAGCAAGGCGCCCTGCTCGCCCGTCAACAACCGGTACAGCAGTTCCCGTTCGAGCAGTGGGCCCAACACCTCCAGGTCGCGCGGCGCATCGAGCAGGCGCACCAACCTCAGCAGCGGATCGAGCAGGCTCCCGTCGAGCGGACTGATCGACAGACCCGACGCCGACACGGCAGCGCTGCGACGCAACTGCACCCCTGGCAACAGTTCACGGATGCATTGCAGGTCCAGGCGGAAGGTCAGGCACAGACAAGGCGCCTCGGCCGAGGCCCGCACCACCTGGGAGGACACCGGCACGTCCACCGCATTGACCATGTAGGAGGCCGGCTCATGCAGGAAGGACTGCTGGCCGAGCAGAATCTGCTTGGCGCCCTGCAGGGCCAGCCCCAGGCCGGGGCCGTACATGGCGCAGGTCGGGGCGCCCACGGAGTCGGCACGGAACAAGGTGAGCGACGACCACGCCGTGGCATGCAAACCCTGCGATGACGCCAATCGTTCAACGCGCGCTGTCAATTCCTCGCGATCTTGCGAAAGTCGCGCTGGACCCTGGGACGGGGAAAGTTTTTCATTCATGGACTTAGGGCCAATTTCTACAGAGAGAGCTTGCCTGTTCCTCTGCCCCGTGGCGAGTCCTTCACCGGCCACATTGCAGGATCAGGCAATCATCTCGCAGGAATCGGCTACCCGGCACCGGCGCCGGGCGCCCATACTTCGCCACCTCGCTGTTCCCTCCCCACAGGAGTCATGCCATGACGATGTCCATCCGCGGCTATGCCGCCCAGTCCGCCACCACACCGTTGGCCGCGCACCAGTTCGAACGACGCGATGCGCGCGCGAACGACGTGGTGATCGACATTCTCTATTGCGGCGTCTGCCACTCGGACATCCACCAGGCGCGCGACGAATGGGGCGGCAGCCTCTATCCGATGGTGCCGGGCCACGAGATCGTGGGCCGCGTCAGCGCGGTCGGTCCCGAGGTCAGCAAGTTCAAGGTGGGCGACACCGTGGGCGTGGGCTGCATGGTCGACTCCTGCCAGCACTGCGCTTCGTGCAACGCCGGTCTCGAGCAGTACTGCGTGGAAGGCGCCACCTGGACCTATAACGGCATCGACCGCCACGACAAGATGCCCACCTTCGGCGGCTACTCCGAGCGCATCGTGGTGTCGGACAAGTTTGTGGTGTCGATCTCCGACAAGCTCGACCTGAAGGCTGCCGCGCCGCTGCTGTGCGCCGGCATCACCACCTGGTCGCCGCTGCGCCACTGGAACATCGGCAAGGGCAGCAAGATCGCCGTGATCGGCCTGGGCGGCCTCGGCCACATGGGCCTGAAGTTCGCCAAGGCGATGGGCGCCGACGTCACCCTGTTTACCCGTTCGCCGGGCAAGGAACAGGAAGCACGCCGCCTGGGTGCTGACCATGTGGTGCTGTCCACCGACGAGAAGCAGATGGCGGCGGTGTCGCGCCAGTTTGAGTTCATTCTCGACACGGTGCCGAACCCGCACGACCTCAATCCGTACCTGGCCACGCTCGCCGTCAATGGCGTGATCTGCCTGGTCGGCCAGCTGCAGCCGCTCGATCCGCCGGTGAACGCTGCGCAGGTGTTGCTGGGCCGCCGCTCGATCTCGGGTTCGGCCATCGGCGGCATCGCCGAAACGCAGGAAATGTTGGACTTCTGCGCCGAGCACAACATCGTCAGCGACATCGAAGTGATCGACATGAAGAACATCAATGCCGCCTACGAGCGCGTGATCACCAGCGACGTGCGCTATCGCTTCGTGATCGACATGGCTTCGCTGAAGTCGGCTTGATGAACTGACCCGGGCCGCATAAGCGGCCCCGATGCTCCACAAAACCGGCCCTTACACGGCCGGTTTTGTTTTGCCGCCGAGGTGACGGCTCGATTCGCGCGACTCACGCAAACGCTGCGCATGCGCCTTGAGCAGGTCGCCGCGGGTGACGATGCCGACCATCTGGCGTCCGTTGCGCGCCATCACCACCAGTCGACCGACATCGGCTTCCACCATGTGATCGGCCGCTTCGCGCAGCGTGTGATCTTCTCGCACCACGAGGGGCGGACGGCGCAGCAGCGAACGCACTTGCGCATCCGGCGGCGAACCGGCGCGTAGCAGATCGCGGCGCGTCACCACGCCGAGCAGCTGGCCTTGCTCATCCACCACCGGAAAGCCCTGGTGCTTGGCCGGCGCATGTTCGGTCGACAGCCACGCCTGCACATCGGCCAGCGTCTCGTTCCCGCGCAGGCTCACCACATCGCGGCTGCATGCCTCGCCCACGGCAATGCGCTCGAGGTAATCGGCGGTGTACTCGGCCGGCACACGCACGCCGCGGCGAACGATCTTCTCGGTCATGATGGTGTTGCGCATCATCAGGCCCGAGACCAGATAGGCCGCGGCACAGGCACCAAGGAGCGGCAACAGGCCATGCGGTTGCTGGGTGGTCTCGAAGGCGAAGACCACCGACGTGAGGAATGCGCGCGACGCGCCCGCAAAGATCGCCGCCATGCAGACCAGCGCGGCGACGCGCGGGTCCACCTGCAGCCACGGCAACCAGCTCACGCACAACAGCCCGAACACACCGCCCATCGCGCTGCCGATGGTGAACAACGGCGCCAGCGTGCCGCCGGACGTCCCGCTGCCCAAGGCCACCGACCAGGACAGCAGTTTCATCAAACAAAGCGCGAGCATGCCGGCGAAACCGATCTGCCCGGCCAGCAACGAGGCGATATTGGTGTAGCCCACGCCCAGCGTGGCCGGCATGAAGTAACCCACCACACCCACCACCACGCCGCCGATGGCCGGCCACCACATCCAGTGAATCGGCAGCTTCTCGAAGCCGTCCTCGATCGCATAGGTGAGCTTGGTGATGCCCACGCTGACAACGCCGGTGGCGATGCCCATCACGATATAGGCCACTACCGCGCTGAGTGCAGGCGTGGCGATCGCCGGCATCGCGAACATCGGCTCGTTGCCTTCCAGCAGATAACGAACGGCCGTCCCCATCACGGCGGCCAACGCCACCGGAATCAGCGAACGCGCGCGGCGTTCGAACAACAGCAGTTCGATCGCCAGCAACACCGAAGAGATCGGTGCGGAAAACACCGCGGCCATGCCTGCCGCGGCACCGGCAGCCAGCAGCGTCTTGCGCTCGTCCGCGGTGACGCGCAACAGCTGGCCGATCAACGAACCCAGCGCACCGCCCGTCGCAATGATCGGACCCTCCGCGCCAAACGGACCGCCGGTGCCGATGGCGATCGCCGACGACACCGGCTTCAACCAGGTGATGCGCGGCGGTATGCGGCTCTCGTTGAGCAGCACCTGTTCCATCGCCTCGGGAATGCCGTGACCGCGGATCGCGCGCGAACCCCAACGTGCCATGGCACCGACGATCAGGCCGCCGATCACCGGCACCGCGATCACCCACAGGCCGAGATGGTTGCCCGCCGGACTGCTGAATTCAGTGCTGATGCGGCCGTAAAACGCGAGGTTGGTGACCAGGCCAATCAGCGCCGTCAGCAATCGCGCCACCAGCGCCACCGCCGAACCGAGCAGCATGGCCAGCAGACAGATCCACAGCACCCGCCGCTCCAGCGGCCGGAAATGACGCGGCATATGCGCCGCGGCCAGCGTGGGGTCCAACGATGGGGCAAGCGGAAGCGCCGCACGCGAGTGCGGATCGGTAGATAATTCGGAGGGCATCGGAGCGACCGGTGTAGGGTTAGCCGCACAAGGTTACGCGGATATGCGCTCCGTAGCTGGCTGGAAAATGAACGGCGAATCGGTGCCTCAGGCTGCTAGCGGCGGAGCCTTTGGCGCGTTCCAGCCCAGCAGGTTGTAGACCCGGTAACGCAGGATGCCGAGGTACTCGTGCAGCGAGGCATCCATCAGCATGAAGTTCCAGGTATCGGGCGCCACTTCCCTGCGTGCATTGACCCAGTCGCCGGCCACCGGCTGCGGCACGATGCCGAAGTGCGCGAAATACTGCAGCGAGCGGCGCAGGTGGATGCCCGAGGTCACCAGCACGATGTGCTGCGGCGCGTACTCGGCAAGGATCGGACGGCTGAACTGGGCGTTCTGCCAAGTGCTCATGCTGCGCGATTCGATCGACAGGTCCGCGGCGGGAATGCCCAGCGCGGCGAACGCACGGCCATAGACCGTGGCCTCCGCCTCGCCATGACTCTGCGAATCGCCTCCGCTGACCACCAGACGGCATTCCTTCCCGGCCGACTTGCATGCGTGGTAAAGCTGGGCAGCGCGCAGGATGCGTCCATTGACGAAGTACGACGGTTGCAGGGCATGCCCTTCCTCCACCGCGGTACCCGCGCCCAGCACCACGATGGCATTGCGCGGCGCCCAGCTGATGGCCGGGTCCACCTGGTAACCCGATTGCAGGTTGTCCGACAGCAGGCGTGGCAGCGCACCGCAACCGATGCCGAAAAACACCAGCAGGCCCACGATCAACAGCGTATGTGCCGTCTTGCGCCAGCGCCGGCGATAGAACCACACGATCAACAACAGCAGCACGAACAGGACGGCCAGCATGCGGTTTCCCCGCTCCATGGAAAGGCATGGCATCTTAGGGCCTTACGATGCTTCGCGGCGATAGCGCACAACCCGTCGCTCTGTCATCTGATGGACATTTAAACGGTTAGCGAGCGAACAAAGGCGCACCGCGGGGAGCGGACCATGACCACACTCGTTTTCGTGCACGGCTGGAGCGTGACCAACACCTCCACCTATGGCCTCCTGCCACAGCGCCTGCAGGCGCAGGCAGCGGCGGCAGGCATTGCGCTCGCGGTGGCCGATATCTGGCTGTCCGAGTACGTGAGCTTCGACGACGTGGTGACCATGCCCGACGTGGTGCGCGCGTTCGATCATGCGCTGCGCGACCTGCATCTGCAGGATGCGAGCTTCGCCTGCATCACCCACTCCACCGGTGGTCCGGTGGTACGCGAATGGCTGCGCGCCCAGCGCGAACGGCCACGCGCGTTCAGCACCATCCGCCTGACCCACCTGATGATGCTGGCGCCGGCGAATTTCGGCTCCGCGCTGGCCCAGCTCGGCAAGAGCGTGCTGGGGCGGCTGAAAGCGTGGGCCGGCGGCGTGGAACCGGGACAGCGCATTCTCGACTGGCTGGAACTGGGCAGCAGCGAATCGCTGTCGCTCAATCTCGACCATATCCACGGCAGCGACCCCGCCGGGCAAGGCCAGTTCCTGTTCGTGCTGACCGGCGACCGTCCCGATCGATCGCTCTACGACCACATCAACAGCTACACCGGCGAGGACGGCTCCGATGGCGTGGTGCGCATCGCCGCCGCCAATCTCAACGCACGCCATGCCGTGCTCGCCGGCGAAAGCGGCAGCGCCGGCGACACCCTGTCGCTCAATGTGGTCACCGCGCCGCGCACGGCATTCAAGCTGATTCCGGGCGCCTCGCACTCCGGTGACGAGCAGGGTGTGATGGCCTCGGCACCGCCCGCCACGGTGGACGCCCTGCTGCGCTGCCTGCACGTGCGCGATGTCGCCAGCTATCACCAACTGTGCGATGCGTTCGACGCGGAGAACGCGCAACGCGACGCCGACCGCGTGGAAATGGAAACGGTCGGCCCGTTCCCCGACCGTGTGCATATCCACGATCCGCGCAGCATGCTGGTGGTTCGCCTCACCGACGAAGGCGGCGAACCGCTGCTCGGTGCGCGCATGCTGCTCAAGGCGGGCACGCCGCCCAATCCCGACTGGATGCCGCAGGGCTTCATGCTCGACCGGCAGGCGAACAGCCATCAGGGCAACGTGATCACGTTCTTCCTCAACCATGCGCTGCTGGCCGGCACGCCGCGCGTGGCCGACCCGGACAACAGTCGCCGCACGCTACGCGCCGCCATGGACGGCCATCGTCCCTACAGCGCCAGCATCGAACCCAACGACCTGGTGGGCCTGGTGCATCACGCCATCGCCACCACGGCAGCCAGGGACGATCTGTTCCTGATCGTCGCCCCGCACCAGACCACCGTGCTCGACGTGGTGCTGCCGCGCCATGTGCACGAGGGCGTGTTCCGCCTCACGCAGAAGCTCACGCCGGAGGATTTCAGGCATCCCGTGCCCGGCGATGTGATTCCCTGAAGCATGCCGCCCACCGGCAACCCCGAATGCCGGCGCCACGCGTTACACCGGTATGCCGCCTCTCAGCCTGAACCGGACGCCGCCATGGACGTCCCACCCTGACGCACACGCTTACCCGCAACGCCGGTTTGCCTTAACCTCGCCGCCCATGGACGCCCTTGTGGACGATGATGCGACGCTGATGCTTGCCTATGCACGAGGCGAGGCGGCGGCGTTCGACGCCCTCTATGCGCGCCACCGCGGCGTGCTGTATCGCTTCCTGCTGCGCGCCGCGCGCGACCCGCAAGTGGCCGAGGAACTGTTCCAGGAAACCTGGAGCCGCGTCATTGCCTCCCGTGCCCGTTATGCGCCGCAGGCCAAATTCACTACCTGGCTACTGCAGATCGCGCATAACCTGCTGATCGACAGCTACCGGCGCAAACGTCCGATGGCTACCGGCGAGGAAGCGGAGCGCGCGTTCGAACTGACGGCCTCGCCGGAGCACGAACAGCCCGAGCACGTGTTGTCCGAGTTCGAACGCCGACGCCGCCTGCAGCTGGCCATCGAGCAATTGCCGGACGAGCAACGCACCGCCGTGCTGCTGCGGCTGGAGAACGACCTGAGCGTGGAGGAAATCGCCGAAGTCACAGGCGTAGGACGCGAAACCGCAAAATCGCGACTGCGCTATGCCATGAACCGCTTGCGCGAACAGTTGGCCGAATGAATACGCACGACTCCGACCACGACGACCTGCCCGGCGACGACGAGCTCAAGGCGCTCTATCGCAGCCTGCCGCGCAAGGAGCCGTCGCCCGCACTGGACGCCGCCATCAAGCGCACGGCGGCCGATGCCGTGCGTGCGCAACGCCAGCGGAAGATCATGCGCTGGCCGGTGGCCGTGGCGAGCTGCGCCGTGATCGTGGTCGCGGCCGGACTGGGCTGGCGGATGATGCAGCAGCCTTCGAGCGTGCCGCAGATACCCTCACCGGGGGCCGTGGTGATGAGCCGTGCCCCGTCGAACGAACCGGCCGCGCCGGCGTCGGCACCAAGCACCGTCGTAGCCGACAGCCCGGTCGCCGCCCCCGTTACCGCTGCACCCGCGGCGCGCATGACGGCGACGGTTCGACCGAAGCAGGAAAGCATTCGCTCCGCCATGAAGCCGAAACTGGTGGCCCCTACCGTGGCAACCGAACAGCCGCCAGCTGCCGCGACGGAACCCGCGCCGATGGTCGCCCTGCAGGAGAACCGCGCGGCAGACATGTCAGCGGCGGCCCCGGCGCCGCCTGCGCCGCCCGCTCCCATCGCAGAAAGCACCGAAGCGGCTTACGCTCGCGCACCCGCCGCGCCGCCTGCGACCATCGCCGGCAACCTGGAGCAGCGCCCGATGGCGGCCATGAAAACCATGGCGGTGCCCGCGCCCATGCCTGCGCTGGGCGACACCGCCGCCCATCCGTCGGACACGCCTGCGCAAGAACTCGCGAAAATCCGCCTGCTCTTCGCGCTGCAGCGCCACGACGAAGCACGGCAGCGACTGCGCGCATTCCAGCAGGCGCACCCGGACGTGGCGTTGCCCGACGACCTGCGAGCGCAGCTGCCCGATCATGAGTGACACGCTGCACACCCTCGCCGGCGCCTGCCAGCACAGCGAGGACATCAAGAAAAGCCGCTTCCTCGCCCAGGCCGCACCGGTACAGACCGCCGGGCAAGCGCTGGCCTTCGTGCGCCAGGTGGGCGACCCGGCGGCCACGCACAATTGCTGGGCCTATCGCATCGGCCAGGACTACCGCTTCAACGACGACGGCGAGCCCGGCGGCACCGCGGGGCGTCCCATCCTGCAGGCCATCGAAGGCCAGGCCATCGATCGCGCCGTGGTGGTGGTGACACGCTGGTACGGCGGCATCAAGCTGGGCGCGGGCGGATTGGTGCGCGCCTACGGCGGCACCGCGGCGGAATGCCTGCGCCGTGCCGAGCGGCTTCCCATCGTGGCCATGGCCCGCCTGGGAGTGCACTGCGATTTCGCGGAACTGGCGCTGCTCAAGGCGAGGCTGCGCGAATTCGACGCCGAGCTGATGCAGGAGACGTTTGGCGCCGATGGCGTCGAGCTGGACATCCAATTGCCCGCCCTGCGCGTGGAAGAGGCGCAGGCTCGCATCACCGATATCAGCCGCGGTCGCTACAGCGCACGCCGCCTCGATTGAATCGGGCACGAACCGCCCCACCTTAGACCCCATGCGCCAACCGGCGCGGATGCCGACGACGAGAACCCATGAGCGATACCGCCGACACCCAGCGCCCCTCGCGCCGCCTTGGCAGCCTGCTGCGGCTGTGGCCTTTCGTGCGACCGCATCGCAAACTCGCCGTCGGCTGGCTGGTCTTCCTGGCGATCTCCTCGAGCGCCACCCTGGTGCTGCCCATTGCCGTACGCCACATGATCGACCAGGGCTTTGGCAATTCCAGCCTGGCCACCATCAACGCCACCTTCCTGGGCCTGTTCGGCGTGGCCCTGGTGCTGGCCTTCGCCACTGCCGCCCGCTACTACTGCATCGCGCTGCTGGGCGAGCGCTCGCTGGCTTCGCTGCGCTCGGATCTTTATGCGCATGTGATCCGGCTCGACGTGGGCTTCTTCGAACGCAGCCGCGTGGGCGAACTCATTTCACGCCTGGGTACCGATACCGAAGTGATCCAGGCCTTGATCGGTTCGGGCATTTCGGTGGCACTGCGCAGTGCCGTGATGCTGCTGGGCGCCACCGCCATGATGGTGTTCACCAGTCCGCGCCTGGCCGGCCTGACCGCCTTGGTGATTCCCGCGGTGATGCTGCCGATCCTGGTGTTCGGCCGCCGCGTGCAGAAGCTTTCGCGCGCCAGCCAGGATCGTCTCGCCGATGCCGCCGCCATCGCCAACGAAACGCTCAACGCCGCGCCGGCAGTGAAGGCCTATGCGCGCGAAGACATCGAAAGCGCGCGTTACGGCGGCGCCATCGCACGCGCACTGGCCACCGCACGCAGCCGCATCGGCATGCGCTCGATCCTCACCGCCACCGTGATCGTGCTGTTCTTCGGCGCCATTGCGCTGGTGCTGTGGGCGGGCGCACGCGATGTGCTGGCCGGCACGCTCGACGTCGGCGTACTCACCCAGTTCGTGATCTACGCTTTCCTGGCAGCCGGCTCGCTCGCCGGCCTTTCCGAAGTATGGGGCGACGTGCTGCGTGCGGCCGGCGCCATGGAGCGCATCGGCGAACTGTTCGAGGAGCGCGCCGAGATCACCAGCCCGGCGCAGCCCACGCACCTGCCCCGCCCGATGGAAGGCGCGTTGCGCTTCGAACACATCCAGTTCCATTACCCGTCCCGACCCGACGCGCCCGCGCTGCACGACTTCGACCTGAGCATTCGCCCCGGCGAAACCGTGGCGCTGGTCGGGCCCTCGGGCGCGGGCAAGAGCACCGTGTTCGCCTTGCTGCTGCGCTTCTACGATCCGCAGACGGGACGCATCACGCTCGACGGCATCGACCTGCGCGCACTCGCCCTGCCCGAGTTGCGCGGCGCCATCGCGCTGGTACCGCAGGAAACGGTGATCTTCGGCGGCAGCGCGGCCGACAACATCCGCTTCGGCCGCCAGGATGCCGACGAGGAGGAAGTGCGCGATGCCGCCCGCGCCGCCGAAGCGAACGACTTCATCATGGCGATGAGCAAAGGCTACGGCGAGGAACTCGGCGAGCGCGGCGTGCGTCTGTCCGGCGGCCAGCGCCAGCGCATCGCCATCGCCCGCGCCATTCTGCGCGATGCGCCGCTACTGCTGCTGGACGAAGCCACCTCGGCGCTCGACGCCCAGTCCGAAGCCGCCATCCAGCAGGCGCTGGAGCGTCTCGAAAAAGGGCGCACTACGCTTGTCATTGCACACCGACTGGCCACCGTGCAGCGCGCCGATCGCATCGTGGTGATGGACGGCGGCCGCATCGTGGCCCAGGGCACGCACCAAAGCCTGCTGGCCGAAGGTGGTCTCTACGCGGAGCTGGCGAGGTTGCAGTTCACGGCCTGAGCCGGTCAGTTCGACTCTGCCGCCTTCACCGCAGGCTCGGACGGAGTAAATGCGGGAAGTCTCAACTTGACGACCGCCACTTGCGCCGATGACTGCGACGCGGTGTCCACCTCGGGGTGTGCGATAGCGGCGCCGCCATCACGGAAGCCCTTCGCGCCGCAGTCGTTATTTCCTTGGCAATCCCAGGCTTGCCCTTGAGCCGCAGTGACCCAGATGAGCAGCGGTGACGCCGCGGACAGCCGCTCGACCACGGACGGTCCTGTATCCGTTGGACGAGGTAGTGGGCTCAAGTCCTTATAGTCGGCGTGGAAATTCCCCATCAGCGCAATGACGGGCGCGCCCCGGTCGAGGGCTTGCCTGATCTCCGATGCCATGCCGCTGTCTTTGTACGGCGCCACGCCGCCGGCTTTTTCGACCGCCGCCGCATCGTAATCCGGCTCTCCTGCTGCAACGATCTCGATATGACGCCCCTGGCCGCGCCAGCCTTTGACGCGATCGACAAGCTGCAGCATGGCCTGGCTGCTCCGACCATCATGCATACGGCTCCAAAAGGTCGTCTCGAGCCATTTATTTCTGTCTGCCGCGGAACCGGCGGAGGCCAGGTAGGCATCGAGTGCAGGCTGTTCGAACGTTGGAATTTCCAACGCCAGCGTTACGTTCCCTTTTGCGGATTGTTGATCGACCAGCGCCTCCACCAGCTGTGGAGTCTCGCGCGTGCCGTGTATCTCGCCAACGATCCAAAGTCGTCGCGAGGCACCCAAACACTCGATGCGCTTCGCCGCATCCTTGATATCGCGCACCGCACTCGTCTTGGCGCAGGCCTGCGGTGCAGCCACTTCGCCTGCATGCGCGGACTCGGAAACAGACAAACCAGCTGCGCTCACGCAAAAAATTGCGGGGAAGAACAAGCGGGCAAGCGACATGGAATCACATCCTGTGGTGTGAAGGCTCGCGGCATAAGAGCATGAGTCATACCATCGGAGCAATCCGTGGTGCGCTCTTCCGATGCACGGTCCCTCGTTTCACTCAATCGAACGCTTGCGCGCAGCGCGGGGGTTCGCCTTGTCTCCCAACGACGAGTCACTCATCGGCTCGCCTCGACGGATCATCCGCGCGTAGCGCCAGAAGCGCTTGATCGAGGCGACCAGCGTGTACCAGCCCAGCGGCGTGGGATGGATGGCAGCCTTGAGGGCGCGCGCGTAATCGAGCACAAATCCGGGCGTCCACGCCATCGCCTCGGCGCGTTTGCGCAATTGCGCGGCCACCCATAGTTCCGGATTGACCATGGTGCGCAGGAAGCCGCGTTTTGCCGACGACCCTTCCAATGCAGCCTCCAGGCAATGCGCCACGGTGCTGCTGCAATTGCGATTGGTGAGGTTGTAGGTGGTGTCTTCGCGGTAGCGCTTCCAAAACGCCAGCAGGCGCTGGCGATCGTAGCGGTCGAAACGCACTTCGGCGTTCGATTCGCACCAACCTGCCGATTCCTCCGCGTAACTGGGCTGGAATTTTCCGGGCACGTCGTTGATGGCCGTGGCGCGCAGCATGCGGGTGAAGTCTCCGCTGGAGCGATCGATTTCGACCGCCGGATAATGACTGACATACACCCCAGGCGGACATCCCAACGCCGCGTGCCCCGTAGAGATCACGCCCTTCGCATCCACTGCCGCGATATAGCGATCCACCAGCGGCTGGGGCACGGCGTCTTCGACGGAGCCAGTGGGCGTCCATACGTAAACCACCAGATCGCCCGCGACATCGTCCAACGGTTCGGGCGTGAAGCCTGCGTCGGCGACCGATACGTCGCGCATCAATAGCCAGGAAAGCACAGCGTGATCGGGCAGTTTCTTCAGTCGCCAGGCCTGCCGGAACATGCCGCAACCGGAGAGGAACAGGCCCATGCCGATGCAATACGGCACCGTGCCCGCGTAGAAGGTGGGATACGGCTCGACCATGAAAACGGCAAAGCCCACCTCGAGCAGACCGGTGAGTAACGACAGTCGCCAACCGCGAAAGCGCACCACCAGCGCCGCCGCGATGCGAAAGATGCCGTCGACCAGAAACGCGAGGCCAAACGCCATCGCCAGGATCACGCTCGCCGCATGATGCGGGTCGACGATCAACAAGCCCAGGATCAGGAACACCACCCCACGCGCCTTGCGCAACGCCGCCGAGGTGCCGGGCCTGGGCGACGACACCGCCAGCGTGACCACCGCCTCGACCACCAGCAGATAGCCGAACACATGCACCGGGAAATACAGCACGTTGTCCAGCGCGTCGATGAAGATCGCCACGCCCAACGCCGCCCAGGCAATGCCGCCAATGGCCAGGATCAGCCAGCGCCGCCGGATGAAATCGCTACCCAACAGAAGCAAGCCCAACTGCACCATGTGACGACTCCATCGTTCGAACCACCTGCGGACGCAGCGCTGCTCAGGTTTCGCTGCGCGACCTGGCAAGGAATACCGCGAATACAGCGCAGCCCAGCGCAATGATCCCCGGCAAGCCGAACAGCGCATTCACGCCCATCGCCACGCCCGCGAGTGTCGGCCCCACCAGCGCGCCCAGGCCCCATGCCAGCCCCATCACGGCATAGACGCCGACCAGATCGTTGCCCTGGAAACGACTGCCCACCATCGCCAGCATCACGGTGTAGATGCCGACGAACAGTCCGCCCCACACGAACACCACGGCGAACGCCAGCCAGGTTTCGCGCAACGCGAACGGCCAGAACAACGCCGCCACCGCCGAAATCGCGGCCAGCGCCAGCACCAGGCGCCGCTTGTCGACCTTGTCCGCCAGCCAGCCAATGGGCAACTGCAACACGATGGCGCCAAGCATCAGCACGGAGATCAGCTGCATGGCGCGCGCTTCGGTCCAGCCCAGTTGCGTGGCATACAACGAGATGAAGGAAAGTCCCGCGGTCTCCACGCCCGCGTTCAATACGGTGGTGGCCAGGGCAATCGGCGCCAGGCGTATATAACGCAGGGGCTGCGCCCGCTCGGGCACACTTCGCTGCGGAGCCACCACCCAGGGCGGCAGGATGAATGCCACCGCGGCCAGCGCGATCGCCGCACCGGCGAGATAGGCTCGCGCATCCACCCCCAGCACCGAAAGCAAGGCCGGCCCCAGCACCATGCCCAGCGACAACGCGGCGGTATAGACGGCCATGGTGCGACCGCGCGCCTGCTCCGTGCTGAGCACGTTGGTCCAGGTCTCGGACATCACGAACAAGACTTCGGCCGCCATGCCCAGCACCACGCGCATCGGAAACCACCATGTCACCTCGGTGACCCGCGCGAACGCAGCCAGTACGACGGCCGTGACCACCAGGGCCGCCACCGCCAGCGTCCGCGCGCCGAAGCGTGCAGCAAGGGTCGGCATCACGGGGGCGATCAACAACACGCCCAGCGCATGCATGGCCGCATTGAGGCCGATGTAGCTGCCGGAATGCCCGCTTGCCGCCAGGCTCATGGCGATCAGCGGCGCGGAGAGGCTGTAGCTCAGCCCAAAGATGGTGGCGGCGACGATGACCGCGGCGGTGGACAGCAAACGAGGCCAGCGGCGCAGGACGAGCGTCGCCGAGGCGGCGGTCTCCTGCGGCGCACTCATGGCCGCACGCCCAGCGCCAGGGTCAGCGCCGCTCGAACACCTCGCCTGCCGCTCCGCTCGTCCATGCCATGGACTCTCTCGAAGATGGGGGATGCGGGGTCGAGCTTACGGCGCCATCGGCCTGAATGACAGCGAATCAGGCTGGCGAGTGGAGCGCGGCTACCAGGGCATGCACTTCGTCCACGTCGCTGCGGACCTCGCCCGAGGCCATGTCGGTCAAGACCGGATTGCTCCAATGCATGCCCGAGGGCAGCACGCCCTTGGCCGAGGCGTGGATCTCCGAGGCGCCGGTCGCCTGCGCGAGCCCGGCGATATTCGTAGCCCGCACGCCCGCGCCCGGCATCACCACGATGCGGCCAGCGGCCTGCTCGATCAGCTGGTGGATCGTATCGGCACCGGCGATCGCAGATACCGCACCACCGGAGGTAAGCACGCGCTCCGCCCCCAGGGCCACGACATCTTCCAACGCCCGAGGCAGATCGCGCGCCATGTCGAACGCGCGATGGAAGGTCACGCCCATGCCGCCCGCCGCCGAAAGCAGCGGTTTGCAGCGCGCCAGATCGACGCGGGCATCCGCATCGAGCACGCCGAACACCACGCCATCGCAACCCAGCGAAAGGCAGGTCTCGATGTCGTGCTGCATCACGTCCAGTTCGTCGTCGTTGTAGAGGAAGTCGCCGGCACGCGGGCGGATCAGCACGTACAGCGGGATGCTCAGGCGCTCGCGCACCTGGGCGATCTGCGCCATGGATGGCGTGAGCCCGCCCAGCTCCAGGCCGGTGCACAACTCCACCCGGTCCGCGCCGCCCGCCTGCGCGGCCAGCGCGGATGCCAGCGAATTGGCAGCGACCTCGAGCAGCCGTCTTGCCATCAGTACACGCTCTTGGAGGGGATCAGGCCGTCCTGCTTGGTCGCATCGCAGACCGCATAGGAGAAGCCCGACTGGATCGCGAACGCGCCCACTTCGCCATGCTTGTTCATGGCGAGGAAGCCCACCTGCAGATCCTTAGACGCCGCAGGCCGACGCTTGACGATGCGCATCACCGCCTCGCGGCAGGCGTCCTGCGGCGAGCGGCCATGGCGCATCAACTCCACCACCAGGAAGCTGCCGACGTTGCGGATCACTTCCTCGCCCACGCCGGTCGAGGTCGCCCCACCGACATCGCCGTCGACGTACAGGCCGGCACCGATGATGGGGCTGTCGCCCACGCGTCCGCGCATCTTCCACGCCATGCCGCTGGTGGTGCAGGCACCGGCCAGGCGGCCGTTGGCATCGATGGCCAGCATGCCGATGGTGTCGTGGTTGTCCTTGCCGCCCGGCATGCCGGTCTTGCCGTAGTCGCGCACTTCGCTGTTGGCCGACGGCTGGTAGTGCGCCGTCTTCAGCCACTCCTTCCAGGCCGCCTCGGATTCGGGCGTCAGCAGTTCTTCCCGGGGAAAGCCCTGCTCCAGCGCGAACTGCAGGGCGCCATCGCCCACCAGCAAGACGTGCGGCGTGCGCTCCATCACGCGGCGCGCCACCTGGATCGGATGCGCGATGTGCTCCAGCGCGGCCACCGCGCCGCAGCTGCCATCGGCGTCCATGATGCTGGCGTCCAGCGACACATGGCCGTCGCGGTCCGGGTAGCCGGCACGACCCACGCTGTGATTCTTGAGGTCGGCCTCGGGAATCATCACGCCCGCCTCGACCGCATCCAGCGCGTTGCCGCCCTTGGACAGCACGCCCCATGCGGCCTGGTTGGCGGCCACGCCGAAATCCCAGGTCGAGATCACGCGCGCACCGGTGCTGCCCTTGTTCGTCCCGCTCGCACCGGTCAACGCATGTGCGCCGCCGGCGAGTGCCACTGCCGAAGCCCCCAGCACGGAAGCCTTGAGAAACCCTCTACGATCCGTCATCGCATCTCCACCCCAAAGACAAAAAAAAGAAAGCCCCGCGCCTTGCGACGCGGGGCTTCCTCACATCGATGACCGGCGCAGGCGCCGGTTCGCCGACATTAGCCGGCGATTTCGACGCCCGAAGCCTGGGCGCCCTTCGGGCCCGTGGTGACTTCGAACTTCACGCGCTGACCTTCCTGCAGGCTACGGAAGCCCTTGGAGTTGATTGCCGAAAAGTGGACGAACACGTCCTCCCCACCGTCCTCAGGCGCGATGAAGCCGAAACCCTTGGCGTCGTTGAACCACTTGACCGTACCGAAACGCATTGCGTGAACCTCTGAATCATGGACTGGATGCACCACGGTAAGCGCTGAACCACCTTGACCCCTTGGTCCGCCGCCCCTGGCACAACGGAAGTATCAACATGTTTTATGCCAAAGCGCAATACAGGGGGAGCTTTGACACGATCAAAACCCCACCGGCTGCTCAGCTTTTAAGCAAATGACCCAGAATCCGAGGCACCTCGGCCGTGGCTGCCGCCAGGTGGGCGAAGATTTCCTCGATGCTGATTTCGGCCTCGTCGCCGCAACCGGCGGCGAAGTTCGCCACCAGCGCCAGACAGGCATAGGGCAGCTCCAGTTCGCGGGCAAGCACGGCCTCGGGCATGCCCGTCATGCCGACCAGATCGCACCCGTCGCGCTTCATGCGGGCGATCTCCGCCCGGGTTTCGAGGCGAGGCCCCTGCGTGGCGCCGTAGCAACCGCCGTCAATGACAGCGATGTCAGCCTTGGCAGCCGCATCGATCAGCTCGCGCCGCAGCGACTCGGTATACGGTTCGCTGAAATCGATATGGCGCACCTCGGCACCTTCCACGTCGCAAAAACTCGTGTAGCGGCCATGGGTGTAGTCGATGATCTGATCGGGCACCACGATCACGCGGGGGCCCATGTCGGCGCGAATCCCACCCACCGCGTTGACGCCGATCACCTTGCGAGCGCCCAGCGAATGCAACGCCCACAGGTTGGCGCGGTAGTTCACCCGATGCGGCGGCACCGTGTGGCTCTCGCCATGGCGCGCCAGGAAGGCCAGCTTGCGGCCGGCGAAGTCGCCGGTCACCACGTCGCCCGAGGCGGCGCCGAACGGCGTATCGATGCTATGCCGCGAGGAGTTCTCCAACCCGGGGAAGTTGTACAAGCCACTGCCGCCGATGACAGCCAGATCGATGCTCACGATGCGTTCCTGTATTCAAGTCAGAAGTCTTTCGAGGTCGCCGCCAGCCGTTCGCCGAAGCCGGCGAGATGGCGACCCAGCGCCTCACGCGTGCGCTCATCAGCCAGCCGCCCGTCGATGATCTTGGTGTGCGCCTGGAACACCAGCACGTCGCCCTGCGGTTCGGTGCGCGCACCCGCGCGGCGGAGAATCAGGCGAAGCTGGTCCTGCGCCCGTACCGTGCCGGTGATGCCAGGGCTCGCCCCGATGATGCAGATGGTCTTGCCGGCGAGCGCCGCAACCTTGCGCGTCTTGCCCAGGCGCGAGGCCCAGTCGACTGCATTCTTCAGCACACCGGTGATGCCGCCGTTGTATTCCGGACAGGCGAACAGCAGGCCGTCCGCGCGCTCGATGGCATCCTTGAACTCGGCCACCGGGGCGGGGTCGCCCTGCTCTTCCACGTCCTGGTCGAACAGCGGCAGCGCGTGCAGGCGATGAATGACGATGTTCATCCCGGCCGGCGCGAGCTCCTGCGCCGCGTGCAACAACGCGGTATTGAACGACGCCTGCCGCAGGCTGCCGGAAATCCCCAGTACGTTCATGCCTCTACTCCGTGGTCGTTACGGCCAGCCTGCGCGTTTTACTTGAGCGCGTAGATACCCGGCAGGTTGCGGCCCTGCTCGTGATAGTCCATGCCGAAACCGAATACGTAACGATCCGGCAGTTCGACGCCGTTGAAGTCGGCCTTGATGCCGTCGACCAGGCGATCGTGCTGCTTGGTGCACAGGCTCACCACCAGCACGCGTCGTGCGCCCCGGCGCAGGCAGTCGTCGCGAACCGCCTTCAAGGTATGGCCTTCGTCGAGGATGTCGTCGACCAGCAGGACCACGCGATCGGTGAGATCCACGGCCGGCTCGCGCAGCCAATGCAACTCGCTGCCCGAGGTGGCGCCGCGATAACGGGTCGCGTGCACGTAGTCGAACTCGACATCCGTGCGGATCGCCAGCGCGAGATGGCCCGCAAAGATCAGCGCGCCGTTCATCACGGTGAGGAACACGGCGCGTTCGCCATCGAGCGCCGCATCGATGTCGCGACCCATGTCGACGATCACCGACTCCAGCGCCGCGCGATCGAACAACAGGTCGGCCCCGGCGAGTGCCGCGGCCAGCGAAGGGTTGGAGGTGGTCATGCCTGAGCTTGTCCTTCCACGGCGTGCAACGCCGCGATGCGCGCGATGAAACGTTCACGCTGTGGGTTGTCGTTGAGGCCGTCCCAGGTGGAGGCCACGTCGCCGCGCAAGGCGGCGATGCGTTCGGGTGCGGCAGCGGGTCGGCCGCGCACGGCGGCAATCGCTTCGTCCACCACGTCGGGGAAACAGGCGAGCACGAGATCGCAGCCGGCATCGAGGTGCGCATGCACGCGGCCAGTGACGCCACCCGCGGCGCCCGCGGCTGCCATGCTGATGTCGTCGCTGATCACCGCGCCGTTGAAACCCAGCTCGCTGCGCAGGATCTGCTTGATCCAGCGCGAGGAGAACCCCGCCGGCTGCGCGTCGACCTCCGGATAGATCACATGCGCGACCATCACCGCTTCGGCGTGCGCCGCCATGCCTTCCACGAAGGGCAGCAGGTCGTCGCGACGGATCACCTCGAGCGTGCGCGTATCCACCGCCGTCGCCTTGTGCGTATCCACCGCCACCGAGCCGTGACCCGGAAAATGTTTGAGCACCGCCGCCATGCCACCCAGATGCATGCCGCGCACATAGGCCTGGCCGAGTTCGGCCGCCACCGCCGGATCGGCATGGAAAGCGCGCAAGCCGATGGCCGCATTGCCGCGTGCCAGATCCACCACCGGCGCAAAGCTGAAATCCACGCCGCTGGCGCGCAACTCGCTCGACATCACCCAGGCGTGTTCTTCGGCCAGGCGGATGGCGTCTTCCGCATCGCGGTCGTAGACGGCGCCGATCGCCGACAGCGACGGGAGCCGCGTGAAACCGTCACGAAAACGCTGCACCGGACCGCCTTCCTGATCCACGGCGATCAGCAGATCGTCGCCGCCGACGCTGCGGATATCCTCGATCAACGCGATCAGCTGGTCGCGCGAACTGAAATTGCGCGAGAACAACACCACGCCGGAAACGCCCGGCGCCGTGAGCCATGCATGTTCCGATGCCACCAACACCGTGCCAGCCAGGCCGATCATCAACATGAGGTGGGCTCTCCGGCCGCCTGACGCTCATCGGACGTCCAGCGCGCATACGGGTGAGCGATCAGGTTGACGTTGTAGTAGCGCGCGAGATGGCTCACTTCGCGGCCCAGCCAGGCGGGGCGCGGAAACGACGCATCGGTGCTGGGCAATTCCACCTCGGCCACCACCAGTCCCGCGTTCTCGCCAAAGAACTCGTCGATCTCGAACAGCACGCCATCCACGGTGACGTGGTGGCGGATCTTCTGCAGCACGCCATCGCACAACTCGGCGAGCATCTGCTCGGCGTCGGCGATCGGCACCGGATATTCGAACTCGGCACGCTCGATGCCCAATTGGGCGGACTTGATGTTGAGCCACGCCCGCTCGCCGGTGCGACGCACGCGCACCGATGCCCGCGCCGTGCCGTCGTGCAGCGCCTGCGCGCTGACCAGGTAACCCTGGGCGATGCGCTCGCTTTCGGTGACGGCGTCACGCCAGCTGTCGTCGCCCAGGAGGAATTTGCGTTCGATCTCGATGCCCATGCTGCACCCGATGATGGGGGAAATAGGTGACGGAGCGGTGAAGGCCTCAGCGCTCGAACAAGGCGATGGACTCCACGTGTGCGGTATGGGGGAACATATCCATCACGCCGGCCGCGCTCAAGCGAAAACCGTGTTTCTGCACCAGGATGCCGGCATCGCGCGCCAACGATCCCGGATGGCAGGAGACGTAGACGATGCGCTGGGTCTCCTTGTGCGGCAGATAGTCCAGCACCTTGTCGGCACCCGCGCGCGGCGGATCGAGCAGCAGCTTGTCCCACGACTGCTTGGCCCAGTGCGCGTGGCGCTGGTCTTCGAACAGGTTGGCCACTTCGAAGCGCGCGTTGGCGATGCCGTTGCGCGCTGCGTTTTCGGCGGCGCGCTCCACCAGGCCATGTTCGCCTTCCACACCCACCACTTCGGCCACGCGCCGTCCGATGGGCAGGGTGAAGTTGCCCAGCCCGCAGAACAGATCAAGCACGCGGTCGGTCGGTTGCGGATCGAGCAACTCCATCGCACGCGCCATCATGCGGCGATTCATGCCGGCGTTGACCTGCACGAAATCCAGCGGACGAAATTCCAGCTCGACATCGGCGATGGCGGCATCGCCACTGGGAATGTTGAACGCTAGACGCGGCGCTTCCGGCCACAGCGGATGCACGCTGGTGACGCCGCCCGGCTGCAAGTAGATGGCAAAGCCATGCTGCTTGCCGAACTCGATCAGGGCCGCCTGGTCGCGTTCGCTCAGCGGCTGCATGTGGCGGAACACCAGTGCCACCACGTCGTCGCCGGCGGCGAATTCGATCTGCGGAATGTCGGCCGCCGCATCCATGCCGCTGATCAGCTCGGCCAGCAGGCCGATCTTCGGACCGAGCGACGGATGCACGACCTCGCACTGGCTGATGTCGGCCACGAAGCGCGGATTGCTTTCCTCGCGGAAACCCACCAGCACGCGCCCTTTCTTCGCCACCGAACGCACCGACAGGCGACCCTTGCGGCGATAGGCCCAGGGTTCGTCGGTCAACGGCGGCAGCCACAGCTGCGGCTCAACCTTGCCGATGCGCTCGAAGTTGTCCTTCAGCACGCGCTGCTTCACTTCGATCTGCGAGGCGGCATCCAGATGCTGCAACGAGCAACCGCCGCACTGGCCGAAATGACGGCAGCGCGGTTCCACGCGATGCGGCGAACGGGTGACCAGCTCCACCACCTCCGCCTCGTCGTAATGACGATGGCGCTTGCGGATGCGCAGCTTGACCTCTTCGCCCAGCAGCGCGCCGCTGACGAACACGGCTTTGCCGTCGATGCGGGTGACTCCCTTGCCGTCGTGGCTGAGGTCGGTGATGGTGGCTTCGAATTCTTTCATCGCGGGAACTGTCTTCCAAAAACGCGCGCGCCCGGATCGGCGGGACCCGGGCGCGGTGATCGGGTGAGCGAATGGATTACTTCTGCTTCCAGGCGCCCGAGGGGTCCTGATAATACCAGCCCGGCCGCGCCCGCTCGATCCAGCCCTTGGCGAAGGTGGCACGGATCTGCGCTTCCCATTCCGGGTGATTGTTGGCATTGGCCACTTCGCGATACAGGGCGTTGCGATCCCTGTTCTCGTCCGCCACGGCGGCATTTACGCCGGCGCGCTGATCCAGCGGCAGCTTGCCGGCGTCGCGCACGGCGACCAGGCCGTCCTGGGTGAAACCCACCGCACCGCTGTTGAACAGCGGCGTCAGCGTGTCACGAAAACGCGCCTGCATGCGGCCGTGGATCGCCTCGGTAGTGGCGGTCTGGATGCGCAGATTCGGCGTATCGGCCGCATAGGCCGCGGGAATCAGCAGGTCCAGCAGCATCGCCGAGGGCTGGCTGCCTTTCTTCGGCGGCGCGGGCTGATCGTCCTTGGTCGGCTGCGCCGGAGCCGCGCTGTCGAGCACGGTGCCGATGAACTGGTCAGCCGCCTTCTGCGCCGCCGCTTCGGGAAAATACACGTTGATGGTGACGCACCCCACCAGCGCGACCAGCAACAGGGTCAGCAATCCATAGACGAGCTTGCGCATATAAGACTCCTTCGGGGTGGGGTTAGCGGACGTCCGGTCCGTTGCCTTCGATGGCAGCCTTCAATCGGCGCACCACGGTCGGCCAGTCGACCTGCGTTTGATGGCCGATCACCTGCAGGCGCGGCAAACCGCTGCCTTCGACGATAGTGTAGCCATCGGCGTCGTTGTCGAGGCCCCCCATGTGGCACACCGACGCCTGCAGCGTGCAGTTGAGGCCGATGCGCTTGTAACCGAAGGTCTTGAACAGCTTGAGCACGGCGCCCTGCAGACCGGCCGCCATGCCGCCGCCACCGACCGTGGTGAGATTGTTCACCGCACGCTGGCTGATGCGTCCGCCGCTGCCGGCCAGAAGACTGGCCTTGAACGCCACGGGATTCCAGTTCACCAGGCGCAAGTCGTCGACGGAACCGTCCATGCGGCCGGTGATGCTGCCGAAGTCGAACACGCTGGTCATCGCAGCGAGATCGAGCTGGCGCAGTTGCACGTCGCCGGTCAGTACCGGGCTCGGTCCGAACGGTCCCTGCAGGCTCAGCTGGGTGATGTCGACGAAACCGTCGAACACATTCACCGAAAGGCCACCTTCCAGCTCGAACCGGTCATCCACCCAGCGCAAAGCGGGGATAGCGCCGCCCAACGTGCCCGGAAATTCCGGCCATCCCATGGTGCGCGAGAACGCCGCCATGTCGATCCCGGCAAAGGCCAGCGAGGTTTCCAGTCGACGTCCCTTGGAAGCGGCGGGACGCCATTCGAGTTCGCCCACGTGCACGCGACCGTTGAGCAGCGGCACATCCACGGCACGCTGCAGGCTCAGGGCGCCGCCGCGGCTCTGCCAGCGCATCTGCGCCGCGCCATTGGGCATGCGGTAGACCTGCAAGGCCTGCCATCCCAAGGTGGTGGCAGGACGATCGCTGCTGGCGTTCCAATCGAGACCGCCGCGCAATCCTTTCACCGCCAGACGTCCCTCGGCATCGGCGGCATCGAGGCCGTCGGTATCGAAGGCGAAACTGCGCAAGCCATCGGTGCCGAGATCCAGGTTGCCGCTGAGCTGTCCGTCGATACGCATGTCGCGCAGTCCCAGCGTGGCCAGCCACGCCTGGCCGTAGCGCTGGTAGGCCGCCGGGAAACGCGTCTGCAGGCGATCGAGCTTCAGTTGCTGCAGATCGCCCTTGGCGTTGAACGACATCACGCCTTCCAACTGCAGGGCGTCGGCATCGGCTACCCGCAGTCGGTTGAATTCCACCGCGCCATTGCGACTGGCGGCGGACAGGCTCAACTGCACCGGATGATCGGGCAGACGCGCAAAGATCGGACCGAGCAGCAATTCGCCGCCACGCACGCTGGCATCCAGATCGATGCGCGAAGGCCCGGTGGTGGTATCGATATTGAGCCGGCCATTGCCATTGACCGCCTGCCCCGCCAACGCGCCGCCGGGCGTGTCGAAGCCGCCACCGTTCAAGGCGAACTGGCCGGACGCCTGCAGGCCCTTGTCCTGCAGATCGAGCGCCATGTCCGCATCCAGCTTGCCGCCGGTGGCGCGGCCGGACCACACCGTGCTCAGCAAGCCCTGCAACCAGGCGAGCGGCACGCCCTTGAGGCTGATCTGGGCATGAGTGGGCTGATCCAGCGGCAAGGCGGTGCTGGCCTGGATGGCTCCCTGGGTCAGGTTGATCTCCAGCGTATTGGCCGCCTCGTCGATCACCATCGAGACCTTGGCGTTGCCCAAGGCACCGCCGGGCGCACCGGCGAGCTGGGCGGTGCCGTCGAATA
Source organism: Dyella kyungheensis (assembly GCF_049913195.1). Classification (GTDB taxonomy): domain Bacteria; phylum Pseudomonadota; class Gammaproteobacteria; order Xanthomonadales; family Rhodanobacteraceae; genus Dyella; species Dyella kyungheensis. The sequence goes on along the minus strand of NZ_CP183983.1, from coordinate 2,144,450 downwards.
GCCAGCGCATGTGGGTGTCGCGCTGCAGGACGCCCTGCAGATCCACGCCCACCCGCTTCCAGCCCATCGCAGGCACGTCGGCCTTGGCCGCGCGCAGGCTCAGCTTGAGGCCGCCCTGCCCGTCTTCGCCGATCTGCGACTGCACCGCCTGCATGGTCAGGCCCGGCACGCTGACCTTTTTGGCGCCCAGCGCCACGTCGGCCCGCGCGGACAACGGCATAACTGCCCATAAAAGAAGGCAAAGGCTGAGGACGAGCTGGCTTGATGTGGCACGCATGACGCGCCATTCTGCCAAAACCAGCTGAACGACACGGACTAGTCATGCAAAACCAGCCTTCCAGCGACCCTTCAGGCCACCGGGGTGGCGCCGATGCCGTCCGCGCCCTGGTCGCGGACGATGACCCGAGCAGCCGTCTTTTCCTGGTGGAAGCCTTGCGCAGCCTGGGGCTGGATGCCCAAGCCTGCCATGACGGCCCCTCCGCGATTGCGATGGCGCGCCAGCAGGCATTCGACCTGCTGCTGCTGGACTGCCGCATGCCCGGTGCGGGTGCCGAGGAGGTGCTTTCGACCCTGCGCAGGGACCCGCAGGCCCGCTCGACCGATTGCACCGCCGTGGCCACCAGCGCGGAGATGGGCCTCACCGAGCGGCAGCGGCTGCTCTCCGCCGAATTCAGCGAGGTGTTGCAGAAGCCCTGCAACCTGGCCGACCTGCGCCGCATTCTGGCGCTCGTTCAAGCCGGTGCGAACGCAGCACCCTTGCTGGACGATGCCCAGGCATTGGCCACCATGGGCGATGCGGACGTGGTGAAAGCCATGCGCACGCTGCTGCGGGCGGAACTGGCCGCGCTGTACCAGGATCTCGATGAATTGCTGGAGGACACCACCGTGCTGGCGGAGCGCCTGCATCGCCTGCGTTCGTCCTGCGGCTTCTGCGGCGCCGCCGCGCTGGGCGTGCAAGCCACCGTGCTGCAGCGTCATCTGAAGCTGCGACATTCCGGCTCGCTGGCGCCGCTGTCGCGCTTCCGCCGCTCCCTGCTCGCCACCCTGGAAGCGCTCGACCGCGAAGCCGAGAGCTGAGTTCAGCGGCGCGACATCGCCGCGCCCAGCACGTGCCAGGCACGCAGCTCGCCGCCACCGAGATGAAAGCGGATCACCTCGCGCATCATCACGCGCAGCGCCGACAGGCCAGCCGCATCGGGCATGACGTCTTCCGACAAGGCCAGTAGATCGGCTCCGCGCAGGGCATGTGCCGTTCCCGCTCGGCATGGCGCAGGGCCCTGCTCCACCGCATAGCGATAGAGCTGGGTCGGTTCCACCGGTTCGCCCGATTCCGCCTCGAACTCGAGCTGGAGGCCATAGCCCACGGCTTCCAGCAGATCGCGCTCGAACCGCCGCAGACTCCATGCCAGCGGCTCGCCGCCGGCCAGACGCGGCAGTGTGCGTGCATAGGCATCGAACAGTTCGGGCAGCGGATCCTGGCGGCCGGTAAGCCGCACCGACAGCTCGTTCAAATAGAGTCCGGCCAGGCCCGCATCGCCGGTCAGGCGCAAAGGTGGCGCCACGTGCTCGGCGGACTGCAGGGTGGCCAGCTCGCCGCGCAAAAGGAGATCGAGCGACAGCGGTTGGAACGGTTCTAGCTGCGCGCGCTGCACGCGTGCCCGCTCGCGCCGCACGCCGCGCGCGACCACGCCGAGGCGGCCATGGTCGCGGGTCAGGCATTCGAGCAGCAGCGAGGTCTCGCGGTAGGGCCGCGAATGAAGCACATAGGCCGGCTGCTGTTCGATGCGCATGGGCGAAGCTTACCGGTTCGAAGACTCGCGCGACGTCACCGGCATTCGCAACGCTCGCTCAATCGGTGTAGCCGAACTTCTTCAGCATGGTCTCGTCGTCGACCCAGCCTTCGCGCACCTTCACCCACAGGCGCAGGAATACCTTGCGCTCGAACGTACGCTCCATGTGCCGGCGCGCGGAGGTACCGATAGCCTTGAGCTGCGCGCCGCCATTGCCGATCACGATGGCCTTCTGGCCGTCGCGTTCCACCCAGATCACCGCATGGATTTCCGCGATGCCGTCCGGGCGGTCGCTGAACTGCTCGATCTCCACCGTGGTGGCGTACGGCAGCTCCTGATCCAGGCGCAGCATCAGCTGCTCGCGAACCATTTCGGCGGCGAGGAAACGCTCGCTGCGGTCGGTGACTTCGTCTTCGCCAAACACCGGCGGCTGTACCGGCAATCGCTTGAGAATGCCGTTTTCCAGCTCTTTCAGGCCCTTTTCCTTGAGCGCGCTGACGTAATACACGTCGTCGAAACTGTGTCGCGCCATCAGCTCGGACACGAACGGCAGCATGGTCGACTTGTCCTTGGCCAGGTCGACCTTGTTGATCACCAGCAGGCGCGGCACTTTCTGCTCGACCAGGGCGTCGTAGAGCGCCTCGTCCTCGTCGGTCCAGCGGCCCGCTTCGATCACCTGCACGACCACATCCACTTCGCTGATCGCCGAACGCGCCGCACGGTTGAGGCTGCGGTTCATGGCGCGCTTGGCGCCGCGATGCAGGCCCGGCGTGTCCACGTACATGATCTGCCCGGCCTCGCTGGTAGCGATGCCCAGGATGCGATGGCGCGTGGTCTGCGGACGCGGGCTGACGATGGACAGCCGGAACCCGATCAGTGCATTGAGCAAGGTCGACTTGCCCACGTTGGGACGCCCCGCCAGCGCTACGGTGCCGCAGCGAAAATCGTCGTGGGGAAGTTCGGCCGGTTTGCCGAGATCGAGTTCGTTGTCGTCGTTCATAGGTTCAGTTCCTGCAGTCGGCGCAGCACGGTTTCTGCAGCGTCTTGTTCGGCGGCGCGGCGGCTGGAGCCGCGGCCATCGGCCCGGATCGGGGCCGGTTCGGTAATGTCGCAGGAAACGTCGAAGGTCTTGGCGTGGTCTTCGCCGTGGCTGTCGATCAGATCGTACTGCGGCAAGGGCCAGCCGTGGGCCTGCAGATGCTCCTGCAGGCGGGTCTTGGCATCCTTGGAAGAACGTGGAATGGCGGCCACCAGCGGTTCGAACAAGCCTCGCACCACCGTGCGACACGCCTCGAAGCCGGCATCGAGATAGACCGCCGCCACCAGCGCCTCGAAGGCGTCGGCGAGGATGGAATCGCGGCGGAAACCGCCGCTTTTCAGCTCACCCGAACCCAGCTTGAGCTCGTCGCCCAGCTCCAGCTCCCGCGCGATGACGGCCAACGCCTGGCCGTTCACCAGTTGCGCGCGCAATCGGGACATCTCGCCTTCGCTGGCGTTCGGGTGGGCCTCGTACAGCACCTCGGCCACCATCACGCCCAACAGCGCATCGCCGAGGAATTCCAGCCGCTCATTGTTTGGCCGCCCGGCGCTGCGGTGAGTCAGCGCCAGCTGCGCCAGGGCAGGATCACGAAAACGATAAGCGAGCTTGGTCAAATCTCAGGGCCTTGGTTTAGCCTTCGACGTTGCCCTGCAATGCAACGCTCTTTTCGAAGTGCAGCAGGAAGTCGATGTTGTACATAAAAGGAATACGCTTGTCGTAGCTGATATTGAGCTGCGACGCATTGCCGGTGCGCTTGATGGTGATGTCTTGCGGCGTGATGGTGTCATCGCTCACGTACTGGAAATCCAGCTTCTTCATCAGGTCATTGCGGACCTGGGTCACCGATTTCGGACCATCTTCGGTTGCCAGCTGGCTCATCGCCTTGCTGACGCCCATGAATTCGGTATAGGCCGGCACCAGCTTCATCGCCATATAGCCAAAAAAGCTCACCACCATCAGCACCACGAGAAACCCGATCAGGGTGATGCCTGTTTGCTTCGATTTCATAGTCCCCTCGCTATGCCGCCTGACGGCGAAAAACCGGTGTATGGGCGATGCGCCACCGAGACGCTCCGGTAGCGGCCTGGCGCGTGCATTGTCGCGCCAAGCCGCGGTGAACGTCACCGGGCACATCTCTATGCCCGTCACGCTTTTAGTGAATGACCGTGCCCATGCGATGGAAGGCCACGCCCGAGCCGGTCCAGCTCAGCCAGATCAGGAAAGCCTTGCCGGCCAGATTCTGTTCCGGCAGGCAGCCCCACCAGCGGCTGTCGGTGCTGTTGTAGCGGTTGTCGCCCATCGCCAGGTAGCAGCCCTGCGGCACCACCAGCGGCACGTGCGGGTTGGGCAGCGGCGGCGGCACGGCATAGTTGGGCATGCGCGCGGTCAGGTGATTGACCACGCCACCCTCGCCGTTCGGCAGGTGCTCGTTCCACAACGTGGCGCCCATTTCCAGCATCAGGCGCGATTCGGCGCGCTTGGGGTCGCCCTCATACGGACCGACCAGATCGGCAGCGACGGGTTCGCCGTTCACGATCAGCTGGTCACCGTGCATTTCGACGCGGTCGCCGGGCAAACCGATGACGCGCTTGATCCAGTTCTGGCTGGGCACCGGGGCATGCGGATCGGCGCAGCTCTGGTCGCCGCTGCGCACCAGCTTGCCGCCGTCTTCGCACAGGTAGCCCGGGAAGCGGAACACCACCACGTCGCCGCGCTTGGGCTCGCCCAGGCTGACGAACTTGTTGTTGAACGCCGGCAGGCGCAGGCCGTAGGAGAACTTGTTGACCAGGATGAAGTCGCCCACGTCCAGCGTCGGCATCATCGAACCGGATGGAATGCGGAACGGCTCGGCCACGAACGAACGCAGCACCAGCACCACCAGCACCACCGGGAACAGGGACCGCGCCCAGTCCACCGCCATCGGCTCGTGCGGCTCTTTGCCCGCCGCCTCGGCCTTGGCCTTGCGCGACTTGTAGAACAACAGGCGGTCCAGCCCCCACACCACGCCGAACAGCACGGTCAGGCCAAGCAGAATCGCCGAAAAATCAAAATCCATTGAAAGCTCCTCAGGAGCAGGGAAACGAGGGTGTTGCGTGGAGCGGTCGACCGGCAAGGCGCCCAACAGCGGCCTTGGCCCACCGATGCCCCGGGCCCAGCTTTACTTATCCACCTTCAATACGGCAAGGAACGCTTCCTGCGGGATCTCCACGCGACCCACCTGCTTCATGCGCTTCTTGCCTTCCTTCTGCTTCTCCAGCAGCTTCTTCTTTCGGCTCACGTCGCCGCCGTAGCATTTGGCCAGCACGTTCTTTCGCAGGGCCTTCACGGTGGAACGGGCGACGATCTGCGCGCCGATCGCGGCCTGGATGGCCACGTCGAACTGCTGGCGCGGGATCAGGTCCTTCATGCGCTCGACCAGGTCGCGACCGCGACGCTCGGCATGCACGCGATGCACGATCAGGCTCAGCGCATCCACGCGGTCGCCGTTGATCAGCACGTCCACGCGCACGAACGGACCCGGCTCGAAGCGTTCGAAGTGGTAGTCCATCGACGCATAACCGCGCGACACCGACTTCAGGCGATCGAAGAAGTCGAGCACCACCTCGGCCAGCGGCATTTCATAGGTGATCTGCACCTGGGTGGCCAGGTACTGGATGGAACGCTGCACGCCGCGCTTTTCCTCGCACAGCGTGATGATGTTGCCGATGTAGTCGGGCGGCGTGAGGATGCTGGCGACGATGATCGGCTCGCGGATTTCCTGCATCAGGTGCGGTGCCGGCAACTTGGCCGGGTTGTCCAGCATCAGGATCGAGCCGTCGCTCTTGAGCACTTCGTACACCACGGTGGGCGCGGTGGTGATCAGGTCGAGATCGTATTCGCGTTCCAGGCGTTCCTGCACGATTTCCATGTGCAGCATGCCGAGGAAGCCGCAGCGGAAACCGAAACCCATCGCCTCGGAACTTTCCGGCTCGAAGAACAGCGCCGCGTCGTTGAGGCGCAGCTTGTCGAGCGCTTCGCGCAGTGCCGGATAGTCGTCGGCCGAGACCGGGAACAGGCCGGCGAACACGCGCGGCTGCATGGTCTGGAAGCCCGCCAGCGGCTTCTCCGCCGGCTTGGCCGCCAGCGTGAGCGTGTCGCCCACCGGTGCGCCGTGCACGTCCTTGATCGACGCGGTGATCCAGCCCACTTCACCCGGCGACAGCTTGGCCAGCTTCTTGCGCTTGGGCGTGAACACGCCCACTTCGCTCACTTCATGCGCACGGCCGGTGGACATCACCAGCAGCTTGTCGCCTGGCTTGATCTCGCCCTGCACCACGCGCACCAGCGAGACCACGCCGAGGTAGTTGTCGAACCACGAGTCGATGATCAGCGCCTGCAGGCGATCGGTATCGCCCACCTTCGGCGGCGGAATGCGCGCCACGATGGCCTCGAGCACTTCCACCACGTTCTGGCCGGTCTTGGCGCTCACCGCGACGGCGTCGTCGGCATCGATGCCGATCACCGCCTCGATCTCGCCCTTCACCTTTTCAGGATCAGCCGTCGGCAGGTCGATCTTGTTGAGCACCGGCACGACTTCCAGCCCCATCTCCACCGCCGTGTAGCAGTTGGCGACGGACTGGGCTTCGACGCCCTGCGCAGCGTCCACCACCAGCAGCGCGCCTTCGCAGGCGGCCAGCGAGCGACTCACTTCATAGGAGAAGTCGACGTGGCCCGGGGTGTCGATGAAATTCAACTGATAGGTCTTGCCGTCGCGCGCCGTGTACGGCAGCGACACCGACTGCGCCTTGATGGTGATGCCGCGCTCGCGCTCGATCGGATTGTTGTCGAGCACCTGTGCTTCCATCTCGCGCTCGGTCAAACCGCCGCAGATCTGGATGATGCGGTCCGCCAAGGTGGACTTGCCGTGATCGATATGGGCAATGATGGAGAAATTTCGAATCAGTTCCATGGAGCACGCTAGCGGCGTTCACTGATCTGCGGTACGCGCAGGCAGCGCATGACCGGGATGGTCACACGAACCCAGCATTATCGCATGGAACCGGGCCACTTCGGGCGCCAGGGAAAGCGGGCCATCTCAACGGGATAAGCGAGATCGGAACGCCTCGTTGCGAGGCGTCGCGCGATCCCTCCCTACCTCCGCCACGATGGTGGCCCAAGCGCCCATCGTGGCGGTCATTCCGGCCAGACCACACCGGAATACGACGAAATCACGGTCCGCGGCGCTGCCATCCACCGCGAACCGCAACCTCATTCGTCCTTGCCACCGGGTACGGTCAACCCGATAAAGCCGCTCTGGTCGCCATGGCGGACCAGCAAAAGCACGGTGTCGCCCGGTTTCGAATCCTTGGTGGCATCGCGGAAAGCGGCCGCACTGCCGACCTTCTTCTGGTTCACCATCAGGATCACGTCACCCGGCTGCAGGCCGGCTCGCGCTGCCACCGAGCCGGAAATGGCGCTGATGCCGACGCCCTCGCCTGCCTTGAGGCCCAGCTGCTGGCGCGTATCGCCATCCAGGTCCTGAACGGACAGGCCCAAGGCGCTGCTGGCGCTGGCCTTGGCGGCGGGCTGCCCGGCATCGGCCGAGGCCACCATGGCGTTCTTGTCGCGCGGCATTTCAGCCACGGTCACCGGCACGCTTTCCTTCTTGCCGTCACGCAGGATCTCGATGGTGGCCTTGCTGCCCGGCGGCGTCTGGCCGACCAGCGGCGGCAGATCCGCGCTTTGGTTGATGCTCTGGCCGTTGTACGAAAGGATCACGTCGCCCGCACGAATGCCCGCCTTGTCGGCGGCACTGCCCTTGTTCACCTGGGTCACGGCCGCGCCATTGGCGTTGTCGAGCTTCAGCGCCTTGACCATGTCGTCGCTGACCTGCTGCACCATCACGCCGAGCTGGCCGCGCGAGACATAACCCTTTTCCTTGATCTGCTTGACCACGTTCATGGCCACGTCGATCGGAATGGAGAACGCCACGCCCTGGTAGCCGCCGGTGTTGGAATAGATCTGCGAATTGACGCCGACCACGCGTCCCTGCAAGTCGAACAACGGACCGCCGGAATTGCCGCGGTTGATCGGCACGTCGGTCTGGATGAACGAGGTGTACGGCTGATCCTGGCTGCCCAGGTTGCGCCCCACCGCACTCACGATGCCTTGCGTCACGGTGTAGTCGAAACCAAACGGCGAACCGATCGCCAACACCCACTGGCCGGGCTTGAGCGTGCGCGAATCGCCCACGGCCACGGCGGGCAGATTGCCCTTGGCGTCGACCTTGAGCAGGGCGATGTCGTACTGCGGATCGCTGCCCACCACCTTGGCGGTCAGCACGCGACGATCCTGCAGGCGCACGGTCACCGTATCGGCGCCGTCCACCACGTGATTGTTGGTCAGCACGTAGCCGTCCGCCGAAATGATGAAGCCGGAACCCAGCGACGTGCGCTGCTGTTCCTCGGGCGACGGCATCATCGGCATGCCGAAGAAGCGGCGGAACATTTCCATCTGCGGATCGTCGTCGCCGTCCGGCGCATCGGGCATGCCGCGCGCGCCCGAGCGGGCTTTCGCTTGCTTCTTGCCGCTGTATTTCGCCTCGACATGGACCACGGCCGGGGCGTTCTTCTGCACGATGCCGGTGAAGTCGGGCAGGCCCGACAACGTCGGCGCCGCACTCTGAGCCTGCACCCCGCCGGCCAGCGCCAGGCTCATCACGACCGCGCACGACAGCGTACGCAAGACAAGTCGATTCATGCACTTCTCCATCTGCGTTTCAGGCACACCATGCCCGCCCGCCGTTCGGACGGGCATGGAGAGGTTCAAAGGGAACGATCAGGCCGCGGCAACCGACACACGGCCTTCGATCACTGCGGGCCGGCGGCGGCCTGGGCGGAGGGCTGCTGGTCCGGATGGATCAACAGCAGGTACCGGCCATCGCCATTGCTGACCACGGGGTAGCGTGCGGCGCGATAAGGGTTGAGGTTATTGCGCGAATACAGCGGCGTACCGTTGTCGCCTTCCAGCGTGGCCGAGGCCTGCTGGCTCATCTTGTACGGAACTTCGGAATACACGTTGAGCCCCGGCGGTGCCACGGCAGGCGCTTCGGACTGCGCCAGCTGCACATTCTGCGCAGCCGGTGCCGATGGCGCGGACACCTGGGCCGAGAGCCGATCGGCGCCCGGGCCTGCGGGCTGAGCCACCATCAGGGCAGCCACTGCCACGCCAGCGGCAATTGCGCCGCCCGCGGACCAATGCAGCCAATGCCGGCGCCTGCCTTGCTGGCTCGCCGAGCCTTCGCGCTCGATGGCCTGCATGACACGGGCAGCAAAGCCTTCCGACGCGAGCGGGGAGAGTTCGCGGCGCAGGCCGTCACGGGCCACGTGGTAGCGCGACCAGTCCTGCTGGAGCGACGCGTCGTGGTCGAGCCTACGCAACAGAAAGCGCAGCTCTTCCTTCGACAGTTCGCCGTCCATGCCGGCAGAAAGGTTTTCGCGTTGATGATCAGTCATGTTTTTTTGACCTCGCGGTCTGAGAGCAGGGGCCGCAATTTTTCATCGATAGCTTCGCGCGCCCGGAAGATACGTGAACGTACCGTACCGATCGGACAGCCCATCGCCTCGGCGATTTCTTCATAGCTGAGGCCGTCCACTTCACGCAGGGTGATCGCGGTCCGCAATTCCTCAGGCAGGGCTTGGACAGTGGAAAATACGGTTTGTTCAATTTCCTGCCGCATGAGTTCACGCTCGGGCGTGGCGCTCTCGTGCATACGGTCCGCGCCGGGCACGAAAGTGGCATCGTCGATGGCGATATCGTCGGCGGGCGGACGGCGGCCCATGGCCACCAGGTGGTTCTTGGCCGTGTTCACCGCAATCTTGTACAGCCAAGTATAGAAAGCACTCTCGCCGCGGAACGAGCCAATGGCCCGCCAGGCGCGGATAAACGCCTCCTGGGCCACGTCCTCGCATTCGGCATGGTTCTTCACATAGCGGGTGACCAGGCCGATGACCTTGTGCTGGTACTTGCGCACCAGCAGATCGAAGGCTCGTTTGTCCCCCTGTTGGACGCGCTCGACCAGCGCACTGTCCAGTTCATTTTCGCCCATCCGGGCCATCTCCTTCGTCGATGCTGCCACGCGCCCTGGGATGCCTGGGAATGGATGCGATCTGCTCAGACAAGAACGGCGCGTTCTAGTTCAGCATGTTCTCATTCCAGAGCGGCAAGTGCGCCAACTCGGCAACACCGCTGGTGGAAACGCATGGGCGCTCCCGCGGAGCACCGGTCATGACGGTCGGACCACCATTGCCCCAGGAAAGCGGCCCACTGACGCATCATGCGCCCAAGGGGAAGTATGGGGGCCTTCGCGGCCCATGCAAGTCAGGCGGCCGTGCCGCTGATGCCGGCCAGCAGTCGCTGGCGTTCCAGCAGCAGTTTCTCGAAGACCGGCTGGGGCAACGGTCGGCAGAACAGGAAGCCCTGCAGCTCGTCGCAATGGTTGGCGCGCAGGAACTCCATGTGCTGTTCCGTTTCCACGCCCTCGGCCACCACCCCGCGCTTGAGGCGATGGGCCATCTCGATGGTGGCACGCACGATGGCCTCGTCATCCGGATCCACGCCGATGTTCTTGACGAAGCTCTGGTCGATCTTGATGCGGTCCGCCGGCAGCTTGCGCAGATAGTCGAGCGAGGCGGCGCCGGTACCGAAGTCGTCGATGGCGATCCGCACGCCCAGCCGATGCAGGCCCTGCAGGTTTTCCACCAGGTTGGGCGCCGCCTTGATGCTGATGCTCTCGGTGATCTCCATTTCCAGCAGGTTGGCTTCCAGCCCGCTCTCGTCGAGTGCGGCGGAGACCATCTCCAGCAGGTTGGGCTGCATCAGCTGCACCGCCGAGAGATTCACGCCCAGGCGCAGACCCAGCCCGAAACGACGCTCCCATTCCTGTGCATGCCGGCAGGCGGCGCGCAGCACCCATTCGCCGATGGAGACGATCAGGCCGGTTTCCTCGGCCAGCGGAATGAAGAAGCCCGGGCCGATGAAGCCCAGCTCCGGATGCTCCCAGCGCACCAGCGCCTCCATGCCCACGATGTCTTCGGTGACTGCATCGACCTGGGGCTGGTAGAACACGCGCAGTTCGCCCTTGTGTTCGGCATGGCGCAAGCCGGACTTCAAGGCGAGGTTCTGCTGCTGCGACTGCTCGGCGCTGCCTTCGAAGATCTGGTAGTTGTTGCGGCCCAGGCTCTTGGCCGCGTACATCGCCTCGTCCGCATGCTTGAGCAGGGTGTCGGCGTCGGGCGCGTCATCGGGGAAGAAGCTCACGCCGATGGATGCGGTGACCTGCAGCTCGGTGCCGTCGTCGATGCGCAGCGGCGCGCTCATCACCTGCACGATCTTCTCGGCGATGCGCAGCACGTCTTCGTTCTTCACGATGTGACGCAGGATCACCACGAACTCGTCGCCCGCATAGCGAGCCACGGTATCGGACGCACGCACGCTGCCGCGCAGACGCTGCGTGGTGGTGAGCAACACCTGGTCGCCCACGGCGTGGCCGAGCGTGTCGTTGATGGTCTTGAAGCGATCCAGGTCGACGAACAGCAGCGCAAAGCATTCGCCCGTGCGATTGGCTTCGCGAATGACCGTATCGAGTCGATCGTTGAACAGCAGGCGATTGGGCAAGCCCGTCAGCGCGTCCAGCAGGCCCTCGGCGCGGCCTTGCTCGCGCGTGTGGCGCAACTCGATCGCATGCGCGAAACGCGAGGCCGCGCAACGCAGCACCGGCTGCACGATGGCGAGCGACGGCAACGGTTGCCGCGTACCGACCAGCAACGCGCCCAGCACGGTGCGCCGCTCGTCCTGCAAGGGCCAACCCGCGAAACCGGCCAAACCGAGCTGCGCCAACAAGGGATCCATCGGCGCCAGCCGCGCGGCATCGGCCTGATGCAGCATGGCCTGGCCCGACAGCACCAGCCGCAAGGAACTCTGCAGATGCGGGCCGGGCCACAGTTGTTCGTCGCCACGCCAGTACTGCACGAGTTGCACCGGCGCGCCGCCCTCGTCGGGACGGGCCGACCACACGGCCACGTAATCCAGCGCCATTTCCTCGAACAACAGGCGCGCCGCTTCGGCGATGCCCTCGTCGCCGCTGCCCGCGGCGAACATGCGCGCCAGCAAGGCCAACGCCACTTCGGCGCGTGCACTGGCCCGGTCGCTGCGGAACATCAGCGCCACGGCATCGCGGCCGGCATGGTTGACGGCGCGCGCACTCACCTCGCCGGGATCGCCACCGCGCGACGCGCGTCGACGGCCGGGATGCCATTGGCGCGAGCCCTCGGCAATGACTTGTTCGATGGTCGACTCGGTGACCGCCAGGATGTCCCTGATCGGACGGCCTCGCAGTTCGTGGTCGCCCAGTCCGCTGTTGCGCGCCACGGCGGGGCTGTAATCGACCAGCTGGCTGCGTGCCGGGTCGACGATCAACCACTCGCTCTCCACTTCGTCGAAGGCGAAGCGGTAGTCGCCGCCGCTCGTGGACGCCTGGCCCTCCAGCCCGTCCGAGCGCACCGCCATGCGATGCACGCGCTGCCAGCGCGCCAGCAGTTCGTGTTCGATCTGCGAGGCATACAGCCAATCGGCGATGCCCCCGGGCAATACGTTCGGCTTGAGCACGGCGCCGTCGTCCAGCACGGCAAGAATGGGCGCGCCGATGCAAGCCGGCACGCCGCGCAGCACATCGATGCTGGCCATGCCTTCGCGACCGTCGCCCTCGAACACGATGACGATCAGGGCGAGCGGAGGGCGACCCTCCAGCAGGATCCCCGCATGCGTGGCATCGCGGGCCGAATGAACGACGAAATGACCGTCGCGATCGAACGTGTCGAACAGGGATCGACGCAGCTCACGCTGCGCCGCAACGACGAGGATGCCAGCCGGACTCGCCATCTCAGAGGATCCAGCGGCCGTCGCGCAGGCGCGGACGTTGCGCCGGCTTGGGCTGGCAGCTCAGGCGCACCAGCACATCGTTGAAACTGGCCACCAGCGACTCCGCCGGATCGAGGATCACCACGCGCCGGACATGGCTGGCGGTGGCGCGGGCCAGCTGGCGCAGCAACGTGGCATCGGCCATCGGCAACGGCAGCGGCAGGTGCTGCAACAGATAGATGCCGAAGTGATTGCTCTGCAGCATGTAGCGCAGGGCGATATTGAGGCGTTGCGATCCCGGCAAGCTGACGTGTTCTTCGCGCAAATTGCCCAGACCCAGTTGCGGATTCCACAGATACACGGCCTGCCCGCTCCGCCGCACCAGAGGGCGCAGCTGCGAGACAAGGCCGACCTCCTCGCCGCCGTCGAGCGCAATCAAATTGCCTCGAGCCGCGAGGATGCGTTCGAGGATCTCAGCGCCGTCCTGGGTCGGGCTGGCGGGGGTGGCGAGGGACGTAGTCATTCGGTCCTAAATTACGTGGTCTGCAGCGATTCGCCTAGGGAGGCGGCCAGCCTCGCCGGAAACCGATGCCCGTTTCATGCGGCAGCGCACAGCTCCGGTTTTTAAGAGGTGTTCATCCCTTCCCCGGGCACCCGGCGCTCGTCTCGCAATCCTCGCTACGGGAGGGTATGGTGGAGCGCTTCGTGGCCACCCTGTTTATCCCCATGTTCGAAGGATTGCGCTTCAATCATTGGAAGACGAGCCTGGACGACAGCGGCATCGTGACCCTGTCGCTCGACCGCGCCGGCAGCAACGTCAACGCCATCTCCCGCGACGTGCTCGACGAACTGGGCCAGATCGTGGAACGCCTGGCGATCGAGAAGCCGGCCGGCGTGCTGATCCATTCGGCCAAGCCGTTCGGTTTTGCGGTGGGTGCGGACATCAAGGAATTCGTCACCTATGCCCAGCAGGGCACGGTGCTGGAGAACATCGAGAACGGCCAGCGCGTGTACGAGTCGCTGGCGCGCCTGCCCTGTCCCACCGTGGCCGCCATCCACGGCGCCTGCATGGGCGGCGGCACCGAACTGATCCTGGCCTGCCGCCAGCGCATCGCCGCCGACGACGACAAGACCCGCATCGGCCTGCCCGAAGTCATGCTGGGCATCCATCCCGGCTGGGGCGGCACGGCGCGGCTGCCGCGGCTGATCGGCGCCACCGACGCGCTGCCGGTGATGCTCACTGGTAAAGCCTTGTCGGCCAAACGTGCACTGGCGCTGGGCGTGGTCGACCGGCTGGCACCGCCGGCCGAATTGCTGGCCGAGGCGCGCGCTCTGCTGCGCCGGCCGCATGCCCGTCCGTTCGGCTTGCGTGCAAAGGCATGGGCCAGCAACACCTGGCTGGCGCGCCAGCTGCTCGCGCCGATGGTGATCAAACAGACGGCCGCCAAGGTCCGCAAGGAACACTACCCGGCGCCGTTCGCGCTGATCGATGTGTGGAAGCGCGGCGGCGCCAGCATCCAGCAGCGCCTCAAGCTCGAGGCACGCTCGGTGGCCAAGCTGGCCGAAACCTCGACCGCGCAGAACCTGATCCGCATCTTCTTCCTGCAGGAACGCATGAAGAGCCAGGGCAGCGGCATCGATCACGGCATCAAGCGCGTGCACGTGGTGGGCGCCGGCGTGATGGGCGGCGATATCGCGGCATGGGCGGCCTTCAAGGGTTTCGAGGTCACCTTGCAGGACCGCGAGATGAAGTTCATCCAGCCTGCGCTGGATCGCGCCCGCCAGCTGTACGAAAAGAAGCTCAAGACGGCCGACAAGGTGGAAGCCACCGCGCACCGCCTGCGTGCCGACGTCGAAGGCAAGGGCGTGGCCACGGCCGATCTCGCCATCGAAGCGATCTTCGAGAACGCCGAGGCGAAGAAGGCGCTGTACGCCATCATCGAACCGCAACTGCACGCGAATGCCTTGCTCGCCAGCAACACCTCGAGCATTCCGCTGGACGAACTTCGCGTGGGACTGAAGGCGCCGCAGCGTTTCCTCGGCCTGCACTTCTTCAATCCGGTGGCGCAGATGCCGCTGGTGGAAGTGGTGCGTCACGACCAGCTCGACGCCGACGCCGAAAAACGCGCGCTCGCGTTCTGCAAGGCGATCGGCAAACTGCCGGTGGCGGTGAAGGGCACGCCCGGCTTCCTGGTCAATCGCATCCTGATGCCCTACCTGCTCGAATCCATGCGCCTGTACAGCGAAGGCGTGCCAGGTCCGGTGCTCGACAAGGAAGCGAAGAAGTTCGGCATGCCGATGGGCCCGATCGAACTGGCCGACACGGTGGGACTGGATGTATGCGCTTCGGTCGGCAAGGAGCTGGCACCCTTCCTCGGCCTGGAATTGCCGCCCGGCCTCGAGGACAAACTCGCCGCTGGCAAGCGCGGCAAGAAGGATGGCCAGGGCATCTACCTCTGGCAGGACGGCAAGCCGCAGAAGCCTGAGGTCGATCCCGACTACGTGGTGCCGGCCGACCTGCAGGACCGCATGATTCTTCCCATGGTCAACGAAGCCTTGGCCTGCCTGGCCGACCAGGTGGTCGACGATGCCGATCTGCTCGATGCGGGCGTGATTTTCGGCACCGGTTTCGCGCCGTTCCGCGGCGGCCCGATCCAGTACCTGCGCAGCGAAGGCGCCACCGTGGTGAAGGGCAAGCTGGAACGGCTCGCGCAACGTTACGGCGAACGCTTTTCGCCCAAGCAGGGCTGGGATCTGCCGACGCTGACCAAGACGGGTTTTGATCTGCCCACCGGCGACATCGCAGGCGCCGATACCGACGCCTGATCGCTTGCGCGTACGCCATAAAAAACGCCCGGCTTGGACCGGGCGTTTTTTTGCGCGCCTGAAGCAACTCGCTCACCACATCAGGTCATCGGGCACGCCGTCTTCGCCGACACCGCCCGCGCTACCCGGCTCGACCAGCAAGGCGATCTGATTCACATCGATCGCCTTCACCTGCTCGGCAAGTTCGCGCGTGACCACCAGGTAACGCCCCTGCTGCTGGACCACGGCCAGTTCGCCGCCATTGATCGCCTTGAGCTGGTCGGCGTCGACGTGCACGCGGCGGATCTTGCCGCCGTACTCGAAATGGCGAACGTGATCGACCTCGGGCTTGTTCAAGGTCTTGCCTTCCAGCAACTGCTGGATCTTCAGCTTGCGCTCGCGCCGAACGCGCGCCTCTTCGGCGGCCGCCTGCTCGGCGCGCTTGCGCTCGTTCGCCTCGGTCTGCGCGCGGATGGCGTAAGCCTTGGCCAGGTCGATTTCCTCCTGGCTCCTTGGGCCCGAAGGTTTGCCCTGCGGTTTGTGCTGGCCCGGCTTGCCGCCCTTGGACGGCGAACCGCCGTGGCGCTGCTGGAACGGCTTGCCACTGGGCGGCGCCGGCGGGCGCTTCTCTTCACGGACCTGTTTGACGATGCCGCTCTTGAGCAGTTGATCGCGCAGGGAATCGGCCATGGTTGAAACTCGCTTGCTGTGCTGCTGTTACGGAAAAATGGGCGTCGATCAATAGTGCGGCGGCGGTGGCTCGCTGTGCGGATCATGCCCCTGCGAACCGCGCAGGGACGACAACTCGCTGCGCAATCCGCGAATGACATCTTCCAGCGCCGCCAGACGCATCGACAGCTCCGCATCGGCGGAGGCCAGCGCGTTCACCGTGTCGTCGACAAAGGTGAGCCGCACTTCGAGCTCCGTCAATCGATGCTGCAGGGACTCGTCCGCCATGCTCACTGCCTCAGGCTGCGACCGCGACCGATACCGTAGTACGCCAGCCCCGCTTCTTCCACCGCGACCGGATCGTAAAGGTTGCGCCCGTCGAATACCGCCGGCTCGGCCAGCATGTCGCGGATGCGCGCGAAATCAGGACTGCGGAACGCCTTCCACTCGGTCACGATAGCCAGCACGTCAGCACCGTCCAGGGCCTGGTAGGCGCTCTCGCACAGGACCAGATCGTCGCGATCGCCATAGATGCGATGCGTCTCGTGGCTGGCCTCGGGATCGAACGCGCGCACCTTCGCGCCCGCCTTCCACAAGGCCTCCATCAGATGACGGCTCGACGCCTCGCGCATGTCGTCGGTGTTGGGTTTGAATGCCAGTCCCCACAGCGCGATCGTCTTGCCGGCGATCTGGCCGTCGAAATGGCGCTGGATCAGTTCGAACAGCTTGGTCTTCTGGTCGTGGTTCACCGACTCGACCGCGCCGAGCAGGCGGGCGCTATAGCCGACGCCGCGCGCCGTGCGCTCCAGCGCCTGTACGTCCTTGGGAAAGCACGAACCGCCGTAACCCGCACCTGGATAGATGAAAGCGTAGCCGATGCGCGGATCCGAACCGATGCCCTGGCGCACCAGTTCCACGTCCGCGCCCACGCGCTCGGCGATGTTGGCGATCTCGTTCATGAAACTGATCTTGGTGGCGAGCATCGCATTCGCCGCGTACTTGGTCAGCTCGGCGGAGCGCTCGTCCATCACCACGGTGCGATCGTGGTTGCGGTTGAACGGTGCATACAACTTGCGCAGCACGCCGATGGCGCGCTCGCTGGAACTGCCGATGATGATGCGATCGGGGCGAAGGCAGTCTTCCACTGCGTCGCCCTCTTTCAGGAATTCCGGGTTGGAGACCACGTTGAACTCGATCGCGACGCCACGCTTGGCCAGCTCACCGGCAATCGCGTCGCGCACGCGGTCCGCCGTGCCCACGGGCACCGTCGACTTGTTCACCACCACCGTGTAGCGGTCGATATGCTCGCCGATGGTGCGGGCCACGCTGAGCACGTACTTGAGGTCGGCGCTGCCGTCTTCGTCCGGCGGCGTACCCACGGCGATGAACACGACCTGGCCATGCGCAATGCCCGGTGCGGGATCAGTGGTGAAATCCAGCTGGCCGCTCGCGTGATTGCGCTTGACGATGGGCTCCAGGCCCGGCTCGTAAATGGGGATCTCGCCCTTTTTCAGGCGCTCGACCTTGCCCGCATCGATGTCGACGCAGACCACATGGTTGCCCATTTCTGCCAGGCAGGCGCCGGTGACCAGGCCCACATAGCCAGTGCCGAAGATGGTGACCTTCATTGTCGCGAAAACTCCAGGAACAAGACCGGGGATTCTAACAGGCCGACCAAGGCCTCGGCTGCAGGTAAAACCCTAGGCCGCGACGAAAAACCACCCGCCACAAACGACATTGGGCGCGAATCGCTTCGCGCCCAATGGATCTTTCAAGCAGCTTTTGCGGCGATTACTTCGCGCCGCCAGCCTGATCAGCAGCGGCCGTGGTCGGGCCGGTCTTGACCAGGGTGACGTCGAAGATAATCGTCTGGTTCGGCGGGAAACCGTTCTGCGGCTGGGCGCCGTAGGCGATGTTCGCCGGGATGAAGAACTTGTAGTGGCCGCCGACCTGCATCAGCTGCATGCCTTCACGGAAGCCCGGGATCACGCCGGCGAGCGGGATCGAAGCAGCACCGCCGCCTTCATGCTTGGACGAATCGTCGAACGTTTCGCCGTTCACGAACGTGCCGACGTAGTTGACCTGCACGGTGTCGCTCGGACCCGGGCGGGCGCCGGTACCCTGGCTGATCACCTGGTACTGCAGACCCGAAGCGGTGGTCTTCACGCCCGGCGCGGTCTTGTTCTTGGCCAGGAACGCAGCGCCTTCGCTCTGGTTCTTGGCGGCGACCTGGGTGTACTCGGCCTTGGCCTTGGCCTGCAGGTTGGCCACGAACGCGTCACGGACCTGCTTGGCTTCGGCTTCGCTCATGGTCGGCTTCTGGCCCGACAGGGCGGACTGCAGAGCGCGAGCCACGGTGGCCGGGTCGACTTCCGCGCGGACCAGCGGCGGCAGCGAGCTGGCCAGATCCCAACCGACCACGTAGCTGGCCTTGGTCTTGTCCACTGCGGCCGGAGCGGCTGCAGCGGGGGCGGCGGCGGGCTTCGCGGCCTGTGCGTGCACGCCAGCGGTCATGCCCAGAGCAACAGCGAGCGCGGCCGCCGTCAGCGTGGGACGCAGAAAATGCTTCATGTAGAACTCCCTCGTATTGGATATGCCGGCGCTACCGGACTTAAGGCCCCCCCGATGGAGGCAGGCCCCGCATTGTGCGGTGCTTGCTTAGTCTTGGCAACGATAGTGGGCGTATGACCGTCAGTCGAGATTAAAAGTTCACGTTTCGGCGAAAAACGCGGTTTTTTACGAATTCTGCACATCTGCGGGATTAGGCCCCTCAACCGTGCCCATCGTCCGAGCGCCCCGACTTATCCAGGGTGTCACGCAGCGCCGCCTGCAATCGCGCATGCACCTGCACCAGGCCGCGCCACAGCAGCCATGCGAGCAACAGCAACACCAGCACCAGTACGAGGGCCACCTCGCGCGGCGGCAGGATGGTCGAGGCCAGCGCCGCCACCAGCAGGCCCAGCACCCACATGGTGGCCAGCGGGATGAAGCGCGCCAGTACGCTGCGGATATGCATGTTGTAGGCGCCGCCGATGCGCTCGGGAATGCTCAATTCGGCCAGCAACATGCCCAGCGCCGACGCCTTGCGGTACGCCGCGACAATCATCGGCAATGAGACGATCGCCGCGATCGACCACGCCAGGCTGCGTTTCACCTGCGGGCTGTCGGCCAGCAGATCCCAATGGAAAACACCGCGGCGATACAGGTAGGACATGATCAGGAAGGCCGCCACCACCAGCATGATGTTGATGATGACGTGCCAGACCAGGCGACGAATCATCTTCGCCACGGTGACGCCCTGCCCGCTCAGGCTGAGATTGCCCATCCAGTCCGTGTACGCACTCAACAGGCTGATGAAGCCGTTGGGCAGACGCCTCGAGAGCGAACTCGCCAAAGGATCCGATGCCCGGATCAGATAGGGCGTGAGAAAGGTGGTGATCGCCGAGACCGCCACCGCCACGGGATAGAGGAAGCCGCTGGTCACCTTGAGCGTCAGGCCCAACGACGCGATCACGAACGAGAACTCGCCGATCTGCGCCAGCCCCATGCCCACGCGCAATGACGTGCGCCCGTCGTTGCCTGCCACGAAGGTACCGAAGCTGCAGGTGATCACCTTGCCCAGCACCACCACCGTGGTGACCACGATGATGGGCAGCCAGTATTCCTTGAGCATGGCCGGATCGATGAGCATGCCGATGGCGACGAAGAAGATCGCACTGAACATGTCGCGCACCGGCCCGATGATCCGCTCGATCCGCTCCACGCTTTGCGATTCGCCCACGATGGCGCCGATCATGAAAGCGCCCAGCGCCACGCTGTAGCCCATTTCGGTCACCAGCAGGCAGAAGCCGAAACACAGGCCCAATACGGCCACCAGCAGCACGTCGTCGCGACTCACCTGCGCGATGTAGTCCACCACGCGAGGTACCAGCAGCAGCCCCACCACCAGCGATACCGCCATGAACAAGGTGAGCCTGCCGACGGCCTCCATCGCCTCGCCCGCTTCCAGGCCGCCGGTGCTCGCAATGCCGGTCAGCAAGGCCATCAGCACGATGGCGATCACGTCCTCGATGATCAGGATGCCGAACATCAGCTGCGCGAAGCGCTCGCGCTTGAGATCCAGATCGTCCAATGCCTTCATGATGATGGTGGTGGACGACATCGAAAGCATGGCGCCAAGGAACAGCGCATCCATCGAACTCCAGCCGAAGAAGCGCCCGATCTCGTAGCCGAGCCAAAGCATCAGGACGATTTCGCATAACGCCGCGACCAACGCGGCGCCACCGACTTCGCGCAGCTTCTTCAGGCTGAATTCCAGCCCCAGGGCGAACAGCAGCAGGATCATGCCCAGTTCGGACAAGGTGCGGATGGTCTGCTCGTCGTGGATGAACACCACGGGGAACGTATAGGGGCCGACCAGCACTCCGGCGATGATGTATCCGAGCACCACCGGCTGACGCAGGCGTTGAAAGATCACCGTCGTCAGGCCCGCGATCAACATGACGGTCGCGAGATCCTGGATGAAGTGCAAATCGTGCATCAATGAATCCCGTCGAAGCTTCTTGCAAGACTAGCAATCGCACACGAGATGCACAGCCCCGCATGGCGATGCGGACGGTTCGCGCGACCAAAAGCAGGACGGCGCAGCGACCCTCGGCATCAACCGCTGGCGTAACTGCTTGTTGTCATTCATTCGTGAAGAAAAGTTGAAATATTTTCACAACGAACGCTTGACGAAATCGCGATCCCTGTCTATTCTTTCGGGCTTCCAGAGGCACATCGGGGCCATAGCTCAGCTGGGAGAGCGCCTGCATGGCATGCAGGAGGTCGGCGGTTCGATCCCGCCTGGCTCCACCAAATTTAGATACGTCCCCATCGTCTAGAGGCCTAGGACATCACCCTTTCACGGTGGCGACCGGGGTTCGAATCCCCGTGGGGACGCCACTCTACCGATAACACGGCAAGAGTGGTCAAGGATGAAATCGACATTGGTGCAGTGCTGGAAGCTGTAAAAAAACGTGGAGCGGTAGTTCAGTCGGTTAGAATGCTGGCCTGTCACGCCGGAGGTCGCGGGTTCGAGTCCCGTCCGCTCCGCCACTTTTACAAAGACCCCGCCTTTTGGCGGGTTTTTTGTTGCCTGCGATTCGCCGCCTGCCGATGCTTTCTTGTGGGAACGCACCCTGTGCGCGACAGCCCAGCGCGTAGAGCCCGCGCTTGCCGTACCAGTCATGCCCGGGCGGTTTGCATGTCGTCCGCGCGCTGCCCAGTCGCGCACAGGGTGCGCTCCCACAAGGGACGGTCAGCCTGCCGGGTGACGCTCTTCCTGCCGCTCCAGCGTCCCCCTCGAATGCCCCTGCTCCGCCAGGTATTCCAGCCAGCGGGAGAGAAACCCGTTCATGCGCAGCCGATGCTGCAGCACCGTGTTGGCGGGCGGAAACGGGCCGAGCACCTGCCACAGGTGACGCCCCGGATGGCAATGCAAGGCCTCGGCCACATGGGCGTCGGTATACATGCGCAACTGCGCCGACGGGGACGGCTGCCCCGTATGCGCATCGACGAAGTTATAGGTGAGCTCCAGTTCCAGCGTATACGGATGGCGCTCCTGCACCTGCAGCCGCACATCCAGGCCATCGTCCACGCTGGACAGGTAGAACCCGGGCGCCAGCTCCTGCGGCGCGAACAGCCGCACCAACCGATGGTAGTTCTCGGCGTAAAGCCCCATCAGGAAGCCGAAGCGTCCCGGCAATAAGGCTTGTCGGCTGTCCAGTACGGCACTCATGGGCGGTGGGCGCTCCTTTAGAACATGGTCCGCTCGATACCGAAGCGGTCGAATATCTTGCTCGCAATCTCCTCGATCGAGACATGCGTGGTGTTGAGGCTGGGAATGCTCTCCCGGCGCATCAGCTTCTCGGCCTGCGCCAATTCCCAGCGGCACTGCTCCAGCGTCGCATAACGGCTGCCGGCGCGTCGCTGTTCACGAATCTGCGCCAACCGCATCGGATCGATGGTGAGACCGAACAGCCGATCCTTATAGGGGCGCAGACGCGCCGGCAGTTCTAATTTGTCCAGGTCGTCGTCGGTCAATGGATAGTTGGCGGCGCTCACGCCGTAATGCAAGGCCATATAGAGGCAGGTCGGGGTCTTGCCGGAGCGCGACACGCCGATCAGGATCAGATCGGCCTGGGCGTAGTCCACATCGATACCGTCATCATGTGACAAGGCGTAGTTCGTGGCGTTGATGCGCGCCTCGTATTTCTCGAAGTCCACCATGCCGTGCGAGCGGTTCACCGCGCCCGAACGCTTGGCGCCCAGCTCTTCTTCCAGCGGACCGATGAACGGGGCGAACACGTCCAGCATCAGCCCGCCGCTTTCGGCCACGATCTCGCACAGCTCGCGCGAGGCCATGGTGTTGACCACGATCGGGCGCTCGCCGGTTTGCGCGTAACGCGTCTTGATGCGCAGCGCCGCTGCCTCGGCTTTCTGGGCGTCGTCGATGAAGGGCAAGCGGTGCTTGTCGAACTGCACGCCCTCAAACTGCGCCAGAATACTGTTGCCGATCGTCTCCGCTGTAATACCAGTGGAATCGGAGATATAAAAAACCGTTCGCTGCATGGCTAATCCAAAGTCCCTGGTGGTTCTTGGCCCTCACCTTAGCGCAACGTGAAAAGCCTGTCTTTGCTTGACTCACGGCTGACTGGTATGCAGCTGGCGCTGGTTTTCGGCCGAATGGTCTTCTTGTGCTGCGCACCATCGGCAGCGGACAATACCAGTTCTTTAACACCCGATTTCATGCAGGAACCGGGTCAAGACCGCTTCTGAAACCTACGAGCTCCCGAGGAGACTCCCTTGAACGATTTGGTGCTTTGGCTCGACACGCTGCGCATGACCGACCTGGGCAAGGTCGGCGGCAAGAATGCGTCGCTTGGCGAGATGATCGGCAATCTCGCCAAACTCGGCGTGTCCGTGCCCGGTGGTTTCGCCACCACCGCTGACGCGTTCCAGCAGTACCTCGACAAGAGCGGCGTAGCCAAGCGCATCCAGGAGCGTCTCGCCCCGCTCGACGTGGACGATGTGATGGCGCTCACCGCTGCCGGCAAGGAGATCCGCGAATGGGTCACCGAAACGCCGCTGCCTGCTGACCTGGACAAGGCCATTCGCGATGGCTACGCGAAGCTTTGCAAAGAAGCAGGCACCGAAAACATCGCCGTCGCCGTGCGCTCCTCCGCCACCGCCGAAGATCTGCCCGACGCTTCGTTCGCCGGCCAGCAGGAAACCTTCCTCAACGTGGTCGGCATCGAGGACGTGCTGCACAAGGTGAAGGAAGTCTTCGCCTCGCTCTATAACGACCGCGCCATCGCCTATCGCGTGCACCAGGGCTTCAAGCACGAAGACGTGTTTCTCTCCGCCGGCGTGCAGCTGATGGTGCGCTCGGACGTGGGCGCCTCCGGCGTGCTGTTCACGCTGGACACCGAGTCCGGTTTCCGCGACGTAGTGTTCGTGACCGGCTCGTACGGCCTGGGCGAAATGGTCGTGCAGGGTGCGGTGAACCCCGATGAGTTCTACGTGTTCAAGCCCACCCTGAAGGCCGGCAAGCCGGCCGTGCTGCGACGCAGCCTCGGCGCCAAGCAGCAGCGCATGGTGTACTCGGACAAGCCCGGCGAGCGCGTGCGCATCGAAGAGACGCCCGCCGAGCTGCGCAACAAGTTCTGCATCACCGACGAGGACGTGCAGGAACTGTCCAAGCAGGCGCTGGTCATCGAGCAGCACTACGGCCGCCCGATGGACATCGAGTGGGCGAAGGACGGCAACACCGGCAAGCTCTACATCGTGCAGGCCCGCCCGGAAACGGTGAAGTCGCGCGCGCATGCCACCCAGCTCGAGCGCTTCCATCTCAACGAGAAGGGCAAGGTGCTGGCCGAGGGCCGCGCCATTGGCCAGAAGATCGGTTCGGGCAAGGCTCGCGTGATCCGCTCGCTGGCCGACATGAACAAGGTGCAGACGGGCGACGTGCTGATCGCCGACATGACCGACCCCGATTGGGAGCCGGTGATGAAGCGTGCCGCCGCCATCGTCACCAACCGTGGCGGACGCACCTGCCACGCCGCCATCATCGCGCGCGAACTGGGCGTGCCGGCCGTGGTGGGCACGGGCAATGCGCTGGAGCTGATTCCGGACGGCGCCGAAGTCACCGTGTCCTGCGCCGAGGGCGACACCGGCACGATCTACGAGGGCCTGCTGAAGTTCGACCGCGTGACCGCCGATCTGGGCGACATGCCTGAAGCCCCGCTCAAGATCATGATGAACGTGGCCAACCCCGAGCGGGCGTTCGACTTCGGCATGCTGCCGAACGCCGGCATCGGCCTGGCCCGCCTGGAAATGATCATCGCCAGCCACATCGGCGTGCATCCGAAGGCGCTGCTCGAATACGCCAAGCAGGACGCCGAAACCAAGAAGAAGATCGACGAGCGCATGGCCGGCTATGCCGACCCGGTGTCGTTCTACGTCGATCGCCTCGCCGAAGGCATCGCCACCATCGCGGCATCGGTGTATCCCAAGCCGGTGATCGTGCGCCTGTCCGACTTCAAGTCGAACGAATACGCCGGCCTGATCGGCGGTTCGCGTTACGAGCCGCACGAAGAGAACCCGATGATCGGCTACCGCGGCGCCAGCCGTTACGTCGATCCGGGCTTCGCCGAATCGTTTGGCCTGGAGTGCAAGGCGGTCAAGCGCGTGCGCGAAGTGATGGGCCTGGACAACGTGTGGGTGATGATTCCGTTCGTGCGCACGCTGGGCGAAGGCCGCAAGGTCATCGAGGTGCTGGCCAAGAACGGCCTCAAGCAGCGCGAAAACGACCTCAAGGTCATCATGATGTGCGAAGTGCCCTCCAACGCCCTGCTGGCGGACGAGTTCCTCGACATCTTCGACGGCTTCTCGATCGGCTCCAACGACCTCACCCAGCTCACCCTGGGCCTGGACCGCGATTCCAGCATCGTCGCCAACCTGTTCGACGAGCGCGACCCGGCGGTGAAGAAGCTGCTTTCGCTCGCCATCAAGACGGCGCGTGAAAAGGGCAAGTACATCGGCATCTGCGGCCAGGGCCCGTCCGATCATCCGGATCTGGCCGAGTGGCTGATGGATCAGGGCATCGAGTCGGTGTCGCTCAATCCGGACACCGTGGTCGATACCTGGCTGCGCCTGGCCAAGCGCAAGGCCTCCTAAAGAGATCCTTGCAGGCATGACCCGAAGGGCGGTGGCGACACCGCCCTTTTTCTTTGCACCGGAAACTTAAACTCCACGGCGGGGTCCACTCTCTGATCGCAACGGGAGGGGTATGTCCATGCAACGACTCAGCAGGCTGCTGTCGAACAACAAAGGTTTTCTGACCTTCTTGCTCTGCATGTTCATGTTCCGCAGCGCCGTCGCGGACTGGAACGTGGTGCCCACCGGCTCGATGCAGCCGACCATCGAAATCGGCGACCGCATCGTGGTCGACAAGGCCGCCTACGACCTGCGCCTGCCCTTCACGCACGTCTCGCTCGTCCACCGCGCCGACCCGCAACGCGGCGACATCGTCGTGCTGGATTCCACCGCGGCCGGCGAGCGTCTGGTCAAGCGCGTGATCGGCGTTCCCGGCGACCAGGTCGCGCTGGTACAGAACCATCTTTATGTGAATGGCAAAGCCGCCGACTACCGCTACACCCAGGTCAGCGGCATCCGCGACGACCGCGAGGACCCTGCCCTCTACGCCGTGGAAGACTCGGGCAGCCGGCCGCACACCGTGCGCTGGTCGATCGCCGCGCAAGGACACACCCGCGATTTCGGCCCCGTCACCGTGCCCACCGGCCACTACCTGCTGCTGGGCGACAACCGCGACAACAGCGCCGACTCGCGCTACTTCGGCTTCTTCCCGCGCAACGAGATCACCGGCCGCGCCACCCGCGTCGCCCTCTCGCTGGACCCCGGCAACCACTATCTGCCACGCGGCGATCGCTGGGGCGCCGCACTGCGCTAACTGATCACATGCGGAAATCGCCCTACCCCATTGCCAGCCATCCCCACACCACGTAAAATCGCCGGCTCGCGTGGACCACACGCACATCTTTGGAGAGGTGGCAGAGTGGTCGAATGTACCTGACTCGAAATCAGGCGTACGTGTAAGCGTACCGTGGGTTCGAATCCCACCCTCTCCGCCAGATACAAAAAAGCGCCCCCAGTGGGCGCTTTTTTGTATCTGGCGGAGAGGGTGGGGTGAGACGCCACGCGGGTTCGACAAATTTGTCAGGAACAAATTTGGACAGCCGCAGGCTGGCCCCGCAGCGCGAAGCGCGGAGGGGTTGGGTCCATGAATGGACCCAACAATCCCACCCTGCCCGCGACTGCAAACCTTCACCGAAACAGGCTCTTTTCCTGCGCCATCCCCACCGCCTGCCTGTAGCCCACCGGCTACACCCTGCTCATAATCGGGTGACCAAGGTGCTGCTGACCGCACAGCCGCTGGCTCTCGTAGGCAACCTAAAACAGGCGATCCGAGGATGGAAAAAACTGAAACCTTCCCCTACGACGTGGTTGACTACCTGACCACGCACGAGGATTGCGCCGCTTATTTAGACGCCTGCATCGAAGAGAGCGACGGCGACGCTGCATTTATCGCCGCAGCCCTGGGCAACATCGCCCGCGCCAAAGGCATGGCTCAAGTAGCCAAAGATGCCGGTCTATCTCGTGAAAGCCTATACAAAGCGCTCTCGGGCGAACGCAACCCGGACTTCGCCACCATTTTGAAAGTGACGAGCGCTATGGGCATAAAGCTCCATGCAGCGGTCGCCTAACGCAAACCTGCCGATCCACCCCACTCGAAGCCACAACCTTCTTTACGCATTCATCCCCAATCCGTCATGCTCGCCTCGCACCGCCACACCAGGCACCTCATGATCGAATTCGGACACGGAACCCACGTCGGCCTGCGCCGCACGCGGAATGAAGACACCTACTATGCCGACGCCTCGCTCGGCCTGTTTCTCGTGGCCGACGGCATGGGTGGGCACCAGCACGGTGAAGTGGCGGCCGCGCTCGTGCGCGACGCCGTCGCCGATCTCGTCACCCGTGGACACACCCTGGTGGAAGCGGTTCGCGCAGCCGACGAGCGGCTGATCCAGCACAGCCGCAGCTTCCGCGATCCGCGGCCCATGGGCACCACGATTGCCGCGATCCGCCTGCATGCGGACACGTACGAAGTGGTGTGGGTGGGCGACAGCCGGGTCTATCTCTGGCAGAAAACGCTGCGCCAGGTCAGCCACGATCACTCGCTGGTGCAGGAGCTGGTGGCGGCCGGGACGCTCGATCCCAGGCAGGCGGCGCGGCATCCGCAGCGCAACGTGATCACCCAGGCCCTGGGGATCACGGCGGCCGAGCAACTGCACATCGGCATGGCGCGGGGCAAGCTCGAACACGGCATGTGTTTCCTGCTCTGCAGCGACGGGCTTACCGAGGAAGTGGACGACGGCATCATCGCGAACGTCGTCTCGCGCCAGGATCTCTCGGCGCAGGAGAGTGCGGAGCATTTGCTGCTCGCGGCACTCGATGGCGGCGGCAGCGACAACGTCACCATCATTCTCGCCCGCGTCAACTGACGCGGGCGCCAGCCTTCAGTTGACCGTAGCCGCCTCTTCGCGGCGCCACACGGATACACCGCCCGCGCTCTTGTCCAACCCATCGAGACGTTTCTCGTGCGTGGCGACTTCGTCCGCATTGGCGCGCAGCACACGGGGGCGATGCTCCAGCACCATCGGCGTCAGCGTCGCCGATACAGCCTGCTCGTGCCCTCCCTCGAAGCCCAGATCCAGCACGACCTGGCCCGATGTCATGGCGATATAGACGTCCGCCAGCAACTGCGCGTCGATCAGGCCGCCGTGCAGGTCGCGCGCGGAGTTGTCGACGCCCAGGCGTTTGCACAATGCGTCGAGGCTGTTGCGCTGGCCGGGATAGCGCTCGCGCGCCATCATCAGCGTATCGAGCACGCTGCAGCGGTCTTCCAGGCGTCCGAACGATTCGCCCAGGCGCGCCAGCTCGCCGTTGATGAAGCCCACGTCGAACGTCGCGTTGTGGATGATCAGCTCGGCGCCATCGACGAAGGCGAGGAATTCCTCCACCACGTCCGCGAAACGCGGCTTGTCGAGCAGGAATTCGTCCTCGATGCCGGTGACCTGCCGCGCGCCTTCGTCGATGGCGCGGTCGGGATTGAGGTAGGTCTGGTAGTACTTGCCGGTGGGACGACGCTCGATCATCTCCACGCAGGCGATTTCGATCAGGCGATGGCCCTGACGGACTTCGAGACCGGTGGTCTCGGTATCCAGCACGATCTGCCTCATGGCTTGCTCCTGAACTGCTCGGCCTGTTCGCGCGCCGCCACATCGACGCGCTCGTTTTCCGCATGGCCGTTATGACCCTTCACCCATTGCCAGCGCACCTGGTGCATCTGCGTCGCGCTGGACAGGCGTTCCCACAGGTCCTGGTTCTTCACCGGTTTCTTGTCCGCGGTTTTCCAGCCGTTGGCGCGCCACTTGGGTACCCATTCCTCGATGCCCTGCATCACGTAGCGCGAGTCAGTGGTGAGCGCGACCTTGCACGGACGCGTCAACGCCTCGAGCGCGCCGATGGCGGCCATGAGTTCCATCCGATTATTGGTGGTGGCTGGCTCACCACCTGAGAGCATGCGCTCGGTGCCCTTGGCGCGCAGCAGTGCGGCCCAGCCGCCCGGCCCTGGATTGCCGAGGCATGCGCCGTCGGTAAAAGCTTCCACTTCAGTCATTGTCACCATCGATCGATTTGCGAAAAATCAGGATGCCGCATTGCGTCGGGCACCCGGTGCCAGGCCAACGTTGACGGTGGCCGGCATGGTCTTGGGTTTCAGTCGGATCGGTGTGGCCATGCGACGGCGCTTGCGCGCGATCAGCAGATAGCCGCCCCCCAAGGCGCGCGTCGCGTCGACGCCGGCATGGCTGCCGGGCCACATCCGCCCGACGCGTTCGATGCGCTCGATTTCCAGTTCGCGCCGGCGCACCCAGCGCTCCAGCAGCAGCGGCGCATGCATCGCGGGAGCGCGACCGCGCGTACGCCACATCATCCACGGTAGCCATGCGCTGAAGGGGTGCAGTCCGGTCACGGCGAGCACGCCGCCGGGCGCCAGCACGCGCGAGGCCTCTTCCAGCATCTCCTGTGGCGTGCTGGACACTTCGAGCGCGTGGCGCAGCAGCACCAGGTCGAACGCATCGTCGAGGAACGGCAGCGCTTCGTCCGTGCGCGCGGTCAGATCGCCCCCGTAGTGCTGTCCAGTCATGCTCAGCCGGGTCCAGTTGCCCAGCAAGGGCAGCACCGGCGGCTGGTCGTCCATGGCGGCGCTCACCAGCAGCGCGTGGGTGCCGCTGCAGCGCTGCAGCCCCGGCGCCAGCGCGACGGTCTCTTCGGCCAGCAGACGGCGCAACGGAGCACTGCTGTAGATGTCTTGATCACGCTGAGACATGGAGGGCCGGCCGGTCGTATCGATGTCGACAGTGTAGCGGCAGCCCGCCGACAACGTGTCCTGGTCGACACCGATAACCGGGCCGCCCACGCAAGTCTGAACTGCCCGATTGACGGTTAACGTCTCACTAACGAGCGAGCCAACTTGGGGCCTTATAGTCGGGCACTTCCGCAGGCCTGGATGGCCTGCGTCAGCTGATTCGCTTCCGCGGAGGACGACTCCTTGCAAGTCGTACCGTTACCGGCGCTTGCCGACAACTACATCTGGGTGCTGCACGACGACGACGGCCAGGCCATCGTGGTTGATCCCGGCGAAGCCCAGCCGGTCGAGGCAGCCCTCAAGCAGAGGGATCTGCAGCTTCGCGCCATCCTGCTCACGCATCACCACCACGACCATATCGGCGGCGTGGATGCCCTGCTCGCCCGGCATGACGTGCCCGTCTATGCGCCGCATGACGAGCGCATCACTCAGGCGACGCATCGCGTAAGTAACGGCGACGTCGTGGTACTCGCCTCGCCTGCCTCGCGCTTCCTGGTGCTTGCCGTTCCCGGGCACACCACCACGCATATCGCCTATACCGGCGAAGGCGTGCTGCTTTGTGGCGACACGCTCTTCAGCATGGGCTGCGGACGCCTGTTCGAAGGCACGCCCGCGCAAATGCTGGCGTCGCTCGATCGCCTGGCGACGTTGCCGGGCAACACGCTGGTCTGCTGCGCCCACGAATACACCGCGGCCAATGGGCGCTTCGCGCAGACCATCGAGCCGGACAATGCCGCGCTCGCAGCGCGCCAACAGGAAGTTGCCGCGCTGCGTGCGCGCAACCAGCCCAGCCTTCCGGTCGCGTTGTCGACCGAGCAGGCGACCAACCCGTTCCTTCGCACGGACAACGATGCCGTGATCGCCTGGAGTCGACGCCACGGCGTTGAAGGCGACCGCGTGGCGCGTTTCGCGGCGTTGCGGGCCAACAAGGACGTATTCATCGGATGAAGACCAGCCGACGCCTTCGCCCACTGCCGCTCGCCACTTCGATGTTCCTGGCAGCGTGTGCATCGGGACCCGCACAGAAACCCGCGCAAGCGCCGGCTCCCGCGCCAGCCCCGCACGTCGAGACGTCGCACACGGTGGCACCCTCGCGCTCCACGCCGGTGGCGAACAGCGCGGTCGACGACGGCAATATCTGGCAGAACCTGCGCAACAGTTTCGCCATGGCCGATTGCGACGCCGACCCGAATATCCTCGCCTGGGCGCGCCGCTACACCAGCAACCCGCAGCGCTTCGAAGATCAGCTCGCCGCCGCCGCACCGCGACTGGCCTACGTGCAGCAGGTGGCCGAGCGACATCACGTGGCCGGCGAATTCGCCCTCGTGCCCTGGGTCGAAAGCCAGTATCGGCCGGTTTATGGCGCCAAGGGCATGCCCTCGGGCATGTGGCAGATCATGCCGTCGACCGCCAATGCCATGGGCATACGCGTCGACAAGAATTTCGATGGACGCCTGGACGTGCCGGCGGCCACGGACGCCATCATGGCGTTGCTCAGCCGCTACCACGACGATCTCGGCGACTGGCGACTGGTGGACTACGCGTTCAACGCGGGCGAATTCGGCATCAAGCGCGTCGTCAGCCAGCATGGCTCACCGCCCGACGAGCCGGTCATCCCGAAGATGCCGGTGAAGCCGGTGACGCGCGAACACCTGGTCAAGCTGCTTGCCATCGCTTGCGTGATCCGCGAGCCGGATCGCTTCGACGTCAGCCTGCCCTCGCTTCCCTCCGAACAGCGACTGGTGAAGGTGGAGATCGACAACTCGATGCCGATTGCGCGCGCCGCCAGCCACGCCGG
Source organism: Dyella kyungheensis (assembly GCF_049913195.1). Classification (GTDB taxonomy): domain Bacteria; phylum Pseudomonadota; class Gammaproteobacteria; order Xanthomonadales; family Rhodanobacteraceae; genus Dyella; species Dyella kyungheensis. Next base: position 2,112,897 of record NZ_CP183983.1, on the reverse strand, counting down.
CATGTCGCCAGACGATCTGAAGGACATCAATGCCGCGTTCCGCAACGGCGTGATCGATACGAAGGCATCGCCTTACGTGATGCTCCCCAGCAACAAGGTGGAGCAGTTCCGCAATGCCCTGACCGCCGAGAACAGCGGCAATGCCCAGAGCGTGCCCGGCACCGCGACGCTGCCGCCGCTGGGCGCCGCCCTCAGCGCAGCCGACGGCGACGACGGCGCAAGCCCGGACAAGCGCAGCGCATCGACCTCGAACCGCACGCATACGGTCAAGTCCGGCGAGAGCCTGTGGTCGATTGCAAAGCGCTACTCGGTCGACATCAAGCAGCTGCAGCAGTGGAATCACCTGGCAGGAGCCGTGGTCAAGCCGGGCCAGGTGTTGAAGGTCAGCGCGCCGGGCTGACGCAGACAGGCGACGGCTTCTTGCGACAAAAAAAAAGGGCGACCCTCGGGCCGCCCTTTTCATTTGCAACGCAAGCGCTGCTTACATGCGATCAGTCGCGATCTTGATATCGGTCTTCGCCTTCAACGCATCGATGTAAGCCTGCGTGGCGAGGATGCCGTACGCCTGCGCCATCTGGTCGCGCAACGTGCTGCGCTGTTCCGCCGAGACCTTGCTCAGGTCGCCGTCCTGCACCTTGTCCACGCCGACCAGCGCGAAGTTGCCATCCGGCAGGGAGACGCGGCCGAACTCCGCCTTGCCGGCGGCCGGATGCGGCAGCAGGAAGGCCTGCAGCAGCACTTCCGGAGCCACGCCCTGCTGCATGCGCACGGCATCGGCCACGACCTGCACCGTCGCACCCGACGAGCTGGCGACGGCCTGCATGTCTTCGCCCTTCTGCAGGCGAGCCAGCAGTGCGTCGGCGCGCTTCTGTTCCTCGGCCGCAGCGCGCTCGTCGAGGATCTTCTGGCGCACCTGGTCGCGCACCTCGGCCAGCGGACGCGCCGCTGCCGGCACGTGCTTGTCCACGCGCACCACGACGGCGTGATCGTTGCCCAGATCGATCAGGCCCGAATTGTTGCCCTGGAGCAGCACGTCATCGGAGAAGGCCGCCTGGACCAGCTTCGGATCGGCCGCGATGCCCTGGCCGCCCTTGCGCGAGAACAGCTCGGTGGTCTTCACCGGCAGGTTCAGTGCCTGCGCGGCCGTGTCCAGCGTCGAGGGGTTCTGGTAGGTCTGGTCGGTGAGCTTGCCAGCCAGTTCGTTGTACTGGCGGTCGCGCTCGGTGGTCAGGTAATCCTTGGCGATCTGATCGCGCACTTCGGCGAACGGCTTGGCGTCGCCACTGCGCACGTCGCGCAGCCACAGCACGTGATAACCCTCGTCGGACAGCACCGGCTTGGAAATCTGGCCCTTCTGCAGAGCGAACAGCGCGGAGTCGAACGAAGCGTTGGTGACGCCCTTCTCCAGCCAGCCCAGGTCGCCGCCCGAACGCTTCGAACCCAGGTCGTCCGAATCCTGCGTGGCGAGCTTGGCGAAATTGTCGGGCGTGGCTTCCGCGGCGATCTTCTCGGCCTTGGCCAGCGCGGCCTTCTGCTGCTCCGGCGTGGCGTTCTTGGGCACGTTCACCAGGATGTGCGAAACCAGTCGCTGCTCGGGCTGCACGAAGCGCTGCTTCTGGTCTTCGTAGCGCTTCTTCAGCTCGTCTTCGCTGGGCTGCGCATCGATCTTGAAATCGGCGCCGTTGACTTCGATGTACTTCACCGAGACCTGCTCGGGATTCATGAAGTCGGCCTGGTGCTCCTTGTAGAAGCCATCGAGCTGCGCGTCGGTCACCTCGGTATCGGTGAGTGTCGGACGCGGCACCGCGAACCAGCGCAGGTCGCGGCGCTGGTACAGCAGGTTGAGGTAACGCTCCATGTCGGCATCGGTGACGATGGTGCTGGCGATGATGGCGCGCGGCAGCAGGCCCGGTTCGAGCGAGGCGCGCTGGCTGTTCTCGAACATCGCCGGGGTCATGTTCTGCGCGGCGAGGATGGCGCGATAGGTGGCCGGATCGAACTGGCCGTTGACCTGGAATGCCTGCTGCGTGGCAATGCGATCGCGCAGTTCCACGCTGGAAACCTTCAGGCCCAGCGTCTCGTTGGTCTGACGCAACAGCTGCTCGTTGATCAGCTGATCGAGGATCTGGCGCTTGACTTCCGGCTTCTCGAATTCGGCGCCGTCGAACTGGTCGCCTGCGCGGGCAGCGGCGTCGCGGCGCGCCTCGTTGATGCGGTCCTGGAAGTCGCGCTGGCTGATTTCATGCTTGCCGACCATCGCGACGTAGGTGTCGTTGCGCGTCGCGAAATACGATTCGATGCCGAAAAACGAGATGGCGAAGACGCAGATACCCAGAATGACGATGGATGGCCATCCTTGAAGCTTGGTACGCAATGTCTGCAGCATGGAGATAGTCCCGGCTCTCGTTGTTCGGCGCACTTCAAGTGCGGAGTACTCAAATGGCAAGGGCGCCACACGGGCGCCCTTGCGAACAGTGGCGGAGCGGACGGGACTCGAACCCGCGACCTCCGGCGTGACAGGCCAGCATTCTAACCGACTGAACTACCGCTCCACTTTTTTCTGGTGGGTGCTGTAGGGATCGAACCTACGACCCTCGCCTTGTAAGGGCGACGCTCTACCGCTGAGCTAAGCACCCGAAACTAAGCAAGTAGCCGCTTAGTTTAGGGCATCCTTGAGGGTCTTGCCAGCCTTGAACGCCGGGACCTTCGAGGCCTTGATCTTGATCGTCTCATTGGTGCGCGGGTTACGGCCGGTACGGGCAGCGCGCTTGCGCACGGTGAAGGTGCCAAAGCCGACCACCGAGACGTCGTCACCCTTCTTCAGCGCCTTCTGCACGGTCTCGAAGAACGCTTCGAGAGCACGGCCGGCGTCAGCCTTGGTGAGTTCGGCCTTCTCGGCAATGGCATTGATCAGATCGGTTTTATTCATTGAGACACTCCCTTAAACGGTTATGCAGCCCGCATGGTCATTCTGGGACCAGGCGACGTCACCTCGTGGCAGACATCGGGGACATCACCAAGCAATCCCGCATCACTGCGCACCATGCTTGGCGTCAGGCTGCGGTGTCGCCTTTATACCAGTGGCCCCAAGGGTCCGCAATGACAAGCAATACCAAGGGTTCGCGCGGTTCAGCATGGTTCGCAAACGCTTGCAAAGTATGGTCTGAAACGTTATGTGCCCTGAGCATTTTCTGAGCCGTTCCGGACACGAAAACGGGCGGTTGCCCGCCCGTCATCGGTGACGCCGATCACGGATCAGTGAGGTCGCGTGTACGACTCCTGGTCCTGCGTCTCCTCGTGCGGCGCTTCCACCTTCGGCTTGTCGCCGTCGCCGGCCTGGCGGGGGTGAAGCGGACGCTCCAGCGCGATATCCAGCACTTCGTCGATCCAGCGCACCGGATGGATGTCCAGCGATGCGGTGATGTTGTCCGGTATGTCGGCCAGATCCTTCTTGTTTTCGTCCGGAATGATCACCGTGGTGATGCCGCCGCGATGCGCCGCCAGCAGCTTCTCCTTGAGACCGCCGATCGGCAGCACGCGACCGCGCAACGTGATCTCGCCGGTCATGGCGACCTCGGAACGCACCGGCACCTTGGTCAGCGCCGAGACCAGCGCGGTGCACATGGCAATGCCTGCGCTGGGACCGTCCTTGGGCGTCGCGCCTTCCGGCACGTGGATGTGGATGTCGTATTTCTCGTGGAAATCGGCCTCGACACCCAGGCGCTCGGCACGGGCGCGCACCACCGACAGCGCGGCCTGGATGGACTCCTTCATCACGTCGCCGAGCTGCCCCGTGTTGATCAAGCGGCCCTTGCCCGGGACCACCGACGCTTCGATGCTGAGCAGGTCGCCGCCCACCTGGGTCCAGGCAAGCCCGGTGACCAGACCCACTTCGTTCTGCAATTCCTTGCGACCGAAGTCGAAACGACGCACGCCCAGGTACTGCTCGAGATTGCCCGAATCGACGGCGACGCGACCCGGCGTCTTGGCCTTCGATTTGGCCGTCTTTACGGCTGTCACGGCCTTCTTGTTTTCCCCCTTGGCGGCAGCCTTCTTCACCTGGCCCAGGGTCAGCTCCTTGACCACCTTGCGGCAGATCTTGGAGATCTCGCGCTCGAGGTTGCGCACGCCCGACTCGCGCGTGTAGTAACGCACGATATCGCGCACGGCCTCTTCGTCGACGCTGAGCTCTTCGGGCTTGAGGCCGTTCGCCTTCAGCTGCTTGGGCAGCAGGTATTTCTGCGCGATGCCGAGCTTCTCGTCCTCGGTGTAACCCGGGATGCGGATGACTTCCATGCGGTCGAGCAGCGGGCCCGGGATGTTCAGCGAGTTGGCCGTGGCCACCCACATCACTTCGGACAGGTCGAGGTCGACTTCGAGGTAGTGATCGTTGAAGGCGTGGTTCTGCTCGGGATCGAGCACTTCCAACAGGGCCGACGACGGATCGCCGCGGAAATCCATCGACATCTTGTCGATCTCGTCCAGCACGAACAGCGGATTCTTCGAACCCACCTTGTTCAAGTTCTGCACGATGCGCCCCGGCATCGAACCGATGTAGGTGCGGCGATGGCCGCGGATCTCGGCCTCGTCGCGCACGCCACCGAGGCTCATGCGAACGAATTTGCGATTGGTGGCCTTGGCGATCGACTGACCCAGCGAGGTCTTGCCCACGCCCGGCGGTCCGACCAGGCACAGGATCGGGCCTTTCATGGTGTTCACGCGCTGCTGCACGGCAAGGTATTCAAGGATGCGTTCCTTGACCTTCTCCAGGCCGAAGTGATCGGCGTCGAGCACGTCCTGGGCGAGCTGCAGGTCCTTGCGCACCTTGCTGCGCTTTTTCCACGGCACGCCAACCAGCCAGTCCAGGTAGTTGCGCACCACCGTGGCTTCGGCCGACATCGGCGACATCTGGCGCAGCTTGCCGAATTCCTGGCGCGCCTTGACCAGCACCGGCTTGGGCATGCCGGCGGCTTCAATCTTCTTCTGCAGCTCTTCGATTTCGTTCGGGCCTTCCTCGCTCTCGCCGAGCTCCTTCTGGATGGCCTTCATCTGTTCGTTGAGGTAGTACTCGCGCTGGCTCTTCTCCATCTGCGACTTGACGCGGCCGCGGATGCGCTTTTCCACCTGCTGCAAATCCATTTCGCCGTCGACCAGGCCGATCAGCAGCTCGAGGCGCTGGCCCACGTCGGAGGTTTCCAGCACGCGCTGCTTGTCCGCCATGCGCACGGACAAATGCGCCGCGATCGAATCGGCGACCCGCGACGGATCATCGATGCCAGACAGCGTCGCCAGCACTTCCGGCGGCAGCTTGCGGCTCTGCTTGACCAGTTGCTCGAACAGCGAGATCAGCGTGCGCGACACCACGTCGAGCTCGCGCTCCTTGGAGCTGTATACCGGCTCGATCACGCGCGACGTCGCGGTGAGCATGCCGCCGTCTTCGTTGTAGTTCTCGATCTCCACGCGCGACTGGCCCTCGACCAGCACCTTCACGGTGCCATCGGGAAGCTTCAGCAGCTGCAGCACGCCGGCGAGCGTGCCGATCTGATGGAGGTCGCTGATCTTGGGATCGTCGATGTCCGGGCTTTTCTGCGCCACCAGCAGGATCTGACGCTCGCCCTCCATCGCGCGCTCCAGCGCACGCATGGATTTGTCACGTCCGACGAACAGCGGAATGACCATATGGGGATAAACCACCACGTCACGCAACGGCAACACTGGCAGAGCGTCCAGCGTGGCACCGGTGGCTTGGGGATTGGAGGCGGTCTTTGCCATCGAAGAGAATCTCTCGTGATGAGTCGTCTTTGCACCGACACTGCGCCGCGTGCATCTGTACGTCAAGTGGTGGCTTTTGGGCGCTCACTCAAGTGTATGAAGAGCCACAAAAACAAAATGGCCCCGGCATTTCTGCCGGGGCCATGCGATGCACTACGGCCTTTGGACTGCTTAGGCGGCGTCGCCGCCCTCACCTGCCGCACGCGACTGCTTGAGGTTGCCGCGATAGATCAGATACGGCTCGGCTTGGCCCTCGATCACGGCATCGTCGACCACGACCTTGCTGACGTGCTCCAGCGACGGCAGCTCGTACATGGTGTCGAGCAGCACCTGCTCGAGAATGGTGCGCAGGCCGCGTGCGCCGGTCTTGCGCTTCAGTGCCTTGCGGGCAATCGCCTGCAGCGCTTCCGGGCGGAACTCCAGTTCCACGCCTTCCATCTCGAACAGCTTCTTGAACTGCTTGGTGACGGCATTCTTCGGCTCGGTGAGGATCTTCACCAGCGCGGGCTCGTCCAGCTCATCGAGCGTGGCGACCACCGGCAGGCGGCCGACGAATTCCGGGATCAGGCCGTAACGCACCAGATCGGAAGGCTCGACGTCCGAAAGCACCTTGCCGAGATTTTCGCGGCGTTCCTTGCTGCGCACTTCGGCAGAGAAGCCGATGCCCGTGGTCTCGGAGCGCTGCTGGATCACCTTCTCGAGGCCGGCGAATGCGCCGCCGCAAATGAACAGGATGTTCTTGGTGTCCACCTGCAGGAATTCCTGCTGCGGATGCTTGCGACCGCCCTGCGGCGGCACCGAAGCGAGCGTGCCTTCGATCAGCTTCAGCAGTGCCTGCTGCACGCCTTCGCCCGACACGTCGCGGGTGATCGACGGGTTCTCGCTCTTGCGCGAAATCTTGTCGATTTCGTCGATGTAGACGATGCCCGACTGCGCCTTGTCGACGTCGTAGTCGCACTTCTGCAACAGTTTCTGGATGATGTTTTCCACGTCCTCGCCCACGTAACCGGCTTCGGTCAGCGTGGTGGCGTCGGCGATGGTGAACGGCACGTTGAGCAGGCGCGCCAGCGTCTCGGCCAGCAGCGTCTTGCCCGAACCGGTGGGGCCGATCAGGAGAATATTGGACTTGCCCAGCTCCACTTCGTCGCTCTTGGAACGCGACTCCATGCGCTTGTAGTGGTTGTACACGGCGACCGCGAGCGCCTTCTTGGCGCGGGTCTGGCCGACCACGTACTGGTCGAGCGTTTCCATGATCTCGCGCGGCTTGGGCAGCTGGCTGCGCCCGGAGGCGGCCTTTTCCTCAAGCTCTTCGCGGATGATGTCGTTGCACAGCTCTACGCACTCGTCGCAAATGAACACGGACGGGCCCGCGATCAGCTTGCGCACTTCATGCTGGCTCTTGCCGCAGAAGGAGCAGTAGAGAATCTTGCCGCTGTCGTTGGAACGGCCCTGCCGATCGTCGCTCATGCCTGGATCCTGCTGATAAATCGATTGCGGTTTGAGAATAGCACAGCGTTCCGCGTCTGCAGCGAGACGCGGAACGGCTTGCAAACCTGGTACCAGGTGCCTGAAATCAGCTCGATTTCACCGTTTCGAGGGCGCGACGGTCAAGGACTTGATCAATAAGGCCGTATTCCTTGGCGGCCTCGGCGCTCATGAAGCGATCGCGCTCCATGTCCCGCTCGATCTTGTCCAGCGGCTGGCCGGTATGCTGAACGTAGATATCGTTCAGGCGGCGACGCAGGTACAGGATTTCCTGGGCCTGGATCTCGATATCGGTCGCCTGGCCGCGGGCGCCGCCCGACGGCTGGTGGATCATCACGCGCGAATTGGGCAAGGAATAGCGCTTGCCCTTGGCGCCGGCCATCAGCAACAGCGACGCTGCGCTACAGGCCTGGCCGATGCACATGGTGCTGACGTCGGGCTTGATGAACTGCATGGTGTCGTAGATCGCCAGCCCGGCGGTGACGGCGCCGCCCGGGCTGTTGATGTACAGATGGATGTCCTTGTCCGGATTTTCGGACTCAAGGAACAGCATCTGCGCGACCAGCAGGTTGGCCACCTGATCGTTCACCTCGCCCACAAGGAAGATCACGCGCTCCTTCAGGAGGCGTGAATAGATGTCGTACGAGCGCTCGCCGCGAGCGGTCTGCTCGACGACGATCGGTACCAGGTTGAGGTTTTGGATCGGGTCCATAGCCATGCGTGTCGCTCTCCGGTGTATTGGCCTGAAGAATGCCTCAGGCGTTGACCGGGCGCATCACCTCGTCGAAGCCAAGATTCTGCACAGTGGTGGAGGCGTGATCCGCCACCCACTCTGCGACCTGGTCTTCCATCACGCGGTTCTGCAGCCCAGACATCAATTGGGGGTCGCGATTGTACAGTTCAATGACCTTTTCCGGCTCCTCGTAGGTCGAGGCGATCGCGGCCAGCTGCTCGGCCACGCGGCTGCGGTCGATCACCAGGGCCTGCTTGCGGGCGATCTCACCCATCAGCAGACCGGCGATCACGCGCTTGCGGGCGACCGGGGTGGCGGCGTCGATCAGCTGCGGCGGAACCTGCTGGCCGCGCGGAATGCTGTTCTGGGCCAGCGCCTGGGCTTCGGACTGCACCATCACGTTGGGCACGTCCAGGTCCGGGTGCGAATCGGCCAGCTTTTCGGCCACTTCGGACTTCAGGCGGGCCATCAGGGTGGCCTTCAGCTCGCGCTCGAGGTTGGCGCGCACTTCCTTGCGGAACTTCTCCAGGTCGCCGTCGGTGATGCCGAACAGCTCGGCGAATTCGCCGTTCACTTCCGGCAGCTTCGGCTCCTGCACCTTGATGATGCTGAAGTGGCACTGGGTGGTCTTGCCGGCCAGGCTCTCGTTGCGGAAATCGGCCGGGAACTCGACGTCGGCGTCGAATGCATCGCCCGCCTTGCGGCCGGTCAGCACGTCGTCCAGCGCCTTGAACAGGTTGCCCGAACCCAGCACGCTGCCGGCGCGCTCCAGGCCTTCGGCCGGGAAGCGGTAGTCGCCGGCCTGCGCCGAGTATTCGAACATCACGAAGTCGCCTTCGGCCGAGACGCGGTCCACTTCTTCGAAGCTGCGGCGCTGCTGGCGCAGGGTTTCGATCATCTTCTCGATGTCGGCGTCGGTCACTTCGGCGACCGGACGGGTCACGGCCAGCGTGGCAACGTCGATTTCCGGGAATTCCGGCATCACTTCGAAGGTGGCCGTATAGGCGATCTCACCTTCGACCGGACGACCGGTGGTATCGATGGCCGGGTTGGCGATCGGACGCAGGTTTTCCTGGGCGACGGCTTCGCGCAGCGTGCTGCCGATCAGGTCGGAGAGCACTTCACCGCGCACCTGGTCACCGAAGCGCTGCTGGATCACTGCAGTGGGCACCTTGCCCGGACGGAAGCCCTTGAGGCGCACGGTGCGACCCATTTCGGCGATGCGAGCATTCACCTGCGACTCGAAACGCTCCGCGGGGAACTTCACCGTGAGCTTGCGCTCGAGCTTGCCGACGTTTTCAACCGAAACCTGCATGACGTCTCCTGGTGTACCGGTAAGGGCGCCCGTCACAGGCGCCTGGCAGCTCGAAGGCTGCCTTCAAAAAGGAAAAACCAAAGGGATGGTGCGAAAGGAGGGACTCGAACCCTCACGGGGTTACCCGCTGGAACCTAAATCCAGTGCGTCTACCAATTCCGCCACTTTCGCATCAGAACTAACAAGAGGAAGTGTCCGCAAGCATCGGATTTCCAAGGAGATATAGGTGGAAAAACCCTTACTCCCCGCCCGCCGGCTTCCGGGCGCTCCGCCCCTAAGTCGATGATTCCCTTACACGAAAGCAGACCATTTTACGGTTCGCGCGGGGCGCAGCACAAGCGGGGATGACAGGTCGCCAGGCGCAGGCAGCAACAACCAGGACTTCCCTCGGCGCCGGGCGATTTACAACTCGCGCAGCACCCGGAAACCCACGCGTCCGCTGCGCACGTTGGCATCGGCACCCTGGCGATAGGCCGAGCGCACCTGCTCCGGCGAACTGCCCCACGAACCGCCGCGGACCACGCGGGAGCCGCAACCGGGGTTGACCCAGGCGCTGCCGTCACGTGGGGCACGCAGATAACTGTCGTGCCAGCAGTCTTGCACCCATTCGGAGACGTTGCCGTCGATGTCGTACAGGCCAAAGGCGTTGGGTGCGAAACTTCCCGCCGGCGCCGGCCCCCAGTAGCCATCGCGATAGCCCTGGAAGGCATTGCTCCAGCGTCGACCGCTGGGCGATCGATCTCCGGAACCGGTGAGATTCTCGACCTTGCTGCTCGGCGTGCCGTCGCCCCACCAATAGCGCGAGCTGGTGCCGCCGCGCAGGGCGTACTCGAACTCCGCCTCGCTGGGCAGCCGATAGGTCTTGCCGGTGCGCTGGCTCAGCCAGTCCACGTAGGCCTTGGCGTCGTTCCAGGAGACGTTGACCACCGGCATGCGGCTGTCGGCGCTGCGCCCGGCATAGTCGTCCTGCCAGCCCGCGCTGCTGTCGTCGCGCATGGCGCCGGTGCCTTCGTCATACACGCTGGCGCCGCCCAGCTTGACCGAGTCGGGCTGGTAGCCGCTGGCGCGGACGAATTCGCGGAACTGCCCCACCGTGACGGAGGTGCGCGACAGCGCAAAGCCCTTGCCGATGGTCACTTCGTGCTGCGGCGTCTCGTCGTCTTCCCGGCCTACTTCGTTGTCGGGCGCACCCATCTGGAAGCTGCCGGTGGGGATGACGATCATCGAGGGCGTCTGCCCCGGAATATCCACGAAACGGTCGGTAAAGGACTGGCCGGGCTTGTAGCTGGCGTACAGGCGCGCATTGGTCAGGCGTTCGCCGAATTCGGTGAGCCCGGCCAGGTCGGGACTGATCGCCTTGGCCTGCTCTGCCAGTTGCTGGGCCAGCGTGAGATTGCCCGAATCCAGCGCGGAACGGGCCTGGCCGAGCAATCCGTTGGCGCGTGCCTGGCGCATGCCGTCGACGCGCGTATGCACGTCACGCAACGCCGGGGAATCGGGTGCCACCTGGGCGGCATCCGCCAACGCCTGGTCGGCCGCCTTGAAATCGTTCTGGGCCACGGCGGCCAGGGCGCGGTCGAGCATCACGCGCTGCACCTGCAGCGTGCCCTGCGCCGCAACGGCGTTATCGGGATCGAGCTGCTGCACCTGCCGGTAGAGTTCCAGCGCGTTGTCGCCCTTCGGCTGGTCGGCATTGCCCTGCTGCAGCAAGGTGGCGGCCTTGGCCAGCAATGGCCGAACCTGCGACAGCGTTTTCAGCTTGGCCTGCAACAGCGCCACGTCGTCGGCGGCGTCGGGAATGAGCTTGAGCGTGTCGAGCAGATCGTCGGCGGCTTCGGCATCGCCCACGGCCAGGCTCTGGTTGATCTCCGCCACCAGGCGCACGCGTACTTCGAACAAACCCTGCGCCGCACGGCGACTATCGGGCTTGAGCTTGAGCGCCTGCTCGTACAGCGCCACCGCGCTGCCGTCGCCGCCGGCAAGCTGGCCTGCCTTGAGGGCCTTGTCGGCGCGGGTGATCAGGGCCTCCACCTCAGGCGTATCCGCGCTGAGCTGTTCGGGCAGGTTGGTGTTCTTCTTGCTGAGTCGGGCCACCACCACGTCGGTGGGCGCCAGGGTGAGCGGCGGGCCCGCATCCACCTCGGAAGGTTCGGGCAGTTGCCCCATCGGGGCCGGCGCCACCGAGGTCACCGGGCCGAGGTTCATTGCGCGATGCGCAGGGGACGTCGACGGCTCGACGTGAAACACGCGCGGAAAGAAATGGTAGACGAGCGCGAGCCCCAGCAGCACGACACCCAAGGTGCCGCCGAAGGCGCGTTGTCGTCGTACGGTTTCCTTGCTCGGCATGTTGGGCGTCCCTGGGCAGCCTGCTATGGTGGGCGATCTAAACCATAGGCACAAACCGATGTCAGGACAATGCACGCGTGCATAAGTCCCGGCTCAGGAATACGCATGCATCTAGAAACCTCCCTGGCGCCCGACGCCGCATGGATCGAGCGGCGCGACGACCTGCAGGCCTGGCTGGCGGAACTGCCGGGCGATGCGGCGCTGGGCTTCGACACCGAATTCATGCGCCGGAATACGTTCTATCCGCAACTGGCGCTGATCCAGCTGGGCTGGAACGGCCGCTACGCGCTGGTCGACCCGGTTGCGTTCGAGATCGACGATGCGCTGCAGCCGTCGATCGGCGAAGGCACGGCCGTCACCGTCATGCACAGCGCCAGCGAAGACCTGGAAGCCTTGTCGCCGTTCCTGCCGAACGGACCGCGCCAGCTGTTCGATACGCAGATTGCCGCCGCTTTCGTCGGCATGGGCCTGGGGATCAGCTATCGCGCGCTGGTGGCCGAGCTGACCGGTGTCGAACTGGACAAGGGCGAAACGCGCTCGGACTGGCTGCAACGGCCGCTCACCGATTCCCAGCGCGCCTATGCCACTCTGGACGTCGTTTACCTCAAGCCGGTGCACGAACAACTGGCCGAGCGACTGATGCAGCGCGATCGCGTGGCATGGCACGCGGAAGACTGCGAACGCCTCAAGCAACGCGCCTGCTACCGCGAGGGCGACCCGCAGCCACAACGCACGTTCCGCAGCGCCTCCGAATGGAGTCCCGAGCAGCGCGCCCTGCTCCGTCGCGTGCTGCTGTGGCGCGACCAGTCCGCCCGCACGCTCGACCGCCCACGCCCCTGGCTGCTCGAGGACGCCGCCGCGATGAGCCTGGTGCAACAAGTACCGCGCACCGCGGCCGAACTCGACAGCCGCACGCGCGGCCAGCGCGCCCTGCGTTCGCCGCAGCGCGCCGAACTGCTGACGGTGCTGCTCAACCCGGTGGACGCCGATGAAATCGACGCCACCCAGAACATTCCCGAATCGCCGCAGGGGGAAGCCAAGCGCGCCCTGCCCGCCATGAAGGATTGCGTGGACAAACTCGCCGGCGAGCTGGATCTTCCCGCCGGCCTGCTGTGCCCGCGCAAGGTGCTGGAGGAATACGTGGTCACGGCGCAGTGGCCGGAGTTCCTCGAAGGCTGGCGTCGCCAGATCCTGCTCGAGCCGTTGAGCCGCCTGCTTCCCTGAAACGGTGAAGCTGTGCGGGAGCGCACTGGCGCGCGACTGGTGCGCGCCGATGTGCCGCGGGCGCGCACAAGCGCGCTCCCACAAGGCAGAAGGTACGGCCCGCCGTCTGTGCGGGGGCTTGGCGAAGCCCGAAGCCGGCTGGTAGCATTAGCCGCTCGTGTGGGGCCATAGCTCAGCTGGGAGAGCGCGTCGTTCGCAATGACGAGGTCGGGAGTTCGATCCTCCCTGGCTCCACCAACTCCTGAAAACAAAACAGCGCTTTATGCCTCGCGGCGTAAAGCGCTGTTTTCTTTTGGACCGCAGCGAACCCGATCAGGCGGCGGACCGTCCGCCCCGTCGCGACGCGTTGTCGTTAACGGCGATGGCGCGTATTGGGAGCGAGCGGCTTGCCAGGCGCCAGGCCGGTATGACCTGCCTCTCGCGCAAAACGCTGCGTCGTCTGATAGCTGAGCTTCTTGTCACTCGACTCCCGCTTGACGGAAGTTCCACTGTAGACGTCGTGGATGCGGGCCAGAGAAAGCGGCTCAGTGGGTTGCTTCATGGGAATTCCTTGGAAGGTGGCAGGTGCGCGCCTGAACGTGGCCAGGCACAACGGTGACTGCAAAAAAACCGATCGATCACGACTTAGTGCAGGCAGTGATACCAAAGAGCCTCAATTCCCGTCCGTGTGGCACACACTTTCGCGTCCTTGACGGAGACAAACCCTTCTTGAAGCAGGCAGCGCAGATCGAAACGACGACCCACCGCCCTCAGAGGCAACGGACAGGCAAGTGCAACGTGACGCAGCATTGCCCATTGCCCAGATGTCAGAAACTTGCATGGACTCATGACGCGATCCCTAACCGGAAAGCATCCACGACATAGGCGCGATCGACTCGAAGGCTCGCCTGCGAGATGCCACACCTCATCCACCATACTCCCTATTGCCGGCATGGTTGTTATGTTTTCCGGCAGCGCCGCAGCGTCTCGAACAGGTGCGCGAATGCCCGAGTGAAAACCGTCCAAGGCACTGCCGCCAGGCGCCCAGGTGAACGGCCGGGACATTATTCATTTGCTTTTTAAGGCTGTGGCCTCTACTGTGCACGGGCTGAGTTTCAAGGGTCACCACGAATTGTGGCCCGATGCTGTAGATTGAAGTTACCTACACCGTTGCACCCGTTTCCTCCTTGTGACCAGCTTTTCCGCCGCTAAGCGGCTTTATTCGTTCCAAGGAGCAAATCATGTCTCAAGTCGAAACCGGTACCGTGAAGTGGTTCAATGACGCCAAGGGCTTTGGCTTCATCAGCCGTTCCAGCGGTGAGGACGTGTTCGTCCATTTCCGCGCGATCCAGTCGCAGGGCTTCAAGAGCCTGCAGGAAGGCCAGAACGTGTCCTTCATCGTGACCCAGGGCCAGCGCGGCCTGCAGGCCGAGAACGTGCAGGTCATCTGACCTCCGTTCCGGTTTGCTGAAAAACCCGGCCTTGAGCCGGGTTTTTTTTGGCCTGTCGCGCGCCACCAGGTCAGCGCCTGCCGGCAACGGCAAGCGCCAGGCGCTGGATGGGCGTCACCGCTTGATCGGTTCTTCCGACACCGGCACATCGCGCGCGGCCTTCTTCTTGGCCTGCTTTTCATCTTGCTGCTTCTTCTTCGCGATCTCGCGCTGACGCTTTTCGAAGGAATAGTTCGGCTTTGCCAAGGGAGTCCTCGTGGTTTCAATCGCTGGCGATGGATGCACCGGGCACTATCGACAGCTTCGTGGGTTGAAAGATCGAGCCTGCGCGATGCCCAGGCTTGTTGCTATGCCTGCTGAGCCGCGGCGGCGCGCTCTTCGAAATAGTCGGAGCGTACTGCCTTGCAGTAGGGACCGTTCATGACGAAGCGGCGGCAGATGGCCGGACGGCTTTCGTAGATTCCGCAGTTCATGCGCGTGCTGTTGATGGCGACGCACCAGCCGTCCTCGTCGTGCTTCATCACGTGCAGCCCGCTGGGCAATTGCGTGGTGAGATGCGAGGGAATCCTGTCTTCCGGTTGCAGCACCACGGTGAGGCGGCAACACACCGCATCGCAGCTGGCGCAGCTGGCCTTCTTCGAGGCAGGTCGCGGCTCGGTCATACCACCACCCTTGCGCCGTTGCGGGAATAGTAGAGGAGATTGCCGCGGTACGGCGGCGCGTCCTGATCGTCCATGGGACAACGTGTTTCGGTCAATTCAAATCCTTGCGCTTCCAGCAGTCGACTGAAGCGTGCGCTGTGGCCACGCCCGGGATCGGTCACCAGAATCTCGGCATTGGGAGCGGCATGACGCTCGATGACGGAAGCCAGCAACTGCGAATGGGCGGGCTCGTAAAGCACATCGCTGGCGATGATCAATTCGAAATGGCCCAGCGTCGGTAGCGGAACGTCCCAGCGAAGCTGGCGATAATGCACCGAGGGCAGCTCGTTGAGCGCCGAGTTGTAGGCGAGAAACGGCTCGGAAAGCGGATGCATGTCCGAAGCCACCACATCCGCGCCGCGACGCTGCAGCACCAGGCTGGCCAGTCCAATCCCGCAACCCAGTTCAAGGATGCGCTTGCCGTCGATGTCGAAGCGGTGCATCGCTTGTGCAAGCAGACGTCCGGACGGCCAAATCTGGCCGAACAGGCTCCATTGGGCGGAGGAAATACCCAGTCGCGAACTGTGGCCGTCGTGATCGGAAAACTGCTGCTTGTCGCTGAGCACGCGCAAACGATAGACGTGCCCCCCAACGGGAACACGTTCGTGACGGGTGGCATAACCTGGCATGGATGCTCCCAGGGGCGTCCCCGAAACTCCGGGGCACATGTGATAGGGGAGCGAAGCGTGTGGCTTCACCACACCTCACGCGCGAGGCGAGAAAGTACTTGCCATTGCATGCTACACCATAGGGTTGGCGCAAATGTGATGGCAACGTTCCGATCAACGCTGATGAGATCGCGCTAGCTGCTGCTTCCCGCAGTCATCGGATGTGTGGCGCGGCGTTCGCGCAGCATCAGTTGGCCAAGGGCGGCTCGGCGATGGCGGGCCGGCGTGCGCTCAAGGCCGTGCCCGCGGCAGCAACGATGATGGCGACGATGGCCAGCCATTGCAGCACGCTCAGCCGCTCACTCAGCAACGCCACGCCCGCCACGGCAGCCACGGCAGGCTCCAGGCTCAGCAAGGTGCTGAAGGTGCGGGTAGGCAGTCGCGTCAACGCCATCATCTCCAGCGAATAGGGCAGCGCCGAACTCAGCAGCGCCACGCCCAGCGCATACGGCAGCAACGCGGGCGACAGCAGCGCGCTGCCGGCGTGCGCGACACCGAACGGAATCGCCAGCAAGGCGCCGATCGAGGTGCCCCAGGTCACCGCATCGGCACCATGCGCATCCCCTGCCCGCCGGCCGAACACGATATACAGCGCCCAACCCAGACCGGCGGCCAGCGCGTACATCACGCCCACCGGATCGAGCGACTTGGTCGATGCACCCAGCGGCAGCAACAAGGCAAGGCCGACGATCACCAGCGCAATCCACACGAAGTCGAGCAGGCGCCGCGAACTGAACACCGCCAACGCCAGCGGGCCGGTGAACTCGAGCGCCACCGCGATGCCCAACGGAATCGTACGCAGCGACATGTAGAACACCAGGTTCATCGCACCCATGGACAGTCCATAGGCCCACAGCGCACCCCAGTTGGGCCGGTCTCCCAGGCGGCGCCACGGACGACGCCACAACAGCAGGATCAGCGCACTGAGTCCCAGTCGATACGCGGTCGCGCCCTGCGCGCCGACGGACGGAAACAGGTGCTTGGCCAGCGAGGCGCCGCATTGGTACGAGACCATGCTGATCAACAGCACGCCGATCGCCAGCGCGACCGGACCAATCGTTGAACGTGGGGACATGGGGCCATCGCAAAGGAACAGTGACGTCATGATGCCTGCAGGCCCTTGCGAAGCCCACCATGCAAACCGACCTAGGCGCGCGAATCTCCCGTCGAAAGAGCTTGCGCATTCGCTGACTGCAAGGAAAACGACAGCGACATGGCCCTTGATGTTGGGCGTGGCGGGCACACTTTCGGCACTGCACGCCGAAGAAAACGAGCGCCACAGTGATCGTCATCCGCCGTCCCTTGGAGATTTGTTTGTCATGACCCCGCAGGAACAACAGCTACTCGATGATTTTCTCCAGCGCCTCGCCGCCGCCGGCAGCGTGTCGAAGGACCCGCAGGCCGATGCGCTGATCTACCAGCGGCTGTCTAACCAGCCGGACGCGCTCTATCTGCTGGTGCAGCGCAGCCTGTTGCAGCAGCAGGCGCTCGACGCTGCCAAGGCGCAGATCTCGCAGCTGCAGGCCCAGCTTGCTTCGCAGCAAGGCGGTGGCAGCTTCCTCGGCGGCCAGCCGCCGGCCTGGGGCGCGGTGCCGCCGCCGGTGTCGCCGCAGCAAGCCATGCCTCCGCCGGCCGCACCGAGCTGGCGTGACCGTCTGTTCGGTGGCGCGCCGGCACAACCGGCCGCTGCTGCACCGAGTTTCCTGTCGCAGGCCGCAACGACGGCCGCCGGTGTGGCGGGCGGCATGTTCCTGTTCGACGGCATCGAAAGCCTGCTCGGCGGCCATCATGGTGGTGGTGGCGGTTTCTTCGGCGGCGGCGGTGGCCAGCCGACGGTGATCGAGAACATCACCGAGAACAACACCTACAACAACGACGACCGCCATGATCGCCTCGACGATAACCGCGATCGCGACGATTTCGCCTCCAACAACGACTTCTCGTCGTCCAGCGATTTCGACGATGGCAACGACGGCGGCTTCGACGACAACGGCTGGGCCTGACCCGGCGTATTGAAAGCCTGCCTCGCGTATCGAGCGCACCCCGTCGTCGGCGGGGTGCGTTTTTTTATGTCGAGGCCGCCAGGGTGCGCAGCTGCGCATGCTGCGATTGGCGCAATTCTTCCCGCAGTGATTCGACGAACGACGCCGGTGCGGTGGCCAGCACGCAACGCAGCAGCTCGCAGGCCTCGTCGATGTGCCCCTGCTCGGTAAGCACGGCCGCCCAGCAGCACTGGCCACGGTAGTCGCCCTTCTCCGCGGAACGGCGATACAGCTCGCGGGCGCGTTCGAGGTCGGGCTCGGTTTCCCAACCGTGTTCGTGGTACTGCCCGAGCGAATGCATGGCACGGCCATGCCCGGCCTCCGCCGCCCGCGTGAACCAGTGGAATGCCGCGGCACGATCCGCGCTCACGCCGCGGCCGCTGGCGAGCAGGTGGGCGTAGTTGTACATGCCCCCTTCCGAGCCGTGCTCGGCCGATTCCCGATACCACACAGCGGCCAGGGCATGGTCGACGTGGCCGCCCCAGCCGTTTTCCAGGCAGCGTCCCAGCATGTTCATGGCCACCGCTTCGCCTTGGTGCGCCGCCTGCTGGAACCAGTAGCGCGCCTCGGCGGCGTTGCGCTCGCAACCGATGCCTTCCAGCAACATCTGGCCCAACGCCAGCCGCGAGGCGCAGTCGCCAGCGAGCGCCTGCACCTGCACCATGGCGAACGCACGCGAGGGGTCGCGCCGCAACAACTGCGGAAAGTCGTCGTTGTGCTGGCCCCGTGCGGCTGTCATGGGTCCGACCTCCGGCATGGCTGGCGGCAGCGCACGCCGGTCGGTTCCGGCGGGAAGCCATCGCCATCGAACGACAGGCCGGCGCCCCGTGACGGCTGGGCGCTCGCGCCAACATTCAACACGTGTGGAACCTGCAGCAGCATCGTTTTCCCTGACCTTTACCTATCGGCAGCGCCCGGTGCCAGTACGCCCTCGATCGACAGCGCCACGACCGTATCAGAAACCGATCTTGGACGGTTAGACGGCCGGCTCGGGCGCGACACACTGGCCATTCGGCGGATGGGCGGACCGGCCAACCCAACGGACCGCGTCGAGCTGGATATGTTCAGCCTTTCAGGCAGGGATACTCGCGCCATCCCGTAAAACCCGGGCCGCCGCCCTTGCTTTGAGGGAGAGGTGCCGGGTCGATGGATTTGACAATCGCGGGGGCGCTTCGCAATATCTTGCTAGGCCGGCCGTCTTGTCTGACCGTCTTCCCCGGCCGATGCCCGTGCTGCGGACCGCGGCGCCGGCCACCTGACACCGGCGCGTCGAGCATCGCGCCCTCGCCTGCTTTCGTCCATCACCGCGCATCGAAAGCGCCACCGGTGCACGGCGTCGCATCGCCATACGCCATCCGACAAGCATCCTCTGGCCTAGCGGAAAACCAGCACGACCCTGCTAGCCTTTTGCCCGTTGCAACGGTCCGCGCTCTTGCGTGACGCGTTGCGCGCATGCATCAACAGGGGCTGCTCGGTCGTTCTCCAACAGGTGATCCATCGGATACCCTGCGGGTGGAATCCACGCCCTCGCCAACGGACAGCGGAAGAACGGCATGCAAAATCTGCAAGACACCAAGCTCGCCATCATTGGACTCGGCTACGTCGGCCTACCCCTGGCCGTGGAATTCGGCAAGCACTACGACACCGTAGGCTTCGACATCAACCAGCGCCGCATCGACGAATTGGGCAACGGCGTGGACCACACGCTGGAAGTGAACGGCGAGGAGCTGGCCGAAGCGCATCGACTGCGCTTCAGCTCGCAACTGGCCGACCTGGCCGACCGCAACATCTACATCGTCACCGTGCCCACGCCGATCGATTCGGCCAAGCGCCCCGACCTGACGCCGCTGATCCGCGCCAGCGAAACGCTGGCCAAGGTGCTCAAGCGCGGCGACATCGTGGTCTACGAATCGACTGTGTATCCGGGCTGCACCGAGGAAGTGTGCGTGCCGCTGCTGGAGAAGGGTTCGGGCCTGGTGTTCAACCGCGACTTCTTTGCGGGCTACAGCCCCGAACGCATCAATCCGGGCGACAAACAGCACCGCGTCACCACCATTCTCAAGGTCACCTCCGGCTCCACGCCCGACACCGCCGACACGGTGGATCGCCTGTACGGCTCGATCATCACCGCCGGTACGCACAAGGCCAGCTCGCTGAAGGTGGCCGAGGCCGCCAAGGTGATCGAGAACACCCAGCGCGACCTCAACATCGCCCTGGTCAACGATCTTTCGATCCTGTTCAACAAGCTCGGCATCGACACGCTCGAAGTGCTGCAGGCGGCGGGAACCAAATGGAACTTCCTGCCGTTCCGTCCCGGCCTGGTCGGCGGGCACTGCATCAGCGTCGATCCCTACTACCTGACGCACAAGGCGCAGGAAGTGGGACATCATCCGGACGTGATCCTGGCCGGCCGCCGCACCAACGACAGCATGGGCCCCTACGTGGCCAGCGAAGTGATCCGGCTGATGGTGCGCAAGGGCATCAACCCGGTGCGCGCGCGCATCCTGGTGCTGGGCCTCGCCTTCAAGGAGAACTGCCCCGACCTGCGCAATACGCGCGTGGTCGACATCGTGCACGCGCTGCGCGGCTACAACGCCGAGGTCGATGTGCACGATCCGTGGGTCAACGGTGACGAGGCCGAACACGAATACGCGCTCAAACCCATCGAAGCGCCGAATAACGGCGACTACGACGCGGTCATCATTGCTGTGGGCCATCGTCAGTTCACGGCGCTGGGCGCGACCGGCATCCGTGCGTTCGGCAAGCCGTCATCGGTGGTCTACGACGTAAAATACGTGCTGCCGCGCGAAGCGGTCGACGGTCGGCTCTAAGGAACAAGCATCATGAAAGTGTTGGTTACCGGTACGGCAGGTTTTATCGGCTCTCACGTCGCGCAGCGTCTGCTGGAGCGCGGCGACGAGGTGGTGGGCCTGGACAACCTCAACGACTATTACGACGTCACGCTGAAGAAGGCGCGCCTCGCCCGCTTCGCGGACATGCCGGGCTATACCCACATCCACGCCGATCTTGCCGATCGCGCGGCGATGGAGAAGGCGTTTGCCGAGCACAAGCCGCAACGGGTGATCCATCTCGCCGCCCAGGCCGGCGTGCGTTACGCGGCGGAAAATCCGCACGTTTATACGAGCAGCAATGTGATCGGCTTCCTGCACGTGCTGGAAGGATGCCGCCATCACGGGGTGGAACATCTGGTGTTCGCTTCCACCAGTTCGGTCTACGGTGCCAACACGGCCATGCCGTTCTCCGAGCACAAGTCCGCCGAGCACCCGCTGACGCTCTACGCGGCGACCAAGAAGGCGAACGAGCAGATGGCGCACAGCTATGCGCATCTGTACGGCATTCCCAGCACGGGCCTGCGCTTCTTCACCGTGTACGGGCCGTGGGGCCGGCCGGACATGGCGCTGTTCCTGTTCACCCGCGCCATCCTCGCCGGCGAACCGATCCGCGTGTTCAACCATGGCAAGCACAAGCGCAGCTTTACCTATGTGGACGACATCGTCGAAGGCGTGATCCGCACGCTCGACAAGGTGCCGCCGATCGACGAACGCTGGGACAGCAACCAGCCCGATCCGGCCAGCAGCGGCGTGGCGCCGTATCGCCTGTTCAACATCGGCAACGAGCGTCCGGTGGAACTCCTGCAATACATCGAAGTGCTCGAATCGAACCTGGGCCGCAAGGCCATCATGGAGATGCTTCCGCTGCAGCCGGGCGACGTTCCCGACACCGAGGCCGATGTAACCGACCTGATACAGACCGTTGGCTATAGGCCGCAGGTGTCGGTAGAAACCGGGGTGGCCAACTTTGTACGCTGGTACCGGGAGTACTACCGCGTGTGATCGACTAAGGCCACCACCAGTCCGGAGCGACTGCGCGTTGCGCCGGATCTGATCCACGGAATAACACTGTTGTGAAGAACGTGGATCCCGGGGGACGCTCTGATTTACTCCGCATGGGCGTCACCGGTTCTGTGTAGCCGCAGCTGGGTGTTGCGACGATGAAGGCAGACTGGACGTCTTTCGAATCGTTGCGACGCCCAGCTGCGGCTACACAGAACCGGCCCGGAGGGTGACTCCAGAGAGTCCGCAGGCCGCGATGCGCGACTTGCCAAGGCGGCCAGCCTGGGCGGCGTCACGCCTCGCACCCTGCGAACTCTCTGGAGTCATGCCGTCCAGGCGGAGTAAATCAGAGCGTCCCTAGGGGGTTGGTGTGATCATCGACTACTTGAGTGAAGCGCATCCCGCGGATGTGGAAGCCGATCTGTGTATCGTCGGTGCAGGCGCCGCGGGTATTGCCATCGCTCACAGTTTCATCGGCACGTCGGTGCGGGTCTGCCTGCTCGAGAGCGGCGGCCTCAGCGGCGAGCAGCGCAGCCAGGCCTTGTACGAAGGCAGCTCGACCGGTCCGGTGGAGTTCGATCCAGGCAACTCGCGCATGCGCGTGTTCGGCGGCAGTTGCAATCTGTGGGGCGGCGGCTGCATCCCGCTGAGCAGCGACGACCTCAAGCAGCGCGATTGGGTGCCGCACAGCGGCTGGCCGATCGACTACGAGGAACTGGAGCCGTACTACGCCCGCGCCCGCTCGTTCTGCCAGCTGGGCGACATCGGCTTCACCGAAGGCACGTTCACCGCGCCCACGGCGCGACCGCTGCTCTCCTTCGACGACGACAAGCTGGTGAACCAGCTGTTCGCGCGTTGCGGCATCCTGTTCGGCGAGGCGTACCGCGACATCCTCGACCGCGCGCCGAACATCACGGTGCTGTTGCACGCGAACCTGCTGGAACTGATGCCGTCGCCGGACGGTGCGCACGTGCAGGAAGCGCTGATCGGTTCGCTGGGCGGGCAGCGCAGCGCGGTGCGGGCCCGCCAGTACGTGCTCGCTTCCGGCGGCATCGAGAACGCGCGCCTGCTGTTGCTCTCCAATTCGGTGGTGCCCGAAGGACTGGGCAACCAGCACGACGTGGTCGGCCGCTACTTCATGGATCATCCGAGCGGCATCATCGGCACCTTGAGCACCGACGATCCCGAACGCGTCACGCGGCCCTATGAACGCCTGCGCGGCAAGAACGCCCCGCAGTCGTTCCCGGAGATCGCACTGTCGCCCGACTACCAGCGTTCGCAACGCGTGTTGAACGGCCGTGTGCATCCCTTCGGCGTGGAGGGGCCGCTTCCCCGCGGCATCCGGGCCCTGCGTGAACTGCGCACGATCATGCGCAAGACCGTGCAGGACGAGAACGCCTTGCTGGAAGCCCGGCTCTCCGAGGCTTTGCGCAATGCGCCTGCCGGTGAGTTGATCGCCGCACCCAACAGCCTCGGATTGACGGCCTTGAAGCTCGGCCTGGGCGTCGGCGATATCGCCAAGGCGCTGGTCTACAAACTCACCGACCGTCCGACCGTCAGCAACAGCCATGTCGAACTGGTCGGCTATTTCGAACAGGCGCCCAATCCGGAAAGCCGCATCACGCTAAGCGACGACACCGACGCGCTCGGCCAGCGCAAAGTGCAGGTGGATTGGCGGCTCACGCCGCTCGACCACCACACTTACCGCACCACCGCCACGCTGTTCGGCAGCGAACTGGCGCGATCGTGCAACGGCCGCTTCGAGCTGGCCGATTGGCTGGCCGATGAAGACGGCAGCAAGCCCGAGATCCACGGCACCGCCCACCACATCGGTACGACCCGCATGTCCGACGATCCCTCCATGGGCGTGGTGGATCGCGACTGCCGGGTGCACGGCATGGACAACCTGCACATTGCCGGAAGCTCGGTCTTCCCCACCGGGGGCTGGGCGTTTCCGACCTTCACCATCGTGGCCCTCAGCCTCCGGCTCGCCGATGAGCTGCGCGCCCTGCTGATCGCCGGATTCATCTGACCAGCAGACGAGACAACGGAATGCACTCGGCCATGCTCCAACAGGCAACTTTTTCCCGCTTCACGCACCGCGTAGCTGCGGCGCTGCGCGCTTGCGGCTTTGCGCCGCCCAGCGCGGAAGAAGCGCGCGTCATCGTGTTCGACAGCGCGCCCTGGTGGTCGTTGCGCGGCGACGCGGCGGACTTGCTGTCTTGCCAGGAAGCGCAGCGCGCATCGCGCTTTCGCCACGCGCTCGACCATCACACCTACACCATTGCGCATGCGTTCTGGCGGGTGGCGCTGGGCGTCGCGCTGGACGTCGACCCCGCGCAGGTGGTGCTGTCGCGCGCTCCTGACGGACAACCGCTGCTTCCCGGCACCGGCTTCGCCACCAGCCTCAGCCACAGCGGCACCATGGTGGCCGTGGCGATCGCCCGGGGCGCGGCGGTGGGCGTGGATATCGAAGGCTATCCACCACGCAGCAACCTGCACGAGATCGCCGGCGTGCTGTGCAGCACAACGGAAGCCGCCGCCATGGCGTCGCTGGAAGGCGACGCGAGGGCCCGCGCATTGCTGGAACTGTGGACGCGCAAGGAAGCGTTGCTCAAGGCCTTTGGCGTCGGCCTGCGGGTCGCGCCTTCCACCATCGAGGCCAGCATCGACGTTGCGATCGAGCCACCCGCCAACACGGCAGGTGCAACCGCGTGCCGCCTCTCCACGCTGGCCATGCCGGTCGGTTGGCTGGGTGCATTGGCGTTGGCGCACGACATCAAGGGTCATTCGCTGCACCACGTCTGATCTGGCACGCCCCTGCGCTGTCGCGCAAGTCGTCGTGTCCGTCGGTCGGGATGTAACACCCCTGAGACAGCCGAACAGACTGTGCCGTCGGTCCGCCGTAAGTTGCATCGACACACACGAACACGCCGCGATAGCCTCAATCGCGCCACAGGAGTGTGGCCCTATCGGGGAAGTAAGGGGGATTGGATGCTACGTTTTCTGCGCCGGCAATCGATGCGTTGGCTAGTCCTGCTCGGCATCTGCGAACTGATGCTGCTGGCTATATCGCTGACGCTTGCCACCTACATCCGCTACGGGCACAACGCCGATGAACTCGCCGAGTTCACCGTGCATATGCCCGAACGCTCGATGGTGTTTGCCACCATCATCGTGATCGGCATGGTTGCGCTGGGCCAGTACCAGGCGCACATCCGCATGACCCGTTTCGGGCTGCTCGCCCGCCAGTTCGTGGCGTTCGCGCTGGGCGGCATCCTGCTGGTGGTCGGCTACTACGTGGTGCCGCAGGCCTATGTCGGCCGTGGCGTGCTGGCGATCGCCCTGCTGCTGGGTTTCGTGCTGGTGCTGGGCGTGCGCATGTTGTTCCTGCACCTGGTGGAAGTCGAAGCGCTGAAGCGCCGCGTGCTGATCCTGGGCGCCGGCCATCGCGCCGCGCAGATCCACAACCAGATGCGCCGCCGTACCGATCGCCGTGGCTTCTGCGTGGTCGGCTATGTGCCGCGCATCGACGAGGTGGTGGCGGTGCCGGAAGATCACCTCATTCGCACCAACCTGCCCTTGCAGGTGCTGGTGCAGCGCCAGCAGATCGATGAAGTGGTGGTCGGCGTGGACGACCGCCGCGGCCACATGCCGATGGACGATCTGCTCGAATGCCGCCAGATGGGCATCACCATCACCGATCTCACCTCGTTCTTCGAGCGCGAATCCGGCCGCCTGCAGCTGACCATCCTGGACCCGTCTTGGCTGGTGTTCTCCGGCGGCTTCAACGCCACCCCGCTGCGCCAGTTGAGCAAGCGCTGCTTCGACCTGAGCGCCGCCGCCCTGCTGTTGTTGCTGGCTTGGCCGCTGATGCTGCTCGAAGCGCTGGCGATCATGATCGAATCGGGTCCGGGCCAGCCGATCCTCTATCGCCAGGAGCGCGTCGGCGCCCACGGCCGCACCTTCCTGCTGCTGAAATTCCGCAGCATGCGCACCGATGCCGAGCGCGACGGCGTGGCCCGCTGGGCTTCCAAGAACGACGACCGCGTCACCCGCGTGGGACGCATCAGCCGCAAGCTGCGCATCGACGAACTGCCGCAAATATGGAACGTGTTCAAGGGCGACATGAGCATCGTCGGTCCGCGCCCGGAACGCCCGCAGTTCGTGGCGGACCTGGCGACGCAGATCCGTTATTACAGCCTGCGTCACTGCCTCAAGCCCGGTCTCGCCGGTTGGGCGCAGCTGAGCTATCCGTACGGCGCCACCGTGGAGGAAGCCGCTGAGAAACTGAAGTACGACCTGTTCTACGTGAAGAACCACAACCTGCTGCTGGATCTGCTCATCCTCATCCAGACCGTGGAAGTGGTGCTGTTCGGCCGCGGGGCGCGCTGAACGTCATTGACCGCACTGGCCGCCGGGTGGTGGAAGCGCGTGAGGCCATCTGGCCTACCACAGATGCCTTGCGGCAGCCGCCTGGCGACCAGTGCGGTCCGGCGTTAGGGCGTGGGATCGCTGGCGGCGTGCGCTTCGGTATGCAAGGGATGCAACGGCGAACTGTGCCATTCGACTACTTCGTCATGCTCGAAGCGAATCCACGACGGACCGTATTCCCAAAGATCGCCATGCATGGCGAGCGGATTCCCCTCGAGCGCGCGCACCTCGTCGCCGGACATGCCCATATGCAGCATCACGCCTTCGCCAGCCGTCTCGTGCGACACGCTGCCGGCGCCCGGTTGCGAGGTGGTGTCCTCATCCGTATTGGCGGACGAGGCCGTCAACGAAGCCGTATGCATGGTCCAACCGAGCACCCCCAGTGCCAGGATGACCAGCAGCAGCGCGACCCGGCCGTGAGAACGATGGGCGGCATGCGACGGCTCCGCCTGCTCCGCCGAGCGGGAAAACGTTGCGTCGCGGCTTGCGGCAAAAGGATCGGGCATCTCGCGCACCGTGCCGGATACTTCCCGGGTGCCCGAATGAGCGCCCGGCGAAGCGGCCTGCGGCGCGCCGGGCAAGCGCCCGTAACGGCGGTGGAATTCCATGGCGGCGCCATACTGCGCATTAAGCCGCTGCAGACGCGAGGCGGTGCGTGCGTCCGTGGGACGCCCTTGCTGGCGATCGGGATGCAGCGCTGCGACGTGGCGCCGATAGGCCTGCTTCAGCTCGGCCATGCCGCAGCCGGGATTGAGGCCGAGACGCCGGTACAGATCGAGAAAATCGGTTTCGTGAGTCACCACCGTCCCTCAACCATGGCGTCGAACCACTTCAAAACAAGGTCGGCGCACGCTTCGCACCTTTCACCTTGTCGCACCGTTTGGCCGTCCATTCGACGGATGCCGCGAGCTTGACACGACATATGCCGAATCACAATATCGACTTATTGCGACAGGAGAATGCACACATGCACGCTCGTCTCTCCTCGTTACCCGTTCGTTCGCCCAGCGCACACCGGGTCCTGCTCGCCACGTTTCTTGCGATGGCCCTGCCCGTCTGTGCCACCGCCGCCATCGACGATGGGGTGCCACCCATGCAGACCCCGCCCACGCTCGGCGCACACACCATGCTCAACCAGTCGGAGGGCGAAGGCAGCTCCCCGGCGGTCACTTCCGCCATCCACACCCAGGACAGCGGCAGTTCGCTGCTGGTGCTGGTGGCCGGCCATGCGGACAACAGCGCCGACCCCACCGACAGCTATGACAACACCTGGAAACGCGTGGGCGAACCGGTCACGTACAACGGTTACGACGGCCGCTTCAACGCCCGCGCCTTTATTGCCATTGGCGCCCACGGCGGCAAGCGCCATACCGTGCAGGTGCTCAAAGCCGGTTCTCCGAACGGGGAAATCACCATTCCGTTCATCGAAATCGCGCATGCCGGAAAACTGCAGGACGTGGCGCAGAACTACCCCACGCCGGGCGTGACGGCACGGGCAGCCAACAAACTCACCCGCGCCTGGCAAGGCATGCTCGGTGGCTCCGACACCACCAGCACGCTGCTGAGCAGCGGCACCGTCACCACCACCGGCCCGGCCACGCTGGTGGCGGTGTGGCTGGGCGAGGCCTACATCTACAACATGAGCGCCGTGCCTGGCGACGGCTTCAAGGTGATCGACAGCTACCTGCACCTGCCGCCGAACAGCGGTGTGCAGTGCGCGGTGGCCATCAAACAGGTGGACAAGGCCGGCACCTATTCGGTGACCTGGAACGATTCGCCGGCACAAGGCGCCATCCTCTGGCTGTTCGCCTTCCAGGCGCCTTGAAACCGCCGCAAGAGTCGAACCTGTAACAGCTGTGTATCACTTTTCCTCGTAACCATCGCCGCGTCCATTTTTGCCGTCGCGCGATCGCCTGATGGCTACCCCTAACAGCCTATTTCGTCGGGGCTGTACCGCGTTATTCGTCGCGCCTTCACTGCTGCTTAGGGCGTATTCACACAAAAACGCCCGGGACGGAGACTAACCCTGTCCCGATGTATCACCGCGGTTGCATGACAACGCATCGGAACAGGCTCCGGGGGACTGCTATCGAGACGTGATGGACCGGCTAGCGGTCCGCGCAGCCGAACCAGCGATCGTCGACCACCGGATGGAATAAGACGTCGCTGCCACGCGAACCACGCTTGTTCAGGGGGAAGAAACCATGAGCGCCGATGCCGACCGGCTGATTGAGGTGGACTGGAACACCTTTGATCCATGGCGTATCCAAGCGGTGCGTCATCGCTTGATGGATCACCCGCTGCTGCAGACGCCGTCACTGGTGGAGTTGAGCAAGCGCCTCGAATCGCGCGGCCGCGTGCGCACGCACAGCAGCGACGCCACCCCCGGCACGCCGTTCAACACCGCACCCAAGCTGCACCCCAATCCCATGACGGCGGCGAGCACGCTGCAGCAGATCGAGCAGGCCAAGGCCTGGATGTCGCTGTTGAACGTGCAGACCGACGACACCTATCGCAGCCTGGTGGACGAAGTGCTCGACGACGTGAAGCCGGGTGTCGACCGCCTCGACCCTGGCATGTGCTATCGCGGCGGCTGGATCTTCATCACCTCGCCGAACACGGTCACCCCGTTCCATTTCGACAAGGAACACAACTTCATCCTGCAGGTCAGCGGCCGCAAGACCATCTACGTCTGGGATCACCGCGACACGGTGGCCGCCAGCGAGGAAGCGCGCGACCGTTTCCACGCCTGCCACGAACGCGATCGCCTGCACTGGGACGACAGCCTGCGCGAACGCGCCACCGTGTTCCATCTCGAACCGGGCCAGGGCGCGTACATGCCGTCGACCAGCCCGCACATGGTCGAGAACGGCGACAACGCCTCGATCACCATCAGCTTCACCTACTACACCCACGCCACCCGCCGCGACAGCTTGCTGCACACCGCGCACGAACGCATGCGCGAATGGGGCATGCATCCGCCGGCCGTGGGACAGAACGCCCTGCTCGACTTCCTGTTGCATGCCGGCTTTCGCACCGCCATCGATTCGCGCGAATGGCTGCGTCGCTCGCTCGGCAAACAGCCCTATACGGATGGCGCGGCCTACGCCATCGCCGGTTGACTGATCGCGCGCCCAGCACGCGCGTGCAGGTGAATACCCATGACTCAGCACAACATCGCGCAAACAGCATCGACCGGCACGGAGTTGTCGTTGCTCGACGTGCTGGTCCGGCAGACGCCGGCGCCGGTGACGGGCTCGATGCAGCGGCTGCAGATGGCCATCGATGCCGGCGTCGTGCACGCCATCGAGGCACGCGCGGCCCGCCTGGGTATCAGCTCCACGCTGTTGCGTCGCGCGGCCCTGGCCCTGCTGGAGTCGCGTTTCACCGGCCAGGCGGAAATCGTGCTCGCCACCGCGTCGGGCAACATCTTCCACAAAGTGCCCATGGAAGGCGCGGTCGATGCATGGCTGCTCATGCATGTGACTCCGGCCGCGGCGCAGGACGACGCGCCCAGCGCCATCGGCACCTGGGCCGATGACGCTGGGGCCGCGTTGCCGTTGCGCTGGTCACTCTCGCCCACGGGTTCGCATCTCGAACTCGACTACGACACGGCCGTGTTCGACGAGTCGATGCTGCTCACGCTCGCGCACGGGTTGTCGCACGTGCTGCACTCGCTGGCGCACCACGACGCGCTGGAATCGATCAGCGTGCTGGATGAGGAAACGCGCGAACGCCTGCTGCAAACCTGGAACGATACGCGCATGCCGCGCCAGTTGGGCGACACGGTGCATGGCCTGTTCGCCCAGGTCGCGGCAACGCATGCCGGAGCGATCGCGCTGGATGGCCCGCTCGGCAAGTTCAGCTATGCCGAACTCGGTGAACGCAGCGATGCCGTCGCGGCCGGGCTGCTGCGCGCCGGCGTGACGCCGGGTGCCACCGTCGGCCTGCTGCTGGATCGCTCGCCCGAGGCACTGATCGCCATCCTCGGCATTCTCAAGGCCGGCGCCGCTTATCTGCCGCTCGACCGTACCAACCCCGCAGAACGCCTGGCGTTCGTACTGAACGATGCACGGGCTGCGGCCATCATCGTCGGCGAGGGCATGGCGGCGCCTGCGGACGTGGCCGCTCCCGTACTGGGCATCGAATCACTGATGAGCACGGCGGGCACGGCGGACCTTCCCGTGGTCGACGGCGATGCGCTGGCCTACGTGATGTACACCTCCGGTTCGACCGGCACGCCCAAGGGCGTGGAGATTCGTCACCGCTCCATCATCCGGCTGGTTCGCAACGTACGCTACGTGCAGTTCGGCGACAGCCCGCGCGTGCTGCACGCCGCACCGCTGGGGTTCGATGCCGCCACCTTCGAGATCTGGGGTGCACTGCTCAACGGCGGCACCTGCATCGTGCATGGCGAGCGCGTGCCCAGCGGCGCGGGGCTTGCCGCCACCATCCGCAACCACGATGCGCGCATTGCCTGGCTCACCGCGGCGCTGTTCAACGCCGTCATCGACGAGGACGGCAATCATCTGCGCGGTCTCGAGCAATTGCTTACCGGTGGCGAAGCGCTGTCCGTCGCGCATGTGCGCAAGGCGCAAACGTTGCTGCCGGACACGACGCTGATCAACGGCTACGGCCCCACCGAATGCACCACGTTCGCCACCACCTTCCGCATTCCGCCTGCGCTGGATGCATCGCTGCGCGCCATTCCGATCGGCCGCCCCATCGCCGATACCACGCTCTATGTGGTCAATGCGCGCGGCGAGCCGGTGCCGCCGGGCGTGATCGGCGAGCTGTACATCGGCGGCGAAGGCGTCGCGCGCGGCTACATGGGCCGCGACGAACTCACTGCAACGCGCTTCGTGCCCGATCCGTTTGCCGGCGGCGAGCAGCGTCTCTATCGCACCGGCGATCTCGTACGCTGGCTGCCGGAAGGCGTGATCGACTTCATCGGCCGCATCGACGGCCAGGTGAAGATCCGCGGCTATCGCATCGAGATCGGCGAGATCGAAGCCGCGCTGCAGGATCTTCCCGGCGTTCGCGCCAGCGCCGTGCTGGCTCGCGAAGACCAGCCAGGCCAGAAGCGGCTGGTCGCCTATTTCGTGGCCGAGGATGCCGCCGTGACGGCTCGCGCCCTGCGCGCCCAACTGGCGCAGACGCTGCCCGAGTACATGGTGCCGGTGGCCTATGTGCGCATGGACAGCCTGCCGGTCACCGGCAACGGCAAGCTCGATCGTCGCGCCTTGCCTGCACCGGGGCGCGGCCGACCGGAACTGGCGGACACCTACGTACCGCCGGTCGGTCAGCTGGAACAGCAGCTGTGCGCGCTGTTCTCCGAGGTGCTGGAGATCGATCAGGTCGGCCGCGTCGACCACTTCTTCGACCTCGGCGGCAATTCGCTGCTCGCCGTGCGTTTGATGGAGCGCGTGCACGGCGCGATTTCGAGCACGCCCACCATTCCGGCGTTCTTCGCCGAGCCGACGCCTGCCGCATTGGCCTCCTTGATCGAGGGGCGCGCGGCGAAGTCGGCGCTGGCTTCGCGCCTCTCGCGCGGCCGTCAGGGCGACGCGGGCGAGCCGGTAGCGATCATCGCGGCAGCGGGCCGCTTCCCCGGCGCCGCCGACCTGGAAGCGTTCTGGGCGAACCTTTGCGCCGGGCGCGATTCGATCACCCACTTCAGTGCCGACGAACTGGACGCATCCATCCCGGCATCGTTGCGCAGCGATCCGGCCTATGTGGCGGCACGCGGCATCATCGATGGCGTCGAGGATTTCGACGCGGCCTTCTTCGGCATCTCGCCGCGCGAAGCGGAGCTGATGGACCCGCAGCAGCGCATCTTCCTGGAACTGTGCTGGGAATGCCTGGAGCGCGGCGGCTACACGCCGGATCGCCACGAGGCACCGGTGGGCGTATTCGGCGGCATGTACCACGCCACCTACTTCCAGCATCACCTGACCCATCGCCCCGATCTCATCGAGAAACTGGGTGCGTTCCTCGTCTCGCTGGCCAACGAGAAGGATTTCTTCGCCACGCGCGTGGCGCACAAGCTCAACCTCACCGGCCCGGCCGTCAACGTGAGCACGGCCTGCTCCACCTCGCTGGTGGCGATCTGCCAGGCCGTGGCCGCGCTGCGCGCCGGGCAATGCGAGATGGCGATCGCGGGTGGCGTATCGGTCACCTGCCCGCCGCGCAGCGGATACGTCACGCAGGAAGGCTCGATGCTGTCGCCGGACGGCCAGACGCGCACCTTCGATGCCAACGCGCAGGGCACGGTGTTCAGCGACGGCGCCGCGGTGGTGCTGCTCAAGCGCTGGTCGGATGCGCAACGCGATGGCGACAACGTACTTGCGCTGATTCGTGGCATCGGCATCAACAACGACGGCGGCGGCAAGGCCAGCTTCACCGCGCCCAGCAGCGAAGGCCAGGCGGCCGTGATCGCCATGGCACTGGCCGATGCCGGTGTCGACGCGCGTTCCATTTCCTACGTGGAAGCCCACGGCACCGCCACGCCGCTGGGCGACCCCATCGAGATCGAAGGCCTCACCACCGCCTATCGCCAGCACACCGACGATTGCGGCTACTGCGCCATCGGTTCGGTGAAGAGCAACATCGGCCACACGGTGATCGCCGCGGGCGCCACCGGCGTGATCAAGACCGCACTGTCCCTGCATGAGCGCGTGCTGCCGCCGTCGCTGCACGTGCAGACGACCAACCCGAAGATCGACTTTGCCCATTCGCCCTTCGTCGTCAACGACACGTTGCGTCCGTGGCCGCAAGGCGAGCAGCCGCTGCGTGCCGGCGTGAGTTCGTTCGGCGTGGGCGGCACCAATGCGCATGTGATCCTCGAACAGGCACCGGCCATGCCGGCTTCCGATGCCCCCGAAGGCCCGCAGCTGTTGTTCCTTTCCGCTCGCACACCGGCAGCCGTCGCGATCTCCGCGGCACGGCTCGCCGATCATCTGGCGGCGAATCCCGGCGCCAACCTGGGCGACGTCGGCAGCACGCTGTTGCACGGACGCAAGGCGTTCAACCATCGCGCCTGCGTGGTCGCAGCGAGCACCGACGAAGCGGTGGCCCGTTTGCGCGATTTCTCCGCCTCCAACGTGCGCGAGTCGATCAAGCCAGCGCCGGAAGTAGTGTTCCTCTTCCCGGGTCAGGGCTCGCAATACCCCGGCATGGGCAAGGCTTTGTACGAAAGCGAGCCGGCCTTCCGCGCCGCGCTCGACGATTGCGCCGAAGCGCTGCGCGGCGAACTGGGCTTCGATCTGCGCGAACGCATGTTCGACAGCGATGCCGCCGCCCTGCGCGAAACCTCGCTGACCCAGCCGGCCACCTTCGCGATGGAATACGCGCTGGCCAAGCTGTGGCTGTCCATGGATATCGTGCCGGCGGCGATGATCGGCCATAGCGTGGGCGAATTTGTCGCCGCGGTGATTGCCGGCGTGATGAGCCTCGATGACGGTGCGCGGCTGATTGCCCGCCGCGGCCGCCTGATGCAGTCCATGCCATCGGGTTCCATGCTGTCGGTGCGACTGGCCGCCGATGCGGTGCGTGCTCGCCTGCCAGCCGGCTTGCAGCTCGCGGCGGAGAACAGCCCGAATGCGAGCGTGGTCAGCGGCGAATCCGCGCATATCGAAACGTTCCGCCTGCAACTGGAAGCCGAGGGCGTGGCCTGCCGCGTGTTGCAGACCTCGCACGCGTTCCACTCCGCCATGATGGATCCGGTGCTCGAACCATTCCGCGCCGAAGTGCTGCGCGTGACGCTGTCGGCACCGAGCATCGCGATCATTTCCACGCTCACCGGTGAACCGCTCAGCGTGGCCGAAGCCACTTCGCCCGACTACTGGACCAGCCACCTGCGCGGCACCGTGCGTTTCTCGCCCGCCTTGCTGAGCCAGCTGGGCGAGCAACCGCGCGTCTTCCTCGAAGTGGGCCCGCGCAACGCGTTGACCACGCTGGCCCGCCAGCACGCGCCAAGCCGAAAGCATCGGGTGGTGTCCAGCGTCGCCGACGGCGAGCTGCTGGAACGCGCCGCGTGGATCGCCGCGATGGGCGAGCTGTGGTGCGCCGGTGCGCCGGTGGCCGTGTGCGCGCTGGATCGCCGCGCCAATCGTCGCCGCGTGCAGCTGCCGACCTACCCGTTCGAACGCAAACGCTATTGGGTCGAGGCTGCCGCACCGGCTGCCATCGCGCCCACCCTCACCCCTGACAACGTCGTTCCGTTGTTCACCTCTTCGCCTGCACCCGTTGTGGAGCACACCATGGATGTCAACGCTGCCGGCGCCAATGCCGGTTCCGCCCGTCAAACCCGCCTGCTCTCCCAGCTCACCGAGCTGTTCGAAGACGTTTCGGGCGCGGAACTGCAGGACGTCGATCCCGGCGCGGGTTTTGTCGAGCTGGGCCTGGATTCGCTCTCGCTCACCCAGGTTGCGCTGCAGCTGCAGAAGACCTTCGCGCTGAAGATCACGTTCCGCGAACTGATGGAGTCGTTTTCCTCCTTCGAGCGCCTCGCCATGCATATCGACCAGATGCTGCCGCCGGATGCCTCCGTTCCGGCCGCCCCCGTCCTTCCCGCGGCTACCGGCGCGACCGTGGCTCCCGCCGCCATCGTCGCGCCGGTCATGCAGATGGCCGCCAGCGGCAACGTGGTGCAGGACCTGATCCAACAGCAGATGCAGATCATGCAGCAGCAACTGGCACTGCTCGCTGGCGCAGGCATGACCGCACCGGCCGTTGCTGCACCCGTGCAGGCCGTGGCTGCTGCACCCGTGCAACCCGCTGTCGCACCGTCAGCTCTTGCAGCCGTCACTGCACAGGCGACGCCGAGCCAGCCGCAGCCGCAGGACGAAGAAGCCGCGCTCGCCCACACCACCTACGACGTCAAGAAGGCGTTCGGTGCCATTGCACGCATCCATTCGAACCAGACCGAGCTGAGCGATCGTCAGCAGGCCCGCCTCGAAGCCTTCATGCGCCGCTATATCGACCGCACGCGCGCTTCCAAGGAGTACACCCAGCGCCATCGCAAGCATCTGGCCGATCCGCGCGTAGTGAACGGCTTCCGTCCGTTGCTGAAGGAGATGATCTACCAGGTCGTGGTGAACCGCTCCAAGGGTTCCAAGGTGTGGGACCTGGATGGCAACGAATACATCGACATCCTCAACGGCTTCGGCATGAACCTGTTCGGCTGGCAGCCGGACTTCGTGCTCGATGCCGTGCGGCGCCAGCTGGATTCGGGCTACGAGATCGGCCCGCAGCATCCGCTGGCCGGCGAAGTGGCCGAACAGGTCTGCGAGCTCACCGGCTTCGACCGCGCCGCGTTGTGCAACACCGGCTCCGAAGCGGTGATGGGCACGGTGCGCATCGCGCGCACCGTCACCGGCCGCGACACGCTGGTCATCTTCACCGGTTCCTATCACGGCATCTTCGACGAGGTGATCGTGCGCGGCACCAAGAAGCTGCGCTCGGTACCGGCAGCGCCGGGCATCCTGCGCAATACCTCGGAACACGTGCTGGTGCTGGAATACGGCACACCCGAAACGCTGCAGATCATCCGCGAGCGCGCGTCGACCATCGCTGCCGTGCTGGTGGAACCGGTGCAGAGCCGCCGTCCGGATTTCCAGCCGCGGGAGTTCCTCAAGGAACTGCGCGCGATCACCGCCGATGCAGGCGCGCTGCTGATCTTCGACGAAGTGGTCACCGGCTTCCGCTCGCATCCGCGCGGCGCGCAGCACGTGCTCGGCATCGATGCCGACCTCGCTTCGTACGGCAAGGTGGTGGGCGGCGGCTTCCCGATCGGCGTGATCGCCGGCAAGCGCCAGTACATGGATGCGCTCGACGGCGGTGGCTGGCAGTACGGTGATGCCTCCATCCCGACCGTGGGCGTCACCTATTTCGCCGGCACCTTCGTGCGCCACCCGCTAGCGCTCGCAGCGGCGCATGCCGTGCTCAATCACCTGAAGCAGAACGGCGCCGCGCTGCAGGAGCGCCTCAACGCCCGCACCAGTCTGCTGATGGACGAACTCAACGCGTTCTGCGCCAGCGTGGGCGCACCGATCCAGCTGGTGCACTTCGCCTCGGTGTGGAAGACCAATTTCACCGAAGACCACCCGCTGCAGGATCTGCTGTTCGCCATGATCCGCAGCCGCGGCATCCACATGCTGGACAACTTCCCCTGCTTCTTCACCACAGCGCATAGCGAGCAGGATTTCCAGGCGATCGCCAAGGCGTACAAGGAATCCGTGCTGGAAATGCAGGAAGCCGAATTCCTGCCGCGCAACAGGAACGTGGAAGCGCTGGCTTTCGATGCCAACCGTCCGCCGGTGGTGGGCGCACGGCTGGGCAAGGACCAGCACGGCAACCCGGCGTGGTTCGTGCCCAACCCGGATGCGCCGGGCAAGTTCATGAGGGTCAACGCATGAACCCGAACGAGCCGGGCCAACTGCCCGATGCCGACGCGATTGCGGTCGATTACGACCCGTTCGCTGGTGCCATGCTGGAACGCGTGGCACCGTCCACCGCGCCGCAGCGCGAGGTGTGGCTGGCTTCCACGCTGGAGCCGGAAGCCTCGCTCGCCTACAACGAGTCGGTCTCGCTGCGGCTGCATGGCGAACTCAACGTCGATGCGCTGCAGACCGCGCTGCAACAGTTGATGGAACGCCACGAAGCGTTGCGCGCGACCTTCGCCAACGATGGCAGCGAGCTGTGCATCGCCGCCCAGCAGGATCTGCCCTGCCCGTTGCGCGAACTCTCCTGGCTCGGCCCCGACGAACAGCAGGCCGAGATCGATGCCACGCTGGTCCGCGTGGTGAGCGAACCGTTCAACCTCGATACCGGCCCGCTGGTGCGCGCCGAACTGCTGCGTCTGTCCTCGCAGGAACATCTGCTGGTGTTCACCGCGCATCACATCGTATGCGACGGCTGGTCGTTCGGCGTGATCGTGCGCGACCTGGCCGCGTTGTATGCACAGCAGGTCGGCCAGGGCCAGGATCTGCCGCCTGCCGACGCGTTCGCGGAATACGCGCTGGCCGAAGCCGGTCACGCGCAGAGTGCCGAAGGCAAGGTATCGGAAGCCTATTGGCTGGCGCGTTTCGCCAACGCCACGCCCTCGCTGGATCTGCCCACCGACCACCCTCGCCCGCGCCAGCGCAGCTTTCATTCGCTGCGCGAAGACCTGCTGCTGGACGCCTCGCTGGTCGGCGACGTCAAGCGCATGGGCGCGCAGCGCGGCGCCAGCCTGTACGCCACGCTGCTGGCCTCGTTCGGCCTGCTGCTGCAACGGCTGACCGGACAGGACGATGTGGTGATCGGCATCCCGTCGGCCGGCCAGGCAGCCGGCGGTCACCACGATCTGGTGGGCCACTGCGTCAACGTGCTGCCCCTGCGCATGATGATCGACACGTCCGCACCGTTCGCCGACAGCCTCAAACAGGTACGCGGCGATCTGCTCGACGCCTTCGATCACTCGCAATACACGCTGGGCAGCCTGCTGGCTCGCCTGGCCTTGCCGCGCGATCCCGGCCGCCTGCCGCTGGCCAGCGTGCTGTTCAATCTGGACCAGGCGCTGGACGAGCGCAGCGTCAGCTTCCCCGGCTTGTCGTTCGAGTTCGCCGGCAACCCGCGCGTGTTCGAAAATTTCGAGCTGTTCGTCAATGCCGTGCAGCTGCCGGCCGGCATCCGCCTGGAATGCCAGTACAACCGCGACCTGTTTGAGCCGGCCACCATCCAGTCCTGGCTGGATGCATATGCCACGCTGCTGCGCCAGGCCGTAAGCACCCCGGACGCCGCGGGCAATGCGCTCAGCCTGGTGTCCCCGTCGGCGCAGGCGGCCCTGATGGCCTTGCAGCCGATGCGCACGGCCTATCCCGCGCAGCAGCTCGCGCACCAATACTTCGAACAACAGGTAGACCGCGCACCGGCACGCGTCGCCATTGCCGGCGACGCAGCGCTGAGCTATGCGCAGCTTGAAGCCCGCGCCAATCGCATCGCACGTGTGTTGCGGCAGCGTGGCGTGGGCCAGGGCCGGCTGGTGGGCCTGTCCGTGGCGCGCAGCAGCGACATGATCGCCGCACTGCTCGGCGTGCTGAAATCCGGCGCCGGCTACGTGCCGCTGGACCCTGGCTTTCCCGCCGAGCGCCTCGCCTTCATGGCGAAGGACGCCGCGCTTGCCGCGCTTATCGTGGATGACGAAGCGGCGGGCATTTTCGAGTTCCCCGCGTCGCAGGTGTTGTCGTTGCAGCGCGATGCCGCCCTCATCGACGGCGCCAGCGCCGCGCGTCTGCCGCACGACGAGCGTGCCGCCACGCCCGAATCGATCGCCTATCTGATCTACACCTCGGGCTCCACCGGCAAACCCAAGGGCGTGCGCGTGCCGCATCGCGCCACCTCCAACTTCATCAGCAGCATGCAACACGAACCGGGCATCCACGAGGACGATCGTCTCGTCGCGGTCACCACGCTGTCGTTCGACATCGCCTTCCTCGAGCTGATGCTTCCGCTCAGCGTGGGCGCAGCCATCGTGTTGGCGAACGCCGACGACGTGCGCGACGGCACCGCGTTGCGTCAGCTGGTGGAACACAGCAAGGCCAGCATGATGCAGGCCACGCCCGCCGGCTGGCGCGTGTTGTTGGAATCGGGTTGGGAAGGTTCCCGCGGCTTCAAGGCGATTGCCGGCGGCGAACCGCTGCCGCTGGATCTGGCCGAATCGCTGCTCGCCCGTTGCGGCGAACTGTGGAACGCCTATGGTCCCACCGAAACCACGGTGTGGTCGACGCTGTGGCGGGCGCAGCATCCGCGCGCCGGCATCACCATCGGCAAGCCGATCGCCAATACCACCGTGCACGTGCTCGACGAACACGGCGCGCCGTGCCCGTTGGGCGTGCCCGGCGAAATCCATATCGGCGGCGATGGCGTCACGCTGGGCTACCTCAATCGTCCCGAACTCAACGCCGAACGCTTCCTGTCTGATCCGTTCAGCGGCGAGGCGCACGCGAAGCTGTATCGCACCGGCGATCGCGGACGCTGGCTGGCCAAGGGCGAGCTGGAACATCTGGGCCGGCTCGATTTCCAGGTGAAGATTCGCGGCTATCGCATCGAGCTGGGCGAGATCGAAACCGCACTGACGGATTTGCCGCAGGTGGCGCGTGCCGTGGTGATGGCGCGCGAGGACCGGCCTGGCGACGTGCGCCTGGCGGCCTATGTGGTGCCCGCCGACGGCGTGGACCTGGCGACGGTGGATCTGTGCCCTCCGCTGCTCCAGCGCCTGCCCGACTACATGATTCCGCAGCACTTCGTGGCGATGACCGCCATCCCGTTGCTGCCGAACGGCAAGATCGACCGCAAGTCGCTGCCCGCGCCGGCGCAGCCCGCCGTCGAGGCTCGGGGCGACCGCCGCGCTCCGCAAACCGACACCGAGCGTCGTGTAGCGACGGCGATGGAAACCGTGCTGGCGCTGCCCGAGCTGGACGTGCGCGACAACTTCTTCGCACTCGGCGGCCATTCGCTGCTGGCCGCGCAACTCACGGCGCGGCTGAATCGCGAGTTCGGCATCGCGCTGTCGTTCCGCACCCTGTTCGACGCGCCCACCATCGAAGGCCTGGCCCAGGCCATCGACGGCCAGCGCGTGCCCGAGCATGCGGCTGCCGCATCCATCGAAATTCCTCGCCTGACCGAGCGCACGGTGGCGCCGTTGTCGTCGATGCAGCAGCGGCTTTGGTATCTGGAGCAGCTGCATCCGGGTCGCGTGGTCTACAACACGCCGTCAGCGCATCGCCTGCGCGGCCCGATGAACGTGGATGCGTTCCGCCAGGCGCTGCGCGACGTGGTGCTGCGCCAGCCGGTGCTGCGCACGTCGATCGAAACCGGCGAACTGGGCGGCGTGCAACGCATTCATGCGGGCTTGCTGCCGGAGCTTCCGCTGGAGGATCTGTCCGGCCTGCCCGCCGACGCGCGCATGGAGGCCATCCGCCGGACGCTGGATGCGGATATTGCCCAGCCCTTCGATCTGACCCGGCCGCCGCTGTATCGCGCGCGCCTGTTCAGTATCGACGAGCACGATCACGTGTTCTATTTCATGGCCCACCATATCGTGTGGGACGGCTGGTCGTTCGACCTGCTGTACGAGGATCTGTCACGGGCCTATGTATCCCGCTGCGCGGGCAACGCCGAAGGGCTGCCGCCGCTGGCCGTGGAGTACACCGACTTCTCCGCCTGGCATCGCGACTGGATGGGCAGCGACAACGTGCAGCAGCAACTCGCCCATTGGGTGAAGACGCTGGGCGGCGCGCTGGAACCGCTGGAGCTGCCCGCCGACCGGCCGCGGCCGGCACGCATGTCCGGCGAGGGCGCCACCGAGTGGGTGCGCATTCCCGCCGACCGCGCCGCTGCCGTGCATGCCCTGGCGCAACGCGAACAGGCCACCTCGTTCATGGTGTTGCTGGCCGCGTACTACGTGCTGCTGCACCGCCTGAGCGGACAACGCGACCTGATCGTGGGCACACCGGTGCGTGGACGCGATCGGGGCGAAACCGAAAGCATCATGGGCCTGTTTGTGAACGCGTTGCCGTTGCGCGTGCAGGTCGATCCCGAGGCGCCGTTCCGCGAGGTGCTGCGCCAGGTGCGACAGGTGGTGCTGGATGCGTTTGCCCATCCGGACATCCCGTTCGAGCAGCTGGTGTTCTCGCTGGGCGTGGCGCGCGACGAAAGCCGTCCGCCGATCTCGCAGGCGATGTTCTCCTTCCAGGATGCGCGCCGCCGCATCGTCTCGTGGGGCGAGCTGGCGCACGAGCATCTGCCGGTGTTCCAGCGCGGCGCGGCCGACGACATCGGCCTGTGGTTCCTTGAGCAGGAACACGGCCTGTTGGGCGGCATCACCTACAACACCGACATCTTCGATGCGCCGACGGCCGCACGCTTCCGCGACTGCTACGAAAGCCTGCTCGCCTCGGCCCTGGCCGATCCGGCCCGCAGCGTGGCAACGCTCGATCTGCTGCCGGCGCGCGAAAACGCCCTGCTGGCCGAATGGAACCAGACCCAGCTGGATGTGCCTCCGTTGTCGCTGCATGGCTTGTTCGAGCAACAGTGCGATCGCGCGCCCGAGCGTCAGGCCATCCGCTGTCGCGATGTGACGCTCAACTATCGCCAACTGGACGAGCGCGCCAACCGCATCGCCCATGCCCTGCGCGCGCGCGGCGCTGCGCGCGGCACCCTGGTAGGTATCGCGCTCACGCGCGGCATCGACATGGTGGCCAGCATGCTGGGCGTGCTCAAGACCGGCGCCGGCTACGTGCCGCTCGATCCGGAGTTCCCGGCCGATCGGCTCTCGTACATGGCCCAGGATGCGAACCTCGGCGTGCTGGTGACGGAAGCGGCGTTGACGACGCGCATCGACAGCGAGGGCACCGCGCGCCTGTTGCTGGACGAGTCCGCGGACGAACTCGATGCGCTGCCCACCTCACGACTCGCCAGCGACGCTGCCTTCGATGGCTCGTCGGTCGCCTATGTGATCTATACCTCCGGTTCCACCGGCCGGCCCAAGGGCGTGGCCATTCCGCATCGCGCCGTGGTGAACTTCCTCGCCAGCATGGCGCAGCGTCCGGGGCTGCAGGCGGACGATCGCCTGCTCGCCGTCACTACCTTGTCGTTCGACATCGCCGTGCTCGAGCTGTTCGGTCCGCTCAGCGTCGGGGCGGAAATCCTGCTCGCCACGCGCGAAGAAGCCACCGACGGTCTTGCACTGTCGCAATTGCTCACCACCCAAGTGGCCACGACGATGCAGGCCACGCCGGTCACCTGGCGTCTGTTGCTGCAGACGTCCTGGCTGCCGCCGTACGGTTTCCGTGCGCTCTGCGGTGGCGAACCGCTGTCGGCGGATCTGGCCGAACAGTTGCTCGCGCGCGGTTGCGAACTGTGGAACATGTACGGCCCCACGGAGACCACCGTGTGGTCCACCTGCTGGCGCGTGGAACATCCCGAGCGCGGCATTTCCATCGGCACGCCGATTGCCAACACCACCATCCATATCCTGGACGAGCACAGCCAGCACTGCCCCATCGGCGTGCCGGGCGAACTGTGCATCGGTGGCGAGGGCGTGGCGCTGGGTTATCTGCATCGCGACGAACTCACGGCGGAACGTTTCCCGGCCGATCCGTTCGCACCAGGTGCGCGCTTCTACCGCACCGGCGACCGTGCGCGCTGGCGCGCCGACGGCACGCTGGAGCACCTGGGACGCATCGATTTCCAGGTCAAGCTTCGCGGCTTCCGCATCGAGCCCGGCGAAATCGAAGCCGTGGCGCGCACCCTGCCCAGCGTGCTCGACTGCGTGGTGGTGGTGCGCGAAATGGCGCCGAACGACGAACGCCTGGTGCTGTACGCCGTCTGCAGCGACGACGAGGAACAGGTGTGGCCCAAGCTGCGCGCGCAGCTCGCCGCGCGCCTGCCGAGCTACATGCAGCCGCAGCACCTGGTGCGATTGGCCGAACTGCCGCGCACGCCCAACGGCAAAACCGATCGCAAGGCGCTGCCGCCACCGGTACTTCAGGTGGCCGCGACGACGGATGCCGAGCCCGGCGTGAGTGCCAGCGACGATCCCCGCGAACGCTATCTCGGCCAGCTCTGGTGCCGGCTGGTCGGTGCGGACGATGTGCGGGCCAGCGACAACTTCTTCGACATCGGCGGCCATTCGCTGCTGGCGATCGAAATGGTCACCCAGGTGCGCAAGGAGACCGGCGTGAAGCTCAACCTGCTCGACGTCGCCACCACCCCGCTCGCCTCGTTGGCCACGGCGCTGCCCGAAGGCGATCTGACCGAGCCGGACAAGGCCGCTTCACTGGGTGGAAGGCTACGGCAATTGTTTGGCAGGCGCTGACAGGAGCATATCGGTGACGGGGGAACCGACATGACGACGCTCGCGATCCTGGTATGCAGGGCCAGCTTCTGGCTGCTGCTGTACATCTTCGTCGGCTACCCGCTGATCATGTGGCTGTGGGGCAAGTTGATGCATCGGCCGGTGCGCAAGCAGCCGATCCTGCCCACGGTATCGATCATCATCGTGGTGCGCGACGGCGTGCGCCACATCCGCGCCAAGCTGAAGAACCTGCGCGCGCTGGACTATCCGGCCGAATACATCGAGATCATCGTGGCCTGCGACGGCTGCACGGATCGCACCGCCGCCTTGGTACGCCATGCGCACGACGCTCGCGTGCGGTTGCTGGAGTTCCCCGTCTCGCGGGGCAAGGCGCTATGCCTCAACGATGCGGTCGCCACCGCACGCGGCGAAGTGCTGTTGATGACCGACGTGCAGCACAAGCTTTCGCCACTCGCGCTGCGCGAGCTGGTGGGCAATCTCGGCGATCCGCGCGTGGGCGCGGTCAGCGGCAGCCTGGAGCTGGAGAACGTGGGCAGCACCTTCGCGCATGGCGTGAACGCGTACTGGCGCTACGACAAGTTCATCCGGCATCAGGAAAGCCGCTGCGGCTCCACCATCGGCGCCTGTGCCGCGCTGTATGCCGTACGCAGCGAATTGTTCAAGCCGCTGCCGCCGGACACCCTGCTGGACGACGTGCTGATACCGATGGACGTCGCCGCCAGCGGACGCCGCGTGGTGTTCGAACCGCGCGCGGTGGTGTGGGGCGAAACCGCACAGGCCCCGCTGGACGAGCAACCGCGCCGCATGCGCGCGATGGTGGGCTGCCTGCAGCTGATGGACGTGGCGCCGTGGCTGCTTTCGCCTTCGCGCAACCGGCTGTGGTTCCAGTTCATCAGCCACAAGCTGTTGCGCCTGCTGGCGCCATGGCTGCTGCTGGCCATGCTGCTGTCGACGGCCTATCTCGCCCGCTACCACATGGCCTATGGCGCGCTGCTCGTACTGCTGCTGTTGTGCATCGGACTGGTGCCGTTCGAACGCCTGCGTCCGCGGGCGGGTCGATGGCTGCCGGTGCAGCTGGTGGTGACGTTTTTCTATCTCAATCTTTATGCCGCGCAGGCGTCCATCGCCTACGCCCGCAGCCGAGGTGAACATCTATGGTAAGCCCGACATCGCACGAAGCGAAGAGCACCGGCATACGCGAACGGCTGGGTGAGCTTTGCTACAACACCGGCCTGTTGAACCCGCTGCAGAAAATGCGTGCGTGGTGGCAGAAGGATTTGCGCATCCTGGCTTATCACCGCGTGATGCCCGTGCCGGACCCGGAGCGCTACCCGTTCGACATGGAGCTGATCAGCACCTCGCCGGAGGAATTCCGCGAGCAGATGCTGCTGGTGAAGGAGCGCTATCGCCCGATGCGCCTCACCGACGTGGCCGCCGCCATCAATGC
The DNA here is from genome assembly GCF_049913195.1 of Dyella kyungheensis. Taxonomy (GTDB): domain Bacteria; phylum Pseudomonadota; class Gammaproteobacteria; order Xanthomonadales; family Rhodanobacteraceae; genus Dyella; species Dyella kyungheensis. The sequence goes on along the minus strand of NZ_CP183983.1, from coordinate 2,068,585 downwards.
GGGACAAGCGCTGCCGCCGGATGCCGTGGTGATCACCTTCGACGACGGCTACGACGACAACTACCGCATCGTCTATCCGATCCTGAAGGAGCTGGGCGTACCGGCAACCTTCTTCATTTCCACCGGCCACATTGACAGCGGGCGCCCCTACGCCTACGACTGGCTGGTGCACATGATCCTGCTGACCAACGCGAATCGGCTGGAACTGCCCGAATTGAACATGGACGAGCCCATGCCGCCCACGCGCGCCGAGCGCCGCGCGCTGGCCATCCGCGTGCTGGGCAACATGAAGGAGATCAGCGCGCTGACCCAGGCGGCGATGATCCGCCGCCTGGAAACGGCATGGAACATGCCCTCCGATCACGCCTACCCAGCCGACTGCCGCCCGATGAACTGGGACCAGTTGCGCGAGATGCGCGCCGCCGGCCTGGAAATCGGTTCGCATGGCGTGAATCATTGGATGCTGTCCAAGCTGCCGCGCGAGGAACTCGAACGCGAGGTGTACGATTCGCGCAACGCGCTGCTGCGCGAACTCGGGCCGATGGCCTTGCTGATGTCCTACCCGGTGGGCAGCAACCGCGCGTTCGACCGGGAAGTGATCGAAGTGACCCGCGATGCGGGCTTCGACCTGGCCTGCAGCTACATCAGCGGCACCAACCTGCAGCCGGCCAGCAACCGCTACTCGCTCTATCGCATTGCGGTGGAGCGCTATTACGGCAAGGCCTGGTTCGCCGCGTTGCTGGCCCTGCCCGGCCTGATCGGTTATCCGACGCCCGCCCATCTCGCTTATACCGATACCTCATGTTCCCACTGATCCTCCTCTACGTCGTCCTGACCATCGTCAGGCCGCAGGAATACATCACCGCGCTGATCGGCCTGCCGATCCTGCCGGTGGTGCTGGTGCTGGCGTTCGCCGCGTGGCTGGCGTCGGGCACGCGGGTGCCGCGCGCACCGCAGTTCCTGATCCTGCCCGCCTTCTTCATCGTGCTGATGTTGTCGGAAGTGGCCAACGGCTGGCTCGGCGGTGTCAAGGAAGAAATGGGCAAGTTCGGCCCCATCGTGCTGATGTTCTTCATGATCGCCACCGCGTGCACCACCCAGCGGCGCATCCTCACCCTGATGGCGGTGATGGTGATGTGCGCCACCGTGCTCGCCCTGCACGGTATCGACCAGCGGCATGGCGGCATCGGCTGGACCGGCATTCCCGTTGGCGAGGACGGACGCATCCAGTACGTGGGCATCTTCAACGATCCGAACGATCTCGGCATGTTGTTCGTGTCCGTGTTCCCCATGGCCAGCCTGTTGTACAAGCGCGCGGGCTTGATCGGCCGGCTGTTCTGGCTGGCCTGCATCCTCACCCTGCTCTATGGCGTGTATCTGACCAACTCGCGCGGCGCCATGCTGGGCGTGCTGGTCGTCATCGGCGCGTACATCTGGTACCGGCGCGGCATGGTGGTGGCCGGCATCCTCGGGGTGGTGGGCCTGGCGGCGATGAAGCTGGTCTCCTCGCGCATGCAGGAGCTCGACGCTGGCGAAGAATCGGCAAGCGGCCGCGTGGATGCCTGGTACGAAGGCCTGCAGATGTTCAAGTCGCATCCGCTGTTCGGCGTCGGTCCTGGCAATTTCACCGACTACAACCAGCTCACTGCGCACAACTCGTTCGTACTGGTGCTGGCCGAAACGGGCTTCGTGGGTTACGTGCTGTGGCTTGCGCTGATCGGCTACAGCTTCTGGATGACGGCGGCCGTGCTGCGCCTGAAGCCGGATGCCGCCGCGGAACCCGAGCGCTTCGCGGCGTGGAGCGCCGAACGACCGCTGGCGCTGACCCTGCTGCTGTCGCTGTGCGGCATGTTTGCCTGCGCGTTCTTCCTCAGCCGCAGCTACATGATCGTGCTCTACGTGGTGCTGGCGATCGTCACCGGCTTCTATCTGGGCGCACGCCAGCGCGTGGACGGCCTGCCCGCCTTCAGCATGAGCGAGAGCGGCGGGCGCTGGATTCCCGCGGCCATCGGCAGCATCGCCGGCTTGTTCGTGCTGGTGACGATCCTGTTGAGGACCACCGGATGACCACACCTCGACCCACGCTCTTGCAGCGCCTGACGGAGTATTCGCCATGAGTGGATGGTACGAGCAGGCTTTTCGCCGCGTGCTCTATCCTGCTTACGAGAGCGGCCTTCGTCGCCGCAGCACGCTATCCTGGCTGGCGTCCTACGAGCGCGACCAGTGGTATTCGCCCGAGGCCATCGCCGCGCTGCAATTCCAGCGCCTGAAGGCGCTGATCGAGCACTGCTATCGCGAGGTGCCCTATTACCGTCGCCGCTGGCGCGAACTGGGCATCCAGCCCGAAGACATCCGCAATCTGGACGACTACGCGCGGCTGCCCGTGTTGACCAAGGCCGACATCCGCGAGAACTTCGCCGACCTGCAGGCCTCGTCGTGGCAGGGCCGCCTGTTGTTCAAGCGCACCGGTGGTTCCACCGGCGAGCCGCTGGAACTGGGCTACACGCGCGAAAGCTACGATCGCCGCATCGCCGTGATGTGGCGCGGCTACGGCTGGGCCGGCGCACGCCCGGGGCGGCGCACGCTGTATCTGTGGGCCGGCACGGTCGGCACACCGGGACGTGCGCACCAGCTCAAGGACAATCTCTACAACGCGCTGTTCGCGCGCCGCGTGCTCAACAGCTTCGAGATGACCGAGTCGAACCTGGCCGCCTACGCCGACGCCATCGACCAATACCGTCCGTCCATCATCGTGGGCTACGTGAACCCGCTGGCCCAGCTGGCCAAGTGGATGGTAGAAACCGGCCGCAAGGTGCATCGCCCGGACAGCGTGATTGGTGCCGCCGAGGCGCTGCATCCGCACCAGCGCGAGATCATCCATCAGGCGTTCGGCAGCCCCGTCTTCAATACCTACGGCTGCCGCGAATTCATGCTGATTGCCTCCGAGTGCGGGCATCACCACGGCCTGCACGTGAATGCCGATCACCTGGTGGTCGAGCTGCTGGGCGCCGAGCGCAAGCCGGTCGCGGACGGTCCCGGCGAAGTCGCCGTCACCGATCTCTCCAACTACGGCATGCCGTTCATCCGCTACGTCAACGGCGACCTCGCCTCCGCCTCGAGCTCGCACGACTGTCCCTGCGGTCGCGGCCTGCCCTTGCTCGAACGCATCGACGGACGCGTGCTCGATGCCATCCGCACGCCTGATGGCCGCATCCTGCCCGGCGAATTCTTTCCGCACATGCTCAAGGACGTGCCGGGACTGCTGCGCTTCCAGCTGGTGCAGCGGCAGCTCGACCGGCTGGAACTGTCCATCGTGCGTGGCGACGCCTTCGACGACGCCTCCATCGCATACATCCAGCGCGAAACCGCCAAAGTGCTTGGCGACAGCGTGGCGCTGGACTACCGCTTCGTCGACGAGATCCCGCTCACGCGTAGCGGCAAGCGGCGCGTCACGCTGTCGGAGCTGGCATGAACATCACGCACGTGGTGGAAAATCTCAACCGCGGCGGCCTGGAACGCATGGTGCTCGACCTGGTGCAGCTGCAACAGCGGCAAGGCCATCAATGCCAGGTCGTGTGCCTGTACGAGACCGGTTCGCTGGCGCACGAGCTGGATGTCGTCGGCATACCGGTGGTGGCTTGTCATAAGGGACGCGGCATCGATCTGCGCGCACTCGCCCGCGCGCGCTGGGCCATCGACCGCCACGACACCGATGTGCTCCACACACACAACGCGATGGCCCACTATCAAGCCGTGCTCGCCTCATGCGGCCTGGATGTGCTGCGCATCCTCAATACCCGCCATGGCATGGGCGCAGGCCAGCATACCGGCCGCAAGGAATGGCTCTACCGTCGCGCGCTGTCGCGCACGGACCTCGTGGTCATGGTATGCGAGGCAGCGAAGCGCAATGGCCTGTCGCGCGGGCTGCTTCCACAGGCGACGACGCGGGTGGTGCCCAACGGCATTGCAGTGGACAGCTTCGCCCCCGCCTCCGCCCCAATGCGCCAGCGCCTGCTGCAGATGCTGGGGCTGGATGAACGCGCCTTCCTCGTCGGCAACGTGGGCCGCTTGAACTGGACCAAGGACCAGGCCGGCTTGATCCGCGCGTTCGGCCAGCTGCACCGGCAGCATCCGCACGCCGTGCTGCTCTTGATCGGCGACGGCGAACTGCGCGCCGATCTCGAACGCTGCGCCGAACAGGAAGGCGTGCGCGGGGCCGTGCGTTTCCTGGGCGATCGCAACGACGTGCGCGAGCTGCTGCAGGGACTGGACCTGTTCGTACTATCCTCGGCCAGCGAGGGTTACTCGATGGCATTGCTGGAAGCCTGCGCGGTGGCGCTGCCGATCATCGCCACCGACGTGGGCGGCAACGGCGAAATCGTGCAGAGCGGGCGCACGGGACAACTCGTGCCGGCCGGCGATCCGGATGCGCTGGCCGAAGCCATGCTGTTGCTGCTGCGCGAACCGCTGCGCGCTTCCGCCTATGGCCGGGCCGCGCGCGACTGGGTGGAAAAGCATGGCTCGCTGGAAGCCATGGCCGATCGTTACGAACGCCTTTATCAGGCCATGGAGTATGCATCGTGCGACTGAAGGTGCTCGTGCTGACCAACCTGTTCCCGTCGCCGTGGGACCCGCTGCGCAGTCCGTTCAATCGCCAGCAGTTCGAGCGACTGGGCAAACACCACGACGTGGATGTGATCACCGCCGTGGATTTCCGCGAACGTTTCGGTCGCAAGCGCGCTCCGTTCTCGGTGAAAAACGTGAACGCCGAGCAGTTCGTGTTCTTCTACCCGCCGCTGCTGGGCCGTTCGCTGCACGCCGCCTGCTGGCTGGTCTCCCTGCTGAGCCAGAAACTGCGCCGCCTGCGCCGCGCGCACTACGACTGCCTGCTGCTGAGCTGGGGTTATCCCGATGCCGCCGCCGCGAGCTGGCTGGCACGTCACCTGGGCATTCCCTATGTGGTCAAGGTGCACGGCAGCGATCTCAACGTGAAGGCCGAACAAGCCCTGATTCGCCCGCAGATTCGACATGCATTGCGCGGTGCACAGGGCGTGGTGGCGGTGAGCCAGGCACTCGCCGACAAGGCGGTAGCGATGGGCGTCGATCCGGCGCGCGTGCACGTGCTCTACAACGGCGTCGAACCGAACCTGTTCACACCCGGCCCGCTCAGCGATGCACGCACCAAACTCGCGCTGCCGCAGGACGAACGCATCCTGCTCTACGTAGGCAACCTCAAGGACACCAAGGGCTGCCTCGACCTGCTCGAAGCCTTTCCGCGCGTGCTGGCCACGCATCCCGACGCAAACCTGCTGTTCGTCGGCTCCGGCCCCGCGCGTGAAGCACTCCTGCAACGCGCCGCCGCACTGGGCTGCGCGGAGCGCGTGCGATTGGTGGGCGCCGTCGAACACTTCGCCCTCGGCGACTGGTTCCGCGCCGCGGATCTGCTCTGCCTGCCCAGCCACAACGAGGGCGTACCCAACGTGGTACTCGAAGCGATGGCCTGCGGCACACCCGTAGTCGCGACACGCGTGGGCGGCATCCCCGAAGTGCTGCCCGAACATGCGGGCATCCTGGTGGACGCTCACGACCGCATCGGCCTCGAGGGCGCTCTCGTCGACGCGCTCGGCAAACCTTGGGATTCTGGCCGTATTGCGGCGCATGCCAGCCGTTTTCGCTGGGACGAGAACATCCAGCAGCTGGGCGATATTTTGCAGGCGGCGGCGATGAGTCGGATGGGGCGGGTGAATTATTCCGCGTCGTGAGTGGGGGGCGTTCGCACTTTGCTCTTTTTGGGTTCGTTATCCTGGCGTCGACCGGGCGTTGCCGCGACCGGGCCGCTTACGCAGCGGGCGTTTCGACTGCCTGCCGGCAGCCGAGTCACTTTTCTTTGCTGGCCCACGCATGCGCAGGAGCGCATGCGAACGGCGAAGCCGGCCCGAAGGGCGGAGGGCAGGATGCCCGGAGTAAAGAAAAGTAACCCAAAGAAATGGCCTTTAAAGCTGGCAGCATCGTGTTGAATCCAAGCGCGAACGCTCGAGGCGCGTCCCACCGGATCTCCATGGGAGGCTACCCCAGGGGTACTTCAATGCGCTGCGCAACGCGCCCGAATCGCTGAGGACTTAAAGCGGAGCCCCGCTTCGCATCGCCCTTGGCTTGTCTTCGCGATGCATCCCACTTCTCCCTCCCCCCTCCGGGGAGAGGGCCGGGGTGAGGGGCGGCTGCTCGCGGGAACCTGTGTGCTTTCTGTGGGAGCGCACTTGTGCGCGACCGCCACGCATGGATGTACCGCTCCGTCGGCTTGTCGCGCACAAGTGCGCTCCCACAGTAGCCCTGCAGCTCTCGCTCTTAGCTCCGGCTCTTGGCTCTTGGCTCTTGGCTCTTGGCTCTTGGCTCTTGGCTCTCAGGGGTCCCCGTATGACGCGGCGGGTGGGTGGAGGATCAGCCCGCAGGGTGGCCGGCATGGATGCCGGCCAGTTTTTCGCCAGGGCAGGATGCCCTGTCGAAAAACCCCGCAGCCCACCCGCGCACCTGGAGGGCGAAGCCCGGAAGGCGCGTCATCCGGGGGGCCCTTCTCTTTGGTTACTTTCTCTTGGGCAAGCAAGAGAAAGTGACCCGGCCTCCGGCAGGAGGACGGAAGCCCGCGGCAGGCGATCAAGCTGGCGTCAACGCGACAACCAATCACCGAGGCTCTGGATGACCAGCCATTCGGCTGTTGAGAAGCGCCTCCGGCCTGCGCCGGGATGACGAGCAAAAAAATCGCAGAACCAATGGGCGAAATAAACGCCCCCTACTTATCCGACACCGGCACCACTACCCCACCCTCAGCCCCCACCACCTCATCCCCAAACATCACATCCATCCCCCGCCTCAACCCAACACGCGGTTCCCACCCCAACACTTCCCTCGCCACCCGCTGATCGAAATTCGCCAACGGCCGCAACGATCTCACGCGATAACGCGTCAACGGCACCGCACGATGCAACACCTTGCCAAGCCCCTCCACAACCATCGCCAGCGTGAGCAACAACCAGGTCGGCCAGCGCATCAGCCGCAATCCCTTGCCCCGCTTGCGACGCACGCGCTCGAGATATTCGCCCTGCGTCACGATAGCCGGATCGACCACGTGCACCAGCTGCCCTTGCGCCGCCGGTGCATGCGCGGCGAGCAGCAAGGCGTCGACCACGTCGTCCACGTAAACCAACGGCAGTGTTTGCGACGGCGAGCCCACCGCGATCCAGCGACCGGCAATGGCCAGCGTGCCATTCGGCGTAATGTTCTCCGATCCCGGCCCGATGATCTGGCCCGGCCGAAGGATCACGGCCGGAAGGCCATGCTCACGAACCGCATCGCGGACCAGCATCTCGGCGGTCAGCTTGGTCTGCGTATAACTGCCGCGCCAATCCGGATGCGGCTCCAGCGCCGAACCTTCGTGGATGGCGATGGCCGGATCGCGTCCCGCATGATCGAGCACGCTCATCGAGCTGACATACACCAGCTTCTGCGTCGCGTGCCGCAGGCAGGCATTGACGATATTGCGGGTACCCCAAACGGTGCCCGCCTCGAAATCGCGCGGACCGCCACCCATCGCCGCACCGACATGAAAGACTGTCCCGGCGCCCTGTACCGCATGCTCCACGATGCGCGGATCGCCAAGATCGCCCACGACGACCTGATCGGCCAACGCAGCCAGCCGCGGATCGGGCCGACGCACCAGCACGCGCACACGCTGACCATTGCGCCTCAACGCGCCCAGCAACGCCCGGCCGAGAAAACCCGATGCACCCGTTACCAGCGCGTCGACCGGCGCCAGCGTCTCGTAGCGCGCTTCCAGTTCCTGCTTTCGCTCTTCATCGGCGCGACGGCAGGCAGCTTCCATCAGGGCGATGGGACGCCGCCCATCTTCGGCGCTCACCGGCGGCGCCTTGCCATCGCGCAGGGCCTGCGCAAACGCTTGTGCGCCGGCCTGGATGCCAGGCGAGGATTTCAACCGTCCCGTGGCAAAACGCAGCACGTTCCAGGGAATCCGGACCACATCGCGCACGGCATCGAAGAACGCGCCCAGCACGATGCCGATGAACTTGGGACCGGGCAGCACGCGGCGTACATGGCATACCTGCAGGAAGCGATCGATCTCGATCACCCCGCGCGTGCCCTGCACCACGATGCGGTTGAGCATCGGCCGGATATTCCACGAAAGCATCACCCGACCGGTGCCGCTCGCGCACTCCGCCGTGGCGTGCCACTCGTCGAACTTCAGCGTGCTGGATTTTCCCGTCGAGCGATAACGGATATCGAGCTGTCCGATGTTCCCGAGAAACGCTTCCAACGTATACAAACCATGCACGCCCAGGTCGCGGAACGGGTAAGACCCCTGCGCCACCATGCCTGGCAGCGGGCCGCCGCCGTAGGGCGGATAGTCGGAGCTTCGCCACACGTCGACGGCGACCAGGTCGCCGCAGGCGCCCGAAGCCACCAGCTCCCTCGCGCGCATCACCATCGGATCGAACAGGTCCGAATGATCGACCGACAGCACCAATCCCTTCTCGCGCGCCTTCGCAATCATCGCGTCGCACTCGGCCACCGAATCGGCCATCGGCTTTTCCACGAACACGTGGCAACCCATATCGAGCGCGCGCAAGGTCAGCGTGCAGTGACTGGACGGCGGCGTGAGCACGTAGATGGCATGCGGGCGGCAGTCGGCCAGTTCGGCCAGGTCCGATACCACGCACTCGATGCCGAAGGTCTGCGCCAGTTTGCCGGCGGCCTCTCGATCGAGATCGCAGATGCCAACGACCTGCACATAGTCGAGCCGCTTCAGCGCCTCGATGTGGTAACGCGCGACGTAGCCGGCACCCACGATGCCGATGCGCAGGCGTTGATCGACAGAAGCATTCATCCAGGTATCCGTTGGTCAGCAAGCGTCATGTCCGCCGTGGCGAGCGAGGTGGCGACTTCGCGCAACACCTCCTCCACACGGCGATCCCAGGTTTGATCGGCCACCGCGGCCATGCGCTCGGCGGCACCCTTGTGTGGTCCATCGGCCAGCACTTGTTCCAGGCCGGCCAGGAAATCCTCGCGGCCATCGGCAATGCGCACCACGCTGGCGAAGCGGGCGATTTCCGGATTGCCCACGGCCACCACGGGTTTTCCCGTGGCGAGGTATTCGCGCAGCTTCAGCGGATTGGCGTTCTCCACTTGCCGGTTGCGGCGATACGGAATGATCGCCGCATCGAACGACTTGGCCCAAGCCGGCAGGCTGCCATAGGGTTGTGCGCCCGCCAGTACCACGTTCGGCAAGGCCTCGAGTTCGGGCACCTTGATGGCGGCGTAGCCCACCAACAGGAACGTCCACTCGGGGCGCGAGCGGGCCAGCCAGGCGATCAGTTCCACGTCGATCCACTCATGGATGGAACCGAAGTAACCAATCACCGGACCGGGCAGATTCCGCGCGAGCTCGGGGACTTTCGTCGCCGGATCGGAGGCGCGCGCGAACAGCTGGGCATCCACGCCGTGCGGTGAGAAACGGGTCTGCGGATTCTGCGCCTGCTTGGTCGCCAGCAGCGCCGGGGGCGCCACGAACACGATATCCGCGCGCTGCGTCAGGGCAAGATCGCTGGCCGCGATGACTTCCGCATCCACACCGGGATGTGCGGCGTAGTCGTCGATGCAGTAGTAGACACAGAAGCTTTCACCCAGCCGGCGCGCGAGGAACCCCGGGTGCGGAGTGACGAACCATGAAATGCGTTGGCGCGTGCCCAGCACGCGCATGGCCCGGCGCAGCGCCCACTGGCTGAACAGGCGGTTGAACAGCGGCACGCCCGGTATGCGCCGGAACGGCAGCTGCGGCACGGTGCAATGCCAGAAATTGGTATCCACGCGCTGCGGCGCGCGCAGTGCCTCGCGCAACTTGCGGAACGCCCGGCGCAGGTCGCGGCCGCTGGCCTGCGGCGCCCGCATGCCCGGCGAATCCACGTAGAGCACCGGCATATGCGCGGCCAACCGGGTGGCCACGTGATGGCTGCTGGTGCGGTTCTCGGCAAACCAGTCGTTGCCGAAATAGACGACGCCGTAACGCTCTAGCATGCCCCCTCCCGCGCGAGGGGTGGGCGTGTAACCAGCATGACCTGTCCCCTGTACACGTTGATCAGCAGAAGCAGAGACGGCGCGCGAACCATGCGGCGCCGCCGGGTCTTTCGGACATGGGTTCAGCCCGATGTCGACAACACGAGCCTAGCGCAATGCCCCAGGTGCTCCCATAAGTCGAATTGCCAAGGCCGATGCCGAAAAAGCGCTGGTTTGCGCTGTTTTCACGCAGTGCCGCAACGGCGGCGAAGGGTCCATCGGCCGTTCGCCATAGCCTTTCGGTCGCATGCCCCATTGACTATGTGCCCAATGGATATCGAGGCCACTTGGCGACACAGTGGTCATCAGCGGAGGCCTGCCTCCGCCATCGACCTGCCTCCGGGAAAACTCTCGAAGGCCGGCCCTTTCACATCCTTTCCGTGCGAACTGTCGTGATGACTCTCCGACCGAAAAAGATGCAATTGCTGCAATGGATGCCACATGCCGTGGTGTTCACGCGTGCGCCCAATCTGGACCAGGCGCTGTACCTCACCTTCGACGACGGGCCCAACCCGGACCACACGCCCGCGTTGCTCGAGCTACTGGGCAGGCACGGGGCCAAGGCCACCTTCTTCCTGATCGGTCGCGAGGCGGAGCGCTATCCGCAACTGGTGGAGCGGATCGTCGAAGAGGGCCACTCGCTTGGCAACCACTCCTATAGCCACCCGATGTTCGATGCGCTCACGCACACCGAGCAATGGGTGGAAGTGGAACGCACCGACCAGGTGCTCTCCCATTTCGACGGACGCAGCCACCACGGGTTTCGGCCGCCGCGCGGCGTGTTCTCGCTGCTGCTGACGCTGCGTTTCGCCTTCAGCCGCCGCAAGCTGGCCTACTGGTCATACGACACGCTCGATTACCAGAAACGCGAGCCCGACGAACTGACCGAACGCCTGCGCGCGGCACCGCCTCGCGCGGGGGACGTGATGTTGATGCACGACGACAGCGACTGCTCGCGCCGCATGCTCGAAAAGCTGCTGCCCGAGTGGAAGCAGCGCGGTTTCACTTTTCGCGCGCTGCCTGCATGACGCAAGACAACGCAGCACGCAGCCCTCAGCCAGGGCAGCGCGGCCGCTGACAGGGGATTCGCAATGAACCAATTCATGGGCGTGGCTGGGCTGGCACTGATCGTCCTCGCGGCGGCGTTCTGCGTCGTGGCATGGCTGGCCATCCGCTCGCGCAACATGCAGGTCTGGCTGGGCAGCTATCTGCGGCGGCGCCCGCGTGCCGCGGTCAAGGGACCGACGCACATCATGTTCTGCTTCGTCGATCACTACGAGCCGGCATGGGGTCGGGTGGATCTCGAGACCCAGCGCCGCCGCGTCGACCGCTGGCATACGGGCTACCCCGCCATGGCCTCGCGCCACCGCGACGCCGACGGCAGGCCGCCGCAGCACACCTTCTTCTATCCCGAAGAGGAATACCTGCCCGAGCACCTGGACAAGATCGCCGGGCTTTGCGCGCAGGGCTATGGCGAGATCGAAATCCACCTGCACCACGACAACGACACGCCCGAGAATTTCTGCGCCACCATCTCGCGCTTCAACGAACTGCTGCATGCACGCCACGGCGCGCTGTCGCGCGACCCGCACACCGGCCAGCTGCGCTTCGGCTTCATCCACGGCAACTGGTCGCTGGACAACTCGCGCGCCGATGGCCGCTGGTGCGGCCTCAACAACGAGCTGATCCTGTTGCGCGAACTCGGCTGCTACGCCGATTTCACCCTGCCCTCCGCACCCAGCGAAACGCAGACGCGTACGATCAATGCGATCTACTACGCCACCGACGATCCCTGCTGTCCCAAGTCGCACAACACCGGCACGCCGGTGAAAGTCGGCGGCACGGCCAGCGGCGACCTGATGATCGTGCAGGGCCCGCTGGGGCTGGACTGGAAGCGTCGTCGCAAGCTGATCATGCCGCGCATCGAAAACTCGGATGTCCGCCACAGCTGCCCGCCCACGCCGGAACGCGTCGACGCCTGGGTGCGCACGGGCATCCACGTGGAAGGCCGGCCGGACTGGATCTTCATCAAGATCCACACGCACGGCACGCAGGAGCGCGACATGGACACGCTGCTCGGCGAACCGATGCACGCCATGCACGACCATCTCGAAACGACCTACAACGACGGGCAGCGCCACGTGCTGCACTACGTCACCTCGCGCGAGATGTACAACATCATCAAGGCCGCGGAAGCCGGGATGCAGGGCAATCCCGCGCGCTACCGCGACTTCGAACTTCCCCCTCCGCCCGGCGTCGCCCGATGGACGTCGCCGGCGTTGTCGCCCGACCGCGCTACCGAAGCCGTCGCGGATATCCCCGGCATGGAGTAAATGCGATGCATTGGCGAGCCAAAGGCGTGTTGCAGAAAGTGCTGGGCCACGTGCCCGGCGGCGAGGAAGCACACTATGTGCTTCAGCGTCGATTCGGCGGCTTGCGCGGTTTCACCCGCGAATTCGACATCAAGATGGACGACTGGCGCCTGATGGCCGGGCATCTGCACAAGGCCGGTGTTCCCATCGCGGGAGCCCGCCTGTTCGAGATCGGCAGCGGCTGGTATCCCACCTTCCCGTTTGCCTGCTACCTGGGTGGCGCCAGGCAGGTCATCACGGTCGACCTGAATCGACATATCAAACCTGACCTGGTGAGGGAATGTGCGGGCAATCTCGGACGCCATACGGCGCTGATTGCCGAGGCTTGCGGCATTGCCGAAGATGAGGTTCGCCAACGGCAGCAGCAATTGGTCGAGCGCCTTCAGCGGAACGACGATGTCGCCGCTGCCACCGATGGCGTGGTGGTCTACGACGCCCCGGCCGATGCCTCGCGCACCAGCATTCCCGCGCACGAGCTCGATTGCGTCTTTTCCAACAGCGTGCTCGAGCATGTGAATCCCGAGGCAGTGGACGAGATCTTCCGCGAGGCCATGCGCATCCTGGCGCCAGGCGGCATCATGTTCCACTCGGTGAACTGCGGCGATCACTACGCCTATGTCGACAGCAAGATCAACCAGCTCAACTACCTGAGGTATTCCGATCGCGAGTGGCGACGCTGGGACAACGCCTTCCTGTATCAGAACCGGATGCGCGCCTATGAGTTCGTGGATCGCGCGACGGCCGTGGGTTTCGACATCGTGCTTAACACCGAGTGCGCCCGTGAGAAGCGACTGGCCGAGCTGGCCGCGATGCCGGTGCATCCGCAGTTCGCGCATATTCCGCCCGAGCGGCTGTGCGTGACCTCGATCGATTTCATCGGCCGCAAGCGCCCCGCCGAGGTATCGCCATGACATCCGCCCTGGTCAGCGTGGTGATGCCTGCCTACAACGCGGAGAAGTACATCCGGGGCGCGGTGGCCTCGGTGCTGTCCCAGACCTATGCGTCGTGGGAACTGGTGATCGTGGACGACTGCTCCACCGACGAGACGCCGGTGCTGCTCGACTCGCTGGCCGATGTCGACGACCGCGTACGCGTGATTCACGCCAGGGAAAACGGCGGCGTGGCGGCCGCACGCAATGCGGCCATCGCCGCGGCCCGTGGCAGCCACATCGCGTTCCTCGACAGCGACGATGGCTGGCATCCGCGCAAGCTCGAATGGCAGATGGAACACATGGAGGAAACGCGCGCCCGCGTCTCCTACACCTCGTACGACCGCGTCAACGAGCGCGGCCACCTGCTTTCGTCCGTGCGCCCGCCGGCCACCGTCAGCTACGCCCAGATGCTCCGCAGCAACCACATCGGCAACCTCACCGGCCTCTACGACCGCAGCCTGGGCGATGCCGCTTTCCGCGCCGTCGGCCACGAAGACTACGTGTTCTGGCTTGAAATGGTCCGCCGCGCCGGCTCCGCCTCCTGCGTCCCCGGCGACCAGCCGCTGGCGTACTACTGCGTCCGCGAAGGCTCCGTCTCCGCCGACAAATGGCGCGCCGCCTGCTGGCAATGGCGCATCTACCGCGACATCGCCCAACTCAGCTGGCTCTCTTCATCGCAGCACATGTGTCATTACGCGTGGGAAGCGATGAGGAAGAGGATGGCGTGAGGGACTGCAGTTCTGCACAGCAGAAAAGAGCAGCAGCACCATTAAGGTCTGTCGCGAGCATCCGCCCCTCATCGTGTGGGCGTGCCGCTTTTTTTCGTCATTCCTGCGAAGGCAGGAGGCGCTCTTTAACAGCCGAAGGCTGGTCATCCAGTGACTTCGCGCTTGATTTTAGCGGTACGGCGACCTGGCTCGCCTGCCGCGGGCTTCCGTCCTCCTGCCGGAGGCCGGGTCACTTTCTCTTGCTTGCCCAAGAGAAAGTAACGGCGGTCTCTAATATCAAGTGCAACACCCCTCTGGAGGTGATGCATGGGTCAGCACTACAACCATCTAAGCGCCGAAGAGCGAGGCGCGATCATGGTGGGCAAGGCACGCGGGGACAGCGCCCGGCAGCTGGCGATACTGCTAGGCCGGTCGCCCAGCACGATCTCACGGGAGCTGGCGCGTAACGGGCACCGCGAGCCGTCGGGCAGCCCTCGTCTGGGGCGCCCGACGCTCGGCTATGACGCTTGTCGTGCCGGCCATCGGGCCCGACGCTTGGCCCATCAGGCGCGTCGGCCGCGTAAGTTGCATCGTGAGAGTGCCTTGTGGCGTCTGGTGCGCTACCTGTTGGCTCGCCGCTGGTCACCGCAAGAGGTCAGTCGCACACTGCGCCGACAGCATCCTGAGGAACCGGCCAAGCACGTGTCCCACGAGACGATTTACACCGCGATCTATGCCGCTCCGCGCGGCGAACTGCGGCGAGGGCTGGTGGCGCTGTTGCGCCAGCACAAGTGCGCGCGTCGCCCACGCGGCCAAGGCGCCAATCGGCGTGGCCGCATGCACGATCTGCCGAGTATTCATGATCGCCCGCCGGAGGCCAATGAACGCTTGTTGCCGGGCCATTGGGAAGGCGACTTCCTCAAAGGCGCGCGCAATCAGTCGTCGGTGGGCGTACTGGTGGATCGGCGCACGTTGTTCCTGAAACTGGTGAAGATGGAAGGGTGCGCGGCCGAGGATGCGCTCAAGGGCTTCAGCCGGGCGTTCGGTCCGTTACCGGCGACGCTGCGCCAAACGCTGACCTATGACCAGGGCAAGGAGATGGCGCTGTACAAGACCCTCTCCAAACGCACGGGGCTGGCGATTTACTTCGCCGATCCACACAGTCCCTGGCAGCGCGGCATCTGCGAGAACACCAACGGTTTGCTGCGTCAGTACCTACCCAAAGGCACCGACCTGTCGGTGCATAGCCAACGCAAACTCGATGCGATTGCGCGGGAGATGAATCTGCGACCGCGGGCCACCCTCGACTACCACTGTCCGGCGGAGATGTTCATGCGTGCGCTGGGGCGCGATGACCTCGCCCAAGCGATCGATGATGCACTTCTAGATTGACACCGCCAACCAAAGAGAAGGGCCCCCGGGATGACGCGCCTTGCGGGCCTAGCGGCCCTCCAGGTGCGCGGGTGGGTTGCGGGGTTTTTCGACAGGGCATCCTGCCCTGGCGAAAAACTGGCCGGCATCCATGCCGGCCACCCTTCGGGCTTTCCTCCACCCACCCGCCGCGTCATACGGGGACCCCCAAGAGCCAAGAGCCAAAGCCAAGAGCCGAAGCTAAGAGCCGAAGCTAAGAGCCGAAGCTAAGAGCCAGAGCTAAGAGCCAGAGCTAAGAGCCAGAGCTAAGAGCCAGAGCTAAGAGCCAGAGCTGCAGGGTTACTGTGGGAGCGCACCCTGTGCGCGACAAACCTACGGAGCGGTACATCCCGGCGTCTGTCGCGCACAGGGTGCGCTCCCACAGAAAGCACGGACGGTCCCGCGAGCACCCGCCCCTCACCCCGGCCCTCTCCCCGGCGGGGGGAGGGAGAAGTGGGATGCATCGCGAAGACAAGCCAAGGGCGATGCGAAGCGAGCCTCCGCTTTAAGTCCTCAGCGAGTCGGGCGCGTTGCGCAGCGCATTGAAGCACCCCTGGGGTAGCCTCCCATGGATATCCGGTGGGACGCGCCGCGAGCGTTCGCGCTTGGATTCAACACGATGCTGCCAGCTCTTGAGGCCATTCTCTTTGGGTTACTTTTCTCTTGGGCCGGCAAGAGAAAAGTGACTCGGCTGCCGGCAGGCAGTCGAAACGCCCGCTGCGTAAGCGGCCCGGTCGCGGGAACGCGACATCAAATACCGAGGCTCTGGATCCCGGCCTGCGCCAGGATGACCAACAAAACCATCAAGGCGCCCGCGCCACCGGCCCCTGCAACACCGCCAATACCCTCTTCGCCACCCGCCCCACCGGCCCCAACTTATCCGTAATCATCCCCATCAGCCGGAAGTCCTCCTCGCTCCAATAGCGAACCAGGAAACTCGCCGGCAAGAACACCGCGACAAACGCGACCGCTCCCGTGATGAAAGCGAAATGCCCCGGCGTGACTTCCGCCACCAGCCAACCCGCGCCGGTTGCCACCAGGCCAACCACCAGCAGCCGCATCATCATCCCCACCGGCAACCCCGCACTCGCCACGCGACGGATATAGAACGTGCAGATCGCCAGTTCCGCCAGGCGCGTGCCCGCATAGCAGAGCACCGCGCCCAGCAAGCCGAAATGCGGGATCAGGCTGAAACCCAGCACCACGTTGATGATCAACGCCGCCGCGGAAATGCGCAGGCGATCGCCCTGGCGATCCGTCACCACCTGGAACGCGGCGATGCTGTTGGTGATCAGCAGCAGCCCGGCCAGCACCAGCGTCACCTCGATCGCCGGGATCGCATCCACATACTTGTTGCCATACATCAGCGTGACCAGACCCGGCGTGGTGACGAAGCCCAGGCCGGCGATCATCAGGCCCGTGGCCCAGTAGAAGCGCGTCGCCTCCGACAGCACCCGTGTCGCCTGCGAATGTCCGCGCTGCCCGAAAGCCCGCGCCATATAGGGCAGCAGCGTGGTGGTCAGGCCCACGGAAAACAGCTCCACCGCGCCGCGTGTGAGCGTCCCCGCGATGGCGAAGAAGCCCACCGCCGTGGAATTGGCGTAGGTGTTGAGCAGGAACACTTCGATGGTGTTCGTCTTCAGCGCAATCAGCAGGACCAGCACCGCCGTGAGGCGCAGGTGGCGCGTCATGCGCGTGGACATCTCCGCTGGCACTGCACCGACTTCGAACGGCAGGCAGTAGTGCCGATAAGCCAGGCGATTGATCAGGTTCAGCGTGAGGCAGGAGATAGCGAAGATGCCGACGAAGGTGAGCAGTCCCCCGCGAAACCAGGTAGCCAGCCCCACCAGCGCGAGCATGATCACGCCCGAGATCACCGTGGCGATCGACACCGGTTCGAAACGTTCCTGCCCTTTTGATATCGCCACCAACAGGCTGTAGTTCGCCTTGGCGACCACGCCGATGGCCACCAGCACCGAAATGGGCACGATGAAGCCCGCCCATTCCTGCGGCTGGACGATGGCCACGCCGGCGAAGAACAGCGCGATGACGACCGCACAGCTCCACAACTGGATGCGCATCAGGCGCTGGGAAATATGCGAGGCGACCTCGGGCTGATCCGCACCATAGGCTTCGGCGATGAACTTGGTCGACGAGGTGGTCAGGGCATGGTTGCTGCACACCATCAGCCAGCCGCACAACCACACCGTGAAAGCGTAACGACCAAAGTCAGCCGGACCCAGCGCGCGGGCAATCCACACGCTGATGAACAGGCCCAGCGCGTATTCCACATAGGTGGAAACCGACACCAGCGCCATGCTCCGAAGTGCTGCCATCCGACGATTCATCTACACCTGCCCCTGTTCATACCCTTGCATGTCCCATCAACGCTACGGTGAAGGATGCGCCGCCAACGGCGACGTCGACCCGCTTCCCGGCGGTTGCTGCAGCAGCCACATCGCCACGCCGCTGCCACGGTTGTTCCAGTTGAAGCGGCGCAATGTTTCGCCGATCTGCGCGCATTCGGTGTTGTACGACGATGACAGCGCTTCCAGGCGCCGCTTCAACGCGTCGCTTTGCTTGGCATCGCGTTCGAAGTAGTAGGCCGCCGCCACGGGCATCACCAGCTCCACGTTGTGTGCATCGCTGTACCAGCCGTCCGAATCCTCGATATCGGCGAGCTTGCTGCGCGGGACCTTGGACGAGGCCCAGTACCAGGCGATCTGCCCGTTGTCGCCCGAGCAGGGGTTGCGCCACTCATGTCCCTGCACGATGGTGTTCACGTCGATCCAGCCGTAGCGCTCCATGTAGCGCCCGAACGCCGTGATCATCTCTGGAATGCGACGGTCGCCCGTCACCAGCCAGGTGTGCCACAGGCCGTCGATGATGTTCTCGCTCATCCATGGCGAGGATCCGCGCACGTCGTGATCGGGATGCCAGGCATCGTCCTCATGGAGGTTCCAGCTGTTGCGCCACGAGCCGTCGTCGCCGAGCTTGTCGGGATTGCTGCGCTGGTGGTCGTACAGCCAGCCCACCCGCTCGCGGGCATAGCCCAGATAGCGTGCGTCTCCGGTCAGTTCGTACGCATTGATGGTGGCCAGCAACCCGAGGCCGGCCAGCCGCTCGGTGAAACGTTCGCCCGGGCCGGTGTACGGGCCGGGCGTACCGCTCCAGCCGCCGTGCTGCCAGAGCGTGACCATCTTGTCGACGGTCTCGGTGTCGTGCTCGCTGTCGTCGCCCGTGAGCGCCAGCGCCAGCAGGATGGGTTCGACGTAGACGTACTTCACGTCGCACGGTTCCTTGCCATACGTCCAGCCACCGCCACAGAACGGACTGAACGGCAGTCCATCCCGTTTGATGTACTTCATGTAGAAGTGATAGCTCTGGTCGGCGGCCTGCAGGTAATCGAAACGGCCGGTGCGCACATAAGCCTTGAACAAGGCGGTCGGACGATCGAACAGCCATGCCGTGTGATCTTCCACCGGCAACTTCCTGGCCCATTCGAACTGGGTCGATACGTAGTTCGCATAGGCTTCGCCCTTGACGGCAGGCGTCTGCGGGCCGGCGATCAGCGATGCGCACAACCAGGTGGGCTCCAGCGTGGCCAAGGCCGCGGCGACGCGCACGCCATGGGCGTCGGCCACCAGTTCCTGCACATACGGCCAGCCCGGCGCGTCGCGCGTGCGCGGCTTGCCGATCGAGAAGTAATAGGTGCCCTCGCCCTTCACCAGCTGCGCATGAAACTGCATGCGCACCGCCCGGATGCTGCGATCGCGCGCATACCAGAGCAGCGTGACGTCGGCATGCGACGGCACCTCGTTGCCGGCCGCATCCAGGATGCGCAGCTGATGGGCGTCATGCAGGGTGGACGGCGGAAACGGGATACCCACCGACACGCGCACATCGGTCGCGTCGCCGACGTTCTGATGCACCACGATCCGCTGCTCGGCGGCGCTATCCGCCGGCGCCCGCACAGCGGCCGCGCCGGAGACCTTCGATGACGCGGACCGACCCGACGGCGTGGCCGACCAGCACGCCACCGGCAGCAACAGCAGCACCAAGCACAGCACCACGAAGACATCGCCTCGGCATGCCCGCACGGAGCCCGGACCTGCCGCTGGAACCATCCACTTCATCACGCCACCGACGATAGCGGCACGCGCTTGCTCACCATCTTGCGTTCCCACAGCAAGGCCGTGCGCACGATGAAATCCAGATCGTCGTACTGCGGCTGCCAGTCCAGCACCTGTTTGAGGCGATCGCTGCAGGCGATAAGCATGCCCAGGTCGCCCTCGCGCCGTGGCAGCTCCACGATATTCAGCGGATGCCCGCCCACGCGGGCCACCGAATCGAGCACCTCGCGCACGCTGTAACCGTGGCCATAGCCGCAATTGAGCTTGAGCGAGGTGCCGCCCTCGCGCAGATGATCGAGTGCGCGCAGGTGCGCCGTGGCCAGGTCTTCCACATGGATGTAGTCGCGGATGCCGGTGCCGTCGGGCGTGTCGTAGTCCGTGCCGTAGATGGCCAGGGACTCGCGTTTGCCCACCGCGTGCTCGCACGCCGCCTTGATCAACAGCGTAGCCGAGGGCGCCGAATGGCCGATGCGTCCCTTCGGATCGCAACCGGCCACATTGAAATAGCGCAGGATCACATGACGCATCGCGCCGGTCGCGCAGTGGTCGCACAGCATCATCTCCGACATCAGCTTGGAGCGGCCATACGGGTTGGCGGGCTGGGTGGGCGTATCCTCATCCGCCACGCCGTGCGCGGTCAGGCCATACACTGCGGCGGTGGACGAGAAGATGAACTTGCTCACGCCCGCTTCCGCGCAGGCAGCGAGCAGGTTGCGCGTATTGCAGGTGTTGTTGCCGTAGTACTTGAGCGGATCGCTTACCGACTCGGGCACCACCGTGTGCGCGGCAAAATGCATCACCGCGTCGATGCCATGATGCTGAAGCACCGACGCCACCAGTGCGGTATCGCCAACGTTACCCACCACCAGCTCGGCGCCCTGCACCGCTTCGCGATAGCCCGAGCTGAGGTTGTCGATGACCACCACATACTCGCCACGCGAGGTCAGCTGCTGTACGACATGGCTTCCGATATAACCGGCGCCGCCGGTGACGAGTACCTTGTTCATGCTGACGACCCTGTTCGGGTGATGGGAAAGTGGCGACCCATCCACTGCGCCACATGGTCGAGCAGGCGCTGGCGGTCACCGCTGAGGACGTAGGTGTGGTCCGCTTCCTTGAAGTAACTGACGCTCACGCAGGGGTGATCGGCAAGACGCCCGAAGCACTCGCGGAACTGGCGCACGTGATTGAAATAGCGCGCCACGCCCCCGCTGTAGATGAAGTCGAGCTTGAGTCCGCGATGGAGCATCTCGGCCAGTTGCGCGCGCACGATCTTCGGCGGCAACGGTTCCACCTCGAACGCGGGCTCGGCGGGACGTGCTGCCACGGGCGTGCGGCGGCGGGCGAAACGCTGGCGCCACACCGAAAGGCTCAACAGGCGCGGCAGGTAATGGCGCACCCGCTGGCCGAGCGTGCGATGGCCATAGCCATCGAGAAAGAACGCACCCGCCACGCGTTGATCGACATAAGCCGTGGAATGCGCGTTCTGCGCACCGGAGCACAAGCCGAACAGCACAAAGCGCGTGCAGCCCGATTGCTGCTTCAACAGCTCCATCGCGTCGCGCACATCGGCGAGCACCTGCTCGGGCCGCGACAGGCGCTGCCCGCTGGCGCCGCTGTCGCCGATGGTGGATTGATCGAAGCGCAGCGTGGGGTAGCCCAGGCTGTTGAGCCGCCGCGCCAGCTCCACGTGCAGGCGGAACGGCCCCACGCGATACACCATGCCGGCATTCAACAGGATCATGCCCACGCCGTGCTCGATGACGGGAGGCAAACCCACCACGCCGACCAGATGCCGCGCGGCGCCAAAGCGGAAGGCCTGCTCATGCATCACGCCATCTCCTTCAGGTGGCGCCGGGCCGCCTCGAGCAGCGGATGCGAAAGGATCGCCAGCTCCAGGCCATTGACGTCGTCCCAGCGCGGCGCCACATCGACGCCAACCTGCCTGCTCGCGTAGGGCTCGCCCAGGCGCGAGGCCTCATCGGGCGACGAGGACGTGAGCCACGCCGAGGCGATGCCCGGATCGAGCAGGCGCAACTCCAGCAACTGCGAACGCAGGCGTTCGCTGGTCTCGAAGCCGGGCCACTGCGTACTCACGTCGAGATCCGGCCGGGCCACCTCGAAGCGGTTCAAGTCGACCTTGAGCGATGCCTCCATGCTGTCGTACTGCCGCACCAGCGCTGCGCCATCGGTGATCGCATCCCACGCCACCACGCCATCGAGCCGCGCCGTCTGTGCGGCGGCCAGCGCCGCGTTGGCACCCAGTCGCGCACCAAACGCGAGCAAGCGACCGCCGCCATGGCGAAGACGCAGTTCGGCCGCCGCCGTCGCCACGTCGGCCAGGCAACGCGGCCACTCGAACGCATGGCTGTCCCCGGCCGAATCGCCGGTACCGAAATAGTCGAAGCGCAACACGGGCAGACCGCTCTCCGCCAGGCTGTGCGCCAACTGGCGATACAGCCGATGGCAGCGGATCTGCTCGACGCCGAACGGAGGACACAGCAACACCGCCGTACCCGTGACCGCGGCAGCCGGATGGTAGAAGCCGAACAGCTCCTTTCCCGGACCGAAGTAGAACGGCAGCTCGGCTTCGATGCGCGCTTTCATCGCTGATACACCATGGAGAACAGGATCTCGTTCTCGTGGTAGCTCTGCTGGATCGCGGTACTGTTGCGTATCTGCCGGGTATAGGCGGCGCGCCAGCTCCAGTGCTTGGTGAACTCGTGGCTGAGCGCCAAACCGAAGCGCGTCGTCTTGTCCGTGCGATCGATGTTGGTGTAATCGAGATGCTGGTAGTTGCCGAAGGCGGTGAGATAGTAGGTCGGCCGCAACCGGTATTCGATACTGACCGCGCCGCTCTTTTCCTTCTGGTTGAACGTGGTGTCGTTCAGATAGGACAACTTTCGGTACAGCGGCTGCACCGTGACCGATAGCCGATCGCCGCGATAGCTGTAGGTCGCTTCCAGGCTCTGATCCAGGTAGACGTCCGAATCGACCACCATGGTGCCGGTGTTGATGCCGCCCCGGGTCGGATCGTTGATCAGCTCCAACGGGTTGGCCGACACGTTGGTCATGCTGTCGACGATGGTCTGGCCGGGCTGCAGCAGCATGTCCTGCGCCGCGTCCGAGAACTCGTAACGCCCGGTCAGGCTGAAGCTGTTGTCGACACTGGCACGCCAGCCCAAGGTGACGTTCGCCATCGGCTTGGACGCACTCGGCGCATGGGTGAAGTCGATGTAGGCCCAACCCAGCGAAGCATCCACGTCGAAATCGCGCAGCGTATGCACGTAGTGCGCGTAGAACTCGTTGCGGGTGTAATCCGGACCCGCATCGTTGTTCTTCAGGTCGACGCGCTGAGACTCCACGTTCAACGATACCTGGGTGGTCGGGCTCACATCGCGGATTACCCGGAAAGCCCCGAGCCCGCGAGAGGAGTCGAAATCGTCCACCTTCGATGCGTAGCTGTTGAGGTACTTCAGCTCCGCCTGTCCGCGCGTGGCTTCGTTGAACTGGAAGTGCAGCACGGGCCCCAGCGCAATCACGTTGGTCTGCTGCTGGTTCTCGGGCGAGTTGCTGGCCAGCGAATCCACCGGCTGCACGCCCGCGTCGTCCTCGATGGTGAAGTCCAGCCGCTGCGGGATCACCGTCCAGTTCGCCTGCGCGCCCAGCGTGCCCAGCACCTGGCTGTCGAAGTTCTTGTTGCTGTAGTCGAGGTATTCCACCGTGCCGAGCACGTTTGCCTGGAACGTGGAACCCAGTTGCCGATAGGCGAAGTTGACACCGGGCACATACACATTGGTGCTTTGCGGATCGTCCGTGGACAACGCAATGTTGTCGCTGTGCTCCACGCTGCCGAACACCGAATACGCGAAGTCGCCTGCCCAGGCACTGCCAGGCACGACGACGAGCGCGATCATGGTGGCGCGAGCGAGCCTGTTGTAAGCCGGCATATCCTTTCCTCTGACCGTTTCCCTCGAGGTACCGCCCCACCCTGTGACGGCACCTCCTCCCCTAACTGTCTAGGGCGCTTGGTTGAACACCACTCCTGCGAGCTTGCTCGGCTCGAAATGACTCAGTGCCTGGCTGATCGCGCCCGGCGTGTCCTTTCCGTAGCCAGCCACCACCACCACGAAATCGGCCAGGTCGGCCAGGATGCGCGCATCCGGCGCCCCCTTGATCGAAGGACCGTCGAGGAAGATGTAACGATCGGCGTAGCGCGACCGCAGCGAGTCGATCACCGCGCGCATGCGATGCGAGGTGAAGTATTCGCTGCTGCTCTCGCGCGACTTGCCGGCGGGAATCAAGCGCAGGTGCGGCACACCGGTGTGGTAGATGATCGATTCGATGCCGATGGCCGGATGGTCCATCAGGTCGATCAGCCCGCCTCGCGCCGGTTCGATGCCCATCACCTTGTGCTGGTTCGGGTAGCGCACGTTGCAGTCGATCAGCAGGCTGGTCTTGGCTTCGTCGAAGGCGAATGCCGCGGCCAGGTTGCGCGCCACGAAGCTGCTGCCCGAGCCGGGGCTCACGGCCACCACCAGGGTCACGAAATTGTGGTTGCCACCCATCGCCAGCAGGCGCGTGCGGATCTCGCGGAAGGCATCGGATTGTTGCCGCACCGATTCCTCGCGATGGATCATCCGCCGCTGCTCGAGCTGGATCGGCGCAAGCGCCCCACCGGCTTCATGCATGCGCGCGATCGACTGGCTCGAGGTCTTGCGCAGTTCCAGGTTGTGCGCGGCGGCTTCCAGCACTTCGCTGATGCGTTCGGACATGTTGTCGTCTTCCAGGTTTTTCATGGTCATCCCTTCAGCCGAATCCAGACGGCAATGAGATAGACAGCGCCCACCCCGATCACGATCAAGCCCACGATCGTGTTGCGCATGCGATCGCGACGGCGATCACCCGGCGTCGGGTAGAACGGAATCGATGCGAGTACCGGCGTGCCGATGGCCTGTTCCAGCTGCCATACCGAACGCACGCGTGGGTCGAACCACACCAGCGCAAGCAGCAGGCCCAGTGGAAGCGCCAAGGAAAGTCCCATGCCGGCCAGACCGAAGTGCAGGAAGCGCAAGCCCGTGGGCGACAGCGGCATCACCGCCGGGTTCTGCACCAGGAAGTTCAGGCCACGCTGCTCGGCGTCGAGATTCATCGACACGCGTGCGTTCTCGCGGCGCTTGAGCAGATCCTGGTAGACGTCGCGGTTGACGTTGTAATCGCGGGTCAGCTCGGCAGTGACGTTCTCCGAATTGGCGATGCGTGCACTACGCTGCAACTCCGCCTGCAACATCGATTCGCTCGCGCCCATGCGGGCCGCCGCCGAAGCACTCGCTGCACGGGCCGTGGCCAGCTGCGTCTTGATCTGCTGGTAGGCCGGGTTGAACATCACGTTGCTGTCCAGCGCGGTAGGCGTGCCGGCCTGCTGGCGTTGGTCGGCGACAGCGAGCTGTTTCTTCAGATCGTCGATCTGATGACGGATGCGCACCACGTCCGGATAGGAGTCGGTATAGGTCAACTGCAACTTGTTGAGCTGCGCCTGCAGTTCGCCCAATTGCGCCTGTAGCACGCCATTGGCGGTCTGCACCGTGTTCACTTCCGATTCGCCGTTGAGTTGCGAGGCCAGCGAGCCCTCCATCGAACGGCGCTCCATCATGTCCATCCGCGCCGATTCGATCTGCGTGCGCAACTGGCTGATGCGCGCCGCGGTATCGGCCTCGCTGCCGGGACGTGCATCCGCGTTGGCGTCGCGATACGCCTTCAGCTTGTCCTCGGCATCGGTCAGCTTGGCGCGATAGGCCTCGACCTGGCTGTTGATGAACTCGTAGGCCTCGCGGCTCTCGCGCTGCTTCGAGGTCAGGCTTTCGCTAATGAACAGCTGGGCGAACGCACGCGCCACTTCGAACGTGCGCTTGGCGTTGTTGTCGCTGTAGGCGATGGTGATCAGGTTGTCGCGCGTGATCTGTACCTGCGTGCGCGACTTGATCGCCTCGGCCAGACGGTCCTGTTCCACCGGCGAAGGATTGGTGGCCATCCAACCGCCCGCTTCGAGGATCTTTGCCATCACCTTGCGGCTGAAGATCACGTCGCGTGCCATGTTGGCGCGATTCTTGTTCGCCGTCGGCGCGGCGGCGCCCTCCATCAACGGCGTGATGATGCTGCTTTCCTGCGCAAGAATCGTCGTCGAAGCGACGTACTTGCGTGGCCAGAGCATGCCGGCCGTCAGTGCGGCCAGTGCGATCAAGGCAAACGCGATACCCAGCATGAGGCGGCGTCGGCGCGCCTCGTTGATCAGTGCCGGCACAAGGCTTGCCATCGGCCTGAGTTCTCCACTCATGGCGACGTCCTCCCTTCCCCTGAGAGCGGCGTTAAAACGCGCGCATCGGTACGGTGACAACATCCCCGGGTTGCACGGGGTAATTGGTGGCGAGATCGCCCTTCTGCAGCACGTTGTCCAGACGCACCGCATAAGGCGTGGTCACGCCGTTCTTGCCTTCGCGATACAGCTCGGTCCGGTCGGGTGCGGCAAACTCGGTGGTGCCGCCGGCGGCCAGCACCGCATCGAGCACGGTCATGCCCTGGCGATACGGAATGGATACCGGCGTGCGCACGGCACCGGTCACGCGGACGCGCGACAGATACTCATGACTGCGCAAAGCGGTGAGGATCACGGCGACCTGCGGGTCGCGCACATAGGACTGCAGCTTTTCCTTGATCTCCGCGGCCACTTCCTCGGGCGTCTTGCCGCCGGCCATCACGTCGCCGATCAGCGGCACGGTGATCTTGCCGTCCGGCCGCACCGGCACGCTGACGCTGAGGTCGGGGTTCTGCCAGACCGTGACCTGCAGTTGGTCGTCCACACCGATCTTGTAGGTGGATACCGCCTGCGCGGCCGGATCGATCCTTGGCGCCTCGGTCGAGCCACGCCCCGTGGCACAGCCCGACAGTACTGCTGCAACGCAAATAGCAAAGAACAGTGAGAGAACTTTCATGGCGGGCCCCCTGCGACAAAGTGTGAACTGCGTCACTTACGAGTATATCCACGGCCCGAGAGAACTTGACAAAGCCATTCGTTCTATGTCTTGACGCACATGGATTCCGCAGAAATGCGTCCGCACTTCAGCCGGCGCGAACCGCGTGAAGACGGCAACCCCAGTCCAGCCAAAGGAACTGCGAATCCGGACAGCGGCTCGCGCTGATCAGATCCCGCGGATTTAGGCCGTTTGGCCGATGGGGTGGAAACGACGGCATGCACGCAGCGCCCGCGAAAACACGCGCGGAACGTCGTCGACCTGGCCTATGCACGAGCTTCGCCAAGCTGTCCCCCTTCCCGCCGGCCCCCCCCCCCATGACGCAAACGCCCGACATCACGCCGTTCGACGCCCAGCCACTCAAAGGCAAGACCATCCTCGTCACCGGAGGCGCGCAAGGCATCGGCCGCGGCATCGCGCAGGCCGTGCTTGGCGCGGGCGGCAACGTTTTCATCGGCGACTTGAATGCCGCCGCAGGCAAGGCTTGCCTCGACGAGTGGAAGGTCGGCAAACGCGCCGGCTTCGCCACGCTCGATGTCTCTCGCGAACCCATCGTGAAACGCTGGACCGCTTCGGCGCTCAGGCAATTCGGCCGCATCGACGGGTTGGTAAACAACGCAGGCATCGCGAGCCCGCACACGGGACCACTCACCGAACTGTCGCTCGACCAGTGGAATCGCTACCTGTCCACCAACCTCACCGGCGCATTCCTCTGCGCCAAGCACGCACTGGCGGAACTGAGCCGGCATCGCGGCGCCATCGTGAACATCGCGTCCACCCGCGCGTTGCAATCCGAAGCGGATTCGGAAGCCTACGCCGCCACCAAGGGCGGCTTGCTTGCATTCACCCATGCCCTGGCGATCAGCGCGGGGCCCGACGTGCGCACCAACGCGATCCTCCCCGGCTGGATCGCCACCGATGCCTGGCGCGAACCCGCCGAACGATCCGCCCCGAAACTCAGCCGCCGCGACCACGCGCAACACCCTGCCGGCCGCGTCGGCACGCCGGAAGACATCGGCGCTTTGGCCGTCTATTTGCTATCGACGCAATCGTCGTTCGTGACCGGCCAGCACTTCGTCGTCGACGGCGGCATGACAGTGAAGATGCAGTACGTGTAAGGACATGGCCCGCCGCCACCAGGCGCGCAAAACAAAAGGCACCTAGATTTCTCTAGGTGCCTTTCGAATTGGTGGGCCGTGAAAGATTCGAACTTTCGACCAATTGATTAAGAGTCAACGTTGACAGTATGTCTACACCTGAGTAAGCTAGGCCCCAGCTCAATTCCATGGGATCGCGTTGTACCCCAATGGATTGTATGTGACCCTATCTTGCGACTCAGGTGCGACCCAATGGAGCTTTCCTCATCAACCCTCGCCGCGGCAACGCCCGGCACCATCCTGCGCGACAAGACCATTCCGGGTCTGCACGCCAAGGTGTCGGCCACCGGGCGGCGGTTCTTTCTGTACTTCCGGACCAAGGGCGGCGTCGAGCGCCGGCCCAAGCTCGGCGAGTTCCCCGTGATGACGGTGGCCCAGGCGCGCGTCGTCGCCAAGGAGATGCTCCTGGAAGTGGCCAAGGGTAATGACCCGATGGCCATGCGCGAGATCGAGCGCGGCGCCGACACGGTGACCGAAGCCATCGGCAAGTACGAGAAGGAGGACGCGGCCAAGCGCAAGACGGGCGCCGCGACAGCCAAGCTCCTGCGCCTGCACCTGGGCAAAGCCCATGGCTCGGATCGGATCAAGGATCTCACCTATTCCCACATGTCGGCGCTGCACGGCAAGATGAAGGCCACGCCCGTCTTGGCCAACCGGATCCTGGCGTATTCGAGCAAGCTGTTCTCTCTGGCCGAGAAGTGGGAGATGCGACCGAAGAATTCCAACCCTTGCCATGGGATCGAGCGGTACAAGGAGTTCAAACGCAAGCGCCGCATGACGCCGCTAGAGGCAGGTACTATTGCTGAAAGGCTTAACCACTACAAAGACAAATACCCTGGGCCGGTCACATTTATTTATCTGCTGATCCTGACCGGTGCGCGCAAGGGCGAAGTGGCCGCAGCCAGGTGGGAATGGCTGGACGGAAACGTCCTGCGCTTGCCTGACTCGAAGACGGGGGAGAAGCCTGTCTACCTGCCGCCCCAGGCTATGGAGCTTATCAACCAGCTGCCTAGAACATCGGGCACGATTACCGGAATCACGTGGCCTTACAAGCTCTGGTACAAGGTGCGGGCCGAAGCCGGTTGCCCTGATCTACGGTTGCACGACCTACGTCGTTCGTTCGCTTCCGTGGCATTAGACTTGGGCTACTCGTTGGCGCAGATTGGCGAACTGTTGGGCCACGCCTCGACCCAAACCACGGCCGGTTACGCCTGGATGCAATCGGACATCGCGGAAGCCGCCGTTGCACGTACGGCGACGGCTATTGGCCAACAACTGTTGAGGGCACCATCGTGAGCTTGCTCAAGATATTCAGCTTGATCGTACTCCTTGGACTTGGAGCGGCCCTGATCGACTTGGGTGACGACGTGATGGTGTGGCGAAGCTATCTGTATTCACTATTCGGCGATCGCCCCACTGCTGACATCGCCGTTGTTTTGGGCATCGGTGGACTGTGCGCTATGGTCGACTGGTGGGAGAACCGCAAATCTTCTGCCAAGCTTCGTCGTGGTTTAGAATCTGATCCGCAGTTCCCTGCGTCAGAACGTCGGCCTTACTGATGTAGATCGGGCGCACCCACTCACAGCCGTTGGAGGGCGTGGGCTTAGTCACGACTCCACTGCTGGCGCAGGACGTCAGCAGAGCTGCCAGGGGTAGGATCAGGCCGAGGGGTAGACGCCGCCGCAGGTGCGCTGCTGCTTTCTGCAGGCGTTGCACTAATCGGAGCCGTGGCGTCGGCGGGGAGCTTGGCTGTTTCGACTTCGACATCTTTGCGTACCTCGGAACGGTCCACGATGGCCGTCGCTGTGTTGATCTGCTGCTGCGCCTGATCGGCAACCACGTTCTTTTTCTCGGCGGCCTTTCCTTTCTCGCGGCCGTAGAGAAGTGCGCCACCGATAGCCGCCAGGACGGCGACCAGGCCAATGATCCAGGCTTCAAACTTGGCCCACAGGGCGGTCAGCATGGCTTGTTCTCGTTTTGGATTGCGGAGGCTTGGAGTACGACACGTCCGGCGATACCGAGTACGGACGTAATGGCGGTGGCGATCGCCACGTAGGAGATGGGAACGATCGCGCGCCATTCGCCAGGGAGAGAGCACCACACGCCCGGCAAGGTTCCCGCCAATGCCAGCGCGTGGACGCTGAACCACCGGTACGCTTGCCGCCATTGGGGATCGAGTTTCATAGCGCCGCCTGTGCCCACTGCTGGGCGGTGAAGTTGAGGTCGTAACTGCCCATCATCTTGAACGGGACACCTTGCGTGGAATCGAAAACGCACAAGCTCGTTACCGCGACCAGCCGGCCATCGGCGTCGAACACGCCTGAACCGGAATCCCCGAAGAAACCGTTGACGTCGTAGATACGGACCTCCCGGCCTTCTTCGTCTTTGTCGACGCCAACCATGTAGCCGCGGCGATACCAGTCGGACTTGCCGTCGGGGTTCCCCCATAGCTGCACGACTTCACCTTGCGTCGGCTGCTCCCCGCGCACGGCCCAGTAGTCGAACGTCTCGTCCACGATCAGGATGGTGTGGTCGGCGCCGTCATTGATCTCCTGTTCGATCAACACCATCACGCCGTCGACCTTGACCGGTGCGCGCTCCACGAAGCAGTGCGCGGCCGACAGGATCGCGTGTGGGCCGATGACTGTGCCACTGCAGGTACCCAATCCCACCAGTTCAAGGCGGACTGCAGCGTCCTTTACGTCGTGATGCTTTCGCGACGGAGGAAGGCAACCCGTCAGGGAGAAGATCACCAATACCAACGCAAGCAGCTTTTTCATGGGACGATTCCTGCCAGCGCCAGACCAGCATCGATCACGGTTCGTAGGTAGATGTTGCGTCCGTTTTCGTGGCGCGTGATCGCGTCAACGAGCGGAAACATCTGGTCGTATTGCTGAACATCCAGGTGTGTGTTCGGATCAACCTTCATGGTCGCCGCCACAGCGCTGATGTACGCCGACGTGTTGTTCTCGTTCTCGGGCGCCCACCGTTCGATGATGCTGCGCACAGTGTCGAAGCCTTTCTGTTGATATATTGTCAACACTTTGGCCAAAGCACGAAAGCCAAACTTGACGTCAACGAAGACACAGAAATCGGGGTCAGTCTGCTTTGCAGCCAAGCCCTGCCAGTTTGAACCGAGGCGAATGTTGCCTGGGTTGTTGTTACGTTCCCCCCGGGTGGTGGCGCCGCTGAGTGTCATTTGTGGCTACCGAGCTGAAAGAGAGCCCACGTAGCCGTGACAGCCGTAGCTAGCATCCCAATGAACTTTACAAAACGCACCACGCCGCGCGCGGTGTTCCACGCCTCGACCAAGCCAGCTATCTGCGTCGACAGGGAATCGACCTTCTCCGTCAAGAGAGCGACCTTGTTTTCCAAATCATCGTTCATAGATATTCGCTGCAGTGAGCCTGCTACTAGGCTGTTCTAGAAAGAGTGCGGAACTGAATCAAATGATCCCTTGCGCAGTCCATTGGCATCCCGTAACTACACCGCCGTTGGTAACGCCCACCGCCTGGAGCGTAAAACCCGTTGGAGATACGCTGACCGGATAAGCCGAAACTCCGCCGCCAGTACCGCTGGCCGAGCAAACCACAACGGGCGTAGTGGAAAATGGAGTCGTAAAGGTGACGGCTGTAGCTCCGATGAAAAGCGAACCGTAAGCGGTTGAGGTGGTAACACTTACGCCGGAACCAGACTGTTTGTCAGATTCAACAACCACACTGGTCGCCGCGTTTACAATACGATTCGCCGCCGCGATGCCGGCGAAGGTATGCCGCATGACCTTTCCGTTGGAGCACCCGGCATTGGTGTTGATGCCAGTGGGCGTGCCGCCACCGCCGATGATGTTACCGGGACCAACAACGAACGTCGCCACGGAATTCAATTGAATGCCGAATCCCGTGCCGCTCGATAGAGCAATGTTGTGCCCCGTAATGGACACCTGCGATATCGCTCCGGAATTGTCGGTGACAATTCCGTTCGGACAAATGGCAATCTGGATGTTGGACAGAGTTATCGCGCCGAAGCCGAACGACCCCGAGTCCCTGCCCAAATAGATGCCGTAGTTAAGCATGTTCTCGATGGAGCAGTTGGAGATGGCAAGATCGCCCGTCGACTGCGTGGACGAAACGAAACCGAGAACGTACCCCGCCTGCCCCCCATTGAACTTGCAGTTGGTGATCTTCAATCCACCCGAGCTTCGCTGCCAAATGCCATAGCGAGTACCGCTCGCCTGAGCCGTGCTGAAAAGGCAGTTCACCACAGCGGAATCGCCCGAATCGACGTGGTTGGTGTTTTGTACGTACAGACCCGACGCGGTGTAGTTCAAGAACTTGGAATCAGAGATCGTCCAAAGACTAGCTGCGGTGAAACTAACACCATAAGGGACATTGTAGGTGACGATGTTGTCAATCTTGACGTACGAAATTTCACCCGACGATGGGATGAAACTTAGAGCTGCGCCATCGGCTTTTGTGTTCGCCGCCTGCAAGAGAAAATCGCGAAACAACGGGACCTGAGGGCCGCCACCGGTACCGGTATACGTGATCAGATTGGCGGTTGTCGCATTGGTGGACGTGAGAATAGTTTTCCCCGGTCCATCACCGACGATACCGCCAGATGAAAACGAAATCGTGCTGAATTTATAGTTACCCGACGGGTAGTACACCCTGTTACCGGTGTTGTGCGCGGCCTGCATGGCCGCTGTCATATCGTAAATCTGTGTTCCCACTTTGGCGTCCGTGATCTGCGCCGCCGTCATGAAGTCGAAGACGGACACCACGTCACGCATTTTGTCTTGGCTGGTGCGTTGTACTGCGCCTGCGCCCGACTGAATCCAACCGACGAGCGAGGAGCCGTTGCTGCTCGCCAAAGCGGGCGCGGCACCTCCCACGATCATGCCCTGGACTTGGACGTAAGTAGGCACATCGTTCGGATTGACCGCCGTGCCGCTGTTGACCAAAACGTTGTTGCCCAGGTCATACGTTGATTGGAGGGCACTCCGAACGAGAGCGCGGCCAAGCAACGTCCCGTTCTGCTGCACCAGCATGGTCAGGCGATCGAGAGCCTTTTCGTGACTCGACGCTGGGAACGGACTGTTGCTGGGGTAGGCGGTTTGCTGCACGGCGTCGACATTGCGCTCGACATAGATCTGGTCACCCGCCAAGGGGGCAACCGCCGTGGTCAAAGAACCGCCACTCTGGTTGCCCGCGCCGGACAACGTGTAGTCGCTGTTCAGCACTAGCGTGGACGTCAGCCCCGTAGCCGCCGTCAGCTTGGTGACTTTCAGATCCGTGTCGACAAGCCAGTAAAACGGTACGGAGAAAACCGTCGTAACGCCGTTACCGGCGTAGGGTCCTGCGGTGCAGATGTCAGTGTTGACGGTCATAGAGCAGCGTTCTCTGTGTTCGTTGACATTATATCAACAGTCAGGGAAAAATTAGTTAGCAGGTTGGCCCAGAGCCGCGCCTACGTCCGGCGCACGAGAGGGGGTAAGTTCGCCCGACTGCCACCAACTGGACTGGTTCTTTTGGGCCATGCGGTTCTGGACGCGGGCGCTGTAGCCGGGCGACAGGTTGTTCATGATCTGGTCGTAGACCAAATGGTTGAAGGCGGCCTTCAGATACCAGACGCGGGAGAACGGCACGGCGTAACTGCGGGCGAAGCGGACGGCCTGCGCCGCCAGTTGGTCCGGTCGCACGGTCTGTTCGCCCGGTTCCGCTTCCACGCCTAGGCTGTTAGTCGCGACGCCCTTGGCGTTCTGGAACAGATTAATCGCGTCTTCGGCCATCGTGGCGCCGGGGCCAAGCAACTTGGCCAGCGCGCCGTTCTGGTGGTCACCTTTGTCACCCAGGGCGAAGTCGCCGTACATGCCTAGGCCGCCGCTGGCCAGCATGATCTTGGCCAGGCCCTTGGGCGTCATGAGGTTCTCGGGATCTTGACCCAGCACCACGTCTTTCAGTTCCTGCGCGACGGCACCTAGGGCCGCGCTACCGGCCATGAACTTGGCCCGGTACAGCCATGCCGCCTTCCAGTCCTGCAAGCCGTTCGGCACATCTAACATGTGGGTCTTGAAGATGCCGAGCGGGGTCTGCTTCAGTAGGAACAACCAGCTGGCGATCTCGTGCTTGAGCGTGCCCTTGGCGCCGGGGTCCAGACCAAGCGCTACCTGATCCGCGATGCTGCTACCGCTACCGCCGCGCGCGCCAATGTGCGTTTCGGAGAGCGTCGCGCTCAACAACTTCTCAGCTGCGTCCGACTTGAGATTACGGATCTCACGGGCCATTTCCTGCTGGAATCGCTGTTCGAAGGCGTCGTTCAGATCGCGGCGCTTCTGAGCGTTTTCCCGCATCTGCTTGGAGAAATCGTTCAGCTCGTCCAGGCGCGCATCGATGCGTTTGGCGAAGTCCTTTGTCTTTTCGTCGATGGCTTCCGATCGCTCCTTGGCGTTGGCGTCGACCGACTTTTGCGCCGCAGCAATTCGAGCCTCGGTGCGCGCCTGGCGCTGTCCAAGCTCTTCTGCCTTGGCACCGACAGACGCGCCGTAACGCTGGATCAGGGCGTTCATTTTCTCGCCAACGGGCGGCGTGCTGCTGAAATTTTCGACCACGGCGTCCGAACGATTGTCCGGATGCACTCGTTGCTTGATAACCTGACGCTCAACGCTTGCGCCCTCTTCCACTGCTTCTAGGAAGTCGCGCGCCCGAACCTGCGTCCCTTCGGCGGAGAGGTAACGTCCGATATCGGTTTCGACTTCGGCGCGCGACACGCTTGCGCGGAGCTGTTCGGCTCGCGCGTCCACAATGCCCTGCTCGCGTCCGCCCTTCACCGAAGCGCGAGCCTTCATGGCGTCGATGGTGTCTTTGGCCCGCTGCTTCAGTTCGCCTAACTTGGCCGCGCGATTGTTTACCCAATCGATTTCCTGTTGGGTGCGCTCGTCGCGCTTAGCCGCTTCTTCCTTGAAGGCGCCGTCCATCGTCGACAACCGCTGCTCCGCCAAGGGGCGCAGCTTGGCATCGTCAATGCCGTAGATGCCGTCGGGGGTCAGCATCGAATGGTTGCCATTCGGCCCCTTGTCGAGTTCGGCCTGCTTCCAGGCGTTCCAGTGGTCGGCCGTGATGCCGAACCGATCCATGTACGCTTTGTCCGTCGGCGCGAGATCGGCGTATTCGGTCTTCGATACATGATCCCCAAACATGTCCATCATGCTGGCGGCCACACCATGCGTCATGCCTCGGTCCCACGCGCGCAAGCCGGATATGTTGTGCACCGCCTGGTTCATGAACCGGACAGCCTTGGACCCGAGATCCTCCGTACCCATACGGTTCACGCTGTGGTGCAAGGTGTCAGCCACGATGCCCAGGCGCGCGATGCGCTGACGATTCTCCGTGGTGGGCTTGAGCCCTTCCAGCACATTGGCCAGCACTTTCGTACGTGCCATGCCGCGCAGATGGGCGTAGCCCACGGCCATCTGCAGGTCGGGGATCGCGGAAATGGTCGACGAACCCAGGAGGGTCGCGCTCGCCACGCCGCGGATGTTCTGGCTGATCTTCGCCCACAGGGGCATCGTGCCCGGGTGATCCGGCGATCGGAAGGCTTGCCACTCCTTGAGTGTGGCGGCCTTGAGCTTTTCCAGCTGCAAGAGCGCCTTCGCTTTGGCTTCCGGAGTCTTCCCACTCGCGGCTAGGGCGTCATTGGCGAACGCCTTTTCGACTAGCTGCGGGAAGAAGTTGTCGGCGTCGCGGCCGAATTTCTTGGCGGCGGCGATGTCACGCGCCATGCTGTTCAAGTGGTGATCCAGCATCGAATAGACGGAATCGGCCGAACCGTATTTATCCATCATCCGCATGTAGCCGTCGGCACTGCTGAAATGGAGCTGGCGCGGCGCGTTGCGGCTACCACCAACGGTGCCCGACTGGCCCGTGCCTTGTTTCTCACCACGCTTGTTCGAACCATTCGTGCCCAGAGTCTCGGCCGACTTCTCGACCATCTTTTGGATCTGGTCCCGCGTCATGGGCGAGCCATCGACGTTCGTGTACTGGGTCGGATCGATCTCGGCCATCGCATCTTTGACGAAGCCCGCGCGGTCGGCGCCCACCTTCTCCCAGGCCCACGGCTGGGGTACGTGGTAATTCTCTAGGCGGTTGATGTTGATACCAGCGTCGTTGGCGCGCTGAAACGCCTGCTCGTTCAAATCGCGGATCGCCTTCGCCGAGGCGTCAACGTCTGGACTACCGGTCTTCTCGCCCCAGATCGCGCGCATCAGCTGCTGCTGCTCGGTGGGGTCCTGGACCATGCCCCAGAACTTGCCCTTCCCGCCCGTCTTGTAATCCAGCTGGCGCGTCAGGTCGTTAAAGATCGCCTTGCGGTCGATCTCCACCGACGTGTCGCCGCCGATCTGCTGAGCGTGGTAGATCGCCCGCTGGCGCAGCGCGGCCAACTGGCCCTTTCCTTTACCGGTGCCGGCCTTGAATGACTCAAGCTTGTCCAGTTGATTCTGTTTGATCTCGATGTCGCGCAACGTGTTCGCGTGGGCTCGGGTCGTATCGGCCACGGTCTTCTGCCGCGCCAGCTTGGCGCCGGCCGCGATCCGTTCGTCCCGCGATAGGTTCGACCAGGCGTTCGGGTCCTGCGCGCGCAGCTCCTTCATCGAGCTCTGCAGACGCATCTCGATCCCGTCGAGCTCGCCCTTGGTCGGCTCGCGGCCGAGGAAGTCGGCCACCGCCTTGGCACATTGAGGCTTCACGCGGCACCTCCCATGCTGATAAAGCAGGCCGCCGCAATCTCGTGGGCCTTGGCCAGGCGATCGGATTCACCCATCTCCTGCTGCATGTCCAGGAATTTCTGTCGCACGGTCGTTTGGTTTCCGTTCTCGTCGGTGTACGGGAGATCACCGGCGCCGCGCGCCAGCAGTTGATTCATGCGCGCCAACGTCATTTCATCCATGGGCGTCGGCGGCGGTTCCTTTGGTGCCGGCTCTGCGCCTTCGGCGACGGGCTTGGGTTCCGGCGCCTTCAGCTGTTCGATAGGCTGGCCGGCTTCGCGCACCGGAGGTTCGACAGCGTCAACGGGTTTGATCGCCTCGTCGTAGTGGTTGAGTTCGGCGCTGGCCGCCTCGTTAAGCATCGGCAACGTGTCGTGGTTTGGATCGGGCAGCGAGTTATCCACCAGCTTTTGCGCCACGTCGCTGCGGACGGCCGGCTCATCGCCGCGCGCCAGCGCGTCGATCGCCTCACGCATCGTATCAACGTGGGCGTTGGCCACGTCGGGGCTGGTCGGGATGCCGGGCGCACTGCGGTTGAAATGCTCTTCGCTCTGGGTGGCCAGGGCCGCGTCAACGTCGGCTGGCAATGCCGCGCCGCGGTGCGCGAGATAGCCGTGTGCGCCAAAGGCCGCGCCCAGGATGGCGTCACTGGCCATGGCCTCGCCGTCGAATATGCGGTACTGAGCCGCCATGTCCTTGTAGCCGTTGGCTTCCAGTACGGCAGATGTCGCTGCGCGTTGCGCCGCGCCCGTGATCAGATTGACACCTGAACCGCCGGCCACGGACGACCACAGACTTTTGCCAAACTTCATGGGGATGAATGCGCCGGCCGCGCTAAAACCTCCCGTGATGCCCGCTTTCTCCATTGCCGTCTGATCGTCCAGACCGTCCTGCTTGTTCTGCAGATAGTCGGAGTAACCCTGCGTGCCGCCCAGTAAGGCGGCGGCGCCCCATGGGCCGCCAGCGGCCGCACCAATGGCGCCGATAGATAGGTTTTCGGTTGTGCCTGCTGCGATACGGCCGAGCGCGCCGGTTTCCCGAGGGTCCTGCCCGGTAGCGCTCCAAGTAGCCACTACCTTCTGCGCGGCAGCGGCCTCGCTGCGGGCTTCCTCTTGCTGATCCGGCGACAGCAGCGTACGTGCACTGGTGCCGAGCATCATCGAGAAGTAGTCCTTAACTCCTTGGCCGGATTCAGAATCCCCGAGTCCGTCAGCAAGCTGTACTAGTTTTGTTTCGGCCGTGCCGAGGCCCTTGAATGCCGCCGTGCCCAGGCCTTCGAATGCACCGGCGCCCGGCACATCACTCGTGCCGCTTTGCGCCTGTGAAGCGATGCGGTATTCGTCGTCAGGACCGGGATTCAAGAAACCCATAATCTCTCCTTAGAACAAGTTGGCGCCGAGACCGGCCGGCATCGAGTCGCCCGTAGCTGTTCCGACCGAAATTTTTGGCGCTTCGGGCGTATAGGCGTCCCTAAAGTTCACACGCACCAGGGACCCATTGTTGCGGTTCGTCATCGGGCGCGTGCCGTTCAGGAACCCATACTGGCCATCGGCCAGGTTATAGGGACGCGCACGGTCCAGTACCTGCTGCGCTTCTTCGTCGGAGTAGCCTGCCGCCTTGAGAGTTTGCATCGCGCGCGGCGCCCATTCGTTCTGGAAGTCAGCCATCGGCTTGCCGAAAGGCGGCATGATCTGGCCACCAGCGCCGGTACTCCATACGCCGCCCGTGACCGCATTGATCGCGTTGGTGAAGCTCTTGCCGTCGACCACATCCAAGGGCTTGCCTTGCTTGTACTGGCCCGCAACCCAGTACGCCTTGACGGCATTGAACACTTCCTCTTGGGTCGCTGCGCTGCGCTGCGGGTCCGGCGACTGGAACGCGGCCGGGCCGAGCGTCGTAGAGAACAGCGTGCGCAGCGTCTTCTCGTCCACTTGTGCCGCCTTGGCGCCGGTAGGCATTGAGGGTTCCGCGCCCTTTCCCATGTCCTTGTCGAGTGAACGGCCGTTCAAGATGATGTCGCCGTCAGAGATCTGGGCGCCGATGTCAGCAGCGGCTAGGGACTTGCCGTCGACCACGACAGATTTGCCCGTGGCCGCCACGTTGGCCGCATACGCCAAGGTAGGATTCTTGCCCGCCACCTGGTTCATGAACGTGGCAAAGCCGCGGTCGTCGTTGATCGCGGTTTTGGCTTGAACCAGATAGTTCACCCGGTCGCCGCCGTTCATGGTGCCCAAGCCCTGCGCCATCTGGTGCGATTCATCCTCCGTCAGCATCTGGCTCGGCGCCGCATAGTCACGGGTCAACGTGTTGTTGAGCGCGACGCGATCCTTGAGACTCTGGCCCATGGCCTGCGCGCTGCTGAAGTCAAGCGGCGCGGCGTTCGGCATGTTGTGTGCGATCGCCATTTGGATCGGTGCTTTCTGCCACTGCGCGTCGACGCGTTGCACCGCTTCCAGCGCCTGCTTGTAGAGGGGCGCCTTTACGGCGGCTTCGTCGCCGCCTGGTGCGCCGCCCATTTGCGTCTGCAGAAAAGCGTCGCGCTGTGCCGTCGGCATCGTCGCCATATTGGCCATGAAGCCGGAGATGCTTTGGGCGTAATCCAGGCCGTCGGCCACGCGCGCCGCTTGCGCCGCGCCGAGATACGCCGGCAACTTAGCTTTGAGCTGTTCGTACCCGGGGTAACCTTGGCCGAGCGCGAACGACGCCTTAGCGTCCTCCACCTGCTGCATGATCTGGCCGCGACCACTGGCGAGCTGCTTGCCAACAAGTGCTTCAGCCTGGCGTACGGTGTTGACCTTCTGACCCCAGGTCAGGTTTTCCCAGCCGGCGAGCGGAACCTTGGCTTCGGCGATCGCATTGTCACTGAGCGGATTGACTTGCGGGTCGCCAGGATTGGGGACGCTCGCGCCGGTGAGCGCGCCGCGTACAGCGCCGAGATTGGCGGCGTATTGGTTGGTGTTCGGACCCCATGATTTGGCGTCCTCGCCACCGTAGTACATCTGGTCAACCTTTGACATGTCGCCGCCGGCCGCGCTCTGGTAGCGCGCCAGTAGCTGTGCCGCGGCGTTGATGGCTTGTGCCGGATCTTTAGGATCGATGCCCAGTTCCTTCGCCTTGGCCGGCGAGATCTGCATGATGCCGTCGGCCTGCCCACTGCTAGCGTTCGGGTTGAGGTCGGACTCCGCCACTGCACGCATCTTCAGCTCGGACGGACTGACGCCGAAACGCTGGCCAGCCGCCTGGAAGATCGGATCAAATTCGCTGGCGGCCTGCACCTTCTGCACGATCGAGCCGATGTTCGACGACGTGTAAGGCTTGACCGTGTCCGCGCCAAGGTTGGCCACGGGGCCGGCCGGTACGCCGCCCACCTGTATGCCGCGAATCGTTGTCACGCCACCCTGCACGTTCACCGCCGTGAGGAATGCCTGCGGATCGCGGGACATCTGACTGACAACCTGCACATTGCTCAGGTCGTTAACAAACTTCTGGTGAAGGTTGAGCTTGTCCGTCGGACTGATCGTAGTCAGACCGCCAAGCATATCGGCGTTCTTTTTCAGCAGCGTCGTAAAGGTGCCGTCGTCCGGCGAGGCCGCCAGCACGTCCTCGTCCGCCTTCTGGCCCTGCGCCACCAGATTGCTGGTGTATTGGCCGTTGAGCTGCGCCTGCGTACGCATGGCTAGGTCGGTGCCGCGAAGCGTGGCGCTCGCCATGTGGTAGCCCACGAACTTACGCGCCGATTTGCTGGGCGCCTGGTCCATGAGCTCTTGCTGCCCCTGCGTAAAAGCGGCTTGCTGATCCGACGTGATGGCCTGGATTTTGGCCGGATATTCCGGGTCCTGTGGATCCAGGGAATTCACCCGCGTTTGAAAAGCCTGTTGCAACTGCAGTTCTTTTTGGGAGACGGCGGTGGCCGCCCAGATACGGCCCTGATCCTGATCGATCGAATTTATCGTACTGGCTGCAGCATCCAAACCCGAAGCAAGTTGATCCGCGCCGCGGCCAATCTGCGCGCCGAAGTCATCCGGCGTCGCCTGGCTGTTAATCGAGCCGGACGCTTGCACGTCCTGGTAGTAGGGGTCGATTCGTGGACCGGCCATTTACTGACCTCCGGTAACGGGGACACCGCTGTTGCCGTACTGGTACTTGAGCGTCGACGACGCGCCGCCCAGAGCCGCGCCCGCTGCGCTTAGATAGCCGGCCGTCGTGTCGTTACTGGCGGCGGAACTGTCCAGCGTGGCCGAGTTCTGGTAGCCCAACGCCTTCAACTGGTAGTTATATTTGATGTTCAAGTTGTCCAGCGTCGACTGCGAAATGGAATCATTGATGACGTCCGTCGCCGTGCCGCTACCGGGGTCAATACCGTTAGCGCCGTAATTTGCTTCCATCAAGCCGATCTTTCGTGCAGCATCCTGTCGCTGTTGCATTTGCGCCTGCAAACCTTGCTGAGTTGCAGCCGCCGCATTTTGCTGCGCCACTTTGGCGTTGTAGTCGGCCGTGTCGGACGCCGCCTGCGACTGCTTAATGGCTGCGTAGGTGCCCACGGCCGCCGCAGCCACCATGATGAACGGGATTGCGACTGCCATTACTGCGACACCTTTGCGTAAATTGTGGCGTCCGAACCATCGGGGAAATACCCGTGCGCTCGGGGATTTTCAACTTCAAAGCCCATGGCTCTTGCCCAGCGGTGGCCCTGCTCGAATCGACAATCCACCTCACATTCCAAGCGCCGATAGCCGTAGGTTTCAAGCGCGCGCTTGACGTAGCCGTGCACTCGCAGGAAACGCCGGCCAATGTTTCCGGACAGGAACGTCCAACACACGCCCCGGCCGGGCCACATTTCCAGCACGCCACCACACACCAGCACTTCGTCACCATCCAACAACGTGAAAGCGTTGAGTGCTTCCATCGCTTCCAGGTGATCGGGCGGCATCCAGGCGCGATTACCTTCTTGCGCCTTCTGTAGTGCCATGCGCCGCATGTGCTCGGCCTTAAACGGGACCACTTCCATCAGCCGCCATCCTGCGTTTCGAGTTCGACCGAAAGACCACTGATGTTGCTCGGCAATGGCTGCGTCTGCTCCCAAATCACGCAGCCATCGCGGTCGTACGACCCCTCCCACGTAAGGGGAAAGTTACCGCTGAAAAGCGGCGGCGGCTGATCCATCAAATCGTTCGTGCTGCGGAATGATTCATCATCCACCGGGGCGTTGGCGTTGCCGGCTTGGACCTGCAAGCCCAGCGTGTCGTACATGCGAAGGATGATCCGGTGGATACGCTTGATCTTGCCTTGCGCCGGCCCCTCAGCGCCGCCAGCTTCGATAGCCATCGTTTGCGATCGGCTTGTGTAGTTCAAACCGATGTTGACGTCCTGGGCGGCGCGCTGCAGCGTAATCGCGCCTCCGGTCACCACCACATCAGGATGCGTGGCACTGTCAGCCAGCACGGAGACTGTTTGACCTTCCAACCAGGTAAGTCCGGTGATCGTCGTCACCGGCGAGCCGAACACCGTGCGCACGGATGAATCGAGGTAGTACGTGTTGTTTGGCACAAAGCGATAGGCGGTGCCGCCATTGAGAGCGTACGGCGTGCTGTCGCCGACCTCCCATAGTTTGGTCATGCGCTCGACGTAACAGACAGTAGAACCGTTGACCTTACGTTGCACAGCCAGCCAAAGCTCATCTCGGCTATTGTCCGGCGACGGAATCGTTGCGATGCTAAGCACTTTAACGTTTTGGCCGCCGATGGCGTGCAATGCCCAACCTTCCTCGTCCTGATCTCGGTCGTAACTGATGCTCAGCAGCGCGCCGTCGGCACGCAATGCCCATATGATTTGCTGTGGCGTCTTTTGCAGCATCAACTGGATGATGCCACCTGTGGTGAGATGCTCCGCCAGCACCGACACGTCGGGGCCAATGAACCCGTTGGTATAAAAGTCGTACTTCAACGAGCGCATGCGCTTGCCGCCCGCCTGCATGAATACACATTCCTGGCCCACTCGCAAAGGCGCTACCGGCACGGAGCCGTACAGCGAGGACTGTTGCGCCGTTGCGTTCGTCGAACTAATGGCTTGGCCAATCGTTGCCGGAGCTAACAGCCACTCGTTGCCCGCCGTACCAATGAGCAAGCCGTGTGAGTCCGACTGCAGCCACCGAATGGCATTGATCGTGTTGGCGTTGAGGTTGATACCATAGGCGTTATTGGCGGCAACGGTAGCATCAAGCAGCGCGCTCGGAGAGAACACAGTGTATTGGCTCGTGCACGAAGCATCGATACGCTGCGGCAACTGGGGTGTGCCGGCAAAGACCAAACGATCCTCGTGGAACGTTACAACGGCCGGGTAGTTGCCGATGGTCCACGAACCGAGACACCAAGAGCGCGCAGCAGCGAGAGACCCGGAAGGTGCCACCGTTCCCGGGTTGAGGGTATCGTGTTCCGGATCAATGATGATTGTCATGGCGTCAACCCCATGACCGTCACCGTGGCCACGGTGGAACTTGTCACACCGGTGATAAGCATCCAAACCCACTGTGTTGCCGCGGCACTCGCGACGTTGTTAAGCCGCACCATTCGGCCAACGTCAGAGGCCTGAAAGCCTGCGCCGTTATTGATGCCCGTGGTCGAGGTTGCGGTCAGCGTGGCGCCCGTCGTGCCGGGCACCGACGACGAACACGACATCTTGGTAGACGTGATATTCACCGGGAGATACGGGCCATCCTGCATGGACAGGTTGGCCAACACCCAATTGGTAGCGCCGAGACGGCTCAGCGTCGCGGGTGGGTAATTCGGGTGGCAGATGTAGAGGACATCTGCCGATTGGGTGAAGTACAGATTGGCCAGGTCAGCGGCCGCATAAGGCGTATTCACCTGATACGGCGTGCCGCCGCTTAGCA
This sequence comes from Dyella kyungheensis, assembly GCF_049913195.1. Lineage (GTDB taxonomy): Bacteria > Pseudomonadota > Gammaproteobacteria > Xanthomonadales > Rhodanobacteraceae > Dyella > Dyella kyungheensis. The sequence continues at coordinate 2,025,074 of NZ_CP183983.1, read as the reverse complement.
ACTGGCCTCCGTTTGTGTAGAACCGAATCTTGTTGGCCGTAAATTCCAGCACGTACGCCTGAAAGACGTTGAACTGAAACGGTTGCAGCCGAACCACATTGGCGTCGGCCGCTGCGGCTACGTAGGCGGTGCCGGGACGCCGCGTCTGCGGCCCCTGCAGCAACGGAATGTAGTTCAACGTCGAACTCATCGCCGCCTTGCGCTTAGGCAAGTCGATACGGCCGTAGGTGAGTGGAGACCACTCACCTGCGTTGAAACTCGTCTGGTAGAAAGTCGCCCGTGGCATCAGCGCGTCCGGGCCAGGAGCCAGCCGTCCGTCGGAGCGTCAGCTGACGTATTTTCAAAAGCATTGGCCGCCTTGGCGTCCTGCTCGATCGAACGATACTGCTGCTGTGCGTCCTGCTTTTTCTGGTTCGATTGCGTCAGTTTTTCACACATGGCCGCGGCCATGCGCGCAGACACACACTCGGCAAACAACGGATCCCACTGGGTGGGGTCCGTAACGTCCGCGATATACAAAAGGTACAGCGCCGGAGAGGCGGAAACCGGGGCGTTGACGATGCCTGCGCCGTACGGCGACGTCGCGTCGTTGGTCAGGATCTTCCGGCCTTCGATCTGCCAATCGAGGCAAGCATCATTCGGAAGCAACACGCGCAGACAGTCCACAGGCATCGTGTACTGGTAGAGATAACCCCATGCGGGCTCGGTCACGTCCGGCGCCAGCGCGGCGCGCTTCTTGGCGAAGTTCCATCGATGAACGCGCAGCTCAGCCAGGCGGCACGCATCGTAGGCACGCGTACATTCCCGAGCCTCGACGGTATTGTCCGTGAGGTTCATGATCGAAGCGGCGCCCAGAAGTTGAAGCGCACGATTCGCGACGTCTGTGACAGACCGGCCCATGCGCTGTTAACTCCTTACGTGTTGGTGATGCAGGCGATCTTGAAACCCGAAGCGGCAGGAACAGCGATCTCGACCGGTGTGTTCGCCGGCAAGCGCCAGTTGGTCGCGGTCGCTGTTGGGTTTGCACCTACGGCGACGGAACAAACGGCGTCCGCGCAAAGCACAACGAACGTGGTGCTGGCGTTGAGCGCGGCGGACTGTGCGCTGCCCGCGCCAATCGCCACAGTCTGTTCCGCCAAAGACGGATACGCCGGCACGCCCTGCTGCAGGTAACCAGCCAGGTCGCGGCCTTGTGTGGCGTGTTCTCGAATGTAGAGGACGGCCATGGCTTACAGCGGCGGGTACGGGGCGCGGATGATCGCCACCTTGAGCTTCTCGATAGCGATTTCGAGAGCGTCGCGAGTAGCCACATTCGTGGACGAGTTAACGGCCACTTCCACATCCTTGCCTGTGGTCGAAGTGGCGATCGTCACGGTGCTGTCTTCCGCACCGATATTCACGCCGTAAAAATAAGTTGCCATTCGGGTCTCCTGAGAGGGGGCGGCCTAAACCGCCCCGCTCTGGTCAGTTCGGGTGGCTGAAGTAGAGATCCACCACAAGGGTGCCCGAAGCCGGGAGAGCCGCCGCGCCTACGGTCAGCAGAACGCGTTCCGTTGCGGTGCTGGCGGCGCCGGAGAAGGCAGTCGCCGGACCGAACGGCGTAGGCGTATCCACCGCGGTGAACACCGCTGCGGCGCGGTACTTGCCCGCGGCAGACGCGTTGCCGAGCGCCACCGTGGACGAGCCCAGCGACACGCTACTGACCATCTCACCGCCAGCGAACACGAAGCCGGCCGGGACATCTGCCAACACCACGGTGTCGCCACTTGCCTGCGAGGCGAGTGTGACGGTGGCGCGGAAGCGACGGAGGCGAGCGTGATAGGCGCTGATGGCCGAAGGTTTGATCGACGGTACAAAGTCGATACCGGCGCATTCCACACTGTAAGTCTGTGCCATGTTGATTACTCCTTACAGGGCGTTGATCATGACGACGCGCTTTTCTTCCAAGCGAGTCGCGCCGAAGGTGCCGGTCGTATAGACCTGCCACGAGTTGCGCTTATCCGCGCGCTTGTCGACCGACGTCGAAATGTCGTTCCACAGGCCCAGCGCCATGCCCGACTTACACCACACCGGAATCTGACGGTTGGCCGGCTGGACACCCTGGTAGGACGGAGCACCCGGGTAACGCTCGGAGTGGATGAAGTTGAAGCCCATGAAGGTGGTGATGCGGCCGTCGACCAGCACCGGACGGTTGGTGTAGTCGAGACTGGTGGACTGGGTTTCGCCCAGCATGTCGTCGTGCGCCTTGGCGTCCAGGGCGACGAACAACTGCTCGACGTCGAGGTTCACTTCGGCGGCCAGCAGCAGCTGCTTGGCGGCGCGAAGCTTCTTGACGTTGAGGCCGGTATTGGCCGACGCACCCACCTGGATGCCGACCTGCTGGCCGCCGGGGAAAGCCGTGGACGTGGTGCCGTTTTCGCCGGTGAGCGAGTTGCCGAAGAACGCGGCAACGATCTCGTCATCCTGCGAGCGGCCCAACGCGTAGGCCTGTGTGCGGACATACTGGCTCGACGGATCGATCAGGATGCGCAGCTTGTCTTCGTTGTCGATCAGGTCGGCAACGTCGTAGTCGTTGGGGAAGCACCAACGGCGATCCTGCGGAGTCTGCACCAGCGGGGTATCGGAGTGACGACCCTGGTTCTTGACCGCGACCACCTGGCCAAACTGCTCAAGGACTTCAGCGGCTTTGCCGTGGAGTGCGTACTCCATGACGGTGCCGCGGAAGCGCGAACCTTCCTGCTGCAGCAGTACGCTGACGTTGGTCGCGTACTGCTGGACATTTGCGACAGTAATGTAATTGGACATGACAGGTTATTTCCTGAAAGAGAAGAAGCCGAAAAGGTCCGGACTGTTGGGGCGTCCGTCGTTCCCGGCTTGTCCTCTTCCGAGGGGCCTGACTGTCGTGGGCTCAGCTCAAGGGGTCGGGTTTGGCCGACTTGTCCTTCTTGCCCTGGGACGTTTGAGGCGTCCCGACAACTGCATTGTAATACCTTGTTGCGATATTCTCAACATTTTCCGCAGACCGATCCCCTGAAGCAATAGCGGTCTGCACCGCCAGCTTCAGGCATTCCAGTCGGAAAGTCACCACGTCCTGCGGCGGGATCACGTGTTCACCAGCACTTCCACGGCCACTTCCGTGTCACTCGGCGCGGACATGTCGACCATCTTCGGTGAACCTTCGATGGTGTCGAGGGCGCCCGCACCGCCGTCGCCGTTCGGGTGGATGTTGATGTACTGCAGGCCCGTCGAGCCATCCTGCAACACTTCCGCGTAGTAGTTGGCCGGATTCAGGCCGTTGCTGTTGCAGTAGGACAGCAGGTAGTTGTTGGGGTTGAAGCCCCAGAAATCAGCACGATCGGTGGCGATAATGGCCATGGGTTACTCCGGGAATGCGTAGTTGTGAAGCTTGGTCCACTTCGCCTTGGCTTCGGCGTCGCCGCTGAAGACCTTGGCCATGAACGCCTTGTCCTGCTTGTGTGCTGCAATTTCGGCCTTGGCCTGGCCCGGGGTGAGTGCGCCGCCATAGCTGGTGCTACTGGTGGCTACGAACTCCGATTCACCGGTCTTGCTGCCAATCTTGTGCAACAGTTCCATGGTGGCCTTGTGGCCCACCGCGCCGGATACCTTGTCGATGAAGTCGGCGCTCAAGCCCAGCGCTTGTGCGGCACTACGGGCAACAACCACGTTCTGGTCGTGCGCGGCGCCCCACTCGGTCTTGAGGGTTTGCACGTCACGGTTGAACGACTCAGTCGACTGCGTCGCCTGGGCGGCCTGCAAACCAGCCACCTGCTCGTTGTTCCAGGCGGCAAGACCTTCAACCTGCTTGGCGGTGAGACCGAGCTCGTGTGCCTTGGTCTTGAAGCCGTCGGCGAACTTCGGGTCGTGGCCTTCGGGCACCGTGACCTTGTAGTCCTTGGGCTCGGCGGGCCGACCTAGCTTGGCGTAGAACGCATCGAGCTCAGCGGCTTCAGCCTTCTCACCCGGCAGGATGACCGTACGGCCGGCCTTGTCGGCGCCAAAGGTTTTCTCCAAGGCGATGTAACTGTCCAGCACCTGGCTGGGTTCTTTCCAGCCCTTGTTCTGGACGTAACCCACACGGGTTTCGTCGGCGTCGCCGAGCCACTTGAATTCGTGGGCGACAGGAGCGGGAGCCGGAGCGCCGGCTACTTCGGAACTGGTTGACCCCGGGGGCGCCACCGTCGTGCTGGTGGTTCCCGGGTTGCCCGTGGTGTCGGACCCGGTTGCTGCGTCGGTCATGGTTGATCCTTATGGGGCGCGTGGAGCGGGCGCGCCTTGCCCGTATCGCTTCCACAACTCGTCGTCGGAAAGCTTCAGATGGTGTTGCAGCCGCAGCCATACCTCGCGCCGTCCCTCGGCCACGGCATGCGCGCGTGCGTCGGTGTGAAACGTGGATTCGGTGGCGCGGCAGAACTTGGCCAGATCCGCCAACACCTCTTCGGCCAACGGACCGGTGAAGGTGACACGGTAGGCGTGGGCGCGTCGGCGAAGGAAGCCGAGTGCGGCGTCTAGTGCTTTGTTTTCCATCCGTCGACATCCTCGATGCGTATGGAGTAACCCTTGTAATTCTTTTCGGCGCCTTCCATGCCGTTCATCCAGTACCACCACCGATCATCCTGCGTGGTGAACGGTGCCTTGGCTTTCCAGCCGTAGCACTGAAAACCTTCCCACCCCGATCGGATGGCCTGACGTTTCGCCTGGTCGTCCAGGTAAATGCGATGGTCATCCATCGATCAGCCTCCGGGGGTTTGCGCGCCGGATGGCGCCGCAGCCTTCGCCATGGCGGCCATGCCCGGCAACGCCTGCGTGATCTGTTCTGTCGCCTGCTGCTGCTGGCGCGCCTTGCGCTTGGCGGCCACGGTGTCGGGATCGTTGACGTACCGGTACGGTGCGCCGTTGATGTCGACCATCTCGGGGATGATCGTGTCCCAGTTGAACCAGTCCAGAGCCGACGGATCTTGGGTCTGGCCGGCGATCTCGGCGGCGAACTGCACGGAACGCTGGATGCCGGAGGCTTCCTCGGCGCGCATCGCACGGTTGAGCGGCGCGTCGTACTCGACGTGGAAACGGGCCTTGGCCTCGATGAGCTCGGGCGGGATCGGCGGCAACAGCCCCAGGCGCAGCAGGATGCTGTATTCGCGCTCGATCATTGGCCCTAAGGATTCGGACTGGAACCGGCCCATGGTCGGGGACAACAGGGCGCCCTTCTCGCGCGAACGCTCCAACACTTCAGTCGCCGTCATCTGGGGCGATTCGACCATAATCTGAAACAGGCTGACCAGGAACGCGTCGTTGATGCCGGCGCGCTCATCGTCCATCATCTCCTTGCCGATCTGCACATTGCCGATCGGGAGAGTGTGGACCAATGGGCGGCCGTCAGCGTTCACCGCGCCGTAGTTGGTGGCGCCAGGTTTCAGGCTCAGGCCGTCCATGATGCCGTCGTCATGCGCCAGCAGCACCGGAGCCACGGCACGATGGCCCTGCTCCAACATGGTCTTCTTTTCCTCGTTCAGCACCTTGATGCTGGGGAGGACGTTCATCGCTGGGCTGCGGCCGTAGATCTCACCGGGCGCCGTGATGTAACGGCTGACCGCATACGGAAGCTGGCGATAGCCGCCCTCTTCCAGGAATGTCTGGGTGTCCTCGATCACGTAGACGGATTCGAAGGGCATGCCCTTGGCGTCGATACGGATCGGGTTAAAGTCGGCGCGCGGCGTGACGCGATGGATCACCCACACCACGTGCTCGGGCTTGGTGGCCAGCATCCCGGAGAACTTCTCCGGCAGGCGGTCGATCCAAGCGTCAGGCGTGCCGGCCTTGCGCTGGGCAATCTGGCGGATCGTCATCGGGAACCGACGCAGCACCGTGTCGACGATGCCCTGGTGGTTCTCTTGGAAATACACCTCGCCCAGGTTGATGTTGCGGTAGCGCAGCCCCTTACGCCCCCGGTTATCCATCAACTCGTCGATGTACAGGCAGCTGGTGCCAAAGGCGCCAATGCCGATGTAGCCATCGTGCTGCTGGGACTGGTAGTTCGCCATGGGCGAATACCGGTGGTAGAACAACGCGTCATTGACCTGATCGCACCACAGCTGCACGTTGCGCAGCTTCATCAGGTTCGGGTCGGTCACCCGGATGCGGTGCCACTTGCCGTTGCGCGGCGTGAGCATCGACTCCATCGCTGCAGCAAAGCGGAACAGCGCGGTGTTGGCCGTGCTGTCGAACATCTGGTATCCGCGCTCCTGGCCCGGCACCGTGTTGCCCTGGGTGTAGAAGCTCGTCTCGTAGTACGGCAGCACCAACTGGGCGATGTCTTCCCAGTGCTTTTCCCAGATGCCACGCTTGGACTTCGCCTCGCTGTAGCAGCGGACGACGTCCTGGACGAGCAACGATTCGCGGTCAGGACCGGCCATGACTTAGCAGGTCACCTGAAAGGGCGACGTATGCGACAAGTTCGGCGTCTGCCCGAGCTTCAACCAGTCGTAAGTTGGCGTCACCTTGGTGAAGGCAAGCGCCAAATGGTCCTGGATTGCTTTCCACTGTGCGGCCGTCGGAGGCTTGTCAGTCAGCTCAGCGAAGCCCTGAAGCCAATAGCAGAAGTCCTGCGGGGTCATCAGATTGATTCCCGTTCGATACAGTCAGTTGAGCTTTTCTCAACACTGCGGGCGCAAGAACGCATCACGGGCCTGAGCCCCCCAGCAAGCCGCTGGTCGAAGACACCGTGCCCAGGTTCCCCAAACCGGAACCGCCATTGAGCACGGTGCTCGACCGCCCGCCCGCCTGCAGGCGCGCCTGCTCGTCTTGCTGGGCCTTGGTGATCTGGGTGTTGTTCGCGGCCTGAGTCGGCACCGGGGGCGGTGCGACGGGCGCGGGCATTTTGGGGCTGGAAAACAGGCCACCCATAGAGATCACCTATCGCAAAAAGGATTTCGATGTGCCAAGTATATCGTAACTGACATCCCGGGCGACAGTGCCGCGACGGTTGTGCCGGCTCGATCGGATGTCGTTCCGCGCCACCGTATGGGCAAAGGTCATGCTCAGCGCATCTGCTTCGTCGGGAGAGGCAAGGCCGCGACCCTTGGCCTCTTCCTTGGATTCCACCTGCAACTTGCCCGAGAGCTTGTTGTACTTGTACTCGGGGGCCTTCAAGTCATCGGCCAGGGTGGTGTTGGCCGGGATGCAGCCCGTCAGAAGCCAGTCCTTCATCGTGTCCCAGATCTCGGCACGCTTGTTCTGGTAACGGTCTTTCTCCTTGGCATCACCCTGCACCATCACGTCGATGACCTTGTAGCCCATCTGGCGCAACCGGTCGGCCACCGGGCCGCCCACGCCGTTGGCATCGATGAACACGGCGTCCGGGTTGTACTTGCCAATGGCGTCCGCCACGTGGTCCGCGAAGACCATGGTCGAGATCCCCTTGTACCGTTGCCACGGGATCGACCGCGCGTCGGCGCCGCGTCGGAAGGCGATCACGCTTGAGTCCTCGCCGTAGCGGGCCACGTCGATGCCCATCACCAGGGGTGCGCCTGGGTCCGACGTAAGCTGGCGCTCCGTGGCACCGATGATGTTGCTCATCGGGATCAGCTGGCGGGCGCCTGCGTTGGGAAACTCGCCGTAGACCTCGATGCGCGCCTCGTCCGAGTCGGCGCCGTACTGGTCAATGATCTTCTGGTAGATGGCCTGGTCGGTGCCCTCAACCGTGCGAGCGTCGATCTTCCGGGCGCGCCAGAAGTTGCGGAACTTGTGGTGGGTTTCGAAAAAGGCGCCCGTGTTGTTGCGGGGGTTGGAGTAGATGTCCCAGTAGCGGTCGAGCACCGGCTCGGTGAAGAAACCTTCGGAGACTGAGAAGATCGCTTGCGGGATGCCGCTGGCCTCGTCCATCACCAGCTTCACCCCGTTGTGGTTGTGCACACCGGCAAAGGCGTCGGGCTTTTCCTCGGACCACAGCTGGGCCTGCAGGTAGTAATAGCCCGTGTCGATCTTGAGCTGGTCCTTCAGGAGGGTCTCAAACCATTCAGCGGGTTTGAGGCTCATGGCCTGGCGATCGAACCAGTGGGAGTTGATCGCCATGGTGTGCCACTTGCCCAGCTCGGCCATGGTGCGGCTGACCAGCTGTTGCTCGGTATTGGCCGTGATGATCGTGGTCGAGCCGAGCCGGGTGGTGAGCATGTGGATTCCCTCCATGGCCACCTCCGCGGACTTGCCAATGCCGCGGCCGGACGCCTTGGAGCCCATCCACATGAGTGGCTGTTGGCCCATGGCGATCCGGTGTTTGTTGTTCCGGATGTGCTCGGTCTTCTGCTCCAACTCTTCGATCTGCCACTTTCGTGGCTCCTTGAATTTTTCGAGCGGGGTGTTGGCCTTGCCCCAGGGGAAGACGAACATGACCCAGGCGCGCAGGTCGTCGGCCAAATTCGGATCCCACAGCTCGGTCATGAGCGTTTGCTCATCGGCGGCGGAATAAAGCTGTTTGGCCTTCGGCATGTTGATATTTACTCAACGTTCATGAAAAATTTTTAGGATTCGCGAACAGCGGCTTCGGCATGGCCCCGGGTGAAACATCGCGCCAGAATCCGGGGGTGCCACCACCCCCACCCGGCCTTTCGCGGCTGGATGGGACCCGCAAACGGGTCAGTCGAAGATGTCCGGGAGTGGTGGAGTTGATTCGTTATCAATTTGCTGATCGGATTGATTGTCTTGTGACTCAATCACTTGCACATCGAGGATGTCCACTGGGTCGCACATAGGTCGCAATTGGCTGCGCGAACGCGCTTCGGCCAGGGCAGATCCGATGTCGATCGTCTGCGTCACGTTGATGTCGAGCTTGTCGCCGTAGACCTTGGGAACGAGCTTTGACGCCATCCAGCGCTGTGTGTCGATAATCAAGCGGGCGCGGTTGACGTCCGGCTCTGTGCGCGCCACCTCCTCCATCAAATCCACGCGTTGGTCGACTACGATCGCGCGCGCAGACCGGAACGCGTGTTCGAAAGCTGGCATTTCTGCGCGCCACTTGGCGTAGCGATATTGCGTGATTCCTTGTGTTTTCAAACACTTATCGATGCTCACCCCGGTGAGCATCAAATCCAAGAACGCTTGCTGTTCCTCAGTAATTTGAGGAACGGTGACCTTTGATAGGCTTTGGCTATCACTCACAGCATCACCATAGGGAAATTCGATTGCGCCAAGTGTTGACATTGCGCCAACGTTGTGGACATTATACCAACACCAGCCTGCAAACGGGAGAATGACATGAACCGCCAAACCCTTCGGAACGCCTATCCGTTCCACAACACGCAGCCGTATGTGTCCGTGGGCTACAACCCCAAGCGCGACAACACCAACCGCTTCAGCCAAGTGATGGCGAGGATCTTGATCTACGGTACGAGTTCAGCCGTCGGGATTGCCGTAGTGCTGAGCATCGCGCACAGCGTGATCAGGGCTTTTGCCGCCTGAACTGTTGACATTTCGCCAACGCGCCGGAGAAAACCATGGCCAACTCAGACTGGCTCACCCTCAAGGGTGGCAACCACGAACTGCACTGCGGTGAAGGCCGCAAGCTGCGCATCATCCAAACCAAGCGCCAACCCCAGCAATGGACGGCGGTCGCGGTGCTCACGAGATCCCAGGCGATCGGACGATATGCCACCAAGGAGGAAGCCCAGCAAGCAGCAGAAGCTTGGGCGGCAGAAGCTTGGGGCCACAAGCGCTAGCCAACCCCTCCCCCCGTAAAGAACGAGCCGGCCTTGCGCCGGCTTTCTTTTGTCTTGGACAGGCGCCTACCCGTCAGCCAAGAGAGGACAACCCTCCCCTTCTATCTTTCTACTTTCCCTAAGCCGACTTTCAAAACGTAGAACCGTCGGAACCGTTGTTGTACAAGGCTTATACTCTTTATTCTTCTTTTTCTATTAAATAAATAGAGTTAGTAGGGATATACATATGTCTCCACACATATATTTCCCATTCTATACTGTGGGACAGCCCCCGAAAATCCCACAGCAACTTCTTCATTCCGCGAGAATTCATAGAAAGCAGGGTAAGTTGTTGACGCTCCTACGTTTTCCGGCTTCTAGACCCTTCTAGGATTCCAGAATAACGTAGAATCCGCCCTCAAACCCGCTCCAAACCGCTCACCGGAATCACTCCAACAATCTCAACGTCCTCCGTTCGCGCCCCAAATCCTAATACTGGGCCTAAATCAAAACGTCCTGCCACAAAACTGGGTTTGAACTTCCGGAGCATCACCCGGCCGTCTGCCAACTGCACCAGGCCAAAGTCCACAGCGGCCCCAGAAGGCGTTGACACCTCACTCGGTCGGCACACGATGCGCACGTTGGCCAGGAAGGGATCACCAATTACCTGCAGCGTGACGGCGTCCGCGGCGTCACTGCGCCCGTTGAACGTGACCTCACCGCTGGCGGCATCGATCACGCCTCCGGCAACCGTCGCGGGCTTGGCCGGTGACACGATGACCTGGGCCCCGGTGCCTGCCGCGGCGCGCTCGATGTGTCCGGCGTGCCGGTAAACCTCTTCTTCGGATAGATCCAGGATCCGGGCCAGCTTTTTGATCTCGGCCACTTGGATGCGACGTTCGCCGTTGAGCATCTTGCTCATGGAGGACTTATCTACCCCTACGGCCTGCGCAACGGCATTTTGCGTAACGTTGGCTCGATCGAACATCAAGCGAAACCACTTCGCATCAATGGGGTGCTTCTTTTTGGTGGCCACAAAGGCTCTCCCTTGGATTGAGAATCCGTCAATTAGACCCGGATTCCTGTTTCCGATCAACCCCTTCCTCCCCCACCATGAGGCGTAAGCGTGCACTTACATTCGTGAATATGCCGTCTATCCTGTTGACAAGCTGTTGAGCTAAGCGCAACATGATGCCCAATCGTCCACGAGAGGGAGCACCACATGAAATTCGACATCAAGCACCGTTGGTCTGGCAACGTCATTTTCTCTTGCGAACTCACGGCTGAGTTGGCCGGCGCGGAGTACGCATTGCAACTGGGCTTTGCAGTGAAGAAGGCGATCGAAGCAAAGGCCACCCTGTCCGGCGCCAACCTGTACGGCGCCACCCTGTCCGACGCCAACCTGTCCGACGCCAACCTGTCCCGCGCCACCCTGTACGGCGCCACCCTGTCCCGCGCCAACCTGTCCCGCGCCAACCTGTACGGCGCCACCCTGTCCCGCGCCGACCTGTCCGGCGCCAACCTGTCCCGCGCCAACCTGTACGGCGCCGACCTGTACGGCGCCACCCTGTCCCGCGCCACCCTGTCCGGCGCCAACCTGTACGGCGCCACCCTGTCCGGCGCCAACCTGTCCCGCGCCACCCTGTCCGGCGCCAACCTGTACGGCGCCACCCTGTACGGCGCCAACCTGTCCGGCGCCACCCTGTCCGGCGCCAACCTGTCCGACGCCAACCTGTCCCGCGCCACCCTGTCCGGCGCCAACCTGTCCGGCGCCACCCTGTCCGACGCCACCCTGTCCCGCGCCACCCTGTCCGGCGCCAACCTGTCCGGCGCCACCCTGTCCGACGCCGACCTGTACGGCGCCAACCTGTCCGGCGCCAACCTGTCCGGCGCCACCCTGTCCGACGCCGACCTGTACGGCGCCAACCTAACGGACGCGAAGGATGCGGCGGTTGCCATTGCTCGCACGCGTATCTTGTCTGACGGCGCGCTGATTGGCTGGAAGAAGCTGCAAAAGGGCGTCATCGCCAAATTGCGAATTCCTGAAGAGGCAAAACGTTGCCATGCGTTTGGCCGTAAGTGCCGCGCTGAGTTTGTGGACGTCCTGGAAGTCTTCGGCGCCGAGGTTGGCATCTCTAAGCACGATCACAAGACGAAATACGTCGCCGGCCAGCGCGTTACGCCTGACCGTTTCGAGGAGAACTGGCAGATCGAATGCGCACCGGGTATCCATTTCTTCATCACACGCGAAGAAGCCGAGGCGTACGAATGAAGCCAATCCTAGCGATTGATCCGGGCTTGTACGGTGCTGTCGCTGCGTACGACGGGAACAAGCTGGCGGTCTACGACATGCCAATCATCGAAACGAATAAGAAGACAGTGCTCGATCTGGAAAAGCTTTGGGGTCTCATGCTGGTGTTGACGCATATATCTCGTGATGTGGTTATCGAGAGCGTGCACAACATGCCCAACCAAGGTCGAACGAGCATTTTCAGTTTTGGCCGAACCTGCGGGGCAACAGATATGGCGGTCATCGCTGCCGGCGCTACGTTGCATTTAGTGACGCCGCAACAGTGGAAATTTGGCGTGGGCTTGAACGCTGTTCCTGGTCAGGATCGAAAAGAACGCAAGAACGCATCGCGTGCGAAAGCCATCGAATTATTCCCCGAATACGCGGACTTGTTCGCGCGTGTGAAAGATGACGGCCGTGCGGAAGCTGCGCTGATGGCTTGGTGGTTTGTCCATAAGAAACCCAATTCAATTTCTATTCGGAGCACCACATGAAATTCGACATCAAGCACCGTTGGTCTGGCAACGTCATTTTCTCTTGCGAACTCACGGCTGAGTTGGCCGGCGCGGAGTACGCATTGCAACTGGGCTTTGCAGTGAAGAAGGCGATCGAAGCAAAGGCCAACCTGTACGGCGCCAACCTGTACGGCGCCACCCTGTCCCGCGCCGACCTGTCCGGCGCCAACCTGTCCCGCGCCAACCTGTACGGCGCCGACCTGTACGGCGCCAACCTGTCCCGCGCCAACCTGTCCGGCGCCAACCTGTACGGCGCCACCCTGTCCGGCGCCAACCTGTCCGGCGCCAACCTGCGTTCGGTGCGTGCCGACTTTTACGATGTGCTTGCCTGGGCGCCCGCCGAAGTCCCCGCATTGATAGACGCACTTAAGAACGGCGGGGTGGATGGTTCAACCTATCAAGGCGCATGTGCCTGTCTTGTTGGCACGATCGCCAATGTTCGCGGCGTTGAATATAGCGAGTTGGAACACGACAGCAGTCGTCCCATTGAAGTGTTCTTCGCGAGCATTCGTGAAGGCGACACGCCGGCCACGAATCAGTTCTCGGCTATCGCCACTGAATGGGCCGAACAATGGTTGGCGAACATGCGTGTTGCTTTCAACCGTGCCGATGGCGCCGCGAAGGCGCCATAGATCACGCCGCCTTTTCCATCTCACCAACCGCCCTCCCATGCGTACGCTTGGCGACGACCGTAAATAGTTGGTTCATGACACCATCGTACGGATGAGCATGGTAGGTAACTTGGACATCTTCGAACCCAAGCACGCCGACAGCGCGTATGACCCACTGCGGAGTGATGTCCCACCAAGTGTCCTTGGGTTCGACAGTCCTAGCGTCTGGCAAGAAATCAAGCGCTGGGATGCCCTCTGGCGCGCCATGGATCACCGGCCAGATGGCATTTCTTGGAGAGCGCAGAACATCCGTCACAATGACAGTCTCGCGAGTCAGGCGCAGTCCATTTTGCAGGGCAAGGAACGGGTCTCGGAAGTGCAGCAGATTCGACCCGAAGACAGATACGTCCACCGGGCCAATGTCTGAAGGAATAGAATAGACATCGCCGTATACGACTTTCGCTTTCGACTTATTTAGGCGATGAGCGAGCCAATAGGCGTTGTTTAGACGGTCGATGATTGATTTGCGCTCGTGGGCGATGTGCTCGTAGTGCTCCCACTTAGCGAACGGAACCATGTCCCAGTCGCCTGACTTGTCCAGGTCGTACGACACTACTTCAGCCCCTTGGGACTCCATGTAGAACGACAGGATGCCGCTAGCGCAACCGATGTCTAAGGCGCGCTTATCGGAAAACTGGAAGCCACCCAGATAGGCTGGAAGGCTTGCCCGAAGATCCCAATTGCCGGCCACGGTGCCGATCTCTGGCAGATCCATCGTGTGATAGAAATAGCACTGGTTCACATCTTCAATATGACGAGGTTTAGCGTAAGGCATACCGTTCACTCCGTGAATTATTGGGAAATTCACCCGCAGGCAAACTAGCAGCGGACCTCCCAAACATGCCAGCCCCGAACGCTTTCAGCAAGCTGTGGAATTCTACGTGCCCAGCGAATAGAGGAACTGTTATGACTATCTGCACTGGCATTAATCCGTCCGACATTCCCTGCGCGGATCTCAAACTACTGGAGCAGTCCCTGGTTCTACGAATCAATAAGGATCAAGTGATGCTGGCAGAGGTGCGCGAAGAACTCTCTTCTCGTGTCAAATCTGTTGAGCTTTCCTCAACTGAGGAGTAAAATGTCATCACATGGGCCACAAACGGAAACGCGATCTATGACGCTCCCTAAGCGCCACTTCGTGATACCCGATACTCAGGTCAAGAAAGGTGTGCCGATTGACCATATGGCGTGGATCGGCGCCGCTATTCGCGACTACAAGCCCGACGTGGTCGTCCACCTGGGGGACCACTGGGACTTCCCTTCCCTCTCCCGTTACGACGCCAAGGGCTCCCTGGCCTCAGAGGGTGCGCGCGTCGAGGATGATATCGCCTCCGGCAACGAAGCCATGGCTCTGTTGACCCGTTCGATGGGCCGCTTCAAGGGCCGCAAGATCATCCTGGAAGGCAATCATGAAAACCGCCTCGTCCGCGCCATCAACGAAGATCCGCGCTTGGCTGGCACGTTGGGTTATCACCTTCTCAATCGAGAACGCCTCGGGTGGGAAGTCGTTCCCTACTTCTGTGGCGCGCCTGGTCAGATCACTGTCGATGGTGTGGTGTACGCCCACTACTTCAGCGCCGTCAACACCGGCCGCGCCATTGGTGGAACCGCCAACAACAAGTTGAACCACGTAGGCGAACCGTTTGTGCAGGGCCACGTCCAAGGGTATGACGTCGGGTCCAAGCAATACGCCACAGGCAAGATCAAGCAAGGCATCGTTGCTGGCTCCGCCTACCTGCACGACGAAGACTACAAGGGCATGGCCAACAACCACTGGCGCGGTGTGCTTGTGCTTAACGAGGTGCGCGACGGCCAGTTCTGCGCGATGCCTCTCACTCTGGATTACCTGTGCCGCAAGTACGAAGGCGTGGGCCTTGACCGGTTCCTGCGCCGTAAGTACCGCAACGCGGTCCAGCGTTTCACTCTCGCGAGGGCGGCATGAAAATTAAAGGGATGATTGTTGGCCCCATTCTCGGGGTTGCCCTTGTGCTCTTTGGCGCATGGCTGGGCGGATTCGAATGGCATCGCGGCTTCGAGGCGGTGATGTTGTATTTCTTCACGCTCTTCGCGGTGGCGACGGGCTTTGTGTTGGGAGGAACCGCAGATTCATGAGCGATGCCAAACCAAATCGCGAACCCTCCAAGTTCCCTCAGCAGAGCCTGAAGCTGGATCACATGGATCAGGTTTTGAACCACGTGGAGTGGCTGCTACGCAACCACCGCCAAGTCGCCATCGTTGAAGACGGTGACGGCTGGCGCGTCTCCACCACGCTTCGTCCGTCAAAGAAGGCCAAAGTCTATGGAAAGTTTGCGCCCTAGCACGATCATGTCCCTGCCCACGGACGCCGCGTCGCGTGAGCAGTACCCGATGGCGGACGGCCTGTTGGACTACTTCCCGAACGCCTTAGCAGAAGTGTCGCGACTATCCAAGGTGGGTAACGACCAGCACAACCCCGGCCAGCCGATGCACCACAACCGCGATAAGTCCACGGACCACGCCAACAAGGTGATCAAGCACCTGGTCGATCGCGGCAAGTTCGACACAGATGGTGTACGCCACTCCGTCAAGGCCGCGTGGCGCGCGCTGGCGTTGGCCCAGGAAGAGATTGAACGTGACGAAGGTGTTCCCCTGCCCCGGGGCTGCAAGACGACCAAAGAACATCGACGCGTTGCGACACGTGAGGATCTCGACGCGGCTGGGCTCACGCACCTCACACTGAGGGATTAGCGTATGAAAATGCCCAACATCCTCTGGCTGTGTTTCGTGCTCCTGGTGTTGTCTCTGGCCGAACTGGTCTTCATCGTCACGACCATCGTGTTGAGCTTTGCTCACCTGTGGGTGTGTGCCGGTGCGTGTGTGGCCGCAGTAATCGCAGTTGGCTTCGTCGAAAGCCAGATGGTCCGTGAGTTCTGGGACGTGGAGGACGCGACGTGAGCGTGATGGAAGAGTTCAACCTGTTCGCGTTCCAACGGGCGCGCAGTAAGTACCTCCGCCGCCAGTACAAGGAGATGGAGCACAACGATTGGGTGGCGTTGGTTGAGGGCTACATGACCCAGAACGAACGCCTGGAAGCGGAGATAGAGGGGCTGGAATCCGATCTGGCGGAACTGCGTGACTGAGCTTGCACTGCCACTTGATTGGCAGTTGGAAGGTTCGCAGTTTCTTGCGGAACGGACTCAGGCGTTCCTTGCGGACGAGCCGGGTGTGGGCAAGTCAGGCCAGGCGGTCAGGGCGTGTGATTTAGTTGGCGCTTTGAACATCCTGGTCCTCGTCCCGGCGAGTGTTCGCGTTAACTGGCTGAACGAATTCAAAAAATTTTCACCTTTCGACCGTCAAGAAACCGCCGTTTTCGACGGAAAAACGTCACCAGGCGCCACAGGGGTGACGGTGTGTTCTTACGACCTGTTGGCCAACAAGAAGCTGCGCGCGTCTCTCATGGCGAGACGTTGGGATGTTCTCATCCTCGATGAGTCGCACATGTTGAAGGCGCGAACGGCCTCGCGAACCAAGGCCATCTATGGCCGCAAGAGTGATGGCGTGACCGGGTTGATGACATCCGCGAAGCACGTGTGGCGACTGTCGGGAACACCCGCTCCCAACTTCGTGGATGAGCTATGGACTCATTTACACAGTGCAGGTCTATATCCAAAGAACTACTACGATTTTGTGGATGAGTTTTGCACGGGATTTAAATCGGATTACGGGTTTCGAATCACTGGCACGAAGAATGCACAACGCCTTCGCGCCTTACTGAAACCTTTCATGTTGCGCAGGAAGAAAGCCGACGTGTTGCCCAAGTTGCCGCCCATTGAATTCGAACATCACACCGTGGAACCCACGGCCGTCGATGCACGCGCGTACTTCGGCACGTTGAAGGAATTCGACCCGTACTTGCACGAGGATTTGCAGAAACAAAACGCGCAGTTAAAGGATGCTGTCGCAGTCGGTGATAACACACTGGAATATCTTCGTAGTGTCGCCACGTCCGTCGGCACACTGCGCCGGTACATCGGTCTCTCGAAAGTACCCGGCTACCTCGACGTGGTGAAACCCGAATTGAAAGCGCGGCGATTCGACAAGCTGTTAATAGGCGCGTGGCATACCGATGTCATCGAGGCATTGCGTACAGGGCTCCGTGAGTTTGGCGCGGTCACGCTGTTTGGCGGCACGCCTGCGGATAAGCGCCAGCACCTGCTGGACAAGTTCAAGACCAACCGCGCGTGCCGCGTGTTGATCTGCCAGGTGAAGGTGGGCATCGGTTTCAATGCAACCGCGGCCTACAGGGTGGACCTGTTGGAACCCTCATGGGTACCTGCAGAAAACAAGCAGTTTATTGACCGTGCTCACCGCATCGGCCAGGACTGCACGGTGACGGTGCGCTACTTCGGCTGCAACCGCAGCGTCGACGCAGACATCACGAAAGCGCTGGCGCTAAAGGGCCGCGAATTAGCGAAAGTTTTCGATTGACATATGTCGTTCGGTGTTGAGACAATATCAACATCGCGGCCACAACGAGTGAAAGGAGCTTTTGCATGTTTACACTGACCATCCAAGTCTCGTCGATCGACGAAGCCGAGCGCATTCTGGCCGCGCTGAAACATACCGCTGATCCTGCTGCTGTCGCGCAGGCGGAAGACCAAGTGTTCGCGGGCCCGAGCCCGTCGACCATTATCGAAAATCCCGAGAAAAATTCTCCGGCAATCGAGCAAACGCCGCGCAAGCGCGGTCGTCCACCGAAGGCCGCCCAAGAATCTGCTGCGCCGGTTGCAGAATCCGGTTCGGCGGCAGTAGCTCCGGCGCTAGAAGAACAGCCGGTCAGCGAGCCCGTCGTTCACTCGGCGCAGCAGACCCTCTCGATCGACGACGCGCGTAACGCGCTCAAGGAAGTCCAGGCCAAGTACGGCACGGCGGACATGGCCAAGCCCCTTGAACTGCTCGGCCAGTTCGGCGCGAACCGCGTGTCCGAAGTGAAGGCCGACGACTACGTGGCGTTCATCGCCGCGTGCAAGGCGGCGTAATGGCCCGCTGGTGGGAAATTGATATCCGCTCGGCCGCCAAGCGCAAGCTAGCGCCGAAGGCGGCGTATCGGCCCCGTAAAGAGGCGCCCCCGCGGGACATGGTCAGTGGCATCACTGCGTGGTGCCTGTACATGGCCACCAAGGACCACGCCAAGGCCAAAGGCCAAGCCTTGTACATCACGTACGAACTGATGGGTTTGGGTAACAGCACCTCCGAACGCATGCGCAATTCCAAGCCTATCGCGCAAGCCACGGCCTTGAAGATCCTGAAGTACCTGGGCACAGACGTGCGTGCAGTGTTGAGTAAATATCAACCGGAGTCGAAATGAAAAAGCGAACCGTCGCACCGTTCTACGGCAAGCGCGAACAGCGCATCGAGAAACAGATCGCCAACACGCAGGCACTTGCCGCATGCGTTCTAGATCTAACCCAGCGCAAGTTGCTTCACGACAAGGTCACCGAAATGAAGGCCGACGTTGTCAACAGCATGGCCAAGAAGTTCAAGGTGTGGCTCGGCACGACGCATGCCCCCTGGGCACCGATGCCCCGCAAGGGCTTCCACATGGAGCGTGTCGACGGGGCGGCGATGGAGGTGGCCAATGTCTAACTCTTCGATCGGCGAAGGCTTGGCCGTTATCGCATTCATCGGCGCCGCTACAGCGTGCTACCTAACTGGCCACTTCGTTGCCGCAGGCGCGATGTGCTTGCTGGGGTTCGCAGCCCGGGGCCGGGTATGACCCTCCCGGCCCACTCCCGTGTCGGCGCCAGCGGCATGTCACGTTGGGAAAAGGATCACTGCCCCGGCTCCGTGCAGTTATCGGCGGGGCTTGAGTCCAAGGCCGGATACGCGGCGGCTGAAGGTACGGTCGCGCACATGCTTGGCGAACTGGCCCTGTTGGGCAAGCCATACAAGCAATGGCTTGGTGTGGTCGTCGTGCAGGACGGTCACTCCGTCGAAGTCACTAAAGAAATGATCGAGTTCGTCACCGAATACAAGGTGACGGTCGATGATTTGTGCGACAAGGACACGGTCCGGCACGTGGAGCATAAGTTCCACTTGAAGGATCTGCACCCTTCCCTGTTCGGCACGTCGGACTGTGTGCTGTGGCATCCCAAGCGCAAGCACTTGGATGTGATCGATCTGAAGTACGGCGCCGGTCACGCGGTTGAAGTCCACGGCAATCCGCAGCTGCAGTACTACGCGTTGGGCGCCATGGTCACGCTGAAGTACCCGGCGCAGACCATTGGCCAGCACATCTTTCAGCCCCGCTGTCCACACAGTGATGGCCCGCACCGCACCACGGAAATCGACGCGATGGACGCGCTCGACTTCGCCGGTTACCTGGTGGCGTCCGTGCGCGAGACGGAAAAGCCCAACGCCGCGGTACGTGCCGGTGACTGGTGCCGTTACTGTCCGGCCGCAGGCGTGCCAGGCAAGTGCCCGGTGCAGGAGAAGTTGCCGCAGGAGTTGGCCAAGTCCGTGTTCGCCGCGGTGCCGATCGCCATCGGCTATGACCCGGCTGAGCTTAAGAAATGGCTGGACCGTCTGCCGATCCTGGAAGCCCAGATCAAGGCCGTGCGTGAGTTCGCGTACGACGAAGCGGAAGCCGGCCGCACGCCCCCAGGGTACAAGCTGGTGGAGAAGTTGGGGCGTGAGAAGTGGAAGCCGGACATCTCCGCACGTGCATTGATCGCAGAGTTCGACTTAAGCGGCAAGGATCTCTTCGAAGAGCCCGAACTGAAGTCCCCGGCCCAGGTGCGAAAGCTGGTGCCCGGCAAAAACGACAAGGAACGTGCCGCCAACTTGGCCAAGTTCACCGTCAAGGAATCCAGTGGCCACGCCCTCGTCCACGAAGGCGACAAGCGCCCTGCGATCAACCTCAGTGCTCAGGCCGTTTTCGCACGTGCCGAGTGATGAGATTTTCTCAACGCCAAAAAGCGAGCAAACCGATATGACCGATACCCAAGTGATCACCCCCGAGTTCCGCGTCTCCTACCCCAAGGTGTTCCGCCCCGAGCGCAACGACCTGAACGGGCGTGACGAGTACAGCTTGACCGCGCTGTTCACCAAGGGCGCGGACCTGGCCAAGCTCAAGGCTGCGGTGAAGGCCGCTGCCGAGAAGAAGTGGGGCACGGACCAAAAGAAGTGGCCGAAGAACCTGCGCAGCCCGTTCCGTGATCAGGCCGAACGTGCCAAGACCGATGACGACGACAACGAATACTTGCCGGATGGTTACGAAGCCGGCGCGATCTTCATCAACATGAAGTCGACCAAGAAGCCGGGCCTGGTCGACGCCAAGAACGAAGACATCATCGACGACGCCGATTTCTACGGCGGCTGCTACGCCCGTGCCCAGGTCAACGCGTCCGCGTACGACCACAAGGGCAACACCGGTGTAGCCCTGTACCTCAATCACGTGCAAAAGCTGCGTGATGGTGAGTCATTTGGTAGTGCGACGCGCAATGCGTCTGATGTTTTCGAAGCCGTCAGCGACGGCGGTGGCGAAAGTGGCAAGTCCGGTGGCGGCGTGTTCGATTGATTCCCCTGGCGCCCTTCGGGGCGCCTTTTTACTTGGAGATGTGATGGAACCCCTGCACATCGACTTCGAAACGCGCAGCGCCGCAGACTTGAAAGTCGTCGGCTTGGACAACTACGCGTGTGATCCGTCGACGGCCATCTGGTGTATGGCCTACGCCTTTGGCGACGGTCCGGTGACGATAGTGGGCGAGAGTGAGCCCAGTTTGGAGCGGATGACCGCCAGCCGAGTCCTAATCATCAAGTATATCCAGAGCGGCGGCTTGGTGTACGCGCACAACGCGGCGTTCGAACTGGCGATATGGAACGCGGTCATGCCGGACTGTTGGCCGAGGCTCGATCCCAAGCAGGTCCGCTGCACCATGGCCATGGCCTACGCCATGGGCTTGCCCGGTAGCCTGGATGGCGCGGCGGCCGCACTCGGTATTGAGCAACGCAAGGACGCCAAGGGCTCGCGCGTGATGATGCAGTTGGCTAAGCCGCGCAAGGTCGTCCAACACCTGCCCGAACACGACGGTGCTACAGGCTACATCGAGCACGTCTGGTGGGATGATCCGGTCAAGCTCCAAACCCTCTACGACTACTGCAAGCAGGACGTCGAGGTCGAGCGCGCGCTGCACAAGCGCATGGTCGAACTCTCGGCCGACGAACAATCCCTCTGGCACCTCGACCAGACCATCAACGCGCGTGGCATCCAGGTCGATCGCGCATCAATCGATGCAGCCATCGATCTGGTTACCGCCGAGAAGATTCGGCTCGACGAGGCCATGCGTAAGACCACGGGCAACGTAGTGGCCGGCTGCACAGACGTGCGCCAGCTCACGGCGTGGTTACGGTACAAGGGCGTGGACACCCCTGGTATTGCCAAGGCTGATGTCAGCGAACTACTAAATCGAGACGATTTAGTAGATGAATGCCGAACAGCTTTGATGCTCCGCCAAGAGGCGGCCAAGTCGTCCACGGCCAAGCTGGTGGCGATGCGTGACCGCGCCGGACCCGATGGCCGCATGCGTGGCTTGTTCCAGTACCACGGCGCGGCCACGGGCCGGTGGGCCGGGCGCGGGCCACAGCCGCACAACTTCCCCCGCCCTACCCTCCTGCACGATCAGGACGACATCGAGGACGTGATCGCGCACTTCGGGCAACCCGAATACTTGCGCGTGTTCTACGGTGACCCAATGCCGCTGACGGCCGACTGCATGCGCGGCATGATCGTGGCTGGGCCGGGCAAGGAACTGGTCTGTTGTGACTACTCCAACATCGAAGGCCGCGTGCTCGCGTGGTTGGCCGGCGAAGAGTGGAAGCTTCAAGCCTTCCGCGACTACGACGCCGGCACGGGTGCGGACCTATACCTTCTGGCTTACGCCAAGGGCTTCCGCTGCAGTCTTGAGGCGGCCAAGCCGTTCCGCCAGGTGGGCAAGGTCATGGAGCTGGCCCTCGGCTACGGTGGCGGCGTGGGCGCGTTCCAGAAGATGGCCCGCGGCTACGGCGTGGTTGTATCCGACGAGCGGGCAGACGAACTGAAGGTCGCCTGGCGCGGCGCGCATCCCCAGGTGGTTAAGTTCTGGCGCGACCTGGAAGCTGCAGCCATCCGCGCGGTGCAGGAGGGCGGTGTCCAGAAGGTGCGCGACATCGCCTTCAAGGTGGCCGGATCCTTCCTATGGTGTCAGCTGCCGTCCAAGCGCGTGCTCTGCTACCCGTATCCCCAGATCCGCAATAAAGAGACGCCCCGGGGCGCGGTTGTGCCGGCACTCACGTACATGGCTGTCAACGGCGTCACGCGCAAGTGGGAACGCTGCGATACCTACGGCGGATCCCTGGCCGAGAACGTCACCCAGGCCGTGGCGCGCGACATCCTGGTGGCCGGCATGCGGGCGGTCGAAACCCTCGGCGCACCGGTAGTGATGCACGTGCATGACGAAATCGTTTGCGAGTGCAATCTTCACGAAATAAGTGTTGACGAAATCGCAACAGTGATGTCAAATGTACCTCACTGGGCAACAGGACTTCCGGTTGCCGCCACAGGCTGGCAGGGCCAGCGGTACAGAAAAGATTGAGCAGGCCTAGCACCAGGAAACCGTGTGTGAACGGAACCAGTGGACACGGCTTTTGCCACGTTGTGGCGGCGATCGAGGCGCGGCAACGCGACCGACGTGACCCTCTCCCGGCCGGGAATCCACCGACTCACCCCCGTAAGGGGTTCCACATTTCGTAGGGGAAGACCATGAGCATTCCTGATAACGACCGTATCGCTGACCCGCTGGACCGCGCCGCGGCCGAGACGGAAAGCATGATCACCGCAGCGTTGAGCTTTCGGAAACCGACGGGTCCGCTGCCGATTGGCGAATGCCACAACTGCGGCGCGCCGTTGGTTGACGGCCTGCGCTGGTGCAACAAGGCGTGCTGCGACGACTGGGAGAAGGAAGAGCGCAAGCTTGCCGCCGCGGAGCGCGAGTGATGCGTGTCCTCGTCGCCTGTGAATACAGCGGCCGGGTTCGCGACGCCTTCCTCGCTCTCGGACACGACGCCATGTCGTGCGACCTGTTGCCGACCGAAGTGGAAGGCCCGCATCACCAAGGCGATGTCTTCGGTGTCATCGACCAAGGATGGGATCTGATGATCGCGCACCCTCCGTGTACGCATCTGGCCGTCAGCGGCGCCCGCCACTTCGCTGCCAAGAAAGCGAGCGGCGTCCAGGATGAGGCGCTGGACTTTGTGCGGCGTCTGCTTGACGCGCCGGTCTCGCGCATCGCGTTGGAGAATCCCATCTCGGTTATTTCCAGTCGCGTCCGCAAACCCGACCAGGTGATCCAGCCGTGGCAGTACGGCCACGGCGAGACCAAGGCCACCTGTTTGTGGCTGAAGAACCTGCCGAAGCTGACGCCTACCAACGTGGTTGAGGGACGCGAAGCGCGTGTCCACAAGATGCCGCCCGGTCCCAATCGCTGGAAGGAACGCAGCCGCACGTTCGAAGGCATCGCTGCTGCCATGGCGAAACAGTGGGGCAACGCATGATTTACAACCCGATGTTATGGCTGTGTCTGGTGTGGCTCTCGCAACTCGTCGGCGCCATCCTCGTTTGCCTCGCCGCACGAGGCAATCAGAAATGAGTGTCGCTGACGCACTGTCGCTGGCGGCCCAGGGCTTCCACGTCTTCCCGTTGCAGGCCCGCGGGAAGTTGCCGCAGATCAGCAACTACACCGGCCAAGCCACGCGCGATACCGCGCGTATCGAACGCTGGGCGCGCAAATATCCGCATGCCAACTGGGGCATCGCCACGTCCAAGTTCGGGGACGGTGAAGCCCTGCTCGTGGTCGACGTCGACTCACCCAACCATGGGGAGGGCAAGAAAGATGGGTTTCGAAGTCTCCTTGCTTTGGAGTTGGAGGGGAAAGATTTTCTCCCGACGCTTGAGAATGCCACCCCCACCAAGGGGCGCCATATTGTTTACCGCGTTCCTGTACCTGTTAAGCAGGGCGTGGATGTCCTGGGCGACGGGCTAGATATCCGCAGTCACGGTGGCTACATCGTGGCGCCGGGCTCTGTGGTCGAGGCGGGCGAATACTTCGTCGATCGCCCGGCTGCGCCAGAGCCGGCACCGCAATGGTTGATCGATGCGTGCGGCGCGCCGCGCGCCCGCAGCGCCAGCCGTGAGCCGAAAGCGGGCATCGATTCGGCTCGTGCGTACAAGCGTGCGGCCGAGTACCTGACCACGGCCGAACGTTCGGTCAAGGGCGCAGGCGGCGACCAGTGCGCGTACCGCGTGGCCGCGCAGTGCCTGGCGCTGGGCGCGACCAAGGAGCAGACGCTTGACCTGATGCTCTCGGAGATCTGGGAGTTTGGCTGTGGCTGGGCGCCTGATCGCCTGCAGCAGAAGATCGCGCACGCCGCCAAGTACATGACCAGCCAACCCGGTGCTGACGCACCGGAGGCTGCGTTCGAACCTGTACCAGACTCGACGCCAACCGCGGACGGCACCGGCAAGCTGCACCCGTATGACGAGCTCAATCAAGAATGGGCGCTCGTGCTCACTGGCGGCGGCCATCACATGCTCCGCGAGACCACGGACTTCAAGGGCAACCCCATCGTCGAGCATATCAAGGAAGGCACGTTCCACACGTACTACGCCTCCCGAGAGATCACCGTCGGCAAGAAGACGGAGAAGCTCACCCAGGTGTGGATGGCCAACCCGCGCCGGCGCACCTACGACGGATTGGTATTCGCGCCCGGCAAGTCCGTGGATCGCCGCTGGTACAACCTGTGGCGTGGCTTCGACTACCAGTACAAGCCCCAACCCAACGGCCCGAGTCCGCGCGCCGGCAAAGCCGTGCAGGCGTGGATCGATCACGTGCATCGGAACATCGCGCGCGGCGATGCCGATCTGGCCCAGTGGTTCATCGGCTACATGGCACACCTGGTCCAGCGGCCATACGAGAAACCCCTGGTCGCACTCGTGCTCAAGGGCAAGAAGGGCACCGGCAAGAACGCCGTGGTTGAACGTGTGGGCGCCTTGTTCTCCCGCAACATGGTGGTGGCCGACGACGACCGTTACCTGGTGGGCAACTTCAACAGCCATCTGGAAGCGTGCCTGCTGTTGGCGTTGGATGAGGCCAGTTGGGCCGGTGGCAAGAAGGTCGAGGGCAAGCTCAAGGGCATCATCACTGGCGCCAAGCACATGATCGAGCGCAAGGGCATGGAGCCCTATCAGGTGGACAACCTGACGCGTGTGGTGATCATCGGCAACGAGGACTGGCTGGTGCCGGCGTCCCAGGACGAACGCCGGTATGCGGTATTCGACGTGGGCGAAGACGACATGCAGCGCCGCGGCTTCTTCGAAGAGATGCGTCTGGGTATGGAAGCCAACGGCGGTGAAGGCTATGGCCTGCTGCTGGACTATCTCCTGAACTTCGACATCTCCGCGATCGATGTCAACGACGCACCCAAGACCCGAGGCCTGGCCCAGCAGAAGGTGGAAAGCCTGTCGCCCATTCATCAGTGGTGGATGGATTGCCTGCAGGAAGGCCAGATCCTTGGTGGCGATTTCGCCGGGGAATGGCCCTCACGCATTCCCACCAACCGTTTGCAGGATGCGCTCAAGCGCCACAACCAAAGTCGCGGTGTGCGTTCGTGGGGTTTGACGGCCACACAATTCAACCGCGCGATGGCTGCGGCCGTGCCCGGCTGGACCAAGGAGAAGAGTGGCAAAGCCGCCGAAGGTGACGCCACCTACCACTACAACATGCCGCCCCTTGCCGACGCGCGCGCCTTGATGGCCACGTTCATCGGTGACCCGGAACTGTTCGGAGACGACACATGACCGCGCCCGAATACCTCACACCCGAAGAAGTGCGCGATCGCCTGCGCCTGAGGTCCGCCGAGACGTTGGCGCACTGGCGGAACAAACGGAAGGGTCCACCGTTTCGAAAGTTCGGAAGCCGAGTCCTTTATCCGATCGAGGCGTTGCTCGATTGGGAACGCAAGCAGACCGTGGAGACACGCGCATGACCACCGTGGCATGGGACGGCAAGACCCTGGCCTGTGACTCCCAGGTGACGGTGGGCAACTGCCGCGGCACATCGGTGAAGTTGGTCAGTAACGCTCAAGGGTTTGCGGCGGCCGGCGCCGGCTCGTTGCCGGAGCTCGCGCCATGGTTCCGCTGGATCGAGAACGGCATGGACCCGGACCAGCAGCCCACGTCCTTAAGCGAATCGGATCTGGTGATCGTGCCGCCCCGTGGCCCGGCCATCTGGTTCTCGGGCAGTGCATCACCGATGAAGTTGCCGCGCCGGCACTGGGCAATTGGCAGCGGCAGCGACTTCGCACTGGGTGCCATGGCCATGGGTGCTGACGCGCGCCAGGCGGTCAAGGTCGCCATGAAGTTCGACGTGTACACGTCGGGCCGGGTGCAGTACCGTACTCGCGGCTAGCGACTCAGGTGCGACCCAGCCCTAAAACGGCAAAGGCTTAGCCGAAGCTAAGCCTTTGTTTTTATTGGTGGGCCGTGAAAGATTCGAACTTTCGACCAATTGATTAAGAGTCAACTGCTCTACCAACTGAGCTAACGGCCCTGAAACTGTTTGTACTTACTGGTCAACTGGGGTGGAAGATGGGACTCGAACCCACGACCCTCGGAATCACAATCCGATGCTCTAACCAGCTGAGCTACATCCACCGCAAAACTTGAACTGGCGCGCCCGACAGGAATCGAACCTGCAACCGTCGGCTTAGAAGGCCGATGCTCTATCCGGTTGAGCTACAGGCGCTTGTGCACATGGTGCAATAGCATCTGCATGGTCGGGGCAGAGGGATTCGAACCCCCGACATCCAGCTCCCAAAGCTGGCGCTCTACCAGGCTGAGCTATACCCCGATTTCGAAACCTTCAACCTGTTCGGGCTGAAGCTTTGAAATGCTACGGGTGACGCCTAGCCTAGTCAATCCGTATCAAAGCACGCCGAACTTCCAACGTTATGTCCGGCCCGTTTGGCGATTCACTGCCTTGCGGTGCAAACCGTGATGCGAACATCACACCTTGCTGTCAAATGGCGCGCCCGGAGAGATTCGAACTCCCGACCACCAAGTTCGTAGCCTGGTACTCTATCCAACTGAGCTACGGGCGCGTTTTTAACCTTTGCCTTGTCGCTTAACCACCGAAGTGGAAAGCGCCGAAGCGAGAAGCGGAATTATTCAGATTCGAGGGCAGTGCGTCAACTCTTTTTTTCAGTTTTTTTTCATTGCCGTGTGGAAATCTTCACGTTCGGCGATGAGTGCACTTCACTCGAGCCGCTTATTTTAGCCTTCTGCCGCTCTTTCGGCTACACCTTGCAGGCAAAAAACACACATAACTTTGTGGGAGCGCACTTGTGCGCGACAAGCCGACGGAGCGATACATCCCAACGCTGCGTCGCGCACGAGTGCGTTCCCACAAAGGAACGCGCTGAACCCGCCTCGTTGAGACACCCATCGCGCTGAATGACGCGTACCTGCTGCGCTCGTCTACATGCCCGGTTAGCCCACAAAAAAAGGCGGCCCCAGGGCCGCCTTTCTTCGAAGCATGCAAACCGCGATCAGCGATCCGCGATACGGCTCTGCGTGGCCGGATCGCCCACCTTGGCGCCCGTGTCGCCACGCGGCGGCGGAGGCGGCGGCGTGGAACCGGTGCTGGAGTTCTTCGACCAGTCCGCCGGCGGACCCGGCACGCGGCCGGCCATGATGTCGTCGATCTGACGCGCATCGATGGTCTCGTACTGCAGCAGCGCATCGGCCATCACGTGCAGCTTGTCGATGTTGTCGGTCAGCAGCTGTTTGGTGCGGGCGTAGTTGCGGTCGAGGATGGCACGCACTTCCTCGTCGATCTTGCTCGCGGTTTCATTGGAGACGTTCTTGTGCTGCGTCACCGCGCGGCCCAGGAACACTTCGTCCTCGTCCTCGCCGTAGGTCACCGGACCGAGCACATCGGACAGGCCCCACTTGGTGGCCATGTTGCGAGCCATCTTGGTGGCGCGCTCGATATCGTTGGATGCGCCGGTGGTCACCTTGTCTTCGCCGAAGATCAACGCCTCGGCCACGCGACCGCCGTACAGCGAGCACAGCTGCGATTCGATCGCCACCCGGTTCATGCTGTACTTGTCGCCTTCCGGCAGGTACATCGTCACGCCCAGCGCGCGACCGCGCGGGATGATGGTGACCTTGTAGACCGGATCGTGCTCGGGCACCAGGCGACCGACGATGGCATGACCGGCTTCGTGATACGCGGTCAACTTCTTCTCGTCTTCGCTCATCGCCATCGAGCGGCGCTCGGCACCCATCAGGATCTTGTCGCGCGCCTTGTCCAGGTGGCTCATGCGCACGTCGCGGGCGTTCTCGCGGGCGGCGAACAACGCAGCCTCGTTCACCAGGTTGGCCAGATCGGCGCCGGAGAAGCCGGGCGTGCCGCGGGCAATCGTCATCGCATCGACGTCCGCCGCGGTCGGCACGCGACGCATGTGGACCTTGAGGATCTGCTCACGGCCCTTCACGTCCGGCAGGCCCACCACGACCTGGCGGTCGAAGCGACCCGGGCGCAGCAGCGCCGGATCGAGCACGTCGGGACGGTTGGTGGCGGCGATCACGATGACACCTTCGGTGCCCTCGAAACCGTCCATTTCCACCAGCAGCTGGTTGAGCGTTTGCTCGCGCTCGTCATGGCCGCCGCCGAGACCGGCGCCGCGATGGCGGCCGACGGCGTCGATTTCGTCGATGAAGATGATGCACGGCGCGTGCTTCTTGGCCTGCTCGAACATGTCGCGCACGCGGCTGGCGCCGACGCCTACGAACATTTCAACGAAGTCCGAGCCGGAGATCGAGAAGAACGGCACCTTCGCTTCGCCGGCAATGGCCTTGGCCAGCAGCGTCTTGCCGGTACCCGGGGGGCCGACCATCAGCACGCCGCGCGGAATCTTGCCGCCCAGCTTCTGGAACTTGCCCGGATCGCGCAGGAACTCGACCAGCTCGCCGACTTCTTCCTTCGCTTCATCGCAACCGGCGACGTCGCTGAAGTTGACCTTGATCTGATCCTCGCCCTGCAGCTTGGCGCGCGAACGGCCGAAGCTCATGGCGCCGCGACCACCGGCACCGGCCTGCATCTGGCGCATGAACCAGATGAACACGCCGACGATCAGGATGATGGGCAGCCAGTTGAGCAGCAGGCCGAGCAGCGAGAAGCCGTTGTTGGACGGCTCCTGGCGGACCTCCACGCCCTTGTCCTGCATCTGCTTGACCACCCCGTTGGTGGACCAGCCCAGGACCGGCGCGACGGTGCGGAACGAGCTGCCATCCTTCAGCTTGCCGCTGATGGCGGCCGGCTGGTCGGCACTGATGTTGGCCGAGGCCACGTTCCCGTTGTCGACGCTCTGCACGAAGCTGCTGTAAGGCAGGTCCGACGAGGAGGCGCCATGCGGGTTGAAGCTCTGGAACACGGTGAGCAGGACCACCGCGATGATCAGCCAGAGCAGCAGGTTTTTCGCCATTTCATTCATGCACGGTTCTCGCCGGATTGCCCGCCGTGGATCTTTCGCCCCACGGCCAATGCATACACCTCCCGCGAACGTGCGCGGGAGGCCTTGGGTTTACGCATCGTTACGCGGGTGAAGTCTGCGCGCAAGCTGCGGATGTAGTCGTCAAAACCTGTGCCCTGGAACAATTTGATCAGAAACGAGCCGCCGGGCTTGAGCCACTGGCGGCTGAAATCCAGCGCCAGCTCGGCCAGGTCCATTGCCCGGATCTGATCCGACAGGGCCACACCACTCATATTGGGGGCCATATCAGACAGCACAAGATCGACCTGCTGGCCTTGCAGGCGGCTTTCCAGCTCGCGCAGCACCGATTCCTCGCGGAAATCGCCCTGCAGGAAGTCCACGCCCCCGATGCCCTGCATGGGCAGGATGTCCATGGCCACCACATGGCCGGTATCGCCCAGCCGCTGGCGCACCAGCTGCGACCAGCCGCCCGGGGCGGCGCCCAGGTCGACCACGCGCATATTGGGCTTGAGCAGGCGATCCTTGTCGATCAGCTCTTCCAGTTTGAAGACGGCACGCGACCTCAGGCCTTCAGCCTGCGCTTTCTTCACATAAACGTCATCGAAGTGTTCCCGCAGCCAGCGGGAACTACTTTTGCTGCGAGCCATAGGTCGGCAGAGCCACAGATACGGGGGAGATGGCCGCATGATACCCTTACCGGTCCTATCGCAGTGAATCCGAGACTGAACGCATGGCACTTTCCCCTTCGCAGCGCCGCTACCTGCGCAGCCTTGCGCATGACCTGAGCGCCGTCATCCTGCTGGGTGCCAAGGGCGCGACCGAGGCCGTGCGCAAGGAACTGGACCTCGCGTTGAGCCAACACGAGCTGGTCAAGGTGAAGCTGTCGGGCGGCGACAAGGAAGAGCGCCAGCAGCAGATCGACTTCCTGACCGAAGGCACGCAGTCCGAGAACGTGCAGCAGATCGGCCATATCGTGGTGCTGTTCCGTCGCAACGAGGACGAGCCCAAGCTCGCCCTGCCCCGCTAAGGGCCACCGCGATGGATCTGTCGCTCGACCGCCCCGAGGGTTACCTGTTCATCCGCCGGGTCGGCGCTCGCAGCATTACCGTGGTCGATCGCGAATTCAGCAGCAGCTTCCTGCTGTCGCCCGGCCAGCTGGTGGAAAACTGGCCGGTGACCGCCGCCATCGAACTCGACGCCGGCCATATCGAGGCCATCCTCGCCTTGAAGCCCGAAGTGGTGCTGCTGGGTACCGGCGAACGCCAGGTCTTCCCGGCCCAGGCCTTCATGGCTGGCCTGCTGCGCAAGGGAGTCGGCGTGGAAGTGATGGACAACGCGGCCGCTGCCCGTACCTACGACTTGCTGGCCGGTGAGAGCCGGCGCGTGGTGGCAGCGTTCATCCTGCCCGCCTAGGCCTAGCCGGAAAATTGTGGGAGCGCACCCTGTGCGCGACTGCTCCAGCCTCAAGGCCTGAGGCCATCGCGCACAGGGTGCGCTCCCACACGTTACTTCGACGGCAGATAGCCCAGCGGATCCACCGGATTGCCGTCCTTGCGGATCTGGAACTGCAACTCGTCGCGCGATGCGCCGGTCGAACCCATTTCCGCGATCTGCTGGCCCGCCGTGACGCGCTGGCCTTCCTTCACCAGGCGCTTGCTGTTGTGGCCATAGGCCGACAGGTAGCTGTCGTTGTGCTTGACGATGACCAGTTCGCCGTAGCCCACCAGCCCGTTGCCGCTGTACACGACCACGCCATCGGCTGCCGCGCGCACCGCGTCGCCTGACTTGCCGGCGATCTCGATGCCCGGGATGGCATCGCCCGACTGGAAGCGCTTGATGAGCTGGCCATCGGCCGGCCAGCGCCAGTTCACGCCACCATTGCTGCGCGTGGCCCCCGGCGCTGCCGGTACCGGCGGCGCGGGCGGCGGCGTGTTGGCCGCCGTGGCAGCGGGTGCACCAGCGACAGGAACCACGGGAGTGGTACTGGCAGCCGGTGCGAGCGTCGACGCATGGGCAGGTGCCGTTGCGGCCGGTGCAGCCGCTACTACGGCGGCATTGGCGGTGGAGGCAGACGCCGGTTGAAAGCCCTGCTGAGGTTCCGGCGCAGGAGTCACGACATGGGCAGTGGGTGGAGCGGGTTTGATCGTCGCCACCACCGGTGCGGGATGCACGGCCGCTGCCGCCGGAGGTCTGCCGTCTGGAGAGGACAGTTTCAACTCCTGTCCGGGCCAGATCGTGTAAGGCGAGTCGATGTGGTTCCAGTTCGCCAGGTCGCGGAAATCCACGCCGTTGCGGAAGGCAATCGAGTAGAGCGTGTCGCCCTTGGCAACTTTGTAGGTGCCGCCCGGCATGGGTCGCGTGGCTGGCGCGACGACGCGCGACGTCGACCCGCTGGACGCGGGTTCGACGACAACGGTGCGCTGGGTGCCGCAAGCGGCCAGCAGGACGACGGTGGTCAGGGTCAGTGACCGGAGGTATCCATTCATGGGAGCAGCATAACGAGGCGCCGCGTCATTTTCATGCGTACGACTCCGAGGGACGCATGCCGTTGCCGGCCGGCGTTCAGCGCGACAGCAGCCACCAGACCAAAAGGCCGGCCAGAATCACCAGCGCCGCCCAGCCAATGCGCTCGATGTGCTTGTGCAGGATGCGTTCGGCACGCTCGCCAAAAATGCGGATCAACAAGGCCAGCAGCCACACACGCTTGCCACGGCCCACCGCCATGCAGACCAGGAACGGAATCACCGGCACGCCGACGATGCCCGAGGCCCAGGTGACGAACTTCATCGGCACCACCGGCTGCAAGGCGGCCAGCGCGAGCACCAGCAACAGACCCAGCCAATGCTGGTTCATCTGCAGGCGCAGGTTGTCCACGCCCTTTTCGATCGGAGCCAGCAGGTGCAGGCTGTCGAGCAGCGGCGATAGCGCATGGAAGGCCCAATGGCCCAGCGCATAACCCACCAGCGAACCCAGCAGCGAAAACAGCAGGCTGATGTTGGCGTAGAAAAACGCCTTGTGGCGCTTGCCGAGCATCATCGGCGCCAGCATCACTTCCGGCATGATCGGGAAGATGAAAGCCTCGACGAAACTCAGGCCGCACAAGTAATACACAGCCCTGGGGTGGCGCGCCCACGTGAGTGCACGCGCGTAAAGCGGTCCGAACAGACGCATGCTTAAACGTTTCCTTGTGAGCGCATCAGCCGATGCCGCCCAGCAGCGGCACGAAACTGACGGCGGCCAGTTCTTCCTGGATGAAATCGCCCTGCCCGTCGCCGCGCATGCGGATCAGGGTCTGGTTGCTGGGCGAACCGACCGGAGCGACCAGCACGCCGGTGGGGCTGAGCTGGTCGAGCACGGCGTGCGGAATCGCATCGCCGGCGGCGGTAAGAATGATCGCGTCGAACGGCGCCTCGTCGGGCCAACCGAGCTTGCCATCGTCATGCCGCGAGCGGATGTTGTTGAGGCCGAGCTGGCGGAAGCGGCGGCGCGCCTGGCGCAGCAACTCCTCGATGCGCTCGACGGTGAACACCTGCGGCACGATCTGCGCCAGTACCACGGCCTGATAACCCGAGCCTGTGCCGATCTCCAGCACCTTCTGCGGCACGCCCTGCTTACCGTCGGGACGCTCCAGCAGCGCTTCGGTCATGCGCGCCACCACCCAAGGCTGGGAGATGGTCTGCCCGTGGCCGATCGGCAGCGCGGTGTTTTCGTAAGCGCGCGAATGCAGCGCCTGATCGATGAAATGGTGGCGTGGCGTATTGCGGATCACGTCGATCACACGCTGATCGCGGATGCCTTCTTCCTTGAGCTTTACGGCGAGACGATCGCGCGCACGCTGCGAGGTCATGCCCTCGCCTTTCAGTGCGGATGGCGGCAAAGGATGCACGTTCATGCCCTCACGCTGCCTCATCAGCCGGCTTGCCGCCGGCCACGCTCTTGTTCAAGCCGCCGATCCAGCTGCTGACCTTTTCCAGCGCCTGGAAGCGCGTCAGGTCGACATGGATGGGCGTGACCGAAATATAGCCGCGATGCACCGCATTGAAGTCCGTGCCCGGGCCGGCATCATCGACGGCACCCGACGGGCCGATCCACCAGATTTCCTTGCCGCGCGGATCGGTCTGCTTGATGCACGGTTCGGAACGGTGACGCTTGCCCAGACGGGTGACTTCGAAGCCGCGGATCTGATCCCACGGCAGGTCGGGCACGTTGACGTTGAGGATGGTGTCCGCCGGCAGCGGATCGACCAGCAGCTGCTGCATCAACGACACCACGGCATTGGCGGCGGAGTCGTAGTGCTCGCCCTTGTGATCCTTGGTGACCAGCGACACGGCAATCGCCGGCAAGCCCAGGAAACGACCTTCCATCGCCGCCGAAACGGTGCCGGAGTAGATCACGTCGTCGCCCAGGTTGGCGGAGTTGTTGATGCCCGACACCACCATGTCCGGCTCGTAGTCGAGCATGCCGGCCAGCGCCAGATGGACGCAGTCGGTGGGCGTGCCAGCGACGCGGTAGTAACCGTTGTCCATTCGCAGGGCGCGGATGGGGGCATCCAGGGTCAGGGAATTGCTGGCGCCGGAGCGATCGCGGTCGGGCGCCACTACGGTGACCTGACCGACCGCGCCAAGGCGTTCGGCGAGCACGCGGATGCCCGGTGCATCCACGCCATCGTCGTTGGAAACAAGAACTCGCATGTTGATCCGTTCAAGGCCAGTCGCGGCGGCGCGGACGGAACTGCGCACGCCGTGTGAAGCCTGAAGTCTACCGGACCGGGGCGGCGGTTTCACATCAGAAAGGGCTGCCGCCGGCGCCCCGTTTCACAGGCCGTTTCGTTGTCGACGGCTCAACCGGGACGCGACACGGACGCGACGCCCGTGCATTAGGATTCGAGGCATGAAACATCGCCCGCCCGCGCCGGTCTCCGACGATGACGCCCGCCTCTTCCGGGAGGCCCTGGGCGACCAGGTGCGTGCCTTCGATCCGGTCGAACCCACCCCGTCCGCGCCCAAACCCGAGCCCCAGGCGCACATGCTGGAAGCGGACGAGGCCGCCGTGCCGGGCGAGCTGCTCGACATGGCCTTCGATCCGTCCATGCTCGAAGTGGGCGAGGAACTGAGCTATCTGCGCGACGGCTATTCACCCAAGCTGCTGCGCCAACTGAAACGCGGCCAGTACAGCATCCAGGACGAAATCGACCTGCACCAGATGAACGCCGCCACCGCGCAGGCCTGCATCTCCGATTTCCTCGCCGAAGCCAAACACAACGGCATCCGCTGCGTCCGCATCGTGCACGGCAAAGGCCTGCGCTCCCGCGCCGCCGGGCCGGTGCTGAAGGTGCTGACCGATCGCATGCTGCGGCGTCGCGATGATGTGGTGGCGTTTGCGTCGGCGAGGCCGATGCAGGGCGGGACGGGGGCGGTGGTGGTGCTGTTGAAGGGGCGGTAGGTTTGTGACTGCTTTGGTGTGCCGGTCGACAGCGATCCGGATACGACTGGAAACTGTGGGAGCGCACCCTGTACGCGACGGCCACGCCAGGGTTTACCGCTCCGCAGGCTTGTCGCGCACTAGGGTGCACTCCCACAGACAAGCACTAGTTTCTGGATCCTGCGAGCCCATGGCAGGTCAAAAGCGGTGGCAGCGCGACAACCGAGTTATACCGCTACTGGATTCCGGCCTGCGCCGGAATGACGAGCTGAAATGCTGCGAGCCTGCGCCGGAATGACGAGCTGAAATGCTGCCAGCCTGCGCCGGGATGACGAGCTGAAAATCACCCCGTAACCGCCAACTCCCTCACCACCGTCGTCGCATACGCCCCCGCCGCCAACTCAAAGCTCAACTCCAGCGCGCCCTCCTCCAGCCAACGCCAGGAAAGGTTCTGCGGAATCATGCGCAGAGCGCGACGCTCCTGATCCATCTTCGCCGCCACCAGCCCATCGGCCAGATCGGCATTGTCGGCGGCCACGGCGTTTTCAAGCGATGCCACCTCTGCCTGAGCAGGCGTTTCGCCACGCCCCCACAGCGGACCCGAAGGATGAATATCCCCCGTGGCCAACCGCTGCGACAACGTAGCGTCGAACGGCTCCGGTCCAAACCACGAGCGCGACCCGGCCAGCGACCAGATCTCACCGTCCATCGGCGAATCCCAGGCGTCGCGTTCGACGCGTGCCGCCAGTACCGCGTTGAAGATGTGCGAACGCGCAGCCGACAACAAAAAATGACGCTTGTCGCGATCCACCCGTCGACCCGCAAACATCGCGCGCGCCTGCGCCACGTTGCCGCCTTCGCGACCAAACCGCTGCTCGCCGAAATAGTTCGGCACGCCGCGCTGCGCGATCTGCTTGAGGATCTGATCGGCCACCGCGCGATCCCCATCGACCTGCCGCAGCACCAGCACGAAACGATTGCCGCGCAGTGCGCCGCGTTTGAGCTTGCGCGTATGACGCGTCGCCGCCAGCACCTTCACGCCCTCGGCGGGAAACGCCGACCAGTCGGGATCGGGCTTGCCCGCGAGCTGCACGGAAAACGTCTGGCGCGTCACCGCGTGGCGGTCCTTGAGCCCTGCATAACCTACGTTGAGCGGCGGAATGCCGGCGAACTTCGCCAGCTCGCGTGCCACCCAATCGGTATTCGCGCCACGCTTTTCCACCCACAGCAACGCGTGCTCGCCATTGCCATCGGCGTCGTAACCGAGGATTTCCTCCACCTGGAAATCTTCGGGCGTGCTGCGCAGCACGGCGGTCAGCGGCGGGTTGCCATAGGCGTAGGGCAGTTCGAGATCGGACATGGGACTCCACCGGCGAGGCCGGCAACAAAAAGAAGAAAAGCACGGGCGCGCATTACATCAGGAACAGCGTGGCGAGACCGAGAAAGATGAAGAAGCCACCGGAATCGGTCATGGCGGTGATCATCACGCTCGAACCCAGTGCCGGATCGCGCCCCATGCGCATCATCAGCAGCGGGATGCCGACGCCGCAGAAAGCGGCAAGCACGAGGTTGAGCGTCATCGCGGTGGTCATCACCACGCCCAACGGGAAATTGCCATAAAGCAGCCAGGCGACCACGCCAATCACGCTGCCCCACACCAGGCCGTTGATCAGGGCGACCGCGATTTCCTTGCCCCACAGACGCCGCGCGCTGGCCGGCGTGATCTGGTCCAGTGCGAGTGCGCGCACGATCATGGTGATGGTCTGATTGCCCGAGTTGCCGCCAATGCCGGCAACGATGGGCATCAGCGTGGCAAGCGCCACAAGGTGCTGGATCGAACCTTCGAACAAGCCGATCACGCGCGAGGCGATAAACGCCGTCACCAGGTTCACCGCCAGCCACGCCCAGCGGTTGCGGATGGACTTCCACACCGAGGCGAACACGTCTTCCTCTTCGCGCAGACCGCCGCGGTTCAAGGCCTCGCTTTCGCTCTCTTCGCGCAGCACGTCGACCATCGCATCGATGGTGATGCGGCCTATGAGATGACCGTTGCCATCGACCACGGGCGCGCTGACCAGGTCGTAGCGTTCGAAGGCCTGGGCGACTTCATAGGCGTCGTCGGTGGGGTGAAACGTGTTGACGTCCGGTGCCATCACCTCGCTCACGCGCTTCTCGGGCGAGGTGACCAGCAGCCAGTTCAGCGGCAGCACGCCGGTGAGCAGGTTGTCCTGGTTGATCACGAACAGCTTGTCGGTCTGCGCGGGCAGCTCGTCGAAACGGCGCAGGTAGCGCAGCACGGTTTCCAGGCTGATGTCGTCGCGGATGGTGACCATCTCGAAATCCATCAGCGCGCCGACCTGATCGTCCGGATACGACAACGCGGCCTGCACGCGCTCGCGTTGCTGCGCATCGAGGCTGGCCATGAGTTCGGGCAGCACTTCGCTGGGCAGGTCCTCGACCAGGTCGGCCAGTTCATCCGCATCCAGCGGTTCGACGGCCGCGAGGATCTCGTGGTCGTCCATGTCCGCGATCAGCGACTCGCGCACCGCATCGGAGACTTCCAGCAGGATCTCGCCATCGCGATCGGCCTTCACGCGCTGCCAGACGGCCAGGCGATCGACCAGGGGCAACGCCTCGAGCACATAAGCGATATCGGCCGGATGCAGCGCATCGAGCAGTCGCTGCAGCTCGACCTGCGCTTCGCGAAAACCCTGGTCGCTGTCGGGTTCCGGCAGCTGGCCAAGGCCGCGCAGCCGCCGCAACAGTTCGGCGATGTTCTCCAGCTGATCGTGGAGACGCGAGGCCGAACTGCGGCCTCCTACCTCGCTCATGCCAGGACCAGCAGCACGCAGGCTTGCGCCGCGATGCCCTCGCCGCGCCCGGTGAAACCGAGCTTTTCGGTGGTGGTGGCCTTGATGCTGATACGGCCGAGTTCGCAACCCAGCTCGTCGGCCACCGCTTCGCGCATGGCCAGCGAATGGGGCCCGACCTTGGGCGCTTCGCAGATCACGGTGACGTCCGCGTTGCCGAGCGCATAACCCTGCTCGCGCATCAGCTTGGCCGCATGGCGAAGAAAAAGGCGGCTGTCGGCATTGCGCCATTGTTCCTGGCTCGGCGGAAAATGCCGGCCGATGTCGCCCAGCGCCAGCGCGCCGAAAATGGCATCGCACAGCGCATGGATCACCACGTCGCCATCGGAGTGCGCGACCACGCCGTGAGTGTGCGGCACGCGCACGCCGCCCAGCATCACGTGGTCGCCTTCGCCGAAAGTGTGGACGTCGAAGCCCTGTCCGATGCGCATCATGGGTACTCCTTGGAGCCTCGTGGGCTCTTATTTCATACGCGACAACAGGAACTCCGCGAGTGCGAAATCCGTTGCCGTGGTGACCTTGATATTGTCTTCGGCGCCCTCGACCAGCAGCGGCGCGAAACCGGCGCGCTCCATCGCCATGGCCTCGTCGCTCACCGTTACGCCGGCAGCGTAAGCCGCCTGCAGCGCGGCCGAGAGTTCGCCGCGACGGAACATCTGCGGCGTGAAGGCGCGCCAGCGATGATCGCGTGGTTCGGTGACTTCGCTGCGCCCCGCGTCGTCCGCGCGCTTGAGCGTGTCGCGCAGTGGCGCGCCGAGCAGGCCGCCGCCCGCGGGCATGCCCAGATCGAGCAGACGCGTGATGTCACCTTCGCGCACGCAGGGACGCGCCGCGTCATGCACCAGTACGAAGCCGTCGTCGCTTACCTCGGGTGGCAAGGCGCGCACGCCTGCCAGTACCGAGTCGCAACGTTCCGCACCGCCCAGTGTTGTTAGCACGGGCTTGCCGTATAGAAGATCGGCACCCGGCCAGTGAGCATCATTGTCGCCAAGCACCACCATCAGACCCGCGATGCGGGGATGCGACGCCAGCCGCTCCAGCGTGTGCAGGATCAGCGGCCGGCCGGCCAGCGGCAGGTATTGCTTGGGGATGCTGCCACCAACACGCGTGCCGTGCCCCGCCGCCGGCACCACGCACCAGAGCGGCGCGTTCATGGGTTGCCGCTGGTCGAGGTGGCGGACGCGGGCGCCTGCGTGGCGCCCGGCTTTTCAACCACCTGGTAGAACGTTTCGCCGGGCTTGATCAGGCCAAGCTCGGCGCGGGCGCGTGCTTCCACGGCTTGCTCGCCGTGCTTGAGGTCGCTCACGTCCGCGCCCAGCGCCTGGTTGCGCTGGGTCAGCTTGTCGTTGTCCTCGCCCTGCTTCTTCACCGCCGCGCGCAGCGTTTCCACGCCGTGCACGCCGCCCGTGCCGCTCCACAGTTTTACCTGCAGAGCGATCAGGACGAGGACCAGGATCAGGGCAACCCAACGCAGCATAGGCGGAGTGCGCTCCTATCAGCCCGGCAGCTTGGCCAGGTTCGGGAACGCGTCGCGACCGGCATAACGCGCGGCCGAGCCCAGCGCCTCTTCGATGCGCAGCAGCTGGTTGTACTTGGCCACGCGGTCGGTGCGGCACAGCGAACCGGTCTTGATCTGGGTCGCGGTGGTGGCCACGGCGATATCGGAAATGGTGGTGTCTTCCGTCTCGCCCGAGCGATGCGAGACGATCGCCGCGTACTTGGCCTTATCGGCCATGGCGATGGCTTCCAGCGTTTCGGACAGCGTGCCGATCTGGTTGACCTTGATCAGGATGGCGTTGGCGATCTTCTTGTCGATGCCTTCCTGGAAGATGGTCGGGTTGGTGACGAACAGATCGTCGCCGACCAGCTGGATGTTCTGGCCGAGCTTGTCGGTCAGGTGCTTCCAGCCGTCCCAGTCGCCCTCGCCCATGCCGTCTTCGATGGTGACGATGGGGTACTGCTTGGCCCAGCTGGCCAGCACGTCGACCCACTGTTCCGGCGTGTAGACCTTGCCTTCGCCTTCCAGGTCGTACTTGCCGTCCTTGAAGAATTCCGAGCTCGCCACGTCGAGGCCGAGCAGGATCTCGCTGCCCACCTTGTAGCCGGTCTTGCCGATCGCTTCGAGGATGGTGTCGAGCGCTTCGATGTTCGAACGCAGGTCCGGCGCGAAGCCGCCTTCGTCACCCACCGCCGTGTTCAGGCCCTTGCCCTTGAGCACGCTCTTGAGCGCGTGGAAGATTTCGGTGCCGGCGCGCAGCGCTTCGGCAAACGTCGGCAGGCCCACCGGCAGCACCATGAATTCCTGCACGTCGACATTGTTGTCGGCATGCGCACCGCCGTTGATGATGTTCATCATCGGCACCGGCAGCGAGCCCGGCTTGCCGGTGGTGCCGTTGATGCTGGCGAGGTACTGCCACAGCGGCTGGCGGTTCTGCGCGGCGACCGCATGCGCGGCAGCCATCGAAACGCCGAGGATCGCGTTGGCGCCCAGCTTGCCCTTGTTCGGCGAGCCGTCGAGGTTGATCAGCTTGGCGTCGAGACCGCCCTGGTTGGCGGCATCGAAGCCCTTCAGCGCGCTGGCGATGGCGCCGTTGACGTTGCCGACCGCGTTCTTGACGCCCTTGCCCAGGTAGCGGGCCTTGTCACCGTCGCGTAGCTCCACCGCTTCGCGCGAACCCGTCGACGCACCGCTAGGAACGGCAGCGCGGCCAAAGCCGCCGCCGGCCAGGGTCACTTCCGCTTCAAGCGTGGGGTTGCCGCGGGAATCGAGGATTTCACGTGCGTGGATGCGGGTGATTTCGGTGCTCATGGGGTCCGTAGCTTGTCGAGGTGAATGAAGCGAGGGGGAAACATCCTGCCTGATTTGCGGGGGATGCGCTTCAATCGCCTCCCCCGAGAGCGAATCAGAGCGTGTGTTCGAGGAACGTGTGCCGCTTGGTGACCTGATCGAGTTCGAGCAGGGTTTCCAGCAGCGCTTCCATCTTGTCCAGCGGCCAGGCGTTGGGGCCGTCGCTGAGCGCCTTGGAAGGATCGGGATGCGTTTCGGCAAACAGGCCGGCCACGCCCACCGCCACCGCGGCACGCGCCAGCACCGGCACGAATTCGCGCTGACCGCCCGAACTGGTGCCCTGCCCGCCCGGCAACTGCACCGAGTGGGTGGCATCGAACACCACCGGGCAGCCGGTATCGCGCATCACGCTGAGCGAGCGCATATCCGACACCAGGTTGTTGTAGCCGAAGCTGGCGCCGCGCTCGCACACCATGATGTCGTTGTTGCCGACCGCCTTGGCCTTGTCGGCCACGTTCTTCATCTCCCACGGCGAGAGGAACTGGCCCTTCTTGATGTTCACCGGCTTGCCGGCGCGCGCCACGTTCTGGATGAAGTC
The DNA here is from genome assembly GCF_049913195.1 of Dyella kyungheensis. GTDB lineage: Bacteria > Pseudomonadota > Gammaproteobacteria > Xanthomonadales > Rhodanobacteraceae > Dyella > Dyella kyungheensis. The sequence goes on along the minus strand of NZ_CP183983.1, from coordinate 1,983,645 downwards.
GGTCTGGCGGCACAGGAAGGCCGGCGTCTGCAGCACGTCGACCACGGCGGCCACTTCGTTCATCGGCGTGTATTCGTGCACGTCGGTGAGCACGGGCACGCCGAGCTGGCGCTTCACTTCGCCGAGGATCTTCAGGCCCGCTTCCAGGCCGGGGCCGCGGAAGCTGTTGCCCGACGAGCGATTGGCCTTGTCGAAGCTGGACTTGAAGATGAAGTTGATGCCGAGCTTGCCGGTGATTTCCTTGAGCTTGCCGGCGGTATCCATCTGCAGCTGCTCGGACTCGACCACACAGGGGCCGGCGATCAGGAACAGCGGCTGGTCCAGGCCGACCTCGAAGCCACACAACTTCATGCGACAGACTCCTTCGCGAGACGCTCGCCTTCGCGCACCGCCTTGAACTCGCGAGCGGCCTGCACGAAGCCGATAAACAACGGATGGCCGTCGCGCGGGGTCGAGGTGAATTCCGGATGCGCCTGGCAGCCGAGGAACCACGGGTGCTTCTGCTGCGGCAGCTCGACGATTTCCACCAGCAGATCGTCCATCGACTTGCCCGAGATCACCAGGCCGAGGTCTTCGAAGGTCTGACGGTAGCGGTTGTTGAATTCATAACGATGACGATGGCGCTCGCGCACCACGTCCTGGCCGTACAGCTCGCGCGCCAGCGTGCCGGCCTTGAGGCGGCATTCCTGCGCGCCCAGGCGCATGGTGCCGCCCAGGTCCGAACGCTCGCTGCGCTGCTCGACTTCACCCGTGGCGGTGGTCCACTCGGTGATCAGGCCGATCACCGGATCGGGGCTGTTGCGGTCGTTTTCGCTGGAGTCGGCTTCGGTCAGGCCCGCCACGTTGCGGGCGAAGTCCACCACCGCCGCATGCATGCCGTAGCAGATGCCGAAATACGGCACGCCCTTCTCGCGGGCGTACTTGGCGGCCAGTACCTTGCCTTCGAAACCGCGCTTGCCGAAGCCGCCCGGCACCAGGATGGCATCGGCACTGCCCAGCGCCTTGGCGGCGCCTTCGGCTTCGACCTGCTCCGAATCAACCCAGTTGAGATTGACGCGGGTGAGCTGCTTGATGCCGCCGTGGCGCAAGGCCTCGCCCAGGGACTTATAGGCATCCTTGTGCTCGACGTACTTGCCGACGATGGCCACGGTGACCTCGTCCTTGGGATGCTCCACCGCCTCGACGGTACGCACCCACGAGGACAGGTCCGCCGGACCGACCTGCAGGCCCAGGCGCTTGACCACGATCTCGTCGAGGCCCTGCTTGTGCAGCCACAAGGGCTGCTTGTAGATGACGTCCACGTCGGCCGCGCTGATCACGGCGTTCTCGGGCACGTTGGTGAACAAGGCGATCTTGCGGCGCTCGCCATCGGGCAGCGGCTGCTCGCAACGGCACAGCAGCACGTCCGGCTGGATACCGATGGAGCGCAGTTCCTTGACCGAATGCTGGGTGGGCTTGGTTTTGATCTCGCCGGCGGCCTTGATGTACGGCACCAGGGTCAGGTGCATGAACATCACCTTTTCCGGGCCGTGCTCGATGCGCAGCTGGCGGATCGCCTCCAGGAACGGCAGCGACTCGATATCGCCCACGGTGCCGCCGATCTCGACCATCGCCACGTCGTAGCCGCGGGTGGCCTCATGGATGCAGTGCTTGATCTCGTCGGTGATATGCGGAATCACCTGCACGGTGGCGCCCAGATAATCGCCGCGGCGCTCCTTGCGGATCACCGATTCGTAGATCTTGCCGGTGGTGATGGAGTTCTTGCCAGTCAGGCGGGTGTTGACGAAGCGCTCGTAGTGACCCAGGTCCAGGTCGGTCTCGGCGCCATCGTCGGTCACGTAGACCTCGCCGTGCTGGAAGGGACTCATGGTGCCGGGATCCACATTGATATAGGGATCCAGCTTCATCATGGTGACCGAGAGGCCACGCGCTTCCAGGATGGAAGCCAGCGACGCCGCGGCGATGCCCTTGCCAAGAGAGGACACCACACCGCCGGTGACGAAAATCAGGGGGGTCATGGGATGCAGCCGTGCTGGAAATCGGCATTTTAGAGGAAGAACGGTCTTACCGCGAGGGTTTGCGCTGGCTAAATGACTGGGGCGTTCAAGTTAGGGCTTTTGCCCGTCATTCCGGCGCAGGCCGGAAACGCCCCATAACAACCGAAGGTTGGTCATCCAGTAGCGGCAAGGCCCGGTCTTAGCCTGCCGCCGCCACTGCTGTCGCTAAAACCGCGCCGTCCCGCTACTGGATTCCGGCCTGCGCCGGAATGACGGGCTAAAAACAACAAAGGCGCCCGAGGGCGCCTTCGTCATCACGCAGAAACGAGCCAGCCCTACTCCACCGGCACCATCTGCGACGTCGGATGCATCATGTTCACATTCATGTTGTGCAGCACCCACAGCGAGCCGACCACCACGATGGCCAGGATCAGCAGGGTGAACAGCATGATGGCGAGGTTGCCGCGCTGCGAGGGCGAGGTGCCCATGTGCAGGAAGTAGACCAGCTGCACGATCAGCTGGGCCACGCCGAACACGATGATGCCGGGCATCATCAAGTCGTGCGGGACCTTGCCGCTCATGACCACGCCAAACGAGGCCAGGGTCAACACCACCGACAGGACGAAGCCGACCAGGTAGGACTTGGTGCTGCCGTGGGCGGCGTCGTGATGGGCCGCGTCGTGGGACGAATGATGGGCGGACATCAGATGGCACCCCGCAGGTAGACAAAGGTGAACACGCAGATCCAGACGATGTCCAGGAAGTGCCAGAACAGGCTCAGGCAGGACAGCCGGCGACGGGTCGCGTCGGTCAGTCCGTAGCGGCGCATCTGGTCCATCATCACCACCAGCCAGATCAGGCCGCAGGTCACGTGCAGACCGTGGGTGCCGACCAGGGTGAAGTAGCTGGACAGGAACGCGCTGCGGCTCGGGCCGGCGCCGTCGGCGATCAGCTTGGCGAACTCATGCACTTCCATGCCGATGAAGCCGGCGCCGAACACGAAGGTCACCGCCAGCCAGGCCAGCAGCGCATTCTTCTTGCCGGCATGCATGGCGAGCATGGCCATGCCGAAGGTGACCGACGAGATCAGCAGCAGCATGGTCTCGCCGAGCACGTACGGCAGCTCGAACAGCTCCTTGCCGCTGGGACCGCCAGCGGTGGCGTTGCCCAGCACGGCGAAGGTGGCGAACAGGCCCGAGAAGATCAGGCAGTCGCTCATCAGATAGATCCAGAACCCCAGCAGGGTCTTGGATCCATCGTCGTGGTGATGGGCATCTCCCCCGTGGGAGATGCCGTCGAGCGCGCCGTGGGTGGCGCTTACTGCAGGACTGCTCATGACTTACGCCACCTTCTGACGCTGCGGCGCCGCCACCGGAGCCACCTGCGTGGTCTGGAACTGCTTGAGCTGGGCGTGACGCGAACGCTCGATGCGCTCCACTTCGGCCGCCGGCACCCAGTAATCGACGTCGCGGTCGTAGGCGCGCACGATGAAGGACGCAATCATGCCGAGCAGGCCGACCGCCGCCATCCACCAGATGTGCCACACCAGGGCAAAACCCAGGACCGTACCGAACGCGCCCATGACCACACCGACGCCGGTGTTGCGGGGCATGTGAATGTCTTCGTACTTGGCAGGTTGCACGTAGGCGACTCCGTTTTGTTTGTCTTCCCAGAACTGGTCCAGTTCACGGACCTGGGGCAGCGTTGCAAAGTTGTAGAACGGCGCGGGCGAGCTGATCGACCATTCCAGGGTGCGGCCACCCCACGGGTCGCCGCTGGGATCGGTGAGCTTCTTGCGGTCGCGCACGCTGACGTAGAACTGCACGAGGATGCAGAAGATGCCGGCCGCGATGATCGCCGCGCCGATGGCGGCGACGATCAGGTAAGGCTGCCAATCGGGGTTCGCATAGTGGTTCATGCGACGCGTCATGCCCTTAAGGCCGAGGATGTACAGCGGCACGAAGGCCACGTAGAAACCGACCAGCCAGCACCAGAACGACGCCTTGCCCCAAGCCTCGTTCAAGCGGAAGCCGAACGCCTTGGGGAACCAGTAGTTGATCGCCGCCAGGCAGCCGAACACCACGCCGCCGATGATCACGTTATGGAAGTGCGCGATCAGGAACACGCTGTTGTGCAGGACGAAGTCCGCACCCGGCACCGCCATCAGCACGCCGGTGACGCCACCCACCACGAAGGTGACCATGAAGCCGATCGTCCACAGCATCGGCACGGTCATCTCGACGCGGCCGCGGTACATGGTGAACAACCAGTTGAACAGCTTCGCGCCGGTAGGCACCGAGATGATCATCGTCATGATGCCGAAGAAGGCATTGACGTTCGCACCCGAGCCCATGGTGAAGAAGTGGTGCAGCCACACCAGGAAGGACAGCACGCCGATCGCCGAGGTGGCGTACACCATCGACTTGTAGCCGAACAGCGGCTTCTTGGAGAACGTGGCGACGATTTCCGAGTACGCGCCGAAGCACGGCAGCACCAGGATGTAGACCTCGGGGTGACCCCAGATCCAGATCAGGTTCACGTACATCATGGCGTTGCCGCCAAGATCGTTGGTGAAGAAGTGCATGCCCAGGTAACGGTCGGCCGTGAGCAGCGCCAGCGTCACCGTGAGGATCGGGAACGCGGCCACGATCAGGATATTGGTGACCAGCGCCGTCCAGGTGAACACCGGCATCTTCATCAGCGTCATGCCGGGCGTGCGCATCTTCATGATGGTCACGATGAAGTTGATGCCGCTCAGCGTCGTGCCCAGGCCCGATAGCTGCAGCGCCCAGATGTAGTAATCCACGCCGACCGTTGGACTGTAATCAAGCCCGGACAACGGCGGATACGCCAGCCAGCCGGTCGCGGCAAAATCGCCGACGAACAGCGACACCATCACCAGGAACACGCCCGACAGGAACAGCCAGAAGCTGAGCGAGTTCAGGAACGGATAAGCCACGTCGCGCGCGCCGATCTGCAGCGGCACCACCATGTTCATCAGGCCGGTGATCAGCGGCATCGCCACGAAGAAGATCATGATCACGCCGTGGGCGGTGAACACCTGATCGAAGTGGTGCGGCGGCAGGTAGCCCGCCGAATCGGCCGCGGCCGTCGCCTGCTGCAGGCGCATCATCAGCGCATCGGCAAAACCGCGCAGCAGCATGACCAGCGCCACGATGATGTACATGATGCCGATCTTCTTGTGGTCCACCGAGGTAAACCACTCCTTCCACAGGTAACCCCACAGACGGAACTTGGTAAGAGCCGCGAGCATCGCCAGGCCGCCAAGGAGGACGGCGGCGAGCGTCACCATCACGATCGGTTCGTGATAGGGAATCGCGTCAAGGGTGAGCTTTCCAAACATGGCTTACTTCTCTGCCTTGGCCGGGGTGATGTTCGAGGACACTGCGCCCCCGTCCTGGTGTTCGCGCATGTCCATCTGCATGCTTTCTTCCGGCGCGTCGTGATGCATGTCCATCGACATCGCTTCGTGCGTGCCGGCGTCATGCGACATGCCGTCCATGTGCTGGTTGAGCACGCTGGAGAACAAGCCGTTGCTGACGTTGCCGTAGTAGGCAACCGGCGTCTTCTCGCTGGGCTTGGCCAGCGTCTTGTAACTGTCGGTGTCGAGCGTGGTCGGCGTGGCCTTGGCCTTGGCGATCCAGTCCTTGAAGCCGTCTTCCGAGGTGGCGATGGCCTTGAAGTGCATGTCCGAGAAGCCTTCGCCACTGAAGTTGGTCGACAGGCCGTCGTACGCACCCGGCTCGCGGGCGATCAGGTGCAGCTTGGTTTCCATGCCCGCCATCGCATAGACCTGGCTGCCCAACTGCGGGATGAAGAAGGCGTTCATCACGGAATCGGAGGTGATCTGGAAATTGACCGGGCGATCGACCGGAAAGGCCAGCTCGTTGACCGAGGCCACGCCGTATTCCGGATAGACGAACAGCCACTTCCAGTCCATCGACACGACCTGCACCGTCACCGGCTTGGCTTCGGACTCCAGCGGCTTGTACGGATCGAGCGCATGCGAGCTCGTCCAGGTGATCACGGCGAGGATGGCCACGATGATCGCGGGGATGGTCCACACCACCACTTCGATCTTGCTCGAGTGCGACCAGGTCGGCGCGTAGGTAGCCTTCTTGTTGGCCTTGCGGTAGCGCCAGGGGAACCACAGCGTCATCGCGATCACCGGAATCGCCACGATGGCCATCAGGCCCAGCGCGATCAGGATCAGGGATTTCTCGTGGGCACCGATGTCGCCCTTAGGCGTGAGGACTTCCAGATTGCAACCGCTGAGCAACACAGCGGCGCCAACGCCTGCATAGCGCAGGCGCGAAAAGAGGGCTTGCATGTTCACTGACTACCTGGGGTACAGCGTGGGGACGGGCGGCATGTTAGCGATTTGTCCGAGCGTTTTCGCCTCCTAGAGACACAATGCCGCACATGCAACATTTTGCGCATGCGGTCGCGACCACTTGACTTGAAAAAGCAAGCGCGCGCACCCGCATTCGTGCGTCGACCTTGGTCGAAAAGCGGGGAAAAACCGGGCTTGCGGCGCCCCCTGCTACCATGCGCCGATGGACCAGACCACGCCCGCGAAACTGACTGCCCTTCGGCAAGCAATGCAGCAAAACGGCATCGCCGCCTGCCTGATTCCCAGCGCCGACCCGCACCTGTCCGAGTACCTGCCCGCGCATTGGCAGGCTCGCCAATGGATGTCCGGCTTTACCGGATCGGCCGGCACGCTGGTCGTCACGGCCAAGCACGCCGGCCTATGGACCGACAGCCGCTATTTCGCCCAGGCCGCGCATGAGCTGGCGGGTAGCGGCGTCGAGCTGATGAAACAGCGCGTGGCCCACGCGCCGGAACATATCGACTGGATGCTGGACCAACTGGGCGAAGGCCAGACGCTGGGGGTGGCCGGCGACAGCTTTCCGCTCGCCGCCTCGCGGCAGCTGGGACGGCGCCTGGAGCGTATCGGCGCACGCCTGCGCACCGATCTGGACCTGCCCGCGCTGATCTGGCCGGACCGCCCCGCCCTGCCCGGCGCGCCCATCGTCGAGCATCCCGCCCGCTACGCGACCCAGCCGCGCGGCGACAAATTCGCTCGCCTGCGTACTGCCATGCGCAAACAGGGGGCGACGCATCATCTGCTGTCCAGCCTCGACGATATTGCGTGGCTGACCAACCTGCGCGGCAGCGATGTGGAATGCAATCCGGTGTTCCTCGCGCATCTGCTGGTGCAGGCGGAGGGACACGCCACCCTGTTCGTGGACCGGGGCAAGCTCAGCGATGCGCTGGTGCAGGCGCTGGCCGCCGATCAGATCCGCATTGCCGACTACGCCACCGTGACCGATGCGCTTTCCGAACTGGGCGCGCAGGACCGGCTGCTGCTGGATGGCAACCGCGTGGTGGTCGCCGTGGCAGCCGCCGTTCCTGCCAGCACGACGGTGATCGAGGCGGCCAACCCCACGACGTTGTTCAAGGCGCGCAAGACGGAAGCGGAGCTGGAACACGTCCGCGACGTCATGCGCTGCGATGGGGCCGCGCTGGTGCGCGCCTTCCGCCGGCTGGAGGAGCGCGTCACCGCCGGCATGGCGCAAACCGAACTCGATATGGATGCCCTGCTGCGCGAAGCGCGTGCCGCGCAACCGAACTTCGTGGGCGAGAGTTTCTCGACCATCGCCGGCTACATGGCCAACGGCGCGCTGCCGCATTACCGCGCCACGCCCGAAGCGCACAGCACGCTGAAGGCGCAGGGTCTGCTGCTGGTCGATTCCGGCGGCCAGTACCTGGGCGGCACCACCGACATCACCCGCGTGCTCGCGCTGGGCGAAACCACCGCCGAGCAGCGCCGCGACGCCACCCTGGTGATGAAGGGCCTGATCGCGCTCAGCCGCGCCCGTTTCCCCAAGGGCGCCAGCGGTCCTCAGCTGGATGCACTGGCGCGCGCTCCGCTGTGGGCGAGCGGCATGGACTATGGCCACGGCACCGGCCATGGCGTGGGTTATTTCCTCAATGTGCACGAAGGCCCGCACGGCATCCGCCCGCCCGCGTCGGGCGCCACACTGGTGCCGCTGGACCCGGGCATGATCACCTCGATCGAGCCCGGCCTGTACAAGCCCGGCCGGCACGGCATCCGCCACGAGAACCTGGCGGTGGTGATCGAGGCGGACAAGACCGAATTCGGCGAGTTCTACGCCTTCGAGACGCTCACCCTGTGCCCGTTCGACCGCCGCGCCCTCGAACCGGGGCTGCTCAATCCGGAAGAACGGGCCTGGCTGGACGATTACCACGCCACCGTGCGCGCCGCGCTGGCGCCGCTGCTGGAAGATGCGGACCTGGCCTGGCTGGAGCGGCACTGCGCGCCACTTTAGGTTTTGCCCGTCATCCCGGCGCAGGCCGGAAGCGCTTTACAACAGCGAAGCTGGTAACCCAGTGGCGTCAGTACATGGTTTCGGCGAAACCATGCACAGGCTGGCTTTGGACGAAAACTCTGCGGGATCGCTACTGGATCCCGGCCTGCGCCGGGATGACGAGCTAAGCAGGAGGCGCTTTCGCAGCCCGATCTTGACCCTTCCCGCCGCCCCAGCCATCCTCCTCCGCTTACTCGAGCATCGACCCCGCACCCCATGAGCAGTCGCTACAACGCCGCCGACATTGAAGTCCTCTCTGGCCTTGACCCCGTCAAGCGCCGCCCGGGCATGTATACCGACACCTCGCGCCCGAACCACCTGGCGCAGGAAGTCATCGACAACTCGGTGGACGAGGCCATCTCCGGCCACGCCAAGACGCTGGACGTGATCGTCCATACCGACGGCTCGGTGGAAGTGAGCGACGACGGCCGCGGCATGCCGGTGGATATCCATCCGGAAGAAGGCGTGCCGGGTGTCGAGCTGATCCTCACCCGCCTGCACGCGGGCGGCAAATTCTCCGGCAAGAACTACAACTTCTCCGGTGGCCTGCACGGCGTGGGCGTGTCGGTGGTGAATGCACTTTCCAACCGCGTGGAAGTCACCATCCGCCGCGACGGCAACGAATACCGCATGGCGTTCGAGAACGGCGACCGCGCCAGCGATCTCGACATCATCGGCTCGGTGCCGAAGAAGAAGACCGGCACCACCGTGCGCTTCTGGGCCGACCCGAAATACTTCGACTCGCCGAAGATCTCGCTGTCGAAGTTGCGCCACCTGCTGCGCGCCAAGGCGGTGCTGTGCGCAGGCCTGAGCGTGAAGCTCACCGACGAGGCCACCGGCGAAGTCAACGAGTGGTACTACGAGGACGGCCTGCGCGATTACCTGCGCGACGAGCTGGACGGCGCGGAAGCGATTCCCGCCGAACTGTTCGTGCACCACATCCAGCGCGAAGCGGACGGCCTCGACGTCGCCCTCGCCTGGCTGCCGGAAGGCGAACTGGTGCAGGAAAGCTACGTCAACCTGATTCCCACCGCGCAGGGCGGCACGCACGTGAACGGCCTGCGCTCGGGCCTCACCAATGCGATCCGCGAGTTCTGCGACATCCGCAACCTGCTGCCGCGCGGCGTGAAGCTGGCGCCGGAAGACGTGTGGGAGCGCCTCGCCTTCGTGCTGTCGACCAAGCTGCAGGATCCGCAGTTTGCCGGGCAGACCAAGGAGCGCCTGTCTTCGCGCAACGCCGCGGGCATGGTCGAGAACGTCATCCACGATGCTTTCAGCCTGTGGCTCAACCAGCATGTGGATCTGGGCGAACGCATCGCGCAGCTTGCCATCGAGCGCGCCAGCGCGCGCCTGAAGGCTGCCAAACAAGTCGTCCGCAAGAAAATTACCCAGGGTCCCGCCCTGCCCGGCAAGCTGGCCGACTGCACCGCCACCGACCTCACCCGCACCGAGTTGTTCCTGGTCGAGGGCGATTCGGCCGGCGGCAGCGCGAAGCAGGCGCGCGACAAGGAATTCCAGGCGATCCTTCCGCTGCGCGGCAAGATCCTGAATACCTGGGAAGTGGAATCGGGCTCGGTGCTGGCTTCGGAAGAAGTGCACAACCTCGCCGTTGCGATTGGTTGCGATCCGGGCAAGGACGATCTCTCCGGTCTGCGCTACGGCAAGGTGATCATCCTCGCCGACGCGGACTCCGACGGCCTGCATATCGCTACCCTGCTGAGCGCGCTGTTCCTGCGTCACTTCCCGTCGCTGGTGCGCGAGGGCCATGTGTTCGTCGCCATGCCGCCGCTGTTCCGCGTGGACGTGGGCAAGCAGGTGTTCTACTGCCTGGACGAAAACGAGAAGAACGCGATGCTCGAACGCGTGCAGCGCGAGAAGATGAAGGGCCAGGTGAACACGACCCGCTTCAAGGGCCTGGGCGAGATGAATCCGCCGCAGCTGCGCGAGTCCACCATCCATCCGGATACACGCCGCCTGGTGCAGCTCACCGTGGACGGCGACGATGGCACGACCAAGTTGATGGATATGTTGCTGGCCAAGAAGCGCGCCAGCGACCGCAAGGCGTGGCTCGAGGAAAAGGGCGATCTGGCGACGCTCGAGGTTTGAGTCTTCTTGCTCCCTCTCCCCGCCGGGGTGAGGGTTGGGGTGAGGGGCGGGTGCTCGCGGGAACGTCTGCGCTTTTCTGTGGGAGCGCACTTGTGCGCGACAGCCACGCCTGGGTGTATCGCTCCGTCGGTTTGTCGCGCACAAGTGCGCTCCCACAAGGGTGTTTTACTTTGGTGCGCGTCGCCCGCGCAGCTACACCAAGAGACACCCTTTCCCAACCCATGCCACCGGCGCTATCTTCAACCTCTCTTGAGCCGGAGTCCCCATGGCCCTCACGCCTCCCATCGACCTGCAGCGTTGGATCGACGAGCATCGGCATTTGCTGAAGCCGCCGGTGGGCAACAAGTGCATCGTCGATGGCGACTTCATCGTGATGATCGTGGGCGGTCCGAACTCTCGCACCGATTTCCATTACGACGAAGGCCCGGAATTCTTCTACCAGCTCGAAGGCGAGATGGTGCTGAAGGTGCAGGATGAAGGCGCGGCGCGCGACATTCCCATCCGTGCCGGCCAAATGTTCTATCTGCCGCCCTGCGTGCCGCATTCGCCGCAACGGATGCCCGACTCCATCGGGCTGGTGATCGAGCGCCGCCGCCTGGCCGGCGAGAAAGACGGCTTGATGTGGTATTGCGAGCGCTGCAATCACAAGCTGTACGAGGAGTACTTCACCCTCGACAGCATCGAGCGCGACTTTCCGCCGGTATTCGAACGGTTCTACCGCTCGATCGACGCGCGTACCTGCGTCGAGTGCGGGCACTTGAACCCAGCGCCCGCCAAGTACGCCTGAATCATTTCAGCGGGGGCTGCGTCGCAGCCACTTGACTGCCATGCGCCGCAGCGATGCGTCGCTGCCCGGATCGTCGGCGATCTCCCGAATGGAACGCCACGCGAGCGCCAGCGATTCCTCGTTGATCTCGAACGCCTCGTTCGATCCCGCGCGCACCACGTAACGCACATCGTAGTGCCAGTGCTCGGGCTCATGACCGCGCGCGGGAATGCGATGGCGATCCAGATCGAACGGTTCGGCATCCACGCTCAGGCCGGTCAGGCCGGACTCTTCTTCCGCCTCGCGCAAGGCGACGCGCGACAACTCCATGTCGCCGTCCGCATGACCGCCCAGCTGCAGCCAGCGCTGCAGTTTGCGGTGATGGGTCAACAACACGCGCTCGCCGTCCGCGCTGACCAGCCAGGCCGATCCGGTGAAATGCCCTTCCAGCGCCTCGCGCAGGAACACCCGCGGGCCCTCTTCCAGGAATGCCTCGAAATGCGTGGTGTCGCGCTCATCGGGCCACTGCTGGCGGTAATGCTGAAACTGGGCAAGCAATGCGCTCATCGGCGATCCCTGACAGTCGAAAACAGCTCGCGCGCTGCGGCGCGAGGGGCCGCATTATTTCAGACGCGGCCGAGACTGGCACGGCCCGGCCGTGGTTTCCGGGCCACCCGCAGTGCAGCTTGTCCCCCCAAGCCCCGCTGGGCTATGGTTCCGTGTCGTCGCAGGGGAAGCGGCGTAGAAGGCCATGGCGAAAGTCACGGTGTCGCACTTTTTTCATAAGAAACGAAAAATCCGGCGGTAGGGGAGAAACATGCTGAAAAACCTGTTCGCGACGCATCCGATCGAAGCGTCGCCACACGTTGACGCGGGCGAACTGCCCCACGACGGCCTGCAAGGCGAAACCAGCCTCAAGCGCGTGCTGACCGCGCGCCACCTGGTGATGCTCGGCATCGGCGCAGTGATCGGCGCCGGCATCTTCGTCATCACCGGCCAGGCCGCCGCCGAGCACGCCGGCCCTGCCCTGGTCATCAGCTTCATCGTCGCCGGCATCGCCTGCGCGTTTGCCGGCCTTTGCTACGCCGAATTCGCCGCGATGATCCCGGTCTCGGGCAGCGCCTACGCCTATTCCTACGCCACGCTGGGCGAGATCGTCGCCTGGTTCATCGGTTGGAACCTGGTGCTCGAATACCTGTTCGCGGTTGCCACGGTGGCCGCCAGCTGGTCGGGTTATTTCAACGAGTGTCTTTCCATCCTCGGCCATTGGACCGGGATGGCGCTGACCCTGCCCGACTATCTGTCGACGGCGCCGCTGAAGTACACCGACACGCACCAGATCGTGACGACCGGCGCGCTGATCAATCTGCCGGCGGTACTGATCGTCGCCGGGCTCACCTGGTTGTGCTACGTGGGCATCACCCAGTCGACCTTCGTCAACTCGGTGATCGTGACGATCAAGGTGCTGGTGATTGCGCTGTTCCTGATCTTCGCGTTCCGCTACATCGATCCGGCCAACTGGCATCCGTTCATCCCGAAGGAAGAGGCGCCGGGCCGTTTCGGTACCAGCGGTATCTTCCGCGCCGCCGTGCTGGTGTTCTTCTCCTACGTGGGCTTCGACGCCGTGTCCACTGCCGCGGGCGAAGCGAAGAACCCGCAGCGCGACATGCCGATCGGCATTCTCGGCTCGCTGGCGATCTGCACCGTGCTGTACATCGCGATGGCGCTGACGCTCACCGGCATCGCGCCGTACCACCTGCTGGGCACGCCCGAGCCGATGGCCACGGCACTGAATCTCTATCCGCAGCTGACCTGGCTGAAGGCCATCGTTTCCTTCGGTGCGCTGGCAGGCCTGTCGTCGGTGATCCTGGTGATGTTGTTGGGCACCTCGCGCATCTTCTTCAGCATGGCGAAGGATGGCCTGCTGCCCAAGGGCATGTCCGGTGTGCACGCCAAGCACCGCACGCCGCACGTGGCCACGATCATCGCCGGCGTCGCCGCGCTGGTGCTTGCCGGCCTGTTCCCGGTGAGCATCCTGGGCGAGCTGGTGTCGATGGGCACCTTGCTGGCCTTCACCACCGTGTGCATCGGCGTGCTGATCCTGCGTTATACCCGCCCCGACCTGCCGCGCTCGTTCCGCGTGCCGGGCATCTGGGTGGTGAGCATTCTTGGCGCGGTGATCTGCCTGTATCTGTTCTGGCAGTCGTTCCGCGCCAACTGGCCGCTCATGCTGGGCTGGACCGCCATCGGCATGCTGATCTATTTCCTCTATGGGTATTCCCATAGCAAACTGCGCAAGCACAACTCCTGATCCGACACGAAGGGCCGGCCGAGCGCCGGCCCTTCGTTTTGATTTCCGCGCCTCCCGTTGCACCAGGCCGTCGCATGCTCAAACAGCTATTCGCACGTAAAACCGATTTCTCCGACGCGGACGACGCGTCCCACGGCCCTACCCTGCGCCGTACGCTTGGCCCCTGGGGCATCACCGCGCTGGGCATCGGCGCGGTCATCGGCACCGGCATCTTCGTGGTTACCGGCCAGGCCGCCGCCGAACATGCCGGTCCGGCGGTCCTGCTCTCCTTCATGATCGCGGCGCTGTGCAGTGGCTTCACTGCGTTGTGCTACGCCGAATTCGCCACGCTGATCCCGGTCTCGGGCAGTTCCTATTCCTATGCGTACGCCACGCTGGGCGAACTGCTGGCCTGGTTCATCGGCTGGAACATGGTGCTCGAATACGGCATCTCCGCGTCCGCCGTCGCCGCCAGTTGGACCGGCTATTTCACCAGCATGCTCGATCAGGTCGGCATCCATCTGCCCGTCTCGCTGACTGAAGCGCCGCTGGCCTTCACCGATGGGCACATGGTCACCACCGGGCACATGATGAACCTGCCCGCCGTGGCGATCGTGCTGGCGCTGACCTGGCTGTGCTACGTCGGCATCCGCGAGTCGGCGGGCCTCAACGTGTTGATGGTGGCGCTCAAGGTCGGCCTGATCATCGTGGTGGTGGTGGCCGGTTACCGCTACGTCGATCCGGCCAACTGGCATCCGTTCATTCCCGCCAACGAGGCGCCGGGCAAATACGGCTGGTCCGGCATCATGCGCGGCGCCGCGATGGTGTTCTTCGCCTATATCGGTTTCGAAGCCACCTCCACGGCGGCGCAGGAATGCAAGAACCCGCAGCGCGACCTGCCGTTCGGCACGCTGGTCTCGCTGGTGATCTGCACGATCCTGTATCTGGCCATGGCGGCCGTGCTGACCGGCCTGATTCCCTATACCGAGCTGGGCACCAGCGAACCGGTGGTCACCGCCATCAAGAACCACCCACAGCTGATCTGGTTGCGCTGGGTGGTGGAAATCGGCGCGATGATCGGCCTGTCGTCGGTGATCCTGGTGATGATCATCGCGCAGCCGCGCATCTTCATGATCATGTCGCGCGACGGCCTGCTGCCGCCGGTGTTCAACCGCATCCATCCCAAGCACCGCACGCCGCACATCAACACGGTGATCACCGGCATCGGCATCGCCATTCTCGCCGCGGTGTTCCCGTTGGACCTGCTCGCCGACCTCACCTCGATGGGCACGCTGATCGCTTTCGTGGCGGTCTGCGCGGGCGTGTTGATCCTGCGCTACACGGCGCCGGAGCTGCATCGCGGCTTCCGCGTGCCGTGGGCCTGGGTGATCTGCCCGGCCGGCGTGCTCAGCTGCCTTGCCCTGCTGGGCGCGATGGCCTGGTTCAATTGGCTGTTGATGATCATATGGACCGTGATCGGCCTGGCCATCTACTTCGGTTACGGCATCCGCCACAGCCGCCTTCGCAGCCAATCCTGAAGGCTTTAGGGACTTGGCGGCGATCTGCCGCCAACGTCGCCGAAAATGCAAAAAGCCACACCACACGCCTGGGGAAGGAATCCTCCTTTCCGGGCGATCATTCGTGAGGCCTGGTCTTTAATAATTCAGCAAGTGCTTGTTTTTAAACGTTTTAACGAGACTTTTTCAAGAAAATTTTCGGGCTCGCCGGTCCCAAAATGCCCCGCCAGGAGTATCATTTGTCCTCCGTGGGTTGATCACTTGGCAGTGGGCCCCGGATTGCCGCCCGGCGCGTCAGGCGGGTCAGCTCCTCGGCCTGACGCGTCTGGGCAGCATCTTCTCTCTCACCGAGTTCTTCGGTTCGAGTTTCTCTCCATGTGCACGCAAACACCGACGCATCGCGCGTGATCGCGTGCGTGACGATGGCGTCATGGGCAAAAGAAAAGCCGGCATCGAGGCCGGCTTTCCATCACGCGATGCGTGCAACGATCAGGCTTTCTTGGGCGCGTGCGACACGCACCAGCCCTTCGCGTTCACGGCCTTGCCGGGGAACAGCTGGCACGGACCGTAACCCGTCGGCGCACCGGAATAGAATTGGCAGTTGGAACACACGTCGCCGGCCTTGCGCTTCGCATCGGTCGACTTGCTGGCGTCTTCGACGTAACCGAGCGCCTTGGCGGTCGGATCGGAATCAGCCAGGTGCGGCAAATCGGCAGCACGCGATACGCGCGGCAAACTGCCGATCATGGCAGCGGCCACCGCCGTCCCGGCTGCGGCCTTGAGAAAACGGCGACGCGATTCGATATCTTTCTCATGCGACATGGGTCCAACCTCCGTCTTGAAACATTCATATTCGCCACACCCGCGACGAACCTCCGGCCATGCTACTAGCGCCCGCGATAAGTCGTGAGAATGGATCGCATTTTCGGCATGTGAGAGAAATCCGCGTGGTATAGTGTCAACTCATTTGGACGTCCATACATCATGAGCCAGGTTCTTCCCGAGACCATTTCGCCCGCGCTGTTCGCCGAGCGTTCCGACGCCATCGCCGACGCCGCGCGCGAACTTGCGGCCGCCGGCTGGACGCCCGCCACCAGCAGCAATTTCTCGATGCGCGTCGATGGCGAGCACGCCGCGATCACCATCTCCGGCCGCGACAAGGGCAAGCTCGGCCGCGACGACATCATGCTGATCGACATGCAGGGCAAGGCGGTGGGCACCAGCGCGCGCCCCAGCGCCGAAACCGACCTGCACACCCAGGTCTACCGCCGCTTTCCCGAGATCAACGTGGTGCTGCACACGCATTCGCGCACGCAGAGCGTGGCCTCGCGCCTGTTCGCCCGCGAAGGCGTGGTGAAACTCGAAGGCTGGGAGCTGCAGAAGGCCATCGCCGGCCAGACCACGCACGACGCTGAACTGTCGATCCCGGTGTTTCCGAACACCCAGCACATGCCGGAACTGGTCGCCCAGGTCGAAGCGTGGCTGGACAGCGGCCGTCCGCTGCACGCCTATCTGATCAACGGCCACGGCATCTACACCTGGGGCCGCGACATGGCCGAGACGCGCCGCCATCTGGAGGCGCTGGAATTCCTGCTCGCCTGCGAACTCGACCTGAGGAGCCTATCCGCATGAGCCGCCTGCGCATTTTCAGCGATACCCAACCCCAGACGCCGCTCTCGGTGCACAACGAGCACGCGGACATCTCACGCGAGCTGTCGAAGATCGGCGTGCGCTTCGAGCAGTGGGAAGCGAACCAGCCGATCGCGCCCGGCGCCAGCCAGGACGAAGTGATCGCCGCCTATCGCAGCGACATCGATCGCCTGATGGCCGAACAGGGCTACCAGGCGGTCGACGTGATCAGCCTCAAGCCGGACCATCCGGACCGCGCCACGCTGCGGCAGAAGTTCCTCAGCGAACACACCCACAGCGAGGACGAAGTGCGTTTCTTCGTCGCCGGTGCCGGCCAGTTCACCCTGCACGTGAACGGCAAGGTGTACGACATATTGTGCGAGCAAGGCGACCTGATCGGCGTGCCGGACGGCACCCGCCACTGGTTCGACATGAGCGAATCGCCCTACTTCGTGGCCATTCGCCTGTTCACCAACAAGGAAGGCTGGGTGGCGCAGTTCACCGGCGAGGATATCGCCCAGCAGTTCCCCCGCATGACGCCGCACGAATCGGCGACCGTCGCCTGACGGCGCCGTAGCGGCCGGTCCCGGCCGCACGGGTGAACGGCGTCATGCCGCGAAAGGCCGGCGCTCGCCGGGGGAGCCGGCGCCCGGTAAGCTGGTAGCCCCTGTATTCCGGCTTTCCCGCATGACCGTCATCCGCACCATCGTCACCGATATCGAAGGCACCACCAGCTCGATCAGCTTCGTCAAGGACGTACTTTTTCCGTACGCCTATAAGCGGCTGCCCGCCTTCATCGAGACGCATGGCGACAAGCCCGAGGTGCAGCACTGGCTGCACGAGGCGGCCAAAGAGGAAGGCATCGTCGAGGCCCCGCGCCAGGAAGTGATCGAGCTGCTGCTGCGCTGGATCCGCGAAGACCGCAAGTCCACCGCGCTCAAGGCGCTGCAGGGCATGATCTGGCAGGAAGGCTACGAGGGCGGCGACTACCAGGCGCACGTTTATCCGGAAGTGTCGGCCGCGCTGCACGCCTGGCGCGCCGATGGCCTGCACCTGTACGTGTATTCCTCCGGCTCGGTGCCGGCGCAGAAGCTGTTCTTCCGTTACAGCGACGCGGGCGACCTGACCCCGATGTTCTCGGGCTACTTCGACACCGAGACCGGTCCCAAGCGCGAGCGCCGCTCCTACGAGCTGATTGCCGAAGCCATCGGCGAGCAGCCGGCGCACATCCTGTTCCTCTCCGACATCGTGGAAGAACTCGACGCCGCCCGCGACGCCGGCTTGCGCACGGGCTGGCTGTTGCGCGAGCCGCTGGAGATGCCCGACGCTCCGCGCCATCCCGCGTATCGCTCGTTCGACGACATCGTTCTCTGACCCCCGGGCTCCCGCCATGCGTACTGCCTTGATCGCCCTGCTCGCCTTCGCAGCCGGCGTACTGCTCATGCTCGGGCTATCGCGCCATGCGACCAGCCCGCCAGCTGCGGAGACGGGCCACCAGGTCGCGGCAACGGCTATCGCGCCGGCACCGGCCAGCAGCGCAAGCGTCGCCGGCACTGACGACGACAACTCGGCGAGCGACAACTGGCCGCAGCAGGCGCCCTCGCCCGAGCAGGTGATGTATTCGCAGCGCACGATGGTGCAGAAGGCGCTGGCCGAACTCGGCCCGCGCACGTCCGGGCGCCCCAACCTCTATGTCGTGGCGTTTGGTGGCGACGGCGACGAAGACGTGTTCCGCAACGAAGCCGAGTACGCCGCGAAAATGTTCCCGCAGCGCTTCGGTGCCGACACGCACGTGATGGTGCTGGAGAACAATCCCGGCTCGCTGGACAAACATCCGCTGGCCTCGTGGAGCAACCTGGAAGCCACCCTCGACGGCCTCGCCAACCTGATGAAGCCGGACGAAGACATCCTGCTGCTCTACCTCACCACGCACGGCGACGAGGACCACAACCTGCTGGTGGACATGGACCCGTTGCCGCTGGACCAGATCGGCGCCACGGATCTGTCCGACATCCTCAACAAGCGCCCGTTCAAGTGGAAGGTGGTGGTGGTCAATGCCTGCTATTCCGGCGGCTTCGTACCGCCGCTGCAAGGCGCGGGCACGCTGGTCATCACGGCGGCACGGGCGGATCGCAGCTCGTTCGGCTGTGGCTCGGATTCCGATATCACCTACTTCGGACGCGCCTGGCTGGTCGATGGACTCAACCACACGCCGGACTTCATGGAAGCCTTCCGCCAGGCTTCCGCTGAAATCGCCCAGTGGGAAGCAAAGGACAAGCTGACCCCATCGGAGCCGCAGATGAACGTGGGTGCAGGCATCGCCGCGCAGCTCGCCCAGTGGCGCAAGCACGTCACGCCGGGCCCTGCGGTAGCGTTCAAACCCGCGTCGCCGACCGCCGTGCTGGATCGTCCGTCCGGCTCACACTGAGCAAGGCGTCACGCGGGAACCGGACTGCGTGCCTGCCAGATCCAGCGTTCCGCGCTGAGCGGCCGGCCGTCGCGATCCAGCGGGAACAGGATCGCGCCACGCGGTGCCACGCGTAATTCCATGCCCGCCTGCAGGCCGAGCCGCGAAAGGTCTTCGCTGGCGATATCCGCTTCCAGCGAGAGATCGAGCGAAGCGACATGAAGGTCCAGATGCGCCACGCTGCCAGCCAGATAGATGTGGCGCAGGCGTGCCTCCCAGGCCGGTTGCGAAGCCGGCGCCGCCAGTCGCAACTGCTCCGGCCGCACATACACGATCGCTTCGCTGAAACGCCCCTGCCAGGGATCGAACTCCGGCGTCCATGCACCGGCCGCAAAACCCTGGCTGCCGCGCTTCACGTTGAACCGGTTCACCTTGCCGATGAACTCGCAGACGAACGGCGTCGCCGGCTGCTGATAGATGACCTCGGGCGTGCCGACCTGTTCGATGCGCCCCTGGTTCATCACGGCCACGCGGTCGGCCAGTTCCAGCGCTTCTTCCTGGTCGTGCGTGACGAACACGGTGGTGAGTTCGAGTTCCTCGTGCAGCTGGCGCAACCAGCGGCGCAGCGTCACCCGCACTTGTGCGTCGAGCGCGCCGAACGGTTCGTCCAGCAACAGCATGTCCGGCTCCACCGCCAACGCGCGGGCCAGCGCCACGCGTTGCCGCTGGCCGCCCGAGAGCTGCGCCGGAAACCGCTTGCCCAACCCTTCCAGTTGCACGCGGCGCAGCAGGCGATCCACCCGCGCGCGAATCTCGCCACGCGACGGACGCGACCGCCACGGCCGCACCCGCAGGCCAAAGGCGATGTTCTCGATCACCGTGAGGTGACGGAACAGCGCGTAGTGCTGGAACACCATGCCGATCCGCCGCTCGCGGGCTGGCTGGGCCAGAAAGTTCTCGCCGTCGTTGAGCACGCTGCCGCTGTCGGGATAGTCCAGTCCCGCGAGGATGCGCAGCAGCGTGGTCTTGCCCGAGCCGGACGGCCCGAGCAAGGCGAGGAACTCGCCCGGCGCGATGCTCAGGCTCACATCGTCCAAGGCCTGGAAGCCTGCGAAACGACGATGGAGGCGGGATAGTTCAAGCGTCATGCCGCACCCTCAATGGCCACCGGGCGCATGCGCGGCGATCTCGTCGCCGTAGCGCCATTCCAGCAGGGATTTCACCGCCAATGTCACCAGCGCCAACAGCGCCAGCAGCGACGCGACCGCGAAGGCGCCCACGTATTCGTATTCGTTGTAACGCATTTCCACTTCCAGCGGCATGGTGGTGGTCAATCCACGGATATGGCCGGACACCACCGAGACCGCGCCAAACTCGCCCATCGCGCGCGCATTGCACAACAGCACGCCATACAGCAGCGCCCAGCGGATATTGGGCAGGGTGACGCGGAAAAACATCTGCCAGCCACTGGCACCAAGCACGCGCGCGGCTTCTTCTTCCTCGCTGCCCTGCGCCTGCATCAGCGGAATCAGTTCGCGGGCGACGAACGGCAGCGTGACGAAGATGGTGGCCAGCACCAGCGCGGGCACCGCGAAGATGATCTTGATGCCATGGCTGTCCAGCCAGGGACCAAACCAGCCCTGTGCGCCGAACAGCAACACATAGACCAGGCCCGAAACCACCGGCGAGACCGAGAACGGCAGGTCGATGAGGGCGCCGAGCAGCGCCTTGCCGCGAAACTGGAACCGCGTCATCGCCCACGCGGCCGCGATGCCGAACAGCACATTCAACGGCACCGCCAGCACCGCGACCAGCAGCGTGAGCTTGATCGCGGACAGCGCTTCGGGCTGCCTGATGGAATCGAGATAAGGCGCCACGCCCTGGCGAAACGCTTCGACGAATACCGTGGCCAGCGGCATGACCAGGAACAGCAACAGGAAAACCAGCGCCAGTGCGATCAGCACGGCATGCAGCACGCGGCGCGGCCAGGCCACAGGGCGGGAACGCAGCGGCACGGTCATGTCGCACGCTCCTGCCAGCGATGGCTCCAGCGTTGCAGGAACGCCACCAGCACCAGCAACACGAACGATATCGACAACATCGCCACGCCCAACGCTGCCGCACCGGCGTAGTCGAATTGTTCCAGCTTCTGCACGATCAGCAGAGGCGCAATTTCCGAGTGCATGGGAATGTTGCCGGCAATGAAGATCACCGAGCCGTACTCGCCCACCGCACGCGCCAGCGCCAGCGCGAAACCGGTCAGGAGGGTCGGCGCCAGCATCGGCAGGATCACCCGGAAGAACGTCTGCCAGCGCTGTGCGCCCAGGCTTTCGGCGGCCTCTTCCACATCCAGTTCCAGCGAGGAAAGCACCGGCTGCAGGGTGCGCACCACGAAGGGGAAACCCACGAACACCATCGCCACGAACACGCCCAGCGGCGTATAGGCGACCTTGATGCCCAGGGGTTCCAGCCACTGCCCCAGCCAGCCGTTGGGTGCGTACAACGTGGTAAGCGCAATGCCGGCCACCGCCGTGGGCAAGGCGAACGGAAGATCCACCAGCGCATCGAACAGACGACGCCCCGGAAAGCGATAGCGCACCAACACCCAGCCCACCAGCAGGCCGATCACCACGTTGATCAGCGCCGCCACCACCGCGCCGCCCACGCTCAGGCGCAGCGCGGCCAGGGTACGCGGTGCCGACAGCAGCCGGATCAAGCCTTCGAAACCGATTCCCGTGGCCTTCCAGGCCAGCGCTGCCAGCGGCAGCAACACGATCAAGCCCAGATACGCCAGCGCGACACCGAGGCTGATGCCAAATCCCGGCAGTACGCGCTTGCTCATCGCGTCAGCTGCCCACGCCTAGCTGGTCGAACACGGCGCCGTCGTTGAAGAATTTCGCCTGGGCCTTGCGCCAGTCGCCGAACAATTCAGCGAGCGTGAACGTATGCACGACCGGGAACTGGCTGGCATAACGCGCCGCCACATCCGATGCGCGCGGACGGTAGAAATTCTTCGCGGCGATGTCCTGCCCCTGCGGCGAGTAGAGGAAATCCACATACGCCTGCGCCACGGCACGGGTGCCGTGCTTGTCGACATTGCTGTCCACCACCGCCACCGGCGGCTCGGCCACGATGGTGACGGACGGCACCACGATCTCGAACGCGTTGTTGCCCAGTTGGCGCTGCGCCAACAAGGCTTCGTTCTCCCAGGCGATCAGCACGTCGCCGATGCCGCGCTGCACGAAGGTGTTGGTGGCGCCGCGCGCGCCGGTATCGAGCACGGGCACGTGCTTGAACAGCTCGCTCACGTACGCCTTGGCGGTGGCGTCACTGCCGCCGGGCTGCTTCAGCGCATAGCCCCAGGCCGCCAGAAAATTCCAGCGCGCGCCGCCCGAGGACTTGGGATTGGGTGTCACCACCTGCACGCCCGGACGCACCAGATCGGCCCAGTCCTTGATGCCCTTGGGATTGCCCTTGCGCACCAGGAACACGATGGTCGAGGTGTACGGCGTGGCGTTGTTCGGCAACTTCGTCTGCCAATCCTTGGCCAGCAGGCCGTGATCGGCGATCGCGTCGATATCGTAGGCCAGTGCCAGGGTCACCACGTCGGCGGACAGTCCGTCCACCACCGAACGCGCCTGCTTGCCCGAACCGCCATGCGACATCTGGATGGTGACGTTGTCGCTGTGCTGGGCCTTCCATTGCGCCGCGAACGCCGTGTTGATCTGCCGGTACAGCTCGCGCGTGGGGTCGTAGGAGACGTTGAGCAGCGAGACATCCTTGGCGGCGACGGCGGCCGTCAGCACGACGCCGGCGGCGGCGAGCAGTACGAGGATGAACTTCTTCATGAGGCCTCCTGCGGAACGTTGAGACGGCAGACTAGCGGTGACCCGCGGACAGGCGAAATCGCAATATGGCATATCTTCATGGCGCGGCCTTGCGCAATATCAGCGCAGCGCATGCCAATTTGCGCTCTAGGGCAACTCGCTTGCGCTTTCGCGGGCCACGGATTGCTGTGACAAATGATTGGCCAGACGATGGGCCGCGGCGCGTATTTCCGGCATCGCGGTGCACTCCCACAGGTTGCCGCGCAACAGCGAACCGATCGCATAGAGCCCCTGCTGCGGCCGACCGTCGGCCTGCGTGAGCTGTCCATCGGCCTGCGCCAGCACGCCCAGTTGCAGCGGGTCGGCGGTGGCCAGGCCATCGCGCAGCAACTGGGATAGCAGGTCGTGTGCGCCGTAGGCCACGGCCGTATCCAGTCCCGTCGCCTGGATCACCAGATCGGCTTCCAGTGCGCTGACCAGCTGGGTGGCGCGCTCGCGCAGCGTCACCTGCAGCGGTGCCGAGCCGTCGACATCGAGCACGCGCGCGGCGAGTATCTGCAGGCGCCCTTCCTCGTGCAGCTGGTAGATCGCCTCGCCGGTGGCCGGTGCCATGCGATGGCGCGCCGCCTCCCACACCCATCGCGCATGCCGCAGGAACTGCCGGCGACGCGCATGGCTGAGTTGTTGCCAGAGCGTCGCATTGATCGGTCGCATGCCGTCGATGACGCTGCGCCAATCGGTGTCGCCGGCGTCATCCAAGGCGCGGCGGACCAGGCGGAACATTGCCGCCGGGCCATTGCTGGCCAGCAATGCCTGGTTGAGGGCGTCCTGTCGCGCATACGGCGCCAACGGCAAGGCCGAATGATGGAACGGCAGCAGTCCGTGGCGCGATACCGCCACCAGTTCCGCATGCGGCCATTTCACCGCTGCCGACAGCAGCGTGTCCACGGCGGTGAGGCCGGTGCCGATCACCATCACGCGGCGCGGCGCCTGCGGATGCCGATCCAGCCGCCACGGATCGAGTTCGTACGCGCCGCTCGCCAGCGCGGTGGTGGATACCGTGCGCAGCGGCCGTTGCGCCAGCGCGCCCACCGCCAATACCACGTGCCCGACTTCCAGCCAGCGGTCCGCGCCCACGCGAATCGCATGGCCGCCCTCGCCGCGCGAAACGATTTCGCGCGCGCTTTCCGGATGAATGCGGAAGCTGCGCCCGGCGCGGCGTGCCGCGTCGATGCGCGCGCCCACCTGGGCCTGGATGAAATCGCCGAACAGGCGGCGCGGCAGGAAATCTGTGCCCTTCACCTGGCCCAGTTGGCGCGACGCGTGCTGCAGGAAATCCTCGGCATGTTCCTGGAACACGCCCATGGCGGCCGCTCGCACGTTCAACAAGTGCTGGTTGTCGCTGGTGGCATAGGCCACCCCGCGCCCCGGCGCATGCTGGCCCACGATCCAATGCACCGTGCCGCCGTCGAACCGCGCCAGCAGTTCACCGAACGCCGCCGCACCCGCTGCGCCACCACCGATCACTGCCACATCAGCCATAACGCGATCCTCGAACGGGACACGGAACCCTTGCGATCTGCCGATGACAGGTCACTACGCGTTGCGTCCCTTGGAAAGAAACCCCGGGTGAAAATCGCCTTCACATCCCAAGGCGTGCAGTCGGCCTGCGCTGGAAACAAGAAATCACAGGCGCCGTTAAGGGCGCGCTAGCCGTCCGTGCCGTTGTGGCGCGGCTCATTCCCGAAGGGTTATGACGAGCGGCTCGCGCCATGGCGTTTCGCAAGAACCGCCGCAACGTCGGCGAGCCCCAGACCGCGAGCCCGCAATGCCACCGTGAGGTGGTAGACCAGATCGGCGGCTTCGCCCAGCAACGCTTCGTCGTCTTGCGCCACGGCCGCCAGCGCCGTCTCGACACCTTCTTCGCCCACCTTCTGCGCCATGCGCCGGATGCCGCCTTCGAACAGCTGGGTGGTATAGCTGCCGGCCGGGCGCTGTTCGTGTCGCTGTGCAATCAGCGCGTCCAGTTCCGCAAGGAAACCGAGCGGCGGTTGCACCGCATCGCCGAAGCAGCTGCGCGTGCCGGTGTGGCAGGTCGGCCCGTGCGGTTCGGCCTGCACCAGCAAGGTGTCCGCGTCGCAATCCATGCGCGCGGACTTCAGCACCAGCACATGTCCGGACGTCTCGCCCTTCATCCACAAGCGCTGCTTGCTGCGGCTGAAGAAGGTCACGTGGCCGCTGCTTTGGGTGGCGGCCAGCGCCTCGGCATTCATGTAGCCCAGCATCAATACCTCGCCGGTGAGCCAGTGCTGCACGATCACCGGCAGCAGGCCATCGCCCTTGGGCCAGTCGAGTCGTGCGGGATCGAGCGTGGACTTCATGGTGGCTACCGATCGGTTATGAGTAGTCAGATTCGCACCGCCACACCCCACGCACGCAACGATTGCTTGAGCGCGGGAATGGCGATGGCGCCGGAGTGGAAGACGCTGGCCGCGAGCGCGCCATCGACATCGGCCTGCACGAACGCATCGCGGAAATGCTCCGCTGTACCGGCACCGCCGGAAGCAATCAGCGGCACTTGGCAAAGGCTGCGCGCTGCCCCCAGTTGTTCCAGATCGTAGCCCTGCCGCACGCCGTCGCTGCCCATGCAATTGAGCACGATCTCGCCGGCACCGCGCTGTTGCGCTTCCACGATCCAGTCCAGCGTGCGCCGGGGCAGCGCCTGCGTGCGCGAAGGATCGCCGGTGTATTGGCGCACGCGCCATTCGCCATCGGCATCGCGCAAGCTGTCCACGCCCACCACCACGCACTGCACGCCGAAGGCCGCGGCCAGTTCGTCGATCAGCGGGGGACGTTCGAGCGCGGGTGAATTCACCGAGATCTTGTCCGCGCCGGCGTGCAGCACGGCGCGTGCGTCGTCCACGCTGCGGATGCCGCCCGCGACGCAAAAAGGAATGTCGATCACGCTCGCCACGCGCTCCACCCATCCACGGTCCACGCTGCGCCCTTCCGGACTGGCCGTGATGTCGTAGAACACCAGTTCGTCCGCACCTTCGTCGCGATAGCGAAGCGCGAGATCGACGATCTCGCCCATCACCACGTGATCGCGGAAACGCACGCCCTTCACCACCTTGCCGTCGCGCACGTCCAGACAGGGAATCAGTCGACGGCTCAGCATGCGAGCGCTTCCTTCAGCGTGAAACGGCCTTCGAGCAAGGCGCGACCAAGGATCACGCCTTGCGCACCCGCCTCGCGTGCCGCGCGGATGTCGTCGAGCGAACGCACGCCGCCCGACGCCTGCACGGCCATCGACGGCACCAGCGTGACGAGATAGCGGTAGAGGTCGAGATTGAAGCCCGCCAACATGCCGTCGCGATCGATGTCGGTGCACAGCAGATGCTTGGCGCCCCGCTCCGCATACCAGGGCGCCAGCGCGTCCAAGGTGTTGGATTCCATCTCCGTCCAGCCGGCACTCGGCAGCGTCCACGTTCCATCGCGATACAAGGTGTCCAGGGCCAGGGTGAAGCGCTGCGCGCCGCGCGAGGCCAGCCAGCCTTCCACCATCGCCGGCTCGCGTATCGCCAGGCTGCCCAGTACCACGCGCGACACGCCGGCATCGAGCAGGCGCTGCACATCCGCCTCGGAACGCACGCCACCGCCAGCCTGGATGTGCATGCCATCGCGGGCGATTGCCTCGATCACCGCGAGATTCTCCAGGCTGCCGCCGCGGGCGCCGTCGAGATCGACCAGGTGCAGCCACTGGGCGCCAGCCTGTGCGTAGTCGCGGGCGAGCGAACGGGGGTCGAAATCGTAGGTGGTCTGTTGCGCGTAGTCGCCCTGCTTGAGGCGGACGACGCGGCCAGCGCGCAAGTCGATGGCGGGAATGACGGTGAAGCTCATAGTTCGAGGAAATTCTTCAGCAGGCGAGCGCCGACCTTGGCCGAGCGTTCGGGGTGAAACTGCATGCCATGAAAGTTGCCGCGCGCGATGACGGCGGCGAACGGGCCGCCAAACTCCGTGGTGGCCAGCGCGTGATCGCCCGCGGGCACCGCGTAGCTGTGCACGAAGTAGGCCCAGTCGCCGTCCGCCAGACCCTCCAGCAAACGGTGCTCGCGCTGGCGTTGCAGCCGGTTCCAGCCCATATGCGGCACGCGCAGACCCGGCTGCTCGGCAAAGCGATGCACCGTGGCGGGAATCACGCCGAGACACGCCGTATCGCCCTCTTCCGAGCGCTCGCACAACAGCTGCATGCCCAGGCATACGCCAAGCACCGGCTGGGTCAGCGAACGCATCAGGTCAACCAGGCCAAGTTCGTGCAGGCGCGCCATGCCCGGACCGGCCGCGCCCACGCCGGGCAGGATCACCTTGTCCGCCGTACGGATCGCCTCGGCGTCCGAAGTGAGCGACGCATCGACGCCGAGGCGCTGCAAGGCGTAGCGCACCGAACCGATATTGGTACCACCGGCGTCCACCAGCACCACGCTCATCAGAGCGCTCCCTTGGTGCTCGGCAGCTCGCTGCCCTCGCGTCGGATCGCCTGGCGCAGCGTGCGCGCCACCACCTTGAAGCACGCTTCCACCATGTGGTGCGCGTTCTCGCCCTGCACGCTCAGGTGCAGGTTGGCGCCCAGCGTTTCGCACAGCGAGCGGAAGAAATGCGGAACCAGTTCGGTGGGCACATCGCCCACCCGTTCGCGGGGAAACTGGCCTTCGAAGACGAAGTACGGGCGACCGGAAAGATCCAGCGCCGCGCTCGCCTGCGCTTCGTCCATCGGCAGCACGAAGCCGTAACGGCCGATGCCGCGCTTGTCGCCCAGCGCCTGGCGCAAGGCCTGACCCAAAGCCAGCGCGCAATCCTCGATGGTGTGGTGCTCGTCGATCTGCGTATCGCCGTCGCAACGCAAAGCCAGTGCAAAACCGCCGTGCTTGCCGATCTGCTCCAGCATGTGATCGAAGAAACCCAGGCCGGTGTGCACCTGCGGCTCGGCCGTCTTATCGAGGTTCACGCTCACCGTGATGCGTGTTTCGCGCGTGTTGCGTTCCACTGTGGCCATGCGCGGCGCATCGAGCAACTGATGGGCAATTTCGGCCCAGCCCAGCCCCTGCGGGCCCACCTGGAAGCCGCGCACGCCCATGTTGGCGGCGAACTGCAGGTCCGTCTCGCGGTCGCCCACCATGGCCGATGCCGCGCGACTCCAGCCGTCGTCCGCCAGGTAGTGGCGCATCAAGCCGATGCCCGGCTTGCGGGTGTCCTTGCGCTCATGCAGGAAGCTGCGGTCGATCAACACCTCGCTGACCGGGATGCCTTGCGAAGAGAGAATGCGCAGCAGCAGGTCGTGCGGGCCGGCGAAATCCGTCTCCGGAAAACTGTCGGTGCCCAGGCCATCCTGGTTGGTCACCATCACCAGTTCGTAGCCTGCGGCCACGCAACGCTGCAACGCTGCGATGACGCCCGGCAGCAGCGCGAACTTCTCGTAGCTGTCGATCTGGAAGTCTTCCGGCTCCTCGATCAGGCAGCCGTCGCGGTCGATGAAGAGGATCTTGCGGCTCATGGGCGTTGTCCCGCGGCCAACGCTCGCTCGTCCTGGAGCCGGTTCTGCAATACGTCGAGCACGCGGTCGTTCTCCTCGGGCAGGCCTACGGTGATGCGCAGCGCGTCGCCGAGCTGCGGATAGCGCTGGATATCGCGGACCACGATGCCGGCGGCCAACAAGCGCTGATAGACGGCGCTCGCATCGTCGAAACGCACGGCAAGGAAGTTGGCCTGCGACGGCAGCACTTCGCGCACACCAGGTACTTCCGCGACGGCACGAGCCATCCGCGCACGTTGCTCTCGCACAACGGCGATATGTGCGCGAGCCGCGTCTTGTCCGCTTTCCGTCAATGCTTCCAGCGCCAAGGCCACGCAAGGACGCGGCAGCGGATACGGCGCCATCACTCGGCGCAGCAAGGCGATGACCTGCTCGTTCGCCAGCAGGGTTCCGATGCGCGCACCGGCCAGGGCCCAGGCCTTGGACAACGTGCGAAGCACGGCGAGATGGTCGAACTGGTCGATCAGCGGCGCCGCGCTGGGCGCATCGGAAAACTCGATATAGGCCTCGTCGACAACCAGCAGCGCCCGGCCCACCAGCGCCTGCGCGAGACGCGTCACGTCTTGCAACCGCACCAGCTGCCCGGTGGGATTGTTCGGCGTGCACACGAACACCAGTTTCACTGCTGGCGTGAGGGCTGCGAGCACGGCGTCCACATCCAGGCTGAAATCCGCTGCCAGCGGTACCGTGATGACGCCCGCGCCCTGGATATGCGCACTCACCGCATACATGCCGAACGTGGGCGGCTGGATCGCGATGGCATCCTGGCCGGCGCGGCAGAACGTGCGCACCAGCAGGTCGATCGCCTCGTCGCTGCCGCGCCCCACCAACACCTGCGAAGCGCGCACGCCATACAGGCGCGCCAGGGCATCGATGAGCGGCGCGGGCTGCGGATCGGGGTAGCGGTTGCAGGCCAGCGCATGATCGCCCGGGGGTGCCCAGGCCGATTCGTTGGCGTTGAGCAGGACCTGGCCACCGCTCGCCTCCATCCGCGCCGACGAGTATGGCTGCAGCGCGCGAATCTCGGGGCGTGCAAGATCGAGCACGCTCATGCTGCATCCTCCAAAGCCGCCAGACGCAGCGTCACGGCCCGGCGGTGCGCTTCCAACTGCTCGGCCGCCGCGAGTGTGGCCGTGCAAGGACCAATCGCGCGCAGTCCTTCCGGCGACAGCTCCTGCACGGTGATCTGCTTCTGGAAACTGGCCACGGAGACGCCGCTGTAGCTGCGCGCATAACCGTACGTCGGCAACACATGGTTGCTGCCGCTGCAGTAGTCGCCCACGGATTCGGGCGTCCATGCGCCCAGGAACACGGAACCGGCACTCTGGATCGCATCGAGCAGCGCACGCGGCTCGTCGACCTGCAGGATCAGGTGTTCCGGCGCATAGCGGTTGCTGACCTCCACTGCCTGCGCCAGCGACGAGACGGCGATGAGGCGGCTCTGCGACAACGCCTGTTCCGCGATTCCAGCGCGCGGCAACGCGGCGCACTGTGCGTTCACTTCGGCCTCGACGGCGTCGAGCATGGAAGACGAGGGGCTGAGCAGGATCACCTGCGAATCCGGGCCGTGCTCCGCCTGCGACAGCAGATCGGCCGCCACGAAGGCGGCGTTCGCGTTGGCATCGGCGATCACCAGCACCTCGGACGGACCCGCCGGCATGTCGATCGCGGCACCTTCCGGATCGGACGACACCTGCAGCTTCGCCTCGGTCACCCACGCGTTGCCGGGGCCGAACAACTTGTCGCACTTGGGTACCGAATCGGTGCCATAGGCCATGGCGGCAATCGCCTGCGCGCCACCAAGCTTGAATACACGATGCACGCCGGTGACGCGCGCGGCATACAGCACGGCATCGTCGCAACGGCCATCGGCGCGGGCCGGCGAACACAGCACCACTTCCGCGCAACCGGCAATGCGCGCGGGCACGCCGAGCATCAGGGCGGTGGACGGCAACGGTGCGCTACCGGCGGGCACATACAGGCCCACGCGATGGACAGGGCGCAGCATGCGCTGCACCCGCACGCCCGGGGCGGTATCCAGCGACACCGGCTGCGGCGCCGCGGCGCGATGGAACGCGTCGATGCGCGAGGCGGCCTCTTCGATGGCGGCCTTCAGTTCCGGCGCCAGACGCTGCTCGGCCTCTCGCCACTCCTTCTCGGTGACTTCGATCGCGTGCAGCACGCAGCGGTCCAGCGTCGCGGTGAGTTCGCGCAGGGCCACGTCGCCATCGGCGCGCACGCGGGCAACGATCTGCTCGACGCCGCTGCGCAGGCTCTCGGCGCGCGACTGCGCGGGACGCGACAGCGCGGCGCGCTGCCCCTGCTTATCCAATGCATTCCAGTCTAGGCGGTTCATACGGTGGGCTCGTTCATGCAGCCTGCATCACGCAAGCATCTTCTCGACCGGCAACACGAACATCTCGCGCGCCCCGGCCTTCTTGATCTCTTCCAGCTGGCGCCAGCTGACTTCGCCGGCACACAGCGCCTGCAGCATCAACTGGTCGGGCTGCCCGGCCACCGGCAGCAGCGTGGGTTGCGGACCGCCCGGCAGCAGTCGGATGACCGCGTCCAGCGCGCCGCGCGAGGTCTGCAGCAACAGCAGTCGCGACTCGCGCACCTGGATGACGCCGTCCAGGCGCTTGAGCAGCAGCTCGATCATGTCGCCGCGCTCGTCCGAAGGCAGCGCCTGCGGACCGGCCAGCACCGCTTCGCTTTCCAGCAACACATCCGCTTCGCGCAACTGGTTGGCGACCAGCGTGCCGCCGCTCTGCACCAGATCGCAGATGGCATCGGCCGTGCCCAGTCGCGGCGCGATCTCGACCGAACCGGCCAGCGTGACCACGCTGGCATCGACGCCGCGTTCGCGCAGCCATTCGCCGAGCAGGCCCGGATACGAGGTGGCGATGCGCTGGCCCTGCAGCTGCGAGGCGTCGCGATAATCGAGTTCCTGCGGCACCGCCACCGACAGCCGGCAACGCCCAAAACCCAGCGGCCGCCACTCGGCCAGCGCGGGGCCAGCCAGGCCGCCGGTAAGGCGATATTCGTTGAGTACGTTGCGACCCACGATGCCCAGGTCGCATACGCCCTGCGCGATCAGGCCGGGGATGTCGTCGTCGCGCACCAGCAGCAGGTCGACCGGCTCGCCTTCGCCGAAACAGAACAGCTTGTCGCGGCTCTGCCGGAACGTGAGGCCACAACGGTTGAGCAACTCCAGCGCGGGCTCGGTAAGCCGGCCGGATTTTTGCATCGCGATACGCAGTCGGTCGCGCGGTTTCATGATGCCTTTGCCTTCTTGCTTGCCGCCCGACGACGCGCCGCGCGGGCTGCCGCAGCGAGATAGCCGCCGCTGCCCTGGTTGAGATAGCGCGCCACGCGCCCGATGGTGGTGATGCTCACGGCGGTGCGTTCGTGGATCTCGCGGTAGGACACCCCGTCGAGCAAGTACGGCACCACGCGCCAGCGGTCCACCATCACTTCCAGTTCCGCGGGCGTGCACAGGTCGTGCAGGAACGCCGACATCTCCTCGGCGTTCTTCAAGGACAGCAACGCCTCGCACAGGCTCAGCTCGGCGGACTCGGCGGGCGTCTCGGGATCGATCGATCGGCGCTTCATAATGTACTAATGCGTTAATACAGTGGATCGCATCATACGTGGCGGAGGCGCCGGCGGCAACCGGGCTGCTAGCCCACGATTCATCGCCCACCCCCTGCCCAATGGGGGATTCGTCGCGCAGCAATTTCTTGCGACCATGGCCGCGTGCCGCCAGCGAAAGCCCAGGAATCCCGATGGACGAATCCGAAGCCACGTTCGACAACGCAGACCGCCTGCCCGCGATTTCGCTGGTCACGCGCAAGCTGCAGCGGCTGATCGACCAGGGCTTCCTGGAAGGGGCGCCAGGCACACTCGCCGCCGAGCTGGTGAACCATGCGTGTGCGATTCGGCCCGCGCTGTTCGATGGTCGCGAAGGGCGCAAACCCCATCCTCTCGCCGTGGCGGCCATCGCGCTGGCCGAGGCGGTGCGGCTGGAATCGCTGCGCGGCGATGCCCCGCTCCAGGGCATCTACACGCTGGCCCTGTCCGCGCTGCTGGACGACATCGCCCTCGAACGCGAGACGCTCCCGCTGCACGAGATCGACGAACGGCTGATCGATGCCGCGCAAGCGGTCCGGCTGGGCCGCCTGCACGGCGACCGACTCGATCCGCTGCGCCAGCCCACCTGACCGTCGGCACTCGCCAAGCCGGGCCATCCGGGTTAAATTAGATAGGTAGCCTACCTATTTAATGACCCAAGCCCCGCATGAGCCCATCCGCCGACAGCGACGCGCGAGCACTGGCCGAACAGCTACGGTCGGCGTTGCGGCGGCTGTATCGCCAGCTGCGCCGGCACGCGGTCGACCAGGACATGTCGCCGCTGCACCTGCCGCTGCTGGTGCAGATCGTGGAGAACCCGGGCATCGGCGTGGGCGAACTGGCCCGGCTGGAGAACCTGCGCAGCCCCACCGTGACCGGTCACATCAACAGCATGGTGGCCGCCGGCCTGGTGAAGCGCACCGAGCCCGCCGCGGGCGACCGGCGTCGTGTAGGCCTGATGGCCACGACGCACGGGCTCGCGCTCATCGACTCCAAACGCAAGCGGCGCACCGACCAGTTGGTGAAAGCGCTGATGCAACTCCCGCCTTCTTCGCGCGCCGCCCTGTGGGCCGCGGTCCCTGCCTTGAACGACCTCGAACTCAACGACATCGACGCATGAGCACTCCCAGCGCCACCGTCACTGCCACCACGCAGGCGACCCATCCACCCACTGAGCTGGAAATCCGCCGGGTCTTTGCCGGGCTGGTGATCGTGCTTGCGCTCGGCGCCATCGACCAGAGCATCGTCGCCACCGCGCTTCCCCGCATCGTCAGCGACCTGGGCGGCATCAGCCATTTGTCGTGGGTGGTGACCTCGTACGTGCTGGCGTCCACGGCCACCATGCCGCTGTACGGCAAGCTGAGCGATCAGTACGGCCGCAAGCCGGTGCTGTACTTCGCCATCTTCATGTTCCTGCTCGGCTCCGTGCTGTGCGGCGCGGCGCGCAACCTGGTCGAGCTGATCGTGTTCCGCGCGATCCAGGGCATTGGCGCGGGCGGCCTGCTGCCGCTGGCGCAGATCATCATCGGCGACATGGTGCCGCCTACCCAGCGCGGGAAGCGGCAAGGCGTGGTGGCCGGCATCTTCGCGCTGTGCAGCGTGGTGGGTCCGGTGATCGGCGGCGTCATCACCGACGTGCTGTCGTGGCATTGGATCTTCTTCGTCAACCTGCCGGTGGGCGCGGTGGCCTTCGTGATCATCAGCCGCACGCTCCGGCAATACACGCCGCTGCACGCGCGGCGCATCGACTATCTCGGCTCGCTGCTGATGACCACCTGCACGATTGCGTTGCTGCTGGTGCTGACGCTCGGCGGCGGCGAATGGCCGTGGCTGTCGATGCCGATCATCGCACTCAGCGCATTCGCATTGGTCACCGGCGTGATGTTCGTGCGGCACGTCAAGCACGAACCCGAACCCGTGCTGCCATTGGACCTGTTCCACAATCGCCTGTTCGTGATCGCCAGCATCGTGATGGCGCTGACCTTCATGGGCCTGATGGGCGCGAGCCTGTTCTTCCCGCTGTTCTTCCAGCTGGTGATGGGCGTGAGCCCTGCCCGCTCCGGCGTACTCACCGGTCCGATGACGATGGGCATCGCGCTGTCCGCGCTGTTCAACGGACGCGTGCTGATGCGCGCCGGACGCTACAAGCCCACCGTGGTGGCGGGGCTGGCCGTGGCCACGATGTCCTTCGGCGTGCTGGCGTGGAGTGCGGCGACTGCGCAAAGCCTCTATATCATCGAACCCTCGATCTTCGTGCTCGGCCTTGGCCTCGGTCTGGTGATGCCCAACGTGACGATTGCCGTGCAGAGTGCGCTTGCGCCGATTCATCGCGGCGTCGGCACGGCTACGTTGACGTTCTTCCGTTCGCTGGGCGGACTGGTCGGCGTGGCGGGTTCCGGCGCCATCCTCGCGTGGCAGCTGCGCGGCCATGTCGCCGCCACGATGCCTACCGCCGCCATGACGCCCGAGGGTGGCGGCATGGCCAACCATCCGCTGCTGCACCAGGTGACGAATGCGGCGGTGATGGTCTATCGCCACGCCATCGCCTCGACGTTCACCGTCGGCGCCTGCATCGTGGCCTGCGCATTCGTGCTGATCCTGCTGCTGCCCGAAGTGCCGCTGAGCGATCATCACCACGCCGCCCCGGCACCCGCTGCCGACTAAGGGCATCGGATGAGCGCGCCCCATCGAAGCAGGCCACTTGCATTCGCTGCATGCTGGATCGCTTTCGTCGCCCTGGTGTTCGCGCTCACGGCCGGCGTGCTGCAGTGGACACGCGCGGACCTGGACCCGATCGCCATGCCGCTCAGCGCGTATCTGCGCGGTCCCGGCGGAGGCTGGTTGCGCGCTGCGTACTACCTGATGGCCAGCGCGCTGGCGTGTCTTGCATGGGCAGGTTTCCGAGGCATGCAACCCGCCGGGCCCAGCGGACTGGCGAGCGCTTTGTTTCTCGTCGCCGCGCTCGCGCTACCGGTGGTGGCCGTCACCGTGTTGTACGAGCACACGCCGCAGGAAGAACTCGCCCGCCTGATCCACGGCCTGGCCGCGCAGACGACCTTCCTGTGCCTCGTGATGGGCATGCTGCTGCTCTCGTCACGATGGCTGCACGATGCGCGGATGCGGGTCGGCCGCAACGCCGGAGTCGTGCTGGCGTCGCTGGCCTTCGTGCAGATGTGGGTGCTGGCGTTGTGGAAAGGCCTGCCGCCTGGGCTGACGCAGAAGGCGTTGATCGTGTTGATTCTGCTGTGGCTGGGGTGGATCGCGCGGCAGCTGTGGCGAGCGAGTCGCTAGATTGAGTCGCGCACAGGGTGCGCTCCCACAAGGGAGTCTCGAGACCCCTGTGGGAGCGCACCCTGTGCGCGACTCGGTTCGCGAGAGCCTCTGATCTTACGGAGCAAAAACCCGCTGCCGCACCAGCTCGCACACCGTGCGCACATCACCATCCATGGCGCGATCGCGCGCCATGAAACCGATCCGCTTGCGCAATGCATCGTGCGCCTTGCGCACCGCTTCGCCCGCGTGGAAATCACCCACGTTGGCCAGCGCCGCGGTCAGCTGCTGCACTTCCTCGACGAACTGCGCATGGTGCGCATGGCCCTCGCGCGGCGCGTTGGACACCTTGCCGGCCAAGGCCTGCCAGTCGCCCTTGGCGGCCAGGCGGCAGGCGGCGTTGAGCATGGCCTGGCGGAAATCCAGCGCCTGCGCCGCGGTGTACAGCTCCAGCGCCAGCACGTAGCTGAGGTCTTCCATCATCTCCAGCACGTGACGCGCCTCGTTGGCGCCCATCGACACGTGGTCTTCGGCGTTCGCGCTGGTGGGCACCGAGTAGACGCTGGCCGGATGCGCGCGCGTGGCCAGATCGTTCACCAGCGCGGCGGCGGTGTACTGCACGATCATGAAACCGGAGTCGGTGCCGTCCTCGTTGCCGGTGAGGAACGCCGGCAGGCCGTCGTTGGTCGCCGGGTCCACCAGCTTGTTGAGGCGGCGCTCGGAGATCGAAGCCAGCACGGGAATCGCTGCCTTCACGTAGCTCATGGCCAGCGCCAGCGGCATGCCGTGGAAGTGGCCCGCCGAGATCACCTGCTCCTCGATGAACTGCGCATCTTCCGCATCCGGGAAGATCAGCGGATTGTCGGTGACCGCATTGAGTTCCACGTCGATCACGCGGCAGGCCTGGGCCCAGGCATCGCGCACGGCGCCATGCACCTGCGGCATGCAGCGCAGGCAATAGGCATCCTGCGGCTGGTGCTTCTTGCCGCCCTTGAATGGCAGGAAGCGTGCGTAGAACGCTTCGCGACCGTGACGCTGGTTGGCCGGCACCCAATCCCAGCCGATGTCGAAGGTCAGGGCCTGATCGGACGGATCGGTCCACGCTTCGGCCGACCACGACTTGAAGCGCGGCACCAGGTGATACGGAATATCGACCAGCGTGCTGCCCGCCAGCAGTTCGCGCACGTGCGCGGCCGCCTCGACCTGCCCCGGATGCGGACGCAGCGCGTGCACTTCGGGGCGCAACGCGCCGCTACGTCCGGCGAAGGCGTCGAGCGTCATCGCTGCGGCGAGATCGGCCAGCTCCAGCAGATGTTCGAGTTCGTCCAGCGCCAGCGCAGCCGTGGCGAGCATCTGCGCCGTGCCATTGTTGAGCGCAAGACCTTCCTTGAAGGACAGGCGGATCGGCGTCAGACCAGCTCGCTTGAGTGCTTCCGCACCCGGCAGGCGTTCGCCTTGATAGAACGCTTCGCCGCCACCCAGCAGCACGATGGCCAGATGCGAGAGCGGCGCAAGGTCGCCACTGGCGCCCACTGAGCCCTTCTCCGGCACCACCGGCACGATGCCGGCGTTGAGCATCACGGTCAGCGCCTTCAAGGTTTCCACACGAATGCCCGAGTGGCCGCGCATCAGCGTGTTGATGCGGATCACCAGCATCGCGCGCACCACTTCCGGCGCAAACGGCTTGCCCACGCACACCGCATGCGTGGTGATCAGGTTGTGCTGCAGCTCTTCCAGCAGCGTGCCTTCGGGCTTGTCGGGATTGCCGCCCGGCAGTTCATCGCGCAGACGGTGCGCGCCCAGCAGCTTGTCGGCATTGCTGCCGAAGCCGGTGGTGACGCCATAGGTAGGTTCGCCGCAACTCACCTTGTCGGCGAGGAAATCGGCCGCGCGCTGCACGCGCTTCAGCTGCGTGTCGTCGAGCTCCACGTGCAGACCCTGGCGAGCCACCGCCACCAGTTGATCGCGCGTGAGGCTGTTGCCGTCCAGGAGTATGGTCTTTGCGGTCATGCTTGGCTCCAGCCCGGACGGGCCGTCTGTCGATGTCAGCCGCCGCGCCTCACGGCTGCGGCGGCAGGTGATGTAAGCGAACCGCGCTCAGGCGCTGATTTCGGCCTGCGCCAGTTCCACACGCAAGGTCTTGATGAGGTCGGCGCGCGACACTTCGAACTGATCCTCGCGGCGCAGATCCTTCACCGTCACCACACCCTTGGCCAACTCGTCTTCGCCCAGCACGATCACGAAGCGGATGCCCGCGCGATCGGCGTACTTGAACTGCTTGCCGAGCTTGCCTCCATCGAGCACCACTTCCGTAGCGATGCCCGCGCCACGCAATTCGCTGGCCACGGCGAGATACGCCGGCAACTGCGCCGCATCCATCTGCGTCACCAGCACATCGACCGTGCTGCGTGCGGTACCGATCAGGCCGGCATCGCGGAGTTGCCAGTAAAGGCGGGTCAGACCGATGGAAATGCCCACGCCCGGCAGGTGCGACTTGGTGTACTGGCCGGCAAGATTCTCGTAGCGGCCACCGGAGCAGATCGAGCCGATCTGCAGATGGTCGTTGAGCGTGGTCTCGTAGACGGTGCCGGTGTAGTAATCCAACCCGCGCGCGATCGACAGGTTCAGCGCGTAATGCGTTTCGGGCACGCCGAACGCGTGGATCAGCTGCAGCACTTCCTTCAGCTCCGCGCGGCCCTGCTCCATTGTTTCCGGGCCGGGGCCGAGCGCGTCGAGCTTGTCCAGCGCATCCTGCAGCGAGCTGGAACGCACTTGCACGAAGTCGAGGATCTTCTGCGCCGTGTCCGCACTCAGGCCAAACGATTCGCCGGTCAGCGTGTCGCGCACATAGTCGGCGCCGCGCTTGTCCAGCTTGTCCACTTCGCGCAGCACCAGCGTCTGCTGCTCGCCGTCGGTGACGCCCAGGCTTTCGAAGAAGCCGCGCATCAGCTTGCGGTTGTTGAGCTGGATGGTGAACGCGCCGATGTTCAGTTCGCGGAACACGCTGTAGATCACTGCGGGCAGCTCGGCGTCGTAGCGCACCGATAGGCTGTCTTTGCCGATCACGTCGATGTCGCACTGGTAGAACTCGCGGAAGCGGCCGCGCTGGGCGCGCTCACCGCGATACACGCGCTGCATCTGGTAGCGACGGAACGGAAACGAGAGATCGTGCTCGTGTTCGGCCACGTAGCGGGCCAGCGGTACGGTGAGGTCGAAGCGCAGCGCCAGTTCGGGCACGCCGTCGTTCTTCTCGGCATTCGCCAGTGCGCCGGTGGATTGCACGAAATACACCTGGCGCTCGGTTTCACCGCCCGTCTTGGTGAGCAGCACGTCGGAGAATTCCATCACCGGCGTTTCCACCGGCAGAAAGCCGAAGCGCTCATAGTTGCGGCGGATCACGTCGAGCATGCGCTGGAACGCGATCTGGTCGAGCGGCAACAGCTCGAGCACGCCGGGCATGGTGCGGGCCTGGGTAAGCGCCATGAAGTCCTCTGCTTAGCGGGGTGAAAAGCGTCGGCCAGCACGGCTTGGCGGCCGGTCCGACATAGCCCTATAGGTTAGCAGAAGGCCGCCCCCGACCCTCCTCACACGCGCTGCGACAGCGCCTGGCACGCGTGTGACGAAAATTTTTCACGCAAGTGTTGCCAAGCTTTGGAGGTGTCATTAAGATACGCGGCTCCCACGGGGTGTAGCTCAGCCTGGTAGAGCGCTACGTTCGGGACGTAGAAGTCGCAGGTTCGAATCCTGTCTCCCCGACCAAAAATTCGATGAAAAAGCCGGCCCAGTGCCGGCTTTTTTATTGCCCGATGGCCAGGTTGCGCGCAGACAGCGTGCGCGCAGCGATCAGGACAGCAAGGCAAGCTCGGCCAGGCGATCCAGTTCCTCGCTGTCGAAACCCGCCTGCAGTCGCGCCGGCCGGTTGAACGGGCCGCGCAGCTGGCGCCCCATGTATTCGCGCAGCAGATCGAGGAAGGTTTCGCGGGGATCGAGGCCATCGCGCTCGCAGCAGTGATGGAACCAGCGCGTGCCCGCTGCCACGTGCGCCACTTCCTCGCGCAGGATCACTTCGAGAATGGCCACGGTGCGCTCGTCGCCGACCGACAACAGGCGTTCGATCATCCCCGGCGTCACGTCCAGGCCGCGTGCCTCCAGCACGCGCGGCACCAGCGCCATCCGCGCGGTGTCGTGGTGCGCCGTCTTCTCGGCCATTTCCCACAGCCCATTGTGCGCGTCGAAATCGCCATAGACGTGCCCCAGCTCGGCAAGCCGTTCCGACAGCATGGCGAAGTGGCGAGCCTCGTCGTGCGCGCAGCTGGCCCAGTCGCGGTAGTAATCGAGCGGCTTCCCGCGAAAACGGTAGACCGCATCCCAGGCGAGGTTGATCGCGTTGAACTCGATGTGCGCCACGGCGTGCACGAGTGCGGCCCGGCCTTCGGCGGAGCCCAGGCCACGGTGTGGGACCTGGCGTTGCGGCACCAGGCGCGGCAACGCGGGGCGGCCTGGCGCGGCGATGGGTTCGGGTGTGGGCGACGGGTCGTGCGGAAGCAGTTCGCCAGCGAGAAACGCTGCCCAGGTCGCATGCGTGAGACGCAGCTTCTCCGCGGGATCGGTGGCGTCGAGGCAGCGTTTGGCCGCAGCGTGGAGGTCGTCGGTCATAGAGGAAACACTGTAGGAGCGCACCCTGTGCGCGACAACCTGACGGAGCGGAGCATCCATGCCCCGCGGTCGCGCACAGGGTGCGCTCCTACAAGTTAGGCGCTGCGGCGCGCCGCCTTGGCATCATCCGAACGCAGCATCTCGATCTGCTGCAGGTACTGCTTGTCCAGGCCGGTCACGTACTCGCCGGAGAAGCACGAGGTGTCGAAGTGCTTGAGGTTCTCGTTGCCGTCCTGCACCGCCCACACCAGGTCCTTGAGGTCCTGGTAGATCAGCCAGTCGGCGCCGAGCACCTTCTCCACTTCCTTCTCGGAATGACCGGAAGCCACCAGCTCGGATGCGGCCGGCATGTCGATGCCGTACACGTTCGGGTAGCGCACCGGCGGCGCGGCGGAGGCGAAGTACACGTTGCGCGCGCCGGCCTCGCGGGCCATCTGGATGATCTGGCGCGAGGTGGTGCCGCGCACGATGGAGTCGTCCACCAGCAGCACGTTCTTCTTGCGGAATTCCAGCTCGACCGGATTGAGCTTGCGGCGCACGGATTTCACCCGCTCGCCCTGCCCCGGCATGATGAAGGTGCGGCCGATGTAGCGATTCTTGACGAAGCCCTCGCGGAACGGCACGCCCAGCGCCTCAGCCAGCGCGGAAGCCGCGGTGCGCGCGGTGTCGGGGATCGGGATCACCGCCTCGATGCCGTGGTCCGGGCGCTCGCGCAGGATCTTCTCCGCCAGCTTCTGGCCCATGCGCAGACGCGCCTTGTACACCGACACGTTCTCTATCATCGAGTCCGGACGGGCGAGATAGACGTATTCGAAGATGCACGGCGCATGCGTGGCGCCCTCGGAGCAATGACGCGCATGCAGCTGGCCATCGTCGGTGATGATCACGGCTTCACCCGGGTCCAGGTCGCGCAGACGCTTGAAGCCCAGGATATCCAGCGCCACCGACTCGGACGCCACGGCGTATTCGCGGCCCTCGGCCGTCACGCGCTCGCCCAGCACCAGCGGACGGATGCCGTTGGGATCGCGGAAGGCCAGCAGGCCGTAGCCGAGCACCAGCGCGATGCACGCATAGCCACCGGCCGCGCGCTGATGCACGCCGGCCACGGCCTTGAAGATGTGGTCGGGCGTGAGCGCCATGCGATCCTGGATCTGCAGCTCGTGCGCGAGCACGTTGAGCAGCACTTCGGAATCGGAATCGGTGTTGATGTGGCGGCGGTCGTCTTCGAACATCTCGCGGCGCAGCTGTTCGGTGTTGACCAGGTTGCCGTTGTGCGCGAACGCGATGCCGTAGGGCGAGTTCACGTAGAACGGCTGCGCCTCGGCCGAACCTTCGGAACCGGCCGTGGGATAGCGGCAATGACCGATGCCGATACGGCCGCGCAGGCCGCTCATCGAGGTCTGGTTGAACACGTCGCGCACCAGGCCGTTGCCCTTGTGCAGGCGCAGGCGCGCGCCATCGACCGTGGCAATGCCGGCGGCGTCCTGGCCACGGTGCTGCAACACGGTCAAACCGTCATAAAGTGACGCGGCGACCTCACTGGTGCCGACGATGCCGATGATTCCGCACATGGTTTGAAAGCCTGTATTAGAAAGTCGCTGCCGGAGCGGCCGTGGTTGCGGTCGCAGGATGGGTTTCATGTCCAGTCGCTGGCGAAGCGCCTGGCATGCCCGCTGGCAAGGCGGGTAAATGGTCCAGCAGGGGCTGCGGATTGAGGTAGTGACGGACGTTGTCCGGCACGCGCTCACCCAGCCACGCAGCCATTCCCTTGAACTGCGGCAATAACGCCGAATCGTGCCACCAGGGATCGCGCGTGAACGCGGTAAACCCGAGCAGGAACACCGCCAGCGTCACCAGCAGCACGCCGCGCACGAAACCGAACACCATGCCAAGCAGGCGGTCGGTGCCGGACAGCCCGGTACTCTCCACCAGCTTGCTCACCACGAAGCGCAGCAGCGCTCCCAGAATCAACACGACGATGAAGCAAAGGCCGTAACCCACCAGGATCCGGGCCGAGGGCAGCTGGATACTGTGTTCGAAATACGCCGCCACGCTGGGCCCGTAGGTCCAGGCCACCCAGAACGCCACCACCCAGATGGCCAGCGCCAACACCTCGGAAATGAGGCCGCGCCACAGGCCAATCAAGACCGAGACGCCCAGTACGGCAAGAATGATGTAGTCGGCCCAATTCACCGGGTCACCTTACCGTCGCTGGTTCAGGTTGAAGTCGAAGTTCACGGAGCGGTGACGACGTTGCCGTCCACGCCCAGCTTGCTCTTGATCTGGTCGCGGACGCGCACGGCGTCGGCACGCTGGGTCTGCGGACCCGCACGCACGCGCCACAGCTGCTTGCCGTTCGCATTGACCGTATCCACGTAGCCATCGAAGCCGTTCGCGCGCAGTTTGTCGCGCAGCGCGTTGGCATCGTTCTGGCTGCCCATGGCGGCCACCTGCACGGCCCAGCCACCGGGACGCGATGCGGGCGCCGCGGCGGTATTCGCCGCAGGCGTGGCCGGCTTGGCCGCCGGTACATCGTCCTGCGCGGGCGTGGAAGCACTGCCTTCCAGGCGTGCCGGCGCACCCGGAATGGTCTGGGTGATCTTCAGGCGTGCCGCCTCGGCGGCGGCGCGGGATTCGAACGGGCCGGCCGTCACCATGGTCAGCTGCTTGCCGCCCTGGTTGATGGTGCGACCCGCGGCCGGATAACCCAGGCCACGCACGCGCTGGATCAGGCTCTGGGCGCTGGCGCTCGACGCATAGGCGCTGAGATTGAGCGAATACGAACCATGGGCCGCGGTGGCCGGCGGCAAAGCCGGCGGCGCCTGGCTCGGAATCGCCGGCGTCGTGGCCGGCTTGGTGTTGGTCGTGGCCGTGGTGCCCGCGGCAGCCTTGCCCTGCACCGGAATCACCGGCTGGGCGGCGCTGGAACCCGGGCGCGTCACCGTGGTCGGCTCGGGCTTCTGCCCCGCGGTCGGATCGATTTCCACGTCCTTGGGACGGTTGGAACCGATGTTCACCGTGGCCAGCTGGTCGCTCGAACCCACCGGCGCGGCCGTCGCCGCCGGCGTGGGCACGGCCGGCTTGGGCGCGGGCGCTGCCGAGGTGGCCGGCGCCGCACCGGGCGTCAGGCTCATGGTCTTGGTCTGCAGATCGCGGTCGGGAGCCGGCGGGATCGCCAGGCTCACCGTTTCGTCGCCACTGGTGGCCGGCGGGTTGCTGGAGATGAACATCGGCACGAACAGCACAGCCAGCGCGATGAGAACAGCAGCTCCCAGCAGACGTGTTTTCAAGACGGACTCCAAGCGGGCGGGGATGCGAGAACGGGGCGATTATAGCCGGCCCAGCCGCCGCTCAGGCCGAATCCCCGCCAGCCGATTCAGCAAGCACCGCCGCGGCGACGAAAAACGAGCCAAAAGCGAGCACGCATTCGCCGGGCCCGGCTGAAGCACGCGCCGCTCTCAGGGCACTGCCGACATCGACGTGGGCATC
Organism: Dyella kyungheensis; assembly: GCF_049913195.1. Classification (GTDB taxonomy): domain Bacteria; phylum Pseudomonadota; class Gammaproteobacteria; order Xanthomonadales; family Rhodanobacteraceae; genus Dyella; species Dyella kyungheensis. The sequence continues at coordinate 1,940,055 of NZ_CP183983.1, read as the reverse complement.
GTATGGGGCCTCGGGCAGCACCGCAGCGAGTTGCCCGGCGAGTGCGTCGGCGGAGAGTCCGCGCGGCGTGTCCTTGTCCAGCCCAGCCAGATGCCAGTAGGCGATGCGCACTCCCAACGCCTGCATCACGCCCGCCACGTCCTTGTCGGACAGGGCGCCGTACACGGCATGCACGCGAACGCCGGGGCGCGCGTCCAGCCATTCGGCCAGCGCACGCGCGGCCTGAGGGTTGTGGCCCACGTCGACCACCAGCGCGGGATCGCCACCCAACACCTGCAACCGGGCCGCCACCCGCGCCGAGCGCACGCCGAGAGCTGCCGCGGCGGCAAGATCTTTCGTCGCCAACGCGGCGTCCACTTGCTGCAGCCCGTGGAATGCCGCGATGGATGCTGCGGCATTGGCGTATTGCACGGGCGCGGCCAGCGTTGGATCGGGCAGCGACAGGACGGTGCCATCGCGGTGGCGCCACTGCCAGCCAGTCGAAGCGCGTTCGGTGGTGAAATCCACCCCGGCCCGCTCGATCGCCGCGCCGATGCCTTCCAGTGCCTGCAAAAGGCCAGCCGGTGGCTCCGGCTCGCCGATCACCGCCAGGCGCCCTGCCCGTGCAATGCCGGCCTTCTCCACGCCGATGCTGTCGCGGTCCGGACCCAGCCAATCCATATGGTCGAGATCGATGGTGGTGATCACGGCGATGTCGGCATCGATGATGTTCACCGCGTCCAGCCGACCACCCAGGCCCACTTCGAGCACGGCCACGTCCAAGCCGGCGCGCGCAAACAGATCCAGCGCAGCCAGCGTGCCGAACTCGAAATAGGTCAGCGGGATCTCGCCGCGTGCCGCCTCGATGCGTTCGAAACTGGCGACCAGTGCCTCGTCGTCCGCATCATGGCCATCGATACGAATGCGTTCGTTGTAGCGCAGCAGATGCGGCGAGGTGTAGCAGCCCACGCGCTGGCCGGCCGCGCCGAGCATGGCTTCCAACATCGCCACGGTCGACCCCTTGCCGTTGGTGCCGCCCACGGTGATCACGCGGCGCGCCGGCGCGGGTGCGCCCATGCGTTCCCACACGGCGCGCACGCGCTCGAGGCCCAGCTCGATGCTGCGCACGTTCACGCGTTCCTGGTACGACAGCCATTCGTCGAGAGTGCGGGTCATGGGCAGAGTTTCATGCATCCAGGGGGCGTAGCCAGAAACGCAGGCGATGGGAGGAAGGCGCCGGGGCATCGATCTCGGTCCAGTCCAGCTCGCAGAACATGTTGTCCTGGCGGTGGTAGCCGCGCTTGTTCCAGAACACGTCGTTGGGGCGATAACCGGCGGGCTGGCGCGCATCGTTGCCCGCGCGCTCGACCGCACAGAACGCTGTCCAGCGATAACCGCCGAGGGACCGCGCGTAATGCTCGCGAGCATCGAAGAACCGATGGCCGAGGCCCTGCCCGCGATACGCAGGCAACAACACCGACTCGCCAAAGTAATAGACCTCGTCCAGCACCATGCCACGCTCGACGAACGGCTGCTGGATGGCGGGCACCTCGTCGGCCAGCGCCATGCCGGTCGAGCAGCCGACCACCTCGTCGCCATCGAGCGCCAGCACGAACACGCTGCGGCGCGAACGCGCATAGGCCTCGAGATAGCGCTGCTCGTAGGCCATGTCGCCGTCGTACAGATACGGATAATCGCGGAACACCGCGATGCGCAGGCGCGCCAACGCGTCCAGGTGCGGCCTGACCGCTTCGCCGACGCTGGTGAGGATGCGCACGCTCATCGTTTAGCCGCCCGACACCTGGGCGATCCAATCCTGCAGGTTGTAGTAGTTGCTGATGCGCGCGATGCGGCCGTCGCGGATCTCGAAGAACGCGCCGCCCGGCAGCACGTAGCGCTGGCCATGGGCAGGCGGCAGTCCTTCGTCGTCGGCAAAGTATTGTCCGTGCACCACATACTCGGCGGCAGCACGGTTTCCGTCCGCGCTCACCATCGGCACGATATCGTGCAGCTGCTCGCGATAGCAGCGGTTCATCCGTTGCAGGAAACTGCGGAACGTGTCGCGACCGCTCTCGCGGTGTCCCTGATTGATGTCGTGCGCCACGTCATCGGTCAGGCAATCGAGCATGGCCTCCCAATCGCCGCGATTGAACGCGTCGTAGTAGCGGGCGATCAAGTCGATGCTGGGGGACATGGCGGCATCCGGCGGGGCAAGGGGCGCACAGCTTAAAGCATGTGCCGCCCGCTTGATCGCGCCCTGCCCGTCATACCGGCCTCTACTTCAGAAATGCACACCGGTGGCGCGCAACGCCCAGTACATGCCGAATGCCGTCCAGAACATTTTCTTCAGCGCCTTGCCGGCGAGCCAGGCCACCAGCAGGCCCATCAGCAGGGGCATGTGCTTTTCCAGGGTACTGCGCGTGTCGTTGATGACGTTCATGATGAAGTTCTCCCCGCACCCCATCGGTGCGGGGAGAATCATCCGTCCCGCCACGCGGCCAAGGCAGGGAGCGGCGTCAGCCATCGCAGGTGACAAGCATCACACCCGGCGCAACCTCAACGCATTGCCCACCACCGACACCGACGACAGGCTCATGGCCAGGGCCGCCACCATCGGCGACAGCATCACGCCCAGCCAGGGATACAGCAGGCCCGCCGCCAATGGCACGCCCACCGCGTTGTAGACAAAGGCAAAGAACAGGTTCTGGCGGATATTGCGAACCGTGGCCCGCGAAAGCGCGAGCGCCCGCACGATGGCGCTCAACTCGCCCTTCACCAGTGTCACCTGCGCGCTCTCCATGGCGACATCGGTGCCGTTGCCCATCGCGATGCCGACATCGGCTGCCGCCAGCGCCGGGGCGTCGTTGATGCCGTCGCCGGCCATGGCCACCCGATGGCCTTGCCGCTGCAGCCGCTGGATCACTTCCGCCTTTTCGGCCGGCGACATGTCGGCATGCACTTCGTCGAGATCCAGCGCACTGGCCACGGCGCCCGCGGTGGCCAGGTTGTCGCCGGTGAGCATGACGATGCGCAATCCCTGCGCTCGCAGGTCGAACAGCGCCTGCGGCGTGCTGGGCTTGATCTTGTCTGCCACGGCGATCAGGCCTTCGAGCGCGCCATCGATGGTTAGAAACATCACGGTAGCGCCCTCGCCGCGCAGCGCGTCCGCGCGTGCCGCCGCTTCGTCGTCAAGCGGTACGCAGGCATTGGACAGCAGCCGGTGGTTGCCCAGCGTCACCGCATGCCCGTCGACCTCGCCTTCCACGCCGGCGCCGGTCACGCTGCGAAATTGCGAGGCCTGTGGCAGCGCGATGCCCTCCGCTTCCGCACCTCCGACAATGGCGCGTGCCAGTGGATGCTCGCTGAGGCGCTCCAATGCCGCTGCCATCGCGAGCAACTCGGCGCGCGGTACGTCGCCAAGACTCACCACGGCTTTCAGCGCCGGTTTGCCTTCGGTGAGTGTGCCGGTCTTGTCGACCACCACGGTGTCGATGGCACGCAGCGACGCGATCGCCGCTGCATCGCGGAACAGCACGCCGCTCTGCGCTCCTCGGCCACTGGCCACCATGATGGAAATGGGCGTGGCCAGTCCGAGTGCGCACGGACAGGCGATGATCAGCACCGACACCGCCGCGACCAGTGCATAGGAAAAGCGCGGCTCGGGTCCGAGCCAGCTCCACAGCACGAAGGCCAGCACCGCCACCGCGACCACCGCCGGAACGAACCACGCAGCGACGCGATCGGCCAGGCGTTGCAACGGCGCCTTGCTGCGTTGGGCCTGTGCCACCAGGGCAACGATCTGCGCCAACATGGTGCGCGCGCCCACCCTATCCGCGCGCATCAGCAAGGCGCCATCCTGGTTCACGGTGCCACCGGTCACGCGCTCGCCACTGGACTTGCCCACGGGCAACGGCTCGCCGGTGAGCATGGATTCGTCCACATGGCTGCTGCCGTCGAGCACCACGCCATCGACCGGCACTTTTTCGCCGGGACGCACGCGCAACGTATCGCCGGCATGCACGGCATCGAGCGGGACATCGTGTTCGCTACCGTCGGCTTCAATGCGCCGCGCTGTCTTCGGCGCCAGACCCAGCAAGGCCTTGAGCGCCGCCCCGGTACGACGGCGTGCACGCAGTTCGAGGAAATCGCCCAGCGTCACCAGCGTAACTATCACCGCCGCCGACTCGAAGTACACGCCCACCCGGCCGTGCATATCGCGGAAACCGGCAGGAAACAACGACGGCGCGATGAAGGCGACAGCGCTGTAAAGCCACGCCACACCCGTACCCAGCGCGATCAGCGTGTACATGTTCGGCGACCATGGCCTGAGCGAATGCCAACCGCGCGCAAAGAACGGAGCGCCGCCCCACAGCACTACTGCCGTGGCCAACACGGCTTCGCCCCACACCGCCACGCGATCCCATGGCGACGGCAGATGCCAGCCGAACAGATGCGCCCCCATCGCGAGCAGGAACACCGGCAGCGTCATCGCGGCAAGCGCCCAGAACCGGCGCGACATGGCGCGCAATTCGTGGCCATCGTCCTCGTCGAGGCTGGGCATCATCGGTTCCAATGCCATGCCGCACTTCGGGCAATGGCCGGGACCGATCTGCTGCACTTCCGGATGCATGGGACAGGTGTAGACGGCGCCTTCGATCACGGGCGCCGGTTCGGCTGACGGCTGGAGGTAACGTGCAGGTTCGGCGAGAAATTTCTCCTTGCAACGTTGCGCGCAGAAGTAAAACGTCTCGCCGTGGTGTTCGGCCTCATGCTTGGCGTGGACGGGATCCACGGTCATGCCACATACCGGATCATTGGCGAGGACGACATGTTGGTGATGCGCAGACGTTTCCGCTTGCCCCGCGCAGCACGACGATGCCGTTGGCGAAACAGGCTCGGCTTTGGCGCTGCAGCAGGCGTGCTCATCCGCGCTCATGCGTCGCCCTCCTGTTCGGTGAGCGCCTTGAGGATGGGACACTGATCCGGCGAACCATGCCCCGGACACGCCTCGATCAACTGCTCCAAACCGTCGCGCACGCGGCTGAGTTCCGCGATGCGTTCGTCGATGGCAGCCAGCCGCGCCTCCGCACGCTCCTTCACCGCTTTCACGCCCCGCTGGCGATCCGCCGAAAGCGCTAGCAGATCGCGGATCTCCTCCAGCGTAAAACCAAGATCCTTCGCGCGCCGGATAAAGCGAAGCTGCCGCACCGCCCCTTCGTCGTAACTTCGATAGCCCGACGCCCGCCGCAACGGCTCGGGCAACAAGCCCTCGCGTTCGTAATAACGAATGGTATCGATCGCCACGCCGACGCGCCGGGCGACGGCTCCAATGGTCATGGGGGTGCTGGACGTGTTCATGACGCCAAGTCTAGACCTTTGATCAAGGTCCAGAGTCAAGCCTTGGTTGGCGTGGCTTCTTGTCCAGGGCCTTTAGTTTGGCCTTCGGACGGCTAACAGGCGCGGTGCCGTGAAGCCCTGGTTACTGGCATGTAAGAGGCAGCCCATCGACGACATGCTGAATATCGGTGGCAGCCTGCTCGGGCATCGCGCCTTCGCTATGGCACACATGGAGGATCGCTGCCCGTGCGTTGCGGCGAAGGCCAGTGCATTGCCATGCGCGTACGTCATCTAACGGCAGCTTTGCGTAGACAACGGTGATGCAGCTGTCGGCCACTCGCTGCTCCAAGTCCGGGCCACGCTCCTCAGGTCCCCCGACCAAAGCAGGCGTAAAGTAACTTTCCGGGAACGCGCGCACGTAAGATTCCGGGTCCAGCACGCTGCTATAAGCGCCAATGCGCAGTGCCAAAGGCTGCGTACAGTTGGCGCGCTCCACGATCGCATTCACTATGTGACCGATGTCGCGCCGAAGGCTTTCAGGGTACGGATCCGCTCCGCCGCCTGCGGACAGCACAGGCAGATGCGCAATAACCGCCATTCGCGGCAAATCGTGGGCACGCGAAGGTTCGCAGCGTCCACGCAGGGTAGCCATGGTGAGGAAGATCACATCGTTGGCTATGCTCTCGTTCTCCTGCATGCGTGCGCCCACCCGAGCAGCCTCAGCACCGGTGGTTACGACCGGCACTGCAGAACGTCTCAGGGAAGCCGCTGCCGGCACCTCGGGAAGCGACGAGGTGGATGCGACCTTCCGAACGTTCGACTCGATGACGCATACCCCGAGAACAACCGCTGCAGTGACAAGTCCCGCGGCGAGCATCCAGCGCTTCATCGCGTAGCAGGCGACCAGCTCGGAAACGGATCAGGCAAGCTTTGCCAGGCCACGGCGCCGCGAACGAGTTCCTGGTCGGTGAGCAGGCAAGCATCGAGCTCAGCGCGCACCTCAGCCTCAGGCAAGTCGACGCCAATCAAGACCAGCTCCTGGCGGCGATCACCATAAAGGGGGTCCCATATTTTGAGCAGGGCCTGGCGCTGAGCCGCATTCGGCAGTTCGTTCGCGTCTGGCGGATCGACCCCCAGGTCTTTTTTGTCGAACGGGCCATGCTGGCCCTGCCGCACGCGCTTGCGGCTCGCCCACCACTGCCCCGCCAGGGTCACCTCCGTGGCTCCGCCAGCCACGGCCAGGTTGCCGACGCCATCCATGCGCGACGCCAGCCAGAAGTAGCCCTTCGCGCGAAGCACTCCCGGGATCCCGCGATTGAGGAGTGCATGCAAGCGCTTCGGGTGAAACGGTCGCGTGGAGCGGTAGACGAAACTGGTGATTCCGTATTCTTCCGTTTCGGGCGTATGCACGCCCATCAGCTCTTTTACCCAGCCAGGTGCCGTCTTGGCCTTGTCGTAATCGAACAAACCCGTGTTCAGTATCTGGGCCAGATCGATTTCGCCGTACGTTGCGTCCACCAACCTCGCGTCGCGATTGAGAGCGCGAAGAACTTTCCGCACGTTGCGATGTTCCAGTTCATCGAGTCGATCGCACTTGTTGATGACGATAACGTCGGCGAACTCGACCTGTTCGGTGAGCAAGTTGACCAGCGAGCGGCCATCCTCGTCGCCGTTGGATTCGCCACGCGCCGCGAGCGAATCGGCGGAGCAAAAGTCTGCAAGGAAGTTGCGCCCGTCGACCACCGTGACCATGGTGTCAAGACGAGCCACATCCGACAACGAAAAGCCCGACTCGTCGCGCACGTGGAACGTGGCTGCAACGGGAAGTGGCTCACCAATACCGGTCGACTCGATCAACAAGTAATCGAAACGGCCTTCGCCAGCAAGACGCTTCACCTCGTTCATCAGGTCGTCGCGAAGCGTGCAGCAGATGCACCCATTTGAAAACTCGACGAGCTTTTCGTCCGTTCGACTGAGATTGGCGTCACCATCGCGTATGAGCGAGGCGTCGATGTTCACTTCGCTCATGTCGTTGACAATGACGGCCACACGCCGTCCATCGCGATTCGTCAATACATGGTTGAGCAAGGTGGTCTTTCCGGCACCGAGGAATCCGGAAAGGACGGTCACGGGTAGCGGCTCGCGCCGCGATTCAAGGGGAAGCACAGATCAGGTTCCTGTGGTCTTGGACGGTCCAGTCGACGCAGAGAGAAGAGGAACTGGATACTTTTTTACTCGAAGGCCTGGCGAAGCCGCTCAGCGTCCGAATCGTTTTCGTGATAAGCGCCGAGCGACGCGTCGGCCATGCCATAGGCGGAGGCGGCCATCGCGTTTTGCGTAACCTCGGTGTGCAACACGCCCCGAAGCGTGAGCGGGTCATACAGGCTGGGCGTGTCGATGCCTTTGGCGAGCTTTACATGGATGAGCATGTTCGGTGGCGGCGGCGGCACATGGATGCAGGCGCCATAGAACGGCACGAAGAAAAACTCCACCATCTTGCCGTCATTGTCGGACTCAAGCGGTACGACATAGCCCGACAGCTTGACCTTCTGGTTGTTGAGCGCCTCCACCGTGTGCAGGGTGCCAACCTGTTTCATGCGCTGGTTGCCGACATGCAACACCGGCGGTGCGTTCTCCAACGTCTTGATGTCTTCGGGCGGGACCATGTGACTCCAGTCAAGGTCGGCGTAGCCGTTTTCGTCACGCAGGCCGAGCAGCGGGGAGTCCGACGTGGACACGGCTTTAGATGAGCCGTGCGCGGCATCGAACGCTCGGGCTGCTTCGATACCGTTGGCTTGCGCTTCGGTGCGCGCGGCACGATCGGCATCGGCTACGGCTTGCGCCGAGGCGACCGCCGATGTCGTAGCACTGGCTGGTGCAGGCGAGCCCGCATCATTGGCTCCGCCACACGCTGAGAGCGCAGCGGCCACTATGGCAATCAAGAGAACTTGAGCTTTCATCAGAGGCGTACCTGAAGACCGTCGGCGAGCGAACGGCGATAAGCAATCCAACCCGGAATGCATCCGGCCAGCGATCCCAAGGCAAGCACGACCACGAGCAGCAGCCATTCACCCGGCGCCGGGTTCTGGTCGATGACCAGGCCCGCAGTAGCCAGGAGATAGTTGTGGGCAACGGCCGTGGTGGCATCGAGCAAGACAACGCCCGCGATCATGCCGGCGGCCGTCAGGAGCGTGCTCTCCATGACCAGAAGTGCGAACACGGTGCGGGTGGAGGCGCCGACGGCGCGCAACACGGCCATTTCCCGGCGCCGCTCACCAAGCATGCCGAGCAGTGCGGTAAGCATCCCGGACATGCCCACGAGCAGGACCATCGCACTGACCACGCGCAAAGCACTTTCGGCCGTGCCGACCAGATGCCACAACTCGCCCAAGGCCACCCCGGGCAGCACCGCCAACAAGGGCTCTTCGGGGTAGTCATTGATGGCGCTTTGAACCGCGAAGGCGGAGAGCCGCGAATGCAGGCCCACGAGCGTCGCGGTGATGGCCTTGGGAGTCAGGTCCATGTGGCGCGCTTGCTCCGCCGATGCCTCCATGCCCGGCAACCGAATGCCCGAGTGCCAATCGACATGGATGGCTTCGATAGCTTCCAGACTCACGGCAATCGATGCGTCCACGGGTGTACCGGTGGGCGCCAACACGCCGCTGACACGAAACGGCTTATCCGCATGCGTGGCCAGGTTGGCTCCGCCCAAACCGTGCGACAGGACGATCCGGTCACCCACCTTGTAGCGCAACTGGCGCGCCACCTCTGAACCGATGACCGCGTCGTACAGATCTGAAAAGGGCTGGCCGCTGGCAAAGGCCAATGCGTTGCCGCGCCCATAATGGTAGTGGACGAAAAAGTCGCTGTTCGTTCCCGTAACGCGAAATCCCCGGTGCGAATCGCCGAGAGACAGCGGCACAGTCCAGGCGACTTCGGGCATCGCCCGAATGTCCTGATAGCTCTTCCAGGTGATGTTGTTGGTGGCCTCGCCCACATGGAAGATCGAGTAAAGCAGCAAGGTGACCGGGCCGCTGCGCGCACCCACCAGGAGGTCAGTTCCCGACACGGTGCTGGCGAATCCAAGCCGGGCGTCGGTCCGCACGCGTTCGACGCCGAGCAGCAGAAACACGCTCAATGCCACGGTGAAGACGGTGAGCGCCACGCCGGCCTTTCGCTGGCGCATACTCTTGAGCGTCAAGGAAAGCAACCTCATGATTCAGGACTCCACGGGCGCGCTGGCCAATGCAACGGTGCGGTCAAAATGGCGGGCCAACGCGAGGTCATGACTGACGAACACCACGCCAGTACCGTAGATCGCGCACTCTTCCAGCAGCAGTTTCAGGAAGGCATCGCGGCTCGATGCGTCGAGCGCGGAGGTCGGCTCGTCGGCCAGCAATAGCGCGGGGCCACCTATAAGCGCCCGCGCCGCGGCCACGCGCTGTTGTTGCCCCACACTGAGTTCGCCGGTCTTTGTCCGCGACCAGACGTGTGCGCCAAGACCGAGCGAAGAGAGAAGCCGCTGGGCTTCCGCGGCCATGCGCACATGGGTGCCACCGGCGCGCTTTCTGCGCTCGGCCGACCAGGCACAACCAAGCAGCACATTCTCGATCGGCGTGAGGAACGGCAGAAGGTTGAACTGCTGAAAAATGTAGCCCAGGTGGTTCGCGCGGAAGCGATCGCGGGCCGCTGCCGACATCGAACTGAACGACGTATCGAGTATCAGGACATCACCCGAGGACGGCGCAAGCACGCCAGCGAGCAATCCCAAAAGCGTGCTCTTGCCGCTGCCGCTGGGCCCGTGGAGGAATAGCGATTCGCCACGTGCTGCCGCCAGATCTTCCAAGGCCAGCGCATGGCCCCCGTCCGGCCAGAAATGACGAAGCGCACGCGTTCGCAATAAGGGCTGCGCGGTGCTCATTGCTGGATGTCGACCCGCGTGGTCGTGCCGTCCAGGGCCTGCTGATTGCTTCCGGCTGCCGTGATCAGATTGACGACGACTTTTTGAACGGAAGGGAACGCGGATGCCAGGCGGACATCAAGATGGTCAAGCTGGCCTGGCGTACTGCACATGTAGTGGTAGGTCGCATCGAAATCCGCATGACCGCCCGGTTCAGCGGCGCCGCCAAATCCGTGCGGAGACACCTTTGCCGAAGCGAGCGTGCAGTGCGCCGCCGCAGGCACGACGAACCATGTCGGCTGATTGAGCGTGGCAATCGCCTTATCCACGGCAGCCTGTTCGGCGGGCGAGCCCGGCGGGTGCTCAAAGCCAACGGCATCGTGGCCCGGCAGGCTGGCGGCCACATCCATCTCGCGGGCGTCGATCGACACATTGACGCTGGCTTGGCCGTGGACATGAGGACCGAGATGCCGCTCTTCTGCCGTGGCAGCCATCGAAGTCAGCAACAGGAGCGAGGAGAGAACCGACATGGACGCTTTCATGGATCATGCCTCAATATGTTATGTTATAACATACCTTACATGACACCCGTCCGTTGCGGCCAGCCTTTTTCAACGGTATGTGCCATCAGGCATGGTCGTGACAGAAGCCACACACTGCTGCTCGAAACCTCGCCGGCATCCGGCGCGCAGCCGCGGCGAAAACCAAACGTCGCGGGGTTAGCGCCTCAGGCTTCAGTGAACTTCATCAAGCGTCCTGAGTTGGCGATCACCACGAAGGCCCCCACGTTCTGAAGCACCGCGGCAGCCAAGGCGCCGTTGGCCGACCACCCGCCGGTGATGGCGACGATGATCAAGGCCAAGGTCCAGGCCGCGCTCAATCCAAGATTCACCCGAAGCGTGCGCCGCGTGCGCCGCGCAAGCCTGAGCGCTGTGGCGACGCGCGAAAAATCGTCACCGGTCAGCACGATGTCTGCCGAGGCCAGGGCGATATCACTGCCCTGCCCGCCCATCGCCATACCGACCAACCCCGCTCGCAAAGCCAGTGCGTCGTTGATGCCGTCGCCCACTACCAGCGGCTTTCCACCATCGGCCACGACCGATTGCACGAAAGCCAGTTTGTCGGGAGGCAACGCACCCGCTACGACTTCGTCCAACCCCACCAGTGCCGCCACGCGGTCTGCTTCCGCCTGACGGTCGCCGGTCAACAAGGCTTGCCGGCCTAAACCCAGTGCGTGAAGCGACGTCAGCGTCTCGGCGACGCGATCACGCACTTCGTCGGCCAGGCAGACCCAGCCCAACAATTGTCCCGCTTCCGCGACGGCGGCCACGGGACCGTCGTGACGCGGGGGCTCGTGAACCGGCACGTCATGTCGCGCCAACAGCGACTCGCGCCCCATCAGTACCTCTCCGAGGGCGCTCCGGGCGCGCATTCCGAACCCGGCTTCCTCTTGTACGTCATCAAGCATGGCTGGCTCGGCAGCCAGATGGGCAATCGCGCGGCCCACCGGATGGCTGCTGGCGCCGCCCAGCGCAGTCGCTACCGCTTCCAGTCGTGTGACATCGACGCCTTCCGCGGGTTGCAAGCGCACCACGCGCAGGCGCCCGGTGGTGACGGTGCCGGTCTTGTCGACGACCAACGCATCGGCTTCAGCCAACCGCTCGAACACCACGCTGCTCTTCACGAGTACGCCGTGCCGGGCCGCCACACTCACCGCGGCGAGCGCGGTCGAAGGGGCCGCCAAGACCATCGCCGAGGGACACGCGGCGACGAGCAACGCCAATACGGCACCTGTGTTCTGCGTGGTGAACCAAAGCATCAGCGCGATCAGGAGCACCAGCACCAGATAGCGTCCGGCATAGCGTTCCAGAAGACGGGTAATCGGCGGCTTGCTGCGCTCGGCGTCCTGCATGAGCGCCACCACACGCCCCAGCGCCGACTGCGATCCCACGCGCGACACCTGCACATGAAGCAAGCCGTTGAGGCTCAGTGAGCTACCGAGCACCGTATCGCCGCGCGCCACTTCGACCGGCAAGGATTCGCCCGTAAGCGACGCTGTATCGATGCTGGCCGTGCCCGACAGCACCACACCGTCGGCGGCCACCCGATCGCCCGGGCGCACCTCGATGACGTCGCCGGCGACCAACGATTCAACAGATACGATGCGCACGTCGTCGCCAACGACCTGCCGTGCCGTGGTCGCTGTCAGGGCCGAGAGCGCTTCCACGGCTTCGCGTGTGCCCAGCAAGGAGCGGTCTTCGAGCATCTGCCCGACCAGCATGATGACCGGCAACAGTGTTGCAGTGACAAAATTCGCCGAGACAAGGCATGCCAGGATCGCCAGTGCAACCAGTTGGTCGACCACTCCGTGCAGGTCGGGCTGGTTGAGGCTGCGAATGGCGGCCGCGAACGCTGGCCCCGCCACCAGCAAGGCCGCGATGGCTTGAAGCAACGCGACCTCCACCGTCCGCGCAGGGGCCAGCGCGGATAGCGCAAACGAAAACATCAGGATGCCTGCGGCAAGGAGCACGGCGACGATGCGCAGTCGCCAACGGTGACGCTCGGTGCCAGTCAACAGCAGCGTGCCCGCATCGGCGGAGGTGACGCTCATGGGCTTGCTCCGAAAATGAAGGTATGCGCTTGCGAAGTGACCGGCACGGTTTCGATCTTTCCCGCGATGTCGAACAACGACTTGATGCGATCGCGATAGGTTCGTTCAACGATCGTGCGCCGATCGAGCGACGGATCGCGCCCCAACGACAGGACGAGTGCGGTGCGCGCCTGAGCGGTGCGGACCGACTCTTCAGCACGTGCACGCGCTTCGTCGATGAGCGTCTGGCGTCCTTGCTCGGCGATCTGGCGCCGGGCTTCCGCCGTGGTGCGCGCGTCGGCCAGCGATCGCTCAGCCTGCTGCTCAACGGTCAATACGGTGTCGAAGGATTCTTTGGCGCCGCCAGGGATGGAAGGGACGACATCGATCCGCGCGACCTGGATGCCGATGCCTGAGCCTTGGCCCGACGCTCGACTGAGCCGCTGGTTCACCGCTTGCACGAGCTCCGCTGCAAAACGCTCCCGTTGGGCGACCAGACGGGGAGCGCCGGCGGCTTCGGGACGCGCGACGAGGATGCCGTCGAGCGACCGACGGGCGCACAGTTGGACCGCCGCCGCAATCAGCGCGCGCCGAAGCATGGGTTCGATGTGATCGCCCGCAATGATGTACGCCACCGGATCATCGATCTGGTAGAACAACATGGTGCGCAGATGCACCACGGCGCCATCGCCCGTCAGGAAGAACCAGGTGTTGTCGCGCGCGTTATCCGAAGCGATGAATCCTTGCCCTGGAGCGCCGGCAATACGCTCGTCCAAGGGAGATCGGCTTTCCAGCGCTTCAGGTGCGAACTGCACCTGCCGCCCCTGCGAAGGCAATAAGACAACTGAGTCGATGGGCGATGGCCAGGTGAGCAGCAGGCCGGGACCGGCCGTCCGAACGACTTGCCCAAACCGCATGACAACGGCTCGATTTTCCGGGGGTACGCGCTGGATGCCGCGCACCAGCCACATCCCCGCCAACGCCGCCACCAGCGCAAACAACAGCCGAAAGGACCAGGTCAAGGTTTCGGCAAGAATCGTAGGGCGCGCCGCCGTCATGGATTTTTCTTCCCCGCCCCCGGCGTGGGACCATCGACCAGCATGCGAAAGGGTGCCGCGTCGGTGCGCAATACGATTCGCGTGCCAGGGCCAACTGCCGCATCCATCGTGTCGAAGGATCGAAGGATCGTGTAGAGCCTGGGGTCGGTGGCATAGGCTTGCTGGTAGATCGCCGTCGATTTGGTTTGTGCGTCGGCTTCAATGGACGCCGCTTCCGCCTTGGCACTGGCCAAGGTGATGCGTGCATCGCGTTCGGCTTCGGAAACGATCTGCGATGCCTGGCGCTGGCCTTCCGCCGAGCGCTGTGCTGCCACGGTATCTCGCTCGGCCTTCATGCGCTGAATGGTGGCCTGCAAGGCCTCGGTGGAGAGCGTCAGACGCTCTATGCCCACTTGACGGATCTCCGTGCCATACACGCGCCGGGCCTGATCACCGATGAGGCGGCGCAGCCGGGACTCGAGGTCATCGATGCGGACCTTGGACGGATCCGTGTTTACCAGCTGCGCCAGATCAAAACTGCTCGTGGTGATTTCAAGCGAAGAAGCCATCAGGCTGCGCAATTGCGACGCCGCCACGTCGGGGTCGTTTTGCACGGAGCGCAAGAACAGCTCCGCCGCATCGGCGCGTGCCGGCACCGACCAGACCACATACGCCTGCACCAGCACGCGCAGGCCATCGCGCGTCCCTACGTCCTGCAAGCCACTGGAGGTGGTTCGCAAGCGCAGGTCGATGGGCGTGGTCGATTCGATCGGAATGGGCCACTTGAGCGACGCGCCCGACGCCAGAAGCACGCGAACGGGGCGTCCGAACCGAGTGACCACGACGCCCTCGCCGGGACTGACGATGACCAGACAACCCGACGTCAGAGCAAGGATCAGAATGACGATGGCGACCGTCCAACGTACGCCACGGGATCGCCTGGAGGCCGCGGATGATTCGATGATGCTCAAGGGGTTCCCCCGGTTCCGGCCGCGACAGGGCGAAGGTCCAGTGTGGCCTTTTCGCTGTCTAGGCGATGGTCGATGATGGTCAAATGGGCGCGACCGAGCGCGCTGCCGACGTGGGTCAGCCACGACTCGAATACAAAGACATCCGGCCCGGCACGCTCGCTCTTCGTGCTGGCCTGGAAGGTCGTCAGCGTCGCTTGCGCCGCAGCGAGCTGCTCGCTCGCGTCGGCGCGGGCCAGGGTCAGCGCGTGCGTTGCGTCTTCAGCTGCCGTACCTCGCAGCGCATACGCGCGCGCCAGGCTTTTGAAGCGCGTGGCGTCGCTGATCACGCCGGCAGCCTGCACATAGTGATAAGCCGCGGCGGCACCGCTGGGCGGATGGATGGCTTCGACCACGACATTGATGACCGAAATGCCGGCATGCAGCGCCGCAATGCGCGCCTGCAAGTCCTGCCGGAAGCGCTCGACGAATTGCGCACGATTCTCGCCGAGCAGTTCGTCCAACGTGGACGACGAAAAATGGGACACGAGCAACCGCCCTGCCGTGGCGCGGATAAGCGATGCCGGCTCCATCGCCCCGTACACTGCCGCCATCGCTCCGTCCGAATCGTCCGAGGCGCGAAACACCACGCGAAGATCGACGTTGACGATCTGGAAGCCCTCTCGATCGCCCGAACGGCTGGCGATGAGGTAGCTCGCTTCGCCGGGATGGGAGCCATCCCACAGGCGATCGGCCGTGGGACCTGGAATGGCTTCGGCACCCATCGCCCCCTCGGCATCCGAGGCGCCCGCGCTGGCAAGCTCCGCCAGCAGCCGGCCGCCCGGTTTAGCCGAAAACACGATGGGCAGTTGATGCACGACACCCAGTTCGACCGGTCGAGCGCGCCCGACCGGCCACGGCCAGTGGACATGAATGCCTGGCCCCTCGACCGCAACAGGCACACCCAATCGCTCGATGACGGCCCGCTCAGTCACGCCCAGCACCGTCACGGCCGTCGACAACCAGGCCAGGAGCAGCACGAACAGCGCCACCGGCGGCGCCGCGCGCACCATGAAGGCCAACACCCAGCTTCGCGCGAGGTCGATGCCATAGGCGTTGCGCAGCCACAGCGCGGCTCTTCCGGCCCGCGGCCAGCCCCATCGCAGAAGAGAAGGCGACCACGGCAACGCGGGATTCTGGCGTGTGGCAAACGGCCCCAAGGGCAGGAACACTTGAGCAATGGAGCGCAGCAGCGTCTCGATGGTCGCCAACGCCAGCACGGCTGCAACGACATAGATGAGCGTGTTGGCCCACAGATAACCTTGAGCCGCAAAGAGCGTGGCGCCACCGCCCAGCAATGCGGCGACCAGCGGCACCCGAACGAGCACGTCAATGCCGGGTCCTGACGAGACAGGGTGTGCGTTCGCGACGCGCTGGAGAAAAACCAGCGGAATGGTAGCCGCCAAAAGCACGATCGCGCCCCACAGCGGTGGCTGAGCGACAGCCCAGCCCGGCGTTCGCAGGAAGCTCACCGTCGCATCGAGCACCAATCCGTTACCCAGCACAGTGACGGCGCCGGGCACCCAATCACCCGCCCAGTCGATCCTTTCGAATCGCGCGCGCAGGCGGCGTTCCAGCAGCACCGCTTTGGCCAATGGCGGGAACCCTGGAAGCTTGGGATGGACCGTCGCCCGCACAGGCCTTGTCCATGTCTCCGTGCGTCGACGCACGCGACTCACCCATGCCTCTCCGGCCAATCCGGTTGCCGAGAAGAGCAGAGCCAACCCGGTCATCCGCAATGCGAGCGGAGTCAGCGCGAGCGCGATCATCGCAAGAACAAAGGTGCCGGCCGCGGCAACGGCATAGACCCACGGCGCGACGACGCGTCCGGTTCGCGTGCTCTGGCTCATCACGCGTCAACACCGGCGAGGTACGACCATGAGGGCGACTTATCGGCGAGAAAAGGCGAAGGCGTGAAAGGTGACGGCATGGCAATGATCGGCGTGGCGACGCGTGAACGTTATGTTATAACGTACCGATCAAGCAAGTTTCTATTTCTTACGCCTCGGAACAGCGCTGCCGCAAATAAAAACGCTTCCGTTCGCCTGCCCTGCTCGCGGCAGGCACTGCCACACCGCTCGCGGCCCTGTCGCGCCTGGCAATCAAGCCACCCGGCCGTACTCGGCTGCTCTGCTTTCCTTGGAACCGGACAGCTTCTTGCCGAAGTTGTTTGCCGGAATTTCGACATACCTATGGACGAGGAATGCGACTAGGACGGCCACGCCCAAGCTGATCATCCATGCGAACGTGAAGGACAGGCCCTTGCTGATCAGGATGGGCATGGCGACGTAGCCGATCATGGAGTGAACCAGATAGAGCGGAAAGCTGATGTCGGCCAGGAAGTCGAGCATCCTGTTTTGTTTGAACCTGCCTCGGAACAGGTAACACAGCGAAAACAGCATCAAGGCATAGGTGTAGTTCTTCGTCAGCGCGCCAAACAGTCCTGTTTCATAGAACGAGTTGATCGTCACGAACAGGGCATAGACGATGGCCCCATAACCAAGCGCGACCTTGGCGCTGAGCTCGCGATAGAGGACGTAATAAAACAGGCAGCCAAGAAACATGAACGAGATGAACTTCATGTCCGATACCGCATATGAAACCAGCGATGCTGAATTCATCCCATGGGTCGAGAAGAAAGCGACGACGCAACACAAGGCCATGAATCCAATCGACAGCCGCATGACTTGATGAGCACTTTTTCCGGCCAGGCTTACCAGCGCAAAGATCACATAGAACTTGAGCTCCACCGCCAGTGACCAGCTCACGAAATCCAGCGAAGGCAAACCAGACGCGCTGTGGATGAGCGGGATATTCC
Source organism: Dyella kyungheensis (assembly GCF_049913195.1). Lineage (GTDB taxonomy): Bacteria > Pseudomonadota > Gammaproteobacteria > Xanthomonadales > Rhodanobacteraceae > Dyella > Dyella kyungheensis. Next base: position 1,922,387 of record NZ_CP183983.1, on the reverse strand, counting down.
TTGCCAGGAACGAGGTGCTGATCCTGTCCGACAACGGCGTCGACCAGTACCACGAGCAGATGAAGTACATGGCGATGCTTATCAGCAGACAGAACCAGTAGACGGGATAGATGCGAAAGAACCGCCTCGCCAGGAACTGACCGGTCGAAATATTTCGCAGGCTGATCGGGATGACAAAACCGCTTATCAGAAAAAACACGGCGACACCGAAAGCGCCGTAGAGGAATCCGCCCCATGCCGGTGACAATACGTGCTGCGTATAGGCCGGCTTCACAGGCACAAAACTGGCAGGCGTCCCGATCAATGCGCGCACGCCGGGCGAGAAGAAGATCCCCCAGAAGTGGTTGACGACCACCGATAGCGCCGCAATCGCGCGCAGCTGATGGGCAAACCTGACTTTCATGCGGGTCGCCGTTGACCTGTCGCGTTCAACATGTCGCGATCCGAACGGCGAGCTTTGAACCCGGATGAGCCGGCATATTCAACGTCCTCCCAAGTGGGCATGCCTACTGGACGACACCATCCATCGGCGCTGCTTGCGACGACGAGTCCGCCTCATCGATCCACCCTGTTAGTGCCCGGCACTGCCGAATGCGTTGCGATGCCGATCCAAGTCGCCACGTCCACCGCACGCTTGTCAGGGACGTTGCGGGTAGACCAGCGACAATGCAGGCGTGCTAACGATCTGCTTGATGAATCTGCTGACCGCAGCGGACGGTTCCTGGCGGCGGTAGATCGCCGCGACGGCGGAATCGATGGGCGCCCCGGCCAGCGGTTTGAACCGGATGCCGGGCATGTTCACCACATCCTTGAGCACGCTGGGCACGATGGCCACGCCGGCGCCCACGGACACCTGGGTAAGCACCGCGAACAAGCTACCGGGCACCATGCCGATCCGTGGCGTAAAGCGTCCGCGTTTTCCCACCTCATAGGTGCCCTGCGATTGCTCCGGAACAATGAAGGTTTCTCCAGCCAATGCTTTTGCCCGCAGAGAGCCGGGCGCGCCAGCCAACACGTGCGCTGAAGGCAACGCTGCACAGAACACATCATGCAAGAGCGTGTGTGACGTCAATGCAGCGGGGAGCTGCATCGGAAGGCGAACCAGGCCAACGTCGATGCGCCCTTCCTCCAGCAATGGCGGAAGGACATGCATGGGGCGTTCTTTGGCGACGATCACTACGTCCGGCCAGGCTTGGCGGTAGCGCTGCAACTGCGCCTGCAGGACGCCCGCATAGGCGGCCGAGCCGACGTAACCAACCTCGATATGCCCCATCTCCCCGCGTCCGGCGCGTTGCCCCACGCTTTGCGCGCGCTCGAACTGGGCCACGGCAAGCCGTGCCTCCCCGAGAAAAGCCTCGCCCGCCGGGGTCAAGGCGACCGATCGTCTGGAGCGGGTAAACAGGTGCGCATGCAGGGCGCGTTCCAATTCCTGGATCTGCACCGTCAGCGTCGGCGCGGAAATGGCCAGCCGTTCCGCCGCCTTGGCGAAATGCAGCTCTTCGGCGACGGCTATGAAATAGCGGAGATGGCGAAGTTCCATGGCACGCTCTTTATTAGTTTTAACCTAATTTAGATCAGCGCCACAGGGAATGAAACGAAACAATGAAGCGAGTCCAATGGGGCGGCACTCAAACCAAGGCAATGCAATGACCGGGCGTTCAACCGATGCGAACAAGGCTTTTACCCTGGATACCGATCGTGTGGCGGTCTTTGACCTCGATGGCACGCTTGTCGATTCGGTCGACGGCATCGCAGTGGCGATCAATCGACTACTGCGCGCAAAGAAGGCCCTCCCTCTTCAGCGCGAAGAAGCTTCAGCTTTGCTCGGTCACGGTCTCGATGCATTCGCCAAAGCGGCCTGTGAATCGAGAGGCGTCACGTTGACCGACGACGAACTCTGGCGCTTCCACCACGACTATCTATCCAACCCGCTGATTGGAACGAAGCTATATCCCCGCGTGCCCGCAACTCTCAGCCTGCTGGCGCAGAAAGGATGGCGTTTGGCCGTCTGTACCAACAAGTCCGAAGCACCCGCGATCGCCATTCTCAATGGCCTGGCGATCTTCGATTATTTCGATGTCATCTGCTGCGGCGACACCGTAGAACAACAAAAGCCCCATCCTGGACACCTGTCCGAAACACTGCAGCGCGGTGGGTTCCGGCACCTGCCTGCAGTGATGATTGGCGATCATGCGGTCGACGTCGCAGCGGCATCAGCATCCGGCATGGCGAGTGTCTTCGCTGGCTGGGGCTACGGCCATACCGAGCCTGCGTTCCGACCCTCGGCTGTCGCCAGCTCGTTTGGGGATCTGCCCGGCATCCTGGAATCGCTGATCCCGGCGCGATCCCGATCGCTGGCCTAAGAAAGCCGAAGGGGTTCAACCCCGTTACCAGTCTGCAACACTGTGGTTGACGGTGGGGTGGCGGCCCCAGCAGAACATCCATGTGCGTGCAGTAACAGGACTCACGTCACTACGACACTTTCACTGTCGCCGGGCCTATGCTTCCTCCGGCATGGAGACGCCTGCGCGGCGCGAGGTAACCTTCCGCCGACGCCCGCCGAAGTCATCAGGACATTCAACCGCTCACCAGGAGTGCCCGCATGACCGACCCCTCTCTCCAGCCGTCACGCCAACCCTGGAGGTGGGCGGTGATCGCACTCGCCGTGGGCGTACTTGCGGCGGCCTTTGCCTATGTCGGCGGCTGGCTGACTCCGCAGCGGCTTTCTTCGCGCCAGATCGTCAATCAACTGCAGCAAGGTGGCGTGCATCCCGGTTTCCGGCGAAACCATGCCAAGGGCGTGTGCGTGGCCGGCTATTTCGAGAGCAGCGGTGCGGCCTCCGCCTATTCCAAGGCCAGCGTGTTCGCGCCGGGTCGCACGCCGGTGATAGGACGCTTCGCCCTGCCCGGTGGCAACCCGTATGCGCCCGACAGCAGCGTGCCGATCCGCAGCTTTGCGCTGCGCTTCACGCTGCCCCATGGTGAGCAGTGGCGTACTGGCATGAACAGCATGCCGGTGTTTCCGGTGGCGACGCCGCAGGCGTTCTACGATCAGTTGGTGGCCACGCAGCCCGACCCGGCCACCGGCAAGCCCGATCCGAAACGCGTTGGCGCTTTCTTCGCCGCGCATCCGGAAACCGGCCCCTTCCTTGCCTGGGTAAAGACGGCCAAACCGTCGGCCAGTTATGTGACCGAAACCTACGAGGCACTCAACGCGTTCTACTTCGTCGACGCCGAAGGCAAACGCCACGCCGTGCGCTGGGAGGTGACGCCGGAAGCGAACGACGACGCCGGTACCGGTCCGCAAGCTGGTGACCCCGACTATCTCGCCAAGGATCTGCAACAGCGCCTTGCCCAGGGGCCGCAGCGCTGGCATCTGCGCGTGACGCTGGCCGAACCGGGCGACCCGACCGCCGACGCGACCAAGGCATGGCCCGCCGATCGTCCCACCATCGACGCCGGTACGCTGGTGATCGAAAGCGAACAGGCGCAGGACAGCGGCCCGTGCCGCGACATCAACTACGACCCGACCGTGCTGCCCGCGGGCATCGAGATTTCCGACGATCCGCTGCTGCCGGCGCGTTCTTCCGCGTATGCGGTTTCCTATCTGCGCCGTACCCGTGAGGAAGCGCATTTCCCCGGCGCCCCGCGCGCGAATCCGTCTTCGGAGCATCCGCAATGAATACTCGCCATGCTTCCTATGCCGGTGCTTTCCATCCACTGGCGCGCCTGCTGCACTGGCTGATGGCCGTGCTGATCCTGACGATGCTGTTCGTCGGCGTGGGCATGGTGTCCACCGTGTCGGAGAAGCACGAGTGGTTGCTCGCCCTGCACAAGCCGCTGGGCGCGGCGATCTTCCTCTTGGCGCTGATCCGTCTTGGCGTGCGCCTGCGTTATCCGCCGCCGCCGTTGCCGGCCGATATGCCGGCGATCATGAAGTTCGCCGCGCATGCCTCGCACTGGTTGCTCTACGCGTTGATGCTCTCGCTGCCGCTGGTGGGATGGGCGATGCTGTCGGCCGGCGGCTATCCGATTTCGCTCGGCGGTTCGCTGCATCTGCCACCGCTGCTGCCGTTCAACGGCGAAGTCTTCGCGTGGCTGCGCGAGGCGCACCGGTATCTTGCCTACCTGTTGTTCTTCACGGTGCTGGGGCATATGGGCGCCGCGCTTTACCACGGCCTGATCCGGCGCGACGGTGTGCTGCCGAGCATGACGTTCCCATCCAAGAACGAAATCGTCACGGTGGAACCGGTGGTCGTAGTGCCGACATCCGACCCGCCATCGGCTCCCTTGCTGTGAGACGCGGCGGTGCCGGCACCCGATGAGCCGCTCCCATCGCGTGCTGCGCTGCCACTTGCGGCACAGGCTGTCAATAGTATGATTCGTGTCATACCAATTACGTGGAGCGGCCATGCGTTACGACGCCGAACACAAGCAGAAAACCCGTAGCAAGGTGCTGGAAGTGGCCGCCAAGGCCATTCGTAGCGACGGCCCCGACCGTATCGGCGTGGCCGGTGTGATGGCCGAGGCCGGCCTCACCCACGGCGGCTTTTACGCGCACTTCAAATCGAAGGACGAACTGGTCGCCGCCGCGATCGAGCAGATGTTCGAGGAATCGCGGGCCCGCGTGGCCCATGAGATGGAAGGCCACCCACCGGCGGAGGGTTTGGCCAATTACATCGACTTCTACCTGTCGAAGAAGCATCGCGACGCACGCGGTGCCGGTTGCCCGATGGCGGCGCTGTCCTCCGATCTGCCACGTCTGCCCGAGCAGACCCGGGCGCTGTTTGCCGAAGGCGCGCAGCATCTGGTCGAGTCGATGACAGAGAAACTCGCCGCGCTCGGTTTCGCCAACCCGCAGATGCTGGCCCGCTCCACCGTCTCGGAACTGGTGGGCGCGCTGTCGCTGGCGCGCGCGGAAACCGATGCGAAGCGTTCCGACGCCATCCTGGCCGATTCGCGCCAGCTGCTGAAGCAGCGCCTGGGCCTGGAGTCCGCTTCGTGAGCATGATCACCGAGATCGGCCAGGGCCTGAGCGGACTGGAGCAGTTGCGCGCGTTCATCGCTTCGGGCCAGCGTCCCGGTATCGGCGACTCCCTGGACTTCGACCTGGTGGACGTGCGCGAAGGTTTCGCCGCCTTCGAAGGCGTGCCGGGCGCGCACGCCTATAACCCGATGGGCGTCGTGCATGGCGGATACTTCGCCACCCTGCTCGATTCCGCCTGCGGTTGCGCGGTGCATTCGCGTCTCACGGCCGAGCAGGCCTATACCTCGCTGGAACTGAAGATCGCCTTCCACAAGGCGATGACGCGCGACACCGGCCGCGTTCGCGCCGAGGGTCGCGTGCGCAGCATCGGCCGGCGCGTGGCGTTTGCCGAGGCGAGCCTGATCGATGGCGAGGGGCGGCTGTACGGAACCGCCACTTCAACGTTGCTGGTGTTCGATCGCTAGTAAAGCCCCTTTGGAAAGCCGCTGTCCTGTGTGTGGGAGCGCACCCTGTGCGCGACAAACCTCGCGCAGCGATACATCCAGGCGCGGCTGTCGCGCACAGGGTGCTCCTGCAAGGGGATCGGATCGCTTAGCGTGAACGTGAGCGCATGGCCCGCGTTCGTGCCGCACGCACTGCACCCGCGGCACGGCCACCCGCGCGCGTAGCGGCGGCCTTCTTGGCGGCTGCCTTGCGCACAGCCGGTCCTTTCGTGCGTACGGCCTTCTGCGCCGCCGCCGAACGCTCGGCCGGCGACCGTTCCGCCGCTGCCTTACGCGCGTGCCGCGACAAAGCCTGCTTCGATGCGGACGCGGTGTTCTCGCGCTTGAGCGCATTCAACGAAGCTCGGCTCCGTTTTGCAGATACCGTCTTGCCCGCCGGACGTTTCTTCGCCGCCGGCTTCTTGCGTATAGACTTGCCGCCCTTCTGCTCCGGTACCTCGATACCGGCACGCCGCGCCTGCGAGAGTCCGATGGCAATGGCCTGTTCCGGCGAACGCGCGCCGTGCACGCCCTCGCGGATGCGCTCGATTTCCTCGCGCACGAATTCGCCGGCCTGGGTGCTGGCCGACTTGCCTTCGCGCTGATCCTTGCGCGCGCGTGCCAGGGCTCGTTCGGTAGGCATGTGGCGACTCCGCTGCAGGTAGGAAAACATGCTGCCGCTTTCGCCGTGAAATGCGCAGCAAATAAAGCTCAAGCGATCGACAAGCGTCGATGCGGATTCGATTGCACGCAGCAGCAGCTGTTGCGACAGCCGCGCAGCGCACGCTCGCGATCAGGCCAGCGCGCTGTCTTCCGCGGGATCTTCGGCGGCCACGAAACCGCCGGTCTGACGTTGCCAGAGACGCGCATAGAGGCCGCTGCGCGCGATCAGTTCCGCGTGCGTGCCGGTTTCCACGATCTCACCCTTGTCCATCACCACCAGCCGGTCCATCCGTGCGATGGTGGACAGGCGGTGCGCGATGGCGATCACCGTCTTGCCGCGCATCAGCACTTCCAGGCTGTCCTGGATGGCCGCCTCGGCTTCCGAATCGAGCGCCGAAGTGGCTTCGTCCAGGATCAGGATCGGCGCATCCTTCAGCAGCACGCGCGCAATGGCGATGCGCTGGCGCTGGCCGCCGCTGAGTTTCACGCCGCGCTCGCCGACGTGGGCGTCGTAGCCCACGCGGCCTTCGCCATCCACCAGCTGGGGAATGAATTCCTCCGCGCGCGCCTTGCGCACGGCTTCGATCACCTGCGCCTCGGTGGCGTCCGGGCGGCCGTACAGCAGGTTGTCGCGGATCGAGCGATGCAGCAGCGAGGTGTCCTGGGTGACCACACCGATCTGTGCGCGCAGGCTCTCCTGCGCCACCTGGGCGATGTCCTGGCCGTCGATGAGAATGCGCCCGCCCTCGAGGTCGTACAGGCGCAGCAACACGTTCACCAGGGTGGATTTGCCGGCGCCGGACGGGCCGACCACGCCGATCTTCTCGCCGCCGCGCACGTTGAGATCGAGGCCGGAGATCACGCCGCCCTGCTTGCCGTAATGGAAATGGATGTCCTCGAAGTGCACGCCGCCCTCGGTCACTTCCAGCGGCATCGCGCCCTCGCGATCCTGCACGGCGCGCGGCTTGGAAATGGTCTCGATGCCGTCCTGCACGGTCCCCACGTTCTCGAAGATGCCGTTGATCACCCACATGATCCAGCCGGACATGTTGTTGATGCGGATCACCAGGCCGGTGCTCAACGCGATCGCGCCCACCGTGACCTTGCCCTGGCTCCACAGCCACAACGCCAGCGCAGAGGTGCCCACGATCAGGAAGCCGTTCAAGGTGGTGATGGTGGCGTCCATCGCCGTGGTCAGGCGGGTCATCGCGCGCATGCGCTTGATCTGCTCGCCCATCGCGTCGGCGACGTAGGCTTCCTCGCGCTGCGTATGCGCGAACAGCTTGAGCGTGAGGATGTTGCTGTAGCCGTCCACGATGCGGCCCATCAGGCGCGAACGCGCCTCGGACTGCTTCCACGAACGCTCCTTGGTGCGCGGCACGAAGTAGCGCAGCGTGGCCACATAGGCCACCAGCCACACCACCAGCGGCAGCGCGAGCCACACGTCGGCCTTGGCGAACATGAAGATCGCGCTGCCGGTGTAGATCGCCACGTACCAGATCGCATCGACGATCTGCACCGCCGATTCGCGCAGCGCGCCGGAGGTCTGCATGATGCGGTTGGCGATGCGGCCGGCGTAGTCGTTCTGGAAGAAGCCCAGGCTCTGGCGGATCACGTAGCGATGATTCTGCCAACGGATGCGATTGGTGAGGTTGGGCACGATGGCCTGGTTCACCAGCAGATCGTGCAGGCCGATCAGCACCGGCCGCGCGATCAGCGCCACGAAGCCCATCCACAGCAGCTCGTTGCCGTGCAAGGTAAAGAAGTCGGCAACCGGCGCGCCCTTGGCCATGTCCACGATGCTGCCGATGAAACCGAACAGCGACACCTCGACCAGCGCCACGCCAAAGCCCACCACCAGCGCGGCGGCGAACACCGGCCATACTTGGCGCAGGTAGAACACGTAGAAGCGCCACACCGACGACGGCGGCATGCCATCGACGGGCTCCTTGAACGCGTCGATCAGCGATTCGAACCAGCGCAAGAGCATCGGGGAGTCGTCCTTGGAGGGCGGCGGCGCTGGAAGCGCGCGCGAATAGCTAGTGGGTGAAGGCAAAGGGGAGGAGTTTCAAGTCGGTGATCGGCTGAGCCCTCAGCCTGCCTGTGTAAGAAGCCCCTCTGTGGGAGCGCACCCTGTGCGCGACAGGCGCCCGAGCGCTACCTCGACAACCGGCTGTCACGAAGCGCCCGGGCGCCTGTCGCGCACAGGGTGCGCTCCCACAGGAGGGTTTTTTTGTCGCACGGCGTAGCACGCGATTCTGCACAGGCACTTGCATTCCCGAAAACTCAAGATATATCTTAAGACTGTTACTTACGATATATCGGAGTTAGTCATGGGATTTCGTCATTTGTTCGATCGCCACCACGGTCACCACCATCACCACTGCCACGAAGGCCGCGACGCCTGGGCCCGCGAAGCCATCGGCATGGGCCGCGGACGCGGGCGCGGCCGGGGTTTCGGCGACGACGAGGGTGAAGGCGGCTGGGGCGGCATGGGTGGGCGTTTCCGCGGGGGCCGCGTATTCGGCCACGGCGACCTCAAGCTGATCCTGCTGGCCCTGATCGCCGAACAGCCACGTCACGGCTACGAACTGATCCGCACCATCGAGGAGATGTTCGACGGCGCCTACGCGCCCAGTCCCGGCGCGGTCTACCCCACCCTCACCCTGCTGGAAGAACTGGGTCACGCCAGCGTGCTGAGCGAGGAAGGCAAGAAGCTCTACACCATCACCGCCGAAGGCAAGGCATTCCTGGCGGAAAACAAGGAAGCCGTCGATGCGGTGATGTCGCGCATGCAGGAGACCGCCAAGATGTTCGCCCGCGCCGCCGCCCCGATGGCCTTGCGCGAGGCCATGCACAGCCTCAAGCGTGCGTTGTTCATGCATGGCGGTCCGTGGAATGCGGAAGAAGTGAAGCGCATCGGCGAAATCATCCGCAAGGCGGCGGAAGAGATCGCCAAGGGCCGCAAGGATGGTTGAGGCGAAGCCCGCCACGCCGCCAGCGGACATCCACCAACTGCTGGCGCAGGTGGGACTGCGCGCCACGCCGCCGCGCCTGGCGATCTGGCAGGTGCTGCACGAGGCGAACGACGAGCTCGACGCAGTCGCTTTGCTGCGTCGGGCCCAGTTGATCGAGCCACGCACCAGCCTGGGCACGGTGTATCGCTTCCTGCGCGAACTGGAACAGCACGGGCTGGCCAGTCCGCGCCCGGTGGCACACGAACGCTCGCGCTGGCGATTGGGGCCGCCCGACGCATCGATGTCGCCACAGCCCCCGGCCCTTGCCGTGATGGCTCGCCTCGCAGCGGCGCTCGGCTACCGGCTGGTTCGCACGGGCTGAAAGTCAGCGCCGCACGGTTCCCCGTTGCGATGCCAGTCGGTCGGCCAGCCGCGTCGGCTCGGGCAGGCGGTATTTGCGCCCGAACGCCAGCACCAGTTCCGGTGCGGTGGCCATGCTCACGCGGTGACCCGGCGACACGATCAACGGGCGAATGCGATCCTTGCTGCGCAGCACGCAACCGATCACTTCGCCTTTGTATTCCAGCGGCTGACGATCGCCGCGATGCGGTCCGACTTCCTCGTGCACGCCCACCAGGATGGATTTGCCCACGCCGATAGTCGGCAAGCCACTGATCACGCCCAGGTGCGCGGCAATGCCGAGACGTCGCGGATGCGCCACGCCGTGGCCGTCGACGAACACAAGGTCCGGCACTTGCGGCAGCTCCGACAAGGCCTGCAGCAGCGCGGGCAATTCACGGAACGAGAGCAGACCGGGAATGCAGGGCATGCGCGTGGCTTGTCGCGCGACGACTTCCGCGACGGGTGCCATCGTCTGCGCATCGATCAGCACGGCTGCCGCGCGCGTCACCGCACCGCTCTCTTCGAAGCCCACATCCACGCCGGCCACATGCTTCAACGGCGGATAGTCGTCCACCAGTCGCACCTGCGCGGCCAGTTCCGTCTGCAGCCGGCGTGCCTTGGCCACGTTGCCATCCCAGGGCGGCATGGCGTTCGTCATCTCGATGGCAATCATCATCAGAGGGTGAATGCCTGGGGCTGAACGCACCGTCAAGACGATTTATTCATTGACCGGTTCAGGACCGGTCGGGATCATGCCCGCATGCCTATCCTGTCTCGCTTGCTGCTGATCCTCCTGCTCGCCCTCGCCGGCGCCACTCCTGCGCTCGCCCAGGACACCCCGAACAACGGGCAAATCCAGCAGCCGCAACTGGCGACGCCCGATCAGCTGAGTGCGCAGCTCGATCAGATCAAGAAAACGCTGACCAACAAGACCACGCTCACCGACGAGATCCTGTTCGACGCACGCAGCAAGGCGCAGGCCTTGCAGCAGCAGGCCGACCAGTTGACGGCCAGCCTCGCGCCCCAGGCCGATGCACTGAAGGCCAAGCTCGACGTGCTGGGCCCCGCGCCCGCCAAGGGCGCACCGGCGGAAACGCCGGAAGTGGCCAGCCAGCGCAAGCAGTTGACCAAGGACCAGACGGACCTCAGCGGCCAGATTACGCAATCGAAACTGCTCAGCCGCGAAAGCCAGCAACTGCTCGCGGAAATCGCCGCACTGCGCCGCAATCTGTTCCAGGCACAGATAAGCCAGCGCAGCGCCTCGCCGCTGAGCACGGCGTTCTGGAGCCGCTTCGCCCAGAGCCTGCCCGACGACAGCGCCAACTTCGTCCAGCTGTGGCAGTCGCTGAAGGGGGCGATCGCGCAGGCATGGCAGCCGGCCAACCGCGTGCCGTTCATCAGCTGCCTGCTTTCGGCCATTGCCCTGGTTGCGGTCGGTCGGCGCCTGCTCGAATCGAAGATGCTGGACATGGCGGCTCGCTATCTGCCGTCCGGTCATCTGCGCCGCAGCGCCATGGCCTTGCTGGTGACGGTGGGCACCACGCTGACCTACGGCATCGCCGCATGGCTGATCTACCTGGCGGTGAACTGGAACGGCGTGTTCGATCAGGAGCTGGACGAGCTGGTGCGTCCGCTGGTTCGACTGATGTTCTACGTCGCCACCATGGCCGGCCTGGGACGCGCCCTGCTGATGGTGAAACATCCGTCCTGGCGCCTGCCGCCGGTGTCCGACAACCTGGCCACGCGCCTGTGGCCGTTTCCCACCTTGATGGCCTACAGCGCGCTGCTGCTTGGCGTGATCGAGCGCGTCACCAACGACATCAGCGCCAGCCTCGCCACGGCGATGGCGGCGAACGCGCTGGCGGCCACGCTGATTGGCGGCTTGATGGCTTATGCGCTGGTGATCATGGGTCGCGCCCGCCGTGCCCTGCTGGCCAGCGGCGGCACACCGGCCCCGCGACCGCTGTGGGTAGGCGTGCTGATTCTGTGCGCCACGCTGGGCATGTTCATCACGCTGCTGGCGGTGCTTACCGGCTACATCGCGCTGGCCTTCTATGTGGCGCGGCAGACGCTGCGGGCGGGTTTCCTGATCGCTGCGCTGTACATGCTGATGCACCTGATCAACGACCTGTGCGAATCGCTGTTTTCGCCCGATTCGCGTACCGGCACGCGGCTGCAGCAAAACTTCGGCGTGACGCCGGCGCGGCTGGAGCAGTCGGCGACGATTCTTTCCGCCGTGGGCCGCGTGTTCCTGCTGCTGTTCGCCATCCCGCTGATTCTTGCACCCTATACCGCAGGCCCGAACGAACTGGTCACCCGCGGCACCCGCGTGCTCGATGGTTTGCCGCTGGGCACGCTCACCATCCGACCCGTCGACATCTTCAATGCGCTCGTGGTGCTGGTGGTGGGCTACGGCATCGTACGCCTGATCAAGCGCTGGCTGAGCAAACAACTGCTGCCCAAGACCTCGCTCGACATCGGCATGCAGATGTCCATCGTGACCCTGCTTGGCTACGTGGGCGGCATCCTGGTGTTCGTGCTGGTGCTTGCCGCCCTCAATGTGAATGTGCAGAGCATCGCCTGGGTGGCGAGCGCGTTGTCGGTCGGTATCGGTTTCGGCCTGCAGGCGATCGTGCAGAACTTCATTTCCGGACTGATCCTGCTGGCCGAACGGCCGGTGAAGGTCGGCGACTGGGTCAGCCTCAGCGGCGTGGAAGGCGACATCAAGCGCATCAACGTGCGCGCCACCGAGATCCAGCAGGGCGACCGTTCCATCGTGATCGTGCCCAATTCGCAGCTGATCACCCAGAACGTGCGCAACGTGACGCTCGCCAATGCGCTGGGCCGCGTGCAGATCCGCCTGCCGATGCCGCTGAGCAGCGACCCGGGCAAGGTTCGCCAGATCATCTTCGACATCCTGCGCAACCACTCGGTGACGCTCAACACGCCGGCGCCGAGCGTGCAATTGGACAGCATCGATGCGGGCTCGATGATGTTCGTGTGCACGGCCTACGTGAACAATCCGCGCGATGCAGGCACGGTGAAGAGCGACCTGCTGTTCGAGATACTCGACCGCCTGGGCAAGGCCGATCTGCCGCTGACCACGCCGCAGGACATGGTGGTGCGCACCATGCCGCACGATCCTGGGACGGCGCCGAATCCGGATGCGACTGTGTTCCCGGGCAAGTCGACCTGACAGCTTGAACGTATCGGCCTAGACTCCAGGCGTTGCCCGGAGTCAGCCGATGGGACACCACGTCGTCGTACCTGCACCGCCGCTCGATGCCCTGGTCTCGCGCCTGTGGGACTGGGACATGCCGCCGGCCGCCCATCATTTCGAACGCGTATTGCCGGTGCCTGGCGCCGCGCTGATCATCAATCTTCACGAGAACGAAACGCGCGTCTACAGCGACGACACCGAGCGGCGTTGCTCGCGCGCGGCTGCCTCGGTGATCGGCGGCCCCTGCCTGAGCAGCCAGATCATCGATACCGCCGAACAAGTGCGGGTGATCGGGGTGGTGTTCCATCCCGGCGGTGCACATGCCTTCACCGGCGAAGATCACGAAGCCCTGGCGAACCGGGACATCGGCCTGGAAGACATCTTCGGCCACAGCGCGCACGCGCTGCGCGAACGACTGCTGGAGACGCCCTGCCCGCATGCCCGCCTGGTCGTTCTCGAGCAATGGCTGCTGGCCCGCATGCGCATGCCCCGGCTGGCACCCGAAGTGCTGCACGCGCTGAACGACATCGGCGCGCGGCCGCAGCTGGCGCGCATTGGTCCGCTGGTGCGGGATACCGGCTTGTCGGAATATCGTTTTGGCCGTCTGTTCCGCCGACAGATCGGCATGGGACCGAAGCGTTACGCGCGGCTGATGCGCTTTCGCCGCGTGGTGGATGCGGTGTATCGATCGGAAGCGGTCGACTGGAGCGGCGTGGCCGTCGACGGCGGCTACGGCGACCAGGCACATCTCGTGCACGAGTTCCGCGCATTCGCCGGCATGACGCCCACCGCGTTCATGGCAGCGCGTGGGCCGTATCCAAATCACTTGCCGCTGGACTGAGCACTAAGCTGTAGCAAACGCGTAACGCTGCGTTTCTTCACTTTCCCCGTGGCATGATTCGTCGTCCCCTTCGAGTCCACTGCCATGCCTGCCGATCTGTTTTCGCCCGCACCCACGCAGGGTCCTGCATCGCGCATCCGCGTCGGCATCGGCGGCTGGAACTTCGCACCGTGGCGCAACAACTTCTACCCCAGCGGACTGGTGCAGCGCCGCGAGCTGGAGTACGCCAGCCGCCACCTGCGCGCGATCGAAATCAACGGCACCTACTACGGCGCGCAGAAACCCACCACCTATGCGAAATGGGCGGCCGAAACCCCTGAGGGATTCGTGTTCTCGCTGAAAGCGCCGCGGTATGTCACCGAGGGCAAGCGCCTTGCCGACGCCGGTCGCGGCATCGACGGCTTCGTCTTCGGCGGCCTTGCCGAATTCGGCAACCGGTTGGGCCCAGTGCTGTGGCAGCTCACGCCCACGCGTCCGTTCGACGGCAACGACCTCGCCGCCTTTCTCGACCTGCTGCCGCGCGAGCTCAATGGCCAGCCGATGCGCCACGTGCTTGAAGTGCGTCACCCGAGTTTTCTTGACGAACGCTACGTGGAACTGGCGCGCTCGTACCGCATCCCCACCGTGTTCACCGATTCGTCGAAGTACCCCTCGCTGGCCGACCTGACCGGCGATTTCGCCTATGCGCGGCTGATGCTCAGCGAATCGCATCTCGATACCGGCTACGCGCCAGGCGACCTGGACGACTGGACCACGCGCGCGCAGGCCTGGGCCGAGGGCAACGATCTGCCGGAACTGCCGCACGTGTCGGCACCGCTGAAGAAGCAGGCACCGCGCGACGTGTTCATCTACTTCATCAGCAGCGCGAAGGAACGCAATCCCGCCGCTGCCATGGCACTGCAGCAGCGGGTGGACACGGCGGGCTGACGCCGGCGTGCCTCGGCGCGCCGGACGTTCTACACTCGCGCCACTTCGCCAGGCCCCCCTTATGCGCTCACTCAAACCCTTGCTTCTGCTGGTCGTGCTGGCCGTGGCGGCGCTGCTGTGGGGCCGGCATAGCCCGGAGCCTGCTCCGCAAGGCACGGCGACGCCGCAGGGCAGTGTGGTGCCGCAAGATGCAGCCGCACCGCGCACGACACCGGCACGCAGCGACTCGCTGCCCTCGTTCCTTCCGCCGGAAGCGGGCGACACCCTGCGCCGCATCGCCAGCGGCGGTCCATTCGAACATCGGCAGGACGGCGTGGTGTTCCAGAACCGCGAAGGACGACTGCCTGCCAAGCCCCAGGGCTACTATCACGAGTACACAGTGGATACGCCCGGGCTCGACTACCGCGGCGCCCGGCGCATCATCACCGGCGGCACGCCGCCGCAGATTTACTACTACACCGACGACCACTACCGTACGTTCCGCCAGTTCGAGGGTTCACGATGAGCGCGCAATTCGATCTCGATTTCGGCGATGCCGACCATGGCGGCATCTTCTTCGTCACCAGCGAAGACCTCGAGCCGCTGGCTGAAGCGGCCGGCATGCAGGGCCTGCGCGTGTGCCGTATCAGCCTGGCCGACTACACCGACCACGACGCCCTGTTCGATCGCCTGACCCTGGCGCTGCGTTTGCCGGCCGATTTCGGCCGCAACTGGGATGCGCTGGCCGACAGCATGCGCGATCTCTCATGGCTGAAAGCCACCGGCTACATCCTGCTGTTCGATCACGCCGAACAGATGCGCAACCGCAACGAAGACGACTTCGATACCCTGCTCGACATCCTCGAGGAAGCGGTCGATTACTGGCAGGATGCCGACACACCCTTTTTCGTGTTCTTCGCGCTGCCCGAAAGCGCGTTCGACGACACCGACGCCTGAGCACCTTATCCCCATGCAAGAACTCGATTTCGACCTGGACCGCGACTACGTGGAACTCAACCAGCTGCTGAAGCTGGTCGGCCTGTGCGACAGCGGCGGCGCAGGCAAGGCCATCGTGGCGAGCGGCGTGGTGTACGTGGACGGTGCGCAGGAACTGCGCAAGACCTGCAAGATCCACGCGGGCCAGGTGGTGCAGCTGGAAGACTTCGTCATCCGCGTGAACGCGATCGATTAGGCATCAGGCATCGGCAGCGCGCCGAGTTTCGCATCCAGCAGCGGCGATGCCGGCAGGCGGATGCCGAATTGTTCCTCGATCACCCGCTTGATCTCGTCCGTGCTCTGCAAGGTGCGGCGCTCCGATTCGTGTCCCAGGCTGTGCACCACGAACTCGCGGTTGCGCAAGCCCAGCCGGCGGTCGGCCAGCGTGCGCGCCACGATCAGACTGTGCCGAAAATGCGATGAGGGATAGGTCGACGTGAAATGGTTGCCCACCACATAGTCGATCGCTTCCGCCGTTTGCAGACGGAAGCGGTACAGCGTGCGCCATTGATCGCGAACCAACGCCTGCGTGCGCCATTGCGTACCGTCGGTGATCAGCCGGAACGGCTCCAGCGAGGTGGGTTGCGCCTCATCGACCACCAGTCGTAACGCGCCGCCCAGCGCCATGCTGCCGAAGCCCACGTCGGCCAGCCAGCTCTCGCCTTCCACTTCCACCCGCACCAGCATGTGCGTCTGCGGAACCTCGGCATCTTCGGGCTGGTTCCACAGCACGCGGGCGATCAGTCCGCTCGCGTCGAAACCGATCGCCTTCAGCGCCGCCAGGAACAAGCCGTTCTGCTCGAAGCAATAGCCGCCGCGCTGGCTCTTCACCAGCTTCGCTTCGATGGCCGCCAGCTCCAGCGATACCGGCGTGCCCAGCAAAGGATCGAGGTTCTCGAACGGGATGGCCGCGATGTGCGCCGTGGCGAGCGCGCGCAGGGTCGTCACGTCGACGCGCGGCTCACCGACGAAGCCGATGCGTTGCAGGTAACCCTCCAGATCGAGCAGGTGCGGCATGGGCGAAGTCCACGGAGGCGGAAGCCGCACGATAACACCGCCTTGCCGGCGCCTTCGCATCTCCACCGCGGGGAGCTGGCAGGATGGAGGTAACCGGAGGCAGCCGGTCGGCGAATAAGCAAGCAAGGCCCGCCACTCCCGCTGCGGGCTGCCTCTCTCTTCGATGGAGCGTTCCTTCATGAGCATCCGCCGATTCAAGCTGTTTCCCGTGCTCGCCAGCGTGTTGCTGATGGGCGGCCTGGGCGCCTGCACACTGGCTACCGCAGGCAGCGACAATGCCCCGTTACCCGATCCCGCCGTCGATGCCAGCACTGCCCAGGGCGACCAGACAGCCGTTCTCGCAGGCGGTTGCTTCTGGGGTCTGCAGGCCGTGTTCCAACACGTCAAAGGCGTTAAGAAAGTGGTGGCGGGTTACTCCGGCGGGCAGGCGAATACCGCCGATTACGATCGCGTCAGCGATGGCGACACCGGCCATGCCGAATCCGTGAAGATCGTCTACGACCCCAGCAAGGTCAGCTACGGCCAGTTGCTGAAGGTGTACTTCTCGGTCGCCACCGATCCAACCCAGCTCAATCGCCAGGGTCCGGACGTCGGCACGCAATACCGCTCGGCGATCTTCTACGGCAACGACGAACAGAAGCGCATCGCCTCGGCGTACATCGCGCAGTTGACGGCGGCACACGCGTTCGGCGATCCGATCGTGACCCAGGTGACACCGCTGAAGGGCTTCTACGACGCAGAGGCCTATCACCAGGACTATGCGAAGCGGCATCCGAACGACCGGTACATCGTGTTCAACGACGCACCGAAAGTCGTGCATCTGCAACAACAGTTCCCGGACCTGTACGTGCCCGATCGCGAAGTGGTGAGCGTGACGCTGCACTGAGACCAGCGAGGGCAGGAATCTGTTCTAACCCTGCCTACCCCTCACAGTCACCATTCCCCTCACCGTCATTCCGGCGCAGGCCGGAATCCAGTAGCGACTTGGTTCAGTTATCGCGATTGCCAGTCACGCTCTGGGATGGCTCGCGAAGACTTGACACCGCGGCGACTGGATTCCGGCCTGCGCCGGAATGACGATGAGGGATGTGTGACGTTGGGCGGCCATTTGTAAAGGCCCTTAGGACAACACACTCAGCTCGCCTCAGGCGGCACCAGGCGCAGATGCGAGTTGCCCTGGCGTCGCCCGGGGCTCAGCAGTTGGACGATGACTTCGGGTTCGACCGGGCGCGAATAGAGGAAGCCCTGCCCTTCCACGCAACCGGCGCGCAACAGGAAGCGGTGTTGCTCTTCGGTCTCGATGCCTTCGGCAATCGGGCTGATGTCCAGGCGGCGGCATAGCGTGAGCATGGATTCGACGATGGCGCCGTCGCTGGCGTCGTCCGGCAGGCCGGCGACAAAGCTCTGGTCGATCTTCAGATAGTCGATGGCGCGCAGCTTCAGATAGCTCATCGACGAATAACCGGTGCCGAAATCGTCGATCGCCACGCCCACGCCCAGCGAATGCAAGGCGTGCAGCGTGCGCTCCATTTCTTCGCCCAGGCGCAGGATGGCGCCTTCGGTGATCTCCAGCATCAGGCGCTCGGGCGCCAGCCGGCGCGACTCCAGCAGCATGCGGATCTCGTCGACGAAATTGGCCTGGCCGAACCAGTTGGCGGACACGTTCACCGCCATGCGCAACGGAGGCAGGCCGGCCTTGTCCCACACCGACATCTGCTCGCAGGCTGCCTGCAGCACCCATTGGTCGATGCGGCGAATCAGGCCCAGCTTCTCCGCCATCGGAATGAACTCGCCCGGCGCGATCAGGCCGCGCTGCGGGTGATACCAGCGCAGCAGGGCTTCGACCGCCACGATGCGACCCGTGCGCATTTCCACCGTGGGCTGGTACATCAGGCGGAACTCGGCTTCCGACAGCGCCTTGCGCAATTCCGAGGCCAGCGCGATGCGGCGGCGCGCATCGGCCTGCATGCGCGGCGAATAGAAGCGGAACGCGTTGCGCTCCTCCGTCTTGGCGGCATACATCGCGGCATCGGCGTTGGTGATCAGCGTCGGAACGTCGGTGCCGTCCAGCGGAAAGCAGGCGATGCCGATGCTGGCGCTGAGCGCAAGTTCGTAGTCGCCCACCGCGAACGGCGTCGACAGCACGCTCAGCAATCGCCCCGCCAGCGCGCTGGCCTGCTCACGCGAATGCAGGTCCGACAGCAGCACGGTGAACTCGTCGCCACCGATGCGACCGGCCACGCCGTGGTCGCCCAACTCGTAGACGATGCGCTCGGCCACCTTGACCAGCAGGTGATCGCCGATGGCGTGGGTGTAGCTGTCGTTCACCGTCTTGAACGCGTCCAGGTCGATGAAGACCACGGCAGCCATGCCACGCTCGCGATCGGCGGCCGCCACGGCCTGCACGCAGCGGCGTTCGAACTCGGCGCGGTTCGGCAGGCCGGTCAGCGTGTCGTGCGCGGCCATGTACTGCAGGCGCTGTTCGTTCGCCTTTGCCGCGCTGATGTTGTTGATCACCGCCACGTAGTGCTGCACCTCGCCTTCCGGGTTGCGGATGGCGCTGATGCTGAGCAGTTCGGGATAGCTGGTGCCATCCATGCGGCGGCTGCGCACCTCGCCCACCCAGTTGCCTTCGGCTTCGATCACATCCCACACGGAGTTCGGCAGCGGCGATCCGTCAGGCAGGCAGCGCAGGTCGTCGAAGCGCAGCCCCTGCAGGGCCTGCACGGTGAAGCCGGTCATGCGGATGTGCGCGGCATTCACGCGCGCCACGCGGCGGTCCGCCTCGGCGATGATCACGCCTTCGGCAATGCTGGCCAGTGCTTCGGAGGCGATGCGCCGTTGCTGCTCGAGGCTCACCCGCTCGGTGATGTCGCGAAGAATGGACTGGCGCACATTCTGCGTGCCCCAGTGGGTCACGCTGCTGCGCATCTCGACCGGGCGCAGTTCGTCGTCCGGGCCGCGCAACTCGCCCGTTACCGCGCCATCGGCGCGATGCAGCAACGGGGTAAAGAACGTGGAGAGTTCCTCGCCGGTGAGGTTGTCCACGTCGCGGCCGGTCCATTGCAGCGCCGTGCGGTTCGCCTCCAGGATGCGGCCGCTGTCGTCGTCGACCATCAGGATGGCGTCGGCCGCGCTGTTGAACAGCAGGCTGTAACGCTCTTCGGTGCCGCGGATGCGCGTCAGGATGCGCTTCGCCATCACCAGCCACAGCAACGACGCGATACAGGCGGTGAGGAACACCGCGATGAACAGCACCCCGCCCAGCCAGATGGCGCCCTGCGCCACTTCGAGCGAGAAGCCGTTGGTCAGCGGTTCGAGCTGGTTGTTCAGCCCGTTGATGCGGTCCAGTTGCCAGCGCAGCCAGTCGGGCTGCGGCTGGCCGCTCGCATAACCCTCGCTCAGTTCCTTCGATACGGCATTCAATTGGCCAAGCGGACCATCCGCGGCGCGCCACAACGAGACTGCCTCGCGCATGTGCGGGGCACCCGTGCAGCATCTCAGCATGAAGATCATGCCGGGCTCGGCCTGCGGCAAGATCTTGCCGCGCTGGAAGGCCTGGTGAACCAGGGTGCGGTCGTAGTGGCCCGACGCGATGGCGTCGCGTGCCCAGCCGTCCGACGACAGCAGCTCGTAGTTCTGTTGGAACGCGGCAAGGCGGGCGGGGTCGCCCGACTGCGCATAGGCCGCCAGATCGACTACCGCCTGCTTCTGCGCCTTGCTCCAGACACTCTCGCCGTTGAGGAAACCGGCGAGAGTGACCTGGACCTGGAGGGCTCCCCAGGTAAGCATGAGAATCAGGCCGATCACGGCCACCAGCCCATAGGCCAATGGCCTCAGGCGCCGGGACAGCGGTCTTGGAGAGGTGCTACGGATCAAATCCATGGCGTCCTTTTACACGACCACTTCATAAAGCTACATCTCGCCCCGTCACGCTGTCGACGACAAGACCCCCGTTACGCGGCTTGCTCTTCCACTTCACCCACCGTGTGCTGCACCAGGCAACGTTCGAGCCCGTAATGCAAACTCACGTAGCTGCGCTCGATGCACTCGCGCAGATGCTCCACTTCTTCGGCGGCAGGCTGGCTACCCATAAGAGTACAGACGATCTCCAACGCTTCCCATGGATGAGTATCGTCATAAGCCGCGTGTAGCTGAAGCCAACGCAGGGTGGACTTTCGTCCGGCCGCCGGCAGGCTGTTGGCGTACGCCACGCTGTCGAACACCTTCTGGGACCACTCGCCGGTCACGCCTTCGATGGCGTAGTTGGTGGCGGCGATGCCGGCAGCGAGCGTGTCGCGGGCGCAAACGTCGTGGCACCACTCGGCCGCCGTCTGGGTGCCGCGCGGCGGCAGACCGTCAAGGACTTCTTCACGCGACACGCCCGATCCCTCGGCCCAATCCAGCCAATACTCCGCGTGGTTCTGTTCCACGCGGATGTTACGGACCAGCCAACGTCGTGCCATGTTGTCGCCGGCGCTTCGTCCATAACGCGTCTTGAGCAGGCTCAGCGCCATGAACCCCGGGAAACGCTCGATCAGCGACCAGGTACCGACCATGAAGTTGCGCACGGTGGCCAGGTCGATACTGCCGTCGCTCATCATGTCCCACATCACATGATCGCGGACGCTCCGGCGGGCGGGTTCGCAGGCCTCGATCATCTCGCGCGCCCATTTCGGGTAGCTGGACAGTTCGGTCAGCGTGCCAGTGCGTACAGTGTTGGTGTTCATGCAGTTTCTCCAGTCTATCTAGGGAATACCGCCGGACCCTGCCGGCGGCCCGGCACGTACCCCGTGCCAGACCTGCAGTGTGGTCACGCCATGGATGGCTTGCGAACGCCGGTCTCGTCACCGTCCGGCGAAATGCACGCAAATATTTGACAAACATTGAAAAAACGGAAATCCGCAAACGCATTCCCGGCGATCTCGTGACCAGAAAATGGCGTCGAATTACCGACGAACGCCAACTTTTTGACGCTACACCCACGCATGGGAAGCTGCCGTCGACGCTATGACGGGCACGCGGACGGCGACGCTTCCGCCCTGGGAAGCGCCGAGGATTTATTGCCGGAAACGTGCAGCGCCCCTCAGGGCGCGCATTGCGTTAGTGCGAACAGAATACGCCGGACAAGACCATCAGCAGTCCCGCGAGCGACACCACCCACACCAATGTGCGCAGGTATGGAATGCCGACCACGTACACCGGCAGATAGACCACGCGCGCCCAGAAGTACAGTTGCGCACCCAGCGCGGTCGTGGTGTTGGCGCATTGCCCGACCAGCACGGCCAGCACAGCGGCTGCAAAGAACGGGAACGTCTCGAGGAAATTTCGGCTGGCACGACCCGCGCGGTCGGCGGCACCGGTCAACGCAACCTCACCGGTGCGGTTGCCGGCATTCCAGGACAGGCCGCGCTGCCGGGTGGCGAGCGTCACCGCCAACAGCACGTACACCACGCCCAGCAGGATCGACCACGCCAACATCTGCAGTTCGACCGACATGTCGCACCTCCTCGTTGGGATGTGCCCACATGATGCGCCCAGGACCCGTTGGAAACCACTGCGAGACCAATGGCCTTTTCAGAATCTCGCCTGGGCGCCCATGTTTCCCTCACCGTCATTCCGGCGCAGGCCGGAATCCAGTAGCGAGCAGGTTCGGTTGTCGCGACGGTCGTCCAGGTTGCAAAAGGTTTCGCGAAAACTTGGAACAGAGTCTTCTGGATTCCGGCCTGCGCCGGAATGACAGTGATGGGGACAGGTGGTCACCAAGCGTGCTTGGACAGGCTCTTAGCGCCCCGCTGACCGCACCACGGCGCGTGCGATGTCGGCGAACAAAGCCGCCTGCTCATCGGACGCACGCGAGTCGAGCAGAAACGCCGCGATCAACACCTGCCGTCCATCCGGCCAGCGGATGATGCCGATGTCGTTGTAGGCCCCGGTGCGTCCGTCGAGCGCGCCCGACGTGCCGGTCTTGTCGGCAAACTGCAGGTCGTTCGGGATACCGGCACGCAGCCGATTGGGGATGGTCTGCGCGTCCATCAGCGCAAGAAGTCGCTGCGTCGAGGCCGGCGACAGCAGCTCACGCCCTGCGAGCTTGCGAAGAAACACAATCGCCGCGTCAGGCGTGGCACAGTTGCGCGGGTCGGCAAGAAAGGCCTGATAGCCCAGCTTTCGCCGATGCTCCACGGCTTCGTCCGACTCCTGCGCCGACTCCGTTTCCCCCGGCCGCAGGCCGTAGAACACCTGGGCGATTCCCGCTTCATCGGTATCCACCCGCATGCCTTCAATGCCATGCGAATGCAGGTACGCCATCACCACGCCCGGTCCACCGACCGTGCGGATCAACGCGTTCACGGCCGTGTTGTCGCTCTCGCTGACCGCGGCCTTCAACAATTGCTCGACGGTGAACGTCATCTGCTCGCCGTGGAAGTGCGCGCCAATGGACGGAATCGCCGAACCGCCCTGCACCTGCCCACGGGTGATCGTCACCGTCTGCTGCAGCGACAGCGAACCGTCGTCGACACGTGCAAGCACCGCTGCCGCCACGGGCGCCTTGAACACGCTCATCATAGGGAACGCGCGCCCGGCGTTGATCCGCGTCGACTGGCCCGACGTCAGATCGAGCACCGCGATGCCCAGCGTGCCCGGACGCGCGCGCAGCACCAGCGCATCCAGCGACTGCTGAAGTGCCGGATTGGATGAGGTGGGCGAGGCCGGCTCGCTGGCCAGGGTGGCAGTCGGTACGCAGGCGAAAGCGAGCGCTGCAGCAATGCAAGCCCGCCGCATGGTCGAAGTCATCATCGAAGATCCTTGCCGATGTCGTTGTAGTTGTCGCCGGCCACGTTCGCAGCCGGTCATGGCAAACCTGTGGCGCTGCTCTGTCCTTGGACGGGCGCAGCGCTTGGGGTGCTTCAGGCGATCAGATCATCGGCAGCTTGAGGCCCTGCTCCCTGGCGCATTCGATGGCGATCTCGTAACCGGCATCGGCATGACGCATCACGCCGGTGCCCGGATCGTTCCACAGCACACGCGCAATGCGCTGGTCCGCCGCCTCGCTGCCGTCGCACACGACCACCACGCCGGAGTGCTGCGAGTAACCCATGCCCACGCCACCGCCGTGGTGCAACGACACCCAGGTCGCGCCGCCGGCCACGTTGAGCATCGCGTTCAACAACGGCCAGTCGCTTACCGCGTCGGAACCGTCGCGCATCGCTTCGGTCTCGCGATTGGGGCTGGCGACCGAACCGGAATCGAGATGGTCGCGACCGATCACCACCGGCGCCTTCAGCTCGCCGTTGCGCACCATCTCGTTGAACGCGAGCCCGAGCTTGTGCCGCACGCCCAGGCCCACCCAGCAGATGCGCGCCGGCAGGCCCTGGAAGTTGATGCGCTCCTTCGCCATGTCCAGCCAGCGGTGCAGGTGCGGATCGTCGGGGATCAGTTCCTTCACTTTCTGGTCGGTCTTGTAGATATCCTCCGGATCGCCGGACAGCGCCACCCAGCGGAACGGACCCACGCCGCGGCAGAACAGCGGGCGCACGAACGCCGGCACGAAGCCCGGGAACGCAAACGCGTCCGCGCAGCCTTCGTCCTTCGCCATCTGCCGGATGTTGTTGCCGTAGTCGAACGTGGGAATGCCCTGGGCGTGGAACGCGAGCATCGCTTCCACGTGCTGCTTCATCGACTGCTTGGCGGCCTTGGAGGTGCCTGCCGGATCGCTCTTGCGACGCTCGAACCACTGGTCGACCGTCCAGCCCTGCGGCAGGTAGCCGTTGACGGGATCGTGCGCGCTGGTCTGGTCCGTCACGGCGTCCGGGCGCACGCCACGGCGCACGAGTTCCGGCAGCACGTCGGCGGCGTTGCCGAGCAGCGCGATCGATTTTGCTTCGCCGGCGGCGGTGTACTTCGCGATGCGGGCGAGTGCATCGTCCAGATCGGTCGCCTGCTCGTCGACGTAACGCGTCTTCAGGCGGAAATCGATGCGGCTCTGCTGGCACTCGATGTTCAACGAGCTAGCACCGGCCAGCGACGCGGCGAGCGGCTGCGCGCCGCCCATGCCGCCGAGGCCGGCGGTGAGTATCCACTTGCCCTTGAGGCTGCCGCCATAATGCTGGCGCCCCATCTCCACGAACGTTTCGTAGGTGCCCTGCACGATGCCTTGCGAGCCGATGTAGATCCACGAACCGGCCGTCATCTGGCCGTACATCATCAAGCCCTTCTTATCGAGCTCGTTGAAGTGCTCCCAGTTCGCCCACGCCGGCACCAGGTTCGAATTGGCGAGCAGCACGCGCGGTGCGTCCGGATGGGTCGGAAACACGCCGACCGGCTTGCCGGACTGGATCAGCAGCGTCTCGTTGTCGTTGAGTTCGCGCAACGCGCGCAGGATCGCGTCGAAGCATTCCCAGTTGCGCGCTGCCCGGCCAATGCCGCCGTAAACGACCAGCTCAGCCGGGTTTTCCGCCACGTCCGGGTCCAGGTTGTTCTGCAGCATGCGGTACGGCGCTTCGGTGAGCCAGCTCTTGCAGCTCAGCTCGCTGCCGCGCGGCGCGCGGATGGTGCGGGTGGTGTCGATGCGGGTGGGAGCGTTCATGGGAAGCGTCGCAGCCAGGGGAAAGCGCCATTGTGGCGAGCCGTCGCGATGCCCGCAAACCGCACTGCGGCAAAAGGCCGGCGAACTCTGCCATCCGGCACTGTCGCGCCGCGAGGCGAGAAACCATGCTTGCGGCAGTCCCCTGGAGGCTGCGCCCATGCTGCGTTTCCTGTTCCTGGCCGTACTTGGCACGACCGCAACCGTCGCTCATGCGCAGACGGCGGAAACGTCACGCTGCGCGGTGTGGCAAAGAGAACTGTCGTTCGCGGCGTCAGTGGAACGACACGACGAAAAGGCGTTTGCCGAACACATCGAAAGCGACGCGGTATTCGCGGCAAACACGGCCCGCCCACAGCGGGGTCGCGCTGCGATCGTCAAGCAATGGAAGTCGCTGCTGGAAGGCAAGAGCGTGCGCGTACGCTGGTATCCGGCCTGGGTCGTGCAGGCGGGCGATCCTTCGGTCGTATTGTCGAGCGGACCGGCCCTGCTGGAAAACCTGGCGCCGAATGCGAATCCGCGTTACACGCTGATCGCGTTCAGTACGGTGTGGCATCGCGGCAGCGACGGCGTGTGGCGCGTGATGTTCGATGGCGGCGACGAAGGCCGCGCCGCCACGGCGCAGGACGTCGCGAATTTCGAGACGGGACGCCGTGCGCAATGCTCCCCCGATCTCGTCTCGCTCGCGACCCTTGACCGCGAACCCGCCGCCCAGCATTGATGTCCGAAAACGGCGAGTGACACCCGGGCGGCGGTGCTAGCCTAAGCACATGGCACCCTCCCACGACCACCCGATTCCCGACGGCAAGACGTGCGAACAGGCACGCCTCAGCCGCGACGCCCGCTTCGACGGCCTGTTCTTCACAGCGGTCACCAGCACGCGCATCTACTGCCGACCGGTATGCCCGGCGCCATCGCCGAAACCGCAGAACGTGCGCTATTACGGCAGCGCGGCCGCGGCGGAAGCGGCGGGCTTCCGGCCGTGCCTGCGCTGCCGGCCGGAACTCGCGCCTGGCAACGACGCGTGGCAACGCGGCGACCACGTGATCGCCCGCACGTTGAAACTGATGGACAGCGGCGCGTTCGACGCATTGTCGGTCGATGCGATGGCGGAGCGCGTCGGCGTCGGTGCGCGACAATTGCGCCGCGTATTCGTGGAACGCCTCGGTGCGCCGCCGATCAGCGTGCATACGACGCGTCGACTGTTGTTTGCAAAACAATTGCTGACGGAAACGACGATGCCGGTAACGGAGGTGGCGCTCGCGTCCGGCTTTGGCAGCCTGCGCCGTTTCAATGCGGCGTTCCTGCAGGCGAACCGGATGGCGCCGCGCGACTTGCGTCGCCATCCAAGCGCGACGACGGGCGACGCGATCACGTTGCGGCTCAGCTATCGGCCACCGTACGACTTCGAAGCGATCCTCGCGTTCCTGCGCGGGCGCGCGCTGCCCGGCGTCGAACAAGTGGACGAACACAGCTATGCGCGTGTGTTCGGCACACCGGACGCGCCGGGTTGGCTGCGCCTGAGCGCGTGGCCGGGCGGCGATCACGCGCTGCGTCTGGAGCTGCACTGCCCCCAGCCCGGACAGATGCTCGGCGTGGTGAACAAGTTGCGGCGCATGTTCGATCTGGATGCGAGCCCGCAATCGATCGGCGATGCCTTGAAGGAAAGTCCGGTCCTGCGCCCGCTGCTGCGCAAACGCCCGGGCCTGCGCCTGCCCGGTGGCTGGGACGGCTTCGAGATCGCGGTGCGCGCGATCCTCGGTCAACAAGTGAGCGTGGCGGCAGCACGCACGCTCGCCACGCGCATCGTGCAGCGCTTCGGCACGCCGGTGACATCGCCTGTTGCCGGGCTGGAACGTTTGTTTCCCGGTCCCGAACTGCTCGTGGAGGCGGATCTGAAAGCCCTCGGCCTGACCACGGCGCGCGCGGCCACGGTGCGTGGCGTGGCGCAAGCACTGCTGGATGGGCGCATCGATTTCCGCAGCGAGCAACCGCTGGACGAATTCGTCGAGCGCTGGGTGGCGTTGCCGGGTATCGGCGAGTGGACGGCGCATTACATGGCGATGCGCGCGCTCAGCCATCCGGATGCGTTTCCCGCCGCCGATCTCATTCTTCGCCGCGCCGCGGCAGGCGATGGCCCAGAATTGTCGACGAAGGCGTTGACGTCGCTTGCCGAAGGCTGGCGCCCATGGCGTGCGTATTCGGTCATGCACCTGTGGCGCAGCGCGAGCGATGCGGCACCGCCCCCGAAGAAGAAGGTGGCGTGATGTCCGACGAGACGATCTGGTTCGACAGCATGGAAACGCCGATCGGCACGTTGCGCATGGTGGCCGACACGATCGGTTTGCGCGAAGTGTGGTTTTCCACCGGACGTCACCAGCGGTCGCCGCAGCCCGGCTGGGTGCATGCGCGCGAACCTTTACGGCAGACCAGGCAGCAGCTCGAGGAATACTTCGCCGGCTTGCGCACGCAGTTCGACCTGCCCTTGCACCCGCTCGGTACGCCGTTCCAGCAGGAAGTGTGGTGGGAACTCGCGCGCATTCCGTATGGCTGCACGATCAGCTACGGCGAACTCGCGCGACGCATCGACCATCCGCAGGCGGTACGCGCCGTAGGGGCTGCGAACGGCCGCAATCCGCTGCCGATCATCTTGCCGTGCCATCGCGTGATCGGTGCGAACGGCAGCCTCACCGGCTTCGGTGGCGGCTTGCCGACGAAGCGGTTTCTGTTGTCGATGGAAAGCCGTGTGGCCGACGGCGACCTGTTTGGCGCCGTGCTGCAGGGCGCCGGGCGCTAGCCAGTCACCGCTCGTTCGTCGACGGCGGTGGCGTCACCGCGTTCTGGTACGAATCGAGTCGATGCGGCGTATGCGAAAGATGATACGGCTCGCCTACCGATGCCTCGGGCGATGACGCGCGCTTGCGCGGGCTTTTCGTATCAACCTGCGATGGCTTCGTCGCAACATGTGGCGCCGACTTCGTCGGCGCGGCCGCTGCAGCCACACTCGCCGCGGCGGCAGGCGTCCCGTCCGGCGTGGGATGCGCCGTCACCACACCTGCCCATAGCGGGCAAGTGGCAAGTGTTGCGTAAAATAAAACACGTGTAATGGTCATACGCCTGGGCGATCATACGGCCTTTGTATCGATATTAAGTCACCGCGTATGAAGATCCTGTTTCGCCCGCTGCTCTGTTCGCTGATGGCATTCGGAGCCGGTTGCGCCACGCCTCAACCACAGCCCGCCCCTCCCGCCGCCGTCAGCGCACCGCCGGCCGCAGCGAGCGCGAAACCGGCACCCGCGCCGCTGCTGCTGATCTCGATCGACGGCTATCGCACCGACTACATCGAACGCGGACTCAGCCCGACGCTGGCGTCGCTCGCGAAACAAGGCGTCCGCGCCGCCGACGGCATGCAGCCGTCGTTTCCGTCGCTGACGTTCCCGAACCACTACACCATCGTCACCGGCCTGCGTCCGGATCACCACGGCATCATCAACAACACGATGAGCGACCCGATGCTCGGCAAGTTCTCGCTGAGCAATCGAGACGCGGTGAGCAACGGCCAGTGGTGGGCGGAAGCGACACCGTTGTGGGAAACCGCACAGGCGCATGGCATGAAGACCGCCACCATGTTCTGGCCCGGATCCGAAGCCGATATCCACGGCGAACACCCGGATTTCTGGAAGCCGTACGACGGCAAGGTGACGCCGGATCAGCGCGTGGACCAGCTGCTGGCATGGCTCGATCAACCGGCTGCCGAGCGCCCCACGTTCATGACGCTGTATTTCGATGCGGTGGACCACGCCGGCCACGACTTCGGTCCCGACTCGCCGCAGGTCAACCAGGCGCTCGTGGAGACCGACGCCGCACTCGCCCGCCTGGTCCAGGGACTTCAGCAGCGCGGCCTGCTCGATCGCATCAACATGATCGTGCTCGCCGATCACGGCATGGCCTCCGCACCGATGCGCAACGCCGTCGTGCTGGACAAGCTGATCCCGATCAGGCATGTGGACCTGGTGAGCGTCGGCGTGCTCGCCGGCCTCAACCCGAAGCCGGGTTTCGACTTCGCGCCGATCGAAGCGCAGCTGGAGAAGCCGCAGCAACACATGACCTGCTGGAACAAGTCGCGCGTGCCGGCACGCTTTGCCTATGGCAGCAATCCGCGCGTGCCGCAGCTGCTGTGCCTTGCCGATGTCGGCTGGCGCATCTCGACCAGCGACTATCTGGCGAAGAAAAAGAAGAAGCCGACCCAGGGCGACCACGGCTACGACAACGCAGCACCGCAGATGCAGGCGCTGTTCGTGGCGCACGGCCCGGCGTTCCGCGAAGCGGCGCTGGTGCCTTCGTTCCCGAACGTCGACGTGTATCCGTTGATGACGCACCTGCTCGACCTGCCGCCCGCGGCGAACGACGGCAACTACGACGCGGTGAAGGGCATGCTGAAGCCGGACGCGCAGTAAGGCCGGCAGTCCTTCGCGGGAGCGCGCCATGCGCTCCCGCGCTTCAATCGAGATAGTGGCTTACCTCGATCAGGTTGCCGTCCGGGTCGCGGAAATAGACCGACTCGATCGGCCCGCGCGCGCCCGTGCGCTGCACCGGTCCTTCTTCGATCTCGACCTGCTGTTTCCTCAGGTGTTCGATCACCTGCGCCGTACTCGAAGACGTAAGCAGACATAGATCGGCCGAACCGGGCGTGGGCCGCTCCGCCTTGGGTTCGAACTCCTTGCCGTGCTCGTGCAGGTTGATCTTCTGCACGCCAAAGGACAGCGCCTTGCGGCCTGCCCCGAAAGTCACTTCCTGCATGCCCAGCACGCGCGTGAAGAACGCGATGCTGGCCGCCACATCGGCAACGGTCAATACGAGATGGTCGAGTGCGTCGATCTTCATGGCATGCCTCACTGGGGAATCGGCGGCTCCGTCTCCGGCTTGGACGGGCTGACCAGTGGCGGCAGGCGGTACAGGCGCAGCGCGATCAGCAAGCCCGCCACGATCAGCGCGCCGACGAACACCGCCACGCCGTTCCAACCGTGCGACGCATAGAACAGGCCGCCGCTGGCGCCCGCTAGGCTCGAGCCCATGTAATACGCAAACAGATACAGCGAAGACGCCTGCGCCTTGTTGTTGCCTGCGCGGCGCCCTACCCAGCTGCTGGCGATGGAATGGCCGCCGAAGAAACCGAACGTGATCGCCACGATACCGAGCACGACCAGGGCCAGCGGCCGGGTGACCGTCAATGCCAATCCCACCAGCATCAGCGCGAATGCCGTCCAGAGCACCTTGCGCCGGCCCAGCTTGCCGGCGAGATGTCCCATCCAGGCCGAGCTGAAGGTGCCGATCAGGTAGACGCTGAAGATCGCGCCGACCACGGCCTGGTTCAGTCCGTACGGTGGCGCCAGCAGACGGTAGCCGATGTAGTTGTAGAGCGTGACGAACGCGCCGAGCAGCAGAAAACCTTCAGCGAACAGCCAGGGCAGGCCCGCATCGCGAAAGGCGGCAGCGAAGCGTCCCATCAACGCGCCGAGATGGAACGGCTGGCGCACGTGGTGACGCGATGGCGGCAGGCTGTACCAGAACACGATGCCGGAGATCAGGCCGATCGCACCGACGGTGGCGACGCCGATGCGCCAGCCCACGAACTCGGCGAGCACGCCGGCCACCAGCCGGCCGCCCATGCCGCCGATCGCATTGCCGCTGATGTACAACCCCATGCCCAGGCCGATCGAGTCGCTGTGCATTTCCTCGCTCAGATACGTCATCGCGACCGCAGGCAGGCCGCTCAGGGTGAGCCCGAGCAGCGCGCGCAACAACAGCAGCGTGTGCCAGTCGGGCACCAGGGCGGTGAGCAGGACCAGCAGCGCCGACGACAGCAGCGAGGCGGTCATCACGGTCTTGCGTCCCCAGGCGTCCGAGAGACCACCGGCAAACAGCATCGCGAACGCGAGCACGCCGGTGGTCAGCGACAGCGACAGCGCCGCCGTGGCCGCGCTCACCCCGTAGTCCTTGCTGAACTCGGGCATCAGGGGCTGGGTGCAATACAACAGGCCGAAGGTGGCCAAGCCGGCCGCAAACAGCGCCATATTGGTTCGTCGAAACGCGGGCGTGCCGTGGCGGATAAAGCTCTGGGGCTCAAGTTCGTCCGCTTCTGGCCGATGTTTTGGCCGAGACACCGGTTCCTCGCCTTCCCGCCTTGCCATGCTGTCACTGCCTTGCCACCTGCGAAGACTCCTAGCATAAGCCTTGCCGAGATCGTGTTCGACCCGCCGCTCAGGCACAAATCCGCAGGGCTGCCACGCCCGGAACTGGCAACCATCCATGTCACGAGGGTAACGTGATACATAAAGGCGCCGGGGAGAGGTCCGAAGGATGGCCCCCGCAGGACGGTTAGCGGGGGCTGGCCGATACAGGGGCGATATGCGTTTTCGCGAATCCATCGTGATGGTTGTGGCGTGGATGTGCGCCTTGTTCTTCGCGCTGGCCGCGGAGGCGGTGCCTGCGCACGCGAACGTCCCGGCCCTGCAGGTGGCCGCGCTCGCGCCGCTGAAACCGGCGCCCTCCGCCGAGCAGGTCATCCACGGCGGCATGGATGACCGCTTCAAGCCCAGCCGTACCACGCACACGCCCAATGCGGTGGAGACGCAACGCTGGTATCGCCTCAGCATCGACCGCGACTGGCACGAGACGAGTTCGCCCGTGCTCAACTTCACCGGCGCTACCTATATACGCATCACCGTGTATGCGCCGCCGGACTATCGCCCGCATGAACTGTGGTTTGCCCAGACCGAGGAGATGGCGCGTTTCTCGCGCCATCATCTGGCGCTGGAACTGCCGCACGACCTGCGCGCCGGACAAGCGATCTACGTGAGGATCGCCGCGGACAATTTCACCCGGCAGATCCGCGCCGACATCACGGACATGGCGACATACCAGGCGCAAGACCTCACCCACGTGCGCCTCACCACGCTGTTCTCCAGCGTGCAGTTCACCATGGTGCTCGCTGCGCTGTGCCTCTGGCTGGTGCTGCGCGACCGCGTGCTGCTGTATTTCATCGGCTACACCGGTTGCCAGCTGATGAACCAGCTGCTGACCAGCGGCGAGATGTACGAGCTTCCCGGCGGCGCGTTGCTTGTGCCGCTGGGCACGCATGCACCGTGGCTGTTCATTGCGCTCAGCGCGCCCTTGCTGCTTTCCTTCATCCTGGAATTCTGCGAGCTGCGCGAGATCACGCCGGGACCCGCCCGCGTGCTAGGGCACATGCGCTGGCCGTATCTGGTGATCGCCACGCTGCTGTGTTTCCCGTTCGCGGAACGCATGCATCTGCTGGCCAGTGCGTACAACCTGTGGTTCATCGTCACCTCGCTGTGGGCGCTGAGCGCGGTGATCCTTGCCGCCTCGCGGCACGGGCGGCAGGCGCGCTTCTTCCTGGTGGCGTGGTTGCCGCAGGTGCTGCTGACCCTGGTGCGGCTGAGCCAGATCCTGCTGGCGCTGGACCTGCCCCGCTGGCTGGAATACAGCCTGCCGTTCGCCACCGCGTTCTGCAGCGTGGTGGTCACCATCGGCCTGGCGGATATCTCGCTGCGGGCGCGGCGCGAACGCGACATGGCCCACCATCTCGCCGACCACGACGCACTCACCGGCCTGCTCAATCGGGGCGCCCTGGTGGGACGCCTGCACGATGCCGTGGCACAGGCGCGGCCGCAGCACCAGCCGCTGGCGCTGATCTTCCTCGACATGGACCACTTCAAGTCGGTCAACGATCGCTTTGGCCACCAGAGCGGCGATGCCTGCCTGCGCGCGGTGGCCGACGCCATTGCCGACGAGCTGCGTCCGACCGATAGCCTCGGCCGTTACGGCGGCGAGGAATTCGTGGCCTTGCTGCCGGCGACCGCGCACGAGCAGGCCATGGCCGTGGGCGAGCGCATTCGCCGCCGCATCGAAGCAATGCAGGTACATGCGCGCGGCCATACGTTCCAGACCACCATCAGCATGGGCGTGGCGAGCCTGATGGGCATCAACGACACCGCCGACGACCTGATCGCCCGCGCCGATGCGGCGCTCTACCGGGCCAAGACCCAGGGCCGCAATTGCGTGGTGGCCCACACACCGCTCACGGCGGTGGCGGGCTGAGTCATCAGGGGGACGGCGAGGCGGTGTCCTTGCCGTACGCCCACTGCAGGAACACCGGCAACATCCGCTTCCAGGTGGCCTGGTTGTGCTCGCCGTCGGCGAACAGATCGTAGGCAACCTCGTCCGCGCGCGAGGGGTGGTTGGCATAGTCCATGTCGACGCGGTAACCAAGATCGCGCAGTCCGCGACGGTGCGTGCCATCGGGTGTCCGGAAACCGTTGATCAGGTCCTGCAGGTCCTCCACGGCGTCGATCGTGCCGTTGTGGTTGCGGTCATTGGTTTCCTCGCGTCCGCCGATGGCAAACCAGAAACGCACCGGCTTGCGCGACCCGGCGCGGTCGACCATCGCCTGCGCCAATCGCGTGCTCTGAACCGCATTCGCATCGCTGCGGTCGGCGGCCAGCCAGAACGAGGGAGAGAACGCCCCGACCTGCCCGAACACATCCGGATATTCCCAGCCGAGACAGAACGCATTGAGCGCGCCGAGTGACCAGCCCAGCATGCTGCGGCCTTGCGCCGTGGCCTGCGTGCGGTAGTGCGCATCGACATACGGCACCAGCTCGTTCGCCAGCCATGCCGAGTAGTCGTAAGCACGCGCACCGATAGGTCCAATACGCGATCCGCCGACGATGCTTTGCCGGCGCGCGCGATCGAACAATCCGTAACCCGATGCGCGATCCTTCAGCATGTCGACCGCGACCACGATCACCGGCTCGATGGCGTGCTGCGTATACAGCGTCGCCAGCGTCTGCTGCAGGCCCACGGCCTCCATGTCCTGTCCGTCGTTCGCGTACAACACCGGATAACGTCGACCGGATGTCGCGTAATCCGGGGGCAGATACACACTGACCTTGATCTGCTCAGGTGCGAAAGCTTTCGCATCGAGCGCAAGCTTGACCGGTGGCACAGCCGCTTGATCCGCTGCATACGCCAGCGACGACAGGCCAAGCACGCCGACGAACAGGCATGCAGCGAACGGTTTCCAACCTTTATGCATCACCATCACTCCACCACGATCAACCAGCCCTTGCCGGGCTCCACGGAAACCACGTCGCCCGGCTTGAACGACGCCCTGGGCTGAAAGCCCGCTATTTCAGGTGCGGTCAACGACACGCGGCCAGGCGACAAGCCCAGCGCCTTCCAGTCGACGGCGAGCCGCACGTCCACCGTTTGCGGCGCCCACGACGCGATCGCGATCAGCGTCTTGTTGCCCCTGCGCACGTAGCTGGTGGCGAGCACGTCGTCGCGGCCGGTCTTCACCGGCGTGTCGTGCACCCACCAGCCGATCATCTCGGCCTGCTCGATGCCGACCGAATCCCACAGCTTCCACAAGGCGCGGGGATCGCTGCCCGGTGACCAGCCCAGCCGGTTGGTCATGCCGAACAGCATGCCGCGCCATGGATTGCCGTCGTTCTGCAGCATCTCGCCCATCAGGCCATACGGAATGCCCGAGATCTCGGTGAGCCAGTACGTGGGCGAGGTCTTCTGGTAATCGAACTCCTCGCCAAACCACAAGCGGTCGATGTACGGGAACAGTTCCATGTATAGCAATGCGCTGTTGATGTAACCGTCGCGCGGGTTGAACTGGCTGGCCGAATGCAGGTCGATCAGCGGGTCGGCCCGATGGGCCTGCAGCACCTTGCGCACGCGCTTCATGGTGGTGCGGTCGTAGGCCACGTCGTCCAGGTACAGGCCATCGATGCCCACGTTGCGCGCCAGCCAGTCCAGCCCTTCGATGTAGAAGTTGTGCCAGCGGCTCTGCCCTGCGTTGATCACGGCCGCATCGCGATTCTCGGGCACGTGCCACGCCGCGATGTAGTCGCCGTCCAGATGTTCCTGCAGCCACGAGAATCCGCCGCCCTTGCCCGCGCTGATCACCTCGTGACCCAGGCTTTCCAGCATCGGCAGTTCCGGCGCACGGTCGGACAGCTCGCGCACGGTGTCGTAGATCTTCACGCGCATGCCGCGCTGATGGGCGGCGTCGATGTACGCACGCATCGCCGCCGGTTCGAGGAACGGATAGTTGATCCACGGATTGATCGGCGTGGCGTGATGGATGTTCACCACGTCCGCGCCATCGGCCTTGATCGCGTCGAGATCGCCGTACTTGTGGAAGAAACGCTCGGCGAAGTGCTTCGCCGGGTCGATGGTCTTGAACGGCGTCACGCGCATGACCAGGTCGTAGTGCAGGGTCTCGCCGGCTTTCATGCGGCGAGGGCCGCTGAAGGCGTCGACGCGATAGTCCTTGTCTTCGTTGCGCAGATGGATGCCGCCCTGCCCGCCGTTGTCCCAGGAGGTCGGCATGCGCAACGGCTGCTGATGGTAGAAATTGGTGTTGAGCGGGCGCCGGTAGTTTTCGTCGCGTAGATGGAATTCCAGGCCCGCGTTCACCGAACCGATCCAGGCACCGTCCTGGTTGTTTTCGACGTTCCACTTCCAGCTGAAATCGTCGGGAGCGCGGTCACCCTGGCGTCCCAGGCCCAGTTGGTAAGCCGCCGCTGCATGTTCCATCGGGATGGACAGGCGGATATCGCGCAACGACACATCCTGCTGCGCAGACAGCGCAATCGCCAAGACCATGCTGCCATCCGCTTCCAGGCTACCCTTCACCTCGCCCTGCAGTGCGCCTGCATTCGCCGCGACCTGCCAATGCACCATGCCCGGACCATCGATCTGGACTTGCAGCAGCTGCGCGCTGGTGAGGACGTGCTGGCCCGCGTCGTCCTCGACGGTCAGCCGAATCGGTGAAGCGAGCAGCGCCTTGGACGTCTTGCTGAAGCCGGTCATGCGCTCGTCGAAGCGGCTGCTGATCCTGGCCGGCAGGCCGCTGACGCCAAGCGTGATCTCGCGTCCCAGGATACCCAGCGTGTCGCCACGCACGGTGATGGGTGTCAGCGGCTTCACTACGGCGTCGTCCTGCGCCAGCGTCGAATTGAGCCAGCGCAGGCGGGTGAGCTTGAACGGATCGTCGTCGCCATGCGCGACCGCGCTACCGCTGCCCACCGTGATCGCCAAGGGAATCGATTGCGGAGGCAAACCTTCGGCAGTCACGGTCATCCGACCGCGGTACAGGCCGGGCTTCGCGCCGAGCGGAACATCGAGCCCCATCCACAACGGCTGCATGCGTCCTTGCGCCACGTCCACGCGCGCGGTGAATGGATGGCCGTCGTAGCCGACGCCGCCGAGGTTGAAACAGGTGAACGCGCTGGCGGGAAGGCTGGCGCCATCGTCGGCATGCAGATCGCTGAAACTGACCCGCACATCATTCACGGCGGCGCGCGGCGCCCAGGCGCCCAACTGGAAACTCAGGTATTCGCCGCGCTGTGCCGTGTCGCTCAGCGCGCCGCCGGGCCCGCGATTCGCCCAACTCTCGGGCAACGCATCGAACATGCGGATGGGGTTTGCGCGCGTCTCGGGAAACAGCAGCAATCCCTCCGTGGGATGCGCCGCCAGCAAGGCCTGCAACTCATCGGCCGTCGCCGTGCGTTCCATCGAGGTATAGGCATCGAAGTCGTCGACCGCTTCGTAGCGCAGCACCGTGGCCTGCGGCAATCGTGACCAGCGCGAGGCATCGCCCACCCGGCTTTTCCACGCGGCGTCCGCCGTGTCCGACGGCATCGCATAGGTCACCGTGGGGTAATTGCTGCGCCCCTTGCTGACATAGGGCTGGTAGTAGATGGCGTACGTGCCCGCCTGCGTGGCCTGGAACACGAGTTCGCCGCTGGCCGGATCGATGCGGCCGCGCAAGACGTTGGGCACAACCGAACCATCCGGTGCGGTCACGATCACCGCGACTTGTTCGGGATGCGCATCGCGGCGGCGCCAGGGAATCAGCACGCGCACCGCGTTTGCCGGCTTATCCACCTGCACCAGATAACGGTGGTTGCCTAGCGCGTCGGCGTTCCAGCGGAGCGCTTGCTGCGTGATGGGACGCTGCGCATGACTGAGGCCAGAGGCGCCCAGCAACACGCCCGCGATGATCCAAGCACTACGCCTATGCCCCATGCTCACCCCTGCCCAGAAAGGCGGCGACGCAAAGGCATCGCCGAAACAGAGTGTTTAACCCGAGCGGATGGAGCGGGCAAGTTCCAGAAGACCGACCTCAGGCGCCGCGATCGGTGCGCAGCGCGCGCAGCTCTTCCTCGTGGCCCGCCGCCGAGCGGCCGCTCACCCAGCCGAACAAGGCAATGCCCAGCACGATCAGGATCGCCCCAAACGCGGAATAGCCATGCGGCCACGCTTCGCCCAGGAAGACGGCGCCGATCACCGTGGCAAACAGCAACTCGGCCGCCTGCATCGCCTCCACGGCCGCAAGCGCGGTCGGTTCGCTGCGCACCATCGCGGTGGCGTGGAAGAACAACACCGTGGCGATCACGCCCGACGACAACGCCACGCCACCCGCCAGCCCTATCTCGCGCCAGCTCGGCGGCCCCACCGCGAACCACGTCACCGCCGCCAGGACCAACCACAGCGGCCAGCTGCACAGCGTCATGCCGAGCACGCGTTGGGTGGCGCCGATGTGCGAGCCGCTGCGTTCCAGATGCAGCAGCACCATGCGGTTGCCCAGCGGATACATGAAGGCCGAGAACACCACGGCCGCCATCGCCAGCCAGTCGCTGGCGCGCAGGCGGCCTTGTGCATGTCCCCATTGCAGCGCGAACACGCCGACCACGATCAATGCACCGATCGCCACGCTGCGCCATGCCAGATGCCTGCGGGCGTCGCGATAGATCAGCGGTGCCAGCAGCGGACCCGCCAGCACGGTGGTCTGGAAACTGCCCGCCACCAGCCAGGAAGGACCGCTGTTGGCCGCCCACGTCAGCGGCAGGCCGAACAAGACGAAGCCCACCGTGCTCCACAGCAGCCATTGGCGCGGATAACGCTTCAACTCGTTTGGCAATTCGCCCAGGCCGCCCTGCCACGGCAAGGCGATGGCCAGCAACGGCAAGGTGATCAGATAACGTAGGATCACCGCCCACGCCCAGTGACCGCCGCCCGCCACCAGGCTGCGGTTGAGTACATAGGTCATGGTGAAGAACAGCGCCGCGCACAGCGCCAGTCCCACCGCGGCGATAGCGTTGGAGCGCATCGGCAGGCCGTGGTCGAAAACACCGAGTGTCGCAGACACGCGGGTGTTTTCGAAGACCGGCGACTCAACCCTCGTCGGGCGCCAACGGCAGCTGCAGGCTCACCCGCAGTCCGCCGCCTTCGACATTCGCCGCCTGGATATCGCCGCCATGCGCCTTCACCACGCGCTGCACGATGGCCAGGCCGAGGCCGTGGCCATCGGCGCGCGAGGCATTGCTGCCGCGAAACAGCGGGCGGAACAGCGAGCCGAGTTCCGTTTCGGGCACGCCAGGTCCGTTGTCGCGCACCGATACATCCACGCGGCTGCCAACAGCCTGCGCCTTCAACTCCACGCGCCCGCCGTGCGGGCTGAACTTGATCGCGTTCGCGATCAGGTTGTCGAACGCGCGCTCCAGCAGCAGTTCGTTGCCGGACACTACCGCAGGTGCGCTTTCGATCAACGCCAGCGTGATGTTGCGTTCCTTTGCTTCCAGGCCGGCACGCCGCACGCTTTCACCCAGCAATGCCGTCACATCCACCGGCTCGCGATTGACGCCGGGAATGCCGCCCTCCAGCCGCGACAGCGCGAGCATCTCGCCGGTCATGTCATCGAGACGACTGATCTCCTGCTCCGCTTGCAGGAAGTAACGCGACGCTTCCTCCGGCGTGCTGCTTCGTTGCGCGAGGTCGAGGATCAGGTGCAGGCGCGCCAGGGGCGAGCGCAATTCGTGTGAGAGGTCCTGCAGCACGCTGCGGTCGTGCGCCACCAACGCTTCGATGCGTTCGGCCATGGCATCGAAATCGCTGGCGAGCTGGGTGAGTTCTTCGGGCGCGCGACGCCCCTGCCCTTCCACGCGCGCCGACAATTCACCCGCGGCCATGCGTCGCGTGGCCTTGCTGATCGCCTCCACCGGCTTGGCCACGCTGCGCGCCACCCACCAGCCCACGAAACCGATGAAGAGCAGCGAAAGGCCGCCTTGGATGGCAAGAAAAATGGTCTGGCGGGTCTGCTGGCGCAGGCGCGAATGGGTGCGGCTCAAGGCCACCAGTTGGCGCACGTGTCCATCGCTGCCCTGCACCTGCTGTATGGCGAGATAGAGATTCGGCCATGGCTGCAGCACCATGTCGCGTTTCTCCTCCAGCCAGCTCGGCAGCGACGCCTGCATCGACGACGGCATGCGGATCGGCGACAGCGACTGGCCGTTCTCGAACAGCGTCGCTTCGATGCCTTCGCGCCGCTGTTGCAGCGACCACTCCGTCAACGCCGTCGAACCGCCGCGCTCGTAGGCCTGGTCGGCACCCTGCGCGAGGTTGGACCAGTTGATCTCCACCGCCGTGCTGTACTCGATGAAGCTCTGTGTGAGGAAGATGCCCAGCGCCAGCGCCAGCAGGTTCGCCGCGCAGAAGCTGATCAGCACGCGCCAGTACAGCGAACTCTTGAACGGACTCACGCCGCACCCGCCACGAGGCTGTAGCCCGCGCCGCGCACGGAGTCGATCCGCGGCGCCTGCGGCGACGCTTCGGCCAGCTTGTGGCGCAACCGGCTCACATGCACATCGATGCTGCGATCGAAACGTTCCAGCTCCCGCCCCAGCGCCATGCGCGTGAGCGTGGCCTTGTCGATCAGTTCGCCGGCACGTTGCGCCAGTGCCAGCAGCAACTGGAATTCCGCGCCGGTGAGCGACAGTTCCTGCTCGCCGACATACGCGCGGCGCTCGCCCGGTTCCAGTCGCAGCAAGCCGACCTGCAAGCTGCCGGCCGTGGCCGGCGTGTTGCGGCGCAGCTGGGCGCGCACGCGCGCCAGCAGTTCGCGCGGCAGGCAGGGCTTGGTGAGGTAGTCGTCGGCGCCCAGTTCCAACCCGATCACGCGGTCCACCGGCTCGCCCTTGGCCGACAGCATGATCACCGGCAGGCGATGCTTGAGACGCAGTTCGCGCAACGTATCCAAGCCGTCGCGGCCCGGCATCATCACGTCGAGGATCAGCAGGTCGGGGCGCAGCGACGGATTGTGCAGCTGGGCCAGCCCCGTATCGCCGTCGTGGGCGACGTCCACGCTGAATCCCTCGCGCCGCAGGTACTCGGCCAGCAGTTCGGCCAGTGCGCGGTCGTCGTCGACTATGAGGATTCTGGGCATATCGGGGATGGCTTCTTCAGGGCTGGCAGCCATTCAAGCGGGGCGAAGGAACTTGCTCCACCGGCTTTACCGTTCTTTACCTTCCCGCAAAGAACATACACATAGCGCTGTCGTCAAATAGCTACCACGCAAGACCCATCCACAACGACACAGGTAATCCCCATGCGCAAGAACATCTCGCTCGCTCTGGTGCTCGCTTCGGCTGTTGCCCTCGCTCCGTTCGCCATCGCCTCGGCGCAGGACGGCGGCCCGCATGGCGGCTTCCATGGCCGCGGTCACGGCGGGTTCGAGGCGTACAGCAAGCTGAACCTCACGGACGCCCAGAAGGCCAGCATCAAGCAGATCATGCAGAGCTCCTTCTCGCAGGGTAAGGCCCAGCGCCAGGCCCTGCGCCAGCAGCGTGAAGCGTTCGAACAGCTGGCTCCGAACGCGTCCGGTTACCAGGCCGCCGCTACCGCCCTGGCCCAGGCCGAAGGCGCCGCCACCACGGCTCGCGTGCAGCAGCGCGCCGCCATCCGCGCCCAGGTCTACGCCATCCTGAGCCCGGCCCAGCAGGCCCAGCTGGCCACCTTCAAGGCCCAGCGCGAAGCCCGTCACCAGCAGTGGGAGCAGTTCAAGTCCCAGCACCCGACCACGGGTTCGTCCTCGGCCCAGTAAGCCCCCAAGAACCATCGGCGTCCCCTCGACGCCGGCAACACCAACGGCGCCAGCCTGCATGCTGGCGCCGTTTTTTTTGGTTCCCCACCTGTGGGAGCGCCCTTGGGCGCGACGTGTGCGCATCGACGCCTCGCTCCGTCAGGTTGTCGCGCCCCAAACAAAAGCGTGACGATCAGTCCGCCTTGAAACCCGCCTGCTGCAATGCCGGCACGTAAACCCGGTGCGCATAGCTTTCCGGCTTGTTGCCCACCGACACGCCACCATGGATGCGCGACTGCTGCACGTCGCCAAAGAACCAATACGGAAACGCAGGCTCCAGCGCACTGGCGTCGTTCAAGCGTGCGCGCAGAGCGGCGGGAAGATCGAACGACAGTGCAGCGAGGTTGTCGTCCAGCTGCTGCAGCTTGGTCGCGCCGATGATCACCGAGGCAATCCCCGGCTGCGTCGCCACCCAGTTGAGCGCTACTTGTGCCATCGGCTTGCCGATCTCGCCGGCCACGTCTTCCAGTGCGGCCACGATGGCCCAGTTGCGTTCGGTGAAACGATCGAAGCCCGGCGCGCCGGAGATCTTCGACAGACGGCCGTCGCCCGCCGATCCGGCCTGGCCCGGCGGGTACTTGCCCGACAGCAGGCCCATGCCCAACGGACTCCATGCGGTGATGCCCATGCCGAGTTCCGCCGCCATCGGCACGAACTCGTGCTCGATATGACGCTCGATCAACGAATACTCCAGCTGCAGGTTCACCAGCGGCGTCAGCGCATGCGCTTCCGCATAGGTCTGCGCACGCGAGGCGTACCAGGCGGGCACATCCGAGAGGCCGGCGTAGCGGATCTTGCCGGCGCGCACGAGATCGTCGAGCGTGCGCACCACTTCCTCGGCCGGCGTCAGGCGATCCCAGGTGTGCAGGATGTACAGGTCGATGTAGTCGGTGCGCAGGCGGCGCAGCGAGCCTTCCACCGCACGCAGGATGTTCTTCCGGCCATTGCCGCCGGCATTCGGGTTGCCGGGCTGGGCGTTGTAGCTGAACTTGGTCGACAGCACCACGCGGTCGCGCGTGCCGCTGTCGGCGACGAACTTGCCCAGCAGCTCCTCGCTGGCGCCATCGGTGTACAGATCGGCCGTGTCGATGAAGTTGCCACCGGCGGCCAGGTAACGGTCGAACATGGCGCGGGCGGTGTCTTCCGCGGCGCCCCAGCCCCAGTTGTCTCCGAAGGTCATGGTGCCCAGGGCAAGGCGGCTGACACGCAGGCCGGAACGGCCGAGGGTGTAGTAGGCATCGAGCGACATGGCGAACTCCCGTGATGGTGGGTGGAGCGGATGGGCGCAGCATGCGCCTTGCCATTACGGGGAAAAATCCGCATCTTGTGGATGCTTTATTAAGTAAGGCTAATTAATGGCTCTGGACCATACGACCGCCCTGCGCGCCTTCCGCCTGATCGCCCGGCACGGGAGCTTCACCCGCGCCGCCGCCGAGCTGGAGGTCACCGCCTCCGCGCTGAGCCAGACCCTGCGCCAACTCGAGGATCACCTTGGCGTGCGCCTGCTGCACCGGACCACCCGACGCGTCGGCTTGACCGAAGCCGGCCACGCCTTCCTCGAACGCATCTCCCCCGCCCTGAGCGAAATCGACGACGCCATCGACGCGCTGCGCCAGCACGGCGACCGTCCGGCAGGCACCTTGCGTATCGCCGTGCCCCAAATGGTGCTGGACCACTTCATTGCGCCCAACGTCGCCAGCTTCATGCGCGCATGGCCGCAAGTGAAGCTGGATATCCAGGTCGAAAACCGCCTTACCGATCTGATCGCCGAAGGCTTCGACGCCGGTATCCGCCTGGGCGAACGCCTGCACCGCGACATGGTGGCGCTGCCGCTGGGCGGCCGGCAGCGCGCGGTGGTGGTGGGTTCGCCGGCCTATTTCGCCGCGCACGGACGACCCGCTCATCCACGCGACCTGGCCAGCCATGACTGCGTGCGCTTCCGCTTCAGCAGCAACGCGATCTATCGCTGGGAATTTGCCCACCCGTCGGGCACGTCCAAGGGCCAGTGGTTCGAACTCGACGTGGACGGACCGATCACCACCAACGATCCGACCATGGCGATACGTGCCGCCATCGACGGCCTCGCCTTGACCCACATGGTCGAACCCTCGGTGCGCGCGGCGCTCGCCGACGGGCGTCTTGAAAGCGTGCTCGACGACTGGTTGCCGCCTTTCGACGGCTTCTATCTCTACTATCCCAGCCGACTGCAGGTGCCGCCGAAACTGCGCGCCTTCATCGAGCACCTGCGCGCATGCG
Source organism: Dyella kyungheensis (assembly GCF_049913195.1). Lineage (GTDB taxonomy): Bacteria > Pseudomonadota > Gammaproteobacteria > Xanthomonadales > Rhodanobacteraceae > Dyella > Dyella kyungheensis. The sequence goes on along the minus strand of NZ_CP183983.1, from coordinate 1,879,058 downwards.
TGGAACGGCCTTAAACCTCGATCCGATGCGTCCACTCGGGCACGCCGTGCTTCTGCAGGTATTTCACCAGGTTCTCCTCACCGAAGAACTCCGGCTCACCGTCCTTCAGGTAGCCCAACGCGCTGAGCTCGCTCTGCAAGCCCGTCTGCAGCGTGGCCGCCTCCACCAGATGGGCGAGCAGCTTGGCCTGTTCGCCGTCGGTGGCCGTGGCGTCGAATACGTTGACGGTGACCCACTGCCCCGTGATCAGTGGCACTTCGATATGGGCAAACTTGATGACGAGCATAACGGGGACCTCAAAGGGGATAGGGGTCGGAGATGGCCGTGCCATGACCGATCGATAGCAATGTCGACGCGACGAAAACGACTTCGCCGCGTGCATGGATTGTTGGCAGCGGGCTAGCGCCGCACCAGTCGTTCCATCACCGAGCGGTAGCGCGCGGCGATGCGATCTTCGTCGCGGTGGCTGAAGCCCCGCACCACCCATTCGCCGCCGACCATGACGTCGCGCACCAGCGGCGTGTTGCCGGCGAACAGGAAGCTGTCGATGATGGAATGTTCGTCGCGCGCCGCAAGCAGGGGAGCACGGTCTTCCAGCACCAACAAGTCGGCGCGCAGCTTGTCGCGCAACTCGCCGATGGGCAGGCCCGAAGCCAGCGCACCGCCGCGCAAGGCCGCCCGCCACAGTGTCTCGCCCACGCTGTCGCCCTGGCGACGCGCGGCAATGTTGCGGTGACGCGTGGCCAGGCGCTGGCCGTACTCCAGCCAGCGCAGTTCTTCCACCGGCGACACCGAGATATGCGAATCCGAACCGATGCCGAGCGTGCCGTTCGCATCGAGGTAATCGGCCAGCGGAAACAAGCCATCGCCGAGATTCGCCTCGGTGGTGGGACACAAGCCGGCGACTGCGCCGCTACGCGCGATCTGCTCCCTCTCCCGCTCGCTCAGATGCGTGGCATGGATCAGCGTCCAGCGCGCATCCACCGGCGCATGCTCGAACAGCCACTCGACCGGTCGCGCCCCGCGCGTGGCCAGGCAATCCTGCACTTCGCCGATCTGTTCGGCGATATGGATATGGATCGGACAGGCTTTCGCCGCGTCATCGGCGAGCACCTCGCGCAAGGCTTCTTCGGGCACGGCGCGCAGCGAATGCAACGCGATGCCGACGCGCAAGCCGTCGCTCTCGTGCTTGCGCAGGCTGTCGAGCAAACGCAGATAGGACGGCACGTCGTGGCCGAAGCGGCGCTGACGCGGCGCCAGCGGACGGCCATCGAAACTGCCGCTCATGTACAACACCGGCAACAAGGTCAGCGCGATGCCCGCTTCGCGCGCGGCCTCGATCAACGCCAGCGACATCGCCTCGGGCTGCGCGTACGGCGTGCCGTCGGGCTGGTGATGCAGATAATGGAACTCGCATACCTGCGTGTAACCGCTCTTCACCATCTCCATGTACAGCTGCGCAGCGATGGCCTGCAGTTCGTCCGGTCCGATGGTGGCCGCGAACGCATACATCGTTTCGCGCCAGGTCCAGAAACTGTCGTCGCTCTTACCCTTACGCTCGGCCAGGCCGGCCATCGCCCGCTGGAAAGCGTGCGAATGCAGGTTGGGCATGCCCGGCAATACCCACCGACCCAACCGCTCGCCCGTGCCCGTGCCGATCTCGGTGAGCATGCCGCCACTGTCGACGGCCAGCAGCGCATCCGACCTCCAGCCCTGCGGTGTCCACAGTCGGTCGGCGGCGTAGCGGGTCGAGATGGTGGCTGCCATGCGCAGGCTCCTCGGGAACAGAGTTCGAGTGTACCCGTTACTCACCCCGCCCCGTTCACATCGCTGCGGCATAATGCGGCAATGGCTAAGAAATCCCAGGAACACACTCCCAAGCTGCTGGTGCGGCAGGCCAAGGCCGCCGATGTGTCCGCACTGGTCGACCTCACCGCCCGCGTCTACACGCCCGAATGGGGGCACTCGGCGGAAATGCTGCGCTCACAGCAGACCCATTTCCCCGAAGGCCAGTTCGTGGTCGAGTACGAAGGCAGGATCGTTGGATATTGCGCCACCTTCCGCATCGACGAAGCCGCCGCACTCGCCCCGCACACCTGGATGCAGATCACCGGCGGCGGCATGGCCTCGCGTCATCGCCGCGACGGCAACTGGTTGTACGGCATGGAAGTGGTGGTCCATCCGGACTATCGCAACATGCGCATCGGCCAGCGCCTGTACCAGGCACGCAAGCGCCTGTGCACCGACCTGAAATTGCGCGGCATCGTGTTCGGCGGACGCATCCCCGGGCTCGCCCGCAACCTGCAGCGCTATGGCAGCGCCGAGGCGTATGTGCAGGCCGTGGTCGAAGGCAAGCGGCGCGATCAGACGCTCAGCTTCCAGCTCAGCAACGAATTCGAAGTGGTCGGCCTGCTGCGCGGTTACGTGCCGTCGGACTATGAGTCGCTCGGCTACGCCGCCCATCTGGTATGGCGCAATCCGGCGCTGCTGGATCACCCCGACATCCCTTCCATTCCCTCCACCCAGCGCCTGCCCGACATGGTGCGCGTGGCCTCGGTGCAGTACCAGCAGCGGCGCATCCGTTCGTTCGAGGAATTCGCCACGCAGGTGGAATACTTCACCGATATCGCGGCCGACTACAACGCGGATTTCGTCACCTTCCCCGAGCTGATCACGCTGCAGTTGCTGTCGATCGAGAACGAGGAATTGTCGCCGGTCAATTCGATCCGCATGCTCAGCCAGTACACGCCGCAGGTGAAGGAACTCTTCAGCCGGCTGGCCGTGCACTACAACATCAACATCATCGCGGGCTCCCATCCCACCGAGCAGGCCAACGGCGACATCCACAACGTCTGCTACGTGTGCCTGCGCGACGGCTCGATCCACGAGCAGGAAAAGATCCATCCCACGCCGAGCGAACGCACCGTGTGGAACATCACCGGCGGCGACACGGCCGCCACCATCCAGACCGACTGCGGTCCGATCGGCGTGATGATCTGCTACGACTCGGAGTTCCCCGAAGTCGCGCGCCATCTCACCGACCAGGGCGCGTTGATCCTGTTCGTGCCGTTCTGCACCGATGTGCGCGAGGGTTATCTGCGCGTGCGCTATTGCTCGCAGGCCCGCGCCATCGAGAACCAGTGCTACGTGGTGTTGTCGGGCAACGTGGGCAATCTGCCGGGCGTCAACAACTTCGACATCCAGTACGGCCAGAGCTGCATCCTCACGCCCAGCGATTTTCCGTTCGCGCGCGACGGCATCGCCGCCGATTCCACGCCGAACATCGAGACCGTGCTGTTCGCCGACCTCCACCTGGAGAGCCTGGCCCGCGCGCGCAATGCCGGTGCGGTGCAGAACCTCAAGGATCGCCGTTTCGATCTTTACGAAACGCGCTGGACCCGCAAGTCCGAGCCCTCATCGTGAGCGAATTCGACGAAGACGCACAGCCCCCGTCGTCGGTAACGGGCCGCTTCCATCGCCTCGCCAGATCGGAACTGTTTTCGCCCGTGCAATGGCGGCGACGCGTGCTGTTCTGGGGCGGTGCCGTGCTGGTCGGCCTGGCTGCCATCGGTTTCGCGCAGGCGGCCGACTGGGCGTTCAATGTGTTCCACGGCGTGGTGACGCACAACCGCTTCTGGGCGTTCCTGATCACACCGGTCATGTTCGCCCTGCTCGCCTGGCTGACCGAAGGCGCACTCAGGCCCACGCGCGGCTCGGGCATTCCGCAGGCGATTGCCGCGCTGAAAGTCGAGGACGAAGGTTTTCGCCAAAGCCTGCTGTCGTTGCGCGTGGCCATCGGCAAGATGGCGTTGACGCTGGCCGCGTTGCTCGGCGGCGCCTCGGTGGGCCGCGAAGGCCCGACCGTGCACGTGGGCGCCGGTCTGCTCTACACACTGGGTCGACGCTTTGGCTTCGATGAGCCAGCCGCAGCGGGCCGCTTCATTCTCGCCGGCTCGGCTGCAGGCCTGGCGGCGGCGTTCAATACGCCGCTCGCGGGCATCGTGTTCGCCATCGAGGAGATGAGCGGATCGTTCGAGCATCGCATGAGCGGCATCCTGCTCACGGCGGTCTTCATCGCCGGCCTGGTGTCGCTGGGCATTCTCGGCAACTACGCTTATTTCGGCCATTTCAACATCGGCCTGCCGCTGGGCAAGGCATGGTGGGCGGTGCTGGCCACGGGCCTCGTGTGCGGTCTTGCGGGCGGCTTGTTCGCGCGCCTGATCCTGCCCAGCGAGACCGGCTTTCGCGGCTTCATCGGCCGGCTGCGTGCGCGGCAACCGGTGCTGTTCGCCGCTGCCTGCGGTCTTGCGCTCGTGCTGCTCAGCCAGCTGACCAACACCGGCCTCTACGGCACCGGTTACGCCCAGGCCAAGGACATCCTGCAGGGCCATTCCAATACGGTAACCAGCTTCGGCGTGCTGAAGTTCCTGGGCAACGTCGCCTCGTACTGGGCGGGCATTCCGGGCGGCATCTTCTCGCCTGCACTCGCGGTGGGCGCGGGCCTGGGCAACAACCTCTCCACCATTCTTCCCGGCGTCGATCCTTCGGCGGTCGCGCTGCTCGCCATGGCCGCCTATCTGGCCGGCGTCACGCAGGCACCGCTGACCGCCACGGTGATTTCGATGGAGCTCACCGACAACCAGCAGATGGTGCTGCCGATCATGGCCACCTGCCTGATCGCGCGCGCCGCTTCGTCGCTGTTCTCGCGCAAGCCGGTCTACCGCGAGCTGGCCGACAAGCTGATCCATGGCTACGAACTGGAACTGGCCCGTCGTGCGGCCGAAGAGACGCAGCAAGACGACGAACAAGCCCTCGTGGAAGATCCGGCGACACCGCCACTTCCTATCGATCCTTCCTCCACCGATCATCGACCGTCATGACGCAACGCTGGGACCACTTGCTGATCAACGCCACGCTGGCGACTTTCGCGGGCGATGCGCCGTATGGCTTGATTGAACGCGGCGCCATCGCCATGCACGAAGGGCATATCGCATGGGTGGGCGCGCAGGACGATCTGCCCGGCGATGCGCTGGCACTCGCTTCGCACATGGAGGATCTCGGCGGCGCGGTGATCACGCCCGGCCTGATCGACTGCCACACGCATCTGGTATTCGGCGGCAACCGCGCGCACGAATTTGATCTGCGCCTCAACGGCGCCAGTTACGAAGAAATCGCCCGCGCTGGCGGCGGCATCGTGTCGACCGTGAAAGCCACCCGCGAGGCGAGCGAAGACGAACTGTTCGTGCAAGCGTTGCCGCGCGCCCATGCCTTGCTCGCCGATGGCGTCACCGCGCTGGAAATCAAATCCGGCTACGGCCTGGATCAAGAAACCGAGCGCCGCATGCTGCGCGTGGCACGACGCATCGGCAATGCGCTGGGCATCACCGTGCGCACGAGCTTCCTCGGCCTGCATGCGTTGCCGCCCGAATACCGCGAGAACCGCATAGCCTACGTATCGCTGGTGTGCGACGAGATGCTTCCCGCCCTCGCCGCCGAAGGCCTGGTCGATGCCGTCGACGCGTTTTGCGAGAACATTGGGTTCACGCCCGAGGAAACGCGGCGCGTATTCGACCGCGCCACGGAACTCGGCTTGCCGGTGAAACTGCATGCGGAGCAGTTGTCGGATCTCGACGGCGCCGCACTGGTGGCACGCTATCGCGGCTTGTCGGCGGATCATCTCGAATACCTCAGCGACAGCGGCATCCGCGCCATGGCCGCTGCAGGCACGGTCGCCGTGCTCTTGCCTGGCGCCTTCTATGCGCTGCGCGAGACCAAGCTGCCCCCGATCGCTGGTTTACGCGAGCACGGCGTCGCCATGGCCATCGCCACCGACTGCAACCCCGGTACCTCGCCCCTGCTATCGCTGCGCCTCGCCGCCGGCATGGCCTGTACGCTGTTCCGTCTCACGCCGGAAGAAGCACTGCGCGGGGTGACCGTGCATGCCGCGCGGGCGCTCGGTCTCAGCGACCGTGGCACGCTCCAGGCCGGTCAACGGGCGGATCTCGCCGTCTGGAACGTCAAGCAGCCCGCCGAGCTCTGCTACTGGATCGGCGGCCAGGTGCTGCGGAACGTGTTCATCGGCGGTCATTCCCAAGCTGAAGTGCGCCCATAAAAAAAGCCCCCGCATGGGGGCTTTTTCTCGTGAAGCCTGGCGTTTAAGCCGACTTCTTCTTCGGCGCGGCCTTCTTGGCGGCTGCCGGCTTGGTCACGGTTGCCTTGGCACCAGCCACAGCAGGCTGCAGCGAATGAGCGCGGCTGTTGCCGTAGCTGCCACGGTAGGTCTTGCCACGACGGGTTCGACGATCGCCCTTGCCCATGGGGAACTCCTTGATTCGTTGGGATGTATACGGCCGACCATCGTATCAGCGACAGCCCAAAGCGCAATAGTCAGCGGCAACCCGGGCCGGCGCAGCCGCGCTTTTCGTCGGGACAATCGCCGGAATCGACCTGCACGGTCACATGCTGAATGCTGAAACGTTCAGCCAGGACGCGATTGATGGCCAGGATGGCCTGCGCGCTGCCGGTGCCTTCATGCAGTTCGGCATGCAGGGTGGCCATGCGCGAGCCCGAGGCCAGCTGCCAGACATGCAGATGGTGCACGTCACGGATGGACGCATCCGCACCACGCAGCGCCGCTTCCACTTCCTCGGTGTTCATGCCTTCCGGCACGCCTTCCAGCAGGATGTGCGAGGAACGACGCAACAGTCGCCACGCGCTGTTGAGGATCAGCAGCGACACCAGCAGGGAAAGCACCGGATCGGCCCAGTTCCAGGCCAACCAGCGCACCAGCAGCGCGGCCACGACGGCGGCCAGGGAACCGAGCAGATCGCCGATCACATGCAGCGTGGCGCCGGCAAGATTCACGTCGTCATGCGCATGCCCATGCAGCGTGCTCAGCACCAGCACGTTGACCACCAGGCCGATCAAGGCCACCACCAGCATCAGGCCGGAGAGAATGTGCGTGGGTTCGAACAGTCGCGTGATCGCTTCGTACGCAATGAACGCGACCAGCACGAACTGGGTGAGTGCGTTGACGAAGCCGGCCAGGACTTCCAGGCGTCCGTAACCGTAAGTGCGGCGCGCGTCCGCCGGTCGGCGGGCAAACCACGCACCTGCAATGGCGAGCAACAATGCCAGCGCATCGATCAGCATGTGGCCGCCATCTGCCACCAGTGCCAGCGAGCCGGAAAACACACCGCCCACCATCTCCACCACCATCATCAGGGTGGTGAGCACGAAGGCGAAGATCAGTTTCTTTTCACGACCGGTGACGCCGCCGTGCGCATGCGCGTGATCGTGCGCATGACCGTGGGCGTGGTCATGATCATGATCATGATCGTGATCATCGTGGGTGTGCGCGTGAGCTGAACTCATGGGCAAATGCTAGGAATCAGCGGCCCCGTTACACAATCACGACGTGATCTGCCGCGATGCTCAGTGCGCGCATTGGGCACTGTGCACGTGCAGCGAGCGGTGCGTGCGCAGGTTCACGAAGTGCGCGCCGGCCACCAGCAAACCACCGCAGGTCACCATCACGCTGTGCAGCGCGATGCCGTAGTGCTCGGCGAAGGTGACGCCCATGATCAGCAGGGCCAGACCCGGCAATGCCAACAACAGCGCCAACGGGCGGTGATGACGTCGATAGCCGATGACCAGGCTGACTATCGCCAGCGCGCTGGCGAACAGCACGAAGCCGCGCTCGAACGCATGGTCGGCCAGGAATTCGAGGCCGACGAACGGGAGCAAGGCGAGGACGAACGGGAGAGCCGCGCAATGGATGGCACACAGGAACGATGCAATCGCACCGACCCTGTCAGCCAGGGACCACAAGCGACTCTTGTTCTGCTGGGGAGCTTCCATCGGATGGGGGGACCGGAGCGGAGCACAGAGGGGTCGCGAGTGACCCGATTCACGTATGTTACATTGTAACGTCTCGAACGCAAAGCCCTTCAGCCGGGCCGTTCAGGAAGACCCGAGCGGCGTATCAGCTCTTGCGGCAGTTCTTGCAGAGCCCGTGCACTTCCAGCGTCTGCGCCTGCGGACGGAAGCCGAAGGCCTTGGCCTGGGCCTCGATCAATTCGGCCACCCGCTCGTCACACACTTCTTGTGCGCTGGAGCAGTTGTCGCAGATCAGGAACGGCACCTGGTGCGCCTCGGCCGGGTGATGGCAGGAGACGAACGCGTTGATCGATTCCAGCTTGTGGATGAAGCCGTGCTCGAGCAGGAAATCGAGCGCCCGATACACCGTGGGCGGCGCCGCGTTGCCGTGGCGTTCGCGCAGCTGGTCGAGCAAATCGTAGGCCTTCGCCGGTTTGCCGGCAGCCGCCACCAGCTCCAGCACTTCCTTGCGCAGCGGCGTGAGCCTCAGGCCACGTTCCTCACTGGCATGCTCCACCGCACGAACGAAGCTTTGCGCGTCGTCGTGGTGATGGTGGTGATGCGTGTGCGCTTTGTCGGCAGCCTGACTCAATGAATTCACCTCGGAAGCCATCATACACCGACACTTACGTGAGGCCTGCAGCGTGCATCCGCAAGTGGCGGTTCAGCGCCGTGGCGGCAACGGCGGCGGCACGGCTTTGGGGCGGGGCCTGAGCCACACCACGATCCAGCCGATCGGCCCCAGCACCAGAGCCAGCACCACGCCCTCCAGCGTGCGGCCACGCCACCACCCCAGCAACGCGCCCACCACCACGAACACCACGCTCCACCAGAACAACGCCGCCCAGGGGACCAGGCCCATCAGGTTCAGGAAGATCTGCAGGAAGGCGTCGGGCGAATCCACGTCGACGCCTTGGGTGGCTTTGGCGAGCAGTTCGTCCATGCCGGTTCAGCGCAGTCCGCGCATGGCCGCAGCGATCACCCCTTGGCCTTGGCGATGGCGTCGTCGATACGCTGCAGCGCCATCTCGCGGCCGGCCAGGTAGATGGTGTGATCGATCGACGGCGATACCTGCGTGCCGGTCATCGCCACGCGCAGCGGCTGCGCGATCTTGCCCATGCCCAGCTCCAGCTTCGCGGCAATCTGTTCGATCACGCCGTGGATCGGCTCGGGCTTCCACTCGACGTTCGCGATCAGGCTCTTCGCTTCGGTGAGCACCGCCACGGCGCTGTCGTTCTGCAGATGCTTGGCGATCGCCTTGTCGTCCCATTCGACGATCGGGCCGTACCAGATCTTCGCGCGCTCGGCCATTTCCTTCAGCGTCTGCACGCGATCACGCAGCGCCACGATCACGTCGGCCGGGTTCGGGCCCTTGCTGAAGTCGATGCCGGCCTGCGTCAGGTGCCACTCGAATTCCGGCGCAATCAACGAGGGCTCTTCCGTCTTCAGGTAATGCTGGTTGAGCCACGACAACTTGGTCACGTCGAAGCGTGAGGCGGCCTTGTTGACATCGGACACGTCGAACAACTGGATCATTTCGTCCGCCGAGAAGATTTCCTGGTCGCCATGCGACCAGCCCAGGCGCACCAGGTAGTTGAGCAGCGCGTGCGGCAGGAAGCCGTCGTCGCGGTACTGCATCACGCTCACGGCGCCGTGGCGCTTGCTCAGTTTCTGGCCATCCGGGCCGAGGATCATCGGCAGGTGCGCGAACTCCGGCACCGGCTTGCCGAGCGCCTTGTAGATATTGATCTGGCGCGGCGTGTTGTTGACATGGTCGTCGCCGCGGATCACCTCGGTGATGCCCATGTCGATATCGTCGACCACCACGGCGAAGTTGTAGGTCGGCCAACCGTCGGAACGGAAGATCACCAGGTCGTCGAGTTCGGCGTTCGCCCACTCGATCCGGCCCTTCACCTTGTCCTCGAACACCACCGTGCCTTCCAGCGGATTCTTGAAGCGCATCACGCGGTTCGGATCGTCACGATACGGCTCGTTGCGGTCGCGGTAATAGCCGTTGTAGCGGGGCTTCTCGCCCTTGGCATAGGCGGCTTCGCGCATCGCTTCGATCTCGTCCTTGGACTCGTACGCGTAGTACGCCAGGCCGGCCTTCAGCAGCTCGTCGGCCACCTGCTTGTAGCGCTCGAGGCGTGCCGTCTGGTAAACCGGACCTTCATCGTGCGTCAGCCCGAGCCAGTTCATGCCATCGAGAATGGCCTGCACGGCTTCCTCGGTGGAGCGCTCGCGGTCGGTATCCTCGATGCGCAGCACGAACTGTCCACCGCGGCGGCGAGCCTCCAGCCAGCAGTAAAGGGCTGTGCGGGCCCCGCCGATATGCAGGAAACCGGTGGGACTGGGGGCAAAACGGGTGCGGACGGTCATGGGCTGCTTGGACGGGGACAAGAGAGAAGTGCGGAATTTTAACCGATACGGAAACAAGAACCGGTGGCGAATGCATATTTGGCCAACCACGCTGTTTTTTGCGCTCGCGGCCGTCGCTGTCGCGCGCCCTGCCCTGGCGGACGGGACGAACCCGGGCTACGACCGCCCCGGCCTGGGCTTCACGCCCGTGGTGCTCAACGCGGGCGACGTCACCATCGAGCAAGGCCTGCCCACCTGGACACGGGACAACCTCGGCGGCGGCCAGATCCAGTCGCAATACACCACCGACAGCCTGGTCAGGCTGGGCCTGGGCGGTCCGTTCGAAGCGCAGCTGGGCACTTCGCCGTTCAATGCCATCCATACCAGCGGCAACGGTGCCAGCGATGGGGGGCATGGCTGGGGCGACACGGTGCTGGCGCTCAAGTACGCGCCGAACAAGTCCGATGCACCGGTGACCTGGGGCCTGCTGGGCAGCGTGGAGTTCACCGACGGCGCGCGCGCGGTGCGCAACGACCATCGGCAATATCTGCTGGGCGCGGACGTGAACTGGCAGCTCTCCGACCAGGACGGCGTCGGCGGCTACGCGGAACAGACCAAGGGCCAGGACAAGCAGTCCACCCTCGCGATCAACGAAAGCCATGTCTTCAACAAGACGGTCACCGGATACGTGGAGCTGGCCCAGGTCCACGAAGCCGGCGAACGGGCCGGCACCGAAGCGGGTACCGGCGTGGCGTGGATGGTGACCCAGCGCGTGCAGCTCGACGGCGGCGTGCGCGCCCGCGTGGCCGGACACGCCCAGCTGTGGATGGCCAGCCTGGGCGTGTCGGTGTTCCTGGGGAGTCTTACTTCACCGTGATGGTGATCGGCTTGGACACGATCGCCGGATCGAACGGAACATGGTTTTCGTCGGCCAGTTCCAGCTGCAGCGTGTGCTTGCCCGGTGCCAGCTTCAAGGTGGTTTCGGTCTGGCCGTTGCCGAAGTGGATGTGCTGATCGTCCTTGGGAATCGGCTGGCCGGCGGCGGGCAGGTTCTTCACGTCCACCAGCAGGTGATGGTGGCCGGTGCCTTCCTTCTTCACCCCGGCCGGGGCCACGCCCATGCCCTTGAGACCGAACTGCACGGTCACTTCGGTACCGACGATGGCGCCATCCTTGGGCGAAATGATGTAGACCTCGGCACCGGCCGGCGCCTTCGTCACGGGTAACCCGGGCGCATCGGCGGCAGCGGCGACACCGGTCAGGCCGGCAAGCATCACAGCGAGCAAAAAGCGTTTCATCGAGATGACTCCACAATCACAAGTCCGGCGAGTGTACCCGCGAAGAACGTAGTGATTGCGTCAGCGGCGCCGGGCGCGCCGTTGCTGCCGTCATGCGGGCGTCATCCACGCGCCACGCCCCCGCAACGCCCAAAGAGGAACCTGCACCGGGCCAGCCAACGGTATTTCCCAGTGCGCATCGGCATTGTCAGCGAGACCTATCCACCCGAGATCAACGGCGTGGCATTGACCGTGCACAGCCTCGCCGCCGGACTGGCGTCGCAAGGACACACGGTCGACCTGATTCGTCCCCGCCAGCAGCAGTCCTTCAAGGACGAACCCGGTATCGTCGCGCTGGAAGTCCGCGGCGCCTCCCTGCCCCGCTATCCCGGCCTGCGCTTCGGCCTGCCGGCCGGCAACACGCTGCGCCAGCGCTGGACGCGCCTGCGCCCCGACGCGATCTACGTGGCCACCGAGGGCCCGCTGGGCTGGTCCGCGGTACGCGCCGCCAGGCGCCTTGGCATTCCCATCGCCACCGGCTTCCACACGCGTTTCGATACCTATGCCGACCACTACGGCGTGGGTTTCCTGACCCCGATCGTGCGCAACTATCTGCGCAACTTTCACCGCCGCGCCGCCGCCACCCTGGTGCCGACGGAAGCGCTGTCGAACGAATTGAGCGCGCTGGGCGTGGACACGGCTCGCCTGCTGCGACGCGCGGTGGATACGCAGCTGTTCCACCCGCGCCATCGCAGCGCCGAGTTGCGCGACAGCTGGAACGTCGACGGCAACACGCCGGTGGTGCTGTACGTGGGGCGCATCGCACCTGAGAAAAACCTCGACCTGGCCGTGCGCGCATTCCGCGCCGTGCAGCAGCAGGTGCCGAAAGCGAAGTACGTATGGGTGGGCGATGGTCCGGCGCGTGCCGCGCTGCAGGAAGCCCATCCGGACTTCATCTTTGCCGGCATGCAGCGTGGCGATGCGTTGTCCCGGCACTACGCCAGCGCCGACCTGTTCCCGTTTCCCAGCCTCAGCGAAACCTTCGGCAACGTGATTCTCGAAGCCCTCGCTTCCGGACTGCCGGTGGTGGCCTATGAGGAAGGCGCTGCACGCGAGCACCTGCACACCGGCCAGAACGGTTACCGCATCGATGCCGGCAACGAGCGCAGCTTCATCGAATCGACGGTGATGCTCGCCTCCAACGCCAGCCTGATCCGGCACATGGGACGCGCCGCGCACGCGAGCATCGCCAATCTCTCACCCGCTGCCGTCATCAACGAGTTCGAGCACCTTTTGGCTGAGCTGGCTAAGGAGAACGCGCATGAGCACCATGCCACCGCTGCACACGCCTGAGCTGCCTGCAGGCCCGCGATTCGCCATCGACCGCCGCATGTGCGTGGCGGCAAACCGCTGGGGCACCCGCCGCGCCGTCGGCGTGTTCTTCGGCATCATCAGCCGGCTCGGCGATGGCGTGTTCTGGTATTCGCTGATGGCCGTGCTCGCGTTGCTCGACGGACGCCGCGGCCTGCTCGCCGCTGCACAGATGGCCATCACTGGCCTCACCGCGCTGCTGCTCTACCGCCTGCTGAAACGCTGGACCCGTCGTCCGCGCCCGTTCCGCGCGTGCCCGGGAGTGATCGCCCACGTGCCGCCGCTGGACGAGTTCAGTTTCCCGTCCGGCCACACGCTGCAGGCAGTGAGCTTCACCATCGTCGCGCTGGCCTGGTATCCGTTGCTCGCACCGCTGCTGCTGACCTTCACCGCCCTGGTGGGTGCATCGCGCGTGATCCTTGGATTGCACTATCCGAGCGACGTGATTGCGGCCACGGTGATCGGCAGCGCGCTCGGTGCCTTGTCGTTGTGGTTGCTGCCGTTGCATATGCTGGTGGCGTGATGCTGCGCATTTGCGCATCAGTGCGTCGCCATCGCTTTGGCATCAGTGAGATAGGCAACCTATCCACAGGCTTCCCCCGCCTGCATCCACATTTGCTGTGGAAAACCATCGCGCGACGCTTCGAACACACTGGTCATTTCTTCATCAGCGCGTAGTGATCGCCTTGCACAGCAATCAGTTGCAGTGCTTGTCCACAGGTTTGCCCGAGCGACATCCACAATCGCTGTGGAAAACATCGGTGGTGATGAGCAAAAGATCAGCACGGTGTCGCAAACCGTTGTCGGCAAAGAGGGATAAGAGGGTTGTCCACAGGCTTATGCAGTAGCTATCCACGTGCGCTGTGGAAAACCTTCGCAGCCTGCACCTGTGGGAGCGCACCCTGTGCGCGACACACGCAGCCTCAGGTAGGAACCATGCGGCAAGCGCGGAAGTTGCGCGCAGGACAGTCGCGCACAGGGTGCGCTCCCACAGTGGAATGAGGGGGCTTTGCACAAAAAAACAGCGCCACTTGGGCGCTGTTTTTTTAAAAATGCGTTGAAGCGCTTACGCGACGCGCGGCGCCTTCATCAGGATGCCGAGCAGGTCGGCCAGCTTGTCGCGCATTTCGCGGCGGTCGACGATCAGATCGATGGCGCCGTGCTCCAGCAGGAATTCCGATCGCTGGAAGCCTTCGGGCAGCGTCTCGCGCACGGTCTGCTCGATCACGCGCGGGCCGGCAAAACCGATCAGGGCCTTGGGCTCGGCCACGTTGATGTCGCCCAGCATGCCCAGGCTCGCCGACACGCCGCCCGTGGTCGGATGCGTGAGCACGCTGATGTACGGCACGCCGGCATCGCGCATGCGTGCCAACGCGGCCGAGGTCTTGGCCATCTGCATCAGCGAGAACAACGATTCCTGCATGCGCGCGCCGCCGGTGGCGGAGAAGCACACGAGGGCACTGCGCTCGGCCAGCGCGCGTTCGGCGGCGCGGGTGAACTTCTCACCCACCACCGAGCCCATCGAACCGCCCATGAAGCTGAACTCGAACGCCACGGCCATCAGCGGACGGCCCTTGAGGCGACCGCTCATGGCGATCAGCGCGTCTTTCTCGCCGGTGGCCTTCTGCGACGCGATGATGCGGTCGCGGTACTTCTTGGTGTCGCGGAACTTCAGCGGATCGCTCGGCTCCATGCTGGCCCAGTGCTCCTGCGCCGAACCCGGATCGAGCAACGCGTCAAGGCGCAGGCGCGCCTCGATGGTGTGGTGGTGACCACACTTGGGGCAGACCATCAGGTTGCGCTCGAGCTCCGGACGGTAGAGCACCGTGCCGCAGCCACCGCACTTCTCCCACACGCCTTCCGGCACCTTGCCCTTGCCGGCGTTGCCGGTGGCTTCGGTGCGAGCACGCGGAGTCATGATTTTCTGGAGCCAGTTCATCGCAACACCTCAAACGTTCATGACGCGACGCCGCGTCACGAACGCAGCGTGTCCTCAATGCGCATCCAGCGCGGCGCGGATGGGCGCCAGGAACTCCTTCGCCCGCGCGGTGATGTCGTCGACACTTTCCGCACCGGCCAGCCGTTCCACCAGCGCGCTGCCGATCACCACCGCATCCGCGAAGCCCGCAATGGCCTTGGCCGATTGCGCATCGCGTACGCCGAAGCCCACGGCCACCGGCGCTTTGGATTTCGACCGGATCTCGGCCACGCGGGCGGCGATGTCGCCAGTGCTCAATCGTGCCGCGCCCGTGATGCCGGCGAACGAGACATAGTACAGGAAACCCTGGGCGGACCCGCACAACTGCACCATACGCGCGGGTGCGGTGGTCGGCGCCGCCAGCAGGATCTGCTGCAGGCCGGCCTTGCGCAACGGCTCGAGCACCGCCGATTCCTCCAGCGGGCAATCCACCACCAGCACGCCATCCACGCCGGCCTGCACGGCCTCGCTGGCGAAGCGCTCGTAGCCGTGGATTTCGATGGGGTTGAGATAACCCATCAGGACGATCGGCGTGTCAGCGTCTCGCTGGCGGAACGCGGCGACCCAGCCCAGCACATCGGCCAGTCCCACGCCCTTTTCGATGGCGCGCTCGCTGGCGTGCTGGATCACCGGGCCATCGGCCATGGGATCGGAAAACGGCACGCCGAGTTCGATCACGTCGGCGCCGGCGTCCACCAGCGCGTGCATCAAGGCCACGGCGTGTGGCGGAGAGGGATCGCCCGCGGTGACGAACGGAATCAAGCCGGTTCGGTTATCCGCTTTGAGCTGGGCGAAACGGCGGTCGATGCGGCTCATACCTGCACTCCTTCGCGGGCGGCAATCGTATGTACGTCCTTGTCGCCGCGGCCGGACAGGTTGCACAGCACCAGGCCATCCTTCGGATATTCACGCGCCAGCTTGATCGCCTGCGCCACCGCGTGGCTCGATTCCAGCGCCGCGAGAATGCCTTCGGTGCGCGCCAGCAGATGGAAGGCCTCCAATGCTTCGTCGTCGGTGACGCCGACGTATTCCGCGCGGCCGGCATCTTTCAGGAACGCGTGTTCAGGGCCCACGCCGGGATAGTCCAGTCCCGCGGACACCGAATGCGTTTCAGTGATCTGGCCGTTGTCGTCGCACAGCACATAGGTGCGATTGCCGTGCAGCACGCCCGGACGACCGGCTGCCAGCGAGGCCGCATGATGTCCTGTCGCGATGCCCTCGCCCGCCGCCTCGGCACCGACGATGCGCACGCCTTCGTCGTTGAGAAACGCGTGGAACAAGCCGATCGCGTTCGAACCGCCGCCGACGCAGGCCGTGAGCACATCCGGCAAGCGGCCGAACTGCTCCAGCACCTGCTCGCGCGCCTCGCGACCGACGATCGCGTTGAAGTCGCGCACCATCAGCGGATACGGATGCGGTCCAGCCACCGTGCCGATGATGTAGAAGGTGTCGGCCACGTTGGTGACCCAGTCGCGCATCGCTTCGTTGAGCGCGTCCTTGAGCGTCTTCGAACCGGACGTCACCGGCACGACTTCAGCGCCGAGCAGCTTCATGCGGTAGACGTTGATCTTCTGCCGCTCGATGTCCACCGCGCCCATGTACACCACGCACTTGAGGCCGAAGCGCGCCGCCACCGTGGCGCTGGCCACACCGTGCTGACCCGCGCCGGTCTCAGCGATGATGCGCGGCTTGCCCATGCGCTTGGCCACCAGCGCCTGGCCGATGGTGTTGTTGATCTTGTGCGCGCCGGTGTGGTTCAGATCCTCGCGCTTGAGCAGGATCCGTGCGCCGCCCACGTGCTGGCTCAGCCGCTCGGCGTAATAGACCGGACTGGGGCGGCCCACGTAGTACTTCAGATCGCGATCCAGCTCGGCGATGAACTCCGGATCCTTGCGCAGGCGCAGATAGGCCTCGGTGAGTTCGGCCAGCGGGGCCATCAGGGTTTCGGCGACGTAACTGCCGCCGTAATTGCCGAAGCGCCCGTGCTCGTCGGGATAGGCGCTGAAGTCGATCTTGCTCATGGATGGCACTCGGAAAAGTCACAAAAGACACCGCGCAACGTACCCGAAAGCGCCGCCTGCAAAAAGCGATATGATGGCCTGCATCTGTCAGGAAAACTCACAGGTTCCATGCCCCGCGCCCTGCCCTCGCTGAATGCCCTGCTCGCCTTCGAGGCGGCCGCCCGCCTGGGCAGCGTGAGCCGGGCCGCGGCCGAGTTACATGTCACCCACGGTGCGGTGAGCCGGCACATTCGCGCACTGGAAGCAGACCTGCACACGTCGCTGTTCCAGCGCCAGGGACGCGGCCTCGTGCTCACGCCCGCCGGACAGCGCTTGCGCGACACCAGTACGGCCGCGTTCGCGCAGTTGCGCGACACCTGCGATGAGCTGCGCGTAACAACCGCCAACGCGCCTTTCGTGCTGGGCTGTCCGGTGAGCCTGCTGGCGCGCTGGATGATTCCCCGCCTCGAGCGCCTGATGGACGAGCTGCCCGAACTGGACCTGCATCTGCGCCCGCAGGAAACCAGCTTCGACGAATCGCTAGGCGGGCTCGATGCGGCGATCATGGCGGGTGAGCCGCCGTGGCCGGCCGGCTGGCAGGTGTATCCGCTGGCAAGCGAACGCATTGGCCCCGTGGCGAGTCCGAGCTTCGCCAAAGCCCATCGATTCGCACGCAGCAGCCCACAGGCCGTGCAGGAGCAGATGCTGCTGCATACGCAATCGCGCCCGGAGGCCTGGGATCATTGGGCACAAAGCGTGGGACTGCCCGCCACGCAGCTGACGCTGGGCCAGGGTTATCCGCACCTGTACCACATGATCGAAGCAGCGGTCGCGGGACGCGGGCTGGCCATCGCGCCTGCGCAGTTGGTGGCGGGCGATCTGGCCTCGGGACGTTTGGTCGCACCGTGGGGATTCCACGAGGTACGCGCGCAATGGGTGCTGGTCACGTCCGCCCGTGTATCGCATGCGCGGGTCGAGCCGCTCGCCGAATGGCTGAAGGCCGCCTTCGCCGAACAGGACAGCTGACGCGCACTGCGCATTTGCGCATCAATGCGTGCCGAGTTCTTTTGCGTCAGTGAGATAGCACACCTATCCACAAGCTTTTCCCGCAGGCATCCACATGCGCTGTGGAAAACCTGCGTGCCGACGATGGAAGCGATGCGCAAACTCGCATCAACGCGTCATGACGTCTTTGTCGTCAACGAGATAGCACACTTGTCCACAAGCTTTGCCGACATGCATCCACATGGGTTGTGGAAAAGTGTGGCGGGCTTTCGGCGCAAACCTCTCCTACCCGTCATTCCGGCGCAGGCCGGAATCCAGTAGCGATGAGGCGCGTTTGTCGCGATCTTCCAGGGCTCTTCGCGAGAACCGTAAGCGCTCGCTACTGGATTCCGGCCTGCGCCGGAATGACGAGCAAAAATCCGCGTTCCGCAAGCTCACAGATACTGGCGAATGCGCTCCAGCAACTTGCGCGACTGTTCCTCGTCGAGTTCGCCCAGCCAGCCGCGACGATGTGCGGGAATGTGCGCGGCAGGATCTTCGTCGCCGAACACGTAGTGGTCGAGCAGTTCGCGCCAGGCCGCGCGCTCTGCCGGCGGCAACGACTTGAACAACAGGATGCAATGCAACAGGCCGCCCAGGCGCGTGTTGGGTGCCAGTCCGCTGCCATGCGCCGGCATCCACCAGTAATTCACCAATGCGTTGAGCTTGCCGAGCGAGGCGACGTGATGCCACCACATCGGCGGGATGTAGATCGCATCGCCAGGCTCCAGCTCCGCCACCAGCGCGTGCTGCATGGCTTCGCGCACGCGCGGGTAACGCGGATCGTCCAGTCGATCCAGCCGCGCCATGCTGATGGCCGCACCGGTGGGCGCGAAGTCCAGCGGACCGATGTAGAGGTTGCGCACCTGCTCCGGCGGAAACAGCGTGAAACGGCGCACGCCACAGACCACGCAGGCGATGTTGCGATACTCGTCGAAATGCGCAGGCGTGGTGACGCGGTTGCCGATCCACAGGCGCGGCGTCACCGCCGGATCGAGCAGCGGCAAGCGGTGATGGTCGAGCAGGCCCGGCAGACAACTGGCGATGGGCGCGCTCTGCAGCGCGATACCCGGCGCGTCCGCGGCATCGGCAAATTGCAGCAGGCGCTGCAGCGCCTGCGTCACCGATGCGCGGTGATGGGTGAAGTTGAAGGCCTCCGCCTCGCCGCGATAGCCCACGATCCCTTCCGCTTCCGGCGGCATCAGCAGCGCGTCCACCGGCGTTCCATTGTCCGCCGCGATCAGTTGCGCGGCGAAAGCCTGGTCCGATTCGACAGCTGCCTTGACCAGCGGCCAGTGCTTTACCAGCCCACGAATGACGACCGGTCGATCGCCTCCGACGATGCTGTCCAGCGCATCGGCCTGGCCTTCATAGCGGAATGCTTCCATCGGGGCGGGCATGCGAAACCTGGGCGGATAGTCCAACAGCCATGCTAGCAGCGGTTAACGACCCTGATCGTCCATCCGACGAACGGTCGCGATGAAATCCACCAGCTTGTGTGCATCCTTGATGCCGGGCGCCGACTCGATGCCGCTGGCCACGTCGACACCCCACGGATGGGCGATGCGAATGGCCTCGGCGACATTGGCAGGCGTGAGACCGCCGGCAAGGATCAGGGGCTGGCTCAGCTCGCGCGGCATCAGCGACCAGTCGAACGCCTTGCCGCTGCCGCCCGCTTCGCCCAGACCGTGACCATCCAGCAGCAGTCCCGCGGCACCGGGGTAACGATGCAGGCTGGGCAGCGCCGCAGCGCCCTCGCCCATGGCGATGGCCTTGAGATAACGACGACCGAATTGCGCGCACCAGTCGTCGGACTCGGCGCCGTGGAATTGCACGAGGTCTGGCTGGATCGCCTCGATCGCTTCGCGAACGAACGCGGCGTCGTCGTCCATGAACAGCGTCACCGAGGTCACGAAGGGCGGCAAGGCGCGCACGATGGCCTGGGCCTGTTCGATGGTGACGCGCCGCTTGCTGCGCGCCGTCAGCACCACGCCGATGGCGTCGGCGCCAAGCTGCGCCGCGAGCAAGGCGTCGTCGATGCGGGTCATGCCGCAGCATTTGATCCGCGTCATTGCGTCACCTCCGCCGGCAAGCCCCACTGGGCTTCGTAGCGCGGACCGAGAAAGGTGAGTCCCGATGCGGGCGCGGTGGGACCGGCGACTTCGCGGTTGCGTCCCGCGAGCAGTTCGCGCATCCAGCGCACCGGCTGTTCGCCGCGCCCGATCGGCAGCAGCGAACCGACGATGTTGCGCACCATGTGATGCAGGAACGCATTGGCCTCGATCTCGACGATGACCTGCTCGTCTTCGCGTCGCACGCTCAGCGCAAGCATCTGGCGGCGCGCGTGCGCGGCCTGGCACGAGATGGCACGAAATGCGGTGAAGTCGTGCTCGCCGACCAACGCCTGTGCGGCCTCATGCATGCACCCGGCGTCCAGCGGCAGCCGTTCCCAGGTGACGTAGCGCGCGTCCAGCGCCGCGCGTACCTGGCGATTGAGGATGCGGTAGCGATAGCGGCGGCTGCGCGCGGAGAAGCGTGCATGGAAGGTCGGATCGACCCGCTGCGCCCACAACACCGCCACCGTGCTCGGCAGGTTGGACGATGCGCCCAGCGTCCAGCCACGCATGTCGCGCTCCACCTCGGTGTCGAAATGGACCACCTGGCAACGGCCGTGCACGCCGGCATCGGTACGGCCGGCGCAGGTCACTTCCACCGGGTGCGCCGCCACGAACGACAGTGCCCGTTCCAGTGCGCCCTGCACGGTCTCGCCGTGGGTCAGCCGCTGCCACCCGGAAAACTCGGTGCCGTCGTATTCGATGCCTAGAGCGATGCGCATGGGAGAGCAGTGAAGGGTAAAGAGTGAATAGTAAATGGAAAAAGCAAAACGGCGCCCCAAAGGCGCCGCTCTACTCTATTTACCCTTTACAGGCGGCACAGCCGCCGGCTTCACCGCCCGCCAACGGCGAGCAGCTTCACCGTGCATCACCGAATGCTTTCAAGCAAGCGCTTGGCCACATCCTTCTGCATCTGCGTGCCTTCGTGCATCACTTCTTCCAGCATGGCCTGTGCGCCATCCGGATCGCCC
The DNA here is from genome assembly GCF_049913195.1 of Dyella kyungheensis. Lineage (GTDB taxonomy): Bacteria > Pseudomonadota > Gammaproteobacteria > Xanthomonadales > Rhodanobacteraceae > Dyella > Dyella kyungheensis. The sequence goes on along the minus strand of NZ_CP183983.1, from coordinate 1,858,067 downwards.
ATGTCGAGGTAGGCGCGGGCCAGGTCGAGCTTGGTGTCCACCGGATCGTCGGTGAAGTGGCCGCCCAGGTCGTGGCTCAGGTCGTGTTCGGCGTCGTGGTTGAGGCCGTGATCGAAGCTGTGCACGGGCTGCCCTTGCACTGCTTCCTCGGCTTCCGGCTCGTCGAAATGCCAGCTCGAGGCAAGCGTATCGATCTCTTCTTCCTTCGCGGTCGCCGCCGGTGCGCTGGCCGGGGCCGGCACCGGACGCGGGGTCAGGTCGAAGTCGAAGTGATAGCCGCTGACCTTCGGCGCCTGCTGCGCCGCGGGTGCGGGAATCGGCGGGACCTCGTCGTGATCCTTGGCGTAGCTGCCCAGGTCGAACTGGTCCAGCGCCTCATGGCCCTCGTCGCCATGGTCGCGGGTGGCCACGAAGCCGTGGGAGAACAGCGGGTGTTCCGGCACCAGGTCTTCGCCCATGTGCAGCACGTCCACCCACTCCGGCTGCTGCTCGTCGGTGATATGGGCGTGCATGGCTTCCGCGGCGGCCTCGAAGTGATCGACGTCGCGACGGCTGTAGTACAGGCTCACCAGCTCCAGATGCAGGCCGATGTCGTCCGGATGTTCGGCCAGCTGGTCGAGCAGTTCGTCCTGGTCGGGATCGGGACTGCCGGTGCCGCCATGGGGAATCGTGCCGAAGCGGTCGGCCAGCGACGAAGCGCTCGCTGCGGCCGGCTCCGCCGTCTTGCGGCTGCGACCACGCAGGGCGGCCAGCAGGCCGAGCACGATCACGCCTGCGCCGGCACCCCAGGCCCAGGTCTGCATGAACCACGGCTCGTCTTCCGTCGCCGGAGCAGGCTTCGCTGCCGCCTTGACCGCCGGCTTGGCGGGCGTGGGCTTGGCGGCGACGGCCGGAGTGGAACTGGCGTGGGCCGGCGCACTGGTGCTTGCTGCCGGCATGGCAGCGGCGGTCGCAGGCGCCGTGGCAGCCGCCGCGGGCGTGGCCGGCTCGTTCGCCTTGACCACCGTCTCGGCTTCGGAGGACTTCACCGACGCCGCCTTGGCGGGCGCGGAGGTCGCTGCAGCCGGCTGGCCGCTGGCCTTGCGGGCATCGGCGAGCTTGTGCTGCAGCTCGGCAATCTCGTTGTCCTTGAGAGACAACAGGCGCTCGTTCTTGCTGTTGATGTCTTCCAGGTCTTTCAGGCGCGACTTGAGCTCGTCACCCTGCTTGGTCAGCGAAGTGAGGGCTTCCTGGCTGCGCAGGAGGTCCTGGTGCAATGCCGCCATGCCCTTCTCGGCAGCGGCCTTGTCGCCCTTGCCACCGCGGCCGGCCGCGTTGTCGGAGCCTTCCTTTGCGGGGACCAGGGCCAGGTGATCGCCGGCGGCGCCACCGGTACTCGGGGCGGAACTGGCGTTGGCGCGCGTGCCGGCGTCGGCGACCGTGGTCGGCGTACGGGCGGCGCCCGAGCGCCAGTCGCTGTTCTGGCGGCGGACTTCGGCCACCGCGGCGGCCGAGGTCATCGCCAGCGCGTCGTCCTTGGAGGGCACGCGCAACACGGCGCCGCTCTTCAGGGCGTTGATGTTGTCGCGGTAGAACGCATCCGGATTGGCGGTCTTCAGCGCCACCAGCATCTGGTTCATGTCCACACCGGCCGGCGCGGTCTCATGCGCGATGGCGGACAGGGTCTGGCCGCTCTCCACCGTGAGGGTGCCACCGGCAGCCGCGCGCGGTGCCGGCGCGGGCCTGGCCGGCTTGGCTTCGGCAGCAGGCGCGGCGGTCGTGGATTCGGTGCTGGTCGTCGCAGCCGGCGGGGTGGCCGCGGCACGACGGGACGGCTTGCTGGACTGCGTGGGCGCACGCGTCGCCGGCACGCCGCTGACGGCGCTGCCCGGCGGATCGAGCAGGATGGTGAACTCGCGCAGGCTCTTGCCCGAGGCGTTGTTCACCTCGACCAGCAGGTCGAGATAGGGGTCGTTGACCGGGGCGGCACTGGTGATGCGGATCACCTTCTTGCCGTTGGCGCCATCCACCACCGCGAACGAAAGGGGGACCGTGGGACCGGCGGCGACGCCCGCCTGGGCCGCATCCTCGGAGGAAGCGAGCCGGGCGGTCAGATTCTCCAGCTCGGCCGCGTTGGCGGGATTGAGCGGAATTTCGGCCAGCAGCGGCTGCCCGAGGGCCGATTTCACCTGGATCTGACCCAGTTCCAGCGCGGCTGCCTGGCTACTGCCGAGGGCGAGCGCCAGCAGCATCGACAGCTTCAACGAACGATTCATCGTGTTTCCCCCGAACGACCCCGTGACGTTTTCTTATGGGCATGCCGAAAAACGGCAGCGCCTGCAACGAGGCGTCACTTTAGTTAGATACAAGCCAATCAACAATAGCGTTGATCTGTATTTACAGCATGTTGCTGGCGTTTGTTCTCATTGGACGGCGCCCCAGGGGGACGCCGCCTGTCTCAATGCCCGGTCGCCTTGGGCGCCGCGTTGGCGGCCTTCAACTGGGCCTGCAGCTCGGCGATGGCCTGGTCCTGCTGCTTGAGCTTGGCGTCGTTGTCGTGGGACTTGGTTTCCTCCCGCGCCACCTCGCTCTGCAGCTGCTTGAGCGTGGCCTGCTGCTTCTCGATGGCCTGGTCGACCTGTTTCTGGTCGTTGGCCTGCGCGGCAGGCGACGTCGACGGCTGTGCCGCCCGGGCAGGAGCAGCGAACACCAAAGCACACATCACCAACCCGGTCAGCACATGCTTCATTACAGGTAGTCCTCGATCAGAAGTTCTGCGATTTGAACGGCGTTGAGCGCCGCACCCTTGCGGATGTTGTCCGCCACGATCCACATGTCCAGGCCGCGCTCGTGCGAGATGTCCTCGCGGATGCGGCCCACGAATACCGGGTCCTGCCCGGCGGCGTCGCCCACCGGCGTGGGATAGCCGCCCGCCTTGCGCTCGTCCATCACCACCACGCCGTCGGCGCGTTCCAGCAGCTCACGCGCCTGCTCGGCGCTGATCTTCTCGCGCGTCTCGATGTGCACCGCCTCGGCATGGCCGTAGAACACCGGCACGCGCACCGCGGTGGGGTTCACCTGGATGGTGCGGTCTTCGAGGATCTTGCGCGTCTCCCACACCATCTTCATTTCTTCCTTGGTGTAGCCGTTGGGCTGGAAGTCGTCGATGTGCGGAATCACGTTGAAGGCGATCTGCTTGGGGAATTTCCTGGTTTCCACTTCCTGGAAGCTGAGCAGCGCCGAGGTCTGCTTGCCCAGTTCTTCCATGCCGCTGCGACCGGCACCGGAGACCGACTGGTAGGTCGCCACGTTGATGCGCTCGATGCCCACCGCGCGATGGATCGGCGCCAGCGCCACCAGCATCTGCATGGTCGAGCAATTGGGGTTGGCGATGATGCCGCGCGTGGTGTAGTCAGCGATGGCGTGCGGGTTCACTTCGCTCACCACCAGCGGGATGTCGTCCTGGTAGCGGTACTCGGAGGTGTTGTCGATCACCACAGCGCCCGCGGCGGCGGCGCGCGGCGCGTGCTCACGGCTGACCGAACCGCCGGCCGAGAAGAAGGCGATGTCGACGCCGTCGAAATCGTAGTCGGCAAGGTTGCGCACGGTGATCTGTTTGCCGTCGAAGCTGATTTTCTCGCCCGCGGAACGCTCGCTGGCCAGCGGCACCAGCTCGCTGATCGGAAATTCGCGCTCGGCCAGGATCGCCAGCAGGGTCTCGCCCACGGCGCCGGTGGCGCCGACCATTGCCACCTTGTAGCTGCTCTTCTTGCTCATGTTCCGTAATCAGGTAGGAGGAATCGGAAAACCGTCCCGATCTCCGCGTTAGCGGAAATCTAGCCGGGGCGGCGCGCAAAACAACCTGCGACTCGCGCGGGCGTGAATGTCATCACGCTTTATGGGCAGACCCACGTGCCAAAACCGCCGGATTGAGCGCGGTCGGCGGTTTTCCCGCCCCCTCGCCGAAGCCAAGCGCTGCGATCACATTGTCCGCCGCCAGGTTGGCCATCGCACGGCGGGTTTCTTCGCTGGCGCTGGCGATATGCGGGCTGAGCACGGCGTTGTCGAGCGCCAGCAGCTCCGCATGCACGGCCGGCTCGCCCTCGAACACATCCAGTCCGGCCGCGGCCAGCTTACCTTCGCGAAGGGCGACGGCCAGCGCCGCGTCGTCGACGATGCCGCCACGGGCGATGTTCACCAGCACGGCGGAAGGCTTCATCCGGGCCAGCTCCGGCGCGCCGATGGCATGCCGGTTCTCCGGCGTGAACGGCAGCACCAGCACCAGGTAATCGACCTGGCGCAACAACTCGTCCTTGCTGACCAGGGTGGCCTGGCATTCGCGCTCGACCATCTCGGGCAGGCGCGAGCGGTTGTGATAGAGCACGCTCATGTCGAAACCGGCCGCGCGCCGCGCAATGCCCTGCCCGATGCGGCCCATGCCGAGGATACCCAGCGTGCGGCCGTGCACGGGCAAGCCCAGCCAGTCGTCGAAGCGCATGTTGCTGCCCGGCCACTGCCCTGCCCGCAACCAGCGCTCGGCGGCGCTGACGCGACGGGCGGCGGCGAGCATCAACGCCCAGGCGTAATCGGCCACGCTCTCGTTGAGCACGTCCGGCGTATTGCTGGCCACGATGCCGGCGCGGGTGAGCGCCTCGAGATCGAGATTGTTGTAGCCCACGCCGAGGTTGGCGACGACCTTCAGGCGCGTATTGCCTTCGAGCACGGCGGCATCGATGCGGTCGGCCAGCCCCACCACCGCACCGTCGACGCCGGCCAGCTTGCGCTTGAGCTGTTCCGCCGAGTGGCGATGCTCCACTGCTTCCGCGTCCACGTCGAAGTACTCGGCCAGGCGGGCCAGCACATCGGGAAACAACGGGCGCGATACCCAGACTTTCGGTTTGGCGGTCATCAACGTCTACTTGTTCGTTCAAGGCCTGGCCCGTTAACGGGCCGGCCGGACTCAGGGGATACGGGGCAGCATCTCGCCCACGTCGCCGCACTGCGCGCGATGGCGCAGCGCGTGATCCATCAACACCAGCGCCATCATCGCCTCGGCGATGGGCGTGGCGCGGATGCCGACGCAGGGGTCGTGGCGGCCCTTGGTCACCACGTCCACCGGTTCGCCGGCCAGGTTCACGCTGTGGCCGGGAATGAGGATGCTCGAGGTCGGCTTGAGCGCCATCGAGGCGAGGATCGCCTGCCCCGTGCTGATGCCGCCGAGAATGCCGCCGGCATGATTGGACGCAAAACCGTCGATCGCCATTTCGTCGCGATGCTGGCTGCCGTGTTGCGCCACCACGCCGAAGCCATCGCCGATCTCGACGCCTTTCACCGCGTTGATCGACATCAGCGCGGCAGCGAGATCGCCATCGAGCTTGCCGTAGATCGGCTCGCCCCAGCCTGGCGGCACGCCGTCGGCCACCACGTTCACGCGCGCGCCCACCGAATCGCCGGATTTGCGCAGCGCATCCATGTACGACTCCAGCGTGGACACTTCGTGCGCATCCGGCCAGAAGAACGGATTCTGCTCGACCACGTTCCAGTCGAACGAGCCGGGCGTGATCTCGCCGATCTGCGCGAGATAGCCGCGCACGCGCACGCCGTAGCGTTCGGCCAGCCATTTTTTCGCAATCACCGCCGCTGCCACGCGCATGGTGGTTTCGCGCGCGGAAGAACGGCCGCCGCCACGCGGGTCGCGGATGCCGTACTTCTGCCAATAGGTGTAATCGGCGTGGCCGGGGCGGAAGGTCTGGGCGATGTCGCCGTAGTCCTTGCTGCGCTGGTCCGTGTTGCGGATCAGCAACGCGATCGGCGTGCCGGTGGTCTTGCCCTCGTACACGCCCGAGAGGATTTCCACTTCGTCCGCCTCACGGCGCTGCGAAGTGTGGCGACTCTTGCCGGTCGCGCGACGGTCGAGATCGGTGCGGAATTCCTCCTCGGCAATCGACAGGCCCGGCGGGCATCCGTCGATGACGCAGCCGATGGCCGGACCATGGCTTTCGCCGAACGTGGTGACAGTGAAGAGTTTGCCGAAGGAGTTGCTGGACACGAGGCTCGATCGTCTGCGGGAGAACCGCCACAGCTTAGCGCGATGCAGCAAATCCTGCGCCGTTTCCCGCAAAATCCCGCCATTCGCGGGCCAGCACGGCAAACACCAGGTCGTCCACCCATTCGCCGCGAAAGCGCAGGCTCTCGCGGAAATGAGCCTCCTGGCGCATGCCGAGCGCCTTCAGCAAGGCCACGCTCGGGGTGTTGCGCGGGTCGACCGATGCATGGATGCGATGGACGTCCAGATTGCCGAACAGCTCGTGAAACAGGACCTCCAGCGCCTCGCGGGCGTAGCCCTGCCCCTGCGCAAAGGGTGCGAGGGTGATGCCGATCTCGGCCTGGCCGTCGGCAAGACAGAAGCCGACATCGCCGATCAACGCACCGTCGTCGCGCCCGCGAATGGCGCGCTGCATCCAGCGACACTGCGGCGGCTTATCCAGTGCCATTTGGGTTCGGATGAAACTATCCGCATCGGCCAGCGTCTGCGGACACCAACCCTGGTAGCGGGACACCTCGGGATCGGCGCGGTACTGGAACAGCGCGGCAGCGTCGCCCTCGTGCAGGGCATCGATGCGTAGCCGCGCCGTGCTCAGCCGCATGATCGGTCAGCGACCTTTGCGCGCCTCGGCCGCTGCGCGAATCGTGTCGGCGTGCTCGATCAGGTCGCGGCGCTCCAGCGCGAACACGCCCATGGGACCGACCTTGAACTCGATCCACACGAACGGGACTTCCGGCAGCAGCTCGCCCAGCTGGCGCTCGCTCTCGCCCACTTCCACGATCAGCAGGCCGTCCTCGGTGAGGTAATCGGCCGCTTCATTGAGCATGCGCACGCAGATGTCCAGACCATCCTCGCCCGAGGTCAGGCCGAGCTTCGGCTCATGGCTGTACTCGCCCGGGAGCGCGGCGTATTCGTCTTCGGTGACGTAGGGAGGGTTCGACACGATGAGGTCGTAGCGACGACCCTTCAGGCCATCGAACAGGTCCGACTTCACCGCCTCGACGCGGCCTTCCACATGCTGGAACACGATGTTCTCGCGCGCCAGCGACAGCGCATCGCCGCTGATGTCGACGATGTCGACCTGCCAGTCCGGGTTGAACTCGGCCATGGCGATACCGATGCAGCCCGAACCCGTGCACAGGTCCAGCGCGCGCTCCACCTGGCGATGCTCGAGCCACGGCTGGAAACCGGATTCGATCAGCTCGGCGATGGGCGAACGCGGCACCAGGGCGCGGCGGTCGCTCTTGAACTTCAGGCCAGCGAACCAGGTTTCGCCGACCAGGTAGGCCACCGGCAGGCGCTCGTTGACGCGACGCTCGATCAGCGCCAGCACACGCTCGCGCTCATCGGCGGTCAGGCGGCCCGCGCCGTAGGCCGGCGGAATATCCGGCGGCAGATGCAGGCTGGCCAGCACCAGATGGGTGGCCTCGTCGATGGGGTTGTCGTGACTGTGCCCAAAGGTCAGCCCGGCCGCCGAAAACCGGCTGGCGCCGTAGCGGATGAAGTCGATGATGGAGGCGAGTTCGTGAGTCACGGCGGGCTCATGGGCATGAAAAGGGGTCGCACAGTATAGCCGCTGCCGCCGCGCTCGCCGGCCGGAGCCTGGGACTTCCGGTGCAGCGCAAGGCGTATTCGGCCCGCGCTTCGTTCATACTTGCGGGATGACCTTCAACGTACTCCTGCAATACATCCTGCCCCACCGCGCGCTGTCGCGGGTGGTGTACTGGGCCACGCGCTGGACCTTCAAGCCGTGGAAGAACTTCCTGATCAGCACCATCGTGCGCAACTATCAGGTGAACATGGCCGAGGCGGCGCAGCCCGATCCGCTGGCCTATCAGCACTTCAATGCGTTCTTCACGCGCAAGCTGCGGCAGGACGCGCGCCGCGCGGATGCCGACGCCAAGGCCCTGCTCTCGCCGGCCGACGGCAAGATCAGCCAACTGGGCAAGATCGTCGACGGCCGCATCTTCCAGGCCAAGGGCCAGGAATACACCGCCGCCGAACTGCTGGGCGACGAAGCCAGCGCCGTGCCTTACCGCAACGGCCGCTTCGCCACCATCTATCTGTCGCCGCGCGACTATCACCGCGTGCACATGCCGCTGAAGGGAACGCTCAAGGAAACCGTGCACGTGCCCGGCCGCATCTTCAGCGTGGCGCCGTTTGCGGTGGAGGCGATTCCGCGCCTGTTCGCGCGCAACGAGCGGCTGGTCTGCCACTTCGAGGGCGAGCACGGCCCATTCGTGGTGGTGATGGTCGGCGCCATCCTGGTTTCGAGCGTGGCCACCGTGTGGGATGGGCTGGTGATTCCGCCGTATGCCTCGTCGATCCGCCGCAAGTCGTTCGTGGGCCAGAACATCACGCTCGATCGCTTTGCCGAGATGGCCCGTTTCAACATGGGTTCCACGGTGATCATGCTGTTCCCCGAGGGTATGGTCGAGCTCGACCAGCTGGCCTCGCAACAGCACGTGCAGGTGGGTCAGCGCCTGGGTGTGGAAGTCGGGGGCTGAGCAAGCCAGGCGTCAAACTATTGACGTCGCGAGTGACGCGTTTCGTCGTTTTGTGACCTTTTTGGCGCATTGTCCCGCCGGGCGTAGCTAAGCTCCTCGTCCGGCGACGCCCTGCGCGCCATCCCCAGGCCAGACCGAGGACAGCCCATGCGCATCGTCACCCGACTCATCGCCATGAACCGCAGCCGCCAGCTCGCCAAGCAGCTTCGCGAGATCGAGCGCCAGATCCACGCCTTGCCCAAGCGCAGCCGCGCGCGTCTCGGCACCATGGCCTTGCGTGAGATCGGCCAGGCCTCGCGCAGCGATTTTCCGCATCTGTATGGCACGCCTCCGGAAGAGCGTTACCTGCCCTGGGGCCAGGGCACCGACATCGGCCTCGCCCGCGCCCGCTCGGACAACGCCGAGATCGCCATGCGCGGCGTCGCGCTGTGGCTGGCGGTGGCGTACCACGAGACCAAGAACACCCCGCATCCGAACATGCAGCCACATCACCGCGATCTGATGCGCTTGTTGCGCGGGCTCAAGGAAGACCATCGCGAAGACCCCATGCAGTCGTGGATGCAGGCGCCGGCTGCAGCCTGAGTCTTAATATCTCGCACAGGCGCCTCTATCCCTCACCGTCATTCCGGCGCAGGCCGGAATCCAGTGGCGAACACGTCGAGGTGTCGCGAAAACCGCACATGCTTAGGGCGGTTCGCGAAAACCTCATACAGAGGCCACTGGATTCCGGCCTGCGCCGGAATGACGGGCAAAAAAACGCCGCCTTTCGAGGCGGCGTTTTCGTTCCATCAATCGTCAGCGACAGGTCGGCAGCTTGAGCACCTGCCCCGGCTTGATCTGATGATGCTTGAGGTCGTTCATCTCCGACACCTCCTGCACCGAGGAGCAGCCCACCTTGTTGAGGATGCCGGTGAGCGTATCGCCCCGCTTCACCGTGTAGTTGCGCGTGCGCGAGGTGTTGCCATTGCGCAACGAGGTGGTCGCCGGCGGTGACGGTGAAGAAGGCACTACCGGGATCACCGCGGTATGCAGGTCGTTCGCCAGAATCGGCCACGGGCCCGTGGTGCAACGCGCTTCGTACGATTTCTCCAGCACCTTCGGCAACATGATGCGCACGCCGGCCGGCTGGCTCACTTGCGGATCGAGTCGCGGATTGAGGTTGCGCAGCGTGCGGAACCAGCCGTCCTGCATGCCGGCGGCGGAGCCCAGGCAGACGGTCAGCTCGGTGAGCGAGGCGGGACGCTTCAACACCACGCTGCCCTGCGCGCCATCCACGTGCGGGAAACGCAGGTTGTAGCTTTCCGGATGCAGGAACAGCCAGGCCGCCGCCAACACGGAAGGCACGTAGTCGCGCGTTTCCTGCGAGAGCTGGTTGTAGATCACCGGGTCGTACAGGCTCACCGAGGTGTTGTCGCCTACCAGGCGGCGCATGCGGCCCTCACCGCCGTTGTACGCGGCCAGGGTGAGTTCGAGATTGTTGTTGAACGCCTTGAGTTGCTCGTCCATGTACTCGGCGTTGGCACGCGCCGATTCGGCAGGATCGAAGCGCGAGTCGAAACCGTCTTCCGTGTTGAGTCCGAAGCGCACGCCGGTGGCGTACATGAATTGCAGCGGGCCGGCCGCGCCGGAACGCGACACCGCGTGCACCTTGCCGCCCGATTCCTTGGCCATGATGCCGAACAGCAGCGCTTCGGGCAGATCCTGCTTCTGGTAGGCCGGCCACATCTGGTAACGCAGGAACTGATAGTTGACGTAGGTATCCATCAGATTCCCGCGCCACTGGGTCAGCCACATCTCCAGCGCCGCCTTCACCGGACCGTTCATCGCGATCAGCTGCGACAGCTGCTGGCCGCGCAGCAAGGTCACGCTGCGCTGCGCCTCGGGCAGGCTCGCCGCGCCGGTCTTGCCGGCATCGCTGCCTTCGGGCAGATCGGCGCCCATGCTGCCCATGTCGTCACCGAGATCGAAATTGCCGTCCTTCAGGCGCAACAGGCGATCGAACACCGAAAAGAAGCGCTGCGAATCGCAGCCCGGCGTCGAAGGGCACTGCGCGGAAGCGGTTTTCAGTTGATCCAGCGCCGCCGTGAGCGTTTGCTGCGAGGCCTGCGCGTTGCCGGCCCGCGCCTGGGCCAGCGCCGTCTCGTAACCCTTGCTGGCCTGATCCAGCTGCGCGTAAAGCTGATTGGCCTGAGGCGAAGGAGCCACAGGTTTGCTGCCACCACCACTGGAACAGGCGGCAAGCAGCGCCATCGCGCTGGCCAGGGGCGCCATGCGCAACGAACGGAAAAAGGCGGGAAAAACCATGAAGACGTCACTGCCAGACCGAAAGACCGACCTTACTGCGCGAGAGGGCCATCACTCAACCGGAAAACTCTGGATCACGCATCGCAAACCGCAAGATGCCGCGGCGTGGCTACAATTGCCGTGCTCCCAACGGATGGAACGCCATGACTGAGATCTTGATCGGCAGCAACGAGGAGACGAGCGTCAGCCTCGATCCGCGCTACGGCAACCGCCACGGCATGATCGCGGGCGCCACCGGCACCGGCAAATCGGTCTCGCTGATGGTGTTGGCCGAAGGATTCTCGAAGCTCGGCGTGCCCTGCTTCCTCGCCGATGCCAAGGGCGACCTCGCCGGCCTCTCGCTGGCTGCAGGCGAGCCGGGCGACAAGCTCAAGGCGCGCCTTGCCAAGCTGCATCTGAACGACTGGAAGCCGCAGGCGAATCCGGTGATCTTCTGGGACATCTACGGCAAGCTCGGCCACCCGGTGCGCGCCACCATCAGCGAGATGGGTCCCACCCTGCTGGGCCGCATCCTGGAACTCAACGACACCCAGGAAGGCGTGCTCGAAGTGATCTTCAAGGTGGCCGACGACCAGGGCTGGCTGCTGCTCGACCTGTCCGACCTGCGCGCCCTGCTCGGCTTCGCCAGCGAAAACGCCAAGGACATCTCCACCCACTACGGCCTGATCAGCACGCAGAGCATCGCCGCGATCCAGCGTGCCGTACTCAAGCTGGAACAGGATGGCGCCGACCAGTTCTTCGGCGAGCCCGCGCTGGAACTGGCCGACCTGATGCGCCAGGACATGAGCGGCCGTGGCGTGATCAACGTGCTCGCCGCCGACCAGCTGATCCTCAAGCCGCGGCTGTATTCCACCTTCCTATTGTGGCTGTTGTCGGAATTGTTCGAACAATTGCCCGAAGTGGGCGACCTCGATCAGCCCAAGCTGGTGTTCTTCTTCGACGAGGCACACCTGTTGTTCGACGACGCACCGCCGGCGCTGTTGCAGCGCGTGGAACAGGTGGTGCGGCTGATCCGCTCCAAGGGCGTGGGCGTGTATTTCTGCTCGCAGAATCCGGACGACGTGCCGGGCAATATCCTCGGCCAGATGGGCAATCGCGTGCAGCATGCGCTCCGGGCCTTCACGCCGCGCGACCAGAAGGCCGTGAAGGCCGCCGCCGAAACCTTCGTGGCGAACCCGAAGATCAACGTGACCGAAGCGATCACCCAACTCGCCGTGGGCGAAGCGCTGGTCTCGACCCTGGGCGACGGCGGCGTTCCCTCGCCGGTGCAGCGTGTGATGGTGACCTCGCCCACCGCGCGTATTGGCGCCATCACTGATGCAGAGCGCGCCACCGTACGCCAACGCTCGCCAGTGGGCGGCAAATACGACACGGCGATCAATCGCGAGTCGGCGGCGGAAATGCTCGCCAAACGCGCCGCCGACAAAGCCGCCGATCCGCAGGTGGTGGCCAAGCAGACGCCGGCCGGTGCACCGCCCCAGCAAAGCGGCGGCTGGACGGACGCGGCGCGCGAGATTTTGCTCGGCACCAACCGCCGTCAGGGCATGGTCGAGGCGATGGCCAAGTCGGCCGTGCGCGCGGCGGGTTCGCGCCTGGGCCAGCAGATCGTGCGCGGCGTGCTGGGCGGCATTTTCGGCGGCAAGCGCTGAAACCATGTCGAACGTACGCATCATTGCCGTGACCCTGGCGACCCTCCTGATCGTTTTCCTGGTGCTGTTCGCCAATGGCTCCGCGGGGCGGTTTCTCTGTCGGCATTTCAAAGGCGGATGGCTGGAACAGCAGGGCTACATCATGTGCCCGCGCGTGCCGTAGCGCGCAACCCCGTCCCCGCAAACAAGGTTCGAACGCTTGCGCCTGTCGCGTCATAAACCGGTATCGCCCGATACGCCGTTGTCCGAACGCCTGGTCGCGGGTCTGACCTATCCGCTGCGCGGCGCGGCATTGGCCACCTGCGTCCTGCTCGCGCTGGGCCAGTGCCTGACCATCCTGCCCGGTGTCATCGGCATGGGTTTTGGTTTCTTCCTCTGGCTGGCGCGCTGGCGCTACGCGGCGGCCTGCCTGGTGCATACGGCCAACGGCTTCGCGGACCCGCCCGATGTCGGCAACGACGAAAATGCCGCGGCCGGCCGGATGCTCACCTTGCTGCACATGCTGGTGGTGATCGCGTGCGTGGCATGCAAACTGTTTTACGCGCCGATGTTCTGGCCGCTGATCCTGTTCTGCTCGCTCACGCTTCCCGCCATCGACATGTCGCTGGCGTTCGGCGACGAAGCGAGCGCATTCAATCCGCTGCAATGGCAAAAAGTGATCGGCCGGCTCGGCGCGGGCTATTTCATTCCGGTCGTCATCAACCTCGTCACCGGCGTGCTGATCATGTCGCCGTGGCTGCTTGCGCCCGGACCGGGATTTGGCTGGTGTCAGCCGCCGCTCGCGTTCGCCTATACGTACCTGATCATCTTCAACCTGCACCTGATGGGCGTGATGATCCATCGGCATCACGAACGCTTCGATCTGGAGCCGGAAGCCGAGGTCCTGATCCGCGAGAGCGGCGAAGACGAGGACGAACGCCTGCTCATCGCCGTCCGCGAGATGGCGCTGGTGGATCGCCGCGCCGCCATCGGCATGCTGGTGGAACGCATGCAGGGCCGCAGTGCGCCGGCATCGCTGCACCAGGCCTACCGCGACCTGTTGAAGAGGGAAGGATTGAGCGACGGTCTGCTGGAACACGGCCAGCTATGGATCGCCGCCTTGATGGCCGGCGACGAGGCTCGTCGCGCCCTCGGCGTGACCCAGGAGTGCATGGAACTCGATGGCGCGTTCCTGCCCGACTCGCCGGATCACGTCGCCACGCTGGCCGAACTGGCCGCCAGTTCGGGCATGACGCGCCTGTCGCTGCGACTTTGCCGCGGCTTTCTCACGCGCTGGCCCCGTTCGCCGGAATGCCCCCGGCTTGGCCTGCTCGCGGCACGGCAGATGGCCGAACGGCTGGGGCAACACGCCGAAGCCAGCGTGTTGTTGGGCAAGCTCGCCGCTGCGTGGCAGGAGCACCCCCTGCAACCCATGCTGGTGGCGCAGGCGACGCAACTGCAAACGGCCGCCGCAATCAGGCCGACACCCGCCGTCGACTAGCCATTTTTCGTGTTGCGGCTTGCCCGTAGCGGGGTGTAGCGTGCGCGAACCATCTCCTTTTGGTGCATCGCCCCGTCCGCAAGCGATTCCGGCGCCCTGCGGCCGTCGATCCGACCGGCTCACCCTGGTGCACAAGGAGAATCCCATGCGTCACGTTATCGGCAAGGTGGTATGGCTTGGCCTGATGCTGGCGACACCCGTCGCTTTCGCCCAAAGCACGTCGGCCGCCAAGGAGCCGCGTGCGATTGTTTCGCTTTATCGCGTTGCCCCCGGCAAACACGAAGCCTTCCTCAAATGGATGGCCGACCGCGATGCGATCGACAAGCAGTTGGGCCTGCCCCGCGCGCAGTGGTACGCGCATTACCAGGGCGATTCGTGGGATTACGTCGCCATCGCGCCCGAGCTCACTGACGCGCAGCAGAAGAAGGAAGACGATGCGGCGAAAGCCAAGGGCCTGACCTTCGGTGCGAAGGCATCGGTTGAATTTCGCCAGTTCATCGCCTCGCATACCGACACCGTTGCGTTCGGGCCGATGAGCGCCAGCGAGCTGGCCGGCGCCGTCAACACGCCGTGACACGCCCGGCGGGAGCGCACGGATGTCGCTCCCGCCACCCCGTGCGCGTGCGAGCCGGCTAAAATCCGCGCTACAAGCAACGCAACGGAACCACCCACGCATGAGCCGCTGGCGCCCACCCTCGCCTTCTTCCACTGCCATCATCACCCGCGAGGGCTTCGAGAGGCTCAAGGCGGAGCTGGATCACCTATGGCACACGCTGCGCCCGGAAGTGGTCAAGGCGCTGGCAGCCGCTGCTGCCGAAGGCGACCGTTCGGAGAACGCCGAATACACCTACCGCAAGAAGCAGCTCGGCGAGATCGATCGTCGTGCCCGCTATCTGAGCAAGCGCATTCCATCGCTGAAGGTGGCCGAAGGCGCGCCGGCGGACCGGACGATGGTGTTCTTCGGCGCGAGCATCGAACTGGAAAACGTCGACAGCGGCGAGAGCGTGCAATATCGCATCGTCGGTCCGGACGAGACGGATGCGCGCCGGGGCTGGATCAGCATCGATTCGCCGCTCGCCCGCGCCGTGCTGAAAAAACGGCTCGACGACGAATTCGAAGCGGAGTTGCCCAGTGGCCGAACGCGCTTCGCGATCGTGGCGGTCGCGTACTGACCGCCAGTGATCTCACTGTCCGCGCAGCAGGGCCTGCACGTCGGACTGATGCGATTCGACAAAGCGGATGTTGTCCGCGTTGATCCACACCTGGTTGAGGTTGCCGGACAAGGCAGGATCGTTGCGTGCCTGCACGGCCATCACCGCATTCATCAGCGCGATATTGGCCAGCATGAATTCGCGCGGCGTAAAGCCGTACTTCTTCACCAGGGCCGGAATGCGCGGGTCGGCCGCCATCGCCTGGTTGGCCAGATCGTCCAGGCTATGCACCTTGCTCGGATCGGGTGCGGCCTGCGGCGGAATGCCGGTGGTCCGAGCTTCGCGGGTGGCGGCAGCCAGGCGGCCGAAGACATCGTCGGTCAGCGTGTATTTCTTGATCTGCTGCTTGTCCGCGTCCGGCAGCGAAGCAGGGCTCAATTGTGCGTGCACCAGCGGCACGGCGCCCAGCACCAGGGCAATCACCGCAAGGCGGCAGGCAGACAGGACACGATCAAAAACAGACATGGTGCTCTCTCCAAAGCTGCCGGGACGGGCCGGCAAGCGTGTTCTTCCAGGGGTGTTTGAAGGACAGCTCAGTCGCGCAGAAGTTGCTTCAAGGCAAGCTGATAGTCCACGTCGATCTGCTTGAGCCGCGCGCTCTTCGCCTGCTCGTTGACCCAGCGGCCGTGCACGACCTGCTCGCGTTTCAGGCGAAATTCCATGTCGATGAAGGGACGCAGCACGGCGTTGTCGGCCTTGGCGAAACCGGCCAGGTCGGGAATGCGCGCCAGATTGGCGCGCTCGCGCTCGCCGGCCGCGCCAGGCGCCTGCCCGTAGCCGCGCATGAAGGCGATCAGCTGGCTGCGCAACGGCTCGCTCATGCCATTGCGTACGACCAGCACGCCGGAGGGAATCAGCGTGGAGCGCCAGATCACGCGCAGTTGCGCGGCTTCGGAGGGGAAATTGCGCCGGAACAGATCGAAGTCCGGGTTGTTGCAGGTCGCCACGTCCACTTCGCCATTGGCGACGGCAAGCGCGTTGTTCTGGTGGTTGCCCACGCGCACGTGGGCGAAGAAGGTATCGGAATTGAGTCCCTTCGGCGCGAACACCTCGGCCTCCGGTGCCACATAACCGGTGACCGACAGGGGTTCGCCCCGCGCATAACGCCAGCGACCGGGTTTGGCCAGCAGGTCCTTGAGCGAATGGATCGGACTGTCGGCACGCACGATGAGCATCGCCGTATTGCCCTTCACGCCGTCCGCGCGCACGAATTGCGCAACCACGCTCATGTGCTGATGCTCCACCGCTTCAATGGCGAGCCGGCCCGACAGGAACGCGATGTCGACACGCTGGTCGCCAATGGCGCCGGAAAGACCCGCATAGCTGCTCACGGACACGGTGGTGACCGAGTGACCGAGCTTGCGCTCCAGATCCTCCAGCAGCGGACGCCACTGCTCGCGCGATTCGGACGCGCTGCCGATCGGAAGGATGCCGAAATGGATGGCCGGATCGGCTCCCGCCTTCACCACTTCGTCGGCGCGCACCGGAACGGCGGGCAGCAGCAGCCCAGCCGTCCACACGGCTCGCCACCACCATCCCGCTCCCCATCCACGGCGCATCCCACCCGCCATAACCATGCCAACTCCCCAGCCCCGCTGCATCTCCTTGTAGCGCGATTGTCGCGCCGTCGCAATTTGTTGCCGGGGGCCGGACGTGAAGATCAGAGTCCGATCGGTGGCGGGTACGCTCGCCCTTCGCGGCGCGGCTGGTAGCACTCGGCATGCCGGTGGAACGGCTCGGTGTCGCTCTCGGCACGCCATCCCGGCAGGCCGGACAACGGCAGCGGGCGCAGATCCAGCGGATCGCGCAGCAAGCGCCCCGAGGCGATGCCATCGGCGCAGGCCGCGATCGCTTCGTCCTGCGTATGGTCGCCCATCACCACCAGCGCCTTGCCGACCAGCAGCTTGGCCGGCGTCAGGGCATGCTCGAGCAAGGCATGGCCAAAGACCTGGACGGTTGCCCGCCCCTCCCGCCACGCGTTTCGTTCGCGCCAGAACAGGCCGTACCAGTCGTGTGCGTCCCACAGCTCGAGCAAGCCACGATGGCGCAGCGTCACCACCACGCCCGCCTCGTCGAAATGCGTCATGGCGTACTGGGCACGCGAGCGCTCCCGCGTGCCCATGCTCGCGATCTCGGTCATCTGCTGCGTATTGAGCGCCCGCTTGAGCGTTGGATAACGCAGCCAGGCCATGGCATTGAACAGGTCGTGCCAGTTCGCTTCGCGCGTGGCGATTTCGCCACGCGTGGCAATGCGTTGTTCGTAGTGAAGGCCGTCGTCCAGCAGCGCCGGCGTTTGCGCGACAAAGCGCTCGTGCTGACCGGTGGGCCGTGCGGTGTTGAGTTCGTCGATACCAGGCCAATTCGCACCTTGTATCCACGCGGCGTGCCCGAGCCAGCCGCGCAGCGGCCAGCGCGTAAAAACCACTGGATCGACGTCTTCGCGAAGCGGCGCGACGTAACGCATCACGCCACCGCGATCAACCGGCCAGACGGGCGTGCAGGTCGTGCTCGTCGGCGTCTTCGATCACCACGTCGACGAACTGGCCCGCCTTGAGCAGCTGGCCGTTGGCGATGTGCACCACGCCATCGATTTCCGGCGCATCGGCGGCCGAGCGCGCGACGGCGCCATTCGCGCCCGCCTCGTCGACCAGCACCTTCATCGTGCGGCCGATCTTGCGCTGCAGTTTGGCCGCGGAAATTTCCGCCTGCACCGCCATGAACTGCTCCAGGCGATCTTCCTTCAGTTCCTCGGACACCGCACCCGGCAGCTCGTTGGCCTTGGCGCCGTCCACCGGCGAATAGGCGAACGCACCGACGCGGTCGAGTTCGGCTTCGCGCAGGAAGTCGAGCAGCTCTTCGAACTCCGCATCGGTCTCGCCGGGGAAGCCGACGATGAAGGTGCTGCGGATGGTGAGGTCGGGCACGACCTTGCGCCAGTTGCGGATGCGCTCCAGCGTCTTGTCGATATTGCCCGGGCGCTTCATCAGCTTGAGGATGCGCGGGCTGGCGTGCTGGAACGGGATGTCGAGGTACGGCAGGATTTTTCCTTCCGCCATCAACGGCATCACTTCGTCCACGTGCGGATACGGATAGACGTAGTGCAGTCGCGTCCACACGCCCAGTTCCGACAGGCCTTCGCACAGCTCGGTCATGCGCGTGCGGTAGCTCTTGTCGCGCCACTGGCGCTCGGCGTACTTCACGTCCACGCCGTAGGCGCTGGTGTCCTGCGAGATCACCAGCAGCTCCTTCACGCCGCCCTTGACCAGGCGTTCGGCTTCCAGCAGCACTTCATCGACCGGACGCGACACCAGGTCGCCACGCATCGACGGGATGATGCAGAAGCTGCAGCGGTGATTGCAGCCTTCGGAGATCTTCAGGTAGGCATAGTGCTTGGGCGTGAGCTTCACACCCGTGTCCGGAATGATGTCCAGCAGCGGATTGCGCTTGGGCGGCAGCGCCGCATGCACGGCCTGCATCACGCTCGCATAGTCCTGCGGACCGGTAATGGCCAGCACATCGGGATACGCCTCGCGGATCAGTTCCGAGCGCTTGCCCAGGCAACCGGTGACGATCACCTTGCCGTTCTCGTGCAGCGCTTCGCCAATCGCGTCCAGCGACTCCTGCACAGCCGCATCGATGAAGCCGCAGGTATTCACCACCACGGCATCGGCCGCGCCATAACTGGGCACGATCTCGTAGCCCTCGACCTTGAGCTGGGTGAGGATGCGTTCGGAATCCACCAGCGCCTTGGGGCAACCAAGACTGACGAAACCGACTTTGGGCGAGACCTGCGACATGGCGTGGGAACCGTAACTATGCGGAAAACGGGCGATTGTATCGCACACCCGGCCGCCACACCGGCTTGACTTGCTGAATGGCTAGAATTGGCTTTTGCCGCCTCAGGAGCAGCGTCATGGGCCAGCACATCAATCTCAACACCACGCGGATGCAGTGCATCGGTGCCTATCTCGCCCAGCCCGAGGGCAAGCCCAAGGGCGGTATCGTGGTGATCCAGGAGATCTTCGGCGTCACCGAGCATATCCGCCACGTGGTCGACGGCTTTGCCCAGGCCGGCTACACGGCCATTGCCCCAGCGTTCTTCGACCACCTGGAAACGGGCCTGGAGCTGCAGTACGACGACGAAGGCATGCAGCGCGGCCGGGCACTGATCACCGAACTGGGCCTGGATCGCGCCGTAGAAGACGTGGCCAGCGCGGCGGAGGCGATCAACTCGGCGGGACGCATCGGCACCGTGGGTTATTGCTGGGGCGGCACGGTGGCGCTGCTGGCGGCGCTGCGCCTGGGCATGCCGTCGGTCAGCTACTACGGCGCGCGCAACGTGCAGTTCCTGGGCGAAAAGCCCAGGGCCCCCGTGATGTTCCACTTCGGCGAGCAGGACAAGTCCATTCCGCCGGAAGCAGTGCAAAAACACCGCGACATGCTGCCGCAAATGGACGTCTTCACCTACCCCGCCGGCCACGCGTTCAACCGCGACGTGGGCCCGCAATACGACGAAGCCAGCGCGAAACTCGCCTATCAGCGCACGCTGGCCTTCTTCGAACAGCATCTGGCGCAGGGCGCATGACAGACCGCGACTTCGCACTCGACCCACGGCTGCAAAACGACACCCGGCACGTCGCCTCGCTGGCGCTGTGCGAGGTGCTGCTAATGGACGACACGCGTTTTCCGTGGCTGGTACTGGTGCCGCGACGCGCCGGCATGAGCGAAATCTGCGATTTGTCGCCGGATGAGCAAGCCGCGCTGTGGCGCGAAGTGACGCTGGCCTCGCAGGCACTGCGCGCGCTGGCCCCATTCGACAAGCTCAACCTGGGCGCGCTGGGCAATATCGTGCGTCAGCTGCATGTGCACGTGGTGGGACGTCGCGAAGGCGACGCCGCATGGCCCGGTCCCGTGTGGGGCAGCGGTTCGGCCTCGCGCTACGACGAGCAGGCGCGCGCCGCCCTGCTCGAGCGCCTGCGCGCGGCGCTCGATGCGTCCGGACCATAAAAAAATCGGGCTTTGCGATGGACTCTTCTGTGGGAGCGCCCTTGGGCGCGACAACCTGACGGAGCGAGGCGCCCATGCGCTCACGTCGCGCCCAAGGGCGCTCCCACAAGATCGCGGCGGAGGGGTTTGCTGCGCGGGATGCTGAGGCTGCGTTCTCCCCCATAAAAAAAGCCCGCGACATGCGCGGGCTTTTTTCGACAGGCGATCGATCAGTAGTGCTGCTGCGTCGGCGGCGGTGCGTCGGCGGCCTTCGGCGGCGCCTTGTAGTCTTCCAGGTCGCGTGCCTTGGTATCGACCACGCTGATCTTCTTCAGCGTGCCACCGTCGTCGTAGTACACGGTGAAGCCGTAGTCGATCTGCAGGCGGGCCATGTACTGCAGGTGCTGCTTGCGGATCTTCGAATCGTCGCTGGGTTCGAGCAGCACCGTCTTGGGCAGCTTGCCCTGGTCCTTGAGGTAGGCAAAGTGGCTGCCGGTGTCGAGCGCCGAGAGCACGGCGCCGTCGACGACGAACTGGCCGCTCTTATAGGCCTGGATCACCGCGTCGAACTGGCTCTTCATGTCCGAGGTGCGCACTTCATCCTTGGCGCTGCCGCGGTGACAACCGGCCAGCACCAGCATGCTACCCAGCAGGATGGCTGCGCCGGCACGGGTCAGCAGCGTGGAAAAACGGGTCATGCGGAATCTCCTGCAATGCATCGAGTGAACGAAAGAAGTGTAGCGCCGCCCCGGTCTCATGCACCGAGTCCGGACGGCAACCATTCAGGTGAACGTGACGACGGTCGCAAGGGACTGCGAACGCCGCTTTCAGGTGCGCGGTAGCGTAACGCCCTGCTGCCCCTGGTATTTGCCGCCGCGATCCTTGTAGCTGGTCTCGCATTCCTCGTCGGATTCGAGAAACAGCATCTGCGCCACGCCCTCGTTGGCGTAGATCTTGGCGGGCAGCGGCGTGGTATTGGAGAACTCCAGCGTCACGTGACCCTCCCACTCGGGTTCCAGCGGGGTCACGTTGACGATGATGCCGCAGCGCGCGTACGTGCTCTTGCCCAGGCAGATGGTGAGCACCTTGCGCGGAATGCGGAAGTATTCGACCGTGCGCGCCAGCGCGAACGAATTGGGCGGAATGATGCACACGTCCGCCTCGATGTCGACGAAGCTGGTGGGATCGAACGCCTTCGGGTCGACAATGGTGGAGTTGATGTTGGTGAAGATCTTGAACTCGCGCGCGCAGCGCACGTCGTAGCCGTAGCTGGAGGTGCCGTACGACACCAGCCTGGTGTTGTCGCGCGTCTTGACCTGGCCAGGCTCGAACGGCTCGATCATGCCGTGAGACTCGGCCATGCGGCGGATCCACTTGTCGGATTTGATGCTCACTCGGGCTCCCGAAGGGGTGGCGTGTCGCGCCGGTTGGCGTAAAGGATGGAAAAATAGCGGAAAGTGAGGGATGGGCGCCAGTCGAGGTTCGGTGGGATGGGCCCGGTGGCGCGTTTTGGCCTCGTAGGAAAGCCCGCGGGCCGGCCCGCTTGGACGGCGGCCGGTTGTCGCCAGGGCAAGAGCCCCTGTCGCTCCCTCCGCACCTGGAAGGAGGCCAGGCCCGGAAGGCGGACTGAAGCCCACGGCACGCGGGCCAGGTCGCCCTATTGCCACAACCAAGCGATACAGGGCGCGTCAGGCCACCCAAATTCGCCGCTCCCCGCCCCTGTTGTAAAATCGCTCCTTTCCCGTCTCTGGAACACCCCCGATGTCCTCCCATGCCCTGACCGCCCTGTCGCCGCTGGACGGCCGCTACGCCAGCAAGGTCGAAACGCTGCGCCCGATCTTCAGCGAATTCGGACTCATGCATCGCCGCGTGCAGGTGGAAATCGAATGGTTGCTGGCGCTGGGCGCGGAGCCGGGCATCGTGGAACTGCCGGCGTTCAGCGCCGAACAGGTGGCCACGCTCAAGCGCATCGCGAACGATTTCAGCGTCGACGACGGCGCGCGAATCAAGACCATCGAAGCGACCACCAACCATGACGTGAAAGCGGTGGAGTACTTCATCAAGGAACGCATCGGCAACGACGCGTCCCTGGCGCAGGCCAAGGAATTCGTGCATTTCGCCTGCACCAGCGAAGACATCAACAACCTCTCGTACGCGCTGATGCTGCGCGATGCGCGCGAGCAGGTGCTGTTGCCCGCGTTCGACGGCATCATCGCCAGGCTGCGCGAACTGGCCCATGCCAACGCTGGCCTGCCGATGCTTTCGCGCACGCACGGCCAGACCGCGTCGCCGAGCACGCTGGGCAAGGAACTGGCCAACGTCGTCGCCCGCCTGGAGCGTCAACGCAAGCAGCTCGCTGCGGTGGAGATTCCCGGCAAGATCAACGGCGCCGTGGGCAATTACAACGCCCACGCCATCACCTATCCGGCGCTCGACTGGCGCGGTTTCTCGCAGCGTTTCGTGGAAAGCCTGGGGCTCGACTACAACGCCTACACCACCCAGATCGAACCGCACGACGGCGTGGCCGAATACTGCGACGTGGTGCGTCGCGCGAACATCATCCTGATCGACCTGGCGCGCGACATCTGGGGCTACATCTCGCTGGGCTACTTCAAGCAGGCACTGAAGGCCGGCGAAGTGGGTTCCTCGACCATGCCGCACAAGGTCAACCCGATCGATTTCGAAAACGCCGAAGGCAACTTCGGCCTCGCCAACGCCCTGCTCGGCCACTTCGCCGAAAAGCTGCCGATCAGCCGCTGGCAGCGCGACCTCACCGATTCCACCGTGCTGCGTGCGCTCGGCACCGCGTTCGGCCACAGCATGGTGGCGCTGGAATCGCTGAAGAAGGGCCTGGGCAAACTCACCGTGAACGCCGACCGCCTCGCCGCCGACCTCGATGCGAGCTGGGAAGTGCTGGCCGAAGCCGTGCAGACGGTGATGCGCCGCTACGGCCTGCCCGAACCGTACGAGCAGCTCAAGGCGCTCACCCGCGGCCAGGGCATCACCAAGGATTCCATGCGCACCTTCATCACCGGCCTGGAGTTGCCAGCGGACGCCAAGCAGCGCCTGCTCGACCTCACGCCAGGCGGCTATATCGGCCTGGCCGAACCGCTGGCCAAGGACATCTGACGCCAACGCTTTTCAACGAAGCATCACGAGGGCCGCGCAGGACATGCGCGGCCCTTCGTTTTTCAGGCTGCCTTGAGCAATCCTTCCGCCTTCAACGCCGACTGCACCTGCGGGCGCGACGACACGCGCTGCTGGAACGCGAGGATCGCCGGGAAATCCGACAGGTCCAGGCTCACGTGCTGCGCCCAGTTCGTCACGGTGAAGAGATAGGCATCGGCCGCGGTGAACTGCTCGCCGATCAGCCAGTCATGCTTGGACAGATGCTGGTCCAGCAAGGCATAGCGCTTGCGCAGATAGTCCTTGCGCTCGTCACGCACGACATCGGGCGTGTCGGGCTTGAACAGGGGCGTGTACGACTTGTGCAGCTCGGAATTGATGTAGCCGAGCGTTTCCTGCAAGCGGTAGCGCGCGGTGGTGCCGTTGGCGGGTGCGAGTCCGCTCTCGGGTTTCAGGTCGGCCAGGTATTGCACGATGGCCGTGCCTTCAGTGAGCAGCTCGCCGTTGTCGAGCTGCAGCGCCGGCACGTAACCCTTCGGATTGATCTGCCAGTAGTCCTCGCCGCTTGCCGTGCGCTTGGCCTTGGTATCGACCTTCTCCAGCTCCACGGCAATGCCCGCTTCCAGGGCAACGATGTGCGGCGAGAGCGAGCAGGCGCCAGCGGCGTAATAGAGCTTCATGGTGGTTCTCCATTGGGGTGGGCGGAATCGACGCGATCCGGGCTCGCGAAGTCCACCGATGCTAGCCATCATGGTTACTGTTGGATACCACCTAACCGCCGGTAACCTCTAAAATCCGGTAACCGCCGAGTTACCGGACCCTTCTCAGGAACACCCTCATGGGCCTGCCGCTACGCAAGAGCAAAGTCTGCCCCCCACCCACCTGCCCGCTCAGCGAAGTGCTGGGCCTGCTGCGTGGCGCCTGGGCACCGAACGTGATCTGGCAACTGAGCGGCGAGCCCCGCCGGTTCGGCGAGCTGCGCCACGACATGCCGAAGATTTCCGCGCGGGTGCTGAGTGCGCGGTTGCGTGAGCTGGAAACGCGGGGCTTGGTGACACGGCGCGTGCTAGATACCTCGCCGCCCTCGGCGGAATACTCGCTCACGCCGCTGGGGCGTGAGTTGCTGCCGGCCATTGATGCGCTGGCGTGCGTGGGGAGGAAGTTGATTGAGGAGTGGGAGATGCATCAGCGGAAGGTGGCGCTGAGCTGAGGCTTTTCTGTTCGTCATCGCGAGTAAGGCGCTGAGGACGGACTTAAAGCGGAGCATCGCTTCACTCCTTCAGGTTTTCACGTACGAGCCTTCCTGTGGGGGCGCACCCTGTGCGCGACAGCCACGCCGGGATGTATCGCTCCGTAGGTTTGTCGCGCACAGGTGCGCTCCCACAGTAGCCGTACAGCTCTTGGCTCCGGCTCTTGCCTTGGCTCTGGCTCTGGCTCTGGCTCTGGCTCTTGCTCTGGCTCTTGCCTTGGCTCTGGCTTTAGCTCTTGGCTCTTGGGGTCCCCGTATGACGCGGCGGGTGGGTGGAGGATCAGCCCGCAGGGTGGCCCGCAGGGATGCGGGCCAGTTTTTCGCCAGGGCAGGATGCCCTGTCGAAAAACCCCGGAGCCCACCCGCGCACCTGGAGGGCGAAGCCCGGAAGGCGCGTCATCCGGGGGGCCCTTCTCTTTGGTTGGCGGTCTCTAATATCAAGTGCAACGCCCTTTGGAGGTGATGCATGGGTCAGCACTACAACCATCTAAGCGCCGAAGAGCGAGGCGCGATCATGGTGGGCAAGGCACGCGGGGACAGCGCCCGGCAGCTGGCGATACTGCTAGGCCGGTCGCCCAGCACGATCTCACGGGAGCTGGCGCGTAACGGGTACCGCGAGCCGTCGGGCAGCCCTCGTCTGGGGCGCCCGACGCTCGGCTATGACGCTTGTCGTGCCGGCCATCGGGCCCGACGCTTGGCCCATCAGGCGCGTCGGCCGCGTAAGTTGCATCGTGAGAGTGCCTTGTGGCGTCTGGTGCGCTACCTGTTGGCTCGCCGCTGGTCACCGCAAGAGGTGAGCCGCACACTGCGCCGACAGCATCCTGAGGAACCGGCCAAGCACGTGTCCCACGAGACGATTTACACCGCGATCTATGCCGCTCCGCGCGGCGAACTGCGGCGAGGGCTGGTGGCGCTGTTGCGCCAGCACAAGTGCGCGCGTCGCCCACGCGGCCAAGGCGCCAATCGGCGTGGCCGCATGCACGATCTGCCGAGTATTCATGATCGCCCGCCGGAGGCCAATGAACGCTTGTTGCCGGGCCATTGGGAAGGCGACTTCCTCAAAGGCGCGCGCAATCAGTCGTCGGTGGGCGTACTGGTGGATCGGCGCACGTTGTTCCTGAAACTGGTGAAGATGGAAGGGTGCGCGGCCGAGGATGCGCTCAAGGGCTTCAGCCGGGCGTTCGGTCCGTTACCGGCGACGCTGCGTCAAACGCTGACCTATGACCAGGGCAAGGAGATGGCGCTGTACAAGACCCTCTCCAAACGCACGGGGCTGGCGATTTACTTCGCCGATCCACACAGTCCCTGGCAGCGCGGCATCTGCGAGAACACCAACGGTTTGCTGCGTCAGTACCTCCCCAAAGGCACCGACCTGTCGGTGCATAGCCAACGCAAACTCGATGCGATTGCGCGGGAGATGAATCTGCGACCGCGGGCCACCCTCGACTACCACTGTCCGGCGGAGATGTTCATGCGTGCGCTGGGGCGCGATGATCTCGCCCAAGCGATCGATGATGCACTTCTAGATTGACACCGCCGTTACTTTCTCTTGGGCAAGCAAGAGAAAGTAACCCGGCCTCCGGCAGGAGGACGGAAGCCCGCGGCAGGCGATCCAGGTCGCGATGACGCGACAACCGAAGACTGACGAAACTGGATGACCAGCCATTCGGCTGTTGAAAAGCGCCTCCGGCCTGCGCCGGGATGACGGGCTAAACGAAACACCGGGCGAACACCGTCTGCACGGCAGAGATCAAGACTCACTCGACTTCGTCCGACCCCTCATTCACCCCCTCGAACAAGAACGTCGACAAATACCGCTCACCGGTATCCGGCAACATCGCCAACAACACCGCACCCTCCGGCGCATCCTTCGCCACCTGCAACGCAGCGGCCAACGTCGCACCCGCGGAAATGCCCACGAAGATGCCCTCCTTCTGCGCCAAATCGCGTGCCGTGTCGCGTGCCAACACATCGTCGATCAGCAGGATCTGATCGGCCACCGAACGGTTGAGCACGGCCGGCACGAAATCCGGCGTCCAACCCTGGATCTTGTGCGGCTGCCACTCCTTGCCCGAAAGCAAGGCGGCACCCGCGGGTTCGCTGGCGACGATCTTCACTTCCGGACGCGCCACCTTCAGCACCTCGCCCACGCCGGTGAGCGTGCCGCCCGTGCCCCAGCCGGTGACGAAGTAGTCCAGTCGCTTGCCGGCGAAATCGCGCAGGATTTCCGGCGCCGTGGTGTTGCGGTGATAGGCGGGATTGGCCGGGTTGTCGAACTGGCTGGCCAGGAACCAGCCGTGCTTGTCGGCCAGCTCCTTCGCCCGGCGCACCATGCCGCTGCCGCGCTCCGCAGCGGGCGTGAGCACGACTTTGGCGCCGTAGGCGCGCATCAGCTTGCGGCGCTCAATTGAAAACGAATCGGACATCACCGCCACGAACGGATAGCCGCGCGCCGCGCACACTGCCGCCAAGGCCACGCCGGTATTGCCCGAGGTGGCTTCCACCACCGTCTGGCCCGGCTTGAGCACACCCCGCTGCTCGGCGTCGATGATGATGGCGTAGGCGAGGCGATCCTTGACCGAGCCGGCCGGATTGAATGCCTCGACCTTGGCATACAGCGTCACATGCTTCGGCGCCAGGCGATGGATACGCACGATCGGCGTGTTGCCAATGGTGTCGAGGATGCTGTCGTAGATCATGAAAGGACTCCGGGACTCGGCTTGGATGAAAGGCACAGGGTGCGATGGTGCACCCGCAAGAGAAAAAGTTGTGTCAAGCCGCCGCCGCGTTTGCCAGCACCGGACTGCTCGAGGCTGTGGTGCCCAGCGGAGCGCTGCCGAACCACCACAAGCTCGTGGCGAGGCCGGCCACCTCGCCGACGATCAGCAATGCCGGCGAGCGCACGGCATGCCGCTCCGCCTGCTCTGCCAGCTCGGCGAGCGTGCCGGCCACCACGCGTTGTTCCACTTTTGAGCCACTTTCCACGAGAGCGAACGGCGTGCCGGCCGCGCGCCCGTGATCGATGAGCCTGCGCTGGATAAGCCGCAGCTCACCTACGCCCATGTAGATCGCCAGCGTCTGGCGTTCCTGCGCCAGCGCCGGCCAGTCGAGGGTATCGATGGAATGCTGGCAATGCGCGGTGACCAGTCGCACCGACTGCGCATGGTCGCGATGCGTGAGCGGCACGCCGGCATAGGCGGCACACGCCAGCGCGGCCGTGATACCGGGTACCACTTCGTAGGGAATGGCGTGGCTGCGCAGGAACTCGAGCTCTTCGCCGCCCCTGCCGAACACGAAAGGATCGCCGCCTTTCAGGCGCACCACGCGGCGTCCCGCCGCCGCATGCTCCAGCATCAGCGCATGGATCTGCATCTGCGTGGTGTGATGATTGCCCGCCTGCTTGGCCACTTCGATGCGCTCGGCATCGCGTCGCGCCAAGGCAAGTACTTCCACGCTGACCAGTCGATCATGAAGAATCACATCCGCTTCGTTCAGGGCGCGCAAACCGCGCAGGGTGAGCAGGCCCGGATCGCCCGGACCGGCACCCAGCAACACGACCGAGCCCATCGGCGTGGTTTCGGTGGCATCCAGCAGCCGCTCGGCCGACGCTTCGGCCAACGCCCACTGCCCCCGGCGCAACAGGCTTTGCACCGGGCCATGCAGCAATCGCTCGTAGAAGCGTCGCCGCAGCGAGACGTCCGGCAGGTGCGCACGAATGCGTTGGCGCATCTGCGCAAGCAAGCTGGCCACGGAACCGATGACCGGATCAATCGCCACTTCCAGCCGCTCGCGCAGCAATCGCGCCAGCATCGGTGCGTGGCCGCCGCTGGAAATCGCGATGGTAACGGGCGAACGGTCGATCACCGCCGGCACGTGGAAACTCGACGCTTCCGCGTCGTCCACGACATTCACGAAAACACGCCGCGCCTCGGCGAGCGTGGCGATCTGGCGATGAAGTCCGGTATCGGAAGTGGCCGCGATCACCAGCCACACGCCATCGAGCCACTTTTCCTCGAAGGTGCCGCGCAGCCATTGCACGCGCCCACCCTGCACCCAGGTGCACAGCGCAGGGGTGAGCCCGGGTGCGCCCACGATAACTTGCGCCCCGGCCTCCAGCAGTGCCGCAGCCTTGCGCTCTCCCACTACACCGCCGCCCACCACCAACACTGGGCGGCCGGACAGATCGGCGAACAGGGGGTAGAGCTTCATCGAACCTCATGCTCCGTGAGATGCAGCGATAGGCCTCCCACGCTAGGCACGCATTCCTGGCCGCACAAATGATTTCTGCGGCCCCAGACATGCCCCGCCGTTATAAGGCGAGCGGATCCACCGGCACGACGAAGTATTGACGCAACGCAACAACCGCTGTATAGACGTCTAATTGCAATCTCCCTGTTACGGTAATTCATGGACCGTCATCGCCATTCGCTGGCACTCGCCCCGACCTGTTGCAAACGCAACGGTCCGGCGGACAAGCACGCGCGATGTATCCGCAGCGCGATACCGAGTCCCTTCTCTCTCGATTGCCTGTGGAACCCAAGCCATGACGCTGACCCAACTTCGCTACCTCGTCGCCATCGCTGATGCCGGCCTGAACATCACACTCGCCGCCGAGCGCGTGCACGCCACGCAACCGGGCCTGAGCAAACTGCTGCGCCAGCTCGAAGACGAACTCGGCTTCCAGCTGTTCCATCGCAAGGGACGCAGCCTGCATGCCATCACGCATGCCGGCACGCACGTGCTCGAGCGTGCACGCACCATCCTCGCCGAAGCGGCCAACATCCGTTCCATCGCGGCCAACCTGCGCAACGAATCGCGCGGCACGCTGCGCATCGCCACCACCCACACGCAGGCGCGTTTCGCGCTGCCCTCGGCCGTGGCGGTATTGAGCCGCAGCTACCCGCAAGTCAGCGTGCATCTCCAGCCGGTCAGCGATTCGGATGTGATCTCGTTGCTCGATGGCGGCCAGGTCGATCTCGCCATCGTCAGCAGCGCCGCCGGTGCCCCGCCGCCAAACGGCATCGCCCTGCCCGCCTACCGCTGGAACCGCAGCATCGTGGTGCCAAAGAGCCACCCGCTCGCGCGGCAGAAGCAGGCGCCGACGCTGGAACAGCTCGCCGCCCATCCGATCATCAGCTACGACTCCTCGTTGAAGCCGGAGTCTTCGCTGATTCGCGCATTCCAGAGCGCCGGGCTCGATCCGCAGATCGTGATGACGGCGAGCGACGCCGATTTGATCAAGACGTACGTGCGCGAAGGCCTGGGCATCGGTGTGTTGGCCGAGATGGCTTATCAGCCCGAGCACGACACCGACCTGCGCGAACTGGGCGCCGACAATTTGTTTGCCTCCTGCACGACCTGGATCGTGTTGCGGCGGGAAAGCGTGCTGCGCGAGTACGCGCTGGATTTCATCGGCGTGTTTGCACCGCATCTGGAACGGCGGGCGGTTAGTCGTGCGCTGGCTTCCGGAGGAACGGGAACGTCGCAGTGGCCAGGTGTGCCGCATTGGCGAGACCGGCGCGTGCCGGCGAAATTGGCGGAGCCGGTGGTCGAGGCGCAGTAAGACCTTGGCCCTCATGCCCGTGTAGCAATGTGCACGTTTTCTGTGGGAGCGCACCCTGTGCGCGACAGCCACGCCGGGATGTATCGCTCCGTAGGTTTGTCGCGCACAGGGTGCGCTCCCACAGTAGCCCTGCAGCTCTGGCCCCTAGCCCCTGGCTCCTAGCTCTGGCTCCTAGCTCTGGCTCCTAGCTCTGGCTCCTAGCTCTGGCTCCTAGCTCTGGCTCCTAGCTCCGGCTCTTGGCCCTTGGGGTCCCCGTATGACGCGGCGGGTGGGTGGAGGAAAGCCCGAAGGGTGGCCCGCAGGGATGCGGGCCAGTTTTTCGCCAGGGCAGGATGCCCTGTCGAAAAACCCCGGAGCCCACCCGCGCACCTGGAGGGCCGCAGGCCCGGAAGGCGCGTCATCCGGGGGGCCCTTCTCTTTGGTTGGCGGTCTCTAATATCAAGTGCAACGCCCTTTGGAGGTGATGCATGGGTCAGCACTACAACCATCTAAGCGCCGAAGAGCGAGGCGCGATCATGGTGGGCAAGGCACGCGGGGACAGCGCCCGGCAGCTGGCGATACTGCTAGGCCGGTCGCCCAGCACGATCTCACGGGAGCTGGCGCGTAACGGGCACCGCGAGCCGTCGGGCAGCCCTCGTCTGGGGCGCCCGACGCTCGGCTATGACGCTTGTCGTGCCGGCCATCGGGCCCGACGCTTGGCCCATCAGGCACGCCGGCCGCGTAAATTGCATCGTGAGAGCGCCTTGTGGCGTCTGGTGCGCCATTTGTTGGCCCGGCGCTGGTCACCGCAAGAGGTCAGTCGCACACTGCGCCGACAGCATCCTGAGGAACCGGCCAAGCACGTGTCCCACGAGACGATTTACACCGCGATCTATGCCGCTCCGCGCGGCGAACTGCGGCGAGGGCTGGTGGCGCTGTTGCGCCAGCACAAGTGCGCGCGTCGCCCACGCGGCCAAGGCGCCAATCGGCGTGGCCGCATGCACGATCTGCCGAGTATTCATGATCGCCCGCCGGAGGCCAATGAACGCTTGTTGCCGGGCCATTGGGAAGGCGACTTCCTCAAAGGCGCGCGCAATCAGTCGTCGGTGGGCGTACTGGTGGATCGGCGCACGTTGTTCCTGAAACTGGTGAAGATGGAAGGGTGCGCGGCCGAGGATGCGCTCAAGGGCTTCAGCCGGGCGTTCGGTCCGTTACCGGCGACGCTGCGCCAAACGCTGACCTATGACCAGGGCAAGGAGATGGCGCTGTACAAGACCCTCTCCAAACGCACGGGGCTGGCGATTTACTTCGCCGATCCACACAGTCCCTGGCAGCGCGGCATCTGCGAGAACACCAACGGTTTGCTGCGTCAGTACCTCCCCAAAGGCACCGACCTGTCGGTGCATAGCCAACGCAAACTCGATGCGATTGCGCGGGAGATGAATCTGCGACCGCGGGCCACCCTCGACTACCACTGTCCGGCGGAGATGTTCATGCGTGCGCTGGGGCGCGATGATCTCGCCCAAGCGATCGATGATGCACTTCTAGATTGACACCGCCGTTACTTTCTCTTGGGCAAGCAAGAGAAAGTGACCCGGCCTCCGGCAGGAGGACGGAAGCCCGCGGCAGGCGAGCCAGGTCGCCGTATCGCGACAACCGAGCCGAAAGTCACCGCCCCGGCCTGCGCCGGTACGACGAGCAAAACTCACCCGCGCAACAACCCTCGCTGCTCAAGCAACGAAACAACCTGCCGCGCCAACACCAACGGATCCCCTCCATTCCCATCGATCCGCAACTCCGGCTGCACCGGCTCCTCATACGGATCACTGATCCCCGTGAAATGCGCAATCGCCCCCGCGCGCGCCTGCGCATACAACCCCTTGCGATCCCGCGCCTCGCAAACCTCCAGCGCCGTCGCCACATGGATCTCGATGAAATCCCCATGCGCCTCCACCAATGACCGCGCCTCCGCACGCGCATTCGCATAAGGCGCAATCGGCGCGCAAACAGCCACGCCACCGTGGCGGGCGATCTCACTGGCCACATAGCCGATACGAGTGACGTTCGCATCGCGATCCTCGCGCGAAAAACCAAGACCGCGCGACAAGTGCTTGCGCACCTCATCGCCATCCAGCACCGTCACCGCCCGGCTGCTGCGCTCCAGCAACTGCGCGACCACAGCCTGCGCGATGGTCGACTTTCCCGCCCCGGAGAGACCGGTGAAGAACAAGGCGAAACCGCGTGCAGCCTGCGCTGGATGCCTCTCACGCAGGATCTTCTCCACCTCCGGAAAGGAGAACCACGAGGGAATCTCGCTGCCTTCCTGCAGGTGGCGACGCAACTGCGTTCCCGAAATGTCGCGCACTTCGTCGCTGGGCTCTATCTCGTTCGACGGAAGATAAGCGTCGCGGTTGGCCGCATACACCATGGCCGGGAACGGCACGATGCGGATGCCCAGTTCGTCCTGATGGCGCTCCAGCAGATGCTGCGCATCGAACGGACCGTAGAACGGCTTGCCGCTGGAGTCGTTGCCGGGGCCGGCATGATCGCGCCCCACGATGAAGTGACTCGCGCCGAAGTTCTTGCGGATGATCGCGTGCCACAGCGCCTCGCGCGGTCCACCCATGCGCATGGCCAGCGGCAGCAGCGACAAACGCGCACTGTTGGCCGGGTACTGCGGCAACAATGCCTGATAGCAACGCACGCGAGTGTAGTGGTCGATGTCGCCCGGCTTGGTACGACCCACCGACGGTTGCAGCAGCAATTTCGCGCCCACCTGCTGCGCGGCGCGCAAGGTCAACTCGCGATGCGCGCGATGCATCGGATTGCGCGTCTGGAACGCGACGATCCGATGCCAGCCCTGCGACACGAACCACTCGCGCAGGCCACGCGGCGTATCGCGCAGCGTGGTGAAGTCGTAGTGCGACGGCGGCTGGATGCCACGCACGCGCCCGCCGAGGTTGACCGGCCGATAGCGATCCAGCAGCTCGGCCACACCGGGATGCGCGCGGTCCGTCGTGCCGAAGACCTGTTGTGCTTCGTGCTCACGATCCGGGCGGTAGATGTCGTCCACTTCCAGCACCGCGATCGGCACGCCCTGCACGTCGCGCAGTGCGACCTCGCTGCCGACCACCAGCCGTTCAGCGAAGGCCTCGCTGACATCCAGCGTGATCGGTATCGGCCATAGCGTGCCGTCCGCCAGTCGGTATTCGGCGACCACGCGGTCATAATCGCGCTGCGACAGGAACCCTTCCAGCGGAGAGAACGCGCCATTGAGCAGCAGTTCCAGATCGCACAACTGACGGGTGTCCAGGTCGATACCGGGCAGGCCCGCGCTACGTTGCTTGAGAAGGGCGGCCTCATCGGCCGGCAGGTACAACTCTTTCAGCACGCCGCCGTGCGGTGGAATCAGCGACGGCGATGCATCGTCGGAAAGCGCAGCAGCAGTCTGCGCAAGGGCACTGGGGCTCATGGCGTGATTCTTCTTTTCGGGGCGGTGGCCGGCGTGAGCCGGGATGGTTCTTGGAGTATTCGGTCAAGCCAGGCCGTGAAGCCCGCATTCGCGCTTCAAGCCAAAGAATCGGGTGGCATCGGCATCCGTGCCGGGTTCCCAGCGATGCGTGGTGTGCACGTCGCCGATGGAGATGTAACCCTGGTCCCACAGCGGGTGGTACGGCAAGCCGTGCTTGTGCAGATACAAACCGACGTCGCGGTCGGTCCAGTCCGCGATCGGATGGAATTTCCAGCGACCATCACGACGCTCGGCAAACTCAATGGCCGCGCGCGTGCGCGCCTGGCTGCGGCGCAAGCCGGCAAACCAGGAGCCCGCGCCAAGCTCCGCCAACGCGCGCCGCATCGGCTCGACCTTGCGCAGCTGGTTGTAGCGATCGATGCCCGCCACGCCCTGTTCCCACAGGCGGCCTTCCCTTGCCTCCAGCCAGGCGGCGCTTTCGTGCGCGCTGTAAATGCGCACATTCAACGCGAGGCGGTCACGCAGTTCCTCGACGAAGCGATAGGTCTCGGGGAACAGATAGCCGGTGTCGACCAGCACCACCGGAAGATCCGGCCGTTGCCGCGTCAACAGATGCAGCGACACCGCCGCCTGCGCACCGAAGCTGGAAGACAGCACGTGTGTGCCCGGCGCATAGGCGAGCGCCCATATCACGCGTTGCTCCGCGTCCAGCTGACTCAGCCATCGGTTCAACTCATCCAGCGCCCGAGGGTCGTGCTGCGCATCCTCGAGCAGCGCCAGCTTCATGCCACGACCTCGGCGGGAATCCGCCGCGTGTCTGCTTCGATCACGCCGGTGCGCAGGAGGAAATCGCCGAAGCCTTCGTCGATCACGCGCTCCGCTGCATAACGGGCAAACAGCGGCGACAGCGCATCGAGGATGGCCGGTTCGTCCACGTTCTCCCGATACAGCTGATTGAGCCGCTGGCCGCGGAAATCCGCACCCAGGCGCAAGTCGTAACGGCCGGGGCCACGGCCGACCAGCGCGATCTCACCCAGGTACGGGCGCGAGCAACCGTTGGGGCAACCGGAAAGGCGTAGCAGAATCGGCGCCTCGCGCAATCCATGCACATCGAGCAGCGTCTCCAGGCGAGGCAACAGATCCGGCAGATAGCGTTCGCTTTCCGCCATCGCCAGGCCGCACGTAGGCAAAGCCACGCAGGCCACGGCGTGACGCCGGATACCGCTATCGGTGCGATAGCCATCCAGCCCGTGCGCGGCCACGATGGCATCGATGCGCGCGCGCTGGCCAGCACCCACGTTGGCGACGATCACGTTCTGGTTGCAGGTGAGGCGGAAGTCGCCCTCGTGGATCCTGGCCAGCTCGCGCAGACCAGTAAGCCAGCGCCGCTCGCCCACATCGGCCAGACGGCCCGATTCGATCTGCAGCGTGAGGTGCCAGCGCCCGTCCTCGCCTTCGATCCAACCGTAGCGATCGCCGTTGTGCTCGAAGCGATAGGCGCGCTCGCCCTCCAGCGCGAAACCCAGGCGTTGCTCCAGCTCGGCCTTGAAAGCATCCAGCCCGCGATGGTCGATGGTGTACTTCAGGCGCGCGTGCTTGCGCTCGCTGCGATTGCCCCAGTCGCGCTGCACCGCCACGATGGCTTCGGACACGGCGAGCAGCCGCTCCGGCGTCACGAAGCCGATCACGCTGGCCAGTCGCGGATACGTGCTTGGGTCGCCGTGCGTCGCCCCCATGCCGCCGCCGATGGCGACGTTGAAGCCTTTCAGCTCACCCTGTTCGACGATGGCGATGAGGCCGAGATCCTGGGCGAACACGTCCACGTCGTTGAGCGGAGGGATGGCCAGGCCGATCTTGAACTTGCGCGGCAGATAGGTGCGGCCGTACAGCGGTTCCTCGTCCTTGGGTTCGCCGACCAGCGCGTCGCCGTCGAGCCAGATCTCGTGATAGGCGCGCGTGCGCGGCGCCAGTTCTTCCGAAAGCCGCGTGGCCCACTCGTAGGCCAGTGCATGCGCGCTCGATTCGACCGGATTGGCCGTGCTCACCACGTTGCGCACCACATCGCCACACGAGGCGATGGTGGTGGCGAGCGCGTCGTGGATGGCGGCAATGGTGGGCTTGAGCCTGCGCTTGATGATGCCGTGCCACTGGAAGGTCTGGCGGGTGGTAATGCGCAGGCTGCCATTGGCATGGTCGCGCGCAATGCTGTCGAACACCAGCCACTGCGTTGGCGTCACCACGCCGGAAGGCAGGCGTGCGCGCAACATGAAGGAATACGCGGGCTCCAGTTTCTGCCGGCGCCGTTCCTCGCGCAAGTCGCGATCGTCCTGCTGGTAGCTGCCGTGGAATTTCAGCAGCTTGTTGTCGTCGTCGCTGATCGCGTTGGTCACCGGATCGCGCAGGCCCTCGGCGATGGTGCCGCGCAGTTGCCGGCTGGCGGCCTTGATGCGCTCGAAGTCGGAAAGTGGTGGGCTCATGTCAGTACACGTCGCGGGCGTAGCGGCCCTGCTGGAGAAGACCGGACAACCATTCCCGGGCCTGTTCGTGCGACTGGCCGCCCTGCGTCACGGCCACCTCGATCAGGGCGGCATGCACGTCCTTGGCCATATGGTTGGCGTCGCCGCATACATACAGATGCGCACCTTCCTGCAGCCACGCGTAGAGATCGCGTGCCTGCTCTCGGATGCGTTGCTGCACATAGACCTTGGCCTCGCCGTCGCGCGAGAACGCCAGCTCCAGCCGATCCAGCGAACCGTCGCGCAACGCGGCCTGCCATTCGATCTGATAAAGGAAATCGCTGCTGAAATGGCGGTTGCCGAAGAACAGCCAGTGGCGTCCGCGCGCCGCCGTTTCGCGGCGCTCCTGCACGAACGCGCGGAACGGCGCCACGCCCGTGCCCGGCCCGATCATGATCACGTCGCGGCTGTCGTCCTTGGGCAAGCGGAAGCGTTCGTTTTCTTCGATGAAGACCGGCAGGCGATGCTCGTCCGTCGATGCGGCAAGGAACGAGGACGCCGCGCCCCAGTGACGTTGGCCGTGCGCGAGATAATCGATCACGGCCACCGTCAGGTGCACTTCGTCGCCCACCGCTTTCTGGCTGGAGGCGATCGAATACAGCCGTGGCGTCTGCGGCCGCAGTGCGGCGACCAGTTCGTCCGCCGACCACGCGGCGGGATGACGGCGCCACAGATCGATGGGTTGCAGGTCCGCCAGCAGTGCTGTCAGGCGCGAGGATTGATCCGGACGAAGTACACCAGCGAGTTCCTGGTCGCCGCTCGCGTCCGCCACGGCGGCGATCAACGGCCGGCTCAGCCGGGTGAGTTCACGCTCGTGGGTCAGCCAGCGACGCAACGGCCATTCCTTGCCGTCGTGATACACGACCTGTTCGCCGTCGAGCTTGAGCAGGTCCAGCCATTGATCGACCAGCGCGGCCGGGTTCTGTGGCCACACGCCCACGGCATCACCCGGTTCATAGCGCAGGCCGGAACCTTCCAGCGACAGCTCCAGGTGGCGCACGTCGCGACCGGCATCGCGCGCCACGATCGATTGGTTGTCCAGCACCGCTGCCGCAAACGGACGGTCCCGTTGATGCGTGACGCGCGAGGGCACCGGCTGCAGCGTGGTTACGCGTGG
This sequence comes from Dyella kyungheensis, assembly GCF_049913195.1. Classification (GTDB taxonomy): domain Bacteria; phylum Pseudomonadota; class Gammaproteobacteria; order Xanthomonadales; family Rhodanobacteraceae; genus Dyella; species Dyella kyungheensis. Next base: position 1,820,883 of record NZ_CP183983.1, on the reverse strand, counting down.
TGCGGGCTGGGTGGTGCCCAGCGCCTGTCTGGCCTGCTCGAACGCGCGTTCCGTCCATGGCGTCGCCACGGCGTCGACATCCACGTCCGCCTCGCCCAACGGGGCGAGCCGCGAGCCGCCGAGCTCGGCGAAGCGTGCATCGAGCTGGCGGCCGATCGCACAGAACTCCGGATAGCTGGAATCGCCCAGTCCCAGCACCGCATAACGCAGGCCCGGCAAACGGGGCGCGCGCTTGCCCAGGATGAACTCCACCAGGCCGCGTGCGTCATCGGGCGGCTCGGCATCGCCCTGGGTGCTGATCACCACCACCAGGTGGGTTTCCTTGGCCAGATCCCGCTGGGGATAGCTGTCGGCGCGTACCAGTCGAACGGCGAGTCCGGCAGCTTCGGCACGCGCGCTCAGTTGCGTGGCGATGCGCTTGGCCTGTCCCGTCTGGCTGCCGTAGAGGATGGTGAGCCGGTCGCCGATCGCTTTGGCGGTCGCCGCGGGAACGGTGCCGCGCTGCAGCTGGTCGGCACGTGCCGCGCTCCAGGCGGCGATCCAGTAGAGCTCGGCGGGGCCGAGTCCGTCGGCCAGCCGCTCCAGCGAGGAGAGCTTATCGCCCTCGAGGGAAGCCAGTCCGGTTTGCGTTGCCACGACCGCGTTCACTGTCCACCTTTGGACGTCCAGACATCTGGATAGCCAAAGTAGTCATCCGCTCAGGTCATGGGAAAGGATGTGTTGGCATAACCATATGTCCACGGGCTTATTTCTCCTTGCGACGGCGCCGCCCCGGACATCGGGATGGACGCCCCCGAGAGCCCGGGTGCGCCCTACTGACGGCGATCAACGGCGCCGTCATCGGCTTCGCTTAGAATGGGCGGATGACCAAGACCTCTTCCCTCCCCATCGAAGTCCGTGGCAGCGCCAAGCAGCCGCTGGGCATGAGTCCCGCCCAGTTCCTGCGCGATTACTGGCAGAAGCGGCCGCTGCTGATCCGCCAGGCCTTCCCGGACTTCGTCTCGCCGATCGAGCCGAACGACCTGGCCGGCCTGGCGATGGAGGAAACCGCGCTGTCGCGCCTGATCATCCATGACGAAGCCCGCGACCGCTGGAAAGTGAAGTCCGGTCCGCTGACCGAAAAGGACTTCGCCAGCACCCCCGACAAGAACTGGACCCTGCTGGTGCAGGACGTGGACAAGTGGGATGCCGACGTGGCCGCGCTGCTGGAAGACTTCCGCTTCCTGCCCAGCTGGCGCCTGGACGACATCATGATTTCCTATGCCGAACCCGGCGGCGGCGTGGGCGCGCACGTGGATCAGTACGACGTGTTCCTGTTGCAGGGCCTGGGCCAGCGTCATTGGGCCATCGACACCAACCCCGACGCTCCCAAGAATTTCCGCCCGGACGTGGAGCTCAAGCAGCTCCAGGTCTTCGAGCCGGACTACGAGTGGCTGCTCGAACCGGGCGACATGTTGTATCTGCCGCCCGGCGTGCCGCACGACGGCATCGCATTCGGCGGGCCGTGCCTGACCATCTCGGTCGGCATGCGGGCGCCGTCCCAGGCCGAGCTGACCGGTGACCTCGCCGATTACCTGGCCGAACGCCTGCCCGACGAGCTGCGCTATACCGATCCCGACCTCGCCCCGGCCAAGTCGGCCGGCGAAATCGACCGCGCGGCGCTGGCACGCCTGAAACAGGCCCTGCCCTTTGCCGCGGCACTGGACGAAGCCACGCTCACCGACTGGTTCGGCCGCTTCATCACCCGCTACCGCAGCGCCCAGCAACCGGTGCCACCGGAAAAGGAACTGACCGAAGCCGCGCTGGGCAAGCAACTCGACGGCGGTGCCGCGCTGCTTCGCCATCCCTGGGCGCGCATGGCCTGGGCCCGCGCCAAGCGAGGCGCCACCCTGTTCGTCAACGGACAGCCCTACCCCACGACAGTGGAGCTGGCCGAACGCCTCTGCGCCACGCGCGAGATCATTCCAGGCAAGTCGGTGCCGGCCGCCGAACTCGGCTTGCTGCTGGCGCTGGTCAACGACGGCCACCTGGTCGCCCGCAAGCCGCGCCGCCGATGAGCGAACGGGAGGTCCACGACGGTGCACCGAACGCAGGCGAGGATCCGGCCACGCCGGGCCTGCCTGCGCGCGATCGCAGCGAAGTGGCCGCCGCCCGTCTCCGCCTGCTGACCGAGGCGCGGCGACGCATCGCCATCTACCAGCCGTCGCTGCCCGCCGATGTCTACGGCGGCATCGCGGAACTGGCTGAGCTCCGGCGACTCGCCACCTCGGGGCGCGGCGCCGAAATCCGCCTGATCGTGCACGCGGCCGACGATGCGCTGCGCGACCAGCACCGGCTGGTCGCCCTGGCGCAGCGCCTGTCCAGCGTGGTGCTAGTGCGCACGCCGCTGGAAGAAGTGGATCTGGCCTATGCCTCGTCCTATCTGCTCACCGATCAGGGCGGCTACCTGTTTCAGCCCGACGCGCGCCGCGCCGACGGCCGGGCGGCACTGGCCGATCGCGCCGCCCAGGCGCCGCTGATGCAGCACTTCAATGAGGTGTGGGAGCGTTCGGCTCGCGCCAGCACCTGGTTGCCGCTCGATCTTTAGCCGTTACCTGAACAGCGCCCCAGGAAGCGAGCGCCTCCGTCGCACCGACGCAAAACACCTCGTTCCCTCACAAATCCGCGCTCTACGACGATGGTCGGTACCCGCAAACTCGAAATATCGTCCATCGACCCCATCTAAGGTCGGTGTTTTGGGTTGCCGCGTCGCAGCACCCCAAGGCTATAATTAACGGGATTTTTCCCAGCCATCCGGCCAACCCCGGCCGGAGCGGCTGCATGCTTCCCTTCTCACCGGTGGTGACGTGAGCACTAATCTGATCCGCGAGTTTTTCGAATCCTCCCAACTCGCCGGCGGTAACGCCGATTATGTTGAACAGCTCTATGAATCGTGGTTGGCAGACCCCTCGTCGGTCGACGCTACCTGGAGCAAATACTTCGAGACTTTCAAAGGCCGCGAGTCAGGGGACGTTTCCCACTCTGCGGCCATTGCGCGTATAGAGGCCGCGCAAAAGCAGCGCCGCAACGGCGTTGCGGCAGCCGCCGGCCCCGTCGACGACGCCCACGCCCGCAAGCAGGCCGGCGTCTTGCGCATCCTCACCGCCTACCGTTCGCGCGGCCACCTGGCCTCCAACCTCGACCCGCTCGGCCTGGCCGAGAAGCTGCCGGCGCCGGACCTGGAACCCTCGTTCCACGGCCTGTCCGACGCCGACCTGGATACCGAGTTCGACTGCGGCAACTTTGCCGGCGGTGGCCAGCGCCTGAAGCTGCGCGAGCTGATTGCCCGGCTGAAGAAGGTGTACACCAACACCCTCGGCGTCGAGTTCATGCACATCAGCAACCATGAGCAGCGCAACTGGCTCTACACCCGCCTGGAGCAGGCCAGCGGCACCGCCGGCCTTGACGCCACAGGCAAGAAGCGCGTGCTGGCCGGGCTCACCGCGGCCGAAGGCCTCGAGCGTTACCTGCACACCAAGTACGTCGGCCAGAAGCGCTTCTCGCTGGAAGGCGGCGACAGCCTGATCCCGATGGTCGACGACGTGGTCCGCGCCGCGGGCGACAACGGTATCAAGGAAGTGGTGATCGGCATGGCCCATCGCGGCCGCCTCAACATGCTGGTCAACATCCTGGGCAAGCCGCCGCGCACGCTGTTCAACGAATTCGAAGGCAAGTGGGATCACCCGGACGATCCGGCCCACTCGGGCGACGTGAAGTACCACATGGGCTTCTCCGCCGACGTCAAGACGCCGAACGGCGGCACCCACGTGGCGCTGGCGTTCAACCCGTCGCACCTGGAAATCGTCAACCCGGTGGTGGCAGGCTCGGTGCACTCGCGCCAGGTCCGTCGCCGCGACACCGAGCGCAAGCAGTCGCTGGCCGTGCTGGTGCACGGCGATGCGGCGCTGGCCGGCCAGGGCGTGAACATGGAATTGTTCAACATGTCCCAGGCCCGCGGCTTCAAGATCGGCGGCAGCCTGCACATCGTGGTGAACAACCAGGTGGGCTTCACCACCTCCAATCCGCAGGACGCCCGTTCCACGCTGTACTGCACCGACCTGGCCAAGATGGTCAACGCGCCGGTGTTCCACGTGAACGGCGACGACCCGGAAGCGGTGATCCAGGCCACCCGCCTCGCCTACGACTTCCGCAAGCAGTTCCGCAAGGACGTGGTGATCGACCTGGTGTGCTACCGCCGCCACGGCCATAACGAAGCCGACGAACCGGCAGCTACCCAGCCGGTGATGTACCAGATCATCCGCAAGCGCCCCACCACCCGCGACCTGTATGCGCAGGAGCTGGTCAAGCAGGGCGTGATCGCCGATGGCGACGGCCAGAAGATGTTCGAGGACTATCGCGCCCGCCTCGAGGCCGGCGAACCGATGACCGAACTGACCACCTCGCTGGTCAAGGACATCGAAGTCGACTGGGACAAGTTCATCGGCGGCAAGCTGTCCACCGAGACGCCCACCGGCGTGCCGAAGCAGCGTCTGGTCGAACTGGCCAACCAGATCCTCAAGTTGCCCAAGGACCTGACGCTGCAGTCCCGCGTCGCCAAGATCTACGACGACCGCGCCAAGATGGCCGCGGGCGAACAGCCTGGCGACTGGGGCTTTGCCGAGAACCTGGCCTACGCCACGCTCATCGACGAAAACTACAACCTGCGCCTGGTCGGCCAGGACGTGGGTCGCGGCACCTTCTTCCATCGCCATGCGGTGCTGCACGACCAGCAGACCGGTTACACCTACCTGCCGCTGGCCGATGTGCGTTCGGGCGCCGACGTCGAAGTGATCGACTCGCTGCTCAGCGAAGAAGCAGTGATGGCGTTCGAGTACGGCAGCGCCACCACCGATCCGTACACCCTCCACATCTGGGAAGGCCAGTTCGGCGATTTCGCCAACGGTGCGCAGGTCGTCATCGACCAGTTCATCAGCTCGGGCGAATCGAAGTGGAACCGCCTGTGCGGCCTCGCGCTGTTCCTGCCGCACGGCTACGAAGGCCAGGGTCCGGAGCACTCCTCCGCCCGCCTCGAGCGCTTCCTGCAGCTGTGCGCGATGGAGAACATGCAGGTCTGCGTGCCCACCACGCCGGCCCAGGCGTTCCACATGATCCGCCGCCAGATGGTGCGCCCGGTGCGCAAGCCGCTGATCGTGATGACGCCCAAGTCGCTGCTGCGCCACAAGCTGGCCGTGTCCTCGCTGGACGAGCTGGCTACCGGCAGCTTCCAGCTGGTGATCCCGGAGCATCGCGAGCTGGCCGCCAAGAAGGTCAAGCGCGTGGTGCTGTGCTCGGGCAAGGTCTACTACGACCTGCTGGAAGACGCCGAGAAGCGCGGCCAGACCGACGTCGCCATCGTGCGCGTGGAACAGCTCTATCCGTTCCCGCGTCCGCAGGTCACCGCCGAGCTGGAGAAGTACGCGTCCGCCAAGGAAGTGGTGTGGTGCCAGGAAGAGCCGATGAACCAGGGCGCCTGGTTCCAGATCCGCCATCACCTGCAGGCTTGCGTCAACAGCAAGCAGAGCCTGTCGTATGCGGGTCGCGCCCGTTCGCCGGCACCGGCGGCCGGCCATCTCAGCACGCACGTTGCCGAGCAGGCCGCGCTGGTTGAGCAGGCCTTGGTTACGCCGGTCGGCACTGACCATTCCGCAGAATAAAATCCTGAAAAGTGCGGCCACGGATGGCCGCTTTTCCACTTTTTAGCGTTCAGGGATGAGCGCACCCAATTGAGAAGTGCGGCTATGGAAAGCCGCTTTTTGACCTTAGCGTTCAGGGATGAACGCATTCACTCAAGGAATCCACATGTCTATCGAAGTCAAAGTTCCCGTCCTGCCCGAGTCCGTCTCCGACGCCACCATCGCGACCTGGCACAAGAAGGCCGGCGAAGCGGTCAAGCGCGACGAAAACCTGGTCGACCTCGAAACCGACAAGGTGGTGCTCGAAGTGCCCTCGCCGGTCGATGGCGTGCTGAAGGAAACCAAGTTCCAGTCCGGCGACACGGTGACCAGCCAGCAGGTGATTGCGGTGATCGAGGAAGGCGCTGCCGCTGCTGCGCCGGCTCCGGCAGCTGCCGCTCCCGCCGCCGCTGCCCCTGCCGCCGCGCCGGCCGCTCCGAAGGCTGCTGCCGCCGGCAACGCCGACCTCTCCCCGGCCGGCCTGCGCGTGGCCACCGAACAGAACATCGACGCCTCCAAGGTCGCCGGCACCGGCCGCGACGGTCGCGTGACCAAGGAAGACCTGCTCAACGTCGGCAAGGGTGGCGCCGCTCCGGCCGCTGCCGCTCCGGCCGCCAAGCCGACCCCGGGTTCGCGTCCGGAAGAGCGCGTGCCGATGACCCGCATGCGCGCCCGCATCGCCGAGCGCCTGATGCAGTCGAAGAACTCCATCGCCATGCTCACCTCGTTCAACGAAGTGAACCTGGCCGAGGTGGTGAAGATGCGCAAGGCGCTGGGCGAGTCGTTCGAGAAGGCCAACGGCGTCAAGCTCGGCTTCATGAGCTTCTTCGTGAAGGCCGCTGCCGAAGCGCTGAAGCGTCATCCGCTGGTCAACGCCTCGGTCGACGGCAACGACATCGTCTATCACGGCTACCAGGACATCTCGATCGCCGTGTCCACCGACAAGGGTCTGGTGACGCCGGTGCTGCGCGACGTGCAGGACATGAGCTTTGCCGACGTCGAGCGCGGCATCGTCGATTACGCCAAGAAGGCGCGTGACGGCAAGCTGGGCCTGGACGACCTGCAGGGCGGCACCTTCACCATCACCAACGGCGGCACCTTCGGTTCGCTGCTGTCGACCCCGATCGTGAACCCGCCGCAGAGCGCCATCCTGGGCATGCACGCCATCAAGGAGCGCGCCATCGTCGAGAACGGCCAGGTGATCGCCGCCCCGATGATGTACCTGGCGCTCTCCTACGACCATCGCATCATCGATGGCAAGGACGCAGTGCTGTTCCTGGTCGATATCAAGAACCAGCTCGAGAATCCGCAGCGCATGTTGCTCGGCATCTGATCGCGCACGGATCGTCTCGGCGATCCGTGCAACCAGGTAACGAAGCTCTGGCGGCGAGCAGTGGCATTGAATCCACGCTCGCCGCACATATCTCCCGCTTCATAAGTGCCGCGCTCCCCGGCGCGTCACACAGCTAGGAAACATCATGAGCGAAAAATTCGACGTCATCGTCATCGGCGCCGGCCCGGCCGGCTATGTGGCCGCGATCCGCGCCGCGCAGCTGGGCCTGAAGACCGCCTGCGTGGACGCCTTCGTGGGCAAGGATGGCAAGCAGGCCCTCGGCGGCACCTGCCTCAACGTGGGCTGCATTCCGTCCAAGGCGCTGCTCGATTCGTCCAAGCAGTTCTACAACATCGCGCACAACCTGCCGGTGCACGGCATCACGGTGGAAGGCGCCAAGGTCGACCTGGGCACCTTCATCGGCCGCAAGGACAAGATCGTCAAGCAGTTCACCGGCGGCATCGGCCAGCTGTTCAAGGCCAACAAGGTCACGCCGTTCTTCGGCAAGGGCAAGCTGCTCAAGAACAACGAAGTGGAAATCACCGGCAACGATGGCGCCAAGCAGACCATCAGCGCCACCAACGTGATCCTCGCTTCGGGCTCGGTGCCGATCGAGCTGCCGTTCGCCAAGTTCGACAACAAGTTCATCGTCGACAACGCCGGCGCGCTCGACTTCACCGAAGTGCCGAAGCGCCTGGGCGTGATCGGCGCCGGCGTGATCGGCCTGGAGCTGGGCAGCGTGTGGAAGCGCCTGGGTTCGGACGTGACCGTGCTCGAAGCGCTGCCGGACTTCCTCAGCGTGGCCGATGCGGACATCGCCAAGATCGCCTTCAAGGAATTCGGCAAGCTCGGCCTGAACATCAAGCTCGGCGCCAAGCTCACCAAGGCCGAGATCAAGGGCAACGAAGTTGCGTTGACCTATGAAGACAAGGACGGCGCGCACGAGCTCACCGTCGACAAGCTGCTGGTGGCCGTGGGCCGCCGCGCCTACACCGACGGCCTGCTGGCCGCCGACACCGGCGTGAAGCTGGACGAGCGCGGCCGCATCGTGGTCGACGAGCACAACCACACCGGCGTGAACGGCGTGTGGGCCATTGGCGACGCCGTGCGCGGCCCGATGCTCGCGCATAAGGGTTCCGAGGAAGGCGTGGCGGTGGCCGAGTGGATTGCCGGCAAGGCCGGCCACATCAACCTCGACACCGTGCCGTGGGTGATCTACACCGAGCCGGAAATCGCCTGGGCCGGCAAGACCGAGAAGCAGCTGAAGGACGAAGGCATCCCGTACAAGGTGGGCACCTTCCCGTTCGCCGCCATCGGCCGCGCCGTGGCCATGAACGAGGCCATCGGCCAGGTGAAGATGCTCGCCCATGCGGAAACCGACCGCATCCTGGGCGTGCACATGGTCGGCCCCGGCGTGTCCGAGCTGATCGCCGAGTGCGTGGTCGCGATGGAGTTCAAGGGCTCCTCCGAAGACCTGGCACGCATCGTCCACGCGCATCCGACGCTGTCCGAAGCCGTGCACGAAGCCGCCCTGTCGGTCGACAAGCGCGCCATCCACAAGGGCAACTAAGCCCGTTGGCCACACCAGGCCAGTACGGCTCGCTCGTGGAAACACGAGCGGGCCGTTGCCTTTTCTGGGGCGAATGAATAGAAGTGAGAAACGAGAAACACCTCGTTTCGCCCGCTCCCACTAACTTTCCAACCATCCTTTCCGGTCTTCGTTCATGCCTACCGCCCTTTGCGTCTACTGCGGCTCCAGCAGCGGCAATCACCCTGAATACATCGAACAGGCCCGTGCCTTCGGTACCGAAATGGCCCGCCGCGGCATCGCGCTGGTCTATGGCGGCGGCAAGGTCGGCCTGATGGGCACCGTGGCCGATGCCGTGCTGGCCGCGGGCGGCAAGGTGATCGGCGTCATTCCGCGCCAGCTGGTGGACCTGGAAGTGGCGCATGCCGGCCTCACCGAGCTGGAGGTGGTGGACACCATGCACCAGCGCAAGACGCGCATGTTCGAGCTGTCCGATGCCTTCGTCGCCCTGCCCGGCGGCTACGGCACCATGGACGAGATGTTCGAGATGCTGACCTGGGCCCAGCTGGGCCTGCACCGCTATCCCTGCGCCTTTTTCGATGTGCGCGGCTACTACGGACAGCTGCGCGCCATGATGGATCACATGGTGGCCGAACGTTTCGTGCGCCCCGAGCAGCGCGAAAGTGTATGGTTCGGTCAGGACATGTCGCAGCTGTTCGACTGGCTGGACAGTTATCAGGGCGTTTATACGCCCAAGTGGATCGACCGCAGCAGCGTCAAAGCCTGACCCGGCACGGCACGCAGAGAGTTAAGGATTGGCCATGAGTACACCCGGCGCCTTTCGCGCCTTTCGCATCCACAACGACGGTGCCGGCTATCGCGGCGGCATCGAGACGCTTGCTGCCGATGCGTTGAGTCCCGGCGAAGTGCTGGTGCAGGTCGCGTATTCGTCGATCAATTTCAAGGATGCGCTGGCGGGCACCGGCAAAGGCAAGATACTTCGCCAGTATCCGCTCAACGGTGGCATCGACGTGTCCGGCACGGTGGTCGCCTCCACCGATCCGGCCTTCAAGGAAGGCGATGCGGTGCTGTGCACCGGTAGCGGCCTGTCCGAGACACGCGACGGCGGCTATGGCGAATACGTCCGGCTGCCTTCCGCGTGGACGATTCGCCTGCCCAAGGGCTTGAGCCTGCGCGACAGCATGATCATCGGTACGGCCGGCTTTACGGCCGCACTCGCCCTGCTGCGCATGGAAGACAACCGCCAGACGCCGGCGCTCGGCCCGCTCGCCGTCACCGGCGCCAGCGGCGGCGTGGGCATGCTGGCCATCGACATCTTTACGCGTGCCGGCTATGCCGTGCATGCGATCAGCGGCAAGGCCGCGCATTTCGATTTCCTGCGCGACCTGGGCGCGGCCGAGTGCATTGATCGCCACCAGCTAGCTTTCAGCGGCAAGCCGATGGATTCGGCCCGCTTCGGCGGCGCGCTCGACAACGTCGGCGGCAGCATGCTGGCCGGCCTGCTGCCGCTGATCGCGCCCTACGGCAACGTCGCCATCTGCGGCAATGCCGGCGGCATCGGTTTCGAAAGTACCGTGATGCCTTTCATCATCCGCGGCGCCAGCCTGCTCGGCATTGCCTCCGCCGGCACCGCGCGCGACATCCGCGATCGCGTGTGGGAGCGGCTGTCCAGCGACTGGAAACCGCAACATCTTGAGCGCATCGCCACGCGTGAAGTGACGCTGGAGCAACTGCCCGAGGTGTTCCCGCGCATGCTGGCAGGCGATTCGTTTGGCCGTACCGTAGTAAGCGTGGGTAGCGCAAGCTGAGCTTTCGCTCGGCTTGGAAGCGTCGCGGCAGCGTCATAGAATCCAACGAAACAACAAGGGGAACTCCACCTTATGGCACGCATCCTGATCGTCGACGATTCGCCGTCGCAGCTGTTGGGCATCAAGCGCATCGTCGAAAAGCTCGGGCATGAAGCGCTGACTGCCGAAGATGGCGCCGCGGGTGTCGAAGCGGCCAGGCGCGAACGCCCCGACCTGATTCTGATGGACGTGGTGATGCCGAACCTCAACGGGTTCCAGGCCACGCGCACCATCAGCAAAGACCCCGATACCCAGCACATCCCCGTCGTGCTGGTGACCACCAAGGATCAGGAAACGGACAAGGTCTGGGGCCTGCGCCAGGGCGCGAAGGCCTATGTGACCAAGCCTATCCGCGAAGAAGAACTGGTGAGCACGCTGAAGGATCTGCTGCCGGCGTAAGCGCTGCAGTGCGCCGTGCAAGAGCCAGTTCGAAGTCTCCGCAACCCGCCTCCCCCTCACCGTCATTCCGGCGCACGCCGGAATGACGGTGAGGAAAAAATAAGCCAGCGGACAAAATTCCAGCGGTTTAAAAAAACGGCGCCTTCCGGCGCCGTTTTTCGTTACTCAACGCCGCGGATCGTAATCCCCAAACTCCTCGCGCAACGCCTCGTACGCCTTCTTCTGCGCATCGGTATCGGCCAGCGGTGCGCGGATCGACAACTCCACCAGCTGATCGCCCGGATGCGCGCCCGGCAGCCCGCGCCCTTTCAGGCGCAACTTGCGTCCCGACTGCGAGCCGGCGGGGATGCGCAGGTCCACCGTACCGGCCAGCGTCGGCACCGGCACGGTCGTGCCCAGCGCCGCCTCCCATGGGGCGATGGGCAGCACGTGCAGCACGTTTCGGCCGTCCAGACGGAAACGCCCGTCATCGCGTATGCCCACTTCCAGCAGCAGATCGCCGTTGGAGGCACCGCCCGAACCGCTGTGGCCCTGCCCCGCCAGACGAATCACCTGGCCCGGCTGGATGCCGGCCGGAATCTTCACTTCCAGCACGCGCTCGCCGCCGCTGCCGTCCTGCAGCGACAGGCGCGTGCGGCCGCCGTCGAACGCGGTCTGCAGATCGATCTGCACATGCGCATGCACGTCGCCACCGCGGCGTGCGCGCGGCGCACCGCGCGGGCCGGGACCGGCACCGCCGCGACCGCCAAACAGACTTTCGAAAAAGTCGCTGAAATCGCCGCCGCCGTCGCCGCCGAAACCATGGCTCTGGCCCCAGCCCGGCGGCGGCCGGAACTGCTCGCCGCCGCGGTAACCGCCGGCGCGCAGCTCATCGTAGGCACGGCGCTTTTCGGCATCGCGAAGCACTTCGTTGGCTTCGTTGATCGATTTGAATTTCTCTTCGGCGCCTGCGTCTTTGTTCTTGTCGGGGTGATATTTCCTGGCCAGCTTGCGATAGGCGGCCTTGATGTCCGCCTCGCTGGCATCCGGCTTCACGCCCAAGATGTCGTAATAATCTTTGAATTCCACTGCCACTCCCCGGCAATCCGCCCGCCTGGACCGGCGGCGCGGAAAGCATGTTTTCCGCCCCGCAGCCGGCGAGCTTCGCCCGACTCGTATGGGTGATGCATGGCGATGCCTCGCCACCCTCTCTATGGTCGACCACATGGGTGCGAAAATGGCGTGATTCAAGGCGACAAGCCCGCCCCGTAGCGCTAGCATCGCGTCCTCCCACCACCTCAGGCAACCTCCCATGAGCATCCAGGTCGGCGACACCTTGCCCGACGTCGAAATCCGCGTCGTCCACGACGGCATCGAACCGGCCCAGACGGGCGCCCTGTTCGCCGACCGCAAGGTCGTGCTGTTCGCCGTGCCGGGCGCCTTCACGCCCACCTGTTCCAACAAGCACCTGCCCGGCTATGTGCAGCATTTCGCCGAGTTCCAGCAGCGCGGCGTGGAAGTGATGTGCCTGGCCGTGAACGACGCCTACGTGATGCAGGCCTGGGCCGCCTCGCAGCACGTGCCGGCAGGCCTGTGGATGCTGGCCGACGGCAACGGCGCGTTCACCAAGGCGCTGGGGTTGGAACTGGATGGCAGCGGCTACGGCATGGGCCTGCGCGCACGCCGTTTCGCGCTGTATGCCGAGAACGGCGTGGTGAAGCAGCTGGAGCTGGAAGCGCCTGGCGAATTCCGCGTTTCCACAGCGGAAGCCATGCTGGAAGCGCTCGGCTGATGAATTCGACGCTGGTCCGGCAACGCTATGCGTTGAACGCCAGCGTCTTCGTAGTGGTGCGTCGCGGCGACGACATCCTGCTGTTGCGACGCGCGAACACCGGCTGGAACGACGGCCAGTGGAGCCTGCCTGCCGGCGGTCACGACGGCGGCGAAACGCTGGAACAGGCCGCGGCGCGTGAACTTCGCGAGGAAACCGGCATCGAGGCGCATGCGCACGACATGCGCCTGATCCACCTGCTGCACGCGCGGGCTGGAGACCACGGCGGCGAATGGCTGGGCATGTTTTTTCTGGCCACGCCATGGCGAGGCGACCCGGCCATCGTCGAATCCGGCAAGCACGATGGTCTTGGCTGGTTCCCGCTGCACGCGCTGCCGGAGACGCTGATCGGCTATACCCGGCAGGGATTGCAGCTCGGCCTGCAGGGCACGGCGTACTCCACGTTCGGCTGGTAAGCCAGGTCGCAACATCCGCTGCACCCTTTCTTGTCACGGCGGCGAGTAACGTGGTGCATCGCCTTCCCATGCAAGCGGAGCCATGCCATGTCCAGCCGAGTTCAGCGCATTCCCGGACCCGATCATCCGATCGAGGTGAAACCGAGCAACGATCATGTGGTGGTGCGGGTCGCGGACCGCGTGGTGGCCGACACCCGGCGTTCGCTGAGCCTGCAGGAAGCGAGCTATCCCGTCGTGCACTACATCCCGCGCGACGACGTGGATATGTCGCTGCTGGAACGCACGGAGCATCACACCTATTGCCCGTACAAGGGCGACGCGTCCTACTACAGCATTCCCTCCGCGGGGGACCGCGGCACGAATGCGGTATGGACGTATGAACATCCGTACGACCCGGTGACGCCGATCAAGGATTACCTGGCGTTCTACGGTACGCGCGTGGATTCGGTTGAAGTCACGCCGGGTTAGTCGGATGCAAAAAGAAACCCGGCCGTAGCCGGGTTTCTTCTTTACGAAGCAAGCAAGAATCACTCGCCGTCGGCAGGTGCCTCCGGAGCGGCGTCGACCGGGCCTTCTTCACCCTCGCCTTCGCCGTTTTCCACTTCCGCATCGAGACGCACCACGCTCACCAGCTTCTCGTCGGCCGGCAGGCGAATCAGCGTCACGCCCTGGGTGTTGCGACCCAGCTGCGAGACTTCCGCCACACGGGTACGCACCAGCGTGCCCTGGTCGGAGATCAGCATCAGCTCATGCGCTTCGCTGGCCTGGATGGCAGCGACCAGATTGCCGTTGCGCTCGGAACACTGGATGCCGATGACACCCTGCGTACCGCGTCCCTTCTTCGGGAACTCGTCGAGCGTGGTGCGCTTGCCGTAGCCGCGCTGGGTTGCGGTGAGGATGTCGCCCTCGGCCGCCACGATCAGCGAGACCACTTCAGCGCCTTCGCCCAGCTTGATGCCGCGCACGCCGGTGGCCGTACGGCCCATCGAGCGCACTTCGGATTCGTCGAAGCGCACCGTCTTGCCGTTCGACGCGAACAGCAGCACATCGCTGTTGCCGCCAGTGAGCGCGACGTTGACCAGCGCATCGCCCTCGTCGAGGTTGATGGCGATCTTACCCTTCTGCAGCTGGAACGCGAACTCGGTAAGCGGCGTCTTCTTCACCGTGCCCTGCTTGGTGGCGAAGAACACGAACTGGTCCTCGGTGTACTCGCGTACCGGCAGTACCGCCTGCACCTTCTCGCCCGGACCCAGCGGCAGCAGGTTCACCATTGGCTTGCCACGTGCGTTCGGGCCGGATTCCGGCATCTGGTACACGTTGAGCCAGTACACGCGACCGGTGCTGGTAAAGGTCAGCAACGTGTCATGGGTGTTGACCACCCACAGCTGCTCGACGAAATCCTCGTCCTTCAGCGCGGAGGCCGAACGGCCCTTGCCGCCACGACGCTGCGCACGATACGTGCTGGCCGGCTGGCGCTTCACGTAGCCGGTGTGCGACAGCGTGACCACCACGTCTTCCGGCGCGATCAGGTCGAGGACGTTGAGGTCTTCCTGCGAATGCTGGATTTCGGTGCGACGCTTGTCGCCGAATTCTTCCTTCACGGCTTCGAGCTCGTCGCGGATCACCGTGAGCAGGCGCGCCGGGTCTTCCAGGATTTCGATCAGACCACGAATGGTCTCCAGCACCTGGCGGTACTCGTCGGACAGCTTTTCCTGCTCCAGGCCGGTGAGGCGATGCAGGCGCATGGCGAGGATTTCCTGCGCCTGCACTTCGGACAACTGGTAGCCCTCGGCCTTGAGGCCTTCGCGCGGATCCATGTCTTCCGGGCGCGAGGATTCCGCACCTGCCGCTTCCAGCAGCGTGGCGACCATACCCGGCTGCCACTTGCGCGCCAGCATGCGCTCGCGCGCTTCGGCCGGCGACGCGGACGTGCGGATCAACTCGATCATCTCGTCGATGTTGGCCAGCGCAACCGTCAAGCCTTCGAGGATATGCGCGCGGGCACGAGCCTTGCGCAGATCGAAGATGGTACGGCGCGTCACCACTTCACGGCGGTGGCGGATGAACGCCTCGAGGATGTCCTTGAGGTTCAACAGACGCGGTTGGCCGTCCAACAGCGCGACCATGTTGATGCCGAACGTGACCTGCAGCTGGGTCTGCTGGAACAGGTTGTTGAGCACCACGTCGGCCATCGAATCGCGACGGATCTCGATGACCACGCGCATGCCGTCCTTGTCGGACTCATCGCGCAGTTCGCTGATGCCTTCGAGCTTCTTTTCCTTGACCAGCTCGGCGATCTTCTCGATCAGGCGAGCCTTGTTGACCTGGTACGGCAGCTCGTGGATGAGGATCGTCTCGCGGCCGTTCGGCTCGGTTTCGATCTCGGTGCGTGCGCGCACCAGGATGCGGCCGCGACCGGTGCGATACGCCTCGATGATGCCCGACGAACCGTTGATGATGCCCGCGGTCGGGAAATCCGGACCGGGGATGTAATGCATCAGGTCGTCGATCGACAGCGTCGGCTCGTCGATCAGCGCGATGGTGGCCGAGACCACTTCGGTGAGGTTGTGCGGCGGCACGTTGGTGGCCATGCCCACGGCAATACCGGCCGAACCGTTGATCAGCAGGTTCGGTACGCGGGTGGGCAACACCAGCGGTTCGTGTTCGCTCTCGTCATAGTTGGGGCCGAAGTCGACGGTGTCCTTGTCGATGTCGGCGAGCAGTTCCTGCGTGAGGCGCGACATGCGCACCTCGGTGTATCGCATCGCTGCCGCGTTGTCGCCGTCGACCGAACCGAAGTTACCCTGACCATCGACCAGCATGTAGCGCAGCGAGAACGGCTGGGCCATGCGGACGATCGCGTCGTACACCGACGAATCGCCGTGCGGATGGTATTTACCGATGACGTCACCGACCACGCGAGCCGATTTCTTATAGGGCTTGTTCCATGCATTGCCCAGTTCGTTCATGGCGAACAGAACGCGACGATGTACCGGCTTCAAGCCATCGCGGACATCCGGAAGGGCGCGTCCCACGATCACGCTCATGGCGTAATCGAGGTAGCTCTGACGCATTTCGTCTTCGATGTTGACGCGAATGACTTCTTTGGCGAGTTCTGCCATCAATCGGCTTCCATGATGAAGTGAGGGCCCCTGCGCGCTCCCCCTGGAACCAGGCGCGGGCAACCTTGAGATAACCTGTGAAGTGTACCACGTTTGGCGTGGGATTCACAGTATTTTCACTAGAAAAATCAATAAGTTACACGGACGTTTTGGCGCCTTTGAAAAGCATCAGGCGCGCCGTCGAAAAATTGAACACGGCCGCCACGAACGAGCCGCCGGCAGTGGCGAGCGCAGGCCAGTGGTGGAGCATCGGAAAGGCCATCAAAAGCGCGGCATAGGTGCCGTAATTGACCAGCGCGCCCACGCCCATCAGCGCCATCCAGTGCAGCCATTCGGAGAACAGGCCGCGCCCGCTGCCGTTGTTCTTGAAGGTCTGCTGTCGATTCCACAGCCAGGTCGCGGTGGCCGCCACCGGGATGGAAACCAGGCGTGCGTAGTAGGCGTTCCACTCGCACCAGCTCACCAGGGCCTGGGCGAGGCCGGCGTCAACGACGAAGCCGATGACGCCGCCGATGGTGAACAGGAAGAATTGCCGGGACAGCTTCATCGACCAAAAAGCGCCTGCATGGCCTTGGCGGTCGGGCGCTCGATCACGCCACGTTCGGTGACGATGGCATCGATGAGGTCGGCAGGCGTCACGTCGAACACCGGATTCCACGCATCCGCGCCTTCCACCACGGTGCGACGACCCGCCACCGCAAGCAGCTCGGCCGAGTCGCGCAGCTCGATCTCGATGTCTTCGCCCGACGCCGTGGCCATGTCGACCGTCGACGACGGCGCCACCACCATGAACTTCACGCCGTGATGGCGAGCGGCAATGGCCAGCTGGTACGTGCCGATCTTGTTCGCCGTATCGCCGTTGGCGGCAATGCGATCGGCACCCACGATGACCCACTGCACCACACCCGAACGCATCAGGTGCGAAGCGGCGGAGTCGGCGATCAGCTTGGCGGGAATGCCGTCGCGCACCAGCTCCCACATGGTCAGGCGCGCACCTTGCTGCCACGGACGCGTTTCGCCCGCAAACACCTGCTCGATGCGGCCAGCGGCCACGCCTGCGCGAATCACGCCAAGCGCGGTGCCGAAACCGGCGGTCGCCAGCGAACCGGTATTGCAATGCGTGAGCACGCCGGAGTGCGCTGCGATCAACGCGGCACCCAGTTCACCCATATGGCGATTGGCGGCGAGATCCTCGTCCTGGATCGCCTGCGCTTCGCGTTCGAGCGCAGCGGCATCGGCGCCCGCGGCGATGCGCGCCTTCATGCGATCCAGCGCCCACATCAAATTGACCGCGGTGGGACGCGCGGCGCGCAGCATCGCCAGCGCCGGTTCCAGCGGCTGGCCTTGCTTGGCGGCCAATACCACGCCCCAGGCAGCGGCGATGCCGATGGCCGGCGCACCGCGCACGGCGAGATCCTTGATAGCCTGCGTCACGTCGGCGGCGTTGGCGCAGTCGATCCAGCGTTCTTCCTGCGGCAGCAGGCGCTGATCGAGCAAACGGAGATGATCACCCTGCCATTGCACGGCACGGATGCGGTCGTAACGGTCGTAGTCCATAAAACACAAAGCCCAGCGATGAAAACGGAAGTCGGCGGCGCGGCAACGCGCCAGCCATGAGGTCAGGGACCGTCGGGCATGACGAGCCAGAGAATCAGATAGGCCAGCACGCCCGAACCGCCCAGGAAAGTGAGCACGATCCACAGCACGCGCACCAGCGTCGGATCCCAGCCGAGATACTCGGCGATACCGCCGCAGACGCCGGCCAGTTTCCGGTCCGTCAACGATCGATGCAGACGTCTTTGCATGCTCATTCCCTGTTTGAGTGCCGGTGGAAAATTCAGTCTCTCGTACTGAGCCATTGATGGATGGCCGGCGGCACTTCGCGTTGCGCGCGGCCCGACACGTAGATGCCGATGTGACCGCCCTTGAAGGCGATCTGCGTGTAGTCGGCGCTGCCCACATGACGCTCCAGCGCACGCGAGGCATCCGGCGGCACCAGGTGATCCTGCTCGGCGAAAATATTCAGCACGGGATGGCTGATCATGCCCAGGTCCACCGGCTTGCCGCCGATGATCAGGTCGCCCTTGATCAGCTTGTTCTGCTGATAGAACTCCTTGATGAACTCGCGGAACGCTTCGCCCGCCTGATCGGGCGAGTCGAAGATCCAGCGTTCCATGCGCAGGAAATTCTGCAGCTCTTTCGGGTTGTCCAGGATGTCGACCAGGCCCACGTACTTCTGCTGGTTCAAGCGCACCGGCTTCAGCGTGAGATAGACCCAGTTGAGCAGCTCGGCGGGAATATTGCCCATGGTGTCGACGAACAAATCGACGTTCATATGCTGCGACCAGCTCGAGAGCATGTTGTCGGGCGTCTGGAAATCGACCGGCGTCACCATGGTGATCAGGTTCTTCACCTTCTCGCCGTGCGTCGCCGTGTAGCAGAGCGAGAACGTGCCGCCCTGGCAGATGCCGAGCAGGTTGATCGCATCCACGCCGGCCTGCTTGCACACGGCATCCACGCAACGATCGAGATAACCGTTGATGTAGTCGTCGAGCCCGAGCCAGCGATCGGCCGCATCGGGATAACCCCAATCGAGCAGGTAGATGTCCTCGCCCTGCTCGAGCAGGTTGCGCACCATCGAGCGATCTTCCTGCAGGTCGGTCATCCACACGGTGTTGACCAGCGCATAGACGATCAGCGTCGGCGTCTTCGCCGTCGGCTTGCCCTGCCCCTTCATGCGCCACACCGAGAGTTTGTCCTCGCGGTACACCAGCTCGCGCGGCGTATTGGCGTACTCGGGCTCGAGCTGATGCTTGAGGTTGTCCATGCCGGCGGCCAGCTTGCGCTGGAAGGCGGTGATTTCGCCCATCAGGGCCGCCGGATCGAGGCGTAGCGGGGGATGCATGGAAACTCCTTACTTGCGCGTGCGCTTGACGTTGCGCGCTACCGTCTTGCGCGCGGCCACAGCAGAGGTCTTCTTCGAGCCGCTGACGTCGATGCTTTCGGTCGCGCGCTTGCGCGGCGACGGTTTCTTCTCGACCGGTTTGACGGCCTCGGGCTTGCCCGCGAGCTGGCGCTTGAGCGCGGCCACTTCGGCGCGCAAGGCCGCCACTTCGTCGTTGCCCTGCGGCGCATGGCCTTCACGCACTTCGCGGCGCAACTCATGCATGCGCTTGCCCAGCGCGCTCACTTCGCTGCGCGTGGGCACACCCATGTCGCGGCACAACGCTTCGAGCTGTTGCTGCTGCAACTGGCGCACGCGGCCCTGTGCGTTGACCATTTCGCCATAGGCCTGGCGGAATTCTTCCGACAGCGCGATCTGCGCATAGGCCTCTTCCACCGCGTCCACCCACAGGTCGTAGAGCGCCTTGAGCGATTCGATCTGCTTGGACGAATCGGCCAGGCCGGACAGCTT
Source organism: Dyella kyungheensis (assembly GCF_049913195.1). Taxonomy (GTDB): domain Bacteria; phylum Pseudomonadota; class Gammaproteobacteria; order Xanthomonadales; family Rhodanobacteraceae; genus Dyella; species Dyella kyungheensis. The sequence continues at coordinate 1,801,281 of NZ_CP183983.1, read as the reverse complement.
GGCCTGCAGGCGTTCGAAGCCTTCGCTGTTGGCGCGCTGGATCAGCGACTGGTACTTGCCGGCCCACTCGGAGTAATTCTGCATGGCGGCCGCCAGCGCCTGCTGCAAACGCTGGCGTTCGCGCGTGTAGCCGAACGCGGCCATGTGCTCGACATCGAACTTCATGCCGCCGAAGTTCGGCGGATTGGACTGCATCCAGCCCTGCCACATCTGCGCGAAGCTCTTCGCCGCCTCGCTGTCGATGCTGGCGAACGCATGCCCGAACGGCTGGCCGCCCAGGTTCGAAAAAAGCTGCTGCAACGACTGCTGCCAGTCGGCCGGCCCCTGGCCGAGACCGCTGCCGACGGCGCCCTGCAGCCAGTCGCCATAACCCTTGAGGGCGGCCATGCTGCGCGCCATCAGGTCGTCGCCGGTGGCGGCCGGGCCGAATGGCGAGGCGGTGGCGCCGAAGGGCGTCGAGGAGGCCGAATGCTGCTGCAGGTAACGGGTCCAGGCGTCCCAGGATTGCTGCGCCATCGACTGGTAATCCTTTAGAAAGTCAGTTGCCTGATCGGCCATGCCTGCATCCTCTTCATACTCAGGGCATCGTAGCAAAAGCCTGTTGCGCCAGACGCAAAAAGCGCATTAGTCCGGCAGGAATTCGGACGAAGTCGCAGCGCAGCATCAGCGGGCAGTCATGCTGGCGGTTTCGTCATTCCGGCGCAGGTCGGAATGACGAGCTAAGAGTGGCCTTACCTCTCCCGATCATTCCCGCCTCTGAAAAAACAAAAGCCCGGCTTTCGCCGGGCTTTTGCTTGAACGCTGGAGCGAGGACTTAGACGCTGGCGCCTTCGTCCTCGGTCACGGCCTTCATGGACAGGCGGATACGGCCCTGCTTGTCCACTTCGAGCACCTTGACCTTGACGATATCGCCTTCCTTCAGCTTGTCGGAGACCTTTTCCACGCGCTCGCTGGAGATCTGCGAGACGTGCACCAGGCCGTCCTTGCCCGGCATGATAGTCACGAACGCGCCGAAGTCCATCAGCTTGGCAACCTTGCCTTCGTAGATGCGGCCCGGCTCGACGTCGGAGACGATCTGCTCGATGCGCGCCTTGGCGGCGTTGGCGGCTTCGCGGTTGACCGAGGCGATGATCACGGTACCGTCATCGCTGATGTCGATGGTGGTGCCGGTCTCTTCGGTGATCGAACGGATGGTCGCGCCACCCTTGCCGATCACTTCGCGGATCTTGTCCGGATGGATCTTGATGGTGAGCAGGCGCGGGGCGAACTCGCTCATCTCGGTGCGGGCGGTGCTGATCACCTTGGCCATTTCGCCGAGGATGTGCAGACGGCCGCGCTTGGCCTGTTCCAGCGCCACCTTCATGATCTCTTCGGTGATGCCGTCGATCTTGATGTCCATCTGCAGCGCGGAGATGCCATCGGCGCTACCGGCCACCTTGAAGTCCATGTCGCCGAGGTGATCTTCGTCACCCAGGATGTCCGACAGCACGACGAAGTCGCTGCCTTCCTTGACCAGACCCATGGCGATACCGGCGACCGGCGACTTCAGCGGGACGCCCGCGTCCATCATGGCCAGCGACGAACCGCACACCGAAGCCATCGACGAGGAACCGTTGGACTCGGTGATTTCCGAGACCACGCGCACCACGTACGGAAATTCTTCAATGCTCGGCTTGACCGCCTGCACGCCGCGCTTGGCGAGACGGCCGTGGCCGATTTCGCGACGCTTCGGCGCGCCGAAGCGACCGGCTTCACCGACCGAGAACGGCGGGAAGTTGTAGTGGAACAGGAACGGATCCTTCGACTCGCCTTCCGGCGCATCGATGATCTGCGCATCGCGGGTAGTGCCCAGCGTGGTCACGACCAGCGCCTGGGTTTCGCCGCGGGTGAACAGCGCCGAGCCGTGGGTACGCGGCAGCACGCCGACGCGCACGGTGATCGGGCGGACATCGTCCAGGTTGCGGCCGTCGATGCGGATCTTGGTCTTCAGCACGCCGTCGCGCATGGTGCGGTATTCGAGCTCGGCGAACTCCTTGGAGAGCTCGGCCTTGTCCCAGCCCTTGGCTTCAGCATCGGCAGCCAGCGAGGCGAGCACGTCGCTCTTGATGGCGGAGATGGCATCGCGGCGCTGCAGCTTGTCGCGCACCTGGAAGGCGGCCTCGAGCTGGTTGCCCACGGCACCCGTGAGGGCGGCGACGAGCGCTTCGTTGCGGGCCGGAGCCTGCCATGCCATGGACGGACGAGCCGCCTCGGTGGCCAGCTCAGCGATGGCGCGGACGGCCACCTGCAGCTGCTGGTGACCGAACACCACGGCGCCGAGCATCACTTCCTCGGACAGCAGCTTGGCTTCCGATTCCACCATTAGCACGGCGTTGGCCGTACCGGCGACGACCAGGTCGAGCTCGGAGGTCTTCAGCTCGGTGGCGGTCGGGTTGAGCAGGTACTTGCCGTTGGCGTAACCGACGCGGGCAGCGCCGATCGGGCCCTTGAACGGGATGCCGGCGAGGCTCAGCGCCGCGGAGGCGCCCAGCATGGCCGGGATGTCGCCGTCGATTTCCGGGTTCAGCGACACGACCTGTGCGATGACCTGCACTTCGTTCTTGAACTCTTCCGGGAACAGCGGGCGGACCGGACGATCGATCAGACGCGAGGTCAGCGTCTCCTTCTCGGTCGGGCGACCTTCGCGCTTGAAGAAACCACCCGGGATACGGCCCGCGGAGTAGAACTTCTCGACGTAGTCGACGGTGAGCGGGAAGAAGTCTTGACCTTCCTTCGCCTTGGCGTTGGCCACCACGGTGACCAGCACCACGGTGCCGCCCATGCTGACCATGACGGCACCGGAAGCCTGGCGGGCGATTTCGCCCGTCTCCAGTGTGACTTCGTGATTACCGAACTGGAATGACTTGGTTACTTTCGCCATTGGTTTTCCATATTTGAAGAGTGCGGCCATGGATGGCCGCTTTGATCTTTGCGTTCACGGAGGAACGCAAAAATTACCTACGGAGGCCGAGGCGCTCGATCAGGCCCTGGTAACGAGCCAGGTCACGATCCTTCAGGTAGGCAAGCAGGCGCTTGCGCTGGTTGACCAGCTTCAGCAGGCCGCGGCGGGAATGGTGATCCTGCTTGTGCGCCTTGAAATGGTCGGTGAGGTGGTCGATGCGGGCCGACAGCAGGGCGACCTGCACTTCCGGCGAACCCGTGTCGTTCGGCACGCGGCCGAAGTCAGCGATGATTTTGCCGGTCTGTTCTGCGGTAAGGGACATGTTAGATCTTCCTAAAAAAACGGGTGCGAAGCTTGCGCAACGTCACGCCATGACGTTGCGCAAGCTTCGCCTAGATGAATGAAAACTCTGAAACAAGCTCCGTATTGTAACGACCGGAGGCCCGTGACAACAAGACCGTCATAGTGGGCGTTTGTCCCGGGCATCCGGCGCGAGGTTAAAACCCCGCACGATGCACAGTTTTCCGTCCACGGCCTCGCCCAGGGCGAGCAGACGGCCGTCGTCGGCGAACAGCGACAGCCGCCCGGTCATCGACGCATCCAGCAGAATCTGCTGCCCCTGTGAGACGGCCAGGCTGAGTTCGGCGGTCAGGTGGATCGCCGGCAGGTCGGCCAGGCCCGCCGAAACCGGCAGCAGCAACGGCAGCAAGGCCTCGTCGCCCTGCTCCAGCGCCGCCTGCAGTTGCTCCAGCGTGACCATGGCGGGCTCGCGGAACGGTTCGACCCAGAGGCGCCGCAGCGCCGTCAGGTGCGCGCCGCAGCCCAGGTCCTCGCCCAGGTCGACGGCCAGGCTGCGCACATAGGTGCCCGAGCCGCATTCCACGTAGAGCGTGAGGGTGTCGTCGGTGCGGGACACCACCTCCAGCCGGTAGACCTCCACCTCGCGCGACGGCACATCCACCGCCTCGCCGCGCCGCGCTTTCACATAGAGCGGTTCGCCATCGATCTTGATGGCCGAATAGATCGGCGGGACCTGGGTGATGCGCCCGCGCAGCTTGGCCAGCGAGGCCTCGATATCGGCGTCGGATAGCCGGGGTACCGGCCGCTCCAGCACGACCTCGCCCTCGAGATCCGCGGTCGAGGTGGTGGCGCCCAGGCGGCACTCGGCCAGATAGGCCTTGCGCGAGCCCAGCAGCATGCCGGCGATCTTGGTCGCCTCGCCGAAGCACAGCGGCAGCAGGCCGGTGGCGAGCGGGTCGAGCGCGCCGGTGTGGCCGCCCTTCTCCGCCTGGAAAATGCCTTTGCGAACGGCCTGCAGCGCCGCGTTGGAGCTCAACCCCAGCGGCTTGTCCAGCAACACGATGCCGTGCAGGTCGCGAAAACGAATCTTCCGCTTCATGGGAGTTTTGTTCATGGAGCCTGTTCAAGATCTGGCATATGCGCTCCCTACACCCTCACCGTCATTCCGGCGCAGGCCGGAATCCAGTAACCCGGGCAAAGGGCTGTTGCGCAACGCTTCAGAGCGTGCAGGCTGTGGCGACAAGCCTGCGCATCGCTACTGGATTCCGGCCTGCGCCGGAATGACGGTGAGGGGCAGCTGAGGTTGAGGCGGGACTCGAACAACGTTCATTCCTGCTCGTCGTCGCCCTTCTCATCCGCTGCCGGCGCGCGTGCAGCGTCCTGGCGCAACAAGGTCTCGATGCGCTCGCCCTTGTCGACCGAATCGTCGTACTTGAAGCGCAGCTCCGGCACGCGGCGCAGGCGCATCGAACGCGAAAGCTCGCGGCGGAACTCCACCGCCAGCTCCTTGAGCGCCTTCATCGCCTCGGTGGAACGCTCCGGCTGCAAGGCCGTCACCCATACCGTGGCCCAGTCCAGATCGCGGGTCACTTCCACGTCGGACACGCTGACGGACGGCAGCCCGTGATCGCGCACGGCGGCGTGGACCAGCAGGGCCAGTTCGCGGCGCAGTTCAGCGCCGACGCGGTCGGTACGTTTGAAATCGCGTGAGGGCATGACGCACTCCTAAGTTTTTGCGTTCATCCTTGAACGCGAGGATCAAAAAGCGGCCACCCATGGCCGCACTGTTCGGTTTTTGCGCTCATCCATGAACGCGAGAGTCAAGAAGCGCCCATCCATGGCCGCACTTTTCAAATAAGAGCATTGCCTCGCCGGCATGGCGAGACCCGAAAAACAAAGCGAGCGATGTGGTTGTCCACACCGCCCGCCGATAAAACCACCACTGGGGTGACGGCCCGATTCACGGGCCGGCCACCGTTACAGCGTGCGGGCCACCTCGATACGCTCGAAGCATTCGATCTGGTCGCCGACCTTGACGTCGTTGTACTGCTTCACGGCGATACCGCATTCCATGCCGTTGCGCACTTCGTCGACGAGGTCCTTGAAGCGGCGCAGCGATTCCAGTTCGCCCTGGAAGACCACGGTGTTGTCGCGCAACACACGGATCGGCTTGCTGCGCTTGACCGTGCCTTCGATGACCATGCAACCGGCCACCGCGCCGAACTTGGAGCTGCGGAAGACCTCGCGGACCTGCGCCACGCCGATGATCTCCTCGCGCACTTCCTTGCCCAGCAGACCCGAAGCGGCCTGCTTCACCTGGTCGATCACGTCATAGATGATCGAGAAGTAGCGGACATCCAGGCCGGAGGTGTCGATCACCTTGCGGGCCGAGGCATCGGCACGGACGTTGAAGCCGATCACCAGCGCCTTGGAAGCGGCGGCGAGCGTCGCGTCGGACTCGGTGATGCCGCCGACGCCGGCCGCGATCACGTTGACCTTCACGTTCTCGTTGCCGATCTGGCTGAGCGATTCGCGCAGCGCCTGCACCGAACCCTGCACGTCGGCCTTGACCAGGATGTTGAGCGTCTGCTGCTCGGCACCCTGGGCCATCTGCGCCATGATGTCCTCGAGGCGGTTGGCCTTGCTGACCATGCGCGTTTCGCGACGCTTGAGCTGGCGCTCGGCGGCCACTTCGCGGGCGAGGCGTTCGTCCGCCACCACCACGAAGTCGTCGCCGGCTTCCGGCACGCCGGACAGACCCAGCACCTGCACCGGAATCGACGGACCGGCTTCCTGCACGGTCTTGCCGTTCTCGTCGATCAGCGCACGCATGCGGCCGTACTCGATGCCGCAGACGACGAAGTCGCCGCGCTTGAGCGTGCCCTGCTGCACCAGCACCGTGGCCACCGGACCGCGACCGCGGTCGAGGCTCGATTCGATCACCACGCCCGAGGCGGGGCCATCTTCCACGGCGGTCAATTCCATCACTTCGGCCTGCACCGAAATGGCGTCGAGCAGGTCGTCGATGCCCATGCCGGTCTTGGCCGAGATCGGCACGAACGGGGTGTCGCCGCCCCACTCTTCCGGAATCACTTCCAGATTGCCGAGACCCTGCTTGACGTGGTCCGGATTGGCGTCGGACTTGTCCATCTTGTTGAGCGCCACGATCAGCGGCACCTTCGCGGCGCGCGCATGCTGCACGGCTTCGGCCGTCTGCGGCATGACGCCGTCGTCGGCCGCGACCACCAGCACCACGATATCGGTGGACTGGGCACCGCGGGCACGCATCGAGGTGAACGCGGCGTGGCCTGGCGTATCCAGGAACGTGATGACGCCCTTGGGCGTTTCCACGTGGTACGCACCGATGTGCTGGGTGATGCCGCCGGCTTCGCCCGAGGCGACCTTGGTGCGACGGATGTAGTCGAGCGTGGAGGTCTTGCCGTGGTCGACGTGGCCCATGATGGTGACCACCGGCGGACGCGGCTTCTTCTCGCCCTCGAGCTCGGCGTTCTGCGTGTGGGCAGCCAGCGCGGCTTCGGCGTTGTTGTCGCTTGCCGCCACCGGCGTGTGGCCGAGTTCTTCCACCACCAGCACGGCGGTGTCGTGGTCGATGGTCTGGTTGATGGTGGCCATCACGCCCATCTTGAAGAGGGCCTTGACCACTTCCGAACCCTTGACCGCCATCTTGTTGGCGAGATCGGCCACCACGTTGTTGTCGCCGATAACGACTTCACGCACCACCGCAGCGGTGGGACGGGTGAAGCCGTGCGGACCGCTGGAGGCCGGCGAGCTGGAACGCGACGAATCGCGGCTCGGGCCACGGCCCGGCTTGCCACGCTTGTTGTTGGAGCGGCGCGCGCGATCGGCGTCGCTCAGGTGCATCTCACCAGCCGCGAAGCGCTTGCCACCGGGGCCTTCCTCGCGCTCGCGGGCATAACGGGTCTTGTTGTTGCTGCCCGCCGGTGCCGCAGCGGCACCATTGGCACCCGGAGCGCCAGCGCCGGGGGCGCCGACGGGTCGAGCGGCGCCTGGGGCGCGCGGGGCAGCAGCGGCGGGCGCGGCCGCAGGGGCCGGCGCGGGTGCCGGAGCGGCCACGACGACCACCTTCTTCTCGCGGCGACGCGGCTCGTGGATGGTCGGCACGATCATGCCGAGCGAGCTGTGGTCGATGCGCTGCACCGGCTGTTCGACCGGCGCCTGCTTGTCGGCAGCGGCGGCACCCACCGGCTCGACCGATGCGGGTTCGGCGGCTGCCGGGGCCTCGACGGCCTCCTGCTGCGCCTGGTGTTCCTGGGCGCGTGCGGCCGCTTCAGCCTCGGCCTGCTGGCGACGCTGTTCTTCTTCCGCCTCGCGCTGGCGCTGGGCCTCTTCGGCACGCAGCTGAGCTTCTTCCTGGCGGCGGCGATCCGCTTCCAGGCGCTCGGTTTCTTCGTGGTCGCGCTGGGTCTGCGATTCCTGCAGCTTGCGCACCGCGTCTTCACGCTCGACGTCGTTGCCCGCCTCTTCGGCGATGACGCTGCGCTTGACGTAGGTCCGCTTGGCGCGCACTTCGACGTTCACCGTCTTGGCGCTGGCCGCGGCACCGCGGCCGCCGGGCGTGGCGACCTTCAGCTCGCTGACCTTGCGGCGCTTGAGGGTGATCTGGCGCGGCGAGCTGTCCTCCGCCTCGGCGGGGCTGATTTCGCTCTTGCCATGGGTACGGCGCAGAAAGCCCAGCAGCTTCACCTTCTCGGTGCTGCTGATGATCTGCTCCGGATCGGAGAATTTCATGCCAGCTTCGGCCAGCTGCCCAAGCAGCCTGTCCACCGGCATGCCAAGTACCTTGGCAAGTTGTTTGATCGTTACGTCCGACATCGTGTTCTTTCTCCGCCGTTCCCGCGCTTAACGTCCGTGCGGCTTCGCCTGCACAGCCAACCCATCCCTGGTGGAAGGCATCTCAGCCCTCCTCGGCGCGCTCATCCCGAGCGCTGCCGCCCGCGGTTAGCCACCTTTCTCCAGACGAGCGATCATCGGCGCACGCGCTGCCATGATCAGCGCCGCAGCGCGTTCCTCGTCCATGCCGTCGATATCGATCAGGTCATCAACCGCGAGGTCGGCCAGATCGTCCACCGAGACCACTTCACGCGACGCCAGCGCAAACGCGGTGGCCTCGTCCATGCCCGGCAGGTGCAGCAGTTCATCGGACGGCTGGTGCTCGTCGATGCCCTCTTCCACCGCCAGTGCTTCGGTGAGCAGCGCGTCGCGGGCGCGGGCGCGGAGCTCTTCAACAATGTCTTCGTCGAAGCCTTCCACGGCCAGCAGCTCGGCGCTCGGCACGTAGGCGATTTCTTCGACGCTGGAGAAGCCTTCCTGCACGAGGATGTTGGCGATCTCCTGGTCCACTTCCAGCTTGTCCATGAACAGCTGGCGGGCGGATTCCTGCTCGGCCTCGCTCTTGGCGGCGACCTGGTCCTGCGTCATCACGTTGAGCTGCCAGCCGGTGAGCTTGCTGGCGAGGCGCACGTTCTGGCCACCGCGACCGATCGCCTGGGACAGCTTGTCCTCGGCCACGGCGATGTCCATGGAGTGCTTCTCTTCGTCCATGATGATCGACTGCACTTCGGCCGGCGCCATCGCATTGATGACGTACTGGGCCTGGTTCTCGTGCCACAGGATGATGTCGACGCGCTCACCGTTGAGCTCGTTGGACACCGCCTGCACGCGCGAACCGCGCATGCCGATGCAGGCACCGATGGGATCGGTGCGGGTATCGTGCGCAACCACGGCGATCTTGGCGCGGTCGCCCGGATCGCGGGCGCAGCCCTTGATCTCGACCAGGCCCTGGCCCACTTCCGGCACTTCGAGCTTGAACAGCTCGATCATGAATTCCGGCGCGGCGCGCGACACGAACAGCTGCGGACCGCGGGCTTCCGAGCGCACCTCGTAGAGGTAGCCGCGGACGCGGTCGCCGACACGGGCCGATTCGCGCGGAATGGTGCGATCGCGCGGAATGAAGGCCTCGGCGTTGCTGCCCAGGTCCAGGTACACGTTGCCGCGCTCGACGCGCTTGACGATGCCGGTGACCAGCTCGCCCACGCGTTCGCGGAAGGCGTCGACCACCTGCATGCGCTCGGCTTCGCGCACGCGCTGCACGATCACCTGCTTGGCAGCCTGCGCGGCGATGCGGCCGAATTCGGCGTTCTCGATCTGCGTCTCGATGTACTCGCCCACTTCGGCGCCTTCGCGCTCGTCGACGGCGTCCATCAGGCGCACCTGGTGATACGGCGATTCCATCTCGCCGTCGTCGGCGATGATTTCCCAACGACGGAAGGTCTCGTAATCGCCGGTGTGGCGGTCGATGACCACGCGGATATCCGGATCCTCATCCGGGTAGCGCTTCTTGGCGGCGGACGCGAGCGCGGCTTCCATCGCCTGGAAAATCACTTCGCGCGGCACGCCTTTTTCATTGGCAACCGCGTCAACCACCAGCAAAAGTTCTTTGCTCATTGCAGCAACTCCGTAGACGCCGCCGGCGCCCCATCGGTTTGAAATGGATTTACTTCGTGGCCTTCTTGCCCGGGCTCTTTCCCGGCTTGGGCTGCGGCACGTAACCGAGCGCTACCCAGTCGGGCACCACACGCGCGCTTTCCACGGCGTCATGGTCGAACTCGAAGGTCTTGCCTTCGGCTTCCAGCGAGATCCGCTCGCCCTCCACCGACACTACCTTGCCGCGCAAACGGCGACGCCCATCCAGGGGCGCCTTGAGCAAAATCTTCACTTCCGTACCCGCCACCTTGGCGAACTGCGCCGCGCTGAACAGCGGACGATCGATGCCGGGCGAAGACACTTCCAACACGTAATGACCCGGGATCGGATCTTCCACGTCGAGCATCGCCGAGATTTCGCGGCTCGCCGCCTCGCAATCCTCGACGTTGATCTCGCGGCCTTCGATGTCGAGGAAGACACGCAGGGTACTCTGCCCCTGCGACGGGGTGAACTCCACGCCGATGCATTCCAGGCCGAGATCGGCCAGAACTTCGGTAAAGCGTTGAGCCAGTGCCTGCGTATCCATGATTTTTTTACCGTTACCGATCGCCAGAAACAAAAAATGGGCTCAAGCGGCCCATTCCATGCTCTCCAAAAAGAGCGTCTCGCCGATGTCCCGACCCATCCAGACTCTTTCGGGGCACCTGGGGCGCAGCCAGCATCTAAGCGGCTTGTGACGCACGTGCGACGCTTCCTTGCGCCCAACAAAAAAGCCTCACGAGGAGGCTTTCTTGTTCTAAGAAAGATCTGGTAGCGGGGGTAGGATTCGAACCTACGACCTTCGGGTTATGAGCCCGACGAGCTGCCAGACTGCTCCACCCCGCATCAGAGTCCGCAAAGATTAGCGAGATGGCCGAATTCTTGCAAGCCTTTTCGCTAACTAATTTCACATGACTGAAAAGAAAGCGTGACGGAAATGCGGCCGTCACGCGCAGAAATCAACCGCTCGTCAGCCGATGAAAACGCTCTGGCACCAACCGAACAGCGGACCCCAGACGAAGCCCAGGACCAGCAGCGCCAGCACGTTCAACGACAGTACCAGGCGCACCGAGACGTCCTTCTGCAGGTAGACCTCGGTGCCCTCCACCGGCCTGTCGAAGTACATCACCTTCACCACGCGCAGGTAGTAGTACAGGCCGATGATGGCGAACACCGCGCCGACGATGGCCAGCCACAGGAAGCCGGCGTGGATCGCGGCCTGGAACACCAGCAGCTTGCCGAAGAAACCGAACAGCGGCGGCACGCCGGCCAGCGAGAACATCACCAGCATCATCAGGAATGCAGCCCACGGCGAGCGCTGGTTGAGGCCCTTCAGATCGTCGATCTCTTCGCACTCGAAACCGGCACGCGCCAGCGCCAGGATCACACCGAACGCCGCGGCGCTGGTGATCGCGTAGCTGATCGCATAGAACAGCGAGGAGGCATAGCCTTCCGGACCGGCATTGACCAGGCCGACCAGCAGATAACCCATGTGCGAGATGGTCGAATAGGCCAGCAGGCGCTTGAGGTTGCTCTGTACGATGGCCACCAGGTTACCGATCGCCAGCGACAGCACGGCCAGGCAGGCCAGCATGATCTGCCAATGCTGGGACAGGTCGCCCAGACCCGAGGCCAGCAGGCGATAGGCCATGCCGAACGCCGCCAGTTTCGGCGCCGAACCGATGAAGATGGTCACCGCCGTCGGCGAGCCCTGGTAGACGTCCGGGATCCACATGTGGAACGGCGCGGCACCCAGCTTGAAGCCGATGCCCACGATCATGAAGATCAGGCCGAACACCAGCAGGTGCGGCATGCCGGTCTGCGTGGCCGCCATGTGCAGGCGCGCCAGGTCCAGCGTGCCGGTGGCGCCGTAGACCATCGACATCCCGTACAGCAGCATGCCCGAGGCCAGCGCACCCAGCACGAAGTACTTGATCGCCGCTTCCGACGACAGGCGCGAATCGCGGTTGAGCGCGACCAGCGCATACGACGACAGCGTCAGCAGCTCCAGGCCCAGGTACACCATGATCAGGTTGCCGGCCGAAACCAGCAGCATGATGCCGATCACCGCGAAAATGGTCAGCGTGTAGAACTCGCCGATAAACAGCTTGCGGTCCTGCAGGTAGGGCTTGGCGTAGAAGAACACCAGCACCGTGGACAGCAGCGCGAAGACCTTGAGGATCTCCGACACGCCGTCGCGGATGAACATGCCATTGAAGGCGGTGACCGTCTGGCTCGGCTGGCCGACAACGACCAGGTAGATGCCCACCAGCAGCACGGCGATCGACAGCCAGTGCAGCAGCGGGCGCTGCTCGGGCTTCATGAAGGCATCGAGCAGCAGCAGCAAACACGCCGCCGCCACCAGATAGAACTCCGGCAACAGGATCAAAATGTCATTGAAAGTCGGCATGATCGGTCCTGCTTAGATCTTGTGGTTGGCAAGCTGGGTCACCAGCTGCGTCACCGACGAATCCATCAAATGGATCAGCGGTTGCGGCCAGATACCCAGCACCAGCGTGGCGGCGGCGAACGCGGTCAGCACGAACCACTCGCGGCCATTGATGTCCTTCATCTCGGCCACATGCGGATTGGTGATGTCGCCCCACATCACGCGCTTGACCATGAACAGCGTGTAGGCCGCGCTGATGATCAGGGTGAAGGCGGCGAACAGCGCGATCCACGGATTGGCCTGGAATGCAGCCAGCACGACCTGGAACTCGCCCACGAAACCGCTGGTGCCAGGCATGCCGGTGTTGGCCATGGCGAACAACACGTAGAAGAAACCGAACCACGGCATCACGTTGATGACGCCGCCGTAGTCCTTGATCTGTCGCGTATGCAGACGGTCGTACAGCACGCCGATGCACGAGAACATCGCGCCCGAAATGAAGCCGTGCGAAATCATCTGCACCATCGCGCCCTGCATGCCCAGCTTGGCGGCATCCAAGTTGTTGGAACCGCGCACCAGCATGAAGGCGATGAAGATGCCCAGGGTGACGAAGCCCATGTGCGCCACGGACGAGTACGCCACCAGCTTCTTCATGTCCTCCTGCACCAGCGCCACGTAGCCGATGTACACCACGGCAATCAGGCTCAGGGTGATCACCACCCACGCATAGGCGTCGGCAGCGTCAGGCGTGATCGGCAGCGAGAAGCGCAGGAAACCGTAGCCGCCGATCTTCAGCATCACCGCGGCCAGCACCACCGAACCGCCGGTGGGCGCTTCCACGTGGGCGTCCGGCAACCAGGTGTGCACCGGCACCATCGGCACCTTCACCGCAAACGCGATGAGGAAGGCGAAGAACAGCCAGGTCTGTTCCTTCATGCTCAGCGGCAGCGCCGCCAGCGTGGCCAGGTCGAACGAACCAGCCTTCAGGTACAGGTAGATCAGGCCCACCAGCATGAAGATGGAGCCGAAGAACGTGTAGATGAAGAACTTCAGCGTCGCATACACGCGGCGCGGACCGCCCCAGACACCGATGAGGATGAACATCGGGATCAGCATGGCTTCGAAGAACACGTAGAACAGCAACGCGTCGGTGGCGCAGAACACGCCGATCATCAAGCCTTCGAGCACCAGCATGGCAGCCATGTACTGGTGCGGGTTGGTCTGGATGACCTCCCACGCGCCCACGATCACCAGGATGCCCACGAACGAGGTGAGCAGGATCAGGGCGATGGAAATGCCGTCGACCGCCAGGTTGTAGTGGACGCCGAGCGAGGCGATCCATACATGGCTTTCGGCCAGCTGCTTGGTCGCGTCCGCCGCGTTGTACAGCGGCAGCATGTAGAGGCTGAGCACGAAGGTGAGCACGGCCACCGCCAGCGCGATCCAGCGCGCGGCGTTGGGACGGCCGGCACCGGCGAGCAGCACGGGGATGGCGCCCACCACGGGGAGCCAGATCAGCAGGCTGAGCAAATGATTGAACATGGAGCAGGTTCCCTTATTGCCCGACCAGCCAATACCCGCCAAGCAGCAGGATTAGGCCAAGGATCATCGCGAAGGCGTAGTGATAGAGATAACCGGACTGCAGGCGACGCACGCCACCGGCGATACGGTCCACCAGTTTCGCCGAACCATCGACCATCACGCCGTCGATGATCGCTGCGTCGCCGCCCTTCCACAGGCCACGGCCCAAGGCCATGCTGCCGCGGGCGAAGACGATGAAATACACCGCGTCGAACCAGTACTTGTGGTTCAACAGGTTGTAGATCGGCTTGAGCGCGTTCTTGATGCGCTCGGCCAGCGCCGGGTTGAACAGGTAGATGTAGGTCTGGATCGCGAACGCGGTGAGCACCAGCAGGAACGGCAGCTGGAGGAAACCATGCAGCGCCATCGGCAGCGCGCCGTGGAACTCCTTGCCGACTTCGCCCAGGACGTTGTTCACCTCGTTCACGTGGATGGCCGAACCGAACCAGTCGCCGAACAGCGCCGGCCCCACGGTGAAGAAACCGATCAGCAGCGACGGGATCGCCAGCAGGATCAGCGGCAGCGTCACCACCCACGGCGACTCCTTCGGCGTCTCGTGCATGATGCCCGGCTCGTGATGGCCGTGGTCATCCTTGTGCGAGACGTGATGGTGCTCGTCGTGCCCGGCATGCGCATGATCGTCGTGGGCATGGTCGTCGTGGCCGTGAGCATGGCCGTGGCCATGATCGTGCACCACCACGAAACGCTCCTTGCCGTGGAAGGTCAGGTACATCTGCCGGAAGGTGTACAGCGCCGTGACGAAGGCACCGGCCATCACGCAGAAGTAGGCGTAGGTGGCACCGGCGCGATGGGACTCTCCCACCGCTTCGATGATCGCGTCCTTCGAGTAGAAGCCCGCGAAGAACGGCACGCCGCACAGCGCCAGCGAACCGATCCACATGGTGATCCAGGTGATCGGCATGTACTTGCGCAGGCCGCCCATGTAGCGCATGTCCTGCTCGTGGTGCATGGCGATGATCACCGAGCCCGCACCGAGGAACAGCAGCGCCTTGAAGAAGGCATGCGTCATCAGGTGGAACACGGCGCCGGCATAGGCCGACACGCCCAGCGCCACCGTCATGTAGCCCAGCTGCGACAGCGTGGAGTACGCGACGACGCGCTTGATGTCGTTCTGCACGATGCCGATCAGGCCGGTGAACAACGCGCCGGTGGCGCCGATGATCATCACGAAGCTGAGCGCGGTCTCCGACAGTTCGAACAGCGGCGACATGCGCGCCACCATGAAGATGCCGGCGGTCACCATGGTCGCGGCGTGGATCAGTGCCGAGATCGGGGTGGGGCCTTCCATCGAATCGGGCAGCCACACGTGCAGCGGCACCTGGGCCGACTTGCCCATCGCGCCGATGAACAGGCAGATGCAGATGACGGTGGCGGCATCCCAATGCGTGCTCTGGGTGATCTGCAGCGACCGGCCCACCAGCGTCGGCGCCGCGGCGAACGCGGTGCTGTAGTCCAGCGTGCCCAGGAAATACAGCACGCCGGCGATGCCCAGCAGGAAGCCGAAGTCGCCCACGCGGTTGACCAGGAACGCCTTGAGGTTGGCGAAGATCGCCGTCGGGCGCTTGTACCAGAAGCCGATCAACAGGTACGACACCAGGCCCACCGCTTCCCAGCCGAAGAACAGCTGCATGAAGTTGTTGCTCATCACAAGCATCAACATCGAGAAGGTGAACAGCGAGATGTAGCTGAAGAAGCGCTGGTAGCCCGGATCGTCGGCCATGTAGCCGATGGTGTAGACGTGCACCAGCAGCGACACGAAGGTCACCACCACCATCATCATGGCGGTCAGGCGATCGATCATGAAGCCGACGTGGGCGCTGTAGTTGCCGATCTCGAACCAGGTGTAGATGTTCTGGTTGTAGACCGGCGCACCGCCAGCGGTGAGCTGGTAGAGCACGTAGAACGACAGGCCGCAGGCGATCGCCACGCCCAGGATGGTCACGCTGTGCGAACCGGCGCGACCGAGGAAACGACCAAGGAAACCCGCCAGCAGGCAGCCGACGAGCGGTGCCAGGGCGATGGTCAGCAGAATGGAAGTGGACAATTCCATCGGGTCAGCCCTTCATGCTGTCGATTTCGGCGACGTTGATGGTGCTGCGATTGCGCATCAGCAGGACCAGGATCGCCAGGCCGATGGCGGTTTCCGCCGCGGCCACGGTGAGGATGAAGAACACGAACACCTGCCCTGCCACGTCGCCCAGGAAACGGGAGAACGCGACGAAGTTGATGTTCACCGCCAGCAGCATCAGCTCGATCGACATCAGCAACACGATGACGTTCTTGCGGTTGATGAAGAGACTGGCCAGCGCGATGCAGAACAGCACGGCGCCAAGCACGATGAAGTGCGAAAGCGTGATCATGGGGTGGTCTCCTTGCCCGGTGCCGGCTGCGGCGCGGCGGGAACTTCCGCCGCCATCTTCACCACGCGCACGCGGTCACGTGCATTGACGCGAACCTGTTGCGAAGCCTGCTGGTGACGCACGCCGGTGCGTTGGCGCAGGGTCAGCACCACGGCCGCCACCACGCCCACCGTCAGGATCAGCGCAGCGACTTCGAACGGCAGCAGGAACTGGGTGTAGAGCGCCGTGCCCAGCCATGCCGTGTTGGACATGCCCGCTGCAGCGGCCGGATCAGCGCCCATCACCGCCTGGTGCATCGCGCGCACGCCGATCAGCGCAAGCATTTCGCCCAGCATGATCAGGGCCACGATGATGCCCACCGGCAGGTATTTGATGAAGCCCTCCCGCACCTGCTCCTGCTTGATGTCGAGCATCATCACCACGAACAGGAACAGCACCATCACCGCGCCCACGTAGACGACGATCAGGGCAATGGCCAGGAATTCCGCTTCGGCCAGCAGCCAGATGCAGGCGGTGCTGAAGAAGGTCAGCACCAGCGACAGCACGGCATGCACCGAGTTGCGCAGCGTGATCACACCTAGCGCCGCCACCACGGTGACGGCCGCGAAGGCATAGAAACACACGAGTTGGAACATGTTGGTATCAATCATGATGTCCCGTCCTCAGCGATACGCGGCGTCTTGAGCGCGGGCAGCCGCGATGTCCTGCTCGAAGCGGTCGCCGATGGCGAGCAGCTGCGGCTTGGTCACCACGTTCTCGCCACGCTGCTCGAAGTGGTACTCGTGGATGTGCGTTTCGACGATCGAGTCGACCGGGCAGCTCTCTTCGCAGAAACCGCAGAAGATGCACTTGAACAGGTCGATGTCGTAACGCGTGGTGCGGCGCTGGCCGTCGCTCTCGCGCGGAGCGGAGTCGATGGTGATGGCGAGCGCCGGGCACACGGCCTCGCACAGCTTGCACGCGATGCAGCGCTCTTCGCCGTTGGCATAGCGGCGCAGCGCATGCAGGCCGCGGAAGCGGTTGGACTTGGGGATGTGCTCCATCGGATAGCGCATCGTGTACTTGGGGCTGAACATGTAACGCATGGTCAGACCCAAGCCCTTCAGCAGCTCGATCAGCAGCAGGCTTTTGAAATAGTGAGTTACGCGGGACATGTTTCTTCAGCCTCCCGTGCCGACCGTGACCCAGCCGAAAAACTTCATGCAGCCGGCGACGAGGACCCAGACGATGGTGATGGGAATGAACACCTTCCAGCCCAGACGCATGATCTGGTCATAGCGGTAACGCGGGAAGCTCGCGCGGAACCACAGGAACATGAAGGCGAACACGAATACTTTGACGAACAGCCAGAGGATGCTGGCCTGGCCAAGCAAGCCCCACGAGGCCGGCAGCGGCGACAGCCAGCCGCCCATGAACAGGATCGGCGCGAGGAAGCTGATCAGGATCATGTTGGCGTATTCGGCCAGGAAGAACAGCGCGAACGCCGAACCCGAATACTCCACGTGGAAGCCGGCGACGATTTCCGACTCGCCTTCCGCCACGTCAAACGGTGCGCGGTTGGTTTCGGCCACGCCCGAGATGAAGTAGATGATGAACACCGGCAGCAGCGGCCACATGAACCAGTCGAAGATGCCCTTGCTGCCGGCCTGCGCATGCACGATGTCAGTGAGGTTCAGGGAACCGGCCAGCACCAGCACGCAGACCAGGCACAGGCCCATGGCCAGTTCGTACGAGATCACCTGCGCGGCCGAACGCATCGCACCCAGCAGCGCGTAGCGCGAGTTGGAGGCCCAACCGGCCAGGATGATGCCGTACACGCCTAGGGAGGTCATCGCCAGCAGATACAACAGACCGGCATTGACGTTGGCCAGCACCATTTTGTCGTTGAACGGGATCACTGCCCAGGCCGCGAGAGCCGGCACCAGGGCGATCAACGGCGCCATGTAATACAGGGCCTTGTTCGCGCTGGTGGGAAGAATCACTTCCTTGATCAGCAGCTTGGTGACGTCCGCAAAGGCCTGCAACAGACCGAACGGACCGATCTTGTTGGGTCCCATGCGCACGTGCATCCAGCCGAGCACCTTGCGCTCCCACCACACGTACAGCGCCACCGTGATCACCAACGGCAGGACGATGCACAGGATGTAGATGACCGGCATCACCACCTGGTTGAAAATCTGTTCGCCCATGTGCTTATGCCTTGCTCAGGGTGAGGGCTGCGCCGTAAGGCGGCAGCGAGACGGTGTCTTCGTGTGCGGCTTCGATCCAGGCCGCGCCATCGGGCACGGTCACGTCGATCACAAGCGGCAGCACGGCATCGGCCACGCGCACCGCACTGCCCTGCTCCAGGCCCTGACGCTTGGCTTCGTCCGCATTGACGCGAACGGCCGGCGCACGGTTGAGCGGGTGCTTGCTGAGCGCGGTGGCGCGACGGAGCACGGCATCGGTGCGGTAGATCGGCCAGGTGGCCAGACGCGTGATGCCACCGGCAGCGCCGCGCGAGGCCAGCTCGGCGCGCGGCTGATGCGCACGCTCGTTGATGCCTTCGCGCAGGCCGGCGAGATCGTCGAACTCGAAGCCCGCGACCTTCATCGCGCCGCCCAGCGCACGCAGCACCTTCCAGCCCGGACGCGCTTCGCCCGGCGCCTTCGCACCGGCCGACACGCCCTGCGAAAGGCCGTCGACGTTCACCAGGGTGCCGTCGTTTTCCGGCAGCAAGGCGATCGGCAGGATCACATCGGCCGCTTCGCGCAGCGCATCGCTGGCGTAAGCGGTGAACGCGACCACCTTCTGCGCACCCTTGAGCGCCTTCAGGAACGCGGCGCCATTGGCCACGTCCTGCGCTTCGACGCCGTACACCACATAAGCCTTGCGCGGCTGCGCCAGCATCGCCTGCGCATCGAGGCCACCGTTGCCCGGCAGCACGCCGACGCGGCCCAGGCCCACGGCGTTCGCACCGACCGGCAGTTCGTTGTAACCCGCACCCGTTGCCTGCGCGATGAACTGCGCCACGGCACGCAGCCACGAGGCCTGCGGATGGGTGACGGCGGCTTCGCCGAGGATGACCACCGCGCTGCCGCTCTTGAGATCGGCAATCGCGTCCTTGTCGCCCTCGTCGCACGAAGCAGCATGGATCGCATCGGCCAATGCGGCCGGTGCGGTAGCGCCCGCTTCGACCACGCCCTTGGCCAGCGACAGCAGCGCATCGACCAGCGCCTGCGGCGCCACGATGGCTTCGCCGGCGAGGCGATAGTTGAAATTGAAGCTGGCCGGATTGACCGCGTAAACCTTGGCGCCCTTCTTCACCGCCTGATGGATGCGGTGGTTGAGGAGCGGCATTTCGTGGCGCAGATCCGAGCCGACCAGCAGCGCGGCCTTGACCTTGTCCAGCTCCGCCACCGGCTTGGCGAACGGCGTGGCAATCGCGTTGTCGGCGAAGTCCAGCTGGCGCACGCGGTGATCGATATGCGCGCTGCCCAGACCACGCGCGAGGCGCACCAGCAGGTCGCCTTCTTCGTTGGTGGTGGCCGGATGAACCAGCACACCCAGCTCGCTGCCCGGCACGGTCTTCAATGCTTCGGCGGCGGCACCGAGGGCGTCGTCCCAGCTGGTGGTGACCCACTGGCCATTGCGCTTGACCTGCGGCGCGCTCACGCGATCGGCGGCGTACAGGCCCTGATGGCTGTAACGGTCGCGGTCGGAGAGCCAGCACTCGTTGATCGATTCGTTGTCGCGCGGCACCGTGCGCAGCACCTCACCGCGGCGCGTGTGCAGCCACAGGTTGGAGCCCAGCGCATCGTGATAGGCGACCGACGGCTTGGCGATTAGCTCCCAGGCGCGCGCCTGGAACTGGAACGGCTTGTTGGTGAGCGCGCCCACCGGGCAGACGTCGATGATGTTGCCCGACAGCTCCGTCTCGATGGTCTTGCCGATGTAGGTGCCGATCTGCAGGTTGTCGCCACGGCTCATGCCGCCGAGCTCGTACGTACCGGCGATTTCGCTGGTGAAGCGCACGCAGCGGGTGCACTGGATGCAGCGGGTCATCTCGGTGGCGACCAAGGGGCCGAGGTTTTCATCGGCGATGGTGCGCTTGCGTTCGGTGTAACGCGACACGCTGCGGCCGTAGCCCAGCGCGACGTCCTGCAGTTCGCACTCGCCGCCCTGATCGCAGATCGGGCAATCCAGCGGGTGGTTGATCAACAGGAACTCCATCACGTCCTTCTGGAACTTCAGGGCGGAGTCGGAGCGCGTGGTGACCTTCATGCCTTCGGCCACCGGGGTGGCGCAGGCCGGCTGGGGCTTGGGCATGGGCTTGCCGCCCATCTCCACTTCCACCAGGCACATGCGGCAGTTGGCGGCGATCGGCAGCTTGCGGTGATAGCAGAAACGAGGAATGTTGATGCCGATGGCATCCGCCGCCTCGATGATCATGGCGCCCTTGCGGATCTGCGTAGGCTTGCCATCGACCTCGATGTTCACGAGGTCGAGATTGGGTGCTGCGGGCTGCGCACTCATGCGGCGGCTCCAAGCTTGTCGTCGACAATGGAGCGGCCATTGACGATGTAGTACTCGAATTCATCCCAGAACTGGCGCAGGAAGCCCTGCACCGGCCACGCCGCGGCTTCGCCGAATGCGCAGATGGTGTGGCCTTCGATCTGGCCGGCAATGGCCTTCAGGCGATGCAGATCTTCCATCGTGCCCTTGCCTTCCACGATGCGATCCAGCACGCGGTGCATCCAGCCGGTGCCTTCGCGGCACGGCGTGCACTGGCCGCAGCTTTCCTTGTGGAAGAACTGCGAGATGCGGCGGGTGAAGCGCACCGTGCAGACGGTGTCGTCGAGCACCACGATGGCGCCCGAGCCGAGACCCGTCTTGAGGTCGCGCAGCGTGTCGTAGTCGAACGGCAGGCCCTTCAGCTGCTCGGCACGCAGCACCGGCATCGACACGCCGCCGGGAATCGCACCCTTCAGCGTACGGCCCGGACGCAGGCCGCCGGCCATTTCCAGCAGCTCGTCGAACGTCGTGCCCAGCGGCACTTCGAAGTTGCCGCCCTTCTGCACGCAGCCGGAGACCGAGAAGATCTTCGGACCGCCGTTCTTGGTCTTGCTCTGCGCCAGGAACCAGTCGGCACCCTTGCGCAGGATCGCCGGCACCGAGGCATAGGTTTCGGTGTTGTTGATCGTGCTGGGCTTGCCGTACAGGCCGAAGTTGGCCGGGAACGGCGGCTTGAAGCGCGGCTGGCCCTTCTTGCCTTCCAGCGATTCCATCAGCGCGGTTTCTTCGCCGCAGATGTAGGCACCGGCGCCGAGTGCGCCATAGATGTCCACATCGAGGCCGGTGCCCTGGATGTTCTTGCCCAGCAGGCCTGCCGCGTACGCTTCCTTCAGCGCCTCTTCGAAATGCTCGAACGGCTCGTGATGGAACTCGCCACGCAGGTAGTTGTAGGCCACGGTGGAACCGGTGCAATAGCACGCGATCGCCATGCCTTCGATCACCGCATGCGGGTTGAAGCGCAGGATGTCGCGGTCCTTGCAGGTGCCCGGTTCCGATTCGTCGGAGTTGCAGAGGATGTACTTCTGCATGGTGCCCTTGGGCATGAAGGACCACTTCAGGCCGGTCGGGAAGCCTGCGCCGCCACGGCCGCGCAGGTTGCTCTTCTTGATCTCGTCGATCAGGGTGGTCGGGTCGGGCTTCTCGGCGAGGATCTTCTTCCACGCTTCATAGCCACCCACCTGGGTATAGCTGTCCATCGCCCACGGCTTGTCGAAATGCAGCGTGGTGTAGACGACCTGATGTTCTTGGGGTGCGGGTCCGTAAGCCATTGCGCCCAGCCCTTATTTCAAACCATCGAGGATTTCATCGATCTTCTGGATCGAGAGTCGCTCGTGGTAGTGACCATTGACGGTCATCGCCGGCGCGCTGGCGCAGGCGGCGATGCATTCTTCTTCGCGCTTCAGATACACGCGGCCATCGGCGGTGCTTTCGCCCAGCTTGATGCCGAGTTTCTGCTCGCAATGCTTCACCAGGTCGTCCGCGCCATTGAGCCAGCACGAGACGTTGGTGCAGATCGCGACGTTGTTGCGGCCCACCGGCTTCGTCTCGAGCATCGAGTAGAAGCTGGCCACCTCGTACGCCCACACCGCGGGCAGGTCGAGGTACTTGGCAACGGCGGTGATCAGCTCATCGGTGAGGAAGCCCTGGTTCTGCTCCTGCGCGGCAAACAGCGCCTGGATCAATGCCGACCGCTTGCGGTCCGGCGGAAAACGGGCAACCCACTCCTCGATGTGATGACGAGTGTGTTCGTTGAGTACGACGAGCGGGTCGACGTTCTTGACCTGCTCGTAATTTCCGGTGGCTTTCATGTAGTGGCTCCCGTGGGCTCAGCGATCGACTTCGCCGAACACGAGGTCATAAGTACCGATCATCGCCACCACGTCAGCCAGCATGTGGCCGCGCACGATGGCATCCATCGAGGACAGGTGGGCAAAACCCGGTGCGCGCAGGTGCACGCGGAACGGCTTGTTGGCGCCGTCGGAGACCAGGTAGCAGCCGAACTCGCCCTTCGGCGCTTCCACCGCTGCGTACGTCTCGCCTGCCGGCACGCCGTAGCCTTCGGTGAACAGCTTGAAGTGGTGGATCAGCGCTTCCATGTCCTCTTTCATCGTTTCGCGATGAGGCGGAGCGACCTTGTAGTTCTGCACGATGACCGGGCCGGGGTTGGCCTTCAGCCATTTCACGCATTGCTGGATGATGCGGTTGGACTGGCGCATTTCTTCCACGCGCACCAGGTAACGGTCGTAGCAGTCGCCGCCCACGCCCACCGGGATATCGAAATCCACCTCGGCGTACTTGGCGTACGGCTGCTTCTTGCGCAGGTCCCACTCGACGCCCGAGCCGCGCAGCATCACGCCGGTCATGCCCCAGGCCTGGGCCTTTTCCGGCGGAATCACGCCGATGCCGACCGTGCGCTGCTTCCAGATGCGGTTGTTGGTGAGCAGTTCTTCGTACTCGTCCACCTTGGTCGGGAAGTCGCTGCTGAATGCTTCCAGATAGTCGAGCATGGAACCTTCGCGCCAGGAATTCAGGCGCTTGAGGTCCTTGCCCTTGTGCCAGGGCGACTCGCGGTACTGCGACATGTGATCGGGCAGGTCACGGTAGACGCCGCCCGGGCGGTAATACGTGGCGTGCATGCGCGCGCCCGACACCGCCTCATAGACGTCCATCAGTTCCTCGCGCTCGCGGAACGCGTACAGGAACACCGCCATCGCGCCCAGGTCGAGCGCGTTGGAGCCGATCCACATCAGGTGATTGAGGATGCGGGTGATCTCGTCGAACATGGTGCGGATGTACTGCGCACGCTCCGGCACCTCGATCCCCAGCAGGGTCTCGATGGAACGCACGTAAGCGTGCTCGTTGCACATCATCGACACGTAGTCGAGACGGTCCATGTAGCCGATCGACTGATTGAACGGCTTGGACTCGGCCAGCTTTTCGGTACCGCGATGAAGCAGGCCGATATGCGGATCGGCGCGAACGATGGTCTCGCCGTCCATCTCCAGCACCAGGCGCAGCACGCCGTGCGCAGCGGGATGCTGCGGGCCGAAGTTCATCGTGTAATTGCGGATCTCTTGCATGATCAGTTATTCCGCCAGTTATCGGCCGCTTCGGCCTTCGCCTGCAGCAGGTCGGCGTCGTCGCGGATGACGCGCGGCACCAGCACGCGCGGCTCGATCGACACGGGTTCGTACACCACGCGCTTCTGCTCGGGGTCGTAGCGCACTTCGACGTTGCCGATCAGCGGGAAATCCTTGCGGAACGGATGACCCACGAAGCCGTAGTCGGTGAGGATGCGGCGCAGGTCCGGGTGACCGTCGTAAATGATGCCGTACAAGTCGAACGCTTCGCGCTCGAACCAGTTCACGCCCGGCCAGATGCCGGTCAACGAAGGCACGATCGGCAGCGTGTCGTCGTCGCAGAACACGCGCAGACGCAGGCGCTGGTTGTGCTCCAGCGACAGCAGGTGAACGATCGAAGCGAAGCGACGCGGCGAGGCATCGGCGTGCGGACGGTCGGCCCACTTGAAGCGACCCATCGCCTCGCCTTCCACGCCACGCGAGAAACCGGTGCCGGACACGGTTTCGGTGTCCCACTCGGTCTGGCCGTAGCCGAGGTAGTCGATGCCGCAGATGTCGATCGGCACACCGAATCGGAACGGTGCTTCGTCACGCAGCGCAGCGGCCACCGCGAGCAGGTCGGCGGCGGCCACTTCGGCGGTGACTTCGTTGCGGACGACGCTGATCGTCAGCATCTCGCCGAATCGCGCGGCCAGACGCTCGGCCAGCGAGTTGAAAGAGGTATCAGTCATGCTCTGCTGCGCCTTTGTCAGGAACGCGCGATGGTGTTGGTGCGGCGGATCTTCTTCTGCAACTGCAGGATGCCGTGGATCAGCGCTTCGGCCGTCGGCGGGCAGCCCGGCACGTAGATGTCCACCGGCACGATGCGATCGCAGCCACGCACCACCGAATACGAGTAGTGGTAGTAGCCGCCGCCGTTGGCGCAGCTACCCATCGAGATGACCCACTTGGGGTCCGGCATCTGGTCATAGACCTTGCGCAACGCCGGCGCCATCTTGTTGACCAGCGTACCGGCCACGATCATCACGTCGGACTGGCGCGGACTGGGACGGAACACCACGCCGTAGCGGTCCAGGTCCAGGCGCGCGGCGCCGGCATGCATCATTTCCACGGCGCAGCAGGCCAGACCAAAGGTCATCGGCCACATCGAACCGGTGCGCGCCCAGTTCATCAGCGCATCGACGCTGGTGGTGGCGAAGCCGCGCTGCATGACGGGGTTGTCCTCGGCCGGACGCAGGATGTCGTCCACCAGGTTCAACGGCTGCGGGTTGTGCATCACCCGGTCGAGCGACGAGATCACTCCCATTCCAGTGCTCCCTTCTTCCACACGTAAGCAAAGCCGATGACCAGCAGCAGCAGGAACAGCGCCATCTCGACCAGGGCAATCAGGCCGATCTTGGTGAACACTACGGCCCACGGAAACAGAAACGCAATTTCCAGGTCGAAGATGATGAACAGGATCGCCAACAGGTAATAGCGCACGTCGAAACGCATGCGCGCGTCTTCGAAGGCCTCGAAGCCGCACTCGTACGGCGAGAGCTTCTCGGACTCGGGGCGACGCGGGCCGGCCAGCAGGCCGATGACCAGAAGCACCACGCCTAAGCCGGCTGCTACGCCGATGAAGAGCAGAATGGGCCAGTATTGGGCAAGCACGATGAAACGTACCTCCGCGCCTTCATTGGCGCATCAGTGACCGTCGGGGAAACGGTCCGCGGAACTTGGGTTCGGCATGACCCGCGAGGGCCAAGGGCTAGGCGCCACGATCACGTGCATTGGGGGCAGCGAGCGTCCGACTTCCCTCGATCTGAATCGAGGGATCGCGACATTGTATCAGTGCGCTTAACAACAACAAGCCTTGACGGCTATTTGGTAGGCGATTTGCAGGGCTTCAGTGAACCCGCGTGGGCTAGGCCGCAAGGCATTGCGACCAAGGTCTTACATGGTGTGAGTAGGACGCTCTGATCCGGTCAGGCCAGCCAGAATGTTCTCGATGCGGGTGCGGGCCACTTCGCCGTCGGTCGACTCGTTGAACTGCACGCCGATACCGGCCGTGCGATTGCCCTGCGCGCCGATCGGCGTCACCCAGACCACCTTGCCGGCCACGGACAGGCGCTCGCCTTCGTCGGTCAGGTTGATCAGCAGCACCACTTCGTCGCCCAGCGCGTACTTCTGGGCCGTGGGCGCGAACAGGCCACCGTTCTTCAGATAAGGCATATAGGCGTTGTAGAGCGACGCCGTGTCCTTGATCTTCAACGAAATGATGCCCTGGCGGGCGGCAATGGCCGGATTCATGCGTGCTCCTGTACGCCACTGATGCAGCGCCCCTGGCCGCATCGTAGCGAGCGGCCGGGCTTTGTCACAAGCGAGATGTCGAGGGAATGTGACGGGGTATGGCGCCTGGAGTCCAATTCTTGCCTGGCGCCACCCAACCCCTCAGTGTCATTCCGGCGCAGGCCGGAATCCAGTGGCCTCAGTGCCAGGCTTTCGCAAAACCTCACCAGAGCAAGTTCTGCCAACGCGACCACCTGACGTGTTCGCTACTGGATTCCGGCCTGCACCGGAATGACGCTGAGGGGAAACAATTACCGAGGCGACCCAGGCCCTTAAAGCTCGCACCAACCCCAGCGATCGAAGATCCATGGCGACGGCAGGTTCATGTGCAGCTTGAGGAAGCGCGGACCGGTGGCCGCCGGGTCCAGCCCATGCAGCACGTGACGCCCCTGCCCGTCCATCGCCAGCGGCGCCTGGCGCCAGGGCCATTCGCGGACGCCCTGCTGATCGACCAGGGTCAGCCGCAGCCAGCGCTGGAGATACGGCGGCGGTTGCCAGGGCAGCACGGCCGAGTCGGCCCCGCTCGGCGTTCGCCGCACCCATTGGTAGCGTTCGCCCCGATCGGCCAGGCGGCGCATGCGCTTGCCGCTCAAGGCCATCTGGCTCTGATGGCAGGCCAGTGCCGCCATCTTGTTCATATGCAGCCCCACCGAGGAGTCGAGCTTCACGCGGCCGGTCGCCGCTGGCTCGCGACCATGGACGAGATAGGCCAGCATGCGCGGCGCCTCGCCCTGCCAGCGGGCCACGCCCAACCGGGTCAGCACGTGGGCGGCACCGTGATCGGGATGACGGTCGCCCAGCGAGGGCAAGGCCACCAGGGTGGGGCGAAACGCCTCCAGGCACTCGCTGATGACGGCCACGCTGGCGCCCAGCGCATCGCACACCCGGCTGGTGATGCCCATGTCGGGCCAGCCCTGCGGCTGCAGCGCCTGGGCATCCACCCCGAGTTGGGCCAGGGCGCGGGCCACCTCGCTGCGGCGCCGTTCGCCCCAGCGGCGGCGATCGTCCTCGCCGATCCGTATCCGCCGCTCGACCCAGCGCTGCGGCCAGGGATTGTTGTCCCCGTTGGTAAGCAGCAGGATCCGCACCTCGCCGCCGGCCTGGCGCACCTGCTGGATCAACTCGCCGGTGGCGATCGATTCGTCATCCGGGTGCGGCGCGACCACCAGCAGGCGCGTGCCGGCGTTCAGACTCAGCGACATCTCAGCCTCCCGTGACAGGAGGCGCCGGACGCCAGCCGCGATCGAAGGCCTGCGACCACACCAGGGCCACCGGTGTGCCGCCGCTCAGCACCAGGTGGTGCGTGCCGCGGGTCAGCAACCAGTGATCCGCCGCCGGCGCACCGTCGAGGCTGCCGCTGAGGCGCTGGTGTCCATCGGTCACGACATAGTCTCCGGGTACATTCACTTCCATCGTCTGGCTGAGCTGGTGATCGGGAAGCATACGTCCCGCGATCCAGATGTCTCCCCCGGCCTGCACATAATTGAGCATCACGAAGCGGGCGCTCGACGGCGGCAGGCGACGCAGGACCACCAGCATGGTCCGATGGTTGACCAGGTCGTCGACGATGGTGTCGGCCATCTGCCCGCGACGCAGGCGCCGCATGGCCAGGCTTTCCAGCACCGGATAGTACGGGCGGTTGCGGAAAATCGTGTCGCCCTTGGGGTCCATCACCGTGTCGGTTTCGTTCGTATAACGCAGCACGCTCGACAGTTCATTGCGCTGTTCGGCAAGGGCATCCTGCCACGGCGGCGATTCGGCGAAGACCGCCGCCAGCTCCGCCACCAGCAAGGCGATCAGCAAGACGCCGCGCAGTCGCGGGCGCGAACCCAACCATTGCCAGGTCGCCGCCCAACCCGCCGCGGCAATCACCAGCGTGGGCACTACCGGAAGAAAATCCTGCCGCGTGATGAGCGGCCAGATGAACCAGATCAGCAGCAGGTACAAGCCGCCCTGCAGGGCGAAGAACACGGTCCAGTCGAAGCCGCCTTCCGAACGCTGGCGCGCCTCGCGTATGCAGATGACGATCAGCACGGCCGCAAGAATCAGAAACCACAGGCCCTGCTGCGCCGCATGACGCTTGTTGGCGCCGCCGACGTTGTACTGCGCCAGCGCGTACCAGGCGTCCTGCAGCAGACCATGCGCGCCCAGCCAGACGAGGAAAATGCCGGGCACCACCAGCACGCCCAGCAATGCAGCCATCCAGCAGTGCACACCGGCACGCGGTGCATCGGATGGACGCAACAAGCGAACCACCCCGGCAGCGACCACCGTGGTGACCAGCAACACCAGCGTCTTTTGCGATACGGCCAGCGCGCAGCCCATGGCCAGGCCGGCCACGAAGTAACGCCACAGGCGCGGCGGCGTTCCCGCCACGAAGGCCAGACCCAGCAGCCACATCGCCATCCACATGTCGTCGGTGCGGAACTGTCCGCTGACCACGAAGAAACGCGGGAACAAACCGGCCACCAGCACCACCACCGCGGCCACTCGCCATCCGTAGAGGCGCTGCGCCATCCAGCCCGCCGAACCCAGGGCGATGACGTACCAGAACTGCATCGCCAGACGCAGCCAGGTCAGCACATCGGGACGGTTGTCCAGCCACTTCAGCAACGGCGAATGCAGCCAACTGAACAGCGGGCCGTGGTTGTCGAACACATCGCGATAAGGCAGCAGCCCCTGCGTCCACGCCCAGGCAACGTGCGCGTGTTGGGCTTCGTCCGAATTGAGCGTGTACGCATTGAGCCATGCCAGTCGCAGGACCAGCAGGAACAGAAGCGATATCCACGGCCAAATGGAGAGATGGCGTTGGGAAGCAAACTTCATCGGGGCAGCGTAGGCAGAGGGCCTGTCAGTGGGCTTTCCGCCAAGTAAAACGCCATGCCGAGGCTTTCGTTGTCAGAGTTTTCTCAGTGCCAGCGCGCCAGCAACTCCAGCAACAACAGATCGCCACGCAGCGGACCGCGCAACGATTCGCGCGTGCGGTTGGCCGCCATGTACCACTGGTCGAGACCTTCGGCATCGAGCTGGCTGGCCAGCGGGCCGGACGCCGTGGTGGCGCGCGCCTTGATCTCTTCGGCCGCCGCCTGCGCGGCAAACCACAGGCGTTGTTCGGGTTCGTTGTCGAGCCAGCGGCGCGCCACTTCCATCGCTTCGCCGCGGCCGGCCGCCAAGGCGCCAAGATCCTTGCGCACCTCCTGCCGGCGCGCCAACGCGCCTTCCTGTGCCCACGCACACGCCAGGCCGGGATTGCCGCCTGCCGCATCGAGCGCAACAGCCGCATCCTTCACGCCTTGCTGCTGCAACCAGGCCAGCGCGTCCTCGCGCGGCGGCAGATGAAATTCGATGCGCTGGCAGCGACTGCGTATCGTCTGCGGCAACCGCCATGGCGCGTCGGCCACCAGCAACAGCAAGGTCTGTTGCGAGGGCTCTTCCAGCGTCTTGAGCAGCGCATTGGCCGCCGCGGCGTTCATGGCGTCGGCGGGGTCGACGCAGACGACCTGCCAGCCACCGAACTGACTGGACATGGCCAGGCGTGCGGAGAGATCGCGAATCTGGTCGACCACGATCTCGCTGCGCTGCACGCCGTCCTTGCGCAAGCCGAAGCTCAGCGTCGCAAAATCCGGATGGGTGCCGGCGGCAAACAACAGGCAACTGCGGCACCGCCCGCAGGGTTCGCCGTCCTGCGTCTGCTGGCACAGCAGACCTTCGGCGAAGCGGCGCATGAAGTCGCGCTTGCCCAGGCCCTTGGGCCCGCACAAGAGCAGCGCATGCGGCATGGCATCGCGCGCACGGCGCGCCTGCAGCCGCGCCCAGTGTTCGGCATGCCAGGGCATCGGGCTCATGCCGGCGCTCCGAACAGATGACGCGTGGCATCGATGGCCGCAGCCAGCACTTCCGGCGGTGTCAGCGTCGCATCGATGAGGCGGAAGCGCTGCGGTTCGGCGGCGGCGCGCGCACGATAAGCGGCACGCACGCGCTCGAAGAACGTGTCGCCTTCCACTTCGATGCGATCGGCTTCGCCACGGCCCGCGGCGCGAGCACGGCCGGTGGCCACGGGAAGATCGAGCAGCAAGGTGAGATCGGGCGTCAGGCCGCCGGTAGCCCATTGCTCCAGCGTGGCGATGCGCTCGTTCGGTACGCCACGGCCACCGCCCTGATAGGCATAGCTCGCGTCGGTGAAGCGATCACACAACACCCACTGCCCGGCAGCGAGCGCGGGCTCGACGCATTCGCGCACCAGCTGCGCGCGCGAGGCGAACATCAGCAGCAATTCCGATTCCGCGCACATCTCGCGATGCACGGGATCGAGCACGATGGCGCGCACTGCCTCGCCCAGCGGCGTGCCGCCGGGTTCGCGCGTCTGCACCAGCGCGACGCCCTGCGCCAGTAGGTGCTTCTGCAGGCCCGCCAGCAGCGTGCTCTTGCCGGCGCCTTCGCCACCTTCGAGCGTGATGAGTTTTCCGCGCGTCATTGGCATCGCTTCAGCTGAAAACAGGCAACGTTCCGATTGTGTTCGTCCAGCGTACTGGAGAACACGTGCGTGCCGTCGCCGCGCGCCACGAAATAGAGCTCGGTGCCGGAGGCGGGATGCAGCGCCGCTTCGATGGCCGGCTTGCCCGGCATGGCAATGGGCGTCGGCGGCAGGCCGGCGCGCGTATAGGTGTTGTACGGGGTATCGGTGGTGAGATCGGACTTGTGGATGTTGCCCGTATACGTGTCGCCCATGCCGTAGATCACGGAGGGATCGGTCTGCAGCAGCATGTGGCTCTGCAGGCGGCGGATGAACACGCCGGCGATGCGCGGCCGCTCGTCGGCGCGGCCGGTTTCCTTCTCCACGATGGAGGCAAGGATCAGCGCGTCGTACGGCGTTGCCAGCGGCACTTGGGTGTCGCGCTTCGACCACTGCGCATCGAGCAGCTTGGTCATCGCGGCATGCGCGCGGCGCAGGACGTCCAGATCGCTGTCGCCTTTCACATAGGCATAGGTTTCGGGCAGAAAACGCCCCTCGGGCATTTCGCCCGGCGCGCCGATCTTCGCCATCAGCGCTTCGTCGTCCAGGCTGGCGGCGTCCTGCTTCAGCTTGTCGGCCTTGGCCAGGGCCTGGCGCAGTTCGTGGAAATTCCAGCCGTCCACGATGGTGAAGTTGCGTTGCACCACCCTGCCCGTCGCCATGTTCAGCAGCAGGTCGCGCGGCGTCATGCCGGCCGTCAGCGCGTATTCGCCCGCATGCAGGCGGCCGGCGACGCGCAACTGTTCGGCCAGCACGCGCCAGTACAGCGGGTGTGTATTCGTCGCATGCTGCTCATGCAATTGGCCGACCACATCGCGCAGGCTGCTGCCCTTGGCCACATCGACGCTGGGCGCCTCGGCCGACACCGTCAGCGGCGTGCCGACGAAACGTTGATAGTCCATCCAGCCGTAGACGAGGCCGCCGGCGATCGCCAGCAATACCAGCACGATCAAGCCGCGCCATAGCGCCCGTCCCTGCATCTTGTGTCGACTCATGCCTGCTCCATCGGAAAACCCAGGCCGCGCCAGTGCCGTTGCAAAGCACGGGTGACCGGCCCCGGAACATACACGGTATCGCCCAAGGCCTGAACAGGCAAAATGCCCCGCACGCTGGAGCTGAGAAAAAGCTCGCTGGCGTTGGCCAGTTCGGCCGGATGCATGTCGCGCATCTGCGCCTCCGGCCGGTGGGCGAGAACTTCCGCACGCGCCACGCCCGCCACGCCGCAGCGATCCAGCGCCGGCGTCACCAGCACGCCCCCAAGCACGGCGAACAGATTGGTCATGGTGCCTGAGATCAGCCGCCCATCCAGGTCGCGGAGCAGGCCTTCGCCGATGGCCGGATCGGACCACTCAGCACGCGCCAACACCTGCTCCAGCCGATTGAGGTGCTTGAGGCCAGCCAGCAGCGGCTGCGCGGCCAGCTGCGTCTCACACCAGCGCACGCGCAGACCCGCCGCATACGCATCGCCACTCATGACAGGCGCGTCGAAGCCAGCCACGATGCGGGTTGGCGCGGGCGCCGGAGGCGGCGCATAGCCCCGCTCCCCTACGCCGCGCGTCAAGGTGATGCGCACGACGGCGTGTTCGGTTCCGTCGATCACCCTGCCCGCTTCGCGCAGCAGCGTTTCCTCATCGGGCAACGGTTGACGCAAGCGTAGGCAACCCTCGTGCAAGCGCGCCATGTGCCGCTCCCAGAGCGGCGCCACGCCACGCACGAAACGAATCGTTTCAAACAGCCCGTCGCCGTAGGACAAGCCGCGATCGAAGGCCGACACAGTGGTCGACGGCTCGCCGTTGACCAGCAGGCGGGCAGACATCAGCCCTGCACTCCCAGGGCGCGCAACAGGCCGCGTGCCTTGGCGCGCGTCTCGTCCAGTTCCTTCTCCGCCACCGAATCGGCCACGATGCCGGCGCCGGCGCGGAAAGTGACGTCCTGGCCCACCAGCGTGAACGTGCGGATAAGGATGTTGAGATCCAGGTCGCCGTTCCGATCCAGGTAGCCGAGTGCACCGGTATAGGCACCACGCGGCGCGTCTTCCAACGCGGCAATGATTTCCATGCAGCGCACCTTGGGGCAACCGGTGATGGTGCCGCCCGGAAACGTCGCGGCAATCACTTCGCCCGGCGTCACTTCAGTGCGCAAACGTCCACGCACGTTGGACACGATGTGGTGCACGTGCGCGTAGCTTTCCACCACCATCAGCTCGTCGACCTCGACCGTGCCCGGCACACACACGCGACCCAGGTCGTTGCGCTCCAGGTCGATCAGCATCACGTGCTCGGCGCGCTCCTTGGGATGCGTGCTGAGTTCGCGGATACGCGCCACGTCGTCGTCGCCCGGCGTACGCGGACGCGTGCCGGCGATCGGCCGCGTCTGCGCCAGCCCATCGCGCACTTCCACCAAACGTTCGGGCGAAGAACTCACCACCGCCCAACCTGGCTGCTGGAACAAGCCCGCGAACGGTGCGGGATTGGCTTGACGCAACGACTGGTACAACTGCGCAGGCACAGGCGGTGTCGCGTAATGCGCATGCCACGCCCGCGAGAGGTTCACCTGGAAGATGTCGCCCGCATGCAGGTGTTCGTGGATGCGCGCCACGCCCTCGAGGAACAGCGATGGATCGTCCTCGCCACAACGCGTCGGTGCAGGAAGCGTTGCGAGTTCCAGGCTAATCTGGAGATCGGCTTCCATCGCGTCGAGCAGGGACGAATGCCCCTCCTCCGCCACCAGCACGGTGCAGTTGCGGGCGTGATCGACGATCACCGCGGCAGGGCAACGCAATGCCATCGCCGTCGGCAATGCTTCCGACGGTCGCAGGCGCAAACGCGCCTCGATCTCGCCGACCAGCTCGTAGTTCATCAGCAGCAGCCAGCCGCCATGGAACGGCAGGTCGCTGGAGGCATCGCGCGGTGCACGTGCGTCGCGCCACGCATGGTCGAGCGCGTCGAGAAAACGGCCTTCCCGCGCAAGCCCGTGGCCATCGATCAGCCGGCCATCGGCCAGCAACGACAGCGTCTCCTGCGGGAAGGCAAACAGAATGTCGTAGCGCGCCTGCGGCGTACCGTGGGTCACGCTCTGCAAAAGGCCCGGATAACGCTCCGGAAATGCAGCGGCCGGCGCGAGGAGATCGCGCCGGCCGTGCAGGGTCTTGCGATGAAACGCGGTCACGTCGCTCAAATGCGACGGAATGCCAGCGTGCCGTTGGTGCCGCCGAAGCCGAACGAGTTGGAGATGGCCACGTCGAACTTCGCTTCGCGCGCGGTGTGCGGCACGAAATCCAGATCGCAGCCTTCGCCCGGCTCGTCCAGGTTGATGGTCGGCGGCAGCACCTGGTCGCGCAGGGCGAGGATGGTGAAGATCGCTTCCACGCCGCCCGCAGCACCCAGCAAGTGCCCGGTGGCCGACTTGGTCGAGCTCATCGCCAGCTTGTAGGCGTGGTCGCCGAACACGCGCTTGGCGGCCAGCACTTCACCCAGGTCGCCCAGCGGCGTGGAGGTGCCGTGCGCGTTGACGTACTGCACGTCGGTCGGGTTCAGATGGCCGTCCTTCAGTGCGGTGTCCATGCTGCGCGCCGCACCTTCGCCACCTTCGCTCGGGGCAGTGATGTGGAAAGCGTCGCCGCTCATGCCGAAACCGACCAGCTCCGCGTAGATCTTCGCGCCGCGAGCCTTGGCGTGTTCGTACTCTTCCAGCACCAGCACGCCGGCGCCGTCGGACAGCACGAAACCGTCGCGATCCTTGTCCCACGGACGGCTGGCCTTGGTCGGCTCATCGTTGCGGGTAGACATGGCCTTGGCCGAGCAGAAGCCC
Source organism: Dyella kyungheensis (assembly GCF_049913195.1). Lineage (GTDB taxonomy): Bacteria > Pseudomonadota > Gammaproteobacteria > Xanthomonadales > Rhodanobacteraceae > Dyella > Dyella kyungheensis. The sequence continues at coordinate 1,766,897 of NZ_CP183983.1, read as the reverse complement.
GCCATCGCCGTGCCGGTGGTGGCGAACTCGGCGCCGCCGGCGATCATCACGTCGGCATCGCCGTACTGGATCATGCGCGCGGCCAGGCCGATGTTGTGCGTACCGGTGGTGCAGGCGGTGACGCAGGCGATGTTCGGGCCCTTGAGGCCGTACATGATCGACAGGTGACCGGACACCATGTTGATGATCGAGGACGGCACGAAGAACGGCGACACGCGACGCGGTCCCTTGTCGTGCAGTTCGATCGACGTATGTTCGATGGTATGCAGGCCGCCGATGCCGGCCGCCACGGCCACGCCGATGCGCGGCGCGTTCGCTTCCGTCACTTCCAGGCCGGAATCGCGCAGGGCTTGCGTGCCCGCGGCGATGCCGTAATGGATGAACGGATCCATCTTCTTGATCTCTTTCGGGGCAATCCACTGCGCCGGATCGAAATCACGTACCTGACCGGCGATGCGCGTGGCATAGGCGGTGGCGTCGAAATGGGTAACCTCACCGATGCCGCTGACGCCCTTGAGGATGTTGTCCCAGGCCGTCGTGACATCGTTGCCGACCGGGGAAATGATGCCCAGCCCGGTTACAACCACACGTCGTTTGCTCATGCTGATGTTCCCTTGTGTATCCGTGGCTCTATCGATGGCGGCAGGCAATCTGCGTCATTCGTGGCCACGTCATCCGGGCCGTGCAGTGCGCCGTGCGCACCATACGGGACAGGACGTTGCAAAATGCAGAAACGAAAACTGCGCCAATGTGGCGCAGCTTCCGGTATCGCTAGTGGACAGACGCATGGCGTCGTCGCAGCAGAGCGATCACTCCTTGGTGTGGGCCTTGATGTAGTCAACAGCCTGCTGCACCGTGGTGATCTTCTCGGCCTCTTCGTCCGGAATCTCGGTCTCGAACTCTTCCTCGAGGGCCATGACCAGCTCGACGGTGTCCAGCGAATCAGCGCCCAGATCGTCCACGAACGAAGCGTTCGCCGTGACTTCCTCTTCCTTCACGCCCAGCTGCTCGATGACGATTTTCTTGACGCGCTCTTCGATGGTGCTCATGTTGCCAATACCTCCCAAGGAGTAGTTACCTGATCAACGCCGGACATAAGGCCGACATATGGCCGGCGGATTGTAGTGGTTAAGCCGCAAGGCCGCCATGATCCGCCAGCAATGGTGATACGCAGGCCACGGGACCGGCGCGAAAGAAGCAATTGTCGCCTAAAACGATGTAGCTTGCGACAACTCCGTGTTAAGCCGGCCCGCGCCGGCGCGCCAAACCGCCTGCCAGCAGGGCTGGCAGGCCATCCGGCCATTTCAGACAATGAAGGACGCGAGAAGGGCTTGCGGCCCTTTCTTCACGACTTAGGGCATGTACATGCCGCCGTTCACATGCAGCGTCTCGCCGGTGATGTAGGCCGCCGACGGGGAGGCCAGGAAGCCCACGGCCTTCGCAATATCCGTCGCTTCGCCCAGGTGACCCAGCGCGATCTGGCCCAGCAGCGCCTGACGGGCGTCCTCGGGCAGCGAACGCGTCATGTCGGTGTCGATGAAGCCCGGCGCCACCACGTTCACGGTGATGCCGCGCGAACCGATCTCGCGCGCCAGCGACTTGGAGAACGCAATGATGCCGGCCTTGGCCGCCGCATAGTTGGACTGGCCCGGATTGCCGGTGACGCCGACCACCGAGGCAATCGAAATGATGCGGCCCTTGCGCGCCTTCATCATGCCGCGCATCACCGCCTTGGAGGCGCGGTACACCGAGGTGAGATTGGTATCGAGAATCGCCTGCCAGTCGTCGTCGCGCATGCGCATCAGCAGCTGGTCGCGGGTGATGCCGGCGTTGTTCACCAGGATCGAGACCGGGCCGAATTCCTTGGCGATGCCATCGATGAGCGCATCGATGGAAGCACCGTCGGTCACGTTGAGCATGCGGCCATGGCCGCCGTGCGCGGCAAGGCGTTCGCCGATCGCGGCGGCGCCGCTGTCGCTGGTCGCGGTACCGATGACGGTGGCGCCCTGCGCGGCCAGTTCATCGGCAATGGCGGCACCGATGCCGCGGCTGGCACCCGTGACGAGGGCGATCTCACCTTGCAGTGTCTTGCTCATCTGTCGTTTCCTTTGGATGGCTGGACGTCGAGCCGTCCAGTCGCATGAATCGTTGGAAGATGCGGGAAATCAGGCCCACTCGGCGCGAGCGGCGTCCAGCTCGGCCGGCGTGCCGATGGCGCGCGCTTCCACGCTCTTGTCGATGCGCTTGATAAGGCCGGCCAGCACCTTGCCCGGGCCAGCTTCAACGATGCGCGTCGCACCGCCCGCGACCAGCGCCTGCACGCATTGGGTCCAGCGCACCGGCAGGTACAGCTGGCGCTGCAAGGCACCGCGAATGTCTTCCAGGTTGTCGTAGCTGCGCGCTTCGGCGTTCTGCACCACCGGCACCGACGGCAACGTCCAGTCGATCGACGCCATGCGCTCACCCAGGCGATCGGCCGCATCGCGCATCAGTGCGCAATGCGAAGGTACCGACACAGCGAGCTTGATGGCCTTCTTCACCCCCTGCTCCGCCAGCTTGGCCAGCGCGCGATCCACCGCCTCGGCATTGCCCGCGATGACAAGCTGGCCGGGCGAGTTGAAGTTGGCCGGCGATACCACCTGGCCCTGCGCGACTTCCTCGCACACTTCCGCGATCTGCGCATCGTCGCCACCGAGGATGGCGGCCATCGCACCGACGCCCGGCGGCACCGCGGCCTGCATCAGGCGGCCGCGCTCGGCGACCAGCTCAGCGGCGTCGTGCAGCGACAGCGCGCCCGCACACACCAGCGCGCTGTACTCGCCCAGGCTGTGGCCGGACATCTGCGCCGGCATCGCGCCACCGAGCTTCTGCCACACGCGCCACACCGCCACGCTGGCGGCGAGCAGCGCCGGCTGCGTGTTCTCGGTGCGGTTGAGGTCTTCTTCCGGACCCTGCTGGCTGAGCGCCCACAGGTCGATGCCCGCGCCCTGCGACGCCTCGTCAAACGTGGCCTTCACTTCCGCGTGCGCAGCGGCCAGCTCAGCCAGCATGCCCACGGATTGCGAACCCTGGCCAGGGAAAACGAAAGCGAGCGTGGCGGCGGTATCGGTCATGGATAGGGGTTTTCTGAAATCGAAAAACGGAATGGTGCCAGTAATCAGCGCCATACGCAGCTGTATTTGGTCACAGAGGGCCCGATCGCCTCACTTTCCCGTCATTCCGGCGCAGGCCGGAATCCAGTGGCCGCATGGCTTGGTTGTCGCAGGAGCCTGTGGAGGCGCTCGCGATAAACGCAGCTCACCGCTACGGGTTTCCGGCCCGCGCCGGAATGACGGGCAAAAAAAAGCCGCCCGCAGGCGGCCTTTCATCGAACTTGAGGCAATCAATAACGCAGCAGCGCCGACGCCCACGTAAACCCGCCACCAAAGGCTTCCAGCAGCAGATTCTGCCCACGCTTGACCTTGCCCGAACGCACCGCGTAATCCAGCGCCAGCGGCACCGAGCCCGACGAGGTGTTGGCGTGTTCCTGCACGGTGACGATCACCTGCTCCATCGGCATCTTCAGGCGCTTGGCCGTTGCCTCGATGATGCGCAGGTTGGCCTGGTGCGGAATCAGCCAGTCGATCTGCGACTCGTCCATGCCAGCGGCCTGCAACGTTTCGTCGACCAGCGAGTCGAGCGTCTTCACGGCGACCTTGAACACTTCGCGGCCAGCCATGTTGATGCGCACGCCGTGGTTGGGCTCGTCCTTGAAGCCGACCGAAACGCCCACGGGGTTGTACAGCAGATGCTTGAAGCCGCCGTCGGCATGCAGCAGCGTGGCGTAGATGCCCGGCTCTTCCGAGGCTTCCAGCACCACGGCGCCAGCGCCGTCGCCGAACAGCACGCAGGTTTCGCGCTCGGTCCAGTCGACCATGCGGGTCAGCGTTTCCGCGCCGATCACCAGCACTTTCTTGGACTGGCCGCTGCGGATGAACTTGTCGGCAATGCCCAGCGCGTAGACGAAGCCCGAACAGGCCGCATTGACGTCGAACGCCGCGCAACCGTTGGCGCCCAGACGATGCTGCACAAGACAGGCGGTGGACGGGAAAATGATGTCCGGCGTCGTCGTGCCGAGCACGATCAGATCAAGCTCCGACGCCTTGACGCCGGCAGCCTCCAGGGCGCGTTCCGCGGCCTCGGTGGCAAGGTCACCGGTGGTCTGGCCCTCAGCGGCGATATGGCGGCGTTGAATGCCGGTACGGCTGACAATCCATTCGTCACTGGTCTCGACGATCTTCTCTAGATCGGCGTTGGTCACCACTCGCTCGGGCAGCGCGCTGCCGGTGCCGGTGATGCGGGCGTAAATCTGGGCCATTAACTTTCCATGCGACGGGTTGGGATGAAGCGGCCGTGAGCCGCTTCCAAACCGTGAACGTTACGTGGGTGATCGCATAAACGCAAAGCGGCGCGAAATCGCGCCGCCATGCGGAACCGTATCCCTTGCGGGAACGATCAATCCTCTTCGACCACCGCACCGGCGGTCTGGATGACCTTCTTGCCGCGGTAGTAGCCGTCCTTGGTGACGTGATGGCGCAGATGCACTTCGCCACTGGTCGGATCGGTCGACAGCTGCACGGTCTTCAGCGCATCGTGCGAACGACGCATGCCGCGGGTGGACGGGGTCTTGCGGCTCTTGGCAACGGCCATGGCGAATCTCCAGCTAAATCAGTTTTTCTTGAGTTCGCGCAAAACCGCGAACGGGTTATCGGTACGCCTTTCGCTGGAAATTTCTTCCGGCGTCGGCCCTGTTACTTCTTCAGGCAGCGTGCTGTCCGGGTTCACCGGGACCAGCGGCAATGCCAACAACAATTCGTCCTCGATGACATCCAGCAAGCTCAGCTTGCTGTCGTCAGCCACCAGCAGCGGTTCGACGTTGGGCGGCAGGGCCGCTTCGTCGCGCTCGGAACGGATCAGGCCCAGCCGGCTATCGACCGTCACGGGCAAGACGAACGTTTCCAAGCTGCGCTGGCAGGTCAGCGTGAGCGGAACCTGGACGCGGACATCGAGGTACGCCGTACCAAACTCATCCCGGCCAAAATCCAGCTCGTATCGCGCCGTTCCGTCCGTTTCGGCCAGGGCGCCACCCAATCGCTTCATGGCGACCACGGGTACTTCCCCTTCGAACGAACGCCGCGCCGAGACCATGCGCCAAGCGTCCACGGACTCTGGCAGTGTCACGGACATAGACCCGAAATCTTAGAATTACAACACGTTGAAGTCAACACGCCGGCCGCCTGGAGACAGCAACAACGCGGGTTTTGCCTGAACGGCGCTGGTACGGCAGACTTTGGACACCCCAGTCTGCGAGCCGGCCGCCCCGTGAATCCCTACCTGATCCTCGGCATCGCTGCCCTGATCATCATTGCCGCGGCCCTGGTCGGTATGACCCTGGCCTACCGGCGCCGGGCCGATCGCCGCGCCCTGAGCCTGCATCGGCTGCTGGAACTGGCCGACCGGCTGGAAGGCGATCTCAAGACCTGCCGAGCCGGCCTGCAGCAGGCCCACGCGGTAATGTCGTTGAATCCCGACCTGCCCGCCAGCAGCGAACAGGAGGCACGCCATGCGATCGATGCCGGCCTGCGCTCGCTGCTTGCCCAACGCATCTGGATCCGCGACACCGCCCCGACCGCCTCGCAAGAGGAGCTGGATAAGGCCGTCGCATCCATGAATGATACCCGCGATCGCCTGCGTCCGCTGCTGGCAGCGCTGGATCGCGCCCAGCACGAGCTGGACAGCGCGATGCGCGAGCACCTGCGCCGGGAACACGACGCGTGAGTCAGCCCACGCTCGTGCTGGGCTCGACCTCTCGCTACCGGGCCGAACTGCTCCGCCGCGTCGTCGCCGATTTCGAACAGCGTGCGCCCGGCACCGACGAGACGCCGCTCGCCGATGAAACGCCACGCGATCGCGCACTCCGTCTCGCCATCGCCAAGGCCCGCGCCGCGGCGGAGGGGCTGGACGATGCGCTCGTCATCGGTTCGGATCAGGTCGCCGAATTGGGCGGCGCCGTCCTGGACAAACCCGGCACCGCGCAGCGTGCGCGCGAGCAGCTGAGCGCCAGCTCGGGGCACGAGGTGCACTTCCACACCGCGCTATGCCTGCACGACACCCGCTCGGGCGAAGACCGGGTGCATGTCGATCACACCGTGGTGAAGTTCCGCAGCCTGGGCACGGACGAGATCGATCGCTACATCGAACGCGAACAGCCGCTCGATTGCGCCGGCAGTTTCAAGTGCGAAGGGCTGGGCATCAGCCTGTTCGAGCGCATCGACAATGAAGATCCTTCGGCCCTGATCGGCTTGCCTCTCATTGCGCTGAGCCGGCTGCTGCGCGAAGCGGGCATTGCCCTGCCCTGATCGATGTCAGCGCGGCTGTTCGGCCTGCGCCGCGCGACGCCAGATCAAGCAGGCATCGTCGCTCGTTGACGTCACCGGCAGCGTCGCCGGCACGCTGCCCACATAGAACGCCATGCGCCGCCGTCCATCGAACAGATCCAGTCGGGACAGCGCCATCGGCTGGCTGATGCGCCCGCACAGCGTGCGCAGCCAATCCTCGCGTTCGCGCACGCGCAAGGCCTTTTCATCGACGGCAAGCAACATCGGTTCGCCGCCATGCGTTCGTCGCAGCGACGCTTCATCGCGCTGCCAGATCGCCAGTTGCGGTGCGCGGCCGTGTTTCACATTGAGCGGATTGTCGAGCGCATAGACGGGCACGCTGCCGCCGAGCTGGAAATCGATTTCCGCCGCGAGCATGAAGTTATCCGCCACCAACACGCCCGGATGTGACGTGAGCAGATCGCCCGCCATTTCGCCGCTTTCACGCCAGCCGACGAAACGCGCAGGAAACGCCTTGACGCCTGCCAGCACGCGCGCACCGTTGTCGCTGGCGGCGAGTCCCAGATAAGCGAGACCGCCAAGTTGGCCGGCAGCCGCCAGCGCAAAGGCAGCCACCAGCCAGCCGCGTCGCCATGGCAAACGCTCGCGCAGCAAGAGCGGCAACGCCGCCAGCAACGGCAGATACCCGGGCAACGGCCAGTGCGCGCGGAAGCGCACGTCGTCCGCAAACAGTCCAAGCACGAAATAAATCGCGATGAAGCTGCAGGACACGATGGCGATGAGGTCCCACGGACGTCCGTCGCCACGACGGCGCCAGCTCGTCCATGCGGCCCACAACAGCAGCGCGTACAACAACGGCGTGCAGGCGAGTGCCTGCTCCAGCGGCTGCACCAGCGCATCGGCATGGAACTGCCACGGGTTGCGCTCCATCAGCTGGAAGGCCACGCTGGCGCCGTGCTGTTGCCAGTTGGACACCAGCAACGGGACCAGCCCGAGCGCGCCAACCAGCAGCGCCAGCCATAGCCCTGGTCGGCGCCACAACGCGCGGCCGCGACGGCTCATCAGGCAAAACAACAGGCCCGCGAGCATCGGCATGGCGGCGCGGTAGTGGGTCAGCCAACACACGCCCAGTGCGGCGCCAAGCAGCAGCCAGTCGCGCAAGCGGTCCCGATCCACGGCCCGCGCCAGCGCCACCAGGGCCAGCATGATCGCCACTGTCAGCGGCACGTCCGGCAGTGCCAGCACGCCCAGGCTGCCGGCCAGCGGCAGGGCCAGACAAAGCAGCGCGGCCTGCCAGCCGGTCCGTTCGTCGAAGGCCTCGCGCGCAAACGCGCGCACCAGCCACGGCAAGGCGCCGCCGATCAGCAGGAAGGGCCAGCGCATGCCGAACACGCTGTGGCCGGCGACGCTTTCGCCCAGGCGGATCAGCAACGCCGTGAGCGGCGGCAGGTCGCTGTAGCCCCAGGCGAGGTGACGGCTTTCCTGCCAGTAGAACGCCTCGTCACCAAACGGTGACAGCGAGGCGGCAAGCATCAGCTTGACCATGCACAACAGCGCGAAGGCGATCACGAAGACGGCTCGCCAGCGTGCGAGACCCGCCGCTACACTGCGGCTGTCACGCATGCGCTCTGCCCTGCATTGCCCTTCCTCGCTGCCAGAAACCCATGTCCGCCATTACTCCGCTCCACGATGAATCGCTACGCACGCGCCTGGAAGCCAGCATGGCCCAGGTCAACCGCGTGCTGCTGGGCAAGCCGCGCCAGGTCAAGCTGGCCTTCACCTGCCTGCTCGCGGGCGGCCATCTTCTGCTGGAAGACGTGCCCGGCGTAGGCAAGACCACGCTGGCCCACGCGTTGGCTGCCAGCTTCGAGCTGGATTTCCAGCGCGTGCAGTTCACCAGCGACCTGCTGCCGTCGGACATTATCGGCGTGAGCGTGTACGAGCGCGAGACGGGCCAGTTCCGCTTCCATCCCGGCCCGATCTTCACCGGCCTGCTGCTCGCCGATGAAATCAACCGCGCCACGCCCAAGACCCAAAGCGCCCTGCTCGAGTCGATGGCGGAAGGCCAGGTCACGGTGGACGGCCAGACGCATATCCTTCCGCAGCCGTTCTTCGTGGTTGCCACGCAGAATCCGCTCGATCTCGCGGGCACCTTCCCGCTGCCCGATTCGCAGCTGGACCGCTTCATGCTCCGCGTCTCGCTGGACTATCCGGACGCGGCCGCCGAACGCGCGCTGCTCACCGGCAGCGATCGCCGCGACCTGCTGGCCCAGCTCACGCCGCAACTGGATGTGGCGGGTCTCTCCGCATTGGCGCGGCAGGCGCAGGCGGTGACTGCCAGCTCCGCCCTGCTCGACTACCTGCAGGCCTTGCTCGCCGCCAGCCGACGTCACGCGGATGTGCGCGTGGGCCTGTCGCCACGCGCGGGGCTCGCCCTGCTGAGTGCGGCGCGCGCCTGGGCGATGCTGAGCGGCCGCCAGCACGTGTTGCCGGAAGACATCCAGGCGCTGTTCGTGCCGTTGGCGGCCCATCGCCTGGTTACCACGCGCGGCGCCAGCGGCGACAGCCTCGCCCGCAGCCTGCTCGCCGACGTCGCGGTGGATTAATGCTCGCCGCGATTCGTCGCGCGCAGGCCTGGGCGGAACGGCGCCTGCCCGCGCTCACGCGACACAAGCGCCCGGAAAGCCTGCCCATCGTGCTGCATCGGCGGCGCGTCTACATCGTGCCCACCGCATTCGGCGCGGCGTTTACCGTGCTTCTGTTGATCATGCTGCTGGGCGCGTTGAACTACACCAACAACGCCGCACTGATGCTCACCTGCCTGCTCGGCTCGGCCAGCTCGGCGAGCATGCTGATCGCCTTTCGCAGCCTCAACGGCCTGAAGCTGACCGCCATCCGCCAGGGCCAGGCGATTGCCGGCGAGCCCATGGCCGTCCACCTGGTGTTCGCCGGCAGCGAGCACGCGCATGCGTCGGTGCATGCGGACATGAACGAGCAGACCGAAGCGTTCTCCATCGGCGCGCATGGCGAAACCGTGCTGAACCTGCAGCTGGATACGCATCGTCGCGGATGGCGCCCGATGCCGCGCATCAAGCTGTGGAGCAACTGGCCGCTGGGGCTGTTCCATGCCTGGAGCTGGCTCCATCCTGAGCAGTCGGTGCTGGTGTGGCCGCGCCCTGAAAGCGGCGGTCCGCCGCCGGCGGTTCCCGGCGAGGCGGGTCGGCAGCAGCGCTTGCACCAGGGCGAAGACATCGCCGCACTGCGGGCCTATCGCGCAGGCGATCCGCAGCGGCATATCGCGTGGAAGCACAGCGCGCGACACGAAAACCTGCTGGTCAAGGACTTCGAGCAGCCCGAGGCGCAGGAGGAGTGGCACCTGGACTGGCGCCAGCTGGCCCAGCTCACGCCCGAAGCGCGCATCGCGCGCTTGGCCCGCTGGTTGGGTGAAGCCGAAACGGTGGGACGTCCCACCAGCCTGTGGTTGCCGACGGAAGATATCGCGCTGGGCCACGGCCGCAGCCATTACGCGCATTGCATGAATGCGCTGGCACAACTGCCGTGATCGGCCTGCGCCTGTTCCGCCACAAGCATCAGGCGCCGCTCGAACGGCGCCCCTTCGATCTGCTTTGCATCACCGTGGCGGTGGTGCTGGGCGTGCATTCACCACATCTGCCGGCCTGGCTGACCGTGGTGCTGGCCGCCATGCTAGGCCTGCGCTGGTGGCAACGCCGTCATCGCGGCGGCCGGGCGCCCGGCTATCTGAAACTGGCGCTGCTGGCCTTGCTCACGGCCGCGGTGATTTACCACTACGACACGCTGTTCGGCCGCGAGCCGGGCGCCGCGCTGGTGGCGGGCCTGCTGGTGCTCAAGTTGTTCGAGACCGAAACACCCCGCGACGCGCGCGTGGGCGCCGCGTTTTCCTGCTTTGCCCTGATGACGGCGCTGCTGTTCGACCAAGGCATGGTGGCGACGGCGCTGGTCGGGCTGGGACTGCTGCCGGCGCTGGCTACTTTGCGCGCGCTACAGCCCGCACGACCGGAAACTTCGCTTCCGCGCGAACTCCTGCCCGCGCTGCGCCTGCTCGGCGCTTCGCTGCCGCTGGCGCTGCTGGCCTTCGTGTTCGTGCCGCGGCTGAGCTCTCCGCTGTGGGGGGCGCCCAATAGCACGCAAGGCCGTACGGGCTTGAGCGAGGACATGTCGCCCGGCGACTTCTCCGAACTGCTGATGGACGATCGGCCGGCGATGCGCGTGACCTTCGTCGGCACGCCGCCACCGAATGCGCAGCGCTATTTCCGTGCCTACGTGTTGTGGAACTACGACGGACGCACCTGGAATCGCCGGGAGCTCGATGGCGCACCGGCCGCCGTCGAGCATGGCCCCGCCATTCAGTACACGATTGCCCTGGAAGCGACCGGCCAGCGCGTGCTGCCCGTGCTCGACGTTCCGCTCGATGCCCCCCAGGCGGCGCACATGGGACCCGACCGCGAGATGCGCGCCGAACGGCCAGTGAACGATCCGCTGGTGTATTCGTTGCGCTCGGCGCCCAGCTATCGCCTGCAGGGACAGCTGAGCGAACGCGAGCGCCGCCGCGCCCTGCAGTTGCCGGCCGGGTTCGATCCGCAGGCGCACGCGCTGGGCCAGCGGTGGCGCGCGCAATACGGCGACAACGACGCGGCCATCGTGCAGGCCGCCATGACGCTGTTCCACGACGGCGGCTTCAGTTACACGCTGGGCCCGCCTCCGCTGGGCCGCAATACCGTCGACGATTTCCTGTTCAGCACGCACGAAGGATTCTGCGAGCACTACGCATCGTCGTTCGTGGTGCTGATGCGCGCCGCCGGCATTCCTGCGCGGGTAGTCACCGGCTATCAGGGTGGCTACTGGAATCGCATCGGCAATTACCTGCTGGTGCGTCAGGCCGATGCCCACGCATGGAGTGAAATATGGCTGCCAGGCCGGGGCTGGGTACGCATGGATCCCACCGCGGCGGTTCGACCTGAACGCGTCAGCCAGGGCTCCGCGGCAGCCAATGCCACGGCAGCTGGCTGGGCAGGCAATCAATGGTGGCTGGCATGGCGCAACCGCTGGGACATCGTCAACCAGTGGTGGAACCAAGGCGTTATCGGCTTTGACACGCTTCGGCAGCGTGGACTGCTGACGCCGTTTGGCGTGCACGACACCGGTGTGGGTTTGCTGGGGTTGCTGCTCGCCATCGGCGGTTCGCTGTTCGCCGTGGGTGGTTTGCTATGGGCCGTATGGCAACGCCCGGAAGCGGATCAGGCACGTACTGCTATGAAGCTGTTGGAAAAGCGATTGGCTTCGGCAGGCGTCACCCGCCGGCACAGCGAAGGACCGCAGCACTATTTCAGCCGCGCCGCACGGGCCCTCCCCAGCCAGCGCGTCGAGCTGGAACAGCTGATGAGGACTTACCTGGACCTGCGTTATGCACATGACGAACCGCCAGCTGACTTGCTGAGAAACTTTCGACAGGCGGCGCGGGACTTTCGGCCGCGTCGCGTGGTCAAATGATATTGAACCGTGGATGCGCCGCATCCACCACACGATGGAGAAGCGTCATGTCCATGTACAAGCCGTTGATTCTCGCGACCGCAGTGGCCACGCTCGCGGCCTGCGCAACGGTGCCGCAACCGCTGCAGGGCACGTTCACCCAGGTCAACTCCGTTTCGGCCCAGCAGGAAGGCAATGGCGCCAGCGGCGCCCAGGTTCGCTGGGGCGGCCAGATCATCGATACCAAGCCCGGTCCGCAGGAAACCTGCTTCTACGTGCTGCAACGCCCGCTGGACGATCAGGCGCGCCCCGTGGCGGCAAGCTCGGACAGCGAAACGCAGGGCCGCTTCGTGGCCTGCCGCGCCGGCTTCTATGATCCGGAAGTGTTCACCCGCGGCCGCGACATCACCGTCACGGGCGTCATCCAGGGCACGACGTCGGAGAAGATCGGCGAGTACAACTACGCCTACCCGCGCGTCCAGGCCAACGTGGTCTACCTGTGGCCCAAGCGTGTGGCAGTGAATTATTACGGCCCAGGCTACTACGACCCGTTCTGGGGTCCCTATTGGGGTCCGGGTTGGGGTCCGTGGGGCGGATGGGGTGGCTGGGGTGGCTATGGTGGCTACTACGGCACGCGCGTGATCGTGCGCCCGCCCCCGCCGCCGCCGCACCGCTGATCGATCCAACAAGAAACGCCGGCTTTCGCCGGCGTTTTTTTGTGCGCGGGAACAGCCTGGTTCAACCCGGCGGCCAATGCATCTGGCGACCGGCCAGCAGGTGCACATGCAGATGAAACACGGTCTGGCCGCCATGCTCGTTGCAGTTGATCACCGTGCGATAGCCCTGCTCGGCCAAACCTTCGTTGCGCGCGTACGCCGCAGCGGCCAACAGCAGCTTGCCCAGCAATTCCGCGTCGGCAGCGGTGGCGCTGTCCAGCGTCGCGATCGGCTTCTTGGGCACGAACAGGACGTGCACCGGCGCTTGCGCATTGAGGTCGCGAAAGGCCAGCACGTCATCGTCCTCGTAGACGATATCGGCGGGGATTTCACGGCGGATGATCTTGCCGAAGATGGTATCGCCCATGTCTTAGCTCCTGGAGCCTGTTCAATGCCTTCACGTGGCCCGCGGCGGGATCTGTTTGCGCGCAGACCAAGGAAGAACGATGGAGTGTACGTCCGTACACGACTGAGTGATGACGCCGGGCTGCGGGCAAACAGACCCGGCCCTTGGGGTGAAACAACGCGGGCTACGTGAAGGCATTGAACAGGCTCTTATGACAACCGCAGCAGCATACCGTGTGCGCCCGGCGCCACCAGCTTGAAACCGAATTTTGCGTAGAGGGCATGCGCGGTGCCGTCCGCGATCAATGCCACCATGGTGTGAACGGGTGCGCGTGCATGCACCTCGTCCATCAGCGCCTGCATGATGCGGCGTCCCAGGCCCTGACCCTGCCATGCCGGCGCCACCGCGATATCGACCACGAACAGGAACAGGCCGCCATCGCCCACCACGCGCCCCATGCCGATCAGCTCGCCCTCGTGGCGCACGCACACCGAGCACCAACTGGCCGGCAAGCCAAGTGCGGCGCCCTCTTCCGTCATCATGCTCAGGCCGGCCGCGCTGCGCAGCGTGCGGTATTCCTGGTTGCCAGGAATCTCCAAGGTGAGCGTTGGCGTCATCGCCTTCAGTCCAGCGACTGGCGGCTGCCGAAGGCGTGCGCCAGCGTGCCGCGGTCGACGTATTCAAGCTCGCCGCCCAGCGGCACGCCGTGGGCCAGGCGCGTGGGGCGCACGTTCGCGGCGCGCGCCAGCTGTGCTAGATAGTGCGCGGTGGCTTCGCCTTCCACGGTGGGATTGGTGGCGATGATCATTTCCTCGATCTCGCCTTCGCCCAGCCGCTCCGTCAGGAGATCGAGGCCAAGCTCTTCCGGGCCCAGCCCATCCAGCGGCGACAGACGCCCCAGCAGCACGAAGTACTGGCCGCGATAGCCCGTCGCCTGTTCGATCGCCGCCAATTCGGTGGGCGATTCCACCACGCACAACACCTGGCGATCGCGGCTGCTGCTGGAGCACAGATGGCATACCGGCGTTTCACTGAAGTTGCGGCAGCGCGAGCAGTTGCCGATCTCGCGCATGGCCTGCTCCAGCACCTGCGCCAGGCGCTGGCCACGCTCGCGGTCGCGCTCCAGCAGGTGGAACGCCATGCGCTGCGCACTCTTGCCGCCCACGCCGGGCAGGCAACGCAACGCTTCGATGAGATCGGTGAGAAGTTTGCTCATGAATCCAACAAGATCACTGTAGGAGCGCACCCTGTGCGCGACCGCGGCGTTGAAGCGTCGACCCGGTTACCGGGTTTCGCAGCCGCATCCCCGCTCCGTAGGTTGTCGCGCACAGGGTGCGCTCCCACAGACTGACAAGCTTAGAACGGCATCTTGAAACCGGGCGGCAGGTTCATGCCCGAGGTCACGCCACCGAGCTTGTTCTTGCTGACGTCCGCCACCTTGTTCACCGCATCGTTGATCGCGGCGGCCACCAGGTCTTCGGCCATTTCCGGATCATCGGCAAACAGCTTGCGGTCGATCTGCACGCGGCGCACTTCATGCACGCCCGTCATCAACACGGTGACCAATCCGCCGCCGGCGCTGCCGGTGACTTCGAGCTTGGCGATCTCTTCCTGCGCACGCTTCATCTCTTCCTGCATGCGCTGGGCCTGCTGCATCAGCTGACCGATCTGTCCTCTCATGGGATAACTCCGCTATCGCTTTCAGTTTTCAAACGGCTTGATCGACTGCGGCACCACTCGCGCGCCGAATTCGCGCTTGAGCGACTGCACCAGAGGATCTTCTTCGATGGCCTGCTCGGCCGCCGACTGGGCAGCCACGCGGGCACTCGCGGCGCGTGCCGCAACGGTTTCGCCGGCCGCGCCGTGCTCTTCGACGAAGCGCAGCTTCACGCGTTCGCCCAGCGCCTGGCTGACCCGGTCTTCCATCTGGCCGACCATCGGTTCGACCGCCAGATGCATGTGCATGGGCTGCAATGCGAGCACCAGCGTATGGCCTTCGCGATCGCGCAGGACGGCGTTCTGTGCAAGCTGTCCCAGCGGACCGCGGAAGTTGGCGTGCTCGATCAGGCTGTCCCAGTGCGGCAGGCCGCGGGCATCCACCGCCACCGTCACCCGGGGCGCAGGGGCAGCCGCCACGGGTGCTGCCACGGGTTCGGGGATGGGAGCCGCGCGCGCCGGTGACGGCGCCGCGACGCTGGCCACGTGCATGCGTTCGTTGGCCACGGGCGCAGCCGTACGCGGCGCGGGGGCCGGCGCGCGGGGTGCGGCGCTCGCTGCCGGACGTTCGGCCTGCGAAGAACCACCGCCGTCGGCCGGACGAAACGCCAGCATGCGCAGGATGGCCATTTCGAAACCCGTGCGCGCATCGGGCGCCAGCGCGAGATCGCGGCGGCCGGTGGTGGCGATCTGGTAGTACAGCTGCACGTCTTCCGGAGCCAGCTGTTGCGCGAGTTCGATCAACGCACTGTCGTCGCTGCCGTTCTCTTCCGGACGGTAGCCCGGTACCAGCTGGATCAGCTGGATCCGGTGCAGCACGCTGGCAAGATCGTCCAGCACGCCGCCGAAATCCGGCGAGTACGAGGCAATGCGCGTGCACTCGGCCATCAGCGATTCGCCGTTGCCTTCGGCCAGCGCCTGCAGCAGGCCCAGCACCTGACCGCGTGCGACGCTGCCCAGCATGGCGCGCACGTCATCGACGCGCAGCGAACCGCCGCCATAGGCGATGGCCTGGTCGAGCAGGGACAGGCCGTCGCGCAACGAACCGTCCGCGCCGCGCGCCAGTTCGGCGATGGCGGCGTCTTCGTAGGAAATGTTTTCCGCGCCCAGGATGTGGCGCATCTGCCCGGAGATCTGCTCCGGCAGCAGGCGCTTGAGATTGAACTTCAGGCAGCGCGACAGCACCGTCACCGGCAGCTTCTGCGGATCGGTGGTGGCGAGCAGGAACTTCACGTGCGGCGGCGGCTCTTCCAGCGTCTTCAGCAAGGCGTTGAAGGCCGGCTTGGAGAGCATGTGCACCTCGTCGACCAGGTACACCTTGAAGCGGCCGCGGGCGGGGGCGTATTGCGCGTTCTCGATCACCTCGCGCACATCGTCCACGCCGGTGTTGCTGGCCGCGTCGATCTCCAGCAGGTCGACGAAGCGCCCCTGGTCCACCGCCGTGCACACGGCGCACTCGCCGCAGGGATCGGCCGATTCGCCGCGCTCGCAGTTGAGCGACTTGGCGAAGATGCGGGCAATGGTGGTCTTGCCCACGCCACGGGTACCGGTGAACAGGTAGGCGTGGTGCATGCGGCCGGTGTCGAGCGCATTGGTGAGCGCGCGCACGACGTGCTCCTGCCCGACCAGTTCAGCGAACTTGCGGGGGCGCCACTTGCGTGCGAGGACCTGATAGGACATTCGGCTATACCTTGGGGCAAGGTCCGATTGTGCCAAGCGGGGCGTAGTAAGTCAGTAGCGACTGACTCAGCTTGGCGGTGCCTGAAAAGGCGGCGGCCCTGCCAGCCACACCCCGGCACCCGAATCATTCGCTACCGTTGCTCCCTTCCGGGCCTGGCGGAATTTACGAACTATCGTCGCGGGGGGACCGACAGGGCCACCATAGAGACGTACATTGTGCGCCGACTCAGGGTCGGTGCCCGGTTTCACTCACTGGCGGAGAGGGCGGGATTCGAACCCGCGATACGGGGATAAGCCGTATACACACTTTCCAGGCGTGCTCCTTCAACCACTCGGACACCTCTCCGCAATGGTGAAACCGCTCGCCAGAGCCTAAAGGCCCCG
The DNA here is from genome assembly GCF_049913195.1 of Dyella kyungheensis. Classification (GTDB taxonomy): domain Bacteria; phylum Pseudomonadota; class Gammaproteobacteria; order Xanthomonadales; family Rhodanobacteraceae; genus Dyella; species Dyella kyungheensis. Next base: position 1,750,170 of record NZ_CP183983.1, on the reverse strand, counting down.
GCAAAGAGGCGAAAGGATAACGGGACGGCGCCCTTCACACAAGATAGCCGCCCTGTCCGCGTCTCATTCCTGCGGCACGTCCCGCAGGAAAACCGGCAAATCCGTCGCGGGCGGCTTGACCGGCACCTGGTAGAACATGTCCGCCACGAAACCACGGTGATAGGTGGCGTGATTGACCACATGCAGCACGATGTCCTCGCGGCTCATGCGCCCTTCCCCGCCGCCGATGAACTGGAAGTCCACTACTTCGGCGGCCTGCTCGGGCGTCAACGAGGTGGCGTAGTCCAGGTACCAGGCATTCATGGCCTGCTGGCGTGACCACAGGTCATCGAAGCTCAACGGCTCGGGCGTGTTGCGACTCGTATAACCGTGCGCGCGTCCCTGCAGGTGCGCCTGGAAGATGTCGTCGACCACCCAGCTGTGAGTGAGCGTGCGCAGCATGTTTCCGAAGATGGTGGCGCGTGGCGCCGTCGAGGCGCCTTCCGGCAGGGCGGCGACGGCGCGATAGGTCAGCTGGTCGGCCCAGGCGCGGTAGCGCAGCAGCTTGCGAACATGGAGTGTGGACATGGGAATGGAGATTCCAGAGGGAGTGGTTAACCGGCTTCGGGGCGCGGCGGCATAGGCGACGGCAGCGCGATGCGCTCGCCCGTACGCGCGATGGTGTAGCCCCGCGCTGCCAATGCCTGTCCATCCGCCTCGCTACCGTAGTGATACAGCCGCAGGCGCGAACGCCAGGCTTGCGGGTATTCGCGCTCTATATCTTCGATGCCAGTGTGCGAAGGGTTACCTATCAGGCCGCAATCGTGGGCAATGAGCTCCGCCCCGTCGGCCACGCGGGCCAGCACTTCAGGGATCGGCCGGGTGTCGCCGGTATAGGCGAAGCTGCCCGCCAAGGCCACGCCATAGGAGGTCCCGGCCATGTGGTGGCGCGTGCCGAAGACGTCGAACCACTGGCCATCCAGCCAGAAGCCGCGCGTGCACGGCACCAGCCGGAACGCTTCCCAGAAATTGACGCCGCCCTCGGCCAGCACGTTCGGATAATCCGCCACGCGTGCCTGCAGCCAGGGCAGCAGGCCGGCATGCACGAACACCTGTGTGCGTCCGCGCCACTGCTCGTCGAACCACAGGCGGAAGAACAGACGCTCCATGCCGCCGATGTGATCCATGTGCGTATGCGTGATGTACAACGCGCGTGGCGGTTCGCCGTACGCGGCGAGATAGCGGTCCAGCGTATCGGGGCCGCAGTCGATCAGCAGCACGGGCTTGCCGTCGCGCTCGAGCACCACCGCCGAGGAACCCAGTTCCACGGCATGCGCCGCACCTACGCCCAGGAAATGCAGAGACCAGTTCATGCTCTCAGGGTACGCTCGTAGCGATAGATCAGGGGTTTCCACAACTGTTCCTCGAAGGCCGCCTCGCCTTGCGCCGCCGCGCCCAGCTTCACCAGCGAACGGCGCAGGCGCGCGAGGTTGGCCTGCTGCCAGCTATCGGCGGGATCGCGTTGGCGGCCGCGGTCGAAGTCGATCAGGTAGAGCTCGTCGTCCGTCACCAGCACATTGTGCGCGTTGAGGTCGGCGTGCCAGATGCCCGCGCGATGAAAACGCGCGACCAGGGCACCTACCAACTCGGCCATTTCGCCATCCATCTGCCCGGATGCCAGGCATTCGGCCAGCGTTTGCGCGTGCTCGATGCGACGGGTCATCAGATCGGCCGTGTAGAACAGTCCCGCGCGAACATAACGGCAGGCCACCGGCTGCGCGCTGGGCAAGCCCAATGAGGCGATGAGGCCCAGCAAGCGGAATTCGGCAAAGCTGCGCGTGTGCTCGGCGCCACTCCAGAGATAGCGGTCGCCCATCAGTTTCGCCACCATGCCGCCGCGTCGATAATGCCGCAGTACGCACTCGCCGGCCGGCGTGTCGAGGATGGCTACGCCGCCACGGCCACCCGATTGCTGGCGCAGGGCACCGCGTTCGCGCCACGCTTCGGGCTCGAACCAGTCATCCTCGACTTGTGGCGACACCGCGGCGTCGAACAGAATCGCACCAGCGGCGCCCTCGCGAATTCGTTCCTGCATCGCCATCGTTGCTTCAGATGCCCGCCCCGAGCCCTCAGTCCCATGATTCTAGCCTAATGCCCACGCCCGCCTCGATCTGCCTGCTGCGAACGTCCGCCATCGGCGACGTCACCCATGTCGTGCCGCTGGTGCGAACCCTGCAAGCGGCCTGGCCGCAGGCCAGCCTCACCTGGATCATTGGCAAGCTCGAACGCAAGCTGGTGGGCGACCTGCCCGGGGTGAACTTCGTGACCTTCGACAAGGGTGCGGGTTTTGCCGGCATGCGCGCGGTGGGCGACGCCTTGAACGGCCAGCGCTTCGACGCGTTGCTGCAGATGCAGGTGGCCTTGCGCTCCAACCTGCTGAGCCTGTTCATCAAGGCCGATCGCCGCATCGGCTACGACAAGGCGCGCGCCAAGGATGGACACGGCCTGGTGATCGGCGAACGCATTCCCGCCCGCACCGGCGAACACGTGCTCGATGCCCTGGGCAGCTTCTGCGAGCCGCTGGGCCTGAAGCAGACCGAGGTGCGCTGGGATATTCCCATTCCCGAGGAAGCCCATGCCTGGGCCGCCGAGCAGCTGCCGGGCGAGCAGCCGACCCTGCTGGTCAGCCCCACCTCCAGCCATGCGCTGCGCAACTGGCAGGCCGAACGCTACGCCGCGGTGATGGATCATGCCGCCGCGAAAAATTGGCGCGTGGTGCTGGTGGGCGGCCCTTCCGCCTTCGAACGCAGCATGGCCGATGCCGTGCTCGCCGCCTGCCGACACGCCCCCATCGACCTCACCGGCAAGGACACGCTGAAGAAAATGATGGCGATGCTGATGCGCGCCCCGATGCTGCTGACGCCCGACTCCGGCCCCATGCACATGGCCAACGCCGTCGGCTGCAAGGTGCTTGGGCTGCACGCCGCCAGCAATCCGAATCGCTCCGGCCCCTATTCCGACCGCCGCTGGTGCGTGGACAAGTACAACGAGGCGTCGTTGAAGTATCTGGGCAAACCGGCGAGCGAGATTCCGTGGGGAAGCAAGATCGAAAGGCCGGGCGTGATGGATCTGATCGGCGTGGATGAGGTGATCGAACGCTTTGAGGCGTGCGCCGAGCACCTGGGTCTATAAGTTTCACTGTGGGAGCGCACCCTGTGCGCGACAAACCTACGGAGCGATACACCGGAACGTGGCTGTCGCGCACAGGGTGCGCTCCCACAGGGTTGATCCCGACGCAATTACTTGGCGCGGTAATCCTGATAAGACTTCTCTTCCACCAGCTGCGAACCAAGCTTCAGATTGATCTCACGCTTCACCGCGGCGCGCACGTCGTTCTCGAAATACACCGCACGCGCCAGTTCGATGAACTCGGCGTCGAAGGCCTGCGCTTTTTCTTTCAGGCGGATGCGGTCTTCGATATCCCACAACGACTCGTTCACCGTGAGCAGGCGTGCGCGTTCGTCGGCGATATCCGTTTTGGACGCCGGATGATTGGCCCAGGTGGCGTTGAGCAGGTCCAGCTCGGTGCGCACGTTGGCCACCTTGGCGGCGTCGGTGATCTGCCGGGACTTGATCTCCAGGATGGTGATCTTGTCGATCAGTTCGCCATAGGAAACCGGAACTTGGATAAGGCTCATGACAACTCCGAAAGGCATGGCATTCGCATCGTGCCGAAAGGGTCACGACGGCTGGCCGGAAAAGTGCACATGATAGAGGGTCTTTGGGTGGATCATTCAGTCCGCCATTCAGCCTGCCTCGCTAGACTGGTCACGCAACATTTCCCAATGGAGAGAAAGTCCATGTTCAACCCCCGTATCGCCGTGTTGTCCCTGGCAGCCCTGCTGGCCATCAGCCCCCTTGCCGCCAGCGCCCAGCAGGCGTCGCGCAACGGCGTGCTGGTCCGCAACGACGGCATCTACCTCCGCTGTGACCAGTGCGGCACGGTGGAATCGATCGACCAGAACATTACCCAGGGCAACGACCACAGCATGGCCGGCACCATCATCGGCGGCATCGCCGGCGGCGTGCTGGGCAACCAGGTCGGCAAGGGCAAGGGCAACACGCTGGCCACGGTGGCCGGTGCCGTCGGCGGCGGTTACGCGGGCAACCGCATCGGCGCCAACAGCGGCCGTCCGAACGCCAGCTACACCTTGCACATCCGCATGGGCAACGGTGCCTACAGCAACGTGACCGTGCCCGATGCCAGCGCCATCCGTACCGGCGACCTGGTGCAGATCGATCCGCAGGGCAATATCGTCCGCATCCAGTAACGGGCGGGCTTGAGGTTCAAACGAAAAGCCGACCTGCGAGGGTCGGCTTTTTCGTGGCTGGATTCAGCGTGCGGCCCGGCGGACACGCGCCTCGATATCGTCGAGGAAAGCCGGTGGCAAGACCGCGCGCACGGGCACCGACCACCAGTGCGCCTGGGCCAGGGCGCGGCATTTCACGGCGTCCTTCTCGGTCATCAGCACCGGCTTGCCATCGTCGAACGAAAGATCGCCCGGCACGAATGCGTGATGATCGGCAAAAGGATGTTCGATCACTTCCAGCCCTTGCGCGCGCAGGCTGGCGAAGAAGCGCGCCGGGTTGCCGATGGCGGCCACGGCATGCACGGTCTGGCCGGCAAAATCGGACAGCGGCTTGGCGTGATCGTCGAACAACGCCCTGACCGTCGCGCCCCGCAACTCCATCGGAATATCGCCCGGCGCCAGCACGCCACCGTTGCACACGCGGTAGTCGACCTTCTCCAGGCGCGACATCGGTTCGCGCAGCGGGCCGGCCGGCAGCAGGCGGCCATTGCCGAACCGGCGCACGCCGTCGATCACGCAAATTTCCAGGTCGCGCGCGAGGGCATAGTGCTGCAGACCATCGTCGGCGATCACTACATCGCAGCCGGCTTCGATCAGCAGTTTCGCGGCGGCCGGTCGGTCGCGTCCCACCGCGACCGGCACGCCACTGGCGCGAATCAGGCAGGGTTCGTCGCCGACCTGCGCGGGATCGGGCGAGGCATCGAGTAACACGGGAAGCGTCTGCGTGCTGCCATAACCGCGGCTCACCACGCCCGGCGCGAGGCCACGTGTGCGCAGCGCTTCGGCCAGTGCGATGGTCAAAGGCGTCTTGCCGGTGCCGCCCACGCTCAGGTTGCCGATGACGATCACCGGCACAGGCAAACGCTCACTGCGCAGAACGCCAAGGCGATACAGCCGGCGCCGCAACGCGACGATGCCGCCATAGAGCCACGACAGCGGCCCTGTCCACCACGGCGCAGGTGCCGTGCCGTACCAGGCCGATTCGAGGCGTTCGGCCAGCGTCATGCCGCGGCCTCAGTCACTGGCCTGGCTGTGGAACTGCATGCGGTGGAGCGCGGCGTAATGGCCGTTCGCGGCCAGCAGTTCGGCATGCGTGCCGCGCTCGACGATGCGGCCTTGATCCATCACGGCGATCTGGTCGGCATGTTCGATGGTCGACAGGCGATGCGCGATCACCAGCGTGGTGCGGTCCTTCATCAGTCCCTGCAGCGCTTGCTGGATCAGGCGCTCGGATTCGGTATCCAGCGCACTGGTCGCCTCGTCGAGCACCAGGATCGGCGCGTTCTTGAGGATCGCGCGCGCAATCGCCAGGCGCTGACGCTGGCCACCGGAAAGCAAATTGCCGCCCTGCCCGATCACGCTATGGATGCCTTGCGGCATCTTCTGGATGAATTCCCACGCGTTCGCCGCCTGCGCCGCCGCGATGATGTCGGCTTCGCTGGCATCAGCCAGCTCGCCATAGGCGATGTTTTCCGCCACGGTGCCGTCGAACAACACCACGCTTTGCCCGACCCAGGCGATCTGCCGGCGCAACGATGCGAGCGTGACGCTCTCGTAGTCGTGGCCGTCGAGCAGGATGTGTCCCGTCGTCGGCGCGTTGAAGCGAGGCAGCAGGCTGACCAGGCTGCTCTTGCCGCTGCCCGATCGCCCCACCAAGGCGGTGACCGTCCCCGGCGCGCAGTGCAGGTTGATCCCGCGCAAGGCTTCGAACTCGCCGCGCGGATATACCAGCCCCACGTTCTCGAAACGGATGTCGCCCTGCGTGCGTTCCAGCACACGCGTGCCCACATCCACCTCGGGCGCCGTATCGATGATCTCGAACAGGTTCTCGGCCGCGGAGATGCCGCTTTGGATGTTCGACTGGATATTCGCCAGCCGCTTCAGCGACGGCATCATGCCGCCCATGGCGGTCAGCACGGTGATGAACACACCGGCGGACATGTGCTGGATTTCGAACGGCCGCGTGGCCAGAAACACCATCACCGCCAGCGCGAGCGCCGCCACGGTCTGGATGGCGGTGCTCGACTGCGCGTTGGTGGACGCAATCTTGAGGTTCAGTCGACGCGTGCTGTCGGTGACATCCCTGAAGCGCGCGGCCGCCTGTTCCTGGCCACCGTAGATGCGGATCTCGCGATGCGCCTCAACGGATTCTTCGACCGTGCCGGTTACCGAACCCATCATGCCCTGGATGCGGCGGCTGATCGAACGATAGCGACGGCTGACGATGCCGGCGATCAGCATGATCAGCGGCACCATCACGAACAAGGCCAGCGTGAGGTAGGCACTGGTGCTCAGCATCACGTAGATGAAGCCGATCACAGTGACACCTTCGGTCACCACCACCTTCACCGAATCAGTCGAAGCGGACGCCACCTGTTCGCTGGTATAGGTGATGCGCGAAACCTGATGCCCGGAATGCTCCTGGCCGAAGAATGTCGCCGGCAGGCGCAGGTACGCGCCAAACACGTCGCGCTGCATCGCGTTGACCACGTTGCGGCCGATGTAAGCCACGCCGTAACTGCTGGCGAAGGTGCCGACACCGCGCACCAGGAAGATCAGCACGATCCAGATCGGCATCCAGAAAATCAGTACCGGATCCTTGTCGACAAACAGCTTGTCGATCATCGGCTTCAGAAGCTTGGTGAACACGGCCAGGCCACCGCCGTCGATGATCATGCCGGCGATGGCGATCACGCCCACCACCCAGAAGCGCCTGGTGTAGCCGAACAGGCGCTTGTAGATCTGGCGCGTGTGCGCGTCCCAGATCTTTACCTTGCCGTTGCTCACTGAGCGTTATCCGCCTGGCTGGGAGTCGTCGCAATCGACAGCTTGGTAAAGCCCAGCTGCCCAAGCGCATCCATCGCCGTGACCACGTTCTGGTGCGGCGTCATCGCATCGGCGCGAATGGTGACCTGACGCTCGCGATCGTCGCCGGCGACATTGGCAATCGCCTGCTTCAGCGGGTCGACACCTTCGCCGTGCACTTCATCGCTGCCCACGAAGAAGTGTCCGTCGCGATCCACCACCACAGTGAGCGCGGGTGCCTGCATGTCGCGTTCTTCCGCGCTGGCCTTGGGCAAGGTCACCTGCATCCGCGAGTGTTGAATGAAGGTGGTGGTCAATACGAAAAACATCAGCAGGGTAAGCAGCACGTCGATCAGCGAGATCACGTTGATCTCGAAGTCGTCTTGCCGACGGTCGTTGCCGATACGCATGCGTCAGCTCGCGCTCGTCTCGGTGGTGGCGGCGGCGCGCGGCGCACGCGTGCGCGGAGCCGGTGCAGGCTGGTTCACGGTCAGCTCGTCGAGCAGCGCGGTGGCCTGCTTTTCCATCTCCACGCAATAACCGGCCACTTTGGAACGGAAATAGCGATGCAGCACGTAAGCCGGAATGGCCACGATCAGGCCGGTGGCGGTACAGATCAGCGCTTCGCCGATGCCGCCGGCCATCTTCATGGGATCGCCCACGCCGCCTCGCATCACTTCCATGAACATGCGGATCAGGCCGATCACGGTGCCGAGCAGGCCCAGCAACGGACCGATCAGCGCGATGGTGCCGAGCGTGTTGAGGTAGCGCTCCATGCGATGCACGACATGGCGGCCGGTGTCCTCGATGCGCTCCTTGATGAGCTCACGCGGTCGGTTGCGCACGGCCAGCGCGGAGGCCAGCAGTTCGCCCAGCGGCGAACCGTTCGCCAGCGTGCTCAGATGATTCGGATCGAGCTGGCCCGAACGCGCCCAGTTGCGTACTTCCTCGCCCAGGCCGGGCGGCAGCACCGATTTGCGGCGCAGGGTAAAGCAACGCTCCAACACGATCGCCAGGGCGACCGCCGAACAAATCAGGATGGGCAGCATCGCCCAACCACCCGCCATCAAGATATCCAGCACAACGACTCCGAGCCACTTCGATCGTCAGGAAGGCCGCATCATAACAGTCTGGCCCGGCCGTTCCGCGGCACCGGTGGCAGTTGCGGAAGGCGCTTCTTGGGGCCGCCGATGGCGCCCGCAAGGCGCCGGGGCTCATTCGCGCCAGTAGCGAGACTGGCGTTGCCGCCAGGTGTCCGCGACATAGGGCGGCCCGTCCGGCGGCGCGTTGACCTGGATGGCGCCCGATGTCGCCGTATTCAGCCATGGCACCCCGGCTTCGTCGTAGCGCTTCATCACCACCGGGCTGGGATGATGGAAGCGGTTGCGCCAGCCCGCCGACACCAGGGCCAACGCAGGTGAAACCGACTGGATGAAGGCCGCGCTGGATGAGGTCTTGCTGCCGTGGTGGGGAACCGACAGCACCAGCGGCGGCCCGTCTGCCAGGGCGTCCGCCATCGCCGGTTCGATGGCTGCCGTGATGTCGCCGGTCAGCAGCGCGCGGCCGCCCGCCCCTTCCACCAGCAGGACGCAGGAGCGGTCGTTGGCTGGGCCGTCAATCCTTCCCGACGACAGTACGCGCACGCTCACGCCGTCCCATCGCCACGTCTTGCCGGCCTCGCACGGTGCCATCGCGATGGGCAGGCGCTCGGGCTCGCCTGACATGCGCTCGGCAGCGGGAAACTGAGCAGCAACTGCGGGGATGCCGCCGGCATGATCGTTGTCGGCGTGGCTGGCGACGAGCAAGTCGAGGTGTTCGATGCCCAGCGCGTGTAGCGAAGGAAGCACGGCCGCTTCGCCCAGGTCGAACTCGGATGGGTAGCGCGCACCCGCGTCGTAGACGAGCGCGTGGTGTTCAGTGCGAACCACCACCGACAAACCCTGCCCCACGTCCAGCATCCATAGCTGGAAGCCGCCTTGCGTGGGCAACATTCGCGACGGAAAAAGCAGCGGCAGGAACAACACGCCGCCCAGCCATCGCATCGGCATGCCGCGCGGTGCAAACAGCCAGAGCGCGCCCAGGGTCGCCAACACCAGCGCCCATCCGCCGACTTCGGGCAGATACCAGTGCGCGCCCGGCCAGGTGGCCATCTTCTCGAGCAGCCACCATTGCGCATGGGACAGCCACGCCGCACCCACGAACACGGGTTTCGCCAGCGGCGGGCAGATGCCCAGCAGGATCATGCCGACCAGCGTGACGGGCACGATGACGAAGCTGACGAACGGCACCGCGATCAGGTTCGAGAGCGCGCCGACCAGGGACGATTCGCCAAAGAACCAGATCGTCAGCGGCATCAGCGAAAGCGTCATCACCAACTGGCCGGCGGACAGCTCATGCAGAAATCCGTGCAGGCCTTTGCCTCGCATTGACATGCAGACCATCAGGAAGGCCACGCCGATGAAGGACAGCCAGAAGCCTGCGGACAACACCGACAGCGGGTCGACCAACAGCACGGCCACCAGCGCCAGCGAGAGCGTCTGCGCGCCCGTCGGGTGGCGCCGCGAACAACGCGCCAGCGCCACGATGCCGATCATCAGCAAGGTGCGCACGGTCGGCAGGCCAAAGCCGGCCAAGGCGCTGTACACCCCGGCCACGCCCATCGCCGCCATGGCTTGGGCCTGGACCCTGGGCAGCCGCCACCCGCACCGTGGAAACAGCAGATAGACGAATCTCGCCAACCACACGCCGAACAAAGCCGCCACGCCCACGTGGAAGCCGGAGATGGCGATGAGGTGCGGAATGCCGTTTGCCCGCGCCACCTCCCAATCGTGCTGACTCAGTCCCCGCGTGTCGCCCACGGAAAAAGCCTGCAGCAACGCGGCGTCGTGGGCATCGCCCACCCGTTCGGCGATGGCGCGGCTGATTGCTGCGCGAACGGCATTGATACAGAACGGCGTGGCTCCCAGCGGCACGTTCTCCGCACCGTCGCGCACGTAGCCCACCGCCACGATGTTACGTTCGAGCGCACTGCGCTCGCTGTCGGTGCCGCCGGGATTGAGCAGTCCACGGGGACGCTTGAGGCGCAGGCTGAGTTGCCAGCGGCTGCAGGGCTGTATGTCGGCGGCGTCTCGGTACCAGCTCACCCGCACGCGCCCGTGCAACGGCGACGAGGTGTCGCCAAGCGTGGCATCGTCGACGTTCAGCAGGAAACTCGTGGCGTCATTGCCCACCAGCGGCAGATCGGCGACACGGCCCACGACGGTCATGTCCTGCCCTTCCCGATCGCGCGGCAGCCGCGCGTCCATCGCGGTGCTACCGCGCCAGCACGCCCAGGCGATACCAAGAAGGCACCAGGCCAGCGCACGGCCGTATGCGCCAAAGCGAAGCAGCATGCATGCCATCGCAGCGAGTGCGCTGCATACCCAGGCAGGCGGCAGCACCACCAGCCACTGCACGGCAAGTACGCCGAGCAGCAGCATGATCGCCGGCACGAGCGCACCGTCCTTGCGCACTTCCGTCCCCTCCCTGCGGAAGGCCTCAGGTTAGTGCGTGCGAAACGACGATGACGCCGAAAAACGTGTAGGCCTCAAACACGAAGGCCGCCTTGCTGCGCCTCGGCCGTCAGGCGTGGATCTTTTCCACCAGGCTGCCGTTATGCAGCTCCAGCGTGCGATCCATGCGTTTGGCGAGACGGTTGTCGTGCGTGACCAGGATGAAGCTGGTGCCGATCTCGCGATTGAGTTCGATCATCAAGTCGTAGACCTGCGCCGCATTGGTCTCGTCGAGATTGCCGGTGGGCTCGTCGCCGAGCACCACGGCCGGACGCGTCACCAGGGCGCGCGCTACGGCGCTGCGCTGGCGTTCGCCGCCCGAGAGTTCGGACGGCTTGTGATGCAAGCGCTGACCCAGTCCCACCCGACCCAACAGCGCCGCCGCCTCGCGCTCGGCCTCGCTGATGGACACGCCGCGGATCAGCAGCGGCATGCACACATTTTCCAGCGCGGTGAATTCCGGCAGCAGGTGATGGAACTGGTAGATGAAGCCCATCGAGCGGTTGCGCACGCGGCCGCGCTCGGCATCGGAAAGGCTGGACAGGTTGCGTCCATCCACTTCCACTTCGCCACGCGTCAGCGTGTCCAGGCCGCCGAGGATATGCAGCAGCGTGCTCTTGCCCGAACCGGACGCACCCACGATGGCCAGCGTCTCGCTGCGCTTCAGCGTGAAACTCACGTCGGACAGCACGTCGGTTTTCAGGTCGCCTTCTTCGTACGTCTTGGCGATGTGGCTTGCGCGCATCACCACGTCGTTGGCGGGATGGTTCGGCTTATTCATAACGCAGCGCCTGCGCGGGCTGGGTGCGCGACGCACGCCAAGCGGGATAGAGGGTGGCCAGCAAGGAGAACAGGAAGGTGACCAGCGCCACCCAGCCCACGTCGCTCGCCAGCAGTTTGCTCGGCAACTCGCTGATGTAATAGACGTCCGGCGAGAGGAAGGTGACGCCGGTGACATGCTCGATCCACTTCACGATGGCAGGCAGCTTCCAGGACAGCAGCGAACCCAGGCCCACGCCGAAGCCGATGCCGACGAAACCCACCAGCACACCCTGCACCATGAACATGCCCATGATGCTGCGCGGGGTGGAACCGAGCGTGCGAAGGATCGCGATATCCGCCTGCTTGTCGGTCACCAGCATCATCAGCATCGAGATGAGGTTGATCACGGCGACCAGGATGATCAGCGAGAGGATGATGAACATCACCTTCTTCTCCATCGAAATGGCGGAGAAGAAGTTGGCGTGGCTGTCCATCCAGGTATCCACGCGGTAGACCTGGCCCAGCTGATCGGCCAGCTCGCGCGCCACCCCGCGCGCGTTGAACATGTCGTCGAGTTTCAGGCGAATGCCGGTCGGGCCACCCAGGCGATTGAGCCGCTCGGCATCGGTCATGTTGACCAGGGCCAGGCCCGAATCGAATTCCTGCATGCCCATTTCGAACACGCCGGTCACCGTGAAGGTACGCAGGTTCGGCACGCTGCCGGTGATCGGCGAAGACTGGAACGCGGGCACCGCCACGATCACCTTGTCGCCTACCGACACGCCCAGCTGCATGGCCAGTTCGCGGCCCAGCACGATATGCCAGCTCCCCGGCGTCAACTCGCCGAGCTTGCCTTCGACCATGTGCTGGTCGATGTCGGAAACCTTGGGTTCCTGCGCCGGCTCGATGCCGCGCAACATGCCGCCGGTGGAGCGACGGGCCTGCAGGAAGGCCTCGCTTTCCACGTAGGGGGCGGCGCCCAGCACATGCTTGTTGTCGCCGGCGATCTTCACTGCGCGCGGCCAATCCTGCACCGCTTCACCCGGCATGCCGGACACCGTGGCGTGCGAAATGGCGCCAAGGATGCGCGAGCGCAACTCGTCATCGAAGCCGTTCATCACCGACATCACCGTGATCAGCGCGGTCACGCTGATGGCGATGCAGACGATGGAGACGGTCGAAATGAAGGAGATGAATTGATTGCGACGCTTGGCGCGGGTGTATCGCAGGCCGATGAAAAGCTCTAGCGGTCGGAACATTAGGGCGGTCGCTTATGGGGTTCGAAGGGGCTGGCCGCCCGAATGCTGACGATTATCGCCTGTAACGCGGCTAAACCGTAGGACCGCGGCCCGAGGCGTAAGTGCCCGATGCCTCGACCTGGGCCAGACGCATGCGCAGGCGGCGGCGGATATCGGCGTCACTGTTGTCGGGCGCCAGCAGCAGCGCTACCTGGCCCCGGCCGGCCAGCGACAGCCGCAGCCATACGACCTGCTCGCCGATCACCCGATACGAAGCCAGTGTTGCCGCCGTGTCCTGGTCGCCCCGCCATCTCAAGCTCCAGCCCCCGTCACGTGCCCAGCCGGCGGCCTGCACGGCTACGCCAGACCAGCGCAACAGCGTCCGCCACAGAGTCAGACCTATGGCAACGCTGATGGCGAGCTTGGCCAGCCACGGGACAGCGCTCATCCACACGGCGAGCGTGGCGAGGACGGAAACGAGGAACAGCAGACGCCTCAACCAGCGCGACGGCCGATATTCAAAGCCGATGGCGGGTGCGGATGTCATCGATGATCGCCTGCCAGTCCGGACGCGTCGCCTTGGCGTGGCCCATCACCCAGTCCCACAGGTCAGGGTCCTGCACGTCGAGGAGTTCATCGAAGGCCTGGCGCTGGGCTTCGTCGGCACCGGCAAAGCGCTCGTCGAGCCAGCCGCCGAACAGGGCGTCGAGCTCGCGGGTGCCGCGGCGGGTGCGCCAGCGGAGGCGTTTGATGCGGGCTTCGTCCATTGCGATACGCCTCCTGGCTTCTACTTCCTCTCCCCTCCGGGGAGAGGATTGAGGTGAGGGGTCAATCTTGCCTCAGTTTATCTAGGCCAGATTGGAGGTTCTTTCGCGAGCACCCGCCCCTCACCCTGCTCTCTCCCCTCCGGGGAGAGGGAAGAGCAACACCCTTAGGTCCGACGCTCGACGATCAACTTCTTGATCTCCGCAATCGCCTTCGCCGGGTTCAGACCCTTCGGGCAGGTGCGGGCGCAGTTCATGATCGTGTGGCAGCGATACAGCTTGAACGGATCTTCCAGATCGTCCAGACGCGCACCGGTGTCCTCATCGCGGCTGTCGATGATCCAGCGATATGCCTGCAGCAGGATGGCCGGACCGAGGTAGCGGTCGCCGTTCCACCAGTAGCTCGGGCAGCTGGTCGAGCAGCAGGCGCACAGGATGCACTCGTAGAGACCGTCGAGCTTCTTGCGGTCTTCCGGCGACTGCAGGCGCTCCTTGTCGGCCGGCGCCGGGCTCTGCGTGCGCAGCCACGGCTTGATCGAGGCGAACTGCGCGTAGAAGTGCGTGAGGTCGGGCACCAGATCCTTCACCACCGGCATATGCGGCAGCGGATAGATCTTCACGTCGCCCGAGGCGCAATCCTCGATCGCCTTGGTGCAGGCCAGCGTATTGGTGCCGTCGATGTTCATCGCGCACGAACCGCAGATGCCTTCGCGGCACGAACGGCGCAAGGTGAGCGTCGAGTCGATCTCGTTCTTGATCTTCAGCAGCGCGTCCAGAACCATCGGGCCGCACGAAGCCATGTCGACTTCGTACGTATCGATGCGCGGGTTCTGGCCGTCGTCCGGGCTCCAGCGATAGATGCGGAACGTGCGCGGCTTCTTGGCGTCCTTGGCCGGGAAATGCTTGCCCGGCTGGACCTTGGAATTCTTGGGTAGCGAAAACTCAGCCACAGTGGCTCTCCAGTCCGGGTATCAGTAAGTGCGCTTTTTCGGCGGCACGACGTCGACGTCTTTCGTCATGGTGTACATGTGCACCGGACGGAAATCGAACTCGGCCTTGCCGGCTTCATCGACCGACACCATGGTGTGCTTCTGCCACACATGGTCGTCGCGGTCCGGGAAGTCCTCGCGGGCATGCGCGCCGCGGCTCTCGTGACGCTGCTCGGCCGAGTACATCGTAGCCACGGCCTGGTCGAGCAGGTTGGCCAGCTCCAGCGTTTCGATCAGGTCGGAGTTCCACACCAGCGAACGATCGCTGACGCCCACGTCCTTGAACGACTCGCGCACCTTGGAGATCTTCTCGCAACCCTCCTTGAGCGACTCGCCGGTGCGGAACACGGCGGCATCGGACTGCATCGTGCGCTGCATTTCGGCGCGGATCTTCGCGGTCGGCAGGCTGCCCTTGGCATTGCGCAGGCCGTCGAAGCGGGCCAACGCCTTGTCCAGCACGCTGGCCGGCAGGTCCTTGTGCGCCGTGTCCGGCTTGATGAGCTCGGCGCAGCGATGCGACACCGCGCGGCCGAACACCACCAGGTCGAGCAGCGAGTTGGAGCCCAGGCGGTTGGCGCCATGCACGGATACGCAAGCCGCTTCGCCGATGGCGAACAGGCCCGGCACCACGGCATCGACGTCGTCGCCGCGCTTCTGCACCACTTCGCCGTGATAGTTGGTGGGGATGCCGCCCATGTTGTAGTGGACGGTCGGGATCACCGGGATCGGCTCCTTGGTCACGTCCACGCCGGCAAAGATGCGCGCCGATTCGGCGATACCCGGCAGGCGTTCGTGGATCACGTTCGCGCCCAGGTGCATCAGGTTGATGTGGATGTGGTCCTTGTGTTCGCCCACGCCGCGGCCTTCGCGGATCTCCATCGTCATGGCGCGGCTGACCACGTCACGCGAAGCGAGATCCTTGGCGTTGGGCGCATAGCGCTCCATGAAGCGCTCGCCGTTGGAGTTGGTGAGGTAACCGCCTTCGCCGCGCACGCCTTCGGTGATCAGGCAGCCCGAACCGTAGATGCCGGTCGGATGGAACTGCACGAACTCCATGTCCTGCAGCGCGAGGCCCGCGCGCAGCACCATGCCGCCGCCGTCGCCGGTGCAGGTATGCGCCGAGGTGGCGCTGAAGTAGGCGCGGCCGTAACCGCCGGTCGCCAGCACCACCGCGTGGCCGCGGAAGAAGTGCAAGGTGCCTTCGTTCATGTCCAGCGCGAGCACGCCGCGGCATACACCTTCTTCGTCGAAGATGAGGTCGATGGCGAAGTACTCGATGAAGAACGTGGCGTCATGCGCCAGCGCCTGCTGGTACAGCGTGTGCAGGATGGCGTGACCGGTACGGTCGGCCGCGGCGCAGGTGCGCTGCGCGGTGCCCTTGCCGTAGTGCGTGGTCATGCCGCCGAACGGACGCTGGTAGATCTTGCCTTCCTCGGTACGCGAGAACGGCACGCCGTAGTGTTCCAGCTCGATGATGGCCGGGATCGCCTCGCGGCACATGTATTCGATCGCGTCCTGGTCGCCGAGCCAGTCCGAACCCTTGATCGTGTCGTAGAAGTGGAAGCGCCAGTCGTCCTCGCCCATGTTGCCGAGCGCTGCCGAGATGCCACCCTGCGCCGCCACGGTGTGCGAGCGGGTCGGGAACACCTTGGTGATGCACGCGGCCTTGAGGCCCTTCTCGGCCAGGCCAAAGGTGGCGCGCAGGCCAGCGCCGCCGGCGCCGACCACGATCACGTCGTACTTGTGCTGTTGGATCTTGTAGCTTTCCATCGAATCAGGCTCCCAGCGCCACGCGCAGCACGGCCATCAAGGTGGCCAACGTGCCGAGCACTGCAATGAACTTCACCAGCACCAGGAGGGAAACCTCCAGCCAGCGGGTATGGACGTAATCTTCGATCACCACCTGCAGGCCGAGCACCGCGTGCCAGCACATGGCCAGCACGAAGGCGACCAGCAGCAGGGCGTTCCACGGCTTGGCAATCATGGCGCGCGCAGTGGCGTAGTCGGCGTGCAAGGCGCCCAGCACCGTCACCACGAACCAGATGCCGAGAAACACCAGCGCCGCGGCGGTGACGCGCTGCGTCCACCAATGACCGACACCGGACTGCGCCGAGCCAAGGCCGCGGGCGCGCTTCAGGGGGTTGCGCAACTGCTTGCGCACGTCGTACTGCGGACCGTTGGCGCTCATGCGGCACCTCCGGCGGTCAGCACGTAAGCCCACACGATGATGGTCAGCACCACGCTGCCGATGATCGCGAGCCAGCTGGAACGGACGAACTGCGGGATGCCGTAGCCCATGCCGCCGTCCTGGATCAGATGACGGATGCCGTTGCACAGGTGGAAGAACAGCGCCCAGCTCCAGCCGATCAACAGGATCATGCCGATGGGGCTGCCCAGGCAGGTCTTGAACTGGTTGTAGCTGTCTTCGCCGCTGGCGAGGGAGAACACACCCCACAACACGAGCAAGGTGCCGACGGAGAGGGCGATACCGGTAGCGCGGTGCACGATGGAGGTCACCATCTGCACTTGCCACTTATATATGCCCATGTGGGGAGAGAGCGGTCGTTGCGTGTCTGCCATGGCGGCTATCCTGGGTGGAATCGCTGATGCCCTTTACCGCCCTTCCCGCTCCGACGACGCCGACCCGAGCCGGCGCGGCGAATCAGAAGTCGATACAGCGCCCGTTCTTTTCCCAATCGCCGTAGCGGGTGGGATCGGGGGCCGCTCGCTCCGTCGAAGTCTTGTCCGCGGCCGGAACCGCGGGCACGGGAACCTGCTCCACCGGAGCGGACGCGGGCTTGGACTCAGTTTGGGAGGAGGTATCGGACATGGTGTATGAAAGCCGTAAAAGCGTAATACCTGCGTTAATGCAGTACAACCTTGACGACGGTGTGCTCGTCTGCCAGTAGGGCTCCCGCCCTTGTGACCCGGCCGCCCCGCCCTTATGTCTCCCCCTTATGCCGACAGACCTTACCGCCCAAACCCTGCTGCTCGAAGGCACTGATGCCATTGCATTTGCACAAGCTCAGTTCACCAGCGATGTCCAGTCGCTCGACGTAGGCCGCTGGCAGTTCGGCGCATGGCTCGACGCCCAGGGCCGCGTGCTCGCCTTGTTCCAGCTCGCGCGCATTGCCGACGACGCGTTGCTGCTGCTGTTGCGCGGTGGCGATGCATCGTCGATGGCGCAATCGCTGCAGCGCTTCGTGTTTCGCTCCAAGGTCAAACTGCGCGTCCCCGAACCGTGCGCGCTGGCCACCGGCCCCGCACACGAGACGTACGCCGTGCATCGTGAAGGTGACGCGTACGTGTTCGGTTGCGGCGGGCACAGCATGATCGTCGGAGCCACAGAAGCCGATGATGCGTGGCGATTGCCGCAAGTTCGCGCGGGCTGGCCATGGCTGCCGAACGACGCATTGGGCAACCTGCTTCCGCCCGCGCTATCGCTGGAGCGACTGCAGGCCGTTGCGTTCGACAAAGGCTGCTATCCCGGGCAGGAAATCGTGGCGCGCCTGCACTATCGCGGCGGCCACAAGCGACATATGCATTGCGTCGTATTGTCGCAACCTATCCGCGGGGGCACCGTGCTGCACCATAAGGGCAACAGCAACATTCAATTGCTCGATGTCGCTGGCGACGATGCAACCTTTGAGGCGCTAGCGGTCATAGACGATGGTCTAGTCGATTCGCTGCAAAACGCATCGGACATCGACACGGATGAAAACATTGCGTTGCGCGTCGTGCAGAGTTGGACTGCATGACGAAATACGCAAACGCAAAGATTCACGAACTGATATGACAATGTGAGTGTGACGTGAACCTGAACTGCCAGGCACTTGCCAGATCAGAAACCGGCCACTAGTCTCGCCAACCAATTCGATAGACACCCACTGCCCTGGGTGTCGACATACGCGACGAACCGGAGGGGTCCGGATCAGCGCGACCCGACAGAGATGTCGGTGTATCTACTCCGCCCTTGGCGCGGATGACGTTGCAGGCAACGCGGTCCTTAGTACCCGATCTATGCCCTTGCAGCACCACAAGTTTTGAGTGGCACCGGATCAGCCGCTCGACTGGCCACAATCCCGTGGCAAACCGCCTGACCACAAGTTTCGGTCGCGGCGATCAATCCAGGTGGAACGGCCTGCCCGCCCGTCCACCGCAACGGCGCGCGAAGTCAGCAGTACCGACCTCGCGCGTACAGCACGTTGGAGGCAGACTTAATGAAACTTTCCATGCTGTTGTGGTTAGCGTCCGTGCTACCGCAGCCCCTCGCGGACCAGACCTGCCTGGCCACGACGGTGTATCTCGAGGCACGCAGTGAGTCGACCATCGGGCAGTACGCAGTGGCCGAAGTTGCTCTTCGTCGCCGCGACCGCGGCACCTGGGGCGACAGCGTTTGCGAAGTGGTCACGTCACCGCGCCAATTTGCGTTGACCACCACCGCGAGCACTTTCGAAGTGACCGATCTCAACTCCTGGACCAAGGCGTGGAAGATTGCTGGCGATTCGATCAGCAATTGGAGCCTGCCGAAGGGAGAGCGCACCGTGTACGTGCCGCAAGCAGATCATTTCGCCACGCTCGCCGTAACCACCACCTGGTCCACGAAGCGCGTCAAGACCATCGGCGAACACGCGTTCTACGCCGTCAGCAACTAAGCAAACCCATCCCGTAAAAAAAGGCCCTCGAAAGAGGGCCTTTTTATTTGGACGTCCAGACGTCTTTACGTCAGAGTCGATAGACAAGGTTGTTGCGGATCTGCACGTAGTCACCCGGACGCACCTGCGGATCGGCCGCCTGCGTCACCGTGGCATAGCGACCGTCGTCGAGCTTGACGGTCACCTGCCATGCGACATCCGGCCCGCCGGAGTTCTTGCCAACCTGGTTGCCGATGGCGCCGCCGGCCACCGCGCCAGCCACGGTGGTGAGGGCCTTGCCGCTGCCACCACCGAACTGGTTGCCGATCACGCCACCGGCGATACCGCCGATCACCATGCCCAGCGGCGATGAACCCTTCTGCGTCTCGATCTGACGAATATCGCTGACCACACCACACTGCTCGCAACGGCTGGTCGAGCCGCTGTAAACCACTTGTCGCTGCGGCGGCGGAGTGCAACCGGAAACTAGCGCAAAAGCGGAAACGAATCCCACGACAGCCAAATGTCTAAGCAGTGTTTGCATGGCGTGAATCCTCAGTGAGCGTCGGAAACGGCTACCACACCTTCCTGTACCTGCAGCCTGTCACCCGGATCGTGATCCATGCGTACAGTGCGGGTCACTCCGTTGTACTCGTAACTCACATCGTATGCCACCACCTTGTCGCCGGCACTGCCGGCCACCGTGGTGCACCGACGTTGCGTCGTTTGCTGCGTGGCATTGGCCTGATGATTGGCCTGAATTTCGTGGCCTGCGTAACCGCCGCCAACGGCACCGGCCACGGTAGCGAGCGTGCGACCCTTGCCGCCGCCCACCTGGTTGCCCAACAGACCGCCCGCCACGGCACCAATGGCCGTGCCAGCAATCTGATGCGTATCCTGCACCGGCTTGTGCGTGGTCACCACTTCGTCGTGGCACACCTGCTGCGGTGCGCTGGCTGCCTCGCGGACCGGCGTCACGCTCACCACGCGCGCGTACTTGGCGCCATCGGCAGCCCCTTGTTGCTGCGCAGCGGCACCCACGCCACCGTCAGCATTCGCATCCCGATTACACGCCGAAAGACCCACCATCAATACACCGGCGAAACCAACATGCAGCGCCGAAACGACCAACCTGTTCATAATGCTCTCCTGTCTGGACCAGCGGAGCGCCCCCGCTCCTGCTTGAATTCGATCCAGCGCATTCATTGAACCTCTGGATCACTGAATGTTCGCTTAGACCGAAGCTCGCTATTTTTCCCAATTCAGGATCCCTTGACTGTGCTCGAACTCACCGACAGCCATGCGCACATCGATGATGCGAGTTTTGCATCCGATCGGGAGGCCATGTTCCAGCGCGCTCAAGCAGTCGGCATCCGGCATATCGTGGTGCCTGCCGTCGACCAGGCGTCCTGGGCGCGCATTGATTCGCTGTGTGCCGATCATCCACAAGCCCTCCCCGCCTATGGGCTGCATCCGATCTATCTCGACCAGCATCGTCCGCAGCACCTGGATGAGCTGGCCGCATGGCTGAAAACGCATCGTGCCGTGGCCGTGGGCGAAATCGGTCTGGACTATTTCCTGCCCGAACTGGATGTCGAAACGCAGCGCGAGTATTTCCAGAAGCAATTGCAGCTGGCACGCGAGGTCGACCTTCCGGTGATCGTTCATGCACGACGAGCCATGGACGAAGTGACCTCCACCATGCGCCGCATCGGTGGCCTGCGCGGCGTCGTGCACAGCTTCTCGGGCAGTCTCCAGCAGGCCGAGCGCCTGTGGGAACTGGGTTTTTACCTGGGGATCGGCGGCCCTGTCACATATCCGCGCGCCAATCGTCTTCGTTCCATGGTCGCGACAATGCCCATCGAACGACTGCTGCTGGAGACGGACGCACCGGATCAACCCGGTGCCTGCCATCGCGGTGAACGCAATGAGCCCTCGAACATCATCGAGGTGCTCCACGTGATCGCCGAACTTCGCGGCGAAAGTCCCGAAGCCATCGCCGCAGCCACCACTGGCAACGCCCGGCAGCTGTTCCGGTTCGACTGACGCCGGGTCGATCGACCCTTGCGACCTGTCCGAAACCGGTGCTAGCCTAATTACTTCACTGGCGAACTATCCTTTGGTGAAATGAAGTCCATGCATGAATGCCTCGACCATATGGTTGAGGGAATTGGCCGCGTTAGAGAAATTTTCCCGGAGTTGCCGCTCCAGGAGGTTGTACTCACTCGCCTGCTATTGATGGTGGGCGGCAACCTGCTGGGCGAGCTCGAACGCAATCTCAAGCCGCATGGCCTGAACGACAGCGATTTCCGCACGCTGATGATGCTGTACAGCAGGCCTACGGGCAGCGCCACGCCCAGCGAATTGTGCGGATACGCGCAGCAAGGGGCCACCAATATGACGCGCATCGCCAACGTCCTGGTCAAGGCCGGTTTGATCACGCGCGCACCGAGCGCGGAAGACCGCCGCCGCATCGTGCTCAGCATTACGGCAGCCGGCAGGCGCCTGGTACGAAAGATTCTCCCCCCGCTGTTTCCCAGCGTGCATGGCGCGTTCGCATCGATCAGTGCCGCCGACAAGCGCACGCTCGAGCGCCTGCTCCGCCAGATCGCGGTCAACATCGATTCGCTCACCCAGCCGGACACTCGTCCATGACCTCACACCTTCCCTTCCGACACGGACTTGGCCGTCGCGCCTTGCTTGCCTGCGCCGTTGCCATCGCCGTGGCGGGTTGCTCGATTCCCGCCAAGTTGAATCGCCCGCCGGTTCGCGACGACGTTCCGCTGGCCGGCCTCGACACCGGCCACCGCGCCGGCTGGCCCGATGCCGCGTGGTGGAAGCAGTACAACGATCCGCAGCTCGACCAGCTGATCGAACTGGCGACCAAGGATTCGCCGGATATCGCCCAGGCCAAGTCGCGCGTTGACTCGGCCCAGCAGAACATCCGCGCCGCCACCGCGCAGGCCGGCCTCAGCGTCAACGGCAGTGCGCAGGTCGAGCGCCAGCGCCTGAGCGAAACCGGCCTGATTCCGCCGAAATTCCTCGGTTTCACCTGGTACAACCAGGGCGACATCGGCGTGCAGGCGCAGTACGACTTCGACTGGTGGGGCAAGAAGCGCAACACCATCGAAGCGGCCGTCGATCAGGCGCATGCGGCGGAGGCTCAGCACAGTGCGGCCGCGCTGGCCATCCAGAGCAACGTGGCCGACACCTATTTCGGTTGGCTGGCGGACCAGTCCCGCATCGCCCTGGCCAAGCAGGGCGTACAGACGGCTGAACAGCTCGAGCAGATCGCCCAGCTGCGCGTGAAGCAAGGCGTCGATCGTCCGGACACGGTGCAATCGGCCAAGGCGCAAACCGCCTCCGCACGGCAGATGCTGGTGAGCATCGAAAGCTCCGCGCGCATCCGCCAGGCGGTGCTCGCCAGCCTGTGCGGCGTGTCGCCGTCGCAGCTGCCGCCGCTGCAACCGCGTCCGCTGCCCGATGTCACCACGGGCCTGCCGGACAACGCCGGCGTCGACCTGATCGCACGCCGCCCCGATATCGCCGCCAGCCTCTGGCAGGTCGAGTCCGCGCTGCGCCAGACCGACGTGGCACGCGCCGAGTTCTTCCCCGATGTGAGCATCAGCGCGATGGCCGGCCTGTCGAGTATCGATCTCGACAAGATGTTCAGCGCCGGCAGCCGCGTGTTCGGACTGACCCCGGCGATCCATTTGCCGATCTTCACCGGTGGCCTGCTCGAAGCGAACTACGGCGTGAGCAAGGCCCAACTGGGCGCCGCCGTGGCGCAGTACAACAGCACCATCCTCAGTGCCGCGCGCGACGTCTCCACGCAAAGCCTCACCGCCGACCAGATCCAGAACCGGCGCAAGGAACAGGCGCGCGAAATCGCCGCCAACCAGCAACTGCTCGCCAACGCGCAATCGCGCGCGCAGCGTGGCGTGAGCGACCGCCGCGAAACGCTGAGCGCGCAGGCGCAGCTGCTGCAGCAACAGGACAACGACGTGAGCCTGCAGGCGCAGGCGCTGTCCACCGATATCTCGCTGATCAAGGCCCTGGGCGGCGGTTACCGCGCCAGCCTGCCGGAACAGGCCTCCAGCGACCGCCCCTCTTCCCCTTTGAACCTTTCCGGAGACGCCCCGAATGAGCGCCACTGATTCCGACGTCAAGAAGAACAACAACGGCGACAACGACAGCGGCATGGCGGCGAAGGATCCCGCCAAGCGCCGTCGCGCGCTGATCATCGTCGCGGCCGTGTTCGTGCTCGCTGCCGTTGCGTGGGTGCTGCTGTGGCTATTCGTGTTCTCCACTCGCGAGAAGACCGACAACGCCTATGTGGGTGGCAACCAGGTGGCGATTTCGGCGCAGGTGCCAGGCATCGTCACCTCGATTCTTGCCGACGACACGCAGCGCGTCGAAGCCGGCCAAGTGCTGGTGAAACTCGACAACACCGACGCCGACGTGCGCCTGCAGCAGATGAGCAGCGCGCTCGCGCAGGCCGTGCGCCAGGTGCGCCAGCAGACGGAATCGGCCACGAGTGCGGACGCCCAGGTGACCAAGGCCCGCGTCGACCTGAAGAAAGCGCAGGCCGATCTCGCCCGCCGCGCACCGCTGGTCGCGGCCCAGGCCGAAGCGCCGGAAACCGTGCAGCACCTGCGCGATGCGGTCGACCAGGCGCAGGCGTCGCTCGATGCGGCGCAGGCGCAGGCCGCGGCCTCGCACGCTGCCATCGAAGGCACCCGGATCGCCACCAACCCGGCCGTGGAACAAGCACGCGCGAATTTCCGCTCGGCCTGGATCGCCGCCCAGCGCAACAACATCTATGCACCGGTCACCGGCTATGTGGCTCAGCGCAGCGTGCAGGTGGGCAACAGCGTGCAGCCGGGTCAGCAGCTGATGGCGGTGGTGCCGCTGCACAACCTGTGGGTGGATGCGAACTTCAAGGAAAACCAGCTGCGCCACATCCGCGTGGGCCAGCCGGCCAAGGTCGAAGCCGACCTCTACGGCGGCAGCGCCGAATTCCACGGCAAGGTGATCGGCCTGGGCGCCGGCACCGGCAGTGTGTTCTCGCTGCTACCGGCGCAAAACGCTACCGGCAACTGGATCAAGGTGGTGCAGCGCGTGCCTGTGCGCATTGCGCTCGACGACAAGGAACTCGACCAGCATCCGCTGCGCGTGGGCCTCTCCGCCGACGTCACCGTCGACATCACCGATGACAAGGGCGCCATGAACGCCGCGCCGGGCAACGGCCAGCCGATTGCGCAGACCACGGTGTACGACCAGATGGCCAGCAAGGCCGACGAGGAAGCCGAGAAGATCATCCAGGCCAACCTCAGCCAGCGCGACGCCAACTGACCTAGACACCCATGGCCGCCAATCCCACCGAAGACAAGCCGTTACCGCCTTTGCACGGTACCGCGCTGGTCCTGCTGACCATCGCGGTCGCGTTCAGCACTTTCATGGAAGTGCTGGACATGACCATCGTCAACGTCGCCGTGCCGCATATCGCCGGCAGTCTTGGCGTGAGTTCCAGCGAAGGCACCTGGACGATCAGTTCGTACTCGCTGGCCAGCGCGATCATGCAGCCGCTTACCGGCTGGATCGCGCGGCGCTTTGGCGAAGTGAAGACCTTCGTCGTTTCCGTCGCCCTGTTCGTGGTGTTTTCCATGATGTGCGGCCTCGCCACCTCGATGCCGATGCTGGTGTTCGCGCGCCTGATGCAGGGCGCCGGCTCCGGCCCGATGGTGGCGTTGTCGCTGACGCTCTTGCTGGCGAGTTATCCGAAAACCAAACAGGGCGTCGCACTCGCGCTATGGGCGATGACCGTGGTGGTGGCGCCGATCTTCGGCCCCATCCTCGGTGGCTGGTTGACCGACAACTTCTCCTGGCCGTGGATTTTCTACATCAACCTGCCGGTGGGCATTCTTGCGGGCGTGATCACCTGGTCGCTGCTGCGCAAGCGTGAGACCAAGACCTATCAGTCGCCCATCGACGTGATCGGCCTGGTGCTGCTGGTGGCCGGCGTGGGCTGCCTGCAGTTCATGCTCGACAACGGCAACGACCACGACTGGTTCTCCTCGCCGATGATCGCCACGCTGGGCATCGTCGCGCTGGTGTGCCTGGTCTTCCTGGTGGTGTGGGAACTGCACGCCAAGCACCCGGTGGTGGAACTGGGCCTGTTCAAGCAACGCAACTTCACCGCGGGCGTGGTGGCGCTGTCGCTGGGCATGTTCGCGTTCTTCGGCATCAACGTGGTGTTCCCGCTATGGCTGCAGACCACGCTGGGCTACACCGCGACGTGGGCCGGACTGGCCACGGCGCCGGTGGGCATCCTGGCCTTCCTGCTCTCGCCGATCCTCGGGCGCAACATGCACCGGCTGGAATTGCGCGGGGTGGTGACGTTCGCCTTCGTGGTGTTCGCCGGCACCTCGTACTGGTTCTCCACGTTCGACAGCTCGGCATCGTTCTCGTCGCTGGTGTTGCCGCGCTTCGTGATGGGCATCGCCATCCCCTGCTTCTTCATCCCGCTCAACCAGATCTACCTGGCGGGACTGCCAGCGAATGAAATTGCCAGCGCCAGCGGCCTGGCCAACTTCTTCCGCACGCTGGGCTCGAGCGTGTCCACGGCGGTGACGGTGACGCTGTGGGAGCACCGCGGCATCCTGCATCACGCCACGCTGACCGAGAACGTGACCAGCGCCAGCCAGCCGGCCACGCAGATCATTTCCCAGCTGACCCATGCCGGCAACAGCCAGCCCCAGGCGCTGGGCATCGTCAATCAGCTGGTGAACCGCGAGGCGCTCACGCTGGCCGTGAACGACATCTTCCTGCTCTGCGCGGTGCTGTTCATCGTGCTGATCCCGGTGATCTGGCTGGCCAAGCCGCCGTTTGGCTCCGCGGGAGGCCCCGGGCATTAGGTCCCCGTGCCGGAACGTTCCTAATCCGGCACAAACCGGCAACAACCAGCAGGTGATTGATCTAACAGCAATTGCTGCAACTGGCCAGTGCAGCAATTAATACCACTTGGGCGACTGGTGCGCCGCAATACCTTCTGCTAGTTTGTGTGCATGGCACAAACGATGCGCACCATTAAGAAGTACCCGAACCGTCGACTCTACGACACGGAAATCTCCAGCTACATCACGCTGGAGGAAGTCCGTCAGTTGGTGCTCGACAACGAAACCTTCGAGGTCCGCGACGCCAAGAGCGGCGAAGATCTCACCCGCTCGGTCCTGTTGCAGATCATCTCTGAGCACGAGGAAAAGGGGCAGCCGATGCTGTCTCCCCAGCTGCTCAGCCAGATCATCCGCTTCTACGGCGACTCGCTGCAGGGTTTCATGGGTCCCTATCTGGAACGCAGCCTGCAGGTCTTCCTCGACCAGCAGCAGCAGTTCCGTACCCAGCTCAACAGCCTGCTGGGCCAGACACCCTGGTCGATGCTCAACGATCTGACCGAGCGCAACATGGATGCTTGGCGCAACATGCAGCGCGGCCTGATCGATGCGGCCACGCAGGGGCAGCCGCCGCGCGGCGGCTCCAACGGCCCCAAGAAGTAGGGCTGACCCGCACCGACCGGCCGGCTTCCGCCGGCCAGCGCTTCCGTCTCATCCGCCGCTGCAGCACAACACGTGCTGCCCTGCCGCATGTGCACGAGTCCTTCACATGAATTCGCAAAGTCGCACTCCACGCGTTGCCATCGTCACGGGCGGTATCGGCGGTCTCGGTACCGCGATCTGCCGGCAGCTCGCTGAAGCCGGACGGCAGGTCATCGCCGTCGACCTAGCAGGACGCGAGGAAAGGTTGCATGCCTTCCGGCAGGAGCTGGCCGATCTCGATGGCGCGGTGAAATTCGAGCACGCCGACGTCAGCCAGTTCGACAGCTGCGCCGAGCTGATGGGACGCGTCGAGCAGCAACACGGCGGCGTGGACATCCTGGTGAACGCCGCCGGCATCACCCGCGACACCAGTCTGCGCAAGATGACGCCGCAGCAATGGCACGAGCTGATGCGCGTGAACCTGGACGGCGTCTTCAACATGTGCCGCAACGTGGTCGAAGGGATGAGCGCGCGTGGCTTCGGCCGCATCGTGAACTTGAGTTCGGTCAATGGGCAGACCGGCCAGTTCGGCCAGACCAACTATTCCGCCGCCAAGGCCGGTGTGCACGGCTTCGGCATGGCGCTGGCACGCGAGACGGCGCGCAAGGGCGTGACCGTGAATACCGTGTCGCCGGGCTATTGCGACACGGCGTTGGTGGCAGCCGTGCCGCAGGACATTCGCGAGCAGATCATCTCCGACATTCCCGTCGGCCGGCTGGGCTCGCCCGACGACATCGCCCGTGCGGTGACCTTCCTCACGGCGGACGATGCCGGTTACATCACGGGCGCCAACCTGCCGGTCAACGGCGGTTATTTCATGAGTTTCTGAGGCCGCCAAAGGCCCCCTCGCTCGTCATTCCGGCGCAGGCCGGAATCCAGTAGCGAGCACGTTGGATTTTCGCGATAGGCACCGTGCATTTGGCCTCGCGAAAATCCCCGACCGCGTCTACTGGATTCCGGCCTACGCCGGAATGACGTGAGGGAGATGAGCGCATAGACGAGATTGCGACCCAACTCCGAAAGGTCCTCTTGCCGCACTGCGCATCGCCTGCCCTGTTGCGACCCGCTACTCTTGGCGTTTCACGCGGTTGCCACTCACAGCGGGACTCCATGGCGAAGCAGCTCACTCTTATCGGCGGCGGCCTGGTCGGCGCCTTGCTGGCCCAGCAATTAGCGGGACGCGGTTTTGCCGTCGACGTCTTCGAAAAACGCGCTGACCCGCGCGTCGCCGGCTTCATGGGCGGCCGCTCGATCAATCTCGCGCTGGCCGAACGCGGACTGCAGGCGCTGCGCGAGGCCGGCCTCGCCGACGATGTGCTGCAGCGCGCGGTGATGATGCGCGGCCGCATGGTGCACACGCGCGACGGCCGCTCCGGACTGCAGCGCTATGGCGTGGACGACAGCGAAGTGATCTGGTCGGTCTCGCGCGGCGCACTCAACATGTTGCTGCTGGATGCCGCCGAAGCGGCCGGCGTGAACTTCCATTTCGGACAGTCGCTGGCCAGCGCGGATTTCGATCGCCAGCGCATTCATCTGGTCGACGAACACGGCACGTCGCGCGAACTCGACGCGTCCGTGGTGATTGGCGCCGATGGCGCCGGTTCGTCGTTGCGCGCCGCGATGAACGCCTACTCGCCGCTGGGCGAGCGGGTCGAATCGCTGGGCCACGCATACAAGGAACTGGAAATCCCTTCCGCGGGCGGGCTCGCTGCCGAACTGATCAGCCGCAGCGGCGGACACGACCAGTTCGCGCTGGAACCTCATGCGCTGCATATCTGGCCGCGCGGCGGCTACATGTGCATTGCGCTGCCCAACACCGAGGGCAGCTTCACCGTCACCCTGTTCCTGCCGGCGCAGGGGCCGCATCCGAGCTTCGCCACGTTGGGCGACGCCCGCCATGCACGCGCCTTCTTCGAGGAAGACTTCCCCGACCTGTTGCCGCTGATTCCCGATTTCGCCAACGACTACGACGGGCATCCGGTCGGCACGCTGTCAACGCTGTACCTGCAGCGCTGGCATCTGGAGGGACGCGCGCTGCTGATCGGCGACGCGGCACACGCCATCGTGCCGTTCCACGGCCAGGGCATGAACTGTGGCTTCGAAGACACGGTGGTGCTGGCCTCGCTGCTGGCCGCGGCGCCGGACGACACCGCCGACGTATTCGCCGAATTCCAGCGCATCCGCCAGCCGAACAGCGACGCCATTGCGGCGATGGCGCTGGAAAACTACGTGGAAATGCGCGATTCGGTGGCCGATCCGCACTACCTGGCCAAGCGCGCGCTGGGCGCCTTGCTGGCCGAACGGGCGCCCGAGCATTTCATGGCGCGCTATCGCATGGTCACCTTTTCGCATCTGCCCTACGCCTATGCGTTCGAGCGCGGGCGCGCGCAGGACGTGCTGCTGGAGCAGTTGCTGCGCGGATCGACCGACGCCACCGCCGTCGACTTGAACGCAGCCGTCGACGCACTCCGCGCCACCTTGCCTCCCCTGCCCGACCTGCGGCATGGATGAGGCGCTGCTCGCCGCGTACCGGGCCACCGCGTATCGGGTGCGCCTGGCGCGCGGCGGCCATGCCGCGATCCGCATCGATCAACCGCTGCCGCTGGAGCTTCACGCCCTGGCGCAGGCATGTCCCTGGGGCTTCGTCACGGCCTGGAACCCGCGCTCCGAATCCACCTCGCGCGCAAACAACCGGCTGGCCCAGCGGGCGCTGCTTGCCCAGTTGCGCGCGTTGCCGGAAACCGTGGCCATCCGGCCGGGCGTGGGCGTGGCCGCCGATGGACGATGGTGGGAACCGAGCCTTTGGGTGATTGGCCCTACCCCGGCAACCCTCGATGCACTGGCCCAGCGCTTCGATCAATTCGGCTATGTGCATGGCGATGGCGCGTCACCGGCGCAGCTGCGCCTGCTCCCCGTCGCCGGGCAGGCCTGAAACGGGCGGCACAGCGCCGCATGGACAAGTCCGCCGGGCATTGCGGACAATCGGGGAATGACTGCCTCCACCGCCGTCGCCCCGCCCCTGCTGGAGGCCCGGGCGCTCTCGTTTTATCGCCAGGACGAACCGGTGTTCGGTCCGCTCGACTTCTGCCTCCTCGAGGGCGAAGTGGCGCTGGTGGAGGGCGACAACGGCAGCGGCAAGACGACGTTGCTGCGCATCCTCGCCGGTTTGCTGCATATCGATGAAGGTTCGCTCGATTGGCGGGGCCAGCCCTGGCGGCGCGACGAGCACCTGGGCGATACGCTGTTCCTGGGGCATCACCTGGGCCTCAAGGCCGATCTCAGTGCGCGGGAGAACCTGGCCGTGGCCGCCGGCCTTTACGGCGCGCGCGACGGCTGCACGGTGGATGGCGTGCTGCTCGACGTGGGTCTCGCCGGCTACGAAGACGAACCCGTGCGACGGCTCTCCGCCGGCCAGAAAAAACGCGCCGCGCTGGCGCGCCTGCTGCTGTTGCCGGCCACCTTGTGGCTGCTCGACGAGCCCTACGCCAACCTCGATCGCACCGGCATCGAACTGGTCAATCGCCTGCTCGCCCGGCACGCCGCGGCCGGCGGCGCCGCGCTGGTCACCAGCCACGGCGCGGTGAGCTTTCTCAACGGCGAGCCGAAACGGGTGCGCATGCACGCATGAATCACGCGCCGCTCGGTTCCGCCTGCGTCGCCGTGCTGCGACGCGACCTCACCCTGGCCTGGCGTCGCCGCGGCGACATCGTCATGCCCGTGCTGTATGCGCTGATCGTGATCACCCTGTTCCCGTTCGCGCTGGGGCCGGAGGAAGCGCTGCTCCAGCGCATTGCCGGCGGCGCCGTGCTGGTGACCATGCTGCTGGCCATGTTGCTGGCGCTCGATGCGATGTTCCGCAGCGATATCGAAGACGGATCGCTGGAACAACTCATCCTTTCACCCCAGCCGCTGGCACTCATGCTGGGTATGAAAATTCTTGCGCACTGGATCACCACGGCTTTGCCGCTCATCGTCATCGCGCCGCTGCTGGCGGGCATGCTGCATCTGCCGACGGCGGTGATGCCGGTGCTGGTCTACGCGTTGCTGCTGTCCACCCCGCTGCTGAGCCTGCTGGGCGCGGTGCTGGTGGCGCTGACGGCCGGTACGCGACGCTCTGGTATGCTGCTGGCGCTGATGCTGCTGCCGTTGTGCGTACCCGTGGTGATCTTTGCCGCAGGCGCTGTCGCCGCGGCTCAACAAGGGCTGCCGTGGCTCGCGCCCATCGCCTGGCTCGGTGCCGCGCTGGTCATGGCGCTGGTGCTGGCTCCGCTGGCTTGCGCCACCGCCCTCCGCATAGCCTTGGACGCATAAAGACGATGGCCAACTGGATCCCGCTCTGGGTTCACAAGCTCAGCTCGCCGCCGAACTTCTACCGTTTCGCAGGTGTGGTTCGCCCTTGGGCCCTGGTGCTGGCGCTCGTGCTTGGCGCCATCGCGCTGTATGGCGGCCTGGTGTTGGCGCCGGCCGATTATCAGCAGGGCGATGCCTATCGCATCATCTTCATCCATGTGCCCTGCGCATGGATGAGCCTGTTTTGCTACGGCATGATGGCCATCGCCTCGTTCATCTCGCTGGTATGGCGCATCAAGCTGGCCGAAGTGGTGGCGATGGAATCGGCGCCGATCGGCGCCGCCTTCACCTTCATCACGCTGGTCACCGGTTCGCTGTGGGGCAAACCGATGTGGGGCACCTGGTGGACCTGGGATGCGCGCCTCACCTCCGAGCTGGTGCTGCTGTTCCTGTATCTGGGCGTGATCGGTCTCTATCACTCGTTCGAAGACCGTCGCCAGGGCGCGCGCGCCGCGGCGTTCCTCGCCATCATCGGCATCATCAACGTGCCGATCGTGCATTTCTCCGTGAACTGGTGGAACACGCTGCACCAGGGTTCGACCATTCGCATCCTCGGTCCGTCGAAGATCAGCACGGCGATGCTGTGGCCCCTGCTCACCATGATGGCCGCGACCAAGTTCTATTACATCGCCAGCCTGTTCGGCCGCGTGCGCACCGACCTGTTGTCGATGGAAAGCGGCAAGGACTGGGTCAAACAGATCGCCGAACGCGAGGGCCACGCATGAGCGCGTTCTTCGCCATGGGCGGCTATGCCATGTACGTGTGGCCGGCGTATGCACTGTTCTTCATCGTGCTGATCGCCGACTACATCAACCCGTGGCTGCGCCGCCGCCGCAACCTGCGCGAGCTGCGCGGACGCCTGGCGCGCCAGGCGGCACGCCAGCAACGCAACCCTTCAGCGCCGTAAAGCGCACTTACGCGAATGAGCATGAACCCCACCCGCAAGCGCAGGCTCACCATCGTCCTTCTGGTCGTCGCCGCGGCCGTGGTTGCGGTGGGCCTGATCGTGTTCGCCCTGCAGCAAAACATGAATTACCTGTTCACGCCGAGCCAGGTGCAGACGGGACAGGCCGCGCACTACAAGACCTTCCGCCTCGGTGGCATGGTGAGGGCCGGCTCGATCCAGCGCAGCAACGAGTCGTTGAAGGTGACCTTCACCGTGGTCGATGCCAGCGGCTCGATGCCCGTGGAATACACCGGCATCCTGCCGGACCTGTTCCGCGACAACCAATCCGTGATCGCCACCGGCCACATGGACAACGCCCGCTTCATCGCCACCGAAGTGCTGGCCAAGCATGACGAAACCTACATGCCCAAGGAGCTGAAGGACGCCATGGCCAAGGCCCACGAAGGCAAGCAGGTGAACGAAGAAGCCGGACAGGACAAACCGCAATGACTCCCGAACTCGGCCAACTCGCGCTGATCCTCGCCCTGCTGCTGGCGCTTGCGCAGGGCGTGTTGCCCTTGATCGGCGCGTGGAACGGCAGTCGCGCACTGATGTCCGTCGCCCGCCCAGCCGCGGCCGGACAGGCCGTGTTCGTGGCGCTGGCCTTTGGCCTGCTGACCTGGGCGTTCCTGTCGTTCGATTTCTCGGTGCAATACGTGGCCGACAATTCGAATCTCGCGCTGCCCTGGTATTACCGCGTCGCCGCGGTGTGGGGCGCGCACGAAGGTTCGCTGCTGCTGTGGATCTTCATCCTCAATCTGTGGACGCTCGCGCTGGCCACGCTCAGCCGCAACCTGCCCGAGCTGTTCGTGGCACGCGTGCTCGGCGTGCTCGGCCTGGTGGCGGTGGGCTTTCTCGCCTTCATCGTGTTCACCTCCAATCCGTTCGCGCGCCTGTTGCCGATGCCGCCCGACGGCGGCGATCTCAACCCGGTGCTGCAGGATCCGGGCATGACGTTCCATCCGCCCGTGCTGTACATGGGCTACGTCGGCTTCTCAGTGGCGTTCGCGTTCTCCATCGCCGCGCTGCTGGGCGGCGAACTGGAACAGGCCTGGGTGCGCTGGGCGCGTCCGTGGACGAACGTGGCGTGGGGTTTTCTCACCGCCGGCATCGTCGCGGGCAGCTGGTGGGCCTATGCGGAACTCGGCTGGGGCGGCTGGTGGTTCTGGGATCCGGTGGAGAACGCCAGCTTCATGCCGTGGCTGGTGGGCGCGGCGCTCATCCACGCACAGGCCGTGACGGAAAAACGCGGCGGCCTGCGCGCATGGACGATTCTGCTTTCCATTTTCGCCTTCTCGCTGTCGCTGCTGGGCACCTTCCTGGTGCGCTCGGGCGTCCTCACCTCGGTGCATGCGTTCGCATCCGATCCGCGCCGCGGCCTGTTCATTCTCTGCTTCCTGGCGGTGGTGGTCGGCGGCTCGTTGCTGCTGTATGCACTGCGCGCGCCGAAGGTGGCGGGCGGCAAACCGTTCGCCGTGGTGTCGCGTGAAACAGCGATCCTGATCGGCAATCTGATGCTCACCGTCGCCGCGGCCATGGTGCTGCTGGGCACGCTGTTCCCGCTGCTGGGCGATGCGTTGAACCTCGGCAAGATCTCGGTGGGTCCGCCCTACTTCGGTTTCCTGTTCACGCTGCTGATGATTCCCATCGTGGTGCTGCTGCCCTTTGGCCCGTACTTGCGCTGGGGCAAGAGCGACGTACCGGTGCTGAAGAAGGTGATGTGGCGCGCGGGCCTCGCAGCCATCGCCTGCGCCATCGTCGCAGCATTCGTCACCAGCGGCGAAAGCAAGGCCATTGCAGGCACCGCAGCGGCTGTATGGTGTGGCTTCGGCACCCTGCTCTACGTGGTCAAGCGTTGGCGCGAAATGCCCGCCGGCCGCCGTTATCCCGCCGAAATGGCCGGCATGTTGTTGGCGCATTTCGGCGTGGGCGTATTCCTGGCCGGCGTGCTGCTGACCAATGCGCTCAGTGTCGAGCGCGATGTGCGCGTGGCGCCGGGCGAAACGCAGAGCATTGGTGGCTACGACTTCCGCTTCGACGGCGTGCATCACACGCAGGGCCCGAACTGGCAAGGCGATCAAGGCACCGTGACGGTGTTGCGTCATGGCAGCGAAGTGGCGGTGATGCATCCGCAGAAGCGCACCTACCTGCGCGGCCAGGTGCAGACGGAATCGGCCATCGACCCGGGCCTGTTCCGCGATCTCTACGTGGCGCTGGGCGAGCCGATGGATGCGAAGCAGCCGGAAGGCGCGTGGGCGTTGCGCCTGTACGACAAGCCGTTCATCCGCTGGGTCTGGGTGGGCGGCCTCTTCATGATGCTGGGCGGGTTCTTTGCCGCCGCCGATCGCCGCTTCCGCACCAAGCGCGTGGCCGCCACGGAGATGCCGCCGGCGACCGTGCTGCAGGAGTCGCGTGCATGAGCCGCCTGCTGCCGTTTTTCGGTTTCCTTCTGCTGGTGCTGCTGTTCGGTTTCGGTATCTGGTGGAACACGCAGCACGACCAACGTGAAGTGCCCTCGCCGCTGATCAACAAACCGGCGCCTGCGTTCGTACTGCCGAAGCTGGACGACCCCGCGCAAACCGTGAGCCGCGACGCGCTGCTGGGCAAGCCCTACCTCATCAACGTGTTCGCCAGTTGGTGCATTGCCTGCGGCGAGGAACACCCGGTGCTGATGACGCAAGGCAAATCCATCGGCGTGCCGCTGGTCGGTTACAACTACAAGGATGCCACCGACGATGCCAAGGACTGGCTTTCGAAGCACGGCAATCCCTATGACATGGTCATCGTGGATCGCGAAGGCCGCACCGCCATCGACTTCGGCGTGTATGGCGCGCCGGAAAGCTTCCTCGTCGACGGCAAGGGCGTGATCCGCTACAAGCGCATCGGTCCGCTCACGCCGGAAGTCATCGAGAAGGAATTGAAGCCGGCCATCGCTGCCTTGTCGAAGGAAGCGCCATGAGCCCCCGTAGTTCTTCTGTGGGAGCGCACCCTGTGCGCGACAACCCTACGAAGCGGCAAACCTGGGGTCGCGCACAGGGTGCGCTCCTACAAGTGCTGTGCTTGCTGCTGTTCACGAGCCTCGCCTTCGCCCAGGCCATCGACCCGCTGCCCTTCAAAGACCACGCCCAGGAAGTACGCTTCCAAAGCCTCACGCGCGAGCTACGCTGCCTGGTCTGCCAGAACGAAAACCTGGCCGATTCCAACGCCGATCTGGCGCGCGACCTGCGGCACGAAGTGTTCGACCTGATGCAGCAGGGCAAGAGCGACGACGAGATCAAGCAATACCTGGTCGACCGCTATTCCGATTTCGTTTTGTACGACCCGCCGATGAAAGCCAGCACGATGCTGCTTTGGTTCGGGCCGTTTTTGATTCTGCTGGCCGGCGCGGCCGTGGTGGTGGTGACGGTGCGTCGGCGCGGTCGCGCCGCGGCCGCAGTCGCCAACGACAAGCCGACCGATGAAGGGGATGACTGGTGAGGCTGGCTTTTTATCTGATCGCCGCTGCGATGATCGTGGCGGCGTTGCTGCTGGTATTGCTGCCGCTGATTCGCCACGGACGCCAAGAAGGCAAACCCCGCGGCGTGTTCGCACTGGCGATGACCGTGGCGTTCTGCCTGCCGCTGGCAGCCATCGGCCTGTACCTCGCCGTAGGTACGCCGACGGTGCTCGATGGCGTACCCAAGGCCAGCACCGCCATGAACATCGATCAGGCCGTCGATGAGTTGAACGCGCATCTCGTGCAGAAGCCCGACGACCTGCAGGGCTGGATGCTGCTGGGCCAGACCTACAGCGTGATGCATCGCGCCGCCGATGCACGGCATGCGTACGACGAAGCACTGCGTCTCGACCCGAACAATGGCGTGGCCATGGTGGGCTGGGCCGAAGCCGATTCGCTGCTGCGCGAAGACCATCGCATCGAGGGTCGCGCGCAGGAATTGCTCGAACGCGCCGTGAAGCTCGACCCGCAAAGCCAGCGCGGCCTGTGGCTGCTCGGTATCAGCCAGTTCC
Organism: Dyella kyungheensis; assembly: GCF_049913195.1. Classification (GTDB taxonomy): domain Bacteria; phylum Pseudomonadota; class Gammaproteobacteria; order Xanthomonadales; family Rhodanobacteraceae; genus Dyella; species Dyella kyungheensis. Next base: position 1,714,179 of record NZ_CP183983.1, on the reverse strand, counting down.
AGCACGACGACTACGCCAAGGCGGCCGCTACCTGGCGCCAGCTGCAGCCGCAGCTCGATCCCGATTCCAACGTGGCCAAGGCGGTGTCCGAACAGATCGCCGTGGCCGACGCGCGACTCAACGGCACTGGCAAGACCGCGCCCGAAACGCCCGCCGCCCAGGCCACGCAGCCTTCGCTACAGGTGCAGGTGGCGCTCGCGCCCACGCTCGCGGCTAAGCTGGCAGCCGGCGATACGCTGTTCGTCTACGCCCGCGCCGAAAACGGCCCGCCGATGCCGCTGGCCGTGGCCCGGATGGATGCCACCGCCCTGCCCGCCACCGTGACGCTCAACGATGCGATGGGCATGACCCCGCAACTCAAACTATCCTCGGCATCGCGCGTGTTCGTCGGCGCCCGCATCAGCAAGAGCGGCCAGGCCATTGCCCAGCCGGGCGACCTGGAAGGCGATGCCGGCGTGGTCGACGTGAATACGCACATGCCCATCAAGATCAATATCGACAAGGTTCACAGATGATCGAGAGCCTGCATTCATATGCCAAGTGCCTCGCGTTGAGCTTGAGTGGTGCCCAGCGGGCAGCGCGTGGCGCAGCGCCTGCCTGGCTGGCAGGTCAAGCCGCGCGCTGCCCGCTGGGCACCACTCAAGCTCAACCCTTCGGGCCGGGTCTGTTTGCCCACAGGGCCGCGTCATCACTCAGTCGTGTATCGACATACACTCCATCGTTCTTCCTTGCCCTGCGGGCAAACAGCTCCCGGCGCGAGGCACTTGGCATATGAATGCAGGCTCTGGAGACGCCCGCCGGTACTGCCCCCTTCCCTCGCCCTTTGCGATGAAACGGGGCGGCACACTGCGCGAGGCACGTGTGGCCTACGAAACCTGGGGCGAGCTGAGCGCCGCGCGCGACAACGCGGTGCTTATCCTCACCGGCCTTTCGCCCAGCGCACACGCTGCGTCCAACGCGGAAGATCCCGCCGAGGGCTGGTGGGAAGCGATGATCGGTCCGGGCAAGGCCATCGATACCTCGCGCTGGTTCGTCATCTGCGTGAACTCGCTGGGCAGCGACAAGGGCTCGACCTGCGCCGCATCGATCAACCCGGCCACGGGCGAACCCTATCGCCTCGACTTTCCCGAACTGTCACTGGAAGACGTGGCCAACGCCGCGCATGTTGCCGTCAAACATCTCGGCATCGATCAACTCGCCTGCCTGATCGGCTGCTCCATGGGCGGCATGAGCGCGCTGGCATATATGGTGTTGCACCCGGGCAGCGTGCGCGCGCACATCAGCGTGGATACCGCACCGCAGGCGCAGCCGTTCGCCATCGCCATCCGCTCGCTCCAGCGCGAGGCGATCCGGCTCGACCCACACTGGAACCACGGCCAATACGCCGACGATGACTATCCCGTCGATGGCATGAGCATCGCGCGCAAGCTCGGCGTGATCACCTACCGCTCCGCGATGGAATGGAACGGACGCTTTGCTCGCATCCGCCTCGACCCCGAGCAGCGCGACGACAATCCGTTCGGACTCGAATTCGAAGTGGAGTCGTATCTCGAAGGCCACGCACAGCGCTTCGTGCACACCTTCGATCCAAACAGTTATCTGTATCTGTCGCGCGCCAGCGACTGGTTCGACATGGCCGAATACGGCAACGGCAGCGTGCTCGAAGGCCTCAAGCGCATCCAGCTCGCCAAGGCCATGGTGATCGGCGTGAGCACCGACATCCTGTTCCCGCTGGAGCAGCAGGAACAGATCGCCGACGGCCTGCGCGCCGCCGGCGCCGCGGTGGATTTCGTGGCGCTCAATTCGCCGCAGGGACATGATGCATTCCTGGTCGACATCCCGAACTACAGCCGTGCCATCGGCGGCTTTCTCGGCGCTCTCTGAACGGCGAAGGAGGCTCTGAACAGTCCCTAAGGGTGTCACTGGCTCTGTGTGGGTGCAGCTGGGTGTTGCGACGATGAAGGCAGGCTGGTGGCCTGTCGAATCGTTGCGACGCACAGCTGCGGCCACACAGAGCCGGTGACACCCTTAGGGGCTGATTAGAGCCTCCTTAACTGCGCCCTCGGGCGGGCGCTGCTAAGATGGCGCCGTAGTTCGAACCCTCGAGAACGCCATGCTTACCCTGGATTTCCCCGGCTCCCGCAAGCTCATCGACGCCATCGATGCCGCCGTGTCTCAGGACACCACCCGAGCCGTCACGGACAGCCTCCGCAACAGCCTGTGCAGCCTCATCCGCAGCCAGACCGTGACGCTTCCCGAATGCGTCTTCGAAACCGCCGAAGGCCGCTACGCCCGCCGCGAGCTCTACCGCAGCGAGGACCACGGCTACTGCGTGGTCGCCATGACCTGGGGACCCGGCCAGGGCACCCCCATCCATGACCACTGCGGCATGTGGTGCGTGGAAGGCGTATGGAGCGGCGCACTGGAAGTGGTCCAGTACGAGCGCCTCGCCGACGAAGACGGCCACTACTGCTTCCAGCCCGTGGGCTCCATCCAGGCCGGCCCCGGCTCCGCCGGCAGCCTGATCCCGCCCCACGAGTACCACACCATCCGCAACCCCAGCGATGACGCCGTGGCAGTGAGCCTGCACATCTACTCCGGCGCCATGACCCACTGCGCCGTCTTCCAGCCCCTGGGCCACAACCAGTACCAGCGCTCCGACCGCCAACTGGGACTCGACCCGGTCCACTGAACCCGGCATAATGCGTCGCTGCAGTGCCGGTGTGGCGGAATGGTAGACGCGGTGGACTCAAAATCCACTGGCAGCGATGTCGTGTAGGTTCGAGTCCTATCACCGGTACCAGTAGGTAGTCCAAGGAAGTCTGGAAGAGTCCAAGGATCAAAGGAAAACCCGCCTTAGAGCGGGTTTTTTTATGCCCCGATGATCCAGAACCGTGCGATTTGATGTATTGGAATCCGGGGGTACTTGGGGGTATATCTGGGGGTATAGGGGTCATGTACCCCCTTTCTAGAAAACGGGATACCCCCAAATGCGGCCGATCTCTGACCTGCTGCTGCGCAAGGCCAAACCCGGCTACAACCCGAGAACAGAGCAAGCCGTCGATCCGAACAAGCCATACAAGATCGGTATTGCCAACGGTCTCTATTTGCTAGTCAATCCGACCGGCTCCAAGCTCTGGCGTTGGAAATATCGCGTCGCTGGCAAGGAGAAATTGCTGGCGCTCGGCTCCTACCCCACGGTGTCCATGGCAGATGCCCGCCAGCGCTGCGAGGACGCACGTCGGCAGCTGACGCTTGGTCAAGACCCTGGCGATATCCGCAAGTCACAGAAGACCGCAAAGGCCCAGGCTGAGGCGATCGCTGCGGAAACATTCGAACGTGTCGCTCGCGACTGGATGACTTGGCGTGAGTCCAAGGGCGACACGGCAGAGACGACCGCAAGCAAGGATCGCTGGCGTCTGGAGTCCTACCTGTTTCCATACATCGGACAACGCCCCATCACCCAGATCACCGCGCTCGAGCTGCGCGACGTGCTCAAGAAGGCAGAGGATGCCGGCAAGCGCGAAACCGCCAGCCGAGTGAAGATCAATGCTGGCCAGGTGTTTCGCTGGGCCGTTCTCGAAGGACGCACGCATGGCGACATTACCGCCAGCCTGCGTGGCCTATTCACCACGCCGAAGCCGACGCACCGGGCGACCATCACCGACCCAAAGCAGATCGGCGAACTCCTACGTGCGATTGATGGCTTCACCGGGCAATACGTCACCCTGGCCGCCCTCAAGCTCGCCCCACTCGTCTTCGTACGTCCTGGTGAGCTGCGCAAGGCGGCATGGCCAGAGTTTGATCTCGATCAAGCCATGTGGCGCATCCCAGGCGAGCGCATGAAGATGAAGGCCGCGCATCTGGTGCCGTTGTCGACGCAGGCTGTCGATGTGCTGCGCGAGCTGCACAAACTCACTGGACACGGCCACTACGTGTTCCCCGGTGTGCGCACCGCCAGCCGCCCGATGTCCGAGAACACTGTGAATGCCGCCCTCCGCGGGCTTGGCTACACGTCGGAGCAAATGACCGGCCACGGCTTCCGAAGCATGGCGGCAACTCGCCTCAATGAGATGGGCTGGAACGCTGATGCGATCGAGCGCCAGCTCGCGCACGCGGAGTCCAACAAGGTCCGCGAGGCCTATACCCATGCCGCGCAGTATCTCGATGAGCGCGCACGGATGATGCAGGCCTGGGCGAACTATCTGGACAGTTTGAAGGCCGGAGCCACTGTGATCGGCATCAATCGAAAGATTGTCTAACTCTCAAACGCAAGCGAAATCCGGACAAGGAAGCCATGTCAGTCTTCAAGTACCTTTCGGCCGATCGTGTTGATGTGCTGCGAAACGCCACATTACGCGCGACACAAGCGAATGCTCTGAACGATCCCTTCGAGCTACGCCCTTTCATCGAGAATATCGCGACCGGCGATGATCTCGATGGCGCCATGACCAAGGCACAACGATCTGGAGGAATCGCCCAAAAGGTCTATAACGGGCTGCCCCCGGAGAAAAGGAGGCTCTTATCGCTCGACGCCATAAAGTCGATGTTGGAAACCCCTCATATCGCGGCGAAACTCGCGGAAATTCAGGCTCAGGTGCGGCAAGAAATGCTGCAATCACTGCAGGACAATGCGGAGCATTTTCGGCAGGTGATGTACGACAAGCTTGGCTCCTCAGTCGGAATCGTGAGCTTCTCCGAAGTTGCAGACCAGGTCCTGATGTGGGCTCACTATTCGTCGGATCACAAAGGATTCGTCATCGAGTTCGATGACACCCATGCGTTCTTCGATCGCCGACGTGGAACCGACGACGAGTTCTTTCACCTTCGGCAAGTTTTCTACGTGTCGCCAGTACCCGTCTACAAGTCGCTGGGGGAACTCGATGGGAATCGAGTGATGTGTATGAAGAAAGGGGACTGGTCCTACGAGCGCGAACGCCGGCTACTCATCCCAGTGGACCCGCAGAACTTCAGCGGCCCTGGCGAGCCAATACACCTCATCGAATTTCCTCAGGATGCGATCAGGTCAGTGATACTAGGAACGCGTGCATCGGAAGAAACGAAAACGGCGATCCATGCGATTTTGACCACCGATCCACGATACGACCATGTCCGAATCAGGTCGGCATCGATTCATGCCCGTACAGGCGATGTAGTGGTAGCCGACTAAAGCGGATTCCATATGGCCTCGATGCACTGGCCGCCATTCAAAACCCCGGCGGCGACCCAAGGCAGCAAAGGCGTTACGAGGAAAACGCGAAGTCGCATCTGAAGCGCACAAATTTATTGCGTTCTGACAATGGCACTTATCAGAAGTCGATAAACCCTCTGTTTATTTGGCGACGACCCTACCTACTACCCGCCGATCGCCGCTTTGATGGCCATCTCGGCGAGAGCCTTGATCGCGCCGAAGGTGAGATCGATACCCTTGCTCTTGGCATCACTCTTGACCTTGTCCCAGATCGGCTTGGGTCGAATGCTGTCGAGGAACTCGTGTCCCTCCCATGTAAGGCGAAAGGCGATCGCGGCAACCGGACCGGACATAGCCTTGATCACCTTGCCCTCGATCAACCCCGCCTTTTCCAACAGGTCGACATGGTAGATGAACACATGATCATCAACGCCCTCCACAGAGCGCAGGTCACTGCCAGCCCCCTCCAGATTCTCCAGCGCCAGCAGGATCTTCCGCACCACTTCCCAGTCTCGCTTCATGCCACTGCCCTTCCGATGGTTTAGCTGCAGCGTATCCGATGTGAGCCGACGCTGGACCTACCCGACCAATGTGGCCTGACATCACTGTGGAGATGGTGGACTGGGAACTCGGCCATTTTGCCGATAGGCACTTTCGCGGCAGCGTGTACCTTCCTCATTTTCCATGCGGGAGCTGGGTATGCCTGGCCGGTCGACCTATCGTGGCGAAGTTGATTCCAAAGACGCACGCATCAGGGAACTCCGAGAGGAGCTCTATTCCGCGCGCCGCGCGCTCTTCCATCGCCTTGGCGAATCCTTTCAGCAGATCATTGATGAAATGCCCAGGGACGTTACGTACGGCGAGACATACGATTGGTTTGAAGAGGCAATGGGGCAAGTGTTGCATTTGGCCGAATCGCTATCGGCTGACGAGAGAACCGATGAGGACCAAAGCATCGATCGAGCTCGATGTCCTCTGTGTGGCGGCAGCGCCAGCGACTACTACAACCCCAATAACGGGTTTGCTTGTCCTGAGGGTCTCCGGCGTCACCTGCTCGGTGAGAACAACACGAATCAGTGCGAAGTCAGCAAGCAAGTGCTTGCACATGCCAGATACTTGAATGAGCCACCGATCTTAGGCGCATGGCGTCCTAACAAAGGAGGCTAGCGGCCAAAAGCCGACGGCGTGGCGGCCATGTGGATCAGCATCCCCCTCCTAAGGGGACGGCGCTCCGTGGAAGACCAACATACTCTCGGGCTTGTCGGCCACCCAATCGGCCTCTTGGCTAGATCCCCCGCCACGATGACCTCCGCTACCCGTAGCCCATTCCATTGCCACCGCCCGCTCCCAGTAGCTTGCATGGCTGCGCGGACCCATCGACCATGGGGTCATTCATCAGGATGGGGATATCACGCATGGCTGACATGGACGCTCGCGATCGTACGTTTGGAATGGACGGCCCCAACGACCTTCTGAATAAGCTCCGGTGGGAGTATCAAAATGTTGCACGGATGCTGAGCATCCATAGTCGTGACGAGTCGATCGGTTCGGCCTATTTCGCCCTTAACGCTGCGACAACTTGCTGGCATCTCTGCGATTGGGTCATTGCTGACCTTGATGAGAAGAGCAGCTGGCCAATCAAGGTTGCTGGTGCGGTCATAACTAACGGCGCATCGTTTATCGACACCGTCAAGACTGATCCTGCCATGCGCGCCATCTATCAGATCAACAACGCTTGGAAACATCGTTCGCTGCGAAAGGGGACCTACGTTAGCGGCTACAGAGCGGACAACTGGCTTGCGCTTCCGCCCGATGGAATGGACGCGCCCGCTATGCGGTTCCTCGGGATAAACGTACCCGACATTGAGAACTTCGAAGAGTTTTCACCTAATGACATGTCCTCGTGTCAATACATCGGACCGATAGACATTCGGCCCCTCTTGCTTAGGGCCATAGAGTGGTGGGAAACAACTCTCGCGGATCTTGGCTATCTCTGATATCACGTCCACACCATGCTGGTATTCAGGTCGATCCTAGCGACCTATCCCGCGCGGCAATTCTTGCCCTGATCCAGGCATCAATTTCGGACTCCACCCACCACACGGAGTGGGTAACCTCGTCGGGAACCGGGCGCCGGAACGTGCCGGCCTTCACGCGGGCATAGATCGACGACCGACTCAGCCCGGTGCGCTTCTCCACCTCTCGGCGGGCAACAGAGAATCGCCCATAGCGTTTCCTCACCTTCCCGATCGCCGCTGGTTCATCGCCCACTCGTCGACCTCGGACTTCTTCCACGATTTGGTGATCGGGTTCTGCTTCGGGAAGTCGGGACGGCAGGCCACGCGCTCGAGGAAGCCGCGGCGGTTCGGTGCGCCCTTGGGCGTCACCATGCCCAGGAAGACCGCGCACGCATCAGCGCTCAACCAGCGATCGCCGGCGACCAGGGCGGCAACCATCGTGATCGTTTCGGCATCGGCCATTGTGCGGCCACCCTGGCCGCCAGCGTCGTGGCCACATCGATCTTTCTCACTGTCGTTGTTTGCAACCGGAGATTCTGCCTTGATTGCAGCAATCGTTTCGCGCGCGGCGCGCTCCTCAGCCAGATACTCATCCACCGCCACTTTCGCCAACGCGCGCACAAGGCTCTCCATGGCGGTTGACGGCATCTTTAGATCCCGCTTCATCGCACTATCTCCAAGGCCCTTTTCGGTTCGGAAGCTCGAATGGTGGGCGCTACCGCCCCCGAAGCGTATAGGCCGAAAGCTAAAGCCCGCTTGACGGCGCCTTCCGCCAGGCGCATTCTTCCTCCGTCGCCGCCAATTCGGCGACCAGGCGTAGGAACCTGAGAAACCAAAGGCGCAACGGCGCCATCGGCGCTTTTTTTGTGCCCGTTGCACATGCCCTCTTATGGTGGGCGTGCAGGGCAGCTTCGCGCTGGCGGGTCTCCTTTGGTCTCCCGTATTCCTACCCCTGCACGTCCGCCACCCTCCTATGGCGGTGTGGTGGACCCTGGCTTACAGCTCAGAGGGACACCACCATGAAGCCGCAAATCTACCCCCTTGTTTCAACCGTGCTGATGCTCAATCCCGAGTCTTGGAATTGGGCCTCCGTTCCAGCGCCCGCCGAAGAGCCAATCCCATCCATCGAAGAGGTGCGTCATGACTAAGCGTCCCGAGCAAATCGCCGTCGCTCCTGCCACTCTCAGCGAGGTCAACATGGACAACCCTCTGAACGCTCTTATGACTAGAAGATCCTTCACGCGAGAGGAGATCGCTTGGATCCGCGAAGTCGTGATTATCGGCCTTCAGAGCTTTGGAGAGCTTGAAAAGGTGTTTGGCGCAAAGGGCATGATTGAGTCTGCTGGAGGAGAGTGGCCTGGATACCTTGACGTACGCCATCCCACAGGCGATACCGAGGTCGTCACCAGGTTTGCGGATGTCTTGCGTATCTTGAACGACTGAAAGTTTACCGCCGCGCCTAGGACGGCCATCCAAAAACCGGGCACCTTCCCCGGCTGGCGCGGCACCTCTCGAAGGGCGCTTGAAGGAGCGCGCATGCTTGACACTCATGAATTTCCGCGAAGCGACAGGACACCTGTCGATTACGCCAATCAGATATTGAGCTCCATCTCTGAATCTCTCATCGACCTTGGGAAGTTCAAATCCGAAGACGAGTTCATCAAGGACTTGATGAATCCCGTCATCAAAAACTTCGTCGAGCATGGCTTTGGCGGCGAGGAAATCTATCGGACTATCGTCGAAACTGGGATCGAGGAGCTTAAGGGACAGATCGTGAAGGTTCTCGCCGCCAAGGGTGAGATGCCTCCGGACTGCCCCATAGAGGTGGACAACCGAGGGTTTTGGGGAACCATCGCAGTTGCCTATTGCATCCAGGTCTTCCATGCACACGAACACGGGGATGTCACGGCTGCCTGGACCTATGCCATGGACGCACGTTTTGCTGCCGACTCGCTTCTAAGCCTGCGTATGGACAAAGCTGCGGTCAGATTTTCAAAAGAACGCACCAGCAAGATTGCAGCCTATACACGTCTCGCTAAAGACCCTGTACAGGCGGCCAAAAAAGAGGCCTTTAAGCTCTGGTCAGAGTGGCAGAGCGGGGAAACTCTCCATAAATCCGCAGCTGCCTTTCAGCGCTTCGTCCTTGAAAAGTTTCCAGTGATCACTTCGACGAAGACCGTCGAGCGGTGGTGCGTCCAATGGTCCAAGAAACGATCGCAGGACAGGGATTCAACGCGCTAAGTCCCCAACGTGCTAGCTGAGGGGGTGACTGGGTAGGAGCGATGTAAACAATACATAGCCATGTTCAACGACGGCCAACGGTGGCCGAAGGAAAGCGACATGGCATTGCAGCTCCCGGAGACCGGCTATTTGCGGCTTCCACAGATCGTCGGTAAAGCCGCCACCAATAACGGACCGGCTATCCCTGCCCTCATTCCCGTCAGTAAATCGACTTGGTGGGCTGGCGTACGCGCCGGCCGCTATCCCAAGCCTATAAAGCTTGGCGAGCGCATCACCGCCTGGAAAGTCGAGGACATCCGCGCACTGATCGAACAGGTGGCGGCATGAGGACCTCCCAGAAACGCCAACGCCCGGCGGCAACCGGGCGTCAGGGCAAAGCAAACAACATTCCGTGCCGCGATCTTAGCACCGCCAACGCACAGCGCCAGCAGATCCTGTCTTGCCTTCGCCGCGGCTCCATCGACACCCTGGCCGCTCGCCGTGAACTCGGGGTGCTCATGCCTGCCACCCGGGTCAAGGAGCTCCGCGAGGCCGGCCACAACATCGTGACGCGCTTGGTCGACCTCCCCGACGATCAGGGGCGTACGCATCGCCGCATCGCCATGTACACGTTGATCGCAGGGAGTGCGAAGTGAGCCGTCGCCCTGACACCGCAACACCGCTAGCAATCTTCCTCCTCGCCGTGCTCCTCATCCTCTGCATGGGGGCGACACGATGAACAAGCGGAAAGAAAACCAGGCGTCCGAACGCACCATTCTCGCTGCATGCAGCTCTGTTCGAGTCTTGGCCAGTTGGATCGAACGATACGGACTGGACAACGAGTCGTTCGTCGATGAACTCGAACTTGCCCTGCTCGCTCTGCAGCGCTCGATCCTGGAGCGTCGTATCAAGGGGGCAAGGTAATGGGCATTCCCATCGAAAATGCCGAACGGCGCTCAACAAAGTCGCGTTACCGCAAAGTCGAGGTGAAGACCTGCGGCGATAAAAAGTTTCGTCGCCTTTCACGCCTTCAACCTTCCGGCCAAGCTCTTTGGCTGTTCCTGATCGCAGGCCCCATGACTGGACCGATCCCTGGCTTGTTCCGGGCGGGCCGTGCGGCGATGGCCGAAGAACTGGACTGGGATGTCGAAGCCTTTGATAAAGCCTTCGAGGAAGTCTTACGGGAAGGCATGGTGAAGGCCGACTTTAAGTCACGCGTCATCTGGATCCCCAACGCCATCAAACACAACCAACCCGAGTCCCCCAACGTCGTCGTTAATTGGGGCAACGAGTTCGAATTGATCCCCGAATGTGACCTCAAAAAGCAGGCCTTCGAGACCCTTAAAGCCAGTGTCCATGCGGTCGGAAAGGCTTTCGGTGAGGCTTTCGATAGGTCTTTCGGAAAGGCTTCGTTTAAGCCTTCTCCGAAGGCTATGCCTAATCAGGAACAGGAACAGGAACAGGAACAAGATAAAGAAGAGTACGAGAAGGTGGAGAGCAACCTTCTCGGAGTTGCATCTTCGGAACAACCCAAGTCAGACCCTTGCCAGATCGTTCTGGATGCCTACCACCGCCTACTTCCCAAGTGCGAACGCGTATCCGTGATCAACCCAAAACGCCGTAAGCGGATGCTCGAGGCCATCAAGCTGGCGAAGAAGGTCTGCATGGAGCAAGGCTGGAAGTACGTCGTTGGCGAGTTCTGGGAGGACTACTTCGCTGAGTGCGCGAAGGATCCCTGGATGCGAGGCGAAACGCCAAATCCGAATAACCCGCGCTGGAAACAGAACCTCGAAGTCCTGCTCGCCGAAGACCGCATGGCTGGCGTTCTGGATCGCGCGATAGCCAGGGAGCGGGGGTACGCAAGGGAGACCACCGCGAGCCCGCCAGCGCCCCACCCGGGGACTCCTGACTGGCTCATTGGTGTGCAGTGAGCCCACCTGCTGCCTTACCGACAACGTCACCCCACAAATTGCCCAAAGGACCAACGCAGTGGCAAACAAGACCATCATTCCGATCGAGATCGACGACTCGTCCTTTAAGGCGTTCTACGAGCTCTTCCAGCAGTTCCAGGAGCATCTCGGCGAAATACCCGAGGAGTGGAAACAGATCAACAATCTGGCCAGCAGTAGCCACGATGCTCTCGCCGGCGCCGCGGGCGCCATCCTGGAATCCATGATCCAGACGAAGGAGCACGCGCGGCAGCTTGCCCTGAACATGAAGAGCGCCAGCGAAGCCCAGAAGCAGTTTCGTCTCACTACCTTCGAGGGCGAGATCGGCCTGAAGAAAATGACCACTGAGGCGAAGGATCTAGCCCACACGCTTTTCGGGATCGGGAAATTCTTCTTCCAGCTCAATGGCGGCGCCCTTCTCGGAACAGTCGGCGGCCTCTTCGGCATGGACAAGCTGGCAGCCAGGGCCATCGCAAATCAGCGCACTGCCCGCGGCCTTGGCATGACCACCGGCGAATATCGCGCCTTCGGCACGGACTTGGGGCGCTATGTCGACGATGGGATGCTCGAGAACATCGCCAATGCCAAGAACGATCTGACAAAGCAGGTCTACTTGCAGCGCGCATCAGGCCTCTCGCCGGCTCAGACCGACCATATGAACCCGGGCGCCCTCGCCGGCCAGCTGGCGCTCAAAGCGCACGACTGGTGGGCATCTACGCCGGACAGTCAGCACAACACGCAATTCCTGGCGACCACCGGCTTCGGTCAGCTGGGCATGACCATGGATGACATTCGCCGTAGCGGTATCGCGGACCGCAGCGAACTCCTTCGTGGCATGAACCAGTTCGCCCAAGATAGTCGCCAGCTCAACATCAGCGATCGCAACACGGACGCGATGTACGCCTTCTATCGAGACTTGGAACTCGCCGGACAAAAGCTCGAAACGGTCTTCACGAATCGCCTCGCCGAGCTCGGGCCTACCCTGGGTGGCTTGATCACAACGCTAGGCAAGGACGCCGAGATTCTGGTCAATGACGTCTTCAGCAAAGAGAACATCCAAGCCCTCGAAAGCGGGATCGACAACCTGACGAATTTCCTGGGGAGCCAGGAGTTTCGCGATGACGTCAAGGCGTTCGCCGACGGCATAGGCGCAATTGCCAAGGCCATCAGCGATGCAAAAAGCCTCTTCAGTCCGGGCGGCGCAAGCGGCAGTAAGAGCGGTCCCGCCAATGACGACGGCACACCTGTCGCTCCCGGCACGACCTATTGGGACAATCCCGACAACTACAAAGACAGCCTGTCCAACAAGCTGTTGCACCCGGGCGACTACCTCACGGGCAAGAAGGGCGAATGGCTCTACATGTTCCCTGGCTACTCGAACATAGCCCCGGGTATGTCGCACCACGTCAACAACCCAGGCAACCTGCGCGCCGCGCCAGGAACAAAGACAGCCGATGGCTTCGCCCAGTTCGATAACGTCAACGATGGCTTTGCCGCGATGGCCGCATTGCTTGGTGGCCCCAAATACAACAAGCACATCCTGAGCGACATCATCGGGACCTATGCGCCGCGAAAGGACCACAACGACACGGACACGTACATCAAGAACGTGGCCGGATGGACGGGGTTTAAGCCGAACCAGATGATCGACACGAGCGATCCGGAAACCACCAAGAGGCTGATCGCCGCCATAGTGCGGCAAGAGAACAGCATTCGAGTCTCGCCAAACACTGTCGGCGACGACATCGCTGCATCCAATTGGAATGGCGGCGGACAACTCAGCCCGGACGCGCGACAACTCTTGAATGCGATCACCAAAGGCCAGAACAAGCCCGTCAACGTCAACGTGACAGTCAGTAATCGCACTGGAACCGACGTGGCCGCGTCCGCCAACGCCGGGGGTGTCCAGTGACCAGGTACTACGACATCACCTTGACCCCGCCTGGTGCGACCCAGCCTCTACGGCAATGGACGTCGCACCCAAGCGGCAACTTCGACCCCGGCGCGCTTGATGTGGAGTTCGACATGCCGATCGCTGGCTACGACACGCCTACGGGTGCTGTGGCCATCACCATTCACGGCATCGGGCGGGAAGACATCAGCCAGGCATATCAGTTCGCTGGCATGGAAGTTGTCGTAAATGGCGGGATGAAGAAGGGCCTTCCCCTGACCAATCCGTTCCAGTCAGGAACCCTACTCCGTGGACAGGTGTTCCAGGCCTTCGGTAATTGGGAAGGCACGGACATGCGCCTGGATCTCATCGTGTACCCATCGCGACACACGATTGACGATCCCGGCAACTTCATCCTCTTCTGGAATGCTGGGCAAACGCTCGCCGAAGCATTGAAAGGCACCCTTTCTACCGTGTATCGAGGCATACCTATCACCACCAATATCGGCGACAACCTGGTGCTCGACTACCCAGAAGCTCACTACTGCGCCACGCTCGAGGAGCTGTCGGCGTTAGTGAGCGATATCAGTCGGGACGTTTTCAGACAAGAGGTCAAGGTCACTATTCAAGCCGGCAAGATCGTCATCTACGACACCAGCTACAAGCCGAATCCCATCCAGATTGATTTCACCGATCTCGTTGGACAACCGACGTGGCTTCAGCAGGGAGTGATGCAAATGAAAACGGTCATGCGTGCCGACCTTCAAGTCGGTTCCATCATCCGCATGCCCGCTGTGCAACTCCAGGGCAAAAGCACGATCTTCCCGAATGCACCTGGCTTCACGACCACCTACGCCTCGACCGGACTGTCGGCAAACGGAGGTGGCCTCTCGTCCACCGACAAGAACAGCCTGACATTCGCCAACAACTTCCAAGTCACCGAACTGCGCCATCTCGGCTGCTTCCGTTCTCCATCCGGCGAGGATTGGGTCACGGTCTTCAACTGCGCGCAGGCGGCCTGAGCATGTCCAAGAACTACACCAAGCTATGGCTGCAGAGGACGCTCAACGAAAACGCGATCGGCCGAGCCCAACAGGCCATCCGAAGCACTGGACGCGCTCTCCCCTGCCGCGTGGTCGCAGTGCAAGGCGCACTCGTTACCGTGAACTTCGAGGTCGACACCAACCCTTGGACCATTCCGCAGCTCACCATCCCGAAAGCAGAAAGCCCATGGATCCGGATGCCGACCCAGGTGGGCGATTTCGGCATCACGATGCCCGGCGACACGTACCTCGGCGGCGTCTCGGGAATCGGCGGTGGCGTCGCGTCGCTCACGCAGCGCGGCAACCTCTCCTCTCTGGTCTTCGTCCCCATAAGCAACAAAAACTCACCACCGATCGACCAGAACGCCGCACAGGTTCAAGGTCCGAATGGCGCGATCATCCGGAACACTCAGGGCACTGAAACGCGCGAGACGATCAACCAGGACGGCTACAACCTGACCCGCGGCTCGAACTCGTTTGTCTTAGACGATTCCGGGATCACCCTGACCTTCGGCGGCAAAGTCGTGAAGCTGGACGGCAGCGGCTTGACCATCGACGGCATCCTGTTCGACATGCATACCCACACCTACAGCCCCGGCACCAACTCGCCCACCGAGACAGGGTGGCCGCAGTCGTGAGTGGACGCCAGCGATAGCCGCGCGCTAGCAGTGGTCTGTCACCTAGACGAGGCCTTCCCATCAGCAGCCTCAACCGGCGAACAATGGCCAGATACCCAAATGTAAGGGGGCGGGGGTAATTTCGAAACCAGTACGCGCGCGCGCGCGAGGGAACTCTCAACTTACGGATGTCTTACCAGGGCACGATCACCGGCACATCCCTCCCAAACCCCATATCGCCGCGGGGACAATTACTGAACTCATTATCCAAGGGGTTTACGGGACACACAAAGTCGCTCAGCCACTGACACCGGGAGTTTTGTCAGTCCCTAAAAGGGAAAGAACTGCGCCACCCCGAGTTTTGCGAGTCCCTGCAGAGTAGCGGGCGCAAGGGAATCCACTACGATACGGGCCACTATTCGACCTAGTGCGCAACCATGTCCGACATTTTGGCGAACGTACCCGACTTAGACAGGCAATTCGAACGGCTCTGGCGGCACTATTCCTTTATCAGCCTGTTTGGTAACACCCTGCCACTGGACGGCCTCGCACATGACTACCGGCACATCTTGACCTACGTGGCCACTAAGTCAGCTAGGCACTACAGGGCGGCGCGCGAAATTGTATTGAGCGCTCATGGCCTCATGCCGGGCAACCCTGGAGAGCAAGCCAACCTCCTCATACTCGAGTTCCCCTTCGAGTTTGAAGACTGCGTCAATTCGATGTCCCGCTCAGTCGATATGATCAAAGGATTGGTACGCCAAAATGCTCTACCAAAGTCCGCCGACGAGAAATTCGCCACGGGCACTACCTATGGAAAGTTTCGGGAGATCCGAAATTTCATCGAGCATCCTATAGCGAGGCTGTCGAGCAACCGTAAAGCTGGGCAACCGCTCCGCCTCCTCCCCGCTGAAGATTGTTCTTACATAGCTCTAGCCAACAACAAGGTGACGTTTGCGGATACCGCCGAGGTTCTCCACACGATTTTCGACTTGCTCACCTCGATTGTCCCGTCGTTCAAGGTGGAAGAAGGTCGACCCGACGTTCCCCAGGGTCCGCTTCACCTGGCCATGACGGTTGACGTAAAAATCATAGATCGAGAAGGTTGACGGTCCCACACTGATCGGTACTCCCCCTCGCTCAGTTGCTCCCGTGCTGGCTCTGCGCCTGAAGTGGGCATCGATCAAGGAACTGCTGACTTGCATAGTCTGGTGCCCCCTGCGCAATGCGTTGCTCCGGTGACATCGCCACTACCGCAGTTACTTGGCGCACAACAGTCTCTGTCGCCTGAGAGTCCCGATACGCCTGCCCCAGAGGGCCATAAGCGTGGGTAGCAACGAGGTGCTCTTCGACAGCCTCTTCGCTCATTCCCGACCGAAGCAATGACCCGGCCTGAACCGCGATCTGCCACTTGAACGTACAAGCTTGAACACGCGCGCCGTAGGCAATGCCTTCCTGCTGGCGCCTCTGCATGTCCGTGGTGTAGGTTGCGCGCGCCTGCTCGACGGTGGCCCGGTCGATCCACTGGATCCGCAACGGCTGCCCTGCCTTGGCATCTGCCACGCTCAACACACCGTCTTGTGTGCTTCCGTCCTGGAAGTGGGCGGTAGCGTAGCAAGCGAATGCTGCCAATCCAGCAACGTTGTCCCCTGGAAGTTTCAGGGCCAGCTTGTCACCTATTCCGACACCTGAGGTACCACTCAGTGAGGTCAAGGGCTTGGGGATGCCTCCGGGGACGGCAATCGACCCATTGAACCAGGACATCGCCCCGGGCGAGTTGAGAAAGGGCGCTGCGCAAGGATCCGGGGCAGCTGATCCACCGCCCGCATATGCCCCGGCCGCTTGCGTGATACCGCCAGCTGCGAGCAACAGGCACGCCGCTGCGAAGCAAGACGAAACTCTCATATCGCCCCCACTAGCCAACGAAGCTCTCATGACTACGCGCCCAGCGCTCGACCCACCAGTCCCTCGCCCACCAGGTGCTCGCCAATGCGACTAGGCTTACAGCCAGAGTCAGGATGCAGACAAGCTCAACCCACGGCAGCCACTGCCCAATGACCTGTTCGATGGCGCTGTACACCTGGATATTTGCCAGTCCGGAGTACCCCACCTCGCCCACGAAAATGGGCAGCAATGCCAACACGGCAAGGCGACCAAAAAAGCTCCTGATCTTCCGGAGCCACGGCAAAAGTTCCAACCTATGAGTCACACCCATCCTCCCCTGAAATGGCTACATATAGACCGGGAACGTCTCTCGGGCTGAGATCCTACCTTGGCACCAGGCACAGACGACCTTCGCCCTACCTAGAAGATCATGCGTGCGGCGGGAGTGATGGAGTTGATGATGTACCCGTCTGGTCCTTGCCATTCTCGAAGACGAATGATCGAGGCGGGCTGCTAAAGCACCGCGTGAAGGTGCCGAAATCTATATATACCCGGGCCAAAACACTTAACTACGATGATCCGCAGTCCAGCCATACTCCTTCCCCTCATTGCTGCATTCATTGGAACGCTTTCTAGCTGTGCCAGCGTAAATCCCATCCGGAGGCAGCCCATTGTCGTAAGCACCTATGCCTTCTCTAAGAGCCCATTCTTCAAAGATCGATCGGACACCGGCGCGATCGATAGACACGAAGGAAAGGTAGGCGTGACGTTTCCATATACCTACCCGCTCATGAGCGTCCGTGAATGCAACAGCGATCAGACTGCGTGCTCAGTGGGCGTCGTAAAGCTGCACAGCGACACCGTTCTTCAGGATGTCTCGGATACGGGGGCTACTGTTCTCGTCAGCGTGACGTACGATCTGGGGCGAAGCCAGGTCATCGGAGATACCGTCATGACTACACGCGAAGAGATTCCTAGCGACGTCCCTGCCCTCAAAGGTGCCAGCCACTTCGAGAAAACCGTGACCATTCCTTTGGGTGAGATGCGACATCTGACCTTTGACCACGGTGTGGAGTTCGGCATTTGCGTTGCCGCGGCCGATCAATACACGTTGCCGGCAAACGGAGCATGTGCAATGGATGACATCTTGACGGGCAAGCCCCCGAAGACACCAATCTCCAGCCTTTGACCCGATTTAGCCGCCCCATACCCATCAAGGGCCCACGGCCACGAGATGCCAAGCATCGATCGGCCGGGGGTATATCTGGGGGTACTTCTGGAAGTAAGCCATACAAACCGCGCCACATAGGGCTTTTCGGGCCCTATCACCGTACCAGGTTTTCGAGAAAGGCCCGACTTTTAGTCGGGCCTTTTCTTTTGTCTGTTTTATGGCATTCGCCTGAATTCACTTCCTCTCATGTCTCAGGTTCCATCCCGATAAAAAGGCGACTCTGGACCATCTCTGATTTCTGGTCCTCCCTGCCCCCCGTTTTCTCGCCCCTGCTTCCCCCCTTTTGCTACTCGCTCAATCAACGAGAGGCCGATACGCGCGGGTCGCAGGCTTAGCCCTTTCCAGATCGTATCGGGCCTGAAGTGCCAGCCAATAAAAGGCGGTGGTGTCGAAGATGAGAGAAAGGCGCAGCGCGATCTTGGGAGTGATGGGGTGGGTATCGGCGATGAACGCTTTAATCTGATCGGAAGGGATGCCGGAGCGGCGGGCCAGTTGGGCGGGGTTGAGTGCGCTTGGGATCAGGTAGGCGTGTAGCAGGATGTCGCCGGGGGCTCGCAGCGGCTGCGAGGGGTCCACTTCCGAATGCGGGGTGAGCTGGATCAGTTCCATAACTGTTCTCCCTGTCGGACACGGCCGCGCAGCGGATAGGCGCTTACAGCGCTCCGTGTCAGTGAATGCTTGGCAGCTTCGTCGGTGATCGCCCGAATGCAGCGCATCGCCATGCTGGCCGATGCGCCGTAACGGTGATTATCGGAGGCGTGTGGTGTTCACTCTGGGCTCGTCAGCGAGCAGGCGCGCGTACTGCTGAAGGCCGTGGATCGCCGTGCCCAGGCTGGCCGTGACGGCCACGGGAAGCGGCCATGGCAGCGGTCTGCCGGGGAATCCACGTGCCTGTGCGTGACGGCACTGCTCGCTGTCCACGCGCAGGCGCGTGAGGGCGAGCACCGCCAGGGCGATGTCGCCGCGAGTGCTGTGACGCAGGGTTTCGGGCCATGCCACCGCAGTGGATGACGGCCTGCCGGATGGAGGAGTGAGGGTGTCGTCAGGGGGAACGGACGAGCGAATGCGTACCGTATGATCTCGGGTAGCCATGATCAACTCTCGTTAAGTTGGTGATGGTTAGCGGGTCGTGGGTGTTCCTGCACTCACGGCCCGCGCCTCATGACCTGGTAGTCATGGTCACTCGCGAGGCCGTGCAATACGACAGCGCGAGTGACCGGCTGACCCTAACAAGCAGGGCTGGCATCGTCTGTCAGGGTTCGGCGAGATAGATGTCCACCTGGACGAAGCGGTGCATGACGGCGCAAGGCCGACTGAATGTCAGCACCATTCCCTTAGATGACACGGCAGTGCGCGCTCTCAAAAATGTGCAGAGGCTCATGAAATTGTCCCTGGTACCTTTTCATACGTAGACGCCATAGACGCCAAACTTCAACCAACACGTAATTCGTAGGTTAAGACCTCATCGATTCGCGATACGGTCAGCACGCCCTGAGTGCCCGGGCGGCGGTACCGTAGGGTGATGTCCACGACACTTCCACCCGCGACCATCTTGTAAATTTCGAGCACGGCGTCGGGGGCCAGGCGAAGATAATCTCCGCCAATCTGATGTTTGTCCTCCACAATCGCTGCGACGATTTCCGGATTGCTCTTCAATATCTTCAGGAACACCGGCGATGTCCGCTCGATCGGGTTGATCTTGGCTTGTCGCGAGCCGACAAGATCGTGCTCCTCAACTTTTAGCCGGCTCAGTGCGCTGGACCCGGATGGGCGCGATGTGAACGCGGTATCAGTCACGGCAGCCACGTTCGCCTTGAAAATCAGGCGACTGATTCCAACCTGCTGCACAGGCCGTTCCAGCGTCTGACCGAAGGCCGCTTCGGTCACTTGCACGTTGAGCAGACCGCCTCCGGCATCGAATATTCGAACGACGACATGCTCGCTTCGCCAGGTTCCAAACCACGACTCGGGTTTGCTACCAGTCAGCGGTTGCGGCACCGGCTTTACGCTTTTGGTATCGGTGAACGGCGGAGGAGGAAGCGTGGTGGATTCCGGAGCCACGGTGTTATTGATCGAAAACGTAGCTTCTATGAACGTATCGGATTCGGCAATGACCATCGGATAGAACGTAAGCATCCAGGGGTATGCCTGGGGAATCAAGAATACAAAGCGATCTCCGCCAGTATCTTCGCTCCCGCCACCTTGTTGAAGCTCAATAGGTGGAGGCCTCTTGTCACGAGTGTCGAACGCACCATCCCCAATCACTTCACGCGGATCGTACCTGTAAGCATTGACCCAGGCCCCTACCCCGTCCGATGAAAAAGCCACGTACGGGAGGTTCCAACTGATCTTGACGTAACAATCCATGGACCCGCCCATCTCGGGGTCAGGGATCTTGGTGCGGAATAGCGCCCATCCTTCAGTTCCGGTCGCGAAACTTCCTATCAGCGGGATGTCACCGCCTTGCTCAGCTCGGAAGAACTTCTTTTCGCCCGGTTTAACCACGCTCATGGATTGGGTGGGAGACTCATTATCCGCCCACACGCCATGGTCGAGATTGTCATCAATTAGTTCAATGTCACCCTTGCCGCTGTTCTTCATGACGCATCTTACTTTTCGCATGACTAGTCCTCGTTATCGACACACAAGATCCCCCAACGCGCGTTGGCGACGGCGTGTCTTAGAAAAGGGCGAAGGTGATGTGCGGGAAGAAAAGCCACGCCATGGGGCTGCTGATTGCGTGGCTTTACGACGCGTCACTCTAAGCGGGACGTGCGAGCGAACAATCAACCAAAAGTAGTAGCGTCATACCTAAGTAAATTTATGCAATGACGGCAGATTTACTTGTGCCAGAACGTCCGTTGGCGTTGCCCTGGTGGCATGACGAACGGGATCGATGAACGGGCCGGAAAAACAAAAGCCCCGACAACAAATCGGGCCTTTTTTCTTCCCCACCCACGCCCTACTTCTTCCGAAGCCCTATCAACAACCCCCGATTCCGCGGCAGCTGCGCCGCGCATGTCGAGTGCAGCTGGCCAATCTGACGAACGATGCGGTTCGCATTGAGTTGTGCCTGCACGCGCGTGGCTTCGAGTTGTTTGATGTGATTGCGCAGGTCGCCTTCGCGCTCGATGGCGCGCTGCTTTTGCGCGGCGTTGCGTTGGATGTTGGCGCGCAGGCGCTCTGCTTTCGCCTGGGACTCGGCGATCACGTGCTGCAATTGCATGTTGGTTGCGTCGAGTTGGACGCGGCGCACTTCGCTGCGCGCCCGTTGGTTTACCTGGAGCGCGAATTCGTCGAATGCCCTTTCGGCGGCCTCGGCGTCGGATGATTTCATGGCGCGCCACAGCAGGTCGTCCATGAAGAGGGCCGCGTAGAACTTCAGTTCGGCACCGTGGAAAAGAAGACGCGCCGAGTGTCCAAAGCTGTGCAGTTCGCGCAGCTCGGTGAATGCGCCGTCCTGCGCGAGCGCTTCCACTTCTTCGATATCGGCCACTTCGACGGCGTCGTTGGGATCGTAGTGTCGCGACCAGGCGACGGGGCTGGCTTCCGGGGCGGCCAGATCGCCGTGGACATTGGCCTCGATGTCCGCGTCGGCAACGACCACGCTTTCGTCGTCACCGCGAAAGACCAAGGAAAACTCTCTCATCGATGACGTTTCACTCATGACTTTCTCTGTGTGCGACGACGAAGCTCAGGAACCGGCCGATCAACGTCCGGGCCAGCGAAAGGCATGGCCAACCGGTTCGGCGTTGCCATGGTAACGGGGCAAGGAACTGCCAAGAAATGAGACCGTTCTTGAAATCGTGCCCCACGATCGACAAGCGTCATGCGCCGACCACCGGGGAAATTCACGCGGCGCGGCTCACAAGGGAGTAGTGTCGAGTGGCACGATCTGCGGAGGGCACCATCATGGCCGACGTCGCCGGGATGACCAGCAATGGTTTCAATTACACGGCCGAATATCTGCTCGCCGTGCACGACAGTGTCTGTTGGGCAGCGACCTTCCGCTTGAACGGTATCTATCACGGCATGCGCCACGGCCGGGTTTTTGCTGTGTCGTCGCTATCGACGACGGAGCTTGAACTGGCGTTGCAGGACGATATCGAGGATACCTGGGTCAACGAGCATTGACGGCCGGCGCTTGCATCGCGGCCGCGCTGCGGTCCGGTTCAGGCATACGCTGACACCCTTCCCTTTTGCACCCAGGCGCACCCTTGCCCGTATGTGGACGTGCATTCGCTGTCAATCCGAGTTGACCTCGAAGGACGCGCTGCCGTCCATCGACAGCTTCGGCGGTTATTTCATGTGTCCGGTGTGCGGCCGGCGAAACGGTCTGCATCAACTCGGCAGTCGGCGTGACGACGCTACGCTTGCGCTCGAACAAGTGGACGAACCGGAATAGACCACCGCACATGCGTGCTTTCCGATGCGTGATCTTCGGAGGATCGGCCACGATCATTGCAGGAAAGGGAACTGCCCTTGCTCATGCCAGCGGCGATTGTCGCTCACCAGCAACGACATCGATTCGCACCAGCCGTACACGGGACCGTGGTCGGCCAGTCGCGCTTCCAGTTCGTTGATGAGGGCAGCCTTCTCGTGTTGCACCTGGCGCGCCACTGACAGATGCGGCACAAAATCGGGAAACGCGCCCCCGCCCTTGGGGTGATCGGGAAACGCGCGTTCGAGCGCCGAGGCGATCTGGATGATCGGCTTGGCCGGTTCGGGCGCCAGCCACACGACGGAAGGAAACGTGCCGACGTGGGCGAGGCGGAACATCGGCGCGGGAATATCGGCCGCCACGTCGCGCAAGCGCGCCATCATGCCTGGCGTTATCAAATCGCTATCGATGAAGGGATAGATGAGCGTGATATGCGCGCCCAGCCCGCGACGCGCCGATGGGTCGTATTGATCGCGGAAGCTGCCGACCACGGCTTCGGCCTCGGGCACCAACAGCGCTAGCAGGGTACGCGCCATGGCTGGCTCGTCGCCTTCCTCAGGTTCGGCCGATGGCCGTGCACTTGCATTATGGCGCGGCGGACGACGGTGGCGACACCAACATGGCAACCAGGGACGCGGTGGCGGTTACCCCGCTTGCGAAAGCCGGGCAGCGCGCCAGGTCCGCTCAGCCAGCGCGCTTGAGCGGTATGCGCCATGCCATCGGCACGGCAGCCCAGGTCATGGGCTCCAGGCCATCGTCGCCCTGCAAGTCGCGAGCGAAGATAACGCCGGCATCTTCGCCCGCCTGTATTGCCAGGGAGGACGAGGCGAACAGCGCCGGTACTTCGGCATCGGCCAGGGGTTCCCAATCGGCGCGGTTCATCAACGGGGAACGGAACAGCGTCCATGTTCCCGTCCAGCAGGTCTTGCCGTCGCGCACGACTTCGAACGCGTCGCCCTGCACCAGGTAAATGCCAACGAGTACCGCCATGAAGAACTCCCTTTCGCTCTGCGCCATGTGGGGGGAAACCGTCGGTGGGGAAGCCGACCGGCTACATGGAACGCTGAACCCTCTGCAGGAAATAGCTTACGAATAGCTGACATGTAGGGAGCGTGGCAAAGGTCATGCTGGCAAGCGCATGAATTTGCGTCGTTTTTGCGGTGCGTCAGCGACCCTCCCGGCAATTCGGCCGGCGGCTTATCGCAGCGATTAGGACAGCTAGGGCGAATTCGTGAAGGCAGACCACCATTCGTGTGCCCTCACGATGCTGCAAGACAGCACGGAAAGCCGCCGTCACGCCGATGCGGCGCGCCGCTGACAGGCGGAGCCATCCCCGTCACGCCCTGTCCGGCACGGTTCCTCTGGCAGCGACCGTAGTCAGCTGGCGACCGAACGCGGCATCGGCACGCCTCGAATACTGCAAGCCACTGACCATCCAAAGAAATGAGAGCCCGCAAAGATGCAGTCCCGCGCGCCCTGGCCTGAACCGACACGCACGCGGACTCAGTAAATTTTCGCAATGAAAGGACCGCGAGCCGACTTAGAATGGCTGCGCTGTTGCAGCTCACCCAAGCACAGGCGCGCACGCGGCAAGCAGAAATTACCTTCGCGCACGGAGTGGCATCGACCGGATAGCAGTCGCAGCAGGTTTCATGAGCGCTCTCTGAAGACTACAAGCACCACGTAGGGTCAAACCTACAAGGCATGCTTGGTCGAGCAGCTAACCTTGGTCGGTTACACAGACACGGTATTGGGGACGGGCACAGTGACCCTTCGTATCATCCTCGCTGACGACCACCCTATTTTCCGCAGCGGCGTGCGCGCCCTGCTGGAAAACAACACCCAGGCCAAGGTCGTTGCCGAAGTGGGCTCGCCCGCCGAGTTGCTCGACGCCGTCGACAAGCATCCGTGCGAGCTGTTGATTACCGACTTCAGCATGCCGGGAGGCCAGATGGCCGACGGTCTGCAGATGCTTGGCATGGTCCGCCGTCGCCGGCCGGAGCTTCCTGTGGTGGTGCTCACCATGGTCAACAACGGCGGCGTGCTCAAGGCCATCCTGCAAACCGGAGCGCGTGGCTTGATGAGCAAGACGGATGCGCTGTCCGAACTGACGCTCGCCGTGCAGGCGGTGTCGCATGGGCGCGTATTCCTTAGCTCCGGCATCACGCACCTGATGGATGAGAGCGGCACCGGCGGCCACGCCGAGGATCAACCCGCCCTCTCCAAGCGCGAGACGGAAGTGCTGCGGCTGTTCGCCTCGGGCTTCACCGTCACCGAGATCGCGGGCCAGCTCAATCGCAGCGTCAAGACCATCAGCCGCCAGAAAATGGATGCGATGAACAAGCTGGGCCTGAAGAACGATCTGGACGTATACGCTTACGCCCGCGAGCACGGCATCCTCGCCTGATATGCGCGCCTGGCGGTAAGCGCAGCCGCAACGGCGCCGGCACCAGGCGCCTTGCTGATGGCACGTTCCTTGATTGTCTTAACCCCTGAAGCCTGACGCCTCGAAGAAGAAGAATCACTCGATGAGGCCCTGCTGGCGGCATTCCCGATCACCCAGCGTATGACCATTTGGCGAGCGTCAGGGGCGCTCATGCATGAACATGAATTTCTGCGTCGTGGACGAGACAGAGCACGAACTTCAAGTACTTTGTGAAGTTGACCAGTTGCCAGGACGGGTTGCCTGGCGTGCCCATATCTATGGCACTGTATCGTCCCAGGAGGAACTCAGCGGCGAAGCGGTGGACCACGATGCGGTGGCCGGACACGTCCAGGCCGAGGTGCTCGATCGGGGCATTTTCGCCAAAAGCTGACCTACAGCGTCATGGCGCTGACGAGGAGCGACATCAGGTAGTTCCATCCGCATAAGGAGCATGCGTACCGACTTGGGCTGCTGCATGAGTGTGGTAATGGCTTTTTCGACAGAACGCATAGTGCTGGCCTGGGTGGAGGACCTGGAGCAAGGGCTCGAAGAGCTCTCGCGAAGCCACCGGCAACCTCACCAGGACGAACTGCTGAAGGATCTGCTGCAATCGGCGCACGGTCTGCTGGCATTGTCCCAGGCCGAACTGCGCAAGCTTTCCGGTGCCGACGTTGCGTTGCTCGGCAACGAGACCGGCACCATCCAGTCGATGGAAGACATCCGCCAGCTGTGCACGCGCCTCCGCCAAGTTTTCAGAGCAGGCCACGGCGGTGACGTGGGCGAATCGAGCGATTGAAGTGTCTTGAGCGCTCTACCTGTGGGAGCGCACTTGTGCGCGACGGCCGAACGGAACGATCACACCGCAGCGCTGCGGTCGCCCATAAATGGCCTCCCACAACAGCACGCCCTTGCTCTACCTGTGGGAGCGCACTTGTGCGCGACGGCCGAACGGAACGATCACACCCCAGCGCTGCGGTCGCCCATAAATGGCCTCACACAACAGCACACCCCTGCTCTGCCTGTGGGAGCGCACCCTGTACGCGACGGCCGAACGGAGCGATCACACCCCAGCGCTGCGGTCGCCCATAAATGGCCTCCCATAACAGCACGCCCTTGCTCTACCTGTGGGAGCGCACTTGTGCGCGACGGCCGAACGGAGCGATCACATCCCAGCGCCGCGGTCGCCCATAAATGGCCTCCCACAACAGCACACCCTTGCTCTACCTGTGGGAGCGCACTTGTGCGCGACGGCCGAACGGAGCGATCACACCCCAGCGCCGCGGTCGCCCATAAGATGGCCTCCCACAAAAAACACAGCGGGCCCTGCCGTCTCATCCCCCACCAACGCAAAAGCCGGCATCGCTGCCGGCTTTTGTGCATCTGCGCAATGGTGCCCCCGATACGATTCGAACGTACGACCTTCCCCTTAGGAGGGGGACGCTCTATCCAACTGAGCTACGGGGGCAGCGGGCCGGATTTTGGCATGGAACGGGGGGCGGCGCGAACCCGTTAACGGCCCCCTGCTAGAATAGGCGTTTTCTTCCCGGCGCCTTTCCCGCGCCACGGTCTGGAGTCAAGCATGTCCCACGAAATCCTCACCGCCCTCGGTCTCGGCCAGTCGCACTCGGGCACCTACCTGGGCCAGGGCGAGTGGTCGAAGACGACCGACGCCGGCACGCTGAATCCGGTCAATCCCGCCACGGGCGAGGTGATTGGCGCGGTTCACGCATCCAGCGCGGCGGATTACGACCTCATCGTCAAGCGCGCGCAGGAGGCCTTCAAGGTGTGGCGTACCACGCCAGCGCCGCGTCGCGGTGAAGCCGTTCGCCTGTGCGGCGAAGCGCTGCGCAAGCACAAGGATGCGCTCGGTTCGCTGGTCGCGTTCGAAATGGGCAAGATCAAGCCCGAGGGCGATGGCGAAGTGCAGGAGATGATCGACATCGCCGACTTCGCGGTGGGCCAGAGCCGCATGCTTTACGGCTACACCATGCACTCGGAGCGTCCGGGCCATCGCATGTACGAGCAGTACCAGCCGCTGGGCCTGGTCGGCATCATCAGCGCGTTCAACTTCCCGGTCGCGGTGTGGGCGTGGAACGCATTCCTCGCGGCCATCTGCGGCGATATCTGCATCTGGAAGCCCTCGCCGAAAACCCCGCTCTCGGCCATCGCGACCATGAAGATCTGCAACGAGGCGCTGAAGGAAGCCGGCTTCCCGGACATCTTCTTCCTGTTCAACGATGCGGGCACCGAGCTTTCGCAGGCCTTCGTCGACGATCACCGCATCCCGCTGATCAGCTTCACCGGTTCCACCAAGGTGGGTCGCCAGGTGGGCGAGCGCGTGGCCAAGCGCATGGGTCGCTCGCTGCTCGAACTGGGCGGCAACAACGCCATCATCGTGGACGAGACCGCCGACCTTAAGCTGGCGATTCCGGCCATCGTGTTCGGCGCCGTCGGCACGGCCGGCCAGCGCTGCACCACCACGCGCCGCCTGTTCGTGCACGAGTCGATCATCGGCGACGTCACCGACAAGCTGGTCGCGGCGTACAAGCAGGTGGAAGGCAAGATCGGCGATCCCACGCTCGCCACCACGCTGATGGGTCCGCTCAACAGCCCGGAGGCCGTCAAGGCCTATCTCGCCGCGGTCGAAAAGGCCAAGGCCACGGGCGGCAAGGTGCTCGCCGGTGGCGCTGCGCTCACCGACCGCAAGGGCAACTTCGTACTGCCGACCATCGTCAGCGGCGTGAAGAACAGCGACGACGTGGTGCAGACGGAAACCTTCGCGCCGATCCTCTACGTGATGCCGTTCAAGACGCTGGATGAAGCCATCGAGCTGCAGAACGCCGTGCCGCAGGGCCTGTCCTCGGCCATCTTCACGCAGAACCTGAAGTCGGCTGAGCAGTACCTGTCGGCGGCCGGTTCCGACTGCGGCATCGCCAACGTCAACATCGGTACGTCCGGTGCGGAAATCGGCGGCGCGTTCGGTGGCGAGAAGGAAACGGGCGGCGGTCGCGAGTCCGGTTCGGATGCATGGAAGGTCTACATGCGCCGCCAGACCAACACCATCAACTACTCCAACTCGCTGCCGCTGGCGCAGGGCATCAAGTTCGATCTGTAAGGATGTGGCAACCGTGCATCCCGGTGAACGCCGGGATGCACGACGAAGGAAGTACCTGCAGGCGCACGGTCATCGACAACAGGAGTTGCAACGATGGAAGACGCACGACCCGCACAGGTTGTGCCGACGTTTAGTTCGCTGGCGATTTTCAGCTTGATGTTCGCGGTTTTTGCCTGGACGGTGCTGCCCGTGATGGGTTTGGCCTCGGCCAGTTTCAACATCTACAACATGATTGCCATGCCGCTCAGCGGCTCCGTGATCGGCTCGATCTGCGCATGGATTGCCGAGCGGAGAATTCGCCGCTCGGATGGCATGTTGCGTGGCGAAGGCCTCACCAAGGCCGCAAGAATCATGGCCTATGGGCAATATGCGCTGTTGGCGCTTTGGCTGGTCATCGTCGCGCTGGAAATGCCGTTCATGGGGCCGAACAAGATCTATATCCACTGACCCTGATCGGCCATTGCTCGCAGGCAACCTCTACCACTCGCAGGAAGTGCACGACATGAGCTACCAGCCCGCCGCCAGTCGCACGACCAATACTCTCGCCGTGATCAGCCTGGTCTTCGGCATCGCCTCGTGGACCGTCTTGCCGCTCGTGGGCGCCGTCCTCGCGATCGTCTGCGGACACCTGGCGCGCAAGGAAATCCGTAGTGCGCCGTTGAATTCGGTGGAAGGCGATTCAATGGCTGTAATCGGGATGGTACTGGGGTATCTACAGTTTGCTTTCCTTGTACTGGCCGTGCTGGCTGCCTTCGTACTGACGGCCCTCGGCATCGGGCTCTTCCTGCATTTCTTGCCGTGGCACGCGTCATGACGAACGCGACAGACGCCCTCAAGCCACCCTTCGATTTTCGCGATTACCGCGTCGTCGTGGCGGGGGGCAGCAAGGGCATCGGTCGCAGCATCGCGCTGGCGTTTGCCGAAGCGGGCGCGGCCGTATCGGTATGTGCCCGTGGCCAAGCGGCGCTCGATGAAGTCCGCCACGAGATCGCCGCTCATGGCGTGACCGCGCACACCCAAAGCTGCGACCTCGCCGACGCGGCTTCCATCGAAAGCTACATCCACGATGCCGCCGATGCGCTCGGTGGCATCGACGTGCTGGTGAACAACGCCAGCGGCTACGGTTTCAGCGATGACGACGACGGCTGGCTGGCCGGCTTCAACGTCGACCTGATGGCGGCCGTGCGCGCCTCGCGTCATGCCCTGCCCCATCTCAGGAAGTCGTCGCACGGGTCGATCCTGCACACCTCGTCGATCGCCGCGTTTCATCCGGGCGTGCGGGGGCCGGCTTATGCGGCGGTGAAGGCGGCGCTGAACCAATACACGACCTCGCAGGCACTGCAGCTCGCCGAGCATCGCATCCGCGTCAACGCCATTGCGCCCGGCTCGATCGAATTTCCCGATGGATTGTGGGATCGCCGCAAGAGCGAAGCGCCCGAGCTTTATCAACGCACGCTGGCGAAGATTCCCTTTGGCCGTTTCGGCAAGCCCGAAGAAATCGCCCACACCGCGCTCTTCCTCGCCTCGCCGTTCGCCAGTTGGATCACCGGCCAGACGCTGTGCGTCGATGGCGGCCAATTGCTCACGGGGTAATGTCATGACCGACTTGAAGTCCACCGAACGTTTCAGCGACCGCGTGGCCGACTACGTCCGTTTTCGACCGGACTATCCGCAGGCCATGCTCCAATGGCTGCAAAGCGAGTTCGGCGTCACCCCGCACTGGCTGGTGGCCGACATCGGCGCCGGCACCGGCATTTCCAGCAAGCTGTTCCTGGATGGCGGCTACCACGTGATCGCGGTGGAACCCAATGCACCGATGCGCGCGGCGGCCGAGAGCTGGCTGGGCGACGATGAGCGTTTCAAGGCCGTCGATGGACGAGCCACCGCCACGGGACTCGACGATGCCAGCGTCGATCTGATCGTGGTCGCCCAGGCCTTTCACTGGTTCGACCAGGAGGCGACGCGTGCGGAATTCCAGCGCATCCTGCGCCCCGGCGGACTGGCGGCGATCATCTGGAATTCGCGCCGGCTGGTCGGCACGCCGTTCTTGGAAGGCTACGAAGCGCTGCTGAAGCAGTACGGCACCGATTACACCAGCGTCGCCGAACGCTATGGCGACGAGCCCTCCCTGCGCGCCTGGTTCGGCGAGGGCTATCTCGGCATGGGTCGCTTCGACCACGGCCAACGCCTCGATTACGAAAGCCTCAGCGGACGACTGCTTTCATCGTCGTATGCTCCGCGCGAAGGCCACCCCAACCATGCGCCGATGATGCAGGCCCTGCGCGAGCTGTTCGATCGCTGCGCGGTCGATGGGCGCATCGGCTTCGACTACGACACTGTTATCTACGTGGGCCAATTGTCCTGACTATGTACGACCTCATTCGCCCTCTGTTGTTCGCGCTCGATGCGGAAACGGCGCACCGCGCGACGCTTTACGGCCTCGACGTGGCCCACCGCAGCAACTTCCTGCATCTTGTGGCCAAGCCGCCGGAAGAGCTGCCCACCAGCGCATTCGGCATACGCTTTCCCAATCCGGTGGGTCTCGCGGCCGGCCTGGACAAGAACGCCGATCACCTGGACGCGCTCGGCGCGCTGGGCTTCGGTTACGTGGAAGTGGGCACCACCACGCCGCGCCCGCAGCCCGGCAACGACAAGCCGCGCATGTTTCGCCTGCCCAGGCACGAGGCGGTGATCAACCGCCTGGGCTTCAACAACGATGGCGTCGACGCACTGGTGCGCAACGTGCGCCAGTCCAGCTATCGCGGCGTGCTCGGCATCAATATCGGCAGGAACAAGGACACGCCCAACGAGAAGGCGGTGGACGACTACCTGTTCTGCCTGGAACGCGTCTACGCGCTGGCCAGCTACATCACGGTCAATATCTCCTCGCCCAACACGCAAGGCCTGCGCGATCTGCAGGAAGAAGCCACACTGCGCCGCTTCATCGAAACCTTGCGCGAGGCGCAGGAACGGTTGGGCTCGCAGAGCGGCGCGCGCAAGCCGATGCTGCTGAAGATCGCGCCGGACCTGAGCGAGACCGAACTCGATGCCATCGCCGACGTGCTGCTGGCCGCCAAGGTGGACGGCGTGATCTGCACCAACACCACCATCGACCACTCGGCCGTGGCGAGCGATCCACACGGCAACGAAACCGGCGGCCTTTCCGGCAAACCGTTGTTCGCCCGCTCGACGGCGGTGCTGCGCGGCATGCGTCAACGCGTGGGCGAGCAGCTAGGCATCATCGGTGTGGGCGGCGTTCTCGACGGCAGCGATGCTGCGGAGAAGATCGCTGCCGGCGCATCGCTGGTGCAGCTCTATTCCGGCATGGTCTATCGCGGGCCCGCGTTGATCGCCGAATGCGTCAACGAAATCCGCCGCCGGCAGGAAACCGTCCATGCCGGCTGAACGTATCGACATGGGCGGCTATACGCTGATAGAAAACGCATCGCTGGCCACGCGCAACACGCTGCGGGTGAATGCGCGTGCGCGGCTGCTGGCGGAAATCCACGACGCCTCCAAGCTGGCCGAACTGCTCGACTTCCCCGCCGTGCGCCAGGGCAAGCTGCTGGTGCTGGGCGAAGGCAGCAACCTGCTGTTCACCGGCGATGTCGATGGCACCGTGCTGGCGATGGCCACGCGTGGCGTGCAGGTGGAACACGATGGCGACGTCGCCCACATCGCGGTGGCCGCCGGCGAGCGCTGGGACGACTTCGTGCGCTGGACGCTGGGCCAGGGTTTCGCCGGCCTGGAAAACCTCATCCTGATTCCCGGCACCGTGGGCGCCGCGCCGATCCAGAACATCGGGGCGTACGGCACCGAGGTCGCGGAGTTCATTGATAGCGTGGAGGCCTGGGATACCAGGGAGCATCGCGTGGCCGTGCTCGATCGCGCCGCCTGCGCGTTCGCCTATCGCGACTCGGTGTTCAAGCACGAACCGGGGCGTTACATCGTCACCGCCGTGCGCTTCGCGTTGCCCCGTTCGCGCGAGCTGCGCATCGACTACGCCGGCATCCGCGAGGAGCTGGCGCGCATGGGCATCGAGAAGCCGGCGCCATTCCACGTCGCCGAGGCCGTGGTGCACCTGCGCACGAAGAAGCTTCCGGACCCTGCGGTGATCGGCAATGCGGGCAGCTTCTTCAAGAATCCCATCGTCGACGCATCGGTCGGCGAAGCGCTCAAGCGCGAACATCCGGAACTGGTGTCGTGGGTCGGTGGCGACGGACGCTGGAAGCTTTCCGCGGCGTGGCTGATCGAGACGAGCGGGTTCAAGGGCGAGCGCGAGGGAGACGTCGGCATCTCCAATCGCCATGCGCTGGTGTTGGTGAACCATGGACGGGCTACGGGTGGCGAGCTGTGGACCTTCGCGCAGAAGGTGATCGAGGGCGTGCGCGCGACATTCGGCGTGACGCTGGAGCCGGAGCCGGTGGTCGTCTGACCACCGATGGCTTGGCTGCTGTCCCTGTGGGAGCGCACTTGTGCGCGACAGCAGCGTAACCGGCTTCCGCTCCGTTGGCTTGTCGTGCACAAGTGCGCTCCCACAAAAAAAATGCTGTTCCGATGCGGTAGCCTCATAGGGTCTGCCCTGCACCGGAATGTCCGCATGCGTATCCGCAACGTACTAGTCCAGACCATCCTCGCCACGGCGCTTGCCCTGGCCGCCACCGCCCACGCGGAAAACCCCGTCTTCCCCGGCTGGTACGCGGACCCCGAAGCGGCGATCTTTCAGAACCAGTACTGGATCTACCCCACCACGTCGGCGCGTTACGGCGAGCAGACGTATTTCGATGCGTTCTCCTCCACCGACCTGGTGCATTGGACGAAGCACGAAAGCGTGCTGCGCATGGCCGACGTGCCGTGGGCGAAGAAGGCGATGTGGGCGCCGGCCATGGCCGAGAAGGACGGCAAGTACTACTTCTTCTTCGCGGCCAACGACATCCAGAACGACAAGGCGCTGGGTGGCATCGGCGTGGCGGTGGCCGATCGTCCGGAGGGCCCTTTCAAGGACCTGCTCGGCCGGCCGCTGATCGACGCGTTCCACAACGGCGCGCAGCCGATCGATCCGTTCGTGTTCCACGACGACGACGGCAGCTGGTATCTGATCTACGGCGGCTGGAAGCACGCCAACGTGGTGAAGCTCAAGCCCGATTTCAGCGGAGTGGTAGCCACGCCGGACGGCAAGACCTATCACGAGATCACTCCGTCGCCGCAGTACGTGGAAGGCCCGCTGATGTTCAAGCGCAACGGCAAGTACTACTTCATGTGGTCGGAAGGCGGCTGGACCGGCCCCGATTACTCGGTGGCCTACGCCATCGGCGATTCGCCGATGGGGCCGTTCAAGCGCATCGGCAAGATTCTCCAGCAGGATCCGAAGATCGGCACCGGTGCGGGACACCACTCCGTCTTTCATGTCGCGCGCGATGACAGCTGGTTCATCGTCTATCACCGCCATCCGCTGGGCGATACCGACGGGAATCATCGCGAAGTGTGCATCGACCGCATGACGTTCGATGCCCAAGGCCACATCGTGCCGGTGCAGATCACCCGCGAGGGCGTGCCAGCGCACGCCCTCTGAGCATTACGCTCAGGCGACCTTGCGTTCCAGGTTGGGCAGGAACGCGGTGATGATGCCGATCAGCGGCAGGTAGGCGCACAGGCCGTACACGTATTCGATGCCGCGCACGTCGGCGATGTGCCCCAGCACGGCGGCGCCGATGCCGCCCATGCCGAACGCGAAGCCGAAGAACAGCCCGGACACCATGCCCACGCGGCCGGGAATCAGCTCCTGCGCGTAAACGAGGATGGCCGAAAACGCCGAGGCCAGGATCAGGCCGATGATCACGGTGAGCACGCCGGTCCAGAACAGGCTGGCGTGCGGCAGGATCAGCGTGAACGGCGCGACGCCGAGAATCGACGCCCAGATCACCCACTTGCGGCCGATGCGATCACCCACCGGGCCGCCGATCAACGAGCCGGCCGCGACCGCGAACAGGAAGACGAACAGATGCGTCTGCGCGTTCTGCACGGACACGCCGAACTTGTGGATCAGGTAGAACGTGTAATAGCTGCTGAGGCTCGCCAGATAGAAATACTTGGAGAAGATCAGCAGGCCCAGGATCAGCAGCGACCATGACACCTGCGCCTTGCTGAGCACCATGTGCGACGCGCGCCGGGCCTTGGCCTTGCCGCGCTCGGCGTGGTGATCGCGATACCAGCGACTCACCTGCAGCAACACCACGATGGCGAGCAGCGCCGCCAGCGAGAACCACGCCACGCTGCCGCGCCCGTGCGGCACGATGATCCATGCGGCCAGCAACGGACCCAGCGACGCGCCCGCATTGCCGCCCACCTGGAACAGCGACTGCGCCAGCCCGTGACGCCCGCCGGAGGCCATGCGCGCCACGCGCGAGGATTCGGGATGGAACACCGACGAACCGGTGCCTACCAGCGCAGCGGCCACCAGCAGGATGCCGAAGTTGGGCGCGGTGGCCAGCAGCAACAGGCCGCACAGGGTGAAACCCATGCCTACCGGCAGCGAATACGGCATCGGCTTCTTGTCGGTGACCAGACCCACGGCCGGCTGCAGCAGCGAGGCGGTGATCTGATAGGTCAGCGTGATCAGGCCGATCTGCGCAAAGCTGAGGTTGAAGCCGCTCTTGAGAATCGGATAGATCGCCAGGATCAACGACTGGATCATGTCGTTGAGCAGGTGCGAGAAACTGATCGCACCCAGGATACGGAAATCGGTGCTGTGTTCGGCGTTGCTATCGGCACGGGCGGGGGACGGCGCGATCAACGGCATGTCTTCGACGCGGGTTTGCATGGGGACTCGTGGGGAGAGTGTGGCAAGACGACGCGGTTGCGCCGCCGGGAAGCACACCTTAAAGTGCCCCGTACCGGCCCGCAAACAGCATAGGGTCAATTTCTGTCGAAAATGGGCCAAAGCCATGCGCAATGCCCGTGCCGAAACCTACGACCGCACGCCCCGCGATGTCATCGCCACCGGCAACGACTACGCGCCGCACCAGGTGCTGCCCGCGCATTCCCATCGGCGCGGGCAGCTGCTGTATGCGTCCACCGGCGTGATCACCACCATCACCAGCGAAGGCAGCTGGGTGGTGCCGCCCCGGCGCGCGCTGTGGATTCCCCCGGGCGTGTTGCACGAGGTGCACATGGGCGGCCCCGTCTCCACGCGCAGTGCCTACGTCACGCCGGAAGCCGTGCAGCAGGCCGGCCTCTCGTCGCGCTGCCAGGTGCTCAGCGTCTCTCCCCTGCTCCACGAATTGCTGATGGAAGCGGTGGACCTGCCGGCCGAATACGATCTCGATGGCCGCGATGGACGCGTGATGGCGCTGCTGCTGGAGGAAATCCGCCGCATGCCGGTGTTGCCGCTCAGCACACCCTTGCCGCGCGAGAAGCGTCTCGCCGCACTCTGCCGCAGCTTGCTGGAACAACCGTCGCAGGAAGTGAAGATCGACGACATGGCGCGCCGTGCCGGCATGAGCCGTCGCCACTTCACGCGTACCTTCCGCGAGGAAACCGGCATGAGCTTCACCGCCTGGCGGCAGCAGGCCTGCCTGCTCTCGGCGCTGACGCGGTTGAGCAATGGCGAGGCGATCACGCAGGTGGCGGTGGATCTGGGCTATGGCAATCCCAGTGCGTTTACGGCGGCGTTCCGGCGTGTGTTGGGGATGGCGCCGAGTCGTTATCTGGCGACGCCGGTTGGGTAACAGCCCCCTACTGCGGGGGCGCACTTGTGCGCGACAAGCCGACGGAGCGG
Organism: Dyella kyungheensis; assembly: GCF_049913195.1. Classification (GTDB taxonomy): domain Bacteria; phylum Pseudomonadota; class Gammaproteobacteria; order Xanthomonadales; family Rhodanobacteraceae; genus Dyella; species Dyella kyungheensis. The sequence continues at coordinate 1,678,377 of NZ_CP183983.1, read as the reverse complement.
CACCGACATTGCGCCGCAGTCGCGCACAAGTGCGCTCCCACAGAGGAATCCGCAAGATCACGGCCCCATAACATTCGTGTCTGCACTGTCACAGAGCCGTCAGATGCGATGGGCAATATGTCGGTCATATGACAGCGCATGTCTGCGCTTCCCTGCCATGGCCCGGTCGCAATCGGCGGCTTACCATGCTTTCCATTCGCGGATAGCGCGGCTTCCTTCGCGCCCGCCCATCGAACGGTGAAACGATGAGTAACGATGTGGTCAGATCCAGCGCAGAGCGCGACGCCCCCATCACCGACAAGGCGCCTGCCGCGCCGGTCGAGGCGCCCGCCGCCAGCGCAGCGCCCGACTTGAATGATCCATCGCTGTATATCAATCGCGAGCTGTCGCAATTGCAGTTCAACATCCGCGTTCTCGAGCAGGCGCTGGACGAAAGCAAGCCGATCCTCGAACGGCTGAAGTTCCTGCTGATCTTCTCCAGCAACATGGACGAGTTCTTCGAGATTCGCGTGGCGGGCCTGAAGAGCCAGATCGCCTTCGATCACGAGATCGTCGGTTCCGATGGGGTGTCGCCACGCAAGGCGCTGGCCGAGATCAGCGAGATCACGCACCAGCAGATCGAGCGGCAGTACACCATCCTCAACGACAAGATCCTGCCGGTGCTGGCCCAGAACGGCATCCGCATCGTGCGTCGCAACGAGTGGTCGCACAAACAGAAACTATGGGTGCGCCGCTACTTCCGCCATGAAGTGGCGCCGCTGGTGACGCCGATCGGGCTCGATCCCACGCATCCGTTTCCGCTGCTGGTCAACAAGAGCCTCAACTTCATCGTGCAGTTGGAAGGCACCGATGCGTTCGGCCGCGATTCGGGCCTGGCCATCGTGCCGGCGCCGCGCGTGCTGCCGCGTTTGATCCGCCTGCCCGACGAGGTGTGCGAAGGCGGCGACAATTTCGTGCTGCTCTCCTCGATCATCCACGCGCATGCCGAGGAACTGTTCCCGGGCATGTCGGTGCGTGGCTGCTACCAGTTCCGCCTGACCCGCAACGCCGACCTCACCATCGACCCGGAAGACGTCGAGGATCTCGCACGCGCCTTGCGCGGCGAATTGTATTCGCGCCGGTTCGGCGATGCGGTGCGCCTGGAAGTGGCGGACAACTGCCCTGCCGAGCTGACCGATTACCTGCTGAAGCAATTCGGCCTCACCGCTGCCGAAATGTACGAAGTGAACGGGCCGGTGAATCTCGCGCGCCTGTTCGGCCTGGCCAGCAAGATCCAGCGGCCGGAGCTGCAATACCCGCCGTTCACCCCGTCGATCCCCAAGGCGCTGAAGAAGGCCGAGGACCTGTTCCAGGTGATCGGTCGCCAGGATGTGCTGCTGCTGCATCCGTACGAGTCGTTTGCGCCGGTGGTGGATCTGCTGCACCAGGCGGCGAAGGATCCGAGCGTGTTGGCGATCAAGCAGACCCTGTATCGCAGCGGCGCGAATTCCGAAATCGTCGATGCCTTGGTCGACGCGGCGCGCTCGGGCAAGGAAGTGACCGTGGTGATCGAGTTGCGCGCGCGCTTCGACGAGGAATCCAATCTCACGCTCGCCTCCCGCCTGCAGCAAGCGGGCGCTATGGTGATCTACGGCGTGGTGGGCGTGAAAACGCATGCCAAGCTGATGCTCATCCAGCGCCGCGAAGGCGAGGAACTGGTGCGTTACGCCCATCTGGGCACCGGCAACTACCACACCGGCAACGCGCGCCTTTACACCGACTACAGCCTGCTCACCTCCGACCAGGCGCTGTGCGAGGACGTGCACAAGCTCTTCAGCCAGCTCACCGGCATGGGCAAGCTGCTGCAGATGAAGAAGCTGCTGCATGCGCCGTTCACGCTGAAGAAGACGCTGCTGGAAATGATCGCGCGCGAAACCGCGCATGCCGCGGCCGGCAAGCCTGCGCAGATCATCATCAAGGTCAACGCGGTCACCGATCCGAAGATGATCAAGGCGCTCTACAAGGCCAGCATCGCGGGCGTGAAGATCGACCTGATCGTGCGCGGCATGTGCTGCCTGCGACCGGGCGTGCCGGGCGTGTCGAGCAATATCCGCGTGCGTTCCATCGTGGGGCGTTTCCTAGAACACAGCCGCGTGTACTGGTTCCTCAACAGCGGCGACGAACAGTTCTACCTGGCCAGCGCGGACCTGATGGAGCGCAACCTGGATCGTCGCGTGGAAACGGGCTTTCCGGTGCAGGGCAAGAAGCTGCAAAGCCGCCTGAAGAAGGAGCTGGAGCTTTATCTTTCGGACAACGCCAGCACCTGGCTGTTGCATGCCGACGGACGTTATTCGCGTAGCCGGTCGGGTCCGAACCAGACCCCACGCAACGTGCAGACGCAGTTGCTGGAAAAGATATGCGGCTCCGGGGCCAGTGCGGACGTTTGATAGTCAACCTGTTCCACGTCGTGCGCGCATGTAGGCCTAATCGTCACGCGTCCAGGAAAAGGCCCGCAAGGATGACGGCAGTTCCCGACCTCATTGCCTAAGCTTCGCCTACTTCGCGATAGTCCGCAGATTCGTATGGTAGCTCCGATATTCGTCGGCCATTCCGGCCCGCTTCTTTGGAGTTTTCCATGCGCAAGTTCATCGCAGCCATCGTCCTGACCGGCCTGGTCGGGCACGCGTTCGCCCAGACCCAGCCGGCAGTCGAGCAGAGCCATAACAACAAGGCGTATGTCGCGCCGGACGCCGCACATGCGACCGAGGCCTCGGTGGGCAACCTTACCCCGCTGTACGTGGGTGCAGGCGTGGTCGGTGCGGCGGTGATTGCCAGCGCGATCAATGGTGGCGGCGACGGCCGTCATGACCCCGCCGGCGGCGGTGGCGGCACCAGCGGCACCACCGGGACGAAATAATCACCCGGGCACAAGGTCCCTCGGTCGGAATGGGATGCCCCTGACCGACCCTACCCTGAGGTGCACCTGAGCCGTATGCGCCGCCCCTGTCCCGGCAGGGGCGGCGCATGACGTTTTGGCTGAGCCGCTGAAATCAGCCGTGCCGCCTGACCCAGGCGACATAGCGGTCGACGAAATCCTGCAGGAATTTCCGCGTGCCCTCGCTGCCGATGGCGCCATCGGGGCCGAACAGGCCTTCCTTGTGCTGGATGAATACTTCCGGCTGGGCCAGCGTGGAAACATCGAGATAGGCCAGCACGTTGCGCAGGTGCTGCTGAGCCATGGCGGTGCCTTGCGCCCCTACCGAAACGCCCAGCACGGCGGCCGGCTTGCCGGCGAACGAATTGGTTCCCCAGGGACGCGAGGCGATATCGATGGCGTTCTTGAGCACGCCCGGGATCGAGCGGTTGTATTCGGCGGTCACGAACAGCAGCGCATCGGCGGCGCCGATCTCGTCCTTCAGGCGCCGGCATTCCGGCGGGTAGTCGCCGTCGAAATCCTGGTTGTACAGCGGCAGGTTGTCGATGCGGATGTGCTCGAAGCCGAAGTCCTCCGGCGCCAGCTTTTCCACCGCGCGCGCCAGCTGGCGATTGAACGAATCCTTGCGCAGGCTGCCCGCCAGCAGCGCCACTCGGGTCTTGCTCATGCCCTTTCTCCTGAAGCGAGAAGAAGGCCCGCAGGATGGCATCGCGACCGGTGAACCCCTCGTGACAGGGCTATCACACGGCCGCTCTGGCCTTGTGGCATGCTAGGCGCCTAGCCTTCCATACGGCTTGTCAATATCCTGCGTCACAAATCCAGCAAGGCTTGCCGCCTAGATCAGCCTCGCTGGACCCAAGGACGACGTCCGGCCCGCGCCACCGGTAACGCGGGTTTTCGCTCACAGGGACCACCGGATCGGCCATGAAGCTGCGTGCGCCTCCAGGACTGGAGCCGTACGAAGAAGGGGGACCGGTATATGGTTTGGCCTATCGCGACCATCGCGAGGTGTGGCTACGGGCGGATGCTGGGCATCCTCGCCCTGGCTTTGCTTGCCTTCGCGGCGCACGCCAGCACGGCGCTGACCGGTGCCGCCCGCAAAGTCATGCCCGGCGACACCCCGCAGTCGGTGCTGGACGCCTACCGGCGTGGCGAGTTCGCCAGCTTCGATCCCCATCTGCTGCAGCGCTTCTCCCGTCCGGGACTCGGCACCTGGGTGGTGCTGCAGCCACAGCCGCCGCTGGTGAATGAGGAGCGGGTGCTCTCGATCTATCCGCCGCCGCTGGTCCCGGTCACGCTGTTCGATGCGGGTGGCAGCTCGCTCACCCTGTCGCTCGACGATTCGCTTGCCAGCGCCCACGGCAACGGCCGGCTCGCCTATCGGATTTCGGCCGATACGCCCGCGTCCGCGCCGATCCTGCTGAAGATCGAGCCGGGAACGATCAACCACGCGGTGGCCAGTTTCCACCTGCAGCCGTGGAACGAATATCTGCAGACCGACTCGCAGTGGCTCGCTTTCGCCAGCGCGTGTTTCGCGGTGATGGTGGCCATGGCGCTGATGGCGCTGTGCCTGGCGATGATGCTGCGCGACAGCACCTTCGCCTGGTACGCCGGCTATGTGCTCTGCTACGCCCTGATCCAGGGCGTCCAGACCGGCTATCTGTTTCATCCGCTGGAACTGACCTGGCTGGCCGGCAACGCCGGCATGATCGGCTCGTCGGCCGTGGCGTTGTCGCTCGCCTTCGCCGCCATGTTCGTCTCGCGCTTCTGCGAATTGCCGCGTTATGTGCCCGTGCTGCAGACGCCGATCATGGCGCTGGCCGTGGGCATGCCGCTGGTGGTGCTGCTCGACAACAGCCAGGTCGCGGTTTTGCAGCAGACGGTGCAGGCGCTGCTGACGCCACTACTGGTCATCGGCACGCTGTTGCTGCTTGGCGCCGCCATCGTCGCCGCCGTGCAAGGCTCGCGACCCGCCGGGTTCTTCCTGGTCGGCTGGACGCCCCTGCTCGCCCTCACCGCGCTGTACAGCTCGCAGATGACCGGGGTGCTGCCGGATGTCACCTGGCTGGGCGATGCCTGCCTGGCCGCCGGTGCATTCGAAGCGATCGTGCTGTCGCTGGGCCTGGCCGATCGTGCGCTGATGATGCGGCGCGACCGCCACATGGTGCAGGAGCTGGCCGATACCGACGCCCTCACCAACGTGCTCAACCGGCGCGCCTGGACCGAAAGCATGCGCAAGCTGCTGGGCAACGCGGGCTCGCAGCCGATCGCGCTGCTGTTTCTCGACCTCGATCACTTCAAGATGCTCAACGACCGGCAAGGCCACGCCGCCGGCGATCGCGCCCTGGTCGCGGTGGCCGAAGCCTTGCGCAACGAGCTGCGCCCGCACGATCTGCTGGGTCGTTACGGCGGCGAGGAATTCGTGGCCATGCTGTTCGGCGTGCAGCAGAACCAGGCCATGCAGGTGGCCACGCGGCTGTGCCGCCGCGTGCACCGGCTGGATATCCCGGTGAACCAGACCGGCCTGGTGCTCAGCGTGAGCATCGGCATCGCCATGCGGGAACCCGAGGACACGGTCGACTCCCTGGTCGAGCGCTCGGACTTGGCCATGTACCGGGCCAAGCTGGCCGGCCGCAACCGTGCCCGGCTCGATGAGAAGCTGGAAACGCCGCCACGGCGCAGCTGGCCCAGGGCGGTGGAGAATGATCGCAAGGGATGATGGCCGGACGCTCAGTCTTCCTCACCGTCATTCCGGCGCAGGCCGGAATCCAGTGGCGGCAGCGACAGGTTTTCGCGAGAGCCTTCATCGATCTTTTCGCGATAGCCGTCCGCATCGCCACTGGATTCCGGCCTGCGCCGGAATGACGGTGAGGGGTTGTGCGGGGGTTTGGAGGTCCACTCAGAAAATCCACAAGACAACGCCGCAGGAACGGCTAGCCTTGACCCGTCCCTGTCACGGAGCACGTCCATGAGCACACCCCAGGTTTCCGGCAGCACCATCATTCCCTGCCTGCGCTATCGCGACGCGCACGCGGCCATCGAATGGCTGTGCAAGGCCTTCGGTTTCCACAAGCAAGCCGTGTACGACGACGACAACGGCGGCGTGGCGCACGCCCAGCTCACCTATGGCAGCGGCATGCTGATGCTGGGCTCGGTCAACGACAACGACTTCGGCCGGCGCATGGTGCAGCCCGACCAGGTCGATGGCCGCGAGACGCAGTGCGCCTGCGTGATCGTGAAAGACTGCAAGGCGCACTACGAGCAGGCGAAGGCGGCCGGTGCCACCATCATCGACGACTACGCCGAGAAGGAATACGGCGGCGCGGGTTACAGCTGCCGTGACCCCGAAGGTCACCTGTGGTGGTTCGGCAGCTACGACCCGTGGACGGAACCGGCGAAGTGATTCAGCAGCGCGCGACGGGCAAATAGACGTCCGCACGCAAGGCCGCTTCCGGCACTTCCTCGGGATCGTCGAGGAAATGCCGGAACAGATGTTCATCGCGCAGCACGTAGCCGCTGTCCGGCAGCCATTGGGCGATCAGGCGATCGCTCAGTGCGCCCAGCGCATCGTAGGAGCCCACGTGGCGCCAGCGCGCCCACAGGCCGCCGCCCAGTTGCAGCGGCTGGGCCTGGGCGTCGCCCTGTACCTCGTCCCCTTCGAAGGCAAGCGCACAATCGAAGGCCCCGCGGCCGGACAACGCCTCCGGACCGCCATCATGGGCAATCCCGTAGATGCCGGCCAGGCGTTCCAGCAACGCACGCTCGGCGGCCCAGGCAAATAGACGTCCATAGGCCTGATCCAACTCCCGGTACTCGCCCTCGTAGCGGGTAGCCACGACGCGAAAGGGTTCGACCGAGACGACTTCGACTTCGAAGGCCTGCTCGGCGGCATCTTGCTTGGCGGGACGGCGAAGACGCTGCATCGCTTCGTGCAGCCGCCCCTGCTGCCCGCGCAATTCGCTCGGCGTCGCATCGAAGGTTTGCCGAAAAGCACGTGCAAACGCCTGCGGCGTTTCATAGCCCACGGCCAGCGCCGTCTCGGTGACGCGCTCGGCGGGTTCGGCCAGCAACTGCAGGGCGCGCAGCCAGCGCAGACGCGCCACCGTCTGGCCGATCGTCTCGCCGGAGAGCGCACGGTAGATACGATGAAAATGGAACGGCGAAAGATGTGCGGCAGCCGCCAGCTGCGCCAGTTCCGGCAGCTCGCCTCCCTCGGCCACCGCCAATTGAAGCAGGGCGACCACGCGGTCGATGCGTTGCAGATAGTCCTGACGCGTATGGGTTTTCATGGTGGGGCTTCCTTGGTAAGTGGCCCCAGTGTGGTGGGCGCCATCGGCGGCAGCGTTCCCATTCTTGCGCCATTGGGCATCGTATAGGCAGGAAGTCATGGTGGGAGGCCAGGGCCCACTCGCTTACAGTCGCCGGTGACCCACCCGCCCGCTTCGTTCACCGGAATGGCCCCTGCGGCCGTTCGCCTGGAGGATTCATGCCCATCCGCCGCACCCTGCTCGCCATCGCCACCCTCGGCGCCCTCACCGCCGCCGTCGCCCATGCGCAGACCACGCCGCTCACGCCGGACGTGCCGCCCAAGGCGTTCGTTGCCGACGCCTCGAGCTACGACTACGTCAAGCGCGACGTGATGATCCCGATGCGCGACGGCGTGAAACTGCACACGGTCATCGTGATCCCGAAGAACGCACGCAATGCGCCGATCCTGCTGACGCGCACGCCGTACGACGCCAGCGGCCGCGCCGAGCGCTTCGTCTCGCCGCACATGGACGCCACGCTGCCGCAGGGCGACGAGGTGTTCGTGCACAGCGGCTACATCCGCGTGTTCCAGGACGTGCGCGGCAAGTACGGTTCCGAGGGCGACTACGTGATGACGCGTCCGCTGCGCGGACCGCTCAATTCCAGCGAAGTGGATCATTCCACTGATGCCTACGACACCATCGACTGGCTGGTGAAGAACCTGCCCGAATCGAACGGCCGCGTGGGCATGCTCGGTTCCTCCTATGAAGGCTTCACGGTGGTGATGGCGTTGGTCCATCCGCATCCGGCGCTGAAGGTGGCCGCACCGGAAAGCCCGATGATCGACGGCTGGATGGGCGACGACTGGTTCCACTACGGTGCCTATCGCCAGACCAACTTCGACTACATCTACAGCCAGACCGCGCAGAAGGGCAAAGGCGGCAGCATGGGCCGCGCGGGCTACGACGATTACTCCAACTTCCTCAACGCCGGATCGGCCGGCGATTACGCGCGCAGCCACGGCTTCGAGCAACTGCCGTTCTGGCGCAAGCTCGACGAGCATCCCTCGTACGACGCCTTCTGGCAGCAACAGGCGCTGGACAGGGTGATGGCCGAGCAGCCGCTCACCGTGCCCACCATGTGGTTGCAAGGCCTGTGGGATCAGGAAGACATGTGGGGCGCCATCCATACCTATGCCGCCACTGAAGGCAAGGACAAGGGCAACGACAAGAACTACCTCGTGATGGGCCCGTGGCGGCATAGCCAGGTCAACTACGACGGCCGTTCGCTGGGTCCGCTGCAATGGGATGGCGATACTTCGCTGCAGTTCCGTCGCGACGTGCTCAAGCCGTTCTTCGATCAATACCTGGTCGCAGGCGCGCCCAAGGCCAACACGCCGCCGGTGCTGATCTACAACACCGGCGAGAACCACTGGGACCGCTACAAGTCCTGGCCGCTCAGCTGCGACAAGGGCTGCGCGAACAAGCCCAAGGCACTGTACCTGGGCGGCAACGGCTCGCTCTCGTTCACTGCGCCAGCAGCGGACGCGGCGAAGTACGACGAGTATGTCTCCGATCCGTCCAAGCCCGTGCCGTACCAGCCGCGACCGGTGCATTTCGCCGATCACGATGCCTGGACGCGCTGGCTGGTCAACGACCAGCGTTTCGTGGATGGACGTCCGGACGTCCTCACCTATGTGAGCGAACCGCTGACCGCGCCGTTGCACATCGGCGGCGCCCCCCAGGTGAACCTGTATGCCTCCACCAGTGGCACGGACAGCGACTGGGTGGTGAAGCTGATCGACGTATACCCGGACACCGTGCCTTCCAATCCGGAAATGGGCGGTTACGAACTGGCCGTGTCGCTGGACATCTTCCGCGGCCGCTACCGCACCAGTTTCGAACATCCGCAGGCGCTCACGCCGGACCAGCCCCTGCTCTACAACTTCGGCCTGCCCACCACCAACCACGTGTTCCAGCCGGGTCACCGGATCATGGTGCAGGTGCAGTCGAGCCTGTTCCCGCTGTACGACCGCAACCCGCAGAAGTACGTGCCGAACATCTTCGATGCCAAGCCGGGCGATTACCAGAAGGCCACCCAGCGCGTCTGGCACACGCCGGGAACCGCCAGCTCGATCAGCTTGCCGGTGGTGCCCGGCGGCTGAGCGTCAGCACATCGCTTCGTTCCAAAGGCCGGCCTTGTGCCGGCCTTTTCTTTTGCCCGTCATTCCGGCGCAGGCCGGAATCCAGGTGCGGTGCCTCGCGATTGTCGCGATGCCGTTGATTCGCTTTTTTGGACGATTCCGCCGGGAGCACGGCGTAGAGCCACGGCAGCGCTATCGCGTCAGCCAAACGCACCGCGCCTGGATTCCGGCCTACGCCGGAATGACGAGCAGATTCCGCAGCACCCTATCAGCAAGCAGCATCAAACCTTTCATGAATGTCTTTTATACCAATCACTTGCAAATTAATTAAAGCTATGATTAATTAAGAGACATGACTACCCAAGCCACTCCCCCTCGGACCGCCAAACGCCGCGCCCCCGGCCGCCCCGCCACGGACAGCCCCGACCTTCGCGCCACCCTGATCGAGGCGGCGCTCGCCTGCTTCGTGCGGGACGGCATCGCGGCCACTTCGTCGCGCAACATCGCCAAGGAGGCCGGCGTGACGCCGGCGATGCTCAACTACTACTTCGGCAGCAAGCAGGCCTTGCAGGACGCCGTGTTCGAGGAACGCCTGCTGCCTGCCGTGATGAGCCTGCGCGAACGCGTGGGCAGCACGGGCGACGACGTCATCGCGATGACGCGGCAGTTCGTGCAGGGCGTGTTGGGACTGGTCGATGCGTTCCCGTGGTTTCCCTCGCTGTGGGTGCGCGAAGTGCTGTGCGAAGGCGGCGCCCTGCGGGAACTGCTGCTGTCGCGCATCGGGCCCGAACTGCCGCAGATGCTGGCCGGCCGCTTTGCGCAGGCGCAGCAGCGAGGACAGCTCAATGCCGCGCTCGATCCGCGCCTGCTGGTGGTGTCGTTGATTGGTTTGACCTTGTTCCCGGCGGCCAGCGCACCGATCTGGCGGCAGATTTTCCAGGCCGAGCTGGGCACGGACGTGCTGGTGCGCCACGCGCTCGCCCTGCTCGGCCATGGTTTGGAGCCCGCGCATGAAAACTGACCTGCGTCTTCTCGTTGTCCTGGTGGTCGCCGCCGCGCTGCTGGCCGGCTGTCATCGCTCGTCGCCCGAAGTGCTCGGCACGGTGGAATTCGACCGCATCACCCTGCCGGCCCCGGCCGCGGAGCACATCGTGAAAATCGATGTGCGCGAAGGCCAGTACGTCCCTGCCGGCACGCGCATCATGCAGCTGGAAACCACGCGCACGCAGGCAGCGCTCGACAACGCGCGCGCCGACCTGCAACAGCAGCAACAGGCCTTGCTGGAACTCCAGCGCGGTCCGCGCGAGGAACAGATCCGCCAGGCGCGTGCCAACCTCGTCGGCGCACAGGCGCAGTCGCGCGATGCGAACGCCTACTACCAGCGGCTCTCGGCCCTGGGCAAACAGCAGTTCGTCTCCGCCGCCGATCTCGATCGCGCCAAAGCCTCGGCCGGCAACGCGGACGCCGCGGTGGCCGCCGATCGCGCCGCGCTCGACCAGCTGGTGAACGGATCGCGCGTGGAAGACATCGCGCAAGCACGCGCCGCCGTCGCGGCGGCGACGGCCAATGCGGCGTCGCGCTCGGTCGATCTGGACAAACTCGATCTGACGGCACCGCGCGATGTGCGCGTCGACAGCCTTCCCTACAAGTTGGGCGACCAGGCCCAGCCCGGCACGCCGCTGGTGATCCTGCTCGCCAGCGACACGCCGTATGCACGCGTCTACGTCCCTGCCGCGCTGCGTCCGTCGATCAAGGTCGGCGACAAGGCGGTGGTCCGCCTGCACGAGGGCAAGCGGCAATTCAACGGCACCGTGCGGATGGTCCGCAGCGAGCCCACCTTTACGCCGTACTACGCGTTGAACGGCGAGGACGCCACGCGCCTGAGCTATCTGGCGGAGATCGCGCTCGACACCGATGCCCGCGATCTGCCACAGGGATTCCCCGTCGCGGTGGCATTCCCGGGCAAGAGCAGCCATGACTGAGCTGGCCATCCACGTGCGGGGACTGACCAAGCGCTTCGGCGCGCTGGTCGCCGTCAACGGCGTCAATCTGGAGGTGCCGCGCGCCTGCGTATACGGTTTCCTCGGTCCCAACGGCTCGGGCAAATCGACCACCATCCGCATGCTGTGCGGCTTGCTGACGCCCAGCGAAGGCGACATCGAAGTACTGGGCCTGCGCGTTCCCGAACAGGCCGAAGCGTTGAAGCGGCGCATTGGCTACATGACGCAGAAATTCTCGCTGTTCGACGATCTGTCGGTGCGCCAGAACCTGGAATTCCTCGCCACCGTGCAGGGCCTCTCGCGCCAGGACACACGCACGCGCGTCGACGAACTGCTGAAGCGCTACCACCTGGATGACCGGCAGGAACAACTGGCCGGCACCATGAGCGGCGGCCAGAAGCAGCGCCTGGCGCTGGCTGGCGCCATCGTGCACAAACCCGAGCTGCTGTTCCTGGACGAGCCGACCAGTGCGGTCGATCCCGAATCGCGCCGCGATTTCTGGGAGAAATTGTTCGAGCTCGCCGACGCCGGCACCACCATCCTCGTCTCCACCCACTACATGGACGAAGCCGAGCGCTGCCATCGACTGGCCTTTCTCGACAGCGGCAACCTGGTCGCCGACGGTACGCCCAAGGAACTGACCGACAAGCTGCGCGGACGCACCTTCGTGATCCGCGCGCAGTCGCCGCGGCAGGCCAAGCAGGCCCTGGACGGCCACCCCGATGTGTTGAGCGTGGCGCAGATCGGCAACGAACTGCGCGTGCTGATGCGCAAGGACAAGGTCACCGTGGACGATCTGCGCAACGCGGCAGGCCACGCCGACGATGCCATGGAGATCGAAAGCGTCAGCCCGAACCTCGAAGACGTGTTCGTGGTCGCCACGCGCAAACATGCGCAGCGCGAGGAGCAACCGGCATGAACTTCCGGCGACTGTGGGCCATCATGCTGAAGGAGTTGCGCCAGCTGCGTCGCGACCGCATCACGCTGGCCATGATCATGGGCATGCCGATCATGCAGCTGGTGCTGTTCGGCTACGCCATCAACCTCAATCTGCGCGACCTTCCTGCCGCCGTGGTCGACCAGGCGCAGACCGCCGGATCACGCGCTGCCGTACAGGACCTGCTGGCCAGCGGCGTCATCCAGGTCGCGGCCAGCGCCCAATCGCCCCAGCAACTGGTCGACCTGCTGCGCGAGGGCCGTATCAGCGTCGGCATCGCCGTTCCGCCGGATTTCGAGCGCCGCAAGCTGGATGGGCGCGAGGCGATCCAGGTGATGGTGGACGGCAGCGACAACGTGGTGCAGTCGGCCGCCGCGCAGCTGGCCCAATACCCGCTCAACCAGCCGGACAATTTCCATGCGCGCGCGCAGACGCCGATCAGCGTGGTGAGTTTCTACAATCCCGAACGCCGTTCGCCCGTCAACATCGTGCCGGGACTGATCGGCGTCATCCTGACCATGACCATGGTGCTGTTCACCGCCGTGGCCATCGTGCGCGAGACCGAGCGCGGCAACATGGAATTGCTGATCACCACGCCGCTCAGCCGTACCGAACTGATGGTCGGCAAGGTGCTGCCGTATGCGGCGATCGGCCTGGTGCAGACGACCGTGGTGTTGTTGCTGGGCGTGTGGCTGTTCCGCGTGCCCATTCGGGGCAGCCTGTGGGACGTCTATCTCGCGTCCAGCCTGCTGATCCTGGCCAATCTCTCGCTCGGCCTGCTCATCTCGACACGGGCGCGCTCGCAGTTCCAGGCGATGCAGATGACCTTCTTCGTGTTCCTGCCATCGATCCTGCTCTCGGGTTTCATGTTTCCGTATGCGGGCATGCCCGAGCCGGCGCAGTGGATCTCCGAGGCGCTGCCGCTGACCCACTTCATGCGCCTGATCCGCGGCATCATCCTGCGCGGCGCCGACCTGGGCGATCTATGGCACGACGCGCTCGCCCTGGTGGCGTTCATCGCGATCATGCTCACGCTGGCCATTCGGCTGTTCCACAAGCGGTTGGATTGAACGGAAAAAATCCATGGCGGATTTTTGAGGACGGCGGCGGTCTTTCTTGGCTCGTCATTCCGGCGCAGGCCGGAATCCAGTTGCGACGCGCCTGGTTGGCGCGATAACGCCCCATTCGTTTGGTTGCCGCCTGTCCGATCAACACGAAGAACGAAATAGCGGTGGCGCGACAGCCAGGCGCACCGCGACTGGGTTCCGGCCTGCGCCGGAATGACGAGCCAGGTGCCGCGCCGCCTCTTTCCCTGCAATAAGCGATAAACAAAAAAGGCCCGCAAAGTGCGGGCCTTTCCAAGCGAAGAGAACACGCTTACTGCGTACAAGCCTTGCCGTGATCGCCGTGGTAACCCTTGGCCTTTGCATCGGCTTCGCTCATGTACGCACCTGCCTTGGTCTTGCCGTACCACTTGTCGCCCTGGCAGTGATAGACCTTGCTGGTGTCGTTGACCCACACCATGCCCGGGCCACCGCCCGGTGCGGCATTGGCCGGCGGTTGCGGACCGGCGGCCTTGGCACTGGCAGCCGGTGCGGCGGCGGCGCTCTTGGGCGCGGCCATCGCGTTACCGGCAGGCGCAGCGGCGGCGGCGGGAGCGGCTGCAGCGGCCGGTGTAGCGGCAGGCGCAGCGGTGTACCACTCCTTGACGCCTTGATGGCCGGAGCACGCACCCTTCTTGGTGGCGTGATTGGTGTAGCTGCCGTCCTTGCACTGACCGGTCGAGCCGGCCGGTGCGGCGGACTGCTGCGCATAGACGGCCGGTCCGGCCAGCAGGCCTGCAAGCAGGACTGCGATCAAGCCATACGATTTCATGTCGATCTCCCGTGCTGTGTGTCTTCCCCGTGGGAACCGTCCGCTGCGGCGGAACGTTTCCCTTTGCGCCAATCGCAACGCGCCGACGCATTCGCCCACACTATGCGCCCGCCTGATGACGGCGCATCACGCTCCCGCAACAGCCGTTTATCTGGCGTGATGCGACTTCGCAATTTCGTACGACGAAGGACCGCATCGCGCGCATGCCGGCGATGCGGTCCCTGATCGTCAGTGGTTGATCACCAGATCGGCGATGACGCCGGTGGCCACGGCTACCAGCAGGAAATCGCCGGTATCGCTGCGCACCCAAACGTGTTCCGGCGGCGGCGGCGCGAGGTGATAGGCGTGGTAGTCCACGTAGTAGCGACGATCGTGGTAGTACTCCTCGGGCACACGCCCGCCACGGTGATACCAGCCCTCGTGATTGCCGCGGTCATGCACGATCACATAGTCGTGATGGTCGCGGTCATGGCCCTGATCGTGATGATCGTCGCGATGGCCCTGGTCGTGGTCGTGGCGGTCCTGATCGTGGTGGTCGTCGTACTGAAACGGTGCGGCGGCAACGGTGGATGAAGCCATCACGGCGCCGAGCATCAGTGCGAACAAGGTCTTCTTCATGCGAACTCTCCAAGGGGTCATGCCGTGGTCTGGCGCGCCCCCTGGCGCACGTTTCCACGACGGCGCCATGATGTGATTCGCAACGATGCACGATGAGTGAATTCGCTCGCAAAACGATGCGCTTGTGCTGCGCAAGTTCATGCGTTGAATTGGCGTTTGGTTTGGCTGATGCGACGCAACAGCTGCCGGTAAAAGCCATCCATGGCCAGCCCCTGTTCCACGTCCTGCGTTGCAAGGGTTCATCCAAACGCGTTGGCTCAATGCAGCGCCCGGCTACTCAGGCGTTGCTTGAGCGGCGAGGCATCGAGCAGCAGCAGCGTGCGCTGATCGGACAGTTCCACCACCTCGCGCATGTCGTTGCGCAGCGGCAGCTCGATCTGATGGCGCAATATCGCGGGCACGCCGATCTTGTCGCCCGCATCGATGGTCACGATGTTCTCGATGGCGTCGACGATCAGGCCGAACTGTTCCTCGTCGTTTTCCACCACCAGTACCTTCGCGCCGGGAAGGTCGGCATAGCCTTTCATGCCGTAGAGCGCGCGCAGGTCGATGATGGTGATCAGCTTGCGCCGCAGGTTGAGGATGCCGCGCACATGCGCTGGGGCACCGGGCGGCTGCATCACCTCGTGCGGAAAATCGATCACTTCGCGCAGCTGGTCGATGCGCATGCCCATCAGCTGGTCGAGTTTGAAGGTGACATAGGTCTCGCGCACGCCACGACGGCGCTGTCCGCGATCCGCCTCGGACTCCAGCGTGTACAGCGCGCGATGTCCCTGGGTGAGTTCGCTCACGATGGTGTCGCTGAGCAAGGCCGCTTCATTGACGAGGATGATGTCGGGCATGCCGGCGCGGCTGATGCAGCCGGTGAACAGCGGCGGCCGGTCCGGATGGAACGACGGGATCGCCAGCAGTTCCTCGTCCCGATAGCTGACGATGCTTTCCACGTCGTCCACCAGCAGGCCGAAGTCCATCTCCTGCTGGCGGATGACCACGATGCGCCGTGGATCCTCGAAATCGGCGGCGGCCGTGGTGGCGGAAGCCTCACATGGCAAACCCAGGAAACGGGCGAAGTCCAGCACCGGCACGGTGTTGCCGCGCAGGTTGAGCATGCCCAGGCAAAGCTCACTGGCGAGCACCGACTTGAGCAGCTCGGGCACGCGGATGATCTCGTGGATGGCGCCCATCGGCAGCGCCAGGCGCGTGTCGCTGACGCGGAACGACACGCCCTGGCGGCGCTGTCCCTGCGCGGTACGCTGCCGGCCCGATTCGTTCGCGTCGACCTTGGGGATCGGCATGTCGTGCAGGTGCTGCAACGCGTCCACGCTCAGTATCTGCAGGATGCGGTTGCCGCCGTCGAGCTTGAGCGCGCCGCCGATCATCGCGCTGCCGTCGCCCTCGCTGAAGCTCACTTTCTGCTCAGGCTGCACGCGCAGGATTTCGCCGGTGGCGTCGAACAGCAATCCGATACGCCCCTGGCGGAATTCCACGATGGCGATCTTCGCGGCCTCGCGCGCGCCGCCGTCGGGCAGCTGCAGCAATTGCCCCAGGTGCACGATGGGAATCAGGCGGCCGCGCAGATTGAACAGGCCCAGCAGATAGCTCGGCGCCAACGGCACCTGGGTGATCGCGGCGGGATAGTTCACCACCTCCTGCACGGCCGTCACCGGCAGCACGAGTTCGGTGTCGCCCAGGTGGAACGAGCCGAACAATTCGGCGCCATCCTGGCGGGCCGGCGTAGCGATGGGAGATGCCATGAGGTTGCTCCGGTTCACGTGCTGCGGCCAATCGTCTTGACCACGAATTGATGTTGCGCGCAGTCGATCACCAGCTGGCGGCCGCTCTCCCCGCCGATGTCGACATGCACGAGCTTGATCCGGGTCTGGGCGAGCAGCTGCTGCGCCATGCGCGCGTTCTGCTCGCCGATCAGCCCATGCCGAGGTGGCGTGGCGTGCTGCACCATGCAGGCGCCGCCAGCGATCACGGCTTCCACTTCATCCTGTCGTGCGCGCTCAAGGCCCATCATCGAGAACAGCGTGGGCACCGCATCAGTCACGTACTTCGCTCCCTCGCCCGCCGGCGCCTGCGGCGGCTCGGGCAGGAGACAGTGCGCCATCGCATAGAGCCCGCGCTTTCGCCAAAGCAGACCGATGCCGACGCAGGAGCCGAGAATCGCGCGCAGCACGTCGTTGCCGCTGCCGAGCTTCACTTCGCACATGCGCACCTGGATATCGTTGCCGTCAGGCATGCATGCGTTCCTGGCGGCGGTAGATCAGCGGCTGTTCGAAATCGAAACCCACGTTGAGCCGGGTCAGCGATTCCGATTCGCCGATGATCAGCACGCTGTTCGGCGACATTGCGCGCCGCACGTTCTCCAGCACGCCGCACTGCCCTGGCTCATCGAAATAGATCAGGACGTTGCGCAGCAAGGTGATGTCGAAACGCGTGGCGCCATCGAGCCGCTTGTGCAGGTGATGTTCGCGGAACACCACGTGCGAGCGCAGCGCGGGCGACACCGTGTAGCCGTCCTCGCCGGCCTGGAAATACTTGGCCAGCCACGCCGGCTTGGAGCGCTTCAGGCCATCGATACTCTTGCCCTGGTAGTGTCCCGCCTTGCCCACCGCCAGCACCTGGCTGGCGATGTCGGTGGCGAGGATCTGGTACTTGAACGCCGGATGATGCTCGCGGAATTCCTCGCACATCATCGCCATGGAATACGCTTCCTCGCCGGTGGAAGCCGCCGCCGACCACAGCTGCAAGGTGGCGCCCCGGTGCTGCCGGAACCACTCTGGCAGCAGTTGCTGCCAGAGATGGTCCCAGATGCGCGGCGTGCGGAAGAACGAGGTCTCGTTGGTGGTCACCAGGTTGATGAAGGCGCCCACTTCGTCCGGCTGCGCCTCCAGTACCGCGAGATAATCGCGATAGCGGCTGAGTGCCAGCGTCTGCAGGCGACGGCGCAGCCGCCCCTGCAGCAAGGTCCACTTGCGCTCCGCCATGTGGATGCCGGTATGGCGGTGCACCTTGTCCAGCAAGGCACGCTGGGTGGCCAGGTCGATCTCGTTCTCGATATCCATCGTCGACGGCCCTCAGACCACGAAGCGCTGGACGGTCCGGTTCAACTCGTCGGCACCGTGCGTCAATGCCGTGGTGGAGCGGGCGATGGTGTCGCAGGCCGCGGCCGATTTCTCGGTCTCTTCGGCCACCTGCTGGATCGCCGCGCTCACTTCGCGTGCCGCCACCAGCTGCTCGTCCGCACCGCAGGAGATCTCGGAGATCGCCTGGGTGGTGCGGCCCACGCCGGCCACGATCTTCTCGAACGCTTCGCCCGCCTGCTTGGAGATGTCGCTGCCCTGCGCCACGCGCTTGGTCGATTCGTTGATGAGCTTGGAGATCTCCTTGGTGGCCTGCGAGGAACGCTCCGCCAGCTTGCGCACTTCGTCCGCCACCACCGAGAAGCCCAGGCCGTGCTCGCCCGCACGCGCCGCCTCGATGGCCGCGTTGAAGGCC
The DNA here is from genome assembly GCF_049913195.1 of Dyella kyungheensis. Lineage (GTDB taxonomy): Bacteria > Pseudomonadota > Gammaproteobacteria > Xanthomonadales > Rhodanobacteraceae > Dyella > Dyella kyungheensis. Next base: position 1,660,138 of record NZ_CP183983.1, on the reverse strand, counting down.
AGCAGGTTGGTCTGGCTGGCGATCTCGCCGATCACCTTGATGATCTCGCTGATGTCTTCGGACGACTTGTTGATCAGGTCCATCGCCTCGATCGAACGCGCGATGGCCTTGGCGCCGCGTTCGGCTTCCTGGTGCGTGTCCTTGGCGAGCTGGTCGGCGCTGCGCGAGTTGTTCGCGATGGAGTTGATCGAGGCGGTGAGTTCCTCGATCGAGGCATTCATCTCTTCCACCGTGGCGCCCAGCAGTTGCGCGCCGCTGGCCACGCCGCTGGCGCGACCGGCGATCTCCTGCGAACTGCCGGAGAAGCCGCTGGCCGAATCGACCACCTTGCCGATGACACTGCGCAGGTCGCTCATCATCTGCTGGATACCGTCGGCCAGCTGGTCGATGGGATCGCTGCCTTCGACGCGCACCTCGCCGGTGAGGTCGCCTTCCGCGGCCAGACGCACGGTCTTGAGCAGGGCTTCGACCTTGCGCTGGTCTTCGGCGGCACGACGCTTCACGCTTTCTTCCAGTTCGACCTGGGCGGTGACGTCGGTGGCGAACTTGACCACTTTGTGCAGGCGGCCGTTGCCGTCGTAGATCGGGTTGTAGGTGGCCTGGATCCAGATCGGTCGGCCGCCCTTGCCCAGCCGCATGTAGCGACCGGCGTCGAATTCGCCGCGATTGAGCTTGGCCCAGAAATCGGCATACGCCTGGCTGGCCGTGTAGCTTTCTTCGCAGAACAAGCGGTGGTGGCGGCCCTGGATTTCCTCCAGCTGGTAGCCCATCGCCTTGAGGAAATTGTCGTTCGCATGCAGCACGTGGCCGGCGAGGTCGAATTCGATCATCGCCTGCGCCTTGTCGATGGCATTGACCTTGCCCTCGAACTCCGCCTTCTGCTGGCGGCTGGCGGTGACGTCGGTGGCGAACTTCACCACTTTGTACGGCTTGCCGTTCTCGTCGAACACGGGGTTGTAGGACGCGTTGATCCACACCTCGCGTCCATCGCCGCCGATGCGCTTGTATTCGCCGCGGTCGAGCACGCCCTTGGCCAGGTTTTCCCAGAACTTCTTGTACTGCGCGCTGGCCGCATACGCGGGCTCGCAGAAGATGCGATGGTGCTGGCCGCGAATCTCCTCCAGCGTGTATCCCATCGCGTTGAGGAAGTTGTCGTTCGCGTGGAGGATCTTGCCCTTGAGGTCGAACTCGATCACCGCCTGGACGCGGTTGAGTGCCTCGTTGACGGCCCTGAGCTCGTGCGGCACGAGCTGCAATTCCGGTGTCTCTTTTCCCATCGCCCCTCTCCCTCGTTAATGAGAACGCATCGGTTACGGACGGGAGAGGATGTGGCGAGTTCGCGGCGCCCCTTGCGGCGCCGCGGACTCCGTTGCCGCACGATCCGAAGGCATGCGTCGACCGTCCAGCGCGCCTTGGCTGGCTATCGTGGACTGCCTTCGTCAGTACTCCCCCGCGTATGAGGTATCGGCGCTGGGAGAATCGTCTTTAGGCCTAAAAAGCCGTGGAATTTCCGTGATTTTCGCGCACTTCGTGAGACTGGCCGATTCCTTGGAAAATAGATCGAGGCAATGTGACGGACGTCTCAAAAAGTCACGTCCATTGCCCCGTCCATTGCCCCGTCCATCGCCAACGGCCTATCACCTATGGCCGATGGGCTGCTTGCCGGTGATCAGGGCGCCGCAGCCTGTTTGAGCGTCGACTGCGGCCGCGCCACCGCATACATGTCCCAGGCGATCTGCTTGAGCAGGCCATTGCGATCGGTGCCGACGACGTACAGATCGAAATGCGTCTTGCCGGGCAGGAAGCGGATGTCGGAACGCGCGTGCAGGCCATCCAGCACGGCTTTCAGGCGATGCGCGGGGCCGTCGAGATAGAACGTGTCCGCACCGCCTACGTAGACGTGGATCTTGCCGTCCAGGTCCGGCTTCAGCTGCGGCCACTGGGCCTGCAGGCGACGGGCGATGTCGTAGTGCTCGCTCCAGTAGGCCACCACGCTGGCATCCACGTCGCCGGTATCGCGGTCGAACAGCGGCAGCGGACGGCCATCGACGCCGCGCGGCGAGAACACCCACTCGAACGAGGCCATCTGCCCGCCGTAGCTGCCGAACACGCGTTCCAGCTTCGCGTACTGCTCATAGGTGGCGATCACCTTGCCGTTGTCGCGAATCAGCGGGTACGCGGTGCCGTCGGGCTTGCGATAGACGTTGGCGTGCGGCGCATACAGATCCACGCCGGTGAAGTCGTGGAAGTCGCTCGGGTCGGGCGAGGTGGACCAGGTGCCGCCGAACATCTTCGGGTAGCGCGTCTGCAGCCACAGCGTGGCCCAGCCACCGGAGGAATGGCCGTTGAGGAAACGGCCGCTGGGCTTGGCGTCCATGCGGAAGCTCGATTCCAGCTGCGGGATCAGTTCCTCGGTCAGCGCCTTGCCCCAGGGTCCATTGTTGACCGAATCGACGAACTCGTGCGTGCCGGTCGGCAGCGATTCGTCCAGCAACACCCAGATCATCGGCGGCATCTGCCCCTTGGACATCGCCTGCCAGAGATTGGTGGCGACACCCGCAAAGCGATTCATGCCGCCGCCGAAGCCGTGCGTGTAATACACCACCGGATAGGTGGCGCTGCCCTTGGCGTCGTAACCCGGCGGCAGCACCACCCTGGCGCGCATATGGATCGGCCGCCCCCAGAACGCGGTGAGTGCGGGACTGAGGAAGTCGATGTCCTGCGTGTGCTTGCGTGCCTCGGGCACCACATCGCGCAAGGCCGGATTGACCATGCTCCACGCGTCGATCGCAGGCAACTGCGTGGCCAGCTTCAGCGGCGGCAGACCGGTGGCCGGCAGGTGCAGCTTGACCACCTCGCTGACCAGATCGCCCTCGCCGCGAGCGCTGTAGTTGTAGCTGTGGTTGGTGTCGAGCACGGCCTGAACGTAGTAGTCGCCCGCGGGCAGCTGGCTGAATGCGGCGGGATAAGCCTGCTGGTCGGCATCGATGTCGATGCCCTGCCCCGCCACCAGGCGGTTCACTTCGCGCGCCGCCACGTTCACCTTGTCGGGCGCGAGCGGATCGAGATCCACCTGCTCCACCTTGCCGTTCTTCGAGCCAGCCTCGGCGTCCTTGGCCGGTTCGGCGAAGACCAGCAGGCGGCCGGACGCCACCTCCGTGCCGGGAACCGCCAGGTCCACATGGAAACGCTGCGCCACACCGGCCTGTTCGGCGCTGGCGCAAGTGGTGGCAGCCAGTCCCAGGCACAACAGGACGGCAAGCTTCAATCGATGTGACCGCATGATCCACTCCACGATGGGGTTTTCCCCTTTGAACGAACCTTCGGGGGAACGGCCGACAAAGTCCATCACCCCGTCCCCGCCTGCTTCGATCAGCGGATGCGCTCACCGGTGCCATACGGCGGCTTGTCCTGCTGCCTGATCCAGTCCGCCAGCAGGCGGAAATAATCATTGGTGATACGCGTGACCTTGCGACTGCCATCCGGCTTCTGCACGAATTCGTACATGCCGTGATCGGTATACGGGAAGACGTAGAGATCGATCGGTTTGCCTTCGTGTTTCAACGCAACCAGACGCTCGCGCGTCACGCTGCCAGGCGCATCGCGATCGTCACCGGCCAACACCCACAGCTGGGGCACGCCCAGTGTGCGAATGGCGCTGATCGCATCGTAATGCCAGATGATGTTGAGGCTGTCGTGGCGGGGAGCGCCGGTGCGGCGCAGGTCGGCTTCGTCCTCGGCCAACAGTTCGCCGGTGTACTCGCCTTCGATGATATGCAGCCACGGTTCCTTGGCAAACTTGCGCTTCACCGCCTCCAGCTGGTCGTAGCCGGCGGTGAAGTGCGACGCCATCACCGCCCCGGTGGCATCGGTGACTTCGCGTGCCTTGGCGATGGCCGCGGCGTCATAGCCCTTCTCTTGCATCTCCAGCACGACCTGCTGCTGGTCTTCCTCCAGCGGTGTCATCACCAGGCCAAAACCCACGGCTACGTAGTCGGCATGCGCCAGCGCCGCCGCGCGCGGTGCCACCCAGCCACCCTGGCTGCCGCCGAAGAAACCGGCGCGAGAATACCGGCCTGCGTCGAGCCTGCGCGCTTCATCCAGCGCGGCAGCGGCGTCGTCGGCCAGCAGTTCGAAGTTCTGCGTGTAATCGCCTTCGGAAGCACCGGTGCCGCGTTTGTCGTAAGCGAACACGGCCAAGCCTTCGGCGGCGAACACATAGGGGTAGTAGCCGCCAATGCCCGGCGTCTTCTCCGAACCGTGCACGAACACCACCAGCGGAGGTTTGCCGTTGGACTGCGCCGGTTCGATCAGCACACCCGCCAGCTCGGTTCCATGACTCTTGAACCGCGTCGGCGTTTCGCGCAGGGGCACTTTGGGCTGCGCCGCATAACCGCCGTCGGCTTGGCGCACGCTCACCACGCCCTTGTCGCAGTGCACGAGCCCGTCGCTGCCATTGACGTCGTCGCGACGACCATCAAGAAACGTATAGCGTTCCGGTGCATCGGCACCGCTGGAGGTGGGATTGGAAATCACCACCGGCGGCTTGCCGGGCTCGCCGTACACACCGTATGCGCACGAAGGCGGCGCGGCGAAGGCGACGCCTGCAAACGAAAAGCACAGCAGGCTTGCAACGAAACGTTTCATGCAACAGGAACTCCATCGCGGGGACGCCACCACTATAGGCGGCGTCCCGCACGCACCACCCCTGCTATTGGTCAGGGCGTGCCGGAGGTCGTGGTCTTGGCCGGCGACAGGCGCAGGTCCTGGAAGTCGAAGCTGAAATCGGTGAGCGGCGAGACGGGCTGCATGCGCACCTCGCGGATCTTGCCGTCGGCATCCAGCGCGTAGTTCACGAACGCATCGGCGTTGAGCGCACGATCGTCCCAGCGCACGATGAAGGTGTCGTGCTGCCACGGCGTCATCGTGCCCACCAGTTGCGCGGTCTTGGAGAAACGCATGCGCAGCTTGCCGTTCTGCTGGCTCACCACGATGTCGCCGTACCACGGGTCCTTGAAGGTGCCCGCGTACCCCGACAGCGGCAGCGACGGCTTGCCGTTCTTGTCGCGCGCCTTCTCGTGCATCTTCCAGCTGTCGTCGGCGTTGCCTTCGGACTTCTTCACCGCGGCGGCGTAAGCGGCCAGCCAATCCTTCTTGTCCTTGCCCAGATAGGCATCGAGCACGCGATAGGTCACCGCGTTGAATGCAGCGCCCGATTCCTGGCTGGTCAACACCACCACGCCGAGCTTGAGTTCCGGCACCAGCGTGATGCGCGAGACCATGCCGGGCCAACCGCCGGTGTGCCATACCAGGCGCGCGCCTTGGTAATCGGAGAGGAACCAGCCTTCGCCGTAGCCGGCGAAATTCGGACGCGCGGCCTGCAGCTCCGGCACCGGCGGCTCGGAGATCTTCATCGGCGTGAGCATCGACCACATCTGCTTCTGGCTGTCTTCGGAGAACAGCGCCTTGCCGTCCGGCAGTTTGCCGCCGGCGAGTTGCACGTTCATCCACTTGGCCAGATCGTGCACGCTGGCGTAGATGCCGCCGGCGCCCGAATTGTTCGACCAGGCCATCGGCGGCACCGGCTTCAATTCGGTGAAGTTGAACTTGGCGTGGCCCATCGCCACGTCCATGCCCGGCTTGAGCTGGCTCATGTCGATCAGCGATTCGTCCATGCCCACCGGCTTGAAGATGCGCTGGCTGATGAAGTCGGCGTAGCTCTGGCCGGACACCTGCTCGATCACCAGCGTGGCCACGGCGAACAGGATGTTGTCGTAGGCATAGGCGCTGCGGAAGCTGGTGGCCAGCGGCACGTTGCGCAGGTGCTGCACCACTTCCTTGGTGGAATACGAGGTGGGCGGCCAGTACAACAGGTCGCCCGCGCCCAGGCCCAGGCCACTGCGATGCGCCAGCAGGTCGCGGATGCGCATTTCGCGCGTCACGTACGGATCGGACATCTGGAACCACGGCAGATGATCGATCACGCGATCATCCATGTTGAGCTTGCCTTCCTCCGCCAGCATCTGCAGTGCCGCCGCGGTGAACGCCTTGGTGTTGGAGGCGATGGCGAAGCGCGTGCGCGCATCCACCGCTTCGGGCTTGCCCAGTTCGCGCACGCCGTAGCCCTGTTCCAGCACCACCTGCCCATCCTTCACGATGGCCACGGCGATGCCCGGCACATCGAACTGCTTGCGCACGGCATCGACGTAGGCGGTGAAGTCCTGCAGCTGGGCCGGCAAGGCCGGCGCGCTGGTGGCGACGGCAGGCGTTGCGGCCGTCGCGGGCGCGGTCTGGGCCCAGGCCGGTGCCGTCAGCGCCAGCAGCGCAACACAGCCCACCAGGCGCGGGGAAAGGGTTCGCAGGAACATTCGGCAACTCCGCCACGGCAAAGCACATCACTATCGCGGCAAAGGGCTTCCTGATCCAGCACTGAAAGTCATGTTGGCCGCTATCTCGACGCGACGGGCCGCGACCCGGATCATGCACGGCTGTATCGAGGAGTCTGCATGAACGAACTGGTCGAATGGATCGCCACCCACGCCTTGCCGATCTGGGCGCTGCTGTTGGTGGCCGCCCTGCTGGTGGGCGACCGGGCATGGCAATGGAACCGCCAGCACGGCCAGGCCACCCTCGCCGCCGGCCGCCAGCCGACCGCCCTGCGCGGCATCACGGCGCTGCTCATGCTGGTCTGCCTGTGCCTGCTGTTTGCGGCCATCGCACTGGCGTTGAAGGAAGAAGCGCTGCGCTGGCTGCCCTCGTTCGATGAAACGCTGGCCGAGGATCTGCGCGCGACCCTGCAGCCGGGCGTGCTGCGGCTGGTGGCGGCGGTGTCGCACCTGGGCGACCTCGGTTCGGTCGCCGTTGTCACGGTGGTGGTGCTGGCCATGCTGCTGTTCCAGCGCCGCCTGCAGCTCGCCACCTGCTGGACCGTCGCGATGGCGGGCGTGGTGCCCATCAACAGCGGCCTGAAGGCCGTGTTCGAACGGCCGCGCCCGTTGCACAACCACGGCTTCATCGTCGAGCACGGCTGGAGCTTTCCCAGCGGCCACGCGTTCGGCGCCATCGTGTTCTACGGCATGCTCGCCTATGTGCTGCTGCGCGTGCTGCCGCACCGCTGGCATCGCTGGGTGATTGCCGGCGCGGTGGCCATGATCGGCGTGATCGGCCTCAGCCGCATCGTGCTGCAAGTGCATTATTTCAGCGACGTGGTGGCTGGTTATATCAGCGGATCGGCATGGCTGGTGGTGTGTATCGCCGGTGCGGAGTGGTGGCGGTTGCGGCGCTCGCCCTGACCCCCTGGCACCTCACCCTTGTGGGAGCGCACTTGTGCGCGACTGCCACGTCAAATCCCGCCTCTTTGATCGGTTATCGCAAGACCTGTCGCGCACAAGTGCGCTCCCACAGAGAGGCATCAGCCATCGGGTGGCGCTGCGATAACACCTCACCCTTGTGGGAGCGCACCCTGTGCGCGACTGCCACGTCTGATCTCGCCTCTTTGATCGGTTATCGCGAGGCCCGTCACGCACAGGGTGCGCTCCCACAGGGACAGGTCACCGTCAATTCGGGGAATAGAGCTTGCGCTGCAGCAGCTGCCTCGAGGCATCGTCGGGCGCGCCCAGCCAGATGAAATCGTCGTTGGCCGGATCGTTGCTGTCGGCATTGTTCAAGGCCGCGGGTTTGCGGCGCGCGAACAGGCCGGACATGGCGTGGGTGTTTTCGTCGTAGAGGATGAGGATGCGTTCGGACGGGCAATCGTGCGGCTTGCACGCTTCGGCCAGCATCTGGGTATGGCCGTCGATCACCACTTGCTGCGCCGGCGTCGCCACCCCGCCCTGGCTGGCCCAAGCCGGCAATTGCTCGGCACCCGACAAGGCCGCAAACGCCGTGGAGAAATCCGGGCGTTGCATCAAGTCGTAGAGATAGGTCAGTCCACCGGGTGAACTGGCGCTGCTGCTGACCGCCAGCGTCGGCGCCGACGTCGCGGCAGACGGCGCGGCCGTTGCAGCCGCGTGCGGCTCATGCTGATCCGAGCAGGCCACGCAAGCGGCCAGCAAACCCAGCGTGACGATCGAACGGTAGTCCATGACGGGTCTCCTGGCGAAACAGCCGATGCCGGACCGCGATGGACAAGGCGGCGCCGAAGCGCCGCGCTGCCCTCAGGCAAGCTTGCGGGCCGCCGCCACCACGTCCGCATCGCCCGGCAACACCAGCAAGGCGGCACCGGCGAGTGGCGTATAGGTATCGGCACCCACCACGCGCTCCAGCGGTGTCGCTCCCGAGCCGCCTTCCACGATGGCCGTGATGATGCCCTCGCCCACGCCCGCACTGCGCCGGCCTTCGTCCAGCACGATGATGCGTTTGGCGGACTTTGCCTGCGCCGCGATGAAGGCGTTGTTGAGAGGCGCCAGCCAGCGCAGGTCCACCACGCGAACCTTCCAGCCCAGCTCCGATTCGATGGCACGGGCCGCGCGCAAGGCCATCGGCACGCCGTTGCCGAAGGTGAACACCACCAGGTCGTTGGCCTCGTCGCGGTAGACGCGGCCCTCGCCCAGCGTCATGGCCTCGCCCGGCGCCGGATAGTCGAACTGCCACTGGCCGTCGCCGGCTTCGTACAGATCCTTGGTCATGTACAGCGCGATCGGTTCCAGATAAGCGCAGACACGGCCGTCGACCTTGGCCAGCGCCGTCATGGTGCGCAACATGGTGGCGGCATCGTCGCCACGGCTGGGGCAGCCCACCACCAGGCCGGGAATGTCGCGCAGCGCGGCAATCGAGTTGTCGTTGTGGAAGTGGCCGCCGAAACCCTTCTGGTAACCCAGGCTGGCCACGCGCATCACCATCGGATTGCGGTACTGGTCGTTGGAGAAGAACTGCAACGAGGCCGCTTCGCCGCGAATCTGGTCGCATGCATTGTGGAAATACGCCAGGTACTGGATTTCCGGCAGCGGCAGCATGCCCATGTTGGCATAGCCCTGGGCGAGGCCGAGGATGATGGTTTCATCCAGCAGCGTGTTGAACACGCGGCTGCCCTTGAAGGCTTTGTGCAGGCCCTTGGTGACGGTGTACACGCCGCCCTTCATGGCCACGTCTTCGCCGAACAGCAGCGATTCGGGGTACTTGGCCATGATGTCGTGTAACGCCTGGCCGATCTGGATGGCCAGATGACGCGGCGGCTGGTTTTCCGGCAGCTTCGTTTCGCCGCCGAAAGTGGCGAGACGGCGATCCTGGTAATCCGTGCGCTCGGCCTCGGCTTTCACCGCTGCCGGCGTATACGGCGCGAGCGGCTTCATCACCTGCTCCAGCGAACTCAGGCGCGGACGGCGGTCGGCATCCTCCGCCGCTTCGAAGCAACGCCTGCGCGTGGCTTCGTACAGCGCCAGCAGCGATTCCTTCGTGTACAAGCCCGAGGACAACGCAATCTCCGCCGAACGCAGCAGCGGATCGCTCGCCTCGACGGTGAACAGCTCTTCCACGCTGCGCCACTCGATCTCGAAATCGGTGCCGGCATGGCCCATCACGCGCGTGGTGCGCAGATGCAGGAAGGTGGGACGACGCGTGGTGCGGCAGTGTTCCACCGCCTCCTGCACCTGCGCATAGCCCTCCGCCAGATCCAGGCCGTCGGCGTAGAAATAATCGAGGTCGGCGCGATGGCGGAAGTTGTTCGCCACCCAGCCGTTCGGCGTCTTCACCGAAATGCCGATGCCGTTGTCTTCGCACACGTAGAGCACGGGTGCGGGCAGTTTCTGGTAGGCGGTCCAGGCAGCTGCGTTGAACGCCGTCTGCGCGGTGGCATGGTTGGACGAAGCGTCACCGAACGAGCAGATGGCGATGCTGTCTTCCGGAATCGGCAGCTTGTGGCCGATGCGGCGCGCCTGCTCGATCGCCACTGCCGTACCCAGGGCCTTGGGCAGGTGCGAGGCGATGGTGGACGTCTGCGGCAACACCCACAACGGCTTGCTGCCCCATACCTTGTGGCGGCCGCCGGAGGCTGGGTCTTCCATGCTGGCGGCAAAGGACAACGCCGAATCCATCACCGGGTCCATGCCCGGCAGCTTGCGGAACCGCTCGGCCATGAAGCCGCCGGAGCGGTAATGCAGGAAGGCCGGATCGGTATGGCGTGTGAGGCGCGCCACCATCGCGTTGCCTTCGTGGCCGCTGGAACCGATGGTGTAGAACACCTTGTTTTGCACACGCAGCACGCGCGCCATCAGATCGAGGTGACGACTGATCAGCTGCGATTCCAGCAGCTCGCGGAAGCCCTGCCCGTTCAGCGCGCTGCCCGGCAGCACCGGCGAATGGCCGCCGAGCGGTGCCTGCACGTCGCCCTGCCAGAGCTGCACGAACTCGATGAAGTTCTGGTCGACGATCTCGGCGCGGTTGAAGCCCTTGTGGCGTGCCGTGAGGGAGTACGGGATGGCGGTCATGATGGCTTGAGGTCTCGTCAACGAGTGGCCGTTTGGACGGCTGGAAAATGATGTGTCAATTCGAAGCGAAGCAGCGCGAAAAGCGCGCGGATTTGCTCCCTCTCCCCTCCGGAGAGAGGGTTGGGGTGAGGGGCCACGGTCGCGACATGGCTTATTCGGAGCAAGCTTCGTAGCAACATCATCGCGAGCACCCGCCCCTCACCTCAGTCCTCTCCCCGGAGGGGAGAGGAAGCCAGAGCGCGCAGCGCTTTCGCACGCTGCACGTCCTTCTCACGTCCGAAGCTTTCAAGAATACGAATCTGATCGTCGAGCGAAGGCACCGGCACGGCGAGGCCATTGAGGCCCGCCAGCGTCAGCCGTCGTGCTTTCACCGGCTTCCAGCCATCGCCTTGATCGAGCTCCAACCCACCCATCACCTCGACGGGCAGCCCGGGAAAGCGGAAGCGTGCGAAATGCGAACGGAAACGTTCGGCACCTGCCGGTTCGTAAACCGATTCGCGTCGCTCAGCCCACAGCGTCATCAAAGTATCCGCATCAGCGCGCGACACCAGCAGATCCACATCGGCCACGCTGACATCGGCGCCAGCAAGCAAGGCGGCCGCGCTGCCGATCACGCACCACGGCTCCACGCAGTGCACGTGCAGCTCCGGCACGATCTCGGCCAGGGTGGCATACAGCGCGGGCGTGACGTGGCTCATGCGCGTTGCCGCCATTGTTCGCGGGTCTGTACCCAGATTTCGATGGCGACGTGCTCGAACGGTTCGGGCAGGCGGCCGGGGCCGCGCAGCGCGGAGCCCAGTTTCGCCGCCAATGCTTTCGACGATTCGTTCGCCGGATCGATGCTGTGGATCACCTCGTTCCAGCCCAGCTGATCGAACGCGAAATCCATGCAGGCGGTGGCGCCTTCCAGCGCATAACCGTTGCCCCAGGCATGGCGCGCCAGCCCCCAGCCGACTTCGCGACCGGGCCAGCCTTCGGGAAACCAGGGGCCCATGCGGCCGATCCAGCGACCGGTGCTCTTCTCGATCACCGAGAACATGCCGAAGCCCTGGATGGCCCACGCGCCGACCATGGTGAGAAAGCCGCGCCACGCGACGGCCCGCGGTTGCAGGCCGCCGATGAAACGCGCGGACTCGGCATCGGCCAGGTTGGCGGCCCAGCCGTCGAAATCCTCAGCCTGCGGCGGGCGCAGGAGGAGGCGTTCGGTTTCGATGCGGATCGTTTGCCAACTCACGAAACGTTCTCACCTCGACGCCCGGGCGGCCTCAAAACGCATTGATCCCCGTCAACTCGCGGCCCACCACCAGCTGATGCACCGTCTCGGTGCCTTCATAGGTGATCACCGATTCCAGGTTCAGCGCGTGACGGATGGCCACGTGCTCGGTGGTGATGCCGGCGCCGCCCAGGATGTCGCGGCATTCGCGGGCGATGTCGATGGCCATGCGGCAGTTGTTCCACTTGGCCAGCGATACCTGCGTCGGCTGCATCTTGCCGGCATCCTTCAGGCGACCGAGCTGCAGCGAGAGCAGCTGCGCCATGGTGATGCGGCGGGCCATCTCGGCCATCTTGATCTGCACGGCCTGGTTGGAAGCGAGCGGACGGCCGAACAGGATGCGCTCCTGGGTGTAGCTGAGCACTTCCTGCAGGCACGCCTGCGCGGCGCCGATGGGACCCCAGGTGATGCCGTAGCGGGCCTGCGTGAGGCAACCCAGCGGACCCTTCAGGCCCTTCACGTTCGGCAGGCGGTTCGCCTCGGGCACGCGCACGTTGTCGAAGAACAGGCCCGACGTCACCGACGCGCGCAGGCTCATCTTCTTGTGCACTTCCTGCGCGGTGAAACCCTTGCTGTCGGTGGGCACGATGAAGCCCTGGATGCCGTCCTCAGTCTGCGCCCACACGATGGCGATCTGCGCGACGTTGCCGTTGGTGATCCACATCTTGGCGCCGTTGATGACCCAGTCGCCGCCGTCCTTCTTGGCGTGGGTCTTCATGTTGGCCGGGTCCGAACCGCCGTGCGGTTCGGTCAGGCCGAAGCAGCCGATGATCTCGCCCGCCGCCATCTTGGGCAGGTAATGCGTCTTCTGCTCTTCGGTGCCGTAGGCGTAGATCGGATACATGCACAGCGAGCTCTGCACGGACGCGAAGCTGCGCAGGCCCGAATCGCCGCGCTCGAGTTCCTGGCAGATCAGGCCGTAGCTGACACCGTTCATGCCGGCGCAACCGTATTTCTCGGGAAGCGTGGCGCCCAGCAGGCCCAGGCTGGCGATTTCCGGCACCAGTTCCTTGGGAAAACGGCCCTGGTCGAAGCAGTCCCCGATGATCGGCAACACACGCTCGTCGACGAAACGACCGACGGTGTCCTGCACCATGCGCTCCTCGTCGGAGAGCATCGAACGGACGTCATAAAGATCGAGGGGATTCAGGCGAGCGGACATGCTTGAAGTTCCGTGACGTTGGGGGCAAACCGCCATTCTAACCGGGCATCGGGGGCGGGTCACGGCGGGGTGCAGCAGGGCCTAAGCGCTTGTTTGCAGGCTATGCGGACAGCACCAACGGGCTCTCAGGGTAGGCGCGCGGGACGGGCTGTGGGACCATGCGCTGTCCTCCGTCCCAGCCCCGGCTGGGACGGCGTCGTCCGCCTCCGCCAGGCCCGGAACCATCGCAGCGCCGTCCAGGCAGCGCGCGGTCCACCGGATTCGGCCCGTGCCGGCACGACGGCCGGGCACTCCGCTCCCCGCCGGATCGTCCATGTTCAAAGGTGTCCTCCTCGGCTTTGCCTGCTACGCGGCCTACGCGATCAGCGATGCCTTCGTGAAATCGCTGCACGGCACCTTGCCGGCCTACGAGGCCGTGTTCTTCGGCGCGGTGCTGATGCTCAGCGCCCTGCCCTTCATCCGCCATCCGGGCGATCGCTACCTGGACGTGTTCACCGCGCGCAAGCCGCATCTGTGGTGGATACGCGCAATCACCGGAGCGATCTGCAACATCTCCGCGGTGATTGCCTTCACCGCGTTGCCGATGGCCGAGGCGTTCGCGCTGATCTTCCTGCTGCCGATCTTCGTGACCATGCTCTCGGTGATCTTCCTCAAGGAACACGTGGGCTGGCGACGCTGGTCGGCGGTGATCGTGGGTTTCCTCGGCGTGCTGGTGGTGTTGCGGCCAGGCTTTCGCGCGCTGGGCGTCGGACATCTCGCGGCGATGACCTGCGGCCTTTCCGGCGCCGTGTCGGTGGTGGCGCTGCGCATGGCCGGTCCGCACGAAAAACGCATCAGCCTGTACGGCGCCGGTGTGATCGGGCCGTTGGTGAGTGGCGGCCTGTTGATGCTGCCAAGTTTTGTGTGGCCGGATCTGCATCAATGGTTCCTGCTCGCCGGCTACGGACTGCTGGCCGGTCTTGCCGGCGTGCTGTTGATGCTGGCCACCCATCACGCGCCGGCCAATCGCATCGCACCCACGCAGTACAGCCAGATGCTGTGGGCGATCTTCTTCGGCTACTGGCTGTTCGGCGACAAACTGGATTGGCCGATGCTGATCGGCATCGCGCTCATTCTCGGTTCGGGACTCTTCACGCTGGTGCGCGAGGAAAAGGTCACGAACTGGTGGAAACGCATGCGCATGGTCTGAGCGCGGCTCGCCATCGCGCCAGATGAATATTTCTTAATCAAGCGGACGCGGATGCACGTCATGCCGTGAGGCATCACTTGTCCGTGACAACGCTTGTGCCATCACTTTTCCGCTGTTTTACCAACCCAGCGTCTCTGCGCGCTTCCCGGGGTGCGCGCCGTGCGCGTGCTTGTGCCCGGGTCAACCACATGGCCAGCGGATCGTTAGAAGTCAGTCAACCCGTTTACGCGGCGACGCATCGTCGCGAAACGCTGCTGCAAACGAAACGACATGGCTGGCCTTGTGAATTTTGCAATTGAGTTGCTGGGAGATGCTGGATGAGCGCCGACACTGCCCAAACATCCGGGCGTCCTCGTAAGAAGCGCGGTGCGTGGATCGCGGCCGCGGTGATCGCCCTGCTGCTGGTGTTGATCGTGGTCCACCTGCTCACCGGCAAGAAGGAAAAGACCGGCCAGCCGGCGCAGTCGGTGAGCGCGGCGACCGCCACGGTAGGCGACATGCCCGAAGTGCTCACCGCGCTCGGCACCGTCACGCCGGTCGCCACCGTCAACGTATTGCCGCAACTGAGCGGCTATCTCACCGCGGTGGGCTACCAGGAAGGCCAGGACGTGGAGAAAGGCCAGTTCCTCGCGCAGATCGACCAGCGCCAGTACGAGATCAACAAGCAACAGGCGCAGGCCCAGTTGGCCAAGGACCAGGCCACGCTCGATCAGGCCCGCGCCGACCTGGCCCGCTACACCCAGTTGCACGAACAGAAGTCGATTGCCGAGCAGACCTACGCCGACCAGAAGTTCACCGTGGCGCAGAGCGACGCCGCCGTGAAGGCCGACAAGGCTGCCATCGCGCAGGACGACCTCGATCTCGCCTACTGCCACATCACCGCGCCGGTGGCCGGCCGGGTGGGCCTGCGACTGGTCGATCCGGGCAACTACGTGACGCAGTCCACCTCGCCGGGCATCGTCACCATCACGCAGATGAAGCCGACCACGGTGCAGTTCACCGTGCCGCAGAATTCGCTGGGCAAGGTGCTACAGCGCGTGAATGGCGGCGCCAAACTTCCGGTCACCGCTTACAGCAGCGACAACAGCAAGAAGATCGCCAGCGGCACGCTGTACGCGCTGAGCAACCAGATGGCCACGAGCACCGGCACCGTCACCTTGCGTGCCACCTTCCCCAACGACGACGAATCGCTGTTCCCCAACGAGTTCGTCAACGTGCAGATGCTGGTCGACACGCTGCAGAAGACCGTGCTGGTGCCCACTTCGGCCGTGCAGAGTGGCGCGCCCGGCGACTACGTGTACCTCGTCAATGCCGACCAGACGGTGTCCGTGCACAAGGTGACGCCCGGCCCCAGCGACGGCAAGGTCACCGCCATCCTCGCCGGACTTTCCGCCGGCCAGCAGGTGGTGACGGACGGCATGGACCGCCTCAGCGACGGCGCCAAGATCCGCATCTCGCAACCGCGCCCGGCCGGCGCGAGCAGCGCGGCCGCACCGGCAGCGCCGCACGGCAAGCACGCGCACGCCGCCAGCACGTCTTCGTGAATCGCAGGCGCGTGATCCGATGAATATTTCCCGCCTGTTCGTACTCAGGCCGGTAGCAACCTCGCTGCTGATGATCGCCCTCGTGATGGTGGGCCTCGTGGCGATGAAGTTCCTGCCGGTGTCGTCCTTGCCCAACGTCGACTACCCGACGATCCAGGTGCAGACGTTCTATCCCGGCGCCAGCCCTTCGGTGATGGCCACCACGGTGACGGCGCCGCTGGAAGTGCAGCTGGGTGAGATTCCCGGCCTGCAGCAGATGACGTCGAATAGCTCGGCGGGTGCATCGATCATCACGCTGCAATTCGACCTGTCGCTCAACCTCGACGTGGCCGAGCAGAACGTGCAGGAGGCGATCAATGCAGCCAACAGCCTGCTGCCCACCGGCCTGCCCGCGCCGCCGACCTACGCCAAGGTGAATCCGGCCGACCGCCCGATCCTCACATTGGCGGTCAGCTCCAACTCGATGTCGCTGCCGCAGTTGCAGGACGTGGCGAACAACCGCCTCGGCGCCAAGATTTCGCAGGTGCCGGGCGTGGGCCTGGTAACGCCGGCCGGCGGCAACGTGCCGGCCATCCGCGTCGAAGCCGATCCGAAGAAGCTCGCCGGTTACGGACTCAACATCGATGACCTGCGTTCGCTGATCGCCAACGTCAACGTGAGCCAGCCCAAGGGCAACTTCGACGGCCCCGATCTCGACTACACGATCAACGGCAACGACCAGATCCAGAACCCGCAGGACTATCTCGACACCATCATCTCGTACCAGAACGGCGCACCGGTCTACCTGCGCGACGTGGCTCGCGTCACCCAGGCCGCGCAGAACACCGAGCAAGGCGCCTGGTTCAACAAGACCCAGTCGATCGTGCTGAACGTGCAGCGCCAGCCGGGCGCCAACGTCATCGCCACCGTCAACCAGATCATGAAGGAGCTGCCGCAGCTGGAATCCACGCTGCCGGCAGGCATGAAGGTGGACGTGGTGACGGACAGCACCGGCGTGATCCGCTCGTCTGTGAACGATGCCGCGTTCGAGCTGATCCTGGCGGTGATCCTGGTCGTGCTGGTGATCTTCGTGTTCCTGCGCAACCTGCCGGCCACGCTGATTCCCAGCATCTCCGTGCCGGTCTCGCTGATCGGCACGCTGGCGTTGATGTACGAGCTCAACTATTCCATCGACAACCTGTCGCTGATGGCGCTGATCATCGCGACCGGCTTCGTGGTGGACGACTCGATCGTGATGATCGAGAACATCGTGCGCTACCTGGAGGAAGGCAAGACACCGCTGGAAGCCGCGCTCGAAGGCTCGGGGCAAATCGGCTTCACCATTCTCTCGCTGACCGTGTCGCTGATCGCCGTGCTGATCCCGCTGTTGTTCATGGGCGGTGTGATCGGCCGTCTGTTCAGCGAATTCGCGGTTACTCTGGCCGTGACCATCGTGCTGTCCGCAGTGGTCTCGCTGACGCTGGTGCCGATGTTGTGCGCGCGCATTCTCAAGGCGCAGGCGGATCGCCACCCCAGCCGCTTCGAACGCATCAGCGAAGGTCTGTTCGACAAGACGCTGGCGGCGTACAAGCGCGGCCTGCATTTCGTGATGGCGCACCAGACCGCGACGCTGCTGACCTTCCTGGCCACGCTGGCGCTCACCGTGGTGCTGTACATCATTATTCCCAAGGGCCTGTTCCCGGTGCAGGACGTGGGTGTGCTGCAAGGCATCAGCGTCTCGGACAACTCGGTTTCGTACGGAGTCATGGTGGATCGCCAGAAGCAACTGGCCGACGCCATCCTCAAGGACCAGGACGTCGCGAGCCTCACTTCCTACGTGGGCATCGACGGCACCAACACCACGTTGAACAACGGCCGCTTCCTGATCAACCTCAAGCCACGCGACGACCGCTCGTCCAGCGCCGAGGAAGTCGCGCGACGCATCCAGCAGGAAGTGACTAGCATCCCGGGCATCAAGCTGTACATGCAGCCCGAGCAGGATTTGACGCTGGACACCACCATTTCGCCGAACCAGTACCAGTTCGTACTGCGCGGGCCCAACCAGCAGGCGTTCCAGCAATACGTGCCCGAGTTGATCACCCGCCTGAAGGACATCAAGTCGATCACCGATGTCACCAGCGACCTCAACAACGACGGTCTCGCCATCAACGTGGAAGTGAACCGCCAGCTCGCGGCGCGTTACGGCATCACCTCCGCCACCATCGACAACGCGCTGTACGACGCGCTGGGCCAGCGCATCGTCTCCACCATCTTCGAGCAGGCCAGCCAGTACCGCGTGATCCTGGTGGCCAAGCCCGAAAGCATTCCCACGGTGGAATCGCTGGGCGACCTCTACCTGCCGAGCCAGACCGCCAGCAGCGGCCAGGTGCCGCTCAAGGGTATCGCCAGCATCAAGATCACCAAGTCGCCCTTGGTGATCAGCCATCTGGCGCAGTTCCCGGCCGTCACCGTGTCGTTCAACCTGGCCAAGGATGCCTCGCTCAGCAAGGCGGTAAAGGAAGTGAACGATGCGGAAGCGGCCGTGCATCTGCCGTCCTCCATCACGTCCACTTTCCAGGGCGCGGCGCAGGCGTTCCAGGATTCGCTCTCCAGCGAGGTCTACCTGCTGATCGCCGCGTTGATCGCCGTCTACATCGTGCTGGGCGTGTTGTACGAGAGCTTCATCCATCCGGTGACGATCCTCTCCACCCTGCCCTCGGCCGGTATCGGCGCGCTGGTGGCGCTGATGATCGCCGGCAGCGACCTGGACGTGATCGGCATCATCGGCATCGTGTTGCTGATCGGCATCGTGAAGAAGAACGCGATCATGATCGTGGACTTCGCCCTCGAAGCCGAACGCGAACACGGCAAGCCACCGGAAGAGGCGATCTTCGAAGCCTCGCTGCTGCGCTTCCGCCCGATCCTGATGACCACGCTGGCGGCGATGCTGGGCGCGATGCCGATGCTGCTGGGTACGGGCACGGGTTCGGAGCTGCGCCGTCCGCTGGGCCTGGCGATCATCGGCGGCCTGCTGCTGAGCCAGTTGCTCACACTGTTCACCACGCCGGTGATCTACCTGTACTTCGACCGCCTTGCCCAGCGCTTCGGTCGCAAGCGGCAGCCTGAAGAGGCGGCCGGGGAAAGCGCGTGAACATCCCGGGCGCTTTCATCCGACGGCCGGTGGCGACCACGCTGCTGGCCGTCGCCATCCTGCTGTCGGGCGTGCTGGCCTATTTCCACCTGCCGGTCGCGCCGTTGCCGAACATCACTTTCCCGGTGGTGGTGGTGCAGGCAAGCATGGCGGGCGCCAGCCCGAGCATCATGGCCTCGACCGTGGCCGAACCGCTGGAGCGCCGCCTGGGTTCCATCGCCGACGTCACCGAGCTGACTTCGGAAAGCACGGTGGGCTCCGCGCGCATCGTGATCCAGTTCGGCCTCAACCGCGACATCAACGGCGCCGCGCGCGATGTGCAGGCCGCGATCCAGGCCGCGCGCGCCGACCTGCCGACCACGCTGCGCAACAACCCGACCTATCGCGAATTCAATCCGGCCGATTCGCCGATCATGGTGCTCGCGCTCACCTCCGATACGCTGACGCGCGCCCAGCTGTATGACTCGGCCGACTCGGTGATCCAGCAGCAGCTCTCGCAAGTGGATGGCGTGGGCCAGATCACGCTGGGTGGCAGCGCGCTGCCGTCGGTGCGCGTGGAACTGCAGCCGGACCAGCTCAACAGCTACGGCATCGGCCTGGAAGACGTGCGCGCTGCCATCAGCGCGGCCAATGCCGATAGCGTGAAAGGCCATATCGACGAGAACGGCCAGCGCTACGAGGTGGAATCGAACGACCAGATCAACAAGGCCGCCCCGTATCGCGACCTGGTCGTCGCCTATCGCAACGGTTCGGCCGTGCAGCTGCGGGACGTGGCGCAAGTGCTCGACTCGGCGGAAAACCTGCGCAACGCCGGCCTGTACAACGGCCATGATGCGGTGCTGGTGATCGTCTACCCGCTGCCGGGTAGCAACATCGTCAAGACGGTGGCGCAGATCCGCAAGGCGCTGCCCTCGATCGAGGCCACGCTGCCGCACAACGTGCATGTCGGCGTCGCCGTGGATCGCTCGCAATCGGTCAACGCGGCCGTGGGCGATACCGAGCGAACGCTGTTCATCGCCGTGCTGCTGGTGATCGGCGTGGTCTTCGTGTTCCTGCAGTCGCCACGCGCCGTTCTCGTGCCGGCAGTGGCGCTGCCGCTGTCCATCGTCGGCACGTTCGGCCCGATGTACCTGCTCGGCTACAGCATCGACAACCTGTCGTTGATGGCGCTGACCATTGGCACCGGCTTCGTGGTGGACGATGCGGTGGTGGTGCTGGAAAACATCGTTCGCCATGTGGAAGCGGGCATGGACGTGCGCGAGGCCGCCATGCAGGGCAGCGCGGAAGTCAGTTTCACGGTGATCTCGATGAGCCTCTCGCTGATCGCCGTGTTCCTGCCGATCCTGCTGATGCCGGGCATCGTCGGCCTGCTGTTCCACGAGTTCGCGGTGACGCTCTCCATCGCCATCCTGCTGTCGCTGGTGATCTCGCTCACCGTCACGCCGACCATGGCGGCCTATGTCATCTCGCGCAAGACGCTGCACTCCAAAGCACGCTGGGCGGTGTGGTACGAGCGGCAGTTCGAGCGTTTCAAGCAGGCGTATTCGCGTTCGCTTACCATCGTGCTCGATCATGCGTTCGCGGTGATCCTGACCCTGGTCGGGCTGATCGTGCTGAACGTGGTGCTGATTCGCCTGGTCCCCTCGACGTTCTTCCCGGAACAGGACAACGGCATCCTGATGGGACAGATCATCGCCGACCAGAGCATCTCCTTCCAGGCGATGGAGAAGAAGCTCGCGCAGCTGCAGAACATCGTGCAGAAAGACCCCGCCGTGGCCTCGGTGGCCGGCTTTACCGGCGGTCGCGCGCTCAACAGCGCCAACGTATTCATCGAATTGAAACCGCTGGCCGAGCGCAAGATCTCCGCCGCCCAGGTGGTGGATCGCCTGCGGCCCAAGCTCAACGCCGTGTCGGGCGCCAAGCTGTTCCTGCAGGCGGCGCAGGACCTGCACATCGGTGGCCGCCAATCGGCGGCGGAGTATCAGTACACGCTGACCAGCGACGATCCGGAAGCGCTGTTCACCTGGGTGCCGCGGCTGGTGGCTGCCCTGGGCAAGTACCGCGACCGCATCACCGACGTGAACTCCGACCTGCAGCAGAACGGCCTGCAGCTGTACGTGAACATCAATCGCACGGCCGCCGCACGCTACGGCTTTGCGCCCAACCAGATCGACAGCGTGCTCTACGACGCCTTCGGCCAGCGCACCGTATCCACCATCTACAACCAGCTGAACCAGTACTTCGTGGTGATGGAAGTGGCGCCGAAGTATTGGCAATACCCGCAGATGATCGATCGCATCCGCTTCAGCACCGCGGCCGGCAATGCCTCGGGGACGCAGCAGACGCAGATGTCCAAGTCCGTGGTGTCGGGCGTGACGTCCACCAACACAACCAGCAGCACCGGTTCCAACACCAACTCGCGCAACAGCGATGCCGAGGCCAACCAGCTCACCAACGCCATTGCCAACGCCAAGGGCGGCAGCTCCAGCGGCAGCGCGGACAGCACAGCCGCGGAAACCATGGTGCCGTTCCCTGCGCTGGCCTCGTACGTGAGCAACCACACCGCCACGCAGGTGAACCACCAGGGCGGCCTGGTGGCCGGCACCATCTCGTTCAACCTGCCGCCGGGCGGCTCGCTCAGCGACGGTCTGGCCGCCATCAGCGAAGCGGCACAGGAGCTGGGCATGCCGGCATCCATCCATGGCGCCACGGCGGGTGCCGCGCAGGTGTATGCGCAGTCCATGTCCACCATGCCGCTGTTGATCCTCGCGGCACTCGCCGCCGTCTACATCGTGCTCGGCATCCTCTACGAGAACACGGTGCATCCGGTCACCATCCTCTCCACCCTGCCCTCCGCCGGCATCGGCGCGACGCTGGCGTTGCTGATCTTCGGCACGCCGTTCTCGGTGATCGCGATGATCGGCATCATCCTGCTGATCGGCATCGTGAAGAAGAACGCCATCATGATGATCGACGTGGCCATCCATCTGCAGCGCGACGAAGGCATGGAAGCGCACAAGGCCATCCATGACGCCGCGGTCGTGCGCTTGCGCCCGATCATGATGACCACCGCCGCCGCCGTACTCGGCGCGGTGCCGCTGGCTATCGGCATCGGCCAGGGCGCCTCGCTGCGGCAGCCGCTGGGCATCACGGTGATGGGCGGCCTGATCCTTAGCCAGGTTTTCACTCTCTACACCACGCCGGTGATCTATCTCTATCTCGACCGACTGCGCGCACGGCTTGCGCGCTGGTCGGAGAGCCTGCCGTGGAACCGATCGGACGCAAGCGCATGAGCAGCATCAAACTTCGCAACCTGCTAACCCTGTCGATCGCGCTGGTGCTCACCGGCTGCATGGTGGGTCCCGACTACCATCGCCCGCAGGTCAACGTGCCCACGCAGTACAAGGAGATGCCCGGCTGGACCGCCGCCGCACCGGCCGACGACGTGCCCAAGGGCGACTGGTGGACATCCTTCAACGACCCGCTGCTCAACCAACTGGAACCGCAGGTGGCGGTATCCAACCAGACGGTGGCGCAGAGCTACGCCAACTACCAGGCAGCGATGGCCGAGGTGCAGGTGGCGCGCAGTGCGCTGTTCCCCACCATCGGCATCGCCGGTTCGGGCAGCAAGCAGCGCTCCGCCGCCGGTAACGCCGGCAGCGGCGTCGAACACCTGCGCCCGGTGAGCAGCTCCGGCTCGCTGGAAGGCAACGTGAGCTGGGCGCCGGACCTGTGGGGCAAGGTGCGCCGCACCGTCGAAGAAAACAAGGCGAATGCGCAGGCCAGCCAGGCCACGCTCGCCAACGCCACGCTATCCGAACAGACCGCGCTCGCCACCGCGGTGATCGACCTGCGCGTCACCGACGCGAATATCGATCTGCTGCAGGAAACCGTGGACGCGTACAAGGAATACCTGCGCGTGGTGGACAACCAGGACAAGGCCGGTACCATCGCGCCCTCCGACGTGATCACCGCGCGCACGCAGCTGGAGAACGCGCAGTCCAAGCTGATTGCACTCGGCGTGTCGCGTGCGCAATACGTGCACGCCATCGCAGTGCTGGTGGGCAAGAATCCCGAAGAACTCGATATCCCCCACAACGCCACGCTCCCCGCGCTGCCGCAGGTACCTACTGGCGTGCCTTCCACGCTATTGCAGCGCCGTCCCGACATTGCCGTGGCCGAGCGTCAGATGGCCGCGCAGAACGCTGCCATCGGCGTCGCCATTGCCGCCTACTATCCTTCGCTGTCGCTTTCCGCGGCGGATGGTTTTGCGCAATCGCCCCTGGCCGGACTGCTGCACGTGGCCAATCACGTGTGGTCGCTGGGCGCGGATGCGAGCGAGACGATCTTCGATGCCGGCGCACGCCATGGCGAAGTGGCTGCCGCGCGTGCGAACTACGAAGCGGCTCTCGCCAACTATCGCGGCACAGTGCTTGGTGCTTTCCAGAATGTGGAGGACGACCTTTCCGGCATCAACATTCTGGCGCAGCAGGCGCAGGTGCTGGATGCCGCGGTGAAGGACGCGACGCGTGGTTCGGCGATTGCGTTCAACGAGTATCAGGCGGGCACGGTGGACTACACCACGGCGGCCGTGGCGCAGACCACGGAATTGAGTACGAAGCAGGATGCGTTGAGTGTAGAGCAGCAGCGCTTGCTGGATGCGGTGTCGTTGTTTGGGGATTTGGGCGGTGGCTGGTCGGCGGATGGGTTGGCGCATGCGCCGGCTGAGCGCGCCTCGACCACTGCCCACTAATCCGGTCGACATTCCTATAGGAGCGCACCCTGTGCGCGACCGTCCCGTTTGGGTCGACCGCTCCGTCGGCTTGTCGCGCACAGGGTGCGCTCCGACCGTGTTACTGCAACTCTTGGCGCCTGATGCCAAACGGTGAGTCGGCAGACGGACCAGCAAGAGACCGGGGCACCGCGGTGTCCCGGTCAGACCATCAGCGGTTCGACGTCACCGTGGTGCGCGCCAGCAGCTGAGGCTCGCTGGCTTTTATCGTCTTGCGATCGAATGGCGTGACTGCCGCCGTGCCCGGGCATTGCGTCGCGCGGCACTGATCGAGCTGGTCTTCGCATTCGCCCATGCCACCGCCGTGGCTGACGCAGTACTGATAGAGCTGGATGCAGGGCGTGCACAATCCACCGATGGACGCGGATGCCGCCAATGCGCTGGCACCCACGCCCGTCATAGCCGCGAGTGCAAACACCCGCACGAAGAAGCGATTGCTGAGCTTCATAGCTATCCTCCATGAGCCGCCCAACCGGCGGCAGGTCATGGTCCCCGGCAACTCGCTGGCGATTGTGTGCGCCGCTTGGCAAACTGCCTGTCTTTGAATCCCCCCATGATCACGCCCATGCCGACATCACCGCACCCGACTCTCTCCCCCATCGTCGCCGGCCTCTGGCGCATCGTCGGCTGGCAGCTCAGCGTGCAGGAACGTGTGCGCTGGATCGAGCAGGCGCTGGAGCTGGGCATCACCTCGTTCGACCACGCCGATATCTACGGCGATTACCAGGCGGAAGCGCAATTCGGCGAAGCGCTGAAGGCGGCGCCTGCGTTGCGGCAACGCATGCAGTTGGTGACCAAGTGCGGCATCCGCCTGCGCTCGGCGCAGCGTCCCTACCGCATCAACTTCTACGACACCTCGGCCGCTTACGTGCGCACGCAAGTCGAGCAGTCGCTGCGCAATCTGCACACCGAGCAGTTGGATCTGGTGCTGATCCACCGCCCCGACTATTTGATGGATGCCGCCGCGCTGGCCGACACCTTCGCCACGCTCACGCGCGAAGGCAAGGTGGCGCACTGGGGCGTCTCCAATCACACCACCAGCCAATTCGCCCTGCTGCACCAGCATCACCCGCTGATCACCAACCAGATCGAACTGTCGCCGTTGCAGATGGATGCGCTGGACGACGGCACGCTGGACCAGGCGCAGCAACTGGGCCTGCGCCCGATGATCTGGTCGCCGCTGGGCGGTGGCCGCCTGTTTACCGGCGACGACGAACAGGCCGCACGCGTGCGCACCGAGATGACGGCCATTGCGGAGCGTTACGGCATCAGCCTCACCACGCTGGCGTTTGCGTGGGCACTGCGCCATCCCTCGCGTCCGCACGTCATCACCGGCACCGGCCGTATCGACGGACTGCGCGAAGCGGTTGCGGCACTGGATGTGCAGCTCGATGCCGAAGACTGGTATGCGATATGGACGGCGAGCAAGGGGCATTCGGTTCCGTAAACCCGAGCCACCGATAGCCACCGAACTCTGTGGGGGCATTCCCAGCGGGTAAGGCAACTAGCGGTTGCTCACTCCATGCGGCACATGCCCTGTCGCCACATGCTTGCGCGCCGATTCCACGTTCGCCGGTGAATCGTCGAAGAAGATGTCCGCGCCGAACGCATCCAGGAACGGCCCCTTGTCGCGACCGCCGAGGAACAAGGCTTCGTCGATACGCACGCCCCAGCGGCGCAGCGTGAGGATCACCCGCTTGTGCGCCGGCGCGGAGCGCGCGGTGACCAACGCGGTGCGAATGGGTGAATCTTCCGCCGGGAAGGCAGCCTGCAGGCGATGCACGGCGGTGAGGAAGCCACGGAACGGCCCTACCGACAGCGGTTCGTTCGCAAGCTTGTGCTCACTGCGGTGGAACGCTTCCAGCCCTTCTTCGCGCGATACCCGTTCGCCTTCGTCGCCGAAGATCACCGCGTCGCCGTCGAAAGCGATGCGCAGTTGTTCGGTGGCACGCGGCGGTGCAACCGACGGAAGAATGGTCGCCGCCGCGACGCCCGCAGCCAGGGCGCGGCCTACGTCTTCAGCGTTGGCGGAGAGGAACAGGTCGGCCTTGAACGGCGCGATGTAGTCGGAGGTAGGCGCACCGCTGGTAAAGGCGGCGCGGCTGATCTCCAGCCCGTAGTGCTGGATCGCATTGAAGATGCGCAAACCCGTGTCGCCCGAGTTGCGCGACAGCAGGATCACCTCGACCGGCGGCACATCGCCCGCCAGCTTGTTCAAGCCCAGCAGCTTCTGCACCAGCGGAAACGCCACGCCGGGCTTGAGCAGCTCGTTCTCGTGCTCGATCTGGAACGCGCGATAGGCATCCAGGCCCTGATGCTCGAACAACTCGTGGCTGTCGCCCAGGTCGAACAGGGCGCGCGAGGAAATGGCCACCACCAGGCGGTTGTCGCCTGCGGCGGTGGGATCGTGAGCATCGGGCGTGGGGCGGGTCATGGTGCTCAATCTAGCAAAAGAGGCGTGGCGGGAATGCCTTCAATCCGGCGCGAACTGCTCGTCCAGGATGCGCTGCTCCAGGTTGTGCTCCGGATCGAACAACAGGCGCACGCCCTGCCCCTCCGACTGGCGGATTTCCACTTCGCGGATATCGCGCACCTCGTGGTAATCGGCGGTAGCGCTGACCGGGCGCTTGCCGGGATCGAGCACGCGCATCGTCACCAGCGTGCGATGCGGCAGGATCGCGCCGCGCCAGCGACGCGGCCGGAACGGGCTGATCGGGGTGAGCGCCAGCACATTGGCGTCCAGCGGCAGGATCGGTCCATGCGCGGAGAGGTTGTAGGCCGTCGAACCCGCCGGCGTCGACACCAGGATGCCGTCGCAGACCAGGTTCTGCAGCTTCACGATGTCGTTGAGCTTCACTTCGAGATGCGCCGCCTGGTTGCTCTGGCGCAGCAGGGACACTTCGTTGAACGCCAGCGCGTGATGCACGTCGCCGTTGATATCGATGGTGCGCATGTCCAGCGGATAGAGCACCGCGGCATGCGCGCGTGAAATGCGCTCTTCCAGCTCGTCGATGCGATGCTTGTTCATCAGGAAGCCGACGCGGCCCAGCTTCATGCCGTAGACCGGCGCCGGCAACGCACGGTAGGCATGCAGCGTGCGCAGCATGAAGCCGTCGCCGCCCAGCGCCACGATCACATCCGACGCTTCCGGCTCTGCATCGCCATAACGGTCGATGAGTTTGCGCCGAGCCTGCTGGGCGACATTGGTTTCGCTGGCGACGAAGGCAAAGCGCATAGGGTCGGGCAACAATGGCTGGCGAGGCTGCCAGTTGAGCGTAGATGGACGAAGGGCGCAAGACCGTTGCCGGTTTGCGCCCTGCTCTTTCAGCTTTCGCAGCCTCTCGCCCCTCACCGTCATTCCGGCGCAGGCCGGAATCCAGTAGCGAAGCATGGGATTGTCGCGACAGCCGACACGCTCTTGTTCGCTTCGCGAAAACCGCCAACAGCGGCTACTGGATTCCGGCCTGCGCCGGAATGACGGTGAGGGATTACTAACGATTAGAAGGCGTTGAACACTCAAGGCTGCCCGGCCCAACCGGGCAGCCCTGGAGCCCTTACTGGTTCACCGGCACCTGCGCCAGCTGTGCCAGGCGGCGCACCGCGACCGAGGCGATCGGGTAGTCCGCGTTCTGGGTGAGGATTTCCGCCAGCATGTTGCGGGTGTACTTGAGCGTGGCGTCGTCACGCTGCAGCCACGCCTGCACCGGCGAGACGTCCTTGGAGCCGCCGTTCATCGACAGCACCTGCAGGGCCAGCGCGCGATGCTGGTGGTTGAGCTCGTCCAGCAGCGAACCGCGTGCCTGAGCGTGCCAGGCACCTTCCACCGGCAGCGCCTCGATCTGGCTGCGCAGCCATTCCAGGTCCAGCGCCTGGCCCAGTTCGTAGAACACACCCGCCACCTTGGCGATCGGCTGACCGCCCTGCGTGGCCACCTCGACGATGTCGAGCATGGCGCGCATCTCCGGCAGTCGCGCCATGCGCAGGGCGAGTTCGCCCGGCATGCCGAGGCCTTCCCACTTCTCCTGGCTGGTGGCGAAGTCCTGCTTGCCGGTTTCGGTGAGGGCCATCGGCAGCGCGGCGCGCAGCTCGGTCACGCCGGTCTGGTAGCGCTCCACGTTGGCATTGATGTCCAGCGTGCCGCCCGGACGGTTCAGCAACCACCGCGTGGTGTGACGCAGCAGCGACCAGATCTGCAGGATCGCATCGATCTGGGTGTTCTCCGCCACCTTGCCGTCCAGCGCCTCGATCTGCGCCCACAGCTCGCGCGCATCGAGAATCTCGCGTGCCGCCGTATACGCCTTGGCGATGGCTGCCGGACCCTGACCGGTGTCCTCCTGCATGCGCATCATGAAGGTGGCGCCCATGCGGTTGATGGTCGAGTTGGTCACGGCCGTGGCGATGATGTCGCGCTTCAGGCGATGGCGCTGCATGTGCTCGGCGTACTTGGCGTGCAGCGGCTCGGGGAAGTAGCGCACCAGTTCCTTGGACAGGTAGGCGTCTTCCGGCACGTCCGAATCGAGCAGCTGCTGGTACAGCTTGATCTTGTCGTACGACAGCAGCACCGACAGTTCCGGACGCGTCATGCCCATGCCGCGCGTCTTGCGCTCGGCCAGCTCCGCTTCGCTCGGCAGGTTCTCCACCTGGCGATCGAGCAGGCCTTCGGACTCCAGCTGGCGGATGAAGTGCGCCATCGAGCCGATGCGATGCGCCGACTGATGCTCCATCAAGGTGATGGCCTGGTTCTGGCGGTAGTTGTCCCACAGCACCAGCTGGCCCACTTCGTCGGTCATGCTGGCCAACAGCGTATTGCGCTGCTCCGTGGTCATCTCACCGCGCTGCACGGCATCGCCCAGCAGGATCTTGATGTTCACCTCATGGTCGGAGGTGTCCACGCCGGCCGAGTTGTCGATGAAGTCGGTATTGAGCAGCACGCCGTGCTGGGCGGCTTCGATGCGGCCCTTCTGGGTGAAGCCCAGGTTGCCGCCCTCGCCCACCACCTTGCAGCGCAGCTCCACGCCGTTCACGCGCAGCGCGTTGTTGGCGCGGTCGCCCACGTCGGCATGCGTTTCGGCGCTGGACTTCACGTAGGTGCCGATGCCGCCGTTCCACAGCAGGTCCACCGGTGCCTTGAGGATGGCGCTGAGCAGATCGTTCGGCGCCAGCTGCGTCACGTCCGGCTTGAGGCCGAGCACCGCACGCACTTCCGGCGAAATCGGGATCGACTTGAGCGTACGCGGATACACGCCGCCGCCCGCGGAAATCAGCGACTTGTTGTAATCGTCCCAGCTCGAACGCGGCAGCTTGAACATGCGCTCGCGCTCGGCGAACGAACGCTCGACATCCGGGCTCGGATCGAGGAAGACATGGCGATGATCGAACGCCGCCACCAGCTTGATATGGCGCGACAACAACATGCCGTTGCCGAACACGTCGCCTGACATGTCGCCGACGCCCGCGCAGGTGAAGTCCTGCGACTGGCTGTCACGACCCAGCGCACGGAAGTGGCGCTTGACCGACTCCCACGCGCCCTTGGCGGTGATGCCCATGCCCTTGTGGTCGTAACCGTTCGAGCCGCCCGAAGCGAACGCATCGCCCAGCCAGAAGCCGTGTTCCACCGAAATGGCGTTGGCGATATCGGAGAACGTCGCGGTGCCCTTGTCGGCCGCCACCACCAGGTAGGGATCGTCGTTGTCGTGGCGCACCACGTCGTGCGGCGGCACCACCTTGCCTTCGATCAGGTTGTCGGTGATGTCCAGCAGGCCGCTGATGAACATGCGGTAGCACGCGATGCCCTCGGCCAGCTGCGCGTCGCGGTCGCCGTTGACCGGCGGACGCTTGACGAAGAAGCCGCCCTTCGAGCCGACCGGCACGATCACGGTGTTCTTCACCATCTGCGCCTTCACCAGGCCCAGCACTTCGGTGCGGAAGTCTTCGCGGCGATCCGACCAGCGCAGGCCACCGCGCGCCACCGAGCCGAAGCGCAGATGGATGCCTTCCACGCGCGGCGCGCTGACGAAGATCTCGCGGTACGGCACTGGCTTGGGCAGGTCCGGCACGCGATGCGAGTCGAACTTGAAGCTGATGTAGCTGCGGTATTGGTCGTTCCAGCGCTGGAAGAAGCTGGTGCGCAGCGTGCCGCGGATCAGCGCCATGAAGCTGCGCAGGATGCGGTCGTCGTCGAGGCTCGAGACGGTTTCCAGCAGCGTGCCGATGGTCTCTTCGATCAGCGCCAGCTGCTCGCCGCGCGGCTTGGACAGCGAGGCCACCAGGCCGTCGATGAGCGCCGGATGCGCATGGCGCAGCGCCTCGGGGATCAACACCTGCATTTCGCCGCGCAACAGCTCGCCGGCGCGCTTGAGTTCATCCGTCGACAGCGACTCGCGATGCGGATCGAACTTGGCCAGGAACAGTTCCACCAGCAGGCCGGCAATCGCCGGATAGCGGTTGAAGGCGTCTTCCATGTAGCTCTGCGAGAACGCCACGCCGGTCTGCAACAGGTACTTGCAGTAGCCGCGCAGCATGGCGATCTGGCGCCAGCTCAGCTTGGCGCCCAGCACGAGGCGGTTGAAGCCGTCGTTCTCGGCGTTGCCGCGCCAGATCTGCTCGAAGGCGTCCTCGAACAACTGGTCCACCTGCTCCACGCTGAAAGCGAGGCTGCCGGCGGTCTGCACTTCGAAGTCCTGGATGTACAGCATGCTGTCGCCGACATGGATGTCGTACAGGTGCTCGGTGAGCACGCGCAGGCCCAGGTTCTCCAGCTGCGGCAGCACTTCGGACAGCGCGATGTCGCCGCCGCTGCGGTAGATCTTGAAGCGCAGTTCTTCCGGGCGCGAGGCCGGGTGATAGAACGACATGCGCACCGCGTCGTCGCCCTTGAGCAGCGACAGCTGGTGCACGTCCTCGGCGGCGGTGGCCGGCGAAACGTCTTCCACGTAGCCGGCGGGCAGCGCCTTGGCGTAGCGGTTGGCAAGGACCACGCCATCGTGGTCGCCCAGCGTGCGCACGAGTTCGTCGCGCACGTCGTCGTGCCAGTTGCGCACGATGGTGGCCACGCCCTTCTCCAGCTCGGCCACGTCGTAATGCACCTGGTCGCCGATCTTCGGACGCACCACCACGTGCAGGCGCACCAGTGCGGCTTCGCCCATCAGTACGGAGGAGTCGAGGCTTTCGCCGCGCATCGAATCCTTCAGCAGCGCTTCGATGCGTTCGCGCACGGTGGTGTTGAAGCGGTCGCGCGGCACGTAGACGATGCAGGTGACGAAGCGGCCGTAGCGGTCGCGGCGCACGAACAGGCGCGTGCGTGCGCGCTGGCGCAGCTCCAGCGTGCCCATGGCGGTGTTGTAGAGCTCTTCGTCGCTGCTCTGGAACAGCTCGTCGCGCGGCAGCGTTTCCAGGATGTGGCGCAGCGCCTTGCCCGAGTGCGAATCGCGCTTGAGGCCGGAATGCTCCATCGCGTATTCGAACTTCTGGCGCACCAGCGGCACGTCCTGCGGACGCGCCATATACGCGTTGGACGAGAACAGGCCGAGGAAGCGCTGCTCGGCCACCGGCTTGCCGTTGGCGTCGAACTTGAGCACGCCCACGTAATCCATGTAACCCGGACGGTGCGCGTGCGAGCGTGCGTTGGTCTTGGTCAGGATGATGGCGTCGGTGGAACCGGACTGCGGCAGGTCGCTGGCCACCAGCGAACGCAAGGAGCGCGGCGCCAGCGAGCGCTCGCTCTTGTGCAGGATGCCCATGCCCGAGCTTTCGTTGGCGCGCAGCACTTCCTCGCCGTCGGCTTCGGTCACTTCGTATTCGCGGTAACCGAGGAAGGTGAAGTTGTCGTCGGCCAGCCAGCGCAGGAATTCGGATGCTTCCTTGACGGCGGCGGGGTCCAGCGGCAGCTGGCGCGACGGCAGGTCGTCGGCGGTGGCCAGCGCCTGGTCGCGCATCTTCTTCCAGTCGGCAACCACCACGCGCACGTCTTCCAGCGCGCCTTCCAGTTTCGCCTTGAGCTTGGCCAGTTCTTCGTCGTCGGCCACGCGGTCCACTTCGAAGTGCATCACCGATTCGCTCTGGCCGTCGGCGGCGCCGATCTTCAGCAGCTTGCCGGAGGCATCGCGCGCCACCTCCACCACCGGGTGGATCACGGCGTGGATCTGCAACTGTTCGGCCGCGACCATGGTGACCGTGTCGACCAGGAACGGCATGTCGTCGGTGACGACCTGGATGTAACTGCGGCCGGCATGGCCGGTGGCCGGGTTGGCCACGCGCACCGAGGCGCGGCCCGGCTGGCGCTGCTGCATGAACTCGAGCAGGTCGGCGATCAGCACGGCCCACTCGCGGGCGGTATGGAGTTCGAGATCGCCATCGGCGATGCGCGCGAAGAAAGCGCCGATAAAAAATTGCGCCTCTTCAAGGCGCCCGGTAGGAAATCCGCTTTGCTTCAGTTCTTCGAGAACAACAGTGGGGAACGAGCTGTTGCTAGCCGCACGAATCGCGTTCATGGCATCTACTGTGTTGGGGAGACGGAATGAGGCCGGGAGCCTGTTCTCGATCTCCGCATAACCCGTGTTGCTCACCTGCGCCCGCTAGCGAGTGCCGTGTGGCGAAGCGCCTGACTGGCTGTCAGGTCAAGCCGCACGGCACTCGCTAGCGGGCGCAGGTGAGCAACCCTCCGGGCCGGATTTGTTTGCCCACCATCCATCGTCATCACTCGGTTGTGTATCGACATACACGCCCTCGTTCTTCCTTGTCTGGCGGGCAAACAAATTCCGGCACGGGTCATGCGGAGATCGAGAACAGGCTCCAAAAAGCCTCAAAAGAATACGCCTCGCACGAGGCCTAATCCACCTTTGCGAAAGGCGCACTTCAGCTTGCGGCAGGTCATGACGCCCGTGCAGCAAACGGAGCTTCAGTCGTTTTCGCGACGGTTGCGTGACCGTTGGCAGCATCCGCGCACGTGCATGCGCGGAGGAAAAACTTGTCGGGCTCGTGTGTTGCCCGCGTTGCAAGCACTGCGCCGAGGATGCGCCCGCTCAGCGATACCTGACCGTACGTGGCCGCAACGACGCATTCAAAACGTTGCAGCGCAGCAGATAAAATCGCCGCCGCAACGGATCGATGGAGCGTAGGCACACCATAGGAGGCTTGCAGGGTTATCGGCCAGGTTGTTGTAAGTAAGTGCACCGAAGGTGCAACCGGACCATCGGCACGGGCGCTCCCCAGCGCCCGCTGGCACCATCCCCTCATGGCCTTTTCCCAGCGTTACAGAGGCCGACACCCTACCTTCACGGAATTCAGCCAAAATTAGTACCCACGATCTGCTTGAGGGGTACAGCAACCCTGCTCGATAGAGCATACGAATGCGCGGGAACGGCTCTGGGGGCTCAACCGGCGTGTCAGGGGTGACTCTACAAATTGTAAACTGTACGGTATAGTCCAAGCTCGCTTGCCTGAACGAGCCGCGGCTTTCCGGCCCCGCCTGTCCTGGTTCCCCTCATCGGGAGCCGTCGGATACGCGGGGTCGCCGTGTATTCGTCGCAAGAACCTATTTGTCGGCGCCCGGAGAGGCGTCGGCGCGCTGCATCCCCCGACCACATTAAGAAGAATGGAGCCCACATGAAGTCCACGTCACTGCGCACACCTCTGCTGTGCCTTGGCCTGCTCTCACTGGCCGCCTGTGGCAAAGGCAAGGAACAAGGTCCGCCCCAGATGCCACCGCCGGAAGTCGGCGTGGTCAAGGCGCAGACCCAGAGCACGCCGCTCGCCAAGGACCTTGTGGGCCGCGTATCGGCCTTCCGCAGCGCCGATGTCCGCGCCCGCGTCTCGGGCGTGCTGCTCAAGCGCGTCTACCAGGAAGGCACCGACGTCAAGCAAGGCCAGGTGCTGTTCGAGATCGATCCGGCCGTGTACCAGGCCTCGTTGAACTCCAGCCAGGCCAACCTGGCCTCGGCCCAGGCCACCTACTTCAACTATCACGCCGCCGCCGAGCGCTTCCGCAAGCTGCGTCCTGACAATTACATCTCGCAGTCCGACCTGGACACCGCCGAAGCCAACGAGCGCTCCGGCGCCGCCGCGGTGAAGCAGGCCCAGGCCGCCGTGGAGAACGCCAAGATCAATCTCGGCTTCACCCGGGTGGTGTCGCCCATCGACGGCCGCGCCGGCCAGCAGCAGGTCACCGAAGGCGCCATCGTCGGTGCCAGCACGGCGGACACCGGCTCCAACTCGACCCTGCTCACCACGGTCGACCAGCTCGATCCGCTGTACGTGAACTTCACCGTCAGCGCGGCCGATCTCGATCGCCTGCGCGCCGCCCAGGCCGCCGGCAACGTCTCGCTGAGCGACCAGGGCAAGACCACGGTGAAGGTCACCCTGCCCGACGGCAGCAAGTACGACCAGGACGGCACGCTGGACTTCTCCGGCGCCACCGTCGATCCGACCACCGGCTCGATCAACCTGCGCGCCCTGCTGCCCAACCCGCAGCGCCGCCTGCTGCCGGGCACCTACATCACCATTACCGCCAACCTCGGCGAGCTGCACAACGTGTTCCTGGTGCCGCAGGCGGCCATCCAGCGCGACGTGGTCGGTGCCTACGCACTGGTGGTGGGCCAGGACGGCAACGTCGCCCGCAAGAACGTCTCCGCCGACAACCTGGCCGGTCCGAACTGGATCGTCACCCAGGGTCTGGCCAACGGCGACCAGGTGATCGTCTCCGGCCTGCAGACCGTGCAGCCCGGCAAGCCGGCCAAGGCAGCGCCGTACGATCCGAACAAGAAGCCCGGCGAGCAGGGGCCACCGGCAGCGGCGGGTCACGCTGCTGGCGGCAAGCAATAAAGGGAGTCGACCGACATGCCGAGTTTCTTTATTGACCGTCCCATCTTCGCGTGGGTGGTGGCCATCCTGATTACCCTGGTTGGCACCATCTCCGTGTTGAACATGGGTATCGAGTCGTATCCCAACATCGCACCTCCCCAGGTGGTGGTGTCCGCGACGTATCCGGGCGCCAACGCCGACACCATGGAGAAGAACGTCACCCAGGTGATCGAGCAGCAACTCACCGGTATCGACCACCTGCTGTACTTCAGCTCCTCCTCCAACTCCAACGGCACCAGCTCGATCACGCTGAGCTTTGAAACCGGCACCGATCCGGACATCGCCCAGGTGCAGGTGCAGAACAAGGTGCAGCTGGCCCAGCCGCGCCTGCCCTCCGCCGTAACCCAGCAGGGCGTGGTGGTGGCCAAGAGCAACCCGGACTTCCTGATGTTCGTGTCGCTGGTGTCCACCAATCCGGACATCGACGGCAACCGCCTGGCCGACGTGATCGCGTCGCAGGTGGCGGACCAGGTCGGCCGTATTCCGGGCGTGGGCAACACGCGCCTGATCGGTTCGGAATACGGCGTGCGCATCTGGTTGAACCCGGACAAGCTGCAGGGTTATGGCTTGTCGGCCAGCTCGGTGTATTCGGCCATCTCCGCGCAGAACGTGCAGTTCGCCGCCGGTTCGCTCGGTGCCGATCCGTCGCCGAAGGACCAGGCGTTCACCGCCACGGTCTCGGCGGAAGGCCGGTTCTCCTCGCCGCAGGAGTTCGGCAACATCATCCTGCGCGCCAACAGCGACGGCACGGTGGTGAAGCTCAGCGACGTGGCCCGCATCGACTTCGGTCCGCAGACCTACGGCCTGGGCGCCACCTGGAACGGCCAGCAAGTGGGCGGCCTGGGTGTGCAGCTGCTGCCCGGCGCCAACGCGCTGGACGTGGCCGACGCCGTCAAGGCGAAGATGAATGAGCTTTCGAAGGACTTCCCCGAAGGCGTCACCTGGTTTGCCCCGTACGACACCACCCCCTTCGTCAAGATCTCGATCAAGGAAGTGGTGCACACGCTGATCGAAGCCATCATCCTGGTGTTCCTGGTGATGCTGATCTTCCTGCAGAACTTCCGCGCCACGGTGATCCCCACCCTGGTGATCCCGGTGGCTCTGCTGGGTACCTTCATCGGCCTGGTGGCGCTTGGCTTCACCATCAACCAGCTGACCTTGTTCGGCATGGTGCTGGCCATCGGTATCGTGGTGGACGACGCGATCGTGGTGATCGAGAACGTCGAACGCATCATGTCCGAGGAGCATCTGTCGCCGAAGGAAGCGACGCGCAAGGCGATGGGCCAGATCACCGGTGCCGTGGTGGCAATCACGGTGGTGCTGGCCGCGGTGTTCGTGCCGTCCGCGCTGCAGCCGGGTGCCTCGGGCGTGATCTACAAGCAGTTCGCGCTGACCATCGCGGTGTCGATGGGCTTCTCCGCGTTCCTCGCGCTCTCGTTCACGCCGGCGCTGTGCGCAACGCTGCTCAAGCCGGAGCACGAGCACAAGAAGAACATCATCTACCGCAAGTTCAACCAGCTGTTCGACAAGGTCACCCACACCTACAGCGGCCACATCGGCAGCGCCACGCGTCATGCGCCGCGCTGGATGATCGTGTTCGCGCTGGTGGCGGTGCTTGCCGGCTTCCTCTACACGCGCCTGCCCACCAGCTTCGTGCCGAGCGAAGACCAGGGCTTCGCGCTGGCCATCGTCAACCTGCCGCCGGGTGCCACCCTGCAACGCACGCAGGCGGTGATGGCCGAAATGCGCGACACGCTGAAGAAGAGTCCGTTCAATGACGACGTCATTGGCATGTACCAGATCAGCGGCTTCAGCTTCATCGGCCAGAGCGAAAGCACCGGCATGGCCTTCATCAAGCTCACCGACTGGGACAAGCGAGCGATCACCGCCGACGAGCTGATCATGAAGCTCAACGGCGTGTTCCACAGCATCCGCGACGCGCAGATCTTCGTGGTCAACCTGCCGACCATCCGCGGCCTCAGCCAGTTCGGCGGCATCGACATGTACCTGCAGGCTCGCGCCGGCCAGACGCATGGCGAATTGATGCAGGCCATGATGACCACGGTCGGCAAGGCCCAGGGCAACAAGGCGCTGACGGGCGTACGCCCGAACTCGCTACCCGACGCCCCGCAGTGGGACATGACGGTGGACCGCGTGCAGGCGCAGTCGATGGGCTTGTCGGTGACCGATGTGTACACGGCCATCCAGCTGACGCTGGCGCCGATCTACGTCAACGACTTCGTCTATGGCGGTCGCGTGAAGCGCGTGTACCTGCAGGCCGACCAGGCCTACCGCATGGGCCCGGATGCGCTGCAGCACATCTATTCGCCCAGCACGCTGGCCACGCCGGGTACCAATGGCACCAGCAACGCGTCGAACTCGACGTATGCGACCACGGTCAACCCGTACAACATGATTCCCATCGCGTCGGTGGTGAAGACGAAGTGGGACATGGGTTCGCCCGCGCTGACCCGCTACAACGGCTACGCCGCGGTGGAAATCGTGGGTAACGAAGGTCCGGGTTATTCCACCGGCCAGGCCATGAACGCGCTGCAGGAGATCGTCGACAAGGATCTGCCCAAGGGCTTCGGCGCGGACTGGACGGGTCAGTCGTACCAGGAAATCCTGGCCGGCAACTCGGCCACGCTGCTGCTGGCGCTGTCGATCCTGATCGTGTTCCTGTGCCTTGCCGCGCTGTACGAGAGCTGGTCGATCCCGGTCGCCGTGCTGCTGGTGGTGCCGCTGGGTCTGCTGGGTACGGTCGTGTTCTCGATGTTGCGCGGCTTGCCGAACGACATGTACTTCAAGATCGGCATGATCACGGTGATCGGCCTGGCGGCGAAGAACGCGATCCTGATCGTGGAATTCGCGGTGGAAGAACAGCAGCACGGCCGCTCGCTGTTCGACGCCATCGTCACGGCATCCCGCCAGCGACTGCGCCCGATCCTGATGACCTCGATGGCCTTCATCCTCGGCGTGTTCCCGCTGTTCATCTCCACCGGTGCCGGCGCGAACTCGCGTCACGCCATCGGTACCGGCGTGATCGGCGGCATGATCTTCGCCACGTTCCTGGGTCTGCTGTTGATCCCGGTGTTCTACGTGACGGTGCGCCGTGCACTGGGCGACAAGCTGGACGAGCCGTCCCGCACGATCCGCCCGGGCCATGGTGGCTCCGCAACCGGCGGTTCGGATGACCATCCGCCGCAAGGCGGTGGCGGCACCGGCGGCACGCCGAGCAGCGCCATGCAGCCGTTCGATTCGGATCCGCGCCGCGGCGCGTAATCCGGAACGTCCGGCAGTCAAACAAGAAGCCCCGGTCGCGAGACCGGGGCTTTTTTTGTGTTCGTCGGCAACGCCGAAGAAGCGGCCCCGCTCTTTCCCTCGTCATTCCGGCGCAGGCCGGAATCCAGTTGCGATGCATGGGATTGTCGAGACACCGATGACTCACTCTTTCGTGAGCCTCGCAGTAGCGCGACGGTCAGCCGACTAGCTGTTACGGCGACAACCAAATGCATCGCAACTGGATTCCGGCCTGCGCCGGAATGACGAGCAAAAAAGCGGGGCGCCGCACACTCAATCGTCCGCGATGGGCCAATCGCCCCACCCTGCGTTTCCGAAAAAGCCAACCGCGTGGGCCGTCCATAATGCCGGCGATCCGCACTCCTTCGCTCCGACCGCATGCGCTCCCTCCTCGACTGGCTTGAACGACTCGATCCCGGCACGCATCGCCGCATCAAGGGGCTGCGGCTGGTCACCGCCTATGGTCTGGCGGCGGCGATCGGCACCTTGCACGACGTCGCGCACCCATTCGGCAGCGCCATCGCCGTCGGTTCGCTGGCGGCCAATATCGCCTTGTGGGCAAGCGTTTCCGAGGCGCGGCATACGCGTTTCGAATCCAGCCGCGATCTCGCCCTGCTCTGCCTGGCCGCCACGCTGGGCGCGTTGACGCAGGCACTGTTGACGCCCCTGCTTTCTCCGCTGTCGGAGAACGGCGCGGAGTTCACGCTGGTCAGCGGGGCGTTCCTGGCCAGCTACCTCAAGCGCTATGGCGTCACCGGCGCGGGCGTCGGTTCGCAGATCTACATCGGCCAATTGCTCGCCTACACCATGCGGCTCGACGCCTCGGCGTGGCCGGCAATCCTGATCGCGGGATGCATCGCGGCGCTGGCCTCGGTGGTGCCGCGACTGCTCTCCGGTCCCGCCGAGCGGCCTGCCGAACTGGCGGTGCTTTCACCGGCGGACATTTCCGGCCGCTGGCATCTGTCCGCGCCCTTCATCATGGGCGTGCAGGCAGCGGTGGCCGCGCTGATCGTGGTGGTGCTCAACGCGCAGCTGCACCTGCCCGAGTCGGCATGGGCGGTGACGGCGTGTACCTATGTGGTGGCTGGGAGTGCCATGGGTACGGCGCAACGCGTGCGCCGGCGCATCGTGGGCACGCTGATCGGCGTGCCGCTGGGCCTCGCCTGTCTTCCGCTGGCCGAGCATGCGCCGCTGCTGATATGGGCGTTGGCTGCGGTGGCGATGGTGGTTTACGCGATGGCGTTGCCGGAGCGCTACGACATCGCCTGCTCCGCGTTCGCCTTCACTCTGATCGTGACGCTTGCCGCGTCGGGCGAACACTCGATCATGTTCCTGAGCGCACGCATCTGGCAGACGTTGCTTGGCGGCTTGCTGGGCCTGCTGGCCGCGCATCTGATCCTGCCGCTGCGCACCGCGGAGTCGTCCGCGGTGCGCACGTGAAGCATCAGTCGTCGCTGGTCACCGTCATGTTGCGACCGCGCTGCTTGGATTGGTACAGCCGACGATCCACCAGTTCGAGGAACGACAGGCGTTCGTCGCCATGCATCGGCACCACCGTGCCCACGCCGATGCTCATGGTCAGCGCCTTGCGCGCCATCGAGCGCTCGTGCGGAATCCACTCCTGCTCGATCAAGGCATGGCAGCGCTCGGCCACTTCGCGCGCGGCCGCCGCATCGGTATCGGGCAGCACCAGCACGAACTCCTCGCCGCCGAATCGCGCGAGGAAATCGTGCGAGCGGCGCACCGCCTTCTCCAGCACCTTGGCCACCAGCTTGAGCGTGTAATCGCCCTGCACGTGACCGTAGTGATCGTTGTACTGTTTGAAGTAATCGATATCGAGCATCAGCAGCGACAGCGGCTTGCCGCTGCGGCGCGCCTGCTCCCAGTCTTCCTCGAACACGCTGTCGAAACGTCGGCGGTTGGCGATGCCGGTGAGGCCGTCCTTGAACGACAGCGCTTCCAGTTCGCGCTGCAACTCGATCAGGCGCTGCTCGGTTCGCTTGCGCTCGCTGATGTCGAACATGAAGCCGACCAGCGCATCCACGCTGCCGTCGTCCTTGCGCACCACGTGCACCACGTCGCGGATCCACACGTAGCTGCCGTCCTTGCACAGCGCGCGATAGTCGGCTTCATGGTCGACGCCGGCCTTGGACTGCGCCACGCAGAAATTCACCGCCCAGTCGCGGTCATCCGGATGGATGCGTTCGGCCCAGTCCTGCACGCTGACCCAGCTGTCGGGCGCCCAGCCGAGCAGGTGCTCGATCTGCGGGCCGATATAGGAGAACG
Organism: Dyella kyungheensis; assembly: GCF_049913195.1. Taxonomy (GTDB): domain Bacteria; phylum Pseudomonadota; class Gammaproteobacteria; order Xanthomonadales; family Rhodanobacteraceae; genus Dyella; species Dyella kyungheensis. The sequence goes on along the minus strand of NZ_CP183983.1, from coordinate 1,620,181 downwards.
AGAGGCTGTCCCACTGGATGCGCCAGGGAATGGCCTTGGTGGACTCGAGCAAGGTCTTGTAGACCATGCTTTCTTCTTCCAGCTTCTCAACGACGTCGGACATGGGGCGCTCGCGGCAGGTGGCTTGGGACCTTGCGGTGAAGCAACCATCGTGCCGCGGTTCGATGACACTTCGGGAATGCGCGCACTGGCGCCATTTCCCGGGCCTGCCGCCTTCGAATGGGGTGGCCCGTCTGAGGCCGGGGTAGCCCTGCCTAGTCAGTTACCGACGCGAGGAGTAGTCGCCATCCCTGGCGGGAGGGGACCTCCTGGAGATCGCAAGTATTTGCGATTGCCCTGCACCCGTCAACCAGGTTGCCCCACCCTTGTGGGAGCTGCACTTGTGCGCGACTGAGGTGCCCCGGTACGGCCCAGTCGCGCACAAGTGCAGCTCCCACAAAAGAAAATCCCCCGCTCGCCGTCAACCAAGCCAACCCTGTGGAGGCCAACCCTGTGCGCGACGGCCCGAGGTTTCCTCGGACGCCACGCCGTCGCGCACAGGGTGCGCTCCCACACAAAAGCTCCCACGCAAAAGCTCTCCCACAAAAGCTCCCCCAGAAAAGCTCCCCCAGAAAAGAAAAAGCCCCCAGCGGTGGCCGGGGGCTTTTCCAAGCGGACTACCTGCCGGGCTTAACGCAACCCCGTCTCCGCACGCGCAATCACAATGCGCTGAATCTCACTGGTGCCCTCATAGATCTCGGTGATCTTGGCATCGCGGAAATAACGCTCCAGCGGCATTTCCTTGGAGTAGCCCATGCCGCCGTGGATCTGCACGGCCTGGTGTGAAATCCACATCGCCGCTTCCGACGCGGTGAGCTTGGCGACGGACGCCTCGGTGCCGAAACGGCCGCCGTTCTTGTCGGTCTCGCCCTTGGTCCAGGCGGCGCGCAGCGTGAGCAGCGTGGCTGCGTCCAGCTTGCACTTCATGTCGGCGATCTTGGCCTGGGTCATCTGGAACGTGCCGATCGGCGTACCGAACGCCTTGCGGTCGCGCACCCACTGCAGCGTGGCTTCATAAGCAGCGCGGGCGATACCCACAGCCTGCGAAGCGATGCCGATACGGCCGGCGTCGAGCACACCCATCGCGATGGCGAAGCCCTTGCCTTCGTCGCCCAGCAGGTTTTCCTTGGGCAGCACGTAATCGGTGAATTCGATTTCGCAGGTGGCCGAGGCGCGGATGCCGAGCTTCGGTTCGCTCTTGCCGGCGTGGAAGCCCGGCAGCTGTGTGTCGACGATGAAAGCTGAAACGCCCTTGGCGCCGATGCCCGGCGTGGTGATCGCGAACAGGATGATGTAGCGGGCCACCGGGCCGGAGGTGATCCAGCTCTTCTTGCCGTTGATCACCCAGTTGCCGTCGGCATTCTTGGTGGCGCGGGTGTGCATGGCCGAAGCATCCGAACCCGACTGCGGCTCGGTCAGCGCGTAAGCGCCGATGGCCTCGCCCTGGGCGATGGCGCGCACGTACTTCTGCTTCTGCTCCTCGGTGCCGTGCTTGAGGATGCCGTTGCAGAACAGCGAATTGTTCACCGACATGATGGTCGAAGTGGCGGCATCGGCCGCGGCGATCTCGATCATCGCCAGCACGTAGGCCACCGGGTCCATGCCCGCACCGCCGTACTCGGTCGGCACTTCGATGCCCATCAGGCCCAGCTGGCCCATCTCGCGGATGTTCTCGAGCGGGAATTCACCCTTGGCATCCAGTTCGGCGGCGACCGGCACGATGCGCTTCTGCGCAAAGTCGCGGGCGATGGCCTGGATGGACAGCTGATCGTCGGTAAAGCGGAAATCCATGGAAGGCTCCAAGGGGGACAGGGAAGCCCACCATTTTAACCCGGCCGGCCGTGCGACTCCTGTGCAGGTGCAGCAAGCCCAGTTTCCGCGCTGCCCCTGTGGGAGCTGCGCTTGCGCGCGACCGCGGAGCCTGAGGCTTGCCTCCGCGCCCGGCCGTCGCGCACAAGTGCGCTCCCACAAAAAGCGCGCCCCGCGGCCGTCGCCCACAGCGCGACTTGACGCCCCGGCCCCCCAGTTCTAGCCTTATGTATCTTTGCATCGCGATATAAGGATAACCATGGACCTGGCTACCGCCTCCAGCGTGCTGCGCCTGCTGGCGGACCCCACCCGGGTACGCCTGCTCGCCCTGCTCGAACGCGAGGAGCTGACCGTGGCGGAACTGGCGGCGGTCCTGCATCTGGCGCAGCCCCGCGTGTCCACCCATCTGGCCAAGCTCAAGGAAGCCGAGCTGGTGCGCGACCGCCGCGCCGGCGTCTCCGCCTACTACCGCGCCAACGCCGAAACCGACGAGCACCTGCAGGTCCTGCTGAGGTCCCTGCGCGACAACATCGACGATGCCCTGCTGCGCGAAGACGCCGCCCGCCTACCGGGCGTGCTGGCCGAGCGCGCCCGCGAAGAAGGCTGGGCCGACACCGTCGCCGGCGACATGGAACGCCACTACTCCCCCGGCCGTACCTGGGAAACCCTGGCGCGCTCGCTGCTGCAGCTGCTGGAAACCGGCGACGTGCTGGACATCGCCTCGGGCGACGGCATCACCGCCGAATTGCTGGCACCGCACGCACACTCCATCGTCTGCGTGGACAGCAGCGAGCGCGTGACCGAAGCCGCCGCGCAACGCCTCAAGTCCTTCGGCAACGTGGAAGTGCTCAAGGGCGATATGCACGCGCTGGAACTCGGCGATCGCCGTTTCGACCTTGTGCTGATGCTGCACGCCCTCACCTATGCGGAACACCCCGCAAAGGCCGTCGCCGAAGCCGCGCGCGTGCTGCGCAGCGGTGGACGATTGCTGGCCGTGACGCTGGGCAAGCACGACCACCGCACCGTGGTGGAACCGTTCGATCACCGCAATCTCGGTTTTTCTTCCGACGAACTGACCGGCTTCGCCAAGCAGGCCGGCCTCGAATCCATGAGCTGTACCCGGCTGAGCCGCGAACGCAAGGCACCTCACTTCGAAGTGATCAGCCTGCTCGCGCGCAAGCCTTGAAGTGAGGAGTCCGTCATGAGCACCCTGCCCTGGTTACACCCCGAGCGCGTCGCCCTGTTGGAGCGGCTGCTGCGCGAACGCATCCTGATCATCGACGGCGGCATGGGCACCATGCTGCAAGGTCACTCGCTGGACGAGACCGCGTTCCGCGGCGAGCGCTTCGTGGAAGGACACGACAGCACGCACACGCACGATCATCCCGGCAGCTGCGACCTGAAAGGCAACAACGACCTGCTCACGTTGACCAAGCCGGAGATCATCCGCGGCGTGCACGAGGCCTATCTCGAAGCCGGCGCCGACCTGGTCGAAACCAACACCTTCAACTCCACCCGCATCAGCCAGGCGGATTACCACCTGGAACATCTTGCCTACGAGTTGAACCGCGAAGGCGCCGCCCTCGCGCGCGCCGCCTGCGACACCGTGGAAGCGAAGACGCCGGACAAGCCGCGCTTCGTGATCGGCGTGCTCGGCCCCACCAGCCGCACCGCTTCGCTGTCGCCGGACGTGAACGATCCGGGCTTCCGCAACGTCACCTTCGAAGAACTGGTGGCCAACTACGTGGAGTCGGCTAGCGGCCTGGTCGATGGCGGCGCCGACGTGATCATGGTCGAAACCATCTTCGACACGCTCAACGCCAAGGCGGCGCTGTTCGCGCTCAGCGAGCTGTTCCGCCAGCGCGGTGCGCGCCTGCCGGTGATGATCTCCGGCACCATCACCGACCGCTCCGGCCGCACGCTCTCGGGCCAGACCGCTGAAGCGTTCTACTACTCGGTGCAGCATGCGCGTCCGATCTCCGTCGGCTTGAACTGCGCACTGGGCGCGGCCGACCTGCGACCGCACGTGCAAGTGCTCAGCAACACCGCCAGCTGTTTCGTCAGCACCCATCCGAACGCCGGCCTGCCGAACGCATTCGGCGAATACGACGAAACGCCCGAACAAATGGCCTCGGTGATTGGCGGTTTCGCCCGCGATGGCCTGCTCAACATGGTGGGTGGCTGCTGCGGCACCACGCCGGCGCATATCAAGGCGATTGCGGAAGCGGTAAGCAACATCGCGCCACGCGCCTTGCCTGCCGCCACGCAGGAGGCCGCATAAATGCTCCCTCTCCCCTTGCGGGAGAGGGCTGGGGAGAGGGGGCAACCTAGCCTCACCCTCGCACTTTCGCACCTCGCTTCAAGCCCCACCCCCTCACCTCAATCCTCTCCCCGCCAGGGAGAGGAGGACAACGCATGATGCCTCGCTACACCCGACTCTCCGGCCTTGAACCGCTGGTCATCACGCCCGACCTGCTGTTCGTCAACGTGGGCGAACGCACCAACGTCACCGGCTCGGCGCAGTTCCGCAAACTGATCAAGGAAGAACGCTACGAGGAAGCCGTCGACGTGGCGCGCCAGCAGGTGGCCAACGGCGCGCAGATCATCGACGTCAACATGGACGAAGGCCTGATCGATTCGGAAGCCGCGATGACGCGCTATCTGAACCTGATCGCCGCCGAGCCCGACATCGCCCGCGTGCCGGTGATGGTCGACTCGTCCAAGTGGACGGTGATCGAAGCCGGCCTGCGCTGCCTGCAGGGCAAGGGCATCGTCAACTCCATCTCGATGAAGGAAGGCGAAGAAGTCTTCCTCGAACACGCGCGCAAGGTGCAGCAGTACGGCGCCGCCGTGGTGGTGATGGCGTTCGACGAACAAGGCCAGGCCGACACCTGCGAACGCAAGGTGGAGATCAGCTCGCGTGCGTACGAGCTGCTCACCACCAGGCTCGATTTTCCACCCGAAGACATCATCTTCGACCCGAACATCTTCGCCATCGCCACCGGCATCGAGGAACACAACAACTACGCGGTGGACTTCATCGAAGCCACGCGCGAGTTGAAGCGCCGCTTTCCGCATTCGCATGTGTCGGGCGGCGTATCGAACGTGTCGTTCTCGTTCCGCGGCAACAACATGGTGCGCGAAGCGATTCACTCCGTGTTCCTCTACCACGCCATCAAGGCGGGCATGGACATGGGCATCGTCAACGCCGGCGCGTTGATGATCTACGACGACCTGCCCGAGGACCTGCGCGAGCGCGTCGAAGACGTGGTGCTCAATCGCCGGGCCGACGCCACCGAGCGCCTGCTGGAAATCGCCGACAGGTTCAAGGCGAAGAAGGGCGAAGTCGTCGTCGAGAACCTCGCCTGGCGCGACAAGCCGGTGCGCGAACGCCTCAGCCACGCGCTGGTGCACGGCATCGATCAATACGTGGTCGAAGACACCGAAACCGCGCGCCTGGAAACCTCGCGCCCGCTCGACGTCATCGAAGGTCCGCTGATGGACGGCATGAACGTGGTCGGCGACCTGTTCGGCGCCGGCAAGATGTTCCTGCCGCAGGTGGTGAAATCCGCCCGCGTGATGAAGAAAGCCGTGGCCCATCTCATTCCCTACATCGAGGAAGAGAAGGCACGCACCGGCGACGCCGGCAAGTCCAACGGCAAGATCGTGATGGCCACCGTCAAAGGCGATGTGCACGACATCGGCAAGAACATCGTCGGCGTGGTGCTCCGCTGCAACAACTTCGATGTGATCGACCTGGGCGTGATGGTGCCCACGCAGAAGATCCTGGAAACCGCCATCGCCGAGAACGCCGACATCATCGGACTGTCGGGCCTGATCACGCCGTCGCTGGAGGAAATGAGCCAGGTCGCGCGTGAAATGCAGCGCCAGAATTTCACCATCCCGCTGATGATCGGCGGCGCCACCACCTCACGCGCGCACACCGCGTTGAAGATCGACCCGCACTACAAATCGCCCACCGTGTGGGTGAAGGATGCCTCCCGCGCCGTGGGCGTGGCGCAGTCGCTGTTGAGCAAGGAGCTGGTCGACAACTTCATCGCCAAGGTGCAGGCCGAATACGCCGAAGTGCGCGAGCGCCACAAGAATCGCGGCAGCGCAAAGTCGCTGGTCTCGCTGGAAAAGGCACGCGGGCAGCGCTACACCACCGATTGGGCCAACTACGAACCGCCGCAGCCCAAACAGCCCGGCATCACCGTGTTCAACGACTACGACCTGGCCGAACTGCGCCGGTACATCGACTGGTCGCCGTTCTTCAACGCCTGGGAACTGGCCGGACGTTATCCCGCCATTCTCAGCGATGAGGTCGTGGGCAAGCAGGCGACCGAGCTGTTCAACGACGCGCAGGCGATGTTGGACAAGCTGATCGCCGAGAAGTGGCTGACTGCGCGCGGCGTGATCGGCTTCTGGCCGGCTTACTCAAACGGTGACGACATCGTGCTGCGACGCGAGGATGGCGACAACCGCACCCTCCACCACCTCCGCCAACAAGCCGAAAAACCCGCCGAACGCCCCGACTTCTGCCTCTCCGACTTCATCGCCCCCAAATCCGCGAAGAAGCAGGACTGGCTCGGTGGCTTCGCCGTCACCTCTGGCATCGGCATCGACGCGCACGTCGCCCGCTTCGAAGCCGCCCACGACGACTATTCCGCCATCCTGCTGAAGGCCCTGGCCGACCGCCTGGCCGAAGCGTTCGCTGAACGCCTGCACGAGCGCGTGCGCCGCGAATTCTGGGGCTACATGCCCGAGGAATCGCTCGACAACAGCGCACTCATCGACGAGAAATACAGCGGCATCCGCCCCGCCCCCGGCTATCCCGCCTGCCCGGACCACACCGAGAAAGGCATGCTGTTCAAGCTGCTCGACGCCACCAACAACACCGGCATCGAACTCACCGACAGCTACGCCATGTTCCCAACCGCCGCCGTCTCCGGCTGGTACTTCTCGCACCCGGACAGCCAATACTTCGTAGTGGGCCGCCTCACCCGCGAACAAGTCGACGATTACGCCAAGCGCAAAGGCTGGACCCGCGAGGAAGCGGAACGCTGGCTCGCGCCAAACCTGGACTACGACCCAGACTAATCACCGCGCAAAGCAACCTGTGGGAGCGCACCCTGTGCGCGACTGCCACGCCACGATGTACCGCTCCGCAGGATTGTCGCGCACAAGGTGCGCTCCCACAGACGATCCGCTAAAACCCAACCCACCAACTCACCCCACCCTTGTGGGAGCGCACTTGTGCGCGACAGCACCGCACCGCACTACCCGCTCCGCCCGGCCGTCGCGCACAAATGCGCTCCCCACAGGCGTCCCGTCAGCTCCTCAAACCTCACTCTCCACCAAATCCCGCCGCCTCACCTCGCGCATATGCACAACGAGGTTGTAAATCGACACAAACGCCGGGAAGAAGTTGGACAGAATGCCCACCGAGTCATTCTTGCCAAAGATGAAATACGACAGCAGCAGCGCGCTGCCCACCACCGACAGCCACCAGAACGACAGCGGCATCACCACCCGCTTCAGCTTGCGGGTGTAATACAGCTGCACAAACCAGCGGCTGGTGAACATGATCGAGCCCGCCAGACCCACCATCTTCCAGGGTGTGAGTTCGAAGCGGCGCAGGGCTTCGAGGACGTGGCTGAGTTCGTGGGTCAGGAAGTCCATGGACGGCAGGCCAATAGCTGAAAAGCCGGATATTGTACTCGCCCACCTTTCAATCGCCTGCCATCCCGGGGACTTTTTTCAGGTCCGGCGCTTGACCTCCCCCGCCGCTCCTCGTATATTTGCGCGCTCGGCGGGCGATTAGCTCAGCGGTAGAGCACTGCCTTCACACGGCAGGTGTCGCAAGTTCGATCCTTGCATCGCCCACCACCGAATAAACCGTTGTTAAGACGGGACTTGAAAGGCTCCAGAGATGGGGCCTTTTTTGTTGTCTGCGATCGGGGATATGAAGCCGTTTCGGGTGCCGGTCCGGTTTGCCCGAGAACGTGCCCATGCAAATTGTCCCTGGCACCATTTCCGCGCCTGCACTACGCCTCTGTATTGACGATCAGCCGGACCCTCCGGCCGCCAAGCTGGAATAAGACCCTGGCAGCCCAAGCTATTGGCACCCCGGTACTCGCGATCTACCCTGATCGATCAAATCGTACAGGGGGACACATGCATCGAACAGTTTTCTACTCTTGGCAGTCCGATGTTCCTGGCTCACTCAATCGAAGCTTCATTCAACGAGGCCTTCAGGACGCCATCAAAGCCATCGGGCGCGACGATGAAGAAGTGCTCGAACCAGTTATGGATCGTGACACCGCAGGTCTGCAAGGTAGCCCAGACATCGCTGACAGCATTTTCGCCAAGATTGCGATGGCTGACCTATTCGTCGCCGATGTGACGATAGTCGGCAAGACCGAGAACGGTCGATCAGTGACCAACCCAAACGTGCTCGTGGAACTCGGCTACGCCGCAAGCGAGCTAGGTTGGGAAAAGATAGTGCTCGTGGTCAACACCGCATACGGCAACCCAGCAGCGTTACCTTTCGACCTCCGAGGTCGGCGAGTACTGAATTATCACCTCCCGGAGGGCTCCAGCGACGAGGACAAACGAATTTGCCGAAAGGGCCTTGAGAGCGCATTCAAAGCCGCGCTCTCAACGCAGCTTGCCGATCTTGCTCCATATCAAGGCCCAAGTAGCCCCGTATGGTGGGGAACATGGAAAGGCCGACAGTCTCGAACAGGTTTCAGCACATTAGTGATCAGTGAAGTGGGGCCCGAAGGTTTCCTGTTTCGCATTACGACGCTAAACGGCAGCCACATGGGCGACGTCACCGCTTACGCGCGCCTGGTTGGCAGAAACCTCGCATATGCACGCATTGACTCCATGGGCGACGACTTTGGAGAGATTCGGCTCAAGCGATTGTTCGACGGCGACAGGATCATCATGGAGGTCACTGAAACGAGGAGCTGCCTTAACTACCGTGGAATGCGTGCGAACTTCGGCGGCAAGTATGAACTCGATGCCGAATCTTTAACTGCCTCAGGTGCAGTGACCGAACTGCAGCTCGTACGCTTGTACAACGTCGTCGGATCATTCATGGAATTGTTCCGCGATCGATTGGTGGGTCAACACGTTGAGAGAATCTTTAACCCCGTAGCCTCAACAGCCATTTCGGGTGGAGTGGCAGGGCTATATACGATCATGGAAGCGATCGTGGTGTACGGGGACAGCGGAGAGCTTTGGGCGGCAGCACTGGATGATGGCACGGTCCGTTACTTTACGAATCAGCCGCGCTGGCGCGACAAATTACCTGCGCCTATAGAAAAGTGGCGCGCAGGATTCTCCGACAATCCAGTTGAATATCTTGGCAACGTCGGAGCATGTTTCGATCTCGGACACTCGCCCTTTGTAGGCCCTGAAACTACGAACGAATAGACGACCAACCACCAAGAATAGAGCTGCAAAACCCCGGTCAGAGTGCACTTTTCAACGTAACTGAATCTTTGCGGGGCCGGCCTATCTTGGCCGGTCCGGCTCTACGGACAAGCTAAGCCTTTATGGCGGCGCAAAAGCGCTCTGAAAAGTGCACTCTGAGATCGCCCGGGTTCTGCCGGGTTCGCTGGCAATAGCACAAGAGATCCTTGATTCGCACTTAATCCGTCCCAATGGATGTGTCAACGTGTTTTTCCCTTCTTGGGGGGCATATGGCAGTCACAAAGCATCTCTACGGTAAAGTGTTCATTTCGCATTCGTCTGTGGACAAACCCTTCGTGCGGCGCTTAGCAAAGGCCATAGAGGCAGATGGCTTTCTCACATGGTTGGATGAGAAGGAGCTTCTGCCTGGCGATCCTTTGGCCAAGCGTGTAAGCGAAGGCGTCGCGCAGGCCAGAGCTGTGCTGGTAGTCGTTTCGCAGGCAGCAATTGCATCCAAGTGGCTGGCTTTCGAGCTAAACAAGGCTGCGGATCGAATGGTGAAGGGTGAATGCATCGTCATCCCAATCGTTATCGAGGACGTGAGGTCATTGCCAGCCGAGGTAGAAGGCCTCCTGTATGCGGACTTCACAAAATCCTTCAAACGCCAGATGGAAGCCGTACTAAAGTCATTGAACAGCGATGCACAAAAGCGGGCGATTGAGCACAGCTTTTATTCACGATGCGAAATTATGCTGGAGGAGGTATTCGACGGCAAAGGCTTCTCCTTCACAGACGCGGAATACAAATCAGACAGTGAATCTCTGGTCTATATCAACAATGGGGATAGCGACGACCAAGCTGTGGCATACGACATCCTGTCGGCATATGGTGACGTACCGAAGCCATTTACTGAGCGCGGGATTGATGAGCTTGAGCGAACGATGTCCAACTCATCGGAGCCGCTCCGCTTAATAGTATCGGAGCGCCCTGTTACTTCAGCCAAGCTAACATCTGGAGAGCACCCTAAGGTAAGCATTTGGCCCGTGGGTGGCACACGCGATCCAGACGGCTACCTAGTATTTGCTGACCTCTCGTCTGCTTCTGAGCGGTCTGAATGTATTTCGATTCTGGAAGCCGCCAAGGCTGCTCTAGCAGAAAAAGTTGAAGCGCTCGCCAACCGTTGGACGAGCTTTCGAAAAGCGAACTCTGCAGGGAAGCAACCGACCCTTCGCGAAGCACTTGGGATCGATGCTAACGCGAGCCAAAAGCAGGATTCGCCATGAACCCTAAGACTGAATCGGAATCTATTTTCGAAGCGTTCTGCAACAATAACGGAGTCAGGCTCACTTTCCGGACGGCGAGAAATGAACCAACCCCGTTTTGCTTTCAAACTCGCTTAATCAACGAGCGGACGATAGGCGCGGATCGCAGGCTTCGCCCTCTCCAGATCGTACCGCGCCTGAAGTGCCAGCCAGTAGAAGGCAGTCGTGTCGAAGATGAGGGAAAGGCGCAGCGCGGTCTTGGGAGTGATGGGATGCGCGTCGGCGATGAAGGCTTTGATGTGATCGGAGGGGATGCCGGAGCGTCGAGCCAGTTGGGCGGGGTTGAGTGCGTGCGGGATCAGGTAGGCGTGCAGCAGGATGTCGCCAGGGGCTCGCAGGGGTTGCGAGGGGTCTACTTCCGAATGCGGGGTGAGCTGGATCAGTTCCATGGTGGTTTCTCCCTGTCGGACACGGCCGCGCAGCGGATAAGCGCTTACAGCGTTCCGTGTCAGTGAATGCTTGGCAGCTTCGTCGGTGATCGCCCGAATGCGGCGCATCGCCATGACGGCCGATGCGCCTTAGCGGCGATCATCGGAGGCGTATGGTGTTCACTCGAGGCTCGTCAGCGAGCAGGCGGGCGTACTGCTGCAGGCAGTAGATGGCCGTGCCCAGGCTGGCCGTGACGGCCACGGGAAGCGGCCATGGCAGCGGTCTGCCGGGGAATCCGCGCGACTGTGAGTGGCGGCACTGCTCGCTGTCGATACGCAAGCGCGTGAGGGCGAGCACCGCCAGGACGATGTCACCGCGCGTGCCATGACACAGGGGTTCGGGCCATGCCACCGCCGTGGATGGCGGGTCGCCAGATGGAGGAGTGAGGGTGTCGTCAGGGGGAACGGACGAGCGAATACGTCCCGTATGATCGTGGGTAGCCATGATCAACTTCCTTAGAGTTGGTGATGGTTAGCGGGTCGTGGGTGTTCTAGCACTCACGGCCCGCGCCTCATGACTTGGTAGTCATGGTCACCCGCCAAGCCTTGAAGCAGACAGCGCGAGTGACCGACTGACCCTAACAAGCAGGGTTGTCATCGTCTGTCAGGGTTGGGCGAGATGGATGTCCGCGTGACCGCAGGCGAGCGTGAGGGCTCGGGGCTGACAAAATGTCAGCTTCGGGTCGGAGGTGGACGCATCCACCTAGCCCAAAGGTGCCCGGAAATACTCTTCATAAGGGCGCACGGAGGCAGGATCGGGCAAACCAACCGCACCTGCCCCAACCAACTCAAGTCCGACGATTTGATCGTCATCCACCCAAACGATCACTCCAATGATTTGGTCTCTCCAGGTGCCGCATACGTCAGCGGCCCTGACGCCCTTTGCCGCGTCACCCTTAGGTCCGAACCAAACGGTTGCGCAACCGCACTCGCAAGAAGCCGTTACCCGAATATCAGTGATCGACGCTAAAACCGCTTCCGATGGTCCAGGGCTACAGCCGACTTGGAGTGCTCGCTCCAAGACGGCTACTTCATCGAGTGATATTGGTCGGATCGTCTGCATCGCGAAGAGAAACTCGAATGTTTGCGGCGGGAGCTTCTGTCCGCTCCGGGCCGAAAGCGGACTGCTATGCATTGGCCCGCGTCGTCGTAATTGTCAGCCGCCAGGGGAGCTGGAGCTGGCTGGGTTACCCGTCCACCGATAAACGGTCGGGCGCGCTCCTTCTGGCGGTCTGCCCATGACGGCCTTGGCATTGAACGGAGCCGGCCCGTTGATGCTCAGCGTCTTCGTGAATTCGTTGAAGAGTGAGATCGTCTTGTAAGTGCTGTGGAGTGGCGCATAGACCCCCGTTGTCCGCCCCTGCTGCTCCTCCTGCCCGTTGACGGTCAGCAGTGCCAACTCATCGGACTCGGCAGCAGCCAAGGGAAAGAGGAACGCCTCTTCCGCAACGTAGCCGTCCTGCACTCCAATGCGATAGAGCACGATCACTTTGCTGCCGTCGACGTGGCCAAGAAAGATGCACGTTCGCCAACTCGACCCATCGTCCGCACAACTGATGGGCACGCCGCCAGGAGTGATTTTCTTGGCCGCCTGAACGAGATCGATGTTGTCCATTCGGAGCCCTGCGGGCTGCTTGTAGGTTCGGATCATCACCACGGGAGGGTCTTTCGAACTGACACCATCCGTGACTTCGAACATGGCACTCTCACTTTGCGTGCTCGTGCCATCGTCGCTTATCCGCTTCCATGAAGCAGGCGCCTGATATGAGACAGGCGATCGAGCAGACACGCCTGGACTTGCCTGTGCCAGACCGGCCAGTACGCAGGCCACTACTGCAACACCGATGGCGTTCTTCATTGAGCACCCCCTGGTGCCTCATAGCAAACGGGACGAAGGTAGTTAATTCCAATAATGGCGGAGGGACTCGACTACCCCCGCCCCATTTTGTCGGGTCGCATGTTGCCGGCCATCTGGCGGGACTGGCGTTGGCGAGGTCGACGCGCCGCGCAACATCTCAATCTTATACTCAAAAATCAGCTATTTACCATCTAATTGCACACTCTACCATTAGCCATGGTAAAGTCGTCGACATATGGTAAAGACAGCCACCACGACCCAGCTCGCCTGGCGTACCCAAACCTATCTCCGGACCGTTCTTCCCGGGCTGGTCGGGTACCCGCGCCCGCTTCCCGACGAATGGCAGCGCGGGTTGCCGCATTACCTGACCGACCTGTTTGACCTGTTCGTTCTGCCGGTGGCCGACCAAGACATCATCGTCGCGGCGGCAACCGCCGTCCGCAGCGTCGTCGATACCCAGAAGATGATCCTTCGGCTGCTGGCGCTGGGGCCCCGTGTCCTCTACGCCATTGATCGCGTCAGCGGGCCTCAGCGCCAACGCCTGATGGATGCCGGTATCGAGTTCGTCGTTCCCGACAGCCAGTTCTACGCTCCGTCGCTCGGGCTGATCCTGCGCGAAAAGTTTGCATCGGCGCCAGCGCCGACGGCAGGTCTGTCGCCGTCCGCCCAGGCGCTGCTCATCACCATGATTCTCCACTCGGGAAAGGACTTCGTGCAGGCGTCGCAGGTGGCCCGCGAACTCGGCTATGCGCCCATCACGGCAACGCGTGCGGTTCGCGAGTTGGAGGCGACCGGGCTGATCCAAACCAAGAAACAGGACCGCGCGAATCTCATCGCACTGGTCCATGACCGACAGGCGGCCTGGGAACAGGCGAAACCGCTCATGCGCAACCCTATCGTGCGCGTGGAGTATCCCCGCGCCGGGGCGATTCAGGACGTGGAGCATCGTCTCACCGTCGCCGGCCTGAGCGCGCTTTCCGAGGCCACCATGTTGGGCCACCCACACCGGCGTGACTGGGCCATTAGCCAGGCGGAATGGACGTCGCTTCCGCGCGACGTCATGGCGTCCGACGATGCGATGGACGCACGCGATGCGGTCGAGATCTGGGCGTACCCGCCTACCCTGGGGACCGACGCTCAAATGGTGGACCCTTTGTCGCTCATCCTCACCTTGGACGATAGCAAGGACGAACGCATTGAACTGGCCCTCAAGGAACTGGAGGAGAAGTTATGGCAGTGATTCCAGGATTGGATCGGTTCGCCGAGTGGTTCGCCCCGCACCGCGATAAGTACGTGCTCATCGGCGGCTGCGCGGCCAGCACCGTGATGGAGGAAGCCGGTCTCGCGTTCCGCGCCACCAAAGATCTGGACATCGTTCTCGTCGTCGAGGCGATCGATGCGGAGTTCGTCAGCGAGTTCTGGCGCTTCGTCGAGGCGGGGGGATACGCCGTGCGCCACCGGGGTGACGGCAAGCGTTGCTTCTATCGCTTCGGCAAGCCAACGCAGGAAGGCTTTCCCAAACTGCTCGAGCTGTTCGCCCGCCAGCCCGACCTCTTTCATCCACTGCGCGAGGCGAATGGCCTGACACCGATCCCGATCGCCGATGAGGTCGAAAGCCTGTCGGCCATCCTGCTCGACGACGACGCTTACCACTTCTTGCTGGAGGGGCGCACCGAGATTGGTGGCGTGCCGTTGATCGACCAGGACCGTCTGATTCCACTCAAGGCGCAAGCCTGGATGGAGCTGAGCGATCGGCGCGACGCTGGCGAGCAAATCGATTCGACCAATATCCGAAAGCACCTGAAGGACGTCGTACGCCTCTCGGAACTACTGACGCCTGACCGCGCGGTTTCCCTGCCACCTGGCATGGCCGCAAGCATGCGTCGCTTCCTGGAGCGAACCGCCGCGCTGTCCGATGCCGACATGACCGCGTTTGAAAGCCGCGCCCGGTTCGACCAGGCGATCGGACGCGTGGCCAGCACGTTCAGGCCGCAGTAGAGCGCGACCACCGCGCCACACCCGTCCAACGCAGACACGCCCATGTTCAACGCCCTTGGCTCGCCTGGGGCGACAAGCACACGGGATGGAGGCAGTTAACTTCGCCAAGGGTGGTGGAACTTAACTACCTCTGTCCCGTTTGTCGCTCATCTTGCTTGGGAGCCATGACCTTCGAGCTTCATTCTCCAAGTGACTCGTAGACGTCGGTACTTGGACAGGCAGCCGTTCCGTCGTTTTGCTTGTTTTGAACGGACTGTTGGGCGTTCCGAGGGCCGGCTTAGGTGCCATCCCCATCGCAAGCTACTATTGCCCACCATGACCGATCTCATTACGAAGCTTCGAGAGCGCCTGGCGCTTGCGGACCCTGTGCCGGTGGCGTTCGAACGAGGCCCCGTCGTTGAGGCTGACGGATTCGCTAGGGAACGCATCGAGTACCGGGGACTCGAAGGTGACCTCATCCCGGCCTTCTTATTCACGCCGAGGGGCCGCGACACTCTCGGCGGAGTGGTTGTCTTTCATCAACACAATGGGGAGTTCCACTTTGGCAAGAGCGAGGTGGCGGGCGATGTGGGCCACGCTTTTCAAGCCTTCGGGCCGGCACTCGCCCGTAGAGGTCTCGTTGTCTTGGCACCGGACTCCATCTCGTTCGAGGATCGACGAGCAGCGGTTCGGGGCGTAGAACCGGATCTTTACGACTGGCTTCAGCACTACAACTCCATGAGCTACCGATTGCTCGATGGCGACCTGCTGATGAGGAAGTGCCTGGATGACGCTCAACGGGCCCTGAGCGTTTTGCTCGAAGTGGCCGGAGTAGACGAGCGGCTCGTGGGCGTGGCAGGAGATTCGTACGGCGGTTACACGGCCCTCTACCACGCGGCATTGGATCCACGATGCCGGTGGGCGTGCATCAGCGGTGCCGTGTGCAGCTTCGAGACGCGCCGCCGGGGAGGCACCGGCATCACCCTCTTCGAGACTGTGCCCGGACTCACACGCCTGCTCGACACACACGATGTTCTTTCAGCCATCGGACCTCGGCCAACCATGGTTGTGTCGGGCACGAAGGACAAGTATTCGCGGGATGCAGACCAAGTCGTGGCCAAGATCGCCAACGACTTCATCACCGAGCTCCGCGTCGACCGCGAACACGCACTCGATCAAGAACGATTCGACGCGATCATCGAGTGGATCGTCGACCGCGTATCCGATCAGTAAGAATGGACGGCCGAACGGTTCGCCGGACCGCCGCGTGGATTGGCGGCAACGGCGGTGTCGGCGGCGCTGTTGTTGTTGCGTGAGATGCTTACGCCATGCAAGCAGACGAAGATCCTGGAAACAGGTACGTTCGTGCTGTTCGCCGGCTTGACCGCCTGCATGTGGCTCATGGGTGCACGACTCCCCGTAATTGGCGTGCGGCTATACCCTGGCCTAGACCTTCCTCCTAAAGCGCCATGCCACCCGACGCTTCGATGCGCTGCCCATTCACCCACCGGTGGCTCTCACCCAGTAGCGATGCAATGAGCGGGCCGATGTCGTCGGGCACGCCGGCTCGGCCAAGCGCTGTCATGTCGGCCACGCGTTGGTTGAGTTCCGGGTTGTCGCGCACCATGCCGCCGCTGAAATCCGTTTCGATGGCGCCGGGCGCCACGGTGTTGACGGCGATGCGGCGCGGCCCGAGTTCCTTCGCCAGATAGCGGGTGAGAACTTCTATCGCGCCTTTCATGGAAGCGTACGGTGCGCTGCCGGGAATGGTCACGCGGGTGAGGCCGCTGGAAACATTCACGATGCGGCCGCCGTCGTTCATCAACGGCAACAGCTTCTGGGTGAGGAAGAACACGCCTTTGAAATGAACCTGGTAGAGGCTGTCCATGTCCTGCTCGGTGGTGGCCTCGATCGATGCGTGATGCGAGGTACCGGCGTTATTGACCAGGTAATCGAATCGCTCGGCGCCTAGCGTCGCGAGTGCGTCTGGCAGCTGATCGACGAACGCATCGAAGCTGGCAGTGTTGCCGGTATCCAAGGGCAACGCGAGGGCCTGCTGTCCGGCTTGTGCCACGAGTTTCTCAACCTGCCTGGCCTCCGCTTCGTTCGAGCGGTAAGTGAAAATGGCATCAACGCCATGCGCAGCCAGGCTCAGCACGGTGTTTCGTCCCAGTCCGCGGCTGCCGCCGGTGACGATGGCGATGTTCTTTTTCGATGTACGCGTAACGACGGCGGTCATGCTTGTCTCCAGGGTGGGGAATGCAGGCACAAGCTTAGGCGCGCCACGCTCGACACCCCATGCCGGAACTGGGCGCATTCTTGCCTGATCCTGCTCGAGGCCCATCCCAGCGATTCAAATGGCGCTAGCATCGGCTCGTACGTTGGGAGCAGCCCATGCCGAATACCCTGGTCGACATCGTCACACGCTATACGGATGCGCAGCCGGCGCAGAGTCCGGTCGAGACGCCTGTCCCCGGCCTCACCTTCCTGCGCTCGGACCATCGAAAGCATCCGTCGCATCTCATCTTCAAGCCTGCGCTCTGCGTGGTCGCGCAGGGGGCGAAGTGGACCACGTTCGGGGGCCAGCGCTTCGACTACAAGGCCGGGCAAGCGCTGGTGGTGAGCGTGGAGACACCGGCGCTGAGTCGCGTGGTGAAGGCCAGCCCCACCGAACCGTATCTGGGCGTCATCGTGGAATTCGATCTCACTGTGATGCGCGAGGTGATGGAAAGCATCGAGGCGCCGCCGCGACCGGTAAGCAGCGTGCAGCACGGCGTGTTCGTCACCCACTTCCAGGGCAACATGGCCGATTGCGTACTACGCCTGGTACGCCTGATCGACACGCCCAAAGCCATCCCGATGATCGCGCCGATGATCATGCGCGAACTCTGCTATTGGCTGCTCACCGGGCCGCACGGCAGCGAAGTGGCCGGGCTGGTGTTGGCGAACGGGCATGCCGAGCGCGTGATCCGGGCGATCCATGCGCTGCGCGAGCAATTTTCCGAACCGGTGCGCATCGAGGATCTGGCCGCCATCGCCCAGCTGAGCCCTTCCGCGTTCCATCGCCAGTTCAAGGCGCTGACGTCGATGACGCCGCTGCAGTACCAAAAGCAATTGCGCCTGCTGGAGGCCCGTCACCTGATGGTGAGCGGCGCGGCCAACGCCGAGTCGGCGGCCTATCAGGTGGGCTATGAAAGCCCGACTCAATTCAGTCGCGAGTACTCGCGCATGTTCGGCGCTCCACCGCGACGCGACGTGGCCACGCTGCCCGCGACGGCGGCCTAGCGAAGCCAAGGCCGTGCGTCACGGGTGCACCTGGCAGACGCCGTTGGCGCGCCCCTTGCCCGTATACGACACCGACGGCGTTCCATCCGGATTGATGCTCAGGGAAATGACGACGCCTGAATTGGCGTCTTTCGCCTCGAAGTAGTTCTTGTTGAAACGCTTCAACTGCCCTTCTTTTCCATTGATGTAGACCGGACCGCCTTGATCCGCGTGGACATCGATGTTTCCCGGGCAGCTCGCATTGAGCATTGGGATGCCGCCACTGGCGGCGTCGCCCGATCTGTCGCTCGCTTGAGCGTCTTTGGAAAACACGCCTCGACAACCGTTCTCCACCCACACGGCGTGTTTGGACAATCCCCACGACACGCCCTCGGTGCATGGCGAGTTGCTCAGTTGCTTCACCAGCCGCACGGCACCCGCCGTGTCCATGGGACACTCCACACGCTTGCTGCCTTTCGATTCGCAGGTGACGTCTTCGGCAAAAGCAATGCCAGCCTGCGTGGCCAGGAGCAGTGCGATCAACGCGGTGGCGTTCTTCATGGCGACATCACTCAGCGGGGGCGGGCTAGCGAAGCCTGACGGTCACGCTGAGATAGACGAAGTCCGGTAGAAGTGTCGTGAATACTTGCGATGGATGCTGAGGGCCGCCTGCCCCGCACCGCTCCGATCAAACATACGGCGTCCCGGCAAGCGCCGCGTTGACGCCGATGAAACCACGTTCCATCACGCTCGCGAACGCTGTGGCAGGCTTGCCCTTCCGCTTCTCGCGAAAGCTGCGCAGCGCCTCGCTGTAAGCGATCACCAACGTGTCCATCAGCATCGCCGCGGCGAGACGCGCCTCGGGATCGGCGTGCGGCCTGCCTACCGCATCGCACAGCATGACGGCCAGGTCCTCGGCGAACGTTGTCTGCAGTGCGCGTGCATGCGTCGTGAGTGCCGGACTTTCCGCCACGGTGCGCCAGAACTGGATCGGGCGCTGGGTGATCCTGAAAAGCGGATGCTGCGTCTCCAGCAGCGTGCGCATCAAGGCCTGGAACGCGTGGATGGGCGACTGCCTGCCGCGTGCAACGAGGGCCTGGCGCACCAGCTCTCGCCCTTCCTCCTCGCGATCGAAGAGCAGGTCTTCCTTGCGCGGGAAGTAGTTGAACACGGTTTTCCTGGCGACGGCCGCCACGCGCGCGATCTCGTCGATCGACACGTTTTCGAAGCCGCGTTCCACGAACAAGCGTGTCGCCACGTCGGAAATCGTCTGTCGCGTAGCGGCCTTCTTGCGGTCGCGGATTCCGGGCTGGTTTGACATGCGGATAGTCATACGGGAGAATTTTACACCAAGTGTAAGATTTAGTCGCCATGATCCTCCCTGCGGATGGGCGCCCGTTTCAGGAGTTGTTGATGCATGACGTGCTGATTGCCGGCGCCGGTCCGGTCGGCCTGTTTCTCGCCTGTGAGTTGCGTCTCGCCGGTGTCTCCGTGTTGGTACTGGAGCAGGCCCATCATCCGCACTCTCCTTTGAAGTGCCTGCCGTTCGGCATGCGCGGCCTGTCGGTGCCCACCATCGAGGCCTTCCATCGCCGCGGCTTGCTGGACGAAATGGCGGCGTTGCAGTTGTCGAAGGATGCCCCTGCCGGTCGCAGCACGTTGGGCGCCGCACATTGGATGGATCAGCCCCGTCGACCGGGCGGCCACTTTGCCGGCATCCAGTTCCATCACGACCGCATCGACGATTCGAGCTGGCCGTATCGACTGCCCGATGCCGCCAGCACCAGCATGGCGGTCGATATGCAATCGCTGGAATCCGTACTGGCCGCCCGCGCGAGTGCGATGGGTGTCGAGATCCGCCGAGGCTACGCGGTCGAAAGCATCGATCCCTCCGGTGACGAAGTCATCGTTCGCGCTGCGGGCGAGATCTTTCGCGCGCGCTGGCTCGTCGGTTGCGATGGCGGACGCAGCACTGTTCGCAAGGCGGCAGGTTTCGAGTTCGTCGGTACCGATCCGGAGTTCACCGGTTACTCGGTGCAAGTGGAGCTGGCCGATCCGGAGAAACTCTTGCCGGGCCGCCACTACACAGCCACCGGCATGATTACGTACTCGCCGCCTGGAACCATCGGCATGGTCGAGTTCGACGGGGGTAAATTTCACCGCAGCCAGCCGATCACGCTCGAACACGTGCAGGCGGTGTTGCGTCGTGTCTCCGGTACCGACGTCAGCGTGACGGCGCTGCCACTCGCCACCACCTGGACGGACCGCGCCTATCAGGCGAACACGTATCGCCGGGGACGGGTGCTGCTCGCCGGCGATGCCGCGCATACCCACTCGCCGCTGGGCGGCCAGGGGCTCAACCTCGGGCTTGGCGATGCGATGAACCTGGGCTGGAAGCTCGCCGCCACCGTCCACGGCGACGCACCGGAAGGTTTGCTCGACACGTATTCGAGCGAGCGGCATCCCATCGGTGCAAAAGTCCTCGACTGGTCCCGCGCGCAAGTGGCATTGATGCGCCCAAGCAAGAGTTCGCGCGCGCTGGAAGCGATCATCCGCGACCTGATCGACACGCGCGACGGCGCCACGTATTTCGCCGAACGCGTCTGGGGTGTAACGCTTCGCCACGACCTCGGCGAAGGCCATCCGCTGGTGGGACGCAGTGCTCCCGACTTCGCCTGGGCCGACGGCACCCGGCTCGGCGACCATCTCAGGACAGGCCGCGGCCTCTTGCTGGATTTTGCCGCCGACGCACCTCTGCAGGCGCTGGCAAGCCGCTGGGGAGAGCGCGTCACCTACCTCGCAAAACATCCGAACGATAGCCTGGGACTCGGTGCGCTGCTGGTACGACCAGACGGCATCGTGGTCTGGGCCGCTGACGCTTCGCCCGATGCCGACGAGGCGGCCCAGGCCGCCTCGCGATGGTTCAGTGAAGCGGCCTAGATCGTTAGACCGCCTCACGCGCTTTTCGCTATCCTCGCCGGACTGGATCGCTACGCCATCGGGAGAACGCCAGGTGACTTCCGTCCGCTTGACCGAGCTTGCCCACGGCGGCGGCTGTGGCTGCAAGCTTGCCCCTTCCGTGCTGCAGGAACTGCTGGCCAACAAGCCGGCGGCCATGCCCTTTGCCCATCTGCTGGTGGGCACCGAGACCAGCGACGATGCCGCCGTATGGCAGGTGGACGAACACACCTGCGTGATCGCGACGACCGACTTCTTCATGCCGGTGGTCGACGATCCCTACGATTTCGGACGCATCGCCGCCGCCAACGCGCTATCGGATGTCTACGCCATGGGCGGCAAACCGATCATGGCGCTGGCCATCCTCGGCATGCCGTTGGGCAAGCTGGACGTGGACACGGTGCGCGCGATCCTGGCCGGCGGCGAATCGATCTGTGCGCAAGCGGGCATTCCGGTTGCCGGCGGTCATTCGATCGATTCGGCCGAACCGATCTATGGCCTCGCCGCGATTGGACTGTGCGCGCCTGCGAACGTGCGCCGCAACACCACCGCGAGAGTGGGCGATGCGCTGATCCTGACCAAGGGCATCGGCGTGGGCATCTATTCGGCCGCGTTCAAGAAGCAGGCATTGCCGGCCGACGCGTACGCGGAAATGCTTGCCTCGACCACCCTGCTCAACCGCATCGGTTGCGAGCTTGGCAAGCATGAGGAAGTGCATGCGATCACCGATGTCACCGGCTTCGGCCTGCTGGGACATGGCCTGGAGTTGGCACGTGGCAGCGGCGTGCGCATTCGTTTGCAGGCATCGCGCATTCCTTTCTTCAGCCAGGCCGAGGCGCTGGCGGAAGCGGGTTACATCACGGGTGCGTCGCAGCGAAACTGGAACAGTTACGGCGATGCGGTAAGCCTGCCCGCCGATCTTCCGTCGTGGCGCCGTGCACTGCTGACCGATCCGCAGACATCGGGCGGCTTGCTGGTGGCATGTGCGCCCGAGAAGGCGGAAGCGATCAAGGCGATGATGCTGGCTGCCGGCTATGCGCGGGCGAGCATCATCGGCGAGGTCGTGGCTGGTACGCCGGGTATCGAGGTGATGTGAGCGCTTTCCGAATTTCGTATCGACGCTGATTCTTCCTCACCGTCATTCCGGCGCAGGCCGGAATCCAGTAGACGGAAGGATAGGATTTCGCCCAAGCCTCCATAGAAGGGTTTGTCGCGCCAGCCCGA
Source organism: Dyella kyungheensis (assembly GCF_049913195.1). GTDB lineage: Bacteria > Pseudomonadota > Gammaproteobacteria > Xanthomonadales > Rhodanobacteraceae > Dyella > Dyella kyungheensis. The sequence continues at coordinate 1,597,880 of NZ_CP183983.1, read as the reverse complement.
ACTCATCGCCACTGGATTCCGGCCTGCGCCGGAATGACGGTGAGGGTATTGAAGGGTTAGGCGAGACTTCGGCGGGCGCGGGCTCACTCCGCCAAGGTGGCGGAAGAGCATGGGAGTCGAACCCACCCGAGACAGTCTTATCTGCCTCACCCGGATTTGAAGTCCGGACGCCCCACCGGAGACGATGCTCTTCCTGAAAGCTTTCACGGGACGGGCCCGTACAGGTCAATGTACTGCAGCTGGACCCTGCGCAGCGTACCGCGATTGAGCGTCACGCGTTGCCGGTCGAAGAATTCCAGTATCTGGATGGCCACTTTCCGGCCGCTGTCGATGCGGTCGCGAAATTGCGCGGCGGTGAAGCTGCCGTCGGCTGCATGGGCAGCAAGGTCGGCCGCGATCAACACCATGTCATGCATGGTCGGGCGCAGGAAGAAATGATCGTGCGCTACCTCGTCGACCAGGCCCAGCCGCGCCGCGAATTTCATCAGCTGGCGGACGTCCTGTTCCGGGCGCGCGAGCAGGCCGGCGACGTCGCGCACGCGCGGCGGGCGGAAACGCACGTCACCGCCCAGCAGCGGCGCCACCCGCTGCCATAGCGCCTCGCGTTCCGGACTCATGTGCAGGGAATGGCTGGTCAATCGCACGAAGGCGCCATCGCGGACCACCCGGCCAGTCACGTCCGCATGCTGCAGCGCCAACGCGAAGGCAGCGGGAGGAAGCTTGGGCTGCAGCGACACCCGCAGCTTCTCCCGACCCATTCCCTGCAGATCGGGATTGGCCGCGTGAAAGGCGTCCAGGCGCTCGACCAACCCTTCGACGAAGGAATGCCAGTGCGAGTGGCCGATTGCGGTGCTTTGTTCATCGGCGTGAAAGAGGATGGGAGAGAGCGCGTCGGCGATCTCGTCGCGCTTGCTCGCGGACAAGGCACGGTCGCGCGCGAAGGCGGCCAGGTCCCATGCGAACGGCGGCGCTTCGAGCAAAGCGGCAAATGCTTCGCGAGGATCGCTGATCGCCAGCGCCGCGCGCTGGGCCTCGCGCGCCGCCGTACGACGTTGGCGCGTGGGCGCGCGCAGATCGAAGAACTGCCCGCCGCCTATCGTGCGCTGGGCGGAGACGTCACGCAGCACAAAGCGATCGAGGGATGCGGCGGCAATGGGTTTATCCAGCACCAGTTGCACGTCGGCGGCATGGCCGGGCAACAGTTGCTCGCCATCGAGCAGCACCACGCGCGCACCGACTTCCATCGCGCCGTGATGCAATCGGGCCGGAAACCATTGCGCAACCGGCTTCGGTTCGCCAGGCAAGAGTCGCAGCCGCGCGTCGATGCGCTCGGTCGGTGCATGCAGGAACGGATCGATCACCATGTCGCCGCGATGGATCGCTTCCTTGCTGATGCCTTCGCCGGCGAGATTGAGCGCGCAGCGATCGCCCGCCCTGCCCGCGTCCACTTCACGGTTTTGCGCATGCAGCGATCGCACGCGTGCCGACAGTCCCGAGGGACTGAGCAAGACCTGATCCCTCACCCGCACCACACCGGACAACACGGTGCCGGTCACCACCACGCCGATGCCGGCCAGGGTGAACGAGCGATCCACGGCCAGACGAAAACGCCCTTCCGTCGCACGTTCGCCCAATGCGTGCGCTTCCGCCACCAGCCGTTCGCGCAACCGGTCGACACCCTGGCCGCTCACCGACGAGACCGGCAGGATCTCCCCGCCGTCGAGTACGGTGCCCGCGGTTGCTTCGCGAATCTGCGCGCTGACCTCGCTCAAACGTTCCGGCGTGGCCAGATCGGCCTTGGTGATCGCGATCACGCCGCGCCCGATTTGCAGCAGATCGAGAATCGCCAGATGTTCCCGCGTCTGCGGCATCACACCGTCGTCGGCGGCCACCGCCAGCAGCGCGATGTCGATGCCGCTGGCACCCGCCACCATCGTATGCACGAAACGTTCGTGGCCGGGTACGTCGATGAAGCCGAGCGTGGAGCCGTCGGGCAGCGGCAAAAAGGCAAAGCCCAGATCGATGGTGATGCCGCGGCGCTTTTCTTCCTTCAGGCGATCGCCGGCCACGCCGGTCAATGCCGTTACCAGCGAGGTCTTGCCGTGGTCGATGTGCCCTGCGGTGCCAACGATCATGAAATACGCGCGGCCAGCGTGTGATGGTCGAGCTGCGCCAGCGTGTCCAGGAACGGGGCTTCGTCGGCTTCCGCCAGGCAACGCAGGTCCAGCCGCAGCGCGCCATCGGCAACGCGACCGATCACCGGGCGCGACAAGGCGCGCAGTGCGGCGGCCAGATGCTCCAACGCGCTTTGGCTGCCGCGTGCCCGTATTACCAGCGCGGCGCTGGCCAGCGTATCCAGCGGCAAGGCGCCCGAGCCGACCTGACTGAGGCAATCGCCCGTCTCGACCGTGAAGGCGTCGCCCAACTGCGTCGCCACCGACGCCTGCAGACGATGCGCCTGCGCTTCGATGTCGGACTTGCGGCGGGCGAGGAAACGCAGCGTGGGCAAGCGCTCGGCCAGACGATCCGGATCGCGGTACAGATTCAGCGTGGCCTCGATCGCGGCAAGGCGCAGTTTGTCCACGCGCAGCGCACGCTTCAATGGATTGCGGTTGATCTGTTCGATCAGGGCACGGTCGCCCACGATGAAGCCGGCCTGGGGACCGCCCAGCAACTTGTCGCCGGAGAACGTGACCAGCCGCGCGCCGTCGGCCACGGCTTCGCGCACGGTGGGTTCCTTGGCCAGTCCGTAGCGCGACAGATCGACGAGGCTCCCCGAACCCAGGTCGTTCAACAGCGGTACGCCCGCGGCATCGGCCAATGCGGCCAGTTCGCGTGCATCGACTTCCGCGGTGAAGCCCTGGATGCGGTAGTTGGAGGTATGCACCTTGAGCACGATGCCGGTGCCCTCGCCGAACGCGTTGCGGTAGTCGGCAGCGTGCGTGCGGTTGGTAGTGCCCACTTCCCGCATGTGTGCACCGGCACGCGCCATGATGTCGGGCATGCGGAAGGCGCCGCCGATTTCGATCAGCTCGCCGCGAGACACGACCGCTTCACGTCCGAGCGCAAACGTGTTGAGGCAGAGCAGCACGGCGGCGGCATTGTTGTTGACCACGGTGGCGTCTTCGGCGCCGGTCAGTTCGCGCAGCAGGGAACGCAGGTGATCGTCGCGTTCGCCGCGCACGCCGTCGTCGAGATCGTACTCGAGCGCGACCGCGTGGCGCATCGCTGCCACCGCCGCTTCGATCGCGGCATCGGCCAGCACGGCCCGTCCAAGATTGGTGTGCAGCACGGTGCCAGTGAGATTGAACAGCGGGCGCAAACCCGGCGTGCGTGTATCGAGCAGGCGTCCGGCGCGCTGCGCCAGTTCAGCCGCGCTGGGAGCGGCGGCCGGCGCAGCGCGCAGCGTTTCGCGTGCTTCGTCGATCACCTGGCGAATGGCGTCGGTGGTGGCGACGCGTCCATAGCGTTCCAGCCATGGTTCGGCTTCGGCCGCCGCCAGCACGGTGGCGACGGCAGGCAGCTGGCGCAGTGAGACGAGCTCGGGCTTGGCCATGACGCTTTTCCAGTGGCATCGCTCGACACTCGTGCCCGAGTGTTAGGCGATAAGGAGGCGGGTTGGCCCTATGCTGCGGCGGCGACAGGAGGCGGTCAAGCCAGAGCGCGTGAGACCCGCATGTTCACCGTCGTTCCGGCGCAGGCCGGAATGACGGTGAGGGGAACAAATGGGGGACGCGAGATTTTTGCTCTGGAGAAAGGCTACTCAGCCATCGCCTCTCCATCGCCCACCAGCAGCAAAGGATTGGGCGCATGGCGCGCGAAGCCTGCCTCGGTCACCAACATATCCAGCCCCAGCGAGGCCAGGTCATCCGCATACGGGTCGACCTGCGTGTCCTTCAATTGGTAGAGCAGCTTGGCGTAGGTGTGGCACTCGCCGCAGGTCTCGGCCTTGACCACACCGGGGTCGTCCTCGATGCCTTGCACGGAGAGTTTGCGCGTGCCGCCGCAGGTGATGCAGACGGCGCGCACGTGATTCCACGCGGTGGAACACAGCGAGCAATACAGAAAACGCGTGCCGGGCGTGATGCCGGTGGCGGTGATCAGACCCGATACGGAAGGCGAACCGCAGCACGGGCAAAGCGAACGCTGCTCCAGCAGGCGCAGATCGCTGGCCTGCAGCCGCGCCGCCGAACCGCTGAAATAGACCTGCAGCGCGGCCACCACGAAGACTGCCGTGCCTGCCTCGGAGGTGGCCAGCTCGCCGCGCAGGAATGCATCGGCCAGCCGGTCCAGTGCGGCGGCATCGCTGCCGCGCAGTTGCTCCATCGCCTCCTGCACGGCCAGCGGCCACTCGCGGCCGTCGATCTGGTCGAGCAGCAAGGCGAGCCCTTCGCGCCATGCAGCGCTGCGGCGGTGCCCGTCGGCGGCCAGCGGCGGCAGCCGCGCCTCGACGGCCCGCTCCACTTCCACCTGACTAAGTACCGTCGCTGGCGCCAGTGTGGTCGCCACGGCGTGCTGGGCCTGCGCCAGCGTTGCCATGAAGCACAGCCACGCTTCCATCGGATGTCCGTCCGCCAGGTGCGTGAGGCGTCGCGCGGTGGCTGCAAACCGCGCGGTGGGATCGACGATCACGATGGGTTCCGGCGCCTTGACGCCCGCGTGCGACGGCCCGCTCCATTTCGCGTCGGGTGGTGCTTCGCCTTGCCTCATGGACGCTTCCTGATCGCCGTCTTCTCGTTCGGGTCGGCCGCCAGCTCCCGCAGCCACTTGCGATGATGGCGCCACGCCCAGCCCGGTGTCACGTAACCCTGGGTCATCGCGCGCATGGAATGACGTACCCAGATGCCGGCGTAGACGTGCACGATCCAGATGATGATGGCGAGGAAGGCCGCGGTGCTGTGGATCAGCACGGCTGCGCGCTGCACGGGAATCGGGGTGGCTTCGCCGAAATACACTTCCCAGATCACCAGGCCGGTCAGGAACAGGGTGGGAATCAGCAGGATCATCGCCCAGAACACCAGCTTCTGGCCCGCGTTGTTGTGGCCGACGGGCGGGATGCGTTCCTCGTCGTCCTCGACCACCGCCGCCACCGATTTCATCCAGGTGTTGTCTTCGCTGTGCCAGAGATTGGCGCGCCAGAACTGCACGATCATGCCGATATAGCTGACCATCAGCACGCAACCGATCCATGGATGCACCGCCCTGGTCCATTGTCCGCCGCCAAACAGGTTGGACAGCCAGAACATGATCGGATGGAACATCGAAAGGCCCGACAGCACCATCAGCGTGAAGCAGATCGCATTGATCCAGTGGTTGACCCGCTGGGACGTGGTGTAGCGAACGATGACAGTCCGGGAACGGATCATGGCGTGTTCTCCGTCTCTTCCTCCAGCACGCGCTCGCCCTGCGCCTCGTCCTCTTCGGTGACTTCGTTGGGGCCCTTCACGATGTAATGGAAGAAGCCCACTACGGCAGCCAGCGCGATGCCCACCATGGCCAGCGGCTTGGCGATGCCCTTCCAGGCCTCGACCGCGGCGCTGATACGCGGATGCGCAGGCAACCCCGAATACAGCTCGGGTTTGTCGGCGTGATGCAGCACGTACATCACATGCGTGCCACCCACCGCCTGCGGGTCGTAGAGGCCCGCGTTCTCGAAGCCGCGCGATTTCAGATCGACGATGCGCTCGCCGGCCCATGCGGTCATATCGGTCTTTGTCCCGAACATGATCGCGCCGGTGGGACAGGCCTTGACGCACGCCGGCTCCAGGCCCACCGACACGCGGTCGGAACAGAGCGTGCACTTGTACGACTTGTGGTCCTTCTTGCTGATGCGCGGCACATCGAACGGACAACCCTTCACGCAGTAGCCGCAACCGATGCACTTGTCGCTGATGAAATCGACGATGCCGTTGGCGTACTGCACGATGGCGCCCGGTGCCGGACAGGCTTTCAGGCAACCCGGATCTTCGCAGTGCATGCAGCCGTCCTTGCGGATCAGCCATTCCAGGTTGCCCTGCTCGTTCTCGTACTCGGCGAACTTCATCAGCGTCCAAACATCGGGACTGAGATCGTTCGGGTTCTGGTACGAGCCTTCGAAGTGGCCGATTTCCTGACGCAGGTCGTTCCACTCCATGCAGGCCGACTGGCAGGCCTTGCAGCCGATGCAGCGGCTCACGTCGATCAGCTTGGCCACCTGCTGCTCGGCGTTGCGTGCCGAGGGCGGCGTCATCGTCGAGGCGGAGCGCCGGATGTAATCTTGCGATTGCAGATCGGACATGGCGAATTCCTCAGGCGGTGACCGGTGCGCTGGTCTTTTCGATGTTGACGAGGAACGCCTTGAATTCCGGCGTCTGCGTGTTGGCATCGCCCACGGAAGGCGTCAGCGTGTTGGCGCCGTAGCCTTTCCTGGCCTGGCCGGTGAAGCCCCAATGCAGCGGCACGCCGATGACATGAGTGGGCTTGCCATCGACAGTGAGCGGCTTGATGCGCTTGGTGACATACGCCTTGCAGATCACTTCACCACGCTTGGACGACACCTTCACCCAGCCGCCCTGCTCGATGCCCTTCTCCTTGGCCAGCGCCTCGCCCACCTCGACGAACTCTTCCGGCTGCAGGATTGCGTTGATCAACGCGTGCTTGGTCCAGAAGTGGAAGTGTTCGGTGAGGCGATAGGTGGTGGCCACATAGGGGAACTTGTCTGGACTTCCAAACGCCGCACGGTCGTCCGCGAACACACGCGCCGCGGGATTGTTCTTCACCTTCGGATGCAGCACGTTCTCCACCGGCGATTCCATCGGCTCGTAGTGCTCGGGGAACGGGCCTTCGGCCATCAGCTTGCGGGCAAACAGGCGACCCAGGCCTTCGTCGTTCATGATGAAGGGGCTGGCGCCGGCCGAAGGCGCCAGCGTCGGCGTGTAATCGGGCACATCGATGCCCACCCACTTCGTACCGTTCCACGAAATCACCGGCTTGGCCGGATTCCACGGCTTGCCGGCCGGATCGGCGCTGGCGCGGTTGTACAGAATGCGCCGGTTGGCCGGCCATGCCCACGCCCAGTTCGGCGCAATGCCCTGCTCGCGCGGATCGGTGGCGTCGCGACGCGCCATCTGGTTGCCCTTCTCGGTGAACGACCCGGAGAAGATCCAGCAGCCGGACGAGGTAGTGCCGTCGTCGCGCAATTGCGCAAAGCCGTCGAGCAGCGTGCCGGCCTTGGTCACCACCGTATTGGTGGCCGGATCGGTGAGATCGGCCAACGCGCGGCCGTTCATTTCCTTGGCCAGCTCTTCCGGATCGGGGCTGATCGGATCGGTGTACTTCCAGGTGAGGTTGAGGATCGGATCGGGGAACGCACCGCCTTCCTTGCGATAGAGCTCGCGAATGCGATGGAAGAGACCGCTCATGATCCAGATGTCGGACATCGCGATGCCCGGCGCGTCGGCCGCCTTCCAGTGCCATTGCAGCCAGCGCGCCGAATTCACCAGCGAGCCGTTTTCTTCGGCAAAGCAGGTCGTGGGCAGCTGGAATACTTCGGTCTGGATATCGGCCGGATTGGCCGGATTCTGCGGACCGAAGTCCTGCCAGAAGCGTGAGGTCTCGGTATCCAGCGGATCCATCGTGACCAGGAACTTCAGCTTGCTCAGGCCGCGACGGATCTTGCCGCGATCCGGGAATGCCTGCAGCGGATTGAAGCCCTGGCAGATGTAGCCGGTCATCTGTCCGGCGTTCATCATCTCGAACGCCTTGATGATGTCGTACAACGGAATATCGAGCTTGGGCAGCCAGTCGAACGCCCAGTTGCTTTCCTGCGTGGCGGCATCGCCATACAGCGCCTTCATCAGGCTCACGAACAACTTGCGGGTGTTCTGGTAGTAGCTGATCTGGCCGGGTCGCAAGGGCTTGAACTGCCGCGTCGACATGTAGATGTCGAAATCGGTTTCCTTGTCGGTGGGCAGGTTCATGTAGCCCGGCATCTGGTTCGACAACAGGCCGACGTCGGTCAGGCCCTGGATGTTCGAATGCCCGCGCAAGGCATTCATGCCGCCGCCCGCCACGCCGATATTGCCCAGCAGCAGCTGGATCATCGCCATGTTGCGGATGTTCTGCGCGCCCACCGAATGCTGCGTCCAGCCCAGCGCAAACAGGCTGGTCATCGCCTTGTCCGGCGCCGATGTGCTGGCGATCAATGCGCACACATGCTCGAACTTGTCCTGCGGCGTGCCGCAGATGCGCGAGACCATCTCCGGCGTGTAGCGCGAGACGTGATGCTTGAGCAGGTTGATGACGCAGCGTGGATCCTGCCAGCTGTCGTCGGACTTGGCGAAGCCGTCCTTGTCCAGCTCATAGTCCCAGGTCGACTTGTCGTAGCTGCGGGTTTCCTCGTTGTAGCCGGTGAACAGGCCATCCTGGAAATCGAAACCGTCCTTCACGATCAGGCTGGCGTTGGTGTACGAGCGCACGTACTCGTGCTGGATGGCGTCTTTCTCCAGCAGGTAGTGGATCACGCCATTGAGGAAGGCGATGTCGGTACCCGGACGGATCGGCGCGTAATAGTCGGCCACGGACGCCGTGCGCGTGAAGCGCGGATCGACCACCACGAGCTTGGCGCCGTTCTCGATCTTCGCCTCGATCACCCATTTGAAACCGCACGGGTGCGCCTCGGCGGCATTGCCTCCCATCACGATGACGACGTTGGCGTTCTTGATGTCCTGCCAGGTGTTGGTCATCGCACCGCGACCGAATGATGGGGCCAGACTGGCCACCGTCGGTCCGTGTCAGACGCGCGCCTGGTTGTCGAACACCACCATGCCCATCGAGCGCACGGCTTTCCAGGTGAGGTACGAGGTCTCGCTCGATGAAGCCGAGGCCGCCAGCATGCCCACGCTGGTCCAGCGATTGACGGTGTCGCCGTTGGCGTTCTTGGCGATGAAGTTCTTGTCGCGGTCATCCTTCATTAAACGCGCGATGCGGTCGAGCGCGAAATCCCAGGAGACTTCCTTGAATTCCGTGCCGCCCGGCGGCCGATAACGCGGCGCCTTCAATCGCGTGGGTGCGTGCACCACGTCGAGCAACGCCGCGCCCTTCGGACAGAGCGTGCCGCGATTGACCGGATGATCCGGATCGCCTTCGATATGGATGATGTTGGAGCGCGCATTCTTGGCACGGTCACCCATGCTGTAGATCAGAATGCCGCAGGCCACCGAGCAGTACGTGCAGGTGTTGCGCGTTTCGGTGGCGTGGGTGAGCTTGAAGGGGCGTACGGCGGCGGCTTGTGCCTCGCCGGAGGCGCCGAAGCCAAGCGCACCGATACTCGATGCGGCTAGCCCCAAGCCGGTGAACTTGATGAACTCGCGGCGTGTCATGGACATCGCATGTCGCTCCCGGGAAATCTGGCTGGCCTAGCGCCCCTCGATGGGCGTGAACGTGGCTCGAAACTCTCCGTGACGACAACGGGAGCGAGCCCGTTGCCTGCCGAAAAAGGTAGCACAGATAAGCCCGCGCGGCCGCTCAGGTTCTTGCGACTTTGGGCGAATGCGGCAGCGGATTCGTGATGATTCCGTTGTGTCATATAGCCCGGCCCCGCCGCTGCTAATGTCCGGTTTCAGACACCCGTGGCAACCGTAGGGCCGGCGCGTCGCCACCCTCGAAGTAATCGAGCCGGGTGACCTTGCCCGAGGCGTCGCGCACCGGCACGAAATAGCTGAGTTCGTCCGGCACGAACACCAGGCGCTGGTCGGTGGTCCATTGCAGCGGCACCGCATGGTGGCCGCTGCGCTGCGCGTAGAGCTGGTGGTCTTTGACGGTCAGCGTTTGCACGCTCGTGCCGTCGATGCGATAGCTGCCCTGCAGCGCATCCAGGGCTTCGTCGGTCAGCGGCGCCGGCACCGGCGTCGCATACGGCTGTCCCAGCGCGATGGCGGCAAGCCGCCGACTCATCGTGCGGGCATCGAAGCCGTCGTTGTTGGCCAGCACGGCCACGATCACATCCTGTTTCGGGAGATACACCAGAGCCGAGGCGAAACCGTCGATCTGGCCGGTATGCCCGATCATTTCGCTACCGCGCAGGCGCCACAGATACATGCCCATGCCGTACCGATGTGCCGGCGTGACGCCGGGCATGGCCGGCACCGGGGTGATCATCTGCTGGAAGCCCTTGGCGCTGACGATCTGCCCGCGTACCAACGCATGCATCCAGCGCACCAGATCATCCGTCGTGGCGACCAGGCCGCCGGCCGCAGCCGGAATGCTCATGCTGATGAACGAGGCGTTGTTGACCTGATGGGTGGCCTCATCCGTGCTGTAGCCGGCGACGCGTCCCGGAATCACGGCGGCGTTGTCGCCGTAACTGATCTGTCGCAACTGCGCGGGCTCGAGCAACAGTTTCGTCATCGCTGCGTACCAGCGCTCGCCGGTGACTTTCTCGATCACCGCACCCAGCAGGATGTAGCCGCCGTTGGAGTAGGCCCACTGCGTACCCGGCGCAAACGCGGGCGTCCGCTTGCGGATTTCGTCGATCAGAGTGGCCGTGTCCACATCGCGCTTCATGAAACCCGGCTGAGGGTTCGGCGTCTTGTCCGAAATGCCCGCCGTATGATTCAACAGCTGGCGCAGCGTGATGGTGTCGCCGTTGGGCACATCGGCAACATAGGTCGACAGTCGATCGTCCAGCGACAGCTTGCCCAGCTCCGCCAGCTTGATCACGGTCGCGGCGGTGAACATCTTGGTGATCGAGGCGATGCGGAAGGTCTGCTCCGGATAGAGCGGCACACCCAGCTCGATGTTGGCGCGACCGACCGCGCCACGAAACAACATGGTGTCGCCTTGCAGAATGACCGCTGCCACGCCAGGTCCCAGCGGGTTCGCTGCGCTTTCCAGCGCGGCCTGCGCGGCCGTGGCCACCGGCACAGCCGGTGTCGATGGCGCAGCCTGCGCCGCCCATGAGAACGCCAGCACGCCTACCGCAACACCGATCCGACCCAGCATCGCCTCTCTCCCCGTCGCGGACTCTCAATGGCCCGGCCGCCAGCGCGCAGGATATGCCACGAGCGATGACAGGCCCGCAACGGGGTGAGGATGTGGTTACCTGGCGAGCAAGGCCTTGGCGCGGGCGACTACCGCATCCGCGGTGAAGCCATAGGCTTTGAGCAGCACCTCGGCCGGCGCGGAAGCGCCAAAGGTTTCGATGCCCAGCATGTCGCCGTGCACTCCCACGTAACGCTCCCAGCCTTGCGACACGCCAAGCTCCACCGCCAGTCGCGCCTTGACCGAGGGTGGCAGTACCTCGTCCCGCTCCGCCGGCGACAGGCCCTCGAACAATTCCCAGCTCGGCATCGACACGCAGCGCACGGCCACGCCTTCGTCCTGCAGGCGTTTCGCGGCCTGCACGATCAGGCTCACTTCCGAACCGCTGGCGATCAGGATCAGTTCCGGCGTTCGCGCCGACGAATCGGACAGCACGTACGCGCCACGGCGCAGCCCGTCGGCCGGGGCCAGGCGTTCGCGATCCAGCGTGGGCAGGTTCTGCCGGGTCAGCACCAGCAGTACCGGGCGATCGCGGGTTTGCAACGCCACGCGCCAGGCCACCGCCGTTTCGTTGGCATCGGCCGGGCGTATCACCACCAGATTCGGAACGGCGCGCAGGTTCGCCAGTTGCTCCACGGGTTGATGGGTGGGGCCGTCCTCGCCCAGCGCGATGCTGTCGTGGGTGAAGACGTGGATGACGTGCAGTTTCATCAGCGCCGCCAAGCGCATGGGCGGACGCATGTAGTCGGAGAAGATCAGGAAGGTGGCGCCGAACGGAATCGTGCCGCCGTGCGCCGCCATGCCGTTGACGATGGCGCCCATCGCGTGTTCGCGCACGCCGAAATGCAGGTTGCGTCCCTGATAGCCCCAGCCGGCCGAGTCGGAACCCTGCAGGTCCTCGCCCTTCGAGGCCAGCGGATTGAAATCGCCCAGCCCGTTCAGCGCCGTCTTGGTGGAAGGATTGAGATCCGCCGAACCACCCGTAAACGCGGGCACCTTGGCGGCAAACGCATTCATCACCTTGCTGGACGCATCGCGTGTCGCCATGCCTTTGGCGTCCGCCGGGAACACCGGGATGTCGGCATCCCAGCCCTCCGCCAGCTCGCCGCGCAGGCTGCGTTGCAGCTCGTCGTGAAGATCCGGAAACATCGAGGCGTAAGCCTGCATCCGCTCGTTCCACGCCGATTCCAGCTCCGCACCGCGCGTCTGCGCCTTGCGAAAATGCGCCAGCGCATCGTCCGGCACGAGAAAATCGGGCTCGGTCGGCCAACCCAGTGTCTGCTTGGTCTTGCGCGCGTTGTCCGCGCCCAGTGGCGAACCGTGCGTCTTGAAGCTGCCCTGCTCGGGCGAACCGTAGCCCAGCTCGGTGCGAATCAGGATCAAGGTGGGCCGCGTGCTCTTTGCCCGCGCGGTTTCCAGTGCCGCCTCGATGGCGACGAGATCGTTGCCGTCGCTCACCGAGATGGTGTGCCAGCCGTAGGCATCGAAACGACGCCGGACATCCTCGGAGAACGTCATGTCCGTGCCCGCAGACAAGGTGACCGTGTTCTGGTCGTACAGGCAGATCAGCTTGCCCAGCCGCAGGTGGCCCGCCAGCGACGCCGCTTCGGACGCCACGCCTTCCATCAGGTCGCCGTCGCTGACGATGGCATAGGTGTAATGATCGATCACCGTGTGCTGCGGACGGTTGTAGCGCGCCGCCAGTTGCGCTTCCGCCATCGCCATGCCGACCGCATTCGCCATGCCCTGCCCCAATGGGCCGGTGGTGGTCTCCACGCCCGGCGTGTGGCCGCGCTCCGGATGACCCGGCGTCTTGCTGCCCCATTGGCGGAACTGCTTGAGGTCGTCGAGCGAGACGTCGTAGCCCGTGACATACAGCAGGCTATACAGCAGCGCGGAGCCGTGGCCGGCGGAAAGTACGAAACGGTCGCGGTCGAACCAGTCCGGGTTACGCGGGTTGTACCTGAGCCAGCGCGTCCACAGCGCATAGGCCATCGGCGCCGCATCCAGCGGCAAGCCGGGGTGCCCGCTGTTGGCCTTCTCCACCATGTCGACCGAGAGGAAGCGAAGGGTGTTGATGCATTTCAGATCGAGCTCATCGGACATGCGGATCACCTGTTGAAGTGCGCGGTGGCTAGCCGCCGTTCGCCGATGGACTGGCGAAGAGGAGTTTCATGTCGGGTCGCGTGCGGCCACCGGGGCCGGTTCGACACCGGCCGGAGCCGTGACCTGTGCAAGGGGAAGATCGGACAGCGCCAGGCTGGCCAGTTCGGAGATATGCGCGATCGTCCGGTCGGGCGCGGGATCGATGACCAGGCTTTCCGCGTCGCGCGCATAGTGCCCCTGGCGCACGAAGATCGTGGTCAGGTGCGCGCCGAAGATGCGCTTCATCGCCGCCAGCAAGTGCGGCTTGTCATCGACCATCACGTAGTGCGCGGCGGGATACGCGCGCTGGATGGCCTCGGTCATGCGCTCCTTGTGCACGTACACCAGCACGCGGCCGTCCACCGCCTGCGAGATTCCCGAACGAAGGATTTTTCTCGGCTGAAACACGATGTCGCCATCGGAGAGAATCACCGTCGAACCCAGCGACCCCAGATGGGCCAGCGTTTCCAGCGAACCGGGATAGAGCAGCTCGGCGAACGGATACTCCAGCAGATACGACGCCAGCGGCATCAACGCCGGATGATATTCGTGCCCCAGGCGAAACTGCTGCAGCGCGCCGAGATAATCGGCGTAGCCCAGCGTGTCGCGCAACTTGTTGTAGATGGACCAGTAACGCTCGCGCTCCATGGCGCCGAAATCGCGGTCGAGGCGCGCCGTGAGGGCGGCCGCAAAACCGTCGTTGTCGAGCAGGGTGTTGTCGACGTCGAGCAGGAAGACAAGTGAAGCGGTGTTCGACACAGTGAAGTTTCCTCAGCTTTTGGATCATTCCACTTTTGGATCATGCCAGCCGCCGTCGTCGGCGGTCAGCGCCTTGGCGGCGGCGGGGCCCCAGCTTCCCGGGGCGTACTCGTGCACCGGCTCCGCATTGTCCAGGACGGGATCGACCACCGCCCACGCCGCTTCCACGCAGGCATCGCTGGTGAACTGCGAAGCGTCGCCACGCATCGCGTCTCCCAACAAGCGCTCATAGGCGAGCTGTTCGTGCACCGGGTGATGCCTGGCCACCAACTCGACCGGCTCGCCGCGCATCTGCTCGCCCACCTGCTTCACCCGCGCGCCGGTGGAGATCACCACCTCGGGACTGAGCCGGAAGCGGAAATAGTTCGAATCCTGCCGGGGCGCGGTATCGAACACCGCCAGCGGCGGCTGCTTCAAGGTGACCATCACCTCGCAACTCGTCACCGGCAGGCATTTGCCGGTACGGATGTAGAACGGCACGCCCGACCAACGCCAGGTGTCGATATGCAGGCGCAGCGCCGCATAGGTTTCCACCTGCGAATCGGGCGCCACGCCCTTTTCGTCGCGATAGCCGCGGAACTGGCCGCGCACCACCTGGCCCGGCTCCAGCGGTCGCATGGCCTGGAACAGGCGCTGTTTTTCCGAACGCATCGAGGCCGCCTCGTGCCCCATCGGCGCCTCCATCGCGAGCAAGGCCGTCACTTGCAGCAGATGGTTCTGCACCACGTCGCGCAAGGCGCCCGCTTCGTCGTAGAAACTGCCGCGACCCTGCACGCCGAAACTCTCCGCCATGGTGATCTGCACGTTCTCGACGTAAGTGCGATTCCAAACGGGTTCGAGGAAGGTGTTGGCAAAGCGGAAGTACAGCAGGTTCTGCACCGCCTCCTTGCCGAGGTAGTGATCGATGCGAAAAATGTTCGATTCCGGGAAGGCCTCGTGCAGCGTCTTGTTCAAGCGTTTGGCCGAAGCCAGGTCGCGCCCGAACGGTTTCTCGATGACGATGCGCGCGTTGTCGGCACAACCGGAGCTGGCCAGACCCTGCACCACCGTGTCGAACATCGTCGGCGGTATCGCCATGTAGTGGATCGGGCTGCGCGCCTCGCCCAGCGCCTGCTTCAGGCGCGTATACGTGGACGGATCGTGGTAATCCCCATCGATGTACTGCAACTGCGCGGCAAGCCGCTCGAACGCCTTGGCGTCGAACAGGCCATGTTCCGTCAGGCTCTTGCGGGCGCGCTCGCGCAACTGCTCCAGCGTGAACTGGCCATATGCCACGCCGATGATCGGCATGTCCAATTCGCCTGCCTGGATGAGCGCCTGCAACGCCGGAAAGATCATCTTGTAGGCAAGATCGCCGGTCGCGCCGAAGAACACGAAGGCGTCCGATCGTGAGCCACTCATGATTGCGCATCCACTCCTGTTGCCATGGGCCCTTGGCGATGCCTCGCACGGGCGGGTCCTCCACCCTGACCTACTGGGCGTTAAATCCAGGCATGGACAACATGGGATTGGCGTGAGGCCGCTCGTGGGTTCTTGCGGCCTGCCGCGGCGAGCGTCAATGCATGCCGAGCCACATCGCCAATGCGCCGGCCAGTATGCCGAAGCCCACCACCGACAGGGCAATCGTCACCAGCAAGCGCAGCGGAAACGAACGACCGAGCATGGTCAGCGATGGCAGGCTTACCGGCGGCAGCGTCATCAACAGCGCGGCAGCCGGTCCCACGCCAAGCCCCAGGGCCAGCATGGCCTGCACGATCGGCACCTCGCCCGCGGTGGGAATCACGAACAGCATGCCGGCCACCGACAACGCCACGATCCAGATCCATGCCTCGCCCATGTCCGGGCCGATAGGCGGAAACATCCAGGCGCGCGTCGCGCCCAGCAGCAGCACGATGATCACGTATTCGGGAATCAGGCGGAGGGTCATGCGCACGAAGATGCGCGCCCACAGCGTGACCACCTCGACGAACGTGCGCGGTTCGGGCTCGGCCGGCGGCAGGTCCAGCGCGATGGGACGGCCCGGCTCGGCCAACCGGTTGGCCAGCTGCCCCAGCCCGAACACCATCGGCACGGCAAGCGCCAGTCGCAACACGGTCCAGTGCCAGCCCAACACGAAGCCGGTGAATATCAGCGTGGCCGGATTGAGCATGGTATTGCCCAGCCAGAACGCCACCGCGGCGCCCGGCGCCGCCTGGTGACGGCGCAGCCCCACCACCACCGGCGCTGCGCAACAGGTGCACATCATGCCCGGCACGGCCAGCAGGCCGCCGGCGAGTACGCTGTTGAATCCGCGTCCGCCCAGCACACGCGCCACCCAGTGCACCGGCAACAAGGCCTGCACACCCGAGCCCAACAGCAGGCCCAGCACCATCGCCTGCCAGATCGCCTTGCCATAGGCCAGCGCGTAGCCGAGCGCGGCGCTCCATGATGGCGCGGGTGCGCTGGATGCGTCGCCCATCAGGATCGAATGGCCGATGGAATGCTGTGCCGCCGCCGTGAACGCGCGTCCGTAATACGGATGCCACTTCACGTAGAACAGGCCGGCGACGGCCAACAAAACGAATACCAGGAAACGCGCGGTGCGCGACGTCTGCGATGCGGCGGGCATGCAAGCCTCTCCGAACAGCGTGGGACGTTACGGCCCTACAGGGCACGACATTGCCCACCGATCACCGCAGGCCGGATGCGCTGCGGAGGGGCACGATTTTCGAACCAGGCGATGCGACTGCGGTGCACAGCATGCTACGGCGTCCGGGCAAAGTCACTAGCATCCGGCGCCATCGGCTTTGGATGGCCAAATACTGTGTCTGCCTTGCAACAGACACGCTTACGGATACAGCGAAAGTTCGCCTTCGATTTCCACCGGGATGTTGAACGGCAGCTCGGCCATGCCGACGGCGCTGCGCGTATGCGCGCCCCGCTCCGGCCCATACAAGGCCAGGATCAGCTCGGAGAAGCCGTTGATCACCTGCGGCTGCTGGGTGAAACCGGGCGCGGAATTCACCATGCCGAACACGCGATGCCAGGCGCATACGCGGTCGAGATCGCCGATGCTGCGCTTGAGGCTGGCCAGCACGGAAAGCGCGACCAGGCGCGCCGCCTGATAGCCCTCGCTCACCGACAGCTCGGCGCCCAGCTTGCCCAACGGCGCGGCCATCGCACCGTCCTCGCCCTGCGGCCCGTGGCCCGCGATAAAGACCCGCGTGCCATGCACCTGCACGAACTGAAACGGCAGGCTCACGCCGGGGGGCACGGTGAACGGCGGCGGCAACTTCAGTCCCATCTCCGTCAGGCGGGCTTCGATGGCGCTCATGGGCATCCTCCGGTCATGCTCGGTTCGTCCTATTCGCGGAAAGACCCGCGTATCACCAGTCGCATGTTACGGCCCAACGACACCAGCTTGCGCATCAGCGCACCCAGGACGTCGTCCGCGGCGTCCGCCGTGCGCAGCCATTGCAGCAACTGCTCGCGGTAGAGCAACACGACCACCATGATCTGCATTTCCAGCAAGGCCAGGAAGACGTCGATACCCACGGAGTCGATGGTCAGCGCCGTGGGCACGGTCTCGGGCTGGCTCAACAGGATCAGTACCACCGTCACCGTGATCACGCCGATCATCCACTTGCGCACGTCTTTGCGGCGCCACTCGGCCGTCAGCGCCTCGAGCGTAAACCACTGCGGATCCAGCCAGGCCATCTCCCCCTCCTTGTCGACCAACAGGGCTCCTCAGACCCGCCCCACTATGAAGGCGTCCCCTCGACAACAAAAGGGGCACCCTCACGGCGACCGGCGTAGGCTTTGTATCGCTGTGTATCCGCCGCCGCTCCTGTTACACGCGCTTGCAAATCCGCGAGGTCTCCACACAGAGCAGACACACGGAAATGGTCTTCTAAACGGGTAGAACAACCAGCCGGGAGACGTTCCATGTCCGATCAGATCAATCAGCAGCGCCGTTCCCTTCTTGGCGCAACCGCCCTGGGCCTTGCGCTGGCCCCGTTCGGCCTGGCCACGCTTGCCCATGCCCAGGCGTCCTCGCCGGCGCCGTCGGCCGGGAAGCGCGTGGCCGCGAACAGCCACACCTCGTTCAAGCCGCTCAAGCATGTGAAGGCGGGCGTGCTCGACGTGGCCTATGCCGAAGACGGCCCCGCCAACGGCAAGCCCGTGCTGCTGCTGCACGGCTGGCCGTACGACATCTACAGCTTCGTGGACGTGGCGCCGATCCTCGCTGCCGCCGGCTATCGCGTGATCATTCCGTACCTGCGCGGCTATGGCGACACGCGCTTTCTCTCGGCGGACACCAAGCGCAACGGCCAGCAGGCAGCACTGGCCACCGATGCCATCGCACTGCTCGATGCACTGAAGATCGACCAGGCCATCGTGGCGGGTTTCGACTGGGGCGCACGTACCGCCGACATTCTCGCGGCGCTGTGGCCGCAGCGCTGCAAGGCGCTGGTCTCGGTGAGCGGTTACCTGATCGGCAGCCAGGAAGCGAATCACGCGCCGCTGCCGCCCAAGGCCGAATTGCAGTGGTGGTATCAGTTCTATTTCGCCACCGAACGCGGCGAAGCCGGCTATGCGAAGTACACGCACGATTTCGCCCGCCTGATCTGGCAACTCGCCTCGCCGCAGTGGGCATTCGACGATGCCACTTTCGCCCGCTCCGCCGCCGCCCTGGACAACCCCGACCAGGTCGCCGTGGCCATCCACAATTACCGTTGGCGGCTGGGCCTGGCCGACGGCGAATCGAAGTACGACGCGCTGGAAAAGCAACTCGCCGCGTTGCCGGGCATCGGCGTGCCCACCATCACGCTGGAGGGTGACGCCAACGGTGCACCGCATCCGGAACCTGCAGCCTATGCCAAGCGCTTCACCGGCAAGTACGAACATCGCCAGGTGAACGGCGGCATCGGTCACAACCTGCCGCAGGAAGCGCCCGAGGCATTCGCCAAGGCCGTCATCGACGTCGACAAGTTCTGATGCCTTCCGGGAGAAGGTCCATGAAGTCGTTGCTTGCGTTGTCCAGCGTCGGTGTCGTGCTGCTGGCAGGCGTCTTCGCGGTGGCCTGCCACGCTGCCAGCGAACACACGTCCAAGCCTGCCTCACCGATCTATGGCGTCACCCTGCCCGACGGCTATCGCCAATGGGAACTGATCGCGCCGTCGCTGGAGGGCGAGCCGCTCAACGAACTGCGCGCCGTGGTCGGCAACCCGACCGCGATACAGGCCTATCGCACGAACACACTGCCATTCCCGGATGGCAGCATCCTGGTCAAGCTCGCCTGGAAGCGCACGCCGTCGACCGAGTTCGAAGCGGCCACCGTGCCGGGCGCCGCCACCACGGTGCAAGTGATGGTGAAGGACGCGAAGAAGTACGCCACCACCGGCGGCTGGGGCTTCGGCCGCTTCGTCGATGGCCAACCCGTGGATGAAGCGCAGCACCGCACCTGCTTTGCCTGCCATCAGGCGCGCGTCAAGAACCACGACTACGTGTTCACGCGATACGCTCGCTGACCCCGGCCAGCCGCCACATCGCGATGGGCGAAGCGCTGTCTATTGCGGGAAAAGCAAAGTAATCACGGCGCGATAGCCCCATCCGTGCGGACTAGTCGCGCTGGTCGCCGCCCAATAGCGCACGCCGCCGGTGAAACTCACCGGCAATTTGCCCACCTTCGTCAACTTGGCCACGGTTAAATTCACTGGCACCGCCGCTTGGTGCGCATGCCAGTCGTAGGTGGACTCGGCGTTGATGCCATAGGTCCACGCCGTGGGTGTGGTGTAGGAAAGAAACGGTTGCAGGAACAAGCTGCTCAGCGGTGCACGGTCGCGATTGTTCTTCACGCTGGCCACCGACCAGATCTGGTTGGTGAGAAAGCCATAAGTGAAGCCGTGCGATTGCTTGAGCAACACCAAGGTTGGCCCCAGACCCCACTTCTTCGCACCCAGCAAATCGTTGGTGGCCGTGGGCAGCAGAAAGGCCGGACCCGCGCCCCAGATGATCCCGCCGGCACCTGGCGCCTTGGGCGAAAAGAACAAGCTTTGCGTGATGTCGCCCAATCCTGACTGGCTGCCGGAACCGGGCGAGATATCCGACTGCGTGGTCACCGGCAGGATGGTGCGGGAGATCATGTTCCAATCGTCGCTGATGGAAATCGGCACCACCGGCTGCACGTTCATGGTCAACCGGTGGCCCCGCTCGTCCGGCCCGATCTTGCTGTCGTAGTTGAACTGGAACGGCGCGCTGATCAGCGAAGCGACCGGATTGGATAGTTTCTTCGCCAGATCGGCGGTATCGCCACCCGCGGCATCGCCGGATGTCGATTGCGCGTGAACGGCAACGGAAAGCAACAGCGGCAAAAACAATACGACGGGATAGCGCAGATGCATGTCCTGCTCCGAGGCACGCCAAGGCTTACTGTCCTGCGCGGATGGCGAGAAGTCATGCGAAGAACTACGGGGTGGCACACCGTGTTCTTACTTAGGTCCCTTAAAAAAAGCCGTTTGCGTGCGTCGTGCATTGCTGCTTTGACAACCAACATTACCCGTTACATCGCTGAAACACCCCTCCACGAACGACCGGAAAAAATAGGGGAACGCGCGATGCAAACTGAGGGAAACTCCCGATGTCGCGACGCATGTGCCTGCGTAGCTTGTGATTGCAGCTTCAACACGAGTTGCAACACCCAATCAGGAGACACCGTCATGCCGCGCTACATCGTCGAACGCCAATTCCCCAACGGGCTTTCCCTTCCCACCAATGCCACTGGCGCCGCCAAATGCGTTGCCATCGTCAACACCAACGCCGAAGAAGGCGTAACCTGGCTGCACTCGTACGTGAGTGAAGACAAGACCAAGACGTTCTGCGTCTACGATGCACCGAGCCCCGAAGCGATCCGCCAGGTGGCCCGCCGCAATGAGTTGCCGGTGGACCACATCACCGAGATCTCCGTACTCAATCCCTATTTCTATTTGAGTATGGCGGGAGCCAGTCGTGCATCGGCGAGCCGAACGGTTTATAGAGCACCGTGGCGTCCGTTCCGCTACTTCCTCTAACGGAGCGCTGAGACGCCAGCTTGCCGCCCTGCCCTGGGCAAGGCACCTGTCGGACACGCGTTGAGGGTGGAAGGTTGGAACTGGTTGAGCGTGACTACGCCTTGCAACGTCTACGCGACGCGCGCGACCTCGCGCAGCAAGGCACCGGCCGCACCGCGCTGGTCTATGGCGAGGCGGGAATCGGCAAGACGTCGCTCGTGCGATGCCTGGCCGCCGGACACGACGGCGGCCGCGTCCTGATCGGCGGGTGCGAGGCTTTGTTCTCGCCCCGCCCGTTGGGTCCCTTCTACGACATCGCCGATGCGTTCACCAGCCGCACAAGAAGCCTGCTGGGCCGCGAAGGACGCCGCGCGGAACTGTTCGCCGCCCTGCTCACGGACCTGCAGGAACTCGACGGCACCACCCTGCTGGTGCTGGAAGATCTGCACTGGGCCGATGCCGCCACGCTGGACCTGGTGAAGTACCTGGCCCGGCGCATCGAACGGGTGCGTGCACTGCTGGTGCTGACCTATCGCGACGACGAACTCGACGCAAAGCATCCGCTGCGGCTGCTCTGCGGCGACCTGCCCAGCGACGCTGCCGTGCGCGTGCCGTTGCTGCCGCTATCGGAAACCGCCGTGGCCGACCTGGCCCAGCGCACGGGCCGTTCGTCGGAAGGACTGTTTGCCGCCACCGGCGGCAATCCGTTCTTCGTCACCGAAGCGTTGTCGGCCGAAGGCTTGCCGGCGTCGGTGCGCGATGCCGTGCTGGCACGCGCGGGACGGCAGACGCCGGCCGTGCGCGAGCTGCTCGATCTGGCCGCGATCGTGCCGGCACGCATCGATGTGTCGCTGGTCCACGCGCTGCTGGACCCCAGCGACGAGGTGGTCGCCGCGGCGCTCGCCTCGGGGTTGCTGTTTGCGCAGAGCGGCACGTATGCGTATCGCCATGAACTCGCGCGCATCTCCATGGAACAGGCGCTGCCCTCGCCAGTGGCTGCCGCTTTGCATGCGCGATTGCTGTGCCACCTCGAATCGCTTGGCGAGAACGTGCCGATGGCGTGGCTGGTACACCACGCGGCAGGTGCCGGCGATTGCGCGTCCGTCATGAAATACGCGCCCAAGGCCGCCGCCGATGCCGCCGCCCACGGCGCGCACTGCGACTCCGCGTGGCTCTACGGCCGGGCGCTGGCCCATGCCGGCGGGCTGCCCGACGATGCGCGTGCGGAGCTGCTCGAACGTCATGCCTACCAGTGCTACCTCACCAGCCAGATCGACAGCGCAATCGCCTCCAGCCAGACCGCCCTCGCCCTGTGGCGCAAGCTGGGAGACAAACGCCAGGAAGGCCACATGCTCCGCTGGTTGTCGCGCCTGCACTGGTTTGTCGGCCGCAATAGCGACGCCGACGTGTACGGCAACCTCGCGGTGCAATTGCTCGAATCCATCCACGCCGACGACGAGCTGGCGTGGGCGCTGAGCAACCGCGCGCAAATGCACATGCTGGCCGGCCGCACCACCGAGGCGGTGACCTGGGGAACGCGCGCCATCGAGATGGCCGAGAAGCAAGGCAACACGGAAGTGCTGGCGCATGCACTGAACAACGTCGGCACCGCGCGTTGCGTCCGCTACCACGCCGATGGCAAGGACATGCTCAAGCGCAGCCTGGAAATCTCCCTCGCCAACGGCTACGGCGAGCATGTCGCGCGCGCCTACGCCAACCTCACCAGCAGCGCCGTGACCACGCGCGACTATCCCGAAGCGCAGTGGTACATCAGCCAGGCGGCGGCATATTTCGCCGAGCGCGACCTGGATTCGTGGTCGCAATACGTGGTGGCCTATCAAACCCGGCTGGATTTCGAACAAGGACGCTGGGATGCCGCGGGCCAGCTCGCCAGCCATCTGCTGACGCGAGGCGACGTGACGCCGGTCGCGCGCATCCCCGCCTTGAACGTGCTCGCGCGCATTCGCCTGCGTCGCGGCGATCCCGGCGGCGCGGAACTGCTCGATGAAGTGACCGAACTGGCCTGCGCCACCGGCGAATTGCAGCGACTCGCGCCCGTGGCCTCAGCGCGCGCCGAGGCGGCATGGCTGCGTGGTCAGGATGGCGAAGACGATCCCGTAGTCAGCCGAACTTGCCTGTTGGCGGAACAGCTGCACGATCCACGCGCTCTCGGAGAACTGTTGTTCTGGCGCCGCTGGATGGGCCTGGAGGCATCCGAAACCGCCGAGATCGAACACGCCTACGCCTTGCAACGCGACTGCCAATGGCAGGACGCCGCGCTGGCGTGGCAAAGCATCGGCTGCCCCTACGAACGCGCGCTGGCCTTGATGGAAGGCGACGAACACGCCATCGGCGAAGCACTGGCCACGCTATCGGCACTGCAGGCTTCCGCCACCATCAAGCGCTGCCGCGAATCGCTCCATCGCAACGGCGTGCGCGGCATGGCCCGCGGCCCACGCGCGAGCACCGTGGCCAATCCCGCCGGATTGACCCTGCGCGAACTGCAGATTCTCTCCCTGCTCACGCAAGGCCTGTCCAACACGGAAATCGCCGACCGCCTCGCGCGTTCGGAGAAGACGGTGGAACATCACGTCTCGGCCGTACTGCGCAAACTCGATGCCCGCTCGCGCGGCGAAGCCGTCGCGGCGGCGGGACGCCTCGGGCTCGGTTCAACGCATTGATGGGCTGTTTAGAAGTCCGATTTGCCGAATCGCGCCACACCTTGATTGTGTCCCGGCGGATCCAACGTGCTGAGATCGAGCGCCAGCGGCCGGCCTATCCATTGCGCCAGTGAGGTGTGATCGACGAGGTCGTCATCGGTTAGCGGATGCACCAACGCAGTGAGTCCCGACGAGGCGATGATGTCGCGGATCGCGGCCAAACCGTCGGCCGTGAAATGAATTTCGAACTGCGGCAGCGGGTGGGGCCCGGCGCTGCGGTCGCTCAGTCGCCCGACAAAGCGAAGCGGAGGAATGCGTGCACGCTGCATGCTCTCGATCAGGTTTTGCCGCAGCACTTCGGCGATGGGGCGCGTGCTCGCGTCGTAGTAGACGTGCGCGTGATACGGGGCCATTCCGGATGGGTCGCGATGGGTGGTCATGGCACTGCCCTGAGGGTCCGCTTGATCTGCTTTGCTGCTGCGCACGTCCGGCGCCGCCGCCGCACGGGCACGGGCCGCCCAGGCGGCGCTGGGTATGTCGAGATGAAAGCTGGGCACGCAACGGCTCCGAACGCAAGGACCGATTTCCCCGGCCGGCATGATGCCGTTGGCGTAAAGCCCAATAAACATGGGAATATTTTGGACATTCCAAACCCATGGGTTGTTAGTGATGAACAAGCTGGCCAACATGGAAATGTTCGTGCGCGTCGTGGAGGCCGGCAGTTTCGCGGCAGCGGCCGAGATCTGCGGCGTCTCCGCCACCATGGTCGCCAAGCACGTCGCCGATATCGAACAGCGGCTGGGCGCGCGCCTGCTCCATCGCACCACGCGACGGCAACAGCTATCGGAAGTGGGCCGCCTCTACTACGAACGCTGCAAGACCGCGCTGGCGGAAGTGGAGCGGGCCGAAGCCAGCGCGCTGGAACTGCACGAAAGTCCTCGCGGAAAACTGCGTCTTGTCGCCCCCGTCAGTTTTGGCAGCTACAGCATGGTTCCCTTGCTGGGCGAATACATGGAACGCCATCCGGATGTCGACGTGGATCTCACGCTCGACAACCGCCTTCCCAATCTCGCCGATGGCGATTTTGAACTGGGCGTCTACATTGGCGAAGTCAACGAGCCGGGCATCGTTGCGCGACCGCTGCGCCCGTATCGACGCCTGCTGGCGGCGTCGCCGGCGTACCTGGAACGCCACGGCCAGCCCATGCATCCCGAACAATTGAGTGAGCACCTGTGCCTGGGCCTTTCGTACTGGCGGCGTTACAACCATTGGCATTTTGTGGCCGACGACGGCACTACTTGCAGCGTCAACGTGCAAGGCCGCTTTACCGCCAACCAGGGCAATGCCCTGCGCGTGGCCGCACGCAACGGCATGGGCATCGTCCTGCAACCGGAAGTCGTGCTTACCGATGATCTCGCGTCGGGCCGGTTGGTTGCGGTACTTCCCGGCTGGTCGCTCAAGCCTTCGCCCATGTACCTCATCTACGCACAGGACCGGCACCCCACCGCGAAGCTGCGCAGCGTGATCGATTTCCTGCTGGAGCGATTGGGTGCGGCGGCGTAGCGGCATTCGAGCACTCGCAGCCACGCTATCGGCCATATCGATCAGGACTTGATAGCCGAACCAGGCGCAAGCGTCCTTCATTCATGCCACTTCGACGAACGACGACAAACGAAAACGTTTTCTAAATTTCCCCGCCGTAGCGCCGATAAAAACCGTGCGCGGAGTGATGGGCTCCGTATCCCGGAGCGAACATGTTGGTCCTCGTTGGAGCGGTGGTGGTGTTGGTGTGCGTGCTCGGCGGCTTCGTGCTGTCGCATGGACAGATTCTTGCGTTGTGGCAGCCCTATGAGTTGCTGATCATCGGTGGCGGCGCGCTGGGTGCCTTTCTTTCGGCCAATCCGGTCAAGGTGGTGAAGGCGGCGCTGCGCGACGTGCTCGGGCTGCTGAAAGGCCCGAAGTACCACAAGCAGGATTACGTCGATCTGCTCTCGATGCTCTACGAACTGTTCAGCCTGATCCGCAAGGAGGGCTTGCTCGGCGTGGAGGAACATATCGAGGACCCGCAGGCGAGTTCGCTGTTCTCCGCCTATCCGCGCCTGCTGCGCGAACATCATCTGATCGAGTTCACCACCGACTGCCTGCGCCTGATGGTGGGCGGCAGCATGAATCCGATGGAGCTGGAACAGCTGCTGGAAGTGGAGCTGGAAACGCACTACCACGAAGCCGTCGCCCCGGCGCTGGCGGTGACCAAGCTGGCCGATGCACTGCCGGGCTTCGGCATCGTGGCGGCGGTGCTGGGCATCGTCACCACCATGGGCCAGCTCGACGGCGACACCTCGCGCATCGGCATGCACATCGCCGGCGCGCTGGTCGGCACCTTCCTCGGCATCCTGCTCTGCTACGGCTTCATCGGACCGCTGGGCGCGGCGATGGAGAACCGGGTGCAGGAAGACGGCAAGGCATTCGAATGCGTGAAGATCGCGCTGCTCGCCAACCTGCGCGGCTATAACCCGAAGGTAGCCGTGGAGTTTGCGCGCAAGTCGCTGTCCGCCAACGCGCGGCCGGGCTTCCTCGATCTGGAGGAGCACCTCAAGGCGCCGCGCGCCAAGGCGGCGACGTGAGCGAACAAGGCGAAACGCCACCGATCATCGTCGTACGCCGCGTCAAGCGGCATGGCCACGGCCACCACGGCGGCGCGTGGAAAGTGGCCTATGCGGATTTCGTCACCGCCATGATGGCCTTCTTCCTGGTCATGTGGCTGATCGGCGCGGGGACGCGCGAGCAACGCGCGGCGATCTCGGAATACTTCAAGAATCCGAGCATGACGCAAGGCACCGCCACCATGGCACCGCCAGGCCGCATGGGTCCGGGCGGCGCCAGCACCAGCATGATCAAGATGGGCGGCGCGATGGATATGCCGCACGGCCCGGGCCACGACCGCCAGGGCGCCGCGGCGGCGAGTACCGATCCCAAGGAAATCGAGAAGGAGGCGCGCAAGCAGGAGCGCGCGCGCCTGGAAGAACTGATGCAGCAGTTGCAGGCCGCGATCGAGAAGAGCCAGGCACTCGCCCCGTTCAAGGATCAGCTGCTGCTGGACATCACCTCCGAAGGCCTGCGCATCCAGATCGTGGACAAGCAGAACCGCCCGATGTTCGATCTGGGCAGCGCGCAGCTGCGGCCCTACACCACCACCATCCTGCAGGAGCTCTCGGGCTTCATCAACCGCGTGCCCAATCGCATCAGCCTCTCCGGCCACACCGACGACGCGCCCTATACCAGCGACCATCACTACAGCAATTGGGAGCTGTCCGCCGACCGCGCGAACGCGGCGCGGCGCGCGCTGCTCTCCGGCGGCCTGACCGAAGACAAGATCGCACGCGTGGTGGGGCTGGCCGCCTCGGTGCCGTTCGACCGCGCCAACCCGGGCGACCCGGTCAATCGCCGCATCAGCATCATCGTGATGAATCGGCAGGCCGAAGCAAGCACCCTGTCGCAGGAAAGCGGCGGCACCGAGGAGAAGCCATCGACGGCCCTGCTCCCCACGGTCACGCCGATTGCGCCTGCGATCATCACGGTATCGGCGGCTGCGGCTGACGACAGCGCGCAGGCGGGGCCACACTCGCCCTGAAGCGTCCTTTCTGCGCATTCTGCGAAGACACATTGCGGCCCGCCTCCGTCACCGGCAAGCTTGATCATCGGTTTCCACGCAGCGATGGCCCGGGGGCAAATGGTCATCGCTTCGCTCCATGTGTTTTCCAGGGGGAATGTGCATCGCATGATTCGACACGCCGCGCGGGTGCTTTTGTTTGCAGGGATCCTGGGCATTTCCTCGCTCCACGCCGAGGAAGCATGGGCACCGGTGGAGGCGCGCGTACCGTTCGCACCGAGCGCGTTCACGGGAAGCGACGGCCTCACCCATCTGGCGTACGAGCTGCACGTCACCAACTTCTACGGCGACTCCGGCGCGCTCAAGCCGCAGGGACTGGAAGTGTTCGGTGACGACGCGACCACCCCGCTGCTGACGCTGGATGCGAAGCAGCTGTCGCAAGTAGCGAAGCCCGCGCCGGCTGCACAGAAACCCGTGGCGATACTTCCCGGCAAGCGCATCGTCTTCTTCGTATGGCTGACCTTGCCCGCCGGTGCGCCCGTGCCGCACCGCCTGCATCACCGCATCGAGTTCACTGCGGACAAGCATGCGAACAGCGTACTCGACGGCGCCACCGTCCAGGTCAGCGAGGCGAAGACCCTGGTCATCGGCCCACCGTTGCGCGGTGGTCGCTGGCTGGCGCACGAAGGCCCTGGCGCCGCCCAGTCGCACCATTGGGGCAGCCTGGTGGCAGTGAACGGACAGCTGACCATTCCGCAACGCTACGCCCTGGACCTGGTGGGCGTCGACGACGCGGGGCACGTGATGCGGCCCGGCGTGAAGGACATCCAGAAGTCCAGCTACGCCGACTGGATCGGCTACGGTGCGGACGTACTCGCGGTAGCCGACGGCGTCGTGCGCAGTGCGCGCGACGGCGAGACGGAACACCCGCCGCTCAGCGCGCAACCGGAACCCAGCGCACTCACCAGCGACGGCTTGTTCGGCAACTATGTGGTGCTGGAAATCGCACCGGGCACGTTCGCCAGCTATGCCCACCTGCAGCGTGGCAGCCTCAAGGTGAAGCCCGGCGACCGGGTGCGTCGCGGTCAGGTGCTGGCGCAGCTGGGGCAGTCCGGCAATTCGGCTGCGCCGCATCTGCATTTTCAGCTATCCAATGCCGTCACGTTCGAAGGCTCCGAAGGCGTGCCTTATGCGTACGAGCGCTTCGACTATCTTGGCCCCGAATCCGAAGCACAACTGTTTGGACAGGGCGATCCGTGGAAAGCCCTGCCCATCGAACACCGCCAGGCGCAACTACCGCTCAACGATGTGGTGATCCAGTTTCCCAATCCTTAAGGGTGGGATCACGGTGCCCGCTTGGGCAGCGTCCAGTCCGGCCGTGGGAAATGGCAGGTGTAGCCGTTGGGAATGCGTTCCAGATAGTCCTGGTGTTCCGGCTCGGCCTCCCAGAACGGGCCGGCCGGGGTCACTTCGGTGACCACCTTGCCGGGCCACAGGCCCGAAGCATCGACGTCGGCGATGGTGTCTTCCGCGACCTTCTTCTGCTCATCGCTGAGATAGAAGATGGCCGAACGGTAGCTCATGCCTACGTCGTTGCCCTGACGGTTCCTGGTGGACGGATCGTGGATCTGGAAGAAGAACTCCAGGATCTGGCGATAGCTGATTACGCCGGGATCGAACACGATCTCGATCGCTTCGGCATGCATGCCGTGGTTGCGATAGGTGGCATGGGGCACATCGCCGCCCGAATAGCCCACGCGCGTGGACAGCACGCCCGGATAGCGCCGCAGCAGATCCTGCATGCCCCAGAAGCAGCCGCCAGCCAGGATCGCGGTTTCGGTTTTCGTGCTCATCGCTTGGTCCTTCCCATCGGTAAGAGTGTCGCGTTTCGGGAGCGCCTGCGTGCCAAAGCCCCCACCGCAGCTGCATTCCATGTGGTGCTGAGCGGCTGCGTTCTCAAGTCGTCGGGCACACCCAGGGCAGCCTTCCGATGTATTCGCTCAAAGGGCTTGCGAAGTTACTTCGTGGACGGCCAAGCGGTTCCGCTATCGGATGCGCTCAACGAGCGTGAGCCCACCGTAGTCCCACTCCTACGACGCGCGGCCTGTGCCGCCTGTGGAATGGCGCATCTGGCACGCGGAGCGCATGCTCCACCGCGCCTCGCAAGAGGCAGAGAACCCAAGCGGCATCGCACACGCTTATAACCCGGGGGTTGGGCGTGTGCGATCGCCGCCGGGCTGCCGGGATACCGTCCATGCCGCGCGCACGCCGCACTCGCTCAACGCGCGTCGGTCACCGCGAGTTGATACTCCTGCGCGCTGAAGTTGCCGAGCGACAACTGGCTGGCGTCCTTCGCCTTCGCGTTGCTGCCTTTTCCATGATGCACACCGCTCAGCAACGGCGCGCCGTAACCTGCGCCTGGGTCGATGCCTTTGGCGGAAAACAGCGCACGCACATCGCCTGCACCGTGCCAACGCATCGATGCCTGCGTACCCATGGGGATCGGCTTGATCGTCTGAGCCGCCGCCATCGCGGCATGCAACGGCCGGGACGAAGCATTGACCGCATACAAGGGTTCGTCATCCATGGTCTGGGTGCCGACCCAAGCCAGCGGTATCACCAGGACGCATGCGGCGAGCCACCAATTCCGCTGGCCGGAGCGGGGTTTTCCATCGTCGGAACGAGACATAGCTGCCGTCTCCTGTGATGTAGCCATGCGCAACGAAGCAAACGCTTCGACCTGACGACACAAGCCGGTATCCACGGAACGTTCACGCGGTTCCCAAGGGCCGGTGCCAGGAAGAACCTAACCAACCTTAGCTACGCCTGCGTGACGCTGACGTTTCGGCCGTTTTCGAGGGCAACGGTACCGTGCGCGCCCTGCGCCGCTCGGCCCGCCTGAGACGCCCCCAGGCGCGCAAACGCAAGACCTGAGATAATGGCCGATTGCCCATACGCGCACGGCTCGTTATGCACATCGGCATCGACTTCGGCACCAGCTACTCGGCCGCCGCCGCCATCATCGGCGGCAAGCTCACCCTCGTCCGCTTCGGCGAGGCGGAGCAGTTCCGCACGGCCGTCTATTTCCCCGAACTGGTGCCCGACCCGAACGACTTCGAACTCACCCCCGAGCTGGAAGCGCAGATGGAAGCGCACATGCGCTCCGCACGCCTGGCCTTGCGCCGGCAGACCGCCGGTGGCGAGGTGTCGCGTTCGGACCAGGAACTGCGTCGCGACGCCCTGCGCGTGGTACGCCGGCAATGGATGGAAGAACAGGCGCGCGCAGCCACGGCATCGGTCGCCAGCTTCCAGCACGCATTGTTCGGCGAAGAGGCGGTGGAAGGCTATCTGGAAAGCGGCGGCGGCAATCTGATCGAGTCGCCCAAGTCGATGTTCGGCTACCGGCTGGACCCGCAGGTGCGCAAGGTGATCGTGCATATCGCCACGCATATCCTCGAGCACATCCGCTTGACCGCCAGCCGCCAGTTCGGCGAGCCCGTGCGCGGCGCGGTGATCGGCCGACCGGTGGAATTTCGCAGTTCGATGGGCGCGGCGGGCTCGGAACAGGCCATCGAGATCCTGCGCGAAGCGGCTGCAGCGGCAGGCTTCGACGAAGTGAGTTTCCTGGAAGAACCCGCCGCCGCCGCGATGCACTACCACAAGAGTCTCAGCGACCGGCAGCATGCGTTGATCGTGGATATCGGCGGTGGCACCACCGACGTGACGCATGCGGAACTCGGCGGTATCGCCTCGCCGCTGATCGCGCGCAACTGGGGCCTGCCCAAAGGCGGAACGGATCTGGACGTGGGTGTGAGCCTGCACCATTTCATGCCGCTGATGGGCAAGGACATCGTGCGCATACCGCAGCATCAGTTTGTGGAAGCAGCGAGCGTGCACAACCTGCCCAAGCAACGCGAGTTCCGCAAGCAGAACTATCGGCTGGTCGCCGCGCCTTACGGTCCGCGCCTGCGCGCCCTGCAGGAACTGGGCGCCACCACGCGCCTCAATCAGACGGCCGAACGCACCAAGATCAGCCTGAGCCACGAAACCAGCCATCGCGCACCGCTGGATTTCATCGAACCAGGCCTTGCCGTGGACGCCACGCGCGACGATCTCGATATGGCCATGGAACCCTTCCTCGCGCTGCTGGAACGCACCCTCACCGGCGTGCGCGGCGATCTGGCGGCATTGCCGGAAAGCGTCTTCCTCACCGGCGGTACCTCGCGTTCGCCGCAGGTCAAGGCACGCGTGCAGGCCTGCTTTCCCGAGGTGCCGCTGGTGCACGGCGATCCGTCGCTGGGCGTGGTGTCAGGGCTGGCGGTGGCGGCGAGCGAGGCGGTCGCCGTCGCCCCCTGAGACCGCGCACGCGCAAGCTTTTGCCGGCCAGCGTCGTCACGACGCTGTCACCGTGCATTGTTTGAATCTCCGGCTATGTGTCCGGCGCGGGTGGTCCGCGCTGCGTCCGCACATCAGAAGGGATGACCCCATGAAGAAAGTTTTGATGGCGCTGGCCACGGCCGGCCTGCTGTTCGCGTCCGCGGCCCAGGCCGCCACCTCGCGCACGAGCTGGGTCGTATCGCAGATCTACGGCTACAACCATCCGCTGGCCGCCACGGACAGCGCGGATCTCGCCACCAAGATGTCGACCATGGCGGCCAGCGCGTTCGACTTCTATCGCGGCACCGACCACATCTTCTACCAGGACATGGCCACCCTGCCCGCGTCGGCGTATACCACCGCGCAGACCGGCTTCACCTGGATCGGCGGCGACGCGCACATCGGCAATTTCGGCGCATGGCGGGACAGCAGCGGCAACAACGTGTTCTCGGCCGACGACTTCGACGAGGGCTACCTCGGCCAGTACGTGTGGGACCTGCGCCGCCTCGCCCCCAGCATGGTGCTGGCCGGCCGCGCCAACGGCATCGCCGACAGCGACATCACCACCGCCATCAAGACCATGGTGGCGGCGTACATGAGCGAGATGAGCGACTTCAAGGGCGGCAGCGACGAGCTGAGCTTCCAGCTGAAGAACGGCAATACATCGGGCGTGGTGCAAGACACCATCGGCGATTCGAAGGGCGACTCGCGCTCCAGCCTGCTGAGCAAGTACACCCAGCTGAGCGGCAGCACGCGCAGCTTCCAGACCATCGCGAACACGCTGGTCCCGGTGAACAGCAGCACGTACAGCGCCATCTCGGCCGCGATGAACAGCTACATCGGCAGCATTTCATCGTCCAAGCGCTACGCCGCCAGCTACTACCAGGTGAAGGATATCCGCCAGAAGCTCGGTTCCGGCGTGGGCAGCCTGGGCAAGCTGCGCTATTACGTGTTGATCGAAGGGCCCTCCTCGTCCACCTCCGACGACGTGATCCTCGAGCTCAAGCAGGAACTCGCCAGCGCGGTGGCCGAGGTCGGCAACGGCCAGCTGCCCGCCGCCGATTACGGCAACAACGAGGCCCAACGCGTCGCGCTGACGGCGAAAGCGCAAACGCTCAATGCCGACGTGCTGATCGGTTACGCCAACATCAACGGCATGGCGTTCTACTTCCACGAGAAGTCGCCGTTCGAGGAAGACTTCGACTTCACCCAGTTGAGCAGCGCCGGCAAGCTCAACACCGCCGCCACCTATCTGGGACAGGCACTGGCCTCCGCCCATGCCATCTCCGACCAGGATTACAACAGCGCCATCGTGTCGTACAGCATCGACAAGCAGGTCACCGACGCGGTGAGCAGCACCAGTGGACTGCAGTCGGAAATCTCGACGTTTGCGTTCAACTATGCGGCGCAGGTCACGCTGGATTGGCAGTCGTTCGTCAGTGCCTATGATGCGGGCACGGCGCTTTATTGAGTGGCGCGAAGCCGGAGCGGCGCTGCCTGCTCCGGCTTCTTCACGACGCCCGTTGCTTACGCGGCATTCGCCTTGCGCAGTGGCGTGACGTTGGACGCATCGCCCTTGCCTTCCAGATCGGGTTCCGCCGAAATGAAACTGGGCCGCGCCTGCATCACCTTCATCGCGCGCTGCACGTTGGGATACTTCGCCAGCAATCCGGGACCTTCGGGCATCTGCGCCAGCGAGTACAGCAACGGCGCAGCGAGATAGTCCGCCACGCAGGGCGCATTGCCGACGAGGAAGTCGCGCTTGCCATAGGCCGCATCCAGCGTGGCCAGCACGCGATCGATATCGGGCAAGGCGGCATCGATGACGGCGCGGTCCGGCGCCGGGCCCGACGGGAACAGGTACGGCAGGATGAAACGCGTGACGATCGCGTCGTAGCCATAGTCGTCCAGCACGCTGTACCACTGCTCCGCCCTGGCACGCGAAGTGACGCCGCTGGCCGGCAGCAGGCCGGGACCGTCGAAAGCCTCATCGATATAACGAAGAATGGCGCGCGTCTCATAGAACTGCAGCGGGCCGTCGTACATGGCCGGGATGCGGCCAAACGGATGGATCGCATCCACCGCGGGCGAATGCGGCGCCTCCGACTTGAGCGCGTAAGCAACGCCCTTCTCGGCCAAGGCGATGCGCACGGCGCGCACATAGGGGCTGATCGGATTGCCCACCAGCACCACGTTGCCGGCCGAACCTTCGGGATCGAGATAATCCACCAGGCGATTGAAGACGGACGTCCAGCCCTGGTTGTGATCGTCGCGGATCGCGGCATCGGGGAAGCCCGTATGACGCATGTGCATCTGCGTGCCGCCGTCCTTCTCGGTCAGCGTCACCTCGATCAGCGTGGTGCGCGCAGCGAGATCGCCCTCGCCATCCCATGCCCAGGTATAGGCGAGAAACGACGGCCGCTCGATCACCTGATAAGTGCCGCTTGAACCATGCGCGGTACCGTCCCTGGTCACCATGGTGACGCGGTAGTGGCCGCCCACGCGCACATCGACCGCCACCTCGCCGACATGCAGGCCGCGTGGACAATGCCAGGCGGCAAGTGCGGCCTCGTTGGTGAAGGCGTCGAACACCTTCTCGCGCGGCGCGCGGATGAAGCGGGTCATTTCCAACTCGAATGTGGCGGCTTGCGTGGTCATGGCTTTTTCCTCGGTACACGTGGGGCGCCGCTGCCAGGCTTCTTCGCTTCGGCGCGATGGGTCTGTTCGACAAACTCGACCAGTCGATCCAGGCTGTCTTCCCAGTGACGGCGATAGGCTTCCAGCCAGTCGTGCGCGTCATGCATGGGTTCGGCGCGGAGACGGCAAATACGCCAGCGGGCATCCACTTCCCGTTCGATCAAGCCGGCGCCTTCCAGCACGCGCAGGTGCTTGGAAATCGCGGGCGCGGAAATATCGAACGGTTCGCCCAGCTCGCCGACGGTGGCTTCGCCCCGGGCCAGACGAGTCAGGATGGCGCGACGCGTGGGATCGGCCAGCGCCGCGAAGGTGATCGACAGCATGTCTTGGGTATGTGCCATGATCGTCAATTAACCACTTGGTTAATCGATAGTCAAGTGCCTGGATATCGCGACTTTGTGAAGACGCGACGATCGGTCCGGCGGGAGAACGGTGCGGTGGCGGGCGTCGAGGCGCCGCCACCGCCGCTGGTTTAGAACTTGTACGAGATCATCAGGCGGTTATAGGTAAACGGCTCGTTGCCCGGATTGAGATTGGCGACGCCGCCCACCGAACGCTCCCAGCGATCGCGCAATTGCAATCCTTTGAGCACGCTGTCCAGGTTGTAGATGATGTCGAAGTACACGTCGTGGCTGTCGCCGCGCTCGAGCGAGGTGTACTTCGCATAGGCCGCCACCAGCTGCAGCTTCTTGTCGAAGAAGTTGTACTGCGCGCGTGCCTTCCACGCGTGGCCCGGGCCGATCTCGACCAGGCCGCGGATCATCGAGGTGGTGAACAGCGGATCGGTGGCGTAGTTCACGGTATAGGGCGAGATCAGACTGCCTTCGCCTACCGCACCGGATTCGCCGTCGAGCTTGTTGTAGGCAAAGTCGATGCGCCCGTCATAGATCGACGTGCCCACATCCGCACCCCAGGCTTCGGCCTTGACGCGATTGCCGGCCACACCCACCAGCTTCGCCTGCGTCTGCACCAGGATGTTGTCGCCGCCGCTGTCGTTCTCGCGCAATGCCTGCACCGCGATGAACGGATTGAACGGCGTGTCCGTGTTGAAGGTGTAGCTGCCGTTGACGTAACCCATCCGCGCGAAGCGCAGGAAGTCGTAATACCAGCCTTCGGCTTTCAGGCCGCCGTTGACGTAGGTCGTGCCGGCTGCCCAGGTTCCGTTCGCTTCGGGCGCGGTGAGCGGCAGCGCACCGTTGTTGCCGTACATCGAATCGCCGTTGTACTTCGACGGGTAATACAGGTTGTCGTCGTACATGCCGTTGGAAGTGCGGCTCTTCCAGCTGAAGGTGCGGATGGCATAGATGTTCCAGTCCTTCACCGGCGTGATGTCCACCAGCGCCGCGTTGTACGACGAAGGAATCACGCGCGAATCGTTGCCGCCCATCCATGGCGTGTTGAGGTACTGGTAGCCGCCGCGAAAGAGGAACCAGTCGCGCTTGAACTGCAGATAGGCCTGACTCCATGCACCCAGCGAACTGTTGGGCCCCATCAGCGAGGTGTCGATCTTGGCCGGATTGTCGTCCTTGGTGCCGAGCGCGTTGGCCGTCACGAACGAACCGCCCAGGCTGAACCCGCCAAGAAAAGCGCCCGTCTGCGCGTTGATCAACGCAGCCAGCGAGAGCGCATGCGCATCCGGCGTGGCAGGCGTGTCGTAGATCCGGTTGAAGTCGTACAGGCGCAATTCGCCATCGACATGGCCGTTGGTAAAGATGTCGCTGAAACTATCGCTATCGGCATGGGCGCCGGCAGCACATACCGCCAAGGCCAGGGCAACGGCCAGCTTGCATCGCATACGCTTCTCCCCACGTGTCGGCGTGATCCAGGGGCCATCTTAGCCAGTTTGTGACAATTCGATGACAACTCGGGCGAGCCGGCGTTATGAAGGTTCGCCATGACCTCATGGAGGCCAGGTTCTGAGTGCCATCGGGCCATCACCATTCGCAAGAAATCGCAGACGACAGGCAAGGTCGAAGCACCGCGATGCGCCGTGCACGAATGCCCGAGCCGAAATACTTCCAGTGATCTTTTACGCGATTTATATGGTGCATGCGGCCGCGCGATATCGCTTCTTTACGTGGCCACTGCGGAAAATGGCGGTATGGAGACCGGCATGAAACATTCTTTCGTTATCGGATGGCGAACGGTTGGCATCATCCTGGCGGCGCTGCTGTTCGTACTTTCCGTCGCCACGTTGATCTGGCGACCCGGTGACGACGCAGCCCTGTGGCGAGGCCTCGCGCTCTCGTCGCTCTACCTGACGATATGCCTTGGCCAGCGCCGCCTGTTCGTTCCCGCAAGAGCGCGCGACAACCGGCGCGGCCGCTGGTAGGAACTCACGTTGTAAGCGAATCGGCGAGTTCGACGTTCTCTTTGCGAGACACGTCGATGGCGCCGGTGCGCATGAAAGAGATCAGGAAGGCTTGCAGCCGGGTAGCCGCAGGTCGGGTGAGCGGGCAGCGACCTTGCACCTGCGGCACCGGTTGCAAACCTTCCTGATTTCCCGGCGATGGCCGTGCGACAAACCCTGTGGGAGCGCACTTGTGCGCGACAGGCAAGCAAAGCAGCACGGACGGGAAGCTGCAGTCGCGCACAAGCGCGCTCCCACACGGTGGCTGCTCAACCGAGCGTATAGGGGCCGCCCCGCTCCAACGCGCGCTTGTACGCGGGACGCTGCTGCACGCGCTTCACGAACGCAGCGATATGCGGAAGCTTGCCCTGCAAGCCGCTGCGAGCCATGGCCGCTTCCATCGGAAAACTCATCTGTATGTCGGCCGCGCTGAATTCGCTGCCTACGAACCAGCCGGTGAATGCCAGTTCGTTGTTGACGTAATTCAGATGCAACGCCAACTGCGGGTCGACGAAGGTCGATTGCAGTTTATTGGCGATCTGCCGCGCGATGGGCTTGGCAAAGAACGGCATGGGTGCCGTGGCAATGCGCGACGCCACCAGCTTGAGCAACAAGGGCGGCATCGCCGAGCCCTCCGCATAGTGCAGCCAGTAGGTGAAGCGCAGGCGCTCGGGCATGTCCGGCAACGGCGCCAGGCGTCCGGTGTCGTAGCGGTCGACCAGGTATTCGATGATCGCGCCCGACTCCGCCAGGATCTGTCCGTCGTCCTCGATCACCGGCGACTTCCCCAACGGATGGATGGCCCGCAATTCCGCCGGCGCCAGCATGGTCTTGGGATCGCGCTCGTATTTGCGGATCTCGTACGGCACGTCCAACTCTTCCAGCAGCCAGAGCACACGCTGGGATCGGGAATTGTTGAGGTGGTGGACGGTCAACATGGGGCCAGGCCTGCGCAGTGGATAGCGGAGGCTAGCATGGGTCGCGCCCCGATTATGGGCGGTCCGACACTCGCAGGGGCCAACTGGCCAAGGTGTCGTGACGACGCAGCCCCACCCAGCTCCGGATCAGCACGAACTCGTCCACATGCCAGTCGATGGCTACGCCGTCTTCCGCCGTCAGCTCGACATCGTCCGTGTAAAACAAGGTGACATGGGGCGCAAAAGCACTGCCATCCCAATTGAACCCATGGTTGAAGAGGGCCTTGGCCAGTGCACGATTGAGCGCCTGCGCCCGATGCGCCACCTCTTCGTCCACCCGCAGCACGACACAGGCCTTGTCGAAGGAACCATGGAACCTGGACAGGCCCTTGAGCCTGAGATGGAAGGCCGAAGCCAACACCTCGTCTCCCGCGCGTACCAGGGAAGTTTCGAACGGCGCGCGAAGGCGCGGCGTGCGCCGCGGCGCGCACAGCGAAAGGTGCAGACGCTCGTCGCTGACCCGGCCGGGTTGTGGCACACCGAGCGTCTGGATGGCCGCTTCCCGCAGGTGGCCGATCTGTTCGCTCACCCGTCCCTTCGGCCGCAAAGCGAAAAAATAGGCGCAGCCCGGCTCCGGCCCCTCGAGGCTGGATCCGGCTGGACTTCCAAACAGATCACCGTCGGCCATGGCAGACCCCGCTTACATGTTGCGCCGATACTCGCCACCCACGTCATACAATGCGTGGCTGATCTGTCCGAGCGAGTTGTACTTCACCGCCTCGATCAACTGCTCGAACACGTTACGGCGATCGCGCGCCGTCTCCTGCAACACCTTCAGGCTCTCCGGCGCCAGCGCATTGCGCGCCTTGCCGAAGGCCAGCACGTTGTCGATCTGCTGGCCCTTCTCGCCTTCGGTGGAACGGATCAGCTCGATCTCGGTGGCGATCTCGCCGCCATGATCCTTCGGCAGGAAGGTGTTCACGCCGATCAGCGGGAGGCTGCCGTCGTGCTTCTTCTGCTCGTAGTACATCGACTCTTCCTGGATCTTGCCGCGCTGGTACATGGTGTCCATCGCGCCGAGCACGCCGCCGCGCTCGCTGATCGCCTCGAATTCCTTGTACACCGCCTCTTCGACGATATCGGTCAGCGCATCCACGATGTGGCTGCCCTGCCACGGGTTCTCGTTGAAGTTGAGGCCCAGTTCCTTGTTGATGATCATCTGGATCGCCACCGCGCGACGCACGCTTTCTTCGGTCGGCGTGGTGATGGCTTCGTCGTAAGCGTTGGTGTGCAGGCTGTTGCAGTTGTCGAACAACGCGTACAGCGCCTGCAGCGTGGTGCGGATGTCGTTGAACTGGATTTCCTGCGCGTGCAGCGAACGGCCCGAGGTCTGGATGTGGTACTTCATCATCTGGCTGCGCGCGCTGGCGCCGTAGCGCTCGCGCATCGCGCGCGCCCAGATGCGGCGCGCCACGCGGCCGATCACGGTGTACTCCGGGTCCATGCCGTTGGAGAAGAAGAACGACAGGTTCGGCGCGAAATCGTCGATGCTCATGCCGCGCGCAAGGTAGTACTCCACGATGGTAAAGCCGTTGCTCAGCGTGAAGGCCAACTGGCTGATCGGGTTCGCACCGGCTTCGGCGATGTGATAGCCGGAGATCGACACCGAATAGAAGTTGCGCACCTTGTGGTCGACGAAATACTGCTGGATGTCGCCCATCATGCGCAGCGCGAATTCCGTGGAGAAGATGCAGGTGTTCTGCGCCTGATCCTCTTTCAGGATGTCCGCCTGCACCGTGCCGCGCACGTTCTGCAGGGTTTCTTCCTTGATGCGCGCGTAGGTCTCGGCGTCCACCAATTGGTCGCCGGTGATGCCAAGCAGGCCAAGGCCAAGGCCTTCGTTGCCCTTGGGCAGCTCGCCTGAATACTGCGGACGGCCGTTCGGGAACATCGAGGCGATCTTCTTCTCCGCCGCGGCCCAGCGCGCCGGATCTTCCTTAAGATACTTCTCGACGTTCTGGTCGATCGCGGTGTTCATGAACATCGCGAGGATGATCGGCGCCGGCCCGTTGATGGTCATCGACACGGAACTGCTCGGCGCGCTGAGGTCGAAGCCCGAGTACAGCTTCTTCATGTCATCGAGCGTGGCGATGTTGACGCCGGAGTTGCCGATCTTGCCGTAGATGTCCGGGCGCGGCGCCGGATCTTCGCCGTACAGCGTCACCGAGTCGAACGCGGTCGACAGACGCGTGGCCGCACCGCCCTGGCTCAGGTAATGGAAGCGGCGATTGGTGCGCTCGGGCGTGCCCTCGCCCGCGAACATGCGGGTGGGATCCTCACCCGTGCGGCGATACGGATACACGCCGCCCGTGTACGGGTAATGCCCGGGCAGGTTCTCGCGCTTCAGGAAGCGCAGCAGGTCGCCCCAGTCCTTGGTCTTGGGCGGCGACACCTTGGGGATCTTCTGGTGGCTGAGCGACACGCGGTAGTTCTCCACGCGGATCACCTTGTCGCGCACCTTGTATTCGTTGACCTCGTCGGTCACCGACTTGTAGCGCTTGGGCCAGTCGTGCAGCAGGTGGATCGCTTCGTGGCTGAGTTCCTTGATGGCCGCGTTGTAGCGCTGGCGCAGGGTCAGCAACGTACGGTCGGCGCCCTCTTCGTGCAGCGCTTCGGATTCATAGCGGGCCAGTTCGCGCGGCAGATGCGCATCGCCCAGTTCCTTCAGCGACTCGTAGTAATGCTGCGCCTTGCTGGCGAATTCCGCCTCGTGCTCGATTTCCTTGTTGATCCCACGGCCCTGCTCGGCAATCTCGGCGAGGTAGCGCACGCGGCTGCCCGGAATGAGCACGGTGGCGCGCGGCTCCTTCAGCGTGGTGTCGAGCTTGGGCGTCCACTTCTCCGCCGGCAGGCTGAGCTTCTCGCGCATCAGGCGGCACAGGTTGCTGAACATCCAGGTCACGCCCGGATCGTTGAACTGGCTGGCAATGGACGGATACACCGGCACCTGTTCGTCGGTGAGGGTGAACGCTGTGCGGTTGCGCTTCCACTGCTTGCGCACGTCGCGCAACGCGTCTTCCGCGCCGCGCTTGTCGAATTTGTTCAGCACGATGAGTTCGGCAAAATCGAGCATGTCGATTTTTTCGAGCTGGCTCGCCGCGCCGTAATCGCTGGTCATCACATAGGTGGGGAAATCCACCAGATCGACGATCTCCGAATCGCTCTGGCCGATGCCCGCGGTTTCGACGATCACGAGGTCGTAAGGCTGCGCCTTGAGGAAATCGATGCAGTCGCGCAGCACGGCGCTGGTGGCGGCGTGCTGGCGGCGCGTGGCCATCGAGCGCATGTAGACGCGATGGCTGCGCAGGGAGTTCATGCGGATGCGGTCGCCCAGCAAGGCGCCACCGCTGCGGCGGCGCGTCGGATCGACGGCGAGCACGGCGATGCGCATCTCGGGGAACGCATGCAGGAAGCGCAGCAGCAGTTCGTCCACCACCGACGACTTGCCCGCGCCGCCGGTACCGGTGACGCCGAGCACCGGCGTCTGCTTGCCGGCCATCTTCCACTGCTTGCGCAGGTGTTCCAGATCGGTCTCGGCCAGCTCGCCTTCTTCGATCGCCGACAGCACGTGGCCCACGGCGATCTCATTGCCGATGTCGACCATCGGCGTGACGACGCTCGCTTCTTCTTCCTTTGCACGCTTCACCGCGGCGGCGCGCGTGCGCAGCATCACGTCTTCGATCATCTCGGTGAGGCCGAGCTTCATGCCGTCGTTCGGGTGATAGATGCGCTCGACACCGTATGCCTGCAGCTCGCGGATCTCTTCCGGCGTAATGGTGCCGCCACCGCCACCGAACACGCGGATGTGCGAGGCATGCTGTTCCTTCAGCATGTCGACCATGTACTTGAAGTACTCCACGTGCCCGCCCTGGTAGGACGACAGCGCGATCGCATCGGCGTCTTCCTGCAGCGCGGCGCGCACCACGTCTTCCACCGAGCGGTTATGGCCCAGGTGGATCACCTCCGCGCCCTGCGCCTGGATGATGCGTCGCATGATGTTGATGGCGGCGTCGTGGCCATCGAACAGGCTGGCGGCGGTGACGAAGCGCAACGGGCGGGTCTCCGCATGGGCGGCGCTGGCGGAAACGTGCTGGGCGGGGGAACTCATGGGGACTCCGGGACTGCGGGTGCGTCGGACCGACCATTTTAATGGATGGTTGCGTTTGGAACATGTTGCGGCGCGGAGGGGGGGGCCGCGGCGACGACCGTGCGCACAGGTATCGTGGAGGTGGCCGTCGCGGCCAAGGCCGCTCCCACAACGTGCTGGCGGCCACGTGGGAGCGGCCTTGGCCGCGACGCTCTCAACCCACCCCGAACGGCAGGTTCGGCGACGACACCACGCGTTCCCCCACTTCTTCGCCGCGCAGGAACGCCAGCGACGCCTCGATCACCTCGGGCGCGTCAAGCACTTTGTGATGCCCCAGGCCCTGGGTGGTGAACAGCCGGGCGCCATGCCAGTGACGCGCATAGCGTTCACCCTCCGCCCATGGCACGTCGCGATCGTCCATGTCGTGCACGATCAGCCCGGGCTGGCCCAGCGACGGCAGATGGCGATGGACCTGCAGATCGTGGATGTTGATGCCCGTCATGGCCTCCAGCTTGTCGTGCATGCGGCCGCTCAGATGCTGGCCCAGGCGCACGAACTGCGAGAAGCGCTGCGTGGCCGCCACCGGATCGGCCGCGGGCGCGATCAGGATCAGCTTCTGCGAATGCCACGCTTCGCCCTGCGCCAACGTCGCCGCGGTACCGCCCAACGAATGGGCAATGGTGAGCGCGGCGTTGCCGAAGTGACGCCCCACTTCGCGCACCGTCTCGATGAAATCGGGCAGCGTGCAATGACGGCCGCCGCTGAGGCCATGGCCCGGCTGATCGAATGTCACCAGCGCGTAGCCCATCTCGCGCAATGGCTTGATCCAGGGCAGATAACGCAGGCCGAAGCTCGACCAGCCGTGCACCAGCAACACATAAGGCTGGCGCGCGGGATCGCCCCATACATAGGTGGCGATGCGCTTGCCGCTTACTTCAAGCTCGCCGCGCCGCATCTCCTGGTCGGGCTGGGCGGCCTGCGC
The DNA here is from genome assembly GCF_049913195.1 of Dyella kyungheensis. Classification (GTDB taxonomy): domain Bacteria; phylum Pseudomonadota; class Gammaproteobacteria; order Xanthomonadales; family Rhodanobacteraceae; genus Dyella; species Dyella kyungheensis. Next base: position 1,555,189 of record NZ_CP183983.1, on the reverse strand, counting down.
GCGCGCGCGACTGCTGGCAAAGGGTGTGACGAAGATGCGCACGGCACGCTTCACCGTGCGCGCGGGTGCGATGCGGCTACCCAGCGCGAAACCGGCGCGCACCACGCCCAGCGTGAACGCGCCGGGCCCGCGATGATGTTTTGCTGCTGTGGTCGGGCGGGTCATGGCGCGGCACTCCGTTCGGATGGCGGGCTGTAGCTGGCGATGAGGCGAGCGAAGCCCGCCAGCGTATGCCGGCGCGCTTCGTCGAAGCCGAACAGGGCCGCATCGTGATGCAGGCCCAGCATGAGGGCGTAGATTTCAAAGGCGAGCTGCGCAGGGTCGGTGTCGCCACGCAGTTCGCCGTTCTCCATGGCGTGACCGATGGCGCGGCACATCTCCTGCCGCCAGCCTGCCTGCTGCTTGATCACCACATTGCGCAGGACGCCTTCGCGACCGTCGTATTCGCCGGCTGCGGTGAGCAGCACGCAACCGCTCTGGTATTCCTGCGCCCACTCGACCCAGTTCGTCACGATGGCGCGCACACGCGCAAGGCCACGCGGCAGTTTCAACGCAGGCCATTTCACGTGCTGCAGGAAACGCAGCTGTCCGGTTTCGAGTACGGCCAGCTGCAGCTCTTCGCGCGAACCGAAGTGCGCGAACAAGCCGCTCTTGGACATGCCCACGTCCGCCGCCAGCGAGCCGATCGACAAGCCTTCCAGGCCGTCGCGGCGCGCCATCTCGTAGGCGTGGTCGAGGATGAGTTCGCGCGTGGCGGCGCGCTTGCCTAGGGTCGTTGAGTTCATGGCATGTAAAATAGCACGACCGTTCGTTCTTTTCCCGTCCAGAAAACTGAACGGATGGTCGCCGCAAGCCCGCACGAACCTGAACGAGCCGGCGCCGGTCGGTCAACAGGGCAAGGAAATACGCCGTTCCCCGCTTCAAGGCCGCGGGGTGCGGCCCTTACCAAGGAGAGATCACCATGCTGAGCGTTACCCGCAAACTCGCCCTGCTCGCCGCCCTCGGCATCGTCAGCGCAGGCGCCATGAGCTATGCACCGTCCGCTTCGGCGGGCGTGGCGGTCTCTGTCGGCATCGGCGTGGCCCCGCCGGCTCCGCGCTACGAAGTGGTGCCGCCGCCGCGCGCCGGCTATGTGTGGGCGCCCGGTTACTGGCGTTGGGATGGCGGCCGCCACGTGTGGGTCGGTGGCACCTGGGTCCGTTCCCGTCCCGGTTACGTCTATCACCAGGCGCATTGGGAACACGCCCGTGACGGCTGGCGCATGCATGACGGTTACTGGGGCCGCTGATCCGGGGGCTTTCGGCGGGCGGCGCCATGCCGCCCACCTTTCCTGCTCGCAAGTATTTGCTGCCAAAGAAAAATACTGCGAACCGCAGGAAAGGTAACGCACAGCGATGCGCGGCATTGTCCCGCGCCGCACCTTCCTTTCATTCCATAGAGGCCACTTCATCCATGTCGATGTCCAGCTCGATTCGTCTCGCCGCGCTCGCCGCCGTCACCTTGCTTGCCGCCGGCTGCGTGGTGGAGCAGCCCGCTCCCCGCCGCCGCCCCGTGGTGGTGGAACAGCCGGCGCCCGGCTACGTCGAAGTGATTGCCCCGCAGGCGCCGCCGACCGTGCTGGTGGAGGAAGAACCCGCGCCCCGCCCGGGCTATATCTGGGCCCGCGGCTACTGGCACTGGAACGGCCGCAAGTACGTCGCCATGCACGGCCATTGGGAGCCGGCACGTCCGGGCTACCACTATGTGCACCCGCACTACGTGCAACGCGGTGACGGCTGGCACCTGAGTGTCGGCGTGTGGGCGCAGGGCTGAGCCGCAACTACCGTGGCGACGCCGTTTCGCCGGCGTCGCCAGCGGGCTCGCAAGGCCGTACGGCCACGCTTTGATGCGCCGCGGCACCAGTGTTCCCCCGCCGCGTATTAGAATTGGGAACTCGATTCATCGCCCCAGCCCTGCTGGGGCGTTTGAGTTTCAGGCGTTTTCAGCCTTGGCGGGGCCGCGCTGGACCGTTCCCGCCTCCATTCCGGCGTGCCGTCCCCGGGCACACAACTTGGAGTTTCCGTTCCAATGATTTTTGAAACCATCGCCAAAACGGGTCACGAAGAAGTCGTCTTCTGCCACAACAAGGACGCTGGCCTGAAGGCCATCATCGCGATCCACAACACGGTGCTGGGCCCTGCGCTCGGCGGCTTGCGCATGTGGCCGTACAAGACCGAGCAGGACGCGGTGAACGACGTGCTGCGCCTGTCGCGCGGCATGACCTACAAGAACGCCGTGGCCGGCCTGAACCTGGGTGGTGGCAAGGCGGTGATCATCGGCGATCCGAGCAAGGACAAGTCCGAGGCGCTGTTCCGCGCGTTCGGCCTGTTCGTCAACTCGCTCCATGGCCGCTACATCACGGCCGAAGACGTCGGCATCGACGTCAACGACATGGAATACGTGTTCCGTGAAACCGAATACGTGACCGGCGTGCACCAGGTGCACGGCGGCTCGGGCGACCCGTCGCCGTTCACCGCGTTCGGCACGCTGCAGGGCCTGATGGCCGCGCTGCAGGTCAGGCACGGCAACGAAGACGTGGGCAAGTACAGCTACGCCGTGCAGGGCTGCGGCCACGTGGGCAGCGAGTTCATCAAGCTGCTGCGCGAACAGGGCGCCAAGGTGTTCGTCACCGACATCAACAAGGATGCCGTGCAGCGCTGCGTGGACGAGCTGGGCTGCGAAGCCGTGGGCCTGGACGAGATCTACGACGTCGACGCCGACGTGTACTCGCCCTGCGCGCTGGGCGGCACGCTCAACGAGCAGACGATCGACCGCATCAAGGCCAAGATCATCTGCGGCGCGGCCAACAACCAGCTAGCCACCGACGCGATCGGCGACGAACTGCAGCGTCGCGGCGTGCTGTACGCGCCCGACTATGCCGTCAATGCCGGCGGCGTGATGAACGTCTCGTTGGAAATCGACGGTTACAACCGCGAGCGTGCGATGCGCATGATGCGCACCATCTACTACAACCTGGGCCGCATCTTCGAAATCTCCAAGACCGAAGGCGTGCCGACCTACAAGGCGGCCGACCGTCTGGCCGAAGAGCGCATCGAAGCGATCGGCAAGATCAAGCTGCCGAGCATGGGCCACCACGGCCCGCGCTTCGCCGGTCGCATGCGCGGTCAGTAAGCAAAGCTTGTACGCATGACGAAAACGCCGGCCTCGTGCCGGCGTTTTTTTGTTGCCCCACAGGCATCCGTCCCCTTGTGGGAGCGCACTTATGCGCGACGGCTTCGCGAAAACCCGTCGCGCACAAGTGCGCTCCCACAGAATGGCCCGCGGCATCGTATGCTGGGTTCATGCTTGCTCCCCTTGCCTACCGATGGCGCCGCCTGCGTGGCTCCGACCGCTATGCCGAATGCCTGCGGGTGTTGCTCGCCCTGACCGGCGTGGTCGCATGGTGCTTCGCCACCGGCCATATCGATGCCGTGGTCTCGGCCCTGCTGGGCGTGATTGCCTGCGCGCTGGCGGAGACCGAAGACCATTGGCGCAACCGCCTCGCCACCTTGCTGCTGACGCTCGCCTGTTTCGCCATCTCGGCGTTCTCGGTGCAATGGCTGTTTCCCTATCCCCTGCTGTTCGCCATCGGGCTGCCGCTGTCCACGTTCGCGCTGGTGATGCTCGGCGCGGCCAGCGAGCGCTACGCGACGGTGGCCGGCGCCACGCTGCTGCTCGCGGTCTACAGCATGATCGGCGCGGATCAGGCACACGCCGGCCCATGGTGGTATCAACCCTCGCTGCTGCTGGCCGGCGCCGCCTGGTATGGAGCGCTCTCGCTGCTATGGAGCGTGCTGGCGCCGCAACAAGCCGTGCGCCTGTCGCTGGCACGGCTGTTCGATGCGCTGGCCGATTACCTGGAAGGCAAGGCGGCGATGTTCACGCCCGTGCACGGGATGGATCGCGAAGCCATGCAGTGGTCGCTGGCCATGCAGAACGAACGCGTGGTGGAAGCGCTCAACGACACGCGGCTGGTGCTGGTCGACCGCATCGGCGCCCGCCGCCCGCGCGGAGCCACCGCTACGCGACTGCAGCTGTACCTCATCGCGCAGGACATCCACGAACGCATCAGTTCGGCGCACTACCCGTACGATGCACTGGCCGACGCCCTGTTCCACAGCGACGTGCTGTTCCGCTGCGAACATGTCCTGCGCATGGAAGCGCGCAGCTGCCGCCAGCGTGCCGATGCGCTGCGCATGCGCAGCACGCCGTCGCCGAATGCCGCCAGCGAGGCGAGCGTGGCCGACCTCCTTAACGCCGTCGACGCCTTGCGTGCGCAGCCCCATCCGCCAGCCGTCGAACTGCTGCGTGCGGTCGATGCCTTGGTGCGGAACATCGCGGCGATCCAGCAGCAACTGGCGGGCCAGATACCGCACGAATGGCGCGGCGGCGCCCAAGCCGAGCTGCAGGACCCCGGCCCGCAGTCGCTGGCCGACGGCTGGGATCGCATCCGCCTCCAGCTGACGCCGCGTTCGTTCCGCTTTCGCCATGCGTTGCGCCTGTCGTGTGCGCTGCTGATGGGCTATGCGGTGGTGCACGCGATGCATCCGGGCCATGGCTACTGGATCCTGCTGACCACGCTGCTGGTCTGCCAGCCGAGTTATGGCGCCACGCGCCTGCGCCTGCTGCAACGCGTGGCCGGCACGGTGGCCGGACTCGTGCTCGGCTGGGCCACGCTCAAGCTGCTGCCGTTCGGTCCGTGGCAGATGCCGCTGATGATCTGCGCGGGCGTGGTGTTCTTCGCTGCACGGCACCGGCGCTACAGCATCGCCACCGCGGCCATCACGCTGTTCGTGGTGCTGTGTTTCAACCAGGTGAGCAACGGTTACGCCGTGATGTTGCCGCGTCTGCTCGACACCTTGATCGGTGCCGCCATTGCCGCGCTGGCCATGCGCTTCGTGCTGCCCGACTGGCAGGGTCGTCGCTTCGACGACGTGCTGGCCGACACCGTGCGCAGCGACGCGCGTTACCTGGAACGCATCATCGTCCAGTACGCCAGCGGCCGCCGCGACGACCTGGACTATCGCATTGCCCGTCGCAACGCACACAACGCCAACGCGGCACTGAGTGCGGTACTCGCCAATATGCTGCGCGAGCCCGGGCAACATCGGCGCGGCAGCGAAACGCTGTTGCGCTTTCTTTCGGCCGCCCACGCGTTGTTGGGGCAACTCTCTGCGCTCGGCGCAAACCGCAAAGCCATCGACTCGCCACCGGCGCGCGATGCCGTGACGCATGCAGGCGCCACGGCGATCGAGGCACTGGCGCAACTGGGCGATGCGCTTGCCCATGGCCTCACCGCACAGGTCAGCGCCGAAGACACCGCGCTGCTTGAACCCTTCACCGCCGGCGCCGATGACGAGACCGCCCGACTGGTGCTGGGCCAGCTTTCACAGATCCTTGCCCAACGCCACCGTCTGGCCGAGCTGGCGAACTCCTTGAGCGCGTCGTGATCGTTCCAGGCCTTGTGCGTCGCGCAACGGCTTGTTAAGGCCCGCGCAGTACCATAGAGGCCTTCTGTGATGGTGGAGTTTCAAGGCATGCGTCCGTTCCCACTGGGTGAAGAGATCGATCTGTTGCGCGACAGCGTGCACGCGTTCGCCGAAAAAGAGATCGCTCCTCGCGCTGACCACATCGACCGCGAAAACCTTTTTCCGGCCGACCTGTGGCGCAAGTTCGGCGAGATGGGCCTGCTCGGCATCACCATCCCCGAGGAATACGGCGGCAGCAGCCTGGGCTTCCTCGCGCACCTGGTGGCGATGGAGGAGATTTCGCGCGCCTCCGGTTCGGTCGGCCTTTCCTATGGCGCGCATTCCAACCTGTGCGTGCAGAACATCTTCCACAACGGCAACGAAGCGCAGCGCCGCAAGTACATTCCCAAGCTGTGTTCGGGCGAATACGTCGGCGCGCTGGCGATGAGCGAGCCGGGTGCCGGTTCGGACGTGGTCGGCTCGATGACCTGCAAGGCGGAGAAGAAAGGCGACGTATGGGTCGCCAACGGCTCCAAGATGTGGATCACCAACGGCCCGGATGCCGACGTACTGCTGGTCTACATGCGCACCGCGCCACGTCCCGCAGGCAGCCGCTGCATGACCGCCTTCATCGTCGAAAAAGGCATGAAGGGTTTCAGCACGGCGCAGAAGCTGGACAAGCTCGGCATGCGCGGCTCCAACACCTGCGAACTGGTGTTCGAGGATTGCGAGATCCCCGAGGAGAACATCGTCGGCGAGGTCAACGAAGGCGTGCGCGTGCTGATGAGCGGCCTCGACACCGAACGCCTGGTGCTGTCGGGCGGCCCCATCGGTCTGATGCAGGCCGCGCTGGACATCTCGCTGCCCTATGTGCGCGAACGCAAGCAGTTCAACGCCCCCATCGGCACGTTCGGCGTGATGCAGGCGAAGATCGCCGACATGTACACCGCGCTGCAGAGCTCGCGCGGCTTCGCTTATATGGTCGCGCAGCAGTTCGACAACAACGTGAAGTCCCGCATCGACCCTGCCGCGTGCCTGCTCAATGCTTCGCAGAACGCGGTGAAGGTCGCGCTGGAAGCGATTCAGACGCTGGGCGGCAACGGCTATATCAATGAGTTTCCCGCGGGCCGTCTGTTGCGCGATGCGAAGCTGTACGAGATCGGCGCCGGCACGAACGAAATCCGGCGCATGCTGATCGGGCGTGAGTTGTTTCACGGCAAGGCGTGATGGCTCGCGCCTTCCAAGAAGCGACCACGCACTTCTAACCCGTTCGCAAGATCGGCCCCTCACCCCAACCATCTCCCCGGCGGGGAGAGGGAGAAGTGGCGTGCATGGGAGCAGACGGGCTCCTGTGGGAGCGCACTTGTGCGCGACAAGCCGACGGAGCGATACATCCCAGCTCCGCAGTCGCGCACAAGTGCGCTCCCACAGAAAAGCGCGTGCCGGGTAACGAGCCAGGACCTCCCATGCGAAGCGAGCCTCCGCTTTAAGCGCCGGGATGACGAGCTAGCAAAGGCACACTCAGAACGACAGCCGATAGGCCAACGTATCCATCTGCCCGTGCTCCCGCTCAGCCACGTACTGATCCATCCCAAACGACAGACTCGACCGCCGCGAAATCGTCCAGTCCAGGCTCACGCCCGCCTCGCCGCCATAGCGCGACAAGCCGATGCCGCCCACCGGCGCCCACTGGTTGAGTACCGCGAAGCTGGCATCCAGCACATCGCCGCGCATGCTGAAGGCGCGTTGCCATAGCAGATGCGCCTGCAAGCTCAGGCGGCTGCCTCCCGAGAACGACCAGTCGCGTCCCGCACGCAAGCCAGCGCCGCCCTGCCAGCGCTCGATGTTCTGCCCGTCGGCCTTCAATCCAAAACCGGCGCCACCCAGTTCATCGAATCCATCGGTACGGATGTTCGCGTACTGCAGGTTCAGATAAGGCGTGACGTTCACGCCACCGAACTCCATGCGGTAACCGCTTTCGCCATAGGCGATGTTGTAGCTGCCGTTGGTATCGCTGGCCACGCTTTCCATATCGCTGCCCAGTTCCAGGTGGCGGCGCATGTCCTCGCGGTACGAGCCCACGCCCAGGCGGCCCATCGCATACCACTGATTCTGCACAAAGCCGCCGTAGAGCATGCCTTCCACCGAGCGGCTGTGCCCTTGGTCGGCGAATTCGTCGAGGCGTCCCAGGTCCTGGCTCTGGCTGACCGCGAAACCAAGCACGCCGTTGCTGCCCAGGCGGCGATCCTGGCCCACCATCCAGCCGTTGAGGTCGTAGCCCACGCTGTCGTAGCCGCTACGGTTCATGCTGCCGTAGCTGCCGAGCGTCTGCGTCCACCCGCCGGTGCTGTAGACGTCGCCCAGTTGGTCGAAGCGCTTGGACAGCGCACGCGTGCCGGCGTCCATCGCATCGAACGTCATGGCGGCGCTGGCGGCGTGCAGCTGCCCCGACAGCGAACTCAGGGACTGCTGCAACGCGCTCACCGTGGCGGTCTGCTGCAGGCTCGCCGCGCCGTTGATGAACGAGGTAGGCAACGGGCCGCCTGTCACCGTCGTGCCGGAACCGACCTGCGTGTTGATCTGGTTGAACGCACCATCGATGCGCTGGGCCGCGCCGAACGATGCCGGCGTGTAGGTCATGCCGGTCACGGCCGTGGCCTGCACCTGGCTCACGTTCAACCAGGCCTCGGTACTGCTGTAACCGAACGTCGCGCTCAGCAGCACACCGGTGGCCGGGTTGAGCGAGGAGAACGTGCCGGAGAGTCCGGCATTGGCGGTCAGCACATCGGTATGCGCATTGGCCGTATAGCCCTGATTGATGCCGGTGACGTAGAGGTCGCCTCCGTTGAGCGCCGCCGTGCCGGTGACGCGCAATGCCGATCCCAGCGACACGGCGAGTCGACCCGCACCTTGCTGCGTGTAATTGCCGCCGATGGTGACATCGGAACTGCCCACCGCCAGCACGCCGGCGTTGGTCACCGAGCCGCCGATCGCGGGCGTACCACTCAACACGCCCTGCGCGCCGATGCTCACGCTCGATGCCAGCGACTTGGCCACCAGCATGCCGCCCTGCACCTGGGTCAAGCCGGTGAAGCTCGACGGCTGGGTCAGCGTCAACGTGCCGGTGCCCTGCTTGATCAGGCCGCCGGCGCCGGAAATGGGGTTGTTCCAGCTGGAGCTGCCGCTGAAGCTGACCGTGACGTCGCCCCAGTTGAATTGCTGCGGTCCGTTGACCGCCTTGCCGACATCCAGTTCGCCGTAACCGAAGGTGGGATTGGGCTGCGAACCGCCCAGCGGGTCGGCCGTACCCAGCAAGGTCTGGCGCACCAGATCGTTGCTGAAATACGGATAGGCCTGCCACACCAGCGCCGCCGCACCGGACACCTGCGGCGCCGAGAGCGAGGTGCCCTCGACGATCCAGTACGTTTCGTTGGCCGTGCTGGTATCGCCCTTGCCGCTCACGATCACGTCGCCGGGCGCCGCCAGGCAGTAATTCATGGCGATGCCGCACTGGTTGGAATAACTCTCCAACTGGGTGGGGTTGTTGCTGTTGGTGGCCACCACGGTCAGCCAGCCCTTCTGCAGATCGGGCGCAAGACTGGGCAGTGCGGCGATGGTGCTGGGATTGGCCTGCGAATCGTTGCCCGCGGCAAACACCACCAGCCCGCCCCAGCCGTTGATGAAGGGGCTATAGGCGTCGTGGAAACCCTTGGTGGTGGCGGTATCGCTGCTGTTCCAGCTGATGCCGCCCCAGGAGTTGTTCATCACCTTGACGTTGTTGCCGATGAGATCCGCGTTGACCTGTCCCAGCGGCACCGCATCGGACGCGGTCACCGGGGACGGCGGCGCGGAGCCGTTGTCGTCGGGCGCGCTGTCGCTGATGATGCGCGCCGACACGATATTGGCGCCGGTGGCGATGCCGCCCGCGAACTTCCCGAACGGCTTGCCTGCGGCGATTTCCGCCACGTAGGTGCCGTGGCCGTTGACGTCGTCGACATTGAGATTGTTGGTGGACGGATTGACGTAGGTCAGTTCCTTCACCACCCGGCCCGTGAGCGCCGGATGAGTGGAAGTGACGCCGGTATCGACGATGCCGATGGTGACGCCCGCACCGGTGTAGCCGGCGGTGTGCGCGGCATAGGTGTTGGTGAGATTGAGCTGGGCATCGATGGGCGGCTGCGGCACCGTGGACGACGAGGGCGGTGGCGGCGTCGATGGCGGCGGAGGTTGCGTCGGCCGGGTGTTGCCACCGCCACCGCCGCCACCGCATGCGCTCAGACCCAAAGCCAGCCACACCAGCACGGCTCCGCGCCGATGCTGCAAAGGTTGCATCCCCATACTCATAAGCCCCCGCCCTCGCTCACGATCGTCCCTAAGTTGTGATGCGCGCCCCTGGAAGTTCTCCCGCGCGCCACCATCTTTGCACAACGAAATCGCAACTAATTGCCGCCAAAGCCCCGTAAGCATCGTAATTCCGCCCGGTTTGCCCCGGCCGATGGGGGGCTGCGATAATTGAAAAGCTAACCCGGGCCTCGCCCATAAGTATTTGCGGAGATCTCCATGTCGGACGTCAGCGTTGTCATCGTCGGTGCCAAGCGCACTGCCATCGGCTCCTTCCTCGGCCAGTTCACCGGCGTTCCCACCCCCACGCTGGGTGCCACCGCCATTCGTGCCGCGCTGGAGCAGTCCGGACTGGCTGCCACCGATGTGAGCGAAGTGATCATGGGCTGCGTGCTGCCGGCCAACCTCGGCCAGGCGCCCGCCCGCCAGGCATCGCTGGCCGCCGGCTTGCCGGTGGCCGCGGGCTGCACCACGGTCAACAAGGTCTGCGGTTCGGGCATGAAGGCCATCATGCTGGGCCATGACCTGATCAAGGCCGGCTCGGCCTCGGTGATCGTCGCCGGCGGCATGGAATCGATGACCAACGCCCCGCACATGGTCAATGCACGTTCGGGCATCCGCTATGGCGACGGCACGCTGGTCGACCACATGGCGTGGGACGGCCTGACCAACCCGTACGATGGCAAGGCCATGGGCGTGTTCGGCGAACTGTGCGCGGACAAGTACCACTTCACCCGCGAGGCGCAGGACACCTATTCGAAGGAATCGGTCGATCGCGCCAAGGCTGCGCAGGCGAACGGCGCGTTTGCCGGCGAAATCGTGCCGGTCACCGTATCCAGCCGCAAGGGTGATGTCACGGTCGACACCGACGAGCAGCCGGGTCGTTCCGATACCAGCAAGATCGCGTCGCTGAAGCCCGCCTTCCGCAAGGAAAACGGCACCATCACGGCGGCCAGCTCCTCCAGCATTTCCGATGGCGCCGCTGCACTGGTGCTGCTGTCGGCCGACGATGCCAAGACGCGCGGCCTCAAGCCGCTGGCCCGCATCGTGGCGCACGCCACCCATTCGCAGGAGCCGGAGTGGTTCACCACGGCACCGGTGGGCGCGTTGCACAAGGTGCTCGAGAAGGCCGGTTGGAAGGTGAGCGACGTCGACCTGTTCGAGGTCAATGAAGCCTTCGCCGTGGTTCCCATGGCGGCCATGCACGAACTCGGCATCACGCGCGACAAGATCAACGTCAATGGCGGCGCCTGCGCGTTGGGCCATCCGATCGGCGCCAGCGGTGCGCGCGTGGTGGTGACGCTGATCAATGCGCTGAAGACTCGCGGTCTCAAGCGCGGCGTGGCCTCGCTGTGCATCGGCGGTGGCGAAGCGACGGCCTTGGCGGTCGAGCTGATCGACTGAGGCCTTCGGCGGCGGCCGGGGACGTTCTGGACGCATGCCGCCCTGGCGGCATGGATCAGAACATTCCCTAGCTCAAGACCGCCGATGAAAGCGGGGTTAACCGATTTTTGGCTGTTTAAGACAAAGATGTGGCGCATTTCCCGCGAAAGCGCTATTAATACGCCCGCCAAACGGCATTCCACGGCAAAGGAGATTCACCATGAAGTTCACGCGTACCCTTCTCGCCTCTGCGCTCGTCGCGCTGCTGGCGGCTTGCAGCAACGGCGCGCAGGATTCCGCGCAGGACGCTCAGAAGTCGGCTGACCAGGCTCAGCAGGCTGCTGACCAGGCTCAGAAGGCTGCTGCTGCTCCGGCAGACCAGGCTCCGGCCGCTGCTCCGGCTTCGACCGCTGCTGCTCCGGCCGAACAGCCGGCGCCGACCCCGGCTTCGACCGCTGCTGCTCCGGCTGCTGCTTCGACCGCTGGTCACTAAGTACACTCGTGTACTTCTGGAAACCGGCCGCCTCTGGCGGCCGGTTTTTTTGTGCCTGTGAAAAGCCGCGGCCACCTCTGGCGGCCGGTTTTTTTGTGCCTGTGAAAAGCCGCGGCCGCCTCTGGCGGCCGGTTTTCTTGTGCCTGTGAAAAGCCGCGGCCACCTCTGGCGGCCGGTTTTTTTTGTGCCTGCGATTTGACAGGCCTCGCCATGCTGCGACGCCGATTTAGCCATCGGCCCCAGGCCGCTATCATCGACACTCCCCACCAACGGCAGCCTTAGCCCATGAGTGTCATCGCGTCGCAGATCGATCCCCGCGCTCCGGACTTCCAGGCCAGCAGCGCGCAACTGAAGGGACTGGTGGAGGATCTGCAGCGCGAACTGGCCCGCGGTGCCGAAGGCGGTGGCGAGAAGGCCCGCGAGAAGCACACCGCCCGCGGCAAGCTGCTACCGCGCGAACGCATCCGCGCCCTGCTCGACCCCGGTTCGCCGTTCCTCGAGCTGTCGCCGCTGGCCGCGCACGGTATGTACGACGATGCGGCGCCCGCCGCCGGCATCATCACCGGCATCGGCCGGGTCAACGGCATCGAGGTGGTGGTGGTCGCCAACGATGCCACCGTCAAGGGCGGCACCTATTTCCCGATGACGGTGAAGAAGCATCTGCGCGCGCAGGAAGTGGCACTGGAAAATCGCCTGCCCTGCGTCTACCTGGTCGATTCCGGCGGCGCCTTCCTGCCGCTGCAGGATGAAGTGTTTCCCGACAAGGAGCACTTCGGCCGCATCTTCTACAACCAGGCGCGCATGTCCGGCCTGGGCATTCCGCAGATCGCCGTGGTGATGGGCTCGTGCACCGCGGGCGGCGCCTACGTACCGGCGATGAGCGACGAGACCATCATCGTGCGCGACCAGGGCACCATCTTCCTGGGCGGCCCGCCGTTGGTGAAGGCAGCCACCGGCGAGGTGGTGGATGCCGAGGCGCTGGGCGGCGCGGACGTCCATACGTCCGTGTCGGGTGTGGCGGACCACTATGCCGAGAACGACACGCACGCGCTGTCCATCGCGCGCGACATCGTGGCCAGCCTCAACCGCAAGAAGGACATGCCGCTGGCGCTGCGCGCCCCGTCCGAACCGCTGTATGCAGCCGACGAACTCTACGGGGTGATTCCGCAGGACCATCGCCGCCCGTTCGACATCCGCGAAGTGATCGCACGCATCGTCGACGGCTCGGAGTTCCACGAATTCAAGGCGCGCTACGGCAAGACGCTGGTCTGCGGCTTCGCGCATATCCACGGCTATCCCGTGGGCATCATCGCCAACAACGGCATCCTGTTTTCCGAGTCCGCGCTCAAGGGCGCGCACTTCATCGAGCTGTGCAACCAGCGCAACGTGCCGCTGGTGTTCCTGCAGAACATCACCGGCTTCATGGTGGGCAAGAAGTACGAGAACGCCGGCATCGCCAAGGACGGTGCGAAGATGGTCACCGCCGTGGCCTGTTCGCACGTGCCCAAGTTCACCGTGGTGATCGGCGGCAGCTTCGGCGCCGGCAACTATGCGATGTGCGGCCGCGCGTACGGCGCACGCTTCCTGTGGATGTGGCCGAATGCCCGCATCAGCGTGATGGGCGGCGAGCAGGCCGCCTCGGTGCTGGCCACCGTTCGTCGCGACGGCATCGAGGCCGGCGGCAAGACGTGGAGCGCGGAAGAGGAAGAGGCGTTCAAGGCGCCCATCCGCGACCAGTACGAACGCCAGGGTCACCCCTACTACGCCAGCGCTCGCCTGTGGGACGACGGCATCATCGATCCGGCCGATACGCGCCGGGTGCTGGGGTTGGCGATCTCCGCCTCGCTCAACGCGCCGATCGAACCGCAGCGCTACGGCGTGTTCCGCATGTAAGCGTCACCGTTCGCCTGGCCATCGGGACAGGCGAAACGAGGGCAAGCCTGGAAGGATTCAGCGCGGAACGCGCAACGAGGACTCGCGCAAGGCGGTCTCGTGATCCACTTCGTCGTGTCCGGCGATATCCAGCGTATCGACCACGTTATGGCCAACGGGATGGTGGACATGCGTGGGCGAGATGGTGACGTCGGAGAGGTCGCCGTCGGGCACGGCCGTCTCGGCATTGGGCGTGTGCTGCATGGGTGGCTCCTGGGCAATGGGCGGATTCTAGCCGCGAATCGTCTCAGCCGCGCTGGCGCAAGCATAGGGCGGGCGCGCCGGTTCCGCGTGTACACTCCGGCAAGATTTTCAGGGGGTTTGGCAGGGATGATCGTCGGCATCGACTTGGGCACCACGCATTCGCTGATTGGCACGTACGGAGAGCAAGGCCCGCACCTGTTTCCCAATGCGCTGGGCGACTACCTGACCCCGTCGGTGGTCAGCGTGGACGACCAGGGCCACGTGATCGTCGGCCGCGCCGCGCGCGATCGCATGGTCAGCCATCCGGACAGCAGCGTCGCCACTTTCAAGCGCTGGATGGGCACGCCGCGCGAAACGCGTCTGGGCACCCACACGTTCCGGCCCGAGGAACTCTCGGCGCTGATCCTGCGCTCGCTGATTGCCGACGCCGAAGCGGCCACCGGCGAGAAAGTGACCGAAGCCGTGATCAGCGTGCCGGCCTATTTCTCCGATGCGCAGCGCAAGGCCACCCGCGCGGCCGGCGAACTGGCCGGCATCCGCGTCGAACGCCTGATCAACGAACCCACCGCCGCCGCCCTCGCCTACGGCCTGCAGGAAAACCGCGATGGTTCGCGCTTCCTCGTGTTCGATCTAGGCGGCGGCACGTTCGACGTGTCGGTGCTGGAAATGTTCGACGGTGTGGTGGAAGTGCATGCCAGCGCCGGTGACAATTTTCTGGGCGGCGAGGATTTTCTCGACGTGCTGCAGACCGCCTTCTGCGCCGAACACCAGTTGTCCATGGATGCGCTGACGCCGCAGGAGCGCGAGCAACTGCGCCGCCGCCTGGAACAGGCCAAGCGCGACCTCGGCGCCAATGCGAGCGTGGCGGTGGAGTGGCGCCACGGCGAACGGACGCTCAACTGGCAGATCGACGAGGAGCGCTTTGCGCGCCTGGCCGAACCGCTGGTGCATCGCATCCGCACCCCGCTGGAACGGGCCATGCGCGACGCACGCCTGCAGCCGGCCCAACTGGACGAAATCGTGCTGGTCGGCGGCGCGAGCCGCATGCCGCTGGTACCGCGACTGGTCTCGCGCATGTTCGGGCGTCTGCCGCTGCGGCACGTGAACCCGGACGAAGCGATCGCGCTGGGGGCATGCGTATCGGCGGGCCTGAAGTTGCGGGACAAGCGACTGGAAGAGGTGATTCTCACCGATGTATGTCCCTACACGCTCGGCACGAAAGTGTCGCACCGCGACGAACAGGGACGCGAGCAGGCCGGCTTCTTCGCGCCGATCATCCACCGCAACAGCACGGTGCCGGTAAGCCGCGAGGAAACGTTCCAGCCCTTTCGCGACAATCAGACCAAGCTCACGCTGGAGGTCTACCAGGGTGAACACCCCATGGCGGACCACAACATCAAGCTGGGTGAATTGCAGGTGCCGCTCACCCCGCAACGACGCGCGAACGAGAATGCCGTAAGCCTGCGCTTCACCTACGACGTCAACGGCGTCTTGCAGGTCGAGGCGACGATCCTTGCCACCCAGGAGCGCCACGAGCTGGTCCTGGAACAGAATCCGGGATTGCTCTCGCCGACGGAAATCCGTTCGCGTTTGCAGGCGCTGGCAAGCATCAAGATCCATCCGCGCGAGAAGCAGGAAAACATCGCCATGCTCGCGCGCGCCGAACGACTCTATGAGGAATACATCGCCGCGCGCGCGCAGCTGCAGCAGTGGATCGCCCGGTTCCGCCATGTGCTCGACACACAGGATGAACACCTGATCCGCGAGCATCGCCGCCAATTGAGCGAGGCGCTCGACACGCTGGAAGCGCAGGCGTGACCACGCCGCTGGCATGGTTCGGTCTGCCTGAAGAGGCGGACGAACGTGCGCTGAAACGCGCCTATGCCAAGCGGCTCAAGGACACCCGCCCCGATATCGATCCCGAAGGCTTTCAGCAATTGCGTGAGCGATACGAGGCGGCACTGGCATGCTGCCGGCAGGAGGTTCAACGCACCGCCACTGCCACTGACGGCGTGCAGACGTCGCCTCCCACATTGGCCGACGAAGACCTATCGCTTCCGCCTGCCGCGGCCACCGGCCCCGCATGGCATGTCGTGCAGTTCGACGATGCACGAGCAGAGGCCTTGCAGAAGCCTGCACCATTCGACGCCGAGGGCTTTGCAAGCGCGTGTATCGATCTCGCCATGAAGGCTGATGCGGCCAACCTGTCCCGCTGGCTGCGCGAACAGCCTGAGCTGTGGTCGCTGAGCGTGCAGCAGGAAGCCGGGCAGGCGGTGATTCGCATGTTGTTCCGCGATCAACCGCCGGTCAACGCCGACGGTTTCGATGCGATGCTGCAATTCTTCGGTCTCGACCACGCCTTGTCCGGGCTGGATCCCTTCAAGCTTCAACAGCTGCGCAAGAGTCTCGACGAGTGCCATGCGCTGATAACACGTTTCGAGCCTGCGGTGGCTGCATGGAACACCGACCCCGCGGCGCTGAATGCCGAAACGGTTTTTCGGTGGTTCTGCGCGTTCGCGCGCAACCATGCTTTTGAACCCGCCGCCGCGGCCCTCCACGCGCAACCGTCGCTGCGGACCTGGAGGGCAAGGGAACCACTCGCGCGGGAGCTGCTGGAACTGGTGGTGCGCGAGCGCCCACCGTTGCCTGCGGGCTCTGCCTTGGCGCTGTTTCACTATTTCCGGCTGCCGGAACTGGCTGCAAGCCAGGGGGTTTCCCTGCAAGACCTGCCCGGCCAGCTGGAAATTCGCTGGCTGATGCTCGCCGAGAATGAGCCCAGGCTCGCCGTGCGCGTACGCGACGCCAAGAAGCCCTTCGGCGAAGTGAAGAAAGCCGAGCGCTACCTTCGCTGGGTACGGCGCCCCTTTCACGGCTGGTGGATCGTGCTGGCCTCCCTGGTGCCGGGCCTGCCCACCGCGCTCGGCCTGTTCCTGTGGCGCCTGTCCGAAGGCAACCCGGCCCGACTTCCGCTGACGATCGATCCGAAGCTCGTGCGCTTTTGCATTGCGGCAGCGAGTCGCCACCTGGTATCCGGTCCGCGCGTGCTGATCGGGGCCATCCGCTGCGCGATCCTGTTGCTGCTCGGTGGCGTACTGGACGCACTGTGGTTCGTCGTTCTTCAAGAGCCCTACGGTGAGCCGGGTTCTGCCAGCCTGCTCATCGCTGCAGTGGCGATCACCGCCACTTGGGCCGCTTACCTGGCCTTCCTGGCCCTGTTGTTCTGGCAACGCCAACCCGAGGAGCCGATGCGACCGCGGCCGTGGCTCCGCCTGCTGTTCGTGCCGGCGTTTTGCGGTTTCGGGCTTTTCATAGGGTGGGCCGGTGGCAACCATGTCGTGACGACATGTCTGCTCTTGTCGGCGGCGTCGCTGGCCTATGGCCGTTTTCGCGCGCGCAATCCGTTGCCTCCCAAGCAGGAACGGTCGCGTTGGTCGTCGGTGCCCGATGCGGTGTTCTTGATCGCCCTCTGGATAGCGCTGCATTGGGGACCCTTGATGGCGTTGCCGGCCCTGGCCGCCTGGGCCGCAGACCTGTGGTGCCAGCGCGGGCGACTGCGCTTGCGCCCGCTCGCTCGGGCAACGTTCACCTCCTCCGGGCACAGCTAAGCCATCATTCAACCAAACGGTTGACATTCATCAGCAGCAGATAGATATTCAACCTTATGGTTGAGCATCTGACACCTTCGCTGGACACCGTCTTCCAGGCCCTCACCGACGCCACCCGCCGCGCCATGCTGCGCAGCCTGGCCGACGGCGACCGCAATATCGGCGAGCTGGCCGCACCGTTCGAAATGTCGCTGGCCGCGGCCTCCAAGCACGTGAAAGTGCTGGAACGCGCGGGCCTGGTCCGCCGCCTGGTCAAGGGCCGCACCCATATCTGCCGCCTGGAACCGGCACCGCTCGCCGCCGCCGACGAATGGCTGCGCTTCTACGAGCAGTTCTGGAACCTCAAACTCGATGCGCTGGAGGCCTTGCTCAAGGCCGAGGACGGCGCCCCACCCAAAGGTAAGCCGCGATGAGCACGCTACGTACCCTGCGCATTTCCCGCCATTTCGACGCCAGCCCGGAACGCGTCTTCGACGCCTGGCTCGATCCCGCCACCGCCGGCCGCTGGCTGTATTCCGCGCCCAACGGGGAGATGGTGAAAGTCGACATCGACGCCCGCGTCGGCGGTCGCTTCTGCTTCACCGACCGGCGCGATGGCGAGGACGTCGAGCACGTCGGCGAGTACCTGGAAATCGACCGGCCGCGGCGGCTCGTCTTCACCTTTGCCGTGCCCAGGTATTCCGAGGCCTATACCAAAGTCAGCATCGACATCGTGCCCGTGGGTTACGGGTGCGAGCTGAGCCTGCTGCACGAAGACGTGTTGCCGGAATGGGCCGACGCCACGCAGGAAGGCTGGGGCGACATCCTGGGGAAGCTCGACACACGTCTGCAGCGCGATCCCTCGCGCCAATTGCTCGCCGCGGACACCGCACGTTTCGAACGCCTGCTGCCCGGCCCGATCGAGCGCGTGTGGTCGTATCTCACCGACTCGGACAAGCGCGCGCAATGGCTGGGCGGCGGCGCGATGGAACAACGCGTGGGCAGTGAATTCCAGCTGCGCTTCGATCACGCCCAGCTGTCGCAGACGCCGGTCGCGCCCCCGCCGCGATTCGCCTCGATCACGGCCGGCAAGACCACAAATCACCGCGTCCTCGCCTGCCAGCCGCCGACCCTGCTTGCGATCAGCTGGGGCGACGAGCCGGATCCTTCGGAAGTCAGTTTCGAGCTGGCTCGCTCCGGCGAACAGGTGCGGCTCACGGTGACCCACCGCAAACTCAAGCCCACCGACGTCGCCGGCGTCAGCGGCGGCTGGCACACCCATCTCAACATCCTGGCGGATCGTCTGGACGGCCATTTGCCGCAGCCGTTCTGGCCGGTCTTCAGCCATCTCCTGTCGCGCTACGAACAGCTCTCCCAAGGCTGAAAAGACCAGCGCCTGCATAGGTTGCCGGCACGCATTCCTGCGCTGCGCCAGCCGGCAACCTGCGATTGAACGGCGCCCTGGTTGGGAGTAATTTCGTGCTGCTGCCCACCCCGGCAGACCACGCGAGGTGTCGCCATGACTGTGCGAAATCACCTGATGCAGGCTCCGTTCTCCGCGATATTGCTGGCCGGGTTGTGGCTTTGCCCCACCCTGCACGCCACGGACACGACGCTGCCCACCATTCCCATCGACACGCAGGCGCCGCCGCCGAAGGTGGTGAGCTACCACGCCACGCCCGACGTTCCCACCAGCCGCACCGATCCGTTCAACCGGCCGGAAGACGATGGCCGTCCGGGCGAATACTTTTTCTACCTGGGCGCGCTGGCCAACCAGAAGCACGACTACGAGCATGCCATCGCGATGTACAAAGTGGCCGCATCGTGGGCGTACAAACCGGCGGAATACAACCTGGGCGTGATGTATCTCAACGGCCACGGTTCACCGGTGGATCTGCCGCGTGCCATGGCCTGGTTCGCGCTGGCTGCCGAGCGCAACGAAACGCAGTACGTCTACGCCAAACAACTGCTCTACGCACACATGACCCCGGAACAGTTCGAGCAGGCGAACGTGATCTGGCGCGAATTGCTGCCGACCTACGGCGACGCCACCGCACTGGTGCGCGCGAAAGCACGCTGGCGTGAAGTGCTGATCTCGGCGACTGGTTCCCGCGTGGGTTCGGCGGCAACGCACCTCGTCGTGGGCGGCACCACCGGCAAGAACAGTCACGAATCGCCGATCAGCTACGACGTCGGCATGGGTGGCATGGAAGCCTTTACCGCAGGCGAAATCACCGGCGTGCATCAGACGGATGGCGTGATCGCCTACGAACAATTGCGCGCCAGCGATGATCCGTACGATCCGAAGTTCGCCTCGTATCTGCTCTCGGGCTCGGTGACGGTCGGCATTCTCACGCCGGTCAAACCGGACGATCCGGCGACGCACAAGATCAATCCGCCGATGGAGCTGCCGGGGAACCGGCAGTAAGCCGCTACTTGCTGCGCGGACGGAATTCGAGCGGCTGCACGTCGCGCGCAGCAACCGGCGGTTTGGGGCCGCAGGCACCGCAGGTATCGCAACCGTCGCTGCAATTGCCGGTGGCCTGCTTGGGCTGCAGGCGATGCGCCAGCGCACGCTGCCACGCGGCGCTTTGCTTGCGGTCGAGCCGCAGGGCCAGCGAGGCCAGCCAACGGCTGGTCAGTTTCGGCGCCAGCTTGCGCAGGGTGATCCAGGCGCTGACCAGCACGATCACGCCGATGATCACGTACTGCAGCAGCAGGCCGGTACTCATGTCAGCCAGCTCGTGATCTGGTACGTGAGAAACGAAGCGATGTACGCCACCACGAACATGTAGCCGAACGAGATGCCCACGTTGCGCCACGAGTTGGTCTCGCGGCGGATCACCGCCAGGGTGGACATGCACTGCGGCGCAAAGGCGAACCACACCAGCAGCGACAGCGCGCTGGCCAGCGAGAAGTTGGCCGCCAATGCCTGCGCAAGGCCCGCGCCCTCGGCGCCCTCACCACCCACTGCATAGACGGTGGCGAGCGCCGCCACGGCGGTTTCGCGCGCGGCGAAGGCGGGAATCAGCGACACGCTGATCTGCCAGTTGAAGCCCAGCGGCGCAAAGATGAATTGCAGGCCGCGCCCCATGTAGCCGGCGAAGCTGTAATCGATGGCCGGACCGGTGGCGCCTGCGGGCGGCGACGGGAAGGTGGAGAGAAACCACATCAGCACCGTCAGGCCGAGGATGATGCCGGTCAGGCGCTTGAGGAAGATCGTGCCGCGTTCCCGCAGGCCCAGCGCCACGTCGCGCGGCTTGGGCAGGCGATACGACGGCAACTCCATCAGCAGCGCGTGCTCGCTGCGATCGCGGCGCATCTTCTTCATCACCCAGCCGACCAGCATCGCACCCAGCACGCCGGCCGCGTACAGCGCGAACAGCACCAGGCCCTGCATGTTGAAGATGCCGAAGACGCGACGCGTGGGAATGAAGGCGCCGATCAACAACGCATACACCGGCAGCCGCGCCGAGCACGTCATCAACGGCGCCACCAGGATGGTCGACAGCCGGTCGCGCGGATCGGTGATGCTGCGCGTGCCCATGATGCCGGGGATGGCGCAGGCGAAACTGGAAAGCAGCGGGATGAACGAGCGCCCGGTGAGCCCCACCGAGACCATCAGGCGATCGAGCAGGAAGGCGGCGCGCGGCAGGTAGCCCGACTCTTCCAGGACCAGGATGAAGAAGAACAGCACCAGGATTTCCGGCAGGAAGCCGATCACCGTGCCCAGGCCGCCGAACACGCCGTCGACCAGCAGGCTCTGCAGCGGTCCGGCCGGCATCCACGCGGTGGCGTGCTCGCCGAGCCAGCCGAAGCCGTCGCCGATCAGATCGGTCATCGGCTTGCCTGCCGCGTACACCGCCTGGAACACCAGGAACATCACCACCGCGAGAATCGCCAGCCCGAACACCGGATGCAGGGCCCAGCGATCGAGTGCGTCGTCGATCTCCGCCGTCGCACGCGGCATCGTCACGGCAGCGGCCATCAGCTCGCGTACCTGGGCGTGCAGATCGGCGCGGCTTTCGGCATCGTCCGACTGCGCGGGCGAAGCCTGGGGAATCTCGCCGTCCACCTGTGCAATCAGCGCGGTCACGCCGTCGCGTTTCACCGCGATGGTTTCCACCACGGGAAGGCCCAGGCGGCGCGAGAGTTCCGGCACATCGATCACGATGCCGCGACGGCGTGCGGCATCCATCATGTTCAGCGCCAGCACCACGGGACGACCCAGCCGCTTCACTTCCAGCACGAAGCGCAGATGCAGGCGCAGGTTGGTGGCGTCGGCCACGCACACGATCAGATCGGGAACGGCTTCGCCCGGATAGTTGCCTTCCAGCACGTCGCGGGTGATCTGCTCGTCGGGACTGGTGGCGTCGAAGCTGTACGTGCCGGGCAGATCGAGCAACTGCAGCACGCGGCCGGAAGGTGCGGTGAAGCGGCCTTCCTTGCGCTCCACGGTGACGCCCGCATAGTTCGCCACTTTCTGGCGGCCGCCGGTGAGCTGGTTGAACAATGCGGTCTTGCCGCAGTTGGGATTGCCGACCAGGGCAATGCGCAGCGTGCCCGCACTCATCCAGCGTTCTCCGACTGGACCCGCACGCGCTCGGCCTCCTTGCGGCGCAACGCGAAACGCGTGGAACCGATCTGGATCAGCAAGGGATCCGCTCCCAGCGGGCCCTGCGCCACCACGCGAACCGGCTCGCCTGCCACGAACCCCAGGTCGCGCAAACGCTGCGCGATCGGGTCGGAAGCGTGAGCATCATCCACTCGGTCCACCACGGCAGTAGCCCCTTTCGGAAGGTCGGACAGGCGCACTGGTCACCAACTTAAATAAGAATGGTTCGCATTGTACATGAGGCATCCGGGGACTGCAGCGCGGTTCAATGCCGCCGTTGCCTGCCGGTTACCGCAAGA
This sequence comes from Dyella kyungheensis, assembly GCF_049913195.1. Taxonomy (GTDB): domain Bacteria; phylum Pseudomonadota; class Gammaproteobacteria; order Xanthomonadales; family Rhodanobacteraceae; genus Dyella; species Dyella kyungheensis. The sequence continues at coordinate 1,532,831 of NZ_CP183983.1, read as the reverse complement.
ACATGGAGCTGAACCGCCATCGCCACGGCTGCCTTGGAAGTGACGATCACTGCCCCGATAGCAATCAGGCAGGCCATCGCGCAACACCCTGCGATGTCCAACCCCATCGATACCGAGGTCCACATGGCTTTATTCGCCCGCCACGCGAACGAGTTACGACTCGAACGCATGCAAGCGTCCGCGCAATATGCGGGCGAAGGCTTCGTCAACACTTATCCGGCGAGCACGCCACGGGCCGTGGACGACAAACCGTCGCTGGTCGATTTCATCTTCCGCGGCGAAGGACGCACGCCCTCGCGACCACTGCCCTCGCTCGACCCGCGCGCCGCCTGGACGCGTCCGGTCGATACCGGCTTGCGCACCACGTGGCTGGGACATTCCACCGTATTGCTGGAAATCGACGGCGTGCGCGTGCTCACCGATCCGGTGTGGGGCGAGCGCGCCTCGCCGTTCTCGTTCATGGGACCGAAGCGCTTCCAGCCGGTGCCGGTGGATATCGCCGCGCTGCCGCCGCTGGATGCCGTATTGATCTCGCACGATCACTACGATCATCTGGACTATCCGAGCATTCGCGAGCTCACCAAGCTGCAGGTGCCCTTCATCACCTCGCTGGGTGTGGGCGTGCACCTGGAGGCATGGGGCGTGCCCGCCGAGCGCATCGTCGAACTCGACTGGTGGGAAAGCCACACGCTGCCACGCGGACTCACCCTCACCGCCGCGCCGTCGCATCACTTTTCCGGGCGCAGCCTGCATGATCGCAACGCCACCTTGTGGTCGTCGTTCGTGTTGCGCGGCGAACGTCGCTCGGTGTTCTTCAGCGGCGACACCGGCCTGTCGCCGCTCTTCAGCGAAATCGGCCAGCGGCTGGGGCCGTTCGATCTGGTGATGATCGAAGTGGGCGCGTTCCATCCTTCGTGGGGCAGCGTGCACCTGGGACCGGACAACGCCATCAGCGCGTGGCGGCAGCTGGGCAGCGGACGCTTTTTGCCGGTGCACTGGGGCACCTTCAATCTCGCCATGCATCCCTGGGCGGAGCCGGCGGAAGTACTGCTGGCAAGGGTGCCCGAAGGCCTGGTGATGCCGCGCCTGGGCGAAGTGATCGAACCCACGCGGTTCGAATCAGTGGAACCCTGGTGGCGCGAGATAAGCGCCCAGCGATCGAAGGGATGCGCCCGCCAGGCGGCCGAATTCCTGGTGCTGCCGGCCAAGGATTGAGGCGGTTGTCCCCGGCGCACGAGCCGCCGGGGATGGTTGGGTTTACGATGGCGCTCCCCAGCCGGAGCTTTCCATGACCCGCAGCATCCAGATGGCCGACCACGGCAGCGTTCGCCGCATCACGCTTCATCGTCCGCAGGTGCACAACGCCTTCGATGACGGCCTGATCGCGGAACTGACCGCGGCACTGCAGGACGCCGGCAAGGACGACGCCGTGCGCGCCGTGGTGCTGACCGGCGAAGGCGCCAGCTTTTCCGCGGGCGCCGACCTGAACTGGATGCGTGGCATGGCCAGCGCCAGCGAAGCGGAGAACCGTGCCGATTCGCTGCGCCTCGCCACGCTCATGCGCACGCTGCAATACCTGCCCAAGCCCACCATCGCCCGCGTCAACGGCGCGGCTTATGGCGGCGGCGTGGGACTGGTTGCGTGCTGCGATATCGCCATCGGCGTGGACTCCGCCCGCTTCGGCCTCACCGAGGTCAAGCTCGGCCTGGTGCCCGCGGTGATATCGCCGTACGTGATTCATGCGATCGGCCTGCGCCAGGCGCGTCGCCTGTTCGTCACCGGCGAGTTGTTCGACGCGCCCACCGCGCTGCAGATCGGCCTGTTGCACCAGTGCGTGCCGGCGGAACAGTTGGACGATGCCGTCGATACCGCGCTGGCCTTGCTTTCCAAGGCCGGCCCGATCGCGCAGGCACACGCCAAGCAGCTGGCACTACGCATGGCCGGTGCGGACGAGGCGCACGCCGAGGCGATCGATCGCGAAAACGCGGCCTTGATCGCCCGCCTGCGAGTATCGGAAGAAGGCCAGGAAGGCTTGGGCGCGTTCCTGTCCAAGCGTCCGGCAGCCTGGTCGGTGGCGAGCTGACCGCGCAGGACTTCACGAGGGAGCAAGGCGATGATCGATCACGTTGGATTGGTGGTGTCCGGCTACGAACGCAGCCGCGAGTTCTATCGCAGCGTGCTTGCCCCGCTGGGCGGCGAACTGGTGATGGAAGTGACGGCGGAGCAGACCGGTGACGGATCGCACGCCGGCTTCGGCATGCATGGCCGCCCGACGTTCTGGATCGGCACCTCGCACAACGCCCACTCCGGCAGTGTGCACGTGGCGTTCACCGCGCCCGATCGCGACGCCGTGAGGGCGTTTCATCGCCTCGCGCTCGAAGCCGGTGCCACCGACAACGGCGCACCGGGTCTTCGCCCGCACTATCACGAGCACTACTACGGCGCCTTCGTGCTCGATCCGGATGGCCACAACATCGAGGCGGTCTGTCATTCGCCGGAATAACCCGCCCACCCACGGACATCACGCCATGACGCATCCGATCATCAATATTGCCGATGTCGAACTGCAACCGTTTCCGCCCGGCATGGGTCCCAGCGGCGAAACCGCCGATCGTTTCGAAGCGCACATGGGCCGCTTTTCCGCGCAGATCGGCGCGAAGAAGCTGGGCTACAACATCACCGCCGTGCCGCCGGGCAAGCGTGCGTTTCCGCTGCATTGCCATCGGGTCAACGAGGAGATGTTCTTCATCATCGAAGGCAGCGGCGAAGTGCGCATCGGCGAGGAACGCTATCCGATCCGCGCAGGCGACGTGATCGCCTGCCCGCCTGGCGGCCCGGAGAAGGCGCACCAGATCATCAATACCGGCACCACCCAGCTGCGTTACCTCGCGGTGAGCACCAAGGAATCGCCCGAGATCTGCGAATACCCCGATACGGGCAAGATCGGCATCCTGGCCGACTACCCGCCGGCGGCCGATGGCTCGCCGCAGGGATTTCGCATGGTCACCCGTGCGGATATGCAGGTGGGCTACTGGGACGAGGAATAGCGCAGCCCCCTGTAGGAGCGCACCCTGTGCGCGACAACCCAACGGAGCCTCATGGCAGTACGCCGCGGTCGCGCACAGGGTGCGCTCCTACAGACCATGCTGCGCCGCGCATCGGCTCCAACGCGCCAATCTGCTAGTTTTGGCAGCTTCGCACCGTCCCCGGAAGCCGCATGTTCGAGCGTGTACTCATTGCCAACCGTGGCGAGATCGCCTGCCGTGTCATTCGCAGCTGCCGGCGCCTGGGGATCCACACCATCGCGGTGTATTCGCAAGCCGACGCCAACGCCCAGCACGTGCGCCTGGCCGACGAGGCCTGGCCGATCGGCGGCCCGCGTCCCACGGAGTCGTACCTGCGTGGCGAGGCCATCCTCGAAGTGGCGCGCAAGAGCGGTGCGCAGGCGATTCATCCAGGCTACGGTTTTCTTTCCGAGAACACGGCGTTCGCTCGCGCCTGCGCCGATGCGGGCATCGTTTTCATTGGGCCGCGTCCGGAAAGCATCGATGCGATGGGTTCCAAGGCGGCCGCCAAGGCGCTGATGGAACAACACCGGGTGCCGCTGGTGCCCGGCTATCACGGCGAAGACCAGGCCGCCGAGGTGCTCGCCGACCAGGCGCGCCGCACCGGTTTCCCGCTGATGATCAAGGCCGCCGCCGGCGGTGGCGGCAAAGGCATGCGCATCGTGCGCGGCGAAGCGGAGTTCGCCGATGCATTGGCGTCGGCGCAACGCGAAGCGGCCAGTTCGTTCGGCGATACGCGGGTGATCCTCGAACGCTATGTCGAGCATCCGCGTCATATCGAATTCCAGGTGTTCGGCGACACGCACGGCAACATCATCCACCTCAACGAGCGCGAGTGCTCCGCGCAACGCCGCTACCAGAAGGTGCTGGAGGAAACGCCCTCGCCCTTCCTCGACGACGCGCGCCGTTCGGCCATGGGCGCCGCCGCGGTCGCGGCCGCCAAGGCGGTCAACTATGTCGGCGCGGGCACGGTGGAATTCATCGTCGCCCAGGACGGCGAGTTCTTCTTCATGGAGATGAACACGCGACTGCAGGTGGAGCATCCGGTCACCGAGGAAACGCTGGGACTGGATCTGGTCGAGTGGCAGCTGCGCATCGCCGCCGGCCAACCGCTGACGCTCGCCCAGGAGCAGGTCAAGGCACATGGCCATGCCATCGAAGTGCGCCTGTACGCGGAAGATCCGGACCAGAATTTCCTGCCCGGTTCCGGCAAGCTGGTGAAGTTGCGCCTGCCTGCGCCTTCGCGCCACGTGCGTCTCGATGGCGGCGTGATCGAAGGCGACACGGTGACGATTTTCTACGATCCGATGATCGCCAAGCTGATCGTGTGGGACGTGGACCGCCCGCAGGCCCTGCAGCGACTGCGCGATGCGCTGCTGGCCAGCGAGATCGTCGGCCCGAAATCCAATATCGCGTTCCTCGAGCGCCTGTCGCGCCACCCGGTGGTGGTAGAAGGCCGCATCGACACCGGCTACCTCGATCGGCATCTCGAAGAGTTTCTCGCGGGCGATGCCGCGCTCGACACGCAGGTGCTGTTTGCCGCTGCCGTTGCCTCGCTGATGCACGACGAGCGCAGCGTCACCGCGAACGCCAGCGACCCGCACTCGCCCTGGGCGCGCGCCGACGCATGGCGCATCGGCCACGCCGGCAAGCGCATCGTGGCGCTGTCGCTGCATGGCCAGCGCCACGAAGTGGAAGCGCACGGCCACGACGGCAACTACCAGCTTCGCCATGGCGATGCATCGTGTCACGTGACCGGCGCACGTCTCGGTGAGGATGCACTGAGCGCGCGATTCGACGACGAAGCGGTGCGCATGCCGGTGCGCATCGATGCGGCGCGCGTGACCGTGCACGACGCACACGGCTTCCGCCATACCTTCGAACGTGCGCCCGCATTTGCCTGGGCATCGAAAGAGGCCGCGGGCGGCAACCAGATCGTGGCACCCATGCCCGGCCGCATCGTGCTGGTGAAGGCGCAGGCTGGCGACACGGTCGAGGAAGGCCAGGAACTGCTGGTGATGGAAGCGATGAAGATGGAGCTGGCCCTGAAGGCGCCGCGCGGAGGCAGCATCGCCAGCATCCATGCGGCCCAGGGCGATTTCGTCGAAGCGGACACGGTGCTGTTGCGCTTCGCCGACTGAAAAACCTGGATTGACGCCGTCTCGACAGCGCAATCCCGACGCTTGCCCCGTCACCCGGGCCGCTGCCCGGGTCCGGGGAGAATCCATGCTCACGCATTTTCGTGGAAGACGACCGGCGATCCTGCTCGCGTTCGTCGCCTTCCCCTTGCTGGCTGCCTGCGGCAAGCACGAAGGCAACGAGGCGGCGAGCGTCGAACATGCGCCGCCGGATGCCGCGCAACAGGCGCGTGACGATGCCGCGTCCACGGCCAGGTGCGCAGACCATCCACTCGCGCACGCCATGCCTCCCAGGGACACCATGGCCGGCCTGCCCTTTCGCTTGTGGGATTGCACGCCTGCCAGCTTTCGCGCGGTCTACGGCCAGGACGGTGGCAAACAGGTCGAAATCTCCATCACCGATACCCGTCCCGCCGACACCGGTGCGTCCGCAGGCGCCGAAGACCTCAATCGCCGCACGCGCGACATGCAACGCTCGGTGACGCGCTCTTCGATCGAGATGCTGACCCGCATGGCCGATCCGATGCGGACCAATGCCGAATCCCTGGGCACCCTTGGCGGCCCGGCGTATGCACCCGTGCTGGTGCCCACCTCCACGTCGGCTTCGTTCGTCATCTACGTCAGCGCGCAGACCGAGCGTGGGCCTGCCGAAGCGGTGGCGCTGTTCAACGATCGCCAGGTCGTCACGCTGCATGCCGTCGAGCATGGCAGTGCCGTGACCGGCCTGACCACGCCGCAGGCGCAGGCGCTGTACCTGCCCTTCATCCAGTCATTCCATCCCGAGCGGTTGCCCCAGTGATGCGCGGTCCGGGCGCCAACGCGCTATGCTGATCGGCATGAGCACGAACCATGTCCGCATTGTCGAAGTCGGTGCACGCGACGGCCTGCAGAACGAGAAAACCCTGCTGCCCGCCGACGTGAAGATCGCCTTGATCGATCGCCTCTCCGGCACCGGCCTGAAGACCATCGAAGCGACCAGCTTCGTGAGCCCCAAATGGGTACCGCAACTGGCCGATGCCGCCGAAGTGTTCCAGGGCATCCGCAAGGTGCCCGGCGTGAGCTATCCGGTGCTGGTGCCCAACGAGCAAGGCTACGAACGCGCCCGCGCCGTGGGCGTCGGCGAGATCGCCGTGTTCACGGCCGCATCCGAAGCGTTCAACCGCAAGAACATCAACGCCTCGATCGACGAATCGATCGAGCGCTTCCTGCCGGTGATGCAACGCGCCAAGGCCGACGGCGTGAAGGTGCGCGGCTATGTCTCCACCGTGCTGGGCTGCCCGTATCAGGGTGAAGTGCCGGTCAGCGACGTGGTGCGCGTGGCGCGCCGGCTGCACGAGGTGGGCTGCTACGAGGTCTCGCTGGGCGACACCATCGGCGTCGGCACGCCGGCCAAGGCCCGCGCCATGCTGAAGGCGGTGGCGCAGGAAGTGCCCATCGCGGCGCTCGCCGTGCACTTCCACGATACCTACGGCCAGGCGCTGGCCAATATCCTCGCCTGCCTGGAAGAAGGCGTGCGCGTGGTCGACAGCGCGGTGTCCGGCACCGGCGGCTGCCCGTATGCCAAGGGCGCCACCGGCAACGTGGCCAGCGAAGACGTGGTCTACATGCTGCACGGCCTGGGCATGGAAACCGGCATCGCGCTGGACATGCTGGTGGCCACCGGCGCCTGGCTGGCCGGCCAGTTGCACAAGGAAACGGCCAGCCGCGTCACCCGGGCGCTCACCGCGGCCTAAGGGCCCGCACGGGGCCGGCGCGCGCTCTTTTCGTCCTCTGCCGGGGCCGTTTCGTCGCCCCACGGCCGGTTTCGTCGAAAACCGCGCGCCAGCGGCAAAGCGGCTAGGTATTCTCCGACGCATCCCATTCAAGGACGTCGTGATGAAGAGCGTGTTCTTCGTAGTCCGCCTGATCGTGTTCTGGTTCTTCATGCTGCTGTTCATGGCCCTGTTCATCGCCAACAGCCCGCCGCTGCGCTACAAGGAAACCGGCCCGACCTTCGCGCTGATCATCTTCCTCATCCTGATGATGGTGGTGACCAGTGCGGTGACCCATCTGCGCCGCGTGCGCCTGATCGCCGGGCATCTCGACGACAGCACCATGGGCAACCGCCAGCGCCGGCAGATCGAGATTCCGCTGGAAGCCGGCGAAGCGTTCGACCTGCTCGATGCCGCCATCCGCGAACTGCCGCGCAGCGAGGACGTGGAAAGCGCACGCGACAGCCTGCAGATCCGCGCCAAGGTGCAGCGCCCCAAGTCCTATGGAACCAATCCGTTCGAGCGTCTCGATCCGTCGCTGTGGTTCGGCCATGTGCGCAACCAGATCTTCGCCACGGTCACGCCGCGCGAAGGTTCGGGCAGCGTCACCTTGATCTGCGAGCCGGAAGCCGGCGCCTGGACCGACTGGTTCCGCGTCGACGACGGCACCAATCTGGAGAACGCCGAGGCCATCACGCGCGCCGTGACCCGCCGCATCGCCGAGAAGCGCCGGCAGGAACAGCGTCGCGCAGCGCAGACGGAGAACGAAAAGGAACGCACCGTGGCACGCCTGAACCTGCTGCATGCGCAGGTCGAGCCGCACTTTCTCTACAACACGCTGGCCAGCGCCCAGTACCTCACGCGCACCGATCCGCTGCAGGCCGATCACATGCTCGGGCATCTGATCCATTACCTGCGCCATTCGCTGCCGCAACGCGACGATGCGCTGTCGCTGCTCGGTGATGAGCTGGAACGTACCCGCGCCTATCTGGAAATCATGCGCCTGCGCATGGGGCCGCGCCTCTCGCTGCAGATCGATGTGCCCGACGCACTGCGCGCCATCGCCATGCCGCCGATGATGCTGCAGACGCTGGTGGAGAACGCGATCAAGCACGGCCTCGAACCCAAGCCCGGCGGCGGCACCGTGTGGATCCTCGCGCGCCGCGATGGCGACACCGTGTCCATCACGGTGGCCGACGACGGCCGCGGCTTCAATGACGCCAGCGGCGGCACCGGCATCGGCCTGAAGAACGTGCGCGAACGGCTGCGCCTGATCTACGGCGCCGAGGCTTCGCTGTCGGTGGTGAGCAATGCACCGGAAGGCGTCGCCGCCACCATCACCATTCCGCTACGAAGCGAGTCCACGGAAAACGTGTCGTGACCACTGCCATCATCGCCGAAGACGAAACCCTGCTGCGCACGGCGCTGCGCGATCTGCTGGCGCGGGTCTGGCCGGAGCTGGACGTCGTTGCCGAATGCGACGACGGTGCGAGCGCACTCGAAGCGATCGGCGAACATCGTCCCGACATCGCCTTTCTCGATATCCGCATGCCGGGCCTCAGCGGCCTGGAAGTCGCCGAGGCCGCCACCGAGGCCAGCCCGGAGACGCAGGTGGTGTTCACCACCGCCTACGACCAGTACGCCATCGATGCGTTCGAGAAGGGCGCGGTCGATTATCTGCTCAAGCCCATCACCGAAGCGCGCCTCACCGCCACCATGCAGCGCCTGCAGACGCGCGCCACGCCGCGTGGCGCCGATGCCGCCGCATTGTCCCAGTTGCTGCGCGAAGTGATGCTGCAGCCCGGCTCGCGCAGCGAACCGCTGACCTGGATCACCGCCAGCACCGGACGCGAGACGCGGCTGATCATGGTGGACGACGTCGCCTATTTCCGCGCCGACAGCAAATACACCGTCGCCATGACGGCCGACGGCGAAGCGCTGCTGCGCAAGCCGATCCGCGAACTGGCGGCAATGCTCGACCCGAACGTGTTCAAGCAGATTCACCGCTCCACCATCGTCAACCTGCGCGCGGTGGCCTCGATCGTTCGCGACGATACCGGCAAGGGCACGCTGCGACTCAAGCAACGGTCCGAAACGCTGGTGGTGAGCCAACCCTTCATGACGCTGTTCCGGAACATGTAAGCGTCGAACCCCTCCCCTGCGAGCGTCACAAGAGGTCACCATGGACAAGCTGATCCTTTTGTTCCACCTGCTGTTATCCGTCACCGGCCTCGAACCCACGCGGACCATCGTCACCCACGAACTGGCCCACGGGATCGACCTGATCTACAGCAAGATCCAGATCTCCGGCGAGTTGGCCACGTTCCGCTGCCTGCGCAGCCAGAGCGGCCTGTGCCACTTCACCGTGCTGCCGGGCTCGTGCAGCACCAGCCACGTCGGCTGCGAGCCGCCGATCACGGTTTTCACCATGCGCCAGGGCGATACGTTGTTGTTGACACGCCTTCCCGACGATTTCGCCAGCTGCGTCACCTCGGCGCCGACCGCCGAAGGCGCCTGCGCCCAGCAACTCGCCGGCACGGTCCGCCCTGCCCCTTGACCGCGGTCTCGCGGCCCGGGGCCGAGCCTCGCTAGAATCGGCGGGAGCGATGGCGGGAGCGAGCAATGCGGTGGAAACAGCGTTACGGTTGGATCGGCCTGCTGACGGCCATGGCCATGGGCAGTGCCATGGCAACGACCGCCGCGCCACCCAAGGGCGATGTGCTGCTGGTACCCGATCGCGTATGGACGGCCGACGGCGATGCCGCGCGCACGGGCTGGGCGGTGCTGGTGCATGACGGCGTCATCGCCGCCGTAGGCCCGGTGGACACCGTGAAGGCGCCGGCCAACGCCCAACGCATCGCCCTGCCCGGCACTACGCTCACGCCCGGACTGATCGACCTGCACTCGCACCTATTCCTGCACCCGTACAACGAGACGTTGTGGAACGACCAGGTGCTGAAGGAGCCGCAGGACTACCGCACGCTCGAAGCCGCCGCCCATGCACGCGCCACGCTGATGGCGGGCTTCACCACGCTGCGCGACCTGGGTACCGAAGGTGCCGGTTTTGCCGATGTATCGATCAAGCGCGCCATCGACGAAGGCATGATTCCAGGTCCGCGCATGTTCGTGGCCACGCGTGCCATCGTGGCAACCGATAGTTACGGCCCTGGCCCGCGCGGCTTTCGCCCCGACCTCGACCTGCCCGGCGGCGCGCAGGAAATCAGCGGCGTGGACGAAGCCATCCGCGCCACCCGCGAACAGGCCGGCCACGGCGCCGACTGGATCAAGCTCTACGCCGACTACCGCGTGGGCGCCGATGGCAGCACGCAGCCCACGCTGTCGCTGGCCGAGATGAAGGCCATCGTGGATACCGCGCATCTCTCGGGTCGTCCGGTCGCTGCACACGCCTCCAGCGACGAAGGCGTACGCCTGGCCGTGGAAGCGGGCGTGGACAGCATCGAGCATGGCTACGGCGCCAGCGAGGCGACGTTCCGCCTGCTCAAGCAACACGGCACGGCGTACGAACCCACGCTCACCGCGGTGGAAGCCACCGCGCAGTATTTCGAGCATTACGTGCCAGGACAAAGCGAACCTACGGCGCGCATGAAGGAAGCCGAGCGCGCGTTTCGCACCGCGTTGAAACTCGGCGTCACCATCGGCAACGGCAGCGACGTGGGCGTGTTCACCCATGGCGACAACTGGCGCGAACCCGCCAACATGGTGCGCGACGGCATGACGCCGCCGCAGGCATTGCATGCCGCCACCAATGTCGCCGCGCGCATCCTGCGCCAGCAGGACAAGTTTGGACGCATCGCCCCGGGCCTGCATGCGGATCTCGCCGCCTTCCCGGGCGATCCCAGCACGCATATCGACGATCTCCAGCATCCCGCCTTCGTCATGAAGGACGGCACCGTTTACCGCACACCATCCGCCACGCCATGACCGACATCTTGATCCGCCCCATCGAAACACGCGACAACGCCGCCGTTGCCCACATCATCCGCACCGTGATGCCCGAGTTCGGGGCCGATGGCCCCGGCTTCGCCATCCACGACGCCGAAGTAGGCGCCATGAGCGAAGCCTATGACCGTCCGCGCAGTGCTTATTTCGTGGTGGAGCGCGACGGCAAGGTGATCGGCGGCGGCGGCATCGCACCGCTCGATGGCGGCGATGCAGACGTCTGCGAGCTGCGCAAGATGTACTTCCTGCCCGAAGCGCGTGGCATCGGTGCCGGCAGCGCGATGATGCTGCGCTGCCTCGATGCAGCCCGCGAACACGGCTTCCATCGCTGCTATCTGGAAACGCTCACCGGCATGGATGCGGCCCAGGCACTGTATCGCCGCCACGGCTTCCGCACGATCTGCGCACCAATGGGCGGCACCGGACACTTCAGCTGCGACCAGTTCTATTTGCGCGACCTGTAGGAGTACGTCATGGCCCATGATCATCGCGTAGACGCCTATATCCTCGAAGCGGCGCCGTTCGCCCAACCGATCCTCGAACACCTGCGCGACCTGGTGCACGAGGCCTGCCCGGAGGTGGAGGAAGGCATCAAATGGAGCATGCCGTTCTTCAGCCACAACGGTTCGCCGATGTGCCAGATGGCCGCGTTCAAGCAGCATTGCGCGTTCGGTTTCTGGCGGCACAAGGAAGTGACGGGCAGCGATCGGGCGGACGGCATGGGGCAGTTCGGCAAGCTCACTTCGCTGAAAGACCTGCCGGCGAAGAAGACGCTGATCGCGCTGATCCGCAAGGCCAAGGCGTTGAACGAATCCGAGGTGCGCGTTTCCCGTGCCAAGGCAACTCCCAAGCCCGCGCCAACGCTGCCGGACGATCTCGCTGCATTGCTGGCCATGAAGAAACACGCGGCCGCTCGCAAGACGTACGAGGGTTTTCCGCCCAGCGCGCAACGCGACTACGTCGAATGGATCGTTGAAGCAAAGACCGACGCCACGCGGCAGAAGCGCATCGCGAGCACATTGGAGTGGCTGGCCGAAGGCAAGCGGCGCAACTGGAAGTACGAGTCATGCTGAAAGCGCGACGCTAACCGCCGTTCCGTAAATACCGATTCCACCCACGCCGCACCCGCAAAGAGAAAGACTCCGCATGATCCGTATTGCCCACGCCGATGACGCGGCAGCCGTCCACGACATCTACACGCCATCGGTACTCCGCGGCGTGGAAACCTTCGAGACCGAACTCCCCGGCGCGGAGGCCATGCGCGAACGCATCCTCACCCGCCTGCGCCATTACCCGTGGATCGTCTGGGAAGAGCAGGGCCGCGTGCTGGCCTATGCCTACGCCAGCCGCTTCCGCGAACGCGCCGCCTACGACTGGATCGCGGAGACGTCCATCTACGTGCACGCCGATGCCCGCCGTCGCGGCATCGCCCGCAAGCTCTACGGCACGCTGCTCGCCGCGATGCGTCTGCAGGGCATCAACCAGGCCGTGGGCGTGATCACCCTGCCCGGCCAGAGCAGCGTGACCATGCACGAGACGATGGGCTTCACGCCGGCCGGCGTGTGGCGCAGCTCGGGTTACAAGCTCGATGCCTGGTGGGATGTGGGCGTATGGCAGCTGGAGTTGCAGCAGCCGGAAAACCCGCCGCAGCGCGTTATCCCGTTCGCCGAACTGCGCGAGACTGCTGGCTGGGCAGCGTTGCTGCAGCGCGCCAATTCCTGAGCTGGCCCGACACTTGTGGGAGCGCACTTGTGCGCGACCGCGGAGATCCGGTGTACCTCGCGTCGGGACTGTCGCGCACAAGTGCGCTCCCACAGGGTCACGGGCGGCACGGCCCCCTCCTCGGCTACCATTCCCTTTTTGGCATTACCGAGGACGTTCCATGCAGCTCAATCAGGTCAAGGCGATCATCACCGGCGGCGCCTCCGGTCTCGGTCACGCGGTGGCCCAGCATCTGGTGGCCAACGGCGGCACGGTGGCCCTGTTCGACGTCAACGAGGAAAAAGGCCAGGAAGCGGCCAAGGCGCTGAAGGGCCACTTCTTCCGTACCGACGTCACCTCGGAGGAAGGCGTGTCCGCCAACGTTGCCGCCGCGCGCGAAGCGATGGGCGGTTTGAACGTGGTGGTGAATTGCGCCGGCATCCTGGGCGCGGGCCGCATGCTCGGCAAGGATGGCCCGATGCCGCTCAACACCTTTGCCACAACGGTGATGGTGAACCTGGTGGGCAGCTTCAACGTCGCCAAGGCCGGCGCGTCGCTGATGCAGAACAACGACACCGGCGAAGACGGCGAGCGCGGCGTGATCATCAACACCGCTTCGGTCGCAGCGTTCGAAGGCCAGATCGGCCAGGCCGCGTACTCGGCCTCCAAGGGCGGCGTGGTCGGCATGACGCTGCCGATGGCGCGCGAACTGTCGCGCTTCGGCATCCGCGTGGCCACCATTGCCCCGGGCATCTTCTGGACGCCGATGGTCGACGGCATGCCGCCGCAGGTGCAGGAATCGCTGTCGGCGTCGATCCCGTTCCCGTCGCGCCTGGGCAAGCCGGACGAATTCGCCAGCACCGTGGCCTTCATCCTCGGCAACCGTTACATCAACGGCGAGACGATCCGCCTCGATGGCGCGGTGCGGTTGCAGCCGAAGTAACCTCTCAACTCGTCATTCCGGCGCAGGCCGGAATCCAGTTGCGTGGTACCCGGTTGTCGCGTGGCGGCCACCTGTGAGCCCATCAAAGTTTCGCGATAATCACGCGATACCGTTACTGGATTCCGGCCTGCGCCGGAATGACGATCAAGAACTCAACCATCCGGTCATACATCCATGAAAGCTTCCGACGTCAAGAAAGGCAACGTAGTCGAACACGACGGCACCGTTTATCAGGTGCGCGATATCGAGCGCAGCTCGCCGACCGCGCGTGGCGGCAACGTCACCTTCCGCTTCACCATGTATTCGATCCCCGGCGGCCGCAAGTTCGACCTGAGCCTGCGCGCCGATGACGATCTCAAGGAAATGGAACTGGTGCGCCGCGAGGCGAACTTCTCGTACATGGACGGCGAGACCTTCGTGTTCATGGACAACGAGGACTTCACCCAGTACCTGCTGTCGTCCGACCTGGTGGGCGACAATGCCGGCTACATCGTGGAAGGCGTCGAGGGCTACTACGTGCAGCTGATCGACGATGCGCCGGTGGGTCTGCAGGTTCCCACCAGCGTCACACTGACCGTGGTCGACACCGCGCCGGAAATGAAGGGCGCCAGCGCCACCAAGCGCACCAAGCCGGCCAAGCTCAACACCGGCATCGAGATCCAGGTGCCGGAATACATCACCAACGACGAGAAGGTGTGGGTGAACACGCTGACCGGCGAGTTCGCCGGCCGCGCCTGATCGCCGCTGCAGTTTTGATCGAAGAAAAGCGCCGGGGAAACCCGGCGTTTTTTTGTCCGGCTTGACGCGGTGGCGCCGCTGCGGCACGTTCGCATCTTCCCGCCCAGGAATGAATGCCGTGTCGCGTCCCCACGCCCCGCATGCTCGTTTCTTCCGCACCCGCCATCTGCTGATGCCGATGCTGCTCGCTCTTGCGCTCAGCGCCTGTGCGCCGGCGCCGGTACGCAACCCCCTCGCGCAGTGGGAGCCATCGCCCAACTTCGATGCGCGCCGTCCGGTGCTGATCGTGATTCATTTCACCAACGAGCATTCCGCCGAACAGGCGCTGCACACGTTGCGCACGGCCAACAGCGGCGGCCCGGTGAGTTCGCACTACCTGGTCGGCAACGACGGCCGCATCTACCAGCTCGTCGCCGACAGCCAACGTGCGTGGCATGCAGGTGCGGGGCACTGGGGCACGATTACCGATGTGAACTCCGCCTCGATCGGCATCGAACTGGACAACGATGGCGACTCGCCCTTCACCCAGGTGCAGATCGACAGCCTGCTGCGCCTGCTGGCCGACCTTACCGATCGCCTGCGCATTCCCCGCACGCAGATCATCGGGCACGAAGACCTCGCGCCGGGACGCAAGGACGATCCCGGCCCGCGCTTCCCGTGGCAGCAACTGGCACAGGCCGGCTTCGGCCTGTGGCCGCGCGTGGCGCTGCTCGATCCGCCGCCGGGCTTCGATCCGTGGTCGGCGCTGGGCCTGATCGGCTATCCGCTGGATGACCGCGCCTCCACCGTGCGCTCGTTCCATCACCACTTCCGCGGCATGGATGGCGATACGCTGGATGATCAGGACCTGCGCATCCTGTTCGCGTTGTCGCGGCAGCTGGGTGCCACGGGAGGAAACGCAGGCACACCTGCCGGCTGAGCGTCATGCCGTCGCGTCCGCTTCAGGCTGGCTGAGGCAGAATCACCGTATTGCCAAGGAGCTTCGCCGCGTCATGTCCTCGACGGGTTATTCGCTGCGCGCCACAGTCGTCGACAGCCTGCTTACCGCCAAGCGGCCCGACGTGCCCGTGCGCGTCGTCTTGCGCAACACCGCCGCGGTGATCCTGCCGCTGGGCATCGGCATCGCCACCGGCCATCCGGGCATCGGCCTGGGTATCGGCGCGGGTGCGCTGGACACCATGTTTTCCGATCAGCCGGGGCCGTATCGCCAGCGCATGGCGCGCCTGCTGCTGGCCTCGCTGGCTGCCGGCCTGGCCTCGTTGATCGGCTTCCTGATCGGCGACCAGTTGATTCCCATCCTGTTCGCCACGGCGGCGTTCGGCTTCTTCGGCGGCATGTTGGTGGTGTTCGGCCCCGACATGGCCCGCGTGGGCATGACCAGCATGATCCTGCTGGTGGTGACCGCGGCCACGCCACGCCCGCTGCACGAAGCGCTGGGCGCCTCCGCGCTGATCTTCGCCGGCGGACTGCTGCTGACGCTGTTCTCGGTGGCCGCATGGCCGCTGCAACGCTATCGTCCCGAACGGCATGCGCTGGCGGCGGTGTATCGCGGCCTGTCGACGCTGGCGCGCCAGCAGGAACACGACGACGCCGACGTGCCCGCGCTCACCGATGCCATGACCACGCTGCAACACACGCTGCTGGGACGGCACCACGCGCGCGGCCGCGCGATGGAAGCGTTCGGCGTGCTGCTGGAACTGGCCGAGCGCATCCGCCTCGAACTCACCGCGATGGCGGAGTTGCGCGCCAACCCCACCATCCACGCGATGTTCCGCGGCGATGCGGCGCGCGTGCTGGCCGCCATCGCCGACGCACTGGAAGCCGCCGAGTCGCCGCAGCAGGCGGAACATGCCTTGCAGACGCTGCAGGCGAGCGAGAACGCACTGCTCAGCGATGGCGGCAATGCCGATGGTCTGGCCACGCATATCCATGCGTTGTCGGGTCAGCTGGCAGCAGCGGTACGCAATGCGAACTGGGCCGGCAGCCGTGGCGAATTGCGCGCCGCGGCCGCTGAAACCCCGCTGCCGACCGCCCTGCGCAGCAATTCGGCGCGCGCCACCTTGCGCGCCAATCTCACGCCGCATTCGGTGACCTTCCGCCACGCCGTGCGCTCGGCCGTCACGCTGACCGCCACCCTGTGGGTATCGCGCGAGCTCGGCTTGCCCCACGGCTACTGGCTGCCGATGACCGCGGCCATCGTGCTGCGCCCGGATTTCGCCGCCACCTTCAATTTCGGCCTGCTGCGCGTGGTCGGCACCATCCTCGGCCTGGTGCTCACCACCGCCCTGCTGCACTTCACGCCGCACGATGCGTGGGCCCATCTCGCGCTGATGGCGGTGCTGTGCATGGGCTTCCGTTACCTTGCCACCGCGCACTACGGCATCGCCGTGGCGGCGCTGACCGGCACGGTGGTGATCCTGCTGTCGTTCGAAGGGGTGAATTCCAGCGACGCGGTGCTCGATCGCGTGATCAACACCGCGCTGGGCAGCGGCATGGCGCTGATCGCCTATGTGTTGTGGCCAAGCTGGGAACGCGCGCGGGCACGCGCCGCGTTGTCGGACATGCTCGATGCGTATGCCGGTTATCTCGGCGCGCTGGCCAACCCGGAACGCCGCGACGGGCGGCGCGAAGCGCGCACTGCTGCCCGCACGGCGCGCAGCAACGCACAGGCCTCGCTCGATCGCATGCGCGCCGAACCAGCCACGCCGGCCGTGCTGCTGGAACTGGCCAATGCGCTGTTCGCCAACGGCAATCGCCTGGCGCGCACGGCAATGACTTTGGAAGCCCTCATCGACGACCACCACAACCTGCCGGAGACGGCGGAAATGTGCGCATTCGTCGATCACAGCGCCACCGCCCTGCACGAAATCGCCGCCGCGTTGCGCGCGCAACGCGCACCCGACCCGCTACCGGACTTGCGCGGCCTGCAACGCAGCCTGGGGACGCTGCTCAACATGGCCGAGGACCGTCAAGCCGCCGAACTGCTCACGCGGATCAGCGACCGTCTGGTGGACAACGTCAACACGCTGGCGCATATCACGGGGCGCAGCCATACAAAGTCCACGGCGACGGCGTAACACTCACCTCCGTGGGAGCGCACCCTGTGCGCGACGATCCAACGAAGGGGTAGCGGCGCGGCTCCGCGGTCGCGCACAGGATGCGCTCCTACAGAGACCTCGCGCTGGCCGCAGCAAATACACGATCACGCCCCTTGTGGGAGCGCACTTGTGCGCGACAAACCAACGGAGCGTGGACGATTCGGCCCCGCAGTCGCGCACAAGTGCGCTCCCACAAGGTTCCCGCAGTGATGCTATGCCCCGACGCGGCGACGCACCGCGTCGATGTCGCGCACGGGGCGCACTTCGATGCGGCCGGTGCGGGCTCAGGGGAATTCCGCGGCGATGCGCACGGCCTCGTCCATGTCGGCCGCTTCGATCAGGTTGAAGCCGCCGAGGTATTCCTTGGCTTCAGCGAAGGGGCCATCCATTACGCTCATCTGGTTGTCGCGCATGCGCAGCGACTTGCCCTGCGCCGGCGCTTCGAGCTGCATGGAATCGAGCAGATGCCCTTCGGCGCGCAATTCGTCGGCATGGACGAAGCAGCCGTGCATCATGGTGTCGAACTCACCCTCGGGCAGCGCCTCGAGCAGGCTGTCGTCGTTGTAGATCATGACCAGGAACTTCATGTTGCCTCCCATGGCAATCGGACGCCGTTGCACCCGCCATGATGCCGGTAAAACGTTACCGGATGCACGTCCAGCGCGGCTGCGGTTCACCCGCCGGCCATGCGCCGGGCCTGGCGGAATCTCGCTCCAGCTGAGCCTGGGGGCTTTACGCTGCACCGCGCCGAGACGGCACCCCGCCCCTGACATACACTCGGCGCATGCTCAAAATCGACACGCACGCCCATATCCTCCCGCGCGACTGGCCGAACCTCGCCGCCAAGTTCGGCGACGAGCGGTTCCCCGTGATGATCCACAACGACGGGCGCCACCGCATCTACAAGGACGGCAAGTTCTTCAGGGAGGTGTGGGATTCGGCGTTCGATGCGCAACAGCGCATCGACGACTACGCGCGCTTCGACGTCAGTGTGCAGGTGGTATCCACCGTACCGGTGCTGTTTTCGTACTGGGCACCGGGTTACCAGGCGCTGGAACTGCATCGTCATCTGAACGACGAGACGGCGCGCATCTGCAACGACTACCCGCGCCACTACGCCGGCATCGGCACGGTGCCGCTGCAGTCGCCCGACCTGGCCATCCGCGAACTCGAACGCTGCATCGACGAACTGGGCCTGCAAGGCGTGCAGGTGGGCTCGCACTGCAACGACTGGAACCTCGACGCGCCCGAGCTGTTCCCGTTCTTCGAGGCCGCCGCCGACCTGGGCGCCGCGGTGATGGTGCATCCCTGGGACATGATGGGCACGCCCAGCATGCCCAAGTATTGGCTGCCCTGGCTGGTAGGCATGCCGGCCGAGCAATCGCGCGCCGCCTGCTGCCTGGTCTTCGGCGGCGTGTTGGAGCGCCTGCCCAAGCTGCGCGTGATGCTGGCCCACGGCGGCGGCAGTTTCCCCTGGACCATCGGCCGCATCGAGCACGGCTTCCGCATGCGCCCGGACCTGGTCGCCACCGACAACCCGCGCAACCCGCGCGAATACCTGCAACGCCTGTATTTCGACTCCTGCGTGCACGACCCGGCGGCCCTGCGCTATCTCCTGGATGTGACCGGGGTCGAGCGCGTGATGCTGGGGACCGACTATCCTTTCCCGCTGGGGGAACAGCATCCTGGCAGCGGCATCGAGTCACTCGGACTCGACGACGTGGCCCGCGCGCGGCTCTTCCACGGCACCGCCCTGGAATGGCTGGGGCTGCCGCTGCATCGATTCCAACCCAACGCCCCCTCACAGGAGCAGGCATGAGCTTCTTCCGCAACGTGGTGATCGCCGGCGCGCTCGCGCTGATCGGTACCGCACACGCCGCCGACGTCAGCATGGCCGGCGGCAGCGTCACCTTCAGCACGCCCGACCAGTGGCTTGGCATCATGGAAACGCAGGGCGACCCGGAAGCACGCGTGTTCCAGGTTCCCGACCCCTCGCCCAACGGCAACAGCAGCCTCGCCCGCATCAGCGTCACGGTGAAGCAGGTGGCCAATGCCGGCGAGTTCCAGCAATACGTGACCGGCGCCATGAGCAAGGCCAAGGCACTCACCGCTTACCAGGCCGCCAGCGGTGGCGTAGCCGACAACTTCGTCTACACGGCGCAGGAAAACGGCACGCCATACAGCTACAGCGAGCGCTACTGGTTCAAGGACGGCCACGCCATCCAGTTGCGTTGCGTGCGTCCTACGCAGAGTTCGGCGGGCGCCGCCTGGCGCACCTCGTTCGACAAGGGTTGCGACGCCATTGCCGCACGCATGAAATAATCGCCCTCCACGTCGTGCCCCGCTGCGGGCACGGCGCTTCCGCAAGAGATCCCCGATGTCCGCTCCGTTCGAAGCCACCCTCGCCTGGGCGCAGTCCCAGGATGCCGCCGATCCGCTGCGCGGCTTTCGCGATGAATTCCTGATCCCCAGGCACGAGGGTCGCGACGTCCATTACTTCTGCGGCAATTCGCTGGGCCTGCAGCCGCGGGCCGTACGGCCTGCCTTGAGTGCGGAACTCGACTCGTGGGCGGACCAGGCAGTGGAAGGCCATTTCCGCGGCGATCTGCCGTGGATGGATTACCACGAGTTCGTGCGCGACGATCTGGCCACCGTGGTGGGCGCGCAGCCGTCCGAAGTAGTGGCGATGAATACGCTGGGCGTGAACCTGCACCTGATGATGGTGAGCTTCTATCGCCCCACGCCGGAACGGCACGCGATCCTGATCGAAGCAGGCTCGTTTCCCACCGACCGCTACGCGGTGGAATCGCAGGTGCGCTTCCATGGTTACGATCCGGCGACGGCACTGATCGAGCTGAAGGGTGACGAAGCGAACGGCGCGATCTCGATGGAAGCGATCGAACGCGTGCTGGCCGAGCACGGTTCGCGCATCGCGCTGGTGATGCTGCCCGGCGTGCAATACCGCACGGGCCAGGCGTTCGACCTGGCCGCCATCACGCGTCTGGCCAGCCGCCATGGCTGCATGGTGGGTTTCGACCTGGCGCATGCGGTGGGCAATCTTCCGCTGCAGTTGCACGACATCGGCGCGGACTTCGCCATCTGGTGCAGCTACAAATATCTCAACAGCGGTCCCGGTGCGGTCGGCGGCGCCTTCGTGCATGAGCGGCACGCACGCACCACCCTGCCGCGTTTTGCCGGCTGGTGGGGCCACGACAAGACCAGCCGCTTCCAGATGGGGCCGCAGTTCGTGCCCACTTATGGCGCCGATGGCTGGCAGCTCAGCAATCCGCCGATCCTCGCGCTCGCACCGTTGCGTGTGTCGCTGGAGATCTTCCGTCGCGCCGGCATGGCGAAGCTGCGCGAGAAATCGCTGCGCCTGACCGGCTATCTGGAATGGCTGGTGCAATCGCAACTGGGCGATGTGCTGGAAGTGGTGACGCCGGGCGATCCTGCGCGCCGCGGTTCGCAGCTGTCCATCCGCGTGCTCGGTGGTCGCGAGCGCGGGCGCGCGCTGTTCGACGACCTGGTGGAACACGGCATCATCGGCGACTGGCGCGAGCCCGACGTCATCCGCATCTCGCCCACGCCGCTGTACAACCGCTACGCCGATTGCGTGGCCTTCGTGGAAGCCACGCGACGCTGGGCGCAACGCGGGTGATCAGCCGGCGCGGCTCAACCCGCGCCGCGCCATCGCATCCACCACAAAAGCCAGCCCGCAAAGCGCGAGGCCAACCGCGCATACGCCCGTCCATCCCGCTGCGGCCCACGCACTGCCGGCCGCCACGGCACCGGCACCACCGCCGATGAAGAACACGCCCACGAACAGGCCATTGAGCCGGCTGCGCGCCGCCGGGTCGAGCATGTTGATCGCACGCCGACCGAGCGTCTGGTCACCGATGGCGCCAGCATCGATCACGATGGCAGCGGCCACCAGCAAGCCCAGCGCCGCCATCGAATGCTGCGCGATGTCCATACCGAACCAACCTGCACCAGCTACACCCGCCAATACGAAGCCCAGCGTCGTCACCACGTGCGCGATGGGCATGCCCACCGCGCTGTAGCCGCGATCGCCCGCCCTGCCCGCCAGCGGCGCCACCACCGTGCCGGCCACGCCAGCGAGCGCAAACCAGGCCAGGCTGCGGCTATCCAGCGAAAACGGCGCCTGCACCAGGCGCAAGGCGATGCCGGTCCAGAAGGCGCTGAAGGCGGACATCACAATGGCCGCCGAGATGGCGTAGCGACGCAATACGGGTTCATCGCGCCATAGCGTCCACAACGAAGCGATCAATCCGCGATACGACGTGTGCACCGGCGGCTGCCGGCGCGGCAGCGCAAACCACAAGGTGATGGCGAGCAGTGCATCGAGTGCGCCGAGCAGCCCGTAGCAGACGCGCCATCCCCAGGCACCTTCGACCAGGCTGGCGAACGGACGCGACAGCAGGATGCCGAGCATCACGCCGCTCATCACATTGCCCACGGCGCTGCCGCGATGCTCCGGCTTCGCCATGGCCGCCGCCAGCGGCACCAGGATCTGGATCGCGCACGAGGTCGCCCCGGCCAGGCAGACGGCAAGCAACAGCCACCACGCGTGGTGTGCCACGGACGCCGCGCACAGCGCCAGCGCACAGGCGAGCAAGGTGATGGTGGTGAGGCGCCGGTTCTCGAACAGGTCGGCCAATGGCACCAGGAAGAGCATGCCCACGGCGTAGCCCAGCTGGGGCAGCATCGCCACCAGGCCGGTCAACGACGACGGCAGGTGCATCGCGCGCGCCACCGGTCCGGCCAGCGGCTGCGCCGCGGTGAGGTTGATGATGATCACGCCCACCGCGAAGGCAAACAGCAGGGTCAGCGGCGTGGTGAGTTCCGCCTGCACCTCATGGGCCACGGCCTCGATGCGCGAACGGGAGGGATATTGCATGGGTAGGGGGCCTTGCCAATCGATAGGCCTGCGATGCTAAATATCCCGGCATCATGATGACAGTGAATAATCATCATAGTTTTCATGCGTAATTCGCATATCAGACCGGAAGATCCGTATCATGAATACGCGGGATGTCAGGGCTTTCATTGCCGTGGTGGACACGGGTTCCATCGTGCAGGCCGCCGCGCAGCTGCACCTCACCCAGCCCGGCGTGACGCGTCGCGTGCAAAGCCTGGAAGCGCTGCTGGACGTCGAATTGCTCGACCGCCAATCGAAGCCGCTGCGTCCCACCGCCACGGGACGCGAGATCTACCAGAAGGGCCGCGACCTGCTGCACGCCGAAGCCGACCTGCTGGCGCTGGCCCGCAACGACGCCGAGCCCAGCGGTGAATTGCGCCTGGGCATGCCGCCGTTCCTGGCCGAGCGCGGACTGACCACGCCCATCGACCAGCTGCGCTCGCGCTATCCGGGTCTCGCGCTGCGCATCCAGTCAACCTGGTCGCCGGGACTGCTGGAACAGGTTGAAACAGGCCTGCTGGATGCGGCGGCGGTAGTGCTGTCCGAACACTCGCCGCCTCCGGCGCACATGACGGCACACGCGTTCGACCGCCAACCGTTGCGCATCGTGGCCGCACCTTCGCTGGGCCTGCGTGCACGCGCCACGCTCAAGGACCTGGCGGAGTTTCCGTGGGTGCTCAGCCAGAACGGTTGCGGCATGCGCTCCACGCTGCGGCGTGCGCTGGAAGAACGCGGGCTGCCCTGCAACGTGGGCGTGGAAGCGTTCGGGGCGGATCTCCAACTGTCTCTGGTCGCCCGCGGAGCCGGTGTCGGCATCATCACGCCCGACTTGCTGGCCGCCAGCCGCTTTCGCAATCAGCTCAAGCTCGTCACGGTGACCGACTTCCAGCTCGACATGATCGCCTGGCTCGTTCATCGCCCCCTGCCGCCGCGCCTGGAAGCACCGGTCGGCATGTTTCTGGAGCAACTCAAGGCGGTGATGTCGCAGCGGCCACGCTCGCGTTGAGCATCATCGGCGGCCCTTCGTCCGCGAACGAGTGCGTCGCCGTCGCGAATGCCCCATCATGGATCCATCCACGACAAGGAATGGCCATGCGCAATGCAACGCTCGTCCGACTGGGCTTTCTGATTGCCCTCCCGTTCGCCACCTGCCTGGCACATGCCGAGACACCGGCCGCCATCCCCACCGGCGATGAACTGACGCGCACGATTGCATCGCTGGATACCAAGGTATTCGACGCCTACAACCACTGCGACCTGAAGACCTTTGGCGAATACTTCAGTACCGACGTCGAGTTCTATCACGACAAGGGCGGGCTGATGACTTCACGCGATGCCGTGGTGGACGCCACGCGCCGCAACATCTGCCACAAGGTGCGCCGCGAACTGGTGGGCAGCATCGAGGTGTATCCGATCAAGGATTACGGCGCCATCGAGATCGGCACGCACAAGTTCTGCCAGATCGATACTGGCAAGTGCGAAGGCACGGGCAAGTTCTTCCATGTCTGGCGTTACCAGAACGGCCATTGGCAGATGACGCGCGTGATGAGCTACGACCATCAGCCCATCCCACCCCCCAAGTAAACCGACACCCCTGTGGGAGCGCACCCTGTGCGCGACTGGGGAACCGAAACGCTTTCGGTCTCCCTGTCGCGCACAGGGTGTGCTCCCACAGAGTAATCAGGTAAGGCGACTCTCGGGGTGGCGCACCTGGCCTTCCCCCCGCACCACGAATCGCTCGATGGTGAGCGACTCCGCTCCCATCGGCCCGTACGCATGCAGGCGGGTGGTGGAAATACCGATCTCCGCGCCCAATCCCAGCTGCCCACCATCGGAAAATCGCGAGGACGCATTGACCATCACCACCGCCGACCGCAACGACTGCACGAATCGCTGCGCTGCCGAGTGATCGTTGGTGGCAATCACTTCGGTGTGATCCGAGCCATAGCGACGGATATGCGCAATGGCTTGTTCGACGCTATCGACCACGCTGATGGCGATGACCAGGTCCAGGAACTCGGCGGCGTAATCGTCTTCCGTAGCGAGGCGAGCCTCAGGCACCAGCGCCCGTG
This sequence comes from Dyella kyungheensis, assembly GCF_049913195.1. Taxonomy (GTDB): domain Bacteria; phylum Pseudomonadota; class Gammaproteobacteria; order Xanthomonadales; family Rhodanobacteraceae; genus Dyella; species Dyella kyungheensis. The sequence goes on along the minus strand of NZ_CP183983.1, from coordinate 1,508,426 downwards.
TTGCCTCGTCGCCACACAGCACCACACCACGCTCGATCAACGCTGCGGCGGCACGCGGCAGGAAAACCGATGCGACATCGCGGTGCACCAGCAGCGTTTCCAACGCATTGCATACGCCCGGGCGGGACGTCTTGCCATCGACCAGCAGATTCAGCGCCACGGCCAGATCGGCAGAACGATCCACGTACAGGTGACACACGCCCTTGTAGTGCTTGATCACCGGCACGCGCGCGTGTTCGGTCACGAACCGGATCAACCCTTCGCCACCACGCGGAATGGCCAGGTCGATGATGTCGCTCAATTGCAGCAAGGCCAGCATGGTCTCGCGGCGCAGATCCTCGACCAGGGTGACGGCCGCCTCGGGCAGCCCGTGCGCGCGCAGTGCCTCATGCAGCGCAGCCGCAATCGCCCGGTTGGAATGAATGGCCTCCGAGCCGCCGCGCAACATCACCGCATTGCCCGCCATCAGGCATAGCGCCGCGGCGTCGGCCGTCACGTTGGGGCGTGCCTCGTAGATCATCGCCACGACGCCAAGCGGGATCCGCACACGCTCCACCACGATGCCATTGGCCAGCGTCTCGCGCCGCGTGACCATGCCCACGGGATCGGGCAGCGCCGCCACCTCGCGCACTGCCTGGGCAATGCCGGCGATGCGCGCCTCATCCAGCCGCAGGCGATCCAGCATGGCACCCTGCAGGCCCTTGTTCCTGGCTTCCTGCATATCCCGTTCATTCGCGGCGAGTACCTCGCGAACGCGATGGTGCAAAGCGTCGGCCATGCCATGGAGCAGCGCGCGCTTGGACGACGTATCGAGCGCGGCCAGCAACGGCCCCGCATCGCGGCAGGCCAGCGCCAAGGTGCGGATCTCGCTCATGTCTCGATATCTCCGGCGGTCTCGAAGCCCGCCATGCTGGCGAGATCGTCGCGATGCACGATCTCTGCGCCGTAGCTGTAACCCAGCACCGCGTCGATGTCGCGGCTATGACGTCCGGCCAACCGCTTCACTTCGCCGGCGCCGTACTGGGTGAGTCCGCGCGCCACGGGACGGCCCGATGCCTCGACGATCTCCACCAGGTCGCCCCGATGGAATTCGCCACTCGCATCCAGTACGCCGCCGGGCAGCAACGAGGCCTTGCCGCCAGCCAGCGCGCGCACCGCCCCGTCATCCACCCGGATATGTCCCGCTGCTGCCGGAGCGTGACGCAGCCAATACTTGCGCGCCTGCATGCGCGTACGGCCGGCCGCGAAGAAGGTGCCGCGCAGCTGGCCTTGCCCGAGGGCAACGACGGTGCTGCTGTCCCTGCCACTGAACAATGCGGTGGGAATGCCCGCTGCAGCGGCCTTGGATGCCGCTTCCAGCTTGGTGCGCATGCCGCCGGTGCCCACCTCGCTGCCGCTACCGCCCGCCATGGCCAGCACCTCGGCGGTCAACGATTCCACCCGGTCCAGCGGAATGGCGTTCGGATCGCGGCGCGGATCGGCGGTATAGAGGGCATCGATGTCGGAAGCGATCAGCAGCAGATCCGCGTCGACCAGGGCGGCCACGATGGCGGCAAGATTGTCGTTGTCGCCAAGCTTCAACTCGTCGACCGCCACGGTGTCGTTCTCGTTCACCACCGGCAACACGCCCAGGCTCAGCAGCTCGCGCAACGTGGCGCGCGCGTTGAGGTAACGGCGGCGATGGCGCAGGTCGTCGTGAGTCAGCAGCACCTGCGCCACGGGGCGAGGACTCAGCGACTGCCATAGCGCGATCATCGGCGCCTGACCCAACGCAGCCAGTGCCTGTCGCGCGGCAAGATCGCCACTGGCGGGCGCATGGGCGCGCAACTGCGCACGCCCCGCGGCCACCGCACCGGACGATACCAGCACGACTTCCCGACCGGCCGCGTGACTGGCCTGGATAAACTCGGCCAACGCCGTCGCATACCGCGGTGTCAGGCCGCCGCCGTCGGCCGCCAGCAGATTGCTGCCGACCTTCAGCACCGCACGTCGCCAGGAAGGCAGCGCCTGCACGGGAATCACGTACGAGCGCTGCACTTCGGTCATGGACGGGCGTCGCCTCCGCAGTGATGGCTCATTCGATCAGCCGTCCAGACGGCCGAGTCGGTCGCGCAATACATCCAGGCGAAGATCGTTGCCCGAACCCGGCGAGACGCGGGCTGCCAGACTGCCCTCGGGAGTGCGCCCCTCGCCCGCCGATGCCGCGGCGTCTGCCGCCGCGCGGTACGCATCGCGGAACGGCACGCCGGCCGCCGCCTGCTCGATGGCCACGTCGGTGGCGTACATCGCCGGCTCGATGGCCGCCCGCATGGCCGGCTCGTTCCATTCCATCCGCGCCAGCAGGTCGGGCACCAGCTCCAGCGCGGCCAGGCCATGACGGCAGCCATGGAACAGCGAACCCTTGGAGAACTGCAGGTCGCGCTGATAGCCCGACGGCAGCGACAGCAACTGCTCGATCTCGGTGCGTGCGGCTGCCACGCTCGCGTAGCTGGCGCGCAGCAGCTCGACCACGTCCGGGTTGCGCTTGTTCGGCATGATCGAGCTGCCGGTGGTGTATTCCGACGGCAGCTTCACGAAGTTGAATTCCGACGTGGTGAACAGCGACAGATCCCACGCCATGCGGCGGACATCCAGCAGCGCACCCGCAATCGCTTCCAGCACGGCCATTTCGAACTTGCCGCGCGAGAGCTGGGCATAGATCGGCGACACCTGCATGCGGGCAAAACCCAGCGCCTGCGTGGTGTGCTCACGATCCAGCTTGAGATTCACGCCGTAGCCGGCTGCCGTGCCCAGCGGGTTGGCGTCGATCAACAACGCGGTTTGTTGCGCGCGCAAGGCGTTGTCGATGAAGCCTTCGGCAAAACCGGCGAACCACATGCCGGTCGAGGACACCACGGCGCGCTGCAGATGCGTATAGCCGGGCAGCGGCACCGCGGGCTGCGCCGCACGATCGAGGCATACCTGGGCGATGGCGCGGCAGTGCTGCTCCAACGCGGCCAACTGCTCCTTCAGCCACAGGCGTGTGGCCACCAGGATCTGGTCGTTGCGGCTGCGACCCGTGTGCACGCGGCGGCCCGCGTCGCCCAGCCGCTCCGTCAGGCGTGCCTCGATGGCCGAATGCCCGTCTTCGTAACGGTCGTCCAGCACGAAACCGCCACTGCGGAAATCGTCAGCCAGCGCGTCGAGTTCGCGCTTGAGCGCATCGGCCTCATCGGCGCTGACCACGCCGATATTGGCCAGTCCTTCCACGTGCGCCTTGCTGGCGGTGATGTCGTGCAGGAAGAACTCGCGATCCAGCAACACATCGTCGCCGGCCAGGAACGCCATGATGCGTGCATCGATCTTGATATTGGATTTCTGCCAGAGGGGCTGTGTCATGTGAGGTTCGCCTTTAAACCGGAATCGCCGTGTATTCGTCCACGCCGATCGCGCGGTTGATGTTCTGCATGGCCTGCGTCGCGGCCCCCTTCAACAGGTTGTCCAGCGTCGCCACCACCACCACGCGCTTGCCGTCGTTGGACACCGCGAAACCGCCGATATCCACGTGGTGCTTGTTGGCGATCTGGCTGACCCATGGGGCCTCGTCCACCACATGCACCAGCTTCTCACCCTCGTACGCGGCGTTGAAACGCTGGACGATCTCCTCGCGCTTCATCTGGCGCGCCAGGTAGAGGTTGGTGGTGACGGTAAGGCCGCGGAAATGCGGTGCCACGTGCGGCATGAATTCCACCGGCACGTTGAGATGGCGGCTCGCCTCCTTCTCGTGCATATGGCCGGTGAGCGAATACGGCATCAGGTTGTCGCGCAGTTTGTCCGGATTATTCTTGTCCGACGGCGTGGTGCCTGCACCGGAGTAGCCGGACACACCGAAGCTCACCGGGGGCGCCGCCAGCAGATCCTTCAGCGGTGCGACGGACAGCTGGATGGCCGTGGCGTAGCAACCCGGGTTGCTGATGCGCTTCTCGCCGCGCCACCGCTGGCGGGTCAGCTCCGGCAAACCGTAGTACCACTTCTCGTTGAAGCGATAGTCGGCCGAGAGGTCGAGAATCAAGGTGTCGGGCCTGGCCTTGTCGATGGCCTCGACATAAGGCTCGGCCTTGCCGTTTGGCAGCGCCAGCACCACCACGTCGGCGCCCTGCGCCGCCACGGCCTCGGGGTCGAGATTGGCGTAGCGCAGATCGCCCTTGAAGCCCTCGACGTGATCGGCCACGCGCTGGCCGTCCAGCTCGCGCGAGGACACGAACGCCAGCTCGAGCGACGGATGGGCCGCCACCAGGCGGATCAGTTCGGCGCCGGTATGGCCGCGTGCGCCCACGATGCCAATGCGATGTTGAGGCGTGCTCATAGGTCAGTCCACCAGGGTCGGCAGGCGCTGCGCGCAATGCGCCACGCAGCGGGCGATCGTGTCGAAATCTTCCAGGCCGTACCAGAACACTTTCCAGCGCGGCTGCTTGAGGCAGCCATCCGATTCGGCGTAGTAGAAATGATTCACCGTGTTGCCGTGGCGCGAGCGCCAGAACAGCTGCGGGTTCTCATCGCGCATCACCTGCCACACGGCGCGGCCCAGGCCTTCGCCCTGTGCATCGTCGAGCACGGCGAACTTGTCCAGGTACGGCAGGCCTTCTTCCATGGTGAGGATCATCGCGGTGCGATAGTTCTCGCTCACGTAGACGCGGAACGGCTGGGTGCGTTCGAAATAGTCGGGCACCAGCGTGCGGCCGAAGCTCGATTCGATCAGCTCGCGCATGCGCGCAAGATCGATGCCCTCCCACGAATCGAAGCGCTTCACCTTTTCGCCGCGACGCACCAGCGTGCCCGAGCCCTTGTGCGTGAACAGTTCCTTGGCCAGCTCGGACGGCTTGGTGATGGACACCGACGAGGTCAGCGGCAGATCGTTCAGCAGATCGGCGATCTGCTCGATCTTCAGGCGCATCCCGCCGTTGATCCACGGCTGCGCCATCAGGTGGTCGAACTCGGTGCTGAGGTTGATCGAGTCGATGATGTTGCCCTGATCGTCCAGCAGCCCACCCGTGCCGGTGAGAAACACGATCTTGTACGGCTGCAGCACGCGCACCAGTTCATTGGCAGCGAAGTCGGCATTGACGTTGAGGATCTGGCCCTCCTCCGTTTCGCCGAGACTCGCGATCACCGGGATGGAGCCGGCACGCAGGCTCGCCTCGATCGGTGCCAGGTTGATATGGCTGACCTTGCCGACCAGGCCGTAGGTATCGCGATCGATATAGCTGGCCGTGAACACGCCCGACGACACCGAGGTGGCGCGCGTATCCATGGTCTGCAGCGCTTCCACCAGGCGCAGGTTCTGCTCCTGGAACACCTTGCGCACGATCGACAACGCCCTGGGCGTCGTGACGCGCAGGCCGTTCACGGTGTGCTTCTCGATGCCCGCGGCCGACAGCTCTTCGTCCAATTGCGGACCGGCCCCATGCAGCACGATCGGCGTCAGGCCCACCTGCTGCAGGAAGGTGAGCGACGAGGTAAGCGCAGGCAGATCGTCGCGCAGCACCGCGCCACCGACCTTCACCACGGCGAAGCGCTTGGCGTCCAATTGCGAAAAACGCTTGAGGTACTGCTGGATCTCCTTCGCGCTACCCATGCTCGAAAGCAGGCGGACGATGGTTTTCCGGGTGTGCTTGTGGGCTTCCACTAGGTCTTAGCTCTTATCGATGATGCGGTAGATGGTTTCGGCGTAGTGCTGCAATTGATCGAGCGCGACCCACTCGTCGGCGGTATGCGCCTGCGCGATGTCGCCAGGACCGTAGACAAAGCTGATGTAGCCCGCGGCAGAGAACAGCGCCGCCTCGGTCCAGAAGTCCACGGCGTTGCCGATCGGGATGTTCAACTCATCGGCCAGATCGCGCGCTGCCAGGCGACGCGCTTCAGCCGTGGCCGTGTCGCCCGCCGGCAGCGAGTCGCCACGGAACAGTTCCTCGAATTCCACCGGCTGCGGTTCCACCAGCGTGCGGAAGGTATGCAGCAGCTGCTCGGGCGCCATGGTCGGCAACGGACGGAAGCCGAAACGCACATCGGCGGATGGCGCGATCATGTTCGCCTTGATGCCGCCATCGACCCGACCGATGTTGAAGCGCAGTCCGGTGAGGCCACCGAAGCGCTCATGCGCCTGCTTTTCCACGTAGTCGAGCGCCGCAGCGCCCCAGCGCACCGCCTGGTGTACCGCGCTGTCGCTGGGCTTCTGCTCACCCGAGGCATGGCCGGCACTGCCCTTGAAGCGCATCTGCACCGAATGGATGCCGCGATGCGCCAGCACGGCTTCGCCCTTGGTCGGCTCGGCCACGATGATGGCGTCGTAGGCTGGCTTGTCCTTGAGGAAGCCGGCGATGCAACGCGGATCGTTCGCTTCTTCGTCGGTGGACAACAGCAAGGCCATATCGCCGCTGGTGACGTTCGCCACGGCAACGAGCGCAGCGGCAGCACCCTTGATGTCGCAAGCACCCAGGCCGATCGCCCGGTCTTCGGTCACGCGCAGCTCATGCGGGCTCGCCGTCCAATGTGGCGAATCGGGCACGGTATCGAGGTGCACGTTGAACAGCACCTTCGGCTTGCCGCGCACGGCGTACAGGGTGACAGCGCCCGCGCCGTAGTCGGTCACCGAAACGTCGAAGCCCGGCAGGTTGTCCCGCAGATAGTCGAAAATGCCGCCCGTACCGATCTCGCGCGGCGGATTGCGCGTGTCGTAGCCGACCAGCGCGCGAAGATGTCGAAGGGTGTCGTCCAGTAGTGCGCTCATGCGATCCGTCTGGTGGTGTCTGGAATGTCACGACGAAACCGTCGCCCCGGCGCATGCCGGGGCAACGTGTCGCACGATCAGCTGCGGTTGATTTCAGCCCACAGCGTGCTGCTCATGCCGAACAGCTTGATGAAGCCCTCGGCTTCCTCCACGCCCCAGTCCGCCGACTGCGCATAGGTCGCGCCCTTGGCGTTGAGGATGTGCGGCGAGCGCACTTCCACCGCCGTCACCTGCGCGCCGGAGGTTTCCAGCACCACCTCGCCATTGACCTGGCTCTGGCTGGACGCCAGGAACGCTTCCAGATCGGTCTTGATCGGATCGTGGAAGAAACCCTCGTACACCACTTCCACCCACTTGCGCGCCACCTCGGGCTTGAAGCGGTTCTGCTGCTTGGTCAGCACCGCCTCTTCCAGCGCGCGGTGCGCGGCGAGCAGCGAAATCAGGCCCGGCGCTTCGTACACGATGCGACCCTTGAGGCCGATGGTGGTGTCGCCGGTATACATGCCGCGGCCCACGCCGTACGGCGCGAACAGTTCGTTGAGCTTGGCCAGCAGCTTGTCGCCCGGCAGCTTCGCGCCATTGAGCGATACCGCCTCGCCCTTCTCGAAGCCAAGCGTGACGGTCAGCTTTTCGGACGGCCATTCGGCGCGCGGCTTGCACCAGCCGCGGGCGCCTTCGCCCGGCGTCTTCCAATGGTCGATCTCGCCGCCGGACAGCGTCACGCCCAGCAGGTTCTCGTTGATGGTGTAGCTCTTCTGCTTGGCGCGCACGTCGAAGCCACGCTCCTCCAGATACGCCTGCTCATAGGCACGTGTCTGGGTGTGTTCCTTCTGGATCTCGCGGATCGGCGCCACGATCTGGTAATCGCCCAGTGCCTTCACGGCCAGGTCGAAACGCACCTGGTCATTGCCCATGCCGGTGCAACCGTGTGCAATCGCCTTGGTACCCAGTTCCTTGGCGCGCGCAATGGCCGCGTCCACGATCAGATAACGGTCGGACACCAGCAGCGGATACTGGCCTTGGTAGGCCTCGCCCGCCTGCACGAACGGCTTGACGAAACCGTTCCAGATCGCCGGACCGCCGTCGACGGTGACATGGCTCGCCACGCCCAGTTCCTTCGCGCGCTGTTCGATATAGGCGCGCTCCTCGGCGTCCACGCCGCCGGTATCGGCGAACACGGTATGCACAGCCCAGCCGCGCTCCTTCAGATAAGGCACGCAGAAGCTGGTGTCGAGGCCACCGGAGAAGGCGAGAACGATGTCTTTGCTCATGACTTGCGGATCCTGGAATGGAAGGCTAAACGGATAAATAGTTACTTGGATTCAACCACGATGCGCGGTTCGACACGCACCGGAAAGTTCACGGAATTGGCAATGAAGCAGCCATGGTGCGCCGCGTCGTGCGCCGCCTCGGCCTTGGCCGGATCGCTCTCGGCCGTGATGGTCACCACCGGATGCAGCACCACTCCGGTGAAGTGGCCGCCATGCGTATCGGTTTCCATCGTGCCTTCGGCGCTGTCCGTATAGGCGGTGACGACCACGCCGGCCAGCACCGCCTGATGCAGGTACGACAGCATGTGGCAGGTGGACAGCGCCGTGACCAGCATGTCTTCCGGGTTGTACCTGCTGGCATCGCCGCGAAACATCGGATCGGAAGAGCCTTCAATGGTCGGCTTACCCTCGATGCGGATCTCGTGACCCCGTCCATAACCCTGATAGGTCTTGGTGCCGGTGCCCTGATTCCCCGTCCAGGTCACGTCGACCTTGTAGTGATGCTGATGCGTATGGCTCATGAGCTGCCCTCTTCCTGTTTCGACATGAGATCGGCCAGCTCCGCATCGCCACGACCGGCGCGCTTCCCCAGGCCGGCGACGACACCCGCGCGATTCGCGGCAGGATGGTTCTGGTTCAACTTGAACTTGCCTTCGATGCGATCGATGGAAATTTCCAGCCCGGAGATGGCGCGCAGCATCTTCTCGATGTGATCTTCCGGCGCATCGGAGACATGCCAGGGCACCGGAAGACCGGCTTCATGGCGATCCGTGAGACGCTCCAGCAACCGGCGCAGCCAAGTAGCGTCGTCGATCACACGCAGGCGGCCGTGCACATGCACCACGGCGTAGTTCCAGGTGGGCACCTCGCGATGCGTTTCCTGCTTGCTCGGATACCAGTTGGGACTGATATAGCCATCCGGACCGCGAAAGATCACCAGCACCTCGGCGCCGTCCATGCGCGACAGTTCATTACCGCGCGCAACATGGCCGTGAAGCTTTCCGTCTACCAGTTCGATGGGGAGATGATTGGCAGCCAGCCCTCCCGCGCCCTGCACCACCACGGTGGCGAACGGATACGCACGCATCAGCGCGTGCAGCTTTTCGCTGTCCGTTTCCCTGAAGTGCGCAGGCTGGTACATGATCAGCGCTGACCGATCAGCGACGCCATCACCGCCTTCTGCACATGCAGGCGGTTCTCGGCTTCGTCGATGGCGATGCAGGCGGCCGAATCCATCACCGCGTCGGTGGCCTTCACGTTGCGGCGAAGCGGCAGGCAGTGGCTGAACAGGCCGTTGTTGGTCAGCGCCATCTTCGCTTCGTCCACGATGAAGTGCTTGTTGGCCTCGCGAGTGGGCTTTTCCTGATCCCAGCGACCGAAGAACGGCAGCGCGCCCCAGCTCTTGGCGTAGACCACGTCGGCGCCGCGGTAGGCGTCCTCGATGTCGTGGCTCACCTTGAGCGAACCGCCGTTCTCCTTCGCGTTCTGGTAGCCAAACTCCATGTAGCGCTCGTCCAGCACGTAGTCGGGCGTCGGGCACAGCAAGGTCACGTCCATGCCCATCTTGGTGGCGATCAGCAGCGCGGAGTTCGCCACCGCCGTGTTGAGCGGCTTCGGATGGTAGGTCCAGGTCAGTACGTACTTCTTGTTCTGCAGGTTGCCCAGGTGTTCCTTCAGCGCCATCGCGTGTGCCAGCTCCTGGCAGGGATGGGTGATGGTTTCCATGTTGATCACCGGCACCGTGGCGTACTTGGCGAAGGCCTTGATCACGTTGTCCTGGCGATCCACCTGCCAGTCCTGGAACTTCGGGAAGGCGCGCACGGCGATCAGGTCGACGTAGCGCGACAGCACGCGCGCCACTTCGGCGATGTGCTCTTCGGTATCGCCGTCCATCACCGTGCCCACCTCGAACTCGATCGGCCACGCGTCCTTGCCCGGCGCCAGCACGATGGCGTGGCCGCCCATATGGAAGGCGCCCAGCTCGAAGCTGGTGCGCGTGCGCATCGAGGGGTTGAAGAACATCAGCGCCACCGACTTGCCAGCCAGTTGCTGTCCGCGCGGGGAGCGCTTGAAAGCGGCGGCCTGCTCGAGCAGCGCGTCGATCTCGGCGCGGCTGTAATCCTGGGTGGTCAGAAAGTGGCGAAGCGTCATGATGGAAGTTGCCCTTGTCGAATCGTCGGAATCCAGAAACAAAAAAACCCGGCTGCTAGCCGGGTTTTATCGTCGATACACGTGAAACGCGTGCGACAGCCTACCCGGCCAGAAAGCGGCACAGCGGTCGGCGAGCACGCGACGTCATCCCAGCGGCCATGCGGGCGCTAGTGAGGACATTGGCGGTATAGACGGCTGCGGACATGGAAGTTCCGGGAGGTTGAAAGTCAATCATGACGGGATTTTCGCTGCCATGCAACAAGGAACGATCCAAACAATGGCCCGGATAGCAGATCGCCGCCCGAAGGCGGCGATCTGCTGCAATCTCAGTCGGCGGGAGAAACACTCACCCGCACGCGCAACCGTTCGCCGGGATCGTAGTTGAGGCGCGACAGGTACACCTCGCCCCGATAGCGGTATTCCACGTCGTAACCCATGATGCGGCGCTGCTCGCTCACCGCCGCCACCTGGCGGCAATGCGTTTCGGTGGTTTCGTATTCGCCGCCACCCGACTGGGTGGCGCTGTTGCCCACGGCGCCGCCGGCGACCGCGCCGGCCACCGTGGCCGCGGTGCGGCCATTGCCGTGACCCACGGTGCTGCCCAGCACACCGCCCACCACGGCACCCAGGATGGTGCCGGCCGCCGAGCCCTGGCTGGGCGCTTGGCGCACCACCTGCTGGTCGTAGCATTCCTGGCGCGGCACTTCGGTACGTGCCACGCCATACACGGGATCGACGCGCAGCACATCCGCCCATCCATAATGGGTGTTGTCGTCGTTCTGATTTTGGTACCGCGCATCCTGCGCAAACACGCCGGTGGTCATCACAGACAGCACCAGCGCAGCGAACAACCACTTGGTCATTACGACCTCCGCAGGGACAAGTCCGGCGCATCTCTGCCCCAGATAGCATCCATTGCAACAAATTCACACTGAATCGACGCTTAGAACTTTGCCTAAAGTCGCTTGAACGGCAGCCGTTATTCATCCATCTGGCAGGCTTCTGGCCGCCAACCGGCCAGACCGGTCCCGGACGCCCTGCGGAGCGGATGGCGGCTTGTTAAGATGCGCGACCGGCTTGCGCCCGCCTGGCGCCTGCTCCCACCGTCCGGACCCCCTGACCGATGCCGATTTCGCTCCATAACAGCCTGACGCGCCGCGTAGAAGCGTTCACCCCGCTCGATCCCCAGCGGGTCACCATCTACCTGTGCGGACCGACCGTCTACAACTACGTGCATATCGGCAATGCGCGCGGGCCGGTGGTCTTCGACGTGTTCGTGAAGCTGTTGCGCCGTCACTATCCGAACGTGGTCTACGCCCGCAACATCACCGACGTCGACGACAAGATCAACACCGCCGCCCAGCAGCTGGGCGTGGGCATCGAAAGCATCACCACCCGCTACGCCCAGGCGTACGGCGAGGACATGGCCGCGCTGGGCATCGCCCCGCCCGACGTGGAGCCCTACGCCACGGCCCATATTCCGCAGATCATTGCGATGATCGAGCGGCTGATCGCCAACGGCCATGCCTATGCCGCCGAAGGCCACGTGCTGTTCGAAGTGGATTCGTTCGCCGCGTATGGCGAGCTGTCCGGCCGCGATCCGGAAGAACTGATCGCGGGTGCCCGTGTCGAAGTGGCGCCGTACAAGAAGCATCCGGGCGACTTCGTGCTGTGGAAGCCGTCCACGCCCGAACTGCCCGGCTGGGACAGCCCCTGGGGCCGCGGTCGCCCCGGCTGGCACATCGAATGCTCGGCCATGAGCGAGGCCCACCTGGGCGAGACCATCGACATCCATGCAGGCGGCGTGGACCTGCAGTTCCCGCATCACGAGAACGAGATCGCCCAATCCACCTGCGCGCATGGCGGCAAGCCGTTCGCGCGCTACTGGATGCACAACGGCATGCTCACCTTCAGCGGCCGCAAGATGTCCAAGTCGCTGGGCAACGTGATGCTGGTGCACGAGCTGCTGAAGGAACATCCGCCCGAAGCCTTGCGTTTGCTGCTGTTGCGCGGCCATTACCGCCAGCCGCTGGACTGGTCCGACGGCGCCGTCACCCAGGCCATCAGCACCCTGGACGGCTGGTACCGCGTGCTGCGCGACCTGGTCGACGTCGACGTGGACCTCACCTCGCTGCCCGTTCCGCCCACCGTGGAAGCTGCCCTGAGCGACGATCTCAATACGCCGCAGGCGCTGGCCGAGCTGTCGCAGCTCGCCGATGCCGCACGGCAGGCCGGCAGCGAAGAGGAACGCCGCGCAGCCAAAGCCGCACTGCTGAGCGCAGGCGCCGTGCTCGGCCTGCTGCAGCAAGATCCGGAAGCCTGGTTCAAGCAGGCCGGCGGCGCTGCCGAGGTCGATGCGGAACGCGTCGAAGCCCTGCTGGAAGAACGCCGCAGCGCCCGCGCGGCGAAGGATTTCAAGCGCGCGGACGCGATTCGCGAAGAGCTCACGGCGATGGGTGTGGCGATTGAGGATGGCGCGCAGGGCACGCGCTGGAGCGTGGTGAAGGGGTGAGGTTGGGCTTCGCGCCCAAATCCGCTTCGAAGCACCCGCCCCTCGCCCCGGCCCTCTCCTCGCAGGGGAGAGGGAGAAGTGGGGTGTACTGCGACGTCAATGCAGCAACCAAATAAAGAGCGGCCCCTGGCCTGCGCCGGGACGACGGGCCAATGGACCGCGCAAACGCGCGATAATCCCCACCATGAATGCCACCGCCCCCTCCAGCGCCGCCCAGGCGCAACAAGAGATCGTCGAAGAATTTGCCTTCTTCAGTGACTGGACCGAGCGCTACCAATACCTGATCGACCTCGGCAAGCAGCTTCCGGCATTCCCGGAGGAGCTGAAGATCGAGGAATACCGCGTGCACGGCTGCCAATCCATGGTCTGGCTGGTGCCCAGCGGCGATGCGGACAACCTGCATTTCCAGGCCACCAGCGATTCGGCCATCGTGTCCGGCCTGATCGCGCTGGTGCTGCGCGTGTATTCCGACCGCTCGGCCCGCGACATCGTCGCCACCGACCCCCGCTACATCGAGGCCATCGGACTGGCCAAACACCTTTCGCCCACGCGCTCCAACGGTCTCGCCGCAATGCTGGCAAAGATCAAGGCGTACGCCGCGGCGGCCCTGAAGGCCTGACCAGGCCGCCGTAAAGCACAAAGCCCCGCACAAGGCGGGGCTTTGCTTTATCCGGCACAAGCCAGGGCTTAATCGCCCATCTGCTTCTGCAGATGCTCGCGACGTTCCTGCGCATCCAGCGACAAGGTCGCGATCGGGCGGGCGTCGAGACGCTCCAGGCCGATTTCCTCATCGGTTTCCTCGCAGTAGCCGTAACGACCCTCTTCGATGCGACGCAGTGCCTTGTCGATCTTGGAGATCAGCTTGCGGTAGCGGTCGCGCGTACGCAGTTCCAGCGAGTTCTCGGTCTCGCGGGTGGCGCGCTCGGCTTCGTCGCCCACGTCGCGCACTTCGTCACGCAGGTTCTCCATCGTCTGACGCGACTCTTCCACCAGCTGTTCGCGCCATTCACGCAACTTGTTGCGGAAGTACGCGAGGTGCTTGGGGCTCATGTACTCCTCGTTGTCGTTGTTCGAGGGGCGATAACCCTTGGGCAGGTCGATCAGAGTCGTGGAAGGCAGCGCATAGCGACCGTCTTCGCGGGTGATGCCATTGTCGAGAGTTGCGGTTTTATTCATCGAGGACTGCTGGGCTTTCTGAGTTTTGATAGGGGTATGGCGAGCGGTCGCGCTGGCCACCTTGCCCGTGAAGGGCGACGTGGCCGGCTTGCTGGGTGCCGCCACCGGCGGCGCCTGCTTGGCAACCGCTGGCTGCTTGGCGGCGGCACTCGCTGCCGGTTTGGCCGGCGGCGCAGCCTTGGCGGGTGCTGCCTTGGCCACCGGCTTGGCGGGCGCGGGGGCCGGCTTCACCGGCTTGGCGACTGCCTTGGGCGGCGTCTTGGCGGGCGCCGCGACCTTCTTGGCGGCCGGTTTTTCGGTTTTCTTGGCGACCACCGCCGGCTTCTTCACCGGCGTCGTCTTCTTGGCTTGTGGCTTGGGAGCTGGCTTCTTGGCGACGGCCTTGGCCGGAGCCTTGGCGACAACCTTCTTGGCGGCAGGCTTGCTGGCGGCGACGACCTTCTTCGCGGGCGCCTTCTTTGCAGCCGGTTTCTTGGCGGCAGCGGCCTTGGCCGGTGTCGCAGTCCGCCCGGCGGCAACCTTCTTGCCGGCCTTGGCGTCTTTCACCTTACCAGCAGGCTTTCCTTTCTGCGGCTTGGTGGCTGTCGCACTACGCGTCGTTTTCGCCATTTCCCTTCACCATTTTAGCCTTGGCGGCCGGGTGTTATAGCCCATGCGGCTTACACCGGCAACCGTGCTTCTGGAATACTTGCGACACTACAAGCCGCAAGCTGTTTCGGCAGCGTCAAACCGTCGTGACCCGACTGATACTTTTCATGCTTGGCTTCTACAAGCGCTGGCTAAGCCCCCTGCTGGGTCAGCGCTGCCGCTTCCATCCCAGCTGTTCCGATTATGCACGGATTGCGGTTGTGCGCTTCGGTCCGATCAAGGGTGGCGCACTCACCGGCTGGCGTCTATTGCGCTGTCAGCCAATGTGCGAGGGCGGTGAAGATCCCGTTCCGGCGCATTTCACTTTCCGTCGTTGCCGTACTCCAGGAGAAGAACCCCATGTCCACTGAATGGCTGATCAAGCATGCCGAACTGGTCAACGAAGGCCGCCGTTTCCACGCGGACGTACGCGTAAAACAAGGCCGCATCGAAGCCATCGCCGGCGATCTTGACGCGCGCCCCGGCGAAAAAGTGATCGACGCCAGCGGCCTGTGGCTGTTCCCCGGCATGATCGACGACCAGGTGCACTTCCGTGAGCCCGGCCTGACCCAGAAAGCCGACATCGCCCACGAATCGCGTGCCTGCGCCGCCGGCGGCATCACCAGCTTCATGGAAATGCCCAATACCAAGCCGCCCGCGCTCGACCGCGAGACGCTGGAAGCCAAATACGCGCTGGGTGCCCAGAACTCGGCGGTGAACTACGCCTTCTACATGGGCGCCAGCAACGACAACCTGGAAGCGATCAAGCGCCTCGACCCGCTCGCCGCGCCAGGCATCAAGGTGTTCATGGGCGCCTCCACCGGCAACATGCTGGTGGACAACCCCGAGGTGCTGGACGGCATCTTCAAGTACGCGCCCACGCCGATCATCACGCATTGCGAAGACACGCCGATGATCGACGCCAACCTGGCCAAGGCGCACGAGAAGTACGGCGACGCCATCCCGGCCTGGGAACACCCGCTGATCCGCTCGCGCGAGGCCTGCATCAAGTCCACCCGCCTGGCCATCGAGCTGGCCCGCCGCCACAACAGCCGCCTGCACGTGCTGCACATCTCCACCGCCGACGAGCTGGCGCTGTTCGAACCGGGCCCGCTCAAGGGCAAGCGCATCACCGCGGAAACCTGCGTGCATTTCCTGCACTTCGACGATCGCGACTACGAACGCCTCGGCTTCCTGATCAAGTGCAACCCGGCCATCAAGACCTCGGCCGATCGCGAAGCCATCATCAAGGCGCTGGGCGAAGGCCGCCTGGACGTGCTGGCCACCGACCACGCACCGCATCTGCTGGAAGAAAAAGGCCAGCTGTACGACAAGGCGCCGAGCGGCCTGCCGTTGGTGCAGTACGCGCTGCAGGCCGCCTTGCAGCGCGTGTTCGAAGGCAAGCTGACGCTGGAGCGCGTGGTCGAAGCGGTGACGCACGCGCCGGCTACGCTGTTCGACGTGAAGGAGCGCGGCTACCTGCGCGAAGGCTATGCCGCCGACCTGGTGCTGGTCGATCCGAACAAGCCGCACACGGTGACCCGCGAAGAAGTGTTGTCCAAGTGCGGCTGGACGCCGTTCGAGGGCTACACCTTCAACAGCTCGATCGTGGCCACGTTTGTGAACGGCCAGCGCGTGTGGGATGGCAGCAGCGTGGATCAGAGCGTGCGCGGGCAGCGATTGAGCTTCAGTCGGTAATCTGCTCGACCGTCCCTTTCCCTCATCGTCATTCCGGCGCACGCCGGAATGATGAGCTAGGGTTACGGCACGGCCTTCAGCGTGATGCTCACGGGACCGCTCTCGCCGGAGCGACCGAGCACGCTGGTACGCGTGTCGTTGATGGCGAGCAGCTTGTCGCCCTGTTGCAGACGCACGCCAATGGCGAAATCCACGCCGTCCTTCAGTTCGGCGGGGTCGTAGCTCAGCATGAAATCGACCGGCGATGCGCCCACCGGCTGGATGCGTTCTTCCGCCACGGTGCGGGCGGGCGCGTCCTGGCGGCTCACATCGGCCAGGGTGACGATCAACACCGCATCGGCCGGCACCGCTTGCGGCAACTCATAGCGCACGTCGCCGATCAGGGTCTTCATCAGGGCCTGGTGCACCGGCGCCGCCGGCGCAGCGGTCGCGACGGGCGCGTCTTCCTTGTGGCGGTGGTGCGAAAACATCGAGCAGGCCGACAGCGCGAACACGGCGGCGGCCAGCAACGGAAGACGGAACGACATGCGAATCTCCATGGGGAAGCCCTGCGACGGGCTCCCGCCATGCTATCAGGCCGCCGTCAAAACACTCAGGCGCACCCCTTGCCGGCGTAGCCGCCTTCGACACCCTTGCTGGCATACGCCACGGCATCGTGGGGATGCAGGCTTTCCTGGTGCTCCACGCGGATGTGGAAATCGCTGATCGCCTTGTCGACATCCAGGGCCTTCTGGATGCGGCGCGCCGCATCCTCGCAGAACATCAGGTTGCCGCCATTGGCGAGCGCGAAAGCTTGCTCGTCTTCGCGCTTCACCGCGGTCTGCACCGGCGTGCCCAGCGCGTGCTCGGTGACGTCGATCAGGTCGATCAGATTGAACGCCGCATCTTCCGCCGGACGTACGCGCAAACGCGCCACGCTGCGCTGCGCATGCGGCGTGGCGACGATGCCCTTCTCGCTGCCCAGCCAGGACAGCACGGCGGCGTGATCGACCGGCTTGCCGGCATCGAAGTCCTTGGCGAACCGGTCCTGGATCAGCTGGCGCGACAGCGCCGCCGACGCGGGACAGGTCGACGAATAGACGATCTCGGTGCCGAACTCGAGCAGGAATTCGTCGCCGATCATGCTCGCTTCGATGGTCACCGGATACGAGCGCCAGCCGCTGTTCGCGCTGCGCAAGGCAGGACGGCGCACCAGATGTTCGAAGCGGATGCTGAGGCAGGCGCGGTCGGACAGGTCCTTGTGCGACTCCAGGAAGCCGCGCAGCAGATCGCGCAGCGTGTCGGTGCCCAGCGTCTTCGTGCTCAGCGCTTCTTCGACCTGCAGGTAGAGCCGCGACATGTGGATGCCGCGCTTGTCCGGGCGGCGCAGGTTGACGAAGGCGCCGACGCGCGCACTGGCGCGCTGCACGTCGCCGTCGCCGGCATCGAAACGTACCGGCACTTCGATACCGTCCATGCCCACCCAATCCAGCTCGCCGACGAGGTGCGGCTGGGCGTGGACTGCCACGTCGGGCAGCAGGCGAGCGGTGTTTTCCTCGGTGTACATGGTCAATCCTAGGGTCCGACGGGCGGTCTGGCCGCCTTGAAGACCTCGATTTTGGGGCACCAACGGCGCCTCGCAATAGTGGCGCGCGGGAAACGCTGCGTCCCGACGGCTGTTTTCAACCGATCTGGCGCTGCCAGGCACGCGCGGCCTGCCAGGCCTGCCAGGTCACGCCCAGGCCCTGCCTGCCCTGCCCTTTTCGCAATACATCCAGTGGATCGGCGGCCTTGCGCGCCTTGGCCACCAGCGCACGTCCCTGGCGCGATTCCAGCCCGCGGAAGGCACTCAACGGTCCCGGCAGGCGCTCGGCCTCGCGCCAGGCGTGGTGCAGATCGTCCAACTGTGCGCGGATGGCGTCGTTGCGCACCTCGGTCGCTTGGCGCAATTCGCTGCGGCTGAGGCCGAACTTGGCCAGCCGCGACATCGGCAAGGCCAGGCGGTCGCGATCGACATCTTCTTCGAGACGCAGCAGCGAATACAGCAGATGCGAGAGCGTGGCCACCCGGCTGGCGCGCGTGCTGTCGGCCTTGTCGCCGAACCACCACGCCGTTTCCAGATCGGCCACGGCACCGTGCAACAACGAGCCGGCCGCAATCTGGGCGGGGAAATCCGCGGCCGTGCCCTCTTCCAATTGGCCCATCGCAGCCAGCACCGGAGCGACCCAGCGCTCGGCGGCGATCTCATGCGCGCGGTCGCTGTCGAACAGCACCTGCGTCAACGGATGACGGCCGCCGCTCGCCGCCGCACCGGACAGTTCCTCGGCCCACCAGTTGAGCTTGGTGGCCGCCACTTGCGGTTCGCGAATGCCATAGGCCGCGGCAAGCAGTTCCTGCTCGAACGCCGCCAGCGCGATATGACCGGGGTACCGGTTCGGATCCACGAAGGCCAGGGCAATGCGCTGCTGCGGCTGCACGGCCAGCCACTTGTCGATATAGCTCTGCAGCGCAGTGCCGCTCATGCGGTGACCTTCACGCGAGCGGTGAGATCGGACGGATGATCGACCACCAGGTCGGCGTTCCATTCGCTCGGATCGCCGCCGTCGAGATAACCCCAGCGCACGGCCACGGTGTACAGGCCGGCCGCAGCGCCCGCCAGCACATCGCGGCGATCGTCGCCCACGAAGACGCAGCGCGACGGATCGAGACCGGCACGCTCGCAGGCCAGCAATACCGGCGCGGGATCGGGTTTCTTCACCGGCAACGTATCGCCGGACACGATCGCTGCCGCGCGCGGCGCCCAGCCGATACGCACCAGCAGGTCGTCGGTGAGAAAGCCCGGCTTGTTGGTGACCACGCCCCAGACAATGCCCTGCGATTCCAGCGAGGCCAGCAACTCGTCGACGCCATCGAACGGACGCGTGTGCTCGGCCATCATCGCCTGGTAAAGCTCCAGATAGCGCGGCATCAGGGCCAGCAACGCCGCGTCGTCGGCATCGGCAAATGCACAGCGCAGGATCGCCCGCGAACCGCGCGAGACGACTTCTCGCACCATCTCATACGGCGGCGCAGCCACCTGCATCTCTTCGCATTGCGCCTTCAGTGCGGCGTACAGATCGGGGGCGCTGTCGAGCAAGGTGCCGTCGAGATCGAACAGCACGCCCTGGATGTTTTCGGGGAATGGCTTCATGCGGGCTTTCGTGCGCTGATCAGGTAATTGACGGCGGTGAAGCGGCTCAACCAGGCCTTGCGGCTGATCGGGTTGTAGCCCAGTCCGGAAACATCATCGACTTCCAGCCCGGCGTGGCGCATCAAACGCCCCAGTTCCGAAGGCTTGAGGAACTGCGCGTAGTGATGGGTGCCACGCGGCAGCATGCGCATGAGGTATTCGGCGCCGAGAATGGCGGCGCCGAACGCGGCCGGCGTGCGATTGAGCGTGGACATCACCAGCACGCCGCCCGGCTTGAGCATGCGTACCAGATCGCCCACCAGCGCGGCCGGATCGGGTACGTGCTCGATCAGCTCCATGCAGCACACGGCGTCGAAACTCTCCGCTTCGGCAGCAGCGAGATCCGCCGACGACTGCACGCGGTAGTCGATCTCCAGGTTCGGCGTTTCCAGCCGCGACTCGTGCATGTGCAGGCGCGCGATCTCGATCACCTTCTCGCCCAGGTCGATGCCGGTGACGCGCGCGCCCGCTTTCGCCAGCGCCTCGCTGAGCAGGCCGCCGCCGCAGCCGACGTCGGCGACGCGAGCGCTTCGCAGGTTCAGCCGATCAGCGACATAGGCCGCACGCACGGGATTGAGATCGTGCAGCGGGCGCGATTCGCCATCCGGATCCCACCAGCGCGCGGCGAGCTTGCCGAAGCGGGCGATTTCCTCGGGACTGACATTGGTTGCGGCTTGCATCGGCAGATCCTTGAAGACTGGGTGCGAAGTTTAGTGCGCGTTCCATTCGTGGACGGTGATGTCCCAACCGCCACTGGTGTAGGCCGGGTCCTGATGGACGATGGAAAGCGCTTCGTCCATGTCGGCGGCGCGCATCAGGTACGCCCCGCCGGAGCGATCGCTGAAGCCGCCGGACAGCTCCAGCCGGCCTCCGCCACGCAAGCCTTCGAGGAAATCCAGATGCGGCTGCACGATGGCCGGATCGAAATCGGGGCGACGCATGGCCAACACGAGATAGCGTTTCACGGCGATCTCCTCAACCCGCATCGATAGCAGCGATGCGTTCGCGCCAGGCATGCGTTTTCGCCAGCACGGCATCGGTATCGATGTCGGTGAGGATGCGCGCGGCCAGCTTGCGCACGCCGTTGATCCACACATCGGTGACCTGGTGACGACCGGCGGCATAGGCCAGCTGCGAGGCGATATGGAACAGCGGCTGCGTTTCCAGATCGGACAGGCGAACCGCGGCCAGATCGGCCTGCTTGCCCACTTCGATGGAACCGATGCGATCTTCCAGCCCCATCGCGCGAGCACCGTTGAGCGTGGCCGCACGCAACGCATAGGCCGCATCGAAGGCCGCTGCATCGTTGGCCACGGCCTTGGCCAGGAACGCGGCCGTGCGCATCTCGCCGAACATGTCCAGATCGTTGTTGGACGCGCAGCCATCCGTGCCAATGGCCACATTCACGCCGGCCTGGCGCAGCTTCTCCGCCGGGCAGAAACCCGAGGCGAGCTTGAGGTTGGATTCGGGACAATGCACCACCGACACGCCCGCTTCGGCGCAGGCTTCGATTTCCGCATCGGTGAGCTGGGTCATGTGCACCGCGATCAGGCGGTCGTTGACCAGGCCGAGCTTCTGCAGGCGCTGGAACGGACGCAGGCCGCTCTTGGCCTTCTCCTCTTCCACTTCATGCGCGGTTTCGTGCGTGTGCAGGTGCACCTGAATGTCGAGCTGGTCGGCCAGCACGCGGATGCGCTCGAAGCTCTCGTCGGACACGGTGTACGGCGCATGCGGTGCAAACGAGGTGCTCACCAGCGCGTCGCCGAGGAAACTGTCGTGCACTTCGATGGCGCGCTCGAAGTATTCGTCCTGCGTCTTCGCCCAGGCCGTGGGAAAGTCGATCACCGGCAAGCCGACTACCGCGC
This sequence comes from Dyella kyungheensis, assembly GCF_049913195.1. GTDB lineage: Bacteria > Pseudomonadota > Gammaproteobacteria > Xanthomonadales > Rhodanobacteraceae > Dyella > Dyella kyungheensis. The sequence continues at coordinate 1,487,152 of NZ_CP183983.1, read as the reverse complement.
GGAAACCCATGCGGCGATAGGTGGCGCCGATCACGTCGGGGAAAAAATAGTTCTCGTTGGCGCAGGTGGTGCCGCCACGGATCATCTCGGCCACCGCCAGTTCGACGCCGTCGCGCACGAACTCCGGTCCGATCACCTGGCCTTCGACCGGCCAGATGTGCTTCTGCAGCCAGACCATCAACGGCAGGTCGTCGGCGAGGCCACGCAACAGCGTCATCGGGTTATGCGTGTGCGTGTTGACCAGGCCCGGGATGAGCACGTGCTCACCCAGCTCCACGCGCTCGCGCGGCGCATAGGCGGCGCGAGCTTCGGCGATCGGCAGCAGCGCCACGATGGCGCCCTGGTCGACGACCACGGCGTGGTGTTCGAGCACGACGGCATGCGGTTCCACCGGCACGACCCAGCGCGCTTCGATCAGCAGGTCGACGGTTTGCGGGGCGGTCTGGCTCATCCGTTGGCTCACTTCTTCAATGTTGGATACGACATGGGGCGGATCACCTTGCGGTGGCCGCCCCATGATTGCCTATCGGCATGACGATTTTTCGCTCGTCGTTCCAGCGGAAGCTGGAATCCAGTGACTTTGCTTTAGGCGGTACGAAAGCAAATAAGGCGTGCTTCGCACTACGTATTTCACTGGATGACTCGCTACGCTCGCCCCTCCGGGGCCGCCCTTCGGGCGTTCTTCGCGCTGCGCGCTCGTCCGGCCTGCGCCGGGATGACGAACTGGCAAAGCCGCGCGCAAGCGCGCGGGCCAGTTCGTCACTTGCCGACGCGGCTGACGTATTCGCCCGTGCGGGTGTCGACCTTGATCACTTCGTCGGTGGTGACGAACAGCGGCACGCGAACCACGGCGCCGGTTTCCAGGGTCGCCGGCTTGCCGCCGCCGCCCGAGGTGTCGCCACGCAGGCCCGGGTCGGTCTCGGTGATCTTCAGTTCGACGAAGTTCGGTGCCTGCACGGAGATGATTTCGCCGTTGAACAGCGTCACCACGCACTCTTCCTCGCCCTTCAGCCACTTCACCGCATCGCCCATGCCCGCCTTGCTGGCCTGGTGCTGCTCGAAGCTTTCCTGGTGCATGAAGTGCCAGTACTCGCCGTCGGAATACAGGTACTGCATGTCGGTATCGACGACGTCGGCGACTTCGAAGCTGTCGCTGGACTTCATGGTCGATTCGCTGGTGCGGCCGTTCTTCAGGTTGCGGATGAAGATGCGGGTGAACGCCTGACCCTTGCCGGGCTTGATGAAATCGGCGTCGGTAATGACCCAGGGGTCATTGTTGTGAAGGATCTTCATTCCCTTCTTGACGTCGTTGAGACCGGCGGTGGCCATGCTGCGCTCCAGATGTGACGCCGCCGACAGGCAGCTAGAATAGGTGGTTTCCCGGGCGCTGAGCCCGATTCAAGACCTATTATGATAACCGCAAGCCACGCCGCCCGCCTATCTCCGCCTGCAGCCGACTGGCGCACGCTGTGGCGCGAGGCCGTCACCGACCCGCATGAATTGCTGGCCCTGCTGGGGCTGGAACAGCTGGCCAGCCGGTTGCCGGCCGACGACGCCGGGTTCAGCGTGCGGGTGCCGCGCGGTTTCGTGGCCCGCATGCGCCAGGGCGACCCGCTCGACCCCCTGCTGCTGCAGGTGCTGCCCCAGCTGGCCGAGCTGGACCAGGTGCCGGGCTATGGCGTGGATGCGGTGGGCGATATGGCCGCCCGTTCCGCCCAGGGCGTGCTGCACAAATACCAGGGCCGCGCCCTGCTGATTGCCAGCGGCAGCTGCGCCATCAACTGCCGCTACTGTTTCCGCCGCCATTTCCCCTACGGCGACGAGATGGCCGCCGCGGGCCAGTGGCGCAAGGCGCTGGAGCACGTGCGCCAGGACAGTTCGATCAGCGAGTTGATCCTCTCCGGCGGCGACCCGCTGTCGCTGGCCACGGCCAAGCTGGAAGAGCTCAGCCGCGGCCTGGTCGAGATTTCCCATGTGACCCGCCTGCGCATCCACACGCGCCTGCCGGTGGTGCTGCCCGAGCGCGTCGACGAAGCCTTCGGACGCTGGCTGGGCGAGCTGCCGCTGCAGAGGGTGGTGGTATTGCACGCCAACCATGCCAACGAATTCGATGCGTCCGTGGATGCCGCCTGCGCCCGCCTGCGCGAGGCCGGTGCCACCGTGCTCAACCAGTCGGTGCTGCTGCGCGGGATCAACGACGACGCCGAAACGCTGACCCAGCTCTCCGAACGGCTGTTCGCGGCGGGCGTACTGCCCTATTACCTGCACCAGCTGGACCGCGTGCAGGGGTCGGCACATTTCGAGGTGGACGATGCCGAAGCGCTCGCCCTGGTCGAGGCCATCCGTCAACGCCTGCCGGGCTACCTCGTTCCCAAGCTGGTCCGCGAAGTGGGTGGCGAAGCGTCGAAGCGGCCGCTGTAACAGATGGGCGGCACAGTTGTGGGCCGCGTCACTATCGGAACAATTCCGCTGGCAGTGATCGGAAGAATCCGTTACAACCTCGGATGGCATGCGCCCTGCTGTCACGGCAGGTACCACCAGCAGCGGCGAACAACGGATAGCTCGACGAGCCCATGAAAACCGACCAGGTCATAAAGATCCTTTTCATCGAGAAGTCTGTCGAAGACGCGGAACAGATCATCAGCCTGCTGCGCAACAGCGGTATCGCCGTTCGACCGGCGCGCGCCACCAGCACCGAGCAAATCACCGCCGCACTCGACGAACTGGGACCGGACATCGTCCTGTTCGACCCTTCCGTGGGCACGCTCGAACTGCGCGAAGTGGCGCGCATGCTCGACGCGCACGGTCGCGACCTGTCGCTGATCGCGCTGGTGAGCCAGGTGGACAACGCCGCCATCACCGAGTTGTTCGTCAACGGCGCCCGCAGCGTGGCGCTGCGGCCGCAGCCCAAGCAATTGATGGCGGTGATCCAACGCGAGTTCGACGCGCTCAACGCACGCCGCCAGCTGCGCCGGCTGGAAGCCGCGTTGCGCGAATCGGAGCGCCGCTGCGATGCGCTGCTCGATTCGTCCACCGACGCCATCGCCTATGTGCACGAAGGCATGCACGTGCGCGCCAACCAGGCCTACCTGGACACCTTCGGCTATACCGAATTCGACGACCTGCTCGGCCTGCCCGTGCTGGACATGATCGGCGCGAACGACGCCGACGAATTCAAGAACACGCTCAAGGGCCTCTCCAAGGGGGAGAAGCCCAGTGGCGCCATCGAGCTGCAGGCGCGCCGCGCCGATGCCAGCACGTTCAAGGCCAGCGTGGAATTCGCCCACGCCACCTTCGAAGGCGAGTCCTGCCTGCAGGTGGTGTTCCGCCGCCAGATGGTGGACGCCAATGTCATCGAGCAGCTGCAGCGCGACCCGGTGACCGGACTGTTCAACCGTGCACGCATGCTCGAATGCATCGACGAAGCGGTGGCCGCGGCCACCCAGGGCACCAAGGGCCAATCGCTGCTGCTGATCGAGCCGGACAACTGGCAGACCATCGTGGCCGGCGTGGGCCTGGCCAAGGCCGACGAATTGCTGGCGGCCTTCGCCGCCCGCGTCGAGAGCCAGCTCACCGCCCAGGACACTGCCGGCCTGCTGGCCGAGCACACCGTGGGCGTGTTGCTGCACACGCGCAACGACGAAGGCATCAAACAGTGGATCGCCGGCCTGCAGCAGGCCATTGCCGGCGGCATCTTCGACCTGGGCTCGCGTTCGCTCACCATCACCTCCAGCATCGGCGGCAGCATGCTGGGCGAGCGCAACGCCAATACCGAACTGCTGCTCAACCAGGCCAGCCAGGCCCTGCGCAACGCGCAGAGCCAGGGCGGCAACCGCAGCGACCTGCACGATCCCGCCGCGCGCGAAAAGGCCGACGAGGAACGCGAGCGCTACTGGCTGGGCGTGATCAACCAGGCGCTGCTGCAGAACGAATTCGTGCTGTATCACCAGCAGACCATCAGCCTGCAGGATGCCGAAGGCGAGTTCTCCGAAATCCTGCTGCGCCTCAATGGCCCGCAAGGCGAGGTACTGCCGGGCTTCTTCATGCCGATCGCCGAAAAGCACAACCTCACCCCGGCGATCGACCGCTGGGTGTTGAACCAGGCGATCGAACACCTGCGTGGCCGCGACCGCATGGGTTCGCCCACCACCTTCTTCGTCAAGCTCACCTCCGGCTCGCTGGAAGACAAGGAGCTGCTGCCCTGGCTGGACGAACGCCTCAAGCAGGCCGCGCTCAAGCACGGCCAGCTCGTGCTGGAAATGACCGAGAGCAAGGTGGTGACTGCGCTGCGTCCCGCGCAGGAATTCATCCAGGCGTGGCAGAAGATCGGCGGCCAGTTTGCGCTCGAACAGTTCGGCTCGGGCCTCAACTCGTTCCAGTTGCTCAACCACATCAATGCGGACTATCTGAAGATCGACCGCAGCTACATGGCCGACCTGCCGCAACAGCAGGAGAGCCAGAAGAAGGTGGCCGACATCTGCCGCCAGGCGCGCGAACTGAAGAAGCACACCATCGCCGAATGGGTAGAAGACGCCGCCAGCACATCCCTGCTGTTCGCCTGCGGCGTGGACTTCGTGCAGGGCAACTTCCTGCAGGAACCGCAGCGACTCGGCTGAGCCACACCGCCAAGCCGAGTTCATGGCAGGAGCGCACCCTGTGCGCGACAGCCTGACGGAGCGGAACGCCTCAACGTAGTGGTCGCGCACAGGGTGCACTCCTACAGGTAAAGCGCGACAGCGCGTTTACCGCAACGCCAAGGCACACACGACACAAACAAAAACCCCGCGGATCGCTCCGCGGGGTTTCGTCGAATCGAATCGAGACGCGCCCGAATTACTCGGCGGCGGCAGCCTTCTTCTTTGCGGCCTTGGCGGCGGAGACAGCAGCCACGTCTTCCTTGATGCGGGCAGCCTTGCCTTCCAGGTTGCGCAGGTAGTACAGCTTGGCGCCACGCACCTTGCCCTTGCGCTTCACTTCCAGCGAGTCGATGGCCGGGCTGTGCGCCTGGAACACGCGCTCCACGCCGGTGCCGTGCGAGATCTTGCGCACGGTGAAGGCCGAATGCAGGCCGCGGCTGCGCTTGGCGATGACCACACCCTCGAACGCCTGAACGCGCTCGCGGTTGCCTTCCTTCACCTTCACGTTGACCACCACGGTGTCACCAGGGCCGAATTCCGGCAGCTGGCGGGTGATCTGCTCGGCTTCGAACTGTTCGATGATCTTGTTCATGGCAACACCTGTCTAATTTCTGCGCCCTTAATGGGCCGTATCGTCGTGCCGCGTCTGCTGAGCATGCTCGCGGCGGAATTCGTCCAACAGCGCTCGGGATTGTGCATCCAGCGCGCGCTGCGCCAAAAGATCGGGACGCCGCAACCAGGTCCGTCCCAGCGATTGCTTCAGGCGCCAGCGACGAATAGCCGCGTGGTCGCCGGAGAGCAATACGTCCGGCACGTCTCCCAGTGCGTCATGCACCGGCTTTGCATAGTGCGGGCAATCCAGCAGTCCGTCCGAAAACGAATCTTGCTGCGCCGACTGCGCGTCATTCAACGCACCGTCCTGCAAGCGGCCCACGGCATCGATGATCACCGCGGCGCCAAGCTCACCGCCGGACAGCACATAATCGCCGATAGAAAGCTCTTCGTCGACCTCGTGCGCCAGCAGACGCTCGTCCACACCTTCGTAACGCCCGCAGAGCAAGGCGATGCGCGGCAACTTGGCCAGCGCTTCTACCCGACCCTGCGTCAACCTCGCGCCTTGCGGGCTGAGGTAGATCACATGCACCGGCTCCGGTGCGGCCTCGCGCACGGCCTTCAAGGCATCGCGCAAAGGCTGAATCAGCATCACCATGCCGGGTCCGCCGCCACAGGTGCGGCCGTCCACGGTGCGGTAATTGTCGGTGGCGAAATCGCGCGGGTTCCAGGTTTCCACCTGCAGCAGCTCACGCTGCTGGGCCCGCCCCACCACGCCAACGGCAGCACACTGACGCATGAAGTCGGGAAACAACGTGACGACATCGATGCGCATGATCCTCAACCCTTGATGCAGCGCGTGGCGCGCTCAGAATTCAGGATCCCAGTCCACCACCATGCGCCCGCCGGACAAGTCCACCGAACGCACATAAGATCCCTGGATGAAAGGCACCAGCCGCTCGCGCGTACCGTCCTTCACCACCACGACGTCGTTGGCGCCGGTTGCGAAGAGATGACTCACTCGCCCCAGTGCCACGCCTTCCGTGGTGACGACCTCGAGACCTTCGAGATCGACCCAGTAGTACTCATCCTTGCCAGGAGGCGGCAACAGCTCGCGGGAGACGTAAATGTCCTGCCCCACCAACGCTGCTGCCGTATCCCGGTCGTCGACTCCAGGGAATTGGGCGACCAGCCCTTTGCCCTGCGGACGACCTTTGATTCCTGCGATCTCCTTTTCCGCACCCGGCGCCGAACTCAGCAGCCAAGGTTGGTACGTGAAGATCTTCGTGCGGGGCTCAGTCCAGGATTCGATCTTGAGCCAGCCCTGCACGCCGTACAGCCCGACGATGCGTCCCACCAGGACGCGCCGACCGGCTGCCGTCATACTCAGGCAGCCTGCTGCTTGCCGGCTTCCTTGACCAGGGCGGCGACCTTGTCGGTCAGCTGCGCACCCTTGCCCACCCACTCCTGCACGCGGGCAACGTTCAGTTCAAGGCGCTTGTCCTTGCCCGAAGCAACCGGGTTGTAAAAACCGACGTTCTCAATGCTGCGGCCGTCGCGCTTGTTGCGCTGATCGGTGACAACGATGTGGTAGAACGGACGGCCCTTGGCGCCGCCGCGCGAAAGACGAATCTTGACCATAAGTAAAAGCTCCAGAGTTGCCGGGATGCCGGCAGCACGCACTCAGCGGTGCGCGGTGAACGCGACATTTTAATGAAATTTGGGGAAAAAGGAAGAGCTGACAGGCAAATCCGGCCAGATGAACCGACCGGACCGTTTAGCCTCAGCGCATCGGGGGCAAACCGCCGCCCATGCCGCCCATGCCCTTCATGGCGCCGCGCATCTGGCGCAGCAGGCCCTTGCTGCCGCCCTTGGACAGCTTGGACATCATTTTTTCCATCTGCATGTACTGCTTCAGCAGGCGGTTGACGTCGGCCGGCTGGGTGCCCGAGCCGCGCGCCACGCGGGCACGGCGCGAACCGTTCAACAGATCCGGATGACGGCGTTCTTTCTTGGTCATCGACTGGATGATCGCGACCATGCGCTTGATCTCACCGTCGTTGACCTTGGATTTGACGCTATCGGGCAGGCCCGACACGCCCGGCAGCTTGTCCATCAGGCCAGCCAGGCCGCCCATGTTGGACATCTGCTCGAGCTGGTCGCGCATGTCGTTGAGATCGAAGCGCTTGCCCTTGATGACCTTCTCGGCGAGCTTCTGCGCCTTCTCCTGGTCGACCTTGCGCTCCACTTCCTCGACCAGCGACAGCACGTCGCCCATGCCGAGGATGCGCTGCGCGACGCGGTCCGGATGGAACGGCTCCAGCGCATCGGTCTTCTCGCCGGCGCCGAGGAACTTGATCGGGCGGCCGGTGATATAGCGCACCGACAGCGCGGCGCCGCCACGGGCATCGCCGTCGGTCTTGGTGAGCACCACGCCGGTGAGCGGCAGCGCCTCGGCAAAGGCCTTGGCGGTGGTGGCTGCGTCCTGGCCGGTCATGGAGTCGACCACGAACAGCGTTTCGACCGGCGTGATCGCGGCGTGGAGCGCCTTGATCTCGGCCATCATCGCCTCGTCCACATGCAGGCGGCCGGCGGTATCGACCAGCAGCACGTCAACCACTTCGCGGCGCGCCGCGGCAATCGCGGCCTTGGCGATGTCGACCGGGTTCTGGCCCGCCTCGGACGGGAAGAACTTCACGCCGACCTGCTCGGCCAGCGTGCGCAACTGCTCGATGGCGGCCGGACGATAGACGTCGCAGCTCACCACCATCACCTTCTTCTTTTTGCGCTCGGTGAGGAAACGCGCGAGCTTGGCCACCGTGGTGGTCTTACCGGCACCCTGCAGGCCCGCCATCAGCACCACGGCCGGCGGCTGCTGGGCAAGATTGAGCTCGGTATTGGCAGTGCCCATCAACGCGGTCAGCTCGTCGCTGACCACCTTCACCAGCGCCTGGCCCGGCGACAGGCTCTTCATCACTTCCTGGCCGACCGCACGCACCTTCACGCGCTCGATCAACGCCTGCACCACCGGCAGGGCCACGTCGGCCTCCAGCAGGGCAATGCGCACCTCACGCAGCGATTCGCGGATGTTTTCCTCCGTCAGGCGACCACGGCCGCGCAGGCGGTTGACGGTGGCGGAGAGGCGTTGGCTGAGGGACTCGAACATGGATCAGGCCGGTAGGCGGAAAGACGGCGATTATAGCTGGTGAAGGCGGTCGCTGCTGGATCGTAACGCCGGCCGCTGGGCGGCCTGTGAAGCCGCTCGCGGCGCTCGCTGTTAGTGGTGAATAGTGAACAGCGCCGAAGCCGACGGTCATCTCCCCAGCTCTTTCCATTGACCATTTACAGCTAGCGCAGCGAGCGGCTTCACAGGCCGCCCAGCGGCCGGCTTCACGCCCCCACAAACCCCGTCTTCCCCCCATTGAGCCGCCCATGCCACACTCGCCCGCTATGACTGCCATCGTCCTCTTTGCCCTGCTCGCCGTCGTGCTTTACCTCGTCGCCGCGACGGCTCTGGCCCGCCCGCTGCTCGGGGGCGGGCAGCCGCTGAACCGTTCCGCGCTGGTGCTGGCGGGCGCTGCCGTGTTGATTCATGCGGGCACCTTGCTGAGTGCGCATCGCGGCTCGCTGGACCTGCATTTCTTCTCCGCGCTGTCCTTGATGGCCTGCGTGGTTTCCGCGCTGACGCTGGTGGTGAACATCTGGCGACCGGTGGCGGGACTGGGCGTCATCGTGTTTCCGCTGACCGCGCTGCTGCTTGCGCTGGACACGTTCGCGGCACCCGCCACGGCGCCGCTACCGCTGGAGTGGCAGATCAAGCTGCACGTCACCGTGGCGCTGCTGGCCTTCAGCGTGCTCTCGATCGCCGCTGCCCTGGCCATCCTGCTCGCGGTGCAGGAGCGCGCGCTGCGCCATCGCCAGGTGGGCTCCTGGATGCGCGCGCTACCGCCGCTGACGCTGACGGAAACGCTGATGTTCCGGCTGATCGGCGCCGGTTTCCTGCTGCTCACGCTCACCCTGCTCACCGGCATCCTGTTCGTGGACAACCTGTTCGGCCAGCACCTGATCCACAAGACGGTGCTGTCGATCATCGCGTGGCTGGTGTTCGGCACCCTGCTCATCGGCCGCTGGCGGCATGGCTGGCGCGGTCGCAGCGCCGTCAATCTCACCCTGGTGGGCATGGGCGTATTGCTGCTTGCCTTCTTCGGCACCAAGGCGGTGCTCGAACTCATCCTCCATCGCACGCCATGAAGCGCATGCCATGATCATTCCCGGCCAGTTCGTCCTGACACTTTCCTGTCCCGACCGTGCTGGCATCGTGGCGGCGGTATCGAACCACCTTGCCGCACAGGGCGGCAACATCATCGAGGCGCAGCAGTTTGGCGATGCCGAAACCGGCCGCTTCTTCATGCGCCTGGTGTTCGAAGATGCCGAGCGCGACTTCGCGGCGCTCGAGCAGGGCCTGGAGGGTTTCGCCAAGTCGCTGGCCATGCAGTGGACCCTGCGCAACCGGGCGCAGCGCCGGCGCGTGATGCTGCTGGTGTCGAAGTTCGATCACTGCCTCGCGGACATCCTCTACCGCTGGCGCATTGGCGAGCTGCCGATGGATATCGCGGGCGTCATCGCCAACCATCCGCGCGAAACCTATCGCCATCTCGACCTGGATGGCATTCCTTTCCACTACCTGCCCGTCGACAAGAACAGCAGGGCCGAGCAGGAAGGCGTGCTGGACGCACTGATCGAACAATCCGGCACGGACCTGGTGGTGCTCGCGCGCTACATGCAGATCCTCTCCAGCGAGCTGACGCGCAAACTGGCCGGTCGCTGCATCAACATCCACCACTCGTTTCTGCCGGGCTTCAAGGGCGCGCGCCCCTATCACCAGGCCTACCGCCGCGGCGTCAAGCTGATTGGCGCCACCGCGCATTTCGTCACGGCCGAGCTGGACGAAGGTCCGATCATCGAGCAGGACATCGAGCGCGTCACCCATGCCGATACGCCGGAAGACCTGATCCGCATCGGCCGCGACATCGAACGCCGCGTACTTGCGCGCACCCTGCGCCTCTACCTCGACGATCGCGTGCTGCTCAACGGCGGCAAGACCGTCGTCTTCCATTCCTGACGGAGGTTCTCGTGGAACTGATCGGCATGCTCGATTCACCCTACGTGCGTCGAACCGCGATTTCACTGCGACTGCTGGGCATCCCTTTCACGCATCGCTCGATGTCGGTGTTCCGGCATTTCGATGAGTTCCAGCGCATCAACCCGCTGGTGAAGGCGCCCACGCTGGTGCTGGACGATGGCGGCATGCTCACCGAGTCCGGACTGATCATCGAGTGGGCCCAGGCGCAAAGTGATCGCGCGGCACTGATGCCCACGGATGCAGCGGACCGACAACGCGCACTTCGACTCACCGGCATCGCCCTCGCAGCCAGCGAAAAAGCCGTGCAGATCGTCTACGAAGACAAACGCGATGCGGACAAGCGCGACGAAGGCTGGATGAAACGCGTCAAAGGCCAATTGCATGCGGCCCATGATTTGCTCGAACGCGAACTGCGTGGAGTCGATGGCTGGATTTTTGGAAGCTCGCCGAGCCAGGCCGATGTGACCATCGCCGTCGCCTGGGGCTTTACCCAATTGGTGGCGGCCGATGTGATCGATGCGAAGGCTTATCCGCAATTGGCGGCCTTTTCAGCGCGCGCCGAACTGCATCCGGATTTTGCGGCGCTGCCGCCCGTATAAGGCGGCAGATCTACTGTGGGAGCGCACCCTGTGGGCGACAAACCTACGAAGCCGTGCACCCAAGCGGGGCTGTCGCGCACAGGGTGTGCTCCCACAAAAAACCGCGCTGCGGCTGGCGGGTTCAGCGGCAGGCGTCGATCGCTTCCGACAAGCGTTCCACTGCGACAATTTCCATGTCGCCGACTTTCGACTTCTTCGGCGCATTGGCCTTCGGCACGATAGCCTTCTGAAACCCGTGGTGCGCCGCCTCTTTCAAGCGCTCATCACCATTGGGCACCGGCCGGATCTCGCCCGACAAACCCACCTCGCCAAACGCGACAGTCTTCTCCGGCAACGGTCGATCACGCAGCGACGAGAGCACGGCCAGCAGCACGGGCAGATCGGCTGCGGTCTCCTGCACGCGAATGCCGCCCACCACGTTGACGAACACGTCCTGGTCGTACGCGGCCACGCCGCCATGCCGATGCAGCACGGCCAGCAGCATGGCGAGGCGATTCTGCTCCAGGCCCAGCGCAACGCGGCGCGGGTTGCCCAATGAGGACTGATCCACCAACGCCTGCACTTCCACCAGCAAGGGCCGCGTGCCTTCGCGCGTCACCATCACTGCACTGCCCGAGGTCGGGCCGCTATGGGCCGAGAGGAAAATCGCCGAAGGATTGGGCACTTCGCGCAGGCCCTTCTCCGACATCGCGAACACGCCCAGCTCGTTCACCGCGCCGAAGCGATTCTTGAAGGCGCGCAGCACACGGAAGCGGCTGCCCGACTCGCCTTCGAAATAAAGCACCGCATCCACCATGTGTTCGAGCACGCGCGGGCCGGCAATGCCGCCTTCTTTCGTCACATGACCGACCAGGAACACCGAGGTGCCGGTTTCCTTGGCGAAGCGCGTGAGCTTGGCCGCCGATTCGCGCACCTGGCTGACCGAGCCCGGCGCCGCGGTAAGCAATTCCGTCCAGATGGTCTGGATGGAGTCGATCACCAGCACGCGTGGGCGGGTACTCAGCGCCTGTTCGATGATGCGTTCGATGCAGGTTTCCGCCAGCGCATGCAGCGGCGCCAGCGGCAGATCCAGTCGCTGCGCGCGCGAGGCCACCTGGCCGAGCGATTCCTCGCCCGTCACATACACGCTGGGAATTCGCGCGCCCAGCGTTCCCAGCATCTGCAGCAGCAGGGTCGATTTGCCGATGCCCGGATCGCCGCCGATCAGCACCACCGAACCGTCCACCAGACCGCCGCCCAGCACGCGGTCCAGTTCGCCGATGCCGGTGAGCGCGCGGGTCTCCGCATCGGTTGCCACGGCGGTCAGCGGCGTCACCTTGGGCGAACCGGCCGCGGCGCCTGCGTAGCCGGTGGTGCTGCGTGCCGCACCGGCGGATTTCACGGCGGGCTGCACCACGATTTCGCTCAGCGTGTTCCACACACCGCAGTCCACGCATTGGCCCTGCCACTTGGAATGCTCCGCGCCGCAGTCGGTGCAGACATAGGCGGTCTTGGCTTTGGCCATGCTTGGGTTCCTGATCGGGTGCGCGAGCGAATGGCCCAGCTTAGCGGGCCGGCATCGCATACCGCGAGACATTCAGCCGTGGTGGGTTGAGCGCGTTCGGCTCGCTCAGTCTTCGTCTTCCACGAACAGCACCCGCTTGGTCATGCCGCAGGTCAGGTCGTAGGAGATCGTGCCCGCCTGGGCGGCGATGCGTTCCACCGGCAACTCCGGTCCCCACAGCGTGACGCGGTCGCCCACTTTCGCCTGGGGTGCGTCGCGAAGATCGAGCGTGATCAGATCCATCGACACGCGGCCAATCAGCGGCACCTGACGATCGCCCACCCGCACCGGGGTGCCGGCCACCGCGCTGCGCGGATAGCCATCGCCGTAGCCCACGGCAGCCACACCGACAGGCATGTCTTCGGGGCAGGTCCAGGTACCGTTGTAACCGATGCGCTCACCCTTGCCGATGCGATTGACGGCGATCAATCGCGTGCTCAGCGTCATCGCCGGACGGAAGCCGAAGTCGGCGCCGGTCTTGCCATCGACGACGGACAGGCCATACAGCAAGCCGCCCGTACGCACCCAGTCGCCGCGGGCTTCGGTCCAGCCCAGCAGCGCCGCCGAGTTCGACAACGAGCGCGGCCCCTGCAACGAGTATGTCGCCTCGTTGAAACGGAGGATCTGCGCGGGCGTTTCGCTGCCGTCGAACACTTCGGATTCGGCGAAGTGGGTGAGCAGTCCGATCTCCGGATCGATACCGGGCATCGCGGCCAGTTGTCCGTGGACGAACGCGACGCTTTCCGGCGCAAAGCCCAGGCGATGCATGCCGCTGTCCACCTTCAGCCAGACGCGCAACGAACCCCGCGATGGCGACGCTTCCTTCAACCAGTGCAGTTGTTCTTCATGATGGATGGCGGCATCGAGATTCAGCCGCTGCATCTCGGCGATGTCGCTGGCGCGATCCGGACCGGACAACACCACGATGCGCTGCCGATGGCCGGCCGCGCGCAAACGCAATCCATCGCCCAGGGCGGCCACCGCAAATGCATCCGCCTCGCCGTCGAGTGCACGCGCCACGCGTTCCAGCCCATGTCCGTAGGCGTCGGCCTTGACCACCGCCATGACCTTGGCAGGCGCAGCCAGCTGCTTGATGCGGGCCAGGTTGTGGCGCAGGGCGCCCAGATGGATGGTGGCAACGGTGGTGCGGCTCATGCGGGCCTGGCGCCCGGCGTAGGCGCGGTGAGGAAGGTGGAAAAGATGGGCCGGTTGGCCTCGGACAGGGCTGGAAGCTTACCAGCCTTGGCCGCGGCCATCCGGCCCGACGCGCCCAACCTAACCTTCCAGCCCGGCGCTCCCGGGGCGCTCCCGTGGCATTCCCCGGGCAATGGCTACCCTCACCGATAGCCCTACCCAACTCAGTGCGTATCGCGCGAATTGCAACGTTCGATGGCCACGCGACGCGCCTTGTCGTATTCGTGCTGACTCATCGCACCGGAAGCCAGCGCGTCCTGCAGGTCGGTCATCTGCTTGCCGCAGGTGTCGGTGTTCTGCACCACGCGAGTCGTACTGCCGCAACCGGCCAGGGCCAGGCATACGACGATCAGCGACGCGGGAATGATGGTTCGTTTCATGGCATCGTCCTCAGATAACGCCCAGTACCAGCAAGACGATCAGGATGATCAGCACCAGGCCCAGTCCACCGCTGGGGCCATAACCCCAGCTGCGGCTATACGGCCAGGACGGCAGCGCGCCGAGCAGAAGCAACACGACGATGAGTAGAAGAATGAGCGACATGTGTTGTGCCTCGTTCGGGAAAACCGGTAACGAGGTTGCGCTGGATGATGTGAATCCCGTACGGGATTCGTGTGCACTCCGCGCATAGGGACACGGCGGTACAGGTGCCGTTCCTGTAACGAAACGGCACCTGTACGCGTTGGGTGCAGGGTTACTCGAACGCGCCGACGAAGGAATCGGGCGCGTAGTTCTCGAACTTGGTGTAGTGACCGAGGAAGGTGAGCTTCACCGTATCCGTCGGACCGTTACGCTGCTTGCCGATGATGATTTCGGCCAGGCCTTTGTCCGGCGATTCCTTGTTGTAGTACTCGTCGCGGTAAATGAACATGATCACGTCCGCGTCCTGTTCGATAGCGCCCGATTCGCGCAGGTCGGACATCATCGGACGCTTGTCGGCGCGCTGTTCCAGCGAGCGGTTCAACTGCGACAGGGCAATTACCGGGCAATTGAGTTCCTTCGCCAGGCCCTTCAGCGAGCGCGAGATTTCCGAGATTTCGGTAGCGCGGTTTTCCTTCATGCCGGGCACCTGCATCAGCTGCAGGTAGTCGATCACGATCAGCCCGAGCCCACCGTGCTCGCGATGCAGTCGGCGCGAGCGCGAACGCAGTTCGACCGGCGACAGGCCGGGCGTGTCATCGATGAAGATCTTCGCCTCGGACAGCAAGGCGATGGCATTGGTGACGCGCGGCCAGTCTTCCTCGGCGAGGTCGCCGTTGCGCAGATGCTGCGCGTGGATGCGGCCGACCGAGGAAATCATACGGAAGGCCAACTGCGAGGCGGACATTTCCATCGAGAAAATGGCCACCGCCTTCTTGCCGCGCATCGCCGCTGCTTCGGCGATATTCACCGAGAACGCCGTCTTGCCCATCGAAGGGCGCGCCGCGACGATGATCAGGTCGGACGGTTGCAGGCCCGAGGTGAGTTCGTCCAGGTCGGAAAAGCCGGTGGAGATACCGGTGAGCTGGCCCTTGTTCTCGAAGCGCTCGGAGAGGATGCGGAACGCGTCCTTCACCGCCTCGCGCATCGACACGGTGTCTTTCTTGCCGCGCGCACCGGACTCGGCGATCTTGAAGACGGCCTGCTCGGCACGCTCCAGCACCTCCTGCACGCCCATGCCATCGGGCTGGTAGCCGTCCTCGGTGATGCCTGTGCCGGCGTCGATCAGCTGGCGCAGTACCGACTTCTCGCGCACGATTTCCGCATAGGCGGCAATGTTCGCGGCACTCGGCGTGGTATTGGCCAGTTCGATCAGGTAGGCAGCACCGCCGACCATGTCGGCCAGCCCGTTGGCGTCGAACCAGTCGCCCAGGGTCACCGCGTCGCACGGCATGCCCTTGCCCGCCAGCTCGGTGATGGCGCGCCAGATCAGGCGGTGGTCCTTGCGGTAGAAATCCTGCTCGGCGAGGCGGTCGGCCACCTTGTCCAGCGAATCGGGCGACAGCATGAGGCCGCCCAGCACCGCTTGTTCCGCGTCGATCGAGTTCGGCGGTACGCGCAGCGCGTCGATGTTGGACAGGGGTTTGCGCTCGGAACGACCGCGGCGCTCAGGGCGGTCGGAACGATCGGAAACGAAGGACATCGCGATTCCTCGCAGCGAAAGGCTGCATTGCCGGCGGCGGACGTTGGCTACAGAGCATACGCGGCGCCATCTCAGGCGACGAGACGTTAACCTGTGGAAATCTGTGGATAAGTCGGGATTTTCTGTGGATGGATGGCAGAGCGGCAAAGGGTGAATGGTAAAAAGTGAAGAGAGAGCGGGAGCGTCGGCGCGTGGCTCTCTCCTTTTACTCTTCACTATTAACCCTTCACCAAAACAAACGGGCGCCAGCGGCGCCCGTTTGTTTCATCCCAAAGGGATCGAAGCGGCTTACTTTTCGCCGACAACGATCACCTTGACCTGGGTCTGCACGTCGGCGTGCAGAGCGATCACGACCTCGAACTCGCCGGTGTGGCGGATCGGGCCTTCGCCCTGGATCACTTCGCCCTTGTGCACGTCATGACCGGCGGCCTCGAGGGCCTCGGAGATTTCGCGCGGGCCGACCGAGCCGTACAGCTTGCCTTCCGGACTGGCGTTGGCGGTGATGGTCACCGTGACGCCTTCCAGCTTGGCCTTGCGGCCTTCGGCACCGGACAGCTGCGAGGCAGCCTTGGCTTCGTACTCGGCGCGGCGCTTCTCGAAGGCTTCGAGGTTGGCGGCGTTGACCGGCACGGCCTTGCCCTGCGGCAGCAGGTAGTTACGGCCATAACCCGGCTTCACGCTGACCTTGTCGCCAAGGTTGCCGAGGTTGCGGACTTTTTCGAGAAGAATCAGTTCCATGGGTATTCCTTTTCGTTAGCACCGGTGTGGCCCGGCGCAGCCTGGACGGTTGTCCGAAGAGTTTTCAGCTCCCTCGCCCCGCAGGGGAGAGTGAGCTGAAGCACGACTTAGACGTCGTGGTTATCCGTGTACGGCAGCAGAGCCAGGAAGCGGGCGCGCTTGATAGCGGTCGCCAGCTGACGCTGGTAGCGAGCCTTGGTGCCGGTGATGCGCGACGGAACGATCTTGCCGTTCTCGGTCACGTACTGGCGCAGGGTGTTGAGATCCTTGTAGTCGATCTCTTTGACTTTTTCGGCCGTGAAGCGGCAGAACTTGCGGCGGCGGAAGAACTTGGACATGTCTGTGCTCCTGATCAGTCGTCGCTGTCGCGATCGTTGTCACGGTCATCGCGGTCACGGCGTGCCGGACGCTCATCACCATCGCTGTCGTCATCGCGGCGACGCGAGGACTTGGCGTCATCCTTTTCCTTGGACTTCAGGATGAAGGACTGCTCGGTATCGGCTTCGTCACGGCGAACCACCAGGTGGCGCAGCACGGCGTCGTTGAAGCGGAAGCCCGACTCGAGCTCGTTCAGCGCGTTCTGGCTCACTTCGATGTTGAGCATGACGTAGTGAGCCTTGGCCAGGTTCACGATGGGATACGCCAGCTGGCGGCGGCCCCAGTCTTCCAGGCGGTGGATCTTGCCGCCGTCGGTCTCGATCAGCGCCTTGTAGCGCTCGATCATCGCCGGAACCTGCTCGCTCTGGTCAGGGTGGACCAGAAACACGACTTCGTAATGTCGCAGGGACATCGTGTGGTAACTCCTTGTGGATGCGGCCCTTTCAGGCCTGGCAGCCTCCCGCACTATGCGGTGAGGCAAGGTTCCATCCATGCCTTGACGGCTTGGACAGAAGCGGAAGTGTAAGGGATTTCAGGGATTTGGGGCAAGCAGATGACGACTTGCCTGCGCGCGAGGCTTCTCAGCCGACGGTGAAACTCTCGCCACAACCGCATTCGCCGGTGGCGTTGGGGTTGTGGAAGACGAAGCTGGCGTTGAGGCCCTGGCGCTGGAAGTCGATCACGGTGCCGTCGATCAGCGGCATGCTCTTGCCGTCGACGATCAGCTTCACGCCGTCCACTTCCACCGTCTCATCGCCCTCGCCCACCACCTGGGCCAGGTCGACCACGTAGCCGAAACCGGAGCAGCCGGTCTTCTTCACGCCAAAGCGCACCCCGGCGGCACTGGGCGTGCCGGCAAGGAAGGAGCGCATGCGTTCGCTGGCGGCGGGCGTGATGGTGATGGTCATGGGCGCTGCAACTACCGGAAGGAGAGATTGTCCGAAATCAGACGTTAAGGGTCGAACCTGAACGACCCGTCGTTTATGATACAGGGTTCGTCTTACGTGCCGATATGCGGCACTCAGCAGGAGTTTCAATCCAATGACGGCGGTTAGCCCGATTCTATCGAGCGTGAAGCAGGCTCTTTCCGGCAGCATCGTTGCCGGCAGCACCGTGACCGTGCGCGGCTGGGTCCGCACCCGGCGCGATTCCAAGGCGGGCCTGTCGTTCGTCAATGTGAGCGATGGCTCCTGCTTCGACCCCATCCAGGCCGTGGTCACCAGCGAGGTGGCCAACTACGAGAGCGAGGTGAAGCACCTCACCGCTGGCGCGGGCGTGATCGTCACCGGCACGCTGGTCGCTTCGCAGGGCAAGGGCCAAAGCTTCGAGATCCAGGCCAGCGAGGTCATCGTCACCGGTTTCGTCGACGATCCGGAAACCTATCCGATCCAGCCCAAGCAGCACTCGATGGAATTCCTGCGCGAAGTGGCGCACCTGCGCCCGCGCACCAATCTGTTCGGCGCCGTGACCCGCGTGCGCCACACGATGATGACAGCGATCCACCGCTGGCTCACCGAGCAGGGCTTCTTCTGGATCAACACGCCGATCATCACCACCTCCGATGCGGAAGGTGCGGGCGACATGTTCCGCCTGTCCACGCTGGACCTGGCCAACCTGCCGCGCACGCCGGACGGCAAGATCGATTTCCGCAAGGATTTCTTCGGCCGCGAAGCGTTCCTCACCGTGTCTGGCCAGCTCAACGTCGAGGCCTACTGCCTGGCGATGAGCAAGGTGTACACCTTCGGCCCGACCTTCCGCGCCGAGAACTCCAACACGCCGCGCCACCTGGCCGAGTTCTGGATGGTGGAACCGGAAATCGCCTTCGCCGACCTCAACGCCAACGCCGACTGCGCCGAAGGTTTCCTCAAGGCCATCTTCAAGGCCGTGCTGGACGAGCGTCAGGACGACATGGCGTTCTTCGCCGAGCGCGTGCAGCCCGATGCGATCAGCCGTCTGGAAGCCTTTATTGCCGAACCGTTCGAGCGCATCGATTACACCGAGGCGGTCGAGATCCTGAAGAAGTCCGGGCAGAAGTTCGAATTCCCGGTCGCCTGGGGCATCGACCTGCAGACCGAGCACGAGCGCTATCTCGCCGAGAAGCACGTCGGCCGCCCGGTGGTGGTGATGAACTACCCCGAGCAGATCAAGGCGTTCTACATGCGCCTCAACGACGACGGCAAGACCGTCGCCGCAATGGACGTGCTCGCCCCGGGCATCGGCGAGATCATCGGTGGCGCGCAGCGCGAAGAGCGCCTGGATTACCTTGATCGCCGCATGCAGCAATTCGGTCTCGATCCCGCCACGTACGGCTGGTACCGTGACCTGCGCCGTTACGGCACCGTGCCGCACGCGGGCTTCGGCCTGGGCTTCGAACGCCTGCTGGTGTACGTGTGCGGCCTTTCCAACATCCGCGATGCCATCCCCTTCCCGCGTGCGGCGGGGACGGCCGAATTCTGATCGACGGTTCCCTCATGCGCTCTCGACTGATCACTACCACTGCCCTGCTCGCGCTCACCGTGCTGGTGAGCGGCTGCCACAGCGTGAAAGATCTGGTGCCGCCCAATTTTCGCGCGCCAGAGACCTCCGATGCCGGCCTCAAGCAGGCGAAGGACGCCTTGCAGCAAGCCACCCCGTGCTGCACCACCTTTGCGGACTTCTCCTACCAGGACGCGCTGCCCTGGCAGCCGAAGAAGTTCGCCCTGGGCCCGGGCAGCATGGTGGTCAATCTCAACGGCGACCGCAGCTACTTCCTCAGCTTCAGTCTGCCGCGCGAATCGCAGGTGCCGTACCGCGTGGCGGTGAAATCGGAATTGAATGGACGCTGGTTGCGCGCCAGCTACCTGTTCGCGCCGACGGTGGTGGTGCTGGACGACGCCTTCCAGCCGATCGACAGCAAGGACGTGAGCCTGTGCGAACACATGGGCTGGACCGATGCCACCACCGGCGCGTTCGGCAGCGTGGACATCACCGATAAGCGCGCGCGCTATCTGGTGCTTTACAGCTCGGCCAAGCAGCAGTCCAGCAGCACCTACTGGGAGCAGTCGCCTGCTGCGTTCTCGGCCGAGGCTCCGGTGAAGATGGCGGCCGCCGGTTCGTTCAAGGTGCCGCACGGCCCGGACGGCACGGTGTGGATCGGCATGATGGACAAGACCTATCAGGACGCCGTGAACAACGCCATCTGCGCCAAGCCCGAACAGGGCAATGGCGTGTTGAGCACGCTGCGCGAAGCGATTCCGCTGCCGGGCCTGGGCAACAATGCCAGCAAGTCCGACGCGACCAAGGCCACGCCCACGCCCGCACCCACGAATTCCAGCAACAACGACACCACGCCGGCGGCGAGCACTTCGGCCAAGGGCTGAATTCGCATCGGCGGGACGTTACCCACCACAGGCACGGCATGCTGCAACTTTATCTTTCGCTCCTTCTCGCTGGCGTCGTCTGCTTCCTGCTGCATTTCGGCTCGCAGTACCTCATTGCGTCGCTGCTGCGCCGCCGGCATCCGAACGAGTGGAAGATCATCGCCGAGGCCGACGGCAAGCCGACCAACGCGATCCGCACCTGGATCCGCCTGCAGCTGGCCCTGCGCTCGCCGGTCCTCCCTGCATTGGAAGACAAAGCCATCACGCGCTGGCGCCTGACTTGGCGCTACAGTCTGTGGGCGGCCTGGCTGTGCTGGTTCGGCGCGCTCGCCGTGCAGTACACCGCCCGCTAGTTCCAAGGCCATTCGAGGAGCGTGCCATGCAGCTGGATTTGAGCGGACGTCACGCGTTGGTATGCGGCGCGTCGCAGGGCATCGGACGCGCCAGCGCCATCGAGCTGGCCGAACTGGGCGCCAGCGTCACCCTGCTCTCCCGCTCGGCCGATGTGCTGAAGACGGTGGCGGATGCACTCCCGCGCAAGCATGGGCAGCAGCATCGCTGGTTTGCGGTGGACATGCTGCAGACCGAACGCCTGCGCGAGGCACTGGCGGATATCGTGGCGGATCATCCGCTGGAAATCCTGATCAACAACACCGGCGGACCGCCGGGCGGCCCCGCGCATGCGGCGACCGAGGAAGCGTTCGAAACGGCGTTCCGCCAGCACCTGCTGGCCGGACAGGTAATGGTGCAGGCGCTGCTGCCGGGCATGCGCGCCAGCAGTTATGGCCGCATCGTCAACGTCATTTCCACCTCGGTGAAGGAACCCATCGCCGGCCTGGGCGTATCCAACACCGTGCGCGGGGCCGTGGCCAGCTGGGCCAAGACGCTTTCCGGCGAACTGGCGGCCGACGGCATCACCGTCAACAACGTGTTGCCCGGCTACACGCGCACCGCACGGCTGGACAGCCTGCTGGCCGCCCAGGAGAGCAGCGGCCGCAGCGCGGACGAGATCGCCAAGGGCATGCTCGCCACCGTGCCCGCGCGCCGTTTCGGCGACGCGGCCGAGGTCGCTGCCGTGATTGCCTTCCTCTGCACGCCGGCTGCCGCATATGTCAACGGGGTCAGCATCGCGGTAGATGGCGGGCGCACTCGTTCGTTGAGTTGATTCCAAGGTTGGCTCGACCCTGTGGGAGCGCACCCTGTGCTCGAATCTTCGTTGCAATGCCGTCGCGCACAGGGTGCGCTCCCACAGAAAGATCACGCCCCCGAGACACTCACGCATACGCCCGCGTCCGGTGCAATTGGCGGCCCCAGGCCTTAAGCTTGCGCAGATGCCTACCTTGCGCCTCGCCAACCTGATCGACGGCCGCCTTCAGGCGCCGCGTCTTGATCGCTGGCTGGACGTGTTCGAGCCGGCCACGGGCCAGGTCTTCGCACACTGTCCCGACTCCACTGCCGATGACGTTGCCGATGCCGTCGCCGCCGCGCACCGCGCCGCCGCAGGCTGGGCCGCCACGCCAGTCGAGCAGCGAGCCAACCTGTTGCACCGCCTGGCCAACCTGGTCGAAGCGCGCATGGACGAGTTCGTGGCGCTGGAATCGCGTGACAGCGGCAAACCGCTGAGCCAGGCGCGCAGCCTCGACATTCCCCGCGCCATTTCCAACCTGCGCTTCTTCGCGGCCGCCATCATGGGCTGGAGCAGCGAATCGCACGCGATGGAAACCGGCGCCATCAACTACACGCTGCGCCAGCCGCTCGGCGTCGTCGGTTGCATCAGTCCGTGGAACCTGCCGCTGTACCTGTTCACCTGGAAAATCGCGCCGGCGCTGGCCGCGGGCAATACGCTGGTGGCCAAGCCTTCGGAGATCACGCCCTGCACGGCGGCGCTGCTCGGCGAACTGAGCATCGAGGCAGGCTTTCCGCCGGGCGTGTTCAACATCGTGCAGGGGCGTGGCCCCAGCGTGGGACAGGCCATCGTGGAGCACACGGCGGTCAAGGCCGTGTCCTTCACTGGCAGCACGCGCACCGGCGCACAGATCGCCGCCGTCGCCGCGCCGCAGTTCAAGAAGGTGTCGCTGGAACTGGGCGGCAAGAACCCCGCCGTAGTGTTCGAAGACGCTGACCTGAGCGACGCCAATCTCGACACCATCGTGCGTTCGGGCTTCGCCAACCAGGGCGAGATCTGCCTGTGCGGTTCGCGCCTGCTGGTCCAGCGATCCATCTACGACAGCTTCCGCGAGCGTTATCTCACCCGCGTGCAAGCGTTGCGCGTGGGCGACCCGAACGAACGCGGCAGCGATCTCGGCGCCCTGGTTTCGCGCGAACACTTCGACAAGGTGATGGGCTGCATCGCCACCGCGCGCGACGAAGGCGGCCGCATCCTCTGCGGCGGCGAGTCGGTGAAGGTGGAAGGCCGTTGCGCCGACGGCTGGTTCATCGCACCCACGGTGATCGAAGGACTGGGCAACGACGCCGCCACCAACCAGCAGGAAATTTTCGGACCGGTGGTCACGCTGATTCCGTTCGACGACGAAGCCGAAGCGCTGGCCATCGCCAACGGCACCGGCTACGGCCTCGCCGCCTCGGTGTGGACGCGCGACCTGTCGCGCGCGCACCGTTTCGGCGCGCAACTGGATTTCGGCATCGTGTGGACCAACTGCTGGCTGCTGCGCGACCTGCGCACGCCCTTTGGCGGCACCAAACAATCGGGTCTCGGTCGCGAGGGCGGTACGGAAGCGCTGCGCTTCTTCACCGAGGCCAAGAACATCTGCATTCGCTATTGAAGTGAGAACGCCATCGTGAAAAGTCCCCTGCAGAATTTGCTCGACAGCAACCGCCAGTGGTCCGCTGCCATGGTCGAACAGGACCCGCGCTTCTTTGAGCGTCTTGCCCAGCAGCAGGCGCCGAAGTATCTGTGGATCGGCTGCTCCGATTCGCGCGTGCCGGCCACGCAGATCGTGGATCTGCCGCCGGGCGACATCTTCGTGCAGCGCAATGTCGCCAACGTGGTGTCGCACACCGACCTCAACTGCCTGAGCACCATCCAGTTCGCGGTCGACGTGCTCAAGGTCGAGCACATTCTAGTGGTGGGACACTACGGTTGCGGCGGCGTGCAGGCAGTGCTCGACGATCGACGTCTGGGCCTGGTCGACAACTGGCTGCGGCATGTCGGCGACGTCGCGCAAAAGCACAAGCAGCTGCTCACCTCGATCGACCTGATGAATCTTCGCAATGCCCGCCTATGCGAACTCAACGCGATGGAACAGGTGGTCAACGTCTGCCACACCACCATGGTGATGGACGCCTGGGAGCGCGGCCAGAAGCTCTCCGTGCACGCGTGGTGCTACAGCCTGTTCGACGGACACGTGAACGACCTGGGCATGCACGTGAGTTCGCGCGAAGGCCTGAAGCCCGCCTACGAGCACGCCATGCAGCGCCTGGGCACGATTCCCGAGTTCAATCGATGAGCGACGTCGTCCGCACCGAGCAGGCACCGGCGCCGGTGGGCGCGTATCCGCATGCGCGGCGCGTGGGCGAGCTGCTGTTCCTGTCCGGTGTCGGGCCACGCATGCCGGGCAACAACGCGATTCCCGGCAACGTGTACGACGATCACGGCACGCTGCTGAGCTACGACATCGAGGCGCAATGCCGGCAGGTGTTCGCCAACGTGCGCGCCGTGCTCGAAGCGAGCGGTGCACGTTGGGAAGACCTGGTGGACGTGACGGTGTTTCTCACCGACATGGCGCGCGATTTCCCCGCGTACAACAAGCTTTATGCGGAATACTTCGCGGGTGTCGACGCCTGTCGCACGACGCTGGGCATCACTGCCCTGCCGACGCCGATCGCCATCGAACTGAAGTGCATCGCTGCATCGAGAGCCTAAAAGCCAGGTGAAGATATTCCTTCTCCGGTCGCCTCCCTCACCGTCATTCCGGCGCAGGCCGGAATCCAGTGGCCCCGGTCTCCGGCTTTCGCGAGGCGCACAGCCAGGACGTGGTACGTCGTCGCGACAAACCGATGTGGTCGCTACTGGATTCCGGCCTGCGCCGGAATGACGATGAGGGGACGGCGGGCGAACGGACAAGATGGCAACGCGCAAAAAAAAGCCCCGGCATGCGAGTGCCGGGGCTTTCTTGCAAATGAAGCTTAGTGACTGGCTTCAGTCTGCGGCAGCGTCGACTTGGCCGTACGCTTGGCGGACTTGCTGCCCTTGGGCTTGGGCTGGCCGTTGTTGTCTTTGTTCTTCTTGTGCTTGTGCGACGAGCTGGCCGCCGGAGCCGGCGTGGCCGACGCAGGTTTGGCGGCAGCGGGTGCAGCAGGCGCAGGCTGCGGGGCTGCGTCCTGAGCCAGGAGGGAACCGGTGAAAGCCATACCCGCTACGAGCAGGGAAGCGATCGCGAACTTGCGCATGATGATGAGCCTCGACGTGAAATGCCTATATCCGTGCCGCCTGCCTGGCTGCTAGCCGGCAACGCGACGGCTAAAACATCGCACGTTTGCCAGCGGCCCGGAACCGGCGTTTTCCCGCAGTCATCCGAGATTTCCGCGCTTCGCGTCTTGACAATGCAAGACCCTAACAATGGTCGTTTTTTTTTGCGCTTACGCCACGCACTGCGCCAGCAGTCGCGCGATGATTTCCTGCACCTGCGCGGCACGTTCCTCCGCATACGCGAAGCTGTCTTCGTCCATGTAGTTGATCTGCGACAGCTCCAGTTGCACGGCCTGGACGCCCGTATCGGGCTGCCCGTAATGCCGCGTGATGTAGCCGCCCTTGAAGCGGCCATTGACCACGAAGCTATAGCGCGACTGGGTTTCCAGCACGTCCTTGAGCTTTTGCTGCAGGGCCGCCGAGCAGCTGGCGCCCTCGGCCGTGCCCAGGTTGAAGTCGGGCAGCTGACCCTCGAACAACATCGGCACGCGGCTGCGGATGGAATGCCCATCCCACAGCACGACGCGACCGTGTTCGGCGCGCAACCGGTCAAGTTCTTGCGATAGAGCGTCGTGGTACGGGCGCCAGTACACGTTTACCCGACGTTGTATTTCTTCCGCCGTCGGTTCAGCTCCATCGAGGTAAAGCGGCTCGCCATCGAAGCCGATGGTGGAGACGAGGCCGGTTTCGCGCTTGCCCGGATACAGCGCATGGCCGTCGGCAGGGCGATTGAGGTCGACCACGTAACGCGAGGCCACGGGGCGAAGTACGCTCGCACCCAGCACCTTGGCCAGCGCTTCGTAGAGCCGCCCCACATGCCAGTCGGTATCGACCGAACGCTGCGCGTCGGGCCGCATGCGCGCGGCGATGTCATCGGGAATATCGCTGCCGTCGTGCGGCAGGCTGATGAGCAGCGGCGCAGTGCCGCGATGAAGCGTGTAAGTGGCAGTCATGCGTGAAGTTTACCGTGGCGCGGGGAAGGCCGACGTTGGCCCGCTCAGTTGATCAACACGAGCTCTTCGGCCGAACTCGGATGGATCGCAATGGTGTCTTCCAGATCCCGCTTGCGCAGGCCCATTTTCAGCGCGACCGCAAAGCCCTGCAGCATTTCGTCCGCGCCCGTGCCGAGCACGTGGATGCCCACCACGCGTTCGTCGTCGCCTTCGGTGACGACCTTCATCAGGGTGGGATGTTTTCGTCCGGCCACGGCCCATTTCATCGGCGTGAATTTCGCGCGGTGGACGTGCACCCGGTCGCCATGGAATTCGCGTGCCTGCGCTTCGGTGAGGCCGACGATCGCCAGCGGCGGTTCGGCAAAGACGACGCTGGGAATATTGTCGTAGTCGAGCCGGCTGTCGGGTTTGCCGCCGAACAGCCGGTCTGCCAGTCGCCTGCCCGCCGCCACCGCGACCGGCGTGAGTTCGGGGCGTTCGGTGACATCGCCGACCGCGAAGATGCCTTCGACGTTGGTGGCCTGCCAGGCGTCGGTGACGATATGGCCGTCTTCGTCCATATTGACGCCGGCGGCATCGAGATCCAGCCGGTCGCTGTTGGGCTCTCGGCCAATCGCCCACAAGACGGCGTCATACGGACCGCAGGGACCATTGACGTCATCGTCGATCATGAGATTTTCGCCATCGCGGTGCAGGCCCGTCACTTTCACCTGGTTGGTGATGCGGATGCCGGCGTCGCACATGTGCTGCTCCAGCGCATCGACCAGTTCCGCATCGAAGCTGGTGAGCATGCGATGGCGCACGTGCAGCGTCACCTCGCTGCCCAGCGCGTTGAGCAGTCCGGCGAATTCGATCGCGATATAGCCGGCGCCGATCACCGCGATGCGCTTGGGCAAGGTGCGCAACGCGAAGATGTCATCGGACACCATGCCCAGATCGAAGCCGGGTATGTCCAGGCGGCGCGGACGACCGCCCGTGGCGATCACGATCTGCGGAGCGCGCAATTCTTCGCCGCAGGAAGTGGCTATCGTGTTGGCGGACACGAACCGTCCCGTTTCGGGGTACACCTGGATGCCGCTTTCCTCCAGGCCCATCGCATATCGGTGCCGGATGCCGTCGATGTAATGCTGGCGCAGCTGGCGGAAATGTTCCCAGTCGAGCGCGCCGGGCGCGGACGCAAAACCATAGTCGACCGCGAGCTGTTGCTCCTGTGCCAGCTGCCCGGCAAACCACAATGCCTTCTTGGGCACGCAACCCACATTGACGCAGGTACCGCCCAGTGCTCCCGGTTCGAGCAAGGCCACGCGGGCGCCATGACGTGCGGCGCGGAATGCGGTTGCCAATCCCCCCGAACCGCCGCCCAACACGATCAGATCGAACGTTTCCGCCATGCCGCTCTCCAGGTTGCTGCATTCAACTTAAGCGAGCCTGCGAGCAGGCCGCGTCAAGATCACACACCGAAACGCGTCGGCGCATAGGGAGTGGGATCGATGGACGGCACATCGCCACGCAGCATCGACGCCACCAGTTCGCCCGTGGCCGCCGACATGCTCACGCCCAGCATGCCGTGCGCCGTGGCCAGCGTGAGATTGGACCAGCGTGAACTCGGGCCGATGATCGGCACCTCGTCCACGCTCATCGGCCGCCAGCCCCACCACTCTTCCCTGAGCTCCGGACCCTCGGGCACATGCAGCCCCTGCGCGGCGCCGCGACGCAGCGCATCGAGACGGGTGCGATTGAGGCCTTCGGCATAACCGGAGAACTCCATCGTGCTGCCCAGTCGGAAACCGCTTTCCCAGGTGGTCACGCATACCGCCGCTTCGCGCAACACCAGCGCATGGCGCGGCGCCAGCGAGGGACGCGAATAGGTAATCGAGTAGCCCTTGCCCGGCTGCATGGGCAACCGCAGGCCCAGCGACTGTGCCACCAGTGGCGACCACGCACCCAATGCCATCACGATGCGCTCGCCGCTGAACACGCCGCGCGTGGTGCGCACATGGTCGATGCGATCGCCCTGCAGGCCGAAACGGTCGATACGGGCGCCCGATTCGATCGCTCCCCCCATCGCCAGCACGCGCTGGGCGAGTTCGGCGGCAAAGCGGTCGGGCCGCAGGCGCGCATCGCCCGGATGGAACAGCCCACCGGCCACGCCAGGTTTCAAGGCGGGCTCGCGCGCTTCCACCTCGTCACCGCGCAGGCGTTCCACCACCACGCCAAGACGATCGAGCACCTGCGCGTGATGGCGCTCGTCGGCCTGGAGTGTCCGTGGATCACGGTAGACGTAAAGCTCGCCTTCTTCGCCGAATTCGCAGTCGAACCGCTCATCGCGCACCAGGCTCGCCAGCAGTCCGCGCGAGCGCTGCAGGATCGCCGAACGCGCCTGCGCCGCGCGCTCGAAGTCGCGCCAGTTGCAGCGCCGGGCAAAGCCCAGCAGCCAGCGCAGGCGCGGGCCGTCGAGGCGCGGATTGAGGTACAGCGGCGCGTCCGCCCGCAGCATCGAGCGCAACGCCACCCCGAGCATGCCCGGCATCGCCAGGGGCGCCGCATGGCTTGGGGTGATCGTTCCACAATTGCCGTGCGAACTGCCGCAGCCCGGGGTACCCTGCTCCAAAATGCGCACGGTAGCTCCGGACTTCAGCAGATAGTAGGCACAGGCCAGGCCGATGACGCCGCCGCCGAGAATCAGCACATCACTGCGTGAAGCATCCATCCGGCTATTGTAGCGTTGCCATGACCCGCTCCTAACCTCGAGGGATGAGTGCGATGGGAACGTCAGAGCAGTCCAGCAGGATGTTGGCCCCATGGCGTTTGGCGACGGTGTTCGCCGCCCTGCTGGCGGTTTGCGCGCCAGGCACGCCGGCCCAGCAGGCACCTCGCACGCCGCCCGCTCCCGCGCCGGCAAAAACGGCGCCCGCCCCGGAGCGCCCGGCCACGGCCTCTTCCGCGACGGCAGTCAATCGCGATCTGTTCGCGGAAACCGCGCATATCAAGAACGACCTCGCGCGCTACATGTACCTGCACGAAGTGATGTTGCAGCTCACCCGGGAAGATCGCCTGATCGACCAGCAACTGCTGGCCACCGTGGAATGCGAGCTGGGCCTGTACGACGAGGCCATCAACAACTTCCCCTTCGACAACCGCGTGCAGACACCGGTGACCTTGCCTGCGCCGATCGACTGGACACCCGCCGACGCTGCCACCGAGATCGCCAAACTGGCCTCGGGCCGGCGCATCGTGATGATCAACGAAGCGCACCACGACGCCCATACGCGCGAACTGACCCTGAGCCTGTTGCCGAAACTGCGCGCCGAAGGCTTCACCTATTTCGCCGCGGAAGCGCTGGTCAACAACGATACGGAACTGATGTCGCGCGGCTACCCCATCGTGACCAGCGGCAGCGAGTACCTGCATGAACCGCTGTATGGGCAGATCATCCGCGAAGCGATCCGACTGGGTTTCAAGGTGGTGGCCTATGAATCGGATGCGGACGCCCTGGCCGATCGCGAGGCGGGCCAGGCGCAGATGCTCTACCGGCAAGTGTTCAAGAACGATCCCAAGGCGCGCTTGTTCGTGCATGCGGGATACGCGCATATCGACAAGGCCGTGGGCAATCTGGGCAAGACCATCAAGCCGATGGCGATGCAATTGAAAGAATTGACCGGCTTCGACCCGCTGTCGATCGATCAGACGCGTTGGCGCGATATCGGGCCGATGCCGAAAACCGATATGTACAACCAGTTGATTGCCGCTTTCCCGGTGGAGCGGCCGTCGGTGCTGATCAGCCGCCAGAACGGCAGCGTGTGGGCGTCCGATCCGGATCGCCACGATATCGACGTGATCCTCCCGCCGTCCGGCCACCAGCGCCGCCCGCACTGGCTGGAGCTGGGCGGCGCCCGGCAGACGCGGGTGATTTCCAGTGACATGTGCCAACGCCAGTTCCCTTGCGTGGTGGAGGCGCGTTTCGCCAACGAGAGCGATGACGCCGTGCCCGCGGACCGTTACGTGCTGCTGGTCGACAACATCATGAATTCGCTGTACCTGTGGCCCGGCGAATACAAATTCACCAGCCGCGACCGGGAAGGGCGCAAGCTCAGCGAGCGTCGCGTCACGGTGGGCAAGCCGGACTCCTGAGCGATGCAGAGCTTACTTCCAGCACTCACTTAGAACTTTCTTCCAACTTATTGATTTGATAACCTCAGGCTCGTCTCAAGCAAAAGGGATACGAGATGCGCCTGACGTTCGCCGAGGCTACCGATCGCCGGCTAGCGATCTGTGCGTGCCGCACGCTGCTGGTGGGTAGCGTGCTTCTGCTGGCGGCCTGCGCCAGCAACAGCCGGCGCCCCGAGCCCACCTACAAGGATTCCCGCTCGTCGCTGGCCAACTTGCCGGCGCGTGCTCCCGCCGGAGCCACCGGCACGGCCAACGACGTGCTGTTCCGGGCCATTGCGCTGGTCGGCACGCCTTACCGCTGGGGTGGCAATACGCCGGATGGCGGCTTCGATTGCAGCGGGCTGGTCGACTACATCTATCGCAACGCGGCCGGCCTGGCCCTGCCCCACAGCTCGCGTGAAATGTCCCAGATGAGCGGCTCGCGCGTGCGCGCCATGACCGACCTGATCAGCGGCGACCTGGTCTTCTTCGGCGGATCGGGCGGCATCAGCCACGTCGGCGTGTACGTGGGCAAAGGTCGGTTCGTGCATGCCCCGAACAGCGGCGGCACGGTGCGGCTGGACGATATCGACGGCCCGTACTGGCGCGATCATTTCGAGTTCGGCAAGCGCCTGCTCGATTAACTGGCGGGGGCATCCCCGGCGCTCCAGAGCCTGCACGGATACCCGTCTTAGGCGCCGCCTATCGCTGCGATCAGAAAATTAAATTGTACACAATTTAATTTTGCACTTAGGATGTGTCTCATGAAACGGCAGCCCACCCCCGACCAGCTCCTGCTCGACCAGCAACTGTGCTTCGCACTGTATGCCGCGTCCCGCTCGGTAACCGGGCTGTACCGGCCGCTGCTGGAGCCGCTGGGCCTGACCTATCCGCAATACCTAGTGATGCTGGTGCTGTGGGAGCAGGACGGGCTCACCGTGCGGGAACTGGGCCAACGCCTGCAACTCGATTCCGGAACGCTCACCCCGCTGCTCAAGCGCCTGCAGAGCGCTGGCCTGATCACCCGTCAGCGCCGCCAGCAGGACGAACGCGAAGTGGACATCCGCCTTACCGACGCCGGCCTCGCCCTTCGCGACAAGGCCAGCGGCATTCCCGAATGTCTCGCCCAGTGCATGCAGCTGCCGTTCGAGCAGATGCAATCGCTGCGCGATGAACTGAAGCGACTCACCCGACAGATCCAACTCTCCCCAAGCGAGGACTGAAGCATGAACATCAGCAAGATTCTCTACACCGCCACCGCCACCGTTCACGGCGGCCGCGAAGGCCACGCCAAGAGCGACGACGGCGTGCTCGACCTGCAGTTGGTCGTGCCCAAGGGCCTGGGTGGCCCGGGCGGCAACGGCAGCAATCCGGAACAGCTGTTTGCCGCGGGTTATGCGGCCTGCTTCGAAGGCGCCGTGCGCTTCGTCGCCCGCCAACAGAACGTGGCCTTGAAGGATGCTTCGGTGACTGCGCAGGTGGGCATCGGTCCGCGCGAACCGACCGGCTTCGGCATCGCGGTCAAGCTGGAAGTGAACCTGCCGGGCATCGACCGCGCGGTGGCGCAGGAACTGGTCGACACCGCCCATCGTGATATCTGCCCGTATTCGCATGCGACGCGTGGCAATGTGGATGTGGAGATTGTGCTGGTTTGATTTGGCCGTCCATTCCGCAGACAACAACGGCACCGCGAGGTGCCGTTGTTGTTTTCAGCTCGTCATTCCGGCGCCGGCCACCTTTGCTGGTCATTCCGGCGCACGCCGGAATCCAGGAGACGCGAGGTGCGGTTTTCGCGATGAACAGATTGCTCTGCCGCCACCCGCGAAAACCGGGTGTGGTCGCTACTGGATTCCGGCGTGCGCCGGAATGACGAGCAAAGAAAAAGCCGCTCCGTGGGGAGCGGCTTTTTTCAAAGGCCCGTTCGCTTCCGGAAAAGGAAGCTCACCGCCTTAGTGCGCTTCCGCACCCGGCGGATGCGCATGCCCGTGCGAAATCTCTTCCTCGGTGCCATCGCGAACTTCATTGATGGTCACGTCGAAATTCAGCGTCTTGCCGGCCATCGGATGATTCAGATCCACGTCGACCGTGGTCATGCCCACCTTCTCCACCACCACCACGCGGTGGCCGCCTTCCTTCAGCGCCAGCACCGTGGTCATGCCCGGCTTCAGCTTGGCAGCCTGCTGGAAGTACTTCTTCGGCACGCGCTGGGTCATGCCTGGCTGGCGCTCGCCGTAGCCCTCGGCGGCGGCCACTTCAACCTGCAGGTTTTCGCCCGCTTCGTGCTCTTCCAGTGCCTTTTCCAGACCCGGGATCAGCTGGCCGTGGCCGAGCAGAACCCACAGCGGTTCGTTGCGGTCGAGGGAGCTCTCGACCTTTTCACCGTCCACCGTCAGCGTGTAGTGGAGCGAGATGACCTTGTCCTTGCCAGCCTTCATTGCGTGTCTCGTGATGGATCAAACCGTGAATTCTAGCAGTCCGGCCGGCTACTCGCCCGTGCCGGGGTGCGCCCTGCCGAAGCGGACGCCACGCGCCTCCGGGCCAACCCAGGCCAACAGGGCCAGCAGGACCGCCACGGCGGCGATCCAGGCCGCCATGGCGAAGGCCAGGCTGTCGCCATGCTGCTTGGCGATCCACAGCTGGGCGTTCGCCGTGACCGCCGCCAGCAGGTTGCCGGTCTGGTAGGCAAAGCCCGGCAGCGTGCCGCGCATGCCTTCGGGCGCCAGTTCGTTGAGATGGGTGGGCACGACGCCCCAGGCGCCCTGCACCATCACCTGGATCAGGAACGCGCCCAGCGCCAGCAATGGCAGCGTGCTGCCGTACATCCACAACGGGATCACCGGGATGGAGAGCGAGGCGGCCAGGATGATGGCCTTGCGCCGGCCGATGCGCTCGGACAACGCGCCGAAGAACAGCCCGCCCACCAGCGCACCGAGATTGAGCATCGCCACCAGCATGAAGGCTGCGCCCGAGCCGGTGGGCAGGTGCAGGCCTTCTTCCTCGAACGTGTGGTACAGGTCTTGCGAGCCGTGACTGAACATGTTGAACGCCATCATCAACAGCATGAGATAGATGGCGAGTTTCCAGTGGCCACGCATGGATTCGAGCAGTCCCTTCTTGTCCTGGGCCGCGCGCTCCTGCTTCCACACTTCCGACTCCGGCACGCTGCGGCGGATGTACAGCACCAGCAAGGCCGGCAAGGCGCCGACCACGAACAGGCCGCGCCAGCCGATGTGATCGACCAGCAGCCAGTTCACCAGCGCGCCCAGGAAGAAGCCGACCGGATAGCCGCTCTGCAACAGGCCGGACACCACGCCGCGTGCCTTGGGCGGAATCGATTCCATCGCCAGCGAAGCGCCGATGCCCCATTCGCCGCCCATCGCCACGCCGAACAGGAAGCGCAACACCAGCAGCATGGTGAGCGAGGTGGAGAACGCCGTGGCCAGCTCGAACACGGAAAACAGGATCACGTCGAGCATCAGGATCGGCCGCCGGCCATAGCGATCAGCCAGCCGTCCAAACAACAGCGCACCCAGCGGCCGCGCCGCCAGCGTGAGCAGCAAACCGAACGCCACTTCCTGATTGCCGACGTGGAATTCCTGCGCCACGCCCACGATCACGAAAGTCAGCAGGAAGTAGTCGAACGCATCCAGCGTCCAGCCCAAGAAACTGGCCAGCACGGTGTGCCGCTGGGTGGTGGTGAGCTCTCTGAAGGGCGCGAACGGCGACATGTACAACTCCATCCAGACCAAAGGGGAACCGCCCGCGCGGCACGCAGGGCGCCAAGCGAACCATCCCCATCGCCACAGCGCAAGAGCGACCATCGCCGGGAGTGGCGCTCGCCGATGTTTGAATGCATGCTCGCCTTCACATCACGCAGCCATGGAGTGGGCTCACATGTCGACCATGGACGCCGCCATGTACCGCATCGCCAACTCCTACGACCACTGGCTCCAGCGCCGCTACGTGAAGGGCAAGCTGGCGGCGGACCCTGCCTATGCAGCCACCGAGGCGCTGATCAAGAACCGGCCGATGCCCCTGCTCGACATTGGCTGCGGCATCGGGTTGCTCGGCCAGTACCTGCATGCGCGCGGCGTGGTGATGCGCTATCTGGGCGTGGACAGCGATCCGCGCAAGATCGAGGCGGGCAACCGTGCGCTGCGCCAGTCGGGTCTGGACGGCCTGCTGCACCTTCGCCAGACCGATGGCACCGCGCAGCAGCCGATCCGCGGCCATGTGGCCCTGCTCGACGTGCTGCACTACCTGCCTCGCGAGGGCCAGCACGCGCTGCTGGAGAACGCCATCGCCCATCTCGCCCCGGGTGGCTTGCTGGTGATCCGCAACGTGCTGCGCGAGCGCAGCTGGCGTTACGCCCTCACCCGCGTCTCGGAGTTCTTCCTCAGCGTCAGTGGCTGGATGCGCGTGGGTGCCCAGCACTACCCCAGCGCCGAGGAACTGCGCGGCCAGCTCGAAGCGGCCGGTCTCACGGTGAACATCCGGCCCCTGCATGGAAAGATGCCGTTCGACAGCTACCTGCTGGTGGCGGAACGCCCGGCCTAGGCCTGGGGAAACGGCGCCACGCCGGGCTTTCCAAGGCCAAATTGGCAAACCCGGCAGGTAATTCTTATTTGCGCTATACTTCGCTGTCACGACCCTTCCGTCGTGCCTATTCCCCCACTTGATACTTGCAACGCGGTTCGATTCGAACGCTCCGGGTTGCTCTGGAGCTTCCATGAATTTCGAATCGCTGGGCCTAGCGCCCGCGTTGTTGCGCGCGCTTGCCGACCAAGGCTACGCCGTCCCTACCCCCATCCAAGCTGCGGCCATTCCGGTTGTACTGGAAGGCGGCGACCTGCTCGCTGCTGCCCAGACCGGCACCGGCAAGACCGCCGCCTTCGCGCTGCCGCTGTTGCAGCACCTGTCCAATGCCGGCGCCACCCAGACCCGTCGCCCCCGTGCCCTCGTGCTCACGCCGACGCGTGAACTGGCGGCCCAGGTGCACGACAACCTGCGCGACTACGGCAAGTACCTGCGCGTCAGCAGCACCACCATCTTCGGCGGCGTCAGCATGGGCCCGCAGATGCAGGCGCTGCGTCGCGGCGTGGACGTGGTCATCGCCACGCCGGGCCGCCTGATCGATCACATGCAGCAGCGCTCGCTGGACCTGTCCGGCGTGGAAGTGCTGATCCTGGACGAAGCCGACCGCATGCTCGACATGGGCTTCCTGCCCGCGTTGAAGCGCATCCTGTCCGCCGTGCCCAAGCAGCGCCAGACGCTGCTGTTCTCGGCCACCTTTGCCGGCCCGATCAAGGCGCTGGCGATGCAGTTCATGCATCAGCCGCGCGAAGTGTCGGTGACCCCGGCCAACAGCGTGGCCACCACCGTCACCCATCACGTGCATCCGGTGGATGCGGGCAAGAAGCGCGACCTGCTGCTGCACGTGCTGTCGCAGGACAGCCGCCGCCAGACCCTGGTGTTCAGCCGCACCAAGCACGGCGCCGACAAGCTGGTGACGTTCCTGGGCGCCGCCGGCATGCGTGCCGCCGCCATCCATGGCAACAAGAGCCAGAATGCCCGCACGCGTGCACTGAGCGACTTCAAGACCGGCCGTGTCACCGTGCTGGTGGCCACCGATATCGCGGCTCGCGGCATCGACATCGACCAGCTCCCCATCGTGATCAACTTCGACCTGCCGATGGTCGCGGAAGACTACGTGCACCGCATTGGCCGCACCGGCCGCGCCGGTGCCGAAGGCATGGCCGTGTCGCTGGTGAGCCATGACGAGTCGGGCCTGCTGCGCGACATCCGCAAGCTGCTCAAGCAGGACATCGCCTTCAGCGACGTGCCGGGCTTCGAGCCGTCGCATCCGTTGCGTACCGATGCCGCTGCGCCGCGTCCGGTGCAGGGCCAGCGCCAGGCGCGTCCGGCCCGTCCCCAGGGCGGCCGTCCGCAGGGCTCGCATCGTCCGCATGGTCATGCCTCGGGCCATGGCTTCGGCGGCGGCGAGCGTCCGGCCGAAGGCAACCGCAAGCGTCAGCGTCGCGGCGGCCGTCCTGCCGCCAAGGCGTAAGCACGACCGCATCGTGAGGCCTCGCGCTCAGGCGTCGAGGCTTCACGAGAGTTGCAAGCGGCCCGTCGGGCTGCGCACGTGACCCGCACTATTTCCTGAACCGTGACGCGTGACGTTGGCCATCGTGTCGGCGAACTATGCGAAGGTGTACGCACGCCCTCACGGCAAAGGAGCACCGAGATGCCCGGCGAACGTTCCAAGCCCATCATGATCGGCCTTGCACTGCTCGCCATCGTGGCGGTGGTCGCGACCATAGCGATTCCCACCTGGCGCAATCATCGCGTCTCGCAACACCTGGACGAAGCGCTGCAGTCCGGTGAAGCGGCGAAACTGGTGGTGATGGAAGCCGCTACCGTGCGAGGCGGACTGAGCCAGCTCAAGCCCGGCGACCTCAGCTTCAACGCCGCATCGTCGCTCAATGCCTATACGTCGAAGATCGATGTCTCCGAAACCGGGCGCATCACCATCGCGACGCAAAACACCGGCGCGGAACCCGACCCGGTCTTTCTGCTCACCCCTCTCGACAACTCGGCGACCGGCGGCAACGCCCCGCTGGTGTGGAGTTGCGACATCATTGCCGGCGCCACCGAATGGATGCCGCCACGCTGCGTACGCCCCGCGTTGCCGGCGCCGGCTACGTCGACCAAAGGCTGAGCGACGTCGCGTTGCTCAGGTCACGGCTCGCGAACGCGTGCAGTGAGCACATGGTCCTCCCACACGCCGGCGATCTGCAGATAGCGCTTGGCGTAGCCTTCGCGCTCGAAACCAAGACGTTCCAGCAGGCGCCCACTGCGTTCGTTGCGCGGCATGTAGTTGGCCATCACCCGATGCATGTCCAACTGGTGGAACGCCCACGGCAGCGCTGTTTCCAGCACTTCCTGCATCAGCCCCTGGCCCTGCCGCCGCAACGCGACGCTGTAGCCCAGGTGACAGGCCTGGAAGGCGCCGCGCACGACATTGGCAAAGGTGACGCAGGCGAGCACTTCCTGGCCTGACAGATCCATCGCGAAGAACGGATAGGCGCGATCGAGCCGCACCGCTTCGCGCGATTCGGCCAGCGTCTGCACGCAGTGATCGAGCGTGTAGTACGCGTCGTCGCGCAATGGCTCCCAGGGCGCCAGGTGCTCGCGGTTGTATTCGCGATAACGCAGCAGTTTCCACGCATCGGCCACTTCCACCAGCCGCAACACGGTGCGTTGCGTGGTGATCGGATGCAGTACGTTCACGAGCGGCCCAGCGCCGAGGCGTGATGACGCAGATGATCGTCGATGAAGCTGGTGATGAAGTAGTAGCTGTGGTCGTAACCGGCGTGTCGTCGCAACAGCAGCGCCTGGCCGCCTTCCGCGCAGGCCTGGTCGAACAGCTCAGGCTTGAGCTGCGTCGTGAGGAAACCATCCGCTTCGCCCTGGTCGATCAGGATGGTGCCGTCGAAACGCTGCTTGCGCACGAGTTCGCAGGCGTCGTATTGCGCCCATGTCGCAGCGTCGTCGCCCAGGTAGCGCGGGAAGGCCTTCTGTCCCCACGGCACCTGGCTGGGCGCGACGATCGGGGCGAAGGCGGAGACGGAACGGTACTTGTCGCGATGGCGCAAAGCGATGGTGAGCGCACCATGGCCGCCCATCGAATGACCGGTGATGCCGCTGCGCGCGATGTCCGCCGGAAAGTGCTGCGCGATGAGTGCGGGCAACTCATCCACCACGTAGCTGTGCATGCGAAAGCGCGACGACCACGGCGACTGCGTGGCGTCGACATAGAAGCCCGCGCCCTCGCCAAATTCCCAATCGCCGGTGGCGCCCTCCAGCCCGGTCTGGCGCGGACTGGTATCGGGCATCACCAGGATCAAGCCCAGCTCCGCCGCAACGCGCTGCGCGCCGGCCTTGATGGTGGCGGTCTCTTCGGTGCAGGTGAGGCCCGCAAGAAAGTACAGCACCGGGCACGCTTCCTGCGCCGCTTGCGGCGGCTGGAACAGCGCAAAGCGCATCGGACCGCCGCAGCGATCCGAATGATGGCGGTAGAACCCCTGCACGCCGCCGTGGCAGCGCTGCTCGGAGATCGTTTCGATCCCTGTCATGGTGAATCCTTCGGATGGGCGGAACCCGCCCATCATAATGCGCCTGGCTCAACGCTCCTGGTCGGTCGGGCGCATCAGCAATTCGTTGATGTTGACGTGCGCCGGACGCGACACGCAGAACACGATGGCCTCGGCCACGTCCACCGATTGCAGCTGGCGCATGCTGTCGGCCCAGGCGTTGAGGTTGTCCTTGGTGGTGGCGTGGCCGATGTGATCGCGCAGTTCGGTTTCCACCACGCCGGGCTCGATCACCGTGACGCGGATGTTGTGCTGGTAAACCTCGCGCCGCAGCGCCTCGGAAAACGCCACCACGCCGAACTTGGTGGCCGAATACGCCGCCGCATTCGGATTGGCCACGCGCCCCGCCGTCGACGAGATGTTCACGATGTGGCCGTCGCGACGCAGCCGCATGCCGGGCAACGCGGCCTGCGTCGAGGCGATGAGGCCGAGCACGTTGAGTTCCAGCATCCGGCGCCAGCGGCCGAGATCGGCCTCTTCCACCGGCTCCAGATACATCACGCCGGCATTGTTCACGAGAATGTCCAGGCGGCCGTAATGCGCCTCCGTCTCGGCCACGATGCGCTTGGCTTCGTGCTCGTCGGCCAGATCGGCCACCAGCACGATGGGGTCGGCGCCCAGCGCCTGCAGCTTCGCCGCCAATGCTTCGAGCCGGTCGCGCCGACGCGCGG
The DNA here is from genome assembly GCF_049913195.1 of Dyella kyungheensis. Taxonomy (GTDB): domain Bacteria; phylum Pseudomonadota; class Gammaproteobacteria; order Xanthomonadales; family Rhodanobacteraceae; genus Dyella; species Dyella kyungheensis. The sequence continues at coordinate 1,448,529 of NZ_CP183983.1, read as the reverse complement.
CAATGGCGACCTTGGCGCCCGCCTCGGCCAGGCCCAATGCGGTGGCCTCGCCAATCCCCGAAGACGCGCCGGTGACCAGCGCGACACGACCATCAAGACGTCCAGACATGAATAATCCTCACGATTTAGCCTTCAGGCGACACAAAAATCCCGGCCGGGCCGGGTCAGCCTGCTACAATAGCGGCATTCTCCCGCATGCCCTCGTGCATGCCATGTCGAGGTTCCCCATGTCCTCCCCGTCTTCCGATTCCCAGCCGGCAGCCGTCGGCTTTGCTGCGCTTGGCCTTCATCCGGAGCTGCTGCGCGCGCTCACCGACGTCGGCTACGAATCGCCCTCGCCGATCCAGGCCGCCACCATTCCGCCGCTGCTGGAAGGCCGCGACGTGCTCGGCCAGGCGCAGACCGGCACCGGCAAAACCGCCGCGTTCGCGTTGCCGATTCTTTCGCGCATCGATTTGAAGCCCGGCAAGCCGCAGGCGCTGGTGCTGGCGCCGACGCGCGAACTGGCCATCCAGGTGGCCGAAGCATTCCAGCGTTACGCCACGCACATGCCGGGCCTGCAGGTGCTGCCGATCTACGGCGGCCAGAGCTACGGGCCGCAGCTGCACTCGCTCAAGCGCGGCGTGCAGATCGTGGTGGGTACGCCCGGCCGCGTGATCGACCATCTCGATCGCGGCACGCTCGATCTGTCCGAATTGAAGTTCCTCGTGCTCGATGAAGCCGACGAAATGCTGCGCATGGGCTTCATCGACGACGTGGAAAAAGTGCTGCAGGCGACGCCGCCGCAGCGCCAGGTCGCGTTGTTCTCCGCCACCATGCCGGCGCCGATCCGCAAGATCGCCCAGCAGCATCTGAAAGACCCGCGCGAGGTGACGATCAAGTCGTCCACCACCACCGCGGCGAACATTCGCCAGCGCTACTGGTTCGTCAGCGGCATGCACAAGCTCGATGCGATGACCCGCATCCTCGAGGCCGAACCGTTCGACGCGATGATCATCTTCGCGCGCACCAAGTCGGCCACCGAAGAACTGGCCGAGAAGCTGCAGGCGCGCGGCCTCGCCGCTGCCGCCATCAACGGCGACATCGCGCAGGCCCAGCGCGAGCGGGTGATCCAGCAGCTGAAGGAAGGCAAGCTCGACATCCTGGTGGCGACCGACGTGGCCGCGCGCGGCCTGGACGTGGAACGCATCAGCCACGTGATGAACTACGACATCCCGTACGACACCGAAAGCTACGTGCACCGCATCGGCCGCACCGGCCGTGCCGGCCGCAGCGGCGAAGCGATCCTGTTCGTGACGCCACGCGAGAAGGGCATGCTGCGCGCGATCGAGCGTGCCACGCGCCAGCCGATCGAAGAGATGAAGTTGCCGACCGTGGAAGCGGTCAACGACGTGCGCATCGCCAAGTTCAAGCAGCGCATCAGCGACACCATCGCGGTGGGCGAACTGCAGCTGTTCCAGCAGCTGATCGAGCAGTACGAGCAGGAACACAACATTCCCGCGATCGAGATCGCTGCCGCACTGGCGCGCATCGCCCAGGGCAACCAGCCGCTGCTGCTCACGCCGCCGCCCAAGCGCGAATTCACCCCGCGCGAACCGCAGGGTCGCGAGCATGGCCGTGACCGTGGCGATCGCGAGCACCGCGAACATCGCGGCGAACGCGAGCACCGTCCGCATGATCGCGACGGCGGTCAGCGCGATTTCACGCCGCGCCCGGTGCGCGCGCACAACACGGAAGAAGGCAAGCGCACCTATCGCGTGGAAGTGGGCCATGAGCACGGCGTCAAGCCGGGCAACATCATCGGCGCCATTGCCAACGAAGCGGGCCTGGAAAGCGGCCACATCGGCCGCCTGAGCATCCGCGGCGAATACAGCCTGATCGACCTGCCCGATGGCATGCCGGCCGAAGTGTTCCAGCACCTGCAGAAGGTGTGGGTGAGCCAGCAGCAGCTGCGCATCAAGCCGTGGGACGGCGATGACAGCGGCGCCGGCGATGCCGCTCCGCGTCGCGCGGGTGGTGGATTCCGTCCGGGTGGCGGCTTCAACAAGAAGCCGGGCGGCGGGAAGCCGCGGCCGCAGGGGCATGGTGCGGGTGGGAATAAGGGGCCGCGTCGCGCGAAGTAAGCGCGACGGGTTTATTGCTCGTCATCCCGGCGCACCCCGAAAAGGGGGCGAGGGCCGGAGGCGCTTTTCTACAGCCGAAGGCTGGTCATCCAGTTTCGTCAGTCTTCGGTTGTCGCGTGATCGCGACCTGGCTCGCCTGCCGCGGGCTTCCGTCCTCCTGCCGGAGGCCGGGTTACTTTCTCTTGCTTGCCCAAGAGAAAGTAACCAAAGAGAAGGCCCCCGGATGACGCGCCTTCCGGGCCTTTGGCCCTCCAGGTGCGCGGGTGGGCTCCGGGGTTTTTCGACAGGGCTTCCTGCCCTGGCGAAAAACTGGCCCGCATCCATGCGGGCCACCCTTCGGGCTTTCCTCCACCCACCCGCCGCGTCATACGGGGTCCCCTGAGAGCCAAGAGCCAAGCCGAGAGCCAAGAGCCAAGAGCCAAGAGCCAAGATCTGCAGATTTACTGTGGGAGCGCACCCTGTGCGCGACAAACCTACGGAGCGATACATCCCAGCGTGACTGTCGCGCACAGAGTGCGCTCCCACAGAAAAGGACACAGATTCCCGCGAGCACCCGCCCCTCACCCGGCCCTCTCCCCGGCGGGCAGAGGGAGAAGTGATGTGCATCGCGAAGAGAAGCCAAGAGTGATGCGAAGCGAGCCTCCGCTTTAAGTCCTCAGCGATTCGGGCGCGTTGCGCCGCGCTTGGAAGTACCCCTGGGGTACCCTCCCATGGAGATCCGGTGGGACGCGCCTCGAGCGTTCGCGCTTGGATTCAACACGATGCTGCCAGTTTTAGGGGCCATTTCTTTGGGTTACTTTTCTTTACTCCGGGCATCCTGCCCTCCGCCCTTCGGGCCGGCTTCGCCGTTCGCATGCGCTCCTGCGCATGCGTGGACCAGCAAAGAAAAGTAACTCGAGCGGCGGCAGCCGATCGAAACGCCCGCTGCGTAAGCGGCCCGGTCGCGGGAACGCGGCAATCGCAGCGCACCGCTACCGGTGACCAGTCATTCGGCTGTTGAAAAGCGCCTCCGGCTCGCGCCGGAATGACCACCCCAACCATCGTTCCATCCCAGCGACGCATCGTTCACCCAGCACCCGCTGCAATCGCCCGCGAAATCCCTACCCTAAGGTGGTCCCCAGAGGTACGCCACCATGAGTCCCCTTCCCAGCCTATACATCTCCCACGGTTCGCCCATGACCGCGATCCAGCCTCGTCTCGTGGGCGAACGGCTGGCCGAGCTCGCGCGTGAACTGCCGCGACCCAGGGCCATCGTGATTGCCACCGCCCATTGGCTCGCGCGCCAGCCGCACGTGGGTGGCGCAACGCGTCCGGAGACCATCCACGATTTCTACGGTTTTCCGCAGGCGCTGTTCGATATCCAGTATCCGGCGAAGGGCGAGCCTGCACTGGCCGCGCGGGTGACCGAACTGTTGGACAAGGCTGGACTGCCCACTGCGCTCGATCCGACCCAGGGCCTGGACCACGGCGCCTGGGTGCCGCTGCGGCTGCTCTATCCCGAGGCCGACATCCCTGTCGTTCCCTTGTCCATCCAGCCGCAACTGGGGCCGGCTCATCAGTACGCCGTGGGCCGTGCGTTGGCGCCGCTGCGTGACGACGGCGTGCTGGTGATCGGGTCGGGCAGCATCACGCACAATCTGCACGATTTCCGCGCGGGTTACAGCGAGGAACGCGAAGCGCCGTACGTGCGTCCGTTCATCGAGTGGATCGAGCAGAAACTCTCCGAAGGCGATGTCGCCGCCCTGCTCGACTATCGTCGACAGGCACCGTTTGCCGAGCGTGCGCATCCCACCGACGAACACCTGCTGCCGCTGTTCGTGGCGCTGGGTGCGGCCGGTGAAAGCGCGCACGCCCAGCGCATCGATGCCGGCATCGAATACGGCTTGCTCGCGATGGATATCTACCGCTTCGACAACGCGCTCACTTCACGATGACGGTGCCCACCATCATCGGATGCATCGCGCAGTAGTACGTGTAGGTCCCGGCGTGATCGAACGTCACCGCGTAGCTGTCGCTGGTATCGAGCGCGCGTGAGGGCGAAAACTGATTGCCTGCACTGACCACGACGTGCGGTTCCTCGTCGCGATTGGTCCATACCACGCGGGTGCCGGCAGACACGGTCAAGGTCTTCGGGGCGAAGGTGAAGTCCCGGATATCCACTGCGATCGGTTTGGCCGGCGTCGCCATCGCGGCATTCGCCGCCATCACCGGCGAAAGCGCTGCCGTGGACAGCACCAGCGCGGAGATCACCACCAGCATCCAGCTCATCACGTTCATACCATCACCTCTTCGGTCACGGCGAGTGCGTGGCTGCCCTGCACGTGGCGTATGTCGCGGATGCCCAGATAACGATGCAGGTCGTTCGGCGCCACGTCCTTCAGCGGTCCCGGCGCCGACGCCGCACCGGGTGCAGGTTGCGGATAGGCGGTGGAGCGCGCGGTGTAGAAGGTGATGTTGCCCTCCACTTTCTGCTGGATCTGATGGATGTGCCCGTTGAGCACGCTCACCGAACCGAAGCGGCGCAGATAACTCACCGCTTCGTTGCTGTCGTCCGTGCCCCAGCCCCAATCGGGATACAGCGGCCACAGCGGCATGTGCGCGAACACCACCAGCGGCGTGTCCGCTGAAAGTCCGGCGAGATCCTTCTTCAGCCAGGCCAGTTGATCGGCGCCGAGCGAACCCAGGCCACCGGCTTTCAGATTCAGCACATTGACGAGTCCAACGAAATGCACGCCATGGTGGTCGAAGCTGTACCAGCCGCCACTCTGTTGGCGTTCGCCGAAACGGCGGAAGAATTCGGCGCCGTTGTCGCCGATCACGTCGTGTTCGCCGGGCACGTAGAACACCTTGGCCATGCGCGCGTCCTGCATGATGCCGGACAGCGCGTCGAATTCCTCCGGTCGCGACAGATGCGTAAGGTCGCCTGTATGCAGGACGAAATCGGGCTCCTTCTTCTGCGCGTTGATCATCGCCAGCGACTGGCGCAGCGTGCCGGCCACGTCCATGTTCGGCGCCTTGTGGAAGCCGATATGCGAGTCGCTGATCTGCACGAAGCTGAAGGTGGCGTCGGTGACAGCGGTGGCCCCCTGGGTCGTCAACGGCTGGGCTTTCAGCACGCCGCCGTGCATCAGCCACAACGTGCCGGTGCCCGCCCAGGCCATGCATTTGAGGAAATGGCGGCGGCCTTCGGTATCGCGGTCTTCGATGTCTTGCATGGTCGAATCTCCGGTAATGGCGGCAGGCACCTTGCCCACGGCCCTTACCCCAATACCCGGCCATGACCGGGTCTATTCCCGGCACGGGCGCCAAAAATCGCGATGGAATAAAGTGGCCCGACCGAAGGTATTCCCTCTCATGCCGACCGAGCCGAACGCCAGTCCAAGAGGAACCGATGCCGCCCGAAGCGTCCGCTTCGAGGCGCAGGTGGTGCCGTATCTCGATGCGGCCCACAACCTTGCGCATTGGCTTGCACGCAACCCGGCCGATGCGCAGGACGTGGTGCAGGAAGCCATGCTGCGCGCGCTGCGTTACTTCGACAGCTTCCATGGCGGCGACGTACGCGTGTGGCTGCTGGCGATCGTGCGCAACACGTTCTACACGCTGCGCAGCCACGCACCGCACGACGCCCTGCACGACGAACTGGACGACGTGAAGCATCCGCTGGTGGACGACGGCCCGTCGCCCGAAACCCTCACCCTGCTCGCCGTCGACGTGGGCGCCCTGCAGGCGGCGCTGGAAAAATTGCCGCCGCCGCTGCGCGAAGTGCTGGTATTGCGCGAACTCGAAGAATGCTCATACAAGGAAATCGCGGCCATCACCGAACAGAAGATCGGCACGGTGATGTCCCGTCTTGCACGTGCCCGCGAACGCTTGCGGGACGAACTCACCTGCCGGCCCAAGGAGGTACGTCGTCATGATGTGCGATGACGCCGGGCTGCTTTTGCATGCCTATCTCGACGACGAGCTGGATGCAGCCGACAGCGCCGCCATGGCTCGCCATCTCAGCGAATGCAGCGCCTGCAAGGCGCGCTACGAGACCTACGCCATCATGCAGAAGGCCTTGTCCGAACCCACGCTTTATCGCCGCGCGCCCGATGCGTTGCGCGCCCAGTGGACCACGCCGCCGGCGGCATCCACGGTGGTGCCGCTGCCGGTGCGACGCCGCGCGCCGGTGGCCTGGGCAGCGGCGGCCGGCTTCGCCGCCGCGGTGCTGCTTTCCGTGCCTGCGTGGCTGCACTGGATGCCGACGCGCGGGACTGGCGACGCGATCGTGGCCCAGGCGATTTCCGGCCATGTCCGTTCGCTGCAGGGCGAGCACCTGATGGATGTGGTCTCGACCGACCAGCACACGGTGAAGCCGTGGTTCGAGGGCAAGCTCGATTTCTCGCCGCGCGTGAAAGACCTGGCCGGCGAAGGATTCCCGCTGGTGGGCGGCCGCCTGGATGCGCTGGAAGGACACAGCGTGGCCGCGCTGGTCTACAAGCGCCGCCTGCACGTGATCAACCTGTTCCAATGGCCCGCGGAAGGCGGCTCAGTGCCCCAGGCGACGACGCAGGAACACGGCTACACGGTGATCCGCTGGACCGGCGACGGCATGCATTACGTGGTCATTTCCGACGTCAACGAAGCCGACCTCAAGCAGTTCGCGCTGGCCTTTCAGAACGAGGCCAATCCGCTGATGTCGCGCTGATCCGCCGCCGGCCAGTCCGCCGGGGTCAGTGCAGGCAAGCCGTGTCCCAGCCGCGCCTTGTCGCACTGCGCACTGGGACGGCCGAACTCCCATGACGGCTCCACTTCGCGGCACACCGACGGCCGCTGCTCGTAGATGCCGCAATGCGCCGCTTCGCCCACCACGCCCTGCAAGGCGACACAGCGCGGCCGCGAGGCCTGCGTGCCGCGCATCACCAGGCGATGCGGATCGAGCGTGTCGGTGAGTTCGGGCGGCACTACTCCGCCCAGCGACGCATCCGCCTCTGACCAATGAAAGGCCACGCGGAAAAAGGCGCAACAGGCACCGCAACTCAGGCAGGGATGCAGCATGCAGATCGTTCGACGTACGCCCCCCGAGGCGTCAGACGCGCATTCTAGAACGCCGAAGGCCCGCATGGCGGGCCTTCGATGCTTTGCTCGTCATTCCGGCACAGGCCGGAATGACGGTGAGGGATAGGAAACTTTGAGGTGAACCTGGCAGCCTCGCTTTTACGGCGTACCCGCGAAAGTATTGCAGCTGCCGATCTCGCCGCTGTCGAAGCCCGCGCGGAACCACTTCACTCGCTGCGCCGAGGTGCCATGCGTGAACGAGTCCGGCACCACCCTGCCCTGCGCCTGCTGCTGGAGCGCATCGTCGCCGATCTTGCTGGCCGCGTTGAGCGCCGATTCGATGTCGCCCGGCTGCAGCCATTGCAGGCGCTGCTGGCTGTGGTTGGCCCACACGCCGGCGAAGCAGTCGGCCTGCAATTCCTGCCGCACGGACAGGCCGTCGGCCCCTTCCATGCGCGCGCCGCGTCGACGTGCCTGCTCGACCTGGTCGAACACGCCCAGCAGGTTCTGCACGTGGTGACCCACTTCATGGGCGATCACGTACGCCCGGGCGAAATCGCCGGAAGCATGGAAACGGCTTTCCAACTCACGGAAGAACGACACATCCAGGTAGACCCGCTGGTCGCCCGGACAATAGAACGGACCCACCGCGGTCGATGCCGCGCCGCAGGCTGTATTCACGCCGCCGCTGAACAGGTCCAACTTGGGATCGACGTACTGGCGGCCATGCGCCGCAAAGATGTCGCCCCAGGTCTTCTCGGTCGAACCGAGGATGGCGCTGACGAAGTCCTTGGTCTGCGGATCGACCTGTGCGGGCTGGCCGCTGGGCGCGGCCACCTGCTGGCCGCCGCTATCGGCCTGGCCCAGCAACGCGGTGGGATCCTTGAAGAACACCAGGCCCAGGATGGCCAGCACCACGATGCCGCCAATGCCCATGCCGCGACCGCCGCCGAAGCGGGGTCCGCCACCGCCACCGCCGGAATCGACTTCGACGTTCTGGCTGCGTTCGCCTTTCTGCCAATCCATAGGAGGGCCCTCGCAAGTCCTTGGGGTCGCATGACGATAGCGCCTCGCGCCCTCTCCCGCCATTGGCACGCGATGGCTACAGTGGGCGACCTTTCTCCGAGACGCCCCTCATGATCCAGCACCTGCCTGCCGTCGTCGTACTGCTCACCGTCCTGCTGCAAGTCGGCACCCTCTGGGCGACCGGCCATGCGCGCGGCAAATACGGCATCCAGGCGCCGGCGATCAGCGGCCATGCGGCGTTCGAGCGCGCGTGGCGGGTGCAGATGAACACCCTCGAAGCTACGGTGATCTTCCTGCCCACGCTGTGGCTGGCCGTCCAGTATGGCTACCCGCTATGGGCCAGCGTGGCTGGCCTGGTCTGGGTGGTCGGCCGGGTGTGGTACGCGGTGGCTTATCTGAAAGAGGCGGCCAAACGCAGCGGCGGCTTTCTGCTTTCGTCCGCGGCCTGGGCGGTGATGCTGGTATTGGGCGTGATCGGCCTGGTGCGCGCGGTGATGATAGGTTGAGGCAAATCCAGTCACGCACAGGCTGCGCTCCCACAACTGCCGTGCCTGTGGGAGCGCACCCTGTGCGGACTGGCCTCACCTCATTCCACCGAAGCCACCTTGAGGCGCTCGATGCGCGCGCCATCCATGCCCACCACTTCGAAATGCAGGCCTTCGCTGCTGAACGTATCGCCCACGCTGGGCAGACGTCCCAGCTGTTGCAGCACGTAGCCGGCGAGCGTGGAGAAACTGTCGTCGCCGGTGAGCTTCAAACCCAGCAGGTGTTCGACGCGGCGCAGATCCAGGCTGGCATCCAGCACCCAGGTACCGTCGGTTTCCTGCACGGCGGCGGGATCGCCGCTGCTGTCGTCGGGAAATTCGCCGGCGATCACTTCGAGCACGTCGGTGGGTGTGACCAGGCCGAGCACGCTGCCGTACTCGTCCACCACCAAGGCGACCTGCAGCGGCGAGCGGCGGAATTCCTCGATCAGGCGCAACACGCTCAGCGATTCGAGCACCGTGAGCGGTTTGCGCACGACCTGTTCCACATCGATCTGGCCGTGTTCCAGCAGGCTAGCCAACAGGTCGCGCGAGGACGCCACGCCGACCAGTTGATCGAGATCGTCGCCCGCTACGGGCAGCCACGCGTGGCTGGACGCGGTGACTTCGGCGCGAAGCTGTTCGGCGTTCTCGCGCGGATCGATCCAGTTGATTTCCGGGCGCGGCGTCATGATCGAACGCACCGGCCGGTGCGCCAGATCCAGCACGCCCTGCACCATCGCCAGTTCGTCCTTGCCGAACACGGCGACGCTGCCCTCGGGGTTGGCCGCCGTAGTTTTGGGCGTGGCGTCTTCATCGTCGCCGCCTGCGCCCAGCAGATTCAGCACGGCCAGGGCGGTGCGGTCGCGCATCGTGCGCGCGCTGCCCAGCAGGCTGCGCTGGCGGTTGCGGCGCATGGTCTGGTTGAACACTTCGATCAGGATGGAGAAGCCGATCGCCGCGTACAGATAGCCCTTCGGAATATGAAAACCGAAGCCTTCCGCGACCAGGCTGAAACCGATCATCAACAGGAACGACAGGCACAGGATCACCACCGTCGGTCGCGAATTGACGAAACTGGTGAGCGGCTTGCTGGCGCTGATCATCAGGATCATCGCCGCCACCACGGCGATCATCATCACCGACAGGTGATCGACCATGCCCACGGCGGTGATCACCGAATCGAGCGAGAACACCGCATCGAGTGCCACGATCTGCGCCACCACCAGCCAGAACCGCGCGTGCGTCCGCTTGGCCGCTTCGTCGTGGTCGCTGGCCTCCAGCCGCTCATGCAGCTCGATGGTGGCCTTGAACAGCAGGAACGCGCCGCCCAGCAGCAGGATGATGTCGCGCCACGAGAGCGAGATCGCGCCGAGTTGAAGGATGGGCGTGGTGAGTTTGACCAGCCACGACATCGCGCCCAGCAGCGCGAGTCGCATGATCAGGGCCAGCAGGAGGCCAAGCACGCGGGCCTTGTCGCGCTCCTTCGACTGCAGCTTGTCGGCGAGGATCGCGATGAAGACGAGATTGTCGATGCCGAGCACGATCTCCAGCACCACGAGGGTGAGTAGACCTGCCCAGGCAGTCGGGTCGGACAGCCAGTCGAATGCAAACATGGGCTGGCGCCTGAGCGCCGATTTCCTCCTTGGAACGTCCCGCCACTATACAAGGCAGCGTGGCGAAGACGATGACAGGCGGCCGGCGAACCGTGCCAAAGGACAGGATTGGCACACGCCGCAGCAGGGTCTAGCGTGACCCTGTCAGCCGGTGAGCGCGAAACCTGCTGACGCAACTACTGCGCGCGTGCGCCCTGGAATGTCTTCGATGGATGCGAACCGCCTGACCGATCCACCCGTTTCGCCGCCACACCCCGCATCGCGCGCGCCAGCCCTGGGCCATGCCATCGCCCTGATCGCCCTGTATTTCGCCCTGCAGCTTGCCGTGGGCAGCGCGCTCGCGCTGGGCGCCGGGGTCATCGTCGCGCTGCGCGAGGGTGGCGCACCGGGCGACATCATCCCGCTGGGCCGCCATTGGCTGGGCCAATCGGACATGACGGCCGCGGCCGTGATGATCACGTTGCTGATTTCAGCCGCGGTGGTGGTGCATCTGGGCCGCCGCTGGTGGCCGCAGCAATGGGCCGTCGGCGATCCGCCCGGACTGGGCTTCACTTCTTCTCCACATCCCACTTTTTACGTAGCGGCGCTCGCCGCGGGCGTGATGATGCCGATCGTCGGCGGAGTGCTTACGCAGTGGCTGGCGCAAGGCCATGAGGTCAGCCAGGACATCAAGCAGCTGGGTGCCCATACCTCGCTGGCGTTGCGCCTGCCGTTGGCACTGCTGGTAGTCAGCATCGGGCCGGTGGTGGAAGAACTGCTGTTTCGCGGCGTGTTGTTGTCGGCCGTGGCGCGCTACACCGGCAATGGCGTGGCCATCGTGCTGTCCGCCCTGCTGTTCGCCTGCGTGCACCTGCCTGACTTGTCGTTCCTCTGGTATGCCTTGCCCAATCTTGCGCTGCTCGGCCTCATCCTGGGTTGGCTGCGCGTGCAATCGGGCTCGATCTGGCCGGCCGTGGTGGCGCACGGCATGAACAACCTGCTGGCGGTGGTGTCGTGGTTCGTGATGAGCCAATAGCGGTCGCCGGCGTCGATCAGGCGCCGATCAACCCGTGCGAACGCAGCAGGCGCGCCGTCTCGTAAATCGGCATGCCCATGACGCCGGAATGGCTGCCATCCAGATGTTCGATCAGCTTGGCGCCATGACCCTGGATGCCGTAGGCACCGGCCTTGCCGAAGGGCTCGCCGGTGGCGATGTAGGCGGTGATGGTGGCGTTGTCCAGGGTCGGCATGGTCACGCGCGACAGGCTGGTATCGGACCATTCGCCCGAACGCGTCACCAGCCACACGGTGGAAATCACCTCATGCACGCGCCCCGACAAGCGACGCAGCATCACGGCAGCGTCCTCGGCATCGTCGGGCTTGCCGAAGACTTCGTCATCGAGCACCACTTCGGTGTCGGCACCCAGCACGGCCGCGCCGTGTTCTTCCAAAACGGCCAGGCCGGCGCGGGCCTTTTCGCGCGCCACGCGGCTCACGTAGTCGCGCGGCGACTCGCCCAGCGTGCGGTGTTCGGGAACGTCGACGTCGACAATGCGGAAGGTGACGCCGATCTGCTCGAGCAACTGACGACGGCGCGGCGATTGGGAAGCGAGATAGAGCATTGAAGCAGCTCCAGTGGCGACAAGAACGCCTAAGGTCTCATATCGCCGCTGTCGAGGAAACGCTGGTGCCAGGAAAGTGCCTCCTGCAACAGATGCGGCGTGTGCTTGCCGCGGCTGTGCTGCATGGCGCGGTCGAAATAATCCTGCAACATCGGGCGGTAGCCCGGATGCGCGCAGCGTTCGATCACCACCTTGGCACGCTGCCGCGGCGACAGGCCGCGCAGATCGGCCAGCCCCTGCTCGGTGACGATCACGGAAACATCATGCTCAGTGTGGTCGACATGGCTCACCATCGGCACGATGCACGACACCGCACCGTTCTTGGCCGTGCTCGGGGTGAGGAAGCACGACAGGAAGCCGTTGCGCGCGAAATCACCCGAACCGCCGACGCCGTTGATGATGCTGGTGCCGGCCACGTGGGTGGAATTGATGTTGCCGTAGAGATCCGCCTCCACCATGCCGTTCATCGCAATGCAGCCCAGGCGTCGCACCAGTTCCGGATGATTGGAGATCTCCTGCGTGCGCAGGATGATGCGTTGGCGGAAGAAGTCGATGTTGGCGAGGAAGCGCTCGATGCCGGCAGGGCTCAGCGAGAACGACGTGGCGGATGCCACCGACAGCACCTCGTCCTGCAGCAGATCGAGCATGCCGTCCTGGATCACTTCGGTGTATGCGCTCAGTTCGCGGAAGCCGCCGTCGCGCAAACCCGCCAGCACGGCATTGGCGATATTGCCGACGCCCGATTGCAGCGGCAGCAATTGCGGCAACAGACGACCCTTGGCGATTTCGTGGCGAAAGAAATCGATCAGGTGACCGGCGATCTGGCGCGAGCAATCGTCCAGCGGCGCGAACGCGCTGTTGCGGTCGGGCGCGTTCGTCTCCACCACCGCGATGACCTTGTCGGGGTCGAGTCGAAGATATTTCTCGCCGATGCGGTCGTCCGGCTTGAGCAACGGAATCGGCCGGCGATTCGGCGGCAAGGCAGTGCCGTAGTAGATGTCGTGCATGCCGTCCAGTTCGAGCGGCTGCCAGTGGTTGACCTCGACGATCACCTTGTCCGCCAGATCGAGCCAGGTCTTGTTGTTGCCCACCGATGACGAGGCCAGCAGGCTGCCGTCGGGCATGATCGCCGCCGCCTCGATCACCGCCAGATCGACCTTGCCGAAGAAACCGAACCACGCGTACTGGGCGACATGGCTGAGATGGACGTCCAGATAATCCATCTCGCCGCGATTGATGCGCGCACGCAGTTCCGGATCGGATTGGTACGGCAGGCGCAGATCGATGCCGTCGGCACGCGCCAGCGCGCCATCGAGTTCCGGCGCCGTGGAAGCGCCCGTCAGCATGCGCACGCGAAACGGCTCGCCACGCTCGTGCGTCGCCACCATGCGCGCGGCCAGCGCCTGCGGCACGGCCTTCGGATAACCCGCGCCGGTGAAACCGCTCATGCCGATGGTCATGCCGTGATCGATCCGCTCGGCGGCGTGGGCCGCCGTGGTCACCTTGGCGGCCAGTCCTGCATGACGAATGCGCTTGTCCATGTGATATCTCCTGCACGGCAAGCATCAGATGGTAGCGCGCGGAAACCTCGAACTCCTGGCAAGCCCGACGATGGTCGATGTTTTCAGAATCGGAGCAACTCAGAACCGAATGGTGTACTCGCGAAATTCGTCATCGCGCGTCCACCCCAACGACTCGTACAAACGCTGCGCGGGCGCGTTGGTGTGCGCCGTGGCGAGGGTCATGCCCGATGCGCCCACCGCACGCGCGAAGTCCACCGCTTCGCGCATCAAGGTCGCAGCCACACCGCGTCGGCGCATGCCCGCTGCGACAAAAAGATCATTGAGCAGGTAAATGCGTGCCGTGCGCACCGAGGAAAAGATCGGATACAGCTGCACGAATCCCGCCCCCGCGCCCTCCTCATCCGTCGCCAGCAGCACCACCGAGTCGTGATGCGCAAAGCGTTCGCGCAGGAATTGCGTGGCGCGCGGGATATCCGTCGGCTGGCCATAGAACACCCGGTACGCGTCGAACAGCGGCGCGATCCGGTCGAGGTCGTGAATGGTGGCCTGGCGTACCGGGACGGACATGCGCGGATCCTCGCAATGGCGTGTTGAAGCCAGTATGCGTGGGCGTCCCAGGCGCGCCTATGACCACTTTCGAGGGAAAAAACGCTCGGGCGGCACATCGGACGACGCCCTCGCCGTTGGCGGATGAAGCCACGGCTTAAGCGCGGTGGTACGGGTGTCCCGCCAGCAAGGTGGTGGCGCGATAGAGCTGTTCGGCCAGCACCAGCCGCACCAGCATGTGCGGCAGCGTCAGCGGCCCCAGCGACCACGATTGATCGGCCCGCTGCAACACCTCAGGCGCGTGGCCGTCGGGACCGCCGATGAGAAACGCGATATCGCGTCCGGACATGCGCCATTTGGCCAGCTGCGCGGCGAGCTCTTCGCTGGACCAGGTCTTGCCGCGCCCATCGAGCGCAACCACGTGGATGTCGCGCGGCAACGCAGCCAGCATCGCAGCGCCTTCATCCTGGATCGCGCGCGCATCATCGCGCCCCTTGCCGCGAGTGCCGGGCTTGAGCTCGATCAATTCCAGCGGAAGCTCGTGCGATAGTCGCTTGCGGTATTCGGCAAAGCCTTCGGCTACCCACGCAGGCATGCGTTCACCGACGGCGATCAGGCGGGCGCGCATGAATCACGATCCAAAAATCGGGGAAACAAGGGGGAAGCCGCGCCCGTGGAACGGAGCGCGGCATTCGCCGCCAGCGCGCAGGCCATCAGCCCGCGTTGGCGACTTCGGTGTCTACTTCGCGATCACCCACGGTCCACAGCCTTTCCAGGCCATAGAACTCGCGAATGCGCGGCAGCATGACGTGAACGATCACGTCACCCAGGTCCACCAGTACCCATTCGGCTTCGCGCTCGCCTTCCACGCCGAGCGGCATCACGCCCGCCTGCTTGGCGAACTTGACGACTTCGTCGGCGATGGATTTGACGTGGCGCGCGGAGGTGCCGGAAGCGATGACCAGCAGATCGGCGATGGAGGTCTTGCCGCGGACGTCGATTTCACGAATGTCCTTGGCCTTCAATTCGTCCAGCGCGTTGATGACTTGCTGACGAACGACCGCCGTGGTGGCGGATTTGGTGCTGCGCTTGGCAGTCTGACTCAAGTGCTTTTGCCTCGATGCGGGATCGACGCGCGGGATGGCGCACCCGCAGTATACCGGACCAGTTTGAAGCCCATGTCAACCGGTCGAACCGCCTGGACCGCGGGCGCCTCCCTGGCGGGGCTGGCGACGGCCAGCGTCGCTTTTAAGAACGCCCGCTCGCCTCGCCCTGAACGGCAACAAATGCCTTCCGTGACAGCAATCGCTGCGGCCCGGTCCATGGAAAAAAAGAGGCTCTCCCCTCGCGGGAAGAGCCTCACTTCTCCGCGCGTCGGTATCAGTGACCGGCGCTGGACGACGAGGCGGGCGCGCCGCTCTTCTTGTTGTGCTGCTTCTTGTGATGCGTCTGGCTGGGATCGCTCTTCATGGCGTCGCTGCTCATCGAGTCGCTCTTCATCGAATCGCTCTTCATCGAGTCGCTGCTGGACTTCATCGCGTCCGAGCTGGACTTCATCGCATCCTGGCTCGACTGCGGCGGGGTCGACTGCGGCGCGCTGTTCTGTGCCATGACCGGCGACATGGCCAGGCCGAACACGGTGGCGGTCGCGAAGGCGAGTACGGCGTAACGGGAAACTTTCATGGGTAGGTGTCTCCAGAAGCGGTGAGGTAACCGTGCGGTGGGGCCGCACTTCCATGCAACAACCGTGATCGTCCTTGCCGAACGACGACGGCAAACCGGCGGCGAAGATAATCATTGCCGGTCCTTCCGCTGCGCAGCCTATACCCATGCATGGCCCTTGGTTGTCTCACGCAATGACGGCCATTCAGTTGCAATACGGGCTGCGCGGCAGCAATAAATTGCGATTGTTGCGGTGCATGCGATGGTGCGAGGCGGCGCGATGCATCCGCCTGCTTCTCGCTGTGGCAGTCGTCGATCGCCTGCCTGCGCGGCACCCGCCAGCGCCTTGACGCAACACACGGCTGCTGCGACGCAGCAGCCTGTTTTCAGGGGATCACGCACCTTGGAGCGGATGCCTCAAACGCTGCTTTTATTTCAATGCAGGCTGCAGCAGGCGGCCGCCCATGACGGCATTGACCAGCACCACGATGGCGACGGCCATCGCGTGGGTGAGCAGATCGGTGGCCGCTACGGCAAAGGCGTGGCAGATCTCGAGCAAGGCCGCGGAAGCCGCCGCCGACGCCAGGCCGATCATGATCGCCGCCAGCACCGGACGCAGCGGACAGGCGCGGCGCAGCAGCCAGATCAACAGCGCCGACAAGGGCACCGAGAGGCTGATGATGAAGATCAGGCAATCGCTGGCCTCGTTGAATTTGGCGATGTGGGCGGTCGGCCCCAGCCAGTCGCGCATGCAACCCAGCCCGCTGGCACCTACCCATAGCAACAGGCTGGGCAACGGCAGCCAGACCCAGCGCCAGGAACGTCCCGGCACACCCAGGGTGAAGGCTGCCCAGGCGGCACTGACCGCCGTGATCACCGCACCCACGCCGGCGATGGCGATATCGGGGGCCGCGCTCCAGCGATGCATCATCGGGCCGGCGCCGTAGTGCATCAGCAGGCCGGCCGCGATCACCGCCACTGCCAGCAGCCAGCCGAGCGTGCGCAACCACGCGGGCGGCAGTCGCCGCACCGGCGTGAGCTGTTCGCCCAGCGACTGGATCAGTGACTCGGGGAGTCGGGGTTCGGCCATGATGCTCAGGGTTCTCCGTGAAAACGCGCGCGCAGTGCCTTTAGTGCGCGATGCAGGTTGACCTTCAGCGCACCGGTCTGGCGCCCTGTTTCGGCGGATACCTCGGCCAGCGAACGCTCTTTCAGGCCGAGCTGTTCGATGGCTTCGCGCTGGCCCGGCGGCAGCGAGGCGATGGCCTCGCGCAGGCGGCCCGCCTCTTGCTCGCGCTCCGCGGCCGCCGTGGCGTCGTCCGCGTCCGCATGCGTGTCATAGGCCAGCTCGTCGTGGACCTCGCGGCTGCCGCGGCGCCCCTGGCTGCGCAGCGCGTCGATGGCGCGCCGCGATGCCAGCGCCGACAACCATGCGTCATACGAGCGCGACGGATCGTAGGTATGGCGTACCCGGTGCACGGTGAGCAGGGTTTCCTGCACCACGTCGTCCAGTTGGTCCACCACCACGCCCTGACGTCGCGCGGCAGCGCGGATCAGCGGCACGGAAGCGGCCAGCACCCGTTCATAGGCCCGACGATCGCCGCCTTGCGCCGCAGCCATCCACGCGGCGCGCTGGCGCTCCTGCGTGTCGCCGTCGGGGGCTGCAGCATCGCTCACGATGGAATCGGTCCTAGCCCAGCGGGAAAGGACGATATCTAGACCTATCGTGCGGGGTGCGGTCAAGGTGGCAGTCATATCCGGGCGTCACAGATCCTCTTGACCTATTCGACCCGAAGCCGACCCCGGTTACCTCCGGGGCGCTATCCGCCCCTTCCCCGATACGACGTAGAGGTTCCCTGAATTGCACGGTCACCAGCCTTTTCAGAGGCTTCCGATGGTGCGCGCCTGCCCGCTGCTGGCCTAATGCGCGCCGAGTCTGCACCCCACAGACCGTTCGCTTTTCAATCCCAAGGAAGACCCGCATGAAGAAGACCTTGCTGGCGATGGCGCTTGCCGCTTTCATCGCTCCTATCGCTGCCCAGGCCACCGACAGCAACGGCATCGGCTACACCTATGTGCAGCTGGATTACGTCAATGTGAGCCAGTCGGGACATGGCGCTTACGCCGATGGCGCGTCGCTGAGCGGTTCGTATCAGTTTGCCAATAATTTCCATGTATTCGGCAGCTATACCGACACCAGCCTCGACAAGGGCTACATCGACCGCCAGCTCGGCGACCACGATGGCCTTCACGTCAGCGGCAAGGACCGTCCCTGGTCGCTGGGCTTCGGTTACGCCGCCAGCATCGGCAGCCGCGCCGACTGGGTGACGCAGGTTGCCTACACGCATGATCGCTATAGCCTGCGCGGCTGCTTCGATGGCTGGGGCTGCGAGCGCTACCGCGACGCCGCCAACATCTGGTCGGTCAATACCGGCGTGATGGGCCGCGTCACCGACAACCTCACCGCCAACGCCTATATCGGCTACAGCAACGGCGATGAAGGCGTGATGGGCAACGTGTACGGCACCTTCGGCCTGGTCTACAGCTTCGACAAGACCTGGGCGCTGCACGGCGGTGTGCGCGTGAACAACGACAGCACCCAGACCTATAGCGTGGGCGTCCGCGCCAGCTTCTGATCGTCGCCTCACCGCAAGCCACGAGGCCCGGCCCTGTGCCGGGCCTTTTCCGTTGGGGCGCATGTAACCTGAGACGTAGCCGGGACGAATGATCCGGTGACACCCCACGGACCTCCGCACCATGCTCGTGTTGATCCTCGCCTATCTTGGCGGCGTACTGACCATCCTCAGCCCGTGCATCCTGCCGGTGCTGCCGTTCGTGTTCGCCAGGGCCGATCGCCCGTTTGCCCGCAACGGCCTGCCGATGCTGCTGGGCATGGCGCTCACTTTCGCGTTGGTCGCCACGCTGGCAGCGGTGGGCGGTAGCTGGGCAATTCAGGCCAACCAGTACGGGCGCGTCATCGCCATGGTGGTGTTGGCGGTGCTGGGTTTGACGCTGTTGTCGACGCGACTGGCCGAGTGGATCAGCCGCCCATTCGTGGCGCTGGGCAACACACTCTCGCAGCACTCCGACGAACACGATTCGGTCTGGTCCGCTGCCGGCCTGGGCGTGGCCACCGGCTTGCTCTGGGCGCCGTGTGCCGGCCCGATCCTTGGACTCCTGCTGACCGGCGCGGCCTTGAACGGCGCCAGCCTGCAAACCTCGTTGCTGCTGCTTACCTACGCTGCCGGTGCCGCCACGTCCTTGGCGTTGGCGCTGATCATCGGCGGCCGCGTGTTTTCGCTGATGAAGCGCTCTCTGGGCGCCGGCGAATGGGTGCGCCGCGCCTTGGGCGTGTTGGTGCTGGCCGGTGTCGCGGCGATTGCGTTGGGCCTGGATACCGGCTTGCTGACACGCGTCTCCCTGGCCAGTACCGGTGGCCTCGAGCAGAAATTGATCGACGCCGCCCGTCCCGCGCCACCGCCGGCACCCGTCGTCAAGCAAGGCGAACCGTTGCCGGTGGAGGGCGAGCTGCCTTCGCTGGAAGGCGCCACGCAATGGTTCAACAGCCCGCCGCTGTCGGTGCAATCGTTGCGCGGCAAGGTGGTGCTGGTCGATTTCTGGACGTACTCCTGCATCAACTGCATTCGTGCTTTGCCATATGTGCATGCATGGGCCGATAAGTACAAGGATCACGGCCTGGTGGTGATCGGCGTGCACGCACCCGAGTTCGCCTTCGAGAAGGATCCTCAGAACGTCGGCAAGGCGATCAAGGACCTGGGCGTCGATTACCCGGTCGCGCTCGACAACAACTATGCGATCTGGAAAGGCTTCAACAACGAGTACTGGCCGGCGCATTACTTCATCGATCCGCAGGGCCGGATCCGTCACCATCATTTCGGCGAAGGCGAGTATGCGCAGAGCGAGGACGTGATCCGCCAGTTGCTCACCGAAGCCGGCCAGAAAAACCTGCCGGGCGGCTACGTGCAGCCTGGCGCACAAGGCGCTGAGGCAGCAGGTTCGGGCGATGCCATGCGCTCGCCGGAGACGTATGTCGGTTACGCACGTGCCGAGAATTTCGCGGGCGGCCAGGTGGCGCACGACGATGCATGGAGTTACCACGCACCCGCATCCCTGATGACCAATCAGTGGGCGTTGAATGGCCGCTGGACGGTGCGCGACGAGAGCGCGCGCCTCGATGCCGCCAACGGCAGCATCGTCTACCGCTTCCGTGGACGCGACCTGCATCTGGTGCTGGGACCGTTGCATGACGACAAGCCGGTGCGCTTCCGCGTCACCATCGACGGCAAGGCGCCAGGCAACGATCACGGCATGGATACCGATGCCGACGGCAACGGCACGGTGACTTCGCAACGTCTCTATCAACTGGTTCGCCAGGCCAATGGCACCGGCGAGCGGACGTTCGAGATCACCTTCCTCGACCCCGGCGTGCAGGCGTACGCCTTCACGTTCGGCTGATTTCCCAACCTCATGGAGGTTCCCATGTCCCGCACGCAGGACATCGTGAAACTGGAGCGTCGCCGCTTTCTGCGCGCAGCGCTGACAGGAGGAGCTTTGGCTGCCATCGGAGGCTTTGCACTACCCACGCTGTTGAAGAACGGCCCGCTCAGCGGCACCGCGATGGCGGCCACGCCGCCCGCCACGGGCGGCGACGTCTTGCTGATCTGCTTCGCCGACGACGGCCGCAAGCTGGGGCAATGCCATGTGCCCAAGCTGGTGCTCAACGATGCGCAATGGCATGAGCGCCTCAGCGACGATGCGTACTATGTGATGCGCCGCGCCGGCACCGAACGCGCCTTCAGCGGTCGGCATGAAAAAACGGGTCCCGGCCTTTACCGTTGCCCGGCGTGCGATACGGCGTTGTTCGACGCGGCCACGCAGTTCGATTCGGGCACCGGCTGGCCGAGTTTCTGGCAGCCGATCGCGAAGCAGAATGTGGTCGAGATACGCGACACGACGTTTGGCTGGGAGCGCATTGCGGTGAGTTGCGCGGGATGCGACAGCCATCTGGGGCATGTGTTCGATGATGGCCCGCGGCCGACGGGACTGCGTTATTGCATGAACTCGGTGGCGTTGCGGTTTGTGCCGAGGACCTCGTAGCGGTGCACATCACTTCTCCCTCTCCCCGCCGGGGAGAGGGTCAAGTGCCCGCGGGAACGTGTGCGCCTGCCTGTGGGAGCGCACTTGTGCGCGACGCGTGCGCGTCAAGGTATCGCTCCGTTAGGTTGTCGCGCACAAGTGCGCTCCCACAACAGCCCAGCCCAATCGGGCTTTCATTGCAAAGCTGCTTTCGCTAAGCGCGATACGGCGCGAGCACCGTGGGATCGTCGAACAGCCCGCAAGGAAGCAGATAACGGGGATCGCGTCCTTCCGCCAGCAGCTCACGCACCCGAGTCGCGGAAATCTCCAGCGGCGTCACGGCCAGCTCGATCACCTTGCCTGCGGGCAATTCCCGCAGCACATCAGGATCGGTCACGCGCCGCGGGAGGATTTCCACGGCCAGTTCCACCGACCATGCCGCGTCGATGCCGGGCCGGTTGAGTACGCCGATATGGGCATGCTCGAACAGTTCGCGCCAGCTGTGCCAGCTGGGCAGGTTGGCGAATGCGTCGGCGCCCAGCAGCAATACCAGCGGGCGATCGCCCTGTTCTTCGCGCAACTCGCGCAACGTGTGGATGGTGTAGGACGGACCTTCGCGGCGCAGTTCGCGCGTGTCGAGGGTGAGCCGGTCCTGGCCTTGCAGCGCCGCCTTCAACATGGCCACACGCTGCGCGGGCGATGCCGTCGGAGCGTGGCGATGCGGCGGCACGTGGGTCGGCATCAGGCGCACTTCGGCATCCAGCAGCTCGGATGCTTCCCACGCCACGCTGAGGTGGCCCAGATGCACGGGATCGAAGGTGCCGCCGAACAGGGCCAGCGGCTTCATGCGAGCGCGCCGGCAGCCCGCGGTTCGGCGATGGCGGCGATCAGGCGTTCGGCTTCCAGCCAGGCATCGCCTTGCTCACGCCCCTTCGCCATGCGATCGATGCGCGCGGCGCGTGCCAGGCATTGCAGCCAGTGTTCGCGCGGCGCACGCCGCAGTGCCTTGCGGAACAGTTGTTCGCGCGCCGGCCACAGGCGTTCGCTGCGTGCCTGCGCGGCGAAGTCGTGGGCATTGGCGAGTCGCAGCGCGAGTTGCAGCTGATTGACCAGCCAGCCCATCAGGCCGATCAGTTCCTCGCCCTCGGCATGCAGGCCCGCCAGGATACGCAGCGCGCGGCCGCCTTCGCCGGCAAAGGCGGCGTCGGTGAGTTTGAAGGCGTCGTAGCGGGCGCTGTCGGCGACGAGGTTTTCCATCTCCTGCGCGTCGATCTTGCCCTGGCCATGCAGCACCACCAGCTTGTCGATTTCCTGCGCGGCGGCGAGCAGATTGCCCTCGACGCGCTCGGCCAGCAGGGCCGCGGCATCCGGCGTGGCGGACAACCCGCGCGAGGACAGGCGTGCACCAATCCACGACGCCCATTCGTTCGGGCGCGGCGCATTGAACACCACCAGCGCACCGGCCGTATCGAGGTTCCGGGTCCAGGCACCCTCGTGCTTGTTGCTCCAGTCCATGGCCGTGATCAGCAGGGTCACGTCGGGCGGCGGATTGGCGCAGAACTCGTTGATCGCCTTAGCGCCCTCGGTGCCGGGACGGCCGGTGGGAAGACGCAGGTCGAGCAGGCGGCGCGTGGCGAACAGCGACATGCCTGCGGCCGCTCGCGCCAGATCATCCCAGTCGAAATGATTGCCGACATCGAGCACTTCGCGCTCGGCATAGCCGAGCTTGCGCGCCTGCGCACGCAACGCGTCGGCCGCTTCCAGCACCAGCAGTTCTTCGCCCGCCAGCAGATACACCGGCCGCAGTTGCTCGGCGGCCAGCGATTTCTGCCATTGCATGGCGTTGAGCGGCATGACGGTTCGGCGTCTTAGTGGGTGCTGCTGGCCGAAGCCGGCTGCGCTTCCTGCGCAGCCGCCGCGGCGGCCGTCTGGCCCGGATGCCGGCCGGCGGCCTGCAGTCGGAACAGGATGGCCTGCACCATGTCGTCGTTGAGGCTGCCCTGGATCGCATCGACCTGGGCCTGGGTACCAACGGTATTGGTGGCGTCGTAACTGAATTCGCGCTGCAGATCGACGCGCTGATGCGGCACCAGCGGTTGGCCGACGCCGTCCTTCACATCGAACTCGACGTGGTAGCGAACGGTGTACTCGGTGACGCGCGCCTGGCCGCTTACCGTCAGCGTATCGGTGCTGAACTGGGCCAGCGGCGCACTGAGTTCCGCGATACCCGTGCCGGCATGTTCTTCCACCGTCACGCCGGAGCTCGACAGCGCACGGGCCAGGCCTCGCTGCAGGTTGGGGTTGCCGGCCGTCACATGCACACGCTGCATGGCAGGCGGCAAGGCGACGCTCTGGCGCAGATGGAATCCGCACGCTGCCAACACGGAGACGGACATCAACAGCAGCGAAGCTTTGAACACACGGCTCATGGATTTCATCCTGCGACGATGTTGACGATCTTGCCGGGCACCACGATCACCTTGCGCACGGCCTGCCCTTCCAGGAAGGCGGCCACTTGCGGATGCGCGCGGGCCAGCGCCTCGGATTCTTCTTTCGATGCATTGGCGGCCACCTCGATGGTACCGCGCAACTTGCCGTTGACCTGAACCGCGAGCGTGAGCGAGTCGCGCACCAGCGCGGCGCTGTCCACCTGCGGCCAGGGCTGATCTTCCAGCACCGACTGCGCATGGCCAAGCACCTGCCACAGCGCATGGCTCACGTGCGGCACCACCGGATTGAGCAGCAGGACCATCGCCTCCAGCGCCTCGTGGCGCACGGCACGGCCCTGATCGGTCTGGTCGTTGAACTTGTTCAGCGCGTTGAGCAGTTCCATCAGCGCGGCAATCGCCGTGTTGAAGGAATGGCGGCGGCCGAAATCGTCGCTCACCTTCTGGATGGTTTCGTGCACCTGGCGGCGCAGCGTCTTCTGGCCGGCGTCCAGCGCCGACGGATCGACCACCGGATGATCCGGGTTCGCCGCATGCGTGGTCACGTCGCGCCAGAAGCGGCGCAGGAAGCGCGCCATGCCTTCCACGCCGGCCTCGTTCCATTCCAGCGACTGCTCCGGCGGCGCGGCGAACATGGAGAACAGGCGCACCGTATCGGCGCCGTACTTTTCCACCATGGACTGCGGGTCGACACCATTGTTCTTGGACTTGGACATCTTCTCGGTGCCGCCGATCTTCACCGGCTCACCGTCCTTCTTCGAACGCGCACCGATCATGCGCGCCTTGTCGTCGCGCTCGATCTCGACGTCGGCCGGGTTGATCCAGTCCTTCGAACCGTCGGCGTTGTCGCGATAGAACGTTTCGGCGATCACCATGCCCTGGCACAGCAGGTTGGTGGCGGGCTCGTCCGAATGCACCAGGCCCGCGTCGCGCATCAGCTTGTGATAGAAGCGGAAGTACAGCAGATGCAGGATGGCGTGCTCGATGCCGCCGATGTACTGGTCCACCGGCAGCCAGTAGTTGGCGCGCGCGTCGACCTGGTCGCTTGCGCCCGGACTGGTGTAGCGCGCGTAGTACCAGCTCGACTCCATGAAGGTGTCGAAGGTGTCGGTTTCGCGCTCGGCCGGACCGCCGCACTGCGGGCAGGTGGTCTTGCGCCACTCGGGGTCGGCCTTGATCGGCGACTGCACGCCGGAGAACGCGACGTCTTCCGGCAGCACCACCGGCAACTGGTCTTCCGGCACCGGCACGGCGTCGCAGTTGGCGCAGTAGATCACCGGGATCGGGCAACCCCAATAACGCTGGCGGCTCACGCCCCAGTCGCGCAGGCGCCAGTTCACCCGGCGCACGCCCTTGTCCTCGCGCTCGAAGCGCGCGGCCATGGCCTCGAACGCCTGGCCGTAATCCATGCCGTCGAACTCGCCGGAATTGACCAGGTAGCCGCGTTCGGTAAAGGCGCTGTCTTGCTGGATGCTCTGCTCGAACGCTTCGATCAGCTGCACGGCCGCCGACGTTTCGTACGCATCGATGTTGCCGCCACCGCCCAGCGCCGCGCGCATCGGATCGGCGCCGACGCCCTTGCCGAGGTCGTGCTTGATTTCCGCCACGGCGTCGAGCACGGCGCGGTCGACCACCACCATCTTGATCGGCAGGCTGTATTTCTTGGCGAATTCCCAGTCGCGCTGGTCGTGGCCCGGCACGGCCATCACGGCGCCGGTGCCGTAGCCCATCAACACGAAGTTCGCCACGAACACCGGGATCTTCTCGCCGGTGAGCGGATGGACGGCTTCGATGCCGGTATCCATGCCGCGCTTTTCCTGCGTCTCCAGCTCCGCTTCGGAGACGCCGCCGTGCTTGAGTTCGTCAAGGAACGCGGCGAGCTTGGGATTGTTCTGTGCGGCCTTGAGCGCCAGCGGATGTTCGCCCGCGATGGAAACGAAGGTGACGCCCATCAGCGTGTCGGGACGCGTGGTGAAGACGGTGAGCGGTTCGCTCTCGCCATCCACCTCGAAATGGATCTCCAGGCCTTCGGAACGGCCGATCCAGTTGCGCTGCATGGTCTTGACCGCATCGGGCCAGCCCGGCAGCGTGTCCAGCCCGTCGAGCAGTTCCTGCGCGTAGTCGGTGATCTTCAGGAACCACTGCGGGATCTCGCGCTTTTCGACCAGCGCGCCGGAGCGCCAGCCGCGGCCGTCGATCACCTGCTCGTTGGCCAGCACGGTCTGGTCCACCGGGTCCCAGTTCACCACCGCGTTCTTGCGGTAGGCCATGCCCTTCTTCATCAACCGCGTGAACATCAACTGTTCCCAGCGGTAATAGTCGGGACGGCAGGTGGCGAATTCGCGGGACCAGTCATAGGCGAAGCCCATGCGCTGCATCTGCACGCGCATCTGCTCGATGTTCTGGTAGGTCCACTTGGCCGGCGCGGTCTTGTTCTTGATCGCGGCGTTCTCGGCCGGCAGGCCGAACGCATCCCAGGCCATCGGCTGCAGCACGTTCTTGCCCTGCATGCGCTGGTAGCGGCTGATCACGTCGCCGATGGTGTAGTTGCGCACATGGCCCATGTGCAGCGCGCCGGAAGGATACGGAAGCATGGAAAGGCAGTAGAACTTCGGCCGCGAGGTGTCTTCCTTCACCTCGTAGGCGCGCTGCTCGCGCCAATAGGTCTGAGCGGCGATTTCCAGCGCCTGCGGCTGGTAGCCCTGCTCGTTTGCCTGGTCCTGCGACCCTTGATCCTGAATGTCCTGCATGTGTCCGGCGCCGTGAGTTTTGCGGGCTGCCACCGGCCTTTCCGATGGTCAGCTGGGAACTGGGCAGACTAGCAGAACTGGGGTCGGGGCTGCGCCAAACAGTGGCAAAACGGCGTCAAGGCTACGATTTTTCTGTGGGAGCCGCGCTTGCGCGCGACAAGCCGATGAAACGGCGGCATGCAGGTCGCCGTCGCGCACAAGTGCGCTCCCACATGGGCCTGAGGTCAACCCGCCGGACAGCTCACGCCCTGCCCGGCCGCCACTGCACCGGCCACCGCACCGATCTGCCCCGCCAGGCGATCGATCGCTTGCTGGTGGCCCTGCACCAGGGCGTCGTAGCCCTGGCCCACTGCCTGGCTGATGCGGCTGGTGCAGGCCACGCCGTCGCCGCCCTTCAGCGGACGCACGCTCCAGGCCGCGTCGATGTAGGCATAGCTGCCCGGTACGGAATCGAAGCGGCGAACGTCCAGCTTGATCCGCACGGTCGCCTTGCCCTGGCTGGGCAGGCCGGTCACATCCTGGGCGCGGAAATCGCGCGAGAGGTCGGCGCTAAGCGCACCGCGCACCTCGTCGCCGAGCGGTGCGATCCAGCGCTGGCCCTGCAGCACGGCCACACCCTGGCCGCCCTCGCGCACCACCATCTGCGGCTGGTCGACCTGCGCCGGCACCGTCACCGGCAGCAACTCGAACAGGAACGACTGTGCCGTAGGCGCCACCGTGGCGTCGCCACCCGCGGGCGGCACCAAGGTGTAGTAACGCAGCGGCGGCGCCGAACCGCACGCACCCAGGACCAGTGCCAGCGTGGCGACGGCCAGGTTCAACGTTCCCCAGCGCTTCATGGCTTGCTCCCTTGTGACGGTTCGCCCGGCGGCGGTGCGGGCGGCGGTGTCGGTGCCAGTTTGTCGTCGGCACGACGGCCGCGCAGCAGCGCATCCGGATGCGCGCCCAGATAGTCGGTCATGACGCGCAGCGAACGCGCCGCGCGCTGCAATTCCTGCAAGGTGCCGCCCAGGTTCTGCTGCAGCTGCGAATCGGGCGAGAACATGTTGTCCGCGTTGCCCAGCGTCTTCTGCGCGCCCTTGAGGGTGTTGCTGACTTCCGGCAACACGCCGCTGTTGACCTGCTTGAGCGTGCGGTTGAGTTCGGCCAGCGACTGGTCGAGGTTGTTGCCGATGCTGTCGAACGGAATCTTCTGGATCTTGTTGACGATGTCGGAGATCTGCTGCTGGATCTTGTCGAAGTCGCCCGGTGCCGTGGGTATTTCCAGCGGCTTGGCGCGCCCGTCGAAGGTCACCGCGGTTGCCTTGGGCAGGAAGTCCATGGCGATGTACAGCTGGCCGGTCAGCAGGTTGCCGGTGCGGGCCTGCGCGCGCAGGCCGCGGGCGACCAGCCGGCCCATCATCATCGACATCTGCTCGTCGTCGCCCTGCGACTTGGCGATCTCCACCAGCTTGTTGTACGCCTTGCCCAGGCGCGCCGGATACACCACCGCGCCCACGATGGTCGGGAAACTCTGCGTCTTCTCGTCGTAATCGAGGTTGATGGAGACCACGCGGCCAAACGGCACGCCGAGGAATTCCACCGGCGCGTTCACCGCCAGGCCGCGCAGCGACTGGTCGAAGCGCATGCGGATATAGCGCGGCTCGCCATCGGGCGGCGCCATCGCCGTGGCCTGGTCATTGAACAGGGTGAAGGCATCATTTTCCTGCGCATGCGTGGCGTCGTGCGGTCCCGGCGGATCCTGGAAGGCGACGCCGCCCGCCAGCACGGTGGCGAGCGACTGCGTATTGACCTTCAGGCCGTCGGCACCCAGCGACACATCGATGCCGCTGGCGTTCCAGAAGCGCGAGGAGGTGGTGACGAACTGATCGTTGGGCGCGTCGACGAAGATCTGCAGCGTCACGCCCTTGCCGTCCTTGTTGAGGTGGTACGACGACACGCGTCCCACCTGGATGCGGCGGTAGTAAACGGGCGAGCCGATATCCAGCGAGCCGAGGTCGTCGGAGTGCAGGTCGAAGGTCTTGCCCGGCGCGCCATGCGTGACCGTCGGTGGCGACTCCAGGCCGACGAAGTCGTCCTTGGGCTCCTGCGACTGGCCCGCGTCGGCGCCGATGAACGCACCGGAGAGCAGCGTATCGATACCGGACACGCCGCCCAGGCCGATGCGCGGACGCACCACCCAGAAGCGCGAATCGGCCGTGGCAAAACCCTTGGCGCTCTTCTCCAGGCCGACCTTGGCCACCACGTGGGTGCGGTCTTCGCTGAGGCGCACCGCGGTCACCTTGCCGATGATCACGCTCTTGTACTTCACCGGCGTCTTGCCCGGATCGAGGCCTTCGGCGGTCTGGAAGCTGATGTTGATGCTGGGGCCCGCTTCGTACCACGCGTGGATCACCAGCGAGAGGCCGACCAGCGCGGCGATCACCGGCACCAGCCAGACCAGCGAGGCGTTCACCCGCGGCTTGCTGACCACGGGTTCGGGCAGGTCCTCGTTCAACGGCTTGATGTCAGAGTCTGTATTCATATGCCAAGTGCCTCGCGCCGGAAGCTGTTTGCACGCAGGGCAAGAAAGAACGAGGGAGTGTATGTCGATACACGACCGGGTGATGACGCGGCCCTGTGGGCAAACAGACCCGGCCCGAAGGGTTGCGCTTGAGCGGTCGCCTGGCGGTGGCGCGCGGCTTGACCTGCCAGCCAGGCAGGCGCTGCGCCACGCGCCACCACCAGGCGACCGCTTAAGCGCAACGCGAAGTACTTGGCATATGAATACAGACTCTTAGTCATCGGAATCCCTGCCATCCCAGATCAATCGTGGATCGAACGTCATCGAGGCGATCATGGTAATCACCACGGTGAGCCCGAAGAACACCACACCAGGCAGGGGTTCCACCTGGCTGAAGAAGCCAAACTGCACCAGCGCGGTCAACAGCGCCACCACGAACACGTCCAGCATCGACCAGTAACCGATG
Source organism: Dyella kyungheensis (assembly GCF_049913195.1). Classification (GTDB taxonomy): domain Bacteria; phylum Pseudomonadota; class Gammaproteobacteria; order Xanthomonadales; family Rhodanobacteraceae; genus Dyella; species Dyella kyungheensis. Next base: position 1,419,605 of record NZ_CP183983.1, on the reverse strand, counting down.
AACTCCACCAGCCGGTACAACTTGCCCCGCTGGCGCTGCGCCCATTGGCTGCCGCGTTGCGAGCTGATCAGCAACAGGCCCAGTGCGAAGAATTTCAACACCGGCACCACGATGCTGGCCGTGAAGACGATAACGGCAAGATCGGGCGAACCCTTGACCCACAGCTCGATGATGCCGCTGAGGATGGTGTTGTCGTCCACGTCGCCCAGGCTCACCGTGCGCATGATGGGCAGGATGTTGGCGGGCAAGTAGAACATGAATGCGGCGATCAGCAAGGCCCAGGTGCGGGTATAGCTGCCCGACTTGCGCTTGTGCAGCGGCGAACCGCAACGCGGGCAGGCCGCATCCGGCGCCTTCACGTCGCGGCATACCATGCGGCAGACGTGACAACCGATCAGGCCCAGATCGCTGGCGCGAGGCAGTTCGCTCATGCCGGCGTTTCCTCGGTGAGATCCCAGAAGCGGCGCACGTCGATGCTGGAGAACGCCGTGATGATCAGCATCAGCACGCCGTAGGCGAAGATGCCCGGATTGGCCTGCACCTCGAAATACATGTGCGCCTTGACGATGGCCACCAGCGCGCCGAGCACGAACACCTCGCTCATCGTCCAGGGCCCCACCCGATAAAGCGTGACCATGATCCAGCGGAATCCCGGCGCACGGCGGCGCTGGCGCGCGTACGCCAATATCCAGAACAGGAAACCCATCTTCACGATAGGCAGGAAGAACAAGGTGAGCGCGGCAATCACGGCCACCACCTGGGCATGCTCGCGCCACATGATCATGATGCAGCCCCACAGCGTGGCGCTGATTTGATGGCCGTTGAGGCCCAGCGTCACGATCGGCCAGATGTTGGCCTGCACGAAGGCGATCATCGCGGTGATGACCAGGACGAACATGCCGCGCACGCCGATGCTGTGGTGCCGGGCGAGCAAGGCGTCGCAGCGGACGCAGCGTGCCACTTCGCCACGCGCCAGCTTGCGGCGACGGTAGACCGTGTCGCAATGCTCGCAAATCCACAGCGTGGGGGGAGCGAGCGCCGGTTTGAGGCCTTGCGATGGCATGGTCATGGGGGGATTTTCGCAAATATCCGTGTCGATAGGCGCAGGGAGCCGAACCCGGCGTTCACGCTGGGCCCGGCCACCTTGATATGCTGGCTGACGCCCTGATGTGAAGGGCATTCGTCTACGGGAGTTCCCAGTGAGTGCTACGACCGCCGATACGCACGTGTTCGACGTGCGCGAGGACAACTTCGAAGCCGAGGTACTGCAAGCCTCGCTGACCACGCCCATTCTGGTCGATTTCTGGGCGACCTGGTGCGAACCCTGCAAGACGCTGGGCCCGATGCTGGAGAAACTGGCCGGTGAGTTCAATGGCGCGTTCCGGCTGGCCAAGGTCGACGTGGACAAGTCGCAACAGCTCGCCGCCATGTTCGGCATCCGCAGCATTCCCACCGTGATGCTGGTGAAGGACGGCCAGATCGTCGATGGCTTCCAGGGCGCCCTGCCCCTGGGCCAGTTGCGCGAGTTCCTGCAACGCCATGTGCAGCCGCTCGATGGCGCCGCGGACGAGGTGGAAGCCGCGCCGGAGTCGCCGGAGGAAGCGATCAACCGCATCCAGCAAGCCATTGCGGCCGAGCCCGAGCGCGCGGAACTGAAACTCGACCTCGCCCTGGCCCTGATGCGCGCGGGCAATGCGGACGCCGCCGAGGCCGAACTGAGTTCGCTGCCCGCCAACCTCGCCACCGATGCGCGTGCCGTACGCCTGCGCAGCCAGTTGGACCTGGCCCGCGCGCTGAAGGGCGCGCCGTCGCTGCAGGAGTTGCAGCAGCGTGTGCAGGCCGATACCGGCGATTGGGCGGCACGCGATCTGCTCGGCGTGCGCCTGTTGCTGGAGGGCGATGCTTCGGCCGGCCTGGATCAATTCCTGGCCATCCTGGAAAAGGCCCGCGACTGGAACGAGGGCGGGGCGAAAAAGCGCCTGCTGGCCGCCTTCACCACGCTCGACGATGCGGAGCTGGTCGGACGTTATCGCCGTCGGATGGCGTCGTTGTTGTTCTGAGAACTTCGAGGCGGCGGGCCTGCCCGCCGCCTCGAACGACCTTGCACACAAAGCCCATTCCCTCGCGGGAGTGGGCTTTGCGCTTTTTCAGGGCGCGCCGGCCACGGCAGCGTTGCCACCGATGTTGCGATCGAGGAACTGGGTGAGGCGCTCAAACAGTTCCACGTTGTTCTTCTCGTCGTAGAAACCGTGGGCTTCGCCAGCCTTGTACAGCCACTCGTGTGCAACGCCGCGGCTGTCGAGCGCCCGGTGCAGCGACTCGCCCTGCACGGGCGGCACACGCTGGTCCTGCCCGCCCACGACCAGCAGCACGCTGGCCTTGAGCTTGTCCAGCTGGTTGATCGGCGAGTGGGCGGCCAAGACCGCCGGATCGGTGCCCAGCGTGCTGCGCAGGAAGTTCCTGCCGGAGATGCGATCGGAGACGTCGCCGTCGGTGTACATCTTGGCCAGGTCGTAGACGCCCACGTAGCCGACGGCGCAACGATAGAGATCCGGTTCCTTCACCACGCCTTCCAGTGCCGCGTAGCCGCCATAGCTGGCGCCGAAGATGCAGATGTGTCCTGCCGTGGCGATGCGCTGATCGATGGCCCAGTGGGTCGCATCGGTCACGTCGTCCTGCATGGTGCCGCCCCACTGCTGGTAACCGGCGTGTTCGAAGCCCTCGCCGTAGCCGCCTGAACCGCGGAAGTTCACCTGCAACACCGCATAGCCGCGCGTGGCCATCACCTGCACGAGGGGGTCGTACTCCCAGTCGTCGCGGATGCCGAACGGACCGCCGTGCACCATCACCACCAGCGGCACGTGCTTGGCCTCTTCGCGACCCGGCGGCATGCTCAGGTAACCGTGGATGGTCAGGCCATCGCGCGCCTTGAATTCGATCGGCTGCTTGGACGCCATCTGATTGGGCTTGATCCAGTCCGCGCGCTGCAGCAGTTGCTCGGCTTTTTCCGTGGCGGCATCCCACAGGTAGTAGGTGCCCGGATCCATGTCCGAGGAAGCCAGCGCCACCGCCTTGCTGCCGTCCTCCGTGCTGGAAACGATGCGCACGCTTTCGCCTGGCAGCGCCTTGCTGAGTGCGGCGATTGCCTTCATGGTGTCCGAGCCGGGGACGAACGCGGATGCAGAAGGCGTCCCGGGCATGGCGTACATACCAACGACATCACGCCCGTCCAGCGAGAGGATGAGCTGTTCGCCAACGGTCACGTCATTCGTCCATACCGGCGCTTTCATGGTCTTGCTCGCCACGTCCCACGGACACAGCGCGCCGACGGCAGTAGTGCTGGGGCACGACATGTAGACCACGGTGTCATCGCGATTGAAGGTTTCCGGCCACGGCACGTCGCGCGTGGCCGAGCCCTGGAACAGCAACTGCCATGGCTGGCCCTCGCCTTCGCGGTAATACACCACCGGATAAGCGTGGCTATCCGAGCCCATGGCGAAACGGGCCACGCCATGGTTGTCGACCACGAACGAGGCGTTGCGCAGCGGTGCCGTGCCCACCGGCCGCTTGATGCCGCTGTTCACATCCATGATGAAGAGCTGCGTGTACGCACCATCGGCGCCGCTCTCCCACGAATTGGAGGCGATCATCACGTGATTGCGGTCGCCGTTGCGCAAGATGCTCACCAGCTCGCCGGAGGCACGCTCGGATTGCACCTTTTGGGTACGCGTGCTGCCCATGCTGGTGCCCGCGCGGTAACCGAACAACAGGCCTGAGCTTGAGCCATCCCCGTTCACGGCAAAGAGTTCGCCCGTCGCGAACGGCTGATCCCAGCCGCTCACCTGGGTGCCTTCGGTATAGAGCACGCGATGGTCGTTGACCCACCAGAAGTCCACCACCTGATTGCCTTCGCGCGGCTTCAGCATGGTGCCTTTGTGATTGACCAGATCGATCAGGGCGAGCATCGGCTTGCCCTTCACCACCGTGGTGGCGGCGAGGTAATGACCGTCGGCCGAGATCTTGACCTGGCTGTACTGCGCATGGCGCGCCAGGTCTTCGAACGACACCGTGGCGGCAAACAATTGAAACGACAGAAGACAAAGCACGCCGAAGGCGGCGCGCCGGATTCGCTTTTCCATGCAATCTCCCCTGAGGCGCGGCACCCCCGTGCCACCGCCGGACTGCAGTATAGGCATGTCACGGCGCAACCATAAACTCGGCATGCGCCGATTCCGGGGCAATTCAAAGACGCCCCGTCATGTGCGGGGCATCCTGATCAACTCAGAAGGAGCCGCCCGGCACTCGTACCCAGCCTTCCATCAGCACGCGCGCACTGCGGCTCATGATCGCCTTGGTGACGGCCCAGTTGCCGTCCACAAGCACCGCCTCGGCGCCGACGCGCAACGTGCCCGACGGGTGGCCGAAGCGCACCGCCTGACGTTCGCCGCCGCCCGCCGCCAGGTTCACCAGCGTGCCCGGAATCGCCGCGGCAGTGCCGATGGCTACGGCTGCCGTACCCATCATCGCGTGATGCAATTTGCCCATCGACATCGCGCGCACCAGCAAATCGATATCGCCCGCTGCCACCGCCTTGCCGCTCGATGCGACGTAATCAGCCGGCGGGGCAACGAAAGCGACCTTGGGCGTGTGCTGGCGCGTGGCGATTTCATCGAGCGACTTGATCAGGCCCATGCGCAGTGCGCCGTGCGCGCGAATGGTCTCGAACCTGGCTAGCGCTTTTGCATCGCCGTTGATGGCGTCCTGCAGCTCGGTGCCGGTGTAGCCGATCGCGGAAGCCTCGACGAAGATGGTGGGAATGCCGGCGTTGATCATGGTCGCCTTGAGCGTACCGACGCCCGGCACGTCCAGCTCGTCGACCAGCTTGCCGGTCGGGAACATCGCGCCACCGGCGCCCTCTTCCTCGGCCGCCGGATCCATGAATTCCAGCTGCACTTCGGCGGCGGGGAAGGTCACGCCGTCCAGCTCAAAATCGCCGGTTTCCTGCACGGTGCCGTCGGTCATCGGCACATGGGCGATGATGGTCTTGCCGATGTTCGCCTGCCAGATGCGCACGATGGCGATGCCGTCGCGCGGCACACGTGCGGGATCGACCAGCCCGCCCGCAATGGCGAACGGCCCCACCGCTGCCGAGAGGTTGCCGCAGTTGCCGCTCCAGTCGACGAAGGCCTGGTCGATCGAGACCTGGCCGAACAGATAATCCACGTCGTGATCCGCGCGACTGCTCTTGGACACGATCACCGTCTTGCTGGTGCTGGACGTGGCGCCGCCCATGCCGTCGATCTGCTTGCCGTAGGGATCGGGACTGCCGATCACGCGCAACAGCAGCGCATCGCGCGCGGCGCCCGCTTGTTGCGCCGATTCCGGCAAATCGTCCAGCCGGAAGAACACACCCTTGCTGGTGCCGCCGCGCAGGTAGGTGGCGGGTATGCGGATCTGAGGTTTATGACTCATGGAAATCTCGTGTCGTTACATCGTCGCCACTCCCCTCTCCCCTTGCGGGAGAGGGGCTGGGAGAGAGGGGGTCGCTTTTGGCGAGTTCCTTCAAAATCGCCTCAAGCACTTCTTCGATATTCTGCAATATGTCGCTATTCCAGAAGCGCAACACCGTAAAGCCCTGGTTGCGCAACCAGGCATCGCGCACCGCGTCATCCAGGCTATCGTTGTGTTGCCCACCATCGGCCTCGATGACCAACCGGGCACCGAAATGCACGAAATCCACAATATAGAGCCCGATGGGTTGCTGCCGCCGGAACTTTTGATCGCCAAGCCGATGCGCACGCAGATGCCGCCATAGCAGTTGCTCCGCGTCGGTCATGTTCTTGCGCAAGGCTTTGGCGAATTGTCGTTGCTCCATAATCCTGCCCCTCTCCCAACCCTCTCCCGCGAGGGGAGAGGGCTAAAACAGTGCTCAGGCGGCCTGCGATGCTTCGAGGAAGTCCTGCGCGAAGCGCTGCAGCACGCCGCCCGCTTCGTAGATCGATACTTCTTCGGCGGTGTCCAGGCGGCAGGTCACCGGCACTTCGACGCGCTCGCCGTTCTTGCGATGGATCACCAGGGTGAGTTCCGCCCGCGGCGTGCGCTGGCCGACCACGTCGAAGGATTCGCTGCCGTCGATGCCCAGCGTCTTGCGATCCGTGCCGGGCTTGAACTCCAGCGGCAAGACGCCCATGCCGATCAGGTTGGTGCGGTGGATGCGCTCGAAGCCTTCGGCCGCGATCGCTTCCACGCCCGCCAGACGCACGCCCTTCGCGGCCCAGTCTCGCGACGAGCCCTGGCCGTAGTCGGCACCGGCGATGATGATCAGCGGCTGCTTGCGCTGCATATAGGTTTCGATCGCTTCCCACATGCGCATCACCTGGCCTTCCGGCTCCACGCGGGCCAGCGAGCCCTTCTTCACTTCACCGTCGACCACCGCCATTTCATTGACCAGCGTGGGGTTGGCAAAGGTGGCGCGTTGCGCGGTGAGGTGATCGCCGCGGTGGGTCGCGTACGAATTGAAGTCTTCTTCGGGCAGGCCCATCTTGGCGAGGTATTCGCCCGCCGCGCTGTCGAGCATGATCGCGTTGGACGGCGACAGGTGGTCGGTGGTGATGTTGTCGCCGAGCACCGCCAGCGGACGCATGCCGGTGAGCGTGCGCTCGCCCGCCAGGGCGCCTTCCCAATACGGCGGCCGGCGGATGTAGGTGCTCTGCGCGCGCCAGTCGTACAGCGGCGCGGCGCGGGTGCCGGCGCTGCCGCTGCGCGCGAACATCGGCTCGTAGACCTGGCGGAACTGTTCCGGCTTCACGCTGGAGGAAACGATGGCGTCGATCTCGTCGTCCGACGGCCAGATGTCCTTCAGCGTGACCGGCTGGCCGTTCGCATCGATGCCGAGCACGTCCTTCTCGATGTCGAAGCGGATGGTGCCGGCAATGGCATACGCGACCACCAGCGGCGGCGAGGCGAGGAACGCCTGCTTCGCATACGGATGGATACGCCCGTCGAAATTGCGATTGCCGGAAAGCACCGCCGTGGCGTAAAGATCGCGCTCGATGATTTCCTGCTGGATGGTGGGATCGAGCGCGCCGGACATGCCGTTGCAGGTGGTGCAGGCAAACGCCACGATGCCGAAGCCGAGCTTCTCCAGGTCCGGCAGCAGGTTCGCTTCCTTCAGGTACAGCTCCACGGCCTTGGAACCGGGCGCCAGCGAACTCTTCACCCACGGCTTGCGCGTCAGGCCGCGCGCATTCGCGTTGCGCGCCAGCAGGGCGGCGGCAATCACGTTGCGCGGATTGCTGGTGTTGGTGCAGCTGGTGATGGCAGCGATGATCACGGCGCCATCGGGCATCTGGCCTGGCTGTTCGGTCCACTCGCCGGCGATGCCGCGCGCGGCGAGATCGGACGTCGGCAAGCGCTTGTGCGGGTTCGACGGGCCGGCCATGTTGCGCGTCACCGACGACAGATCGAACGTCAGCGTGCGCTCGTACTGCGCAGCGATGAGCGTGTCGGCCCAGAGGCCCGCGACCCTGGCATAGGTTTCCACCAGCTTGACCTGCTCGTCGCTGCGGCCGGTGAGGCGCAGGTAGTCGATGGTCTGGCCGTCGATGAAGAACATCGCGGCGGTGGCACCGTATTCGGGTGCCATGTTCGAGATGGTCGCGCGATCGCCCAGCGTGAGGCTGGCCGCGCCTTCGCCGCGGAATTCGAGATACGCGCCGACCACCTTCTCCTTGCGCAGGAATTCAGTGAGCGCCAGCACGATATCGGTCGCGGTGATGCCGGGTTGACGCTTGCCGGTGAGCTCCACGCCGATGATGTCGGGCAGTCGCATCCATGAGGCGCGGCCGAGCATCACGTTTTCCGCTTCCAGGCCGCCCACGCCGATGGCGATCACGCCGAGCGCATCCACATGCGGCGTGTGGCTGTCGGTGCCCACGCAGGTGTCGGGATAGGCCACGCCATCCTGCGCCTGGATCACCGGCGACATCTTCTCCAGATTGATCTGGTGCATGATGCCGTTGCCCGGCGGTATCACGTCGACGTTCTCGAACGCCTTCTTGGTCCAGTTGATGAAGTGGAAGCGATCTTCATTGCGGCGATCTTCGATCGCGCGGTTCCGGGCAAACGCATTCGGATCGAAACCGCCGCATTCCACCGCCAGCGAGTGATCGACGATCAACTGCACCGGGACCACCGGGTTCACCTTGGCCGGATCGCCACCGCGCTCGGCGATCGCATCGCGCAGGCCGGCCAGGTCCACCAGCGCGGTCTGGCCAAGAATGTCATGGCACACCACGCGCGCCGGGAACCACGGAAAATCGCGCTCGCGCTTGCGCTCGATGAGCTGCTTGAGCGACTCGGTGAGGATGGCCGGATCGCATCGGCGCACCAGATTCTCGGCCAGTACGCGCGAGGTGTACGGCAGCGCATCGTAGGCGCCTGGCTGGATCGCCTCCACGGCGGCACGTGCATCGAAATAGTCCAGCGACGTGCCGGCCAGGGAGGTGCGGTAGGCGGTATTCATGCGGTGAGAACCCTTTGCTGCATTGTTCTGTGGCGTTATCCACACCGGGGCGCCGTCAAGCGTGCGCCGTCAACCGCCCATTCTAACGCAGGCGCCATGGCCGACCCAGGCGCAGCAGCGCACGCTTTCCTGGGCCGTTCCAGCGGCTAGCGCAAGGCTGGCAAACGCAACATACGCATCCGTATGTTTAGGAGGTATCCTAAGCCCCCCCACCTCCGACCCGCCCGATATGCGCGCCTCCACCTTTCGCCGCCTGATGAACCTGTGGCCGCCGTTCCTGTTCAACAGCATCCGCGTTCAATACGTGTCCGAAGACTGGACGGAACTGCGGGTGGTGCTGCGGCTGCGCCCCTGGAACCGCAATTACGTGCGCACCCAGTTCGGCGGCAATTTGTTCGCCATGACCGATCCGTTCTGGATGCTGTTGACCATGCATCGACTCGGCAACGATTACTTCGTGTGGGATAAGGCCGGCGCCATCGACTTCGTCTCGCCCGGACGCGAGGACGTCTACGCGCACTTCAAGCTGGAAACATCCGTGCTCGACGAACTCCGCGCTGCGGCCCTCGGCGGCGACAAGGTGCTGCGCTGGTTCGAGGTGGATGTCACCACGCGCAGCGGCGAGGTGGTAGCCCGCGTGCGCAAGCAGTTGTACGTGCGGCTCAAGCCCAAGGCGCGCACCGAACCCGCCGGGCAGGCCGCGACAGCGGGCATCTCGCCAACGACGCGAAGCTAGTCCCGTGGGAGAATGCCGCGTCCCTTCCCCGGCATCGATTCCATGAAGCGTCTGCGCATCAAGCGTTACCTGTTCACCGGCCTGCTCACGTTCATTCCGCTGTGGGTGACCTGGGTGGTATTCAAGTTCGTACTGAGCATGCTCGCCGGCATTGGCACGCCGCTGGCGTCGGCGTTGCTGGCCACGCTGTCGTCCGGCTCGCCGCTTGCGGGCGTGGTGCTCAACAACGCCTGGATCACCTTCGTGATTGCGCTGCTGCTGACCCTGGGCGTGCTGTACATCCTGGGCGCACTCGCCAATCGCGTGATCGGCCAGCGCCTGATCGACGGCTTCGATGCGCTGCTCGCACGCATCCCACTGGTGCAGACGATCTATGGCGGCACCAAGAAACTGATGGCGGTGCTGCAGCAGAAACCTTCGGGCGTGCAGCGCGTGGTACTGGTCGAGTTCCCGCGCAAGGGCATGAAGGTGGTCGGCTTCGTCACCCGCGTCATGACCGAAGAAGGCACCGGACGGGGAATGGCGGCCGTGTATATCCCCACCACGCCCAACCCGACGGGCGGTTACCTGGAAGTGGTGGCGGTAGACGAACTCACGCCAACCGACTGGACCATGGATCAGGCCATGGCTTTCATCATTTCCGGTGGCGCGGTGGCACCGGATACGTTGCCGGCTTCGCCGGTGGTTTCTCGCGAGCTTGCACGGGACAGCGAATAGATCTCATCGCTGAAACCACGTGTGAGGCTTGTCGCGCCCAAGGGCGCTCCCACAGTCTGCCTTGTATTTGTGGGAGCGCCCTTGGGCGCGACGGGCTGCCCTCAGGCCACCACCTCAAACGGCCGCATCATTTCGTTCGATGCATGCTCCAGCAGGTGGCAATGCCACACATAACGCCCGGTATAGCCCTCGAACGTGATGATGTAGCGCGTCACCATGCCCGGATAGACCTGAGCGGTGTCCTTCCAGCCGGCTTCGTGCGCTGGCGGCGGCTGCGCCGGACCCGTGTAACGCAAGGTCTTCGATTCGAGATATCCGTCCACGTCGAACGGCCGCCGGTCGAGGATCTGGAAGCGCACCAGATGCAGGTGGATCGGATGCGTATCCTCGGTGAGATTCACCAGGCTCCAGATTTCGGTGCTGCCGAGTTTCGGTTTCTCGCTCACCGGCTCGTGCCAATGCTTGCCATCCAGCAGCATCAGCATCGGCGTGGAGACGCAGTCGGCGTACTCGTCGATGGTCAGCACGCGTGTAGTCGTGGCATGCGTCTCAGCGACTCGCGGCACGTCGCGCAATGTGGACGGCACGCGACTCGCGTCAGCGACCTTGCCCGATGCCACCTTGAACTGCATCAACGGCAGCGAGTCGTTCATCAGCTCGATGGCGCTGCCACCCATGGCGGCGAAATCGACGATCAAGTCGGCACGCTCGCCGGGCGCGAGAAACAGGCTGGTTTGTTGAACGGGGGCGGCGAGCAAGCCCTGATCGCTGCCAATCTGCACGAACGGCCGCAGGCCGCGCAGGCTCAAACGGAAAAAGCGCCCATTGGCCGCATTCAATACGCGGAAACGATAGCGTCGCGCCTGCACGTCCAGGCGCGGCATCAGCGCGCCGTTCACCAGCATGGCGTTGCCGAACACTTCCGGCACCCACGGCGCATCGCTAACGCCTGAAGTGGGGTAATGGAGTTGGCCGTGCTCGGTGAGCAGGCGATCGGTCAACACCAGCGGCAGCTCGAAGTCGCCATCGGGCAGACCCAGCGACAACTCGTGTTCGTCGCGCAACAGGTACATGCCGAACAGGCCGGCATAGAGATTCAACCGCTCGATGCCCATGGTGTGATCGTGATACCACAGCGTCGCGGCGTCCTGCCGATTGGGGTAAGCCTGCTTGCGCGACTGGCCGGGTACGAACCAGTCGGTGGGGTAGCCGTCATCCGCAGGAGGAACGCGTGCGCCGTGTACATGCACCACGCCACGCACTTCCGGCTGATCGGGTTCGGCCCCGCAAACGTGATGATCGATGGGCAGGAAGTGTTTGTGCGGAAGCTGGTTGCTCCATTCCACCTGCACCGCTTCGCCGCTGCGCGCCTCGATGGTGGGACCGGGCATGCTGTTGCCATACGTCCACAGACGCGTAGGAGCCAACTCGCGATGCAGCCGCTGCTCGCTCTCGCGCATGGCGATATGCAGCGTTTCGCCGGCTTTCGGACGCAGTACTTGCGGCCGCGGCAAGGGATCGACGAACGGCGTCAGGCGCGTGGGATCGAGCAAGCGCGGCACCGTCGCTTGATCGGCCACGGCGTGCTTGCAAAGGCCGCTGCCCTTGGCGGCGTGTTGCATGGCCATGTGCATGGGCGCGCCAAACACGCGCAACGCCCCCGTTCCGGCGATCAGGCCCATGCCCTGCAGAAAACGTCGGCGCGAGGGATGCAAGGTTCACCACCTCTGTTTGAAAAAAGCGAAACGCCCCGGACCGATGTCCGGGGCGCGCCATCTCATCGCGTCGATCTCAACCGTGCCCGTGCCCGTGCGTCAGACCGGACCACGGCCACGGCTTGGGCTGCTTCACCGGCTGGCCGGTCTGCTCATCCAGTATCAGTCGATGCTGTTCGACGAAAGGCTGGTAGAAGTCGAACATCGGCACCAGCGAACCGGCCACGCCGTCGAACGAACCACCGCCGAGCCGCTCGCTGCGCAGCCAGTTGTCCTCGATGAAGCGCGTCACGGACGACTGGTCGGTCAGCGTGTGATCGACATGGTTGCTGCGCGCCCACGGCGAGATCACCAGCAGCGGCAGGCGCGGACCGAAGCCGCAACGTCCCTGCACCGGCTGGCCCTTGCTGTTGGTGCCCGGCAGCGTGTCGCGTGCCTTGCACATGCCGGCGCCGTCGAGGGCATCGGAGCTGGTGCTCGACGCATTGATACGCGGCGCCGCCTGGTGGTCGTACCAGCCATCGGAGTCGTCATAGGCGATGACCACCGCCGTGTCGCGCCAGTCGGGCTGCTGCTGCAGGAAGTTGATCACGTGCACGATGAACTGCTGCTCGTCCAGCGGATCGGAATAGCCGGCGTGGCCATCCTGGTAACCCGGCGCCTTGAGGAAACTCACTGACGGGAAGTTGCCCGCCTGCACGGCCGCATAGAAATCGTTGATGTCGTACTGGTGATTGCCTGCATCGCCCTGGTGACCGATGGTCTTGATCGAGGTGGGACGCGCATGCGTGGGGTTGGCCGTGCTCGGGTAATACTGGAACGGCTGATGATGCGGGATGTAGTCGCTCTCGTTGGCCTGCGTGACGGCCGAGGTGGTCTTGCGCGCGCAGCCGGTGCTGCCGTTGGCATTGACGTGGGTCAGGTCGAAGCCGCCTTCGAAGAAGCCCCACGTCACGCCCGCCTTGTTGAGCAGGTCGCCCACGTTCTTGCCACCGAACTGCACCTGGTTGCCGGTAGGCGAGGAACACACGTCGCCGATCGGGTCGGCATCGCCGATCAGCGTGAGACCACCCTGCCCGTCAGCCACTTCGTTGCCGGTGCCGTTGAGCGTCTGCGTCACGCCATTGGTCTGACCGGACACCAGGTTGATGGCACCCGGCGTCGATGGACCGAACGTCGTACCGTAGCTGTTGTCGTTCAGGGCGAACCACTGGGCGTAGTTCCACAGGGCGGTGACGGTATTGCCGTCGTAGTAACCCATCACCTGGCCCGTGCCTTCCTCGTCCGGCGTGGCGCCCGGCAACGTTTCGCCGGTACCGGTGTACTTCGGAAACAGATCCATCGCGCCGCCATGGAAGGCCTTCTGTTCCGGACCGTAGGCATGATCCTGATCGGCCGTGGCGGCCTGCGCGCGCGACAGGCGGAACGGATTGATCGCACCGGTGCCGTTGTCGCTGTTGGCCTGATTCGGATTGTGCGTGAGCAGCCTGGCGTCGTAACCGTTCGCGCGCGGCGTGAACGGACGCGCATAGAACGTCGGCTCGCCCTTGCCGTTGGCCGCATACGGATAGGTGCCGAAGTAATGATCGTAGGACACGTTCTCCTGGAAGATCACCACCAGATGCTTGATCGGTGTAGACGTATGGACGTCTCCATGCCCATCGCCACCATGATGCAGGCTAGCCTGGTCGAGTGATTCGGCATAGACGGGAAGTTGAGCGAGGGATACTGCGGAAAAGCTCAGAACGCACGCGGCAATGCATACTGCGAGGTTGTTTCGCATGGAAGTCTCCCTACGGTCGCGGTGATGCGCTTCCCCTCAAGCGCTAATTCTCGCGACGATAGGTTCGCCAGGTGACAGGCGAGTAACAGAAGGCGTCGTATTTTCATGCGATTGTCGCGCTGTGATGTGCGCCGCAGAGCGATAACGAACGCATCTATCCATGCACCCGCAAGCACCCGCCCCTCACCCCAACCCTCTCCCCGGAGGGGAGAGGGAGCCAAGGCGCGCAGCGCTCCGCTTTAAGTCTTCAGCACCGCCATACTCGCGATGTAGCCATACCGTGGATTAGGGAGATCGTGACGATCCGGGCTCCGAATCCTGCAGGCTCGTATACCGCAGTCAGTGTGAGCTTCTGAGGCCAATTCTTTGGGTTACTTTTCTTTTACTCCGGGCATCCTGCCCCCCGCACTTCGGGCCGGCTGCGCCGTTCACTTGCGCTCCTGCGCATGCGTGGGCCCGCAAAGAAAAGTGACTCGAGCGTCCCAAAAAGGGGACTAGCTTTGCGTCGTAGGCGGCACCCTGGCGGGATCACAACAATCGCAGCGCATCGCACCTGGACCCCGGCTTACGCCGGAATGACGTCCAAGCCCCAGGCCGGGCCCCGGTTGCGCCCAAACCCCCTGACCTTTGACACTGTTTGGACCGTGACTTACGGCCTAGCCTCAAAAGTCACGCGTGTGATACGGGCCAAGGCCCAAGACTCGCGCGATCGCAGCCACCATCGGCCGTCCGCTCGGCCAACGAACCACAGAGGGAAATCCATGACCAAACCGTATATGAAGCCCATCGCGCTCGCCGTGAGCCTCGCCCTGTCGCTCAGCGCCTGCGGCAAGCATGAGGATGCCGACAAGGCCCCGGCCGCCAGCAGCACCGCGCCTGCCGCCGCCAGCACCGCTGCCATGGCAGCTGCCGCACCCAAGAGCGTGTTCGACATCGCCGACCTGGACACCAACATCCAGGCCTGCCAGGACTTCAACGGTTTCGTCAACAGCAAGTGGGTGGACGCCAACCCGATCCCGAACGACCGCAGCCGTTGGGGCGCGTTCGACAAGCTGGCCGAGGACAGCCTCAACACCCAGCACCAGATCGTCGACGACGCCTCCAAGGGCGCCGCCAGCGCCCAGGCCGGCTCGATCGAGCAGAAGATCGGCTACCTGTACGCCTCGGGCATGGACGATGCCGCCATCGAAAAGGCCGGCTTCGACCCGATCAAGCCCAAGCTCGACGCCATCGCCGCGCTGAAGTCCGGCAAGGACGTGGCCAACTATCTCACCCAGAACTTCACCACGGGTGACATGCAGGTGTTCCAGTTCGGCTCCGGCGCGGACTTCAAGGACGCCAAGATGCAGATCGGCTTCACCCAGCAGGCTGGCCTGGGCCTGCCGACCAAGGACTACTACACCGACGCGAAGTACAAGGACATCCGCGACGCCTACGTCGACCACATCGTCAAGATGCTGGAACTGACCGGCGTGGCCGAAGCCGACGCGAAGAAGCAGGCCGCCCAGGTGCTGGCGTTCGAAACGCAGCTGGCCGCCGCCTCGCTGGCCCCGGTGGAACTGCGCACCCCGGAGAACCAGTACCACTTCGTGACCCTGAAGGAAGCGGACAAGATCACCCCGCACTTCAACTGGGAAGACTTCTTCAAGGCCCAGGGCGTGACCGTCGACAAGGGCTTCTCGCTGTCGCAGCCGAAGTTCTTCGCCCAGTTCGACAAGATGTTGGCCAGCACGCCGGCCGACCAGTGGCAGGCCTACCTGCGCTTCCACACCATCGACGACGCCTCGCCGCTGCTCAGCAAGGCCTTCCAGGACGCCCGCTTCGACTTCTACGGCAAGACCCTGTCCGGCCAGCCGGAGCAGAAGCCGCGCTGGAAGCGCGTGCTCGGCGGCGTGAACGAG
This sequence comes from Dyella kyungheensis, assembly GCF_049913195.1. Lineage (GTDB taxonomy): Bacteria > Pseudomonadota > Gammaproteobacteria > Xanthomonadales > Rhodanobacteraceae > Dyella > Dyella kyungheensis. Next base: position 1,404,229 of record NZ_CP183983.1, on the reverse strand, counting down.
TCGATGGGCGAAGCCCTGGGCCAGCTGTACGTGGCCAAGGTATTCACGCCGGAAGCCAAGCAGCGTGCCGAAGAGCTGGTCACCAACGTGCGCAACGCGCTGAAGGCCCGCATCGAGAACCTCGACTGGATGAGCGCCGAGACGAAGGAAAAGGCCGTCGCCAAGTGGAACACCTTCCTGCCGAAGATCGGTTACCCGGACAAGTGGCGTGACTGGTCGGGCCTGGACATCAAGCAGGGCGACTACTACGGCAACGTGATGGCCGCCGCCAAGTTCAACTACCAGTACGACCTCAACAAGATCGGCAAGCCGACCGACCGCAAGGACTGGGGCATGACGCCGCAGACGGTCAACGCCTATTACAACCCGACCGACAACACCATCAACTTCCCGGCCGCGATCCTGCAGCCCCCGTTCTTCTATGCCAACGGCGACGACGCGATCAACTACGGCGGCATCGGTGCGGTGATCGGCCATGAAGCCAGCCACGGCTTCGACGACGAAGGCAGCCAGTTCGACGGCGAAGGCAACAACGCCAACTGGTGGACCAAGGAAGACAAGGACAAGTTCGAGGCCCGCACCGCCAAGCTCGTCGCGCAGTTCAACGACTACGCGCCGATCAAGGACAAGCCGGATGTGCACGTCAACGGCCAGCTGACCCTGGGCGAGAACATCGCCGACCTGGGCGGCCTGAACGTGGCGTACGACGCCTTGCAGGAAGCTCTGAAGAAGAACCCGCAGGAAGCCGCCGCGAAGATCGACGGTTACACCGAAGACCAGCGCTTCTTCCTGAACTGGGCTCGCGTGTGGCGCGGCAGCGTGCGTGAGAAGGAAGCCCTGCTCCGTCTCAACACCGATCCGCATGCACCGGCCTCGCTGCGCGCGATGGGCGCTCCGTCGAACATGGAAGCCTTCGCTACCGCTTACCAGTGCAAGCCGGGCGACACCATGGTGCGTTCGGGCGAGAAGCAGGTGAAGATCTGGTAAGCCTTCACCGCTGACGCTTCGGCATCGGCAACAAGAAAGGGCGCTGCTTCATGCAGCGCCCTTTTTCTTTTGGACGTCCATTTCAACATCCGAAAGCACTTGTAGGAGCGCACCCTGTGCGCGACGGCCACGGCGATATCGCAGCATGCGGGTGTCGCGCACAGGGTGCGCTCCCACAGGAGCCTCGCCGACGACCTAGCTGCCGCGCGAGCGCCGCACCTCATACGCCTTCAGGTGCGCATACGCGGTACGCAGCATCCCCAGTTCGCCCGCCGACGCACCCGAGCGTTCCAGCAGATCGCCCACCACGTGATCGGCTTCAATCGGACCGCCCTGCTCCAGGTCGCGCATCATCGACGCGCTCAGCGCCGAACCCTTTTCCGTAAGCACGCCACGCGCACGGGCCAGGACAGCCTCGCCGGGCTCATGCCCGTTATGCGCCGCAACGCGGCGGCAATCGTCGAGCAATTGCAGCGTGGCCTGCTCACCACCGGGTGCCGCCACGATATCGCCCACCGGCGCGCGCATCAGGCAGGTGATGCCGGCGAGCGAGGCGAGGAACACCCATTTGTCCCACATGTCCTGCAGGATGGTGGTGCTCAGGCGCGGCTCGAATTTCGCCTTGGACATCGATTCGAGCACGCGTTCGGCGCGCTCCGAACGTGACCCATCGCGCTCGCCGAAGGTCACGCTGTGCGACTGGTTGAGATGGCGCACGTTGCCTTGGGCATCGAGCGTCGCCGCGATCACGCATTGGCCACCGAGCACGCGCGCCACGCCAAAGCGCGCATCCAGCAGATCAAGATGGCGCATGCCGTTGAGCACCGGGAGGATCGCCGTGTGCGGTCCCACCGCGGGCGCCATGTCCTCGATCACCTGTGGCAGGTGATAGGCCTTGCAGCTCAGCAGGATCAGGTCGAACGCCTCGCGCAACTGGCCGGCCTGGACCGTGGGGGGATGCGGCAGCGTGGCATCGCCAAAGCTGCTGCGAATGACCAGGCCGTGCTCGGCCAGTTGGGCGGCGCGCCGCTCGCGCACCAGAAAGCTCACGTCCTGCCCGCTCTCCAGTAGGCGTCCGCCGAAATATCCGCCCGTGGCGCCCGCACCAATCACCAGAATCCGCATCGTTCGACTCTCCTCAGAACAGGCTGGAGAGGGTACGCCAAGCGGCTGCACCCGGCCCTTTCGGTGTTCGGCGACCCGTTCCTCGAGTCTCAGGATCTTGCAACCAATTGCAACTCATTCTCATTACCAATAACATTTACGAAATGTCTGCCGGCGGGTTCTTGCAGGTGAAGGACCACCCGATCGAGCAACAAACGCATCCCCACCCTGGTTTTTTTCAGGATTTATGCCGCAATCGACGCCCGCCGCCGCCACTCGTCGACTGCCCTGGTCAGCCCCGGCTGACCGGTCAACTTGCTGATTTCTCTTAGACGAGTCCCCCATGGCCCATATCACGAGCCGCAAGCACCCCATCACCCGCAACGCCTTGAGCGTCGCCACGGCGACCCTCATGACCGGCCTGGCCATGGCGCAGCCGGCACTGGCCGCCGATGCGCCGGCCGACAGCGCCACCACCAATCCCGCCGCCACGACGAAGAACCTGCCCGGCGTGTCCGTGGAAGCCTCGGCCGTGAGCGACTACAAGATCGACAACCTGCAGTCGTCCAAGTACACCCAGCCGATCCTGGATACCACCCAGACGATCAACGTGATCAGCAAGGACCTGTTCCTGCAGCAGGGCGCCACCACGCTGACCGAAGCGCTGCGCAACAGCCCGGGCGTGGGCACCTTCTACGTCGGCGAGAACGGCACCACCTCCACCGGTGATGCGATCTACATGCGCGGCTTCGATACCTCGGGCAGCATCTTCGTCGACGGCGTGCGCGACCTGGGCACCATTTCGCGCGACGTGTTCAACACCGAGTCGGTGGAAGTGATCAAGGGTCCGGCCAGCACCGACAACGGCCGCACCGCGCCCACCGGCGCCGTGAACATGGTCAGCAAGCAGCCGGAACTGGGCAACGGCGTAAGCGCCTCGCTCTCCTACGGCAGCGCCGACCAGCGCCGCGTCACTGCCGACTGGAACCAGGTGGTGAGCAACACCAGCGCCTTCCGCCTCAACGTAATGGGCCAGGATTTCGGCGTGCCCGGTCGCGACAAGGTGGAGAACAACCGCTGGGGCGTCGCGCCGGAATTCGCCTTCGGCCTGGGCACCGCCACGCGCGTCTACATCGATTACCTGCACATCAAGCAGAACAACGTGCCGGACGGCGGCGTGCCGACCATCGGCCTGCCCGGCTACAGCAGCCCCGATCCGAAGCGTCCGTTCCTGGCCGATGCGCCGGAGGTGGATTCGTCCAACTTCTACGGCACCACGGCCGATCACGACCATGTCACCGCCGACATGTTCACCGTGCGCCTCGAACACGACTTCAACGAGCAGATGGCGTTCCACAACACGCTGCGCTGGGGCCGCACGTTCGAGGACTACCTGCTCACCTCGTTCATGGGCAGTGCCGCCAACCTGCTGACGCCGAACCCGAACGATCCGTCGACCTGGACCATCGCGCGCAGCAACCCGACCTTCAAGCACCAGTCCAACCGCATCCTCACCGACCAGGCCAACCTCACCTGGAACTTCGAGACCGGCGCGATCACGCACAACCTCAGCACCGGCATCGAGCTGACGCAGGAAAAAGCCACCACCATCGGCTACGTCGCGATGAATGGCACGACCTGGCCGGCGGCCAACCTGTACGACCCGAACTGGGATGTGAAGGGCCTGGTCTACGGCCAGAACGGCGCCTATACGGACGGCCAGACGGACACCGCCTCCGCCTACGTGTTCGACACGCTGAAGTTCGGCGAGCACTGGCAGGTGAACGCCGGCACGCGCATGGATCACTACACCACCGATTACTCCAGCACCGTGGCGTGCGGCGCCAGGAACGGCCCGGTCTGCGGCACGCTGCCCACCGGCACCGTCGTGCAGGGTCTCACCACCACCACCGGCGACAACCTGTGGAACTGGAAGCTCGGTGTGCTGTACAAGCCGGTGTCGTACGGCTCGTTCTACGTCAACTACGCCGTGTCGGCCGAACCGCCGGGCGGAAACACGCTTACGCTGTCCAGCTCGACCAACAGCCTGGACAATCCGAACCTCGAGCCGGAACGTGCACGCACCTATGAAATCGGCACCAAGTGGGAGCTGCTCGACCAGCGCATCCTGCTGACTGGCGCGCTCTACCAGACCACGGTGAGCAACGATCTCGTGCAGGATCCGGTCACCCTGCTCTACTACCAGATCGGCAAGAAACGCGTGCAGGGCGTGGAGTTGAGCGCGGTCGGCAAGATCACCGAAAACTGGGCCGTCAGCGCCGGCTTCACCACCATGAATGCCAGCGTGTTGAGCGGCAGCGCGGTGGCGCAGGACGGTTCCTCCGACCTCGCCTATACGCCGAAGAAGGCCTTCACCAGCTGGACCAGCTACCAGCTGCCGTTCGGCCTGACCATCGGCGGCGGCGCCCGCTACAACGGCGAGATGCTGCGCGGCACCGATGGCGCCATCGGCACGCCGGCGTACACCGAGGCGTACTGGGTGTTCGATGCGATGGCCTCGTACCCGGTCAGCAAGAACTTCGACCTGCGCCTCAACGTGTACAACCTGTTCGACAAGGACTATGTCGCGGCGATCAACAAGAGCGGCTACCGTTACACCCCAGGTACCCCGCGCTCGGCGATGATCACGGCGAACGTCCGATTCTGATGAAGCATTGCTGATCGAGCGCAACGTCGCCGTTCCGATGGCAGTCGGCACGGCGACGCCACACTCCCACGTCGAGGCACGACATGCTGCTGCATATTCCGGACATCCTCGACCCGACCCAGTTGCGTGCCATCCGGCAGGCACTCGATCAGGCCACGTGGACCGACGGGCGCGAGACCGTCGGTCCCCAAGGCGCCAAGGTCAAACGCAACCTGCAGCTGCCCGATGCCTCACCGCTGCGCGCCGAACTGGGCCGCATCGTGCTCGATGCGCTGGCCAAGCATCCGCTCTACCACGCCGCCACGCTGCCGCTGCGCACGCTGGCACCGCGCTTCAACCGCTATGAAGGCGGCGGACAATACGGCTTCCATGTCGACGGCGCCGTGATGTCCATGCCGCATGGCGAACAGCTGCGCAGCGACATCTCCTGCACGCTGTTCCTCGCCGAACCGGAGGAATACGACGGCGGCGAACTGATCATCAGCGACACCTACGGCGAGCACGACGTGAAGCTACCCGCCGGCGACGCCATCATCTATCCCTCCAGCAGCCTGCACCGCGTAGCTCCGGTAACGCGCGGTGCACGCATCGCCTCGTTCTTCTGGGTGCAAAGCCTGGTCCGCGACGACAGCAAGCGCCGCCTGCTGTTCGAACTGGACGCCTCCATCCAGACGCTCACGCAAACGCAGGCCGATCCGCAGGCTCTGCTGCAGTTGACCGGTGTGTATCACAACCTGCTCAGGCAGTGGGCTGAGAGCTGAGCAGGCGCCGATGCCTGTCGTCGCAAGAACTTTCGATTCATTCTTTGAACTCAATCACTTAGCGGCGATGGAAGGCGTCAAATAGCCGACGAGCGGCCGTTTGATTGAGATAGCTCCTACTTCAGAATATTCATGCGCCTACCGTTCGCCGGGATGTCTGCAGGTGATGAACCTGCACAGACCTGCTTGCGAGGCCAAGGGGAAGTAAGGGGCGCTGGGTATCACCCGGCGAAACATCATCAGTACGACACGCCCAACGGGGGACACGATGCGAACGCATCGCGAGCCGGCTGCCGGATACACACTCGTCGAGTTGGCGGTAGTGATCGCCATCATCGCGATCTTTCTTGCCTATGCCATTCCGTCCTATAAGGCGGTCCTGGTGCAAAACCGGATCGGCACCGAGATCAACGACATCAACACGGATATCGAGCTGGCGCGGTCTGCAGCCATCAAGCAAGGCGTGCCCGTGGTGATCTGCCCGTCCACCAACGTGACCAATGCCGCGCCGTCCTGCAGTGGCGCTTCCAACTGGGAAACCGGCTGGATCGTCTTTACCGACATCGCCAACGACCAGACCTTTGCCACGGCATCGGGCGACGCGTTGATTCGCGTGCATGCGCCCCTGCAGGCCAAGGACACCATGTCGGGCACGGTCGGCTCGCTCGCGGGAGGGCCGTTCGGTGGCTCGCTGTCGTTGCTTGAATTCAACCGCATGGGCGGTGCCACCATCGGCAGCGCTTCGAAGTTCGGCGCGCTTAGCGTGCACGATGCGTCGAACACGCTGGCCTGGCGTCGCTGCGTCGTGGTTTCGAACGTGGGAGCAACCACACTCAATTCGCAAACACTCAATGCCGGGGTATGCCCATGAGCCGCTCGTCTCGTCTGCACGTGCAAGGTTTCAGCCTGCTTGAGGTGCTGATTGCGGTCGTCGTCATTTCGCTTGGAGCGCTGGGTATCGCTGCCATGCAGGCTACGGCCATTTCCAGCACGCACTCCTCAGAGCAAGAGTCGCTGATTGCGCTGGAAGCACGCAGCGTTTCTGACGCCATGATCGCCAATCCGGGTTATTGGGCAAACGGCCTTGCGCCCGCCAGCCTGGCCGTTGCCAGCTCGACTTCGTTGAGCGACAGCACCCTGCAGAGCTACACCACCGATTGTTCCGCCACGGTCTGCGACGCTCCTCACCTGGCCGCCTACGACATCAAGCGATGGGCGGCGGACCTGGCGGGGCAAGTACCCGGCGCGCAAGGAACCATTGCCTGTGTGGCGGGTGCACCGGTGATCTGCACCGTGCAAATCGCCTATAAGCCCAACGCCAATATCGCGGTCAACGGCGGCACGCAGAGTGCACCCGCAAGCTCGTCGACCGTGACCTATTCGCTTACCAACCAGCTGTGATCGCCATGCATAAGCCCGATAACCAACGCGGCATGAGCCTGATTTCGCTGATGGTGGCGCTTGCCATTGGCATCTTTCTTTTGGCCGGCCTTTTTCAGGTCTGGTACCAGACCCGCCTGACCTTCAGCTCGCAAGGACAACTGGCGCAGCTCGAGGACAACCAGCGCATGGCGCTGACCATGATGGCCAATACGGTGCAGACCGGCGGCTTCTATCCGGTCTATCTAAACTATCCGGCATCTGCCACCCCGACATACACCCCAGCCTTGTTTACTGCTGCCGGAAACATGGTTTCGGCGCAGTACTTGTACGGCACGCACGACAGCACGACCAAGGCCGACACGCTGACGGTACGCTTTATCGCGGACAAGACCAGTGCGGACAGCACGACACTCGACTGCCAGGGGCAAAGCGAACCCACGGGTACCCTGGTCACCAATACGTACAAGATCGACACCACCAAGAACAATGTCCTGGCGTGCTCCACGGACGGCGGCAACAACTACCTGCCGATCATTCAGGGCAGCCTGAACTCGATGGTCATCACCTATGGCGTGGATACGTTGGGTGATGGCACTGCACTTCAATACCTGACCGCCGACAACGTGCAGGCGCTCAGCGTGTGGGGTCGCGTGCTTTCCGTAAAGATCGCGCTGACCTTCAACAATCCGTTGTTTGGACAACCAGGCAATGCCGGGCAAAGCGCCACGCTGCCAACCATCACCCGCGTCATTGCCATCACCCATTCCTGATTCCAACTCGTCGCGGTCCTGCGGGACAACGCAAAGGCATGCCTATGAAACCGGCAACCACACAACGATACGGCCGTGAAGGCGGCTACATCCTGATCGCCGCGATGGTGATGCTGCTCGTGCTGACCTTTCTAGGTATCAGCATGTATCGCAGCTTCACATCACAGGAAAGCATGGCCGCAAACTCGAAAGAGAAGGCGCGTGCTTTTCAGGTAGCGCAGAGCACTTTGCAGTATGGCGAATTTTTGCTGGCAAACAGCCAGCCTTCTCTTCTACAGGGCGGTACTTGCGCCACCACGACACCGTTGAGCGCTGCCACGATCTGCCAGAACTCCGTGAACATTGTTCCCGGTACGTCGACCGTGCCGATGAAGCTCGGCAACGGCCTGACCTACACCACCATGGCTCAGCAGCTGACGATCAACCCTGCTGGCGGCGCGGGCACTTACTACGCCAATCCGCAGATGTATATCCAATACCTGGGCATTTCACCTGACGGCACCGGCCTGCTCTACATGGTCACGGCGCTTGCCTATGGTGGCAATTCCAGCGCCGTGGCCGTCGTGCAGAGCACATTCGAAACGTCCAGCGGCATCAAGAATCTCGGGGGACTCTAATGAAAGCGATTCCAAGCAAGGGAACTCAGTTCACCTTGATCGCTGGCCTGACCGTGGCCGCGGCACTCCTCTTCGGCACGGCCGCGCAGGCACAAACGTCAAATGTCATCCAGGACACGTTTACGGGTACCACGGCGCAGTTGCAGTGGAAGGCCCTCAATGGCGCGTGCCTGACGGCGGGCAATGGCCAGGCCGCAGCCAATGGTGGCCTTATTCCTTCCTGCGCCGGGCTCGTAAGCTCGGGCGCATATTACAACGGCACCAACGAGACGATGGTCGGCCTGGGCACCAGCAACGCCGATAGCGTGGGCAACGGCGCGCTCCGACTCACCAACAGCTTCAACGAGAACGGGGCAATCATCGACACCCAGTCTTATCCGTCAAACCAGGGCATCCAGGTAACTTTCACCACCTACACCTATGGCGGCAACGCGGGCGGTACGGCTAAAGATGGCGCTGACGGTATCGGCTTCTATCTGCTGGGCGCGACCTCGGTAAACAATATCGCGAACACTTTGAACAACACAGCCGCCGCGCCCAGTCTCGGTGCATTCGGCGGCAGCCTGGGCTACAGCTGTTCCAACACCAACAGCCCGTACGATGGCATGACCGGCGCGTACATGGGCCTGGGCATCGACGAGTTCGGCAATTTTCTCAATGCGCCGGACAATACGGGCACGGGCTCGCAGGCCTCCAGCAGCAATGGCGGCGATGGCAAGCAGTATCAGCCTGGCCGTATCGGCCTTCGTGCCTACGGCAATGTGAATCTGACTGCGCTGCAATCGGTCAATGCCAATGCGACGAAGTCCGACGTCCAGGCCACGTGCAAGAACGGCGGCACCTACAACTGGTCGACCACGGATACGGCGCATTACAACCTGAGCTACACCTATCCGAACAACAGCGGCACGACGCCTCTCAAGACGACCCAGATATCGACAGCGACGACGTACGTGTGGACAAAAGCAACGTACTCAAGCAACGGCAACACCAAAACGGCCTCGGACCCGACGAGCGTCTGTCCTGGAAGCGCCGCCGTCGCTAACCCCGCCACGTCGACTGGCGGTCTCAAAGCAGGCTCGGGCTCAACTTCTACGTATACCGGCAATCTCTATCAGCTGGCTGCGCCAAGCCCGCAGACGCCCCAGGTCAGCCCGCAAACACAGGTCAACAATAACTACACAACGACCAACAGGTCCGGCAATAGGAATTACACCTGTACCGGCACGCAGACCGTCGTCACTACTACCACCACGCAGGAAACCGACTATACGTTCACCCAGCAAGGCGCCACGAATACCACGCCGTCCACCAGCAATGACAACGGCTATGCGGGAACGGGGCAGATGTATGGTCTGGTGAACGGCGTCTACTACCCGATCAGCTTCAGCTTCGCCAATGTCATCATTCAGCACAGCCAGTCCTTCCCGGACTACGCGGCCATTCCCAATGCGTTTGTAAACCTTCCCTCTGGCAGCCCCATCGCCAACGAGAACGCCAAGTCGCGCAGTGCGGCAACACCGATCTCTTATAAACTGCAGATCACCCAGGCCGGCCTGCTGAGTCTCTGGTACAGCTACAACCAGGGTACCTATACGCCCGTGTTGACTGGGCAAAGCATCACCCAGGGCAATGCGCCGATTCCCTCGTCGTTCCTGTTCGGTTTCGGCGGCTCGACCGGCGGCAGCAGCAATGTGCACGAGATCACCTGCTTCCAGGTGACGCCGGCCGAGACTTCCGCCAGTTCGGCAGGACTGAACGTGCAGTCGGGTGAGGTGCGAACCGGTACCCAGGTCTATCTGGCCTCTTACCACATCAATAACTGGTGGGGTCAGCTCACGGCGCAGAACCTCGTCACCAACGGTGGTGTGATCAGCATCAGTCCTACCGCAAACTGGGACGCATCTTGTGTGCTCACCGGCGGCGCTTGTTCGTCAACCGGCGGCAACAACACCGTGCAAGACCCCAGCAAGCGTGTTCTGCTCACCTATCAGGACAGCGTCGCCAATGCCAGCACGGTCGGCGGCATCCAGCTGGCCTGGGCCAACCTGAGCTCGACGGCTCAGGGCTGGTTGAACGGTGATGGCAACGGCCAGAACCGCCTCAGCTATCTGATGGGCGATCGCTCGAACGAGATCCCGACCAGCGGCTACGCATCGCCGACCATCTTCCGCGATCGCAACAGCGTGTTGGGCGACATCATCGATTCCAGTCCCACCTGGGTGGGGCCGCCTTCGGCACCGTACGCCGATACCTGGGGAGACAAACTCAATTCGTCGGCAACCATGGCGGAAAACGCGACCTCGGCTGTCAAATACTCTGCTTTCGTCGCTGCCAAGGCCACGCGCGTGAACGTGGTCTACGACGGCGCCAACGACGGCTTCCTGCACGGTTTCCGCACCGGCTCCTACGACAGCAACGGCAACTATCAAGACAACGCCACGACGCCCAACGATGGCCTTGAATTGCTGGCTTACATGCCACAGGCCATCTTGCAGACCATCTACAACCAGAACAATTCCGCCGTCGATTATTCCTCGGCCAAGTATTCGCACAGCTATTTCGTCGATGCGACGCCTGGCACCGGCGACCTGTTCTACAACGGTGACTGGCACACCTGGCTGGTGAGCGGCTTGGGTACGGGCGGCAGTGCCATCTTCGCGCTCGACATCACCGACCCGGCAAGTTTCACCGCGGCCAATGCCTCAAGCGTCGTCAAGGGCGAGTGGAGCGGCGCGACGTTGTCCTGCGTCGGCAACTCCAACTGCGGCAACGACCTTGGCCAGACCACGGGTACTCCGCAGATCCGGCGCCTGCACAACGGTGAATGGGGCATCATCTTCGGCAACGGCCTCAACAGCAGCGGGGGCGACGCCGGTATCTTCGTGATGACCATCAGCAGTTCCGGCGCGTTGGACAAGGTCTATTTCCTGGACACGGGCGTAGGCGCGGCGGCCAATCCAAACGGCATCGCCTATGTCACTCCGGTGGACCTAGATGGCGATCACATCACCGACTACGTCTACGCCGGCGACGTCTACGGAAACGTATGGCGATTCGACCTGACCAGCAGCACCGCAACCAACTGGGCGGCGTCCAACTACGGTCAGAGCACGGCGACGCCGCTGTTCACGACACCCACCACGACGGTGGTCACGACCAAGTCGACCGGTAAGGTGACGACCACGATCGCGCCGACTGCTCTAATCAGCCAGCCGGCGACTGCCAACACCGCCAGCCTGCCGAACGGAGTAAGCACGGACAGCTCGGGTAACACCACCCTGATTACCAATCAGCCGATAACGACCCAACTGACGGCGATCGCTGTCTCGACGACGTCGACGGGCCAGCCGCGCATCATGATCGAATTCGGCACTGGCTTGACGGTCCCGCAAACGTCGACCTCCGACGTGAAGTACGCACCGGGCCAGCAAGCGCTCTACGGCATCTGGGACTGGTACGTCGGAGTCGCCGGCACGGCCAATGCCCAATATGGCGGCCTTTCCACCGCGCCGAGTCAGATCACCTTGAGCACGTTGCAGTCGCAAGCGGTGACGGGCACCTTCAGCGCGGCGCAGTCGGGTATCGGTCAAGGCGCTCGTACGGTCAGCAACAACGCCATCTGCTTCGTAGGCACGAGCTGCCAGACCATCGATTCGAAGGGCAATATCTCGGTCGCGGCCGGCACCATGATGGGCTGGTATATGAACCTGCCAGGCTTCAACGGCGTCACCGCGGTGGGCGGCAACAACCAGACCGAGCAGGTCATCTACAGCCCGCTCGAAACGGACGGCGCGTTCATCGTGAACACCACGGTGCCGGCCAACAACTCCGCGCTCACCTGCACGGCGCAAAGCGCGCTGGGTTGGACGATGGCGCTCAACCCCGCGACGGGCGGAGCGTTCCAGAATTCGTTCTTCTCCGATGGCGGTGGCAATTTCGTGACCGTCGGCGGATCGCCCATCAGCGGCATTGCATTGAACGGCACCGGCAGCCCATCGGTAGTGACGGCCAATGGCCTTCCCTATCTCGTGACCCAGAACGTGCAGGGTGTGGGTGCCGTCAATCGGATATTGCCGCCGGGCTCCAAGTTCAATAAGCGCCTGACGTGGCTGCAAGTCCACTAACAGGGGAGCGGAACATGTCCAACACATTTGAACCGATGACAGAAGCGATGAAGCACCAAACTTCCTTTGCCGTTGCCCGACCGGAGTCAGTCTCCGGTCGTGGCAAGCGTGGCTTCACCCTGATCGAATTGATGATCGTGGTAGCCGTGATCGCCATCCTGGGGGCCATCGCCATGCCGCAGTACATGCGCGAGGTTCGCAAGTCCCGCCGGACGGCGGCCAAGACCACGCTGCTGGATGTGGCGAGCCGTCAAGAGAAGTACTACGCCACGCAGAACAAATACGGCAGCTTGACCGACCTGGGCTACACCGGCGCAACCATCCAGGCGCCAAGCGCAAACCAGGATTACTACAACGTCACCCTCACCCTGGGCACGCCGACCAACGGCTTTACCGCCACGGCGGCAGCACAGGGCGACCAGCAGAAAGATACGTGTGGGGATTACTCCATCACCAACCTTGGCGTGCAGACGACTACTGGAACGGACACCAATTGCTGGTAATTCGTGACGGCATCTTCACGCCAAAACATCGCAGCCAATGCGTAGAAAAAAGGGTCCCCTCGGGGACCCTTTTTTCTTAGGCATGGTCATCTCGAGCCAGGCAGCGGATAATTTCCCCTTCTGTGCCCCGCATAAGTGACGCATGTTCGTACCCGGTCAACGTTGGATCTCCACCGCCGAGCCTGAGCTTGGCCTTGGCACTGTGCTGCGCGTCGAAGGGCGTGGGGTGCAGGTGCTGTTTGCCAAGGCGGGAGTGCTGCGGCCTTACGCGGTGGACTCGGCGCCGCTGGTGCGCGCGGAATTCCGCCCTGGCCAGCGCGTGGCGGGCAAGGGCCTGGCGTTTCTGGTCGAGCGGGTGGAAGTACGGGAAGACCTGCTGGTCTATCGCGGCGAAGGCCGCGAGCTGGAAGAAGGCCAGCTCGACGACGAACAGAGCGTCAGCCAGGCCGATGACCGCCTGATCGGCGGTCGTACCGACCCGGTTTCCCACTTCGAACTGCGCCTGGAAGGCCTCAAGCGCCGTGCCGAGGCGCGCCGCTCGCCCGCCTGGGGCCTGGGTGCCTCGCGCATCGGGCTGGTGCCGCATCAGTTGCGCGTGGCGGGTATTGCCTCGTCGCGCCGCCCTCCCCGCGTGCTGCTCGCGGATGAAGTGGGCCTGGGCAAGACCATCGAGGCCGGCATGATCATTGCCCGTCAGCTGGCCACCGGCCGCGCCGGGCGCGTGCTGGTGCTGCTGCCCGATACGCTGGTCTACCAGTGGTTCGTGGAGCTGCTGCGCCGCTTCAACCTGAGTTTCTCCATTTACGACGAGGAACGCTGCGAGTCGCTGGAACAGGGCGGCGACACCTCCAATCCGTTCGAGGACGAGCAACTCGTCATCGCCGACTTCACCTTCCTGGAGCAGTCGCCCAAGCGCGCGCAGCAGTTGCTCGACGCCAATTGGGACTTGCTGGTGGTCGATGAAGCCCACCACCTTGCCTGGGCACCCGACGCACCCAGCCCGCGCTACACGCTGGTGGACCAGCTTGCGGCGGCCACGCCGGGCGTGATCCTGCTCACCGCCACGCCGGAACAGCTCGGCCGCAGCGGCCATTTCGCCCGCCTGCGCCTGCTCGATCCGCAGCGTTACCACGATCTGGACGTCTATCTGGCCGAATCGGACCGGTTCCACAGTCTGTCGAAGATTGCCGACCGTCTGCTGGATGGAAAGGCGCTCGACGACGCACAGCTGGCCACGCTGCGCGACGCCTTCGCGGGCGACGACGCGCTGCAGGCTCACCTGGTCGACACGACCAAGCCGGATCACGCACGCGAGATCCTCGCTGCGCTGATCGATCGCCACGGCACCGGTCGCGCGATGTTCCGCAATCGCCGCGCCAACATCGGCGGCTTTCCCAAGCGCGCGCCCGTATGGCACCTGATCGACAAGGACATGCTGAGCGACGAGGCGCGCCAGGCGCTGCTGGGTGAGTTCCACGCCGATATCCAGCAGCCTTCGCCGACCATCGAGATCAACTACGGCAGCGACCCGCGCATCGATGCGTTGGTGGCTTTGCTCGATGCACACCCGCAGGACAAGTTCCTGCTGATCTGCCGCAGCCAGGCCAAGGTGCTCGCGCTGGAAGAAGCACTGCGCACCAAGAGCGGCGTGGGTGTGGCGCGTTTCCACGAAGGCCTGGGCATCGTTCAACGCGATCGCAACGCGGCCTATTTCGCGCAGCCCGATGGGGCGCGCTTGCTGCTGTGTTCGGAAATCGGCTCGGAAGGACGCAACTTCCAGTTCGCCCATCGCCTGGTGTTGTGGGACTTGCCGCTGGATCCGGATCTGCTGGAACAGCGCATCGGCCGCCTCGACCGCATCGGCCAGAAGCACGACATCAGTATCCATGTGCTCGCCGTGGCCGATAGCGCGCAGCATGTGCTCGCCCGTTGGTACGACGAAGGCGTGGACGCGTTCCGCTCCAGCCCGGCCGACGGCCGCGAGCTGCTGCGCCGCTTTGGCGATGCGCTGTCGCGTCTGGCCAGCGAGCACGCGCGCGGCGACGACAATCGCGACCAGGAACTCGACGTGCTGCTCGCGGAAACGCGTGGCGCACACGAGGAAATGGCTGCACTGATCCGCGATGGCCGCGACCACTTGCTGGAACTCGCCGCCAGCCGCGACCTGCATGCCGACGAACTGGCGCAGGCGTTCACCCGCGAGGACAACGATCCGAGCCGCGACGCCTTCATCCAGGGCTTGCTGGAACGCTTCGGCATTCACGCCGAAGAGTTGGGCGGCAAGGTGCTGCTGCTCGACCCGCAGTACCTGTCCACCGACGCCCTGCCCGGCTTCGCCGAAGGCCCGCAGGCCGTCACGTTCGCCCGCGATGTGGCGCTGGCGCGCGAAGAGCTGCCGCTGCTGCGCCTGGATCATCCAATGGTGTTGGGCGCGCTCGACCTCACGCTGTCCAACGAACAGGGCAACGCAGCCTTCCTCGTCGACGACGCCTTGCCGCCGCGCAGCGCATTGCTGCAAAGCGTGTTCCTGATCGAATGCGTGGCCGACCGCAAGCTCGATGCCGAACGCTTCCTGCCGCCGCAACCGATCGTCGTCACCATCGATACGCGACTGACCGAGCGAGCGGATTTCCGTCCCAGCGACGTTGGCCTGCGCAAGGCCGCGGACCGCACCATCGAAGTGGCGCGCTACCGCAAGTTCCTCGCCAAGCTGGTACCGCCGATGCTGGAGAAGGCGGAAGCCATTGCCAGCGAACGCGCCAAGGCGAATGTCGATGAAGCCGTGGCGCTGGCCACCGACACGCTCGATGCCGAGCTGTCGCGCCTGCTGGCCCTGCGCGCCGTCAACCCGGCCATCAACGAAGCGGAAGTGGTAGCCATCACCGACGAGCGCACGGCGCTGCTCAAGGCATTGCCGGGAGCCCGCCTGCGGCTCGACGCGGTGCGCTTCGTGGTGAGTCCGGACTTCCTCGCACTGCGATAAACCGCGCGGCCACGCCCTGGATGAACTAGGGCGTGGCTTGGTCCAAAGCGAAGGCCACGGCTGCCTGGGCATGCAAGGCAGCGGTGTCGAACAACGGCAGCGGCACGTCGTGCTGGCCGAGCAGCAGGCCGATCTCGGTGCAGCCGAGAATCACCCCTTGAGCCCCGGCCATCGTCGCCTCGCTGATGATGGCGCGAAAAGCAGCGCGTGACACGTCGCTGATCACACCCGCGCACAATTCCTCGAAGATGACGCGATGAACCTCGGCACGCTGCGGCTCGGAAGGGAGCAGGCAATGCACGCCAAACTTTTGCTCCAGGCGCGAGCGATAGAAGTCGTCGTTCATGGTGAAGGCGGTGCCCAGCAACAGCACCGAACGCAAACCGCGTTCGGCAATGGCCGCACCCGTGGGATCGGCAATATGGATGAACGGCAACGCCGTCGCCGAGGTGACCGCCTCGGCCACTTTGTGCATGGTGTTGGTGGCCAGCACGATGCATTCGGCGCCACCCGCTTCCAGCCGACGCGCGGACGCTGCCAGCGCCGCGCCTGCCGCAGCCCAGTTGCCCTCGCGCTGCCAGGCCACCACTTCGCTGAAATCGACGCTGTCGAGCAGGAGCCTGGCCGAATGCAACGGGCCGCACCGATCGCGGATGCCGCGGTTGATCCACTGGTAATAGAGCACGCTGGATTCCCAGCTCATGCCGCCGATCAGTCCGATGGTTCGCACGCGAAGACTCCTGGAGGTGCGGCGAAAGCCGCGCCCAAGTCTAGCTTTGCGCTGCAAGCTCCATGCGTCCTTCCACCTGGAAAAGACGGTAGGTGATTGCCAACACGGCAACCCAGCTTGCGCCGATATAGAGCGCCACCCGCGTATCCGGACTTACCCCCAGCATCACCACCACGAAGCCGAGGAAGGCCAGGCAGACGATGCCGCTGAGAGGCCACCAGCGCAGGCGGAAACCCGAGGGCGCTTCGCCTCGTGCGCGCAGCTGGCGACGGAAGCTGTAGTGCGCCAGCAGCACCATCGTCCAGGTCCACACGGTATTGAACGAGAGGATCGACATCATCATGCCGAACACCTTGGCCGGCACCAGGTAATTGAGCAACACGGCCAACAGCAGTACGGCCAGCGTGACCAGGATCGCGCGCACCGGAACGCCCTGCTCGTTCACTTTGCTCAGCGCGGCCGGCGCCTGTCCCTTGCAGGCCAGGCTGTACAACATGCGGCTGCCGCTGAAGGTGGTGCAGTTGAAGCCTGAGAGTGCCGCCGTGATCACCACGAAGTTGATCAACCCGGCCGCCTGCGGAATGCCCAGCTTGGCGAAGGTGGTGACGAACGGACTGCCATGCTCGCCCAGGCCGTTCCACGGATAGATGGCCATGATCACGAACAGCGCGCCCACGTAGAAGATCAGGATGCGCCACAACACCGAATTGACCGCACGCGGAATGGTGCGCTCGGGCTGCGCTGCTTCGCCCGCGGCAATGCCCACGGTTTCCACGCCGCCGAAGGAGAACACCACCACGGGTAATGCCAGCACCATGCCGAGCAGACCGTGCGGAAACCAGCCGCCGTTCGACCACAGGTTCGACAGTCCCGTCGGCTTCCCGCCGTTGCCCCAGCCGACGAAAATGATGGCCAGGCCGCCGGCGATCATCGCCAGCACGGTGAGCACCTTCACCAGGGTGAACCAGAACTCCATCTCGCCGTAGATCTTCACGGTAAGCAGGTTCAGGCCACCGATCATCACCACGCTGCCGAGCACCCAGATCCAGCGCGGCCAATCGGGAAACCACTCGTGCATGTACGCGCCGACGGCGGTGGCTTCGGCCATGCCCACGCCCACCATCAGCAACCAGTAATTCCAGCCGGTGACGAAGCCTGCAAACGGTCCGAGATAACGCTGCGCATACACGCTGAAGGAACCGGCGACCGGATCGCGCACGGTCATCTCGCCCAGCGCGCGCATGATGATGAAGATCATTACGCCGCCGAACAGATAAGCGAACAGCACGGACGGTCCAGCCAGCTTGATCGCATCGGCGGAGCCGAGGAACAGGCCCGCGCCGATAGCCATGCCGAGCGCCATGAAAGTAATGTGGCGCGACGTCAGTCGACGCTGAAGATGCTGGGTCATGGAGACGGCCGAAAGACGAGGACTGCAGCGATCAACGGTAGAGACGACGCTGCGGCTTGATGGGGAGCTTGCCCCGCCAATACTGGATCAGCACGAAGCCCCCGAGCATGCCGCCCAGATGCGCGAAGTGCGCGACGCCCGCCTGCGTGCCGGTGACGCCCATGAAAAGCTCGGCCAGGCCGTAAAGCGTGACGAACACCCATGCCGAAATGGGAATCGGCAGGAAGATAAGCATCATCTTCTCGTGCGGGAACAGCATGCCGAACGCGAGCAGGATGCCGAAGATGGCGCCCGACGCACCCAGCGTCGGATAGAAACCACCGGTAAACCATTGCACTACCATCAACTGGGCGAGCGCAGCGATCAACAGGCAAACGAAGTAGTAGACGATGAAATTGCGCGCGCCGAACACCCGCTCGATCTGGCCGCCAAACATGAAGAGCGCCAGCATGTTCGAGAACAGATGGGTCAGGCTGCCGTGCATGAAGGCATAGCTGACCAGCTGCCAGGGACGAAAACCCACCGACACCAGCCCCTGCGCGCCCTCGGCGACCTGATCCGGGCCCCACGGCCAAAGCGCGAAGTAGGTCAGCAGCGTTTCGCCCATCACCTGTTGCAAGAGGTACACCGCCACGTTGGCGATCAGCAGGTTGCGGGTGACGGGAGGAAGGTCAAACGGCATATCGGGGAAAATCCGCGAGGTGATCTGCCCAAGCGTAACCGTAGCCGCCCAGCACCGCCACGGCCGTCCGGCCTAGAGCCGGTCGAACCGGAAGCCAAGGTGGCGAGCGGCGTCGCTTTGCCTGGGGTAAAAACGATTTCCCAACACGGGGTTCATGCCCAGACAGGCAGCCCTTCCGCTGCAATAACGATCATCGCCATAGAATGTCGCCATGACCACTGCGCCCCGCCATGTCCTGCTTGCCGGTGCCACCGGGCTCACCGGGCAGAAGCTGCTCGCGCTGCTGCTGGCGGACGACAGCGTGGCGCACGTATACGCACCGACGCGCCGTCCATTGCCACCCCATCCCAAGCTGGAGAACCCGGTGGGCATGGTCAGCCACCTGGTCGCGCAGCTGCATGGGCAGGCGGACACCGTGTTCTGCTGCCTGGGCACCACCATTCGGCAGGCCGGGTCGCGCGAAGCGTTTCGCATGGTGGACTACGACCTGCCGCTGTCGCTGGGCAAACATGCGCGCGCCCTGGGCGCCAGCCACTATCTGGTGATCAGCGCACTGGGCGCGGAGCCTTCTTCGCGGCTGTTCTACAACCGCACCAAGGGCGAGCTCGAACTCGCGCTGCAGAAGCAGGAATGGCCACGGCTCACCATCGTGCGGCCTTCGTTGCTGCTCGGTTCTCGCCACAAGCCGCGCATGGGCGAGATCTTCGCCGCACCGTTCTCACGCGTCCTGCCCGGCCGCTGGCGCGGCATCGAGGCCGGCACCGTGGCCACCGCCATGTGGCGTCTGGCCAAGGCCCCAGGAAGCGGTCTCCGCATCGTCCCGTCGGACGAGCTTCAGCAACTCGGCAGTTAACGGCCAGGCCTCATGCGCAGGCATAAAAAAAGGCCGCCCATTGGGCGGCCTTTGACTGACGGTGACGTCGAAATCAGCTGCGGGCCAGCGCACCCGGGCGCTTGGCGCCGGCGAAACGCTGCGCCCAATAGGACTGGTCCAGGCTGTCCACGCGCACGGTCTTGCCGCGCGAGGGCGAATGGATGAACTGGCCGTTGGCGATGTAGATGCCCACGTGCGAGACGCGGCCCTGGCCGCGCTTGCCGGCGGTGCGGAAGAACACCAGGTCGCCCGGCTTCATGTCGCCGCGGTTGACGTTGAGGCCAGCCACGAACTGCGACGCGGAGTTGGTCGGCAACTCGAGGCCGACCGCATGGGCGAACACGTAGCGGACAAAGCCACTGCAATCGAAACCCGTCGACGGATCGTGGCCGCCGCGCACGTAACGGATGTCACGCAGCTGCATGGCCATGCCGATCAGGGTCTTGCGCAGATCGGAGGTGTCGTTGGCGAGGGCGGCAACGGCGCTGACGCCGCTATCGGGCATGCCGTCGCCATCGGCGTCGTCTTCGTCGACCGCGCCGGCCGACTTGTCGGCGGCGGCAGCCTTGGCGGCGAGCTGGGCGGGAGCGGCGGACTGGGCGAGCATGGCGGCCGGCGAGAACAGCGACAGCTGGCCCATCAGATTCGGTGTGACGGTGGCCGAGGACGGCGCGGTGGCCGGAGTGGCGGTAAGCGGTTCAGCGAAAAGCGGAAGGGACGTAAGCAGTGCACCAGCAAGCGCAGCAGCGGCGAAAATTCGCTTCGTTGGCATGTGGGACAAATCCCTTTGCAGTTCGTGAGTTAGACCGTCAGCCAGAGGTGGACGGGCCGTGATGGAGTCGTGAACTTAGCAAAGAGATCTAGATCGTTTGTTCGGACGCGGTTAACTGTACCCCGTCGTTTCGAAATCTGGCACGGCCTATGCTTGGTATCTCCCGAGTGATAAATGACTGATTTCTAAATGAAAGCTGTGTCAAATTGGTTACATATTGATCAATTAGTGAACTAATTATTCAATTCGGTACCGTACGTTTTTGGGATCTGTCTCACACCGAAAATGGCTGTGCCGACACGGATTTCGGTCGCGCCCTCGGCGATGGCGAGCGGGAAATCGCCGCTCATGCCCATGGAAAGTCGTGCCAAATCATGGCCCTGATCCTGTCCGGCATCGCGCAGATGACGCAACTGGCGGAAGCAGGCCCGCACCGCTTCGGCGTCATCCGACTGCACCGCCAGTGTCATCAGGCCGCGCACACGAAGTCGGTCGTAGCCGCGCAGCGCGTGAAGGAAAGACGACAGCTGATCGGCAGGCAGGCCGTGCTTGCTGTCCTCCGGCGAGGTTTTCACCTCGATCAGCACGTCCAGCGAGCGATCCTCGATCTCCAGCCGCCGCTGCAGCGCATCGGCCAGCTCCAGCCGGTCCAGCGACTGCACTTCGCTGGCCAGCCGCGCCACCTCCTTGGCCTTGTTGGTCTGCAGGTGGCCGATGACCACCCACTCGATCGACTCGCCGGCCAGCGCCTCGGACTTGCTGCGGATCTCCTGCACCTTGTTCTCGCCAAAGCGATGCAGGCCCAATGCCATCGCGGCGCGTACCACCTCCGGACCGAACGTCTTGCTCACCGGAAGAATCGACACCTCGCCCGGCTCACGCCCCGCCGCACGGCACGCCGCGTCGACACGCTCGCGCACGGCCGCCCAGTTATGGGCGAGATAGGCGTAATCGTTGGTTGGATCGGACATGGCTGCCCCTGGCTGAGCCCGAACGGACCGATCCGGTCGCTACCGGCATCCAGCACGGGCAGAAAACGCGTCGCCTCGGCCAGCAGCCGAGGCGACGATCACGTTCAGGCCTTGGCGCCCTGCGCGTAGTGATGGGCGACCACATCGGCCACCACCATCGACACCTTCTTGCCGGTGGGGATATGCAGGAATTCGTTCGGGCCATGCGCATTCGAATGCGGGCCGAGCACGCCAGTGATCAGGAACTGTGCTTTCGGGAACTTCTCGCCCAGCATGCCCATGAAGGGAATGCTGCCGCCCTCGCCCATATACGCAGCGGGTGCGCCGAAATAGGTTTCCGAGGCCTTGGCCACGGCTTCTTCCAACCACGACGACAGCTGCGGCGCATTCCAGCCGCTGCCATCCTTCTCGAGCTTGAAGGTGACCTTGGCGCCGTACGGCGGATCCTTTTCCAGCAGCTGCTTGACCAACTGGCCTGCCTTGGCGCCCGACAAGGTCGGCGGCACGCGCAGGCTGAGCTTCACCGAGGTCTTCGGACGCAGCACGTTGCCCGCGCTCTCCAGCGGCGGCATGCCGTCGACGCCGGTCACCGCGAGCTGCGGACGCCAGGTGCGGTTGAGCACCAGTTCGGTCAGGTCTTCGGTGACCGGATGCATGCCGGCCACGAACGGGAACTTGTCGTAGATCGCCGTGCCCAGCACCTCGGCCGACTTCTTGGCCTGGTCGATGCGCTGCTGCGGAATGTCGACGTACAGTTCCTTCGGCTTGATCGTGCCGGTTTCCTGGTCTTCCAGGCGGCTCAGCAGCTCGCGCAGGATGCGGAAGCTGGAGGGCACCACGCCGGAGGCGTCGCCGGAATGCACGCCCTCTTCCAGCACCTGCACGGTCAGCTCGCCGCCGGTCATGCCGCGCAGCGAGGTGGTGAGCCACAGCTGCTCGTAGTTGCCGCAACCCGAATCCAGGCACACCACCAGCGACGGGTTGCCGATGCGTTCGGCCAGATGATCCACGTAGTACGGCAGGTCGTAGCTGCCCGACTCTTCGCAGGCTTCGATCAGCACCACGCAACGCGCGTGCGGCACGCCCTGCTCATGCAGCGCCAGCAGCGCGGCCAGCGAACCGAAGATGGCGTAGCCGTCGTCGGCGCCGCCGCGGCCATACAACTTGTCGCCCTTCAGCACCGGCGTCCACGGACCGAGGCCTTCGGCCCAACCGGTCATTTCCGGCTGCTTGTCCAGATGGCCGTAGAGCACCACGGTGTCGTCGCCCGTGCCCGGCACTTCGATATAGATGAGCGGCGTGCGGCCTTCCAGGCGCACCACCTCGAGCGTGGCGCCCGGCAGCGAGGACAGCTTGCTGCGCGCCCAGGTTTCCATCAGCTTCACCGCGGCATCCATGTAGCCGTGCTCCACCCACTTGGGGTCGAACATGGGCGACTTGTTGGGAATGCGGATGTACTCGATCAGCTGCGGCACGATCTCGTCATCCCACAGTCCGCTGATGAATCGATTGAGGCGGGCGGTATCCATGGACGACTCCTGACAGCGTGGGAAAAGACCGCCATTGTATCAGCCCAGGCTAGGCGCCCTGCCCCGGCGCCAAGGCCCACGCGCCATCAGGCGCATTTCCCCCGCAGCGATTGCCGACAGCCGACAGCCCTGCTGGTGGCGGCTCGGCACAGTCATCGGGCGGCCGGGAGGAGGCCGCATCAACCATGGGGAATCATCATGATCAAGCAGATCGCAACAGCACTGTTGGCGTTTGCGCTGGCGTGGCCGGCCTTCGCAAGCACGCCGGTCAACGTCAACACGGCCGATGCCGCCACCCTGGCCAACTCGTTGGACGGGATCGGACCGGCCAAGGCAGCGGCCATCGTGGCGTACCGGGAAGAGCACGGGCCATTCAAGACCGTCGACGACCTGTCGCACGTGAAAGGCTTCGGCCCAGCCACGATGGAACGCAACCGTAGCGCCATCCTGTTGAGCGGCGGAGACGCCGCGGCAAAACCCGCCGCCAAGGGATCGGCAGCACCGGCCAAGGTGGCAGCACCGGCCAAGCCCGCGCCCAAAGGGGGCAAAGCCGGCGGGCAATAAACAAACCGCGTCAATTACTTGCGTACACAAATGGTGCCGGCCGGGTATGGAAACCCCGGCCGGATGCGCCTACACTCGCCCGCCTGCCATTGGCGTAGGGCTGCCATGATTGTTCCGCGTTACCGCATAGCCGCGTCGAACATCGCCGGTGCGGGTCAGGGGTTGTTCTTGCTGGATGACGTACGCGCCGGACAGATCGTCACGGCGCCGGACGCTATCGACCGCACCTACCGCCACGACGAGCTGGTGAGCTCGCCGGAGCTGTCGGCGCAGCTGTACGCCAGTGCGCGCTGGTTCGAGGACCGTTACACCGTGTCCCCGGACTGGCCGGATGAGTGCTATATCAACCATAGCTTTGAACCCACGGGGCTGTGGCATCTGGGTTTCGTGTTTGCCGCGCAGGACCTCGCGGCTGGAACGGAGATGACGGTGGACTACCGCCATCTGCTGCCCCCGGGAGAGGAAGAAGCCTTCGTTGACGCTGCCACCGGGCAGAAGATCGTAGGCATGCCATGGATCGAAAGCCTTCGGACGAGCACTCACGCTTTGGCGTCCCTGCTCGATGGCACCCGACTTGCTTGCTGAAGATCATGATCGACATACCTGTTATTGAAACCGCGCGACTGCGCCTTACCGCCCTGGCCGAACGTCATTTCGACGACTACGCCGCGATGCTGGCCGACCCGGCCAGCACCCGCTGGATCGGCGACGGCCAGCCGCTGGACCGCACCAACGCCTGGCGCTCGCTGGCCATGCTGATCGGTCACTGGCAACTGCGTGGCTACGGCATGTGGGCGTTGGAACTGAAGGACACCGGCGAATTCATCGGCCGCGCCGGGCTGATGCGCCCCGAAGGCTGGCCGGATCTGGAACTCGGCTGGATGCTCAAGCCCGAGTTCCGCCACCACGGCTATGCCACCGAGGCGGGCGGCGCCATCCTCGACTTCGCCTGGCATGCGCTGGGCGCACCGCGCGTGATCAGCCTGGTGAAGATCGGCAACGAGGCCTCCGACCGCGTCGCCGAACGCCTGGGCGGCGAGCACATCGAAGACATGGATTTCTTCGGCGCCCACAACCACGTCTTCGCCTACTACCCACCCTGCACCGAGAAGCGTCGCGCCTGGGCATGAGCCAGCTCAGCCGCCTGCCCATCGACAGCCTGCACGGCTCACCCTGGGCCGAGGGACCGGTTTACATCACCACCGTCGCCAGCGGTCCGGATGAGGAAAACTGGCAGTGGCAGATGACGCTCGTGGACGTGGACCAGGAAGCCGTTTTTCCATCACATACTGACCTGCGCCGGCACTTCGTGCCGCTGGACGCCCCGGTGGAGCTCGCCTTCGCCGATGGCCACACGCAACATCTGGCTCGCCTCCAGGTCGCGCAGTTCGACCTGAGCCACGATCCGCAGACCTGCCTGCCCAGCGCTCCCACGCGCACGTTCAACCTCAAGTTGCGCGGCGACGTGCAGGGCGAGCTGATCGTGCGTCCGCTCAACGGTGCCATGGTGCTGCTGGCGCCGTCGGGCTGGCGCTGGTTCCTGCTGTTGTTGTCAGGCCGCGCGAAAGTCATCGCCGACCATCGTTCGCAACCGCTGGAAGCAAACGACATGCTGTGGATCGACCCGATCCCCAGCCATCCGGTCCGCATCGAAGGCGGCGGCGAACTGGTGCTGGTTCGCCTTCCCACCGCCTGACCCGGGCTCTTACAGGCTGGATCGCCGGCCCAGCCCAAGCGAGCGACCGATTTCCGCCAGCCCGAACAAGCGGGCGATACGCATCCAGCCCAGGGCAACCACCACCAGTTGGGTGAGCAGGAAGCCCCACAGCAAACCATGCGCGCCTACCGACACCGTGTGCGCGCGAAGGAGCCCGAACGCAAGCGCCAAAGCGAAGCCCAACGCGGTGATCAACACGTAGGCGAGCAAGCTCGACACGGGCCGCCGCAACAGCTGCAGCAGGCCGCGGAGCATGGCGACGGTGGCCGAACGCAATCCCACATCTGCAATGAACGACGCGCGCGCGGCTTCCACCCAGGCCTGGGTCAACACGATCACGATGCCGGCGGCCCACCACGCCATGTGCTGCGCGCTGTCGGCTTGCGACTGCAGCGTGGCGGCATCGCTGCGGTCGTCGGCCCAATCGAGCCCCCACTGCGCCAGCAGGCCAGCGAGCGCATACGGCAGGATCGACCAGAGCGTGAGTCGAAACATGCGGCCGTATTCGGCCAGGCCACCCTGCAACAACGGGCCGAAGCCGAGCGAGCGCCCTGCCCGGCCGCTCGCCACCACCATGCCGTTGAGCCATGGCAGCCAAAGCAGCATCAGCAGCACGCTGGCCAGTCCGGCGCCATGGAGCGTCGCATGCTGTTTCGACAACGCCACCGCGACATCGCCGAACATCAGGCCGTCGAACTGCTTCGCCCATACCTGCGCATGCGTGGAGTGATCGAGCAAGGCGCCGAGCGACTGCAGCAACGGAAGCGCCGCCACCGACGTGGCGATGAGCGTGGCCACTATCCACAACAGCAGCAACCGCCACTGCAAGGCCGCGAACGGCGCCAATGCGACGGCACCCAGATCGACACGACGAGAACTCTTGTAGGCCATCACAGCGTCACCAGGCATGCGTACAGCGACTGCAACAGCGCCGCGAGATCGGCCGTCCAGCGGCGCGAGGCCGAGGGATAGGCTTTCGTGGTGCGGCTGTCGTTGAGCTTGTTGTCGTCGAGCAGGATTTTGTGTTCCGGGTCGAGTTCGGCGGAAACTGCCGCGGTATCGCCCGTGAAGACAAAACGCGCCCAGCGGCGGTCATCGTCCCAGCGCACGTCGACGTGCGATCCACCGGCAAACGTCACGCGCAGGATCTGCGGCACGGCCGCACCTTCGCGCACGACCGTGATCGTGCTGCGAATGGGAAAAGCGCCCGGCTTGGTTCTTCCCGTGTCGGGATGGGATTTCTTCCACGCGTCGTCCGCCTTCGCCACCTGTTCGTAGCGGTCATCGTCCGTCAGCTCCGTGCGCTGGCCGTTCTTCAGCCAGCTGCCGGCTTCGGGCAGCACCCTGCTGGTGTCGATCGACACCACACGATCGTCGATGCGCACCGTCCCATAGACGAATTGGTCGAATACCTCGTTCACCGCGCGCGCATTGCCGGAAACATCGATCAGCGTCGCGCGCAGATCCGCGGCGGAGGGATGGCGGAAATGCCAGCGCCGATAGTATTCGCGCATCGCCTGCGCCATCGTGTCCTTGCCCAACCGTTCCTCAAGATCGTGCATGGCGGTGGCCGTGCGCGAATACACGGTGCCGTAGCTGGAGGTGGAATAGCGATCCCAACTGTTCTGTCCCAACGGATCGAACGGATGCGCCAGGCCGGCATCAAGGCGTTCGAAGGCGAACGCCTCCATCGAGGGCGTGATGCCGGCGCGCCGCAACCAGCTGCCGGGCGCGAGCACGCGCTGGCCGCGTTCGCGCAACATGCGATCGTCCCAGTATTCGTTGATGCCTTCATCGAGCATCGGCTCCTCGAATTCGTTCGAGGCGAGCAGGCCGTAGAAATAGCCATGGCCGAATTCGTGGATGGTCACGAAGTCGATGTTCCACTGATCCATGGTGCCCTTGTCGATCGCCTTGTCGCCCTCGACGGTGAAGAAGGTCGGATACTCCATGCCGCCCGCTTCATCCGCATTGAACGGCGGCACCACGGCGGTCACGGTGCGATACGGATACGGCCCCAGCGTGTCGGAAAAATAGGTCAGCGAGTCCAGCGTGGCCTTGAGCACCGGCTGCGCGGTGGCGATGTATTCCGGCGGATAGATCACGCGCACCGCCACGCTGGGACTACCCGGCCCCTGCCAGCTGCCGTCCAGCGTACGGAATCCCTTGGCGGCGACCCATGCGAAATCGTGAACGTCGTGCTGCAGGAAGTGATAGGTGGTCTTGCCGTTCTGCTCGGAGGGCTCGCCCTGCTGCGCGCCGACCGCGCCAACGGTGTAGTCGGAGGGCACCGTGAGCCGCACATCGTAGCTGCCGAAGTCCGCGTAGAACTCGCTGTTGAAATGGAACTCGTGCACGTTCCACTGCGCCTGGGTGGCACCGCGCTCGCCGGGCAACTCGAGCACGCCGATCTTGGGGAACCACTGCGCCACCAGATTGAAGTTGCCCCACCAGCCGGTGCGCTCGATCACGCGAGGCAGCTGGCTGACGAAGTCGATATCCAAGGTGAGCGTGCCGCCGGCAGGCACCGGCTCGGCGAGATCGATGGCGGCCACGGTCTGGTCGGTGGCCGGTCCGTCGTCGGGATGCACGAAGCTCCATTTCAGCGCGGCGTTGCCCTGCTGCACGCTGGTCAGGTTGATCCAGCCCCACTCGCCTTTTGCTGGCGTGGCTTGCGCGCGCGAATGCCCATGCGCCGCGAACACGCTGCGTTCGGTGAAGAAGGTGCTGCCTTCGTTCTGGAAGGCATTGAGATAGAGATGAAGGTAGATGCGATTGACCGGATGCTGGCTGCGATTGCGCCAGCTGAGTTGTTCGCTGCCCTTGACGCTGTGCCTGGCCGCGTCCAACTCGGCGTCGATGCGATAACTTGCGACGCGATCGGAGAGCGTGGGTTCGTTGCCTGTGCGGACGCCGCCCCATGCATCGGGCGCGCTCGCTTCATGCGGTGCGGCAGCGTGGGCCTTGGCCAGTGGAATCGCCAGCGGCGGCGTGGCGGTGCTGCTTGCCGGTGCCGGTGCATCCTGCGCGGTCACCGCCGCTGACAGCGCCAAACAGGCCAGCGCCAGCCAGAGACGCGGCGCGCCTTGCAAACACATTCGCATGTACCCCTCCCCCCAAGGAACGCCGTCCAGACTGCGGCATCGGCGCATCGCCATCCTATAGGCTAAAGGTCACGGCAACTCAATAGACGTCGCGACGGTAGCAACCCGCTTCGCGCAGTTGTTCGACCTTGGCGTCGCCCAGGGTTTCGCGCAGGACCGCGTCGACGCCCGGGGCCATTCCCGCAAGGCTGCCGCACACATAGATGGCGGCTCCCTGCTCAATCCACTGACGCAACACATCGGCGGAGGCTCGCAAGCGGTCCTGTACGTAGAGGCGTGATTCGCCCTCGCGCGACCAGGCCAGGTCGAGCCGCTCGAGCATGCCCTGGCGCTGCCATTGCAGGATCTCGTCGCGGTGATAGAAATCGTGGGCGGATTCGCGTTCGCCGAACAGCAACCAGTTGCGTCCGCGGCCCTTTTCCACACGAGCCTTCAACAGGGCGCGCAAGCCTGCCAGACCGGTGCCGTTGCCGATCAGCACCAACGGTCGATCATCGGTTGGCGCGTGAAAGCCGGGATTGGCGCGAATACGCAACGCGATCTCGCCACCGGCTTGCGCATGCTGGGTGAGCCAGCCCGAGCCGATGCCTGCCGAACCGTCGTCCCGCTGCATGCGACGCACGAGCAGGTGCACGGCACCGTCGGTCGGCACGGAAGCAATCGAGTATTCGCGGTGCGGCAGCGCCTGCAAGGCCGCCACCAGCGCTTCAGGCGTTTCGTGCCGGGCATCGCCATCCGGCCAATGACTCGCTGACACCCACTCGCGCAAGCTCGCCCGGCGACCTGCGTGCTCGATCATGACGTCGCCGTCGAGCGCATGCGTCGTCAACCATGTTTCGACATCGGAAGGCGCATGGCGTGGCCCGATCTCCACCAGATCGCCCGCTTGCCAGCTCGCCCCGCCATCCAACGGACGCAGCGCCAGATGGAAGCACGGACCGCCTGCGCTGCCGGGATTGAGCAGGCTGCGCTCGACCAGCTGCCACCGCTGATAGTCCGGCGACTGCCAATCCGGCAAATCGCTCGCACCAGAAAGCAACGCGAGATGATGTTGCCAATGGCGCAGCGCCGCCGCGTCGCCGTTATCCACTTCCACCGCATCGAACAGCGGGGTCGCGCCGCTTTGCTGCAACCAGTGCTGCAGCGCGCGGCCAAAGCCGCAGAAGTCGTCGTAGTCGCGGTCGCCCAGTGCGAGCAGGCCGTAGCGCAGCGTGGCGAGCGACTGGGGCGAGCGCATGAACTGCGTAACAAAGCGGGCGGCGCTGTCGGGCGCATCGCCTTCGCCGGTGGTGCTTACCACGAACAGCACGCGCTCCGCGCCGGCCAGTGTTTCCGGATCCAATTGTCCGAGCTCGCTCAATCGCACCGACTCGCCGGCTGCCTGCAGGCTGTCCGCCGTCTGCCGCGCCCATTGCTCGGCGTTGCCGGTCTGGCTTGCGAATGCGACGAGGATGCTGCGCGACGCATGGGCAGGGGTGGCCGTCGTACGCTGGGACTGCCGCTGCGTTGCGCGACGACGATGCCACGCCAGCCACACGGTAAATCCCACCCACAGCAGGAACACGATGGCTGCACTGAACCAGCGCAATGCGCCCGGGTCGTGCCATTCCCATTCGTGCGCGTGTAGTGTCATCAACGCCGCGATCAGCGCGGCGAGCAATCCACCAAGCAGCAGATTGCCCCAGGCGGGGCGCTTCGATGTAGCGGATGGCGTGCTCATGACGCCAGCGCTGCCTCGAACGCCGGCGAAAGATATTCTTCCAACCCGCTTGCGCCGTGCACGATGAACATCACTGCGAGGCCGCGGTCTTTTGCATACGCCATGCCCTGATCCGGCCCCAGCACGGTCATCAGCGTGCCCATCGGATCAGCCTGCATCGCCTCACCAGCTAGCACGCTGACCGAAGCCACCGTGTGCGGCACCGGCCGACCTGTGCGCGGATCGATGTGGTGCGAATAGGTCACACCCTCGGCAGCGAACTGGCGACGATAGTCGCCGGAGGTGGCGATGGCGCGTCCCGTGAGGCAAACCACCTGGCTGAGCTGGTCGGCGTACTGCACGGCGCCGCTCGCCGCACCGGGGCGCTCGATGCCGATGCGCCACGGCGAGCCATCCGGCTTGCTGCCCTTGCCTTTCATCTCGCCGCCGACTTCGACGAGCCACGCATCGACGCCGGCAGCATCGAGGAAACGGCCGACCAGATCGACGCTGTAGCCTTTGGCCACCGACGAAAGGTCCAGATAGACGCCACCGGGCTGATACAAGCTGTGCGTGCTGGCATCCAACTTCAGGCGCCACCAGCCGATGCCCTCACGCGCAGCCTCGATCGATGCGCGCGTCGGCGGTTCGCGTCGCGCGCCATCGGGACCGAAACCCCACAGATTCACCAGCGGGCCTACCGTGGGATCGTACGCGCCATCGCTGTCGCGCGCCACCTGCAACGCGTGCTTCACCACTTCGAAACACTCGGCCGGCAACACGTGCCACGTACCGGCCGGCGCCGCATTGAAACGCGATAGCGACGAGCTGGACTTGTACGTGCTCATCTGGCCATCGACCAGATCGAGCACCGCCTGGATGCCCGCCACCTGCGATGCCAGCGACCGCTCCGCCTGCATCACCGCACGCACCGACCAGAACGTGCCCATGGTCTCGCCTTGCGCGGATTGCACGATGTCGAGAGGCTTCATGGACAGCGCACCGTTCCGATCGATGGCATCGCTTGCGTGGGGCATTACTGCGGCAGCACTTCCAGCGTGGCGGCGTAGGAGAGGCGACGCACCTTGGCCTGCTTGATGCTGGACTTGTTGTCCTGCGTGCTGGCGTTCACCCAGTACATGCCGGCGTGCGGCCAGGTGATGCTGAACTTGCCATCCTTGTCGGTGGTGACGTCGATTTCTTCCGGCGCATTGCGATAACGCGTCTCGCCGGCGATGGCCATCACCTTGAGGTTCGATGCCGGCTTGCCGTCGAGCAGCAGCTGGAACGTCGCCGCCTCGCCCGAGGCGAGATCGGTGAAGCGGGTCACCGGCACCAGCTCAAGGCCCTTGCCGCTGGGCTTGAGCGCGCCGTCGCTCGGCTTGCCGTTGGTGACGAAGGTTTCCACGCGGTTGATCGAATCGGAGACTTCCACGTTCTTCGCGTTGGACGGAATCGACTTGGCCAGCTCGGCCGCGTCGCCGCGCCAGCGCTTCTTCTGGCCGTCCACTTCGTAGCTGGCGAACAGGCCGCCGTTCACGGCGGCAATCTTGTACGTGCCGGCTTCGGTCAGATGCACGTCGAACACGCTGCGGTACTGGCCGGTAAGCGCATTCTCCGGTTTGGCCGTCTGGCCGTCCGGCAGCGTGATGCTCACGCGGTCCAGCTGCACCGGCATATGGTCGGGATAGAACAGGTCGTTGGAGACGGCAGCATCCACCGTCACCCACGGGTCGGCACCGGAGACATTGGTGGCCGACGGCACCATCCACATCTTGTGCGCCTGCGCGGTGAACGGCAGTGCCAGCGCCAGCGCCAGTGCGCCCCACTTCAACGAATGCTTGATCATGCGGCTGTGCTCCTTCATTTACGGGGCGAGATCGACTTTGACGGCACCGAGTTCGCTGCTGCCCTGGGCGGCGAGCTGCTGCGGCGCCGCGGCGGGCCAGGTGAACGGCACGCGCACCACTTCGCGGCCGCCAACTTCGCGCGCGGCCTCCACCACCAGTTCGTACTTGCCCGGCGCCAGCTCGGCCAGCGGCGCCTTGCCCTCGTGGAAGCTCAGCTTCTGGTCGCCGGCCGGACGCGTTGCTCCGGACACGCCGTCCACCGGCATCTGCAGCTCGCGGCCGCCGCGACGCCACCACTGGCGCAACTCGGGCAGCCACTTGGTACCAGCGCCTTCCTTCGATTCTTTTTGCGCATACCACACGGCCAGCTGCGCGGCGACGGAATGATCTTCGCGCTCCACCCACACGGCGGTATACGGACGGTGGTATTCCGCCACGTTGAGCTGGGGAATCTGCACTGTGACGTTGAGGTCGGCCGCGGCGACCGGAGCGGCCAGCAGCATCGCGGGGAGGGTCAGGGAAAGGCGGCGCATGATGTCCTCGGTTAGGCGCGAGAAGAAGAATCGAAAACGATGGAAGACGGGAATGGTGTACCGCTGGACCCGGACATCTTCATGCTCGTCCGCTCACTTTTCATGTCAGTGGATGAAGATCAGCGCAAGCAGCAGCGGCAGCACCAGTCCGAAGGCAACCAGCGGCCAGGTCGCGCCGCGCTGCGCGGCATGCATCTTCAGCAAGAGCAGGCCGGTGACCGAAAAGATCACGCAGGCCAGCGCAAATACATCGATGAACCAGCCCCACGCCGGTCCGGCATGGCGGCCTTTGTGCAAATCGTTGAGGTAGGCAATGACGCCGCGCGAGCTGCGCTCGGTTTCCACCTTGCCGGTTTCGCGGTCGATGCTCAGCCACGCATCGCCGCCCGGCCGCGGCATCGAGAGATAGATTTCATCGGACGACCAATCGCCGGTGCGGCCGGCCACGTCAACGTCGAGCGTGGCGCCAACCCAGTCCGCCACGGCGGCCGGCAAGGCCACGCCCTTGCGCTCGTCGTCGCCACTCACGGCCTTGAGCAAGGCGGCGGGCAATTGCGCGTTGCGATGGACCGTACTCGCCTGCGCCTCGATCTGGCCGGCGTGGTTGAGCGTGAAACCGGTAATGGCGAACAGCAGCATGCCCACCAGGCACAGCGCGGAGCTGATCCAGTGCCATTGATGGAGTTGCTTGAGCCAGAACGCGCGGCTCGCTCCCATCCGGTTGTTGTGCGACCGCGCCGCTGATTCCATGCCTGCCTTTCAGAGCCTGTTGATGGTCTCTTTCGAATCAACGCCAAACCGCATGACGCGCATGCAACCGAGTCGCCCGCCCGTTGTCTCAAACCTGCACCAGGGCGCTAAGCTTCCCACCATCTGGGCAGCCTGCTCCTGACATAGGGTCGGAATGTTGCCATAAATGAGAATCACTCGCAATTCAATAATGATGGCTCGCGCACCCATTCACGCGCCGAACTGCCACCTCAGCCGGAAGACTTTATGCGCATTTTGATTGCCGAGGACGATCCCTCGATTGCCGCCGGTGTCAGCGCCTCGCTGCGCCAGGGCGGCCACGCGGTGGACTGCGTGACCGATGGCGCCAAGGCCGATGCTGCCCTGCGCGACACTCCGTACGACCTGCTTATTCTCGACCTGGGCCTGCCCAACCTGGACGGCGCCGATGTGCTGCAGCGGCTGCGCAAGCGCGGCACCGGCCTGCCGGTGCTGGTGATCACCGCCCGCGAAGGTTTGCGCGAACGCGTGCGGGTGCTCGATCTGGGCGCCGACGACTACCTGGTGAAGCCGTTCGCGCTCGCCGAATTCGAAGCACGCGTGCGCGCGCTGTTGCGCCGCTACACCTCGCAGGGCGCCCCTGAACTCACCATGGGACGGCTGCGCCTGGATCTTCCCGGCCACCGCGCCTGGATCGACGACCAGCCGCTCGAGCTCACCGCCCGCGAATTCGGCCTGCTCGAAGCACTGGCCGCACGCCCCGACCGCGTGACCAGTCGCGCCCAATTGGTCGAAGCGTTGTGCAGTTGGGACGAAGAACTCACCGACAACGGCCTGGACATCGCCATCTATCGCCTGCGCCGCAAGCTCGCTGACTCGGGCACGCAGGTACGCACCATCCGCGGCCTCGGTTACCTGCTGGAAGAAGTGAAGGAAGGCAAGGAAACCAAGCCATGAGCGAACGGGCGCGCACGCAGGACGCATCGTGGCTCTATCGCATGATCGAACCCGATGGCCGCCCCAGCTTGCGCCATCGCCTGCTGTCCTCCTTGCTGGTGCCGTTGATGATGTTGCTGGCGGTGGAAAGCCTGATCACCTACGGCGGCGCGCTGATCTATTCCAACCACGTGCATGACCGCGACCTGGGCGACGATGCGATGACGCTCGCCCAGATGCTCAGCCAGGAAGACCTCGGCGGACAGATCTCGCCGCAGGCGCGCTTCCTGCTGGAATACGCGCCCGAAGGGCACAACTACTTCAACGTCAGCAGCCAGAAGCACGGCCTGCTGGCCGGCTCGGCCGAATTGCAGCCCGCGCCGTTGAGCGGGGCCAGTTCTGATGGCGAGCCCGCGCTGTTCACCACCACGCTGGTCACGCCGACGCAGAAGTTCCGCGAACTGCGCGCCGCCACGGTGCGCATACCGAACCTGCAGGATCCCAGCGACCAGCTCACGGTCACCATGGCCGAGACCTTCCACGATCGCCACCAGCGCGCCCGCGAAATCCTGCTGCTCAGCATTCCGGCGCAGGCCTTGCTGATCGCCAGCGTGTTTTTCCTGGTGCTCTACGGCGTGCGCGTGGGTTTGCGCCAGCTCGATCCGCTCACGGCGCGGCTGGCTTCGCGCGAACACGATCTGGCCCCGATCGGCGATGCCGATGTGCCGGTGGAAATCCTTCCGCTCACGCGCACCATCGACGGTTTGTTCGCGCGCCAGCGCGGCATGCTGGCGTTGCAGGATCGTTTCATCGCCGACGCCGCGCATCAGCTCAAGACGCCGCTGGCCGGGCTGCGCGTGCACGTGGAGCGCGCGCAGGCCGATCCCAGCAAGGAAACGGTCACCGACGCCCTGCAACACATCCTGCGCCTCACCCAACGGGCCAGCCGCACCTCCAGCCAGTTGCTCGCGTTGACGCGCGCGCAGTCGCCGGATCTCAACGAAACCGCGCCGTGCGTGCTGCTGGACCTGGCGCAGGTGATTCCCGAACTGCTGGGCGTGCGCGTGCACGACGCCATCGCCGCTGGCGTCGATCTGGGCTACGAAGGGCCGGCCGGCCCCGTGTGGATCGACGCCGATCGCCTGTCGCTGCAGGAGATGCTCGACAACATGATCGACAACAGCCTGCGCTACGCCGGCCGCGGCAGCATCCTCACCATCGGCGTGTCAGTGCTGAGCGAAGGTCCCTGCGTGAGCGTGGAAGACAACGGCCCCGGCGTACCCGCGGCCTTCCTCGAACGCCTGGGCGAACGTTTTTTCCGCGTGCCGGGCATGACCGAAGAAGGCACCGGCCTGGGACTGGCCATCGTGCAGCGCATCGCGCAGCGCCATCGCGCCGCCGTGCGCTTCCTCAATGGCAGCATGGGTGGCTTGCGCGTGGAAGTGGTGTTTCCGCCGGCGCGTACGACGCGGTCGGTCAGCTGACGCAGCCCGGCACGCCGCCGCGTCCTTTCAGAGCAATCCGATGTATTTGTCCGGGCAAGTCGTGGAACATGCCTAGGCTCACATGAGGGCATCGGGTGCGGCATCTGATCGCCCATCGCGCCATTGGACGCGGCAATCACCTGCACCGTTGCGGATGAACAAGCCACGCGCCGCCGGAACGTTGGCATGTGTGTCCACCACGACTCCATGCCATGGCCAAGACCAAAGAACGCTCCATTTGGCACCATAGAACGTCGCTCTTCCGCCGCGTCGCCGCCGAATTCGGCCGTGACGAGAAACTGCTTGCCGCGCTTCCTCGACTAGCCCTCTCCGATCCCGATCCCTCAGTGCGACGAGCGGCACTGTCGCGTTCCGCCGACCTTGCGGCAGCGCAAGAAGCCTCCTATACCGACGGCGATGCCGAAAATCGCGTGTTTGCCCGTGCCCTGTATTTTTCGCTGATGGCCGGCACCCACGAACAAGCCCCGCCGCTCTCCACGCGCTTGCGGCTGATGAAGGTACAGAGCGACCGCGCGTTGATCCTGCATGTTTCGATCTATAGCCCGAACAAGAGTCTGCGCGCCGTGGCGCAACAAAGTCTGGAGAACGACCGCCACGAGGGAACGCGAGAGGTAACGCCGGATCTCGGCTTCTCCGATCCGATCTTCAACAAGGTCCGCTCTCGCGTCATGCTCCGCCGTGCGATCGTAACCGTCGCCTGCGAAATTGAACGCTCGCTGGGCGTCGCCGACGAGAACGCGGCACTGAAGTGGGCCGACGCGATGGAACGCTTCGTCGGCGACTGGCCGGCCCGCTGGCCGCTGCCTCATTACGTCGCGCGGGCGAGCCGGCTTCTGCAGATCGCACTGTTCAGCGCGCCCAAGCCGCCGCTTGCGCCGCCCAGGCGCAAGGACCTTAGCTTCGCGTCCCCGACATTCAATCTCCCGCCCGGGACCGCCCACAAGACATGACAACCCGAAGCAGCATGTTCAATCGCAAACGCCCCACGTCAGACCATGCCAATGTCGCCACCAGCCTGATCGCTCAAGGCACCTGCATGACCGGTGACATCAGCTTCACCGGCTCCCTGTTCCTCGATGGGCGCATCGACGGCCAGGTCATTGCCACCGAGCCGGGAGCGTTGCTGACGATCGGTGAGCAAGGCGTGGTGCGAGGAAATATCGACGTGCCCGCCGCCGTCGTTCATGGCCACGTATCTGGCGACGTCTACACCACGGAAAGACTCGAACTGGCCAGCTCGGCAAGGATCGCCGGCGATCTCCACTATTGCTCCATCCTGGTAGTGGCCGGCGCGCAGATCAACGGACGAATGCATCACCGTTCGCCGGAAAGCGAAGCAAGCTCGGCATCGGCCATGCCGTCGGACGACTTCGCCGAAGTCGTCGTTTCGGCGGAGATTCGCTCGGAAGAGGTAGCGACCTCTTCCGAGGAGACCACCGAAGCCTTGTCCGCCGCGAAGACGTTCGAGCCGACGAACGACGCGTCGGTGGATGCGCTCAAGCAAACCGCCGTTGCAGCAGAACCCCTGCTGGTCGTTCGGCCGCGCAAGCGCGGAAGGATGCGCTGACCTGGGACAGTCCCTGATCGACGTTGCCCCGCACAATGGCGGGGCAACGTTTCGACGCATGCGGACTTGTCCGATCCTCAGTTGACGCGAGTCTCGGCCTTCAGCGCAGAGACCAGCACTTCGACGCGGCGGTTCGCGGCGAGACAGGCGATCAACGCGCTGCGCTCGGCCTGGGCGCATTCCGCCACCGGATTGCGCTTGCCGCTGCCTTCGGCCTGAATCAGGCTGCTCTCCACACCGCGAGAGACAAGGTAGTTCTTCACCGTGTCGGCGCGCCGCTGCGAAAGATCATCGTTATAGGCGTCGCTGCCCAAGCGATCGGTGTAGCCGACCACGCGAACACCCTGCACCTGGCCTGCGTGCTGCTGGATACCCTCGGCGAGCCTGTCGAGTTTGGCGCGGCCCTCAGCCGACATGTCCGACGGTCCCGCGCGATCGAACGCGAACAACGCATCCGAACCAAGCGTAAATCGCTCGGTGCTGACGGCTGGCGCCACCACCGCCGGCAATGGCGCCGGAGCCCGTGCCGGCTGCTGGAAGCGCGAACACTCGTCGGGCAGCCAGTAGAAGCCCTGCGCCAGCTTGTCGTTGTCGAACAGAACCTTGAACTGGCACGTCACCACATGATCGCTTTCCACCGGCTCGCGGAAATGGAAGACGTAGTTCCACTCACGCACGCCCCACACGCCCTCGCTGAAATGCGGATAGCCGATCAGATCGCTGACCTGTTGCTTGTTGAGGCCCGCATGCATACGGGCGAGGTTGTCGAGGTTGGGGAACGTTCCATCCTTGTGCATCGGGGTGGTGTCGCGAATGGCGGGCCAGTTGATCGAATCCGCGGACTGGCCGTCCTTGTGGACGTTGCGACTGACGTTGCCGCAGGCGGTCAGCGCGAATGCCGCCGCCAGCAGCGCGACTTTGAAGAACTTGATATGGATGCGCATGTTTGTTTGCAGACCTTGATACCGTTGAATACAAAAGCCGTTGATCCCTCTGCCGCGTCGGCAGAGGGATGTCCATGGTTGGCTCTTACCAGGCCACGCCCGCTCCGATGTTTGCGCCGAGACCGTCCTGCTGCGAACCCGTCGCACTGGCCTTGAAGATGTAGCGGCCACTTTCAGTGATGGTGGAAACGCCCACCGAGATGGCGCTCTGCCCGCGATAGGTGCCGATACCGACGCCCGCGACGCTCTGATTGGGCTGATAGGCCTGGGGAATGCCTGCCGATGCCAACGCGGAGGCCGTGCCGGCGTAGGCGCGCTTGCCCATCTGGTTGACCTGCTGGTCGGTGTAGCTCTTCGCCCAGTTCTTCGTGTTGCCCATCGCGTCGTTGAGCTGACCCACGTTCACCGCATCCGAGGTGGCCGTACCCGCTTGCACGTTGTGGATGGTGGCGTTGCCACCGCTCGGATTGAGCGTGACCGAGTTGTAGTTGGTCGAGCCATCGCTGTTGGTGTCGTACTGCACGCCGCCAGCCTGAGCCGATTTCAGCTGACTCACGTTGACCGCATCCGTGCCCTGGGTACCGGCAGCCACGTTGGTGATCTGACGCTCGCTGCCCGTCGAACCCATCGACACGGCGTTGGCGCGATCGGCAACCGAGTTGTTGCCAATGGCCACGCTGTTGCTCGCGCTCGCCTGCGAGCCGTTGCCCAAGGCAAGACTGTTCTCGCCCGAAGCCGTCGCGCCTGCACCGCCTGCAGCAGAGTTTTTGCCGGTGGGCGTGGGGGCCGGCGCCTTCTGATCGGCGCTGGTCTGGAACATGCCCGCCTGTCCGGTGCTGATGTTGCTGATGTCGCCGGCGATGTTGTTGACGGTGGTTTCGACCTTGCTCACGCGACCGTCCAGCTTGTCGACGGCCTGGTTGGTTGCATACAGCTGGGAGCCGTTCACGGCATCGGTGCTGTCGGAAGAGAGCACGCCTGCAGCCACGTTGGTGATGGTGCGTTCCTGCCCCGCAACCCCAACGCTCACCGTGCCCGTCGGACTGCTGCCGGCAAACGTATAGTTGTCGCCGGCGATGGTCGCGCCCGCGGTACCCTTCACCGCTCCCGTGGTCGAGTTCGTACCCAGAGCCACGCTGTTGTCGGTGCTGGCGCTGGCGTTCTGGCCCAACGCCACGGACGAGGCACCTGCGGCTTTGGCACCCACACCAACCGCGATGGCATTCGTACCGGAGGCGCCATCGTTGTTGTAGTTGCTGCCTTGTGTACCGCCATCGTTGACGCTGAAATAGTGCGTCTTCGCGCCCTCCACCGTCGTGTTGAGCTGGCTGACGTTCACCGCATCGGCGGGGTCCTCGCCATCGGCG
Organism: Dyella kyungheensis; assembly: GCF_049913195.1. Classification (GTDB taxonomy): domain Bacteria; phylum Pseudomonadota; class Gammaproteobacteria; order Xanthomonadales; family Rhodanobacteraceae; genus Dyella; species Dyella kyungheensis. Next base: position 1,364,842 of record NZ_CP183983.1, on the reverse strand, counting down.
ACGTTGGTAATCTTCTTGCCGCCCGCATCGATGCCGTTGATGGTGACGCTGGGGCCGCCCGCGATGGTCAGGCCGTTGTTGTTCACCACCGTGTTGCCCATGGTGACGCTGCCGGTATCGCCAAGATCGAGGTTCTTGTTGAGGGTCATCTCGACCTGGCCGTTGTTGTCGGTACCGGTCTGGGTGACGGTGACGTTGTTGTCGCCGGTGAAAGTCACCTTGCCGTTCGGGCCGACCTTGGCCGTATTGCCGTTCGCATCGGTCACGTTCCAGCCGGCGTTGGCGGCGTCCTGAACCTGCTTCAGCTGCGAGCCGTTGATGGCATCGGTCGACGTGTCGCTGACCTCGCCGGCCGCCAGGTTGGTGATCTTGCTGCCACCTGCATCGATGCCGTTGATGGTGATGCTGGGGCCGCCAGCGATGGTCAGACCGTTGGTGTCCACCACCGTGTTGCCCATGGTGACGCTGCCGGTATCGCCAAGATCGAGGTTTTTGTTGAGGGTCATCTCGACCTGGCCGTTGTTGTCGGTACCGGTCTGGGTGACGGTGACGTTGTTGTCGCCGGTGAAAGTCACCTTGCCGTTCGGGCCGACCTTGGCCGTATTGCCGTTCGCATCGGTCACGTTCCAGCCGGCGTTGGCGGCGTCCTGAACCTGCTTCAGCTGCGAGCCGTTGATGGCATCGGTCGACGTGTCGCTGACCTCGCCGGCCGCCAGGTTGGTGATCTTGCTGCCACCTGCATCGATGCCGTTGATGGTGATGCTGGGGCCGCCAGCGATGGTCAGACCGTTGGTGTCCACCGTGGTGTTGCCCGTGGTCACACTGGTGAACACCGGCTTGTCGGTCATCTGCACCTGCAGCACGCCATTGGCGTCCACCTCGGTCCTGAGGTTGTCGCCGGTATACGTGCCCGCCGACGTGCCCTTGCCCTGGATCGACACGGTATCGCCGAGCTTCTTCTGCACCGTGCCGGTGTTGCCGGCGAAGGTCAGCGGCGTGTCGGCGAGATCATCGAGCTGGGACTTGTTCACGGCATCGCTGGGCGCCACGCCGTTGGCGACGTTGGTGATCTTGGTGCCGCCGGTCCTGGTGACCGGATTGTAGGTGGGGCCACCCAGCGTGACGCTGTCGTGCGTGCTGTTGTCATAGAGCACCGCATCGGCGGTGGCGCCCTTGAGCTGCGCCACGTTCACGGCATCGCTGTCAGCAGTACCTGCAGCGACGCCGGTGATCTGGCGAAACTTGTTGGTCGCGGCATCGCCCACGCTGACCGCGCCAAGCGTGCTCCTGGTGGCGTTGATCGCGGCCGCCTGCGCTGCTGTCGCTGCGGCAGGTACATAGCCTGCGATGCCTGCAGCGGTATTGGCCAGCGACTTGCTGCCGATGGCCACGCCATCAGCGGCGAGCGCCTTGGCACTGTTGCCGAGCGCGGTGGAATTGTCGCCGCTGGCACTGGCGCTGTAACCGGAGGCCAACGCCCTGACTCCGGCCGCATTGGCGCCATAGCCGAACGAAGTGGCACCGGTTCCGGTGGCGCTGCTGGTCGATCCCGCAGCGGTCGACATGTCTCCAATGGCTTGCGCGCCAGAACCGATACCCGTCGCCATCAGTCCCGTCGCCACGGAACCGTCACCCATGGCAATCGAGGAATCCCCGGATGCGGTTGCATCGGTTCCGACGGCCAGCGCCGACCTGCCCGATGCGCTGGCATCCACACCAGCCGCCAGCGCGTTCGCACCCGTCGCACCATCGTTGTTGTAGTTGCCGCCCTGCACTCCGCCATCGTTGACGCTGTAATAGCTCGCGATGGTATCCAGGCCACTCTTGAGTGCGGAGACGCCAGCGGATATGGCGGGCGCGGAGAGACCGCCGACCAGCAAGGCCCCCGCGATGGCGAGAGTCAGCTTGGCCGAGCCCGACTTCTGGTGACCCGCGGCCAACTCAGAGACGACAACGAAACATTCTTTCTCGTCATCCCAAACGACATGATAGATTTTGTTCACGACAAGTCCTTCCAGCGGCAACGTAAGAAACCGGCGCCATACTAGAAATCACTTTAAGTAGCGCATATACGCCACTGTCTGAAAAATTATTTTTGCATCGGCAAAGCGTGCGCGAAAAATCTCCGACGTTTCATGGCGTTGGACGGCGCATCAGCAAATGCCTACAAGCAATCGTGCGAATGCCGTCGCTTTGACGAGCGAATCACTGTCATCCCGATGACTGCATTGGCATGACGCGTGCTCACTCGACATCGCCAGCCAGGACAACCTGCAGGCACCGCACAAAAAAATACGGCGATGCATGCGCATCGCCGTTCGTCACACTTCCCCTGCATGGGAACAACTTGAGACAAACCATAAACAGACGCCGCGAGTTGTGATTCGCGGCGTCGTGTTGATTACATCGCCTTCTTTGCCTTGGTCAGCAGCTGATCGAGCAGCGCGATGGCCAGGTCGATTTCTTCGTGCGTGATGTCCAGCGACGGCGCGAAGGTGATCACGTTCTTGTACCAGCCGCCCACGTCGAGCACGAGGCCGATCTTCTTGCCGTTGTGCTCGAGGTCGCCGGCGAGGCCGATGTCGACCATCTTGTCCAGCAGCGCCTTGTTCGGCGTGAAGCCATCGTCGGTGCAGATCTCGGCGCGCATGGCCAGACCGAGGCCGTCGACGTCGCCGATTTCCTTGTGGCGCTTCTGCAGGTCGCGCAGGCCTTCGAGGAAGTGCGCGCCCTTCTTCGGCACGCTGGTCTCGTAGTCCAGCTCGTAACCCATCTTGATCACTTCCAGACCCAGCGCGGTGCCCAGCGGGTTGGAGTTGAACGTCGAGTGGGTGGAGCCCGGCGGGAAGATGGTCGGGTTGATCAGCTCTTCGCGCGCCCACAGGCCCGACAGCGGATTGAGGCCGTTGGTGAGCGCCTTGCCGAACACGATGATGTCCGGCGTCACGCCGAAGTGCTCGATCGACCACAGCTTGCCGGTGCGCCAGAAACCCATCTGGATTTCGTCGACCACCATCAGGATGCCGTACTGGTCGAGCACCTTCTTCAGGTCCTTGAAGAAGTTCATCGGCGGCAACACGTAACCGCCGGTGCCCTGGATCGGCTCGACGTAGAACGCGGCGTACTCAGCCTGATTGACCTTGGGGTCCCACACGCCGTTGTATTCGGTTTCGAACAGGCGGGCGAACTGGCGCACGCAGGCATCGGAATATTCTTCCGGCGTCATGCCCTTGGGGCGACGGAACGGATACGGGAACGGCACGAACATCGCCCGCTCGCCGAAGTGGCCGAAGCGACGACGGTAGCGGTAGCTCGAGGTGATCGACGAAGCGCCCAGCGTGCGGCCGTGGTAACCGCCCTCGAACGCGAACATCAGGCTCTTGCCACCGGTGTAGTTGCGCACCAGCTTGAGCGAGTCTTCCACCGCCTGCGCACCGCCGACGTTGAAGTGCACGCGGCCCTTCAGGCCGAACTTGTTCTGCGCGTCGACCGCGATGGTCTTGGCCAGTTCGATGCGGGTCTGATGCAGATACTGCGAAGCGACCTGCGGCAGCACGTCGATCTGGTTCTTCAGCGTGTCGTTCAGGCGCTTGTTGCCGTAACCGAAGTTCACCGCCGAGTACCACATCTGCAGATCGAGGAAGCGCGTGCCCGCGGTATCGATCATCCAGCTGCCTTCGCCGTGGCGGAAGATCTTCGGCGGATCGACGTAGTGCACGGTGTCGCCAAAGGAGCTCCACTGCGCCTCATCGGCGAGCAGCTGGGCGTCGGGAATCACCACGCCAGCGGCGTTCTTGTCGTAAGCGTTCATCAGGAAATCCGGAATCGATCAGAGTGGGGATGAACGGGCCAGGCCCGTTCAGGGGATCGTGATGGCCAGGGCGGGTTCGCCCGGCGTGTGTTCGGCCAGCAGGCTGCCATCGAGCAGACGGGGCAGCAGCTCCAGCGCATCCTCGAAGCCGGTGATCGGCACGTAGGGGATGCCGGCGGCGCGGCAATGCTCGATCAGGCGATGCTTGGCGAACACGAAATCGACGCGGTCGGCGGCGCAGAAATCCGAGGCGCCGTCGCCGATCAGCAACGTCTTGGTACCCGTCTTGGCGGCCTGGGCCGCCACGGCGCACTTGCAGGTGCCGCTGCGGCAACCGTCGGCCTGGAACGGCGAGGTCAGCTGCCACTGGCGCGGCGGCGTGGCCGGGGCCAGGTGGTTGGCCGCCAGCGGCAGATCGTCCAGGCCGTAACGGCCCAGGATCTTGTGGATGGCGTAGTCGAGGCCGTCGCTCACCACCCGCAGCGGGGTCGACAATTCGCGTGTCTTGGCCACGAAGGCCGGGAACGCGTGGTCGATCCACAGCGAGGAGAGATGCTTGTCCAGCGCTTCCTGGGTCATGTCCAGCAGACCCACCTGCCCGGTCATGCATTCGCGCGAGCCGATGCGGCCGGCACGCCAGTCCTGCTCCAGCGTTTCCCAGCCGGGACGGCCGAAACGGTCGAGCAGGGAGTCGATCACGTCCTCGACGGAAATGGTGCCGTCGAAATCGCAGAGGATGGTCCAGCCTGTCACTCGGTGCAGCTCCGCTAATGCAGTGTGATGACAAGACTAGAAAGACACCCCTTTCGGCCCCCTTTCTTGCCGAAAGAAGCTGCGCAAATGTCTTCATCCAAACAGACTTTCTCGGCCCCGCCATAAGCCAGTTGTAGGGAAGGTCCGGTATCCTTTACCCAGTCCCGGATCGCCGCGTCGATCGAACCCCCAGGAATTTCGTGCTTCATCGTCGAAACAACCCGGATCTGCCGAAAATGGAAGCTGTATCTCGCCGGGATCGTTCTCTGCTCGCCAGCGGCATGCTGGCGTGTGGACTTGCGCTGCTGGCCGGTTGCTCGGTGGCTCCGCTGCCCGAGCTCAAACCGCCCGTCCCCGAGACCTGGCGCAACGCGCCGGCCGGCGTCGCGCCGCCCTCCGCCGACCTGCGCGGCTGGTGGCAGGCGCTGGGCGATCCTGAGCTGGATGCCCTGATCGATCGTGCCCTGCAGAACAACCTGAACGTGGCGGAGGCAGCCGAGCGCCTGCGCGCCGCACGCACGCAGAACCACCACGCCTACGATCCCTATCTGCCCAATGTTCACGGGCGCACTAATGACGTGATCGATCCGGACGCCACCGCCTCTTATTTCGTGGTCGGCTTCGACGCCCTGTGGGAGCTGCCGTTGTTCGGTGCCTGGCAGAGCAGCAAGCGTGCGGCACAAGGGCAGGAGAACGGAGCAGCGGCCGCGTTGCGCGGCGCCCAGGTGTCGCTGGTGGCCGAGGTCAGCCGTCGCTGGATCGAACTGCGCTCGGCCCAGGAACAGGCCCGGCTGCTCACCGCCATCCGCGATGCGCAGCAGGAAAAGTTGCGGCTGGTGCAGGTGCGCGAGCAGCTGAAGCTGGCGCCGCCCATTGAGGTCGCCAAGACTCGGGCCGAACTCGCACGCGCCGACGCGGCCCTTACCGAGCCCCAGCAGGCCATCAATGCCTGTGTGCAGCAGCTGGCCGTTTTGATCGGACAGCCCGAACCCGATCCAGCCTGGCTTACGCCCGGCCCGCAACCGCAGCTGGGCGAGTGGCAACTGACCACCGCACCCGCCGACATGCTGCGCGCACGTCCCGAGATCGCCAGCGCGGAAGCCGACGTGCTGCGCGCGGCCGGCGAGCTCGGCCTGAGCCGGGCGGACATCTATCCGCATATCGGTTTGGGCGCATCGCTGCAGTGGTCGACCAATATTCTGTCGAACTATCGCGTGCACACCGGCGAAGCGATCTCCTCGGTCGGCCCGATCATCGATGTACCGCTGTTTGACTGGGGCCAGCGCGTGGCTGCGGCGCATGCCAAGGATCACGAACTCAAGGCCGCCGTGTTTGCGTATCGCCAGGCCGTGCTGCAGGGCGTGGCGGAAGCGGAAACCGCGATGGGCGACCTGGAACAATCGCGCCTGCGCGAGGACGCCATGCAACGCGCCACCGAGGCGCTGGACAGCAGCACTGCCGCCTTGCGCAAGCGCGCGGAACTTACCCTGGGCAGCAACCTCGACGTGCAGGAAGGCCTGATCGAAAACCAGCGTGCGCAGCTCGAACGCGTGAGTGCCATCGCCGCGCGCGATCTCGCCTATGTCTCGCTCTACAAGGCCCTGGGCGGTGCGCCCATGCCCACCCCGCCCGCACCCACCACCGCGCAAGCCGCGGGGGGCGCGGACTGATGGTCGCGCTGGCACGCAAGACACTCGTCTACGAATGGCGCCGCTTCCTGCCCGCGATCCTCGCGGTGGGGTTCGCCGGCCTGCTGCAGTTGCTGCAGGCGGCCCTGGTGCTGGGCATCTTTGGCAGCGCCAGCGTTTACATCACCGGCTCATCTGCGGATTTGTGGGCCGGCTATCCCGGCACGCAGAGCGTGAACCTAGGCCGCTCAATCGATTCGGGTGTGGAAATGCGACTGCGCATGGACCCGGCCGTCACCGCGGTGGAACCGTTCCACTGGGTCGATGCCGATTGGCGCGGGCCCAGCGATACCGGCGGCGTCTCGGTCTTCGTCTCCGGCATCAATGCGCGTCCCGACGGCATGCTGTTCGCCCACGCACTGCCGCCTGCGCTGCGCGCGCGCTTGAACGAACCCGATGCGGTGATCGTCGACCGTGCCGACCTCGACAGCCTCGGCGTGAAGGTGGGCGACAGCGCCGTCATCAATGGCCATCGCGTGCGCGTGGTGGGCGTGAGCAACGGGCTGCGCGCGCTGGGTGGCGTGAACGTGGTGGCCTCGTTGGCTACCGCGGCCGAACTCGACACCGATCCGTCCAACGCCAACCGCATGACGTATTTCGTGGCGAAGCTGCGCGACCCGGCGACTGCCGACGACATCGCTGCGCGCCTGCGCGGCAATGGCGCGTTCGGCAAGTACGACGTGTGGACCGCACAGGATTTCGCCCGCCGCTCGCAGCTCTACTGGATGTTCGATACCGGCGCCGGCGCCGGCGTGTTGTTCCTCGCCGGCATCGTGTTCCTGGTCGGCGCCGTGATCACCAGCCAGACCCTGGTCGCCGCGGTGATCGGCTCCGTGCGCGAATACGCCACGCTCAACGCGTTGGGTGTCGGCGTCGGTGCGCTGCGCCGCGTGGTGATGGAACAGGCGTTCTGGGTGGGCGCGCTGGGCCTGGTCGGCAGCACCCTGCTCGGCGCCGTCGCGTTGGCCATTGCGCGCAGCCGCAGCGTGCCGGTGGCGCTCGATCCGTGGACCACGCTGGCCTGCCTCGCGCTGGGCATGGGCCTGGCCATCGTCTCCGGCCTGGCCGCCATGCGCAGTCTGCGCCGCGCCGATCCCGCCACGTTGCTGAGGTAAGGATGAGCGCTCAGCCCCATGCCATGCCTGCCGTGTCGTTGCAGGCCCGCAACGTCACCAAGTCGTTCTCCTCCGGACCGATTCACCACACCGTGCTGCACGACCTCACGCTGGACGTGCACGCCGGCGAACTCACCCTCATCTCCGGTCCGTCCGGCTGCGGCAAGAGCACCCTGCTCGCCATCCTGAGCGGCCTGCAAGCTGCCGACAGCGGCCAGGTGATGGCGCTGGGCGAAGACCTGGGCGTGCTCGGCATGCGCGAACTGGAACGCTTCCGTCTCCTGCACACCGGTTTCGTCTTCCAGGGTTTCAACCTGTTTCCCGCGTTGAATGCGGTGGAACAGGTGGAACTGCCGCTGAGCTACCTCGGCCTTGCGCCCGGCGAAGCGCGACGCCGCGCCGTCGCATCGCTGGAAGAAGTGGGGCTGGGCCCGCGCATGGGCCTGCGCCCATCCGAACTTTCCGGGGGCGAAAAGCAGCGCGTGGCCATCGCCCGCGCACTCGCCAAGGAACCAGGCCTGTTGTTTGCCGACGAGCCCACCAGCGCGCTCGATGCGGCCAACGGCCAGATCATCATCGACATCCTGCACCGCATTGCCCGCGACCACGGCACCACGGTGCTGTGCGTCAGCCACGATCCGCGACTGGTGGGCCACGCCGATCGCGTGCTCGCCATGGAAGATGGCCGTATCCTTAGCGACCGTGTGCCCTCTCCGACCTCGACGTCAGGCCACCAGGAACCTGCTGCATGACCTTGCGCCCGCTTCATTCCCTGCTCGCTCTGGTGCTGCTGGCGCCCGTGCTGGTCGCCTGTTCGCATGACGACAGCGGCAAGTCGAGCGCGTCCTCTGCGCCTACCGCCACGTACGCGGCGGTGGCACGCGGTCGCGTCGATATCGAAGGCGGCCTGCTCAAGCTGAGCATGCCGCGCGAAGGCGTGGTGGCCGAGATCAAGGTGCGCGAAGGCGATCACGTGAAGAAGGGCCAGGTCCTGGCCGTACTGGATACCAAACCGGCACAGCTCGCCGTGAGCGCGGCCGAGGCCGAGCAAAAGCAGGCCCGGGCCCAGGGCAATCTGCTCGAAGCACGATTGAAAGCGGCACAGCAGCGCGCCACCCGACTGCAGGCGGCCGCAGCTGCTGGTGCCGGCGATGGCCAGAGCGCCGACGACGCCAAGGACGCCGCCACCCAACTGCAAGGCGAACTCGACAATGCGCGCGCTGCCGACGCCATGGCGGGACAGAAGCTGGAAGCCGCGCGCTACGAACTGGCGCAACGCAGCCTGCTCGCACCGGTGGATGCGCAGATCGTCGAGCGCGACATCCAGCCCGGCGCCACGGTGTCGCCGCAAGGCGGCGTGGCCTTCGTGCTGCTGCCGGAAGGAGCTCGCATCGTGCGCGCCGAACTCAACGAATCGTTCGTCAGCGCCGTGCACGACGGCATGCATGCGCAAGTGGTGGACGACAGCGGCAGCGGTGTACCCACGCTCAGCGCGCACGTGCAACGCATCGGCACCGTGTTCGGTCCCAGCGCGCTGGAAGAAGATCCGCTGATCCGCGCCAACACGCGCACGGTCGAATGCGTGCTGGTGTTCGACGAAACGCCGCCGCCGTCGCTGCGCATCGGCCAGCGCGTGATCGTGCAATTTGGCGACAACACGGGTGCGCGCGCCAAACCCGGCGCGTGATGACGGCCGGCATGCCGCTGCGCTTCACCGCTCCCGCGATGCTGCGCACCGCTGCGCTGCTCTGCGCCTGCGTGCTTTCCTCCATCGCAAGGGCGGATGACGCTTCCACCGACGAGCGCAACATCATCCTTGGTGCCGGCGTACAGCGCATGCCGGGGTGGATAGGATCGAAGGACCATCGCAATCAGCCAGTGCCATACATCGACGCCGAGTTGCCCTGGCACATCACGCTCTCCACGCTCGATGGCCTGACGGTGGATGTCATCCACAGCGGCCCATGGCGCGGCGGCTTCTACGGCAATTATCTGTGGGGCCGCGAACGCAGCGACCTTGGACCCAGGTTGGGCGGCATCGTCGACTCATTGTCACCACGGCTCAACGCCGGTGGTTATCTGGAATACCAGGCCACCAAGGCGTTCAGCGTGGGCGGTAACCTGGCGCACGACACGCAGGGCGCCGGCGCGTACCTGAATCTGTACGCAGACTGCGACCTGCCTGCCATCGGCTACTTCAATCACAGCGTGCAGTTGCAATGGCAGGCCATGAACGGTCCGGCGATGCGCCGCTTCTTCGGCGTGACACCGGAACAGGCAACACAGCTGGGCATCACGCCGTGGTCGCCCGGTGCGGGCAGCCAGCAGATCTCATTCGAATACGACGCCTACATGCCCACCAGCGAGCACACCGGCGTCGCCGTCGCCATCAATTACGCGCGACTGCTGGGCGATTCTGCGGACAGCACGCTGGTGCGTCGCTTTGGCTCGGCCAACCAGCTCACCACCACGCTGGCATTCGTCTACCGCTTCTGACCGGACGTGTGCGTGACTTCAGCGGTTGTCGCGCGTCCAGATCTGCCCGTCCACTTCGTGCACCGGAAAGCTGGCAATCGGCTCGTACGCTGGCGGACACATGACCGCGCCGTTGCGCACGTCGAAGCGCGCGCCGTGACGCGGGCACTCCACTTCGAAACCGTGCACCTCGCCGCCGGCCAGTTCGCCGCCGTCGTGGCTGCAGACGTCTTCGATGGCGTAGAGGTCGCCGTCGATGTTGTAGACGGCGATGGCGGTGTCGCCATCCCACACCACTTTGTATTCGCCCGGCAGCATCTCGCTGCGCGTGCCCACGAAAATCCAGTCGGCGAGATTCATGCCGTCTCCTCGACCAGCGTCTTGCTCAGATAGACGAAACGCAGGTCGTCGCGCCGCGGCAGGCCAAAACGCTCGTTGCCATAAGGAAACGGCGCAGTTTTGCCGGTAAGGCGATAACCGCGCCGTTCGTACCAGGCGATCAGATCGCCGCGCTGTTCGATCACCGTCATGTGCATGGCGGGTACCTGCCAGTTGTCGCGCGCCACGCGCTCCGCTTCGGCCAGCAGGGCGCGGCCAAGGCCAGCCGCCTGCAACTCCGGGTTCACGGCGAACATGCCGAAATATCCTGCGTCGCCTTGATGCTCGATATGGCAACAAGCCACCAGCGCAGCATCGCGCTCACCCAGCAGCACGATGCTGCGGTCGCGGGCGATCAACTCGGCGACGCTCTCGGCATCCGTGCGCTGGCCATCCAGCAGATGGCTTTCGGTGGTCCAGCCGCGCAGGCCGGATTCGCCGCGATAAGCGGATTCGACCAAGGCCACGATGGCTGCTACGTCGGCGGCGGTTGCCGGCCTGAAGACGGGAAGAGTGTGCGGGAGCATCTCGTCATGATAACGCCCCGGCATGGATCGCACCGCACAATGACCTTCGACACTATCCCCTGCCCGACGCCCCTGCCTAGCCTGTGGATTGGGGCCGAGCGCCCCGCGAACACGACTTGATGCGCGCGCCGCATCCCATTTCAGGGGAGACTCCATGAAGAACCGTATTGTGAAACCGCTCGCGCTGGCCGTGGGCCTGGGTCTGTGCACCGGCGCGCTGGCCGCTCCCAGCGGCGCATTCGACGTCAAGGAACTGGACGCCAGCAAGGGCGTCTGCACCGACTTCAATGGCTTCGTCAACGCGAAATGGCTGGCCGCGAACCCCATCCCCGCCGACCGCACCCGCTGGGGTTCGTTCGACGCGCTGCGCGAAGACAGCCTCAACATACAGCACGGCATCGTGGACAAGGCCGCCAAGGACGCCGCGAGCGCCAAGGCCGGCTCGATCGAACAGAAGATCGGCTACTTCTACGCCTCAGGCATGGATGAAGCGGCCATCGAGAAGGCCGGCTACGAGCCGATCAAGCCGGAACTAGCGCGCATCGATGCGCTGAAGAACAACAAGGACGTCGTCGCCTACATCGCCGAAAGTTATGCCCGCGGCAATCCGGTCGGCTTCCGCTTTGGCGGCAACGCCGACTTCAAGGATTCCAGCCGCCAGATCGCCTACGCCAACCAGGGTGGCCTGGGCCTGCCCACGGCGGACTACTACAGCAAGCCGGACTTCGAAAAGATCCGCACCGAATACGTCGCGCACATCGCCCGCACGCTGCAGCTGGTGGGCGTGAGCGAAGCCGATGCACAGAAACAGGCCAAGGCCGTGATGGCATTCGAAACGCGCCTGGCGGCCGCCTCGCTGGTGCCCACCGAACTGCGCCAGCCGGAGAACCGCTACCACTTCGTGAGCATCGCCGACGCCGACAAGGTGACGCCGCATTTCGAATGGGCCGCGTTCTTCAAGGCACAGGGCGCCGACGTCAAGGACGGCTTTTCGCTGTCGCAGCCGAAGTTCTTCGGCGAGTTCGACAAGATGCTGGCCGATGTGCCGGTGAGCGACTGGCAGGCCTACCTGCGTTTCCACGCCATCGATGCGGCCTCGCCCTATCTCTCCACCCCGTTCCAGCAGGAAGACTTCGCCTTCAGCGCAAAGACGCTCAACGGCCAGAAGGAAATGAAGTCGCGCTGGAAGCGCACGCTCGACAGCGTGGAAGACGGCATGGGCATGGCGCTGGCCCAGCTCTACGTCGCGCAGACTTTCTCGCCGCAGTCCAAGGCACGCGCCGAGCAGTTGGTCGGCGACCTGCGCGCGGCCTACAAGAACCGCATCGAGAACCTGCCGTGGATGAGCGATGCGACCAAGAAAAAGGCGCTGGAGAAGTGGGCCACGTTCACGCCGAAGATCGGCTATCCGGACAAGTGGCGCGACTGGGCCGGCCTCACCATCCCGGCCGGCAACAGCTATTTCCAGAACGTGCAGGCCGCCGACAAGTTCAACTACGACTACATGGTCGCCAAGATCGGCAAGCCGGTGGACCGCACCGAATGGGGCATGACGCCGCAGACGGTGAACGCGTACTACAACTCGCTGAAGAACGAGATCGTGTTCCCCGCCGCCATCCTGCAGCCGCCGTTCTTCAGCGCCACCGCCGATGACGCGCTCAACTACGGCGGCATCGGCGCCGTGATCGGCCACGAAATGGGCCACGGTTACGACGACCAGGGCAGCAAGTTCGATGCGAAGGGCAACAACGTCAACTGGTGGACCGACGAGGACCGCAAGGCGTTCGAAGCGCGCACCGACCGGCTGGCCGACCAGTTCAACCACTACGAAGCGCTGCCGGGCAAGTTCGTCAACGGCAAGCTGACCATGGGCGAGAACATCGGCGATCTCGGCGGCCTCAATGCCGCCTACGATGCGCTGCAGATGGCCTTGAAGCGCAACCCGGCCGAAGCGAACAAGAAGATCGACGGCTACACCCAGGACCAGCGCTTCTTCCTCAACTGGGGACGCGTGTGGCGCGGCAGCATCCGCCCGGAAGCGCAGCTCACCCTGCTCAACACCGACCCGCATGCACCCGCCCAGTTCCGCGCCATCGGCGCACCGTCGAACATGCCGGCCTTTGCACAGGCGTTCCAGTGCAAGGCAGGCGACGTGATGGTGCGATCGGCGGACAAGCAGGTGAAGATCTGGTAACGCTTCACGCCAGGTAGAAAAACGAAAACGCCGCGGTCATGCCGCGGCGTTTTTCGTTCGTGCAGAGGACTGCAGCCTTGGATCACATCAGCAACTTGCGAACCTTTAGCAGTGCGGTGATGAACGCATCGACCTCTTCGCGCGTGTTGTAGAAGGCGAGCGAGGCACGCAGCGTGGCGGGCACCTTGAAGAACTGCATCAAGGGATGCGCGCAGTGATGGCCCGAGCGTACGGCAACGCCCTGCAGGTCAAGCAGCGTGGCGAGATCGGTGGCCTGGGCACCTTCGATCAGGAAGGAAATGACCGGTTCCTTTTCCTTCGCCTCGCCAAACAGGCGCAGGCCGGGAATGTCGCGCAGGCGCTCGGTGGCATAGCTCAGCAGCTGCTGCTCCCACGAGTGGATGGCGTCGAAGCCGATCGAATCGTAATAGTCGATGGCGGCGCCGACGCCAGCGAAGCCGGCAATATTCGGCGTGCCTGCTTCGAACTTGTGCGGCGGCGCGGCGAAGGTGGTGCCGGAAAAACTCACTTCGCGAATCATCTCGCCACCGCCGAAGAACGGCGGCATCGCCTCAAGATGTTCCTTGCGCGCCCATAGTCCGCCCGTGCCCGTGGGCGAGAGCATCTTGTGGCCGGTGAAGGCGTAGAAATCGCAGCCCAGCGCCTGCACGTCCACCGGGCGATGCGGCACGGCCTGTGAGCCGTCCACCACCAGCGGAATGCCGCGCTTGCGGCATTCGCGGGCGATCTCGCGCACCGGATTCACCGTGCCCAGCACATTGGACACATGGGTGACGCAAGCCAGCTTCACGTCGGGCGTGAGCATCTCGATGTACTTCTCGACGATCAGCTCGCCCCGATCGTCGATCGGCGCCGCCTTCACCGTGGCGCCGGTGCGCGACGCCACGATCTGCCACGGCACGATGTTGGCGTGATGCTCCATCACCGTGGTGAGGATGCTGTCGCCCTCTTTCAGGCGCGGCATCGCAAAACTGTAGGCGATCATGTTCATCGCCTGGGTGGTACCCGAGGTGAGAATCAGCTCGTTGCGCGAAGTGGCGTTGATGAAGCGCGCCAGCTTGTCGCGCGCGCCTTCATACGCTGCCGTGGCTTCCTCGCCGAGCAGATGCACCGCACGGGACACGTTGGCATTGCGCAGGCGGTAATGCTGGTCCACCGCCTCGATCACGCTCGCCGGCTTCTGGCTGGTGTTGGCGTTGTCGAAGTAGATGAGCGGCTTGTCGTGCACCGTGCGCGACAGCAGCGGGAAATCCGCACGGATGCGCTGCACATCGAAAACGGTGGGGCTAGTCTGGGTCTGTGCGTTCATCGTATTCGTTTCGCCTGATTGCTGTCGGGCCGTTCTTAGGCGGAGGGCAATTGCGCCATCAGTCGTTCGTTGATGTAGTCGCGCAAGCCATCTTCGGGCAACGCTTCGAACACCGCGCGGCAGAACGCCGCCGTGAGGATGGCGCGTGCTTCGGCCAGGGGAATGCCGCGCGAGCGCAGGTAGAACAACGAGCGCTCGTCGAGCTGGCCGACGGTGGCGCCGTGCGCGGCCTTCACTTCGTCGGCGTAGATTTCCAGCTCGGGCTTGGTGTCGATCTCGGCCTGGCCCGAAAGCAGGAGATTCTTGCTGCTCAAGCTGGCGTCGCTGCCATCGGCGCCTTCGGCCACCACGATGGCGCCGCGGAACACGCCGCGCGAACGCTCATCGGCAACGCCGCGCCAGACGGACTCGGACGCCGTATTGAGCGCCTCGTGGCGAATCGACATCTGCGTATCCACATGCTGGCGGCCACGCAACGCAAATACGCCGCCCGTGTCGAGACGCGACTTGTCGCCCGCCAGCACGGCATGCAGATCGTGGCGCACCAGCGAACCGCCAAGCTCCAGCGCATACATTGCCGCGTGGGCTTCGCCATCCAACTGGACGCTGTCATGGCGCACCAGCGTGCTCCCTTCGGAAGCGTCCTGCAGCGTCACGTGGCGCAGCGCGGCGCCCTGGCGCAGCACGATATCGGTAACCTGGGTCGCGAGATTCTGGTGTACGCCAGCGGCCACGTGCTGCTCGATCAGCGCGAGCTCCGCGCCCTCGCCCAGTTCGATGATCTGGCGCACGTGCGAAGCCACGGCTTCGCCGGCAGGCGCGCCGATGAAGAGCAAGCGCACAGGCTGTGCGACCTTGACGCCCGCGGCTACGCGCAGCACCACGCCATCACCCGCGAGTGCGGCATTGAGACGGGCGAACACGTCGCCGCCTTCGCGATAGTGGCGCGAGAGCGCAAAACGCAGCGGCTCGGCATTGCCCTGGAGCGCCTGCGAGAGCGGCTGAAGACTCAGGCCAGCAGGCAGGTTGTCCAGGCGGGAGAGTTCGCTGCGGAACACGCCGTTGACGAAGACCAGCGACGGACCCTCGATGCCCGGCAAGGCAAAGCGCTCCATCTCCACCGCACGCGCGGACGCCTGGGCATCGCCAGCAGCAAAGCGCCGCTGACCGAGCGCGCGCAGGGCCGTGTACTTCCACGCTTCCATCCGGCTGTCCGGCAGACCGCCCGCCTCGAACGCATCGAGATTCTCGCGGCGCGCGGCATCCAGCCAGCCGATGCCGCTGCCCGGCAGCTGCGCCTGCGCGGCAGCCTCCAGCAACGATTCGACGAACGGCGTGCGCTGGGCCTCGCTCATGCCGAGGCTCCCGTGAGCGCCGGATCCTTGTCGTTCACCCAGGCGTAGCCCTGGGCCTCCAGCTTCAGTGCGAGCGTCTTGTCGCCGCTTTCGACAATGCGGCCATCGGCCAGCACGTGCACGAAATCGGGTTCGATGTAATCGAGCAGGCGCTGGTAATGGGTAATGACCAGGAAGCCGCGCTCGGCCGAGCGCAGCGCGTTCACGCCCTGCGCGACCTGCTTGAGCGCATCGATGTCCAGGCCCGAATCGGTTTCGTCGAGGATCGCCAGCTTCGGTTCCAGCACGGCCATCTGGAAGATCTCGTTGCGCTTCTTCTCGCCGCCCGAAAAACCTTCGTTGACGGCGCGATGCAGCAGCTCATCGGAGATCTGCATGATCTTCAGCTTCTCGCGCACCAGCTTGAGGAACTGCATGGAGTCCAGTTCCTTCTCACCGCGCTGCTTGCGCTGCGCATTGAGCGCGGCACGCAGGAAGTAGGTGTTGTTCACGCCGGGGATTTCCACCGGGTACTGGAACGCCAGGAACACGCCGGCGGCAGCGCGCTCTTCCGGTTCCAGCGACAGCAGATCGACGCCGTTGAACGTGACCGAGCCTTCGGTCACTTCGTAGCCGTCACGACCCGAGAGCACGTTGCCGAGCGTGGACTTGCCCGCACCATTGGGCCCCATGATCGCGTGCACTTCGCCGGCCCCCACGCTGAGCGTGAGTCCCTTGAGGATGTCCTTGCCCTCGACGCGGGCGTGCAGATTTTCGATCTTCAGCATGACGGTTTCTTCAGTGAGCAACGCCGGAGCGCCGCGTGTTCAAAATAGGGTTCGGATGCAGCGATGAAGGCGATCAGCCGACCGCGCCTTCCAGCGACACTTCCAGCAGCTTCTTCGCTTCCACCGCGAACTCCATCGGCAATTCGCGGAAGACCTGCTTGCAGAAGCCGTCGACGATCATCGACACGGCGTCTTCCTCGCCGATGCCGCGGCTGCGGCAATAGAACAGCTGGTCGTCGGAAATCTTCGAGGTGGTCGCTTCGTGTTCCACGATGGCGGTGGGATTCTTCACTTCCATGTACGGAAAGGTGTGCGCGCCGCACTTTTTGCCGATCAGCAGGGAATCGCACTGCGTGTAGTTGCGAGCGCCTTCGGCTCCCTTCTCCACCTTCACCAGGCCGCGATAGCTGTTGCTGCTGCGGCCGGCGCTGATGCCCTTGGAGACGATCTTCGACTTGGTGCCCTTGCCGATGTGGATCATCTTGGTGCCGGTGTCGGCCTGCTGGCGATGATGGGTGAGCGCGACGGAGTAGAACTCGCCCACCGAACGATCGCCGCGCAACACGCAGCTGGGATATTTCCAGGTGATCGCCGAACCGGTTTCCACCTGGGTCCAGGAAATCTTCGAATCGTTGCCGCGGCAGTCGCCACGCTTGGTGACGAAGTTGTAGATGCCGCCGACGCCGTTCTCGTCGCCGGGGTACCAGTTCTGCACCGTGGAATACTTGATTTGCGCGCGTTCCAGCGCCACCAGTTCCACCACCGCCGCGTGCAGCTGGTTCTCGTCGCGCATCGGCGCGGTGCAGCCTTCGAGGTAGGAGACGTAGGCGTCGTCTTCGCACACGATCAGCGTGCGCTCGAACTGCCCGGTGTTGATGGCGTTGATGCGGAAATAGGTGGACAGCTCCATCGGGCAACGCACGCCCTTGGGGATGAACACGAACGAGCCATCGGAAAACACGGCCGAATTGAGCGCCGCGAAGAAGTTGTCGCCCACCGGCACCACGCTGCCCAGGTACTTCTGCACCAGTTCGGCATGCTCGCGGATCGCTTCGCTCATCGAGCAGAAGATCACGCCCGCTTCGGCCAGTTCCTTGCGGAAGGTGGTGCCCACGGAGACCGAGTCGAACACCGCATCCACCGCCACGCCGGCGAGCTTGGCGCGCTCATGCAGCGGCACGCCGAGCTTGTCGTAGGTTTCCAGCAGTTTCGGGTCGACTTCATCCAGTGACTTCGGGCCCGACTTGGGCGCGGCGTAGTAGCTGATCGACTGGTAGTCGATCGGCGTGAGCTTCAACTTGGCCCAATCCGGCGTCGGCATGGTGAGCCAGTGGCGATACGCCTTGAGGCGCCACTCGGTCATCCACTCCGGCTCTTTCTTGAGCGCGGAAAGCTGACGCACGATGTCTTCGGACAAACCAGCCGGCAGATACTCCGTCTCGATGTCCGTGACGAAGCCGGCTTCGTAGCGACGGCCCAGCGCCTCGGCGACTTCGACGTTGTCGCGCAGGGTCGTGGCGGAGAGGTCGCTGCGTTCAGTGGTTTCGGTGGTCATGGTGTTCTTCGTGTCGTCGTGGGCGGTCGTCATGGATGGCCTAGCGGTCATCCGATCAGGTTGGCGTCGATACGACGACTGGGTGGTTTGAGCATGTCGGACAGGCTGACGGCACGCAGCGCGCTATCCACCACGCTGTTGACGTGTTGCCAGTTGGAGCGAACGCCGCAAAGCGACTCACGCTCGCACTGGCCTTCAGCGAGACTGCATTCGGTCATGCCGATGGGGCCTTCCAGCGCTTCCACGATCTGGGCCAGGGTGATGTCCCCGGCCGGCCGCGCGAGGCGATAGCCGCCGTTGACGCCGCGGAAGGACTCGACCAGACCCGCATGGCTCAGCGACTTCAGCAGCTTGCTCACGGTGGGCAGCTCCAGGCGCGCCTCATCGGCAATCTGCGCCGTGCTGAGCACGTCGTCGGGATGGGCGGCGATGCAGGTCATCACCACGGTGGCGTAGTCGGTGAGTCGGCTGACGCGGAGCATGGGGGAATCGGCCAGGGAGACTGCGGGAATCGGTACCAAAATGGTACTGATTAATGCCCTTGGGGTCAAACCGCGGCAATGCACCAAAAGCGGGATTTGGCTGTGGTAAACGCCCCTTTTCCGCGCAACGTCGCACCACCGGCCCACCCCAAAGACCGCTCTTCCCCCACGGTCATCCCCGCGAAGCCGGGTGCCGCCCTACCCCTAACCCATTGAAAGATGGTCCATTCACGCTTTGGCTTGAATGCAGACTCCACAGACTCGCCCCCCGTGGCACGCATCCTGCTGCACCGCGACATATCTACCGCACGGGGAGCGCTGGGGATGAAGTGGATTACGGCCGTCATCAAACCGTTCACGCTGGACGATGTCCGCCAGGCGCTGACCGAGGTGGGAGTGACGGGCATGACCGTCACCGAGGTGAAGGGCTTCGGACGCCAGCACGGCCACACCGAGCTCTACCGGGGGGCCGAATACGTGGTGGATTTCCTGCCCAAGTTGAAACTTGAGGTGGCCGTGGCGGACGAACTGCTCGACCGCGCGGTGGAGGCGATCATCGGGGCCGCACGCACCGGCAAGATCGGCGACGGCAAGGTGTTCGTGAGCGAGCTGGAACAGGCCATCCGCATTCGCACACAGGAGGTCGACGTCGATGCGCTCTGAGCTGAAGACCTCACTCGCCCTCGTCGGCCTGCTGGCCACCTCGCCGGCCTGGGCACAGGCCGCCATCGCACCCACGCACATCGACAGCGGCGACACCGCCTGGATGCTCACCGCCACCGCGCTGGTGCTGCTGATGACGCTTCCCGGCCTTGCGCTGTTCTACGGCGGCATGGTGCGCGCGAAGAACCTGCTGTCGGTGCTGATGCAGTGCTTCGCCATCACCGCGATGGTGTCGGTGCTGTGGATGGTCTTCGGCTACTCGCTAGCCTTCAGCACGGAAGGCATGCAGGCCGGCGTGACCAACCTGCATTCGTTCATTGGCGGATTCGATCGCGCATTTCTCGCGGGCCTCAAACCCGATTCGCGTTACCAGACGGTGCCGGAAAGCGTGTTCGTGATGTTCCAGCTGACCTTCGCCATCATCACCCCCGCGCTGATCATCGGCGCGTTCGCCGAACGCATGAAGTTCAGCGCGCTGCTGTGGTTCAGCGGGCTGTGGCTCACCATCGTGTACCTGCCGGTGGCGCACATGGTGTGGAGCGGACCGGGCTCGTTCCTCGGCGATCTGGGCGTGCTGGATTTCGCCGGCGGCACGGTGGTGCACATCAACGCGGGTATCGCGGGTCTGGTGGCATGCTTGGTGATCGGCAAGCGGCGCGGTTATCCGAACGTGCCGATGCCGCCGCACAATCTCGGCTACACCGTGATGGGCGCCAGCCTGCTGTGGCTGGGCTGGTTCGGCTTCAATGCGGGCTCCGCGGTGGCAGCGAATGGCAGCGCCGGCATGGCGATGCTGGTGACGCAGATCGCCACGGCCGCTGCGGCATTGGGCTGGCTGGCGACCGAATGGATCGTGCATGGACGGCCGAGCGTGCTGGGCATCGTCTCCGGTGCGGTCGCCGGGTTGGTCGCGGTGACACCGGCAGCCGGCACCGCCGGGCCAGGCGGCGCGCTGGTGCTCGGCCTGATTGCCGGCGTCGTCTGCTTCTTCAGCGCCACGCGTCTGAAGCACAGGTTTGGCTATGACGACTCGCTCGACGTGTTCGGCGTGCACGCCATCGCCGGCATCCTCGGCGCCCTGCTCACCGGGCCCCTCGCTTCGCCGAAACTGGGTGGTTTCGGCACAGTGGAATCGCTGTTCGGGCAGTTGTGGATACAGGCGAAGGGTGTGGGTTTCACGGTGGTGTGGAGCGCTGTCTTGAGCCTGGTGATTCTGAAGGTGATTGACTGGACGCTGGGGCTGCGGGTGGACGAAGAACAGGAGCAGGTTGGCCTGGATCTCTCGTTGCATGAGGAGAAGGCGTACAACTTGTCGTGAGCGTGCGTTCTTACTCCTTCTTTCTTTTTTGGCGAGAGCGGGTTCGCTCGTTTGTGGGAGCGCACCCTGTGCGCGACGCGGTGCCTGGAGGTACCGCTCCGTAGGTTTGTCGCGCACAGGGTGCGCTCCCACAGTAGGTTTCCCATAGTAGATTTCGGGCCTGCCCTGGATCCCGGCATGACGAGGCGAATACCCGCTAAGCTTC
Source organism: Dyella kyungheensis (assembly GCF_049913195.1). Taxonomy (GTDB): domain Bacteria; phylum Pseudomonadota; class Gammaproteobacteria; order Xanthomonadales; family Rhodanobacteraceae; genus Dyella; species Dyella kyungheensis. The sequence goes on along the minus strand of NZ_CP183983.1, from coordinate 1,344,226 downwards.
TCTCATCGCCACTCCCAGCCCGCCATGAGCACTGTTCCCGACCGCGCCGCCGCCCGCCTCGCCTGGACCCGTTCCGCCCTTGGCGATGATTCGCTCGAGCTCGCATCCGCCTCGTCGGATGCCAGCTTTCGCAGCTACTGGCGCACTCACCACGACGGCAAGAGCTGGGTGGTGATGGATTCGCCGCCCGCGCTGGAAGATCCGCGTCCCTGGCTGTCCATGGGCACACGGCTAGCTGCTGCCGGTATCCACGTGCCGGCCGTGCATGCGACAGATCTCGAGCAAGGTTTCCTGCTGATCGAGGACCTCGGCACGCAGCTCTATCTGCCCGCCTTGAACGACGACAGCGCCGATCGCCTCTACGCCGACGCCATGGATGCACTGCTGTTGATGCAGACGCGCATGGAGCACGCCGATCTGCCGCTGTTCGATCACGCACGCCTGGTGAGCGGTTTGGAAGTGATGCCCGAATGGTTCCTGGGCAAACACCTCGGTCACACTCCCACGTGCCACGAGTGGGACCTGCTGGAAGCCGCCTTCGGCGTGATCATCCGCAATGCGCTCGAACAGCCGCGCCGGTTCGTGCATCGCGACTATCACAGCCGCAACCTGCTTATCGTCGACGACAACAATCCGGGCATCATCGATTTCCAGGGGGCACTCTCCGGCCCCATCACCTACGACCTCGCCTCGCTGCTGCGCGATGCCTACATCGTGTGGCCGCGCGAGCGCGTGGAAGGCTGGGTCGAGTCGTATCGCCAGCGCCTGCTCAAGGCGAACGTGATCGATGAAAAAGTCAGCCGCGAGCGCTTCCTGCGCTGGTTCGACCTCACCGGCCTGCATCGCCACATTCGCGTACTCGGCCAGTTCTATCGCCTGTGGTATCGCGATGGAAAGCCGGGCTATCTCGCGGACGTGCCGCGCGTGTACCACTACGTGGTCTCGGTGGCGGAGCGCTACCCCGAACTCGCGGACTTCGTTGCATTGCTGAAGCGACACGCGGATGGCCGCGACCTCACCCAGGTGGCCGCCGCATGAGACATGCGCTGATCTTCGCCGCCGGCCTGGGCGAGCGCATGCGGCCGCTCACCAATCACACGGCCAAGCCGCTGCTGGAAGCGGGCGGCAAACGCCTGATCGAATGGCACCTGGAAAAGCTCGCCGCCATCGATGTGCATTACGTGGTGATCAACACATCGCATCTGGCCGAACAGTTTCCTGAGGCGTTGGGCGACGGTTCGCGCTGGGGGCTGCGCATCCGCTACGCCTACGAAGGTCCAACGCCGCTGGAGACCGGCGGCGGCATGCTCAATGCACTGAGCCTGCTCGGCCCCGAACCCTTCATCACCGTCAGCGCCGACGTCTGGACCGATGCGGACCTCGCCGCGCTGCCCGCCGAACCTCGCGGCACGGGACATCTGCTGATGGTGGACAACCCCGCTCACCATCCCTCGGGCGATTTCGGGCTGGACGACCAGGGCTTGATCCACCAGGAAGGCAATGCGCCACGCCTCACTTACAGCGGCATCGGGGTCTTTCGTCGCGAGCTGCTCGATGACTGGCGCCAGGTGATCCACGAAGCGGGCGCCGGGCAGAACCCGCCGCGGTTCAAGCTCCGGCCGCTGTTTGAACGCGCCATCGCGCGCCAGCAGCTCACCGGCAGCCACTATCGGGGGGCATGGACCGACGTCGGCACACCCGAACGATTGCACGAACTCGACCAACGTCTACGCCGCTGAGTTAGCTGCACGAAAGGTTACGGCGGGCAAAATCCTGCGGATTGGATGCGGCCGGGAGCCGGCGGTATCCTGAACTGCCCGGTTCTGCAGCGCCCCGCTCCGTTCCCTGCCTGCAGGACCGACACGTTTCAGCGCAAGGTGTCGACGATGTCCGAACTGTGGTCCCAACTGGTCAACGGATTTGCCAACCATGGCGTGCTGCCGGTACTGCAGCTGCTGCATCTGCAAGGCCTGGCCGGTGACCCGCGCGACATCTCGGCCTCGCTGCTTATCGCCACCTTCCAGTTGTGCGTGATCGGCCTGATCTTCCGTCCGCTCGAGAGCATCGTGCCGGCCGAAAAGTGGGAGCACCGCAAACTCACCAAGGTCGATTTCCAATACACGGTGATGATGCTGGTGGGCATCTTCCCGATCTTCAGTTTCCTCATCCTCACGCCCATCGCCAACTATTTCGGCGGTCCGGACACCGGCCCCGGCGATGCCAGCGCCTCGCCGCTCGCCATCACGCACTGGGTGCCGTGGCTGAAGCAGCATCCGTGGCTGCTGTTCGGTTGCTACTACGTGGTCTACGACCTGGTGTACTACTGGATGCATCGCCTGCAGCACGCGCTGCCGTGGTGGTGGGCGCTGCACAGCATGCATCACAGCACGCGCCAGATGAGCTGCTGGACCAACGATCGCGGCAGCCTGATCGACGGCTTCATCCAGTCGATGATCCTCGCCACCGTGGGCATCGTGATGGGCGTGGAGCCCGAACAATTCGCCTGGTTGGTACTGGTCGGCGAACTGGTGCAGAACTTCTCGCACGCCAACGTGCGCATCGCCTTCGGCCCGATATTCAACCGCGTGTTCGTGTCGCCGAAGTTCCACCGCCTGCACCATATGCTGGTCGACCCCACCCGTCCCAACCTGCACAACTGCAACTTCGGCCAGGTGTTCTCGATCTGGGACGTGGTGTTCGGCACCGCGCTCTACAACGAACCGCTGCGCCCCACCGGCGTGGGCGATCCGATGGTCGACGACGACAACAACCACGGCCTGGTCGGCCTGCACTGGAATGCGGCCAAGCGATTCTGGGGCGCGGTGCGTCGGCCGTCGGGATGGAAGTTTGGCGAGGTGGCTTTCAGCCCCAACTACGAGCCGATTCCGGTGGATCAGTTGGATCTGCATGGATTGGCGCATCATGTGATGCAGCCGGCACATAGCGCCGAAGCAACCTCGGCCCAAGCATCCGAAGTACGGGTATCCACAGAAATCGCTTGAATCTCTCGATTGCCGCATTCCAACGATGATCCGACTCAGGAAACGGCTGTCGCAAGCTCACCCGGGCGATCTGCGTAAAGCAGGATCCAACGTCGTGGTGCAACGCGCTTCCCTTTACGGGTCAAACTCACTTGGCTCACGGCCGAATCCTCAAGCTCAATGGCCACGTTGGGGGAATCGAGGCGACTGACAACCAGGACATCACGCATGTGCACTTGGTTGGCCACAGCCCAAGCGTGGCGTGATTGGTGGAACGACTGGACGCGGCGAATGGAAGACCGCGGGATGCTTCCCCCGTAATGCATGCCACCTCCAAGCCACAGTGCGCGCTCATCGATCGCATGGGGAATGGTGCTGCTAGCGCTGCGCACGGCCAATGCCCAGCCGACCGCATAGAGACCTGCGGTAAAAACGACGCCATGAATCAGCCAGGGATGCGCAGGATGGCATAGCGCCACCAGCACCAATGAAAGCGGGATGTCGCCGAGCAATCCGACGATCATCATGGGTACCAGAACGCCACTGACCGGACCGTTGGACGTGGTGTAGCGTCGGTCTCCCGGAAGTCCTGCAGCCACACAGAGGCTCGGTCTGGGACGCCTCAGCATCACGGCAATGAATTCATTCCAGAGATTCGGAGCCCTAAGCATGCGAGATGTCCGTGACTGTGCTGGGCCATCCTAGTGTGCGGCACAAGAAACGCTCAATCAGGTAACTCCTCCACGCGACCATGGCGAGCTACCGGCTTACTTTTCGGCCGTGCAACAAAAAGGCCCGGGAATTCCCGGGCCTTTTCTTTTCCAACGAAGCAACGCAATCCGCTTATGGACGACGCGCCAGCTCCGGGTTGTCCTTGGTCTTGGGCATCAGGTCCTGCTTGGACACGCCCAGCCACAGCAGGATCGGGCTTGCCACGAAGATCGAGGAGAGCGTGCCGACCACGATACCGATCAACATGGTGATGGCGAAGCCGTGCACGGCCGGGCCGCCGAAGAAGTACAGGGCCGCCATGGTGATGCCAGTGAACAGCGCGGTGATGATGGTACGCGACAGCGTGTTGTTGATCGAACGGTTGAGGATCTCCTCCGGCTCGGCCTTGCGGGCCAAGCGGAACAGTTCGCGCACGCGGTCGAACACCACCACCTTGTCGTTGATCGAGTAACCGATCACCGCCAGCACCGAGGCGAGCACCGTCAGGTCGAATTCGCGCTGCATCAGCGCGAAGATGCCCACGGTGATCAGCGCGTCGTGCGCTTCGGTGGCGATGGCCGCCACGGCGAAACGCCATTCGAAGCGGATGCCGAGGTACAGGCCGATGCCCACGATCACCACGATGGCGGCCAGGATGCCGTCGCTGCGCAGCTCATCGCCCACGGCGGAGCCGACATAGTCGCGGCTCTTGAGCTTGGCGTCGGGACGTACCGCCTGCAGCGTCTTGGTGACGTCGTCGGCGATCTTGTCCAGGTTCACCTTGCCGGTGCTGCCGATACCCGAGTTCGGGTCGTCCTTCGGCTGCAGGCGGATGGACACTTCCTTGGTGCCGCCCAGGCTCTGCACGAGCGCATGCTCGATGCCGCCCTTCTCGAGCGCGTCGCGGACTTCGCCGACCTGGACCGTGTTGTCGTAATCCACCACCAGCGACACACCGCCGGTGAAGTCCAGACCGTAGTTCAGGTGCTTTACCGAGATGAGCACGATGGACGCGACCATCAGCAGGATCGCGAGGCCCACGCTGAACTTCCTCATGCCGAGGAAGTTCACGTTAGCGTTGTGGTTGAAGATTTCCATGTGTATTTGTTCCTCAGACCGACAGCGTCTTGAGCTTGCGATGACCGTGGATCAGCGCGGTGATGGCATGCGTCACGGTGACCGAGGTGAACATCGAGGTCAGGATACCGATCAGCAGCGTCACGCCGAAGCCCTTGATCGGGCCCGAGCCCATCGTGGTCAGCGCCAGTGCGGCGATAAGGTGGGTGACGTTCGCGTCGAGAATGGTGGCCCACGCCTTGTCGTAACCGGCGCGGATCGCGGCGTGCGGCGAGGAGCCGTTGCGCAGTTCTTCGCGGATGCGTTCGCAGATCAGCACGTTCGCGTCGATCGCCATACCCAGCGTCAGCACGATACCGGCAATGCCCGGCATGGTCAGGGTCACGCCCACCGCCGACATCACCGCAATCAGGATCACCAGGTTGAAGAACAGCGCCACGTCGGCCACGAGGCCAAACAGCTTGTAGTACAGCGCAGCCGCCAGCAGCACCAGCGCGAGGCCGAGCGTCACGGCGCGCAGACCCTTCTGGATGTTGTCCTGGCCCAGGCTGGGACCGATCACGCGTTCTTCGACGATATCGACCGGCGCCGCCAGCGAACCGCCCTTCAGCAGCAGCGCGAGGTCGGATGCTTCCTTCTGGCTGCCCAGGCCGGTGGTCTGGAAGTTCTTGCCGAACACGCCGTTGATAGTGGCGTAGTTGATCACTTCTTCCGTGACCTTCGGCGTGCGCACTTCCTTGCCGTCGACGATCTTGGTGTCGACCACGCGCTCGACGTACACCACGCCCATCGGCTTGCCGACGTTGCCGGTGGTGAAGTCGAGCATCTTCTTGGCGCCGGCCGCGTTCAGCGTCACCGACACGGCAGCGCTGCCGGTCTGCTGGTCGAAGCTGGACGATGCGTCCACCAGCTGGTCGCCGGTGACGATGATGTTCTTGCTCAGCAGGTACGGACGTCCGTCACGGCCCTTGTAGAGGCGGGCGTCGGGCGGAACGATGCCGGTGCGGGCCGCGTCCACGGCCTGCTGCGGCGAGCCGTAACCGGCGCGATATTCCAGCGTGGCGACGGCACCGATCAGCTTCTTGGCTTCAGCCGTGTCCTGCACGCCGGCCAGCTCCACCACGATGCGGCTGTCGCCCTGCTGCTGGATGATCGGCTCGGATACGCCCAGCGCATTGATGCGGTTGCGCAGCGTGCCAAGGTTCTGGCGAATGGTGTTGAGCGACAGCTCGCGCGCCTTGTCCGGACGCACCACCGCGTTGAGCGGGAAGCGATCGCCGGTGGCATTCGCGTCCGTCACGGTGAGATCGGGATAGTCCGCGGTGATGGCGTTGCCGGCGGCGACGCGATCCTCGGCGGACTTCAGCACCACCGACACGCCCTGGCCGCGCTGCGTATTGCGCACCACCGACTCGTAACGGATGTTCTTTTCCCGCAGCAGGCTGCGGATATCGTCCGCGTAGCGCGTTTCCTGCTTGTCGATCACATCGTTCTGATCGACCTCCATGAGGAAGTGCACGCCGCCCTGAAGATCCAGACCCAGCGGCATCGACTTCGCGCCGATGGCGCCGAGCCAGTGCGGCACCGTGGACTTCAGGTTGAAGGCCACCGTGTAGTCGTCGCCCAGCGAGGCCTTGATGGCATCACCCGCGGTCTTCTGCAGGTCGGCATTGGCGAAGCTGGCGAGCAGATGATCGCCATTGAGCTCGACGCCGGTGCTGACGACGTTGGCCTTCTTCAGCGCGTCGGTGACCTTTTGTTCGAGTGCCTGGTCGACCGTACCGTTGCGGTTGGCCGTGATCTGCACGGCAGGCACCGGCAGGAACACATTGGGCAACGCATAGACAATACCGAGCACCAATACGATGGCGACCAGCGCATATTTCCAGCGTGGAAAATCACTCATGCCTTGAATCCGTCAAAAGCCGCGGCAGAGGCAGCCGCGGCGAGCAATGCATCGTGTGGACCGGAGCCCCTCCGCTCCGGCAAGTCGTCAGGACGACTTCAGCGAACCCTTGGGCAGGACCTGCTGCACGGCGCCCTTCTGCACCTTGATCTTCACGTTCGGCGCGATCTCGACCGTGACGAAGCTCTCGCCGATCTCTTCCACGCGGCCGGCAATGCCGCCGTTGGTGACGACTTCGTCGCCCTTGGAGAGCGCGGAAAGCATCGCGCGATGTTCTTTCTGGCGCTTCATCTGCGGGCGGATCATCACGAAGAACATGACCACCAGCAGCAGGATCGGCAGGGCCAGGCCCAGCAGGGGATTCCCCGGAGCGGCTGCGGGAGCGGCCTGGGCCATCACATAGGACATCGGAAAGGTCATTGCTCGTCTCGCAAGTAGCGGTATCGGCAGCGTTTTCTGCCAACACCTGAGAAAAGATCGTGGATTATGCCACGCGCCCCCGGCCCCTGCATGCGTCGCAAGGCCCGCCCGTGAGGGGTTCTGGCGTCGGCAGGGGCGGTTTGCAAGGTCTGGACCCGGCCGGGAGGGTGAAGGTTCCCTGGATAGCGCTCCCCGACACGCCTCCTAGCCGTCATTCCGGCGCAGGCCGGAATCCGGAAGGCTCAGTGTTGGCGATCCGGCACAAACCGCTTGGCGCTCTCGCGGAAGCCTGTTGCTTCGCTACTGGATTCCGGCCTGCGCCGGAATGACGGCTAGGTAGTGATTCGGCTGAAAATAGGTCCGGCGCTTAAGCCTCGAAATCTCAGTCCGACAACCCGCCCGCCCTGCGCGCATAGAACTCCGCCACGAAATCGTCCAGCCTGCCTTCGGCGATGGCTGCGCGCAGTCTGGCCATCAGGCGCTGGTAATGACGCAGGTTGTGCATGGTGGCGAGCTGGCTGCCGAGGATCTCGTTGCAGCGGTCCAGGTGACGCAGGTAGGCGCGGCTGAAGCCGTTGCTGCAGGCGTAGCAGTCGCAGCCCTCTTCGATCACGCGGGTGTCCAGCGCGAACTTGGCGTTGCGGATGCGCAGCGTGCCTTGCTCGGTGAACAGGAAACCGTTGCGCGCGTTGCGCGTGGGCATCACGCAATCGAACATGTCGATGCCGCGGCGCACCGCTTCGACGATGTCTTCCGGACGGCCCACGCCCATCAGGTAGCGCGGCTTGTCGGCCGGCAGCAGCGGCACGGTGAAATCCAGCGTGTGGTTGCGCTCGGCCTCGGGCTCGCCCACGGCGAGGCCGCCCACGGCATAGCCATCGAAGCCGATGTTGACCAGGCCTTCGGCCGAACGGCGGCGCAGGTCTTCGTACACGCTGCCCTGCACGATGCCGAACAGCGCATTGGGATTCTTCAGGTCGTCGAACGCGCGGCGCGAACGCTCCGCCCAGCGCAGGCTCAGCTCCATCGAGGTGGAGGCTACTTTTTCCGTCGCGGGATAGGGCGTGCATTCGTCGAAGATCATCGCGATGTCCGAATCGAGCACCTTCTGGATGCGCATCGATTCTTCCGGCGACAGGAACACTTTCGAGCCGTCCACCGGGGAAGCGAATGCTACGCCTTCCTCGGTGATCTTGCGCTTGTGCGCCAGCGAGAACACCTGAAAACCGCCCGAATCGGTGAGGATCGGCTTGTCCCAGCCGATGAACTTGTGCAGTCCGCCGAACTGTTCCACCACCTCGAGGCCGGGGCGCAGGAACAGATGGAAAGTGTTGCCCAGGATGATCTCGGCGCCGACCTCGCGGATATCCCGCGGCGTCATCGCCTTCACCGAGCCATAGGTGCCCACGGGCATGAAAGCCGGCGTTTCCACCGTGCCGCGGTCAAACGTGAGACGGCCGCGGCGGGCCGCGCCATCGGTGGCCTGGAGTTCGAAAGTCATGGAAGTCATCGGTGAATTATCGCTTGTTTCGGAGGTTGGCGCTTCTCCAGGCCATTGGACTCGCGCCCACTTCCTACCCGTCATTCCGGCGCAGGCCGGAATCCAGTGCGATGACGAGCGGTTGTCGCGGTAGAGCATGTTCAGCTCTTCGCGATAGCCGGTCCCTGGGGCACTGGATTCCGGCCTGCGCCGGAATGACCAACAAAGAAGCTCAGCCTCGCGGCAGGATCAGCATCGCGTCGCCATAGGAGAAGAACCGGTACTTCTGCTCCACGGCGTGCCGATACGACCCCAGCATGAAGTCGCGCCCCGCCAGTGCCGACACCAGCATCAGCAGGGTCGATTGCGGCAGGTGGAAGTTGGTCAGCAGGCCGTCGATGCTGCTGAACTGGTAGCCGGGAAAGATGAAGATCTGCGTCTCGCCGGCAAACGGCTGCAACTCGCCATCGCGCACGGCGCTTTCCAGCGCACGCACCACCGTGGTGCCCACGGCGATCACCCGGCCACCGGCCGCACGCGTGCGGCGAATCTGCTCGACCAGGCTCGCGCCCACGTTGAGCCATTCGCGATGCATCTGGTGGTCCTTGATGTCATCCGCGCGGATCGGCTGGAAGGTTCCCGCACCGACGTGCAAGGTCACGTAGCCGAACTGCACGCCGCGTTCGCGCAGCGTCGCCAGCATCGCCTCATCGAAATGCAGGCCCGCCGTGGGCGCAGCGACCGCGCCCGGTTCGCGGGCGAACACGGTCTGGTAACGCTCCATGTCGCTGGCATCGGCATGTCGCTCGATGTACGGCGGCAAGGGCATTTCGCCGAGTTTCAACAGCAGCCTTTCCAGCGGCTCGGGTGATTCGAAACGCAGCCGGAAGAATGCGTCGTCGCGCCCCAGCACCACCGCATGGCTGCCGTCGGCCAGCTCGATGCGGCCGCCCTCTTTCGGCTTCTTGCTCACGCCCAACTGCACGGTGGCTTCGTGCGCGCCGGTGACGCGCTCGATCAGGATTTCCACCTGGCCACCGGTGTCCTTGCGGCCGTACAGGCGTGCCGGCAGCACGCGGGTGTCGTTGAACACCAGCAGGTCGCCTTCGCGCAGGAAATCCGGCAGCTCGCGGAACATTCGGTCCTGGCGCGCCTGCGCCTCCACATCGAGCAGCAGCAGGCGGCTGGCCGAACGCTCAGCCAGCGGCGCCTGGGCGATCAGTTCAGGCGGCAACTCAAAATCGAAATCGGTCTTCTTCACGGCGGGATACTGGCGTCGAATAGGCCATTATCGCGCAAAACCCCTGGCCGGCCCTCAGGCCGGGGTTTTGCGCCGCCGACGCCGCGCGATCCAGGCGACCAGGCCACCCATCAGCACCAGCACCGCGCCAAGTTCCAATGGCCAGCCGTGACGCACGGCGTGCTTGATCGCCGCCACCTGCTCGCTGCGCTTGAGTGCACGTGCGCGGTCGAAATCGGGCACTTCGCACCCCGTGCCGAAGCCGCCGGCCCATTCCACGTAAGCGCCCTGCTTCACATAACGCTGGTAGTAGGCCTTGACGCGGCGCAGGCGCTCCGACGGCTCGCTGGGCGCGGGCTCGCCGTATCCCTGGTAGTGATCCTCGTAGTCCGGCGGACCTTCCATCATCCAACCGGTCGCCTGGCAGAGCACGGCTGCGAATGCCTGCGAGCGCGGCGGCAGCAGGTCGGCAGCACGGTTGGCCTGGTCCGCGGCTATGTAGCGATAGTGAAAGCGATAGTTCGGCTTGGCTTCGCTGGCGGCGTAGCGCTGCCGCTCGCCTTCGGTCACATAAGCCTGCTGCAGCGATTGCGGTGTCTGCCCACTGCCCCCCTGATAACTGCCCTCGCTGTCGGTGTAGTCGGGACCCTGCTCGTAACCCAGGATCTGCATGCCGTGCTCGCGCGCAATGACGGCCGCGGCATACAGGGCCTGGGCCTTGCCGATGTCGGTCCAGGCGTGCTCGCTATCGTGCAGTGCCTTGGCATAGCTGAGCGCCGGCGTGCGAAAGCTCTGCACCTGCAGCTTTCCGTCGTCGCCGTAGGTGCCGAAACGCCAGTCGTTGTCCGCGGGGAAGTAGGGCAAGGCATCCCCATAGCGACCCGAGCGCATCAAGCGGCGAGCCAGCACCCAGCGCAGGCTGTCCGCAATCGGCGAGCGATAACGGTAGGCATCATCACTGCTTGGGCTTTTGGATGTCAGCGGCGTGGCCGGCGCGCGGGCGTCGACGAAAGACTTCAGTTCATCGACCGTAAGCACACGCTCGGCGATATACATGGCGTCATTGCCGTAACCGTAGGAGGTGGTTTCCAAGTCCCAGTCGTAGACATTGCCGTCGCCGCCCACGGCCACCGCGGCATCGTAGAGATGCCCCATGGCCTCGACGTATTCGCCACGCGCCAATGCAAGCACGCCTTGCTCGCCGGTGATCAGATTCGCGTTGGAGGGCTCGATCGCCGCCTGCGCATCGCCCGCCTTGGGAAATGCCTTGGCCGCAGCCGCATAGGAGGCGCTGGCCGCAGCCAGGTCGCCCTTCTGCAACGCGAGCTTGGCACGTACCCATTCCGCGAGTGGGCCGGATGATTTGTCCACCAGCTTGGCCGCGAGTTCGTAGCGTCCGGTCTGGTAGGCCAGCGCAGCCAGACGATCGGCGCCTTCCAACTTGTCCATCCCGCGCTGCTCGATCGCCTGCACCAGCGCCAGCAGCGGCTGGTCCGGCTTGGGCGCCGAGCCAGCGGGCGTTTCTTCCGACGAGCCGCCCATGCGCGCCAACGCGTAGGCCACCAGCAGCCGCTGGGACACGGGATTGTCGATCAGCTCAGCCATGCGCTGCGGATGACGCATCGCATAGTCAGCGATGGCCACCAGCGACTGCACACCGACATTCGATCCATGTCCAGCCTGGGCGGCGTACAAGGTGATGGCACGCTTGAGATCCGCAGCCGGCACGCCGTCGCCACAGGCCGCGTTCGCGCCCTGGGTGTGGGTGGCGTCGCCATCTTCGCTGTTGTTCGCGTCGGCTACGCCGTAGAGGTCGTTCCAGCTGCATTGCGTGCCGTGACCGTAGAGGTACAGGCGCGCCTCCTCGCCAAAGCTGGACACCGCCAGGCCCTGCGAATCGAGCGCGCCCTCGACCGCCCGGGTTCGCGTCAGCTGGAACGCCTTGGCGGCTGCCGCGCGTTCGCGCGAAAAGGCCGTCGCGTCGTTGCTGGCGCTGGCCGCGTTCGCTGCATGGATGCGGCCGAGCATATAAGCCGCCCATACGCCACGCAGCGTCGCCTGCGCGGGCGGCAGGGCCAACACCTGCTCGAAACGCAAGCTGGCCTTGTCCTCTTGTCCCTTGGCGTAATCCACCCCGCCCGCGGTATAGGCACGCAGGTCTTCCGGCAGATCGCTGCCCTGGGCGTAGGCCGCATCGCCATCGTCCAGCGCACGCAGCGTGTCGACGCGCCCCAGCTGCGCGATGGAAATACCCAGCGACTTGGCCTGCGCGGCGTCGTCCTTGTGCTGGCCGCCATCGTCGTACAGGGACGGCTCCTCGACCGCCAACTTGTCGGTGGCAACGAGCAGATGCGTCGCCTCGAACGCAAAGCTGTTCTGCGGCACGGCCTTCAAGGTGTCGCCGCGATGATCGAGCAATTGATTGGGAAACATGGGACCGCAGGCCCAGGCCACGGCACCGGCGAGACCGGTTACCACGGCAGCGACTATCCATGAGCGCTTGAACATGTTTTCACCTGTGGAAGGGCGTCCTTCGCCCCGATGGCGCCATTATGGCCTGCGCCCCGCGCGACGCCAGGCTTCAGCGGTCGATCCGCACGGTGCCGGGCGAGCGACTACAGCGAAGCCAGCCGATCGCCAATTGACGACCTGCACGCAACAGCCCGACCCGAGTCCGTTGCAGATAAAGCCCCTGCGGCGTGCGCTGCAGCGCATAGCCGTTGATGCCGTCGGCTGCCTCGCAGGCGCTGTCGATGCGAACCAGTGCCGGCAACGCCATGTCGCTCGTGCCCGAGTTGACGATTTGCACGTCGAGGCGCGACGGATCGCCGCTGGGCACCGTGTTCACCGTGATCGATGAGGTCAGTGGCGTGCGCCGCAGTACCGCATGCCAGCTGGCCATGCTCCAGGCGCGCTCATCGCCTTCGGTCGGCAGGCGAAACCACACGATGCCTGCGAGCCCGTGCGGCACATCGGCCTCCAACCCCGCCACAAAACGCTGCATGGCGGCCGGCTCGGCAAACAGCTCACGCGACTCGGTGCTGTCCACCAGGGTGGGCCGCTCGCTTTCGATCGCGACCACCCGCCCTTGATCGTCCCAACTGACCCGCGTGCCGTACGCCGGCAGCGCCACGCGCCAGGGCTTGCCCGTGTGGCGGGCGAACTCGCGCAACCATGCGCGCGCACGCTCCGGTTGGAACAAACCCGCGCGCGGCGACTGCACGGCGTGCACCTGCAACACCGTCTCATCGGCCTGCGCCAGTAAAGCGTCAAGCTCGGAACTCTCCAGCCAGGTGGGTAGCGCGGTGATCGACAAGCGTTCGCCCGGCGCCAGCAGCGGGCGCAGCGATGCCAGGAAATGCGTGTAGGCCGGCAGCCGCGAAGTGGCGCAATCGTGGTCGATCTCGATGCCGGCGAAGCGAATACCTTGCAGGCGCCACTGCGACAGCAACGAGCGAGTGCGTTCGAGCAACGCCGTTTCGTCCCACTGCTGCAGCGTGCCTTCCACGCGGACCACCGCAATCACCGGCTTGCCGCTGGCCGCCAACACCGGCCATGCCGGTGAGAACGTACGCCACTGGCCTCGTCCATCCATCTCCGCGGCCAGCACGCGCCACGCGCGCAGCTCCTGGCCGCTGTCCGATATCGAACGCGCCAACGCTGGCGTCCATTGGTGCTGCCACACGTAGGCGTCGTTGGCGAGCGGCGGCTGTCGCGACGCGCAGCCGGCGATGACAAACGCCACGGCCAGGCCGGCAAGACCAACGAAACGTCGAAACACCTCGGCCACTAAGCGCGCACCCGATCAGGATCAAGCGCCATGGCAGCCCATGACGTGCCCCAAGGCTACAGCCAACCTTTCTGGCGAGCGAGACGATACGCCTCGATGCGATTGGCCGCGCCGAGCTTGCCGATGGCTTCGGACAGGTAGTTGCGCACGGTGCCGTGCGAGAGGTTCAGTTGCGTGGCAATGTCGTTGGCGGACTGGCCCTCGCCCGCCAGGCGCAGCACCTGGCGCTCGCGATCGTTCAGCGGATCGGCCTCCGACCAGGCTTCCAGCGCCAGCTGCGGATCGATGGCGCGCCCGCCGCGATGGACCATGCGCAACGCTTCGGCGAGATTCTCCGCCGGTGCATCCTTCAACAGATAGCCGGAAACGCCGGCATCCAGCGCGCGACGCAGAAAGCCCGGACGGGCGAAGGTGGTCACGATGATCACCTTGATCGGCAGCTCATGGCGCTGGATGCGTTGGGCCAGTTCCAGGCCGGTCAGTCCCGGCATTTCGATATCGGTGACGAGCACATCGGGCTTCACGCGCTGCACTTCGCGCCATGCGGCCTCGCCATCCGCTGCCGAACCAAGCACCTCGATGTCGCTTTCGAGGTTGAGCAGCGCGGTCAAAGCGCCGCGCACCATCGCCTGGTCTTCGGCCAGCAATACACGAATCATGCAACGCTCCTGTGGTTCAACCTGCAGCCGCCGGATTCGGCGTTTCCTCATCCTGGGCCAGCTCCCGCTGCGGTGGCCGCGAACGAAGCGGCACCGTGATGTGCAGCCGCGTACCCTTGCCTACCGGCGAGATCACTTCAAGCGTGCCGCCCAGGGCACGCACGCGCTCATGCATGCCCTTGAGGCCGTTGCCATGGATACCGACGCCGCCGCGCCCGTCGTCCTCGATGCTCAATTTCAAGGCCTGGCCGGCCACAGCAGTGGACACCCGTGCACGATTGGCGCGCGCATGCCGGGCGATATTGGTCACGGCTTCGCGCAATACCAGGGCCAGGCCCCGCTCCACCTCGATCGGCAGCGACGGTGGCAAGGGCGTGCATTCGAGGGACACCATCGAGGCTTCCAGCATGAGCCGGGCAGCCGCGAGTTCAGCCGCCAGATCGGTCGCGCGGATACCCGACACCGCCGTGCGCACTTCCGACAGCGCATGCCGCGCCACGCGTTCCGCCTCGGCCATTTCCCGCTTGGCCGCCTCGCTGTCGCGATCGAACAGCTTGCGTGACAGCTCGAGCTTCAAGGTGATCAATGACAGCGTATGCCCCAGCAGATCGTGCAGGTCGCGGCCGATGCGCTCACGCTCGGCCAGCGCGGCGAGGCGGCGCACTTCGTCGTGCGACAGGCGCAGCTCCGCTTCCTTTTCTTCGCTCAGTCGTTCGGCGTGCACCACCAGGCCCACGATGATCGAGGTGACCGGGATCCAGATCACCGCCTGCCATGCGTAGTGCAACAACGACACTTCGGCGATGAGGATGACGTTGAGCATCACCAGCATCCCCATGTAATTGCGCAGCGCCATGCGACAGCTGCGCAACATGATGGTGCCGTACACGAAATAGGTCAGCGCGGCGGAATACCAGGGCAGCAACAGCATCGACATGGCCACCAGCGTCAGCGCGAAATAGCGCGCCTGACGCCGCGAGGCCAAGCAACACTTCGCGTACAGCAGCAGGAACAGCGGATAGGTCAGCAGCGTGAAGAATGCCCACGACCAGGTGTAGTGGTCGAACGCGGGAATGACGAACACCCAGACCGACCACAGCAGATGGATCGTATCCACCCACGGCGACTTGCCCTTTTGCAGGCTGATCGCCACCAGCGAATCCGGCGCGGGGGTAAACCAGTTTTTCAGCCACTGACGCACCGTGCCCCGCTCCCCGTGATCGATCCGCCTCGTGTCCATGCTACTTCAACCGACGCGGTGCAGCCGGCGGGACGCCAGCAGGAAGAAACCCACGCCATAGGCGGCCAGCACCAGCAGGTGGGGCCATGCCGGCGACTGCCCCATGCCCACCGTCTTCAAGGCCAGCTCGCGCAGGTGCGTGCTCGGCCAGATCGGGGCGATCTGCTGCAGCACCGAGGGCAGCGTCGACAGCGGCATCCACAAGCCGGACAGGAACGACATCGGCAGGTAGATGATATTGATCACGCCCGGTGCCCCCTGCCCCTTCACCAGGGTGCCGACCAGCATGCCCAGCGCGCAGAACGGCAGCACGCCCAGCATGCCCATGAGCAGGAACAGCAGCATCTGCAGCACGCCCAGCTGCACATGCGCCACGCCGACCGCCAGCGCCAGCAACAACGCCATCACCGTACCCGACGCCAGCATGGCCATCGCCATCTTGCCCAGCAGATAGGCACCCGGTGGTGCCGGCAGCGCCCGCTTGAGCGTCAGCAGGCCGTTTTCGCGTTCCATTGCCAGCGACACGCCGAAACCGAACAGGCCGGGACTCATCACGCCGAACACGCCGTAACTGGCCAGCAGATAGCGCGCGGTTTCGGCGCCGGACTGGCGATTCATCACGATGCCGAACAGCAGGTAGAACATGGTGGGAAACAGCGTCACCGGCAGCAGGAACCCCGGCATGCGGAAGTAACGCAGGCATTCGCTGCGCGCTTCCATCAGGTAGGCGCCCAGCAGGCGGCGCGGCGGCATGGGCAGTGGCGGCACCCGATGGATCGTGATGACGGACATTACGCAGCCTCCTTTTCGATGCCCGATTCGCGGGTGAGTTCGGTGAACGCTTCGGCCAGGCCAGCGCGGCGCACTTCCAGTTCCGACAGCGCCGGATCGGCGTCGAGCAGACGCCGCAGCACCTTCTCCGGTGCATCGCTGTGCAGAAGGATATGCGTGCCGTCGCGCTCCGCCAGCGAGATGTCGGACCATTGCGACAGCGCCGCCACGTCCAGATCGCTGATGCAGCGGATGCGCGTCGTCGCCACATGCGAGCGCAACGCATCCACGCTGCCTTCGCTCAACACGCGGCCCTTGCCAAGCACGACCACGCGCTGAGCAAGCGCCTCGGCCTCTTCCAGGTAATGCGTGGTAAGCACGATTGCGCAGCCTTCGGCGGTGAGACGGCGAATGGCGGCCCACAACTTCTGGCGCGCTTCGATATCCATGCCGACGGTGGGTTCGTCCAGAAACAGCAATTCGGGACGGCCGCACAGCGCCAGCGCAAACTGCACACGCCGCTGCTGTCCGCCCGACAGCGCCGCGTAGCGACGCGACAACAGGTCGGCGACGCCGGCCATGTCGGCGCTTTCGTCGATCGAGCGGGGCGCCGGGTAATAACTGGCGGTGAGGCGCAGCAGTTCGCCCACGGTGAGCGTCGGCGGCAGAAACGACGACTGCAGCATGACGCCGATACGGCGGCGCGCGTCGATGTCCTGCGGATCGCGACCGAACAATTCCACCTTGCCCGCATCCGCACGCGCCAACCCCAGCAGCAGGCTGATGGCGGTGCTTTTGCCGGCGCCATTGGGGCCCAGCAAGGCAAGCAATTCGCCGCGGTGCAGCATGAGATCAAGACCATCCAGCGCCGTTAAAGCGCCGTAACGTTTGACGGCGCCAGACAAGCTGGCCACCACTGCGACAGACTGGGTCATGGGTCCTCCTCCTTGGCCGCCATGCTAGGCGGCACAAGGGTTTGCCGGCAGTTGTCCACGTCAACCGCTATACATGACAAGCGTCACCCGGGGTACCGGCGGCGACAGCGCCGCGCTATGCTCGGGCAGTCGTTGCATTGCCACATCCGTGACGGATCGCAGTGCGACATGGTTCGCAGAGATTGGAAACAGGCTCTGGAGCCCGCGGAAACGCTGAATGATCACGCGCTTCCGCCTTTGCATTCGTTGACACATCGGCGCGCATGCCATCGGGACGGCAGGCAAGTCGACCTTGAAGGAGAAGCCCATGGGCGTGATTGATCAGCTGCGCGAACTGCGCGAATTCGGCGGCGCACCGCAGACCAGCGGCCTTGACGATGCCACCGTCGAACGCCTCGCAGCGAGCCACCCTGACCTGGCGCAGGCCATCAGCGATGCGGTCGCGCGTCACCGCGAACTGCGCGGCGAGTTGGGCGATTTCCTAAAGCTCGACGAAGCCGAACAGATGGCGCAGGTGCAGACGGAGTTCGTCAACTTTTATCCGGACGATGCCATCAACCCGTACCTGCCCGCCGCGGCGCGCGGTCCGTGGGTGGTGAGCTTCAAGGGCGCCGTGATCCACGACAACGGCGGCTACGGCATGCTCGGCTTTGGCCACAACAACGCCTCCATCGATGCCGCGCTCGCGCGTCCGCAGGTGATGGCCAATGTGATGACGCCGAGCATCTCGCAGATGCGTTTTGCCAAGGCGATGGATCGCGAACTGGGCCGCAACCGCGACAGCAATCCGTATGCGCGTTACCTCGCCCTCAATTCCGGTTCGGAATCGGTGGGCCTCGCCTGCCGCATTGCCGACGTCAACGCCAAGCTGCTGACCGACCCTGGCGCGCGCTACGCCGGTCGCGCGATCAAGCGCGTGGTGGTGAAGGGTGCCTTCCACGGCCGCACCGACAAGCCGGCGCTGTATTCCGATTCCACGCGCAAGACGTACCTGCAGCATCTGGCCAGCTATCGCCACGAGGACACGCTGCTCACCGTGCAGCCTTACGACATCGCCCAGCTCGAAGCCGTGTTTGCCGATGCGGACAAGAACGGCTGGTTCATCGAGGCGATGTTCCTGGAACCGGTGATGGGCGAAGGCGATCCGGGCCGCGCGGTGACGCCGGAGTTCTACCAGAAGGCGCGCGCGCTCACCGAAGCGCACGGTGCGCTGTTGCTGGTCGACTCCATCCAGGCGGGCCTGCGTGCGCACGGCGTGCTGTCGGTCACCGATTATCCGGGCTTCGAGAAACTCGCGCCGCCGGATATGGAAACCTTCTCCAAGGCGCTCAACGCCGGCCAGTACCCGCTGTCCGTGTTGGCTGTTACCCAGCGCACCGCCGAGCTGTACCGCAAGGGCATCTACGGCAACACCATGACGGCCAACCCGCGCGCGCTCGACGTGGCGCTCGCCACGCTCGACCTGCTCACCGACGAGGTGCGCAACAACATCCGCGAGCGCGGCAAGGAATTCGTCGACAAGCTCAACGTGCTGAAGAACGAGCTGGGCGGCCTGATCACCAAGGTGCAAGGCACCGGCCTGCTGTTCTCCTGCGAACTGTCGACGGAGTTCAAGTGCTACGGCGCCAACTCGATCGAGGAGTTCATGCGCGAGCGCGGCGTCGGCGTGATCCACGGCGGCACCAACTCGCTGCGCTTCACGCCGCACTTCCTGGTCACCAGCGACGAAGTGGACCTGGTCGTTTCGCACGTGCGCCAGGCCCTGCTGCAGGGGCCGCGTAAACTCAAAGCCGACACGAAGGCCGAAGCCGCCTGAAGTCGCAAGGTGACCGGCATCGTTCACGCAACGTCGACGATGCCGGTCACACATCGGAACGCAAAGCGCTTCGCAAAATGAAGCGCTGCCGCAACTTCCTTCGCAAAACTGTCGCAATAGCTGCTTAGCCTCTCCCTGTTGGGGTCCGCCCTGGACCCAGGAAGGGAGTGGTCAATGAAACCAGCGCACATTCGACGTGCCCTTTTAGGCGCACTGTTGCTCGCCCTGTCGGCAACCACTGCGCAAGCGGCAGACCTCAGCATCAGCCAGTTTCGCGTCCGTGGCCCGGCCGGCGGCAACGACGAATTCGTCGAGCTGTTCAACAGCGGCAGCAAGTCGCTGGATCTGTCGGGCTACAAATTCAACGCCTCCAACGTCAGCGGCACCACCGGCACGCGCCTGACGCTGCCGAGCGGCACGTCGATTGCGCCGGGCTGCTATCTGTTGCTCACCAACAGCGCGAGCAGCGGTTATTCCGGCAGCGTGGCGGGCGATCTCAAGTACAGCACGGGCGTCACCGACGATGGTGGCCTCGCCATTCTCGACGGCTCGGGCCAGTTGGTCGATCAAGTCGGCCTTTCCACCGGTTCTGTGTACAAGGCCGGCACGCCACTGGCGTCGCTCGGCACCACCAATGCCGATAAGGGCTATGGCCGCAAGCCCACGGCTGCGGGCCTGCCGCAAAACACCGGAGACAACCAGGCCGATTTCAACGTGGTTTCTCCCACGACGCCGCACAACAGTGCGAGCTCGTGCGTCGTGCTGGGCCAGGCCTTGTCCGTCGCCGATGCCAGCGCCACGGTGCGTGGTGCGGCGGACGTCCAAATGCCGTTCACGGTCTCGCTCACCCAGCCTGCTCCCACCGGTGGCGTATCGGTGCACGTGGCGACGCTCGATGGCACGGCGACCGTCGCCAATCACGATTACGACGCGCTCGATACCAACCTGAGCATCGCCGAAGGGCAGATGCAGGCGAACTTCAACCTAGTGGTGCACGGCCGCACCACGCCGAGCGATGACAAAGCCTTCGAGGTCAAGCTGAGCCAGCCCAGCGGCAATCTCCCGCTGTCGCGCGATACGGCGATCGGCGCGATCCTCTACGACATCCCGGTTGCCGCCGAGATCTGGCAGATCCAGGGGCGCGATCAGATCTCGCCGCTGCTGGGCAAGCCGGTGAAGACCACCGGCAACATCGTCACCGCGGTGGGCCCGGCGGGCTTCACCATGCAGACACCGGACGCACGCGCCGATGCCGATCCGCTTACGTCCAACGGCATCTATGTGTTCACCTCCAGCACGCCGACGGTGGTGGTGGGCGATGTGGTGAACGTGGACGCCAGGGTCGCCAACTACTACCAGTTGCCCGAGCTCACCAGCCCCGTGGTGACAGTGACCTCGCACGGCGCACGCCTGCCCAAGGCGGTGGTATTTGGCGAGGCGATGCCTTCGTCCGATCCGGCCAAGCTGTCCTGCGGCGCGACCAACTTCCAGTGCTTCGTGGGCATGCGCGTGGTGATCGAGAACGGCATGATCAACACAGGCAACAAGCGTTTCAGCGGCGAGCCCTATGCGGAAGTGAGCATCACCGCGAATGGCAAGCGCTCGTTGCGTCTCCCCGGCGTGCGCTATGGCGTGCCGGTGCCTGACGGCGTGCAGCTCCCCAATTGGAGCGGCAACCCGGAAGTGTTCAAGATGAACACGGCGGACTTCGGCGCCGTGCCGCTCAACACGCCGTTTGTGGCGGGCACCACGTTCCGTGCTGAAGGCATCATCTCCTACGACTTCGGTGCCTACACCTTCATCCCGACCAAGATCACCCTGAAGCACGTTGCGGAAATGCCGCGTTCCGTTTCGCCGACCGCGCCGTATGCCCTGCGCATCGGTGCGTTCAACACCGAGCGCTTCTGCGATACCGACTTCAACACCGTCTTCACCTGCAGCGGCGACAGCAAGGAGCCGACGGCCGACGAAGTGGCATCGAAGACGCAACGCCTGTCCGCCTATATCGGCAGCGTGCTGCAGCTGCCCGACGTGCTGTCGGTGGAGGAAGTGAAGAGCCTGCCGCTGCTGCAAGGCCTGGCCACGCAGCTGGGCGACGACTATCGCGCCAAGTACCAGGCCTATCTGGTGCCTGGACACGATCCCAGCGGCATCAACGTAGGCTTCCTGGTACGTAGCGACCGCGTTCGCGTGGTCTCTGTGCAGCAACTGGCCGCCGACGAAACCTGGAACGACAACGGCCAGACCGCGTTCGTGCACGACCATCCGCCGCTGCTGCTCACCGCCGAAGCGCGCGGCGTGCGCTTCCAGGTGATCTCGGTGCACATGAAGGCACGCACCAATGTCGACGACAACGACGACAGCGCCGTGCGCGACCGCCAGAAGCGCTTCCTGCAGGCCAGTTCGCTGGCGCGCCAAGTGCAGAACCTGCAGGGCGCCAATCCGTGGCTGCCGTTGATGGTGGTGGGCGACTTCAATGCCTACCAGTTCAGCGATGGCTGGGTGGACGTGGTGGGACTGGCATCGGGCAAGTACAAGGACAGCGAAAACCAACTGAAGCTGGGCAAGAACATCGTGCGTCCGGCCCTGTGGGATGCGGTGGAATCGGTACCTGAGAATGATCGCTACTCGTTCCTCTACACCGAGGAATTCGGCCCGATCCAGGGTTATACCGCGGCAGGCTCCGGCAACTCCGGCCGCGAAGTGCCCACGGTGCAGGTGCTCGATCATGCGCTGATGAACGACGTCGCCCGGCTGCGTTTCCTGAAGATGCAGTACGGTCGCGCCGACCTCGACGCGCCAGTACAAACGGAAGCCGATGCCGCCACCGCCACCGACGTGCGCAAGGCGATCGGCGTGTCCGATCACGATGGCTTCGTGGTCGACCTGTTCGTGCCGGGATTGTCCGGCGAACAAGGGCATGGTCATCACGATGACGACGATCATGGGCACGGCCATCACGATGACGGCGACCACGGGCACGGGCACCACGACGACGATGACCAGGACGAAGGACACGGCCACGGTCACTGATCGGTAGCTTCACGTCCCTAAGGAGGCCACGTCCGGCGACGGGCGTGGCCTTTCTTTTAGCCCCCCGCCAGGCCGGGAAAAGTCCGATTTGCTTGTCGCCCTCCAGCTTGCTGAACGGGGTCCGTAGGCGACCCTATATGCCCTCCCACGCGGCCTGTCTGCAGGCATAGACTTGCCGCGCCGGCACTCGCCGGTCATGTTCTCCAGGAGGGTACCCGCATGTCTTCGCGTTTGAGTCTGATGGTCGCCGGCGTTGCGCTGGCCTTTGCCGCCTCTACCGCCTTTGCCGCGCCGCAGACGGCCCCCACCAGCGCGCCCGCCAAGAATTCGCAGCAGCAGCGCATGGCCGACTGCAACAAGCAGGCCACGGGCAAGACCGGCGACGACCGCAAGACCTTCATGAGCAGCTGCCTGAAGGGTGAAAGCGCCGCACCGGCCAAGATGACCCAGCAGGAAAAGATGAAGTCCTGCAACGCCGATCCGCAGGCCAAGTCGCTCAAGGGCGATGCCCGCAAGCAGTTCATGAGCACCTGCCTGAGCAACACGCCCAACGCGGGCCACTGATCGTATTGGCACAAGCCACCAGGGCGCCGATGCGTATCGGCGCCCTTTTTGTTTGCCTTTAAGTGCCTGCTGTTATGCTGCGCACTCTTTTCCTCCAGGGATTCACCGCCGACATGCGCCTCTAAGCCGCTCGCCTGCCAACCGATCGCAGCCTTCACGGGTGCGTTGCGTCTGGCC
Source organism: Dyella kyungheensis (assembly GCF_049913195.1). Taxonomy (GTDB): domain Bacteria; phylum Pseudomonadota; class Gammaproteobacteria; order Xanthomonadales; family Rhodanobacteraceae; genus Dyella; species Dyella kyungheensis. The sequence continues at coordinate 1,321,426 of NZ_CP183983.1, read as the reverse complement.
ACGAGTGACAGGGCGGTCGACATCCCTTGGCGCGTTTCGCGCTCGGCGCCCTGTCGTATGCCACTCCCATTCCGGAGGGTTTATGACGGCACTATCCCTACTTATTCACCAACTCGGCTTTGCACCGCCGGGCCGCGATCCCGTTTTCGAGAATCTCGAAACGTCCTTTTCTACCGGGCGCCATGCGCTGGTCGGCCGCAACGGCAGCGGCAAGTCGCTGCTTGGCCGGGTGCTGGCTGGCCTGATCGAACCCACCCACGGCCAGGTAGTGCGTCACGTCGAGCTTGCCCATCTGCCACAACGGTGGCCTGCGTTCGGCGGCACGATCGCCGCGGCCCTTGGCGTGGACCGCAAACTCGACGCCCTGCAGCGCATCGAAGCAGGCAGCGCGGACCCGGCGGATTTCCACACACTCGCCGACGACTGGAACGTGCACGAACGCGCCAGCCAATGGCTTGAACAGGCCGGGCTACCCCACGACCTTTCACGCCTCTGGGAAAGCCTCAGCGGCGGCGAACGCGTGCGCCTTCGACTGAGCCAGTTGTTCGAGCTCGAACAGCATTTCCTGATACTGGATGAGCCAGGCAATCACCTGGATCGCCGTGGCCGCCAGTGGCTGCGCGAACGGCTGATCGCGCATGCCGGCGGCTATTTGTTGATCAGCCACGACCGCGCCCTGCTCGCCGAGGTGGAAAGCGTCGACGAACTTTCGCCGCACGGTTTGCGCCGCTACGGCGGCAATGTCGCGGCTTACTCGATGCTTCGCGATACGGAACGGCAGGCCGCCGAACGGCAATGGAATCAGGCACGCCGTGAGCAGAAAGCGTTGGAACGGCAACACCACGATGAGCAGCAGCGTCTCGTCCACCGGCAGCAGAAAGCCAACCGCGAACGCGCGAACGCCAACCTGCCGACCATCCTGCTGGACCGTCGCAAGCAGCGCTCGGAAGATACCGGTGCGCGGCTGCGCACCTCACAACAGCTGCAGCAGGCGAGGCAGCGCGAACAACTCGCTCAGGCGCGTTCGCGCATCGATGTTCATCGTGCACAACGATTCGATCTCGGTGCGCTTGCGGCGACGCACGCGCCGCTTCAACTCATACCGCCGCACGGGCATGATCAACCGATCGATCTGTACCTCGCTCCCGGCGAGCGCCTGTATCTGCATGGCGACAATGGCAGCGGCAAATCCAGTCTGCTGGCCGCCATCATGGGACGGCTGGCCCCGCGTGGCGGCCGGATTCGCGGAGGCGAGCGTGTGCTGTTGATCGACCAGCACTACAGCCTGCTGCGCGATGAGCAGAGCGCACTTGAGAACCTGCGTGCGCTATCGCCCGGCCATTCGCTGACGCGCTATCGGGAGTACCTCGCCGGCATCGGCCTGCGGGGCGAGCGGGCGGAGCTGGCCGCGGGTCTTCTGAGCGGCGGCGAGCGCGTCAAGCTGGCCCTGCTCGTGCTCGACAGCGCCCGCGAACCCTACGACCTGTTGCTGCTCGACGAACCCGACAGCCATCTGGATCTCGACAGCCGCCAGTTGCTCGAGCAGGCGCTCGCAGGCTATCGCGGCTCGCTCGTCCTGGTCAGCCACGATGCGGAACTGGTGGCGCAGGCGGCCATCGATCGGGAGCTTCGGCTGGACAAACCCCTCGCCCTCATCGCGCGACGTGAGTGACAATGCCCCGACCTTGCCGCCAGGTTTCCCCATGAAGATCGTCGAAGTCCGCCATCCCCTGATCCAGCACAAGCTCGGCCTGATGCGTCGCGCCGGCATCAGTACCAAGGAATTTCGCGAGCTGGCCTCGGAAGTGGCTTCGTTGCTGACCTACGAAGCCACCAAGGATCTGGAAACGGTCGAGCAGCGCATCGAAGGCTGGGCTGGACCGCTCACCGTGCACCAGATCAAGGGCAAGAAGGTCACCATCGTGCCGATCCTGCGTGCCGGCCTGGGCATGCTGCCCGGCGTGCTCGACATGATTCCCGCCGCCAAGGTCAGCGTGGTCGGCCTGCAGCGCAACGAGGAAACGCTCGAGCCGATCACCTATTACGAGAAGCTCACCGGCCGCATGGACGAGCGCATCGCGCTGATCGTCGATCCCATGCTGGCCACCGCCGGCACCCTGGTTGCCACGGTCGACATGCTCAAGGCCGCCGGCTGCAAGCGCATCAAGGGACTGTTCCTGGTCGCTGCACCCGAAGGCCTCAAGCGCATCGAAGCGGCGCATCCGGATGTGGAAATCTACACCGCGTCCATCGATGAACGCCTCAACGAACACGGCTACATCCTGCCGGGGCTTGGCGATGCCGGCGACAAGATTTTCGGCACCAAGCAATTGCCCGCCGGTTGATCTTTCCCATCAAAACCCCGGCCGTCGCCGCGCGGGGTTCTGCAGTGAAGATCGGGTCAATCAGCCGCGGAAACGGTCCGTCGCCTTGACCAGTTCCGAGATATTGCCCGGCTCGAAGGCCGAGTGGCCGGCGTCCTGCACGATGCGCAGGTCCGCTTCCGGCCAGGCGCGATGCAGGTCCCAGGCGCTGCGCATCGGGCACACCACGTCGTAGCGTCCCTGCACGATCACCGCGGGAATCTTGCGGATGCGCTCCACGTTGCGCAGCAGTTGGTCATCGTGCTCGAAGAAGCCGCCATGCACGAAGTAGTGGCATTCGATGCGCGCGAAGGCCAGCGCGAATTCGTCCTCGCCGCTGGACTGGATATGGCCCTCGTCCTGCCACAGATAGCTGGTGGCGCCCTCCCACACCGACCAGGCGCGCGCTGCTTCCACGCGCTCGATCGGATCGCTGCTGGTGAGGCGGCGGTAGTACGCGCTCATCAGGTCGCCGTGCTCCACCGCGGGAATGGCCTTCAGATAGGTCTCCCACGCATCGGGATACAGCGCGTCGCAACCCTTCTGGTAGAACCATTCCAGCTCCCAGCGCCGCAGCATGAAGATGCCGCGCAGCACCAGTTCGGTCACCCGCTCCGGATGGGTTTGCGCATACGCCAGCGCCAGCGTCGAACCCCAGGAACCGCCGAAGACCTGCCAGCGATCGATGCCCAGGTGCGTGCGGATGCGCTCGATGTCGTTGACCAGGTTCCAGGTGGTGTTTTCGTGCAGCTCCGCATGCGGCGTGGACTTGCCGCAACCGCGCTGGTCGAACAACACGATGCGATACACCGCGGGATCGAAGAAGCGCCGGCACTTCGGATTGGTGCCGCCGCCCGGACCGCCATGCAGAAACACCACCGGCTTGCCATTGGGGTTGCCGCTCTGTTCGTAGTACAGCGTGTGCAGGTCGGAGACCTTGAGCATGCCGCTGTCATACGGCTCGATCTCGGGATACAGGGTGCGAAGTTCCTGCGACATGCTCGATGCTCCTGAAGCGAACGGGGACGGCTTATAAGGCTATCACGCCGTCCCCAGGCCCCCCCTTTTCGCTCAGTGCGCCGGAGACAGCTTCAGGGCGCTCCGACCGTCAACACCGTGAAACTGTCCGGCACGATGTCCGGGCGAGCGCCCTCCTTCGGTGCCGATGCCCACGTGGCGGCCGAGAGGTAGAGCCGGTGCAGCTTGGGATCGAGCGCCAGCGTGCGCGCGCTGGGCTGGGTGGGAACCGAAGCGACGACGCTGTAGTGATCGGCGTCCTTCTGGCGTACGGCCGTGATATCGCCGCTCTCGCCATTGGAGCTGTACACCATCGAGGCGTCTTCATCGAACACCACCGCATCCGGGCCTTCCCCGATCGGCACCCGCGCCACGGCCTGGCCATTCTCGGCGTTGGTCACGGCCATCTGCTTGTTGTCGCAGACCGAGAACAGGCGATGCCGTTTGCGGTCGATGGCCAGACCGGTCGGCGCTTCGCAGGCGCCGAGAGACCACGTCGCGACCACGGTGTTGTGGGTGGTGTCGATCTTCACCAGCTGTGCCGTGTCTTCGATATTCACGTAGATCGAACCGGCCTCATCGCTTACCGCGAACTCCGGTTTGCCAGGCAGCGCCACCGTGCTCGTCACCGTATTCGTGGAGGGATCGATCACGCTGAAGGAATGGCCTTTGCCATTGAACGTGAACACATGCTTCGACGCACCGTCGTAGACGATGGCATCGGGCTTCTCGCCGGTTCCGCTGATGGTGGCGACGACATGCAACGTATCGAGGTCGAACACCGTCACCGAGGCGGCCTGCCCGTTACTGGCATAGCCGCGATGCGTGGACTGATCCAACGCCACGCCGTGCACGCCCCTGGTCCCGGAGATCGCGCCGATGCGCTTGTGCTGATCCACGTCCACCACGTCGATGTGATCGCCCCGCGTCACGAACAGATGGCGTCGCTGCGCATCGAAACTGAGGTAATCCCAGCCTCCGGCACCACCGAGCGGTAGATGGGCAAGCACGCGGAAGTTCGCGGGTGCCGGGTCGGCGGCCGCGGGACCGGCGAACGCCGCCCCGGCAAAGAACAGCAAAGTGGGCAATGCACGCATGGGAAATCCGGCAGCAAGGAGGTCTGCACAGCATCGCCGCTCCGACTTAGTCCCTGCTTAGCCGGTACCGCCTGGCCCTACCCTTCCTCACATCATTCCGGCGCAGGCCGGAATCCAGGCGCTTCAGTCCCAGGTTTTCGCGAAAACCTCTCAGGGCATGCTCGGCTATCGCGACAACTCTACGTACTCGCTACTGGATTCCGGCCTGCGCCGGAATGACGTGAGGGAAATGGATAGCGCCGGATAAGACATCGAACGTCTCTCAGGCAAACAGCTTGCCCGGATTGAGCAATCCCTTGGGATCAAACACCTGCTTCACGCCGCGCATCAGCGCAATCTCTGCCTCACCACGCGTGCTGCCCAGGTAGGCGCGCTTCACCAGCCCGATGCCGTGCTCGGCGGAAATGCTTCCGCCATGTCGCTGCAGCGTTTCAGCGAGCAACTTGGTGACGTGCTCGCACTGGGTGATGAAATCGCTGTCCGACAGATCGTCCGGCCGCAGCACGTTGATATGCAGGTTGCCGTCGCCGATGTGGCCAAACCACACCACCTCGAAATGCGGGTACTCACGCCCCAGCAAAGCCTGGATTTCCTGCAGGAAGCCCGGCAAGGCGCTGATGCGCAGCGAGATGTCGTTCTTGTAGGGGCGATGCGGCGCCAGGCTTTCGGTGATGCCTTCGCGCAACCGCCACAGGGTCGCGGCCTGGGCTTCGCTTTGCGCGATCACGCCATCGCTGATCCAGCCCTGGTCCAGGCCGTATTCGAAAGCCGCCAGCGCGGTGTCCTGGGCGGCTTCGTCCGCATCGAATTCGGTCACCACGTAATACGGATGATCGCCATCGATGGCCCGCTGGGCCCCATGCGCCAGCACGTGGCGCAGCGCTGCATCGGTGAAGAACTCGAACGCCTGCAGGGTGAGCCGCGAACGGAACAGCGCGAACACCTCCATCAAGGCGGCCATGCTGGGCACGGCCAGCAGCATCACCTGCGAGGGCGGCGCGGGGTCGGTGAGCCTCAAGGTCGCTTCCACCACGATGCCCAGCGTTCCTTCCGAGCCGATCAGCAGCTGGCGCAGGTCGTAGCCACTGGAATTCTTGATCAGCCCACGGTTGAGCTGCAGCAGCTCGCCATTGCCGGCCACCACGGTCACCCCGGCAATCCATTCGCGCGTGTTGCCGTAGCGGATCACCCGGATGCCGCCGGCATTGGTGGCGATATTGCCGCCGATCGAGCAAGAGCCGCGCGCCGCGAAATCGACCGGATAGAGCAGCCCCTGCTCCCTGGCCGCTTCGTGCACCGCGTGCAGCGTCATGCCGGCCTGCACCGTGAGCGTGCGATCCACCGCGTCGAATCCGAGCACGCTCTTCATGCGCTCCAGGCTCAGCACCAGCTCCCCATTGGCCGCCACTGCGCCGCCCGAGAGGCCGGTGCGGCCACCCGACGGGACGACCGCGACGTTCCGCTCGTTGGCCCAGCGCATGATCGCCTGCACTTCTTCCACGCCGCCGGGCAGCGCAATCGCCAGCGGCGCCGGTGTCCAGCGACGGGTCCAGTCGCGGCCGTAGTGCTCCAGGTCGGCCGGATCGGTCAGCAGGCGAAGATTGGGTAACCGAGCGGCGAGCTCAGCCAGTCGAGCATCAGTCATGTCGCGTTCCCCGGGTGCTCCGCAAGCCTGCCAGCGTGGCGCGGCATCGTCCAGTGTTGCGACGCCGCAAAACGGCCTCAAGGTCTGGCATAGTGCAGGCGTTCTCCATCGCGCAACGGCCCATGAAGACCTCGTTCCCGAAACAAGACATCAAGGTACTCCTGCTCGAAGGCGTCAGCCGCAGCGCCGTGGAAAGCTTCCAGCGGGCGGGTTACAGCCAGCTGGAATACCACGAAAAAGCCCTGCCGGAAGCCGAGTTGAAGGCCCGCATCGCCGAGGCGCACATCGTCGGCATCCGCTCGCGCACCCAGCTCACCGACGAGGTGCTTCAGCAGGCTAAACGGCTAATTGCGGTCGGCTGCTTCTGTATCGGCACCAACCAGGTGGACCTGGGCAGCGCCCGCCGACTCGGCGTTCCCGTCTTCAACGCGCCCTACTCCAACACGCGCAGCGTGGCGGAATTGGTCATCGCTGAAACCATCATGCTGCTGCGCGGCGTGCCCCAGAAGAATGCGTTGTGCCATCGCGGCGGCTGGACCAAATCCGCTGCCGGCAGTTTCGAGGCGCGTGACAAGGTGCTCGGCATCGTCGGCTACGGCCATATCGGCACCCAGGTCGGCGTGCTGGCCGAGAGCCTGGGCATGCGGGTGATCTTCCACGACATCGAATCCAAGCTCTCCCTGGGCAATGCCCGCGCCGCCAACAGCCTGGAAGACCTGCTGGAACGCGCCGACGTGGTGACCCTGCACGTACCCGAGACGCCCGCGACGCAAATGATGATCGGCACCCGCGAACTCGCCCGCATGCGCAAGGGCTCGCTGCTGATCAATGCCTCGCGCGGCACCGTGGTGGATATCGATGCGCTGGCCGCCTCGCTGCGCTCGGAGCACCTGGCCGGCGCCGCCGTGGACGTGTTCCCGGTGGAGCCCAAGGGCAACGACGATGCGTTCGTGTCGCCGCTGCTGGGCATGGACAACGTGATCCTCACCCCGCACATCGGCGGCAGCACGCTTGAGGCACAGGACAATATCGGCATCGAAGTCGCCGCCAAGCTGGTGCGCTACAGCGACAACGGTTCCACCCTCTCGGCAGTCAACTTCCCCGAGGTCTCGCTGCCGGAGCATCCGCGCAGCCGCCGCCTGCTGCACATCCATCGCAATGTGCCGGGTGTGCTCTCGCGCATCAACGAACTGTTCTCCGCGGGCAACATCAACATCGATGCGCAGTTCCTGCAAACGGACAGCGAAGTGGGCTACGTGGTGATCGACGTGGCGGCCGACGAGAAGCAGTCGGGCGAGCTGCGCGACCGGCTTGCGGCCATCCCGGGGACGCTGCGCAGTCGCGTTCTCTATTGAGATATCCGTAGGCCTGCAAACAAAAACGGCGCCCGAGGGCGCCGTTTTCATATCAGTTGCCGAATTGGTCGGGACGGCGGGATTCGAACCCACGACCCTCTGCCCCCCAGGCAGATGCGCTACCAGGCTGCGCTACGCCCCGATGATCGGCAAGACGACAAGTCTACCAGCTAAGCCGGTAGTACCGGAAGTCGTCTTGAAAGCTTACCGACGCAGCAGCACCAGCACTTCTTCCAGTTCCATGCGCACCTGGCGCACGATCTGGTGGGAAATGCTCGACTCCATGCGCGCCTGCGGGCCTTCCAGCCGGGCGCGGGCGCCGGTGATGGTGAAGCCCTCGTCATACAGCAGGCCACGGATCTGACGGATCATCAGCACGTCGTGACGCTGATAATAACGGCGGTTGCCGCGGCGCTTGACCGGATTGAGTGCGGGAAATTCCTGTTCCCAATACCGCAGCACGTGCGGCTTGACGCCACACAGCTCGCTCACCTCACCGATGGTGAAGTAGCGCTTCGCCGGGATGACCGGCAGCTCGGTGTTATTCCCTTGATCCAGCATAGCCCTCGACTCGCACCTTGAGTTTCTGACCCGGTCGGAACGTCACCACACGGCGGGCGGAAATCGGAATCTCTTCGCCCGTCTTGGGATTGCGTCCCGGTCGCTGGTTCTTCTGACGCAGATCGAAGTTGCCGAAACCCGACAGCTTCACCTGCTCACCCTTTTCCAACGCCTCGCGGACCACCTCGAAATAGGCGTCCACGAACTCTTTTGCCTCACGCTTGTTGAGGCCCACCTCGAGAAAGAGGCGCTCGGCCATCTCTGCTTTGGTCAGCGCCATCTTATCCTCGCAACTTCGCCTTGCATGCCATCTCCAACGCTGCGACTGCTTCACGAATGTTACGGTCAGCGTCGTCGTCAGTAAGCGTGCGTGAAGCGTCCTGCAAAATCAAGCCCATAGCGAGACTCTTTCGGCCTAGTTCGACCCCCTTGCCGCTATAGCGGTCGAACAGGCGCAGCTCCTTGAGCTGGCTGCCCAGGGTCGTGCGAACCACCTGCTCAATCTGTGACCAGCTCACCTCTTCCGGCACATCGACCGCGATGTCGCGGCGTACGGACGGGAAGCGCGGCACGGCCACGGCCTTGGGCAGGCGGCGAGCCAGCACCGGCTCCAGCTCCAGTTCGAGCACATGGACATCGGCACCGAGGTCCAGGGCTTTAGCCAGCTGCGGATGCAGTGCGCCCAGGAAACCGACGGTCTGCCCGTCGCGGGTCACGCGGGCGCCGCGACCGGGATGCAGCCAGCCCGGCAGGCCGTCGGCATGGAAGGCCCAGCGATCAGGCTCACCGCCCCAGGCGATCAGCGCATCGAGGTCGCCCTTGAGGTCGTGGAAGTCGAGCGTGCGCGAGGCTTCGCCCCACTGCTCCGCATGCGCGATGCCACTGGCGACGATGGACAGGGTCGGCGTCTCGGTCGGCGCGTCCTTGCGGGCGGCGGCCTCGGCGCTGATGCGGAACGTGCGCCCCAGTTCGAACAGCCGCACGCGCTCCTGCTGGCGGGCGCGGTTGTGCGAGAGTGCCACGATCAGCCCCGGCAGCAGGGACGGACGCATGATCGCCAGCTCCGCCGACAGCGGGTTGGCCAGCGGCACCAGCTGCTCGGTCATGCCCCAGCGCTGCAACACATCGTTGCCGATGAAGGCCAGGTTCACCGCCTCGTAGTAACCGCGGGCGGCCAACTGCTCGCGCACGGCCAGCTCGTTGAGGCGCGCTTCCGGTTCGGCCGCCAGGGTCAGCGCGCCGGCAGGCGTATGGGTCGGGATATTGTCGTAGCCATGGATGCGCGCGACCTCTTCGATCAGGTCTTCTTCGCGCTCGATATCGAATCGGCTGCTCGGTGCGGTGACCTGCCAGCCATCCGCCTGCGGCACCACCTTCATGCCCAGTGCGGTGAAGATGCGCGCCACTTCGGCATCAGCCACCTCGATACCCAGCACGCGCTTGAGGCGCGCGCGGCGCAGCACCACGGTGGCCGGCTTCGGCAGATCGGCAAGGTTCTCCGCAACCAGCACGGGGCCAGCGTTGCCGCCGGCGATGGCGAGCAGCAACTCCGTGGCGCGTTCCAGCGCACGCTGCGGCAGCGCGGGATCGACGCCGCGCTCGAAGCGATGCGAAGCATCCGTATGCATGCCCAGCTTGCGCGCGCGGCCCATGATGGCAGCCGGTGCGAAGTGCGCGGATTCCAGGAACACGTTGCGCGTGTCGTCGGTGACGCGCGAATCGAAGCCACCCATCACGCCGGCCACGGCGAGGCCGCTGGTGGCGTCGGCAATCAGCACGAAACCCTGGTCGAGCTTGGCCTCGGAACCGTCGAGCAGCTTGAGCGTTTCACCATCGCGCGCGTGGCGCACCACGATGTCGCCGTGCAGCGTGTCGTTGTCGAACGCATGCAGCGGCTGGCCGAGTTCGAGCATCACGTAGTTGGTGACGTCGACCACGGCGCTGATCGGACGCAGGCCCGCGCGACGCAGGCGCTCAGCCAGCCACAGCGGCGTGCGCGCCTTCGCGTCGATGCCCTCGATGATGCGGCCAAGATAACGCGGCGCATCGGCGCCCGCTTCGAGGCGGATGCCGCGACGCGCTTCGCTGGTCACCGGCGCAGCCGCCTGTTCGCCCGTCTTCACGCGGCTGCCGAACAAGGCAGCCACGTCATGCGCGAGGCCGTAGAGGCCAAGGCAATCCGGGCGGTTCGGCGTGAGCTTCAGTTCGAAACTCGCATCGGGCAGGCCCAGATAGGCAGCCAGCGGCTTGCCCACCGGCGCATCGGCCGGCAGCTCGAGCAGGCCCGATGCATCGGCGTCGATGCCAAGCTCCTTGGCCGAGCACAGCATGCCGAACGATTCCACGCCACGCAGCTTGGCCGCCTTGATGTTGATGCCGCCGGGCAGGGTCGCGCCGACCATCGCCAGCGGCACCTTGATGCCCACGCGTGCATTCGGCGCGCCGCAGACGATCTGCAGCGGCTCGCCCTGCCCCGCGTCCACCTTGCATACCTGCAGGCGGTCGGCTTCGGGATGCTTTTCGGCGCCGATGATCTCGGCCACCACCACGCCGTCCAGGCTGTCGCCCAGCGGGGTAAGTTCTTCCACTTCCAGACCGGCCATGGTCAGGGCATGGGATAGCGTCGCGCGGTCTGCCTGGATCTCGACCAGTTCGCGCAACCAGTTCTCGGAGAATTTCATGCGTATCGGTTCCTGCTGCGTTTACGCGAACTGCTTGAGGAAGCGCAGATCGTTCTCGAAGAACGCGCGCAGATCGGAGACGCCATAGCGCAACATCGCAAAGCGCTCCACGCCCAGGCCGAAGGCAAAACCGGTATAGCGCTCCGGATCGATGCCGCAATTCTTCAGCACGTTCGGATGCACCATGCCGCAGCCCAGCACTTCGAGCCAGCGCGTGCTGCCATCTTCGGCATCCCAGCGGATGTCCACTTCGGCCGAGGGCTCGGTGAAGGGGAAGTAGCTGGGGCGGAAACGCATCTCGAAATCGCGCTCGAAGAATGCGCGGATGAATTCGGCCAACGTGCCCTTCAGATCCGCGAAGCTCGAGGTCTCATCGACCAGCAGGCCTTCGATCTGATGGAACATCGGCGAGTGCGTCTGATCCGAATCGCTGCGATAGACCTTGCCCGGCGCAATGATGCGGATCGGCGGCTGGCGCCCCTGCATCGAACGCACCTGCACCGGCGAGGTATGTGTGCGCAGCAGGCGGCCATCGCCAAAGTAGAAGGTGTCGTGCATGGCGCGCGCCGGATGATGCGGCGGGAAATTCAGCGCCTCGAAGTTGTGCCAGTCGTCTTCGATTTCCGGACCATCGGCGCGCTGGTAACCCAGGCGCGAGAAGATCGCGGAAATGCGTTCGAGCGCACGCGTGATCGGATGAATGCCGCCACGCTCGCCGTTGCGGCCAGGCAGCGTGATGTCGATGGTTTCGGAGGCGAGGCGATGATCGAGTTCCGCCTGCTCAAGCACCTGCTTGCGCGCGGCGAGCGCGTCGGCAAGACGATCCTTGATGCGGTTGACCTCGGCGCCGCGCGCCTTGCGCTCGTCGGGCGAGAGCGCGCCCAGCGCTTTCAGTGCGGCGGTGACGATACCGCTCTTGCCCAGCAGGCCCACGCGCAGCGCGTCGAGTGCTTCCAGCGTGTCGGCGTTGCCAATATCGGCCAGCGCCTGCACGGCGCGGCTATCCAGATCGTCCATCGATGCGATTCCGGGTTGAAAGTCAGAAACGAAAACGGGGAGGAGGCTTCTGGCCTCCTCCCCGCGAACGTCACGCGCATCCCTTGAAGAGTGCGGCCATGGATGGCCGCTTCTTGATCTTAGCGATCAAGGATGAGCGCACAAATTACGCCGCCAGACTGGCCTTCGCCTTTTCAGCGATCGCGCCAAACGCCTTGATGTCGTGCACGGCGATGTCTGCCAGCACCTTGCGGTCGACGGTGATGCCGGCCTTGGCCAGACCGTTGATCAGGCGGCTGTAGGACAGACCGAACTGACGAGCGGCGGCATTGATACGAACGATCCACAGCGCGCGGAACTGGCGCTTGCGCTGCTTACGGCCGATATAGGCGTACTGACCAGCCTTGATGACGGCCTGGTTGGCAACGCGGAAGACTTTGCGACGGGCGTTGTAGTAGCCCTTCGCGCGGCCAATGATCTTCTTGTGACGACGACGGGCGGTAACGCCACGCTTTACACGAGCCATGGTTTATCTCCTCGCCTTACAAGTACGGCAACATGCGTGCTACACCCTTGGTGTCGCAAGCTTTGACGTGGTTGGTGGCACGGAGACCGCGCTTACGCTTGGTCGACTTCTTGGTCAGGATGTGCGACTTGAAGGCGTGACCGGCCTTGAACTTGCCCGACGCGGTCTTGCGAAAACGCTTCGCAGCCGCCCGGTTGGTCTTGATCTTGGGCATGGGAATGCTCCTTGATGGGGCTTGGACCCCGGTTTCTGACTGATCTGGCGGCGACCCCGAAGGTCACTCTTTCCGTCCTGCCACGATCGGTTCACGACCCGTCCTGGTGGGTCGAACCGGCGATTATACGGAGGGATGGGGGGATTTGCCAGCGGCAGTGCACCGCCTCAGTCCACGACTCCCTCTCCCCTCCGGGGAGAGGGTTGGGGTGAGGGGCCGGCCTGGCCTCAGTGGCCAAATACCCTCACCGTCATTCCGGCGCAGGCCGGAGGCGCTTTACAACAGCGAAGCTGGTCATCCAGAGCCTCAGGCTCCAGCCATGCGACGACAACCAGGCCTTGACGCCACTGGATTCCGGCCTGCGCCGGAATGACGAATGTAGGTACGGTTACCGCGAGCACCCGCCCCTCACCCTGCCCTCTCCCCGGCGGGGAGAGGGAAAAGCGCGCTTCGGCTGGAGGCTGTCACCAAGAAAAAAGCGGCCCTCAGGCCGCTTTTTCCTCAAGACTTACTTCTTCTTCGGCCCGATCATCATGACCATCTGGCGCCCTTCCAAACGGGGGAAGGACTCCACCACGCCGTTCTCGCCCACGTCTTCCTGGATCTTGCGGGCCAGGTTCTGGCCCAGGTCCTGGTGGGACATTTCGCGGCCGCGGAAGCGGATGGTGACCTTGACCTTGTCGCCTTCCTCGAGGAAGCGAAGCATGTTGCGCAGCTTGATCTGGTAGTCGCCCACGTCCGTGACCGGACGGAACTTCACTTCCTTGATCTCGACCTGCTTCTGCTTCTTCTTGGCGGCCTGGGCCTTCTTCTGGGCTTCGAACTTGAACTTGCCGTAGTCCATGATGCGGCAGACCGGTGGATCACCGTTCGGCTGGATCTCGACCAGGTCCATGCCCGCTTCTTGTGCCAAGGCCAGTGCCTCGTCACGGGTCAGGATGCCCAGCTGTTCCGAATCTGCGCCGATCACGCGTACGCGCGGGACGCGGATCTCAAGGTTACGGCGGTTGCCCTTTGTGTCGGTGGTAGCGATACCACAATCCTCCAGAAGAGTTCTTAAAAGTGCCGGCCCGTGCGCTTAGCGACGGGTCTCGGCTTCCAGGCGTTCGATCAATGCGACCAGCGGCATGCTGCCTAGGTCCTCGCCCGAACGCGTACGCACGGATACTGCCCCCGATTCCTTCTCGCGATCTCCGACCACCAGCAGGTAAGGGACTTTCTGCATCGTATGTTCGCGGATTTTATAGCCGACCTTCTCATTGCGCAAATCGGCGTGTACGCGGAAACCTTTATCGACAAGGGTTTGCGTCACTTCGCGGACATAGTCGGCCTGGGCGTCGGTAATACTGAACACGGCGGCCTGCACCGGGGCCAGCCAGGTCGGCAGCAGACCGGCATGATGCTCGATCAGGATGCCGATGAAACGCTCCATCGAGCCCACGATGGCACGATGCAGCATCACCGGGTGACGACGCTGTGAATTCTCGTCCACGTACTCGGCGCCCAGGCGCTCGGGCATCATGAAGTCCACCTGCATGGTACCCACCTGCCAGGCGCGGCCGATGGAGTCCTTCATGTGGTACTCGATTTTCGGACCGTAGAACGCGCCCTCGCCCGGCAGCTCTTCCCACTGCACACCGGCCGCACCCAGCGCTGCGCGAAGCGCGTCTTCAGCACGATCCCACACCTCGTCGCTGCCGATGCGCTTGTCGGGACGCAGCGCGATCTTCAACGCGATGTCCTCGAAGCCGAAGTCGCCGTAGACCTTCATGGCCTGCTGATGGAACGCCGTCACTTCGGATTCAATCTGCGCTTCCGTGCAGAACACGTGGCCGTCGTCCTGCGTGAAGGCGCGCACGCGCATGATGCCGTGCAGCGCACCCGAGGGCTCGTTGCGATGGCAGGCGCCGAACTCGCCGTAGCGCACCGGCAGGTCGCGGTAGCTGTGCAGCGACGTGTTGAAGATCTGCACGTGACCCGGGCAGTTCATCGGCTTCAGGGCGTACGTGTGCTTCTCCGACTCGGTGAAGAACATGTTTTCCTGGTAGTTGTCCCAGTGGCCGGACTTCTTCCACAGCGACACGTCCAGCACCTGCGGGCAGCGCACTTCCTGGTAGCCGCTCTGGCGGTACACGCGGCGCATGTACTGCTCAACCTGCTGCCAGATCGCCCAACCCTTGGGATGCCAGAACACCATGCCCGGACCTTCTTCCTGCTGATGGAAGAGATCCAGCGCCTTGCCGATCTTGCGATGGTCGCGCTTCTCGGCTTCTTCCAGCTGATGCAGGTAAGCCTTCAGGTCCTTGTCGTTCAACCACGCCGTGCCGTAGATGCGCGTCAGCATCGCGTTGTTGGAATCGCCACGCCAATACGCGCCGGCCACCTTCATCAGCTTGAACGCGCGCAGCTTGCCCGTGTTGGGCACGTGCGGGCCGCGGCACAGGTCGGTGAAATCGCCCTGCGAATACAGCGAGAGTTCTTCGTTGGCCGGAATGCTCTGGATGATCTCGGCTTTGTATTCCTCGCCCATGCCGCGGAAGAAGCTCACCGCTTCGTCGCGCGACTTCACGCTGCGCGTCACCGGCAGCGCTTCCTTGACGATCTTTTCCATCTCCGCCTCGATCTTCACCAGATCGTCAGGCGTGAACGGGCGCTCATAGGCGAAGTCGTAGTAGAAGCCGTTGTCGATCACCGGCCCGATGGTCACCTGCGCGCCCGGATACAGGCGCTGCACGGCCTGCGCCAGCAGATGCGCGGTGGAGTGACGCAGGATGTCCAGCGCCTCCGGGCTCTTCTCGGTGACGATCTCGAGGCTGGCGTTGTGGTCGATCGGGAAACTGGCATCCACCAGCTTGCCGTCCACCTTGCCCGCCAGGGTGGCCTTGGCCAGACCGGCGCCAATCGAGGCTGCCACGTCCTGCACCGTCACCGGATGATCAAACGGCCGCTTGCTGCCGTCGGGTAGCGTGATTTCAATCATGTTGACACCTAGAAAAGACGTCCAAAGGAAATGCTCTATTTGAAGAGTCCGGCCATGGATGGCCGGTGTTGCTTTGCCAGCCCGGATGGCTGGCACTTAATTCATGATCCGGCCATGGATGGCCGGTCTTGCTCATGCCTGCCTGGATGGCGGGCATAAAAAAAGACGCCATGCGCCCTTTGTGTCAAACAAGGCGTGGCTCAGATCAGCGTTGGAAGCTCGTAGTTGCCATGTCACACGCTCGACCGGCGCTCTGGGCGCGGGCCACCTTGTCTCGGGCTGGTGGAGATAGAAAGCTAGTTTAGCCTATTGCGGGCTGTCAAATCAGCCGCCAACAGCAAGCCTCGGTAGGAGCGCACCCTGTGCGCGACCGGCAGCATAGGAATAATCGGCTTCGCCATACGCTGTCGCGCACAGGGTGTGCTCCCACAAGGGATCGTCTAGCGGACGGATCTCAGAACGGCTTGGCGATCACAAGAAACACAATGCCCAGCAGCACCAGCACGGGCAGCTCGTTCATGATGCGCAACGTCTTCGGCGATGGCAGCGCCCCGCCCTTCTCACTGCGCTTGAGCAGGCGCCCGGACCAGATGAAATAGACCAGCATCAGCACGACCAGGGTCAGCTTGGCGTCGATCCAGTGCCTCGACGCGACCACATCCGGCAGCGTTTGCGGGAACAGGCGCCAGCCCTCCCACAAGGCGAGCCCGAACAGGAAGGCCACGCCGAACATGTTGTGCCCGAACCGGTACAGCCGACGCCCCATCAGCAGCAGCCGCGCCTTCACGACCGGCTCCTCGCCCGCCTCGGCGATGTTCACCAGGATGCGCGGCAGGTAGAACACCGTGGCCATCCAGGCAATGACGAACACGACATGGAAGCTCTTGACCCAGAGGTACGTCATCGACCAGCTCCTTCAGCGCAAAAAGAAACGGCGTGACCTAAGGCCACGCCGTTTCGTCGGTATTGGTGGGCGGTACAAGGATCGAACTTGTGACCCCTACCATGTCAAGGTAGTGCTCTACCGCTGAGCTAACCGCCCGGAGCTCGCCCGGCGTACCGTGCGAGCCGCGCAGTATACGTGCTCGGCCTGCCGGGGACAACCACCCCGCCTTCAACGGCGCCTAGCCGGTTCGCTCGCGCAGCTTGTGGATCTGGTCGCGAAGCCGCGCGGCTTCCTCGAATTCCAGGTTCTCGGCGTGCTTGTACATCTGTGCCTCGAGCTTCTTGACCATGGCCGACGCCTGATCGGGGTTCAGCGTGGCGTAGTCGGCACCCTTCTCCGCCACGGCACCCTGACGCTCACCGCGGCGGCCGCGCCCGCGCGAGGGGGACTCGCTGCGCGCGCCTTCCATGATGTCGGCAATCCGGCGCACCACCGATTGCGGGGTGATTCCGTTGGCTTCGTTGTATGCCTGCTGCTTTTCGCGGCGGCGAGCGGTTTCGTCCATCGCCGCCTGCATCGAGCGGGTGATGTTGTCGGCGTAGAGAATCGCCTTGCCGCGCAGATTGCGCGCGGCACGGCCGATGGTCTGGATGAGCGAACCAGTGGAGCGCAGGAAGCCCTCCTTGTCGGCATCCAGGATCGCCACCAGCGAGACCTCGGGCATGTCCAGACCTTCGCGCAACAGGTTGATGCCCACCAGCACGTCGAACTCGCCCAGTCGCAAGTCGCGAATGATCTCCACGCGCTCAACCGTTTCGATATCCGAATGGAGATAGCGCACTTTCACGCCATGCTCGCCGAGGTATTCGGTGAGGTTTTCAGCCATGCGCTTGGTTAGCGTAGTCACCAGCACGCGGTCGCCCATCGCCACGCGCTTGTGCACTTCGCCCAGCAAATCGTCGACCTGCGTACGCACCGGGCGCACTTCCACTTCCGGATCGATCAGGCCCGTGGGACGCACCACCAGCTCGACCACGGCATCGCCGGACTTCTGCAACTCGTAGTCGCGGGGCGTGGCCGACACGTAGATGGAACGCGGCGCGCGCGCCTCCCATTCCTCGAAGCGCAGCGGACGGTTGTCCATCGCCGACGGCAGGCGGAAACCGAACTCCACCAGCGTCTCCTTGCGCGAGCGGTCGCCTTTGTACATCGCGCCCAGCTGCGGAATGGTGACGTGCGATTCGTCCACCACCAGCAACGCATCCGCCGGCAGATAGTCGAACAGCGTCGGCGGCGGCTCGCCCGGACCGCGGCGTGTGAGGTGGCGCGAATAGTTCTCGATGCCCTGGCAGTAACCGACCTCGGCCATCATCTCGATGTCGAAACGCGTGCGCTGATCGAGGCGCTGCGCTTCCACCAGCTTGTTGTCCTTGTAGAGCTGTTCGAGGCGGTCCTTCAATTCGACCTTGACCGTCTCGATCGCGTTCAACACGCTTTCGCGCGTGCTGGCGTAATGCGTGCGCGGATAGATGGTGTAGCGCGGCACCTTGCGGATGGTCTCGCCGGTGAGCGGATCGAACAGCGCCATGCTTTCGACGTCGCCATCGAACAGTTCGATGCGCAGCGCTTCGCTTTCCGATTCGGCCGGAAAGACGTCGATCACTTCGCCGCGCACGCGGTACGTGCCGCGACGCAACTCCATCTCGTTGCGCGTGTACTGCAGCTCGGTCAACTGGCGAATCAGCTGACGCTGATCGATATGCTCGCCCTTGGCGAGGATCAGCCGCAGCGAGAGATAGTCTTCCGGATCGCCCAGGCCGTAGATCGCCGACACCGTGGCCACGATGATCGCATCCTTGCGCGACAACAGCGCCTTGGTGGCCGCCAGTCGCATCTGCTCGATGTGATCGTTGATCGACGCGTCTTTCTCGATGAACGTGTCCGACGCCACCACGTACGCTTCGGGCTGGTAGTAGTCGTAGTAGCTGACGAAGTATTCCACCGCGTTGTGCGGAAAGAATTCCTTGAACTCCCCGTACAACTGCGCCGCCAGCGTCTTGTTCGGCGCCATCACGATGGTCGGCCGCTGTACCTGCTGGATCACGTTGGCGATGGTGTAGGTCTTGCCCGAGCCCGTCACGCCCAGCAACGTCTGCGCCGCGAGACCGGCCTCGAAGCCCTCGGCGAGTTTGCGAATGGCCTCGGGCTGATCGCCGGAGGGTTGATAGGGGGAGACGAGTTCGAAGCGGTCAGTCATGGCTCTCTACATGCGGTCGCGACGGTGCATTTTAAATTGCCCTGCTGACAGGGCCTGTCAGCAGGCTACGACACGCGGCCCTGGTGCCCGATGACTGGGGCGACGCTAGTCCATCGCTAGGCTGAACGCTTCCGTGGCGCGGGAGGCGGCCGGTGAGAACAGGACGGGAAGCCTATCATTCGCGCCGCCACGGCGGATTCACGCTGATCGAGGCCGCCATCGTGCTGGCCATTACGGCGGTATTGCTTGGCATCGCGATGCCCGCCATGGGACGGATGCTGGCGCACTACCAGCTGATCACTGCCCAGATCGAGCTGATCGCCTCGCTCCAGCATGCCCGCAGCCTGGCCATCACCAGCGGGCGCCGCACCCTGCTCTGTCCCTCGATGAACGGCCGGCAATGCATCGACAGTGTGCGTTGGGACCACGGCTGGGCGGCGGGCCGCTATCGCAGCATTCAGGCCAGCCAGTTGGATGGCCCTCCCGCTCTGGTGCACGCCGGTTACGCCCGATTGATCATCATGAGCAGCGACGGCCGCACGCGCATCCGTTTCCAGCCCAGCGGCACGGCGGGCGGCAGCAATGCGACTTTTACGCTATGCCGCGCGGGCCATGCGGAGGACGCATTGGCGCTGAGGCTCAGCCTCGCGGGACGCATTGCCGCGAGCGCGGCCACCCCGAACGAAGCCAGGCTCTGTGCGGCGAGCCACTAGAGACATGCCTTGGCCGAATCCCGATACGCACGCAACGCCAACACTTCGATGCGCTCGTACAACGCCACCTCGGCCCCGGCGGCCCTGCTGTGGATGACCAACAACTCCTCCGCGCTCGTGGTGGCATTGCCCGCCACCACCTGAAGCGTCGTCGGCGTTTCGACGATGCGCGCACCGGGCGAGATCGCGGCCCAGCGTGCCTGCACGCAGGCCGCATAGACCGAGTCGAGCTTGGCCGTACTCGCCCGGAAGGTGGGCTTGCGGTGCGTGAGGTCCCCGCTGCTCGCGCATCCCGCGAGCCCCAGCATTCCTGCGATCAGCCATCCAGCACGCATCGCGGCCTCCACGGCCCGGGCATTGGGCATGATTGTGCGCTGGATCGCAGGGCGCAGTTCACCGGAATAGTCTGAACACCACAATCAGAGGCCATTGAGACCACCCCGGAACGCAGGCATAAAAAAACCCCGCCCGAAGGCAGGGTTTTCTCGAATATGGCGCCCGAAGTTGGACTCGAACCAACGACCCCCTGATTAACAGTCAAGTGCTCTAACCGGCTGAGCTATTCGGGCGGGGTGAGCTGAATAGTTTGAATATTCAGCTCCGGGCTGTCAAGCCGTTTTGACCAATCAATGACGTTCAGGCGGCCTTGCTGGTGAGCACCCGATAGCAAGGCACATAGGCCGTGCCGCCGGGGAGCTTCATGCGGTCCTGGGCCACGAAGGCCTTCAGCAGATCGTCCAGCGAATGCATCACGTCGGCATCGCCGTCGATTTCGAACGGGCCGAACTTCTCGATGGCACGCAGGCCCTCTTCCTTCACATTGCCCGCCACGATGCCCGAGAACGCACGGCGCAGGTCGGCCGCCAGCTCGTGGCGCGGACGATCGCGATGGATCGCCAGCGAACGCATAGCCTCGTGCGTGGGACGGAACGGCAGCTGGAACGCGTACGGAATGTTCAGCGACCAGTTGAAGAAGAACGCATCCTTGGTGTCCAGGCGATAGTTGCGCACCTTCTCGATGCCGCGAACCATCGCGCGCGCCACGGCGGCCGGGTCGTCCACGATGATCTGGTAATGCTGCGTCACGCTCTCGCCCAGGGTCAGGCGAAGGAAGCGATCGATCTGCTCGAAATACGCAGCCGACTGCCTCGGGCCGGTGAGGATCAGCGGGAACGGTACGCCGGCATTGTCCGGATGCAGCAGGATGCCGAGCAGATAGAGGATCTCTTCCGCCGTGCCTACGCCGCCCGGGAACACGATGATGCCGTGGCCCATGCGCACGAACGCTTCGAGACGCTTCTCGATGTCCGGCATGATCACCAGGTGATTGACGATCGGGTTCGGCGACTCGGCGGCGATGATGCCCGGCTCGGTGATGCCGATATAGCGATTGTTGCGGCGGCGCTGCTTGGCGTGCGCAATCGTCGCACCCTTCATCGGACCCTTCATCGCGCCCGGGCCGCAACCCGTGCAGATGTCCATGCTGCGCAGGCCAAGCTGGTAGCCCACCTGCTTGGTGTACTCGTACTCGTCGCGCGAGATCGAATGGCCGCCCCAGCACACCACCAGGTTCGGATCGATCTGCGCCTTGAGGATGCGCGCGTTGCGCAAGATCTCGAACACCGCGTGGGTGAGACCGACGCTGTCGTCCAGATCGAAATTGCCCTGCTCCATCTGGGTGGAGACATAGACGATGTCGCGCACCACCGCCACCAGCAGCTCGTTGATGCCGCGGATGATCTGGCCGTCGACGAATGCCTGGGCCGGCGCATGGGTCAGCTCGATCTTGATGCCGCGGTCCTGCTGCAGCACCTGGATGTCGAAATCGGGGAACTGTTCCAGGATCGAGCGCGGATCGTCGCTCATGTTGCCCGAGGTGAGCACCGCCAGCGCGCAGCGGCGCAGCAAGGCGTGCAGGCCCGAACCGCTGGCGTCGCGCAGGCGCGCCACTTCGTTGCGGGACAGGATATCCAGGCCACCGGCGGGCGAAATGCGCGCGCTTACGGTGGCAAGTCGGCCGGATTTGCCGGCATTCATGTCATTCATTCAACCAATCTCCTCGCCGCGCCCTCGCGGCTCGCTCGTCCGTGCAAAACGCGGCGGACCGCGTAGCTTCCCGCGCCGGGCATGGCAGGGTCAAGTTTCACGCGTTTCTTCCATTAATAAAAAAGCCGGCGCCCGAGGGCGCCGGCCAGAGGTCGAGCTACGCAAGCAATTGCGTCAGAACGCGTACTTCACCGTCAACAGCACCGACCAGCGCTGGGCGAGGTCGTCGTTGTTGTTGATGTAGGTCGGGATCGGCAGCGGGGTGTAACCACCACCCTGGTTGTAGGTGGTGCACGAGGACTTGCCACCACAATCGATGTTGTAGATGTACTTGCCGGTCTTCGGATCGACACCGGCGTAGTCGGCCAGTGCACGGCCGCCCGGGAAGGTCACGCGCTTCTCGATGCCCCAATGCTTGTTCAGCAGGTTGGTGAAGTTGTACACGTCGAAGCGGATGATGCCCTTGTTGCCCTTGAAGATGCCCGGGATTTCCTGGCTGAAGCTCAGGTCGATCTGGTTGAGCCAGCCGGCGCGGTCGCCGTTGCGCTTGGCCACTTCGCCCTGGTGATCCTTCAGGTAATCGTTCTTCTGGATGTTGTCCCAGAACTGCTGGATCAGCTTCGGATCGGTGTTCGGACGGAACTCGACTTCACCCGGACGCGGGATGTAGACCAGGTCGTTGATGTAGCCGTCGCCATTGGCGTCATTGCCGAACGTCCAGCTGTACGGGGACGCGGAGTGACCATCGTAGAAGATGCTCGCGCTGGTGGCGTAGTCGCCCCAGAAGCGATGCTGCCAGTTGAGCGAGGCGATGACGCGACGCGGCACCGAGTAGTTCGAGGTGCTGGCGACGTTTTCGTTGGAGTTGTAGACGTAGTTGTTGCTGTAGTTCGAGTTGGCGACCGAGGACGTGCCCGGGTTCACTTCGGTCGAACGGCTCCAGGTGAAGCCGACCATGCCCGACCACTCTTCCGAGAACGGCTTCTTCAGCGACAACGCGATGCTGTCGGCGCTGCCCTTGCTGGTGTTGGCCAGGTTGATCATCTGACCCGAGAAGGCCGGGTTGGCATGCGCGCGCGGACCAGGCTTGGTCGCAGCGGGGTCGGTCAAGGCCGCGTAGTAGCTGTTGCGACCATCCGGCAGCTGGCCGGTCGGCGTGCCCAGGTTCACGTTCTGGAACCAGATCGCATCACGCTGCTTGATGTGCTCCCAATCGGCGGTAGCGATCAGGCCATACCAGGGCAGCTCGCGGTCGACGCCGAGGCTGAACTTCCACGCGGTCGGGATGTTCCAGTCCTTGGAAATCGTGTTGACCGTCATCTGACCCGCACCGTTCGGGCCGTTGTTCTGGTTGTGCGGATCGGGGCTGAACGCCGGCAGGTTGACGTTGCACGGCGGCGACTGGGTCGGGCCGCAGTTGTACTGCGTCTGCGTCACACCCGAGTTGGAGAAGATATTGCCCAGCCACACCGCCGGCTGGTTGGTCACGAACAGGCCTGCGCCACCACGCAACTGGGTCATGCGCTCGGTGTTGAACGCATAGTTGAACGACATGCGCGGCTGCACCACGCGATGGCCGTTGATGGTGTACTGGTTGGTCTGGCCGTAGCCGCCGGTCGCCTGTCCTTTGACGATCGGGCCCGGCGCTGCAGCGTAGGCAGCGTTGTACAGCGGCTTGTCATCCATCAGCGGCACGTCGACGCGCACGCCGTACTGCAGCGACAGGTTGTTGGTCACCTGCCAGGTGTCCTGCAGGAAGATGCCCCACTGGGTCAGGTTGTAGTTGGCGGCGACATCGCCCAGGCCCAGGGTGCCGGCCGGACGGTTGTAGCGGTACTGGTAGTACAGGCCGTTGGCGAAGTTATCCAGACCCGTGGTGCCCTTGGGGCCCGGGATTTCTTCGAAGGTGTAGCTGCCGTAGTAGTTCTGCAGGAACAGGTTGTAGTACTTGCCCTTTTCGTAGTCGAAGCCACCCTTCAGGGTGTGATCGCCGAGGTACAGGGTGCCCGCCCAGGCGGCATCGAGCGTCTTCACCTTCAGCACGTTGGCCTGGCTGGAGTACTCGGTGCCGAACTCGATCGCCGGACCGCCAAACTGGGTCGGATAAACCGTGATGTCTGGCATCGCCACGCCGTTGTACGGGCCGCGGTTCTGGTTGAAGTTCGCATACGACAAGGTGGTGTCGGTGGAGAAGATGTCCGACCAATCGTCGTAGAAGTGCAGCGCGTAGCTCTTGTTGTCGACGTTGGTGTTGTACCAGCCGCTGGACAGCACGAGCTTGGTGGTGCTGCCGGTGATGATCGGCTTCTGTTCCTTGGTCTGGCTATAGGTGAAGCTGGCGCGATGGTTGTTGGCGATGTTCCAGTCGACCTTGGCGAGGTAACGCTTGTCCTGCAGGTTCGAGTTGCCGCCGCCCACCGAACCGATATCGGTCAGGCCGTACTTGGCGGCGATGTCGCGCACCTGCTGCACCTGCTGGCTGGTCAGGCCCTTGATCGGCGTCGCGGCGCCCGAATCCTGCGGACCGTACGGGCTGCCCGAACCGACCTGCTCGCTCTTTTCATACGAGGCGAAGAAGAACAGCTTGTCCTTGATGATCGGACCGCCGACGGTGCCGCCTGCCGTCCACTGGCGGTTGAAACCGGCGTACGGCTTGTCCAGTTCGTTGTCACCGATCATGTCGGTGTTCTGGAACGCGTAGTAGACCGAACCGTGGAAATCGTTGGTGCCGCTCTTGGTCACGGCGTTGACGTTGGCGCCGATGCCGCGACGGGTGGCGGTGTCGTAGTTGGCCGTCGAGATGTTGTATTCCTCGATGGTGTCCTGCGAGATCGGCGTGCCCAGCGTCGGCAGGCCGTTCGCATTCAGGCCGAACGGATCGTTCGCGCTGACCGAGTCGACGGTGATGTTGTTGTAGCGGCTGTTCTGGCCGACGGCCGAGATCTCGCCGCGCGCGCGGTCGGTGATCACCACGCGGGGATCAAGACGAACCACGTTCTGGATGGAGCGACCCGGGGTCGGCGTGGCATCGAGTTCGCGACGCGACACATTGGTCGACAGACCCTTGTTTTCCGGGGTAAACGTCTGCGACAGCGTGTTCGCCGAGACAGTCACGCCGCTGAGGTTCTGCGCATCGGCGGTCTGTGCAGTCACACCCATGGTCAGGTTGACGGCGGTGTCCTGCGCCAGCTGCAGGTAGACGTTGTCCTGTTCGGATTGCGTGCCGTCCTTGGACACCTTCACGTCGAACGGACCGCCCACGCGCAGACCCTGTGCCGAATAACGGCCGGCCGCGTCGGTGGTGGTGGTCTTGGTGGTGCCCGAGGGCTCATGCACGATCTGCACGGTGGCGCCGGCGATCGGCTGGCCGCTGGCGTCGACGATGCGGCCGCTGATGGAAGACGAGGTGTCCTGGGCAAGTACCGGAGCCGTGGCGAGCAAGCCCGCAATCGCCAACGGCAGCAATTTCGTACGCAACGAATGGTTCATCGAGATTCAACCCCTTAAGAAAGTCGCAAAAAAG
The DNA here is from genome assembly GCF_049913195.1 of Dyella kyungheensis. Lineage (GTDB taxonomy): Bacteria > Pseudomonadota > Gammaproteobacteria > Xanthomonadales > Rhodanobacteraceae > Dyella > Dyella kyungheensis. Next base: position 1,296,566 of record NZ_CP183983.1, on the reverse strand, counting down.
GCATGGGACCAGACCGAAGGAGTCCCATGCCCCCTCGCCACCGTCTTAAGTGACTGATTCCCTAAATTATTTGATTCGTCCGGGACCAGCCCCGCAGGGGCCGTCGACCGCGACTCATCACGACGAATGTATCCGCATTATATTACAATTTCGTAACTTTTTGACGAAATACTCACAGTTCTTGCGGGCCATTCTTACGCTTCGCGTAAGTTATTGATGGCCGAAAACATTTCTTCGGGCACAAAAAAACCGGCGCCTTGCGGCGCCGGTTTCGGGTACTGCTTAAGCCGTTCGACTTAGAAGAACGAGATGCCGAAGGTGACCATGTAGGTGCGGTCTTCCAGCAGCGAGTAGTACGGCGCCGAGGTGAACAGCGTACCGCCCGTGTTGACGTCCTTGATGGTGTTGCCCGGATTGCTGGCCAGGAACGCGCCGATGTTGTTGGCGTTGGTCAGCGCACGCTTGTTGGTCAGGTTGAACACGTTGAGCTTGATGTACGGGCTGCGCAGCCAGGTGGCGAAGTCGTCGAACTTCCAGCCGGCGTTCAAGTTGAACACCGTGTAGCCGCCCACCTGCTCGGTGTTCGACCAGTCGCCCCAGATCGGACCGCGGTACTTGGCGTCCAGGCTGGCCCAGAACGGACCATGGTCGTAACCCAGGCGCACATAGCCGGAGTTCTTCGGCGTGTTGAGGAAGGTCTTGCCTTCGGTCGGGTAGGTACCGTCGCCAAAGGTGGCCACGTTGCCGTCGAGGATGGCCTTCTGGTACGAGTAGTTGCCGTACAGGGTCCAGTCCTGGGCGAACTTGTAGCTGCCTTCGGCGGTGACGCCGCGCATGTGCATCTTCGGCAGGTTCAGGTACACCGTCTGGCCGGAGTTCACGTCGTAGCCCGAGATCTGCTTGTTGACCAGGTGCGACTCGTACGCGTCGACGTTGGCCGAGAAGCGATCGGCATAGAAGCGCCAGCCAAGGTCGACCGTGGTGGCCTCTTCCGGCTTGGACTGATAGGTGCCGGCTGCCGCGTTGGCGAGGTTCTTCGGGTTGTCCGCCACGGCAACGTTCTGCAGCAGCGAGCCGTTGATCGGTGCGCGGTAGGTGCGGCCGGCGCCGATGTAGAACTGGTTCTCGTCATTGAGCTGGTACTTCACGCCAGCGGTCGGGCTGACCTTGTGATAGGTCGCTTCGGCCGTGCCGCCGAACTGGTTGGTCTTGGCAGTGGGAGTGCTGTAGCTGCCCCAGTTCTCGTAGTCGTAACCGGCACGGTCTTCCCACAGGTACGCCGCGCCGACCGTGATGGTCCACTTGTCGTTCGGGGTCCAGGTGTTGGTGGCGAAGAACTTCTTGATTTCGGAGTTGGTGTACTCGCGGTACAAGCGCTGGATCACGCCGTTGGAGTAGCGGATGTAGTTGGAGTCGCCCCAGAAATCGGACGGCTCGCCGCCAACGGCGGGGTTGAAGACTTCCTGCTGCTGCTGGCGGGCACGCTCGTACCAGAAGCCGTATTCCAGGCTGTCGTCCATGCCGAAGTCCTGGTTCAACTTGGCGATGACACCCGGACGGTAGGTGAAGGTCTGGCTGACGTCGTAAGCCACGGCGCTGCCGCCGATCTTGCCGTCGCCGTTGAGGTCCTGGTCGGCCACGCCGATCACGTTCTGCGGCACGGTCGATTCGGTGAACTTGTAGCCGCCACCGCCGCCGCCGTTGCCGTACCAGAAGTACGGCACCACCGACAGGCGCAGGCTGTCAGCCAGCTTGAACTCGCCATCGAGGCTGGCCAGCCAGCTGGTGAACGGGTTGGTGTGGAGCTTCCAGTAATACGTATCGGTCGGGCTGTACGGCTCGTCGTAGCTCTGGAAATAGCCGCCCGTACGCACCTGTGCCTTGGTCAGGCTGTCGTAGCTGTAGTTGCGCTCGCGGTTGTACTGGACCGAACCGGAGATGTAGTTGTTGTCGTCGATCGTCCACAGCGCCTTGCCGTCGACCTTGGTGACGTTCAAGTCGCCCGGGCCGCGCCAGAAGTCGCCGGTGTTGTTCGAGTAGGACAGCCACGCACGCACCGGACCGAGGTCGCCGGTGTTGAAGCGCAGATAGGTACGGCGATAGTCGTGGTTGCCCAGGCTCTGGGCGAAGTCCAGGCCGGCCGTGTGCGACGGGTCGATGGTGACCCAGGAGATGGCGCCGCCGGCGGCGCCGGAGATCGGCGTGTCGACGTCCGGGTAACCCTGCAGCACGGTGATGTCACCCATGTTCTCGGTGTCGCCGTACTCGGTCGAGTAGACCTTGTAGTTGCCGCTGTCGTTGATCGGCGCGCCGTTCACGGTGGTACCGATTTCGTCGCTGGTGAAGCCGCGGATCTGGTAGTTGCCGTTGGCCAGGCCGCTGACGTCGTCGGTCGAGGCGTTCACGCCCGGGATCGAGTCGATCATCTGCACGAAGGTGCCGCCCGGGGCTGCCTTGACGATGGCGTCGCGGCTGATGGTCGAAACCGCCTTCGGAGCCGTCTGCACCGACATCAGGCCGTCACCCAGCGACAGGCTCTGCGCCTGCACCGTCACGGTGTCCAGCTGCTGGGCACGCTTGGTGTCGTTGGAGGTGGTGGTGTTGGACGTGCTCGACGGACCCGAACGCTGTACCGGTTCCTTGGTCTGCGGGTTGCTGGTCTGGCCCGTGCTGTCCTGGGCCGAGGCAACACCGGCAGCCATGCAAAACACGACAGCGATGGCCATGGAAAGGTGGTTTCGTTTCATCATCATCATTCCAGAATGGACAAAAGTTTGAAGTCAGCTGCCGCCCGGAGGTCGTCAGCAAACAAGAAGTAAAGAAGGACGTCGCCCGACAGAAAGAACTCGCGATTTATCGAAAAATATTTCGCAACCCATTGCCTAAAAACGCAATTTCATGCCATTTAACGTAAATTTAAACGTTTTCTCCGGGCGTAAAAAAGCCCGATCGGTAAAAATCGGGCGAAATTACGAATTCAGTTACGACGGTTGGTCAGGGGCAGCAACACGCTCCCTTCTGCCTCGACCAACGCCGTCAGCTTGGCATAACTATTTTACAAGAAATTTACCGCAGGATCACGCGGTGGATCACGAACACGTATTTACCTGCCCCCGGTGGTGAATAAGGAACCACCGAAAACCCCTGTCAGGCAATGGCCAATCGTCCTATGGACGCCGAAGCGCTCCAGAGTTTTGACGGCGTCCTCATTTCCCCAGATAGCGGGCGCGCTTGGCCGGCTTGAGCGTGGCCAGATCCAGCATCACCAGGCCATCGACACAGCCCGAGAAACCCGGGTCTTCGCCGAAGTCGAGGAACTGCACGCCCTCCGGTTCCACCAGGTCGACGTACTGGCGATACAGCACCGGCAGGCTCACGCCCAACGCATCCAGATGATGCTTGAGCTTGCCCAGGCCGGCGGCCGGATCGAGGCCTTCCAGGGCATCGCGGACCAGTTCGATCACCGCGGGCGACACCACGAACGGCTGACGCGCCGAGGCCAGGCCCGGTGCACCGAAATAATGCTGGTGCGCCGCCGCGATCCACTCGCGCGCCTCGCGCGGCAGGCTGACCGACATGCTCACCGGACCGAACAGATAACGCAGATCGGCATGGCGCTGCAGATACAGGCCGATGCCCTGCCACAGCTGATCGAGCGCACGCGAACGCCAGTAGGCCGGCGCGATGAAACTGCGGCCCAGCTCCAGACCCTGCGCCAGGCGCGATTCCAGCGCCGGCGAGTACTGGAACAAGCTGGAGGTGTAGAGCGCCTGCATGCCGCGTTCGGCAATCAGGCGGCCGCCGTGACCGAAGCGATAGGAACCGACGATGCGCAGTGCTTTCGGATCCCACAGCACCAGATGCTCGTAGTGCGGATCGTAGGCATCGAGGTCGCGACGCGCGCCGGTGCCCTCGCCCACCTTGCGGAAGGTCAGTTCGCGCAGGCGGCCGATTTCACGCAGCACGGCGCTGTCCGAAGCGCCCTTGAACAACAGGATCTGCTTGCCGTCATTGAGATCGGCGAGTTTTTCCGCCTGCGACTGCAGCTCGGCCACCACGCGTTCGGTCGGCTCGGGATGCGCCAGCGGCGCCTGCCCGCCGAAGATCAGGCCGCGATGACGACCCACGCGATAGACATGGCGACGCATCAGCTTCGCCGCACGCTTGGTCGAACCGCCGCTGTGCTGCTCGAGTTCGTCGGCCGAGACCAGCTGGCCCACGCTGAAACCTACGCGGCGGCTGGACGGCGAGATGGCTTCGCGCGGCAGCATGGCCGTGCTCAGCGGTTTGGCCAGCATCGACAGGCCGTAGAACATGGCGGAATTGCGGGCAGCCACGTGGATCGGCAGCACCGGCACGCGGCTGCGCTGTGCCAGGCGCGCAAAACCATCGGCCCAGCGTCCATCGCTCACCCCCGAGGGGCGTACGCGCGAGACTTCGCCGGCCGGGAACACGATCAGCGCTTCGCCGTTGTCGAGTGCGCGATAGATGTCGCGCATCTTCGAGGCCGCGCCTTTGCCGAAGACATCCACCGGCAGCAGCAACTTGTGCAGCGGCTCGATCGACATCAGCCAGTCGTTGGCGAGGATGCGCACGTCGCTGCGCACCGAGCCCACCATCTGCAGCAAGGTCAGCGCATCGATCATGCCCAGCGGATGGTTGGCGACGATCAGCACGCCCCCTTCCACCGGGATGTTCTCGCGCTCGCGAGGATTGACGAAGTAGCTGACGCCAAGCACGTCGAGCACGCGCTCGACGAAATCGAAGCCTTCGGCCTCTCCGGCGGCTACCAGTGTGCGGTTGAAACCATCCTCATCGGCCAGCCGGCCCAGCATGCCAGCCATCGGCCGGCGGATCAGGGGATGTTGTGCCAACCATGGCAGACGTTCGGTGAGGGTCTGTTCGACACTGAGCATGACCGCCTCCTGGGATTTACCCCAAATGCTGGTAGCGGATTATGACAGCAAGGTTATGCGGATTGGTCCGAAAGGTCACGGTGTGTGACGTTAGTGCTGTTTCAAACGACAAGATGCAGATACGCGGTCACGCCGCCCATGAACATCTGCACCGACAGCGCGATCAGCAGCATGCCCATCACCCGCTCAAGCGCCGTGAGCACGCTCTCGCCCAGCCAGCGGAACAGATAGGTGGAACACAGCAGGATCACCGAGGTCGCCAGCCACGCGCCCAGCAAGGCAATGGCCCAGTCCGCCGTGCGGCCAGGCTGGGTATTGGTCAGCAGTAACAGAGCGGCCATGGCCGATGGCCCGGCCACGCCAGGGATGGCCATCGGCACGATGAACGGCTCGCCCTCGCCCTGCTTGCCGAAGATGCCGCCGCCGTCGGCCGGCGGAAACACCATGCGGATACCGATCAGGAACAGCACAATGCCGCCGGCGATGCTGATCGACTCCTGCCGCAGTTGCAGCAGCCTGAGTAGATGCTGGCCGCCGATCAGGAATCCGAGCAATACGCCCAGCGCGATCAGCAGCTCGCGGATCATCACCTTGCGGCGCCGCTTGGGCGCCACGTCCTTGAGCAGGCTCAGGAAGATCGGGATGTTGCCGAGCGGGTCCATGATCAGGAACAACAGGATCGCCGCCGACAGCGTGGTCATCTGCGTTTCCATGTCAGCGCTGTTCCTGCTTCATGGTCATGCCGGTGCGCGCAGATCGAGCGCCGCGCCGCGCGCGTGCTGGCCCTTCTCGCCCAACAGATAGATGGCCGCCTCGGCCGCCGCGTCCGGCGGCGGCTGGAGCATGGTGTCTTCGCCGAAATACGCCGCACGCCGCAGCGTGGTGCGCATCGGCGCAGGCAACAGGGCATGCGCGCGCAGCGGCGATTGCTCGGTTTCCTGATGCAGGATTTCGACCAGCCGTTCCAACGCAGCCTTCGACACGCCGTAGGCGCCCCAATGCGCGCGCTGCACCAGCTCGGGATTGTCCAGCACGAACACCACGGCACTGTCCGAAGCGCGCGTGAGCAGCGACATGCAGGCCTGGGTGAGTGCGAACGGCGCCGACACGTTGACGTGCATCGCACGCAGCCAGTCGTCGGGCTTGTGCACGGCCAGCGGGGTCAGCTCCTTGAAGCTGGCGGCGGCATGCACGATGCCGTCGAGCCGGCCGAAGTCGCGTTCGAGGCCATCGGCCAGCGCTTCGTAATCGCGCGGCGTGGCCACTTCCATGTCGAGCGGATGGATCACCGGCTCGGGCAGACCCTCGCCGACCATCGCATCGTAAAGTTGTTCGAGCTGGCGCTTGCGGCGACCGGTGATCACCACCGTCGCGCCGGCGCGCGATGCGGCACGCGCTACGGCGGCGCCCAGGCCACCGTAGGCACCGGTGACCAGCACGACGCGGCTGGCCAGCGAACCGGGCTCAGGTGCCCAGCCTTCCGGCAAACGAACCAGGGGAAGCGCCATCAGGAATCGGCTCCCGCCACATCGGCCGCCATGCGCGCGAGTTCGCCCGCCGCCTTGAGGTCTTCGATGATGTCGCAACCGCCGATCAGCTCGCCCTGGATGAAGAGCTGCGGGAATGTCGGCCAGTTCGCGTAATGCGGCAGCGCCGCACGGACTTCCGGATCGGCCAGGACGTTGACGGCGTGAAATTGTGCGCCCGCCTCCGTCAACGCCTGCGCGGCGCGGCCGGAGAAGCCGCACATGGGGAACTGCGGCGTGCCCTTCATGAAGAGCACGATCGCATGTTCGGCCAGGACCGCCTTGATTCGCTCGTTAACGTCCATAATTCGAGTGCTTCATCGTTACAATGCAATGAGATCGATAGTGTATCAGTCGTGCGCGGGTCGCCGGTCCTCGGCCAATCCAGCCCGACGCCTCTTTCCTCAGCCAACGCCCAGGAGCCACCACATGGCGATCGAACTCCCCCCTTTGCCCTATGAAAAGAACGCACTTGAGCCGCACATCTCCGCGGAGACGCTCGAGTATCACTACGGCAAGCACCACCAGGCCTATGTGACCAACCTCAACAACCTGATCAAGGGCACCGAGTTCGAGAACGCCTCGCTCGAGGACATCATCAAGAAGTCGTCCGGCGGCGTGTTCAACAACTCCGCCCAGGTCTGGAACCACACCTTCTACTGGAACTCCTTGAGCCCCAAGGGCGGCAACGAGCCGAGCGGCAAGCTCGCCGACGCCATCAACAAGGCATTCGGTTCGTTCGAGAAGTTCAAGGAAGAGTTCACCAAGTCGGCGGTGGGCAACTTCGGCTCGGGCTGGACCTGGCTGGTGCAGCGTCCGGATGGCTCGCTGGGCATCGTCAACACGTCCAACGCCGCCACCCCGATCACCGGCAGCGACAAGCCGCTGCTGACCTGCGACGTGTGGGAACACGCGTACTACATCGACTATCGCAACGCCCGCCCGAAGTACATCGAGGCGTTCTGGAACCTGGCGAACTGGGAATTTGCGGCCAAGAATCTGGCCTGATTCCTTTGCTGGATGTGGTAAGAAAAACGGGGCCTCGCGGCCCCGTTTTTTGTTGGCTCTTCTGTGGGAGCGCACTTGAGCGCGACAAACCTGCGGAGCGGAGCACCCACGCGCCGCCGTCGCGCACAAGTGCGCTCCCACAATGGCCTGGTCCTTATTTACCTTCCAGCAGCTTGTCGACCGCTGGCTTCGCCTGCGGGTCACGACCCAGCGCATGGGCGATACCGGCCAATCGTTCTATCAATTGAGAGGCACCTGGCGCGCACACCGTGGCATGCCCCACCTTGCGACCGAGACGCGGCTGTTTGCCGTAGTCATGCCAGTGCGCATCGATGGCTTCAAGCACCGGCGCGGCATCGGGCAGTTCGCCGATCCAGTTGAACATCGCCGACAGGCCTCGCGCCGAGGTATCGCCCAGCGGCAGTCCAAGCACCGCGCGCACGTGGTTTTCGAACTGGCTGGTGAGCGCGCCTTCGATGGTCCAGTGACCGGAGTTGTGCACGCGCGGCGCCATCTCGTTGCCGAGCAACTCGCCGTCCTTCACGAACAGTTCCAGCGCGAACACACCGACGTAGGACAGCTTCTCCGCCAGCGTGCGCGCTAACCCGGTAGCGCGTTCCTGCAGCGCGGCGATATCCGATGCCGGCGCCAGGCTCAGCGAAAGCACGCCATCGGTGTGCCAGTTCTGGGTGAGCGGCCAGGTGCGGAAATCGCCATCGCGACCGCGCACGGCGATCACCGACAACTCGCGATCGAACGGCACGAACGCTTCGAGGATCAAGCCGTGCGCCTGCGCCTGCGAACCCAGCGCCGCCCATGCGGCATCGGCATCGGCCAGGGTCTTGATGCGGAACTGGCCCTTGCCGTCGTACCCGAGGCGGCGCGTCTTGAGGATCGCCGGCGCGCCGACCACGGCAAGCGCGTGATCGAGATCCTCGCGCGTGTCGACGGTCTTGAATTCCGGCGTCAGCAGGCCGCACTCGCGGAACAGCGTCTTCTCGGCCAGACGATCCTGCGCCACGGCAAGCGCGCGCGGTGCGGGAAATACGTCCACGCGCTGGGCGAGCCAGTGCGCGGTTTCGGCCGGCACGTTCTCGAAATCGAAGGTGACCACGTCCACTTCGCGGGCGAAGTGCTCCAGCGCGTCGTAGTCGGTCCAGTCGGCGACGACCAGCGGTGCGATCTGGCCCGCACAGGCGTCGGCAGCGCTATCGACCACCAGCGTCTTCACACCCAGTGGTGCGGCGGCCAGCGCCAGCATGCGGGCAAGCTGGCCCCCGCCGAGGATGCCGAGTACCGGTTGGCGACGCGCCGTCACGAACGCGGGTCCGGGTTGTCCAGGACGGTCTGCGTCTGTCGGCTGCGGTAGGCATCGAGTGCGGCCGCAATGGCCGGATCGTGCAGCGCCAGCACCGAGGCGGCCAGGATGCCGGCATTCACGGCACCGGCACGACCAATGGCCAGGGTACCCACCGGAATACCGGCCGGCATCTGCGCGATGGAGAGCAGCGAATCCATGCCATTGAGCGCCTTGGACTGCACCGGCACGCCAAACACGGGAAGCCGCGTCTTGGCCGCCAGCATGCCCGGCAGGTGGGCGGCGCCGCCGGCACCGGCCACGATGACCTGGATGCCACGCCCCACCGCTTCCTCGGCGTACTGGAACAGCAGATCCGGCGTCCGATGCGCCGACACCACGCGCACCTCGTGCGCCACGCCAAGCTCGGCCAGCACGCTGGAGGCGTGCTCCATGGTTTCCCAGTCCGAACGGGAGCCCATCACAACGCCCACGCGCGGCGGGAGGGAAGTCGAGGTCATGACCCAAGCCATCCAAAAGGGTTATTGTACGGACTTTCCGCGTCTCGGCACGACCCACTCCCCATGGACAAACGCCTGCTCGATATCCTCTGCTGCCCGGTCAGCAAGGTTCCCGTCCGCCCGCTCCAGCGCCAGGAGCTGGAAGCACTGAACCAGGCCATCGGGGCCGGCCAGGTGCAGAACGTCGCTGGTGCCCCCGTGAGCGCGCCGGTCACCGAAGCCCTCATCACCACCGACCGGAAGGTCATCTACCGGGTCGAGGACGGCATCCCCGTGATGCTGCCCGAGGAAGGCATCGGTACCTTGCAGCTCACTGACTTTCCGGCGGCCGCCTGACGGCCTTTACAGCCCAAATGGCCGCAAGGACCTGCTTCTTGTGAACGTGTCGACATATATCGATACGGCGAATGACAGCGGCCCATGACTTCCCTTATCGTAGGCTGGCGTATTGTCGTATGTGTCTGTAGGCACATCGGCAGCTCTTTCAGGGGGTGAAAGGCGATGAAAGACGCCAGCGAATCATCCAATATCGTCAGCCTGACCCAGCGCCTGGACCCATCCAGCGAGCGCGGAGGCGCCCTCTTGAACACCGTCCGGGACATTGCGGGCCGTCGCCTGCAGATCTTGATCAACGGCATGTTCGAGCATGTCGACGATGCCCTGTTCGACCTGGCCGAGAAGGCGGAGAACAACGCCGCCCAGATGCACTACTTCGATGGCATGCGCGAAGTGCGCAAGCGCCGTCCGATGGTGGAACGCAGCTTCCTCGCGCAGATCTCCCGCGAACTCACGGATTTCGCCTCGAGCTACCGCAACAACACCGGCAACACCGGCGGCGTGTCGCTGCCGATCGGCTCGGTGGAGCTGTCGCTGGTCGCCGACAACGAACTGGAAGAATCGCTGGCCATCACCAGCATGATCGGCAAGAACGAAACGCGCCTCACGCGCGACCTGTTCGCCGTGAACCAGCGCCTGTCGGTCATCTACGGCGGCATCAAGATCGACGACGCCACCAATCCGGTGGGTCCGGCCGCACTGTCGCAGGCATTCCGCCAGGCGATGCGCGAGCTCAGCGCGGAAATGCGCGTCAAGCTGATCATCTACAAATTGTTCGATCGCTACGTGCTGGCCTCGCTGGACGAACTTTACCAGGAGATCAACGCCGAACTGGTGCGTGCCGGCGTGCTGCCGCAGCTGCGCCACGAGATCCAGCGTGGCGGCGGCGCTCCGCGCGCCGGCGGCCAGGCGGCTCCCGCGGCGGACGCGACGGTTGGCGCGGAACAGGCCGAAGGCGGCTTCCTCGCCGACGACGACAGCGGCAATGCATCGAGCGAACTGATCCAGACCCTGCGCACGCTGTTCAGCGCGCGCCGCGCGGTGCCCACGGGCGCCGTCGGTGTCGGACAGCACCTGCCGGCCGGCGCGGTGCAGTTGCCGAGCGCCAACGAACTGATCGGCGCCTTGAGCGTGTTGCAGAGCCAGGCGGCCATCAACCAGCACATGGCGGTGAATACCGGCAATGCGGTCGAGCTGGCCAACGAGGTACAGCAGCTCAAGGAACACCTGCTCGCCCAGATCGGCTCCCTGCGCGGCGAAAAGCCCAGCCAGGTGTCGACCATCGACGAGGACACCATCGACCTGGTCGGCATGCTGTTCGAGTTCATCCTCGAAGACCGCAACCTGCCGACCGAGATGCAGGTGTTGCTGGCACGCCTGCAGATTCCGTATCTGAAGGCCGCCATCCTCGACCGCAAGCTGTTCGCGCATCGCCAGCATCCGGCACGCCGGCTGCTCGACAGCCTGGCGGATGCCGCCAAGGGCTGGTCGGCGGAATCGGATCGCGACCATCGCCTGCACGACAAGATCAAATCCATCGTCGACCGCCTGCTGCAGGACTTCGACGATGACATGACCATCTTCGAGCGCCTGTGCGCCGAGCTGCAGGAATTCCAGGACATCAGCCGCCGCCGTGCCGAACTGGCCGAGCAGCGCGTGGCCGAGTCCACCCGCGGCCGCGAGAAACTCGAACAGGCGCGCCGCCGCGCCGCGCGCGAGATCCTCAGCCGTATAGAAGGCCATAACCTCCCGCCGCTGATCCACGGCATCCTGTCGCGCGCGTGGGCGAATTACCTGGTGCTCACCATTCTTCGCCAGGGCGAGGAATCGAGCGAGTTCCGCGACGCGCTGCGCTTCGCCAACGATTTCATCGACAGCACCAAGCCGGCCCGCACGCTCGACGAGCGACGCGCGCTGCGCCAGATGCTGCCGGGCATCGAGCGCGCGCTGCGCCGCGGCCTGGGCAACGTGGCCTTCCAGGAAAGCGACATCGATCGCCTGCTGGCCCAGCTGCACACCTACTACCGCCACCAGCTCGGCGAAGCCGTGCCGGAGGCCGAAGTACAGGCGGCGGAAGAATCCACCAGCCTGCCGATTCCCGAGAGCATCCAGCCGATCGCCGAATCCGAGGCCGAACTGGACCGCTCCGAGCCCGAGCAGGAACCGGTGCTCGATACGCCCGAGGCGCTGCTCGTTGCCGAACTCAAACCCGGCACCTGGCTGGAGTTCGTGACGGGCCCGGAAACCATCGAGCGCGCCAAGCTCTCGTGGATCAGCCCGATGAGCGGCCGCTACCTGTTCGTGAACCGTCGCGGCCTCAAGGTGGCCGACTACGCGCCGCACGAACTGGCCCAGGCACTCGCCAGCGGCACCGCGCGCGTGCTTGAATCCACCGCACTGTTCGACCGTGCGCTGGATGCCATCGTCGGTCGCCTCAGCCAACCGGCCACGTCCCAAGCAACGAGCGAATGACTTCAGTACAACTTGTTTCACCGCCGTCCGAGCTGATCCAGGCGGATGTCGAACGCGCCTTCGCCGAAGACATCGGCGCCGGCGATGCCACCGCCGAGCTGTTGCCGGCGAATGCCACCGCGAGCGCGGCGCTGACCTGCCGCGAAGAGGCGGTCATGGCCGGCATCGACTGGTTCAACACCTGTTTCCGCCGGCTTGATCCGCAGGTGCAGATCGAGTGGACCGTGCGCGATGGCGACCGCGTTGCTGCGGGCTCGGTGATCTGCCGCCTGCGCGGCAAGGCACGTGCCCTGGTGACGGCGGAGCGCTCGGCGCTGAATTTCCTGCAGCTGCTTTCCGGCACGGCCACCGCGACCGCGGCCCATGTTGCCGCTGTCGCGGGCACCGAGGTACGCGTGCTCGATACGCGCAAGACCGTTCCCGGCCTGCGTCTTGCCCAGAAATATGCGGTGCGCTGCGGTGGTGGCCATAACCATCGCGTGGGTCTGTACGACGCCATCCTGGTGAAGGAAAACCACATCATCGCGGCGGGCAGCATCAAGGCAGCCGCCGAAGCGGCGCGACGACTGCATCCGAAGCTGTTGCTGGAAATCGAAGTGGAAAACCTCGACGAGCTGCAACAGGCGCTCGATGCCGGCGCCGATCGCATCATGCTCGACAACTTCACCCTGCCGCTGATGCGCGAAGCCGTAAGCATCGCCAAGGGGCGCGCGGAGCTGGAGATTTCCGGCAACGTGGACTTGTCCACCATCGGCGAATACGCCAGCACAGGCGTGGATTTCATCTCCGTAGGTGCGCTGACCAAGCACGTGCGGGCGGTGGATTTGTCGCTGCGCTTGAAGCTCGACTGAGTCGCGTCTGAGCGAGCCCTTCGCTCGACATTCCGGCGCAGGCCGGAGGCGCTTCTCAACAGCCGAATGGCTGGTCATCCAGAGCCTCAGTGGGTAGTTATCGCGACTCGCCAACCCGAGCAGGTTTCTTCGACAACCTCGCACTGACGCTACTGGATTCCGGCCTGCGCCGGAATGACGAGCTGGAGAGACCGAGGGCGCCGGTAGCGACTTTCACACCGCGCCCCTTGCAAGCCACACGCGACGCCTACACTCTCGCCCCATGAGCGAGCTTTCTGATCTGATCCTGTTGGTATTGCTGCTGGGCATTGTCGGCTCGTGGCTGAAGCTTGCCCGTGGCCGCGAGCAGGCCACGCAGGAGGCGCGCCTGCAATGCCGCCAGCATGGCCTGCAATTGCTGGATGAAAGCGTCGGCCTGCGCGGCCTGCGCCTGCTGCGCCAGCACGGCCAGCTGCTGCTGGAGCGCTGCTACACCTTCGAAGTGAGCATCGACGGCAACGACCGCGAACCCGGCAAGCTGTGGCTGATCGGCTCTTCGCTGAGCGGCCTGAGCCTGCCTACCATCCAGAGCCACCTGCCCGGCCTGCTTACCGAACATGTGCCGCCGCCGGCGCATGACAACGTGGTGCCGTTGCGCCCGCGTCTGCGCAAGGACAACACGCTGCACTAAGGGCCTACATTCCTGATCGCGCCGACCACGTCGGCGCGAAGGCTGTGGCTTACTTCACCACGCGCAGGAATGGCGCGCTGCGCTTGGGCTTCTCGCCAGCCTCGCCTTCGGGCGGCGGCGGCGTGTCGTCGGGATCGGGCGACGACGGCGGCGGCTGGTCGCCCCCCTCTTCCGCCGGAAACATCATGCCCTGCCCATTCTCTTGCGCGTACAGCGCCAGCACGGCCTGCACCGGGATATGGATGTTGTGGCTGACGCCGGAGAAGCGCGCCTGGAAACTGATCCAGTCGTTGCCCAGGTCAAGGCTGGCCACGGCGCGCATGGCCAGGTTCAGCACCACCTGGCCGTTCTTGATGACCTGGGGAGGCACCCGCACCCCTTCCCGCGAAGCGTCCACGAGGATGTAGGGGGTCAGATTGTTGTCGGTGATCCAGTCGTAAATCGCCCTCAGTAGATAGGGGCGATTGGAGGACATCGGCGGGTGATTGTCGTCGGTCATGCAAAAACCTATGGAGAGCACGCCCTTCGGGAGACCCGGGGCGCGCCAGATGGATCGTGTCAGTTTAATGCCAAGGCGGGGCGAGTTGTCGCAGCCGCGCCATAAGGCATGGCCGGGTCTGCCCGGCCGGAGGGCCTGGTCTTCTGGCCGGACCGGAATTCCGCGGCCCTCAGGGCCGCATGGCCTTTTCTTCGGGTGTCATGCTGCGCGCATAGCCCTGGCTGGCAAACAGGCGTTCGCCGTAGTCCAGGATGGGCTTGCCCTCGCGGCCGAGGTCCACGCCCAGCCAGGGCAGGCGCCAGACGACCGGGGCCACCAGGCAGTCGGTCAGGCTCATTTCCGGATTCAGGAAGAACCGGGACGCCTTGAACAGCGGCAACGCCCCCAGCAGATGCTCGCGCAACCGCTTGCGGGCCGCGTCGGCCGGGCGGCCGCCCGCCTTGATGGTGTCCACCTCGGGCAGCCAGTCCAGCTCGATCCGCACCGTGGCCAGGCGCAGGCGTGCCCGGGACAGCGGGTCGATCGGCATCAGCGGCGGGTGGGGATAGCGTTCGTCGAGGTATTCGCAGACGACCGCCGTGTTGTAGAGGGTCAGGTCGCGATCGACCAGGGTCGGCGTGCTGCCGTAAGGATTGAGGTCGAGCAGGTCTTCCGGCGGCTTGGCGGGGTCGACGACCACCCTGTCGTAGCTCACGCCCTTGGCGGCGAGCACGAGGCGCGTCCGGTGGCATTGGATGCCATCTGCGGTGGTGTAAAGGGCGAGTGCGGTACGCGAACGAGCGCTTTGGACCATGCGCGATCTCCCCATCGGCTTATCCATGTACGGCGGCCGAGCTTCTGAAGGCTCGTGCCGCCGTACCGTAGGCTCTGAAAGGTGACGTCTTAGTGGACGTCCTTCCAGTACTCCTTCTTTAGCAGATATGCCAGGAAAGTGAAGCCCGCCAGGAACAGCAACACCCAGATGCCGTAGCGCTGGCGCTGGAGGGCGGCCGGTTCGGCGGCGTACTCCAGGAAGTTGGTCAGGTCCCGCGTGGCCTGCTGGTACTGGACCGGCGTGAGCTTGCCCGGCTGGGAGAGCTCGAGCTTCTCGACGTCGTCGCTGCCTTCCTTCTTCACGGCGGTCTGGATGCCCTGCAGCTCCCACAGCGGGAACGGCATGGAGGCATTCGGGAACACCGTGTTGTTCCAGCCCACCGGACGGGTCGGATCGACATAGAAGGAGTTGAGGTAGCCGTAGACCCAGTCGGCGGTCTTGGCGCGCACTTCCAGCGAGAGATCCGGCGGTGCCTTGCCGAAGAACTGCTGGGCCGAATCTTCCGGCATGTGCGAGATCACCACGTCGCCGAACTTGGCGCCGGTGAAGTTGAGGTTCTTCATCACCTCGTCTTCGGACAGGCCCAGGTCTTCGGCGATGCGCGAATAGCGCACGTACTTCAGCGAGTGGCAACCCACGCAGTAGTTGAAGTACAGCTTGGCACCACGCTGCAGCGACGCCTGGTCGTGCACGTTGGTGCCGGCCGCGGGCAACTTGCCCTCTTCCTGCGCGATGGCCGCATTCGTGCCGACCAGCAAGCCAACGGCGAGCGCAACCGTGGAAATGATTTTCTTCATCGAGGGCTGCCGCTTAGTCATGGTCAAACACCACCCGCTCCGGAACCGGCTTGGTCTTTTCCCAGCCGAGGTGCGTGTAGCACCACAGGAACACGAAGTAACCGAAGTAGAGCAAGGTCATCACACGACCGAACGCGTTTTCCCAGAAGGTCGCATCCGCCGGCACCCACTCCGTGGTCAACTCGCCCACCACGCCCGCGCCCACCAGGGCCAGGCCGATGAAGGAGGCCGCGAAGGTCATCAGCGCCACCTTGAAACCGGTGCCGCGATAACGGATGGAGCGCACCTTGCCGCCATCGATCCACGGCAGCACGAACAGCAGTGCGATCGCGCCGAACATGCCGAGCACACCCCAGAACGCCGTGCCGAAGAACGACGGGATCATGCGCAGGATCGCGTAGAACGGGGTGAAGTACCACGACGGCTTGATGTGCGACGGCGTGACCAGGTTGTTGGCGGCAATGAAGTTGTCATGCTCCAGGAACCAGCCACCGAAGGTCGGCGCGAAGAAGATGATGAACGCCGCGATGACCAGGAAGAAGCCGACGCCGAAGAGGTCCTTCACCGTGTAGTACGGATGGAACGGAATGCCATCGGCCGGCTTGGTCGGATCCCAGCGGTTGCCCTTGGGACCGTGCTTGGTGTCGACGCCATCGGGGTTGTTCGAACCCACTTCGTGCAGCGCGGCCAGATGCAGCACCACCAGCAGCAACAGCACCAGCGGCAAGGCGATGACGTGCAGCGCGAAGAAGCGGTTGAGCGTGGCATCCGCCGGCAGGTAGTCGCCCATGATCCATTCGACCAGCGAACCGCCGATCACCGGAATCGTGCCGAACAGCGAGATGATCACCTTGGCGCCCCAGAACGACATGTTGCCCCACGGCAACACGTAGCCCATGAAGGCTTCGGCCATCAGCGCCAGGAAGATCAGCATGCCCAGCAGCCAGACCAGTTCGCGCGGCTTCTGGTACGAGCCGTACATCAGGCCGCGGAACATGTGCAGGAACACCACCACGAAGAACAGCGAGGCGCCGGTGGAGTGCATGTAGCGGATCAGCCAGCCCCACTCCACGTCACGCATGATGTACTCGACCGAGTTGAAGGCTTCCGCCGCACTCGTCTTGTAGTTCATGGTGAGGAAGATGCCGGTGACGATCTGGTTGACCAGCACCACCAGCGCGAGCGAACCGAAGTAGTACCAAAGATTGAAATTCTTTGGCGCGTAGTACTCGGTCATGTGCTTGCGGTACGTGGGCATCAGGCCCGGCGCACGCTCATTGACCCAATCGCCGATACGCGTGAATACGTTGGCCATCAGCCGGCCTCCTTCGGATCCACGCCAATCTGGATGTGCGTGTCGTCCATGAAATGGTACGGCGGCACGAGCAGGTTCTTCGGTGCCGGCACGCCCTGGTAGACGCGACCGGACATGTCATAGCGTGACTTATGGCAGGGGCAGTAGAAGCCACCCTTCCAATCCGGATCGAACGGCTCGGGCTTCATCACCGGCACGAAGTCGGGGACGCAACCCAGGTGCGTGCACAGGCCCACCAGCACCAGCCACTCGGGCTTGATGGAGCGGGTTTCGTTCTGCGCGTACTTGGGCTGCTGCTCGGCCGAACCGCTGTCGGACTTGGCGTCGACAAGGCGGGCATCCTGGCTGGGCAACGCGTCGAGCTGCGCCTTGGTGCGGTTGACTACAAACACCGGTAGACCGCGCCACGGGTAGGTTACCCGCTGGCCCTCTTCGATCTTGCTGATGTCGATCGTGACCGGCGCACCAGCGGATTTTGCCCGCGCACTGGGTTCCCACGATTTGATGAAGGGCACGACTGCCGTTACGACTCCCACACCACCAACCACTGCCGTGGTCGCTGTGAGGAAGCGGCGGCGGCCGTGATCGACGACTTCGTTCGCCATCAGGCTCTCCGGTACTTACATGCCATTGAGACGCGGAACTTAATGAGTTCCACAGGTGCTTGCCAAGCGCATCGATCAAATTCGGCAGCAAGAGACTACATGCTGCGAACCAAAATTCCCCCTAAGACTCCCCCTTAGAGAACAGCAGGCACGCGCGGCACCAGCACGATGAGCATGCAGCGAGAGCTACAGGCCTTCCGTTGTCGGGACCTCAGCGCACCGGGGCAACCCCGGGACGACCCGCTTCGCAAGCGCCAGTAGAATCAGGCTCCCGCAAAATCGCGTTAGTGTAGCGTCAGGGCATGACTCGTACAATAAAACCGCCGTGCCTGCGACACATGCGCACACCCCTCTCTAACGCCTTGCCGTGAAACGCATTACGACATGAAACATGCCGCTGGCACGCTCGCATTCATCGCCCGCTTCGTGGTGCTCGGGCTGGCGGCTGCCTTCGTCATCAGCCTCGCATGGCCCGATGTCGGCCATCGGCTGAGGGAACGTTTCGGGGTTGCGCCGACCGCCAACACCGATTCGGTGAGCAGTGCTTCCGCACCCACTCGCACGAGCGGCCCAATTTCTTACGCAGACGCCGTGGCCAAGGCTGCACCGTCGGTCGTAAACATCTACGCCAACAAGATGGTCACCGAGCAGGCCGTGCAGATGTACACCGACCCGGTGCTGCAGCGCCTGTTCGGCGGGCGCCCTGCCGGCCCGGCGTACAAGCGGCGCGAACAAAGCCTGGGTTCGGGCGTGATCGTGCTGCAGGGCTACGTGCTCACCAACAACCATGTGATCGCCAACGCCGACGACATCCAGGTGCTGCTCTACGACGGGCGTGTGGCCAAGGCCACCCTGGTCGGCGCGGATGTGGAGACCGACCTGGCGGTGCTGAAGATCGACGCCGGCAACCTGCCGGTGATCCACATCGCCGACCATCGCCCCACCCGCACCGGCGACGTGGTGCTGGCCATCGGCAATCCGCTGGGCCTGAACCAGACCGTGACCATGGGCATCGTCAGCGCGATCGGCCGCCAGTTGAGCAGCTCGAGTCCGGAGGATTTCGTGCAGACCGATGCGGCGATCAATCTCGGCAACTCCGGTGGCGCCCTGGTCAACACCGACGGCGAACTGGTGGGCATCAACACCTTGCTGATCGGCAAGGCCGCCAACGCGGAAGGCATCAGCTTCGCCATTCCGGTGGCCAGCGCCAAGCGCGTGCTCGATCAGATCATCGATACGGGACATGTGGTGCGCGGATGGATGGGCGCCGATTACACCTTCGTGCCCGTCGCCGCCGACAGTGGCCTGCCCGCCGCCGCGCGTGGGGCGCAGGTCACCGATATCTATCCCGGCGGTCCGGCGGCGACGGCTGGCATCCAGCCTCACGACATCCTGCTGCGCATCGGCTCGCAGGACATTGTCGATCCCGCCGATCTGCGCAAGCACGAGGCCGCGCTCAAGCCGGGCAGCAAGGTGGAAGTGTCGGGCCTGCGCAACGGCGCGCCGTTCCACACCGAAATCATTCTCGCGCAGCGTCCGCCGACCACGCCCACGGCCTCACTGGATAGCTGACAGCCCCGCCGCCGCCACCGGCGAGCGGCCGCCACCCGGATGGATGGCCAAACCGTATCGCTTGCGCAGCGTGCCGACGCGTTCCACATAAACTTGCGTTTCGGCGAACGGCGGCACGCCGTTGTAGCGCTGCACCGAACCGGGGCCCGCGTTGTAGGCCGCCGCTGCCAGCCGCTCGTTGCCGTTGAACGTGCGCAGCAACAGGCCGAGATAACGCGCGCCACCACGGATGTTCTGCGCGGAATCGAATGCATCGCGCACGCCCATGTCGCTGGCCGTACCCGGCATCAGCTGCATCAGGCCCTGGGCGCCCTTGATGGAAAGCGCACGCGGGTTGAACGCGCTTTCCGCATGGATGATGGCGCGCAGGAACGCCTCGTCGACACCCGACTCCTGGCTCGCCAGCTGGATCACGTCGGTATAGGCGCCGAGATTGAGCGTCACCGAATCCCAGCGGATGTTCGAATGCAGGTTGCAGGCGACACAGGTGGCGATGTAGCTGAAGAGCATGGTGACCGCGTGGCCCTGCTCGCCCGCCGGACGCAGGTTGGTGTATTCCACGCTGCCGTCCTTGCGCACCACGCGATAGACCGCGCCGCGCAAGACGCGGCTGCCGTCGCCATCGGCGTCCGCCACGGGCTTGTCCGGAACGGAGGCACTACGCGCTGGACTTGCTTCGCTGTAACTCCATTGCCCCGGCTTGCCCGCCGGCTTGGGCGGAACGACTCGGGCGCTGGTGACCACCGAATCCTCGACCCAGGCCACCGAAGGCGGTTGCGGCACGGGCGTGGGCCCGACCTTGTTGGCCGAGGTTTCCGCCGAACCCTTCACCGTGGCCAGCGAAGGTGCGGCGGGCGCGGGCTTTTTGCGAACGGGCTCGGGCGCGCCGGCAATCCGGCTGCAACCCTGGTAGCCCGCCGTGCTGCTGCTGAAAACCACCTCGCCCGAGGAACCGGAGCAGCGGTAGAGCGCGCCGGCATGCGCCGGCAGCGACAGTAGACCCGCGAGCAGGGCAGCCACGCCAAGCAGCCGCCGGATCGCCGTCGCGCCCAGCCGCGATGAAGGCAGCCCGCTCACGGACTCCCCTCGGGCCGCCCAGCCTTGGCGGCGGCCTCATCACGGTCAAGCAGCGACATCACTCCCCCTCGTTCTTTCTTCTCGGTCAATGCGTTGCAAGCGCCGGGCCAGGCTGCAGTTTGCCTCTGCGCAGGCCGCCCGCCAAGCGGTGGCAGGCCGAATCGTGCGGCAGTGCCTGTTTCCGCCCCCGCCAGCGCGCAAGTGATTGATCCGGCACGCGGGTTCCAGTGGCGACAGCGCCGCCGGGAGCGTAAACTGCGCGGTTCGGCAAACCTCGCGCCGCCTTCAGAATCACGGTACCCAGACCCATGACCGGCAAGCTTTTCATCAAGACCCACGGCTGCCAGATGAACGAGTACGACTCGGCCAAGATGGCCGACGTGCTCAAGGCCTCGCATGGTCTGGAACTGACCCAGGACGAAGCCGAGGCGGACGTCATCCTGATCAATACCTGCTCGATCCGCGAAAAGGCCCAGGAAAAGGTCTTCAGCCAGCTCGGCCGCTGGAAGGAACACAAGGCCGGCGGCAAGCCCGTGCTGATCGGCGTGGGCGGTTGCGTGGCGTCGCAGGAAGGCCAGGACATCATCAAGCGCGCGCCCTATGTGGACCTGGTGTTCGGTCCGCAGACGCTGCATCGCCTGCCGCAATTGATCGAGGCGCAGCGCGCCAGCGGCAAGCCGCAGGTGGACATCAGCTTCCCCGAAATCGAGAAGTTCGACCGCTTGCCCGAGCCGCGCGCCGAAGGGCCGACCGCGTTCGTCTCGATCATGGAAGGCTGCTCCAAGTACTGCTCGTACTGCGTGGTGCCCTACACCCGCGGCGAGGAAATCAGCCGTCCGTTCGACGACGTGCTGGTGGAAGTGGCTCAGCTGGCTGCACAAGGCGTGCGCGAAGTGAACCTGCTGGGACAGAACGTCAACGCCTATCGCGGCCCCACGCATGACGGCGGCACCGCCGACCTCGCCGTACTGATCCACGCACTGGCGCAGATCGAAGGCATCGGCCGCATTCGCTTCACCACCTCGCATCCGCTGGAGTTCTCCGACTCGCTGATCGAGGCGTACGCCAACGTGCCGCAGCTGTGCAACTTCCTGCACCTGCCCGTGCAGGCCGGCTCGGATCGCATCCTCACCGCGATGAAGCGCGGCTACACGGCGCTGGAGTTCAAGCAGAAGATCCGCAAGCTGCGCGCGGTGCGTCCGGACATCTGCATCTCCTCGGACTTCATCGTCGGTTTCCCGGGCGAGACCGACGAAGACTTCGAGAAGACCATGAAGCTGATCGACGATGTGGGCTTCGACCAGAGCTTCTCCTTCATCTTCTCCTCGCGCCCCGGCACGCCGGCCGCCAATCTGGCCGACGACACCTCGCAGGAAGAGAAGCATGCACGCCTCACGCGCCTGCAGGCCAAGCTCAACGACAACGCGCGCCGGATCAACGAAGCGATGGTCGGCACGGTACAGCGCGTGCTGGTGGAAAAGATCAGCCGCAAGAGCGCGAACGAAGTCACCGGCCGCACCGAGAACATGCGTTTCGTGAACTTCCCCGGCAGCACCCGCATGATCGGCCAGTTCGTGGACGTGGTGATCACCGAGGCGATGAGCAACTCGCTGCGTGGCCGCGTGAAGCTGGCTGACGAAGACGTCGCGCTGGCCTCGTGACGGCAGCCCTCTCGATCCGCGAAATCGGCGCCGACGAGTTCGGCCTGGTCTGGCCGCTGTTCCGCAGCGTGGTGGCTGCGGGCGACACGTACAGTTATCCGCCCGACCTGAGCTTCGAGCAGGCGCGCGACTGGTGGACTTCGCCACCCACGCGCTGCTTCGTCGCCGAACGCGAGAAACTGGTGCTGGGTTGCTACATGCTCCGGCCGAACCAACCGGGCCTGGGCGATCATGTGGCCAACGCGGGCTATATGGTTTCCCATGCCGTGCGCGGACAGGGCGTGGCTTCGGCCATGTGCGAACATTCGATGGCATGGGCCCGCGACGCAGGCTTCACTGCGATGCAGTTCAACTTTGTGGTCTCTACCAATACCTCCGCGGTGCGCTTATGGCAGCGCCACGGTTTCCGCATCGTCGGTCAGGTGCCGGGCGCATTCCGCCACGCCGCCCATGGCCCGACCGATGTCTACGTGATGCACCGCCCTCTCTGACCCATACCGATGACCAACGGCCTCCATCAACGCGATTTTTCCCTCGAGCCGGAAGACAACGCCCGGCTCTCCAATCTCTGCGGTCCCTTCGATGAACATCTGCGCCAGATCGAACTGCGCCTGGGCGTGGAGATCAACCATCGCGGTGCGCTGTTCCAGGTGATCGGCGAAGAAGCCGCATCGCGTGCGGCGGAAAAAGTGCTGCGCGCGCTTTACGGCGTCACCGAAAGCGAGTCGCTCAACGGCGCGAAGATCAACCTGCACCTGGCCGAATCGGGCATCGAGGCAATCGTCGCCGATGCCGACGGCACGCAGGAGGTCACCATCCGGGTGAAGCGTGGCGTGATCAAGGGACGCGGCCCCAATCAGGCGCGCTACCTGCACGCCATCACCACGCATGACATCAGCTTCGGCGTGGGCCCGGCCGGTACCGGCAAGACTTACCTCGCGGTGGCCAGTGCGGTCGAAGCGCTGGAAGCCAATCGCGTGCAACGCCTGTTGCTGGTTCGGCCCGCGGTGGAAGCCGGCGAAAAGCTGGGCTTTCTGCCGGGCGATCTGTCGCAGAAGGTCGATCCGTATCTGCGCCCGCTGTACGACGCGCTGTACGAAATGCTGGGCTTCGAAAAGGTGGCCAAGCTGATCGAGCGCAACGTGATCGAGATCGCGCCGCTGGCCTACATGCGCGGACGCACGCTCAACGACTCGTACGTGATTCTCGATGAAGCGCAGAACACCACGGTCGAGCAGATGAAGATGTTCCTGACCCGCATCGGTTTCGGTTCGGTGGCGGTGATCACCGGCGATGTCAGCCAGGTCGACCTGCCCCGCCACGTGCGCTCGGGTCTGCGCCATGCGGTAGAAGTGCTGCGCGGCGTGGACGGCATCAGCTTCACTTTCTTCACCTCGCGCGACGTGGTGCGCCATCCGCTGGTGGCGAAGATCGTGCGCGCGTACGAAGCGTTCGAGCAGGCGTCGGACGAGCCGCCGCGATGAGTGCGCCCGTGACGCTTTCGGTGGGCTACGGTGCGTCGCGCAAAGGCGTGCCGGCCGCGGCAAGTTTCCGTCGCTGGGTCGAGGCTGCCCTTCGTGGCGCGAAGCGCCGCAAGGCTGCCGAACTCTCCATTCGCATCGTCGATGCGAAGGAAGGTCGTACGCTCAATCGCGACTACCGCGGCAAGGACTATGCGACCAACGTACTGTCCTTTCCGGTCGAGCTTCCACCCGGCGTCAACCTGCCGCTTATCGGCGACCTCGTGATCTGCGCACCCGTGGTGGCACGCGAAGCGGCCGAGCAAGGCAAACCATCGCGCCACCACTGGGCGCATATGACGGTGCATGGCGTGCTTCACCTCATCGGATACGACCACATCGATGACCGCGACGCCGAACAGATGGAAGCGCTCGAAACGCGCATTCTGGCTGGACTTGGCATCGATGATCCGTACGCTGCCGACGACAGCGACGACTGACGGCGCCATCCACTTCGCAAGCTTTTGCGTGACAAGCGCACGCACACCAAAACCAGCACGCGAAAAACAGCGCGCAACTTGTTGATCGCTGTCATCCCCTCATCTCATACGCTGCTGCAATGCGACAGCTTGATGTCACTCGCGCGTTCTGCGCGAGCGATGCCTATTCATTTTTTGAACTGATATCTAACTGTTCCTGAGCGTTTTCCGGGACGAAGACAGGCGAGGTTCATCGCCAACGCACTATTCCTTGGCGGGTCCGGTAACTGACGCATCGCATCAACGAGGAACGTCATTCGACGTCGCGGCACGTAAGCCACCCATCCTCCGGACTTCAATTCACTGGCCGCCATCTCCACGAGATGTGCCTATTTCCGCCCCGCTTCGGCGCACGGGCGCAGGCGTCTGCGCGACGTCTATTTCTAAAGGCGACTGTTTTGAAGACCGACCTTCTGCCCACCGAACGCTTTCCCCACACCGCTGCTGCGCCATCCCGGGAACTGGCCCCCGCACGCAAGTCGCCGCTCGCGATCGTGCCTCGCCTGGCTGGCTATGGGTTGTTGGGATTCATCGCGTGGCTGCTGCTTTCCACGCTGCTTGAGCCCTGGCTGTCCAACCGCGCCACGCGTGCCGTGCTCAATGCTCCCGCCATGCTGATCACCACGCCCATCAGCGGCACCGTCAGCGAACTGCATGCGCAGATCGGACAGTCCATCGAGCCGGGCCAGACGATTGCCGTCATCAAGAACAACACCGTGGCGCGCGATTCGCTGACCACCTTGCTGACGCAGCGACTCGATCTGCAGAGCCGTCTGGATGACCTCGATCATCGCATCCAGGCGGATCGGCGCATGCTCGAATACGTCAACCATCAGTACGATCAGTACCAGAACGCCAATGTGTCTCAGCTAAAGAACACCTATGCGTCGCTGCAGGCCCAGCAGGACGCGGCCTCGGCCAAGCTGGAGGAGCTGGACACCAAGTACCAGCGCGCCATGACCTTGCAGCGCGATGGCGCGGTGAGTGCAGCTACCGTATCGGCAGCGCGTGCCGAGGCGGACGCCGCCCGCAACGAAGCCGATGCGCTGGACAAGAGCGCCGACGGCATGGGCGCCAGCATCGCCGCCGCCCAGCGGGGCATCTATGTGGCCTCGGGACAGAGCAGCAACGACCAGCTGAGCCAGCTTTCGCAGCGGCGCGCCGACCTGCAAAGCAGCATTACCGGCGAGCAGGCCCAGCTGGATGCGCTGAACAAGCAAATGAGCGATCTCAACAACCTGGTCACCCACGAACAGGATCGCGTGCAGACGCTCTCCGATTACGCGGTGAAGGCGTTCGGCAACGGCGCGGCGCAGGACATCGTGGCGCCCGTCGGCACCCAGGTGACGGCGGGAGCAACCTTGGTACGCGCCTCCGATTGCAGCAAGACCGACGTGGTTGCCGTATTCCCGGCCAGGATGGCTGGACGACTGAACGTGGGCACGAGGTTGCGCGTGCAGATCGAACCCTCGGGTCGGTCGCACGACGCGCATATCTCGCAAATTCTGCCCACCGCGAACGAAGCGCTGCAGAACGGCTACAGCGCTCCCTTCCCCTATGCCGAAGACGGCTCGGTCTATGCGCTCGCGCAGTGGGATACGCAAGACGGCGCCAACGCTGGCATGCCGCCGTGCACTCCGGGCCGAAGCGTCACGGCGAGCTTGCGCTGATCGCATGATGGAGGTCTGCATGTTCGTACGACGACGTTACTTCCCCAGCATCGCACTGCTTCTGGCCATGATGGCTTCCGGGTCCGCGCTGTCCACCGACACGACCCGGCAGCAGCTTGCCGATGGCACCTGCTCCGCGCTGCGCTCGGCCGCCACGGCCATTCCCGGGCAAGGTCCCATGCTGTTGTCCAGCTATCCGAATCTGCAGCCCGGATCGGTGAGAGCGCTGGAGAACGTGGCGTTCGTCTACGACAACGCACTGGCCGGCATCGCGCTCACGGCTTGCGGCGACGCCGCGCAAGCCAGGCGCATCGCCGATGCGCTGCTGATCGCTGCGTCGCACGACCCCAGCTTCAACGATGGCCGTCTTCGCAACGCCTATCGCAGCGGCGCGATCGCAGACGACAAAGTTGAATTGCCTGGCTATTGGGAGAGCAAGGGCAACTACTGGAGCCAGGATCCTTATCAGGTCGGCACGGCCACCGGTAACGCCGCATGGGCAGCCCTGTTGTTGCTCACCGTCCATGACAGCAGCCACGACCGGCGATACCTGGATGCCGCCGTGGCCCAGCTGCGCTGGATACAGGCTCACACATTGGGCAAGGCGCCCGCCGCTTACGAGGGTGGCGTGTTCGGTTACGACAACGCCCAACGCCCACAGCACTGGAAGGCCACGGAACACAATCTGGACGTCTATGCGGCCGCGACATGGGCCGGACGCGAGGCCGGCGACGCCGCGTTGACGCAACAGGCCAAGCTGGCGGGAGACTTCGTGAGGTCGATGTGGGACCCGGCCCAGCACCGCTTTTTCGTGGGCACGCTGGACGACGGCAAGACGCTTTCCCGCGACAAATCCGGGCTCGACGCACAGGTATGGCCGCTGCTCGCTTTCGATCCGCACCCCTCCGACTGGAATCAGGTGTGGTCCTGGGTCGACTCGCAACATCGAAGCGGCGACGGCTACGGCTATCGCCGCCAGCCAGACGGCGTGTGGACCGAGGGAACGGCGCAGGTCGCCACGACACTGCAGGCGAGCGGAAAGACCGTGCCTGATGCGCTGTGGCAGGTGCTCGCTGCACAGCGCAGCAGCGGCGGCATGCTCTACGCCACGCCGCAGCCGCGCATCGCCACCGACTTTGCGATCGGCCCAACCTCCACCTACGCCGACTTTTTCTACTACCACCAGCCTCATCTTGGCGCGACCGCCTGGGCTGCCTTGGCCGCCAAAGGCTGGAATCCCTTCGTGGGTCACGCGATTGCCCACGCGGAGCAGACGCCATGAGCTTTCCCTTCGACGACATGTCCATGCTCGAAGTGATCGGGCTTACCTTGCTCCTCGGCGCGGGAATGGCGCGCTTTGCCAATCCGCATCGCCAGTTTGACCGCCTGCTGTTCGGCCTGTTGTCCGGCGGATTGCTGCTGCGTTACGCGCTCTGGCGTACGGCCGACACGCTGCCCGATCCCACCCACGGCCTCGCCAGCGTGTGGTCGTACGTGTTCTATGCCTTCGAGATGGTCTCCATCGTGTACACGCTGGCGGCCATCGCGGTGATGGTGCGTCGACGCGACAACCGCCCGCAGGCCGATGCCGGCGAAGTCCGCCTGCGCGCGGCCGGTGCCAATGTGCCCGCGGTGGACGTCTTCATCGCCACCTACAACGAGGACTGGCAGATCCTGGAGAAGACCATCGTTGCCGCCAAGGCGATCGACTATCCCCATGTCGCCGTTTGGGTACTGGACGATACGCGCCGCGACTGGCTGCGCGACCGCTGCGCCGAGCTGGGCGTGAACTACACCCGCCGACCCGACAACCGCCATGCCAAGGCCGGCAACCTCAACAACGGCCTGCGGCTCTCCGCCGGCCACACCAATGCGCCCTACATCCTGGTGCTGGACGCCGATTTCGCGGCGCAGAAAAACATCCTCTATCGCGTGCTCGGCCTGTTCGCCGACCCCGAGGTGGCGCTGGTGCAGACGCCACAGTTCTACTACAACGCCGATCCGATCCAGCACAATCTGGGTGCGACCGACAGCTGGGTGGACGAGCAACGCGTGTTCTTCGACGTGTTCCAGCCGTCGCGCGACGCGTGGGACTCGGCATTCTGCGTAGGCACGTCGTTCGTGATTTCGCGCAAGGCGATCACCGACGCCGGCGGCTTCCCCACCGACAGCGTGTGCGAAGACATCCACACCACCTACCTGTTGCGCAAAGGCGGCCACATCACGCGATGGCTCAACGAGCGTCTTTCCGTGGGGCTTTCCGCCGAAGGGCTGGTGGAATACATCAACCAGCGCGGCCGCTGGTGCCTGGGCACCATGCAGGTGGCGTTGCTCAAGGATGGCCCCTTGCGTGGCTCGGGCTACCGATTGATCGACCGCCTGCATTACATCCACGGCATGCTGCACTGGATCGGCAAGCCGTTCCTGCTGATGATGCTGGTGGCACCGGTGCTGTACTGGTACTTCGGCATCGCCGCGTTCTACACCTCGCCGGAGCGATTCCTGTATTACGGCCTGCCGGCACTGATCGGCTTCTGGTTCTACGGCCCGTGGATCACCGAACGCAAGACGCTGCCGATCTTCACCGAGGTGACCCAGCTGGTGGCGGCCTACGCCGTGACCCGAACCATCATCTCGGCCTGCATCCGTCCGTTTGGACGTCCGTTCAAGGTCACCGCCAAAGGGCTGGATCGCAGCAAGGTCGTGGTGCACTGGCGGCTCGCCGGCTTCTTCATCGCGCTGATGCTGCTGCTCCAGGCCGGTGCGGCGAACACCATCATGAATGCCGACATGAGCGCCGGCACCGTGTTCAACCTCGGCTGGACGCTGATTGCCCTGGTGCTCAACCTGGCCGCCATCATGGCCTGCGTGGATCTTCCGCGACTGCGCCAGGAAGAGCGCTTTCCGTTCCACCGCGGCACACGCTGGCGGGTGGGTGCGCGGGAGGAAACCAGCCAATTCATCGATATCTCACTCAGTGGTGCCGCCCTGCGCCGCGGCCCCGGCATGCCCGCACGTGGCGAACGGCTGCGCGTGCTGGTTCCCGAGGTGGGCTGGGTGCCGGCACGGGTCGCCCGCCACAGCAGGCGCCGCCTGTGCGTGCACTTCGAAACCAATGAAACATTGCGGCATCGACTCATCGAACTGATCTTCAGCCACACACCGCACAACGTTGCCACCAAGGCGCGGCCGCTGCGTGCCTTCCTTCGCCTGGCCCGTCTCGCCGGCCTGCCTTTTTCTTCGCGCTGATTCCGGAGCTAGCCATGAAGCCCTTGATTGTCGCTGCGTCTCTTACCACCTGCCTGCTTGCCGCCTGCACGATGGAACCGACCTATCAGCGCCCGAGCATGCCGGTACCCAACCGCTATCCCGAACAGGCGAGAACCACCCAGGCCTCGACCACGGCCGCACCCGCGCCTGCAATGCCCGAACTGGAATGGCGTGACTTCTTCAAGGACCAGGCGCTGCAACGCCTGATCGAGATTGCGCTGGACAACAACCGCGACCTGCGCATCGCTGCCGCCAACATGGCCGAGGCGCGTGCGGGCTATGGTGTGGCGCGAGCGAATCTGTTTCCCGAAATCGATCTGCAGGGTTACGCCGGACGCCAGCGTTTGCCGGGAATGACCCAACAACCGAGCAACGGACTGCTGGGCCCGATCCAGAACAACCGAACCACCGCCGCCTCGTTCAATACCTTCCAGGCGCAGGCCGGCATGACCAATTACGAACTCGATTTCTTCGGTCACCAGCGCGCCATTGCACACGAGTCGGGCAAGCTGGCCGAGGCCAGCGCCGCCGATTACCAGGCCGCCCGCATCGCCGTGATCGGCGAAGTGGCCAACGCCTATCTGTCGCTGAATGCGGATCGTGCACTGCTGCAACTGGCCCAGCAGACGCTCGCCGCGCAGCAGCAACACGCGCAGGTGATGCAGAAGGCTTTCAGGGACGGCGGCGTGTCGGAGTTCGACATGCGCCGATCGCAAACCCAGGTAAGCGCCGCCCAGGTGGACGTCGAAGACGTGCAGACCCGCATCGCCAAGGACATCAACGGCATAACGGTGCTGATCGGCCAGCCGCTGCCGGCGGGCTACGGCACCCCGAGCCAGTGGCAGGCACCGCTGTTGACCGATGTGCCGGCGGGACTCCCCTCGTCCCTGCTCGATCGCCGTCCCGACATCGTCGCTGCCGAGGACCGCCTGCGCGCGGCCAACGCCGACATCGGCCGCGCCCGTGCCGCCTTCTTCCCGAACATCGCGCTCACCGCTGCGCTCGGCGCGTTGAGCGGCGGCCTCTCCAACCTGTTCTCGGCCGGCTCGCTGGCATGGAACGCCGGTGCTTCGGCCACCATGCCGCTGCTGGACTGGGGCAAGAACAAGAACGAGCTCTCCGCCAGCAAGGCCCGCTACACCGGCGCCACGGCCGCCTACGAGGGCACCGTGCAGCAGGCCTTCCGCGAGGTAGCCGACGCGCTGGCCGTGCGCGACCACATCGTGCCCGAGCTCAAGGCCCAGCAGGAGCTGGTCGACCAGTCGCAACGCGTCTACGGCATCTCGCAGGTCCGCTTCAAGGAAGGCATGGACGACTACATCGCCACCCAGGACGCCCAGCGTTCGCTGTATGCCGCCCAGCAAAAACTGGTCGGCCTGGAACTCGACCAGGCGGTGAACCAGGTCAACCTATACAAGGCCCTGGGCGGCGGCTGGAATGGCGGCCGCGGCCAGACGGCCGGGGTCGCCAGGGCGCCGTCGCAGCCGTCGGCCACGGCCAGCGCCCGCTGAATCCAAGGCTGCTCACGGTACGGACGGAGCCGCCCTTGCTGTATCGGCGCCCCTGTCGCCCTACGCCTTGTTCCTGAATCGTCACGAATTTTCCGTTAGACTGGCCATTCCGCCCGACCTTGGGCAGCATCCGCACGAGTAATGAACGAGGACCCTGGCAGTACCAGCGGCCCGGCTCACCGCAGTTGGTGGGATCGACTGGGCCACATGTTTTCTGGCGAGCCGCGCAACCGCAAGGAGCTCATCGACGAGCTGCGCACCGCCCAGGCCAACGGCCTGATGTCCATCGACACCCTGACCATGGTCGAGGGTGCGATCAAGGTCACCGAGCTGAGCGTGGACGACGTCATGATCCCGCGCGCGCAGATCGTGATGCTCTCGGCCGAAGCCCCCCTGAAAGACATCCTCGAGACCGTGGTCGAATCGGGCCACTCGCGCTTCCCCGTGCACGGCGAAGACAAGGACGACATCCTCGGCATCCTGCTCGCCAAGGATCTGCTGCGTTTCGTGGGCAATGGCGATCATTTCGACATCGCCAGCGTGCTGCGCCCGGCGGTGCTCATTCCCGAATCCATGCGCCTGAATGTGCTGCTGGCGGAGTTCCGCCACACGCGCAACCACATGGCGCTGGTCGTTGACGAATACGGCGGCGTCGCCGGCCTGATCACCATCGAGGACGTGCTCGAACAGATCGTCGGCGAGATCGACGACGAGCACGACGATGAGGAAGAACCCACGCTGATGCACGAGCAATCGGGCGGCGACTGGGTGGTCAGCGCGCTGACCCCGATCGCCGATTTCAACGAGCAGACGGGCGCCAACTTCTCCGACGAGGAGTTCGACACGGTAGGCGGCATGTGCACCTCCGAGTTCGGCCATCTGCCGGAAGTGGGCGAGGAAATCGTGATCGGCGACTACCTGTTCCACGTCACCGAAGCGGACGACCGCCGCGTGCAGGCGTTCCGCGTGACCCGCCAGGAAAACTGAACGTGCATCCTCAAGGCAGGACGCCGGCGCCGGTGCGCCTTGGCCGCTTTGTCGCCAGCCTGTTGCTTTGCTGCGTGCTGTTCTGGCCGGCGCTGGCGAGCGCCGGCGTAGCCAATGCGCCGGGCAGCAACCTCGAAGTGTCGCTGATCACCTATGGGCCCGGCGATACCTACTGGGAGCGCTTCGGTCACGACGCCATCGAGCTGCGCGACACGGTGAGCGGCGAAGCCGTCACCTTCAACTACGGCGTGTTCGACTTCGACGAAAGCGGCTTCCTGCTGAATTTCGCCCGCGGCCAGATGCACTA
Organism: Dyella kyungheensis; assembly: GCF_049913195.1. Classification (GTDB taxonomy): domain Bacteria; phylum Pseudomonadota; class Gammaproteobacteria; order Xanthomonadales; family Rhodanobacteraceae; genus Dyella; species Dyella kyungheensis. Next base: position 1,264,885 of record NZ_CP183983.1, on the reverse strand, counting down.
CCTGATGGACGCCGCGCCGTCCGACGTCGACCAGCACTACTACACCGAAGTCGGCCGCTCGGTAACGCGCCAGCGCCTCGCCTTCACCGCGGCCCAGGCCGCGGACATGCGCGACTACCTGCTGTGGAACCTGCAGCCCGAAAACGCGCGCTACGACTACGACTACTACGTACGCAACTGCGCCACCCGCGTGCGCGACGCACTCGACAAAGCACTCGGCGGCACCCTTAAGCCGCAGCTCGAAGCGCGCCCCGGCGGCATGACGTATCGCCAGCAAACGGCTCGCCTGATGAGTCAACAGGCATGGCTGATGCTGATTCTCGACCTTGGCCTTGGCCCCTACGCCGACCAGCCGATGAACGCATGGCAGGAAGCGTTCCTGCCGATGGAGCTGCAGCGGGAAATCAACCATGTCACGGTGAACAACGCGGAAGGCCGCGCGCAACCGCTGGTGCTGGACGAACAGCTGCTGTCGCCCAATCGCCTCGATGCGCCGCCTGCAACGGCACCGGATCTTCGTCTGCCCCTGGCGTTGGCCGGCCTGCTCTTCGCCTTTCTCTTGCTCGCCACGTATCGCTTTGCACCCCTGCTTTACGCGCTGCTGGGCTCGCTGTATCTGGTCCTCGCAGGCCTTGTTGGCGTCACCCTGCTGATCCTGTGGACACTCACCACGCATCACTCGGCATGGGGCAACGTCAACCTGCTGCTGTTCAATCCCCTCGCCTTCTTCCTGCTGCCCGCGCTGTGGCGGTCACGCAAGCGCTTGCCCGCGTCCCGCTTCGCCACCGGCCTGATCGCGCTGCAACTGCTCGCCGTCCTCATCGCCTGCTTGCTGCACCTGCTGCCTGGCGTGGCGCAGCAGAACCAGCCGTGGCTGCTGTTGGCGCTGCCGATCTGGCTCGTGATGGCGTGGTGCATGCGCAAAGCTTCGTACGAACTTCGTCCACAACCTGACAGGGCGTGCGTAAAGTAATAGGGCGCTAGCTCTGAGCCACTCTCTATCAGAGAGCAAGCCTGCGCAACATCTCCGGCGAAAGGAACCGTGCAAAGCTCGCTGTGAGATGTTGGCTATCACGGAATACCACTTGATCATGAAGTTCGGCGCGGCATAGTTGGTTCGGGCAAATCGCGTCATTCATATCGATGGTTTGGACGTTCGAATACTTCGCAGCGACCCTACTCAACAGCGCATAGACCTGGAAATCGTAATCGCTGCCAATAACTGCCTGGCAGTGCGGCGCATGGCCAAGCCACAGCGGTCTCTGTGCGTACGCGGCAAGACAGCTCGGACCATCGAAGCCCGGTCGCGGGGTACTTCGCAAGAGGTAGATCTTTCCCACTTGCGCGCTCAATGCACCAAGCATGCGTGCCGCGCCCTCGAGCCATTGTTCTTGGGAGAATTCATAATCAGCGGACGTACTGAGAACAACGGCGTCGGGGTGTATCGACGCCACATACTTCAGGGCTTGCTGTCGCCACGATGAACATTCCGTATATTCGCGACGAATGCGCGTATAGAAGAACGGCTCGTCGGCCATCGGGCAAGCAGATTTCGTGATCACGACCAATCGCCAGCCCAGTTTTGAGGATATCTGCAGAAACGTGGGAAACCATTGCCCGGCTATGCTGTCCCCAAAAAGTACAAGCGTATGCGCAGCAGTCTCTGGGCCAAAAACGCATGGCATCACCCGTTCGCTGTGAAATGAATCGTCGCAACCCTTGGCATAGATAACTGGCACATCAAAATGCGCGCCGGTGTAGCGCCTAAAAAGGGGGCTCTGATTTTGTTCTGTAGCAGTCACCGACCATTGCATGGACAAACAATAGATCGCCACCGTGATGCCAAGAGCAACGACCGTGGTGAAACGGCGACGAGCAAGCCAAAAGCCCTGCTTGCGAACAGGCGATTCGACAAGCCGATAAGAGACAACTGCAAAGGCCAGGGAAATCACGACTTCCGCAATGCGCACCCATGGCTCACGACTACCCGACACGGCGTAGCCCAGCACTAGGATCGGCCAATGCCACAGATACCATGAATAGGAAACGCGGCCTATCGCCTGCAGCCACGACGTGGACAGCAAAAGGGACACACCGCGTGAGCTGTCATTCCACCCGGCCGCGATTACGGCAGTCGTTCCGAACACCGGAAGCACGGCGCGCCACCCCGGATACGACATCTTGGCACCATAGGCAATCGCGGCCCCCACGATCATCAAAAGACCAAGCCAACCCATTACATCGATTGCCGTGGCGCCTTTGGCCTGCCCGAGCATAACCGCGCCGCTGCGCCTGTTTCCGAAATAGAGCCAGATCAGCGCACCCGCAGCGAACTCCCAGGCGCGCACCGGCATCATATAGAAGGCGATCTGCGGAGATCGCGGCGTCAAAAGAATGCTTGCGGCCAAACTCAGCGCAAAAATCGCCAGCATGACAAACTTGAGCCTTGCCGCAGGCAACCCATCGCGCCGTCGGCCCAAGGACCAGAGAAGCAGCGCCGGCCACACTAGGTAAAACTGCTCTTCCACGCCGAGCGACCAAGTGTGCAGAAAGAGGTTGGTATCAGCGACCGGCCCAAAGTAATCGATCTGCGTCAGCGCAAACGAAACATTGCTAAGCCATAGCGTGGCCAGAGCTGCAGTGTCTGCCTGCACCACCTGCTCGGCTGGCCCCAGCAGGACTACCGCCCCCAGCGACACAAGAACGACCATCAGTATCAAAGCCGGCATGAGCCGCCGAAGTCGCCGGAGATAGAAGCGTGCGAAATCGATGCGCGCGGTGCCAGACAACTCACACAACAACAAGCCAGTGATCAGAAAACCGGACAGGACAAAAAACACGTCCACTCCGACGAAACCGCCAGAGAGCCAGGGCACGCCAGCGTGCGCCCCGATGACCAGCAGCACCGCCACCGCGCGCAGCCCTTCAATATCGCTGCGATGTCCCAGCCGATACTCGTCCGACTTCATGAAATCGCCTTCCCCAGTCCCCTATAATCTCGAATAGTAGCGAGGGGCAGGCATTTGTGCCAAAGCCATCCACACTTTGAATTGCGCTTGAGCTTGCGCAAGGGACATCATGGACATCATGCCCTCATCTCCCATAATTTCCGCGCAATCGCACGTCCCCACGACCTCCATGGTCGTGAACTGCGTCGCCTATCGCTTCGATGGGCAACGCATTGGCGACATCGGCGTCGATGACATCAGTGAAGTGCTGAAGCAGCCCGACACCTTCGTGTGGGTTGGGCTGCATGAGCCCGACGAGGCGCTATTGCACAAGCTGCAGGAAGAGTTCGACCTGCACGATCTTGCGATCGAGGACGCCCAGGCGGCGCACCAGCGCACCAAGATCGAAACCTACGGCGATTCGCTGTTCGTGGTGGTGCAAACCGCACAGGTGGTCAACGGGCATATCGCATTCGGCGAAACCCACGTGTTCCTGGGACCGCGGTATCTGGTCACCGTTCGCCACGGCGCCTCGCTTTCCTACGCGCCAGCTCGCCGCAACTGCGAGCACACCCCGGATCTGCTCGCGCTCGGTCCGGCGTATGGCCTGTACGGCGTCCTCGACTTCATCGTCGACAACCTGTTGCCCATCGTGCGCGACTTCCGCGAGGAGCTGCAGGAGCTGGAGAAGGACATCTTCTCCGACACCTTCAGGCGCAGCACGATCCGCCGCCTGTACGACATGCAGCGCGACCTGATGACACTACGCCTCGCCGTGGCGCCGATGCAGGACATCATCAGCCAGCTCGTGCGCCAGCATCCGCAACTCATTCCCGACGAACTGCGCGCCTATTTCCGCGACGTCTACGACCACGTGTTCCGCGTCAACGAATCGATCAGCGCGATGCGCGAAATGCTCGCGGCAGCCATCAACGTGAACTTGTCGCTGGTGACCTTCGGCCAGAACGAGGTGATGAAGCGCCTCGCCGGTTACGCTGCCATGCTCGCCGCCCCCACGCTGATCACCAGCTGGTACGGCATGAACTTCGCGCATATGCCCGAGCTCAGTAAGCCCTGGGCGTATCCCATGATCATCGGTCTGGTGCTTGCCATCGTGACCACGATCTACTTCATCCTCAAGCGCAACCGCTGGCTCTGATCGGCGGTTTACTTCCGCTCACGCGCAAAAGAAAACGGCGGCCCGGAGGCCGCCGTTTTTACATCTGAAACTCAGCCATCACTTGCTGGCGGGTGCGGACGCATCCGTGGCCGTCCACTGCTTCAGCCACGCATTGACCGTTTCATGCCACTGCACGCTGTTCTGCGGCTTGAGCACCCAATGGTTCTCGTCCGGGAAGTGCAGCAGCTTGCTCGGAATGCCGCGACGCTGCAGCGCCGTGAAGGCACCCAGGCCTTGCGTGTCCGGAATGCGGAAGTCCTTGGCCGAATGCACGACCAGCATCGGCACGCGCCAATCCTTGACGTGGTTGACCGGGTTGAACTTCTCGTAGTTTTCCGGGTGCTCGTACTGCGTGCCACCGTTCTCGCGCTCTTCGAACCAGAGCTCTTCGGTGTCGTAGTACATGGCGCGGGCGTCGAACACGCCGTCGTGATCCACCAGGCACTTCCAGGGCTGGTTCCACACACCGGCGATCCAGTAGATCATGTAGCCGCCGTAGCTGGCGCCCAGCGCGCAAGCGCGATCGCCGTCGAGGAAGCTGTACTTGGACAGTGCAGCGCTCCAGCCCGCCTTGAGGTCTTCCAGCGGCTTGCCACCCCAGTCTCCCGAGATCGAATCGGTGAATGCCTGACCGTAGCCGGTGGAACCGTGGAAGTTGATGGTGACCACCGCGAAGCCCTGGCCTGCGTACGTCTGCGGGTTCCAGCGATAGCTCCAGCTGTTGTTCATCGCACCCTGCGGGCCGCCGTGGATAATGAAGGCCACCGGATATTTCTTGCCGGCCTTGTAGCCCACCGGCTTCACCACATAGCCCTGCACCGTTTCGTTGTTCCAACCCTTGAAGGTAAAGAACTCCGGCTCGCCCATCTGCGCCTTCTTGAGCTGCTCGGCGTTGTAATGCGTGACCTGCTTGAGGCCCTTGCCCTGCAGGTCGGCGGTATAGAGATCCGCCGAACGCTTCAGGTCATCGCGCTGTACGAGTAGCGACGATTTGCCCAGCGAATAGCCGCCCACTTCGCCGTTGGTGACGAGCGTGGTGGCTTTGCCGCTGGCCACGTCGACGGCAAACAGCGGGTGCTGTCCGTTGTCGTCTGCGGTGACGTAGAGCGTCTTGCCATCGGCCGATACCTGCATACCGCCCGCCGAGCGGTCCCAGTTCGGTGCCACTTCGCGCTTCTGACCGCTGGCCAGGTCCAGCGCCATGATGCGGAAGCGATCCGACTCGGATGCCGGCGTCTTCATGGCAAGGTAGTACAGCGTCTTGCCATCCGGCGAGGGCACCGGGAACGCATCCCACGCCTGATTTTCAGGGGTCAGGTTGCGCGGTGCCGCCGAGCCATCGGCCGGCACGCTGTAGACGTGGAAATTGGTCGACCACGGCTCGCTGTTGCCCGCGACGCGCACATCGAAATACACGGTCCTGCCATCGGGCGAGAAGCTGAACTCGCCGTCGTCACCGAATGGCTTGCTCGGGACGTCGCCATCGATGCCTCGCGTCAGAAGCACGGGTTGCGCTGCAGGCTGATCGAGGTCCGCGATGTAAAGCTGCGCGCGGCGACCGTCGGCCCACGTATCCCAATGACGCACGAAGAGTTTGTCGTAGACCGTACCGGAGGCCTTGTCCTTGGCGCGGCCGTCCAGACGCTCCTTGGTGCAGGCCAGATCGACGCAATCGGTGAACACACCAAACGTCAGCAACACTTTCTTGCCATCGGGTGAAAGCTTATAGCCATCGACATCGATCGGTGCATGCGTCACCTGCGATGCCGTGGCCGTTGCACCCAGCGGGCGACGCCACAACTGCGAGACGCCATCCTTCTCGGCAACGTAATAGATAGCCGAACCGTCGGGCGCCCAACGCGGCGAGGAAGCCTTCTCCACCAGCTTGACCGGCGCACCGCCTTTGGCCACGTCGAGCACATAGATCGAGGTCACGCCCTTGTTCGCGGCGTAGTCGGTGGCGCGCACGGTGTACAGCGCCTGGCGGCCATCCGGGGACAGCTGCGGATCGCCAACGCGATCCATCATCACCAGATCGCGGATGTTGAAGGGGTGGGAGCCGTGGTTTTCGACCTCAGCCGCCATGGCGGAGGTACCGGCCAGCGCGAGCGCCAGCGCGACAAACAAGGGTTTCATGGGTGGGGTTCCTGGGTGTTGCGAAAGCGCTGACGTTACGAGTCGGCGGGGGTCTGAGGCAAGGCTTGGTGCGGCATGGCCATCAGGCAGGATGTGCTAGCCACGGGTGTCGCCAGGATGTCGATGGCGACTTGCAGGTGTCGGCGAAGCCCGAAAACAGGCGCCACGTCAGCGGTCAAAGTCCCATGGATGTGACCATCCAGAGCACTTTGAGACAGCCGTCTCACTATTTCACTGACGCGCTGCGTCACTTTGTGCCCTGTCTCAGCATAGGCCATCACCGCACCGAGACCGGCTCGACAATCCTGCAAAAACAGCGGGCCAATCAGGTTGCCGCGTCTCGTGACCCTATGCACAATCCACACACCCGCCCCAAAGCGGGGACCTGCCAAACGGCATGCGTGGCACACAACGTGCTGCAATTGCCGCGAGCTTCCTGGTCGTTCCAGGCCGCAGTAAGGGGGTCCGTTCCCGCCTAGGGGGAATCGGGACCGGGGCTCAGGGGGCATTACCGGTTAGCTAACCAAAAACAGAGGAACCACCATGAAGAACGTGCAGAAGGGCTTCACCCTGATCGAATTGATGATCGTCGTGGCGATCATCGCGATCCTGGCCGCCATCGCCATCCCGCAGTACCAGAACTACATCACCAAGTCGCAGTTCTCGGAATCGCAGACTGTGGCTGATGGTCTGAAGACGCCGATCGTAGAATGGTTCAACCAGACCGGCGGGTGCCCGAGCAACACCACCACCGGGTTCCAGACGAATACTGCCTATGTCGGCAAGTACGTCTCCCAGGTCGACCTGAAGTCGGCAGCAACCACCACCTGCCTGATCGAAGTCAAATTTAAGGCCGCGGGCTCGGTGTCGACGCCGCTGGCGACCAAGGTCGTCACCTTTGCAAGCACGAACAATGGCGGCACCATCACGTGGCAGTGCCTGGCGGACGGCACGCAGGATTCTTCCTCCATTTCGGGCAAGTATCTGCCGCAGGTCTGCAAGGCCGGCTCGCAGTAATCGCAAGGTTACGCCTGAGTTTTACCGGACCCCTCCTTTTGGAGGGGTCTTTTTTTGGCCGGCGCAATGAACTCCGAGCTAGCACCTCCGAGAGAGCAGCATTTTGGTGACCGTGCCTCAAAGCCTCGTCAATCCTTTTCTGCATGCGATCTCAGGGATCAAGCGGGGGCAAGACTGTATGATCTAAATAATCGCGCCACATTGCGGAGCCCGCTATTCAATGATCGTTTCTCGGGAACCCCAGCTTGTCTCGGCCAGTTAGTGCGGAACCGCGAAAACCAATGGACACGAAACTGCTTGCCCCAACCGCTCATGAGTAACCACGCTCCATGATCCAACTACGCAAAGAAACTGCGGCCGGCTGGCTGGCACTCGCCATCGCGTTGTTTATAACAGCAACCGTTTATTGGCCTGGCTTGTCCGGAACCTGGCTATTCGACGACTACCCAAACATCGTCGACAACAACAGTGTCCATCTGAACGGGGTCGACCTCAGGTCCATTGTTGGCGTCATGTTGTCGTCGCCAGCCAGCGAGTTTCGCCGGCCTCTGGCTTCACTAAGCTTCGGTCTCAGTTACTTGGCTAGCGGGATCAATCCTTTTGGCTGGAAGCTGGCCAACTTGATCATCCATTTGATCAATGGGGCATTGGTGTTTGCACTAACACGGCTGCTTGTCGCACGAACCACGATCACCCATGACACGTCCATAAGGCGACGCGACCTGATCGCTGCCTTTGTAGCGGCCGGCTGGATGCTTCTTCCCATCAACGTGACGGCGGTTTTGTATGTAGTTCAACGCGAAGAAAGCCTTGCGAACCTCTTCGTGCTTATCGGCTTGGTTGGCTACGTCAAGAGTCGCATCCGAATGGTGGAGGGAAGCTCGCCGAAGGGTTGGTACCTGTGCGCGCTGAGCATCATCATCCCGACCGCCATTGGTCTCATGGTCAAGGAAACAGCTGTCATGCTTCCGCTCTATGCGGCGGCGATTGAATGGGTGGTCTTCGACTTTCGCAATGCCGCTATTGATGCCTCAACGCCCCAAACGTATACAACCACAAAGCGGTACGATAAGCGGCTTTTTGCGCTATTCCTGGTGGTGCTGGTCATTCCAGGCCTGGTTGGGCTCGCATGGATACTTCCCAGAATTACAGACCCAGCTTATTGGGTGACTCGCGCGTTCACACTGAAAACCCGGCTTTTTAGCGAAGCTCGCGTCGTCTGCGAATACCTGAATTGGACAATTCTTCCATCCCCACAAGCCCTCTCCTTCTACCACGATGATTTTCGGATCTCTTCGAACATCATCAGCCCGTGGACCACGCTGACCAGTGTTATCGCACTGTTGACGCTGCTTATCGTCATGGTTTTCGTGCGCCGTCGTTTCGCACTTGTTTCCTTAGGCATCGCATTCTTTCTTGGCGGCCAGTTACTTACGGCGACCGTCCTGCCTTTGGAGTTAGTATTCGAACATCGAAACTACTTCCCAAGTTTTGGCGCTGTACTCGCAATATTACCGTTGCTACTGCCAGCTCAACGTTCGTCCGACGCAGCCAGTGCTGGCATGAGCGCCCCCATGGACAAGCTTCGCTGTGCTCTTCTTGTGATCTTGATGTTGAACTGGGCATCTCAAACCGCTTTGACGTCCTACGCATGGGGTAGTCCGCTCCGCCTGGCTCAAGAGTTTTCGCAGAGAGCGCCATCATCGTCGCGCGCGCAATACGAACTCGGAAGAGTGTACGTAATCCTATCCCAATACAATCGCTCCTCGCCTTTTGTGCCGCTGGCTTACGAGGCCTTAGAGCGAGCAGCTGCCCTGCCCGATTCCACCATCCTCCCTGAGCAGGGGTTGATCTTCATGAACTCGCGTATGCACCTGCCGCTGGAAGGTCGCTGGTGGGATAGCATGGTTGCCAAGCTCAAGAAGCGAAAATCTGCAGTCGAGGATGAGAGCGCGCTGGAACAATTGAGCACGTGTCAGACCAACGGGCAATGCGATTTGCCCAAGGAGCGCATGTTACAGGCTTACTTGGCCGCACTCTCTCATCCCAACCCCAGCGCAAGACTTCTCAACTCGTACGGATCGTACGCCTGGGAAGAACTCTCGGATCACGACTTAGCAATCCGCATGATGCAGGATGCGGTAACCACCAACCCCAAGGAGCCCGCTTATCGGGTCACCTTGATTCGGATGCTTACGGACAAGGGGCGCCTTGATGAAGCGCGGCAGGAGCTGCGCGAGCTGCAGCCCCTGAACATAGGCGGCCGTATGGATGCCGGCATTGCAATCTTGAACCAAGGCATTGCCTCAAAGGAAAAAAACGGCGTACAGCGTATGAATTAGGCGCGTACTCACGACATCGTTTGGCAATCGATGCAACCTTCCTTTAAAAAACCATATCATCCATATTCCTTTAAAGAACAAGCATCTCAGTGAAGCGGGCTCTCATTTCCGGTATTACAGGTCAAGACGGTGCTTACCTGGCCGAGCTTCTGCTCGCCAAGGGATATGAGGTCCACGGCATAAAACGCCGGGCGTCATCCTTCAACACGGACCGAATCGATCATCTTTATCAGGATCCTCATGAAAAGGGCCGGCGATTTTTCTTGCACTACGGCGACTTGACTGATGCCACGAACCTAATTCGGATCATCCAACAGGTCCAACCCGACGAAATTTACAATTTGGGTGCGCAAAGTCACGTACAGGTGTCGTTTGAGACACCTGAGTACACAGTAAATGCAGACGGTATGGGCACGCTTCGCCTGCTAGAAGCTATTCGGATCTTAGGCCTGGAGAAGAAGACGCGCTTTTACCAGGCATCCACTTCGGAGCTCTACGGCCTCGTACGGGAAACGCCGCAGCGCGAGACGACACCATTCCATCCGCACTCACCCTATGGAGTGGCGAAGCTGTACGCGTACTGGATTACGGTGAACTATCGCGAAGCGTATGGCATGTACGCTTGCAATGGCATCCTCTTCAACCATGAATCTCCATTGCGCGGAGAAACATTCGTTACGCGAAAAATAACTCGCGCGCTTTCTCGCATTCATCTCGGACTTCAGAATTGCCTCTACCTCGGCAATCTCGATGCACGCCGCGACTGGGGACATGCGCGAGATTACGTGGAGGCGCAATGGCTCATGCTTCAACAAGAGACTCCTGACGACTTTGTCATAGCCACCGGACGTCAATCTTCTGTCCGGGAGTTCATCGAACTGGCAGCTAGGGAGCTCGATGTCGCGATTTCATGGGAAGGAAGCGCCGCCAACGAATATGCAATTGTCGCCGATGCACCTTCATCTTCCGCTATGAAGATCGGTCAACGCATCGTCGCCGTCGATCCGCGCTATTACCGTCCGGCGGAAGTTGACACCCTGCTTGGCGATCCGTCGAAGGCCGCTGAGAAACTTGGGTGGCGCGCAAAGACCAGCCTTGGCCAGCTCGTGCAAGAGATGATGCAATCTGACCTGGCTATCGCTCGACGCGATGCGCTTGTCAAGGACGCAGGCTTTCGCTCCCCCGATCATCACGAGTGATGCGTCAAATGAACACTAACGATCGTATCTATATTGCGGGACATCGAGGCCTTGTTGGTTCAGCACTGGTGCGTCGCCTTCAAAGGGATGGTGCCAACAACCTCTTGCTGCGTACTCACGCGCAGCTGGACCTCACCGATCAAGCGCAAGTCGAGCACTTTTTTTCCACCGAGAAGCCGACTTACGTATTTCTCGCTGCGGCAAAGGTAGGAGGCATTGTCGCCAACAATACCTATCCAGGCGAATTCATTCGCGACAATCTGGCCATCCAAACCAATGTCATTCACAGCGCGTGGAGGCATGGTGTCGAGAAGTTGGTCTTCCTCGGATCTTCTTGCATCTATCCACGCGACTGCGCCCAGCCGATTAAGGAAGAGTATCTGCTCACGGGCCCGCTCGAGTCGACAAACGAGGCTTATGCCATCGCGAAGATCGCCGGTCTAAAGATGTGCCAGGCTTATCGCAAACAATATGGTTTTGACGCTACTTGCATCATGCCGACCAATTTGTACGGCCCCGGAGATTATTTCCATCCAGAAAACTCGCACGTCTTGCCCGCATTGATTCGACGTTTTCACGAGGCCAAGCTAGCTGGCACTTCGGAAGTCGCCGTCTGGGGCAGCGGCCTGCCCAGGCGGGAATTTCTTCACGTCGACGATCTGGCCGACGCCTCGGTATTTCTCGCCAGGAATTATAGCGGTGACGACATCGTCAACGTGGGATCTGGGGAAGAGGTGACCATTGCGGGTCTCGCTGAGATCGTGCGGGAAGTCGTGGGGTACGAGGGCAAGCTCGTGTTCGACCAGAGCAAACCGGACGGCACACCCCGGAAATTGCTCGATGCCAGCAAGCTTTCCAGCATGGGCTGGAATGCGAATACGCCTCTGCGAGCCGGCATAACAGATGCCTACGAATGGTATGCAAGCAACGCAGGACAAATCCGTGCGTGATAGGCACGGCGTGGCCACGTCCATGTTGAGTCGGCTGACCAATTCCGCGTGGGCTGTATTCGAGTATGGCTGGTATCCCTTGCTGGTCTTTATCGCGACACCGTGGTTTCTACGACAGCTTGGCACCGAGCTGTATGGTCACTGGATGTTGCTGACCGCAATAGTCGGTCTCGGTGCAGTGCTCAATGTCGGCACTGGTGCCGCGACGATTAGGGCTATCTCCGTTGGACGTGGCCGATCGGATCTTCAGGTGGTGCAACGAGCAGTTCGCGTCTCGCTCGGATTGGCCACGCTCGGCGGATTTGTTGTGGCTCTCATTGTGCTTGCATCGCTGTATTGGGGCGGCGGTCTGCTTCTACATCGTATGGGCGATCCATCCGCGATACGTCTCACGGCTATCGCGGCAGCCATCCTCATATGGATCGAGCAATGGGACAATGTTTTCAGTTCCGCTATCAAAGGGGCCGAATATTTCGGCGCAGCGGCTCGAATCGAAATGGCCTGCAAGACGTCACAGGTAGCCATTGCAAGCCTCGTCCTGCTGCGTTGGCAGTCGCTGGAGGCGCTGTATATCGCCCTGGTCTGCGTGGCGCTCGCGCGCCTAGCAGCCAAGGTCCACTTCACTACGCGCCTGCTCGGAATCCCTTTTCCAAGCCCTAGTTTCTGCGCGACCTCGGACATATTTCACTTCGCCAAATGGGGCTGGCTGCAAGGAGTTGGCGGCGTTCTCTTCGGAGTCGCGGACAGGTTGCTTGTGGGAGCGGCCCTCGGGTCTGCGAGCCTTGCGTACTTCTCCATTGCATCTCAGCTTGCGATGCAAATTCATGCGATAAGTGCTGCAGGACTCAGTGTCATTTTTCCAAAACTCAGCCGAAAACTTGAAGAGGGTCAAAACGCCACGGTATGGAATGTCATCAAGCTCACGGCGGCCGGCAATTTTCTTTTCAGCAGCGCGCTCACCTTGGGACTTATCCTGCTAGGGCCAACCATTCTCCTCCTTTGGCTCAAACCGGATACCGCGTTGCCGGTCATCCAAATCCTGCCCTGGCTGGCAGGCGCCTACTGGATACTGGCCTTGAATGTCGTTCCCTACTATGCCTTGCTCGGCTTTGGGCGCGTGCGAGCCGTTGGCCTGTCCGTTTTCGCCAGCGGCGCAGTGGCGATATTGGCCATGTATGCCGCCATTGCGAGGTTTGGCTTCATGGGCACGCCCGCGGGCCGAGCGTGTTATGCGGTGACTTCTATGATCCTACTCGTACCTCTGATGCAGGAACTTGCTCGACACAAACGATCCATGTCGCTTAACCGACGACCTGTCGACAACCAAAGCGCAGAATCATCTCCGTGACAAGCCTCCATATCACTTGTCCTAGCTGCGGCACCGCGAACGGCGAATCACTAGGTCGTCTGCCCGAAAGCGAGTGGTTCGCGGGCAAACGTCTGCAAAGGCCATTGGCCGGTGGCAGCCTGGTCCGCTGCCGCCAGTGCTGTCTGAAGTTCAGATTTCCCGTTCAATCGGAACAACATTATCAGGAGCTATACGACAACTCCGTCGTCTCGACCTGGCCCGAAGACAGCAATCGTGCGGACTGGAATCTCATCAGTCGCTATTTGTCCGAGCGCCTCCCCCAGGGTGCTTCGGTTCTGGACTTTGGTTGCTATACGGGTGGACTGCTCAGCCGACTCGATGGCGGTTATCAAAAGTATGGCATCGAGATCAACGCGCAAGCAGCTCTTTTGGCTGCCCAGAGAGCAAAAGCTACCCTTTGGCCCTCCCTTGCGGGGGTTCCCGAAGAGCACCTCTTCGACGCCATCATCGCATCCGATGTGATCGAGCACATGGCGCATCCTCGACAGTTCCTTGAGCAGATATCTCGTCACCTCAAGCGCAACGGAGTTTTGGTTCTAACCACGGGCGATGCCAACAATTCGAACTGGGATCGCTTTGGGGCTAGCTGGTGGTACTGCTTTTATCCTGAGCACATCAGTTTCATTTCACGCGCGTGGCTAGACAGCACTGTGGATTCGCTTGGACTTCAAACGCAACATTGCAAGCCATTCCGGTACGTCACTTTGACACCGCCGCGGTTTGTTTTGGATGGCTTGCTCGCCTTTGTCTATGGTTACTTTCCCAGGTTGTTCCTTGCCTTCAGAAGCCGCCTCGAGGCAGTGACAGGGGCAAAAGGAAGCCGAGGGGTGCCAGGTAACGGCATTTCACGAGATCATCTCTTTATCGTCTTACGCCCCAAGGTGCGTCGTGGCCAATGAATTCATCGAAAAATTGATCCGGCAGACGGCAAACCGCTTCGGAATCGACGTGAAGCGGCATAACCCGAGCGCCACAAGCGCCGGCAGATTAAGCCAGATGCTCGCGACCCAAAAAGTCGGCCTTGTCATCGACGTGGGGGCAAACATCGGGCAATTTGCTCGATCGCTGCGTCAGTCCGGGTACGCGAACAAGATTGTGTCGTTCGAACCACTTCATGCGGCCCATGCAGCGTTGTTGCGACAGAGCAAACTCGATCAGGCCTGGATGATTGCGCCCGCCATGGCTATCGGTGACCACGACGGCGAAGTCACCATCAACATCTCGGAAAACTCCGTCAGCAGTTCACTGCTTGATATGCTCGATGCCCATGCCAAGGCTGCGCCCACATCGGCCTATGTGGCCGTGCAGAAGACGCCTGTTGCACGCCTCGATTCCGTCTTGGGCGAATATTTGCAGCCCGGGACGGTGTCGTTCCTCAAGATCGACACCCAGGGCTATGAGGACCGCGTCCTTGCGGGAGCGACCGAACTGCTCAAGCACGTGCGGGGCTTGCAGCTGGAGCTTTCCTTTGTGCCGTTGTATGAAGGTCAAAAACTATTTGACGAATTGGTCGAAAAGCTTCGTATGCTTGGATTTTCTATATGGGCGATCTGGCCAGGATTCGCTGATCCGAGCAGCGGACGCATGCTCCAGGTAGATGTTACGTTCTTCAGGACCGCGTGAGCACAAAATCAATGATTTCGTTTATCTCAAATTCGGCAAGACAACGACCGAGGTTGTCGATCATTGTGGCAACGTGGAATGCTGCGCGTACGCTTGAACGTTGTATAGATTCAATCAGAGTCCAGCAATTCACCGAGTGGGAGCTCTTGATCGCCGATGGAGAATCGACTGACCAAACCGTTGATATAATCCGCCGCCATCAATCGACCGTGGCTTGGTGGCAAACCAAAAAGGACGCAGGCATTTACGACGCCTGGAATCAAGCGCTACCGCATGCCCAAGGCAACTATATATGCTTTCTTGGCGCAGACGATTTTTTTGCCAGTAGCACGTCTTTGGCTGAGCTATTCGAGGCCATAGGCGATGAGCAATACGATTTAGTGACTTCACGCGGCATTATTTTCAACCCGGACACTGACAAGGAATACCAGTTCGGATCTGCATGGAACTACAACCGCATCGGCCGCCGCATGGTGGTGTGTCATCCCGGGCTGCTCCATCACCACTCGCTGTTCCAGTCGCACGGCTCGTTTGATTCAAGCTATCGCATTGCCGCAGATCTGGAGTTTCTCCTGCGTCTCCCGTCCACGGTATCCACGCTCGACGTCCCAAAGGTCTCCGTGCGAATAGAAGCCGGAGGCGTGAGCCGAAAGAACGTGCTGAAGCGCCTGGCGGAGCAACGCGCAATACTGGCTTCATGCGAGCGCTACGGCCCCTTCCGCGCGCGGCTGGTGTGGCTCGACAAGCTCTGGCGTTACCCTATTGCGCGTTGGCTGGACATCTCGCACTAATTTTTTTCGAGACGGTATCGATTTTGCGCCTCTTATTCATTTCCAAGCGACGGCCGCAGCAAAGAGATTTGCTCTCACGTCCGTATGGACGGTTCCATTATTTGCCAAGTCAATTGGCGGCGCTTGGCCATGATGTGCAAGTACAACTTTGCAGCCACCATAAGCTGGAAGATTCGGTGGTGGAACAAGATGGCGTCGTGTGGTCCAGTCACGACATACGCACGCTCGGCCCGGTGAAATTTCTGCAGGCCCTGCGCAACGACGCGTCTAACTTCAGACCTGACTGGGTCGTGGGCTGTTCGGATATCTGGTTCGGGCTTCTTGCGAACGTCCTTGCGAAGAGCACGGGGGCAAGTCTAGCCATCGACGCCTACGACAACTACGAAGCCTATATGCCGTGGAACAAGCCACTGCACTGGCTATGGCGACGAGCTATCCGTCGAGCTGATCTGGTCACCGCCGCGGGACCGGAGCTTGCACAGTTGATGCAAAGCTACCGGCACCATGGGCGGCAAGTCGAAGTATTACCCATGGCTGCGGATCCAGACTTTGTCCCGCTGGATAAACGAGCATCCAGGGAACTGCTGGGGCTTCCTCTGGACGCTCCATTAATGGGCTATGTGGGCAGCTGGGCCAAAAATCGCGGCACTGACATGTTGATTGATGCTTATCGGCTTGCAAGAGCCGCGCGCCCAGATCTTCGCCTGGTCCTTTCCGGCAAGCCACCTGTCCACGTCATCGCTGAGCCTGGAGCGATTCATCTGGGTTATTTGCCCGATCCTCAGCTCCCTCTGCTGCTGAATGCGGTCGATGTTGCGTGTGTCGTTACCGCCGACACAAGCTTCGGACGCTACAGCTATCCGGCAAAGCTTTGCGAGGCCATGGCTTGCGGTGTTCCCGTGATTGCGACGGCCACAGGCCCTGTGGCTTGGATGCTTCAAGGACAAGGGCAGCATTTGGCGCCCATTGGAGACGTGCGCGCGTTTTCGGAAGGGATCGTCAGTCTTCTGGCACGTCCGTCGGCGAACTACGGTTCCTGTCCCACTTGGCCTGAAGTAGCTGCAAAATTCAACGATCTGTTCAAAGCCGTGTCCGGAGACCCTTCGATGCCCGTGTCGACCTAGTCGAGCCGATCAAGCAGTTCGTTCAATCGCTCTGAGAATGCCGGCCACGCTTTGCTTTGCGCAAAATCCCGGCAGGCTTGATGGAGCGACGGCTTGCTCGTCTTTTCAAGTTGGGCGAGCACGGCACCGACAAACGCTTCGTAGTCGCCTGAAGCCACCAAGGCCCCAGTCTTTCCATCGAGAACAGCGTCGGGAACGCCACCTACCGAAAAAGCAACCGTGGGCAGACCGTGTGCAGCAGCCTCCAACGCCACCATCCCGAAACCCTCGACGTCGCCGGAAAGCGACAGAACCGGGAACACGTGCAAATCGCAAGCGTAGTAGGCATCCTGAAGCACAGCTTCATCGCAGCGACCCAACAAGCGCAGGTGGTGTTCAACGCCACCCCGCTTTGCCGCGGCTTGAATCCGTTCGCGCTCAGATCCTCCGCGCGAATTCAAAGCATCGCTGGCTTCTTCGCCGATAACAACCAGAATCACTTCCGGCTGCACCGTCACGATGTGAGGCAAAGCTTTTTCCACGAACTCTGCCAAACCTTTTCGCTGGGTCAATCGGCCAACAGACAATAGGAGCGGACTCGAGCCCAGGTTTAGCCGCTTGCGAAACTGGCCGTCCGCAGAGTCGCCTGGCTCAGGCATCTCCACTCCAGGGTTAAGCACACTCAATCGCAACGTACGCAGTCCCTTCTCCACGGCCTGTCTCTTTGTGTTTTCGCTATTAGCTATAGCGAGATCACATCCTCGGATAAATGGTAGCCATAGCCACTGATACAAGCGGCTTGATGCGACCAGATCAAGCCCGTGCAAGTACACAACTGCACGTCCGCGAAAAGCGCGGGCCACCGTCCATACGATGGGTGCCGTAAGTCCGCTTCCGGCCACGAAAACTGCAGGCCGCTCCTTCCATCCTAGCCAAAGGGTCTTGAAAAAAGCCCTGAGCAAAAACAGCGACAGCGGCCGAATGGCACTCTCAACATAGCGTGTCGCACCGACAAATTCGCCGCAGCCTGCCGGCCCGCAAAGCGACGCAGAACCACGCTGTTCCAGTGCGGCAAATAAATGGAGATTCAGTTTCTCCATGCCGCCGACAAGTGGCGGAAAATTCCGGGTTACCAGGAGCGCCCGTTTGTTGCCACCGGCCTTAGGCATCACGGCGATAGGTGAGTGACGTGATTTGTTCGGACACCAAGCCAATCAGGAAAACGATGACTGCCGCACTCCACATAAGTGCGCTGCCATTGGTGAGGCGGCCTGCTTCCAAATAGGTCCGCAGATAATTCACGCAACCCATGAGGAAGAACACGAGACTCGCCGGCGCAAACAACTTCAACGGCGAATACAACGTCGCAATCTTGAAGATGATCAGCAAAAACCGAATGCCATCCTTGATCGGCTTAATGTGGCTTTTGCCGATGCGCTGCGCCGCCTTGATCGGCACATAGGCCACCGGATAGGCACTGCGGAAAAATGCCATGGTGCTGGTGGTGGGATAGGAAAATCCGTTCGGCAACAGATGCAGGAACTCACGAAATCGTTCGGCCTTGACGGCACGATAGCCGGAAGTGAGATCTTCGACGGCGTGTCCCGTCATCCGCGTAGCCAGCCAGTTGTAAATGGTATTGGCCACTCCTCGACCTACGCCCGCCTGGCTACTCCAATCTCGCGCGCCCACCACCATGTCAAAGCCCTGCGCCAGCTTTTCTAGCAAGCGCGCGATATCGGCAGGATCGTGCTGCCCGTCGCCGTCCATGAATATCAATACATCACCGTTCGCCGCACGCGCGCCACGCTTGATGGCGGCGCCATTGCCCATGGAGTACGGAGATGAGAGACAGCTGACACCGGCGGCCTCGCAGATGTCACGGGTGTCGTCAGTCGAACCGTCGTCCACCACGATGATTTCCGCATCCGGCTGGGCCAGACGCAGGCGTGGCAAAAGATCCTTGAGCGCCGCTCCCTCGTTTTTTGCGGGCAGAATGATGCTTAGACGATTCAAGAGCTTGTCCCCCTAAGTAAGGCGGCATCATAACCTGAGCGCTGCGGCGATCCTCGCTCGCGACGGCTCGATGCAAAATTGCGGGCGCTCGGTCACATCATCCATGCGGAACAGCCCTCTCGACCGTGCTAGAGCCGCAGCACCGAACGGACCGCATCAATGACGCGCTCGGCATCCTCGTCCCCCATCGCCGGCGACAAGGGCAGGCTTATCGTCTGCCGCCCCAGTCGCATCGCCTGCGGCCATTGCTCCGGCCGCCAGCCGAAGCGCTGCTGATAGTACGGATGCTCGGGTACCGACAGGTAGTGGACACCGGTGCCGATGCCAAGGCGGTTCATGGCATCCAGGAAAGCATCTCGCTCGACCCCGCAACGGGCCGCATCGATCATCACTGTGTAGAGGTGATAGCCATGGCGGGTGCCTGCTTCAGGCGATGCTGGCAAGTCGATCGGCAGGCCCGCAAAGGCCTCGTCATAGCGCTGCCATAGCTGCTGCCGCCTCTGCCAGTTGCTTTCCACGCGGGCCAGCTGGTGAATGCCGATCGCCGCCTGCAAGTCCATCATGTTGTATTTGAAGCCGCATTCGACCACCTGGTAGTGGCGATAACCCTGGTCGCCGAAGCGGTGCCAGGCGTCCTTGCTCATGCCGTGCAGGGCCAGGATGCGGGCCCGGGCGATGCGCTCTTCGTCGCGCCCCAGGATCATGCCGCCCTCCCCTGTCACCACGTTCTTGGTGACATAGAAACTGAAGCAGCCGAAATCGCCGAAGGTACCCACCGGCTGGCCCTGGAACTCGCTTTCGATGGCATGGGCGCAGTCCTCGATCACGGTCAGGCCGTGCTTGTTGGCGATCGCCATGATCCGATCCATCGCGCAGGGGCGACCGGCGAAATGCACGGGCACGATGGCCCGGGTTCGCGGGGTGATAGCCGCCTCTATGGCGTCCGGATCGATGTTCTGCGTGAACGGATCGACGTCGGCGAGCACGGGCGTAAGCCCAGCATGGAGAATGGCGTTGACTGTGGCGCAGAAGGTGAGCGGCGTGGTGATGACTTCGCTGCCCGGCTCCAGGCTGGCCGCCACCATGCTCACGTGGAGTGCCGCGGTGCAGGAGTTGACGGCGGCCACCTGGGAGGGGCGCGCGCCCCGCCAGTGGGCGAAATCCCGCTCGAACTGCGCAACCCTGGGCCCTGTTCCGAGCCAGCCGGAACGAAGGCAGGCCTCGACCTCAGCGATCTCAGCCTCCTCGATACGAGGAGCGCCAAAGACGAGAAAGGGCGGCTGGGTGTCGGGATGGGTCACTGATGGCACTTCTTGGGGACTGGCGGGCCTTTCTATCCCAACGCCAGGGCGCGGTCTACGGCCAGAACCCGCGAGGCACGGCTGTTGCATGCGGGTTCGGTGCGCTCGTTTAAGGCTGGTTCTGTGCGCCCGGTCACCCCGGGGCTTCCAAACCCTGAGCTGCTGGGATGACCAACCCCGTCAACTGGGGTAAATTCCCTTCGTATCAGGGGGCTGGGCCGTTTCGCTATGTCAACGCTAATGCAACCGTCGCTCGCGGGCCTTACCGGCCTGGCGCGCAGGCTGGTATCGGAAGATGTGCTGCCGGAGACCGATGTCCGGCGGGCCGTGGCTGAGTCGACCCAGGGCAAGGCCTCGCTGACGGCCTGGCTGCTGGACAACAATCTGGTCGACAGCGCCCGCCTGACCCGCATCGCCTCCGATGAATTCGGCATGCCGATGATGGACGTGAGCGCCTTGGTTCCGGCCAATTTGCCGACGAACCTGATCAGCGAAGCACTGATCAACAAGCACAAGGCGTTGCCGCTGTTCAAACGCGGCAAGCGGCTGTTCGTCGGCATTGCCGACCCGATGCAGTCGCATGCGCTGGACGAGATCAAGTTCCACTCCAACTGCATGGTGGAACCGATCCTGGTGGAGCGCGGGCAGCTGTTCCGCGTCATCGAAACCACGCTCAACACCATGAGCAACGCCATGCCCGAAATGGGCAGTGGTGATTTCGACGAACTGACGCTGGAAGGTGGTGACGACGAAGCTGAGAGCACCGGCATCGACGCTACCTCGAACGACGATGCCCCGGTGGTCAAGTTCGTCAACAAGATCCTGGTGGACGCGATCAAGCGTGGCGCCTCCGACGTCCATTTCGAACCGTTCGAAACGCAGTATCGCGTACGCCTGCGCATGGACGGCATGCTCCGTGCCGTCGCCAGTCCGCCGATGAAGCTCGCCGCGCGCATTTCCTCGCGCATCAAGGTGATGTCGGGCCTGGACATCGCCGAGCGTCGTGTGCCACAGGACGGGCGCATCAAGCTCAACCTGTC
Organism: Dyella kyungheensis; assembly: GCF_049913195.1. Taxonomy (GTDB): domain Bacteria; phylum Pseudomonadota; class Gammaproteobacteria; order Xanthomonadales; family Rhodanobacteraceae; genus Dyella; species Dyella kyungheensis. Next base: position 1,243,870 of record NZ_CP183983.1, on the reverse strand, counting down.
CAAGAGCCGCTCCGTCGACTTTCGCGTCAGTACGCTGCCGACGCTGTTCGGCGAAAAGATCGTGCTGCGTATCCTCGATGGTTCCGCCGCCAAGCTGGGGATCGACGCACTGGGTTATGAGGAATCGCAGAAGCAGCTCTATGTCGACGCCATCCACAAGCCGTACGGCATGGTGCTGGTGACCGGCCCCACCGGCTCGGGCAAGACAGTGTCGCTGTATACGGCGCTCAACATCCTCAATACCGCCGAGCGCAATATCTCGACGGTCGAAGACCCGGTCGAAATCCGCGTCGAGGGCATCAACCAGGTCCAGCAGAACGTCAAACGCGGCATGACTTTCGCGGCCGCCCTGCGCTCGTTCCTTCGACAGGATCCGGACGTGATCATGGTTGGCGAAATCCGCGACCTGGAAACGGCGGAAATTGCGGTCAAGGCGGCGCAGACCGGTCATATGGTGTTGTCGACGCTGCATACCAACGACGCGCCGCAGACCATTTCGCGCATGATGAACATGGGCATTGCGCCCTACAACATCACGTCGTCGGTGACGCTGGTCATTGCGCAGCGCCTGGCGCGACGCCTGCACGAGTGCAAGCGACCCATCGAACTGCCGCCGCAGACGCTGCTGGACGCCGGGTTCACGCAGGAGGACATTGATGCCGGCCTGACCGTGTATGAGGCTGTCGGCTGCGACAGCTGCAACGAGGGTTACAAGGGCCGTGTGGGCATCTACCAGGTCATGCCGATGCTCGAGGAAATCCAGAAAATCATTCTTCAGGGCGGCAATACGCTGCAGATCGCCGAAGCGGCCAAGAAGGCCGGCGTTAACGATCTGCGCGCCTCCGCGTTGTTGAAGGTCAAGAAGGGCATGACCAGTCTGGCCGAGATCGACCGCGTGACGAAGGACTGATGCCGGTTCTGGCCGGATAGATCTCCGGGTGGGCATCCCGTCGCACCGAAGTTGCGTCAGGTGCCACGTATTGGACCTAGGGAATGTCTTAAGCTGCACCGATAAGACGGCCGCCATCCTGAGGCGGCCCGACCGTAACAGCAGGGGGAAGTGCTATGGCCGTGGCCACCGCTAAGAACGTGAAGTCGCTCGGTGCCCAGCGCGCCGAGGTCAGCCAGCTGACAACCTACGATTGGATCGCCCTGGACAAGCGCGGCAAGCGCATGAAGGGCGATATGGCGGCCAAGAACGCCTCGCTGGTCAAGGCCGAGCTGCGCCGGCAGGGCATGAATCCCCAGACGGTGAAGGAGCGCGGCAAGCCGCTGTTCGGCGCCACCGGCAGCACGGTCAAGCCGCGCGACGTAGCCATTTTCAGTCGCCAGATCGCCACCATGATGGCTTCCGGCGTACCCATGGTGCAGTCGTTCGAGATCATCGCGGACGGCCAGAAAAACGTCCGCTTCAAGAACATGCTGACGGATGTGAAGCAGACCATCGAGGGCGGCTCCGCTCTCCATGAAGCGCTGGCCAAATATCCGGTTGAGTTCGATGAGCTCTATAGAAACTTGGTTCACGCAGGCGAAGCATCCGGCGTGCTCGACACCGTGCTGGATACGGTGGCGACATACAAGGAACGCACCGAGGCGATCAAGGCGAAGATCAAGAAGGCGCTGTTCTATCCCGTGATGGTGCTGGCCGTGGCCTTGTTGGTCAGCATGATCATGCTGCTGTTCGTGGTGCCTGTGTTTGCCCAGACCTTCAAGGACGCGGGCGCGGAACTGCCGGCTCCGACGCAGATCGTCATCAACGCCTCGGAATTCATGAAGGCCTACTGGTGGGCGGTGATCGGCGGCATTGTCGGTGGCGTCGTTGCGCTGGTCATGGCGAAGAAGCGGTCGCTGAAGTTCGCCCACTTTCTTGATCGTGTGATGCTGAAGATTCCGGTCATCGGCAATATTCTTCGCCAGTCGGCCATTGCCCGTTTTGCCCGCACGCTCGGCGTGACCTTCCGCGCCGGCGTGCCGCTGGTGGAAGCCCTGGACGCCGTGGCAGGCGCCACCGGCAGCGTGGTTTACGGCGACGCCGTAAAGCAGATGCGCGAAGACGTGGCGGTGGGCCACCAATTGCAGCTGTCCATGCGACAGACCGGTGTCTTCCCGAACATGGTCGTGCAGATGACGGCCATCGGCGAAGAATCCGGCGCGCTCGACCACATGCTGTTCAAGGTCGCGGAGTTCTACGAGGAAGAAGTGAACAACGCGGTCGATACGCTTGCCACGCTGCTCGAGCCCCTGATCATGGTGATCCTGGGCGTGCTGGTGGGCGGCATGGTCATTTCGCTCTATCTGCCGATCTTCAAGCTCGCGGCCACCGTGTAAGCTCTCGTACGTCCAGGCCCCTCTCCCGCCGGGAGAGGGGCCTTTTTCATATCAAGGCTTCGGAATCGCGCATGCTTGAACTTCCTATCTGGGGCTGGACGATTGCCGCCGGCGTACTCGGCCTGCTGGTCGGCAGCTTCCTCAATGTGGTGATCCTGCGCTTGCCCGAACGTCTGATGGCGCAATGGCGACTCGATGCGTTCGACACGCTGGCCATCGAGCCCGACGGCCAACCGCTGCCACCCGGCATCGTGCGCGAGCCGTCGCATTGTCCTCACTGCAGGCATCCGCTCGCAGTCCGGGACAATATCCCGCTGTTCGGATGGCTGCTGCTGGGCGGGCGCTGCCGTTACTGCAAGGCCGCCATTTCCATCCAGTACCCGCTGGTCGAACTGCTCAGCGGCCTGGCCAGTGCGGTGATCGTGTGGAAGTTCGGCGCCAGCTGGGCGGCCTTGGCCGGACTGGTATTCACCTGGATGCTGCTTGCGCTGGCCGGCATCGATTTCCGCACGCAATACCTGCCCGATCAGTTGAACTACCCGCTGCTTTGGCTGGGCCTGCTGCTCAGCCTGGTGCCGCTGTTCGTGGCGCCGAACACAGCGATTCTCGGTACTGCCATCGGCTACCTCAGCTTGTGGAGCGTGTACTGGCTGTTCAAGCTGCTGACCGGCAAGGAAGGCATGGGCTATGGCGACTTCAAGCTGCTCGCCGCGCTCGGTGCCTGGATGGGGCCAACAGCATTGCTGCCGGTGATCCTGCTGTCCTCGTTCATTGGCGCGATCGTGGGCGGCAGCATGATTGCGTTGCGCAAGCACGGCCGTGATATTCCGATGCCCTTCGGCCCCTTCATTGCCGCGGCGGGATGGGTGTGGTTCGTTGCGGGCGAATGGCTGCTGCAGCAGTACATGCAGCTGACGGGACTGCGTTGACCGCCCCGCATGCCGCCTATGTGGTTGCCCTCACCGGCGGCATCGCTGCCGGCAAGAGCGCGGTATCGCGACGGTTCGAAGCATTGGGCATCCATGTCTACGATGCCGACGTCGCGGCGCGCGAAGTCATCGCGCCGGGTTCGGAAGGCCTGGCCGCCATCGCGGCGCATTTCGGAGCGGAAGTGCTGGACGCGAAGGGGCAATTGGATCGCGCCGCGATGCGCCAGCGCGTATTCGCCAACGAGCCGGAGCGGCGAGCACTCGAAGCCATCACGCATCCGCGCATCCGGGGGTGGCTACGCGAACGCGTAGTGGCCGATCGCGGCCCCTACTGCATGCTTGCCATCCCCCTGCTAGCGGAGAACCACGAGCATTACCGCTGGGTGGATCGCGTGCTGGTCGTGGATGTGCCCGAATCGGTACAACTGGAACGCCTGCTGCAGCGAGACGGTATCGATGAAGCGCTGGCACGGCGCATGATCGAACGCCAGGCGCGTCGCGAACAACGTCTCGCGTTGGCGCATGACGTCATCGAGAACAGCGGCGACGAATCGGCGCTCGACAAGGCCGTGGTCGAACTGCACACGCGCTATCTGTCGCTCGCGCAGGCGAAGGGCTAAGCCACCTTCACCAGAACCCGCGGATACCGGCCACGCCCTGCCCGCCGACGTGCCGAGCGGCATCGAGTTGATCCAACGTCATGCCGCCGAGTGCATAGACCGGTACAGCGGCCCTGTCGACCAGCCGTGCGAACGCATCCCAACCCAGCGGCATGGCATCAGGATGCGATGCCGTCGAAGCCACCGGCGATAGGGTAGCGAAATCGGCTATCTGCACCGCTCGCCCAAGATCATCCGCATGATGGCAACTGGCTCCCACCCATTGCGAAACCGGCAATGGACGCTCCTGCCAGCTCGCCAGCTGCGCTGATTTCAGCTGGACGCCCACACCCTGCCCCAGCGCCAGCGCGCCTTCCACGTCGCCGCTGAGCAGCAGATGGGCGCCCTGCGTGCGCGCCTCGTCCAACAGGCTCGCCGCAAGTTTCCGTACTTCCGTCGTCGACCATTGCGGAAACCGTAGCAGCACCATCGACTGCCCCGCTGCGATGGCACGACGAATGCGTTGCTGCCATTCGTCGAATGCCGTCGGCGGCACATCAGCGGTGATCGCATAACGCGCGGGTAGTTGAAGTGCGCGCAGGATGTGCCGATCGGCCGGCGCCAGCAGATCCAGCTCGACCGCGGTGGGCTCGCACCAGCGCAGCGCCTGCCCGTCCAACGAAGCCGGCTCGCCCCGCCACTGGTGCACCAGGCGCGCATCGAGCAACAGGAAACGTTCGCCATAGTGCCAGGGGACGCGGATCAGCGGCTCGCCGACCACGGCCTCCACGCCCAGCTCTTCGCGCAGCTCGCGCACCAGACCGTCGGCAGGCAATTCACCTGCCTCGAGTTTCCCGCCAGGAAATTCCCACAGGCCGGCCAGGTGCTTGCCCGGCGGCCGCTGGGCCAGCAACACGCGCCCTTGCGCATCGAGCATGACGCCGGCCATCACATGCATGGGGCCGGCCATCGGGGCGGACATGGGCATCCGCTCAGTCGTTGCGGATGTACTCGACCATGTCGAAGTCATACGCGTGGGTGCTGTCTTTCTTGTGGTGCACGCGGGACACTTCGGTCCAGTCGCTGAAGTGCACGCCCGGGAAGAACGTATCCGCACCGTCCACCGCACCATTGACCCAGGTGAGGTACAGGCGCTTGGCCGCCGGCAGGGCTTCCCGATAGATCTCGCCGCCGCCGATCACCATCAGGCCGGTACCGCCCGCACGCGCGGTGCCGTCGGCCAGCGAACGCACGGTGATCTGGCCCGGGAACGGCGCCTCGTGCTTGCGGCTCATCACCAGGTTGGTGCGGTCCGGCAGCGGCCGGCCAATCGCCACCGCGGTGTTGTAGCCCATCAGCACGTACTTGCCGAGCGTAAGTTCCTTGAACCAGCGCAGGTCGTCCGGCAGATGCCAGGGCAACTGGCCCTTGCGGCCAATAGCGAAGTTCTCATCCAGCGCGGCAATCAGCGAAATAGCCATGGAAATCCTTGCATTCATCGACAGTGTTGACCACCGCACCGCCCTTGGGGCGGCCTGGCGCGGCGCCGATCTTAGCAGGACCGGACGCCGAACCCGGCAAATGACTACACCGCCACCGGCGCCTTGATCGCCCCGTGGGGTTCGTAACCCACGATCGCGATGTCCTCGTAACGGAAGTCGAGGATCGAACGCACGTCCGGGTTGAGCTGAAGCCTGGGCAGTGCTCTCGGTTCTCGGGTCAGTTGCAGGCGCGCCTGCTCCACGTGGTTGTTGTACAGATGGGCATCGCCCAGCGTGTGTACGAAATCACCCACGCCCAGGTTGCATACCTGGGCGATCATGTGGGTCAGCAGCGCGTAGCTGGCGATGTTGAACGGCACGCCCAGGAAGATGTCGCCCGAACGCTGGTACAGCTGGCAGCTGAGCTTGCCGTCCGCCACGTAGAACTGGAACAGCGCATGGCATGGCATCAGCGCCATTTTCGGCAGCTCGCCCACGTTCCAGGCGCTCACCAGCAGGCGGCGCGAGTCCGGGTTGCGCTTGATCTCCTCCACCACCCAGCGGATCTGGTCCACCACGCCGCCATCGGCCGTGGGCCAGGCGCGCCACTGCTGGCCGTAGACCGGGCCCAGGTTGCCGTCCTCGTCGGCCCATTCGTCCCAGATGCTGACGCCGTTGTCCTTCAGGTAGGCGATGTTGGTGTCGCCCTGCAGGAACCAGATCAGCTCGTGGATGATCGACTTCAGGTGCAGTTTCTTGGTGGTGACCAGCGGAAATCCCTGCGCCAGATCGAAACGCATCTGCCAGCCGAACACGCTGCGCGTACCGGTGCCGGTGCGATCGGCCTTCTCCGTGCCGTGGTCGAGCACATGCTGCAGCAGGTCGAGATAGGCGCGCACGGCTTACTCCTTGTTCGGCAGCGAAACGTGGTAAAGCCGCATGGTGGGTGCGTTGCGCGACATCCACACCAGCACCAGGCCGATCAGGATCAGCGGCAACGACTGGATCTGTCCCATCGTCAACCAGCCCCAGGCGAGATAGCCCAGCTGCGGATCGGGCACGCGCACGAACTCCACGCCGAAGCGGAAGCAGCCGTACAGCAGCGCGAACAGTCCGGAAACGAGGTAGCGCGGCCGCGGCTTCAGCGATACCAGGAACAGCACGGTGAACATCGCCACGCCTTCTAGCAGCATTTCATAGAGCTGCGACGGGTGGCGCGGCAAGCCGCCGAACTGCGCCAGCACCGCCTGCCATTGCGGGTGCGCAGCCGCCCAGTCCACGTCGGCGCTGTGCGCATTGGGGAAAATCATCGCCCACGACACATCGCTCGGCTTGCCCCACAACTCGCCGTTGATGAAGTTGCCCAGGCGGCCCAGACCCAGGCCCACCGGCACGATCGGCGCCACGAAATCGACGGTGTCGAAGAAATGCATGTTGTTGCGACGCGACCACCACAGCCCGGCCGCGAGCACGCCGAGCAGGCCGCCGTGGAAACTCATGCCGCCGTCCCACACGCGGAACAGCGCCAGCGGATCGGTCCAGATCCAGTGGATGTCGGCGTAGAACAGCATGTACCAGATGCGCCCGCCGACGATGACACCCATCATCGCGTAGAACGCCAGGTCGCCCAGCGCATCGCGCGAGACCGGCAGGCGGCCGCGCTGGCGGCGGTATTCGGCAAGCAGCCAGGCACCCAGGAACCCGCCCAGATACATCAAGCCGTACCAGTGGATCTGTAGTGGTCCCAGCTTGAAGGCGACGGGGTCGAAGGCGACGATGAATGGATGCGTCATGGGCAAACGGGTGGCAATAAAGCGCCAGTGTAGCGGGCGGCGGCGGCCTAGAGCAGCGCCACGAGAACCGGGGGACGGAGCATGACTGATGGCACATCTCAGCACCTTCGTCAGCTGCTCGATAGGTCAAAACATTAGTGCCCTCAACAAAACCATCCAGTTCCTGACTGTTGCAATAGGGTTGCACCCACACGTCACTTTGTTTTAACTTCGGGATTACATCGCCTGTCCCCCAAGCCCGGCGATGCCACGGCACGCACCCCTTCCCCAGGGTAGTACGCGCCATCCCCATACCCGGATGCCCAGCCCTCGCGAGCTGGCTGATGGCTATTTTTTGTTCGGAGTTCCAACAATGAAGCAAAAGACCCTGCTGGCTACTGCCATCGCCGCAGCGCTCGTGCTGCAGACATGGTCGGTGGCCGCACAGGATGCCGCTCCTGCCCCGGCTGAACAGTCCTCGGCCAAGAGCCTCGAGACCGTCACCGTGACCGGTTCGCGCATTCGCAGCGTGGACGTGGAAACCTCGCAGCCTGTGTTCACCATGGACCGCGCGGCGATCCAGGCCACCGGCCTGACCAACGTGAACGACATCCTGGCCCGCATGCCGTCGGCCGGTACTCCGGACATCACCCCGCAGGACACGCTGTCCTCGGGCGCTGACGTCGGCGGTCGCTACGTCAACATTCGCAACCTGGGTTCGCAGCGTACCCTGGTGCTGGTCAACGGCCGTCGTTGGAGCACCAGCCTCTCGGGCCTGACCGACCTGTCGACCATCCCCGTCTCGATGATCGAGCGCATCGACATCCTCAAGGATGGCGCCTCCTCCATCTACGGCTCCGACGCCATCGGCGGCGTGGTGAACATCATCACCAAGGAGAAGTTCGACGGCGCCGAAGCCAACGTCTACTACGGCCAGAACGGCAAGGGCGACGGCGAGACGCAGAACTACGACTTCACCTGGGGCCACTCGACCGAAAAGAACTCGATCATCCTCGGCGCCTCGTACCAGAACGTCGATCCGATGTGGAACAGCGAGCGTCCCGAGACCTCGTACGCGCAGGGTCCGCGTCACCCGACGGCTGGCCTCGGCCTGGGTCCGTACGGCCGCATCGTCGATCCGAACACCGGCGACCAGTACGTGTACAACCACGGCTCGGCCACGCAGACGGCTGGTGCGCCGGCGGGTTACCACTTGTACGACCCCAACAGCAATGTCGACAAGTACAACACCCAGTCGGACATGACCTTCCGCGCCGGCACCAAGCTGAAGAACCTGTACCTGCAGGATCGCTACAAGCTCACCGACAACATCACGCTGCACGCTGCCGCCAGCTACAGCACGCGCGATACCTCGAGCCAGCTCGCCGGCTACCCGTTCCAGTCGGGCGTGGCTGACGATCCGGTGCTGATCAGCGGTCAGAACTACTACAACCCGTACCCGGGCCAGGACCTCGAGTTCTTCCGCCGCACGGTGGAAATGCCGCGCATCACGGACACCCAGTCCAAGCTCGCGCACATCGACGTGGGCGCCGAAGGTTACTTCCAGTTCCTCAACCACGACTGGTCGTGGGACGCTGGCTTCACCTACGACGCCAACCAGATCAAGATCCAGACCACCGGCAACATCAACCTGCCGAATGCTCGCGCGGCCCTGGGCCCGACGACCATGATCGACGGCCAGGTCGCTTGCGCCAGCGCCGCCGATCGCGCCGCCGGTTGCGTGCCGTGGAACATCCTCGCCGGTCCGGGTGCCACCCCGCGGTCGGTGTGGAACTACCTGAACTCGGTCAGCACCGATCGCCAGGCCAGCTACACCTCCGACTGGACCGCCAACGTGTCCGGCGGTCTGTTCGACCTGCCGGCCGGCACGGTCAACCTGGCCGTGGGCGTGGAGCACCGCGGCGAGAAGGGCGTGTTCCGTCCCGACGCTGCCGATGCCGCCGGTCTGACCACCAACCTGGCCAGCGCCCCGACCAACGGCGCGTACAACACCAACGAAGCGTACGCCGAGCTCGACGTGCCGCTTCTGCGTGACCTGCCGGGTGCGCAGGAGCTGGGCATCAACATCGCCAGCCGCTACTCGCACTACAGCAACTTCGGCAGCACCACCAACAACAAGTACAGCTTCCGCTACCGTCCGTTCGCGGACCTGCTGGTCCGCGGTACCTGGGCCCAGGGCTTCCGTGCACCGACCATCAGCGATCTGGATGGCGGCATCGGCCAGAGCTTCGAAACGTTCCTCGATCCGTGCGACTCGGTCTACGGCGCTGCCGCGACCAACTCGCAGGTCAAGGCTCGCTGCTCGGCCGCTGGCGTGCCGGCGAACTATCGCCAGATTGACCAGACCGGTGCGCAGGTCTCCAGCACCAACGGTGGCCAGACGCCGGTGGCGTTCCTCTCCGGTTCGAACCCGAACCTGAAGCCGGAAACCTCGATCACCCGTACGCTGGGCCTGGTCTACAGCCCGCACTACGTGGAAGGCCTGGACTTCTCGGTCGACTACTACAACATCTACGTGAAGAACATCATCTCGTCGGTGGTGGCACAGCAGATCGTCGACTACTGCTACATCAACAACGACCAGAACTTCTGCAACGGCTTCCAGCGCAGCCCGACGGCGACCTCGAACCTGGTCGCAGGCTCGATCTCTTCGCTCAACGAAGGCCTGGCCAACCTGGGCACGCTGAAGACCGAAGGCTACGACGTCGGTATTCACTACCGTCTGCCGGAAACCTCGTTCGGCCGCTTCCGCATCGCTTCGGACAGCACCTACCTGACCAAGTACCAGGTGGTGACCGGTCCGGGCGCCACCCCGCAGGACCTGGTTGGCTTCATGTCCGGCGGCACCTCCGGCGGTACCGGCGAAGACGGCATGTACCGTCTGCGTTCGAACCTGCAGGTGGACTGGGACTACAAGCAGTTCGGCGCCAGCTGGACGGTCCGCTACTACGCAGGCCTGAAGGACAGCTGCTACACCGCGACCATCGAGTGCTCCTCGCCGGATTACACCAATCCGTGGTGGGGCACCTATGGCATGAGCCAGAAGGGTTCGGTTGCGTTCAACGACGCACAGTTCCGTTACACGGCTCCGTGGAAGGGCACCTTCTCGGTGGGTGTGAACAACATCTTCAACAAGAAGGGTCCGTTCTACTATTCGGTGACCACCTCGGGTACCGGCAGCGCGCCGTACAACCCGGCGTTCGACATCGACCGTTACTGGTACGTGTCGTACAACCAGAAGTTCTAAGCTCGAAAGAGCCGAACGCTTCGAAAAGGCGGGCCTTCGGGCCCGCTTTTTTTATGCCTATCAAGAAAGCGGCGATACAACGGAACGCTGCGTCGCGCACACGTGCGCTCCCCCAAGGTCGCTGAGCCTTTGTGGGAGCGCACTTGTGCGCGATACAACCTGCGAAACCAAGGATCAGAGCAAGACAGGCCGATCCGGCAACTCGTCCGGCGCACCCTTGTCGTTGCCCGGAAAATGCCGCAGCAACAGCGCATGCGCCTCGGCGATGCCGTCGAGGCAACCCTGCCGCCATTCGCCACGCGCAAAGCGGGTCAGCATGTGGTCGCGCACGGCATCCCACTCCGCCTGCGTGACCACCGCCGCCACGCCGCGATCGGCCAGGATCACTACGCGGTGCTCGGCCATCAGCACGTAGAACAGCACACCGCTGTTGTGTTGCGTGTCCCACACGTGCAGTTGCGCGAACACCTGCTTCGCACGATGCTCTGCATTCAAGCCGGCGAACACCGCGCCCGGTGCAAGCCGCGACTCGACGGCAAAGCACACCTCGCCGCGATGATCGCGCTCGCCGTGGGCGATCGCCGCGGCCATCTCGTCCAGCAGACTCTTGGGAAAGCGACGGCGCAACTGGAACCAGCCGTCGAACAGATTCATCAGCAGACGTTGGGTGCGCGACATATCACCAGCTCCCCGATGAACCACCACCACCGAAACTGCCGCCACCGCCGCTGAAGCCGCCGCCTCCTCCGAAGCCGCCGCCACTGCCGCCGCCGAAACCTCCGCCGCCGCCAAAGCCGCCAAACCCGCCGCCACCGAAACCACCCCAGCCGCCGCCTCCGATCGATCGCCCGCCGCCGCCCGGTAGCAGCATCAGGACACCGCCGATAAGCGCGCCGAAGATGCCCGCCCCCAGCGAGGCCGCCAGCAGCCACACCAGCGCGCCGGTGATCGCCGCCCCGACCGGCGTACGCAGCCAGACCGTGGTGCGGCCCAGCACGCTGCGCAGGAAGATCGCGGCGAACACGCCGATCAGCAGCACGTGGCCGAAGTCGATGCCGCGACGGCGCTCGCGGTTGCCGCTCTCCACCGGCGGTGGCAGCGCTTCGCCGTTGATGAGTTGGGTAAGCGCGCCAACGGCGTCATGGATGCCACCGTAGTAATCGTTGGTGCGGAATTTCGGCGCGATGTACTCGCGCGTGATGCGCGCCGTGGCCGCGTCGGGCACCGCGCCTTCCAGCCCGTAGCCGACTTCCATGCGCACACGCCGATCGTTCTTGGCGATCAGCAGCAGCAGGCCGTCATCGGTGCCCTTGCGGCCGATCTTGTTCGCCTCCGCCACGGCCAGCGAATACTCCGCGATGTCCTGCGGCTGCGTGGTCGGCACGATCAACACCACCAGCTGCGCGCCCTTGGCTTTTTCCAGCGAGACCAGCTGCGTGTCGAGCTGGTCGACCTGTTGCGGCGTCAGCGTGCCGGTGAGATCGGTGACATGACGCGTGAGCGTCGGAACCGCTTCGTCGGCATGCAGCAGCGCCAGCGGCAGCAGAGCCACCGCCAGCACGAGCAGCAGGCGCGTCACGCGCCGGATCACGTCAGTGCGCCGAGGCAGCAGGTGCCGGCGTGGTGCCGAAATCGACCGTCGGTGCGGTGGAGATGGCCTTTTCGTTCTCGACCGAGAAGTTCGGCTTCACCTGGTAACCGAAGATCTTCGCGGTGAGATTGTTCGGGAAGGTGCGGATCATCGAGTTGTATTCCTGCACCTCTTTCACGTAGCGGTTGCGCGCCACGGTGATGCGGTTCTCGGTGCCTTCCAGCTGCGCCTGCAGGTTCTGGAACAGGCCGTCGGCCTTGAGGTTCGGGTAGTTCTCGGTCACCACCATCAGGCGCGACAGCGCGCTGGACAGCTCGCCCTGCGCCGCCTGGAACTGCTTGAGCTTCTCGGGATTGTTCAGATCCTCGGTGGTCAGCTGCGTGCTGCCCACCTTGGCGCGCGCGTTGGTGACCTCGGTGAGCACGCGTTCCTCGTGCTGGGCATAGCCCTTCACCGTATTGACCAGGTTGGGCACCAGGTCGGCGCGGCGCTGGTATTGGTTGAGCACTTCGGACCAGGCCGCCTTCACCGATTCGTCCTGGCGCTGGATGGCGTTGTATCCGCAGCCCGACAGGACCACGGCGACCAACAGCAAGACGAGGACACGAAGAAGTTTCATGGGGGTGCTCCAATCCGGTGGAGTGGCCATTGCAGCATCCCGCATGTGACGGCGCAATCTTACGAAGTCTTAGAGCCGTTCAAAATCTCGCCTGGGCGTTCATTTCCCTCTCCGTCATTCCGGCGCAGGCCGGAATCCAGTAGCGAATAAGCCAGGTTGTCGCGATAGCAACCAAGCTTTGAGGGACTTCGCGAAAGCCGGCTACAGAGGCTCTGGACTCCGGCCTGCGCCGGAATGACGAGCTCAGCCGACCCAGCGCGGCCACAGGATCAGGCCCCAGCTCAGGGCGGTCATGGCCAGCAGCAGGAACACCGCGGCCGACCCCATGTCCTTGGCCCGGCCCGCCAGCTCGTGAAACTCGGGGCTGACCTTGTCCACCACCGCCTCCACCGCCGAATTGAGCAGTTCGGCCGACAGCACCAGCACCGGCGGGAGCACCAGGGCGATCTTTTCCAGCGGACCGAGGCCCAACCACAGTCCCAGCGGCACCAGCACCAGGGCAAGGCAGACCTCCAGCCGGAAGGAGGCCTCGTGGCGCCAGCCGGCGCGCAGCCCCTTCATGGACCACTTGAAAGCGTTCCAGATTTGCCGGGGCCCTCGGAAACCGCTGGCGGCCATGGTGTCTTCCTCTTGGTCGTGCGGACAGGCCGCGCCTGCGGACGGCAGGCGTAAAGCCGAAATTTTGCCACATCCCCGGCGCCCCCGGCAGGTCGCAGGTTCCTGCTTGCGGCGTCGCAACGGCACCTGAATGAATGATCGGGTAGGCTTGGCCCCTTTGTGACCCGTTAGGGGTTACACGAGTCAGCCGCCTTGCGCGGCTTTTGTTTGAACCGCAGTACGGACTATTGAATGGCAATCCAGAATCCGCCGGTCTCACAGACCAAATCGTTTTACACGGTCTTCCTGATCGAGATGTGGGAACGCTTCGGCTTCTACGGCATGCAGGTGTTGATGGTCACCTACATGATGAAGAAGCTCGGCTTCATCGATACCAAGGCCAACCTCGTCTGGGGCGCGGCCGCCGCGTTGATCTACGCCACGCCGGCCATCGGCGGCTGGGTCGGCGACAAGCTTATCGGCACGCGTCGCACCATGGTCACCGGCGCGGTGGTGCTCGCGCTGGGCTACGCGATGTTGTGGATTCCCTCCAACGACCCCACCCTCACCTATGTGTCGCTGGGCGTGATCATCGTCGGCAACGGTTTCTTCAAACCCAACGCCGGCAACCTGGTGCGCAAGATCTACGAGGGCGACGACGTCCGCATCGACAGCGCGTTCACCATCTACTACATGGCGGTGAACATCGGCTCGATGGTCTCGATGACGGCCACACCGTGGATCCGCGATTACGTCGGCGAGCATTACGGCGATGCGATGGGCTGGCACACCGCCTTCGGCTCCTGTGCCGTGGGCCTGGTGCTTGGCCTGGTCAACTACACGCTGATGCGTCGCACGCTGGCGCACATCGGCTCACCCTCGGATGAGCAGCCGGTGTCGATGAAGCGCGCGCTTGCGCTGGTCGGCGCCTCGCTGGTGCTGGTGGTGGTGGCGGCTTTCATCCTGCAGAGCCTGCTGGCCGCGAAGATCTGCGTGTACCTCGCCGGCCTCGTGATTCTCGGCATCTTCGTGCACCTGATCCGCAACGCTGAAAAGGGTGAACGTGCCGGCTTGATCGCCGCCCTCGTGCTCACCGTGCAGACGATCTTCTTCTTCATCTTCTACGCGCAGATGGCGACCTCGCTGAACCTGTTCGCGCAGAAGAACGTGAACCTCTCGTTCGACGTGTTCGGCACCCACCTCTTCAACTGGATTCCCGAGCAGTACCAGAACCTCAACGCGATCTGGATCGTCGTGCTCAGCCCGGTGCTGGTGCTGATGTACAACGGCCTCGGCCGCGTCGGCAAGGATCCGTCGGTCGCGTTCAAGTTCGCGCTGGGCTTCGCCGCCGTGGCAGTAGGTTTCTTCATGTACGGCCTCGGCGCCATGAGCGCCGTGGACGGCCAGGTGTCCTCGTGGACGATGGTCTGGGGCTACGGCTTCTACTCGCTGGGCGAGCTGCTGGTCAGCGGTCTGGGCCTGGCCATGATTGCCCGCTACGTGCCGGCGCGCATGGGCGGCTTCATGATGGGCGCCTACTACGTGGCCGTGGGTATCTCGCAGTACCTGGGCAGCGTGGTGGCCAATATTGCCGCGATGCCCGAGAACATCAGCAGCCCCGTCGAGTCGCTGAACATCTACGTCGGCCTGTTCAACAAGCTGGGCTTCGTCGGCATCGCCTGCACGGTGATCGCCGTGGTCATGCTGCCGCTGATGAACAAGCTTTCGCGCAGCCACTCCGAAGCGCATACGCCGTTGCCGGCCGTGCATAGCGAAGAAGTCTGATCGAACCCCTCGCCCCGCTCGTCGGGGCGAGTTTTTCAGGGCCATCGGCACGGCGCAAAGTGACGCAGCGGCGTGCCCTGACAACGGGCCGGCCGCGCAAACCGGCTAACATCGCCGGCATGAAACGCCCTTCCACCCAGCAACGCATCGGCCCCCGCACCTTGTTCCGCAGCCTCGCCTGGCTGCGCATCTGCGCCATCGCGGGCCAGAGCACCGCCGTCCTGGTCTGTGCGCTGTGGATGCGCATGGACATTCCGCTGCTGCCGCTGATGGTGGGCATCGGCCTGCTGGCCGTATTCGCCATGTTCGCCGCGTGGCGCCTCACCCAGCCCTGGCCCATCCGCCAGTGGGAAACCATCCTGCACGTGGGCGTGGACACCTCGGTGCTCGGCTACCTGCTGTATTTCACCGGCGGCGCGAGCAATCCCTTCATCACGCTGCTGCTGATTCCCATTGCGCTGAGCGCGGCGGCGCTGACCGTCGACGCCGTGCTGGTGGTGGCGGCCCTGGTGGGCGCGGCCTACGCGATCCTGCTGTTCTGGTACGTGCCGTTGCCGGTGTCGATGTATTCCACCGGCGACTTCTCGCTGCATGTGCTCGGCATGGGCGTGAACTTCGTGATCATGGCCGTGCTGCTGGGTTTCTTCATCAACCGGCTGTCGCGCTCCGCCCGCCTGCAGCAGCTGGAGATGCAGCGCGTGCGCGAACGTGCGCTGCGCGACGAGGGCATCCTAGCCATCGCCACGCAGGCGGCCGGCGCCGCGCACGAACTCAATACCCCGCTGTCGACCATGCGCACCCTGCTGCCCGAACTCCGCCGCGAACACGCGGGCGATACGGCGCTGGCCGAAGACCTCGAATTGCTCGAAGGGCAAGTGGACCGCTGCCGCACCATCCTTCGCGAGATGGTGGCGTTCGGCAAGGCGCAGCTGTCGCAGGAACCCGAGCAGCTGACGGTGGACTCCTTCATCCACGGCTGCCTGGAACGCTTCCAGTTGCTGCGTCCCGAAGCCGACCTGGCGCTGGCACTGGACCAGGAAGCCGCTCGCACCGTGCTGCGCACGCCGCCCGGCCTCCGCCATGCCTTGCTCAACCTGCTCAACAACGCTGCCGACGCTTCCGCGCTCAACCAATCGCAGGCCGTGGCGCTCACCGTGCGCCGCGATGGCGGCTGGCTGGAACTGATCGTGGCCGACCACGGCCCGGGCTTTTCCGATCCCACGGGCGAGCTTTCCGAACTCGGCCGCTCGCACAAGCAGACCGGCCTGGGCATTGGCCTGGCCCTGGCCGAAGCGACCGCCGAGCGCCTGGCCGGCGAGCTGATTGCCCTCAACACCGGCCATGGCGCCCAGATGCGGCTGCGGTTGCCGTTGGCGGTGATCGCCGCGCCATAATCCCGTGCGGCGGATAGCCACAGTGGCACATGGCCACATGGGAATGCGTTGTCGCAGCGGCGAAAATGCACCTATCGGCATTGCGCCGAGGAGAAACACCATGAGCGACCAGCAACTACTCATCATCGACGACGACGCCACCTTTGCCCGCGTGCTCGCCCGCGCGCTCAGCTCGCGCGGCTTCGAAGTGATCACCGCCAGCAATGCCGACGAGGCCCGCGCCCTGACCCGCCGCCATCAGCCGCGATACTGCGTGCTCGACCTCAAGCTCGGCGAAGAGAACGGCCTGCGGCTGATTCCCGAATTGCAGGCCCTGGTGCCCGAGATCCGGGTGCTGCTGTTGACCGGCTACGCTTCCATCGCCACCGCAGTGGAAGCGATCAAGCGCGGCGCGCACGACTATCTGGCCAAGCCGGTCGATGCCGACGCGGTGGTTCGCGCCCTGCTCGACGGCGACACCAACGTCGGCGAAGACGATGTCATCGACGCGCCGGAAGCACCGCTGGCGCTGCGTCGCCTGGAGTGGGAACACATCCAGCGCGTGCTCACCGAATGCGACGGCAACATTTCCGAGACCGCTCGCCGGCTCGGCATGCATCGCCGCACGCTGCAGCGCAAGCTCAGCAAGCATCCGGTGCGTGAGCGCCCGGAAAACGAAGAATAAGCAGCAAGACCAAGGCAGGCGACGAGCCTGCCGCGCAAAGCGCGATTTACGGCGGAGACGACGAACCCGCATCCGCCGGCAACGGCTCCGCCGCACCGTCGTCCTCATCGCCGTAGATCGCCACATGCGGCACCCCATCGGCGCCGATCCAGCCGCGATACATGCCATCGGTATTGAACGGCATGGATACCGTGCCATTCGCATCCAACGCGATAGCACCGCCGTTGCCGCCCATCGACGGGATTTCCTGATTGATCACTTCGGCCGCCGCGCGGCGCAGCGGCACGCGCATCTGCGTCACCCGCATGCAGATTTCGTGCGCGGCCACGGTACGGATGTAGTACTCGCCCCAACCCGTGCCCGACACGGCGCAACCGGAGTTGGCATAGGTGCCGGCACCGATGATCGGCGAGTCGCCGACCCGGCCCCAGCGCTTGTCCGTCATGCCGCCGGTCGAGGTGCCGGCCGCCAGGTGTCCCTGCGTATCGAGAGCCACCGCGCCCACCGTTCCGAAATGTTTGGCCGTCTCCACGTCCGAATGCTTTTCATTGTTGGCGTCTTCCTTGAGCGCCTTCTGCAACTGCTGCCAGCGTTCTTCCGTTCGGAAATAGGCTGGATCGACCAGCACGATGCCTTCCTGCTTGGCGAACGCCTCGGCGCCATCGCCCACCATCATCACGTGCTGCGATTTCTCCATCACGGCGCGCGCCAGCAGGATCGGATTCTTCACGCGATGCACGCCGGCAATGGAACCGGCCTCCAGCGTGGAGCCATCCATGATCGCGGCATCCATCTCGTTCTTGCCGTCATGGGTGAAGACCGAGCCCTTGCCGGCGTTGAAGTTGGGGTCGTCCTCCAGCACGGTGATCGCGGCCGAAACGGCGTCCACCGCGGTCTTGCCGGCCTTCAGTTGCGCGTAACCGTTCTGCAGGGCCTGGGTCAGCGCCGCGCGTATGGCCTTTTCCCTGGCGGGACTCATCTCGCGCTTGATCACGCCCGCGCCGCCGTGGACCACGAGCACCGGCGACGCCGCATGGCTCAAGGACACGATCCCCAGCGCCGCGACGGCGGCGACAAGACGGCTCAACTTCACGGACGGTACTCCCCACAACGTTGGGGGGAGTATAGCCAGCGCCCCTGACGAAACGCTGCCGTATGGCGGCGTCCGCGCCTACGCGCAACCGGGCGTTGCGGTGATATCCAGCTTCACCGTGTGGTCCTGCGGATGGTCGCCGCCGATCTTCTCGCCCACCTGGATGGTGGCGGTCTGGCCGGGGAACGAGTGCAGCTTCGGATGGATCGGCTCCCTGATGATGCCGCCCGCCAGGTCACTCTGGATCTCCAGCTGCCCGCCGTCGATGGCTTGCACGCTCACCGCGCCCTGGACGGGCGGATGCACGGCATCCTGGGCATGGCTGAAACGGTAAGCCTCGTTCTTTCGCAGGCAGACCTTGCTGGCCTTGTCGACCTGCTGGCCGTTGATCGAAAGTGCCATGTCGAAGGTGAAGCGGTCCACCGCGATCAGGTCCACTGTGTTCCTTCCAGCAAAGCCCGGAAGGTAGGTGCAGGTGGCGGCAAGCTGCCGCACGTCGGGAATGTCGGTGCTGTAGCACGACCAGCCGACACTGCCGACCTGCTCGACCGGATGCATTTCGAGATCCAGATGTCCCGCCACCGAGCCGTGCGCATCGGCGAGCGCGATCAGCACATGCCCGCCTTCGCCGATCTCGAGCCGCTTGATCGCCGCGCCGAATGCACCGCTGTCGGGTGCCGGCAAACCCAGCGCCGCGTTGCTCGCCGGATTGCCCGACGGACGACGGGTCGATGCCGCCAGCGCATCCTGCGCCGGACGCGCGTCCTGCAGCGCCTTGGCCACGATGTCCTTGCCCGGGTGATAGCTGCCAGCGTCCAGCCCCGTGGCCGCATACACCGCAGCAGACAGCGTCGCGGCCAGCAAACCCACGCTCGTGCGACCCGCCAAACGCCGGGCGTGGCCCGGTTGAATCCGCTTCAACATGACGATTCTCTCCGTGATGGGATGTCGTGACGACCAACTGCAACCCACCGGCAACAGCGCGCCAGTGGCCTGCGTCTTGAGCATGGCGCGGGCATAGAGGGCACGCGGCGCATCGTTCGCGCTGAGCACGGCCGCATCGCAGGCTAGCTCCAGATCCTGCCGCAACGCACGCAGCGCCCACCACGCCATGGGATGGAACCAGAACAGCGACGCCATCGCCTGCCCGACAAGGCACCACCAACCGTCGCGTCGGCGCGCATGCATCGCTTCGTGCGCGAGAATCAACGCACGTTCGGCAGGTTCGTAGCGCTGCTCGAAATCTGCTGGCAACACGATGCGCGGGCGCCATGCACCCACCAGGGCTGGCCCCATGTCCGCATGCGTTGCCTGCAACACGGGCCACGGTAAGTTCGCGGCAGGGATTCGCCGCGCACCCTGCAGACGAAGGCGATATCGCCGCTGCGCCACGGCTGCGGCCACTGACGCGACCACGGCGCCAGCGAGCCATGCCGCGACCACCAGCCACGAAAGGCCGCGCTCGTGAGCGGATGCGTGCGCCACCTCGATCAGTGGTGCGGGTGCGCTCCTGATCTGCAGCACCACGGGCGGAAGACCCGTCAACGATGCCGCCGCTGCATGCGGTAGGCAGGCAACGACGACCGCCAGCGGCGGCACCACCCAAAGCAACACCGCCAGCTGCGCCCCGAATACGCGACGGCACGCGTGTCGAAGCAATGCGACCGCGCCCAGGCCCAAGGTCAATGCCAGCGTCGCCAGCCAACCATCGGACAGCCAGTCAGGACTGCTCATCGTCGAGCTCCTGCAGCAGTTTCCTCAGCTCGGCGATGTCTTTCCTGGACAACTTGCGCTGCTCGGAGAAGTGCGCGACCAGCGGCGCCACGCGACCGCCAAAGAGGCGATCGAGCAGGCCCTTGCTCTCCTGCGACACGTATTGCTCGCGCGTGAGGCGCGGTGCGTACAGATAACGCCGGCCGTCCCGTTCGGCCTTCACCGCCTTCTTCTTCAGCAGGCGATTGAGCAAGGACTTGACGGTGCCTTCCTGCCAGCCTTGTTGCGGGCCGACCTCCGCCAGGATGTCCTCAGCACTGCGCGGCGACGAGCGCCACAGCACCTCCATGATGATCGCTTCCGCTTCGCTGACCGCCATGACGCCACCGTTTACGCATGTAATTGATGTTCATGTTTACATGCGTAAACGATGACCGTCAAGCCGCTGGCGACCCCATGCGGACAGCAGCCTGGTTAGGTGAAAACCGCATCACATCGCCATTCCCGGCCCTTGCGACCTTGGTACAGCATGAGCGGTCACCAATCCGTCGTATGCTTGGCAGCTGGTTCTCCCCTGCAAGAAGGCATCGCAATGGACAAGGTTTATGCAAGCGCGGCAAAAGCCCTCGACGGCCTGCTGTTCGACGACATGACGATCGCCGCTGGCGGCTTCGGCTTGTGTGGCATTCCCGAAAACCTGATCGGCGCGCTGCTGGCTGCCGGCACCAAGGGACTCACCATCGTGGGCAACAACGCCGGCGTGGACGATTTCGGCATGGGTCCGCTGCTCAAGACCCGCCAGGTCAAGCGCGTGTATGCCTCGTACGTGGGCGAGAACAAGGAATTCGAGCGCCAGGTGCTGGCCGGCGAACTGGAACTGCACCTGGTGCCGCAGGGCACGCTGGCCGAGAAGCTGCGCGCCGGCGGCGCCGGCATCCCGGGCTTCTACACCCGAACCGCGTTCGGCACCAAGCTGGCCGAGGGCAAGGAAACCAAGGTCTTCGACGGCAAGGAGTACGTGCTCGAAGAAGCCATCCACGCCGACGTCTCCATCGTGAAGGCGTGGAAGGGCGATCGCCTGGGCAACCTGGTGTTCCGCGAAACCGCGCGCAACTTCAATCCGATGATCGCCACCTGCGGCAAGGTGTGCGTGGCCGAGGTGGAAGAACTGGTGGAAGTGGGTTCGCTCGACCCGAACAACGTGCACGTGCCGGGTATCTACGTCGACCGCGTGATCCAGGGGCCGTCGTACGAGAAGCGCATCGAGTTCCGCACCATCGCCGGCGCCAACACCGGCAAGGAAAGCCCGATCCGCACGGCCATGGCGCAACGCGCCGCCAAGGAGCTGCAGGACGGCTTCTACGTGAATCTCGGCATCGGCATCCCGACCCTGGTGGCCAATTACATTCCGCCCGGCATGGACGTCACGCTGCAATCGGAAAACGGCCTGCTCGGCATCGGCCCGTTCCCGGATGAAGCGCACGTCGATCCGGACCTGATCAACGCCGGCAAGCAGACCATCACCGCCCTGCCCGGCTCGAGTTTCTTCTCCAGCGCCGAGTCGTTCGCGATGATCCGCGGCGGCCATGTGGATCTGTCGATCCTCGGCGGCCTGGAAGTGTCGTGCACCGGCGACATCGCCAACTGGATGGTGCCCGGCAAGATGGTGAAAGGTCCCGGCGGTGCGATGGACCTGGTCAGCGGCGTGAAGCGCGTGGTGGTGCTGATGGAGCACACCGCAAAGGATGGTTCACCGAAGATCAAGAACCAGTGCGACCTGCCCATCACCGGCAAGGAATGCGTGGACCTGATCATCACCGACCTGTGCGTGTTCTCGGTCGAGAAAGGCAAGGGCATCACGCTGATCGAGCTGCAGGATGGCGTGACGTTGGAGGATGTGAAGGCGAAGACGGGCTGCGAATTTGCGCTGAGTGCGTCGCTGAAAAGCTGATCACGCATGCATCAACGTTTCGCTTTTCACCGTCATTCCGGCGCAGACCGGAATGACGAAGTAGGAGAGGTCTTCGCGAAATCGCTATCGCTGCAGCGCCCTCACGTACCACCTTTACGCCGACAGCGATGTCGACTCCGGAAACCCGGTTCGCGCGATATGCAGACATCCTTCGCGTCTGCAATCCAGCGGCCAGTGACAGCGTTCGCTGATGCGTTGTGCTATGCCAGTTCGAAGCCGCCAATTCACGCCATGAATCAAGACCGCTTCTTCTACCGCCTTCAGTGGCGCAGGTAGCAAGCGGAGGCCCCCATCAGATTCGTGCGCAGACACGAGCCGTCGATGGTGAGCCGCATGCGATCAAAGAGTGGCGAAAGATCGTCGGCACCGCCACGCGTGCGATGCGGCCGATCTGGCGATGTACGTCGCAAGATGATGGCGTCGCCGCGTTTTTCCCAGCGGCCGATGGCCGTGCCGTAAGCGGCGCCCAGCTCGATGATCGACTGAAAGCTGCCATCCGCTTTCAACAGCAGGCGAGAATCCACTTCCATCATGCCGTTCAACACATAACTGCCTTCGGGATGCGCGGCGATGTCGACGGTTGGCACCGCGGGGGCGGCGGCGGAAGCCGCGGCCGCCTGTGCGTTGGTGACCACCGTCGCCGATGGCGGTGGCGCCCATGAGTCATAGGGGATGCCGTGTTCTTTTACGTATTGCTGTGCAGGCTCGTGCATAGGCCGGTATTTACCGTTCGACTTTCCTTGGTATGGCCCCAAGGGCTCCACCTCCGCCTGACCGCGCATGACTTCCACAGGTTTAAAACCTAACCCAGCATTCGACACAACCACACGCCCGCCTGGGGCCACCTCAATGGCGATACTGCTGCGGCAACTCGTTTTCGGCGTACCCCGCCAGGTCACCATCTCCTTCCTTACCAGCGAATGGCGCACCTCATCGGGTATCACGAAGTGAAATGTGTAGGTCTGCGGCTCAACCAGCGATTGCCAGCGCAGATATGCCTCTACCGGCAGACCTCTAGCGTTGAATTGGGGATTGCCACCACCTGCACCAACGTACCCCCAGCCTGCGGCTTGCCCCAGATCGCCCGCCATGCCCTGTCGCAAGTCATGGACGTTGCCGCGATCGTCTTTCACATCCAATGCTTCTATCCAGGATTCCATATGGCCGGGAGCAAATACAGTCATCGACCAGGAGATGCAACTCAACGAGTCGATATCTTCAGCCTGCCCCCTGGCACACGCAGGCAACAGCACCCATAGCAATAACGCACCGACATAACGCAGATTCATCGCGAGTTTGCTCCTTGCTCAGTGACCCGGCTTTGGATGGAACACCAGGCGCTCGCGCCGATCCGCCGGACGCATGGGAAAAATCAGTCCAGGGCCGGCCGCCGGTTTAGGCAAGGTCGCCGTGGTTGAGGCGTCGCCGGTAGCCGGTTCCGTGTATGCGACCTTCCAGTCCACGGGCGTCCAGTGCGCCGACTGGTGCAGGTAGCGACGACTCAACAGGCACTTCTCGTCCTCGCTTAGCGGCAAATTGCCTTTGCCGCCGCTACGTGTGTAGCTCAGCAAGTTGTGGTGGATGGGCGAAAGCTCATCGGGCAAAGCATATTGCGGTTCATTCGGAATCACCTTGAACGGCACACCCGCATCCTGCGCCAACGCATGCATCAGACGCAGGGATACCAATTGGTATTCACCGCGAACCTGCCGCAACAGCACCAGCGCCGCCATTACCTGCAGCGCGCGGTCGCCCGCACTGCCGCGCTGGCGCGCGTTGGTGACCTGATACCACCATTGCATGCGCAGCGCGTCCTCGCTGAAGGTCGCGCTGCCGCGGTAGCGTGGCGGATTGAGTTGGGGATCGACCAGCCAACTGGAAGCCTGGCGGGCACAGTGATCGGAGCGACGGGCGTCTTGCTCCGTGGCCTCGCTCCATAGCTCCCCGGCGCGCTTCCAAGCCTTGCTTTGGCGAGCGATGTCATCCAGGAAGCCCGTGAGTTCACCGGGCCGGTTGGCGCGCTGGGCAACGTCGGCATAGAACTGGTATCGCTCCCAGTCCAACGGCTCCGTGCTGATCTGCGCGGGAGTGAGGATGGCGCACTCCCAGCCGAGCATGGCGTAACCGCCGCCGACATCCGAATGGACGCCGGGAATAGCGATCTGGATATGCCTGCCGCGCCGCTCGATGGGATTGAGCGCAAAGTTCTGGCGACACTCGTCGGCGGCCACCAGATGTATCACCACGTCGGCAATCTCGTCGGCCAGGTAGAGCTTGACCGGGTCGTTGTTGCCGTTGTCAGGAATACCGATGGCCGCCACGGTTTCGAAAAGACTCATCGAACGGATGCGCAGGTCGTACTTGTCCTTGCCCCAATCGGGCTTGAGCGGCAGACCGGCGGCGCGGAACCGTTGCGCCGCGTAGCCAATACCGGGCTTGCCATCGTGATAGATCAGATTGGCCAGATGACGGCTGGCGGCGGCGCCACGGCTGAAGCCGCATAGATCGAACTCGATGGCATCGATAACGATATTGACGCCGGGGTTGAGCTCGATGAATTGCTTGATTTCTCCAATGGCGCGCTCAATGCCCTGCTTGGCACGGGCCACGACGCCGGTCGGCCCCCAACCCAGCGCCGAACCATACAGGCTATCGTCGCTATCAGCCTCGGTACCGATACCCTCGACATAGGCACGTCGATAGACGCAAAGGCGTCCATCCTTGCCAGTTACGGCTTGACCCAAGTTCTGCGTAACGTTGTACAGCGCCCACAACCGATGCACATTGGTCTCACCTCCCGCATGGCTAACGCCATCCACCTTGTTGAGCTTGCGGCAGTCAGCCTGCCACGCGGCCAGCAGGCCCGGATGTGGCTCTGCCTTGTTCTTTTGACTCAACACTTTTTCCACCGAACAGCTTTCCAGCGCTTTGGCGCTGTTGGTGGCGTTGTTGCCGGTGCCGTCGTTGCCGATAAAAATGCGCAGCACGATGTGGACGGGATCGGCCAAACGCGCAGTCTGAAAGGCCGCATCCGATACGCCGGGCGCACCGCTGGCCGATCGGTCAGGCAGTGGCGTCTCCGGCGCGGCTGTGCTGGCCGCCCGCGCCCTTTCCTCGCGCAGCCAAGGGTCATCATCGGGTATGCGCAGCAAGGGAGCATCGGCGCCGGCGATCAGCCGCGCGCCGCAACCGGTAACCATGCCATCCACCGCCGGGGGCATAGCCAAACGGCAGGTCGATACCACCCGTGATGGGATAGATACCCTTGCACTTGGGGCAAAACACTCGGTGACCTTTGCCGGCCACGCGATGCCCGTTCTCGCGCATGGTGGCGTAGCCCTCCATGACATAGCCGTCGTGATCGGTGGTGGCGCAACAGGTGATGAGCTTGCGTTCTTCCATGACGTGCTTCTCCCCGGGATGACCGCGGCCAACCGATGGGCATAGGGCGGTGGTCAGATGTGCGCCATGCTGCGGCGCGCGGTGCCCGTAGCTGGTTCGTGACCGCGACGGGCGCAGATCCCTTGAAGTTCTAAAGCAAGCCGAATGCCGCGCTCAATCGGCGATGGCCGGAAGTGGTGTAGGCGTAAAGCCCTGCCACGAGCTATCGAAGGATAGCGACCAGCGCGGAAGCACCGCGCCCATTCAGCGCGTCATGCCGTCAGCGGCGTCGACTCCGGAAACCTGATCCGCGCGATGTGCCGTCGGCCTTCGCGCGTCTGCAATTCCAGCGGCCAGTGGAAGCGCTCGCTGATGCGCTGGGCGATGGCCAGTTCGAAGCCATGCCGGTTCGCACCGTTCGACGGCACGGGTTCGCCCCGATGGGACACCGTCACCACGCCCGGCATCACCGTGATCACCACGGTACCGCCTTCGGCCTGCTGGCACGCGTTGCGGATAAGTTGCCAGCACAACACCGCGAATACGCGCGGCGAGCCGTGCAGCACGAAACGTGCGGGCTCCTCGAGTTCCAGCTTGATCGGGCGGCCCTCCAGCATCTCCATCACGTCGGGCAATTCGTGTCGGATCACGTCGTTGACGACGAAGTCTTCCTCGGTGAGGCCGTTATCCGATTCGCGCGCGAGGATCAGCAAGGCTTCGACCAGGGCCTCCATTTCGCGCGTGGAGCGCTTGATGCGCTGCACGGAGCGCTGGCCGAAATCGCCCAGCGACGCGTCATCCGCCAGCATGTCGGCCGACATCTTGATCACGGTCAGCGGGCTGCGCAGTTCGTGGCTGGCGTCGCGGGTGAAATTGCGCTCGCGCTGGTTGTAGCCGGCGATGCGGTTGGCGAATCCGTAGAGGCTGCCGGCCAGCGTGGCCACATCGGCATCGGTACGCCGTGGCAACTGGTCGGGGCGCCAGCCATCGAAATCGCTGGACTGCTCGTTCCAGTCGCTCACCGCTTGCGCCAGCCGGCTCACCGGTGCCCATTGGCGACGCGCGGCGAGCCACGACAGCACGCTGACGATCACGATGACCGCCAACACGGCGCTCAACGGCGCGACGTCATAGAAGCCCATCAGGCAAACGATCACGATGGCCAGCAGCTGCAAGCCAAAGATGATCGCCATGCGTCGATGGTACAGCCCGCGCCGGAACACCTGCGCGGGCCGTGCACTACCCCTGCTGGTCATAATCAACTCATGCGTACGCGATCATGCCGGCTGCGAGGCAGTAGCCACCTCCGACTCGAGATCGGCGAGGCGATATCCAGCGGAGTGGATGGTGTGCAGCAGCGGGCGGTCGAAAGGCTTATCGATAACGCGACGCAGGTTGTAGAGGTGTGAACGCAGGGTGTCGGAGTCCGGCAGCGTATCGCCCCAGATTTCACGTTCGATGTCGCGGCGACTGACCACGCGAGGCGATTCGCGCATCAGGATGGCCAGCAGCTTCAGGCCAATCGGCGACACGGTGAGTTCCTGGCCGCCGCGCACCAGGCGCAAGGTGGCGGTATCGAGCGTCATGTCGCCCACGGTGAGGATTTCGGTGGATACCTGCCGGCGGTCGCGACGGATCAGCGCGCGCAGGCGTGCTTCCAGTTCGCGCACTTCGAAGGGTTTCACCAGGTAGTCGTCGGCGCCGGCTTCCAGGCCCACCAGCTTGTCTTCGAGCGTGTCGCGGGCGGTCAACATGAGTACCGGGGTGGATTTCTTGGCATCGCGGCGCAGCTTGCGGCACACGTCCAGGCCATCCATGCCCGGCAACATCAAGTCCAGCACCACCACGTCATAACTGTTTGAAACGGCCAGATGCAGGCCACTGACGCCGTCGGCCGCATAGTCGACCGAATACCCCCGCCGCTCCAGAAATTCGCCGACCATTTCTGCGATCTGGCGGTTGTCTTCGACCAGAAGGATCAGTCCTGCCTGTTCGTCGCGCGAGCTCATCCGTACCTCCTGAAGCTGACTTCACAAAGGTGAACAGCTAACGACCGCCGTCGTGAGGGGCACGTGAAAGCGCCTGGTCCCAGTTCACGGACGGTTCTGATTATCCTCACGCTAACGCAACAGCGGCGCCAGCCCTTTCCACACGTTGTCCAGCACCATCGGCTCGCCTGCGGCGACCGGGTGGAGACCGTCGTCCTGCATCAGCTCCGGCTTGAGCGCCACGCCATCGAGCAGGAACGGCACCACGGCGGCATTCCTGCTCTTGGCCAGGTCCGCGTAGATGGCGCGCAGGCCGTCGCGGTACTGCGGGCCATAGTTCACCGGCAGCTCGATGCCCAGCAGCAGCACCCGCGCGTGCGCCTGCTGGCCGGCATCGATCATCGCCGCAAGGTTGTCCTTCAGCTGGGCCAGCGGCAGGCCGCGCAGGCCGTCGTTGGCGCCCAGTTCGATCACCAGCACCGCCGGCTTGGTCTTCTCCAGCAAAGCCGGAAGACGATTTCGACCGCTCAATGACGTTTCGCCGCTGATGCTGGCATTGACCACCGTCCAAGGCGGCTCCATCTTGGTGAGACGGTCGCCGAGCAAATGCACCCAGCCGGCCTCGACCGGGATGTTGTGGGCGGCGGACAACGAGTCGCCCAGCACGAGTACGGTTTTCGGCGGAGCCGCCTGGGCGGTGCCGGCGACGGCACCCCACAGCACGACCAGGCAACATAGGAAACGACGCATGAGTGGCAATGCCTCCGCTTTATCCGGCAACCCGTCATCGGGTGCCAAGGGTGTCCTGCTGGACGCGGTCGATGTTAGCAAGTCGGTGCAGGGGCCCGAGGGGCAGCTCGACATCCTTACCGCGGTGTCACTGCAAGTGCGCGAAGGCGAGAGCTTCGCCATCGTCGGCGCCTCGGGCTCGGGCAAGACCACCCTGCTCGGCCTGCTGGCCGGGTTGGACACGCCAACCAGCGGCCATATCGCGCTCGACGGCAACGCGCTGGAGCGCATCGACGAGGAAGCGCGCGCCGACCTGCGCCGTCGCCTGGTCGGCTTCGTGTTCCAGTCGTTCCATCTGCTGCCCGCGCTTACCGCCGAGGAAAACGTGATGCTGCCGCTGGAACTGGAAGGCCGCGACGATGCACGCGTCCGGGCGCGCGAAGCATTGGAGGCGGTCGAACTGAGCGCGCGCCGGCGTCACTATCCGGCGCAGCTCTCCGGCGGCGAGCAACAGCGTGTGGCCATTGCGCGCGCCTTCGTGCACAGCCCGCGCCTGCTGTTTGCCGACGAACCGACCGGCAACCTCGACCAACGCACCGGACAGCACGTGAGCGACCTGATGTTCTCGCTCAACCACGATCACCGCACCACCCTGGTGCTGGTCACGCACGATGCCAAGCTGGCCGCGCGCTGTGCGCGCCAGATCACGCTGGATAGCGGCCGTGTAGTGCTCGCACCGCGCGCGCCTGCGGTGGCGGCGCCATGAGCATGGCATCGCTCCGGGAGTGTCTCGCATGAAGCTGCTCACGCTTTCCCTGCGCAGCCTGCGCCGCGAATGGCACCTGCCCGAATTGCGCACACTGGGCGCATCGCTGGTGCTCGCCGTGGTCGCACTGGGCGTGGTCGCCACGCTGGCCGCCCGGATGGAGCGCGGCGTGCTCGCCAGCGCCGCGGAACTGATCGGCGGCGACATCGGGATCAGTTCGCCGCAAACGCTGCCGGCAAACTTCGCGGCGCAAGCGCGCGATCGCGGCTTGCAGGTCACCGACGGCGCGAGTTTTCCAAGCGTGGCGTTCGCGCACGAGCAGAGTCAGCTGCTCGATGTACTCGCCACCGACAATGCCTACCCACTGCGCGGCAGTATGGAATTGGCGCAGGGGTCCGGCACCGTGGTCGGCCACGGGCCGGCGCCGGGCGCGGTCTATCTCGATCATCGCGCGCTGGTGGCGCTCAACCTGAAAGTCGGCGACAGCGTGCAGCTGGGCGGGCGCGACCTGCGCATTGGCGCCGAGCTGGTGCGCCTGCCCGATGGCGGCGAGCTGGTGGCGATGGCGCCGCGCGCATTGATGAACATTGGCGATGCCGAACAGGCCGGCCTGCTGGGCGTGGGCAGCCGCGCGCGCCACCGCCTGCTGGTGGCCGGGCAGCCTTCGCCGGTGCAGAGCTGGCGTGCATGGGTGGAGGCGCAGACGCTGCCGCAAGGGGCCGAGCTGATCACCCCCGAGCAGACCCAGGAACGCATGCGCAGCGCCTTTGACCGCGCCAGCGCTTTCCTGCGCCTCACCGCCCTGCTTTCCGCATTGCTGGCTGGCGTGGCGATTGCACTCGCCGCACAGCGTTATGCACGCCGCAAGACGAATGAAGTGGCTCTGCTCCGCGCGCTGGGCACGCCGCGCCGGCAAGTGCTGGGCTTGCTGGTGGGCACGCTGGGCCTGCTTGCCGTGCCTTCGGTGATCGTGGGCGGCCTGATCGCGCTGGGTCTTGCGCAGCTCACCTGGAGTTTCGCCAGCCAGTTGTTCGCCGCCATTCCCACCACGCTGCCATTGGGACCGGCGGTAGCCGCCGCGGTGATGGGCTTGGCAGTACTCGCCGGTTTCGCCTTGCCGCCGCTGGCACGACTCGCCGAGGTGCCTCCGGTCGCGGTGTTTCGCGAAAGTGCGGCGCGGCGGGTGAGGCGCTTCGATTCGCTGTATCTGGTACCGGCGCTGGTGGCCTTGGTGTTGATCTGGAGCCAGAGCGGCTCGGCCAAGCTGGCCGGCATTCTGGCGGTGAGCCTGGTCGGCGTCGCGGTGGTGGCGGCGCTGCTTTCGGCCTTGATGCTGTGGATCGCCCGCCGCGTGGCGCCCGGCGCCCATCCGGCATTGCGCTTGGGCCTGGCGGCGCTTGCACGGCGCCGCGGCATGAGTCTGCTGCAGGCCACCGCGTTGAGCCTGGGCCTGGTCGCGTTGTTGTTGCTGGCCATCGTGGCGCCGGCCCTGCTCGAGGGTTGGCGCAGCGAATTGCCGGCCGACACGCCGAACTGGTTCGTGCTCAACCTGCAGGACGACCAGCGTGACGGCTTCCAGCAAGCGCTGGCCCGCAGCGGCGGGGAAAAGCTCAACATGCTGCCGCTCGCGGTAGGCAAACTCACGGCTATCAATGATCAGCCGATCGATCAGATGCACTTCAAGGACGAGCGCGCGAAGGACTGGTCCGACCGCCAGCTGCGCCTGTCCTGGGCCGCCGAGCTGCCGCCGAGCAACGAAGTGATCGCCGGCCAGTGGCATGGCGATCATCCCGCGCAGGCCGAGGTATCCATCGACACCATGTGGCGCGACATGTACGGCCTGAAGGTGGGCGACATGATGCGCTTCAATGTGGGCGAAGGCAGCATCGACGCCCGCGTGGGCAGCATCCGCAAGGTGGACTGGACCTCGTTCCGGGTGAACTTCTTCCTGGTCTTCGACCCCGCGCACGCTGCCTCGCTGCCGCATACATGGATCGCGAGTTTCTACCTGCCGCGCGGTCATACCGAGTCGCTGGCGCAGCTGTCGCGCGAGTACAGCAACCTCAGCCTGATCGACGTGGATGCGATGCTCGATCGCGTGCGCGAGATCGTGAACCAGGTGAGCGGCGCGGTGCGCTGGGTGCTGGGCTTCAGCCTGCTGGCCGGTGCGTTGGTGCTTGCCGCGGCGTTGGCCTCAAGTGCGCAGGAACGCCGCCACGAAGCGGCGCTGTTGCGCACGCTCGGCGCGCGCCGCACGCAATTGCGCATGGCGGCTGCCTGCGAGTTCGCCCTGCTTGGCCTGGTCGCCGGACTGACGGCGGCGTTCGGCGCGGCAGGTACGGGCATGTGGCTAGGTCACGCGATCTTCCACATCGAGCATTTCGTGCCGCCGCTGGGCGCGCTACTGTTGGCTGCATTGGCTGCCGCCATCGTGGTAATGCTGCTGGGCCTGGCCGGCACCGCACGCGTCAGCCGCACCTCGCCGATGCGTCTGCTAAGGGAAAGCTGAGTGCCAAGCTGGATCAAACGACTCGGGCACGAACGGTTGCTCATCCTCTTCGCGCTGCTGGCGATCGTGCTCGCCATCGTCGATCCACGTCCCTTGACCAGCTATCAGCGCTGGCTGCAACTGCCCACGCTGGCCGGCTTGCTGGGCCTGATGATCTGCATCCAGGGCATTCGCGACAGCGGGCTGGTGCAGCACGCGGCGGCGGCCTTGATCGAGCGTGTGCATTCGCTGCGTGGGCTCGGTGTGTTGCTGGTGAGTGCCACGGCCTTGCTATCGATGGTGCTGACCAACGACGTAAGCCTGTTCTTGCTGGTGCCGTTGACGCTGGCCATCGGCAGCATCTCGAACCTGCCGGTGATGCGAATGGTGGTGCTGGAAGCGCTGGCGGTGAATGCGGGCTCCACGCTCAGCCCCATCGGCAATCCGCAAAACCTGTTGCTGTGGCAGTACACCCACCTGCCCTTCCTCGAGTTCATGCACACGATGCTGCCGGCGTTCGGCGTGATGTTCGTACTCGTGCTGCTGCTGACGCTGGTGTGGATGCCGCGCGGACGCGTGATCCTTCACGCGGAAGACATTGACGGCCATCCGGTGTCGAATTCGCAGGCCATCCTGTCGGTACTCGCCCTGGTCAGCATGGTCGTGATGATGGAACACAACCACGCCGTGCTCGGCGCGCTGCTCTTGCTGGTGCCGTTTGCATTGCTGGAATCGGGCACGCTGCGCCGCATCGACTGGCTGCTGCTGGCGACGTTCGCCGCGATCTTCCTGGGGCTGGGGCATTTCGCCGAACTGGGCTGGGTGCAGCGCGCCCTGGCGAGCATCAATCTGGAAAATCCGCTCACGCTCTACGCGAGCGGCATTCTTGCATCGCAGGTCATCAGCAACGTGCCGGCCACGGTGTTGCTGCTGCGTCACGCTCCCGATCCCATGGCGCTGGCCGTGGCGGTGAATGTGGGCGGCTTCGGCGTGGCCATCGGTTCGCTGGCCAACCTGATCGCGTTGCGCCTGGCCAAACAGCCCAAGGGCGCGCGACTGCTGCACCTGGTGTCGATACCGTTTCTGCTGGTGTGCGCGCCGCTGGTGTATCTGGTGATGCGCTGGCTGGGCTGACACTCGAAGCGTGGCGCGCCATTCCCGCTGTTTGGGAATGACGCGCCTATGTCTCGAGCCTGGCGTCAGTCGTCGTCGCGATCGTGCGGCACGTTCACCTTGCCCTTGATGCCCGAGTGGCTGACGTCGCCGCTGCCCTTGGCGCCGAGGGTGAAGTCGCCCTGCACGTCGTGCACCACCAGGTCGCCGGAGCCGAGCGTATCCACGCGCACGCTGCCGCCTACGTTGCGGATGCCGATGTCGCCGGAGCCGATGCTGCCGATGCGCGCGTCGCTACGGACGCCGTTGATCTTCAGGTCGCCGGAGCCGACCGAACCGACGTCGAGGCTGGCCACATCATTCACGTCGATGTCGCCGGAGCCGACGCTGAGCGCGACCGGGCCGGAAATCTTGCTGATATGCACGTCGCCGGAACCCACCTTGGTGCTCAGGCGCTGCAGGTTGCTCACCCAGGCATCGCCGGAACCGACGTTGAGGACCACCGGCAGTTGCGCCGGTATCTGCATGTCGACCTTCAGGTCGGTATAGCTGTAACCGATGGAAAAATGGTTGTGCTCATTGCCGCCGATGTCCACCACCAGTCGATCGCCTTCGCGGTGCTGCGTCACGGTGAGGGCGTCCAGCAGCTTGGGATCGGAGGCGCAGGCCTTGCCGGTCAGCGCACCTTTGCCGCCTTCGCCGCCGCTGAGATGGAGATCGTGGCTGTGCAATTCCACCTGCACTTCGCGCACGCCGGCCAGGTCGAGCGTGAGATCTCGCGGGGCCGAGTACTGGCATTGGTCGGCGGCATGGGACGCCAGGGGGGACAGCAGCAGTACGGCGAGGATGAGACGGCGCATGGATGGCTCCTTGTGAACGGGACGAAGCTTGGATGGCGTGCCGCGGAAAAAGGTTTAGAGCCGCGGCCGTCAACCTGTCACCGCCCGCGGCGTTTGAGGCTTCACGAACCCAGGGGAGACCCACGGCCATGCCACGCAGGACACCGCCCGCCTCCGCACCCGTCTTCATCATCGCTGGCGCGAGCTGCTCGGTCATGGCCCAGGAGACACCCTCGGCGGCGCCATAAACCCATAAGAAGAAAAGCGGCACTGTCGGTAGGCAGCGCCTTGCCCTGAGGCACGGGACCCCAGAACCCGTGCCTCCTTTTTTTCTCTCAGGCCGCCGTGTCGTCCAGCCGCTTGGCGCGCTGCCAAAGGGCTTCCTGCGAAGCGAGGTCCTGCTCAGGCAGCGGTTTGCCGTCGGTATGCGCGATCCGTTCCATGTGGCGGAAGCGGCGTTCGAACTTGCTGTTCGCGTGGCGCAAGGCCTGCGAGAAATCCACGCCGGCGTGGCGCGCCAGGTTCACCATCACGAACAGCACATCGCCGATTTCGTCCTGCAGGCGCTGTTTGTCGCGGCCGTTGGCGAACTCGGCTCGTACTTCTTCCACTTCCTCGAGCAGCTTGTCGAGCACGAGTTGTTCGTCCGGCCAATCGAAACCGACCTTGGCCGCCCGCTCCTGCAGCTTCAGTGCGCGCTTCCATTCGGGCAGCCCGCGCGACACGCCAGCCAGCGCACTGTTGTCATGCTGCTCGCCCTTGGCGGCGCGCTCGGCGGCCTTGATGTCTTCCCAGGCCTGCTTCTGCGCGTCGAGATCGTCGTAACTTTCATTGCCGAACACATGCGGATGGCGACGTATCATCTTGTCGCTGATCGCATGCGCCACGTCGGCAAATTCGAACAGGCCTGCTTCCTTGGCCATCTGCGCATGGAAGACCACCTGCAGCAGCAGGTCGCCGAGTTCGTCGCGAAGGTCGGGCCAGTCCTGGCGGTCGATGGCATCGGCCACCTCGTACGCCTCTTCGATGGTGTACGGCGCAATGGTCGAGAAATCTTGCTGCACGTCCCAGGGACAGCCGTTCTGCGGGTCGCGCAGGCGCGCCATGATGGCCAGCAGGTCGGCCATGTCGTGCTGCCTGGTGTCGCTCATGAGGCTTCCAGGTCGGCCGCTTCCAGGCGGGCTTTCCAGTCGATGGAGGCATCGCCCACGGCGATGAATTCGGGATTGATCAGCGAGTCGCCGCGGTTGTAGCGCAACGGTGCGCCGGCCAGATCGAGCACGGCACCGCCGGCCTCTTCCAGCACGCTTTGTGCCGCCGCCGTATCCCATTCGCTGGTGGCTCCCCGACGCAGATAGACGTCCGCATCGCCTCGCGCCACCAGGCAGAACTTCAATGACGAGCCCATCGGCAGCGATTGGTAGTCGTCACCGATCAGCTGCTGCAGCAAGGCCACGCCCGAGCCGCCATGCGAGCGGCTGCCCGCCACGGTGGCCAGTTCGGGTAGGTCGCGCGTGCCGATGCGCTGCCAGCCGGCATCGGCACTGCGCTGCAGCCACGCACCCTCGCCACGCGCGGCGGCGTAGAGCTCGCCGGTCACCGGCGCCAGCACCACGCCGAGCACGGGTTCATGGTTTTCGATAAGCGCGATGTTCACGGTGAACTCGCCATTGCGCTTGATGAATTCGCGCGTGCCATCCAGCGGATCGACCAGCCAGTAGCGCTGCCATTCGCGTCGCTGCGACCACGGCGCAGCGCGGGCTTCTTCGGAAATCACCGGCAGCACGCCATCCAGCGCGGCTAGGCCGGCGGTGATCACGCGCTGGGCAGCGAGGTCGGCGGCGGTCACCGGCGAATGATCCTGCTTGCGCTCGACTTCGAAATCCTGGCCGTAGACGACCAGGATCGCTTCGGCGGCATCGCGGGCAATCGCTGCGATCTGCAGCAGCAGGCTGGAGAAAGGCGCGTCGGTCATGTCGGCTGGAATCGGCCGGCGAGGTATTCGCGGGCCATGAAGAGGGCGGCGATGGAACGGCCTTCGGTGACATCCTCGCGCGCGACCAGCGTGTGCAGGTCGGCGAGCTTCCACGGCACCACTTCGAGCTCTTCGGGCTCGTCGCCTTCGAGCCGTTCCGGATACAGATCCTGCGCCAGCACCACGTGCGCCATATGCGTCATGTACGAGGGCGACAGCGACAGGTTGTGCAGGATCTTGAGGTGGCGCGCGCCGTAGCCGATCTCTTCCTTGAGTTCGCGATCGGCGCCCTGCTCCACCGTTTCGTCGCGGTCCAGGCGTCCCTTGGGCAGGCCCAGTTCGTAGCGGCCCACGCCGGCGCCGTATTCGCGGATCAGCAGCACGGTCTCGTCGTCGATCATCGGCACGATGATCACGGCTCCCAGCCCGCTGCCCTTCAACCGCTCATAGGTGCGGCGTTCGCCGTTGGAAAATTCGAGATCGAGCTGCTCGACGCGAAGAAAGCTGCTGTCGTGCACGTCCCGGGTGGCATGGATGATCGGTGGCTTGTGCATCGGACGATTGTAGCTCGCGCTTCACCTTGGCGTGGGATGGGCGGCATCGCGGCCGGCAAAGGCGGCCCAGATCAGCAGGCCGAACAGCACCGCGCGCAGCACGCTCGCGCACACGGATATGGCCGTGACGATGGTACGTATGCCTTGCATGGTGTTGCCCTCGCGCACCATATGCGGCACGTACCAGCCCGACATCCAGGCCGACAAGCCGGTCAGCAGCATTTCCAGCACGCAGGCGACCAACACCAGCTTGGCCGGCAGCGGCGCTTTCGGCCACCAGACGAGGGCCACCACGATACCGATCAGGGCAGCGGCGAACACCGGCCCGTTGGCCACCAGGATGCTGTAGAGCATCGCGAAGTCTTCCATGGCTTGCTCCTCAGTGCGATGTCGAGAGTCGGTCCAGCGCCTGCGCGTGGATGGCTGGCGTGCCGGCAAGCACGCTGGCGGTGTCGAGCGTCAGCGCGGCGCCGTGGATATCGGTGAACACCCCGCCCGCTTCGCGCACGATCACCGCCAGCGCGGCCACGTCGAGAATGTTCAGGTCCGACTCGATCACCAGATCGAGCCCGCCGCGTGCCAGCAGGTGGTAATGGCAGAAATCGCCGTAGCCACGGATGCGGTTGCTGTCCTGGATCATCGTGCCCAGCGCATGCCAGCGCGCGTCGCGCGTCAGGGTCTTGATGTTGCCGGTGGATATCGATGCCTTGGACATCTCGGCGGTCGCGGCCACGTGAACGCGCTCGCCGTCGAACCAGCTGCCACCGCCCGCGCTCGCCCACATGGTTTCGCCATAGATGGGAGCGCTCGATACGCCCAGCACCAGTTCGCCCCGGTGCATCAGCGCGATCTGGGTGGAAAAGAACGGCGTGCGGCGAACGAAGCTCTTGGTGCCGTCGAGTGGATCGACCAGCCACATCAGGTCGTGATTGCTGTCGTCACGGCCGAATTCCTCGCCGTAGATGGATGCCTGCGGCAGCGCCTTGTGCAGGATCTCGCGGATCGCGAGTTCCGCTTCGCGATCGGCTACCGTGACCGGCGTGTCGTCGCTCTTCAGCTCCACCGCCACGCCCTTGCCCCAGTAGTGCCGCAACACCACACCGGCGGCCTCGGCCGCTTCGCGCGCGGCTGCAAGAGCCTTGGGCAGATCCAGTTCGCTCATGGTTGCTTCCCACGGATGGCGGCGGCAAGACCGCCACTGTAATCGATGTGCGTGACACCGTCGGCATCGACCGCGCCAAAGCCGGCGAGCCATGTTTGCAGCGCCGGCTGCCGGCCTCGCGGTGCCGCCACGGCGGTGAAACGACGCGCCAACGGGCTGAGTTGCAGATGGCCATCGATGCGCAGCGGACCGTGGCCATCGTCCTGCAGATGCCCTTCGATGACGCCGTTCTCAGCGCGCAGATCGGCCTGCAGGTTGCCCAACGGCAGATGGGCCTGCCGCGTGAGCAACACCGCACCCTGCCACTGCACCTGCGTATCGAGCGTCCACGGCCAGCCGCCGCGCAATTCGATACTGCCGGCCGTGACGCGCAATGTGCCGCGAGGCACGCCGCCCAGCAGCAGAGGACCGGCACCGAGCACATCCAGGTCGATACGCATTTGGACGTCCGTCCAGGTAGCCTCGGTAGCCTGCTTGCCGGCCATGTGGCCGGTGAAATCGATACGCGGCCCGTGCAGCGCCACCTGCAGGCGGTTGTCGCCGAGCAGGGCCCTGCGCGACAGCTGCCATTGCAGCGCACCCAGGTTCTCGCCACGGGCGGACAGCACCTGGCCGGCCTTGCCGTCCCACACCAGACCGCTGACGTCCTGCAGGTGCACGCCATTCAAGCGCGCGTGCAGCCAGGGCAAGGCCCACCGCGCGGGCAGGAACCACAGCAGCGCGAATGCGGCAACGAGAAGGACCAGCAGGCCCATGAATGCACTACGCCAAACCTTCAAATCGGCTCCCTGGCTGGATGCAAGACTTGAGCGGGCACGCTCGAAACCCCGATCATAGCCGGATGAACACCTCATTCCCTGCTGCCGACGCGCTGGTGCGTCGCGACCTGAGCCTGCTGTGGCATCCCTGCACGCAGATGCACGATCATCAGACGGTTCCGATGGTGCCCATTGCCCGCGGCGAAGGCGCCTGGCTGATCGATACCAGCGGACGCCGTTACCTGGACGGCATCAGTTCGTGGTGGACCAATCTGTTCGGCCACGCCAATCCGCGTCTGGCAGCAGCGCTCGCCGAGCAGGCCAAGACGCTGGAGCACGTGATTTTTGCGGGTTTCACGCACGAGCCGGCAGTGGCGCTGGCCGAAGAACTGGTGCGCGTCACGCCGCCGGGCCTGGATCGCGTGTTCTATGCCGACAACGGTTCGGCCGCGATCGAAGTGGCGCTCAAGATGAGCTTCCACTACTGGCTCAACCAGGGACACGGCGAGAAGACGCGCTTCATCGCGCTCACCGGCAGCTATCACGGCGAGACGCTGGGCGCGCTTTCGGTCAGCGACGTGGCGCTGTATCGCAGGACCTATGCGCCCTTGCTGCTCACGCCCATCCTGGCACCCTCGGCCGATACGTACGAAGCGTTGCCCGGTGAAAGCCCCAGCGAGGTCGCCAGGCGCCGTCTCGGTGAATTGCGTCAGTTATTGGAACGGCACGCGCACGAAGTGTGTGCGGTGATCGTGGAACCGCTGGTGCAATGTGCCGGCGGCATGCGCATGTACCACCCGGATTACCTAGCGGGGCTGCGTCGTCTTTGCGACGAATACGACGTGCATTTCATCGCCGATGAAATCGCCGTGGGATTCGGTCGCACCGGAACCCTGTTCGCTTGCGAACAAGCCCGTGTCGCGCCGGACTTCATGTGCCTTTCCAAGGGACTCACCGGAGGCTTCCTGCCGTTGTCCGCGGTGCTCACGACGACCAAGGTGTACGAGGCGTTCTACGCCGAATACAGCGCAGGCAAGGCCTTCCTGCACTCGCACAGCTATACCGGCAACCCGCTGGCCTGCCGCGTGGCACTGGAAACGCTGCGGATCTTCAACGACGAGCCGGTGCTGGAACGCAACCGCGTGCTCGCCGCCCACCTGGGCAAGCGGCTGGCGCCGCTACGCGATCATCCACACGTGGCGGATGTGCGCCAGACCGGCATGATCGCCGCGGTGGAACTGGTGGCGGACAAAACCCATCGCACGCCGTTCCCTTCGACGGAACGGCGTGGACTGCGCGTGTACCTGCATGGACTCGAGCACGAGGCGCTGCTGCGGCCACTGGGCGACATCATCTACTTCATGCCGCCCTATGTGGTGAGCACCGACGAGATCGACCACCTGG
Source organism: Dyella kyungheensis (assembly GCF_049913195.1). Classification (GTDB taxonomy): domain Bacteria; phylum Pseudomonadota; class Gammaproteobacteria; order Xanthomonadales; family Rhodanobacteraceae; genus Dyella; species Dyella kyungheensis. Next base: position 1,204,908 of record NZ_CP183983.1, on the reverse strand, counting down.
TCGACACCGCCATCGCGGGCATCGAGCTGGCCGTCGCTTAGCGGCCGCCGCTCACGGTGACGCTGGGATCGAGCTGCTGCAAGGCGGGGCCGATGGTGGGCGATCCGGTGTTGCGGATGTCCTGGTTGCTGTAGCTACGACCGGCCACCGGCAGGCAGGTGCCGGGCTTGGCGGGAATCAGGCTGCCGGTGCTCTGCAGGCAGTTCCGGTCGCCCGGTTGCGGCGGCTTCTTCGATGCCACCTGGTTGGCCATGTCCTGCTGGCTTGTCTGTCCGGTGGCGCCCGCGGTGGCCGAATCCTGCGCCATCGCGACCGGCACGGCGCCCAACGCCATCGCCAGGACTAGAAGGGATTTGCTGACCATGATCCACCTCCGGGGAATGAGGGATGTACTACATGCTGCGCCTGCTGCGGCTTGCGGGCAAATGCCGGTCGACCGGCATCTCCCGGGCGTTCAGCTAGTCCGCCGCACGCCGCATGGGACGGGGCATCGGCGCTCCGCTATGCTTTTCGTTTCGTCACCGTCATAACGTCCCATGCGCACCATCCGCATACATGTCGAACTGCCGCTGGCCGTGGGTCAGGAACTGACCCTCCCGGCCCAGGCGGGCGAGCACGTCGCTCGCGTGCTGCGACTGACGGCCGGTGCGCCGGTCACCCTCTTCAACGGCGATGGCACGGACTACCCCGCCGTGATCCAGACCGTCGGCAAGCGAGAGGTGACGGTCCGGGTGGAAACGGCCCAGCCCATCGACAACGAGTCGCCGCTGCCGTTGACCCTGGCGCAAGGCGTGGCCCGCGGCGAGAAGATGGACCTGATCGTGCAGAAGGCCACCGAACTGGGCGTGGCGCGCATCGTGCCGCTGCTCACCGAGCGTTCTGAGGTCAAGCTCGACGCCGGCCGCGCCGAGAAGCGCCTGGCCCATTGGCAGGCGGTGGTGGCCAGCGCCTGCGAGCAGAGCGGTCGCGCCCGCGTGCCGACAGTGCTGCCGGCCGTTTCGCTGGAACACTGGCTGCGCGAGCTGCCGCGGGATGAAGTCTTGCGCCTTGCCCTGTTGCCGGAGGGTACGCGACGCGCCAGCGAGTTGCGCTTCAGCGCTGCCGGTGGCGTGCTGGTGGTCGGGCCGGAGGGCGGCCTGGGCCATCGCGATACCGCTGCATTGGCCGAGGCGGGCTTCGAAGGCCTGCGCCTGGGTCCGCGCATCCTGCGCACGGAGACGGCCGGCCTGGCTGCCCTGGCGGCGTTGCAGGCGCTGCACGGCGACGTTTAGTAGCCCCCGCTCACGGCTCGTCATTGCGGCGCAGGCCGGAGGTGCTTTAACAGCCGAATGGCTGGTAATCCAGTAGCGAATGCGCTGAGTTGTCGCATAAGACGATCCAGTTGCGCCCCGCGAAGACCGCGCACGCGGCTACTGGATTACCAGCCATTCGGCTGTTGAAAAGCACCTCCGGCCTGCGCCGGAATGACGGTGAGGGAGATGAGCGCTCAAGCGAGATTTCGCCGGCGCTGGGTCCCGAAAAAAACACGCCCGCGAGGGGCGTGTTTTTAGGTGAAGCCAGGTGGAAGATCAGCTGGCCAGCTCGAGCAATTCGAGCAGCTCCGCTTCGATGCCTTCCAGATCCGGAATCACCGCGATGTCGTCGCGCACCAGCACCTGCGCACGCACGCCCGGCGGCAACGGTGCGCCGTCGTGGGTGGGAATGATCAGCTCGGCGTTGAGTGTGGTCAGGCGCGGGAAGCCTTGCGTGACCACGGCGATGAACGGCAGGTCGTTGTGGCCGCCCAGCGCCTTCAGCACGGCCACGCGAACGGCCTGCTCGCTGTCGCCCTCGCCCGCACCGGCGAGCTTGTTGAACGACACCAGCGGCACACGCCAGCCGCGCCAGGCGATGCGCCCCAGCAACCATTCCGGCGCGCTTTCCACCGGTTCGGGCGCCGCAGGCATCGTGATCACTTCGGCCACGGTGGCATTGGGCAGCAACAAGCGCAGGTTGCCGACCGGCACCAGGACGCAACGAATTTCACGCGGTAGTGGCAAATCGCTCATCGCCGGCCCTCCATCGACATCTCTTCCACCAGGCGCGCCGCGAGTTCCGCAGGCGTGCCTGAATAACTGTGCAGGCGCTCGGCTTCGATGCCGTGCACCATATCGGCGAACTGACCATCCGACGATTCGATCCACACCTGGCCGCCGCGATCGTGGATCGCCTGGCAGCCACCGAGCGCATCGTTGGCCTGGCCCGCGAACACGATGGCCTGTGCGTTGCGGCCAAACACATTGGCCGCCAGGGTGAAGCTGGCATCGATCGGCGAGCTGCGCACGTCGCTGTTGTCCAGCGACTGCAACTCCACCCGGCCATCGCGATGCACGCGCGCCTGCTGCCCATCGGGCACCACCAGCACTTCGCCGACGCGGGCGCGCGCGCCGTTCGTGGCAATGCGCACGGGCAGCTCGCTGTAACGGGTCAAGGTATCGGACAGCGCTTCGACCGACTTGCCGCCCAGATGCTGGACGTGCAGCACGGCAGCGCGCAGATCCGCCGGCAGCATCGAGAGGAACGAACACACCGCTTCGAGGCTGTCCGCCGCCGCGCCAAGCACCAGCAGGCGGCTGATCGCGCTGTCCAGATCGTCCAGCATCATTTCGGTGGCGGCGGCGTCGTATTCCTTCGGTGCCAGCGCTTCTTCCATCGATACCAGCTCCAGCTTCATGCCGGGCTCGATGATGGAGGATGCTTCCTCGCCGCCTTCCGGCGCGAGGAAATCCGCAGCGCTCAACTTCTCGATACCGAAGCTGGCGGCAGGCGGGGGCGCGGAAGCCGCCGGTGCGGCCGCCTCGCCTTCGTCCACCAACGCCCAGGCAGATGCCGAACCCAGCAGCGTCGAAGGTGATTTTTCCGGGCTCTCTGCCAGCGCGGGCGACGGCATGAACGATTCGTCCAGCGGCGCCAAAGCCAGGTGATCGAGCTGGAACGAAGGCATCTGCCGCGCGGCTGCATCGGCCGCCGGCTCGTCCAGCGGCGCATGGCCCTGCGTGCTCAGCGTATCCAGGCCGAAGCTGCCGTCGTGCAGCGCCGGCAGGTCGTCATCGGCGCTGAATTTCAGCCCCGAGCCGAAGTCGTGATCGGCCGACGCTTCGCCTTCGGGCGCGCCGAAATTGCCGTCGTGCAAGGCGGGCAGTTCGTCGTCGGCGGTGAACTTCAGACCTGAGCCGAATTCGTCGTCCGTCTCCAGCGGCAGGTCCTTCAATGCGGCGAAATCGTCCAGATGCAGCGGTTCTTCCACCGCGCTGAAGGACAGTTCCGAACCGAACTCGTCCTCGGCCAGCGCCGGCTCGTCGGCAGCAATGAACGCTTCCAGTTCCGCCGCCAGAGTTTCCGACTGCACTTCGGTAGCTTCGACCGCTTGCGGCGTGATCTCGGCCGGGGCGATGTCGGTGGGCGCTATCGGCTCCAGCGCAGCGACGAAACTCGGCGAGGGTTCCTCGGCGATCACGACCGGCTGAACCTCGGCGTTTTCCACCAGCACTGGCTCGGCCACTTCGGGCACGACCGGTGCGTCCTGCGGGCGCGGCGGATCGAGGTCGCCCTGCGCCATCACTTTCACCGCGAGGTGGCGCGCCCAGCGGGCACGGTCCCAACCGTCGAGGGAGCGACTGGCGGCAGCATCGTTGAACACCACGCGCGGGCGGTCGCCGTCGATCACGTCGTAGAGACGATCGAGGTCGTCGTCGGCGTCTTCGTCCAGGTTGACCACCAGCACTTCCGCGCCGGTGTTGCTGAGCATCTGCTTGTCGAGGGTGGACAGCGCACCTTCGTGCACGATCCGGGCCCCGCGTTCGCGCAACGCTTCACGCAGCTGACCGCCGAGTTCCACGTCATCGAACAACAACGCTACCGCGGTCGCCGTTTCAGCCATTGAGCGACTCCGTGGTGCGCTGTTCGAGCACCTCGCCAATCTGCGCCAGCAGTTCGGCTTCCTGGTACGGCTTGCCGAGGTAGCGGTCGACGCCGATGTCGAACGCGCGCTGGCGATGCTTATCGCCGGTACGCGAGGTGATCATGATGATCGGCACGTCGCGCAGTCGCGGATCGGACTTCATCTGCGTGGCCAGCTCGTAGCCGTCCATGCGCGGCATCTCGATGTCGAGCAGCATCAGGTCGGGCACGCGCTCGTGCAGCTTCTCGAGTGCGTCGACGCCGTCCTTTGCGGTGGCCACTTCGTATTCGTGGCGCTCCAGCACGCGGCCGGTGACCTTGCGCATGGTGATGGAGTCGTCGACCACCATCACCAGCGGACGCACGCGTTGCTCTTCCACCACCGGCGTGGCGATGGCGGTGAGGCCTTCGTCCAGGCGCTGCAGGCGACGGGCGATGCCATGGCGCACCAGCGGGGCGAGATCGAGAATGATCAGCACCGAACCGTCGCCCATGATGGTCGCGCCGAGGATGCCCGGCACCGAACTGATCTGCGGACCGACCGACTTCACCACGATTTCGCGCGAGCCGATCACGGCATCGATGCGGATCGCCGCGCGCAGGTCGCCCGAACGCGTCAGCAGCAGCGGGATCTGCTCGTCGTCGATCGCATTCACCGGCACGGCGCCCAGCAGCTCGGAGAGATTGTGGATCTCGTAGCTCTCGCCGCCGTACGGGAAAGTCGGCTCCGGCTCGGCCATGCGCTCGGCCAGTTCGGCCGGGCTGATGCGTGCCACGCCCTGCACCGAGGTCATCGGGATGGCGTAGTTGGATTCGCCGATGCGAACCAGGATGGCCTGCGTTACCGCGAGCGTGAACGGCAGCCGCAGCACGAACGTGGTGCCCTGGCCTTCGTTCGATTCGATCGACAGCGCACCACCCAGCTGCTTGATTTCGTTCGCCACCACGTCCATGCCCACGCCGCGACCGGCGAGCTGGGTCACGGTGCTGGCGGTGGAGAAGCCCGGCTGGGTAATGAGGGCGAGCACCTGGTCGTCGCTCAGGCGGGTGTCGTTGCGGATCAGACCGCGTTCCACGCCGCGCTTGCGGATGGCATCGCGATCAAGGCCGCGGCCGTCGTCGGTCACGCGCACCACCACCTCGGTGGCTTCGCGTGCCACGCGGATGCGCACGGCGCCTTCTTCCGGCTTGCCGGCCTTGCGGCGATCCTTGGGCGACTCGATGCCGTGGGCCACGGCATTGCGCAGCATGTGCTCGAACGGCGCCTTGATGCGCTCGAGCAGGTTGCGATCCATTTCGCCGTGGGCACCCTCCACGTACAGCTGGGCGCCCTTGCCTTCTTCCTGCGCGGCCTGGCGCAGCGTGCGGCGCAGGTTCGGCACCATCGTGTCGAACGGCAGCATGCGCGTACGCAGCAGACCTTCCTGCAGTTCCGAGCTCACGCGCGACTGCTGGATCAGCAGCGTTTCGGCCTGGCGGGTCAGTTCGTCCAGCATGCCCTGAATGGACACAAGGTCGGATACCGACTCGGCCAGCGCACGCGAGTACTGCTGCAGCTGCGAGAAGCGGTCGAGTTCGAGCGGATCGAATACCGCAATACCCGCTTCGCGGTGCTCGCGCTGGAAGCGCGCGATGATCTGCGCTTCCGTTTCGATTTCCATCATGCGCAGCTGGCTGCGCAGACGTTGCACGGTCTGGTCGAGTTCGACCAGGTTGAAGCGGTAGCCGGCGACCTGCTGTTCGAGGCGCGAACGATAGATCGCCACCTCGCCTGCGTGGTTCACCAGCGTGTCGAGCAGTTCGGCGCGGACGCGGATCTGTTCCTGCGGCGTGCTCGGTGCGTCTTCGCGCTCTTCGGGCAGCAGTTCCGGCAACAGTTCGGGCAGCGGCGCCAGGCGGGCCGGGAACGGCACCACGTTGGCGGCTTCGACCACATTGATCGCTTCGCCGGCATCCGCGGATACGCTCGTTGCGCCTTCGCCAGACATGGCCAGGAAGCGATCGATGATCGCCTGCGGATACGGCACCGGCCGCCCCTGCGAGACCATCTGCACCAGGCCGTGCAGCTTGTCGAAGCCCACTTCCAGTGCAGCGATCAACTCGCCGATATGCGCCGACTCCGCGTGCAGCGGCTTTTCCAGCGCCGTTTCGATGGCATGCGTGAGGTCGCCCACCGGCACCATGCCGGCAATGCGCGCACCGCCCTTGAGGGTGTGCAGGTCACGCTGGATCTCGGCCAGATGTTCGATCGCACTCGGCTCGGCACGCCACTGGGCGAGCACACCGTCGGAGTGATCGAGAATCTCGCGCGCTTCCTCGATGAAGATTTCCAGCAGGTCGGGATCGATCTGGTTGGGCAGCAATGCGCTTTCGTCGATCGGTTCTTCCGCAGCGGCGGGCGTTGCCGGTGCTTCGGCCACCGCTTCTTCGACGATCGGCTCTTCGACGGCCGGCTCCTCGACCACAGGCTCCTCGATCAGCGGTTCCGCTTCGTCGAGCACCGGCGCTTCCAGCACGATCTCTTCGATCGGCGTCTCGTCGCTGGCATCCAGCGCTTCGACCGGCTCGACGTGTTCGATGACGGGTTCGGAAATCGGCTCGACGTGGAGCGGCGTGGTCGCTTCAGACTCGACCGGCGGCTCCGCTTGCTCGATATCCAGCTCGTGCGCCAGGACGTGTTCGACGGTGGCGTCGGCATCGTCGATGACCGGACCGACTTCCAGCGTTTCGGCGTCGTCGAGCAGGTCGGCGTACGCCTTGCTGAACTCGTCCTCCGCCGAAGCCGGCGCGTGATGCGAGGTCTGATCCGACGCCGGCAGATGGGCGTCCAGATCGAATTCGCCCAGCGCAGCGAGCAGTTCGTCGGTGTACTTGTCGGTAGCCGGGGGCGACGCCAGCTCGATGTGTTCCACCGGCAGCGTTGCATCGGACAGCGCATCGTCGAGCGACGCACCCAGCACTTCTTCATGCGAGCTGTCGGCCAGGTGTGCCGGCGTCTCGTCCGCCAGGTCGGCCGGCGTCTCGAACAGCACGTGGGCCACCTGCGGTTCGGGCTGGCTGTCGCGCAGCTCGGTCAGGCGATGGATCAAGCTGTCCAGGTCCGGCAGATGCGGCGTGGCCACGTCGAACTGGCCCATCACGTGATCGACGGCATCGGCGCTCTGGCTGAGCAGCATCACGCCTTCGGGCGAGAGTGGCAGGCCGGCGGCGCGCAGGCGCTTGAGTAGGCTTTCCAGCGGCGACAGCAGCTGCGTCAGCAGCGGGATGTCGACCATGGCGATGGCACCGTGCAGCGTATGCACGGCGCGTAGCAGGCTGTCTTCGACGCGCAGTTCGCCGTCGACGCGGTTGATCGCCGTGCGGATGGTGGCCAGGTACTGCGCCACTTCGCTGCGCAGGATTTCCAGCAGCACCGGATCGATCGGCGGCATCACCGGCGCTTCGATGAAGTCGTGCGCCGGCACCGGCAGCACCGGTTCCGCGGGCGAGCTTTCGATGCCGGCGAGGCTGGCGGCGGGAATCGCCTCGGCCGAGGTGTCCACGCGCGGCACGCGGCGACGAACGATGCGGCGCACCGTTTCGGTACCGCTGGTGGTGGCGATGTCGGCAAGACGTGCATCGGCCTGGCCGGCCGACAGACGCTCGGAGATTTCCATGATGGCCAGCAGCGGCGCCGTGACAGCGCCCTCGCCCATCAATGCGACACGCAACTGCGGCAGCGCATCGATGGCGGCGCTGACCACTTCCTGCACGCCCTCGTTCGGCGGGATCGACTGATCCAGCACGCGGTTGAGCATGTTCTCCACCTTCCACGCGAACTCGCCGAGCACGGTGGCGCCGACCAGGCGACCCGAACCCTTGAGCGTGTGGAAAGAACGGCGGATGGAGGTGAGCGCGTCGAACTGCTGCGGATCGGCCAGCCAGGTCTTGCGGGTGGCGTGCAGGTTGTCGATCTCTTCCTGCATTTCTTCCAGGAAGATGTCGCGGATGTCGTCGTCGATGCCGGCGGTGCTGGACTGGAAGCGGGCGTCGATCGCCGATGCGCCGCTGGAGACCGGCATTTCCTCGACGATTTCTTCCTCGATTTCGATCCAGTCGTCTTCGTTGTCCTGTACCGGTTCCTGCGGCGTGACGTGCACGGTGTCGGCCAGGCGCAGGCCGGTGATTTCCTGTGCGACCGGTTCGGGCGTCTCGCTGTGGCCGACGATCAAATCGCTGAGGTCGTCGCCATGGCCCAGGCTGACGCTCTCGGAGAGCGCCGGCTGGTTGGCGAGCGTCGCGGCAAGCGCGGCATCGGCAGCGCGCGCCACGTGCTCGGGTGCTTCGTCCAGCTCGTCGTCGGAGGCGACACGCGCTGCCGGCGGCGGCCAGTAACCGAGGCTGCTGAGGCTGTGCTCGGCGACGTCCAGGATATGTTCGAGACCGCCGCGATGTTCGCGCGCGGCTTCCAGGTAGTACTCGAGTGCAGCCAGCGCATCGGCGAGATGATCCATCTGCGCGGTGCTGGGCACGCGGCGGTCGGCCAGCAATTCGTTGCCGACAAAGCGGCCGATGCCCTCGGCCAGTTCGGCCGGACGTGGCGCCGACAGCATGCGCATGGCGCCGGCGACTTCGTCCATCAGCGCGCCGACTTCGGCCAGCTGCGTCGACTGCCAGCCCGATTCCACGTAGGCGACGATGGCGTCCTTCACCTTGCCGGTGTTGGCGGTCGCCTCGTGCATCAGCGTGGCAAGGATGTGGCGCGCTTCGCTGCGCGGCAGCATCGCGGTCGGCATTTCGGCGGCGGTTTCGCCGTCGGCACCGAGGCTTTCGATGTGATCGTCGAGCGATGCTTCCACGTACAACAGCGCCCCGGCGACATCGAGCAGCAGCTCTTCGTCCGGTGCGCGCACGCGGCTGGCGATTTCTTCCAGCACGCGACGCTGTTCGTTGACCACGCGGCGCGGCACGCCCAGGGCGAGCATGCCCAGCGTGTCGCCCACGCGTTCGAGCACTTCGGTCTGGCCGGACAGCTGCGCGGGATCGGCGTCGGTCTGGCGCAGGAACAGGTCGAGCGATTCTTTCACCCGCAGCAGGTCGTCCTTCAACGCCTTGGCCACGGAGTCCAGCAACGCGCGGTTATGGCCCGCCATCGAACCGCGTGCGTGTTCGATCTCGCTCGCTTCAGGCAGCAGCGCATCGAGTGAATAGGTCTGGCGCAGCAGTTCCATGCGCGGGCTGCCCTGACGGACCTGACCCACGACGTACAGCAGCTTGCGTGCGAGCTCGTCGGCGTCGCCGCCGCGCAGGTTCGCCTCGCCGTGTTCGACCAGCTGGCGGATGCTGCGATCGACCTTGCCGATCAGCTGGCGCACTTCGCCCGTCTGGCTCTTCAGCGCACCCTGCTGCACGCCTTCCAGCACGCCGGCCGCAATCCACCACAGGCGACGGCCCGGGATGGTGTGGCAACGCGCGGTGATGGCGTCCAGCGTCTGGATCATGCCGCCCAGCTGCTGGTCGTTGCCCTGGCCGCGGAACCACGACAGCAGCTGCTGCTGGAAGCGCAGGCGCAGCGTGGTCACTTCGTTGCGCTGGCGCTCCAGCACCAGCTCGTGCGGCGGCTGCGGCGCCTGGGCCGGCAGCGCAATTTCCAGGTTGGGCGTGAACAGCGCCGACTCGTGCAGCGCCTGCTGGCCGCGGCTGGCGCGCAGGTCGTTCAACAGCGGCAGCAACACCACCGGCACGTCGCGATGACCGCCGGACAGGCGCTCGAGGTAATCGGGCAGCTGCATCAGGCCGCGCATCAGCGCGGCGTAGGCTTCCTCGCGTTGGGCCACATGGTCTTCGAGCAGCGAGATGGCGAGTGTCTCCATCTCCTCGGTGACCATGGCGGCGCCGTATAGCTCGACCATGCGCAGCGTGCCGTGCACCTGGTGCAGGCTGTCCGCACAGGAGCGCATCGCATCCCGGTTGCCCGGGTTGTCGACGTAGGACTCCAACGCCTCGCGGGCCACGGCGAGCGTCTCGTCGAGCTCGGGCTTGACCCACTGCAGGGTGGTGAAATCGATATGGTCTTGAAGTCTCATGCGCCCCTCTCAGCCGCCACGTAACGCGTTGTCACGCAACCGGCGAGGTTGCCCCCTGTGAAAATCGTTATCCGCCAACTGCTCACTTAACCCGGCAGCTTGAAGTGGGCCACCGAACGACGCAGGTCGCTCGCCAGCTGGGCCAGGTAACCGATCGAATCGGCCGTCTGGCTCGCGCCCTGCGAGGTCTGCGAAGTGATTTCCTGAATCGCATTCATCGACACGGAAATATCGGTTGCCGCCGTGGACTGCTGGCGTGCCTGCGTGGAGATGTTCTGAATCAGTGCGGACAAATCGTGCGAGACGCGCTCGATGTCGCCCAGCGCGCTACCCGCGTCCTCGGCGAGTCGGGCACCGGCCACCACTTCGGCGGTGGTCTGTTCCATCGAGTTCACCGCTTCGTTGGTATCGGACTGAATCGTCTGCACCAGCGTTTCGATTCGCTTCGTCGCGCTCGCGGAGCGTTCCGCGAGGCGCTGCACTTCGTCCGCCACCACCGCGAAACCGCGGCCCGCTTCACCGGCGGACGCTGCCTGGATGGCGGCGTTCAAGGCGAGGATGTTGGTCTGCTCGGCAATGTCGTTGATCAGTTCCACGATGGAGCCGATTTCCTGCGACGACTCACCCAGGCGCTTGATGCGCTTGGAGGTTTCCTGGATCTGGTCGCGGATCGAGTCCATGCCCGAGATCGTCTCGCGCACCACTTCGGCGCCGCGCGAAGCGATCTTCACCGAGCGCTCGGCCACGTCGGCCGATTCGGCGGAGTCCTTCGACACGGTATCCATCAAGCTTGCAATCTGGTTGATCGCGGTGGTCGCCGTGCTGATGCGCTGGGCCTGGTTCTGCGCCGATTCGGCCAGGTGGCGCGCGGTGGTCTGCGTTTCCTGGGCCGAGGAGGACACCTGCTCCGACGTCTCGTTGATCGTCGTCACCAGGGTGCGCAACTCGTCGATGGCGTAGTTCACCGAGTCGGCGATGGCGCCCGTGATGTCTTCGGTCACGGTGGTCTTGACGGTCAGGTCACCTTCGGCGAGCGAACCCATTTCGTCCAGCAGGCGCATGATGGCCTCCTGGTTACGCTGGTTGAGTTCGGTCGACTCCTGGAAGCGGCGGCGTTGGTCGGACACCAGCTGCACGATAAGCACGGCCAGGAAGGCGGCCGCACCGATCGCGCCGAGCACGCCCCACCACAGGTTCGGGAACAGGCGGCGGGTCGGCAGCTTGCCGATCTGGTCGGCCAGTTCGTTAGCGCGCAACAGCACGTTTTGCGAGTCGAGCGAGGCCTGGTTGCCGGCGCGCTTCACATCGCCCAGGTTGCCTGCCGCGCTGACCAGCTTGCCCACCGGATCCTGCAGGTTGTCCCACTGGGCCTGCATGTCGGTGAGGATCTTGCGCGCGTTGGCATCCGTCATCGAACGCACGCCCACTTCGGCGTTGCCTTCGAGCAGACCCTTGAGCACCGAGCCGTACAGCTGGCCGTCGCGGGCGAGGCCGTCGGCGGCGGGCTGCGAGGCTTCGCCACCCTGCAGCACTTCCTGCACTCGGCGGATCATACGGTCGGCCAGCAGCATCTGGCGGGCGGAGGTGTAGGTCTGCTCAGCGCTGCCACCGCGCTGCTGCAGGATGTTCACCACCTGCTCCATGTTGGAGTTGAGCACCGGCAATTCGCGACCCAGGGTGGCCGCGCGCTGCGCGGAATCCACCACCAGTGCCTTGTTCGACAGGATCTTGCCGATGTCCGCGTCGAGCTGGCCCCACGCGTTGCTGAGCGCGCTGACGGCGCGCCCGGCGGGCGTGGCGTTGTTGTCGGCATACGGTTTCATGCCGCTCTTTTCATCGCCCTTGTTCAGGCGCTGAACGGCCGCATCGATGGTGTTGCGGTTGGTCTCGAGTTCCTTGAAGGAATCCGCGTTACCGTCCGTGGCCGCTTCCAGTGCCAGCTTTGCCGTCTGCTGCGACAACACCTGGATCTGGGTCGTCAGACCCGTTGCCTGGGTGTCCTCGCGGCCACGCAAGGTCAGCATGGCAAAGTCGACACCCGTGAAACCGAACGCAATGACCAGCGCAATGATGAGGCCTGTATAACCTCGCTCTTTGCCCACGCCCCCTGTAGTGCTCATTTCGTTCACCTCGCCCTTCTACGCCTCGCCGCCCATGCCGGCGAAGGCGTCGGATCATCGCCCTGATTCCGGCCTTGAGCAGCGCCGGTCCTACTTATGGTTCAACGTTGCGCGTCAGGCCGCAGCCTGACGGAAGTCCGGCGCACGAACCAGCTTGCCCATACTGAACACAGCCAGTCGCGAATCGCCTACACGATCATCCACGAAACGTGCCAAACGCGGGTCGTCTTCCTGCTCGGCCTGGCGACGCTGCTCCGCGTCGACCGTACGCTGCCCGAAGACTTCATCCACCATCAGCGCCACGCTGCCCGCACCCTGGCGCACCACCAGCAGGCGGGTGCGTTCGGTGGACAGCGTGCGTTCGCCAAACAGGAAACGTGCCAGGTCGATCACCGGCACCAGGTTGCCGCGCACGTTCGCCACGCCCAGCAGCCAGGGCTGGGTGCCCGGCACCGGCGTCAACGAGGGTACCGCCAGCAGTTCGCTGATCTCGTCGATGCCGCTGACGAACAGGCGGCTGCCCGCACGGTAACCAATGCCGCGCCACAGACCCGGGGCCTCGAGGCTTTCCGGCGTACCGGAGGCGTGCGCCAGCGAAAGGCGCTCGTACCGGGCGAGGATTTCGAAGGGCGTGAGCGAGGCGGTCTGACTCATGGTCGCCTCACGCAGCGCTGGGCAGCAGATCGTTGATGCAGGCCAGCAAATCCTTCTCGTTGACCGGCTTGGTGATGAAAGCCCGCGCACCCTGGCGCAGCCCCCACACACGGTCGGTCTCCATGGACTTGGTGGTGATCATGACGATGGGAATGCTCGACGTCATCGGGTCGCGCGTCAGCGTGCGCGTGGCCTGGAAGCCGTTCATGCCGGGCATGATGACGTCCATGATGACCAGATCGGGCTTCAGTTCGCGCACGCGCTCAATGCCTTCTTCGGCGTTGCCGATGGAATCGACCTGGTAACCCGCGCGCTCGAGCAGCGTGGTGAACACGCGCACGTCGGTCGGCGAATCGTCAATGATAAGAATATTGGCCACAGGCCCCCCTCAGACCCTGTAGTCGTCCGACTTAAACCGTAACGACATGTCGATGGATTGCACCCAGCAGTTCGTCGCGCGTGAACGGCTTGGTCAGATATTGTTCCGCACCCACGATGCGCCCGCGTGCCTTGTCGAACAGGCCGTCCTTCGAGCTGAGCATGATCACGGGCGTCCCGCGGAACTGCGGGTTGTTCTTGATCAGCGCGCACGTCTGATAGCCGTCAAGTCGCGGCATCATGATGTCGACGAAGATGATCGCGGGCTTCTGATCGGAGATTTTGGCTAGCGCCTCGAAACCGTCCACCGCCGTAAGCACGTCGCAACCTTCTTTCTTCAACAAGGTTTCGGCGGTACGACGGATGGTTTTCGAGTCGTCGATAACCATGACCTTCAGGCCGGCCAAGCCATTTCCACTTATGTTCAAGTTCACAACACCCCCCTGCGACCCGCCCCTGGCTCAGGTAAATCGTGCAACCGCCAACCGGTGGACCGGCGATGCCCTGTGTAAATACCAACCGCACGCCTGTGAAGACGTACGGCAAACGTTCAGCCGGCAGGCACTCGTTCGTGCTGTTTACCGCCTGCCCGGCGTGACGTCAAGGAGAATTCTTAAGTTAAGCGTCCTACGTCATTGAATTGAACGGTTTGTCGCCATGGGGTACCGACCGTGGGGCGGACGGGCATGCTTCCCTGGGGCGATCATCCCATCTCATCCACGCGTACGGGAGTCTCTCTTGATCGTTGGAGCATTCAACGCAATCTCTCAGAGCCTGGTCAACATCTCCTCGTGGCCCGCGCCGGGAGCTGTTTGCGCGCAGGACAAGGAAGAACGAGGGAGTGTACGTCCGTACATGACCGAGTGATGACGCCGGCCTGCGGGCAAACAGACCCGACCCGGAGGGTTGTTCTTGATTGGCCGCCAGGCGGCAGCGCGCGGCTTGACCTGCCAGCCAGGCAGGCGCTGCGCCACGCACTACCACCTGGCGGCCAATCAAGAACAACGCGGGCCACGAGGAGATGTTGACCAGGCTCTTAGGCTTCGGACGACATACACTGCCACGCCATCCGCCCGCCCCAGGCCGGACGCGCATGGTGAACATGCACCACTACCGGAGAATGACGATGACCCTGAAGGTCGCCGTGCTGATGGACCCGATCGGCTCGATCAAGATCGCCAAGGACACCACCTTCGCCATGCTGCTGGAGGCCCAGCGGCGCGGCCACAGCCTGTTCTACATGGAACAGGGCGACCTGGCTGCCCGCAGCGGCGAGCCCTGGGCGCGCCTGGCGCCGCTGTCCGTGCGCGACGATGCCTCGGGCTGGTACATGCTGGGCGAGCCGGCCTGGCGCGACCTGCGCGAGATGGACGTGGTGCTGATGCGCAAGGACCCGCCGGTCGATCCGCAGTTCATCTACGACACCATGGTGGCCGAGCTGGCCGAGCGCGCCGGGGTGATGGTGGTGAACCGCCCGCAGGCGCTGCGCGACTGCAACGAGAAGCTGTTCGCCATGCACTTCCCGCAGTGCATGTCCCCCACCCTGGTGAGCCGCGACGCGGCCGACATCCGCGCCTTCGTGGCCACCCACGGCGAAGTGGTGCTCAAGCCGCTGGACGGCATGGGCGGGCGCGGCATCTTCCGCGTGAAGGCGGGCGACAGCAACCTCAACTCCATGCTGGAAACCCTGATCGCCGCCGGCCCCAAGGGCGAGCACAAGCAGTTCACCATGGTGCAGAAGTTCATCCCCGAGATCAGCTCGGGCGACAAGCGCATCCTGGTAGTGGACGGCGAGCCGGTACCGTACGCACTGGCGCGCATTCCCCAGGGCAGCGACTTCCGCGGCAACCTGGCCGCCGGCGGCCGCGGCGAAGGGGTGCCGTTGAGCGAGCGCGACCGCTGGATCGTCTCCCAGGTGGCGCCGGAACTGCGCCGCCGGGGCCTGCTGTTCGTGGGCCTGGACGTGATCGGCGACTACCTCACCGAGATCAACGTCACATCGCCGACGTGTGTGCGCGAACTGGATGCACAATTCGGGCTTAATATCGCGGGTCAGCTCTTCGATGTGATTGAGCAAAACCGACTCGGAACCCGCGCCGCGTGAGCCAACCTGCTGTCCGCACCGGCGCCGACATGTTCGGCGCCACGATGCTTTTCTCGCTGTTGCTGCACGGCGTGGTGATCCTGGGGATCACCTTCACCTATGTGAAGGCCAAGCCCAGCCTGCCCACGCTGGACGTGACCCTGGTGGACGTGGCCAACCGCGAAGCGCCGGACAAGGCCGACTTCCTGGCCCAGGCCAACAACAGCGGCGGCGGCGAGAGCGACAAGGCCGCGCGCCCGTCGCAGCTGGTTTCCGGCGCCCTGCCCCGGCCCACCAACGGCGTGGCGCCCCAGCCCATCGAGGCCAGCGCGCCGCGCCCGCAGGAAGCGACCAACGACAAGCTGCTCACCACCACGGGCAACAGCCACTACAGCGTCAACACCGAGAGCGCCAAGCTCGAGCAGACAACGCAGGACCTGCCCGAATCGCCCGCCGACGTGAAGCGCCACCAGGAAATGGCGCAGCTCGCCGCCGAGGTGCGCGACAAGAGCGAGCAGTACGCCAAGCGGCCGAAGAAGAAATTCATCTCGTCCAACACCAAGGAATACGCCTATGCCGCCTATATGCGCGGCTGGGTGGACCGCGTCGAGCGCGTGGGCAATCTCAACTATCCGAACGAGGCGCGCCGCCGCGGCCTGCATGGCGACGTGCTGCTAACCGTGACGCTCAACCGGGATGGCTCGGTGAAGGACATCACCATCGTGGACAGCTCCGGCCAGCCGCTGCTGGACGCCGCCGCGCAGCGCATCGTGCGCCTGGCCGCGCCGTTCCCCTCCCTGCCGGCGGACAAGGAGCGCATCGACGAGCTGAACATCACGCGCACCTGGCAGTTCATGCCCAACGACACGCTGCACAGCCGTTGAGTGAGGAGCGGGTGAACGCAGCGACGCACAGCGCGCTGCTTTCGCTGTTTGCTCACCTCGCTTAACCCAGCGCACATGACCGTGGGCGGCCGGCGCGTTCAGGGCATACAATGCGGCCATGGCTTCCTCCCTCTCCAGCCCGCAGTCTCTCGCCGGTCAGTTCCTGATCGCCATGCCCAGCCTGGCCGAGCCGCCGTTTTCGCGCGGCGTCGCTTTCATCTGCCAGCACGACGAAGACGGTGCGGTCGGTCTGCTGGTGAACCAGCTCTCCGAATACCGCCTGGGTGATGTGCTCACGCAGATGAAGCTGGAGTGCAATGACCTGGAGCTTGCCGATGCGCCCGTGCTGATCGGCGGCCCGGTGCAGCAGGAACGCGGTTTCGTGCTCCATCGCGAGCCGGGGCATTGGGAGTCGAGCTACCGCATCAACAACGAATGGTCGGTGACGACCTCGCGCGACATCCTGGTTGCCATGGCGCATGGCGAAGGCCCGCGCCTGGCCATGATGGCTCT
The DNA here is from genome assembly GCF_049913195.1 of Dyella kyungheensis. Classification (GTDB taxonomy): domain Bacteria; phylum Pseudomonadota; class Gammaproteobacteria; order Xanthomonadales; family Rhodanobacteraceae; genus Dyella; species Dyella kyungheensis. The sequence continues at coordinate 1,188,272 of NZ_CP183983.1, read as the reverse complement.
GGGATATGCCGGCTGGAGTGCCGGTCAGCTGGAGCAGGAACTGAAGGACAACACCTGGCTGACCGTCGAAGCGAGCGAGCGCGTCGTCTTCCATACCCCGCTGGAAGAGCGCTGGAGCGCCGCCGCGGGCCTGGTCGGGGTCGACCCGCTGCAGTTGCCAGGTTACGCAGGGCACGCATGAGCTGTGTGTTCGGGTTCGACTACGGCAGTCGCCTGATCGGCGTGGCCGTCGGCAATCGGTTTACCGGAAGCGCACGCGGACTTGCCGCCATTGCGGTGCGCGATGGCGATCCCGACTGGTCGACGCTCGACGCGCTGCGCAAGGAATGGCTGCCCGAGACCCTGGTGGTCGGCCTGCCGCTCACGCTCGACGGCGAAGAGCAGCCGGCCAGCAAAGGGGCCCGCCGCTTCGCCGACAAGCTCGGCCAGCGCTACAACCTGCCCGTGCAGCTCACCGATGAGCGCTACAGTTCGCAGGAAGCCGCGCAACGCTTCGCCAGTGCGCGCGCGGCCGGCCTGAAGAAAAAGCGCGATGCAGCCACGATCGATGCCGAAGCCGCCGCGGTCATTCTCGAACGCTGGCTGGCCTCAGCCGATACCACCGGACCCTAAGCACGGACTTCCGCCCGCCATGAGCCCTCGCCTGCGCCACCTCACCACCCTGGAACACCTGCCCCGCGAGACCATCGAGCGCCTGCTCGATCGTGCCGAGTCGATGCGTGAGGGTTGCGCGCATGGCACGCGCAAACTGGAGCTGCTCTCGGGGCGCACCATCCTCAACCTGTTCTTCGAGCCGTCCACGCGCACGCGCACCTCGTTCGAACTGGCCGCGCGCCGGCTCAGTGCCGACGTGATCAACTTCGACATCGGCTTCTCCTCCACCAGCAAGGGCGAGGCACTGTTCGACACCCTGCACACGCTGGAGGCGATGCATCTGGACGCCATCGTGGTGCGCCACAAGATCTCGGGCACGCCCGAAGAACTGGTGCGCCATGCCATGAGCGGGGTCTCGGTGATCAACGCCGGCGATGGCAATCGCGCGCACCCGACCCAGGGCCTGCTCGACGTACTGACCATCCGCCAGCATCGGCCGGATTTCAAACAGCTCACCGTGGTGATCTGCGGCGACGTGAAGCATTCGCGCGTGGCGCGTTCGGACGTGCACGCGCTCAAGGCGATGGGCGTGAAGGAAATCCGCCTGTGCTCGCCCAAGGCGCTGATGCCGCAGGAATCGGAATTCCCGGGCTGCGTGATCACCGACGACTTTGACGCCGCCGTCGAAGGCGCCGACGTGGTGATCATGCTGCGCCTGCAGAAAGAGCGCATGGCAGTGACCGATCTTCCCGACGAAGCGGCCTACTTCCAGCGCTACGGCCTGGACAACCGCCGCCTCGCCCGCGCCGCCAAGGCGGCCCTGGTGATGCATCCGGGACCGCTCAACCGCGGCATCGAAATCGCCCCCGAGGTGGCCGACGGCCCGCAGTCGCGGATCCTGGAGCAGGTCGGCAACGGCGTGTTCGTGCGGATGGCCGTGCTGGCTGAGGTTCTGGGCCGCTAAAAGCTTGCCACCTAAGGCTTTCGGCCACAGCCTGATAAGGCAGTGGCTCACCGCGGAATGCTGCGAATACAGGCATAATGCGCGGCGCAACACCACCTCACTCAAGGGATTAGACATGCGATCGACGACGCGCATTGCCGCGCTGGGCCTCGCCGGTGTCCTGCTGGCTGCATGCCATCACAAGGACAAGGACGCTCCCCTCGCCTTCGTACCGGCCGATACGCCGTACGTGGTGGCCAACCTCGACGTGCTGGACGACGACACCCGCAAGGCGCTGCTGGCCCAGGCCAACGCCCAGCTGCCGTCGGAACTGGTCCAGCTGCGCTCCGCTGCCGACGAGATGGCGGAAAAGGATCCGGATCTGTCGCGCCTGTTGAAGGCCCTGATCGCCGAGCTGGATGGCAAGACCATCGAGACGTTCGCGCAGAATGCCGGCCTCAACATCAAGGGCCGCTCGGCCGTCTACGGCCTGGGCCTGGCGCCGGTGGCGCGCTTCGAGCTGGTCGATCCGAAGGCCTTCGACGCCTTCGTCGGCCGCCTGGAAGCGGCCTACGGCAAGCCGTTCGATACCGCCACCGTGGGTGGCCAGAACTACCGCAAGCACGTCACCACCGACGGCGGCCTGCAGATCGTGATGGCCGAAGTGGGCAAGCAGGCGGTCGCCGCCATCCTGCCCGCCGACGCACCGGAGGCCACGCTGCGCCTCGCCTTCGGCCTGGATCGTCCGGAGAAGAACCTGCAGGACGACGGTCGCCTGGAAAAGCTCGCCAAGGCGAAGGATTACCAGCCGTGGGCGATCGGCCAGGTCGATTTCGCCCGCCTGCTGCCGCTGGCAGCGAGCGGCAAGGATCCGCTGTTCAATGTACTGCTCAAGGCCCACGCCGAAGCCGAGTCGGCCAAGACCGGCGAGCCGGTGTCCAATCAGCTGAAGGTGTCGCCGGCTTGCGAAAGCGAGGCCACGCGCATCGCCTCGCGCGTTCCGTCAATGAGCTTCGGCTACACCAAGCTCGACGAGAAGCACCAGAACATCCGCTGGGATGTGGCGCTGGCCGACGACGTCACCAAGGCCTTCAGCGGCATGAAGGTGGAACTGCCGGGCCTGGGTGCCGCGGGCACCGCGCCGTTCGACGTCAGCATCGCCGTGCCGATCGCCCAGCTGCGCACCTTCTGGGGCGCCCAGGCCGAAGCGGTAGCCGCCAAGCCCTTTACCTGCCCGTCGCTTACCGACCTCAACGAAGGCTTCGCCAAGATCGGCCTGATGACGCAGCAGGCGGCCGTGCCGCCGGTCGGCGACCTGCTCGGCCTGCGCGTGGCGCTGGACAGCTTCGAGCCCGGCGGCAACAACGCCATGCCGAAGTTCAGCGGCCGCATCCTGATCGGCACCTCCAACCCGGCGGGCCTGCTCGCCATGGCGCAGATGGCCGCCTCGGGCCTGCAGCAGCTGAAGCTGACGCCGGACGGCAAACCGGCACCGCTGCCGCCCGAACTGACCGCACCGCTGGGTGCGCCGGTGTGGGCCGCGATGGGTCCGAAGGCGCTGGCCCTGGCCGTCGGCCAGGGCGAGGACGTGAAGCTGGGTGAACTGCTCAATGCGGCTGGCGGCGACGCCGGTCGCATGGGTCGCCTCAGCCTGAGCGGCGAGATGTACCAGGCCTGGGTGAAGGCCATGGCGGACAAGGCCGAGCACATCGCTGAGCTTACCGCCGGCTCGGCCGACGACCCGGAAGCCCAGGCTGCAGCCAAAGCCACGGCAGCCCGCTCCAAGGCCCAGTTCGAATCGATGGAAGCGCAGGCCGCACGCATCAAGTCGCTCAACGGCGAGATGCACATGGAAAGCGCCGGCCTGGTGATCACCAGCCAGACCGAACTGAAGTAAATCTTCCATCCTGCGTGGAAACGAAAACGGGGCGCCAAGGCGCCCCGTTTTTTTCCGCAAGTCGTGCCGACTAGATCGACAGCGCAGCCCGGCGCTGCTGCCGCACGAAGCTCAGCCCCAGCGCGAGCGCCAGCAGCAGCACCACCACCACGAAGATCACCAGGCCGAGATGGTCGCCGTGCATGCCTTGCTCGAAACCGGCGGGCAAGGTCTCGCCCTGGGTCAGTTCCATCGCCGACATGCCGGTGTAGTGCATGCCGCATACCGCCACGCCCATCACCAGCGCACTGCCCAGCATCTGCAGTTTTCCGCGCAGGTTGAAGGCCAGCCACAGCGCGGCCATGGATGCCACGATGGCAATGCCCACCGACAACGCCACCAGGCTGCCGTCATAGGACACCAGCGCCGAGGTCAGCATCGCGGCCATGCCCAGGTAGTGCATGCCGGCGACGCCCAGCCCCATCAGCACGCCCGCGAACAGCAGGTTGATGAAGCGGAACCTGCCGCTGCCCACGATCGCCAGGCCCAGCGAACAGGCGACGATGGCAATCAGCGCCGACACCGTGGTCAACCACATGTCGAAGGTCACCTGCGTGCCCATGTTGCAGGCGAGCATGGCGATGAAATGCATGGCCCAGATCGCGCCGCCGCCCATCGCGGTGCCCGCGGCGAGGATCGCGCCCCAGCGCTGGCGCGCGTTCTGCGCGAGCGGAATGCCCAACGCAAACTGCAGCGCGGTAAACGATCCCAATACGGATACCGCATAGGACAACCCGACCAGCACCCCGTTGTAATGCTGATGCATGTCTTGCATGAAGCTTCCCCTTCGTTGGTTACGGACGCCCAGCGATGTTTGCCGCACTGCTCCCCGCGGCCATCAATGGGATATGTCGAACACGCACATGGCAGCGCCGCTGCTATGGCAGCTGGTTTCGCGTACGAACACCGTTGGCGTTTCCACCGAATCGGCCAGCAGACCCTCGATAAAACCGCAAAAGAACCGCCCGCCTGAGGCACCACCGGGCTGACAAAGCGGACAGCCGCGCAGATGCAACTGATGATCGTGCTGCTCGACCGTCACCAGCCCGCGCAATGCCGGTACGGCGATGCGTCGCAGCGCGTCGGTCATCCCCAGCTTGGCGCCGAGCGCGAAGTCGCGCTTGTAGACCCAGGCGCCCGTGCGCCGGCCCGCGAGATAAAGCGAGGCATCGCGCGCTTCATCGGCCACGGCGTATTCGAGATTGATCAACCAGGGAAAAATACGCGGATAGTCCTTGGCCAGATTCGGCAGCATCCGCTCGACGCGCGCCACATCGGCGCCCACGGCAAGCGGTGCGGCGTCCTGCGCGGGCAACGGCGGAGGCGCGGGCCGAGCGGCTTCGATCAGCGGCGCCACCGGGGCCATCGGGGCGCTGGCCGTCCCCGCAGCAACGCCCTCGGCGAATGCGGGCCGCGAGGATTCGAAACTGAGCACCCGGGGATGCGTGCCCAGCGCTTCTTGCAGCGCCAGTTGCCGCTCGTCCGGTCCGCGCAGAAGCAGCGTGAGACACGCGCCTTGCGCATCCGGAACCAATCGCTGGCGCACGAGTACGTGCCCGTACTCCGTCACCACGCGACCCAACTCCACCAGGAGTCCTTCCCTACGCTCGGAAACCACCCGAACTTCCAACTCGGCCATGATTCCCCCCGAAATCAAGCCAGCACGGAATGTGCTACGCCTCGCAAATCTGCCGTATAGCCGTCCGTTTCACAAAGGCACATATTCCATTTCAAGACGCAGTTCACAGACTCATCAAACCTTCACATCAATGGCGTCAGCACACAGAAAGCTAACGCGCATGCTCCCCACCCGATTCATCGCGATGATCATCGCCATGGCCCCGGCCTTCGCTGCATGAGCGCAGTTTCAACGCGTTCCTAACACCGTTTTGGCATGCGTAATTGCGTGCTGAACGGATTTATTTGCGAGCCATCTCCGATTCATCTCGAAACTGTTTGGATAGCTCCACGGATGCCGCAGCACGCGGCGACCGTCTGTCTCATGGACAGCGCTTTCCCATCACAGGAGATTCCCCATGCGCACGAACAACCTGTTTCGCAAGTCGCTGATCGCCGCTGGTCTGGTGGTTGCCTTCTCGGCCATGCCTATCGCGCAGGTTGCCGCCCAGGACGCCATGCAGAAGTCGTCGGACAACCAGACGGTTCCGGACAAGACTGCCGATACGTGGATCACCACCAAGGTGAAGTCGGAGCTGGCGACCACCAAGAACGTGAAGAGCAGCGATATCTCGGTGACCACCATGGACGGCGTCGTCACGCTCACCGGTACGACCGCCAGCGCGGCGGAGAAGACCAAGGTCGAGGCCGTCGCCAAGAAGGTGAAGGGCGTCAAGAGCGTCGATGCGAGCGGCCTGACCGTCGCCGACACGGCGAAGTAAGCACGCGCGCCGCGATGCGGCCGCTGAAACGACGAAGGAGCCCTCGCGGGGCTCCTTCCTTTTTGCTCGATGGGACCCGCGATCAGCGGTGCAGCAGGCCGCCGCCGAAGTTCTGCGAGTCCTTGGTTTCCTCCAGCTCCACCCCGTCCAGGCCCTGCGACAAGGTGTGTGCATCGCCGCCCTGGGCAAGCTTGATGCGCAGGCGCACTTCGTTGGAGCTGTCCGCGTGGCGCAGGGCATCCTCGTAGGAAATCTCGCCAGCGTGATAGAGCTCGACCAAGCTCTGGTCGAAGGTCTTCATACCGAGATTGGTCGATTCCTTCATCACTTCCTTGAGCTTGTGGATCTCGCCCTGGCGGATGTAATCCTGCACCAGCGGCGTACCCAGCAGCACTTCCACCGCCACGCGACGCGCCTTGCCGTCGGGGGTGGGGATCAGCTGTTGCGCCACCACCCCCTTGAGGTTCAGCGACAAGTCCATGAACAGCTGCGAGCGGCGGTCTTCCGGGAAGAAGTGCAGGATGCGGTCCATCGCCTGGTTGGCGTTGTTCGCATGCAGCGTGCACAGGCACAGGTGACCGGTTTCGGAGAAGTTGATCGCGTGTTCCATCGTTTCACGCGTACGCACTTCGCCGATCATGATGACGTCGGGCGCCTGGCGCAGCGTGTTCTTCAGCGCGTTGTCCCAGCTGTCGGTATCGATGCCCAGCTCGCGCTGCGTGATGATGCAGCCCTCGTGCTTGTGCACGTATTCGATCGGGTCTTCGATGGTGATGATGTGGCCGGTCGAATTGGCGTTGCGGTAGCCGATCATCGAAGCCAGCGAGGTGGACTTACCGGTACCGGTACCGCCCACGAAGATGATGATGCCGCGCTTGGTCATCGCCAGCTGCTTGATCACCGGCGGCAGGCTGAGTTCCTCGATTGTCGGGATCTTCGACTCGATGCGACGCAGCACCATGCCCACGCAGTTGCGCTGGTAGAAGCACGACACGCGGAAACGGCCCACGCCCTGCGCCGAGATGGCGAACTGGCATTCGTGGGTCTTTTCGAACTCTTCGCGCTGCGAGGGCGTCATCACGTTCAGCACCATGTCGCGCGACTGCTGCGCGGACAGCGGGCTCTGGGTGATCGGCACGACGCGTCCCTGCACCTTCATCGACGGCGGCACGCCGGCCGTGATGAACAGGTCGGAGGCCTTCTTGTGCACCATCAACTTGAGGAAGGAGGTGAAATCGAAGTCGCTCATAAGCCCTCCGGGCGGTTAGTGGTGAACAGTAAATAGTGAATGGAGAAAGCAGGACGGCAAGTTCGTTCTTAGCCTTTACCATTCACCCTTTACCATTTACCCCTTGAAAATGTCTTTGTTGCGCGCGTAGCCCATCGCCTGCTGGCGCGTCACCAGACCGCGCTTCACCAGGTCCTGCAGGTTCTGGTCGAGCGTCTGCATGCCGTGCTGCTGGCCGGTCTGGATGGACGAGTACATCTGCGCCACCTTGTCCTCGCGGATCAGGTTGCGGATCGCGGGGATGCCGACCATGATCTCGTGCGCCGCGATACGTCCGCCGCCCACCTTCTTCAGCAGCGACTGCGAAATCACCGCGCGCAGCGACTCGGACAGCATCGAGCGCACCATCGGCTTTTCGCCGGCGGGGAACACGTCGATGATGCGGTCGATGGTCTTGGCGGCCGAACTGGTGTGCAGCGTGCCGAACACCAGGTGGCCGGTTTCCGCCGCGGTCAGCGCCAGGCGGATGGTTTCCAGGTCGCGCAACTCGCCGACCAGCACATAGTCGGGATCTTCGCGCAGCGCCGAACGCAGCGCCTCGTTGAAGCCATGCGTGTCGCGATGGACTTCGCGCTGGTTGATCAGGCACTTCTGCGAGGTGTGCACGAATTCGATCGGATCCTCGATGGTGAGGATGTGGCCGTATTCGTTCTTGTTGATGTGGTCGACCATCGCCGCCAGCGTGGTGGACTTGCCCGAACCGGTGGGACCGGTCACCAGGATCAGGCCCTGCGGCTGCTCGATCAGTTCGCGGAACACGGCCGGCGCAGCCAGGTCTTCCAGCGTGAGCACTTCGGACGGAATGGTACGGAACACCGCACCCGCGCCGCGGTTCTGGTTGAACGCGTTGACGCGGAATCGCGCCAGGCCGGGAATCTCGAACGAGAAGTCGACCTCGAGGAATTCTTCGTAGTCGCGGCGCTGCTTGTCCGACATGATGTCGTAGATCAGCGAGTGGACCTGCTTGTGCTCGAGCGCGGGAATATTGATGCGGCGAACGTCGCCGTCCACGCGGATCATCGGCGGCAGGCCAGCGGACAAGTGCAAGTCCGAGGCCTTGTTCTTCACCGAGAAGGCAAGCAGTTCGGCGATATCCATCTGGTTTCCCCTTGAACCCGATCATCTGGATGGCAGGCCCCGGGGCGGAAGGCGGTTCCCCCGGACGCGACGATGCGGCGCGCTGGCGCCAAGCCGTCCGACAGGTCCATTCCCCGTTCCCAAGCTGCGGCCCGATACTACTAGCCGTGCGGGCCGGGCCACCAGTCTTTCCTTTGGCCGTAAGCCGCAAACTGCGGACCAGGTTGGAAGTTGCACTGCCGAAGGCTGGCAGGAAGGCACTTTCGCCACAGGACGGGCAGGCCCGGCCTCCGGTAAGGTACGTGGCCATCAGCGAGGACCCTGCATGACACGTATCGCTTTCATCGGCGGCGGCAACATGGCACGCAGCCTGATCGGCGGCTTGCTCAAGACCGGCGTGGCCGCCTCGTCGATCACCGTGGCCGAACCGCGGGCCGAGGCGCGCCAGGAACTGGGACGCGACTTCGGCATCGCCAGCTATGCCGAGAACCGCCTCGCCGCGGCGGAGGCCGACGTGCTGGTGCTGGCGGTGAAGCCGCAGATCATGCCGGCCATCCATGCCGAGCTGCAGGACATGCTGGTGCGCCAGCGGCCCCTGCTGATCTCGATTGCCGCCGGTGTGCGCATCGACCAGCTCGAGCGCTGGTTCGGGCATGCGCTGGCCATCGTACGTTGCATGCCCAATACGCCGGCCCTGATCGGTGCGGGTGCCACGGGACTGTTCGCCAATCGCCGCGTCAGCCCGGAACAGCGCGCCAAGGCGCAGCACATCATGGATGCGGTGGGTATCACCCGTTGGGTCGAGGACGAAGCGTTGATCGATACGGTGACCGGCCTTTCCGGCTCCGGCCCGGCCTATTTCTTCGCCATGGTGGAGGCGCTGGAAGATGCCGCGTTCGCCCAGGGCATGTCGCGTGAAACGGCGCGTGCCCTCGCCGCACAGACCTGCCTCGGCGCCGGCCGCATGCTGGTCGAAAGCGGTGAAGATCCCGGCGTGCTGCGCCAGCGCGTGACCTCGCCCAACGGCACCACGCAGGCCGCCCTGGAAAGCCTTGCCGCCGATCACCTCGCCCAGATCGTTACCCGCGCCGTGGCCGCCGCTTCGCGCCGGGCCGGCGAATTGGCCGCTGCCCTGGATCATCAATCGTGAGCTATCTCCTCAACGCCCTCTCTTTCATCGTCGAACTGGCCTTTGGTGCCGCGGCCGCCTTGTTCGTACTGCGCCTGCTGGCCGAAGCCAGCCGGGTGGACTTCAACAACCCGCTCAGCCAGTTCGTCTATCGCACCACCAACCCGGTACTGGCGCCGATCCGCCGCCTGCTGCCGAACTGGCGCCGCATCAATATCGCTGCCCTGCTGATCGTCTGGCTGCTGATGCTGATCAAGCGCATCGTGCTGTTTGCGTTGCTGGGCCTGTTCCCGCACGTGCTGGGGCTGATCGTGCTGTCCATCGCGGACATGCTGGATTTCATCGCCATGTTCTACGTGGTGCTGATCTTCATCTGGTCGCTGATGAGCCTGTTCCAGGTCGAGACCTATCACCCGGTCTACCGCCTGGCCGGCAGCCTGGTGGCACCGCTGCTGCGTCCGTTGCGCGGCAAGCTCACCGCGGGCGGCCTGGATTTCGCGCCGTGGGTGGTGATGATCGCGCTGATCCTCGCGCGCATCCTGCTGGTGTCGCCGCTGGCCGATCTCGGCGCTAGGCTGGCGCTCGGCGTCTGAACTTCTTCCACGCTCACGACGCGCCGTGCCGGCCCCATCGCCGGCCGCTGCGCCCTGTGCGGTCCATCGTCATGTCCAACCTCTCTTCTGGAGAATGCTTCGCATGAAAGCGACCTTGCCTGCCCTGCCCCGCCGCCTGCTCGTGATGGCGCTTGCCGCGGCCTCCGTCGGCGGCGTTTATGCCGGCACCGCCACTCCCGCCACCAAGCCCGACGTGGTCGCCGATCACATCGATACCTCGGTGAAACCTGGCGACGATTTCTTCGAGTTCGCCAACGGTGCGTGGCTGAAGAGCCATCCGATTCCGCCCGAGGAATCGCAGTGGGGCATCGGCCAGGTGGTACAGGACGAGCTGTACGCCAAGCTGCGCAAGATCAGCGAGGACGCCGCCGCCAACAAGAGCGCGGCGCCCGGCAGCGACGAGCAGCGGATCGGCGATTTCTGGACCACGGCGATGGATCAGGCGTTGGCCGACAAGCTTGGCGTCACGCCATTGAATGGCGAACTGGCGCGCATCGACGCGGTGCACGACGTGAACTCCGCGCTGGACGAAGCCTTCGCGCTGCAGTTGCTTGGCGTCGGCCCGTTCTTCAGTTTCTCCGTGCAGCAGGATGAAAAGCAGAGCGACGCGATGGCCGTGCACCTGTGGCAAGGTGGCCTGGGCCTGCCGGAGCGCGACTACTACTTCAACAAGGAAAAGGGTGTCGCCAAGGTCCGCGCCGCGTACGTGGAGCATTTGCAGCGCGTCTTCCACATGCTCGGCAAGAGCGATGCGGAAGCGGCCAACAGCGCCAAGCAGGTGATGGCACTGGAAACCGCACTGGCCAGAATCTCGCGTCCGCTGGCGGATCTACGCGATCCGCAGAAGAACTACAACAAGATGGCGCCGACGGAACTCACGGCAAAATACACGCCCGCCATCGCCTGGAATTCGCGCCTGCAGGGCTGGAAACTGTCGGCCAGCACGGTGATCGTGGGCCAGCCCGAATTCTTCAGCGGACTGCAGGCCTTGCTGGCCAAGACGCCGGCACCGGTACTGCGCGATTACATGCGGGCGCACCTGGTCGATGAATACGCCAGCTTTCTCAGCGCGGATTTCGACAACGAACACTTCGATTTCTACGGGCGCACGCTCAATGGCCAGGCGCAGCAGAAGCCGCGCTGGAAGCGCGCGCTGCGCTACGAGAATCGCGCGATCGGCATGATCCTCGGCCGCATCTACGTCAAGGATTACTTCTCCGAAGCGTCCAAGCAGCGCTACAACGCGATGGTGGAAGCGATCCGTACCGCTTATGGCGAACGCATCGACAAGCTCGACTGGATGAGCCCGGCCACCAAGGCAAAGGCGCGCGAAAAACTGGCCGCCGTGACCAGGAAGGTCGGTTATCCGGACAAGTGGGAGGACTATTCCAAGCTCACCATCGGTCGCACCTCGTACGCGCAGAACATGATGAATGCCACGCGCTGGCAGACCGAGGACATGATCTCCAAGTTCGGCAAGCCGGTGGACCGCAACGAGTGGGAGATGACGCCGCAGACGTATAACGCGTACTACAATCCCTCCAACAACGAGATCGTGCTGCCCGCGGCGCAGTTCATGATTCCCGGTTTTGCCGACAACCAGATCGACGATGCGGTGGTCTACGGCTACGTGGCCGCCTCCACCATCGGCCATGAAATTACCCACGGCTTCGACGACGAAGGCCGCCAGTACGATGCCAAGGGCAACCTGGTCGACTGGTGGACCAAGGAAGACGCCGCCCGCTTCAAGCAGCGTGCCGACGTGATGGTCAAGCAGTTCAATGCGTACGAGCCGCTGCCCGGCATCCACATCAACGGCGAGGCCAGCCTGGGCGAGAACATCGCCGACTTCGGCGGCATCATGATCGGCATCGATGCGTTCAAGAAGACCGAGCAATACAAGAAGGGCGAGAAGATCGCCGGCTATACGCCGATGCAGCGCTTCTTCCTCGGTTATGCGCTGGGCTGGTTGTCGCAGGAGCGCGAAGAGCAGCTGCGCACCGGCTTGCTCTCGGATGTACACGCACCGGCGAAGTGGCGCGTGAATGGACCGCTGTCGAATGTGCCGGATTTTTATGAGGCGTTCGATGTGAAGCAGGGCCAGCCGATGTGGCGGCCGGAGAATCAGCGGGTGAAGATCTGGTAATTGCTTTAGCTCCCTCTCCTCTCTGGGGAGAGGGGGTGGTGTGAGGGGCGGGTGCTCGCACCCCTTACTTGTGGGAGCGCACCCTGTGCGCGACAGCCACGCCGCGGTGTATCGCTCCGTAGGCTTGTTGCGCACAGGGTGCGCTCCCACAGGGGTTTTGCGATTTCCGACGACGCATCACTTCAGCGGCCGTGCTTGCGGTCCCACTCCGCAAAAATCCCATGTATCGCATCAAGCCCATCGAACAACGCTGCCGGCCCCGGCTGCAAGATGATCGGCGACTTGATCTCGAACAACTCACCATCACGCACCGCGGGAATCGCATCCCAGCCCTCGCGCGCCGCCACCCGCTCAGGTCGGAACCGCTTGCCGCACCATGAGCCCAGGATGATGTCCGGCGCCGCACGCACCACCTCGTTCGGATCGGCGAGGATGCGGTGCTTGGCCAGCGACTCTCCCGACATCTGCGGAAACACGTCTTCGCCGCCGGCGATACGTACCAGCTCCGCCACCCAGCGGATGCCGGTGATCAACGGATCGTCCCATTCCTCGAAGTACACCTTCGGACGCCGCGCGAACTGGGCCGCCTGCGCCTGGGTGCGTTCGATCTGCTCCTCGGCTTTTCGTGCGTACGCATCCGCTTTCTCGGCAGCGCCCACCATCGCGCCCAGGCGACGGATATAGGCGAGGATGCCGTCCACGCTGCGGTGGTTGCTGATCCACACCTCCACGCCCGCCTTGATCAGCTCACGCGCGATATCGGCCTGGATATCGGAGAAGCCGACCACGAAATCCGGTTCGAGCTTGAGGATCTCTTCGATCTTTGCGCTGGTGAAGGCCGATACCTTGGGCTTTTCCTTGCGCGCCCGCGGCGGACGCACGGTGAAGCCGGAGATGCCGACGATGCGGTGCTCCTCGCCCAGTGCGTAGAGCACTTCGGTGGGTTCTTCGGTAAGGCAGACGATGCGCTGCGGATAGTGGTCGGTGCTGCTGCGAATCTTGCTCACGCTTTCAATGTCCCAACACGGTCACCGTGATCTTGCGCTGATGCGGATCGAGCCGGTGTTCCCATAGATAGATGCCTTGCCACGTGCCCAGCTGGGGCTTTCCCGCATGCACGGGCAGCACCAGGCTGACGCCGGTAAGAATGGCACGCACATGTGACGGCATGTCGTCCGGACCTTCCTCGTCGTGGCGGAAGATCGTGTCGCCGTCGGGAACCGCGCGCGAAAACCAGCGTTCGAGATCGTCGCGCACGGCCGGATCGGCATTTTCGCTGATCAGCAGCGAGCAACTGGTATGCAGGCTGAAGACATGGGCGATACCGGTGTGCACACCGCTGGCGCTGATGACGTCGGCCACCTTGTCGGTGATCTCGGTGAAACCGCGGCCACGCGTATGCACGACGAAGCCATTCTGGGCGACATGATCAGCGGGCGCTGCACGCATGCGGGTAAGCCTCCGAATGGCCTCGTTGAGTTACGGGTACAGCAGACGGCTCGTCCAGGTCTGGCCGTGGCGGCTCCAGCGCACGCGTTCGTGCAGCCGGAAATCCGCGCCGTACCAGAACTCCACCATGTCAGGTTCCACCACGTAACCGCCCCAGTGCGGGGGGCGTGCCACTTCGCGACCTTCGAATTCGTGCTCGTAGCGCGCGTAGCGCTGCTCGAAGGTGTCGCGGTCGGGCAACGTCTGCGACTGCAGCGACGCCCACGCACCGAGCTGGCTCTCGCGCGCACGGGTGGCGAAATAAGCGTCGGACTCTTCCGGCTGCAGCTTGCGCGCCACGCCTTCGACGCGCACTTGCACCGCGTTGCGCAGTCGCTTCCAGTGGAAGCAGAGCGCCACTTGCGGATGCGCTTCGAGCTGGCCGCCCTTGTCGCTCTCGTAGTTGGTGTAGAAACGGAAGCCGCGCTCGTCGGCGCCCTTGAGCAGCACGATGCGCGAACTTACGCGGCCAGCCGCGTCGACGGTGGCCAGGTTCATGGACGTGGGTTCGGCTTCCCCCGCCGCAACGGCTTCGTCCAGCAGTTGCACAAATGTGTCGAGAATTTCGGTTTTCAGCATGGGGGTCTTGAATCGTGGCTCGCGCGCGCCATCATGGCTGGCATGTCTCCAGATGCTAGCACGCAGAATTCAACCCTGGCCGGGCACCTGCTCGACCAGTACGCCGGCCGCATAGCCCGCGCCCGACGCCCCTATGTGCTTGGGCTGTCAGGCCTCCAGGGCAGCGGCAAGAGCACGCTGGCGCGCGAGATGAAGGCCCAGGCGGAAGCCCGTGGCTGGCCGACCGAGGTGTTGTCGCTGGACGACTTCTATTATTCGCGAAGCGAACGTGAAGTCCTTGCTCACCAGATCCACCCGTTGCTGCGTACGCGCGGCGTGCCGGGCACGCATGAAATCGAGTTGCTGCTGTCGGTGCTGGCCGCGTTGCCGCAGGCCTCGGACAAGTTGCCGGTGAGCTACCCGCGCTTCGACAAGGGCCGCGACACCCGCGTGGCGCCGTCGAAATGGCCCAAGGTGGTCCGGCCGCCCAAGCTGGTCATCCTTGAAGGCTGGGCGCTGGGTCTGCGACCGCAGTTGCAGGCCGCGCTGCTGCAACCGGTGAATTCGCTGGAACGCGACGAAGACCCGGAAGGCGTCTGGCGCCACTGGGTCAACAAGCAGCTGCGCGCCTACCAACCGCTTTGGCGCAAGCTCGATGCACTGATCGTGCTACAGGCACCGAACTGGGAAATCGTGCGCAAGTGGCGCAGCGAGCAGGAAGAAGAGCTGCTGGCGCGACATGCGCCATTGGCGATGGATGCCGACACCATGCTGCGCTTTCTCGCCCACTACGAACGACTGAGCCGACACGCACTGGCCACGCTGGCCGAGCAGGCCGACACCTCGGTGGAATACGACGATGACCGTCACGTCATCGCCCTCAACCACAGCTGATCGTCAGCGCCTGTCGAAGGCTTTCAGGCCGCCGGCTCGACCAGCACCGCCGTGCCGTAGGCCAGCACCTCGGTGACGCCTTCGGCCACGTCGTTGGCGTCGTAGCGCATGCCGATCACGGCGTTGGCGCCGCGCTCGGCGGCGTGGCGCAGCATCAGCTCGAACGCCTCTTCGCGCGCTTTCTCGCACAGCTCCGTGTAGATCGTGATGTTGCCGCCCACCAGCGTCTGCAGCGCGGCACCGAGATTGCCGACCACGCTGCGCGAACGCACGGTAAGGCCGCGCACGATGCCCATCGGGCGGACGATGCGATGACCCGGCAAATCGTTGCCGGTGGTGACCATGTGGAGCGATACATTGCCAGGCATGAGCTCTCTCCAGGCTGGGTTCAAAGCGAACGTAGATCGTGACTCAAGCGCCGTCGTCCAGCAATGCGGCGTAGCCTTCGCGCGCATCGGGCCACTGCGGCACGAAGCCGCTGGCACGCAAGCGTGCATTGCTCAGGCGCTTGCTGCCCACGCCCGCCGGCGCTTCGCCGTCGGCAGGCAGCGGCGCGTGCACGCGCCGGGCGAGATCGTCGTAGAGCACGTCGAGCGGCAGCGGCGTGTTGTCCACACCCAGGTAGAGCGGTGATGGCTCGGGCAGGAACAGCAAATGCACGATGGCGGCGGCCGCGTCGTCGACATGGATGCGGTTGGCCCAGTGCGCCTGCTTGCGCGGCACGCGCACGGCACCGCTGCGCAGGCGCTCGATCAGTTGCATGCGGCCAGGGCCGTAAAGACCGGCGAGCCGCAACACCACGGATGGCGTACTCTCGCTTGCATGGCGTTCGGCCTCCAACAAGACGCGGCCGTTGAAACCGGGCGGCGCGGGTGGCGTCTGCTCGTCGACCCAGGTATCGCCGTGTTCGCCGTACACGGCGCTGGAGGAGACGAACAGCAAACGCTGCAATCCCGGCGAGCCCACGGCATCCAGCAGATGGCGCAGACCGTCCACGAAGACCGCGCGATACAGCGCCTCGTCGCGCGCATCGGGGGTCGGCAGATAGACCAGGTGCGTGATGTGGTCCGGCAGCGCGCGCAAGCTCTCGGGCTGGGTCAGGTCGCCCTGTATGCCATGGATGCCGCCCTCGTCCGCGACAACGCCACGACGCAGCGCCCAGACCTCTTCGCCACGCATGCGCAGAAGACGCGCCACGCGCAGTCCCACGTCGCCCGCGCCGGCAATCAATACACGTGCACTCATGGCCTGTCCTCCGGCCCGCGGCAGCGCCGCGCGCGTTCGTGCCTGTTAGCATTTACCCATGAATCCATCGTGCAACCTGTTCATCGTCGGCCCGACCGGCGCCGGCAAGACGTCCATCGGGCGTCGGCTGGCGGACCATTATGGGCTGAGCTTCATCGATATCGATCACGAGATCGAGCGGGTCTGCGGCGTGCCGGTGAGCACGGTGTTCGAGATCGAGGGCGAGGCAGGCTTCCGGCAGCGCGAGCACGCCCTGCTGGAGGAATCGAGCCGGCGCAGCAGCGTGCTGCTGGCCACTGGCGCAGGAGCCGTGCTCGATCCGGCCAACCGCCGCCTGCTCGCCGAGCGCGGCTATGTGCTGTGGCTGCAGGCCACGCTGGAACAGCAACTGGAGCGCCTGGCGCAGGATCGCCAGCGCCCCTTGCTCGCTGGCGCCGATCGCGCGGAACGCCTCACTGCCATGGCGCAACGGCGCACCTCGCTGTACGAGGAAATCGCCGACCTCACCATCCCCGGCGCGCATGAAACCGTCCATGCTGCCAGCGCGCGCAGCATTCTCCTGATCGACCAGCACTGGCAACGGTAGCCGCATGACCATCCCCTCGCACGCCCCGCCCCGCACCATCGACGTCGCCCTTGGCGAGCGCAGCTATCCGGTATGGATCGGCCCCGGCCTGCTTGGAGATCGCGCCCGCTGGCGCGGCGCCTTGCGTGGTCGCCATGCCCTGGTGATCAGCAATACGACGGTGGCCCCGTTGTACCTGGACCGCGTGGCGGAAGGCCTGGACGGCCTGCAGTGGTCCCCGTTCCTGATCGACGATGGCGAGGCGCACAAGACCTTCGCCAATGTGGGCCGCGCGCTGGAGGCGCTCGCGCAGTTGGGTGCCACGCGCGATGCCTGCGTGGTGGCGCTCGGCGGTGGCGTGGTGGGCGACCTTGCCGGCTTCAGCGCCGCCTGCTGGATGCGCGGCATCGATTTCATCCAGATGCCGACCACGCTGCTGTCGATGGTCGATTCCTCCGTGGGCGGCAAGACCGGCGTGAACCTGCCCGCCGGCAAGAACCTGGTGGGCGCTTTCCACCAGCCTCGCGCCGTCGTCGCCGATACGGACACGCTGGCCACGCTACCCGAGCGCGAATACCGCGCGGGCCTGGCGGAAGTGGTGAAAGGCGCGGCCATCGGCGATCCGGCCTTCTTCGCGTGGCTGGAAGCCAACGCCGCGGCCCTGAATGCACGCGAGGCCGCTCCGTTGATCGAAGCCATTGCGCGCAAGGTGCAGTACAAGGCCGGCGTGGTGGCGCGCGATGAAACCGAACAGGGCGAACGCGCCCTGCTCAATCTCGGTCACACCTTTGGCCACGCGCTGGAAACGGCTGGCAAATACCAGGTGTTGTTGCACGGCGAAGGCGTGGCCGTGGGCATGCTGCTGGCGGCGCAGCTGTCCGAACGACTGGGCATGAGCGCAGCAGCCGATACCCAGCGCCTGCATCGCCTGCTCGATGCCGTGGGCCTGCCGACATCGATTCCCGCCGGCATGGACCCGGAGCAGTTGCTCGCGCTGATGCGGCTGGACAAGAAGAATCTTGCGGGCACGCTGCGCTTGATCCTGTGGCGCGGCATTGGCCGGGCGGAGATCGTCGGTGGTGTCAATGAATCCGAGGTGATGGCGGTGCTGAAGGCGGCGACTCACTGACGGGTCACGCTTCGTTGGTCGTCGCGCACAAGTGCGCTCCCACAGAGAGCGGCGCATCGTCGCACTCGCCCCTTGGGTGCCAAGCCTTCTAGAATGCGGGGTCTACGGCCCGCCGACCCACTTCGAACCGGAATCCATGCGCCTTTACCTGCAAGCCATGACCGCCACCGCCGAGGCGCCGCGCTATGTCCAGATCACGCTGGAGCAGGACTTGCTGGGCGGCTGGACGCTGTATCGCGAATCGGGTGTGCAGGGCGGCAAGGCCACGCTCAAGCGCGACCAATTCCTGGAACGCGACGATGCACTCGCCGCCTTCGAAAAAGCGCGCGATGCGCAAATCAAGCGCGGCTTCCGCGTGATGTTCAGCCAGGGCCTGGATGGGCCCTACGGACCGTGAAATGACCGATGTACTGAAGAACGACCGTTTCCTGCGCGCACTGCGCCGGGAGTCCACCGACACCACGCCCGTGTGGGTGATGCGCCAGGCCGGCCGTTATCTGCCGGAATACCGCGCCACCCGCGCGCGCGCCGGCAGTTTCATGGCGCTGGCGCAGAACCCCGAACTGGCTTGCGAAGTGACGCTGCAGCCGCTCGAACGCTTCGAGCTGGATGCGGCCATCCTGTTCTCCGACATCCTCACCATTCCCGATGCGATGGGACTGGGCCTGAGCTTCGCCACCGGCGAAGGCCCGCAGTTCGCACACCCCGTGCGCACGAAGGCCGATATCGAGAAGCTCGGCGTGCCCGACATGGAAAGCGAGCTGCGCTACGTGATGGACGCCGTGCGCGTGATCCGCAAGGAACTGCACGGCCGCGTGCCGCTGATCGGCTTCTCCGGCAGCCCGTGGACGCTGGCCTGCTACATGGTGGAAGGCCAGGGTTCGCGCGATTTCGCCCGCCTGAAGGCCATGTGCTGGAACGAGCCCGCCCTCGCCCACCGATTGCTCGATACCCTGGCCCAGTCTGTGGCGGCCTATCTGATCGCCCAGGCCGCCGCCGGCGCGCAGGCGCTGATGATTTTCGATACCTGGGGCGGCTTGCTGGGTCCGGCGCCGTTCCGCGAGTTCTCGCTGCGCTATATGGCGCAGGTGGTCGAAGCGCTGAAAGCGCATCCGGCAAGTCGCGAACTGCCGGTCATCCTGTTCTCCAAGGGCGCCGGCCAGCACTTGCCCATCATGGCCGATACCGGCTGCACCGCGCTGGGCGTGGACTGGACCGTCGACCTTGCCGACGCCCGCCAGGCCGTGAACGGCCGCGTCGCGCTGCAGGGCAACCTGGACCCGGCCATCCTGCTGGCCGACCCCGAGGTGATCCGCCGCGAGGTGCGCCGCGTGCTCGACAGCTACGGCAATCATCCGGGCCATGTGTTCAACCTGGGCCATGGGATTACGCCGGAAGTGAACCCGGAGCATGTGAAGGTGCTGGTGGATGAGGTGCACGCGTACGGCAGACAGCTTCGCGGCTAACCGCTTTGCGCCCTCTCCCCGCCGGGGAGAGGCCGGGGTGAGGGGCGGGTGCTCGCGGAAACGGCGCCTACCTCTGAATATCTTCAAGCCCCCCCATATTCCATCCGAACGTTTGGGCAAGCCCCGGCCCCTCATCCCAGCCTTCTCCCCGGCGGGGAGAAGGAGTTAGAAGCGGCGCTTTTGGCACCCCAGCCGC
Organism: Dyella kyungheensis; assembly: GCF_049913195.1. Lineage (GTDB taxonomy): Bacteria > Pseudomonadota > Gammaproteobacteria > Xanthomonadales > Rhodanobacteraceae > Dyella > Dyella kyungheensis. Next base: position 1,168,605 of record NZ_CP183983.1, on the reverse strand, counting down.
CCCGCCCGTACAATCGACCCTTTCACGCCAATCCCCACGCGCCGGCCCGGCGCGCAATCGCGAGCCCCCGATGGACAAGAGTTTCGAACCCGGCCAGATCGAATCGAAGTGGTATACCGCCTGGGAAGCCAGCGGCGACTTCAAGCCGTCCGGCCAGGGCAAGCCCTACTGCATCCTGCTGCCGCCGCCGAACGTCACCGGCACCCTGCACATGGGCCATGCGTTCCAGCAGACCGTGATGGACATGCTGATCCGCTACCAGCGCATGCGCGGCATGAACACGCTGTGGCAGGTGGGCACCGACCACGCCGGCATCGCCACGCAGAAGATCGTCGAGAACCAGCTCGCCGTCGACAACCAGACCCGTCACGACCTGGGCCGCGAAGCCTTCGTCGAGCGCGTGTGGCAGTGGAAGGAGGAATCCGGCTCCACCATCACCCATCAGATGCGCCGCCTCGGCGTGGCTGCCGATTGGTCCCGCGAACGCTTCACGATGGACCCGGGCCTGTCGGCCGCGGTGCGCAAGGTGTTCGTCGATTGGTTCCGCGCCGGCCTGATCTACCGCGGCAACCGCCTGGTGAACTGGGACCCGGCGCTAGGCACGGCGGTGTCCGATCTTGAAGTGAACAATGTGGAGCGCGACGGCCACCTGTGGTCGATCCGTTACAACACCGTCGACGGCAAGGACAGCGTGGTGGTGGCCACCACGCGTCCGGAAACCATGCTGGGCGACGTCGCCGTGGCCGTGAATCCGGAAGACGAGCGCTACACGCACCTGATCGGCACGACGCTGCGCCTGCCGCTGAGCGGCCGCGAGATTCCGGTGATCGCCGACGACTACGTCGATCGCGAATTCGGCACCGGCTTCGTGAAGATCACCCCGGCGCACGATTTCAACGACTACGCCATCGGCCAGCGTCACAACCTGGCGCCGATCAACATCTTCACGCTCGACGCCAAGGTCAACGAGAACGCGCCGGAAAAATATCGCGGCATGGATCGCTACGAAGCACGCAAGGCCGTGCTCGCCGATCTGGACGCCGAAGGCCTGCTGGTGGAAACCAAGCCGCACAAGCTGCAGGTGCCAGTGAGCCAGCGTTCGGATGCGGTGATCGAGCCGATGCTCACCGACCAGTGGTTCCTCGACCTCACCAGCGAGAAGGGCCGCAAGGAAATCACCGAACCCGCGCTTGACGCCGTGCGCTCGGGCGAAGTGAAGTTCGTGCCGGAAAACTGGAGCACCACCTACACGCAGTGGCTGGACAACATCCAGGACTGGTGCATCAGCCGCCAGCTGTGGTGGGGCCATCGCATCCCGGCGTGGTACGACGAAGCGGGCAACATCTTCGTGGGCGAAGACGAAGCCGACGCGCGTGCGCATGCCAGCACCACGCCGGTCGGCGCGCTGCATCAGGACGACGACGTGCTCGACACCTGGTTCAGCTCCGCGCTGTGGCCGTTCTCCACGCTCGGCTGGCCGATGCAGGGCCCGCAGAAGAACGAGCACGGCGAGCTGGTGGCGAACTGGGAAACCGACAACGTGTTTTTGCCCAGCGCCGTGCTGGTCACCGGTTTCGACATCATCTTCTTCTGGGTCGCGCGCATGGTGATGGCGACCAAGTACTTCACCGGTCGCGTGCCGTTCCGCCATGTCTACATCAACGCGATCGTGCGTGATGCGGAAGGCCAGAAGATGTCCAAGTCCAAGGGCAACACGCTCGATCCGCTGGACCTGATCGACGGCATCGAACTGGAACCACTGGTGGCCAAGTCCACCAAGTCACTGCTGATTCCTCAGGTGCGCGAGAAGGTGGAAAAGCGCATCCGCAAGGATTACCCGACCGGCATTCCCGCCATCGGCACCGATGCGCTGCGCTTCACTTTCGCCGCGCTCGCCAGCTATAGCCGCACGATCAACTTCGACATCAAGCGCGCCGAAGGCTACAAGGCGTTCTGCAACAAGCTGTGGAATGCCGCCCGCTTCGTGCTGATGAACCTGCCGGAAGGCGAGCTGTCCGCGCCTGCCAATGGCCCGGTGACGGAAGCGGAGCGCTGGATCCTCACGCGCCTCAAGCAGACGCTGACCGACGTCGAGCAGCACTTCGCCAGCTACCGCTTCGACCTGCTCGCGCAGGAGCTGTACGAATTCACCTGGAACGAGTTCTGCGACTGGTTCCTGGAATTGTCCAAGCCGGCGTTGAACGGCGACGACGCGGCAGCGGCGGCCTCCACCCGTCACACTCTGGTGGTGGTGCTGGAAACCATCCTGCGCGCGCTGCATCCGATCGTGCCGTTCATCAGCGAAGAGATCTGGCATTCGGTGTCGCCGAAGCTGGCCTTGCCTGAGAAGTTCCTGATGGAGCGCCCGTGGCCGAAGGCCGACGCCATCGTTGCCGACGACGCGGCCACCGCGGAAATCGAATGGTTCAAGAACGTGCTGAGCGGCATCCGCCGCATCCGCGCGGAAATGAACATCGCACCGGGCAAGACCATCCCGCTGCTGCTCGCCGACGGCGATGCGGGCGATCGCGCCCGCGCGGCCAAGTTCGCCGCGCAGATCAGCTTCCTCGCTCGCGTGGATGCGCCGCAGTGGATCGAGTCGGGTGCGAACGAACCTGCCGCCGCGGTGGCCGTGGTGGGTTCGATGCGCGTGCTGATTCCGCTGGCCGGCCTGATTGACCTTGCTGCGGAGAAGACGCGCCTGTCCAAGGAAATTTCGCGCATCGAGGTCGAGATCAAGAAGTGCGAAGGCAAGTTGGGCAACGCGAACTTCGTGGCCAATGCACCGGCGGAAGTGGTGACGCAGGAGCGTCAACGCATCACGGACTGGGGCGTGCAGCTGACGGCGTTGCGCGAGCAGGCGCAGAAGCTGGGCTGATCGCGCCCTTGCGTTCTGTGGGAGCGCACTTGTGCGCGACACGCCACGCCAGGGCTTATCGCTCCGTCGGCTTGTCGCGCACAAGTGCGCTCCCACAATAGCTTTTGGTTAGTGAGGCGCCCTAAGACGCGTCATCCGGAGCGACCTCCAGATTTCACAACAACCCGTCGCGCTTCACGGACAGGTATTTCTCAACCAGCGACCCCGCCAGCTGGTCGCACGTCACGTCCAGGACCATCACTCCGTGGCTGCGCAGCGCGTCGTGCGCCACACGGCGTTGCTCCAGGTATTGCGCGATCGAACCGGCGCGGATGGCGGCGTCCAGATCGTTCACCGGCTGGGCCAATGCGCTGTCCAGCGCCGATTCGCGCAGGCTTGCCACGCATACCAGGTGGCGCCCACGCAGCATGTCCACGGCGGCCAGCAAGTCGTCCATGTCTTCATCGCGCAGGTTGGTCACCAGCATGACCAGCGAGCGCCTGCGCTGGCGCAGGAACAGCTCGGTCGCCGAGGCAAGAAAGTCCGTCGCGACAGGCTGTGGCTGCAGCGCATAGCTGGCGCGCAACAGTTCGTCGATGGCTGCGACGCCACGCCGCGGAGGGACCCACGAGGTGGCGCCGCCGCTGGCCAGCAGGCCCACCGCATCGCCCTGGCGCAGGGCGAGATAGGCCACGACCAGGGCCGCATCGAGCACATGGTCGAAATGCGCACGCCCTTCTTCGCGCGCCATCAGCCGTCGTCCGGTGTCGAGCAGCAGGATCAGCTGCTGGTTCTTTTCATCCTGGTACTCGCGCGAGATGAGGCGGCGCACGCGCGACGACGCTTTCCAGTCGATCTGGCGCAGACTGTCGCCCACGCGATACTCGCGCATCTGATGGAAATCGGTGCCTTCGCCACGCCGGCGTTTGACGTGCGCACCCACCATGCGAGAGGCCTGGTCCGCGCTGAACATGGCGAACTTGGCCAGGGGCGCGAAATTGGGAAAGACGCGCACGACCTGCGACGCACCAACCGTTCGAAGCTGCCGCCACAGCCGCCACGGCGAATGCAGGCGCACGTGCATGCCATCGAAAGAAAAGTCCCCGCGCGCATTCGCACGCAGGTGGTAATCGAATGACGCCAGCTCGCCACGCTCGAGCTGCAAATGCCGTGGCAGCCCGCGCACGTTCCAACTGCCCGGATGCAGATCGAATACGTCCAGCCGTTGCCGGCGCGTGCCGCTCTGCAGGCTCAATCGCACCGGCCGTTCCACGCCCATCGGCCAGGTGTCGGCCAGCTCGCGCCGGATCTCCGGCCCGGCGCTTCGCATCAGGCGCACCGCATCCAGCACAAGTACCAGCAGCAGCGAACCGCCCGCGAAGAGCCAGAGCTCTGCCGCGGACAGATCCAGGCCCACCGCGACACCGAGCACCGCCCACAACGCCAGCCACGCCAACGCCCAGGGCGAAGGACGCGGCAGGCTCCGCCGGCGCATCGAGGCCCGAGGGGTGGCGGCATTCATCGGTCGATCCTCGGCTGCATCACTTGCGGGGCGCTTCCACCTTCGCCAGCAGCGCATGCAGCACGGCGTCGGTCGTCTGTCCCTCGATCTGCAGCTCCGGTGCCAGCGCGATGCGATGGCGCAAGGCGGGCTTGGCGATTTCGCGCACGTCGTCCGGGGTGACGAAGTCGCGGCCGGCCAGGACCGCCTGGGCGCGTGCGGCGCGCACCAGTGCGAGGCTGCCGCGCGGACCGGCGCCCATGGCGATGCCCGGATGCTTGCGCGTGGCCGCGACGATGCGCACGGCGTAATCGATCACCGCGTCGTCCATCGCGGTCTGCGCCGTGCCCAGTTGCATGGCCACGATCTCTTCCGGCCGCGCTACTTGCCGGATCTGCGAGAGGTCGAATTCGGACGAGCTGCCCTGGCTGACCATCGTCACCATGCGCTTCTCGTCCTTGTGCGAGGGATAGCCGATCATCACCTTGAGCAGGAAGCGATCAAGCTGCGCTTCGGGCAGCGGATAGGTGCCTTCCTGTTCGACCGGATTCTGGGTGGCCAGGGTCAGGAACGGGGGCGGCAGCGACACGCTCTCTCCCTCAATGGTCACCTGCAGCTCGGCCATCGCTTCCAGCAATGCCGACTGGGTTTTGGCCGGCGCGCGATTGATCTCGTCGGCCAGCAGCAGGTTGGTGAAGACCGGACCGCGCCGTATGTTGAAGGCTTCGGTCTTCGGATCCCACACGGCATGGCCGCTGATGTCGCTGGGCATCAGGTCGGGCGTGAACTGCACACGCGCATAGCCGCAGTCGAGCGCGCGCGACAAGGCACGCACCAGCAGGGTCTTGCCGAGGCCGGGAACGCCTTCGATCAGCACGTGGCCGCCCGCCAGCAACGCGATCAGGATCTGCTCGAGCACCTCGGGCTGCCCGATGAAAACCTTGCCAACCTCGTCGCGCACGGCGGCCACGCGCTCGGTCAGGTCGGCGCCGGTGAAGGGGATGAGAGGCTGTTGGATGTCGAGATTCATAGGTCAATGCTCGGATGAAATCGGCTGGATTCAACGCAATTGATTGCGCAGACGGATCAGTAGCGCCACGCTGCTGCGGAATTGTGCGGGCTCGTGTATGCGCGCCGCCTCCAGCGCATCGTGGATCTGGTCGGCGGACTCGCCGCAGCGCTCGGCCAGCCACTGCGCCTGCAGCGGCACCGGAAGTGCCGCCGTCTGCGGATCGCGTGCACGCAGGCGGCTGAGAAAAGCGTGGCGTACCGCGTCGTACAGACGGTTCGCATAGCCATAGCGATAGGTGTGCTGGCCGCTGGCCTCGATATGCTCGAGCAGGGAACGGCGCTCTGTGTTCAGTGCCGGCAAGAGCGGCCCGAACCGCTGCATGCGTTGCCACAGCCAGCCCAGCAGTGCGAGCAGCAACGGCACCCACGCCATCCAGTACTCACGCCACAGCTCGCCCCAGAACGAGGGCATCGCCAGATCGCGAACCAGATAGGTGGTGCCCGCACCATAGTTCGGTGCCAACAGCTGGCGAACGAACTCCGCATTCAACGGCTGGTTGAGCGAATAGGTATTCAGAAACTCGAAATCCGACACCACATCCACCACGCCCTTGCCGCGGGCCAGGCGCATATACACGCTGCGGTACGCTTCATTGCGCTTGGGAACATCCTGCCAGTTCAACACGGGAGCAGCCTGTGCGTGCTTCAACGTGAAGCGTCGGCCCCCGCAGAACAGCCGCGAGGATTCCTTGCCTTCCCCGCGCAGGATCATGCAGGTACCAGCGCTGCCGGGAAAGATGTGCAGGCTGGCGGTCAGCGGCGACTGGGTTAGCGAAAAGGCGGGAGCGACCAGCAGCAGATGCCCGCCGCGTTCCACCCAGTCCAGCAGACGCCGCAGCTGGGCATCGGACAGGCTGCTCGAATCATTGAACACGAGCACGGTGTCCTTGTCGCCCAAGGCGTGACGCTCGTCCCATACCGGCGCTGAGCCATCCACCACCTGCACGTGATCGGCGCGCAAGGACAACTTCAACGCATACAGCGGATTGCTAAGCGCCTCGCCCGAACGCGGCTTGTCGACGACGGTTTCGACCCGCTCATAGTTCGCTCGCCACCAGGCGACGAATCCGAATGCCAACACCACCGCCAGCAACGCACCGGCCCAGCCCCACCAAGGTATGCGAACACGCATCATCGGACGGCCACTCCGTGCGCGGCGCTGGTGATGGAGCGCCATACGAAGCGCTGCTTCAACCCGCTCAGCAGCGATTCGAACGCATCGGTGGAAGGAAAGACCTGCGCGTAGGCGGCGTACTGCCATACGCGCACGACGCGAGCGAAGGCGTCGCGATCCTCACGCTCCGCCAGTTGGCGTGACGCGCGCAGACACTGGGCCTCCGTTGCGCCAGGCGCGAGCATGGTGCGCGTCTGCGTCACCATGGCTTCGACCGCGGCGCGATAGAGCATGGCGAGCGCCTCGCGTTGACGCCCGGCGTACCAGAGCTGACGAATCGCCTCGGGCACATCGTCGGGCAACGAAGCCTGCTCGGTCACTTCGCTGCGCTGCACATTTTCATCATCGGTCGCCTTGGCGCGCGCCGCGACTTCGGAGAACCATGGCAGCCAGCGCCTGGCAGTAAGCGCCAGCGTGATCACCAGCGCAGCCAGCAGGCCCCACAAGGCGAATTTGCCGATCACGGCGATCAGGTTGCCGAGTCCCGACAGATCGAGTCCACGATAGGTTGGGTCGAGTTCTTTCTCAGGCACCGGATGACGCCGTTTCCAGCTGACGAGCTTGTGCTTGGGGCTGAGCGAAGGGTCGGCATACGCTTGATCGACGGCACGACGGAACGAGGTTCCACCGACTGGTTGATCGCCGAAGATGTGCTGCACGCTCTCTGGCTCGGCGACCAACGGCTTCGTTTCGGCGGGTGCATCCTCGTCGTGGGCGGCCTGCTGAGCCATCTGCGCGGCGCAGGTGCTTGCAGCCGCAGCGTGACCTGCCTGCGGCACGACGGCGAGACCGAGTGCGAGCAAACACGCCAGCGCGGAAGCAGCCTGCGTCAGGCGCGCGCGCAGACGTCGGAAGTTAAGCTCAATGTCCCACGCTTCGAGCTGCGTGCGCCGGTTGATGTACAGCCCGAATCCCGCCCCGATATAGAACGGCTCGACGGCGGTCATGACCAACCAGGAGGCCACGTTGGCGATCAGCGAGAACCACCAGGGCGAGGCTTTCACCGCGGCGCTGACGTGCTCGAACACGCCAGGCAGGTAGATGTTGGGGATGAAGATCAGCACCAGTCCCAACAACCCCAACTGCAACACGAGACCGAACACGCTGCACATCAAGGTGAGCATCAGGCTCACGCCATAGATGGACGAACTCACCACCTGCCGTCGGGCGCGGGCCCGCTCGGCGGTGCTGCCCTCCAGCAGGTCGACCGGGAGATACAAGGCACGCACCGGACCCAGGCGCCGCCAGATCAGGTACGACCACATCCATTTGCCGCCCCACTGGCGCTGCGCCCGCAGGGTTTGCCCAAGCGACGGGATGTCGCCGAAGGCGGCGCGTGAAAGCACGTACAGGGGCACCCGATCGAACAGCGGCTTCAACCACCACAACAGCAACCCTGCTGCCCACAGGCTATGCAACGCCCAGCCGATCGCGTTGGCCAGCAGCAGCGCAGGCAGCGTAAGGAGCAGCCAGGCGCCGTAAATGAGCCTGGCGTGGTGCCGTGTCAGCGCCATGCCGAGTTCGATCGCCTCCCACGACGTGCGCGGACGCAGGGTGACGGTGAGCGTGTCGATCTTCACCGTGTCGCACCTTCGCCAGCCGTGCCATCAAAGGCAGCGTTGCGCCCACCGCGCCACAACCACCATCCCACCGATAGCCACAACAGCGCCGACACGCTGTATTTGACCCCGGCCGGCATCCATCCGATCGACGACCAGAACGCTTCGATGAAAGCTGCAATGAGCAACATGACCAGCACGCCTGCGCAAAGCAAAGCGCCGCGGCGTCCACCATCGATCAATGCATCCACGCGGCGGCGCTGACCCGGAGCCATCAGGTTCAGGCCCAGGCGCAGCCCCGCACCGCCGGCAATCACGATGGCGGTCAGCTCGAAAGGGGAATGTCCGGCCACGAAGCGCCAGAACGGATCGCCGGAACCGATCGCCTGCAAATGCCCGGCGACGCCACCGATCATCACGCCATTGGTAAGCAGCACGACGACCGCGCCAATGCCTGCCAACAGTCCGCTGGCGAACGTCTTGAAACCGATGCTGATGTTGTTCCAGATGTAGAAGCCGAACATCGCCAGATCGGTTTCGCTGCCGCGCCCCAGCGCATGCGCCGCGTCGTGCGGGTCGTACATCGCTTCGAATTTATGCAGCGTCGAGGCGTCGAACAGGGCCGAGGAAAGTTCCGGCCTGTATTGCGTGGCGATGAAAATCGCCGCCACCGGCAGCCAGAACAACAGCGCCGACAGCGTCATGCAGAACCGTTCCTCGCGCACCAGCCGTGGAAATCCGGCCAGCAGGAACATCGCCAGCCGTCGCCAGCGGGGCGCCGGCGTGCGATACAACAGCGTGTGGCCTCGCTGCATCAGCAGCTGCAGGCGCTCGACCAGCACCGGGCTGTAACCGCGCCGCCGGGCCAAGGCGAGTTGCTGGCACAAGCGGCGATAACGCGCGGGTATTTCCGTGTCGCCCAGGCCGTGCCATTGGCGTCGCGTCGATCGGGCGTCCTTGGCGCTTTCGCCGCGCACGTTCAACCAGTGCTCGAAAGTATCCCATTCGTGCCGGTAGCGTTGGACAAAAAGCTCCTGCTTCATCTGGCCGCGTCCCTGCGTTCGCCCTATTCGTTCCGGCCCAACAGGCCGTTGGCGAGGCCGTAGAGTTGATGCACGCCGGCTTCGCCGCGCAAACCCGTCAACGGTTCGGCCAGATTGGCCAATTCGATCTGCCGCGCCAGGCTTTGCCGCGGTCCCCGCTCGGCAAAAGCGATCAGGGCGGCCTGCTCGTGCTGGCGCAGAACCACCGTCGAGGCAATCGGGGGAGCGGCGGTTGCCTCCACCAGTGCACGCGGCGGAGCATCGTGCACCACCAGCGTATTGGCGACCATGTCGCCGAGCCGGCGTCCCCAGGGATCGAGCAGGCACGACACCAATCCCGTGGCATAGAAAAGCGGCAGCATGTCGACCACTCGCAGCAGGTCGCGGGTAAAGGCCGCCTGCCATCCCAGCGGTCCGCCGTTGCCGGAAATCACCCGCAAATTCAGCGCGCGCTTGCCCGGCGTACAGCCCTTCCACAGGACTTCGAACACGATGGGGTAAAACCACCAGACCAGGAACAGGGCGATCAGGTAGAAGCCCGCGCCCGCCCTGCCCAGCACCGCAAACACCGAACCCGCCGCCACCAGCACGCCCATGCGTATCGCCACGTCGATCAGCCAGGCCAGCGCGCGTGGCACGGGCCCGGCAGCCCGCAATTGCAGGACCACCCCTTCAGGAGTAACGACTTCGCGAAAGGTATCGAGCATCAGGCGTTGACGACGATGGTATCGGCCATAAGGTCATGCACGCAGCGACGTTCTTCGCCGAAGATGAAAAGCGGGTCCGCAATGGCGAAGATCACCCCTACCAGCGGAATGCGGGTGATGATCCCCGGCGCGAACATGCGCAACCAGAAGATGCGCCCCAGGCCGGCGCGCTCGCCGTTGGAACGCACGATCCGCACCTTCATCCAGCGTTTGCCCAGGGTCTGCCCTTCGCGGTTGAGCAGCACCAGGTTGTAGATGAACAGGCAAAGGAAGGCCAATGCGCCGATACCCATGATCGCGGCGAACATGCCGCCATTGCCTGTCGAACGCTTGAAACCGCCGCTGACCGCGACCGCGATGAAAAAGGGAATCATCACACCGACGTAAACCAGGCCGTCCAGCAGTACGGCGAGGAAACGCGTGCCACGTTCTGCCTTGACGAAACCGGCATCCGAATCGGAAAAGCTCGGCGGCATCGACGGCGCGGCAGGAGCCTCGTACGGATTATGTGTACCTGTATTTTCCATTGGCATTGATCCTTGGATGACGGAGGCCCTCTTCTGTCAGCAAGACACCCCTCCGCACGATGTCCTGCGCCCGGATCGGATGAGCGCGAACAGCACACGCACGCGACGAACGTGCAGGTGCGCCAGGCGCCACCGCGTCTACTCGTTTCAGTCTTCCCGGAAACAGCCCCTATGAGATACGGAACTGGAGGTCGTGAGGCAGCCGTCCATACCAGCTGCACCCGCCCCACAGCGTAATCTCACCCCTGGGCCAAACATAGCAGAGTTGTCCGAAAGCGGGTGATCCACCCGGCAGGACCTCGTGTGCCGCAAACTGCACCGGCAAGGGCCGGCCAGCGGGCACTGGAACCGCGACTCAGGGGCGGGTGAGGCTCACGGCGAGGGCAACAAATCCAGCGCCATCACGATGGCATCCTCCCGACCATCCTTTGCCGGGTAATACTTCGGCCGCCGGCCGATCTCCTCGAATCCCATCGACCGATAAAGACTCTGCGCCACCGGATTGGTCGGCCGTACCTCGAGGAATACACGCCCCGCGCCATTCCAGCGCGCGATGTCGAGCAGGCGCCGGAGCAGGAAGCGGCCCAGCCCCAGCCCACGATGATCCGGGCCGACGCAGACGTTGAGCACATGCGCCTCACCGGCCGCCACCGAGAGCACGCCGTAACCGGCGACTGCGCCTTCCACCCACATCACCCAGCACGGGTGCCCCGCCTTCAGGCAGTCGCTGAAGATGCCGGCGGTCCAGGGGAAATCGTAGGAGGCAGCTTCCATCGCGGCCACCATGGGCACGTCGTCGCGACGCATGGCGCGGATTTCGGCGTGAGGGCGGGCCACGGCGACCATGCGAGCGCTACTCCGCGGGAGAGGCCAGCGCGCGACGCAGGCTGCGCAGCGCATTCCATAAACGACGTTTGCCCGCGCCCGAGGCGAGCACGCTCGCCGGTTCGTCGGCCAACACGATATGCGCACGACTCAGTGCCGCAGCCGGCAATTCCCGGCCCAGGGCATGCGCTTGCGCCTCGCCAAAGACCAGGTAGGCACGTGCTTCCGGCGCGGCCGGCAGTTGACCGTTGCTTACCTCGATGCGCGGTGCGCGCGCCAGGGCGGCGCCGCAGGCCATCAGGGCACGGCCGACCAGATCGAGTTCACGCGGCGAGCAGCCAGCGGGGAGCACGACGATGCACTCGCCGGACACCAGCGTCGCCATCGCATCGACCACGGGAGACGACTCGCCGCCCACGGGCTCGGCCACGGCGGCGCGACGCACCCACGGCGTGACGCCCAATGCCCGCAGCAGGCGTTCGCGATGCGCAACGGCAGGGGCGAGCGCGGCCATCAGGCCACTCCCCGGCGCCGGCGACGGGTGGCGCGTCCCCACAGCGTCATCACCGGACCGGACAGCAGGTACAGCGTGAATACCACGAACAACACGCGGGGCGGATCGATGAAGAACGGCACCAGCACCAGCACGCCGATCAGCACCCACAGGAACGGCACGCGGTCGCCCATCGGCAGCGACTTGAAGCTGTAATAACGGAAATTGCTGACCATCAGCAGACCCACGATGACCGCCATCACCACGGTGATGAACGCGACCTCCGCACCCAGCACGCCGAACTTGTCCATGCTCCACACGAAGGACATGCAGACGGCGGCGGCGGCCGGGCTGGCCAGGCCCTGGAAATAGCGCTTGTCGATCACGCCCACCTGGGTATTGAAGCGCGCCAGGCGCAACGCCGCGCAGGCGGCGTAGATGAAGGCGGCAGCCCAGCCGATCTTGCCCCAGGTGGGGCCATAGTCCTTCAGCGTGGACAGCGACCAGGTGTACATCACCAGCGACGGGGCGAGGCCAAAGCTCACCAGGTCCGACAGCGAGTCGTACTGCATGCCGAACTCGCTCTGGGTGTTGGTGAGGCGAGCCACGCGACCGTCCATGCCGTCCAGCAGCGCCGCCACGAACACCGCAATGGCCGCGGAGCTGAAATCGCCAGCCATGCTCGTCACGATCGCGTAGAACCCCGCAAACATCGCGCCGGTCGTAAACAGGTTCGGCAGCAGATAAATGCCCCGGTGACGCGGGGGGCGGACGGGCATACTGTCGCTCATGAATCAATCCGTGACGGAATACGCGCAGTGTAAACCATCCCCCGCTTGAGTCCGGCTGGACGGGGTGCAAGGATGCTACGGCCTCACAGGGGGGCATGGGCCGGCTCCGTCGGCGCCTCGGGCGTTGCCCGGAAAGCCCCCTCACAGGTTCGCTTTCCTTAACAAACGCGCCGTCTTGCGCCCCGGAGCCCACCATGCGTCGACTGTTGATTGCCACCGCGCTATTGCTCGCTGCGCCCCTGGTCGCCGCCCAGGCCTATAAGTGGACGGATGCCAGCGGCACCGTGCACTACTCCGATGCGCCTCCGCCGCAGGGCACCAAGTACAACAAGGTCACCACGTCGGGTTCGGTAGAGCCGTTGGCGACGGCAGCCCCGTCCAGCAGCAGCGACAGCGGCGACTCTTCCAGCAACGGCAATCCGCCGCCCTCCAACCAGCCGATGGCCGATACGCCGGAAAATCGCGCCAAGTTCTGTGTGGCACTGAAGGCCAACCTGGATGCGCTAAAGAGCAGCGGGCCGGTGGTCATCGGAGGCCAGAATGGCCAACAGCAGGTACTTACGGGTGACGCGCGCCAACAGCAACAATCCGCCACCGAAGCCCAGTACAAACAGTACTGCCCCAACGGCTGAACCACGCGACACGCCTGACCGCCCGATTAGCTTCCGCGGGCGGACACTGCAGAGATTCGTGCGTCCGGCCCTATAATCGATGTTTTATTTCGCCGGATCCGCTCGCATGCGCCTCAGCCAATTCCACCTGGCCACCGTCAAGGAAGTCCCTGCCGACGCCGAAATCGCCAGCCATCGCCTGATGCTGCGCACCGGCATGATCCGCAAGCTCGCCGCCGGCCTGTACACCTGGTCGCCGCTGGGCCTGCGCGTGCTGCGCAAGGTGGAAGCGGTGGTGCGCGAGGAAATGGGCCGCGCCGGCGCCGTCGAGTTGCTGATGCCCACCATCCAGCCCCAGGAGCTGTGGGAAGAAAGCGGCCGCTGGGCCAAGTTCGGCCCGCAATTGCTCAAGGTCAAGGATCGCAAGGAGCAGGAATTCTGCTATGCGCCGACCGCCGAGGAAGTGATCACCGACTTCGCGCGCAACGAGCTCAAGAGCTACAAGCAGCTGCCGGTCAACTTCTACCAGATCCAGACCAAGTTCCGCGACGAGATTCGCCCGCGCTTCGGCGTGATGCGCGCGCGCGAGTTCCTGATGAAGGACTCGTACTCCTTCCATCTCTCGCAGGAATCGCTGCAGCAGACCTACGACGCGATGTACCAGGCCTACCAGCGCATCTTCACGCGCCTGGGCCTGAAGTTCCGCGCCGTGCAGGCCGACACGGGCGCCATTGGCGGCAATGCCAGCCATGAATTCCAGGTGCTGGCCGATTCGGGCGAAGACGCCATCGTCTTCTCCGATGCGTCCGACTATGCCGCCAACGTCGAGAAGGCCGAGGCCCTGGCACCCGCCACCGCCCGCCCTGCCCCTTCGGCCGAGCTCAAGCGCGTGGACACGCCCACGCAGAAGACCATCGACGAGGTGGCGGCCTTTCTCAAGGTCACGCCGCAGCAGTGCGTGAAGACCATCCTGGTTCGCGGCAGCGACGGCCTGGTCGCGCTGTGCGTGCGCGGCGACCACGAGGTCAATGAAGTGAAGGCCGGCAAGCTGGAAGGCATGCCCGGCGAATCGGTGCTCGCCACCGAAGAAGAGATCCTCGCCCTCACCGGCACCCGCCCCGGCTTTATCGGCCCGGTGGGCCTGCCGGCGGAAATCCCCGTGATCGTCGACCGCGACGCGGCGGTGCTCGCCGATTTCGTCTGCGGCGGCAACCAGGACGGCAGCCACTACACCGGCGCCAACTGGGATCGCGATGCACGCGTGACGCGCGTGGAGGACATCCGCAAGGTCGTCGCGGGCGATCTCTCGCCGGACGGCAAGGGCACGCTGCATATGGCCCGCGGCATCGAGGTTGGCCACGTCTTCCAGCTGGGCAAGAAGTACGCCGAGGCGCTGAAAGCCACCGTGCTCGACGAGAACGGCAAGGCCCAGGTGATGATGATGGGCTGCTACGGCATTGGCGTCAGCCGCATCGTGGCGGCCGCCATCGAACAGCGCCACGACGACGCCGGCATCCTCTGGCCCGAGCCCATGGCACCGTGGCGCGTGGCCGTGTGCGTGATCAATCCCAAGAACGCACCGGAAATCGCCGAGGCCGCCGAATCGCTCTACCAGCAGCTGGCCGCGCGCGGCATCGATACCGTGCTGGACGATCGCGGCCTGCGCCCCGGCGCCATGTTCGCGGACATGGAACTGATCGGCATCCCGCATCGCGTGGTGGTGAGCGAACGCGGCCTCGCCGCCGGCACGCTGGAATATCGCGCCCGTCACGAAGCCGAAGCCCGCGCCGTGACGCTGGATGAGCTGTTTTCGCTGCTGGGCTGAGCGGCCAGGCAACTCCCTGACAAAGACGGCCGCACGAGCGGCCGTTCTTTTGTCTAGCGCTGACATTGGGCTGGACCGGGCGCGCCGATCGCTTGCGCTACCGGCTTTGGGCCCTACTACCCATTATCGGCGGATCAAATCTCCATAATTTCCACCGTTTGCAACATTTTTGCTTTGCAACACAACGAATGATCGGTAAAAATCAATAAACCAAAAGAGGTACTGCTTATGTCGCAGGACCCAAGTCAGGCAGTCACACTCATCCCGGGAGTTACGCATGGCAGTTGATCTAAAGAGTCTCAACCATAACCAGCTCAATGAGCTGATTAGCAAGGCACAGGTTCGCCAGCAGGAATTGCGCAAGGAAAAGGTCGCCAAACTGCGTGAGAAAATCCACGCGCTGATCAAGGCCGAGGGTTATTCCTTCGACGATATCTTCGGCGGCGCCAAGGGCGGCAAGACCCGTCGCAGCGGCGGCACGGTGGCACCGAAGTACCGCAACCCGGCAGACCCCGAGCAGGTGTGGTCCGGCCGCGGCAAGCGCCCGCGCTGGTTCAACGATGCGCTGAAGGCAGGCAAGAAGGAAAAGGATCTGGCGATTTGATCGCTGCCGGCGAATTGCGAAAATCCGCGTTCGCCATCGGCCTCCGGGCCATCACCGAGTAAAGATCATCGCCCCGGCCACCACGCCGGGGCGATTTTTTTTTACAGGTTTAACAAGCGGATCGAAAACGGATACGCCTTGCGATCCACCTCATCGAAAGCCATGGGCTGCGCGTCACGCCGGCAGACAAAATCAAACCCTTGGCTCTCGCCCAGCGAAACCTTAGAACTGAAAACGCACGCCCACCATGGGATCCATCGTCGACGTGTGTAGATAACCCGCGGCGAGACCGCCGGAAACGCGCGAGAACATGACGCCCGTATAAGCGTCGAAACGTTTGGCGAAGTTGTGCCAGACCACCCGCACCGAATAAGCATCGAGTTGACCGCTGCAATTGGCCGCGCTGCGTTCATGGCAAATCGTTCTGCCGTACGCATTCTGGTTGTAGTGATAGTAGGCGCCGGTAAGGTCGAAATCCTTGTTGATGGCGTATTTCACTCCCAACCAGGTTACGTCGAGGCGTTTGGCATGCACGAATGCCTCGTTGTTGACCACGCTGAAGGTGTAGCCCCCGAGACCGGTGAAGCCCGGCCGCAGCGGTCGCGAGGGATTTTCATACTCGATGCGCTCCAAGCCCGCATACAGTTTGAAAGGGCCGGTTGTATAGCTTCCGTCGATCGTCCACGACGTGTTGTACGAAACGACGGCGGCAAGCGTATCGTGCGGCATGATCCTCGCTTGCGCGGCATTGAGCGGCGCGGCGGACACGCCATCCTTCTTGCTCGCGTAGACCGCATCCACCGAGAAATCCTGCCCATCGAAGCCTGCGTTGAGTTGCCAGCCCGTACCCTGGCTGCCATGCCCGCGGTCGAGCTGGTACAACGCGGCCAGGCGCAGGCTGTCCCATTTCCCGTTGTACTTGAGCGAATTGTCGGCCCGCGCATCCTGTGTATAGCCACCACCCGAGGTGGTGCCCTGAAGACCGATCAGCGAGAACGCATACGAACCGTTCATTGGGTCGTAGCGACCGATATTGTCGAGCAACACCGTGTTGTTCCGTCCTGCCGTCAGCGTTCCGAGCTCCTTCGAACTCAGACCGACGAATACCGGGCCGTTAAAGACCTGGCCCGCACGCGACGCATCGCCAGCCGACCTCTGCTTGTCCAGCGGACGACCGTTGTTGTAGGCGAGCGAGGCAGGGCCGTCGGAAAGTCGGCCCGACTGCGGATTGAAGCCGACTTCGAGATTGAAGACGAAGGCGACGTCGCCGCCCAGATCCTCCTTGCCTTTAAGGCCGATGCGGGATTGCGAAAGCCCGTTCGGCGCGATCGTCGTCTGCGGCTTGTCGCTGTTCTTTGCAATCAGATAAGCCGTGCCAACGCCCCAGTCCTTGCTTGGCGGTGCGCCATGGGTCAGGTGCACGAGGCCGATGTCGTACGTGCCGTACAGGGTGATGCCATGCCAGGTCAATTCGTCGGCGGCATGCGCCGCAGCGACGGAACCGGCCGCACCGAGCAGCGCGGCCAGGGATAAAGCATTGCGCATTCGTCTCGTCATCAACCGGCTCCTCGACTCTACTTGGGTAAAAAAAGGCCGCACTTCTCCACGGCCCGCTTGCGCGGACCGGGAGAGGCAGAAGGAAAAGTGCCGCTTAGTCCTCGATCAACGAGGTCTTCTTGGTATCGGGGAGGAAGAGGTAAACCAGCAGCGAGCAACCGATGCACGCCGTGACGTACCAGTAGAACCCGCTCTCATGGCCGCTCTGCTTGAACCACAGCGCGACCGTCTCCGCGCTGCCGCCGAAAATCGCGACCGCCAATGCATACGGGAGACCCACGCCGAGGGCGCGTATCTCGACGGGAAACAGCTCAGCCTTCACGACCGCGTTGATCGACGTGTAACCCGACACGACCACCAGCATCAGCATGATCAGTGCAAAGGCCTCGTAGGGACTGGTGACGCCTCGCAGCGTGCTGAGCACCGGCACCGTCAACAGCACACCGAGCACTCCGAACGAGATCAGGATCGGACGCCTGCCGATGACATCGGAGAGACCGCCCACCAGGGGCTGCAACACCATGTAGACCAACAGCGTGGCGGCGTTTATCAGGGTGGCCGTCTCCTTGCTCAGCCCGACACTGAGCACCAGGAACTTCGACATGTAGGTGGTGTAGGTGTAGAAGGCCAGCGTGCCGCCCATGGTCAAGCCGACCACGATCAGTGCCGGACGCCAATGCTTGACCAACAGGCCCAGCGAACTCTGCCGGCGGACGGGCGCCGCCTTGGCCTGGTTGCTCACGAACGCCGCGGTTTCGGACATGTTACGGCGCAGGAACAGCGCAACGACCGCCACGACGGCGCCAATCGCGAAGGGAATGCGCCATCCCCAGGCCTTGAGCTGGGCCTCGGTGAACACCCATTGCTGCAGAACGATCAGCACACCAAGCGCCAGCAACTGGCCGGCGATCAGCGTGACGTAGAGAAAGCTGGACCAGAAACCCCGTCGTTTTCCGCTGGCCATTTCGGACAGATACGTCGCCGAACTGCCGTACTCGCCGCCAAGACTCAAGCCTTGCATCAAGCGCGCAAAGACCAGCAGCACGGGTGCAGCGATGCCGATGGTCCCATAGGTCGGACACAGCGCAATGAGCAACGAACCTGCGCACATCAATACGATCGAGCGCATGAGCGCCGCGCGGCGACCGTGCCGGTCGGCGTACCGGCCGAAATACCAGCCGCCGATCGGCCGCATGAGAAACCCGACCGCGAAGATGGCCGCGGCGTTGAGCGCCTGCGAGACGGCATCACCCTGCGGAAAGAACGCCTTGGCGAAATACAGCGAGAACGACGTGTAGACGTACCAGTCGTAGTACTCGACCAGGTTGCCAATCGAGCCACCCACGATCGACTTCAGGCGCTGCATGGACGACAACGGCTGCACGGCATCGATGCCCGGACATTCCTCTTCCCTGCCACTCATTGCTTCTCCCCCTTGCTTGATCACGCGTTACGCGCGACGCGACCCACCCCAGGCAATCGCGTGGCGTTCATCCATCCTAGGGATGGCACGCCGGAACGACATATAGTTAATTGGTACTAATGCGCTGCAACATACATGGCGACCAGACGACGTCGCGTCCGCAAGCGCATTCCATTTGGACGTCCATACACCTTCCTCAAGAACGATCGAAGTCACCGTTCCAGGCACGACGATCCGCACGATTTGGCGTACGTTCGACGCTTTATCGAGCCCTTTGACGCACAAGGCGCGATCATCGAGGACCGCCCACCGATGATCGATCCACCCGCTCGGGGCGTGCCCCCAGGCAAAGCGTCGTCAGGCGATCCCTTCACCGCGAATCTGCAAGGGCGCAAGCGACGGGTCCAGCAGAAGGCCGCGCGTCAGTAACGCCGCCTGCGTGCGTGTGCTGCATTGGAGTTTTTTAAGGATCGCGGTGATATGGACTTTGACAGTGTTTTCCGACACATGCAGTTCGTCGGCGATCTGCTTGTTGAGCAGGCCCTCGCCAACGCACAACAACACTCGCAGTTGTTGCGTGGTCAGGGAGGTGAGGCGCCGACGGACCCGGGCATCCGCACCGCCTCCATCGGCTTTGCCGGCCGGGAACCAGGTGCCGCCGACGAGCACCACCTCGATCGCATGGCAGATGTCCTTCACCATGGCGGACTTCGGTACGAAGGCGGCGGCACCGAGCTGCCGGGCGCGGTGCACGGTGCCGGGATCCTCGTAGGAAGAAATGACGATCACCGGCATATGCGGGCGCTCGCAGCGCAGATACACCAGGGAGGAGAACCCGTTGACGCCGGGCATGGCAAGATCGAGCAGGGCGAGGTCGAACGCATCCGCCATGACGGCCGCCTCCAGCGCCGCCTGGCTCGCCGCCTCGACGATTTCCACCTGCCCATCGCGTGCGGACAGCGCATAGCGCAAAGCCAGCCGGAACATCGGATGATCATCGGCGATCAGAACGCTACGCGGCCGCCCTTCCACCACCGATTCCGGCTGCAAGGTCATGCTCCATTCGACAGAGTGGTCGTTGCAGCCCAAGTAAGAACCAGTTTGCGCTTCGTCTGAAACAGATTACGCCACGGCGTACCCGTTGTTTTCGCGCCGTCCTGTCAGCGAGCGCCGCCACTCGGCGGGCATTGTTCAAAGCGAGCGGCGCGGCGCGATCAACAAGTCGCCAAACAGCAAACCTGCCACCAACGCAATGAGCAAGGTGATCAGCAGCATGGTGCTGTCCATGCCCAGGGTCGTATCGCGTTCCAACATATACGACACGCTGCGAAACCCCACGCTACCCGGCACCAGCAGGATAATGCCCGGCTCGCGAATCATGGCGCCGGGCCGATGCACGAAGCGCGCATAGAGATTGGCCACGCTGCTGAGGATCAATCCGCCAAGAAACACGCCGAACGGTGCCGCCGGCAATTTGCCGGCCAGGGCGCCACCCCAGCGCGTGGAGAGATAGCCCAGCACCACCGCCGCCATCACCACCAGCCAGTCGCGCCGCGCCGCGCGGAAGGAAATGGCGAAGGCGAACGCACCGACCAGCAGTGCCGGATAATCCGTCCACGCCGGCAATGGAGGCAGCGCGTAATCGCGCCCTTCGATGCCGAACGCGCTGCATAGCTGCGTGGCGGCAACGGTACCGAAGGTGAGTTTGATCAGCGTGGCGATGGCGCCCCCCATGCGTGCCACGCCCGCCACCAGGTGCTGGCTGGAAATTTCGCGTACCGCGGTGGTGAGCGCCATACCGGGCATGAGCACGATCAACCCGGCCAGGATCACCGACTTGATCGCCAGCGGCACCACGAACTGGCTCACCACGATGGCGATGGTGGTGGCGACCAGCGCACTGATCGCTTCGCTCGCCACGGCCAGGCGCGGACGCGTGGCCGACAACACGGTGATGGTGCCGATGATCAGCCCGATCAGCGCCGCCGTGATCAGGTCCGCCCACGAGCTGTGCAGCAACAGCGCCACCACGCTGGCGGCCGCTAGACCATAACTGGCGATCACTCCGGCCTGCGCGCGCCGCGTATCCGGCCGGCCCAGTTCGCGCAACAGGCGAAAACCTTCGCGCAATTCGATGTCGCCCGCGATCACCTTGTCGGCGATGGCATCGGCCTCGCTGAGGCGTCCGAGGTTGACGTCCCCCGGGGCCAGACGCATCACCTGCGTCACCTGCGCCACTTCGTCCTCGCCCTGGGTCAGGTCGGTGAACGAGATGATGATGGCCGTGGGACTGGACCACACATCCGCCACCAACCCCAATCGCTGCGCCGCCCCCCAGATCGCCCCCTCCAGGCGCGGTGCCGCCGTTCCGTACTGATGCAGCCGTCGCGCCAGCTCCAGCAGGAACGCAATGCGCGTATTGAGGGGCGCAAGCGCCAACGGCGTGAGGACGCTGGAAGAATTCATCGCGTGACCGTCTGCGCGACGATGGCCGCGGATGAGGGACTGAGAGTGATAGGCATGACCGAAGACATGCCTGTAGTAAAACTGATTTGGATGGCTATGTCAGCGGGAGGGGTGTTGCTTGGGCGATTGGGTATCTGTACGAGCGAGCCAACGCTCGGATTAGCGACGCTATCGCGAGCACCCGCCCCTCACCCCAACCCTCTCCCCGAAGGGGAGAGGGAGCCGTGGGTGCACCGCGAAAACCAGCGATGCACACCGGAGCGACGAGCGAAAACAGCTCAGTCAGCCACCTTCACCACCAACGTCGTCCCATTGACCCCGACCACCTCCACCATCGCCCCCACCGGCAAATCCGGCCCACTCACCAGCCATAAGCCATCGCCGACCTTCGCCTTCCCCCGCCCATGCACGATCGCCTCCGCCAACACATAGCGCTGGCCGATCTTCTGTTCGCCACGACGGTTGAGCAGCGCATCGCCAGGCTCATCGCGCATCAGACGCGGACGCAAGCCGTACCAGTACGCGGCGCACGACAAGAACGCGAGCACGGCGAATGCAAGTGCCTGTCCCAGGATCGACAGCTCCGGCAGCGCCAGCACCACCACGCCGGTGATGCCGGCGGCAATGCCGATCCACAACATGAAATAGCCGGGCAGGATCACCTCGATGGCGATCAGCACCAACGCAAGAATCCACCAGAGATAGTGAAGTGCGATCTGTTCCATCGTGGTCGCGTCCCGGTGCTCAGCTTATCGACGGCGGTGTACGGCGAACCGTGGTGCTCGCCTGCTGCTGGCTGAGCGAATCCTTGGCCAGTTCGGCGATGCCCGCCAGCGAACCGAGGATGCCGGACGATTCCACCGGCAGCAGCAGCATCTTCTGGTTGGGCGAGTTGGCCATTTCCTTCAGCGCTTCGACGTACTTGGTGGCGACGAAGTAGTTCAGCGCGTTGACGTTGCCGTTGGCGATCGCCTCGGACACCATCGCCGTCGCCTTGGCCTCCGCTTCGGCGGAGCGTTCGCGCGCTTCGGCGGCGCGGAAAGCGGCTTCCTTCTCGCCTTCGGCAGCCAGGATCACCGACTGCTTCTCGCCTTCGGCCTTGAGGATGGCCGCCTGGCGGAAGCCCTCGGCATCGAGGATGTTGGCGCGCTTCTCGCGCTCGGCCTTCATCTGGCGGGCCATCGAGTCGACCAGGTCGCGCGGTGGCGCGATGTCCTTGATCTCGATGCGGTTGACCTTGACGCCCCACGGGTGGGTGGCTTCGTCGACCACCTTCAGCAGCTTGGCATTGATGGCGTCGCGCTGGCTGAGCGATTCGTCCAGATCCATCGAACCGAGCACGGTGCGGATATTGGTCATGATCAAGGCCAGCGCGGCCTGTTCCAGGTTGGCCACCTCATAGGCGGCCTTGGACGCGTCCAGCACCTGGTAGAACACCACGCCGTCCACGCGCACCACGGCGTTGTCCTTGGTGATGACGTCCTGCGAAGGAACATCGAGCACCTGTTCCATCATGTTCATCTTGCGCCCGATGGTGTAGATGAAGGGCACCAGGAAATGCAGGCCGGGCGACAGCGTGCGCGTGTAACGGCCAAAACGCTCCACCGTCCATTCGTAACCCTGCGGCACGATGCGCACCAGTTTGGCGAGCACGATGACCGCGACCACGATCACTACCAAAGCGAAAAGCTGTCCCATTGCCTGATCTCCGTTCCATGAAGGATGGCTCGAGTATAGGCGAGCCGGCAGGCAGCGGATAATCGGCTAGCGCGGCCCCAGCGGCAGCAGCAGGCTGACCCGCAGGCCGCCCTCTTCCCGGTTGCCCAACGCAATGCGGCCGCCATGGGCTTCGGTGATCTCGCGCGCCAGCGCCAGGCCCAGGCCGGTGCCCGAACGCTTGGTCGAATAGAACGGCAGCAAGGCCTGCGCCAGCACGGTTTCGCTCATGCCGGGGCCGCGGTCGGCCACTTCGATGCGCACGTCGCGGCCGATCACCGCCAGCGACAGCGACACGCCGTCTTCCGCGCTGCCCGATTCGTGCGCGTTCTTCACCAGGTTGATCAGCACCTGCTCGATCTGCGCGGCGTCGAACCAGCCGGGCTGCTCCGGCAAGGAGCCGCGCACCTGGAACGTGCAGTGCAACGACAAGGCCTCGATGAACGGCTTCCATTCGATCGATGTGGGTTGCGGCGCGGGCAGCTTGGCGAAACTCGCGTAACCTGCGATGAAGCCGTGCAGATGCCGCGCCCGCTCGCCGATGGTGGCGAACACGCCCGGCAGGCGCGTCGTATCGCCGCGACGGGCCAGCTCCGCGCCCGAATGCGCCAGCGAGGAGATGGGTGCCAGCGAATTGTTGAGCTCGTGGCTGATCACGCGGATCACGCGCTTCCAGGTCGCCACTTCCTGCCGCGACAGCTCGCGCGTCATACGACGGAACAGTTGCAGCCGGTGCGGACGACCGTGCAGGCGGAAACTGCGCTGCGAAAGATGGAAGGTTTCCTCGCCGCCGTCCATTTCGACCGTAAGCAGCGCGTCTTCGCCGCTCTCCACCGCGCGGCGCAACGCCTCGGGGCTGTCGCTGATGAGTTCGGCAAAGCTCAGGCCGTGCAGCGTGCGTCCCTCGTTGAACAGATGGCGCGCGGCGATGTTGGCATAGGTGACGCGACCGCTGGCGTCGGTGAGCACCAGCGCCACGGGCGTGTTCTGCACCACCGTATCGAGCAGCAGTTCGCGTTGCGCCAGGTTCTGGCGCTGCTCGCGCAGGGTCTGGCCCAGCGCGTTGTGCATGCGGATCAGCTCGCCCAACTCATCGCGACGCGTGGCCGCGATGGAAAAGCTGAAGTCGCCGTCGCGATAACTCGCCACGGCACCTTCCAGCGCGCGCAGCAGCTTGGTGATCGGCGACATCACGCGATGCCCCAGCCACAGCGACAGCGGCAGCAGGAACGCCAGCGATACGATCAGGCCGCCATAGAAACCGAAATGCGCCGGCGTGCCCAGATCGATGCCCAGGTCGTGGCGCATCCACACCAGCACTTGCGGCAACGGCCACTGGGTGACGCCGGCATAGATGAGGGCACCGGACAGGCCGGCAAAGCCCAGCAGCAGCATCATGCGCGACTCGAGCGTACGCAGGCCCAGCCGCATCAAGCCTCTCCTTGTGGCAACGCCGCCATCAGTGACACGCGGCACCCGGCCCCATCGGCACGCAGTTCACGTTCGGCCCGCGGCCATTGTTGATGATCACGCGGATCGGCGACTGGTCCGGCGGCGCCCTGTCCTTCCCGCTGCCGTCGTTGAAGTTGAAGCGCTGCGCGTTGCTGGCCGCGCTGCTCAGGGTATCGCGATACCCCTCCGCCACCGTGCTCGCCGCCGCGGGCGGCATGGTGGGCAAGGTGAGATTGGGCGCTTTGGATGGCGCGCCGACCTGGGCCCAGGCCGCGGCGCTCAGGCAGCACAAGCCGATGACGAGCAGCAGGGCGCGGTGTCGCATGGCGGACTCCTTCGGCACGGTCGATATCATGCTCGGGCTTGGGGGCGTGGGCAATCGTGCCGCGGTTTGGCTGTCTGTGGGAGCGCACTTGTGCGCGACGGCTTTTCGCGAGGCCTATGTCGCGCACAAGTGCGCTCCCACAGGGGTCTTCTACCCTCACGCCTGGGCCAAACCGTAGCGCTCCATCCGGCGGTACAACGCCTGCCGCGACAGGCCCAGCGACTGGGCGGCCCGGCTGACCACGCCGCCGGCCTTGCCCAGTGCGGCTTCCACCGTCTCGCGGCTGGGCTCGTCCAGATTGCGCGCCGCGGCCGTGGCGACCTGCGGCAGGTTGAGCTGTTCAGGCGTGATGCGCCCGTCGCTGCTCAGCAGCGCAGCGCGCTCGATCGAGTTCTTCAATTCGCGCACGTTGCCCGGCCAGGGATAGCCCAGCATCGAATCGCGCGCGGCGTCGGTCAGCTCGGCACGGCCATCGAGGAAGAACTCGGCCAGCGGCAGGATATCGTCGACGCGATCGGCCAGCGGCGGCAGGTTCACTTCGATCACGTTGAGGCGGTAGTACAGATCCTCGCGGAAGGTGCCCGCGCGGATCATCGCCTTGAGATCGGCATTGGTGGCGCTGAGCACGCGCACCTTCACCTGGCGCGTGCGGCCCGAGCCCAGGCGCTCGAACTGGCCGGTTTCCAGCACGCGCAGCAGCTTCACCTGGCCCGACAACGGCAGGTTGCCGATCTCGTCGAGGAACAGCGTGCCGCCGTCGGCCAATTCGAAGCGCCCTTCGCGCGCCTTGTTGGCACCGGTATAGGCGCCTGCTTCGGCACCGAACAGCTCAGCTTCGATCAGCTCGCCCGGCAGCGCGCCGCAGTTCACCGCAATGAACTGGCCGCGCTTGACCGCCGAATTGGCATGCACGATGGCGGCGATGCGCTCCTTGCCGGCGCCGTTGGGGCCGGTGATCAGCACGGGAACGTCCGAACGTGCCACCTGGCAAGCCAGGTCCAGCGTGCGCGCCATCGCTTCGGAGGCGAACACGATGCCGTCGAGGTCGTAGCGGCGCTGCAGGTCCTCACGGCGCTTGCGGCGCTCGTTGCGGGCGCGCGTCACTTCGCGGGTGGATTCGGAAAGCTCGAGCAGGTTTTCCACCGTGGCGAGCAGCTTGGCGTCGTCCCACGGCTTGGCGAGATAGTCGGCGGCGCCGGCCTTGACCAGCTCCACCGCGGTTTCCAGATGCGTCCAGGCGGTGAGCAGGATCACCGGCATGTCGGGATGGCGCTGGCGCAGCTCGCGGAACAGCGCGATGCCCTCCTCGCCCGAGGTGGTATCGGCGGTGAAATTCATGTCCTGGATCACCACGTCCACCCGCTCGGTCTCGAGCATGGCCAGGCCTTGCTCCTGGGTGAGCGCAATCAGCGGGCGGATCTCATGCAGCGAGAGCGCCAGGGACAGCGCCTCGCCCACGGCCGGGTTGTCGTCGATGATCAGTACGGTTCGCATTCGTCGCTTGCACATGTAGACGTGGATGCATCTCCACGCCAAAAGGTTGCCATCAATCGGACGATTCGTGGCGATTCATCGTTCAGCCACCCGTCCGACACCGATCCGGGATGCGCGCGCCGCCCCGGGGACGGCGCGCAACGGGATCAACCGGCCACGGGATGCGCCGGTGCCTTGCCTGCCTTCACCGCGGCGATCCAGGCGTCGGTGCGTGCTTCGAGCACGTCCAGCGGCAGTGCGCCGCCGCCCAGGATTTCGTCGTGGAAGGCGCGGATGTCGAACTGCTCGCCCAGCTGCTGCTTGGCACGCGCACGCAGCTCGAGGATCTTCAACTGACCCATCTTGTACGCCAGCGCCTGGCCGCCCCAGGTGATGTAGCGGTCGGTTTCGGCCTGTACATCCGGCTCGTCCTCGCTGGAATGGGCATGGAAGAAGTCGATCATCTGCTGGCGCGACCAGTGCTTGTAGTGCACTCCCGTGTCCAGCACGAGGCGGTCCGCGCGCAGCAGCTCATCGGAGAGGTGGCCGTAGTAGGAGAGCGGGTCCTTGTAGAAGCCCACTTCCTTGCCCAGCTGCTCCGCATACAGCGCCCAGCCTTCGATGTATGCCGTGTAGCCCGCCTGCTGGCGGAACGGCGGCAGCTTGGGCAGGGTCTGCGCGATCGAGATCTGCATGTGATGGCCCGGGATGCCTTCGTGATAGGCGGTGGACTCGATGCTCAGCACGCTGCGGTTCTGGTAGTCGCCGGTGTTGACGAAGATCTGGCCCGGACGCGAACCATCGGGCGTGCCCTGATGATACTCGGCCGCGGCAGCTTCCTTCTCGCGGAACGCTTCCACCGGCACCACTTCCACCTTGGTCTTGGGCAGCAGGCCGAACAGCTTGGGCAGCTCCGGCTGCATGCCGGCCAGGTAATTGCGGTAACGGTTGAGGATGTCCTCGCGCGAAGCCGCATGCACCTTCGGGTTGGTCTTCAGCGATTCGCGGAAGCTCGGCAAATCCTTGAAGCCCTGCTGCTTGGCGATCTCGGTCATCTCGCCTTCGATGCGCTTCACTTCGGACAGGCCGATCTCGTGGATGCGCTGCGGGCTTTCCTTGGTGGTGGTCATCTGCTCCACCTGGAACGCATAGATCGCCGCACCATTGGGCAACTGCCACACGCCCGGCTCGCTGCGGCCGTGCGGGGCGTAATCGTTCTTCACGAACGCGCCGAGCTTCTGGTACGCCGGACGCACCTGCTGGTCGATCGCCGCGAGGATGGCGTCATGCAGGCGCTTCTGGTCGGCCGCGGACACCGACTTGGGAAAATGCTTCAGCGGTTCGGCGAACACGCTGTCCATGCCGGCCGACTTGCCGATGCTGTCGATCTGCGTGACGACCTTCTCCAGCAAGTACTTGGGCGGCATCATGCCGTCCTTCAGGCCCTGCTGCGCCACGCCTGTGACCTGCTCGAACAGCGTCGGCACGGCCTTCAGGCGGGCCAGGTAGTCGTCGTATTCCTTGGTGTTGTCGAACGGAATGGAGCTGATGAAGCCGGCCAGCTGCAGGTGCGCGCCGCTCATCTGGTCCAGCGGCATCTCGTCGAGCTTCAGCTGATGCGACTTCAGCGCATCCTGCAACTGGCGAACCATCAGCTGCTGGTTGAGCTTGTCGTCGTCGGAAAAGCCAGTGGTGTCGATGGCCTGGAAGCGCTTGAGGAACTCCTGGTTCTTGGCGACCTCGGCGTTCAGGTGGGCCAGCGAAACATCCGACCAGCGGTTGTTGTAGCGCAGGTCGCCCAGAATGGTGGCGAACTCCGGCGAGTTCTCCAGGGTGTGCTGCCACTGCTCCGCCAGCAGGTCGTTCAGCGCCTTCTCGCGCGTGGCAACATCCGCCGTGGCGGCCTGCGTCGAGGCGGCACAGGCGGCAGACAGCGCCAGGCCGACCAGGAGCATTCGTGGTCCAATCTTCATGGGTACACCCCTCGGGTTGAGATAACCCCCAATTTTGCATACTGCACGCCGGGCCGCCCGTGCCGAACTGCACGCTTCCCGTTCAGCTAAATGGTGTACGAGGGCGGAAGCAGGCTCTTGCCCCTCGCACGCCTGTTACACCGATCGCGTCGCCACCACCGGGGGCACCTCGGCCGCGCGCCTGGCCGGGGCCAGCACGGCGAGCTGGCCCAGCGCCCACAGCACCAGCGCGCCTATCGGCAGGTAATACACCGGCAGGCGTGGCACTTCGTAGAACTTCATCAGCATCAGGTTGAGTGCGAAGGTCATCACCATGCCGATGACGATGCCCACGGTCACGATCAGGAAATTTTCCGCCTGGAAGTAATGCAGAATGTCGCTGCGCGTGGCGCCGATGGCACGGCGGATACCGATCTGCTTGCGCCGTTGCTGCACCCAGAAACTGGCCAGGCCCACGATGCCCAGTGCGGTGACCAGCAGCAGTGCGACGATGACGCCGGCGAGAGTGCCGACCATCACGCGCGTCTGTCGGAAAAAGTCCGCGCGCAGCTCGGGCAGCGTGCGGCTCTGTTGCAGATCGAGCACCGCCTCCGGGGCTGCCTTCTGGGCCGCTTCGCGAGCCTCGCGAAGGACGCGCGGGAGATCGGCGGGACTCGCGCGCAGGACGTAGACACCATTGAGCGAGGCGCCCGGAATCACCGGCACGAACACCGACCACTCGCCGGCGCTGTCGCCGTGGCCGCCGCCCGGATCGGGAGGCGTCAGGTGCGCCATCACGCCGATCACGCGGAAGTGGTACTTGTCCGACCAGAACTCCTTGCCCAGCGGGTCTTGTCCCGGCCAAAGACGCTGGGCAAATGCGCGCGTGATCCACACGGAGGTATCTTGCGGAAGCCAAAGTTCGGCCGTCTGAAAATCGTCTGGCTGGAACGCGCGTCCGGCCACCAATTGCAGCCCCAGCGTTTCCACCGCACCGGGGCCGCCCGCGTAAAAGTGCGGCACACCGATGAAATGTTCCCGATCGAGGCTGATGCCGGCGTAGCCAGCGGGTTGCCCGAACGGAGCGGCATTGACCACCGCCACCGACTGTACGCCCGGCACGGCGCGCAATGCAGTGGTCACGCGTGCGTTGAGGTCGGCGCCCTTGCAGCCGTCGCAACCGAGGCTGATCTGCGCCAGCGAGGACTCGGCCACGCCGCTCTCGATATGCAACGCCTGCAGCTGTCCCACGATAAGGAAACAGGCATTGCACAACACCGCGCAGGCGAGTGCGATCTCAAATGCGATCAACGCCGTCGCGAGGCGATGCCGGCGCAAGGCACAAAGAATGGGAGCGAATTGCGTCACGGTCGGCCTCACAGGGACTTCAATTGCCATGCCGGCACCACGCGGCACGCACGCACGGCCGGAAGCGCTCCGGCCAGCAGGCTGGCGCCGATCGCAGCAAGGAACGTGAGCAGGAACATCGGCACGTCCAGGCGAGCGAGATCCGCATAGGCCACCGGTTGTTGCCGGATGAACCAAAGCCCGGCCAACGTAAGCAACCAGCCGCACATGCCGCCGATCAGCCCGATCATGGCCGACTCCACCATGTACTGGGCGAACACCGCCGCACGGCTTGCACCCAGTGCGCGTCGCAAACCGATTTCACCACTGCGGCGCAGGAATTTTGCCAGCAGCAGGCCGACCATATTGACCAGGCAAATGACCAGGAACGCCACCGCCAGCCACGCCTGCAGGCGCACGTTGCTGGGCAGCACGCCGTTGAAATTCAGCCATCCCATCAAGTTGCGCAGGCGCGTGTTGCCCGCATGCGTGAAACGGCCGATCGACTGCTGCTGTGCCGCGTAGTCGGCCACGAAACGTCGATAGGCAGCGACCCGCGTTGCATCGTTAAGCTGGACCCACAGTGCGACCCACGCGCAGGGGGCATCCTGCAGATGTCCCGGATGCTCAGGCATGTGCCAGCAGGTGAACTGCTGGAAATTGCCATCGTTGACCTCCAGTCCCGTGAAGAACGGTGTGATCACATCCTCCGGCTTGGCGTAGAAGTCGCTGGTGTCGCCTGCCGCGAAACGGCCGCCACGTACGGCGTAGAACTGTGGCGAGGGCCGCCACGGCTTGAGCACGCCCACGATGCGCACATCGTTGTTGCGCAGGCGCAAGACACGCCCCACGCTGTTCTCGCCAGCGAACAGTTTCTGATTGAGGTCGTCGGTAATCACGGCCACCCGTGCGCGGGACGCATCATCCTGTTCGCTCCAGGGGCCGCCATAGCGGAACGGCACGTTGAACATGCTGAAGAAGTCTGCCGTGGCCGACAACATCGGCATCATCACGGCAGGCTTGGCGGCATCCGCCGTGTTCAAACGCACCGTGCTCTGCACCACCAGCGCCTGCCGGTCGGCGCGCCGGGCACTCCATAGATCGACGGCCGAGCGGTAATCCAGCATGTCCAGCGGCTCGGCGCTGTCCTTGTTGCCGGGATACGCATC
This sequence comes from Dyella kyungheensis, assembly GCF_049913195.1. GTDB lineage: Bacteria > Pseudomonadota > Gammaproteobacteria > Xanthomonadales > Rhodanobacteraceae > Dyella > Dyella kyungheensis. The sequence continues at coordinate 1,138,137 of NZ_CP183983.1, read as the reverse complement.
CACCTGCGGATAGAAGATCGCCTGGCTGCGTCCCGGTAACGGATCGCCGGAAAGCAGGTGCACCACCGTCAGCGTGGTCATGCTGGCGCCGATGCCCACGGCAATGGCCAGCACCATCAGCGACGTCAGCACCTTGTTGCGGCCCAGGCTGCGCAGCGCCAGGTCGAGGTAGTAACCGAACATTCCCTTGCCTCCCCTTGTTACACCGAACGCGTGGCGACCACCGGCGGCACCGCTGCCGCACGCATCGCCGGGCCCAGCACCGCCAGTTGCCCGATCGTCCAGAGCAGCAGCGCACCCACCGGGAAGTAGATCGCCGGCAAGCGGGGCAACTCGTAATGCACCATCAGCAGCAGGTTGATGCCGTAGGCCAGCACCATGCCCACGCCGATGCCGATGGTGGCGAGCAGGAAGTTCTCGGTCTGGAAGTAGCGCAGGATGTTGCTGCGCGTGGCCCCCAGTGCACGCCGAACGCCAATCTGCCGACGGCGTTGCGCCACCCAGAAACTGCCCAGGCCGACGATGCCCAATGCCGTGACCACAAGGAGCGCCACGCAGACGCCCATCAGCAGGCCGGTCATCGCGCGATCGTTCTGGAAGAAGTCCTCGCGCATGTTCGACAGCAGATGCTGCTTGAGCACGACGCGATGCGGATTGATCTCCTTGAGCTTGGCCACCGCCGCCTTGAGCACGCGTTCGCGATTCTTCGGATCGTCCACCCGCAGGATGTATTCGTTGTTCGCCACCCGAACCGGCAGCACCATCGTGTAGCTCGCTGCGGAGTCGTCCCAGATGGACGGCCGGATCAACTCCTTCACCACCCCCACCACGGTGAACGCGTAGTCGGACATGTAGATCTGCTTGCCCAGCGCCGGCTGCCCGGGCCACAGGCGCTCGGCCATCTTCTGCGTGATCACCGTGACATGCGGAATGCCCTTGGCGTCCTTGGCGGCGGCGGCATTGACGACCTGATCCATGTCCATGTAGTCGTCGGCGTGCAGCTCGCGTCCGGCGATCAGCTGCGTACCCAGCGTCTGCGTCACGTTCTCGCCGAAGTAGTCGGTGGCGTTGAGCGTGGCCAGGCGCTGCTTCGGATCGAGCTTGATGCTGCCGTTGGACGAAGAGTTGCCGAACGGTACCTGGTTAACCGAAGCCACCGAGATCACGCCCGGCACCTGCTGCAAGGCGGCCAGGTCTTCGGCACGACGCGCCTTGTCGTCCTTGGTCACGCCGATATTGGCCAGCGCGATGTGCAGCAAGCGCTGTTCGTCCACCCCGCTCTGCATGTGGATGCGCTCGATGCGCTGGTTGATGATGAAGACCGCGTTGCACACGATGGCGCAGGTCAAGGCGATTTCCGCGATCACCAGGAAGGCGGTGGTCTTGTGCCGGCGCAGCGTCGAAAGAATCGGAAGAATGTCCATGGTCATTGGCTCTTCAGTTGCAACGCAGGAGTGATCTGGCAGGCACGCCAGGCTGGCAGAAGACCGGCAAGCAGGGTCGCGCCAACCGCGAGGAGGAAAGTCACCAGCAGCATGCCGGAACTCATATGCGCCAGCGCCGCGTAACTGGACGGCTGCTTGCGCACCAGCCACAGCCCGACAAACGCCAGCAGCAGGCCGAAGAATCCGCCGGCCAATCCGATCACTCCCGATTCCACCAGCAGTTGGGCGAACACTTCACGCTTGGAAGCTCCCAAAGCGCGCCGCACACCGAGCTCGCCGGAGCGCCTCAGGAACTTCGCCAGCATCAAGCCGACCGTATTGACCAGGCAGACCAGCAGGAAACCGAGCGCCAGCCAGGTCTGCAGGCGCACGTCGCCCGGTACCACCTTGTTGATGTCCAGCCATTCCATCAGGCCGGGCAGTTGCGCATTGGGCGGACGCTGGAAGCGGCCGAGCGCCTTCTGCTCCTGCGAGTAGTGCACCAGATAGTCGCGATACGCGGCGACCTTGCCGGTATCGTTGAGCTGCACCCAGAACTGCAGCCACACGCAGGGCGAGGTTTCGGCGTGCTCCTCGTCGCCGCCGCCGGTGCCCCAGCAATCGGTGGAACCACTGTGCTCGAAGTGCACGTCGCGCGCGGTGCTCAGCGGCACGAAGACATCTTCCAGCGAGCCGTAGCTGTCCATGTTCAGGTCGTAGAAGCGCGGGCTGGGGCGCCACAGGTCGATCACGCCCACTACCTGGAACGCGGTGTCCTTCATACGCAGCGTCTGCCCGACGCTGTCCTTGCCGCCAAACAATTTCTCGTTGAGCGTGCGGCTGATCACCACCACGCGCGCCTTCGCGCCATCCTCCGATTCGCTCCAGGGACGGCCGTAGAGGAACGGCACCTTGAACATCGGGAAGAAGTCGCTGCTGGTGTAGCGCGCATCGCTGAAGAACGGATCGATGTTCGACTGCGCCGGCTGCACCGGCACCGCGCCGCCGGTCATCAGCGCCTGGCGATCCGCGCGTTTGGCGCGCAGCAGGTTCATGCCATCGACCCAGCTGACCTGTTCCGGCGGACGCTTGCCTTCCTCGTAGCCGTCCATGTCGCGCGGATCGACCTGCGGGTAGAATAGCGTGCTGCTGGTGCCCGGCAGCGGATCGCCCGAGAGCACGTGCAGCACGGTCAGTGTGGTCATGCTGGCGCCGATACCCAGCGCAATGGCCACCACCATCAAGGCGGTGAGCATCTTGTTGCGCCTGAGGCTGCGTAGCGCCAGGTCAAAGTAATAGCCGAGCATATTGGTATCCCCTCCTAGCGCCTTCCACGCGATCACACCGATCGCGTGGCCTCCACCGGCGGTACCCGCGACGCACGAAGCGCCGGCGCGAGCACCGCACCCTGGCCCAGCAACAGCAGCAACACCACGCCCACGATCAGGTACATCAGCGAGAGCCGATGCATCTCGAAGCGGGTGACCATCCAAAGATTGATCGCAATCGCCAGCACCGCGCCCATCAGCACGCCGCCGCAACTGATCAGCAGGTTCTCGGTCATGAAATAGCGCAGCACGTCCAGCTGGGTGGCGCCCAGCGCGCGCCGTACGCCGATCTGCTTGCGGCGCTGGCCCACCCAGAAACTGGTGAGTCCGACGATGCCTGCGGCCGTGATCGCCAGCAGCACCACGCAGATCACGCCCATCAAGATCGCCATGCCGCGGTCTCGCTCGTAGGCGCGCGAGCGCACCTCGCTGAAGCTGAGCACGCCGTCGTCGTCGTTGATCACCCGCCGCGGGTTCTGCGCGAACAGCGCCTTGGCGGCCGCCTGCATGGCCGCGTCCAACTGCCCGGGCCTGGCGCGCACGATGTAGAACGTGCCCAATGAGACATTGAGCCGCTCGGGAATGATCACCGCGCGATAGGCGAAATCCGAGGCCCAGTGCTCCACGCTTTGCGCCTGCAGCATCTCGACCACGCCCACCACGGTGGCGGGGCCGCCGATCAGGTAGATCGTCTTGCCCACCGCGGTGTCGCCCGGAAAGAGCTTCTCGGCCAGCGCCTTGGTGATCATGACCAGCGGGGGCGCCAGCTTGTAGCGCATATCCATGTGGCCGACTTCCTCGGCCCGGAAATTGCGTCCGGCGATCAGCTTTAGACCCAGCGTATCGATGAAATGCTCGTCGGCGAAGTAGATGGTCGAGCCGGAACTGTCCTGGGCCTGGTCGGGCTTGAGCCGCACCGCATCGTCCCAGCCATCGCCACGCAACGGATACGAATTGCTGGGCGTGGCGTCCTGCACGCCGGGGAGCTGGCGCAGCGCCTGCAGGTCCGCGCGCATCTGCGCGTCGGCCTGATCGGGCGCCGGTGCGCCCACCCACTCGCTCTTGATCACGAAGATGTTCGGCTCGTCGATGCCGGTCGGCTCGGACAAGTGCGCCACGCGCTGCTGGATGATGAACAAGGCGTTGCACACGATGGCCAGCGTCAAGGCAATCTGCGCGGCGATCAGGAAGGTGCCCGCCTTGTGCTGGCGCAATGCGGAAAGAATCGGCTTGATCTGCATGGTTCGCGCCCCCTCAGTTGGACTTGAGCTGCCAGGCAGGCTGCACTTGCGCCGCCCGCCAGGTGGGATAGAACGCCGCGATCACCGTGGCCGTGATGGCCACCAGCAGGGTCAGCAGCACCAGCGATGCATCCAGATGCGCCAGTCGCGCGATCTGCGGTTCGAACACCAGGTCGAGGCCGAACATGCCGATGGTCGTGAGCAGGAGTCCCAGCGCGCCGCCAGCGAGTCCGACCATCGCCGCCTCGGCCAGGAACTGTCGGTAGATGTCGCCGCGCGACGCACCCAGCGCGCGGCGCACGCCGATTTCCGGCGCACGGCGCATGAACTTCGCCAGCAGCAGGCCGATGGTGTTGACCAGGCAGATCACCAGGAAGCCGAACGCCAGCGTCATCGAGATGCGGCTCTCCTGCGGCACCGCGCGCTGGTAGTCCAGCCACTCCCGCACGTTGCGCAGACGGTTGTTCGGCGCCCAGTTGAAGCGCCCCGCCTCGCGCTGCTCCCGCGCATAACCGTCGAGGAATTGCCGGTACGCCTGCACCTGCGCGACGCTGCTCAGCTCGACCCACGGGCTGATCCACACGCATTCGCCGTGCAGCCAGGTTTCCCAGGTATCGCCGCGCTTGCCGTCGCTGCCGCAGTTGTTGTTGCCGCGGGTATCGATGTGCTGCGCAATCGCGTAGCTGAAGGGCAGATAGATCTGCGCCGGATCGGCGTAGGCGTTGCCGCTGAAGGTATCGAAGAAGCGCGGCTTGGGATCCCAGTTGTCGGTGACACCCACGATGCGGTACTGGCGGTCGTCGAGAATCACCCGCCGGCCGACGCTGTTGTTGCCACCGTAGAGCTTCTGGTTGAGCGCGCGGCTGATCACGATCACCGGCTCGCGTGCCTCGTCTTCCGCACTGCCCCAGCCGCTGCCGTACTGGAACGGCACGTCGAACATGCTGAAGAAGTCGCCGTAGGTGGCGTAACCGGGCGCCTTGAACGGCATGCGTTGGGGATCGTCCGGCATCACCGAGAGCGCCACCGGATAGATCATGGTCTGGCGTTCGGCCTTGTGCGCGCGCATCAGCGCCACGGCATCGACGTAGTTGAGCGCCGAAGGCGGCTCGCCATGGCGGTTGTACTGCGGCCCGCGGTTATCGATCAGCGGCACGAACAGCTGCGAGGACTTGTGCGGAATCGGATCGCCCGACACCGCCCGGAACACGGCGAACGTCACCATCGACGCCGCCACGCCGAAGCCGATCGACATGATCATCAATGCCGTCAGCAGGACGTTGCGTCGAAGGCTCGCTGTGCCCAGTCGCAGGTTGTGGACAAACATGCCGCTCATCGTTACCTCATGCTCTCCGACATTCCGTGTACTTCAACGACACGCGCCGATCAGACCGAACGCGTGGCTTCCACTGGCGATACCCGCGAGGCGCGCATGGCCGGTGCCAGCGTGGCGCCCTGCCCCAACAGCAACAACGCGATCACGCCCACCACCACATAGACCGCCGACAGGCGCGCCATCTCGAACTGCGTCACCAGCCACAGGTTCATGCCGACCGCCAGGAAGGCGCCGATCAACACGCCGGCAATGCCGATGAGCAAGTTCTCGGTGAGGAAGTAGCTGAGAATGTCGTGCTTGGTGGCACCCAGCGCGCGACGCACGCCGATTTGCTTGCGCCGCTGCCCGACCCAGAAGCTGGTGAGGCCGACGATGCCCGCTGCCGTGATGCCCAACAGCACCAGGCACACCACGCCCATCAGGATGGCCATGCCGCGGTCGCCCTTGTAGGCAGCCTCACGCACCTGGGCGAACGTGCGCACACCGCGCTCGGACGGGATCACGCGCATGCGGTTGGCCTTCACCAGCGCTGCCGGCGCCGCCTTCAACACGTCGGCCAACTGGCCCGGCTTGGTGCGGATCACGTAGTTGGTAAACGCACTGGTCAACTGCACCGGCTGGATCAGCGAGTTCTCGTAGAAGGTGTCGGACCAGGTGCCATTCCACGGCACCTGCAGGCGTTCGACGATGCCTACGATGGTGCTGGGCGATTTGGAATCGCCGATATAGATGGTCTTGCCCAGTGCGCTGCCTTCCGGATACATCTTCTCCGCCAAGGCCTTGCTGACGATGATCACGGCGGGATCGGGAATCGCCTGCGGATCGGCTTCCACGATTTCGTCAGCGCGGAAATTGCGGCCGGCAATGAGCTTGACGGCCAGCGTCGGCAAGGTGTGCTCATCGCCGAAATACTGGGTGGTGTGCCCCTTGGAATTCTTTGCATCCGGATCGGTGCGCACGCCGGTGGACCAGCCGCCACCGCGCAGCGGATAGGAATTGAGCGCCACCGCGTCCTGCACGCCGGGCAGCTGGCGCAGGGCCTGAAGATCGGCCTTGACCAGCGGCGCGGCCTTGCTTTCCTCGGTGCCGACGAAGCGGTTCTGGATGGTCATCAGGTCGCTTTCCACCATGCCGGTGGGACGCTGCACGCGATCCAGCCGCTGGTGGATGATGAAGATCGCGTTGCAGACGATCGCCAAGGTCAAGGCGATCTGCATCGCGATGAGGATCGTGCCTGCCTTGTGACGCTTGAGCGCGGCGAGAATGGGCTTGATCTGTAGCATCGTCGTCGCCTCAGTTGGATTTCAGCTGCCATGCCGGCTGCACCTGCGCAGCACGCCATGTCGGATAGAACGCCGCCAGCACGGTCGACAGCACGGCCAGCAGCATGGTGAGCAGCACCAGCGACACATCGAGCGTGGCGAGCTTGGCGATGTCCGGTTCAAACACCAGCGAGATGCCCATCACGCCCAGGCCCGTGAGGATCAGACCCACGACGCCGCCGGCCAGCCCGATGGCTGCCGCTTCGATCAGGAACTGCAGATAGATCTCCTTGCGCGGCGCACCCAGGGCGCGGCGCACGCCGATCTCCGACGAGCGCTTCATGAATTTCGCCAGCAGCAGGCCCACCGTATTGACCAGGCAGATCAGCAGGAAGCCGAGCGACACCAGCAGCGATACCTTGGCTTCCTGCGGCACCACCTTCTGGTACTCCAGCCACTCGGTGACGTTGCGCAGGCGTGTATTGGGCGCCCAGCGGAAGCGGCCGGAGCGCTGCTGTTCAGCGGCGTAGCCATTGAGATACTGGCGGTACGCATCGGCCTTCTCCTTGGACGGCAGTTCCGCCCAGAAGCCGAGCCAGACGCACTCGGAGCCGATCCACGCATCCCAACCCTTGCCCGGGTCCTTGCTGCAATTGTTGTTGCCGTTGGTCGTCGTCTGCAGTTCGACCGCGCGGGTGAACGGCATGAACACCTCGATGGGGTCATCGAAACCGTTGGTGTTGATGACGTCGTAGAACACCGGCTCGGGATTCCAGGTGTTGGCCACGCCGATGATGCGATAGTCGCGGCCGTTGAGGTTGATGTTGCGGCCCACGCTGTTGGCGCCGTTGAACAGCTTCTCGTTGAGCTTCTTGCCGATCACCGCCACGGCGGCATGCGAGGCATCCTCGTCCGCCGTCCAGCCGTGGCCATAAAGGAAGGGAATGTCGAACATCGCAAACGCGTCGGCATACCAGGCGTAGCTGGTTTCGCGGAACGGCAGCATCTGCGGATCGGCCGGCACGATCGACACCGCCGCGGGAAACAGGGCCGTCTGCCGCGTGGCACGCTTGTCGCGCATCAGGTTGATGGCGTCGGTATAGGTCATCGCATTGGGCGGCTCGCCCTTGTTGTCCTGCGACGCGTCAGGACCCCAGTTGTCGATCTGCGGCACGAACAGCTGCGAGGACTTCTGCGGAATCGGATTGTTGGAGGTGGCGCGGAACACCGAGTAGGTGGTCATCGACGCGGCCACGCCACAGCCGATCGCCAACACCATCAGCAGGGTCAACAGCGGGTTTTTTCGGAGGCTGCGCAAGCCAAGCTGGAGGTAATAGGCGAACATGATCGTCCTTCACGAAGGCGTATGGCCGCCTCCCGCCGAAGCGGGAGGCTCGGTGGCCGGTTATCAGGCCGGAGCGTTGCCGCGGGCCGCGTGCACGGCGTGATGGAAGCGCGGGTCTTCCGCCAGATCCACCACCTGGCCGTCGATGATGTGCACGTTGCGCTGCGCGCGGGCAGCCAGTTCCGGATCGTGCGTCACCATCACGATGGTGGCGCCTTCGCGATGGATTTCTTCCAGCAGTTCCATCACGCCGCGGGCCATCTGCGTGTCGAGGTTGCCGGTCGGTTCGTCCGCCAGCAGCAGGCGCGGCGAGCCGGCCAGCGCACGGGCAATGGCCACGCGCTGCTGCTGGCCACCGGAGAGTTCGGCCGGATAGTGCTTGGCGCGCGAGGCCAGGCCCACGCGCTCGAGCGCGTTCATGATGCGCTCCTTGCGCTCCGCCGCCTTCATGCCGCGATAGCGCAGCGGCACTTCCACGTTGTCGAACACGTTGAGGTCGGGAATCAGGTTGAACGCCTGGAAGATGAAACCGATCTTCTCGTTGCGGATGCGCGACCGCTCGTTGTCGTTGAGGTTGCTCACCTCCACGTTGTCGAGGTGGTACTGGCCACCGGTAAAGGTTTCCAGCAGGCCGGCGATGGTGAGGAAGGTGGTCTTGCCCGAACCGGACGGACCGGTCACGGCCACGAACTCGCCTTCGTTCACGTTGATGTTGAAGTCGCGCAGCGCATAGGTCTCCACCACTTCGGTGCGGTAGACCTTGGACAGATGAGTCATCTTGAGCATGGTGTTGTCGTCCTTCGGTGGTGGTTAGTTGGAGATGGCGACGCGCTGGGCGCCCTTGAAGCTGTCGGTACCGGAGATCACGATGTTGTCGCCTTCCTTCAGGCCATCGAGGATTTCCACCTTGTCGATGCTGCTGGCGCCGACGCGGATGGGGTGCTTCTCCGCCACGCCGTCGCGCACGAGGTAGGCGTAGCTGCCGCCCGATTCGTCGACGAAGGAGCCGCGCTGCACGGTCAGCACGTTGTCACGCTTGTCGAGCAGGATACGCACGGAGAGGCGCTGGTTCTGGCGCAGCTGCTTGGGCGTCTGGCCATCGAAGCGCAGGCGGGCGGCGACTTCGCCATTCACCACTTCGGGCGAAATGGCGCTGACCAGGCCCTTCCAGGTGGCGCCGTTGCCGCTGATCTCGCCGGTCATGCCGATACCCAGGTCGCGCGCGAAACTTTCCGGCACCTTCATTTCCACTTCGAGCGCGGAGAGGTCGATCACGCTGACCAGCTGGGCGTCCTTGGCCACGGTGGCGCGCTCGGCGATGAACAGCTGGCCGACCTGGCCGTCCACCGGCGACTTCACGTTGAGGTCTTCCACCTGGCGCTGCAGGTCTTTCACCAGCAGCAGCTGGCGATCGTGGGCGAGCTTCTTGGACTGGATGTCGAAGTTGAGGCTGTCGGTGTTGGTGGCCAGATCGGTCTTGGCATGCGCCAGCGTGATGTTCGCCTTCTGCAGCGCGTCCTTGGACTTGTCCACGTCCATGCTGGGCACGGCGCCGAGGGTGAACGCCTTCTGGTAACGCGCCAGGTCGCGCTGCGCGCCCTGGTCGTCGATGTTGGCGTTGTCGTAGGCCTTCTGCAGTTCGCCGCGGGTCTTGCGCGCATCGATCTGCGCACGCAGGTAGTCCACCTGCATGGCATCGGCGGCGCTCATTTCCTGCGCGAGCTTGTTGGTCAGCTCGGGGCTGTCGATGACGGCGAGCACCTGGCCCTTCTTCACCGCATCGCCCGCGTGCACCTTGAGGGTGACCGCGCCGCCGTAGGTGGCATAAAGCGTGGGGCTGACCGCCGCCACCACCTTGCCCTCGGCCGCAATGTCGCGGACGAACGGGCCGCGCTCGACCGTAGCGAAAGCGAGGCGGGAGCTGCTGACCGAGGCGTCGGCCGAGAACAGGCGGCCAATGCGCGGACCGAACAGCGCCAGCAGCGCCACCACGGCCACGCCCACACCAATCAGCACCAGCCGGCGCTTGGGATTGGATTTGACCTCGACCAGACGGTCTTGTGCGGAAGTATCGCGAATCATCGATGGGTCCCTGGCCGCGGACAATGCGGCCCCTGACCCTAGTCAGCAATCTGCGTGCCAAGCTGGAATAGTCGATTTATTCGCTATTTTTCAGTGACTTGAAAACATCTATCAGCGATGGACCGCTGTCCGCGGACACAATGACGGACAGGCGGACAAACGTCCGCGGACGGTTAGTCGAACGCGGGCTCCAGCGCCACCGCCGCGGCCCTGGCCACGTCGCGGGCAATCCCGCGGCCCAGCAAGGAAAGTTGGCCCAGCGGCAGCGTGTCGAGCACGTCCAGCGACGCCATCCGCAGGGTATGGAAGCACAGCAGCTCGGCAATGGCCGCTTTGCAGGCGACTTCCCCCGGGCATACCGGTGCCGCCGGCAGCGAGGTGCCCCGGGACAGCAAGGCATCCCAGGCGAGATAGTCGGTGTCGGGCAACAGATGCAGCCGGGCGCAGAACGCGCCGGAGGCCGCAAAGCAGTCGATCCATTCGCGGGGACCATCGGCGCCGATCATGCTGGAGGCACGGAGTTCTTCGGTCTGCAATAGCGGCGCCAGATCCTCGCGCGTCACCAGCCAACCCGGCGCGACGTCGCGGGTGGGGCGCGAGGACGCGCAGGCCGGCAAATACAGCACCCCGCCCAACAGGGGAAGACGGGAAGCCAGCTCGGGGCCGGACATCCGGACGGAGGTGCGGCTGATGGTCCATGCCGCCGTATCGGCGCAGGACCGGACCGTGCCGAAGGCGTGCGCAAGCCAGCCAAACATCATCAGTGCTCCTTGGCAGGAAACGACCCGGCTGGCGTTCGGCGAGAACGGCGTGGCGTTAGGCCTTGGGAAAGGCCCCCCGACCCGGGGCCGGAGGGAAAGAGGCATCCATGCCCATGAAGCTTCCCTCGGGGGAGACATGGCCATCGGTGGCCGCGCCGCAGCGCGGACCACGGCGACGCTTACTTGGTCAGGATCAGCTTGTCGTTGCGGGTGAGGCGCAGGTGGTACTCGTTGCCCAGGTGCTGGATCACCAGTTCGCGCTCGCCCTTCAGCAGCTGCTGGCTGGAGATACGGCGCGTGGGGGCATCGGGCGCCAGGGGCGCCGATGGCTTGAGGCTCAGCAGACGGAACGGGCGCGCCAGGGCGTCGGCACCCTGGGGTAGGGACAAAACCGTCGTGGTCATGGTGGAGCTCCGCAGGAGATGAGTGACGACCAAGATGATAATAATTCTCATTTGAGTGTCAACACCCCTGTTCAGGGCGCGCCACCCTTCCCTTCTTTCGCCCGCCTGGCGTCCAGGCTGCGGCCACCGGCGGCCGAATAGGCCCGGCAGGCATCCTGTTTGATCAGCGGATCGGGCCTGGCTCCCGCATCGCGCTGCGCGACGCGCTCCAGGAAATCGATCTGGTCGGGATGCGGGGTGACCAGGATGTCGCAAGGCAGGGCCGCAATGACTGACAGGCCGTGCCGGAAGTTCTGCACACGCTCCGGATGCGCCGGATCGCTGTAGCGATAGCTCCCCGCCGTCAGGGCGCTCACGCTGTCCGCATAAACCATGTGCAGGCAGCGCTGGCCTTCGCACGACTGCCAGGTCCAGCTGGTGCTGCCCGGCGTATGGCCCGGCGTGTAATGGGCGGTGATCTCCACGTCGCCCAGGCGCACCACGCCATCGTCCGCGACCGTGTCGACGTGCGCCACCGCCGGATAGTCGAGCGCTTCGGCAAATTGCGGATCGTCAGGATATTTGCCGCCCAGCATCAACTCCTTCGCGCCGATCTCGCTGGCGACGACGCGCGCGCCGGTGTCATGCGCCAGCGTGGCGATGGCGCCGGCATGATCGGAGTGCGCGTGCGTGTTGAGGATCAGCTTCACATCGCCGAGCTTGAAACCCAGCGCCTTGATGTTCGCTTCGATCTGCGCCGCGTTCTGCGGCAAGGTACCGTCGATCAGGACCAGGCCGTCGGACGATTGGATGAGGATGGACGTGAGTCCGCGCATGCCGACGTAGTAGGTGTCGCCGTAGATCCGGAACGGTTTCTGCGGCTGCGTCCATTCGGGCGGGCTCGCGTGGGCCGACGCGGCGATCGACAAGCCGAGACAAACACCGAGCGTGGCGCGGAAGAAAGGCTTCATGCGTTGATGTTCCTTGGGAAGAGTCCGCGCAGCTTGGCAGCCGCTACCGCCCCCATGCGGCGATCCTCGGGCAGCCCGCGGGCGAAGTCTGGCAACACGCGGGCAACGGGTATCGCGTCAATGACAAGGCCTTCTGTGGGAGCGCACCCTGTGCGCGACAAACCTACGGAGCGTTGCACTGCAGCGTGGCTGTCGCGCACAGGGTGCGCTCCCACAGGGACACGTTGCCGCTCAGGCTACCGCCTGCCCGATGCGCTTCAACACCGCCGCATCCAACCTCGGCAGCAAATCCAGCGCGGCAAGATTCTGCTCCAACTGCTCCAGCTTGCTGGCGCCAAGCATCACCGTGGACACATGCGGATTGACCAGGCACCAGGCGATCGCCAGCTGCGCCATCGATACGCCCAACTCCGCCGCGATGGGTGCGAGACGTCGCACCTTCTCCAGGCGGGAGCCATCGTGCTCGAGCACCGCGTCGCGCAACCACTCGTAACCCGGCTGCGCCAGACGCGACTCCGACGGCACACCGTCGTTGTACTTGCCGCTCAACAGGCCCGATGCCAGCGGCGACCAGATGGTGGTACCCATGCCGTAGACGTCATACAGCGGCGCGTACTCCTGCTCCACCCGTTCGCGGTGCAGCAGGTTGTACTGCGGCTGCTCCATCACGGGCGCGAACATATGGTTTTCACGCGCCACCCGATGCGCCTCGACAATCGCATCCGCCGGCCATTCGCTGGTACCCCAATAAAGCACCTTGCCCTGCCGCACCAGCGTGTCCATCGCCGCCACCGTTTCGGCAATCGGCGTATCCGGGTCGGGGCGATGGCAGAAATACAGATCCAGATGCTCCACCCGCAGGCGCTGCAAGGCCTGGTGGCAGGCTTCGATCACGTGCTTGCGCGACAGGCCGCGCTGCGTAGGCAACGGGTTGTCCACCGCGCCGAAATAGACCTTGCTCGACACGCAGTAGCTGTCCCGTGGGAAGCGCAGATCGGCGAGCACGTCGCCCATCAGCGTTTCGGCGACACCGTTGTTGTAGGTCTCGGCATTGTCGAAGAAATTGATGCCGTGATCGTGCGCCATCGCCAGCAGGTCGCGGGCCAGCGAACGTCCCACCTGGGTGCCAAAGGTGACCCAGGCACCGAACGATAGTGCCGAAAGCTGCAGGCCGGATGTGCCAAGGCGACGGTATTGCATGGAAGCGCTCCGGTGAGTGGGGATGGAACAGCATGCCAAGGGCAAGCGTCATCCGTCCATCATCGCGCTTTACACATGGCGCCAACGCCATGCGCTCTAGAGTCTTGCGTTTCGCCACGCGCCAGCATGAGCGGAAGCCAACGCAGCTACGCGGCTGCTCCTCGTTCTTCCCTAAGGTGCGCTACAACGCCGAGTACGGCCGCCGGTTGCCGGCGGCCGTCGATGCATGATGCCCGCCGGATTATGGCAGCGTATGGACGTCCATACGGTTTTCGATGCCGTGGTCCGCTTCGGGGCGCCACACCGTGCTCTTGAGCGGATCGCCCGTGCCCCAGGCCTTCAGTGCGGCGATGAGCGCCTGGTTGTCGCCGTCCTTGCGGACGTAGAAGTCCAGGTGGCGGAAATCGTCGCAGGCGGTATCGCAGTGGTAGCTGGAAAAGCCCAGCGCTTCGATCTGGCCGTATTCATTGACGATGACGGCCGCCGCGCTGCCGCCGCACTCGCGTGCCGGGCAAGCGGTGAACAGGTAGCGGTTGTCGGCCAGCAGCTGCACCGACGCCGAGGAACCGCCCAGCGCGGACAGCGCCTGGTCGCTCACCGAACGGCTGCCCCGGAAATAGTTGACCTTGTTGTCGCCGGCGAAATGCCCGAGCGCGGTCACGAAGCCGTTGGCATGCGCGAGCTGGTTGGCATTGGCGCAGGTGGATGGATCAATGATGCGACACGGTCCCGCGGGCGCTGCGGTGGCAGCGAACACCGAACAAGGCACGATGGACAGCAACAGCAGGAAACACACAATGCGCATGGATTTGCACATGACACCCCTCCCCTTGAGAGAACTTCCCCTTACATCCGCATCAGGCCGCCTCCGTTCGGGCTCCGGCGATCGCGCCGGATGCCTGCGCCGCAGACGGCGCCTGATGCAAAACACGGTCCCGCAACTTCAGGAATGGCCGTTCCACCCCGTAGTGAAGCAACGCGCCCATCCCCACTACCGCTGACGCATAACCCGCGAAAGTCATCGCGCCGTGGCCGTCCAGGCTGGCTCCCAGGGTGGATTCCAGCAGGTGGAATACCGCCTTGTGGGTGAGATACAGGCTGTACGAAACCGCGGCCAGCCAGCCGGCGCCCGGCACACGAACACGCGCAAGCGCGCTGGACGCGTGGGCACCGGCCAACACCAGCAGCCCCAGGCCGAAGGAAAGCAACGGATATCCCAGCACCGTGGGAATGAAGCCGGTCCGATCACGGAACAGCCAGATCGAACCGCCGACCACCGCTACCCCTGCGAGCAGAAAGCCGTTGGCGTGGCGTCCCCATCGGGACCATAGGACGGGCCGGTAGACCCTGGCCGCAGCCAGCATCACGCCCATCAAAAGGCCGTCGAGACGGGACCACGTGGGATAGTAAATGCGCTCGAGGAAGGTTTTTCCATAGGAATTTTGGTCAATCCCTGCCCAGGGCGACAACTCGTGCCACCACACGAGGCCGCGCACCAGCATCCCCGCCGCCACGATGCCGCCGCATACCAGTGCGAACCGATGCACGGACGGACGCCGCGCCAGCCACCATGCCAGTGGCGGGAAAAGCAGGTAAAAATGCTCCTCCACGCACAGCGACCATACGTGCGAGAACGCCAGATGGTCCTTCGCATCGATGAACAGGTTCACCGTAAAGGTGAGGAACTGCCAGAGCGGCTGCACATCGCCCTGTTCCCTGATGGACGGCCAAATGAAATACGCCGCCACGACCACCAGGTACGCGGGCAGGATGCGGAACGCTCGACGCTGATAGAACTCCGCGAATGAAAACGTCCCGCGTCCGGCCAGTGACCTGAGCACCTGCGAGCCGATCAGGAAACCGCTGAGCACGAAGAACAGGTCCACCCCCATCCACCCGTTCTGCTCGATACCCCCGAAGTGCCCCCAGCCGCCTATGAAATACGAGTGGAAGATCATCACCCACACGATCGCTATCGCGCGCAGCAGATCCAAACCCGGCAATCGGTTCACGCAGTTCCCTCTAGTGGCATCCATGCGGCATCCGAGGCGAGTGCGTCGGACGGAGTCGCGGCCGGGGAATATATCGCAGGGCTCGGGCGCGGCGAGGTCGGCAACGTGGCGAAACGGTGGCGGGCTATGTGTGGGAGCACACTTGTGCGCGACAAGCCGACGGAGCTGTAGATTCCAGCGTCGCTGTCGCGCACAAGTGCGCTCCCACAGAACGCACACACGTTCCCGCGAGCACCCGCCCCTCACCCCAGCCCTCTCCCCTCCGGGGAGAGGGAGAAGTGTCGTACATCGCAAAAGGCGATGCGAAGTGGATTCCGGCCTACGCCGGAATGACGAGCATGCCCCTCAACGCATCACCATCAGCAAAACCACAAGCACGATGGCAGCAAAAATCCCTGCCACCACATCGTCCACCATCACCCCCACCCCGCCCTTCAGATGACCATCCAGCCACCGAATCGGCCAAGGCTTCCAGACATCGAACAAGCGGAACAACCCGAATCCCACCGCCACCATCCACCAGGGGCCCAGCAACACCGGGATCAACGCAATCCACAATCCAATGAACTCATCCCACACGATGCTGCGGTGGTCATCCACCCCCACTGCCCGCCCCGCCACACCGCAAGCCCACACCCCCATCACGAAACCCACGGTGATGGCGAAGACGTAGAGCTGCAGCGGCAGGCTGCGCAGCAACAGCCATGGCAGCAGCGCCGCCAGCGAACCGAAGGTGCCTTGCGCCACCGGGGCCAGGCCCGAGCCGAAACCGCAGGCCAGCCAGCCGGCCGGCGTGGCGAGCAAGGCGCGGCGCTGCTCCGGAGTGAGGGTCTTCTTGTCGCTCATGCAAAATGGTCCCAGCCACGCTGTGCGGCTTCCAGCCATTGTCCCTGCGCGTCGCGCACCCGCACGCCCGCGCCTTCCACCATACGCCCAATACGCGTGGCTCCGCAGCCCAGCCGCGCAAGATCGCTCTGCACCTCCGCCACAAGCGCGGCTGGCACGGTGAAGCACAATTCGTAGTCGTCGCCGCCAGCGAGGGCGAAATCGCGCACGCTCACTTCGTCGAAGCTCGCCATCAGCATCGACGAGCGCGGCAGCAGTTCCGTTTCGATTTCCGCACCCAGGCCGCTTTCCTCGCAAATATGGCCGAGATCGGCGAGCAGTCCGTCGGAGACGTCGATGCAGGCGCTGGCGCGATCGCGCAAGGCCAGTCCGGTCGACAGTCGCGGCGTGGGCCTGTGCAGGCGTTCGATCAGATAGGCCGTGCGCCCGTCGCCTTCGTCCACGCGCGCGCCGCGCCGAAGCAACTGCAAACCTGCCGCCGCATCGCCCAGCGTGCCGGTAACCAGCACGACGTCGCCCGCGCGTGCGCCGGAACGCGTGAGCGCCTTGCCGGGCGGCACGAAGCCATGCACGGCCACGCTGATGGTCAAGGCGCCGCGGGTGGTATCGCCGCCGATCAAGGCGAGGCGATGCGGCTGGGCCAACTGGGCGAAGCCTTCGGCGTAGCCATCGATGAACGCGCCGAGCTGTTCGGCGCGCTGCACCGGCAAGCTGAGCGCCAGCAGCGCCCAGGCCGGGCTGGCGCCCATCGCGGCCAGATCGGAAAGATTCACCGCGAGCGATTTCCAGCCGATATCGGCCGCCGCCGTGCCGTGGGGGAAATGCACGCCCTCGACCATGGTGTCGATGGCGATGGCGAGTTCCTGCCCCACTGGCGGCGCCACCACGGCGGCATCGTCGCCAATGCCCAGCTTCACATCTTCGCGGCCTTGCGCGGTGCGCTCGCGGATACGGTCGATCAGTCGGAATTCCATGGCAGCCCGGCAAGCAAATACTTCAGGAAGAAGACCACCCGCCGGCCGCGGGCGCAAGCGCGAGGCTGAATGGCCTCGCCGCGCGCCCCGGCCATCAGTCATGGCTGCGGGCTGGCGGACCGCTCCTTAGAATCGAAAGGCCCTTATCTGCTGCCGGAGCCCGCCATGCACGCTCGTTTGCCACGACTGTCGCGCCTCGCCCTTGTTGCCGGCGCCGCGTTCGCCACGCTGGGCGTTTCCATGGTCCACGCCGCCACGCTGGAGGAACAGGCCGTGCTCGCCCCGTTCCAGGCCTTGCTGGACGGCATCGGCAAGCGCGATCACGCGATGATGCGCGCGGCGCTGTTGCCCGGCGGCATGATCACGCTCAAGCGGGGCGACAAGATCACCCAGCTGCACTTCGACGCCTTCATCGACCACATCCCCACCAGTGGCGACAAGCAGTTCGCCGAACGCATCCACGATCCGCTGGTGCGCGTCGACGACGACATCGCCATCATCTGGGCGCCCTACGAATTCCTGATCGATGGCAAGCCGGATCATTGCGGCACGGACATAGCGCATCTGGTCAAGCGCGATGGAAAGTGGCTGGTCGCCGGCATTGCGGACAACCAGCACGCGAGTTGCGCGGGGAAGTGACGCCGTAGCGCTGTGCGATGCCGGCCGATCAACGGCGGCGAAGCAAGCTCAACGCCGGAATACCACCGTCGGCGCGCCGTGATACGTCGAATCCGTCCATTTGACGAATCCGGCCTTCTCGGCCACGCGGATCGATGGCGCGTTTTCCGGCGCGATGATGCACACGGCGCTCAAGTGCGGAAAGTGTTCGCTGGCCCATGCCGTCGCGGCCGTCACGGCTTCGCTCGCATAGCCTTGGCCGTGCGCGTGGGGCGCGAGCACCCAGCCGAATTCCAGCATGCCGTGCAGCGAGGGTTCCAACTCGCGCTTGAAGTCGGCGAAGCCGATGTCGCCGATATAGCGGCCGCTCGCCTTCTCTTCCACGGCCCAATAGCCGTAGCCGAGCAGGCTCCACAGGCCCTGGTACTGCAGCAGGCGCTTCCACACTTCCTCGGAAGTGAACGGGCGTCCGCCGATGTAGCGCACCACCTCCGGATCGGACCAGATGGCCAGGCATGCGGCGAGGTCGTCGGCACGGTGGGCGCGCAGGCGCAGGCGCGCCGTCTCCACCACCGGGACCACGGACGAACGCGCCGCGGCCCCGTCCATCACTGACGCTTTTCCGCGCTGCGCAGCACGCCGGCCAGCTTGTCCAGCACGCCGTTGACGTAGCTGTGGCCGTGGTCGGCGCCGAAGCGCTTGGTCACTTCGATGGCTTCGTTGATGATCACGCGGTACGGCACGTCCGGGCGATATTTCAGTTCATAGGTGGCCAGGCGCAGGGCGGCGCGCTCGATCGGGTCGATCTGCTCGACCTCGCGATCGACGTACGGCTTGATGGCCTCGTCGATGACGGCGACATGACGCTCGATGCCGTTCAGCAGATCCTCGAAGTACTCGAGGTCGGCCACTTCCATGTCCTGCTCGTGGCGGAACTGTTCGATCACGGCGTGCATGCGGCTACCGCCGATCTGCCATGCGTACAGCGCCTGCAGGGCACGGCGGCGGGCACGCGAACGCGCAGCGAGATCGATACCTTCCGGACGTGGGTTCATCACAGCTTTCCGTACAGATTGACCATCTCGAGCGCCGCCAGCGCGGCATCCGCGCCCTTGTTGCCGGCCTTGGTGCCGGAACGCTCGATGGCCTGTTCGATGTTGTCGGTGGTCAGCACGCCGAACGCCACCGGCACGCCGGACGCATAGGCGGCCTGGGCCAGGCCCTTGGCGCATTCGCCGGCCACGTAGTCGAAGTGCGGGGTGGAACCGCGGATCACCGCGCCCAGCGCGATCACCGCGGCGTACTTGCCGGAGTTGGCCAGCTTGTGCGCGGCCAGCGCGATTTCCCAGGCGCCCGGCACGCGGATCAGCTCGATGGCATCGTCCTTCACGCCGTGGCGGACCAGCACGTCGCGCGCGCCGGCCACCAGGGGCTCGACCACGAAACCGTTGAAACGGCCGGCGACGATGGCAAAACGGCCTTTGGGCGTGGCGAAATCGCCTTCGATGATCTTCATGGATTCCAATTTCCTGGGGTCGGGGCCCGGAGGGCCGTCTATTTTACGGGATTTGCGGCAGCGTGCCCGGATCGGGCCGGGAAACCGCCTCGGACAGGCGCGGATGGCCGGAAAAACTCAGGCTGGCCTGCCCCGCCGCCACGCGCAGCCGCGCGGGCACGCCGAACGGCAGGGTGAACTTGTCCG
This sequence comes from Dyella kyungheensis, assembly GCF_049913195.1. Lineage (GTDB taxonomy): Bacteria > Pseudomonadota > Gammaproteobacteria > Xanthomonadales > Rhodanobacteraceae > Dyella > Dyella kyungheensis. The sequence goes on along the minus strand of NZ_CP183983.1, from coordinate 1,118,652 downwards.
CCTCGTGCCCAAAGGGCAGGCCGCGGATGATCGGAATGCGCGCCACGCGGGCGATCTGCTCGAACGCGGCCTCGGTGTCGTAGCCGTTGTCGTAGCTGTGCGGGCGGCAATGGGTGAAATGGCCGAGCACCAGCGCCCGCTGCCGATCCAGCACGCCCGCCAGGTGCAGCTGGTACAGCAGGCGCTCGATGCGGAACGGCGGCTCGCCGATGTCTTCGACGAACAGGATGCCGCCTTCGATGACCGGAAAATACGGCGTGCCCAGCAGGCTGCACAGCATGGCGAGGTTGCCGCCCCAAAGCGGGCCTTCGACATCCAGCTCGGTCGCGGTGGGCGTGGTCCAGTTCGCGGTGGCTTCGGCATCGCCCACCGCGCGCCAGAAGTGCTCCCACATCAGCCCGTTGAGTTCCGGCGCACCGAAATCCGGGCCGAGCATGGGGCCGCCGAACGTCACCAGCCCGCTCTTCGCGTACAGCGCCAGCTGGATCGCCGTGAAGTCGCTATGGCCCACCAGCAGCGTGTTCGAACCGGCCAGCCGCTCCTTCAGCGCGCCGTAGTGCAGGTGTTCGAGCAGGCGCGTGGCGCCGTAGCCGCCGCGGACGGCCAGCGCGAGATCCGGCAGCGCCGGGGCGGTGGCCAGCGCATTGAGGTCGGCTGCGCGCGCTTCGTCCGGACCGGCAAAGCGATGTTCGACCCGATCGAGCACCCCCAGTCCGTCCACCGTGCATCCGGCCGCACGCAAGCGAGCCACGCCGCGAGACATGGCATCGCGATCGTGCGGGTAGCCCGAGGGGGCGATCAGGCGGACGGTGGGAAAGGTCATGGCGCGGGTTCTTGGCTCAAAGCCTGGAGTATGCCGACGATGGGATGGCGTGGAAGTGGCAAGATCGAGCAAACCTACTGTGGGAGCGCACTTGTGCGCGACAAACCTACGGAGCGGTAATGATCAGGCGCCGCAGTCGCGCACAAGTGCGCTCCCACAAGGTGGCGTGGTTCTTCAAACGTATTCGGTCACTTCCAGCCCGAAACCGCCCAGGCCGACCATCTTGCGCGGCGTGCCCAGCACGCGCAGCTGGCGGATGCCGAGATCCGCGAGGATCTGCGCGCCCAGGCCCAACTGCCTCCATTCCTGCTGCTGCGCTTCTTCGGGCGCCTGCGCCGAGGGCTGGCGATTGAGGCGGCGCAACAGCGCGTCCGCGGTGTCTTCGCCAGACAGCACCAGCAAGGCGCCACGGCCTTCGTCGGCGATGCGGCGCAACGCGGATGTGACCGTCAGGCCAAGATCGTCGCGATGCAGATGCAACACATCGGACAGCGTGTTGCGCACGTGCACGCGCGTAAGCACCGGCTCGCCGTCATCCACCGGGCCGCGCACCAGCGCGAAATGCAGGCCGTGGCGAATCGCATCGCGATAGGCCACCAGGCGGAACGCGCCGAACTCCGTGTCGACGTCGCCCTCATAGACGCGCTGCACGGTCTTCTCGGTTTCCAGGCGATAGCGGATCAGATCGGCGATCGAACCAATCTTCAAGCCATGCTTCCTGGCGAAGATCTCCAGTTCGGGACGGCGCGCCATCGAGCCGTCCTCGTGCAGGATCTCGATCAACACCGCCGAAGGTTCCAGCCCCGCCAGCGCGGCGAGATCGCAACCCGCCTCGGTATGACCGGCACGCGTCAGCACGCCGCCCGGTTGCGCCGTGAGCGGGAAGATATGGCCCGGCTGCGAGAGATCCTGCGGCTTCGCATCGGACTTCACCGCCACCTGGATGGTGCGGGCGCGATCGTGCGCGGAAATGCCGGTGGTGACGCCCTCGGCCGCCTCGATGGAGACGGTGAAGTTGGTCTGGTACGGCGAGGTGTTGTCCACCACCATCGGCTTGAGGCCCAGCTGGCGCGTGCGCTGCTCGGTCAGCGTGAGGCAGACCAGGCCACGCGCCTCGCGCACCATGAAGTTGATGTCCTCGGGGCGCACCATCTGCGCGGCCATGATGAGGTCGCCTTCGTTCTCGCGATCTTCGTCATCGAGAATCACGACCATGCGGCCAGCGCGGATGTCTTCGAGGATTTCGGGGATGGTGTTGAAGCTCATGGGTTGTCCAGTTCAATGCTGTTGCTGTTCTGCTCGTCATTCCGGCGCAGGCCGGAATCCAGTAGCGTCATGGTTTGGTTATCGCCATTACGCAGCCATCCGAAAAAATGTTTGAGGCTGTCGGACTTCGTGCACACCGCGCCTGGATTCCGGCCCGCGCCGGAATGACGAGCGCAAGATCAAGCGAAACCGTGTTGCTTGAGGAACGCCTCGTCCAGTTTCGGCGCATCGCCACTGGCGATCAGCCGCTCGATGTAGCGCGCCACCACGTCCACCTCGATGTTCACCGTGTCGCCCGCCTTGCGTGCCTGGAACGCCGTGTGTTCCACCGTATGGGGGATAAGGTTGACGCCGAAGCGATGGCCGTTGACCTCGTTCACCGTGAGGCTGGTGCCGTCGATGCAGATCGAGCCCTTGGCGGCGATGTAGCGCGACAGCGCGGCCGGCACTTCGAACACCCAGCGCAGCGAGCGGCCATCCGGCGTGATCGACACCACCTTGCCCACGCCGTCGACGTGGCCGGACACCAGGTGACCGCCCAGGCGATCGGCCAGGCGCAGCGCCTTTTCCAGGTTCACCGGATCGCCGGCCTTGTGCTTGCCCAGCGTGGTGAGCGACAGCGTTTCGTTGGAGACGTCCGCGCTGAAGCCGCGCGCACCCAGCGTCACCGCGGTCAGGCACACGCCGGACACGGCAATGCTGTCGCCCAGTTGCACGTCGGCAAGATCGAGGTCGGCGGTGTCGACATGCAGGCGCACGTCGCCGCCGCGTGGTTCGAGCCGCGCGATGCGGCCCACGCTCTGGATGATGCCGGTGAACATCAGCGCACCTCCCGAACGGAGGTGGCGAAGGAATGGCAACGATGCTTGGACATGCTTACGTTTCCCGCGAAAAAAAGTGCGAAAAACGCCCCAAGGCGTCAGGCAGGCGCACGCCCGCGAAGGCATGCGCCATACCGTCTTCTCTCATCCGGACTTTCTGGAAGCCATCGCTGGCTGCCAACCGTCGGCTCCGGCATTGGACCGGATCTGCTGACCTTCCGATGACCTGGAAGCGCTCGCGGGCTCGTCCCGAGGGACCTACCGCCGGTGGGGAATCGCACCCCGCCCTGAAGACGTCGTTTTGTGGTTTTGCCGGCAAACCGGCCGGGAGAGTTTAACACGCCCTCGCCCGATGGCCCGGGGCGCATCGTCCTCACCCGGGAACAATGTGTTGCCTTCGGTGAGTGCCCGCCGGGCCTCGCCAGGTTACAAGCCGATCGCCTGCCCGGTATCCCGCCGGTATTCGCGCAACACCTGGTCCATCACCCAGCTGGTACGCGCGCCGCTTACGGCGGTGGAGGGACAGGCACCCTTCTGGCCGGTCAGCTCGGCCACGATGGTTTCGATCAACGGCTGCTGGATGTGCAGCGGATTCTCCACCCGATAGTCGTGCGAGCCGTTGGCGCCTTCGACATGGATCGGCCCGTCGCCAAATGTGGCGAACGTGATGCGTCCCTGGTCGCCGATCACTTCGATCTGGTCGTGGCGCTTGAAGCCGTCGAAATTCCACAGACCGGTGCCGAGCATGCCGTTGCCGAACGCGAAGGACATCGCCACGCCGTCTTCCACCGAATAGGCGCCGCGCTGGTTGCTCGCCTGCCCGCTCGCCGAGACGATCGGTCCGAACAGCCAGTCGAGGATGTCGAGCGTGTGGCAGCCGATATCCATGAACACGCCACCGCCGGAGATCTCCGGTTGCACATGCCAGGGCAGATTCGCCGCGTCGTGATAGCGCGGATGATGCGGTTCGTACAGCACCGTATTGACGATGCGCGGCTTGCCGATGGCCTGCTGACCGAAGATCAGCTCGCGCACCTTCTGGAAGCGCGGCAGGCTGCGGCGGTAGTACGCGACGAACACCGGCACCTTGGCTTGTTGCCCGGCGTGGATGATCGCCTCGCACTCGGCGAAATCCATCGCCATCGGCTTCTCCACGTAGACGGGCTTGCCTGCGGCGATGCTCATCAGCGCATACGCTTTGTGCGTCGACGGCGGCGTGGCCACGTAGACGGCGTTGACCTCGGGATCGGCGATCAGCGTGGCCGCGTCGTCGTACCAGCGCGGCACGCCGTGGCGCTCGGCATAGTCGCGCGCCTTGTCGCCGTCGCGCCGCATCACCGCCACCAGCGCGGAGTTGGGCGTCTTGCTGAAACCCGGACCACTCTTCACCTCGGTGACGTTGCCGCAACCGATGATGCCCCAGCGTACCGCTGCCGTCGTCATGTGGTCTTGAACTCCTGCTTGAGGAACTGCTGATGATAGGCGTGGAACACGTTCACTTCGGGATGCCGCGCTCGCTCGACCAGGTGCGCGCGCAGCGCTTCACGTACGCACGGCGCTAGCGAAGAGAGATAGTCCAGGCTGTATTCCGTGTGGTCGAGCACGCCGAAATGCAGCGTCGGCGGATATTGCGCCGAATGGAATCCCATGTGGATGGTGATGCGCTTGTCCTTCAGCACGCCGCCCCAGCCGCGATGCACGGCATAGTTGTTGTAGAACACCGCCTCGCCGGGCTGCAGCAGGATCTGCTTGCCGTTGGAGAGTTCCGGTGCGTCGACGGGCGCCATCTTCTCGGTGTTCCCGAAGACCGCGCGCTCTTGCGCATCGAGTTGACGACGATGGCTGCCCGGCACGATCCACAGGCAACCGTCCGTGGTCAGCGGCATATTCATCTGCACGTAGTTGTAGTGATAGTCCTCGCTGAACCAGCTGAGGTCGATCTGTTCGTCCGGCACCTGCAGCACGTCGCGGTGCCAGCCTTGCCGATAGTCGACGCCCGCCTCGCCGTAGAACAACGAGGCGCCGTCGACAATGATGTTGTCGCCCAGCAGGTCGCGACAGACAGCGAGGATCTCCTCGTTGCAGATGATGTCCTGGATGCCGCGTATCGCCTTGCCCGGCTGCAGGAACTGCAGGTTGCTCATGCGCTGCACGTCGCCTCGTTCGCGGCGCGCCTCTTCCACCGCGGCCACGTAGCGGGCAATGCTGGCGTCGTCGAGGATCTTGCGGATCAGGTAACCCTGCTCACGAAAGGAGGCGCGCTCGGCGTCGCTCAGAAGGGTGTGCTGCGGGGTGAGTTGCGTCATGTCTTCGGTCCTGGCCATCCCTACGTGTGAAAAGCGGTGCTCAGGTGACGGGACGCAGCAGCAGCCGCATGTCCTCGTCCAGCACACGCCGATCGATGGTGCGCAGTTTCCAGCGCGATGCCATATCGGTCAGTGACGGCAATCCCAGCAATGGCCGCGCGCTGTCGCCCAGCAACACCGGCGCCACGTACAGCAGCAGTTCGTCCACCAGCCCCGCGGCGAACAGCGAACCGCACAGGCTGGGGCCTGCCTCCACATGCACTTCGCTGATATGGCGGCGCGCGAGCAGATCCATCACGGCGTGCAGATCCATCGCGCCGCCCTTCTCCTTCACCACGGCCAGCTCCACTGCCCGGTAGCGTGCATCGTGCGGCGCGTATTGCTCGTTGTGCAGCACCAGCGTCGGCATCGCACCGTCGAGCACATGATGCCCGAGCGGCGTTCGCAGTCGATGGTCGAGCACGACGCGCCACGGTGGCGTAAAGGATTCGCCGTCGGGCAAGCGCACGGTGAGTTGTGGATTGTCGGCCAGCACGGTGCCCGACCCCGTGAGAATCGCCGAACTGCGTGCGCGCCAGCGCTGCACATCCGCACGCGCCGCTTCGCCGGTGATCCATTTCGATTCGCCATTGGCCAGACCCGTGCGGCCATCCAGGCTCATCGCGAGCTTGACGCGCACCCACGGGCGGCCGCGCTCGATACGGCTGAAGAAACCGATGTTGAGCTCACGCGCCGCTTCGCGCATCAGGCCGGCATCCACCGTGATGCCGGCCTCACGGAGCTTGCCGATGCCACGGCCGGCGACTTGCGGGAACGGATCTTCCGCTGCGATCACCACGCGCGACACGCCCGCCGCGACCAAGGCGTCCGCACACGGCGGCGTGCGGCCGTGATGCGCACAAGGCTCAAGCGTGACGTAGGCGGTGGCACCGCGCGCTTTGTCGCCGGCCTCGCGCAGCGCATGAACCTCCGCATGGGGTTCGCCAGCACGAAGGTGATAACCCGCCCCCACCACCTGTTCGCCGTGGGCAATCACGCAGCCCACGCGAGGGTTGGGGTGGGTGGTATAGAGGCCACGTTCGGCCAGGCGCAGCGCGTGCGCCATGTGGAGATGATCGATGGCGGTAAAGGGGGAGGCCATGCGGGGTCGCTTCGCGGTGCAATAGGGCCAGTTTAGGCGAAGCGCTTACCTGCGGGAGCGCGCCTTGTGCGCGACAGGCACACTGGGATGTAACGCTCCGTAGGTTTGTCGCGCACAGGGTGCGCTCCCACAGTAGATCCGCAGCTCTTGGCTCCGGCTCTAGCTCTTGGCTTCAGCTCTTGGCTCTAGCTCTTGGCTTCAGCTCTTGGCTCTCAGGGGTCCCCGTATGACGCGGCGGGTGGGTGGAGGATAGCCCGCAGGGTGGCCCGCATGGATGCGGGCCAGTTTTTCGCCAGGGCAGGATGCCCTGTCGAAAAACCCCGGAGCCCACCCGCGCACTTGGAGGGCGAAGCCCGGAAGGCGCGTCATCCGGGGGGCCCTTCTCTTTGGTTACTTTCTCTTGGGCAAGCAAGAGAAAGTGACCCGGCCTCCGGCAGGAGGACGGAAGCCCGCGGCAGGCGAGCCAGGTCGCGAAATCTCGACAATCAAGCGATAGAGAAAACTGGACGACCCGCCATCGGCTGTTGAAGAGCACTTCCAGCGTGCGCCGGGACAGCGAGCTTAAGACTTCTTCCGCCGAGCCACCTGCTCACCCAACAGCGAAAGCTGCAACGCCTCCAACTCCGGCAAATCGCGCTCCAACCTCTCGATCTCCTCGCGAAACGCCTGCACATCCTCGAACTTCCGATACACCGAAGCGAAGCGCACATACGCCACCTGGTCGAGCTTCTTCAGCTCGCGCATCACCAGTTCACCGACCTGCCGCGAAGGCACTTCGCGCTCGCCGCAGCGGCGCAAATCGTTGACGATTTCGCGCACGGCGGTGTCCACCGAGTCGGTCGGCACCGGACGTTTCTGCAGGGCGCGCTCGAAACTCACCCGCAACTTGTGTTCGTCGAACGGTTCGCGCCGCTCGCCGCTCTTCACGATCGACGGCAGCTTGAGCTCGGCCGTCTCGAAGGTATTGAAGCGCTCACTGCATTTGGGGCACTCGCGACGACGACGCACCGTGGCGCCGTCCTCGGCGAGGCGTGAATCGATCACGCGGGTGTCTTCGTGCTGGCAAAAAGGGCAATGCATAGATTCAGCAATTCCTGGGAGGAAGGGAGAAACGAGAAAAGGCGCCCCCGCTCAGTCCTCGTTTCCCCTCATTCCTCATCCTTGGCGACGGCTCAGCCGTACACCGGGAACTTGTGGCACTGCGCCGTGACCTTGTCGCGCACCTTGGCGATGACGGCGTCATCGTTCGGCGCATCGAGCACGTCGCAGATCCACTGCGTGAGTTCGACCACGTCCGCTTCCAGGTAGCCGCGGGTGGTGACGGCCGGCGTGCCCACGCGCAGGCCCGAGGTCACGAACGGCTTGCGCGGGTCGTTCGGCACGGCGTTCTTGTTGACGGTGATGTGTGCCTTGCCCAACGCTTCTTCGGCATCTTTGCCGGTGACGTCGCGACCGATCAGGTCGACCAGCATCAAATGGTTCTCGGTGCCGCCGGAGACGATCTTGTAGCCGCGCTCGATGAACGTCTTCGCCATCGCCTTGGCGTTCCTCACCACCTGTGCCTGGTAGGTCTTGAAGGCCGGCTCCAGCGCTTCCTTGAAGGCCACCGCCTTGGCGGCGATCACGTGCATCAGCGGACCGCCCTGGATGCCCGGGAACACGATCGACTGCAGCTTCTTCTCGATCTCTTCGCCGGCGTCCTTCGCCACGATGATGCCGCCGCGCGGACCGCGCAGCGTTTTGTGCGTGGTGGAGGTGACCACGTGCGCATGCGGCAGCGGGTTCGGATACACGCCCGCGGCGATCAGGCCGGCGACGTGCGCCATGTCCACGAACAGGTAGGCGCCGATCTTGTCGGCGATGGCGCGGAAGCGCGCCCAGTCCATCACCTGCGAATAGGCGCTGAAGCCGGCCACGATCATCTTCGGCTTGTGCTCGAGCGCGAGGCGTTCGACTTCGTCGTAGTCCACCAGGCCCTGCTCGTTCACGCCGTACTGCACCGCGTTGAACAACTTACCCGAGACGTTGACCTTGGCACCGTGCGTGAGATGGCCGCCATGCGCGAGCGACATGCCCAGGATGGTGTCGCCCGGATTGAGCAGGGCCAGGTACACGGCCTGGTTGGCCTGCGAACCCGAGTGCGGCTGCACGTTGGCGTAGGTGGCGCCGAACAGCTGCTTGAGGCGATCGATGGCGAGCTTTTCAGCCACGTCCACGTACTCGCAGCCGCCGTAATAGCGCTTGCCCGGGTAACCCTCGGCGTATTTGTTGGTGAGTACGCTGCCCTGGGCTTCCATCACGCGGGGGCTGGCGTAGTTCTCCGAAGCGATCAGTTCGACGTGGTCCTCCTGACGGCGGGCTTCGTCGGCCATGGCCTGGGCCAGTTCGTTGTCGTAACCGGCGATCGTCTCGTGCTTCGGGAACATCCTGACCTCGTGGGGGTGGCAAGAAGGTTAGAACGCAAAAGTGTAGCCGTGATGTGGTATTGCGGCCACCTCGGGCGGGTTGCGTCCACGTTTCGTACGATGTACCGTACATCGCACGCAACCTAGCCCATGGAGTTTCGCCATGCCGATCCAGCCGTCCCGCGCCCCGGCGCGCCCGCTGTCCCTGCTGCACGCGCTCGCCCTGACCCTGTTCTTGCTGCTGCCCCTGACCGCCTTCGCCTCCGGTGTGACCGGGGTGGGCATCAGCGCGATCCAGATCCCCGATCCGGTCAGCGGCAAGCCGACCGGGGGCTATGTGTTCTACCCCTCCTCGCAGCCCACACCCGGCACCACGGCGTTCGGCCCCTACGACGTCGCAGCCACCCCTGACGCGCCGGCCATCCCAGGCGCCAAGCCGCTGGTGATCCTTTCCCACGGCAATGGTGGTAGCAATCTGGGCCACCACGATCTGGCCGCCTACCTCGCCAGCCACGGTTTCGTGGTCGCCACGCTCAATCAGCTGGGCGACTACTTCCGCGACACCAGCAAGGTCGGCAAGATCGAAGTGCTGGCGGGGCGCCCGGTGCAGGTCAAATCCGCCATCACCACCCTGCTCGACGATCCGAAGTGGAAAACCCTGATCGATGCGAACCGCATCGGCGTGGCCGGTTTCTCCGCGGGCGGCTACACCTCGCTGATGGTCGCCGGCGCCAAACCGCGTTTCGTCCGCTTCGTCGATTTCTGCCAGCACTATCCGCAAAACCAGGATGTCTGTGGCAAAGCCGACAAGTACAAGGCGGAAGCCGCCAGGCAAGGCAAGACCATGGAGCAGGTGCTCAACGCGATGCAGGCCCAGCTGGGCAAGTACGGCGATACTGCCGATCCGCGGGTGAAGGCGGTTTTCGCGATGGCGCCGCTGAGCCTGATCTTCGACGAGCACAGCTTCGACAACGTGCACATCCCGGTCTTTTTGTACTACGGTCAGAACGACACGGTGCTGCCGCCGGAAGCGAACGCCAAGCACATCCAGCCGCTGATCAAGACGTTGTATGCCGTCAAGGAAGTGCCGCACGCCGACCACTGGGTGTTCCTGCCGCCCTGCTCGCCCGAGCTGGCCAAGGATATCCCGGCGATGTGCGTCGACCCGGCTGGCGTGGACCGTGCGAAGGTGCATGAACAGGTCAATGCCGACGCTTTGGCATTCTTCCGCAAGACGCTGGACGTAAAGGACTGACGCGTGCCCAAGGCACTCAGCGAGCAGGAAACCGAAGCCTTCCGCGCACGCCTGTGCGAAGCGGCGGCGAAGATCTATGTCGAAGAAGGCCCGGCCGCCGTCACCATGCGGCGCCTGGCTGGCGAACTGGGCGTCGGCACCATGACGCCCTATCGCTACTTCGACAACAAGGAAGAAATCATCACGGCCGTGCGCACGCGCGGCCTGAACCGTTTTTCCGAAGCCCTGGAACGCGCGCTGGACTCCCCCGGCGACGGCCGCACCCGCAGCCGCGCCGTGCGCGATGCCTATATCGCCTTTGCCCGCGAGAACACGGCGACCTATCGGCTGATGTTCGAATACCCGGAGACGCGGCGGGACGACCCCGCCTACCGGCAGGCGCACGACCGGATGTGGGCCACCATCGCCGCGCACGTGAACGTGATGATCGCCGAGGGTACCGTCGCCGCCGATGCTGCCATTCTCGGCCACCAGATCTGGGCCGCCCTGCATGGCGCGGTGATGCTGGAAATCGCCGGCATGCTGCCCGAAGGCTACGACGCCGCTTCGCTGCATACGCGCACCGTCAGCGCGGTGTTCGACGCCGCCAAACCCGTGCGCTGAAGCCTTCTGTAGGAGCGCACCCTGTGCGCGACACCTACGGAGCGGTACACCCGGCGTGGCCGTCGCGCACAGGGTGCGCTCCTACAAAGGGGTTTATCGCTTGCGCCTCGCCACCGCCGACACCAGCACGTAGCTGATCACCATCAGCAACAGCCAGGCGCCCAGCTTGTCCAGCGGCACCAGCTGCCAACCGTGGCGCTGCGCGGGGTAGCGCCATGCGGAGGCGAACGTGCCCAGGTTTTCGGCGAACCAGATGAACAGCGCCACCAGCACGAAGCCGAGCAGCAGCGGCATCCTGCGATACACATGGCGCACGCGGAACAACACCCATGTGCGGCCGAACAAGGCGGCCAGCGCCCCGAACAGCAGCCAGCGGGCGTCAGGCAGGAAATGATGCGTGAAGAAATTCACGTAGATCGCCAAGGCGAGCCATGCCGTTGCCGAGAAGGGGGGATGGCGGACGAAGCGGAATTCGAACAACCGCCACGCGCGAGCGATATAGCTGCCCACGGCGCCGTACATGAATCCCGTGAACAACGGCACGCCGCCGATGCGCAGCAACGACGCTTCGGGATAGACCCAGGAGCCCATGGCCGTCTTGAACACCTCCATGGCCGTGCCGACCAGGTGGAAGCACAGGATCATCTTCGCTTCGTCCCGCGTCTCCAGCCCGAGCGCGATCAGCACCCCCTGCATGGCCAGCGCCGCCAACACCAGGAAGTCGTAGCGCGCCAGCCACGCACCGGCGGGATAAAAAGCCCAGGTGACCACCAACAAAGCGAGCATGCAGCCGCCGAACAGGCAGGCCCTTGCCTGCGTGATGCCGAAGCACACCAGTTCGTGCAGGGCGACGGCCCACGATCCCCGCACGCGCGCCCAGCGGGCTGCGCCCTCGTCCAGTGAGTGGACTGCGCGCAGCCAAGACGGCGGCGCCAGCGCGGGGGTCCTGTCCATGGGCCTGCTCCCGGAAAAAGCCCAGCATGGCCGGGGCCTGGGCGACGGCAGGGGCGCGATCGGGCAAAACTCGGGCGGAACGGTCGCGGGGCGCGGGCAACCGTCACCGGAGCGACCCCACAAACCGCTATAATGAGTGGTTTACACCCACTCTGATCGCACTGCCTGCCCTCGCGGCCGGCCAGGTGCACGCCGCCGGAGGTTCCATGCAATACATCTACACCATGAACGGGGTCAGCAAGATCGTTCCCCCGAAGCGCCAGATCATCAAGGACATCTCGCTCAGCTTCTTCCCCGGCGCCAAGATCGGCCTGCTGGGTTTGAACGGCGCGGGCAAGTCGACGGTGCTGAAGATCATGGCCGGCGTGGACACTGACTTCCAGGGCGAAGCCCGCCCGCAGCCGGGTATCAAGGTCGGCTACCTGGCGCAGGAACCGCAGCTCGATCCCGAGAAGACCGTGCGCGAAGCGGTCGAGGAAGGCGTGTCGGTGATCCTCGATGCGCAGAAGCGCCTGGAAGAGGTCTATGCGGCCTACGGTGAAGACGGTGCCGATTTCGACAAGCTGGCCAAGGAACAGCAGGAGCTGGAAAACATCCTGGCCGTGAACGATGCGCATGCCCTGGAGCGTCAGCTCGAAGTGGCCGCCGACGCGCTGCGTCTGCCGCCGTGGGATGCCAAGATCGGGCCGCTGTCCGGTGGTGAAAAGCGCCGCGTGGCGCTGTGCCGCCTGCTGCTGTCCAAGCCGGACATGCTGTTGCTGGACGAGCCCACCAACCATTTGGACGCCGAGTCGGTGGATTGGCTGGAGCAGTTCCTGCAGAACTATCCGGGCACCGTGGTGGCGGTCACCCATGATCGCTACTTCCTCGAGCACGCCGCCGAGTGGATTCTCGAACTCGATCGCGGCCGCGGCATCCCGTGGAAGGGCAACTACACCGACTGGCTGGAACAGAAGAGCGAGCGTCTGGCCCGCGAAGAAGCCGCCGAAAAGGGCCGCCAGAAGGCGCTGGCGCGCGAACTGGAGTGGGTGCGTTCGGCTGCCAAGGGCCGTCAGTCCAAAGGCAAGGCGCGTATCAACCGCTTCGAAGAGCTGAACTCGGTCGAGTACCAGAAGCGCAACGAAACGAACGAACTCTACATCCCGCCGGGCGAGCGCCTGGGCCAGGAAGTGATCGAGTTCAAGAACGTGTCCAAGTCCTTTGGCGATCGCCTGCTGATCGACGACCTGTCGATGAAGATCCCGCCGGGCGCCATCGTCGGCGTGATCGGCCCGAACGGCGCCGGCAAGTCGACCCTGTTCAAGCTGATCACCGGTCAGGAAAAGCCGGACCAGGGCGAAGTGAAGCTCGGCCACACCGTGCAGCTGGCCTATGTGGACCAGTCGCGCGACAGCCTCGATCCGAACAAGAACGTGTGGCAGGAAGTCTCCGACGGCGCCGACATCATCACCATCGGCCGCTACGAGCTGCAGTCGCGTGCCTATATCGGCCGCTTCAACTTCAAGGGCACCGACCAGCAGAAGATGGTGGGCAGCCTGTCCGGCGGTGAGCGCGGTCGCCTGCACCTGGCCAAGACGCTGATGCAGGGTGGCAACGTGCTGCTGCTCGACGAACCGTCGAACGATCTGGACGTCGAAACGCTGCGTGCGCTGGAAGACGCGATGCTGGAATTCCCGGGCTGCGCGATGGTGATCTCGCATGACCGCTGGTTCCTCGATCGCATCGCCACGCACATCATCGCGTTCGAAGGCGATTCCCACGTGGAGTTCTTCCCGGGCAACTACAACGAGTACGAAGCCGACAAGAAGCGCCGTCTCGGCGACGAAGCCGCCGGCCCGCATCGTGTGAAGTACAAGAAGCTGGCGTAAGCCCGCTCCTGCGCCCTCTCCCCTCCGGGGAGAGGGCTGGGGTGAGGAGCACGGCTAGCCCCGTTCCTCAAAAGAACCAGATTTCAAATCAGCGATACCGCAAGATTGTCCCCTCACCCCAACCCTCTCCCCGGAGGGGAGAGGGAGTGAAAGGCAGCGACGAGGAAAACCCGATGCACTTCATGCAATCCCTGCAACAGGCATGGGCTGACCATGACTCCCTCGTCTGCGTCGGTCTCGATCCCGAGCCCGCGAAATTTCCCGCGCACCTCAAGGGTCGCCCGGACGCGGTGTTCGAATTCTGCCGCGACATCGTCGACGCCACCGCCGACGTCGTCTGCACGTACAAGCCACAGATCGCGCACTTCGCCGCGCTGCGAGCCGAAGACGCGCTTGAGCGATTGATCGCGCACATCCACGACAAGCATCCCGGCGTGCCGGTGATCCTCGACGCCAAGCGCGGCGATATCGGCAGCACCGCACAGCACTATGCCAGCGAGGCATTCGATCGCTACCGTGCCGATGCCGTGACGCTCAACCCCTATATGGGCCGCGATTCCGCCCAGCCGTTCCTCGAACGTGCCGACAAGGGCGTGATCCTGCTGTGCCGCACATCGAATCCGGGCGGCGCGGATTTCCAGGCACTCGATTGCGGCGGGCTGCCGCTCTATCTGCGCGTGGCCGAAACCATCGCGCGCGACTGGAACGTGCACGGCAACTGCGCCCTCGTCACCGGTGCGACCTGGCCCGAAGAGCTGGGCAAGGTGCGCGCCATCGTCGGCGACATGCCGTTGCTGGTGCCGGGCATCGGTGCGCAAGGCGGCGACGTGGAAGCCGTGCTCAAGCATGGCCGCACGAACGACGGCACCGGCCTGATGATCAGCTCGTCGCGCGCGATCCTCTACGCCGGCAATGGCGAGGACTTCGCCCAGGCAGCGCGCGACGCCGCGCTGGATCTGCGCGACACCATCAACCGCTATCGCTGAATTGCGCTAAAGGCGACGCTCCGGCGCGCAGGCCTTGCGTCGGAGCTGCTCGAAATCGTGCACGTAAAGCACGTTGCGCTCGCGACTGATCAATCCCGCGCGCTGCCAGCCCTGCAACAACGCATTCAACTTGGGCCGGCTCGCGTTGAGCATGGAAGCGAGAATGCCCTGCGTGGGCGGCAACTGGATCTGCCCGACGCCACGCCCGTCGCGCTCGGCCGCATCCAGCAGGTAACGCGCCAGCCGCGATTCCAGGCTGTACAGGCACATGGTTTCCAGCGCCTTCGCGGTGCGGCTGACGCGTGCGGCCAGAAGCAGCAGCACGCGATTGAGGAACTGCGGCTCGGTCAGCAGCCTCGCCAGATGCACGCGACGCAGCAGCAACACGGTCGCCATGCCGACGGCGACGGCGGTGAAGTGATGAACACTCGCGCCCAGCAATGCCGCCTCGCCGATCGCCTGGCCGGAGCCGGCCATGTCCACGATCAATTCGCGCCCGTCCGGGCCGTAGAGAATCGCGTACACCGCGCCTTCCGCTACCAAGGCGGCGAAATCGGCGGGATCGTTGTTGCGGAAGACCAGTTCGCCGCTGTCCAGGTAGCGTCCATGCGAACGCTCGGCCAAATCGTCCAGCACCGGGGCGGGAAGGCCGGCAAACAATTCGGACCGCGCAAGCAAGGCGCGGCGCCCTTCCGCGTCCAAGACTGTCGAACGGCCGCTGCGCACGACCGTGCGCGACGCGTGCCGCGTAGCCAGTTCCATGCTGATTGCCCCCTAAGGACAAGCGCCATGCATCGTCCTCGATGCGGACCGCGCCGTCCCGACTATCGAACGCTCGTGCCCGAACTACCCGCGGGAACCGACATCCAGCCCGCTGGCCCGGGAGTCTTGTTCTCCATAACCTGCCTAGTCGCCGATAACGGTAGCGTGATCGCCACGCCCGTCTCGGCGGGACGGACAGGCGTACCCGTCCGCTCCCGCCCGGCCGATCGCTTCAGCTGCTGCGGAACGCGTTGAGCACGCTCAGCAAGCTGGTCAGGTTGTCCGCCACGCCACCCTGCGCCACCTTCTCGCTGGCGGCACCGGTGGCGGTGGTGTCCAGGCTGTAGATCTGCATCACGCCCTGGTTGGCGGCGGCCTGCGACAGCGAGTTCTGCTGCTGTTGTGCCGCCACGGCGTTCTCGAACAGGATGCCGGTCGAGTGGGCCATGGTCTGGTAGATCGAACCCATCGCCATGGCCGGCGCTTCGGCGACGACCTTCACGTTGGTCTGGGTAACGGCATCGGTGATCTGGCTGTTCACGGTCATGATTCAACTCCATGCAATGAAGCGGCTGTGCCGCGATAAAAAACGGTTGACGATGCGCGCGCACCAGGCGCGCACCGGCGTCACTGGTTGTTGAAGGCGCTCATCACGCTCATCAGGCTGGTGAGGTTGTCGGCCACGCCGCCTTGCGCGACCTTCTCCGTCGCCGCCGCGGTCGCAGTGGTATCGAGGCTGTAGATCTGCATCACGCCCTGGTTGGTCGAGGCCTGCGACAGCGTGTTCTGTTGCTGCGAGGCCGACACCGCGTTCTCGTAGAGCAGGCCGGTGGAATGCGCCATGGTCTGGAAGATCGAACCCATGGCCATGGCCGGACCTTCGGCGATCACCTTCACGTTGGACTGGGTGACCGCGTCGGTGATCTGCGAATTGACCGAAATGGGGATAGGCATGTTGAGTGCTCCTCTGGGTGGGTACGGCGTTCCCGTACATGAAAGTGAAACGATTGGAACGAGCCCGCGTGAATCAACGCTTGCGCCGCGTGCCCGCGGTTTGCGCGTCGTGCGGACCGGCTGCGTGCGCGTGCGGCGACGTCGGCGGCGTTTCCTGCGCGACGTTCTCGCCCTGATGCTTGTGCCGGTGCTGCAGGGTCTTGAGCGATGCCACCGCCTCGATCACCTGCTCCACCGCCTGCTGCTCGACGTCGCGCTGCTCGGCCAGCTGCATGAGCGCCTTGCGGGCCTCCTCGGTGCCGTTGCGTATCGCCTGGAGCGCGTGCGCGCTGCCGCGCTCGACGATCTCCGCCGCACGCACCAGGCTCATGCCTCCCTCGCTCGAGCCGGGCGGCGATGGCACCGGCGGCGCGGGCTGCGGCGGCGGCATATAAGGCGGGTATGGATAGACGGCGCGCGGCCGCTCCGCTCGCGTCAGTGCGAGCAGCAACTTGATCAGCTCACGCAAACCGTCGAGCTTGTCCTGGTCGATCGCGATCATGGGGAGATCTCCGGCGTTCAGCGCATGCGCGCGGCTAGCAGACGGGCGAGTGCAAGCACCAGCCGTTGCTCGCGCGTGCGTTTGCGTCGTTGTCCCGGTGCATCGGCATGCGATGCCGGCTTGCGCGCAGCGATGGGCACGAGCGCTCTCGAAGGCTTCTTCGCCGGGGCTGCTGCCGGAGGCGAGGAGGCCTTGCGAGGTGCGGCCAGTTCGCCGAAGCCGCGCCCGGTGAAGTCGTTCACGATCTCGTCGCCGGATGGCGTGGTCATGGGATGTCCTCTGCGTGCCAACGATTTACGAACCCTGCGACACCTGTCCGCGCTGCAGGCTCACCACCGACGCCGGGGACTGGTAACCCTCGAGCTTCTCGATGTTGCGCTCAGCCCAGCTGACCTCCTTGCGGAAATCGCCCACCGTGTGCATCCAGTAGCAATCGGCCATCAGCACCATCAGGGCCTGCAGGTCGAACAGCGTGTCCGTGCTCAACACGCTCTGCCCGACCGGAAGCAGGTTGTAGGCCACCATCAGGACCATGCGGACGAACTCGTCCTGGATATCGCTGTGCTCGACGCCCTGCCCGTCGGCACCCAACAAGTACGAGCGCCAGTTCTGGAATACGGCGTACACCCGCGTCATGGCCTGGTAGCGAACCGAGGGCTGCGCCGAGGTCCCGACAATGCCCGAGACCAGGCGGACATAGCGCTTGTAATCGTTCTCGTCGACGAACCTGGCGAGCGGCCCCAGCGCGGTCTGCAGATAGCCATGGATCGTTTCGGCGACGTTGTCCTTGCTCAGCACGGCGTCGATGGGCCCCTCCAGCTTGCTCACTTCGAAGAAGAACTCGATCTGCTCCTGGGTAAGCGCATCGCTGAACATGTACGCCACCGAGGTGGATGCCGCCACCAGCACGTCCGTGTCGATATAGCCGTCCAGATGCCGGAAGCCCTTGTTGATCCGATAGGACTCCGCCGACTTGAACAGGCCCGCCGCTCCGGTGATGGCGTTGCTGCCGAGATTGGTGTCGAAGGCGATCACCGGATACTTCGCCGCCATGAAATTGCGGTAGTAGTAGTCGTGCCCGAGCCGGAAGGTGTATGGCGAATCCACGCCCGTCAACAGCTCGTACCAGCTACCGTCCTCACCCTTCGTTACCGGCGCGTCGAACATCTCGCTCAAGGCCATGACGCTGCGCTTGCCGTTGTAGGCCGCCAGCTCGCGGCTGCGCTCGCCGTTGACGTCGAAGCGGCGCAGGCGGCAGCCCCGGTAGGTCAACGAATTGCTGATGAACAGCTCGTCGAACAGGCGCGAGAACATGCCTGCGCCATAACCTGGCGCTCCACGACTGCCCGCGCTCTCGGTGGCGCGCCGCTCGGTCGCCGTCTGCACACAGCGACTGATGTACGCGGCCAGCGCCCTGTAGAAGTCGCCATCCGGCGCAGGATCGCCGTACGCAAGGTAATAGCCGACCATCGAGCGATGGTCGGCGGCGGCACTGGCTCCCTCGCCGTTGTGGATATGCACGATCACCGAACGCAACCGCTTGTCCCTGAGCAGTTCGGTCAATGTGTCCTGGTTCTTGCGCAGGAAGTCGAACAGGACCTCGTAGTTGGCGACGCGATTCTCCACGCCAAGCACATCCAACCCGATGGTCACCTTCAACTTCTCCTCGAGCAGCTTCTTGAGGATCGCCTCCAGCTCATCGGCGAACCGGCGACCGCTCACGTAGGCGGACGGGGTATGCACGAGCACGCGGTATTCGGTGTTCTGATGGGCGTTGAACAACGCGACCTGCGCATCGAGCGCATCGATGTCGCTGGCGCTGGCGGGAATCTGGATATGCTTGATGCCCTGCGTCTTCAGGTATTGAAGCGTCGCGTCGATCCAGCCGATGTACTTTGCTTCGCCGTCCTTGCCCGCCCTCACCCGGTCGACCAGGCTCGAACGCATCTTGTAGGCGTCGTCGAACGGCGTGAACTTGTTGCTCGAGTAGATCTTGCCGTTGAAGTAGCGCATCAGCGCTAGCATCCAGTCCCGATCTTCGCCGTTACTTGCCATGGCGGCCTGCACCGACTGCATGGCGGCGCGATACAACGCCGGATCGGTGACCGGCAAGACATCGATCTGTTCACGCGGTTGCATGCGCTGGGCGATCAGCACGCTGGCGAAGTAGATGTTCTCCGCCGTGCATTCGCCGCGCTCATAGCCGGTCTTGTCGGCGCGGTGCGCCAACAGCTCGAAGGGGTTGGACTCGAGCATGTAACGCAGCGCTTGTTCGAACAGCGCCTGCTCGCCCTTCTCGTCGCTCGGTCCCGCCAGCCAGCTGGCGAGCGAGGGTACGTTCTTGCTCCGCACCGGCAGGATGCCGCCCAGGTGACTGTGGAAATCGTATGGGTACTCGAATACTCGGGTCGGCGACGAAAGCGTGAAATAGGCCATGGGAACTCCTCGTAACGCGTGGGTCGAGAGGCGGCGTTGCTTGCCGTCCGGCTTATTGCGGTGGCGTCTTGCGAGCGGCCAGCACGCTGCTGTACTTGGCGATGCTCTGGTCGATGCGATCGATCGCGAAACTGGCGGACTCCGCTTCCATCGCGCCGGCGGCAGCAGCCACGGCGGCTGCGGCGCCCATCAGCAGGTCGGTGGCGACGATGCCCAACGCGTCTTCGCCGGCTTGTTCGAGGTTCTGCTCGGCCAAGGCCTGGGTCATCTGCTTGAGCAACACACTCTGGCTCGCCAACACCAGCTTGCTCACGCCATCGAAATAGTTCGCTGCCGCCTGCGCCACCAGGCCCGACGCCTGGCTGATCATCATGTCGGGACCCAGCGCGATCTGCGAAGGCGCATAGCTGGCCGTCTCCGCGTTGCTCAACTGCACCGCCTGCACGATGGCGGGTGCGAGTGCATCGGTGTTCGGCGGTGACGGGTTTTGCGACAGCATCCGTTCCGTCATCAGCGAACGCACATTCGTCGGCGGTGGTGGCGGCGCTGGCGATGGTGCCGGTGCCGGTGCCGGTGCAGGTGCCGGCGCGGGTGCCGGCCCCTGCGCGGGCGTACCGGCATTCCCTCCATCGTCTTCGCCGCTGGCTGCGCGCGGCGACCGGTTGCCCGAGATCCATTTCGACCAGAAGGCCATGTACGCGTTCCTCTCTTACGCCAAAACCCAATCCCACTCGCGAAAAGTCGTCTAGGGTTTGTCGGCGATGGACATGATCATCGCGACGGCCCTCGACACCACGGCGTTGGAGATCTGATTGAGCGCCTGCTGGCTGTGCACCGCGTTCTGCAACGAGAGGCCCGCCGAATGACTGGCCACCTGATAGAGCGCCGCGATCGCTTGAGCCGGTGCCTCCGCAACCACTTTCACGTTCGTCTGCGTAATGGCATCGGTAATCTGGGCGTTGACTTGAGGGTCAGCCATGACTGTTTCCTTTGGTCGGCGGTGTTGGCAGGTCGCGGCGCTGGCCGCTGCCCTTCTCATAACGACGGGCATCGACGACTGTGAAAACCGTGGCGCGCGTCGATTCCTCTCGCGGCGTGGCGGCGCGACCGACTTCCGTGCGCAGCCGGTCGCGTATCAGCTGCACGCGCTTGCGCAGCAGGGGCTGGTTGACGCCCAGCCGTTCGGCGATCTGCGGATAGGGCAAGTCGTCGATGAAGCGGAACGCAAACAGCCGGCGCTGGGCGGGACTCATCGTTCGCAGCGCGGCTTCGATGCAGGCGATCTGCTGGGTCACTTCCAGCCGCTGCATCGCGGAAGGCGCGGCATAACCGTCGACGGCCATCTTGCCGTCGTGCACGTCGACGCTATCGTCGAATACCAATCCTTCACGCACACTCCGGCGCACGCCATCGACGAAGACATGCCGAAGGACAACGAACAGGAAGCCCTTCGGATGTTCCATGAAATGCGGACGATGACGCGTGAACTGCAGCGCCTTGAGCGCGGTGGCCGCCAGCAGTTCGTCGGCGCGATCCGCATGGCCGCCGCTCAATCGGCGCGCTCGTCGCAACAGCATGGGTTGATGCGCACGCCAGGCCTGTTCGAACCTCGCGTCGATGCCGGTATCCGCCCTGCACTCCATCGCTCCGCACTCCCGTCAATGAGAGTGCGCGAGTGTCCATGGGCATCGACGCGTTAGCTGTTCCCTGCGTGACAGGTGTTTTTGCGCTGCTGCCGCAGGCACTGAAGCTGAGAACTGGCGCAACAAATCTCGCTCGGCATACATCGTAAGCAATAGCGAAACGCGCGGCGTTTTGCCGAATTTGTCTATTCCGCGGCAACCGCGAGCATCGCTGTCGGCGTGCCCACCCACCTTGCACGAAGCCAACGTTCTGCAGGCGTCGATACGTAGCGCTCCACCAGGTGTCCAAGCAACCAGCACAAGGCAAGCGCCGGCACATACCAAAGGAAACCCAGCGACATGTCACCACCCATCGCCTTGAAGATCCTCACCGTGCCGTACACCACGAACATGTGGGTGAGGTAGATCTCGTAGCTCAAGCGTCCCCACGAGCGCAGCCAGCCCAGTCCACGGCGCGGTGTGACGCCTGTTGTCCAGACACTGGCAAGCACCAGACACAACGCCGCCGCCGTAAGTACCAGCATGTAACCGTCATGCATCGTCTGCCACAGCAGCTTGCCTTCGAACATCACGAGATAAAGGCCGAGCGCACCGGTCATGCCTAGCGCCCATGCGATACCGCGCGACACGCTGCACCATCGCTGCACGATCAATGCACCAAGCACGCCGGTGGCGATGGCCGCCATGCCTGGCAGGTAGGCCTTCTCCTGCCAGATCTCGTTGCCAGCCAGCGCAGCGTGTGTCCACGGCAGCGACAGCGCGAGCAGCACGAGCATCGGCACCAGGATCCAGCTGCGTCGCGTCAGCAGGCAAACGATCGGAAAGCCGAGATAGAACACTTCCTCGATCGACAACGACCACAGCACATCCCAGTTGCCGGGCAGGTAACCGGTCATGCCCTCGTACCAGTTCAAGTGAAAACCCAGCGCCGCCACGATGGCGCGCGGCAGCGACTGCCCTGCCCTGTCGATCGTGTAATCGGCTGCGCCCGCCAGATGCAGCAGGCTGAGTACGGCAACAAGCAACACCAGGCACGGTGCGATGCGCGAGAAGCGGCGCGCATAGAAGGCGCGCAGATCGATGTTCGACAGGGAGCCACTGCGCCGCAGCGCGTTGCCCGCGATGAGAAAGCCGGATATCACGAAGAAGATGAAGACGGCTTCATAGCCGTTGAAATTGAGCGCGCTCAGCAGCGTCCTGGGGAATACATCGAGCAGAGCCGTCTTGCGCAGCGGCATGCGAAGGCCGATGTGGTGCAGTACCACCAGCAAAATGGACAGGCCGCGCAGCAGGTCGATACCGGTGTTGCGACGCATGGCATGGTCGTTCGTTACGGCATCCATCAAGCCAGCTTCTCCATCACGAAATCGACGAAGGTACGCAGCTTCGCGGTCGGACGTGTCTCGCGACGACGCACGATATGCAGGTGCCGCACCGGAAGTTCCCAATCGGGCAGCAGACGCACCAGCCGGCCGGATTCGATCGAGGGCGCAAGCAACACATCTGCCTGAACGACTATACCGACACCGCAAAGCGCGGCCGTCAACAAGGCTTGTCCGTTGTTGCACACGAGCGGCCCTTCGACGGGAACCTCCACGCGGCGCTCGCCTTGGGTGAACCGCCAGTGGTGATGACGACCCCACGCCATGAAGCCCAGGCAGGCATGCCTGGCAAGATCCCCGGGCTGCTGCGGTATGCCGTGGATGTCCAGATAGCCCGGACTGGCCGCGACGAACATGCGCGATGGTGCCAACGGACGGGCCACCAATGCATCGTCGGCCAGCGGGCCCGAGCGGATCGCCACGTCGAAGCCTTCCTCGTGCATGTCGACCACGCGGTCGTTGAGACTCAGTTCCACCTGCACCTTGGGATAGCTGGCCATATAGGCACCGATCACCGGCATCAACCGGTGCGCCCCCCAGGTCACCGGCGCCGTGACCCGCAACGTGCCCTGGGGCACCGCGCGCAAGGCTTCGGCCACCTGGTCGGCCGCCTGCACGCTGCTGAGCACGTCGCGGCAGCGCTCAAGGTAGGCCGTGCCGATTTCCGTGAGGTGATGGCGGCGCGTCGTGCGCTCCAGCAATTGCGCGCCCAGTTGTTGCTCCAGTGCGCGCACATGATTGGCGACCATGGTGGTCGAGAGGCCGAACTCCTCGGCCGCTGCCGCAAAGCTGCCCTTCTCTACCGTGCGAACGAACACCGCCATGCTGGTCAGACGATCCATTCCAAAGCCTCACTGTGAAGTGAAGGAAGCAGAAGCGCATTTATAAACCAGGAGCGGCCGCCAACAATCCCTGCCTCATTTCCTAGGGAGTACCGCGATGACGACCTCGACCCTGCTGTGCCGCCTCGCGCTGGCCTGCTCGCTGGCTTGGGCGGCCACTGGCCACGCCGCTGACGTGGCGCCGTCCACGCGCTCGCTGCCCGAAGACTGGTACCCCGAAAGCGCTGCCGTGGGTCCCGACGGCTCGTTCTACGTGGGCAGCTGGCGCCAGGGCGCGGTGGCGCGACTGAAGCCCGGCGCCGACCAGGCGGAGGTGCTGGTAAAGCCCGGTTCCAACGGACTGTCCAACGGGCAAGGCGTGCTGGTCGATGCACGTCGTGGATTGCTGTGGATCTGTTCGGGCACGCTGGGCTACACCACCGTGCCCACCCGGCCGAGCGCACTCAAGAGCTACGACCTCGCCACCGGCGCGCCGCGCGCCAGTTACGAGCTGCCCGACAAGGGTTACTGCAACGACCTCGCCCAGGACGAGCAGGGAAACATCTACGTCACCGACTCGTTCCAACCGCGCGTATTCCGCTGGCGCGACGGTGATGCCGCGCTGCAGGTGTGGAAGGAAGACACCGCCTTCAGCGCGGGTCCGGAAGGTTTCAAGCTCAACGGCATCGCCATTGATCGCCACCATGTGTACGTGAGCACGGTGACCGCTGCATCGTATCTGCTGCGCATCGACATCCAATCCGATGGCAGCGCCAGCGCCGTCACGCGCATCGAGATGCCACGCACGCTGAAGAATGCCGACGGCATTCGCACGGCAGGTCCTGACCGTCTGGTCATCTTCGAGAGCAATGCGTTCGGGCACGACGGCCCCTACGGCGGGCAGATCTCGCTGGCCACGCTGTCGGGCGATCGCGCCAGTTCGCTGCAGACGCTGGTGGCCGGACTCAACGATCCGTCCGGCGGCGTGATCGCCCATCACCGCGTCTACTTCATCGAATCGAAGTACGGCCTGCTGTTTGCGCACAAGGGCGACGATGCGGGCATTCCACGGCATGTGCCGTTCGATCTGGAATCGGTGCCGCTGCCGAACTGAGCGGCACCAGAAGAAGACTGTGGGAGCGCACCCTGTGCGCGACAGTCACACCCGGGTGCACCGCCTCGTCGGCTTGTCGCGCACAGGGTGCGCTCCCACAGAGGAGAGGCTATTTACTGCGCCGCCGGCAGATCGTGGATCATCTGCTGCGCCAGCCCTTCGTAGTTGTAGTCGAAGTGATGGTCGCCGGTCTTTTCGTAGACCTTGATCCAGCCCGGCAACTTCGGATCGGCGCAAAGCGCATCGTCCTTGTCCTTGACGCCGTAGTAGCACACCACCGGCGGATGGCCGTCGAGTGCTTCGAGCGGCGGCAGGGCATCGTAATGCTGCACGGGATTGAGCCACTGGAAGAAGTCCTGGGTGTGCGTCTTCCACCAGCCCTCCTTCATATAGCCTTCCATTTCGATTTCGAAGTTGACGTCGTGGCTGGGCGACAGCAGCACCACCTGGGCGATGCGCGCGCGGCCCTCGGGGCTCAACTGATCGATCACCGAAGGCAGCACGTCGGCGCCGAACGAGAAACCGATCAACCACACGCGCTTCTTGCCCGGCTGCGAGACCGATTGCGCGATCAAGGCATCCAGGTCGACGGCCGATTCCTTGGCTGGGCGATTGCGCCAGTAATACTGCAGCAGGCTCACGCCCTGCACCGGGATGCCGTGCGAGGCGATGATCTTGCCCAGCGACTGGTCGAGGTCGCGCCAGCCGCCGTCGCCGGAATAGAAGATCGCCACCACGTCCTCGCGGCCCGCCAGCGGCGTGACGCCCGGCTGCGCCGGCACCCGCACCAGCGACTCTTCCATGCTGGCGTGATGCCACGGCTGCCAGGCCCAGAGGCCCGCACCGGCAGCGATCAACAGAACGAGAACAAACCACTTCCAGAGTCGTTTCAACGGCGCACCATGCCCGACAGTCCACCCGAAATAAGGCTCGCCAAGTTGGCGAACACCAGCGGCAACGCAATGCCGTTAGGCACCGCAAGATAGCGAGGTTCCCACACCGGGTCGAATTTGTCCTTGTACTTGTGCAGGCCGCGGAAGTTGTAGAAGCGCTCGCCACGCCCGAACAGCATCGCGCCAACACGGCTCCACAGCGGCGCGCTGCGGCGGTTCTGCAGGCCGGAGAACGGTGCCATGCCCAGGTTGAACCAGCGGTAGCCTTCCTGCCTGGACCACTGCATCAGGTTGACGAAGAGGAAGTCCATGATCCCAGCCGTGCTGTCCGGCAGGTGCCGCATCAGGTCCAGCGAGGCCTCTTCCTTGTTGTCGGTGAGGAACAGGTTGGCGAACGCCACCAGTTCCTCGCCCTGCCAGACCAGCGCCATCGGCGTGCGCTCGAGATAGGCCGGATCGAACGTGCCCAGCGAGAAGCCTTTCTCGCGCACGCCCTTGTCGCGCATCCACGCATCGGAAATCTTCCTCAGCTGCGGCATCAGCGCAGGCACCGCATCGGCTGGCACGATCTCCATGCGCATGCCGTCGCGGGTGAGCTTGTTGATGGTGTTGCGCAAGACCTTCTTGGACTTGCCGTCGAGGTTGAAGCCGGCCAGTTCCACGCGGGCTTCTTCACCGATCTTGAGGAAGTTCATGCCCACTTCGAGGTACAGGTCCAGGTCGTCCTGGCGCACCTGGTAGAACAGCGGCCAGCCGCCGGCGCGCTCGCACTGGTCGCGGAAGGTCCACACCAGTTCGCGCCGCGCCTGCTCGTCCTCGCCCACCGGATCGCCCATGGCGACCCAGCTGCGTCCTTCCACGTCGTACATGATGAAGGCGCGGTTGTCGGCATCGAACAGCAGCGTCTTGTCGCCCATCAGCGCGAGATGCGCCTGGGCGGAGCTGTAGTTCTTGATCAACGGCAGCGCGCGCTGCAGATCGTCTTCGCTGGGAAGCTGCAAATGCGGACGCGCGGGACGGATCAGGTTGGCCAACGCAAACAACAGGCCCGCCGCCGTCGCGCCGACCAGCGCGCGCAACGCGCGCGGCGCACCGCCGTGATAGAAGCTGAATTCCCACCACAGGTTGTTGCTGTATTCCACGTGCTTGTAGCTGAAACCCACCAGCCAGCCCGCGCAGCCGAGCACCGCCACGATGGCGATGATCCAGCCCCATGAGAAGCTGGCGCTGAACATCGACGCGCGGCGATAGAACAACCGATGGGCCGGCGCCAGCGCGAGCGCCAGCAGCGACAGCAGGGTGGCCTCTTCGTAATCGATGCCCTTGAGCAGCGACAGCACTGCGCCCAGCACCAGCAGGATCAGCGTGAGCACGTACGCCGCATCGAGGCGCCGCTGCAGGCCGCGCGACAGGATCAGCAACATCATGCCGACCACACTGGAGAGGAAGTGCGAGACCTCGAGCACCGCCAGCGGCAGCACGTCGCGCAGGATCGCCAGGCGCTGCGGCAAGGCCGAGGTGGCGCCGGAGAACAGCAGCACCGCGCCGGATACCAGCGTGAGGCCCGCAAAAAAGGGCGGCAGCAACCCGGTGAACCACGGTGCCAGCAAGGTCTTCTGACGCAGGCCACGCGCTTCGCGCCACAGCACGACCACGGTCGCCGCGAACAACGGCAGGAAGTAGTAGATCAGGCGATAGGCCGCCAGCGCACCGAGGATGGGCGCTTCCAGGCCCTGGTTTCCTTCCGCGCCGAAGCCGGCCAGCATCACCGCTTCGAACACGCCCAGACCACCCGGCACATGACTGATCAGGCCGGCGATCTGGGCCAATACGAAGATGGCGAGAAAGTGACCGAAGCCCGTGTCCACCTGATTGGGCATCAGCAGATACAGCACGTAGGCCGCCAACCCCCAGTCCACCGCACCGACCAGCACCTGCCGCGTGGCGACCATCGTGCCCGGCAGGCTCACGCGCCAACGCCACAGCCGCAATGGACGTCCAAGCAGGCGGCTGCCCACCATCCACAGCAACGGAATGAGCGTGAGCACGGCGGCGACCGGAAGACGCCAGCTGGCCAGCGGCAACGATGGCGGCACCGGCACCAGCAACAGGGTGACGCCGGTGAGCGCGCACAGGCCCAGCCAGAAACTCAGCGTGCAATACACCACCACCTTCGCCACCTCGGCGGTGGAAAGGCCGGCCTGGATGTAGAAGCGGTAGCGGATCGAACCGGAGATCAGCAATGCCATGCCCAACGCATTGCTGAAGGCATAGCTGATGAAGGAGATCAGGCTGACCTGCGCACCCGGCAGGCGCTTGCCGATGTACTTCAGGCCGAACCAGTCGTACAGGATCATCACGCCGTAGCTGCCGGCGGTGAGCAGCACGGCCAGCGCGACGCGGTAGTTCTCCAGCCCGTGGACGTAGCGCGCCACCTCGCGATAGCTCACCTCGCTGGCCAGGCGATGCAGCGCCCATAGCGCCAGGCAGAGCATGGCCACCGACAGCAGTGGACCGGCAAGCCTGCGCAACCTGACCATCAGGCCAGGACGCGCAAGCACTTCACCGGAAATCGGGGCTGGTGCCCCTGTCTGCTCCACCACGCGTTTACCGCCTCCACATGACCATCGCGCAAACCGTTCGCGACCGCCTAGGATAGCCGGTCAACGTGCTTTTCTGTTCGATCGTGGCATGCAGGCATGACATTCGGTCGCGTCCGCTTCAGGCGGATCGCGACCGTGTGATTCAGGACTTAGTGGGTAGTCCGTTGGCCATGCGAGCGATCCAGCGGTACAGCACCAGCACGATCAGCGCGAAGGCGATGCCGCCGATCCACTGCGCCGCCGCACCGAAGTCCTCGCCGACCAGCGCCAGCGGCGCGGCCTTGCCCGACAGGCCGACGATGAAGGCGATCACCACGCCGATCACGCTCTCGCCCACGATCAGGCCCGAGGCCAACAGCACGCCGAGCTGCTTGGTGGTTTCCGGCCGCTTCGAGCGATCGGCGCGACGGTCGAAGTACCAGCCGACCACCGAACCCACCACCACCATCAGCGTGCTCACCGTGGGCAGATAGATGCCCAGACCGACCGCGAGCGGCGGGATGCGCATGTGCTTGGTGGTACGCGCCAGGATCTCGTCGATGATGATCAGTGCCACACCGATCCAGATGCCGGTGATGATCAGGCTCCAGTCGATATTGCCGGTGATCACGCCGTTGGCAAGCGCCGAAATGAGACCGGCCTGCGGCGCCGGCAGCGCATGCGCTCCCGCACCCGCCACGCCGACGAAACCGTACGCCTTGTTGAGCAGGTCGAGCACCGGCGGAATCACCGCCGCGCCGGCCACCACGCCGACCACCAGGGCCACCTGCTGGCGCCACGGCGTGGCGTCCACCAACTGGCCGGTCTTGAGGTCCTGCAGGTTGTTGTTGGCGATGGCCGCCACGGTGAACACCACCGAGGTGATGAACAGCGCAAACGCCACCAGCGCCTTGCCCTCTTCCACGCCCACGTGCGGCTTCACGAACGCCACCAGCAACAGCGCCGCGGCGATCACGACCAGGATGCCCACGCCCGACAGCGGGCTGTTGGACGAACCGATCAGGCCGGCCATGTAGCCGCACACGGTGGAAACGAAGAAGCCCATCAGCACCACGAAGGCCACGCCGCCGATGGCGAGCACGGCCAGGTGATCGCCCAGGCCGCTGATCTGGCCGAAGTAGCCCAGCAGCCAGGCAATCGGAATGAAGCAGGCCAGCGTGATCAGGCCCACGATGCCGATCGGGATATCGCGCTCGGTGCGCGGCAGCGAGTCGGCGTTGCCGGCCTTGCGCACCTTGGAGGCGGCCATTGCCGAAGCCAGGCCGCTGATCACCGGCTTCACCAGCTTGGCCAGCGTCCAGATCGCCGATACGCCAATCGCGCCCGCGCCGACGAAGCGCACCTTGTGACTCCAGGTGCCGTTGGCCAGATCCGCCACCGAGGCGCTCAGGTCGCCCATCAGCGAGTAATGCGGCACGCCCCAGCCCCAGCCGATGATCGCGCCGATGAGCATCGCGATACCCACCGACAGGCCCACCAGGTGGCCAATGGCGAACAGCGCGAAGGAAAGATTGAAGTCGAAGCCGCTGACCGATCCCTTGTCGCCCACGCGGAAATAGCGCACGAAGTCGGCGGCGAAGACCTGCGTGGCCACGATCACCGCAAACACCGCCGACACGATCGAACCCCACAGCACGGCGAGCAGGCCCGCACGGCCTTCTTCCACGCTGCCGGCATCGGCGTCATCGCCGCTGCCCACCTTCAGCACCTCGGCACAGGCCAGGCCTTCGGGATACGGCAGATCGGAGTTCGTCACCAGCGCACGGCGCAGCGGAATCGAATACATCACGCCGAGGATGCCGCCCAATGCGCACACGGCGAACGAGGTCCAGAACGGGAAGCCGGTCCACCAGCCGATCATGATCATGCCCGGGAGCACGAAGATGATCGAAGACAACGTGCCCGCCGCCGAAGCGATGGTCTGCACGATGTTGTTTTCCTGGATGGTGGAATCCTTGAACCCGCGCAGCAGGGCCATGGAAATCACCGCCGCCGGAATCGAGGTGGCGAAGGTCAGGCCGGCCTTGAGGCCGAAGAAGACGTTGGCGGCGGTAAACACCACCGTGATGATCACGCCCAGGATGAGACCGCGAACGGTCAGCTCTTTGCGATTTTCGGTTTGGGAAAGATTGCCGCTCACGAAAGTCGTCCGGTCATGTGATGGGTCCCCTGATGGCCGCCGCCCTGGGGCAGCATGGATACGTCGGGCCCGCCATGGGGCGGGCCAGCGCGTAGGGTTGCCGGATTTG
Source organism: Dyella kyungheensis (assembly GCF_049913195.1). Classification (GTDB taxonomy): domain Bacteria; phylum Pseudomonadota; class Gammaproteobacteria; order Xanthomonadales; family Rhodanobacteraceae; genus Dyella; species Dyella kyungheensis. The sequence continues at coordinate 1,088,826 of NZ_CP183983.1, read as the reverse complement.
GCAGGAATCGCAACGGGTTGACGGGGGGTTGGGGTTTGGGGTCACCGGGACGCCGCTCTATTGGCTCGTCAGCCTGGGACTGGCCGCGCTTGGTCGTCATGCCGGACTAGGCCGGGGGCCAGAGCCTCGGTGTTTGATGTCGCGGTACCGCGACCGGGCCGCTTACGCCGCGGGCGTTTCGATCGGCTGCCGCCGCTCGAGTCACTTTTCTTTTCCCTCTCCCCTCCGGGGTGAGGGGCGGATGCTCGCGGGAACCCGCGTGCTTTCTGTGGGAGCGCACCCTGTGCGCGACAGCCACGCCGGGGTGTATCGCTCCGTAGGTTTGTCGCGCACAGGGTGCGCTCCCACAGTAGATCTGGAGCCCTCCGCTCCAGCTCTTGGCTCTGCTCTTGGCTCTTGGCTCTTGGCTTGGCTCTTGGCTCTCAGGGGTCCCCGTATGACGCGGCGGGTGGGTGGAGGATAGCCCGCAGGGTGGCCCGCATGGATGCGGGCCAGTTTTTCGCCAGGGCAGGATGCCCTGTCGAAAACCCCCGGAGCCCACCCGCGCACCTGGAGGGCGAAGCCCGGAAGGCGCGTCATCCGGGGGGCCCTTCTCTTTGGTTACTTTCTCTTGGGCAAGCAAGAGAAAGTGACCCGGCCTCCGGCAGGAGGACGGAAGCCCGCCGCAGGCGAGCCAGGTCGCCGTATCGCGACAACTAAACACCGAGGCTCTGGATCCCGGCCTGCGCCGGGATGACGAGCCAAAAAAAACGGCAATTCCACACGGCAAGGCTAGATTGGCCCCTCACCCCACCCCTCTCGCCGGAGGCGAGAGGGAGAAAAACTCAGTCGTCCGCCAGCTCCATCCCCGGGAACAACACCTCGGTATAGCCAAACTTGCTGAAATCGGTGATCCGCGACGGATACAGCCGCCCGATCAAGTGATCGCACTCATGCTGCACCACGCGAGCGTGAAAGCCCTCCGCGTTGCGGTCGATCGGCGCACCCTGCGGATCCACGCCCTGATATCGGATCAGCGAATACCGACTCACCGCGCCCCTCAGACCGGGAACCGACAAACAACCCTCCCAGCCCTCCTCCATGTCCTGCGACAGCGGCGTGATCACCGGATTGAGCAGGATCGTGCGCGGCACCGCCGGGGCATCCGGATAACGCTCCGACTGGTCGAAGCCGAAGATCACCAGTTGCAGGTCCACGCCGATCTGTGGCGCAGCCAGGCCGACGCCGCCGGCATCGTGCATGGTGTCGAACATGTCGGCGATCAGCGCATCGAGCTCCGCGCTGCCGATCATGCCGTCGGGCACCGGAGGGGCCACCCGCAGCAGCCGTGGGTCGCCCATCTTCAGGATCTCGCGGATCATGGAAAAAACCTCGCCTCGTCATCGATCTGGCAACGCCGCCCGTAGCGGCCGACAGACCGCCAGTGTACGCGCCGACCAGGAAGCCCGCGCATGCGCACGTCCCTTCGCCCATTCGACCAATGGCTAATGCGGGGCAACGCAATATGTTGTTGACCCCCGCCGTCCCCAGGACGACCCTTGCGGGGGACTTCCCAGGAGCCAACGCGAATGTCTACCGTCGCCGTCAAACCAAGTCCTGCAGGGAAGATCCTGTGGGCCGCCATCGCCATCGTCGGCGCCTGGTGCCTGGGGGTGGTCGCGCTGCGCCGGGGCGAACCGATCAACGCCATCTGGCTGGTCGCCGCGGCGATTGCCGTGTTCGTGATCGGCTACCGCTTCTACAGCAAGTTCATCAACGACAAAGTGCTGCGCATGGACCCCAGCCGGGCCACGCCCGCGGTGCTGCGCAATGACGGTCTGGACTATGTACCCACCGACAAGTGGGTGGTATTCGGACACCACTTCGCAGCGATCGCTGGCGCGGGTCCGTTGGTTGGCCCGGTGCTGGCGGCACAGATGGGCTATCTGCCCGGCACGCTGTGGATCCTGTTCGGCGTGGTATTTGCCGGCGCCGTGCAGGACTTCATGATCCTGGGCCTTTCGGTACGACGCGACGGCCGCTCGCTCGGCAACATGCTGCGCGACGAACTCGGGCCAACCGCCGGCGTGGTCGCCATGTTCGGCGTGCTGGTGCTGATGATGATCGTGCTGGCGGTGTTGGCGCTGGTGGTGGTCAAGGCGCTGACGCACAGTCCCTGGGGCACCTTTACCGTGGCCGCGACCATTCCGATCGCGCTGCTGATGGGCGTCTATCTGCGCTGGCTGCGGCCGGGCAAGATTCTCGAAGTGTCGATCATCGGCCTGATCCTGTTGCTGGCCTCGATCTGGTTCGGTGCGCACGTCGCCGCCTCGCCCACGTGGTCGGCGGTGTTCGATTTCGATGCGAAGTCGCTGGCGTGGCTGCTGATCGCCTACGGCTTCTGCGCTTCGGTGTTGCCGGTGTGGCTGTTGCTGGCGCCGCGCGATTACCTCTCCACTTTCCTCAAGATCGGCACCATCATGCTGCTGGCGCTGGCCATCTTCCTGGCCGCACCCACGCTGCAGATGCCTGCGGTGACGAAGTTCATCGACGGCACCGGCCCGGTGTTCCAGGGCAACCTGTTCCCGTTCCTGTTCATCACCATCGCCTGCGGCGCGGTGTCGGGCTGGCATTCGATCATCGCCTCGGGCACCACGCCCAAGCTGATCGCCAATGAAGGCGAGGCGCGCATGATCGGCTACGGCGGCATGCTGATGGAGGCCTTCGTCGCGATCATGGCGCTGGTCGCGGCCGCGTCGCTGCATCCGGGCGTGTATTTCGCGATGAACTCGCCTGCCGCCTTGATCGGCACCACCGCGCAGTCGGCCGCCACCGCGATCAGCCAGTGGGGCTTCGTGGTGACGCCGGACGAGCTGCTCAATACCGCCAAGAACATCGGCGAATCGAGCATCCTCAGCCGCGCCGGCGGTGCGCCGACGCTGGCGGTGGGCATGGCCCAGCTGCTGCACGGCATCGTTCCCGGCGAGGGCATGATGGCATTCTGGTACCACTACGCCATCCTGTTCGAAGCGTTGTTCATCCTCACCACGGTAGATGCAGGCACGCGCGTGGGCCGCTTCATGATCCAGGAGATCGCCGGCCTCATCTACAAGCCCCTGCAACACACCGAATCGTGGACCGGCAACCTGCTGGCCACCGCGATCTGCGTGGGCCTATGGGGCTACTTCCTGTACCAGGGCGCGGTCGATCCGCTCGGCGGCATCAATACGCTATGGCCCTTGTTCGGCATCGCGAACCAGATGCTCGCGGCGGTGGCGCTGATGCTGGCCACGGTGGTGACGGTGAAGCTCAAGCGCGAGCGCTACGTGCTGGTGCCCGGCATTCCGGCGATCTGGCTGTGCGTGTGCACGCTCACCGCCGGCTGGGAGAAACTCAGCGGCCCGATCAGCTTCACGGCGGCGGCGCAGAAGTACGCCCAGGCCATCGCCGACGGCAAACTGCTGGCGCCGGCCAAGACGGCGGAGGAAATGCAGCGCATCGTGACCAACAACTACGTCGACGCCGCGCTCACCGGCATCTTCATGCTGCTGATCCTGACCATGCTGGCCTTCACCATCCGGGCCATCGTCAGGGCCTGGGGCATCAACCATCCCACCGCGCACGAAGAACCGTACGTCGCGCTGGGCACCGTGCCCAGCCGTTGAGGGCTGCCATCATGAAAATGGAACTGCAGGCGATCAGGAAGTGGGCGGTGCAAACCGCCCGCCTCTGCTGCGGCGTTCCCGACTACGACGTGTACGTGAAGCACCTGCGCGAGCACCACCCGGATCGCGCCGTGCCCAGCTACAAGGAGTTTTTCAGGGAGCGGCAAATTGCCCGCTACAAGGGAACCGGCGGACGCTGCTGCTAGACCCGTCGCAGCCACCGAAGGCCGTGCCCTACCGGGCGCGGCCTTTCTTGCGTCTGAACGGGACTGGGCATCCGGTGCTCTACCCTTCATGATCGCGCCCTGATCATGGCCGCAAGCTACTGCACAATTCCCGATGACCGAACGCCACCACCATCCCCATCTCCAGCCTTCGTCGGACATCGAGGCCCAGCACAGCCTCGGCCTGCGCATCATCGCCATCTACAAGGCGGTGAAGACGGTGTGCCTGATCCTGGTGGCCATCTTCGCCTTCCACCTCGACCGCGAGCAGAACTTCGAAAAGCTGGTGCACTGGCTGGAACACCTGTCGCTCACCGACAGCAACGGCCTGCGCTGGCGCCTGGTGGAACTGCTGCAGTCGATGGGCCCGAGCAAGTTCGTGGCGATCGGCCTGGTGGCGCTGGCCTACGCGGCCATCTTCGCCACCGAAGGGACCGGCCTGTGGCTGCGCAAGCACTGGGCGGAATGGTTCACCGTGATCGCCACCGGCTCGCTGATTCCGCTGGAGCTGTACGAGACCATCCATAAGTTTGGATGGCTGAAGCTGGGGGCGCTGGTGGCCAATATCGCCATCGTGATTTACCTGGTGCGCATCGCGATGCAGCCACGGCCGCCCAAGCGCAAGGACTGACAATCCCCTTGTGCGCGACTGCGGCGCCTGGTCGGTCCCGCTTCGTAGGTTTGTCGCGCACAAGTGCGCTCCCACAGAAGGACGGCACTCACACCTCGTGGTGCAAACCTTCCGCCTTTACCGCGCTGCTGCGCGGCGCCAGTTCCACCAGATACATCGCCGCCAATACCAGCGCGCCACCGGCGAGCATGCGCCAGGTCAGCGTGTCCTGGCCGAACGTCACCGCGAAGCCGGCCGCGAACACTGGCTCCAGCGTCATCACGATGGCCGCGCGCGTGGGCGACAGATGCGCCTGCGCCCAGGTCTGCACCAGCATGGCGCCCGCACCGGCCGCCAGCGCCATGTACAGCACCGCCGCCCAGGCACCGGGATCCGGCGGTAGCGACGGTCCCGTGGGCAAGGTGGCCAGCAGGCAGATCGCGGCGATCACGATCATCTGCACCGTCGACAGCGCGAACGCGCTACCCGGTCGCGACCAGGTGCCCAGCCCCACGATATGCAGGCCGTACAACGCCGCCGACGCCAGCGTGAGCCACACGCCATAGCCGATGCTCAAGCCACGCAGGGCGAGCAGCCCCAGGCCGCCCACGGAAAGCAGCACCGCCGCCCAGGTCACCGAAGGCAGGCGCTGGCGCAGCAACACGGTCCCGAGCAAGGGCGTGAACACCACGTACATGCCGGTGACAAAGCCGCTGATGCTCGCCGAGGTGTGTTCCAGCCCCGATGTCTGCAACAACTGCGCGATGCCGTAGATCGCACCCAGCACCATGCCCTGCTGCCACTCGCGCCGGCTCAGGCACAGCAGCGGGCGATGAAACAACACGGCCATCGCCAGCGCCGCGATCAGGAAGCGCACGGCGAGAAAATCGGCCACCGGCATGCGCGCCACCAGATCCTTGATCAGGAAAAAGGTGGAGCCCCAGATGGCGGTGACGGCGACCAGGCCCAGCGTGGCCCATGTGGCGGTTCGCGACACGGCACCGGTCATGCGGCGGCCTTAGGTCGCTTGCGCCACAGCAGCCGCCATAGCTGGCCGGGAATCTGCAGCAGGAAATGCGTCCAGATGCCCAGCCACACCACGGCGGCGATCCAGGGCTTGCGTGCATCCGGATCGAACTTGCGGAACCAGCGCCACATGCCGCGATGCTTGTGCCGGCTCACGAACACCGGCCGGTGACGGCTGGAACTGCCCTTGCCGTGCAGCACGTGCACGTTGCCGGCCAGCATCACGTGATAGCCCGCATCGCGCACGCGGCGGCACATGTCCAGATCTTCGCAATGCAGGAAATAATCTTCGTCGAAGCCCGCGAGGTACTCGAACACGCGGCGCGGCATCAGCATCAACGCGCCCGATACGGCCTCGGCCTCGACCAGCGTGTCGGGCATCGGCCCTTCGATGTTGATGCCTTCGCCGGCACGTTTGAACAGCGTATTCAAGGCGCGGCACATCAGCGGATCACGGCGATAAGAGGCCGGATCGGGCGTGCCGTTTTCATCGCAGACGACCGCTCCGATCACACCGGCGCGCGGGTGCGAGGCCAGCATCTCGAGCAGGCGTTGCAAGGTGTCGTTGTCGATCAGGCAATCGGGATTGAGCACCAGCAGCGACTTGCCATGCGACTGCGCCGCTCCGCGATTCACCGCGGGACCGAAGCCTAGATTGGCGTGGTTGTAGACCACCCGCAGCCGCGCATCGCTTTCGTGCGCACGCGCCAACGCCTGCGGAATGCCGTCGGACGAGGCGTTGTCGACCAGGATCATTTCCAGCGGCACCTCGCACGCCAGCACCCGCCGCACGCAGTCGCGCAGGCTGGGGCCGCTGTCGGCCGCCACCACGATCACGCTGACCGGCGCGACGGCGGACAAGGAGGGAGATGCGTCGGTATTCACAGCCACAAGTATGCGTTGTCCAGAACGTGGTGAGTGCCCGAAAACGCCTGCCAGGTTGGCCCATCGCTACGGGGAACATGCCAGTGTATGTCGATACACCAGCCGATGCGATTTTGCCGTGGAGACGGCTTAACGGCGTCCCTGCCCCAACACCTCATGCAGCGGGGCCGGCGCGCCATCGTTGCCTTGCGCCAGCCATGGCTGATCGCCCTCCCAACCGCTGAGCTGCCAACCTGCCAGGCGATGGACATGGCCGCCCTGCCTGTCCCACAGCACTTCGCCACGCCCACCCGGCAGGTTGGCCGCGAACCATCCACCGCCCGGACTCACGCAATAGCGCGGACTGGCCTTGTCGATGATCTGCCCCTGGGCGAACACGTAGCGGCCCCGGCCCTCGCCAGTGGCTTCGAAGCGCACGTCGTCGGCCGCGGCGAGGAACTCGCCGGTGGCTTCCTGCCAGTCGGCGCGCACCAGTTCGATGATGTGCGCCGGCGGGCCGATCGGCGCCATCGCCAACTCGCTCCACTCGGGTGAGGTCTTCGCCGTGGGCGCGCGCTTCACCCGGTGATCGAGCAACGACTCCAGCAGCACCACCAGCGAAAAACCCACCAGCGCCCCGAGCAAAGCCGCACCCCAGGCGATCAGATCACCGCCCAGCGCACGTTGTACGGCAAACAACAGGCCTGGCAATCCCCAGCGCAGAGTACGCCGGGACCATTCCGCATAGCGCGCGACACGTCGGTCGAACAGCACCGCACCGAACGCCGACAGCAGTACCAGCGACAGGCCCAGCCACCAGGGCAGCAGCGCCACCACGCAGGTCCACGCTGCAACCGGAAGGATCCGCCCAAGCCAGCGCGCGACGGCGGCCACGCTAAACCTTAGCGTGGCCGCGAACCATCAGCCGCACCACACCCGTGCGTTGCGGAACATGCGCATCCACGGTGAATCCTCGCCCCACTTCTCCGGATGCCAGCTCATCTGCACGCTGCGGAACACGCGTTCCGGGTGCGGCATCATGATCGTCACGCGACCCTCGGCCGCGGTGAAACCGGTGAGGCCGCCGGGCGAACCGTTCGGGTTCAACGGGAAGTCTTCGGTGGGCTTGCCGCGGTTGTCGACGAAACGCATCGCAGCACCCGCCTTCGACGGGCTGCAGCTGTACGGGAAGCTCACGCGGCCTTCGCCGTGTGCCACCGCCACCGGAATGCGCGAACCGGCCATGCCCTTGAAGAAGATGCTGGGCGAGTCGAGCACTTCGACCGTGGCCACGCGCGCTTCGTACTGTTCGGACGCATTGCGCAAGAACTTCGGCCAGTGCTGCGCACCGGGAATGATGTCCTTGAGCTGGCCCATCATCTGGCAACCGTTGCACACGCCCAGCGCGAAACGCGAGGGGTCGGCGAAGAACGTGCTGAATTCCGCGCGCAGGTATTCGTTGTAGAGAATCGAGGTGGCCCAGCCGCGGCCCGCGCCCAGCACGTCGCCGTAGGAGAAACCGCCGCACGCCGCGAAGCCGCGGAAGTCGGCCAGCTTGATGCGGCCGCTGGCGAGATCGGACATATGGACGTCCACCGCATCGAAGCCCGCGCGGGTGAACGCGGCAGACATCTCGACCTGGCCATTGACGCCCTGCTCGCGCAGCACCGCCACGCGCGGACGCGCGCCCTTGGCGATATACGGCGCGGCGATGTTCTCCGACGGCTCGAAGCTGAGCTTGGGATGGATGCCCGGATCGGCATCGTCCAGGCGCCACTCGTTTTCCGCATCGGCGGAGGCCGGGTTGTCGCGCAGGCGCTGCATCGCGTGGCTGGTTTCGTTCCAGGCCTGGAACAGCGTGCGCCAGTTCCACTTGAACAGCGTGTCGCCGCTGTGGAACAGCTTGATGCCCAGCTTTTCCTTCGGACGGCCGATGCGATAGGCCATGCTGGTGAGGCCATGCTTCACCAGCAGCGCCTCGAACGCTTCGCGGTTGGCCGTGGCGACCTGCACGACGGCACCGAGTTCTTCATTGAACAAGGCGCGCAGCGTCGCTTCGGCCCAGCCTTCGAGCTGGATTTCCAGGCCGCAGTGGCCGGCAAAGGCCATTTCCAGCAGCGTCACGATGACGCCACCGTCGGAGCGGTCGTGATAGGCCAGCAACAGGCCGCCGGCGTTCGCTTCCTGCACCAGATCGAACAAGGCCTTCAGGCGCTTGGGATCGTCCAGGTCCGGCGGCACACCGCCGCCGCGGTTGAAGACTTGCGTGAGCGCCGAGCCGCCGAGTCGATCGCGGCAGGCACCCAGGTCGAGCAGCCACAATTCCGAGTCGCCACGATCGAGCCGCAGCTGCGGCGTGAGCGTGCGGCGCACGTCGGTGACGCGCGAGAACGCGGTGATCACCAGCGACACCGGCGAGACCGTGCGCTGCGTGGTGTCGCCGTCCTTCCACACGGTCTGCATGGACAGCGAGTCCTTGCCGACCGGGATGGAGATGTCGAGTTCGGGGCACAGTTCCATGCCCACGGCCTTCACCGCGTCGAACAAGGCTGCGTCTTCGCCGGGATAGTTCACCGCGGCCTGCCAGTTCGCCGACAAGCGCACTTCACCCAGCGAGGCGATCGGTGCGGCAGCGAGATTGGTGATGGCTTCGCCCACCGAGAGGCGTGCGGCATCCGGGCTGCTCAGCAGCGCCACCGGCGCGCGTTCGGCCATCGCCATCGCTTCGCCGGTGTAGCTGTCGAAGTCGGTGATGGTAACGGCGCAATCGGCCACCGGCACCTGCCACGGGCCGACCATCGGGTCGCGTGCATTGAGGCCGCCGACGGTGCGGTCGCCGATGGTGATAAGGAAGCTCTTGCTGCCCACGGTCGGCAGGCGCAGCACGCGAAGCAATGCCTCGTCCATGCTGATGCCAGCCAGGTCGGGCAGCAGGTCGACGCGCGGCTTCAGGCGCGTGGCGTCGCGATGCATGCGCGGCGGCTTGCCGAACAGCACGTCCATCGGCAGGTCGATCACCAGCGTATCGGTGCGCGGATCGTGCACCACCAGGCGACGCTCGGCCGTCGCATCGCCGACCACGGCGTACGGGCAACGCTCGCGCTTGCAGTAGGCCTCGAATTCGGCGAGATCTTCCGGGCCGATCGCGAGCACATAGCGCTCCTGCGATTCGTTGCTCCAGATCTGCATCGGCGACAGCGAAGGATCGTCGCAGGGGATGGTGGAAAGATCGATGCGACCGCCCACGCCCGCGTCATTGAGCAACTCGGGAATGGCGTTCGAAAGACCGCCCGCGCCCACGTCGTGCACGCTGACAATGGGGTTCTTCTCGCCACGTGCCCAGCAGCTGTCGATGACCTGCTGCGCGCGACGTTCCATCTCGGCGTTGTCGCGCTGCACGGAGGCGAAATCCAGTTCCTGGCTCGACGTGCCCGAGGCCACCGACGAGGCGGCACCGCCGCCCAGGCCGATCAGCATGGCCGGACCGCCCAGCACGATCACCTTGTTGCCCGGCTGCACGTCGCGCTTCTGCACGTGATCGGCGCGGATATTGGCGAGGCCGCCGGCAATCATGATCGGCTTGTCGTAACCGCGGCGCACACCGGCTTCGCCGGTTTCGTGCTCGTAGGTGCGCAAGTAGCCGCCCAGCGCGGGACGGCCGAATTCGTTGTTGAACGCAGCGGCGCCCAGCGGACCATCGCGCATGATCTCGAACGCTGTAGCCATGTGCGGCGGCAGCGGGCGATCCACTTCCCAAGGACGCGGCAGGCCAGGAATGCGCAGGTCGGACACGGAGAAACCGGTCAGGCCCGCCTTGGGCTTCGCACCGCGGCCGGTGGCGCCTTCGTCGCGGATTTCGCCGCCGGCACCCGTCGCGGCACCCGGCCACGGCGCGATGGCGGTCGGATGGTTATGCGTTTCCACCTTGATCGCGTAGTCGACGCGCTCGGCATGGGCGCGCCACACGCCGTCTTCGTCGGCGAAGAAGCGCTTGCCTTCGACACCTTCGATCACCGCCGCGTTGTCCTTGTAGGCGGACAGCGTGTGGGCGGGCGAATGCTGGTGGGTGTTCTTGATCATGCCGAACAGGCTCTTTTCCTGAGCCTCGCCGTCCAGCGTCCAACTGGCGTTGAACACCTTGTGGCGGCAATGCTCGGAATTGGCCTGGGCGAACATGAAGAGTTCGGCATCGGTGGGATCGCGACCCAGTTCGGCGTAGCGCGCGACCAGGTATTCGATCTCGTCGTCGGCCAGCGCCAGGCCCAGCTCCCGGTTGGCCTTGTCCAGCGCGCCCTTGGGGTCGCTGCCCAGCGCGATGTGCACCAGCGGCCCGGGCTTGCCGCCCAGGAACAGACCCTTGGCCTGGCTCAGGTCGGTCAGCACCGATTGCGTCATGGCGTCATGCAGGACCGTCACCACCGCGTCGTACTGCGCGCTGCCGATGGCCGGCAGGCTGGCGATCTGCCAGGCCACGCCACGCTCCACGCGGTGCACCTCGAAACCGGCGCCATGCAGGATGTCGGTGGCCTTGCTCGACCAGGGCGAAATCGTCCCCAGGCGCGGCACGACCCACAGCGAGGCGGCTTCCGGCGCGCCTTCCTTGGCCTCCAGCACTTCCAGCAGGCGGCGATGTTGCTCGCCCTCCGGGGTACGGTCGGCATCGATGAAATAGACAAACCACGACGCTTGCACGCGGGTGCCACGGTGAATGGCTTCCAGGCGTGCGTTCAGGCGTTCGAGGCGAAAAGGCGAGAGGGCGCTCTGCCCGTCGAGTGCGATCATGCGGGGAACGGGAGGTAGGCGGAAACGCCCATTGTACCCCATGGCGCAGCAAGACTGCCGCGTCGCAGCATCGCGGCCGATCAGGGGGCGAAAGCCTGCCCGCCCCCTCCAGCATGACTCAAACCCATGAAACCAAAGCAAATCCAGGCCCGTTCAGTCACCCAAACGGGCCTGCGTCAGCTGCAACTCAGCTACCGGCTTTCAGCGCCTGCAGCAGCTGGTCCGGCGTCATGTAGCCGCCCAGCATGGCGCCGTTGTCCCCGATGATGGCGGGCGTACCCGACACGCCGAGCTTCACGCCCAGCTCGAATTCGTCCTTCACCGGGTTGGGGCAATTGGTGGCCTTGGGCGCCTTGCCCTGCTTGGCGGCGGTGAACGCGGCCTTGCGGTCGCTGGCACACCAGACCGAGACCATCTCGTTATAGGTCGGCGTGGTCTTTCCAGACTCGTTGGTCACGCCTTCACGCGGCCAGGCGACATATTCCACGGCGATGCCGGCCTTGTTGAAATCGGCCATGTGCTCGTGCAACTGGCGGCAATAGGCGCAGTTGACGTCGGTGAACACGGTGACGCGATATTTCGGGTTCGCCGGCGAGAACACGATGCGATCGGCTGCCGGCACCTTGGCCAGCTCCGCCTTGCGGAAATCGGACCAGCCATCGTCGGTGATGTTCTTCTTCTTGCCCAGGTCGATCAGGTCGCCATTGAGCATGTACTTGCCGTCGCTGGACACGTAGACCAGATGGCCCGAGGCGATGACCTGGTAGAAGCCCTGCATGGGTGCCGGGCGGATCGAGTCGATGCTCGCGTTGGGCACCAACCCAAGCACGGCCCGGCGGATCGCCGATTCCGGACCGGTAGTGACGGCAGCCGAGCCGTCGGGCGCCGCGCAGGCATTGAGCGTCAATCCGCCGACGCACAGCGCCAGCAACCATTTCTTGAACATCGCGAACCTCTTGAGGCGTGCATTTCCCCAACGGGGAAACGGGGGAAAGCCATTCTGGCACAGGCACATGAACGCGTATGCGGTCCGTTTGGCAGGGCCACCAGGGATAGTCTGATTTTATGACGCCCGGGCTTAGCCGCGGGGGTGATGCTGGGCGTGCAGGCGCTTGAGCCCTTCCTTGGCCACCAGGGTGTAGATCTGGGTGGTGCTGAGCGCGCTATGGCCCAGCAGCATCTGCAGGGCGCGCAGGTCGGCGCCGTGGTTGAGCAGATGGGTGGCAAAGGAATGGCGCAACACGTGCGGCGAAATGCGCTTGGAGACGATGCCCACCTGCACCGCATAACGCTTCACCAGCGTCCAGAACATCTGCCGGGTCATGCCTTCGCCACGATTGCTGAGGAACAGCGCGGCGGGCTGGCGTCCCCGCGCCAGCAGCGGACGCGCCGTCGCCAGGTAGGCCTCGATACGCTCCGCCGCCACTTCGCCGATCGGCACCAGGCGATCCTTGCCGCCCTTGCCGGTCACGCGCACCACGCCCTGCCGGAGGTTGAGCGAGGCCAGCGGCAACTGCACCAGTTCGGACACGCGCAGGCCCGAGGCATACATCAGTTCCAGCATCGCCCGGTCGCGCAGGCCGAGCGTGGTGGCGAGATCCGGCGCGTCCAGCAGGCCTTCGATCTCGCGTTCGGCCAACGCCTTGGGCAGGCTGCGCGGCATCTTCGGGCGTTCGATCAACAGCGTGGGATCGTCGAATCCCGGCTCGGTTCGCGCCACATGCGCGTAATAGCGACGGAACGCCGACTGCCGTCGCGCCAGCGAACGCACCGCCACCGGCTGGCTGCCGTGATACGCCGACAGGTGCTGCCGCTGCGCGCTGCGCAAACTCTGGCCTTGCGTGCCCAGCCAGCGCGCCAGTCCTTCGAGGTCGCGGCGATAGGCTTCGAGCGTGCGATCGGCCAGCCCATCTTCGGACCACACGCGTTCGATGAAGGCATCGATGCTGCGGCGGTCGGCTTCGGCGATACTGGGTTCTTCTTGCTGCATGGACGCGATGCTCGCCGCCCGCCTCGTCCCGTGCAAGCGTTCCTTTTCGCAGGCTGACCGTTTCGATGACCACCGCTACCGATCTGTATTGCCCGTTGTGGCGCCGCCTCGCCGCCCTGCTCTACGACCTGCTCGCCGTGGTGGCGATCGTGATGGTGGTGGGCTACGTCTGTCAGCGCATCACCGGCGGCACGCTGATCAGCACCGACGGGCACGCGCACATCGCATGGTGGTATCAGCCGCTGCAGGCGCTGGTGGTGTCGGCTTATTTCCTCATCTCGTGGCTGCGCGGCGGACAGACGCTGGGCATGCGTCCGTGGCGCATTCGGCTACGCAATGAGCAAGGTCTTGCCATATCGCCCATGCAGGCGTTGGTGCGTCTGCTGGTCGCCGCCGCGCCGTTGTGCCTGCTCGTTCTGGCGCCTTGGCTGGGCAACCGGACGGCGCTGTGGGCGGTGGCTGTCGCATGGATCGCATGGTTCGGCGTAGCAACTTTCGATCCGCGCCGCCGTGCTCTGCACGATGTGATCGCCCGCACGGTTTTGTACCGGTGACCAAAGTTTCACACCGACGTGAAGTGGTTTCCGGCGACACTCGTGACATGCCCTCGCTTGCCTTGACACAGCGCAGCGCCACCGAACTGAAACGCATCAATCAGGCGTTCTACGATGCGTTGTGGTCAGGCGCACGATTGGTCGATCCCTCCCGCTTCAACACCTGGCCGATGGTGCGGGAACTGGCGATGGCGCTGCCTCGCCGGTTGGAAATCGCGCCGGGTCTGCGTCCACGCTTGCCGCTGGATGGCACCTATTTCGTCGACATCAGCCTGGCGGCATTGCATGAGCTGCGTTCGCATGGCGCCAGCGCCGCGCGCGCGAGCATCGGCGCCCTGCCCTGTGCCGACGAGAGTTTCGATCTGGTCTGTGCCCTGGACATCCTCGAGCACGTGGCGGACGACGACAAGGCATTGCGCGAGTTGTCGCGCGTTGCCGCGCCGGATGCGCGGATGCTGCTGTCGGTGCCGCTGCACGAATCGGCCTGGACGGCCTTCGACGAATTCGTCGGCCACTATCGCCGCTATGAGCCGGGCCAGATCCTGCGCAAGCTGGAGTCGCACGGCTGGAGCATCGAGCAAAGCGCGATCTACGGCATGCAGCCCACCTCCAAGACCGTGCTGGGCCTGGGCCAGTGGTACCTCACCCACCAGCGTGAACGCGCCCTGTGGTGGTACAACCGCGTGATCATGCCGCTGGGCCTGCGCCTGCAGAAGCCGCTCAAGTGGCAGCGCGGCATGCCGGCCTGCGAAGGCGTGGACGAGCTGCTGCTGCTTTGCCGCCGCGCCTAAGCGCCTGATTCATCAGGCCCGAGCTAATGCGGCGGCGCAGCACAGCCCCGCCAAACCGGGTAAGATGCCGTCTCTGACCCTTCCCGGCTCCACCCCGATGCTCTATCAGATTCACGAGTGGCAGCGCGCTTTCCTCGGCCCGCTCAGCCATTACGCCGAAGCCAGTGCCAAGCTGCTGAGCGACATCACCAGCCCGCTCTCCCATCTGCCCGGCGCCATGCGCATGGCCGCCGGCTACGAGCTGTTGCACCGACTGGGCAAGGAATACGAGAAGCCCGCGTTCAACCTGCCGCAGGTCACGGCGCACGGCCAGGAAATTGCCGTGATCGAACGCGTGGTGCTGGACAAGCCGTTCTGCCAGCTCAAGCGCTTCAAGCGTTTCAGCGACGATCCGGACACCATCGAGAAACTGAAGAACGACCCCACCGTGCTGCTCGTGGCGCCGCTCTCCGGACACCACGCCACGCTGCTGCGCGACACCGTGAAAACGCTGCTGCAGGACCACAAGGTGTACATCACCGACTGGGTCGACGCGCGCATGGTGCCGGCCGGCGACGGTGCGTTCCATCTCGACGATTACGTCGCCTACATCGAAGAATTCATCCGCCATATCGGCGCTGAACGCGTACACGTGATTTCGGTCTGCCAACCGACCGTGCCGGTCCTGGCCGCCGTATCGCTGATGGCCGCACGCGGCGAACCCACGCCACTCAGCATGACCATGATGGGCGGCCCGATCGAACCGCGCAGCAACCCGACCGGCGTGAACAATCTCGCCACCACGCGCCCGCTCAGCTGGTTCCGCGGCAACCTGATCCACACCGTGCCGCCGAACTATCCCGGCAGCGGTCGCGAGGTCTATCCGGGCTTCCTGCAGCACGCCGGCTTCATCGCCATGAACCCGGGCCGCCACCTCAACTCGCACTGGGATTTCTACGAGAACCTGCTGCGC
This sequence comes from Dyella kyungheensis, assembly GCF_049913195.1. GTDB lineage: Bacteria > Pseudomonadota > Gammaproteobacteria > Xanthomonadales > Rhodanobacteraceae > Dyella > Dyella kyungheensis. Next base: position 1,073,389 of record NZ_CP183983.1, on the reverse strand, counting down.
GGCGACCAGGACGATGCCGAATCGCACCGCAAGTTCTACGACGAATACAACGCCGTGCTCGACATGCCTGCCGAGTACTACCTCGACACCATCGCCACCGTGTTCCAGCAGTTCCTGCTGCCGCGCGGACTGTGGGACGTTTCCGGCGAACGCGTGACGCCTTCGGCGATCACCAAGACGGCGTTGTTCACGGTGGAAGGCGAGCTGGACGATATTGCAGGCCTGGGCCAGACCGAGGCCGCACATGATTTGTGCAGCGGGATTGCGGCGAATCGGCGCGAACATCGCATGGTCGAGGGCGCTGGCCACTATGGCATTTTCAGTGGGCGCCGGTGGCGGCAGACGGTGTATCCGCAGGTGCGGGAGTTTATTCGCCGGTTTGATGCGCGCTGATTTTTGGCTTGTTGTGCCGGTGTAGGCCGAAGTCCAGAGCCTTGGCTTTTTGATGTCGCGGAACCGCGACCTGGCCGCTTACGCAGCGGGCGTTTCGACTGCCTGCCGGCAGCCGAGTCACTTTTCTCTTGCTAGCCCTAGAGATCCCACGGGACTAGCTTCGCGTCGAAAGTAACCCAAAGAGAATGGCCTCTAAAGCTGGCAGCATCGTGTTGAATCCAAGCGCGAACGCTCGAGGCGCGCCCCACCGGATCTCCATGGGAGGGTACCCCAGGGGTACTTCCAAGCACTGCGCAACGCGCCCGAATCGCTGAGGACTTAAGGCGGAGCTCGCTGCGCATCGCCTTTGGTTTGTCTTTGCGGTGCACCGCACTTCTCCCTCTCCCCGTCGGGGTGAGGGCGGGTGCTCGCGGGAACCTGTGTGCTTTCTGTGGGAGCGCACCCTGTGCGCGACAGTCACGCTGGGATGTATCGCTCCGTAGGTTTGTCGCGCACAGGGTGCGCTCCCACAGTAGCCCTGCAGCTCTCGCTCTTAGCTCTTAGCTCCTGGCTCCTGGCTCCTGGCTCCTGGCTCTTGGCTCTCAGGGGTCCCCGTATGACGCGGCGGGTGGGTGGAGGAAAGCCCGCAGGGATGCGGGCCAGTTTTTCGCCAGGGCCGGATGCCCTGTCGAAAAACCCCGTAACCCACCCGCGCACCTGGAGGGCGAAGCCCGGAAGGCGCGTCATCCGGGGGGCCCTTCTCTTTGGTTACTTCGACGCGAAGCTAGTCCCGTGGGATCTCTTGGGCAAGCAAGAGAAAGTGACCCGGGCCGCGGCAGCGGCACGGAAGCCCGCGGCAGGCGAGCCAGATCGCCGTATCGCGACAACTAAACACCGAGGCTCTGGATGGCCAGCCATTCGGCTGTTGAGAAGCGCCTCCGGCCTGCGCCGGGATGACAAGCTAGGGAGCGTTCCCGCGAGCACCCGCCCCTCACCCCAATCCCCTCCCCGGAGGGAGAGGGAGCATCGCCACGTCAGGAATCAGGCGAAAAACTGCCGGAACGCAGCAACCGTGCGCGCAACACCCTCGTCATCGATATCCAGATGCGTAACCAATCGCAGCGTCGGCAGATAACCGATGCTGATGCGGATACCCGCGCCGCGCAAATGGACGTCCAATTCGCGCAGGCGATCCGCCGGGACATCGATGAACACCATGTTGGTGTGCTGACCCAGCAACGTCACCCCAGGAATGTCCCCCAGCCCCGCCGCCAAAGTCACTGCGCGAGCGTGATCGTCGGCGAGCCGCTCCACGTGGTGATCCAGCGCATACTGCGCGGCGGCCGCGAGCATGCCCGCCTGGCGCCAGCCGCCACCGGTCACCTTCTTCCAGCGGCGCGCCTTCTCGATCAGCGCAGCGGAACCCACCAGCACCGAGCCTACGGGCGCGCCCAGGCCCTTGGAAAGACACACCGACACACTGTCGAAATGCTTGGCGATCTCGCGCGCCGGCACCCCACAGGCAACGGCAGCGTTGAACAGACGAGCGCCGTCCAGATGGAAACCGAGGCCGCGTTCGCTGGCGAAATGCCGTGCAGCCTGCAAATAGTCCAGCGGCAGTACGCGACCATGCCAGGTGTTTTCCAGCGCCAGCAGGCGCGTGCGCGCGAAGTGCGGATCGATCGGCTTGATCGCTGCCGCCAGCTTGTCCAGCGGCAGGCTGCCGTCCACGTCGTGTGCAATCGGCTGCGGCTGGATCGAACCCAGCACGGCCGCACCGCCGCCTTCGAATTTGTAGGTGTGCGCATCCGCGCCCACGAGATACTCGTCGCCGCGCTCGCAGTGCGACATCAGCGCCACCAGGTTCGACTGCGTGCCGGTGGGCACGAACAGCGCCGCCTCGAAACCGAGATCGGCGGCCACGCGCTGTTGCAGTGCGTTGACCGTGGGATCTTCGCCGTAAACATCGTCGCCCACCTCGGCTGCGAGCATGGCGGCCCGCATGGCCGGCGTGGGACGGGTGACGGTATCGCTGCGCAGGTCGATGGCTTCCACGATGGACTTCCGTTGCGTTGAACAGACCGAAAGCTTGATCGTTCGCCGAAGCCGGAGCAAGAGCCTCGAACACGCACACATGACATCGGCTTGGGCTAGCCTTGCAGCGACGCTTCCACATGAGCTGGGGGCACCCGCCGCTTAGGGCCATGCCATGACGTTCCTGGGTCTGTACTTGCGCGTCATCGGCTTGCTGGCGCCGGAAAAAAAGCTGGCCATCACCTTGGCGCTGGCGAATCTTGCGCTGGCCGGCGTATTTTTTCTCGAACCGGTGCTGTTCGGCCGCGTGGTGGATGCCCTGGGCGGCACGCACGCGGGCGATGCGCCGCGCCTGATCGCGCTATGGGCCGGCGTGGGTTTTGCCGGCGTGCTGGCCAACGTATGGGTGTCGCTGCATGCGGACCGGCTGGCGCATCGGCGACGCCTTGCCGCCATCGCGCTGTTCTTCGAGCACGCCGCGTCGATGCCGATGTCGTTTCACGGCGAATATCACACAGGCCGGCTGTCGCGCATCATGAACGTGGGCGTGAGCAACCTGTTCAATCTGTGGCTGAGTTTTTTCCGCGAACACCTGGCCACCTTGCTGTCGATCTTCGTGATGGTGCCGGTGGCGCTGTGGATCAACTGGAAGCTGGCGCTGCTGATGATTGCCTTGCTGCTGTGCTTTTCCATCTTCAACGCCGTGGCCGTGCAGCGCACGCACAAGGCGCAAGGTGAAGTGGAAGAGCTGCACCATGAGATCGCCACGCGCGCCGGCGATGTGTTCGGCAACGTCACGGTGGTGCAGAGCTTTACCCGGCTGGCCGCCGAATCGCGCGCCCTGCACGAGCTGATGACGCGCACGCTCAATGCGCAGTATCCGGTGCTGCGTGGCTGGGCGATCCTGTCGGTGCTCAACCGCGCCGCCAGCACACTGACCATCGTGGCGATCTTCGCGGTGGGTGCGGCACTGCACTCGCGCGGCGAGATCAGCGTGGGCGGCATCGTCAGCTTCGTTGGCTTTTCGATGCTGCTGATCGGACGACTGGAACAGTTCGCCACCTTCCTCTCGAACCTGTTCTTCCAGTCGCAGTCGTTGCGCGATTTCTTCACCGTGCTGGACCGCAAGTCGGAGATCGCGGATCGCCCCGGCGCCATCGCCGTGGCGCGCGTCCGCGGCGAAGTGGCCTTCGAGCAGGTGAGCTTTGGCTACGATCCCGTGCAGCCCGCATTGCACGGCCTGAATTTCCGCGCGCCGCCGGGCAGCACGATTGCGCTGGTCGGACCGACCGGCGCCGGCAAGAGCACGGCACTGAGCCTGCTGTATCGCGCCTACGATCCCAGCGAAGGACGCGTCACGGTCGACGGCCTCGACGTTCGCGACATCACGCTGGAATCGCTGCGGCAGAACATCGGCGTGGTGTTCCAGGACGCGGGCATGTTCTACCGCTCGATCCTGGACAATCTGCGCGTGGGCAATCCCGACGCGGACCCGATGCAGATCGAGGCGGCCGTTGCCTCCGCTGAAGCGGCGGCGTTCATCGCGCGCAAGCCGGAAGGCCTGGAAACACTGGTGGCCGAGCGCGGACGCTCATTGTCGGGCGGCGAGCGGCAGCGTCTGGCGATTGCCCGCGCGATGTTGAAGGACGCGCCGATCCTGATCCTCGACGAAGCCACCAGCGCGCTCGACAATGCCACCGAAGCACGCATCCAGCGCGCGCTGGACCGGCTCACCGTGGGCCGCACCACTTTCGTGATCGCCCATCGCCTGTCCACGGTGCGCAACGCCGACCTGATCCTGGTGCTGGACCAGGGGCAGCTGGTGGAACAGGGCCGTTATGCGGAACTGATTGCCCAGGGCGGGTTGTTTGCCCGCCTCGCCCAGGAAGGACAGTTCGCGCCGGATGCTCCCGCCGACGAATGACGGCCGGTTCGCCGCCGCATCAAGCGGCGGCACTTACCCGTGTTTGCGGAAGTACACCCACGCAATCACCGCGAGGATCACCGCAGGCAGCAGGTTCGCCACCAGCGGCGGCACGCCGTAGACGGTGCCGAAGTTCACCATCGCCTTCTGCAGGAAGTACCAGCCGATGGCCAGCAGCATGCCGATGAACATGCGCTTGCCCAGGCCGCCCGAGCGCAGGGTGCCGAACGAGAACGGCATCGCCAGCAACACCAGCACCAGCACATTGAGCGGATACAGCGCACGGGTCCAGAACGCCGAGGCATACACGCCGGGGTTCTGCCCGTTCTGTTCCAGGTAGGCGATGTTGCGGCGCAGGTCGCGCATCGGCAGGTACTGCGGCTGGATCACCGACTGCTCGAGCACCTGCGGGTTGAGCTTGGAATCCCAGGTCTGGCGGTCTGCCGTGGTGGCATGCGTGCCGGCATCGTCGATGGTGGTGCTGCGCACCTTGCTCATCACCCACTGGTGGCCGTCGTGCTCGGCGGTCTGCGCCCAGTCGAAACGCTTCACCTGGCCATCGGGCGTGAGCGTGAACACGCGCACGTCATGCAGCTGCACGCTGCTGTGCGTGGCCGTGTGTTTGGCCATCCAACCCTTGGCATTGATCACGCGATCGCCATCGCGCGCCCACAGGCCGGACTCGCCGCCCAGGCCCACGTTGTTGGATTTCAGGCGCAGCTGCATGGCTTGCGCCTGCTGGTCGCCCCACGGCGCCGCGGTCTCGCCCAGGATCACCACGCCGACCACCAGGATCGCCACCACGCCCACCGCGGACGCGGCAATGCGCAGCTTGGACAGGCCGCAGGCACGCAGCGCGGTGAGTTCGTTGGTGGCGGCAAGCCCACCCAGGCCGAGCAGGCCGCCGATCAGCGCCGCGTTGCCGAACATTTCGTACAGGCGGCGCGGGAAGGTGACCAGCACGTACACCACGGCGTTGGTCACCGTGTAGCCGTTCTTGCCCACGTTGCCGAGCTGGCGCAGGAACTGGAACACCGCATCGAGGCCGGTGATCACCAGCCATACGGTGAGCATGGCGCCCAGTACGGTGGTGCCGACCAGCCAGTCGACGCGACGAATGCGCAATGCAGCCATCAGGCACCTGCCTTGCGCGGTTTACGCGGCGAATACTGGTTCTGGAACATGCGCGCCGCGATGGCAAACACCAGGATGGTCACCATCCACATCGGGAACGAGTGGTGCCAGTGGCCCTTGATGATCTGTCCGCGACAGATCGCCAGCAGCAGGTAGTAGAAGTAGAACGTGAGGATGGCCAGGAACATGCGGCCAAAGCGCGGCTCGCGCGGACTCTGCCGCGACAGCGGCAAGGCCAGCGCCAGGAGCACCAGGGTCATGGCCGGGGCGATGGTGCGCCAGGCGAATTCGGCGCGCGTATCGGGATTGTCCGTGCGCAGCAGCTGCGGCAGCGTCATCGAGTGGGCGGGATCTTCGGCGTCGTCATCGGACTGGATGCTGTCTAGCGAGGCGTCGTTGCGCTCGTATTTCATCTTGCGCCAGTTGTCCGCGCCGAGCGGGATGTCGTACTGGAAGCCGTTCCACAGTGCCAGGAAGCGGCCGCTGCCGTCGGTCTCCTGGTACAGCTGGCCGTGCTTGCCGGTGACCAGCTTGATGTGCGGCACGTTGTCGTGGCCCATTCGCTCGGTGGCGATGAAGGTATTGCCCAGCGTGCTGCCGTCGCGGCTCAGCTCATCGACGAAGATGATGCCCCCCTTGCCCGGCAGCGGAGTAAAGCGGCCGGCATCCAGGCCGGCGGCAATCACCGAACGGTTGGCCGCGGCCACCAGCTGATCGGAGGTGCGCGCGGCCCACGGACCCAGCCACAACGCCACGATGCCCACCAGGATGGCCAGGATCACGGCCAGGATGGAGACCGGACGAAGCAGGCCGTCCGGCCCCATGCCGGAGGACGCGAGCACGTGCATCTCGCTCTCGCGGTACATGCGACCCAGGCCGTTGAGGATGCCCAGGAAGGCCGCCAGCGGCAGCAGCGTGGACAAACCGTCGAGCATGTTCAGGCCCAGCACCTGGAACATCACGCTGGCCGGGAAGCTGCCATTCGCCACCTGCTGCAAGACGTGCGCAAACGAGGTGCCGGCCATGACGGCCAGCAGCACGATGGCGGTCGCGGCAACGGTCTGTGCCAGCTCACGCAGGAAATAACGATCGAGAATGCTCAGAAGCTGGCCTCAGGCATGCATGGACCCGCGCGGCCTGCACGGGAGGAGAAACGGCTGTGAAGTGTACGGGCTGGAGGGACAGTTTCTCGACATGCGATAAGATGGAAGGCTTGGCGCCGCCCCGCTTTGGGCGTGGCAAACCCCAAGTCTAGCCTGTCCGGACCTTTCCGGACCTTTCTGCAGGACATTTCCATGACTCTCCAGTTCAGCCTTGGCTCCGCCGCTCCCGAATCCGTCGAGACCCCCTGCGTGGTGGTCGGCGTCTATGAGAACGGTGTGCTCACCAGTGCGGCCGCCCGTGTGGATACCGCCGCGAACGGCGCCATCAAGCGCCAGGTGGAGAGCGGGGACATCAACGGCAAGGCCGGCACCACGGCCGTGCTGTTCGCGCCGGAGGGCGTCGCAGCCAAACGCGTGCTGGTGGTGGGTCTGGGAACGCAGAAGTCGTTCGACGGTGCACGCTATCAGAAGATAAACATCGAAGCCGCGCGTGCACTGGGCCGTCTGCCGGTGGACAGCGCCGTGTCCTACCTCACCGAGGTGGACGTGCCGGGCCACGACGCCAACTGGCGCGTGCGCACCGCCGCGCTCGCTGCCGACTATGCCGCCTACCGCTACACCGCCACCTTCAAGCCGCGCGAGAAGTCCGCGCAGCCCGAACTGACGGCGCTTGCCTTCGCCGGCGGCGACGACGCCAGCACGGGCCTCACCCAGGCCGCGGCCATGGCCGAAGGCGTGCGCTTCGCCCGTGAGCTGGCCAACCTGCCGCCGAACATCTGCAATCCCGTTTATATCGCTTCACAGGCCGAACAGTTCGCCGCCCAGCACGACAAGGTGAGCTGCAGCGTGCTCGACCACGAGAAGATGGGCGAACTCGGCTTCGGCTCGCTGCTGGCCGTGGGCCGCGGCTCGTCGAACAAGCCCAAGCTGGTCATCCTCGAATACAAGGGCGGCAACGAAGGCGACAAGCCGTACGCTTTCGTCGGCAAGGGCATCACCTTCGACACCGGCGGCATCAGCCTGAAGCCCGGCCCGGGCATGGAGGAAATGAAGTTCGACATGGGCGGCGCTGCCGGCGTGCTCGGCGGCTTCGTGGCTACCGTGAAGCTCGGCCTGCCGGTGAACCTGGTGTGCGTGGTGCCGGCGGTGGAAAACATGCCCGACGGCGACAGCTACCGCCCCAGCGACGTGCTCACCAGTCTCTCGGGCCTGACCATCGAAGTGCTCAACACCGACGCCGAAGGCCGCCTGATCCTGTGCGACGCGCTCACCTACACCGCGCAGACCTTCCAGCCGAAGGTGCTGATCGACGCCGCCACGCTGACCGGCGCCTGCGTCATCGCGCTGGGCAAGCACGCCAGCGGCTTGATGAGCAAGCACGACGATCTCGCCGCCGAGCTGCTCGCCGCCGGTGAACACACGCTCGATCGCGCCTGGCGCCTGCCGCTGTGGGACGACTACCAGGTGCAGCTGGAATCGGGTTTCGCGGACGTGGCCAACATCGGCGGCAAGAACGCCGGCGCCATCACGGCCGGCTGCTTCCTGGCGCGCTTCACCGAAGGCCAGCGCTGGGCTCACCTGGACATCGCCGGCACCGCGTGGGACGAGGGCCGCAAGGGCCTCGGCACCGGCCGTCCGGTGTCGCTGCTGGTGCAGTGGCTGATCGACCGCGCTGCCGCGTAACCATCACCCTCGCCGTCATTCCGGCGCGCCCCATAAAAGGGGCGAGGCCGGAATGACGAAATAAAAAAAAGGCCTCGCCATGCCTCGCGCCGACTTCTATCTCATCGACAAGCCGCGGTTCCGCGAGCAACCGCTGTTGCTGGTATGCGAACTGGCCAAGCGCGCCTATGCCGCGCAGCAGCCGACGCTGGTGCTTGCGCGCGATTTTGCGCAGGCGGAAGCGATCGAGGCGTTGTTGTGGGAGTTCGACGAAGACGGCTTCATCACGCACCAGCTGGCGGGCGATGACGACGATCACATCAATGCGGTGTTGATCGTGCCGCCCGGCGTGGAGACGCCTGATCGCCCGATGGTGATCAACCTGCGCGAGGAGTGCGCTTCCGGTCACTACGACCGCGTGCTGGAAGTGGTGGCGGCTGATCCTGCGGAGCGTGAAGGCTCGCGGACGCGTTGGACGGAGTACAAGCGTCGCGGCTTCGATGTGACCAAGCACGATATGTGAGCGTTCCACCTCACTTCTCCCTCTCCCCTCCGGGGATAGGGCCGGGGTGAGGGGCGCGTGCTAGCGGGAACGTATACGCTTTTCTGTGGGAGCGCACTTGTGCGCGACAAGCCAACGGAGCGGTACATCCAGGCGTGGCTGTCGCGCACAAGTGCGCTCCCACAAAAGAACGAGCAACAGCTCAGCCGCCCACAGACATCTGCGACGCAGCCAGCTGCGCGTTGATCACATCCTCCAGCTGCTCGCCGGAGAGCGGCTTGCGCAGGAAGCCATCCATGCCCGCCTCGCGCGCACGTGCTTCCTCGTCGCCACCCGAACGCGCGGTGATCGCGATGATGGGGACGCGCTGACCGGCTTCCTCGCGCTGGCGGATCAGGCGGGCGATCTGGAAGCCGTCGATGCCGGGCAGGTCCAGATCCAGCAGGATCACATCGCACGCCTGTTGTGCCAGCTCCGCGAGCGCCGCCAGGCCATTGCCGACGTAGCGCACTTCGTGCCCCGCGCGCTCGAGCAGACCCGATATCACGGCAGCGACGATGGCATCGTCCTCCACCAGCAGAATCCGCAGCGGATGCGCCTCGATGTCATGGCCGCGCTGCGCTGCCGCGGCGACGGGTTCCTGGGTCACCGGCAACGGCAGGCGTACGTGAAACGTGCTGCCAAAGGCCAGCTTCGATTCCAGCTCGACGCTGCCGCCCATCATCGCGACCAGTTCGCGGCAGATGGCAAGACCCAGACCACTTCCCGCGCTCCGCTGCGGACCGGTGACCTGCTCGAAGCGCTGGAACAACCGCGCCTGGCTCGCTTCGGGAATGCCGGGACCGGTATCGATCACGCTGAAGCGCAAGCCGTCGTCGGTGCGGCGCACGCGCAGGATCACCCCGCCCCGCTCGGTGAACTTCAACGCATTGTTGGCCAGGTTGAGCAACACCTGCTTGATGCGCAGCGCATCGCCGACCATGCGTGCGGGCAGATCGGCCGGCAGGTCCAGGTCGAAGCGCAAGCCCTTCGCGCGCGCCTGCCCCAGTTCCAGTTTCGCCACGTCCTCGATCAGCGTGCGCGGGTCGAACGGCGCGTTGTCCAGTTCCAGCTTGCCCGCTTCGATGCGCGCCAGATCCAGCGCATCGTTGACCAGCTTGAGCAGCATGCCGCCGGAGCGCTGCATGGCCTCGGCGTAGTCGCGCTGGGCGCGGCTGAGCGGCGTGCTGAGCAGGAGTTCGGCCATGCCCATCACGCCGGTCATCGGCGTGCGGATCTCGTGGCTGAGCGTGGCCAGGAATTGCGTCTTGGCTGCGCTGGCCTGCTCGGCCAGGCGACTGCGCTGTTCCGCCAGCTGGATCTGATGTCGCTCGGCGAGCCTGCGGCGCCATGCCTGCAAGGCCAGCCAGGCGAACAACGCCGCCAGCAGGACGTAGGCACACCACGCCCACCAGCGTGCCCATGGCGGCGCCTGCACGTGGATCTGCAGCGGCTGCGGCAACTGCGTCCAGACGCCGTCCGCGCCCGCAGCCATCACCTCCAGCGTGTAGTCGCCGCGCGGCAAGCCGGTGAGATCGCGCTCGCCATGACCACCCGTATCCACCCAGCCGTTGTCGAGTCCGGCCAGGCGGAACCGATAGCGGTTCGCGGCAGGATCGACATAGGAGAACACCCGCGTATCCACCGTCAGGCCCGAATCGCGCCAGCCGATGGACAGGTGTCCGCCGGCAGGCACGGGCAGCTCGTGCAGCGCTCCCTCGCGTCGCACACTGATGCGGGTGAGCGCGAGGCGCGGCGGTTCGGTGGAGCGCAACAGTCGATTCGGATTGAAGCCCATCACGCCGCCCAGGGTGGGCGAGTAGATCATGCCGTCGTCCATGCGGCTGAAGCCGCGCAGGAATTCGCCATTGCTCAAACCATCCTGCAGGCCCAGCTGGCGGAACGCACCGGTGGCGACGTCGAAGCGCCACAAACCGTCGCGACCGAAGATCCACAGGCGTTGATGCTGGTCGACGGCCAGATCGACCACGTTGATGGATGGCCAACCCCGTGTGGCGTCGATCTTGCGATCGAGTGCCAGGCCGTCGCCGTCGTAGTGGTAATGCTCCAGGCCATCGGGACGCGCCATCCACAGGCCGTCGTCGGTGAAGTCGAACGCGTCGACGGCCTGGCGATTGTCGACGCCGGGCACGGGCTCGAAATGATCGTGCGTGCGATCGAGCCGCAACATGCCGCCGTCGCTGGCGTACCAGAACGTGCCGTTCTTGAGCGTGAGCTGGCTGCCCCAGCGCGCCCTCTCCTGCGCGGGCTGCACGAATACCGGCGTGACGGCGAGCGTGTCCTGGTCCACGCGGAACAGGCCTTCGCCGAAGCTGCGCGCGTAGAGCTTGCCGTCGGGACCCACTTCGATCTCGAGCGGATGTTTCAGCCCATGCGGATAGCCGTCCACCGCATCCAGCTTGCCGTCGGCGTAGCGGAACAGCCCACCCTGCACGGTGACCCACAGACGCGATTGCGCATCTTCGGTCAGGCCCAGCACGTCGCCGCGCAGGCCCGAAATCATGTGTTCCACTTTGCCGGTGGCCGGCCATAGCCGGTCGACCCGTCCGCCGCGTTCGCCCACCCAGATGCTGCCGTTGCGGCTGCGCGCCACGGCGTACGCCACCGAGTCGCGCAAGCTGTTGTCGTCGTCGGGAATATGCGTGAAGCGGCTGACGCTGTCCCAGCCCGGCGCCAGGTAACCCACGCCGCCATCGAGCAGCGCGATCCACAAACCGCCTTCGCTGTCCGGGCGGATATGCCACACCCAGGTGCCCGGCAGATTGCCGTACAGCACCGGCTGGTTGGTCACCGCCTCGATGCGGGCGCCATGGGTTTCCTGGAGGAAGAGTCCCTGCTGCGTACCCACCCACAAACGGCCTGCGCGATCGCGCACGCTGCTCAGGATATTGGTATCGGGCAACTCGTTGCGACCGAGTTGGCGCGCCACGTCGTCGCTGCCGACCACAAAGAGGCCATGCGAGGACGCCACGCGGATCTCGTCGCCGTCGCCTTCGATACGCCATGCATCGAGCGATTTTCCTTGCGATTCGACGATCGGGTGAAATTCGCCCGCGGCGTCGCGGCGGAACACGCCGTTGTCGCTGCCCACCCACAACTGGCCGCGCGCGTCCACGTAGAGCGAACCCACCGTACCCAGCGCCTCGGGCGTGTTGCCCATCACCCGCACATGGTCGAAGCCGCGTCCATCGCTGCGCATGCGGTCCAGGCCCAGCGCCGTGCCGACCCAGATCGCGCCGTCGCCGGTTTGTGCGATCGACCAGGCCTTGTCGCTGACCATGCTGGCCGGATCGTTGGGGTCGTGTCCCCAATGGCGGAAGCTGCCCGAGCGATCGTCGTAACGGTTGAGCCCGGCCTCCAGTCCCGCCGCCCACAGGCGGCCGGCGCGATCGAACATCAGCGCCGAAATGCCGTTGTTGAACAAGGATTGGGGATCGCCTGCCACGTGGCGGAAGACCTTGAAGTTCACCCCGTCGTAGCGCGCGATGCCGCTCTTGGTGCCGAACCACATCGAGCCATCCGGCGCCTGCACCACGGTGTAGACGCTGCTGCTCGGCAAGCCCTCGGCCGTGCCGAAGCGGCGGAATTGCGGCGTGGCTAGGGCGGCGTTGTCGGCAGCCGGCAGCGTTGCCGCCGCGGTCGTCGGCAACGCAGGCACGGGCGCTGCCACCGGCGCGGACGCGCCCATGATCAGGACAACGCTGAGCAGCAAGGACGGCAACATGCACTTCCCCCAGAATCTTCCGATATTGCCAGACCCTCCGTGCAGGAACGAGCATGGCTTTCGGTCGATGTCGCGTGACCGGCCGATGACGTTAGCGGTGGGGAAACAATCCGTTTCGGACAGGCGGCTGGCGCCCTGCCAGCGGATCGTCCAGACTTCCGGCCATGCCTAGGTCACGCCGCCCCAGCCGCCTCCTGTTCGCCCTTTTATGCGCCCTGGCGCCGCTGGCCTCAGCGCTGGCCGCGCCAGCCACGTACCACTACGACACCACGCACAGCCAGATCCTCTTCAGCATCGACCACAATGGATTCTCGCGTCCGTTCGGACGGTTCCATATAGCGAAAGGCTGGTTGCGTTTCGATCCGGATGACTGGTCGCAGTCCGCCACCGAGCTGGACATCGACCTGGCCAGCCTGGACATGGGCGATGCGGAGTGGAACGCCGCCGTGCTCAAGCCTGCCTATCTCGACGCCGAGAAATCCCGCTACGCGCATTTCGTCAGCACTTCGGTGGAACGCAAGGACGACACGCATGGTGTCCTGCATGGCAACCTTACGCTGCGCGGGGTGACACATACGGTGGATGTTCCGTTCACCTTCAACCGGCACGGCACCACCATCTACGGCATGCACACCGTGGTGGGTTTCTCGGGTACCGCGATGCTCAATCGCGAGGATTACGGCATCACCGCCACGCCCAACTCCATCGGCCACGGTGTAAGCGTGTGGCTGGAACTGGAAGCCATCGAGCAGGACGCAGCCCCTGGCAACAAGGAATCACCATGAGTTTTCGCAATACCGAGCACCGCTGGGGTTCGGTCGCCAAGTTCTTTCACTGGACCATTGCGTTATTGATCATCGGCAACGGCATCTTCGGCCTGTGCATGGACCTGGCCCATGGCCCGATGCAGAAGATCAACTGGCTGGCGCTGCACAAGTCGATCGGCCTCACCGTGCTGGCGCTGTTCCTGTTGCGCGTACTGTGGCGTCTTGCGAACCGCCCGCCCAAGGACGAACCCACGCCGCGCTGGCAGCATTATCTTGCGCACGGCGTGCATACCACGCTGTACGCGCTGGTCGCGCTGCTGCCGCTGAGCGGCTGGTGGTTCAACTCCATCGTCGGCAAGCCGCTGCAGTACTTCAAGCAGTTCAACCTGCCCGCGCTCACCGAGGCCAATCCGGACGCGGGACATTTCTGGCACGGCGTGCACGAATACCTGTTCTGGTTCCTGGTGCTGTTGCTGGTGCTGCACATCGCCGGTGCGATCAAGCATCACCTGGTCGATCGCGACAACACGTTGCGACGCATGCTCCCCTTCGCCCGCGTGCGCCCGAATTCTCAAGGAGAACGTCGATGAACCGCTTTGCCCGCAAACTCGCCGCACCGTTGTTGCTTGCCTTCGCCCTGCCCGGCTTCGCCAGCGCGGCCGATTACGCCGTGCAGCCTGCCGGCAGTACACTCGGTTTCAGCGGCAGCTTCCAGGGCCAGTCCTTCAATGGCTCGTTCGGCCAGTGGACGGCGGCCATCAGCTACGACGCGGCCAAGCTGGCCACGTCCAAGTTCGATGTCGAGGTCGACCTCGCCAGCGTCAAGACCGGCGACAAGGATCGCGACGGCGCGCTGCCCGGCTCCGATTTCTTCAACATCGCCAAGTTTCCCAAGGCGCATTTCGTCACCACCGGCTTCCGCCAGAACGGCGCCCAAGTCGTTGCCGACGGCAACCTCACCCTGCGCGGCGTGACCAAGCCGGCGAGCCTCAACGTGACGTTCAAGCCGCAGGGCACGGGCGCCACGCTGGATGTCGCCGGTACCGTGAAGCGCCTCGATTTCGGCGTGGGCGGCGGTGATTACGCCGATACGTCGGTGATCGCCAACGAGGTGAAGATCAACGCGCACCTGGTGTTGACCGCCAAGTAATTGCGCTATCTATCCCTGTAGGAGCGCACCCTGTGCGCGACCGCAGCCTCGCAGACCGACGGAAGGTGTGAGGCCGCGGTCGCGCACAGGGTGCGCTCCTACAAAGGTGGTCCGACGAAGGCACGCACCGCCGCCGCATCGAACGGCCAGTCCATCTCGCGGCCATCCTCGCTGTCCCGCAGCACCGGCACGCGGGTGCCATAGCGCGCCTCGAGCGCCTCGTCGTCGTCCACCCACAGGCTGTCGAAATCGGGCGCGCGCGCCTCGGCCATCACGGCCAGCGCCTGGTCGCACAGGTGGCAATAGTCCCGCTGGTAGAGCACGTATCGCATCGGCATAGGGGCTGGACGATACCGTGCGCGGCGACGCGGGGCGAGAGGCTCCCCGGGGCGGCCCGCCGCCGTCGCTGCGCCGCGACAAACGCAATTCCTGCCACCCGCGTAGAATGTACGGTTATCCCCGCCCACTTCGCGTGTCTCTAATGGCTGTCAGCGTTTTCGACCTGTTCAAGATCGGCATTGGTCCGTCTTCCTCGCATACCGTCGGCCCGATGCGCGCCGCGGCGCGGTTCGCCGAACGCTGGCTGGAAGAAAAAGGCGTGCTGGACCGCGTGGTGCGCATCCGTGCGGAGCTCTATGGCTCGCTGGCGATGACCGGTCGCGGCCACGGCACCGACAAGGCGGTGCTACTGGGTTTTGAAGGCGCACATCCGGATACGGTCGATCCCGACCACATTCCCGAGACGCTGCAGCGTATCCGCACCACGCATCGCCTGCGCGTGCTGGGCAAGCACGAGATCGAGTTCGAGGAAAAGCGCGACCTGGTGTTCAACAAGCGCCAGAAGCTGCCGTTCCACACCAACGGCATGCGCTTCTCCGCGTACGATGCCGAGGGCCACGAACTGGCCACGCGCGATTACTACTCCGTGGGCGGCGGCTTCGTGGTGAACCACGACGAGGCGGCCGAAGACCGCATCGTTGCCGACACCACCGAGCAGCCGTATCCGTTTTCCTCGGGCGATGAGTTGCTGGCCCTGTGCGAGAAAAACCACCTCACCATCGCGCAACTGATGCTGGAAAACGAAAAGGTGTGGCGCAGCGAGGCGGAAACGCGCGCCGGCCTGCTCACCATCTGGAAGGCCATGCAGGACTGCGTCAACCGCGGTCTGCGTTCGCCGGGCGTGCTGCCGGGCGGACTGAAGGTGGCGCGTCGCGCGCCGCAGATGGCCGATGATTTGCGTTCGCAGCCGGAAGCCGCGCTGAAGGATCCGCTGACCATCCTCGACTGGGTGAACCTCTACGCGCTCGCCGTGAACGAGGAAAACGCCGCGGGCGGCCGCGTGGTCACCGCGCCGACCAATGGCGCGGCCGGCATCGTGCCGGCGGTGCTCCACTACTACCACCGCTTCTGCCCGAAGTCGGACGAAAACGGCATCGTCGACTTCATGCTCACGGCGGGCGCCATCGGCATCCTCTACAAGGAAAACGCCTCGATTTCCGGTGCCGAAGTGGGCTGCCAGGGCGAAGTGGGCGTGGCCTGCTCGATGGCCGCCGGCGGCCTGACCGCCGCGCTCGGCGGCAACGTGCTGCAGGTAGAGAACGCCGCCGAGATCGGCATGGAACACAACCTCGGCCTCACCTGCGACCCGATCGGCGGCCTGGTGCAGATTCCCTGCATCGAGCGCAACGCGATGGCATCGGTGAAGGCGATCAACGCCAGCCGGATGTCGCTCAAGAGCGACGGCAAGCACCGCGTGTCGCTGGACAAGGTGATCGCCACCATGCGCGACACCGGCCGCGACATGAAGGACAAGTACAAGGAAACCTCGCGCGGCGGCCTGGCGGTGAACGTCATCGAGTGTTGACGGCAGCCACGGCGATGTTGCCGTGAACTAACGACAGCCTTGTAGGAGCGCACCCTGTGCGCGACCCAACGGAGCGGCACACCCGAGCGTCCTGGTCGCGCGCATGTATGACTGAAGTATCGCGACGGCCTCGCTCCGTAGCTGTCGCGCACAGGGTGCGCTCCCACACGAACCATGCAGGGTTTCAGCGGCTCATGTGTCAGAAGGGCTGTTGCCCGCTGCTGCATCCACCCTCGCCTTCAACTGCGCCAATTGCGCGGGCGAAAGTTTTGCCGATGCCTTGGCCAGATAGTCGCCGGCCGACTTGAGCTGTTGCTGGCTGTCCATGCGCTGCGCCAGCGAGATCTCGTACCAGCCTTCGGACGGGTTCTCCGCGATACCGGTGCCCAGCACGTAGGCCACGCCCATCGCGTAGTGGCCCAGCATCTCGTTGCTCGCGATCGCCTTGCGTGCCAACACCACGCCGCGTGCGCCATCCACGGTCACGCCCTGTTTGCCGGTGATGAGGAAATACGCGAGCGTGCCCGCGGCTTTCGCGCTGCCGCCATCGACCGCAGCCTGCAGCCAGCGCAGGCCGACAGCCGTGTCCTGGCGACCGAACAGGCCGCTCACGTAGAACTGGCCCAATGACAGCTGGGCATCGGGATCGCCTTTCTGTGCCGCCGCCGTGAGCAGTTTCTCGGCCAGAGGGACATCCTTGGGCAAGCCCATCTCGCCCGACAGGCGCGCCATCGCCAGCACTTCCATGGCCTTGGCCGAACCCTTGTCGGAGGCTTTCTGCGCCCATTGCAGGGCTTCCTGCGTGCTGCCCGTGGCCAGCAGCGCCACCGCCAACACGGCCATGTGATCGGCGTTCTGATCGATGCCGACGCTCTTGCGCATCCAGTCGATGCCCGCGGGGACGTCGCGCGCCACACCCACGCCGGCCATGGTGGCCGAACCCAGCATCCACGCACCTTCCGCGCTGCCCGCCATGGCGGCCTTGCGGTACCACTCGGTGCCTGCCGCCTTGTCGGCGGCCACCCCGTCATCCTGCAGGGAGCGCCCCAACGCCACTTGCGCCTGCGTGTCGCCCGCCTGGGCGCGCTTGGTCAACGCCTCACGGGTCGCATCGCCCGATGCCGCACTCGCGGCCATCGAAAACGCCGCCATCAGCACCAGCCACGTCGCACGGATCATGCTGCGCCACCCATTGTGGGGAAGTCTCGATACTAGCGGTCCGCCTCGCCCACGCCAATTTGCCAGACGCCAGAGCGAGCCGGATCGCCCGGCACACCGTTTCAGCCGTCGATTCAATGATCTGGCTGTTGCGCTGCGCCACGGCCCGCGCGCCCGGGCGGGCTGACAGTTCCCTGACCGGTCTGTCATTATCCGCCCCTTGTGTCGCCCCCAGGGGCGGCCGCCATGGTGTCGCCCGGGAGGCGGCCCGCCGATTCACTGACCTGGGGACCTGCATGTCTCAATCCTCCATTCGCCGCGACGTCGGCCCGTTCGCCCTGATGCTCACCGGCCTGGGCTCGATCATCGGCTCCGGCTGGCTGTTTGGCGCATGGCGCGCGGCGGGCCTCGCCGGTCCAGGCGCCGTCTGGGCCTGGGTGCTCGGCGCCGCCATCATCATGACCATCGCGCTGACCTATGCCGAACTGGGCGCCATGTTTCCCGAGTCCGGCGGCATGGTGCGCTACAGCCACTATTCGCACGGTTCGCTGGTGGGCTTCATCGGCGCATGGGCCAACTGGATCGCGATCGTCTCGGTGATTCCGGTGGAAGCGGAAGCTTCGGTGCAGTACATGGCCTCGTGGCCGTGGAAGTGGGCACAGGATCTCTATGTGCACATGCCCGACGGCCATGGCGAGCTGACCTTGCCCGGCCTGTACATCGCTGCCGTGCTGGTGCTGATCTACTTCCTGGTCAACTTCTGGAGCGTGAAGCTGTTCGCGCGCTCCAACACGCTGATCACCGTGTTCAAGCTGGTGGTGCCGGCCGCCACCGGCCTGGCCCTGATCGCCAGCGGTTTCCACAGCGAGAACTTCTCGGTCGGCGTGCACGGCGATGCGCATGCCATCGACTTTGCGGCGGTGCTTACCGCGGTGGCCACGGCGGGCATCGTCTTCAGCTTCAACGGTTTTCAAAGTCCGGTGAATCTGGCGGGCGAAGCGCGCAATCCCGGCAAGAGCATTCCGTTCGCGGTGATCGGCTCGATCCTGCTGGCGACCGTGGTCTACATCATCCTGCAGGTGGCCTACCTGGGTTCGGTGCCGCCGGACATGCTGGCCAAGGCCGGCTGGCACGGCATCGATTTCCGCTCGCCGTTCGCCGAGCTGGCCATCATCGTCAATCTGCATTGGCTGGCCATGCTGCTGTACGTGGATGCGTTCATCAGCCCCAGCGGCACCGGCATGACCTACACCGCCACCACCGCGCGCATGATCTACGGCATGGAGCGCAACGGCACGTTGCCGAAGATCCTCGGCAACGTGCACGCCAAGTGGGGCGTGCCGCGTCCGGCGATGTGGTTCAACCTCGCCGTTTCCTACCTGTTCCTGTTCAAGTTCCGCGGCTGGGGCACGCTGGCCGCGGTGATCTCGGTGGCGACCATCATTTCGTATCTCACCGGCCCGGTCAGCGCGATGACGCTGCGCCGCACCGCGCCGAACCTGCATCGTCCGCTGCGCATCGCCGGCTTGCCGATCCTGGCCGGCGTCGCCTTCATCATGGCGACCGAGCTGTTGTACTGGGCACGCTGGCCGCTCACCGGCGAGATCATCCTGCTGATGGTCGTGGCGCTGCCGGTGTACCTGTATTACCAGGCCAAGGTGAAGTGGCACGACTTCGGCCGCCAGCTGAAGGGCGCGTGGTGGCTGATCTTCTATCTGCCGACGCTGGCGCTGGTCTCGTATGCGGGCAGCACCGATTTCGGCGGCCTGGGCTACCTCAGCTACGGCCTGGACCTTGCCGTGGTCGCCGTGGTTGGACTGGTGTTCTACGTGTGGGGCGTGAAGTCCGGCTGGCGCACGCCGTCGGTCGAGGAAGCGGAAGCCAATCCGCACCGGCACGACTGATCACCACCGGCAGGTCATGAAAACGCGCGGCTCATCACCGCGCGTTTTTTTATTGGGGCAATTCGGCAGGCCAGTCGCGCGCAAGCGCGCTCCCACAATGTTGCGTCACCCTTGTGGGAGCGCGCTTGCGCGCGACACACCCTGCGACAAAGTCAAACCAGCGCCAGCACATCCCCCAGCAACGCCTGCGCCGTCACTTCCGGCCCCGCACCCGGCCCCTGGATCACCAGCGGCTGCGTGTTGTAACGCGTCGTGCTGAGCGCGAAGTGGTTGTCGGTGCCGTAGAGGCGCGTGGCGGGATGATTGGCCGGTACTTCGACGAGGCCCACGCGTGCGCGGCCACGCTGGTTGAGGCGGGCAAGAAAGCGTAGCGCGCCGCCGCGCGACTTCGCTTCGGCAAAGCGTGCGGCAAGCGGTTCATCGAGTTCTTCCAGGCGCGAAAGAAAGCTCTCCACGTCGAGCGAGCGCAGGCTTTCCGGCACCAGGCTCTCCACTTCCACTTCATCGGGGCGCAGCGCAAAGCCCGCGCAGCGCGCGAGGATCAGCAGCTTGCGCGCGACGTCTTCACCGGACAGATCGCTGCGGGGATCGGGCTCGGTATAACCCAGCTCGCGTGCCCGGCGCAGCAGTGCGGAGAACGGCTGGCTGCCGTCGTAGTGGTTGAACAGATACGACAGCGAGCCGGAAAACACGCCCTCCAGGGTGAGCAGCGCGTCGCCGCAATGGCGCAGGCGGCGCAAGGTGGAGATCACCGGCAGGCCGGCGCCCACGGTCGCCGAATCGCCATAGCGACCGCCCTGCGCCAGCGCCGCCTGCAGCGCGCGCCAACCCGGCAGATCGCCACCAGCGAGCGACTTGTTGGCCGTCACCACGTGATAGCCGCGCGCCAGCCACTCGGCATGACGCGAGGCGAGCGTGCCGCACGCGGTGGCGTCGATGATCACCTTCAGCGGCGCATCGTTCGCATCGAGCGCGTCGAGCAGCGCGATGTCGTTGCGTGCGTCGCCGTGCGTCTTCAGCTTTTCGCGCAAGGCGCGGTCGGCCAGCGGTTCGGCCTGCGTCTGCTGGCGGCGCGAGTTGGCCGCGCCCACCAGCCGGATCGATGCCGCCGCCGGCGTGTTGAGCAGCTTGAGAAAGGCGCCACCGACCACGCCGGTGCCGAGCAGTACGGCAGCAATGGTGGGCGACGTCCGCGCTTGCGATGCGCCCGCCGTGTCCGCCAGCACCGCACTCATGCAAGCACCCGGCGTTTGCCTTGGCTGACGGCTTCGGCGCGCAGCAGTGCCGCGTCCAGGTCGCGCAGCAGATCGTCGCCATCTTCGATGCCCACCGACAGGCGCAGCAGCGTGTCGGCAATGCCGGCCGCGCGACGGGCTTCGGGCGCCATCGAGGCATGCGTCATCGAGGCGGGATGTGCCACCAGGCTTTCCACGCCACCGAGCGACTCGGCCAGCGAGAAGTAATGCAGGCCATCGACGAAGGCCGCCACCTGATCTTCACTACCTTCCAGCTCGAAGCTCAGCATGGCGCCAAAACCCTGCTGCTGACGCGCAGCGAGCGCGTGGCCGACATGGTTTTCGAGGCCGGGGTAATACACCTTGTGAACTGCCGCATGGCCGTCCAGACGTTCGGCGATGCGCACGGCATTTTCCTGATGCTGGCGCAGGCGCACGTTCAAGGTACGCAGGCCGCGCAGGGTGAGGAAGCTGTCGAACGGCGCGCCGGTAAGACCGTTGCAGTTGCCCCACCACTTCAACTGTTCGGCGACGGCTGCATCGCGCGCCACCACGGCGCCACCCACTACATCGCTATGGCCGTTGATGTACTTGGTGGTCGAGTGCACCACCACGTCGGCGCCCAGGGCCAGCGGTTGCTGCAGGGCCGGCGAGAGGAAGGTGTTGTCCACCACCACCAGCGCGCCCACCGCGTGAGCCGCCTGCGCCACGTGACGGATGTCGGTGATGCGCAGCAGCGGATTGGAGGGCGTCTCCACCCATACCAGCGACGGCTTCAGCGCGAGGCCTTCGGCCAGCGTGTGGGCATGGGTGAGGTCGACGAACTTCACCTGGAAGCGGCCCTTCTTCGCCCACGCATCGAGCAGGCGCCAGGTACCGCCATAGCAATCGTGCGCGGCCAGCACCAGTGATCCGGCCGGCACCAGTTCCAGCGCCAGCGCCACCGCCGCCATGCCGCTAGCCGTCACCACGGCGCCCGCGCCCTGCTCCAACTCGGCCAATGCATCGCCGAGCAGATCGCGCGTGGGATTGCCGCTGCGCGAATAGTCGTAGGCACGCTTGCCGCCCAGCCCGGTGAACGCATAGTTGGTGGACAGATGCAGCGGCGGCACCACGGCGCCGTGCTGGGTGTCCGATTCGATGCCGGCGCGCACGGCGCGGGTGAAGGGGCTGGGGGTGTCGCTCATGCTCAAATCTCCGTGCGTGATGCTTATGAATCGGGTCAACAACCGGCCAGCGCGTCGCGCAGCAGCGGCGCGAGGCGGTCGGTTTCCTTGAGGAAGGCGTCGTGGCCGTAGGGCGACTCGACCACTTCGAGCGTGGCCGGGCCATGCAGGCGACGCTGCAGTTCGCACAGGTCGGCCAGCGGCACCAGCCGGTCGGACGGGAAGCCGATCAGTGTGGCGGGCGCGGCCACCTGCTCCGGCGTCACGTCGTGCAGGTCGATGGACTCGGACAAGGCAAGGAAGCGCTCGACGTCGAAACGCTCGACGAAGCGGCGACCGGCATGTTCGAGATAGTCCTCGACCGGGAAATGGAAGCGGCCGTCGCGATATTCCGGCGCGGCCGTGAAGCGCCGGGCGAATTCCTCGCTGCCGCGATAGGTGGTCATGGCCAGCTGGCGGGCCAGCGCCAGCGCCTGATCGGATTGGCCGCTGGCCTGCCCCAGCCGCACGATGCCGCGCTGGACCGAGCGCTGCGCCGTGGCCAGCGGGTGCGGGCGATGCGCGCCCGCCAGCAACACCAGGCGACCCAGCGCATAGGGATGACGGGCCGCGAAGGCCAGCGCCACCATCGCGCCATAGGACGAACCGATGAAGGCGTGCACGCGGCCGATGCCCAACGCTTCCACCAAGGCGGCGAGTGCGTCGGCCTGGTCTTCGCTGGACACCGCCTGCACGCCCTCGAGGTCGGCCGGGGTGATCCAGTCGATCGAAAGCACACGGAAGCGGTCAAGGTCCAGCGGCTGACCGGCGCCCACCTGGGCCTGCCACCAGCCGGCGGAGGCTTCGCCATCCAGCGTCACCACGTCGCGGGTGGCCGAGATGCCGCCCTGCACGATGACCGTGGGCGCGTCCGGCGCGCCGCACCACAGGTAGCTCACTTCCAGCTCGCACGGCGCGCTGCCGTACTTGGGGCGGATCAGCACACGGCGGCTGCAGCGCTGGGTGGTGAGGTCCGGCCGCATGCTGCCGATGACCGCGGCGGAAGCGGGCACGGCGGGCGGGATGGGTTGCGGCTGGCTGGACATCTGGCTCTTCTCCGGTCGGCATCGACCTGCGGACCGGAGGGGAGAGCAAGGCACGACCGGCGCGAGGCGCGGTGGTGCTGGTTTGCCCTCATCTCGCGGCTTGCGCCCGAAGCGCTGCCGCAGGAATTGGCACCGTCGCGGAAGGGTTCCGCAGGTTGCCCCGGCTTCAAAGGGCCTGTCCCTCCGCCGGTCTCGATGAGTAAAGGGGAATCTAACGACCGCAAGCCATCGTGTCAATAGACGTCTAAACGTCTATGCATCTAGCCATCGACATTTTTCGACGAAAAACGACTGTTACAGCTGCAACCACCCAAAAACCCGTGCCCGGGCTGGCCTGGGCCCGGGCACGAAGGTCGACATCACTGCTTAACCGCGACAAATTGCATGGTTCGATTGCGAAGCTTGTCGTCGAAATGGACGTCCATCGTTTTTCCATCCGCCGATACGGTGGAGGTAAGCACGGCCACGACCTTGCCGTCGCGCTTGTCCGTTTCCACCATCGAATGCGCGCCGGTCTTCTTCACCGTCACGCTGTTGATGCCGGGGTCGCCCTTGTACGGCGCCTCGGTGCCGTCCAGCTTCGCGGCATAAGACTGACCCGTCGGCGCGCTCATGTTGAGCGTGCCGCCCTCTTCCTTGAAGGTGATCTCGGTGGCGTTGTCGGACATGTTGGCCATGCTGGCGGTGAGCCAGGAGCCCGATATCGCATGCGCACCGGCCGGACCGGCAGCCACCTGTTTGAGCTCGGCACTGCCGGTGACCGGCGCGCCGCTGGAGTTGCTGCTGTCGCTGAAATCGACCTTCGCCATCTTGCCGTCGGGCGCCACGGTGGTGGTCGAGGTGGCGACGACCTTGCCGCCCTTCTTGTCGGTTTCCTTGACGGTGTGCGCATCCACCACCTGCACGGCGATCGAATCGAGGTACGGATGCCCGCTGACCGCGTGATCCTGCCCATCGGCCTTGACGCTCACCGGCGGCACGCAGGTCTTGCAGTCGTACATGCCGTCCTTGAGCAGAAGCACGTCGGGCTTCTTGGGCATCTGCACCTTGCTCATGTCGACCTTCCAGGTGCCGTCGAACGGCCCATCGGCCAGTGCGGCAAGCGGAAGCATCAGAAGCAGGCACAGGCCTGCGCAGAGTGGTTTGTTCATGGCATGACTCCCAGAGATAGGAATGACCAGGTCAGACTCTCCCCTGGTGTGACGTCCCTGCCGTGCGGGCGATCCGTTCTTTCGGACCCAGCCGTTCGACCCTACGCCCCGCCCGGAACCGCGCCCATTGGCCGGAAGTGTTAGCTGCGCATTGCCCCGTCGCACGGGGGCTGCAACACTGCCCGCCTCTCTTGCCGCCAGCCGCCGCCGATGTACGTCGCCGCCCATCTCGTTGTCGCCCTCGTCGCCCTGCTCCACGTCTGGTTCCTGGTGCTGGAGATGTTCCTGTGGACCAAGCCCTCAGGCCGCCGCGCGTTCGGCCTGAGCGAGGAGTTCGCCCAGCAATCGAAGGTGCTCGCAGCCAACCAGGGCCTGTACAACGGCTTCCTCGCCGCCGGCCTGTTCTGGGGCTTGTGGCAGGGCGTGGCCGGACGGCCTATCGTGGTGTTCTTCCTGGTCTGCGTGCTGCTGGCCGGGCTGTACGGCGGCTTCACCGCCAGCCGCAAGGTGCTGTGGGTGCAGGCGCTGCCTGCGCTGATCGGCCTGGTCCTGGTCCTGCTTTCCTGAGTCGCTTCGTCCGCACATGAACACCATTCACCAGGAAGCGGTCGGCGACCGCTTCGACCGCCAACACATGCTGCATGCACGCGAGCGCAGCTGGGCCGCCCTGCACGGCATCCGCGAGCGCATGCGCCCGGGAATCAGCGAAGACGAGGCGAAGGCCGAAGCCGCCGAGGTGTTCGCCGCGCTGGGCATGGAGCGGCTGTGGCACCCGGTGATCATCCGCATCGGCAGCAACACCACCAAGACCTACCGCGAGCGCTCCGAGCCGGTCAGGCTGGGCGAGAACGACATCTACTTCATCGACCTCGGGCTGGTGTTCGAAGGCCACGAAGGCGATGTCGGCGACACCTTCGTGATTGGCCACGCACCCCAGCAGCAGGCCTGCGCCGAGGCCGCCCGCGAACTCTTCCACTTCACCGCGAATGCCTGGCATCGCGAGGGCCTGAGCGGCGAGGCGCTGTATGCGTTCGCCGAGCAGCAGGCCCAGGCCATGGGCTGGCGCCTCAACCATGAGATCAAGGGGCATCGCGTCAGCGACTTTCCCCATGCGGTGCACAAGGCGGGCGACCTGGGCGAGTACGGCGAGCGTCCGGCCGATGGCCTGTGGATCCTGGAAATCCAGATCGCTCACCCGACCGAAGCGTACGGCGCTTTTTACGAGGATCTGCTGACCCTCGGCTAGATCCGCGGACGCCTACAACAACCTGTTACGGTGTTTCCGTTAGCATGCAGGCACTTACCCCCGAGTGCCCGGCATGTCCCCTGAGTCTTCCCATCGAACGGCGCAAGCCGCTCGATCCCCGCATGCGGATGCTTCCACCGATCGGCTCAAGTTCAACGGCGACAACGTGTTTCAGCGTGAGTTGCGACGGCGCGTGGAGGCTTATTTCAAGCACAGCGGGCTGAAGCAGCGGGACAGTGCGCGTCTTTACCTGAAGACCGCGATCATCCTGGCGACCTTTGTGGCGTCGTATGTGTTGCTGGTGTTTTTCGCGACTGCCTGGTGGCAAGGGCTGCTGCTGAGCATCGTGCTGGCCGTGGCGACTGCGCAGATCGGCTTCAACATCCAGCACGATGCCGGCCATCAGGCTTTTTCGGAGCGCCGCTGGCTCAACAAGTGCATGGCCATGACGCTCGATCTGGTCGGCGGCAGCTCGTATGTGTGGCACTGGAAGCATGCGCATTTCCACCACACCCATACCAATATCGACGGCTACGACAGCGACATCAACCTCGGTGCGCTGGCGCGATTCGCGCCGCAACAAAAGCACTATTGGCATCACCGCTGGCAGCACATCTATCTGTGGGCGCTCTATGGCCTGACCGTGGTGAGCTGGCACCTGCATGACGATTTCCGCGACGTGATCACCGGCAGCATCGGCAAGCGCCGCTTTCCGCGGCCGCGCGGCAAGGATCTGGCCGTCTTCGTCGTCGGCAAGCTGGTATTCCTCACGCTGGCTCTGGGCCTGCCGTTGCTGTTTCATTCGATCGGCACGGTGTTGCTCTTTTACGCCGTGATCGCCGTGCTGACAGGCCTGCAGCTGGCACTGGTGTTCCAGTTGGCGCACGCGGTCGAAGAAACCGAATTCCCCACGCCGAGCGAGCCGGGGCGCATGAACACACCGTGGGCGATCCATCAGCTGGAGACCACCGCGAACTTCTCGCGCGACAGCCGGATGATCACCTGGCTGGTGGGCGGGCTGAATTTCCAGGTGGAACACCATCTGTTCCCGCGCATCAGCCATATCCATTACCCGGCCATCTCCCCGATCGTCGAGGCGGCCTGCCGCGAATACGGCGTGCCCTACCACGCCAACGCCTCGTTTGGCGCCGGCCTCGCTTCGCACTACCGCTGGTTGCGCCAGATGGGTCGGCCGGAGACCGTGCCGGCCTCGCTGGTACTGGAGCCGCTGGCGCAGAATTGAGCGCCAGTCCCGCCTGCCGGCGGGTTGCCGGCCCCTGGAAAGCTGGCCCCGCTGCCGCCCCGCCCGGCCGGCAGGCCGTTCCACGCTATCATTGGCGGCTAGTCTTCCTGCCGACTCGCCTCAATGTCCGCCCATCTCACCGAAACCCGCCGCCGCCGCACCTTCGCCATCGTCAGCCATCCTGACGCGGGCAAGACCACGCTGACCGAAAAGCTGCTGCTGTTCGGCGGTGCGATCCAGATGGCCGGCTCGGTGAAGGGCCGCAAGGCCGCCCGCCACGCCACCTCCGACTGGATGGCGCTGGAAAAGGAGCGCGGCATCTCGGTGACCTCCTCGGTGATGCAGTTCCCGTATGAAGGGCGCATCGTCAACCTGCTCGACACGCCGGGCCACGCGGACTTCTCCGAAGACACCTACCGCGTGCTCACCGCGGTGGACTCGGCGCTGATGGTGATCGACTGCGCCAAGGGCGTGGAAGAGCGCACGATCAAGCTGATGGAGGTGTGCCGCCTGCGCGATACGCCGATCATGACCTTCATCAACAAGCTCGACCGCGAAGGCCGCTCGCCGATCGAACTGCTGGACGAAGTGGAATCGGTGCTCGGCATCGCCTGCGCGCCGCTGACCTGGCCGATCGGCATGGGCAAGCGCCTGAAGGGCGTGTATCACCTGCTGCTCGACGAAGTGCATGTGTTCGAGCAGGGCAAGAACTTCACCCGCCAGGATTCGACCATCTTCAAGGGCCTCGATGCACCGGGGCTGGAAGCGATGATCGGCGCCGAAGCGCTGTCGGAACTGCGCGACGAACTGGAACTGGTGCAGGGCGCCTCGCATCCGTTCGACCTCGAACAGTATCTCGCCGGCAAGCTCACGCCGGTGTTCTTCGGCTCAGCCGTGAACAATTTCGGCGTGCAACTGCTGCTGGATTTCTTTGTCGAGCACGCGCCTTCGCCCCGCTCGCGCGCCACGCTCACCCGCGAGGTGAAGCCGGATGAAACGGCGCTTACCGGCTTCGTGTTCAAGATCCAGGCGAACATGGACCCGGCGCACCGCGACCGTATCGCCTTCATGCGCGTCTGCTCGGGCACCTACAACGCCGGCATGAAGATGGTGCAGACCCGCACCGGCAAGGACGTGCGCATCGCCAACGCGCTGACCTTCATGGCGAGCGACCGCGAGATCGTCGAGAGCGCCTATCCCGGCGACGTGATCGGCCTGCACAACCACGGCACCATCGGCATCGGCGACACCTTCAGCGAAGGCGAGATGGTCAGCTTCACCGGCATTCCCAACTTCGCGCCGGAGTTGTTCCGCCGTGCGCGCCTGCGCGATCCGCTGAAGATGAAGGCGCTGCAGAAGGGCCTGGCGCAGTTGTCCGAGGAAGGCGCCACGCAGTTCTTCCGTCCGCTGATGAGCAACGACCTGATCCTGGGCGCGGTGGGCGTGCTGCAGTTCGACGTGGTGGCCTATCGCCTGAAGGACGAATACGGCGTGGATGCCAGCTTCGAACCGGTCACCGTGGCCACCGCGCGCTGGATCCATTGCGACGACGCCAAGAAGCTCGAGGAATTCCGCGAGAAGAACGCCAACAACCTGGCCATCGATGCGGCCGGCGAGCTGGTCTACCTGGCGCCGTCACGGGTGAACCTGCAGCTGGCGCAGGAGCGCTCGCCTGCGGTGCGCTTCTCCGCCACGCGCGAGCATGCGACGTCGCTCGAGCTGTAAGGGCGTGTCGCGCACGAGTGCGCTCCCACAAGGGTGAGGAGTCCTGCGGACGACCGCTCCTGTGGGAGCGCACTTGTCTGCGACCGACGCATGACCCTGTAACAAGCCCTCGCCCGGCTGCTACCCTCCCCACTCCAGCAGGGGGATGACACGCATGCCAGCCGCACAGATCGCCTTCATCACGCCCGCCACTGCCACACCATGGCAACGCTGGGTGGTGTTCTCGCCGATGGGTCGCATCGTGTTCTTCGTGGCGCTTCTTGTCGCGATGTTCAAGCTGACGTCCGTTGGCATCAGTGTCACGGGCCTCATGGCGCCGGGCGTCTCGCCGCTCTCGCATGCCATCGGCAATATGCTGATGCGGGTAGTTCCTGCGTTGGTGGCCTACACCATCCTGGTGAAGGCAATCGAACGTCGTCGCATGCAAGAGCTCTCCGCACGCGACATCCCCACGCTGGGCATGGCCGGACTGCTGGTGGGTGCGTTGATGATCAGTACGGTGGTACTGGTGCTCTGGCTTGCCGGCAGTTATCACGTCAGTGGCACCAACCCCGCCGTGAACTGGTTGCCTGCGGTCTTGACCACCGGCCTTGGCGCCGGCATCGCCGAAGAAATCATTACGCGCGGCGTGCTTTTTCGTGCCGTGGAAGAAGGTCTTGGCACCTGGTGGGCACTGGCCATCTCGGCACTGTTCTTCGGTGCCGCGCACATCTTCAACCCCGGCGCCACGCTGTGGAGTTCGCTCGCCATCGCCATCGAAGCCGGCGTGCTGCTCGCCTTGCTCTATCACGTGACCCGTTCGCTATGGCCGTGCATCGGCCTGCATGCGGCATGGAATGTGATGCAAGGCACATTTTTCGGCATCCCGGTGTCCGGCACGGAAGCGCACGGCTGGTTGATCTCCACCCGCACCGGCCCGGACTGGCTGAGCGGCGGCGTGTTCGGTGCGGAGGCATCGGTGGTCGCGCTGATCGTGTGTTCGGCCTGCTCCGCACTGCTGCTGATCGTGGCGCTTCGACGCGGCACCATCGTCCCGCCGGCATGGCAGCGGACCACCGCCAACCGTCTTTAAGTCAGCTATCGTCTTCACAAAACTGCGGATACCCTGAAGGGAACCGCCCCGGCCTGGCAGGACTGCCAGGCCTCGACCTGTGAAGACGTATGCCCGCCTCGAAAAACCGCTATTCCTGGCTGGCCCACCAGCCGATGCAGCAGAAGATCCTGGTCGCGATCGGCACCCTCGTGCTGCTGTTCGTGATCTGCAGCGCGGTCTCCCTGCAATCGTTGTCGAGGCAGGACCTGAGTGCGCGCTGGTCGCGCCACACCTACGCCGTGCGCGCCAGGATCGACGACGTATTCGAGCACTTGCAGGCCAGCCAGCTGTCACTGCGCGGTTATCTGCTCAACCCGGCGGGACAGGAACTGGCCGCGCATCACCAGGCGAATGCGGCACTCGCCAACGACCTGGCCGCACTGCGCGACCTCACCAGCGACAACCCGTTGCAGCAGACCCGCGTCGACCGCATCGAGTCGATGGCCAGCCAGTGGCAGAAAGACGCGATGCAGAACGGCATCGAGC
Source organism: Dyella kyungheensis (assembly GCF_049913195.1). Lineage (GTDB taxonomy): Bacteria > Pseudomonadota > Gammaproteobacteria > Xanthomonadales > Rhodanobacteraceae > Dyella > Dyella kyungheensis. Next base: position 1,043,601 of record NZ_CP183983.1, on the reverse strand, counting down.
CAATGCAGGCGGTCCACGCGAGCGACGCTGAAGCGGGCACGGAGCGCGTACGCGTGCAGACCGGATACCTCGCGCGCCGCACGGTGTTCATCGCCGATATTCTCGGCCAGCTCAAGCAGATGGACGATACCGAGGCCGGCCTGCTGGCCCAGCGCGAGGCGACCCAGCAGCGCGACGTACGAACGGTGCGCGCGGTCACCTGGATCACCATGCTGCTCAGCCTGCTGCTCGGCGGTTCGGTGGTCTACATGACCTTCCGCCTGATCACCCGGCCGATCCGCCGCATGACCGACCTGATGACGCGGCTGGCCGGACACGATCACAGCGTGGAAATCCGCCAGTTGGAGCGTCGCGACGAAATCGGCGAGATCGCCCGCGCACTGCAGGTGTTCAAGGAAATGTCGATCGAGACGGCGGCGCAGACCTGGGTGAAGACCCAGGTTTCGCAGGTCGCCAGCGACCTGCAGAAAATGGAAACCGAGCGCGCGTTCGCCGAGCAGCTCACCGGCACGCTGGCGCCTCTGCTCGACTGCGGCGTCGGTGTGTTCTACCGCTTCGACGAGCAGGACCGCCGGCTGCGCCTGCAGGGCAGCTACGGCTACCAGCAGCGTCGCCACCTCAGCACCGAATACGCACTGGGCGAAGGCCTGGTCGGTCAGAGCGCGCTGGAACGCAAGACCATCACCCTGCAGGACGTGCCCGACGACTACGTGCGCATCCACTCCGGCAGCGGCGAAGCATCGCCGCGCGCGATCACCGTGTTGCCGCTGGTATTGCGCGACAAGCTGCTCGGCGTGCTGGAACTGGCCAGCTTCCAGCACTTCACCGATCCGCAGCAGCGCCTGCTGGCCGAGCTGCTGCCGATTGCCTCGCTGTCGCTGGAGAACCTGGGGCGCGCCCTCCGCACCCAGGACTTGCTCAAGCGCACCAGCGAACAGGCCGACGAATTGCGTGCCTCCGAGGAGATCCTGCGGCGCCAGCAACAGGACCTGCAGGTCACCAACGAAGAACTCAACGCCAAGACGCAAGAACTGCAGGAGCAATCGCAGCGCCTGCTCGCCTCGGAAGAAGAGCTGCGCGTGCAGACCGAAGAGCTGCAGGCCTCCAACGAGGAGCTTCGCCAGAAGACCGACACGCTCAACCAGCAGAAGCTCGTACTGGAAACACTGCAGCGCGAAACGCAGGAAAAGGCCGAAGAACTGGCGCGGGCCAGCCAGTACAAGTCCGAGTTCCTCGCCAATATGTCGCACGAGCTGCGCACGCCGCTCAACAGCCTGCTGATCCTCTCGCGCAGCCTCGCCGACAACCGCGAAGGCAACCTCGACGGCGAACAAGTGGAATCGGCGCGCATCATCCACGATTCGGGCAGCAACCTGCTGCGCCTGATCAACGACATCCTCGACCTGTCCAAGGTCGAGGCCGGCAAGATGGACGTGGTGCTGGACGATTTCCCGCTGGCGGATCTCGAACGCGCGCTCAAGCGCACCTTCAACCACGTCGCCCACGACAAGCAGCTCGACTTCGTCGTGAAGATCGACCCGGGCCTGCCGGCGACGCTGCGCACCGACGCGCCCAAGCTCGAACAGGTGGCCAACAACCTGATCGGCAATGCGTTCAAGTTCACCCGCCAGGGTTCGGTGACGGTGCACATCGGGCGCCCCTCAGACGCCCTTACGCTGCCGCCGTCGCTGCAGGGCAAGGATGTGATCGCCATTGCCGTCACCGATACCGGCATCGGCATTCCGCCGGAGAAAGCGCAGAAGATCTTCCAGGCCTTCGAGCAGGTCGATGCCAGCACCAGCCGCCAGTACGGCGGCACCGGCCTGGGCCTGACCATTTCCAAGCGGATCGCCGAATTGCTCGATGGCGACATCCTGCTGCACAGCGATGTGGGCCACGGCAGCACCTTCACCATCCTGTTGCCGCTGCAGGGCCCATCGGGCGTTGCCGCTCCCGCGTCCGCCGCTCCTGCCACGCCGGCGTCGGCGCGTCCCGTCATGACCTCGGCGCTGCTGCCCGAATCGATCGAGGACGATCGCGAGAGCATCGAATCGACCGACACGGCCATTCTCATCATCGAGGATGATCCGGTGTTCGCACGCATCCTCGCCGACATGGTTCGCCGCAAGGGCTATCGCGTGCTCGCCGCGGCGGACGGCGAATCCGGGCTTCAGCTGGCGGCGCGCTATCGCCCCACCGGCATCCTGCTCGACGTGATGCTGCCGGGCATGGACGGCTGGACGGTGATCGAGCGGTTGAAGGACAACGCCGCCACCCGCCACGTCCCCGTGCACTTCATTTCGGCGGTGGACGAAGCCAATCGCGGCCGCGATCTCGGCGCCGTAGGCTTTCTCACCAAGCCGGTCAGCCGCGAGGCGATCGGCGATGCGTTCGACCGCCTGCTGCACTTTGCCGAAGGGCGCATGCGCCATCTGCTGATCGTCGACGACGACAGCGATTCGCGCGCCGCCATGCGCACGCTGTTGCGCAACGACGACGTCACCATCGACGAAGCCGGCAGCGCCGAGGAAGCACTGGAGCGCATGGTCGACACCCGCTACGACTGCATCGTGCTCGACCTGGGCCTGCCGGGCATGTCGGGCATCGAGTTCCTCGAGCAGCTCTCCGCCAGCGGCAGCATTCCGCCGGTGGTGGTCTATTCCGGCCGCGAGCTGAGTCGCGAGGAAAGCCTCAAGCTGCGCCAGTACACCGACAGCATCGTGATCAAGGGCGCGCGTTCGCCGGAGCGTCTGCTGGACGAGGTGAGCCTGTTCCTGCACAGCATCCAGGGCGGTCGCGCGCGTCACGCCGCAATCGGCGCTACGGCCGCGCCGCCGTCGCCTTCCGTGCCCGATGCCAGCGAACTGGTCCAGCGCAAGGTGCTGCTGGTGGACGACGACATGCGCAACCTGTTCGCCCTGTCCAAGGTATTGCGCGGCTGGGGCATGCAGGTGTCGATGGCGCAGGACGGCCAGAAGGCGCTCAAGGCGCTGGCCGACAGCGACGACATCGAGCTGGTGCTGATGGACGTGATGATGCCGGTGATGGACGGCTACGACACGATCCGCGAAATCCGCGCGCAGCCGCGACTGGCCAAGCTGCCGATCATCGCGCTCACCGCCAAGGCCATGCGCGGCGATCGCGAGAAGTGTCTCGAAGCCGGTGCCAACGACTACCTGTCCAAACCCATCGACATCGACAAGCTGTCGTCCATGATGCACGTATGGCTGCATCGATGAACAAGCTGGCCGACACGGCACTCGAGGACATCGAGATCGAGCTGTTCGTGCGGGCGCTCAAGCTGCGCCACGGCTACGACTTCACCCAGTACGCACCCGCCTCGCTGCGGCGGCGCGTGCTGCAACTGGCGCATGCGCAACAAGCCGATACGGTCAGCGCGCTGACCACCCGCCTGCTGCACGAGGCCGGATTCCTGCCGGTCGTGCTGGAAGGCCTGTCGGTGCCGGTATCGGAAATGTTCCGCGACCCCGACGTGTTCAAGACGCTGCGCGAGCAGGTGTTTCCGGTGCTCGCTTCCTATCCGCAGATCAACATCTGGCAGGCCGGCTGCGCGCACGGGCAAGAGGTCTATTCGCTGGCCATCCTGCTGGAAGAAGCAGGCCTGTACGAACGCACGCAGATCTACGCCACCGATTTCAACGAAAGCGCGCTCAAGCATGCCCAGGAAGGCATCTACCCGGCCAAGGAGGCGCAACTGTGGTCGCGCAACTACCTCGCCGCTGGCGGCAGCCACACCCTGGCCGACTACTACAGCGCACGCTACGAACTGCTCAAACTGGACCAGCGGCTGCGTCGCAACGTGACGTTCGCCAACCACAACCTGGTCACCGACGAAGTGTTCTGCGAGGCCCACCTGGTGCTGTGCCGCAACGTGCTGATCTACTTTTCCGATCCGCTGCAGGACCGCACGCTGGCGCTGTTCCGCGACAGCCTGGTGCGCGGCGGCTTCCTCTGCCTGGGTACGCGCGAAAGCCTGGACTTCGCCCCTTCGGCCGCCGACTTCACGCCGGTGGATGCGGCTCGCCGCATCTATCGCCTGGGATCGCGCGCGGGCAAGGAATGACATGGCGACGCCACAGGCCATCGTGATCGGTTGTTCGGCCGGCGGGCTGACGGCGCTGGAGGAGTTGTTCGCCGGCCTCGATCCCGCCCTGCCCCAGCCCATCGCCGTGTGCTGCCATACCGGCTCGGCCACGGTCGACCTGCTGTGCGAGCTGTTGGCCAAGCACGCCACGCTGCCGGTGGAAGAAGCGCGCGAACGTGCGCCGATGCGCGGCGGCGTGATCCATGTGGCGCCCAGCGGCTATCACCTGCTGGTGGAAACCAGCCGGCGCTTTGCCCTGTCGGTGGATCAACGCGTGAGCTTCGCGCGGCCTTCCATCGACGTACTGTTCGAATCGGCCGCCGAGGCCTATCGCGACACCCTGATCGGCATCGTGCTCACCGGCGCCAACAGCGACGGCGCCGACGGACTCCTGCAGGTACGGCAAGGCGGGGGACTTGCCGTCGTCCAGGAGCCCAGCGATGCCGAAGTTTCGACCATGCCCGCCGCCGCGCTCGAACGCGCGGGCGCGGACCATTGCCTTCCCCTGGCGGCGATCGCGCCGCTGCTCAATCGCCTGTGCCTGCCATGAACAAGTCCTCCCCGAAAATCCTCGTCGTCGACGACACCCCCGCCAACCTCGTCGCCATGCGCCACCTGCTGGCCGACAGCGGCGCCGAACTGTACGAAGCCGACGGCGGCAACGCCGCCTTGGCGCTGTGCCTGGACCACGAGTTCGCGCTGATCCTGCTCGACGTGAACATGCCCGAGATGGACGGCTTCGAAGTGGCCTTCCTGATCGGCGAAGACGAAAAGCTGCGCGAAACGCCGATCATCTTCGTCACCGCCGCCTATGCCGACGACATCAACCGCGTGCGCGGTTATCACTTTGGCGCGGTCGACTACATCGCCAAGCCGATCAACGACATGATCCTGCAGTCGAAGGTGCGCGTGTTCCTCGAGCTGTACCGCGCGCGCGCCGCACTGAAGTCGACGCTGGCCGAGCTGGAAGAACGCAACGACCAGCTCAACTCGGAGATCACCGAGCGCCGGCGCATCGAGGCGCAGATCCGCCATCAGGCCACGCACGACATGTTGACCGGCCTGCCCAACCGCACGCTGTTCCACGACCGCCTGCTCACCGCGATGCAACGCGTGCCGCGCCACGGCCCCGGCTTTGCTCTGGCCATGCTCGACATCGATGGCTTCAAGGGCGTCAACGACAATCACGGCCATCCGGCAGGCGATGCCTTGCTGCAGGCAATTGCCGAACGCCTGGGCGACCAGGTGCGCAGCAATGACACGGTTGCGCGCCTGGGCGGCGATGAATTCGCCCTGGTCCTGGAAGACGTATCGGAAATCGAACTGCTGATGCGCCGCTGCGAGGAAATCGGCGCCGCACTCGCCGCTCCCTATCCGCTCGAAGGACGCCATGGCGCGTTCGAGGCGAAGGTCAGCGCGAGCATCGGCGTGGCGCTCTGGAGCGGCGACGGCCAATCCGACGAAGACCTCATGCAGGCCGCCGACCGCGCGCTCTACCAGGCCAAGGACGGCGGCAAGAACCGCTGCGTGATGGCCTGAACTAGGCCGCCTTGCGCGGCGACACCCACATGTCGATGCGCGCGCGGAACACATCCTCGCCCGCTTCGTTGCGCAGGTTCACCCGCACCGGCCAGGCATACCCGCTGGCGGTTTCCGCCGCGGGCGATTCGGGCCTGGCGACAGCCACCAGCGTGCCGGTGGCCTTGGCCAGGTACTCCACCGTCATGCCCTTGGGAATCCAGCGCATGCCTGGCGGGATCGTCACGTCGGTCATCATGCCCGCGGTGAGTTCGGCGGCGTTGCAGAGGGCGATGGCGTGCACCGTGCCGATGTGGTTGTGCACGCGGCGGCGGTCGCGGATCGCCACTTCGCAGCAGCCCGGCTCCAACGCACGGAACCGCGGTGCGATGGTGGCGAAGTAAGGCGCCTTGAAACAGATCAGGCGGCCGTACAGCCAGCGGCCACCGGGCAGGGAAACCAGCCGACGGTACAGCGACAATGCCTGGCTCATGGCGAATCTCCCGCACGGGCCACGCCGCTGCGCCGCCCTTTCGTGTGTCGATGGCATGCCGTCATTCCCGCCGTAGCAGGAATGACGGCCGGTGAAGTCAGGCCGCGTCGGCCAGCTTCTTGTTGCGGTCCGCGCGCGTCACCGCGGCACCGAGTTCGGAGGGATCGAAGTCGTCCACCGAGATGAATTCGAACACGCCCTCGCGCACACGCTTGAGCAACTCGAACTCGGCCGCGTTGATCACGCCGGCCTGCAGCGCTTCGCTCAGCTGGCCCACGTAGTCGTGCGATTTGAACTGGCCCGACTTCTGCGCCTTGCCAAACTTGCGTTCCACCGGCTCGGCCGCGATCACGTCCGGCAGCAAGGCATTCATGCGGCCGATGGTGTTGTTCGCGGTGGGCGTGAGGTAGGTCCACTCGGTGAGGCGATCGCGTGCTTCGCCCGGCGCCGTGATGATGGCGGCGACGCGACGACCCAAACGGTCGGACGGCGGCACTTCGCGGCGGCCCCACGGGAACACCAGCACGCGCAACAGCCACGAAATCGGCTTCACCGGGAAGTTGCGGATGGCGCCGTCGAGCGACGTCTGGATGCGCCACATGCACTCGTGGAACGCCCACGCCAGCAGCGGACGATCCGCTTCCGGACGGCCGGTATCCTCGTAACGCTTGAGCATCGCGCTGGCGATGTAGAGATAGCTCAACACGTCGCCCAGACGCGCCGACAGCTTCTCCTTGAACTTCAGCTTGCCGCCCAGCACACCCATGAAGGTATCGGCACACAGCGCTAGCGCTGCCGAGTAGCGGTTGAGCTTGCGGTAGTAGCGACGCACATAGGCGTCGCCCGCGGTGTCGCCGATGCGCGAACCGGTCAGGCCCAGCGTGAACGAGCGCACCGCGTTGGAGATGCCGAAACCGATATGGCCGAACAGCGCGCGGTCGAACGACTTCAGGCGATCGCCGTAGTCGGGAATCGACAGCGCCTGCATTTCCTTCAGCACGTAAGGATGGCAGCGGATGGCGCCCTGGCCGAAGATCATCAGGCTGCGCGTCATGATGTTCGCGCCTTCCACCGTGATGGCGATCGGCACGCCTTGCCACGCGCGGCCCGCGTAGTTCTTCGGACCCAACTGCACGCCCTTGCCGCCGTGCACGTCGAGCGCGTCACCGGCGATGATGCGGCCCCATTCGGTGGCGTGGTACTTGGCGATCGCCGAGGGTACCGCCGGCTTCTCGCCGCGATCCACCGCGGCCGCGGTGGCGCGCGACAACGCGGCGGTCGCATAGGTGAGACCGCCAATGCGCGCGAGCGCTTCTTCCACGCCTTCGAAGCGCGCGATGGACAGACCGAACTGCTTGCGCATGCGTGCATACGCGCCGGTGGCGGCGACCGCGGCGCGCACGCCGCCCGTCGCATTCGACGGCAGCGAAATCGCGCGACCCACCGACAGGCATTCCACCAACATGCGCCAGCCGTGGCCGGCCATATGCGGACCACCGATCAATACCGACAGCGGCACGAACACATCCTTGCCATGCAGCGGTCCGTTCTGGAACGGGATATTCAGCGGGAAATGACGGCGGCCGATTTCCAGGCCCGGCGTCGAACGCGGCAGCAGCGCCAGCGTGATGCCGAGGTCTTCCTTGTCGCCCAGTAGTTTTTCCGGATCGTACAAACGGAAGGCCAGACCCACGACGGTGGCGATCGGCGCCAGCGTGATGTAACGCTTGTCGAAGGTGAGCTTCATGCCCAGCGTTTCGACGCCATCGACCACCTGCTTGCAGACGATGCCGAAGTCGCTGATGGAGGTGGCATCGGAACCGGCATACGGACCGGTGAGTGCAAAACACGGAATCTCTTCACCCACGGCAAGGCGCGGCAGGTAGTGATTCTTCTGCTCGTCGCTGCCGTAGTGCAGCAGCAGTTCCGCCGGGCCCAGCGAGTTGGGCACGGCCACCGTCGAGGCCACCGTGGCCGACATGGTGGCCAGCTTCTGCAGCACCGCCGAGTGCGCCAGTGCCGAGAAACCCAGGCCGCCGTACGACTTGGGAATGATCATGCCGAAGAACTTGTTCTTCTTAATGAAGGCCCAGACCTCCGGCGGCAGGTCGGCCAGTTCGTGGGTGATTTGCCAGTCGTCGATCATGCCGCAGAGTTCTTCCACGGGACCATCGAGATAGGCCTGCTCTTCCACGCTCAATTCGGGCTTGGGCTGCTTGAGCAGCTCGTGCCAGTCGGGCTTGCCCGAGAACAACTCGCCTTCGAAGCCGACCGTGCCTGCTTCCAGCGCGGTCTGTTCGGTTTCGGAAAGCTTGGGCGTCACCTTGGCGAACATCTTCAGTAGCGGCGCGCTGATCTGTTTGCGACGGAAGCCGTCCATCAGCAGCGGCACGGCAATCGCCAGCTCGATCACGACCAGGAAGAAGGTCGTCCACGGCGCACCGGCTATGAGGCCGACCACGACGGTGGCAATCACCGTGGCGATCGCCCACGTGCGCAGGCTGCTGCGGTGGTAGGCACAGGCGCCGGTCGCAATCAGCGCCGCCAGCAGGGTCAGTATCACGGACATCCAAACACCTCGTTACGAATGACGTCTTGGTGGAACAGGGATTTCATCGGCTCAGGCCGTGACCGCATCGCTGCGATCGGTGGAAGAAAGCTGGCCCACGAATCGTGCGATCTCGCGGGTGAATGCGTCGTTGGCGTCGCCCGCCACCATGTGCGTGGCGCGCGGCAACTCGACGTGCTCGGCGTGCGGCACCAGTTGCAGGAATTCGTCGACGGTATCGCGCGACACCACATCGCTACGACCGCCCGACAACAGCAGCACGGGGACGCGTACCTTCGCCGCCGCCGACATCAGGCGCGGCTGGTACCGCTCGCTTTCGCTGACCAGGCCGTCGAGCAGGGCCGGATCCCAGTGCCAGCGCAGCCGGCCGTCGGCGCCCTCGCGCATCAACGGACGCAACTGGTCCGCCGACTTGCGCTCGGCGCGATGCGGCAGGTACTTGGCGATTTCCTCGGCGGCCTGCGCATAACTCGCGAAGCCATCGGGATGCGCCTGCATGAAGGCGAGGATGCGTTCCACCCCCTTGGTCTCCCAGCGCGGCGTGATATCCACCAGCACCAGCGCGTGGAAGGCGTCGGGATCGATCTCGCCCGCGATCACCAGCCCCAGCAGGCCGCCCATCGACGCACCGACCAGGATCGGCTTGCGCAGTTCGGCGTGCGCCAGCAAGCGCAGATCGCCGACGAACTGCTCCATGTGGTAGTCGCCGCCGGCCACATGGCCGCTCTCGCCATGACCGCGGGCGTCGAAAGTGACGCAGCGGAAGCCTTCGTCGGCGAGCGCCTCGGCACTGCCGCGCCAGGCGCCGCGCGTCTGGCCGAAGCCATGGGCGAACAGCAGCGTCGGATGACCCGACGGTCGGCGAACTTCGACGGCCAGCGTCAGGCCATCGACGGCCGTGACCTGGGTAATGGACTTCTCGGTAGCGGGTATCGAAACCATACGCATGAGTATGGATTGCAACAAATGGCTGCGTCAATATGCGCTGCGGCAAGCGGAGTTCCCGCCGATTCAAACACTTGCCGCGACGCTAATTGCAATGCCGCCATCAGGGGCTACCATACGGTTATGAATGCAAGCGCCAAACCCGAACGCACCCGCCTCTCCGCCGAGGATTGGGAGGACGCCGCCCTCCGGCTGATCGCCGATCAGGGCGTCGGTGCCCTGGCCGTCGAAGCGCTGGCCCGCCAGCTCGGCGTCACCAAAGGCAGCTTCTACTGGCATTTCCGTACCCGCGAAGCGCTGCTGCAGGCCGCGCTGGAACGCTGGGAGCAATACGGCGAGAAAGAAGTAATCAGCCAGATCGAGGCCATGCCCGATCCGCGCGCGCGCCTGCCCGAACTGTTCCGCCGCGTGGCGCATGAAATCGCCCCGCACCGCGTGTATGCCGCGCTGCTGAAGGCGCTGGATCACCCGCAGGTCGTGCCGGTGATGGCGCGCGTCTCCCAGCGCCGGATGGAATTCCTCACCACCATCTACAGCGAAGCCGGCCTGTCGCCGGACGAGGCACTCAACCGTGCGCGCCTCACCTACGCCGCCTACGTGGGCTTCCTGCAGCTGAACTTCACGCTGGGCCTGCCGCGCATCAGCCACGACGAGTTCGATGCCTACGTCGAGCACATGATCCGCACGCTCACGCCGGCCTGACCTTCCGCCGGGCACCATCGTCGACGCGAACGCCGCCTCAGTGCGGCGTTTTTATTGGCAGCTATCCACTGCCAGTCCAGCTGGCAAAGTGGTATGCAGTTGCATCTGTAACCATTGGCTCCGACAGCGAATTCCGGGTGCGCCCAGTTGCCTTTTGCTGCGTCGGACCTTGCCATGCCAGTACACGTAAGTTAGCGTTTCTACTCTTTTTTGGCTTAAGACCAGGGTGAGGAAACGATGTCGAGCAAGCTGGCAGCGCTGCAGCGCTGGGTCGATGAGGTCGCGGCACTGACCCGACCCGCAAACATCCATTGGTGCGACGGCTCGGACTCCGAATACCAGCAGCTGGTGCAGCAGATGCTGCAGACCGGCGACCTGATCGAGCTGAACCAGCAAACCCATCCGGGCTGCTATCTGCACCGCTCGAGCCCGTCCGACGTGGCGCGCGTCGAACATCTCACCTTCGTCTGCACCAGGGACGAGGAAGCCGCCGGCCCCAACAACCATTGGATGGCGCCGGCCGACGCGCACGCGAAGATGGATGCGCTGTTCGACGGCTGCATGGAAGGCCGCACCCTGTATGTCATCCCGTATTGCATGGGCCCGATCGATTCCCCGCTCGCCCGTTGCGGCGTGGAAATCACCGACAGCCCGTACGTGGTGGCGAACATGCGCACCATGACGCGCATGGGCGCTGCCGCGCTGGCGCGCATCGAGCGCGAGGGCACTTTCGTGAAGGGGCTGCACTCCACCGGCGAACTCGACCCCGAGCGTCGCTTCATCATGCATTTCCCCGAGGAGCTGACCATCAAGTCGTACGGCTCCGGCTACGGCGGCAACGCGCTGCTGGGCAAGAAGTGCCACGCGCTGCGCATCGCCAGCTACCAGGCGAAGTCCGAGGGCTGGCTGGCCGAGCACATGCTCATCGTGGGCATCGAGAATCCGCAGGGCGAAACGCATTACATCGCCGCCGCGTTTCCCTCCGCCTGCGGCAAGACCAACCTCGCCATGCTCATTCCGCCCGAGGCTTACCGGCAGGAAGGCTGGAAGGTCTGGACCGTCGGCGACGACATCTGCTGGATGCGCCCCGGCGCGGATGGACGTCTATACGCGATCAACCCGGAAGCCGGCTATTTCGGCGTGGCCCCTGGCACCAGCGACGCCACCAATCCGAACGCGCTGTCGACCATCGCGCGCGACACCATCTTCACCAACGTCGCCGTCACCGCCGACAACCAGCCGTGGTGGGAGGGCCTGCAGGGCACGCCCGTCACCGATTGGCAGGGGCGTCCGTACGACCCGGCGAACGGTCCGGCTGCGCACCCCAATTCGCGCTTCACGGTGAGCGCCAAGCAGTGTCCTACATGGTCGCCGCGTGCCGAGGATGCGCAAGGCGTGCCGATCAGTGCGATCGTGTTCGGCGGCCGTCGTCCATCGCTGATCCCGCTGGTGTTCGAGGCGAAGGACTGGAAGCACGGTGTACTCGTGGGCGCCGCCATGGGCTCGGAGACCACCGCGGCCGCCACCGGCGCCGTGGGCGTGCTCCGTCGCGACTCGATGGCCATGAAGCCGTTTGCCGGCTACCACTACGGCGACTATTTCCGTCACTGGCTGTCGTTCGACCAGCCGGGCGCGAAGCTGCCGAAGATCTTCCACGTGAACTGGTTCCGCAAGGGCGAGGACGGCCGCTTCCTGTGGCCGGGCTTCGGCGACAACCTGCGCGTGCTGCAGTGGATGATCGATCGCGTGGAAGGCCGTGCCGCAGGCAACCACACGCCGATCGGCACGCTGCCGAAGGCAGGCGAGATCAAACTCGACGACCTCGCGCTCGACCGCGCCACGGTCGACACGCTGTTCCACGTCGACCACGCCGGCTGGACCGCCGAACTGGCCGCCATTGGCGAGTACCTGGAAAGCTTCGGCCAGCGCATGCCCGCTGAACTGCATGCCGAGCAGCAGCGCGTCGCCAAGGCGCTGGACGATGCGGCCGTGACGCCGCGCGCGGCCGTCGCCTCCTGACGCCCGCCCTGCCCGCCGGTCCCACGCGGCCGGCGGGTGCTCTCGGACGGCCGCCATGGGCCGTTCGGCATCTGCGTCTCAACTTCTTCTAAACCTTGCCACGCCTGGGTGCATCCAAGCTGGCAAGATGATCGCAGCCTGCCCCGCCACCGGAACCACCATGCCGCCGCCAGCACCCGCCGCGGAGCCTCATGACATGGACGACGTCCAAGCGGCGGCGTCCGGCGATCGCGCGGCCTTCCAGCGGCTCTACCGGGCGCATGTGGACCGCATCTACGGCGCCGTCCTGCGACTGGCCGGTTACGACCACGCCCGTGCGGAAGACCTCACCCAGGAAGCTTTCATCCGCGCCTGGCAGAAGTTGTCAGGCTTTCGCGGCGACAGCGCGTTCAGTACCTGGCTGTATCGCCTGGCGGTGAATGTCGCGTTGATGGACATCAGGTCGCGCGGTTCGGATCCGGTCACCATGATGGACGAGGACCACATCCCCGATCACGGTGAAACGCCGTTCTGCGCCGCCGAACGCGACGAACTGGAACGTGCGATCGGCAAACTGCCGCCACGTGCGCGCGCCGTGCTGGTGCTGCACGACGTGGAAGGTTGGCGACACGAGGAAATCGGTGCCGAACTCGGCATGGCGGTGGGTTCGTCCAAGGCGCAATTGCATCGCGCCCGCGGGCTGCTGCGGAAAGTATTGGGAGAACGCTCATGAACGAATTCGAATGGCTGCGTCAAACCCGCGCCCTGCGCGAACCGGTAACGCCACACCGCGACCTATGGGCCGGCATCGATGCGGCGCTGGACACCGGCAAGGTCACCGCGCCCACCACCCGCCGCGCATGGCGGCAGCCGCAGAACTGGCTCATCGCGGCCAGCTTCGTGGGACTGTCGCTGTTTGCCGGCAGCCTGGCAGTGCACCTGCGCGACAGCACGCTGGCTAATGCCACCGCCAACACCGTCGATGCCAGCCGCTGGCGCCCGAACGACCCGCGCCTTGCCGGCGCGGCCGTGGAACTGGACGCCGCCAACATGGAGCTGCGCCAGGCGATGGAACAGGCACCCGATTCGCCGGCGCTGCAACGCCTGCTCATGCGCACGCAGAAACAACAGTCGCAGCTGCGACAGATCGAACACCAGGCTGGTTGAGTCCAGCGGAGCCGTCACCATGAAAACCGCACGCGTCATCCCTCTCCTGCTCAGCCTGTCGATCGGCCAGGCCTTGGCCGACACGCCCATCAACCTCAGCCACGACGCCACGCCCAATGCGCATGTGAGCATCAGCAACGTCAAGGGCGACGTCACCGTGAGCGCCTGGGATCGCAACCAGGTCCAGGTCACCGGCCGCCTCGGCGACGGCGCCAAGCCGCTGGCCATCGTGGGCAGCGACAGCAACCTGAGCATCAAGGTGGAATCGGCGGCCAAGTCCGGCTGGTTCAACTTCGGCAGCGACACGTCGATGGGCGGCACCACGCTGGACGTGCGCGTACCCAGGGGCGCATCGCTGGATGTCGACGTGGTCAGCGCGCCGATGAACATCGACGGCATCGACGGCGGCGTCATCAAGGTCAATACCGTCAGCGGCAAGGCGCGCATCAACGCCCGCTCGCCCAGCATCGATGCCGACGCCGTCAGCGGCAGCATCGAGCTCGCCGGCAATGCGGACAAGGTGAACCTGCAGACGGTGAGCGGCGACATCCTCGCGCCGAACGTCGGCGCGGAAGCGAGCCTGCAGACGGTCTCCGGTCGCATCCGCGTGAATGGCGGCCCATGGCGCAAGCTCAGCCTCAGCACCGTCTCGGGTGATGTGCAGTTGGGCGGCGGTATCGCACCCAACGGCGCCTACACGGTCGACAGCATGAGCGGCGACGTGCAGATCCAGGTGCCGGCCAACCTTTCGGCGATGATCAAGGCGTCGACCTTCAGCGGCGACCTGCGCAGCGACTTCGGCACGGTGAAGAAGCCGGAACATGGCCCGGGCAGCGAACTGGAAACGACGGTCGGCGCCGGCAGCGCCAAGATGACTGTCGAAACCTTCAGCGGCGACCTGCGCATCCGTCGCCAGGATTGAATCCCCGCGAGCCGCCAAACGAAAACGCCGGGCCAAGCCCGGCGTTTCTTTTGGTGCGGCCGCTAGAGAAACGGCGCGACTCAGAGATCCTGGTGGTACTGCACGTACGGCGTGCGCGACTGGTCGGGCTCCGGACCGGCTGGCGTATTCACGCCATTGCCCGACGACCACAGGTTTTGCGCGCCGACGCTCAACTGGCCCTGCCACGGCAGACGCCAGGTCACGCCCAGGTCGATGCTGTTCCAGCGACGATCCGGGTTGTAGCCGGCACCACCGGGAACGCCCGCTTCCGGCGCCATGGTGCGACCCACGATGCTGCCGCTCAACGGGCCGCGGTCGACGCCGAAGCTGACGGATTTCTGGTCGAGCGCATTCACGCCCAGCACATTGCCCGGCAACAGGCGAACCCGGCCGACGCTCGCACCCAGATCGATGCCGCTCTTGCCGTCCAGCGCAAAACGGCCGCGCGCATTGAGTTGCGTGCTGCTGTCGAACGCGGAAAGACCGTTGACGCCCGGCAAGGCACCCGGCAACAGGCGCGGCAACGTGGCGGCGCCCTGCACATTGTCGGTACCCACGCTCAGGCCCAGCGCATAACGGCCATCGCTATAGGTGGCCCCCACTTCGCTGCCGATGACGCGCGGCGCCTGGTTGTTCGCCCAGTTGCGCTCGCTCACGCCCACGTGCGCCTGCACGTTGGGAGCAATGCCATAGCGGACGTCGGAGGATTGCACCGTTGCGGCGTCGACGGCGCGAAATTGCAGCGGCGAATCGCCCTGCGAAGCCGCCAGCGTATCGCTGTTGGACTGCAGCGCCAGCCAGCGGCCATCGGCGCCACGCCACAGCGGCACGCCGTTCGCGGCGGCCGGCGAGGCCTGATCGGGCGTCTGCGAAAGCAGGCGTCCGGCGGCACTGTACGGATCATTGGCCGCAGTCTGTCCTGCCGCAACGAACGGCATGAGCAGCAGTGGCAATGACAAGAACAGACGACGCATGAACGCGAAAACCCCCGCGATACCGTAGGACAAGGTTAGATCGCCCCCTCCCAGAGACGAACTCGGGTCTGACGATACCACATTTTACTTTTTGCTAACACCCAGATTCCCAGTTTGTGAGCCAAGTCCGGCCGTTGCTGGATCACAAATTTTTGACATCCCGGGATCAATTAGGTTCCCCGGTTCATGCACCCAGCGACAAAGCTGAATGGAGGCGATATATAGTCCCTTCCTGTCGACAATGCCCGGATTCGACCTACGACTGATGACCTCGGTCCCTTCCAGCACGATGCCCTCCTGGTCCACGGACAGCGCTGTCGTGGCCATGCACGCCGCGGTGGAGCGACTCTTCCGCGCGGGCGATGCTGCCAGCGTGGCGGAAATCTGCGAGGTGATGCTGCGCGACCTGGGCATCGGGGGCAGCCTTCACTGGCGGTTGCTGGGCGACACGGAAGCCCCCAACGAGCAGATCACCCAACTCGACCTGGCCGAAGACCCGCAGGGCTTGCGCTCGCTCGTGCTGGCCCTGCCTACCGGCACGATCTCGGATCCGATGAGAGAGAACCTCTCCTGGATCGGACGCCTGCTCGCCTGCCGCCTGCGCCAGTTGGCGGAAACCTCCCGCCTGTACGAAGCCATCTCCCGTCTTGCGCTGGCCGAACGCCTGCAGCGCGCCCTCTACGCCATTGCCGACCAGGCGGGCGCCGAGCACAACATGACCGAGATGATGCACTCGCTGCACGCCATCCTCGGCAGCCTGATGTATGCGGAGAATTTCTATATCGCGTTGTACGACGCGGCCACCGACACGGTGCGCTTCCCGTACTACGTCGACACCATGGACAAGGACCCGCCCTCGCCCGACGCCTCGGTGCCGCTGCAGGAAATGCGCTACAGCCTCACCTGGAACCTGTTGCAGAGCGGCCAGGCGATCATGGGCTCGGTGGCCGAGCTGACCGAGCAGTTCAAGGGCCGCTTCGTGCTGCTGGGCCCGGTCTGCGAGCACTGGCTCGGCGTGCCGTTGCTGCGCGACGGCCGCGTGGTCGGCGGCATCGTGATGCAGAGTTACCGCGAAGACACGCATTACAGCGAGCACGACCGCGAACTGCTCAGCTACGTCGCCAAGCACGTGCAGACGGCGCTGGAACGACGCGAGGCGCATGAGGAACTCGAGCGCCGCGTGTCCAGCCGTACCGCCGCGCTGCGCGAGGCCAACCGCGTGCTGCGCCAGCAGGTGTTGCAGCGCCAGCGCGGCGAGCGGCTGCAGGCGGCGCTGTTCCGCATCGCGGAGTTGGCGAACGCCTCGGAAAGCATCGACAACTTCTATGCCGCCGTGCACCGGGTGATCGGCGGCCTGCTGTACGCCCGCAACTTCTACATCGCGTTGCTCGACGAAGAGCAGAAAACGCTCAGTTTCCCCTACTCCGTCGACGAGTTCGACACGGTGCGCCTGCCGCGCGCGCACGGCCGCGGCGTGACCGAGTTCGTGCTACGCCACGCCAAACCGCTGCTGGCCGATCCGACCGAATTCGATCGCCTGCAGCAGATGGGCGAGATCACCCATCGCGGCTCGCGGTCTGTCTGCTGGCTCGGCGTGCCGCTGATCTGGGGCGATCGCGCCATGGGCGTGCTGGCCGTGCAGAGCTACTCGCCCGAGCACACCTACGACGTGCGCGACCAGGAGTTGCTCACCTTCGTCGGCTACCACGTCGCCAACGCCCTGCAACGCAAGCACACCACCGAGTCGCTGAAGCAGGCCTATGCGAGCCTGGAGCGCCGCGTCACCGAACGCACCCGCGCCCTCGCCCTGGCCAACCGCGACCTGCGCGAACAGATCGCCGAACGCGAGCGCGTGGAACGCCGCCTCAAGTACGAAACCCTGCACGATTCGCTAACCGGCCTGCCCAACCGCACGCTGCTACTGCAGCGCCTCGAACAGGCACTGCAGCGCTATCACGGCGATACGCAGGAATTGTTCGCGGTGCTGTTCATCGATCTCGATCGCTTCAAGGTGATCAACGACTCGGTGGGCCACCTGGTCGGCGACGACCTGCTGTTCCAGGTCGGCGGCCGCATCCGCGCGTGCCTGAAGACGCGCGACGTGGTGGCGCGCCTGGGCGGCGATGAATTCGCTGTGCTGGCCGAAGGCATCACCGATCCGAAGATGGCGATGCTGATTGCCGAGCGCATCATCGACGAATTGCAGACGCCGTTCCGGCTCGGTGCGAAGGAGATCTTTACTTCGGCCTCGATTGGCATCGCGCTGCCCAGCCCGCACTACCAGCGCCCGGAAGAACTGCTGCGCGACGCCGACGCGGCGATGTATCGCGCCAAGGACGAAGGCCGCCACCGCGCTGCCGTGTTCGACGATCGCCTGCGCCGCGAAGCCCTGTCGCTGCTGGAGATGGAAGGCGATCTGCGGCGCGCGCTGAGCCGCAACGAATTCGTGCCGTTCTACCAGCCGATCGTGGCGCTGCAGACCGGCCGCACCGTCGGCTACGAAGCCCTGCTGCGCTGGCGGCACCCGGATCGCGGCTTGCTGACGCCGGGCGATTTTCTTGCCGTGGCCGAGGAAAGCGGCTGCTCGGAAAGCATCGACTGGCAGATCTTCGAACAGGTCTGCGCGCAGGCCGAGGCGTTGGCCGGCAGCGACGGCTTCGTCAGCATCAACGTATCGGGCCGCCACTTCCGTTCGCTGGACCTGGACAAGCGCCTGCTCGATCTCATCGAATCGCATCATGTGCCGCCGCGTTGCCTGCGCATCGAGGTGACCGAACGTGCGCTGCTGGAAAACGCCATCCAGGTGAAGCGCATGCTGGACAACCTGCGCGAGCACGGCGTGAGCATCGCGCTGGACGATTTCGGCACGGGCTATTCGTCGCTGAGCTACCTGCATCAGTACCCGATCGAGACGCTGAAGATCGACCGTTCCTTCATCGTCGAACTGCCACGCGAAGGCGGTCACGGCGCGGCGGTGGTGCGCGCCATCCAGGCGCTGGCCAATTCGCTGCAGATGCAGGTGATCGCCGAAGGCATCGAGGACGAGGACCAGCGCGAGGCGCTGCTGCGCATCGGCTGCCGCTTCGGCCAGGGCTTCCTGTTCGCCACGCCGAAGATGGCCGAGGTGTGGTTGCAGCGCGAGCATCATTTCGCGCTGCCGTAGGGCGGCGCGCCTTTGGTTCCAATGCCTCGATTCCACCTGCTCGTCATTCCGGCGCACCCCGCAAAAGGGGGCAAGGGCCGGAATCCAGTAGCGATGCGATGGATTATTGCGGCGCCTCCAACGCAGGCTGTCATAACGCGACAACCGGGCACAGACGCTACTGGATTCCGGCCCTTGCCCCCTTTTGCGGGGTGCGCCGGAATGACGGGCAAGAGAAAGGCCGGCACCTTTCGGTGGCCGGCCTTATTCAACGTCTTGCAGGCTTATTGTGCCGTGTGCGGTGCATTCGCCGCCGGCGTCACGCTGAGCAGATGCTCCGCATCCACTCGGTCGAAGGTGTAACGCTGCGCGCAGAACTCGCAGATCACCTCGATTTCGCCTTCGCGGGCTTCCAGCGCCGCTTCCACTTCATCGCGACCGAGCGAGCGCAACACAGCCTCCACGCGCTCACGCGTGCAGCTGCAGCCGAACGCCAGCGGGCGTGGATCGAACAGGCGCACGGATTCCTCGTGATAGAGGCGGTACAACAGCTGCTCCGGCGGCGTGGACAGCAGTTCCTGCGCACCCAGCGTGGCGGTCAGATGCTGGATGCGCGTCCACGCGTCTTCGTCTTCCACGGCGTCGTGACCGCCCTCGTCCGGCAGCTTCTGCAGCATCAGACCCACCGCATGCTCGCCATCGGCCGCCAGCACGATGCGTGCCGGCAACTGTTCGGATTGGCCGAAGTAGTTCTCCAGCGCCGACGCCAGATCCGGATGCTGCAGGTCGACCAGGCCCTGGTAGCGCTGGCCACGCTCGGCGTTGCCGATGGTGATGGCCATGTAGGCTTCGGGCATCGCCGCCAGATCCAATGTTTCCGGCAACGGATCGTTCCAGCGCGCCAGGCCGCGCAGGCGACCGCGATCGGTGCACTCGGCGAACAATAGGCGCAGCGGACCGCTGCTCTTCAGCTCCACCGAGAGCGCACCATCGAGCTTGATGTTGCCGGTCAGCAAGGCGCTGGCCACCAGCGTCTGGCCGAGCACCGAACGCAACGCGGCGGGATAGTGGGCACGACCGGCAACTTCACGCCAGGCCGGCCCAAGACGAACGAGCACGCCGCGCACGCCGGCGCGCTCGAGCATGAAGCGATGCAGGACATCTTCGACAAGCACGGTTTCCACGGGATGGACCTCTCAAGAACAATCCCCCTAGATGGGGGCGCCTGCATCGGGGCACAACGACCGCGGGAGCAGGCTATCGGGGAAGGGGCTGGCGCCTCCTATACTGCCGCCAATTCCGTCTAAGCGCCGCCATGACTCCACGACGCCCGTTCGCCGCCCGTCTGCTCCGCACCCTGGTCCTGCTTGCGATCTCCTGGCTGGCACTGAGCTGGCTGGTGGTGCTGGTGCTGCGCTTCGTGCCGCCGTGGACCTCGGCGGTGATGATGGAGCGCCAGCTGGGCGCGCTCATCCATGGCGAGAAGGATTTTCACCTGCAGCACCGCTGGGTGCCATGGAGCCAGGTGTCGCCCTATGTGCCGCTGGCGATGGTGGCCGGCGAGGACCAGAAATTCCCCTATCACCACGGCTTCGATTTCGATTCCATCCAGGATGCGGTCGATGCCGCCGACGAAGGCCGGCGCCTGCGCGGCGCCAGCACCATCAGCCAGCAGACGGCCAAGAACCTGTTCCTGTGGAACGGGCGCAGCTTCATCCGCAAAGGATTGGAAGCGTATTTCACCGTGCTGATCGAGCTGAGCTGGCCCAAGCAGCGCATCCTCGAGGTTTACATGAACAGCGCCGAGCTGGGCGACGGCATTTACGGCGTGGGTGCGGCCAGCGACGCGTTCTTCCATGTGCCGCCTGCGCGTCTCAGCGCGGCGCAGGCGGCGCGCCTGGCTGCGGTGCTGCCGAGCCCTCGCCGTCTGCATGCGGATCGCCCTACGGCCTACGTGCAAAGCCGGGCAAACTGGATCCAGCAGCAGATGGCGCATCTGGGCGGACCGGGCTACCTGCAAAGCCAGACTGCGCCACGCGATACGCGACGGCGCTGACGTGACGCAGCCGCTCGCTACGGGCGAGACGCTGCACTAGCATCTGCCCACCTTCCGGGAACCCTCGCGCCGCCATGCCACGTCTCACCGTCGTCGTACCGGCTTACAACGAGTCGGCCGTGCTGGATGCCTTCCACGCCCGGCTCAGCCGGGTGCTGGACGAACTGGCGCTCGATTGCGAGGTGCTCTACGTCGACGACGGCAGCACGGACTCCACCTGGCAGCTGATCAGCGCGCTGGCGGCGCGTGACGGCCGCACCGGCGCGATCAAGCTCTCGCGCAACTTCGGCAAGGAGGCGGCGATGACCGCCGGCCTGGACCAGGTGGACGCCGATGCCGCCATCGTGATCGATGCCGACCTGCAGGACCCGCCGGAACTGATTCCGGCCCTGGTGGAACGTTGGCGCGAAGGTTTCGACGTGGTCTACGCCACGCGCAGCGCACGCCAGGGGGAAACCGGCTTTAAGCGTCTGACCTCCGCCCTGTTCTATCGCAGCATGGACCGCGTCTCCGATATCCACGTGCCCCGCGATACCGGCGACTTCCGCCTGCTCTCCCGCCGCGCGCTGGACGCATTGCACCAGCTGCGCGAACGCCAGCGCTTCATGAAAGGCCTGTTCACCTGGATCGGCTATCGGCAAACGGCCGTCTATTACCTGCGCGAGCCACGCCAGGCCGGCACCACCAAGTGGAACTACTGGCGCCTGCTGCAACTGGCCATCGAGGGGTTCACCTCGTTCTCCACTGCGCCGTTGCGCCTCGCGACCTGGGTGGGCGTGGCGGCGTCGCTGATGTCCTTCCTGTTCGGCCTGTGGGTGTTCGGCAAGGCGTTGTTGTTTGGCGACCCGGTGCAGGGCTATCCGTCGCTGATGGTGGCGATCCTTTTCATCGGCGGCGTGCAGTTGCTGGCGCTGGGCGTGATCGGCGAGTACCTGGGACGCAATTACGCGGAGAGCAAGCAGCGCCCGCTGTACTTCGTCGAGGAGCAGCGCCCGGCGCGAGAGAAGCGTTGAACAGCGTCCGGCCGGCCGCTTCACGTCGGGCCAACACCCCGTCCACGCGGCGGCGCTAGACTTTCGCCATGCGGCCCATCGGCGGCCTCCTGGGAGGTGGAAGCATGCGACAAGTCAAGCATTTGCTGGAAGGAAAAGGCAGCGACATCTTCAGCATCGCACCGGACGCGCCCGTACTCGAAGCGATCAAGCACATGGCGGAACGCCGCGTCGGCGCGCTGCTGGTGATGCGCGACGAACGGCTGGTGGGCATCGTTTCCGAACGTGACTACGCACGCAAGGTGATCCTGCAGGGCCGCTCCTCCGCCCAGACCGCGGTCTCGGAGATCATGAGCAGCCCGCCGCTCACGGTGGGCCCGGACACGGACGTATTCGACTGCATGCGCCTGTGCACCGACAGCCGCATCCGCCACTTGCCGGTGGTGACCGGCGAACAGGTAGTCGGCGTCATCTCGATCGGCGACCTGGTGAAGGAAGTGATCGACGCGCAGGCCGAACAGATCGAGCAGTTGCAGCGCTACATCACCAGTTGAGCCGGTACCAGCTGAGTGGGCTCAGGCCTTGGCTGTTTCTGCCGGGGATGAGGTGCCTTCTGCGGCCTGCTGCTCCGGCAGCAGGTCGGGCGAATGACCCGCGCGCGCGGCCACCCAGGTAGCGACCACGGCGACACCCGCACCGAGACCGGCCATGCCGGTAGCTGCCACGCCCAGCGTGCCCAGCACGCTCACGCCGCTGGTGACCAGCACGTCGCCGAACCGCCAGATGGCCGTCTCCACGAAGTTCTTGCCCTTGTAGCGCGTCTCGCGCGGCACCCGGGTGTACAGCGCATCGACGGCCGGCTTGGTCATGCCGTAGGCGAACCCGCGCGAGCCGACCAGCATGATCGAGAGCATCGGCACCATGGTGCCGAACAGGCTGACGCTGCCCACGCCGACGATCACCAGCAACACCAGCAGCACGAAGTTCACCACCGACGGCAGCACCAGACCCGGGCCCGCGCCCTTGCGCACCAGCAGCCAGCGCGTCAGCGTGAGTTGCAGCACGGCGCCGAGCAGGTTCGCGTACAGATCCAGGTCGTTGTAGAACGAGGTGCGCGCCACGCGATCAGGCAGGTGCGCCTTGGTGTAGTCGGCCATCAGCGCATAGGCGAGCGTGCCGATGCCGTCGCCCAGCACCATCAGGATGGCCATGTAGCGCAGGAACGGGCGCGTCCACAGCTCCTTGACGCCGGCCCAGAGCGAACCGCCGATGGGTTCTTCGTTGCGCGCTTCATCGCGGCAGTCGTGTCGCGACGACAGGGTCAGCAGCAGGATCAGCGCGATCGTCAGTGCCGCTGCCGACACCACCAGCAACGATGCCACGCCGATCAGCTGCACCAGGAACTTGGTCACCAGCGGCCCGAAGATCGCCCCGGCCATGCCGCCCAGCGCGATCAGCGGGAACACGCGGCGTGCCTGCGCGCTCTTGAAGATGTCCGCCATGAAGCTCCAAAAGAGCGACACCACGAACAGGTTGAACACGCTGACCCAGATGAAGAAACCCACGCCCAGCGCACGCGCGCCGATGCGATCCTGCGCCATGAACGCCGGCACGAAGGCAAACAGGCAGGCCACGAAGAAGCTGTAGCTCCAGCCCAGCAGGCGCTTGCGCCGGAAGTGCGACACCAGCGCGCCGAACACCGGCGTCAGCAGCAGCATCACGCCGAACGTGCTGGCGTAGAACAAGGGCAGCGATTGGGAACCGACGGCGCCGCTGAGCTGGTCGCGCACGGGCCGGATGATGTAGTACGCCGTCATCACGAAGAAGAACGCCACTGCCGACAGGATCGACGCGAGGCCTTCGTTCGCTGCGGCAGGTCGGGGGGTATTCACCGGCATTTCCAGCGGGGGACGCGCACAGACT
The DNA here is from genome assembly GCF_049913195.1 of Dyella kyungheensis. Lineage (GTDB taxonomy): Bacteria > Pseudomonadota > Gammaproteobacteria > Xanthomonadales > Rhodanobacteraceae > Dyella > Dyella kyungheensis. The sequence continues at coordinate 1,020,074 of NZ_CP183983.1, read as the reverse complement.
AGCATGCGGCCATGACGGTCACTGACAGGGACCAGGGGACACTGATGACATACGACATCATCATCGTTGGTGCAGGGTCGGCCGGCTGCGTACTTGCCAACCGCTTGAGCGCAAACGGCAACCGGCGCGTATTGCTGCTGGAAGCAGGGCCGCCGGACTGGCACCCGCTGATCCATATGCCCGCCGGCATCGCGCGCCTGGCCAACAACCGCCGCCTCAACTGGAACTACCGCACCGAACCGCAGGCACAGTTGAACGGCCGCACGCTGTGGTGGCCCCGCGGCAAGACCCTGGGCGGTTCCAGTTCGATCAATGCCATGTGCTACGTGCGCGGTGTGGCGGGCGATTACGACCGTTGGGCGCAAGCCACCGGCGATGCACGCTGGTCATGGGAACAGGTGTTGCCATGGTTCCTGCGCAGCGAGGACAACACGCGCGGCGCGGACAGTTTCCATGGCACGGGCGGCCCGCTCGGCGTCAGCGACCTTCGTCACCATAATCCGCTGTCCGGGGTTTTCATCGAAAGCGCGGTGAGCGCGGGCTTTGCGCGCAACGACGACTTCAACGGTGCCGATCAGCAGGGCTTTGGCCTGTATCAGGTCACCCAACGCGATGGTGCGCGCTGCTCCGCCGCGGCGGCCTATCTGCGCCCCGTGCGCGACCGCCCGAACCTGGAGGTGCGCACCGGTGTGCTGGTGGCGCGCGTGGCGATGGCCCAGGGGCGCGCGATTGGCGTGCAGTTGCACGGCAGCGATACGCTCATCGAAGGTGGCGAGGTCATCCTCGCCGGCGGCGCAGTGAACACGCCGCAGCTGCTGATGCTCTCGGGCATCGGTCCGGCCGACCATCTGCGCGAGCACGGCATCGCCGTGCAGGCCGACCAGCCCGAGGTCGGCGCGAACCTGCAGGATCACCTGGACATCTGCACACTCGACGGCAGCACCCAGAAGATCACCTACGACCACCTCAACGAACTGGCCGCCGGCTGGCGCTTCCTGCGTCATCGCAATGGACCGGGCACCTCCAACATCGCCGAGGCCGGCGGCTTCGTGCGCAGCCGGCTGGCCACGGACGAACGCTGCGACCTGCAGTTCCATTTCGTGCCGGCCCTGCTGGACGATCATGGCCGTCATCGCCTGCCCGGCTATGGCTACACCGTGCATGCCTGCTACCTGCATCCGCGCAGCCGCGGCACGCTGCGCCTGCGTTCGGCGAACCCCGCACAACCCATCGCCATCCATGCCAACTATCTCGGCGATGCCGAGGGGCACGATCTTGCGCGCATGATCGAGGCCGCGCGCCTGTCGCGCGAGCTGCTTTCCCAACCCGCCTTTGCGCCGTTTCGAGGAGCGCCCGTTTTCCCAGAGCGCAAGATCACGAGCGACGCGGAATACCTCGATTTCATTCGCCGCAAGGCGGAAACCATCTATCACCCCGCGGGCAGCTGCCGCATGGGCAGCGACGCGCGTGCACCGCTGGACAGCGAGTTGCGTGTACGCGGCGTGCAGAACCTGCGCGTGGTGGACGCCTCGGTGATGCCCAGCCTGCCCACCGGCAACACCAACGCGCCAGTGATCATGATCGCGGAACAGGCCAGCGCGATGATCCTGAACGAAACCAAGTCGGCGCAGCCGTTGTCCCAATGAGGCTTGCCGTCCATCGATCGTACGGAAAGGGGATTTTCGCGTCTTGCTGCGGTAATCTCCGGCAGCCGTCATGGATGGAACAGGCTCGCGACATTAGGCCCAGCTCTATCCCGAGCTGTCTTCGATACGGCGTCATCGACGCCCCGCATCTTCGAATCGCATGACGCTTCGCACGCTTCCACTGCTCATCGCCGCCACGCTGGGATGGGCCAGCGCACTGCCCGCTGCGCACGCCGCGACGCCGGCAAGCGACGGCACGCTGCCGCCCTCCCAGGGCGTTCCCGCCGATCGCATGAAGGACACCCTGACCTCCTACCAGCAATGGCTGGAGCGCGTCGACCAACGCAACGTCGTGGCTGGCCTGGCCACGGCCGTGGTGTCGGACAACAAGGTCGTGTTCGAGGACACCATCGGTTACGCCGACGCCGCCACGCGCGAGCCGGTGACGCCCGAGACGGTGTTCCGCCTGGCCTCGCTGTCCAAAGCGTTCGCCACCGCGCTCACCGGCGTGCTGGTGGACGACGGCAAGCTTTCCTGGGACACCAAGCTGGCAGCCGTGCTGCCGTTCTTCAAACTCAAGAGCGACAGCGCGGCGCAGCAGGCGACGGTGCGCGACATCCTCGGCCAGCGCCTGGGCCTGCCCAAGAACACCTACGACAGCATGCTCGAAGACAACGTGCCCTACGAAGAGCTGGTGCGCCGGCTCGACGAGGTCTCTCTGACCTGCGACGTCGGTCAATGCTACGGCTACCAGAACATCGCCTTCAGCCTGATCGGCGATGTGGTCTATGCGCAGACCGGCGACTTCTTCACCCGCCAGGTCGACAAGAACATCTTCTTCCCGCTGGGCATGAAGACCGCCAGCTACGGGCGCGAAGGACTGGAAGCGAGCAAGAGCTGGGCGCGTCCGCATCGGCCGAGCAGCAACGGCTGGATCCCGTTCGAACCGAAGGACGCCTACTACCGCGTCGCTCCGGCGGCAGGCGTCAACGCGAGCCTCAAGGACATGGAGCAATGGCTGATCGCGCAGATGGGCGGGCGCCCTGACGTGCTGCCGCCCGCGCTGCTCAACACGCTGCATACGCCCGAGGTATCCACGCCGATCGAACTGCGCGGGTCGCCATGGCGCCGTGCGCGCCTGGAGGATGCCTCCTACGCGCTGGGCTGGCGCGTGTTCGACTACCAGGGCGAAACGATGATCTTCCACGCCGGCGCCGTCGAAGGCTATCGCACGATGATCGGTTTCCTGCCCAGGCAGCACGTGGGCCTGGTGATGATGTGGAACTCCGCCGATCCGCTGCCCGCCGGCCTGCTGCCGATGGTGTTCGACAGCCTGCTCGGCCTGCCGCACGTCGACTGGGCCGGCGTCGAGAGCGACGCGCCGCCCGCCAACACGATCAAGGGCAAGCCGCGCAAGAAGAGCAAGACGGCGGCGACGCGCGGCAGCAAGGGCTAGGCAGCACGCTCATCCCACGGCGCAAAAAAAGGCGCCACAGGTTTCCCTGCGGCGCCTTTTCTTTTGCGGCAGGCTCGCCGCGAGCGCGGCGAGCCCTTGCTCAGTTGAGCTTGAACACGATGCGACGCTTGTCCTGCGACGGCACCGGGTTGCCGTCCTGCGTGGCCGGCTGGAACTTCCAGCGACTCACCGCTTCGGTCGCCGCGCGATCGAACACGTGGCGCGGCTCGGCATCGACCACCTTCACGTCGTCCACGGTGCCTTCGGGCGTGACGGTGAACGTCACTTCCACCCAGCCTTCCTGATTGGCACGGACGGCTGTGGTCGGATAGCGCGGCGGCACGTTGCGCAACAGCACCGCCGGGTGCGTACCACCCGCGCTGGCCGCAGCCGTGTTGCCGGCACCCGCCGTGGAGGTCGGCGCCTGCTGCGTGCGCGCGGCTTCCGCCTGTTGCTGCTGCGCTGCGCGGGCCTGGGCCGCACGCTGGTCGGCCACCGCCTTCTGCTGCGCTTCGGCTGCGAGGCGATCGGCTTCCGCCTTGTCGGTCACCGCCTTCTGCGCCGCCAACTGCTGCTGCTTCTCCTTGTCGGAGGCCAGCTGCTGCTCGCGATCCTGCAGCTTGCGCTGGGCATCGAGCTTGGAACGCAGGATGGTCAGCGTGTAGTTGGCCGGGTCGGCCTTCGCCAACAGATCGATCTGGCGCTGGGCTTCGTTGAAGTCGCGCTGGTTGATCGCCTGCTCGGCCACGCTGGCGCCCACCGGGAAGGTTTCGCGCAGTGCGTCGGTGGCCACCGGGTTGCCAGGCTGCTTCTCCAGCACCTTCAGGTAGAACTCGAACGCGTTGTTGCCGGCCGGTGCCAGCAGACGCTGTTCGTTCACTGCCTTGCGGGCTTCCGCAAGCAGCTGGTTCATGCTCATGGCCGCCACGTTGACCGGCGGAGGCGGCGCCTCGCCGGCTTTCACCGGCGTGGACGGGTGCGCGCCGGCATCGGCTTCGACCATGTCCTGGTGCGGCTTGATGATAAGGAACCATGACGCTGCGGCGAGCACGGCAACAACAGCAACGATGGCAATGGCAGCGGGCCGAATGGCCCCACGCGCGTTACGACGCGCATGACGTGTGTATCGGGTATCCATGATCTCTCACCGAGTGGCATCAGATACCCGCGCTTTTTCCCCCTGTGAATCCAGGAGCGGCAGCCTCCCCAGGCCACCGCGGCGCGGATGTGTGAAAGGTAACCGTAATGCAGCACTACGGCAAATCGTTCGACGTGTCGGCGACAGGCCGCACATCGCGTCGTATTGGCTTGCGGCGTGACTCACGCCACCTCGGGCCGCCGACGCTAGGAAATTTTCTTACTCCAGAAACGAAGCGTCCCGGCAAGGGCCGGGACGAATCGCTCTTTCGAAGGACTCTCCCCGCGCTGGGCACCGCGGGGAGAAAAGTCGTTCTTGCTTGTTATTAAGAGTAAAGCTTAAAGCTTACTTCTTGGCCTTGGCGGCCTTGGGGGCCTTCGCAGCCTTGGTCGCCTTGACGACCTTGGCAGCGGCAGCCTTCTTCACGGTGCGCTTCTTAGCAACAGCCTTCTTCGCAACCTTCTTGGTCGCGACCTTCTTCACGGCAGCCTTCTTGGCAGCGGCCGGGCGCTTCTTAGCAACAGCCTTCTTGGCGACCTTGCGGGCGACCTTCTTGGCAGCCTTCTTGGCGGCCGGCTTGCGGGCTACCGGCTTCTTGGCAGCGGTCTTCTTCACGGCGGTTTTCTTGGACGCCTTCTTGGCGGCCTTCTTTGCAGTGGCTTTCTTGGCAGTGGCCATAGTTCGTCTCAGCTCCTCATCAGTTGGCAGTGGTTGCCCAGTAAAAGCATGTAGGAACGCCTCCACAAGCAGATCGCTATTGGTAGCGTGCCTTAAATTGTTCACCTGACGACGGGTGCGTTCGTCAGACAAGGGCCTCAAGATGTGCAATGGGATCGAGACCGTGATCTTGCGTACTGCGCCGGCCTTCTCTCCATGATCGACATAAGGCTTGATGAATTTCGATGTTGCCATGGCACCCGTTCTCCGTGTTCCGATGCGAAAGCTATTCCTGAAGATTTCAGCTGTCAATTGATTTTAACCATGAAATCAATCCATTTCATCCCCCTGCGGGAGGGTCCAAACCCCCGCCACACAAGGCCTTACAGGGGTTTGAAGGCATTTTCTTTTGGACGTCCATACATCCAGACGTCAATGCTGTTTTGATTACCAAGACAGCGACAAAACCGCTTAAAACAAGCTATTTTGCATTTTCCGCGCACATGTGCGCAGCACGCTCGCGTCTCACAAGTCGAGACACATCAAGGACATGCCGGAGCAGGTCCGGACCTGCCCTCCAGGATGAACGAAAGGCGACTGAATTTATTTTTTGGGCGACCCCGCCGGAAGGTCGTTTCGGACCTCTTCGGACACGTCAAAAGGCATCGAAGCGGGTCGACTCGCGACTCGCCCCCCGCTTTTCGGAACCTCGCCTTGGCCATCTATCGGCATGGACGGCAAGAACTTCAACGCGAAAAACGAGGCGTCGATCACCCGGCGATTCGCCTTTCCGCGGATCGAAAAACGCAGCGGCCGCGAGGCAAAAAGAAGCCGGCCGCTTGCGGCGGCCGGCATCGGGTGAAGCGTCGAACGTCAGGGCTTAGTGGTCTTCGTTTTCGACCAGTTCGGCATAGGCGTCGGCGTCGAGCAGCTCGTCGAGTTCGCCGCGATCGCTGGCGCGAACCAAGAAGATCCAGCCGTCGCCGAAGGCATCTTCGTTGATGGTTTCGGGCTTGTCGTTGAGGCCTTCGTTGACCGCGACGATCTCGCCGGAGACCGGGCTGTAGATGTCCGAAGCGGCCTTGACCGACTCGACCACGGCCACGCCGTGACCGGCCTGCACGCTCGCGCCGACCTCCGGCAGTTCCACGTACACCAGGTCACCGAGCTGGCCCTGGGCATGGTCGGAGATACCCACGCGCACCAGGCCGTCGTCTTCGACGCGGGCCCATTCGTGGGACTTGAGAAATTTCAGATCGCCGGGAATCTCGCTCATGATCGAATCCAGTCGTTGATGTGGGTCGTGGGTGGAGCGCCGATTCTAGCCGCTTCACCCGATGGGCAAAACGGGCTGCGCCCGTTCTGCGGATAAGCCTGATCTCAGATGCCGTCGCAGGGCTGGCCGTCGCGCACGAACGGATACTTCACCACGCGCACCGGCACTTCCTTGCCGCGGATATCCACGCGCACCTCGCCCGGCTCGCCGGCCGGGATGCGCGCGAAGGCCACGGCCTTGTTGAGCGTCGGCGCGAAACTGCCGGACAGGATCTCGCCGGTACCGTTGGCGGTGAGCACCGGCTGGCCGTGGCGCAGCACGCCCTTGTCGTCGAGCACCAGGCCGACCATCACGCGCTTTACACCCGCGGCCTTGTGCGCCTCGAGCGCCTGGCGGCCGATGAAGTCGCGGCCTTCGTCCAGCGCGATGGTCCAGCCGAGGTTCGCTTCCCACGGCGACACGGTCTCGTCCATGTCCTGGCCGTAGAGGTTCATGCCCGCTTCCAGGCGCAGCGTGTCGCGCGCGCCCAGTCCGGCCGGTGCCACGCCCGCGGCGGCGAGCGCCTGCCACAGCGCGACGGCGTGTTCCTGCGGCACGATGATTTCGAAGCCGTCCTCACCGGTGTAGCCGGTGCGGGCCACGAACAGCGGCATGCCGTGCGGACCCTGCGCCGCCGCCGCAGCGAACTTGCCGAGCTTCTTCATGCGCTCGTGATCCACCTCGGCCAGCAGGCCGATGACCTTGGCGCGGGCGTTGGGGCCCTGCACGGCGATCATGGCGAAGTCCGGGCGTTCCTTGACCTCCACCCCGAAGGCCTTGGCCTGCCGTTCGATCCACTGCAGGTCCTTCTCGCGGGTGGAGGCGTTCACCACCAGGCGGAAGAATTCCTCGCCGAGGAAGTAGACGATCAGGTCGTCGATCACGCCGCCCTGTTCGTTGAGCATGCACGAGTACAGCGCCTTGCCCTGCACCTTCAGCTTGTCGACGCTGTTGGCCAGCAGGTGACGCAGGAATTCGCGCGTGCGCGCGCCGTGAAGATCGACCACGGTCATGTGCGAGACGTCGAACATGCCGGCATCGCGGCGCACCACGTGATGTTCCTCGATCTGCGAGCCGTAGTTGATCGGCATGTCCCAGCCGCCGAAATCGACCATGCGCGCGCCGAGCGCACGATGGGTGTCGTTGAGTACGGTCTTCTCGGTCATCGCAGGGGTGCTCTGGGGAAAGAGCCATTATCGCCGGGGCTGTGGATACATTCCAAGCCAAGAGCCCGTGCGGGGGCGTATCGCTGAACATCTTGCGACGCAACAAGCGTGAGCCCGCCTCCGACTACCAGCTGCGACCTTTCCTATCCGTCATTCCGGCGCAGGCCGGAATCCAGTAGCGATGCGATGGGTCGTCACGGCAGATCCCATCGCAGGCTATCGTGAGGCGTTAACCGAGCGCTCGGCTACTGGATTCCGGCCTGCGCCGGAATGACGACCATGGAGGCGCGGCTAGTCTCAGCGCGGCGTATGCCCCAGGCCCGCAAGCAGTTGTTCTACCACCTGCTCCGCGAGCTGCTCCGCGCGCAACCCGGCCGTGAGCAGATGCAACTCGGCCTGCTCGGGCGCCTCGTAGGGCGAGTCGATACCGGTGAAGTTGAAGATCTCGCCGGCCCGCGCCTTGCGGTACAACCCCTTGGGATCGCGGCGCTCGCACTCCTCCAGCGTGGTGTCGACGAACACCTCGAGGAATTCACCCTCGTCGAACAACCCGCGGGCGAAACGGCGCTCGCTCTGGAACGGCGAGATGACGCAGACCAGCACGATCAGGCCCGCATCGACCATCAGGTTGGCCACCTCGGCCACACGGCGCACGTTTTCCACCCGCGCCTCGGCGGTGAAGCCCAGGTCCTTGTTGAGACCGTGGCGCAGGTTGTCGCCGTCCAGCATATAGGTGTGATAACCGAGCGAATGCAGTCGGCGCTCCACCAGGTTCGCGATGGTCGACTTTCCAGCGCCGGACAAACCGGTGAACCACAGGCAGCGCGCCCGCTGGCCCTTGCTGGCGCTGCGCACTTCCTTGTCCAGGTCGGTGTGCTGCCAGTGCACGTTGGAGGCGCGGCGCAGCGCGAAGTCCAGCATGCCGCAGCCGACCGTGGCGTTGGTGGTGCGGTCGATCAGGATGAAACCGCCCAGTGTGCGGTTGGCCTCGTACGACTCGAAGGCGATGGCATGGTCGAGCTCGAGGTTGCAGTAGCCGACCTCGTTGAGGTCGAGCCGGCGGGCGGCGAGCTCGGCCTGGGTGTTCACATCGACCTTGTGCTTGATCGAGCTGACGCGCGCATTGACCGTGTGCGAGCCGATCTTCAACCAGTAGGCGCGATGGGGCAGCAGCGGCTCGTCGCCCATCCATAGAACATGGGCCGCGAACTGATCGGCCACAGGTGCGGGGCAAGCCGCGTCGGCAATCACATCGCCGCGGCTGGCATCGATCTCGCGGTCCAGCGTGAGCGTCACCGCCTGACCGGCGACGGCTTCGGTCAGGTCACCGTCCGCCGTAACGATGCGTTCCACGCGTGCGCGCCGCATGGCAGGCTGCACCACGATTTCAGTGCCCACCGCGATCCGGCCGCCGCAGACCGTGCCGGCATAACCGCGGAAGCTGGCATCGGGACGGTTGACCCACTGCACCGGCATGCGGAAGTCTTCACCTTGCGTGGCAGCGGTGTCGGCGGACTCCAGCAACTCCAGCAAGGTCGGCCCCTGGTACCAGGGCATGCGCATCGAGTGCTGGCCCACGTTGTCGCCACCCGGTGCCACCACCGGCAGGCAATGCACGCGGGTGATGCCGAGCTGGGTGGCGAGCTCGCGGTATTCATGGGCGATGGCGGCGTAGACGTCTTCCCGGCAATCGACCAGGTCCATCTTGTTCACCGCCACCACCACCTGGCGGATCCCCATCAGGGCGCAGATATAGCTGTGGCGACGCGTCTGCGGCAGCAGGCCCTTGCGGGCGTCCACCAGCACCACCGCCAGCTGCGCGTTCGATGCGCCGGTGGCCATGTTGCGGGTGTACTGCTCGTGCCCGGGGCAGTCGGCCACGATGAAGCTGCGGCGCGGTGTGTGGAAATAGCGGTAGGCCACGTCGATGGTGATGCCTTGCTGGCGCTCGGCATCCAAGCCGTCGGTGAGCAAGGCGAAATCGAGCGCTTCGGGCGCCTCGGCATGCAGCTTGCGGCTGTCGCGGGCGAGAGCGGCCAGTTGGTCTTCCGGCACCATGCCGGCGTCGTAGAGCAAGCGGCCCAGCAGGGTGCTCTTGCCGTCGTCGACGCTGCCGCAGGTGATGAAGCGCAGCAGGCGGGTGTCCGCGGAAACCGTGGAGGTGAGGTCCAGCGCGGCCATCAGAAATAGCCCTCCTGCTTCTTGCGCTCCATCGAGGCATTGCCGTCGTTGTCGATCACCCGGCCCTGGCGTTCCGAGGTGCGCGAGGCCGCCATCTCCTCGATGATCTTGTCCAGCGTATCGGCCGAGGATTCCACCGCGCCGGTGAGCGGATAGCAACCCAGGGTGCGAAAGCGCACCTCGCGCAGCTCGACCTTTTCGCCTTCGCGCAGGGTGAAGCGCTCGTCATCGACCATGATCAGCGCCCCGTCGCGCTCGACCACCGGGCGAGGCTTGGCGAAGTACAGCGGAACCACCGGAATGCCTTCGCGGCGGATGTAGTGCCACACGTCCATCTCGGTCCAGTTGGACAACGGGAACACCCGCACGCTCTCGCCCTTGTGGATGCGTGTATTGAAGGTGTGCCACAGCTCGGGACGCTGCTGCCTGGGGTCCCAGCGATGCTGCGCATTGCGGAAGGAGAACACGCGCTCCTTGGCGCGCGACTTTTCCTCGTCTCGACGAGCACCGCCGATGGCCGCATCGAAGCCGTACTTGTCCAGCGCCTGCTTGAGCGCCACCGTCTTCATCACATCGGTGTGCACCGCCGAGCCGTGGGTGAGCGGCGAAATGCCCTGGCGCACGCCGTCTTCATTGATATGCACCCGCACCTCGACGTCGCCCGCCGCCGCCACCTGCTCGCGGAAGGCGATCATCTCGCGGAACTTCCAGGTGGTGTCCACATGCAACAGCGGCATCGGCGGCCGGGCGGGATGGAACGCCTTGCGCAACAGGTGCAGCAGGACCGACGAGTCCTTGCCGATCGAATACAGCATTGCGGGCCGCTCGAAAGCGGCCGCGGTCTCGCGAAAGATATGGATGCTCTCGGCTTCGAGGGTGTCCAGGTGGGACATGGAAGGCATGCGTTGCGTCACTGGTAGCGGGGCCCGAAAGCGCCTTCGGCGCGCGGTCGATGGAGCAATCTAGCGGAAAATGGCCGTTCCGGCAGCGCCGGCCTTGGCAAGGTGCCAAGAAACGCTTCAGCGCTCCCACCGATGACGCACCCATCGTTTCGTCACCTGATATGGGCGACACTCCACTAAGATCGTGCTTGATGAGACCATCGATGGCGACAGGAAGCGCACAACTCGATGCCACGGCCACGCCTCCCCGCCTGCGTGTGGCCGGCGACTGGACACTGGCTCACTACGCTACGCTGGAGCGTGCGGTCGACGCGCTCAAGCGCCGCCTCGACCCACACACCCCGATCGACCTGAGCGCGCTGGGTGCGCTGGATACCGCGGGCGCCGCACTGCTGTCGGGCCTGCTCGGCGCGGCGCGGCTGGGCGATCTGGCCACCGACGACCCGACCGTGCCCGCCGCTCAACGCGCGCTGTTGCAGACCGTCGGCAAGGCGATGGCGAGCTACGTCGAACCCAAGCCCAAGCGCCGCCACAACACCGTGACCGAGTTGCTCGCCCGCATCGGTGCAGCGATGGAAAACGTGTGGCGTCAGCAGGTGCAACTGCTCGGCTTCATCGGCCTGACCCTGCAAACGCTGGCCCAGACGATCTGGCGCCCGCGCCGCTGGCGCGTCACCTCGCTGGTGTCGCATGTGGAGCAAACAGGCCTGGATGCGGTGCCCATCGTGATGCTGCTCACCTTCATGGTGGGCGCCGTGGTGGCCTTCCTCGGCTCGACCGTGCTGGCGGACTTCGGCGCCACCATCTACACGGTGGACCTGGTGGCGTTCTCCTTCCTGCGCGAATTCGCCGTGCTGCTCACCGCCATCCTGATGGCCGGTCGCACCGCCAGCGCTTTCACCGCCCAGATCGGCTCGATGAAGGCGAACGAAGAGATCGACGCGATCCGCGCGCTGGGCCTGGACCCGATGGAACTGCTGGTGCTGCCGCGCGTGCTGGCCATGCTCGCCTCGCTGCCCATGCTCACCTTCCTGGCAATGATCGCCGGCCTGATCGGCGGTGGCCTGGTCTGCGCCGCGGTGCTGGATATTCCGCCGGTGATGTTCATCAACCTGGTCAAGTCGGATATCGGCGTGCGCCACTTTCTCGTGGGCATCGCCAAGGCGCCGGTGTTCGCGTTCCTGATCGCGGTGATCGGCTGCCTCGAGGGCTTCAAGGTGAGCGGCAGCGCCGAGTCGGTCGGTGAGCACACGACGTCCAGCGTGGTGCAGTCGATCTTCGTGGTGATCCTGATCGATGCGCTGGCCGCACTCTTCTATATGGAGATGGGCTGGTGAACGCCGTGGCGAAACCGCAAACCGCCGAGAACGTGATCGAGGTTCGCAACCTGGTGAACCGTTTCGGCACGCAGACGGTGCACGAACACCTGGACCTGGATGTGCGGCGCGGCGAGATCCTCGGCGTGGTTGGCGGCTCGGGCACCGGCAAATCGGTGCTCCTGCGCAGCATCGTGGGACTGCAGCGTCCGACCTCGGGACAGGTGCATGTGTTCGGCAAGGACTTGCTCAGCCTTTCGCCCGATCAGCGCTCCCTGCTGGAGCGGCGCTTCGGCGTGCTGTTCCAGAACGGCGCGCTGTTTTCCTCGCTCAACGTGGTGGAAAACGTGGCGATGCCGCTGATCGAACACGCCGGCCTCTCGCGTCCCGATGCGCAACAGCTGGGCTCGGTAAAACTGGCGCTGGCCGGGCTGCCGGCGGGTACGGAAACCAAGACGCCTGCCGAGCTTTCCGGCGGCATGGTCAAGCGCGCCGCGCTGGCGCGTGCGCTGGCGCTCGATCCGGAAATCCTGTTCCTCGACGAACCCACCGCGGGCCTGGACCCGATCAGTGCCGCGGCGTTCGATCAGTTGATCCTGACCCTGCGCGATGCGCTCGGCCTCACCGTATTCCTGGTCACACACGACCTGGACACGCTCTACACCATCTGCGACCGCGTGGCCGTGCTGTCGCAAAAGAAGGTGCTGGTGTTGGGTCCCCTGGACCAGGTGGCCGAGTATCCCGACCCATGGGTGCAAGCCTATTTCCACGGCCCGCGTGGCCGCGCCGCCGAAGAGGCGCACGAACGCGACGCAAAGAGCGTGTTCAATGCCTCCCCGTAGCCCGCGTTGCTCACCCCAAGCGCCCAGCGAGCGGATCGTGGCGCAGCGCCTGACTGGCCGTCAGGTCAAGCCGCGAGCCGCTCGCTGGGCGCTTGGGGTGAGCAACCCTTCGGGCCGGGTCTGTTTGCCCACAGGCCGGCGTCATCACTCAGTCGTGTATCGACATACACTCCTTCGTTCTTCCTTGTCCTGCGCGCAAACAGCTCCCGGCGCGGGCCACGGGGAGACATTGAACACGCTCTTAGAGGTGAAGTGATATGGAAACGCGTGCCCATCACGTACTCATAGGCATGTTCACGGTGATCGTGGTCGCTGCCGCGCTGCTGTTCGCGCTATGGCTGGCCAAGTCCAGCTCGGACCGGCAGTTCACCGAATACCGCGTGGTCTTCAACGAGGCGGTGAACGGCCTCTCGCAGGGCAGCGCCGTGCAGTACAACGGCATCAAGGTGGGTGATGTCATCCAGCTCAGGCTCGATCCGCAGGATCCGCGCAAAGTGCTGGCGCGCATCCGCCTGGGCGGCGACGTGCCGGTGAAGCAGGACACCCACGCCAAGCTCACCATGACCGGCGTGACCGGGCTTTCCGTGATTCAGCTCAGCGGCGGTTCGCCGGGCAGCCCGCCCCTGGTGTCGAAGGACGGCCAGCTGCCGGTGATCGTGGCCGACCCTTCGCCACTCAGCCGCATCCTCGCCAACGGCGAGGATCTGGTGACCAACATCAACGAAGTGGTGGCGCGGGCGAACATGCTGCTGTCGCCGCAGAACACCGATCGGATCAGCCGCACACTGGAGCATCTGGATCAGGTCACCGGCACGATTGCCGACCAGCGCGAGGATATTCATCAGTTGCTGCAGCAGCTGGCGCAGGCGAGCAAGCAGGCCAACGAAACCCTGGCGCAGACCGACCAGCTGGTGCGCAATGCGAACGGTCTGATCGACAACCAGGCACGTGCCACGCTGGAAAGCGCGCGCAGCGCGATGGCCTCGCTGGACCACTCCGCCGCCGACATCGATCGCCTGCTCAGCGACAACCGCGCCGCCATCAACGGCGGCCTGCAGGGCTTCAGCGAATTGGGACCGGCCGTGCGCGAGTTGCGCGACGCCGCCGGTTCGCTGCGCGGCGTGTCGCGCCGCCTCGACGACAACCCGGCGGGCTTCCTGCTCGGCCGCGACCGCAGCAAGGAGTTCGTGCCATGAGCGTGCGCTTTCGCCTGTGTGCCTGTGCAGCCATCGCGCTGCTCGGCGCCTGTTCCATCCTGCCCAAGGCGGAATCGCCGGATATCTACCGCCTGCCAGCCACGCCGCTGCCGCGCGACAGCACGCCCGCGGTGAATTGGTCGTTGCGCGTGGACACGCCCAACGCCGAGCGAATGATCGACAGCTCGCGCATCGCGGTGCTGCCGCAGGGTGACGTAGTGAGCGTCTACCAGGGCGCACGCTGGAGCGACACGGCCACCACCCTGCTGCGCAACCGCATCGTGGACGCGTTCCGCGACAACGGCCGCATCGCCGGCCTGAGCAGCGACGAGACCAGCCTGCAGGCCGATTATTCGCTCTCCGGCGACCTGCGCTCGTTCCAGTCGGTCTATCAGAACGGACAGCCGGTGGTGGTGATCCGTTTCGATGCGCGACTGGTGAAGAACAACGGGCTGAGCATCGTCGCCAGCCATCGCTTCGACATCACCCAGCCGGTCGGTGGAACCAGCGTGCCGCAGGTGGTTGCCGCGTTTGGCCAGGCCTCCGATGCGCTCGCCTCGCAGCTGGTCAGCTGGACGCTGCAGCAGCCGCTCGGCGGCCGCGAGGTGCATACGAACTGAGCGCAACGCGACTCATCGCCGCGATGCGTCCAGCCAGCGAAACGTGAGATTGAGCCGCGGCCCCACGGCCGCGCTTGTCTTCGGTAGATCGTGCACGTATCGGTGTTGGGTGTCCCCCGCCATGCGCAACAGGCTGCCGTGGCCCAGTTCGATCACCTGCACATCCCCGCGAGCGGCTTCGCCGCGCGGCTTGAGGCGGAAGCGCCTTGCGGCCCCCAGGCTCAGCGAGGCGATCACGGGTTGCCGCCCCAGCTCCGGCTCGTTGTCGCTGTGCCAACCCATCGAATCGCGGCCATCCCGATAGAGATTGGCCAGCACGCTGTTGAACCGCGCATCGCACGCCTTCGCCACGCGCTCACGCAAGGCAGCCAGCGTCGGCGTCCACGGACGCGGTTCGAAACGCGTGTGCGAGTAGACGTAGGTGGCATCTTCGTCGCCGATCCAGCAACTCAGGCGCGGCGAATCCACTTCCCGCCCGAAGATGCGGATGCGGTGCACTTCCCATGGAATGGTCGCGCGCAGTTCGGCCAGCAGCGCGTCCGCCTCGTCGTTGCCCAGCCACTGCGGCCACAGCGAAAGCTCAGCGCCCGGCAACGGCAGCGGCTGCCAGCCGCCGGTCGTTGCCTGATCGAACAGTCCCCGCACGATCCTGCCCGCCTCAGCGAATCGCCGGATAGGCAGGTTCGACGTCGAGCGTGGCCGCGCACACCGAGGCCAGTTCCAGCAGGCGCAGATCCGAGCCACGCGCGCCCACCAGCTGCAGGCCGATCGGCATGCCGTCGGGCAGGTAACCCATCGGAATGTTCACCGCCGGACAACCGGCCAGACTGGCGAAGCTGGTGAGATCGGCCTGCGAATCGGGCACCGCCGCGTCGAGCGGGAAGGCGCCCTGCGGCGTGGTGGGCAGCACCAGCACGTCGATCTGCGCGAACAGCCGGCGCATCTTCAAGGTGGCGGCATCGAGCACGCGGTCGGCGGCGGCGTAGTCGGCGGCACTCTTGCCGGCGGCGTAGCCCAGCAGTCGACGGAAATGCTCCGACACGTGGTCGTCCGTGGCCAGATCGGAGGCAAAGGTGCCCAGCATCTCCGCCTCCATCAACAGCAGGCCGGCCCGACGCGTGCGGGCAAAATCCCAGTCGGCGAAATCCACCGTGCGGCGCTCGCCCAGTTCGCGCGGCCACTTCGCCAGCGCCGCTTCGAACACGTCCACCACATCCTGATGCACGCCAACGGCGCGCAGGTCGGGCAGGAATCCCGCGCGCAGGCGGCCCGGTTCCCAGTCCGGCGGCGACAAGGCCACGCGTCGGCGGCGCGAACGCGCATCATCGGCGTCATAGCCCGCCAGCACCTGCAGCAGCACGGTGAGATCGTCCGCGCTGCGCGCGATCAGGCCCACCGTATCCAGGCGACGCGCCGCCGGCACCATGCCTCGCGCGGAAATCTCGCCATGCGTGGGCTTGAGCGCATAGACGCCGCAATAACTGGCGGGAATGCGGATGGAGCCGAGGCTGTCCGAACCCACCGCGGCCACGGCTAGGCCCGCCGCCACCGCCGCTGCCGCGCCGCCCGAGGACCCACCCGCGGTGTAGCCATGGCGATGCGGATTGTGCGTTGCACCGAAATGCGGGTTGTCGGTGACCGCGCCCAGCGCGCCCTCGTCCATATTGGTCTTGCCGATCAGGACGGCGCCGGAGGCGCGCAGGCGCGACACCACGTGGGCATCGTCGCTCACCGGCTTCTGCCGCCCCGCCAGTCCCGCGCTGGTGGGCCAGCCGGCCACATCGAAGTTGTCCTTCAGCGCGATGGGAATGCCGTCGAGCCGCCCGATGACGCCGTCGCGACGCCGGTGCTGGGCCGCCAGGGCCTGCTCCTGCAGCATCGTCGAACTGAGGCCCAGATAGGCATTGAGCTGCGGATTGAGGCGCTCGATGGCTTCCAGGTAGGTCTCGGCCAGCGCCTGTGGCTGCACGCGTTCCACTGCCAGCCAATGCAGCAGCTGGCACATGGTGGCTCGTCGCAGATCGAGTTCACTGATCGGTGGTTGCACATTCATGCTCTCTTCCCTGTGTCGCTTTTGGGGGGATTATCGCTACCGCTGATGAAGGGTTTGCAAGGATTTGCCCCCGGTGGCCCGAACCCGGACAATGCCAGTTTGGCCGTTCCATACGTCAGGAAACGGTTAACGTGCCGCACAAGATCAGCTGGAGTCCGCCGTGAGCGACCGCGAAATCATGGAATACGACGTCGTCGTCGTTGGCGCAGGCCCCGCCGGGCTTGCGTTCGCCATCCGCCTCAAGCAATTGAAGCCGGAAACGAGCGTTTGCGTGATCGAGAAGGCGTCCACCATCGGTGCGCAAATCCTCTCGGGTGCCGTGATCGAACCGCAACCGCTGGATGCGCTGCTGCCGGGTTGGCGCGACAATCCGCCGCCCATCTGCGTGCCGGCCACCGACGACGAATTCTGGCTGCTCAGCAAAGAGGGTGGCCGCAAGCTGCCGGTACCGCCGGGCATGAACAACCATGACAACTTCATCGTCTCGCTGGGCGCCATGTGCGCCTGGCTGGCGCCGCAGGCCGAAGCGCTGGGCGTGGATGTGTTCCCGGGCTTCGCCGCCGCCGACACCGTGCACAACGACGACGGCTCCGTGGCCGGCGTGCGCATCGGCGACATGGGCGTGGCAAAGGACGGTTCGCACAAGGCCGGCTATACCCAGGGCATCGACATCAAGGCCAAGGTCACCGTGCTCGCCGAGGGCGCGCGTGGCAGCCTTACCAAGCAGCTGATCAAGCGCTTTGCGCTGGACAAGGACAGCGATCCGCAGGGCTATTCCATCGGCATCAAGGAACTGTGGCAGGTGCCCGCCGGCCGCGTGCAGCCGGGCAAGATAGTGCACAGCTTCGGCTGGCCGGCCGACAAGCACACCTACGGCGGCAGCTTCCTCTATCACCTGGACAAGGACCGCATCGCGCTGGGCTACGTCAGCGGCCTCGATTACAGCGATCCCAACTACCAGCCGTGGGAAGCGTTCCAGCAGTGGAAGAACCATCCGTCGGTGAAGTCGCTGCTCGAAGGCGGCAACATTCTTTCCGCCGGCGCGCGCGCCATTGTCACCGGCGGCTACCAATCGCTGCCGAAGGTCGAGATGCCGGGCGCGCTGCTGATCGGCGATACCGCCGGCCTGCTCAACGTGCCCAAGATCAAGGGCACGCACCAGGCGATCAAGAGCGGCATGCTCGCCGCCGAGCACCTCGTCGCCAACGAACTGAACCCGGCCGGCTTCGACGCCAAGCTGCGCGGTTCGGACGTGATGGCCGAGCTGAAGTCGGTCCGCAACATCAAGCCCGCGTTCAAGAAGGGCCTGTGGTTCGGCATGTTGAACGCGGCGTGGGAAACCGTGCTGCGCGGCGCCTCGCCGTGGACGCTGAAGAACAAGGCCGACTGGTCCTCGCTGCACAAGCTGGGCGAATGCGAAGAACCCAAGCGCGACTACGTACAGCCGCGCGAGCTGCCGCCGCGCGACCGCCTCGCCGGCGTCTACTTCGCCGCCACCGAACACGACGAAGACCAGCCGATCCACCTGCACGTCGCCGACACCAACGTGTGCGTCACCCAATGCGCGGTGGAATACGGCAACCCGTGTACGCGTTTCTGCCCCGCGGGCGTCTATGAGATCGTCGACGACGGCGCGGGCAGGCGCCTGCAGATCAACGCCGCCAACTGCGTGCACTGCAAGACCTGCGACATCAAGGATCCTTACCAGATCATCAACTGGGTCACACCGGAAGGTGGCTCGGGTCCGAATTACCAGAATCTCTAAATCTCAAGCCCTAGCGTGGTTCGTTCCACAAAGAACGGGCCCGTCGCATCAGCCATCAAGAGGGTAAGGACCCTCGCGCCCTCTAAGCCCGTCGCCAATACCACGGAACATGTTGCGAAGGTTTCGCAACCGCGGGCCAAACAGTAGTCCGAACAGCATCAGCTTAAAAAAAACGCGTGGGATGTCCTGCGTCACCCAGGCCATGGGAACGTGGGGCATCCTGTATAGGCGGATGCGGTTTCGCATCATGAAATAGAGTCTCACAGGCCCATGCACCACCACTTGGCCAAGCCCGAACGGCAACGCGCGGCGTGCGTCGCCAAGCCGATGATGCATGCTCGCCGCGCAAACGCCGTATAACGCGTACCCCTTCGCCCGCGCGCGGAAACTCCATTCAAGATCGACATTGTCAATGAACAATCCGGCATCCATGCCGCCAATTGCCTCGATCACATCCAGGGCAATCAGCGACCCAGAGCTGATCAGAAAATCACAGGCAATCACCTGCTCTTCGCGCTCGCACCAAAGCTTGCGATTGACAAGGGGCCGTATCAGCACAAAGGGAGCAACGGCATGCTCGCGCAGATCGTGAAATACCGGCCCGACAGCCGCGACCTTGCCATCCTTGCGCAGACGCTCTGAAGCATCCAGCAATGCGGACACCATGCCGTCAGACGGCACGCTATCCTGGTCGAGCAACAGCACATGGCGGTAACCGTGCGCATAAGCCCATTCGATGCCTATGTTTTGCGCCGCACCCAGGCCAAGGTTTTGGCTCAACCGTTGCACCTGTACGCGCTCCGCCCACGGCGATACATCGGGAAATGTGGTGGTTTCGTCATCGGTGTTGTCGACAATCAAGACCATGCCCACCTGGCTCGCGACAGCCGCGAGCAACTCGCGTAATGCCGTGGTATCCGGGTGATAAGTCACGGCCACCGCGCAGACTTCCTGGACGCTGCAATCAGCCATGGCGTAGCAAACTTCCCAACATCGGTCGCCTTTTCTGTTTCAAATCGACGAGCGTCGCCATGCCTTGCTCCCGGAAAAGTGGCCTCACCCGACCCCGGGCACCCGCTTGAACAGCGCGGCCAAACGGGAACCGGCCTGGGCAAACCGGCTTGAAACCGAATGGGACTGCCATCCATTGTAGTCAACCTCGGCGCACTCGAAAACGCGTGCCGTGCCATCACTCTCACATGACGAGACTACCCTCTGCGCGCCCTATGAAAGGCATGCCGGTCAGCCGCGCTACCGGCGGGAATGGCCGCACCGCGACGCTCAGAAGCGGAAATAGAGGAAGGGTGAATAGTCGGAGCTGATGGTCGCGGCGACCGCCACCACGAAGAGAAATAGTGATGCTCCGAACTGAAGCGTCATCTGGCTCAGCGATTCCGACGAGAATTTGCCCGCGAAAGCCTGCCTGAAGGTATCAGCCATTGCACCTGGAATATAAGGCCAATCCACGCAGGCTATGAACGCCCCCAGCACCATCGTCGCCAAGTCCCGATTGCCGAAGATCAATCCCCACGGCGGACCGACGGGCGCCTGCCCGAACGCTGGCATGAACATGGCTCCCAAGTAGGTGCCCGCATAGGCAATGCTAGGAGACCGGAATAGGACCCAGCCGACCATGACCACTAGCAATGTATAGATGTGCCGCGAGAATCCCGGCAGTCGAATGGTCCCGACCCTGCTGTTTTCCAGCATGCGCTCCAACGACAGGAAAAAGCCGTAGTACGCACCCCAAGCTATGAACGTCCAACTTGCGCCGTGCCAGACTCCTGAAATGACAAAAACGACCCACAGATTCAGGTAGGTGCGGGGAATCGAAACACGATTCCCCCCCAAGGGGATATAAAGATACTGGCGCATCCAGTTAGACAGCGAAATATGCCAGCGTCGCCAGAATTCGGTCACGCTTCGTGAAATATAAGGTCGGTTGAAGTTCTCCGGAAACTGGAAACCCATCATACGACCGAGGCCGAGAGCCATATCCGAATAGCCTGAGAAGTCGAAATAGATCTGCAGTGTGTATGCAACGATGCCGCCCCAGGCGGCCAGGGTCGACAAGTCGTGAGGCGCGACATTAAAGACCTTCTCGGTCACCAGGCCTAGAGGGTCCGCAAACAGGGTCTTTTTGGCAAAGCCTACGCTGAAGCGAAAAAAACCCGTCAGGAATTTCTCTAGAGTATGCGTCCGGTCGTGTATCTGATGCCCAATGTCGTGATAACGAATGATCGGCCCGGCGATCAATTGTGGAAACAGGAAAATATACAGCGCGCAATCGAGGAATCCGCGCGGCGGAATGGCGCGCCCCTTGTAGCTGTCGACCAGATAGCTGATGCGATGAAAAGTGATGAACGAAATACCCAACAGCAGCGGCCATTTTGGCGGCTGAACCTGCCAGTGCAACCACGGACTCAGAGGATTGATGATCTCTGTCACGATGAAATCGAGGTATTTCGAAGCAATCAACGTGGCCACGTTGAGGCAGATGGCGACAATCAGCGCCCATCGCTTGGTCTGCTCGCTGTAGCGTGCATTGGGACCGATCAGCAGCGATACGCGATAGTCGATATAAACGCCAATCATCAGCGCCCAGACGAAAACCGGCTCCCCCCAACTGAAGAAAACAATGCTAGCAGCGAGAGCGATGGCGTTCTTGACGTGCAGCGATCGCGGCGACAGGTAATACGCGATGAGCAGCAAGGGCAGGAATACAAATAGAAAGACTGGGGAGGTGAAAAGCATGTCAGCCTGTATTGATCGTGGTTAACGCGTTCGAGCCAGTGCCTCGGACGGCGCCGTCATTGGGGATGCGTATCGTGCGCAAGGGCGGCGCCTGGCGATGCCGGCCCTATGCTGCCGCCTTTCGCGGTGTAGTTCAGAAGATAATCGGCGAAGCCGTAATCCCAGCGTTGAACGTTGTAGTCGACCATTTCGATCACGACGATATTGCTCTGCGCGATATCGTTGACCACCTGTGCGCGTACCTTTGCTTCGTCGGCATGGACATCCGTAGCAGTCACCGCTCCACTGGCTGAGTCGACAATCTCCCTGGCCTTGAAATACCGCGACCCGATCAGGCTGGAATACACATGTGCCTGTTGCAACGAAAAATAGATCTGGTCTGCAAAACTGTCGCTGATGAACACGATTTTCGGCAGATTCGGAGTGGCGCCGGAGGAACCAACGAGAGTCGGTTTCGGATATGG
The DNA here is from genome assembly GCF_049913195.1 of Dyella kyungheensis. Classification (GTDB taxonomy): domain Bacteria; phylum Pseudomonadota; class Gammaproteobacteria; order Xanthomonadales; family Rhodanobacteraceae; genus Dyella; species Dyella kyungheensis. The sequence goes on along the minus strand of NZ_CP183983.1, from coordinate 998,603 downwards.
CGTACGCTTCGCAACGCCGCCTGTCGACCAGATATTGAGCAGATCGAGTCCATCGACGTCGATCATGTGCGGCGTGTCTAGGGTAGGCTCGCCGCACTCAAGTCGCGGTGCAGCAACAATGCCGCGATCCTGAATATCCTGGAGCATCTGCCGTGCAACCAGGCAGCCTGCGTAGTAGTTCCAGTGGACGCCGGCGCGGGAGTGCGTCTCTACTCCCGTGCGGGCCACATAATCGCGCAGGAATGGGCCGCCATCGAGGACGTTCACCCCAGCGGCACGCAACGCGTTGCCCAAGCTCGCTGCGCGGCCGTAGATATCGTCGCTGCCGCCGACAAGGTATCGATGCCCCAAATCATTGGGGTACACGTACGGTTTGCTCGCGCCGATGACGACCTGAAAATCTTTTCCGGCGGACTGAAGTAACTTCTGCACCCGGAAAAGCTTCTGGGCCTCCCCTTGATAGCTCGTTTCCAACAATGGCCTGCGTGAAACTTCATCATTCAGGCTATCGATCGACATCTGACTGTAAAGCCCATTGGCGCGCGTAGAATAAAGTCGTAGGCGAGGTGCTTCTCGAAACAGCCGGAAGGTGATCTCGTTGAATGAAAGGATCAGCGGCTTTCTGAACCCCATATTCGCGTCAGAATAGCGCTCAAACCACTGCTGGAAGGTCTTTTCGCGAAAGGCCCGGGCGATTTTATGTGGCCGGGGCGGCACGGCATCCGTATAGCCGTATAACGTGCCATCCGGCGCCTTCAGATATAGCCAGCGAAGCGTGGGCGCAGCAAGCGCAACCACGATGATCGTCGCGAATGCCAGGCCGAGCATCTGGTTTGGACGAAAACGAGCCATCAACGACATTGCCCCTTGCAGTCGGTCAGACGAAACTCCCCCACTTGCGCATGCTCGGTTGGTGCCTCTGGTCCCATTCCAGGCATGCGTCTACCCCGGCTCCCATGGTTTAACGAAGGGAATACAACTGACCGGCGGTAGAAACTCGCGAACGTAGCATATTTCGATTGAGGATAAGCAATGCCGCGAGGATGACGGCCACTTACATTCGCCTGATGGGCGACTTCGGGTAGGATTTGCTAACCAAATCATCGCCCAGGCCCCTCCTGCCGGCCTGCATCCTAGGAATCCCGTTGATGAAAATTCTTGTCGGCTACAAGCGTGTCGTGGATTACAACGTCCGCATTCAGGTCAAACCCGATGGCACCGGCGTGGTGACTGACGGCGTGAAGCTCTCCGCCAACCCCTTTGACGATATCGCGCTGGAAGAAGCGCTGCGCCTGCGCGAAAAGGGCGTTGCCGAAGAGGTGGTGGTGGTCAGCATCGGCCCCGCCGATCTGACTGCCCACCTGCGCAACGGCCTGGCCATGGGCGCCAACCGCGCCATCCATGTGACCACCAGCGACGTGGTGCAGCCGCTGACCGCTGCCCGTATCTTCCAGAAGCTGATCGAGAAGGAACAGCCGGGCCTAGTGATCCTGGGCAAGCAGGCCATCGACGACGACGCCAACCAGACCGGCCAGATGCTGGCAGCGCTATGGGATCGCCCGCAGGCCACCTTCGCCAGCAAGGTCGAGATTGCCGATGGCAAGGTCACCGTGACGCGCGAAGTGGACGCCGGCCTGGAAGTGATCGAAGCCGAGCTACCCGCCGTAATCACCACCGACCTGCGCCTCAACGAGCCGCGCTTCATCAAGCTCCCGGACATCATGAAGGCCAAGTCCAAGCCGATCGATGTGATCGAACTGGGCTCGCTGGGCGTGGAAGCCAATGATCATCTGAAGACCACGCATTACGCCGCGCCGGCCAAGCGCAGCAAGGGCGTGATGGTCAAGGACGCGGCCGAGCTGGTGGCGGCGCTGAAGCAAAAAGGCCTGCTTTAAGCAGCCTGAAGGAGACAACGACATGTCCAAGATCCTCGTCATCGCTGAGCACCTCAACGGCAAGCTCAACTCCTCCACTGCGCGCGCTGTGAGCGCCGCTGCAGCCATTAAACCCGAAGCCATCGACGTGCTGGTGCTGGCTGACAACGCCGACGCTATTGCCGCCGAGGCCGCCAAGATCGACGGTGTGAGCCGCGTTCTCACCATCGCCCGCGCCGAGAATACCCACCCGCTCGCCGCCGTGCTGGCCCCGCAGGTCGCCAAGGCCGCCGCCGGCTATAGCCATGTGTTCGCCCCCTCCACCACCTTCGGCAAGGACGTGCTGCCCCGCGTGGCCGCCCTGCTCGGCGTGGCCCAGGTCAGCGACGTGATGAGCGTGGAAGGCCCGCACACTTTCAAGCGCCCGACCTACGCCGGCAATGCCATCATCACGGTGGAAGCCGACGCAGGCAGCACGGTGGTTGCCACCATCCGCACGGCCTCTTGGTCTGCTGCCGCATCCAGCGCCAACAGCGCGCCGGTGGAAGCACTGAGCATCGACGTCGCCCTGCCCTCGCACACCCGCTTCGTCGAGTTGCAGTCAGGCAAGAGCGACCGCCCCGATCTGCAGAGCGCCAGCAAGGTGGTCTCCGGCGGACGCGGCGTAGGCTCGAAGGAAAACTTCGAGATCGTCTACAAGTTCGCGGACAGGATCGGCGCCGCCGTGGGCGCCTCTCGCGCCGCCGTCGATGCCGGCTACGTGCCCAGCGACCTGCAGGTCGGCCAGACCGGCAAGATCATCGCCCCCGAGCTATACGTGGCCATCGGCATCTCCGGCGCCATCCAGCATCTCACTGGCATCAAGGACGCCGGCACTATCGTGGCAATCAACAAGGATGGCGAGGCGCCGATTTTTGAGATTGCGGATATTGGCTTGGTGGGAGATTTGTTCAAGATCATTCCAGAACTGGAAGCAGCCATCGGCTGATCTCATCGGCGAGCCGGGGAGTCTTTTCCCCGGCTCGCGCTGGCCCATCCGGGCGCACGGCTTCACTCATCATCCTGGTTACCCAAGACGTGGGGTGCCAGCATCGCATGGTCTCGTCATGCCGCTGGCAAGCCGGGCGCTTGTCTGGCTGCGATGCCCTCCGAATGCGAAGAGGGTAAACTTTCTTGCGATGACGCATCCGCGCCCCACCCTCAATCGCGCCAAACTCGGCATGGTTGACGACTCTGGTCGCAGTACGCGCTGGACGCCAGCTTCATTTCTCCATCGTTTACAAGGAAACCGTTGTAATGGATCTGCGTTGCTTCAAGGCCTATGACATCCGTGGCCGGGTTCCGGACGAACTCGATGAAACGCTTGCGCAGCGCATCGGCTTCGCGCTAGCCCACCAGCTGGACGCAGGTCCCGTAGTGCTCGGCCGCGACGTGCGCCTGAGCAGCCCCTGCCTGCAAGCTGCGCTGGCCGATGGTCTGCGACGCGGTGGCCGCGACGTGATCGACATCGGCGTTGGCGGCACCGAGGAGGTCTACTTCCAGACCGCCCATCTGAAAGCGGCCGGTGGCGTCATGGTGACCGCCAGTCACAACCCGATGGACTACAACGGCATGAAACTCGTGCGCGAAGGTTCACGGCCGATCAGCGGTGACTCCGGCCTGTTCGCGATCCGTGACGCCTGTACGCAGCCGCTGCCCGATGTCCCCCTGGCAGGCAGCGAACGCACACACCACGATCGCAGCGCATTCGTCGAACACCTGCTCGGCTACCTCGAACGAGATGCCCTCAAGCCCCTGAAGATCGTCGTCAATGCAGGCAACGGCGGAGCGGGCCTGGTCATTGATGCACTCGCACCACACCTTCCCTTCGAATTCATCCGTGTGCACCATACGCCGGATGGCAACTTCCCCAACGGCATTCCCAATCCGCTGTTACCGGAATGCCGCCACGACACAGCCCAAGCCGTGATCGATAACAGCGCGGACTTCGGCGTTGCCTGGGATGGTGATTTCGACCGCTGCTTTTTCTTCGACGCCGCGGGGCGCTTCATCGAAGGTTATTACTTGGTCGGTCTACTCGCCGCATCGATACTGCGCAAACATCCCAGTGAAAAGATCATTCACGATCCTCGACTAACCTGGAACACCATCGAGATGGTCAGGGACGCAGGTGGCATCCCCATCATGAGCAAGACGGGCCACGCCTTCATCAAAGAGCGCATGCGCGCCGAGAATGCCATCTACGGCGGTGAGATGAGCGCACACCATTACTTCCGGGATTTTGCCTATTGCGATTCGGGAATGGTTCCCTGGCTACTCATTGCAAGCCTGATCTCATCGACGGGCAAGCCGCTTGCGGAGCTAGTGGAAGACCGCATGATGGCGTTTCCGTGCAGCGGTGAAATCAATTTCAGAGTGTCTGATGCGAAAGCGTCCATTGACAAGGTGCTGAGCTTCTACGCCAGCGAACAGCCTGCGCTGGATTATACGGATGGCTTGAGTGCCGATTTCGGAAGCTGGCGCTTCAATCTTCGCAGTTCAAACACCGAGCCCCTCTTGAGGCTCAACGTGGAAAGTCGTGGTGATGCTTCCTTGATGCAGGCACGCACAGACGAAATTGGCGCGATGCTTACCTCGTGACGGCGCCTACCGTCGGCGCTTCACTTAAGCACAGTGGCAGACCGGAGCGGAGCCCGCACAGACGACTTCGTTTCCATGCATCTCGAATGTAGTGCCGGGTCGCCCTACGCAATGCGTTAATGGCCGGCTCGTAGAGATGGGAGAGCGGTCGTCAGCGGAGGGGCATAAAAGCGCACGCGCTGGCAGGCACCACGTGTTATGTCCTTTGGCACATGGCACGATGTGGGCGCGGCTACTGCCTTGGTGAAAATAAAAGCTTCAAAGGCCGACATCGTTCGCCGAGACGGGCTCCAGAGATGATCTGCCGGACTCCACAGGCTCAATGGGAGAAATCCGCGGCAGTTTTGCCAGGAAACAACTACTGGCCTTTTCGCGCACGTTGTCAGCGCGGACCGAATCAATCGCGCAGGAAAAGCTGGCCATTCCAGAAATCTAAAGTCGGCATTCACAGTGACTAGGACGAACTTTTTGCTATGACGAACTATTTGGGAACCGGGATTTTCTGGTCCACTTTGCCAACGCTTGCCGCCATCCTGGCATTGGCGACGTTGGTCGGACGCCTCTGTACCGAGATGCTGCCGTTCAAGCTGAGAGGCCCGGCAAAATTCTATCTGTCTCCCGCCATGGGCTTGGCATGCTTCATTGTTGCCACGAGCCTTTGCGGTCGAATTCGCACGTTGGGCGACACCATCGTCATACCCCTGCTTTTCATCGTCCTGCTCCTTGTCTCCCTGCTTCGCGAGCGCAGTGCAAAACAGGCACTTCGGCACGCCGGCATGGTGAGTGTGTTCGGCATGGTTTGCGGCGCAAGCGTATTGGCGCCCCTATTTGTGTTCGGCGCCTTCAACGCCCACAACGATGCGTTTACCTATCTGGCTCATAGCAACTGGCTGCAGACACATGCATTTGGAGAGCATATTTCAGCGACTTTGCAGACGCCGGAGAGCTCTCAAATTTTTATTTACCAGGAAATGACCTTCCGCATGGGAGGTTCTTACCTGCTGGCCGCCCTTCAGGCACTGCTAAATCTGCGGTGGGCCGGCGATGTGTACCCAGCGCTAATCATCTCAAGTCTGGCAGCCTGCTGTCTGGCCATTGGATTTCCTCTCAGCAAACCACTGCGCCCGCTCAGCAGGCCGATGAGACTTGCCCTGCTGACCCTGCCTTCGTTTGCCGTCGGTGGCCTGGTATTCGGGGCGAATTTCGGCTTCCTGCCGCAAAGCATCGGGCTCGCTTTAGGCGCAGCACTGTTGTTTCTCGTTGGCCCCTTGTTGCGATGGATTGCGACGACCAAGACCTCAGTGTCGGCCATTGCAAAAGCATCGTTAGCATGCGCGCTGCTTCTTGCAGGCACTGTCTATGCCTACACAGAGGTCGTGCCGTTTTTTGTAGCAGCCACAGGGTGCAGTGCGTTGATCTTGGCCATGAGGCTTCGGTCCTGGCGGAACCTGTCGATCTTCGTTGGCCTGGCAGCCGGCCTTTCGATCATCCTTCTGAACACCGAACTATTGCGCGCCTATGCCGCGCTACGAGTCCAGACGGGAGCCATAGTAGGTTCGCCCGTCAACTGGAGCTTGCTTGGCTTTGTCGCCCACGCGCTAGGCGTACACGGTGGTGCTTGGGAGCCTGCGCTGCAGTGGTCTGCCCCGGGAGGTACAGGGCCTCATACCATCTATCTCGGACTATTCTTGCTTGCCGCGACAATGGTCATTCTTGCTTTCGGAGCTCCCGCCATATGGCGAGCCGTAAAAGGCTCAGAGCTTCTTCCGACGATTCTGGTGCTGATGCTGTTTGGCGCCGGCTTTCTGTACTTTCGATACATGAAACCTTCGCCCTTTCCCGTGGGCGTAGGCCAGAGCTGGAGCCAGTTCAAGCTTGCCGAATGGGCGAATCCATTCGCAATAACGCTGGTTCTGACGGCCTTTTTGAGTCTTCGAGCCAAATCTTCTGTCTTTTTTCGTCGCCTGGTTGTTGCAACGTTCGCCATCGGCTTCATCGGCAGTTCGCTCATGGGGATAGCACGAACGAGACCACTGATGGCCGCTTACAACGGAGTAACCAACCTCAACCAATTCTATCGTGAGTTGCGAGCAACCGTGCTGAGCACCTGTCCACCCACAGCGCCGGTTTATCTGAATCTGGGCGGCAGCGATCAAAAGATTCGTCAGATGGTCACGCTGTATCTGTCGGACCGGAAACTGGAATCGGACTGGTCGGACGACGGGTATCTTTTGGCCATACCGCCAGCCAGTAACAAGGAAGCTCCAGCACTCGGTAGTTGCGTGGTTGAGCGGCGCAATATCGACGGGTGGTTGACTGGCGGCGCAGCAATCGGGCCGCTTCAGGTCGGCATTTTCGATGGTCGTGGGCAAATCCGGATTGCTTCTACCGTCGGCGGCTACGGACGTGAGAGCGACGAGAACAATTGGTGGGTCTGGGTTCAACAGAAGATCAGTTTCAGATTGCATTCCCCGCTGGGCGCAGAACCGGCACCGCGAACCCGAGTGCACTTCGAATACGCCACCCGCGGAAGGCAGACTCTGACGCTGACCTTTAATCAGATCGATGGACCTAGTGAAAAGGTCCTGCTGAACAGCGATGGCACGGAGGAGATGGCAATCTTTGATCGCGAAGTCGATGTGTCGCCAGCCAAGCTCAGTGAGATCACCATCGAGACGAACGGAACACCGAGTCGACTTGGGGAAAACGATCCCCGCATGGCCGCATGGGTCATTCGCAACGTGAAGATCCAGCCATCGGCGCCATAAATGCAAAGGCGCGCCATTTCGAGGCGCGCCTTTTTGTGCCCTGTTTGTCATAGCCAATCGCTAGCGGGAAGGCCGCATCCACTAGCGTCGGACCTCGGCGGAGCCTGCTACGGCTTGCGGATCAACCTGTTAGAACTGCCATCGACCCTGCGATTGTAAGGGGCAGGTTTATCTGCCTGCCCCTATGCATTGCCACCGAAATCCGCACTACTTGACTAATCGGTGCGGACCCTCGGCCCTTCTCAACCGCGCGCAAGCGCCTGGTTGATCGAGTCCGCTACATCACCGCCGTCCCGAATCGCATAGTTCGTGCCACGGTCTTCGGGATAGATATGTGCCATCGTGGAGATGAGCGCATTTTCAAATGGCGTCTCGCGACCCGGAACATACTTTGAGTAATTGCGCTCAGTGACCGGCTGCGCGTAATCGGCACGCCACAGGCGAAACTCCTTGATCCAAGATCGCTGCATCTCCGGGAACATCCGCTTCAGATGCTCGAGAGCGTATTCGAGATACTGCTCGTCGCCATACTTCCAAACAGGATCGGCGGTAGCGATATAGCGCGACAGGAATACGATGTGATTGCCGCCATAATTTGCCGGCGGATCGAAGTTTGTGTGCTCAATAACGCCGACAAACGGAAAGCCAGGATCGTTGACGTTGAGCCAGTAGGTGTCAGATAGACTTCTGTCCATCTCCAGAACCAGACACATATTGCCCAGGTAGTTCACTCTACGCATAGAGTCCGTCCACTTCGGTTCGGCCACCCCATCAAACAGGTTTGCGATCACCGGGAACGCCGGCGTGAACAAGTACTGGCGGCCGCTGACTTCCTGGTCACCCAAGCTCAGCGCCTCGATTTTGCCGTTGGCGGCACGCACCCCAGTGGCTTTCACGTCATAACGTACTTCGCCACCCAATTTGACGATCTCATCGGACATGGCCTTCGCGAGTCGTCCAAAGCCACCGCGGAAATAGGCGAGCTGCTCGCCACCCTTCTTGTCTCGCGTGCTTCCGCGCAACACCAACTTCTTCCAGAACCACACCGCGTTGACCGCATCCGCGAAGACGGAGAATTTCGCCTCGATCAACGGCTGCCAAACCACGCGATACACCGTCTTTCCGCACAGCGGCTCGAGCCAATCCCGAATCGTCAGGTGTTCGATCTGGCGCCAGTCCTTGATCTTGCGCACCTTGAAAACCAGCATGCCAAGGCGAATGCGATCGATGAGGGATAACGGCGAGAATCGCAACAGGTCTAGCGGCGTCGACAGCCGCCACATCTTGCCGTTGAAATACATGCCCGTGCGCGACGGAAGCGTCACGATCTCGCCCTCGAGACCCAGTTCCTTCACCAACTTCGGCACGTATTCATCGTTGTTGAACCAATGATGGTAGAACTTCTCGATGGTTACGCCATCGCGGAACTGGAACGTTCCCGCAAGGCCACCTGGATGTGAGTCGCTTTCCACAATCAACACCTTCCGGCCAGCCTTACTCAATGCAAGACCCGCAGTCAGGCCGGTGAAGCCTGCACCCACAATTACGACGTCGTATTCCTGATTCATCGGATTTCTAATCTCTTAGGCAACTAGCTAGCCGAGCCACGCGATTGTGCGGCAAACAGCTTCGGGTTGAGCAGGATCGCCAAGCCTCCGGCGACGGTTGTGGGCAGCCACAGCGATAGATGAGCAAGCACGGCAAAACTGGCCGCCTGCGCGTCGGCACCACCAAGCGCGTGCACCGCCGCGAAAGCGGCGAGGTGGAAGGGGCCAACATAACCCGGTGACGAGGGTACCAAGGTCGACAACGTTGCGATGGCCATCACCATGAGGGCGGACGAATACCCGGCATAGATCTCAAGGCCCTGGAACATCGCCCAGAACAAACCCGCTTCGCCGGCCCACACGACTGCCGACAAGAGGAGAACTCGCAGCATCGTGCGCATGCTGCCCATCGAGCCGATTTGTCCGACCAGCGTAGCAGCAAGCAAGATCAGCTTTGCGAGGGACTTCACCCTCTCGAGACGCTGCGCCATCCAATGGAGCAGCGCAATCAGATGCCTGCCAAAAAAGACGATGATTGCCAGCGTGACCACACCGACGATCGCCACAAACACGACTGTCGTGCCAATCCATTCGGGCAACGACATGGGCGAAATAAGCAGCCCAATTCCCAGCGACAACAACAAGGTCAACAGGTCGATTAGGCGTTCGAACAGCAGGCTTGCCGTCGCCGTTACGCGGCTCACGCCAATGGCGGACGGAAAGACCAGCGCGCGCACCAGGTCACCCGCGCGCAACGGCAGAACGTTGTTCAATGTGATCGAACCAAGAAACGGCGCGACACATTGAGACGTGCGAACTTTGGCGCCGGCAGCACGCAGCATCACCGCCCATCGCTCGATGCGGGCGGCATAGTCGATAGCCAGCGAGACAAGCCCGAGCGCGAGGAAGTGCCAACGAAACTCGGCTAGTGCATGCTTCAGCGCGTCGAAGTCGACGCGCCGAAATACCAGCACCAGGCATACCAGAGAAACCGCCACCCCGAGAGCCTGCCTGATCCAGGACTTCCACCCGGTCGGCCGTTTCGCCACTACGGGCGAAGGGGCGGCGTCCACTTGATCGTCATTCATTGCTGCTTCCATGCCGCCCAGGGCGCATTGCCGGATTCCCACAACTGCTCCAGGTGCCGCTTGTCGCGCAATGTATCGCATGGCTGCCAGAACCCCTGATGGGTAAATGCCGACAGTTGGTTATCCCGCGCCAGGTTCTTGAGCGGATCTTGCTCCCACGAGGTCGAATCGCCTGCCACATAATCGACCGCGCCAGGCTCAAGAACGAAAAATCCGCCATTAATCCAGCCAATCTCGTCGCTGGGCTTCTCCTCGAAGCTGGTTACCCCACCGCCAGAGGCGAGGTTGAGGACACCAAAACGGCCAGGCGGCTGCACAGCTGCCACCGTAGCAAGCCGACCGTGCTGACGATGGAAGGCGAGTTCGGCGGTGATATCGATGTCCGACAACCCGTCGCCATAAGTCAGGCAGAAAGTTTCGTTTCCGATGTACGGCGCGACACGCTTCAGGCGACCGCCGGTCATGGTCTCCGGACCGGTGTCGATCAACGTGACTTTCCAGTCTTCCGATTGTGAATTGAGCACTTCGTGCGTGCCGGAACTCAGGTCGATCGACAGGTCAGCCGTATGCCGGTAATAGTTGAAAAAGAACTCCTTGATCACATAACCCTTGTAGCCAAGGCAGATCACGAACTCCTTGACGCCATGATGGGCATACGACTTCATGATATGCCACAACAACGGGCGGCCACCCACCTCGACCATTGGCTTGGGCTTGTTGTCAGACTCTTCGGCAATACGTGTGCCGAGTCCACCGGCAAGAATCACAGCTTTCATGGGATCCCCCTCATTTCTAAAGTTTGATCTCGGCTGATCCGAGGTTCAGCGTTTCTTCGGCGATCGCAACGGGTTCTGCACGCACTATCAAATAGATACGCAACAGATATTCACCCAGTATTCCGAGAAGAAGCGACTGAAAACCGATACCGAAAAGCACGAGGATGTGAATGCTAGCAAGGCCGCGCGGCAACTCCGGATGAAAGGCCCGCAAAAAGACGTAGTAGATCGCACCAATGGCCGTAAGGCCGAGCAGGAACAAGCCGCCATAGGTTGCCAATCTGAGCGGCAGAACTGAGTGGTTGAAGACTCCCGCAAAGCCCAGTTTGACCAACTGGGCCATACCGAATTTACTTGACCCTGCAACGCGTGCGGCCCGTCCGTAAGGAACGCCGGTTTGCTTGAAACCCATGCCAGCGATTAGTCCGCGCAGATACGGATTTGACGATCGATATTGCTGCAGGGCAGTAATGACCTTGCGATCGACCAGCCTGAAATCGCCGGCGTCGCGCGGAATCTTGTGCTCACTGAGCTTATCTATCGCCCAATAGCCAAATTTGCGAAACGAATTGATCAACCATCCTTCGGGACGCTTCTCGCGCACGCCATAGACCACGTGATACCCCTCGCGCCATAGCTGAAAAAAACGTTCGAGAAGTTCCGGCGGATCCTGGAGATCTGCATCGATCTGCATTACGGCATCGCCACGGGCATGCATGTAGTTGGCGAGAATGGAACGCTGAAAACCTACATTCTTTGAAAATCGAATGGCTCGCACCCGTGAATCATCGCGAGCCAGGCTGGTCAATTTCTCCCAGGTCGCGTCGGTCGAATGATTGTCCGTAAACAGAAATTCGAGATGGCACCGATCTGCCATCGTCTCACCAAGCTGCCGAAGGCGCGCGTAGAGTGCGTCAAGATTGTCCGCCTCGTTCAGCACCGGAACTGAAATGGTAACGAGGGGAAGGCCAGCGGGAGTGTCCATCAGTGTAGTGTCCATGGCTGTCAGTTCAACGCGAGGCGGCGCAACGCCGCCTCCACACCTTGGTCAAGCGAATGGTTGGCACGCCAGCCGGTTGCGTCATTCAAGCGCGTGGGATCGCCAACCACGACAGGCAGATCATCCGGTCGAAGCGGCAATGCGCCGAAGCGAAGCAAGCTCTCATCCGCATTCATCCGCTGAGCCACCGTGCGTGCAAAATCTCTGACAGAAAAGCCCGTACCAGTAGAGAGGTTGTATGCACCGCTGCGCATGCCCTTGGCACGCAGCGCGATGGCCACAGCGACGAGCGCATCGCAAGCATCGTCGACGTAAAGAAAATCGCGAACCTGGGTGCCGGCGGATAGATCGACCGGCTCGCCACGCTTGAGTTTGGCGGCCAACGATGGCAGCAGACGATGCTCAGCTTCGCCCGCCCCATAGATGTTGAAGGCTCGTAATACGGCTACCGGCAAACGACGCTCGGCAGCAGTCGCCAATGCAAGCAGGCCGCCTGCTGCCTTTGAGGCGCCATAGATTTTCTGTGTCTCTAGAATCCCGTCTTCGTCGAGCATCGTTGCAGACTGCCTTGCGTACTCAGCGCTGCTACCCATCAGAATGACAGCAGCGACACCATACGTGCTGGCCGAGGCAACGACCTCGGCCGGCAATATGGCATTCACACGAATCAACTCGTCGCCATCGCGATCTGACGGATGAACGCCCGCAGCGGCGAGATGAAATACTGCATCGAAACGCTGGCCCGCCATCGCGGTTCGCAGGCTCGCGGCGTCAAGCCGCTCCGTCTCAATGCTGAACACGCTTTCGACGGTGCAGGCGCGGCGCCCGAGCGCGACAACCTCGTGCCCCGCCACCACCAGGCGATGTGCAAGGTTGCTGCCGATGAATCCGGCGCCACCTGTCAGTAACACCTTCAAGGGTGCGCTCCCTCGCTAAGCTCCCTGCGCCAGGCAGCAAGCTGCTGCAGGCAGATCTCCCTTGCACTGGCTTCGCCACCGTGAAACGCCCGATACCACGCAGCGGTTTCCTTGATCACCCGGTCGGTATCCCACGGCGGCTGCCAACCGAGAATATTCCGCGCAAGCGAGCTATCGAGTGCGAGCGCAACCGCTTCGGGAAGCGGATTCTGCTGATAGTCGAGCTGCGGACGGTGCCAGTCCCTCGCCAGGATCTCGAGGACTTCACGCACGCTGAACTGACGCGTATCGTGCGGACCGAGGTTCCATGAACGCGAGTAGCGTTGTCGGTCCCTTTCAAGGCCGGCAAGTAGCATCAGGTAACCCTGCACAAGAGCAAGGACGTGCTGCCAGGGACGAGTCGCATCTGGGTAACGAAGTGAGAGCGTGCCGCCGCTATTGACTGCGCGGACGAAATCGGGGATCAGCCGGTCCTCCGACCAATCACCGCCGCCGATGATATTGCCACCACGCGCTGTCGCAATGCCCAACGGATGCACGGAATCAGAGCCAAAAGAGTATCGATAGCTATCGATTACCATCTCCGCCGCTGCTTTTGACGCACTGTAGGGGTCTTTACCGCCCAGGGCATCATTTTCCCGGTAAGGCCAAGCCCACTCGTTGTTCTTATAGACCTTGTCAGTCGTCACGCAGACCACGGAGCGGCAGCTGCTGGTCATGCGGGCCGCTTCCAGCACGTGAGCCGTGCCGATTGCGTTGGTGGCAAACGTCCAGACGGGCTCTCGGTAGGAACGCCTAACCAGAGGCTGAGCCGCGAGATGAAGCACCAGCTCAGGCTGGAAGTTGGCGAAGCACTTTTGCACAGCGTCGAAGTCGCAGATATCGCCTTCCACGCCGTCCACGTCGTCGCTAACGTTCGCCTCGATATAAAGCGACGGCGACGTGTCGGGTGGCAGCGAAAATCCTTTGACCTCGGCACCTAGCAGGCGTAGCCAGAGGCTGGCCCAGCTTCCTGTAAAACCGGTGTGGCCCGTTACCAGGACACGCTTGCCTGACAGTGCCGTTTCAAAATCCAGCTTTCCAATCTCGTTCAACTACCTTCTCCCTGCTCGTGGCCTGGTGTCACCCAGCGAGTCCTTGCACTCTGTCTACAGTCAGGAACACCACGGGCAGCTGGACTATCGTCGCAACAGACTTGTGATGCCCACTACAATCATGGAACCCAGAGAAGACGAAATAGCTTAGAAACCCATCGTTGCAAACTCGATCGCCACTCGAAAATGTAACGCCGTTCAAATGACTAAGTCCTTTGAAGACCGACCCGCACCGCTCCCCGATTTTGGCAATCGCGCTAGAACCCGAGGGTGTTTGTCAAGGCGCTTGCTGTCTTGAAGCACCCGTCGATTACCGGCGCATTACAGATCTTCCAGCCCCACCCAGACAAAGACCGTCAATACGCTTTTGGCGACAAGAGCGGATGCTCAATGGTGGCCCCCTCAGCGTCTCAGCGTCGTCTGGCCTTACTTAACGATGAGACGCTTGGTGCTGTCAGAAACACTGCCCGTCAGCCGAAACGCGTCACGAAATCAGCATAGGCCAGCGCGATTCCTTCTCGCAAACTGGTCTTGGGGCGCCAACCGAGCTCGCGGAGCCGCTCCGTGGACAAAAGCTTGCGTGGCGTGCCATCAGGCTTGGTCGCGTCGAGGGCTAGCTCGCCTTTGAAGCCCACAACGTCCATTACCGTCTCGGCCAGTTCGCGAATGGTCACATCCTCGCCCCAGCCAACGTTGAACAACCCTTCCTTAACGCCGCTTTCCATGAGGAATACGCATGCATCTGCCATGTCATCCACATACATGAACTCACGGCGTGGCGTACCCGTTCCCCATACGACGAGCTTATCGTCACCACGAATCTTCGCCTCATGCGACTTGCGGATGAGCGCTGGCAAAACATGGCTGTTATTCAGGTCATAGTGATCGTTGGGGCCATACAGATTTGTAGGCATGGCGCTGACGTAGGCGGTGCCGTACTGACGGTTATAGCTTTCGCAGAGTTTGACACCAGCAATCTTGGCGATCGCATACGGCTCATTCGTCGGCTCAAGCGGGCCGGTCAGCAGATACTCTTCCTTGATCGGCTGCGGACAATCGCGTGGATAGATGCAGCTCGATCCGAGAAACAACATCTGCTCCACGCCCGCAGCGTAAGCCGCCCCGACGAGGTTGGCCTGGATCATCAGGTTTTGATAGATGAACTCTGCGCGATACGTGTTGTTGGCATGAATGCCTCCGACCCTCGCCGCAGCGAGGAACACATAATCGGGGCGCTCTTGCTGCATGAATGCAGCGACTGCGCCTTGATCGGTCAGATCCAGTTTGTCATGCGTGCGGACCAGCAGGTTGCCATAACCAGAGGCCCGGAGGCGGCGCACGATCGCCGACCCCACCATGCCTCGATGGCCTGCAATATAGATCTTGGCGTTGGCTTTATCGAAGGACATGGCTTTCGCTTACTCGTGACGATTGAGCGCAGTGTATCCGTGTCGCTTGATCAGCTCATCGCGCTCAGCGGCCTTCAAGTCTTCGCGGACCATTTCGGAAACCAGTTCCTGGAACGTGATCTTGGGCGTCCAGCCAAGCTTCTGCTTCGCTTTGCTCGCATCGCCCAGCAGGGTTTCCACTTCAGCAGGGCGGAAGTAGCGCTCGTCGACTGCAACAATGCACTTTCCATCGGCGTCGTAGCCCTTCTCATCAACACCCTGGCCTTCCCAACGGATCTTGATGCCCAGTTCCGCAGCCGCCGCATTGACGAAATCGCGCACGCTGAACTGGACACCAGTTGCAATGACGAAGTCTTCGGGGTTGTCCTGCTGCAGCATCAGCCACTGCATTTCGACGTAATCCTTGGCATGACCCCAGTCGCGCAGCGAATCGAGGTTGCCCAGGTACAGGCAGTCTTGCAGGCCAAGCTTGACGCGCGCCAACGCACGCGTGATTTTTCGGGTCACGAATGTTTCGCCGCGAATTGGAGATTCGTGGTTGAACAGGATGCCGTTGCAAGCGTAAATGCCATACGACTCGCGATAGTTCACCGTGATCCAATATGCGTATAGCTTTGCCACGGCATAAGGGCTGCGCGGATAGAACGGCGTCGTCTCCTTCTGCGGGATCTCCTGCACGAGTCCATAAAGCTCCGACGTGGACGCCTGGTAGAAACGCGTCTTTTTCTCCAGACCAAGCGTGCGAATGGCTTCAAGAATGCGCAGTGCACCGAGAGCGTCGGAGTTTGCCGTGTACTCGGGCTCCTCGAATGACACCTTGACGTGACTCTGAGCAGCCAAGTTGTAGATCTCGTCCGGCTGCACCTTCTGAATAATCCGGATCAGGCTGCTCGTATCCGTCATGTCGCCATAGTGCAGCACAAGATTGCGATTGCTGACGTGCGGATCCTGATAAAGATGATCGATACGGTCGGTATTGAACAAGGAGCTGCGGCGCTTGATGCCGTGAACGATGTAGCCCTTGCTGAGCAGAAATTCCGCCAGATAGGCGCCGTCCTGCCCAGTGATTCCGGTGATAAGTGCGGTCTTCATATGCGTTCCTAGCCGTATCTTCTCAATATTGAAATGTCATTTATTCAACGATCGCAAACCTGCAATTTGCGCCGCAACCATCCGCTTGACCATATCCTCAAATCCTACGGACGGCTCCCAACCCAGTTCACGCTTTGCCTTAGTGGGATCGGCCAACGTTTGACTCGACTCGAGCGGCCTAAAAAGGCCGGCATCGCTTACTACGCTAGCCTGCCAATCCAGTCCGACAGCTCCATACGCCACTTCGCACAGGTCCCGCAGGCTGTGCAGTTTGCCGGTTCCAATGACGAACTCGCCTGGTTTGTCATGCTGGAGCATCAGCCACATGGCGCGAACGAAATCACCTGCGTAACCCCAGTCTCGCGCAATATCCAAATTCCCCAAGGCCAACTTACCGCGCTCTACAATGGGACGCCCCATCTCGTTGGTCGCCCTCGAGTCGGTAATTCCCAGTGCTGCACAGGCAGCGCCATACGCAACCTTTTGGGGCAGAAAGTGTAGCGGGCGCCTTTCACTTTCATGATTGAAGAGCACGCCACTGGATATGAACAACCCATAGCTCTCGCGATAAATGCGCGCCATCTGGTGGGCGTAAGTTTTAGCCGCCGCATACGGATTGATCGGATTGAATGGTGTCCCTTCGTGTTGCGGCACAACGTCAACACGACCATACATCTCCGAAGAAGACGCATGATAAACCCGACATGCCGGACGATTATGCCGCACCGCCTCGAACAGCCGAACCGCACCCAGACCATTTACCAACAGTGTTTCCGGCGCCCTGGACCAGGACTCTCCGGGTCGGGACTGCGAGGCGAGATTGTAAATTTCATCCGGCTCTGCGTCGTGGACCGCGGCCGCGATATCCACTCCCTCGGACATATCGCCAAAAAGCAGCTCGATCTTTCCTTCGAGATGACTGGCGTTGTTATGACGAAACCAACTGTCACGGCGGACCAAACCGATGACCTGATAGCCCTTGTCAAGCAGAAATTCGGCTAAGAACGAACCATCTTGGCCCGTAATGCCTGTTATCAGTGCACGTGTCATTCCGTTAGTTCACAGTCCCGTGGCGTGTATCTTGCTCGACTTAGCTAGGTCACGAGGACCCTCGAAAGCTGGCAATGTTACCACGCCGAGTTTGTGGCGGTGGCCAAGAACTTTCGCTTCGACGGCCGCTGAGCCATATGGTGCCTAGCCTGAATAGCCGGCGAACACCCTCTTCCGGCTGGAAGCGCAGACGCAAATTCTGCCCTTGAACGTCGCCTAGAACTGGCGGGAGTCGCATGAAATCGCGCCGGCCAAACCGTCTCCGACAGTGTTCTTTAAGACCGGCTTGCGTTGCCGACATACGAGGTCGTGTAGCCCAACATCTCGGAATGATGTCAGATAGACTGCAATCTAATGACAGGTCTGCGGGCACCTGATTCGCTAAATTTTTGTTAATTAGCAATCAGGGGACCGGATCGAGCTTCACTCGGAACGCGGTGATTTCAGGGACGGCATCACGCTTAGGCTTCCTGATAAAGGCGCGGCTGTTTTGAACGACATTGAATTGCATAAGCCAATAGTTATTTCAGAGTTTCCCAAGTCCGGCGGATCATGGATAACTTCCATGATGGGCGAGGCATTAGGCGTCCCGTGTCGCGACATCTATGTGCAACCGGGCTTTTCTCTTTTCGACATCCACAAGCACCCTTGGTACGTCAGCAGCGAGGGGCTTGAGATTCCCGATAAGTGCGTCATCAAGAGCCATGAGTTGCCAGAATCCAAGATCGTTGATTTCGACGCAACGATGATTCACTTGGTGCGGGATGGCAGAGACGTAATTGTCTCTAAGTTCGTTTTTGACACCGAATTTTTGGTCAGAAATGGAATCTCGAAGAAAGTGGACGTTGATTTTGACAAATACGTCGAGAGGACCGCACTCGAATGGTCGGCCTACGTGACCTCCTGGGGCGAGATCGATAATCTCGTGACTATCCGCTACGAAGATTTTCTGCAGGATCCCACCGGGTCCCTCGGTCGGCTTCTGGCCAATAGCATCGGCGCTTCACTCGAAATAGAGCGCCTCACGGACATCGTCAATAAATTCACCAAAGCCAAGTTTTCAGCTTCGCTGGACCAGGCTTTTGCCCACAATACTTTTGTGAGGAAGGGAGTGGCTGGCGATTGGGAGAACCATTTTTCAGACAAGAATCGCTTAGCTTATGAAGCGATTGCAGGACGCGCGCACCGAGCACTTGGTTATTCATTCTGAATACTGCCAGCCAAGGCGCAAACTTGAATTCCGTGGCTACCATCTTTAATACATCTGCCGAGCGGAATAGCACGTGGCACCAGAACACTCGCGGCTTCAAAAAGCCCGTCTTTCCCCGTCGAGAACGCGAGGCTCATGAAACCCGCGCCATCGCGCCGAGGGAGATAGTGATCTGCATAGGCCGCGAAATATGCGTTTCACGCATTGACCTTCGGCGAACCCGGCTTGGCGGGGCAGTCTTAGCCACGAATCCAGGAAAATACAGCCTTCCACATTCCTGTTGAAATTCCGTGATTCCACTTGAGCGCGGACAGAACGGAGACCGCTCCGACCCTTACGGCAAAGCGGCGGCCGGTGCGATTAGCGTCATGACGCTGGTCAACCACGACATGCGCATAATTGTAGAGCCAGCGATCGGGTACCTTACCTAACAACGCTTTAAACATGTCATTGATCTCCGAGTGCACCTTTACCCTTGCACCCAGTGTCTTATTGTCGGCATACAGCCTTGAGCCGGCCAACTTTTCATTTAGCAGCGCAAAACGCACGCCTGCCGTGCCGAGCCTGAGCCAGTAAGCATAATCCATGCAGTAATTGAGAGACTCGTCCAGCGCGCCATGCTGCTCGACCACACGCCGGCGAAAGAAGAGTGCGGGCTGACAAATGAAACAGGTTTCCTTCAGTCGCTCAAGGTCCCAGGGTTCGGTGGGATATTCCTCGAACGCACGATCCTCGAGATCGATATGGTCCGCGAGACCATAAACCACGTCGACTTCCGGATGCCGCTCGAAAAATTCGACCACCCGTGCAATGGCGCCGGGATAGTAGACATCGTCCGAATTCAGCCAGCCGATGATTTCGCCGTCGGTGGCAGCGATACCCTTATTGACGGCATCCGTCTGGCCTTTGTCTTTTTCCGACACCCAACGCACAGCCGGGGTAAACCTCGTGAGTACGTCCACGGTGTCATCCGAGCTGCCACCATCGAAAACGACATGCTCAATCTCAGCACCCGTCTGTGACGCAACGCTTTGAAGCGTACGTTCGATGAACTGTCCCTGGTTATACGAAGGAGTAACGACACTGACTTTCATGCAACGGTGCTCTCCGGATACAACTCAATACGGCTGGAATTTTCTGCGACGATACTGCACCGCTGCAGCAGCGCGGAGAGTTCGCGCTGGTCATCACCCAGCCCGCAACGCGCAGGAACGAAGGTGGGCGTAAAATGCAATTCAAAGTGTCCGCCGGCACCGTCGATCGGCAATGACATCACGGCATCGGTGCCACGCTTCAAGTCAAGGGGCGCTCCCTCCAGCCTTCCTTCGCGATAGGCACGCACTGTTATTGATCGGCGGGGCAACCACTCTGGAGCAGATATCTGGACTTCCACGCTGCGAGCTCCTGTTAGGGGCGCCGCCTGAATCTTGAGGCTGTCGCCAACCCAGCCATCCACTGTGACGCCCATTATCAGATTTTCATGCCGGAAATCCGCCAATGCTGAACAGAACAAAGCCCAGTACTCCCTCGCCATGCGCTTGGTATCCGAAAACTCCTCCGCACGTCGTCGACCGGCTTCAACGAGCTGCTGGCGCTGCGCTTCGTCGCCCACCAGTGTAGCCATGGCCCGTGCTATGTCGGCAGGTATGCGGGGATCGAACATGATTGCCGCGTTGGCGGCCACCTCGGGGAGCGAGGCGATATTGCTACACGCAACCGGTACATCCGCTGCCATTGCCTCGATGACGGGCAAGCCGAAGCCTTCATAAAGCGATGGAAATACAACGCCAGCGCTATGGGAGATGACGCTGGCCAGCTCCAGATTGGGCAGATACCCTGGGAAAACCACTCGCTCGCCCAGCCCCATGGTGAGGGCGGCAGCCATCAACCAGTCTCGCCGCTCGCCCGGCGCGCCGGTACACACCAGCTTGATGTCGCCGGGTAGCTGGCCACCGCGACATGCAATCCCGAATGCCGTCAACAGCATTTCGTGATTCTTGTGCTTCCAGAAGTTGGCCGGGTAAACGAGGTATCGCGCAGGCACGAGACCAAGGCGCTCCAGAACGCTTGTGTCTTGCCCCGCTTCAGGCGAAATACGACGCGCCAATCGCAGGTGGATAGTTTGGATACGCGAAGGGTCGATCTCCCCGTGAGTAATCGCAGATTGCCGCGAGTAGTCGGAGATGGCAGCAAGCGCCGTGGCCCGCCGCGCCGCGTCGCTGAACGTGTTCGCTCGATGAACAACGTCTTCCGGCGAAAAAAATTCGGGGTACGTCTTGTACTGCAAATCGTAGATCGTACATACCGTTGGGATCCCCGGCTCGCAATAGGTTGGCGCGGTAAACGGGCAGAACAGCAGATCAATGCCAAGATCCCGCAATAACGACCGTGGCCGACGTCGCTGCAGCTGCGACCCCAAACGGCGACGCACCCGGTTAATGGCGCGTGCGAGCCTCGATGGAACACGCGAGCCGATCCGCGAGGCAAGCCCGCCAATGCGCGTTCGAACATGAGCTTCCGTGATCGGGCCAAGCACCATTTTTCGCCGCACATTAGAACCCTCCAGGGAGGAAAGCTCGTCATGCGACGCTGCTTGCGTGAGCAGAATGAACTCCGTCGACGGCGCCATTTCAGCCAGCTGCCGCATAAGGTCGAGTACGAAAATTTTCGCTCCGCCATTCTCCCCACCAGGCAAGATGGGAGTTAGGTCCACTGCAACTTTGTGCGGCATTCTGCTCATGGCTGCTTGATCCCATCTTCCAATGTCTTTGTTTCCTGTCAACGAGCAAACTTGGCCATCGTTCGGAACGACCGACGGTCGAATAGGCTACGTACATCCTCAAGCAGAACGGCGATTCGCTCGTCTTGCTCCGCCTTCTCGACCGAGGTGCGCTTCAACGTCTCGATGAATGCGCTGATCTGTTGATCCCGTGCCATGCCGTCCATCTCGGACTGCTTCAGCATATGGGTTAGATCCTCGATCTTTCTGTCGCGTTCGACCCGGTCTTCTGCCGACTCTTCGCGAAGCTTTTGCAAAGCTTCAATCTGCGCATTTCGGGCCGCATGCGCAGCTTCAGACCCCTTCAATAATCCGGCCAGCGTCTCGATCTGCTGCGCACGAGCCAGCCGATCTGCTTCAGGCTCATTCAACATTTCGCTTAGGCATTCAATTTTCTTGAGTTGCGCATCCAGGCGTGCCTCAGACTCCTTGACCCATTTGGGAAAAGCCTGTTTGATCCGAGCATTCCGGGCTGCGTCAGATTCTTTCAACTGGTCCGTCAACGTAATTACCTGCTTGCCACGGGCGTCGCGGTCAGCCTCGGATTCCTTCAGCAGGCCCGTCAATATCTCAATCTGCTTGCCTCGGGCATCCCGATCCGCTTCAGACTCTTTTACCAAGTCCGTCAATGTCCAGATCTGCTGGCCACGTGCATGCCGATCCGCCTCGGACTCCTTCACCAAGCTGGTTAAAACCTCGATCTGATGAGCACGAGCAACCGCTTCCTCATGAGATTGCTGAACCATGTTGGTCAACGTCTCAATCTGCTCGCCACGCAACACGGCGTCAGCAACCGTCGCCAGCTCACGAGCCCGCAAATCGAGCAATGCCAGCGTGATCCGGCCGTTCGGAACGTGTGTCAGCGCTTCCTCACCCTCTTCTGGCGTGTAGATATGAAGAGGAATTCGACTTACCGCGAAGAACATATCGTACTGACTGAATATCGCCGGCTCGAACTGGATGTGTTCCGCTCCAAGCTGACGGAACAAGCGCTTCGCCGACTCCTCGGTAAACAAATAGAGATGTTCGTCGGCCTTCAGCTGCTCAAGGAATGCGCCATTGGTTTCAACCAACTCAGCGTAGTTCATGCCAGGGCGGAACTTTGGCGTCTGGACCAGCAGCACACCGTCGGGCTTCAGAAGCTTTAGGCAGTGCGCCATCGTCGCTACCGGATCAGGCAGGTGCTCCATGACATCCATGAGCGCGATCACATCCAGGCTGCCGTCGGGGATATCTAGTCCCTCGATCGGTCCCACGAAGATCGGCACCTGGAAGGTCCGTTTTCCGAATTCAACCACCCACGGGCTCATTTCCACGCCGGACGCGTTGTAGCCCGCCTGTTGCATCAGTGCAACAAAACTGCCGTGTGAGCAGCCAAGTTCCATGACCTTCGCGCCAGGCAAGCGATACTTCAAAAGCGCCTTGAGCCAATGGAGATTGCGCTCGGTCAGATCTGCGCGCGTACGCCTGTAGATGTCTGGAAATCCGAGGTCCTCGCTTTGGTGACCGAGCCAGTATTCCTTTCCATAGAAGTCGGTTTCATCGTCCTTGACGGCCAACTGCTCGGGCGTCAGGCCGACGAGCGAGATCAATGTGCCGCACACGCCACATTCGACGTATTCGGAACTGAACGGGACGAATTCGGTACTTCCGCACCAGCACTCAGTCATCTTTGGTCACCGAGGTTTACGTACCAGGAAAACTGCACCGCAACAGTCCAACCAATCCGTCTCCATTGCGAGCAGGCCGTCAAGGATTTTGCGGAAAGCACCGGGAAAGTTCGGGTTTGCAGAAAGGAACGGGTAAATGATATCGCCCGCTTCACCCCCAATGGCCCGCCTGAGGTGCCAGAGGCTGTCCCCGAGCAGAAATGCCCCGCCATTGTGCTTAGGTAAAATCGGCACATGTTCTTCGGCAACCAGCCCCGCACGCGCGAAGCTCTTCGCCCAATCGTCTACCGTGAGCGGGTTGGCCAGATGGTGGTAGTCCAGGAACTCCTCACGAATCGTTGTCGCCGCCCCCTTGAAACCTGCCATATCAACAAACTGCGGTAAGATCGACCAATCGATAAAATGGTTGGTAACCACGCTGCAAAGCAGCGTGCCACCCGGCTTAAGGCAACGTTGGATTTCGTTGAGCACTGCATCCAGATGGTCCATGTGCTCAAGCGAACAGTTCGCGAACACATGATCGAAGCTGGCGTCAGGCTCCGGCACATCATGCGCTGGCGCGACGTGAACGCTACGATAAACGCCGCTCTGACGACCTAGCTGGGCA
Organism: Dyella kyungheensis; assembly: GCF_049913195.1. GTDB lineage: Bacteria > Pseudomonadota > Gammaproteobacteria > Xanthomonadales > Rhodanobacteraceae > Dyella > Dyella kyungheensis. The sequence goes on along the minus strand of NZ_CP183983.1, from coordinate 975,082 downwards.
ACTTCGGGTTCCATATCCACGCCAACGACGTCGGACGCCTCCGGCCAGAGGAGGCGAAAATAGCGACCATCGCCGCAGCCGAGGTCAAGAACACGACCATCGATGCGATAGCCCTCGTAAGCCGCGCACTCCCACGCACGCCAATGACTTAAGGGCGGTACGTGAGAATAGAGCTCGCAAACCGCGTCATAACCGCGAAGCACGTCTTCTGGAAGCAGGATTTTGTCTTTCATGAGATAGCTTTTGAGGTTGTCAGTACGGTGTTCAAGCCCGTCGAACGCATAATCGGACGCCCATCGAGCTGTGACTGGATCGGGGCGTCGCGGGCGAGCATGAAGCTATCGCTCCACGGCGATGGTGAGATTCCCCGGCAAATTCGCTACGCCATGATGGGTGAGGACCGGAATGCCATCCTTGATCGCAAGACCGACCGTGAACGACGCAGCATCTGGCACGTGGCAATGCCTCAGGCACCTAGCCGAAAACTCGTCGTGTGAAATTCGTTGGCGATCCGCCCACGTCTCTTGTGTCACGGAAGCCACTCCCACTTCAACGATGTACTCGCCAGGACCGATATCAAGTTTCACTTCGTGCCGACATATAATCTTTGATGCAGCGCCCAAACTGATGGGGACATCGTTCTCAAATTGCCAACTGTTCTTTCCGAAGACGATGACGCCGCGCTCGTTTCTGATGGTCATCCCGCAGACTGGCACGTCAAAATCATGGTTCAGTTCGAACTCGTAATGGAACACTGCCACGTCGCCCTGCCGAAAGCTGTTGCGCGGCTGTCCCGTGGCATCAGATAGCGCTACGCCTATGCAGGTCGCGCTACCGTCGCTAACCTGGACCTTGGCTGCAAGGTCCAAATATGCCGACGTCGGCGGGCGATCAATGACGACGGGCACCGCGTCCTCCGCGGCAAGCGCCAGGGGGATGGTTTCCGCCTTCTCGAGTGCGCGCGTATCTGCCTGGTGCAGCAAGTAGTAGCGCTTAGCAGCTTCCGAAGACGGCCCGATGAATTGGGTAATGCCATGGTCAAGCAGCACCGCCCGTTCGCAATACTGCTCGATATCCGGCATCGAATGCGAGACGAGCAGGATCGCGGCGCCAGAGTCACGCAACTGCTCGAGACGAGCGTAGCATTTCTTGCGGAAGAACACGTCACCCACCGCAAGCGCCTCGTCAATGATAATGATCGATGCATCGATATGCGCCTGCACCGCGAACGCCAGGCGCACAAACATGCCGCTCGAATAGGTTTTCACGGGCTGATCGATGAATTCACCAATGTCCGCAAATTCGACGATCTGGTCGTATCGCTGCTCGATTTCTTGCTGTGTCAGACCAAGAATCCGGCCATTCAAGAAGACGTTTTCACGTCCACTAAAGTCCGGATTGAATCCACTGCCCAACTCCAGCAACGCAGCGACCCTCCCATTGACGCCGACCTCACCACTCGTCGCCGAAAGCGTGCCGGCAAGCAGCTGCAGAAGCGTGCTTTTTCCGCTACCGTTGCGACCAATCACACCCAGGGTTTCACCGCGACGCACCTGGAACGACACGTCGCGCAGCGCCCAGAACTCGCGAAAGAAATCGGGCGTGGGACGTGGCTTTATGAGCCCGAGGGCGGCGCCCGCCTTATTAAATACGCTGTGCAGGCGGGGCAACACCAATTGCTTGAGTCGGTCGCGCGGTGTCGCGTAGATCTCGTAACGCTTGCTGAGGTTACGAACATCGATAACGAGTTCTTCAGACGACATCGGCAAAACCTCGGCGTGATTTCTGGAACCACCAGAACCCAACCTGACAGACGACAAGCCCGATCACTAAGCTCATGAACCAGTCATTCCACTGGAAGGGCTTGTCCCACAACATCAGATTGCGAAGCTGGATAACCGGAAGCGTAATCGGGTTCCAGGCCAGCAGTCCGCGATAGGAGTCGGGCAATGACTCAATCGGATAGAAAATCGGCGCGAGGAACATGCAGACGGTAACGAACACACCGACGACCTGAGAGAGGTCGCGCAGGTATACGCCAAGCGAAGCCAGCATCCATGACAGCCCCATGATCATCATCACCAAGGGAAAAAGGGCCACCGGAATCAGCAGCGCCCCCGCATGGATGGACACGCCGTCGATCAGGCAGAACGCCAGCAGCACTGAGAAACTAACCAGAAAATGCAGCATGGCGGACAGCAGTGCCATCCAGGACAGTATCTCCAGAGGAAAAACCACCTTCTTGACATAGTTGGCATGGCTCGCGATCAAGCTTGGCGAGCGGTTGATGCATTCGGCAAAGAGTGTGTGAACGATGATGCCCGAGAAGAGAACGATGGCAAAAGTAACTTTGCTGTCGTCGCCCTGCCCACCCCATCGAGCCTTGAACGCGACGCTGAATACGAAGGTGTAGATGACGAGCATGAGCAGCGGGTTGAACAGCGACCAAACAACCCCGAGCACCGAGCCTTTGTAACGCCCGATAAAGTCCCGTTTGACGAGTTCCCACAACAACTCGCGATGCCGCAGAAGACTACGAAACATCGCATGAGGTGTTGCTGGATGACGATTGTTCATTAGCTCAACAGCCTGTTCTGATAGTGAATGGCCTGATTGACCAGTGCTTGCTTGGACGCCTAATTATCCGTGTAGCGTAACGTGGCTCGTTCGGCCAAGTTAGTTCCAGCGAGGCTTGAGCCTCAGACGTTTTCCGAGGAGACAGCGGACGAGAGCGCGTCCATCGCGTCCACATTCGTGACGCTGGCGTCCCGCTCTCTGAGATCCAAGACCGTCGCGCGGGGCTCGCCTGGCACGGTTTCGCAGATGATTGTCCCGCCGCCAACCCAAAGGATTTTGCGCATGGAGAATTATTCGATGAATCCTCAGTAGTGGGTTCACTCGAGACACCTGCTGCAACGTGAAGCAGATCGCCAGCGCACTGTCCCGCTTCAACGGACGACAACCCGTGTTGGCTCGAATTTCGAATGTTGCGGCCAGATCGGTAAAAGAACTCTCGCCCGTGGCCGCACCTCAATTCCCCGCCAGAACGCCGTTCCGACAGTTAGCATCAGGTTGACGCTTAGATGCTGTTTCCGTTGCTTCACTGAACCCTGCCGAGCACTCGTCATCGATCGTGTTCTGGCGCACCGCCTACCATCGACCGTGCCCAAATCACACCATCGAGTGCCGCTTTGGTGAGGCCAATGCCTCCTCATATAGCTTGAGCAGATCTCCAGCACTACGCTTCCAGTCAAACTTCTTCGACTGCTCTACGGCAGCGACACTCAGTGCGTCCCGCTTTTCCCGATTTGCGGCGAGACGCACCATTGATTGCGCCCAACCCTCTGTATCGGTTGGGCTAATGAGTATAGCAGCATCCCCCGTGACCTCGGGAATCGAACTGGACGTCGAGGCAAGTGTGGCCGCTCCGAACTGCATACCTTCCAGCACAGGCAGGCCAAAACCCTCGAACAGCGAGGAATAGAGGTTGGCGTAACAATGGCGATACAGCCAAATCAGCTCATCGTCCGAGACGTAGCCAGTCATGAAGACGCGATCCTGGACTCCCAGCTCCTTTAGATGGCTTTGGAAATCTTCCATGAGCCAACCCTTGCCACCCGCCAGGACCAGAGGCATGTCCACTCCGCCGGCAGCCAGGTACTGCGCATAGGCTTCGGCCATTCGGCGCTGGTTTTTTCGAGGTTCGATCGTTCCCACGCTCAACCAGAACCGACCCTCGGATATGCCGGCGAGCGCCTTGGGTCGCTTTCCCAGGGCGGACGAGTCAGCAAAACGCGAGCACGGATATATCACCCGTATGCGCTGCTCTGGAAAATGAGGAAATGTGGCCAGATAATGCGCTCTCGAAGCCTCGGAGATGGCCACCACCCAGTCCGCCGAGATCGCAGAACGAAACACGCCATCGAAGCAGCCCAGTCGATTCGCCTCTGTAGTCCACGCCGGATCCACCACAAAGCCCAGGTCGTAGAAGGTGTAGATCAGGCGGCTCGAGGCAATTTGCAGGGGCGACCAGAAATTGTTCGAATGGATGATGTCAGGCGCCCCGAGTGATGCCTCCACTTCGGCCCTTGCCCAGAAGGACTGCGCGGCCTCTCTGGTGGCATGGCAAGGCCCGTAGGAAACGCTTCTTCCCGGATAGGGATTCCGAGTCGGCATGGACGGGTCAAAGTAGAAATCGCCAAAGCTGGGGTAGAGGGAATAATCATGCTGAGGGGCAACCTCGATCATTGCCTGCGCCAAGGCGTGCGCGAAGTAACCGCACCCGGCCTTCCCCGAACCGGTTTGAGAAATATCGAACCCTATGCGCATACCGCTACGCCACCCACCCAGTGCAATTCAAAATCGGCAAATAATCAATTAAATCAATCCGATTCTCGTGCGCACAGAGAAATTAATCACCTGCGCGGGCATCTCGAATCAGGCCCGCAAGCTTAACCTGACATGGTAGGTAATCGCGAGCTGCCTCATCCAATAGATTGACAGGCGACTCGTCCCGCCGCAGGGCCGCGGCCCGCTCCTTAAACCTCATCGCTCACCCATTACGCCCGTCTGCGATTTCCGCAAGCCTAGAGGTAAGGACTGAAGCCGCCGATATCGGCGAAAGCTGCTCGGAGACACGCTTGCGTGCTCGCTCACCCAAGCGTTCGGCGAATCCGGGTTCGCTGACCAGGCGCCTCATACAGGCGGCTGCCTGATGCAAATCAGCCTCAGCCCAGCGCTGACCCGCGGCATGTGAATACTGTCCGGGCCTTACGGGTACTAACTGATAGCCAACCATTAGCGCAGAGTCGTCGTCCATGAAGTCAACGTTGCCCGACCACGCAGTGGCCACGACAGGCTTGCCCAAACTCATGCTTTCGGCCATCCCCAAACCAAATCCTTCCGAGCGATGCAGAGAGATATATGCATCTGAGCATCGCTGAAGAGCCTGGACATGATGGCGCTCAATAATCTGATCGCGAACTACGATACGTGGATCAACGGATGCCGCTTCGAGAAGCCTCAGGAATGGCTCAGGGTGACGGTAGCCGTTACTTGATTTCACTAACAGCTGAACGTTCTCGTCACCTTTCGGGAAAGCAAGCCTGAATGCCTCGATGGCGGCAAACGGATTCTTGCGATCCAGCCACGAATTGAAATCAAAGGTCACCAGGAAAACGAACGCGTCCGATCGAAGACCAATGTCTTCGCGGGTAAGACCGCTGTCTGGGGTATCACAGAGCGGAAGTGGCACCCTCAATATTGGTTTGTCCGTGACTCGACGGAATGCAGCCTCGACGAAGGCGGAGGACACCATGATCTCGTCCACCAACTCCAGAGCTGGCAACCACTCAGGCGGAACTATCTCCAGCTCCCAGAACCAGCAAGCAATGACATAACCATTCTTCAGAGTGGCTCTTCCTATCCGCTTGAGCGCATCATCGAGATAGTCTGGATTGACGAAGATCAGATGAACTCCGTAAGGCGCCTCTGAACCGAGATAAAGCTCGAAACTTCTTTCATCCAGTCCATGAGACAACTGTTGATCGATGTCAATCAACGCCACGGGAAAACCCGCTTCGATAAGCGCGCGCGCGTATAGCCTCGCACTTTCTCCAATGCCAAACTGTCCGCGGAAAAAAGCAAAGATGTTGACACCCACACCCAGGCCCCAACGTTCCGAGCGATTCATGGAATGAATAGCGGGCAAGGCTGGCGGTTCACGATTCCAGGCTGGAGTGTGTGGAAAGCTCACCCTTTTTCGTGCAGGCGCGGCCAACCTCCAGGAAACCCAGTTGCGCAAGGACTGTGGAAACAGCCGATAGATAACGCGAAGTACTTTTCGCTGGCGGATCCAGGCCGCCAGGCCAAGCAGCGCAGTCGCGTAGCCACTGGCCTTATTCTGACTCATGACGATCTTGTGCCGATCGGCGTCGAGCTACAGGCACGAAAATCCATTTCAGCCCCTCATCGCGCGTTCCAGATCGCCCTGCAAATCGGCAACCTCTTCGACGCCCACACTCAATCGCACCAGATCGTCAGAGATACCAAGCTCCAGTCGTCGCTCACGCGGAATGGATGCGTGCGTCATGACCGCCGGATAGTTAACCAGACTCTCCACACCACCCAGCGATTCGGCCAGAGTGAACAGCTGCGTACGCTCGCAGAATCGGCGAGCGGCATCCTCACCGCCGTTTAACTGGACCGAGATGATTCCGCCAAACCCTGTCATGGAGCGGACCGCAAGCGCGTGTTGTGGATGCGATGCCAAGCCAGGATAAATGACGCGCTTCACCTCAGGCTGGAGCTCAAGCCAGGTTGCCAGCTTCAGCGCATTCGCACAGTGCGCTTTCATACGCAACGCGAGCGTCTTCAAGCCACGCAACGCGAGAAAACTGTCGAAGGGCCCCTGCACCGCTCCCGTCGAATTCTGTAGAAACGCCATCTGCTCCGCCAACTCGATATTGTCGCCGACGATCGCGGCACCACCGACCATATCGGAGTGGCCGTTGAGGTACTTGGTCGCGGAGTGAACGACAAGATCCGCGCCGAGCTCAAGCGGCCGCTGCAGCATGGGAGAGGCGAATGTGTTGTCGACAACCACCAGGATGCCGTGCTTACTCGCGACAGAAGCGATGGCCTGGATATCCACGAGCTTCAGCAGAGGGTTAGTTGGAGTCTCGATCCAGACCATCTTGGTCTCGGGCTGGATGCTTGCTTCGAACAGGTCAGGAACGCTCAAGTCAACGTAGCTGATATCCAGATTCGCTGTTCGCCGCCTTACGCGCTCGAACAATCGATAGGTGCCGCCATACAGATCGTCCATGGCGATTACGTGGGCGCCGGCATCGAGCAGCTCCAATACCGTCGAGGTGGCTGCCATCCCAGAAGCAAAGGCGAACCCCCGCGAGCCGCCCTCCAATGCCGCGAGGCAGCGCTCGTAAGCGAAACGCGTGGGGTTGTGGGTGCGGGAATATTCAAAGCCCTGGTGAACGCCGGGGCTACTCTGTGCATAAGTGGAGGTTGCATAGATCGGCGGCATCACTGCGCCAGTACTCTGGTCTGGCTGTTGCCCGCCATGAATTGCCAGGGTTCCCAGCCCAAGACTGCCCTGCCGACTTCCAGTATTCATGCATCCGTCCACGCCCACACGGGGCTTTCGCTGAGATAAACGCCGGTAATTCTACTGCTCGCCCGTCATTTGCCCAAGGTATCCGGAGGGCGAACCGTTCATATAAGGATGGCCGACGTCCGCCCCCCCCCGGCCCATAACCCCGAATATCTCGATTCCTGGCCGGAAAACAGGGCAACGCTGAGCGTTAAAGAGTCATCCTGGTCGGCACTGGAACGCTTCAGGCGAGCCAGCCCGCCCCGTGCCATTAAACCGTCTTGATCGCAACTGGCACCCATCGGGTAGCAATCCAGTGACTGTACAGGCTCTGACTCTCCGGCCAGCGCGGCTTGGTCGACGCTGCAAAAAAAGGCATCATGCGAAGCCCGAGATGAGGCACATCACGGCTATCTGAGCCAGCGTGGAAATATACAGATGACCCTCATGCCTTTCGGATCAGACCCAATTCTAGTCACTGGCGGCGCGGGCTTTATTGGCGCCAATTTTGTCCTGAAGGCGGTATCGAGCGGTCGGCGGATCATCAACCTAGACAAGCTCACTTACGCAGGCAATCTCGACACGTTGACCTCGTTAGAGGGCGATGAGCGGTATCAGTTTGTCCAAGGCGATATCGGCGACCGCGCCCTGGTAGCAAAACTGCTTGCTAGGTACCGCCCAGTGGCCATCGCGAACTTCGCTGCCGAATCCCACGTGGATCGTTCGATCGACGGCCCGGCGGCCTTCATCGAGACCAACGTGGTCGGAACGCTCGGACTGCTCGAGTGCGCACGCGACTACTGGCGCGAACTCCAAGGCGATGCGCGGAAAAATTTTCGTTTCCTGCACGTATCCACCGACGAAGTATACGGTTCGCTCGCGGCGGAGGGGCTGTTCACCGAGACCACGCCCTACGCCCCCAACTCACCCTATTCAGCCTCGAAGGCCGCATCTGACCATTTGGTGCGCGCTTTCCATCATACCTACGGCCTGCCTTCGCTGACCACCAACTGTTCCAACAACTACGGGCCGTATCAGTTTCCGGAGAAATTGATTCCGCTCACGATACAGAAGGCACTGGTTGGCGAGAATGTGCCGGTATACGGAGACGGCAGGAACATCCGCGACTGGCTGTTCGTAGACGACCACTGCTCGGCGATCCTGCGTGTACTGGAAGCTGGCCGAGTGGGTGACACCTACAATGTGGGCGGCAATGCCGAACAAGAAAACATTACGGTGGTGAAGACCATTTGCGCGCTGCTCGACCAATATCGACCACTAGCCGAGTGCAAGTCGCGAGAGTCGCTGATCACCTTCGTACGCGATCGGCCAGGACATGATCGGCGATACGCCATTGACGCCACCAAGCTCAAGCGCGAGCTCGGCTGGGCGCCCTCACATACCTTCGAGAGCGGTATCGCTCTGACCGTTCGCTGGTATCTGGACAACCAGCCTTGGGTGCAGCGTGTGCTTGACGGAAGCTACCGCATGGAAAGGTTGGGCGCATGAGCACTATAAAGGGCATCATCCTCGCTGGAGGATCCGGCACCCGCCTGTATCCGGTGACCCAGGCCGTGAGCAAGCAACTGCTACCGGTCTACGACAAGCCCATGATCTATTATCCGCTGGCCACATTGATGCTGGCGGGCATTCGCGACATCCTGGTGATCAACACGCCGCACGAACAAGCGCTGTTTCAACGCTTGTTGGGTGACGGCTCGCAGTGGGGCATCAACATCCAGTACGCCATCCAACCCTCACCGGATGGCTTGGCGCAGGCATTTTTGATCGCTCGCGAGTTTATCGACGACAAGCCCAGCTGCCTTGTGCTCGGCGACAACATCTTCTATGGCGTCGGACTCACGGAAAAGATTAGGCGCGCTGCCTTGCGCGATACGGGCGCCACTGTATTCGGATATTGGGTGAATGATCCCGAGCGTTATGGCGTCGCTGAATTCAACGCCCATGGCCACGTGATCGGCCTGGAAGAGAAGCCAGCCAAGCCGAAGTCCCACTACGCCGTGACCGGCCTGTATTTCTACGACAAACGAGCTTGCGATTTCGCTGCGGAACTGACGCCTTCTGTACGAGGCGAGCTAGAGATCACCGATCTCAACAAGCGCTATCTGCAGGAAGGGCAGCTGCATCTTGAGCGGCTTGGACGTGGCTACGCATGGCTCGATACCGGCACCCATGAGTCATTGATGGAAGCGGGCAATTACATCGAAACCATCGAAAAGCGGCAGGGTCTCAAAGTCTGCTGCCCTGAAGAGATCGCTTTCATAAATGGTTGGATCGATCAGGAGCAGCTCCAACGCCTCGCTGCCCCCTTGATCAAGACTGGCTACGGACGGTATTTGAGTCTTCTATCTGAGCAGGGCAGCGTGGAATGAAGACGATCCCATCGGGCCTTCCAGGAGCGCTAATCATCGAGCCGAGAGTCTTCGGCGATGAACGAGGCTTTTTCTACGAAAGCTACCACCAAGAAAAGTTCGAGCAAATCGGCATTGGCTCTAAGTTCGTGCAATCGAACGTCTCGCGCTCAGCACAGGGCGTATTGCGCGGACTGCACTATCAGTGGCCCCATCCGCAGGGGAAGTTGGTCAGCGTACTTGAGGGTGAGGTCTATGACGTGGCCGTCGATATTCGCCGTGGCTCGCCGACCTTCGGTCAATGGACCGGCGTGATGCTTACCGGTGAAAACCATCGCCATTTCTGGGTTCCGGAAGGCTTTGCGCACGGCTTTTGTGTATTGTCAGAGGCCGCGACATTTACTTACCAATGCACCGCACTGTATGACCCCTTGGCTGACCGCGCGATACGATGGAACGATACCGCTATCGGCATCGACTGGCCGGTCTCCGTGCCGCTGCTGTCCGAAAAGGACATGCGTGCACCGCCGCTTGCCGATATACCTCCTGAATTACTGCCCGCGTTCACACCGTGAACATCCTGTTGCTAGGAGCCAATGGCCAACTTGGGCGAAGCTTCGTCGAGCAGGGACCGCTTGCTGAGCTTGGTAGCTTGACTTGCGCGAGCAGGGATGGGCGTCGCTTTGACGGTGCAAACATCGAGGTCGCCAATTTTGCTCAACCAGATTCACTCCGCGCCCTGCTTGATCGCATCGAGCCCCAGATAATCATAAACACGGCCGCTTACACGGCGGTGGATCGCGCAGAAAGCGAGGAAGCTCTGGCCCATTGCATCAATGGCGAAGCGGTCGGCCATTTGGGTGAATGGGCACGCCGACACCGGGCACTCGTCGTCCATTACTCATCGGACTATGTCTTTGATGGAAACGCCGCCCGCCCTTACACGGTGCGGGCACCCACCAACCCTCTAGGCGCCTATGGACGCAGCAAGCTTGCGGGCGAACTGGCTCTTCAGGCAAGTGGCGCCCAGCATTTCACCTTCCGCACAGCCTGGGTTTATGGGGCGAAAGGTCAAAACTTTCTACGCACCATGTTGCGCCTGGGTACTGAACGCGACTTACTGAAGGTTGTGGCTGACCAACGTGGCACCCCCACGCCCACGAGAGTTATCGTCGACGGAACGATTGTTGCGTTGCAGCATTGGTTGGCCGCCGCACCTGAGGCGCGAGCCCAGATGGAAGGGACGTATCACCTGGTGACCCGCGGCGAAACGACCTGGCACGGGTTCGCTTCAGCTATTTTTGAGTTGGCCCAGACGCAGGGGGTGCTGAACCGTCGGCCGTTCGTGGAAGCCATTACGGCGGCTGAATATCCTAGCCCCGCCAGGCGACCGGCCTATTCCATACTCGACACCCGCTGCTTCGAAGAGCGTTTCGCCGTTACACTGCCGGTTTGGCAAGATGGCTTGATAGCCGTCATGCACGAATTAGCTTTCAAGGATAGTGAAACTCCATGTTGATTCCTCTTATTCTCAGTGGTGGCAGTGGTACACGACTTTGGCCGGTATCGCGTAAGAACCTTCCCAAGCAGTTCTTATCGCTCACGGGCCAGGGCACTCTGTTCCAGCAGACAGTCGAACGGACGCGACTGCTACCGGATGTGGGATCCCCCATTGTGGTAGCCAGCGAAGATCATCGTTTCCTCGTTGCAGAGCAGTTGCTTGAATCGGGCATAGAGAACGCCACGATCGTGCTGGAGCCTTTGGCCCGCAACACTGCACCGGCCATTGCGCTCGGGGCCATCCAGGCAGTTGAGCGCGACGCCGAGGCCATCCTTTTGGTGCTACCTGCAGATCATCTGATCGGCGATACGGAGAGCTTTACCAATGGCGTGGGGTTGGCGTTGCCAATTGCTCGTGATGGCTGGCTCGCGACCTTCGGCATTCGCCCGGATCGACCGGAAACTGGATTTGGCTATATCCGCCGTGCTGAATCGATCGGCGAGGGGGCGTATCAGGTCGCGCAATTCGTGGAGAAGCCAGCCCTCGCTACCGCCGAGAGCTATCTGGCGGACGGGGGATACGACTGGAACTCTGGCATGTTCCTATTCAAGGCATCGCGCTATCTTGAAGAGCTTGAGCTCCACGCTCCAGAGATACTCCAAGCCGTGCGCGCCGCACATGCCTCTGCTAAAGGTGATCTCGACTTCGTACGTCTCGATTCTGAAATTTTTGCCCAGGTGCCTGACAATTCCATTGACTACGCGGTTATGGAAAAGACCCGTCGCGCAGCCGTTATTCCAGTGGCGTGCGAATGGAGCGACATCGGTTCGTGGTCTGCTTTGTGGATGGCGGGTATTCGCGACGCGCAAGGCAACCTGCGCGAGGGCGATACCATCGCGATCAATACCGCCAATTCGCTGTTGCGGTCGCACGATCGCCACCTGCTTGCTACGGTTGGGGTGGATGATCTGATTGTCGTCACGACTCCCGATGCAACATTGGTAGCGCATCGCGATGCAGCTCAGGATGTCAAGCGAGTGGTGGATGAACTCAAGGCCGCTGGTCGCAGTGAGCATTCTTTGCACCGCATCGTTCGCCGACCTTGGGGAAGCTACGATTCAATCGAGTCCGGCGAGCGCTTCCAGGTGAAGCGCATCGTTGTAAAGCCTGGTGCTGCATTGAGCCTGCAGAAGCATCATCACCGCGCGGAACATTGGATCGTGGTATCAGGTACGGCCGAAGTCACCTGCGACGAGCGCGTGTTCCTGTTGGGTGAAAACCAGAGTACCTACATCCCGTTAGGAAGCGTCCATCGTCTCCGCAATCCAGGCAAGGTGCTCTTGGAATTGATCGAAGTCCAGTCAGGCAGCTATCTCGGCGAAGACGATATTGTACGGCTCGAAGATGTTTACGGCCGTTCCTGAGAATTGGGCTCCAGCATCGAAAGAAAGCCGCGCGTTTGCGGCTTTTTTGTATCTTGAAGGCAGGGCTATTCCACCGTCACCGATTTCGCCAAATTCCTCGGCTGATCCACATCCGTACCTCGCAGCACCGCCACGTGATAGGCGAGCAACTGCAACGGCACGGTGAACACAGCTGGGGCGATGAAGTCGCCGCCGCCGTTGATGCGCAAGGTGACGCCACGCGCGCCGTTGCCTTCGAGGCTGGCCTCGCCATCGGCGAAGACGAGCAGTTCGCCGCCGCGGGCGCGGACTTCCTGCAGGTTGGATTTGAGCTTGTCGAGCAGCGGGCCGTTGGGGGCTACCGCGATCACCGGCATGTCTTCGTCCACCAGGGCGAGCGGGCCGTGTTTCAGTTCGCCGGCAGGATAGGCCTCGGCGTGGATGTAGGAGATTTCCTTGAGCTTAAGCGAGCCTTCCAGCGCCACCGGATATTGCGCGCCGCGCCCCAGGAACAGCGCGTGCTGGCGGTGGATCAGGTGCTCGGCCAGTTCGATCACCTGCGGTTCCAGCTTGAGCGCATCTTCGAGCGCACGCGGCAGATGCTGCAGCTGGGCGCAAAGATCAATGTAGCGGCCGTTGTCCATGCCGCGGTGGTGCGCCAGGTGCAACGTAAGCAAGCCGAGGGCAGCGAGCTGGGTGGTGAAGGCCTTGGTGGAGGCCACGCCGATTTCCGGGCCCGCGCGCGTCATCAACTTGAGGTCGGACTCGCGGACCACGGACGACTCGGGCACGTTGCAGATCGCCAGCGTGCCCAAATAACCACGGCGACGCGACTCGCGCATCGCGGCCAGCGTATCGGCCGTTTCGCCCGACTGCGAAATGGCCACGAACAAGGTGCCATCCGGCACCACGGCTTCGCGGTAGCGGTATTCGCTGGCCACTTCCACGCTCACCGGCAGGCGCGCGTGCTCTTCGATCCAGTACTTGGCCACCAGACCCGCGTGATAGCTGGTGCCGCAAGCGATGATGTGCAGGCCGCGCACCTTGGCGAGCAGCTCGTCACCATCGACGCCGAAGATGTTCGGCAACACGCCGTGCGGACCGATGCGCGCTTCCAGCGTCGCGGCCACGGCCGCGGGCTGTTCGAAGATTTCCTTCTGCATGTAGTGGCGGTATTCGCCCCGCTCCACCGCATCGGCCGAGAGCTCGCTCTCGTGCATGGAGCGTTCGACGCGCTGTCCGTGCAGGTTGTAGATGTCCACCTGGTCGCGGGTGATTTCGGCGACGTCGTCTTCGTCGAGATAGATGATCTTGTTGGTGACCTGGATCAGCGCCTGCGCATCCGATCCCAGGAAGTGCTCGCCGATGCCCACGCCCACCAGCAACGGCGCACCGTGGCGCGCCCCCACCACGCGACCCGGCTCTTTGCTGCTGACGACGGCAATGGCATAGGCGCCCTCGAGTTCGCGCACGGTGGCCAGCACGGCATCACGCAGGTTCATGCCCGACTGCACGTGTTCGTTGATCAGTGCCGCCATCACTTCGGTATCGGTTTCCGAAGTGAATACGTGGCCGCGCGACTGCAGATCCGCGCGCAGGCTGGCGTAGTTCTCGATGATGCCGTTGTGCACCAGGGCTACGCTGCCCGCCATGTGCGGATGCGCATTCGCTTCGTTGGGCACGCCATGCGTGGCCCAGCGCGTGTGCGCGATGCCGGTGCCACCGGGAAACGGTTCGGCGAGATAGAGGGCTTCCATCTCGCGCACCTTGCCCTTGGCACGTACGCGGCGGATCTCGCCGCGATCGAGCACGGCCAGGCCGGCTGAATCGTAACCGCGGTATTCGAGCGCCTTGAGGCCGGCAATCAGCAAGGGGGCCACATCACGCTGGGCGGCGGCGGCAACGATTCCACACATAAGCTGTTACTCCTTGAAGCAGCGCGGACCATGACAGTCGCGAAAACGCGACTGTGGCCGCAACCGATTTCAGCAAACTTTCGTGGCGATGGGCGGGTATTCCGATGGCCTATGCTGAACGCCTCGCCGCCCGCGCTTCAATGCACCTTGCGGCGTAGATAGTTCAGCAGATCGATGCGGGTGATCAGGCCCAGGAACTGGTCGCCGTCCACCACGATGGCCACGTGTCCGCGGTCGAACACGGGCAACAGGGATTCGATCGGTGAGCGCACGTCCAACATGTGCAGGCTGGTGATCATGGCAGTGGACACCGGGTCGCGGAACCGGGCTTCGTCCACGTGCACGTGCATCAGCACGTCCGATTCATCGAGAATGCCGACCAGGCGGCTGCCATCCATCACCGGCAGCTGCGAGACGTCGTACAGTTTCATGCGCGTGTACGCCGTCATCAACAACTCGTTCGGGCCGATCACCACCGTGTCGCGCTGGGCGAACGGGCGCAGCAGCAGGTCGCGCAGGTCGCCGTGCTGCTCGCGCTCGATGAAGCCGTTGTCGAGCATCCAGTAGTCGTTGTACATCTTCGACAGGTACTTGTTGCCGGTATCGCAGACCAGCGTGACCACGCGCTTGGGCGTGGTCTGCTCGCGGCAATAACGCAGCGCGGCAGCCAGCAAGGTGCCCGTGGACGAGCCGCCGAGGATGCCCTCCTTCGCCAGCAGCTCGCGCGCGGCCAGGAAGCTCTCCTTGTCGGGAATGGCATAGGCCTTCTTCACGCGCGTGAAATCGCTGATGCCCGGCAGGAAGTCCTCGCCGATGCCTTCGACCATCCAACTGCCCGACTTGGTCGAGAGCACGCCTTCGTTGATGTACTGCGCAAGGATCGAGCCCACCGGATCGGCCAGCACGAAGTCGGTCTCCGGCGAATGCTGGGCGAAGAACTTCGACAGGCCGCTGAGCGTGCCCGACGAGCCGCAGCCGACCACGATCGCATCGACCTTGCCGTCCAGCTGCGCCAGGATTTCCGGGCCGGTGGTGGCGATATGCGCCGCCGGGTTGTCCGGATTGCCGAACTGGTTGATGAAGTAGGCGCCGGGCGTTTCGCGCGCGATGCGCTCGGCCATGT
Source organism: Dyella kyungheensis (assembly GCF_049913195.1). GTDB lineage: Bacteria > Pseudomonadota > Gammaproteobacteria > Xanthomonadales > Rhodanobacteraceae > Dyella > Dyella kyungheensis. The sequence continues at coordinate 959,659 of NZ_CP183983.1, read as the reverse complement.
CCTGGTAGTACTCCGGATGGCCCTTGGCCACGTCCGAACGGGTGAGCACCACTTCGGCGCCCATCGCCTTGAGATTGAAGATCTTCTCGCGGCTCATCTTGTCGGGCACCACCAGGATCAGGCGATAGCCCTTCTGCTGCGCCACCAGCGCCAGGCCCAGGCCGGTATTGCCGGCCGTGCCTTCCACCAGCGTGTCGCCGGGGCGGATCTTGCCGGCCTTTTCGGCGCCGTCGATCATCGACAGGCCGATGCGGTCCTTGACGGAGCCGCCGGGATTGGCGCTTTCCAGCTTGAGGAACAGCTCACACGGTCCAACGTCCAGGCGCTGCGCGCGTACCATCGGGGTACGTCCGATCAGTTCGAGGACACTCTGGTGGACCGACATAAGAACTCCTTGCTGTAGTCAGCGGCCGCTTCTTGGTGGCCGCTCGGAAAGGCGATGATAACCGAGCCCGGCTTGGCCCCCACGCGGATGCCGGAAACGACGCGGCCCCGGAGCCGTGAGGCGCCGGGGCCGCGTTCATGCGAAAACGTCGCAGAATCAGTTGATGTGGTGCGCTCGGTTGTCCCACATGCGCTGGAGTCGCTCCTTCGCGTGGAGTTTCTCCTTCTTCATGCCCGATAACGTCATGTCATCGATGGGAAGCACGCCGATTTCGGCATCGTGCACCTTGCTGTCGAGTTCTTTGTGATGCTGGTAGAGCCGGCGAAATTCGGCATCTGCCTTCATCAATGCTTCGACATCATCACGCTGCTGGTTTTCAAACATGATCGAACCTCCTCTGGCGAGAACGGCAGGCACCTGACAGGGACGCCTGCTGACGAGGAATCACGCACACGCACCCGCTGTCCATGCCGGTCGACCGGTGCACGGATAACGATGAAAGGGGAAGAATGGGTGCATGACTCAGGTCGGTGACCCAGGACGCGGAGATGCCCCCTGGGAACTTGACCCTACTCCCCGATTTGGGGTCATGCAAGCGTCATTTGGCCCGCCACGAACGATGGAACTTTCTGAAAAAAGAGTGCCAGAACAGTCTTTTGCGCAACACCAACGCCGCCGTTGCGAAATTTGAACAGAGTCGTCCGCGAACCCCTTTGTCTCGACCATGGGACAGACAAATAAAAAGGCCGACGGAGTGACCGCCGGCCTTTCGAGCACATCGAGGATCGGGACTTACTTGCCCTGATCCTTGTTGGTCGAGCCGTCGCCCTGCATCTGCTGACGCATGGCGCGCGCTGCCTGGGCAGCCAGGTCAGCCTGCTTCTTGGCGGCATTGGCGACCTTGGCCTGCGCCGCCGCCAGTTTCTTGGCCTGGTCGGCCTGGGCCTGGGCCTGGGCGGCCGCTTCAGCGCCCGCGGCAAGCTGGCGATCGGACTCTTCCTGGGCCGCCTGGTATTGCAGGCGCTGGCGTTCGAGTTCGCGGCGCGCCATTTCCGTCTCGCGGCGGCTGCCATCGAGCTGAATCTGGTCGTGCTCGCGATCGAGCTTGCCGATCTGCAACTGGGCGTCCTGCAACTGCGCCGTGGCGCGGGCCAGGTCGACCCGGCGCTCCGCGATGTAGAGCGCATGCGCGCGATCGCGCGAACGGGCCTGGGACAGCTGGTTCACGGCGTCACGGGCGCGCGCCTGCTCGGCCTGCGCATAGGTGCCGATGGACGGGTCGCTGGAGAGCTGGTCGAGGCTGTTGTTCAGCCGCGCCACGTCCATGTCGTCCTTGGCGGCATGGGCAGCGCCCACGGCGGCCAAGGCGAACACCAGCGTCGAAAGCTGGAGGGTCAGTTTTTTCATAGGTGGCCTCCCTGGTCAGTGCTCGACGATGGAGCCGGCTGGTCGGGATTGGGGTTCTGCGGATAGGTCTGGAAACCCTGCCCCTGCGGTACCGGCTCACCCAAGGCGGAACTCGGCGGCGCGGGCATGTCCGTCGTCTGCTGCGGGGGCGGCAAGTTGGCGGGCTGGTTCTGGTCCTGCTGCTGGTCGGCCAGGGATTGGTCGATCTGCTCGCGCAGTTGCTGGTTTGCCGAGGTCTTGTTCTGGATCTGCGACCGCGCCGCACCCAGGCGGGCCTTGGCGCGGGCCAGTTCGGCGCTGGCCCGGGCCTCGTCGGCCAGTTGGGCGGCGACGTCGTAGTCGCGCTTGGCCATGGCGTTCTGGGCCTGCTGGAACTTGTCCTGGGCGTTGCCCAGGTCAATCGGGTCGTAGACCGCGGCGTCGGCATCGCGTGCCGCCCGCAACTGAGCCTGCGCCTGATTCAGGATCCCGTCCGGCGGCGGCGTGGACGCGCAACCGGCCAACGCCAGCGTCATGGCCAGCGTCAGGGTCGAAACCGCCAAACGGGCAACCGGGGGTCGCTGTCTCGGCGGGGAAAAGATGTGCACCATCACTCAGTCCTCTCAGAGTGTCACAGCGTATTGTGGGCGGGCATAATCCACTTTAGCAATGCGCACGGAACTAGGGGATTCGAGTGGACATTGGTTATTTCCTCAAGCTAATGGTTGACAAGGGCGCGTCGGATATGTTCCTGACGACGGGCGCCCCTGTGAACATTAAGGTCGAGGGCAAGCTTTACCCGCTGGGCAATACCGGCCTGCCCAGCGGCATGGTGAAGAAAATCGCCTATTCGCTGATGGACGAGGGCCAGGTACCGCAGTTCGAGCGCGACCTGGAACTGAACATGGCACTGGCCGTCAAGGAAGCCGGCCGTTTCCGCATCAACGTGTTCAAGCAGCGCGGCGAAGTGGGCATGGTCATCCGTGCCATCAAGAGCGAAATTCCCAGCATCGATCAGCTGCAGCTGCCGAGCATCTTCCGCGAGCTGATCATGGAGCCGCGCGGCCTGATCCTGGTGGTGGGTGCCACCGGCTCGGGCAAGTCGACCACGCTGGCGGCGATGATCGACCACCGCAACCAGAATTCCTCGGGCCACATCCTCACCATCGAGGACCCGATCGAATACCTGCACCGGCACAAGAAATCCATCGTCAACCAGCGCGAAGTCGGCCTGGATACGCACAGCTATCACGAGGCCCTGCGCAACGCGATGCGCGAGGCGCCGGACGTGATCATGATCGGCGAGATCCGAGACACCGACACCATGGAAGCGGCCATTTCGTTCTCCGAAACCGGTCACCTGTGCCTGGCCACGCTGCACTCGAACAACGCCGACCAGACGCTGGAACGCATCCTCAACTTCTTCCCGGAATCGGCGCACAAGAACGTGCTGATGAACCTCGCGCTCAACCTGCGCGCGGTGATCAGCCAGCGCCTGGTGATCGGCAAGGACGGCCGCCGCCTGCCGGCGACCGAAGTGCTGCTCAACACACCGCTGATCCGCGACATGATCCGCCGCGGCCAGGTGCACGACGTCAAGGAAGCGATGGACCGCAGCCTGCAGGAAGGCATGCAGACCTTCGACCAGTCGCTCTATCGCCTGTACAAGGAAGGCCGCATCGAGTTGGAGGAAGCGCTCAACAAGGCCGACTCGCGCGATGGCCTGGCGCTCAAGATCCGCCTGTCCGACAGCGGCGGCAACACCGAGAGCACCGAACTGGTCGGCAACGACCCGTACGGGCTGGGCTTCTAGACACAAGCCCTGCCGCGCGGCTTCAAGTCCCCTCACCGTCATTCCGGCGCACGCCGGAATCCAGTAGCGAATGCGCCAGGTTGTCGCGTCAGGGCCCCAAGCTCTTGGCGAAACCTGGAACTGCGGCCACTGGATTCCGGCGTGCGCCGGAATGACGGCGAGGTGAAGACCGACCGCTCGCACTGCGTTAAAAAAAAAGTCTCAAGCCGCAGTCGGAGCATCAGGCTGGGCTTCCGGCGCAGCCTTCTGAAACGCCTGCAGCTCTTGGCAAGCCTCATGGATCCGGTTGATGGTCGGGTAATCATCCATCGGCAGCTTCCAACGCACGGCGTTGTACACCTGCGGCACCAGGCAGGCATCGGCCATGCCGGGAGTGTCTCCATGGCAGAACCGACCGGTCGCCACGTTGCCCGCCAGCATCGCTTCCAGCGCCTGCAGGCCCAGGCTGATCCAGTGGCGCGACCACACGCCCTTACCCGCATCGTCCGCCCCCAGCTGAGCGGTCAGGTACTGCAGCACGCGCAGATTGCCCAGCGGATGCAGGTCGCAGGAGATGACCTGCGAGAGCGCGCGAACGCGTGCCCGACCGGCCGGAACCGATGGCAGCAGCGGCGGCTCGGGATGGGTTTCGTCGAGGTACTCCATGATCGCCATCGACTGGGTGAAGACCTGGCCGTCATCGACCAGGCAGGGCACCAGTTCCTGCGGGTTCAAGGCCTGGAAGTCCGGCTGGTGCTGCTCGCCGCCGTGATTGAGCAGGTGCACCGCCTTGTGCTCATACGGCAGGCCTTTCAGGTTCAGGGCAATGCGCACCCGGTAGGCCGCGCTGGAGCGCCAGTAGCCGTACAAGACCCGTTGCTGACCCATGACTTTGCCCTTCCGCTGAGATCCCAGAACCCTAGGATACCTGTCGCGCGGTTTGCATCGCCGGGAAACGGGCAGGACAATAGGCGGTTCGCGCCCTATGGCGTCCGCATCCATGCATCCATCCCGAGGGAGTTCCGCCGTGTCCGTTACCCGCATGAGCGATCTTGATCTGCGCGGCAAGCGCGTGCTGATTCGCGAAGACCTGAACGTACCGATCGAGAACGGCCGGATCACTTCCACCCAGCGCCTGGACGCCGCCCTGCCCACCCTCAAAGCCGCCCGCGATGCCGGCGCCAAGGTGATGGTGCTCTCGCACCTGGGTCGTCCGAAGGAAGGCCAGTTCGACGCCGAGTCCTCGCTGGCGCCCGTCGCCAAGTGGCTGGGCGACAAGCTCGGCCAGCCGGTGCGCCTGGTGGCCGACTACCTCGACGGCGTCGACGTCGCCGAGGGCGAAGTGGTGGTGCTCGAGAATTGCCGCATGAACGTCGGCGAAGGCAAGGACGACGATGCGCTGGCCAAGAAGTACGCCGCGCTGTGCGACATCTTCGTCATGGATGCCTTCGGCACCGCGCACCGCGCCCAGGCATCCACCCATGGCGTGATCAAGTTCGCCCCGATCGCCGCTGCCGGCCCGCTGCTGTCGGCCGAGCTGGACGCACTGGGCAAGGCGCTGGAACAACCTGCCCGCCCGCTGCTGGCCATCGTCGCCGGCTCCAAGGTCTCGACCAAGCTCACCCTGCTGGAAAACCTGATCGGCAAGGTCGATCAGCTGATCGTGGGCGGCGGCATCGCCAACACCTTCATCGCGGCCATGGGTTACTCGGTGGGCAACTCGCTGTATGAGCCCGACCTCATCGGCGCTGCCAAGAAAGTGATCGCCGACGCCAAGCGCCGCAACGCCGATGTTCCGCTGCCGGTCGATGTGGTGGTGGCACCGGAGTTCTCCGCGCATGCACCCGCCACGGTGAAGCCGGTGGACGAAGTGAAGGAAGGCGAGCTGATCCTCGACATCGGGCCCGAGACCGCCCGCCGCTACGCCGAAATGATCGCCAAGGCAGGCACGGTGGTGTGGAACGGCCCGGTCGGCGTGTTCGAGTTCGACGCCTTCGGCCACGGCACCGAAACGCTGGCGCGTGCCGTTGCCGCCTCGCCGGCCTTCTCCATCGCCGGTGGCGGCGACACGCTCGCAGCGGTGGACAAGTACGGCATCGAAAAAGACGTGTCGTACATCTCCACCGGCGGCGGTGCCTTCCTCGAATTCCTGGAAGGCAAGGAACTGCCGGCGGTGGCAGCCCTCAAGGCACGCGCAGGAAAGTAATGCTCTGTCTGTTTGATCTCGATGGCACGCTGATCGACTCGGAGATCGGGATCCTGGGCTGCGTCCGCCATGCGCTGACGCAGCTGGGCGTGGCGCATCCTGCGGAGATGCGCCACTGGATCGGTCCGCCGCTGCGGCACAGCTTCGCACCGCTGCTCGACCACGATCACGATCGTGTCGAACAGGCGGTGGAGTTCTACCACGAGCGCTTCCATGCGATCGGCTGGCAGGAACACACGGTCTATCCCGGCATCGAGTCGATGATCGGGCGCCTTCAGGCGGCCGGCCACACCCTGGCCGTAGTCACCAGCAAACCGGAACGGCACGCGCGGCCGATCATCGAACACCTGCCGTTCGGCGCCGCGTTCAGCCGTCTATATGGCCCGGACCCGTCCAGCCCGCACAGCGAAAAAGCCACCATGATTGCCGCCGCCCTGGCCGATTTCGGCGCCGCGCCGGAACACACGGTGATGATCGGCGACCGTCATTTCGACATCGACGGTGCGGTGGCCAATCGCGTTCGCGGCGTTGGGGTGCTGTGGGGTTTCGGCAGCCGGACTGAGCTGGAAAAAGCCGGCGCGGATGAGCTGGCTCGCGACCCGGAACATCTGGCGCAATTGCTAACTCGTTAAGCGGGCAATCGATCCATTGAGCCGATACCTTGTGGGAGCGCACCCTGTGCGCGACTGCAACCTGCGGGGTTTCCTCTCCTTGGGGCCGTCGCGCACAGGGTGCGCTCCCACAGGTTAGACATCAGACCTCGTCGATCAAGCTCGACAGATCGGTCGAACCCACATCCACGCCCGCCTGCGTCAACAGCGTCGTCACCTGACCGCGATGATGCGTCTGGTGATTGAAAAAGTGCATCGCCAGGAAGAAATACGGCTTGCGGAACGCCTCGCCGCGGGTATTCAGGTACGCCAGCGCGTGATCGAGATCGTCCTCGCTCACGTCCTGCGCCCATGCCTCGATCACACCATCGAGAAAGCGCCGGTGCGAAGTCAGGGCAGCCAGATCGCCAAAGGGTTGCGCGGCAAGATCGCGTTGAATCGGCACGCCCCTCAACGGTTCCAGCGCGGCATAGTTCGCCGGATGGGCGGCGAAGCGTTGCAACCAGATCGTGTCGGCCACGGCGATATGACTGAGCGTGGCGTGGATCGAGCCGAAGAATGCGCCGCGATCCGCCAGCACCTCGTCGGGCGGCAGCGTGGCCGCAGCCGCGTAGATTTTCTCGTTCATCCAGCGATTGTAGGCGGCCATTTGTCGTAGATGGTCGCAGCGCGAGGGTGCGGGTGGGTTCATGGCTCAGCGAGGTGCGTTGGCAAGTCGCCAGCGTAGCCACCGCGCCGAATGAAATCACCTGCCGAACGGCAAGTCGTCAGAAAGCGGCCACGGCCTCCCGCGAAGATCTTCAAGCCCGGCGGCTTGACCGTGACCCGCGTTTGAGCCGATACCTTGTGGGAGCGCACCCTGTGCGCGACGGCAACCTGCCCGATGGCGGCTCCGATGGGCCGTCGCGCACAGGGTGCGCTCCCACAGGGGCTATGCGAAAAAAAAGCCGCGGCAAGCCGCTGCTTTTTTTCATTCAACGCTATCGCCTCAGCCGATCACGCGCTTCACCGAATCGACCACATGGGCCACGGTGAAACCGAAGTGCTCGAACAGCTGCGGCGCCGGTGCCGAGGCACCGAAGCTGGTCATGCCGACCACGTCGCCGTCCAGGCCCACATACTTGCGCCAGAAGTCGGACGTCGCCGCTTCCACCGCCACACGCGCGCGGCACCAGCCCGGCAGGATCGCTTCGCGGTATTCCAGCGGCTGCGCATCGAACACTTCCGTGCACGGCATCGACACCACGCGCACCGGCACGTTCTGCTGTGCCAGCGTGCGGGCTGCTTCCATCGCCAGTTCCACTTCCGAACCGGTGGCGATCAGAATCGCCTTGAACTTGGCGTCCTGCGGATCGGACAGCACGTAGGCACCGCGCGCGATATCGGCCACCTGCTGCGCGCTGCGCTGCTGGTGCTTGAGGGTCTGGCGCGAGAACACCAGACACGCCGGGTTGCCCTTGCGCTCGATCGCCAGCTTCCACGACATCGCCGATTCCACAGCGTCGCACGGACGCCACAGCTGGTTGTTCGGGATGTAACGCAGCGAAGCGAGGTGCTCCACCGGCTGATGGGTCGGGCCGTCTTCGCCCAGGCCGATCGAGTCGTGCGTGTAGACGTGGATCGCGTGCGCCGGAATCAGCGCACTCATGCGCACGGCGTTGCGCGCGTAGTCGGAGAACACCAGGAAGGTGGCGTCGTACGGAATGAAACCGCCATGCAGGGCCAGGCCGTTGGCGATCGCGGTCATGCCGAACTCGCGCACGCCGTAGTACACGTAGTTGCCCTTGGGATCGAAGCCGTTGCCGGCGTCGACGCTGCCCTTCCACTTGGTCAGGTTCGAGCCGGCCAGGTCGGCCGAGCCGCCGATCAGTTCCGGCAGCAGCGGCGCGAACGCGTCGATGGTCATCTGCGAGGCCTTGCGCGAGGCCACTTCCGGGCCGTCGGCCTGCAGCTTGTCGACGAAGGCCTGCGACTTCTCAGCCCAATCGGACGGCAAGTCGCCGGCAATGCGGCGATTGAACTCGGCAGCCAGTTCCGGGAACGCCGCGGCGTACTTCGCCACCAGGTCGTCCCACTTCTGCTCGCGCTCGGCGCCAGCCTTCTTGTGATCCCAACCGGCATAAATCTCGGCCGGGATCTCGAACGGTGCATGGCGCCAGTCCAGCGCGTCGCGCGCGGCGGCCACTTCATCCTTGCCCAGCGCAGCGCCGTGGCTTTCTTCCTTGCCCTGCTTGTGCGGCGCACCGAAGCCGATGATGGTCTTGGCGCAGATCAGCGTGGGCTTGTCAGACTGGCTGGTGGCTGCGGCAATCGCCTTCTTGATCGCATCGGCATCGTGGCCGTCGACGCCGCGGATCACGTTCCAACCATACGCCTCGAAACGCTCCGGCGTGTTGTCGGTGAACCAGCCGTGCACTTCGCCGTCGATGGAGATGCCGTTGTCGTCGTACACCGCCACCAGTTTGCCCAGCTTCCAGGTGCCGGCCAGCGAGGCGACTTCATGCGAGATGCCTTCCATCAGGCAGCCATCGCCGAGGAACACATAGGTGTGGTGGTTGACGATCTCGTGGCCGGGACGGTTGAAGTGTGCGGCGAGCACCTTCTCGGCCAGTGCAAAACCGACCGCGTTGGCCAGACCCTGGCCCAGCGGGCCGGTGGTGGTTTCCACGCCTGGGGTTTCGCTCGCTTCCGGATGACCGGCGGTCTTGGAATGCAGCTGGCGGAAGCGCTTGAGCTGATCCATCGGCAGGTCGTAGCCGGTCAGGTGCAGCAGTGCGTACTGCAGCATCGAGCCATGGCCGTTGGAGAGTACGAACCGGTCGCGGTTGAACCACTTCGGGTTGGTCGGATTGTGCTGGAGGAAATCGTTCCACAGCACTTCGGCAATGTCCGCCATGCCCATGGGCATGCCCGGGTGGCCGGAATTGGCCTTCTCCACAGCGTCCATGGCGAGGGCGCGTACGGCGTTGGCAAGTTCGCGACGGGTTGTCATCTAGGGGTCTCCGGGGAAGGCGGCCAATAAAAGCACGCATTGTCGCCGATCCCGCTCGGCCCTGTCCCCCAGTCACGCCCACTTAGCCAATTGTTAAGAAAATTAACTCGACCTTAATAATGAACTAATCAGTATTGAAACTATCTGACGACCCCACCATCTAAGTAAAAGTACCGCCCACACGGGGTACCCAGCCGCGCTCCACCGAACCCCCGGCGCCGCGGCCTGGCCCAATAAGATGATGAGGAGTGCCCCCATGAAGAACACCATTCTTGCTCTCGCCCTTGCTACCGCTGGCCTCGCCGCTGTCCCGGCCTTTGCCCAGGACATCGTCCAAGGCAATGCCCAGCAGGGCTGGTACGTCGGCGCCAATGCCGGCTACGGCCAGGTCCAGAAGGGACCTTATGACAACGGCAATTTCGCTGGCGGCGTGAAGGGCGGTTACCGCTTTGCCCTCAACCCGGACACCTCGCTGGGTGCCGAAGTCGGCTACGTCTACCTGGGCCGTGCCGACGCGCGTGGCCAGTACACCCAGAACTACGCCAACTACAACGGCGACAACGGCAAGTCCAAGCTGCAGGGCGCGACCGCCGGCCTGAACCTGCGTTACAGCTTCAGCCCGAACTGGTACGGCGAAGTCCGTGGCGGCGCCTTCTTCGCCAAGGGCTCGGGTCTGACCGACGACAAGCTCAATCCGGAGATGGTCAACTTCAACAGCACCCGTTACTACGCCGGCCTGGGTGCGGGCTATAACATCAACAAGAACATCAGCGTTGGCCTGAACTGGGACTACTACGACGGCAGCCAGAGCGACAAGAACATCCGCCTGCCGACGAATTTGTATAGCGTGAGCGCTGAATATCGGTTCTGAGTTGGTTGAGCCGGCCGCTACGCGGCCTGTGAAGTCGCTCGCTGCGCTCGCTGTGAATGGTCAATGGCAAGAGCGGGTTGCGGTTAGCGGAAAAACAAAAAGGGCGCCTCACGGCGCCCTTTTCTTTTTACCTTTTACAGCGAGCGCAGCGAGCGGCTTCACCACTCACAGGACGCGCCAGCGGCCGACTTCACCGCTTATTTGGCATTCCACTGGCCCAGCGCGGCGAGGCCGTTGTCCTTGGCGCGAGCCAGGACGGTCTTCTGCGCATCGGCGTAGTTCGCCTTCATGTCCTTGGACCACAGCTTCAGCGCGGCCTGCTGCATGGCGCGGCCGTAGGAGAAGCTCAGCGGCCACGGGTGCGGGCCCATGCGGTTCATCGCATTGAGGTGGGCGGTGGACTGCTCGTCGGTCTGGCCGCCCGAGAGGAACACGATGCCCGGCAGGGTCGCCGGCACGGTGGTCTTGAGCACGCGCACGGTGGCTTCGGCGACTTCTTCCACTTCGGCCTGCTCGTCCGATTCCTTGCCCGGAATGACCATGCTGACCTTCAGGATGGTGCCTTCCAGCATCACGTTCTGCTCGTACAGCGCATTGAACAGGCTGCGCAGCACGGCTTCGTGCACTTCGTAGCTGACTTCGATGCTGTGGTCGCCGTCCATGATCACTTCCGGCTCCACCATCGGCACCAGCCCGGCTTCCTGGCACAGCGCGGCGTAACGCGCCAGCGCGTGGCAGTTCGCTTCGATGGCCGTGGAGGACGGATTGTCTTCGCTGATGTTGATCACCGCGCGCCACTTGGCGAACTGCGCACCCAGCTTCACGTATTCGGCGAGACGCTCGCGCAGGCCATCGAGGCCTTCGGTGACGACGTCGCCGGGGAAACCGGCCAGCGGCACCGGGCCCTTGTCGACCTTGATGCCCGGGATGATGCCGTTCTTCTTCATCACCTGGGTGAACGGCACGCCGTCCCTGGTCGACTGGCGGATGGTTTCGTCGTACAGGATCGCGCCGGAGATGTGCTCATTGAGGTTCGGCGCGGTGAGCAGCAGCTCACGGTAGGCGCGACGGTTCTCTTCGGTGTTGTCGATGCCAACGGCCTCGAAACGCTTCTTGATGGTGTTGGTCGACTCGTCGATGGCGATGATGCCCTTGCCGGGCGCGACCATCGCGAGGGCAACGCTTTCGAGATCTTCGATGCTCATGACAACTCCGGATACTTAGGCGGTGTGGGCCGCACAAGGTGATGCCGCCCGGAGGCGGCAAGGTCGTGAAAGGCGGAGATTATAGGCCATAAGCCATGGCAGGGCCTTGAGGAGGCCCTGAACGGCGCCAGCGCTGGCCTGACAGGCCTCAGGCCTGCTCGAAGCCCGGCAGTTTGCAGGCGTCGATGATGGCCTGCTTCTGGGCCGCATCGGCCGGCAGGTTGAACGGCACGATGTAGTAGGTGTTCACGGGCTCGTGTGTGCTGTTCTTCAGCGACGGACCGTAACGCAGGTTGGTCACCACGCTCTTGGCCACCGCATCGAGATCGCTCTGCGGCACCACTTTGCGCACGGTAACGTTCTGCGGCACGCCATCGGTGCCGATCATGAAGCTCACGGCCACGCAACCGGGCTTGTCCATATTGCGGCCGCTGTTGGGAATGTCGGCGGCGACCTTGGTGTTCAACATCAGCCAGTACGACTGGATGTGCTCGGGGCCCACCATGCGTGCCTGGGATTGTGCGAGCAGCGGCGCCGCGCCCGTGATGGCCAGTGCCAGCACCAACGCCTGGGTCATGCGACGTGACTTCGTGTTCATGGAAAACCTCCTGCTCGTGGTCGGGGACGATGCACCGATTCTAGGGCCTGTTGGCACTATCCGCGGCGCCGGCGACGAAGGCGTGAAGCGTGAGGTTCACCTTGCGAAATGTTGGTTGACGGAGAGCCATCGCCCGCCGACCCGGCCCACACCGGATCGACGGACGAGGCATCTCAACGAGCGGTCAGAGGTCCCGCAGGCACTCCACCACACCCTCGGCGCCCACGGAGAGCAGCTTGAGGGTATTGGTGCCGCCGCCCTGACCGATGTGATCGCCATGGGTCAGCACCACGCGGTCGCCCTCGACGAGCCGGCCTTCGGAGAACAGCTGGCGCACCGCGTCGCGAGCCGAGCCGGCCGGCGTCTGCGATACGTGGGTGAACTTCACCGCCGTTACATCGCGGAAGATGGACATGCGGCGGCGCGCATCGTCGAACGGCGACAGAGCGTAGATCGGCACCGCACTACGGTAGCGCGACAGCCACTGCGCGGTGGCGCCCGATTCGGTCAAGGCCACGATGGCGCGGACGCCCAGCTGGGCCGCCAGCACCATCGCCGCAAGTGCAATGGCCTGGTCGGTGCGGTCGAGCAGATGACCCTGCGTGGCGGGATCTTCCTTCGGCTCGAACTGGCGTTCGGCACCCAGGCAGATGCGGCGCAGCGCGGCCACGGCCTTGTCCGGATGCGCACCGGCAGCGGACTCTTCCGAAAGCATCACGGCGTCGGTGCCGTCGATCACGGCGTTCGCCACGTCCATCACTTCGGCGCGGGTCGGGATGGGCGAGCGCACCATCGACTGCAGCATCTGCGTCGCGGTGATGACGGCGCGATTGCGTTGCACCGACTCGCGGATGATCTTCTTCTGCAGGCCCGGCAGCTCGGCGTCGCCGATCTCCACGCCCAGGTCGCCGCGCGCCACCATCACCACGTCGGAGGCGTCGATGATTTCGCCCAGCACCGGGATGGCGTCGGCGCGTTCGATCTTCGCCACCAGCGAAGCCTTGCCACCGGCTTCTTCGAGCAGGCGACGCGCTTCATTCATATCGGCGGCGGAACGCACGAACGACACGGCGAGGAAGTCGCAGCCGATCTCGGCGGCGAGCTTGATATCCGCCCTGTCCTTGTCCGACAGCGCCGAAACGGACAGGCCGCCGCCCTGGCGATTGAGGCCCTTGCGATCGGACAGCTTGCCGGCGATCAGCACACGGCAACGGATTTCCTGGCCAACCACCGATTCGACGGTGAGCGCGACAAGGCCATCGTCGAGCAACAGCACGTCGCCTGCCGAGACGTCCTTGGGCAGGTCGTAGTAACTGACGCCCACACGGGTCTGGTCGCCCAGCGGCGCGCCCGGGCTGCAATCGAGCACGAAGCTGTCGCCGACGCGCAGTTCCACCGGACCGTTGGCGAAACGTTCGACGCGGATCTTCGGACCTTGCAGGTCGGCGAGCACGCCCACCTCGCGGCCCAGCTTGGTCGCCGCATCACGCACGGCCACCGCGCGGGCGCGGTGATCGTCCGGCTGGCCGTGGGAGAGGTTCAGGCGAACCACGTCCACGCCTTCGGCGATGATTTTTTCGAGCATGCCAGGCGCGTCGGTCGCAGGACCGAGGGTGGCAACAATTTTTGTGCGTCGCAGCGGATTATCAGTAGTCATACATCGAGACTAACAAAAAAACGCGCATCTTCCAGAGGCTTGGCGCCGGCTTTTTTGCACTGTTTTCCGTCGCCCAAGTGGACTGCTTGTGGCATGCGGACCACCCAGGACACTGGTATTACGAATTGACGTGCAAGATGGAGTCAAGACGAATAACTGGTCTGCTATCTGGACGGACAGACGTCCAAACACTGGTGTCATGGCGCGCCGTCTTCAAATCCACTCGGTGGATCCGCGCAGGTCGTGGAAGCATCGCGCTGCGAGAGCGATCCTGGCGTCCGCGAGTGCCGCCTCTTTTCATTCCGCAACGCAACAAAACTGGACGAAAAATAAGCAGCGAAGGACGACGTGATGACGCGCCGCATGGACTTGCGATCACCCCGCGGCCATGCGCTAGCATCGCCTCACGGGGAACCGCGAAGGGAATCAGGGGAATGCTTATGCCAGGCCTCGTCCGCACGGCCTTGATGGCTGCTTTCGTTGCTGCCTGTCTGGTGCCGGCAGCGCCGTCATTCGCTGGCACCACGCCTACCGTCGCCGATTTTGTACGGCCAGCCGAATTCGCTGACGTACAGCTCGCGCCCGACGGCAAGCACATCGCAGCGCTGGTGCCGCGGCCGGACACTCCCTACGAGAACATGCTGGCCATCATCGATACGGCGACGGTCAAGCCGGTGGCTACCGTTCGCTCGGGCAGCCGCACCATGATCGGGCACTACCGGTGGACCAACGAGCATCGCCTGATGATGGCGCTCGCGGTGCGCACCGACAGCCTGGAAAGACCTTCCGATACCGGCGAATTGATCGCCTTCGATGCCGACGGCAGCCATGGCACCTACCTGTTCGGCTGGCGGGGCGGCACCTATGGCGACAGCAACCACATGCTTCGTGGCGGCCGAGTGCGCGAAGCCTATGCGCGACCGGTCGAGGGTGCACCCATCCAGGACGGCCGCTACGCGCTGGTGCAGACACAACCATTCACCGACGACCCCGCCGGCAGCACGCCTTCCATCGAACGCCTGGATGTCGTCAATGGCGACAGCAAGCGCGTGATCGGCGGGCCGGCACCGGATACGGACATCGTGCTGGATCATCTTGGCGAACCGCGCGCCGCGTCAGGCGGCACTTACCATCAACCCAAGCTGTGGGTGCGCGAGGCGGGCAAGGATTGGACGCTGTTCAACGACTCGGCCAAGACGCATGTCGCGATCGAACCGGTGAGCTTTGCGCGCGACAACCGCCGACTTTACGTGCAGGTGACGCACGACGAGGGCCCGCGCTCACTCGAACTGCTCGACCTGCAAACCGGCCAACGCAGCCTGGTGTATCGAGGCAGCTTCAGCGATCCGGGCGCGGTGCTTGCCACCGCGGACCATCAAGACATTTATGGCGTGGTGACCAACGATGGCGTGCGCGGCGTGCACTACATCGACCCCGACAGCCGCGAAGCGCAGATCAGCGAAGCGGTGGGCAAGAGCTTTCCCGGACAGCTCGTTCGCCTGACCTCGTTTACCGACGATGGCAGCCTCGCCATCGTCACCGTAAGCAGCGATCGCGATCCCGGTGATTACTACCTGTTCGACCTGGACAAGCGGC
Source organism: Dyella kyungheensis (assembly GCF_049913195.1). Taxonomy (GTDB): domain Bacteria; phylum Pseudomonadota; class Gammaproteobacteria; order Xanthomonadales; family Rhodanobacteraceae; genus Dyella; species Dyella kyungheensis. The sequence continues at coordinate 944,360 of NZ_CP183983.1, read as the reverse complement.
AGGCCCGGTACCTGTTCAGTGCGCGCCGCTGGCTTTCGCCCAAACAGATGCACGCGATGACGCCGATCGAACTGGCGGCACGCGACGGCGTGGTCTTGCATGGCTTTCTCACCGAGCCCTCCGGCAATGGTCCCTTCCCTCTGGTCGTGCTGCCGCATGGCGGCCCGCACGGCGTCGCCGACCGCTGGGAGTTCGACGAAGAAACCCAGTTGCTGGCCTCCCGCGGTTACGCCGTGCTGCAGGTGAATTATCGCGGCTCAGGCGGCTTCGGCTCGCAATTCGAGGCACGCGGTTATCGCCAATGGGGCGCTGCCATGCAGGACGATCTTACCGACGCCACCCAATGGGCCATCCGCGAGCGTCATGCCGACGCCAGACACATCTGCATCTACGGCGGCAGCTATGGCGGCTATGCCGCGCTGGAGGGCGTGGTGCGCGAACCCGACCTGTATCGCTGCGCTATCGGCTACGCGGGCGTCTACGACTTGCGCATCCAACTGGACAAGAGCGATACGCATCGCTCGGACTCCGGCGCGGATTACCTGAACATGGTCCTGGGCGATGACCGGGCCGAGCTTTTGCGCCGCTCGCCCGTGGCTGGCGTAGATCGCATCAAGGCCAATCTGTTGCTGATCCATGGTGGACTCGATGCCCGCGCCCCGTACGCCCACTTCAGCGCCTTCACCTCGGCGCTGGACAAACAGGGCAAGCACTACGAATCGCTGACCGAGGCGCAGGAAGGCCATGGCTTCTTCCTGCAGCAACATCGGCTGGCGTTGTACGACAAGCTGCTGGATTTCCTCGACCGCAATATCGGGCCGGCGAGCAACGGCGCAGCAGCGAGCGCTGCGCCGTAATTTTTACGCACTCAGCCCTTGGCCAGGGTCAGGTTGAGCACTTCGGCGAGGCGACGACCGGCCTCGCGCAACCGCAGTTCCGCCACCGGCAGCTCCTTGTCCACATAGGCCTGGTCGAGCTTGTGGCCATCGGGATAGATGCCGCGCGAAATCGTGCACGACTCTTCGGCCCACTGTGCGTAGGCGTTGTCCAGCGGCGGGATCGGCTGGGGCAGCGTGACGGGACCTTCGGCTTCCAGCCTGTCCGCGTAGGCCTTGTAGTCGAGGCCGCGGGTTTTGAGCAGGCCCGAATCCCACACGCTGTGCAGGTTGGTGCCCTTGTCCTGGAACTGCACCTGGTAGGCATTGCCGCCCTTGTCGTCGCGCGAGCCGCCGTGCAACGGCTGATGCTCGTCGCCAATGAAGTGCACCACGAACTTCAGCGCCTCCAGGCGCGTCGCGTCCGACTGGCTCTTGTCGCCGAGCACCTTGACGTAGTGGTCGATGCCCTCGACCACGCACTGGCCATCCTTGCAGTCGCGCGGCGGCGTGTAGTTGCAGTCGCCGGAGGTGAAGTCGACGTAGTGCAGCGCGCGCGTCTGCTTCCACAACGCGTCCTTGGTCGGATCGTTGCGGATTTCGTCCGGCCAGCTGGCGATGTCGGCCAGCGACTTGGTGTGCTCCGGCGCCAGCAAGCGCTCCACTTCCGCTTCGGCTGTGGGGCTCAGGTGACGCTGGGCCAGATCGGCCACCACGCTATGGCCGAGCTGGCCCCAGGCATGCACGACGGGAGTCAGGGCGAGACAGATAAAAGCGGCAACGGCGGTTCGGCGCGGAAAGGGCATGGGCTGTAAATCTTGTCGGGGGAAACCTCGAAGTCTGCCACAGCCTCGTGACAGCTCCACGCCAGCATCGGTCAGCCCGCTTCCGGCAGCGGGAGCAGCTTCCCTTCCCCGTCGTGCACGCTCACATCCACCTTAATGCCCTGGCGCACACTCTGCGTGGCGATGCAGAAATCCTCGAACTGGGCCAGCGCACGGTCCAGGTGCGCGAGCACTTCCGCCTTGTCGGCCAGTTGCAGGTCCACGCCGATATGGGTGACGCGCAGCCGGCCGTGCTCGTTGCGGGCCATGCTGAGCTTTGCCCTGGCGCCGATCGTGCCGGGCGAGTTCTTGTACTTGCGCAGCGCGAACAACAGGCTGGCCGCCAGGCAGTTGGCCACTGCGGTGGCGATCAGGTGGGTGGGATTGGGCCCGGCATCGCCGCCCAGCGGCGAGGTTTCGTCGGTGATCAGGTCGGGAATCGCGGTGCCGTCGAAGCGCACCCGGAATTCATAGTCCGACACCTGCTCCAGGGTGATCCCAAAGCTTTGTTCTGCCTCGCTCATGCCAATCTCCTGCCTGGGCGCTGCCCGAAAGAAAAGCCGATTCAAGCGCTTCTGGGCCCCGCTGAACAGCCCCATCCGGGTGATTGCGGGCCCGGATGGGACCGCCCGGCCGGTTCAGGCTAAAATGACGGTTTTACGGTGGCCCCACAGCCGCCATTTCCGTCATCTCACCGGAGGACGCTGTCCCATGGCAATCAAGGTCGCCATCAACGGTTACGGTCGCATTGGCCGCAACATCCTGCGCGCGCTGTACGAAGCGGGTCGCACCAACGAGATCCAGATCGTTGCGATCAACGACCTCGGCGATGCCGAGACCAATGCGCACCTGACCCAGTACGACACCGCCCATGGCAAGTTCCCGGGCACCGCGACGGTGGACGGCGGCGATCTGATCGTCAACGGCGACCGCATCAAGGTCTGCGCCGAGCGCGACCCGTCCAAGCTGCCGTGGGGCGCCCTGGGCGTCGACGTGGTGCTGGAATGCACCGGCCTGTTCACCTCCAAGGCCAAGGCCAGCGCGCACCTCGCCGCCGGCGCCAAGAAGGTGATCATCTCCGCCCCGGGCGACAAGGACGTGGACGGCACCTTCGTCATCGGCGTGAACGACGACAAGCTCACCTCCAAGCTGGAAGTGATCTCCAACGCTTCGTGCACCACCAACTGCCTCGCGCCGCTGGCCAAGGTGCTGCACGAGAAGATCGGCATCCAGCGCGGCCTGATGACGACCATCCACGCCTACACCAACGACCAGGTGCTGACGGACGTCTACCACTCCGACCTGCGCCGCGCCCGTTCGGCCACGCACTCGCAGATCCCCGCCAAGACCGGCGCCGCCGCTGCGGTGGGCCTGGTGTTGCCGGAGCTCAACGGCAAGCTCGACGGTTTCGCCATCCGCGTGCCGACCATCAACGTGTCGGTGGTCGACCTGGTGTTCGACGCGGCCCGCCCGACCAGCAAGGAAGAAATCGACCAGGTGATCAACGAAGCCGCCAACGGCGCGCTGAAGGGCATCCTGGCAGTGAACACCAAGCCGCTGGTGTCGATCGACTTCAACCATAACCCGGCTTCGTCCACCTATGACGCCACCCAGACGCGCGTCATGGAAGGCACGCTCGTGAAGGTGCTGTCGTGGTACGACAACGAGTGGGGCTTCTCCAACCGCATGCTCGACATGACGGTGGCGATGATGGCGGCCAAGTAAGCCAACCGCCCTAGAAGCCGCGCCTGACTTGTGCGGGCGCGGCTTTTTTATGCACGATAGCCGGCAACTCGCAGGGGGCGATACGCATGGCACGACACACCACCGCAACGCTGCTGATCACGACGTTGTTCATTGGCTGCATCGGCGTCTCCAGGGCACAGGACGCGCCAGCATCGCTGATCAGCGAATCCGCCGCAGGCAAGCTCACGACATCCGATCTCGTTGCCAGCCAGCGCAAGCAGGCCGACGTGGAGCGGAGTGCCAGGCTGCTCGATCCATCCGCGCCGCTGGAAGAACGACTGGCGGTGTTTCGCGAGGTGGAAGCCCTCGCGCAATCGGGCAACCTCAAGGACATGTACGTGGTCGGCTCGCTCTATCGCATCGGCGGACAGCTGCCCGCATGCCCAGTGGCGCGCGATCTGGACAAGGCCAGGCTCTACCTCAGCAACGCCGCCACGCACGGTGAAATCCTCGCCATGGCGAAGATGGCGGAGATGGAGGTCAGCGCGCACCATCCGCTCGAAGCCATGACCTGGGCGCAGATCTACGGGCACTACGCCGAGCTCCAGCCGGAGCCTTACCGCCCTTCCGAGGGATACCTGGCCGAACTGGTCGACCGCGCCTCGCCAGGCGTTCCCAAGAGCCAGATGCAGGACGTGGCCGATCACCTCAATGCCTTCATCACCGCTTACGACGCCTCGGTCCGCGACGGCATTGGCAAGGACGACCTCACACCATCGGCCGACATGACGCCGCGATTCATTCCCAAACACTCGATCGCTTTTCGCAACGGCGAGGCCATACCGCCCGCCGGATTCGTGGATTACTACGTCGCCTTCGACGCCAACGGTGACGCCGTGAAAGTGTTGACGCTTGATGCCGTGCCGGACATCAAGCTGGACGGCCGCATGCATTCGATCCTGAGCGGCTACAAAGTCGCTCCGTCCACCCAGGGCGTGCCCATCCGTTACGCCTTCATTCCTGTGATGTTCGACGATGGCAAGTTCCGCCTTGCGCCCAAGAGCGGCAAGAGCACGGCTCCTTGATGTCGGTCACGGCCATCTAGAGGAACAGTGCAGCCGTCTGCATTAAAAAAGGCCGGAAAATTCCGGCCTTTTGTTTGCCTGCCGCCTTGTCTCAGCCCAGTGCGGCAAGCGCCGCGTCGTAGTTCGGTTCGTGCGCAATCTCCCCGACCAGCTCGCTGTGCACCACCTTGTTGTCGGCATCGAGCACGACCACCGCGCGAGCCGCGAGGCCGGCGAGCGGACCGGAGGCAATCGACACGCCGTAGTTCTTGAGGAAATCGTGGCCGCGCAGCGTCGACAGCGTCACCACGTTGCTGAGGCCTTCGGCGCCACAGAAGCGCGCCTGTGCGAACGGCAGGTCGGCGGAAATGCACAGCACCACCGCGTTGTCGAGCTGGCTGGCGTCCTGGTTGAAGTGGCGCACCGACATGGCGCAGGTCGGCGTATCGACGCTGGGGAAAATATTCAGCACCTTGCGCTTGCCCTCGAAGCTGGCGAGCGTGACGTCGGCCAGGTCCTTGCCGACCAGCGAGAACGCCGGCGCCGCCTCGCCCTGGGCCGGGAAATGGCCATCGACCTGGACCGGATTGCCTTTCAGCGTGACTTGGGACATGGGACACCTCGTTGGATGGGGCCCTTAAGTAAAGCACGGGAGCGGGTTCACCGTCGCTCGACGCCTACCCACTCCGGCGGCAGCCACCCGCACGCAAGGCGATGGGGCCAATAGCCGGCGGCATCGCCGTGTGCAGGGAGTTACTCGCGAGAGAGGGCCTGCTCCACGGCGCGGACGAAATCAGGATCCACACGGCCCATCTCACTCGTGCGCCCCACGATGCGCCCATCGGCGTCGAGCAGGACGAGTTCGCTGGAATGATTGAAATCGCCATCCGGCAACTGGCGATATTGCAGGCCTAGCAAAGCGGCCACTCGCCGGGTATCGGCCCGTTGGGCGGTTCGCGCAAGCGTCCAGGCAGGCGTCGGCAGCTTGCGTTGCCGTGCATAGTCGCGCAGCACGGCCACGCTGTCGGTTGCCGGATCGAAACTCACCAGCAACAGATGCAGGCGGTCGCGCTTGTCGGAGCTCACATGCTGCGCGGTGAGCTTCATCGTATCCACGATCATCGGGCACACCATGGTGCACGAGGTGTAGAACATCGACACGATCTGCACGTGCCCGCGTCGCTCGTTCCAATGCCATGGCTGCCCCGCCTGATCGACCAGGGCGATGTTCGCCTGATAGACCGAGTCGGTGGGCAGCGCATCGTCGGCCGACACGTGTCCGACAAACACCACCAGAAGCAGCGACAACAGCAAACGCTTCATGAAGATCCTCAAGGTTCGCGCACGCAGCGGAAGCCAAGCGTGCGCGTGGTATCCGACGCCTTCAGCGCCGACAGCATCGCGACGCGCATCAAGGTGGCGTAGTTTTCCTTTTGCTGCAGGGTGAGTGCGCCGGCACCGCAGAACTTGGCCTTGTCGGCGTCACCCTGATCGCGGCTGTCCGCGCTCACCAGCAAGGCGTTGAAATCGTCGACCCATTCCCATACCAGACCGTTGAGGTCGCGTATGCCGTGCACGTCGGGCACGCTCCCGATGCTGGCCAGCGGCGTGGTCGCGGGACGTCCGTACCAATCCAGCACGCGCTGGCGCCAGGCGGGATCGCTGCGGGCGTCCGCACGCTGCCCGTCCGCGGCGGCGGCGTACTCCCATTCATACCAGCCGGGCAGGCGCGCGTGCTCGCTTTCGCAGAAGGCCTGTGCGGCAAACCAGCTCACCTGGGTCACCGGTTGCCTGGAGAGCGCTTTGCTACCCAGCGATTCGGCGCTCTCCCAGTGCGAGAGGTAGGTGCGGTCGGCAAATACGGCAGGAATCCTGTCCCTGCGCCATGCGGGATGAGTCATGACGAAGTCCAGATACTCCGCGTTCGTCACCGGCTCCGTCCGCATCGCGAAGGCGGCAATGGATGCCGGTGCCGCCTTGCCATCGGCGGGCAGCACGCTGCTGAAGATCGCGGACGGCAGCGGCACATAGTCCGCCGCCGCCACATCGAGACAACCGAGCCAACACGCGAGTGCAACCAGGCGACGCATCACACCGATATCAATGACGGTCGGCCGCGGCAGCTTGCGCACGCACCTTGCCCACCTCGTCCTTGCTGACTTGACCGCCGGGATTGCCCCAGCTGTTGAGCACGTAGGTCAGGATGTTGGCCACTTCGTCGTCGGTCAGCTGGGACATCGGCGGCATCACGGAGTTGTAGTCCTTGCCATTGACGGTGATCGCACCGGTCAAGCCATGCAGAGGAATCGAGATCAGTTTTTCCTTCGCAGCCTTGACCAGATAATCGGACTTGGCCAGTGGCGGGAACACGCCCGCCATGCCTTCACCGTTGGCCTGATGGCAGACCGAGCAGGTGCCCGCGAACAGTTGCTGGCCGGCCTTGATCTGGTCGTCCTTGCTGAGCGTGCCGGTTGCATTGGCCTTGGCGGCCGCCGCAACGGCATGCAGGTTGTCGCCGGCGCGGTCGCCCAGGTAGACCGAATCCACTTCCTTGCCGGAATAGATCGTCTTGTCCTCGGGACCGTCCACTTTCAGCATGCCGAGTGCGCCCTTGTTGAAGGCGCGGAAGATGGAGTGATCCACCAGCACGTACGTGCCCGGCACTTCCACGTGGAACTCGGCCATCATCGCGCCACCCGCGGGAATCAGCGTCGTCTGCACGTTTTCCTGCGCGTGCGAGCCGCCTTCGTAATACACCTTGTCGAAGATCTCGCCGATGACGTGGAAACTCGACACCAGGTTCGGGCCGCCGTTGCCCACGAACAGGCGCACCGTCTCACCCACTTTCGCCTTGAGCGAGCCATCGCCGACCAGCGCACCTTCGCGGCCGTTGAACAATACGTAGGTCGGATGCTCGGCAATCGCCGCATCCATGTCGAACGGCTGATGGCCCTTCTCGCGATACTTGCCCGTCGTGTAGAAATCGCCCTGCATGACGTAGTACTCGTGATCCACTTTCGGCAAACCTTCCCGCGGCTCGATCAGGATCAGGCCATACATGCCATTGGCCACGTGCATGCCCACCGGCGCCGTCGCGCAGTGATACACATACAACCCCGCGTTGAGTGCCTTGAAACTGAATTGCGATTCGTGGCCAGGCGCGGTGAAGCTCGATGCAGCGCCGCCACCAGGACCGGTCACACCGTGCAAGTCGATGTTGTGGGGCATCTTGTTGTCGGGCGCATTCTTCAGGTGGAACTCCACCGTGTCCCCTTGGCGCACGCGAATGAAACTCCCGGGCACCGTGCCGCCGAAGGTCCAATAGGTATAGGAGACGCCTTCGGACATCGGCATCTCCTTCTCCTGGACCTCCAGCTCGACGATCACCTTGGCCGGATAGTTGCGATGGATCGGCGGCGGTACGTTCGGTGGCACACCCAGCACGGCGCGGATGGGCTCGCCCTGCGGCGCACCGAAATCCATCGGTGCCTGCAAGGCGGTGCCCGCACTCTTAGGCGCGGTTTGCCGAGGTGATGCACCGGCGGCCATGAGGGTGGCCGGCAGCAGGCCGGCAAGCAACGCAACAGCAGGTATCCATCGTGACATGTGACGCTCCCGGTAATCTGGCGCCAGACTAGGGAGCGCGATTTCTTGCCGACTTGACCGACATCAGTGATGACGGCGGTCGAGTGCCTCATGCGGCAACACGCCACGCAGCCGCCCGTCAGATGGTGCGCGAATAGCGAGCGGCTTCGGACGGCCTGTCGAGATACGCATCGAAACACATGGCGACATTGCGCAACAGCAGGCGACCGCGCGGGGTGACGCGTATCGAGGAGTCGTCGATGGTCACCAGGCCATCGTCGGCGCATCGCGCCAGGCGACCGAGTTCGGCAGCAAACGTTTCCGCAAAGGGAAGCTTGTGGCGTGCGCCGAAACGCGGCATCTCCAGCTCGCCATGACACATCAGTTCGCCGATGATCTCGCGCCGCACCACATCGTCGCCGCTCAGCATGAGCCCGCGAGCGACGGGCAGCCGTCCTGCGTCCAGCGCCGCTTCGTAACCGATCAGGTCACGCGCGTTCTGGCTGTAGCTGGCACCGACCCGGCTGATCGAACTCACGCCGAGACCGACGATGTCGCAATCGCCATGGGTGGAATAGCCCTGGAAATTGCGCTGCAGCGTCCCCGCCCGTTGCGCCCGCACCAATTCGTCATCGGCGCGGGCGAAATGATCCATGCCCACGTAGACGTAGCCCGCCTCGCACAACATGCGGAAGGCCTGCCCGAACAGCGCCAGGCGCTGGGCCGCACCGGGCAACTCGGCAGCGTCGATCTGCTGCTGCGCCTTGAACAGGTGCGGCATGTGGGCGTAGCCGTAGACGGCGATACGATCGGGTGCGAGTGCAATGACCTCGTCCAACGTCTGCGCGAAACCGGCAAGCGTTTGTCGGGGAAGACCGTAGATCAGATCGACGCTCACCGAGCCGTAGCCTGCATCGCGCGCCGCCTCGATGACCTCGCGCGTCTGCGCCACGCTCTGAATGCGGTTGACCGCTACCTGTACCTCAGCATCGAAATCCTGGATCCCGACAGACAAACGATTAAAGCCAAGCGCAGCCAGATCGCGCACGTAGCGGCCATCGGCATAGCGTGGGTCGATCTCGATGCCGTACTCGCGTGGCCCTTCTCGCCGATAGGAGAAGCTGCTCTCCAACGCCCCGACCAGCCTTTCCATGCGCGGCGCATCGAGAAAATTCGGCGTGCCGCCGCCCAGGTGAAGCTGCAGCAGCGGTCGCTTGCGGTCGAACAAGGAACCAACCAGCCCGATTTCCCGACTCAAATGATCGAGGTAGTGATCGGCCCGGGTGACGTCGCGGGTGATGACGCGCGTGCATCCACAGTAGAAACACGGACTGAAGCAGAACGGCACGTGCACGTAGAGCGACAGCGGTCGCGGCGACTCGCCCTTGTTGGAGGCGGTGGCGACTTCGCGAAACGCGGCTTCATCGAAGCCCGCGTGGAATTGCGGCGCGGTCGGATAGCTCGTATAGCGTGGACCCGCGACGTCGTAGCGGGCGACCAGAACGGGATCGAATTCCGGAACGGTGATGTTCGTGCGCATGCACGGCAGTATCGCCGCGGGACATGATCGCCGGGCTGATGCGAATCAGGGTGCTGCGGCATTTTGCTCGATCCCGCGCGGCATCCGGAGGGGATGCCGCGCGGATTGCACGCCCGTCGTCAGCGCTTCAGCGGCGCGATGGACTGTTCGATCGAACCGAAGATCGACGCGCCCGAGGCATCGGTCACGTCGATGCGCAGGCTGTCGCCGAAGCTCAGGAACGGCGTGCTCGGTTTGCCATCGCGCAGCGTTTCCACCGTGCGCTGCTCGGCCAGGCAGGAAGCGCCCTTGCCGGTGTCTTCGTTGGCGATGGTGCCCGAGCCCACGATGGTGCCTGCGGTCAACGGACGCGTCTTCGCCGCGTGGGCCACCAGCTGCGCAAAATTGAACTGCATGTCGACGCCGCATTCGGCTTCGCCGAACCACTTGCCGTTGAGCCAGGTACGCATCGGCAGGTGCAACTGCTCGTCCTGCCAGGCATCGCCCAGTTCGTCCGGCGTCACGAACACGGGCGACAGCGCGGAGCGCGGCTTCGATTGCAGGAAACCGAAACCCTTGGCGAGTTCGCCGGGAATCAGGCCGCGCAACGACACGTCGTTGACGATACCGACCAGTTGGATGTGCGCCGCGGCCTGTGCCGGCGTCACCGCCATCGGCACGTCGTCGGTGATCACTACCACTTCGGCTTCCAGGTCGATGCCGTAATCTTCGCTGGGCACCACCACCGGATCGCGCGGGCCGAGAAAACCGGCGCTGGTCGCCTGGTACATCAGCGGATCGGTGTAGAACGATTCGGGCACTTCGGCGCCGCGTGCGCGACGCACGCGCTCCACGTGCGGCAGGTAGGCGCTGCCGTCGACGAACTCGTAGGCGCGCGGCAGCGGCGAAGCAAGCGCGTGCATGTCGAGTGCAAACGCGTCCTTGGCGGCGCCGTTGTTCAGTTCTTCGTACAGCGCATTCAGGCGCGGCGCCGTGCTCGACCAGTCGTCCAGCGCGGCCTGCAGCGTGGGAGCGATGCCGCTGGCCTTGACGGCCTGCGTCAGCGCGCGGTTGACCACGATCAGCGTGCCGTCGCGACCGCCTTCCTTCAATGAACCCAGTTTCATGCTATCGCTCCAACGGGCCGCACTCAGCTGCACCCTTCCACGTAATCGATTTGTGGCGGCACGCCCACGCGCCACGCTTTTACCTTGCCGTCGGCGCCGATGTCGAAGATCAGCACGGCACCGCTCTCACCATCCACACGGAACACGCTGGCCGTCGCATCGTACTTGGACGTCCATTGCCGCACCTTGCCCGCGTACAGCGCCATCACGTCCGCCTTGGCCATGCCGACCTTGCCACCGCCCGGCGCCGTCTCCTTGTCGCCACGCACGTCGTAACGAACGAAACGGCCGTGCTCGAGCATGAAGGTGAGCTCGAAGGGCGTCTTCGCCCACACCGGAGCGTACATCGCGCAATCGGATCCCGCCTCCGCCCCGCCCTTCAACTCGCCGCTCCAGGCTTTGCGGAAGGCCGCCTCGTCCATGCCAAAGCGCATGTCGCCGAAACCCTGCCAACGCGCTTGACTCAGCGCGTCGCGATCACCGGATGCCGTTGCGGTCGACGCAGGCGCTTGCGCCGGTGCCTCGTCGTGCGACTGGCACGATGCGAGCATCACGCATAGCGACAACAGGCAGAACCGACGCAGCGTCATCGCCTCAACTCCCGCTGAAATGCTTGTGGATGCCCTGCCAGCATTCGATGTAGTTGCCCTGCAGTTCCGGCGAATCCAGCGCCTGCCTGGTCGGATGAATCACCCGGCGCGTCTCGAACATGAAGGCCATGGTGCCCGCGATGACATCGGGCTGCGACAAGTCGCGCGTCGACGCCTTCTCGTAGGTGGCCGCATCGGGACCGTGACCGGTCATGGAATTGTGCAGCGAGGCGCCGCCCGGCGAAAAGCCTTCGGCCTTGGCGTCGTATTCGCCGGTGATCAGACCCATGAACTCGCTGGCGATGTTGCGATGGAACCACGGCGGGCGGAACGTGTGCTGCGCCACCAGCCAGCGCGGCGGGAAGATCACGAAATCCATGTTGCTCACGCCTTCCGTGTCGCTGGCCGAGTGCAGCACCAGGAAGATGCTCGGATCGGGATGATCGAAGCTGATCGAGCCGATCGTGTTGAAGCGGCGCAGATCGTATTTGTACGGTGCGTAGTTGCCGTGCCAGCCCACCACGTCCAGCGGCGAATGATCGATGGCGGCGCGCCACAGGTTGCCCTGGAATTTCGCCACCAGCTCGAACTTGCCTTCGACGTCTTCGTACGCCGCCACCGGCGTGAGGAAGTCGCGCGGGTTGGCCAGGCCGTTGCTGCCAATGGGGCCCAGATCGGGCAGGCGCAGCATCGCGCCGAAGTTCTCGGCGATGTAGCCGCGCGCGGTGTCGTCCAGCAGTTCGACGCGAAAACGTACGCCGCGTGGGATCACCGCAATTTCCAACGGTTCCAGCTCGATGATGCCCATCTCGGTCGCCAGTTTCAGGCGCCCTTGCTGCGGCACGATCAGCATTTCGCCGTCGGCGTTGTAGAAGAAGCGCCCCTTCATCGAGCGGTTGGCGGCATACACATGGATGCCTACGCCGGTCTGGTCTGCCGCGCCGCCATTGCCGGCCACGGTGAACAGGCCGTCGATGAAATCGGTCGGCTCGCTGGGCAGCGGGAACGGGCTCCAGCGCAACTGATTGGGGTTGGCCGGGACTTCGTTGAAGCGGTTGTGGAAGCGTCCCGCAGGCATCGCCTCGAACGGGTGATGCATGGCCGCGGGGCGGATGCGATACAGCCAGCTGCGGCGATTGCTGTGCCGCGGGGCAGTAAAGGCGGTGCCGGAAATCTGCTCCGCATACAGGCCATGCGGTGCGCTCTGCGGCGAGTTCTGCCCCTCGGGGAGCGCGCCGGGCAAAGCCTCGGTGGCGAATTCGTTGGCAAAACCTGACAAGTACTGCTGGTGTTTGCTGGCTGACATAGAAGCTCCGCAATCTGCCCAAGAGGCGGGGGCGTATACAACCCTCGCGATCCTATTACTCTTGCCTTACGAATGTTGGCCGCCTCACCCGATGGAAGAGGCGTTGTTCTCTATTGCAACGACATCACAAGGAAACCGCATGTCCGACTCGTACTCTTCGCTGGGCCAGGCCACCGCGAACCACTCCGTCCAGGATCTCAGCCAGCCGCTTGCCTCGGGCAAGGGATGGATGAAGTTCGTGGGCATCATGTTCATCATCCAGGGGGCCGTTACCGCCCTCACCATCGTCGGCATCGTCATCGCCTGGCTGCCCATCTGGACGGGTGTGCTGCTGATGCAGGCCTCCAGCGCGATCGAACGAGCCCAGCTGACCGGCGATTCCAGCGCGCTGAAGGAATCCCTCGCCCGCCTGCGCACCTATTTCATCATCCAGGGTGTGCTGTACCTGGTCGGCATCGTCGTTGCCGTGCTGTATTTCATCTTCTTCGGCGCGATGTTCGCCGCCATGATGAAGAACGGCACGTTTCCGCACTGATCCCGATGCATCGTGGCCGCCTTGCGGCGGCCACGATGCCAATGTGCTTACAGGAAACCGCGCTTCATCTGGTCGCGTTCGATCGACTCGAACAGCGCCTGGAAATTGCCTTCGCCGAAGCCCTCGTTGCCCTTGCGCTGGATGATCTCGAAGAAGATCGGGCCAATGTTGTTCTGGGTGAAGATCTGCAGCAGCTTGCGCTGCTTGGTCTCCAGGTCGGCATCGATCAGGATCTTGTTCTTGGCCAGGCGCGGCACGTCTTCGCCATGGTTGGGAATGCGCATATCGATCACGTCGAAGTACGTGTCCGGCGTATCGAGGAATTCCACCCCCGTCGCGCGCATCGCTTCCACCGTCTCGTAGATGTTGTCGGTGAACAGCGCGATGTGCTGGATACCCTCGCCGTGGTACGCGTCGAGGTATTCGTTGATCTGCGACTTCGGATCGCTCGACTCGTTCAGCGGGATGCGCACGATGCCGTCCGGCGCCGTCATCGCCTTGGAAACCAGGCCGGTCTTGGCGCCCTTGATGTCGAAGTAGCGGATCTCGCGGAAGTTGAACAGGCGCTCGTAGTAATCGGACCACTTCTGCATGTTGCCGAAGTAGAGGTTGTGCGTGAGATGGTCGATGAAGGTGAGGCCAAAACCCTTCGGGTTCTGCTCGGCTCCGGCGATCGGCTCGTAGTCGCCGTCGTAGATGCTGCCCTTGTCGCCGTAGCGATCGATCAGATACAGCATGCAATCGCCGATGCCCTTCACCGCCGGCGCGTTCACCGCCTTGGTGGCTTCGGCCTTCGGGTTCACTGCTTCGCCGCCGTTGCCGAGCACGACGCCGAGCACGTCCTTGGACGGCTTCTGGAAGCGGATGGCGAAGCCGGCCGCGCACGGGCCGTGGGCCTGGGCGAATTCGGCGGCATAGGATTCGGGGTCTTCGTTGACCAGCAGGTTCACGCCGCCCTGGCGATAGACCGTGATCGGACGCGACTTGTGCTTGAGCACGGCGCTGAAACCCATCTTCTTGAACAGGGTGTGCAGCTCGTGGCCACGACCGGCCGGTGCGGCGAATTCGACGAATTCGAACCCGTCGATACCCATGGGGTTTTCGAACGTGGTGACCTGCATGCCAAGATTGGGCTGCGCACTCATGGGGCTCTCCTGATGGATCGGTGCTCAGATGGCCTACGCCTAAGCGTGCGACCATCCTCATAAGCCTCACGTTATAGTTACATATGAAACCATTTGCAAGGAGCGCCGCAGCAGTGCCCGACGAACACCACCCCGACCACGCGCCGCTGGAGCTGGAACATTTCCTGCCCTACCGGCTCTCCATCCTGTCCAACGCGGTCAGCCAGGCCATTGCCGACGATTACCAGCGCCGATTCGACCTGAGCATGACCGAATGGCGCGTGATGGCGGTGCTGGCGCGCTTCGACGGCCTGTCCGCCCGCGAGGTAGCCGAGCGCACCCTGATGGACAAGGTGGCCGTGAGCCGCGCGCTCTCAAAGCTGGTGGAGACCGGCTGGGTGACCCGGGCCATCCACGACGGCGACAAGCGCCGCTCCGTGCTGGGCCTGAGCGAGGCCGGCTGGGCCATCCATGAAGTGGTGGCGCCGATGGCCCGCGAGCATGAGCGCAACCTGCTGTCCAAACTGGACGACGAGGAACGCAGCTGGCTGGTGCGCATCCTGGACAAGCTGCAGGCAATCGAGCCGAAGTAACGGGGAACGAAAGGACGCCTTTCGTTCCCCGGTGTTCATCCAGCGGCGGTCATTTCACGCCGTGCATCAAGCGATTGATCAGCGGCGCGATCAGGAACAACAGCACGCCAGCCCCCGCCAGCAGGTAGAAGCTGAAGGTGAAGCCGCTGAGCGCCGAGGCCACGGTCATGCCGCTCTCGCCGCTGATGTGGCCGGCGAACAAGCCCGAGAGGTTGTTGCCGATGGCGGTGGAAAGGAACCAGCCGCCCATCGCCAGGCCCACCAGTCGGGTGGGCGCCAGCTTGGTGGTCATCGACAGGCCGATCGGCGACAGGCACAGCTCGCCGGCGGTCTGCAGCACATAGCAAAGCGCCAGCGGCCAGAACGGAATCAGGCCGTCGCTACTGACCAGCTCGTCCAACGCATACATCAGCACGACGAAACCCAGCGCGTTGCCGAGCAGGCCCAGGCCGAATTTGCGCGGAATGGACGGCTCCATGCGTCGCTTGTCGAGGAAGCCCCAGGCCAGCGAGACGATCGGCGCCAGCACCACGATGGCCACCGGGTTCACCGACTGGAACCAGCCCACCGGGAATTCCCAGCCGCCGAACATGTTGCGGTTCACGATGTTCTGGGCGAGGAAGTTGAACGAGCTGCCGGCTTGTTCGAAGAACATCCAGAACAGCACGTTGAAGGCGAAAATGATCAGCATCGCGATCACACGATGCACCTGCACACGGCCGGTGCGCACTGCCTCGATCACCAGCATCACGCCCACGCCAACGAACAGCGCGGTGAGCAGCCACTGCAGCACCACCGCACCGGCCTTGGCCATCAACAGATAGAACACCGGGATGGCCACCAGCATGCCGAGCAGCACGTAGACCACGCGCATGCGGTTGGCCTGGTCAGGGGCCGGACGACCGACGCCTTGGAGCTGGCGACGACCGAACCAGAACCACATCAGGCTGATCAGCATGCCCACGCCGGAGGCACCGAACACCAGCTTGTAGTTCTGCTGCATCGGCGTATCGGTGAAGTGACTCGCCAGCCAGCCGGTGAGCAGCGGTGCAATCAGCGCGCCGCCGTTGATGCCCATGTAGAACAGCGTGAAGCCGCGGTCGCGACGCGAATCGCCCTGCTCGTACAGCTGCCCCACCATCGAGGAAATATTGGGCTTGAACAGGCCATTGCCGACGATGATGGTGGCCAGTCCGACCAGGAACACCTGCTCGTTCGGCAACATGATCATGAACAGGCCCACCGCCATCACGCTGGCCCCCAGCAGGATGGAACGCTGGTAGCCGATGATCTTGTCCGCCACGTAGCCGCCGAACACGGCCGTGGCGTAGACCAGCGCCAGGTAGGCGCCGTAGGTGCGGCTGGCGAACGCCTGGCCGGAAGCCTCGCCGTTGAAGAACTCGGCCACGATGTACAGCGTGAGCGCCCAGCGGATGCCGTAGAACGCGAAGCGCTCCCAGAACTCCGTCATGAACAGCATCCACAACGGGCGCGGATGCCCCAGGGTTTGTGGGTAATCGGGCACCGAGGGTGCGGGGGCGTTGGTGGTCTGGCTCATGCAATTCCCGGAAGGCAGGGTCGGCGCTGATCTGCCGACATCGAAATTTCTTGCGATATCGACATGTAACCGGCCGCGGCCGAGCCCGTCAAATGCACCGCACCATTCCGTGCCCCGGAGGGCGGCGTCCGGGCGGACGCCGCCTCATCGGAATCAACGCACGCCGTGCATCAACCGGTTGATCAACGGCGAGATCAGCAGCAGGAAGACGCCGGCGCCCGCCAGCAGCCAGAAACTGAAAGTAAAGCCCGACAACGCGGACGCTGCCGTCATGCCGCTTTCGCCGCTGATGCGGCCGGCCAGCAGGCCCGACAGATTGCCGCCCACCGCCAGCGACAGGAACCAGCCGCCCATCGCCAGGCCAACCAGCCGCGGCGGCGCCAGCTTGGTCACCATCGACAAACCGATCGGCGACAGGCACAGCTCGCCGATCGTCTGCAGCACATAGCAGGCGGTCAGCGGCCAGAACGGGATCAGCCCGCGGCTGTCGATCGAATAGGTCAGCGCGTACATCAGCGCGGTGAACCCCAGGCCGTTGAACAGCAGGCCGAGACCGAACTTGCGCGGAATCGACGGTTCCTTGTGCCGCCGCGCCAGCAGCGCCCACACCTGCGTCACCAGCGGCGCCAACAGGATGATCGCCAGCGGGCTCACCGACTGGAACCAGCCCACCGGGAATTCCCAACCGCCGAACATCTGGCGATCCACCATGTTCGCCGCGAGGAAATTGAACGACGTGCCGAGCTGGAAATAGAACATCCAGAACAGGATGTTGAAGGCGAAGATGATCAGCATCGCGTACACGCGATGGAGCTGCACGCGATCGTGCCGCAGCGCCTCCACGATCAGCATCGCCGCCACGCCGATGAACAGCAGGCCCAGCAGCCATTGCAGGCCGTTGGCGCCCACGAAGGCCAGCAGCAGATAGACCAGCGGCACCGCCACCACGATACCCAGCAGCACCCACACCACGCGCATGCGGCTGGCCGCTTCCGGCGCCGGACGTCCCACGCCTTGCAGGCCGCGGCGACCGAACCAGAACCAGAACAGGCTGAGCACCATGCCGACACCGGCCGCACCGAATACCAGCCGATAATTCTGCTGCATCGGCGTATCGGTGAAATGGGCGGCAAGCCAACCCGTGAGCAACGGCGCTACGAACGCGCCACCGTTGATGCCCATGTAAAACAGCGTAAAGCCACGGTCGCGGCGCTCGTCCTTCGGGCCATACAGCTGGCCGACCATCGAAGAAACGTTCGGCTTGAACAGGCCGTTGCCGACCACCACCATCGCCAGGCCGAACAGGAACAGATCCTTGCTCGGCAACATCACCGCGAACAGACCCGCCGCCATCACCGCGGCGCCGATCAGGATCGAGCGCTGGTAACCGATGACTTTGTCGGCCACGTAGCCGCCGAAAATGCTCGAGGCATAGATCAGCGCCGTATAAGCTCCGTAAATTTTGCTGGCCCACGCTTCGCCGGACGCGTCGCCGTGATAAAAATGCGCCACGATGTACAACGCCAGGGCCCAGCTCACGCTGTAAAACGCGAAGCGCTCCCAGAACTCCGTCATGAACAACATCCATAACGGGCGCGGATGCCCCAGTGTTTGCGGAAAATCAGGCACCGACGCGGGCGCGGTCTCAGTGGTGTTGCTCATGCATGCCCCTTTGCAAGCGAAACGGCGCTGACCGCGCCATCAGTAGTTGTCGAATGACCCATTCCCAAGATGCCACGCGCGATCAGGTGCCCAGTTCGGTGCGCACGTCCAGCAGTTCCGGGAAGAATTCCAGTTCCAGCGCTTTCTTCAGGAACGCCACGCCCGAGGAACCACCGGTGCCGCGGCGGTGTCCGATGATCCGCTCCACCGTTTTCATATGGCGGAAACGCCAGAGCTGGAAACTCTCTTCCACATCCACCAGCTGTTCGCACATGTGGTATTCGGGCCAGAACGTTGCACGGTTTTCGTAAATGCGCTTGAGCACGGGCAGCAGACCTTGATGGCGCTGGTAAGGCTGCGACCAATCGCGTTGGGTCAGCTCGGCCGGCACGTCATGCCCGCGGCGCGCGAGATGGCAGAGGAATTCGTCGTACAGGCTGGGCGCTTCCAGCACCTCGCGCAGCGTGGCCTGCGCCGCAGGATCGTACGCAAACACCTGCAGCATCTGCGCGTTCTTGTTACCGAGCAGGAATTCGATCTGCCGGTACTGCAGCGACTGGAAACCCGAGGAAGGCCCCAGCACGCCGCGGAATTCCAGGTATTCCGCGGGCGTAAGCGTTTCCAGCACGCCCCATTGTTCAAACAGCTGGCGTTGCACCTGCTTCACGCGCGCCAGGATCTTCAGGCATGGATCGATCTCATCCTGGCGCAAATGCACCAGTGCCGCCTTCAGTTCATGGATGATCAGCTTCATCCACAGCTCGGCCACCTGGTGCTGCACGATGAACAGCATCTCGTCGTGGTGGGGCGGCTGGCTCAGCGGTTGCTGGGCCGACAGCAGCGTATCCAGCCGCAGGTAGCCGCCGTAGGTCAGTCGACCATTCAGGTCGAGTTCGATACCGGCCTCGAGGTCGCGCTGATTCTCGGTCATGGCCTGCCCTGTCGCGGAAAAGCGCCATGTTAACCGTTGTTCGCCCCCACCCCGTACCACCCCGCATGCTGCACCGTGCCTTGCAGCGCAACATATCCGCCTGTAATCATTTCCGTCTTGCTCAGGGCTTTACGTCCGCTGCTGGCCCCACTGGATGGGCCGCCGACGCCCCAGCACCCCACTTTCTCATTACTCACTCCGGGAGCGAGTCGTGTCTATCGCCGCCAAGTTTGAAATCGAATACCTCCAGTATCTCGATGCTGAAGGCAAGCAGGTCCGTGACGATCTGCCTGAATTCGCCAAGGATCTCGACCACATGGTCGAGCTGTACAAGCTGATGTTGTCGACCCGCGTGTTCGACGCGAAGTCGGTGGCGCTGCAGCGCACCGGCAAGCTCGGCACCTATGCCAGCTGCCTCGGCCATGAAGCAGCGCATGTGGGCATCGGCAGCGCCATGAAGCCGGAAGACGTGCTGGCACCCAGCTACCGCGAATACGGTGCGCAGCTGTATCGCGGCGTGCAGCCGCGTGAGGTCTACATGTACTGGGGCGGCGACGAGCGCGGCAACGACTATCAGAAAGAACCGGCGCGCCACGACTTTGCCTGGTCGGTGCCGATCGCTACGCAGTGCCTGCATGCCGCCGGTAGCGCGCTGGCGTTCAAGATCCGCAACGAGAAGCGCGTGGCCGTGTGCACCATCGGTGACGGTGGTTCGTCCAAGGGCGACTTCTACGGCGCCATCAACATCACCGGCGCGCAGAACCTGCCGATGGTGGCGGTGATCGTGAACAACCAGTGGGCCATTTCGGTGCCGCGCAAGATCCAGTCCGGCGCGCCGACGCTGGCGCAGAAGGGTATCGCGGCCGGCCTGTTCTCCATCCAGGTGGACGGCAACGACATCATCGCCGTGCGCAAGGCGATGGAAGACGCGCTGGACCGTGCACGCAACGGCCAGGGCGGCAGCGTGATCGAGGCGGTGACCTACCGCCTGTCCGACCACACCACTGCCGATGACGCGCGCCGTTACCGCGGCGAGCAGGAAGTGAAGGACGCCTGGGCGAAGGAGCCGATGAAGCGCCTGCGCAACTGGCTGGTGGCCAAGGGCGTGTGGGACGACGCCAAGGAAGAAGCCTGGAAGGCGGAATGCGACGACTGGATGGACAACGAGGTGAACGCTTACCTCGAGACCAAGACCCAGCCGGTCACGGCGATGTTCGACTACACCTTCGCCGAAGTCCCCGCCGATCTCGCCAAGCAGCGCGATCTCGCCATCCAGCTCGACAAGAAGGCCCATTAAGTCATGGCACAGATCACCCTTATCGAAGCCGTCACCCAGGCACTCGCCTATGAAATGGCCCACGACGACAGCGTCGTGGTGCTGGGCGAAGACGTCGGCGTCAACGGTGGCGTGTTCCGCGCCACCCAGGGCCTGCAGGAAAAGTTCGGCGAACTGCGCGTGCTCGACACGCCGCTGGACGAAACCACCATTGCCGGCGTCACCGTGGGCCTCGCTGCCCAGGGCATGAAGCCGGTGGCCGAAGCGCAGTTCGAAGGCTTCATCTATCCGATGATGGAGCAGATCGCCTGCCACGCCGCGCGCATGCGCAACCGCACGCGCGGCCGCATCACCGTGCCGGCCGTGTGGCGCGCACCGTGGGGCGGCGGCATTCGCGCACCCGAGCATCATTCGGAAGCGAACGAGCACCTGTTCACCAATATCCCGGGCCTGCGCGTGGTGATGCCGTCGTCGCCGGCGCGTGCCTATGGCCTGCTGCTCGCCGCGATCCGCGATCCGGATCCGGTGATGTTCTTCGAGCCCAAGCGCATCTACCGCCAGTACAAGGAAGAAGTGCCCGATGACGGCGAGGCGCTGCCGCTGGACGTGTGCTTCGTGCTGCGCGACGGCACCGACGTCACCCTCGTCTCGTGGGGCGCACAGGTGAAGGAAGCGCTGGAAGCGGCCGATGCGCTGGCCGAAGAAGGCATCAGCGCCGAAGTCATCGACGTGGCCACCTTGACCCCGCTCGACTTCGACACCATCGCCGAGTCGGTGCAGAAGACCGGCCGCTGCGTGATCGTGCATGAAGCCCCCAAGACCGCGGGTTTCGGCGCCGAAATCGCCGCGCGCCTGGCCGAGGAATGCATGTACGACCTGCTCGCGCCGGTCGAACGGGTCAGCGGCTACGACACCCACATCCCGCTGTTCCGCCTGGAAATGAAGTACATGCCGAGTGCCGAGCGCGTGGTGGATGCCGCCAAGCGCGCACTGGCTGCCAGCTGATTGGTAAAGGGACAAGGGTGAATAGGAAATAGGAAAAGCAGGCCGCCTCGTTGTTGGAGTGCGCCACTTTTTCTCCCTTTACCATTCACCCTTTACTCTTTACTTCCTCCGAATTCCTTTTCAAAAAAGCCCGGGACTCACTCCAATGGCCGACATCAAGACTTTCTACCTGCCCGACCTCGGCGAAGGCCTGCCCGACGCCACCATCGTCGAGTGGCACGTGAAGGAAGGCGACACCATTAAGCTCGACGCGCCGCTGTGCTCGATGGAAACCGCCAAAGCCGTCGTCGACGTGCCCTCGCCGTACACCGGCAAGGTCACCAAGCTGCACGGCGCCGCGGGCGACATCATCGAAACCGGTTCGGCACTGGCCGAATTCGAGCCCGATCCGAACGCCAAGCAGCGTGCCGAGGCCGAGTCCACCGGCCACCACCACGGCCCCAAGAAGGGCACCGGCAGCGCCACGGCCGACACGCACAAGGTCGTTGCCTCCGATGAAGGCGGCGAGATCGACAGCGGCAACGGCAAGTCCGAGCGCGAAGACGAAGGCACCGTGGTCGGTGCGATGGTCTCCGGCAGCCACGTGCACGTGGAACAGGCCAGCAGCGTCGGCGGCGTCAAGGCCGTGCCGGCGGTGCGTGCGCTCGCCAAGAAGCTCAAGGTCGACCTCAGCCGCGTGAAGCCGAGCGGCGCCGATGGCGTGGTCACCATGGCCGACGTGAAGAACGCCGCCGCCAACGGAAGCGCACAGCTCGGTGCCGCACCTGCTCGCGCCGTGCACGAAGACGCCGGCCGCCACCTTGCTCCGCGCCTGCCCGAACCCGAAGCCCGTACCGCCACCTCGCTCGCGGGCAAGCCGGTGCGCACCGCGCCGCCGAGCGTGCAGGCCAGCGGCCAGCCGGAACAGCTCAAGGGCGTGCGCCGCAATATGGCGCGCGTGATGGCCGACGCCCACGCCAACGTGGTGCCGACCACGCTGGTGGACGACGCCGACCTGCACGCCTGGATCGGCAAGCAGGACATCACCGCCCGCCTGATCCGCTCCATCGTGGTGGCGTGCAAGACCGTGCCGGCGCTCAACGCCTGGTTCGACGGCAAGAACCTCACCCGCACGCTGCATCCGCATGTGGACATCGGCATCGCCGTGGACACCGAGGAAGGCCTGTTCGTGCCGGCCCTGCGCAATGCCGACGTGCTCGATGGCGCCGGCATCCGTGCGGCAATCAAGCGTCTGCGCACGTCGGTGGAAGACCGCACGATTCCGGCTTCGGAACTCAGCGGCTACACCATCAGCCTGTCGAACTTCGGCATGTTCGCCGGTCGCTACGCTACGCCGGTGGTTGTGCCGCCGTGCGTCGCCATCATCGGCGCGGGCAAGCTGAGCCACGACGTGGTGGCCGTGATGGGCGGCATCGAAGTGCATCGCCGCATGCCGATCTCGATCACCTTCGACCATCGCGCCGCCACCGGCGGCGAAGCCGCGCGCTTCCTCAAGGCGCTGCTGGACGACCTGTCGCTGCCGAACTGAAGCGCAGGCACGTTGAACGAAAAAGCCCCGGTCATGCCGGGGCTTTTTCGTTGGCGCGGTTCGCTGCCTGCATCTGGTTTTGACGGCGCATGCACCGGGCGGCGCACTACGATTCGGCGACGTCCGCCACGGGATCATCGCCATGCATCACAGCCGACTGTGCGCCCTTGTGATCGATTGCAAGACCGACCATCTTGCCGAAGCCGCCACCTTCTGGAGCCATGCGCTGGGCAAATCCATCGTCACACTGGACGAGGATGGCGACGGCAAGTACGCCCGGCTCGCCTCCGCCGACGACGAGCCGATCATCCTGCTGCAACGCGTCGAGCACGACAGCCGCGTGCATCTGGACATCGAAACCGACGATATTGAAGCGGAAGTGCAACGGATGGAGAAACTCGGCGCCACCCGCGTGCACCATGTGCCTAATCGTTGGTGGGTCATGCAGGCGCCGAGCGGTCACCGCTTCTGCGTGGTGCGTCCGCAGCGCGAACGCTTCGGCCCACACCTCAACCGCTGGGAATGACTCGACAACCTTGTGGGAGCGCACTTGTGCGCGACTGCGGCGCCGCGTCGCTTCCGCTTCGCAGGCTTGTCGCGCACGAGCCCGTTTACGGCTCCGCGCTGACACTGTGGGAGCGCACCCTGTGCGCGACAGACCTACGAAGCCAAGACGCCATAGCGCCACAACCGCGCACAGGGTGCGCTCCCACAGGGGTTCGGCCGTAGCCTGTCAGTAATCGCGAATATCGAGCGCAACGAATCCGCGCACGCTGTAACCCGCTTCGGCGGCAGGCCACTTCAACGCCGCCAGCAGACGGTCGCCCGCGGGCCACGCCGCATTGTCCAGCAAAGCTTCGGCAATAACGGCGCCATCGTCGGCGCGCCGATAGAACAGCCGCACCCAGTGCAGCTCCGGGTTCAACGACTCGTTCTGCAAGGCGGCGCGAAGCTGCGAGATCAGCTCGGCAGGCGGCTCGATCCCCTCTTTGCTCGACAGCCACGGCCCCACGAAGACATCCCAGGTGCGGATGCCGAAATCCCAGCTGTGCAACTGCATGCGGCGATCGTCGGTGACATACCAGCATGCCGCCAGCAGCACGTGGAATACGCCGTGCTCGAACGCGCGCAAGGCGTCCAGGCAACCCTCTTCGCCGCCGCCGATGCCGGCAAAACTCTCTTCGATGTGGCGATCTTCGCTGAGCACGACGTCGACATCCAGGCGTCCGGGCTCCCCGGCTGCGCCTTCGAACCAGATGGCGCGCACGGCGGGAAAATCGCCGTCGGTCATCAGCCACTCTTCGTCCGGCTCCAGCTCGACGTCATGGCGTTCGAACAGGCGCAGGAGGTAACGCTGGAGGTCGGCGTCTTGCATGGTCGTTTCCTGTTCTTCAGCGCGCGTGCGGGCGCCACACCAGTTGGCGCACGATCAGCGCCAGCACCAACACCACCACGCAGGCGCCATAGCCATACAACGCGGGCAGCACCTGCTGCCAGATGGCGCCGCTGGATGGACCGTACTGACCCACCGTGGGAACCGTGGCCGTATCGAACGCGTTGCTGGCGCACTGCACGGCCGCGAATGCGGCCAGCAGCAGGGCCGCCAGGTCGAAGTAGCGGCGCAGGCGCGTACGCGGCAGGCTCTTGGGGTAGGACCAGAACGCCCAACCCAGGATCAGCAGCCACGGCGCGAGTAACAGAAGGGCCAGGTAACGCATGCGTCAATTCACTCCACGGAGGCCAACAGCGCTTTATTCCTGCGCGGCCAGTTGATCGAGCGCGCCGCGCAAGCGGTCGAGCGCCTCATCGCGTGCCTGCTCGCCGTCGTAGTCCGGCGTGGCACCCACTTGTTCACCGTCGATCTCCAGCACCAATGCCTGGGGCTGCACCTGCACCACGGCAGAGACGCTGCCCAGTTCCTTGATGCGCTTCTGTACGACGCCCGCCGCCTTCGGATCGGCGAAGGAACGCGACAGCAGCAGCTCTTCACCGTCGGCGGAAAACAGACGGAAACGAAAACTACCATCGGCATCGCGGAAACTGGCGAAGCGCGCTGATTTGCCGCCCTTGGCCGTCGCCTTCGCGCCATTCGCCTGCGGCGCAACGGACGTGCCCGATCGCAGGCCGATCGCATCGCGCAGCTCGGCGATCTTTGGCGCGGCAATGGCGCGCGCCTTCTTGGCGCCTTCCCGCAGGATCTCCTCGATCATGGCCGGGCGGGCCATCAATGCGTCGTAGCTTTCGCGCATCGGTGCCACATCCACTTCCAGGCGCTCGAACAACACCTGCTTGGCCTCGCCCCAGCCGATGCCGTCGACCAGCGCTTGGCGGAACGCGCTGGACTCCGCTTCGCTGGCGAACGCGCGGAAGATGGTGAACAGCGAGGAGCTGTCCGGATCCTTCGCTTCGCCCGGCAGGCGCGAGTCGGTGACGATGCGCATGATGGAATCGCGCAGATGCTTCTGCCCGCCCGCGAACAGCGGAATGGTGTTGTCGTAGCTCTTGGACATCTTGCGGCCATCGAGGCCGGGCAGCGTCGCCACCTGTTCCTCGATCACCACTTCCGGCAACGCAAAGAATTCGCGGCCGTAGATATGGTTGAAACGCTGCGCGATATCGCGCGCCATCTCGATGTGCTGGATCTGGTCGCGTCCCACCGGCACCTTGTTCGCATTGAAGGCGAGGATGTCCGCGGCCATCAGCACCGGATACATGTAGAGCCCGGCGGTGATGCCGGCGTCGGCGTCTTCACCGGTTTCCGTGTTCTTGTCCACCGCTGCCTTGTATGCATGGGCGCGGTTGAGCAGGCCCTTCGCGGTGACGCAGGTGAGGAACCAGGTCAGCTCCGGAATCTCGGGAATATCGGACTGCCGATAGAAGGTGACCTTCTGCGGATCGAGCCCGGCCGCCAGCCAGGTGGCCGCGATTTCCAGGCGCGAACGTTCGATGCGCGCCGGATCGTCGCTCTTGATCAGCGCGTGATAGTCGGCCATGAAGTAGAACGCGTCCACGTCGTCGCGCTTGCTCGCCGCGACGGCCGGGCGGATCGCGCCGACGAAGTTGCCAAGATGCGGCGTGCCGGTGGTGGTGATGCCGGTAAGTACGCGGGTCTTCATGCTCTCTCGTTTCTTCGTATCGTTATGGTTGCTGGTTCAAGCGACGCTTCAGCGGATCAGCGTGGACTTGCCGAACAGCGATTCGACCAGGTCGACCGCCAGCCGCGCGGTCTGGTTCTTCTTGTCGAAGGCGGGATTGAGCTCGACGATGTCGAGCGAACCGACGCGACCGGTGTCCGCGATCATTTCCATGCACAGCTGCGCTTCGCGATAGTTCGGCCCGCCGCGCACGGTGGTGCCCACGCCGGGCGCGATGGTCGGGTCGAGGAAATCCACGTCGAAGCTGATGTGCAGGTGCGTGTTTTCGTCCACCCCGGCCAGCGCTTCTTCCATCGTGCGCTTCATGCCCACTTCGTCGATGTGGCGCATGTCGAAGATGCTCACCTGCGACTCGCGCACCAGGCGCTTTTCGCCCTCGTCCACCGAGCGGATGCCGATCTGGCGCACCACATCCGCCTTGATCGCCGGCACCTGCCCGCCCAGTTCGATCAGCTCCTGGGGACCGTTGCCGCACAGGCACGCCACCGGCATGCCGTGGATATTGCCCGAGGGCGTCGCGTCGGCGGTGTTGAAGTCGGCGTGCGCATCCAGCCACAGCACACGCAGCGTCTTGCCGGTGTCGCGGCAATGACGCGCGACGGCGCTGATCGAACCGATCGCCAGGCAATGGTCGCCACCGAGCATGATCGGCAGGCGCCCCTCGGCAAGCTCGGCATAGACCGCCTCGTGTACGGCCTTGTTCCAGGTCACCACCTCGGGCAGATGCCGATAGCCGTTCTGCGGCGGCTGCCAGGGATTGAGCGGGCCCTGAAGATTGCCGCGATCGACCACGTCCAGCCCGCGCCTGGCGAGCCTCGCCAGCAGGTTGGCTACGCGCAAGGCCTCCGGCCCCATCGAAGCGCCACGATGCCCCGCACCGATGTCGGTGGGAACGCCGATCAGGGAGAGTGACTTGTTGACCATGAAAACCTGCAGTGTGAAAACCGGATACGAGTTGTCTTAGTGTGCCAGAGGCAGATGACGTTGCCGCCATGTGTTCAGACTGCCATCCAGCAGGCGCACATGGGTGTAGCCGAGCGAAACAAGCGTTTCCTGCGCCCTGGCAGCACGCTTGCCGGAGACGCAATACACCACAATCTCGCTGTCGCGCGGGACACCGAGCAGGCCGGCGCGCTGGGCCAATGAGTCCACGGGAATATTGAGCGCACCGGCGATGTGGCCATCGCGGTATTCATCGGCGCCGCGCACGTCGAGCACCAACGGCGCCTGCCCGGCCTGCTGGCGTTGCAGCAGTTGCCCGGCGTCCAGCGGCGCGTCCGCAGCTGCCGCAGAACGCATGCCCGCCAGCATCAGGAGTGCGGCCAGGAGGCCCTTGAGCATGCGGGAACCCTCGATCTGGTGCCGGCAGCAGGAGTCGAACCCGCGACCTACTGATTACAAATCAGTTGCTCTACCAACTGAGCTATGCCGGCGAAGAGGTGAAGTCTAACAGGGGGCTATGGGCCAACGCCAAAGCCTTAGAAGCACCCGGTGCTGTGGGAACCGACGCCGCGTACGCGGTTGCGCCAGTCGGCGTGGCCGTTGTCGGCAATGACCACGTCCAGCCAGTACTCGGCCACGCTTTCGCTGCGCTCGCTCATCTGTGCGGGGAAGCCCGCGGCGACCACCTGCTCGCGGCGGCGACGGGCGTTGGCGGGATCTTTGAACAAGCCCAGCGAGACGGTATTGGACTGGTCGCCCGAGCTGACGATGAAGTATTCGCCCACGTTGGCTGCGGCAAGGCGGCGGCCCAGCTCCAGCGCCTTGTCGCGGCTTCCGCCACCCGGCAGATAGACCCACCAGCCGGTGGTCTGGGTGGTCTGTTCCTGCCGCTGGCGCATGCGTGCGGCCTGGCTGCTGAGCGCGGCACGTGCGTTGCGCATATCGGTTTGCGTGGCGAACGGGCCCAGCGCCATGCAGGTGTAAGTGTTCGGTCGCGGCGGCGGCGCTGGCGTCGCCGGTGCGGGCGGCGGGGCTACCGGGGGTGCGCTGGAGGCTGGGGCCGACGGCGTCGCCGCGGCCAGGGTGCTTGCCGGCGGCGGCGGCGCGCTGGACGGCGCAGGCGGGCGCTCGCTCAACAGGTGCAGCTCGGGCACACCGGCATCGGTGGCGGCGCGGCCGTGCACGTCGTCCTGGCCAAGCAGCAGCCACGCGCCTACCGCAATATTGAGCGCGATCAGCAGGACAAAGAGCAGGCGCAGGAACATCGGCGATCCATCAGGCCATCGACGGCGAAAGAGCCGACATTCTAGAGAGCTTGTTCGACAGGTGTATGTGCGTCGGACCACACCGACAATCCGCGCAGCACGCTGTCCTGGCTGAGCCGCGACGGATGGGCAATCAGCGGCGCCAGCGAGGCCGCGTCGCCGCCGCCGAGAATCAGCTGCGGTGCACCGCCCAACGGCCCGGACATGTGCGCTACGAAACGCTCGACCAGGGCCGCGGCCGCCTGCCAGCAGCCCGAGGCGACGGCATCCGGCGTGTTGTCCGCGGCTTCCAGCACGGTGCCCGGCCGGTCGACCAGCACGCGCACCGTGGCACCCAGCAACGACTGCTGCATCAGCTGCGGCCCGGGTGCGATCAAGCCCCCCAGATGTCGTCCCTCGGCATCGAGCGCATCGAGCGTGAGCGCGGTGCCGACGCCGGCCAGCACGCACGGTGCCCAACCTTCGGCGCGTGCCGCCACCATGCCGAGGAAACGGTCCACGCCGAGGCGACCCGGCTCGGGGTAGGCGTTGCGCACACCGCAGGCTTCGGCGGGCGTGCGCAACCAGGTGGTCGATCGGTCGAAGCAGGTCGACACCACCGCGGCGATCTGCGCTTCGCGTTCGCTGTCCACCACCGAGGCGCCGAAGACGTCGCGCGGTATCGGCAGGTGTCGCCACGCTTCGTGCAGTGCCAGCACGACCTCGTCGTTCCAGCCAACCGCGCCCTGCTCGTGCCACTGCGCGCCCTCGCGCAGCGCCCATTTCAGGCGC
Organism: Dyella kyungheensis; assembly: GCF_049913195.1. GTDB lineage: Bacteria > Pseudomonadota > Gammaproteobacteria > Xanthomonadales > Rhodanobacteraceae > Dyella > Dyella kyungheensis. The sequence continues at coordinate 915,439 of NZ_CP183983.1, read as the reverse complement.
GTATTGCCGAGATCGAGCAAGAGCCTCATGCGCGCCGCACCGTCACGTCGGCGCTGTCGATGCGATGCATGCCGTCCTGCGCCTGCACCAGCAAGGCGCCGCGCGCATCGACGCCGGCACCGATGCCTTCCAGCGTGCCGAGCGCTCCCTGCACGCGCAGCGGCTTGCCGCGCAGCAGGTCGTAGTTCGCATATTCGTCGACGAAGGCCGCGAAGCCCTCGCGTTCGAACTGATCCAGGCCATCCGCCAAGGCGGCGATCAGGGCGGCGGCCACGCGGTTGCGGTCGGGCGCCTTGCCGGCAAGCGTGGCCAGATCGTTGACCGGCTGGCCGGCCTGCTCATGCAGTGCTGCCGTGAGACGCACATTCAGACCCACGCCGATGATCGCCGCGCAGGGTCCCTGATATTCGCCACCCAGTTCGACTAGGATGCCGGCGAGCTTGCCGCCGTCGCTCAGCACGTCGTTCGGCCACTTGAGCCCGGCGCCCTGGATGCCCAGCGCGGTCAGCGTGCGCATCACGATCACGCCCACGGCCAGCGACAATCCGGACAGCGCGGCAAAGCCCGCGTCGAAGCGCTTGAGGCACGACAGGTAAACGTTGAGACCCGGCGGCGACAGCCACAGTCGGCCGCGACGGCCGCGCCCGGCGGTCTGCGTCTCCGCCAGCACCATGCTGAGATCGGCAAGATCGGACTGGCGGCGCTGGATCTCAGTGGAGGTCGAGTCGATCTCCCAATGCAGTTCCAGCGTACCCAGCCGCTTGCGCACGCCGGCGGGCAGTGCCGCGCGCAGGGTGGCGACATCCAGCAGTTGCACCGGCCAGGGCAGGCAATAGCCCGCGGTGCCGCGCGACTGCACCGGCACTCCGCGCGCCCGCAGTGCCTCGACCTGCTTCCAGATGGCCGCGCGGGTGACACCCGCGCGCTCGGCCAGCTGGGCACCCGACACCATGCCGCCACTCGCCAGCGCCACCAGCAGCTCCTGCGCCTGCATTACGCCGCGCCTCCGGCGGATCGGCAGGCCGTGCAGCGCCCATGGGAAAAAAGGGAGATGGCCAATAGACGTGACATTCATCGATTCTAGCCTGCCAGGGCGGCGCATCGACCGGTGCAGGGCCAGCCAATCCCCATGACTTCTGGGACTCGCGGGCCTTGCGCGAACGGTTTGCTGGCACTGGTATCGCCTGGATTTTTCTGCCAGCATCGAGTTCTTGGATTGCGGATCAAGGGGTTGAGCCGCCATGGGCGTCGGGAAGTTCTTGATTGGCTGTGTTCTATGCGTCGGCAGCATCGGTGCTGCATCGGCCATGGACGCGGACGGCCAGGATCTCGGTGCCGCCATGCAGCGCTCGGTCGATAGCAGCTCCGGTAGCCATGACGGCGCGGGCGGCAGCGGGGGCGATGCCCTGGGTCTGTCGCGCGAAGCCAACAGTGCACCGAGCCCGGCCTCTTCTTCCTCCAGTGACAACAGCCCGCCCACGACTCCGGCCCGCGTGCCGCGCAGCCGCCAGAACCGTATCGGCTGGCAGTCGTTGTTGCCGGGCTCGATCCAGTAACGACGGCAACTCGTGTCGGCTGTGTGGTGGCGCCGCCTGCGCGCCTATGTGACCCCTCCCCTGCTTGCTGAAGAGCCCTGGCGCAAGGCGCTGGATGGCTGTCCGCTGGCCCAGCGGCTCGATCTCGCCCGCCAGAACGAACTGCGCCGCCTGGTTGGCGTGTTCCTGGCGCGCAAGCGCTTCCACGCATTGGCCGATGCGGAACTGACCGATGCCGCCTGCACCTTGATCGCCATGCAGGCCTGCCTGCCGGTGCTGCGGCAAGGTCCGCGCAGCTTGCGTGGTTGGCGCGACATCCTGGTGTATCCGGGCGAATTCCGGGTCAAGCGCAGCCACCATGACGACCGCAGCGGCGTGGTCACCGAAACCGATGACGTATTGATCGGCGAAGCGTGGGAACACGGTCCGCTGGTGTTGTCGCTCGCCGACGTGCAACTCGACCTCACCCATCCTTGGGACGGCTACAACGTCGTCGTGCACGAGATCGCGCACAAGCTCGACATGCTCGACGGCCCACCCGACGGCGTACCGCTGCTGCCGCCAAGCATTCCCCGTCGGCAATGGATCGTAGCCTTCCAACGCGCCTTCGACCTGCTCTCGAACGATGTGGCACGCGGCCGCGACACGCTGATCGATCCGTACGGCGCGGAGAGCCCCGATGAATTCTTCGCCGTGACGAGCGAACTGCATTGGTCGCAGCCTTCGGTGTTGCGTCGCGCCGATGCGAGCGTGGCGGAGTTGCTCGAGGCGTTTTATGGGCCTTCGTCTGCGCCGGCCTGATGCGTTGAACGCACCAGGCAAACCCGCGAACAAACACACATATCGCTAGATTGGCCCCTCACCCCAACCCTCTCCCCGGAGGGGAGAGGGAGAAGTGCTGTGCACCGCGAAAGGCAAAGCGAGCCCAGCTTTAAGTCTTGAGCACCGCCTCACTCGCGATATAGCCATACCGTGGATTAGGGAGATCGTGACGATCCGGGCTCCGAATCCTTCAGGCTCGTATACCGCAGTCAGTGTGAGCTCTTGAGGCCATTTTCTTTGGGTTACTTTCGACGCGAAGCTAGTCCCGTGGGATCTTTTGGGCCAGCAAAAGAAAAGTGACTCGAACGTCCCAAAAAGGGGACTAGCTTTGCGTCGGCGGCAGCCGATCGAAACACCCGCCGCGTAGGTGGCACCCTGGCGGCAACGCAACAACTGGACACTGACGAAACTGGATTCCGGCCTACGCCGGAATGACGAGCGAATGGGGCCTAGGCGGGGATGACGAGCTAAATCAAACCGGCGGAAACTTCACGCTAAACCGCGCCCCGTTGAACTCCGGCGACCGATCCACCAACAACTCTCCACCATAAGCGCGGATGATGTCCTGCACGATCGACAGCCCGATCCCGTGCCCCTGCACACGCTCATCGCCGCGCACGCCACGCTGCAATACCGTCTCGATCTTGTCGTCGTCGACGCCCGGACCATCGTCCTCCACGCTCAACCACAGACCGGGACGCTGCCGCCCCGCCACCGGACGCATCTTCACCACCAGCAGCACGCGATGGCGCGCCCATTTGAACGCGTTCTCCAACAGGTTGCCCATCAGTTCCAGCAGGTCGCCCTGCTCGCCGTAGAACGAGGCGTTGTCGTCGATGTCGAATTCGCACAACACGTTCTTGGCGGCGTAGACCTTCTCCAGGCTCTGCACCAGGTCTTCCGCGTGACTGGCAATGGGAATGGCCGTCGTTGCAAACGTCTGCCGACCCGAGGTGGCCGCGCGCGCGAGCTGGTAGGCCACCAGTTCGTCCATCTTGCGCACCTGTTCGAGCACCGGATCGCGCAGCGCCGATTCGGCAATCGCGCTTTCCAGGCTCGAGCGTATGACCGCCAGCGGCGTCTTCAGGCTGTGCGCGAGATCGGCCAACGTGTTGCGCGTGCGCACGCGCTGCTCGCGCTCGCTGTCGATGAAGGCATTGATGCGTTCGGTAAGACCGGTCAGTTCCAGCGGATACTGATCGCCGAGATGTTCGCGCTCGCCGCGCTCCACGCGCGACATTTCGTTGGCGACCTTGCGCAGCGGCGTGAGGCTCCAGCGCAGCAGCAGCATCTGCAGCAGGATCAGCATCACGCCCAGCGAGGCGAGCCAGAACACCAGGCTGCGCCGGAAGACGGCGTTGCGCCCTTCGAGCTGATCCTCGGTCTGCGCCACCATGAAAGTGAGGTGCACCGATTTCTTTTCGGAGGTATCGAGCGCGACGCCGTAGATGTAGTAGTACAGGCGGCCCATGCGCGTATCGACCGGGCCGACGAACTCGCCCTCGCCCGGCGCGAGCGGACGCAGGAAACCGAAATCGCGGCCGATCGCCGAGGGCGATTCCCATTTGTAGCCGCCGTCGCCGATGGCCACGGCATACAGCCCCGAGCCCGGGCGCGAAAAGCTCGGATCGGGCGGTGTATCGGGCAGCAGCACCTTGCCGGAGCGACCGACTTCGGTGCCCGCAAGGTAGGCCACGACGAAATTCTGCAGGCGGTCCTGCAGTCCCTTCAGCGAACTGTCGGCATTGGTGCGCGTAAGCGTGAGACCCACCACGCCCAGGAACGCGGCCAGCACGAAGCCAGTCGCCAGAGCCGCGCGCGCCGCCAGTGACAACGGGCGGCGCGGCGGCGGCGGATCATTCGTCTTCGGCTTCGCTGCGAGGGATGGCAAAGCGGTATCCGCGTCCACGTACCGTCTCGATGGGCTTGAGGTTGCCTTCCGGGTCCAGCTTCCTGCGCAGGCGGCCGATGAAGACCTCAAGCACGTTGGAATCGCGATCGAAATCCTGCTGGTAGATGTGCTCGGTGAGGTCGGCCTTGGAGACCAGCTCACCGGCATGCAGCATCAGGTATTCGAGCACCTTGTATTCGTAGCTGGTCAGGTCGACCAGCTTGCCTTCCACCGTCACCGTCTGCGCGGTGGTATCCAGCTTGATCGGGCCACAGGCCAGGATCGGCTTGGACCAGCCGCTGGCGCGGCGCACCAGCGCGTTGATGCGCGCTAGCAGTTCTTCCACGTGGAAGGGCTTGACCAGGTAGTCGTCGGCACCGTGCTTGAGGCCCTCCACCTTGTCCTGCCAGCCGCCGCGGGCGGTGAGGATCAGGATGGGGTAGCGCTGGCCGGCTTCACGCAGCGACTTGATCAGGTCCATGCCCGACATCTTGGGCAGGCCAAGGTCGATGATGGCCAGATCGAAGGGCACTTCGCGTCCGAGATACATGCCCTCTTCACCGTCCTGGGCCGCATCGACGGCAAAACCATCGCGCTTCAGGCGGGCGGCGAGGGTCTCGCGCAGGGGAGCCTCGTCCTCAACCAAAAGAATGCGCATCAGTGTTTCTCCTTGTTGCTTCCACCGTCACTGGACGGGTTCTTGGTCGAATCACTGGAAGCCGGCGCCTTGCTGGCCTCCGTGGTTACGGTCACCACGCGTACGTGCCCGGTTGGCGTAAGCACTTTCACGCGATGTTCGAAGGAACTGCGGCCCCGCCGCACGGTACTGGCGGACAACACTTTGCCGCCGGTCTCGTGCTGGACCTGGGTCACGGCCTGCTCCAGCGACAGCGACGGCTCGCTGGACTGGGCAGCCAAGGCGCTGGCCCCAGTCGTCAGTGCCAGCAGCCATGCCGCAGGACGCAGGATGGTTTTCATTTGCTTGATCAAGCCCGGGGGCTCGGCGGGGAGGCGGTATCCATTGGCGTTCAGACTATGGAATCGCGGCTGAATATAGGCCGGACGAACCTGAACGGTCACGCGGCAATCCGGGGTTGCGCGACGGCCTGCTCAATAAGTGACCAATCGGCGCCCGGCAGATGGGCACCCTCGCTCAGCCGGCGGCGGAAGCCGCGGGCTCCCGGCTCGCCCTGGTAAAGCCCCAGCAGGTGCCGGCTGATGTGCTTGAGCGCGGTCCCTCGGGCCAGTTCGGCCTCGATGTAGGGGCGCATGCGGAGAAGGACGTCTTCACGCTCCGGCATCGGCTCACCGTACAGCGCGGCCTCGACCCGGGCCAGGACGTAGGGGTCGTGATAGGCGGCGCGCCCCAGCATCACCCCATCGACCTGGGCCAGGTGCGCCTGCACCTGCTCCACGCTGGTGATGCCGCCGTTGATCACCACCACCAATCCGGGGAATTCGCGCTTGAGCCGATACACGCGCTCGTAGTCGAGCGGCGGGATCTCACGGTTTTCCTTGGGGCTGAGCCCTTGCAGCCAGGCCTTGCGGGCGTGCACCACCAGCACCTGGACGCCCGCGCCGAGCATGGTTTCGGTGAAGTGCTGCAGGTCGGCGTAGTCGTCCTGATCGTCCACGCCGATGCGGCATTTCACGGTGACCGGCACGTCCACCGCATCGCGCATGGCCTTCACGCAATCGCCCACCAGGGCCGGCTCGCGCATCAGGCAGGCACCGAAGCGGCCGGACTGCACGCGGTCGGAAGGACAGCCCACGTTGAGGTTGATCTCGTCGTAGCCCGCCTCGGCGCCGTAGCGGGCGGCGATGGCCAGCTCGGCCGGCTCGCTGCCGCCCAGCTGCAGGGCCACCGGGTGCTCCTGCTGGCTGTGTTCGAGCAGGCGCAGCTGCTTGCCGCGGACGAGCGCGGCGCTGGTCACCATTTCGGTGTACAGGCGCGCATGCGGCGAGAGCAGGCGATGGAAGTAGCGGCAGTGCCGGTCCGTCCAGTCCATCATCGGGGCAACGGTGAGGCGCCAGTCGTGCGGGTGCAGCGGCGGCTTCGGGGCAATCGAGGTTGACATGGCGCCATTGTACCGGCTCGCCCAGGCCGACGAGGGGAGGCACGAAGCCCTTACAGACGCAGCCCTTCGGAGCCTACAGAACCCTTGGTCAAAAATCCGCACCATGCCGGGAACCATTGACCAGGATGATTTCACCCATGGATTTGAAGAAAACCCTGCTGCCGGCATTGCTGATGATCGCACTGGCCGCGTGCGACAAGACCGGCAGCAACAGCGCCCCGGCCGCCGACCAGCCTGCCGCAACGCCCGCCCCGGCCTCGACCGCGGCGCCGGCCGCTGCTGAGCAGGCAGCCCCTGCGGCAACGGCTGATGCCGGCGACGGCAAGATCGGCATTGCCGAGTGCGACGACTACATCAGCAAGGTCAAGGCCTGCCTGGCCGCCAAGGTCCCCGAAGCCCAGCGCGCCATGTTCGACCAGGCCATGAAGACCTCGACCGAGCAGTGGAAGGCCGCGATGGCGCAGCCGGGTGGCAAGGATGCGTTGGCCGCCCAGTGCAAGCAGGCCAGCGATGCTGCCAAGCAGACCTACGCCTCGTTCGGCTGCGACATGTAACACCACTGGCAAATACGTCCCGCACTTTGCCGTGAAGCGTCCGATGGACGACTCGGGACGCCCTTGCAGAACCCTCTCCATGACCGCTACTGGAGAGGGTTTTTTCTTTGCGCGCCGAGCGGCTTCCTCAGCGGGCCTCCGCGGCCTTTGACTCGCGGCGCCAGGCCACCCATCGCAACGGCACGGCGGCCAGCGCGCAGACGATGGCGGCCACGATCCAACCTTGCAGGTACAAGGCCGCGGCGGAAAAGACGAGCACGGCGAAACCGAGCTTCGCCAGCAATTGCTGCGCTTCGCTCGGCGGCGCGTGCACGGCCATTTTCACCCCGTGGGTCAGATAGGCCAGCAGCACGGCCAGGGTCAGATACAGCAAGACGAAAAGCAGCGAATACGCGAGGAAGCCATCGTCCCGCTGCGGATGCGTCAAGGCGTAGCGGATGACCACCGGCACCAAGGCCACCAGGCTGAGCAGGACCATGTTGATCACGGTGCCTGCAGTGTCGATATGGTTGAGCCAGGACACGATGCGCCGGTGCACCAGCCAGATTGCGCCGATCAACACGAAGCTCATGAAATAGACCAGCAACGACAGCGACCAGGCCTGCCACAGCGACACGCCCTCGCCGGTGTCGGGCTTGATTTCCAGGGCCGACAGGGTGATGGCGATGGCGAACACGCCATCGGAAAGCATCACCAAGCGTTCCAGGTGCCGCCTCCCCAGGTGATGCGGCGGATGTTCCAGATCCTGCGTCATGCACGTCCTCTCAATGGTGTACGGAGCGTCCCCACGCCCCGCTTGATTGCTTGCGGCATGATGCCGCAACGGACCGCACCTCGCGACGCCCAGCCGCCTGCCGGATTGGACAGCCATGGCATAATGGCGGCTTCGCTGCGGCTACGGCAGCACTCGTCAGGCGCAGCGGGTTCCGCCTTCCCCACACGAGTCCGGTACCGAGATGGTCGGTGCTCTGCCCGCAGCTTCCTTGGATTTGGCAGGACGGTAACCGGCAATGGTGGCATTGGCGACGGAGCACGTGATCGACGTGCACCACTGGAACGACAGTCTCTTCAGCTTCCGCACCACGCGCGATCCCGGCTTCCGCTTCGACAGCGGACAGTTCGTGATGATCGGCCTGGAAGTGGACGGCCGGCCGCTGATGCGTGCGTATTCGATCGCCAGCGCGAACTACGAGGAACACCTGGAGTTCTTCAGCATCAAGGTGCCCAACGGCCCGCTGACTTCGCGCCTGCAACACCTCAAGCCCGGCGATCCGTTGATCGTCAGCCGCAAGCCCACCGGCACGCTGGTGCTCAACGATCTCAAGCCCGGCAAGCATTTGTATCTGCTGGGCACGGGCACGGGGCTGGCACCGTTCATGAGCCTGGCGCGCGACCCGGAAACCTACGAACGCTACGAGAAGATCGTGATCGCGCACGGCGTGCGCAACGTCAACGACCTGGCCTACCAGGACTATCTCGAGAACGAGCTGCCGCAGCACGAATATCTCGGCGAGCTGGTGCGCGAGAAGTTGATCTACTACCCCACGGTGACGCGCGAGACGTTCCGCAACCAGGGCCGCATCACCGACAACATCGTCGATGGCGCGATGAGCCAGGCCATCGGCCTGCCGCCGCTCGATCCGGCCACCGACCGGGTGATGCTGTGCGGCAGTCCGTCGATGCTGGAAGACACCTGTGCGTTGCTGGATGCGCGTGGGTTCGCGGTGTCGCCGAGGACGCGTGAGCCGGGCGATTATGTGATCGAGCGGGCGTTCGTCGAGAAGTAAATCCGCCCCATTTTTTAAGCATTTTGTGGGAGCGCACCCTGTGCGCGACAAGCCTTGCGTCGAGGTACGACCCAGCGCCTGTCGCGCACAGGGTGCGCTCCCACAGTGGTATCGCGGGGTGATTATTCCCAGATCTTGTAGACGCGCCCGGTGCCCACGCCTTCCACGCAGCGTCGATACACCTGCCCCACGCGGACGCCCGGCACTGCGGGAAAACCCGGGAAATACGGGCCATAGGCTTCTAGCGCCTCGGTCAGCAAGGTCGCACTTACCGCGTTGATGCGCAGTCCGCGCGGCAACTCGGTGGCGGCTGAGCGCACGAAACCCTCGATGGCTGCGTTCACCGTGGTGGCATTGGTGCCCAGCCTGATCGGTTCGTCGGCGGTGATGCCGCTGGTGAGGGTGAACGAGCCGCCATCGCGCAGGCGCGGAATGCCCGCGATCACGGCATTCACCTGGCCCATCAGCTTGTCCTGCAGGCCGGACAGGAACTGCGTCGGCGTGGTGTTGACCAGTTCGCCGAAATGCACGCTGCCGGCAGCGGTGACCACGGCATCGAGCTCGCCCACCTCCGCGTACATGCGTTCGACGCTGGCCATGTCGGTGAGATCGACCCGCACATCGCCCGACTGGCGCCCGGCGCGGATGAGTTCGTGATGGGGCGCCAGCGCCCCGGCTACCGCCTGTCCGACGGTGCCGCTGGCGCCGATAAGCAGAATTCGCATGGGAAACCTCGATGGGTGCGCCCCGGGATGGGTCGCCATGTCCTGAAGTGTCGGTCCTGCGCGACCACCAATAAACGTGCCATCATGCCACCCATTCCGAACCATGGGTTTCTAATCATGGATACCTTGGCGAACATGGCGATGTTCGTACGTGTGGTGGATACCGGGAGCTTTGCGGCCGCGGCCGAAGCCAGCGGCGTGTCGCCGACCATGGCCGGCAAGCACATCCGCGCGATCGAACAGCGACTGGGCGCGCGCCTGCTCCATCGGACCACGCGTCGGCAACAGCTCACCGAAGTGGGACGGCTCTATTACGAGCGCTGCAAGCTGGTGCTCGCCGATGTGGAACTGGCCGAGCGCAGCGCGCACGAACTGCAGGCGACGCCGCGCGGCCGATTGCGCATCACCGCGCCGATGAGTTTCGGCAGCCGGCGACTGACGCCGGCGATCACCGAATACCTGCAGCGCTATCCCGATGTCAGCGTCGAGCTGTCGCTCGACAACCGCGTCTACGACCTGGTCAGCGAAGGCTTCGAGCTCGGCATCCGCATCGGCGCCGTCGACGATCCGCAACTGGTCGCGCGCCCGCTGCAGCCGTATCGCATGCTGCTGGCGGCCTCGCCGCCGTACCTCGCCAAGCACGGCCATCCGTCGCGCCCCGAGGAGCTGAGCAACCACGTTTGCCTGGGTCTCACCAATTGGCGTCGTCGCGACCAGTGGCGTCTGCTCGGCCCCGATGGCGCGCAATGCGACGTGCCGGTGCAAGGTCGCCTGTCGGTCGATCACGGCGATGCGCTGCGCGTGGCGGCCCTGCATGGCGCGGGCATCGTGCTGCAGCCGGAAGTATTGCTGGCCGATGATCTGGCCGAAGGACGGTTGATGGCGGTACTGCCGGAATGGGCGCCGCCGTCGACGCCGATGCATCTGCTGTATGCGCAGGATCGTCGGCCGACGGCGAAGCTGCGCAGCATGATCGAGTTTTTGCTGGAGCGGTTCGGGGCTTAGCGCCACCTTGTGGGAGCGCACTTGTGCGCGACCGCGGCGCTTGGATGTATTCGCTCCGTCAGGTTGTCGCGCACAAGTGCGCTCCCACAAAGAAGCGGTCACCGGGAGAGATCAATCGCGCTTGCGCCCCTGCCCTTCGTTGTCCCAATAACCGAACACGCGGCGCGCCACCAGTTTGTAGAGCCGCTTGCCCGTGGCACGCCACAGCACTGCATGCGGCGCAGGCGTCGCCAGGATCGCGCGCTGGCGTGCGCTCAAGGCATCCGCGCAATACGTACGCTTGTGCTTGAGCAGGTGACGCAGGTCTTCGCGCGCCAGCGCTCGGAACAATGCGCCGCGTTTGCCGCGCGTCCAGGCGATCTGGAAATCGACCAGTGCGGGGCGTCCATCCACATCGACCAGCCAGTTCGGCTCTTTGGCCAGGTCGTTGTGCACGATGCCGCGGCGATGCACTCGCGCCAGCAGGCGCAAGGCCTCGCGGTAGTACGCCCGATCGCACGGGCGTGCCTGCTGCATCGGTGCCCCGGCAATGTAGCCGCGCAGCAGTTCGTGCCCATCCCAGCCCAGCAAGGCCGGCACGCCGTCCAAGCCGTCGAGCTTGGCCAGTGCACGTGCTTCACGGGCCGCCGCGCGGCGTGCGAAAGCGCGCGCCCACCAGCGCGCGGCATCAACGTCGCGGCGGATCACGCAGACGCCATGTCGCTCGGTCTTTTCGACGCGACCGAGTTCGTCGCACTTCAGCAGTGTGTCGCGTGAGGTATCCACAGATTCGTAGACATTGCCGGCACCGATGGCATTGTCGCCCAACCGACGTTGCAGTACCGATATGCTGGGTCGTCGCACACGGAGGCGTTCATGCTGGAGATCGCGCTTTACGTACTGGCCGCGCTGCTGATGATCGGCGGCCTCGCTGGCAACATCCTGCCTGCCTTGCCGGGCATCCCGATGATCTTCGGCGGCATCTGGCTGGCCGCAGCGGTGGACCATTACCGGCACCTGGGGACCTGGTGGCTGGTGGTCATCGGCGTGCTGGGTGCCATCGGCGTGGCGCTGGACTTCGCGGCGGCGGCGCTGGGCGCCAAGCGGGTGGGGGCCAGCCGGGCGGCGATCTGGGGCGCCGGCATCGGCACGGTGGTGGGCATGTTCCTGGGCCTGGCCGGGCTGATCGCCGGCCCGTTCGTGGGCGCCCTGGTGGGGGAGCTGGCCTCGGGTACCAGCGTGCTGCGCTCGGCCCATGTGGGCGTGGCGACGTGGCTGGGGCTGCTGTTCGGCACCTTCGTGAAGCTGGTGATTTCCTTCGTGATGCTCGGCCTGTTCGCGTTCGCCATGCTGTTTGGCTAAGGGCCTGGCCGTTCGGCCAGCGCGACCTTCGGCACATGGCGCGGCCCCGGCGTCGCCCTATAGGCTCGTGGTACTCCATCTTCAGGGAAGTCCACATGTCCAAACGTCTTGCCTTGGCACTGGCGGTTTCGCTGGCCGCCGTCGGTTCCGCCCAAGCGGAGCCCAAGTCGCCCACCTGGATCGAACGCAGCAACACCGACGCCAAGGTGCTGCTCGACGTGATGGCGAAGTTCAACCCGGAGTTCGCCTCGCAGGTCGGCGTCCCCGGTTTCGACGACAAGGTCGCCGACCTCAAGCCGGATGTCGATGCCCGTTCGCGCGCTGCCTTCGTCGATGCGAAGGGCAAACTCGAGAAGATGCTGGCCAGCGAGAAGGACGAGAACGTCCGCCAGGATCTGCAGATCATGATCAAGGCCGTCGATCAGCAGATCGAAGGCATCGATCTCAACCACAAGTACATGCTGCCGTACCAGGACGTGGGCCAGTTGATCTTCCAGGGCGAATTCGTGCTGCTGAAGGACGACGTGGCCGCCAATCGCCGTGCCTCCGCGGTCAAGCGCCTGGAATGCTACGTGGGCAAGGCGCCGGGCTGCACGCCGATGATCGAGCTGGCCAAGGCGCAGACCAATGCGCGCATCGGCGAGAAAGACCTGATCGGCCCGTACAAGAACGAAGTGGAGCAGAAGCTCAGCAACACGGCGCGTTATGCCGAGGGCATCCGCCAGCTGTTCGCCAAGTACAAGCTGGACAACGCCGAGGGCAAGGCCGCGCTCGATGCGCTGGACAGCCAGCTCAAGGATTACGACGGCTGGGTGCGCAGCACCATCGTGCCGCGTGCACGCCAGGATTTCCGCCTGCCGGAACCGCTGTATGCGTACAACCTCAAGCAGGTCGGCATCGACATCCCGCCGGAACAGCTGATCAAGGAAGCGCAGTTCGAGTTCACCGAGCTGCGTTCGATGATGCAGATGATGGCGCCGGTGGTGGCGAAGGAAGAAGGCATCCAGGCCACCGATTACCGCGACGTGCTGAAGGCACTGAAGACGCAGCAGCTGGGCAAGGACGACGTGGTGCCGTGGTACCACCAGATCATCGGCAAGATCGAAGACACCATCCGCCGCGAGCACATCATCACCCTGCCCCAGCGCAAGATGCAGATGCGCCTTGCCTCGGAAGCGGAAACCGCGGCGGTGCCGGCACCGCACATGGACCCACCGCCGTTCATCAACAACCACGGCGAACAGGGCACCTTCGTGCTGACCATGGGCAACCCCAGCGGCGGCAAGTCCGATTCGTATGACGACTTCACCTATAAGGCCGCCGCGTGGACGCTTACCGCGCACGAAGGCCGCCCGGGCCATGAGCTGCAGTTCGCGGCGATGGTGGAACGCGGCGTCTCGCTGGCACGCAGCCTGTTCGCCTTCAACAGCGTGAACGTGGAAGGCTGGGCGCTGTATGCCGAGTCGGAGATGCTGCCGTACGAGCCGCCGTCGGGCCAGTTCGTGGCCTTGCAGGCCCGCCTGCAGCGCGCGGCGCGTGCGTATCTCGATCCGATGCTCAACCTCGGCCTGATCAGCAAGGAGCGTGCACATGACGTGCTGCGCTACGACGTGGGCCTGTCCGAAGCGATGACGCAGCAGGAACTGGACCGTTACACCTTCAACAGCCCGGGCCAGGCCACTGCGTATTTCTACGGCTACATGCGCCTGCAGCAGACGCGCCTGAACACCGAGCTTGCGCTGGGCAAGGACTTCAACCGCCAGGCCTTCAACGACTTCGTGATCGGCCAGGGCCTGTTGCCGCCCGAGCAGCTCGCCGAAGCGGTGCGCACGCAGTTCATTCCGTCGCAGAAGAAGAAGTAACCGGCCAGGACATTCTGTCCGGTCGACTCAACGAGGCCGCGCTTTCGGGCGCGGCCTTTTCTTTGGCGGCGCCGGTGCGCGGCCGCTGAGTTCCAACCATGCGGCAAATCGTGCGGTATCCCGACGCAAGCCGGCTGGCACGAGGATGTACTCGCGGCTGGGTGGCTCATCCGGTCGATGACGAAAACGGGCGGCACCTTCGAGCGCCAGCAACGTGAGCTGGTCCTCGGCGGACAGGCGCAACGCGAGTCCCTGGACCGACAGCCACGCGCACGGCTTTTCCCCGAACCACACCATCAACCCGCCGAACATCGACTTGCTTCGCAGATCGTGCGGACGCCCCAGATGCGTGGCGGCGTCTTCGAGTTCCTTAAGAAGAGCCTGGACGTCCGCGTTCACACCGGCCCGTCGGGCAACACGTAGAGCAGCACCGCGAGGTAGTGCAACACGCTGCCGGCCAGCACGAAGAAGTGCCACACCGAGTGGTGATAAGGCAGCTTGCGCCACAGGTAGAACGGCACGCCCAGCGTATAGGCCACGCCACCTGCCAGCAGCAGCACCATGCCGCCCGTCTGCAGATGGGCGAGCAAGGGCTTGAAGGCAATCACGCCCACCCAGCCCATGCCGATGTACATCAGCACCGCCAGCTTGCGGTACTTCTTCAGCACACCCAGTTCGAGCAGGCTGCCCATCAAGGCCAGGCCCCACACGGTGCCGAACAGGCTCCAGCCCCACGCACCCGGCAAGGCGATCAGGGTGAACGGCGTATAGGTGCCGGCGATCAGCAGGAAGATCGCGATGTGATCGAGCGTGCGCAGCACGCGCTTGGCCAGCACGCCGGGAATGGAGTGATAGAGCGTCGAGGCCGTGTAGCAAAGGATCAGCGTGCTGCCGAATACGGCGCTGGCCACGACGGATCGGGTGTCGCCGTAGCGCGCTGCAAACGCCACCAACGTGGCCAGGCCGGCAATGCTCAGCAGGATGCCGATGCCGTGGATGACGCTGGCGGCGAGTTCGTCGCCGAAGGCATAGCGCGGAAGAACCGTGCCGGAGGTGGCAGACATGGGGCATTCCTCAAACGGAACGTACTGAAGCGTACGGCCCCGCCACCTTAGGACGCGGGGCGCTATTCAACAAGGGCGCCCGTGGTCTTCACCTGCACTGACGCAAGGCTGCGCGACGTGCCGCCACAGCCATCACTCGATGATGAAAGCGCCGAACGCCACGCCCAGGTCCCAGCCCTTGCCCGTGCCGCTGAGCGCGAGCGAGACATTGCCCTTGGTCATCACGCGCGCACCCGCCGAATTGGCGGCGCCCGCATGCACGCCCGCATCGGCGTAGTGACCCTTGATCTCGCTGATGTTGCCGATACCGGAGAACTTGCCGACGCCGTTGGTGATCTGGCTCTTGCCGAAAGTCAGGCCGCCGCCCTTGACGCGCAGGTGCACCGACATGCTCTGTCCGTTGTTGCAGCGAACGGTGCCGTTGCCGGTGGCCGTCTGATAGAACACCGACCAACCGGCGAGATTGAAAGTCATCTTGCACTCGAGGTCGGCGGCCTGTGCGGGTGCAGCGCTCATCCAGCCAGCCAACGCCAACACCGACGCTCCTGCGAACATCCGAACGTTCATCGCTTTTCTCCCTGGAAGTCCCCAGCCGCCGAGTGGCGGCGAGCCACGCATTGTGGCCATCGGCCGCCCTATCCGGCGTGAATGTGCCTTTCACCCGGGATGTACGTCAAAGCAAGCCGGCAAAGCAAACAATGCGAAACCCGGGCATCCCCTCTCTCTCCCCCGATGTCCCGGCCTTACCGCCCCGCCATCCTGTGCGGGGCTTTTTTTGTCCCGCATGCACGCTACACGAACGGCGATGGCAGGCTCTATGCTGGAGACGGACCGGGAATCGGGAGAGCCGCCATGTCAGCCATCGACCTGCTGTTGCATCTGGACCATCTGGACCTCGACGTCGCGGCACCACGCGCCGCCATCGCCCTGGCGCAAAGGCTGGGTGCGCGACTCGACGCGTTGTACGTCGCCGACCTTCCCGCCACCGCTTTCAGCCTGCCCGAAGCCGTGCCCGTGCAGCTGGAGGAAACGCAGCGCCGGGTGGCCGAAGCGCAGACCCATGACGGCCAATGGCAGCAGACGCTGGCGGCACATGCCCTCAACGGCCAATGGCGCGTGACCCAGGGCGACACCGTGCAGGCGGTGAGCCAGGCCGCCTCCGGCTACGACATGCTGGTGATGGAACGCAGCCAGAAACGCAGCGACGCGCCGGTGGGTTTCGGCTCGGTATCGCGTTGCGTGTTCGCCAGTGGGCGGCCCGTGCTGGTCGTGCCCGACGTGTCGCCCGTGCCATCGCTTGGCGCCAACATCCTGGTGGCCTGGAACGGCAGCCGCGAATCCGCGCTTGCGCTCGCCGCCGCCCTGCCGTTGCTGCAAAAGGCCGACCAGGTGCGCGTGCTCGATGGCAGTGACATGAATGCGGACATGTTGCCGGTACTGCCGCCGCCTGGACTGGCCGACTGGCTGCAACGCCACGGCATCGAAGCCCATATCGACACGCTCGACAGCGGACCCAGCCACGCCGCGGGTCCAGCCGTGCTGGAAGCGGCGCACGCCCAGAGCGCCGATCTGATCGTGATGGGAGCCTGGAGCCGTTCGCGGCTGGCGCAGATGATGCTCGGCGGCACCACCCGCCACCTCTTCATGCATGGCGATGTGCCGATGCTGGTGGCGCACTGAAAAATCCCGTTTCCGGGCGCTCCCGGAAACTCCGCACAGAATAGCCTTCCATACGGCCACTTGCGCAAGCCTTTTTTCCGGGCTTAGGCTGCAACCGCACCGACACGATCCCTCCGCGTCCCCACGCGGCGTGCACGGGCAACAACTCACATCGATACGTTACGTCAGGAGGTCGCTTATGTCGTCCGCAAGCCTGGCTGTACCCCGTCATGCCCGTCCGGACCAGGTCCGCATCGCCGCGATGAGCGTGGCGATCGCACTCAACCTTGCCGCACTGCTCGCCCTGATGCGCCCCATGGCCCCGCAATGGGCGGTGCAGGCGCAGCGCATCATCACCACGCCGATCAGCTGGATCACACCGAAGAAGGAGGTCCCCCCGCCGCCGCGCATCGAGCTGAAGAAACTGGTCGAACCAAAAACCGTCCCCCATCCTCAGCCCATAGCCCAGCCCTTGCCGGTGGCACCGCCGGTGGTGAATACCTCAGATGACGGCACTGCCCCTGCGGTGGTGGCTCCGCCCACGATTGCGCCGCCCGCTGTCGACGTCACCAGCGCCCCGGTGGAAGCCACCCTCGCCTATCGCGCGACGCCGCTGAAATATCCCCCACAGGCGCTGCATTCGCGTCTCCAGGGACAGGTGATCCTGAAAGTGCTGGTGGACGAGAACGGCATGCCGCAAGACGTCGTGGTCGAACAAAGCAGCGGCTATACGCTGCTCGATCGCAGTGCCCGCGAGCAGGTGCTGAAAGGCTGGAAGTTCGAACCGGCCATGGTGAACGGCCGCGCCGTGCGGGCATGGGCCCGTGTGCCGGTGACGTTCAACTTGAACGAGCTGTGATTCGATCCGCCTAGGCGACGGCAACAAAAGGAAGGCCCGGCCTGCATCCAGTGGCAGGTCCGGGCCCTTCCACGGCAAACCATAGGCTCAGTGGACGTTCGCGGGGGTCGTCGGCGCAGGCGCGCGCGCGATGCGCACGATCGCCCAGATCACGGCCACCAGCACGATCACCGGCAGGCACAGCGGCAGCAGGGCGAGCGCCACCAGGGGCGCCGCGATCAACAGGGCGATACCGCCGAATACCACGCCGAGCACGGCGCCGACCACGCTGAAAAGAACGCCGATCAGGCCGAAGGTGAGCTTGAACACCAGGCCGATCGTCGCGACCGCAAGCCATACACCCAGCACCAACATCAACAGCACGCTCATCGCAAACATGATGTCTTCTCCTGCCGACGTCGCTGCCGGCGACCGTTGCGTATCGGGCTTTTGAGGCGCCCGATGCCACTTTCAAGGCCTTCTGGAAAGCATGCTGCGCTTTTGCGGCAAGCCGCGCATGTCGCGAAAGTCATGCCCTGCCGCATGCATGAATATGGCCTTCGGGTTACAGGACTTTAACGATACGCGTGCTGAACTGCGCGCCGGTTTCCATGAGTGACTTCGCATGGCCAAACACATGCAACACCTCAAGGCGCTGCGTGAGATTGCGTTTGACTATGGGGTGGGCGAGCACCCGGACCTGGCCTCGATGGCGAGGGAGTTGAGCCGTTCGGTCTATCAGAACAAGCCGGCGCTGGCCGGCGACCTGGCGGACCTGCGCACGCCCAACAAGGGTTTCGAACGCTGGCTGGTGGCCCGGCGCAGCAAGCCGGACATCAGCGTGCTGATCCTGGCGTGGCCCGCCAACCACACCACGCCGATCCACGATCACGATGGGCTGTGGGGGCTGGAGATGGCCCTGCACGGTGCGTTGGAAGTGGAATCGTGGGATCGCGACCCCGACGGAAAGATCCTACGAATGAGCGGCCGCGACTGGCTGGGCCCCGGGGACGTCACCTGGTTCGATGCCGACGATCGCCACGCCCACCGCTGCCGCAACCTCTCCCGGCAGGAAACGGCACTGTCGCTTCACGTCTACGGCGGCGATCTGGCACAGTACTTCACATACCAACAAGCTGGCGAGGCCGGCCAGTGGATCGCGAGCCCGCAGCGCAGCGCCCTCACCGGCCAGCTGTACGCTTGAAGCCACGCACGTAGAAACGCTTTTTTGAGGGAGTGGCATGTATCGACGGGTCGCCATCATCGGCGGCGGCGCTGCAGCGGCAGCGCTGCTGAGCGAGCTGCTGGAACGCCAGCTGCCGCAGCCGTTGCATCTGGACTGGTACACCGGCGGCGGTAACTCGCCGCGCGGCGTCGCGTATGGCACGCGGTCCGACAAGCATTTGTTGAACGTCCGCGCGGCGTCGATGAGCATGTTCGCTGCCAGGCCGCACGGCTTTCTCGAATTCGCCCAGCGCGGCGACAACAGCATCGCGGGTACCGACTTCCTGCCGCGCCGCCTCTATGGCGACTACCTCGAGACCCAGGTGGAGCGCGCGTTGGAGCGTGCCCGCGCAGCCGGACACGACGTGCGCGTGCTGCCGTTCGAGGTCGATGCGATCGTGCCGGAGCATGACGGCGTCAACGTCATCCATGGCGAAGACAGCGCGCGCGTCGACGCCGCCGTACTGGCCATCGGCTCGCTGCCGCCGCAGCCCCTGAGTGGCGTCAGCGATGCCGCGCTGGACAGCGGCCTGTACGTCACCGAGCCATGGAGCTTCCTGGCCCAGGCCAAGCCCGATGCGCGCCCGCGCAAGGTCGTGCTGATCGGCCTTGGCCTCACCGCGGTGGATGTATTGCTGGAACTCTCCGCGCTGTGGCCCAACGCCACCTTCGAAGCCA
Source organism: Dyella kyungheensis (assembly GCF_049913195.1). Classification (GTDB taxonomy): domain Bacteria; phylum Pseudomonadota; class Gammaproteobacteria; order Xanthomonadales; family Rhodanobacteraceae; genus Dyella; species Dyella kyungheensis. Next base: position 896,376 of record NZ_CP183983.1, on the reverse strand, counting down.
TCTCGCGTCACGGCCTGTTGCCAGAGCCGCATCTGCAGCATGCCTCCGCACCCGCGGACGACAGCAGCGAGCTGATCGAAGCCATGCGCGACGAGCCGTATATCCGCACCTGGATCCGCCTGCTGCGCGAAGCAGTGGCACAGAGCGCCGACTGGCGCACGGTGGTCGACAGCCTGCGTCCGCACACGCCGTCGCTGTGGGCGCTGCTGCCGGAAGCGGAACGTTCGCGCTTCCTGCGTCATGCGCGCTGGGCCTGGGAACGCGTGCGCCATCGCATGCCGCCGCAAGTCATGGCGGCCATGAAGGCGCTCGAGGAGGCCGATCGGCTGCATCGCCGTCGCGGCCGCCTGCAGGCCGTGGACGTGGCCGGCGACAAGCTGCACCTGGACATCCGTCGGCCGCACGGCAAGGGCGTGGAGACGATGGATGCCGACCTGGTGATCCAGACGGTGGGCCTCAATACGGACGTGCGCCGCACCCATCATCCACTGATCCGCCAGCTGTCGACCAACGGCCATGCGACGGCCGACTCGCTGGGACTGGGCATCACGGCCAGCGCCGAAGGTCGCGTCAAACACGACGAGCAGACCTGGCCGCACTTCTACGTCATCGGCACCCTGCTTCGCGGCACGTTGTGGGAATCCACTGCCATGCCCGAGATACGTCAGCAGGCACGCAATCTCGCCGACCGGCTGTTGAAAAGCGAATAAGCAAAGGGAGCGCCAAGCGCTCCCTTTGTCATTGCGCTCAAGCGATCACCAACCGCTGAGCACGACCTTGCCGATGGTGCTGGCACTTTCGAGCTGTTGATGCGCGCGACGTAGATTGGCGGCATTGATCGTGCCCAGGTTTTCGCGCAGCGTCGTGCGCAACACACCCGCATCGACCAGGTCGGCCGCTTCGTTGAGCAGCTGGTGCTGCGCCTGCATGTCGTCGGTGTGGAACAGCGAGCGCGTGTACATCAATTCCCAGTGCAACGAGAGGCTCTTGGGCTTGAGCAGGGTGATGTCGAGCGGCTTGGCCGGATCGTCGATCAAGGCCAGTTTGCCCTGCGGCTTGAGCAGCTCCACCAGCTTGGCAAAGTGCTGCTCGGTGTGGGTGAGGCTGAGCACGTCGTCCACGCCCTGCGGCGCCACTGCCTTCACCGCGGCGAGCAGATCGCCGTGATGATCGACGACATGATGGGCACCGAGTTCCTTCACCCAGCTCTGCGTGTCTTCGCGCGAAGCGGTGGCGATCACCGTAGCGTTGGTCAGCCGGCGCGCCAGCTGGATCGCCATGGAACCGACGCCGCCCGCGCCGCCCATCACCAGAATGACGCGATGTCGCCCGCCGTTGCCGCGCGGCACGTTGAGCCGGTCGAACAGCAACTCCCACGCCGTGATGGTGGTGAGCGGCATCGCCGCGGCCTGGGCGAAATCGAGCGTGGAGGGCTTTCGCCCGACGATGCGTTCGTCGACGAGTTGCATCTGCGCATTGCTGCCGGAGCGATCGATGGCGCCCGCGTAGTACACGGCATCGCCCGGCTTGAACAAGCTGACGTCCGCTCCCACCGCGACCACGGTGCCCGAGGCGTCCCAGCCCAGCACCTTGTCGGCACCTGCCGGATCTGTGCGCTTACGCACCTTGGTGTCCACCGGATTGACCGAGATGGCCTCCACCTTCACCAGCAAGTCACGCCCCTGCGGGACGGGCTCGGGCAGCTCGACGTCGAGCAGGCTCTGCGGATCGGTGATGGGCAAAATCTGCCGGTATGCAACGGCTTTCATGCAGCTCTCCTGGCGAATGCAAAGTATCAGGGAATGATCTTGCGCCGACGAAAGTCGTCAAACAGTCGCGTGAACATGGCTTTTGTCTCGACGTGCTCGTGGAAACCGAAACGACGGGCCTTGGAGCCGTCGCCGAACATGTCGTAATCCCAGGAAAACACGAAGTCGGCAAAACGCCAGGACGATACCTCGGCATACGCATGCGGCGCGAGTCCATGGCGCTCGCCCATGGCGCGCCATAGCGGCTCCTTGTCCGCCATCACCGTGTCCAGTGACAACGGCAGCGGCGGTGCCACGTCCAGCGCGAAGTAATCGGCGATGAAGGGCCACATCTCGTTCCAGCGGAACAGGTCGCCGTTGGTGATGTTGAACGCCTGGTTGGCGCAATTCGGTTCGGTGGCTGCCCACACGGTGGCGCGCGCGAGCAATCCCGCGTCGGTCATCTCGACCAGATGATCGTAAGCGCCCGGCTTGCCGGGGAAGCGCAGCGGCAGGCCAAGCTCCTTGCTGATCGATGCATACACGGCAATGGCGAGCGCGAGATTCATCGGATTGCCCAGGGCAAACCCACCCACCACCGCGGGACGAATCGCCGACCAGCTCCATGCCTTGCCCTGCTGGCGCTGTTCCAGAAAACGCTGCTGGTCGTGCATGAATTCCGGCGGTATGAAGGCCGCATCGGTTTCGCGCGCGGGCGTCTTGAACGGTCCGAGGTGACCGCCGTAGACCTTGTAGCCCTGCATCAGGCTGATGTGTCGCAGCTGCCTGGCGACCGGCTCGAGCGTGTCGACCACGTTCACCAGCATGGCGAGATTCGGCGGCACCAGTTCGGCCCAGCTGGGGCGGTCCTGGTAGGCCGCGTAGAACACATGCGTCACGTCGCCGAGCGCGCCCAGCTTGTTGCGTGTGTCTTCGATATCGAGCAGATCGACCGCGACATGGCGCACGCGGCCGGCATCGGTGCCGCCGCGGCGCGACAGGCCGATCACCTGCCAGTTCTCGAGCGCCGACAGATGATCGATCAGGTTGCGGCCAATCACACCCTGGGCGCCCACCACCAGGGCGACGTTCACTTGCTTGGTCATGTCGTTCCTTCCAATGATCGAATCAGGCACTGACGGCGCAGGCCGCCACGCTGGCCGTACGACGCCGTTCAAGCGCGGCGCTGGCCAGAGTCACCAGCAAGCCGAGCAAGGCCACCACCGCGCCCGCCACGCTTACCGACGGCAGCCCCAGGCCCATGCCGATCATCGAGCCGCCGATGAACGCGCCGATGGCGTTGCCGAGATTGAAGGCGGCGATATTGAGCGTGGATGCCAGGTGCGGACCCTCGCTGGCCTGCTGCACCACGCGCATCTGCAGCGGCGGCACGGTGGCGAACGCCGCCACGCCCCATACGAAAACGGTGACGACCGAGGCGACGGTGTTGTGCATGGTCCACGCGAACACCAGCATGATCAGCGACAGCAGCACCAGCACGCCGACCAGCGATGGCATCAAGCGCCAGTCGGCCAGACGGCCGCCCAGCATGTTGCCGACGGTGGTGCCCACGCCGAACAGGATCAGCACCCAGCCGGTCGCGCCGACGCTCACGTGCGACACCTGCTGCAGGATCGGCGCGATATAGGTGAACACGGTGAACACGCCGCCAAAGCCGAGCACCGTCATCAGCAGCGCCAGCAACACCTGCGGCTGGCGCAGCACGCCCAGTTCGCGCTTCATCTGCGGCGACGGCAGGTCCGGCAGCGACGGCACCAGGCGCCATACGGCGATGGCCGCCACCACGCCCAGCCCGGTGACGGCCATGAAGGTGGACCGCCAACCGGCCCACTGGCCCAGGAAGGTGCCGAACGGCACGCCCAGCACGTTGGCCAGCGTGAGGCCGGTGAACATCAGCGCGATGGCGCGGGCGGCCTGCCCGCGCGGCACCAGGTGCGAAGCCACCACCGCGCCGATGCCGAAGAACGAACCATGGCAGAACGCCGCCACCACACGCGCCACCATCAGCACGCCGTAGTTGGGCGCCACCGCGCACAACGCGTTGCCGAGGATGAACAGGCCCAGCAACAACAGCAGCGCATTGCGGCGCTCCATGCGGGCCGTCAGCGCCGCCAGCAGCGGCGCCCCGGCCGCCACCCCCAGTGCGTAGCCCGAGACCAGCAGGCCGGCGGAGGGAATGCTCACGTGCAGATCCGAGGCCACTTCGGGCAGCAGGCCCATGATCACGAACTCGGTGGTGCCGATGGCAAACGCCGCCACCGACAAGGCGAGCAAGGCCAGACGGGAGGTCCCAGCGGCTGTATCGCTGCGCCCGGTGGGAAGAGGAGCATTCATGGGGAAAGGTCCCTGAAGGAAACGGGCGCCACTTTGCGCCTTGTGAACCTTTGCGGGAATTGAGCAAACTAGAGAGGCATCTTTTCCTGAAAGTTAAAGATGCACGCGGCGAGGCCCTCGCCGCCTCCACCGGGGCATCCGCACGATGGTCGATTTCGAAGACATGCGCCTGTTCGTTCGTGCCGTGACCGAAGGCAGTCTGTCGGCTGCCGGGCGCGAACTGAGCCTGTCCCCCGCCGCCGCCAGCAAGCGCCTGACCCGGCTGGAGACGGCGCTGGGCGTGCGGCTGCTGCAGCGCAGTTCGCGGCGGCTGGTGCTCACCGAGGAAGGCACGATCTATTTCGAGCGCTGCCAGGCGATCATTGCCGACGTGGACGACGCCAACTCGGCCGTCGGCCTGCGCCAGCTGGAAGTGCGTGGACAGCTGCATCTGTCCGCCTCGGTGGACATGGGGCGCCAGTACGTCGGCCCGATCGCCGCGGACTTCGCCGAGCGACACCCGCAACTCCACCTGCGCATCACCAATTCCGACGCCATGCTGGACCTGTTCGAATACGGCGTGGACGTGGCGGTGCGCGGCGGCAGCATGGTCGATTCGCGCCTGGTATCGCGCCTGCTGGCGAACAACTTCCGCGTGCTGTGCGCGTCGCCGGAATACCTGGAACGGCACGGCCATCCGCGCACCGCGGACGAGCTGCAGCACCATCGCTGCCTGATGTTGCATCGTCCCGGCCACGGCGTGCTGCCGTGGATCGTGCAGTCGCCCGATGGCCCCCGTCCATTGCGGGTGGATGCGGCGATGACCTGCGACAACGGCGACCTGATGCGTACGCTGGCCCTCGCCGGCCACGGCATTGCGTTCAAGGCCGCCTGGGATATCGCCGAGGATGTACGCGCCGGCTTGCTGGTGCCGCTGAAGAACGAGGTATTCCTGCCCGACGCCCACATCTATGCGATCTACCCCAGCCGCGCCTACCTGCCGGCGCGCATCCGCCTGTTCGTGGATCATCTGCAGCAGGAACTGAAAGCGCGCGAACACGATGTGCTCGATACTGTGCGCGACGCCATGCGTTGACGATAGGAGGAACGCCATGTCGGACCGGCTTCGCCACTCCACCTTTGGCTGCACCGCATGCTGACCACCATCGTCGGCACGCTGGTACTGATCCTGCACATCGCCGGCGTGCTGGCCGCGATGCACGCGGTGATGAATACGCGCACGCCGCAAGGCGCGTTCGCCTGGGCGCTGGGCCTGGTACTGCTGCCTTACATCACGCTCATTCCCTATCTCTATCTGGGGCGCAGCCGTTTTCACGGGTACGTTGACCTGCATCGCGCCCGCCGCGACCAGATGCACGCGCTGGCCAGTGAGCAACTGGACAACGGCTCCGCCTCGCAGGAACTCAACGAACGCTACGGCGAGATCGCGCAGATGCTTGGCGCGCGCTTCCACAAGGGCCAGCGGCTGCAGTTGCTGGTGAATGGCGACGACACCTTCGAGGCCATTTTCGCTGCCATCGCCACGGCGCAGCGCTGCGTGCTGGTGCAGTTCTTCATCTTCCACGACGACATGCTGGGCAAGCGCATGCTGCAGGCGCTGATCGACCGCGTGCGCGCGGGCGTGGAAGTGTGCGTGCTCTACGACGGCATCGGCAGCCACGCGTTGCCGCACGAATACGTGGAGACGCTGCTCGAAGCCGGCGTGGGCGTGCATTCGTTCGCCACGCAGCGGCGCAGCAATCGTTTCCAGCTCAATTTCCGCAACCACCGCAAGATCGTGGTGGTCGACGGCACGCGCGGTTTCGTCGGCGGACTCAACGTGGGCGACGAATATCTCGGCCTGTCGCCACCGCTGTCGCCATGGCGCGACACGCACCTGGAAATCGAAGGCCCCGCGGTCGCCGACCTGCAGCGCAGCTTCGCCGAAGACTGGCATTGGGTGACCGGAGCCCTGCCGCCGCTGCTCAAGCCCGGCCCGGGCCACGGCACGGCGCATACCCTTATCGCCGCCACCGGTCCGGCCGACCGGCAGGAAACCTGCTCGCTGTTCTTCGTTTCGCTGATCCATGCCGCGCGACGCCGGCTATGGATCACCACGCCGTATTTCGTGCCGGACCAGGCGGTGATGGCGGCACTCAGGCTTGCCGTGTTCCGCGGCGTGGACGTGCGCGTGCTCATCCCGTCGATTCCCGACCACCGCACGGTGTTTCTCGCCACCAGCTTGTACGCGCACGACGCCGTGCTGGCCGGCATTCGCGTGTTCCGCTATCGGCCCGGCTTCGTGCACGAAAAGGTGCTGCTGGTGGACGATGACACCGCCGTGGTGGGCAGCATGAATCTCGACAATCGCTCGTTCCGCCTCAACTTCGAGATCGCCGCACTGAACGTGGATGCGGACTTTGCCAATCAAGTCGAAACCATGCTGTGCGACGACTTCGAACACGCCTACGAAGTCACGGTGGCGGAGTACGAGGAAGCGTCCTATGTGCGGCGGCTGGCCATGCACGTTGCACGGTTGTTCGATCCGGTGCTCTAGCCGTTCGCCTTGTTGCCGTAGACGAGATAGAGGCTACCCGTGAGCACCACCGCCGCGAGCGACATCATGGCCGCCACCACGAACATCGGCCCGTAGCGTCCGCCCGAGGCGATCCATCCGCCCAGAGGACCGGTGACGCCGAGCGCCACATCGATGAACACCGAGTACGCGGCCAACGCGGCGCCCCGATTGCTGCCGCTGACGCGCTCCACCGCCACCACGCCCAGCGCCGGGAAGATCAGCGAAAAGCCGATGCCGCTCAGGGCCGCACCCAGCATCGCCACGCCAGGATGGTTCGCCATCGCCAGCACGATCAGGCCCGCGCATTCCACCAACAGCGAGACCATCGCGGTGCGATAACCGCCGAAGTAGGCGATGGTCCAGCCCAGCACCAGCCGCACGCCCACGAAGCACACGCCGAACACGCTGAGCGTGGGCGCGGCGCCGGCCCAGCCCTGGCTCGCGTAGTACAACGTGATGAAGGTGGCGATGACGCCGAAGCCCACCGAGCCGAGCGCCAACCCCATGCCGTACGGCGCCACGCGCCCGAACACATGATGCATCGGCATGCGTTCGCCGCCTTCGACACGGACGGCGGGACGACGCCAGGCCAGCAGCAGCGCCAGCAGCATCAATGCCACCGCTGCCACGCCGATGCTGGCGAAGCCCGCCGCATGGGTCAGCACCACGCCGAGCGGCGCGCCCACCGCCAGCGCGCCATAGGTGGCGATGCCGTTCCACGAGATCACCTTGGCGGTGTGCTCCGCCCCCACGCGACCGATGCCCCACATGATGCAGCCGGTGGCCACGCAGCTTTCGCCCATGCCGAGTGCCAGCCGCGCCACCAGCATCACGCCCACCGAGGCGATGCGCGATTCGCGCAGCAAGGCGGCAGCGATCATCAGCAGGCCGCTCACCGCGCAGGCCAGCAGGCCGATCAGCGCTGCGCGCTTGGGACCCGCCGTGTCGGAGGTACGCCCGGCAAAGCCGCGGCTCAACAAAGTGGCCACATATTGCGTGCTGATCACCAGGCCGGCGAGCACCGCGCCGAAGCCCAGGTCGTCGTGCACGAACGGCGGCAGCACCGCCAGCTGCATGCCGATCACCAGATAGGCCAGGAAGGTGAAGAGCACGATCTGGACGATGCGCAGGGTCAACGGCGTGCCGCTGTCGCCCGGTTCAACGTGAGTAGTCATGGATCCAACATCGGGGGAGGAATCGATTCGCAGAAGTCGTCGGCGCAGAAGGGGGAACGCCGGCGACGCGCGTTACAGGGAGGAACGTCGCCGCGAGACCAGCAGCCAGCCAATGAAGACGCCCACGGCGACGCCGACGAATTCGAAGAACACACGCGCGCCCAAGTTGTCCGGGTCATGCACCTCGGCCAGCCGCACCTTCAACAGCTGCAGCGACTGCACGCGGCCGTAGTTGAAATAGACCAGGTTCCACATATCGCTGCCGCCGGCCAGGATCACGCCGCCCAGGCAGGCCCAGCCGACCTCGATGCCCAGGCCCCAGCCTTGGCTGCGGCCGAACAGATGCAGCAGCACGAACGCGACCAGGCCGATGACCAGGGCAATGGCGCCGGCCTCCAGCGCACCCACGATGCCGTACCCCATCCACGACTGGTCGAAAAACATGCGCTGTTCCGCTGATTGGCTGGAGCTCATTATGCCTGCGACGGCGCCGCGACTGGGCTTCGGGCGGGTCTGCTGCAGGAAATTTCCTACTCTGAACGCTGTCTATGCCTGACAAATCACTCGTCGAACGCGTCACACCACAACTCCCTCCGGCCGACTAGACTTTCCGGCGCAACCTTTTACGAAACCTGACGCGACCATGCGCCCATGTCCATGAGCCCAGCCCCATGAAGCCAGCTATCCGTAGCCGCGCCGCCCTCATCCTGGTCGACGTCCAGCCGGACTTCATGCCCGGTGGCGCGCTCGCCTGCCACGAAGGGGACGCCATCGTCCCCGGCATCGACCAACTGCTGAAGCGGAACGTGTTCGATCACGTCGTGGCCACCCAGGACTGGCACCCGGCCGGCCATATCTCGTTCGCCACCTCGCACCCCGGGCGCGAGCCGTTCGACCGCATTCCGCTCTACGGTCATGCGCAAACGCTATGGCCGCCGCACTGCGTGCAGGAGACGCCGGGGGCGGCGCTGCACCCGTCGATCGATTGGTCGCAGGTGGATACGGTGATCCGCAAGGGCGACGATCCCTGCGTGGATTCGTACAGCGGCTTTCGCGAGAACCACGGCCCGCGCGGCAAGCGCCCGACCACCGCACTGGATGGCTGGTTGCGCGAGCAAGGCGTGGACGAGGTGTATGTCTGCGGGCTGGCGCGCGATGTCTGCGTGCTGTGGACTGCGCAGGACGCGGTGGAGCTGGGCTATCGCACACACGTGCTGTGGGATCTCACGCGCCCGGTGTCACCGGAAACGGATATCCCCACGCTGCTTCGCTTCGAGAACCTCGGCGTGAGCGTGATCGATTCGTCCGCCCTGGCCTAAGAGCCTGTTCAAGGTCTCTGTCGTTTCAGCCTTCGTTTTCGGAGGCGACACTGACCAACGGGTCGCCATCCTCATCGAAGCTCACACTGATGTTGATGGGACGGCAGCAGACCTGGCAGTCCTCGATGTAGTGCTGGCTGTCGGCGGAGCCATCGACGAGTATTTCGATGGCCTCGCCGCAGTAGGGGCAGTGGATGAAGACTTGATCGAGCATGACGCCCTCCTCTGCTCGCCTGTTCACACCATCGCTCAGCGCTTGGCCAGCGACAGCGACGATCCCCACTTGTTCACTTCCACCAGCGCGGTTTCACCGGCGGCCAGGTTGGTCTCGACGTGTGCATTGTCATCGGCCTGGTGGCACGCGCCGGAGTTGCGCAGCGCTACCGTGTGCGCCCCGCTGGGCAGATAGAACGTGGCCTGCTCGCCGGTTTCCAGCTGCGCGGCGAACTTGTCGTCGACCAGCACCTGGCTGGAGCAACCGGCGCCGAAGTAACCGTTGCTGCGCACGATCTGCAGCGTGGCCGTGCCATCGCCCGGCGCCTGGTAGAGGAACTGGCGATTGGACACCACGTCCTTGATCACCTTGTCATGGTCGTTGGTCACGCCGCAGCCGGTCAGCGCCACCAAGCCCAAGGCCACCCACACTGCACCTGCCGCGCTCTGCATGATCTTCATCGCCGGACTCCATGTTTGGACGATCAGCATCGCCAATGTGCGATCAATCGGTTGTGAAGCGTACGCCTAGCCTACCGGCGGTTCCCATGCCGACGGAGCGAGGATGCGGAACCAGCCCTCGCGCGCCGTACGCCGGGCGAGCTGCAGCAGCGCCTTGTCCTTGCTGAGCAGGCATTGGGCCCCCGCCGCAAGCGCCAGCTCGAGGAATTTCTGGTCGTCCGGGTCCGCGCAGCGCGGCAGCTTCACTTCAGGGCGCGGCGTCATGGCCGCTTCCGGCAACCGCGCCACGGCGCCATCGAACGCCGCCATGGCCTGCCCGCGCGCCGCCTCGGCGAGGCCGAGCTGGGGGTATTCCAGCACCGCCAGCCATTCGGCGCGGCAGGGCTCGTCCACCACCGCCTGCACCAGGCCTCGCTGCAACGCATCCCGGAGGCGCTCGCAGGCAGGGTCGCGGAACACGAAAAGATCGAGTGCGACGTTGGTGTCGAGGACGAGCCGGGGTACGGAAATGGACATGGCGCGCATGGTGGCACAGCCACCCGGTTAAAATGGCGACCCTACTCCGTGGAACACCGACATGACCGAACGCCTCTTCGACCACTACTCGGTCCACACCACGGCGGTTGCCGAGGGTTCGCGCTTCACCGCCTGCATCGTGGTCACGCCCCGCGGACGCAGCGGTTTCCCGGTGTATTTCGCGATCTGCGAGAACCGCAGTTTCCGCGAGCAGGCGCAGGCTGAAGAAGCGGCCGACAAGGCGCTCGCCGCGATCGAATCGCTGGAAGAGGACGGCACCCCGGTGTTCCCGGAAGGCTATACCGGCTTCGACGACGAACCGCCTGCGGCATGACCGCACTGAAGTACCTCGGCGGTTATCCGCCGGCCCTGCTGGACAAGGTTCGTCTGCTGATCGAACGCGACGAGCTCGGCGCGTATCTGGAAAAGCGCCATCCCGGCCGCCACGAGGTGCAGAGCGACAAGGCGCTGTATGCCTATACCAATGCCTTGCGCCAGCAACACCTGCGCAATGCGCCGGGCATCGACCGCGTGTGGTACGACAGCAAGCTGGACGTGATCGGCAAGGCGCTGGGCCTGCACACGGCCATTTCGCATGTGCACGGCAGCCGCCTGAAGGCGCGCAAGGAAATCCGCATCGCCGCGCTGTTTCGCGATACGCCGCCGGAATTCCTGAAGATGATCGTGGTGCACGAACTGGCGCACCTGAAGGAGGCCGAGCACAACAAGGCGTTCTACCAGTTGTGCGAATACATGCAGCCGGACTATCACCAGCAGGAACTCGATCTGCGCCTGTACCTGACCTGGCGCGACCTGCAGGCCGCACGCTCCGCGTGATCCCCGCGTGCCGCGATAGAATCGCCACGCCCCTCACCCGCTCGGTATCGCTCCATGCGCGCTCGGTTCCAACAGTGGCTCAACCGCCCTCGCACCATCCAGATCGGTGGCCGCCCGTTCGTCAGCGAGGGCCTGACGCAACGCATCTGGGACGACATCTACCACTTCGCGCTGACCATCCGCTGGCCGACCTTTTTCGGGCTCGCGGCGGCCGGTTTCCTGGCGCTCAACACCGTGTTCGCCGCGCTTTACCAGCTGGGCGACCACGCCATCGCCAACCAGTTTCCGCGCAATTTCGCCGGCGCCTTCTTCTTCAGCGTGGAAACCCTGGCCACCGTGGGCTATGGCGACATGCACCCACAGACGCTGTACGCGCACATCGTGGCGACGGCCGAGATCTTCGCCGGCATGTTGAGCATCGCCCTGGTCACCGGCCTGGTGTTTTCGCGCTTTTCGCGTCCGCGCGCCAAGATGCTGTTTGCCGATCATCCGGTGATTCACCTGGTGCATGGCAAGCACACGCTGATGATACGCGCGGCCAACGCACGGCAGAACGTGATTGCCGAAGCCTCGGCCAAACTGCACCTGCTGCTGCGCGAAACCTCACCCGAAGGTTTTCGCCTGCGGCGTATCCACGACCTCAAGCTGATGCGCGACCGGCATCCGGTGTTCACGCTGAGCTGGAGCCTGATGCACATCATCGACGAGAGCAGTCCGCTGCACGGGCTGAGCCGCGAGGAACTGGCCAGTACCGAAGCCACGCTGATGCTCTGCATCGAAGGCATCGACGAAACCACTTCGCAATCCATGCTGGCGCGGCGCCAATGGAGTCATCGCGAGTGGCGCTGGAACCACCGCTACCTCGATCTGGTGCACGACGACGAACAGGGCGTCAGCCACATCGACTACGGCGTGTTCCATCATGTGCTGCCGGTGCAGGAAAACGAGGACAGCGAGCGCTTCTGACACTGCTCAAAGCGTAAGCAGCACCTTGCCGATGGCCGCGCGGCTTTCCAGGAAGGCATGCGCAGCGGCACCCTCGCGCAGCGGGAAGCGCGCAGCGATCTGCGGCTTCAGCGTGCCCTGCCTGATCTGCTGGAACAGCGCCGCCGCCCGTTCGCGGCGCGCTTCCGGGCCGGTGAGCACATTCCACAGGTCGCCACCGGTCAAGGTGAGCGAGCGATCCATCAGCAGGCGCGGATCGACCGGGTCCGGATCGCCCGCCGCCATGCCGTAGAACACCACGGTGCCGCCGATGCGGGCAGCGGCAAGGCTGTCCGCCAGGGTCCGGCCGACCGAATCGTAGACCACGTTCGCGCCATGCCCGCCGGTGAGCGCGCGGGTGGCTTCCACCCAGTCCTGGTAACCCACGGCCACATCGGCGCCCGCGGCGATCACGGCGTCGCGCTTGCTTTCGCTGGACGCGATGCCCAGCACCACCGCGCCCAGCGCCTTGAGCATCTGCACGAGCAGCAGGCCCACGCCACCGGCCGCCGCGTGCACCACCGCCACGTCGCCGGCACGCACGACGAAGCTGTCCGAGACGAGGTATTGCGCGGTCAGGCCTTGCAGCAGCACGGCGGCAGCCGTGTCGGCATCGATATCGTCCGGCAGCGGGATCAGGCGATCGCGATCCACGGCCACCAGTTCGGCATTGGCATGAGCCATGTCGGCGAAGCCCACGCGCCTGCCCGCCGGGAACTGGCTGTCGCCGGCCACCGGCAGTTCGACCACGCCGGTACCTTCGTAGCCCAACACCCAGGGCGCCGTGCCGCTGAGGTGGTAGTTGCCGTTGCGCCGGTACACGTCGGCAAAGTTCAGGCCGACGCTCTGCATCCGCACCAGCACTTGGCCCGGGCCCGGCTGCGGGTCGGGACGCTCGGTCCAGCGCAGCACGTCGGCAGGGCCAAAGCGGTCGAAAGTGAGTGCGTGCATGAGGCGGGTCCGGGTCGAGGCGTCGAGAGAATGACAGGTTTGGCTGCCCCGGCTCGGGCCGGTACAGCAAAAAAATGTGACAAACGGTCCCTTTTCCTTACGAGAAGCTGTATTTTTGGTCAACGCAACGCGAAATCACGCGTTATTCACCGTCACTGGCCGGTAGGTCGGGCCACTGTTTGGGGGAGACAGCGCCATGCGGCGAACGTTTGTCGTGGGTTGTCCACGTTCCGGGACCACCATCGTCCAGGCTTTGCTGGCGCGACATCCTGCTGTCTATACGCTGCCCGAAACCGCCTTCTTCGAACAGTTGCACGGCGATCTGGCCTGGCGCTGGGGCGATGTCCGGGTGCAGCCCCGCCGCCGCCGCTGGCGCCAATCGCTGGGCCTGACCCGCCGCCACATCCGCGACGTCTTCACCGCGCTGCACGTGCAACTGGCCGGCGCCCGCCCACCGATGCCCTCCGCTTACCACTGGCGCACCCTGTCCGGGCGGTTCCTGGCCCTGCTCGATCGTTCCGCCGCGGCCGCCGGGCGCTCGATGTGGCTGGAGAAGACGCCCAACCACCTGCTCTATATCCCCGAGATCGAGGCGCTGGCGCCTGACGCGCGCTTTGTGCACGTCGTGCGCCGAGGCATGGATGTGCTGGCCTCGCTGGCCGACGTCTACCTGCGTTTCGAGAACGACGAGGCCTTCGGCGGCGGCACCGTGCACTGGGCGCGCCGCTGGAACCGCGCCATGGACATCCACAGCCAGCACATCGGCCGGGCCAATCACCACTTCGTGTTCCTCGAGGACCTGGTGAGCCAGCCGGATATCGAATGGGCGCGCCTGTGCGCCTTCCTCGATCTGCCGCCGGACGCACCGCTGGACAACGCCTGCCAGCAGTCGATCGCCAACCTGTCCGACGAACCGTGGAAGGTGTCGGCCATCCAGGGACAGATCCGCGAGGCCGATCGCAAGGTCGACGGCCTGTTCGGCCCGCAAATGCAGCGCTGGCTGCGCTGCCGCCTGGCTTCGTACGAGGACCTGCGCGCGCAATGCCAGGCGGTACGCGCCCGCCCTTCCCCGCGCGTCCGCAGGATCTACGACAACACCCAAGCGGCCAGCGTCGGTTAGCGCTCCGCCAAGCTGGGCGTGTCAGCCCATCGGCACCGCCACTTCACTGGCCCGGTTGAAATCGCCGATGGCCTCGACCAGTTCGGTCACGGCGACGCGCTCGACCTCGGTCAGGTCGGGGTTCCAGCTGTCCAGAATCACCACCACGCGCGTGCGGTCGCTGCGATTCCATGCCTCGTGTTCGAAGGTGTCGTCGAACGAGACGCAGCGGCCTTCCTGCCATTCGTGCAGCTCGCCGCCCACGTTGATGGCACAGTCGGGCGGCACGATCAGCGGCAAGTGCGTGACCAGTCGCGTGTTGGTCACGCCACGGTGCGGCAGGATGTGGGTACCGGGACGCAACACGGAGAACAGCGTCTCCGGCGCATGATCGCGGATGCGCACCAGCGGGACGTGCTCCAGCACCGCGGACGTAAGCGGGCAACGACGATGGTGCTCGTCGAAGCGGTCGCCGTGACGGTAGAAAAAGTAAGCGTCCCAGCCGGCCTGTTGCGTTCCCGAGGAACGCAGATGACCTTTCAGTTCTTCCGCGCTTTGCTCCCCGAGAAACGGCAGCAACGGCTGGTTTTCCGCCAGCACGGAGAGCAGTTCCTCGCGAATGACCTCCGTGGCCTCCTCCAGTTCGGCCTGCCAGGGAAAGCGCTCTCTGCCGTAGTACGGTTGGCTGGGCACGCCGGGGAAATAGAGGAACTTCGGTCGTTGCCGGGGATCGGGCATCTGGGCCTGGCGCTCGCCCAGATAGACGGCCAAACAATCCTCCACGCGCGCGAGCTCGCTGCGTCCATGGCGCTCACGCAGCGGCTCGAGCACCGCGTCGAAAGTGCGGCGTCGGCCCGCGTCGATGAACCGCATCGCGTGCTGCACCGACTGGCGAAGGCCGGGAGCGGTGGTCGCGTCGCTCATCCAGCGACCTTCGGCCTGCGCGGCATTGACGGCGCCGAAATAGGCCAGCAGGGCGCGATGCATGTCGCCCAGCTGCTCCAGCGTGATGCCAAGGCGCAGCCGCGCCACGAACATGTTCGGCGCGATGTCCACACAGCGCCGCAGGCTGCTGGCGGCGCCGGCCAGGTCGCCTGCCACGGTCTGCACCACGCCAAGCTGATGCAGCAGGTCCGGATGATCCGGATGCGCCTTCACGGCCGCGCTCAGCATGACCAGCGCGCGACTGGCATCTCCCCGCACCAGATGGCGGCTGGCCACGAACTGCAGGGCCTCGGCGTCGTCCGGCTGCTGCTCCAGCAAGCGCACGAAGCACTGCTCGGCCTGCGCTGCATCCCCCTGTCGCAATCCGTTGAGCGCCATCTCGCGCAGCGCCGACACCGTCACTCCCACCCCACTATTCATCGTTGCTCCCGCCGCTTGCGACATCATGTATTCGATCCGGCACCGCGGTCCCCACCACGGCGCATATGGGCATAATAGACGCGTTTCGACGGGCCGCGCGCGCTTTTCCGTGACCGGGAAGCCGCGTCGCGGTAGTCCTTCCCCGGATTGGGCCACTGATGAATTCGCGACTGCAAGGGCTGGGACCTACGGCCACCCAACAAGTGATGATCGCCGCGCAGGCGCTGGATGCCGGGCGTGCCGACGAGGCCGACCGCCAGCTCGAACGCGTGCTCACGGCGTACCCCAACCATCCCGAAGTCCTGCGCATGAAAGCGGGCATCCTCAGCCTGCGCGGACAGCACCACGACGCCGTGCGCCTGATGCAGCACGCGCTGGTGCAGCGTCCGCAGGACGCGCTGTACCACAACACGCTCGGTTCGCTGCTGGGCACGGCGGGCGACTACGAAGGCGCGATCCGCGCGCTGCGCCGCACCTGCGAACTCGATCCGAAGCTGGCGATGGCCTGGTACAACCTCGGCGTCATGCTCACCAAGTCGGTGCGCAACGAAGAGGCCACGGAAGCACTCCAGCGGGCGGTGACGCTGGCACCCGACCATATCGGCGCACGCGCGCTGCTCGCCGACCTGCTGCGTACGCGCGGACAGGTGGAAGCGGCCGCTGCGGAATATCGCCGCCTGCTCTCGGTACGGCCGACCTTCGGACTCGCCTGGTGGGGGCTGGCGGATCTGCGCACGCAGCGCTTCGATGCGAACGACATCGCGCAGATGCAGGCGGCACTGAAGCGACCGGACGCGAACGAGAACGACCGCATCGCGATCGGTTTTGCGCTCGCCAAGGCCTTCGACGACGAGGGCAGCTACGCACAGTCGCTGCAAGCCCTAACCACCGCCAATGCGACCGCGCAACGCTATCAGGCATGGGACGCCAAACGCTTCTCGGTCGGCGTGAAGAGTGTTGCCGATGCTTTCGTGCCGCCACCGGCCGGCAGCCCCGCTCCGTTGGGCAGCGAGGTGATCTTCATCGTCAGCCTGCCGCGTTCGGGCTCGACCCTGGTGGAGCAGATCCTCGCCTCGCATTCCCAAGTGGAAGGTGCGGGCGAATTGCCGGATCTCCCGCAAGTGCTGGCCGAGGAAACCCAGCGGCTCGGCGGCAAGCCGATTCCTCAATGGGCGCGCGAGGCGACACCCGCGGATTGGCAGCGACTGGGCCAGCGCTATCTCGAACGCACGGCGCGCTGGCGCAGCGAGCGCCCCGTGTTCACCGACAAGTTGCCGAACAACTGGATCTATCTCGGCGCGATCCGCGCCATGCTGCCGGGCGCGCGCATCGTCGTGGTGCGGCGCGATCCGCTGGAGACCTGTTTCTCCTGCTATCGCCAGCCACTGGATGCCAGCAGCGGCTACAGCCGCAGTTTCGAGGCACTGGCCAGCTTCTGGCACGACTTCGACCAGAATGTCTCCCGGCTGGCGACACTGCATCCCGGGCATGTGCGCGAACACAGCTATGAGGCGATGGTGGCCGATCCGGAACCGCATATCCGGCAATTGCTGGCGTTCTGCGGATTGCCGTTCGAGGAGGCCTGCGTGAACTTCCATGAAAACCAGCGCACGGTGCGTTCGCCCAGCGCCACGCAAGTGCGCCAGCCGATGCGAAAGGACACCGCGCGCTCGCAGCGCTATGGCGCCCTGTTGAATCCGCTGCGTGCCGCACTGGGTTTGCCGGCTTATAGCGAATGATGCCTGGCGCGACGCCCTCCAGGGAGGTGCTGGCTTTGCTCTCGGCGCTGGAGTCGCAGCCGGAGAGCGAATGGCTGGCGCAGGGGCGCTCACTGACACTGCGCTCGGACATGGCGGGCGCGCTCGCCGTATTCGACGCAGCCGCGACGCGTTTTCCTGATTCGGGCGATATCAGGCTCGGATTGGCGGGACTGCTGTGGCAAACCGGCGAGTCCCTCCGTGCAGAACAGCTGCTGCGCGATGGGTTGGCGGCACATCCTGGCAACGTCGGCATGGCCTTTCTGCTCGCTTCGTTTCTGCGTGAACATGGGCGCCTCACGGCCGCCGGCCAGGTTCTGCTTTCGGCATATGCGAACGGCGAGCACGATGTCGCCGACATCATCCGGGCGGTCGAGACGCTCGACGACTATGGACGCCAGAACGAAGCGTTTGCGATCTGCGAAAATGCCATCGATGCGGGCGCCGACGATCCACGTCTGCGCGCCTACGCCGGCATGCTGGGCATCCAGCTCGGCCATTTCGAGCGGACGCGTGATCACTATGCGCGCGCCCTGGCACAGGAACCTGCTGCCGTCGAATGGAACATCCCGCTTGGCCTGGCCGGGCTGCAGCGCTACGAGAACGCCAGCCACGCGGATTTTTCGTTCTTTCGTGACGTGCTTGCGGATCCGGGAATCACCGACTACACACGGCGATCAACGCTGTTTGCGTTGGGCAAGGCCAGCGACGACGTCGGCGACTACGCCAGCGCCGCGGCGTATCTGCGCCAGGCGAACGCCATGGGGCATGCGCACGCCAGCTGGTCGCGCAAGCTGTGGAAACGCAACATCCAGGCACGGCTGGCCGCGCCGCCGCCGAGCATCCGTCTGCCGGCCCCGACTAATTGGACGCCCGTCTTCGTGGTCGGCGTGCCGCGTTCCGGCACCACCCTCGTGGCGAAACGGCTCGCCGATCATGCCGGCGTGCGCAACCGCGGCGAGCTGGGCTGGCTGCAGGTGTGGGAGGAGCGTCTTTCGCATAGGGCGCCCCTGCGTCGCGAGGATCTCGAAGAAGCGGCACAGGCGTTGGCGCGGCAGCTGCGCCAGGACGACGGCGACGCCGGCTGGATCATCGACAAGCAGCCGCTCAACCTGCTGCGTGTCGATCTGATCATGGCGCTATGGCCGCACGCGCGGATTGTCCATTGCCAGCGAAACGCCCGCGATACGGCACTCTCCCTGTGGTCGCAGTCGTTCCATGACCCAGCCCATGACTATGCCTATGACTTCGGGGACATCAACGCGGTGATCCGGGGCTGTCGCCAGCTGGCCGGGCATTGGCAGGCGCGTTATCCGCACGCGTTTCGCACCGTCACCTATGAGCAGTTGGTCGGCGAACCGGAGACGACGGTCAACGCGCTGTGCGATTGGCTGGGCGTGCCATCGCAATCGGCAACTCCACCGATGGACACCGGGAGTGTCATCGCAACCGCCAGCGCATGGCAGGCACGCCAACCCATCTACACGCATTCAGCGGGTCGTTGGCGCCACTACGCCCCCTATCTGCCGGAGCTGCTCGACATCCCGGAATATTGAATGCTCCGGATGTCGGCAACGCGTCAGGTGCCTGACGCGTCGTATCCCCAGTGGCGGAGCATCGGTTCGAGGATCGGCAGCAGCGGTTCCATCTCGCTGCGGTACTTCTGCCAGCGCCCCACCGCCTTGCGGTTTACCGGCTCGATCACCTGCGCATAGCTGGGCGTGCCGATATAAGCCTTGCTGCGCGCATGCCGGTCGAACTGCAGCATCGGCGACGCATCCTCCAGTTCCAGGAATTGCGCGATCCGCGCCGCCTGGCGCGCGGGATCGTCGACAAGGTCTTCGTAGCGCGATACCAGCACCGACGGCTGCAGTACATTCACATCGCTCAACCACGACTGCATGACCTGTACGTAGGCATGCGCCAGGCGCTCGAGCGTGCTGCCAGCGGCAGCAAGCGCGCTGGAGCGAAAGCTCTGCATGTAGCAACTCAGGATCACATCGCAGGGATGACGCACGGCCAGGATGAACTTCGATGCCGGGAACAGGCGAACCATGATCGGCAGCCACAGCATGTTCAACGGATTCTTGTCGACCAGCCGGGTGTTCCAGTCCCGCTTGATGCGCTCGTCGACCATGGTGTTGTAGCGCTTGCGC
Source organism: Dyella kyungheensis (assembly GCF_049913195.1). GTDB lineage: Bacteria > Pseudomonadota > Gammaproteobacteria > Xanthomonadales > Rhodanobacteraceae > Dyella > Dyella kyungheensis. The sequence continues at coordinate 876,882 of NZ_CP183983.1, read as the reverse complement.
AGTTCGTCGCAATCGTACTGCCGCAGCACGCTGAGGTCGTCCAGGATGCGTTGATCGTGCTGGCCCAGGATGCCCGAAAGCCGATTGAAGAACGGATTCTCGTCCATCGACTGCAGTGACGGATGCGCGTCCAGCATCTGCTCGAGCAGGGTCGTGCCCGAGCGCGGAAAGCCGACCACGAAGATCGGCGAGTCCTGCATCTCCGGCGCGATGTACTGGGGCCAGCGCTCGAACTGCTCCGCGGTGACGCGAGGCGCCTTGACGGGCATGGCGGCGGCGTCGGGCGCGAAGAACTCGGGCGAGTCGTAGCGACGCTCGGCAGTCTCCAGTTCATGCGCAACGCGCAGAGCATCCATGGCCGCCTGGGTATCACCCAGTTTGTCGTAGGCCGAGGCGAGCTGGAAATAATGGTCGTAGTCGGCTGCCGATTCGGGACCTGCCTGTGCCAGCAGGTCCCTGGCCATCGCATGCTCTTTGCCGCGCATGGCGAGCGTGGCCTGGATATGCGCGCCCTTGTTGCGCTGGGCCGCGGAGCTTCCAGCCTCGCCTTGCATGACATAGGCGAGGATCGATGCCGCGTCATTCAACCGATTGCGGCGCTCATACACATGCGCAAGCTGCAGGCGAACTTCGGGGTGGCCGGGCAAACGGACGAACAAGTCCTCGAGCAGATCGGTCGCGTCCGGAATCTCGTTGTTCTGGATCAGTACCTGCGCCAGCTCCAACTGCAGTTGGTCGTCGTTCAACGGCACGCTGCGCCGCCAATAGCGAAGCAAATCCGAAGCGCCCTCGTAGTCCTGGCAGCGGCAGCACGCGCGCGCCGCATCGACACGCAAGCGCCATGATTCGGGATGCTTCTGCACAGCATCGAGCAGCAGCTCGCGCGCGGCCAGATAGTCGCGCTTGTGCATCAGCGTCGTGCCGAGCTGGGCCAGGGCCAGAACGTTGTCGGGGTTCAGTTCGACCGCCCGCGCATAGGCTTGGTGGGCCGCGTCCAGCTCGCCCGCTCCGGCCAGCGCCGTCGCATAGTTGTTCCAGTACTCGCTGCTGCCGGGCTGCAAGCGGGTCAGTTGCGCATAGATCGGCAGGGCTTCCTGGGGGCGCTCCTGGAAATGCAGGCTGATCGCCAACAGGAACAGCAGGTTTTCGTCCTGCGGGAATTGCTCCAGGGCGGCGCGACTCAATTGTTCGGCGCGGCCGGGATCACCGGCCTGAAGGGCGGCAGCTATCTGTGTGGTTTGCACTGAGGTCATTAGGGTCACAAAAAAGGGCCGCGTGAATTGTCACGCGGCCCTAAGGTTAACGCTTTAACGCACGCTTAGAACTTGACCGTCACGCGAGCCCACCAGTAGCGGCCCATCAGATCGAAGTCGCTCGGGTCGGTGTTGGCGTTGAGCGTGTTGTTCGCGTACAGCATAGGCGGCTGCTTGTCGAACAGGTTGTTCACGCCGAAGTCCAGACGGGTGTTGATCGGGGCCAGGTTGTAGCCGATCGACACGTCGTTGTAGACCGTCGCGCCGTACTTCAGGATAGTGCCCGACTCGAAGTTCGGGTAGCTATCCTGCGGCGAACCCGTCGCGGCACCGTTCTGGAAGCGACCGATGTAGCGCATGCGCCACTGGGCACTCCAACCACCGGCCTGCCAATCCGCGAAGGCCTGACCGCGCCAGCGCGGGAACAAGCAGACACCCGCGTTGTCCGGGCAGGCTGCCGAAGCGGCCGAACCGTACGGCAACAGGTGACCGGCGTTCTTGTAGATGTCCGCACCCGCAACACCCGGCGCCGTGATCTGATTGTAGTAGTTCAGATACGTGGCGTTGATGCCGAGATTGATCTGGCCGAACGAGAACTGCGGCAGCTTGTAGTTGGCCGAGAAGTCGATGCCCGCGGTATTGATCGTGCCGAGGTTGGTGATTGGCTCAACCGTCGCGGGCGAGATCTGGCCCGTGGCATCGCGCTGGATGAAGCGGCAGTACTGCGTGGCACCGGCGGCGCAGACGTTGAGCAAGCTCTGCAGACCCACCGTGGTGATGGTGTCGTTGAGGTTCACGCGCCAGTAGTCGATCGTGGTCGACAGACCCGGGACGTACGACGGGCTGTAAACCAGACCGAAGTCGTACGACTTGCCGTGCTCCGGCTTGATCGGCACGCCGGCCACATAAGCACCGGAAGTGACGGTACCGGCCTGGGTACGCGAATCGACGAACGAGTTGACGAACGAACCATCGGTCGGCACGTTCACGCAAGCCAGCGCCAACGGCGAACCGGCAGGTGCACCGGTGTAACCGGTACACGGGTCGGAGTGGATCAGCGGCGCGTCGGAACCGGACGAATACAGCTCGGTCAGGTTCGGTGCACGGAACACTTCTTCCATCGTGCCACGCAACAGCAGGTCGTCGATCGGCTTGTACTCGACCGCGAACTTGAAGTTGTTGGTGCTGCCGAAACCGGAGATGCGCGAGAAGCGATCGCCAATGGTGACGTTCAGCGACTGCACGCCCGGCAGACCGGCGAGGACCGGGATGAAGGTTTCCGCGTACAGATCCTTGGTGGTGTAGCCACCCTGCACGGCGCTCAAGCACTGGCTGCCCAGTACGCAGCTACCGGTGGTCGGATCGATCACCAATTGCGGCGACGGGATGGTGTGGGTGTAGTCCTTGCGGTACTCGAAACCACCGGCCAACTGCACGGCACCGGCCGGCAGGCTGAACAGCTCGCCGCTCAGGCCCGCATGCCAGACTTTCTGGAGCGAGTACAGTGTGGACGGTGCGGTGGCAGCGGCCGCCTGGATGGCCGCAATGCTGCCGGCCGAGTGGATGTCGAACGGGTTGAACTGGCAGGCGACAGGATCGACGCCGGCGGGGCACGTGGCGGTGCCATCGGGGTTCAGTGTCGAAGGACCGGTGTACAGCTTGCTCTGGTCGGGCAGGCCGGTGGTCGCGAGCGAAATGCTCTGATGACCGTAGTTGAAGCCGACGTCCCAGTTCCAGTTCTTGTCGAAGACGTTGAAATCACCACGGAAACCCGTGTTGATCTGCGCGTCCTGACGACCGGAGAAGGCAATACGGTTGCCGGCGGTGGTCAGACGCGAACCGAAGGCAAGGTCATCCGGACTCTGGCGTGGAGTCTGGAAAGTCTGGCCGAACGTGTTGAAGGCGTTAGCGCCTAGACCCGTTACCGGGTCCGGACCGGCCACCACCACACCTGTACCCGTGCCGTACACGGCGGGGGCGAGCTGGAAGTTGGACGAGGTCTTCTCGTACACGGCATTCACGTACGCGGTGACGTGATCACCCAGGTGATAGTCACCGTTGATGAAGCCGCCAGTACGTTCCTGCGGGGTCATGATCAGGTTGACCGTCGCGTAGTTGTACTTGTCGGAATTACCGTAGCAGTGGTAGTTCGACGAGTTGACCTGCGTCGAGTTGCCACCCGGGTTCAAGGTGATGTAGCCCGAGGCGCAACCCGCACCGCCGCCGAAATTGCCGGCCAGCCCAGGAGGCAACTGGATGTGGCCATACGGCGTGCTGGACGAACCGCCCACGCTGACGACCGAGCCGGAGAGGCTGAGCGCGTTCTTGGAGAAGTCGCGGTTGGCCGAGACCACGCCGTCCATCTTGTTGTAGCTGATGCCGGCCATGATGCTGCCCTTATCGGACGTCTGGCCGAACGTGAACGTATAACCGCTCTGCTCACCATCGTTGCGGTCGGACTGGCCGACATTCGCAGTGAAGGTGGCACCCTGGTAGTTCTTACGCAGGATGAAGTTCACGACGCCGCCGATGGCGTCCGAACCGTAGGTGGCCGATGCACCGGACGGCAGCACTTCGATGCGCTCGATGGCATCGACCGGGATCGCGTTCGGATCCTTGCTCAGCAGACGCTGGCCATCCACGAGGATCAAGGTACGGCGAGCACCCAGACCGCGCAGGTTGATCGAGGACACGCCGCTGCCGCCACCGTTGTTGGTCTGCGGGTTGACGTTGCCGCCGGTCATCGCGGGCAGCTGCTGGATCAGGTCGCCCAGCGTCGCCTTGCCGGTCGCCTGGATGGCGGCGCGGTCGATGGTCACGACCGGGCTGGCCGTCTCGACGTCCACACGACGAATCAGCGAACCGGTCACGGTGACCGTTTCGAGCGTCTTGCTCTTGGACTGGTCGGCAGCCGGTGCCGGCGTAGTGGTCTGCGCATCCTGCGCGAAAGCTGCAGTGCCGTAGGCGCTAGCTGTGAGCATGCCCAGCGACAGCGCCAGGCGCACCGACGTGCACAGTTTATTTTCCCCGAACTTCATGAGAACACCCTCCCGATTATTTATATTGACTGGGTTTGAAAGATTTCCCCGCCTCAAACCCGCGCCCGAGTCACCCAAACAACTTAGGCGTAGACCCACAAAAGAGCAGTCCACAGCGCTCGGCATTTATCACGCTTTACTTACAGATAGTCAATAAAATCTATACGACAAAAAAACAACTTGTCGCGACAACAATCGTATTTTTTTGCGGAACACCCTGGCCCTGAGGGCACTGAATCGGCCAGTCAGCCTCTGCTGCGGCGCCACGAACATCGTTCAAGCGGGGTGAAGTCAGGGTGAAAAAAAGCCTGGCAAGCCGCATCGCGCCTCGCCAGGCCCCTGATTTGCCGGTGTTTCATTCCGCCCCGGTGTCGCTCTCGAAACGCAGGTGCTTGACGCTGCGTCCCCTGCGGCGCACCAGTTTCAGTGCCTCGATGCCGATGCGGATGTGGCGCTCCACGAACTGGGTGGTCACGCTGCGGTCGCTTAATTCCGTCTTAACGCCCTCGGGGATCATCGGCTGGTCCGAGACCAGCAGCAGGGCCCCACAGGGGATCTTGTTGGCGAAGCCCGCCGCGAAGATGGTCGCCGTTTCCATGTCGATGGCCATGCAGCGGGTACGGCGCAGGTAGTCCTTGAAGGCGTCGTCGTGCTCCCAGACGCGGCGGTTGGTGGTGTACACCGTGCCGGTCCAGTAGTCGTAGCCCAGGTCGCGGATCATGGTCGACACGCCGCGCTGCAGCTGGAATGCCGGCAACGCCGGTACCTCCGGCAACAGATAGTCGTTGGACGTGCCCTCGCCGCGGATCGCCGCGATCGGCAGCACCAGGTCGCCGATGGCGTTCTTCTTCTTGAGGCCGCCGCACTTGCCCAGGAACAGCGCGGCCTTGGGCTGGATGGCGCTGAGCAGATCCATCACGGTGGCCGCGTTGGGGCTGCCCATGCCGAAGTTGATCAGGGTGATGCCGTCGGCGGTGGCGTTGGGCATGGGCCGGTCGCGGCCGCGCACTTCCACGCCATGCCACTCGGCGAAGAGGTCTACGTAATGTCCGAAATTGGTCAGCAGAATGTGCTGGCCAAACTCCTCCACAGGCGTGCCGGTATAACGCGGCAGCCAGTTGGAGACGATCTCCTGCTTGTCTTTCATTGAGACCCCTTGAGGTCGGCGCAAGGTGGGTTCCCTCACGCGTTACCGGCGACGCCACGCCGGCAAGATGCCAGATCAGTGGCGACATCTTAACGGGTCGGGGCCACTTGCTGAGCAATTCGTTGTCATTTTCTTGAGCCCTGCCTCCCCACGATGGGTCATCCCCAGGAGAACCCCATGCTGCTGCTCGGTTGGATCGTCGCTCTCGTGGTCTTTTTCGGCTTTGCCTTTGCGGGACGCGGATGGCTGGCCTGGGTCCTGGCACTGGCGGTGCTGTTCCTCACCTGGATGGTGCGCGGGGTCGATTCGCCACTCCTTCTATATGGACTGCTAATTGCCACAGCGTTGGTTGCACTGGTAACAGGTTGGCCGCCGCTGCGCCGGGCACTGTTTGCGCGCACCCTGCTGCCGACGCTGGGCAAGGTGATGCCGCGGCTGGGCGAGACCGAACGCATCGCGCTCGAAGCGGGCACGGTGTGGTGGGATGCGCAGATCTTTTCCGGCATGCCCGACTGGGACTACCTGCTGCGCTTCGAATGCAAGCCGCTGAGCGAGCGCGAACAGGCGTTCATGGACGGGCCGGTGACCCAGCTATGCGCCATGCTCGACGATTGGCAGGTGGAGCAGCAGCGCGACCTGCCGCCCGAGGTATGGGAGTTCATCAAGCGCGAGCGTTTCTTCGGCATGGTGCTGCCCGAGAGCTATGGCGGCCTGGGCATGTCCGAGATCGGCCACTCCCGCGTGGTCACGCGCATTGCCACGCGCTCGGTCGCCGCGGCGGTGACCGTGATGGTGCCCAACTCGCTCGGCCCGGGCGAGCTGCTGCTGCACTACGGCACCGAGGAACAGAAGCAGCGCTATCTGCCGCGACTGGCCGATGGCCGCGAGGTGCCCTGCTTCGCGCTCACCGGACCCGAAGCCGGTTCCGATGCGGCGGCCACGCAGTCCGAAGGCATCGTCGAATGGGGCGAATGGGACGGCCAGCGAGTGCTCGGCCTGCGCCTCAACTGGAACAAGCGATACATCACGCTGGCCCCGGTGGCGACCCTGATCGGGCTGGCCTTCCGGCTGAAAGATCCGCACGGCTTGCTGGGCGGCGCCGAGGATCGCGGCATCACCTGCGCGCTGATCGCCCGCGACCTGCCGGGCGTCGTCATCGGCCAACACCACGATCCGATGGGCGTGCCGTTCGCGAACGGGCCTACCGAGGGACATGATGTATTCGTGCCGATCGACGCCATCATCGGCGGCGTCGAACAGGCGGGACACGGCTGGCGCATGTTGATGGAGAGCCTCGCGGCGGGCCGCTCCATTTCGCTGCCCGCGCTTGCCGTGGGCGCCGCGCAGATGGCCACGCGCATCTGCGGCGCGTACGCCACGGTGCGCGAGCAGTTCGATACGCCGATCGGTCGCTTCGAGGGCATCGAGGAACCGCTGGCGCGCATCGCCGGCCTCACCTACCTGATGACGGCCACGCGCACGCTGACCTGCGGCGCGCTCGATGCAGGCGAAAAGCCGGCGGTGCTCGGCTCGATCGCCAAGGCCTATCTCACCGATGCCATGCGCGAAGTGGTGAGCGATGCGATGGACATACGCGCCGGTGCCGCCATTCAACGCGGGCCGCGCAATGCGCTTTCCCATATGTGGATGTCCGTGCCCATCGGCATCACCGTGGAAGGCGCCAACATCCTCACGCGCTCGATGATCATCTACGGACAAGGGGCCATTCGCTGCCATCCGTGGGTGCAGAAGCTGATCAACGCGATTGCCGCGAACGACCTCAAGGCGGTCGACACTTGCACGTTCGGCTACATCAACTTCGTGTTCACCCGCGGCGTGCGCGCGCTGCTGCTGGCGCTCACCGGGGCTCGCCTGGCCAAGGCACCGGACAGCGAGCTGGCCCGCTCGTACCAGCATCTCACGCGTTTTGCCTCGGCGTTCGCGCTGGTCTCCGACACCTGCATGGCCACGCTGGGCGGCTCGCTGAAGCGCCGCGAGAAAATCTCCGGCCGACTCGCCGATGCGCTGGCCTGGCAATACCTCGCCGCGGCCACGCTCAAGCGTTATCACGACGGCCCCAAGCTCGCCTCGCACTACGACCTCGCGCGCTGGGGCGTGGCGCTGGCGCTGTATCGCACGCAGGAGGCCTTGCGCGGCGTGCTGGACAACCTGCCCTCGGGCGTGGCGGCCGGATTCGCACGTCTGCTGGTGTTCCCGCTCGGCGCACGCTTCCGGCCGCCGTCGGATCGGCTGGGGCAGCGCGCGGCGCGGGCCATCCTGGAAGACCGCGAGGCCCGCATCCACCTCACCGCCGACATCCATGTTCCCGGACCGCAGGAGCCGGGGCTGGGTCAGTTGGAAGCCGCATTGGACAAGGCCGTGCGCGCGTTGCCGGTGGAAACCAAACTGCGCGACGCGATCCGCGCCGGCCAGTTGGACCGCGCCGCCGGCGAGGAACTGGGACGTCACGCGTTGGCGGCAGGCATCATCAGCCAGGCCGAATACGATGCGCTGAGCGAGGCCGATGAAGCACGCAATGCGGTGGTGCAGGTGGACGCCTTCGACGCCGACATCTACCGCCAGTTGCGCTAAGCGCGGGCATGGCTGGCCCTGTCCCAACGGTCAGGGTCGGCACCTGCGGGGGTGCGTGCTATGTTGGCGACGCTTGCCATAGGGGAGTAACCATCATGCGGATGGGTTTAGCGATCGATGCCGCCTGCGATCTGCCGCAGGCGTTCCTGCAGAAGCACAACATCGCGGTGATGCCCATCACCATCCGCATCGACGATGAAGTCTTCATGGACAACCGCAACCAGGTGGAGCTGCACCGCTTCCTGGATCGCAAGCTGGGCAGCCGCAGCCATTCCGCCGAAACCATTCCCTGCTCCGTCGAGGACGTGCAGCGGCTGTTCCTCGACAAGCTGGTGCTGGAACAGGACTGCGTGTTCTGCCTCACCATCACGGCGACCCGCAGTGCCATCAACGATCACGTGATCAAGGCCAGCTTCGCGGTGCTGAAGAACTACCGCGAGGTGCGCGAGAAGAACAACCAGACCGGTCCGTTCCTGATGCGCGTGATCGATACGCGCACGCTGTTTGCCGGCTCAGGTCCCGCCATCGTGGAAGCCACGCGCCTCATCAATGCCGGCGAAGTGCCGGCGGCGATCCGCGAGCGGCTCACTTACATCTCCAATAATTCGTACGGCTACATGCTGCCGCGCGACCTCTACTATCTGCGTGCCCGCGCCAAGAAGAAGGGCGACCGCAGCGTGGGCCTGGTCAGCGCCATGCTGGGCTCGGCACTGGACATCAAGCCGCTGCTGCGCGGCTATCGCGGCGAAACCGGTCCGGTCGGCAAGGTGCGCGGCTTCGAGCACGGCGCGGAAACGCTGTTCAATTACACGGCCAAGCGCGTGCATGCCGGCCTGCTGGTACCCGCCGTGTGCGTGAGCTACGGCGGCGATCTGGCCGAGCTGCCCAAGCTCCCGGGTTACGCCGCGCTGCGCAGTGCGTGCGAGGAATGCGGCGTGGAATTGATGGAAGCGCCGATGAGCATCACCGGCATGGTCAATGTGGGCGAAGGCGCGGTCACGCTCGGCTTCGCGGCCGAGGAACACGCCGCCGAGTTCTAAGCCCACGCGCTGAGGGAGACGTCACATGCTCCGCTTATGCATCCTGGCTTTGCTGCTGGTGCTGAGCCTTCCAGCCTTGGCAGGCACGGCGTATCAATGCACGGATGCGAGCGGCAAGCTGTCGTTCCAGGACAAACCCTGCAGCGGCAACCAGCGCCAGCAGGTGCTGCAACTCGACGACTCCCAGCCCGCGACGCCACCACCGCCCGAAGCGATGGACACCACGGCGACGCCACCGGCCGCGCCTTCCCCGCCACCGCCGCAACCCATCGCAACGCTTCCCAGCATGTTCGCCTGCGTGCGCGCCACCGACGGCAAGCCGTACACCAGCGACAACGGTGATCCTCAACCCTATCAAGTTCCCTACGGCATCCTCGGCGCCTCGGCGTTGCCCCTGTCGCAGGTCTACGGCGGCCGCAACGCGGCCGGAGCCTCGGCGCCCGAACTCAATCGCGGCCGCGTCACCCCCGGCCTCATCGCCAACCACTACGTCTGGGTGCAGGACCAATGCCGCGAGCTGACCCGCGCGGAAACCTGCCGCGCGCTGCGCGATGCGTTCGACGACAACGCCGACAAGCTACGCCGCGCATTCAAGAGCGACCAGCCGCCGCTGGAGCGGCGCGAGCAGGAGCTGAGGTCGCAGTTGCAGGGGTGTTGAGCAAAGTTTGCGCAATGTCATGCAAGTAGGTGCTGCGCAAGGCGTGTGCCAAGTTGTCCACAGGGTTGTTACCAGGGTTTCCCCAGCGTCTGTGGAAAAGCGCTTCCCTATGTCTGTGGGAGCGCACCCTGTGCGCGACAGCCACGCCGGGGTGTATCGCTCCGTAGGTTTGTCGCGCACAGGGTGCGCTCCCACAGTAGATCTGCAGCCCTCCGCTCCAGCTCTTGGCTCTGCTCTTGGCTCTATGGCTCTGCTCTTGGCTCTATGGCTCTTGGCTTCGGCTCTTGGCTCTCAGGGGTCCCCGTATGACGCGGCGGGTGGGTGGAGGAAAGCCCGAAGGGTGGCCCGCATGGATGCGGGCCAGTTTTTCGCCAGGGCAGGATGCCCTGTCGAAAAACCCCGCAACCCACCCGCGCACCTGGAGGGCGAAGCCCGGAAGGCGCGTCATCCGGGGGGCCCTTCTCTTTGGTTGGCGGTGTCAATCTAGAAGTGCATCATCGATCGCTTGGGCGAGATCATCGCGCCCCAGCGCACGCATGAACATCTCCGCCGGACAGTGGTAGTCCAGGGTGGCCCGCGGTCGCAGATTCATCTCCCGCGCAATCGCATCGAGTTTGCGTTGGCTATGCACGGACAGGTCGGTGCCTTTGGGGAGGTACTGACGCAGCAAACCGTTGGTGTTCTCGCAGATGCCGCGCTGCCAGGGACTGCGCGGATCGGCGAAGTAAATCGCCAGTCCCGTGCGCTTGGAGAGCGTCTTGTACAACGCCATCTCCTTGCCCTGGTCATAGGTCAGCGTTTGACGCAGCGTCGCCGGTAACGGACCGAACGCCCGGCTGAAGCCCTTGAGCGCATCCTCGGCCGCGCACCCTTCCATCTTCACCAGCTTCAGAAACAACGTGCGTCGATCCACCAGCACGCCTACCGACGACTGATTGCGTGCGCCTTTGAGGAAGTCGCCTTCCCAGTGGCCCGGCAACAAGCGTTCATTGGCCTCCGGCGGTCGATCATGAATGCTTGGCAGATCGTGCATGCGGCCGCGCCGATTGGCGCCTTGGCCGCGCGGGCGGCGCGCGCACTTGTGCTGGCGCAACAGTGCCACCAGCCCTCGCCGCAGCTCCCCGCGCGGAGCGGCATAGATCGCGGTGTAAATCGTCTCGTGAGACACGTGCTTGGCCGGCTCGTCGGGATGCTGTCGGCGCAGTGTGCGACTGACCTCTTGCGGTGACCAGCGCCGGGCCAACAAATGGCGCACCAGACGCCACAAGGCGCTCTCACGATGCAATTTACGCGGCCGGCGTGCCTGATGGGCCAAGCGACGGGCCCGATGGCCGGCACGACAAGCGTCATAGCCGAGCGTCGGGCGCCCCAGACGAGGGCTGCCTGACGGCTCGCGGTGCCCGTTACGCGCCAGCTCCCGTGAGATCGTACTGGGCGACCGGCCCAGCAGCATCGCCAGCTGCCGGGCGCTCTCTCCACGTGCCTTGCCCACCATGATCGCGCCTCGCTCTTCGGCGCTTAGATGGTTGTAGTCCTGACCCATGCATCACCTCCAGAGGGGTGTTGCACTTGATATTAGAGACCGCCTTACTTTTCTTTGGGCAAGCAAAGAAAAGTGACCCGGCCTTCCCGAAAAGGGGACTAGCTTTGCGTCGCCGGCAGGAGGACGGAAGCCCGCGGCAGGCGAGCCAAGTCGCGATATCGCAACAACCGAAGACTGACGAAACTGGATGACCAGCCATTCGGCTGTTGAAAAGCGCCTCCGGCCTGCGCCGGGATGACGGGCTAGTGGGACCGGCGCCGGAAGGACGAGCTGACCACCTAAAACCCGTAATTGAGAAACCCGCCATCCACCGCCAACACCTGCCCCGTGACATAACTGGCCGCCGGCAGGCAGAGAAAGGCGATCGCCGCCGCCACCTCCTCCGGCTCACCAATCCGCCGCAACGGTGTGCGATCCAGCACCTCGTCCAGATACTCATCGTTCGCCAGCGCCGGCTCCGAACGCTGCGTGCGGATATACCAAGGAGCCACCGCATTGACGCGAATGCCGTCAGCCGCCCACTCCGCCGCAAGATTGCGCGTCAACTGGTGCAACGCCGCTTTAGACATGCCGTAAGGCGAACCGGTGCGCACATGAGTTACGCCCGAGACCGAGCCAACGTTCACAATGGCCGCGTTCGCGTGCTGCACCAGTTGCGGATGCGCCAGGCGGCACATCTCGAAGGCCGAGAACAGATTCAGTTCGAAGATCGCGCGGTATTCGTCGTCGCGATAGGCGAGCGTCGGCGCCGGCTGATTGCCGCCCGCGTTGTTGACCAGCAGCGACAGCGGCGCGCCCAGATCGGCCACCCAGTCGAATACCGCGAGCCGATCTTCCTGCTCGCCCAGGTCGGCACCGAAGGCCAGCACCTCGATGCCGGGGAAATCGTCCATCAACTCGACCCGCACCTGCTCCAGGGTGTCGGCGTCGCGCGCCACCAGCAGCAGGTTGGCGCCCAGGGAGGCCAGTTCGCGGGCGGTGGCGTAGCCGATGCCCTTGCTGGCGCCGGTGATCAAGGCCGTGTGTCCCTGCAACTGCCAGGCATCGATGCGTGCGTTCATGGGGAGAGCTTAGAACGCCACCACGTTTCCCGCCAAGCATTGCCCGCTACCATGCAGGAACGATTGCTCGCTCCTCCGAGAACCCTCATGCATCGACTCGCCCCCTTGCTGTGCCTGCTCTGCCTCACGGCCTGCTCCGGCAAGCCGCCAGCCCCGCAATCGGCGCCGGCCACCGCCAGCACCGCGCGCGTCGCTACGCCATGGGACGACATGGAGAAGGCCAAGCAGCGCGCCGCCGACGTGCAGAAAACCGTGGACGAGCAAGCCAAGAAGCAACAGCAACAGCTCGACGCCGCCGAGCAGTAAGCAGATGCCGCCCACGGCGGGACTTGGCAAATGGACGTCTGGACGTGCATCGTGTCCGGCATGAACGTCCATCATGATGAATTCTCCGCCGTACCGCTGCTGGATATCGACGATGCCAGCGTGATGCGCGGCGAGCGACTGATCCTCGATCGCTTCAGCCTGCGCATCGGCGCAGGCGAGCACACCGCCATCCTCGGCGCCAACGGCGCGGGCAAATCCACCCTGGTGCGGCTGATCACGCGCGAGCTCTACCCGCTCGCACGCAGGGACGGCCAGGCCGCCATGCGCGTGTTCGGTCGCGACCGCTGGCATGTTTCGGATCTGCGTGGATTGCTGGGTATCGTCTCGCCGTCCCTGCAGCACGATTGCACCAGCGATGCCACGCTGGAGGTCTCGGAAGCCGTGCTGTCGAGTTTCTTCGCCGCGCAACGGCTGGGACTCGATCACCGTGTCACGCCATCCATGCGCGAACGCACCAACGAAGCGCTGGAACAGGCGGGCGCCACCCATCTGCTCGGACGCAGCATGGCCAGCCTTTCCACCGGCGAGGCGCGCCGTGTGCTGATCGCACGTGCCCTGGTGCATCGCCCTCGCGCCCTGCTGCTCGACGAACCCTGCGCCGGCCTGGACATGGCGAGCCGTCGGCGTTTCCTCGAGAATCTGCGCGGCCTCGCCCGTCATGGCACCACGCTGTTGCTGGTGACACATCACGTGGAGGAGATCCTTCCCGAGATCCAGCAGGTGGTATTGCTGCGCGACGGCAGTCTGCTAAAGCAAGGCAGCAAGGCCGAGGTGCTTACCGACACGCTGCTGTCTGCCACCTTCGGCATGCCCGTGTGCGTGGAACGCCACGGCGAATACTTCAGCGCCGCCATCGAATAACGCCGTCGAGGTATAAAAAAAGCCGCCGCCGGAAACCGGCAGCGGCTCGATGCCCGCGACGTTGCCGCGCCTCAGCGCGGCGAACAGAAGCAATAGGCGTAAACGTTCGGGCGACCGGACTGCGCGGTGCGCAGCAGTTTCAATTCGGGCGCCATCTCGCTGATGTGCGCAACCCACGACGGCAACTGCACGCCGTACGCCTGGCCCATCTGCACCATGGCGTTCTCGTTGAGGCTGATCAGGAACTGGCCGAAGCCGCTCAGCGGTTCTTCCACGTAACGCACCGGTGCGTCCTTGCCGAGCTTGGCGCGCTGTTCCGCGTCGGCGATGGCTTCGCCCAGGCCACCGAGCTGATCGACCAGGCCGCGATCGAGCGCCTGCTGACCCGTCCACACGCGGCCCTGGGCAATCGTATCGATGGCGTCATACGGCTTGCCGCGCGCCTTGGCCACCTGGCCCACGAAATCGCGGTAGCCCTTTTCGATGGTGGCCTGGATCACCGTGCCGACCTTGGGGTCGAGCGGACGCGTGGCATCGAACGCACCGGCCAGCGGGCTGGTGCCCACGCCGTCGCTCTTCACGCCAAGCTTGTCCAACGTGCCCGGCACGGTAAGCACCATGCCGAAGATGCCGATCGAGCCGGTGATGGTGTTGGGTTCGGCGTAGATGCGATCGGCATTCATCGAAATCCAGTAGCCGCCGCTGGCCGCCACATTGCCCATCGATACCACCACCGGAATGCCGGCTTGGCGGGTCAGCGCCACTTCGCGACGCACCTGCTCGGCGGCGTACACCTCGCCACCGGGCGAATTCACCCGCAGCACCAGCGCCTTGGTGCGCTTGTCTTCGCGTGCGGCGCGAATCAGCGCAGCGGTGGAGTCGCCGCCCACCGTGCCCTGCGGCTGCTTGCCGCCGGAGATCTCACCCTCGGCCACCACGATCGACACGCCCGGCGCCATCGAGCCGTTCTCCGAAAGCGTGGCCACGTAGCGCTGCAGGGACACCTGGCGGAAGCCGTCGCCCTTCTTGCCGGCGGGCACGCCTTCCTTGCGCATCATGGCGATCACTTCGGCCGGCGTGGCAAGGCCATCGACCAGATGCTGGTCGAGCGACAGCTGGCCCAGGTCGCCCTTCGCGCTGGCGATCTTCTCCGGCAGCGTGTCGATGTTCAGCCGCAGCGTGGCCGGATCGAGCTTGCGCAGCTTGGCGACTTCGTTGATGTAGGTATCCCACAAGCCGCCCATCCAGAAGCTGTCCGCTTCCTTCGACTCGGGCGAAGCGTGGTCGAGGATGTACGGCTCGGCCGCGCTCTTGAACTGGCCGACGCGGAACAGGTGCACGTCCACGCCCAGCTTGTCGAGCAGGTCCTTGTAGAACAGGCGGTAGTTCGCCAGGCCGGTGATCATCACCCCGCCCTGCGGATCGATCAGCACGCGATCGGCATGCGCGGCGAGGTAGTACTGGCCCTGGTCCAGGCTGGGCGCCCACACGATCACCGGCTTGCCGGCGGCGCGGAAGCGATCGAGCGCCGCACCGACTTCGCGCAGTGCGGCGAAACCGCCGCCTTGCAGTTCACTGGGTTCGAGCAGGATGCGGGTGATGCGCGCGTCCTTGGCGGCGCCGTCGATCACGCCGACCAGGTCGCGCAACTGGATCTGCCGGGGCGGATTGCCCGACAGGCTGGCCAGCGCGCGCTGCATCGGTTCGATGCTGTACTGCTCGACCAGCTCGCCCTTGGGCTGGATGACCAGCACGCTGTCGCTCTGGATGATGTGCTCGGAACGCGCGCCGGCAAAGCCGACCAGCATCACCAGCAGCACGATGAACAAGAACGCAAAAAAGATCAGGTTGAGGATGGTCAGCCTGACGATGTTGATGCCGCGCCCGAGGACGCAGAGAAAGGCCCAAAAGCCGTTGGGGCGGCGCTCCGTCATTGCCTAGTTCCTCAGGATGTCCACGACAGCGTAGCTGTTCACGCGGCGCAGGTCATGTGGGCAAACGGCACGGGTGCCCGGCGCGAACAGCCCGCGGATCCTGCTCAGGCGGGACGCCGCCAGCGCTCATGGAAGGCGTTCCGGCAAAAGCGGGTGAACAGCAGGACCGCCGCCATGGTCAGGCCCGCGATCAGGCCGAACCACATGCCGCGCGCGCCCATGCCGTGGCGGAACGCGAGCCACCAGCCGATCGGCATGCCCACGCCCCAATAGGCGAACAAGGTGATCACCATCGGCACGCGGGTGTCCTTCAGTCCACGCAGCGCACCGTTGGAGGTGACCTGGATGCCGTCGGAGAACTGGAACAGGCCCGCCAGCACCATCAGTTGCGCGGCCAACGCAATCACCGCGGCGTCGTGCGTATACATGCGCGCAAGGACGTGCGGCAGGGTCAGCATCAGCGAGCAGGACACGGTCTGCACGCATACCGCCAGGCCCACGCCGCACAGTCCGGCGTAGCGCACGCCCGAGGCATCGCCGCGCCCCACCGCATTGCCCACGCGCACGGTGGTCGCCATCGACAGGCCCAGCGGCACCATGAACGCCACCGTGGCCACGCTCAGCGCCACCTGATGACTGGCCACCACCGTCTCGCCCAACGTCGCGATGGCCAGCGCCACCGCCACGAACAAGCCACCTTCGGCCAGCAAGGTGATAGACATCGGTCCGCCGATCTTCAGCAGGTCGAGGATCATGTGGGGCTTGGGCCACGCCAGGCCCGCGCGCAGATGCGCGTCGCGATAGGCAGGATGCTTGATCACGAACCACAGGAACGCGAGCATCTCCAGCCACAGCACCGTGGCGGTGGCGATGCCGCTGCCGAGCGAACCCAGCGCCGGCAGACCGAGCTTGCCGTACATCAGCACATAGCCCAGCGGCGCCAGCACCAGCAGGCCGCCGAAGCTGAAATACATCGACGGCCGCGTCATCGACAGGCCTTCGGAGAGGCCGCGGATGGCGAAGTAGCTGGTCATCGCGGGCGCGGCCCAGCTGATGGCGTGCAGGAATTGCGTCACGTCGTGGCGCAGCGTCGGCACCACGCCGATCCAGCCGAGCAGCGGCGTGGCGTTGCGCACCAGGAACCACAACACAATGCCCATGCCCCAGGCCAGCCACATCGCCTGCACGAACACCGCACCGGTTTCATGGCGCCGGCCGGCGCCATCGAGCTGGGCCACCGAAGGCGGCACCGCCATCATCATGCCCAGGCCGCTGACCAGCGCCAGCGCCCAGATGCTCACCGCGGTGGTGACGGCCGCCTGCACGTGCGCGCTCAGATGCCCCGCAAGCACGGCATCGACGAAGTTCGGACCCACCGCAGCGAGCTGCGTGGCGATCAGGGGAAGGGCGAGACGCACCGTGGCGCCCACCTCGCGCGCCACCCTGGCGCGATCGGGGCGGAAAGACAGCATAAGAGACTCCTGGGCCGCACATTCTAGCGCAGCCGCGTCGCGCATCGGCCTGCAGCCCTTATGCAAATAGGCCCACGGCAGCTGTCTGCGCAGGCGGCTTGTGCCAAGATCGCCCGCTGATTCCGCTAGGGGAGGCGCATGAAGAAGGAAATCGTGTCGTTCGAAGGCGTGCATTGCGCCAATTGCAGTGCGCCGATGCAGGGTGAGTTCTGCCACGAATGCGGGCAGTCCATCCACACCGTGCTGCGCCCCATGCATCACATGGTGGAAGACACGCTGGACATGGTGCTGCACGTGGACGGCCGCGTGATCCACACGCTTCCGCCGCTGTTCCTGCGACCGGGCTTTCTCACCCTCGAGTACTTCTCAGGCCGCCGCCAGCGCTACGTGGCGCCGTTCCGCCTGATGTTCGTGTTGTCGCTGCTGGCGTTCTTCATGTGCCACCTGGTGGTGGGCAGCATGGACATCCTGCACTTCGGCGACGAATCGGGCCAAGGCACGGCGCAATACGCGGCGGACACTACGCCCGACGCCGTGCGCGCGCACTTCGCGCAGGCAAGCGACGAATTGCTCAAGGCCCACAATCAGCAGGGCACCGGCAAGAAGAAATACAACAAGCTGGTGGAGATCGAGCGCGACCACGCCAATCACCGCCTGGTGGAACTGAAGGCGCTGCCGATGCCTGCCCCGACCGAAGGGCATAGCAACCTGACCGACCTGCCCGCCATCGAGATAGCGTGGTTGCCGCAATCGCTCAACCACAGCTTCAACCGCTCGATGGCGCGCGCGCAGAGCAACGTCCGCGCCGTCATGAACGGCGGCGAGCAAGGCCAGGAAGCGCAGGAGCGCATCGTGGCCTCGGTATTCCACGTGTTGCCGCAGACCATGTTCGTGCTGATGCCGCTGTTCGCCCTGCTGCTGAAGATCACCTACATCTTCAAGCGCCGGCTCTACATGGAACACCTGATCGTGGCGCTGCATAGCCACGCCTTCCTATTCCTGAGCCTGCTGCTGGGCATGCTGATCTACATGCTGCACGGCTGGCTGGTACCGCATGCCGCCTGGTTGAACATCCCCCTGCGCACGCTGCTATGGGCCCTATGGGTCTGGTCGCTGATCTACCTGCTGCTGATGCAGAAGCGGGTCTACCGGCAGGGCTGGTTCATGACCTGGGTGAAGTACCTGTTCGTGGGCTGGTGCTACACCTTCCTGGCCTGTTTCGCGCTCGCCTTTGCCGCCGTGCTGGGCATGATGAACTGACCCACCACGGCGCTCGCCTTCTGTGACACAAATCACACACAAATCGCGCAGCGGCGCCGTTTCGGGACAGCCTGAAAGCGCATTCGAGCGGGGTTTTGCACAGCGTCACATGACTGTCAAGACAGGTCTCCGGCCTGTGGCAGTTGCATGAACACTAGCCAAGCAGCAAATTCAAGTCACTGTATTTATGGGTGTTTTTGGGCTGGCTAAAACTTGAACAGCGCGTACGGAAGGGCGTTTTCATGCGCCTTAGAGGCCTCCCTCAACGGACCATCCACAGAGTTATCCACAGACCTTGTGGATAACGCCAAAAGCCCCCTGCCAAGAGTCACTTAGCACCCTTTCCTAGATGACAGGGCAGCAACCACCTCCAAGCCGCCGAGCGGCCCGCCAAACCCCCTCGCGGACCATTTCACCCGGCTGGAATCCCGCAGGGTGGAACGGCCCGGTTACACTGTCGTACCGAGAGGTATCCATGCCCGCTGTCCTTCGCGTCGCCCTGCCGGTTCCCCTGCCCACCCTGTTCGACTACCTGCCGCCGGCCAGTGGCGAAGCGGTGCCGGGCAGCCGTGTGCTGGTGCCGTTCGGCAAGGGCAAGGCGGTGGGCGTGGTGGTGGAAGCCCAAGTGGAATCCGCCGTGGGCAACGCCCGACTCAAGCGTGTGCTGCAGGTGCTCGATGACGCTCCCCTGCTCGACGCCGAATTGATGGCCACCCTCGCCCGCGCCGCCGACTATTGGCTGGGCGCACCTGGCGAGGCGTACGCCAACGCGCTGCCGCTGGCCTTGCGCGAAGAGCGCCCGCTTCCCGACTTGCACGAAGAAGCCTGGGCGCTCACCGCCGCCGGCCGCAGTGCGCTCGACGCGGGAAGCCGTCGTGGCGGCAGCCGTGCGCTGCTCGACGCGCTGGCGCGCGGACCGCAAACGGCCGACCTGCTGCATGAGATGCTGCCCGGCTGGCGCGACGCGGCCCGTCGACTCGACCAGGCCGGATTGATCGAACGCACCCAGGCCCAGGCCATCGAGCCGCCGCGCGTCACCGAAGCGCCGTCGCTGAGCGATGAGCAACAGCAGGCAGTCGAAGCGATCGGCGAATCCCTCGGGCGTTTCCAGCCGTTCCTGCTCGATGGCGTCACCGGCAGCGGCAAGACCGAGGTGTATCTCGCGCTGATCGAAAAGGTGCTCGCCCAAGGCAAGCAGGCCCTGCTGCTGGTGCCGGAGATCGGACTGGCGCCGCAGACCGTGCGTCGCCTGCGCGAGCGCCTGGGCGTCGTCGTGCAGGTGCTGCATTCCAATCTCGCCGAGGGTGATCGCGCGCGTGCCTGGCTGCGGGCACGCTCCGGCGAGGCGAAGGTGATCCTGGGCACGCGCTCGGCCATCTTCACGCCGCTGCCGCACGCCGGCCTGATCGTGGTCGACGAGGAACACGACAGCGCGTACAAGCAGCAGGAAGGTTTCCGCTATCACGCACGCGACCTGGCCATCCTGCGCGGCCGCGCACTGAACGTTCCGGTGGTGCTCGGTTCGGCCACGCCGTCGCTGGAATCGCTGGCGAACGTGCAGGCCGGACGCTATCGCGCCTTGCACCTGCGCGCACGTCCGGGCGCGATCCGCGCGCCGCAGGTGCAGATCGTCGACATGCGCGCGCAACGCCTCGACCACGGCTTGTCCCCCGCCCTGTTGGCCGCGGTGGGCGACACCGTGGCGCGCGGCGAACAGGTGCTGGTGTTCCGCAATCGCCGCGGCTACGCACCCGTGCTGCTTTGTTATAGCTGCGGCTGGCATGCGGAATGCCCGCGCTGCGAACACCCGATGACGTTGCACGCAGGGCGTCGCGTGCTGATCTGCCATCACTGCGATGCCACCGCGCGCGTGCCGGCACAATGCCCGTCGTGCGCGGCGCCCGATCTCAAGCCGCAGGGACAGGGCACCGAGCGACTCGAAGAAGCATTGACCGCGCAGTTTCCCGACGTGCCGGTGCTGCGCATCGATCGCGAGACCACCCGTCGCCGCGATGCCTTCGAGCATTTGCTGGAAGGCCTGCACGAGGACAAACCCGCCATCCTGGTCGGCACACAGATGCTGGCCAAGGGCCACGACCTTCCCAATCTCACCCTGGTGGCCATCGTCGGCGTGGATGAAGGCCTGCTCAGCGTGGATTTCCGCGCCAGCGAACGACTGGCGCAACTGGTGGTGCAAGTCGCCGGCCGCGCCGGGCGCGCGAAAAAGCCAGGCCGTGTGCTGCTGCAGACCCATCATCCCGACCATCCCTTGCTGCGCCAGTTGCTCGCGCAAGGCTATGCGGCAGCCGCCATCAGCTTGCTGGATGAGCGTCGCAGCATACAGTTGCCGCCCTTCGGCCATCAGGTGTTGTTGCGTGCCGATGCACACCAGCGCGACCATGTGGACGCGTTTCTCGGCGAAGCGGCGCAGGCGCTCGCCGGTTTGCCGCTGCAACTGGCGGGGCCGATGCCCGCACCGATGCCGCTGCGCGCGGGGCGCCATCGCGGCCAGCTGTTGATCGAAGCTGATACGCGCAGCGCGCTGCATGGCGCACTGCGGCCTTGGTATCCCGCATTGTCGGCGCTGCCTTCGGCGCGCCGCGTGCGTTGGTCGCTCGACGTCGATCCCATCGATCTCTACTGACCGCGGACGACGAACGAGACCTTCAATGATTCTCACTTTTGCAAGGAGCATCACATGGAAGGCAACGCAACGTCAGACTCCCTTCGCCATGTCGTCATTCTCGGCGGCGGTTTCGGTGGCCTCGCGGCCGCGCGCGAACTGGCCGATGCGAATGTGCGCGTCACGCTGATCGACCGCCGCAACCATCATCTGTTCCAGCCGCTGCTCTATCAGGTCGCCACGGCGGGGCTTTCCGCACCGTCCATCGCCGCGCCGCTGCGCCAGATCCTGCAGAAGGACAAGCACGTCACCGTGCTGATGGACGAAGCACTCGACGTCGATCTCGAGCGCCGCATCGTGCATCTCGCGCAAGGCGAACTGCCGTACGACGCCTTGATCGTCGCCACCGGCGCCACGCACGCCTACTTCGGTCACGACGAGTGGGAACGTTACGCACCGGGCCTGAAGACGCTGGAGGATGCCTTCACCATCCGCCGCCGCGTGCTGCTTGCGTTCGAACGCGCCGAGCGCGAGGAAGATCCGGCGCAACGGCAGGCGTGGCTGAACTTCGTCGTCGTAGGAGGCGGCGCCACCGGCGTGGAACTGGCCGGCACGCTGGCGGAAATTGCACGACATACGTTGCCGCGCGAGTTTCGCCGCGCCGATCCGCGCAAGGCCAACATCCTGCTGGTGGAAGCGGGACCGAAACTGCTGCCGGCGTTCGCCCCCGACCTCACCGAAAAAGCCCGTCGCCAGCTGGAAAAGCTTGGCGTGCAGGTGCGCCTGAATACCGCCGTCACCGCCATCGACGAGCACGGCGTGATGCTCGCCGATACGCCGTATCCCGCGCGCACCGTGCTGTGGGCCGCCGGTGTCGCCGCTTCACCGCTGGGTCGCCGGTTGGGCGCCCCGGTGGACCGCGCCGGACGCGTGCAGGTCTCGCCCGATCTCAGCCTGCCCGGGCATCCGGAGGTCTTCGTGATCGGCGACCTGGCGAGCGTGCAGCAGGCCGACGGCAGACCCGTGCCTGGCGTCGCGCCCGCGGCCAAGCAAATGGGACGCCACGCCGCCCTCGCACTCAAGGCGCACTGGCGCGGCGAGACGGGCACCCCGCCCTTCCGCTATCGCGACGACGGTTCGCTCGCCACCATCGGCCGCATGGCCGCGGTGGCCCAGTTCGGACGCGTGAAACTCTCCGGCCTGCTGGCCTGGTGGGTCTGGCTGATCGCCCACATCGCCTTCCTGATCGGCTTCCGCAACCGCCTGGTGGTGATGCTGGACTGGGCCTGGGCGTATTGGACCTACCAGCGCCACGCCCGCATTGTGACGGGCACGGATGAGCGAACGAACACACCGTCTTTGCCCCGCGGCCCGTAAGGTGGAGAATCTCCTTTTTCCTTCCCGGATACCGCCGTGTCTTCCCAACTCGAACAACTGCGCCAGTACACCACCGTCGTCGCCGATACTGGCGATCTCGAAGCCATCGCCCGCTGGAAGCCGGTGGACGCCACCACCAATCCGTCGCTGTTGCTCAAGGCCATCGAAAATCCCAAGTTCGGACCGCTGATCGACGAATCGGTGGCCTGGGCCAAGGGCAAGAGCAACACGCGCGAACAGCAGGTGGTCGACGCCAGCGATCATCTCGCCGTGGCGGTGGGTCGCAAGATCCTGGACATCGTGCCGGGCCGCGTCTCCACCGAAGTGGATGCGCGCCTGTCGTTCGACGTGAATGCCTCCATCGCCAAGGCCGAGCGCCTGGTGGGCCTGTACGAAGAACACGGCGTGAAGCGCGACCGCATCCTGATCAAGCTGGCCTCCACCTGGGAAGGCATCCGCGCGGCGGAGCAGCTGGAGAAGCGCGGCATCAACTGCAACCTCACCCTGCTGTTCTCGTTCGAACAGGCAGTGGCCTGTGCGGAAGCCGGTGTATTCCTGATCTCGCCGTTCGTCGGCCGCATCATGGACTGGTACGTCGCCAACACCGACACCAAGAGCTATGCGCCTGAGGACGATCCGGGCGTGAAGTCGGTTCGCCGCATCTACGCCTGGTACAAGGAACACGGCTTCAAGACCGTGGTGATGGGAGCCAGCTTCCGCAACGTCGGCCAGATCCAGGCCCTCGCCGGCTGCGACCGCCTCACCATCAGCCCCGACCTGCTGGAAAAGCTCGACCACGACACCTCGTCGCTGCCGCGTGCGCTCAACGACACCGGCGCGACCAAGCCAGCCCCCACGCCGATCACCGAAGCGCAGTTCCGCTGGGGCCACAACGAAGATGCGATGGCCACCGACAAGCTGGCCGACGGCATCCGCAAGTTCGCCGTAGACCAGCGCAAGCTGGAGAAGATACTGACGGAGAAGTTGGGCGGCTGATCGTACGCGCCGTTCTTCATGCAAAAAGCCCCGGAAAACCGGGGCTTTTTTTGTGCGGAGCCGCCTGTGGGAGCGCTCCCTGTGCGCGACACGATCTTGCCTCTACGCTCCGATCGAGTCGCGCACAGGGTGCGCTCCTACAATCAACGCGCGGGCTTACTTGATCCCGCGCGCCTTCGCATCCGCCGCCAGATGATCCGGCGCAATCTCATCGCCCGACCATCCGCCGCCCAACGCCCGCACCAACTGCACGCTTGCCCGCAGCTGATTCGTCTGCAGCGACAGCAAGCCCAGATGCGCATTGAGCGAATCCACCTGCGCCGTCACTACGTCGAGATAGCTGTTGGCACCCTGCTTGTACAGCGCGGTGGAAAGCTTCAGCGTCTTGTCGGCCGCGTTGGTCGCGTCGTTCTGGTCCACCAGCGCATTGCCGAAGTTGGTCAGCAGCGACTGGTTGTCTTCCACTTGCTGGAAGGCACTCAGTACCGTGCCGCGATAATTCGCACTGGCTTCGTCGAACGCCGCATGCGCCGACGCTACCTGCGCACGACGGCGGCCACCATCGAACACGGTCATCAGCAGATTCGGACCCAGCGCCCACAATTGACTCGGCGCCGTCAGCAGGTTGCCCCAGGCACCGCTGGTGTAACCGCCGTTGGCGCCCAGCGTAAGCGCCGGAAAGAACGCGGAACGGGCCACGCCGATCTGCGCATTCGCTTCCGCGGTGCGGCGCTCGGCGGCGGCAATGTCGGGGCGACGCTCAAGCAAGGTCGACGGCAAACCGGTCGGGATCACCGGCAGGTTCGGCAGGTCGGTCTTCGCCTCCAGCGTGAAACTGGAAGCGGGCTGCCCCACCAGTACCGCGATGGCATGCTGCAGCAGGTCGCGCTGCGCCTTGGTCTGCGACAGTTGCGAACGCGTGGCGGACAACTGCGTCTGCGCACGATCCACATCGAGACCCGACACCGCGCCGCCGGCGTGCAGCGTCGTGGTGAGCTGCAAGGCACGCTGGTAGGCATCGACCGTGCTCTGCAGCAGGTCGATCTGCCGATCCACGCCCAACAGCTGCAGATAGCTGTCGGCGAGCGAGGCTTCGAGACTCAGGCGCACCGAGGCGAGATCCGCCGCCGAGGCCTGCATCGAGGCACGGCCGGCCGCCACGTTGTCGCGCACGCGGCCCCACAGGTCCACTTCGTACGATGCCTGCGCCTGCGCGGAGTACAGGTCGTAGTACTTGGGCGAGGTGACGCCGTGCAGCGGCGAGGTCAGCGAAGCGCGATCACGCTGCGCACCGGCACCCACCGACACCTGCGGAAACAGGTCGGCGCGCACCTGCGCAAGGAAATCGCGCGACTGCTGGTAGCTTGCGAATGCGGCGGCGAGATCGGCGTTGTGGTCGAGCAGCTGCTGCTCGAGACCGTTGAGGCGCTCGTCGCCGTAGAGCTTCCACCAACCTTCGCGCGGCAGCTGATCGGACGGCTGCGCCGTGGTCCAGGGACCGGCGGACTGGTAGTGCTCGGCCACCGGCGCTTCCGGCGGCTTGTACGTCGGCGCCAGCGAGCACGCGCCCAGCGCCAGCGTGGCCGCAATGGTGGCGGCGATGCTTTTAGGCTTTGTCATGGGGCTTGGCCGCCTGCTGCGGGTTCTTGGCAATGCGCACTTCGTCGCCGTCGGCCAGGCCGTCCGGCGGGTTGATGATCACGCGATCATTCGCCACCAGGCCCGAGCCCACTTCAATGGTCTTGCCGTAATCGCGACGAATGGTGACCGTCTTGAAGTGCACGTGATCGCTCGCGTCCAGCGTGGCGACGTGCAGGCCCTTTTCGTCGAAGATCAGCGCTTCGGCCGGCAGGCGCAGGCCCAGCGCACCCGAACCGATCTTGAAGCTCACGCTCGCATAGCTGCTGGGCAGCAGCTTGCCGTCGGGGTTGTCCACCAGCAGCTGCACCAGCGTGGTGCCGGAGGTCGGCGTGATCGCGCGCGCATCGGCTTCGACCTTGGCGGTGAACGACTTGCCCGGATACTCCGGCACCGTCAGCGTGGCCTCGTCGCCACGATGGATCGCTGGCGCATACACCTGCGGCACGCGCACATAGACGCGCAGCTTGCTGGTGTCGGAAACGGTGAACAACGGCGTGCCGGTACCGCTGGCATCCGCTGCAATCAGCGCACCCACGTCGGTGTTGCGCGCCGTCACGCGGCCGTCGAACGGGGCCACCAGCTTGGCGTACGACTTCAGCGCCTTCAGTCGATCGAGATTGGCCTGCGACGCATTGACCTGCGCCTGCTTGGCCGCCAGATCGCCGTTGAACTGGTCCACCGACTGCTGCGAGACCGAATCGGGATCGGTCTGGCGCAGCACCTGCCAGCGCTTGGCGGTGGTCGCGGCGAGCGCGGCATTGGCCTTGGCGGTGGCCAGGTCGGCCTGGCCCTGCAGCAGCTGCTGATCCAGATCGGGCGTGTCGATGGTGCCGAGCACATCGCCCGCCTTCACCGCTGCACCGATGTCCTTGTCCCACGACTTCAGATAGCCGCCGGTGCGCGCGAAGATCGGCGCATTGGTGAATGCGTCCATCTGCGCCGGCAGTTCCAGCGGCGAGGAGCCGTTGGCGGACTCGGGCTCGGAGATCACCACCGTGGGGATCGCCTGCTCGTCGGTCCACTGATGCAGGGTGCGCGCATCGGAGATGCGGGTAGCGACGCCGATCACCACGATCGAGCCGAACACGGCGGCGGCGATCACCGCTGCCAGGCGCAGGCGGCGCGGCGAGGGCTTGGCTTCGGGAAGAGTAGTCAGATGCTCAGACATGGACAGGTTCTCCGGCATGACCAGCCGAATCGGGCGCGTGCTTGTAGCGCGCATGCACAATGGAAAAGACGACGGGAACGAAGATCAGCGTGGCCGTGGTGGCGAACAGCAGGCCACCGATCACGGCGCGGCCCAGCGGCGCGTTCTGCTCGCCGCCGTCGCCAAGGCCAAGGGCCATCGGCACCATGCCGATGATCATGGCCAGCGCGGTCATCAGCACCGGACGGAAACGTACGAAGCCTGCTTCGCGCGCGGCGAGCGTGGCGTCGCCATGGACAGCCAGGCGCTCGCGGCAGAAGCTCACCACCAGCACCGAGTTTGCCGTCGCCACACCCATGCACATGATCGCGCCAGTGAGTGCCGGCACCGACAAGGTGGTATGGGTGACGAACAGCATCCACACGATGCCGGCCAGCGCGGCGGGCAAGGCGGTGATGATCACGAACGGGTCGGTCCACGACTGGAAGTTCACCACGATCAGCAGGTACACCAGCACCGCCGAACCGAGCAGGCCGAACAGCAGGCCCGAGTAGGCATCGTGCATGGTCTGCACCTGGCCCAGCAGCGCGACGCTCGCACCCTTGGGCAGATCCTTCTTGGTGTCGTCCAGCACCTTCTGGATGTCACCGGCCACGGCGCCCAGGTCGCGTCCCTGGATGGCGGTGTAGATCTCCACCATCGAGGTGATGTTGTACTGGCTCACGATAGTGTTGCGATGCGTGCGGGTGATGTCCGCCAGCGCGCCCAGCACCTGCGCATTGCCGCCGTTCTTGGCCGTGATGGGCAGGTTGTTCAACTGCGCCAGCGAATCCAGCGAGTACTGCGGCACCTGCGCCGAGATCGGGTAGGTGACGTTGTTGTCCGGATTGAGCCAGTAGGTCGGAGCCACCTGCGCGGTACCGGAAAGATCCGCGATCAGGCTGCTCGTCACGTCGGCTTCGGTCAGGCCAAGCAGCTGCGCACGCGTGCGATCCACGTCGATCCGGAAGGCCGGCTGTGCCTGCGATTGCTGCAGTCGTGCGTCGACCACGCCCGGGATCTGGCGAAGCTTGTTCAGCACTTCGTTGGCGTACGAGAAGTTCTTCTCCAGGCTCCTGCCGCGTATCTGCAAGTCGATCGGCGCGGGCGAACCGAAGTTCAGGATCTGGCTGACGATATCGGCCGGCGGGAACGAGAAGGTGGTACCCGGGAACAGCCGCGGCAGTTTCTCGCGCAGGATCTTCACGTATTCCGCGCTCGGATGATGGTCTTCCTTCAGCGAGATCTGGATGTCGCCGTCCGACTCGCCCACTTCACCGGTGTTGTTGTAGATCGTGTTGATCGAACTGGAATACTGGCCGATGTTGTCGACCATCGCTTCGAGCTCCTCCGGCGGAATCACCTGGCGAATGGCCTTCTGGATGTCCGCGAACTCCGCCGCCGTGGTCTCCACGCGCGTACCCACCGGCACGCGGGCGTGCACCAGGATCTGGCCGCCGTCCACATCCGGGAAGAAGTTGCTGCCGAGGCCCGGCAACAGCGCGAACGACAACAGTACGAAGGCGAGGAAGCCCACCACGAAGATCTTGCGGTTCTCCAACGCGAGACTCAGCACGCCGCTGTAGCCTGCGCGGAAAGTCTCGAAGCGATTGACGAAGCCCTGCTGGAAACGGCCCAGCATCGTCTTCGGCGCCGGCTGCTCGATGTGCTGGCCGTGCTCGTCCACCGTTGCCGGATGCGCCTGCAACAGGTACTTCGCCATGGTCAGCACGAGCGTGCGCGACAGGATGAAGGAGAAGATCATCGCGAAGATCACCGCCTCCGCCATCGGCACGAACAGGTAGCGTGCTACGCCGGGCAGGAAGAACATCGGCACGAACACGATGCAGATGCAGCACAGCGAGACGAACGCCGGCACGATGATCTGCGCCGAACCGTCGACGATCGCGGTGATGACGTCCTTGCCCTGCTCCAGGTGCCAGTTGATGTTCTCGATGGTCACCGTGGCTTCGTCCACCAGGATGCCCACCGCCAGCGCCAGGCCGCCCAGCGTCATGATGTTGAGCGTCTGGCCGATGGCCGACAGCGTGAACACCGAGCCCAGCACCGCCAGCGGAATCGAGGTGGTGATGATCAGCGTCGAGCGCCAGCTGCCCAGGAACAACAGGATCATCAAGCTGGTCAGCGCCGCGGCGATGATGCCTTCGCGCACCACGCCGTCGATCGACGCACGCACGAACACCGACTGGTCGCCGATCGGCGTCGCCGTCAGGTTGTCCGGCAGCGAATCCTTCATCTCCGCCAGCTTCTGTCGCGCGCCCGCCACGATGGTGAGCGTGGAAGTGGAACCGTTCTTCAGGATCGACAACAGCGTGGAACGCACGCCATCCACATGCACGATATTGGTCTGCGGCGGATTGCCGTCGCGCACATGGGCCACGTCGCGCACGTAGATCGTGGTGCCGTTGACCATCTTGACCGGCAGGTCTTCCAGTTCGTCCACGTGGGTGGCCGCGTTGTTCAGCTCCATCACGTATTCGTACTTGCCGATCTTCTGCGTGCCGATCGGGCTGATCTGCTGCTGGTTGGCCAGCGCGTTCGCCACATCCTGGGTGGACAGGCCGCGCGCCTGCAGCGCCGCCGGATCCACGTCCAGCTGCACCTGGCGCGTCTTGCCGCCGAAAGGATAGGGAATCGCCGCGCCCGGCACCGTCACCAGCTGCGGACGCAACTGGTTCAAGCCAAGGTCGCCCAGCTGCTGCTCGGACAAGCCCTTGCCCGACAGCGCCACCTGCAGGATCGGCACGGTGGACGCGTTGTAGTTGACGATCAGCGGCGGCGTGGCACCGGCCGGCATCTGCTTCAGGATCGTCTGCGCAATCGCGGTGACCTGTGCATTCGCCGTGGCGATGTTCACGCCCGGCTGGAAGAAGATCTTGGTGATGCCCATGCCATTGATCGACTCCGACTCGATGTGCTCGATGTCGTTGACGGTCGTGGTGAGCACGCGTTCGAACGGCGTGTTCATGCGGCCGGACATCTGGTCGGGCGTCATGCCGGTGAACTGCCAGGACACGGCAATCACCGGGATGTTGATCTCCGGAAAGATGTCAGTGGGCGTGCGCGCCGCCGCCATCACACCAAAGATGAGAATGGTCAGCGCGAAAACAATAAACGTGTAGGGCCGCGTGAGCGCGATCCGGACGATGCCAAGCATGCGGGGGATTTCCGTGCGCGAAATGATGCGTCGCAGCGAATTTTCTCATGAGCCCGATGCGACCAATAGGGGCTGAGGCATGAAGATAATTTCATGTTGCTTTAAGTCCGCCTGCCCGCGCGTAACGCCGCCTACCCTCTCACCGTCCCCCGTCCCCTCACCGTCATTCCGGCGCAGGCCGGAATCCAGTTGCGGTGCAACGGGTCATCGCGAACCGCCCCACGCAGGCTGCCCTGTGGCAAAAGCCAACTACCGACGCAACTGGATCCCGGCCTGCGCCGGAATGACGGTGGGGGAAACAAGCGGTGCGGAAAGTGCGCGAGTCAGCGAGCAGATGAAGAATTCTTCATCCGCGCCGTCTGCCTCACGCCGTCATCGGCGTGACTTCCGGCACGGAGCGCGACAGGCAGGTGCCCACTTTTTCGTCCGCCGCCAGCGGATAGCAATACAAGGTGAGACGCGCACCGTTGCTGGTGGCGTCGCCGATGTCGAGCGCATAGCCGTGCAGACGCACGATCGCACTGACGATGCTCAGGCCCAAACCGGAGCCACCAGTCGTACGGCTGTTGTCGCCGCGATAGAAGCGGCGCGTCACCGCATCGCGCTCGCCGGCGGGAATGCCGGGGCCGCTGTCGATCACGTCCACGCGCGGGCCGCGCTTGTCCATGCTCGCGCGCAGGCTCACCTTGCCGCCGGACGGCGTGAACTTGATGGCGTTGCCGACCAGGTTCGCCAGCGCTTCGAACAGCAGGTGCGCGTCGGCACGCACCGGCGACAGCGACTGGATCTCGATCTCGAACGACTGCCCACGATCCTCCGCCACCGGCGCGTAGAACTCGTGCACCTGGCGCAGCACCTGCCCCACGTCCACTTCGTCGAAGCACGCGGCGCGATGGCGGTCTTCCAGCTCCGACACGCGCAGCAAGGCGCGGAAGCGGGTCAGCACTTCGTCGATATCGACGATGCACGACTCCACCAGGGCCGACTCGGGTTCGCCGTCCAGCTGCTGCTGCGTGCGATACAGGCGCGCGCGCAACCGCGTCAGCGGCGTACGCAGGTCGTGCGCGATGTTGTCGCACACGCCCTTCACTTCGTTCATCAGTCGCTCGATCTCGCCCAGCATCGTGTTGACGATGCCGGCCAGCTGGTCGAGCTCGTCCTCGCGACGGCTGATCGGCAAGCGCTTGGACAGATCGCCCTGGCGAATCGGATCGGTCGCCTGCTGCAGCTCGCGGATGCGCCGCTGCGGCCCACGGCGCAACAGGAAACCACCGAGCAGGCCCGGGATGATGGTCAGCGAGATGCCCCACAGCAGCGCGCGGCGAATGATCGTGCCGATGCCATCGATGGTGCTGATGTCCTTGGCGATGACCAGGATGTCGCCGTTCGGCAGCGTCGCGGCCAGGCCGCGGGCGCGCACGCGCTCCGCATCGCGGTCGGGACGCGGCAGGCCGTGCTTGAGCAGATGCACCTGGCCATCGCGCAGCAACGAGGTCGGCAAGTGGTCGATATTGCCGGCCACCGGCTGGTGGTCCTTGTCGAACAGGCCCACCGACATGATGCCGTGCGGATCTATGGCGGCGGCCGCATCCACGGTGGCGGCAAGCCTCGCCGGATCGGTCGATTCGATGTAATGCATGCGCTGCTGCAACATCTGGTCGATGACATTGTTGAGGTAGCGCGTGGTTTCCCACTGGATCACGCCGACCAGCACCGCGCCCCACACGACGAACAGGGCGCCGTAGATGACGATCAGCCTCGACGTGGTCGAATGCCAGCGATTGGGACGTTCGTTCATGACACCACCGGAGCAGTTTCATTGGCGGCCGAGAGCATGTAGCCGGTGCCGCGCACGGTATGAATCAACGCGGGCTGGCCGGTGCCATCGATCTTTCGCCGCAGCCGCGCGATATGTACGTCGATCACGTTGGTGCCGGGGTCGAAGTGAAAACCCCACACCGTCTCGAAGATCATCGTGCGGGTGAGCACCTGCCCCGAATTGCGCATCAGGAATTCGAGCAGGCGGTATTCGGTGGGCAGCAAGGTAAGCGGCTGGCCGCCGCGATAGGCCACGTGGCTGACCAAGTCCAGTTCGAGATCGGCCACACGCAAGCGCTGCACGGATTGCGGCTGGCGACGGCGCAGCAGCACTTCCGCGCGCGCCGACATCTCGTCGGGCGCAAAGGGCTTGGTGAGGTAATCGTCGCCGCCGGCACGCAGGCCGCGCACGCGTTCGTCCACGTCGCTCAGGGCGCTGATCATCAGCACCGGCGCATCGCTGCCGGCGCGGCGCAACTCGGCCACCACGTCGATGCCGTCCATGCCGGGCAGCATCCGATCGAGCGTGATCAGGTCGTAATCGCCCTGCAGCGCCTGCGCCAGCCCGTCGCGGCCGTTGGCCACCCACTCGGCCAGCATGCCGTGCACGCTCAGCTCCGCGATGATTTCGCGTGCCGTCGTTTCGTCGTCTTCGATGACCAACACTCGGGGCATGGGAGCACTGACTAACAAGAGTCCTGAGAAGGAAAGCGGGTCAGCCATGACCTGCAAAGCCAAACGGCCCCTGGAGGGGCCGTTGGTCATCTTACGCCTACAGCGAAGATCAGGCGGCGAACAGCCCGCGCATCTTCTTCATGGCGTTGGCCTCGACCTGGCGGATGCGTTCGGCGGAAACGCCGTACTCGTCCGCAAGATCCTGCAACGTGGCCTTGTCTTCGTTGAGCCAGCGGCGCTGGATGATGTCGCGCGAGCGCTCATCCAGGTTCTGCAGCGCGGTCGACAGCGTATCGAGCTGGTTGTCGGCCTGGTCGGCATCGGCCACGTTGTCGTACGGGTCGGCGCCATCGTCGATCAGGAACGCTTCCGGTGCCGGCTTGGCATCGTCCTCGGCATCCGCCGGGGCTTCGAAACCGATGTCACGGCCGGACAGACGCGATTCCATCTCGCGCACCGTCGCTTCGGGCACGCCCAGATCCTTCGCCACCGTGCGCACTTCCTCGGCGTTCATCCAGCCCAGGCGCTTCTTGCTCTTGCGCAGGTTGAAGAACAGCTTGCGCTGCGCCTTGGTGGTGGCGACCTTGACGATGCGCCAGTTGCGCAGGATGAACTCGTGCATTTCGGCACGGATCCAGTGCACCGCAAAGCTCACCAGGCGAACGCCCTGGTCGGGGTCGAAACGCTTCACGGCCTTCATCAGACCGATATTGCCTTCCTGGATCAGGTCGGCGATCTGCAGGCCATAACCGCTGTAGCCACGGGCCACGTGCACCACGAAACGCAGGTGCGACATCACCAGCTTGCGGGCGGACTCCAGATCTTCCTGTTCGTTGTAACGGCGCGACAGCGCCTGTTCCTCGTCCTGGCTGAGCACCGGAATACGGTGGACCGCCGAGATATAGGCATCCAGGCTGCCGACGACACTCGGCACCGGCAGGTTGGCGGTCACCAAAGCTTGAGACATGGACGGAACCTCCTGTGAGGGAATCAGCTTAGCACTCACGTGTTACGAGTGCTAAAGGCCCCGAAAGGTTCCGGGACCTTTGATGTACCGAATAGTACAGGAATTTGAGACACCTGTCCAGCAGGGGCCTCGGGGAGGGTCCACTATGCGTTTTCGGCGGTTCAGCAGCCGTGAAAGGCCCGTTTCAGGCCAGTTCCGAGCGCATCGGCAATGACCAGTCGATGGGCGGCTCGCCGCGGCTTTCCAGGTACTGGTTGGCCGCCGAGAAGTGCCCGCAGCCGATGAAGCCGCGGTGCGCTGATAAAGGAGATGGGTGCACCGAGCGCAAAACGCAATGCCGCCGGCCGTCGATCAGCTGGCCCTTCTTCTGCGCATACGAGCCCCACAGCATGAAGACCAGGCCTTCCCGCTCACGGTTGAGGGCGTCGATGGCCGCATCGGTAAAGCCTTCCCAGCCCTTGCCCTGGTGCGCACCGGCCATGCCCTGCTGGACGGTGAGCGTGGCATTGAGCAGCAGCACGCCGCGGTCGGCCCAGGGGGTGAGGCAACCGTGGTCCGGCGCCCGGAAACCCAGGTCACGCTGGATTTCCTTGAAGATGTTCAGCAGCGACGGCGGCGTGGCCACCCCCGGCCGCACGGAGAAGCACAGTCCATGCGCCTGGTTCGGGCCGTGGTACGGATCCTGTCCCAGGATCACCACCCGCACCGCATCGAACGGCGTGTGGTCGAACGCGGCAAAGATCTCGGGGCCGGGCGGATAGATCACCTTGCCGGCCTGCTTCTCGCTGCGCAGGAAATCGGACAGCGCGCGCATGTCCGGCCGCGCCAGATACTCGCCGATGCGGTCCTTCCAGGACGGCTCCAGCTTTACCGGATGATCGGTCACGCCGCCTCGCCCCGCTCGCGCAGGTGCCGGGACACGCGCAGCTGGAACAGCAGCTTGGTCATCAGCAGTTTTTCCTCGATCGGCTTTTCGACCAGATCGTTGGCGCCGGCGCGCAGCAGCGCGGCCTGGTTGGCCGGATTCTCATCACCCGTCATCACCAGCACGGGCAGCCTGCCCTTGCCGTAGAGGTATTCGCGGCGGATGCGTTCGAGCAGGTCGCCGCCGGTGAGTTCGCCCTTCAGGCTGACGTCGGTCAGCACGATATCGGCACCCACCTTGCCCTCGTCCTTGGCCTTGTCGAGCAGGACCAGCGCGTCCTCCACGCTTACTACGTGATAGACGGTGAGGCCGTGCTTTTCCAGGATACGGCGGGTGGCCAGCGCGACCACGCGGCTGTCTTCCACGTACAGCACTTCGCCCTCGGCCGAATCGCTGGGCTTGACGTAGCCGCGAATGAATTCCGCCAGCGCCTGGAAACCCAGCGACTTGTCGAAGTAATCGGTGACGTGTTCGCCCAGCGTGCGGTTGTGCAGGCGATCGTCCACGTCGCCGGACACCACCACGATGGGCACATAGGCCTGGGCCGCGGATTCGCGCACGTGGCGGGCGAGTTCCAGCCCGTCCATGTCGGGCAGGCGCAGCGAGATAGTGATGAAGTCAAAGGCGGCGCCATCCAGCAGCTCCTTGGCTTCCGCGCCACTGCCGGCGCCCACCACGTCGCTGTCGGGCAGCTCGGCCTTCAGCACACGGGCGATCAGTTGGCGCACCACCTTGGAGCCATCCACCACCAGCACCCTCGGCGCCGTTCCCACCACTCGACTGCTGAAACTTCCACTCATCCCCAATCACCCACGTCGTGGCCAGCGCGTCATGCCGGTGCTTCCTCCGAGCACCCGGTCATCCCGAGCAGGCATGCTGCCCCATCCCCACCAAACTTGCATGACAACGTTGCCGCGGGCGTGAGCCGGCGCACGCTTCATGCGGCCTTGCGCAATTGCCACGCGCTGACCAGACGCGCACCCAGCCAGCCCAGCAAGGCGGCGGCTACCGGTACGGCGGCCAGCAACCATACCGGCAGCACATCGATCGCCAGCTTGCCGGCATAGACCTGGCCCAGGCGCTGCACCGGCTCGGCCAGCGACCACTCCACCAGCACGGCGAAACCCACCGCCAGCACGCCGGCAAACAGCCCGTACCAGATGCCCGCATACAGATAGGGGCGGCGCACGAACGCACGGCTCGCACCCACCAGCATCAGCACACCGATTTCCTCGTGCCGGCTGGCGATGTCCACGCGCACCGTATTGCCCACCACCAGCAACACCGCCACCGCCAGCAGCGCAGCGAGGATCAGCACCACGCGCTGCCCCACGCCGAGCAAGGCTTCCAGGCGCTGGCGCCAGGTGCCGCCGTCCTGCACCTGATCCACGCCCGACATGCCGCGCATCTCGGTCACCAGCTTGTCCACGCTGTCCGCGCTCACATCCGCCTTCGGCTGCACTTCCAGCACGAACGGCAGCGGGTTCACGTCCAGCGTGTGCAAGGCGCCGGAAAAGCCCTGCATCTTGGCCAGTTCGTCCATGCCCTGGTCGGGCGACTTCACCTTGACGCCGGCCACTTCGCCGCGCTCGCGCAGCTTCTTGGCCAGCATGTCCGCCGACGACACGCTCTGTCCCGGCTGCAGGAACACGCTGATGGTCTGGTTCTGGCCCAGCGCATCGCCCATCTTCTGCAGGTTGCCCAGCAGCAGGTAGAAGGTGAGCGGCAGAGCCAGCGCAATGGCCATCACCGCGACCGTGAGCAAGGTGCCCACCGGACGCGACATCAGCCGGCGCAGGCTCGCGGCCGCGCTCCAGCCGTGATGCTCGCGCCAGCTGGCCACCGGCCGCGGCTTGCTGCGGATGCCGCGCGACTGATCGGAGGTCAGCGGGCTTTCCATGGGAAATTCTTTCTGGGGAAATTCAGACTGGTTGCTCATAGCACCTCCTGTGCGGCCACGTCGGCCACCAGGCGACCGTGATCGAGCACAATCACGCGCTTCTTCATGCGCTTGATCAGCGGCAGGTCGTGGCTGGCGATCAGCACGGTGGTGCCCACGCTCTGGAATTCGGCGAACAAGCCCATGATTTCCACCGCTAGCGTGGGATCGAGATTGCCGGTGGGTTCGTCCGCGATCAGCAGCGTGGGCTTGGCCACGATGGCGCGGGCGATGCCCACGCGCTGCTGCTCGCCCGCCGAAAGCGTGGCCGGCAGTTGCCGTTCGTAGGAAAGCAGGCCCACCTTTTCCAGCGCGGCGCGGACGCGCTTGCTGCGTTCGGCAGGCGCCATGCCGCCGATCATCAGCGGCAGCTCGACATTGGCGAAGATGGTGCGATCCATCAGCAAGCGGTGATCCTGGAACACCATGCCCAGGCGGCGGCGCAACTTGGGAATGCCTGCGCGGCCGATCTTGGCCAGGTTCTGCCCGTCGAGGGTGACGATGCCGTGCGAGGGCCGCTCGATCAGGCCGAGCAATTTGAGCAAGGTGCTTTTGCCGGCGCCCGAGTGGCCGGTCACGAAGGCCATCTCGCCGGTCGCCACTTCAAAGGAAAGTTGCGACAGGGCCTCGTGGCCGCCTTCATAGCGTTTGCTGACTTGGTCGAAGCGGATCACCGCGTGTCCCCGATCCTGAAGAGCCTGCCCAATATCTTCCAATGGCCCGCGTTGTCCATCTGCGCTCACCGGGGAGTGGAGCGTGGCGCAGCGCCTGACTGGTGGTCAGGTCAAGCCGCGCACCGCTTCCCGGTGAGCGCAGATGGACAACCCTTCGGGCCGGGTCTGTTTGCCCGCCTGCCTGCGTCATCACTCAGTCGTGTATCGACATACACTCCCTCGTTCTTCCTTGACTGGCGGGCAAACAGCTCCCGGCGCGGGCCATTGGAAGATATTGGGCAGGCTCTAGCCGAAGGATAAGGGATGCGCGCGTGAAGGTCAGTGCTTTTGCGCAGCCGCGCTGCCGCGGGTTCAGCCCGCGACAGCCC
Organism: Dyella kyungheensis; assembly: GCF_049913195.1. Taxonomy (GTDB): domain Bacteria; phylum Pseudomonadota; class Gammaproteobacteria; order Xanthomonadales; family Rhodanobacteraceae; genus Dyella; species Dyella kyungheensis. The sequence goes on along the minus strand of NZ_CP183983.1, from coordinate 840,329 downwards.
TAGGTAAACAAGATGCTCAGCGACCGGTGAACAAACGGCTCAGTCGACGGAAGAAGCCGACCTTCTTCGGCGCTTCCAGCGCATCACCCGTCTTGCTCGGCGTGATGGCCACGTGGCGCGACGGACGCGAGTGGGCGCTCTCGCCATTGCTGCGCTCACGCGGCGGACGACGCTCGCCACGCGGCGCGCGCGTGCCTTCGGCGGCCGTGTTGGCCGTACCCTCGGCGACGGCGACGTCACCTTCGCGACGACGGTTGCGACCGCCACGACGGCGGCGACGCTTGCGCTCGGCAGCCTCGCCCGTTTCGGCCTGGACCGCAGCCGGAGCGGCGTCCTTCTGCACCGCGGCTTCGGCCACCGGCGCTTCGACGCGCGGCTTCCTCGGCTCACGCGGCTTGTCGCTACGCGGGCGATCGCTACCGCGACCACCGCCGCTGCGCGGACCCTTGCGGGGCGAACCGTCCTTCTCGCGCTGCTCGACCTTGTCGCCGAACGCGGCGCTGTCGGCAGCGACTTCCGCCATGTACTGGGCATCCTGCTCGCGCGGCTTGGGCATCACCAGCAGCTCGGCTTCGATGTTCGCCACCGGGATGCGCTGACCGATATAGGTCTCGATATCGGGCAAACTCATCGCGTAGAGGTCGCAGGCGAAGCTGATCGCATCGCCCTCGGCGCCCAGGCGCGCGGTGCGGCCGATGCGATGCACGTAATCTTCCGCATCCTGCGGCAGGTCGTAGTTGAAGACGTGGCTGACGGCCGGGATGTGCAGGCCGCGCGCGGCCACGTCGGTGCACACCAGGATGTCGAGCTGGCCTTCCTGGAAACGCTGCAGCAGCTTCTGGCGCTTGAGCTGGGGCACGTCTCCCGACAGCGCACCCACGCGGTAGCCGTAGCGCTTGAGGCGATCGGTGATCTTCTCGGCGGCGGCCTTGGTGTTGACGAAGATGATGCTGCGCTCGGCCTTGGTGCGCTCGAGCAGGTTGAGCAGCAGCGGCATCTTCTCTTCCTTGGCGGGGAAGTAGACCAGCTGGCGCACGCGGTCAGCGGTGACGTTTTCCGTCTCCACTTCCAGCTTTTCGGCGTTGTGCATGTGCTCGTAGGCCAGCTCCAGCACGCGATGGCTGAGCGTGGCGGAGAACAGCAGCACCTGGCGCTGCTCGCGCGCCGGCAGGCGGCGGAAGATGAAGCGCACGTCCTTGATGAAGCCGAGGTCGAACATGCGGTCGGCCTCGTCGATCACCATCACTTCGACGGCGTCGAGGCTGAACACGTGCTGCTTGAAGTAGTCCAGCAGGCGGCCCGGCGTGGCGATGATGATGTCGCAGCCGTCCTTGAGCTGTTGGCGCTGCTTGTCGTAATCGACGCCGCCGTAGATGAGCGCCGTGCGCAGGCCGGTGTAACGGCCGACGGACTTGGCGTCCTTCTCGATCTGGATGGCCAGCTCGCGGGTGGGCGCAATGACCAGGGCGCGCGGATCGCTGTCCTTGCGCTCGGCCACGGCCGGCGTGGTCAGCAGGCGATTCATCATCGCCACCAGGAACGCGCAGGTCTTGCCCGTGCCCGTCTGTGCCTGGCCGGCGACGTCGCGTCCGGCCAGCGCGACCGGCAGGGTCAACGCCTGGATCGGCGTGCAGCGGGTGAAGCCCGCTTCGTCGAGGCCTTGCTGGAGCAGCGGATGGAGGTCGAAATTGGTGAAAAAGGTATCGGTGAGTACGGTTTGGGACATTGCCATATGGGATTTGATGCAGGCAGCGCCGTGAGGCGGCCGCCTGGCTCCTTGCCGGTGAGACGCAAACAAGGAACGGGTGGATGGTCGGCGCGGCCGGGACGTGGCGACAGGCGGAATCCATGCGGATTGCGCGGGCCGGCGACACGTGTCCCAGGCTGGCGCCGGCGGGAGCGGCGACGTTGCGACAGCTCCGCTGGCATAGGTCAAAGCACTGCAATCAGCTAAGCCCTTGTTCAACAAGGGCTTCCCTTTCACCTATGTCAACGGAGCCGTCCTTGGCCGCCCTTGAATCGCTTGAATCGCGCCCCGAGTTACGTTGCAATGGAGGCCTGCCGCAACGGCTTGAAGACTTCCTTTCGGTACGACCCCGCGTTTCATGGGCACCCCAGTGTAGCCGATGCTGGGCGCGCGGTCGTGAAACCCTCATACGCTACCTTCGGAGACCCCGGTGAGCGACCTGATTACCCATGTAAGCGATGACGCCTTCGAGCAGGAAGTGCTCAATTCCGATACCCCCGTGCTGCTCGACTTCTGGGCGGAATGGTGCGGCCCGTGCAAGGCCATCGCGCCGATCCTGGACGAGCTGGCCCAGCAGTACGAAGGCAAGCTGCGCATCGCCAAGATCAACATCGACCACAACCAGAAGACGCCCCGCAACTACGGCGTCCGTGGCATCCCGACCCTGATGGTGTTCAAGAACGGCAAGGTCGAGGCCACCCAGATCGGTGCCGTCAGCAAGGGCGCGCTGACCCAGCTGATCGAGAAAGCCATCTAAGAGCCTGTCATCCAGGCCCTTCAGAAAAATATTTCTGAACTTTACCGGCCGCGGCGCTTTACGCCGCCGCGGACCGGGTGCTAGATTCGTTTGACGTTCGTCGGGACAGTCCTGTCCCCCGCGCCATCCGCGCGACGCAACCCTCCCTCCTTTTTTCAACGGCGCCCCGCAGAGGTTTGCCCGTGTCCGATATCGAAAGCAAAGATTCAAACGACGCCAAGAGCGCCGACGCCAAGCCTGTGGCTGAAACCCGCACGCGTGCACCACGCAAGTCCGCTGCCGCCGCTGCTGCCGAAAGGGCAGAAAAGCAGGCCCAGTTGGACATGCCGCCGCTGCCGCCCGTAGAACGCGCCGCACCGCCCGCCGTCGAAAGCCACGCCCCCGCTTCCGCGCCGGCCGCCGACTCGGCGTCCAACGACGGTGGCCAGCGCCAGCCGCAGGAAGCCCGCGAGGGCGGCCAGCAGCAGAACGGCCAGAACGGCGGCAACCCGAATTTCAACCGCAATGACCGCAACGACCGTGATGGTCGGGGCCGTCGTCGCCGCCACGAGCGCAACCAGCCGCGCGGCCCCGGTGGCCAGGGCGGCGGTGGCGGTCAGCAGCACGCCCGCAACAACAACGGCCTGCCGGTGGACGACGAGTACGCCGACGCCGGCAGCAACGACCGCCTGATCAACCTGACCGAGCTCAAGCGCAAGAATGCGCTGCAGCTGCTGGAATTCGCCGAGTCGCTCGGCGTGCAGGAAGGCGTGGCGCGTGCCCGCAAGCAGGACGTGGTGTTCAACATCCTCAAGGCGCATGCCCGCTCCGGCGGCGGCATCTGGGCCGAGGGCGTGCTGGAAATCCTGCAGGACGGCTTCGGCTTCCTGCGCTCGGCCGACGAGTCCTACCTGGCCGGTCCGGACGACATCTACGTGTCGCCCAGCCAGATCCGCCGCTTCAACCTGCGCACCGGCGACTACATCACCGGTCGCGTGCGCCACCCGAAGGAAGGCGAGCGCTACTTCGCGATGCTCAAGGTCGACGACATCAACGGCGATCCGCCGGAGGCGTCGAAGAACAAGATGCTGTTCGAGAACCTCACCCCGCTGTTCCCGCGCAAGGCTTTCAAGCTCGAGCGCGGCAACGGTTCCAGTGAGGACATCACCGGCCGCATCCTGGACCTGGTGGCGCCGATCGGCCGCGGCCAGCGTGGCCTGATCGTCTCGCAGCCGAAGTCCGGTAAGACGATGATGCTGCAGAACATCGCGCAGGCCATCACGTACAACCATCCCGACGCGCACCTGATCATGCTGTTGATCGACGAGCGTCCGGAAGAAGTGACGGAAATCGCCCGCACCGTGCGTGCCGAAGTGATCTCCTCCACCTTCGACGAGCCGGCCGTGCGCCACGTGCAGGTGGCCGAAATGGTGATCGAGCGCGCCAAGCGCCTGGTCGAGCACAAGAAGGACGTGGTGATCCTGCTCGACTCGATCACCCGCCTGGCCCGTGCCTACAACACCGTGGTGCCCAGCTCCGGCAAGGTGCTCACCGGTGGTGTGGACGCCAACGCCCTGCAGCGTCCCAAGCGCTTCTTCGGCGCCGCGCGCAACGTGGAAGAAGGCGGCAGCCTGACCATCATCGCCACCGCGCTGACCGACACCGGCAGCAAGATGGACGAGGTGATCTACGAAGAGTTCAAGGGCACCGGCAACATGGAAGTGCACCTGAGCCGCCGCATCTCCGAGAAGCGCGTGTACCCGGCCATCGACATCAACCGCTCCGGCACCCGCCGCGAGGACCTGCTGATCGAGCCGGACATGCTTTCGAAGATCTGGATCCTGCGCAAGCTGCTGCATCCGATGGACGAGCTGGCCGCGATGGAGTTCATGCTCGACAAGATGAAGAACACCAAGTCCAACGACGAGTTCTTCAATTCGATGAAGCGCTGATCGCTCGTCGATAGCTCTACACAAAGGCCGCCCTCGGGCGGCCTTTGCTTTTGCAGTGAATCAATCGCAGGCTCAGGTGCCCGCGAAATCCGTGGTCAGCGACACGCGACGATTGGGCATGCCCTGCTCTCCCGTGGCACCCTTCACGACCTGGCGATTGCTCACCTTGCCGTAACCCACCGCGCGCACCTGGTCGGCGTTGAGGCCGCCCGTCTGCACCAGATAGTCACGCACCGCCTGCGCCCGCTTCAGTGCGAGCTGCTGGTTGTAGCCGGCCGGCCCGGACGGATCGGCGAAGCCTTCGGCGGTGATCACCGCGTTGGCATGGTGATCTTTCATCACCTTGGCGAAATCATCGAGCCGTTGCTTGTCCTCGTCGCGCAACGTGCTCTGGTTGGTGTCGAAGTGCGCAATCGTGTCCACGCTGATACGGCCTGCCATGGCCGTGATCTGGGTGTCGTATTGGGCAAACTTCGTGTGCATCTCCTGCGTGATCGCATCGATCTGTTGTTGTTGCTTTTGATCGTTGCTACGCAGCTCCGCGATGGTTGCATCGTAATCGCTTTTCTTGACGTAGTTGCTGCAGCCACAAAGTACGGCGACGAACAGCACAGCCACGCCACGACCGATGCGAGAGCGGGTAATTGCCATGTGGATATCTCCTCTCGTTAGCGGTGCGCCAACGCTGGCCGCCGTGGGCGACGAGCGCATTCGCACAAGGAGTATGCACGGTGGGCGTCAAGCTGACGCCAATATGCTGAATTGCCTGTTTGGACGTCTATTTGCCAATCGCAGGCGCGCGAAAACCGCAGCCATGCCCCTCATGGCCGCAGTCCATTCCACCATGCGCCAAAAATCCAAAACACCGCATGAATACGGCTGAGAAAACAGGCCGGCGGACGGCTCAGGACCGGCCACTCACCTTGCGAAAGCGCCGCTCCTGCACGATCCACATGGCCACACCGAAGCCGGCGCCGGCGATCGCCACCCACAACAGGGCCGACTGCGCCACCGTGAGGCGCGGATGGGGAATCACATAGGTCATGATGAGAAACATGGGCAGGCCGTAGAACACCACGCCGTTCAACAGCACGTAGCGGAGCGCTCCCTGCGTCCGGATCCTGGACCAACGATCGAATTCCTTGCCTTGCATGCGTGCCCCCGAAGCTCCGCTCTGAGTTGGAACATGCAGGGAACGCGCGAACAGGTCATGCGTTGAATCGGACCGGCCGATTCGTTCAGCACCGGGACCCAGGCTGGCCCTGCAGGCTGAAAAACGCCATCTGGTTCACAAGCGCCTGAGACAGGTCCAGGGTGTTGCGGCTGGCAGCGCCGGCCTGCTCCACCAGGGCAGCGTTCTGCTGGGTCACTTGATCCAGTGTGATCACGGCAGTGTTCACTTGCCCGATACCAGCGGCCTGTTGCTCGGTGGCGGCAGCAATGATCTCGATGATCGTGGTGACCTCGCGCACGTCGCCGGCGATGTGATGGAGCGCATCGCCCGTGCGCTGCACCAGCGTCGCGCCTTCGAACACTTTCTCCGTGGTGTACTGAATCAACGACTTGATGTTCTTCGCGGCGGCGCCGCTGCGCTGCGCCAGGTTGCGCACTTCCGTCGCCACCACGGCGAAGCCGCGACCTTGATCGCCTGCACGCGCCGCCTCGACGGCAGCGTTGAGCGCCAGCAGGTTGGTCTGGAACGCGAGCTCGTCGATCATGGCCACGATCTCACCCACTTGCCCGCTTGCCTGCGTGATCGCATCCATCGCGTCCACGGCGGAGCCAGCGATGACGCGACCATCCTCGGCGTGCTCACGCGTGCGTACCGCCATGTCGCGCGCCCGGCGCGCGCCCTGCGCATTCTGCTTCACCGTGCTCGACAACTCTTCCATCGAGGCGGCGGTTTGTTCCAGCGAACTCGCCTGTTCCTGCGTGCGCTGCGACAGGTCATCGGTGCCCTGCGACAGATCGCGGGCGGCCATCGTGACCTGCTCGGCGACGTCGCGCACCTGCGTGACGATGCTTGCGAGTTGGCGATCCATCGCATCGAGCGAATGCAACGTGCCGCTGAATTCATGGTTGCCCGCGATCACGGTCGCGTTGTTGAGCTTGCCCCGTTGGATGGCACCGGCCAGTTGACGGGCTTGTTCGAGCGGATGCGTGATCGTACGCGTCAGCGCCAACGCCGCAGCGGCCAGGAATACGAGGGCCAGCGCCAGTACGGCAAGCACCATGTGCCAGGTAAGGCGGAAACCGATCGCGGCGGCTCGCGCGGAGTCTGCCGCCTGTTCCGCATTGATCACCCTCAAACGATCGATAAGGGCCATGGCGCGTCCCATCGATTCGGCCACCTTGCCCAGATCAAGCCGGCGCGCCTCGTCTGTCTTGCCGGCATCGAGCAGGTCGGCTTCGTGACTGATGTCGGGCGCGATGTCCGCCATCAGGCCGGCAAATTGCGTAGCCATCGCCCGCTCCTCGCCCTCCGCGACCAAGGCCGGGTCGTAACGTTTCCATGCTTCCGCAAGGCGGTCGTGACCGAATTTGATCCTGGCGCGAACATCGCGAAACGAGGGATCGAACAGCGCTTTATTGAGTGCCAGCCGATCGTCCACGATGACCGCGCGCGCCGTGCCGAGCTCAACAATCGCCACCACGTTGTTCCGATACATGTCGTCGACCGTGGCATAGGTGTTGTGCACGCCGTACAGGCCAATCAGGCCCAACGCCAAAGCAATACCCAGAGCGAGGCTCATGGTCGCGATGATTCGCAGACGAATAGTGAAACGCATGGCGCTGACTTCCCTGATCAGGATGGCTCATCCTGTTAGGGAGATCGGCGCAATTAGCGCACCCTTGACGGAAAATAGTCCGCGCAACACGGTAAGCCAGCGCCGACACAGCGCCCATCAACCGCGCGAACGCGTCAATCCATGTGTTCGATGCCGTCCGGCAGCGCGATCCACGGATGCATGCATTCCTCGAATACGGAGATGCTCGGCGCGGGGAAATCCGGATTGGAAAACGCACCCACGGGTACGCCGATCAGGCCCTCGACCGAGTCGAGCCGGTAGTACACCGTGGCGCCGCACACCGGGCAGAAATGGAAGGTAGCGGAGCCACCCGAATCGCCGTGCCGCACATAGGCCGTGGAGTTGCCGCGAATCACCAGGGCACTCTCGCGAAACCGCGCCTGCACGCCGAACACGCTGCCGGTGCGGCGCTGGCAGGCGTTGCAATGGCAGATCGAGACGCGCAAGGGCTCTTCCGTGGCGCGGAGCATGAGCTGACGGCAACTGCAGGTGGCAACGCGCTGTGGCATGGCAGGGTCTTGAGTGCGAAGAACGAGGCGACGCGCGCACTATACGCGGACGCCTGCGGCGGGGGTGTCTCATCGGCAAAGGCTCATGCTACGGTCGACACACCCATCCTCACGGAGCGTGCTCGTGACCTTCCCCCGTGCCTGGCTTGCCGCCACCCTGCTGCTCACCCTGGTCAGTTTTCCGCTCGCCGCGCAGACCTTGCGCGTGATGAGCTTCAACGTGCGAGTGCCCGTGGCCGCCGACGGCCCGAACCGCTGGGAAGCGCGGCGCGATCTGATGGTACGCACCATCCGCGAACAGCATCCCGACCTGATGGGCACGCAGGAGCTGCATCAGGAACAAGGCGACTACATCGTCTCCAAGCTGCCCGAGTACACCTGGTTCGGCATTGATCGCCGCGGTGGTCACAGCGACGAACACATGGGTGTGTTCTATCGCAAGGACAAACTCGTGCTGAAGGATTCGGGCAACTTCTGGCTATCGGATACGCCCGATGTACCCGGCAGCATCACCTGGGGCCACCCCTTCCCGCGCATGGTGACGTGGGCCTTGTTCGAGGACAAAGCCAATCACCGCAGCTTCTACTACTACAACACGCACCTGCCCTATCAGGAACAGGACGAACCCGCGCGCGTCAAAGGCGCCAAGGAAATCGTGAGCCGCCTAGCCGCACTGCCAGCGAACGCACCCTTCATCCTCACCGGCGATCTCAACACCGACGCCAACAGTCCCACCTATGCGGAGCTGACCAAGGTGCTGACCGATACGCGCAAAGTGGCGCCGAAAGTCGAAGGCCCGGAAAAGACCTTCCACAACTTCACCGGCAACCCGACCGAGCACATCGACTTCATCCTCGAACGCGGCTTCAAGCCGACTTACTTCGCCACGGTGACGACGCAGCAGGATGGGCGTTATCCGTCCGATCATTTCCCGGTGGTGACGGACCTAAGCTGGAAGTAGCACCAACCGCGCCCGACCCTCTGTGGGAGCGCACTTGTGCGCGACTGGGCAAGCCTCTGTCGCGCACAAGTGCGCTCCCACACAAGCCAACCATGATGAGGGCGGGGCGATACATCACCGTCCCAGCCTATCCCGCTTCGCCCGCATCACCTGCTTCGCCATCGCGCCGAACTGACGGCTCTGTTCCCGCTGCTCGCGCAGACTCTGCTGCGCACGCATTGCTTCACGCAGCAGCTTGCGGTAGTTGGCAAGGCGACGCGCATCCAGCGCACCCTCGGCAACAGCGGTCTCCACCGCGCATCCCGCATCGCCATCATGGTGACAATCGCGAAACCGGCATTGCGAGGCGAACGCCACCACATCGGCGAATACCGTCTCCAACTCCGGCTCGGCCGTCGCCAGGCGCAACTCGCGCATGCCGGGCGTATCGATCACCCAGGCGCCCGATGCCGTGGAAAACATCTCGCGCGCCGTGGTGGTGTGGCGGCCACGGGCATCGTCTTCGCGAATGCCGGAAGTCAGTTGCTCGGCCTCGCCGATCACGCGGTTGGTGAGCGTCGACTTGCCCACGCCCGACGAGCCGACGAACGCCACCGTCTTGCCCGGCGCCAGCCACGGTTCGAGCTGTGCCACCGAGGCATCGTCCAGCGCGTTCACCGCAATCACCGGAACGCCGATCATCAGCTGCTCGGCGTCGGCGACATAACCGGCCACGCCTTCGCCGATATCGGCCTTGGTCAACACGATCACCGGTGTCACGCCCGCATCGAGCGCAAGCGTGAGGTAGCGCTCCAAACGCGAGGGATTGAAGTCGTCATTGCACGACGACACCACGAACAACACATCGAGATTGGCCGCAATCGACTGGCGTTGATGATCGCCACCAGCCGCCACCCGCTCCACCAGCGACCGCCGGTCGAGCACGCAGCGCACGCTATCCGCATCGTGCTCGACCATCACCCAATCGCCTACAGCCACATTGGCGTGGGCGTCGGACAGCTGATGCGGCAGCACCACCGAACCGTGACCGCGCGAAGACAGCACCGCTAGCCCACTGCGATGCACGGCGGCCACGCGTGCCGGATAGCCAGCCTCGAAATCGGCCAGCGTCAGCTGCTGTGCGTACTCAGCGCGCCAGCCGAGCTGGTGCAGCGAAAACGTCTGAGAAGACATGGAAACACCCTGGGAACAGAGAAAACGACGGCCACGCAAGAGGGGCCGAACGAGATGCCGGGGTGCGAAACGAGAAATGAAGCGCGAGCCAGCCGAGGGCTGGCAGGAACATCAGAAGCGCGACGACCCGGCAGAGGCTGCAGCTACAACATTCATTGTTATTTCCTCCTAAGGCTGGGTTGACGGGAGGCGCAGAGTAGCGACGCCACGCATGGCTTGCAAGTACTTATTTTCGTTAGGTGTTACGCAAACCGAGGGCGTGACATGCTTCCTCTCGAAACTAGTCGCCGAAAGCCGCCTTGTAGGCCGCCCTGTCGACGACCAACGCGTGGCGTGCACGCTCCTCAGTGAGTCGACGCCATGTCCACGTGTAAATCATGGCACCGCGTCCATTCTCACGGTTTCCCTGCACCATGGCCAATAAGTAAGCATTGTGGGGGCCTCGACAAATCCAAGACGCGTTACAAGCGCACTTCTCAAGAAAGGTGCGCGAGCGATAAAGCACGGTGACTTTGCCGGCAGGCACTTCCTCATCGTCTATGGGAATCGTCTGTTCTGCAAAGGATGCCTGCATGCCATTGTCCAGCCCCCGCGACGACAAGTAGTAACCGACCACCGGTGACACGATGGCGAGCAGAGCGAAAAGACCGATGGCCCACATGTCATCCATATCCGCCAGCTCCCTGCCTGCATGGGTCGGTCACACCACAGAGCGGGCGGCGCCCGCCTGCGCGTTCCATCTTTACATCTGCTCCACTGGCAACACCCGCCGACGTGAGCGCTCGCGCAGCGAACAATCTCGCAGCGTATCGGCCATCGCCTCCAGGTTCGGGATGCCATACAGGTACACCGACGTCATGCCCGCATCGGACGAATGCAGATGCACCGTGCTGTAGCCCAGCAAACGCTGCCCCAGCGGCTTGTGCAGGTCGATGTGGTCCACGCGGAACAGTTCCAGGTTGTCCTGCATCTTGGAGAACAGTCCTCGCTCGATGCGCACGCGCTGCGTGGTGATGGTGAAGCGCGTGGAGAGGCTGCGGATCCAGTAAACCAGCAAGGCGATGCCGAGGGTGACGACGATGAGCAGGTACTGACCCGCCGAATACACCACCGCCGGATGCCCTTCGAAAAGAGTCCGTTCCGTCGTGGCCTCACGCGCCGCCACATAGGCATCGATATCCGTACCGCAGAACCGGCACTTGTGCGCCGTGGCCATGATCATCTCGCCACAGGCCGGACACGGCTTACGCTGCTCGTCCATCTCTCACCCCACTGGTTGGTCCCGTGAGGATTATGCGGCCTGCGGCGGCCCACTGGCTGAGCGAACGGCTAACCCCGCCCCGATTCACCCTGGCAGCGGCAGGCACTCCATGATTTCCACCGAATCGCCCGGGAAGATCGAGAAATGGGGGTGGCCCTCGAACAGCTTGGCCGCCGCCTCCTGCGATTCGGCCCGCACCACCGTGTAGCCCGTCATCTGATTGCGGATGCTCTGGATGCCGCTCCTGGAGGTACGCAGCGTTTTGCCGAGCGGCGTGCCAACATCGACAATGACATCCTTATGCGCCTGCACCCACGCGCCCCAGGCCTGAATGCCCTGCTGCGTCCGCGCCTGCCGCTCCGCTTCGCTCAACTCATCCCAGCCCGATGCCTTGTGCGTCGCTTCCGAGCCGATATAGACCGCGAGAAACTGTTTCATGGTTGCCTCCTGGGTGAATGGACGGATAGTGCCAAGATCACGTTTCAGTCCTACGCCAAGGCGCCTTCTTTCTTGGCAGCGGCGGCTGGCCACGGGTCGGCCCAGGCCGGCAATTGCATCAAGCCATCGAGCCAGCGCACCACATTCGGATAATCACCGAGTGGCATCTGCGAACGCCGCCACTCGCAAGCCATCGAAGCGAGTTGGAAGTCGGCAATGGTGAGGCGGTGGCAGGCGACGAATGGCCGGCCCTCCAGATGCTGGTTCAACACGGCCGCGAACTTCTTCAGATCGGGCATCACCGCCGTCATCTCCGCCTCGTCGGGCTCGCCGATATGGAAAGTCGCCTTCACCACATGCTCGAAGTAGAACGGCGCCACTGCGCTCGCCCAATGCTGGTCGTTCCACGAGAGCCAGCGCAACACCTCTACCTGTTCGGCGGGGTCGCGCGCCGGCCACATGTCCGAGCCGTGCTTGATGCACAGGTAGGCCATGATCGCGGACGACTCCCACAGCACCGTATCGCCATCGACCAGGGTGGGCGCCTTGCGATTGGGATTGAGCGCGGTATAGGCCGGCGTTTTCAGGCCGCCGCCCATCAGGTCCAGCTCGATGCATTGCGCCTCGATGCCCAGGTGCTTGACCAGCGCCAGCACGCGGCGCGGCGCCTGGGCCTTGATCCAGTAGATCTTCATGCCTTCCTCCGCTACGGGGTTCGGTTACCGGCGACCACCTTACCCGGCCGCAAAATATGTTAAAGAACATAATTTAAGCGCCTGCTATACCTGTCCCACGGAGGTTGCAGCCATGCCATACAGTCCCGAGCACAAGGTGCAGACGCGAGCACGCGTGGTCGAATCCGCGCGGCGCCTGTTCAATCGCCACGGTTTCGAGCAGGTCACCATCGACCAGGTGATGGCCTCCGCCGGGCTCACCCGCGGCGCGTTCTACCACCACTTCGACAGCAAGGACGAGCTCTACGCCGCCGCTGTCGCCAGCTTCACCAGTTGCAACCCGTTCGCGGTGAAAACGGCGCAATCGGCAGAAACCATCGACGATCCGAACCAGATGGCGCAGATGCTGATCGATCTCTATCTCAGCGACGAAGTGCTGGAGAACATCGACATGCACTGCCCGCTCTATGCGTTGCCTTCCGACGTGGCGCGCGCCGGGCTGGAGCCGCAGCAGGCCTATACCGATCTGATCCGCGGCATGCGGCACATCTATCGCGTGGCGCTCAATGGCATGCGCGATGCGGACCGGCGCGCCGATGCCATGGTCTCGCTATGCGTGGGCGGCATGGTGCTGGCGCGCACCACCAACGATCCGGAATTGCGCACGTCGCTCCGTGCATCGGCACGGCATCAGGCGCTGGCCCTGCTCAAGACGGAGTAGCGCCGGCGCCGCTGTCCCTGGGCACGTTCGCGTCGATCCAGTGGATGATGAACTCATCGAGCGCCACTCGCTCGGGAACCTCGATACCCGCCTCACGCACGAACACGGCTGCCGCCTTGATCAACGACTGCCTCGAAAGACTGCTGGCCTGGCGCGCAGCGGCCTGCTTCTGCCGCAGCTGCACGATATGCGCCGACGGTTTCCCCGGCTTGGCGTACTTCTGGTAACGGCGCAATTCGTCGGCCGCCAGGGTGGTATCGAACGCTGCCTGCAAGGTGGCCTTGCGAGCCCGCAGGAGTGCCATCAGAGCCTCCGTGAGGGCACCGGCATCGCCCCGCCCCGGCAGCACGCGCGCCAGCGCAGCGGGGCCATCGGCTCCCTGCAGATCGGCGAAGAAAGCGGCGTAGGGGAAAGGGGCAGAGGGGGTCATGGCGATGGCCGGATGCAGATGGCCTCGCACCATACGCGCTTGCGGTTCGAACTGCGACGAAGACGGTTGCAGGGTGAGGCACGTTGGTCGCGCACAGGGTGCGCTCCTACAGGATATTCGATCGAGTGTGGAGGCCCCATGTGGGAGCGCACCCTGTGCGCGACGCTCTCCGTCACGACTCCAAAACGCCCCTCAAGAACACCCCGCGAGCAAGCCACCCTCACCCGATCTCGTTACCACGATGCAGATGAATCCCCAGCTCCGGTGCCAACTCCCGCATCGGCTCGATATCGCGACTCAACGACATCCATCCCGCCAGGCTGTCATCGTCCGTATCGCGCACCCACAACGTGTAACCGTGCGGCGCGAGATTGTCGTAAGCAGTGCCAATCAAATCGGCGGCATCGATATCGGCATGAAATTCGTCTTCGTCCGTATCGCCATCCCAATCGATGGTCAAATTCCAGCGCGCCGCCAACTCATCGATCGCCTGCACCAGCGCCCGCGTGTCGTCGGCGTCCACATGGAACGTGGCCCGCCAATCCGCCACCTGCCCGATCACCTGAGCCACATCGATCTCGTCTTCGGATAGCTCCGCCACCGCCTCGCGATAGCCCGAGAACTGCTGAAATGCCGCGTCGTCATCGCCCGGGTTGATCAGCAGCAGGAACTGCCACACCTTGGCGTCAAGCGAATCGTCGTCATCGTCGAAGGGCTGGGTGGTGTCGAAATCGTCGTCGGAGGAGTTCATGGCGGGGGCATCCAGAGTCAGGAGGACATCATCTCACCCCCGACTGTCTCCGAGAACCGCCGGCGGAAATGTCCTTCTATCAGCCGAAAATGAGTCCCAGCAGGCCCAGCGCTGCCAGTAGCAACGGCAGAGCAACGACGGCCAGCTCCAGCAGGCGCCGCTTAGGCCTGGGCGGCTGTAGCTGCCGATACGCAAGCACGCCGAGCACCAAAGCCACGACGGATAGACACCCCGACACCAACAGCGCCTGGAGATACAAACCCAGGATCGGCATACCGCACGCCCAACCTTGAGCCTGCAGCTGCATCCGTATCACCGACTCTCCTTGCATGTACGCCAATAGCGGCACCACGAACAAAGCGAGGACCGTGATCAGCAGCGATAGCGCACGTTTCATCGTTCACCCGTTCTTTAGCGCGGAGCGCTTACTGATTAACTGGTCTCTTCGCCATGCAGCGCACGCAAGCCTACATCGATCAGCCGAGTGGCAATCGATTCTGCTTATCGGATTCAATCACCCCGGACTCGTTGCCCTTCGCGCGAGCTCGGTCGCTATTCTAAGAATAAGCGGTGCTAACGACTCAGGGGGAGTTATGCCGAAGCGCAAGGAAAGTGGCATCGAGTTTGTCGCCACGCTGGTTTGGCCAGCGGGCATCGTGCTCGGATTCTTGGCGTTTATCGGCATTCAATACGGCTTGAACTGGATATGGAGATCCAGCGACAACCCATTTCTATCCGGACTTGGCAAAGTCGCCGCCACAGGGATGCTTGCACCCTTCGCCTGGCTCATTCTTGTCGCCTTTTGCGCGGCGTCGGCGGCATCGTTCTTCAGTAGACGCAAACGCCGCCAGTTGCTGGACGCTCAAACAGGCATGGATAGCCTGCGCAGCATGGACTGGCGGACGTTTGAATTGTTAGTCGGCGAAGCTTTTCGGCAGCAGGGTTACGCCGCGGAGGAGACGGGACAGGGCGGCGCCGATGGAGGCGTGGATCTGGTACTTCGAAAGAATGGCCAGAAGATCCTTGTCCAGTGCAAGCAATGGCGCGCCCAACGGGTCGGCGTGCAGGTCGTACGTGAAATGTTTGGCATCCTGGTCGACCAGGACGCAGCTGCGGTGAAGATCGTGGCGCTCGGCGGCTATACGCCGGATGCCGCAGCCTTTGCACGTAACAAGCCTATCGAACTCATCGATGGCCGAACGCTGCTTTCTACCGTCACGCGCTTGCAGGCCAAGAAGGAGCCTGACGGCCCTTTGGACAACCCCCTGCTGTTCGCGGGAAGCCTTGCAGCCTGCCTGCTGATTGCATTTGCATTGCCCAGCCGGCAGTCACAGCCGTCCTCTCCTTCCACCGGCCGGTCGATATCATCGGTCGACGACGCGAAGGCACCAGCGACATCTTTGCCCACCGCTTCCATGGCGCACCCCATTCCTGCACCCGTAGCCACCCAGCCAACCAAAAAGATCTACAAAGCGTCCGCACCTATGTCCAGTGAGGAACTTCGCGATTGGGAAAAACGCAATCGCGAGGCGATGAAGATCATGGAAAAGACCACGCCCGAACTGGAGGTACCGCCACCCCATTGAAGTTTTCTGCAAGCCGGGGTGGAGACATTTACGTTAGATCCACTACACGCTTCCGCCCCCAACCGATGACGATTACCATGCGGCAAACCTCAAACTGGCCAACGTCATGGCTAAGGCAAAGGACGGACTAGCCCGCTTCTACGCCCTCTCCGACGGCATTTTCGCCGTCATCATCACCGTGATGGTGCTGGCGTTCAAACCGCCCAGCGGCCACAACCTGCAGGCGTTGCTCGGCTTGTGGCCCGACCTGATCAGTTACGCGGTGAGTTATGCCTTCATCGCCGTCGTCTGGTTGAATCATCACGCGACGCTGCGGCACGCGCAGTACTTGACGGGCACCTTGGCGCTGGCCAACTTCGCCAACCTGTTTGCGATCTCGTTCATCCCCTTCACCACCGCCTGGCTGGCGGAAAGCGAACTGGCGACCTTTCCGCTGACGCTTTATGCCTCGGTATTTTTCCTGGTGCAGGCCACCTACATGGTGTTGATGCGGGAAAGCTATTCCCACCGGCCGGACGGCATGGACCCGCGCTCCCGGAGGCGGCACTGGTACCGGGCGTGGATCATGTTGGCGGTGTTTTTTGTCGCCGCGCTGGTGGCCGTTATCCCGCCGTTCCTGCGGCTTGGCCTGCTGGCGTCGTTTCTGATCCTGTATTGCCGGCCTGATCCGTTCGAGAAGACCGACTTGGATTCGCCCGCGTAGGGTGCCCCAGGAATCTGCTTTCAGATGACCCAGGCTCCCCGAATCCGCAAATTCATGCAAAACGGGTTGCGTTTTTACGACTTACTAAGGTTCTCCTGATGATGGCGCAACGATTGGTCGCTTAATCTGAAATTGCTCCCGAGTCGGCAGGACGATTCGGCCAAGCATGCGACCGCCCTACTGGCGGAGCACCAACGGTCCGCCGGCAAGGCGGAACTGGCTGGACTGATGGGCGGACGCATTTGCGCCGCCCATTTCCTTTTCTGGGGTTTGCACGGACAGGGAACCACCCGTCCTCGCTCACTGAATCCGCCTCCTCGCATTCCAGCAGCGTCCAAGGCGTTTGCCCGAACTGCTCGCTCAGTTCGCAGACCCATGTTTCCGCGACTTGAACGCGCGGGCACCACGCACAGGTCAAACCTCCCTGTCACTCAGTGCAACCCCAGCTTTTCCAGCTCACCGCGCAGCGCCCGCTCGCCCTCGCCGCCCGGCGCCCACCCGCTGAGCCTGCCCACGGGCTTTCCGTTCCTGAAGAAGTAGAAGGTGGGTGTTGACCACGTATCGATGGCTGTCCAATCACCTTGTCGGTAGATGTAGTCCATGCGGGCAAGAGGGTGCGCGACATTCCACGCGGCGACGGTACGAGGTCGCATGCGTCCATCCTGAGGCATCAGCCAACGGGCGTGACTGGCGAACACAGCCTTCAGGCGACCATCCGCTTCGATGGCCGCCACCGCATCGCGGGAGAAGTGGCACAGCGGATGCCCGATCACCACGATATCGACCGCCCCGCTCAACCGGATGGGCTGTTGGCTAGCCGACGAACCGTCTTCGCTCAGGACCAGAGCCGACGGCCCTCGACCGTCGACCAGCGCGCCAACGATGGTCGGCGCAGGTTCACTGCTCGCCATCGGCTGGCTGGCAAGCACGGCACGAGCGGCGACGAAATCACGCACGCCAACCAGCGTCACGTAAAGATCCTGGTAGTGATGCAGTTCATCGGCGTGCAGCGTACGCAGCTGATCGAGATCGGCCTGCAGGTCCGGCACGTAGCGTCGGTCAAGCGTGTAGAACGCCGTGTCGTAGGTGGCACGAAACAACAGATCAACTGAGTCTGAGGGCAGTTCCTGCAAGACTGACGTCTTCTGCTGGCTCGCGATGTTCGCCGAATAGAATTCCGTCATGGCTGCCGAACGGGCACTTGGCGGTACCGCATCCAATGCGGCCTCCGCCTTTTGGAAGCGGTCGTATAACCGGGCGATGGCTGCGGCTCGCGGTACATCCTGCGCCGTGGCCACCCCCGCATGAAAAATCATCAGAAGTGTCAGCGCGATCCATGAAAGCGGCCTGGCGATGAACCGGGCGTCGCGCATGGAATTCTTGCTCGTTGGCCTCAGCACGCCAAGAACCGCGACCGCAGAACTCGAGCGTATCGTCATTGCCATCTCCCATGGGATGAAAGTTGGAACAGTCATCAGCGGAATCTCCCGATCTGCAGATCGAGGCCAGCGCCGGAGATTTACCGGATACCGCCATGGAGAAAGACAAACAATTCGCCCGCCACTGAATCAGACGTAGCCATAGAACCTTGCACGCGTACGCTCGCACCTGCGCGCTCTGGCACTATTTTTCCCGAGGAGGGCGACCAACTGTCGCCAGCGGTAGCGCGCCGCAGCAGTCAGATTAGCAAGGCAGCTTGATCAGATATCGCCGATCGTTGCGACTGTCGTCGCCGCGCCGCATGCTCGTAACCTTCAATAAGCTCGGAGCTTATTAAAGGTTACCGACAAGCAGCGCTTCCAACCGCGACCTCGCAAAGTCCACAAACGGCACGCACTCCATAAGCTGGCAACGCGCAGACCCAATCATCGTGCTGCGAATCAAACCCGCAGCCTCGGCTTCCGCACCGATCTGCGGAAAGTACTTGCCGTTGTCATCGCCCACGTCCGGAACTTCCACCCACACACGTTCGTTTCCGATCATGTAGGGAAACCGGCGGAGCTTGGTTCGATGGCTGGGAACCAACGACTCGGCGTAATGCAGAAACGAGTTCCGATTGTGGCCAACGCCTAGCAACAGGATGTACGCGCCCAACCGATACATCTTCTCGAACGGCGAATCCTTGCCGAGCGCATAGACGAAGGGTTGATCCACCGTGATCTCGCCTGCCCTTGCCCCTACTGCAGCAACGGAAGCTTGCGGATGGCGACCGCGCAAACGTTCCGGATGCGCAAGAACCGCGTTGGGTACCGCGCCCATTGGCGTCGGCAGATGATCATGGAAGAGCGGCACGCTCTGCCGGTCGCGAATGATTTGCGGATCCTCGAACGAGGACGACTGCGGATGAGGGTCGGAGACTTGAGGGGTGAAGGTCGGCACGACCAAGGTACCGGAGGCTCCTACGCAATGCTGGAGCGCTGCCACGATGGACTGGGCGCCGCCGCTTATTGCACCAAACGCGGATAGCGAGGAGTGGACGACGACGGTTGCGCCACTTGGCAGGCCCAGCGCCTCGAGCTCTTGTCGTATGAACCCATTGTCGATGGATTCGGTTCGGATATTAGCCATGGTCCTTCTTCATCCGCTCAAGAAATAGTCGCCACAGTCACATTCGTCAAACTCAGTTCCTGAGACGCCCGATGCCGACGCCTGCCGAAGTAAGACGGACCCATCACCGAGGGCTGCTAGAAGCTCATCTTAAACACCTCACTCCAGGCCCGGCTTTGGTTGGCACGCACGGCGCCTACGATTTCAGTCGAGATTGCCGGCCCCTCCTTAGAGACAAATCATATTGGTATCCCGTTGCTGTCGCCGTACGTTTGGCGGCGAAGACATGCCGCCGATCCTGTAGCGGCAACATCGTACCAATCGGAATATACGCACGAGTGCACCGTTTCTATCAGCGTCCCACACTGTTTTCACCGCTTTAGACGGCGGTCACTGGATAGTGACCGATCCCGATCCGGGCGTCGCATTCCAAGTAAATAGATAAGCCATACCTATGCTTCGCGGCACGGCCACATACCCATGAGATCAACATGAAAACTCGCCACATGTTTGCGATCTGCATTTTTTCTATGCCTTGCGTAGCCATGGCCCAAACGACGGTAGTGACGATGCCGGTAACGACCACTCTTCCACTCGTCACAGTATCTGGAACCCAAAGCGGGCCGCACTTATGGAAGGTGACAAAGCAAGATCACGTCATGTGGATACTTGGCACCCTGTCACCGCTACCGGCAGCTGTGACTTGGCAATCGGAAGAGGTTGTCACCGCATTGCATGCCTCTCAGGAAGTGCTTAAGCCACCTTCTTCAGAGCTAGCGCTTGGTCGATTCAAACGACTGATGATGATTTCCAAAGCCCTTGGCAGCGCGAAGAATCCGGACGGCATGACGCTCGCCGATCTTGTATCCAAAGAGACCTATGACCGCTGGGTCGAACTCAATGCAAAGTACAGCCGCGACAGCACCAAGCTAGGCCGCTATCGTCCTTTCTTCGTGGCTCACATCCTCTACCAAGACGCGCTCAAGCATTCCGGGCTGAACAACAAAGACCAAGTTGGCGCATCCGTTCTGAAGATGGCTCATGACGCACGTCTGAAGGTCACCGACCCAATCTATGAGTACGCCGTCGACGACCCCGACGGCTACGTCAAGGAAACCATGGCTCAGCAGGGGGCGGGCATTCGTTGCCTTGGCGAGGTCATCGATGTCGTCGAAAACGATATGGATGTGTTGACCGTGCGCGCCGATGCGTGGGCCGTGGGTGATCTGGACTACTTGGAAGAGCACCCGGTACCTCACTCAATGGAGGTTTGTCGTAGCGAGTTCCAAGACCCGAGCATTCTTGCCAAATATGGCGTGAACGACTTGCAAGCACGTACCCGAAAGGCCTGGATGGATGCCGCCGAAGCCGCACTGACAAAGAACACGACCACGTTCGCGTTCATGCCACTGGAGCAGTTGAGGGGTCGAAATGGTTATCTCGACATGCTGTTGGATAAGGGCTATGAGGTCGTTCGGCCAAAGAACACACCGACGCACTAGGGATAATTGTTCCTGGCGCCATGTTCGGAATCTCCTCCGGCATTGCCAGTTCTATTGATTTGAAAGCAAAGCCCGGGAGAGATTCTGGGAGCAAGGACAGGTTCACTCACAAGGCGGCGAGCAGTGAACCTGACACCGTTCTTCCCGTTGTGCAGCGGATTAGTTGTACACATCGCTTGTCTTAAAGATCGGCACCTCGATGATCGTCACACCCGCCTTTTTGGCCAGCGTTTCGGCAACCTGCACGCGATCGTAGACGTCGCCCGAAGGCAGGTTGCTTGCGACCCAACGCGTGCCGTCCTTGAAGTGCACGACGTAATCGCGCTCATGGCGGATTCGTCCATTGGGTGCAATGAACTTCGCCGACGTAGCTATCCCATTGATGTCTGCGTAGGGATGCACCTGCTCGCGAAGTGCAAAGAACGGGTGGATGACAAAACCCGACTCGCGGACTTGGACGTACGAATTGAGACCCAGCGGCAGCATCAAGACGACCAGGACAACCAACGCGGTTCCCAACCCGCGACACAGTCGTTCGTAGTCGCACTTATATCGTCGCACGGACACATAAGAGATATACCAACGCGCGTCCTCGCCCCAACGGCGGCGAACCCAGGCACAGAAGACCATACAGGCCACGCCAGCTCCGGCGAACATCGCGGCAAGCACCAGGAAAGCATGTGAGATCGGAAAGGTCATGACGGCCTGTGGAAGCAACATGACCCGCAAGGCATGAATTGCGTCGAAGGCAAGATAGGTCACGACGCCAAAGCAGGCGGTGAGTGCCACGAAATACAGATTGGCTCTGCCGTCCAATTTGGCAAAACGCTTGTCCGCGTCGGCGCCAGTCACTTGCAAGGCGGGATCGCTTATTGCGGGAGCGACCCTTTTCAAATGCGCTATGTAACCAACGAAGCTCGCACCGAAGAGGGCCATGGCGATTACGCCAATGATGATGACTTTCAAACCTTCAGGTTGCATCGATCCCCCTGCTCCTTGGACAGATTTTCAGCAAACGGTGTCAGGTTCACTTCTGTACAAGAAAAGTGAACCTGACACCGTTTTCGACACCGTTTTCTGGTTGTCTAGCCAACAGTAAGACTCTCGCCATCTAGCCTGCAGACACCGGCGTATGATCGAATGTCGCCGCCGCTTCTCGCCGCAACCGCTCAAGCTCACTGGATGAGCGCTCCACATCACGCTGCACGCGCTTGTAGATGCCACGTAATGCCGGCTTCAAATGGTCCATCGTTTCGCGCGGCGGCGTGCCCAGCAGCACGCAACGAATGGCGTGCATATGCAGAATTTCCGGCTCGGACAAATAGCCTTGCTGCCGCCACTTCCAGCCCATGGTCTGGCCATCCGAAAACTGCGAGAAGCTGAAACGGGAGTTGGCAAGGAACAGGCCGAAGCCAAGAAAGACCGCGGCCAGATCCGTTGCGTGCTCCCATACATCCCAGCCACCCGGTGGCGGCTCCGGGCAGCCGGCCGTGCGGTAGTGAGCCAATTCGTGTGCAAACGTTGCCACGAGACTCATAGGATCGTTCAAACGCGCTGGATGGTAGGTGATGAGCGCACCGTCATCCGTCGCGCGAAAGGTGCCGGCAGGCGATGAGGGACTGTTCTTCACCAGCAGCGCCGTCGATACGACGGGGTTGGGGTCGTCCTCTTGCATCTTCAGTTCGCACGGCCAATCCGCCATGCCCGCGTACCCGCGGACGCGCGCGAAAATCGCTTCGGCCATGGCTTGCCCCCGCATGCCGCGCTCTGGAAAAAACTGCGGCGTGGGTTGCACCAACGGACGCTCTTTCAGTGCTTCCATGCCGCCGGTATGCCGGAGCAGCCATGCAAAGCAATCAAATTGCCATTGAGTCAGCTCGCTTCCGAGCAGCGTTCCTTTGCGAAACCATCCAAGCATCTATTTCCAGCCCCCTGCTGAAAAATTGAAGACGGCAAGCGATCCACACAGCCTGTGCCGGCCTATTTTTATTGCTTTGCGAGAGAAATTGCACCCCGGCCCCCGGTTTCCAGTGGTGAGATTCCCATCGCACTTCCTCCATTGACAAGTACGCCCCACCGAACGTAAATACTTGCGCCATTCGCAATAAATGCTGCTCGATGAAACGGTGCAAGGGCACACGATGCAACGTAAGGGGGAAGGATGCTCACATCGGCAATATCCATAGTGCTTGGGTTAGTAGCCTTGCAGGTCGGGCCTCAAGCAAATGCGCAAGTAGTCTCCAGAGTGGTCTATAGCTGCAATGGCTGCATCTCAGACGGGCAGCTCAATGATGTCGATCTGGAAGGCGTGCTTGCGACAAAGCAGCTGGGCCTCGGAACCTACTTCCTCGCGGTAGACGGGCCCAACAACACTTCCGTGGTCTACCAGGCAACGACGGTCGACGCGCTCGACAACCCTCGGCAGCCCCATCGTGAGCTGACGGGCGGGCGCTATCTGGTAATGAAGCCGGTAGCCAATCCATTTACCAGCTTGGCCGACACCATGCTGAATTTCTATCGCGCACAGCCTGTGGGATGGACCAAAGAATTCACTCCCGAGCGGTGAAAAGTGACCCACCCGATTCTTGCTGGGCTGATGGGCGGTCGCGAATGCGCCGCCCATTTCCTTCTTGTCGCCACCACCACCGGTGAGCGCCTTCAACCGCCCACCGAACTCCCCTCCTCCGACTCCAACAGTTCCCACGCAATTTCCGCCGCCTACTCGTTCAACATGTAGAGCGCCGCAAACAGGCCCTCGGCGAGTGCAGGAGGGAGCGGTAAGTTGGCGGAGCAAACGGGACGGAGGAAGTTAATTCGAACAATGGCGGTGCGATTTAACTACCTCCGTTCCGTTTGTCAGAATCGTCCCGCTTGTCGGGATCGAGATTGTGAGGAGAGGCTGGAACTGCGGGGCGGCGCAAAATCTTGCTCCCTCATGGCGTTGCGGCGTAGCATCCCCACAAGATCACGGTTTAGGAGCAGCCTCATGAAATGGAAACTTCTTGGATTCCGCGTTGCCTTCTTCAGCTTCGTGGCCTGGTGCGCTCTCGCGCTCTATGCGGTGCTTATCGGCCCGTCTTCGGTGATGGAGCGCGGCACCGGTCTTTGGATGTTGATCGCTCTGGGCTTAGTCGTGCAGGGCCTCACGTACGTAGGGGAACGTTTGTTTCGCCCAGCGCGGCATTGAGAGATGCCTAACTGCATAAAAAGCCCCCACCTCGATGGGGGCTTTTTCTTATTTAGTTCTGACGCGTGCAGACGGTGCCACCATTACTTGTAACGCAAGCGACGAGCGCTGGTGCAGCAGGCGAAGGCGCGCTGACCTGAGGCAAGAGCAAGCGGGACGGAGGTGGTTAATCGGAGCAGTGGTGATGGCAATCAACCAGCGCCTTCCCTGCTGTTACTGCTGTTACAAACGGGACGGAGGCGATGTCATTTAGCTCCCTCCATCCTGGTGTCAGGCTCCAACATTTCCCACGCAATTTCCGCAGCCCGCTCGTTCAACATGTAGAGCGCTGCAAACAGGCCCTCGGCCAGCGCGGGAGAAAGCGGCAGGTTGGCAGGCGGATAGCCGGACGAGCTTTCCTGGATGACCCGGTAGGCCTCGCTGTTGGCTAGCACGCAGGACACGGCTTGAATGGCTTCGGCAAGCGTTGCGCTGGTGGCCGCCAGGCGCTGCGCCGGTTCTGGAAACTCGTCGAAGATCCAGTAGCGGCGGCTCAACGGGTTGACGGGTTTGCTTGGGTGGGATGGTGCGGCGTTGCGGCGTTTGCGCGCCGTAGGTTTGGATCTCGCCATGATCCACTCCTTAGTAGTTGGTCGTGGTTAGCGGACCGTCATCCACGAGAGGACGATAAGCGCGGATCACCGGCTTCGCCTTCTCCAAGTCGTAGCGCGCCTGAAGCGCCAGCCAATAAAACGCGGTGGTGTCGAAGGTCAGCGAAAGGCGTAAGGCGATCTTTGGCGTGATGGGTTGGGTGTCGGCGATGAAGGCTTTGATGTGGTGAGCGGGTATGCCGGTGCGGCGGGCAAGTTGGGCGGGGTTGAGGGCGTTGGGGATCAGGTAGGCGTGCAGCAGGATGTCGCCGGGGGCTCGCAGGGGTTGCGAGGGGTCTACTTCCGAGTGCGGGGTGAGCTGGATCAGTTCCATGGTGGTTCCTCCCTGTCGGACACGGCTCCGCAGCGGATAGGCGCTTACAGCGCTCCGTGTCAGTGAATGCTTGGCAGCTTTGTCGGTGATCGCTCGAGTGCGGCGCATCGCCATGCCGGCCGATGCGCTGCAACGGCGATCATCAGAGGCGTGTGGTGTTCACTCGAGGCTCGTCACCGAGCAGGCGGGCGTACTGCTGAAGGCAGTGAATGGCCGTGCTTAGGTTGGTCGTGACGGCCACGGGAAGCGGCCATGGCAGCGCTCTGCCGGGGAATCCCCGCGCCTGCGCGTGACGGCACTGCTCGCTGTCGAGACGCAGGCGCGTGAGGGCGAGCACCGCCAGGGCGATGTCACCGCGAGTGTGATGACGCAGGGTTTCGGGCCATGCCACCGCCGTGGATGACGGAGCGTCAGGCGGAGGAGTGAGGGTGTCGTCAGGGGGAACGGACGAGCGAATGCGTACCGTATGATCGTGGATAGCCATGATCAACTCCAAGCAAGTTGGTGATGGTTAGCGGGTCGTGGGTGTTGCAAGCACTCACGGCCCGCGCCTCATGACCTGGTGGTCATGGTCATTCGCGAGGCCGCGCAATGCGACAGCGCGAATGACTGACTGACCCTAACAAGCGGGGTTGGCAACGTCTGTCAGGGATCGGCGAGATGGGTGTCCACCTGGGTGAGGTGATGCGTGACGGCGCAAGGCCGGCTAGACGTCAGCACCATTCTCTACCCGTCCGCGTTATTCGGCGCCTTGATCACGTCCAGATAACGCGACCTGCCTTGAACTACGCCCGGACCGGCGAGCCTATGGCCGCGGTCCTCTGGGGCATTACCTGATCCGGCCTTTTCTGAGGGAGTCATGCTGATGATTCGCCCACTGCTTTTGGCGTGCCTGTTCGCGGCCGCCAGCTTGCCCGTTGCTGCAACCGTTCAACCCTTTCCGCCATCGTTCCGCGTCCAGGACATCCAGACGGACGGGGCCACGATCCACGTTCGCGTTGGCGGGAAAGGGCCCGCCGTTGTCCTGCTGCATGGCTTTGGGGACACCGGCGACATGTGGGCGCCGCTGGCGGCGGACCTGGCGCGCAATCACACCGTCGTCGTGCCCGACCTGCGTGGCATGGGCCTGTCCTCACATCCGGAAAGCGGCTACGACAAGCGCACACAGGCTGCGGATATTCGCAGCGTGCTGACTAAGCTAGGCATTGATCACTCGGCCGTGGTGGGGCACGACATCGGCACCATGGTGGCGTACGCCTATGCCGCCCGCTATCCGGACAAGACCGATCGCCTTGTCGTGATGGATGCTCCCGTGCCCGGCATCCCGCCGTGGGACCAGATCGTGCGCTGGCCTGCGCTATGGCATTTCGATTTCGGAGGCCCGGATATGGAGCGCCTCGTTGCCGGCCGCGAACGCATCTACCTGGATCGCTTCTGGAACGAGTTCGCCGGTGATCCATCGAAAATGGACGAAGCATCGCGCCAGCACTACGCCGAACTCTATGCCCGACCGAACGCCATGCACGACGCGTTCGCGCAGTTCCGCGCCTTCCGCAAGGACGTCGAAGACAACCAGACGGCCATGGCGACCAAACTCACGATGCCCGTGCTCGCGATCGGCGGCGAGAAGTCGTTCGGCGCAAACGAAGCCATTGTGATGCGCAATGCCGCCACCAACGTCACCGAGCTGGTCGTCCCCCATGCCGGTCACTGGCTCATGGAAGAAGCCCCCGGCACCACCATCGCGGCGGTTCGCAACTTCATCGATGGTAAGCCTGTGGCAGCTGTCGGGGCGAAGTAGGCTAGAACAGAAGGGGCAGAACGCTTTCTTTGGAAGCTCACTGCTTCAGAACCAAGTCGCGTGGCGAAGATCCGGCCACGAGGCAAGGCTGAAAAAGTGTTCTGGCCACTTTTGTTCGCCCGCTGACCGGTGAAATTGTTCTTTGCACCCTTTCAGTAACTAAGTTTACCACCCGAGGCCAGCAATCTCTTGGCGTAGTGGCTAGAAACAGCAGCAACATAATCACCTAAATGCTCGCTGTTTACCAAGTCACACCACCACTCAATTGCACCATTGTACGACTGCTCACCAAACCTGGCGTAATTGCACTGCCGCGGACCTTCGTCGCCCACAATCCATAGCTGCGCATCAGTAACTACGACCGGATGAATGATATCGACTGCGTTCAGACGCCTGGACAGCGTGAACCACATTCCGTCAACCCAATCATCCTTTATGTGATCGAACTCGGCTGTGATCAACAGCTCCCGCATGTCGCTACGCCCCATGCTTTCCACGATGCTCGCTTGCGCAGATCTCAAATTACGGCTGGCTCGCCAGAAAACTGAATTATCCAGCTCTTTCTCGGAGCCAAAATTTGTCTCTCGAAAAGATGTGAAAGCCATTAACGATTGGGGACGAATCATTTGTTCCCAAAGACGCGCGCGATCCTCCGGATATGCGTGCTGGTGAGCCCGTTTAATTAGGGCATCGATATCTTCCAGGCTTATACCAAGAGCACGGAAACGCTTAGACAAGGCCTTGTACTTGCCCGTTGAGTCACCGAACCATCTTATATGGTCGAAAAATCGCGTATCTGGCGACTCAACCGGTGAGAGCAACAAATGAAAGCCGGCCATTGTTTTGACTTCGACTAGCACTGTAATACGGCATACCCACTCGTGGGCCTTGTCGCCACTCAGCCATATCTGTCGAGCGACTACATCTAGCTCACGTTGTTTCTGAGTTTGAAGATCTTCGTAGTAGAGGCCGTGGGTAGACGCCCAAGCATGGTCTCTAAATAGATCCACGACGACCCGCTCCGACTGAAAACTTTTGTACGGAGCGCTCGACAATATTCTCTGTTCCATGCTCAACCCAACGTTATGAGACCAAAAGATCAATAAGCCAAGTAAATTGGGAGGACTGAGCTGAAGGAAACGATGGGCGCGCTCTCAACGCGGTAGCAAGTGCACCTGCCCGCCCTTTCTAGACAAGGTGGCGTGTGACGGAGCCAGGCTGGCTGAATGTCAGCATCATTCCTTTAGATGATCGGAGAACAGTGCGTGCTCTCTAACACATGCGCACTGCCCCATGAGATTGTCACTGGCACATTTTCAGGCACCGTATGCCTCACATCGAGACGTTTGGTGCAACACCACCTTTCTTCAACATTCGAGCCGCGACTCGGAACAAATCCGGCATATCAACTCGTCCATCACTCCTATAGGAAAACACCCCTATCCTCTCCATAGCCTGCACAAGCCGCTGGTCCTCATCCGCCTCTGACTTCACGACGAAAGGAAAGGGCGGAAGAAATCCCGACTCTGGGTCGGAGGAAACCCTTCGAATTACGTTCAGGGTGTTCGAGTCAGCCCATCGCCTATAAATCTGCGAGGCCTCACATGGAACGGTTAGTCCGGCTAATGGAGCAAGCGCTCTTTTCACCCACTTGTACTCAACGACCAATTGGTCCACGCGAACTTTTGAGGCTTCACGCAGTCCATGGCGGATGCCCTCAACTGTTAGTGCCAAGTCAGCCCTATCGCTTCCAAATTTCGCGGCCTCCACGAACAGCTTGATGAAGCTTCGCGGCGTGACTTCACCCTTCGCATCGGCCAAATGCTTGTACGGCCACTCGTAGGTCTTTCCCTTCTTGTTGCTTTTCCCCATGAAGGGACCTGCAAGCCTGGTCATGACCCTCTCCTGGGCCCTTCTGTCGAGCAGCAGCGACCAATCACGCCGCCTTGCCACTGGATCCATAGGAATCCTGGCACCTTCCTCCTCAACTAGCTGAGCAAATGCAGCCTCTCCGTTTTCTTGTATCGACTCAGAGAGTCGCCAATATAAGAGCCCATATAGGTCGACCAAGCTCCATTCGAGCTGAACACGACCGCTCCTAAGCTTCGGCATTTCAACGAATTTTAACGCCTCGTCGTTCAGCTGCTCCGGCCGAATAAAGACCTTCGCCTTTACAGCCGATAGTGCTCGCAGAGACCAGACGACCTCGAACAAGGCGTCGGTCAACGCGGAAGAGCGCCGCCAATCGTTGGACCAAGTATCGATCGCGTCGAATGTAACGAGCAATGTCTTTTGTGCGGCAGCAATCTTTCGATCCAGTCTCCGCAGTTCCATTGCTGCCTCTTCTGGATCTGTAAGAGATTGCATTACATCCCGAATCGACTCATCCAGCGCAGATGGATCAAGTACCGACCGTGCGGCACGGATAATCACCGCCTGCCAAAAATCGGTTCCCACGTCCCGTTCCTTGCCTTGAGGAACACGCGCGTCAATAACCTTCGCTGTGACTGCGCCTTCGGATGCAAACCCGGTATAACCAGACCTCACGACGAGCCCGCTTAGCCCGATATTTGGATAGGCGATTGAGGCGACATCTCGCGTCGCCTCCTGCTCCAACACGCCAGCCCAAAAGCTTTTTCCCGTTCCTCGCGAGCCAACAACGACGGGCGTATTGGGGTCGAGCGCATTCGCATGCTGTTCAGGCGTGAATATCTGCTCTACGGTCGGACGATACTCACCCGCAGCATCATGATCTGACGGCATCGTTGCCAATGCCGCGCGTATATCGTCATTCCGACTCGAACTCATACATCGCTCCCAAGGCCGCGAACTGACTCATCAACCATTCGCGATGCCATCTCCAAAAAGTCTCCGAATGCTGCGCCATAAGACTTCTCGCTAAGTATCGACCTATCTCCATCCGGATCAAATTGCCGAAAAGCCTCATCCTCGCCAATCGCGACGACTGTAGGCTCATCGACGTTGGAGTCCATTAAAAGCAGATCATCATTAATTTGTTCGTCCCACTCGACATTGAACTCATCCCTAAATTCAGAAAGATTAGGCTCGAAGCTAACGCTTGGCCGCCGCCCCAAGAATCGCGAGAAAAGACCCTGAATTGCCAAAGGAAAATCCTTAGTATTCGACACAGGGGCTTTTGATTGAACGACCCTCAGCCGGTCGCTCCACTCATCCTTTGGCAAAGGAAGGGTGCCAAGATGCGAAAAAAGCAGCGTAAATCCCGCATACGTCTGCGATTGATCTGAGCCAAAGAGAAAAATCTCGGCACCAATACCCAACAGGGCAGCTGCAGTAGTTTCATGCAAGCCGGCTCTAGCATCGATCAAAATAACAT
Organism: Dyella kyungheensis; assembly: GCF_049913195.1. Lineage (GTDB taxonomy): Bacteria > Pseudomonadota > Gammaproteobacteria > Xanthomonadales > Rhodanobacteraceae > Dyella > Dyella kyungheensis. Next base: position 810,522 of record NZ_CP183983.1, on the reverse strand, counting down.
CGTACCTAGACTCGGGAGCCACCTCTTCAAGTAGATCATTAATTTGGTCTGTAAATGTTCTTCCTGGACCAGCCGATATGTAAGCTCTGGCGATCTTTGCAAGAACATTTCCTGGCGCCTCCAGCGAACGCCTTCCGACAGCGGGAATGACGTCAACGCGCCCCCTGCCGGCACCCAGCCAAGATGGCCCCACTAGATCCGCGTTATATTCTTTATTCCAAGACCCGAGGCCAGATTCCACTAGATAGTCTAATAAACCGAACTCAGGAAGGATTCGCCCTGGGAGGAGCATGTTTCCTAATCCCGGCGCCTCCAGATCCATATCTAAAGCCAGCACACGTCTTCCACGGGACGAGAGATGCGCCGCAAGAACACAAAGAGCGGTTGATCTACCAACCCCTCCCTTCAAACTCGCAAAAACCAAGCGCAGCGGCGCTTGCCTTTGTTCCGAGGGAAGGCGTAACCAATCGGCACCAACCATTCTCCGGTCGACAATCGAGACTTTGCCAGAGTAAAGCTTTCCTTGAACGAACACGTTCCTACGCTCTCTATGACCTCGAAGCGAGTCGTCATAGAGTTCCTCTGGAGTAGCGACAGACTGATCACTCCCGTCGACATACTTATCTAACAACTCGACTGCGCATCGAGCAAGACCGATACGCTCATTGCGATCATGACTGTGATCCAAAACTACGAAAGTCAGCCTTCCGCTGACATCTCTAAGGAAAATGTTCTCTTCTATCGATGCTCCGCCCCACTTCTCAAAGATCAGGTCGGCAAAGATAGAAAGGGAATTATCAAAAAGCACCTGCGCAGCCATTACGTATTCCTTATGGACGCGGTTGCAAAGAGACGTTTCGTGACCTCGAACCAGGCATTCAACTCTTCCACGGTCGTATCACCAGTTCCCTCATATCTTCTACTTACATTCCAAGTTGAGAAGTGATTGCCCTTCAACACCTCATACATGGCAGCGTAGGAACTGCGTTGTCCAAGGTGCTTGCGTGCAGCATGAAGCAAATCTGGCAGATGACCGTAAGGAGCATCGTTGCCGGGTCGTAGCGATTCAATGCGAAATTTGATGGCACACTCTGCGGCGAATCCGACCAAGTGCCCGGCACCATCGAGATGCCCGTGGCCTTTCAGAAGAGTCGCATCAAGGAAATGGCGCTTGGCCGCACTTTCGTAATCTTCAGCCATCGTTTCCCCACAAATCTCCCGAGATGTTGACCCAACGCCCTTCTCTGAAACCCTTGCTCCCGATCGGTGAGCTCTGTTCAGTAGCTTGAAACAGCCTTTCGGCCTCATGGGCGGCTAGGATTCTATTTTGGCACTGAAACACCTCAGCCACACCTAAGCCAGCGTACAGGCAGTGGCCTATCGGCGCCTCGAAGGCGCTCCAAAAAAAAGGGCGACATTGCTGTCGCCCCTTGTATTGGCACCGAACGAATGTCCTAGATTACTTTAGCCGCACTTGCTATACCCACAATTCAAACAAGTCTGGCACCCATCCATCAGCACCAGCGCCTGCGTATTGCACTTGGCGCAAAGGGTGGCGCCCGGCGGGAAGCCGGTCGAGGATTCGGTGGCAGCGGTTTCAGTGGTGGCGGCGGCAGCCTTCTTGCCGTTCGTAACCGCCTCATAGGCAGCGCGCTTCTCGGCGACCAGCTTGCGGGTGGACTCGTCCATTTCCGGGTCGTGGATCAGGCCGATCATCTTCATGTGCTGCTCGATGACCGCGCCGATCTCGGCGACGATGGAGGGCATGTAGACGCCGCCGGCCTTGAAGTAGCCGCCGCGGGGGTCGAAGACGGCCTTCATCTCTTCGACCAGGAAGGTGACGTCGCCGCCTTTGCGGAACACGGCGGAGAGGATGCGGGTGAGCGCCACGATCCACTGGAAGTGGTCCATGTTCTTCGAGTTGATGAAGATCTCGAAGGGGCGGCGCTGTTCGTGCGGGGTGCCGGCGTTGAGCACGATGTCGTTGATGGTGACGTACAACGCATGCTCGAACAGCGGCGACTTGATCTTGTAGGTGGAGCCGACCAGCGTCTCGGGACGCTCCAGGCTCTCGTGCATCTGGATGATTTCCGCCTTGGGCGCTTCCTTGGAAGCTGCCGGCGTGGTGGCGGGTGCGGCGGCGGACGCGGCCTTGTCCTCGGGCTTGACGACGTTGTAGCCCTTGATCTTTTTTTCGATCTTGATCGCCATGGTGTGTTCTTCCGACGGGTTTGGCGGCGCGGCGGTTTTGTTTGGCTAAGAACCGGCGTCTTGAGGTGGTCGCGCTTCTGGGCGTTGTCGCTACTGGATTCCGGCCTGCGCCGGAATGACGAGCAAAAAAAACAATGACGAGCTTGGAACGATCCGGCCCGGCGTGTTGAGCGCCGGGCCGGGTCGCGTTACGGCTTACTTACGGCGTGCGGCTTTCTTGGCCGGCTTGCGCACGGCCTTCTTCACGCTCGCCTTCTTGCTGGCAGTGGACCTCTTGACCGCCTTGGCGGCGGTCTTCTTACCGGCGGCCTTGCGGGCCGTCTTCTTAACTACGGCTTTCTTGGCCGTCTTCTTACCGACCTTGCGAACGGCCTTTTTGGCAGCGGTCTTGCGCACTGCCTTCTTCACGGCCTTCTTGGCAACCTTCTTGGCGGCTGCCTTCTTCACGGCTTTCTTGGCGACCTTCTTGGCCGCTGCCTTCTTGACGGCCTTCTTGGCAGTCTTCTTGACGGCGGCCTTCTTCACAGCCTTCTTGACGGTCTTCTTGGCTGCAGCCTTCTTGACCGCCTTCTTGGCGGTCTTCTTGCCGGCAGCCTTCTTGACAGCCTTCTTTGCAGAAGCCTTCTTGGCCGGAGCTGCCTTCTTGGCTGCGCTGGACTTCTTGGCACGAGCCTTCTTGGGCTTGGCGGCCGGGGTCACTTCGACCACGGGCACTTCGACCGGCGCGTCAACGACCTGGGTGTTTTCGTCTTTCACATCAAACTCTGTATCGATGGACATGTATGTAATCCCCTCCGACGTGGATACTGGAAGCTATGTTGAGCCTTGCCGCAAGGTAGTTACGGTGGTGCTCTTGGCAGTGGGCTGATACCCGTGATCAGGCATCGGCGGTTAGTTTAGAACTTTCCGTAATACCCTTCCTTCAAGGCATCGAACAGGTTGGCGGCGGTATGCATTTCGCCGTCGTATTCCACTTCTTCGTTGCCTTTCAGTTCGACAACACTACCGTCCTCCAATTCGAAGCGGTAGAGGGTGCTCTCAAGATCGGCTTCTTTGACGAGCACGCCTTGGAACGCAGCGGGGTTGAAACGGAAGGTGGTACAGCCCTTCAAACCCTGCTTATACGCGTAAAAATAGATGTCTTTGAAGTCTTCGTACGGGTAGTCGGTGGGGACGTTCGCCGTCTTGGAGATGGACGAGTCGACCCACAGCTGCGCGGCGGCCTGGATGTCGACATGCTCCTTCGGGGAGATGTCGTCGGCCGAAACGAAGTATTCGGGGAGCTTGGACTTGGGATCGTCGGAGAACGGCAGCGCGTCGGCATTGATGAGCGCGCGGTAGGCGAGCAGCTCGTAGCTGTACACCTCGACCTTTTCCTTGGTCTTGCGGCCTTCGCGGATCACGTTGCGCGAGTAATGGTGCGCAAAGCTCGGCTCGATGCCGTTGCTGGCGTTGTTGGCCAGCGACAGCGAGATGGTGCCGGTGGGCGCGATCGAGCTGTGGTGGGTGAAGCGCGCGCCGGTTTCGGCCAGCTCGGCCACCAGGTTCGGCGCCACACTGGCAACGCGCTGCATGTAGCGGCTGTACTTGGCGTGCAGCACGCGGCCCGGGATGCTATCGCCCACCTTGTAGCCGTCGGCGGCCATTTCCGGACGCTTGCGCAGCATCTCGCCGGTAACGGTGTAGTCGCGGGCGAGCACGGGCGCGGGGCCCTTTTCCTTGGCCAGGTCCAGCGCCACTTCCCAGCCGGCGACGGCCATCTCACGCGAGACTTCTTCGGTGAAGGCCACCGACTCGCTGGTGCCGTAGCGCATCTTGAGCATGGTGAGCGTGGTGCCGAGGCCCAGGAAGCCCATGCCGTGGCGACGCTTGGAGAGGATCTCGTGGCGCTGCTGTTCCAGCGGCAGGCCGTTGATCTCCACCACGTTGTCGAGCATGCGGGTGAAGATCTTCACCACTTCGCGGTATTCGTCCCAGTCGAAGCGGGCCTTGGGGCCGAACGGGTCGCGCACAAAGGTCGTCAGGTTCACCGAGCCCAGCAGGCACGAGCCGTACGGCGGCAGCGGCTGCTCGCCACACGGGTTGGTGGCGCGGATGTGCTCGCACCACCAGTTGTTGTTCATCTCGTTGACCTTGTCGATCAGGATGAAACCCGGCTCGGCAAAGTCGTAGGTGGAGACCATGATCATGTCCCACAGGTGACGCGCACGGATGTGCCCGTAGACCTTGCAGGCGACCAGGCCGTCCTCGCGCCCCACGTAGTTCTCGTGGGTGGGCCACTCGCGCCAGACGATCTTCTCGGCGTCGGTGAGGTCGACTTCGTCCTGTTCCTTCACGTGCACCGGGAACACGAGCGGCCAGTCGTGATCGTGCTCCACCGCCTGCATGAAGCCGTCGGTGACCAGCAGCGAGAGGTTGAACTGGCGCAGGCGACCGTCTTCGCGCTTGGCGCGGATGAATTCCTTCACGTCAGGATGGCTGACGTCGAACGTGCCCATCTGCGCGCCGCGACGGCCACCGGCCGACGAGACGGTGAAGCACATCTTGTCGTAGATATCCATGAAGGACAGCGGGCCGGAGGTGTACGCACCGGCGCCCGATACGTACGCGCCGCGCGGACGCAGCGTGGAGAACTCGTAGCCGATGCCGCAGCCGGCCTTCAGCGTGAGACCGGCCTCGTGCACCTTCTCCAGGATGTCGTCCATGGAGTCGCGGATGGTGCCGGACACGGTGCAGTTGATGGTGGAGGTGGCGGGCTTGTGTTCCAGCGCGCCGGCATTGGAGGTGATGCGGCCGGCGGGAATGGCGCCGCGGCGCAGCGCCCACAGGAAACGTTCGAACCAGTGTTCGCGCAGTTCCGGTGTGGCTTCCACCTCGGACAGTGCGCGGGCGACGCGCTGGTAGGTTTCGTCGACGCTGCCATCCACGGGCGCGCCGGACTTGGCCTTCAGGCGGTACTTCTTGTCCCAGATATCGTACGAAGCCGGCTGCAGCGGAATGGCAGTGGCATCACGGTTAACGGCTGGTGCACGCGCGGTGCTCATCGGCTTCCTGACCTCTCGGTATGGCCTCACGGCCCCGTGTTGGTGTTGTTCTGATCGGCTAAGCCGCTTGTATCGAGCCGCGCCCGAAAAGCAAAAGCCGCGCGTAGTGCCCGATCCTTGCGTTCCTTGCCCGACCCTTCGGCAACTCCCCCCTGAGAGTGCCCTGTGACACCAGCTCTTGGGTGGATGCCCGGCTTGGTCACACAACATGTTGTGGTCGCGAACGAGGGAAAGTTACCCCTGCCCTTTCGCGATGTAAAGTGATTTCGTCAATGCGGGATCGATGGAACCGTGGACGCTGCGCTGAGTCGAATGAGCACCGATTCAACTCGTCATGAAGGAGACTCCATGTTTGTCCGATGCATCCGCCGGCTGGCCGCTGCAGCGCTGGTTCTGCTGGCCGCGACACCGCTGGCCGGCCACGCCGCCATTCCCACCTCGATCGATGGACAGCCGCTGCCCTCGCTGGCGCCGATGCTGGAGAAGGTGACGCCGGCGGTGGTGAACATTTCCACCAAGACGCGGGTACAGGTGCGCGATCCGTTCTTCGACGATCCGGTGTTCCGCCAGTTCTTCGGCCTGCAGGGTTCGCCGCGTTCGCGCGTGGAGCAAAGCCTGGGTTCGGGGGTGATCGTGGATGCGGCCAAGGGCTACATCCTCACCAACAACCATGTGGTGGGTGGCGCCGACGACATCACGGTGACGCTGCAGGACGGCCGCGACTTCAAGGGCAAGCTGGTGGGCACCGACCCTGACACCGATGTCGCGGTGGTGCAGATCCAGGGCACCAACCTGCAGGCGCTGCCGATGGCCGACTCCTCGCAACTGCGCGTGGGCGACTTCGTGGTGGCGGTGGGCGACCCGTTCGGGCTCGGACAGACGGTGACTTCGGGCATCGTGTCGGCGCTGAGCCGCTCGGGCCTGGGCGGCTCGGGCTATCAGAACTTCATCCAGACCGATGCATCGATCAATCCCGGCAACTCCGGTGGCGCGCTGGTGAACCTGCGCGGCGAACTGGTGGGCATCAACACCATGATCCTGTCGCCGTCGGGCGGCAACGTGGGCATCGGCTTTGCCATTCCCACCAATCTCAGCCGCGAGGTGATGCAGCAGCTGGTGACCAACGGCAAGGTCAACCGCGGCAACCTGGGCGTGGAGACGCAGGACATCAACGCGCGCATCGCCAAGGTGCTGGGCCTGAAGGACAACAACGGCGCCGTGGTCACGCGCGTCACCTCCGGCTCGGCCGCCGACAGTGCGGATATCCAGGTGGGCGATGTGATCACCGCGCTCAACGGCAAGCCGATCCGCAACGCGCAGGACCTGCGCAACGCCGAAGGCCTGATGCCGCTGGGCAGCAGCGTGAAGCTCACGGTGCAGCGCAACGGCAGCGCGCGCGACGTCACCGCCAAGCTGGTGCCGGAGAAGCTCGCCACCGTGGACGGCGCCAAGCTCGATGCACGCCTGGCTGGCGTGACCTTCAGCGAACTCTCGCAGAACCTGCGCGCACAGGGTGTCGGCGGCGTGGCCGTGGGTGCCGTGCGTGCGGGCAGCCACGCGGCGCAGGCCGGTTTGCAGGCCAACGACATCGTGATCGGCATCGGCAATGCGCGCATTCCCGATCTGCGCACGCTGCAACAGCTGGCCGGGGTGAATCCGCGCCAGCTGGTGCTGGTGGTGTCGGGCGACGAGGGCGTGCGCTACGTGGACATCCACTGATGTTCGCCCGCACCGCGTTGCGACGGCAGCGCGGTGCGGGCACGTTCACGTCGCAAATGGAGCTGCGACACCTTGATCTGCGGGAACGGGGGATGAACGTGGCGGGGAATGCGTGCCGGATGTCGCGTTTTTACACGATGCAAAGGGGCGAATTCGCTTGCGGTTTGTGCGGGAGCTGGCTGAAATAGCCGGGTTACATCTCTTGCACGCACGCCCACTCAAGCGGCCTGCGAACCATCATCATCATTCGAGGTTCCCCACCGCCATGTCACGACGCCTTTCCCGCCTGCTCATCGTTGCGCTGCTAACCGCATGCGCCGCCTCCGGCGCACTCGCCGCCGGCAAGACCACCAAGTCGACCAAGAAGCCGACCACCCCGCCGCCTCCGGCACTGGTCTGGCGCGGCGACTACGCCACCGCCCGTGGCGTGGTGGAAGACGTGAGCAAGGCCTGGGAGAAGAGCGGCAAGGGCCGCATCGAGATCCAGCCGTTCAACACGGCCTCGGGCCTGGATGCCGTGGCGCACGGCCTGGCCGACATCGCCGGCAGCGCGCGCAACAGCGCCGGCGGCATCGAAGGCGACCTGGTGTTCACCCCGGTGGCGTTCGACGCGCTGGTGATGATCACGCATCCGTCCAACGGCACCGGCAACCTCACCGTCAAGCAGCTGCACGACATCTACTTCGGCAAGATCACCAACTGGAAGGACGTGGGCGGCAAGGACGCGCCGATCAACCTGTATGCCGTGGCCAGCCCGGGTGACGGCGTGGAATACAGCCTGCGCCGCCTGATCTTCGGCCGCGGCAACCAGCCGGTGGCCGCACCGCGCCTGTACGTCAACACGGCCAAGCTGGAAGAAGCCGTGACGCTCGATCCGAACGCGCTGGGCGTGACCACCCTCTCGGGCGTGGCCAGCAACAGCAAGGTGAAGATGGTCAGCGTGGACGGCGTGCGTCCCAGCGTTTCCACCATCACCGATGGCAGCTACGTGCTGTACACCCCGCTCTACCTGGTCACCAACAAGGAAAGCCCGAAGGCCGCGCAGATCACCGCCTTCATGGAATTCCTGCACACCGACCAGGTGAGGTCGCTGGCCCGCGCCCATCAGCTGGTGCCGTACACCGATGCGCCGCAGCTGGCCGAGAACGACAAGGCCCGCCGCGAGAAGCTGCTCGCCGAGAACGGCATCAAGATGGACGTGGTGGCCGATCCGATCCCGACCGCCACCGCCGTGTCGATGCCGACAGCGCCCGCGGCGGCTGAAGCCTCTCCGGCCGCCGAGAAGGCGGCTGCATCCGGCCAGACCTATACCGTCTCCAAGGGCGATACGCTGGGCGTCATTGCCAAGAAGTACTCGGTGTCGGTGGCGGATCTCAAGAAGTGGAACGACCTGTCCAGCGACAACGTGAAGATCGACCAGGTGCTGAAGGTGAGCGGCAACTGATCTCGCCGCACGTGCGCATCCGCGCCCTGACGCTCGACCTGGACGACACCCTGTGGCCGGTACTGCCGGCCCTGGAGCGTGCCGACCGCGATCTCGACGCGTACCTGCGCCAGCACTATCCCGACGTTGCGCGCGCATGGCCCATCCCGGCCATGCGCGCGCTGCGTGCCGAGGTCGCCGCCGAGCGCACCGACCTCGCCCATGACTTCACCACGCAACGCCACCTCACCATGCAACGCGCCTTCACCGCCTGCGGCATCGCCGAGGCGCCGCTGGAAGCGTTGTGGGAGGTGTATTTCTCGGCGCGCAACAGCGTCGAGCTCTATCCCGACAGCCTGCCCGCCCTCCAGCGCATCGCTGGACGCTGGCCGGTGGTCAGCCTCACCAACGGCAACGCCGACCTCGACCGCATCGGCATCCGCGGACACTTCACGCATCACGTGTGTGCGCGTGACGAGGGCGTGGCCAAACCCGACGCGCGTATTTTTGAAGCGGCCGCCGAACGCCTCGGCCTGAGACCCGAAGAAATTCTCCACGTCGGCGACGATCCCGAACTCGACGTCGTCGGCGCCCGCGACGCCGGCCTGCGCACCGCCTGGATCAACCGCCACGGCCACCCCTGGCCCGGCCTACTGGGCACCGCCCCGGACCTCGACCTGCGCGATATGAGCGCGTTGGCGGATTGGTTGGAGGCGCAGGGGGAGTAGCTGCCCGCATCGGGACTTGCCGCCCTCCCCCTTTGTGGGAGCGCACTTGTGCGCGACTGGCCACACCGGGTGTACCGCTCCGTCGGCTTGTCGCGCACAAGTGCGCTCCCACAGACAAGCGCCGCGCCGCCAGGCTTCGCTTTAAGTCCTTACGAGCTCCAGGATCACGCGCTTCTGCAGAGGCTCGGTTGTGGCACAAAGGCAAGAGCGCCCCTCACCCCAGCCTCTCTGCCCGGAGAAGAGGGAAAAGTGCAGTGCATGGCTATTGGCGCCCCCTTGTGGGAGCGCACCCTGTGCGCGACAAGCCGACGGAGCGATACACCCCAGCGTGGCTGTCGCGCACAGGGTGCGCTCCCACAGTGGCTTCGCTTTAAATCCTCTGATGCGCTGAAGCCCGCTCCAGGATCACCCCCAAATACCGTCTCGCCCCCGCCCCCAAAAGCGCGCATCATTCACCATCACCAAGCCGCCACCACGGCCCGTGCACGCATCGCGCAAGGAACTCCATGTCCGTCCTGATCGAACGCAAAACCAGCGACCGCAACAGCATCGCCATCGAAACCACCGACGCCCAACACCTTGCCGCGACCAAGCGCCGCCTGACGGCCGCGCAGCGCCGCTGGGTCGCCGACTCCGCGTTCGAGGCCGCGCCCGGGACCTTCGCGCTGATCGCGGATGAGAGCGGGAAGCTGGTGCGCGTGCTGGTGGGCGTGGATGCGGGCGATGCACTGGGCGCGCTCGGTGCTCTGCCGCGCGCGCTACCGGACGCCACCTATCATCTCGCCGACGAGGGCGTGCTGAAGGACAAACAGCAGGCCGCGCTCGGCTGGGCGCTCGGCGCCTACGAGTTCACCCGCTACCGCAAGGCCCGTCGCGCGCCGGCCAAGCTCGCCATCGCCGCGGCCGATCTCGCCACGCTGCAGCCGCTGGCCGAAGCCACCACGCTGGTGCGCGACCTGGTCAACACGCCCACCGAAGACATGGGCCCCAAGCATCTCGCGGACGCCGTGAAGCAGCTGGGCAAGACGCACAAGGCCAAGGTGCGCGAATGGGTGGGCGACGAATTGCTGACCGCCCACTTCCCCACCATCCACGCCGTGGGCCGCGCCAGCCATCGTTCGCCGCGGCTGATCGAACTGAACTGGGGCAAGAACACCGACCCGAAGATCGCCGTGGTCGGCAAGGGCGTGTGCTTCGACACCGGCGGCCTGGACCTGAAGCCCGCCGACGGCATGCGCTGGATGAAGAAGGACATGGGCGGCGCCGCGCACGCGATCGCGCTGGCCGGCCTGATCATGCAGGCGAAGCTGCCGGTGCGCCTGCAGCTGCTGATTCCCGCGGTGGAGAACGCCGTGTCGGGCGCGGCGATGCGTCCGGGCGAGGTGATCACCACCCGCGCAGGCATCACCGTGGAAGTGGACAACACCGACGCCGAAGGCCGCCTGGTGCTGTGCGATGCGCTCACCTACGCCAGCGAGCAGAAGCCGGAACTGCTGATCGACTTCGCCACGCTCACCGGCGCGGCACGCGTGGCGCTGGGTCCCGATCTGCCGGCGCTGTTCGCCAACAACGATGAGGCCGCCGACCGCGTGATCGCTGCCGGCCGCGCCAGCAACGATCCGCTGTGGCGCCTGCCGCTGTGGCGCCCGTATCGCAAGATGCTCGAATCCTATCTGGCCGATATGGCCAACGCTGGTGCCTCGCGTCACGCAGGCGCGATCACCGCGGCGCTGTACCTGGAGCGCTTCGTGCCGGACACGACGCCATGGCTGCACCTGGACACCTACGCCTGGAACGATGGCGACCGCCCGGGTCGGCCGCGTGGCGGCGAGGCGTTGGGTTTGCGTGCGTTCTTTGCGTTCCTGCAGGAGCGCTATAAGCGCTGAGGCCCGCCTCGATTCGGTACGGAGAAGGCGACGCACTGCGTCGCTTTTTTTGCGCACACGCCCCATCTGTAGGAGCGCACCCTGTGCGCGACCGCGGCACCACCCACCGCACCTGTCAACGGCTATCACGAAGACGCTGAGGCTCCATCCAACAAAGAGGTATCGACCTGGCGCCGCGGTCGCGCACAGGGTGCGCTCCTACAGAGTCACGAAAGGACCGCGTCCCTCGGTGACATCGCCCCCAGCGGCTGGCATCCTCCGACCAGTTCACCCCGAGGCCTCTTTCCATGACGCGTCTGCGCCCGCTCTCTCTCGCCCTCTGTTTCGCGCTCTGCGCCGCGTCCCACGCTGAAGATGCCCAACCACCTACCCAGCCGCCGCTCACCGAGCAGACGCAGCGTTCGGGCGGCGAGATGGCGGCCGAACAACAACGGGTGAGTTTCGATCACGCCGAGCTGCATTTCAGCGTCGACCCGGCGCAACAAAGCCTGGATGCCGAAGCCATCCTCAGCTTCACCGCGCGCGAGGCAACCGACGCGCTGCTGCTCGACTTCGATCCGCATCTCACCATCTCCAAGCTCACCGTCGACGGCAAGACCCTGAAACCCGACCAGTGGAGCAATCCCGACGGCCGCCTGCGTATCGCGCCGCCCAAGCCGCTCGCCAAGGGCGGCAAGGCGGTGGTCGACATCCGCTACGGCGGCAAGCCGCACGTGGCCAAGAAGGCGCCGTGGGACGGCGGCTTCGTCTGGAGCCACACGGACGACGGTCAACCGTGGATTGCCACGGCGGTGGAAGGCGAAGGCTGCGATCTGTTCTGGCCGTGCATCGATCATCCGCAGGGCAAGCCCGCCCTGGTGGATACCTATGTGACCGTGCCCAAATCGCTGGCGGCGCCGGGCAACGGCGTGCTGGTCGAGATCAAGGAGCATGGCGATACGCACACCTATCACTGGCGTGCGAAGCATCCGACCACCTATGCCATCTCCATCAACATCGGCCCGTTCGATGTGTTGAAGGGCGATTACCACAGCCGCTACAGCAACACGATTCCGATGCAGATGTGGTATCTGCGCGGCCATGAAGCGCAGGCCAAGCAGCTGTTCGCCGAATTCCCGCGCATGCTCGATTTCTTCGAGCAGGAAATCGGCCCCTACCCGTTCGGCGACGAGAAAATGGGCGTGGTGGAAACGCCGCACCTGGGGATGGAACACCAGACCATCAACGCCTACGGCAACGGTTATCCGCGCAGCGAGTACGGCTTCGACTGGCTGCTGCAGCACGAGTTCTCACATGAGTGGTTCGGCAACCAGATGACCAATGCCGACTGGGACGACATGTGGCTGCACGAAGGCTTCGGCACCTACATGCAACCGCTGTACGGCCAATATCTCTACGGCGACATGCCGTATTTCTCGATGCTGCAGAACGAACGCAGCATGGTGAAGAACGCCTATCCCGTCGTGGCGGGACGCAGCCAGTACGAGGAGGACGTGTACGACGCCAAGCGCGGCCCCGGCAACGACATCTACTACAAGGGTTCGCTGATGCTGCACAGCCTGCGGCAGCTGATAGGCGACGACGCGTTCTTCGAAAGCATCCGCCGGCTGGTCTACGGCCGCCCCGATCCCAAGCCCGGCAACTTCACCCCGCATTACGCCACCACGCGCGACTACATCGCCATCGTCAACCAGGTGACCGGCCGCGACCTCAACTGGTTCTTCGACGTCTACCTGCGCGAAGCCGCGCTACCGAAGCTGGAAACGCGCCAGGAAGGCAAGACACTGACGCTTCACTGGCAAGTCCCGCACGACAAACCGTTCCCGATGCCGGTCGAAGTGCAGGTAGGCGACAAGCTGCTGACGGTGCCGATGATCGGCGGCAATGCCTCCGTACCCGCACCGGCCGGCACGCTGGTGATCATCGATCCCCGCAGCAAACTGCTACGCGACCTGCCGCATTTCGCGGATTATCAGCAGTGGAAGAAGGAACAGGCCGATAAGAAGGCCAAGGCGCCGAAGTAAACCCCACTGTCACCGCCACTGCTCCACTGTGGGAGCGCACTTGTGCGCGACAAGCCAACGGAGCGGATACATCCCGGCGCTGCAGTCGCGCACAAGTGCGCTCCCACATGTAGGTCCCCAGTCGGTGATTTCTTGTGGGAGCGCACCCTGTGCGCGACAAGCCGACAGAGCGATACACCCCAGCGTGGCTGTCGCGCACAGGGTGCGCTCCTACAGGGTCTTGGGTGAGGCCATAAAAAAAGGGCGGCACCAGGCCGCCCTTTCTCTTCGATCTGAAACCGATCAGTGCGCCGCTGGCTGCGCCTTCTCCGGCGCTCCCGCTGCAGCGGTGGCATTGACGTTCGAGTACTTGCCGCCGTACGGCAACACTTCCGCCGCCAGCTTAGAGTCGCCCTTGATCAGGCCCACCGCGTCGAACAGGATGTGCGCCGTTTCGTCGAGCTGCGGATCCGGTGCCTTCTTGGCGTCCTTCTCCTGCTTCAGCTCGCTCTTGAGGCTGCGCTCGTTGGCGTTGAGGCCATCGTCCACCGCCAGCGTGTCGTCGTCGTCCGAGCCGTTGCCGTCGATCGCCTTGTGGCGGGCGCGGAAATCAGCCTGCAGTGCGTCGAGATCCTTACGCTCGGTTTCGCGCTGGGCGAAGTTGAGCGAGATGGTGGTCTTGTCGCGCATCTTGCGGTACTGCGCCAGCTCGTCGAGCATCAGCTTCCACGCGGGCGACTTCAGTGCACGCGCGTCGTGCTTGCCCTGCAGCTGGCCGAGGTAGGCCTTCAGGTCGGCCACCGGCTTGTAGTCGGCCGGCGCGATCTGCGTCCACGGCAGCGCGTTGTCGTAGGTCGACTCGCCGAAGTCCTTCTCGTCGCCGTTCTTCGGGAACTGGATGTCCGGTGTCACGCCCTTCAACTGGGTCGAACCGCCGTTGATGCGGAAGAATTCCTGGATGGTCATCTTCAGCTCGCCGAACTGCGGCTTCTCGCTGGTGTTGCGGGTGAAGCGGTCCAGGTCCACAAGGTTCTGCACGGTGCCCTTGCCGAAGGTCGGCTGGCCCACGATCAGGCCGCGGCCGTAATCCTGGATCGCCGCTGCGAAGATTTCCGACGCCGAAGCCGAACCACGGTTCACCAGCACGGCCATCGGACCGCTCCAGGACATGCCCGGCTCGTCGTCGCCCTGCACCTGCACTTCGCCGCGCGCATCGCGCACCTGCACCACCGGACCCTGGTCGATGAACAGACCGGTGAGCTCGTTGGCCTCGGCCAGCGAACCGCCGCCGTTGTTGCGCAGATCGATCACCACGCCTTCCACGTTCTCGGCCTTCAACTCGCCGAGCAGCTTGGACACGTCGCGGGTGGCGCTCTTGAAGTCCTTGTCGCCTTCGCGGCGCGCACCGAAGTCGGAATAGAAGCTCGGCAGGTCGATCACGCCGATCTTGCGGGTGACGCCGGCGTCCTTGATCTCGATGACCTTCTTCTTGGCGGCCTGCTCTTCGATGCTCACCTTCTGGCGAACCAGGCTGATCATCTCGTGCTTGCCGTCCACGCCCGCGTCGGCCGGGAGGATTTCCAGGCGAACCGTGGTGTCCTTCTTGCCGCGGATGTGCTTGACCACGTCATCGAGGCGCCAGCCGATCACATCGGTCATCGGGCCGCTGGTGCCTTCGCCGATCGCCACGATGCGGTCGCCCACGTGCACCTTGCCCGACTTGGCAGCCGGACCGGCCGGCACGATCTCGCGGATCGCGGTGTATTCGTCGCGCGCCTGCAGCACCGCGCCGATGCCTTCCAGCGAGAGCTTCATGGAGATGTCGAAGTTCTCCGCCGCGCGGGGACCGAGGTAGTCGGTGTGCGGGTCGGTGGATTCGGCATAGGAATTCATGAACGACTGGAACGCGTCCTCGCCATCGAGCTGCTTCACGCGGTCGATGTAACCGGCGTAGCGCTTGTCCAGCGTCTTGCGGATGTCGTCGTCGGTCTTGCCAGCAAGCTTCAGGCGCAGCCAGTCGTTCATGGTGCGCTCGCGCCACAAGGTGTCGAGCTCGGCCTGGTCCTTGGGCCAGTCGGCCTTCTTGCGATCGTAGTTGTAGCTTTCCTGCGTGTTGAAATCGAAGCCCTGCTTCAACAGGCTGCGCGCATAGGTCATGCGCTCGATCGCACGGGTGATGTACAGGTTGAACACCGAGAACGGGCCGCCGAGGTCGCGGTTCCAGATGGCGTCGTCCATCTGCGTCTTCAGCGGCGCGAACTTGGCCAGGTCGGCCTGGGTGAAGAACACCTTCTCGCCGTCGAGGCTGTCGATGTAGGCCTTGTAGATCTTCTGCGACATCGCATCGTCGAGCGGCTTCGCGTCGTAATGGAAGCGCGTGAGGAAGCGGGCCGAGAGCTCGGCCGCCTGACCCTGCGTGACGGTGGGCTTGAGCGGCAGCGTGGAGAACTTGCGCGGAGCATTGCCGTCGGTGAGATCGGCGGCCGATTGCGCATACGCGCCGGCGCCGCTAACGGTCAGAGCAAACAGCAGAGCAATCGAGGGGCGCAGTTTCATAGAATCTCTTGGGCCTCTTCAGGCGTTCTCAGTGACGCCCGCGGCGTGAGCCTGCAGGTCAGCGTGGTAGGACGAGCGCACCAGCGGGCCGGAGGCGACGTGATGGAAACCCATCGCTTCGCCGGCTTCGCGCAGTTCGTTGAATTCGTCCGGCGTCCAGTAACGGACCACCGGATGGTGATGCGGCGTCGGCTGCAGGTACTGGCCGATGGTGATCATGTCCACATCGTGCGCACGCAGATCGCGCATGGTCTCGAGCACCTGCTCCATCGTTTCGCCCAGGCCCAGCATGATGCCGGACTTGGTCGGCACGTCCGGATGCTGCGCCTTGAAGCGCTTGAGCAGGTCCAGCGACCACTGGTAATCGGCACCCGGGCGCACTTCGCGATAGAGGTGCGGCACGGTTTCCAGATTGTGGTTGAACACGTCCGGCGGGAAATCCTTCAGCACTTCCAGCGCGCGTTCCATGCGGCCCTTGCCGCGGAAATCGGGCGTGAGGATTTCGATCTTGATGTTCGGCGCCGCATGGCGCGTGGCGCGGATGCAGGCGGCGAAATGCTCGGCACCGCCGTCACGCAGGTCGTCGCGGTCCACCGAGGTGATCACCACGTACTTCAGGCGCATGTCGCGGATGGTTTCGGCCAGGCGTGCCGGTTCCAGCGGATCGGGCGCGGCCGGACGGCCATGCGCCACGTCGCAGAACGAGCAGCGACGGGTGCAGACCTCGCCCAGGATCATGAAGGTGGCGGTGCCCTTGCTGAAGCACTCGTGGATGTTCGGGCACGAGGCTTCCTCGCACACCGTCACCAGCGAGTTTTCGCGCAGGCGCGACTTCAGCTGCTGCACCGCGTTGCCCTGCGGCAAGCGCACGCGAATCCAGCTCGGCTTGCGCAGCGTCGGCACGTTGGTGTCGAAACCGGCGCGGTTGAGCCCGATCTTGTCATTGCCGAGCTGCTTTTCGACGGGGGCACCGCCAACGACGCTGATCGGGATGACTTTGGAAGAGGACATATCGCTCATGTAGGCAAGCTCAGACCGCTACGCGAGCGGGTAGTTCAGGGAGTATGGGGGGCGCCGCCTCGGCGACGAATCCAAACTGGCGGCAGAACTCCTCCACCAGGGCGTCCTCGACATCCGACAGGCGCGACGGACCGCCCAAGTCTAACACCTGCGTGACCGCCAAACCCTTGTAGCCACAGGGATTGATGCGGTGATACGGCTCAAGGTCCATGTTCACGTTGAAGGCCAGGCCGTGGAAGCTGCAGCCGCGGCGCACCCGCAGCCCCAGCGCCGCCACCTTGGCGCCCGCCACGTAGACGCCCGGGGCGCCCTCGAGGCGCTCGGCGCCGATGTTCCAGTGGCCCATGGTGTCGATGATGGCCTGCTCGATCTTGTTGACCAGCTCACGCACGCTGACGCCCGCGCGGCGCAGGTCGATCATCGGGTAGCCCACGATCTGGCCGGGGCCGTGATAGGTCACCTGGCCGCCCCGATCCACATGGATCACCGGGATGTCGCCCGGCGCCAGCACGTGTTCGGTCTTGCCGGCCTGGCCGAGGGTGAATACCGGATCGTGTTCGAGCAGCCACAGCTCGTCGGGCGTGTCCGGGCCCCGGTTGTTGGTGAATTGGCTCATCGCCTCCCAGGTCGCCTCGTAGGGCTGGCGACCGAGACGACGAACTTTGAGCGGCAGGGACATGATCAATGACCTGGGGACGGAGGTGATTATCTGCGGTCGTGAGACCACCCTTGCAAGGGCTGGAAGTCACTGGAGGCCTGGCGGGCGCGGAAGCCCGCCAGGCCTCGAGGTCTCAACGCGGGCACGCCTCACAGCGTGTAGCGGATGTCCGGGTCGGCACGCAGCGAGGCGTGCGCCTCGTCGTACTGCTCGCGCGTCTCGGCGCGGAAGCTCACCGTCACCGAGATGAAGTTGCCTTCGCGCGAATGGCGCTGCTTGACCGTCTCATGCAGCACGTGCACGCCGATGCCTTCGAGGATCTGCGGCACGCGGGCCGGCAGATCGGCGCTGGCGTTGCCCATCGCGGTGATCTCGAATTCACCGGGAAACTGGAAGCCTTGGCCTTCTTGGGCCTCGATGGAGTCGATATCGCGCATCAGTGCACCTCACTCACTTCTTTTCGTCGGGCTTCTTGTCGCTATGGAACCACAGCATGATGCTGTCCCACAGGCGCCCGAAGAAACCGGCCTGCGGGGCATCGGCCAGGGCGATCAGCGGCACGTTCTGCACCGGCTGGCCGTCCAGCGTGACGCGTAGCGTACCCACCTGCTGGCCCTTGGTGAACGGCGCGACCAGCGTCGCCGGCACGTCCAGGGTGGCCTGCAGCTTGTCGTAGTCGCCGCGCTTGACGGTGACCAGCACGTTGTCGCTCACGCCCAGCGGCAGCTGGTTGGACTGGCCCTTCCACAGCCTGGGCGTGGCCAGCGGCTTGCCGCTGTCATACAGCTTGTGCGTCTCGTAGAAACGGAAACCGTAGCTGAGCAGCGCCATGGCCGCGTCGGCGCGGGTCTTCTCGTTGGTCGAGCCCATCACGATGGCGATCATGCGCGAGTCGCCCTGCTTGGCCGAGGCGGCCAGGCAGAAACCGGCCGCGGCCGTGTGGCCGGTCTTGATGCCGTCCACGGTCGGGTCGCGCCACAGCAGCAGGTTGCGGTTGTGCTGCTTAATGCCGTTCCACTCGAAATCCTTGATCGCCGAGATCGCATAGTCCTCGGGGAAGTCGTGGATCAGCGCGCGCGAAAGAATCGCGATGTCGCGCGCCGTCGAGTAGTGGTTGGCGATCGGATAACCCGACGCATTCTGGAAGTTCGTGTTGGTCATGCCCAACTGCTTGGCATAACCGTTCATCAGGCCGGAGAACGCCTGCTCCGAGCCGGCCGTGTGTTCGGCCAGCGCAATGGCGGCGTCGTTGCCGGACTGGATGATCAGGCCGTACAGCAGGTCCTTCAGCGGCACCTGGCTGTTGAGCTTGAGGAAGCTGGTGGAACCGTCGGTGCCCGCGCCGCCGCCGCGCCAGGCGTTCTCACTGATGGTGACCGGGTCGTTCATGTGGACCTTGCCGTTGGCGACTTCGGCAGACACCACATAGTCGGTCATGATCTTGGTGATCGAGGCCGGCTCCACGCGCAGGTCCGGCTCCTTCGAGGCGAGCACCTGGCCGGTGGCGTAATCCATCAGCACCCAGCTCTTGCCATCCACATCCGGCGGCGGAGGCACCGGGGCCTCAGGCATCACCGGGCGCGGCACCGGGACGGGCTTGGGCGGGGTCTGCTGGGCAACGGCCGTGCCGACGACCAGGGCGGCCACGGCAAGCGAGGAGAGGGTACGGCGGATCAGGTTCATCGTTCGATTCGGTCCAATGGCTATCGCGACGCCGTGGCGCCGCAAGAATTTCAATACATCAGTCTACCGCGACCTGCGGCCTGGGCAGGCCCATGCCCTCGATCCGCGTGGTCACGTCGTCGGCCTGGTCGACGCTGGCGAGGGGGCCCACGCGCACGCGGCGGATCGTGCGACCGTTGATTTGCGCATCCACCACCTGTACCGGCGCAAAATTGGCGACACGCAATTGCTGCGCCACGCGCTCGGCGTTGACCCCGTCGGAGAATGCGCCCACCTGCAGGAAAATACCGGGCCCCGGGCTGGCAGGTTTGGGCGCGGGCGGTGGCGGCGGCAGGGTCTGGGCGGAAAGCGGCTGCGCCGGATCGATCGCCCGCACTTCCACCAGGCCGGTGCCCTTGGGCCAGACGCCAATGCGCACGGCGGCGGCGTAGGAGAGATCGATCACGCGGTTCTCGTGGAACGGACCGCGATCGTTGATGCGCACGATCACGCTCTTGCCGTTTTCCAGGTTGGTCACACGCGCATAGCTGGGGATCGGCAGCGTCTTGTGCGCGGCGCTGAACTGGTACATGTCGTAGTCCTCGAGACTGGACGTCTTGTACCCGTGGAATTTGTTGCCGTAGAACGAGGCGATGCCGCGCTCCACATAACCGTTCGGCGAGGCCAGCACGTTATAGGTTTGGCCCAGCACGGTGTACGGCGACTTGTTGCCGTAGAGCGCGCGCGGTTCCACCTTCGGCACCGGCTCGGGCAACTTGGCGATGACTTCCGGCGGCGGGCCTGCGGGCACGCTGTCCGTGTCGTCGCGATAACGGCTGCTCTGCGGGCGGCTGGTGTCGTCGTTGACACCGCCGCGCGATGGCGCGGACGACCCGCTGCTGCTACCCGAGGCGTAGGGACCGCGCGACGTGGAGCCATGGCTGCTGGAGGGACGGGTCTTGCCGCCGCTGCAGCCGGCCAGCAGCGCCATCAACAGAAGTGGCAGCGCCAGCCGCCAGCTCATTGCGTCACGTCCATCCCGTCGTTCCCCGGCCCGTTCGCCCCTTGCGCGATGGCCTGCGCCAGCTGGTGCACCGCCAACGCATAGAGCGGACTGCGGTTGTAGGTGGTGATCACGTAGAAATTCTGGAAGGTGAGCCAGTACTCCATGCCATCCGCGCCCTGCAGCGACTGCAGGCTGGTGGGCTGCCCGGGATTGATCGACTGCAAGGGTGCGTAGCCCCACGCTACGAGCTGCTCGAGCGGCCATTGCGGTTTGGAGTCCTTGACGGAAATGGGCTTGGCGGCGCCATCGGCCCGCGCCGGCGCGGCCACCAGGCCACCCGTCTGCCAGCCGTGCTTGGCGAAGTAGTTGGCGACGCTGGCAAAGATGTCGGGCAGCGAATTCTTCAGGTCGATGCGGCCATCGCCATCGGCGTCCACGCCGAAGTCGCGGATGCTCTCGGGCATGAACTGCCCCCAGCCCTGCGCGCCCGCGTACGACCCGGTGAGCGTGTCGACGGGACCGGCCAGATGGTTCTCCGGCAACTCCAGCAGCACCTTCAGCTGTTGGCGGAAATAGGTGGCGCGCGGCGGGTAATACAGGCCCAGCGTCACCAGCGCATCGAGCACCTTGTACTTGCCTGTGATGCGGCCGTAGGAGGTTTCCACGCCGACGATGGCCACGATGTACTCCGGCGCCACGCCGTACTGCTTGCCGATGCTTTCCAGCAGGGCGCGATGTTCGCGATAGAACGCGATGCCGTCGTTGATGCGCTGCGGCGTCATGAAGATCGGCCGGTAATCCTTCCACGGCTTGGCTTCGGCGGGACGGCTGATCGCATCGAGGATGCTCTGCTGCTTCTTCGCGCCATCCAGTAAGGCATTCAGCGATGCACTGCTCTTGCCCGTATCGCGGGCCACTTCGCTGACCAGCTGATCCTGTCCGGGATGGGTTTGCGCGAACGCCGGCATGCTTGCAGCGGCGAGAAGGAGGCCCAGCGTGGCAACAAGGCGACGAGTCGGGAGCGACGCGGGAATCGAGGGCATGAATGACTTCGCTGTCGTAAACGGCTACGAAGGTAGCCTAGCATGCGGGCTGGCGAAAACCGCTGCTTTTTCGCGAGAACCTGTCGCGCACAAGTGCGCTCCCACAATGTCAGTCCCCTTGTGGGAGCGCACTTGTGCGCGACAGCAATGTGCCTCTACTTGTGGATCTTGCGGTTGGCGTAAATCGACATCAGCACCCCAAACCCGGTCAGCAGCGACACCGCCGAGGTGCCGCCGTAGCTGATCAGCGGCATCGGCACGCCCACCACCGGCAACATGCCCGCCACCATGCCGCCATTGACGAACACGTAGACGAAGAAGCTCATGCCGATGGCGCCGGCGAGCAGGCGTGAATAGGTGTCGCGCGCCTCCATCGCAATCCACAGGCAGCGGCCGATGATGAAGGCGTACAGCAGCATCACGCCGATCACGCCAACCAGGCCGAATTCCTCGGAAAACACCGCAAAAATGAAGTCGGTGGTGTGCTCGGGCAGGAAGTCCAGGCGCGACTGCGTACCGTGCTGCCAGCCCTTGCCGAACACGCCGCCGGAACCCACGGCAATCTGCGACTGGATGATGTGCCAGCCGTTGCCGAGCGGATCGGATTCCGGATCGAGCAGCGTGCGCACGCGATTGCGCTGGTATTCGTGCAGGAAGTGCCAGGCCACCGGAACCATCGCGCCCACGGCGGCCAGCAGGCTGCCGATCTTCCACCAGCGCATGCCCGACAGGAACAGCGCGAACGCACCCGCCGCAGATACCAGCAAGGCCGTGCCCAGGTCCGGCTGCTCCGCGATCAGACCGGCCGGAATCGCAATGAGGATGCCGACGACGATGATGTCTTTCCAGCTCGGCGGCAGCTGCCGCGGATGCAGGTACCAGGCCACCATCATCGGCATGGTGAGCTTGAGCAGCTCGGACGGCTGGAACGACACCACGCCCAGATCCAGCCAGCGCTTGGAGCCGCTGCGCACCTCGCCGATGCCCGCCACCACCAGCAGCAACATCACGCTGCCGGCGAACAGCCACGGCGTCCAGGTGCGCAGCATCGACGGCGGGATGCGCGAAATCAGCATCACCAGCACACCGCCCATGACGAAGCGCGCGGCCTGTCCGCCGATCATCGCCATATTGCCGCCACTGGCGCTGTACAGCGTGACCAGGCCCACGCTGGCCAGCAGGATCAGGCCGAAGGCGAGCGGAATATCGATGCGCGGTCGCGTCATCAGGCGGCGGATGAAGCGCACGAGGCGTACCTGCAGCTCGTCGATCACGGGTTGCCTCCGTCGTCGGGCGGCGCCGTGCTGGTGCTGTCGGCGGGCATGGCGGACATGTCGGCTGGCGTGGCCACCGGTGTGTCTTCGGGTAGTTCAGGCGTGCTGGACGGAACGGCCGGGCCATTTTCCGGCGTGTTCTTCGGTGGCACCGGGCCACCGTTGGACGCCAGCCACGCATCCATTACCTGGCGCACGATGGGACCTGCGTCTGCCGCACCCCAGGCGCCTGATTCGAGCATCGCGACCACGGCGATTCGTGGTGCTTCCGTGGGTGTGTAGCCGATGAACCATGCGCGGTGCCGCGTCGCCAGATAGGCCAGGTTCTTGTTGTTGTCGTACTCGTTGCTGCGACGTGAGAAACGTTCCGCCGTGCCGCTCTTGCCAGCGACCCGCAGAGGAAATCCTTTGAAGACCCCTGCCTGCTGCGCCGTTCCGCCCACCCCGTACACCACGGCCTCCATGCCCTCATTCACCACGTTCCAGTCATTGGGCTTGCGGATCACCGACGGTCCAGCCGGTGGATTGGGCAGCGCTACCGGATGCTCCTTCACGGCGGCCGTCGCCATCACCAGTCGTGGCGTGTACGGCGTGCCATGACCTGCAAATGTGGCGGTCGCGTGGGCCAACTGCAGCGCGGTGACGTTCCAGTAACCCTGGCCGATACCAGCGATGACGGTTTCGCCCTGGAACCATGGATATTTGCTGCGTGTAGCCTTCCACTCGCGCGACGGCAGGATGCCCTCGGCCTCGCCAAGGAGATCGATGCCGGTCTTCTTGCCAAAGCCCAGGCTACCCATCCAGCTGGCAAACCGATCGATGCCCATGTCCAACGCGAGCTTGTAGAAATACGTATTGGTCGATAGCTGGATCGCCCGAATCATGTTGACGGTGCCGTTGCCGCCGCGCACGTCATCGCGATAACAACGCTGCTGCCCCGGTATGCAGAACTCACCCGTCGACAACACCGTGTCTTCAGGACGACGAATACCCAACTCCAAACCACCCAAGGCCAGGAACGGCTTCACCGTCGAACCCGGCGGATACGCGCTTTTCAGCGCGCGATTGAGCAGCGGCTTGTCTTCGGCATTCATGTAGCCGGTGTAGTCGGCCTTGCTGATGCCGTTGACGAACAGGTTCGGATCGAAGCTCGGCACGCTGACCATCGCCAGCACCTGGCCGTTGCGCGGATCGATCGCCACGGCCGAGCCCGGCCGTCCCTGGAACGCATCGGTGGCTGCCTTCTGCACGCGCACGTCGATGTTGAGATAGAGATTCTTGCCGGGCGTGGGTGCGTGGGTTTCCAGCACGCGCTGCACGCGGTTGTCGGCGTTCACTTCGACAAGCTCGTAACCGGGGTCGCCGTGCAACACGTCCTCATAGGAACGCTCCAGGCCACTGCGCCCGACATGGCTGGTGCCCTTGTAGCGATCGGCATCGAGCCGGGTCAGGTCGTCGGCGTCGATGCGGCTGACGTAGCCCACCACATGCGCGAACAACGGCCCGTAGGGGTAGCGACGAGTCAGGTACGGCACCACGTCCAGCCCCGGGAAACGCCAGCGATTGATGGCGAAGCGGGCAATCTCGTCTTCGGTCAGGTGCAATTTCAGTGGCACGCTGTCGAAGCGCCGGTTCTGCTTGAGCTGCTTCTTGAACGCGTCGATGTCGCTGTCGTCCAGCGGCACGACTTCGCGGATGGCGGCCAGCATGGCCGGCAAATCCTTCACCTGCTCGGGCACCACTTCCAGGCGGAACGCCGGCACGTTATCGGCCAGCAGCACGCCCGAGCGATCGAAGATCAGACCGCGTGCCGGCGGAATCGCACGCGGCTTCACGCGATTGTTTTCCGAGCGCAGCGCGAATTCGTCGTGACGCTGCACCTGCAGGTAGTGATAGCGCACAACCAGCACGCCCAGACCCAGCAGGATCAGCGCGAAACCCACCATCGCTCGCACGCGAAAGAGCGTGGCTTCGCCGCGCGTGTCCTTGATCGATCGTCGCCGCAGGGCCATGGCGCTACTGGATGCGCAAACGCATGCGCAGGTCGTCCATCAGCAGGAACAGGAACGGCCATAGCGCAGCGCCGACGAACGGCGAGATCCACCACGTGGCGGGCGGCAACGCGTCACCCGCGAAGGTGCGCACGATCAGCAGCAGCACGCGGTCGTTGAGCAGCAAGGCGAGCACGGCCAGGGTCTGCTGCCACATCGGGAAGAAGCGCAGGCGCGAGCGGAAACGCAGCACGATGAACACCAATGCGCACAACCGCATCGCCTGCTCGCCCAGCAACACGCCGTCGAGCAAGTCGGCGCTCAGGCCAATCACGAAGGCCAGGCCAAGCGTCACGCGCTCGCCCGACTCCAATGCCCAGTACAGCAGGAACAGCGCCGGCCAATACGGCTTGAACGGTTGCAGCGGCGCCGGCAGCGGAATCAGCATGGACAGCACCGCAAAGACCAGCGTGCCGACGAACCAGATCAGGCTGATGCGAGGTTTGCTCATGGCTGCACCGGATTCGTGGTGGCCGGCGGCGTTTGCGCAGGTGTCGCGTTGGCACGCGGCGGCGCTGGTGCACTGGCGCTCGGCGCAGGCGCGAGGTCGGCCGGCGGCCCCACCGGTGCGGCTGGCGCAGGTGGCCCAGCCGGTTCGGCCAGATCGTGCAGCAGCAGCACGTTGTCGCTGCGATCCAGATCCGCCGAAGGACGCGCGCGCCCTTCCAGGAACATGCCCGAAGCAGCCGGTTCCACGCTGCGGATTTCGCCCACCGGGAAGCCCGGCGGGAAACGACCGCCCAGACCGGAGGAGAGCAGCTTGTCGCCCGGATGCACGTCGGCTGCCATGGAGATGTTCGGCAGGCTCAGCAGGTCGCCATCGCGCGTGCCGTAGGCCACGGTGCGCAGGCCGGTGCGCTCGACCACCACCGGAATGGCATGGTCGGGATCGGTCACCAGCATCACCAGCGAGGTGCGCGGCATCACTTCCACCACCTGGCCCATCACGCCGTGCGCGTCGATCACTACCTGGCCAGGCTTCACGCCATCGTGCGAGCCCACGTTGACCAGCATGCGGTGACGGTACGAGCCCAGGTCCACGTCGATCACGCGGGCCAGCTGCACGTTGAGGTCAAGGCTGTGCTGCGTATCCAGCAATTGCTTGAGACGCTCGTTCTGCTCGGCCACGGCCGCCATGCGGTTGAGCTTGGCGTTGGCGAGCAACAGGTCTTCGCGCAGGCGCTGGTTCTGCTCGGTCAGCAGCTTGCGGTCGGAGAACGCTACGCTGAGCGTATGCATGCCGGACGCCGGCAGGCTGGCCAGCCGATACACCGGCTCCACCAGCACCGAGGTGGCATAACGCAGCCGCCAGATCCAGCCGTTGCGATGGTCGAGCACCATCAGCACCATGGCCAGCGCAAGATAAAGAATGAGCCTGAGGGTACCGGCGACGGTACCGGCAAACAGGGGCGAGGATTCCTCGCGCGCAAGCGCCATGGCTTAACCCGCCCCTGTCGTATGGGTTACTCGGGAGCGAAGAAGTCGCTGCCGTGCTGATCGATCAGCTCCAGCGCCTTGCCGCCGCCACGGGCCACGCAGGTCAGCGGCTCATCGGCCACCTGGACGTGCAAGCCGGTTTCCTCGGAGATCAGGCGATCCAAGTCGCGCAGCAGCGCGCCGCCACCGGTGAGCACGATGCCGCGCTCGGCGACGTCGGAGCACAGTTCCGGCGGGGTCTGCTCGAGTGCCGACTTCACCGCCGCCACGATGCCCGACAGCGGCTCGTGCAGCGCTTCCAGCACTTCGTTGGAGTTGATGGTGAACATGCGCGGCACGCCTTCCGCCAGATTACGGCCGGAAATCTCGATTTCCTTCACGTTGGTCTGCGGGAAGGCGCAACCGATCTCAAGCTTGATGCGCTCGGCGGTGGATTCGCCGATCAGCGTGCCATGGTTGCGGCGCACGTAGTTGATGATCGCTTCGTCGAAGCGGTCGCCGCCCACGCGCACGGACTGCGAGTAGACGATGCCGTTGAGCGAGATCACCGCCACTTCGGAGGTGCCGCCGCCGATATCCAGCACCATCGAGCCGCGCGCCTCGTGCACCGGGATGCCGGCGCCGATCGCGGCCGCCATCGGTTCCTCGATCAGGAACACGTCACGGGCACCGGCGCCTTCGGCCGATTCCTTGATCGCGCGGCGTTCCACCTGGGTGGAGCCGCAGGGCACGCAAACCAGCACGCGCGGGCTCGGGCGGAGCATGCGCGACTTGTGCACCTGCTTGATGAAGTGCTGCAGCATGGCCTCGGTCATCGAGAAGTTGGCGATCACGCCATCCTTCATCGGACGCACCGTGGCGATGTTGCCGGGCGTACGGCCCAGCATGCGCTTGGCCTCGGTACCCACGGCGGCCACGGCACGGGGACCACCCGGGCCACGATCCTGACGAATCGCCACCACCGACGGTTCGTTCAGCACAATGCCCTGTCCCCTCACGTAAATAAGGGTATTGGCCGTGCCAAGGTCGATCGAAATGTCGTTGGAGAAAAAGCCGCGAAACTTCTTGAACATGGGTCCGCCGTGTGTCGGCTGTGGCTAAAAAGTAAGCGCGCCAGTCTAGTCAGCAACCCACAGGACCGCAAGGACATTCTCGTTAAGAAAGCCTTTGTTTACGCTGTGATATGAGACTTTTATGCGTCCTTTGTGTGGCTTTTGAGAGTTCCCTCAAATGCCCTGCCGCTCGCAAGAAAGTCGCGGGCCGCACAACTTCCCGGTATGATCGGGAACTTTGAGCCAGGCTGGCGTTACGCTGCCCGGACTGCCTATTCATCTGCCAGGAATATCCTCGCATCATGTCAGCCGTCATTTGCGGATCGCTTGCTTACGACACCATCATGGTGTTCCAGGACCAGTTCAAGAACCACATCCTGCCCGACCAGGTTCATATCCTGAACGTGTCGTTCCTGGTGCCCCGCATGCGTCGCGAATTCGGCGGCTGCGCCGGCAATATTGCCTATAACCTCAAGCTGTTGGGCGCCGATCCGCTGCCGGTGGCGACGGTCGGCCAGGACTTCGGCCCGTACCAGGTGCACATGGAAAAGTGCGGCATCCGCATGGACTACGTGCGCGTATTCGACGACCAGTTCACCCCGCAGTGCTTCATCACCACCGATCTGGACAACAACCAGATCACCGCCTTTCACCCGGGCGCCATGCTGAGCGCGCACAAGAACCACGTGCGCGACATCCCGGAGATCAGCTTCGCCATCGTGGCGCCGGACAGCCGCGACGCCATGCTGCAGCACGTGGACGAGTTCGCCGCACGCGGCGTGCCCTTCATCTTCGATCCGGGCCAGGCCATGCCGTTGTTCGACGGCGCCGAGTTCCGCTCGATGATCGAAAAGGCGACCTACGTGATCGTCAACGATTACGAGTCGCAGCTGCTGCAGCAGCGCACCGGCTGGAGCGCGCAGGAGATCGCTTCGCGCGTGAAGGCGTACATCGTCACGCTGGGCCCGCGCGGCTCGCACATCCATACCGAAGGCACCACCCATGAGATCCCGCCGGCACGCGAGCGCCAGGTGGTCGATCCCACGGGCTGTGGCGACGCTTATCGCGCCGGCCTGATCTTCGGCATCATGAAGGGCAAGGACTGGCCGACCGTGGGCCGCATGGCCTCACTGATGGGCGCGCTGAAGGTGGAGCACCCGGGCACGCAGAACCAGCACTTCGACTACGCGCAGTTCTCCAAGGCGTTCGAAGACCAGTTCGGTTACGCCATCGACTGAGCTTTGCCGCACCTTGCGTGAACGACGAGGCCTCCATCGCGGAGGCCTCGTTCGTTTCAGCCCACGCGAAAACCCATGGTGGCGCTCACGGCGTCCTGCCAGCCGCGATAGAGCTGATCTCGCTCGGTTTCGCGCATCTGCGGTTCAAAGCGACGATCCACCTGCCACAGGCTGGCGATCTCTTCGCAGCTCTGCCAGAAGCCGACGGCCAAGCCCGCCAGATAGGCCGCGCCCAACGCCGTGGTTTCCTGCACGCGTGGACGCAATACCGGCACGCCGAGCATGTCGCTCTGGAACTGCGCCATGAAATCGTTCGCGATGGCGCCGCCGTCGGCACGCAGCTCCTTGAGTGCCATGCCGGCGTCCGCCTCCATTGCGGTGAGCACGTCGCGCGACTGGTACGCCATCGACTCCAGCGCAGCCCGCACGAAGTGTTCCTTGCTGGTGCCCCGGCTCAGCCCGAACACCGCGCCACGCACGTCGCTGCGCCAATACGGCGCGCCCAGGCCCACGAAGGCCGGCACCATGTACACGCCATCGCTCGACGCCACACGCTCCGCATAGGCCTGCGAATCGGAGGCCTTGCCCAGCATGCGCAAGCCATCGCGCAGCCACTGGATCACCGAGCCGGCCACGAAGATGCTGCCCTCCAGCGCATAGTCCACGCGATCGCCGAGCTGCCAGGCAATGGTCGTCAGCAGGCCATGCGTCGACGATACGGCCTGCTCGCCCGTGTTCATCAGCATGAAGCAGCCGGTGCCATAGGTATTCTTGGCCATGCCCGCAGTGAAACAGGCCTGCCCGAACAAGGCGGCCTGCTGGTCGCCGGCCACACCCGCGATGGGCACGCGCGCACCGAAGAACTGCGCCGGGGCCGTATGCGCGTAAATCTCACTGCTTGACCGCACCTCCGGCAGCATCGCGCGTGGGATGTTGAGCATGGCGAGCAGATCATCGTCCCAGCAGCGACGATGGATGTCATAGAGCAAGGTACGCGCCGCGTTGCTGACGTCGGTGACGTGGGTAGCGCCTCCGCTGAGATTCCAGATCAGCCAGCTGTCGATGGTGCCGAACAGCAGCTCGCCGCTTTCGGCTCGCTGCTGCGCGCCGTCGACGTGATCGAGAATCCAGCGGAGCTTGGTCGCCGAGAAATAGGCGTCGATCAGCAAGCCTGTGCGCTCGCGCACCAACGGTTCGCAGCCATCCCGTTTGAGTTGCTCGCAGATGTCCAGGCTCTGGCGCGACTGCCAGACGATGGCGTTATGGATGGGCTGGCCGGTGGCGCGATCCCACACCACGGTGGTCTCGCGCTGGTTGGTGATGCCAATCGCCGCGACTTCACCGAGCTCGACCTGGGTGTTGGCCAGCAGCTCCGTCACCGTAACCAGGATGCTGGTGAGGATCTCGCGCGGGTTGTGTTCCACCCAACCCGGCTGCGGAAAGACCTGGGCAAATTCGCGCTGCGCGACGCCGACCACCGAGCCGGAATGATCGAACAAGATGGCCCGCGAACTCGTCGTTCCCTGGTCGAGGGCAAGGATGTAACGCTGTTCCACGCCTGCCGGCCCCTGCTGCGCTTGGCTGATGCGCCAAGCGTAGCAGTTCGATCCTCGGGGATCGTCAGTGCGCGCCGGCCTTCTCGCCCGGCTGCATGATGCGATCGATGAAGGCGAGGGCCAGCGCTGACACCACGAACGCCAGGTGCAGCAGCACCTGCCACTTGATCGTCTCGGCGTTGAGCGTATCGGCCTTGATGAAGGTCGCGAGCAGGTGGATCGAGGAGATGCCGATGATGGCCATCGCCAACTTCACCTTCAGCACCGTCGCATTCACATGCGAGAGCCACTCGGGCTGATCCGGATGGCCTTCCAGCTTCAAACGCGAGACGAACGTTTCGTAACCGCCGACGATCACCATCACCAGCAGGTTGGAAATCATCACTACGTCGATCAGGCCCAGCACGGTCAGCATGATGGTCGTCTCGGCGCTTTCCGCACCGGCACCTTCGACCACATGGCCAAGCAGCGTTGTGTCAACGAGATGCCACAGCTCGCGCACGAACTGCACGACATAGATTGCCTGGGCGGCGATCAGGCCCAGGTATAGGGGCAGCTGCAGCCAGCGAGAGGAAAAGATCAGATAGGAAAGCGGACCAAGGCGGCTCTTCTGAGGAGTCGTCATACGCGTCACATGGTGGGTAGGGGATGTCCGATCATCGCAAATTTGTGCGACAGACAGCATCCCACTTCGCGTACTCATTCAGGCGCAGGCAAGAAGGCCGCGCCATCGCGGGGCGGTCATCGATGCAATCGTCTCCGAGGGACGTTTGGACGTCTATTCGCGTGCCTGCTGATCGGCCTCGGCGGGCCGATACCGAGTGAATCACCTGCCCGGGCACGGTCGCGCCGGGTAAAAACAGCTGTTTTTACGGGGTTTTCAGCGGGATATTTCCAAACCGCACAAAGACAAACGCCTTCCCGGATGGGAAGGCGTTTGAGGGATAAAGCCCCTGGCGGTGACCTACTCTTGCATGAGAATTCACACTACCATCGGCGCAGCTGCGTTTCACTTCCGAGTTCGGGATGGGATCGGGTGGGGCCACAGCGCTATAGCCGCCAGGGAAGGGGTGGGAACAGCGCAGGGTATGCGCCAGTTCCGCAAAGGGGTAAACGAGTGACAAGCGTCGAGGTGAAATTTTGTTTCGAGATGCATTCGTCGAAGCGTGCTTTTCCTGAGGAGTGCGGCCATGGATGGCCGCTTTCTCGCGCAGGGATAGCGCGTTAAACAAAGCGTCTTGGGGTTATATGGTCAAGCCTCACGGCTCATTAGTACGCGTAAGCTCAATGCATTGCTGCACTTCCACACCGCGCCTATCAACCACCTAGTCTTGATGGTGCCTTAAGGAGACTCGAAGTCTCGGGAGATCTCATCTTGAGGCGCGCTTCCCGCTTAGATGCTTTCAGCGGTTATCGCTTCCGTTCGTAGCTACCGGGCAATGCCATGGGCATGACAACCCGAACACCAGCGGAACGTCCACTCCGGTCCTCTCGTACTAGGAGCAGCCCCTCTCAAATCTCCAACGCCCACGACAGATAGGGACCGAACTGTCTCACGACGTTCTGAACCCAGCTCGCGTACCACTTTAAATGGCGAACAGCCATACCCTTGGGACCGGCTACAGCCCCAGGATGTGATGAGCCGACATCGAGGTGCCAAACACCGCCGTCGATATGAACTCTTGGGCGGTATCAGCCTGTTATCCCCGGAGTACCTTTTATCCGTTGAGCGATGGCCCTTCCATACAGAACCACCGGATCACTAAGACCTACTTTCGTACCTGCTTGATCCGTCGATCTCGCAGTCAAGCACGCTTATGCCTTTGCACACAGTGCGCGATGTCCGACCGCGCTGAGCGTACCTTCGTGCTCCTCCGTTACTCTTTGGGAGGAGACCGCCCCAGTCAAACTACCCACCATACACGGTCCCTGATCCGGATTACGGACCTAGGTTAGAACGTCAAGCACTTCAGGGTGGTATTTCAAGGATGGCTCCACCGAAACTAGCGTCTCGGTTTCATAGCCTCCCACCTATCCTACACAGAAGAACTCAACGTTCAGTGTAAAGCTATAGTAAAGGTTCACGGGGTCTTTCCGTCTTGCCGCGGGAACGCTGCATCTTCACAGCGATTTCAATTTCACTGAGTCTCGGGTGGAGACAGCGCCGCTGTCGTTACGCCATTCGTGCAGGTCGGAACTTACCCGACAAGGAATTTCGCTACCTTAGGACCGTTATAGTTACGGCCGCCGTTTACTGGGGCTTCGATCAAGAGCTTCGCCTTGCGGCTGACCCCATCAATTAACCTTCCAGCACCGGGCAGGCGTCACACCCTATACGTCCACTTTCGTGTTTGCAGAGTGCTGTGTTTTTGATAAACAGTCGCAGCGGCCAGGTTACTGCGACCCTCTAACGCTCAGTCACGCATGTGACCACGTCGGAGGGCGCACCTTCTCCCGAAGTTACGGTGCCATTTTGCCTAGTTCCTTCACCCGAGTTCTCTCAAGCGCCTTGGGATTCTCACCCTGCCTACCAGTGTCGGTTTACGGTACGGTTTCTCTGTAGCTGAAGCTTAGTGGCTTTTCCTGGAAGCGTAGTATCAGTCACTTCGTCCAATAGGACTCGTCTCGGTGCTCGGCATAAAGAAGCGCGGATTTGCCTACGCTTCATGCCTACCGCCTTTCCCCGGGACAACCAACGCCCGGTAGACCTAACTTTCTCCGTCCCCACATCGCACTACAGACAAGTGCAGGAATATTAACCTGCTTCCCATCGACTACGCATTTCTGCCTCGCCTTAGGGGCCGACTCACCCTGCGCCGATGAACGTTGCGCGAGGAAACCTTGGGCTTTCGGCGTGGGGGCTTTTCACCCCCATTATCGTTACTCATGTCAGCATTCGCACTTCCGATACCTCCAGCAGACTTCTCAATCCACCTTCACAGGCTTACGGAACGCTCCTCTACCGCGCATTACAAAGTAATGCACCCCGAGCTTCGGTGTATCGCTTAGCCCCGTTAAATCTTCCGCGCAGACCGACTCGACCAGTGAGCTATTACGCTTTCTTTAAAGGGTGGCTGCTTCTAAGCCAACCTCCTGGCTGTCTATGCCTTTCCACATCGTTTTCCACTTAGCGATAACTTGGGGACCTTAGCTGCGGGTCTGGGTTGTTTCCCTTTTCACGACGGACGTTAGCACCCGCCGTGTGTCTCCCGTACATTCTGTCCTAGTATTCGGAGTTTGCCATGGTTTACTAAGCCGCGATGGCCCGCTAGCCATAACAGTGCTCTACCCCCAGGAAGATTCATACGAGGCGCTACCTAAATAGCTTTCGAGGAGAACCAGCTATCTCCGAGTTTGTTTAGCCTTTCACTCCTATCCTCAGCTCATCCCCATCTATTGCAACAGATGTGGGTTCGGTCCTCCAGTGCGTGTTACCGCACCTTCAACCTGGCCAAGGATAGATCACTCGGTTTCGGGTCTACTGCCAGAGACTATGCGCCCTATTCAGACTCGGTTTCCCTTCGCCTCCCCTATACGGTTAAGCTTGCCACTGACAGTAAGTCGCTGACCCATTATACAAAAGGTACGCAGTCACCCTTGCGGGCTTCCACTGCTTGTACGTATACGGTTTCAGGGTCTATTTCACTCCCCTCTCCGGGGTTCTTTTCGCCTTTCCCTCACGGTACTAGTTCGCTATCGGTCAGTCAGGAGTATTTAGCCTTGGAGGATGGTCCCCCCATATTCAGACAGGGTTTCTCGTGCCCCGCCTTACTCAATTTCATCTCTAATGCCCTTTCGCCTACGGGGCTATCACCCGCTATGGCCGGCCTTTCCAAACCGTTCGGCTAAAACACTAGAAACTTTTGGGCTAGTCCGCGTTCGCTCGTCGCTACTGACGGAATCTCGGTTGATTTCTTTTCCTCCGGGTACTTAGATATTTCAGTTCCCCGGGTTCGCTCTGCATGACTATGTATTCATCATGCAGTACTCCTTGCGGAGTGGGTTTCCCCATTCGGACATTGCCGGATCAAAGCTTGTTGCCAGCTCCCCGACACTTTTCGCAGGCTGCCACGTCCTTCATCGCCTCTGACTGCCAAGGCATCCACCGTATACGCTTAGTCGCTTGACCATATAACCCCAAGTCGCCTCAGGGTCCGATTATCATCACTTACGAGGTGATAATGATCGAATGTCCAAACAACGCGTTCGCTTAATTGCCTCAACGACACATCTCGATTCGGTTTCGAACCAAGACGCTTGTCACTCGTTTACGTTTTCAATGAACACAAGAACGGCCTCAATGCCGCCTCGTTTTCTAAAATCTTATGTGTGCGCTGCTCTCATTTCACGTCGTGTCACCAAAATGGTGGAGCCAGTCAGGATCGAACTGACGACCCCCTGCTTGCAAAGCAGGTGCTCTCCCAGCTGAGCTATGGCCCCAAGTGATTTGGTGGTGGGTCTGGGAGGACTCGAACCACCGGCCTCACCCTTATCAGGGGTGCGCTCTAACCACCTGAGCTACAGACCCGGGAACCTTTGCACTCAACAAAAAAACCTCGCTCACGACATTGCCGTCGAAGCGGGGTTTCGTTGAAGAGTCCGACCAGGGATGGTCGGTTTTGCTTGTCGCGGCATGGAGCCGCGTGAAGCAAACTTCGCGTGAAATAAAAGGCAGGTGTCTTGTGTGGACGTCTTGCGGGGAAGAAGGATGTCGTTCTCGAAAGGAGGTGATCCAGCCGCACCTTCCGATACGGCTACCTTGTTACGACTTCACCCCAGTCATGAACCACTCCGTGGTCGTCGTCCCCCTTGCGGTTAGACTAACGGCTTCTGGAGCAACTCACTCCCATGGTGTGACGGGCGGTGTGTACAAGGCCCGGGAACGTATTCACCGCAGCATAGCTGATCTGCGATTACTAGCGATTCCGACTTCATGGAGTCGAGTTGCAGACTCCAATCCGGACTGGGATCGGCTTTCTGGGATTGGCTCCACCTCGCGGTATTGCAACCCTCTGTACCGACCATTGTAGTACGTGTGTAGCCCTGGCCGTAAGGGCCATGATGACTTGACGTCATCCCCACCTTCCTCCGGTTTGTCACCGGCAGTCTCCTTAGAGTTCCCACCATTACGTGCTGGCAACTAAGGACAAGGGTTGCGCTCGTTGCGGGACTTAACCCAACATCTCACGACACGAGCTGACGACAGCCATGCAGCACCTGTGTTCTGATTCCCGAAGGCACTCCCGCATCTCTGCAGGATTCCAGACATGTCAAGGCCAGGTAAGGTTCTTCGCGTTGCATCGAATTAAACCACATACTCCACCGCTTGTGCGGGCCCCCGTCAATTCCTTTGAGTTTCAGTCTTGCGACCGTACTCCCCAGGCGGCGAACTTAACGCGTTAGCTTCGACACTGATCTCCGAGTTGAGACCAACATCCAGTTCGCATCGTTTAGGGCGTGGACTACCAGGGTATCTAATCCTGTTTGCTCCCCACGCTTTCGTGCCTCAGCGTCAGTGTTGATCCAGATGGCCGCCTTCGCCACTGATGTTCCTCCCGATCTCTACGCATTTCACCGCTACACCGGGAATTCCACCATCCTCTATCACACTCTAGCGAGCCAGTATCCATCGCCATTCCCAGGTTGAGCCCGGGGATTTCACGACAGACTTAACTCACCGCCTACGCACGCTTTACGCCCAGTAATTCCGATTAACGCTTGCACCCTTCGTATTACCGCGGCTGCTGGCACGAAGTTAGCCGGTGCTTATTCCTCAGGTACCGTCAGCCCCACCGGTTATTAGCCAGTAGTATTTCGCTCCTGATAAAAGTGCTTTACAACCCGAAGGCCTTCTTCACACACGCGGCATTGCTGGATCAGGCTTGCGCCCATTGTCCAATATTCCCCACTGCTGCCTCCCGTAGGAGTCTGGACCGTGTCTCAGTTCCAGTGTGGCTGATCATCCTCTCAGACCAGCTAGCGATCGTCGCCTTGGTAGGCCATTACCCTACCAACTAGCTAATCGCACATCGGTTCGTCCAACCGCGCGAGGCCTTTCGGTCCCCCGCTTTCTCCCTTAGGACGTATGCGGTATTAGCGTAAGTTTCCCTACGTTATCCCCCACGTTTGGGTAGATCCCGATGCATTACTCACCCGTCCGCCACTCGCCACCCATAGAGCAAGCTCTACTGTGCTGCCGTTCGACTTGCATGTGTTAGGCATGCCGCCAGCGTTCAATCTGAGCCAGGATCAAACTCTTCACTTAAGTTTTCGACCTCATCCCTGCCGAAGCAGGAAAGCGATCTATCTTTCTGAAGCGTTGTTCCTAACCATAAACGTCAAGCTTTTGAATTGACTCTTAGGTTAGACGCTTGCATTAATTGGACATTCAATCGTCCATCGCAAGACGCCCACACAAGTCACCTGCGCACACTGTCAAAGATCTCAATCACTTGCCGAACGTTGCCGTTTCAGCGCTGGAACATTTCGTCCCGAGTGAGCCGCTCATCTTACATCATCTTTCCGGTCCGTCAACACCTCAGCGTGAATCTTTTTTGCTGTGGGTTTTCAGTGGAACCCCGTTGAAGAGCGTGTCGTCCGGGGAGGAGCGAAACTATAGCGTCCCTCCTCAGGGTTGGGAAGGGGTCTATACGAATTTTTTTCACTGCGATGACAGAGATTCCGTCGTGACGCCGGCATAGAGACCTTTCCGGCGCCTAAGAACCGCCCGTTACAGCGTTTGGACCGTTCCCATGCAAGAAGAGCCGGCCGCGTTGTGGCGCGGCCGGCTCTTTGCGTTCATCTGTTCTTGGTTCGCAGTCCCAGGCGTTACGTCCGGGCCCCTCCCGCCCGTGTCGGGGCGACGGGGCCGGTCGGGGCGTCCTGCCCGGTTCCGTGATCGTTGGCCGCCAGGTCATGCCGGCAGGGAACGCCGACGTGATAGGGGATGAGGGATTCGGGACTGAGCCTTTCCAGGATGTCCCACTCGTCTTCGAACGGAATGAACTGCTGCATGGCGCTGCTCCTGCCTGGGTTGCGCGTTTTCTCCGACGCGCAGGAGCATCTAAGCAAACGGCCCGGTCCGTACGATGACGGATTCGGGCCGTTTGAGGGCAAGGCGGAGCTGGAAATCAGTCGATTTCGATCATCTCGAAGTCTTCCTTGGTCGCGCCGCAGTCGGGGCACGTCCAGGTATCGGGAACGTCGGCCCAACGCGTACCGGGCTCGATACCTTCATCGGGCAGGCCCAGCGCCTCTTCATAGATGAAGCCGCAGACGACACACATCCATTTGCGCAGGGTGCCGGTTTCGTTGGTGCTCTGATTCATCGTCAATGGCTTGCTATGGAGAATAAGTGGGGCATTCTCGCAACTCCCCCGCCGATGCGAAAGCGTATGGCGCAGTTCTCCAGGACAAATTGGCATGCGTGAAAAACTCCAGGGCCGTGGCCTTTACGTGATTACCGATGGCCCCCGCCCCGACCTGGTCCCGGTCGTGGCGCAGGCGCTGGCGGGCGGCGCCCGGCTGCTGCAATACCGCGACAAGACCCGCGACCACGAGCGCCGCCTCACCGAAGCCCGCGCGATACGCGCCCTTTGCGCCGCCCGGCAGGTGCCGATGATCGTCAACGACGACGTGGCGCTGGCCCAGGCGGCGGGCGCCGCGGGCGTGCATCTGGGCGAGGAGGATGGTGATGTGGCCGCCGCCCGCGCCGTGCTGGGGCAGGACGCCATCATCGGCGTGTCCTGCTACGACTCCCTCGATCGCGCCCGCCATCTCGCCGCCGAAGGGGCCGACTACATCGCCTTCGGCGCGTTCTTCCCCTCGCCCACCAAGCCGCATGCACGGCGCGCGTCGTTCGAGCTGCTGCGACAGTCCGCCGCGCTGGGCATCCCGCGTGTGGCGATCGGGGGCATCACGCCAGACAATGGCGGATCGCTGATCGATGCCGGCGCCGACTATCTCGCCGTGATCTCGGCCGTCTTCGGCGATCCCGATGTCCGCGGTGCGGCTATGCGGTTCGCCCAACTTTTCACTTCGCCTTGAGACACCCACGATGACCACCAACCACGAACTCTTCCAGCGCGCGCAGCAGTTGATGCCCGGCGGCGTGAACTCACCGGTGCGCGCCTTCAAGTCGGTGGGCGGCGAGCCGTTCTTCACGGCTCGCGCGGATGGCGCCTACCTGTGGGATGTCGAAGGCAAGCGCTATGTCGACTACGTAGGTTCCTGGGGACCGATGATCGTGGGCCACAACCATCCGCATGTGCGCGAAGCGGTGGAGCGCGCGGTAAAGAACGGTCTCTCGTATGGCACGCCCTGCCCCGCCGAAGTCACCATGGCGGAAACCATCACGCGGCTGATCCCGTCGATCGACATGGTGCGCATGGTCAATTCCGGCACGGAGGCGACCATGTCGGCGATTCGTCTCGCGCGCGGCGCCACGGGCCGCAACCTGATCGTGAAGTTCGAAGGCTGCTATCACGGCCATGGCGACAGCTTCCTGGTGAAGGCGGGCTCCGGCGCACTCACCTTCGGCGTGCCGACCTCGCCGGGCGTGCCCAAGGCGAATGCCGACCTGACGCTCACGCTCGCCTATAACGATCTGGAGGCCGCGGCGCGCTTGTTCGATGAGCACGGCCACGACATCGCCGGCCTGATCATCGAGCCGGTGGCCGGCAACATGAACTGCATTCCGCCGAAGGATGGCTATCTGCAGGGCTTGCGCGAGTTGTGCACGAAGCACGGCGCACTGCTGATCTTCGACGAAGTGATGACCGGTTTCCGCGTGGCTCTCGGTGGCGCGCAGGCGTATTACGGCGTGACGCCGGATCTGACCACGTTCGGCAAGATCATCGGCGGCGGCATGCCGGTGGGTGCGTACGGCGGCCGTCGTGATCTGATGCAGCAGATCGCGCCGGCGGGGCCGATTTATCAGGCCGGTACGCTTTCCGGCAATCCGGTGGCCATGGCCGCCGGCCTGGCGATGCTGGAATTGATCCAGGCGCCGGGCTTCTACGATCAACTCGCCGCCCGCACGCGTTTGCTCACCGATGGCCTGCAGGCCGTGGCGGACGGTGAAGGCGTGGCCTTCAGCACGAATCGCGTGGGCGGCATGTTCGGCCTGTTCTTCACCCAGGAAAAAGTGGAGAGCTACGCCCAGGCGACGGCGGCGGACACGGCCATGTTCAACCGCTTCTTCCACGGCATGCTGGAGCGCGGCGTCTACCTCGCGCCGTCGGCGTTCGAGGCTGGCTTCGTTTCCAGTGCGCACAGCGAACAGGACCTTGCCGACACGCTGGAAGCCGCGCGCGGTGCGCTTCGCGCCGCACGAGCAGGCTGAGAGAGCCTCGACATGCGCTCCTGAAGGCAGGAGCGCATGCTTGGCAGGTCGGCTAGCCCGCGGCGAAACTGCGCAATGCAGCTTCGAGGCGTGAGAGGCCTTCGGCGAGGTCTTCGTCGCTGATGTTGAGAGCCGGCACGAAACGCAGCACGTCCGGACCGGCCTGCAGCACCAGCAGGCCGTGGGCAGCGGCGTGATCGAGGATGGCGCCCGCCTTGCCCTTGTTCGCCTCGTTCAGCACCGCGCCAAGCATCAGGCCGCGGCCGCGCACTTCATCGAACAGGGATAGCGACGCATTGATGCGCGCCAGGCCATCGCGCAAGGCCTGCGACTGGCGCGCCACGTTGGCCAGCAACTCCGGTGAGGACAGTTTGCGCAGCGCCACGCGCGCCACGGCGGCCGCGAGCGGATTGCCGCCGAAAGTGGTGCCGTGCGCGCCGAACTGCATCACCTCGGCGACCTTCGGGCCGGCCAGCATGGCGCCGATGGGGAAGCCGCAGCCCAGGGCCTTGGCCAGGGTGACGATGTCCGGCTTGGCGCCGTCCTGCACATAGGCGAACAAGGTGCCGGTGCGGCCCATGCCGCTCTGGATTTCATCGAGCACCAGCAGCGCGTTGTATTGATCGCACAGTTCACGCACGCGCTGGACGAAACCGGGGGCGGCCGGCAGCACGCCGCCCTCGCCCTGGACGGGCTCGAGCATCACGGCGGCTACGTCGCCCTGGGCGAACGCTGCCTCCAGCGCGGGCACGTCGTTGAAATCGAGATAACGGAAGCCGCCGGGCAGCGGCTCGTAGCCTTCCTGGTACTTCGGCTGCGCGGTCGCCGTGACGGCGGCCAGCGTGCGGCCGTGGAAGGAGCCGCGGAAGGTGACGATGACGCGCTTATCGGCCGCGCGGCCCTGCGACGACGCCCACTTGCGCACCAGCTTGATCGCCGCTTCGTTCGCTTCGGTGCCGGAGTTGCACAGGAACACGCGTTCGGCAAAACCGGAGGCGGATACCAGTTCCTCGGCCAGGCGCAACGGCGGTTCGCTGTAGAACACGTTGCTGGTGTGCCACAGCTTGTGCGCCTGCGTGGTGAGCGCTTCGAGCAGATCCGGGTCCTGATGGCCGAGCGCATTCACCGCGATGCCTGCGCCGAAATCGACGTAGTCGCGGCCCTGCGTATCCCACACGCGCGCGCCCTTGCCGTGGTCCAGCACCACATCGCGCGGTCGATACACCGGCAACCAGTAGCGCTTGCCAAGATCGATCAGGGACTGGGCGGACGGGTCTTGCGCGTGCATGTGGTACTCCGGGCATCGTCGGCGACGACACCATGCTCAAGAAGAATTCGGGGATGGGGATACGCCGCAAGCCGCGGCGTTCGCGCATCCTAAGACCTGCGAACCGGCTTTGCACGGCTCCGCGACGCCCAGGACTGGCGCAATCTCCTTGCGCTCCCATCGCTCGACGACGTGCGGGCCCCTGCACCGATCGAGTGTGACATTTCGCCTGTCCGCTGTTACGTCCCTGACACAGGTTGCCGAAACGGCGCAACCGCAGGTGTTAAGCGCCCCCCAGAGCACTGATTTCGGGTCCGGCCTGTAACGCGTTCAGCACGGTTGAAAATGGGCCAGTTCCCCGTAAAGCCGCGAAAACCCGCGTTTTCCAGCCATTGCAGGGGTTTGGCACGACGATTGCACTCTTTACCCCGTACAGGCGGGAAGGGGGATGGGCCAGCTGCGACGACAACGCGCCGAACACCGCGATACGGACTTTCGCGGCGACAGGATGGCGACGCTCCTGGGTGGCCTGGGGGCAATGTCGGCACGCAACTCGCAGCTGGCCATCGGAAACACCCTTCCCCGTTTCTCTCGCTTAGCGCGAGAGGACGCCTAAAGCATTCCGCCGCAAGGCGGTGATGAGGGCGGTAACCCGGCAACCCCTGTGGCCGGGGCACCAATGGAAGCCCCCGACCCGACCCCTGCGGGTCGGGGGCCTTCCTTTCTCGGGCAGGTTTCCACCATCCACATCTTCCCCACGGCCGAACTCGACCGGGGTGAGCGGCGGGTGCTTGCGTTCAAATGATTGGCTAGGCGCCCAACCGATCATGCAAGAGCGAGCATCCGCCGCTCATCCCGGCAAGTAGGCCAGCATGTTTTCGGGGATCGCCCCCTAGGGCGTTTGGACGTCCGCTATCGCAGCTCGTCGAGCGCGAGCTGGTGCTTCTTGCACAGGCGATAGATGGTCACGCGCGACACCTTAAGGCGACGCGCGCATTCACTCACATTGAAACGGCTCTCGCGCAGGCAGGCGATCACGGCATCGCGCTCGGCCGCCACGCGGGTGCTGCCCAGGCTCGATCGCGCCGCCTGCTTGGTGAGCACGTCGGCCAAGTCGAGATCGTTGACGCTGATCAGCGCATCTTCCGCCACCACGGCAGCGCGCTGCACACGGTTGAGCAATTCGCGCACGTTGCCGGGCCAGCTGAAGTCGAGCATCGCGCGTCGCGCACCGGCACTGAACGCGCGGGCACGGCTGGCATGCTGATCGCGGAACGCGTCGAGGAATTTCTGCGCCAGCAGCACCACGTCGTCTTCGCGTTCGCGCAACGGCGGCATGCGAAGGCGAAGCACGTTGAGTCGATAGTAGAGATCTTCGCGGAAGCGGCCTTGTTCCACCGCCTTTTCGAGATCCACGTGGGTGGCGGCCAGCACGCGCACATCCAGCTTGATCAGCTGGCTGCTGCCCACGCGCTCCAGTGTGCCTTCCTGCAGGAAGCGCAACAGGCTGGTCTGCGCGTCGAGCGGGAGATCGCCCACTTCATCGAGGAATACGGTGCCGCCCGCTGCCGTTTCGAAATGGCCGATGCGGCGCGCGTTGGCGCCGGTGAATGCGCCACGTTCGTGACCGAACAATTCGGACTGCACCAGGTTCGGTGGCAAGGCACCGCAGTTGATCGCCGCGAACGGACGATCGGCGCGCGCAGACAAACTGTGCAGCGCACGCGCAGCCACTTCCTTGCCGGTACCGGTTTCGCCGGTGATCAACACGGGCAACTCGACCGGCGCGTACTTGCGCACGCTGGCCACGACCGCGCCAATGGCGGCACTGCGGCCGGTGACGCCGACGTCGCCCGGATCGGCCGCACGCGGCTGGTCGCCGCCGATGCGGGCGAGCGCTTCGACCAGACGATCCACGTCCACCGGCGTGGCGAAGTATTCGATGCTTGCTTCGAGCACGCGATCGATCAGCGGCTCGTGCACCGACATGGCTGGCGGAATGAGCGCCACCCACGGCAACCAGGGATGATCGGCCATCAGCTGAGCCATGGCCTGGGCAGATGCAGTATCGCCGTGCCTAAGGTCGGCCAGCGCCACCACCGTATCGTTGTTACGCATGCCCACGCCGCCCTGAGTGCCGGCGTCGGCCACGCGGATAATCCATCCCGCCTCCGCCAACCCTGCCCGCTCATCGCTAGCCGGTTGACCAAACCAGACGACGCATCGCCTGGCTTCCTCCCTCAATACAGCCATGGTTCCCTCCCCCAACCCCAAGGGGTCACAGGTTTCGGCCGGTCATTGCCATGTCCTATGGCTACCCCCCGGTTACCACGCCCGTCGCGCCAAGCTAACCCGCGACCGCTACAAAAATGTGATATGGGTCACACAATATACAACTCTGCGTCTCACAGTCACCCTACAAATGGATCAGCGGCTTCGGACAGAAGCCGGAGGCACAAAGATGAGGTAGCACCAATGGCCTAGGGACCTTCGGCCCAGGCCAGGACCTTGCCAACCGAGCCCCGAGGCCACTATGCAAGCCAGGCGACAGCCTTGGGCCTACCAGACCCCGGTGTTGGGCATCGATGCCCAGGGTTCCTGCGGCGGGAGATGGCCGTCCTGCAGTAATTCCACCGAGATCAGGTCCGGCGAGCGTACGAAAGCCATGTGTCCGTCGCGTGGCGGTCGGTTGATGGTGTAGCCCATCGACTGCAGGTGCGCGCAGGTCTGGTAGATGTCGTCCACGCGGAACGCGAGGTGGCCGAAATTGCGGGCGCTGCCGTAATCCTCTGTGGAAGCCCAGTTGTAGGTCAGCTCGACTTCCGCCTCGGGCGAATCGGGCGCGGCAAGAAACACCAGGGTGAACTTGCCGGCGGCATTCTCCATGCGGCGCATTTCCTTCAGGCCCAGGCCTTCGCAGAAGAAACGCAGGCTAGCGTCGATGTCGCGAACGCGGATCATCGTGTGCAGGTATTTCATGAACTACTCCGTGGCGTGGGGACGCCGTGATCGTGGGGAAGAAAACGCTGGATGCATTGCGCCAGGTCATGGAGCTCGGCGCGCGACGACGGCGACGGCGCACCGTGCGTATAGACGCGCAACAGACCATCGGCCACACGACGTGGCTGCACATGCAGGTGAAAGTGCGGCACTTCCTGGCCGGCCGCCGCACCGTTGGATTGCCACAGGTTGAGGCCCGCCGGATGAAACGCCTCGCGCAGTGCGTTCGCCACGCGCACGCCCAGCTGCATCACGTCGCCGGCAAGCTCGGGGCCGATCGCGTAGATATCTTCCACGTGACGTTTCGGCACGACGAGTACATGACCGGGCACCGCCTGGCGAATATCGAGAAACGCCAGCGCATGCTCCGTTTGCGCCACCACGCTGGCGTCCAGACGGCCGGCGACGATCTCGCAGAACGGACAGGACACCGCGCTCAGTCCAGGAACAGATCGGGCAAGGGTCGTTGCGAGGCATCCATCGCGTACCAGGTGAAGTCGGTGACACCCGCCTCGTGCAACACGTCTTCATCGATCAGGAAGTTGCCGGCGAAGCCTTTCGCTTCACGCGTGAGCACGGCATGCGCAGCGTCGGCGACGATGGTCGGCTTGCGGCAACGATCCAGCGGTACACCGGGAATCATGTTGAGCGCATCGGTGGCAATGATGGTGCGCGG
Source organism: Dyella kyungheensis (assembly GCF_049913195.1). Taxonomy (GTDB): domain Bacteria; phylum Pseudomonadota; class Gammaproteobacteria; order Xanthomonadales; family Rhodanobacteraceae; genus Dyella; species Dyella kyungheensis. The sequence continues at coordinate 766,669 of NZ_CP183983.1, read as the reverse complement.
CCACAACGCGTTGACGGCGATGCCCTGGCTGCCCAGTTCGCCCGCCAGGCCGAGTGTCACGAAGCTCATGCCCATCTTGGCCAGCGTGTAACCGGTGTGCGGCGTCCACCATTTCGGATCGAGCGACGGCGGCGGCGCCAGCGTCAGGATGTGCGGATTCCCGGCCTTGAGCAGATGCGGCAGGCAGACCTGGGCGCACAGGAAACTGCCGCGCGCATTCACTTGCTGCATCAGGTCGAAGCGCTTCATCGGCGTGTCGGCGAGGCCGGCCAGCCAGATGGCGCTCGCGTTGTTGACCAGGATGTCGATGCCGCCGAAGCGCTCCACCGTGGCGGCCACGGCGGCCTTCACTTCATCTTCTTCGCGGATATCGCACTTGATCGGCAAGGCCTTGCCGCCGGCCGCTTCGATCTCCTGCGCCGCGCTGAAAATGGTGCCCGGCAGGCGCGGGTTCGGCACGCTGCTCTTGGCCGCAATGGCGATGTTGGCCCCGTCTTGCGCGGCACGCAGCGCAATGGCCAGGCCGATCCCGCGTGAAGCACCGGTGATGAAGAGGGTCTTGCCGGCCAGGCTGCTCATGGGGTCTCACCTCGATCTTGGAAGCGAGAGTGTAGAAGCGCGCCCCGCGGGCGAAAAGTGAAAGCGTTCTACGCGCGCTGGAAACGCGGAAGAATGTCGCGCAGCTCAGCGAGGCGTTGCACGGGATCGGTGAGCTCGAGCAGGCGCTGTTGTTCGTCCGTCTGCAACGGCAGCAATTCGGCCAAGCGGAAGCCAAGCCAGCTGGCGTCGTCGTACAGGTGACGCGGCGCATGCCGCCACTGCGGCGCCAGATTTTCGATCAGGCGTTCCAGAATCGATTGCAGCAGGGCCAGTTCCACCGGCACTTCGTGGGTGGGTTCGGTGGGCCACATCTCCACATCGCCGCGCACCAGGCCATCCGAACGAACGCGCGTGCGAGTGACGCGGAAACGCTCGCCCCCTTCGGCCAGGATGCCGAGCAGGCCGTCTTCGCGATTGTGGAAATCGACGATGCGCGCCAGCGTGCCCACCGCGGCAGGCAGGGCCGGGGCACCGGCTTCCTGGCCTTGCAGGATCAGGCACACGCCGAAGGAGCTGCCCGTGCGTGCGCACTCGCGAACCATGTCCAGATAGCGCGGCTCGAAGATGCGCAGGGACAGCTGCCCGCCGGGATACAGCACGGTGCCGAGCGGGAACAGCGGCAGGTCGAGGGACGGGGTGTTGGCGGCCATGCGCTGAGTTTAGCTGCACACTGAAACGGTCGGAGCGCACTTTGTGCGCGACTGTTCCGCTCTGTCGATGTGCCTGTCGCGCACAAGTGCGCTCCCACAGGGAGAATTGAGGGAACGCTACGACTTGATGGCTTCGGCGAAGCGGCGCGGTGCGCCTTCGAAGCCGCCGTTGGACATGAAGACCACGTGGTCGCCGGCGCGCACTTCGCGGCGCAAGGCGTCGATCAAGGCGTCCACGGTTGGCACCGCGCTGCCCCGGCCGTTCAAGGCTGCCGTCACGCGACCGGCATCCCAGGCGAGTTCCGGGCGATGCAGGAAGACCACCGCGTCCGCGTCGGCCAGCGAAGGCGCCAGCGCCTCGGCGTGGGCGCCCAGGCGCATCGAATTGGAGCGCGGTTCCAGCGCGACCACGATGCGCGCCTTGCCGACCTTGGCCCGCAAGCCGGCCAGCGTGGTGGCGATGGCGGTCGGGTGATGGGCGAAATCGTCGTACACGCGCACGCCGTTCGCTTCGCCGACGATTTCCATGCGGCGCTTCACGCTCTGGAAACCGGCGAACGCAGGCAGCAGCGCACGTGGATCGGCACCTGCCGCGGTGGCCGCAGCGAGCGCTGCCAGCGCGTTCATGACGCTGTGGTTGCCGAGCAGCGGCCAGCGAATCTCGCCGATCAGTTCGCCGCCGCGGCGCACTGCGAAGGCGGAACCGTCGGCCTCGATCAGCTCGGCCTGCCAGTCGCCCTTCCCGATGCCGAAGGTCTCCACCGGCGTCCAGCAGCCCATCGCCAGCACTTCGGCGAGATGGTGATCGTGCGCGTTGACGATCAGGCGTCCATTGCCCGGCACGGTGCGCACGAGATGATGGAACTGGCGCTGGATCGCCGCGACGTCGGGGAAGATGTCCGCGTGGTCGTATTCGAGGTTGTTGAGGATCGCGATGCGCGGACGGTAGTGCACGAACTTCGAGCGTTTGTCGAAGAACGCGCTGTCGTATTCGTCGGCCTCGATCACGAACGGCTTGCCACCGCCCACGCGTGCCGACACGTCGAAATTGCCGGGCACGCCGCCGATCAGAAAGCCGGGCGACAAGCCCGCGCTTTCCAGCAGGTGCGCCAGCAGGCTGGTGGTGGTGGTCTTGCCGTGCGTGCCCGCCACGGCCAGCACTTCGCGGCCCGGCAGCAAGGTCTCGCCCAGCCACTGTGGACCGGAGATGTAGCGCAGCTGCGCGTCGAGCATGTATTCCACGGCCGGGTTGCCGCGCGTCATCGCGTTGCCCACCACGACCAGATCGGGCGCGGGCTTGAGATGGTCGGCCTGGTAGCCGTTCATCAGGCCGATGCCCAACGCTTCGAGCTGAGTGCTCATGGGCGGATAGACATTGGCGTCGGAACCCTCGACGGTGAAGCCGAGCTCGCGAGCCAAAGCGGCGACGCCGCCCATGAAGGTGCCGCAGATGCCGAGGATGTGCAGACGCATGGGTAACCTGTTCGATGTGACCCGACGGCACGATGCGCCGGCCCAAAAACATCGGGCCGCCTGACGGCGGCCCGGCGTGTCAGCCGTTGGCGGCGGCCGACTCGGTGGTCAGCGCACGCTTGACGCGAGCGGTGACTTCGTTGAGTTCACCCACGCCATCGACCACCTGCAGCTTGCCGCGGCGGGCGAAGAAGTCGGCGACCGGCGCCGTCTGCTCGGCGTAGACCTTGAGGCGATCGCGCACCACCGCCGGATCGTCGTCCTTGCGGTGCTCAGCGGCGAAACGGATCTCGCAGCGGCCGATGATCACTTCGTTGGGCACGTCGAGCTTCACCACGGCGTCCAGCGGCTGGCCGATTTTGGCCAGCAGATGATCGAGCGCGTCGGCCTGGGCCAGGTTGCGCGGATAGCCGTCGAGAATGAAGCCACCCTTCACGTCGTCCTGCGAGAGACGCTCTTCCAGCATGGCCAGCAGGATATCGTCGGAGACGAGGTTGCCCGCATCCATCACCGCTTTCGCCTTCAGACCCGTCGGCGTGCCAGCCGCCACCGCCGCGCGAAGCATGTCGCCGGTCGAGATGTGCGGGACGCCGAGTTCCACCTTCAGACGCGCAGCCTGGGTGCCTTTGCCCGAACCGGGCGGACCGAGTAGGACGAGTCGCATAGTGCTCCAAGGCATCCGCGGACCACGCACGCTGCAGGGCCCGATGGATGCAAGAAAATTGGCGTTCAAGTTAACTTCTGCGGACGGTAACGTCAAACCGAGAAGGCAGCGCAAAAACGGCAAGTAGTTGTTGCGAAAAGAGTTAACTGTGACACGTTAGCGTCACAAGGACGCGGCTCGCGCGCCGGATTAAGCTTTTCAGCTCCATTCCGAGGAAAACGCCATGTCAGTCCCGCGGATCCACATCGTCACCCTGGGCGTCGGCGACCTGTCCCGTTCGCGTCGCTTCTACGAGGCCTGGGGCTGGAAGGCCTCCTCAGTCAGCAACGAGAACATCGTCTTTCTCAAGGGCGCCGCCGGGGTTCTCGCGCTGTACGGGCGCGACGCCCTGGCCGAGGATGCGCTGGCCGAAGACCTGCCTACCGGCTTCTCCGCCATCACGCTGGCCCGCAATGCCAGCTCGAAGGAAGAAGTCGACGCCTGGTTCGCCACCGCGCTCGCCGCCGGCGCCCGCGAACTGAAGACGCCGCAGGAAGCGTTCTGGGGCGGCTACTCCGGCTACCTGGCCGATCCGGACGGTCACCTGTGGGAATTGGCGTTCAATCCGTACTTCGTGTTTGATGACCACGGCAACCTCGCCCTCCCCGATTGAGAAGCCCATGATGTCGAAAAGCATGATGTCGAAGACCAGGACGTCCCAAGCCAAGCCTTCAGGCCGTTTGCTCTACGCCCAATCCGGTGGCGTCACCGCCGTCATCAACGCGACCGCTGCCGGCGTGATCGAGGCCGCGCGTGCCAAGGGCGTGCCGGTGTACGCGGCGCACAACGGCATCCTCGGCGCGCTGCGCGAAGAGCTGATCGATACCGGCAAGGAAACCAAGGCGGCCATCGCCGCGCTGCGCCACACGCCAGGCGGCGCGTTCGGCTCGTGCCGCTACAAGCTCAAGTCGCTGGATGCCAATCGCGCCGAATACGAGCGGCTGATCGATGTGTTCCGCGCGCACGACATCCGCTGGTTCCTCTACAACGGCGGCAACGATTCGGCCGATACGGCGCTGAAGATTTCGCAGCTCGGTAAGGCGATGAACTACGACATCCGCTGCATCGGCGTGCCCAAGACGGTGGACAACGACCTGGCCGTCACCGATTGCTGCCCCGGCTTCGGTTCGGTGGCGAAGTACACCGCCGTGTCGACGCTGGAAGCGAGCCTGGACGTCGCCTCGATGGCCGATACGTCGACCAAGGTGTTCATCCTCGAAGTGATGGGCCGCCACGCCGGCTGGATCGCCGCTGCCGCAGGCCTGGCTGGCGAAGGCGCCGATGCGCCGCCGCACATCATCCTGTTTCCCGAACGCCCCTTCGACGAAGCCGCCTTCCTGGCCAAGGTGAAGGCCACGGTGGAACGCGTCGGCTGGTGCACGGTGGTCGCCTCGGAAGGGCTGCTCAACGCTGAGGGCCAGTTCCTCGCCGAAGCCGGCACGCGCGATGCGTTCGGCCACAGCCAGCTGGGCGGCGTGGCTCCCGTGCTCGCGGCGCTGGTGAAGGAGAAGCTCGGCTACAAGTATCACTGGGCGCTGCCCGACTACCTGCAGCGCTCCGCCCGCCATCTCGCCTCGAAAACCGATGCCGAGCAGGCCTACGCGGTGGGCAAGGCCGCCGTCGATTTCGCGATGGCCGGCATGAACGCGGTGATGCCGGTGATCGTGCGCACCAGCGATGCACCGTACCGCTGGAAGATCGAAGCGGCGCCGCTGTCGAAAATCGCCAACCGCGAAAAGAAGATGCCGGCCAGTTTTCTCACCCGCGACGGCTTCGGCATCACGGCGGCCGCCCGCCGCTATCTCGGCCCGCTGATCCAGGGCGAAGCGCCGCCGCCGTACGGCAAGAACGGCCTGCCGCAGTACGCCACGTTGAAGAACAGCATGGTCGCGCGCAAGCTCGAACCGTTCGCCCGCTGATCCGTCATTGAAGGAAACGCTCCAGGCTCACGCGATAGTCCGCGTGATCCTGGACGGTGTTGTGTCCTGCGTCGGCGATCACCTGAACCAGAGGCGTTTGCTTGAATGCCTTGAGCAACGCCAGCGTGCGTTCCGCCGGAATGATTTCGTCCTGTTCCGCCCGGATCACCAGCACGGGGCAGTGGATATCGTTGACGTAGCGCCATGATTCGAAGCGGTCCTGCATCAGCGCGTTCACGGGCAGCCAGGAAAAGTAGCCCGCCGCCACGCGTACCAGGCTATCGAACGGCGTGACCAGCACGAGGCGCTCCACCGGCCGGGTGGCCGCGAGTTGCGTCGCCACTCCGCTGCCCAGGCTGCGCCCCACTACCGCAATCGCGGCGTGGTCGCGCGCCACACGGTCGAACAGTGCCTGGGCATCGCCGACCAAGGCGCGTTCGCTGGGCTTGCCCTCACTGGCCCCGTAGCTGCGGTAGGGCAGCAGATAGATCGTTCGGTCCGGAAACCATTGCGACAGCGCCTGGCGGGAATCCTCGATGCGTTCGCCATTGCCGCCGAAGTAGAGCAAGGCCTTTGCACGTCCCGGGTTCACCACCCATCCGCGCAGGCGCACGCCGTCGTTGACCAGTTCGAAGTCGGGCGCCTGCTGCACGCGCCAGCTGGCTTCGGGGTGATAGATCTGCTGCCGCTGCCCCAGGTACATGGCAAGACAGATGCCGCCATAGAGCAGCACCGCAAGCGCGGCAAACACAAACACCACTCGCAACACCATCGGCGGACTCCGGTGATTTATGTACGGGGATTCAGATCGATAAGCGCCGGCTGAAAGCTTGCACGACGCTTTCGAAAAAGCACGCTCATCGTTCAGACGTAGATTTTTACGATGAAGCTGCCCGATCGATCCAGCGCCTGTGGCGGTGGCGGGCATCCGGAGGATGCAATGAAGACCCTTTCCAGTGTGTTGGTGGCCTTGGCCTTGCTCGCCGGCAGCAGCGCTGTATCGGCCGATCCCTGGCACGACCACGATCGGGGACACGGCCGCGACGATCGCCACGACCGCGGCAACCATTATGACAACCGGGGTCGCCACGACCGCGATGGCTGGCACGACCGCGATCGCCATGGCGGCTGGGACCGCCGCTACTACAGCGACCGCGGTTATTACGGCCGCCCGCATCGTTGGGAACGCGGCTACCGCTATGACGGCCCGATGTACATCGTGAACGACTATCGCGGCTACCGCCTCGCCCCGCCGCCCTACGGCTACCGCTGGGTGCGCAACGACGGCAACTTCCTGCTGGTCTCCATCGGCGACAGCATGATCCTGGATCTGGTCATCCGTTGATCGGCAGCTAGCGAGGCATCGCGCCTCCCGGCTGCCAGCCCAAGCTGAAATACGGACGGGCCGCTGCGGTGCACGCAGCGGCCCGTCTGCGTGGGTCCGCTCGAAACCCGAGCTTGATGCAGGCAGCCGAGCGACAGATCGCCGATTCACCGCCGGCAAACCTCAGCCCGTTGCGCCGCACAACACGCCTGTCGTCAACCTCTGTCTATACTCCGGGGGACCGCCCTTCTCAGGGCGGCCGCCGTATCGGGGGTGCCGATGGGTGGTCCCGGTGCATTGTTACCATTCCCGGGGAGGCTCCGATGCTGCAGCAGTATGGCTTGTGGATCGTGCTGGCATGTGCGGTTCTGGCGGTTCTTTATGGCGCAGTCTCTGTGCGCTGGATCTTGGCGCAGTCGCCTGGCAACGCACGCATGCAAGAGATCGCCGCCGCGATCCAGGAAGGTGCGAAGGCTTATCTCAATCGCCAGTACGCCACCATCGGCGCGGTTGGCCTCGTATTGTTCCTGGTGATCGGCTTTGCGTTGAACTGGGGAACCGGCATTGGTTTCGCGGTTGGCGCGATTCTCTCGGGCGCCACCGGCTACATCGGCATGAACGTCTCGGTGCGCGCCAACGTGCGCACTGCCGAGGCCGCACGCCGGGGCCTGGCCGCAGCGCTCAACGTGGCGTTCCGCGGTGGTGCCATCACCGGCATGCTGGTGGTGGGACTGGCCCTGCTGGGCGTCACCGGCTACTACGTGGCCTTGGGCCACATGGGCTACGAGACCATGCAGGCGCTGCATGCGCTGGTAGGCCTGGCGTTCGGCTCCTCGCTCATTTCGATCTTCGCGCGCCTGGGCGGCGGCATCTTCACCAAGGGCGCGGATGTGGGCGCCGACCTGGTGGGCAAGGTGGAGGCGGGCATTCCCGAAGATGATCCGCGCAACCCGGCCGTGATCGCCGACAACGTGGGCGACAACGTGGGCGACTGCGCCGGCATGGCCGCCGACCTGTTCGAAACCTACGCGGTGACGCTGATTGCCACCATGCTGCTGGGCGGCGTGATGGCCGAACAGACCGGCAGCAACGGCGTGCTGTATCCGCTGGTGCTCGGTGGCGCATCGATCGTGGCATCGGTGATCGGCACCTTCTTCGTGAAGGCACGCAGCGCCAAGATCATGAACGCGCTCTACACCGGCGTGGCCGTCTCGGCCGTGCTGGCCGCCATCGCGTTCTGGCCCATCACCAGCCAGCTGATGGGCGAGTCGGCCTACGGAGTGGGCCGTCTGTACGGTTGCGCGCTGATCGGCCTGGTGTTGACGGGCGCCATGGTGGTGATCACCGAGTACTACACGGCCACCGAATACAAGCCCGTGCAACACATCGCGCAATCGTCCACCACGGGTCACGCGACCAACATCATCGCGGGCCTCGGCGTGTCGATGAAATCCACCGCACTGCCGGTGCTGGCCGTGTGCGCGGCGATCTGGGGCGCGTACCAGATGGCCGGGCTCTACGGCATCGCCATCGCGGCGACGGCCATGCTCAGCATGACCGGCATGATCGTGGCATTGGACGCCTACGGTCCGATCACCGACAACGCGGGCGGTATCGCCGAGATGGCCGAGCTTCCGCCGGAAGTGCGTGGCGTGACCGATCCGCTGGATGCGGTAGGCAACACCACCAAGGCCGTCACCAAGGGTTATGCGATCGGCTCGGCCGGCCTGGCCGCACTGGTGCTGTTCGCCGACTACACGCACAACCTCAACCAGCATCTGAACCTCACCGACTTCCGCTTCGACCTCTCCAACCCGTACGTGATCATCGGCCTGCTGATCGGCGGCCTGATCCCGTATCTGTTCGCCGCCATGGCGATGGAAGCGGTGGGTCGCTCGGCCGGCGCGGTGGTGGAGGAAGTGCGCCGCCAGTTCCGCGAGATCAAGGGCATCATGGAAGGCACCACGCGTCCGGACTACTCGCGCGCGGTGGACATGCTCACCCGCTCGGCGATCAAGGAAATGCTGGTGCCGTCGCTGCTGCCGGTGCTGGTACCGGTGGTCGTGGTGTTCGGCTTCAAGTGGCTGGGCGGCGCGGAAGCCGGCGCGCAGGCGCTGGGCGGCGTGCTGATCGGCACCATCGTCACCGGCTTGTTCGTGGCCATTTCCATGACCACCGGCGGCGGTGCATGGGACAACGCCAAGAAGTACATCGAAGACGATCACTTCGGCGGCAAAGGCTCCGAGGCGCACAAGGCCGCCGTCACCGGCGACACCGTGGGCGATCCGTACAAGGACACTGCGGGTCCCGCGGTGAATCCGCTGATCAAGATCATCAACATCGTAGCTCTTTTATTGATCCCCCTGCTGTAACCGTGCAGCACGCCGCTCGATCGCCTCACGGGCGATCGTGCGAACCCGCCCGGCACATTCGCTCCCTCTCCCCGCCGGGGAGAGGGTTGGGGTGAGGGGTCACGCCCGCCTCAGTCCATCGCTCGACACTCCATTCGAGACACGCGCAAACACCCTCTCCTCAGATCAACAGAGGGTTTCGTTCTACAAGGAAGGTACCCATGACAACCAAGACATCACTCTGGCTGACACTCGCACTGGGCCTCACACTAAGCGGCATGACGCACGCAGCCAACACCATCACCCCCACCGCCAAGGATCCCAACCTCTGGCTGGAAACCATCGACGGTCCCAAGCAGCTTGACTGGGTCAAGCAGCAGAACGCCGAAACGGTGAAGACCTACGCCGACAACGCCGAGTTCAAGCAACTCGATGCGCGACTGCTGGAAGTGCTCGACTCCAACGCGCGCATCCCGATGGTCAGCAAGATCGGCGACCACTTCTACAACTTCTGGCGCGACAAGGAACACCCCAAGGGCCTGTGGCGCCGCACCACGCTGGATGAGTACCGCAAGGACACGCCCACGTGGGAAACGGTGATCGACCTTGATGCGCTGTCCGCATCGGAAAAGGAAAACTGGGTCTGGCACGGCGCCGATTGCCTGAAGCCGGCGTACCAGCGCTGCCTGGTGGCGCTGTCGCGCGGTGGCGCCGATGCCAGCGTGATGCGCGAATTCGACCTCACCAGCAAGCAGTTCGTGAAAGACGGCTTCGATTTGCCGGAAGCCAAGAGCGTGATGAACTGGAAGGACACCGACCACGTCTACGTCGCCACCGACTTCGGCCCCGGCTCGATGACCAAGTCGAGCTATCCGCGCATCGTCAAGGAATGGAAGCGCGGCACGCCGCTGACAAGCGCGACCGTCGTGTATGAAGCCAAGGACGACGACATGTCGGTCTCCGCGGTGCGCGACAACACGCCGGGTTTCGAGCGCGATTTCGTGTTCCTGCAGATCGCCTTCTACGACAGCCAGACCTTTGTACGTGGCAAGGACGGCAAGCTGACCAAGATCGATGTGCCCGACGACGCCAACGTCGATGCGCATCGCGAATGGCTGCTGATCGAACCCCGCAGCGACTGGAGCGTGGGTGGCAAGACCTATAAATCGGGCTCGCTGCTCGCCGCGAAGTTCGACGATTACATGGCGGGCAAGCGCGAGATCACCGTGCTGTTCACGCCGTCCGACACCACCGCGCTGGATGCGTATTCGTGGACGCGCCACCACCTGATCCTCAACGTGATGGACAACGTGGTGAACCGGCTCGAGGTGCTCACGCCCGGACCGGGCGAGTGGACACGCGCCCCGCTGGGTGGCGCGCCTGCGCTCTCCACCATCGCCGCCGGCGGCGTGGATGACGACAGCAGCGACGCCTACTTCCTCACCGTCACCGGCTTCCTGCAGCCCACCACGTTGTACTACGGCGTGTTGAACCAGGGCGAAGGGCAAGCGATCAAGCACAGCCCCAGCTTCTTCGACGCTTCGAAGTTCGACGTGAGCCAGCACTTCGCCACCTCCAAGGACGGCACCCGCGTGCCCTACTTCGAGATCGCGCCGAAGAACCTCAAGGCCGACGGCAGCAACCCCACCCTGCAATACGGCTACGGCGGCTTCGAGGTCTCCCTGCAGCCCGCCTACAGCGGCAGCGTGGGACGCGCATGGCTGGAGAAGGGCGGCGTCTATGTGATCGCGAACATCCGTGGCGGCGGCGAATACGGACCGCGCTGGCACAAGGCCGCGCTCAAGGCGGATCGCCTGCGTGCCTACGAGGACTTCGCAGCGGTATCGCAGGACCTGATCGCCCGCAAGGTCACGTCACCCCAGCACCTGGGCGCGATGGGCGGCAGCAACGGCGGCCTGTTGATGGGCAACATGCTCACGCTGTATCCGCAGTTCTATGGCGCCATCGTCAGCCAGGTGGCCTTGCTCGACATGCAGCGCTACACCCATCTGTCGGCCGGCGCGTCGTGGATGGCCGAATACGGCGATCCGGACAAGCCGCAGGAATGGGCCTGGATCAAGACGTTTTCGCCGTACTACAACGCCAGGGCGGGCCAGAAATATCCGCCCGTGCTGTTCACCACCTCGACGCGCGACGACCGCGTGGGTCCGGTGCACGCCCGCAAGATGACCGCCAAGCTCGAGTCGCTCGGTTACCACACCAGCTTCTACGAGAACATCGAAGGTGGCCACGGCGCGGCGGCGGACAACAAGCAGGCGGCCTTCATGAGCGCGCTGGGCTACACGTACCTGTGGGATCACGTGAAGTAAGCGGCCCGCTTGCGTAACATGGTGCGCCGGCCTGAGCCGGCGCACCTTTTTCAATCGCATGAACCAGCACACGATTCGTCCCGAACTGCGCGAATGGATTGTTTCCACCAGCCGCTCCGGCTGCAGCCTCAGCGACCTGCTGAAGATGCTGAAGGATGCCGGCTACGGCGGTGAACAGAGCCGCCAGATCGTCGCGCGCGTATTGAATCTGCCGCTTGCCACGGTCATGGCTGCTTCCAAGGCCAAGGTGGTGGGTTTGCGCACACGCCATCCCCAGGCGCCCGTGGAGACCGTCGACGGTCATCCGGTGCGCGTCGCGGTGAGCACCGACCTGCCGGTGGTGCGCGTGTTGGAGAACCTGCTCACCCTGCAGGAATGCGACGACCTGGTGGCCGAAGCGACACCGCGCCTCGCGCGCTCGCTCACCGTGGATGTCGACGGCCGCCACCAGACCGATGAGCGCCGCACCAGCCAGGGCATGTTCTTTACCATCGGCGAAACGCCGCTGGTGCAGCGCATCGAGCAGCGCATCGCGAATCTGCTCGCCATTCCGGTCAATCATGGTGAGGGCCTGCAGATCCTGCATTACCAGGCAGGCCAGGAATACGAGCCGCACTTCGACTGGTTCAATCCCGATCAACCCGGCTATTCCGCGGTCACGGCACGTGGCGGCCAGCGCATCGCCAGCGTGGTGATGTATCTCAATACACCCGAGGAAGGCGGCGGCACGGCCTTCCCGCGCATCGGCCTCACCGTCACCGCCATGCGCGGTTCGGCCGTCTATTTCGCCTACGACAGCGGCGACGAGTCCTCGCTGCACGCGGGCCTGCCCGTGCTCAAGGGCGAAAAATGGATCGCCACCAAGTGGTTACGCGAGCGCCCGTACCAGGCTTGAACCCCTCTTTCAGGCCGGTCTCAGGCTGAACTGCAACCGGGCGCAGCACCGCCTCATGCTGCGATGCACCCATCTTTTGCCGTATCCTTTCAGGTCTTTGCATTTGACTAGCCTCAAGGACACGCTCATGGGTCTGCACCTCGTACCCGCCGGCCGCAAGGTTCCGGACGAAATCAACGTCATCATCGAAATCCCCAAGGATGCCGAGCCCGTCAAGTACGAGGTGGACAAGGCAAGCGGCGCGATCTTCGTGGACCGCATCCTGTCCACGCCGATGCGCTATCCCTGCAACTACGGCTATGTGCCGGGCACGCTGGGCGGCGACGGCGATCCGCTGGACGCGCTGGTGATCCTGCCGCTGCCGCTGGTGCCGGGCTCGGTGATCCGCTGCCATCCGGTCGGCATGCTGAAGATGACCGACGAAGCCGGCAGCGACGAGAAGCTGGTGGTGGTGCCGGTCGACAAGATCTTCGCCGGCTACGCGCACATCAAGGACATCAAGGCGGTGTCCGGCCACTGGCTGGAGCGCATCGGCCACTTCTTCGAGCACTACAAGGATCTGGAGAAGGGCAAGTGGGTGAAGATCGAAGGATGGGTCGGCGCCGACGAGGCCAAGGCCGAGATCGACGCCGGCATCAAGCGCTACCAGGCTGACCAGAAGGCCTGATCGCTGTTCGCAAGAGCCAAGACGCCGCCCTCCGACGCGGCGTTTTTTTTGCGCGGCTCTCAGCCGTGCGACGCGCCAAGGTCGACGATCTGCGTGGACTGTCCGGTCATCCCGGCAGCATCGGCGCCATGCACCCACCAGCCCATCACGGCGCTGGCCAGCAACACGCCCAAGGCGAGCGTGGCGAGCACGGCACTGAGAATCACATGTCCCTGGCGGGCGTTGTCCGTTGTCGGCATGGCGCGTCTCCTGGTGGCGATATGGGTTTCCAACGCGCAAGCGCCGCCGCGGGATGACGTGATCAATGCTTGGTGGCGCGCCCGCGCTCCGGCCGGGCCTTGGCGGGCTCGCCTTTCTTGCCCAGGTTGTCCAGCAGCGTCGCAAGATCCTCCGCGTGCTCTTCTTCCATCGCGAGGATTTCTTCCATCATCCGGCGCGTGGTGGAGTCGGACGCGCCGATGAAGTTGATGATCTCGCGATAGCTGTCGATGGCGATGCGCTCGGCGACGAGGTCTTCCTTGATCATGTCGACCAGATCGTCGCCTTCCACGTAGTCGGCATGACTGCGCGAGGCCAGGCCTTCGGGCGAGAAATTCGGCGTGCCATCGAGCTGGGTGATGCGCTCGGCGATGCGGTCGGCGTGAACCTGTTCCTCGGTGGCGTGCTCGAGGAACTCGGCGGCCACGCTCTTGGCGTGGATGCCCTTGGCCATGTAGTAGTGATACTTGTAGCGCAGCACGCAGACGATCTCGGTGGCGAGCGCTTCATTGAGCAGCTTGATCACCGTCTCGCGATCCGCGCTGTAACCGGCGGTGATCGCGCCCTTGTCGATGTGTTCGCGCGCGCGCTTGCGGATATTTTCGATATCGGTGACGAAAGGCTTGGACGATGCCATTGGCTGCGCTCCCTAGGGCTGGCTGGGCAATGCCTTGCACCGTAGGTCTGCGTGCGCGAAACGCTGGTGAAAAAAGCGCTGCGAGTCGATATCGATCCAGCGCACGAAACCACTGTGGGAGCGCACTTGTGCGCGACCGCGGCGGATCAGCGTTCCGCTCCGTCGGTTTGTCGCGCACAAGTGCGCTCCCACAAGGGGATCGCAAGCGTCCCGTTGGCGGATGCCACCGGGACGCTTAGGCATCAAGCCTTGTGATAAACCTCGGAACCCTGCTGGCGGAACTCGGCCGACTTCTCCGCCATGCCTTCCTGCAGCGCGGATTCTTCCCCGGTGCCGTGCTCGGCGGCGTAATCGCGCACGTCCTGGGTGATCTTCATCGAGCAGAATTTCGGACCGCACATCGAGCAGAAGTGGGCGCTCTTGTGCGCGTCCTTCGGCATCGTCTCGTCGTGGAATTCCTTGGCCTTTTCCGGATCGAGGCCGAGGTTGAACTGATCTTCCCAACGGAACTCGAAGCGCGCCTTCGACAGCGCGTTGTCGCGCACCTGCGCACCGGGATGGCCCTTGGCAAGATCCGCTGCATGGGCGGCAATCTTGTACGCGATGATGCCGTCGCGCACATCCTGCTTGTTCGGCAGGCCGAGGTGTTCCTTCGGCGTGACATAGCAGAGCATGGCGGTGCCGAACCAGCCGATCATCGCCGCGCCGATCGCGCTGGTGATGTGGTCGTAGCCGGGCGCGATATCGGTGGTCAGTGGCCCCAGCGTGTAGAACGGCGCCTCGTGGCACTTCTCCAGCTGACGCTCCATGTTCTCCTTGATGAGCTGCATGGGCACGTGGCCGGGGCCTTCGATCATCACCTGCACGTGGTGCTTCCAGGCGATCTGGGTCAGCTCGCCGAGCGTATCGAGCTCACCGAACTGCGCGGCGTCGTTGGCGTCGGCAATGCAGCCCGGACGCAGGCCGTCGCCGAGACTGAAGGACACGTCGTACGCCTTCATGATCTCGCAGATGTCTTCGAAGTGCGTGTAGAGGAAGTTTTCCTTGTGATGCGCGAGGCACCACTTGGCCATGATCGAACCGCCGCGCGAGACGATGCCGGTGACGCGTTTGGCGGTCAGCGGCACGAAGCGCAACAGCACGCCGGCATGGATGGTGAAGTAGTCGACGCCCTGCTCCGCCTGCTCGATCAGCGTGTCGCGGAAGATTTCCCAGGTGAGGTCCTCGGCCACGCCGTTGACCTTCTCCAGCGCCTGGTAGATCGGCACCGTGCCGATCGGCACCGGCGAATTGCGGATGATCCACTCGCGCGTTTCATGGATGTGCTTGCCGGTCGACAGGTCCATCACCGTGTCGCCGCCCCAGCGGATCGACCACACCAGCTTCTCCACTTCTTCGGCGATGCCGGAAGACACGGCGGAATTGCCGATGTTCGCGTTGATCTTGGTGAGGAAGTTGCGGCCGATGATCATCGGCTCCGCTTCCGGGTGGTTGATGTTGGCCGGGATGATGGCGCGGCCGCGGGCCACTTCGTCGCGCACGAATTCCGGCGTGATCAGCTTGGGCAGCGCGGCACCGAACGACTCGCCCGGATGCTGGGTGCGCAGCGCGCTGCCCTGCAGCGCTTCGATGCGCTGGTTTTCGCGGATCGCGATGTATTCCATTTCAGGCGTCACGATGCCCTGGCGCGCGTAGTGCATCTGGGTGACGTTGGCGCCGGCCTTGGCGCGATGCGGCGCGCGCGTGGCAGTGAAGCGAAAGGCGTCGAGCTTGGGGTCGGCGGCGCGCTGGCGGCCAAAGGCGGAGCTGAGGCCGGTCAACTGCTCGGTATCGCCGCGCTCGGCGATCCAGCCCGCGCGCAACGCCGGCAGGCCGGTGGCCAGGTCCACCTTGTAGTCGGGGTCGGTGTACGGGCCCGAGGTGTCGTAGACGGTAATCGGCGGATTCTCTTCGCCACCGAACAGCGTCGGCGTCTGCGCCTGGCAGATTTCGCGCAGCGGCACCTGGATGTCCGGGCGGCTGCCCTGCACATGGATCTTGCGCGAGCCCGGGATGGGGCGCGTCACGGCTTCGGAGAGTTCCTGCGCGGCGCGCGCGAGATCGTTGGGGAGGGCATTCATCGGCTTCTGTCCGTCCGGGGTTACAGCGGTCCCCGAGGGGACTGGGCTTTTGTGAGAAGTCCGCACATGAGGGTGCGCGGGTCTTTGCGAAAACAATCGCATATCAACAAAAGCGGACGGCGCCGGACGCAATGCCCTTACGGCATGCGGCGAAGCTCCCTACAGCGGTACTAGCCGCATCAGGTTCGAAGGGACTCTCTCAGCCGACTTGTTGCCGGCACCCCCGCCTCAAGCCGCTATTTGAGCACGAAGCGCGGGAGGCCGCGAGTGCGACGGCCTCCGGGAAGCCCGGAACGGGCGTCAATCAGCGCGGGAGGTAGGCGCGCAGGAACATGTCCACGCCGTCGCGGGCGGTCTGCTCCAGCTCCGCGGCGTAGGACTGGGCGCACTCTTCGCAGCCGAACATGCGGCGCAAGAGCATCTCGCCCTTGATCAGCGAGATGAACTGGCCAGCGGCGCGGGAGACGTTGGCGATGTCCAGCTTGTGGTCGTCAACCGCCTGTTGTAGCAGGCGTTTCATCAGGCCATTGGTGCGATCGGGACCTTCTTCCCAGAGCAGCTTGCCGTAGCGGGGATTGCCCTGGCGGCAGTCGCTGAGGATGGCGCGGAAGGTGCCCACGTTCTGCACGTCGCAGTCGAGCCGCACATGGTGGAGGGCAATGCGCTCCAGGATGCCGCGGATGTCCTCGGCCGGATCGTAGTGGTAGGTGTCTTCGGGGATCAGGTCCTGGATGCGCGCGCGAATGACCTCGCGGAACAGGTTGTCCTTGTCGCCGAAATGGCTGTAGACGGTGAGCTTGGATACGCCAGCCTCTGCCGCCACCGCATCCATGCTGGTTCCGGCAAAGGCATTGCGGATGAACAGGCCTTTGGCGGCCTCCAGGATCGCCGCGCGCTTTTCCATATCCTTGGGACGGCCGGGCCCCTGAGGCTTGGTCTGCGGGATCGTGCTCATGGCTATACCTTCACAAATGGCTTCACAAATGGATAACGCCCGTTTAGTATACGCGGCGGTTTAGTTATTTTCCATGGCCAAGATACACGGCTTCCCCTATGACCACCACTATCGCAGAACTTTCGCTCAGCCCGGCGTATCGACTCGCCCAGCGGGCGCTCGCCTCCTGGCTCGAGCAGGGCCGCGCAGGCGCCCGCCGGGCGGCGTTCGTCGCCCGCGCTGCCCTATCGGGCCTGGACGCGACGGAACGTAGCCGCATCGCCCGTTGGCTGGCCTGGCTGGAGGTGGCCGCGCAGAGCCGCGGTAGCATGTCGCCGGAGCTGCTTGTCCAGCGCCTTGACGCCACCTTGCATCAGGCCATGCAAGATGCACTCACGCGACTTCCCGGTCAGCCGGTGGTTGCACGCACGGGGAACCATAGGCGCAGTGCCTGAGCATTTTGCAGCGAAGTGTCCGCGGACACCGCGCTGCGCATGACTTCCGTCAACCAAGCGCGATGACTTCCGGCACTTCGTGCCGTTGGTACGAACCCGCAGGCTTTGCACATTGTCGGAAGAAGGCTAAGCGCTTATCCTTTTTAGCCTTTTTCCCGATTCGCATTAGGACCAAGCAAGATGGCGATGAACTTCGAACAGGCGCGACTGAACATGGTGGAAAACCAGGTGCGCCCCTGGGAGGTGCTGGATGCCCGCGTGCTCGACGTGCTGGGCAGCGTGCGCCGCGAGGACTTCGTTGCCCCGGAGCATCGCAAGCTGGCGTTTGCCGACCTGTGCCTGCCACTGGGCCATGGCGAAGTGATGATGAAGCCGGTGGTCGAGGGCCGCGTGCTGCAGGCACTGGAACTCACCCCGACCGACCAGGTGCTGGAAATCGGCACGGGTTCGGGTTTCCTCACCGCCTGCCTGGCCAAGCTGTCGGCACACGTCACCAGCCTGGACATCCACGCTGATTTCGTCGCCACCGCGGGCGAGCGACTGGCTGGCGCGGGCATCGACAACGTGACGCTGGAAGTCGGCGAAGCGGTGAATGGCTGGCAGCCGAAGGGCTTGTTCGACGCACTGGTTGTCACCGGCGCGGTGTACCAGGTTCCGCAGCGCCTGCTGGGCTGGCTCAAGCCCGGCGGCCGCCTGCTGGTGGTGCGCGGCGAATCGCCGGTGCAGCACGTGCTCCTGCTCACCCACGAGGGCAATGGCCGCTATCGCGAAGAGTCGCTGTTCGAAACCGACCTGCCGTATCTGAAGCACGCCGAGCCGCCGCGCCGCTTCGTTTTCTGACCTATTTCCCCATACATGAGGCAACCCATGCGCTTGAAGCTTCTGACCCTTGCCCTGGCCCTGTCGGCGTTCCCGCTGGCCGGTCACAGCGAGGACTTGCTGGATGCATACCGAGAAGCCCGCGCCAACGACCCGGTGCTGTCGCAGGCGGAAGCCACCCGCCTGGCCACCGGTGAAGGCGTCGCCCAGGCGCGTGCGTTGATGCTGCCTCAGATCAATGGCAGCTATGGCCTGCAACAGCAGTCGACGGGCAGCAATATCGCCAATACCACGGTCAACAATCCGGATCTCGGCCATACGCGCACGCGCTCGTTGTCGGCCACGTTGAACCAGACCGTGCTGGATCTGAGCCAGTGGGCCAATCTGGCCGCTGCACGCTCGGCCGCCCGTTCGCAGGATGCGACCTATGACGCCGCCGCGCAGAACCTCTACGTGCGCGTCACCACGGCGTATTTCGGCGTGCTGACCAGCCAGGACGCGCTGATATTCGCCAAGGCCAGCGAGGACTCCTTCAAGCAGGCCTACGATCAGGCGGACCAGCGCTTCAAGGTGGGCCTGTCCGCCGTGACCGACGTGTACCAGGCCAAGTCCGAGTACGAACTGGCCAAGGCACAGACCGTCGCCGCGCAGAACACGCTCAACGACGCCAAGGAAGCCCTCACGCAGATCACCGGCAAGCCGGTGGGCGATCTGAAGAAGCTGCGCGAAGACCTGCCGCTGACGCCGCCCAACCCGGCCGACCCGGATGCCTGGGTACAGGCCGCGCTGCAGTCCAACGCCAGCATCCACGCCAGCCAGTACAACGTGCAGGCCGCCGAGCACGACATCGACGCCGCCCGCGCCGGCCACCTGCCGACGATCAACGCCTCGGTCACCCGCGGCAAGAGCACGAGCTGGTTCGAACAGGCCAGTGCAGCGCAAATTCGCGGCAACGGCCAGTACGGCACCACGGTGGGCTTGTCGGTCAACGTGCCGATCTTCTCCGGTGGCGCCACGCAGTCCCGCGTGCGCCAGTCGATCTATCAGCGCGATGAAGCCCAGGATTCGCTGGAATCGACGCGCCGCCAGGTGGTTCGCGACACGCTGAACTTCTACCGCTCGGTCGCCGCCGGCATCAGCCAGGTGGAAGCGAACAAGGCCTCGGTAGATTCCGGCCAGAAGGCGCTCGAAGCGACCCGAGCCGGCTTCGACGTGGGTACGCAGACCATGTTGAACGTGCTCAACGCGATTCAGACGCTGACCCAGGCCGAGAGCAGCTACTCGCAATCGCGCCACCAGCTGGTGCTCGATCAGCTGCAGCTGAAGCAGTCGGCGGGCTCGATCGACGTGAAGGACGTTGAAATGGTCAACTCGATGCTGCAGTAACACGCATCGCATACGCCAGAAACGACAAGGCCGGGCATGTCCCGGCCTTGTTGCATTCGGCGCCCCTGTAGCGTTTGGACGGCTATTCCTGCAGCAGGTCGTCGATCATGCCCATCACGCGCTTCACCGCGCCGCGTTCGCTGTCGAACACGATGCGCGCCGCATCGCCCATGCGCCGGCGCTGCGGCAGATCGCGCAACAACTGGAGCACGATGGGGCCGAGCTCCTCAGCACTGTGCACGCGCGAGGCGCCGCCTTCGCGGATCAGGGTGAGCGTGATTTCCTCGAAGTTGAAGGTGTGCGGCCCCACCAGCACGGGCGTGGAGAGCGCCGCCGGTTCCAGCACGTTGTGGCCGCCGATCGGCACCAGGCTGCCGCCCACGAAGGCAAGATCGGAGGCCGCATAGAACGGCATCAACTCGCCCATCGCATCGATCACGAACACCTGATGAGCCGCCGACGGCACCCGGTCGGCACTGCGCGAGCCCACCGTGAAACCCAGGCTTCGCGCTGAATTTTCCACCAGCTTGAAGCGTTCGGGGTGGCGCGGCGCGATCAGCAGCAAGGCATCGGGCCAGCGCGTGAGCACTTCGAGGTGGGCCTCGAGCACGGGCAATTCCTCGCCCTCGTGCGTGCTGCCGGCGATCCACACGGGACGCAGGCGCCCCCATTGCTGGCGCAGCTCTTCACCCTTGCGTTCGGCATCGTAGGGCACCGGCATGTCGAACTTCATGTTGCCGGCGACCACGATCTTGTCGGGATCGGCGCCCAGCGCGCGGTAGCGCGATGCATCGGTCAGCGATTGGGCGGCGATCTGGTAGACGCAGCGCATCGCCTGCGCCACCAGGTTGCCCAGCGGCTTGTAGCCGCGCAACGAGCGCTCGGAAAGGCGGGCGTTGACGATCATCAGCGGAATGCTGCGGCGCCGGCAGGCACGGTAGAGATTCGGCCAGATCTCGGTTTCCACGATGATGGCCAGGCGGGGGCGTACCCGCTTGAGGAAGCGCGACACCGAGAACGGCAGATCGTACGGCAGGTAGACGTGGAAGACGCTGTCGCCGAACAGCTGGCGCACCCGCTCCGAACCCGTCGGCGTCACCGTGGTCACGACCAGCGGGGCGTTCGGATAGTCGGCCTGCAAGGCCTTGATCAGCGGCTCGGCGGCATTGACCTCGCCCACCGATACGGCGTGCACCCAAAGACTGCCGGTGACGCCCGAGGCTTCGAAGAAACCGAACCGCTCGCGCCAGCGCTTGTGGTAATCGCCATAGCGCACGCCACGCGCCATCAGCCGCAGCACGATCAGCGGCGTCACCAGGTACATGGCCAGGGTGTAGAGATAGCGCAACGGGAAACCCTAGGGATTCGGCGCGCCAGTATATCGGCTCGGACACGCAGGCCCCTGCTCTTGCGGCTCGCCTCGTTTTGGCCAGTTCCCTACAATGCGAACGATGCCCGGCATGCCCCGTCCCACCTTCTCCCGCTCCCTGCTCGCTCCCACGCACTGGCCCGCCTGGCTGGGTGCCGGGGTGATCTGGCTGGTCGCCCACCTGCCGCGCAAAGGCCTGATGGCGTTCGGGCGCGGACTGGGCTGGCTGATCCAGCGCGTGCCGTCGCCGCGTCGGCATGTGGCCGAAGTGAATATCGCGCTGTGCTTTCCCGAGCTGTCCAAGCAGGAGCAGGCCAAGCTGGTCGATGCGCACCTGCGCGACATCGGCCTGATGATGGCGGAGTTCGCCCTCGGCTGGATGGGCAGCGAACGCGCCATCGCGAACGTGCCCGTCAGCATCGAAGGTCTCGAGCATCTGGAAGCGGCACGCGCGCAGGGCAAGGGCGTGCTGCTGGTGGGCGGCCACTTCTCGCACCTGGAGTTGTGCGCGCGGCTGGTCTCCCAGCGCATCCGCATTTCCGGCATGTATCGACGCATGGATTCGGCGGTGTTCGAATTCGCCGTGTTGCGCGCGCGCCTGGATTACGCCGAGGCGATGTTCGAGAAGGACGATATCCGCGGCACGGTCAAACACCTGCGCAACGGCGGCACGCTCTGGTATGCGCCCGACCAGGACATGCGCAGCAAGGACAATGTGTTCGTGCCGTTCTTCGGCGTGCCGGCGGCCACCATCACGGCAACGCATCATCTTGCGAGGATGTCCGGAGCACTGGTGATTCCCTTCTACCATCGCCGCCTTCCTGGCGATGCGGGCTATGCGCTGAAGCTCGGCGCGCCGCTCGATTCATTTCCCAGCAAGGATGTGCTGGACGATACGGCCCGCGTCAATGTGTCCATCGAAGACATGGTGCGCGCTGCGCCGGAGCAGTATCTGTGGGTGCACAAGCGTTTTAAGACACGTCCTACAGGCAGCGCGCCGGTCTACTGATAGCTTGCATAAAGCCGTCGCATTGCCTGACAGATAGATGACAGTCTGGGCAGGTAAAACAGCGCTCGCATCCTCCCCCACTTATCCGCCCACAATGACATTCCGGCTGTTTCTGCGCTCGCTGCGCCAACGCCGCGACTGGCGTGGCTCGTCCTCAAAGCGTCTCGCCGCCGCACTGAAGTACATCGCCCGTAGCATCCGCATGGCGCGACGACAGTCCGCGTGGCTGAGCGAGCTGTACGGTTCGCCGCGACTGGTGTCGATCCTGGCGCAGGATCCGCGCTTGCATGAGCGTTGGCATCATCACTACATCAATCGGCGCGTGGGCCGCGCCGAGCGCATGGCCATCGTGAGCGCGCACTACCGCTTCGTGTTCCAGCATTTGCCGGCGGCGATGGTCGATGCGATTTATCTGGACGGCCGCCATGTGCTGGGCGCACTGCCCTTGAAGGACGGCAGCGAACTGCAGCTGGAACTGCGCCGGCCGACGGGTCGCAGCCGCGAAGGCGAACTGGCGCTATGCCTTGCCAACACGCACGGCCAGGTGTTGTCGTCCACCATCTTCAGCATTGCCGACGAAGGACGCACCCTGCTGATCGGCTGCCTGCAGGGCGCCGCGCCCGAGTTGGGACGCGAAGCCGTGCGCGAACTGACCAAGCAGTGCTACGGCCTGCGACCGAAGAACCTGCTGCATTCGCTGCTGCTCGCCTTCGGCTCGTTCACGGGCGCCACGCGCATCCGCGGCGTCAGCAATCTGGCGCATCCGTTTGCCGGCGAGGCCGACAAGATCAAGGCCGACTACGACAGCTTCTGGGAAGAATGCCAGGGCGTGCTGCAGCCGGACGGTTTCTTCGCGCTGCCGGTCCACGAGCCCGAGCGCAGCGAATCGCAGGTCGAGAGCAAGCATCGTTCCGCCTTCCGCCGACGCGAGCTGCTGCGGCGCGAAGCTTGCGCTCGTCTGCTGGCGATGTTGCGCGAACACGCGCTGCCGCTGTCGCAGGCCGCCTGATGACCGGGCGACTAGTGCCGCTCCGCGCGTGACTCGCGTGCCGCCCGTTCGCGCGCTTCGTGCAACTTGGCGTATTTGAGAAACGCGTAGAACGCACCGGTCACGCTGGCGATGAAACCGGCCCAGCCGTTGAGAAAGTAGCGCTTGCCGATGTACTGGCGCAGAAAGAACACCGGCGGATAGAGCACCATGCGCAGGCCGGTAAAGCGCTGCCGCGTGCGCAGCTTGTAGGCCACCATGCCGGTGGTATAGCGATTGATCTTCTCGACGCGCGTGGCAATGTCGCCGTCGCCATCGTTGACGAAATCCGCACGCCATAGCGTTTTCACCGGGCCGCGCACTTCCACGGCCGAGTGGACCTCGACATCGTTCATGCCGCCGCGACGGCGGTCGAACAGGCGCAGATGGCCGTTGCGCCAGCTCCAACGGTGCTGCACCGTCCAGAACATGCGTTCGCGGCGCGGCAGGCGAAAGCCGGCGTGCGCCGGCTGCTCCAGCGCCCGCTCGATTTCTTCGCGGGTGCCGGGCGAGAGGATTTCGTCGGCGTCGAGGTTGAGGATCCAGTCGTGGCTGGCCATGTCGTAGGCGCGCTGCTTCTGCGGACCGTAGTCGTCGAAGGGGTGCACCGCGATGCGCGCGCCATGCCTGCGCGCGATCTCCACGGTATCGTCGGTGGAACCCGAATCGAGCACCACGATTTCCTCGGCCCAGTCGACCTGGTTGAGGCAGGCATCGAGCGTGTCCGCGTTGTTGAAGGTGATCACTACGACCGACAGCGGCTCGCGCGTCATGCGGCTTCTCCCTGCGAGGGATACGCGTAGAGCGCTGCACACCACAGGCCCAGCAACCAGGCGAACAGCAAACCCCACCAGGCCGAATAGAAGGCCAGATGCGTGTTGAGGGGAAACAGCATCACGCCCAGCGCAAGCGTTGCCGGGAAAGCGCGCTCGCGCGCGCCAGCGCCCACGCGACGCCAGGCCGCCAGCGCCAGCACGATGGCGGCCAGCCAGCACAGCAAGCCCAACAGGCCGGTTTCGGTCAGCACTTCCAGCACCCACTGATGGGCGTGGCAAGCGCCCTCGCCCACGCCGCAGGCCTCGTCCGACACCACGAAGTGATCGTTGGGCGGAGCAAAACGCGGATAGGCGTAGCGGTAGGCGCGCACGCCGACGCCATTGACCGGATGGGCTTCGAACATCGCCACGCTGGTACGCCAGATATCCAGCCGTCCGGTCAGGGCGGTATCCAGCGACTGTTGCGGACCGCTCAATGCATGCAGCGTGCGGTCCATGCGCAGCTGAAAACGCTCGGAGGTTTTCCAGGCAAGGCCACCCGCCAGCAATAGCGCCACGCCCAGCCCGCCCGCCACGGCGGCGAAACGCAGCGGCGACCGGGCGATGCGCCAGGCGAAGGCGAGCGCCACCAGCGCATAGCAAAGCCACGACGCGCGCGAGCCGGACATCAGCACCGGGCCCAACAGGAACACGAACGCCAGCAGCACCCCCTTGGTGCCCCAGCGACGTTGCGCCGCCCACAACGCGAACGGCGACAGCACGGCAAGACTGGGCCCCAGCTTCGGATTGGTCGCGCCGAAGATGCCCGTGATGCGCTCCGGCTCGGCGTGCCCCGCCAGGCTCCAGCCGGTGAGGATCTGGGCCCACGCATCCAGCGCCCAGAACGCCAGCACCACTGCCATAGCCAGGTACAACGCCTGCAGCTTGTCCTCCCTGCGGATGGCAAAGCAGGCATAGAGACCCAAAGGCACGTAGCGCAGCAGCGACGCTACCGTGCCCCAGCTCTTGCCGGGGGCCATCGAGTCGACCGAGGAGATCAGCGCCGCGCCCGTATAAGCCGCCAGCAGCCAAAGCAGCAGGCGAGCGCCCGGGTGCTCGCGCAGCGCTGAGGGATGACGCATGAACAGCAGCACGGTGCCGATCAGGCACAGCAACGTTCCCAGCTCGGCGCTGCGTCCGAACGGCAACAGCCCGATCACCAGCCAGAACGGCAGCAGTGGGGAACGCAGGGCGGCCTTAAGGGATGCAGCGATAGGGCTCATGCGTCGATCAGCAAGGAGGATGCGCGCATTGTAGTGAGCCGCCGCGATGGGCGGGGTGCTTGAGGTCTGCGCAAAAGCTCGCCCAAGAACCCATTCCCCGTCGCCGTCATTCCGGCGCAGGCCGGAATCCAGTGGCGATCATGTGCGGTTCTCGCGACAAGTAACACCGCTCTTGGCGTCTGCGCGAAAACTTGGCACAGGGTCTCCTGGATTCCGGCCTGCGCCGGAATGACGGTGAGGGAGTCTGGATACCGATGCGAGACTTCGAACCCGCCGGCGTCAGGCGGTGATCAGCTCATCGTACAAGGCCAGGGTGGCCTGTTGCATGTCGCGGTTCTCGCGACAAGTAACACCGCTCTTGGCGTCTGCGCGAAAACTTGGCACAGGGTCTCCTGGATTCCGGCCTGCGCCGGAATGACGGTGAGGGAGTCTGGATACCGATGCGAGACTTCGAACCCGCCGGCGTCAGGCGGTGATCAGCTCGTCGTACAAGGCCAGGGTGGCCTGCTGCATGTCGGTGAGGCGATAGTTCTGCAGCATGGGAATGGGCGGCGCCACGCGCAGCAGCTCGGCCGCACGTTCCACCAGACGCTCCCGATCGGCTGGCGGCACGCGGCCGGCAGGATAGAGCTCGGCCAACAGTTCGCCCACGCCGCCGTGGGCATAACCCAGCACCGGGCGGCACAGCGACAGCGCCTCGATCACCGTGCGGCCGAACGATTCGGGCTTGTTCGACAACTGCAGCACCAGCGAGGAGATGGCGTAGATGTCGCGCACATCGGAGCGCGGCGGCGTCATCACCACCTGCTGCTCCAGCCCGCGCGTGCGGACCAGATGGCGCAGCTCTTCCAGGTAGGCTTCGCGACCGGGTTCGATCACGCCCAGCAGCAGCAGGCGAACGTCGATGCCGCGACGCTTCAGTTCGGCCACCAGTTCGATGGCGTCGTGATGGCCCTTCAGGCGCGTGCCGCGCCCGGGCAGGGTCAGCAGCGGGGCGCCGGCCAGGGCCGGGAACTCGGCGAAGAATGCCTTCTGCCAGTTGTCGTCCGGGCGATGGCCGTAGGGAAACGCATCCGGGTCGATGCCGCGCGGAATCACCCTCACGCGCCCCGGTTCCAGCCACGAGTAATGGCTGAGCATGAAATCGCGCAGCGTCTGCGAGACCGCAATCACGCGCTCGCCGCGCAGCAGGATGGCGCTGTAGCGGCCGGGCGAATTGAGCCCGTGCACGGTGGTCACGAAATGCGGGGCCGGCTTCATGCCCTTGATGGCCCACCAGCCCAGCCAGGCCGGCAGGCGCGAACGGGCATGCACGATGTCGGGCTTCAGCTCGCGAAGCAGCTTGCGCAGCGCACCCACCTTCATGAAGGTGCCGAGCGACTTGCGGCCGATATCCAGCGTGATGTGGCGGCTACCTTCGGCTTCCAGCTGGGACACCATGCGGCCACCGGCCGAAATCACCACGGACTGGTGGCCGGCTTGAACCAAGGCACGGGCAATCTCCAGCGCAGACCGCTCCGCCCCGCCCGATTGCAGGGCGGGGATCAGCTGAACCACGGTCAGAGACCGCGCTGGTGTGGCGACTGCTGACATGATTTGTTCGAAAGGTGCCTTCATTCCTAGAGGCAAGCAGCAATCGTGCCGAAACCAGCGCGCAAGATAGTTTCAGCTGTAACTTTCGAGGCTCGAATCAGTCACGGAGCACGTAATGCGCGCCGCAATAAGGACATGTGGACTCGCCACCGTCCTCGACGATCGGCAAATAGACCTTCGGATGGGAGTTCCACAGCGCCATGCCGGGCATCGGACAGGACAGCGGAAGGTCCGAGCGCGTCACTTCGTAACGATTTTCGGCATTCGCGGGGATCAGCGGGGCAGCCGCAGGGGAACGCGACATGAGGTCAAACTCCATCAGTACACCGGACCGCAGATGGTAGCAGGCCGACCCGATATCGCGATGCCGCTGGCGCGAAACCCGGGCTTCGAGAACACCGTCGTGGGCCGACGCCGACAGCCAAAGAAAAAGGCCCGCACCGTGAGGCGCGGGCCCTCCTCATGCCCAGCGTTGGGCTTACTTCGCGCCGTCGGCCTTCGGTACCGAGGCCTCGGTGGTGATGCGCACCTTGATCTCGTCGCTCACGTTCGGCACGTAAGCGCCCATGCCGAAGTCGGAACGCTTCAGCGTGGCGGTGGCGTCGAAGCCCACCGTCGGCGTCTTGGTCATCGGATGGTCGCCGCTCTTGTTGAGCGTGGCATCCAGCGTCACCGGCTTGGTCACGCCGTGCACGGTGAGGTCACCCGTGACCTTGTACTTGTTGCCGCCAGCAGCCTGCACCTTGGTGCTCTTGAAGGTGACGGTCGGGTACTTGTCGGCGTCGAAGAAGTCCGGCTTCTTCAGGTGCTCGTCGAGCGCGCTCACGTGCGTGTCGAGGTCGGCCAGCGGCAGGGTGACGTTGACGGACGACTTGGAGGCGTCCTTCTCGTCGAACACCAGGGTGCCTTCGCCCAGGCCGAGGTTGGCGGTGGGGTTGGAGAAGCCGAAGTGGTTCCAGCTGAACAGGACCATGGTGTGACCGGGGTCCAGCTTGTACGTCACCGGGGCGGCCTGGGCGGTCACGGCAGCGCTGACGAGGCCGGCAAGAAGGAGGTAACGAAGTGCACGCATGGGTTGAATCTCCATTGGGTTGGGGGTGGTCGGACCGAAGCCGATGAAGGCCTCAGGCGATCCGGCAAGCTTCTTCGAACGAGAGGCGCGGGCTGCGCGGGAACAGGTCGCGGCTGGCGTCGCCATAGCCGAGGTTGACCAGGAAGTTGGATTTCACCGTGGTGCCCGCGAAGAACGCGTTGTCCACGCCGGCATTGTCGAAGCCGGACATCGGACCGCAATCCAGACCCACGGTACGGGCGGCCAGCATCAGGTAGGCGCCCTGCAGCGAGCTGTTGCGGAAGGCGGTGGTGTCGATCAGCGGCTGATTGCCGACGAACCAGCTGCGTGCATCGGCGTGCGGAAACAGTTGCGGCAGCTTGTCGTAGAACGCGTGGTCGGTGCCCACGATGGCGGTGACCGGCGCGGCGAGCGTCTTGGCGCGGTTGTTGTCCGAGAGGAACGGCGCCAGCGTTTCCTTGGCTTCCTTGGACTTCACGAACACCACGCGCATCGGCGAGGAGTTGGCGCTGGTCGGGCCGAACTTGGCGAGCTCATACATCGCATGAAGCTGCTCATCGGTCACTTCTTTCGGCAGCCACGCGTTGTACGTACGTGCCGTGCGAAACAATTGGTCGAGGGCGGCCTCGGAAAGCATCTCGCTCATGGGTATCCTGTGGGCATGGCGCGCCAACAGCGGCGCAACGACCTCAAGTGTAAGGGTGGTCGCAGTCAAACAGGACCCAGGCTAATGGAACGAACTGTACCGTCCGGGGAAACAATGCGGCGGGCATCGCACCTATGTTGAAGCCGCGCGGCGACTGCTGGGTGATCACCGACGGCGCCCCCGGCAACCAGCGCCAGGCCCTGGCGCTGGCCGAATTGCTGGGCATGCCGGTGCGCCACCTGCAGCTCGAACCCCGGGCGCCCTGGTCCTGGCTGGCCCCTCGTTTCACGCTGGGCGCGCGGCTGGCCCTGGACCTCACCCAACGCCGGCAGTTCGCCGCACCCTGGCCCGCCGTGGCCATCGGCTGCGGCCGATCTGCCGCGCTCTACACGCGCCTGCTTCGCCGGTTGAGCCGAGGCGCGTGCTACACGGTGCAGATTCTCGACCCACGGGTGAATCCTGCCCACTGGGACACCGTGATCGCGCCACAGCACGACCTGCTGACCGGCCGCAACGTGATCCGCCCGCTGGGCTCGCTCAACCCCGTCGACGAGGCGTGGCTGCAGGATGGCCGTGAGGCCGACCCCGCCTTCGCCGCCCTGCCGCGCCCGCGCGTGGGCGTGCTGCTGGGTGGTCCGCGCAAGGGCGTCACCTTCAACGAAAATTACATCGACCAGTTGATCAGCGGCCTGCACGCAAAGCGCCGCCAGGAAGGCGGCAGCCTGCTGGTGATGGCTTCGCGACGCACGCCACCGGCCCTGGTGGAGCGCATGCGGCAAGGCCTGGGCGACGTACCCGGACTGGTGTGGGCCGGCCACGACGATGGCGGCAATCCCTATCCCGGCGTGCTGGGCTGGGCGGATCGACTGGTGGTCACACCCGATTCGGTCAACATGCTGTCCGAAGCCTGCGCCGTGGGTTGCCCCGTGCATTCCTTCGTGGTGGGTTCGCTGCCCGACAAGCTCGCACGTTTTCACGCTGCGCTTCGTGCGGCCGGATTGCTGCATCCGCTGGACGCCAGCGATACGCCGCCGGTGCCGCCGTTGCGCGTCACGGACACCATCGCCGCCAC
Organism: Dyella kyungheensis; assembly: GCF_049913195.1. Taxonomy (GTDB): domain Bacteria; phylum Pseudomonadota; class Gammaproteobacteria; order Xanthomonadales; family Rhodanobacteraceae; genus Dyella; species Dyella kyungheensis. The sequence goes on along the minus strand of NZ_CP183983.1, from coordinate 737,322 downwards.
CTTGCGCGACCTGATCGTACTGCGGCAGAACGAAACGCACTGACCCGCGTCAGAACAGCAAGCCCAGCTCCGCCGTCACGTCCTGTACCTGCCCACTGAGGCGATCAAGTTCGCCATCGCGCGGCGCAATGCGCGAGCGCAGGTCGAGCGTGCAGGCGAGCGCGCGATGCAACAACTCGGCGTGCGCTTCGGCGAATACGCCGGCCTGCCTGCCATCGAGCAGACCGGCGTTGCGGCAGGCTTCGATCAAGCCGGCGTTGGCGGTGATGTTGAGCAGCGCGGGACGTTCGGCCGCATGCGCCAGCACCAGGCCCTGCAACGCGAATTCGATGTCCAGCAAACCGCCGCGACCCTGCTTGAGATCGAACAGCTGCGCATCGGAGCGGTCGCGTTCCGCCCGCCAGCGCTGGCGCATGCTGCTGACCTCCTGCAAGACCGAGGCGCGCTCGCGCGGCACCGCCAGCACCTCGCGGCGCACCGCCGCGAGATCCGCATGGAGCGCCGCATCGCCAGCGATCGGACGGGCGCGCAGCAGGGCCTGATGTTCCCAGGTCCAGGCGCGGCTCTTCTGGTAGGCCTCGAATGCATCGAGGCTGCTTACCAGCAGGCCCTTCGAACCGTCGGGCCGCAGACGCGTATCCACTTCGTACAGGCGTCCGGCGCGCGTGAGCACGGTGAGCCAGTTCATCACGCGCTGGGCCAGGCGCTGATACCAGCGCGAACCTTCCAGCGGGCGCGCGCCATCGCTCATCGCATGCGCGCGCTTGCCGTCGTAGACGAACACCAGATCGAGATCGGAGGCGAAACCCAATTCCTCGCCGCCGAGACTGCCGTAACCCAATACGGCGAAGCCGGTACCGGCACCCGGCAGGCGGCCGTGCTGCGCCGCGAGTTCGCGTTCGGCCAGCGCCATCACCGCCAGCACGATGGATTCGGCCAGCACCGCCAGGCGACGCGCCGTGGCCACGGCATCGGCGCGTCCGTCGCTGAAAGCCAGGCCCAGGCGAAACGCCACGCTCGCCTTGAATTCGTTGAGGCGTTCCAGTTCGGCTTCCGCCTCGCGTTCATCCAGTGTGGCCAGCACGCGGGTGATTTCCGCGCTGATGTCCGCACGCTTGAGCGGCAATTGATCGATGCGCGGATCGAGCACGTCGTCGAGCAGCAGCGGCTGCGCAATCACGCGTTCGGCAAGGAACGCGCTTTCGGCGAACAGCCGCGCCAGGCGCAAGCGCGCGGCGGGCTGCTCTTCCAGCAGGGCGAGATAGGACGATCGCCGCGCCACGGCCTGCACCAACCGGCACAGGCGCAGCAGACAGCCCACCGGGGCGACGCTGTTGCGTGCCACCGCGAGCAACTGCGGCATCAGGCGGTCGAGCTGTTCGCGCGAACGCTGCGACATCGCGCGTACCGAGGCAGCCTGCGAGAGTTTCTGCAGCGTTTCGGCGGCTTCGGCGCCGGGCGTGAAGCCGGAGGATTCCATCACGCCGGCATCCAGCGATTCGGCGCAGGCGCGTTGCCACAAGGCCACATCGGCCACCGGCGCCGTCGCGGTGCGGCCGCCCTGCGGCATCAACACTTCGGCGAACTCCTCGCTGACCTTGGCGCGATGGCCGGCGAGCTGTTCTTCCAGTTCTTCCCACGACCCGTGGCCGAGGCCGAGCGCGATGCGTTCGCGGCTGAGCGCATCGTCGGGAATGTCGTGCGTCTGCGCATCGCGCAGCATCTGCACGCGATTCTCCACCCGGCGCAGGAACACGTACGCTTCGCGCAATTCGCGGGCACGCGCGGCGCTGATGTGGCCACGCGCTTCGCAGGCCGTGAGCGCCGGCAACAGGCCGCGCACGCGCAAGGACGGTTCGCGGCCGCCGCGGATCAACTGCATCAGCTGCACCACGAATTCGATCTCGCGAATGCCGCCGGGGCCGAGCTTGAGATTGTCGGCGAGATCCTTGCGCGCCACTTCGGCGTCGATTAGCGATTTCATCTCGCGCAGGCCGGCGAACGCGGTGTAGTCGAGATATTTCCGATACACGAAGGGCCGCAGCAGATCCTGCAGCTGTTTGCCCTCGTGGCGGTCCCCGGCCACCGGACGCGCCTTGATCCACGCGTAGCGCTCCCAGTCGCGGCCTTCGCTCTGGTAGTACTGCTCCATCGCCGAGAACGGCAACGCCAGGCGGCCGGCGTTGCCGAACGGACGCAGGCGCAGGTCGACGCGCGCACAGATGCCGTCCACGGTCGGCTCGTTGAGCAGGCGCACCAGCTGGCGCGCGAGGCGCACGAAGTATTCGCTGTTGTCGAGCGTGCGCGCACCGTCGCTCTGCCCGCTGTGCGGATAGGCGAGCACCAGGTCGATGTCCGAGGAGAAATTCAGCTCGCTGCCGCCGAGCTTGCCGAAGCCCACCACCACCATCCGCTGCAACTCGCCATCGTGGCTGCGGCTGTGGCCGTAACGCTCGGCCAGCACCCGTTCGGACCACTTCAGCGACGACTCCAGCAACACCTCATAGAGCACGCTGGTGGCCGAGAGCGTTTCGGGCAGTTCGTCCAGCCCGTTCACATCGCGGAAGACCAGGCGCAGCGCCTCGGCGTGACGGAAGCGTCGCAATTGGGTAAGGCAGGTCGGCTCGTCGTCGGACAGCTTGACCGCCTCGATGCGTGCGCTGGCGTCGCTGCCCGAGCGCAAACGCTCAAGACCTTGCGGCGCAAGCAGCTGCGGCTGGCGAAACCAGGTATCGAAGGCGAAATCGCTGGCCAGCAGGGTGCGCCGGATGCGTTCGGAGACGCCGGCATCGTCATGCAGGGGCACGCCCTGCTGGCGGCAACGCGCGATCAGCTCGCGGTAGCGGTCGTCGATCAGCGCGCGCAGCGCCGGGGATTCGGTGGGCCTGTTGATGACGGTCATCTAAGCATTCTGCCGCAGTGTCGCGTGCGTTGTTGCGCCTGCACACGTCAAATCCTTCGCAGTATGACCGGCCCATGACCGGATACCGCACTCTTTACCGCTTGCGTGCACGCCGATGACACGCGAGGCGTTGCCATACAGGCGATCCACGCCCATTCCCCAACGATTGGTTCAGATCCAGGACATTACATTTCCGTTTCCGAGCCATGACAGCCAGCCCCCAGGGTGCCATGACCACCTCAGCGACTCCACCCGCGCGGCCCGCGCGCTCCATGCCCCTCCGGCTTGCGCTGGTGTTCGTATTGGGCATCGTATTCACGCTGCTGACCGGGATGGTCGACGGCGGCGTGGGCGTGGGTCCGATGCAGGCGCTCAGCCAGCCTCTGTTCCTGATTGCCAACGCCCTGCCCGGCTTGATGCTGGCGTCGCTGCTGCTGGTGCTGAGCCGCCGGGCGTTCCTCTCGTTCGGGCTCGCCTTTCTGCTGCAGACGGTGGTCTATGCCATCAACGCGCTGAAGGTAAGCAACCTCAACACGCCGCTGATGCCCGCCGATTTCCGCATGCTGGGCCAGCTGCGTCGCGGCGGCCTGAAATTGCTGGGCAGCTACCTGCCCGCCAGTCCGTGGCCCTATCTTGCGTTGCTGGCCGCCGTCGCGATCATCGTGGTCGCCTGGCGCATCGAACCGCCGATGTTCGCCCGGCGTACCCGCGGCAAGCGGCTGGTGACCGGCGTGGCCCTGCTGGCCTTGATCGGCACGCTGTTCGCGGGCATGCCCGGCTGGATGAAGCTCTACGGCGGCCATCACCTGTGGCTGGAACCCTGGTCCGCCACCGCCACGGCCGAACATTCGGGCCTGGTCAGTTCGCTGATGATGTTTCATCTGCACCAGGGCCACGCCCGCAAGAAGCCGGACCCGGCGGCGGCACAGCAATTGATCTCGCGCGCCGACGTGGCGCTGCGCGAATACCTGCACGGACCGGTGCGCAACAACGGCGAAGCGCCCGATATCGTGGTGGTGCAAAGCGAGTCGTTTTTCGATCCGTCGATCATGAAGGGCTACGAACACAGCGACCTCACGCCGAACCTGCACCGGCTCGCCGCACAAGGCCAAAGCGGGCCGCTGCACGTGCCGACCTATGGCGGCGGCACCATCCGCACGGAGTTCGAAGTGCTGACGGGCCTGTCGCTGCGCTATTTCGACGACATGCAGTTTCCGTATCTGCAGATGAACCACAAGGTGGTGCCGAGCATGGTGCGCGCGCTGCGCTCGCACGGTTACGAAACCATCGCGCTGCATGGCAACGATCCGGGTTTCTGGAATCGCAACACGGCGTTCCAGGCGATCGGCTTCGACCGTTTCGTCTCGCGCAAATCGTTTCCCGCGAATGCCGCGATGGACGGGCAATACATGGCCGACAGTGCGATGACCGATGAGATCATGGCGCAGCTGAAGAACGCCGGTCCGCCGCAGTTCCTGTTCGCCATCAGCATCGAGGCACACGGTCCTTACGACGTGCCGCCGGCGCATACCGCCGAGCGCGACGCGATTCCCGTACCGCAGGGCGTGACGGGCCAGAACAAGCTCGAGCTGCAGAATTACCTTTACCACATGCGTCATGCGGACCAGGAACTGGGCCGACTGGCCGGGCTGCTCGCCCATCGCGAGCGACCGACCCTGCTGCTGTTCTACGGCGATCACCTGCCTGCGCTGACCGACACCTACAACACCACCGGCTTCGTTGACGGCAAGGACATGCTCAGTCAGGCCGGCACCTGGCTGCTGGTGGACCCGCGCAACCCTGCATCGCCAAAGCACGAAGCGCTGGCCTCGTGGATGCTGCCGGGCCGACTGCTGGAGCAGGCCGGCGTGCGCGACGACGCCTACTTCGCCCTCACCCAGGTGATCGCTCCGCAACTCGCCTCGCTGACGCGTGCGCCGGGCGCGCCACCCGAAGCGCAAGACAATTCCGAGCACCAGGAAGACGATGACATGGCGAACGTTGCCTTGTTGCGCATGAAGGGCAAGCTCGATGCCCTGCTGCCCAAGGTGGAACTGCAAACCGCCGGCTTCGTGGAAGACGCGCCGCTGGTACCGAGCGGCGTCGAGCCGGTGGGCACCCATCAATAACGGGATCCTAACGCAGCGATTGGAATGGACGTCCAAACGAAATTGAGCTCGGACGCCGTTTCGCGCGTTTTTCAAGCACTGCGAAAACGATTTCGCGCATGCTTCATAACGTGGATTCATCGATCTGTCTGCGCGCTAAAGGGAGCCCGCCCGGTTCAGGTTTGGTATGGCGATGTGCCTCTAGCGTGGATTCCAGCCACGAAGCAACGCCTTCGCTGGCATCCCCACACTGGAGGTTTACCTGATGCGCAAGACCATGCTCGCCGCTCTCCTCGTCACCGCCGCTTCCGTCCTGACCGTTCCGGCGTTTGCGCAGGACGCCGCCGCGGCGACCAAGACCGAAGCCAGTGCGACCACCACGGGCGCGACGGCGAAGGACGCGGCCAAGGCTGCCGATCAGGCCGCCAGCAAGACCGGCGAAACCGCGCACAAGGCGGCCAAGCACAGCACGCACAAGGCCAAGGCCGCCGCCACGGACGCCAGCAAGACCGACGCGGCGGCGCCCGCTGCCACCCAGCAGTAACTCGCTGCGAACCACGTAAAACAAACCCCGGGAGGCGACTTCCGGGGTTTTTCGTAGGCGCGGTCAGAAGTCGTAGGTGCCGGACAACATCACGCTGCGGCGCGTGCGCAGCGGCACGAAGGTTTCGTTGAAGTCGGCCGAGTAAAGGTCACGTCCGAAGAGATTCTTCACGCCCAGCGTCATGCGCCAGCGGTCGGTGCGATAGGACACGTTGGCATCGACTTCCGCCTGGCCCGGTGATGGGTAATAGGTCGAGTAGTCGGCGCTCTGTCCCAGCGATCGGCTACGCGCCTGCACGCCGCCGGCAATGCCCCAGCCCTGCAGGCAGGCGCCCTGGAACCAGTAGCTGGCCCACAGGTTGAAGCGCTGGCGCGGCGCACCGGTGGGCTGCGTGCCATCGTGGTTGGTGATCTGTGCGTTGGTGTAACTGCTGCTGATATCGAAGCCCGGCGCCACGCGACCGGCGAATTCGATCTCCACGCCACGGTTGGTTTGTCCCGGCCCGAAGCTGGCGAAGTTGGGCATCGCTTCGAGGAACAGGTAACTGTGATCGAGCATGATGCGATACAGCGACACGGTCAGCCATGCCTGCTCGTGGAACAGGTTGAACTTGGCGCCCGTCTCCAGCTGGCGCGACAGTGCCGGCACCAGCGGTCGACCGTTCTGGCCCAGATACGAGAGCGGCTGGAAGCCGTTGCTGGTGAAGCCATAGAACGCCACGTCGGGCGTCAGCTTGTAGACGACGCCGGCATTGGGCACCCATTTGGTGCGCTTGGGCGTCCACGGATTGCCCTGCGCGTCGGTGGTCGACACTTCGTAGGCGGACCGGCGCAAGCCCAGCAGCATGTCCCAGCGTTCGCCCAGCGCCAGCTGATCCTGCAGGAACAAGCCGTTGTCCACCGACCACGGCGTGCCCGACAGCGGGACGTTATCTTCCGGCTGCACCACCTCGGAGACGCGTGGCAATGCGGCGTCGCTGAAAAGGTTGTAGACGCCGCTGTTGTACGAATGCCAGAAGTCGTCGGTGTGGCCCACGCGCGAACGCGAGTAGTCCATGCCGAGCGTTACCGTGTGGGTCACCGGACCGGTGCCGAACACACGGATGAAATCGTTCTGCAGCGAGTAGTACGTATCGCTGTACCGATAGGCCTGCGCGTAGGGCGAGACATCGCCAAGCAGCGTCGGGTTGGTCAGCGTCCAGCTCTGCAGGTCGTTCTCTTGTTCCACGTACTGGCCGCGGCTGCGCCAGGTCCAGGCGTTGCCCAGCTGCTGGTCGAGCAGGTAGTAGAGGCGGTTGGTCTGGTAGTTGGCGTAGTCGTATTCGTTGCCGGTGAGCAGCCCGAAGGGCGTGGCCGTGGACATCGTGTCGCCGAGCAGCACCGCGTGATCGGGCATCGGCAGGCGATTGAGGATGCGCTGTGCGCCCACCACCAGCTGCGTGCTCGGACTGCTCCAGCCGATCGACGGCGCCAGGTAGCCGCTGCGACGGTTGCGATAGCCTTGCGGCGTACGATCGGCGTAGTCGCCCGACATCACCAGTCGATAGGTCAGGCCGGACACATGGCCCAACGGTCCGGCCATGTCCAGCCCGGCCTGCACCATGCCCTGCTGTCCCAGCGTGTAGCTGACTTCGTGCACCGGCTCGCTTTGCGGTTGCTTGGTGGTGACGTTGACCAGGCCGCCGAAGCTGTTGCCGGTCGAGTCGCCCAGGATGGACTGCGGCCCCTTGATCACTTCCACGCGTTCCAGGCCGATCAACGGCGGGAAATCACCGGAGCCCGCATTGCTGTTCGGCATGCCGTCGATCAGGCCGTTGCCGGTGTAGAAGCCGCGGATCTGGAACAGCGGCAGGCCGTCCGAGCCTTCCACGAAGGCCACGCCCGCCACGTTGCGCACGGCGTCTTCCACGGTCAACGATTGCTGCGAATCCATCAGCTCGCGCGTCACCACGCTCACCGATTGCGGCACGTCGATCAGGTCCGCGTCGTTGCGCGAGCCCGCGCTGGTGAGCGACGCCTTGAAGCCGATATCGCGCGCAGCCAACGCGTTGGCCTCGACCGCCGTCAGCTGCCTGGCTTCCGGCCGTGGCTTGGCGGGTCCGGCTTGGCCCGGCGGCTGGGGCAAGGTCACCACCACGGTGCCCTGGTCGGTGAATTCGTAGACGAGCCCGGTGCCTTCCAGCAATTTCGACAACGCGGCCGGCGCGCTCAGGTTGCCGATCGCACCGAGCGAGCGGAAGCGCGCGATAGTGCAGCCCGCCGTCAGCACTTGCACGTTGGCCTGCTTGCCAAAGGCGATCAAGGCGGTGGCGAGCGGCTGAGCGGGAATCGAGAAGTCGATGCGCGAGGTTTCCTGCATGGCCGACGCAGCCGCCATGCCCATGCCCGGCATGCTCAGCCAAACCGACATCGACAGGCTGCCCGACAGCAGCAGCTTCGCACGCTTCCTCATAGCCCCCGCTTCATGCCAAGCGAAACCACGAGTTTGACATGCGATGCGGCGATTGTGTGCTCACTTCACCGGCATGAATGCTTTCTTTCGGAGGGCTGTCCGGCGCTCAATGCTGTACGGGTTTGCGCCGTGCATCGGACAGCACGGTCTGTCCACCGCTGTCGTTCACTTGCAGGGGCAGCACCTGCGGCAGTGCGTGCAGCCAGTCGTCGATGGCGTCGGTCTTGACCGTGCCGGTAAACGTTAGCGCTTTCAGATCGGTGTCGGCGATTTGCAGCGGCTGCGCGCGATAGCGGTTGATATTGGCCACCACCACTGATAGCGGCTCGTTGTCGAATTCCAGCCGCGCCTGACGCCACGCCGCGGCGCTGGCCGGATCGCTGGAGATCAGATTCATGGCTGCACGCGCAGGGTCGTAAACCACCGACTGCCCCGCCACCGCCTCGACGCTGTTGTGCGCGCCGCCGCTGGCGTCGGCCACCCGCACGCGCCCCTCGGCCATGGCGACGGTGACGTACTTGCCCGTGCGGCGGACGTTGAACGCGGTGCCGATGTCCTCGATGGTCACGTCGCCCGCGCGCACTTCGAACGGTCGGCCGGCATCGTGCACGACTTCGAAATAAGCCTCTCCCTCGGTGAGCTCCACCAGGCGGCGTCCGTGGCTGAAGCGGGTGCTCAACTGCGTGGCACCGCCCAGTGTCACGCGGGTGCCGTCTTCCAGCGAGATGCTGCGTTGCGCGGCGACGGCACTGGCATAGGTCTGCGAGCTGGCGGCGCCTTGCATGGCGTACCAGCCCACATAGCCGCCGACGGCCAGCAGCAGCGCGGCGGCGGCAGCGGCCGACACCCACCAGCGGCGTGGCGCCGGCGTCACGGGGGCAAATTCCGCCAGCAGTCGTTCGCGCGAGACTTCGCCGAGCAGTTGCAGGCGCGAGGCCAGCTCGGTCACGCGCTCGAAGGCAACGAGGTGCCCGGCGTCTTCGTCGGTCCAGGCAAGCCACTGCTCGGTGGTCCGTTCCGTCGCAGCGGGGTCGCGCAGTCGCACCCACCAGTCGGCGGCGACACGCAGGGCTTGTTCTTGGGATGTATTGGCCATCATGGCATCTCCGGTTCGTCCACCCGCGCCCGGCAATGCGCCAGGGCGTGGGCGACGTGATAGCGCACCATGCGCTCGCTGATTTTCATGGCCCGCGCGATCGCGCTGATCTCGCGGCCATCGATGACGTGCATGACGAACGCGTGCGCGGTCTTGGCCGGCAGTTCGCGCAACGCCTTGTACAGTTCCTGCAATTGCCCGGTGGCCTGCACATGGCGCTCGGGGATCGGGGCCAGGTGCAAGTCCTCGTCGGGCGCAAGCAGCGGATGGTCGGCGCGCACCTGGCGCGCGCGCAGCCGGTCCACGGCCAGGTTCGAGGCGATGCGGAACAGGTATGCGCGCAACGAATCCACTTGCTCGGGCCTCTCCATGGTCACGAGTCGCACATACGCCTCCTGCGCGACTTCCTGGGCGTCCGAGATCGAATGAAGACGGCACTGCAGGAACGCCACGAGCGCTCGGTTGTGGTCGCGAAACAGGTCCGCGATGCGCATCGCGAACGCCGGATCGAGATTCACGGCCGCGTCGGCGGACGTGTTGGCTGGTTTGTGCACTAGGCGGCCCTGGTTACGTCGGGAGGCGTCGGCAGGGATTCCATGCTTGCCGTGGCCTCCATCGCATCACGCCACCACGGTACCGGGCGCAATGCGTTGTTCAATAGCTTCACCGCTTCCCAGCGCAGCTCCGCTCGGCGCCTGAACAAAGCGCGCCGCTTGCTTTCCCATTCTGCCTCCGTGCGGTGATGCAAGGTGGCCGGCATCAGGAACCAGCCACCCACCTCGGGCGTGCCACCCTGCTCCAGCCAGTAGCCATCGTAGTCGGAGAACATCTGCGTGCGGCCCTGGAGCGGATGCGCGCCGTTGCCTACCGCAAGGAGCCGGCGCAGGCCGCACTGGCCCGCGAATGCATAGGCCAGCACCAGCATCAGCTGCTTGGGGCGCATGCCGTGCATGTTGCGCGTCAGTTCGCGCACGGATTCGCGGGCGCGGGTGCCGGTCGGACCCTGGATGCAGCCAATGGCCAGCGTGTCGTTGTCGATCAGGGTCATGATCAGACGATAGAGCGTGTGGTCCTGCGCATCGGTCAATTCGAGGGTGAGCTCGCCCTCGCAGCTCATCGGTGCGGGCGGGCGCAGGTGCAGCCGCACCTCGCTGCCGTCCTTCAGCTGCAACGAACCGAGCGTGGCGCGACCGCGCACATACACCGCCTCGAACAGATCCGCCGACCAGCGCTCCAGCAACAACCGATAGTGCGCCTGCAGTGCCAGCACGCGATCGATGCGATGCCATTGCCGGTTCACGAAGCGGTGCAGATGGCGTTCCTGCAACCGCGGGTCGCGCCGTACCAAGCCCCGCAATAGCGGGTGCGACGCCAGGAAGACGAGGAACCAGCCGTGCATCAGCGGCATGGAGGCCGCGCGCAGCAGGTATTTGGCCGCTGCCAGCGCGCGCTGGGCGGGAGATCCGTTCCAGTCGGTGCGCTGACGCAACGAGCGCCACCACATCGACCAAGCAGGGTGGCCATCCTTGGCCGCAGGCTCCTTGGGTCCAGTCACCCGTGGCTCGGGTAGCCCCGCCCACTGAAGTTCGCGCTCCAGGGAGCGTTGCGCCGCGTAAGCGCAGCCGCTAGCAGCGAACACCAGGTCGGCGTCCAGGGGTTCCTCCCCAGGCTGAAGATTCCGTTCGTTCAAGGCTCCCCGACCCACATGGTGACTGTGACAGGAGCTAAGACGGCCGGGCCCAGCAAAACGGAAATGGCTGGCGCCACTTTTTTGAAATTTTTTTCCATCCAAAAGAAAAACCCCGCACAAGGCGGGGTTTTCTTTTGTTGCGATGCCTGGAGGCGGGGACTTAGAAGTCCATGCCACCCATGCCGCCCATGCCGCCCGGCGCACCGTGCGAATGGCCTTCTTCCTTCTTCGGCACTTCGGTCACGGCCGCTTCGGTCGTGATGATCGAGCCAGCCACCGAGGCGGCGAACTGCAGGGCCGAACGGGTGACCTTGGTCGGGTCCAGGATGCCGAACGCGATCATGTCGCCGAACTCGCCGTTGGCCGCGTTGTAACCGAAGTTGCCGTTGCCTTCCTTCACCTTGTTCAGGACGACGGACGGCTCGTCACCAGCGTTGGAGACGATGGCGCGCAGCGGGGCTTCCAGCGCACGACGGGTGATGGCGATGCCCAGGTCCTGGTCGGTGTTGTTGCCCTTCAGGCCTTCCAGCGCCTTCAGCGAACGGATCAGCGCGACGCCGCCGCCCGGGACCACGCCTTCTTCGACGGCTGCGCGCGTAGCGTGCAGGGCGTCTTCGACGCGGGCCTTCTTTTCCTTCATCTCGACTTCGGTAGCCGCGCCAACCTTGATGACGGCCACGCCGCCAGCCAGCTTGGCCACGCGCTCCTGCAGCTTCTCGCGGTCGTAGTCCGAAGAGGTCTCTTCGATCTGCGCCTTGATCTGGCCGATGCGCGACTGGATGCGCTCAGCTTCGCCGGCGCCGTCGATGATGGTGGTGTTTTCCTTGGTGATCACCACGCGCTTGGCGCGGCCCAGGTCGGTGATGGTGGCCTTCTCGAGGGCCAGACCCACTTCCTCGGAGATCACCACGCCATTGGTGAGGATGGCGATGTCTTCCAGGATGGCCTTGCGACGGTCGCCGAAGCCCGGCGCCTTCACGGCGGCAACCTTGACGATGCCACGGATGGTGTTGACCACGAGGGTGGCGAGGGCTTCGCCTTCCACTTCCTCGGCCACGATCAGCAGCGGCTTGCCAGCCTTGGCAACGGCTTCCAGCACCGGCAGCAGCTCACGGACGTTGGAGACCTTCTTGTCGTGGATCAGGATGAACGGGTCGTCCAGTTCAACCTGCTGCGACTGCTGGTTGTTGATGAAGTACGGCGACAGGTAGCCGCGATCGAACTGCATGCCTTCGACGACGTCGAGCTCGTTCTCGAGACCCGAGCCTTCCTCGACCGTGATCACGCCTTCCTTGCCGACCTTCTTCATCGCGGTGGCGATGATGTCGCCGATGTTGGCGTCGGAGTTGGCGGAGATCGTGCCGACCTGGGCAATCGCCTTGTCGTCGGCGGTCGGGTTGGAGAGCTTCTTCAGCTCGGCCACGGCGGCGTTGACGGCCTGGTCGATACCGCGCTTGAGATCCATCGGGTTCATGCCGGCAGCGACGGCCTTGAGGCCTTCCTGGATGAACGCCTGGGCCAGCACGGTAGCGGTGGTGGTGCCGTCGCCGGCGACGTCGGAGGTCTTGGAAGCGGCTTCCTTGACGATCTGCGCGCCGATGTTCTCGTACTTGTCGGCCAGTTCGATTTCCTTGGCGACGGAGACGCCGTCCTTGGTCACGGTCGGTGCGCCGAAGCTCTTCTCGATCACCACGTTGCGGCCCTTCGGACCCAGGGTGACCTTCACGGCGTTGGCCAGGGTGTTCACACCCTTGAGCATGCGTGCGCGGACGTCTTCGCCGAAGCGGACTTCTTTAGCTGCCATTTTGTAGTTCCTTCAAATGCGTTGAGTAGGTGGGAAGAGGTGCGGGAGAGGCGCTTAGCCTTCGATCACCGCAACGATGTCGTCTTCCTTGAGGAAGACCAGCTCTTCGCCGTCAATCTTGATTTCCTGGCCGGCGTACTTGCCGAACAGCACGGTGTCGCCTTCGTTGACGGACATCGGGCGGACCTTGCCGTCTTCCAGGATGCGGCCGGTGCCGGCAGCGATGACCTTGCCGCGGGTCGGCTTCTCGGTGGCGCTGTCGGGAATGACGATACCGCCGGCGGAGACGCGCTCTTCTTCGAGGCGCTTGACGATGACGCGATCGTGCAGCGGACGCAGTTTGCTCATGGTTGGGCTCCAGCTTCGTTTGGATGGTTGAACAAGATTCGAGACCCCGGAGCGGCGCCTGGGTGGCGCTTGCTAGCACTCCCCGGAGGTGAGTGCCAATTCTAACGACGCAAATTGCCCCCTGCAAAGCAAGAGGCGCCCGTCCGATGGCTGAGTCTTCCAATGGGGGAACCACGGAGGCCTTTCAAGGCACGGCGGGACGAAAAGTCCTCTTTCCGTGCTATCGACAGAGCCGCCATGACGGCCGACCATGCCGGCCTGCCCCCACGAGGACCACCTGTGAGTGATGAGCTGACACTACGTCGGGAACTGGTGGCCCAGGGGGCCAAGCTGGCCGCCTCCGGCCTCAGCCAGGGCACCTCCGGCAACCTAAGTGCCCGCTGCGGTGAGGGTTTCCTGATCACGCCCAGCGGCACGCCCTATGAGGACATCGCCCCCGAAGGCGTGGTGGTGGTGGATCGCGACGGGCACTGGCCGGCCGGTCAACGACCCTCCAGCGAGTGGCGCTTCCACCGGGATATCTACCTGGCCCGGCCCGACGCCCAGGCCATCGTCCACGTGCACCCGCCCTACGCCACCGCGCTGGCCATGTGCCGCCAGGACATTCCACCCGCGCATTACATGATCGCGGTGGGCGGCGGGGATTCGATCCGCTGCGCCGGGTACCACACCTATGGCACGCAGGCGCTGTCCGATGCCGTCGTGACGGCGCTGGAGGATCGGCTGGCCTGCCTGATGGCCAATCACGGCATGATCGCGCTGGGCAGCTCGCTGACCCAGGCGATGTGGCGGGCCGTGGAAGTGGAGAACCTCGCACGGCAGTACGCGCTGGCCCGGCAGGTGGGCACGCCGGTGCTGCTCACCGACGACGAAGTAACCGTCGTGCTGGAAAAATTCGCCCACTACGGACTGATGTCGAGGTCGTGATGTCCGATACCGTGCTGCTTTGCTACTGCACCTGCCCCGATGTCGCCAGCGCGCAGAAGCTGGCCGAGGCCCTGGTGGGCGAACGGCTGGCGGCCTGCGTGAACCGCATTCCCGCCATCGCCTCCACCTATCGCTGGCAGGACAAGGTGGTCACCGACCACGAGGAACTGCTGCTGATCAAGACCACGGTCGCTCAGTTCGCCGCGCTCAAGGAGCGTCTGCTCAGCCTACATCCCTATGAATTGCCGGAACTGATCGCGGTACCGGTGACCGAGGGTCATGGCCCTTACCTTGACTGGGTGCGTAACCCAGGCTGATGTTCCGCGCCGCGCATGACGCGAGTCCCGTTGCGCCGCATTGACTAGACAGTCGGCAGCCACTGTCGATGCAAGCGTCATGGGCGCGCCATCGCCGCTCGCCAGCATGCGTCTCCATCACGGGAGGCGACATGACGTTCGAACTGGCGGTTTTCGATATGGCCGGCACCACGGTCTACGATCCGGACCTGGTGGCGCAGGCGCTGCAGGACGCGCTGGCGCAGGCTGGCTGCCATGCCTCGCTGGCGGATCTGCGAGCCCTGATGGGTTACACCAAGCCGGCCGCCATCCGCAGCATGCTGGCGGCGCACGACCTGCCGGCGGACGACTCGCAGGTGGCACTCGTGCATGCGGATTTCGTACAGCGCATGCTCGACTGCTATCGGACGCACGACGCCGTGCGACCGATGAGCGGCGCGGAAGAGCTGTTCGCCTGGTTGCGGCAGCGGGGCGTCAGGATCGGGCTCAACACGGCGTTCTCGCAGGACATCGCCGAATGCCTGATCGAACGCTTCGGCTGGCGCCAGCGCGGCCTGATCGATGCCGCGATCTCGGCGGATCGCGTCGCCCAGGGTCGTCCTGCGCCTGACATGATCCGCGCATTGATGGCGGCTTGCGGCGTGGGCGACGCCACGCGTGTCATCAAGATCGGCGATACCGAAGTGGATATCCGCGAAGGTCGCGCGGCCGGGTGCGGCCTGGTGGTGGCGGTGACGACGGGCGCCTATCACCGCGACGAGCTGCTGGTTCACCACCCCGACGCGGTGCTCGACAGGCTCGATGAGCTGCCCGCATTGCTCGCCCGTGTCGGCCGGCCGAACCCCGCGTGACCCACGCCACGCGCTCGCCTCCTCCACGCGGAACGTGGTCGCCCTGGTCTTCCTCGATGCTGCCGCTGGTCGCCGGCTTTGCGGCGTTCTGCACGTACTCGTGCATGTATGCCTTCCGCAAACCGTTCAGCGCAGGCAGCTACGAGGGCATGAGCTGGCTGGGCGTCGACTACAAGATCTGGCTGGTGATCGCCCAGGTGGTGGGCTACGCACTCAGCAAGGTGTGGGGCATTCGACTGGTGCCCGAGTGGCAGACTTCGCGCCGCGCCGTGGCGATTCTCGCATTGGTCGGCCTGTCGTGGCTCGCGCTATTGGGCTTTGCGCTGGCGCCGCCCGTACCGGGCATCGTGTTCCTGTTTCTCAACGGCCTGCCGCTGGGCATGGTATGGGGCCTGGTGTTCGGCTATATCGAGGGCCGGCAGGCGACGGAACTGATGGGCGCCATCCTCGCCTCCAGCTTCATTTTCGCTTCTGGCGTGGTCAAAGGCGTGGGCAAGGCGATGTTGCTGGCGGGTGTGAGCGAGCACTGGATGCCGTTTCTCACCGGCCTGGCGTTCATCCCGCCGTTGCTGCTGTCGCTGCATGTGCTTACGCGCCTGCCGCCGCCCAGCGCCGAGGACGTCGCCGCGCGCGCGCCGCGTGGACGCATGGATCGCGAGGCACGGCACGCCTTCGTGCGCCGCTTTCTGCCGGGATTGCTGCTGATCGTGCCGCTCTATGTGCTGCTCACCGTGCTGCGCGATTTCCGCGAGAACTTCGACACCGAGATCTTCCACGACCTGGGCTATGGCCGCAGCGCCATCGTGTTCGGTGAAGTGGATACGCCGATCGGCATCGGCGTGTTGATGCTCACCGCGTCGCTGACGCTGGTACGGGACAACATGCGGGCCTTCATGCTCAACCACGTGTTGATCGGCGGCGGCCTGTGTTGCGCGGGCATCAGCACGCTGCTGTTCGCGCACGGCGAGCTGCCGCCGCTGTTGTGGATGACCCTGGTGGGCTTTGGTCTTTATCTCGGCTACATCCCGCTCAACGGCATGTTCTTCGAGCGGCTGATGGCCACCTTTCGCATCAGTGGCACGGCCTCGTTCGTGATGTATATCGCCGACGCCTCCGGTTACATGGGCAGCGTGACGGTGTTGCTGGTCCGCCAGTTGCTCGCCTTGCAGCTCAACTGGACCCAGTTCTTCGAACGCGCGGTGCTGGCAAGCAGTGCGCTGGGACTCGTGCTTACCGCGCTGGCGGCGCGCTGGTTCTGGCGGCATGGCCAACAGAGCGGGCATGCAGCGGCATCGTTGTCACCTCTTGAGATGGAAAGCAGCCGTTTATGAGCAAGTCGGAAACACGCACCGCGATCGTGATCGGTGCAGGCATCGTCGGGTTGGCCATGGCGCGCGCCCTGGCGGAAGCCGGCTACCGCGTCACCGTGTTCGATCGCCATGAGCGCGCGGTGGGCGCCTCGGTGCGCAACTTCGGCACGATCTGGCCGATCGGCGTGCCGAACGGACCGCTGTATGCGCGCGCCTTGCGTTCGCGTGAGATCTGGCGCGAATTCTGCGAGACCACCGACACCTGGCAGGCGCCGAGCGGCAGCCTGATCGCCGCGTTCCACGAGGACGAGTGGGCGGTGATGAACGAGTACGTGGCGATGAACGAAGGTCTGCGTCCCTGCCGCATGCTCACCGCTGCGCAGGTACGCGAGCAAGCGCCAGGCGTCGTGGCCGCGGACTTGCGTGGCGCACTGCTGAGCACCGATGAGATGGTGGTCGATCCGCGCGAAGCCATCCGCAAAATGCCTGCGTGGCTGGCGGAGCGTTACGGCGTCGAGTTCCACTGGCGACAGGCGATTACCCGTATCGAGCATCCTTACGTGTGGAGCGGTCATCGGCGCTACACCGCCGACCTGATCTATGTCGCCAGCGGCACGGATTTCGAAACCCTGTATCCGGAATTGTTCGAACGTCTCGCCATCACCAAGTGCAAGCTGCAGATGCTGCGGCTGGAAGCCCAGCCGGCGCCGTTCAAGCTGGGCCCGGTCGTGTGCGGCGGCCTCACCATGGCGCACTACAGCGGCTTCCATGCCACGCCCAGCATTGACCGCCTGCGCGAGCGCCTCAGCGATCAGTACGCCGACTTGCTGGCGCTCGGTATCCACGTCATGGCGGCGCAGAACGGGCTGGGCGAGATCACCGTGGGCGACTCGCACGAATACGGGCATACGTACGAACCGTTCGATGAAAGCGCCATCAACCAGAAGATCGTCGACTATCTGCGCAGCGTGCTGGTTCTGCCGAGCTGGCAGGTGAAGCAGAGCTGGAACGGCAGCTACGCCAAGCTCACCGACGGGCAGCGCAGCGAGCTGGTGGTCGAGGCGGAGCCGGGCGTCACCATCGTCAACGGCGTGGGCGGCGGCGGTCTGGGTATGACGCTGTCGTTCGGCCTGGCCGAGGAAGTGGTCAGCGGGCGCTTGCGCGCCGAGCAGGTTGGACCCGCACCGGCCGAGGCGCGCTGATCTTCAGCGCTCGGCGGTGGACATCACCAGCTGCACACGTTCCGCCGCGAAACAGGTCAGCCCGTATTGCACGGGCTGGTTCTTGTCGTCGACGTTGAGCGATTCCACCACCAGTACCGGCAGCTCGGGCGATTGTTCCAGCACACGTGCGGTGGACGTTCCAGCCAGCCGCGCGGTCACGCGCGTGTAGCTGCGGAAATAATCGGCAATGCCGAACTCCGCCAGCGTGAGGCTGACCGAGCCGGTGCGCTGGAATACGTCGCCCAGCTTTGGAAAACGTGCTGCCGGGAACCATGCCTGACCATGATCGAGCACGCGGCCTTCCGCATGCGCCGAGGACTCGATCCACCACGCGCGTTCGCCGCGCGCCAGGGCCAGCGACTCGGCCACGCGCTGCGGCGGCATCACCAGCGCCGTGCCCAACACCTTGTTGCCCGAGCTGACATTGAGGTTGTGCATGTTGCGGCTGAAGCTGGTGCGCCGGCCGATCGGATAGTCGTAGCACTCCTCGCGCACGCGCAGGCCGCGATTCGGGTCCGCAAGAATGGCGCCGCGCTGCTCGAGCGAATCGAGTGCCCGGCGAACCGTGTGCCGGTTCACGTTGAGGCGCCGCGCCAGTTCCAGCGCCGAGGGAAGCTTGGCGCCACCGCGAAGTTCGCCGTTGCGGATCTGTTGCAGCACCTGCTGTTCGATCTGGCGCCAAACGGGCACATCGCACGACCGATCCAGCGGCTCGAAGAGGTTTGCCATCATTCCTGCATGTTCCCGACACAGACTGCATGGGTGGCGATTGAGACCAGACGGGAAGTATGGACGGCCCAGTTTTCGCAGACATGACATCGCGGCAAGGCCGCCCATGGCGCATTGCACGCGCACGCCTGGTGCTGCCAGACCGGGTGTTCGTCGGTGGCGCGGTGATTGAAGGCAAACGTATCAAACAGATCCAGGCCGGCGAGGAGTGCCCGCCGGACGCCATCGATTTCCAGGGCGACTTCCTGTTGCCCGGCCTGATCGAACTGCATACCGACAACCTCGAAAAGCACTTGCTGCCACGCGCCGGCGCGGCGTGGCCCGCCCTGCCGGCCATGCTGGCGCACGATGCCCAATTGGTGGCCGCCGGCATCACCACCGTATTGGACGCGATGTCGTTGGGCGATCTGGAGGAGGACGGCGGCCGCATCGACACGCTGCACCGCGCACTTGCCGCGCTCGATGAAACGCGCAGTCACCACCTGCTGCGTTGCGAGCACTACCTTCACCTGCGCTGCGAACTGAGCTGGCCTGGCCTGCTTGAACTCGCCGCACCGCTGGTGGAGCGCAAGGATTTGCGATTGCTGTCGTTGATGGATCACACGCCCGGCCAGCGCCAGTATCACGACGTGCGCCAATACCGCACGTACTACAGCCGCAGCGGCATCACCTGGAGCGACGAGGAATTCACCGCCGTTCTCGAACAGCGCCGCCAGCAGCAGAGCCTCCACCGCAACCTGCAGCTGGCCGGCGTGATGACGCTGGCACGCCGCCACGGCGTACTGGTCGCCAGCCACGACGACACCGACATGGCACACGTCGAGGAAGCCGTGCTGATCGGTGCGCGAATCTGCGAATTTCCCACGACACTGACGGCGGCACGGGCCGCCCGCGACCACGGCCTCATCGTGGTCGCGGGCGCCAGCAACCTGGTGCGTGGCGGCTCGCACGCCGGCAATGTCGCCGCCATGACGCTGGCGCGGGCGGGATGTCTGAACGTCCTTTCGTCCGACTACATGCCAACCAGCCTGCTTCCCGGGGCCTTCATCCTGCACCAGCAGGCGGGATGGGCCTTGCCTGACGCCATCGCCACGGTCACCACGACGCCCGCGGCCGCGCTGGGTTTCGATGACCGGGGCCGTCTCGCCGAAGGCTTGCGTGCCGACCTGCTGCGCGTACGCATGCACAGGGACGAGCCGGTGGTGCACTCGGCGTGGGTGGCCGGCAGGCAGCGGTTGTGACGGTCGTCACGCTTCGACCGGCGCAAGGAAGCCGCGGCCGATAGCCGTCTATTCGAAAGCATAGACAGCAGCCGTTCGTTGCCTAGTCCGAGTCACGGGCATTTCATCGCCTCTCCCTAGCCTGCCGGCCCGAGCAGCCATAAGCCTGCCGACGCTGATCGGCGACATCAAACCTCGGGGAGTGCGTCTTGAAGATCAATGCCATCACTTGCGCGGTGCTTGCCGCGCTTGCGGTCACTCGCGTGTCTTATGCCGACGATGCGGCACCGGCAGGACCTGCGCCGGCGGCGCAGAATTCTTCGGTGTCCACGCTGGGGGCCATCACGGTCACCGCCCAGCATGCCAACGAGGACATGCAGGACGTGCCGATCACCATGCAGGCGTTCACCGGAACGACGCTGCAGCAGCTCAACGTCAGCACGTTCGACGACATCATCAAGTACCTGCCCAATGTCACCTTCGCCGAGAACGGCCCGGGCCAGGGCAACATCTACATGCGTGGACTGACCACCGGCTTCCTCGGCAACCAGTCGAGCGCATCGATCGCGCCCTTCCCGAACGTGGCGGTGTATCTCGACGACCAGTCGATGCAATTTCCCGCGCGCAACCTCGACATCTACATGGTCGACATGGAACGCGTCGAAGTGCTGGAAGGTCCGCAGGGCACGCTGTTCGGCGGCGGCGCGCAGGCGGGTGCGGTGCGTTACATCACCAACAAGCCCAACCTCACCAAGGTCAGCGGCAACGTGGAGGCCAGCACGGGCGTCACCGCCGGTGGCGGTCCGAACAACTCGGCCAGCGCGGTGTTGAACCTGCCGATCATTCCCGGCAGCTTCGCGCTGCGCGGCGTGATCTACAACGACCATCGCGGCGGCTATATCGACAACGTGCCGAGCACGTTCACGCGCAACAACAGCGACGGCGGCAACTTCTACGCCAACATCAAGCCCACCGGTGGCCTGTGCCCGAACGGCCTGCCCAGCAGCACCGGCTATTGCACGGTGCCGGGCAGCCCGGTCGCCAACAACAACGCGGTGGCCAGGAAGGATTGGAACCCGGTCGATTATCAGGGCGGGCGCGTGTCCGGCCTCTACAAGATCAACGACGACTGGGACGTGCTGATCGCGCAGAGCTACCAGGAGATGGATGCGGAAGGCCAGTCGTCGACCTATCCGATCAGTTCGGATGGCCAGCAGCTGCAACCCCTGCAGACCAGCGTGTTCGTACCGGCGTGGGACAAGGACCGCTACTCCAACACGGCGTGGACGGTGAACGGCAAGATCGGCGATCTCTCCGTCGTCTATACCGGCGGCTACACCGACCGACACATCAGCGAACAGCAGGATTACACCAACTACGCGCGCGCCGTGGGTGGCTGGTACTACAGCTGCACCGGTGGCACGGGCCTGGGCGCCGGCACCACGCCGCGCTGCTACTCGCCGATCGGCTACTGGAACGACCAGGTCAAGAGCACGCACCAGAGCCACGAGCTGCGCTTCAGCACGCCGGAAGACGGCCGCCTGCGCGCCATCGGCGGCCTGTACTTCGAGGACTTCAAGATCCTCGACGACATGAACTTCAACTACAAGACGATCCCGTCGTGCACGCCGGTCAATCTTTCCAACGCGCTTGCCGGCGGTGCGCCGTGTGTGGCGAACGTGGTGCCGTATCCCGGCACGGCGCAGATGGATCCGGGCCAGCGCAGCGACAGCACCGCGTTCGGCGAAGACGAGCAGCGCGGTTACCGCCAGGTGGCGGCGTTCGGTTCGCTGTCGTACGACATCATTCCCGAAGTGCTTACCGCCACGGCCGGCACGCGTTACTACCACTACTCCGAATACCAGCGTGGTTCGCAATACGGCACCGGCTCCAACTGCGTGAACGTGCCCAATGGGCAGTGCACGGGCGGCGATGCCACCAACATGACGGCGGAAGGCCTCAACGGTTCGTATCACGGCTTCAAGAGCCGCGCGAACCTGGTGTGGCATATCTCGCCCGATGCGATGGTCTACTACACCTTCTCGCAGGGCTTCCGTCCCGGCGCCTACAACCGTACCACCAAGGGCGTCGCGGTCGGCCCGGATGGCGCGCAGTACAAGAAGCCGCTCAGCTACGCGCCCGACTCGCTGACCAACAACGAGATCGGCTTCAAGACGGAATTCTTCGACAACCACCTGCTGCTCAACGGCTCGCTGTACCACATGCAGTGGAACAACGTGCAGATGCAGTTCTTCAATCCACTGGTGCTGGGCAACACCACGTTCGGCGTCAACGGTCCCAACTACAAGGTCGACGGCGCCGAGCTGCAGTTCGACGCCCGCATTACCGACGGCTTTTCGCTGATGGGTTCGGGTTCGTTCAACCGCTCCAAGCAGACCACGTCGCCGTGCCTGGTGGGCAATATCCCCAATACGCCGGCCTACGGCGCGTGCATCACCGAAGTGATCATCGCCGGCCAGGGCCTGCAGCCGTTCGCCAACCCGTTCGGACAGGAGGGCAGCGAGCCGGCTTTCTCACCGCGCTCGCAGTTCAACCTGCGCGCCCGCTACGACTGGTCCTTCAACGGCGGCTACAAGGCGTTCGCCATGGCGGGCGCCAGCCATATGGGTTCGATGTACAACCAGCCGGCGACCTACCCCAGCGGCGAAGGTGTGATCTACCCGACCACGGTGGACCTGCGCTACCTGCAGGAAGGCTATACCACCTACGACGCCTCGCTGGGCATCGCCAAGGACGCCTGGGACTTGTCGCTCTACGGCAGCAACCTGAGCAACAACCACGCCAGCGTGTTCACTTCGTCGGCGCAGTTCATCAAGTCGGAAGTGCCGCTGCGCCCACGCGTGGTCGGCGTCAAGTTCGGCTACAAGTTCTGACATCTGCCCGTCGCGAATGCGTCGTTAGCATGGGGTGGGCGCAAGCCCACCCCACTCTTTTCGCAGGCCCGGCATGAATGCAGCGCTCACCGATCCGATCACGATGTCCGTCGAACAGCAGGTAGCGCAGCTGCGCCAGCTGCAGAAAGAGGGACAGCATCCGCAAGCCTTGCAGCTGGCCCTGGGCTTGGCGCGCGAGCTGCCGGAAAACCGCGACGTGATGTATCTGCTCGCCCGCAGCCAACGTCACCTGGGACAGGTCGACGACGCCCTGCAGACCCTGCTCGTGCTCGAGCAACACCATCCCGCCTTCAGTCGACTGCACGAAGAACGCGGCCACTGCCATGTCGTACGACGCGATGCGACGCAGGCGATCGATGCCCTGCTGCGCGCGGTCAATATCAACCCTGCCCTGCCCTCGAGCTGGAATCTGCTCGAGGGCCTCTACCGCATGACCGGTGACCATGCGAATGCGCAGCTGGCCGCCGATCATGTGGCGACGCTCAAGCACCTCGCTCCCGAAGTGGTGCACGCCACCAGCCTGTTTTCCGATGGTGAGCTGGTACAGGCCGAGCATGTCATTCGCGGCCATTTGCAGCGCGTAGGCGATGACGTGGAAGGCATGCGCCTGCTCGCGCGCGTCGCCATGGCGCGCGACGTGCTGGACGACGCGGACGTCCTGCTGGAAGCGGTATTGCGGCTCGCGCCCGATCACCAGGCCGCTCGCTTCGACTACGCCAAGGTGTTGTTCGAGCGACATCGGTACAAGGAAGCCTGCGCGCAGATGGAACAGCTGCTGGCCATCGATCCGCAGCAACTCGACTACCGCGCGTTGCATGCCAGTGCCCATGTCGGCCTGGGCGAACACGACCGCGCCATCGGTCTGTACCGCGAACTCCTGCGCGTGGTGCCCGAAGCGGCGGACCTGCACCTGTCGCTGGCCCACTCGCTGAAGACCCAGGGGCGCCAGGCGGAGGCTATCGACGCCTACCGCGCTGCCATCGCCGCGCGTCCCGATTTCGGGGACGCCTATTGGAGCATGGCGAACCTCAAGACTTACCGTTTCACCGACGGAGAAATCGACGGCATGCTGGCGCAGTTAGCGCTGCCGTCGACGTCGCTGGTAGATCGGTATCACCTGAACTTTGCACTGGGCAAGGCCTTCGAAGACCGTGGCGAGTACGCCGCCTCCTGGGACCACTACGCTACCGGCAACGCGCTCAAGCGATCGGAAAGCCGCTACCGGCCGGAGATCATCGAAACCAATACGCACCGGCAGATCGAGGTGTGTACGCGCGAGTTCTTCGCCGAACGCAGCGGTGCGGGGGACCTCAGCGCCGATCCCATCTTCATCGTGGGCCTGCCGCGCTCGGGCTCCACCCTGCTGGAGCAGATCCTCGCCTCGCATCCGCTGGTGGACGGCACGCAGGAGCTGGCGGATATCCCGCGCATCGTGCTGGAGCTGCAAGGCCGCGAGCCCGATCTCGACGATCCGCGCTATCCGGGCATCCTGGCGCAGATGCCGATGGAGCAGTTTCGCAGTATCGGCGAGGCTTACCTGCGCGATACGCGCAGCTATCGCGGCACGGCGCCGTATTTCATCGACAAGATGCCCAACAACTTCCGGCACCTTGGCCTGATCCACCTGATGTTTCCCAACGCGACGATCATCGATGCGCGGCGCGAGCCGATGGCCTGCTGCTTCAGCAACCTCAAGCAGCTGTTCGCCACGGGCCAGGAGTTCACCTACAGCATCGAGGACATCGCGCGTTACTACCGCACCTACCTCGATGTGATGGAGCACTGGGACCGCGTGCTGCCCGGCCGCGTGCTGCGCGTCCATCACGAAGAGGTGGTGGACGATCTTGAAGGCAATGTGCGGCGCATCCTGGAGTTCTGCGGACTGCCGTTCGATCCCGCATGCCTGGCGTTCCACGAAACGCGGCGCAGCGTGCGCACGGCAAGCTCCGAGCAGGTGCGCCAGCCGATCTTCCGCGACGGCATCGATCAGTGGACGCATTACGCGCCGTATCTGGTGTCACTGCGGGAGCAGCTCGGCGACGCGCTCGAACGTTACCGCGCGAATCGCTGACTACTTGTGCGGTACGTGCGGCTTGCCGACGAACACCACCAGGATGGTGGCAGGCGCCGTGTTGCTGGCGTTGGCGCTGACCAGGTGCCGCGCCCCCGCAGGCTCGAACCAGTTTTCGCCCGCCGCGTAAACCCGTAGCGCCTGCCCTTCCACCTGGCTGCGCACCTCGCCGTTCAAGACATACACATAGGCATCGCGGTCGTGCGAGTGGGGTTTGGATGCCTCGCCCGGGGCGTAGCTAACTCGCAACGCTTCCAGTGCCCGGCCGGGTGCCTGCGTCAGTGCTGCCGTCAGCAGGGTATCGTCCTGCGTCGCCTTGGCGGGTCCGACGGCAGCGAGCATCAACAGTGCGGCGAGAAGAAGAGTCGTCCGCATGATCAGCGCCTCGTCACCGCGGCCGATGGCGGCAGCGCGGCATCCACCTCTTCCGTACGGCGAATCACTTTGCCCTGTGCATCCAGCACGATCAGCGTGGGCACATGCATCACGCGGAAGCGGCGGAACAGGGCACCTGAGTCGTCCAACGCCAGCGGCATGTCGATGTGGTGTTCGCGCTGGTAGTCGGCGAGTTCGTCATGGCTGGCCCACAGACCCGAAGCGATGCCGAGCCAGCGTGCATGGCTGTCGCGGGCCAGCACGTCGGCGCGCTCACGAGCGCTTCGGCAACTCTGTGCGATGGCGGGCCGGCTCTTGGCCAGATACGACTCGCACCAGGGCGACAGGAATAGCAGCACCGTCGGTCGTGCCGCTTCGAACGCCGGCAGGAATTTTCCATCGAGCGTATGCAGGTCGAAGGCGGGCACGCGATCGCCGACGTCGTAATGCGGCTCGTCCTTGGGCGCGATGGCCGATGCGACGTTGGCAGTCGATGGACGGCGGGCCTGCGCCAGCGCCGCATCGAGCTTTTCATCGGCCATGTGGCCCACGTAGGCAATGCGTCCGTCGCGACCGATCACCACGTGCTGCGGCGTCACGCGCAGGCGGAAGGCTTCGCCCAGCGAACCATCGTCGAACACGATCGGCATGCCGAGTCCCAGCTGCTTCTGCACTTTGCGCACTTCCTCGACGCTGTCATCGAAACCGACGTCGATGGCGATCACCGCCATGTCCGGCCCGGCCTGTTCGTAGGTGCGTTCGAAATGCGGCATCTGCTCGCGGCAGGGCACGCACCAGGTGGCCCAGAACTTCAGATAGACGGCGTTCTTGCCGTAGAGCGCGCCCAGGTCGATGGTCTGGCCGTCGATGGTCTTCACCACCATGCGCGGCGCCGGCTGGCCGACCAGGCTGCGGCCGGCCGCTTCCGCGCGCGATTGGCCGGACTCGGAGGCATGCGTCGAGGCACAGGCCAGGAACAGGCAAAGCAGGATCAGATAGCGCATGGCGACAAGCCCCAGGAATGATGGGGCCATGTTCCGCCGGTCGCTGGACCTTAAACAGATCCAGTTTTCGCGGAAATGAGAGAACCAGTGCTAACCCGGGCGATGCGCCTGAAGCAGCTGAGCCAGCACACGCGCAGCCTCGTCCATACGCGTCGCCGGCATGCCGCCTAGGCCGAACACCAGACCGTTCGGCCGCGAATCGCCGATGGCGTAATCGCCCAGTGCTTCGATACGCATGTTCACCGCCTGGGCATCCTTGACCAGTTGGCTCGCCGGCACCGGCCAGCGCAGTTGCACGGCGATGTGCAGTCCGGCGTCCGAGGCCAATGGTTGCAGAGCGTCGCCGGAATGCCGCGATAGCGCTTCAAGCAACGCCTCGCGACGCTCCGCATAGATGCGCCGCATCTTGCGCACATGCCGCGCCAGATGGCCTTCGTTGATGAACAGCGCCAGCGTGTCCTGCGCCAGCACGTCGCTGTGCCGGTCGCCGAGCTGGCGCACGCAGGCCAGCGCCGGCATTGCCCAGGCGGGCGCCACCAGGTAGCCCAGGCGCAGCGAGGGAAACAGGCTCTTGGAGAACGTGCCGATGTAGAACACCGAGCCGTCGCGATCCAAGGTCTGCAAGGCATCGAGGGGGCGCCCGCCATAGCGGAATTCGCCGTCGTAGTCGTCTTCGACGATCACCGCCTGGTTGCGTCGCGCGAAATCCAGCAAGGCTGCGCGGCGCGCGGGCGACATCGCCATGCCGGACGGGAACTGGTGCGACGGCGTTACATAAATCACGCGTGCGTTGGGTGGAATCTGCTCGACCACCAGGCCTTCGTCGTCGACCGGCACAGGCACGATCAGTGCGCCGGTGGCTTCGAAGGTCTGGCGCAGCGGCGGATAACCGGGATCCTCCACCGCCACCACGGTATGCCCCGGCGTGACGAGAATGCGCGCCAGCAGATCGAACGCCTGCTGCGCACCGCCAACCACCATGATGTCCGCGGCACTGCAGGTAACGGCGCGAGTGAACGAGACATGCCCGGCAATCGCCTCGCGCAAGGCCTCACGCCCGGTGGCCGCGTCATAGAACGAAGGCGTACGCGACAGCGAGCGCAGCGCGCGAGCGGACAATTTTCGCCACGCCTCGAACGGAAAGCGCGAGGCATCGGGCAGGCCCACGCGCAGGTCATAGCGCGCGGGCGGCAAGGCATTCATCGGCGCGGGAAAGATCGCGTCGCGCCATTGCGGTTGCAGGCGCCTTTCTTCGCCCGTGGTCGAACGCGACGGGCTGGCTTGCGTGGGTCCCGCGTGGGCGACCACATAACCCGCCCCCTGGCGCGAGACGATATAGCCTTCGCTGAGCAGGCGGTCGTAGGCCGCCACGATGGTGTTGCGCGACAGGCCCAGCGAGGTGGCGAGCGAACGCGTGGACGGCAGCGGCTGGCCCGTGCGAAGGCGGCCGTCCAGAATCGCCGACCGCAACTGTCCGTGCAGCGCCTGCAGGCGGCCGCGTACGGGAATATCCAGCGGGAAGGCCAGCGGTTGTTCCATGGCTGCGTCCGGGCAAGTCGACTGGTACTAAAGATTTCCTTTGTTCTGGATCTTTTTCAAGACCAGTGAACCCCCGACACTGCAACCATCCACTCACCGGAGCCTTGCCATGATCGAGCTGTACTTCGCCGCCACGCCCAACGGCCTGAAGCTGAAGCTGTTCCTGGAAGAGGCGGGGCTGCCCTACTTCATCACCCCGGTGAGCCTGAGCAAGGGCGAGCAGTTCAAACCCGAGTTCCTGGCCATTTCCCCCAACAACAAGATCCCGGCCATCGTGGACCACGCGCCGGCCGGCGGCGGCGCGCCGGTGACGGTGTTCGAGTCAGGGGCGATCCTGCTCTATCTCGCGGAGAAGATCGGCCAGTTCCTTCCCAGGGACACGGCCGGCCGGGTGGAGGTGCTGGAGTGGCTGTTCTGGCAGGTGGCGGGGCTGGGACCGATGGCCGGCCAGGCCGGGCATTTCAAGGTCTATGCGCCCGAACCGGTGCCCTACGCGATCGACCGCTATACGCGCGAAGTGGCGCGGCTGTATGGCGTGCTCGATCGCCGGCTGGCCGGGCGCGAGTTCATCGCGGGGGCGTTCTCGCTTGCCGATATCGCCTGCTATCCGTGGATCGTGCCGCACGAGGCGCACGGCCAGAATCTGGCCGATTTTCCGAACCTGGAGCGCTGGTTCATCGCCGTCTCTCAGCGGCCGGCCACGGTACGTACCTATGAGGGCGTTGAGAACGCGTACACCCCGAAGCAGCCGCTGTCCGATGAAGAACGCCGCGTGCTGTTTGGTCAGGGCGCGGCTCCGAAGGGCTGAAGACTGCTGACAGGTTCTGACGCAATGGGCGGCTAGACTTCCAAATTGACAGCCACTTCTCACCCCCGTCATTGCGGCGCAGGCCGGAATCCAGGAGCGATGAGCAGGGCTTTCGCAGCAGGATCGGGTGTGCGCACTCGCGACAACCAGACCTAATCGCTACTGGATTCCGGCCTGCGCCGGAATGACGAGCCATAGACAGCCATGAAAACCTCCGACGTCACCGCACTGATCTTGCTGGGAGCCCTGTGGGGCGCCTCGTTCCTGTTCATGCGCATGGGCGCAAACGAGTTCGGCGGCATGGCACTGGCCGGCATGCGCGCCATCGGCGCGGCCATTTGCTCGATTCCGCTGCTGACACGCACGCGGCTGACCGAAATGCGTACGCACTGGCGCGACATCGCCATCGTCGGCATCGCCAATTCAGCGCTGCCGTTCGTGCTGTTTTCGTTCGCGGCGCAGAGCCTGCCGGCCGGCGTTTCGGCCATCTCCGATGCCATTGCACCGCTGCTGGTCGCGCTGTCGGGCTGGATGCTGCTGGGCGAGAAGCTGAACCCCATGCAGGCCAGCGGCCTGGTGATCGGCTTTACCGGCGTGGTGTGGCTGGTGGCCGGCACGGTCGGTTTCGGTGGCGGCACGCATGCCATGGGCTGGGCGATGGCCGCCTGCCTGGGCGCCAATGTCTGCTACACCTTTGGCGCGCACTACAGCCATCGCCGCCTGCGCAGCGGCGTCACGCCGCTCAGTGTGGCCACCGGCAGCCAGCTCGCCGCCGCCGTGTTGCTGCTGCCTTTTACCGTCTGGATGTGGCCCACCCGCACCCCGGGATGGTCGGCCTGGCTGGCCGTGCTGGGCCTGGCGGCCCTCTGCACGTCGCTGGCCTATGTCCTGTTCTACGGCTTGATGGCCCGCGTCGGGGCCTCGCGCAGCATGGTGGTGATGTTTCTGATCCCGGTGTTCGGGGTGGTCTGGGGGCTGGTGTTCCTGCATGAACCAGTGACCCTGGCGATGGCGGGCGGATGCATCGTGATCCTGCTCGGCGTGGCACTCACCACCGGACTGGTGCGCCTGCGCCGTAACCGCGGGCCGGTGCCGAACGAAGTAGCTGTAGAACACCCTTGAGTTCCGGCGGGCTGTCCCCGGCCCGCCGAGATTCCCAAGCTGAGCCATAATCCCGCTTCACCCGCGCCACGGCGCGGGTCTCTCCATGCTGGAGCTGCAATGCGTCTGATCCACCCTGGCCGACTGGCCGCCCGCTTTCTCAGCCTGCTCTGCCTGTTGTTGCTCGCGCTGCCCGCGTTGGCGCAGGACGATCTGGACGGCCTGTTGCCGGTCACCGAGGCCTATAAGCTCAGCGCCGATGCCTCCACGCCGGGCGTGGTGAAGCTGCACTGGACCATCGCGCCGGACTACTACCTCTACCGCGGTCGCATGAAGTTCAAGGCGGCGGACGGCGTGACGCTGGGCGAGGCGCAGCTGCCCGACGGCGAGAAGCACCATGATGAATATCTCGGCGACGTGGAGACCTATCACCACGGCGTCGACGCGACCGTGCCGTACACCGTCGCGGCAGGCGCCACCGAGCTGAAGCTCAGCGTGCAATACCAGGGCTGCCACGAGGTGGATCCCAAGATCTGCTATCCGCCGCATACCGAGCAGCTGACGCTGCCCGTGCCGGCGGGCGCGGGCGCAGCCGCCGGTGGCGATGCCATGGCGGCGGCGCTGGGCAAGCTCGGCGCTTCCAAGAGCGGCGACAGCGCGGCGCTGCCGGCCGAGGAGGCGTTCCATCTGGAAGCGCTCGCCAAGGACCGCCAGCACCTGCTGCTGCGCTGGACGATGCCCAAGGGCTATTACCTTTACCGCGACCAGACCGCGCTCAAGCTGAAAGATGCCAACGGCCTCACCCTGGCCAAGCCCGAGTGGCCGGCCGGGGTGGAACACCAGGACGCGCACTTCGGCAAGACCACGGTGTATTTCGACCAGATCGACGTGCCGGTGGCCATCGAGGGCGATACCGCTGCGCTCAAGACGGTGAATCTCGAAGCCAGCTTCCAGGGTTGCCAGGACGGCGGCCTGTGCTATCCGCTGATGACCCGCGCGCTCACCATCGACCTTGGCGCTGCCACGCCCACCAGCGGTGTCGAGGCACAGCCCGCGCCGGAGATGCCGCCGGCCGGCCTGGCCACGGGTGCGCTGCAGGTGAGCCTGCTCTCGGCCTTGCTGCTCGCCCTGGGTGGCGGCCTGGTGCTCAACCTGATGCCGTGCGTGCTGCCGGTGTTGTCGATCAAGGCGGTAGGCCTGCTGGAAAGCGGCGAGAGCCACGGCAAGGCGCGTTCGCACGCACTGTTCTATACGGCCGGCGTGCTGAGCACGTTCGCGCTGATCGGCATCGCCATCGTCGCGCTGCGCTCGGCCGGCCATGCGCTGGGCTGGGGCGCGCAATTGCAGCAACCGCTGGTGGTTGGCGTGCTCGCCTGTGTGATGGTGGCGGTGGGCCTGTCGATGTCGGGCGTGGTGCAGTTCGGCACCTCGCTGGGCAACGTGGGCTCGGGCCTGGCCTCGCGTTCGGGTCATGCGGGCGACTTCTTTACCGGCGTGCTCGCGGTGGCGGTAGCCAGCCCCTGCACGGCGCCGTTCATGGGCAGCGCGCTGGCCTATGCCTTCGCCGCGCCGATGATCAATGCGCTGCTGGTGTTCCTGATGCTGGGCATCGGCCTGGCGCTGCCGTTCCTGGCGATCGGTTTCATCCCCGCGCTGGCGCGTCTGTTGCCCCGCCCTGGCGCCTGGATGGAAACGCTGAAGCAAGTGCTGGCGTTCCCGATGTATCTCACCGCCGTGTGGCTGATCTGGGTGCTGGCGCACCAGCGCGGCGCCGATGCGGTGGGCCTGGTGCTGGTGGCGGTGGTGCTGATGTCCGCCACGCTGTGGTGGTTCGAGCGCAGCCGTTCGCGCGGTGCGTTCAGCCGCGTGGCCGTGGTCGTCCTGCTCGCACTCACCGTAGTGCCGCTGTTCTACCTCTCGAAGGTGCAAGCCCCGACGCAGGTCGCGCAGACCACGGACGGCGTGGTCGCCTATTCGCCGGAGAAACTTGCCGAACTTCGCAAGGCCGGCACGCCGGTGTTCGTCGATATGACCGCCGACTGGTGCGTCACCTGCAAGGCCAATGAGCACGCCGTGCTCGACACCGACGCCTTCCGCGAGCTGCTGAAGAAAACCGGCGCCGTCTATATGAAGGGCGACTGGACCGACGTGAACCCGACCATCGCCGCCTTCCTTCAGCAGTACCACTCGCCGGGCGTGCCGCTGTACGTGGTGTTTCCCAAGGATGGTGGCGAAGGTCGCATGCTGCCGACGGTGCTCACCTCTTCCCTGGTGGAAGATGCGCTGACCAAGGCCGCGGGCACCCCGGTGGCTGCCAACCCATGATGACCCGTAGCAACTGGATCATCCTTGGCGCGGCGGTCGTGGTGGCCGCGGCGGGCGGCTGGCTGCAGCACGCTAGCCAGCGGGCCCACGCACCGAACGGCGCGCAGGTGGCGCAAACCGGCGACGCCGCGCCCGATCTCACCCTGCCTGACCTCGACGGCAAACCGCATCACCTCTCCGACTACCGCGGCCGGCGCGTACTGATCAACTTCTGGGCGAGCTGGTGCGGGCCCTGCCTGAAAGAAATGCCGATGCTGGTGCAGGCTCAGGCCAACGTCGGCGAAAAGGGGCCGATCATCCTTGGCGTCGCCATGGATGATCCAGCGCCGGTGCGCGCCTATCTGGCGGCCCACCCAGTGAACTACCCGATCCTGATCGGCAGCCTGGACAACCCCAGCATCTCGCTTAGCCTGGGGAACGTCGGCGAAGTACTGCCATTTAGCGTGTTACTGGATGAGAACGGCCGCGTGCTGTTCAGCCGGCGCGGCGTGCTGGACGCCGACGACCTGAAGGCCTGGGCCGCCCCAGCCGCGCCCTGATGCGGTTTGCGCCGCCATACGTCGCCGCACGGTTTAACATTAACTTCTCCTTCAAACATCGCCGAACTGCGCCGAACTGGACAACATCGGCCGGGACGCGCACACTCCGCGCCGGACGTCGGCTACCACCGGCGCGTTCAAGGTAAGGGCGTGGCGAAGATCCTGGTCCTGCACGGACCCAATCTCAATCTGCTGGGCGTACGCGAGCCGGAGGTTTATGGCCGCGAGACCCTGGCCGATATCGACGCCCTGCTGGCGCAGCGCGCCCAGGCCGCCGGACATGGCCTGGAGGCGTTCCAGACGAATGCCGAGCACGCCCTGATCGACCGCATCCACCAGGCCCGCTTGGACGGCACGGCGATCATCCTGATCAACCCGGGCGCCTTCACCCATACCAGCATCGCCTTGCGCGACGCGCTGGCGGGCGTGGCGATCCCCTTCATCGAGTTGCACCTGTCGAACGTGCACGCCCGCGAGGCGTTCCGTCGGCACTCGTATCTGTCGGACATCGCCGTGGGCGTGATCTGCGGCTTCGGCGCCGACAGCTACCGGCTGGCATTGGATGCCGCCCTGCATCGGCTGGACCGCGCTGGCGCATCCGCCTCCTGAAAGCCAAGGGCCTGTTGCCCTCCCTATTCCCATATCGGCTGCCACCGCGGCCTCAACGAAAAGGTTTGAACCATGGACCTGCGCAAGATCAAGAAGCTCATTGACCTGCTTGAGGAATCCAACCTCGCGGAACTTGAGATCAAGGAAGGCGAAGAAGTCGTCCGCCTGTCGCGCGTGCCGAAGGGCACCGTGACCACCGCACCGGTGATGCAGGCCGCCCCGGTGGCTGTCGCGCCCGCCCCCGTGGCCGCCGCGCCGGTGGAAGCCGCCCCGGCCGAAGCCGCGCTGCCCGCCGGCCATGTGGTGAAGGCGCCGATGGTCGGCACCTTCTACGCCTCCTCCAGCCCGGGCGCCGCCGCGTTCGTGAAGGTCGGCCAGCAGGTCAAGGCCGGCGAAACGCTGGGCATCATCGAAGCGATGAAGATGTTCAACCAGATCGAGGCCGACGTGGCCGGCACCGTGAAGGCCATCCTGCTCGAGAACGGCCAGCCGGTGGAATTCGACCAGCCGATGTTCGTGATCGGCTAAGGCCGTCCTTATGCCGATGCTAGAAAAAGTCGTCATTGCCAACCGTGGTGAGATCGCGCTGCGCGTGCTGCGCGCCTGCCACAGTCTGGGCATCAAAACCGTGGCGGTGCACTCCACCGCCGACCGCAACCTCAAGCACGTCGGCCTGGCCGACGAGTCGATCTGCATCGGCCCCGCGCCGTCGGTCGACAGCTACCTCAATATCCCGCGCATCATCGCTGCGGCGGAGATCACCGACGCCCAGGCGATTCATCCGGGTTACGGCTTCCTCTCCGAGCGCGCCGACTTCGCCGAACAGGTGGAACAGTCGGGCTTCATCTTCATCGGCCCCACCGCCGATGTGATTCGCCTGATGGGCGACAAGGTGGAAGCGATCCGCGCCATGAAGGCCGCCGGCGTGCCGTGCGTGCCGGGTTCGGGCGGCCCGCTCGGCGACAACGTGGAAGAGAACATCCGCATTGCGCGTGAGATCGGCTATCCGGTGATCATCAAGGCCGCCGGTGGCGGCGGTGGCCGCGGCATGCGCGTGGTGCGCACCGAAGCGCACCTGGGCAACGCCATCACCATGACCAAGCAGGAAGCGAAGGCCGCTTTCGGCAACGATCAGGTGTACATGGAGAAGTTCCTGGAGAATCCGCGCCACGTGGAAATCCAGGTGCTCGCCGACGGCCAGGGCAACGCCATCCATCTTGGCGAACGCGACTGCTCGATGCAGCGCCGCCACCAGAAGGTGGTGGAAGAAGCGCCCGCGCCGGGCATCACGCCGGAACTGCGCGAGCAGATCGGCAAGGTGTGCGTGGATGCGTGCATCCGCATCGGTTATCGCGGCGCCGGCACCTTCGAATTCCTGTTCGAAGACGGCCGCTTCTACTTCATCGAGATGAACACCCGCATCCAGGTGGAACATCCGGTGACCGAACTGATCACTGGCATCGACCTGGTGCGCGAGCAGCTGCTGATTGCCGGCGGCGAGAAGCTCTCGATCAAGCAGTCGGACATCAAGATCCACGGCCATGCGATCGAGTGCCGCGTCAATGCCGAAGATCCCGATTCCTTCCTGCCTTCGCCGGGCACGGTGAAGCGTTTCGAGGCGCCGGGTGGCCCGGGCGTGCGCGTGGACACGCACCTGTACGACGGCTATCGCATTCCGCCGAACTACGACTCGATGATCGGCAAGATCATCGTGCACGGCCCGGACCGCGAAACCGCCATCGCGCGCATGCGCCTGGCGCTGGCCGAGACGGTGATCGAAGGGGTGAAGTGCAATATCCCGCTGCAGCAGCGCATCATGGCCGACGCCGGTTTCCAGCAGGGTGGACAGAACATCCACTACCTGGAAAAGCGCATGGCCGAACAGAAGGAAAAGGCCGCCCTCGGCGGCTGATTTGTGCACCGGCGAGCCGTTCTCGCGGCTCGCCGGTTGCTTCGACACCATGTCCGAACTGATCACACTGCGCGAAGCGATCGACGCCATCACCGAGGCGTTCGACGAAGGCGACGGCTGGGACCGCTACCGCTGGGTCTATATCCGCGGCGCGATCACCGAACCTTCATGCAGGCTCTATCTCTCGCACCTCGGCGATGAAGACGATGCGCTGATCGCCGACCACGGCGAAGCGCTGCCCGAATTCGCTGCGCAACACGAGCTTCGTCATTTTCTCGAAGCCGCGGATTTCGCCGAGGTGCTGTTCGTGCAGCGACGGCGCGATCCGTCGTCCACGCTCATCGAGCTGGCCCGCGCGCTCGATCACTACCGCAAGCACGACAGCTTCCTGGGCATGGCCCCGTAAAACCCCAGTCGGCCACTGCAGGAGCGCACCCTGTGCGCGACCGCGGAGCCATGCTGTACCTCTGGACGCGATTCTCGACCGCCACACAAGCGCTCGCGACGCGCCGAACTTCAAGGCGACAGCCGACCGCCGTCGCGCACAGGGTGCGCTCCCACAGGTGAGGCACCTTCGGCGACAATGCACGCCTGATATCGCAGGAACGCCCCATGCCCTGGCTTGAACTCTCGCTCACCATCCGCGCCGAACAGCAGCCTCGCGTCGAGGAGGCGCTCGACGATCTGGGCGCGCTGTCCGTCACGCTGCAGGATGCCGATGCGGAAACGCCCGACGAGCAGGCCATCTTCGAGCCCGGCGTGGGCGAACTGCCGCTGTGGCCCACCATCACGCTCAACGCGCTGTTTGAGGCCGATTGCGACCGGCGCGGCCTGGGCGAAGCGCTGGGCGACCTGCTGCCCTGGCTGGAGCCCGACCAGCTGCAGTTCCGCGACGTCGCCGACGAGGACTGGGAACGCGCGTGGATGGACCAGTTCAAGCCGATGCCGTTCGGCCAGCGGCTGTGGATCTATCCGTGGAACATCGAACCGCCGGCCGACCAGGACATCGTGGTGGTGCGACTCGATCCCGGCCTGGCCTTCGGCAGCGGCACGCATCCCACCACCGCGCTGTGCCTGGCCTGGCTGGACAGCCTGGATCTGCACGGCAAGCGCGTGATCGACTTCGGCTGCGGCTCGGGCATCCTCGCCATCGCCGCGCTCAAGCTCGGCGCCGCCAGCGCGGTGGGCGTGGACAACGATCCGCAGGCGCTGATCGCCTCGGCGGACAACGCCGAACGCAACGCCGTGGCCGATCGCCTCAGCGTCTATCTGCCCGAGGACGTAAAGGCCGACCCGGCCGACGTCTTCATCGCCAACATCCTCGCCGGCCCGCTGGGCGAACTGGCGCCCACCTTCGCTGCGGCCGCCAAGCCCGGCGCGCCGTTCGCCATCTCCGGCATCCTGCAGGGCCAGCAAGACGAACTGCTCGCGCGCTATGCGGAATGGTTCGACGAATTGCGCGTGGATACGCAGGAAGACTGGGTGCGCATCAGCGGCAAGCGCCGCGCAGGGACGCACTAGCGCGGCGAGCGCAAGAGCGGCCGCTGCGGCCGCCGCCGCCGCTGAGCGACAGTTCACGATAACGGCCTCCGTGCGGGTGATTTGTCCCGCGCGGTGCACTAGGCTTGCGGCAATCCGATCGCCACGGCCCGCATGTACGCCCAATGTCCCGAATGCCTCACCGTATTTTCCATCAACGTGGAAGTGTTGGTGCGCGCGGGTGGCAAGGCCATATGCGGCCACTGCGACAACGCCTTTGACACCCTGTACAGCCTCCATGAGCATCTGCCGGCGGAGCCGTTCGACCGGCTGCCCATCCACCAGCAGGGCCTGGCGCCGCGGATAGACCTGGCGATCTACCGCCCGCCCGCCGAGCCGCCAGCGGTGGCCGAAGCGCCCGCCCCGCCCGATGTGCTCGACGAATTCGCCAACCTGGTGGTTGCGCCGCGTTTTGCGCGCAAGGCGGAAAAGAAACGCCGCTGGCCCTGGATCACCGCCTGCACGGTGCTGCTGCTGGCGCTGGGCGCACAGCTGGCCTGGGCCGAGCGGGACGCGATGATCGGCGACGACACCGTGGGCCCGTTGCTGCGCGACGCCTGCAACGCGCTGGGCTGCCAGTTGCCGCTGGTGCAGGACATCAAGCGCCTGAGCCTGGTGGCCCGCGATGTGCAAGCGCATCCTTCGGTCCCCGGCGCCCTGCTGATCACCGCCAACCTGCGCAACGACGCACCGTTCGCGCAACCCTATCCGGTGGTGTCGATCACGCTCTCCGATGCCAACGGCAAGAAGCTCGCCATGCGGCGCCTGCGCCCCACCGAATACCTTGGCGATGGGGCCACGTTGCGCAAGGGCATTCCATCCGACGGCAGCGCAGCGCTGATGCTCGAGGTGGAAGACCCGAGCGGCAAGGCGGTGGCGTTCGAGTTCGATTTCGAATAGCCGTCCATTTGACGGATCGTCAAAGCATGATGGCGAACATCATCAATGCGCTCGACCATTTGCCATAGGCACAGGTCGTGCCACCAATGCAAGTGAATGTCCATAGGACATTTTGGTTGCGTGCTGTAAACGCCATCCTGCCGAACGGGTACTTAAAATTCTCGGCACGCGAGGGTACACTCGCTCCTTCGTCCTATGCTGCACCCGGCGTTCCATGCGAGCCGCCGCCCGCGGTATTTGCCATAAACATTTGCAGCGGCCCACGTAGCCGCTGCGTTAGAACGTGAGGGGAAATGCCCGTGAACGCCGTACGACTGCCTGCCAGCGAGTCTCCGAAAGAGACGTCGTCGCAGAGCGCTTTGAGCGAATGCGTCAGCCGTACCGTACGCCGCTATCTCGCCGATATTGGCGACACGGCATGCGATGAAGGCCTGCACGCGCTCGTCATCCGCGAAGTCGAAGGCCCCCTGCTGCGTGAAGTGCTGGCCTGGCATGACGGCAACCAGAGCCGCGCCGCCGCCGCACTCGGCATCAACCGCGCCACGCTGCGCAAGAAGCTCGCCGCGCACGGCCTGCTTTAAAAGCAGTGAATAGGGAGTAGTAAATAGTAAAGGGTGAAGAGCAGGGTCGTCTGCTTTTCACCCTTTACTATTTACCATTCGCTATTCACGCTTTCGGAAGCCGCCATGCCCGCCTCTGCCGTATCCCCCATTCGCCGTGCGCTGCTCAGCGTATCGGACAAGACCGGACTGATCGCGCTAGCCCAGCGCCTGCACCAGGCCGGCGTGGAACTGCTTTCCACCGGCGGCAGCGCCAAGGCACTGCGTGACGCGGGCATTCCGGTGAAGGACGTGAGCGAACTCACCGGCTTCCCCGAGATCATGGATGGCCGCGTCAAGACGCTGCACCCCAAGGTGCATGGC
The DNA here is from genome assembly GCF_049913195.1 of Dyella kyungheensis. Classification (GTDB taxonomy): domain Bacteria; phylum Pseudomonadota; class Gammaproteobacteria; order Xanthomonadales; family Rhodanobacteraceae; genus Dyella; species Dyella kyungheensis. The sequence goes on along the minus strand of NZ_CP183983.1, from coordinate 699,263 downwards.
GGCCTGCTCGGCCGCCGCGGCACCGATGCTGCCGTGATGAGCGAACTGGAGATCGCGCCGATCGACCTGCTGGTGCTCAATCTGTATCCGTTCGAGCAGACCGTGGCACGCGCCGATTGCACGCTGGAAGAAGCGATCGAGAACATCGACATCGGCGGTCCGGCGATGCTGCGTTCCGCGGCCAAGAACTGGAACGACGTGGGCGTGCTCACCTCACCCGACCAGTACGACGAGGCGCTGGCGGAAATCGAAACGCATGGGGGCCTCACGCGCGCCACGCGCTTCAAGCTCGCGGTCGCCGCATTCAATCGCGTGTCCAACTACGACGGCGCGATCAGCGATTACCTCTCCGCGCTCAAGCTCAACGACGAGTACGACGCCATTGCCGGCCATGACGCGTTCCCCGCGCAGGCCAACGGTCGCTTCGTCAAGATGATGGACCTGCGCTACGGCGAGAACCCGCACCAGCAGGCGGCGTTCTACCGGGATCTGTATCCGGCGCCGGGCACGCTGGCCACGTTCCGCCAGGTGCAGGGCAAGGAACTGTCGTTCAACAACATCGCCGACTCCGACGCCGCGTGGGAATGCGTACGTAGTTTCACCAAGCCGGCCTGCGTAATCGTCAAGCACGCCAACCCGTGCGGCGTGGCGGTGAGCCTCGATGGCATCGGCCGCGCCTACGACCTGGCCTACCAGACCGACCCCACCTCGGCGTTCGGCGGCATCATCGCGTTCAACCGCGTGGTGGATGCGGCCACGGCCAAGGCCATCGTGGATCGCCAGTTCGTGGAAGTGGTGCTCGCGCCGGGCTACGAAGACGCAGCGCTCAAGGCCTTCGCCAAGAAGACCAATGTGCGCGTGCTGGAAATCCCGCCGCCGGCCGACGGCGACCTGAGCAAGGCACATCCGGGCAACGATTCGCGCCGCGTGGGTTCGGGCCTGCTGATCCAGACCGCCGACCGCGCCATGGTCAAGGCCGAGGACCTGAAGATCGTCACCCAGCGTGCACCCACACCCACCGAGATCGACGATCTGATCTTCGCCTGGAAGGTGGCCAAGTACGTCAAGAGCAACGCCATCGTCTACGCCAAGGATCGCCAGACCATCGGCGTGGGCGCAGGCCAGATGAGCCGCGTGTACAGCGCCAAGATCGCCGGCATCAAGGCTGCCGACGAGAAACTGGAAGTGCGCGGTTCGGTGATGGCATCCGATGCGTTCTTCCCGTTCCGCGATGGCATCGATGCGGCCGCTGCCGCCGGCATCCAGGCGGTGATCCAGCCGGGTGGTTCGATGCGCGATGCGGAAGTGATTGCCGCAGCGGACGAGCACGGCATGGCGATGGTGTTCACGGGCATCCGCCATTTCAGGCACTGATCCCCAACCTTAGCGATACGAGAAAAGGCGCCCCTGGGCGCCTTTTTTCTTGGCGGACTCTCACTTGAGACAAATCTGAGATCGCCAGAGATCAGACAGTTCTTATGTTTCGCGCAGACCCTCGAGCGGACCATGTGCTTCGTGGACGGCAAGGACGTCCGGCAAGCCAAACGGAAACGGCCATCACTTTCCTCTTCCGCTTAAGGGTCTTGTCATGAACGCCATCTATCGCATTGTCTGGAACGCTGTCACTGGCCGCTGGGTCGTCGCCTCGGAACTGGCCAAGGGCCGCAAGAAGGGCGGCAGCAAGCGCGCCGCCGTGGGTGCCGTGCTAGCGGCCGGTCTGCTGGGCTCGCTGGCCATGAGCCATGCCGCCTTCGCTGCAAATGGCGGCTCGCTCAATCTGTGTGCGGAAGACAATACCGGCGCCGCCCTGGGCACTTCCGGCACACCTACCGCCCTCGGCTCCTGCAGTGCGAACACGTACGACTGGGGACTGTTCAGCGACTCCGCCCCGAACGGCGGCACCGGCGGCACCAACCAGACATCCCTCACCGGCAACAAGGACGGCACGATGTCGTTCTACGCGGCGAACGGCCTGAAGATGCTGTCCACGCTGAACATGAGCGGCCAGAAGATCACCAACCTGGCCGACGGCACCGCCGCCAGCGACGCGGTCAACTTCGGTCAGCTGCAGACGGTCGCCACCCAGGCCACCAACATCAATCGTTACTTCAAATCGGGTGGCTTGAACAATGGCACCGACGATGCCGTGAACAACGGTGCCTTGGCCATCGGCGCCAACAGCAAGTCTGCACAGGGGACGGATATTGCGATTGGTCCGGGCGCAGTGGCCACCGGTATCTCAAATCCAGGGAACGGCTCCATGGCGATTGGCTACGCCGCACAGGCGACTGCCGGCGCCAGCATGGCCGTCGGACTGGGTTCCGTGGCGACAGGTTCCAGCAGCATGGCCGTGGGTCGGTATGCACAGACGACGGGTTCTTACAGCACCACGCTTGGTGGTCGTAGCCTCGCGCAGGCCGCCAATTCCGTCGCGCTGGGCACACGCTCGCTGGCTGATCGCGCCAACACGGTGTCGGTGGGGGCAGCCTCGTCGTTTACCGATGCGTCGGGCACTGCGCAGGTGGCCAGCACGCGCCAGATCGTGAACATGGGTGCTGGCACGCAAAGCAATGACGCGGTCAACGTGTCCCAGCTGACCCCGGTCGTTGCTGCTCTGGGCGGCGGCGCGGCCATCGACGCCACCTCCGGTGCCGTCACCGGCCCCAGCTATGCACTGACCAACGCCAACAGCATCAATGGCACCTCGGGTGCCGCCACCGATGTGGGCAGCGCATTCGGCAAAGTCGACGCTGCGCTAGGCACGCTGAACACGGCGGTGACGCAGAACACCACCAACATCGCCGGCAACACCGCGTCGATCAGCAACCTCGACAGCCGTGTCACCACCAACGAAGGCAACATCAGCACGATCAACACCAACGTCAGCAACATCGATGCTCGCGTCACCCAGAACACCAACAGCATCTCCTCGCTGGACGGCCGCGTGACGAACGTGGAAGGCAGCATCAGCAACTTCACCAACCAGATCAATAACGGTTCGGTGGGCATGGTGCAGCAGTTCTCGGCCGGTGCCGATCTGACCGTGGGCAAGGATACCGATGGTGCGGCGGTGGACTTTGCCGACAAGAGCGGCAACGCCCGTACGCTGAAAAGCGTGAAGGCCGGCGTGAGCGACAACGACGCCGTCAACATGTCGCAGCTCAACGCGACCAATGCGACCGTGACGCAGAACACCACGGATATCTCCTCGCTGGACAAGCGCGTCACCACCAACGAAGGCGACATCGGCACGATCAACACCAACGTCAGCAACATCGACGCCCGCGTCACCCAGAACACCAGCAGCATCTCCTCGCTGGACGGCCGCGTGACGAACGTGGAAGGCAGCGTCAGCAACATCACCAACCAGATCAGCAATGGTGAGCTGGGCCTGGTGAAGCAGGACGCCAGCAGCAAGACCGTCTCGGTCGCCAAGGACACCGGCGGCGCCGTGGTGGACATCTCGGGCACGGACGGCGAGCGCAAGCTCAAGGGCGTGGCTGAGGGCGACGTGAGTGCATCCAGCAAGGATGCCGTCAACGGCAGCCAGCTGTTCGCCACCAACCAGCAGGTTGCGCAGAACACCGCCGCCATTGCCGGCAACACCGCTTCCATCGCCGGCCTGAGCCAGTCGATCAACAACATCACCACCGGCGGCAACGGCGTGAAGTTCTTCCACGCCAACTCGGCGGCGACCGATTCGGTGGCCTCGGGCCAGGAGTCGGTGGCCATGGGCGGCGGCGCCCAGGCGACGGCGAAGCAGTCGGTTGCACTGGGTTCGGGTTCGGTGGCTGACCGCGACAACTCGGTGTCGGTGGGTTCGCAGGGCAACGAGCGCCAGATCACCCACGTCAAGGCCGGCACGGCCGATACCGATGCGGTGAACGTGGCGCAGCTGAAGGCCGCCGGCGTGATCAACGGCGACGGCTCGGCCAATGCCGCCGTGACCTACGATCGCAACGCCGACGGCTCGGCCGCCCATGGCAGCATCACGCTGGGCAATGGTCAGGCCGCCAGCGGCACGACCATCCACAACGTGGCGGCCGGCGTGGGCGAGATGGATGCGGTGAACGTGGGGCAGCTCAATGCGGTCGTATCCCAGGCCACCAGCACGTCGAACGCGATCGCGTCCAACGACGCCGGTGCGCCGGCGGCCAAGGCGACCGGCGCGCACTCGGCGGCGATCGGCGGCGGCTCGGTGGCTGATCGCGACAACACCGTGTCGGTGGGTTCGCAGGGCAACGAGCGCCAGATCACCAACGTCAAGGCGGGTACCGCCGATACGGATGCGGTGAACGTCGCCCAGATGAACCAGGCAAGCAGCTCGGCTACCAGCAGCGCCAACAGCTACACGGACCAGCAGGTGGGCAACGTCGCCAAACAGGTGGCCGGCATGCAGCAGCAGATGGACGACCAGTTCCGCAACGTCAACAAGCGCATTAGCGGCAACAACGCCATGAGCACCTCCATGATGACGATGGCGGCCAGCCTTGGCGGCATCGAGACGCAGAACCGCTTCGGCGCCGGCACGGGCTTCTCCAACGGCGCCAAGGCGATTTCCGTCGGCTACCAGCGCGCCATCAGCAAGCGCGCCAACATCACCGTCGGTGCCTCGGTCACCGGGGGCGACAGCTCGGTCGGCGTGGGCGTAGGCATGGGCTGGTAAGCAGGAAACCACGCAGTTAAAAGAAAAGGGCGTCCGGCAAGGACGCCCTTTTTCTTGGCCGGCACCGACGTTTCAGCTTTCGGTGGCGACACCGATCTTGCGGTTGCGCCCTTCCATCCTCTGGGCATACTTCTTCGCCAACACCGCACACGTCATCAGCTGGATCTGGTGAAACAGCATGATCGGCAGCACGATGGCGCCCAGCGGATGGCCGGCGAACAGCACCTTGGCCATCGGCACACCGCTGGCGAGGCTCTTCTTGGAACCGCAGAACACGATGGTGATTTCATCCTCGCGCTTGAAGCCCAGCGCACGCGCACCGTAGCGGGTAACGATGAGCGCAATGGCGAGCAGCACGGCGTTGACGATCAGCAGGCCGCCGAGCACCGGCAGTGGGATCTGCTTCCACAGGCCCTGCAGCACCGCCGCACTGAAGGCCGTGTAGACCACCAGCAGGATCGAGCCCTGGTCGACGAAGGACAACAGCGAGCGGTTGCGTTCCACCCAGCGGCCGATCCAGCGCTGCGCGACCTGGCCAGCCACGAACGGCACCAGCAGTTGCAGCACGATGGCGCCGATCGCATCCCAGTTCATGCCGCCCTGCCCGTGCGATTCCAGCATCACGCCCACCAGCAGTGGCGTGATGAAGATGCCGAGCATGCTGGAGGCGGAGGCCGAACAAATGGCCGCCGGCACATTGCCGCGCGCCATCGAGGTGAAGGCGATGGACGACTGCACGGTCGAGGGCAGCGTGCACAGGAACAGCACGCCCAGGTAGAGCGAAGGCGTCACCAGCGGCGACAGCACGGGACGCAGCAACAACCCCAGCAGCGGAAACAGGACGAAGGTGCTGGCCAACACGGTGAGGTGCAGGCGCCAGTGGGTCATGCCGGCCACGACCGCCTCGCGGGAGAGCTTGGCGCCGTGCAGGAAGAACAGCAGCGCGATGGCCATGTCCGTCAGCACGTTGAACACGCTCGCCGTGGTGCCGCGGCATGGCAGCAGGCTGGCGAGCGCCACGGTGACGATCAGGGCGCAGGTAAAGCGGTCGGGCAGGAAGCGACGCAGGAACATGGCCGTGGGCGCGAAAGGAGGGCTGCTCCTATTGGACTGCCAGTCCATTGATTAATCAAATCGTTTTATCTGATCTACTGATACAGTATTGGTATGAATATCAGCCTGCGCCAGCTCCGCGCCTTCCTTGCCGTGGCCCGCCAGCAGCATTTCCGGCGGGCGGCGGAGAGCCTGCACCTGAGCCAGCCGGCGGTGAGCCGCTATATCGCGGACCTGGAAGCCGAGCTGGGCATCCGGCTGTTCGACCGCACCACCCGCGAAGTGCTGCCCACCGACGCGGGCCGTTATCTGGAAAGCGCCATCGGGCGCGTGCTGGACGAACTGGAAGGCGTGCTTTCGCACGTGCATTCGGAGAGCGAACGCAAGCGCGGCAAGGTGCACATCGCCTCGGTGCCGACGCTGTCCGCGGGTTTGATGCCGCGCTGCATCGCCGACTGTGCCACGCGCTATCCCGAACTCACCATCCAGCTGCATGACCAGGCGCAGACCATGGTGCTGGACAGCGTGCGCGGCGGCGAAGTGGATTTCGGCGTGGCCATCGATCCGCCGCTCACCGGCGAATTCGACAGCGAGCGCTTGCTGCGCGATCCGTTCGTGCTGGTGTGCCGGCCCGATCATCCGCTGGCGAAACTCGATCGGGTGCCCTGGCGCAAGCTGCAGGGGCTGCCGCTGATCCTGCTCGACTATTCCTCCGGCAGCCGCCGCCTGATCGATCATGCACTGGCCAGCCGCGGCATCGAAGCCAACGTCGTGCAGCAGACCGGGCACACGTTCACCACCTATCGCATGGTCGAAGCCGGACTCGGCATCAGCGTGAGCCCCGCATTGGCACCACCGCCTCCCACGCTGGTGACGCGACCGCTGACGCCGCAGGAAAGTCGCGAGGTGGTGTTGATCAAGCGCAGGCAGCGCTCGCTGTCGCCGCTGGCGGCGCTGGTGTGGGAGCGGTTGCGGGAACTCACCCGCGCACAGTGAACGGCCACCTGTGCGCGACAGGCACGGGTCGAAATACCTCGAGGCACGGTCTTCGTCCTATCGGGATGACATGAAGCGTTCCCGCATGACCTGTCGCGCACAGGGTGCGCTCCCACAGTGATGGCAACGGAATGGAGCGGGTGGCGACGCCGCGCTCACATCCTGTTGAACGTCCGCCACCTAGCCTCGCAGCTTTCTCCACGGGCTTCGCTCATGCGCTACGAGCTCTACTACTGGACCGGCATCCAGGGACGCGGTGAATTCGTTCGGCTCGCCCTGGAGGACGCGGGCGCCGCTTACAGCGACGTCGCCCGCCGCAAAGGCGACCAGGCCATCATGCCGTTCCTGCACGGCAAGCATGCGGGCGCATTGCCGTTCGCGCCGCCCTTCCTGCGCGCGGGCCGGCAGGTAATCGCGCAGGCGGCCAATATCCTGGCCTTCCTGGGTCCGCGCCACGGATTGGTGCCCGCCTCCGAGCCCGCGCAGCGCTATGCCATGCAACTGCAGCAGACCGTCACCGACATCGTGGCCGAAGTGCACGATACCCATCACCCGATTTCCGGCGACCTGTACTACGAACAGCAACGCAGCGAAGCGCGCAAACGTTCCAATGCATTCTGCGAGGCGCGCATCCCGAAGTACCTGGGCTATTTCGAGCAGGTGCTCGATCGCGGCGACGGGCGCCATGCGATCGGACGGCGCCACTCGTACGTGGACTTGTCGCTGTTCCAGCTGATGTCCGGTCTGGACTATGCGTTTCCCAAGGCGATGAAATCGCAGCGGCGTCGCACGACGAAGCTGCGCGCACTCCAGCAACGTGTCGCCGAACGGCCGAACATCGCCGCTTACCTGGCCTCCGAACGACGCATCCCGTTCAACGAGGACGGCATCTTCCGCCACTACCCGGAACTGGACGAGCGCTAGAACACCGCGATGATGATCGCGCCAAGCACGATGAGCCCGCCGCCGATCGCCAGCGACCAGCTCAGTTGCTCGCCCAGCAGCAACACGCCCAGCACGATGGCGATGGCCACGCTCAATTTGTCGATCGGCGCGACACGGCTCACCGGTCCCAGTTGCAGGGCGCGGTAGTAGCAAAGCCACGACAGTCCCGTGGCGATGCCCGACAGCACGAGGAACACCCAGCTGCTCGCGGGCAGCCCGGTAGGGCGTGCCCATTCGTTGCGAAGACTGAGAATGCCGGCCGTGACCAGCAGGATCACGATGGTCCGAATGAAGGTGGCGAGGTTGGAGTTGATGCCCGCCACGCCCAGCTTGCCAAACAGCGCCGTGAGCGCGGCGAAGAACGCCGAGCCCAGCGCGAACAGCAGCCAGCTCTCGCGCAGGTTCATGCTCGCCTCGCCAACCGTGCCGTCACGCGCTTACTGGCCGCCGTCGTCCTGGTCCTGGGCCGGCTTGCTGTTGCCCCATGACATGATCTTGTACATCACCGGCTTCACCGGCTCGCCCGCCTGGTTGGACCAGGCACCCTTCTGGTCGACCATATAGGTCTGCGGGATGCCGCCCTTGGGCGTCACCACCACCATGTAGACCTGGCCGCTGCGGCTGTATTCCTGGATGGTCTGGTCACCCTGGGTGACCACCTTCACCTGCGGCGGCGCGTTGCCGTTCGCGTCGCGCGGCTGGGCGTCGGTGGTCGCCGGCGTGGTGGTGGCCGGCGCGCTCATGGACGCTTCGGTATCCGCCGAGACGTTGCCCGAGGCCGACGTCTTGCCGGCGGCGGACTTGGACGGCTGGACCAGCTTGGGGGCCGGCGCCTGCGGCGCGGCCTTGACGCCCGGATCGTTCATGCCCGGCGGCGGCGGGGCCGGCGGGAACTGGCTGGGGGACGACTGGGCAAGCGCATTCGATGCGATGGCCACACCAAGAACGGCAAGCAAAGCGACGGATTTCATGATGACGGCCTCCTGTGGGATGCGGAGCATATCAGCGCGGAACCGCACGGCTTGTGAAGCGCCGGTGGCCCGGGCCGGCTGTCGCGCAACGGCGATGTGCCGACGGTGCGGAGCCTGAACGCAGAGGGGTCGGTTCCGGTGCACGCGTGCGACAATCGCGGCATGGCCAAGCTCATTCTCATCGACGGTTCCTCCTACCTCTACCGCGCCTTCCACGCGCTCCCACCGCTGACCAATTCGCACGGCGAGCCCACCGGCGCGCTGTTCGGCGTGGTGAACATGCTGCGCGCCACGCTCAAGGCCAGGCCCGAGTACGTGGCCTTCGTCAGCGACGCGCCGGGGCCCACCTTCCGCAACGAGCTCTACGATCAGTACAAGGCCAATCGCCCACCCATGCCGGACGACCTGCGGGCCCAGGTGGAACCCATGCTCGCGATCGTCGGCGCGCTCGGTTTTCCGATCCTGCGCGTGGGCGGCGTGGAAGCGGACGACGTGATCGGCACGCTCACCGAGCAGGCGCATGCGCAAGGCATCGAGGTGGAGATTTCCACCGGCGACAAGGATCTTGCGCAGCTGGTGCGCCCGGGCGTGACGCTGGTCAACACGATGACCAACACCACCACCGACGACGCCGGCGTGATGGACAAGTTCGGCGTCCATCCGGCGCAGATCGTGGACTTCCTCTCGCTCACCGGCGACAGCATCGACAACGTGCCGGGCGTGCCCAAGTGCGGCCCCAAGACCGCCGCGAAATGGCTGGCGGAATACGGCACGCTGGACAACCTGATCGCCAACGCGGACAAGATCGGCGGCAAGATCGGCGAGAGTCTGCGCGCCGCGCTGCCGCAGCTGCCGCTGTCGCGTGAGCTGGTGCAGATTAAGCTCGACGTGCCGCTCGACGCGACCGTCGATCAGTTGCAGCTGCGCGATCGCCATGTCGACCAGTTGCGCGAGTTGTACACCCGCTACGACTTCAAGGCGGCGTTGAAGGACCTCGACGCCGATACCGGCGGAGCCACTGTGGGAGCGCACCCTGTGCGCGACACGGGCGGAGCGACCTCAGGCAATCTTGCAGAAACGGCCAGTCGCCCACAGGCTGCGCTCCCCCAGGAAGATCGTCCCGGCCAGGACCTCGCCATGGCCGGCCAGTACGAACTGGTCACCACCCAGGCGCAGTTCGAAGACTGGCTGGCGAAGATCGCCACGGCGCCGCTCGTATCGTTCGATACCGAAACCACCTCCATCGATTCGATGCAGGCCGATATCGTGGGCTTGAGCCTGTCGGTGGAACCGGGTCACGCCTGCTATGTGCCGCTGGCGCACGACTATCCCGGCGCGCCCGCGCAGCTCTCGCGCGAGCAGGTGCTGGCCACGCTCAAGCCGTTCTTCGAGGATGCAAGCCGTCCGAAGATGGGCCAGCACGCGAAGTACGACATCAACATCCTGTCGAACTACGGCATCCACTTGCGCGGCCTCCAGCACGACTCGATGCTGGAGTCGTACGTGTGGAATGCCACCGCCACGCGCCACGACATGGATTCGCTGGCCAGGAAATACCTGGGCGTGGAAACCATCAAGTATGAGCAGGTCGCCGGCAAGGGCGCCAAGCAGATTCCGTTCTCGCAGGTGGACCTGGACACCGCCTGCCGCTACGCCGCCGAAGATGCCGACATCACGCTGCGCCTGCACCACGCGCTGTGGCCCAAGCTGGAGAGCGAGCCGTCGCTGCGCTCGGTGTACCAGAACATCGAGGTTCCGTTGATTCCGGTGCTGGCATCGATGGAACAGCGTGGCGTGCTGATCGACGTCAACGAACTGCGCATGCAGAGCCAGCAGCTCGGCAAGCGCATGCTGGAACTGCAGCAGGAAGCGTGGAAGGGCGCGGGCCGCCAGTTCAATCTCGACTCGCCCAAGCAGCTGCAGGCGATCCTGTTCGACGAGCTGGGCCTGTCCGCCAAGTTGAAGACGCCCACCGGCCAGCCGTCCACCAACGAGGAAGCGCTGGAAGCGATCGCGGACGATCACGCGCTGCCGCGCCTGATCCTCGATTACCGCGGCCTGGCCAAACTGCGTTCCACCTATACGGACAAGCTGGCGGAGATGGTCAATCCGCGTACGGGACGCGTGCACACCAGCTATCACCAGGGTTCGGTGGCAACGGGGCGCGTGTCCTCGTCCGACCCCAACCTGCAGAACATCCCCATCCGCACCGAGGAAGGCCGCCGCATCCGCCAGGCGTTCGTGGCGCCGGAGGGTTGGGTGGTGCTGGCGGCGGACTATTCGCAGATCGAGCTGCGCATCATGGCGCATCTCTCGGGCGACGAAGGCCTGGTCAAGGCGTTCAAGGAAGGTGGCGACGTGCATCGCGCCACCGCCGCCGAAGTGTTCGGCCTCAAGCCCGAGGAAGTGAACGCCAACCAGCGCCGCGCCGCCAAGGCGATCAACTTCGGCCTGATGTACGGCATGAGCGCGTTCGGCCTGGCGCGCCAGCTGGGCGTGGATCGTGGCGAAGCCAGCGATTACATGGCGCGTTACTTCGCCCGCTATCCGGGCGTGCACGCCTTCATGGAATCCACGCGCCAGCAGGCGCATCGCGATGGCTACGTGGAGACGCTGTTCGGCCGCCGGCTCTATCTGGAGAACCTGCAGTCGCGCAACCAGGCCCTGCGCGCAGGCGCCGAGCGCGCCGCGGTGAACGCGCCGATGCAGGGCACCGCGGCGGACATCATCAAGCGCGCCATGCTCGCCGTGCACGACTGGCTGCAGCCGCGCGACGACGCCCATATGCTCATGCAGGTGCACGACGAACTGGTGTTCGAGGTGCGCCAGGATGTGATCGACGACGTGCGCGCGGGCGTGGTGGAGCGCATGTCGGGGGCTGCGGAGCTGTCCGTGCCGCTGCTGGTGGAAGCGGGGGTGGGGAAGAATTGGGATGAGGCGCACTGAGGTCCCGCAACGCACGCGGCTCCTGTGGGAGCGCACTTGTGCGCGACGGCGCGGCGCTGGGCACTGAGGCGGCATCTGAGCCAGTCACGGCGGCCCGCGAAAACGTTGGATTTTCGTCAAATGAACGCCTGCTAACCCAATTTGGCGCCCGCTGTGCAACTTTCCCCTGCTGGCGCGTTCTTAGTTACCGGATGCACGCAACGGCGTCCGCGGGCTCGCCACCTCCCTGGACGAGCCCAAACGGTAAGCGAACCTCTCCCCTGGGTTTCGCTGCCACCCCGGCCCCGAGGATTCCCCCCTAATCCTCGGGGCTTTTTCATGCCCGTCTCCGGTACAGGCGAATGAAAGGACAGCGAGCACACAAGCCGCTAGGATCTGCGCACTGACTCGAGAATCACCGCGGCGTGCAGATCAAGGGAAAAGTCACCTCGTTCGATATTGCCCACCTGGCCGGGGTCTCCCAGTCCACGGTGTCGCGCGCGTTGCGCGGCAGTCCGCTGGTCAACGAGGAGACCCGCCGGCGCATCCAGGCGGCGGTCGAGGAACTGAACTACAAGGTCGACAAGAACGCCTCGGGCCTGCGCGCCAAGCACACCGGCACGCTGGCGCTGCTGTTGTTCGAAGATCCCACCGCCGACGAATCGCACATCAATCCGTTCTTTCTTTCGATGCTCGGCTCGATCACGCGCGCCTGCGCCCAGCGCGGCTACGACCTGCTGATCTCGTTCCAGCAGTTTTCCCGCGACTGGCACGCCGACTACGCGGACAGCAAGAAAGCCGATGGCATCATCCTGCTCGGCTACGGCGACTACCTGGCCACGCGCGACAAGCTGCAGAAGCTGGTGGACCAGGGCACGCGCTGCGTGCGCTGGGGCGCCGTGCTGCCGGACCAGCCGGATGTCTCGGTGGGTTGCGACAACGTCAGCGGCGGACGCGACGTCACCGCGCACCTGCTGGCGCAAGGCTGTCAGCGGATCGCCTTCCTCGGCGATGCCTCCAGTCACTATCCCGAATTCTTCGACCGCTACCGCGGCTATACGCGCGCGCTGAGCGACGCTGGGCTCGATGCCGAATCGTTGCTGCAGGTGAACGCCGAAAGCACCGAGCGCTCCGGTTATGAGGCCCTGGAAACACTGCTGGCGCGCGGCGTGGCGTTCGATGGCGTGTTTGCCGCCAGCGATCTCATTGCCATCGGCGCCATGCGCGCGCTCGCCGACCACGGCCTGAAGGTGCCCGAAGACGTGGCGCTGGCGGGTTTCGACGATATTCCGATGGCCAGCTTCGTCAATCCGCCGCTCACCACGGTGTTGCAGGACACCAAGCTGGCCGGCGAGATCCTGGTGGACAACCTGCTCTCGCTGATCCGCGGGCAGCCTGCGGAAAGCGGGATGCTGCCGGCGAAGCTGATCGTGCGGAAATCCAGCGTCAAGCGCTGACCTTCCTATCCTGTGCGCGACGACCCAGCGAAGAGCAGACCCTCGGCTCCGCGGTCGCGCACAGGGTGCGCTCCCACAGGTGTGCCTACGATTGGGCGGTGGACGGCTCCGACACGCGCAGCGTGCACAGCCCCGCAACCACCAGGCTCGCGCCGCCCATCGCCAGTGCCCAGATGGCCTGGCCGTGGAAGAACAGCCGCAGCAGCAGGCCCAGCACGCTGGCCGCCATCAGCTGGGGGATCACGATGAAGAAATTGAAGATGCCCATATAGACGCCCATCTTCGTCGCCGGCAGGTTGTCCGACAGCAGCGCATACGGCAGCGACAGGACGGACGCCCAGGCGAAACCCACGCCCACCATCGACAGCAGCAGCCACTGCGGATCGCGGATCAGCAGGAACGACAACAGGCCTGCGCCACCGAGCCAGCAGTTCACCAGATGGCTGATGCGCAGGCCCCAGCGGCGCACCATCCAGGGAATCGCCGCAGCGGCCACGGCGGCGAAGCCGTTGTAGGCGGCAAACAGCACGCCGACCCAGTTGGCGCCTTCGTTATAGACGGCCGAATGCGTGTCGGTGGTGCCGTAGTGCACCGAGGTCACCGCGGCGGTGGTGTAGATCCACAGCGCGAACAGTGCGAACCACGAAAAGAACTGCACCACGGCGAGCCGGCGCATGGTCTCCGGCATGCCGTAGAGATCGCCCATCACCTGGCGCAGCATGCCGCCGCTGCGCGTGAAGGAGAGCCAGGAGAACAACGTGCCGAACAGCACCAGGCCGCCGGCGAGCAGATAGAGCTCTTTTTCCAGCGCGTAATGGCGAATCGCCACGAACAACACCAGCCCCGCGGCGATCAGCGCCACGCCGAAACGCCACGCACGCGTGGCATGCACGGCCTGGCTTTCCACTGGACTATCGGAGAACGCTTCCAACTCGCCCGGCGGGTACTCGCGCGACGTCAGCACCGTCCACAGCACCGAGCCCAGCAACACCACGCCGCCGAGATAGAACGCGTATTTCACCGTGTCGGGAATGGCACCCTCGCCCGCCACGTTGCTCACGCCCAGCTTGGCCAGCAGCCACGGCAGCAGGGACGCCACCACCGAACCCACGCCGATGAAGAAGCTCTGCATCGCGTAGCCCACCGGCCGCTGCCGCGGCGGCAGCTGGTCGCCGACGAAGGCGCGGAACGGCTCCATCGAGATGTTGATCGAGGCGTCCATGATCCACAGCAGGCCCGCCGCCACCCACAGCACCGGCGAATTGGGCATGCACAGCAAGGCCAGCGTGGTGAGCACGGCGCCGATCAGGAAGTACGGACGACGGCGTCCCAGCCGCGTCCAGGTGCGATCCGACAGGTAGCCGATCACCGGCTGCACCAGCAGTCCCGAGAACGGCGCCGCGATCCACAGCGCCGGGATGTCGCCCACGTCCGCACCCAGGGTCTGGAAAATGCGGCTGACGTTCGCGTTCTGCAGGGCAAAGCCGAACTGGATGCCCAGAAAACCGAAGCACATGTTCCAGATCTGCCAGAACGACAGCTCGGGCTTGCGCGTCATGGCGTGCGGGTGACCGGCGACGGCGACAGCAGCATGGCCTCGACCTTGGCATCGTTCACCGGGCCGCTCGCGCCGCCCTGCTCGCCGGTGTAATGCGCGTTGTGGCGCAGGTCACTCATGTTGAACCCCTGGTCCAGGCGGAAACGGCAGGTCGCTCCTGCCGTTGCCGTGAACGTGGCCGTGGCGGAGCGCTGGGTGCCCACACTATGCGGCATCACCACCACCACGCGCTGTGGCGCCGCACCATCGCACGACACATCGAGCCGTTTCACCGCGGCCGTGACGCCGGTCTGGATCGGGCCATGGTCATTCACGTAGTCGAACGACACGCTCATCGCGCCGCTGCGGGTCGCCTTCCATTCCCACGGACCGGCACCGGCGAGACGCGCTTCGTCGCCCTTGCAGGTGGCCGCGCTGGGCAGCGATTCGAGGCCGCCCTCGCCCACGCGGGTGAGCTGGAAGCATTGGCGCGTCGCGCCCTTGGGCACGCTGAGGCTGCCGTCGATCGGCCCCAGGCGATGGCCGTCCAGATACAGCACGCCCTTGCCCTGGAAATCGACCTGCCAGCCCTTGGCCGAGGCGGTGACGACGGGAGCGTCCGGCATCGCGGGACCGAACAATGGTGCATCGGTATGCAAGGGTTTGACGCCGGAGTGGATCGCCTTCAGTTGCACGGTGGTCTCGTTGCCCGTGTGCTGCTGCGATTGCGCCACCAGCAGATCGCCATCGAGCTTGGCCGGGCGCAGCAGGGTCACGCGCTGGCCGGCGAGGTCGAGCGTGATGCTCGGCTTGTCGCCGAACAGCGGCGCCACCCACGAAACCGGCAGCTTGGGATCGATGCGACCCGCGTCGCCCACGCCGAACACGCCGTTGATGACCATGTCCAGGTAGCCCGCCACCGACCACAGCTGGCGCGGCGAATTAACCACCGGACCGCTGAGCTTGCCTTCGTCCACATGCACGGCCTGCGAGACCAGCTCGTAGTTCTCCATGTTGGACGAGGCCAGCGCGGCGCCACGCAGGATCGAATTCATTTCCAGCGCGATGCGCGGCGCATCGTTCACCACCCGCGCCGCCCGCAGCGAATAGGCGCTCACGAAGGGCCAGATCGCGCGGTTGTGATAGACCGGCTGGTCCTTGCGCTCGGGCCAGATCACGGGGCTGCCGGAGGGCCATGCCGGATAGTTGGCCAGCGCCTGCTTGGCCCGCCCGGTGTCGGCCACGCCGGTGGTCACGGCAAGCGCGATGCCGAGCAGGTCGTAGCTGTCGATCGGCATCGCCTCGGGGCCGATATAGCTCATGTACATGCCGCGATCGGCGCGCCAGAAGTGCGCGTTGATCGCCTGCTTCAACGCATCGGCCTGCGTGCGATAGTCCTTCGCGGCCGCAGCGTGCCGCTGCTCGGCGAGTTGCGCTGCCAGTTGCAGCGCCTGGTAATGCAGCACGTTGGTGGACAGCGCGAACGACTCGCCGATGAAGCGCACGTCCTTTTCCGTCCACGCGGGATAGGTCTGCTCGCGCCAGTCGAGGAACGAGGTCTCGCCGCGATACAGGCCCAGCCGGCTATCGAACACGTAGAGCCGATCCTGCGCCAGCGTGTCCTGCACCGCGCGCCAGGTGTCGTCGGCGAAGGCCTTGTCGTCCAGCAGTGACTTGGCGCCGAGGAACCACACCACGCGGTCGGTGCTGATCGGCCAGCTGCCGCCGGAGCCGGTGTCCTGCATCACGTACATGCCTTGCGGCACCGATGGCTCGCGCGCGTCGGAAAGCTTGAAGCGCAGCGAGTTGCGCGCACGCTCCGGATCGAGGCGCCACAGCGACAGGTCGATGGAATACGACGTGTCGCGTGTCCACACGTAGGGCCATTTGTCGCCGGTGGCGAAGCACACGCAGGGAATTTCCTTGCCGTGATCGTAGGCGCCGTCCTTGATGGCTGTCACTGAGTCGTGACTGAGATCATCCTGCGCCATGGCGAACAAGCCGTCGAACAGGGGGCTGGCCGTGTGCACGCTCAGCTTCTGCGCCGCAATCGTTCGATCACCCGCAGGCGCATGCAGCACGAAGCTGCCATCGGCCTGCGCGTTCATGCTGGCGGTCTTGCCGTTCCAGTTCACTTCGCCCTTGGCGGTGATCGCCTGCGCCTGCACCGCGCCTGCCAT
The DNA here is from genome assembly GCF_049913195.1 of Dyella kyungheensis. Classification (GTDB taxonomy): domain Bacteria; phylum Pseudomonadota; class Gammaproteobacteria; order Xanthomonadales; family Rhodanobacteraceae; genus Dyella; species Dyella kyungheensis. The sequence continues at coordinate 682,533 of NZ_CP183983.1, read as the reverse complement.
CAACCACGCGGCGCAAGCCAGCGCGATGCGCGTGCGGTGCGTCGACACGCCCCTCACGGCTGCACCGCCTGTGTACCCAGCTGGATGTTCTTCGCCTTGCCTGCCTCGATCTTCACGTACGTCACCTCGCCAAACCGGTCATGAGCTTGCGTCCATCCCTCGCCCTGCGCGGCGCGCAGCGTCTCGATGCTGGCCACCCTGGCCAACGGCTTGCCGTCGACGGAGACCGCAACAGACGAGGGGACGTGGATCGCCAGCACATAATCCTTCAGCGCCGGACGAAATGCACCGGTCGCCGCGCCCGTCTTGAAATTCACCACGCCCTTTTCGCGCTGCACCGACAGCGTCTGCAGGAAGTACGTGCCTTGCTCGTAGGCATAGGTTTCGCCATCGTCCTCGTAGACGTCGAAATGCGATGCCGCATCGGCGGGGAACACCTGCACGTCCAGCGACGTCACCGGCTGCTGTCCCACATAGTCCATCACCGGCTGCTGCGGAATGATCGCGCCTTCGCGGACGAACAGCGGGATATCGCTCCAGTTCGTGGCATCCACGTTGAGCGTGATCTCGCGGTCACCCTCGTACGCGTTGCCGTCGAACCAGTTGATCCAGCGGCCATGCGGCAGCTGCAGGCGTTTCACCGTCTGGCCCTGCTCCACCACCGGCGACACCAGCAGGTAGTCGCCGAACATCCACGCATCGATGCGATCGCGCTGCGCCGGATCCTGCGGATAGACAAACTGCAGCGGACGCACCACGCCCACGCCATCGGCATGCGCGTGGTACTCGTAGCTGTAGATGTATGGGATCAGCGAGTAGCGCAGACGGATCGCTTCGGCCGCGGCCTTCTCCGCGATCGGTCCGTAGACCCACGGTTGCCGCTTCTGGCCGAAGTCGGCATGCACGCGGAACACCGGCGTGAACGCGCCGAACTGGATCCAGCGCGCGTAGTTCTCGGGCACCGGCATCGGCGCCTTGAAGCCGCCGCCGTCCATGCCCCAATGCATTGCACCCACGTCGAACGCGGCGAGCATGCGCTGGCGCTGCGCCGCCATGCTGGCGAAGCCGCTCTGGATGTCGCCGGACCACACGCCGTAGGCGTAGCGCTGCGAACCGAGGTAGAAGTTGCGGTTGATCGACCAGACGCGCTTGTCGCTGATGCTGCGCTGGCCGTCGTACAGGGTGCGCTGCATGTTGAGGAATTGCGTGTCGACGCCGCTGTCGTCCGCCTCGTCGTTCCACCAGCCCACGATGCCGGTTTCGAAGGAATGCTTCAGCGCATCGTTGAAGAACCACGCGCGCACTTCCGGCTTGTCGAAATCCACGTCGCGCACCGGCTTGTGCGAGAAATAATCGGGCGCTTCCTTCGACTGCGCCAGCCAGTAGCCGCGCGCGGTGGCTTCGCGTCCTTCCACGGTGTCGACGTGGATGCGCGGCTTCATGATGCCGGTCATGTGCATGCCGCGCTGGTCCATCTGCTGCTTGAGCTTGCCGTCGGGACCGTCGGGAAATTTGTCGGTGTTCCAGCGGAATTCGCCCATGTCCTCGCCCCACGCCTTCCAGTCGAAGTCGAAAGTGAAGTTGTCGATGGGGATGTGCTTGGCGCGGTAGGTATCCACCAGGCTCAGCGCTTCCTTCTGGTCGATGCCCCACTGGCTGTTGGTGAAACCCATCGCCCACTTCGGAAACATCGGGGCGGCGCCGCTGATCTGGCGCAGCTGGGCGAACAGCGCATCGGGCGCGCCCACCAGCAGGTAGATGGTGTGCACGGCCTGCTTGTCGGCGCGAATGCCGATGTCGGTGGCCGAGAGATCGAAGCGTGCCGGCTCCGCATCGGCCAGCACGCCGTAACCGGCAGTGCTCCACACGAACGGCGCGCCGGTGTGGCCCTGGGCGCCTGCCGTGGCAATCTGCTTGCCCTGGCGCAGCAGATGGCCGGCTTCGGCGTCGAACGCATTCAGCCCGCCGATGCCGTACTGCGGATCGCCTTTGGCGTGACGCAGCGTCCAGCGGCCGTCCATCGCGTGGGAGAGATCCGCGCTGAGCAGGGCATGCCCGGCGGGATCTTCCATCCGCAATTCGTTGCGATGCGGATTCCAGCGCAGCACCAGCTGGGCCGATCGCAGGATCTGCTCATCGCCCTGCGTCTCGCGCGTCACCTCGACCGGATCGAAACTGGCCTGCGCGTCGATGACCGGCGTGGCCGGCTCGCGCGTGCCGTCCACACGCAACTGCACGACGCCGGGGGTCAGCAGGCGAAGTTCCAGCTTGCCCCCGGGTAGCGTGAGTTCCATGCGGTCGGCACTGGCGTCGTTGCGGACGGCCATGGCGACCGTGGTGGCGGCCATGGCAGACAGCAGCGCCAGCGCGAGCAGCCGCGCCCGCATCAGTGCAGCACCACGGTGCTATAGGCGGGGAGCTGGAGCTTGCCGTGTTCCAGCGCGGCGTGCGGCTTGGTGGTCAGTTGCATGGTGGCGTCCTTGGGGAGGAGATCCCCCTTAGGTTTCCACACTGCGCTCTTGCCGGAAAGGTTGTGCACCACCAAAAGTTTCTGCTTGCCGTCGTTGCGCCAGTAGGCGACCACGCTGGGCAGGCCGGTGGCCACCATGCTCAGGTCGCCATCCCGCAGCGCGCTGTTCTGCGCGCGCCAGCCGATCAGGGTGCGGTAGGTGTTGTAGAGCGAGCCGGGATCGTCCTGCTCCGCCTGCACCGAAACCGCCTGACCCTGGTGCGCGCTCGATGGCTTCCAGCGCGACTCGCCGGGGCCCGCTTCGCGCTGCCAGCGCATCGGCTCGCGCAGGTTTTCATCGGGCTTCTTGCCCTCCATGCCCAGCTCTTCGCCGTAATAGATGTACGGGCGACCCGGCAGCGTCAGCAGCATCGCAGCGGCCATGCGCATGTGATCGACGTTGCCATCCAGCCGACTCATCACGCGTTCCTGGTCGTGATTGGACAGGAAGGTGGAGTCGATGTGCGGCGTGTCGCCCGCTGCCTTGTACGCCTCGTTGGTAGCCTTGAGCAGGTCGCCCAGTTGGCCCGCACGCTCGCTCTTGGCGCTGACGATCAGCTGCTCGGCCAGCGGGAAGTCGAAGATCGAACCCAGCGGCTTCAGGTAAGGCGCGAGTTCTTTCGGCGAGGTGGCGCTGACTTCGCCCACCAGGGTCACGTTCGGATGCGTCTTGGCGAGCGCATCGTGGTATTCGGTCCACCAGGCGACATTCTTCTCCAGCGCCTTTTCGCTGTGCACGTCGGACTTGAAGTCGACGTAGATGTGCTTGGCGGCATCGAGGCGGAAACCGTCCACGCCCTTGCCCAGCCAGTACTGGCCGACCTTGATCATTTCGGCGCGCACGGCCGGATTGTCGTAGTTGAGATCAGGCATATGGCCACCGAACACGCCGATGTACCAGCCATCGTTGCCGGCGTGCCAGATCGGCGTATCGGTGGCGCTGATGGCCGCGAGATCCGGCTGTTTGGACGTCCAGGAATACCAGTTTCGATGCGCGCCACCGGCGTTCTGCGCATCCACGAACCACGGGTGTTCCTTGCCGGTGTGGTTGATCACCATGTCCATGGTCACCGCGATGCCGCGCTTGTGCGCTTCGGCCACCAGGTGTTCAAGATCGGCGGTGCTGCCGTACTGCGGGTTGATGCCGTAGTAATCGGTGATGTCGTAGCCGTGATAGCTGGGCGAGCTGTTGATCGGCATCAGCCAGATGCCGCTGATGCCCAGCGATTTGAGGTAATCGAGCTTGGCGGTGACACCGTTGAGATCGCCGATGCCGTCGCCGTTGGTGTCGTACCAGGCGCGCACGAAGATTTCGTAGTAGACGCCCGAGGGCTGGGTGTTCGCGACGGGAGCCGGCGGCGCGTCGGCCGCGCGGGCGTGCATGGACGCTGTGCCGAGCGTGAGGGAGAGAGCGAGCGCAAGAGAACTGAACAGGCGATTCCGGGACATGCTGTGCTCCATTCGAAGGCGGCAGGCCATCGACGGAACGGTACACCGGAACGCAGACATCGCATCGGACCGGAAACCGCTACGCCGGGCCTCGCGGTGTGTTTGCCATGCATGACTCGGCATGGCCCCAAAAAGCATCGCGCCGGCCTCTTTCGAGACCGGCGCGATTCGTGACTTACAGCTTGAACTCGACGCCGAGGTAGCTGGTGCGTCCGAAGTACTGGATCGTACCGGTCTGCTGCGGGTTGCCGCCGAAGTAGGTACGCGTCGGCTGGTTGGTCAGGTTGAGCATCTGGTACACCACCTTGAACTGCTGGGTGATGTCGTACGAGGCCTGGAAGTCGTACACCGTTTCGGCGGCAAAGGTCACCAGCTGGTTGCTGACGGCCATCTGCGTATCGGACAGGAACGACGAACGGTAGTTGCCCGAGACACGAGCCGAGAACGGACCGTAGTCGTAGAACACCGCCGCACTGGCCACGCGACGCGACAGGCCCGGCAGGCCGACGTAGGTGGTCGGGCCACCGAGGTTGGTCGGGTTGTGCACCGTGCTCGAGGTCAGCGCGAAGTTCGCCTGCACGCCCAGGCCAGCCCAGATGCCGGGCAGGAAGTGCGTCTTCGAACCGGACAGTTCCAGACCGCGAACCAGGCCGCCCTTGGCGTTATAGGCCGTCTGGTAATCACCGTTGAGGTACTGCGTGCCGGTGTCCGGGTTGATCGGCACCGGAATGCCCGCGGCGGCAAAGTCGTAGTTGTTGTACGTGACGTCCTGCACGAACGACTTCACGTCCTTGAAGAACACGCCGGCGGTAAGCAGGCCGGTGGAGTCGTCGAAGTAGTGTTCGTAGTCGAGGTCGTACTGAGTGGCGCGCAGCGGATCGAGCAGCGGGCTGGTGCCGCCCCACACGTTGTACTGCGCGCCGGGGCCCGGACCGTTCGACACCCACGAACCGGAACCGGCCAACATCTTGTCGATCGGCGGACGCGACAGCACCTTGGCCGCCGAGAAACGCACCATGTCGTCGTCGGTCAGGTGGTAGATCAGGTTCAACGACGGCAGGTAATCGGTATAGGTCTTGCCGACGGTGAGCGGCGCGTAGTCGGAGCTGGTGTAGCCGTTGCCGTCGGTGATCGGGATGCCCGCACCGTTGCCGACCTGCTGCAGGCCCGAGCTGTACTGCGACTGGTGCGACACGCGGACGCCCACGTTACCGCTCAGTTCGTGACCGAACACGTCCTGCGCATCGATATCCGCCATCAGGAAGATGTCGCGCGTCTTCTCGTCGACCTGACCGCTCTGGACGTAGGTCCAGCTGTTGGCGTTGATGTCCTTGACCGGCGTCGCATTGATGCCATGCGCGGCAAGAATGGCCGGACCGTTCAGAGTGAGGAAGCACGGGAAACCGGAGAACTTGCCCTTCCAGCAGGTCACCTTGGCGGCGCTGGCCGGAATGCTCAGCGGCAGCTCGCCAGGTACCGGCGAGGTGTTCCACTCCGAACCGTAGACGAAGGCTTCGCGATCGGCGTTGTACGTGTGGTTGTTCATGTACACGCCCGCTTCCAGCGCGGACAGCCACGAACTGTTGGGCATGTCGTACTTCACGCTGGTGCGGAAGGCCTTCATCTTGTCGTGGTAGATGTACGGATAGACGCCGTAACGCGACAAGCCCATGTCGTTGACGTTGGTGTACAGACCCGGATTGCCGAACTGCGCCGAACCGACCTGCTGGCCCTTCAACTGGAAGTTCATCGACTGCGCCATCAGCTGCGGGTTCGCCGTGCCCAGGCCCGAGTACGGATCGGCCGTGGTGTCCACGTTGATCTCGTTGCTGGTGGCGCGCGACATCGACACGTCGGCGTCGATATGCCAGTTGCCGTGGTCCCACTTCGCGTTCAGGCCACCGGAGAAGATGCTGGTGGTGGTGCTGTAGTTGTCGGCGGTGGTCTCGTTGGAGAACTGGTTGCCGTACGGATTGCCGGTACGCGGATCCACGCCGGTGGTCGGATTGCCCGCCACCGAGCCGCCGATCAGCGTCCCCAGCGAGCTCCACACCGGATTGGTGATCTGCGTGTTGTTGCCGTAGAAGTTCTGCGAGCGGAAACCGTAGCCGAACGACTCGTTCTTGAACTTGGAATAGAAGCCGTCGCCGGTGATCTTCAGCTCGTCGGTGGGCTTCCACACGATGGTGGCGATTTCGCCGGTGCGGCGCTCCTGACCGCCGTTCTGCTGCAGCTGGATGCCTTCGGGCAGGTAGCCCGTCGGTGCGCCCGGCTGCGAGTTGATCGAATACTTCGAACCGTCCGACGCCTCGCCCACGAACTGCTCGGCCACGTGCGGCTGGTACATCTGCGCCACGCCCAGGCCAACACCGAGGGTGTTGTCGAGGAACTTGCCCTGGTAAGCCGCGCTCAGGCGGTAACCCACGGCATTGGCGCCGCTCACGTCGTGCGCCTGGCCGTCGTAGCTGCCGCGCGCGTCGATGTTGAGGTTCTGCTCCTTCGGCGCATCCAACGGGTTGGCCGTCTGCAGGCCGATGGTGCCGCCCACGCCGCCGGTGATCAGCGACGCCTGCGAGGACTTGTACACCGTGGCCATGTTGATCAGCTCCGACGGGTACTGGTCGAAGTTGATGTAGTTGCTGCCGCTGGTGGACGGCTGCTCGCGACCATCGAGCGTGGTCTGGATGAAGTTGCCGGAGAGGCCGCGGATATTGATCTGCGAGGCCTGGCCGGCAATGCGCTCGGCGGACACGCCCGGCAGGCGGGTCAGTGCGTCGGCGATGGACTGGTCAGGCAGGCCGCCGATGTCGGCCGAGGTGATGACGTTGGTGATCGTGTCCGAGTAGCGCTGGTAGTCGATCGACTTTTCCATGCTCTGGTTGTAGCCCGTCACCGTGATGGTGGAGAGGCTCTTGGCCAGCTGCTGGTCCTGCGTCTGCTTGGCCTGATCGTCTTTCTTGGCGTTCGGGTCAGTCTGCTGGGCAGAGCTGTCCTGCGCACCAGGGGCGGCGGCCGTGCCGGTCGCGTTCGCGCCCGCATCCGCCGGCATTGCATGAATACCTGCCGTCAAACAAAGGCCGGACGCCAGCGCCAGGGCCAGCACATTACGTTTCAGTTCCACCGTCTTCCCCTCCCACGGGTTTGCACTTCATCTTTGGTTTTGTAGTTGCCGCAGCCGCCCCCACAGGCGCTGCGGGCTACGCGCCAGTGCAAGCCGAGAAATCTTCGGAGGGCCCCGTCGCGTGGCGGCCATGGTAGGGCTGCAAAAAATGCCGAACAGGCCTATGCATACGTATTCATGACCCGGTTTTTTTGTGCACCTTTGACAAAATTCTAATGGGTGCGCGTCTCACCGCCTGCCTTGACATGGACCGGTCCCAGCCTCGTGTTTCGTTCGGAAAATCGATGGTGGCGCGGGTTTCCGTGCATCGATGCCCCTCCGGCAGCGTAACTTTCGCAGCGGCTCCTGCGCCCTGCTGCGTCGCAATATCGCGATTTTTTGAATACGTATGCAGTCGAAGCGTCCGCTTTGCACTCTGCCTTTAAGCTGCCCCCCGCGCTTCGCTTCAGGCCCGGTTGTCTGTCAGCGAAGCGAGCATTGGGCGGGAACGGGGTACGCGAATGAGTGATGCACGTTGGTGGCGCGGAGCCGTCACCTATCAGATCTATCCACGCAGCTTCATGGACACCAACGGCGATGGCGTGGGTGACCTGCCCGGCATCGTCGACAAGCTCGACTATGTCGCGAGCCTTGGCGTGGACGCGATCTGGATCTCGCCGTTCTTCTGCTCGCCCATGGCCGACTTCGGCTACGACATCGCGGACTACCGCGAAGTCGATCCACTGTTCGGCAGCAACGAGGATTTCGATCGCCTGCTGGCCAAGGCGCACACGCTCGGCCTGAAGGTGATGATCGACCAGGTGCTCAGCCATACCTCGATGGAGCACGCCTGGTTCAAGGAAAGCCGCGAGAGCCGCGACAATCCCAGGGCCGACTGGTACGTGTGGGCCGACGCGAAGGCCGACGGCACGCCGCCCAACAACTGGCTCTCGCTGTTCGGCGGTTGCGCCTGGCAATGGGAACCGCGCCGCGGCCAGTACTACCTGCACAACTTCCTGACCTCGCAGCCCGATCTCAATTACCACAACCCCGACGTGCGCCGCGCGGTGCTCGACGAGGTGAAGTACTGGCTGGACAAGGGCGTCAACGGCCTGCGCCTGGATGCGATCAACTTCTGCTTCCACGACCGCGAACTGCGCGACAACCCGCCCAAGCCCGAGGAAAAACGCGTGGGCCGCGGTTTCAGTCCGGACAATCCGTACGCGTTCCAGTACCACTACTACAACAACACGCAGCCGGAGAACCTCGCGTTCCTCGAAGAACTGCGCGCGTTGATGGACCAGTACGAAGACGTGGCCGCCATCGGCGAGATCTCCTCCGAAGACTCGCTCGCCACCACCGCCGAATACACCAGCGGCAACCGCCTGCACATGGGCTACAGCTTCGAGCTGCTCACCGACGATTTCAGCGCCGGCTACATCCGCCGCACCGTGGAGGATCTCGAAGCGCAGATGCTGGAAGGCTGGCCGTGCTGGGCCATTTCCAATCACGACGTGTCGCGCGTGCTCAGCCGCTGGGGCAACGGCCACGCCTCGCCGAAGCTGGCGAACCTGCTGAGCGCGATGGTCTGCTCGTTGCGCGGCTCGGTGTGCGTGTACCAGGGCGAGGAACTGGGCCTCACCGAGGCCGATGTGCCGTTCGAATCGCTGCAGGATCCGTATGGCATCACCTTCTGGCCCACCTTCAAGGGCCGCGACGGCTGCCGCACACCGATGCCGTGGAACGGCGGCATCAACGCCGGCTTCAGCGTGGGCGATCCGTGGCTACCGGTACCTGCCGAACATCGCGCGTTGGCGGTGACCCTGCAGGACGCTACGCCCGATTCCACGCTCAACGGCTTCCGCCGGTTCATGGCGTGGCGCAAGACCCAGCCGGCACTGCGCTGGGGCGACATCCAGTTCATCGACACGCCGGAACCGGTACTGGCTTTCACCCGCAAGCACGGCGAAGACACGTTGCTGGTCGCCTTCAACCTGTCCAAGGCACCGGTGGAGCTGCCCTTGGCCCGGCCGGGCAAACTCACTCCCATCAACGGTCATGGGCTGAGTCAGGGCGCGGTTACCCCCGATGGCCTCAGCCTGCCCGGCCACGGCGCGCTGTTCGCCCGCATCGACTGAACACCCGGTTACTCCCTCGACGGCGGATACACCGCCTTACGCCGCCGTCGACTTTTCTCTTTCCCTCTGCTCCTATGGTGGCGCGTCAACGACTTGGCACGTTTTCACAACGGCGTGACGCGCTCTGGCGATTCTTCAGCCCGTTCACCTTTTCCAAGGAGCTTTCCATGCGTGCAGTGCTGATCATTCTCGGCGTTCTCCTGCTGGCCGGCGGCATCTATGTCCTCGCGGGTCATGGCAGCTACCAGACCACCGACACCCTCGTTCAGATCGGCTCGGCCAAGGTCAGCGCCACGCATGACAAGGCGCTGCCGCAGTGGGTGGGTATTGCAGGGATCGTGGTGGGTGCGTTGCTGGCGATTGGCGGGTTCCTCAAGAAGGGCTGATGCCCTAGCCCGTCATTCCGGCGCAGGCCGGAATCCAGTTGCGATGCATTGGGCTTTCGCAAGCGCCACCAAAAGGCGTTATCGCTCTCGCGAAGACCGCAACTTGCCGCTACTGGATTCCGGCCTGCGCCGGAATGACGAGCGTGTAGGATGTGGCGTCTCCACATTCCCGAGAGCGCTTGATGGAACGACGCCAATTCCTGCGCCAGGCCAGCGCCACGCTGGCGGTGGCTTCGACCGCGGGACTGGCCGCCTGTACTGCCCCGGCCGTGAAACCGGACCCGGCTTCAACGACCGGTTCGACATCGCTGGCGCCGATCCGCGCCAGCACCGACCGCATCACCGGTGTCTACGTCTGCACGCGTCCATTCCGAGCGGCAGGCCCGCGCATCGAACTGGAAAAGTTCGGCAAGAAAACCGTCGTGCACAACTACGGCCATGGCGGCAGCGGCTGGTCGCTGTCGTGGGGCTCGGGCACGCTGGCCTTGCAGATGGTGCAGGCCACGGGCGCACGCGAACTGGGCGTGATCGGCTGCGGCGCGATCGGGCTCACCACCGCCCTGCTCGCACAGCAGGCCGGCCTGTCCACCCGCATCTACGCCAAGGCACTGCCGCCGGATGTGTTCTCCATGCGCGCCTCCGGCTTGTGGACGCCGGACTCGCGCATCTGCGACGCCGCGCACGCGCCTGCGTTGGCGGATCGATGGGAAATGATGACGCGTCTTTCCTACGCGCGTTACCAGAGCCTGCTCGGCCTGCCGGGCCAGCCGGTCGAATGGATCGACGGCTATTCGTTGGCCGACGCGCCGTTCGGCAAATTCCACGGCGACGTGCCCGATGAGCCGGAGTACGGCGACTTCGCCAACCGCGTGCGCGACCTCACGCCGCGTTCGGTGGAATTGTCGCCGGGCAATCATCCGTTCCCGGAACCGTACGTGCGCCGCTACACCACGCTGATGTTCAACCTCAGCAGCTACGCCCATTTCCTGATGAACGAATACCTCGCTGCGGGCGGCAAGATCGAGCTGCGCGAATTCACCCATGCCGATCAGTTGCAACAGCTGCCCGAACAGACCCTGGTCAATGCAACCGGTTACGGTGCCCGCGCGCTGTTCAACGACGACTCGGTGATTCCTGTGCGCGGCCAAACTGCCCGGCTAATTCCGCAGCCCGAGGTCAGATACGGCCTGCGTACGCAAAACCTCAGCGTGGTACCGCGCAGCGACGGCATCATGGTGCAGGTGATCGGCGACACGGGCAATTTCAACAACCCCGACCTCACGCCGCAGCGCGACGTCTCCGAGGCCGCCGTACGCGAACTGGCGAGCGTCGTCGCGCAGATGAAACACGGCTGAGCACACACTCGCAGCTGAAAACTGCCTGACGCGACTTGACGCCGCGCCCATGCCACCCCGCCGGCGGCAGTGCATACTTGCGCTTCATCCCCGCTGCGCCCGCTTCAAGGAGTCCTGCATGCTCGCCATCGCGTCCACCGTGATGAGGCGGTTTTCCCGGCGCAGACATGCGGTGGCCCTTGCCCTGATGCTGTTGCCGGCGGCCCTGTGGGCACAGGCACCGATCCAGATCACGCCCTTGCCGGAGGCCAGGCACGCCACCGTGACGCCATTGGGCGCGTCGGATCTCGACGCGCGCGACCTGCAGCCCTGGCTCGATGCGCAGATGAGCGGCGTGATGCAGCAAGGCGCGGCGACCGGTGCCGTGGTCGTGGTGGTGAAGGACGGCGAGCTGATTTACGCCAAGGGCTACGGCTACGCCGACGCCGAGGCGAAGAAGCCGGTCGATCCGGCCACCACGATGTTCCGCGCCGCCTCCGTCTCCAAGCTGTTCACCTGGACGGCGGTGATGCAACTGGTCGAGAAGCACAAGCTCGATCTGGATGCGGATATCAACCGCTATCTCGACTTCATCGTGCCGGCGCGCGAGGGCAAGCCGGTCACCATGCGCGATCTGATGACGCACAGCGCCGGCTTCGAGGAAGTGCGCAAGGACCGCTACTCGGTCAATCCCGCATCGCTGATGCGCTACGACGTCTGGTTGAAGCAGTGGGTGCCAAAGCGCATCTATCCGATCGGCGAAGTCCCTGCGTATTCGACCTATGGCACGGCATTGGCCGGCTATATCGTGCAGCGCGTATCCGGGCAACCGTTCGACGACTACATGGAACGGCACATCCTGGAGCCGCTGGAGATGAAGCACGCGAGCTTCCGCGAGCCGCTGCCCGCATCGCTGCAGCCGGACATGGCGCTCAACTACGGTAAGCCGGGTGCGGCAGCGCGCCCATTCGACCTGCGCACCGCCGTGCCCGCGGGCGCGCTCTCGGTCAGCGGCGAGGACATGGCGCGCTTCATGGTCGCGCACCTGCAGTTCGGCCGCTCGGGCAATGCGCAGTTGCTCGAACAGGCGACCGTGCAACAGATGCAGAGCTACCAGCGTGCGGCGATCCCCGGCCTGCCAGGCATGGCGCTGGGCTTCGTGCATCTGGATCGCGGCGACCAGGTCATCCTTGGCCACGGCGGCGATCTGGATGGGTTCCACAACTTGCTCGCGCTGTTTCCGGATCATCACACCGGCATCTTCATCGCCACGGTCGGTGGCCGTGGCGGCGCGTTGCTGAGGCCGCTGGTGGATCGTTTTTCCGACCGCTATTTCCCGCCGCTGCCGCAGCTGAAACTGCCCACGCTGGGCACGGACAAGCAGCATGCCGCGCAACTGGCGGGCCGCTACTCGTCCAGCGTTACGTCGCGAAGCAACGTGCTCGCGCTGCGCGATCTGTTCCAGCAATCCACCATCAGCGTGGCGGCCGACGGCTCGCTGCTCGCGCCCATGTTCGGCACCGCGCACTGGCGTGAGGTGAAGCCCTACCTGTGGGTGGACGATGCCACCGGCCGTCGCCTCGGCGCCGTCGTGCGCGATGGCAAGGTAAGCATGCTGTCCATCAATGCCGTGTCGCCCGTGCAGGTATTCCTGCCTGCCACCGGCTGGCCACCCCAGCGCGTGATGGAAGTACTGACGGCGATCCTCGCCGTGTTCGCGCTGATCGCCCTGTCATGGCCGATCGCGGCGCTGCTGAGCCGTCGCCAAGTGTCGACCATCACCGACCGGGATCTGCGCTGGTATCGGCTGAGCCGGCTCACGGCCATCGCCTACCTGCTGTTCGCGGGTGGCTGGGCCCTGATGCTGCCGCGGCTGGGCTCCTCGGCGCTCGACACGCGCCTGCGCCTGCTGCAACTGATCGGCGTGCTGGCCGTACTGGGTACGCTGGCGGTGGCCGTGGAAACCTGGCGCGCCTGGCGTCATCAGGGCAGCGGATGGCGCCGGATCAGCGGCGCGGTCCTGCTGCTGGCCTGCCTTGCGGCCATCGGCTTCATCGTGCACTGGCACCTGCTGAGCCCGGGTCTCAACTACTGAGGCCCGTGGATTTCATGCTGACGGGACCCGCGTTGCCCTGCCCGGTACAATAGGCAAGATGGATGTCTCCCACCTGATCGACAAGCTCAACGACGCGCAGCGCGAAGCCGTTTGCGCGCCTCCTGGCAACTACCTCGTGCTCGCCGGCGCCGGTTCCGGCAAGACGCGCGTGCTCACCCACCGCATCGGCTGGCTGACCCAGGTCGAAGGCATCTCGCCATGGGCGATCCTGGCCGTCACCTTCACCAACAAGGCGGCCGGCGAAATGCGCGCGCGCCTGGACCAGCTGATTCCCGGCGGCACGCAAGGCCTCACCGTGGGTACCTTCCACGGCATCGCGCATCGGCTGCTGCGCCGTCATTGGCGCGAGGCGGGTCTGCCGGAAGGTTTCCAGATCCTCGACGCCGACGACCAGCAGCGCATCGTCAAGCGCGTGGTCACGGGGCTCGGGCTGGATGAAGCGCGCTTTCCGCCGCGCCAGGCCACCTGGCAGATCAACCAATGGAAGGACGAAGGCAAACGCGCCGACACCATCGAGCATCGCGATCATCCGATGACGCGCACGCTGGTGCAGATCTACCAGGCCTACGAAGACGCCTGCCGCCGCGCCGGGCTGGTCGATTTCGCCGAGCTGCTGCTGCGTGCGCACGAATTGTGGCTGCACAACCCGGCCATTCTCGAACACTACCGCGACCGCTGGCGCTACCTGCTGATCGACGAATTCCAGGACACCAACACGCTGCAGTACGCGTGGATCCGCGTGCTCGCTGGGCAGACCGGCCAGGTCTTCGTGGTGGGCGACGACGACCAGGCGATCTACGGCTGGCGCGGCGCGAAAGTGGAGAACGTGCAGCAGTTCCTGCGCGATTTCCCCGGCTCCAAGACCATCAAGCTGGAACAGAACTACCGCTCCACCTCCACCATCCTCAAAGCCGCCAACAGCGTGATCGCCCGCAACGGCGGCCGCCTCGGCAAACAGCTGTGGACGGACGGCGGCGAAGGCGAGCGCATTGCGCTGTACTCGGCCTATAACGAGCAGGACGAAGCGCGCTTCGTGATCGAGCGCATCCGCGAATACGTCGCCGAGCATGGCCAGGCGCGCGACTGCGCGATCCTCTATCGCTCCAATGCACAGTCGCGCAACTTCGAAGAGCAGCTGATGCAGCGGGACATCCGCTTCCGCGTCTACGGCGGCCAGCGCTTCTTCGATCGCGCGGAAGTGAAGGACGCCCTCGCCTATCTGCGCTTGTCTTCCAACCGCCAGGACGATGCCGCGTTCGAGCGCGCGGTGAACACGCCGCCGCGCGGCATCGGCGATCGCACGCTGGACGTGCTGCGCCGCCGTGCGCGCACCGAACGCAGCTCGATGTGGGAAGCCTCGCTCAGCGAACTCAGCAGCGGCAGCGAACTGGCAGGCCGCGCGAAGAACGCGGTGAAGGCCTTCCTCTCGATGATCGAGGACATGGCGCGTGCGTTTGCCGGCGCCGGTGCGGGCGACGCGCTCGCCCTGGCCGAACAGATCGACCACGCCATCACCCACACCGGCCTGCGCGACTTCTACGAGAAGGACAGCCGCGGCAACGCCGAATCGCGGGTGGAAAACCTGGACGAACTGGTCAACGTGGCCAGCCGTTTCGAGCTGACTCCGGATGACGAAGAAGCGGGCCTCAGCGAGCTGGCGGCCTTCCTCTCGCACGCCGCGCTGGAAGCGGGCGAAGGCCAGGGCGAAGCGTGGGACGACTGCGTGCAGCTGATGACGCTGCACTCGGCCAAGGGCCTGGAATTCCCGGTGGTGTTCCTGGTCGGCATGGAAGAAGGCCTGTTTCCCAGCCAGCGTTCGGTGGAAGACGAAGGCCGTCTCGAAGAAGAACGCCGCCTCGCCTATGTGGGCATCACGCGTGCACGCGAGCGGCTGTTCATCACCTACGCCGAATCGCGCCGCATGCACGGCGTGGAAATGCTCGCGCGCCCATCGCGCTTCCTGGCGGAAATTCCGCCTGAACTGATCGACGAAGTCCGGCCGCGCGTGCAGGTGAGCCGTCCACTTTACGGCGCGCGCCCCAACAGCGGTTCGCGCTCGCTGGAAGAAAGCATGCCGCTGACGCTCGGCCAGCTGGTGAGCCATCCCAGCTTCGGCGAAGGCATCGTGGTGAGCGCGGAAGGCAGCGGCGCGCATATGCGCATCCAGGTCAATTTCGCCAGCAGCGGCAGCAAGTGGCTGGTCTATGCGTATGCCAACCTGACCCCCTTGTAGCCCCATGAGCGACCAGCCCTCCCTGCGCGAAAACCTGCGGCGCCTGGTCGACGTCCAGCAAGGGATGGCCTTCCTCTATCGGCACCTGCCGTGGACGCATCGCCTGATGCAGGGCCTGTGGTTCGCGCTGCAGGCGTTGCTGGCCGCGAGCGTCGCCTATGGACTCGGTCTGCTGCTGCATACCCAGCAGGCCTTCTGGGCGGCCATCACCGCCATCGCGGTGACCCAGCAGACCTACCTGGATACCCGCTCGTCCTCGCGCGATCAGCTGATCGGCGCATTGGTGGGCGGCGTCGCAGGTTTCGGTACCACGCTGTTGCTGGGTGAGCAATACAGTGCGTACGCCGTGGCAATCGTGGTCGCCATCACCGGCTGCTGGCTGTTGGGCGTGGGCAGCGCGGGACGGCTGAGCGGCACCACCACCACCATCATCATGCTGGTGCCACATACGGGATCGTTCTGGCTGATTGCGCTCACGCGCGTGGGCGAAGTGGCGCTGGGCATCGTCTGCTCGCTGGCGGTGGTGATGCTGGCCGAACGCGTGCAGCGTCGATGGGTGCACCCGGGCGATTGAGTCGCCTTATGATCTGGCCGATGAACGCAGGAAGGTTCGATGGGAACCGCCGGCCCGCGCGGGCGCTCCCTCTTTCAAGGCATTCGACCCAGGCCACGCCATGACGCCCGAGATCTCCGAGAGCAGCTCCGAACGCCAGCGCGCGCGCCTGGACCACGACATCTGCGTGCACATCTTCACCGCCTCGGCCGCGATGGTCGGCGTATGCCTCACCGTGATCGGCATCCTTCGCGTGGTGATTTCACTGCGCAAGGAAGACCTGCTCGGCGACGACCTGCTGGCCGTCAACTCCATGCTCTACCTGTCCTCGTGCCTGCTCTCGTACTGGGCACTGCGCACGCGCAGCCGGGGCCGCAACCATCGGCTGGAACGGATCGCCGACGCGATCTTCCTGGTAGCGCTGGTGTTCACCGCGATCAACGCCGGCTTCATCACCTGGGCAATCTCGGCCAGTTAGCCGACGTGACAGGCCATGGCCGGCGCGCCATGATCTTGCCCGCCGTCAGGGGGAATGACGGAGAAGCCATAGCGACCTTGCAGGGCCATGGGGTCCCGCGACATGGCACCCGACTTTCGGCCGGACATTCCAACGCCTATGCAGACACCGTGGTTCCTGGATCACCTCGGCCTCACCACCTCGGCCGACGCCGCTGAGATCAAACGCGCTTACGCTGCGCGTCTGAAGCAGGTCGATCAGTCGACTGACATCGACGGGTTCATGCGCCTGCGCGAGGCGTACGCCGCCGCCACCGCATGGTGTCGCGCTGCCAACGACGGCACAGCCGCGGGGCCTGCGACGATCCCGGTCGCGCCGCCATCGACCCAGCTGCCGCCCTTTTCGACGGCAGCTGCCGCGACCGAAGTTCCGCTGCCCGATCCGCATGCACCGGTGAACGTGGCGACTCGCGCCTTGCAGCAGTTGGAGCAACGGCTGATCGATGGCGAGCCACCCGGTGTGGTGTTCAGCGAACAATTGATCGGCCTGCAAGGCGAACACCTGCAGGTCACCGCCATCTTCGAAGCCATGCTGATCGACGGGCTTGCCGCGATGCGCCTGCCGCAACGGCTCGCGCTGTTCGGCGCCGCCTGCGACCAGCTCGGTTGGAACGATGTCGTCCATGTGCAGCAAATGGGCGCGCGCGGAGGTTGGGTTCGTGCGGTGCAGGAAGAAGAGATTGCATGGAAGCGCACGGCCGCAACCACCGGCTGCCACGATCTGTTCGATCGCCTTGGCGGCGCGCCGAAGCTCGACCGCACCGACCTTGCGCCCTCGCATTTCACGCGTGACGCCACCCTGCGCTGGCCGGACATGCAGCAGTTGCTGAAGAGCTATCCGCACTACCTCGCGCTGCGCGTCGAGCGCTCGGCGCTGACGGCCTGGGAACAGGCATTCGCGGCACTACCGCCACGAGACAAGGCGATGGCGGAGTCGTTCTCCAACCTGCCTTCGCCTGCAGCGTATCGGCAGGCGGCTCCGCCACGTACGCGCACAAACCATGGCGGCAGGTTGGGCGCTGTGGTCGGCATCATCGGGGTGTTCAACCTGTTAAGCCATGCGTTCAACAGTGAGTCGCACCCACCGATACCCCCTGCATCGGTGCCCGCGGTCACCGCGCCACTGGTGTCTCGCCCTTCCTTCACGTTGCCCGAGCACGTCGCCATCACCCCAGGCAATTGCGAGCGCATCGAGCATGCCGTGCACGAGCCGGATTGGAGGCCACCGCTGGATCCAGCCCAGTTGCATCGCCTGCGTGATGCCACCTTGTCCTGCCTGCGGGGCGGCAGGTGGCCTCATTGGCGCATGGCCGATCCCCAACTGGCGCAGTTGGGGATCCAGACCTGAAAACCTCAGGTAGCTTGCCGTGCGCTTATTCGGGCAAGCGCGGCACACCATGCTCGCTGCGTTCTTCCACCGCGATGGGACGCGTATCCAGGCGCGTCGAGCGTGCGCTCTGCGGCAGCGGATCGACGGCCTCGCCGCGCGCCAGTGCCAGCGCGTTGCGGTAACAACGCTGGGCCAGCGCGGCATCGTCCTGGCCGGCGTGCACGTCGCCGAGCGCTTCCCATGCGCCGCTGCTGGGCACCAGCGCCAGCGAACGTTCCAGGTACTGCGTGGCCTTGCCCCACAAACCCTGGCGCGCGCACATGCGGCCCAGCGTGAGCAGTAGCGCGGCATCGTTGGGATGTGCATCGAGCCACGATTCGGCGCGACGCAGGCGCGCTTCGATATCGTCGCCGCCCAGCGAAGCATAGGTTTCGATCAGCAGCGGCGACCATTCGCGACGCAGCGCCGATTCCACTTCGTCCATCGCCGGCAGCACCATGCCGAAGGCGGCGGCCTGACGCGCGTACGCATCGATGGCGGCCGGTACGCGCCGCTGCGTCTTGGGCAACTGCGACCACAGGGTATTGAGTGCGGCGGCATCCGGCGCACAGCGCAGCGAGGCGGCCAGCACCTGCCCTTCCAGCACGCCAAAGGCCTTGGTACCCAACGCTCCGCTCTTCTGCAGCGGTTCGAGCGCCTGCCGTGCGCGACGCGTATCGCCGCTGGCGAGTGCGGCCAGGGCGAGTTCGCGCCAGCCGCCCGGCGTGAGGTTGCCGGCGTCCGCATCGGCGGCGAGCAGATTCACCGCTTCGAGCGGCCGTCCTTCGCGCCGCAGCACGCGGGCACGCAGCACACGCGCCGCACGAGGCGCTACCTGGGCCGCCTCGTCGAGCGTGGCCAGTGCGCGGTTGTTTTCGCCGCGACGCGAGGCGGCCTCAGCGGCGGCAAGCAAGGACGGACCCCGCAGCACATCGAGGCGCGACGCGCGATGCAGATCGCGCTCGGCATCGACGTGGCGACCTTCCATCAGCGCCAGCAGGCCTTCGCTCATTTTCTTGCGACTGAGCCGGCGATGGCGGCGCGTGAACGCACCGAACGGCCAGCGCACGGCAAACCACACCGCGCCGAGCACTGCCCAGGCAAGCAGCAGCAAGACGACGGCGGCGACCACCGTGGTCTCGGCCTGCCAGCCACGCAACTGCACCAGCACATAGCCGGGATCCTCGGCCACCCAATGCCAGCCGAACGCAGCCAGTGCCGCCACGATCACCAGCAACAGCAACCAACGCCACAACTTCATGGCTTGGCTCCGGCCGAGCTGGTGGCCGCGGGCTTGAGCGCATGCACGGCGCGCAAGTTGCGCAGCTCACTGAGCGCCGCACCCAGCTGTACCGCCGCGCCGGGCGGCTGTGCGATCAGCGTGGCCAGTTGCGTGCGTGCCTGTTGCACCGATGCGGCGTTGCCGTCGAACTGCGCCACGATGCCGGCGTCGGCACGCTTGAGCGCGGCGATGTAGGCGTCGCGATCGGAGGCCAGCAGCGCCGCCTGCGCCTGGGCCAGGTCGATCGAAGCCAGCTCGCGCGCAAAGCGCGCATCCGCCACGGACAACGGCGCGCCGTTCGTGCGCTGCACTTTCACCACGTCGTTGAGCGCGCTCATGACGCGCGACCAGCCACCGGTCGAGGCGCTGGAAGCGGCGCTATCCAATGGCTTGAGCGGAAGCTCCAGGGTCGATGCGCGCAGATTGCTCAGGGTTGTCAATGCGGTATCGAGATTGACCGTCTGCGTCTTGCTCAGCGCTTCGCGTTCCGCGCCGATGCTCTGGCGAAGGCCGGAGAAGGCGCCGTCGTTCACCGCGGCGAGGGTCTGATCGGCGAGTGCGTAGGCAGCCAGCGCGCCCTGCGCATCGTGGAACAGGTCGTAGCGTTCCTTGGCCATGCGCAGCAGCGATTCGGTTTCGTCCAGCAACATGGCGTCATGCCCGGACAGCGTTTTTTCCGAGAGCTTGGCTACCGCGTCTTCGAGATTGCGGGTGCGTTCGGCCTGGCTCAGCAATTCCTCGCGCAGGGAACGGTTCACCTGATCGGCGTCGCCCAGGCGCTGACGCAACAGATTGCGTTCGCTGTCGCTGGCGCCAAAGGCGCTTTCCAGCGTGTCGACGCGTTGCTTGAGCCCGCTGAGCGCGGCGTTGCCGGCCGCATTGCCGCGCTCCTGTTGCCACTGGCGCCAGCCCACGTAGCCAGCGCCGCCGATGGCCACCAGCGAGAGCAGCAGCGCCACGGCCAGGGTGCCGCTGCCGCGTCGTGCCGGTGGCGTGGCACGCGGAGCGCGCGAAGGAGTCTCGGAACGCGCGCCCGCAGGCGCGCCGCTATCAAGGAAGGAGTCGTCTTGGCTCATGCGCGACATGCTAACAGCCCACGCCGGGGGACTCGCATCAAGCGGGCGTGAAGGCGCGGCTTGTCCGTAGGAAAACGGCTAAGGGCGCGCCGCAGCCGCGAGTAGATTTTCAGACAGCGCCGATGCCGCCACCCGTACGCGTTTGAAACCGGCGCCCTGCGCGGCTTCGGCGAGCCGCTCGCTGCTGACCACGGCCACAGCCGCGCAGAGCCGTGCGAATGCATCGGCCGGCAACCCCTGCCTGAGATTGTCGAGTGCCTCCGCACTGGAGAGCAGCACGCGCGCCTCTGCCGGCAGTTGCCGGATCTGCTCGAGCTGGCGGCGCTGCCAACGCGGCGTGCCGCGGCGATAGACATGCACCTCGCGAAGCTGCGCGCCGCGTGCGACGAGCTCGCTGCGCAGCACGCCGCGACCGCCCGGGGCACCGACCAGGGCGACGCGGCGTCCGCCCAGTTCGCTGAGCGCGGCTTGATCCAGCAGCCCTTCGCTGTCCTGCCGCTGCACCGGGGCGACCGCCTGAAGACCGTGACGCGCCAGCGCGCGCGCCGTGCCCTGGCCCACCGCGAACACCGTGGCCTGCGTTCGCAAGGATGCGAGCCGTGCGGCAAAGCGCACCGCGGCGGGGCTGGTGAAGATCAGCAACTCGTCGCCCAGCGCCGCGCGCAACGAGGCGGCGGTGTCCGGCCCTTCGCTGGCGCGCAACGACAGTCCCGGCAACAGCAGCGGCACCCCGCCCAGCCTGCGCACGCGCCGGGCCAGCGGCGAGCCCGTGCCGGCGGGGCGGGTGATGACCACGGTGCGTCCGTCCAGCGCAGGCACGGCAGAGGTCGGGGATCGCGCGGTCATGGACTCTCCGGAGGCATGTCCGCGAGTGTAGCGGCCGCCGCCCTATCGGTCCTGTCCGGCCAGGGTGCGTAAACTACGCCTTCCCCCTCGGCTACCCCCGCGACGATGAGCAACACCGAACGACACACCCACGCACGCAAGCTGGTCGCTTTCATGCGCGACGAAATCCCGCTGGCGCACACCATGGACCTGAGCCTGCAGGCGTGCGACGAACAACACCTTGCCCTGGCCGCTCCGCTTGGCCCCAACATCAACGACAAGGGCTGCGCCTTCGGCGGCAGCCTGGTCAGCGTGATGACGCTCAACGGCTGGGGCCTGGTCGAACTGGAGCTGCGCCTGCGCGGCCTGGCCTGCGACGTGTTCGTGGGCGAATCCACGGTGCGCTACCTGGAGCCGGTGTGGGAAGACTTCACCAGCGAAGCCCGGCTGGCGGCGAGTGCGGACTGGGTCACCTTTTTCGACACCCTGGCCGCCCGCGGCCGCGCCCGCATCGAAGTGATGTGCAGCGTGCCTGGCACGGGCGTCAAGCCTGCGGCCACGCTGGAGGCCCGTTTCGTGGCCAAAATGCGCTCCCCCGACGCCGTATGAAATGCGCTACCGCTTGGGCACAATGCAGGCCTCGCCCCAGGGGATAACCACATGCGCCGCATCCTGATCCCGCTCGTCATGGTGTCCATGCTTGCGCTCGGTGGTTGTGCCACCGACAAACGCAAGGATGACCTCACCACCACGCTCAACGCCTACGCCAGCGAAGTGCGCTGGGGCGATTTCAACGGCGCACTGAACTTCATCGATCCCAAGGAACGCGAGGCTCACCCGATCCCCGCGTTGGAGATGGCGCGCTATCAGCAATACAAGGTAAGCGAGTACGACGAGGGCAACGGACCCACGCCCAACGGCGAGTTCGAAGTGAAGCAGGTGGTAAAGATCAACCTGGTCAACGTGCACACCCAGCAGGAGCGCACGGTGACCGATCACCAGACCTGGCGCTACAACCAGGAGAGCAAGCACTGGTATCTGGAATCGGGACTGCCGGATATCAGCGGCAACCCGTAATTGCCGGAGCCGCTTGGGAAGTTCGTTTTCTCCGCAAACGCGGAGAAAGTGTTTTGCGCGGCCTTCCCCACCGCTGCCCCCCGCGCTTGTCTGTGGGAGCGCACCCTGTGCGCGACCGCCACGCTGGGATGTACCGCTCCGTAGGTTTGTCGCGCACAGGGTGCGCTCCCACAGTAGATCTGTAACTCTTGGCTGTAGCTCTTGGCTCTAGCTTCGCTTCGGCTCTTGGCTCCAGCTCTTGGCTCTCAGGGGTCCCCGTATGACGCGGCGGGTGGGTGGAGGAAAGCCCGCAGGGTGGCCCGCATGGATGCGGGCCAGTTTTTCGCCAGGGCAGGATGCCCTGGCGAAAAACCCCGCAACCCACCCGCGCACCTGGAGGGCCGCAGGCCCGGAAGGCGCGTCATCCGGGGGGCCCTTCTCTTTGGTTACTTTCTCTTGGGCAAGCAAGAGAAAGTAACCCGGGCCGCGGCAGCGGCACGGAAGCCCGCGGCAGGCGAGCAAGCTGGCGTCAACCCGACAACCAAACACCGAATGCTCTGGATGACCAGCCATTCGGCTGTTGAAAAGCGTTTCCTGCCTTCGCAAACATGCCCCCCGCGCCGGCCTGGAAGGCAGAAAAGCCAACCACCCCGCCACCCCGTATAATCCCCCGTTCTGTTCACCCCGCGCGGCCCCGCCGCGCCAGCGGAAGCCCCAAGAATGAGCGATGTCCTGCACAAGCTGCCCGAGTTCATCGGCAACCACCTCGCGCTCGCCGCGCTGTTCATCGTCCTGCTGCTGGGACTGATCGGCACGCAGTTGCTCGTGTTGCTGCGCAAGTACAAGGAGCTGACGCCGGCAGGCCTCACCCTGCTGATCAATCGCGAAGGTCCGCTGCTGATCGATCTCTCCGCCCTGGCCGACTACGAGAAGGCCCACGTGCCGGGTTCGCGCCATGTCGCCATGAGCCAGTTCGATCCCGAGCACAAGGACATCGCCAAGGCCAAGGACGTGCCGGTGGTGGTGATCGACAAGGACGGCCGTGGCGCCAGCGACAAAGCGGCGCAACGCCTGGTCAAGGCCGGTTTCAGCAAGGTCTATACCCTGGGCGGCGGCGTGATCGGCTGGCAGCAGGCACAGCTGCCGGTGGCCAAGGGCAAGAATCCGGGTTGAGGGTTTCACCTCGGCGAGGGCGCCATGCCCTCGCCTGCGCAGCGCGGCTTACAGGCCCACGATGCCCGCGCGACTGCCAAGGATCTGCGCCAGCACATCCGGCGCGTAATCGAACGAGTCGTAGTACAGGCGTTCTTCCGGCAGCTTCGCGTCGATGAAGAGCTTGCGCCCTGCGTCGATCATCGCCGGCGGACCGCTCATGTAGACGTCGTAGCGGGCCAGGTCCGGATGATCCTGCAGCACCGCCTCATGCACGAAACCCATCCGGATACCGCTGGCGAGCGCCTGTTGCGCGTCCGAGATCACCGCCTGAAAGCTCAGGTCGTGCGCCATGCCCGCCCAGCGTTCGGCCTGTTCGCGCAGGTAGATGTCCGCCGCCTGCCGGGCGCCCCAGTACACGCGCATCGGGCGACGTGTACCGAGCGCCATGAAATGCTCGACGATGGCCTTCACCGGCGCAAACCCGGTGCCGCCCGCCATGAAGATCATCGGGCGCTCCGAATCCTCGCGCGGCACGAAGGTGCCCAGCGGCCCTTCGATGCGCATCGCATCGCCCACCTTGAGCGAATCGTTCACCCATGAGGTGAAGCCGCCGCCCGCCACGTGGCGCACGTGCAGCTCGATGGTGCCGTCGGCCTCCGGATGGTTGGCGATGGAGAACGGGCGGCGGCGCCCATCCTCCAGCAACACATCCAGGTACTGGCCCGGCAGCCAGTTGAGCCGCGCCTGTTCGGAGGCGGGCCGCAGATGCAGGCCAATCACATCGGGCGCCAGCATCCACTTGCGCGATACCACCACGTCGACCTGCCGCTTGGCGATGTCCTCCACCGAGGTGACTTCGCGCGCCTCGATCAGCAGATCGCTGCGCGGCACCGCCTGGCACAGCAGGATGGCGTGCTGGGCCGGCGACGTGCCGCTCAAGGCCACCGGCGGATTGCGCGGATAGTCGCAATGCCCCGCCAGCAGCGTGGCCTTGCAGCTGCCGCACACGCCCGCGCGGCACGAATAAGGCAAGGCGATACCGGCCCGCTGCGCGGCTTCCAGCACGGTTTCGCCCGAAGCAACGGGGAAATGACGGCCGGTGGATTGGATGGTGACGGTAGGCACGTACACATTGTCGCGGCGAGGACGTGAGCCGACAATGAGGTCCTTACCGTGGAGAATCAACCTATGGCCATCTGGAAACAGGACATCTCGCTCGAGCGCATCAACGGCTGGAGCGCCAATACCATGATGGAAACGCTGGGCATCCGCTTCACCGAGATCGGCGACGATTGGCTGCGCGGCACCATGCCGGTGGACCATCGCACGCACCAGCCGTATGGGCTGCTCCACGGCGGCGCATCGGTGGTGCTGGCCGAAACGCTGGGCAGTTCGGCCGCCATGCTCTCGCTCGATCCCTCGGAAGTGGCGGTGGGGCTGGACATCAACGCCAACCATATCCGCGGCGTGCGCAGCGGCATCGTCACCGGCACCGCTCGCATGGTGCATATCGGCCGCACCACCCAGGTGTGGGAGATCCGCATCGAAACGGAAAGCGGCGAACTGGTCTGCATCTCGCGCATCACCATGGCGGTGATTCCGGCACGCGTCGTGGCACCGCGTTGAGTATCGACGCACCGTACGCCACGCTCGATCCGGACCGCGTCCTCGATGCCGTGACCGCTTGCGGCCTGTGGCCCGATGGCCGCCTGCTCGCACTCAATAGCTACGAAAACCGCGTCTGGCAGGTAGGGCTCGAAGAAACCTCGCCGGTGATCGCGAAATTCTATCGCCCGCACCGCTGGAGAGACGCGGCGATTCTCGAGGAGCACGCGTTCGCGCAGGAACTGGCCGAGGCGGAGATCCCGGTGGTTGCGCCGCTGCTCTTCGGCGGACGCACGCTGTTGCATCACGATGGCTTCCGCTATGCGCTCACGCCGCGTCGCGGTGGCCGCGCGCCGTCGCTGGAATCGACCGAGCAGTTGGAATGGCTGGGGCGATTGATCGCGCGCATCCACAGCATCGGCGCACGCCAGCCGTTCGAACACCGTGGCCGCCTGGATCGCGCCACCTTGATTGCCAAGCCGATGCAGGCCGTGCTGTCCTCGTCATTGCTGCCTTCGTCACTGCACGCGGCTTATCGCGCCGCGGCCGAACGCGTGGATCGCGCGGTGGCCGACCGCTTCGAAGCCGTAGGCCCCGTTCGCCAATTGCGCCTGCATGGCGACTGCCATCCCGGCAACGTGCTGTGGACAGACGCCGGCCCCCATTTCGTCGATCTCGACGATGCCCGCATGGGCCCCGCCGTGCAGGACCTGTGGATGCTCGCCAACGACGAGAAGGCGATGACCGCGCTGCTCGACGGCTATCAGCAGATGCGCGATTTCGACTTCGCCGAACTGGCCCTGGTGCCCGCGCTGCGTGCGATGCGCCAGCTGCATTACGCCGGCTGGATCGCCGAGCGCTGGCACGATCCGGCGTTTCCCATCGCCTTTCCGTTTGCCGGCGAGGCGCGCTGGTGGGAGCAGCACATCGCCGACCTGCACGAATTGAGCGAGGAATTGACGTAGGAGCCGCCGTGCGTGACTGGCAGTCATGCAGGTACCGCTCCGCGCGCGTCACGCACAAGTGGGCTCCCACCGGGGGGGGAGCGATGACCTGTACGTCGCCCAACAAACTGCCAAACCGCACCGCCAACAGCGGCCTCGTGATCCGCTAAGCTCGCGGCTTTCGACCCGGGGCATGGCGCGTGCGCAATTTTCTCTTCCGACTGATCGGCATCCTTGAAGTGGCGGGTGGCTTTTTCGGCATGGTCAACATGCTGCGCCGGCTGCTGCCGTTCGGTACGCATGATTCGATCGTGGCCGTGATCGGGCTGCTGTTCTATGCCTTCGTGCTGATCGCCGGCGTGATGCTGCTGGAGAACAGCGAGCGCGGCGTGACCTTCTCCAGTTGGGCGCAGCTGCTGCAACTGCCGCTGATCGCTACGCCGATCTTCAGCTACGGCTTCCATTGCGGCGCGTTCGTGAACGTATACGCCAGCCTGCATCTGCCGGTGCAACTGGGCCTCGACTGGCATGTGGGCAGCGAGGGTTTCCTGCTGGCCGTCGCCGGACCGGGCGTATCGCGGCTGGGCCTCAACCTGCTGGCCCTGCTGTCCTGGCTGGCGCTGCGCCTGCGATAGAACAACACCCTTGTGGGAGCGCACCCTGTGCGCGACGCCGACGGAGCGGGCCGTATGAGGCGCTTGTCGCGCACAGGGCGCGCTCCCACAGGGGAATCGGCGGGCCGAACGCCGCAGCAGTTATCATGGGCGGATGAATAGCCCCGACACCCTCCCCGTCATCCGCCTCAAGACCGACCGCATGCCCGGCCACCCCTGGGTGTGGTCCGCCCAGGTCAACAAGCCGGAGACCCGCGTGCCGCCCGGCAGCGTGGTCGACGTGGAGGACGCCAAGGGCCGCTTCGTCGGCCGCGGCTTCTGGAACGGCCATGCACGCATCGCCCTGCGCCTGCTGACCACCGATCCCACTGAAACCATCGATGCCGAATGGATCGCCGCCCGCATCGACCGCGCCATTTCCCTGCGCCAGGAACTGCTGCAGCTCGATCGCGTCAGCGACGCCTGGCGCGTGGTGCACAGCGAAGGCGACGGTCTTTCCGGCCTGGTGGTGGACCGCTACGCCGACATCATCGTGATCGAATACTTCGCCGCCGGCATGTGGCGTTTCCGCGAGGCCATCCACGCCGCCTTGCAGCGCCACTTCCCGGACACGCGCCTGTACTGGTTTGCCGAAACCCACGTGCAGAAGCAGGAATCGTTCGACTGCCGTTCGCCCGAGGCGCCCACGCCGGTGGAAGTGCACGAGCACGGCCTGCGTTTCCATGCCGCGCCGGGCTATGGCCACAAGACCGGCTTCTTCGCCGACCAGCGCGAGAACCGCCACCACTTCGCGCGCCTGGCCAAGGGCCGCAAGGTGCTGGACCTGTGCTGCAACGCCGGCGGTTTCGCCGTGCACGCGCTCGCCGCCGGCGCGCAGTCTGCCACCGGCGTGGACATGGACGCGGGCATCCTGGAGATCGCCCGCGCCAACGCCGCCGCCAACGACGTGCCCGCGGTGTTCGAGCAAGCCGACATCTTCGACTGGCTGCGCGGCGCCGTGGCGAGGGGCGAGCAGTACGACGCGGTAATCCTCGATCCGGCCAAGCTCACCCGCGACCGCAACAAGGTGATGGACGCGCTGAAGAAATACTTCGCGATGAATCGCCTGGCGCTGGACGTGATCCCGCCCGGCGGCTTGCTGCTCACCTGCTCTTGCACGGGCCTGGTCAGCGAAGCGGATTTCCTGGAGATGCTGCGACGCGTGGCGCTCAACGCCGGTCGCGAAATCCAGGTGCTGCACACCGCAGGTGCCGGCGCGGACCACCCTTTCAGCAGCAGCGTGCCGGAAGGGCGTTATCTGAAAGCGGTGTTCTGTCGCGTCATGTAGCCGCGCTTCGCGGTCCCGGATCCTGAGACGCCAGCGCGTACACTGGCGAACGTGTGCCGTTGGGAACTGCCATGTCCGTTATCGAAATACTGTTGATCGTGCTGGTGATCGCCGTACTGGCGCTGCAGGTCATGAGCCTGCTGCGCGGACGCGAAGACGCCGGCCTCACCGCGCGCCTCGATGCCCTCAAGGACGACAATCGCCATCTGCGCGAGGCCCTGGCGCAGGAACAGCGCGCCGGCCGTGGCGAGGTGACCCAGTCGCTGGAGCAGTTCCGCTCGCTGGTGCAGGAGCAGCTGGGCGGCATGAGCGCGCAGCAGCAGGAACGCATCGGCCACTTCGGCCAGCGCCTGGACGTGCTTACCGAACGCACCGGCACCGGCCTGGAAGCGCTGCAGCTGCGCCTTACCGAAGACGCGCGCCGCAGCCGCGAGGAACTCACCCTCGCGCTCAACCGTTTCGGCGAACAGCAACAGCAGCGCCTCGCCGCGCTCACTGCCGACAACGAAAAGCGCCTCAACGAAGTGCGCGCCACGCTGGAAACCAAGCTCCAGGCGATCCAGGACGACAACGCCGCCAAGCTGGAACAGATGCGCGCCACCGTCGACGAAAAGCTGCAGAACACGCTGGAAACGCGCCTGGGACAATCGTTCGCGCTGGTCTCCGAGCGACTCGAACAGGTGCAGCGCGGCCTGGGCGAAATGCAGAGCCTCGCCATCGGCGTAGGCGATCTCAAGCGCGTGCTGACCAACGTGAAGACGCGCGGCATTCTCGGTGAAGTGCAGCTGGGCGCGTTGCTCGATCAGCTGCTCACCATCGATCAATACGATTCCAACGTGATCACCATCCCCGGCAGCAACGACCGCGTGGAGTTCGCCGTGCGCATGCCCGGTGCCGGCGAACACGCGCAGCTTTACCTGCCGATCGATGCCAAGTTCCCGGTCGAGGATTACCAGCGCCTGCTCGATGCGCAGGAAGCGGCCGATGCCGATGCCGCCGCGCTCGCCGGCCGCGCACTGGAAATGCGCGTGCGCGAGGAAGCCAAGCGCATCCGCAGCAAGTACGTGGCACCGCCGCACACCACCGATTTCGCCGTGCTGTTCCTGCCCACCGAAGGCCTGTACGCGGAAGTGATCCGCCGCCCGGGCCTGTTCGAATCGCTGCAGCGCGACCATCACGTCACCGTGGCCGGCCCCACCACCCTCACTGCCCTGCTCAACAGCCTGCAGATGGGCTTCCGCACGCTGGCCATCGCCCAGCGCAGCAGCGAAGTGTGGACCTTGCTGGGCGCGGTGAAGACCGAGTTCGGCAAGTTCGGCGCAGTGTTGGACAAGACGCGCAAGAAGCTCAACGAAGCCAGCAACGTGATCGATCAGGCCAGCGTGCGCACCCGCGCCATCGAGCGCAAGCTGCGCGGCGTGGAGACGCTCAACGGCGACGAAGCCCAGCAGGTGCTGATCGACGCACCGGCCATCGACGACATCAGCGAAGACGATACCGAGGTTTGATCGCTCGCTGCGACACCATGAGTCCTTCCAGGACTTCGCACGGCAGATCAGCCCTCACCGTCATTCCGGCGCAGGCCGGAATCCAGTGGCGACTACGTTGGGTTGTCGCGATAGCCAGCCGCGCCCCGAAAGGGCCTCGCAAAACTGTGGACAGCCGCTACTGGATTCCGGCCTGCGCCGGAATGACGGTGAGGGGGAGACGGCGGTTGAGTCGAGGCTTTGAGCAGCCCTTTAGGCCGACGCGTTAACCAGCGAACCGCTGCTGCCGCCACCTTGGTTCAACAACAGCGTGGATAGCGCCGTGACGGCCATTTCGAGCTGGCCGTTGGTGGTCGCCACGGCGGATTGCAGGGTGGCGACGACGGTCAGGCCGGCGGGATCGCCAGCGCCTTTCATCGCCTGCATCGCGGCATGCAACGCTTGCTCTTCCTGGGTGAGCTGCTTCTGCAGCTGGGCGATTTCCTTCTGCAATGCCTTGACCGCGGCGCTGGAGCTGGAGCTGGAGCTGGAGCTGCCGCTGTCGCTGTCGGAGCTGGGTGCCTTGATCGTGACACTGCTGGGACCGCTGGCACTGGTCACGGCGGTCGCGCTGCCGGATTGTCCGGATGACGTAGGCGCCAGGGCAGGCGCAGCGGCAGGCGCGCTCGCGATGGTCAGCGGGATGGTGGAGGTGTCCAGGTGAATGCCGATGCTCATGGGGCTTTCCAGGGGACGGTCACTGGTGAATCGGCCGCCATCGCAGAAACTTGAGCGGGCCTGCGGCCACGATCCCTTCAACCCCATTCGGCGCCCGGCATCGTTTCAACCTAGGCATCGGCCATCGATGCCTACGGGAGCGGTCGCATGAACAGCTTGCGCACATGGGTTATCGGACTGGCCACGCTGGCGGCCAGCATGCAGGCCGGCGCCGTCGGCCGGTTGGTGGATCTGAGCGTCTACGACCGCACCTCGCAGCAGGAGCTGCCGGTCTATCGCCACGACGGCCGCTACTACGTGGCCGGGCAGCCTGGCCATCGCTATCAGATCCAGTTGCGCAGCCAGAGCGGCGGCCGCGTGCTGGGCGTGCTTTCGGTGGATGGCGTGAACGTACTGTCCGGCGATACCGCCGACTGGTCGCAGACCGGCTATGTGCTGCAACCCTATGCGGACAGCGACATCCTCGGCTGGCGCAAGAGCCTCTCGGAAGTGGCGGATTTCGTGTTCGCCGATGCCTCCCGCAGCTACGCCGCGCGCACCGGGCGACCCGACAACGTGGGCGTGATCGGCATCGCGGTGTTTCTGCCGCGGCGCATGATCCGGCCGATGCCGATGCCCGGTCCGATTCCTGCGCTGTCCGAACCGATTGCGGGCACACCACGCGAAGCACCATCACAACTCGTGCCTGCGCCCGCCGCCCCGATGGCTGAGTCCGCCGCGCGTGCCTCGGCGAAAATGCAGGACAACGGCCCGATCGGCACCGGCCACGGCGAGCGGGAAACCTCGGTGGTGAGCTTCACCGATTTCGTGCGCGCATCGTCCACGCCGAACGAAACGATCACGCTGTACTACGACACGCGCGAACGGCTGCTTGCGCAAGGGGTGATTCCCGGCGACGATCACCCACTGGCCGGTCGACCCGATCCGTTTCCCGGACATTTCGTGCCCGATCCGCGTTGACATCGCAGCAACCTGCGTTCAACTCTTGGCAAGCCGCGGCATGACACCATTCCTTGGTTCGTGCGCCTTAGTGGATTCGTCACGTCATGTTGGATGCCCTGCACGCCATCGTCTGCGAGGTCGAGCGAGACCGGTCGCTGGATCGGCCCGAGCAGTTGCGCGAGCGCATCCGGGCGATGGACCGGCTGGAAGATCTCTGGCTGCACGTGCCTGAGGGCGAAACCCCGGCGGCCGGCGCGGTGATGAACATCCTGCGCCGCCGTGCGAAGGCTCGCCATGCGGCCCTCGCCGAGATACAGCGACGCCTGTGCGACGGCATCCGCCACGCGATCGTGCAGGGCGCGGGTGCGCATGCGCTGCGCGGCTGGCTGCACCACGACGATCTGCGTGAACCGTGGGGCTACGACCATCTCGACGCCCTGATCGGCGACGTGCTGTCGCTGGACGAACCCTCCTCGGTCGCGGCGC
Source organism: Dyella kyungheensis (assembly GCF_049913195.1). Classification (GTDB taxonomy): domain Bacteria; phylum Pseudomonadota; class Gammaproteobacteria; order Xanthomonadales; family Rhodanobacteraceae; genus Dyella; species Dyella kyungheensis. The sequence continues at coordinate 651,314 of NZ_CP183983.1, read as the reverse complement.
TCGAAGCGGAGATGGTGTTCTACCAGCCCACGCCGGTGCGCCACGTGCTGGACCTGATCCATCGCGCACGCCTTGGCCGTGACGACGTGCTGATCGATCTCGGTTCCGGCATGGGCCATGTGCCCTTGCTGGTGTCGATCTGCACCGAAGCGCAGGCCTGCGGCATCGAGCGCGAGGAGGCCTACGTCAACAGCGCGCGCCGCGCTGCGGAAGCCTTGGGCATCGAGCGCGCCACGTTTCTTGCACAGGATGCGCGCGAGGCGGATGTCTCGCGCGGCACCGTGTTCTATCTCTATACGCCGTTCACCGGCGAGATGCTGCGGCAGATGCTCGACAGGCTCCATGCCGAAGCCCGTCGACGCAGCATCCGCGTTGCCACGCTCGGCCCCTGCACGCCCGCCGTGGCCGGCGAGTCGTGGTTGCGGGCGGCCGGCGAACCGGATGCCGGCCGCGTGACGTTGTTTCGCTCGGTGGCCTGAAACGGGATTCAACCGCCGCCGAGCGGCGTCGCCAGCACCAAGCCCGAACGCCCGGTACTCAAACCGCCATCTGACATGGCATTGGGCGATTCCGAGGCCAGCTCGGCGCTGATCCACGGAACCGTCTGACGCGGGCCCGGAATGTAGGGCTGCCAGGTGCCGTAAGCGTGTTGCTTGTTCGGCTGGTCAGTCACGGCAAGGTTGAAATTGACCGGCACGCGCACGACCCAGTACGGGTCGTTCACCGCGCTGCCCTGCGTGGGCGTGTGAAAGGTCCACTGGCGTGCCGCGTCCAGCGAGGCGGTGGCCAGCACCTTGCGGAACTTGTCCATCGCCTGCTGCGTGGCGTATTGATCGAGATCGACCTCCTCAGCCGCCGCGTCCTGCACGCTGCCGTCGCGACCGATGCGAAGCACAAGATAGGCCGTGCCACTGATACGTGCATCGATGGCCATCTGCGGATATCTGGGCGTCACCGAACGATTGTTGTAGGTCACGGTGGCGGCATTGGCTTCGCCTTCGCCAAACGTGGCGCCATCGACCGCGACCTTGTAGTTGCCATCGCCTACCGGCTTGGCCACGACGCGCACGTTCATGCTGGTCTTGACCAGCTGCGTGGTGGGCGAGGAAAGCTTGAATTGCCAACGCGCGATGCTCTTGCCCAGCACGTCGACGACCACCGGCGGCAGCTTTTCCGGCTGATCCAGTGTGTACCCATGCAGCGTACCGTCCGGATTCACCTCCAGCGAGCCGGTGACCACCATGGAACCCTCGGCAGTCTTGCGCACGGACTGGGCGCCCGCCATCGACGCGAACAGCGCCAGCGACACCCACAGCAAGGTCCGATACTGGCGTTTCATAACCTCTCCTTGTCGACGCGAGGCGCCAGTCTAACTGGGCGGCCTGCGTGGATTAAGTGCCTGCCTGAGTACCTCTCGGCCGGTACCGCCCCACGCAAGTCCTTGATGCGGCGGGGGCCGTCGCCTCCGGAAGGTCCAAAGCTTGACGCTGGCGTTACACTGGCACGTCAGCAAGCCGTACTCGAAGGAACCCGCATGAGCGAGCGTCAAGAACCGAGCGAAGTCACCCGCGAACAGGCCGAGGAAGCGGTCCGCGTCCTGTTGCGCTGGTCGGGCGAAGATCCCAGCCGCGAAGGCCTGCTGGATACGCCCAAGCGCGTGGTGAAGGCGTACAAGGACTGGTTCTCAGGCTATGCCACGGATCCGGGCGACTACCTGCGCCGCACCTTCGAGGAAGTGGCTGGCTACGACGAAATGGTCGTGCTGCGCGACATCGAATTCGAAAGCCATTGCGAGCACCACATGGCACCGATCATCGGCCGCGCCCACGTGGGCTACCTGCCGACCAACCGCGTGGTCGGCATCAGCAAGCTGGCCCGCGTGGTGGATGCCTATGCGCGCCGCTTCCAGGTGCAGGAAAAGCTCACCGCGCAGATCGCCCAGTGCATCCAGGAAAACCTGCATCCGGCCGGCGTGGCGGTGGTGATCGATGCCAGCCACGAATGCATGACCACGCGCGGCGTGCACAAGCGCGGCGTATCGATGGTCACCAGCCAGATGCTCGGAGCCTTCCGCGACGACGCCCGCACCCGCTCGGAATTCCTGCAGTTCATCGGCATCCATGGCGCGGGCCGCTGAGCACGCGTCCCTGATGCAGCTGCTGGACAGTCCGGACGCCGACGAGCGTCTGCAGGACGTATTGCGCGAAGGCATTAGCGCCGAGGATATCCCGGCGGTGTTTCCGTTGCTGCGCGGACGCTCGCTGCTGCGCGCGTTCAACGCGCTGTTCCACGGCAGCGAGGCGCAGGTTCTGCTGCGCCTGCTGGTGCTGCGCACGCTGGGCGCGCGCGCCCACGCGCCGGAGTGGACGCCGCCGGAGATCCGCGAGCAGCTCGCCTTCGTCGAGCCGGTGAAGCTGGAAACGGTGGTGCAACGCCTGAAGGAACACGAGCTGCTCACCTGGGACAACGAAACGCTGCGCTATCGCGTGAGCCCGCTGGGCCGCAAGGCGCTGGCCGCCGTCTCCACGCTGCTGGAATTCGAGCGCGACGACGAAGACGGCCTCGGCTACATCACCGCCCAGCTCGCGGCGGGGCAAGCAGTGGGTCGCGTTTCCGCCGACGAACTGGCGCATCTGCTCTCGCGCCTGTCGGAGCTGAAGGAAGACTTCGACCGTGCCGTGCTGTCCGGGTCCGAACATCGCATTCGCCGCGCCGCGCAACGGCTCGACTCGGTGTGGACGTGGGTGGAGAAAGGCACCGAAGTCGTCAGCGCGATTGCCGACAGCGAGGATCTCGACTCTTCCACGCACCGGCTCGCCCAGGCCGTGGGCCGCGCGCAGAGCGCACTGCTGCGCCAGGCGGGCATCTTCCAGCGCGAGCTCAACAAGATCGACCAGCATCGCGTGCACCTGGGCCGCACTGGGCTTTCCTCTTCCGATCTGGTGGCGTGGCTGCGTTCGCTCACGCCCGATGCGCTGGCGCAGCACGCGGACGAAGCGGCCATGCTGCCGATCCAGCCGCCGTTCCTGCAGGACCAGATTGCACTGGACGTGGCCGAGTACGAACTGCTCGAACGCGAACGCGCCGCCGCCGAAAGCAACGCGCTGCCCAACGCGGAAAGCACGCCGACCACCCACGACCTGCCGATCGACGAGGAAGATCTCTCGCCGTTGCTCGATTGGCATGGCGAACTGGCAGCGCTGACGAACCCGATGGAATTGAGCGATGCCCTGCGCGGCGACGACTACGCGCTGAGCGCCTATCGTCTCTCGCTCCTCGGTCTGGTGGGCGATCCCGAATCGTCCGCGCTGCAAGGTCCGACAGCGGACCTCGCACGCCTGCCGCTGAAACTGGAAATCGAAGCACGCCTGGTCGATCCGGGCCTGGCGACGATCGCGCTGGTGAGCGCGGGTCGCCTGCATCCACGCAAGGACAAGAAACATGCATGATGAAACCGCTGCGCTGGTCGCGCGACTGCTTTCCCAACGCTGGCTGCCGCGCGAGGACACGCAGGCACGCAAGGTGTTGCTGGACGAAGCGTTCCGCGAAGAGCTGGATCGCCGCCTGGCCGCCGTGGGCCTGGAGCTGCGCGAGCATCCCTATTCCGCGTACATCGGCGTGGCCGTAGCGCGCGCCAACGAGAAGCACGTGTTCGGCGGCAGCGACAGCTGGATCTCCAACACCTTGCAACTGGACCGCGACGCCGTGGCGCTGCTGGTGGTGCTGTGGGCGTTGATCGTGCTGCCCAAGCGCCAGCGCCAGCTGGAACGCCAGCAGGCCGAAGCGGATGCCTCGCAGACGCAGATGTTCGCCGAGGGCAAACCGATCTCGCGCGACGCCTCGCTCTCGCCCCTCGTGGCCGAGCGTACGCTGCTGGCCGACTTCGGCGACAAGCTGGGCGGCAAGACGCGCGTGAACTTCAACCTGGGCCTGCTCTCGCGCCACGGTTTCATCGTGCGCCGCAAGGGCGAGCTGGCCGAAGGTCCGTTGCTGGATCTGGTGTTCGACTACGAACGCACTGCACGGCGCATCCTCGACGGCGCCTTGAGCGATCTGCTGGCCGGGCTCACGCCACGCGAAGACCTAGGCAGCGACGATGAGCCTCTCTACGACGACACCGACGAAACTGAAGACAGCGAAGTGACCCACGATGTTTGATTTCCGCAGCCTCGAAGTCATCCACTGGGACTACTGGCAGCGCTTCAGCCTGCCGCTGGATACCAATATCGTCACCGTGGTCGGCCCCAATGGTTCGGGCAAGACCACCCTGCTCGATGCGCTGCGCACGCTGCTGACCATCGACTGCGCCGGCAACCGCGACTACAAGAGCTACCTGCGCCACAACGGCAAGCCGTTCGCGTGGTTGCGCGCACGCGTGGGCAACGTGCCGGGGCCGCGCGGCGAGCGTCCGTTCTTCCCGATCATGGACAGCGAAGTGACGCTGGCCGTGCGCATCCAGAAGAAAGGCGGCGAGTGGCAACGCCAGTACGCCGTGATGGGCGGCGACGTCAGCGTGGACGAGATCGAAGCGCGCAACGACTTCCTCGGTCTGCGCGAATACCGCGTGCGGCTGGAAGGTGCCGGCCTGTCGCAGGCGATCCGCCGCGTGCTGACGCTGGAACAGGGTGCCACCGACAAACTCTGCCAGCTGCCGCCCAAGGCATTGCTGGACCTGGTGTTCGATGTGTTCGGCGACAAGGCCGTGCTGGAGGATTATCAGCGCGCCCGCAACGAACAGGCGGAAGCCGACCGCGAACTGCACGGTCTGGAACACCAGCTCTCGCTGATCGGCGTGAGCCTGCAGGAAGCCGAAGGCCGCGTGCGCTCGTGGCAGGAATGGGATGCGCTCAAGAGCGAACACGCCGATCTCGTCGCCGAAACGCTGCCGCGCACCGAACTGGCCGAACTGCACGCGGCCATCCGCGGCGCACGTCCGCAGTTGCTGGGCCTGAAGCGCAAATGCCGCGATCTCTCGGCACGCGATGTCGAGCTTCAGGCGCGACTGCAATCGCTCGACGCGCATGAGGAATCGCTGCGCGGCGAGCAGCACGTGGCCGACCAGGCACGCCAGCAGGCCAAGCAGCAACTCGACGACGCACGCCGCGCCGAAACCGAGAACGCCACCTTGCTCAAGCAGGAACAACACTTGCGCAAGCTGGTTGCCGAACAGGATGGCGCCGATCACGAAAGCCAGGGCAAGCTGCTGGTCGAGGCACGCAGCCAGCTCGGCCGTCTGCAGAATGACGAAGCGCGCTTGCGCGAGCAGCTGTCGACGCTCACCGCCCAGCTCGGCGCCTGGCGCCGCGGCCAGCGCTACACGCCGGAGTTCGAGCAGTCGTTCCGCCGTGCGCTGGACGACGCCGGCATCGGTCACAGCATGTTGAGCGAGATCGTGGAGATCAACGAACCGCGCTGGCAGGCGGCGGTGGAAGCCGTGCTGGCCGGCTATCGTCACGTGGTGCTGCTCGACCACCCGCGCGATCGCGAGGCCGCCTGGCGCTTGGGCGAACAACACCGCTACAAGCATTTCGTGGTGGCCGAACGCGCGCCGACCACGGCACCCACGCGCGGCTCGCTGCTTGAAGTGGTCGACTTCACCGCGGCCGCACCGGAATGGCTGCTGCGCCAGCTCGATCGCATCCGCCGCGTGGAAGACGTGGGCGACGGCGCCAAGCTCGGCAAGGAGCAGGACTGGATCACCCCGCAGGGCTATTTCCGCGAGCGTCGTGGCGGCCGCCACCTGGGCGTGGACGATGTGTACTTCGGCAGCGCGGCGCGCGAACGCCAGCTGCGCGAGGGCGAGGAACGCCTGCAGCAGATCGAGAAGCAGCTGCGCGCCATCGGCGACAAGCGCAAGACGTTCCAGGAACAAGCCAGCGACGCCGAAGGTCTGCTGCGCGGCGCCAACGCCAGCAACCAGCTGGCCGATCGCGCCGACGAATTCGCTGCGGCGCACGAGGCGCAGTCCGCGCTGCAGGACGATGTGCAGCGCTGCGCCGACAGTTATGCCGCGGCCGAGGCGCACTACGAGGGCGTGCGCGAAAAGCGCCAGCAGAACTCGCGCCAGCGCGACAACGAAGCGCGCGAACACAAACAGGCCCAGCAGCAGCTGGCCGATAGCGCGCGCCAGTTCGCGCAGTTCCGCAACGAGCAGGTCGATCGCCTCAAGGCCTTCCGCCACAAGCGCAGCCATGTGCGCCCGGCGCATCGCTCGCGACGTGCCATGCTGGATCTGCGCGAGCGTTACGAATCGCCGGCCGCCGTGCGCCGCGAGATCGACCGCATCGAGCGCCGCCTCAACGAAGGCCATTGGGAAACCGACGACGGCGTGCTGCCGTTGCGCGACAAGTACGCCAACGACCACGAAGGCCTGCGCGACGATCTGCAGCGCCGTCGCGTGCACCTGGAGCGCGCCGGCCGCATCACCACCGAAGCGCGCGCCGCTTATCTCAACGTGCTGCGCAACACAGTCAAACGCTATGCGCGCAACCTGAAGGTGCTGGCGGATCTGGCTGGCATCGGCGTGGAAACGGAACTGCCCGAACTGGTGAACGAAGACCTGGCGTTGGCGCAGGCCGGCCTCAACGTGCGCTTCGAGTTCGACAAGAAGGGCTGGATCGGCATGGACGACGGCGAAGCCTCCGGCGGCCAGCAGGTGATGAAGTCGCTGTTGTTGCTGGTGGCGTTGATGCGCGACGAGGATCGCCCCGGCGGCTTCGTCTTCATCGACGAACCGTTCGCGCACCTGGACATCTTCAACATCGACAAGGTGGGCGCCTTCCTCAAGTCCACCCGCGCCCAGTACATCCTCACCACGCCGGCCACGCACAACATCAACGTGTTCCAGCCCAGCGACCTCACCCTGGTCACCAGCAAGCGCCGCCCCGGCGCCACCTGGGCACAGCCGCTGGCGGTGCTGCGCCGCCGGACCGAGGCCGCATGATCCTGCGCCAGCCGCTCCGCCTGGCGCTGCTGGCCGGTGCAGGTCTGACGCCGCTGCTCGCCTGGGCGCAGGCCACGCCGGCCGAGTATCTGCGCGAGTTCGACACCGACGGCGATGGCCGGGTGAGCGAAGCGGAGTACGTGGCGCACCTGAGCAAAGGCTTCCATCGCCTCGACAGCAACGGCGACGGCGTGCTGGAAGCCGACGAGCTGCCCGGCGGCCATGGCAAACCGGTCACCCTCAAGCAGTTCCAGGACAACCTGCGCCGGCAGTTCCACAAGCTCGATCGGAACCACGATGGGTACCTCGATGCACGCGAGCTGACGCAGCCGCCGCAGGGCTAGTTCAACCGTAACCCCCTGTGGGAGCGCACTTGTGCGCGACGGCGGCATCTCCGATCGCACCGCCGGCTGGCTGTCGCGCACAAGTGCGCTCCCACAAAGTGGTGGGTGGCCTCTTCTGCACTGCACACACAGCGTCATACGTAATCGGCTATCGTGCGCCTCTCACTGCCAGCCAGCCCCATGGACCCGACCTCCGACACCGAGCTCCATCCGCGCCGCCGCGCCGCGCTCGCGTTCATTTTCGCCACCGTGGTGCTGGACATGCTGGCGTTCGGCATCGTCATCCCGGTGCTGCCCCATTTGATCGAACAACTCGCCGGCGGCGGCATCGCCAACGCGGCGTGGTGGGTGGGCGTGTTCAGCACGGTGTTCGCGATCGTGCAGTTCGCCTTTTCGCCGGTGCAGGGGGCGCTGTCCGATCGCTTCGGCCGCCGCCCGGTGATCCTGATTTCCAATGCCGGGCTGGCCATCGATTTCTTTGTGCTGGCGCTGGCGCCCACGCTGTGGCTGCTGTTCGTGGCTCGCGTGGTGCTGGGCATGACGGCCGCCAGCTTCACCACCGCCAATGCGTACATCGCCGATATCACGCCCAAGGAAAAGCGCGCCGCGGCTTACGGCATCCTCGGCAGCGCGTTCGGCCTGGGCTTCATCATCGGGCCGGGGCTGGGCGGCTTCCTGGGGGACATCCATCTGCGCCTGCCGTTCTGGGTGGCCGGTGGCTTGGCGGCCTGCAATTTCCTGTACGGCTTCTTCGTGCTGCCGGAATCGCTGCCCAAGGAACGCCGCACGCCGCGTTTCGAAATGCACAGCGCGCATCCGCTCGGCTCGCTGAAACTGCTGGCCCGCTATCCGCTGGTGATGCGGCTGGCGGTGGTGATGTTCCTGGTGTATCTGGCGCACTACGTGCTGCAGACCACCTTCGTGCTGTACGCAGACTATCGCTATCACTGGGGCCCGCAGGCGGTCGGCTATGTGTTGATGCTGGTCGGCGCCTGCGATGGTTTCGTGCAGGCGGTGCTCACGCGGCGTCTGGCGCCGCGCTTCGGCGAACGGCGGCTGATGCTGGGCGGCATGCTCTGCGGCATCGGCTCGTTCCTGGTGATGGGCCTGGCCAACACGGGTTTCGCGTTTCTGCTGGGTATTCCGTTGATGGCGCTGTGGGGACTGTCGCAGCCGCCCATCCAGTCGTTGATGACGCATGAAGTGGACCCGGCGGAACAAGGCCGGTTGCAAGGCGCCATCAGCAGCCTGGCCAGTTTTGCGGGCATTTTCGGCCCGTTCCTGTTCGCCCAGGTGTTCTCGTTGTCGATCTCGCCGACCTCGCCCTATCACCTGCCCGGCCTCGCCTTCGTGTTGTCTGCCGTGCTACTGGCCATCGGCACGGTGATCGCGCTGCGCGCGACGCGGCACACGCACGACCTCGCCAAGCGCGAGGAGCCATTGCCCAATACGATTCCGGTCGAACCGTCCTCGGTCGTCCCTTTGCAAGCCACCATCACTTCCCCCGAAACACCGGAGCATTCCCCATGACCTTGTCGATGTACCAGGCTTCCGTTCCCGTTTTCCTGCGCGCCCTGAGCAACCTGCAGCACGTGCTGCGCAAGGGCGAGGCGCATGCGCACGCCCGCAAGTTCGAGCCTTCGCTGCTGCTGCAGGCACGCCTCACCGCCGACATGCTGCCGCTGACCAGCCAGGTGCAGATCGCCACCGACATGGCCAAGAACGCCTGCGCGCGCCTCGCTGGCGTGGATCCGATGAAGTTCGAAGACAACGAAACCACCTTCGCCGAACTGCATGCGCGCATCGAACGCGCCATCGACTACATCAAGAGCTTCAAGGCCGAGCAGATCGACGGCAGTGAAACCCGCGCCATCACGCTGAAGATGCGCACCAGCGAGCAGCACTTCGAAGGCCAGGGCTACCTGCTGCATTTCGTGATCCCGAACGTGTTCTTCCACTGCACCACGGCGTACGCGATCCTGCGCGAAGCCGGCGCGGAGCTGGGCAAGATGGATTTCATGGGCAAGCCCTAAACCACCGCAAGAAATACCGGGGCGGCGGGGACCCTCGTGTCCTCGCCGCCCCGTTCATTTTGGGGGCCGCGCTGCCACTTGATGTCCGACGCGACCGAACCCATTAAGCGGGGATCGCATCGAGGACCCCGCAATGGCCAGCCCCACCCCCATCAAGATCGACTTCGTCTCCGACGTGGTGTGCCCGTGGTGCGCCGTCGGCCTCAAATCGCTGGAACAGGCGCTCGCGAAGCTGGGCGACGACGTGACGGTGGAACTGCATTTCCAGCCGTTCGAGCTGAACCCGCAGATGGCGCCCGAAGGCGAAGACATCATCGAGCACATCGCGCACAAGTACGGCAGCTCGCCCGCGCAGATCGAGCAGAACCGGGAAGTCATCCGCGAACGCGGCGCGGCGCTCGGTTTCACCTTCAACATGGACAAGCGCAACCGCATCGTGAACACCTTCGATGCGCACCGCCTGTTGCACTGGGCCGCGCTCGAAGGCCGCCAGGCCGAACTCAAGCAGGCGCTGCTGGCAGCGTATTTCACCGACGGCCGCGACGTGAGCTCGCGCGACGTGCTGGTGGACGTGGCCGCGTCGGTGGGCCTGGACGCCACCGAAGCCCGCCGCGTGCTGGACGAAGACCGCTACGCGCAGGACGTGCGCGCGCAGGAACAGTTCTACCAGTCGCAGGGCATCCGGGCCGTGCCGTCGGTGATCATCAACGACCGCTACCTGGTGCAGGGCGGCCAGCCGCCGGAAGTGTTCGAACAGACCTTGCGGCAGGTGGCGGCCGAGGGCTGAACGCCTCGCCAGCGTGAGTCGCGCGCAAGCGCGCTCCCACAAGGTTGCGGGGCCTTGTGGGAGCGCACTTGTGCGCGACAAGCTTCCAAGCGGGCCGCCATCTGCAAGTCATGCGAAAATGGTCAACCACGACCGCCTGAACACCCCGCCGCATGATCCGACTCACCGACATCAAGCTCCCGCTGGACCACGCCGAGGGCGCCATCGAGGCCGCCGTCCGCGCCAAGCTTGGCCTGGGCAAGGACGGCTTGCGCAACGTCTCGGTGTTCCGGCGCGGCTACGACGCACGCAAGCGCGGCCATATCCAGCTGATCTACACGCTGGACGTGGACGTGGCCGATGAGGCCGGGCTGCTCAAGCGCCACGCCGACGACAAGCACGTGCAACCCACGCCCGACACCAGCTATCGCTTCGTGGCGCAGGCACCGACCGACCTCAAGCAGCGCCCGATCGTGATCGGCCTCGGCCCGTGCGGCCTGTTCGCCGGTTTGCTGCTGGCGCAGATGGGCTACCGGCCGATCATCCTCGACCGCGGCAAGGCCGTGCGCGAGCGCACCGTGGATACCTGGGGCCTTTGGCGCAAGCGCCAGCTGGAGCCGGAATCCAATGTGCAGTTCGGTGAGGGCGGCGCGGGCACGTTCTCCGATGGCAAGCTGCACAGCCAGATCTCCGATCCGCATCACCATGGCCGCAAGGTGCTGACCGAGTTCGTGAAGGCCGGTGCGCCCGAAGAGATTCTCTACGTCAGCAAGCCGCATATCGGCACGTTCCGCCTCGTCACGATGGTGGAGGCCATGCGCGAGACCATCGAGGCACTCGGTGGCGAAATCCGTTTCACCCAGCGCGTGGACGATGTGCTGGTGGACACCGCGCCGGACGGCACGCGCCAGCTTCGCGGCGTGGTGCTGGCGAGCGGCGAGCAGTTGCTGAGCGAGCATGTGGTGCTCGCGGTGGGCCACAGCGCGCGCGACACCTTCTTCATGCTGCACGATCGCGGCGTCTACATGGAAGCCAAGCCGTTCTCGATCGGCTTCCGCGTGGAGCACCCGCAGTCGATCATCGACCAGGCGCGCTTCGGCCCGCAGGCGGGCCATCCCATTCTCGGCGCTGCCGACTACAAGCTCGTGCACCACTGCAAGAATGGCCGCTCGGTCTACAGTTTCTGCATGTGCCCGGGCGGCACCGTCGTCGCCGCCGCGTCGGAACCCGAACGCGTCGTCACCAACGGCATGAGCCAGTATTCGCGCAACGAACGCAATGCGAACGCGGCCGTCGTGGTGGGTATCGAGCCCAGTGATTTTGCTGCTTTCGACGACAGCGGCAGCCCGTTGGCGGGTATTGCCCTGCAACGGGCACTCGAATCGCGTGCCTATGAACTCGGCGGCCGCGATTACAGCGCGCCGGGCCAGCTGGTCGGCGACTTCATCAAGGGCCGCCCCTCCGCGGAATTCGGCACCGTGCAGCCCTCGTACAAGCCCGGCGTGCATCTCACCGATCTCGCAGCCGCCCTGCCCGACTACGCCATCGAAGCCATCCGCGAAGCGCTGCCGGCATTCGACCGCCAGATCAAGGGCTATGCGATGCACGACGCCGTGCTCACCGGCGTGGAAACGCGCACCTCGTCGCCGGTACGCATCCGCCGCGGCGAGGACTACCAGAGCTTGAACACACGCGGCCTCTACCCGGCCGGCGAAGGCACCGGTTACGCGGGCGGGATTCTTTCCGCTGCGGTGGATGGGATTCGCGTGGCGGAAGCGGTGGCGTTGGCGATCAACGCCTCGCGGTAAACCGGCGAGGCTGCGGCGAACTGCTCTTTTAGACCGAGTCCCGGCACGCCCGGCAGGGCTGGCGCAGGCATGCGAGAATGCAGCTCCGACGCGCCGATTCGCGCCCGACCCGCCCGATGCTGACCGATACCACCAAAGACGCGATCCGCGCCTCCTATACGCGCCTCAAGGATGGCCTGCCCGGCTTCCGGGCGCGTGCGTCGCAAGGAAAGATGATTGCCGAGGTGGCCAAGGCGCTGGCGCAGGAAGGCGGTGCCGCGGTGATCGAGGCGCCTACGGGTACCGGCAAGTCGATGGCGTATCTCATCGCGGGTGTCGAGGTGGCGCGGGCGCAGAAGAAGAAGCTGCTGATCGCCACCGCTACCGTGGCGCTGCAGGAACAGTTGGTCCAGCGCGATATTCCGCTCTATCTCAAGCTCAATGGCACCGAGGCCAAGGTGGCGCTGGCGAAGGGCCGTGGCCGTTACCTGTGCCCGCGCAACCTGGCGATGGCCAGCAACAGCCTCAACGAAACCTCGCAGATGGGCCTGGGCTTCGATGCGGATCTGGCGCTGTGGACCAAGCCGCCGCAGGAGCGCGACAAGAAAGCCCTGTCCAAGCTGGTGGATCTGTTCGACCGGCACGAATGGGACGGCGATATCGATTCGGCGCCCGAACCGATCAGCGATGTATTGCGCCCGATGATCACCACCAGCGCCGGCGGCTGCACCAGCCGCAAGTGCGCGCATTTCATGCAGTGCCCGTTCTTCGCCGCACGTCGTGCCGTGGGCGACGCGGACATCATCGTGGCGAACCAGGACCTGGTGCTGGCCGATCTCACCATGCCGCGCGAAGAAGACGGCTTCGGTGGCGTGATCCTGCCCAAGCCGGACGAAACGCTCTACATCTTCGACGAAGGCCACCACGTGCCGTCGAAGGCGATCGATCGCGGCGCCGCCGAGGTCTATATGAGCACGGCGACACGCCAACTTAGCCGCCTCGGCCGACAGATCCACGCCGCTTATTCGCTCACCGACAAGGAAGTGATCGGCAAGCTCTCGCTGGATGCCGGTGATCAGAAACTGCAGGAACTCAGCAACAGCCTGGAAGAGCTTGAGCGGGAGATCCGCCTCAGCTGGCTTCCCTCGCCCGACGATCAGGAACCGATGTATCGCGGCTCGCTCGGCCAGCTGCCCGAGGCGTGGGTGGAGCACGCGCGTGCGTTGTATGTGTTCACTGGCGAGGTGGAACGCTGGATCGGCGCTGTGCGGCGCGCCGTGCTGGAAATGACCGAGACCGGTCCCACGCACGAAGCCTTGTCGCGCGAACTGGGCATGGCGCTTGAGCGCATCGATCGCCAGGTGCGCACCTGGCGCGCGTGGTCCGCGACCGATGGCGACAACACGCCGCCGCTGGCGCGCTGGGTCACCCTGAGCAACGACCAGCAACTGATCTGCCACGCCTCGTCGGTGTCCGCGGGCGGCCTGCTGCGCAGCATTCTCTGGGGCAACGCCAGCGCGGTGGTGATGACTTCGGCCACGCTGAGTGCGGGCGGCAATTTCCGCGGCTTCGCCGACGCGGTGGGTCTGCCCGATGATTCCATCACGCTGAGCCTGCCGTCGCCTTTCGATCTCGCCACGCAGGCGCGCCTTGAAGTGCCCGCCATGCGCTCGCTTCCCGATGCACGCGAAGAACACACGCAGGAAATTTGCGACTGGCTGGCCGACAACCTCGACTGGAATGCCGGCAACCTGGTGCTGTTCACCTCGCGCATGAAGCTCGATCGGGTGTTGCAGAAGCTGCCCATCGAGCACGTACGCAAGGTGCGTGCGCAGGGCTCGCTGGGCAAGGCGCAACTGGTTGCCGAACATATCGTCGATGTCGAAGCGGGCAAAGGCAGCACGCTGTTCGGTCTCGCCTCGTTCGGCGAGGGCCTGGATCTGCCGGGCAAGCTGTGCGAAACGGTGGTGATCACGCAGCTGCCGTTTGCCGTGCCGACCGATCCGGTCGGTGCGACCTACGCGGAATGGCTGGAATCGCGCGGCCGCAATCCCTTCATCGAAGTGACCGTGCCCGAAGCGACCCGATTGCTCACGCAGTATTGCGGCCGCCTGATCCGCACCGAAACCGACCGTGGCCGCATCGTGCTGCTCGACCGTCGCGTGGTACTCAAGCGGTACGGCGAACGCATGCTGCGGGCGCTGCCTCCCTTCACCCGGGTGATCGAGAAAGTCGCATGAGCCGCATCATTCGCGCCACCGACATGCCGCCCCAGCCGTGGAAGAACGGCATGGGCGTCACGCGCGAAATCGCGCGTTTTCCGGCCGACGCCAGCGACGATTTCGTCTGGCGCATCAGCGTGGCCGAAGTGAACAGCGCCTCGCCGTTCTCCACGTTTCCCGGCATCGATCGCCAGATCGTGTTGCTCGACGGCGCCGGTTTCATCATGACGCTCGACGGCAAGCAGCGGCACGCGCTCACCATGCCGCTGGTGCCGTTCGCCTTCGCCGGCGAAGCCTGGGTGGATGTGGAAATGGCCGGTGGCGGCACGCGCGATTTCAACCTGATGGTGCGGCGTACCCAGGCCGCTGGTCGGGTCGAGCTGTTGACCGGGCCGGGCAGTCACCTGGTGCCTGCCGACTGCGTGCTGCTCTATCTCGCCCAGGGCACCGCCGATACGCTTGCCGGGCCGCTCAGCGCAGGCGATGCGTGGCAACCGGATGGCAACCCGGTCGAGCTGCACGAAGGCGCCAAGGCCCTGCTTGCCTGCGTGACTCCGCACGGCTGAGAGCCTGTTGGCGCGAGGCATGCCATGATCGGCACACCCTGCCCACCAAGGTGACCTCATGGCGCTCCTCCTGCTTGGCCTGGTGCTGTTCCTCGGCGTTCATTCCATCCGCATCTTCGACAACGACTGGCGCACACAGCAGCGCGCACGTCTTGGTGAGATGCGCTGGAAAGGGCTTTATTCGCTCCTGTCCATCGCCGGCTTCGTGCTGATCGTCTACGGCTTCGGACTCGCCCGCCAGCAGCCGGTGGTGTTGTACGTGCCGCCGATGGGATTGCGCCATCTCAACGCCCTCTTCACGTTGCTGGCGTTCGTGCTGGTGGCGGCGGCGTATGTGCCCGCCAATCATCTCAAGGCCAAGCTCGGCCATCCCATGCTCGCGGGGGTGAAGGTGTGGGCGTTCGGCCATCTGCTGGCCACCGGCATGCTGCATGACGTCGTGCTGTTCGGCGCCTTCCTGCTGTGGGCCACGGTGGATTTCGTCAGCGCGCGTCGCCGCGATCGCGCCGACGGCGTGGTCTATCCGGCCGGCACCGTGAAGGGCGATGTCATCGCCGTGACGGCCGGCGCAGTGGGCTGGGTGGTATTCGCCTGGTGGCTGCACGCATGGCTGATCGGCGTGAACCCGATGGGGTGAAATCAGTCATCTACGCCCGTAACCTGGGCTGCGCTAGAGTGGCGCCATTTCCGGCATGAGGATCTCGCGATGGTCGGCTTCCTGCTCTGGTTGTTGCTGCTGGTGTTCTGCTGGCCGCTCGCGCTGATTGCGCTGGTGCTGTACCCGATCGTGTGGCTGCTGATGCTGCCGTTCCGGCTGGTGGGTATCACCGTGGGCGCGGTGTTCGCGTTCCTCGGCGCCATGCTGATGTTGCCTGCGCGCGTATTGCGCGGCCGCCCGGCCTGAGTGGATAAGCCCAGCGCCCCGTCCTGCGAGCGCAACCGCGATCCGATCCTGGAGGTGTTGCGCAATCACTTTGCCGATCGCCGGCAGGTGCTGGAGATCGGCAGCGGCACGGGGCAGCACGCGGTGCATTTCGCGGCGGCCATGCCGCATCTGCAGTGGCAGTGCACCGATCGCCCGGAATACCTGCCGGGCATCCGCCAATGGCTGGATGAGTCCGCGCTTCCCAATACGCCGGCGCCGTTCGTGCTGGACGTGAGCGGCCCGTGGCCGGCCGGCGGCCACGATGCCGTGTTCAGTGCCAACACCTTGCACATCATGAGCTGGGGCGAGGTGGAACGACTGTTCCAGCAGCTCGGACGGGTGACCACGGCCGACGCGAAGCTCGCCATCTATGGCCCGTTCAACTACGACGGCCGCTACACCAGCGAGAGCAATGCCGCGTTCGACGACTGGCTGCAGGCGCGCGGCGAGCACATGCGCATCCGCGATGCCGAGGCAGTGGATGCGCTGGCCGAAGCGGCCGGTTTTGAGCTGATCGACGACGTGACCATGCCCGCCAACAATCGCCTGCGGATCTGGCAGCGGACTCGCTGAAGCGGGCCATCCCAGCATTGGCATTTTCGGCGCGATGGCGTCAGGATGCGCATCAGAGGGCGCCCCTGCCGCGCCCGCGACCTGCCATGCGCCCTTACGTTCAAGCCATCGACACGCTCACTCCCTGCCCGTGCGGCAACAACGACGGCTACGCCCGCTGCTGCGGCCTGCTGCACGAGGGCGCGGCAGCCGCCACGGCCGAGCAACTGATGCGCTCCCGTTACAGTGCGTACGTGCTCAAGCGCGAAGATTACCTGCTGGCCAGCTGGCACCACAGCACACGGCCGGCACACCTGAAGCTGGGTGCGCAACAGCCCGCGCCGACCTGGCTCGGCCTCACGGTGAAGCGGCATGAGAGCGACGGCGACCACGCCGTGGTCGAGTTCGTGGCCCGCCTTCGCCTCGGTGGCGGCAAGGCGCAGCGCATGCATGAGGTCAGCCGCTTCGTGCGCGAGGACGGCCGCTGGTTCTATGTGGACGGCGAGTTTCCCGAGAAGTCCGGGGAATAACCGCTCCCTTGTGGGAGCGCACTTGTGCGCGACTGCGCCGATTGGGAATTCCGCTCCGTCAGGTTGTCGCGCGCAAGCGCGCTCCCACAGGGGTGTGCGCCGGTCACACGGGCAGGAACGGCATCGCCGTTTCGCCGTCTTCATGGCCGTTGGGCCCAAAGCGCCGCTCTACCACCACCCCGCGACCGTCATGGCCGATGGCGACCACCGTGCTCGCACGCGTGCCATAGCGCTCGCCGCGAATGAAGGCGGACGACAGCCAGCGCTCGCGCTCCAGCCCGACGCCCGTATCCGGCAGCTGATCGTCGGGATAGCCGTGGGGATCGGCGAGCGCGGCGAACAGTGGTGCGAATTCGTCGTCGTGCCCCGCCTCGATCCAGTCGCGCAGATGTTCCATCAGCGCCCGCGTTTTCGGCCACGGCGTGTTGAAGTCCGCGTTGGAGAGACCGTGCACGCCCGCTTCCACCAGTTGCGCGCGCGCATCGGGGCGGTTGCCGATGTAGAACGCGTGCGTCGCATCGAACGTCAGCAGGTTGAACGGGCGATAGTCGGCCGCGGTGCGCAGCAGCTTTTCGGCATGCGTCACCGCATCCTCGTCGCCCGCCAGGTAATCGAGCGACAACAGCCCGCGCGACCGTCCCAGCTGGGGATCGCGCGGATCGCGCACGTTGGTCACGACGCTGCAGCGGCCATCATCGGTGACGCCCAGCCAGGTGCCGCCCGCTTCCAGATCCTTGCCCGCGATGATCGCGGGCTGGTTCCAGCGCGCGAGCGGGAGGCTGGGCCGCGCGTGGAACTCGTCGCGGTTACCGATCAAGACCAGCCGCCAGCGCGGGTGCGCATGCCAGGCAAAAGCAATCACACACATGGATGGGTGTTCTCCACTACGGCAGGCGCACAGTATGCACCCGCCTTCGTCGCTCAGGCCTTGGCGCGCAACACCACGGCGGCGGCCCAGCGCGCGGCGACCTTGGGCGTGGTCATGCACACGGCGTGATCGGTACGCGTGGTCACCGCGCGTTCGAGCAGCTGGATGTCGGCTTCATGCTGACGCGCCACGTGCGGGTCCTCGAAGAAGATCGCGCGCTGGCAGCGGCGTTCGAGCACCAGGTCGGCGATCTGCGCGTCGCCTCCCATCGGGCCGCTCTGATAGCGCTCCACCCACGGCGTATCCAAAGGCCAGCCGCGGCTCCACGCCAGCTCGTTGAGGCGCTGGCCGGTGGTGCCGGTACCCACGCGATGGGCAAAGCGCGACAGCACATCGAAGTGCTCCGCCGCGTAGGCCAGCATCTGCGGCTTCATGGCATCGTGCGCGATCAACGCCAGCGTCTGCGCTTCGAGATCGTGGAAGACATTGGCACCCGAATCCGGCGCAAGGCCCGCGTGGATACGCTCCATTTCGATCCAGTCGCGCGCGGTGGCCACGGTGGAGATGAAGGGCTTGCCGTGGATCACGCACTGGCGTTTGAGCGCGATCGCCTCGGGAAAGATCGAGGACGGATCGACCGGATCGATGAGATAGATGGCGCCGTCGAGCACGCGGTCATCCCCCAGCCCGACCACTTCGGCGACCAGCTTCATCAGGCCGCCCTCGCGGCCGTAGGGATAGCGGCGCAGCGGCAGATAGCGATCAAGATAACCCGCACGATGAATGGCGTCATAGGTGCGTCCCACCGCATGCAGCCCAAGCTCGAGTTCGCGGATGCCCACCTCGCACTCGTGCAGCCAACGGAACAAGGCCGCGTTGGCATGGGCGTGGTGAAGCTGGTTGGCGGCAAGGCCGAGACGCATGGGTGGTGCTCCGTAACGACGTCGGCGCGCAGTGTCGCATTGCCTCGTTACGCCGCGCTACATCGGTCTATCATTGTGGAAGCGCACCCTGTGCGCGACTGCCCGGACCTCGGGGCAAACGGCGTCGCGCACAGGGTGCGCTCCCACAAATGCGGCTACACGGTCAGGCGTGCGCCAAGGCTGGCGAATCCACTTCCTGCAACATGCGCACGATGGATGCCGCCGCTTCGCGACCGTCATAGACGGCACGCACCACGAGGTCCGCACCGCGCACGTTGTCGCCACCGGCAAAAATCTGCGGATGGCTGGTCTGCAGCGGAAGCGCGCCTTTAGCGCCGGTAATCACGCGCCCCGTCTTGTCCAGGGTCACGCCGTGCGATCGCAGCCAATCCGGCGGACTGGGCAGGAAGCCGAATGCCTGGATCACCACGTCCGCATCGATCACATATTCCGTACCGGGCACGTTCTGCGGACGCAGGCGTCCGGTGCCGTCGTCGACCAGCGCCGTCTCCATCACCCGTACGCCGCGCACGTTGCCGCGCGCGCCGCCGAGGATTTCCAGCGGTTGCCGCTGAAAGAGGAAGTTCACCCCCTCTTCGCGGCTGTAACCCACTTCGCGCGCCGAGCCCGGCATGTTCGCCTCGTCGCGGCGATACACGCAGGTGACACTGGCGGCGCCGAGCCGGATGGCGGTGCGGTTGCAGTCCATGCCGGTGTCGCCGCCGCCCAGCACCACCACGTGTTTGCCGCGGAAATCGAACGACGGCGAGATGGCGGCATCGCGCAGCAGGCGCTCGGTGTTGGCGATGAGGAACGGCAACGCGTCGTGCACGCCGTGCAGCTCGCGTCCCGGCAGCTGTGCATCGACATAGGTGTAGGCACCCGTGCCCACGAACACCGCATCGTATTCGTCCAGCAACTGGCCGAATTCGATGTCGCGGCCGACCTCGCGATTGAGCAGGAAGCGCACACCCATGCCTTCCAGCAACTGGCGGCGCGTGCGCACCACGCCCTTGTCTAGCTTGAACGGCGGAATGCCGAAGGTGAGCAGGCCGCCGATCTCGCTTTGACGGTCATAGACATCGGCGGCAATGCCCGCGCGGCGCAGCCGATCCGCACAGGCCAGGCCGGCAGGGCCCGCACCAATGATGGCCACGCGCTTGCCCGTCTCGTGCACGGCGGAAAGGTCGGGCTTCCAGCCCAGGCGCAAAGCCTCGTCGGTCACCCAGCGCTCGATGCTGCCGATGGTCACCGCACCGAACGCGGTCTGCTCCAGCGTGCACGCACCTTCGCACAGACGATCCTGCGGACAGACCCGCCCGCAGATTTCCGGCAGAGGGTTGGTTTCGTGCATCAGCGTGGCCGCCTCCATCAGGCGGCCGTCCTGCACCAGCTTCAGCCAGTTCGGAATGTAGTTGTGCACCGGGCATTCGTGCTCGCAATACGGATTGCCGCAATCGATGCAGCGCTCCGCCTGCGTGCCTGCCTGCTGCGCGCCGAAATCGCCGGAGATCTCGCCATAGCCAAGCACGCGGATCGACACGGGCACGGTGCGCGGCGTCTGCCGCTGCACGTTGAGGAACTGGAAGGTCTTGGAGTCTGCGCTCATGCGGCGCTCCTGAGTTCTTCCGCCAGCGCGGAAAGACTCGCGGCCTTCGGCTTCACCAGCCAGAACTTGTATTGCAGGCCGCGGAAGTCCGCGAGGATGCGGCGCCCCCAGTCGCTGCCCGTCAGCTCCACATGGCGCACCACCAGCGAGCGCAGGTGCTGCATGTAGTGCTCCATGCCCTCGGGCGAGATGCGCAGGATGTCCACCAGCTCGTGGTTGTAGCAGTCCACGAAGCTGCGCTCGATATCGAGCACGTAGGCAAAGCCGCCGGTCATGCCGGCACCGAAGTTCAGCCCCACCTTGCCGAGCACGGCGACGACACCGCCGGTCATGTATTCGCAGCAGTGATCGCCCGCGCCCTCGACCACGGCGAGCGCACCGGAGTTGCGCACGGCAAAGCGCTCGCCTGCGCGGCCCGCGGCAAACAGTTCGCCGTCGGTGGCGCCGTACAAACAGGTGTTGCCGATGATCGACGCCTCGTGACTGGCGAACGGCGAATCGCCCGGCGGACGCACCACGATGCGGCCACCCGCCATGCCCTTGCCGACCCCGTCGTTGGCCTCGCCGATCAGGTCGATGTGTACGCCGCCCGCGTTCCACGCACCAAGGCTCTGGCCCGCAGAACCGCTGAGCTTGAGCAGGATGGGCTGTTCATCCATGCCGTGGTCGCCGTGACGACGCGCCACTTCGCCGGAGAGGCGCGCGCCGATGGCGCGGTCGGTATTGGCGATCTCGAACGCGAACTCGCCACCGGCCTTGCTGGCTACAGCGTCGCGCGTCGCCTCATCGATACGTGTCGCCAGTGCGGCGGCGTCGCGCATCGGGTTGCGCGGCAGCGTACAAGCGAAGTCGACGTTGCCGGCCAATGCCCCGGATCCCAGCAGCGGCGCAAGATCCAGCTTGTGCTGCACCGGCGTGGTGCCTTGCACCTGTTCCAGCAGATCGGCGCGGCCGATGATCTCGTCCAGGCTGCGTGCGCCGAGCATGGCCAGGTGGGAACGCACATCCTCGGCGAGGAAACCGAAATAGTTCATCACCATTTCGGGCAAGCCGATGAAGTGTTCCTTGCGCAGCACGGCATGCTGCGTGGCCACGCCGGTGGCGCAATTGTTGAGATGGCAGATGCGCAGGTACTTGCAACCCAGCGCCACCATCGGGCCGGTGCCGAAGCCAAAGCTCTCGGCGCCCAGCATCGCGGCCTTGATCACATCCAGGCCGGTCTTCAAACCGCCGTCGGTCTGCAGGCGCACGCGCCCGCGCAGGTCATTGCGACGCAGCGTCTGCTGCGTTTCGGCCAGGCCCAGCTCCCACGGCGTGCCCGCGTACTTGATCGAAGTCAGCGGACTGGCGCCGGTGCCGCCGTCGTGACCGCTGACGGTGATCAGATCCGCGCCCGCCTTCACCACGCCGGCCGCCACCGTGCCCACGCCCGCGTGACTGACCAGCTTCACCGAAACCAGCGCGTCGGGATTCACTTCCTTGAGGTCGTGGATCAACTCGGCCAGGTCTTCGATGGAATAGATGTCATGGTGCGGCGGCGGCGAGATCAGGCCGATGCCGGGCTTGGCATAACGCAACCGCGCGATGGTGCTGTCCACCTTGTGGCCTGGCAGCTGGCCGCCTTCGCCGGGCTTGGCGCCCTGCGCGATCTTGATCTGCAGCACTTCGGCGTTGACCAGGTAGTGCGGCGTGACGCCGAAGCGGCCGGAGGCGACCTGCTTGATCTTCGACATCTTCTCGGTGCCGTAGCGGGCGGGATCTTCACCGCCTTCGCCGGAATTGCTGCGCGCGCCGAGCCGGTTCATCGCGATCGCCAGCGCCTCGTGCGCTTCGGGCGACAACGCGCCCAGCGACATGCCGGCCGAATCGAAGCGACGCAGGATGTCCTGCGCCGACTCCACCTGCTCGATGGGAATCGCATCGCCCAGCGAACGCGGCGCCAGCAGATCGCGCAGCGCCGACGGCGGACGGTGGTCGACGGCGTTCGCGTAGGCGCGGTAGTCGCCGGGGTTACCCGTGCGCACGGCTTTCTGCAGCGTGCCGATCACGTCCGGGTTGTACATGTGGTATTCGCCGCCGTAGACGAACTTGTACAGACCGCCCGCGCGCAGCGGCAACGCATCGCTCCACGCTTCCGCCGCCAGCAGCTGCTGGTCGTGCTCGAGTTCGGCGAACGCCGCGCCGCCGATGCGCGACGGCGTGCCCGGGAAGCACAGCTCCACCACGCTGGGCGCCAGCCCCACGATCTCGAACAGCTGCGCACCGCGATAACCCGCCACGGTGGAGATGCCCATCTTCGACAGGATCTTCAGCAGGCCTTTGCGGATGCCGCGCCGGTAGCTGCGTCCGATCTCGAAACGGTCGCTGGCGATATGGCCTTCGCGTCCCAGCTCGAACAGGCTCTGATAGGCCAGCCAGGGATAGATCGCGGTGGCGCCGAAGCCGAGCAGGCAGGCGAACTGATGGGGATCGCGCGGCGTGGCGGTCTCCACCAGGATGTTGCACTGGCAGCGCAAGGCCTTGTCGATCAGGTGCGCATGCACCGCGCCCACCGCCAGCAGCGAGTGGATCGGCAGCAGGTCCTTGTGCGGATAGCGGTCGCTGAGGAAGACCAGCTGGCAGCCTTCGCGCACCGCTTTTTCCACGTCGCTGCAGAGACGGCGCAGCGCCGCTTCAAGGCCTTCGTCAGGCGCATACATCAGGTCGAAGCGCGGCGTGCCGACGAACTGCGGCAAGCCGAGCAGCTGGCGCAACTTGCGCTGGGAGAGCACCGGCGAGTTGATCAGGATCTGCTTGGCGTTTTCCGGCGTGAGATCGAACACGTTGCTTTCGGGACCGATCTGGGTCACCAGCGACATCACCAGCTTTTCGCGCAGCGGATCGATCGGCGGGTTGGTCACCTGCGCGAAGCCCTGGCGGAAGCGGTCGAACAACGGGCGCACCTGGCGCGACATGGCCGCGATGGGCGTGTCGTCGCCCATCGATCCGGTCGCTTCCTGTTCCAGTTCCACGATCGCCTTGAGCACGGTCTCGCGTTCTTCGCGCGAGAGCCCGTACAGCTTCTGGTAGCGATGCAGTTCGTCCGCCGGCAGCGGCTCGGCGGCCAGCGACGGATCGATCAGATCCGATTCCAGGTAACTCACGCCGGCGCGCAGCCAGTCGCGGAACGGCGCGCGCTTGCGGTTGATGTCGTCGATGTCGGCATCGCGCAACAGACGGTGCTGCTGCAGATCCACGGCGATCATTTCGCCCGGTGCCAGCCGGCCCTTGGCGATGACCTGCGACGACGGCACATCCCACAATCCCGCTTCGGAAGCGACGATCAGATGGCTGTCGGCCGAGAGCGCCCAGCGTGCGGGACGCAGGCCGTTGCGGTCGAGCGTGCAGGCGGCATAGCGGCCATCGCACATCACCAGGCCGGCCGGACCGTCCCAGGGCTCGCTGTGCAGCGCGTAATACTCGTAGAACGCCGCGAGGTCTTCGTCGATGCCCTCGCGCGCGGCGAAGGCCGGCGGCACCAGCACGCGCATCGCCGCCAGCAGATCGAGACCGCCGGCGATCAGCACCTCCAGCGCGTTGTCGAGGCTTTCGGAATCCGAACCCGTCTGGCGTACCAGCGGACCGATGTCGGAAAGATCGAGCAACGGCGAATGCAGGATCGATTCGCGCGACTGCATCCAGCGGCGATTGGCGCGAATGGTGTTGATCTCGCCGTTGTGCGCCAGCAGGCGGAACGGCTGGGCCAGCCGCCACTGCGGCGTGGTGTTGGTCGAAAAACGTTGATGGAACACCACCGCATCGGCGCTCAATGCCGGATGCGTGAGATCGGCGAACACCTCGCGCAGGCGGCCGGGCGCCGCCATCGCCTTGTAGCCGACCACTTGCGCGGACAGCGTGACCACATAGAAATGCTCGTCGGCTACCAGCGCCGTTTCGGCGCGACGACGCGCGCGAAACAGTGCGCGCTCGAACGCGCCATCGTCCATCGATGCCGCGGGTTCCACGAACACCTGGCGCACGCGCGGCCTGGCCGCCGCGGCGAGCGGGCCGCAGGCTTCGGCATTCACGGCGACATCGCGCCAGCCGGCGACGCGCAGTTCTTCTTCGCGCAGATGGTCTTCGAAGGTCGATGCCGCGGCGTCATTGCCGTGCGGATCGAGAAACACCACGCCAGCGGCAAAACGCTCGCCCACGGTGATGCTTGCTTC
The DNA here is from genome assembly GCF_049913195.1 of Dyella kyungheensis. Taxonomy (GTDB): domain Bacteria; phylum Pseudomonadota; class Gammaproteobacteria; order Xanthomonadales; family Rhodanobacteraceae; genus Dyella; species Dyella kyungheensis. Next base: position 627,038 of record NZ_CP183983.1, on the reverse strand, counting down.
TTCAGCGAGTGCTTTCAGCCAGACCCGCGGACGATGGAACAGCACGCCGCAGCCGTCGCCGCTGACGCCGTCGGCATTCACGCCGCCACGATGGGAAAGTTTGGCCAACGCTGCGAATGCGGTGTCCACTACCCATGCGCTCGCGCGCCCGTCGATCTGTGCGACCAGACCGAAACCGCAGCTGTCGTGCTCGAACGCAGCGTCGTAAAGCGTCGCTGGACCTGCCTGCGCCATCTTGCCTCCCCGGCCGATGGTTGCGGACGCGTCGTCCCAACGGTGCCAACAAGCACCGCTGCCACGCGTCCATAGTGTGGTTCGACTAAAACACATATTGGTGCGTCGCGTCAAAGACATCTTTACGTCCAAATGAAAGTTTCAGATGGAAGCGTTTTGCACGCAGAAGATTCTTGTGGGAGCGCACTTGTGCGCGACTCGGTGCACCGATGCGCTTGTCACGCACAAGTGCGCTCCCACAGAAGGGCGTTGTCACGGGCATACCAGTGATCGCACGACCGCTGCGATGAAGAGCACATGACCGGATTGAACGGGCGACGCAGACCCGCTCGCGCGCCATCACCGCGCTCTGTGATAATTGGCCGATGCCCATACCACTCCGTCGTGCCCGCCCCGTTGCCTGCGCCCTGACCGGCGCGTTCGCCCTCGCCATCGCGGCCCAGCCGGCCTGGGCGCTGCAGGACAGCAAGACCAAGGCCGAGCAGGCCGAGGCGCAGAAAAAGCTCTCGGACGTGCGCAGCAAGATGGAGGCGCTGGCCAAGGAGCAGGCCGAGACGGCCGCCAAGCGCGACAGCGCCACCGCCGAGCTGGCCAAGCAGGCCAATGCGGTGGCCAGCGCGGCCAAGGCCGTGCGCGAGACCGACAGCCAGCTCTCGGCCAAGCAGAAGGAGCTGGCCGACCTGCAGGCCCAGCGCGCCGAGCTGCAGAAGAACCTGGAAGGCCAGCGGGCCGCCATCGCCGACCTGCTGCGCGCCACCTATGCGCTGGGCCAGGGCTCGGACCTGCGCCTGCTGATGGGCGACGACGACGTGGCCCGCATCGCCCAGGCGCTGGCCTATTCGAAGTATTTCCAGGAAGACCGGGTGGCCCGCGTACAGCAGCTGATGGGCGACCTGGCCAAGCTGCAGGACTTGGAAACCCAGATCACCGCCCAGCAGCAGGCCTTGCAGGCGGCCCGCGCCGAGCGCGCGAACCAGGCCAAGGCGCTGGAACAGCAGCGCGCCAGCCAGGCCCGGCTGGTAGCCGACACCGACGCTCAGTACAAGGACCAGGCCGGCAAGCTGGCTGCCCTCAAGCAGAACGAAGCCTCGCTGAACTCGCTGGTGGCCACGCTGCAGAAAGCCATCGACGAAGCCGCCCGCGAAGCCGAGCGCGCCGCCAAGGCCAGCGAAGGCAAGGTCGCCCCGCCGGCAGGCAAGGGCCTGGCCAACATCCGCGGCAACCTGCCCTGGCCGGCCGCCGGCGTGGTCAACAGCTACGGCAGCGGCGTGCTGATCAAGGCGCCGGGCGGCAGCGAAGTGCGCGCGGTGGCGCCGGGACGGGTGGTCTATGCGGCCTTCCTGCGCGGCTACGGCATGCTGGTCATCGTGAGCCACGGCGGTGGCTGGATGAGCATGTACGGCAACAACGAGACGGTCCTGCACGGCGTGGGCGACCAGATCACGGCTGGCGAGGCCGTGGGCACGGCCAGCGCGCCCACCGGCGTCAATACCGGCGTGTACTTCGAGCTGCGCCAGAACAACCAGCCGGTGGACCCGCGTACCTGGCTGGGCAAGAAAGGTTGATCCGATTGACGCCACCTACGCAGCGTCGCAGGCTAACCTACGTATTGTGTTGAATTTTGGCGACATCCGGCGGTCAAAGCGGCAACGCAGCCCGCCGCCGGGCACGCCCCCACCGCTACACCGGAGTTCCCCATCCATGCGGTTTTCCACTTTGAGCCTGGCCGTCCTGCTGCTGGCGGCACCGCTGGCGCAGGCGCAGACCGCGCCCGCGCAGAGCGCCGCCAAGAAGCCGGCCGACAGCGCACCTGCCGCCGCCTCCTCCGTGCCCGACCGCGTGGACCTGGACGATGTGCGCAACTTCAGCCGCGTCTATGAGATCGTCCGCCAGGCCTATGTGGAGCCGGTGGACAACAAGACCATCATGAAGGCCGCCATCAGCGGCATGCTCAGCGGCCTGGATCCGCATAGCGAATACCTCGACAAGGACGGCCTGGCCGAACTCAACGAGGACACCACCGGCCAGTACGGCGGCCTGGGCATCGAAGTGCTGCAGGTGGACGGCACGCTGCGCATCATCGCGCCGATCGACGACACGCCTGCCTCGCGCGCCGGCATCAAGCCGGGCGACACCATCGTGAAGATCGACGGCAAGGTGGTGGACCCGGAGAACATCGACGACATGTTCAAGGCCCTGCGCGGCGACGCCGGCAGCAAGGTCACGCTGACCATCCTGCACGAGAAGAGCGACAAGCCGATCGACATGCCGCTGGTGCGTGAGAAGATTTCGGTCACCAGCGTGAAGACGCGCGAGATCGAACCGGGCTACGCCTATATCCGCCTCAGCCAGTTTCAGGACGACACCGCGCCGGACCTGGAAAAGAAGCTGGGCGAACTGATCCGCAAGAACGGCCCGCAGAAGGGCGCCATCCTGGACCTGCGTTCCAACCCGGGCGGCCTGCTCACCGCCGCGGTGGGCGTGAGCGACGATTTCCTCAACTCCGGCACCATCGTCACCACGCGCGGGCGCCTGCAGGATTCCAACCTCAGCTTCGAGGCGCACTCCGGCGATCTGCTCAACGGCGCGCCGATGGTGGTGCTGGTGGACAACGGCACGGCCTCGGCGGCGGAAATCGTCGCTGGCGCGCTGAAGGACAACCGCCGTGCGCTGATCGTCGGCCGCCGCACGTTCGGCAAGGGCGTGGTGCAAACGGTGCTGCCGCTGGACAACGACCACGCGGTGAAGATCACCACGGCGCGCTACTACACGCCAAACGGCACCTCGATCCAGGCCGAGGGCATCAAGCCGGACATCGCGCTGGCGGACCTCGCCGTCAACAAGGCCGACAGCGCGGCGGTGCTGGTGAGTTCGGAAGCGGACCTGCCGAACCACCTTGCCAATGAGGACACCAAGCTGGGCAAGGACATCGACAACGATGGCAGCGCGGAGAACGCCAAGCTGGCGACGCAGGACTATGCGTTGTCGCAGGCGTTGAATGTGTTGAAGGGGTTGGCGTTGAATCGCTCGCCGGCGGTGGCGCCGGTGCCGGCGGCGCCTAGCAAGCACTGAGAGGTACCATCCGCTGCTTAAGCAGTGACTCGGATGTCCGGGAAAAAGAGCCGCCTTTTGGGCGGCTTTTTCTTTGGCGTCAAGAACTCACTTCGCCCTCTACCCTGCGGGCAGAGGGCGAAGTTGGGTGCATCGTATTTCGTGTCGCGACGTGCGCGGCGTTGCGTCCTCTTCTCGTACGAGACTTCACATCCGCAGCCCCTCGAAGAAGTTCCAGCTGTCCTGGCCCTTCACTTCTTTCAGGTAGTAGGCGTAGTTGGCGGTGCCGGCGTAGATCAGCGTCAACGCCAGTCCCAGCATGCGGCTGATGAAGTCGGCGCTTCGATTCTCCGGACCCAACACGGCGTAGAGGATGAAGGCGATGACGAAGCTTGCAACCGTGAGCGCGAGCCCCACCAGCGCCTTGCGCCACAAGCCGAGAATGAAGAAGTAGATCGGGCCAAACAAGAACGCCAGGATGCTGCTGCCGATCTTGATGCGCTGCATGAAGGGGAGCGCCTTGAAGGCTTCCTTGTAGGTCGACGTGCCGGGAGCGCCATGGGCATCCAGGAACGCAAAACGCTCTTGCCACTTTACCGGGTACTTGCTGTAAACCTGGGCATCCATGTTGAAACTGCCGTCCTGATGGGAAAAGTCCCCAATCATCGGGCGGCCCATCGACGCAGACCATCAGTACGTTCTGAAAACTCGCTCTTCTGGCAGCCCTCGCCCAAAGGGGCCAAGCGCTCAGGGCGCAGGGATCTCCGGCGCGAGGCCCGCGAGGTGCCTGGCCAGGGGCGCGTCTTCTTCGAGCATCTCGAAGCCGTCATAGGTGAATGCCGGCGCCACCATGCAGGTCACCAGCGCGTAACGGCCCAGCGGCCGCGCCGCCTGCCAGGCGCGGGCCGGCACGATCACCATGGCATCCACGTCGGCGGCCAAAGGCCCCAGGCAGTGGCGCCTCAGGCTCTTGTGGTCGGCGTCGTAGATCAGCAGTTCCAGCGGCTCGCCTTCCACGAAATGCCAGGCTTCTTCTGCGTCCACGCGATGCCAGCTGCTGCACTGGCCGGCTTCGAGCAGGTAGTGGATCGCGCTCATCGCCTGGCGGACGCCGCCGTTATCCATGCCCTTGGACGGATGAAAGCGACGGTAGTGGCCACCCTCGACATGCGGCTGCAGTTGCAGCGAGGTCTTCAGTTCCTCGATGCGGGCAGCCGGGTCGCTCATGCCGTCGCGTCCTTCGGATGCAACAGCCATCGCACGGCCAGGATGCCCAGCTCGTACAGCAGGCACATCGGCACGGCCAGCATGATCATCGAGGTGATGTCCGGCGGCGTGATGAAGGCGGCGATGGCGAACGCACCGACCACGGCATAGCGCCGGCTGCTGCGCAACTGGTCCAGGCTCACCACGCCGATGGCCGCGAGGATCACCACCGCCACCGGCACCTCGAAACACAGGCCGAAGGCGAAGAACATCAGCATCACGAAATCGAGGTAATGCGTGATGTCGGTCATCATCTCCACGCCCTGCGGCGTCACCGCCGTGAGGAAGCGGAAGGCGGCCGGCAACACCAGGAAATAAGCGAACGCACAGCCGAGGTAGAACAGGAACAACGCCGCCACCAGCAACGGACGCGCCAGGCGCTTCTCGTTGCGGTACAGGCCGGGACTCACGAACGCCCACAGCTGGTACACGATCATCGGCATGCTGATGAACAGCGCCGCGTAGAACGCGAGCTTCAGCGGCGTCACGAACGGGCTGGCCACTTCGGTGGCGATCAGGTGCGCGCCCTGCGGCAGCCGCGACACCAGCGGCGCCGCCAGTTCGGTGTAGAGGCGGTTGGCGAACGGGATGAGCGCGCCCAGCACCACCAGCACGGTGACGATGGCGCGCAGCAGGCGCGTGCGCAGTTCCATCAGATGGGAGAACAGGCCCTGTTCCAGCTCCTCGGCCCCCGGGCCTTCCAGCTCAGGCGTTGCCATGCGGAACGTCCTTGGTTTCAACGGTGGCAACGGCCTCGGTCGCCGGCTCCGGCGCCGCCGGCGCGGGTGCCGGCGGGTTCGACGGGGCGCCGCCCTGCGGACGCATCTTGCGCAGCGTTTCGTCCAGCTCGGCCTGGGCGGCTTCGGCCCTGGAGGCGGCCTCGCGTGCCTGGCGGCGGATTTCCTCCACCTGCAGCTCGCGCTCCACTTCGGCGCGCACGCTGTCCCAGCCGGTGCGCACGCGGCGCATGAACACGCCGGCCGTACGTGCGGCGTGCGGCAGCTTTTCCGGGCCGAGCACGATCAGCGCGACAAGCGCGAGCAATACCAGCTTGCCGAAGCTGATCTCGATCATGACGCTGCCGTGACCTTACTTCGGTTCGGTGGTGTCGTGCTGGTTCTGGGTCTGCGTGGGGCCGGCGGGCGGCGGATCGGCGCGCAGGCTCGCGTTCGGATCGGTCGGCTTGGGGGCTTCTTCGCCGCCGTCCAGACCTTTCTTGAAGTCGCGGACGGCGCCACCCAGGTCGCCTCCGATATTACGCAGCTTCTTGGTGCCGAAGATCAGCACGACAACGACCAGCAGGATAAGTAGATGGGTGATGCTCATTGAATCAGGCCTCGGAAATGGTAGCGGCGGAACGAAACCGTCACGCCGTCGCGCCGCCGCTCCACATCATCGCTGAGTGTACTCCTCAAGGCGATCCCTGAAATCGACCACCTGCGACGGCACGTTGCCCACGCCGCCCTCGAAGATCCGGCGCGGGGTGATGCCCTTGCCGTAGATGGCCTCGTTGGCGTCGTAGTCGATGCGCAGGGCGGAGCCGTCCAGGGCCACGCCCGCAAACAGGCCGCGGGAGCGGGAATAGGAGTAGATCTCGGCCTTGAAGTCGCTGTCGGTGGAGGCCTGGGCGGTGCGGCCCACCGGGCCGGCGGCCGCGGCAGCGTCCGCGCCGAGCGTGAATTTGCCGTTGACGATGCTATCCACGCCGCGCTGGGTGCGGAACACCAGGATCACGTCGGTGGACGAGGCGCCGGCCTGGAAGCCGATGCTGCCGCCGGTCATGCTGATGAAGCTGGGGTTGGACCAGGTACCGTCCGGACCCTTCACCGAGATCAGGCCCTCGCCGCGGCGGCCGCCGAAGACGAAGCCGACCTTGAGCAGGTCCGGGATCACCGCGATCGCCTTGGCCTGCTTGAGCAGGTCGGTCGGGATCGACTTGTCCGGCGCCTCCATGATCTCGTTCAACACGCGCACGGCGTTCTGGGCGCGCACCAGCGGCGGGTCTTCGGCGTGCGCGGCCATTGCCGGCAGCAGCAGGACCACGGAGGCGAGCAACAGACGGTGCAGCGATGTTTTGAACATGGACGACTCCTTCAGCTGGAATTCTTCGGCAGGGCGGCCTGCGGCGATCCTCGCCACGGCAGCCTCGACGGCTTGTGGCAGACTTGCGACGGTTTTATCCGCCAGAGCCACGATGCCACGCAGCGATGACTATACCGGCGTTGCCGGTACTTCCCGAGAGCTTCCCGTTCAGGCTGCAGTGCTGTTGGTGAACCTCGGCACACCGGAGGCGCCCACGGCCAAGGCGGTGCGCCCGTACCTGGCCCAGTTCCTGGGCGACCGACGCGTGATCGATTACCCGCGCTGGCTGTGGTGGTTGATCCTGCACGGGGTGATCCTGCGCGTGCGCCCTGCCCGCTCGGCGCATGCCTACCAGCGCATCTGGACGCCCGAAGGCTCGCCGCTGCGCGTGGGTAGCGAGGCGCTGGCGGCGCGATTGCAGGAAAAGCTGTCGCAGGCATGCAGGGAGCCGGTACGGGTGGTGTTGGCGATGCGCTATGGCCAGCCCTCGGTGCCGTCGCAGATCGAGCGGCTGCAACGCGAAGGCGTGCGTCGCCTACTAGTACTGCCGCTGTATCCACAATATTCCGCCACCTCCACCGGCTCGGTGCTCGACGCCGTGGCCGAGGCCATGCAGTCGCTGCGCTGGCCGCCGGAGCTGCGCCTGATCAACGACTATCACGACGATCCCGCGCACATCGACGCGCTCGCCCGCAGCATCGAGCAGCACTGGGCCACGCGCGGCCGCGGCGAGCGGCTGCTGCTGTCCTTCCACGGCATTCCCGAACGCTATGTGCGCGAAGGCGATCCGTATTTCGACCAATGCCAGGCCACCGCGGGCGCGCTGCGCCAGCGGCTGGCGCTGGACGAATCGCAGATGCTGGTGAGCTTCCAGTCGCGCGTGGGCCGCGAATCGTGGCTGCATCCGTATACCGATGCCACCGTGCGCGAACTGGCCGCCAGCGGCGTGAAGACGCTCGATGTGGCCTGCCCCGGCTTCGCGGTGGATTGCCTGGAAACGCTCGAAGAGATCGCCATGCAGAACAACGACTTCTTCCGCGAAGCGGGCGGCAGCGAGCTGCGCTACATCCCCGCGCTCAACGACACGCCCGATCAGGTCGACAGCCTGGCCGCGCTGGTGATGCGCCACGGCGGCGGCTGGAAGGACTTCGCGCCGCGCGGCGACAGCACGCCGTGAGCGCGCCGGTCGAGCGCGACGTGCGACTGCCGCATCTGCGCCTCAGCGCGCAGGTGTGGGGCGACGAACAGGCGCCACCGCTGCTCGCCCTGCATGGCTGGCTCGACAACGCGGGTAGCTACGCCCGCCTCGCGCCGCTGCTGGCCGAACGCTGGCAGGTGATCGCGCTCGAATTGCCTGGCCATGGCCATTCCGATCATCTGCCGCCCGGCATGCACTATCACTTTGTCGATTACGTGCGCACGGTGTTGGGCGCGATCGATGCGCTGGGCCTCACGCGTTTTCACCTGATCGGCCACTCGCTGGGTGCGGGCATCGCGTCCATGGTGGCGGCCGCCAAGCCCGAACGCATCGATCGCCTGCTGTTGATCGAGGGCCTCGGCCCCATCGCCGACGACGGTCAACGCACCCTGCAGCAATTCCGCGATGCGATGGCGAGCGAGGCCACCGGCCGCTCGCTGCGCGCGTTTGCGTCGATCGACATGGCGATCAGCGCGCGCACCATGGCCAGCGGGCTGCCCGCCGAGCAGGCTCGTTCCATCGTGGAGCGCGGCCTGCGCAAGAGCGAGCATGGCTGGTATTGGCGCAGCGATGCGCGGGTCAATCGCCCCTCGTCGATCCGCCTGGCGGAAGCACAGGTGCGCGCGATCCTGCGCGGCATCGCCTCGCCCACCGCCCTACTGCTCGCCCGGCCCGATACGCCCTACCTGCCCGGTCCTCTCATGCAGGCACGCGCTGCCTGCGTGGACGACATCGCGGTGACGCCCCTGGACGGCGGCCATCATCTGCACCTGGAACATCCCGATGCCGTCGCTGCCTGGGCAGCTGCCCATATCGAGGCCGCGCATGCATGAATGGCGGAGCCCCGGCCTGACCGACGGCACATGCCCGGCGGTGGCGGCGGCCTAGACTGTCAGCCATGCAGCATTTTCAACGCACCAACTACGGCCAGCCCGAGCAATTGCGGCAACTGGGCGGCCTGCAGATTTCCGCGACGCCGTATGCGGGCGACGGCGCGCTGCCGCTGCACGAACACGACGACGCCTATCTCTGCCTGGTGGCGGCGGGTAGCTATACGCAGCAATCGGGCGGCGCCGAGATTCAATGCCAGCCGGGTTTGTTGCTGACGCATCCGCAAGGCCATCGGCACGCCAACCGGTTCGGGCCGCAGGGCGCGCGCTGCATCAGCATCTTTTTTACCGACATGGCCGGCGAAGGCGTCTCGCGCCTGCTCGGCGAACATCGCCAGTTGCGCCTGGCCGACGCCGACCGCCTGCTCGCCCGCATCGCCCGCGAACTGCGCGCCACCGACGATGCCGCGGCGCTGGCCCTGCAATCGGCGGTGCTGGAACTGGTCGCGCAGGCCTGTCGCGCCGACGACGAGCGACGGCCGGCGTGGCTGCAGCAGGTGCTCGACCGCCTGCACGACGATCCGCTGGCCACGCCCTCGCTGCAGGAACTGGCCGCGCTGGCGGGCGTGCATCCTTCGCATCTCGCGCGCAGTTTCCAGCGCGCCAAGGGCGCCTCGGTGGGCGAATACCAGCGCGGTTTGCGCATCGCGCTGGCGCGCAAGGCGCTGGCCGAACCCCACCGCTCCATCGCCGATGTGGCCGCGATGACCGGCTTCAACGACCAGAGCCATTTCGCCCGCGTGTTCCGGCGCATCACGGGAGAGACGCCCCGTGACTATCGGCATCGACTGCAACGCGCGTGCTGATATGCCACGCGCGTGCTAGACCGGACGCGCGGCCGGATCGACCATGGACGCACCCGACCAAGGAGTGTCCCCATGTTGCATCCTGTCCGCCCCCTGCTTGGCCTGTTGCTCGCCGGCGCGCTGAGCCAGGCCCTGGCCGCCTCCGCCGATGACAGCGCCACGCTGCTGGGCAGCATGCGCCAGGCCTATGGCGCCGCTCGCTGGAACGAGGTCGCCGCGCTGCAGGCCACCGGCAAGGAGACCAGCGACGGACTTACCGGATCCTGGCAGGCCACCGTGGACCTGCGCACCGGCCAGTACGCCACGCGCGCGCGCAACGAGGTTTTCGGAAGCGCAGGAGGCATCGACGCTCGGGGGCAGTGGCGCGAGGACGCGACCGGCCTGATCCATCCGCTGGATTCGGACGAAGCACGCACGGTGGCCGTCACCGAGAGCTGGCTGCGCCGCTTCGGCTTTCTCGATGCGCAGTCGGCGGTGACCTATCGCCGGCTGCCCGATGCGCAGGATAACGGCCATACCTACCAGCGCGTGGAAGCCACGCCCGCGGGCGGACGCCTGGTCACGCTGTGGATCGACCCGGGTACGCATCGGCTGGATCGCGCGATCTATGCCACCTCGTTCCTGGTCGCCACCGAACGCTATGGCGACTACCGTGCCGTGGACGGACTGCAGCTGCCGTTTCGCATCAACAGTTCGCGCGCCAACCTCGCTGGCAATGCCGATGGCGAGAGCGACGATGTGGTCGAGCGTTACCAGCTGCTGAGCAGCGTGCCCAAGGCCGAGCTGCAACGCCCCGACGGCAAGGTGCGCGACGTGAGCATGGCCAACGGCGCGCGTGACGCTGTGACACCGATGCACATCGAGGGCGGCATCGTGCTGGTCGATGTGAGCATCGATGGACGTCCGCCGATGCCCTTCATCCTCGATACGGGCGGCCACGCGATCCTCACCACGGATGCGGCGAAGCAGATGGGTTACCAGACCCAGGGGCAAGGCGTGAGCGGCGGCTCGGGCTCCGGCACCATGAGCACCTCCTACACCAAGGTGCACGACACCGCGCTGGGCAATGCGCACGTGCGCGACCTCACCTATTCCGTGCTGCCCTATCCCTTCAGCTTCTACGAACGCGGCAAGCAGACGCCGATTGCCGGCATCCTCGGCCTGGAGATGTTCGAGCGTTTCGCCATCACCTTCGACAACGACCACCAGCAATTGCATCTGAAGCCCTATGACATGGGCGAGGCGCCGCCGGCGATGAAGGGCGACGCGGTAGCGTTGCGCTTCACCGACGACATGCCGCTGGTGCAGGCGCAATTGGACGGCCATACCGGCATGTTCGGCATCGACACCGGTAACGCCGGCTACCTGCTCATGTTCCCCCAATGGGCCACACGCAACGGCATTGCAGCGCGCTATGAAGCGGGCCTGCCGATTCCCACCGGCGGCGTCGGCGGCCTGTTCACCGCCCATGTCGCCCACGCCAAAGAACTCACCCTGGGCACGCAGCGCCTGGACAACCTGACCGCCATGCTCACCCGCACCGACGCCGGCGCCACCGGCAATCCGAGCGAGGCGGGCAATATCGGCCAGGACGTGCTGACCCGCTTCAACGTGCACTTCGACTACCGCCGCCAGCAAATGGTGTTGATGCCGCGCAACCCCGCACCGGTGTGGCACTACGGCATGGCCGGCTTCCGCGCCGAAAAGAGCAAGGGGCAACCGGACCGCTTCAAGGTCATCAACGTGATGCCCGGCAGTCCCGCCCAACAAGCCGGACTGAAACAGGGCGACGCCATCATGGCGGCCAATGGGAAATCGTCCGCCGAGCTGAGCTTCGGCAGACTGCGCGAACTGAGCATGCATCTGCCGGAGGGCACGCCGCTGACGCTGACGCTGGCGGACGGGCGCGAGCTGAAGATGATGATGCGGGACTTGGCGCCTAAATAGGAGCGATCTCCGACCTGTGGGAGCTTACTTGTACGCGACAACCTGACGGAGCAAGACATCCGCTCGCAAGTGTCGCGCACAAGTGCGATCCCACAACAGAACTACAGCCAGATGCAGTCCCAGTAGGGATAGTCGAGCACGTGGCTGACTAAACCGGCACGCAGCGGATTGGCGACGATGTAGCGCGCAACTGCTTTGATGTCATCGTCCTGGCGAAGTGCTCGATCATGATAGCCAGGAGCCCAGACAGCGGGCGAACAGTGTAGTCGCCTTGATATCGCAGACTTGAAGCGACGCATAACGGTCGTGACTTCATCACGGTCGCCAAGCTGCACCAGGCCATGCCAGTGATCCGGCATCAACACCCAGCACAGCAACGATGCGTCACCCCAATGGCTGACTTCGTAGATGCAGCGACATGCCTCACGGGCAAGGTCGACATCTTTGAACAGAGGACGCCGGCAAGCCGTTACTGCCGTGAGCAGATATATGTGCCCCGGGAGGGAGACGCGGCCGGCGCGTAGAGTGCGATAGCCGTAGCGTGGCTTCATGCTCCGACGATTGCATCACCGCAGGTTATGCGACATCGGAAGACCATGGTGTCTTCTGTAAGAGCCAAGCTCGTAGCGAGGGCAGCACTCCTGCGAACCCCTTGTGGGAGCGCACTTGTGCGCGACAACCTGACGGAGCGGCGCACCCATGTGCATACGTCGCGCACAAGTGCGCTCCCACAATGAACGCTGTCATCAGCAACGCTGCTCGTATAGCGCCGAATCGCAACTCTCGCACCACGATGAGTTGGCTAGCCCTGGCTCCGTTGTGTCGCGCACAGGGTGCGCTCCCACAGTGAACCGAACCTTTAGGCTGGTGACGCTACTTCGTGCGGCCGCTATCGGTCATCGCTTCGGTGCGGAATGCGGTCTCGTAACGCAGATCGGTGGCGTGCAGATTCGCGTCCGCAGGGGAGACCCAGCGATCGCGCGGCAGGGAGTGCAGACGCGAACCTAGCTCGCGCTTGTCGACCGACTGGATCGCTACGGACTGGCATTCGCGCGCGATGCCCGATTCGAGCGAGACGATGTGATCGTCCGCCAGCACCGGCTGGTCGCATGCCGCGTCGGTGGTGACCAGCCACACGTCTTTGTGGGAACCGTCGACGGTATAGAAGGCCACGCGGTGATCGCCGAGCGGATCCACGCTGGTGATCCGGGCCGATTCGGGAACGCCGGTGACCTTCTGGCCCGCCGACTTCACATAGGCCTGACGCTGGGCGGCCTGCGCGTCCTTGTTGCTATCCGCCAAGGCTGCACCGGCAGTGCAGATCGACGCGGTTGCGGCCAAACCCAACACCAGACTCTTGCACATCGTCATGGCAATGCTCCCTGCGCGAGTGGTTAGTCGCTCTTTTTTATGACCAGCACCGCGCAGGATCAATCGGCGGCGCATGAAGTTTTCTTCATGCGCCGCATCGACGCGTTACGGCTTGGACAAGCCGAGCGTTTCCAGGCCCTGCTCGAAGGTGACATCCACCGGGATCTTCGCCTGGTCCAGGCGCTTCAGGTCACCTGCCAGGGTCGCGTCGACATTGCCCATGGTTTCGGTGAGTTTCCTGGCCGCGTCGTAGTCGCCATCGCCCTGGATGGCGAGCAGCTTGGCCGAAAGCGCGTTCATCGCGGCGGTCATCTTGTCGAAGTCGACGCGATAGCGACCGCTGGCCGCGTCGCGGGTGAAGGCGCCCTGCTGCTGGAAGAAGTTGAAGCGCACCATGTTCGCCTTGGCGTGCGCGTCGCTGGCGCCGAAGCGCACCGAGCGCAGGATGCCGGCAAGGAAGGTGACGTAGTTGTCCGTCAGCTTGGCCTTGTCCAGCTCGCCCTTGTCGGCCAGCTTGCTGACCATGTACAGGCCGAGGATATCCGCCTTGCCTTCCTCGAAGCTCGACGCCTGATCCTTCAGCGCGGTGCGCACCATGCCCTTGCCGTTGAGCGTGTTCTTGATGCCCAGGCCGTGCGCAACTTCGTGGAACATGGTGTTCTCGAAGAACGCATCGAAGGTAAGGTGCGACTGCTGGTCGTCGACGATCAGCTCCTTGGCAATCGGCAGCATGATCTTGTCGAACTTCGCCTGCATCACGTTTTCCAGCTGCAGGCGGCGCGTGCCTTTCTTCAGCTGCACTTCCTCGTCGTTGGGAAGATTGATGGCGATGGTCTTGGCGCCGACATTCGCATCGCCCGCGTAGTACACGGCGAAATACGCGTTGAGATCGGCGTCGGCACCGGGCTTCTCGGCCTTGTACCTGTCGTCCACCGGCAGCTCGCGCTGCAGTTCGGGCAGGTATTTGGCGAAGCGCGCGAGCTTGGCGCTCCACGCCTGATCCTTCACCAGCACGTAGCTCTCGTAGCTGGCCTTGTAGCCGAACAACTGGTCTTCATAGGTTTCGATCGGACCGATCACGATGTCGACAGGATTGTTCTTCATCGACATCCAGGCGAAATCGCTGGGGCGATAGTCGTCGCTCAACAGGGCATCGGCGCGCTTCTTCAAGTAGCTGGCGAATTCCTTGTCGGCCGAAAGATCGGCGGCCTGGCGCAACAGCCCGGCCGCGCGTTCCAGGTCGGCCTTGTAGGCCACGTGGTAGGGCACCGTCACCAGCTTGTTCTGCGCATCGCGACGCAGCAGCGTGTACAGGCCGGTCTTGTCCTTGAGATCGGCCTGGTCGAATTCGGTCTTGGTCATGTCGGCCGGATAGAACTGCGCGCCCAGGGGACGCGGCCCGACCCCGGCAACGAACGACTGGTCGTTGTCCAGGCGATCCCACGGACCGTAGTTGATCTCGGCAAAACGGCGCGTCACCTCGTCGGGAATGCGCGCCATCAGCGCGGCCTTGTCGCCCCACGACTGTTTCCAGTAGATGTCGTTGGTAACGTCGGCCGCCTCGATCAGCAGCGCGATCATCTGCTTCCGCTTGTCGTCGAACTGGGAGAGATCGGCGGTGAGTTTCACCGAGGCGTAGTTGGCCATGCGCTGCGCGGCGATGTCGGCATCGGTGGACGGCGGCGGCACCGCCGTCGCACTGCTGGCGGGCGACGGTGCGGACGCGGCGGCAGCGGGTGCATTGTCGTCGTGCGAGCTGCAGCCGGCCAGGACGGCGACGAGACTGAGGGCAAGCAGGTGGCGGCGCATGGGGTGTCCTAGTGGGAGGAAAAGCCCATGGTAGCGCGAGACTCACTCGGCGATGCCTCTCCCGGCCGTCATTCCGGCGCAGGCCGGAATGACGTAATTATCAGAACTGAGGCAACCCTGCCAGCGATCTCACCCCGAAATCGCCAACCGCTCGGACTGATACAGGCGCGCCGTCACCAGCACGCCGAGCACGGACGCAGCCAGGCTGCCGATCAGGCACAAGCCAAGCTGCTCAGGCGTGACGCCATCGCCGCGCAGCAGCTGCATGATGCCCAGGTGCTGGCCCAGCAGCGGCACGGCGTACATCCATCCTTGTGCCTTGATCGGCATGGTCGAGAGCAGGATGCTCGGCAGGATCGGTACGAACATCAGCAGCGACACGTACATCTGCGCTTCGCGATAACTCTTGGCGAACGCAGCCACCATCGACTGCAGGGCTGCCAACAGCACGATCAGCGGCAGCATCAACAGCAGCACCTGGCCACTGAAGCCCAGGCCGAGGTTGAGTTCCATGCCGAGTTTTTCGGTGGGCACGAAACGCCCCACCACGCCGAAGGCGACCAGGCTGATCAGCAGGCTCGCCGCCGAGAACGTGCAGATCGCGCCGAGCTTGCCGGCGAGGATTTTCCAGCGCGGCACCGGGTTGGCGAACAACGGTTCCAGCGACTGGCGCTCGCGCTCGCCGGCAGTGAGGTCGATCGCCAGATACATGCCGCCCATGAACACCGTGAGCACGAAGAAATACGGCAGGATCGAGAAGACCAACGCCGCACGCGCCTGCGCCGTGGCCTGGTCGCGCTTGGCGGCCACCACCGGCCATGCGGTGCTGGGCGACAGGCCGCGCGACACCAGGCGCATCGCACCTTGCTGGCGCGCATAGGTCTCGACCACGCTCGACAGGCGATCCACCGAAGCATTGGCATCACGCTGCGAGGAGTCGTAGATCAACTCCACCTGCACCGCTTCGCCCTTGCGCCAGGCGGTGGCGTAGTCGGGCGAGATGCGCAGCACCACGTCGGCGTCCTGCTTGCGCACGGCCAGTTCGGGATTGGCGATGGCCGGTTTCGGCACGATGCCTTCGGCTTTCAGCGCGTTGATCAGGTTCGGCGCGTATTCGGCGCCGCTCACCGGCACCGGCAGCGGCTTCTCGGCCTTGTCCAGCTGCCGGTTGAGGGTGATGTTGAGCAGCATCACCATGATGATCGGCCCCAGCAGCGGGCCGGTGAGGAAGGCGCTGGTGATGGTGCGCCGGTCGCGCAGGTTCTCGCGCACCTCTTTCATGAAGACCGTGACGAAGGCACGGGTGCGCATGATGGGCGTGGCGGTTTTCATGTTCATGCGGCGAGACCCTCTTCGCTGCCGATGATCTTCACGAAGGCGTCCTCGAGGTTGGCCTCACCGGTTTGTTCGCGCAGCGCAGCCGGCGTCTCGTCGGCCACCACGCGTCCGTTGGCGATCACCACGATGCGATCGCACAGCGCTCCCACCTCCTGCATGATGTGGCTGGAGAACAGCACGCAGCGTCCCTCGCTTTTCAGGTGCTGCATGAACTGGCGCAGCCCGCGCGTGGCCATCACGTCGAGACCGTTGGTGGGCTCGTCGAGAATGACGTTGCGCGGATCGTGGATGAGCGCGCGGGCAATCGCGGTCTTCACCCGTTGTCCCTGCGAAAAGCCCTCGGTGCGGCGGTCGGCGATGTCGGCCATGTCCAGCGCCTTCACCAGGGCCTCGCGGCGACTGTCGAGCAGATCCTCGGGCAAGCCGTGCAGGCGTGCGAAGTAGTCGATGTTCTCGCGCGCGGTGAGGCGCTTGTAGAGGCCGCGCGCATCGGGCAGCACGCCCAGCTCGCGGCGCACGGCCAGCGCGTCCTGGGCGGCATCGATGCCGTCCACCAGCACCTGGCCGCGGTCGGGCGTCATCAGGGTGTAGAGCATGCGCAGCGTGGTCGTCTTGCCGGCGCCGTTGGGACCGAGCAGGCCGGTGATCTCGCCATCGCGTGCCTTGAAGCTGACGCCGTCCACCGCCTTCACGGTGCCGAACGCTTTGTGCAAATCCCTTACCTCGATCATGGCGTCGCTCCGTTGAAATCGATGAACGTCGGCGTCGGCTGCAGTCGCTCCAGACAGGCAGCGTCCAGCGCCTTGGGATTGAGATCTTCGATGAAGTGCTTGACCAGCTGCGGCGCGCAGCCGGCATTGATCACGTTGTGGCCCTGGCCGGTAAGTACGAGATGGCGTGAATTGGGCAGGTTCTTCGCCACCTGCTCGCCGTAGCGCGGCGGCGTGACCGGATCGAACTGGCCGGAAAACAGCAGCACCGGCGTGTCGGTTTTGAGCGGCTGATGGAAGTCCGCCGGACGCGTGCCCTTGGGCCACACGGCGCACGAATTGCGCAGCGTGTCGACCATGCGCGTACCGAGAATGGTGTGCGCATCCTCTTCGCGCGGGACCAGCAGGTCGGCATCCTCGCTGCAGATCACCGCCAGCTGCATGCCGCCGTTCATGGTGTCGGACAGGTCGCCGGAAAGCAGCTTGGCCTGGCCCAGCAGCGGGCCGACGTCGCCGTGTGCCGCCGCGTCGATGGACAGCGGCAGCAGTGCGGCGGTGAGCGGCGAGTAGGCGAACATGCGCACCACGCTGGCCAGCGAGTATTCGCTCAGCGTGCGCTGCACGCTCTGGTAGTTCTGCGGATCGCGGAAGCTCACCTTGTGCGGGTTGGCGCGCAACGCATCGCGCAACTGATAGAGCGTCTGATACGGATCGCCGTAGCGCTTGCGGCACGCCTCTACCGCCGCGCATTGCGCGAACTGCGCCTTCAGCGCGTCTTCCAGGTCGGGCGCGAAGTCCTGGCCCAGCACCAGCTCGTTCGGCACCACGCCATCCAGCACCAGGCTGCGCACGGCCGCGGGATAACGCATCGCGTACTGCTGCGCCATGCGTGTGCCGTAGGACACGCCCACCAGGTCGAAAGTGGGCGACCCCAGCGCCTTGCGCACGTCTTCCAGATCCTGCGCGGCGATGGTGGTGGTGTAGTAGCGCGGGTCGGCCTTGCCCTCAAGCTGCTTGAGGCAACGCTCGGTCTCGCGCTTCTGGCTCTCGGCGCTGAGGTCGATGTCTTCGGAACCGCCTTCGGTGCCCTCGCCTTCGTCCTTGCAGGTAAGCGGGTTGGAACCGCCGGTGCCGCGCTGGTCGAGCAGCACCACGTGGCGATGCTGGACCAGCGGTGACAGCGCGCCCGACACGCCCGGCCACGATTCGGTCGCCGCCTGACCCGGTCCGCCCGCCAGCATCACCAGCATGTCCTTGCTGGCGACCTGCGCGCTGCTGCGGATCACCGCGAGCTTGAGGTGGATCTTGCGGCTGTTCGGATCGTCGCGATTCTCGGGCACCTCGAACGGCGCGCACCAGGCGGCGGTGGATAGCCCGCTGTTGGGTTGACCCAATTCGCAGGGCGTCAGCGTGAGCGAACCCAGCGTCCAGGTCTGCGGCTTGACCGGCGCGGACGGTGCCTGGGCCAGCGCGCTGGCCGTTGCAGCGCCATCGGGCGCCGCATTCGTCTGCGGATGAAAGTGCTTCCAGCCCAGCACGGACAGCGCGATGACCACGATGCCGATGCGAAAGGCGGTTCGGCCTTTGATTGCCATGGGTGTTTTCCCCTCACTCCATTGGATGTCGCGAAACCATCGGCGTTGCCGCCTGCGGTTCCGGTTCGAAGATCGATTCGATGGAAAGACCGAACAACCGCGCGATCTTGAACGCCAGCGGCAAGCTCGGATCGTACTTGCCGGTCTCGATGGCGTTCACCGTCTGGCGCGAGACGTCCAGGCGCTCGGCCAGGTCGGCCTGCGACCAGCCGCGTTCGCCGCGCAGTTCACGGATGCGGTTGATCATTCGCTGCGGGCACGCCAGACGAGGACGCAGCGGACAACCCCGTAGGTGATGCAGATGGCGGGGTACACCATCATCAGCGCCAATGAGCCGTTCAGCACGATCATCCGGGCCGCGCCGAGAAACCCCAGCGCGAGGCTTGCCACACACACCACGGACACGCCGATGGCGAGCGCGACGAGGTGCTGCAGCCGCTGCATTTCATCGCTGGCCAGCACGTAGCAAATGGAGCCCCAGATCACCCAGACGATCGGCACCACCGGCGACAGCACGGTCGCGGTCTTCAACCAGCCCGGCGGCATGCCTTGCTGCAGCGGCCACACGTAGAGCATGACCACCATGTACAGCAGCATGGCCGGCATGAACTGGCGCACGTAGCGGCGGTCGGCGGGGCGGCTCCGCTCGCGCATCAGGATCCGGCCGCTATGCACCAGCAGGGGCAGTCCGGCCGCGAACATCGCCAGGCCGAGCAGTCGAATGCCCTGGCTGCCCTTGAACATCAGCCAGAAACCGGCAAACAGCCATAGATAGAGCAAGGCGATCGCCAGCCAGCGTGCCCAGGCGGGCCAGCCGGCGATAGGCACCCTGCGGCTAGCGGCTTCCCACCATCCCGATGCGCTCACGCTGCACCGTCCTTCGCTGCCACGCGCTCCATGCCCGACCCCATGTCAAGTTGACTTGACATGAGGCTAGGCCTGTCGCCGGAACATGTCAAGCACGCTTTACATCCTAAAGGCCATATCGGCCGGATCCGGCAAAAACTTGAGCGTCCAATCGACAAAAATGTGACCC
The DNA here is from genome assembly GCF_049913195.1 of Dyella kyungheensis. Classification (GTDB taxonomy): domain Bacteria; phylum Pseudomonadota; class Gammaproteobacteria; order Xanthomonadales; family Rhodanobacteraceae; genus Dyella; species Dyella kyungheensis. The sequence goes on along the minus strand of NZ_CP183983.1, from coordinate 607,705 downwards.
AATTTGCACATTGAGCTGCCCACAGCGTCCGTTGTGACACAGCTCGACTTACAAAAATCGTCACTTGCATTTAACAACTACCTCTCACTTTCTTCAGCTGGCGGGGTTTCCAGCGTCTCGTCGTGCTTGGCACGGGGGTTGCTTTACCGGCCGTAAGCGAACTGGCAGACGACCTCCCGGGGTCGGGCCGGAAGCCTAAGAAAGCGCAATCGGGGGGCACCTGCCCAAGGTCCGGAAGCGCGTCCAACACGATGTATCCCACCAAACGTTCAAAGGACATGGGTATGAAGAAGCTTCTCCTCTCCGCCGTGCTCGCCGCCTCCTTCGTGGCAATCTCGGCCAACGCCGCCACCACCAGCAGCGGCACCATCACCATCAAGGGCCAGGTCGTCTCCTCGACCTGTAACGTGGCCGTCAACGGTTCGCAGAACCCGACGATCACCCTGCCGACCTACGACACCAACACCCTGCTCTCGGGCGTGTCGGCTGGCTGGACCCCGGTCACCATGTCGCTGACGGGTTGCACGGCCGTCACCGGCCAGACCCAGGTGTTCCCGTACTTCACGGGCACCAGCATCGACACCGCCAGCGGCTACCTGAAGAACGCCACGGGCGCCGGCAACAGCAACGTGGAAGTGGCCTTCTCGACCACCCAGTCGATCTCCGGCGCGCTGCAGCTGCAGAACGGCTCGGGCGCCCAGGGCGCCGGTACCGCCACGCTGCCGACCACGGGCACCAATGCCCCGTCGTTCACCTACTACGCCGGTTACATCGCCTTCGGTGCCAACGCCACCGCCGGTGCCGTGAACACCAACGTGCAGTACGCGCTGAACTACCAGTAATCGCTGCAATGCCTGGTGCTGCGGCGGGCTCCCGCCGCAGCACTTTCCCTGTTTCGCCTCTGAGGTCTCCCCCATGAAGTTTCCAAACCGCGCCCTTTCCGCGGCGCTGCTGGCCTTCGTTTGCACGGTTTCCATGACGGCGGCACACGCCAACGTCATCATCGCCGGCACCCGGGTGATCTTTCCTGCCGCCGATGGCGAGGTCACGGTTCGCCTGACCAACCAGAATTCCACGCCTGCCCTGGTCGAAAGCTGGGTCGACAACGGCGATCCCATGTCCACGCCGGACAAGGTGAAGACGCCGTTCCTGATCACCCCGCCGCTGTTCCGCATGGAGCCGAACCGCGACCAGAGCCTGCGCATCCTTTTCACGCACAGTGACCAGCCGCTGCCGACCGATCGCGAGTCGGTGTTCTGGCTCAACGTGCTCGAAGTGCCGCCCAAGCCCTCCAGCCTGGTGACGCAGAACGCGAACACGCTGCAGATGGCGATCCGTTCGCGCCTGAAGCTGTTCTATCGCCCGACCGGCCTGGCCGGCGATCCGGTCAAGGCACCGGGCGAACTGACCTTCAAGTCCAGCGGCGCCGCCATCGTGGTGCACAACCCCACGCCGTACTACGTGACCATCACCGACATCCGCGTGACCGTGGGTGGCGTGGCGCACAAGGTCGACGCCGGCATGGTCGCGCCGATGTCCGACCTCAGCCTGCCCGTGTCCGACCTCAAGCAGGCGCCGGCCGCCGGCAGCGCGATCGACTATCACTGCCTCAATGACTACGGCTCCGACGTGACCTTCAAGGGCTCGGTCGCCGCATGAAGCACCCGCACGCCAACGCCCAGCGACGCACGTCCTGGCCGGTGGCGTGCCATCGTGCGTTGCTGAGCGCGGCCATTGCGGCCACGCTGGCCAGCGTAACGTTCTCCGCCTATGCGCTGCCCGCTTCCGGCGCCGATCCGTCGGCCAGCCCGGGCGGCGCCGATCCGGGCAGCAGCGGCGGCTATGCCGACTTCGACCGCAGCATGCTGTCCGGCTCCGGCCAGAACACCACCGACCTGTCGCGCTTCGAGCACGGCAACCCGGTGCTGCCAGGCGAGTACAACAGCGACGTCTATCTCAATGGCGTGTGGGTGGGCCGCCGTGCCGTGCGCTTCGTGGCGCCGTCGGCAAACGCCAATGCACTGCCCTGCCTCGATCGCAAGATGCTCGATCAGTTCGGCCTGCATCCGAAGATGGCTGACGACGTGGCCAAGCGCATGGACGATCCGTCGGCCTGCGTCTCCATCGGCGAGCTGATCCCCGATGCGAAGATGAACTTCGACATGACCCAGCTGCGCCTCGACGTTAGCGTGCCACAGGCCTATATGGGCCTGATGCCGCGCGGTTACGTGGCGCCCGAATACTGGGATGCCGGCGTGCCGGCAGGCCTGCTGAACTACAACTTCAACAGCTTCCACAGCAGCAGCCAGGGCGTCAGCCAGACCAGCTCGTACCTGGGCGTGAACACCGGCGTGAACATCGGTCTGTGGCATCTGCGCGAGCAGGGCACCATGACCTGGACGTCCGCTTCGTCCAACAGCCCGTCGCGCAGCCATTGGCAGAACATCCAGACCTACCTGCAGCGCGACCTGCCGTCGCTGCGCTCGGTGCTGACCGTCGGCGACAGCTACACCGACGGCACCGTGTTCGACAGCTTCGGCATCCGCGGCGTGCAGCTGGCCACCGACGACCGCATGCTGCCGCAGTCGATGCAGGGTTATGCGCCGATGATCCGCGGCATCGCCAACACCAATGCGCTGGTGAGCGTGCGCCAGAACGGCGTGCAGATCTACCAGACCACGGTGGCACCGGGTCCGTTCGTGATCAACGACCTGTACCCGACCGGCTTCGGCGGCAACCTCGATGTGACGGTGACCGAAGCGGACGGCCACAGCACCGCGTTCGTGGTGCCTTACGCCTCGGTCGCGCAGTTGCTGCGTCCCGGCATCACCCGTTACGACGTCGCGGTCGGCCAACTGCGCGTGGCCTCCATCAAGGATCAGCCGGGCGTGATGCAGGCCACGGTGCAGCGCGGCTTCAGCAACCTGCTCACCGGCTATGCCGGCATCGTCGGTTCGCAGGGTTACGGCGCGGCGCTGATCGGCGCCGCCATCGACACCCACTACGGCGCTCTGGCACTGGACGTCACCCAGGCGCAGGCGCATATCCCCGGCTATTCGACGCAGTCGGGCCAGAGCGTGCGCATCACCTACAGCAAGGTGATTCCGTCCACCCAGACCACCTTCTCGGTCGCCGCCTATCGCTATTCCACCGGCGGCTACCTGAGCCTGACCGATGCCGAACAGGCGCGCGACTACGCCAGCCGCGGCCTCGATGCGTTCGGCACCACGCTGACGCCGACGGTCAACACCATCGACGGCGTGCCGGTGTCGAGCGTGCTCACGCCCCAGCAGCAGGCGGCACTGAACGGTTCGCCGTTCAACGTCGGCTCGTTGCTCACGGTGACCGGCGTGCAGCGCCAGCGCAGCAATTTCACGCTGTCGATGAGCCAGCCGCTGGGCGATAACGGCGGCTCCATCTATGCCAACGCCTCGGTGCGCGACTACTGGAACCGCAGCAGCACGGATACGCAGTTCCAGCTCGGCTACAGCAACCACATCCGTCGCCTGAGCTACAACGTCTCGGCGAACCGCTCGGTGGATGCCACGGGTCGCTACGACAACCAGTTCTTCGTCAACTTCACCCTGCCGCTGGGCAGCACGGCGCATTCGCCGACGATGACGCTGAACCTCTCGCACGACGACCAGACCGGCTCGCAGGAACAGGCGATGCTGAGCGGCACGCTGGGCGCGGACAACCAGTTCAACTACGGCGCCACCGCCTCGCACGCTTCCGGTGGCGAAACCGGCAGCGGCAGCAGCAACGCGGGATCGCTCAGCGCCGGCTACCGCAGCCCGTTCGCGGTGTTCAGCGCCACCTACGGCAAGGGCAGCGGTTACTCGCAGGCCTCGCTGGGTATGAGCGGTTCGGTGGTTGCGCATCCGGGCGGCATCACCTTCGGCCAGCCGATCAGCGATACCGTGGGTATCGTCTACGTGCCGGGCGCCGCCGGTGCACGCGTCAACAGCAGCGGCGGCGTGAAGATCGACCGCTTCGGTTACGCCATCGTGCCGTACCTGACGCCGTATGCACTGAACTCCGTGCAGGTCGACCCCAAGGGCCTGCCGATGGACGTTCAGCTCGACTCCACCAGCGCCCAGGTGGCGCCCTATGCCGGCGCGGTGGTGATGATGAAGTTCAAGACGCAGAACGGCCGCACCGTCCTCATTCGTTCGCAGCTGGACAATGGCGACGCGCTGCCGTTCGGCGCCGAAGTGTTCAACGAGAAGAATGTCGTGCTCGGCGTGGTCGGTCAGGCCAGCCAGATCCTGGTGCGCGGCGTCGATCCGACCGGCAAGCTCAGCGTGCGCTGGCACGATGACGACGGCGAGGCACAATCGTGCTCGTTCTACTACGAGCTGCCGCCGCCGTCGAAAGACAAGTCGGCGAAGGCGCTTCAGCAGATCTCGGCAACCTGCACGCGCAGCAACGCCGTCGCACAGGCAACAAGGAGTGGCTCATGAAGGTTGGCTCGGCTTTGCGCAAGCGCTATGCGCAGCTTTTCGGACTGCTGATGCTGGTGCTCGTGGCGACCGGCTGGGCGCCGATGGCGCAGGCGGCACCGAACTGCCAGGCCAGCTCGGCCACGCTCAGCATGCCCACCACCATCGTGGTTCAACCCGACGGCCCGGTGGGCCCGATTGACGGTACGACGGGCACGGCCACCATCATCTTCAACTGCTCGGGCCTACCCGCCTCCAAGGCCGCCAACGACTACACCGCGACCATCCAGGCCGGTCAGACCCTGGCCACGCTGGACAGCACCAACAATACCAGCGGCCCCGGCATCACCTTTGCCACCAGCATCAACGGCCTGGCCGTGCTGGTCACGGCTTTGCCGGTGCAGGCCACCAGCAGATCCTGTCTCGCCTGTGGCCCCACCAGCACGGCGGGCTATGTGCCCGGAGCGGTGACGGCGCCTTCAAGCGCAGCGGTGGGCTCGTACTCCGGGACCGTCACGGCCAGTTACACCGCCCAGCTCATCAAGACAAAAGCAACGACGATCGCCGCCGGCACCATCAAGCAGACCAACCTGATTCCGTACTGGTGGTACATCTCCGGCGGCAGCGTGAACTCGACCAGCCAAAGCCTCGGCGCGACGCTGGTCCTGCCCGCCATCACCATCACCCTGCCCACGTGCACGATAACGGCCGGTAACAACCAGACCGTGACGTTGCCGACCGTCGATACGTCTCAGCTGGCTGCGGCCGGAAAAACCGCCGGCATGACGCCTTTCAGCATCGCGGTCACCGGTTGCCCGGATGGCGTCGACATCGCCTCCAACGTGTTTAATAACGGAACCGTCAGCAACACGACCGGCAATCTCACCAACACCATCACAGGCAATGGCGGCGCGAAGAACGTGCAAGTGCAGTTGCTCAACGGTCCGGGCAGCAGTCTCTCGGGCGCCCTCAATCTCAGCAAGACATCGTCGGCCGCGGCGCAGAATTCGGGTACGTTCGATGTGGTCAACAATGCCGTGACGTTGAACTACTACGCGCAGTACTACGCGGCGGCAGCGGTCACGGCGGGTGCCGTTTCGGTGAGCATCAAATACAACATCACCTACCAGTAATCATTCACTCGTAGGTACGCGTAACGATCTGCGTCTGCTCGCTGCTCGCGTAGCCCGCGAAGTAAGCGAGCAGGCGATCATGACTGGCTTCGCTCTCAAGTGAAGCCACATCCTGTCGATAACTGGAAGTAGGCAGCGACGCTTGTCCCGCCGGCATGGCGCAATGCTGATAACCGCGTTGCGGGAAAACTCCGGCCACATCGGCCGTGTTGCAGGTGGGTACCACGATCGCACCCACGAACGTGATGGTGCCGGTCCCTGCCGCATGTGCCAACGGCACACCCAATGACGCGGCGACAACGCAGCTCACCCAGGTCTTGCGAATCCAGCCCTTCATAAATGCCCCTTCCCGCACCCCCTTTTTGGGGATACCTGATGGGATCTATCGGCGTGGGCCCCTTGCGCTTGATATCGGAAACCCGGGCAGGTCTTCGCAACGTGAACTGTGTCACGTTTTTGACGGGTGTCGGAAAGGCGACCCGTGGAACAGGGGCTGGGAGCCGGCGCAGGGCAACGCCGGGCTGATCCCGTTAGCGGCCGGTCTCAGCCGAACTTGAGCGCCTTGGTGGGCAACGGTTTAACCACCGTTGCGCGATTCAACGCGAAGAAATGTATTTCTCGCGGCGGATGTGCATCACCGGCAGGCCGAAATCCTTCAGGGCGGCAAAGGCCGCATCGACCATGTTCGGGTTGCCGCACAGGTAGGCGATGTCCCGCTCGGCGCTAGGCGCCAGCTCGGCCAGCACGTTCTGCACATGGCCCGGACGGTCGTGCGGACGCGGGACGTCACGCGGCTGGCGGCTGAGGCAGCCGTGGAAGGTGAAGCCGGGGTTCGCCTGGGCGAAAGCCTCGAATTCCTCGCCGTACAGCAGCTCGGTTTCGTTGCGCGCACCGTACAGCAGCACCACTTCGCGGCCCTGCTTCACCAGCTCGCCGATCTTGGGAAGCATGGCGCGATACGGGGTGACGCCCGTGCCGGTGGCCAGTAGCAGGTAGCGGCCGTTGCTGTCGCCCGGCTGCAGGCAGAAGCGGCCGTAGGGGCCGCTGGCGCTGATTTCGCCGCCGATCGGCAGCTCGCCCAGCAGCTTGGTGGCGGCGCCGCCTTCCACGTAGCTCACGGCAATCTCGATGCGCTGCACCGGCGAGGAGCCGTCGCCCACCGTTCCTACCGAATAGCTGCGCTTGGTGGCGGTGCCGTCCTCGTAGTGGAAGTGGATCTGCAGGAACTGCCCCGGCGTAAAGGCCAGCGGCTGGCCGTCGGCCCGCTCGAAGGCCATGTGGCGGACAGTGGGCGCCAGCATGGTGCTGTCGACGAGTCGGAGCTGAAAATGATCGGCCATCGGTCTTCCGGGGGAACTTGAGAGATCGCCGCTCCCAAGGGAGTGGCGAGTGAGATCGCCGCTCCGAAGGGGAGCGCCGGGGCAAGCCACGTATAATAGAAGGCTGGCCCCTTCGGTGCAGCCCATGTCCCCCTCTTCAACACCCGCGCTGGTCGTCGAAAACCTGCGCAAGACCTATAACAATGGCGTCGAAGCCCTCAAAGGCATCAGTCTCACGGTCCAGCCCGGCGATTTCTTCGCCCTGCTCGGCCCCAACGGCGCCGGCAAATCCACCCTGATCGGCATTCTTTCCTCGTTGGTCAACGCCACCAGCGGCGACGCGCACGTGTTCGGCGTGTCGGTCAACAAGCAGCGCGGCAAGGCCATGCAGCTGATTGGCCTGGTGCCGCAGGAAATCAACTTCAACCAGTTCGAGAAGCCGTTCGACATCTGCGTGAACGAGGCCGGCTTCTACGGCATCCCGCGCAAGATCGCGATCGAGCGCGCCGAGAAGTATTTGAAGGAACTGCGGCTCTGGGACAAGGCGCACCATCAGGCGCGCATGCTCTCCGGCGGCATGAAGCGTCGCCTGATGATCGCCCGCGCGATGATGAACGAGCCCAAGCTGCTGATCCTCGACGAGCCCACGGCGGGCGTGGACATCGAGATTCGTCGTTCCATGTGGCAGTTCGTCAGCGGCATCAACGCGGCCGGCACCACGGTGATCCTCACCACCCACTATCTGGAAGAAGCGGAAACGCTTTGCCGCAACATCGCCATCATCGACCACGGCACCATCGTGGAAAACACCTCGATGAAGCGCCTGCTGGCCTCGCTCGACGTGGAAACCTTCGTGCTGGACGTGAACAACGTGCCGACCGACCTGCCGGTGATCCCCGGCATTTCGCTGCGTCGCCTGGACGAGCACACCATGGAAGCGGAGATGTCCCGCTCGCACGACCTCAACTCGCTGTTTGCGGGCCTGAGCGAACGCGGCATGACGGTGACCTCGATGCGCAACAAGACCAACCGACTGGAAGAACTGTTCGTGCGCCTTGTCGAGAACGGCCGGAAAGACACCACGGAGAAGGCCGCATGAACGGCACGGGCAACCTCGTTGCACTCAATACCATCGTCCGCCGCGAAATCATGCGCATCATGCGCATCTGGACGCAGACGCTGATCCCGCCCGCCATCACGATGACGCTGTACTTCGTCATCTTCGGCAAGCTGATCGGCAGCCGCATCGGCCAGATGCATGGCTTCACCTATATGCAGTACATCGTGCCCGGCCTGGTCATGATGAGCATCATCACCAACAGCTACGGCAACATCTCCAGCTCGTTCTTCGGCGCCAAGTTCAGCCGCGCCGTGGAAGAAATGCTGGTGTCGCCGATGCCGAACTGGGTGATCCTGCTGGGTTACGTCACCGGCGCGGTGGCCCGCGGCCTGGTGGTCGGCGCGCTGGTGCTGCTGATCGCGCTGTTCTTCACCGACCTGCACGTGGCCCACCCGATCATCACCTTCCTCTCGGTGCTGCTGGGCGCCACGGTGTTTTCGCTGGCCGGCTTCGTCAACGCGGTGTTCGCCAAGAAGTTCGACGACATCGCGCTGGTGCCCACCTTCGTGCTCACCCCGCTCACCTATCTCGGCGGCGTGTTCTATTCGGTGGACCTGCTGGGCGAACCGTGGCGCAGCATCTCGATGGTCAATCCGATCTTGTACATGGTCAACGCGTTCCGCTTCGGCGTGCTCGGCGTCAGCGACGTGCAGATCGGCGTGGCGTTCGCGGTGATGCTGGTGTTCGTGGTGGGCCTGACGGCCGTGGCGCTGCACCTGCTCAAGCGCGGCATCGGCCTGCGTTCGTAAGAACGAAAACCCTGTAGGAGCGCACCCTGTGCGCGACCGCAGAACTGCGTTGCACTGCTTCGCCTGGTTGTCGCGCACAGGGTGCGCTCCTACAAAAGAACCAAAGATCCATCCATGCGCGTCAACAAATACATCAGCGAGGCCGGCATCTGCTCCCGCCGCGAGGCGGACGAGCTGCTGCTGGCCGGCCGCGTCACCATCAACGGTGAAGTCGTCAGCACCGGCGCCAAGGCGCTGGAGGGCGACGAGGTGCGCGTGGACGGCGAGATCGTCAAGGCCCGCGTGCTGGCGGCGACGCCCGCGGCCAAGCGTGCCGTGTACATCGCATTGAACAAGCCGGTGGGCGTCACCTGCACCACCGATCAGACGGTGAAGGACAACATCGTCGGTTTCGTCGACCACCAGGAACGCATCTTCCCGATCGGCCGCCTGGACAAGGATTCGGAAGGCCTGATCCTGCTCACCAGCAACGGCGACATCGTCAACGAGATCCTGCGCGCGGAGAACAACCACGAGAAGGAATATCTCGTGGCGGTGAACAAGGCGGTGACGGACGATTTCCTCAAGGGCATGGCGCGCGGCGTGCGCATCCACGGCCAGATGACCAAGCCGTGCAAGGTACGCAAGATCGCCAAGTTCGGCTTCGCCATCATTCTTACGCAGGGGTTGAATCGACAGATTCGCCTGATGGCGGCGGAATTCGGTTATCGCGTGACGCAGCTGCGGCGGGTGCGCGTGATCAACGTGAAGCTGGGACACTTGAAGGTGGGGCAGTGGCGCAACCTGACCGAGGCGGAATTGAAGGGGTTGTTGCCGGGGCGCACGCAGTGGTGAGCGTTCCCGCTCGCTGAGCATCTGTGAAGGCGAGGTTCTCTTCGCGATGTATTCGCGCATGCTGCGAAGCAGCAAACGGCCGACACATGTACCACCGGATCGCAAAACGCTTCCATCGCACACGCAACATCACCCAAAGCTCGACATCATCCCCAACCTGATGCATACGTATTCACTTCAATAAACCGGCACTGCCAGCGCAGAATCGCCGGACTCTGGATTGGGGAGAGGCAATGAATCTGAATTCGACACCGGCGGCGAAGAGTGCCGTCGATGACCTTGGTCAGCACGCCACCGCGCGTGTGGTGCTGATCGCAGCCGCTGCGGCGCTTGGCGGCTTCCTGTTTGGCTTCGATACCGCCGTGATCAACGGCGCGGTCGATGCCGTGCGCGGCAACTTCGGGCTCGACGCCGCGCACATCGGTTTCGCCGTGTCGTGCGCGCTGCTCGGCTCCGCTGCCGGCGCCTGGTATGCCGGTCCGCTGGCGGATCGCGTTGGCCGTGTGCGCGCGATGCAGGTGGCCGCGGTACTGCTCGCGCTGAGTGCGCTGGGTTCGGGCCTGGTCACTGGCGTCGGCAGCCTGGTGTTCTGGCGCCTGGTGGGTGGCGTGGGCGTGGGCGTGGCTTCGGTGATCGCACCGACCTATATCGCGGAAATCTCGCCCGCCGCCGTGCGCGGCCGGCTCGGCTCGCTGCAGCAGCTGGCCATCGTGCTCGGCATCTTTGCCGCCTTGCTCAGCGATGCGTGGCTGGCGAGCACCGCTGGCGGCGCTTCGCACAAGTTGTGGTTCAACCTGGACGCATGGCGCTGGATGTTCCTGGTCGCCGTGGTGCCCGCGCTGATCTACGGCTCGCTGGTACTCGGCGTGCCCGAGTCGCCGCGTCACCTGGTGGCCAAGGGTCGCCTGGCCGAAGCGAAGGACGTCCTGCGCCAGGTGCTGGCGATGCACAACGACGCCGCGCTGGATGCCAAGGTGAAGGACATCCAGGAGAGCCTGCATTCGGAATACCGTCCCACCCTGAAGGACCTGCGCGGTCCGCGCCTGGGCCTGCTGCCGGTGGTGTGGATCGGCATCCTGCTGTCGGTGTTCCAGCAGTTCGTGGGCATCAACGTCATCTTCTATTACTCGTCCACGCTGTGGCATTCGGTGGGTTTCAGCGAAGCCGATTCGTTCTCCATCACGGTGGCGACCTCGGTGGTCAACGTGCTGGTGACCCTGGTAGCGATCGCGCTGGTCGATCGCATCGGCCGCAAGCCGCTGCTGGTGATCGGCTCGGCCGGCATGGTCGTCACGCTGGGCGCGATGGCCTGGTGCTTTTCGCAGGCCACCGGAAGCGGCGCGAGCCTGAGCCTGCCCGCGCCGTGGAACATGGTGGCGCTGGTGGCCGCCAACGCCTACGTGGTGTTCTTCGGCCTCAGCTGGGGCCCGATGGTGTGGGTGCTGCTGGGCGAAATGTTCCCCAACCGAATCCGCGCGATCGCGCTGGCCGTGGCCGCCGCCGCGCAGTGGCTGGCCAACTTCGCCATCACCAGCACCTTCCCGGCGCTGGCCGAAATGGGCCTCGCCTTCGCCTACGGCCTGTACGCGGCTTTCGCCCTGATTTCGCTGATCTTCGTGCTGAAGGCCGTGCGCGAGACCAAGGGCATCGAGTTGGAAGACATGCAGGGCTAAGGTTTTCCTGCGCCATGGTCGCTGAGATGCGATCATGGCGCATGACTGATTTCCGCACGCTCCCACTCAAGCCCGCGCTGCTCGCCAGCGTGGAAACCCTCGGTTTCACCGAGATGACGCCAGTGCAGGCCCAGAGCCTGCCGCCGATCCTGCAGGGGCGCGACGTGATCGCGCAGGCCCGTACCGGCAGCGGCAAGACCGCGGCCTTCGGCCTTGGCCTGCTGCAGCAGATCGATGTGGACACCATTCGCCTGCAGGCGCTGGTGCTCTGCCCCACGCGCGAGCTGGCCGATCAGGTGAGCAAGGCGATCCGCAAGCTGGCGGCCAATATTCCCAATGTGAAGCTGCTCACGCTGTGCGGCGGCATGCCGCTGGGGCCGCAGCTGGCCTCGCTCACGCACGATCCGCACATCGTGGTGGGCACGCCGGGGCGCATCCAGGAACACCTGAAGCGCGCCAGCCTGCACGGCGGCGGCATCAAGGTGCTGGTGCTGGACGAAGCCGACCGCATGCTCGACATGGGTTTCAGCGAGGCCATCGACGACATCGTGGGACGCATCGCCAAGCATCATCAGACCCTGCTGTTCTCGGCCACCTATGCTGAGGAAATCCGCCAGGTTAGCAAGCGCGTGCAGCGCGATCCGGTGGAGGTGACGATCGAAACGCCGCACGAGGAAACCACCATCGAGCAGCGTTTCCACGAAGTGGAGCCGGCGCAGAAGCTGGACGCGCTCGCGCAACTGCTTGGCAAGGAACATGCGCAGCACGCGCTGGTGTTCTGCAACATGCGCAAGGACGTGGACGCCGTCGCCGACGAACTCGACAAGCGCGGCTTCTCGGCGCTCGCCCTGCACGGCGACATGGAACAGCGCGACCGCGACGAAGTGCTGGTGCAGTTCGCCAATCGTAGTTGCTCGGTGCTGGTGGCTACCGACGTGGCGGCGCGCGGCCTCGACATCGCGGCCCTGCCGCTGGTGGTGAGTTTTGACATCGCCCACGATCCGGACACGCACACGCATCGCGTGGGCCGCACGGGTCGCGCCGGCGAAGACGGCCTCGCCGTCACGCTGGTCACGCCGCGCGAGCGCCCCAAGGCGATCAACATCGAAGAGCAGCTGGGCCAGCCGCTGCCGTGGCATCCGCTGAAGGTGGCGCCGCCGCGCGGCAAGCAGCTCAACCTCGCGCCGATGAAGACGCTGGTGATCGATGCCGGGCGCCAGGACAAGTTGCGCCCCGGCGACATCCTCGGCGCGCTCACCGGCGATGCGGGGCTCGATGCCAAGGACATCGGCAAGATCGATGTGTTCGCCACGCGCGCCTATGTCGCCATCCGCCGGGATCTTGCGAACAAGGCGCTGGAGCGGCTGCGCGCCGGCAAGATCAAGGGACGCAATTTCCGGGTACGCTCGCTGCACTGACGATCCGCGCTGCCCGCCGCAAAGGATTCCGCTTCGATGATTCGCCGCTATTGCTTGGCGCTCGCCCTGGGTGCCCTCGCCTGCTCCGCCGCCCATGCGGCCACGCCGGTCTATGGCTATCACGTCGTGCACGTCTATCCGCACGACACCTCGGCCTATACGGAAGGCCTGTTCTACAAGGACGGCTATCTCTACGAAAGCACCGGCGAGGCGGGCGAGTCGACCGTGCGCAAGGTGGAGCTGCAGACCGGCAAGGTGGTGCAGCGCCACGATGTGCCGGACGCGTATTTCGGCGAAGGCATCATCGACTGGAAGCAGCAGCTGATCCAGCTCACCTGGAAAAACCAGATGGGTTTCGTCTACGACCTGGCCAGCTTCAAGCAGCTGCGCACGTTCAATTATCCCGGCGAAGGCTGGGCGCTCACGCGCGACAGCAAGCACATCTACATGAGCGACGGCTCGCCGGTGCTGCGCATTCTCGACCCGGACACGCTCACCGCGACCGGCAGCATCATGGTCACCGACAACGGCGAACCGGTGGCCAACCTCAACGAGCTGGAATGGGTGAAGGGCGAGATCTACGCCAACGTGTGGATGACCAATCGCATCGCACGCATCGATCCGGCCACGGGCCACGTGACGGGCTGGATCGACCTCAGCGGCCTGCTCGACGTGAGCCGCCTGCCCGATCCGGGCAACGATGTGCTCAACGGCATCGCCTATGACGAACAGCACGATCGGCTGTTCGTCACCGGCAAGCGCTGGCCCAAGCTGTTCGAGATCACGCTGGTCAAGCCGTAATTCCCTGCAGGGTTCTGCGGGACGGCGCTGCCGATGTAGAGTGCGGGGCTGACCACTGGGAGACCCTCATGCGCCTTGCCCCGTCGCTGCTGCCGCTTGCGTTGTGCCTTGCCCTCTCCACCGCCTATGCCGGCGATGCGCCGCCACAGCAGCGCGAGCAATCCTCGCTGCTGGCCCTGTCCACCGCGCCCAGCGAAGCGGCACTGCACGCCACCATCGCCAAGCTGGTGAGCTTCGGCACGCGCCACACGCTGTCCGACACCAAGTCGGACAAGCGCGGCATCGGTGCCGCGCGGCGCTGGGTGAAGTCGCAGTTCGAAGACATCTCCAAAGCCTGCGGCGGTTGCATCGAAGTGGTGACACCGTCGCAGATGTTCACCGGCAAGCGCGTGCCGCAATCCACCGAAGTGATGGACGTGGTGGCGATCAAGCGCGGCAAGGGCGATCCCAAGCGGGTGATCGTGATGACCGGCCACCTCGATTCGCGCGTCACCGACGTGATGAATGCCACCTCCGATGCACCGGGTGCCAACGACGACGCCTCCGGCGTTGCCGCGCTGATGGAAGCGGCGCGCCTGCTGTCCAAGGAAGACAACGACGCCACCTTGGTGTTCGCCGCGCTCTCGGGCGAGGAGCAGGGCCTGTATGGCGGCAAGGTGCTGGCCGACTATGCGGTGGCGCAAGGCTGGAACGTGCAGGCCGACCTCAACAACGACATCGTCGGCAACAGCCACGGCCTGAACGGCGTGCTGGACAACACCACGGTGCGCATCTTCTCCGAAGGCACCAAGAGCAATGAAACGCCGGAACAGGCGAAGTACCGCGCCTATCACGGCGGCGAAGTGGATTCGCCCTCGCGCAACGTCGCCCGCTACATGGAGCAGATCGCCTCCACGTATCTGCCCGACCTGCGCGTGCACATGGTCTATCGCACCGACCGCTACAGCCGCGGCGGCGACCAGGTGCCGTTCCTGGAAGCGGGCTATCCCGGCGTCCGCGTGACCGAAGGTCATGAGGATTACACGCGCCAGCACCAGGATCTGCGCACGGAGAAGGGCATCAAATACGGCGACACCATCGACGGTGTCGACTTCCGCTATCTCGCCCGCGTCACCGCCCTCAATACGGTTACCATGGCGGCGCTGAGCCGCGCCCCCTCCCCGCCGTCCGGCGTGAGCATCGAAGGCGCGCTGGCCAGCGACACCACCGTGCACTGGAAGAAGGTGCCGGGCGCCGCGGGCTACATCGTGCATTGGCGCGACACCACCGCACCGCAGTGGCAGTACAGCCGCGCCGTGGGTGACAGCGACCAGGCGGTGATCAAGGACGTGGTGATCGACGACTGGTTCTTCGGTGTCTCGGCCGTCTCGGCCGATGGCTACGAGAGCCCGGTGGTGTTCCCGGGCGACGCCGGCAGCTTCGAACGGTCGCCTGCTCCGAAGTCGCCTTAAGCAGGGAACATTCCCAGAGCGCAAAAGCTTACGAGGCGATAAGATCGCAGCGCCGCGGGCTCAAGGGCCCGCGGTCGCATCGAGAGGGATGCGTATCAACGGACGATACCAGGGGAATTCCTATGCTTCGCAAGACGCTCCTGCCGGCGATGGCTTTGCTGGCCGCTTTTGTTCTTTCCGCACCGATCGCGGCGATGGCCGACGAGAGTGGCTCGCACACCTCCGCCGAAGCGTTCGTCGCTTCGCTGCACCCGGTCACCGGCGAGGTCTCCCTTCCCGGCGCGCAGGCCACGTTGAAGCTGGCCCATGGCTACAGTTTTCTTTCCGCTGCCGATGCGCAGCGCGTGCTTACCCAGGCCTGGGGCAATCCGCCCGACACCAGCGTGCTGGGCATGATCATTCCCAGCACCGATGCGCATGCCGTACTCGACGAGAAAACCTGGGCGGTGGTGGTCACCTTCGTCGATGAAGGCTATGTATCCGACAAGGATGCCGCCAAGATCGATTACGACGACATGCTCAAGGACCTGAAGAAGGGCACCGACG
Organism: Dyella kyungheensis; assembly: GCF_049913195.1. Classification (GTDB taxonomy): domain Bacteria; phylum Pseudomonadota; class Gammaproteobacteria; order Xanthomonadales; family Rhodanobacteraceae; genus Dyella; species Dyella kyungheensis. Next base: position 592,219 of record NZ_CP183983.1, on the reverse strand, counting down.
AGGGCAATGCCGAGCGCCTCAAGGAAGGCTATCCCGCCATCGAACTGGTGGGCTGGGCCGAGCCGCCGCACTACGACGAAGCGACGCACAAGCTTTACTGGGCGCGCGACCTGAAGTTCAAGAAAGCCGACGGCAGCCCCGACGGGCAGTCGCTGAACTATGCGATCCGCGTGCTCGGCCGCAAGGGCTATCTCTCGCTCAATGCGGTGGCGCCGATCGACCAGCTGGCCCAGGTTCGCGCGGAAATGCCCGACGTGGTGGCCATGGCCGAGTTCAATCCGGGCGAGCGGTATGCCGACTACAACGCGAGTACCGACAAAGCCGCGGCTTACGGCATCGCCGCTCTGGTGGCCGGCGGTATCGCGGCCAAGGCCGGGCTGTTCGCCAAGCTGGGCATCATGCTGCTGGCGTTTAAGAAGGTTGTGGTGATCGGCATTGCCGCCATCGGCGGTCTGTTCGCCAAGCTCTTCAAGAAAAAACAGGCTTGATGCATTCGCGATGCTGCGCTGCCGATGGGTGGCGTGGCATCTGCCGCTCTTTTGCGGGAGCGCACTTGTGCGCGACGGCAGCGTTCCGCTTCGTCAGGTTGTCGCGCACACGTGCGCTCCCACAGAGGGCACGACGGGACGATCAGCCACCGCTCTCCCACGGCACGCCGAGCGCGATCAAGCGGCGCAATCCGTCATCGCTGGGCTGCAGCGCGCGGCTGGTGGCTCGGCGACGCAGCCAACCTGCGTCGAGCAAGGCATCGGTCAGCGATACACCGAGCGGGCCGCCCAGATGCAGGCGGCGTTCTGTCCAATCCAGGCAGCCGCGACCCGCCAGCGGCAACAACGTCTCCACGCGCGCGGCATCGAGACCGGCCTGCACCAACGCCTGTGCACCGTGCTCCTGCAGACGCATGCCCTCGCTCGCTGCAAGCACGTAGCCCTGCTGCAGCAGCGCATCGCACAAACCTACGCCGAGTCGGCCCGCCAGATGGCGGTAACACGTGCGCGCCGTGCGCAGCGGACGATCGCCGCCCGTGGGATCGGGTAGCACCGGCCGGCCGCGCGGCGCCGCCAGCGTTTCGATCATGCCCGCAACGTCATCGTCAGCAAGACGGTAGTAACGATGGCGTCCCTGTTCGTGCACGGCCAGCAGGCCGCCTTCCAGCAGGCGCTTGAGGTGCGCGCTGGCGGTGGCCGCACCCACGCCCGCCGCACGCGCCAGCTCGCCGGCGGGCCGCGCTGTGCCGTCGATCAACGCCAGCAACATGGCGGCGCGTGCCGGCTCGGCGAGCAGCGCGCCGATCTCGGCCAGCTGGTAACGGCTTGGAGAGACCGCATCGTTCATGCGCCGAGTCTAACGCGGCCGATTCGCCGAACACTTCGTGCCGCGACGAAACGTACGGCGAGCCTCGATCCGGGATGGCGTTTTAAGCGGAAGTTTGATTCCGTCCGCGATGTTCCTGCCGCAAACACCGATGCTAGGATCACGGCTCATCGTCGTTCGGTTGGATCGCGGTCGAGCATGCGCATTCTTGTCACGGGCAGTTCGGGGCACCTGGGGGAAGCGCTGGCGCGCGCCTCGCTGGAGCTCGGTCACGAGGTGATCGGTGTGGACGTGGCCGAAGGGCGTTACACCAACCGCCTCGGCTCGATCTGCGATCGCGCTTTCGTGCGCCGCTGCATGGCTGGCGTGGGCACCGTGTACCACCCGGCCACGCTGCACAAGCCGCACCTCGCCACGCATAGCCGGCAGGACTTCCTCGACGTCAACCTCACCGGCACCTTGAACCTGCTGGAGGAGGCCGTCGCCAGCGGCGTGGATTCGTTCGTGTACACCAGCACCACCAGCGTGTTCGGCGACGCACTGAGTCCGCCGGCGGGCGAACCGGCCGCATGGATCACCGAAGATGTGATGCCCGTGCCCAAGAACATCTACGGCGTCACCAAGGCCGCCGCCGAAGACCTGTGCCAGCTGTTCGCGCGTAACCAGGGGCTGGCCACCATGGTGCTGCGCACCTCGCGCTTCTTTCCCGAGGAAGACGACGACCGCTCGGTGCGCGGGCGTTACAGCGACGACAACCTCAAGACCAACGAGTACCTGCATCGCCGCGTCGACATCGAAGACGTGGTGGGCGCGCACCTGCTGGCGGCACGACGCGCGCCGATGCTTGGCTTCCGCCGCTACATCATCAGCGCGACCACGCCGTTCCTCCCCGAGGATCTGGACGGCCTGCGGGCGCATGCGCCGCTGGTGGTGGGACGGCGCGTGCCCGGTTACGACGCGATCTATGCGCAACACGGCTGGAAAATGGCCCAAGGCATCGACCGTGTGTATGTGAACCAGCGGGCCCGCAACGAACTGGGCTGGACGCCGCGCCACGATTTCGCCGCACTGATCGCACGCCTGGCCACCGGTGAAGACATCCGCAGTCCATTGGCCCGGTTGATCGGCTCCAAGGGTTACCACGCGGAAACCTTCCGCGACGGACCCTACCCGGTCGACGTCTGACGGCTGCCTAGCCGACCACCGCCAGCATCGCGGCGAGCCAGATCGCCAGCACGCCAAAGGCAAACATGCGGCGCGCGGGTCGAATGCGTTCGGCACTGTCTTCGGCCACCGGCGTGGTGATGATCCATGGCACGGAAGCCAGCAGGCCGAAACCGGCGAAGGCCAGCACGATCACCACCAGGTCGACCGCGCGCCAGGGCACCGGCTCGTGGACGCCCCAGTAGCCGAGGAATGCCATGCCCATCGCGCACAGCGTGGCCGATGCAGAACACAACCCGACGACGGAACCTGTTGGCGCGCGCATGGCGGCTGCCCCTCGGTGGAAGACGGTACCCGCAGAGCGTACCGCAGCCGGACGTAGCCAGTCCGTCCGGCTGTCGAAGTGCCATGTCGAAATTGGCCAGCCTGAATCGTCATGAAGATGAGCGCGCCAGAACGGCGCCCGCCATCCACCCCCAGGAGTCGACGATGCCCCTGCCTCACCGCACCCTCCACGCCCTAGCGGGCACCCTGCTGTGCCTGTCCGCCGCCAGCGCCGCCCATGCCGGTTCGGCCACCTACGTAATCGATCCGGCCCATACCTACCCGAGTTTCGAAGCCGACCATCTCGGCGGCCTTTCCACCTGGCGCGGCAAGTTCGACCACACGTCGGGCAAGGTCACGCTGGACAAGGCCGCCGGCACCGGCAGCGTGGACGTCACCGTCGAGATGGCCAGCGCCGACTTCGGCCTGCCCGCCATGAACGACGCCGCCCGCGGCAAGGAGCTGTTCGAGGTGAGCAAGTACCCCACCGCCATCTATCGCGGCCAGTTGGCCGGCTTCGTCAACGGCGCGCCGACCAAGGTCGAGGGTTCGCTCACCCTGCACGGCGTGACGCGTCCGCTTGAGCTTTCAATCAAGAGCTTCAAGTGCATGCCGCATCCGCTCAACAAGCGCGAACTGTGCGGCGCCGATGCCTATGCCGTGTTCAAGCGCGACGACTTCGGCATGGACGCCGGCAAGACCTACGGCTTCAACATGGACGTGACACTGCGCATCCAGGTCGAAGCGCTGATCGACGATGGCAGCGCCGGCAAGGTCGCGCTCGCCTCGCCTGCCCACTGAACACGGGATACCCCCATGTCACTCACGCTCTACATGCATCCGTTGGCTGCGTATTGCCACAAGGCGCTGATCGCGCTGTACGAGAACGACACGCCGTTCCATCCGCACGTGGTGGACCTGATGGACGAAGCGTCGCGCACCGCGTTCTACAAGCTGTGGCCGATCGGCAAATTCCCGGTGCTCAACGACAACGCGCGCGGCTGCCTGGTGCCCGAATCGAGCATCATCATCGAGTACCTCGCGCAACATTACCCGGGCAAGACCGCGCTGATTCCCACCGATGCCGACGACGCGCGCGAAGTGCGCTTCCGCGATCGCTTCTACGACCACTACGTGAGCGAGCCGATGCAGAAGGTGATCACCGACCGCCTGCGCCCCAAGGCCGAGAGCGACACGCTGGGCGTCGCCCAGGCGCGCGACAAGCTGCGCACGGCGCTGGACCTGATCGAACGCGAGTTCGAACGCGACGCCGGCAACCGGCCTTGGGCCGCGGGTGCCCACTTCAGCATGGCCGATTGCGCGGCCGCGCCTGGGCTGTTCTTCATCAACCTGTCGATCTTGCCGCTGGACGATTCCCACCCGCACACGGCGGCCTATCTGCTGCGCCTGATGCAACGGCCGTCGTTCGCCCGGGTGTTGCGCGAAGCGCAGCCGTATATGCACATGGTTCCCCGCGAAACCGTCGACGCCTGATCGTCCGCATCCATCCCATCGAGGTCACCCGCATGCTTGTTGCGCTCATCGTTATCCTGCTGCTTGTCGCGGTCGTGCTGATCCTGGCCGCCATGCGGCCCGATCAATTTCGCATCGAGCGCTCGGCCACCATCCGCGCGCCCGCCGAGCGCATCTTTCCCTTCATCGACGATTTCCACCGCTGGCAGGCCTGGTCGCCCTACGAGAAGAAAGACCCGGCCATGCAACGCACGTTCGACGGGCCGCCGTCGGGTGTGGGCGCGATCTACGCCTGGAACGGCAACAAGGACATCGGCAGCGGCCGCATGGAGATCGGCCAGTCCACGCCGTCGTCGCGCGTGTTCCTGAAGCTGGAGTTCTTCACCCCGTTCAAGGCCAGCAACACCGCCGAATTCGTGTTGACGCCGGAGGGCGATGCCACCCGCGTGAGCTGGGCCATGCAAGGGCGCTCGCCGTTCACGAGCAAGCTGATGGGCCTGGTGTTCAACTTCGACAAGATGGTGGGCAAGGACTTCGAGCAAGGCCTCGCCAATCTGCGCGCCCTGGCCGAGCAACCGGCCTGACGCCCCACCCCCGGATCTTCATCGCAGCGACAGGCAACGGCCCGGGTTCTCCCGGGCCGTTTTCGTTGTGCGGCAGCACACCGTGCTTTTTGGCAAACCCGCCGTCGTTTCGGCAAACCCGCGGGCCGCGTCCGCGCGAACCTATACCTGCCAGCTCAACGACGTATGGCTTGAACGATCCGCCGCTTCCGTCAACCGCCTCACGGTTCCCGCTCCCGGCAGGAGTCATCCATCCCGAAGAAGGCCGCGCTGCCGCCCACGCGACGCCCGCCCAACGATTTGAACCATGAGGACCCCATCATGAAGAACGTACGCTACAGCCTGATCGCCTTCGGCCTGGTGGCCGCCCTGGCCAGCGCCGCCGCCTCGGCCCAGGACGAGCCGATCTATATCCCGGGCCATGGCCGCATCAACCAGGTCGACCAGCGCCTGGCCAACCAGCAGAACCGCATCCAGGCCGGCATTGCCGACGGCCAGATCAACGCCCGGCAGGCCTTCCGCGACGAGCGCCAGGACGCCAACATCGCCGCCCGCGAAACCCGCGACATGGCCGAACACGGCGGTCACCTGACGGCGGCGGAGCAGCAGCACCTCAACCAGTCGCTGAACCACGACAGCAACCGCATCCACTATCAGCGCAACGGCTACTGATCCCTCCGGTCGGCGAGCAGCCAGCGGCCCGGCATGCCCGGGCCGCTGGCCATGGGCGAACCACAACTTCCAGCACTGGCCGGACCCCGCCAGCATGCGAGTATCCGCGTTCACACTCAGCGGGAGCATCGTATGGTCAGCAGGATCCTCGCAGCGGCATGCCTTTGCGCGCTCACCTTCGGCGCGGCCCACGCGGCTGACGCATCCACCGGCAAACCGCAGTACGGCAGCTGGGGCTTCGACGCCGCGGGCGCGGACACCTCGGTGAAGCCGGGCAACGACTTCTTCCGCTACGCCAACGGCACCTGGCTCGACCACACGCCGATTCCCGCCGACAAACCCGCCGTCAGCCTTCGACTGGCGATGACCGACCTCACCGAACAGCGCCTGCACGAGCTGATGGAGGCGGCCGCGCGCAACCCGGCCAGCGACACGGCGATTGCCGGCAAGGTCGGCGCGTTCTATCAGTCGTTCATGGATCAGGCCCACGTCGATGCGCTGGGCGCCAAACCCATCACGCCGCAACTGGACGCCGTGAAACAGGCGACCACGCGCGATGCGCAGGCCGCCTTGATGGGCCGCACAGGCATCGATTTCGAAGGCTCGCTGTTCAACCTCTACTTCGATGTGGACCTGAAGGACACCAACCGCTACGCCGTGTATGTCTCGCAGGCCGGCCTGGGCCTGCCCGATCGCGACTACTACCTCAAGCCCGAATTCGCCAAGCAGAAGGCCGCTTACCAAGCCTATGTGACCAAACTGCTCACCCTGGTCGGTTGGGCGCAGCCGGAAGCGGCGGCGAAGGAGGTGGTGGCCTTCGAGACGGCGATCGCGCAGGCCAGCATCAGCAAGGTCGAGCAACGCGATCCGGTAGCCATGTACAACCCGATGAGCGTGAGCGATCTCGAGAAGCTCGCGCCCGGCTTTGCATGGAACGATTTCCTGAAATCCGCGCAGCTGGGCCAGCTCAAGCATGTGGTGGCGATGGAGAAGACCGCGTTCCCGAGGCTGGCGGCGCTGTATGCCAAGACACCGGTCGGCACCATCCAGGCATGGCAGGCGGCACGCATCGCCGACAATGCCGCGTACTACCTCTCCACGCCGTTCCAGCAGGCGTACTTCGAGCTGCACGAGAAGACGCTGGCCGGCCAGCAACAGATGGAAGCGTCGTGGAAGCGCGGCGTGCACGCGGTGTCCGGCGGCGACTGCGGCACCGGCGAGCGCCTGTACTGCTTCGGCAACCTCGGCTGGGCCGTGGGCCAGCTGTATACCGACAAGTATTTCCCCGCCTCGTCGAAGGCCAAGATCGAAGAGCTCGTGGCCAACCTGAAAGCGGCCTATCGCGTGCGCATCGAGCACCTGGACTGGATGGGTCCGGAGACGCGCAAGGAAGCGCTGAAGAAACTCGACACCTACACCATCAAGGTGGGCTATCCCGATCATCCGCGCGACTATTCGAAGGTGGTCATGCGCAACGACGATCTGGCCGGCAACGTGCTGCGCGCCGCGCAGGCCGACTGGTCGTTCAATGTCGACCGCCTGGACAAGCCGGTCGACCGCAGCGATTGGAGCATGACGCCGCAGACCAACGATGCGTATAACGGTTCGCTGCGCGACATCGTGTTTCCCGCTGCCATCCTGCAGCCGCCGATCTTCGATCCCAACGCCGATCCGGCCATCAACTACGGCGCCATCGGCGGCGTGATCGGCCACGAACTCACCCACGGCTTCGACGACCAAGGCCGCAAGATCGACGCCAGCGGCGCCCTGCGCGACTGGTGGACCGCCGCCGACGCGAAGGCCTTCGACGAACGCGCCAAGAAACTCGGCGCGCAATACGACGCCTTCGAGCCGCTGCCCGGCGTGCACATCAACGGCAACCTCACCATGGGCGAGAACATCGCCGACCTCGGCGGCCTCACCCTGGCGCTCGACGCTTATCACGCCTCGCTGCACGGCAAGCCCGCGCCGGTGATCGACGGTCTCAGCGGCGACCAGCGCGTCTTCATCGGCTGGGCCCAGGCGTGGCGCGGCAAGCTCACCGACGACGCCATCCGCCGCCAGGTCACCAGCGATCCGCATTCGCCGCGCAAGTTCCGCGTGAATGGGCCGGTGCACAACATCGATGGCTGGTATCAGGCGTTTGGGGTGAAGCCGGGGGATGCGTTGTATCTGGATCCGAAGGATCGGGTGAGGATTTGGTGACAGCGGCCAGCGGGCCACTGGCCTGACCTCATCGCGGCCCATACACTCGCACCTTCTTCCGAGGGGGACATGCATGAATGTTCTGTCGCGCGCCAAAGCGGCGTGTATGTGTCTTTGCCTTGCGTCAATGCCGGTGTTCGCCGCAGGCAGGCAGCCCGTTTCCGAGGCCAGCATGTTGGTCAAGGGCAGCATTGTCATCGGCCCGGACGGCAAGGTGGTCAGCTACACGGTCGACCGACCCGAGCGCATTCCTCCCGCGGTGATCGATGTCGTCAAAACGAATGTTCCCCATTGGGTATTCGAGTTCGACGATCAGGTAGCCGAGCCGGTGAAAGAGACCATGAGTATTCGCGTGGTGGCCCGCGCCATCGATGAAACGCATGCCAGGCTGATCGTCGCCGGCGCTTCATTTGCCGACGGCAGCGGCGAATCCACTCGTTACATCCATCGCAAGGCGACGACACCCGTCCGCTACCCTCGCATCTCACTGGCGGATCGGGTGTCGGGCACGGTGTATTTGTTGCTCCAGATCGGACAAGACGGTCACGTGCAACAGGCGTTTGCCGAACAGGTAAACCTTCGGCAGTACTTGGCACAGACCCGAAACGAAATCTATGCACACGACTTGGCCGAGGCGGCGATTGAGGGCACCAAGAATTGGACCTTCGAGCCACCGTCGACCGGTCCGAGTGCGAAGGACAATTCCTGGCTCATCCGAGTTCCGGTCGACTTCACCTTGCATGAAATGGGCACTCCCGACCCTGATGCCTACGGCAAATGGGACGAATACATGCCAGGCGTGGTTCAAAAAGCTCCCTGGATCGGTAACCGCAGGCTGGTATCCGGCCGACCGGACTCACTAGCCCAGAGCATGCTGGAGCAATTGGGCACGGGCCCTCACCTTGCGACATCCCTCGACTCCAATTGAATCTTGCAGTCATGCGCCACCGTGCCCCGAGGGAAAGCTAGTAGCTGGCGCGCTTATCGCTTCATCGTTAGCACTGCGTTGCCGTGCTAACGACGAACCAAGCTAACCATCGGCGTCGTCATCATCGTGGTGACGATCGCCATCACCAGCAGAATGGTGAACATCGCGCTGTTGATCACGCCCGCATCGAGACCGACCTTGATGACGATGAGCTCCATCATGCCGCGTGCATTCATCAGCGATCCGATGGTGAAGCTGTCGCGCCAGTTTTGACCGGAAAGGCGTGCGCCGGCGGTGCCGCCCAGCAACTTGCCGGCGACCGAAACGGCCAGCACCAGCAGCAGCGCGATGCCGGCGCCACCGGTCAGCAGCTTGGAGCTGGTGCTCAAACCCGCCAGCACGAAGAACACCGGCAGCAACGCCGCGATGGTGACGCGCTCCACGCGGTCGATCAGGTTTTCCAGCAGCCGGTCGTCGCGTGGCAGGCAGGCGCCGAACAGGAACGCGCCGAACACCGCGTGCAGGTTGAGCCACTCGGTGATCGCGGCGCAGCCGAACGCACCGGCCAACAGGAACGCAAGCACCGGGCCATCGGCATTGCCGTCCGGCGCATGACGCGCCAGCAAACGCGCGCATAGCGGGCGCAGCACGAACCAGGTCAGCGCCAGCAGCACGACCAGGCCGATCATGGTGCGCCAGAACGGCGCCCAATCGCCGTGTGCGCTGATCAGCGCCACTACGAAGGCGAGCATGATCCACGCCAGCACATCGGCCACCGCCGCCGCTGCGATGCCGAGTCGGCCGGGCAAGCTATCGGTGATGCCGCGTTCCTTCACGATGCGCGCCATCACCGGCAACGCCGTGATCGCGCAGGCCGTGGCGAAGAACAGCGTGAAGCCGAGCCGGGTGATGCCGGGCGGTGCGTAGTCGGCATACAGCCAGGGCGCGACACTGAGCGCCAACACCACCGGAATGACGATGGCGAGTCCGCCGATCCACGCGGCCGGGCGCAGCAGGCCGCCTTGCGCATTCGCCGGCACGCGCAATTCCGCTCCTACCACCATCATGAACAACACCAGGCCCAGCGTGCTCAGGCTCTGCAGATTGCCGAGGCTGTCCGCGGGAAAGAGCTGCTGCTGCCACTCGGGCGCGATGGCACCGAAAGCGATGGGCCCCAGCGCGAGACCCGCCAGCATTTCGCCCACCACTGCGGGTTGGCCGATGCGACGCGCGAGCCAGGCGATCAATCGCGACACCACGATGATCACCAGCAATTGAACAAGCAGCAGCGGATGCCCCATGGATGTCCCGATGAATTTGGATGGCCGAATGGCCACGCCCGAGCTTGCCTTGTCTATGTACCGGCCCGCAACATGGGCCGAACACGCAATCCGCCAGGATGCGCACACACCGAAGGACGCACGCCGTGGCCCACGTATTGATTCCGCTTCCCCAGCAGGACTTCGACCCAAGCGAAGTCGCGGTGCCGTGGCGCATTCTCACGCAGGCGGGACACCATGTGACGTTCGCCACGCCCGACGGCCGGGTCGCGCAGGCCGATCCGATCATGCTCAGCGGCGAAGGACTGGACCCATGGGGCTTCGTGCCCGGTTTGCGCAAGCTGCGCCTGGTCGGCTTGCTGTTGCGCGCCAACGCCGATGCACGGCGCGACTATGCGGCGCTTGAGAAGGCCGTGGCGTTCAACGCGCCCATCGCCTGGGATGCCATCGATCCGGACCGGTTTGACGGCCTGCTGTTGCCGGGCGGCCATTGCGCGCGCGGCGTACGCGACTATCTGGAAAGCGCGCAGCTGCAACGCACGGTGAGCGCTTTCTTCGCGTCGGACAAGCCCGTGGCCGCGATCTGCCACGGCGTGGTGCTGGCCGCGCGCAGTCGTGGCTCGGACGGCCGCTCCGTGCTGCATGGCCGTCGCACGACGGCACTCACCTGGGCGCTGGAAAAATCCGCCTGGTCGCTGACCCGCATCACGCGCTTCTGGGATCCACACTACTACCGCACCTACCCGGACGGCGCGGGCCAGCCGGCAGGCCATATGTCGGTACAGCAGGAAGTGACGCGTGCGCTCGCCAATCCGGACGATTTCCTCGACGTGCCCGACGAGGCCCCGCAGCGTCGCCGTCAGACCTCCGGCCTGGTGCGCGACAGTGACCACGATGACACGCCGGCTTTCGTCATCCGCGACCGCAATTACCTCTCCGCTCGCTGGCCGGGCGACGTGCACCGCTTCGCCCGCGAATTCGCAGCGATGCTTGAGACGACCACCGCCATTCGCCCGTGAGACGCCGATCGAGTGCGCGGCACTTGCATCTCGCGCGACCCGATACAACCCCTCCCCCCGCGAAAATTTCCTAGCATTTCCTAACTCCGCCCCCATCTTGGAGTTTTCGGGCTTATCCACGGGCAATCCACAATCTATTGGGTTGACCGACCCGGTGCAGCCCGATATGTTGTGCCTCGTCGGTGCCACTCTCAGACCTACGGTCGGAATGGCTTAATAGGGAACTCCGGTGCAAATCCGGGACTGCCCCGCAGCGGTAAGTGGAAACGAAAGCCCCCATCGCACTGGCCCTCCGCGGCTGGGAAGCGGGGGCAACTAGGCCGGGCCTCACCGCCCATGTCCACGAGTCCGAAGACCTGCCGGCACATCAGGGCCCAACGCCCTGGTGCGTAGTGACGGCTTCCGCGGGGAAGCGCGTCGATGCGCGGGGCGGCTGCCCTGCTGCTCGACCGTCCGCGAAAACCTCACCTTTTTTCAGCCCTGCGCGCGGGAGCAGGCGGTTGATGACCAAGCTTGGAGCGAAGTCGCGATGCAACCTATCGATACCACCGGGCGCGAACGTGCAGACGATCGTGCCGACACTGCTTTTTCCACCGACACCGCCGTGGCCGATGCGCCGCGCACGGACGCGCCGTTTGCGCTGACCCCGCCGCACAACCCCGGCCAGATGCGCGTGACCAAGCGCAGCGGCCGCCAGGAAGTGGTGGACGTGAACAAGATCGTGCGCGCCGTCACCCGCAGCAGCGAAGGCCTGCACGGGGTCGACCCCATGCGCGTGGCGCTCAAGACCATCGGCGGCCTGTATGACGGCGCCACCACGCAGGAACTGGACCAGCTGTCGATCCGCACGGCCGCTGCGCTCACCGCCGAAGAACCCGAATACGGCCAGCTCGCCGCGCGCCTGCTGGGCGCCTTCGTTGACAAGGAAGTGAGCGGCCAGGAAATCCAGAGCTTCTCGCAATCCATCGCGCGCGGCGCGGAACTGGGCATCCTCAACGAGCGCCTGCGCGACTTCGTGCAGATCAATGCGCGCAAGCTCAACGACGCGATCGATCCGCTCGCCACGCGCCGCTTCGAATACTTCGGCCTGCGCACGGTGTACGACCGCTACCTGCTGCGTCATCCGCAGCTGCGCAAGGTGATCGAGACGCCGCAGCATTTCTTCATGCGCATCGCCTGCGCGCTCGGTGGCAACGAGATCGGCGAGACGCTGGAGCTGTATCGCCTGCTCTCGTCGCTGGAATACATCGCCAGCTCGCCGACGCTGTTCAACGCCGGCACCGCGCACGAACAGCTCAGCTCCTGCTTCCTGCTCGACTCGCCGGCCGACTCGCTGGAGTCGATCTACGAGAAGTACGGCGACGTGGCCAAGCTCAGCAAGTTCGCCGGCGGCATTGGCCTGGCCTACTCGCGCGTGCGTTCGCGCGGCTCGCTGATCAAGGGCACCAACGGCCATTCCAATGGCCTGGTGCCGTGGCTGAAGACGCTGGACGCCTCCGTCGCCGCGGTGAACCAGGGCGGCAAGCGCAAGGGCGCCGCCTGCGTGTACCTGGAACCGTGGCACGGCGACATCGAGGAATTCCTCGAGCTGCGCGACAACACCGGCGACGACGCGCGCCGCACGCACAACCTCAACCTGGCCAACTGGATTCCCGACGAATTCATGCGCCGCGTGGAGAGCGATGGCGACTGGTCGCTGTTCGATCCCAAGGTGGTGCCGCACTTCGTCGACAGCTGGGGCGAGACGTTCGAAAAGGCGTATCGCGAAGCCGAAGCCGCCGGCCTGGCCGTGAAGACGGTGAAGGCGCGCGAGCTGTATGCCCGCATGCTGCGCACGCTGGCGCAGACCGGCAACGGCTGGATGACCTTCAAGGATCGCAGCAACGCCACCAGCAACCAGACGGCCAAGGCGGAGAACGTCATCCACCTGTCGAACCTGTGCACCGAAATCCTGGAAGTGACCAACGCCGACGAAACGGCGGTGTGCAACCTGGGCTCGGTGAACCTGTCGCGCCACGTGGTCGACGGCCGCTTCGATTTCGACAAGCTCGCCGGCACGGTGCGTACCGCCGTGCGTCAGCTCGATCGCGTGATTGACCTGAACTTCTACCCGATCGACACCGCCAAGGTCGCCAACAACAAGTGGCGCCCGGTGGGTCTGGGCGTGATGGGCTTGCAGGACGTGTTCTTCAAGCTGCGCCTGCCGTTCGATTCGGCCGAAGCGCTGGCGTTGTCGACGCGCATCGCGGAAGAGATCTACTTCAACGCGCTGTCGCAGTCGAATGAGCTGGCGATGGAGCACGGCGCACACCCGGGCTTTGCGGAAACACGCGCGGCCAATGGCGAGCTGCAGTTCGACTACTGGACCAGTGCACAGCCGAACGATGTCGCACGCTGGGATGCGCTGCGCGAGTCGATCAAGGCCAAGGGCCTGCGCAATTCGTTGCTGATCGCCATCGCGCCGACCGCGACCATCGCCTCGATCGCCGGTTGCTACGAGTGCATCGAGCCGCAGGTGAGCAACCTGTTCAAGCGCGAGACGCTGTCGGGCGACTTCCTGGTGGTGAACCGCTACCTGGTGGAAGAACTGAAGACGCTGGGCCTGTGGACCAGCGAGATCCGCGACGCCATCAAGCTGGCGGAAGGTTCGATCCAGGGCATCGCCGCCATTCCGGAACGCCTGCGCCTGATCTACCGCACGGTGTGGGAGCTGCCGCAGAAGGCCTTGATCGACCTGGGTGCCGCTCGCGGTGCGTATATCGACCAGAGCCAGTCGCTGAACCTGTTCATGGAAAATCCGAACATCGGCCAGCTCAGCTCCATGTACATGTACGCATGGAAGTCGGGCATCAAGACCACCTACTACCTGCGCTCGCGTCCGGCCACCAAGATCACCAAGACCACGGTCTCGGCCGCACCGGTGGCGAAGCCCGCACCGGTCGAGGAGCAGGAACAGGCGACGGCAGCAGTGTTCTGCTCGCTGGAGAATCCGGAGTACTGCGAGGCGTGTCAGTAAGACGGCGCCACGATGAAGCCCTACCGGAACCTCAGCGGCAAATCCGGGGTCGCCGGCTACGAAGCTGGCAAGGGCTTTATCCGAGTTCGTTTCGTGAAGGACGGACTCTACGAATACACCGACGCAACACCCGGGCACCTGCATGTGAAGAACATGCAGGCGCTCGCCGAGGCAGGCCTTGGCCTGTCCACCTATATCAGCCGCTTCGTGCGCGACCGCTATGCACGCAAGCTGGATTGAGCAGCACGCACCGAGGAACACCATGTCGAACATTCTTGATCCAGGCTTTGAACTCACCCTGCGCCCGATGCGCTACCCCGAGTTCTACGAGATGTATCGCAACGCGATCAAGAACACGTGGACGGTGGAGGAAGTGGATTTCTCGCTGGACGTGACTGACCTCAAATCCAAGATGTCCGATGCGGATCGTCATCTGATCCATCGCCTGGTCGCGTTCTTCGCCACCGGCGACACCATCGTGTCGAACAACCTGGTGCTGAACCTGTACCAGCACATCAATGCGCCCGAGGCGCGCATGTATCTGTCGCGCCAGCTGTACGAAGAAGCACTGCATGTGCAGTTCTACCTCACGCTGCTCGACACCTATATTCCCGACCCGACCGAGCGCAACAAGGCGTTCGACGCGATCGAGAACATTCCGTCGATCCGCCAGAAGGGCGAGTTCTGCTTCAAGTGGATCGACTCCATCCAGGGCCTGCAGCGCCTGGAGACGCGCGAACATCGCCGCCAGTTCCTGCTCAACCTGATTTGTTTCGCGGCTTGCATCGAAGGCCTGTTCTTCTACGCTGCGTTCGCCTACGTCTACTTCCTGCGCTCGCGTGGCCTGCTGCATGGCTTGGCCTCGGGCACCAACTGGGTGTTCCGCGACGAGTCGGGCCATATGGCGTTTGCATTCGACGTCGTTCGCACGGTTCGCTCCGAAGAGCCCGAACTGTTCGACGAAGAGATGCGTGCGCAGGTTGAAGCCATGCTGGAAGAAGCCATCGCCTGCGAAACGCAGTTCGCCGAGGACGTGCTGTCCGGCGGCGTGGCGGGCCTCTCGCCGAAGGAAATGCGCCAGTACCTTGAGTACTGCGCCGACCAGCGCCTAGTGCAGTTGGATATGCCCAAGAAGTACGGCTCGAAGAACCCGTTCGACTTCATGGATCTGCAGGACGTGCAGGAAGTGACCAACTTCTTCGAACGCCGCGTGTCGGCGTATCAGGTTGGTGTGCAGGGTGATGTGGCGTTTGATATGGCGTTTTGATTCAGCGTGCCGCGCCCTTACTCCCTCTGCCCTGAGGGGTGAGGGAGGGCGCTCGCGGGAACGTTGAACCGCAGCTACCGATCTACTGTAGGAGCGCACCCTGTGCGCGACCTTCCTACGGAGCGGTACATCCCAGCGTGGCTGTCGCGCACAGGGTGCGCTCCTACAGAAAAGCGCAAGCGTTCCCGCGAGAACCCGCCCCTCCCCCCATCCCTCTCCCCGGAGGGGAGAGGGAACAAGAGCTTACTTGCCCGGCACACTTCCCAGACTCACGAACGGGAGCGCACTACTCCCGGTGTAAGTGGGCAGATGCCCGTCCCACTTCTCGATCGCCGACATCTGCACGATGTTGGGATTCTCGCGCAGCGCATTGCCTTTCAACTCAATCGCCTTGGCCTCCGCCGTGGCAATCGTGATCTGCGCCTGGGCACGTCCCTGTGCTTCGGCTTCCACCTTCTCCGCTTCGGCCCGTGCCTGCGCCACCTCGTTCTGGCGTTGCTCGGCCATCTGCGTCGCCTGGATCTTGGCGTTGATCGACTGCACCACGTTTTCGGGCAGGCGCAATTCGCCGATCCAGTAGATCTTCTCCACGTTGATGCCAACCGCGGCAACCTCTTCGCTCACGTCCTTCTGCACCGACTCGATCAGGTTGGCTTTGCCTTTGCCGTAGACCGACTCGATATCGAGGCTGGCCGATTCCTTGACCAGCGCGTCGCGGATCATGTTGCGCAGGTACACGTCCGTGATCTCGTCGATGCCCTTGCGGTACTTCTGGAAGATCAGCGTCACTTTCGACGGATCGATGTGATACGTGATGCCCACGTCCGCGTTCACGGTGAGGCCTTGCGCGGTCTGGAAGCTAATCGACTCGTCCACCGCACGACCTTCCAGGGTGGAACGCGTGAAGGTGTAGGTCTGCGTGAACGTCGGGAACGTATACATCTCGTAGCCCCAGCCCACCCAATAGCGGCCGGGCGGCAGTTCCTGCAGCGAACCCTTGTCATCGCCGTACATCTGGAACTTCACGCCGACATTGCCCGCCGGCACCTTCGAGCAGGCGGCCAGTAGCAGGGCGGAGAGCGACAACGACAACGTCGTTACACGTTTCATGATGGTCATTCCTTGTGAGTGAAACCGCGGCGCAGCAGCAGATAGCCCCACGCCAACAGCACGGCCAGCAGGGCCAGCCCCACCAGTACGGCGAGCGTGCTGGCGGCCGAGATCAGTTCCGGCCCGATGACCGCGACGTACAACAGCAAGCAAAAGACGAACGGCCAAAGCCGATGCGCCAGCCAATCGACAAGCGTTCTCATGATTTTCCCCGTGGATAATGTTTCGTCGGCGTATGCCGTATGGACGTCCATTCGCACGCGCCCGATCCGGCTGTCGCCGAGCGGGCATACGAGGGACGAAAGGTGCGGCTAACCCGTGGGTGCGATGACTCGCCGTGTCCGGCGGGATGGGTCGACCAAATGAAGCGTTTGGGCCTTCATATAAGCGCACTCCAGGCGCGCTGCGGGATGAGGACGGGGCGCACTCTACTCCGATTTTGGTGCGTTGCAACAAGTCAGCACTGACGCATATCCCGCCCGATCGACCTATTGACTACAGTTGTAGTCACGGGGTAGCTTGACTACAGTTGTAGTCACCAGGACCGTGGACATGGGCAAGCCAACCATTGGCGATCAGGAGCTGGCGCTCCTGCAGTATCTCGCCGAACACAACAACGCATCCGTGGGCGAGGTGGCCAGCGGCTTCGGCGAACCGCGCGGACTCGCGCGCTCAACCGTGCTGACCATGATGGACCGCCTGCGCGGCAAGGCTTACCTGCGCCGCAAGCAGGTGCAGGGCGTCTACCGCTACAGCACCGCCACCGGTCCCGGCGAAGTGATGCGCAGCGCGGTAGGCCAGTTCGTGGAGAAGACCCTCAGCGGTTCGGTATCGCCGTTCGTCGCGTGGATGTCCGAACGCGCGGAGGTGAGCGACAACGAACTGGCCGAGCTCGAAGCCCTCGTGCATCAACTGCAGTCGCGCCGCAAGGAGACCTGAGATGAGCGCCGTTGCCTCTTTCGCGCAGGAAGTGATCGCCCGCCTCGCCTGGACCTCGCTGCAGGCCGTGCTCCTGGTGGGCGCCGTGTGGCTGCTCAACCGCTATCTGCCGCGGCTATCCGCCGCCACGCGTTCGCTGTTGTGGTGGCTGCTCGGCGTGCAGTTGCTGCTGGGCGTGCTGCTGCCCACACCGGTAGGGCTGCCCTTGCTGTCGCCCTCCCACGCCACCGCAACCACGGTGGTCACCACCACGACGGTGACACCGAGCGAGCACCATATCGCCGGCTTCGGGCAGCGCTCGTACACACCGGAGTCGGACAAGGACACTTCGACGGTGATCGTGCAGTCCAGCTCTTCTTCATCGGCGACACCGCATGCATGGGCGTCGTGGCTGCCATCGGTGTTCGCGTTGTGGCTGGCCGGCGTGATCGTGCAGATGATCATGGCGCTGCGTCATTGGCGTGAAGCGCGCAAGGTGGTTCGCGCATCGCGACCGCTCGACGATGCGGCGTTGCAGACGTTATGCGCCGAGCAAGCACAGGCGATGGGCCTGCGCCGTTGTCCGTCGCTGCGCGTTTCCGATGCAATCCGCTCGCCGCAGGTAAGCGGTCTATGGCGTCCGGTGGTGCTGCTGCCCGCGGACCAGAATCTGTCATCCGGCGAAAGCGCACTGGCGCTGGCCCACGAACTCACCCATCTGCGCCGCGGCGACCTGTGGATGGGCTGGATTCCCGCCATCGCCCAACGCTTGTTCTTCTTCCATCCGATGGTGTCGTGGGCGATGCGCGAGTACGCGCTGAACCGCGAAGCGGCGTGCGACGCGCAAGTGGTTCACCAGCACGACGCTGCGCCGCAGGACTACGGTCGCCTGCTGCTGCGCCTGGGCGTGGCGCATCCGCTACATGCGGGTCTCGCTGGCGCCTCGCCGACGTTCCACAACTTGAAAAGGCGACTGACCATGCTTCAACTGAGCGATCAGGACACCACGTCGCGTGTACGCAGCTGGCTGCTGGTTTCGTTGGTCGCCGCCATCGGCGTGCTGCCGTATCGCGTAACCGAGGCCAAGGGCGATAACGCGGCCGCACCGGCCAGCACGTCGAGCGTCATGACGGTGCCCGCCACTCCTCCCACGCCGGCGACACCCGCCACGCCAGCGACGCCACCGACACCGGCGACGCCGCTGACACCCGCCACGCCGCACACGAAACCCTCGCCGCGCGGCAGCGTGACGCCACCGCCCGTTCCTCCCGTACCGCCGGCGCCGCCCGCGCCCAAGGCACCGGTGCCCCCACCGCCGCCGCCTCCCCCGCCGCCGCCGGCACCGCCTGCGCCGCCAGAATCGTCTGCCTCCGGTTTCTCGGCGCACAACGTGGACATCGAAACGCACAACGACGCCAAGTACGGCTTCGCCCTGCTCGACCATGACTCGGTGATCGTCACCGGCGGTGAGCAGGATCTCGCCGCGGCCAAGCGCATGCGCAATGAGAAGGCGCCGCTGGTGCTGTTCCGCCGAGGCAATGAGTCGTACGTGATCCGTGACCAGGCTTACGTCACCCGCGCCAAGACCGTCTACGCGCCGCTCACCGATCTCTCCGAGCAGCAGGGCATGCTGTCTGGCCAACAAGGCCGCCTGAGCGGCGAGCAAGGTTCCATTGGTGCACGCCAGGGTGAACTGGGCGCGCGCATGGCTCGCATCGCTTCGCGCGAAGCGAGTCTGGTACAGCGCCAGGCACAACAGGGCACGCCCAATGCAGGGGAAGCCGACCGCGCCGGCTTTGAGGCCGAACGCGCCGAGATCGAGCGCGAGACCCGCGAGCTTGAGCATGAGCAGCAAGGGCTCGAGCAGCGTGAGCAAGCACTGGCCAAGCAACAGGAAGCACTCGCTCATCGCGAAGAACAGGTCTCTGCGCAAACCGAACAGCAGATGAGCCGGCTGATTGACGAAGCACTGGCCAACGGCGCGGCGCAGCGAGTGAGCGACAGCTAAGCGGCACGCGGTGGCTCGCCCAAGGCGATGCTACCGCCCGGGATTCATCGATTTCCAACACATACGCCCGGCTCGCGCCGGGCGGCGGGTTGCTGCGCGCCGCGCACACCCGATTCACGCATGCAGAAGGAGGCGACATGCTCGGCTATTACGCGACCACCGCCATCAGCAGTCTTCGCCGCAGCAAGGCGCTGGCGGCGCTGATGGTGCTGGTCATCGGGCTGGGCATCGGCGCCAGCATGACGATGATCACCATCTTCCACGTGCTGTCGGGCGACCCGCTGCCGGGGCGCAGCGATCAACTGTACGCCCCGGTGATCGATCCGCGTCCGCTGGCACGCGATCACAGCGAATCGGCCGAGCCCGATGGCAACTTCACCTGGCCCGATGCCATGAACCTGTTGCACGCGCAGCGGGCCGATCGGCAAGCCGTGATGGCGGGCGGCGCGGTGCCGGTGCGGCCGCAGCAAAGCGGCGAGTTGCCGTTCTATGAAACAGGCCGCTATGTCACCGCCGATTTCTTCGGCATGTTCAAGGTACCGTTCGCGAGCGGCCACGGCTGGCGCAGCGGGGACGACGAAAGCCGCGCGCGCATCGTGGTGCTCAACAGCGAACTCAACCGCAAGCTGTTTGGCAATACGCCCAGCATCGGACGCACCGTGCGGCTGAAGAACGCCGATTTCCGCGTGGTGGGCGTGCTCGACGACTGGCGCCCGCAGCCGCAGTTCTACGCGCAGCTCAACGGCCGAGTGTTCGGCAAGACCGATCAGTTCTTCCTGCCGCTGCAGACCGCACAGGATTTGAACCTGGACTTCAACGGCCGCATGTCCTGCTGGGACAGCGGCGGCCGCACCAGCGAGCACTGTGTGTGGTTGCAGTTCTGGGTGCAGCTGGACAGCACCGCCAAGGCCGAGGCTTATCGGCAATTTCTGGGCAGCTATTGGCGCGAACAGCAGGGGCATGGACGCATGCCGCGACCGGCTCATGCGCACCTGTTCGGCCTGATGGATTGGCTGACTAGGCAACACGCGATTCCCGACGACTTGCGCCTGCAGCTGTCGCTATCCCTGGGCTTTCTAGCCGTCTGCATGATCAACGTAGTGGGACTGCTGCTGGCCACCTTCCTGCGCCGCGGCGGCGAGATCAGCGTGCGGCGCGCGCTGGGTGCGCGGCGCTGGGACATCTTTCTGCAGTTGGGCGTGGAGTCGTGCGTGATCGGCCTGGCAGGCGGCCTGCTTGGACTCGGCATCGCCTGCCTCGGGTTGTGGAGCGTCCGCCAGCGACCCGACGGCTACGCGCAACTCGCGCAGATGGACGCCAGCATGTTGTTCGGTACGTTCGTGCTCGCCCTCGTGGCCAGCGTCATCGCCGGGCTGCTGCCCGCATGGCGCGCGTGCCGCATTCCTCCCGCCCTGCAATTGAAGACGCAGTGAGGCCTGTCATGTCGCATTCGCCGTTGATCGCCAGTCTCTCGCGCCACAAACTCACCGTCTGCCTGTTGGTGCTGCAGGTGGCGCTCACCTGCGCCATCGTGTGCAACGTGGCTTCCATCATCGGCCATCGCATGGCGCAGATGCGCTTGCCCAGCGGCGTTGCGGAGAGCGAACTGGCCCTGATCGAAAGCATCAGCGTGGACGAAACCGCCAATCAGCTCGCCCGGCACGACGCCGACCTGGCCACCCTGCGCGCGATTCCCGGCGTGAGCATGGTAGCCGCGGTGGATGCACTGCCCTTCAGCGGCAACAACTGGAGCAATGGCATCGCGCTCGTGCCCAACGGTCCCGCGCTCACCACCGCCACGGCCTACAACGGGACGCAGGACGCGATGCACGTGCTCGGCATGCATCTGGTGGCGGGCCGGTTGTTCCTGCCGGAGGAATACATTCCGTTGGATGCCGCGCACGACTGGTCGGGCATCAACCATGTGCCGTCCACCATCGTCACCCGCGCGCTGGCCGCCAAGCTGTTTCCGGGACAGGAACCGCTGGGCAAGGTGATCTATCCCGGCGACGGCCCGGTACGCATTGTCGGCGTGGTGGATCACCTGTTGCGCCCCACGCTGGACGAGTCCGAGGGAAGCGACTACTCCACGCTGTTCCCCATGCTGCCCGACACGGCCGACGTGACGTATGTGATGCGCACGGCGCCGCAGGATCGCGAGAGGGTGCTGAAGCAGGCGCAGAAGGTGCTCGCCGGACTCGACAGCAATCGCGTGTTGCGGCGTCCGCAGAGTTTCACGCAGATGCGCGAGGACTATTTTCGCCGCGACCGGACGATGATCACGCTGCTGCTGTCGGCGGCGCTTTCGCTATTGCTGGTGACGGCGGCCGGCATCGCGGGACTGGCGAGTTTCTGGGTGCAGCAGCGGCGCCGCTCCATCGGCATACGTCGCGCGGTGGGGGCGACGCGGCGGGACATCCTGCGTTATTTCCAGACGGAGAATGGAGTGATCGTGGGCGCGGGCGCGGTCCTCGGGGTGATACTGGCCTATGCGTTGAACATGCTGTTGATGCAGCATTACGCGTTGCAGCGCCTGCCCTGGTTGTATGTGCCGGTGGGAGGGTTGGCGCTTTGCTTGCTGGGGCAGCTGGCGGTGCTGGGGCCGGCGTTGCGCGCGAGCGGGGTGCCGCCGGTGGTGGCGACGAGGGGTTAGATTTTCACCTCGTCATTGCACCCGGCTGGAGTTTTTGTGGGAGCGCCCTTGGGTGCGACAAGCCGACGGAGCGGTACACCCAGCGTGGCTCGTCGCGCCCAAGGGCGCTCCCACAATAGAGCTGCAGTGGTACCGGCTCTCCGGCGCCCCTCACTCCTTCGGCGGTTTCATCTCATATTCCTTCGGCGGCGTATCGCCGGCGAGGTTGCGCACGAAGTAGTCCCAGCGTTTGCGCATCATGTAGTTGGCGGCGGCGCCGTAGGCGTGGTGGGCGTTGGGGATCAGCAGCAGGTCGAAGTCCTTGTTGGCCTTGATCAGCGCGTCGACGACCAGCAGTGTTTCGTACGGCGGGACGTTGTCGTCCATGGTGCCGTGGGCGAGCAGCAGGTGGCCCTGGAGGCCGGCGACGTGGTTCTGGTTCGCCTGGTCGTCGTAATTGCTCTTGCCGTTCTTGTCGGTCACCAGCAGGCCCTGCCACTTTTCGGCCCAGTCGTCTTCGTAGTTGCGATTGTCGTGGTTGCCGCTTTCGGCGATGCCGACCTTGAACAGATCCGCATAACGGAACATCGCCGTCGCGGTGGCGTTGCCGCCGCCGGAATGGCCCCAGATGCCGACGCGATCCATGTCGATCCAGGCGTAGCGCCTGCCCAGTTCCTTCAGGCCGGCCACCTGGTCGGGCATGGTGTTGTCGCCGATGTTGCCGAAGTACGCATCATGGAAAGCCTTGGAGCGCCATGGCGTGCCCATGCCATCGATGGCGACCACGATGAAACCCAGCTCCGCCAGCGCCTGATGGTCGGCGCGTGCGGGATTGAAACTGCGCGAACCCACCGAGCCGGTCTGGGGGCCGGGATAGACGTAGTCGACGACCGGATACTTCTTCGTCGGGTCGAAATGGGTGGGCTTGAACATCAGGCCGTACAACTCGGTCTTGCCGTCGCGAGCCTTGACCGTGAATGGCTCGGGCGCCTTCCAGCCGGAGGCCAGCAGGCGCGAGATGTCGGCCTTGGCAATGGCGTTCACCACATGGCCGTCCTGCGCGCTGCGCAACACGGTGACGGATGGCGTGGTCGGCGTCGAATAGGCGTCGGCAAACAGACGTCCATCCGGTGAGAGGGTGATCGTGTGGTCAGCGGGCTCGGGCGCCAGCAGCACCGGCGCGCCGCCATCCAGGCTCACCTTGTAGAACTGCTGGTAGTACGGATTGACGCCCTGCTCGCGGCCCACGCCGCGGAACCACAGCGTGCGCGAGGCGGCATCGAGCTTGAGCACCTCGGTGACGTTGCCTTCGCCGGTGGTGATGGCGTGCTTGAGCTTGCCGCTGTCAAGGTCGTACAGGTACAGGTTGCCCCAGTTGTTGCGCTCGCTGAACCACACCACTTCGTGGCTCGCCGGCAGGTACTGCCAGTTGACCTTGCCCGCGCCGCTTTCGTAATACGTCGGCACGCTTTCGTTGAACACCGTGCGCACGTCGCCACTGTGGATGTCGGCCACGCGGAACCATGCCTGCTTGTGGTCGCGCGAGGACGAAACGAAGGCCAGCGAGCTGGCGTCCGGCGCCCACTGCACGTCGTCCCAGCCGCCGTCGCGGCCGCAGCTGATGTCGTCGCACAAGCTGGAGCGATGCTGGTCGGGCTCCATCTTCAGGCGCAGCACCTTGCGCGCGTCGACATCGACGATGACGCGCTCGATCATGGTCACGTCCTTGTCGCCGACCAGCGGATACTTCCACTTCTCGACTTTCGGATGACCCACGTTGGTACCCACGATCACCATGTCGCCGGTCTTGCGCTGATCCTGCTGGAACGTGGCGATGCGCTTGGAATCGGGCGACCACACCAGGATGGCCTTGTTGGTGTGCTTCCAGCCGGCGTTGTCGGTGGCGTAGCCGTAGTTCTCCACGCCGTCGAGGGTGAGCTGGGTTTCCTTGCCGGTGGCGACGTCGCGAATCCACAGATTCCAGTTGCGCACGAACGCTTCGCTGCGCTTGTCCGGCGAGAGCACGCCCGGCTCGTTGCCGATGCCATCGACGGCTTCGTCGTGCCCCGCCACGCACACGATGTTGCCCTTCATGTCGCACAGGTAGTGCTTGCCATGCAGATTCAGGTCGAGGCGACCGTCCGCTGCCGTGGCGAAGGTGGTGATGCCCAACTTGCCTGCGCTGGTGGTCTTGCCCGACGCCTTGCCCAGCGCCGTGGCGAGACGCGCATGATCGAACGCGGGTTCGGCCTTGCCCGTGCCGGCATCGAAGCGCATGAAACGATCGCCGGAGGCGTCGTGATCGCGATACCAGAAGTGTCCATCGTCAAGCCACGTCACCGTCTGAACCGCGTGGTCGACCAGCGGGGTGACGTTGTAACCCACGTAGCGCTCGGCACGCGCGTAGTCATCGCTGGTGAGCGTACGTCCCTCTGCGGCGACGCCGGTGGAAAGAACGATGAGTGCCGCCGCGCCCATCAGGCACGCGCTACGTGTGTTCACTGCCATGCTTGCTCCCCCGTCGATCACGAATGTGGCCGCAGCTGTTCGGGCGGCCTAAAAGTTCATTCTAGTGCGACTTGGGGGGAGGGACACTGCCATAGGTACAGTGCCGGATAGTTCTTACCGGCAACGCTCAAGCAGGTACGACCGAGGCAAGATTGGCCCCTCACCCCAACCCTCTCCCCGGCGGGGAGAGGGAGAAGTGGCGCACTCAACGCAGATGCAGCCAATGCAGATGGACCCCGTTCTCGCGGTCCTCCGCGCGAAACCCTTCGCGTCCTTCCACCACGATGCCCCACACCGTGCGCATCTTCTCGCCCTGCGGCTCATCCACCCGTACCTGTTCGCCCAGGGCGATCGCGTAGCGGGTCTCCAGCATCATGACCTGGTCGCGTTCCCACACCAGGATGGCCGGGCGTCCGGTATTGGCGCCCCAACCCAGGTGGATCTGCACGTCCTTGGGGGTGTAGGTGCCGCGGTTGTCGAGCTTCCAGTTCTCGGACCGACGCAGTAACGCCTGCAGGCGCGGGTCGCTCCAATCCACGCGATTTCCCTTCGCTTGCGGCTTATGTGCATTCATGCGGCTGACACATCCCATCGAACGATATGACTGCGCCGCGGCGCTGGTCGCCACGACGGAACACCGCGCCATCGCCCTGGACGGTTGACGCGTATAGCCGGTTATCGGCGGTGCCGCGATGAACTTAAGGACGCGTTTTCAGCGGATGATCGAGGCCGCCGGCCGTGCGCATCATCAGGTTGCGCGCGAACGAGAGATGGCCGATCACCGGCACTACCTCGTCGCGGATCCAGCGCAGCCACAGCGGTCGACCGTGCACCATGCGCGTGATAGCGCCGATGCGGCGTACCACCGACTTGTGCACGGCGTGGCGCAAGCTGGCGTAGTCGTTCATGCGGCCCATGTCGCCGGCCAGCGCATCGGCGGCACAGGCAGCATAGACGTAGGCATCTTCGATCCCCAGGTTCATGCCGCGCGCGCCGATCGGCGAATGGATATGCGCCGCATCGCCTGCCAGGGCCACGCGCCCCACGCCGGTGCGCGCGGCGACGCGGTGGCCAATGTGGAACTGCGATTCCCACGACACCGCACCCAACGTGCCGTAGCGGCGCAAGGTCGCCAACGGATCGCGGGTATTGCCGATCACCCGCCAGCAGTCGCCGGCAAGACGCAGCACGAAGATGAAACCGTCGGGTTCGAACAGGATGTGCGCGCGATAGGCATCCAGCGAGCAGGCCATGGCGATGTCCCACAGTTGCCAGGGTTCTGGCAGGCTGCTGCCCTCGAAGTCCAATGCCAGGGCAGCGCGCGTGGCGCTGCGTGCACCGTCGGCGCCCAGCAGCAGGCGGCTGGTGACCTGTTCGCTGCGGCCGTCGGCATGCGCCAGCGTTGCCTTCACTTCGGCAAGGTCCTGCGCGAGCGACTGGAACGTCACGCCGCGCTCCACCGTGACGCCCCGCGCGGCCAACGCCTTGGTGAGCAGCGCTTCGGTGCGCGCCTGCGGCAGCACGGTCATGGCGGCATGTGCACCCGTCGCGCGCGGCAGGTCGAACGCCAGCACGTCGTGGCCGCCCTCGTGCAAGGTCGCGCCATGCACGGGCCAGCCTTCGGCCACGATCTGTTCGGCGACGCCGGTGCCCTGCAAGACCTCCAGCGTGCGGCTGTTCACCGCCAGCGCTTTCGATGTGGTGGACGGCGCCTCGGCCGTATCGATGATGCGTACCGCGACGCGCCGATGCGCGAGCATCAAGGCGGCGGCCAGTCCGGTTGGGCCGGCGCCCACTACGAGTACGTCGGGTTGCATCGATGCCACGGCGGCCCTCCCCAGGCTAATTCCCTGAGTTTGCCGCCAGGCAGCGTGGTGTCCGCGTCAAGAGCCTGCGCGCCAGTCCATCCGGCATTCGCTCAGCACTATGGCGCGGCGTGCGCGGCACGTCATACTGCGCCGCGAATCCTTCGGAGGAGCAAGCCATGGCCCACTTGCTGATCTTCCTGCTGATTTTCGCCGGCGTGTTCGGTTGTGCGCTGCTGGGCATGTATGCGCGCACGCGCCTGCCCGATCATCATCTGGATGATGACTCCTCTTCCTCCATCAAACTGGCCGCCGGCCTGATCGCCACCATCGCTGCGCTGGTGCTCGGCTTGCTGATCTCCTCGGCCAAGACCGCTTACGACTCGGTGAACGGCGATCTGCAACGCAACGCCGTGAATATCCTGCGTCTCGACCGTGCGCTGGGTCAGTACGGACCCGAGGCGAAACCATTGCGCGACGTGCTCAAGCGCAGTTACAGCAACTGGGTGGATCGGCTGGCCTCCGGCGACCGCAAATGGATTGCCCAGCTCGACAGTCCGCAGATCCTCAGCCATCTCAGCGAGTTCCAGCGCCGCATCGCAGCACTGACGCCCACTACGCCGGCACAAAAACAGTTGCAGGAGCGTGCGCTCGATATTTCCGACGACGTGTTCACCGCCCGCTGGCTGGCGCTGATGCAGAAGAACGGCAGCATCCCGATGACGCTGTTGCTGGTGCTGGCGGCATGGCTGTGCGTGATCTTCGGCACCTTCGGCTTGTTCGCGCCGCGCAATCACACGGTGCTGTTCTTTTTCCTGGTGTGCGCATTGTCCGCTTCGGGCGCGATCTTCGTGATCCTTGAAATGGATACGCCGCTCACCGGCGTGTTGCGCGTGTCGGTGGAGCCGATGCGCGAGGCGATCAGCCAGATGGGCCAGTAGCGCTCAGCGCACGCCGTCCATCAGCTCGACGATCCAGTCGATGAACACGCGCAGCCGCAGCGGCAGTTGCCGCTGCGACTGGTACACCACGCTGATCGGAAACGCCGGCGGCGGCGTGGCGGGAAGCAATTCGACCAGGCTGCCGCGCGCCAGTTGTTCCTGCACCCGATAGCGCGGGAACTGCGCAATGCCCAGCCCGGCCTCGCAACAGGCCATATACGCCTCGGTGCCGCTCACCGACACCGGCGCCGGCAGCGGCACTTCGCGCATGCGCTTGCCCACCATGAACTCCAGCGGCGAGGCGCGGCGCGTGGTGGGCGAGGTCCAGTTCACGGCGACGTGTCCGTCCTTCAGGTCGGCCAGGGTCTGCGGCAGGCCATGGCGCTGCACATAGGCGAGGCTGGCCACGGTGGCCTGCGACAGCGTGGCCACGCGCCGCCCCACCATCATGGAGTCGGGCAGGTCGCCGCCGCGCAGCACGCAGTCCACGCCTTCCTGCACCAGGTCGATGAAGCGGTCGCTGGTGCCGATGTCCAGTTCGATCTGCGGATAGCGCGCAAGGAAGGCCGGCAGCGCCGGAATCACCACCTTGCGTGCCAGCGACGAGGCCAGGTCGATGCGCAGACGCCCCTTGGGCACCACGGCGGCTTCGCGGAAATCCGCCTCCACCGCGTCGAGGTCCGCCAGCAGGCGCACGCAATGGTTGTAATACACCTCGCCGTCGCGGGTGGGACGCACGCGGCGCGTGGTGCGCTGGAGCAGGTGCGCGCCCACCCGCTCCTCCAGCCGCTTGATGGTGTGGGTGAGCGTGGCGCGCGGCAGGCTGAGGTCGTCGGCAGCCCGCGTGAAGCTGCCCAGTTCGACGATGCGCGTGAACACCCGCATGGCTTGGAGGCGATCCATGATTGTTGGCCATTTCGACAACAGACCTGGCGATTATTGTGCATTTATCGCAAGACCGTCATGGCCAAGAATGCCTGGTCAGCTTTCCCACCCTCCCCTGACCCAAGGAACGCCCATGCACATGCGACAGCTCGGCAAGAATGGCCCCTCCGTCTCCGCCCTCGGCCTCGGCTGCATGGGCATGAGCGAGTTCTACGGCACCCACGGGAACGATGCCGAATCCATCGCCACCATCCACCACGCGCTGGAGCGCGGCTTCAATTTCCTCGACACCGCCGACGTCTACGGCCCGCACACCAATGAAGTGCTGGTCGGCAAGGCCCTCCGCGATCGCCGCGAGCAGGCCTTCCTGGCCACCAAGTTCGGCATCGTGCGTGACCCGAACGACCCGGCCAAGCGCGGCATCAGCGGCAGCCCCGAGTACGTGCGCGCCGCCTGCGACGCCAGCCTCAAGCGGCTGGGCGTCGAGTACATCGACCTGTATTACCAGCATCGCGTGGACACCAACGTGCCGATCGAGGAAACCGTAGGCGCCATGGCCGAGCTGGTGAAGGCGGGCAAGGTGCGCTACCTGGGTCTTTCCGAAGCCTCCGGCGCCACCCTGGAGCGCGCTGCCAAGGTGCATCCGATCGCGGCGCTGCAGGTGGAGTTCTCGCTGTGGACGCGCGATCCGCAGGAGAACGGCATGGTGACGTCCTGCGCCAGGACGGGTACCAGCATCGTGGCGTATTCACCGCTGGGTCGTGGCTTCCTCACCGGCGCCTTCCGCAGCCCGGAAGATTTCGACGCCGACGATTACCGTCGCCAGAGCCCGCGCTTCCAGGGCGAGAATTTCTTCCGCAACCTGGAGCTGGTGGACAAGGTCAACGCGATCGCCGCCGAGAAGGGCTGCACGCCCGCACAGCTGGCGCTGGCCTGGGTGCTGGCGCAGGGCAAGGACGTGTTCGCCATCCCCGGCACCACCAAGCGCACGCGCCTGGACGAGAACCTGGGCGCCCTCGACATCTCGCTCAGCGCGGAAGAACTGAAAGCCATCGATGCGGTGTTCCCGCCCGATGTCGCCGCCGGCGAGCGTTACGCGGGGCCGATGATGCAGATGGTGAATCGCTGAGCCAGGCCCTGGCCCGGTGCCTGACAGTTGGCGATCCACATCCTGACTGCATGTGTAGGAGTTGGCCTACTTCAGTTTTCGGAGGCCTGAGGCAATCTAGCCATGTCGGAGTTTCCACGAACTACGACGACCCCGGACCAGTCGCCCCCCTAGAACTGGTCCAGGAGGCCCCCGAAAGGGGGCCTTTTTTTTGCGCCCGCCGTGGCCCGCCGCGCTCAGTTCGACGCCGACTGCCACGCCAGGCGTTCGTCGGCATCCAATGCCAGCGACACCGCCCGTCCGTCGGCCGCCGAAGCGATGGCTGCCTCGATCACCGCCATCACCGTGATCGCCTGTTGCGGCGTGACGGGATTGGCGCCTCGTCCCAGCACCGCATCGCGAAAGGCCGCGTAGTAACGGCTCTGGTCGCCGCGGGGTGCAGTGAGCTGGGTGACCTGGCCGTTGCCGTCGTACAGCAGCAACTCATCGGGATCGACGCCCCAGTCAGCATCGCCGGGACGCGTGCCGGCAATCAGCTGCGCTTCCTGCTGATCGATGTGTCGCTTGACCAGGCTGGCCTGCGTGCCGTGCACGGTGAAGCGCGCGCTGCCGCCGGCCACCAGCATGCCGGCATGCAGGATCACGCGGCGCGCGCCATATTCGAGCACCACATGCGCCCAGTCGGTGGCCTCGCCTCCTTCGCGCTGCGTGGCCAGGCTGCCCCACACGCGCTCGGGCAGACCGAACAGGCACAAGGCCTGGTCCACCAGGTGCGGACCCAGGTCGTACCACAGGCCGCTGCCCGCACCCGCCTGCTCGCGCCAGCGCGCGCGCACCTGCGGACGGAAGCGGTCGATATGCGACTCGAAGTGGGTCACCTGGCCCAGTGAGCCCAGCGACATGAGCTGCCGGACGCCGAGGAAATCGCTGTCCCAACGGCGGTTCTGGAACACCGACAACACGCGCTGCTGCCGTGCGGCGACCGCGGCCAGTTCGCGCGCTTGCGCAAGATCGAGTGCAAACGGCTTGTCCACCACCACGTGCTTGCCTGCTTCCAGCGCGGCGCGCGCCAGCGGGGCATGCGTGTCGTTCGGCGAAGCGATCACCACCACATCCAAGCGGGGATCGGCAAAGACCTCCTCGGCCCGGCCCCGCACATCCACGTCGGGCAGATCGGCATGCACCTTGCCGGCGTCGCGCGACACCACCGTGCCCAACGCAAGACCCTGCACGCTGCGGATCAACGGCGCATGGAACGTCTTGCCGGCGAAACCGTAGCCAATCAGCGCCACGCGCAACGGAGCGGAAACATCAGTCATGGGCAACTCGGGTGGATGACAGGTCTCCATGATAGGCCACGCCCGTCGACGGCCCGTCGGAAACGGCTTCGCATGGCGATAACGTTTTCGCGCGCACCATGCGGTGCCTTTCCGCCAGCGCCGAGGATGCCGACATGTCACTCCGTCCCGTGTTGATCGCCGCCCTGCTTGCGGCGGCTGGTGCGAGCAGCCCCATCGCCGCACAGGATGCACCCGCCGCCAATGCACCGCAGGCCAAGCGCACCATCCTCGACCAGCACGAACAAAGCGGCGTGCCGGGCACGGAGATCGTGCTCGGTACCGCCGACGTTCCCGCGGGTGGCGCGGTGGGTTGGCACGTGCACAACGGCGATGAATCGGGTTATGTGCTGAAGGGCAATCTCGTGCTCAAGACGCGCGGCAAACCCGACCAGGTGTTGAAGGCGGGCGATCACTTCTTCAATCCGCGCGGCGCGGTGCACAGCCTCGCTGCGGCGCCGGGCAGCGACGGTGGCGTGGCGCTGTCGACATGGATCGTGGACAAGGGCAAGCCGCTCGGCGAGCCGGTGAAGTAGCCGGTTGCGTGCGAGCAAGAGCGATATCGTGAACTGAGCACTTGGACCACACGCCAATCGTTTACGCACCGCAGATCACCCGCGAATGCAGCGAATGATCTTGCGCGACTTCACGAACAAGTCACCGGCGCAGTGCTACTGAAGGTCCCCGTCTAGTCTGGCACCCCAGGACGGGGACATGAGCAAACGCACGCAGCGAGCACCGGCTCCATCGGCGAACTCCAGCCTTTACGGCGCGCCTCGACACCTTCTTCCGCTTCCTTCCCCTCGATTGCTTTTCGCCTGTGTGATGACTGCGCTGTCATCACCGGTCTTCGCCAATTGCGTATTGCAATCCGATGGCCTGACCGTGTTGTGCGATGGCAGCGCGCCCAATCCCTTCACCCGCAGCATCAACGCGATCACGGTGGGAACCGGAACGCTGGTCATTCCCTCCAGCGGAGCCAAGGTGATCGTGAACGCCGGTGCCGGCGTCTCCACCACGGGTGCCGCCATCCAGGTCGGCAACAACAGCAGCGTGAGCAATGCGGGCGCCATCAGCACGACCTTCATCAACGCCTACGGCATATGGGCGGGCGACCCGAACAACGCATCGAGCACCACGGTGGGTTACGGCAATACGCTGGAGAACGACGGCAGCATCCGGACCACCGGCAGCAATTCGGTGGGCATGTTCGCGCGCACGGCCAACCGCACGGTGGGCAACACGCTGATCAATCGCGGACGCATCGATACCTTCGGCTCGATCTCCGGTGCCAGCACGCGTTCGTCCTCGGCAGGCATACGCTCGGAGAGCGTGGTGGCCAGCACCATCCTCAACTACGGCATCGTCGCCGCGCATGGCGCCTACGCCACCATCGGCACTGGCCCAAGCATCGCCATCGCCGGCAATGGCGTGGAAATGGCCGGGCCCGGCAGCTTCACCAACGCGGCGGGCGCGAGCGTTTCCAGCGACAACGCCTATGGCTTCTACGCGAACGGACCCAACTCCAACGGCATCACGGTGACCAATGCCGGCAGCCTGAGCGGCAGCCGCGGCGCGATCCTGTTTGGCGCGAGACAGTCCAACAACACAGTCATACTGCAGGCCGGCTCCAGCACCGACGGATCGATCGATGGCGGTACCGGCGGCAGCAACAACACACTGGCCTTCGACGGCTTCACCTCGACGGCGTTCGCCAATGCGATACCGAACTGGCAATTCGTGGCTCTGCGCAACGCCGCCAACGTGACGTTCTCCGCAGCGAACTACGCGCTCACCAATCTCTCGCTGGATGCAGGCACCACCGCGACCTTCGCCACGCCCGCGCTGAGCATCGCCGGCCAGATCACCGACAACGGCGCGCTGGTGTTCGACAGCCCCAACAACCTCGCCATCGCTGCGCCGATCCTGGGCAGTGGCACGCTGACGCAGGCAGGCGACGGCACGCTGCTGCTGAACGGTGCGAGCACCTATACGGGCGCCACCACGGTCGCCAGCGGCACGCTGCAGGCGGGCGGCGCCAACATGTTGGCACCCGCTAGCGCTTTCAGCGTGAACAGCGGCGCCACGCTCGACCTGGGCAACGCCGACCAGACCATTGGCAGTCTCGCCGGTGCGGGCAGCGTGACATTGGGCGCGGGAACGCTCACCGCCGGTGGACTGGGCAGCTCCACGTCGTTTGGCGGTGTGATCGCCGGAAGCGGTGCGCTGGTGAAGACGGGCGCCGGCAGCATGGCGCTCACGGGCGCCAACACCTATACCGGCGGCACCACGATTGCGGCCGGAACACTGCAACTGGGCGATGGCGGCAGCGGCGGAAGCATTGCGGGCGATGTAACCGACAATGGATCGCTGGTGTTCGATCGCAGCGACACTTCGACGTTTGCCGGCACGATCTCGGGCACCGGATCGGTGACCCAGCAAGGCACGGGCGTCACCGTTCTCACCGGCAACAGCAACTACAGCGGCGGCACCACCATCAGCGCCGGAACGCTGCAGCTGGGCAATGGCGGGAGCAGTGGCAGCATCGTCGGCGACGTGACCGACAACGCAGCGCTGGTGTTCAACCGCAGCGATGCGTCGACGTTCGACGGCACGATCTCCGGCACCGGCAAGGTGGCGCAGCAAGGCACGGGCACCACCATCCTCACGGCCGACAACCTCTACAGCGGCGGCACCACGATCCAGGCCGGTGCGTTGCAGCTCGGCAATGGCGGCACCAGCGGAAGCATCCTGGGTGACGTGACGGACAACGGGCGCCTGATTTTCGATCGCTCGGACACGGTCATCATCCCTGGCGTGATTTCCGGCAGCGGCAGCGTGAAGCAGCTCGGCAGCGGCACCACGATCTTCACCGGCAACCACAGCTATACCGGCGGCACGGTGATCGCCAACGGCGCACTGCAACTGGGTAACGGCGGCACCAGCGGCAGCATCGTGGGCGACGTGCAGGACGGCGGCACGCTGATCTTCAACCGCTCGGACACGGTTACCTTCAACGGCGTGATCAGCGACTGGACCACCACCACGCCCGATCCGATCGGCGCCGTGCAGCAGAACGGCACCGGCGCCACCGTACTCACCGCGCTCAACACCTACAGCGGCACGACCATGGTCAATGCCGGCACGCTGGCGGTGGGCAATGTGCCGATCAGCACCGCGGCGATTGGCGGCGGCGGTGCGGTGAACGTGGCCAACGGCGCCACCCTGGGCGGCTACGGCATGATCGGCAACTACGACGGCTCGGGTGGCCCCGTGAACAACGACGGCACCATCGCCGTTGCCGATGCCGTGCCGTTGTTCCAGGGCGGCAGCAAGGGCGACTTCGCCATCAACGGCACGCTGACCAACAACAACCTGATCCAGCTGGCGGGCGCAGGCGTGGGCAATAGTTTGTTCGTCGGCAATCTGGTCGGTCAGGGCAATTCGCGTATTGCCATGAACACCGTGCTGGGCGATGACGCATCCAACTCGGATCTGCTGGTGGTCAGCAAGGGTGTTACCAGCGGACATACGGTGATCAACGTCAGCAATGTCGGCGGCCAGGGCGCCGCAACGCCCGGCAATGGCATCCTGGTGGTGGCCGCCTCCGGCCAGGCCGCCACCACGCCGGATGCGTTCGAACTCGGCACGCCGCTCGAGGCGGGCCCGTATCAGTACGCGCTGTTCAAGGGATCGCGTGACACCTCCTCGCCGGAATCCTGGTACCTGCGCTCGGAAGACCCGACGCCTCCCACCGATGTGCTCGATGCCCTGGGCATCACCATCCCCGCGCCCGGTACGCCGGCAGCGACGCGACCCTATGTGGCCTACTACCGGCCGGAAGTCTCGTTGTACACCGCGCTGCCCTCGATGGCGCTCAACTACGGCAAGGCGTTGATCGGCACGCTGCACGAACGCGTGGGCGAGGAAGCGCAGCTGCGCGATATGTCGGGCGACGGCTTCGGCGCCAGCGGCGTATGGGCGCGCGTGATTGGTCAGGATGGCCAATGGGATGCGAAGAGCGGCGGCATCTATCGCGACGGGCCCTCGTTCGACGACAACATGGTCGCGGTGCAAGCCGGCCTGGATCTCTATCGCGATGAACGCGACGGCGGTGCCCGCGACTTTGCCGGCGTGCTTGCCTCGGTAGGCCATGGTCATGGCAGCGTGACCAACTACGACGACACCTCGGCGGGCAACGACCGTTTCGATGCGACCTCGGTCGGTGTTTACTGGACGCGCTTTGGCGCGAAAGACTGGTATCTCGACGGTGTGGTTCAAGGCACCTGGTACGACGCCAAGTCCACCTCGAACGAACAGCGGAGTCTTTCCACGCAGGGATTTGCCACGACGTTGTCGCTGGAGGGCGGCTACCCGTTCGCTTTTGCCAACGGCTGGTCGCTGGAGCCGCAGAGCCAGCTGATCTATCAGTCGCTGCAGCTCGACAACGCCACCGATAGCTCGGCGCGTGTGCAGTTCCGCGACAGCGATTCGCTTGCCGCGCGCGTGGGCGGCCGGGCATCGCATACCTGGGCGTGGGATCAGGCGGGCAAGCCCCGGCTGCTGTCGGGCTGGTTCTTCGCCAACCTCTGGCATGAGTTCAAGGCGGATGCGGTGACCGCGTTTTCCTCGCAGACCGGCGATGTTCCATTCCACTCTGATCTGGGCGGCAGCTGGTGGGAATTGGGGACGGGTCTGAGCACGCAATTGAGCAAGAGCGCGTCGCTGTACGCCACGATCAGCTACGACAAAGGTTTCAACGAAGGCGTGAAGGCTGTCAACGGAAACCTGGGTATGCGCATTAACTGGTAGGTACTCGCGCCCGTCGCGTTGGCGAGGCCTTCCTGGGCCTGTCTAAGTCCGCGCTAAGCAAACCGCCGCTGCGCATCACCCCTGTGCAACAGAACTGTCAAACGGCGAACCCACGCTAGTGCCCTGAATCCAGCCACTACTCGGGCCGCCATGTCTTCTTCTTTCCGTCGGCGCTGCGACGCGCCGCAGCTACTCCTGCGTCCTATTTCCGGTGCGATCGCGCTGGCCTTGCTGGTCAGCCTGTCGCTGAGCCAGCCCGCGCATGCCGCCGATGCCGATACGGCGGCCAGCACCTCAGCCGATGCGTCGTCCAAGCCCGGCGCCAGCGCACTGAAGGCGCCGAAGGAACTGGAAGAAGTCGAAGTGCAGGGCTCGGCTGCCACCTCGGCCATCACCCAGGCGCCCGCGCAGGCCGACCTCAACATCACCCAGCCGCAGTCGGTGATCGGGCTGGACTGGATCAGCAACCATGTGGCGCCCACCGCCGATTACGCGGCGATTGCCGCCATTGCGCCGGGCGTGACCAATGTCAGCACGGCTGGCCCGGGCCTGGGCGAATCCAAGCAGATGACGTTGCGCGGCTTCAACGACAACTCCTACAACGTCACCTACGACGGCATTCCGTTTGGCGACACCAACGATTTCAGCCATCACACCAGCAGTTACTTCCCGGCCAAGATGATCGGCCAGGTGGTGGTGGACCGCGGCCCCGGCAGCGCCAGCACGATCGGCGAGGCGACGTTCGGCGGCACCGTGGCGCTGAGTTCGAAGGACCCGACCGATTCGTTCTCGTTCATCCCGACGCAGAGTTTCGGCAGCTACGACACCTCGCTGACCCACCTGGAACTCAACACGGGCAAGCTCGACGACCTCGACGGCGGCAAGCTGATCGCCAGCGCGCAGTACATCAGCACCGATACGGCCAAGACCGACGGCGACACCTCGCGCAAGACGGGCTATATCAAGTACGTGCAGCCGGTGGGCTCCAACACCGAGATCACCTTCCTCAGCAACTACAACTACATCCGCTTCAACAACCCGAACCTCAGCTCGTTGACGCTGCAGCAGATCGACCAGCTGGGCCGCAACTTCGGCCTCAACAACGATCCCACCAGTACCAACTGCGCCTGCTACAACTTCCAGACCAAGCAGACCGACCTGGAATACCTCGGCGTCCACAGCCTGCTGTCGGACACCTGGTCGCTGGACAACAAGGTCTATACCTACGCCTACGACAACACCAGCCATGAGAGCCCTTACGTGGGCACCAAGGCATCGCCCACCAACATGGGCGGCTACGTGAAGATCAACAACTACCGCGCCTGGGGCGATGTGTTCCAGCTGGTGCATGCGGACGACCATGGCCAGTTCCGCACCGGCGGCTGGTACGAGTACACCAACAACGAGCGCAGCAGCATCGCCATCGACTACGGCCGCGACGGCGCCATCGACGTGAAGCCGGGCGCGTCGACGTTCGGCACGTTCAACAGCAAGGGCGTGTACAGCGGGCCGTACAAGTACACGATGAAGGACCAGCTGCATACCGGCCAGCTCTACGCCGAGTATGAGTGGTACGCGTCCGACGGCCTGAGCATCACGCCGGGCGTGAAGTACTTCAACGTCAGCCGCGACATCGAGGCGCCGATCAACCAGACCACCAAGACGCCGCTGTATTACAGCCAGACTTGGGACAAGACGCTGGGCTACCTCACCGCGAACTATCTGCTGCGCGATGACTGGAGTATCTACGCCACCGCGGCGCAGGGCATGCTCACGCCGAACCTCAACGAGTTCTACGTGCCCAATCCGGCGCTCGACAACACCAAACCCGAGCAGACCATGAACTACCAGTTCGGCACGGTCTACAAGACCGAGCGCTTCAATGCCGATGCCGACGTGTACTTCATCAACTTCAAGAACTACCAGTTCTCCACCACCGTGCCCGGCACCACCGATGCGGTGTACTACCTGGCCAAGGGCGCGTACATCAAGGGTATCGAAGGCGAGCTCACCTATTACGTGGGCAGCGGCACCAGCCTGTTTGCCAACGGCTCGCTGCAGGATGCGACGTTCAAGGGCTCCAAGCTCGACATCCCCAACGTGCCGGACCGCACCGCCGCGCTGGGCGTGATGTATGAGAACGACGGCTTCTTCGCTTCGCTGTACGACAAGTACTCGGGAAGCCAGAAGGCGTATAACTCCAGCTTCAATCCGGATGTGGCCTCGTCGGTGACTTCGACCATCGGCACCGGCGGTTACTGGCAGGCGGCGATGAGCGTGGGCTACGGCCAGAACCTCACCGGCTCGGTGATCAAGAGCTACAAGTTGCGCCTGCAGGTGGACAACCTGTTCGATGCGCACAACCTGGTGATCAACTCGGTGAGCGGCAACGTGGGCTCGTACTACGTGCTGCCGGGCCGCAGCTGGTTCGCTTCCGTGTCGCTGGCCCTGTGACGGAGGAGATCAGCATGATGTTCAAGCGCACCCTCCTTGCACTGCTGTTGATCGCGCCGTCCCTGGCTGCTGCCAAGGACTCGCATGCGAATGCGTACCTCAGCGACGCGCAGGTCGATGCCGTGATGTCTGCCCTGCCCCCACCGAGCCCACCGGGCACCGCGGAGGACCAGGCCGACCGCGCCACCACCGATCGCGCGTTCGCCGCGCGCTCTTCGGCCGATTTCGCCCAGGCGAAGCAGGAGGAGAAGTTCAATGCGTTCGACTTTGCCCCGGTGATCGGCGCGGACTTTCGTGCGGACAAGCTTCCCCACGTGGCCGCGCTGTTCAAGGAAGCCGAGCACGAGACGAAGGAAGCGGTGGATCTGTCCAAGAACCACTGGAAGCGCGTGCGTCCCTGCCCGCCGGCATCGGACTGCGCGATGCATCCCGAGGCGTTGGCGAAGAAGAGCTTCGGCTATCCCAGCGGTCATTCCAGCCGCGCCACGGTGGACGCCATCCTGCTCGCGCAACTGTTTCCGCAGGACGCCGATGCGTTGATGCAGCATGCGCGCGATATCGGCTGGCGTCGCGTGGTGAAGGGCGTGCACACGCTGCAGGACATCTATGCGGGCCGCCAGTTCGGCCAGGCACTGGCCACCGACATGCTCGCTTCGCCGGCCCTGCAGCACGATCTCGCGGCCGCCCGCGAGGAATTGCGTGCCGCCGGCCTGGTGTCCAGCCCTTCCAAGGCCCCCTAGTACCTGTCCGCGGGCTCCGCATGGCCCGCAGGCAAGTGCGATTGCCCAGGGATGGGCAGCTTTACCCAGGACGGTAACAAAACGGTAAGACAATCGGACGCTGACCCGGCGGGCCCCTCGGCCCGCCGTTCTCGTAGCGAGAGGACGTGATGCACATCATCCTGGTGGAAGACGATCTGGAACTGGGCGCCGCCATCCAGCGCGTGCTCGACCGCCTGTCGTACACGGTGACCTGGATCACCGACGGCACCGAAGCCGTTGCCGCGATGCAGGAACAAACCGCCGATCTCGTGCTGCTCGACCTTGGCCTGCCCGGCAAGGACGGCCTGGACATACTCACCGAGGCACGCCGCAACGGCATTCGCACGCCGGTACTTATTCTTACCGCGCGCGATGCGGTGCAGGCGCGCGTGCATGGTCTCGATGCCGGTGCCGACGACTACCTCACCAAGCCGTTCCATCTCGATGAACTGGGCGCACGCATCCGTTCGCTCACCCGCCGCATGCAGGGCCTGGCTGCCAACCGCATCGAGGCCGGTGCGCTGTGCCTGGACCTGGGCACGCTGGAAGTCACCTTTCGCGGCGACCGGGTGGATCTGACCCGCCGCGAGATGTCGCTGTTGCAGACCTTGATGGAACGCAGCGGCCGGGTCGTGCGCCGCGACACGCTGGAGAGTTCGCTCTACGGCAGCGAGCGCCAGGTGACCGACGGCGCGCTCGATGTGCTGGTGCATTCGCTGCGCCGCAAACTGAGCTTCGAGACCATCCAGAACGTGCGCGCGTTCGGCTATATGATTCCGCGGGACCCGCGGTGAAACCCACCAGCCTGCGCGGCCGTTTGCGCTGGATGATCATCGCGCTGTTGCTGCTGTTCCTGCTGCCGCTGGCGTTCTACAGCTTTCGCCGCACCAGCTCCGAGATGGCGGTGCTGTCCGATGCGCGACTGGCCGAAGCGGCGCACACCATCGCCACGCTGACCCAGCAGGCCGGTATCCAGACCTTTGCCGGCCACGAGGGCATGCTGGTTCCCGTGCAGAAGAAAGGCGTGCTGGCCGCGCAGGGCGAGGTGGCCACGCACGAATCGGAAGTGGGATTCCAGGTGTTCGACCGCCAGGGCAAGCTGGTGCTGGGCACGATCAACCTGATGACCCTACCGGCGACGCCGGATGATCGCTCGGCCTATCACGACCTGAAGAAGCAGCACCATGTGTGGCGCGTGTTCAACTACGTCGATCCGAACAGCGCTTACGTGATCCGCGTCGCCGACCGTTACGACAGCCGCGAGGACATCGTGCACACGCTGTGGCTGGATCACGGCCTGCCGTTCCTGTTCGGCCTGCCCGTGCTGGCGTTGCTGGTCGGCTGGGCCGTGGGCCGTGGGCTGCGCCCCCTGGCCAGCCTGACCACGGCGCTGTCCGCGCGCGAGCCCGGCAGCCGCGCACGCATCGTGCTGCCCGATGCGCCCAGCGAGCTTCGCCCGGTGCTCAATGCACTCAACGAACAGCTCGACCGCCAGGAAGATGCGCTGGAACGCGAGCGCCGCTTCAGCGCCGACGTGGCGCACGAACTGCGCACGCCGCTGGCGTCGATCCTGCTCAACCTGGAGAGCGCCATGGAGACCGTCGATCCCGACGAGATCCAGGACAGTCTCGCCGGTGCGCACGGCAGCGTCGCCACGCTCGGCCGTCGCATCGAACAATTGCTCGCGCTGGCCAAGCTCGAGGCAGGTGCGGCGTCCAGCCCGTTCGAAGCGGTGGACCTGATCGATCTGGCCGGCGGCGTGGTCAAGGAGCTGGCGCCCAGTCTCCAGCGCCGCGGCGTGGAATTGGGTTTCGTGCTGCAGGACAGCCGCGTGGTGGTGCAGGGCTACGCACCGGCACTGGTGGCCTTGCTGCGCAACCTGTTGGAGAACTCGCTGCGCCAGGTATCCGCCGGTGGACGCATCCAGCTCGCCGTGGCGAGAAATCAGCAGGAAGCCACGCTCGAAGTGATCGACAACGGGCCCGGCATCCCGCTCGAACGGCGCCATGCGGTATTCGCCCGCTTCCATCGCGAAGCCGGCAGCCGCGGCGAAGGCTACGGCCTGGGCCTTTCGATCGTGGCCCGCGCCGCCAGCCTGCACCGCGCCACCATCGAATTGCTCGACTCGCCGTTCGGGCGGGGATTGCGCGTGCGCGTCTCCATTCCGTTGCTGTGCCCTTGAGGGCTTCTTTCGTCGCTGCGTAACGATTTCCTAGCGATAAGCACAACGGCAGGCAACCGAATGTTGACTGCCGGACGGATCGCAGGAAATTTCAGTACTCATTAAGCCCCGCGACCCGAGCATCGACTCCAGTTCAACGGAGTACGCCATGAAGAAGTTCGCCCTTGCTCAACGTGTCGTGTTTGGCCTGGCGGTCGCCGCGACCGTTGCTGCACCGATGGCTGCGTCCGCACGCGATGGCTGGGGCCATGGCAACGGCGATCGCCGGGGTTACGACCGCGGTCATGACCGCGGCTATGGCAATCGCGGCTACGGCTACCGCGATCATGGCAACTGGCATCGGGACGACCGTTACCGCGGCGGACACAACAATGCCGGCAACTGGATTGCCGGGGCCATCGCGGTGGCTGCGGTGGCGAGCATCGTGCAACAGGCCGTGGCGCCGCCGCCGACCTACTATCAACCGGCCCCGGTCTATTACCCGCAGGCACAGGCGCCGAGCGTGGTCTATCGCCAACCCGGGACGGTGGTCTATCAGCAACAGCAGCCGGTCGACGGGCAAGTCATCTATGAGCAGCCCACCGATGGCTACCAGGGTGACTATCAGGACGGCTACTGAGTCGACATGGCACTCCGTGTTTGAGAAAAGCCCGGCAGCTGCCGGGCTTTTCGTCATGGCGCCTGCCCTTCGCCAGACGACGAAGCAGCAATCTGCGGAACGTCAGTGCGGTGGGCTCTTCTCGAGCAAGTCAGCGAGAACGTCGGCCAGCTCGACCTGGCGAAACGGTTTGGACAGGCGCGGCAAGTCGACCACGGTGTGATCGTTGAGCGACGCGAAGCCGGTAATCACCAGCACCGGCAGTGCCGGGCGCAATTGGGCCGCTTCGCTCGCGAGTTGTGCGCCGGTCATGCCCGGCATGGCGTAGTCGGTGATCAGGATGGCCACGTCCAGGCCGTCGCGCAGCAAGGCGAGCGCCTGATGGCCGGACGATGCCTGGCGCACGACGTAGCCGGCATCGATCAGCATCTCCGCCGTGCCGGAACGCACGAGCTCCTCGTCGTCCACCAGCAGCACCGCCGCGCCTTGCCCGCGTCGCAGCGGCGCCTTGCCGACCGCCTGCGTCGCGCCGTCATCCAGGCTTTCGGTCGACGCCGGTAGCCACAGCGTGGCGGTGGTTCCGCGGCCGTGCACGCTGGACAGCGCGAAGTCGCCACCCGACTGCGCGGCCAGGCCATGCACCATCGACAGGCCCAGGCCGGTACCCTGCCCCTTGGCCTTGGTGGTGAAGAACGGTTCGACCGCACGCTTGATGGTGACCTCGTCCATCCCCGATCCCGTATCGGACACGGACAAACGGATATAGCGTCCTTCGGGCAGGCGCGCATGGTGCGTCATGCTTTCCTGGCCTACGGCGATGGTCAGCGTGCCACCGCCGGGCATCGCGTCGCGCGCGTTCACCGCGAGATTCAACAACGCCAGTTCGAACTGGTTCGGGTCCATCATCGCAGGCGGCAAGCTCGCCTCGCCTTCGATCTTCAAGACGACCTGCGGGCCGAGCGAGCGCGTCAGCAGGTCTTCCATGCCGTTCACGAGCTGCCTCACGTTGACCGGCCGCGCCTGCAGATGCTGGCGCCGCGCAAAGGCCAGCAGCCGTTGCACCAGCGTGCGCGCGCGCTCGGCCGCCTGCAGGCCGGCGCCGGTCAGCTTGCGTGTCCGCTCGTCGTCTTCGTGCAGGCGGGCGACCATGTCGAGCGCACCGACAATCGGCGTGAGCAGGTTGTTGAAGTCGTGCGCCACGCCACCGGTGAGCTGGCCGATGGTTTCCAGCTTCTGCATCTCATGCACGCGCGCCAGCGCTGCTTCGCGCTGCGCCACCACCTGCGCCACGCGCTCGCCGAGTTCGCGATTGAGCAGGTGCAGTTCGTCCTCGGCACGCGCGCGCTCGGACGCGGACCAGGTGCGCTCGGCTACCGAGCGTGCGAACTGGCGGTCTTCGTCGTCCCAGCGCCGGGTCGCCGGATATTGCACGACGAACGCGCCCACCTGCTGGTTGTTACGCGAGACGGGAATGGCCAGCACGCAGGCATCGGCCGCCGGCGGGGCATCGTCGTCAACCGCCAGCGTCTCGCCCGGCGACGGCTGGTCGGCATAGCGCACGGTGTCGGCACCCAGCTCCTGGCGCAACAGATCGACCGCGAACTGCCTTGCCGCCGGTGCATCCGTGATACTGCGCAACGAGTCTTCCAGCTGCAGCAACGATGCCTGCCTGCGCGCACTCACCACGCGACGCGTGGTCTCGGAGACGATGCAAAGCACGCCGCCCACGGAACCGTCCGCCTCCGGCACGGCGGAATAGGAGACGTCGAAGTAGGCGGTCTCGCCGTAGCCGTGGCGTTCGATATAGAACGGACGATCGGACGCGGCAAAGGTGCGTCCGGTTTCGCGCACGCCTTTGAGCAACGGCTCCAGGTCGTCCCATAGTTCGGCCCAGTTCTCACAGGCGGGCCGACCCAGGGCGCGAGGGTGTTTGTCGCCGATGGTCGGAGCGTACGCGTCGTTGTAGAGCGCGACGAAATGCACGCCCCAGAACAACACGACCTGTGCCCGCGCCGCCAGCAACATCCCCACCGTGGTGCGCAGGCTGGATGACCAGGTGTCGGGCAAGCCGAGCGGCGATTGCGACCAATCCAGATCGCGCATCAAGGTATCCAAGCCGCCGCCTGACGAGGGGTCCAGCTGCATGTTGTCGGCGGCGACGATTTCAGCCATGCGTCATGTCACTCCAGAATCTATACCAAGGCTGCCATACGACCTGGGACGGAAAGCGCGGTGAAGTCCGCCATGGCCGTCACTGCATCCATCGTCCGGCGGTTTCTGGATATCGCGTCCCATGTGTAGAGGCTGACAAAGTTTTCATCCGCTGATCGTGCCTGTTCAGGGCAAGGTGATGATCGCCTGCAGGCCGCCGCCTTCGCGATGGGCCAGGCGCAGCTCGCCGCCGATGGAAACGATCAGCTGCG
Source organism: Dyella kyungheensis (assembly GCF_049913195.1). Classification (GTDB taxonomy): domain Bacteria; phylum Pseudomonadota; class Gammaproteobacteria; order Xanthomonadales; family Rhodanobacteraceae; genus Dyella; species Dyella kyungheensis. Next base: position 548,512 of record NZ_CP183983.1, on the reverse strand, counting down.
AGGCAATCGCCAACCCGAGCCCCGCGCCGCCGGTGTCGCGGTTGCGTGACGATTCCCGCCGATAGAACGGCTGCAGCACCTGCTCCCACTCATCCTCGGGAATGCCGGGACCACGGTCGGATACGGTCACGCTGAGCGTGTCGGACATCGTGCGCAGCACCTCGACTTCGGCCCCGCCGCCGTACTTGATGGCGTTGTCGATCAGGTTGGCCAGCACGCGGCGCAGTGCCTGTGCGCGAACGGTCGTGGTCGCCGTCACGCTGGCGGTGAGGGTGACCGGCCGGCCCATGTCCTGGTAGTCGAACACCAGGCTTTCCACGAAGGCGCCCAGGTCGAGCCGCACCGGCGCTTCCGATCCGCCATGCGCGCTGCGCGCGTAGGCCACGCCTTCGCGCACCAGGTGTTCGAGTTCGTGCAGGTCGTCGATGATGCGCTGCTGTTCGGGCGATGCATCCAGTGCTTCCACGCGCAGGCGCATGCGTGTGATCGGTGTCTGCAGATCGTGCGAGATGGCCGCCAGGATGTGCAGGCGTTCCTTCAGATGGCGCGCGATGCGATCCTGCATGGTGTTGAACGCCTTCGCTGCACGCGCCACCTCGGTGGGTCCTTCCTGCGATACGCGCGGACCATCGGCCGTGGGAGTCATCGCGTCGGCCGCCGCGGCCAGCGTGCTCAACGGACGCGTGGCCAGGCGCACCGCCAGCCAGGTGCAGATCAACAGCAGGATCACCTGCAGCATGAACACGAACGGCAGCCACGAGGCCAGCGGCTTCATGTGCGGTGTGACCTGCAAGGTGAGCGGCGAGCCGTCGTGCAGGGTGAAATGCACCTGGTACCGCTCCGGCGACATCGAAATGGTGTTGCCGTACACGTGGAAGTCGGGCCCCAGTTCCTTGGCGATCAGCTGGGTGACGTAAGCGGAGCGCTCGGTGGCCAGCTGTCGCCCGGGTTCGCCGGAACCGAGGATGTAGAAATAGTTGTCGCGCTCCAGCCGGTTGAGCCAGCGCGAACGTTCCGCGGCCGGCAGGCGGTCGATCACCGCGACCGAGGTGCCCACGTCGTGTTCCAGCGTGTTGAACATCACCGCCGTCGCGCTTTGCATGCGTTCCATGTACAGCAGCGCAAACGACAGGCCCTGCGCCAGCATCAGCCCGGCGAAGATGATCAGGTACAGCCGCGACGCCATGCTGCGCGGCAGCCAGCGGCGCTTCGTGGTGGCGGGCACGTCGCTCATGAATCCTGGCCGTTGAGGATCACCGGCATCGAGAACACATAGCCCTCGCTGCGCACGGTCTTGATGTAGGTCTGGTCGCGGGCACCGTCCTGCAGTCGCTGGCGCAGGCGGCTCACCAGCAGGTCGATGGAACGGTCGAACAGTTCCGCATCCCGGCCCTGGGTGAGGTTGAGCAGTTGATCGCGCGACAGCACGCGCTGCGGATGGTCGAGGAAGACCCGCAGCAGGCGGAACTCGGCACCACTCAGCGAGACCACGGTGCCTTGCTCATCGAGCAGATGGCGCGCAGTGGTATCGAGGCGCCAGCGTCCGAACGCAATGCTGTCGGCACTCTCGGTCACGCGCAGGTTGGGCGGCAGCATGCGCGTGCGGCGGATCACCGCCTTGATGCGCGCCAGCAGTTCGCGCGGCGAGAACGGCTTGGTGACGTAATCGTCCGCGCCCATTTCCAGCCCGATGATGCGGTCGGTCTCGTCGTCGCGCGCAGTGAGCAACACCACCGGCAGGTGCTTGTGCTTGCCGCTGCGCAGCGTGCGGCAAAGCACCAGGCCGTCGTCGCCGGGCATCATGATGTCCAGCACGACCAGGTCGAACGCCGAGCCGTCCAGCTGCGCGAACATCTCGCGGCCATCGGCGGCTCCGCTGGCGCGCAAGCCGTTCTTGCGCAGGTAATCCACGATGCCCGTGCGGATCCCGTGATCGTCGTCGACGACCAGGATCTGGTCGATGTGTTCCATGCTGCCTCCCATGCTCCGCACCGTATTGCCTGGTCTTACGCTTTGCCGAGCAGCTGGCGGATGCGTGCCTCGGTGCGATCGTAATCGCCTTCGCCGACATGGCGATAGACCACGTGGCCCTCGCGGTCGATCAGGTAGATGGCCGGCCAGAAACGGTTGCCGTAGGCGTTCCAGATGCGGTAGTCGTTGTCCATCGCCACCGGATACTTGATGTCCAGCGCGCCGATGGCGTCCTTGAGTGCGCTCGCGTCGCGCTCCTCGTCGTACTCGGGCGTGTGCACGCCGACCACGACCAGGCCATCGGCGGCATAGCGGTCGTACAGCGCCTTGGTGTGCGGCAGCACGTGCACGCAGTTGATGCATTCACGCGTCCAGAACTCGATCAGCACCACCTTGCCGCGCAAGGACTGCATGCTGAGCGGCGGCGAGTTGAACCAGCGGGTGGCGCCGTCGAAACCGGGTGCGGTGCTGTTCGCGGCCGGCGTTTCCGCGCTGGCGATGCCCGACACGCCCGGCCACGCGGCGACAAGGGCGGCACTGAAGGCCGCGACCACGGCGAGAAGACGCAGTATTTTCATGGGATGGGTACTCCAGGGACAGGTGACGGCGCACGCGCCGGGATGCTGCCTATGAGAGCAAGCCACTTTGTATCGGGGATGTCGTGCGGAGCGGCTTTTTGTATCGCTTTGTATCCGGTCTGGGGACGCGTCTTCGCCCCGATGCGGTGCTCTTTGTATCCGCATGTATCGCGTGGGTACCGTTATACATTTCGATGCCTTTGAGCCGGGTGCGCGACACATCGGGGATACGCGGCGGCGGTTTCATGGCCACACCGGCGGATCCACCGCCCACGTCCATCAACCGAGGAAACCTTCCATGTCCGACCGCACCGTTCTCTACACCGGCAAGACCTCCACCACCGGCGGCCGCGATGGCCAGTCGCGCAGCGACGACGGCCAGCTCGATATCAAGCTGTCGCCGCCGGGTTCCGGCAAACCCGGCAGCAATCCTGAGCAGTTGTTCGGCGCCGGCTGGTCGGCCTGCTTCATCGGCGCCATGGGCTTCGCCGCCCGCGCGCAGAAGATCGCCCTGCCGGCCGACACCCGCGTGTCGGCGGAAATCGATCTCGTGCAAGGCAACGATGGCTACGCCTTGCAGGCGCGCTTGAACGTCTCGCTGCCGGGCCTGGAGCGCGAGGTCGCGCAGTCGCTCATCGATGCCGCTCACCAGACCTGTCCCTACTCCAAGGCCACGCGTGGAAACATCGACGTGGCGTTCTCGCTCGTCTGAGTCGTCGAAATCCCATGGACCGAGGCTGCCAGCAGTGGCAGCCTCGGCCTGGCGTGCCCTCGATTTTGACGCGCCCTACACGTTTCGTAGACAGACAATGGCGGCTCCCAGAGACCCGTCGACAAAGAGGCCGCTTGAACACCACGGGGATAAACAGGTACGAGCTGCTGGTCGACTCCGTCGTCGACTACGCCATTTGCCTGATCAATCTGGACGGCACCATCGCCAGCTGGAACGTGGGCTGCGAGCGCAGCACCGGGTACGTGGCCGCCGAGGTGCTTGGCAAACACATTCGCATGTTCTACGCCGACGACGCGTTAGCCGCCGACGAACCCACCGCCGCGCTCGTCACCGCCCATGACGAAGGCCGCGTGGAGACCGAAGGTTGGCGCGTACGCAAGGACGGCTCGCAGTACTGGGCCAACGTCGTGCTCGACCTGGTGAAGACGCCGGACGGCACCGCCATCGGCTATGCCTCGATCACGCGCGACCTCACCGAACGCAAGCAGGCCGAAGACCGCCTGCGCCGCAGCGAGGAGCAATTCCGCCTGTTGCTGCAGGGCGTGGGCGACTGCGCCATCTACATGCTCGATCCCGACGGCTGCATCACCAGCTGGAATACCGGCGCGCAACGCATCAAGGGCTACACGCGCGAGGAGATCCTGGGCAAGCACCTGTCGACGTTCTACACGCTGGAAGACCGCGCCGCCGGGGAGCCGCAACGTGCCCTGGGACTGGCGGCGAGCACGGGACGATTCGAGGCCGAGGGCTGGCGCGTCCGCAAGGACGGCTCGTCGTTCTGGGCGCACGTCATCATCGACCGCATCAACGGCGACGACGGCCGCCACGTGGGCTTTGCCAAGGTCACCCGCGACATCACCGCGCGGCGCGATGCCGATGCGGCGCTGGCCGATGCGCGCGAGGCATTGTTCCAGTCGCAGAAGCTCGAAGCCGTGGGCCAGCTCACCGGCGGCGTGGCGCATGACTTCAACAATCTGCTGATGGCGGTGATCGGCAGCCTGGAACTGCTCGAAGTGCGGCTGTCGCACGATCCGCATGCGCTCAATCTGCTGGGCAACGCCCTGGCCGGCGCGCGCCGCGGCGCGGCACTGACCAAACGCATGCTGGCGTTTGCGCGCAAGCAGGAGCTGCAGCCCACCTCGATCGACCTGAAAGCGCTCGTGCAAGGCATCAGCAGTCTGCTGCAGCGTTCGGCGGGGCCCACCATCACCATCGACACGGTGTTTCCGCTCGCCTTGCATCACATCCTGGTCGACGGCAACCAACTGGAACTGGCCCTGCTCAACCTGGTGATGAATGCCCGCGATGCGATGCCCTCGGGCGGCCACATCATCATCACCGCCAAGAACGAAACCATCGAGCAGAGCGGACATCGCAGCGCCCTGCCGCCGGGCGGCTATGTGAGTCTTTCGGTGACCGACGACGGCCACGGCATGGACGCGGCCACGCTCGAACGTGCCACGGAACCGTTCTTCACCACCAAGGGCATCGGCAAGGGTACCGGCCTGGGCTTGTCGATGGTCCACGGCCTGGCGGAGCAATCCGGCGGCCGCCTGTTGTTGCGTAGCGAAGCAGGCCGAGGCACCACCGCCGAGTTGTGGCTGCCCATGGCGATGACCGCGGAGGACGCGCTCACGCACGAACCGGAAGCGCCGGTGCCGGAGAACAGCGCCTCGGGCGCGCAGAGCATCCTGGTCGTCGACGACGATCCCCTGATTGCGATGACCATGAGCGCGGTGCTCAACGACCTGGGCCACATCACCGTCGAAGCGAACTCCGCCCGCGAGGCGCTGGAGCAGCTGTCGCAGAAGAACTACTTCGACCTGATGATCACCGACTACGCCATGCCGGTCATGAATGGCCTGCAACTGATCGAACAAGTGCAGGCACGCTGGCCTCACCTGCCGATCATCCTCGCCACCGGTTATGCCGAACTGCCCGAAGGCTCGGCCAAGTCCGTGCTGAGGCTGCCCAAACCGTTCGGGCGAGCGGATCTGGTGCGTGTCGTGGATGCGGCGGCTGCGGCCTCGGCGAATCGGAAGACTTCGGCTTGAGCTTTCAGGAGTAACGCCTGAAGTCGGTGTGAGACGGACAAGTGGGAGCTGCACTTGTGCGCGACAAGCCGACGGGGCGGTACATCCATGCGTGGCGGTCGCGCACAAGTGCGCTCCCACAGAAAGCACACAGGTTCCCGCGAGCACCCGCCCCTCACCCCCGCCCCTGGAAGGGAGAGGGAGAAGTGCTGTGCATCGAAATTGCAGGCTGTGGTGTAGGAGCGCACCCTGTGCGCGACCATCCTACGGAGCAATACATTCCAGCATGTCGGTCGCACACAGGGTGCGCTCCTACAGGCAGCCTCCACCGGCAGCGACCCATCGCTCCAGCCGGTACTTCGGATGCCGCGTGCGCAGGCACAACTCCGCCCGCATCAAGCTTTGGAACAACTCCGTCGCCCGATCACCCGTCAGCGGATAATCCGTCTCCCCCGTCCAGTGCACCACCACGAACTCCGTCTTGGGCGTGATCACTTTCGACAGTCGATCCGCCAGGCGCACCAGTGCGGGAATGGAGAAGTAGTAAAGCACTTCCGACAACACCACCAGATCGAACGGCCCATGCCAGTCGCCATCGGGCAGATGCGCCTGCACGAAGTCCACGTTGGAGGCCTGACACAGTTCCCTCGCGCGCTGCAAAGCCATCGCGCTGGTATCGACCGCGGTCACGGCATCGCAACGGCCAGCCAGCAGCCGCGTCAGCCCGCCGATGGAGCAGCCGAGTTCCAGCGCATGCCGGTAGTGCGGCTGCGCCAGCGCCTGCAGGGTCGCCTCGTACTTGTCGCGCTCATAGGCGCTGGTAAGCACCGACCACGGATCGATACGGCTGCTGTAGAGCCGCTCGAAGAACTCGTGGTCATACTGCGAGGCGGAGGAAAACTTCGGTGTCGGATTGGACATGACGCAATAACTCCTCGGGTATCTTGAAGCCGTCGACATCGAGCGAGCGGCGGCCCTGTTGGCTGGCGTAGGCCTCGATCGCGGACGCCTTGATGGAACGCTGCGCCGTGATGTCGATCCGCAGGCCGTGCACCGCCCCGGGCTCATCGAGCAGCAGCCAGCTCCAGATCGGATAGGTCATCACTTCGACGCCGGGCAGGCCGCGCACGGATTCCTGCACCAGCGCGCAGGCGGCGCGGTGATCGCAGTGGGGATCGGTGTCGGCGGTCACCACGATCAGGCAAGGGCTGCGCTCGGCTGCCAGGCAACGCAGCCAATGCGTCGCCCACAGGCGTTGCTCGCCGCCCAGCGTGAGCAACCCGGTATCGGGCAGCCCCATGAAACTGAGATGGGCCGGACCAAGACCAAGGTGAGCGGCCGCGAGCATCGCCTCGCCACGCCGGATCGTGGCGATGTCGTGCGTGCTGTCGGGATGCGAACCCTCGCCGTTGGTCAGGAACACCACATGCCGCAGCAGATCGGATCGAGCCGCCCATGCCAGCAGGCCGCCGCAACCCAGCGTCTCGTCGTCGGGATGGGGCGCGATGACGATCAGGCTGCGTTGCGCCAGCAGGCTCTCCGGCGTGCTCAGCGGTAGCTGCTGCATGGCTTGGGCGTAGGTCATGGACGCCTCGCCGACGCAAGCACGTGCTCGCCGACCTTGTCTCTCACGAGATCGGGCACCGGTTGCCGCAGATAGGTTTCCAGGTCGCGCACGATGCGTTCGATGGGATTGTCGCGACGAAACGCGGCCAGCCCCACCGAGCGATGCACCCGTTGGATCACCGCGAGCAGCTGTTGTTCCACCGCCAGCCGAGCCATGCGCACCGTGTGGGTGGCCTCTTCGCTCGCACCGTCGCCGTCAGCGGCGCGCCGGGCGCACTCGACCCACTGCGTGGCGGATTCAAGCGCAATCGCCACCTCCGCCATGCGTGCCCGCTGATGCGGATCGCCATCGCGCCCCGCACGAACCAGGGCATGCGCCGCCAACTTCCCGAGCCGCTCGCCCGCACCCAGCTGCGCCGCCAGAAAACGCCAGGCGCCCGCGGTGAAGTGCGGCTCACGGTGATAGCTGTTGTCCTCACCGATGATCTCCGCGGGATCGACGTGCGCGGCACGGTAATGAACCGGCAGCGTCACCGACGCACGCATGCCGTGCATCTCCCACTCGTCCTTCGCGCCCACCTGGTAGCCGCAGGACGGCCACACCATCACATAACCCAGGCGTTCATGCTGCGCCGTGACCAGAGGCCGATTGATCAGGCCCGCACCCGAGGCGTACGCCTTGCTTCCGTCGAGCACGAACGCCTGCTCCGCATCGGTGAGCGCCAACGGACCGCCCGGATGCGGTGCATTCCACACCCCGAGCCAGCCGCCTTCGGCCACATAGCGGCACACGGCTTCGCGCTGTGCCGCATCGCCATACGTCCATATCAGCTGGAACGCGTTGACGTGCCCCTCGTAGAGCCGCGCCAGCGAGAGATGCGATCCGCCGATGCGGCGCAACCAATCGCAAAGGCTGGCCGACGCCTGCGGCGACCAGCCAAATTCGGCGCCGCCAAGTGCGGCCGGCAATACCGCCGTGGCGGCGCCACAACGAACCAGATACTTGAGTGCACCCATCGGCGCGCTGTCGGTGCGATCGTCTTCCGCCGCCAGCTTATCGAGCGTGGCTTCGAGATCGGCGGGTATCGCGACGATCTGATCTCGTCGCCGTGCGGCCCGCTTCAACGGAATGGCGTTCATGGCATGGTCACGGCGGAAAGATCGCTGGACAGCGCGAACGGAATCCGCAGGCGTGCCAGCAACGACTCGCCACGCGCACACTGGGCAGCGAGCTGGGACGGTTTGATCGGCTGCCTGGCAAGCCGCGGCGACAGGTTTTCGATGGCGCGCCAGGCCACCCCGAAGCGACTCGCTTCCAGGGTTTCGGCAAGCAGGCCGGGAGTGATTCGAATCCGGCTGGACAGCGTTTCCAGATGCTCGCGGTGGCGATGCCCTGCGTGAAGTTCGCGCAACAACCGGCGGGTGCGCGCGCGAAAGTAGGCGCGGTCCAGCATTTCCAAACGCTCGTCGCAAGGCGACTCGGGATCCAATATCCGCTTGCGCATGGTGTCCGCCATGCCACCGCGGGCACGGCCGAACAGACGCCCTGAGGTCTGCACCTGCAGCGTCGTGTCATGCCGCACGCGGCCGTCGTGCGCTTCGAGCGAGCGCACCAGCCATTTGTCCTCGCCGCAGGCTGGCCAGGACAAGTCGCTCACGCGCCGCATTGCCGCCACGCTGATGGCGAGATTGGCGCCGCTGGCCTGGTAATGACGCGGCCAGGGATTGTGGGCCACCGGATCGAGCCATGCCTCGAGCGCATCGAGGCAGGCCTCGTAGCGCTCTTCGCACATGCGCCGCTGCAGCAGCGAGCGCGGTATGTCCGCCATATCTTCCGGCAGAAGACGCGCGAGGCCGGCCACCGCATCGTAGCCCGCATGGATCAGCGCGCTGTACGAGGCGATCCAATGCGGTGGCGGCAGGCTGTCCGCATCCGTGGTGAACACCGCAGCGTCGTCCGACGGCAGGCAGCGACTGGCCAGATGCATCGCCACGCAGCGGGCGGCACCGGCATCGCAGCGCCCGGCAGGAAGTTCGGCCTCGATCACCATCAGCGGTGCGCAGGCGCGACGTCGCCCGCGTGCCACGACTTCGGCAAAGGTGTCGTCGCTGCTGTCGTTGACCAGCACCAGTACGCCGAAGGGTAGCGAGGTCTGCTGTCGTTCGAGTCCATCCAGGCAACGGCCGATGCGCCCCGCTTCGTTGCGTGCGGGGACGGCCACCACGCAGCGCAATGGCCGGCCTGCCCACGCGCCATTGCACCAGGAGCGGCGTGTCGTCACTCCTGCGGGAATCTGGCCAAGCGTGAATGGGACCGGCATGCGCGAACCTCGTTCTTCACGCCGCACCGAAGCGATGGATAGCGCGGCGGCGTGTACGAAATCCTGCGTGCCATGCAGTGAACGAGCTGTCGAACCGTCGAGAGTCAAAGGTGACGTGGGCGCCGCGATATCGGCGCCCAGCCCGGTGACCTTTACATCACGCAAGCAGCCGCACCTTCGGCTCGCGATCCCATTGGCGTGTCTTGGCGGCCTTGATGAAGGCTTTGACGTCGCCCGCGTCGACCACGCCGGCGTCCTTGCCCACATTGCCCGCCTTGAGTACCTGCTGGCCTCCCGCATCGGCCGCAATCGCCTTGAGATGGCCAAACGCATCGCGCCCGAAATCCACCGCGGCACCGTTCTTGGCCAGGCGCTTGCCGGCTTCCTCCGAAAGCACGATGGCCACGGCGTCGAATACCGTCGAAGGCGTCCCGGCGAGCTGTCCATCCGCATTCATCCGCTTGCCGTCGCTCAGGGCGAGGCCGAGCCTTGGCGCCACCAGCTTGACCGTGGCGCCCGCGTCCGTAGCCGCCTTGCGCAGCGCCTTGACCGCGGCGACGTCCGAGCCGTCATCGACCAGGATGCCGACGGCGCGTCCCTCCAGCGTGTCCTTCATCTTGCCGATGATCTGCAACGCGGGCGACGGCGGCATATCGATGGGCGCAACGGCCGCGGGCGGCGCCGGCGGCAGCTCGGCCAGCCCTAGGCCGTTGGCCACGCGCTGCGCGAGATCGGCGTCTATATGGCGAAGATGGCCCACGATGGCTTCGCGCACGTGCGCGGTGCCCACCTTGGACAACTCGAAGGTGAGCGAGGAGGCGATATGCGCCTGCTCCGGCTTGCTCTGGCTGCGGAAGAACAGCCGGGCCTGGCTGTAGTGATCGGCAAAGCTCTCCGCACGGATGCGGCCCTTGGCACCGTCGTCCGCTGCCACTGTGGCGCTGCGAAAACCCTCGCGCACCTCGCGGGGCGAATCGGGCTGCAGCGAACTGGGTTCGTAGTTCACCCGTCCCTTCGGCACCTGCATCTGCATATGGCCATCGCGTTGCAGGTTCGCGTACGGACACTTGGGTGCGTTGATCGGGATCTGGTTGAAGTTGGGCGAGCCCAGGCGCGACAGCTGCGTATCCAGATACGAGAACAGGCGTCCCTGCAGCAGCGGATCGTTCGAGAAGTCGATACCCGGCGGTACGTTCGCGGGGCAATAGGCCACCTGCTCGGTCTCCGCGAAGAAGTTGTCCGGCCAGCGATCGAGCACCATGCGGCCGATCACCGTGAGCGGCACCAGTTCCTCGGGAATCAACTTGGTGGCATCGAGATGGTCGAACGGAAACTTCGCCGCGTCCTCTTCGGTAAACAACTGCACGGCCAGGTTCCATTCGGGGTAGTGGCCGCCTTCGATCGCCTCGAACAGGTCGCGCCGATGGAAATCGTTGTCCGCCGCCTGCAGCTTCACCGCTTCGTCCCACACGGTGGACTGGATGCCCAGCTTGGGCCGCCAGTGGAACTTCGCGAAGGTGGATGTGCCATCGGCGTTCACCAGGCGGAAGCTGTGCACGCCGAAGCCTTCGATCATGCGCAGCGAGCGAGGGATCGTGCGATCGCTCATCGCCCACATGATCATGTGCATCGCCTCGGGCATCAGCGAAATGAAATCCCAGAACGTGTCGTGGGCGGAGCCGGCCTGCGGGAACGCGCGGTCGGGCTCCATCTTCACCGAATGGACCAGGTCGGGAAATTTCATCGCATCCTGGATGAAGAACACCGGGATGTTATTGCCCACCAGATCCCAGTTGCCTTCCTTGGTATAGAACTTCACCGCGAAGCCGCGCACGTCGCGCGGCGTGTCCACCGAACCGGCACCGCCGGCGACGGTCGAGAAGCGCGTGAACACGGGCGTCTTCACGCCCACTTCGGTAAGGATCCTGGCTCTGGTATACGCCGCGAGCGACTTGCTCAGCTCGAAATAGCCGTGCGCCGCCGTACCGCGCGCATGCACGATGCGTTCGGGAATGCGCTCATGATCGAAATGGGTGATCTTCTCGCGAAGAACGAAGTCTTCGAGCAGCGTCGGACCGCGCGGCGATGCGCGCAGCGAGTTCTGGTTGTCCGATACGGGAATGCCCTGGTTGGTGGTCAATACCGGATGCTGGCCACCAGCGTGTTCATGCAGCTCATCGCCGGTACCGCGATCGGTTGCCGGTGGCTCGGCGGACGGAGGCGTTTTTTTTGCAGGGCTGGGCGCGAGCTTTTTCGAAGCCATGGTCTTACCTCCGGCGGAACTCGGCTGGATGCGAACGAGGAAACGAGCGCCCATGCTGGTCCGTGTCGCGTGAACCCGCTGTCGTGCTTGCGTTCGTCATTCGCACCCAGCCGCTGGTCTGCCGGTTAGATGCGACCCATCAACAACAGGATCAACAGAATCAGCAGGATGAGGCCCAGGCCACCGCTGGGGTAATAGCCCCAGCCACGGCTGTACGGCCAGGACGGCAATGCACCGATGACGAGCACAAGTACGATGATGAGAAGGATGAGTGACATGGTTGCTCCCGGGTGCCTGCGATGAAACGGAGTGCCTCGAGGCGCAGTGCGCCTGAGACCGCCAGATACTGCGCGGTGCAGGTTGTACGCGTTCAGATAACGGGCGTGTCAAATCCGCACACGCAAGATGTGTAGACGCGCCATGCGTTTGGTTAGCGCTTATCCAACAATTGCGTCGCCCTACTCGATGGGCACCGCGTGGGCGCTGGGTCGAATCGGTTTGCCGAATGCGTCGGCCAGGGCACGCGTCAACGACGCGCCGGTGAGCACCACCACGGCCGAGTAGTACGTCCAGGTGAGCAGCACCACCAACCCCGCCGCCGAACCGTAGGCACTGCCGACATTGGCGCGCAGCAGATAGAAGCCAATCGCGTACTTGCCGATCTGCAGCAACGTACCGGTGATGAAGGCGCCCAGCGTCACATCGGACCAGTCGACCCGCGCATCCGGCAGCACCTTGTACATCGCGCAGAACGCGATGAAGAGCACCACGAAACCGCTGATGGAACCCAGCACCTTCCACACCGCGCCTTCTTCCGGGATCAGCGCGCGTATCAACGTGCCGATGATGAAGAAGATCACCAGCAGAAAGCCGATTCCCGCCAGCAACGCCACCGCCCGTGCCCGCGCGCGCAGCCAGGCGCCGATCGCGGCGCCGGGCTCGGGCTTCACACGCCACACCCGATTCAAGGTGCCCTGCAATTGCGCGAACACCGCCGTCGCGCTGAACAGCGTGATGCCCACACTCACGAAGCCGGCCACGCTGCCCGTCATCGGACGGTTACGCACCGCGCCCAGCACATCGTTGATCGCCGAGGCGGCTCGTTCGCCGGCGATGGTAGAGATCATCTGGGTGACGCCGCCGGCCCAATCCGGCCTCACGGCCGAGACGCTCCACACCAGCAACAACAGTAGCGGCGCCAGCGACAGCGCGGCGTAGAAGGACAGCGCGGCGGCCCGCGTCAGCAGCTCGTCGTCGCTGAACGCGTCGACCGTCGATTTAACGACCACGTAGATCTTGTTGTTCATGTCGCCGTCTTGAGCGCTTCAACCGATAAGCGGCAAACGGCAGCGCCATTGAGCGCTGCCGTTTGCATTTACCCGTGCAAGTCAGTCGCGATAGGGGCGACCTTCATAGCGGCGCAGGTGATAGACGCGATGAATCTGCCGTGCGCCGATCCAACCGCCGAGCGCGGCGGCGATCAGGCCCGCGATGCCGCTCAGCAACAGGCCCAGCATGCCGACGGCGGCGTAGTGCTTCACACGCTCGGCGTCGTTCTTGATCTGGTCGCTGGCCGCATTGACGACAGGAAGCCAGGTGGTGACCCGAGCGGTTGCCACGTCGGTAGGCATCTCGGTTTGCGCGATCAGGATGGCGCGCGCCGTGTCGGTGTGACCGGCCAACAGGGCAGCGATCAAGGCCTTTTCCGTCTGTCCATCCGGTCGGCTGTCGCGCTGCGTGGCCAGCGTGCGGTGCACATCGGTGCGCAGTACCGCCAAAGGCTCGTTGCTGACCGCGGCCATTGCGCCGCCATCGTCATGCCCAGGCTTGTGCTGGTGGCTGAGCTGACCGAGGGTGAGCGCCAACCACAGCGCGCTGGTGGTAATCGCCACGCCCCACACGGTGACGCCATGCAGGCTGCCCATGGTTTCGTCCGCGCGCCCGTCGAACCAGCTCGCGAACAGGCCGCCGACGAACAGCGAGGCGGCCCAGGTAAGCACCATCCAGATGATCGTGCCGATGCCCACGCCCTTGGCAGCGGCCGGGACATTGTGCGGATCGAATGCGCTGAAACCGAGCGCGAGGCCGGCACCGTAAAGAACGATGGCGATGCCGGTCGCCACGAACCAGCCGGCAAAGACCGCACTCCAGCGCATCTGCGCAAACGGATCGCTTTCGATCGTACTGCTATAGGCAGTCGTAGCCATGAGGATTCTCCCTGTAGTCAGGCGCAGCCACGGACCAGTGCAATCAGGATCAGCACGGGAAGAGGAACACCAAGAATCCACAGCAACACGTAGCCGATGCCGCCCTTCTGCCGCTGGGCAGGCTCAGCCGATTCTTTGGCCTGTTGGTCGATGACGTCACTCATGGTTTGCTCCTGCAAGTCGACTGCGGACATGCCGCATGTGGGTCGACCATGCGACCGATTCCGTGGACAACGTGTGAGAAACGCGAGAGATCGATGTGGGGAGCTTGCTGCCAGTCATCCGCGCTTCCCATTCGGCGACCGCGGCGTGGATGAGGCGTGCGCAAGAAACGGATGGCTGCGATCTGTCGCACATGGGAGCCTGCGCTTCATCCACGGAGTCACCCCATGCAACGTTTCGCTGCCTCGATCCTTGCTCTCGTTCTTGCGGAAAGCGTCCATGCCGACTGCGAGCTTCCCTTCGCGCCGCCTGAAGTGCGGGCGACGGCGATGACTTTTCATCATCGAGCGGATGAGCTCAGAAGCTCGCAGCATCGGGCTAGCCCCGAACGGTCGACGCGAGGTTCTACGGGCCGACCTTCGCAGGCCTCACAGCCGATACCTCAAGGCACCAGTATCGCTGAGGATCTGAAGAGCGGCTTCGCTTCACATCGGCCTTAGCCACCTCCGCCAGCGAGCTGCGCTTGTCTGTGGGAGCGCGCGCGCGCGCGACTGCAGCGCCGTGGCGTTATCGCTTCGTAGGTTTGTCGCGCACAAGTGCGCTCCCACAAGAGATAACAGGTTAAAGCTAGATACCGCGACCTTGTGGGAGCGCGCTCGCGCGCGACTGCAGCGCCGTGGCGTTGCCGCTTCGTAGGCTTGTCGCGCACAAGTGCGCTCCCACAGTAGATCTGCAGCTCTGGCTCTTGGCTTCGGCTCTTGGCTCTGGCTCTTGGCTCTGGCTCTTGGCTTCGGCTCTTGGCTCTTGGCTCTCAGGGGTCCCCGTATGACGCGGCGGGTGGGTGGAGGAAAGCCCGGAGGGTGGCCCGCAGGGATGCGGGCCAGTTTTTCGCCAGGGCAGGATGCCCTGTCGAAAAACCCCGGAGCCCACCCGCGCACCTGGAGGGCCGCAGGCCCGGAAGGCGCGTCATCCGGGGGGCCCTTCTCTTTGGTTACTTTCTCTTGGGCAAGCAAGAGAAAGTGACCCGGCCTCCGGCAGGAGGACGGAAGCCGCCGCAGGCGAGCCAGGTCGCGGAATCGCAACAATCGAAGACCGACGAAACTGGATAACCAGCCTTCGGCTGCTGAAAAGCACCTCCAGCTTCCGTTGTGATGAAGAACAACAGCCAACCTGCCCATCAAACAAAGCAGCAACTACTCCTGCACCTCACATCCCCACCCATCATTCTCACCACCAAACACCTCCGCCTCGCTACCCAGAAGCTCCTCGTAACCAGAGATGTTCTCGTGCGAAGGAACCATATAAGGATGCGCCTGCACCTGCCAAGGCAACCCATCACCCTCTTCGTACTCCGAGAACGAAACCTTCTGCCCGTTCTTCAACAGCAGCACGGCAAACTTCAGCGCCGCCTCTTCGGTAGGAAAGATCACCGAGAAATCGATCTCGCGCGGCACGCTCAGATCGTCGCCCTGCTCGGCCATCTGCCGCAGCACTTCGCCGTTCTCGTCGTCAGGAAAATTCGTGGATTCGTTCAAAGCGATTCTCCTGTTGTCCGGGGACACCTATACCGCAGCGTTGAAACGCAATTCCAGGCGCGTGCCGCCCGGCTCGCGCACGAAGCAGTGCTTGTTGCCGGCGTTGCCGACGGGTTCGGGCGCAAACTCCACCTCGATGCCCGGCCACGATGCCACATGCGTAAACAGCGCATCGAGCGCCTCTTCGGATGGCACGCGCAAGGCGAGGTGATGCAGACCGATATTCTTGCGCCGGTCGAACGCGACATGGCCATCCGTGCGATCGACCTGCCACAGGGTGAGGACCGAGGTGCCGTCGGAGACGAATACCGCGGGATAGCCCGGGTTTCCACCCACCACCTTCCAGCCCAGGCATTCGACGAAGAAGCGACGGGAAAGCTCGATGTCGCTCACGGTCAATCCCACGTGGTCGATGCCGCTGGTCAACGCGCTCGTGCTTGGCATGGTGTGGCTTCTTCAGTGATGAGTGGGATGGCCGCACGCTCAGTGCAGCAGATCTTCCCAGTCGCGCGGCACCTTGCCATGCGGACCCGGCGTCGGCTGATCCAGCGGATGGAACAACGGCGGCTTCAACGTAGGTCCGTCGAACGCGCGCCTGCTGCGGTAGTCGTAGAACCAGGCGTCGTCCGGCTCGAAGTTGGCGATGACCGGATGGCCGGTCTCACGGAAATGCCTGGTCGCGTGCTGGCTAGGCGAACTGTCGCAGCAACCGATGTGGCCGCATTGCGCGCAGCGGCGAAGATGCAGCCACCAGCCGCCGGCCTTGAGGCATTCCGCGCAGCCTTCGCCGCTGGGTTCGGCGTCGAGATCGATGCCTGACTCGGTGTCGTGCATGCGCCTATCCTCGCTCAGTGACCAACGCCGCATCGCAGCGGCGTCATCAAGACTCAGAAGCCCAGATCGCTCAGGCTCGGGTGATCATCGGGGCGCCGTCCGATCGGCCAATGATACTTGCGCTCCGATGCGTCGATGCGCTGATCGTTGATGGACGCGTGCCGATGCGTCATCAAGCCGTTGGCGTCGAACTGCCAGTTCTCGTTGCCGTAGCTGCGATACCACTGGCCCGAGTCGTCGTGCCATTCATAGGCAAAGCGCACCGCGATGCGATTGCCTTCGAACGCCCACAGCTCCTTGATCAACCGATAGTCGAGCTCGCGGTTCCACTTGCGCGTGAGGAAGGCCTGGGCCTCCTCGCGACCATGCACGAACTCCGCGCGATTGCGCCAATAGGTATCGGGCGAGTAAGCCAACACGACCCTGGCGGGGTCGCGGGTGTTCCAGCCGTCCTCGGCCAGGCGCACCTTCTGCGCCGCCGTTTCGGCAGTGAACGGGGGAACCGGCTGACGGACTTCCATGGAGCACCTCAGGGATGGGTCTTGAGCAGAGCGCGAGCTTAGAGAGGGTAACATCCACGTCCTGCGAAGGCGGCGGCCCGGGCCGCCGCTTTCGGGGTGCTCAGCGCTTGATCTCGTTCTTCTCCACCGCGCCGCCCTTCATCACGAAGCCGACGTGTTCCAGTTGCGCAACATCCTTCATGGGGTCGCCGCTCACCGCCACCAGGTCGGCGTAGTAACCCGGTGCCACCTGGCCGACCTTGCCGGTCATGCCGAGCAGATCCGCGGCGTTCACGGTGGCCGCCTGGACGGCCTGCATGGGCGTCATGCCCCACTTGGTCATCACGGCGAACTGCTTGGCGTTCCAGCCGTGCGGGTACACGCCCGCGTCGGTGCCGAAGGCCATCTTCTCGCCGGCCTTCACGGCGCGCTGGAAGTTCTCGCGCTGCAGGCGGCCCACCAGTTTTTCCTTCTCCACGGTGCTGGCCGGGAAGCCCTTCTTGGCATATTCGGCGAGGATGTAGTCGTCGTTGTAGACGTCGAAATCCAGGTAGGTGCCGTGCTGCTTGGCCAGCTTCAGGCCTTCCTCGTCGATCATGCTGCTGTGCTCGACCGAATCGACGCCCGCGCGGATGGCCATCTTGATCGCCTCGGCGCCGTGCGCATGCGCGGCCACCTTCTTGCCCCAGCGATGCGCCTCGTCGACCACGGCATTCATTTCTTCCTGCGAATACTGCGGCGCGCCGACCGATGCTTCCATGCTGAGCACGCCGGCGCTGGCCATGAACTTGATCACGTCGGCGCCGTGCTTCACGTTCTCGCGCACGCGGTGGCGGATGGCGTCGACACCGTCGGCCACGCCATCGATGTCGTGAAACGTGATCCAGGGCGAGAAGCCGGTGGTGCCGTCGGCGTGGCCGCCGGTGGCGCCCAGCGGCGGTCCGGAGACCAGCATGCGCGGGCCGGGAATGTCGCCGCGATCGATCGCATTGCGCAGCGCCACGTCGACGAAATCGTCGGCACCCAGGTTGCGCACCGTGGTGAAGCCGGCGTCCAGCGTGCGCTTGGCATAAGTCGGCGAGAGGATGGCCGAATCGAACGAGCTGCGCTTGAGCATCGCCTCGTAGTAGTCGCCCTTCACTTCGGTCGGATCGCCGGTGAGGTGCACGTGGCAATCGATCAGGCCGGGCAGCAGCGTGGCGCTGCCGAGGTCGATCACGTTTACGCCAGCCGGCACCTGTCCGTCGTAGCGAACTTCGGTGATGCGCTCGCCCTCGATGATCACCAGCGGGTTGTCGCGCACGGTGCCGTCCTTCACATCGACCAGATGGGCGGCGCGCACGGCCACACGCGCGGGCGGCGCTGCGTCATCGGCATGGACCTGGGCAACCGCGCCAAGACACAGCGCAACGGCGGCAAACAAGGGCGACAAACGCATGGGCATCTCCGTGGACAGATGGGGTCGGGAGGCATACCCGACACCGCGCCCTGCGCCACGGTCTTGCGATATCCCCCTTCCCCCACCTTACCGTAAAACCCGGATCGGTCATCCGTGACGAATGACCGATGCCGCACGATGGAAAAGCGGGACCGATGCGGGAGACATCGGTCCCGCGGTCGATCAGGGCTGGCTGCCGGCCGCCTGCACGGCGGCATAGGCGTTGACGATGCCCGAACCGATCGGCTTGCTGCCGCTGGGGGTCACGTGCGGCACGGTGGCCGAGGACTTCAGCAGCTGGGTCACCTTCGCGGGCGTCAGCAGGGTCTTGCCGAGCGAGAGGCGATAGCTCTGCATCAGCGCCACCACGCCCGCCACGTGCGGCGTGGCCTGCGAGGTGCCGGCCATGCCGCCATAGGTGGCCGTGGTCGGCGTGGTGGTACCCGCATTGATGGTGGACCAGATGAAGCCGGTGGTGGCCTGCGTGCCGCTCGAGGCGTCGTTCTTGTACACACCGCCGCCGGGAGCGGCCAGCGTCACGATCGAGCCGTAGTTGGAATAGTACGCACGCGTGCTGGTGACGCCGGTGGCTGCCACCACCACGGCACCGGCGCAGCTGGCCGGCGAGAAGTTCGCGGCGTTGGCGTTGCTGTTGCCCGCCGCCACAACCACGCTGGCGCCGCGGCCGATCGCCCCGGTGATCGCCTTGCCCAGCACGCTGCTCGACGGGCAGGTGCCCGATCCACCCAGGCTCAGGCTGAGCACCTTCGCCGGATGCGCATTGGCCGGCACGCCCGACACGCTACCGCCCGAGGCCCAGGTAATCGCATCGGCGATGTCGGCATTCGAACCGCCGCAATGCCCCAGCACGCGCACCGGCACCACCTGTGCGTTGAAGGCGGTACCCACCATGCCCGTGCTGTTGTTGGTGATCTCGCCACCCGCCGTGCCGAACACATGCGTGCCGTGCCAACTGCTCGCCTCGGCGGGCTGGCCCGAGCCGCACTGGTTCGCCGTGGTCCAGTCGCCGGTGTCCCAACCGCCGGATACGCGACCGTTGGTGGAGCGGCCCGAGACGGAGGCGCTGGTGATGAAGTCGTAACCCGCGTTGGCCAGCGAGAGATTCAGGTCAGGGTGATTGGTGACGCCGGTATCGAGGCTGGCGATCGTCACACCCGTGCCATCGGCCAGCGTCCATGCCTGCTGGATGTTGGCGGCGCCCCAGTTGGCCACGTTCGCGTTGAGCGTGTTGTCGAAGAAGCTCGCGCCGCTGGGCGCCAGGTAATCCCACTGGTAGCCCGCGTAGTACTGATCGTTCGGCACGGTGAAGGTGGCCGCGCCCTGCGGACGAATGCCGTCGACGCGCTTGAGCAGGTATTCCGGTTCCACGAAGGAAACCGCGGGATCGGCAGCGATCTGCCTGATCAGCGTCGCCGCCTCGCTCGCCGACAGCGCGCGGTCGGTGTGCACCAGATCCGCACCGGTGGCCAGCCTGCGCTCGTATCGCACCGTGAGCGCACGCGGCGCGGCGAGCGTGCCTGCGCTCAGTTTCGCGCGCGACACCGCCACTCCCACGTTCTGCACCGCCATCGCCGCGTTGCTGCGTTCGGTGCTGCCATCCTTGTACGTGATGATGAAACCGCTATAGCTCTGATCGTTCTGCAATGGACTTACATCGAAGTTGGCCAACGGCGGCGGCGACGTGCCGAACTCGGCGGCGGACGCCGAAGCGGACAATGCCATCAACAGGGAAACCACCAGCCAACGCTTGTGAGTATGACGTTCCATTTCGAACTCCCCATGCAGGTTAGGTCGAAGTGATCCCGTGACGTCCTGTCGGAATCCCACCGTGCCGGCGCCTCGATGCGTCGAGCCTTCGACGTAGATGTTTACCGCGACTGCGGGAGTCCTCCATGGCCCACCGCGAAGACAAATCGAACCCGCGCCGCGCATGGCGCAGCGAATCGACGAAACAGGAAACCCCAAAAATCCGACGCAGACGCTCATCGCGCCGACGGCAAGCAAGGCCGCCAGCCACGCAGGTCACTCATGAAATGGCGCGCGTTCGTTCTCCCCTCGCGCCGCCACGCCGCACGAATCCGCGACCCTGCCATTGATCCATGGCATCGGTGAAGGAATCGCAAATAATTGCCTTCATCGCCCCGGGCAGGCATCGCTTATGTGAGCAAGCTCACATAACAGGTGCGTGTAGGCGTTCTGCTTGCGATCTAGCATCGCAAGCTCTTGAGGCGGATGAGCTGCCGCTCAGTTTCCGCGGCGGCACCGCTCCATAGCCACCAGCGAGGGCTCGAAACCCAGCGCGGCGAAAAATTCGGCCGCACCATCGCGCCCGGCGCGAAGGACCCAGGTGATATCCGCACCGCCGCGCGTGACGTGCTCCACCAGCCCGCGTCCAACGCCTTGCCGTCGATGCCCGGATGCCACCACCACCATCGACAGATAACCGTTGGACAGTTCGTCCGTGATGGCGCGGGCAAATCCGATCACCGTGCCGTCGTCGACGCAGACGGCCGTGCGCTGGGACTGTTGCAGCAGCTGCGCAAACCGCTGCGCATCCTGCACGCGATGCGCCCACCCGTTGGCGGCGAGAAACAGGCGGATCGGCTCGGCGTCCTCGGGTAATGCGTCTCGAATCATGGATAAAGCTCTCTTACTCGCCCGGGTGGTAGCTGCGCTCGACATGCGCCTTCAGATCCTCCGGCCAGAAATACACCGTGCGCAGATTGCCGGTGGTATAGCGCTCGGCTTCGTCGTTGAAGTGCGGCGAATCCGCATGCCCGCTTTCACCGCCTGCGGTGATGGCGCGTGCGCGCACCTTGTCGCCGAACTCCACCACGGCGACAAAACTGTTGCCGCTGGTGCCGTAGTAGCGACGCGTGCCCGGCCAGCGATGCGCACCGAACGAGGCGAGCGAACCCCAACGCGACGACGTAAACGGCACCGGGATGCTCGGCTTGCTGTCGTCGAACGGCTGCTGGATGTCGCCGTTGATGCGCTGGTAGCGATTCACCTCGCCCCACGGCACGCCCCAGCTGCCGAAGTCCTTCTCCAGGCGATGGGTCGCTTCGGCCAATGCCTCGATCCGCGCTTGCGGACCGGCGCGCTCGGCCATGATGTCGTAGACGGAGAGACCCTCGGACACGTCGGACTTGTCGACTTCGTCCCACAGCGCATCGCCCCAGAACACCGCCAGCGACGTAGGCATGGACGTGATGCCCCAGCGATAGTCCCAACCACGCAGCAAGGCGACCGGTCCGGCGAGTCTCTTCTTCAGTGCATCGTTCGCGGGCAGCGCATCGTAATCCTTCAGCAGGATCGGAATCTGCCGCGCAAACGCCGGCAGATACGAATCGAATGCCGCGGTGATCAGCGAGGACATCGTGAAGTCACGCTTGTCGCTCAACACCATGGTGGCGTGGATGCCGCGCGGATTCTCGCCCACGCTATCCATGTAGCGCGGATAGTTCTCGCGCTTGGGACTGTCCGGACCGGCCGCCGAATACGGCCAGTTGTTGGTGTTCATGATCCAGCCGTTGGCGGGATTGAGCAGGTGCGGTGCGGCATCCAGCGGCAGCAGCCCCTGCCAGTCGGTGGTGGGGTCGCTGCCGTCCACGGGCTTGGTGTAGTCGAAGCGGTTGTCGCGCTTGGGGATGAATTGCGGATGCAGGTATGCGATCTCGCCTTTGTCATCGGCAAAGATGGTGTTGTTCGACGAGTTGGCCTTCAGCTCGGCGATCTTCATGAAGCTGGCAAAGTCGGTAGCCTTGGTGCGCAGCCAGCTTTGTTCCAGCGCTTCCATCGGCTTGTTCATCAGCGCGGTGGCGATCCACTTGCCACCCTCTTCGCGCACGATCGGGCCGTGATGCGTGGCGTAGGTGGTGAAGCGGCGCTCGGCCATCGATCCATCCGACTGCCGGTAACGCACGGTGATCGGTTTCGTGCTTACCGCGCGCACATCCTTGCCGTAGCGATAACCGAGCTTGTTGCCATCGTGCACGATGGTTTCGGCAAACTCGTCGACTACGTCGGCGGTAGTCGAGGTGTGCATGAAGCCGATGTGCCTGTTGAAACCCTGGTAGATGAAGAACTGGCCCCAGGTCACTGCACCGTAAACATCCAGTCCCGCATCGCTCGACATCTGCAGCTCCGAACGGAAGAAGAACGAGGTGTGCGGATTGATCAGCAACAGCGCATGGCCATCGGCGGTGAGTTTCGGTGCGATGGCGATGCCGTTGGAACCGGTGGGCTCGACCCAGCTCGACGGCGTATCGACGAAAGCGACGGTATCGGTGGACTTTCCGTAGAACGCCTGCAGCTCCTTCAACGAGACACGTTCGATGTCGCCGCCGATGCTGCCCTCGCTGAAACTCAACGCCATCCACGGCTCGAAATGCGCGATCACGCGCGGATGCACCGCGGGATGCGTCGCGAGGTAGTAGTTGAGGCCGTCGGCCCAGGCGTTCATCAATTCACGCAACCAGGCGGGACTCTTCGCGTACTGCTGCTTCAGCTCGGCCGGGTCGATCCACAGCTGCTGGCGAAGATCGGACCAGATCGCCTGCTCACCCTCGGCCTGGGCCAGCCAGCCCAGCGAATTGAGGTAGTTCGTCTCGATGCGGTTGAAGTCGTCTTCGGCCTGGGTATAGGCCATGCCGAACACCGCATCGGCGTCCGTCTTGCCGTGCACGTGCGCGATGCCCCAGTCGTCGCGGGTGACGGTGACGGCGTTGGCTTCCGCTTTCCAGCGAGAGGCATCGGCAGGCGCCGAGTGCGCACTGCCGATGTAGCCGAGTGCGAGAAGTACAGTGATCGAAAGCGAGCGTTTGGCGATGGTCATGGTTTCGGTGCCTTGGTGTCGTCTCGATCAACAGTTCCCTTCCTACAGCGTCATCCCGGCGTACGCCGGGATCCAGTAGCGGGGCCCTTATGGAGTCTCACGCTACTGGATTCCGGCGTCCGCCGGAATGACGAGCTAGGAAGGCACGCCGCTACTACGGCATCGCAAAGCTGTTATTCCCACGATCCGCATCCGGCAGCTTGTGCTCCGGATCCAGCGTGAGCTTCGCGATCTTCTTGCTCGTATGCAGCGCCAGCTTCGGCGTCGCGCTCTGCCGCCATGCCTCCACCGGCACGCGCACGTCCTCATGGCTGCCGTCGGCGTAATCGATGCGCAGCGTGGCCGGCATCACCAGCTTCTGCTTGCTGGCAAACGTCACCTGCACGCCCTTGGCCGGATCGTTGTCGACATAACTGGCCGCACTGATGCCCATGTCCAGCTGCCAGTTGTTGAGGTACCAGCCGCGCCACCACCACGACAGATCCTCGCCCGACTCGCTGCTCATGAAGCGGAAGAAATCCGACGGCGTGGGATGGTGATAGGCCCAGGTGGCGATGTACTTGCGGAAGGCCGGATCGAAACGCTCCGGTCCGAGGATCTGCTCGCGCAACAGCACCAGGCCCAGCGCACCCTTGAAGTAGCTCACCGGGTGGCGGTACTTCTCCGCAACCGAATCGGCCGGCGCCATCAGCGTCGGCGCATTGGCATCGGCCAGCAGCGGCACGATCTCGTCGACCGGGTTGCCACCCTTGGGCGCGTATTCGCTGTCGCGCTTGGGCGCGAACTCGCCCTTGTTGAACGCGTCCGAGGCATACACGTCGATGAAGGTGTTGAAGCCTTCGTCCATGAACGCGTTGCGGCGTTCGTTGGAGCCCACCACCATCGGGAACCAGGTGTGGCCGATTTCATGCGCGGTGATCCAGAACAGCATCGGACCCTTGTCGTCGAATCCGTCGAACACGATGCCCGGGTATTCCATGCCCGCGCCATGGCCGCCGAGATTCACCGCCACCGGCCACGGATACGGATACCACTTCGACGAGAAGTGCTCGATCGCGCCCTTCACGTATTCGCTGGAGCGATCCCACTTGTCCTTGCCCACGCCCTCCACCGGATACACCGACATGGCGAGCGCATGCTTGCCTTCGGGCAGGTTGATGCGCGCGGCGTCCCACACGAAGGCGGGCGACGCGGCGAAGGCGATATCGCGCGTGTGCTCCATATGGAAGCGCCAGGTCTGCGTGCCGCTCTGCTTGGGACGGCTGGCCGGATCGTTCACTTCCTGCGGCGACCGGATCATCACCGTGCGGTCGCTCTGCGCCGCCTGCGCCAGGCGCTTCTGCTGGGTGGCGGTCAGCACCTCGCTGGCGTTGGTCAGCGCGCCGGAACCGGCAACGAGGTAATTCCACGGCACGGTGACGGCGTAATCGATGTCGCCGTATTCCAGGTAGAACTCCGAGCCGAGATAGGGCTGCGTATCCCAACCGCGCACATCGTCGTAGACGGCCATACGCGGGAACCACTGCGCGATCTCGTAGATGTCGCCGTTCTTGGTCGGCGTCACCGCCGTGCGGCCGCCCCAGGTGCCCGGCACCGTGTAGTGGTAGCGGATGCGCAGCTTTGCCTGCTTGCCGCTACCGGCCAGCGCCTGCGCCAGATCCACCCGCAGGCGCGTATCGTCGATGAGGAAATGCACGGGTTTTCCGTCCACTTCCACCGCGTCGATCTGATAGCCATCGGTGAAATCGTTGCGTGCGCGCGGCGAGCTGAGCGAACCGCGCGAGTCGCGCCGATAGATGTTCTGGTCCAGCTGCACCCACAGCACGTCCAGCGCGTCGGGACTGTGATTGGTGTAGGTGATGGTTTCATCGCCCCGCAGCGTGTGCGTGGCCGGATCGATCTCGGCCTGGATCGCATAGTCCACGCGGTTCTGCCAGAACAGCGGCCCCGGCTTGCCGGCGCCGTCGCGGAAGGCATTGGCCGCGTCGGGCAGGGAAAGCGGCGCGAACAGCGCCTGGGGATCGAACGCGGCATCGGCGCCGTCGGCGAACGCGGGGCCGCACAGCACGCCAGCGGCAAGCAGGCCCGCCGCAACGGCGCAGCCCAGGACGAGTTTCTTCATCGAATGGTTTCCTCAAGGCTCCCCTCAACCCGACAATATAGGCAGTGGGGCTCCAGATGAACCGGGTCAGTGGTCATGGGCGAAGACGCAGCTTCGTGCGAAGCGGACCGGGGCCGCGTCCGCGAGGCGGTACAATGGCGTCATGAGTACCCCAGAACATTCCCCGCTCGGCAAGACCACCGTCTACGCCGACCGCTACGACGCCTCCCTGCTGTTCCCCATCCCGCGCCAGGCCAAGCGCGACGAGATCGGCGTGACCGGGCCCCTGCCGTTCCACGGCGAGGACGTGTGGAACGCCTATGAGCTGTCCTGGCTGGATGGGCGCGGCAAGCCGGTGGTGGCACTGGCGGAATTCCGCGTGCCGGCCGGTTCGCCCAATATCATCGAGTCCAAGTCGTTCAAGCTTTATCTCAACGGCTTTTCGCAGGAACGCGTGACCGACCGGGCCGCGCTGATCGCCACCCTGACGCGCGACCTCTCCGCCGCTGCCGGAGCCCCCATCGAGGTGACGCTGAGCGATGCGCAGGCACGCGGTCATGCCGTCACCGATCTCGATGGCACGCTGGTCGACGATCAGGCCATCGATATCGACGACTACGGTCCGCCGCAGGCGGATTATCTGGTGGCCGACGCCAGCCAGCCCATCGTCGAGGAAGCGCTGGTCTCCAACCTGCTGCGATCCAATTGCCCGGTGACCGGCCAGCCGGATTGGGGCAGCGTGCAGATCCGCTATCGCGGCGCACCGATCGATCAGGCCGGCTTGTTGCGTTATCTGGTCTCCTTCCGCAACCACAACGAATTCCATGAGCAGTGCGTGGAACGCATCTTCGTCGATGTGATGCAGCGCTGCCGGCCCGAGCATCTCAGCGTGTATGCGCGCTACACGCGTCGCGGTGGCCTGGACATCAATCCCTATCGCAGCAGCGGCACCGAGCGGCCGGACAATCCACGCGGCGCGCGCCAGTAAGAGACATCGTCGTTAAGGCGGCGTCGACGCACGGACATGCGGTAATCGCAGCTTCAGACCCTGCGGGCTAGCCTTGTGCAGAACAGGCGCCCGGCACCGCTTGCATGGCGGCCGGGCGCATGTCCGCCACCAGCCATGGGGTCAGTCATGAATATCCAGCCACGTAAAACGGCCTTGTACTGCGCGACCCTTGCCGGACTGCTTGTGCTGAGCGCGTGCGGCAAGAACCACGAAGCCTCCAACACCACGCCCACGTCGCCGGCTACCAGCGCCCCGGCACCGGCCGCACCGGCACCGGCCGCACCGGCGCCGCCGTCCACCGCGCCGATCAGCCCGCCGCAGAGCGCCCCATCGCCCACCAGCACCGCGCCGGCGCCCGTGCAGACCACCGCCAAATCCGCCAGCGTGGCCACCGGGGGCGAGATCAGGATTGCCGCCGTCACCATCGGCAGCCAGGTGGATGCGGCGCACGCCATCAGCAAGGAACAGCGCAAGTTCGCGCCCGAGGAAAAGGCCATCTACGCCAGCGTGGCGACCATCGGCACCACCGACAACGCCACCTTGAACGCCAAGTGGAGTTATCTCGACGGCAAGGACGAACCGTTCAGCAGCACCAGCGAGTCCATCGCCACCGACGGTCCAGCCATCACCACCTTCAAGGTGCAGAATCCGAACGCCTGGCCCACGGGCAAATACAAGGTGGTCATCTCGCTCAACGGCAAGCAGGTGGCGTCGGAAGATTTCGAAGTGCGCAGCTGATCCGCCACTGCCAGGGTCTCGGGAAAAAGGCGCCTTCCATGGCGCTTTTTTTCGTCGAGACGGCATGAGCGCCGTCTCAGTGAGCGACATACTTGCGTGAATCCCCGCCACTTTCGACAACAACCTCGGGACGCGCACTTAACCCGGCTGCTGCTCGAATCGATGTCGCCAATGCAGATGGCACCTACCGACATCCAACGAGGTCAGTCATGAACCAGGACACCATTCAGGGGAATTGGAAGCAGCTCAGCGGCCAGATCAAGCAGCAGTGGGGCAAGCTCACCGATGACGATCTGAAGATTGCCGAAGGCAACGCCGAGTACCTTTCGGGCAAGCTGCAGGAGCGCTACGGCATCGCTCGCGACGAGGCGGACAAGCAGGTGAAGGCGTTCGAGAAGCAGCTTCGCCAGACCCACTGACATTCAATTCAATGCATCAGCGGCACGCCTTCTCCCTCGAGGAGGCGTGCCGTTTGGCATGGGGCGGCGTTTACAGCGTGTCGAGCGGGATCTTCAGGTAGCGCGTGCCGTTCTCTTCGGCCAGCGGAAACTGTCCGGCCCGCATGTTCACCTGCACGGATGGCAACAGCAGGCGCGGCATGGACAGCGTTGCATCGCGGGTGCTGCGCATGTGCACGAAGGCGTCTTCGTCCGTCCCCTCGCGCACGTGGATGTTCGAACGCCGCTCGTCGCCCACGGTGGTTTCATGCACGAAGACGTCGCGATCGGCCGTCTTGTAGTCGTGGCAGAGAAATATCCGGGTTTCGTCGGGCAAGGCAAAAATGCGCTGGATCGAGCGGTATAGCGTGCGCGCATCGCCGCCGGGGAAATCGCAGCGGGCCGTGCCGTAATCCGGCATGAAGAGCGTATCGCCCACGAACGCGGCATCGCCGATCAGGTGCGTCATGCAGGCCGGCGTATGTCCGGGTGTGTGCATGGCCACAGCGTCGATGGTGCCGACGCGATAGCGCTCGCCATCCTTGAACAGATGATCGAACTGGCTGCCGTCGCACGCAAAATCCGCACCGGCATTGAAGATCCTGCCGAACGTCTCCTGCACATCGCGAATATGCTCGCCGATCGCCAGCGTACCGCCCAGCTTGGACTGCACGTACGGCGCGGCCGAAAGATGGTCGGCATGCACATGGGTGTCGATGACCCACTGCACTTCCAGCGACTGCGCCTTGACGAAGTCGATCAGCGCATCCGCCGAATCGCGACGCGTGCGACCGGACACGGCGTCATAGTCGAGCACGCTATCGATCACCGCCGCCTTGCCCGTCGCCGAATCCCACACGACATAGCTGAAGGTGTTGGTGGATTCGTCGAAGAAGGCCTTTACGTCAGGTCGCTGCACGGCGAACGTCTCGGATCGGGGAGCATTCATTGGAACGCATGCGCCGCCGCAGCGCTACTCGCCAGTCGCCATAGTCGATCGGCATAACGAAGGGGGAGATGGCGCGCCCGGAGGGATTCGAACCCCCGACCAATGGCTTCGGAAGCCACTACTCTATCCGGCTGAGCTACGGGCGCATTGAGCGTCGACGCGGCCTGGGACCGGGGGTCTGGGCGCGGCGAGCGCGCAGTATAGCGGAGTTGGGGGCGGGAGCCCATGTGGGAGGGCTCGCTTTGTCATTCCGACTTAGATAGCGAGTAAGGCGGCGCTGAGGAGTGCCCCTATAGCGGGGATGTATCGCTCTGTCGGCTTGTCGCGCACAAGTGCGCTCCCACAAATGGCCCCCGATGCACCGCACTTCTCCTCTCCCCGGCGGGGAGAGGGTCGGGGTGAGGGGCGAGTGCTCGCGGGAACGTCTGCGCTGTTCTGTAGGAGCGCACCCTGTGCGCGACCGCCACGCCGGGATGTATCGCTCCGTAGGATGGTCGCGCACAGGGTGCGCTCCTACAGTAGATCCACAGCTCTCGGCTCCGGCTCCGGCTCTTGGCTCTTGGCTCTCAGGGGTCCCCGTATGACGCGGCGGGTGGGTGGAGGAAAGCCCGAAGGGTGGCCCGCATGGATGCGGGCCAGTTTTTCGCCAGGGCAGGATGCCCTGTCGAAAAACCCCGTAACCCACCCGCGCACCTGGAGGGCCAAAGGCCCGGAAGGCGCGTCATCCGGGGGCCCTTTCTTTTGGTTACTTTCTCTTTACTCCGGGCATCCTGCCCTACGCCCTTCGGGCCGGCTTCGCCGTTCGCACGCGCTCCTGCGCGTGCGTGGGCAAGCAAAGAGAAGTGACCCGGCCTTCCCGAAAAGGGGACTAGCTTTGCGTCGCCGGCAGGAGGTCGGAAGCCCGCGGCAGGCGAGCCAGATCGCGACTGCGCGACAACTAAACACCGAGGCTCTGGATGACCAGCCATTCGGCTGTTGAGAAGCGCCTCCGGCCCTCGCCCCCTTTTCGGGGTGCGCCGGGATGACGAGCAAAAAAAAGCCGCTCCAGGCGGAGCGGCTTTTCAGATCCATCTCTCACCCTCTCACCGAGAGAGAGAGAGAGAAGTAGCATCAACGCGCCTTGAGCAACTCCGACAACCGATCCGCCTTGCCCTCGATGCGCTCCAGATACGGATACTTCAACCCATCGTGGTAATCGATGCGCAGCGTGGAGTACTCATCAAAGTTCTTCACCAGCAATTCCACCGGCTGATTCTTGTCCTTCGCAGCGGCCGTCACGGCATCCTTGAGGACATCGCTGGAATATTCCTTGCCGTTCACCGCGACCACCTTCATCGCCGGCGACAAACCAGCCTTGAAGGCGGGGCTGTCCCACAGCACGTCGACGACGTCGCCACCCTTGCCCATCGACACGCCCAGCGAATACGTAAGGTTGGCGCCGCCCGCGCGCGTCTCCATCGCCTTGGCGACCTCGGAGGGCTTGTCGTTATAGACCAGCTTCCAGCCGTTCGCCTCGAAGCCGCCGATCAGCGGACCATGGCCATCCAGCCGCTCGCGCAGATAGCTGGTCCAGTCGAACGGGGCGATGTCGTTGAGCGTCTTCACCACGTCCTCGAACGTATAGGTGTTGACGGCCCAGTCGCCGTTGTTCATGCCGAAGAAGGCCTTGGCGAAATCGTCGATGGAGCGCTTGTTGCCGGTGAGATCGCGCAGCTTGCCGTCCACGTCGAGCCAGATCATCTGGCCGCCCGAATAGTAGTCCTCGCTCATCTGGTAGTTGCGGTAAGGCAACGGGCGACGCATGGCGATGATCGGATCGTTGGTGGTGTCCTGGATATTGCGCCACAGCTGCAGGCCCGGACGACCGCGGTCATAGGTGGCCGCCACATTGGCCAGCATGTCCAGCGCCTGGTCCTGCTTCCACAGGCCCGAACGCGCGGCCATCACGTAGCCCCAGAACTGCGTCTGGCCTTCGTATACCCACAGCAGGCTGTCCTGCATGGGCACGTTGAAGTTCGGCGTGCTCAGGTCGGCGCCGCGACGATACTTGCCGTCCCACGAGTGGTTGAACTCGTGCGAGAGCAGATCGCGCATGGCGGCGTTCTTGTCCCACTCGGTGAAATAGGTGGTGCCCACGCCGTTCTCGCTTGAACGGTGATGCTCCAGGCCGTTGCCCGACATCTTGTCGCTGAGCGAGAACAGGAAGTCGTAATGGTTGTAGTGGTGCGCGCCGTACAGCTTGTACATCTGCTGCACCAGGTTCTGATGCACCTTCAACTGCTCGGGCTTGATCTCCAGGAACTTCGGATCGTCCGCCACGATGTTGAGGAACACTGGCGTCTTCGCGCCCGGATCCAGATCCACGCGCTTG
This sequence comes from Dyella kyungheensis, assembly GCF_049913195.1. Classification (GTDB taxonomy): domain Bacteria; phylum Pseudomonadota; class Gammaproteobacteria; order Xanthomonadales; family Rhodanobacteraceae; genus Dyella; species Dyella kyungheensis. The sequence continues at coordinate 517,908 of NZ_CP183983.1, read as the reverse complement.
AAGTACTTGCCCGCGTAGATCGGCGAATCCACCAGGTTGGCGTAGTCGATCGGCTTGAACGTCACCGTGTCGCCGTTGCGCGAGGCCATTTCCAGCGCGCTGCCGTATTGCCAGCCGGCGGGGAACGTCACGCTGGTTTCGGCCTTGATCTGGCGCGCGAAATAACCGGCCGGGTACAGCGACACCGAGTTCCACTGCAGGTTGAGCATCTCCGGCGTCATCACCACGCGGCCCTGGCGCAGGTCCTGTGCCGAGAGGAACTGGAACTCCACCTGCACTTCGTTCGCGCCCTGCGGCACATCCACGTGGAACGCGAACACGTTGAGCGGATCGCGCTTCCACGGAATGACCTTGCCGTTCGCCTTCACCACCAGGCCCGCGAGCTTGTCGACCGGACCCGTCGGCGAATGATTGCCCGGCAGCCACTGCGGATAGAGCAGCGTCAGCGGACCCGCCTGCGCTGGCACCGTCTCGCGCACGCGGAACACGCGATGCGCGATGTCGGTGGCATCGACGTTGATCTTCAAGGTGCCGTTGAACGCAATGTCCTGCGGCGCGGGAACATCGGCAAGGGCCGCGAAGCTGCCGAGCCCGAAGGCCGCAGCAAGAATGGCGGAAGCGAGATGCGAGGCTTTCAAAAGAGATTCTCCCCTGTTCAATCGGATTCGTGCGCAACCCTCGGCTGCACGAAACATGAACCTCTGATGCTAGTGCGGGTTGACACATGCCACCCCCTGCCATTGGTCATGGAAATGTCTGAACATCGCCTTTCCGCAAAACCCTGCAAGGGTTTTCTGCAGGTTAAAAACCCGTATCCTTTTTTCACCGCGCTCCCCACGCGGCCCATCGCGACACTCCCCCATGGTCGCGACGGATCACAAAAATAGTTGGAGCATTCCATGAACAAGATTCTTCTTGCGGCCGCCTTGGCCGTGGTCGCTGCTGCGCCTTTTGCTGCTCAGGCTGACGAGAACAACAACCAGCTCGACAATTTCTTCGTTGCCGGCAACCTGGGCCAGAGCAACTACCGTCTCGGCGGCGTTTCCGACAAGACCGACGTGTTCCAGAACGTGCGCTTCGGCTGGCGCTGGAACGGCATCGTCGGCGCTGAAATCGGCTACGCCTATCTCGGCAAGGTCAAGAACGATTTCGATTTCGCCAGCACCTCGGCCAAGCCGCGCGTCGGCCAGATCGGCGTGACCGGCAAGTACAACTTCTACGACAACTGGTTCGTCACCGGTCACGGCGGCTACCTGCGTTCGCGCACCACCGGCGCGGTCACCGTGGGCGACGCCACCGCCAACGAGCGCAGCTGGAACAACGGCTGGTACGCCGGTGCCGGCGTGGGCTACGACATCACCAGGAACGTGGCTCTCGGCGTCAACTACGACAACTACCACATCAAGTACGGTCGCGACGGCGCGCAAGAGCCGCAGACCAACGCCAACGTGGCCACCTATTCCGCCTCGGTGGAAGTGAAGTTCTAAGACTTCCCTGCCCGGTGGACAAAAAAACGGCCGCGAAAGCGGCCGTTTTTCTTTGTATCCGTGGACGCCTCGGCTTTACTTGAGCTGCTCCAGCTTGCTCTTGTGCATGCCGTAGAACACGTAGATGACCAGGCCCAGGCTCACCCAGCCGAGGAATACCTTCCAGGTGATGGCCGGCAGTTCCGACAGCAGCCAGATCGAGAACGCAATGCCGATCAACGGTACCAGCGGCACCAGCGGCGTGCGGAAGGCGCGGTGCAAATCCGGCTTGCGCTTGCGCAGGATCATGACCGAGCTGCAGATCACGATGAAGGCCGAAAGCACGCCGATGTTGACCAGCTCCGCCACCTTCTGGATCGGCGTGGAGCCTGCAACCACCGCGGTGAATACGCCCAGCGCGATGGTCGGACGATACGGCGTGCCGTAGCGCGGATGCACGCGCGCAAACCAGCCCGGAAGAAGTCCGTCGCGCGCCAGCGCATACCAGATGCGCGCCGCGCCGAGCATGAAGGCGAACAGCACGCTGATGAGGCCGAATACCGCCGACACCGACACGGTCAGCGCCACCCAGTGCAAGCCCAGGCCCTTGAACGCATCGGCCACCGGAGCATCGGTATTGAGCGTGTCGTAGTGCGCAATGCCGGTGAGCACCAGCGATACGGCGAGGTACATCGCCATCGAGATACCCAGCGACAACAGCACTGCCCTGGGCAGATCGCGTTGCGGGTTCTTGGATTCTTCCGCCGCCGTGGTCAACGTGTCGTAGCCGAATACCGCAAAGAACACCACGGCCGCGGCGGTCGCAACGCCATTGAAGCCGAAGTGCCCCACGCCCTTGGCATCGACAATGCGTTCGGGGATGAAGGGGAACCAGTTCGCCGGATTGATGTAGAACACGCCCACGCCGATCACCAGCGCAACCGCAGCCACCTTGATCGCCACCACCAGCGTGTTGAAGCGCGCGCCCCACTCGGTGCGCATGGTCAAGAGCGTGGCCACGCCCAAGGTGATCGCCGCGGCGATGACATCGAACACCTGTCCGGGCTTATCGGGGTTCATCGCGCCCCGCGCCCAGACCGGCAGATGCACCCCCATGCTGGCCAGGGCCGATTGCACATAGCCCGACCAGCCAATGGCGACCACCGCGACGATCAGCGCGTATTCGAGCAGGAGATCCCAACCGATCAGCCATGCAGCCAATTCACCGAGCACGGCATAACCGTAGGTATAAGCGCTGCCCGTCACCGGGATGAGGCCTGCGAACTCTGCGTAGCACAGCGCCGCCGCCGCACTGGCGATGCCGGCGATGAGGAAGGAAATGACCACGGCCGGGCCGGCATTGAGCGCCGCCTGCTGACCCGCGAGCACGAACACGCCCACACCGATAATGCCGCCGATACCGATGGCGGTGAGCTGCCACAGACCCAGCACGCGACGGAAATCGCCGCGCTTGCCGGCCTCCGCCTGCAACAGCTCCACAGGCTTGTGGCGCACCAACTTACTAAGGAAACCCATCGGCTCATCCCCGGGAAATGAGCCGCGATCATAGCGAATGCCCTCGCGCCTGCCACGCTGCAGCTGCGCGGGAGTGCCAAAGGTCCTAGCCGTGGATGGGTTTTTCCGCGTTGCGGCGGCCTGCCGCCGACAGCACCAACCAGCCCAGCACCAGTGCGCTCAGCGCCTGGACGGCGACCATCGCGGCCACCACGCGGGCATCCAGCTGCGGCACGCCGAACCAGCCACCGGTGAGCAAGGGCATCGCGGCAGTGGCGAACAGCCGCGCCAGTTCCAGGCCAATGCCGATGCGCCGTGCCTCGGTGAGCGCGCCCAGCGCAGTGAGGCTGAGCACCAGGAAGACGGCATAGGCAACCAAGGTGGTCGCCGGCACCTGCTTGGCCAGATCGAGGAACTGCACCGCCATGCCGAGCAGCAGCGCGAACTGCACCAGTCCGTAGACGGTAAGGCCGCGCGAAAGCTGTGGCAGGAAGCGCTCGCGCTGGATATCGAACGCAGGCTTGGGAAAACGCTCCGCCACGTCCGCCGGACGCCAGCCCGGCGGCTTCAGCCAGACCAGCAGCTTGTCGCGCCAGCGACGCGCATGCCACGCATCCTTGGCCGTGGCCCAGTACACCTCGGCGTTGGCCCACAGCGGATTCCAGCTGCGCAACGGCGAACGCGTGCCGTAGATCGGCGGGTCGGTGTCGTCTTCCTCGATGAAGGTGCCGAACAGGCGATCCCATACGATCAGGATGCCGCCGTAGTTGCGGTCGAGGTAGCGGTCGTTCACCGCATGATGGGCGCGATGATTGGACGGCGAACAGAACACGCGGTCGAACCAGCCCAGTCGTCCCACCAGTTCGGTGTGTACCCAGAACTGGTAGAGCAGATCGATCAACGCCACCACCACGAACACTTCCAGCGGATAACCCACGATCGCCATCGGCAGGTAGAACAACCAGCCGAGCAACACGCCGCTGCCGGTCTGGCGCAACGCGGTGGAAAGGTTGTAATCCTCGCTCTGGTGGTGCACCACGTGCGCGGCCCAGAGGATGTTCACCTCGTGCCCCGCGCGATGCAGCCAGTAGTAGCAGAAGTCGTACAACAACAGCGCGGAGATCCACACCCACACGCTGTTGGCGGGCAACGCGAACAACGCGAAACGCTGCACGCACCATGCATAGATGCCCAACGTGAGCAGCTTGCTGAAGACGGCCACGATCTGCGAGATCACCCCGAGTCCCAGGCTGTTGATCGCATCGCTGCTGTGATACACGCTGCGGCCGCGCAGCCTGGCCACCAGCATTTCCAGCGCGATCAGCGCAAAGAACACCGGCGTGGCCCACGTGATGATGATTTCCTGCGTATTCATGGCCGCTCAACGACTCCCGCGAACCGATCGCGCCAGGCACCACATCGCCGTGTAGTACGTCACCAGCACCCACACCGTCGACAGCGGAATGACGAAACGGAAACGGTCCCAGGCCAACAGTGTATCGCTGAGCATGAAGATCAGCGCGCCCATCATCGACCAGTGCGCCGAGGTGGCCAACTCATCGGACGCGTGCTGCCGCTCGCGCACCACCGCCTGCCCGCCCATGCTCGCCAGCACCAGCACGTAGACCACCACCGGCAGATGCAGCGGCACCGGCAGGGACGGCCACAGCGCCCATAGATTGAACACGCCGTACGCCACGCAGGCCAGCATGCCCCACGGCCGGGCGGCAAAGCGGCTGTCGCCCAGCAGCGCGGCGATGAAACACAGGTGCGCCAGCAGGAACGACACCAACCCCGCCACAAAGGCATCGTGCGGCAGCATCAGGAACACGTCGCCGACCAACGAGCACAGCATGCCCGCGGCGATCCAGCGCCGGTAACGCTCCGACACCGCCGGCTCGGCCCGCCAGGCCATCCACAGGATCAGCACCGTGGTCAGCGGCTTGCACACCCAGTGCAGCCAGCGCCAGCCATCGATCTCACCGTGGGCTGCGAATACGGCGCCGGCGATGGCGCCCAGGGCCAGGACGACGATCGCGATACCGAAGCGGAGCGACGAGGCCGGGCCCGTCGTGGCGTTTGAAACAGACATGCATGGATTCCCCAACCCATCGATGGCTGTGATGGTAGAGCCAATGGGGGTGAGTGCCCTGTCGCAACGCAAAAAAATTCGTCTTGCCTGTAGGAGCGCACCCTGCGCGCGACCGCCACGCCGGGATGTATCGCTCCGTAGGATGGTCGCGCACAGGGTGCGCTCCCACAGTAGATCCGTAGCTCTGACTACAACCCTCGGCTACTGCTCTGGCTGCTGCTCTGGCTGCTGCTCTGGGCTGCTGCTCTGGGCACTGCTCTGGGCTCTCAGGGGTCCCCGTATGACGCGGCGGGTGGGTGGAGGAAAGCCCGCAGGGTGGCCCGCATGGATGCGGGCCAGTTTTTCGCCAGGGCAGGATGCCCTGTCGAAAAACCCCGGAGCCCACCCGCGCACCTGGAGGGCCGCTAGGCCCGTAAGGCGCGTCATCCGGGGGGCCCTTCTCTTTGGTTACTTTCTCTTGGGCAAGCAAGAGAAAGTAACCCGGCCTCCGGCAGGAGGACGGAAGCCCGCGGCAGGCGAGCCAGATCGCCGTATCGCGACAACTATACACCGAGGCTCTGGATCCCGGCCTGCGCCGGGATGACGAGCTAGTAAGACACGAGGCCTGCCCGCCGCTGCGCGAATCGCGTTTCGCGATTCGCGCACCACCCAACATCACCACCCAACATCGCCACCCAACATCACCGCCCATCCACCGCCTTGCGCCCAATCGCCGGATCATCCGTAAAAAACGAATCCACCCCCGCATCCAGATACGCCCGTATCTCCGCAATCGACCCCGCCTCATTGAACGCCTTCGGATCGCTCCCCTTCCAGAAATTCTTCGCCTGGAAGAAATTCTCCGGCCGGAACGTATACGGATGCAGCTCCAGCTTCACCGCATGCGCGTCATGCGCCAATGCCGTGGGCTTGCCCAGCGAGCCATCCGCAGCCAGCGGAATGATCGAACGGATGCTCGGCCCGATCGCATCGGCATACCCGGCGATATCGCGCAGGCCAGCGGGCGTCATCATCTGCGCGTAGGTCAGCTTCCCACCCGCAGCAACCACGTCGTACGGCGCTTCATTCGCATCGCCGAGCAGCTGAAGGAGACGGATATTGGGATGCTGCTTGCCCAGCTTGCCGCGCAGATAACGCAGGTTGGCGATCTCGAACGACTGGATTTCCACCGGCGCCGTGCGCGTGTATGCATGCGCGGCGAGCGTAGCCAGCACGAGGTCTTCCATCGGCAGCCCGGCCCGCTGGAAATAGGTGCCGTGCTTGATCTCGGGAATGATGCCGATCACGCGCCCCTGCGTGGCCGATTCGGCGGCCACGAAATCGATGATCTCGTCCAGCGTAGGTATCTGGAACTGTCCGTCGTATGCGGTACTGCGAAACTCCGGCAGGCGTTCGCGGGCGCGCAGCGTCTTCAGCTCGGCCAGGGTGAAGTCTTCGGTGAACCAGCCCGTCACCTTCTCGCCGTCGATCGTCTTGGTGGCCTTGCGCGAGGCGAATTCCGCATGCTGCGCCACGTCGGTGGTGCCGCTGATCTCGTTCTCGTGACGCGCCACCGGCACGCCGTCGCGCGTCATCACCAGGTCCGGCTCGATGAAATCGGCGCCGTCGGCGATCGCCTTGCCGTACGACGCCAGGGTGTGTTCCGGTCGCAGCGCGCTGGCGCCGCGATGGCCGATCACCAACACCTTCTTCGCCAACGGCGCTTCATTTGCCCGGATATCGGCTGTCATGAACAGTGCACCCGCCATCACAATGATCCAGCATAAACGACCCACGGTAGCTCCTTCGCAATGATCACGGCACGCCGCAGAGGGCGCATGGAGCGCCTATGGTGCCTATGACTCTTGGCACCGGTATGACTTGCGGCCAATGGTCGCCCGACAAGCCGATGCTAGCCTCCTGGCGACTTATTCGACGATCGGACTCTCCATGCTCACCACGCTCTTGGCCGCCCTGCTCGCCAGCGCCGCTCCCGCCACCGACTGCCACGTAGGTTCATATCGCCTCAGCGATGGAAGCGCGCTGGATATCGGCCATTCGGATGAAAACACCCTGCGCTGGCGACGTATCGACGGCAGCACCGGCAAGCTCAAGCGGGGTGCCGGCGATAGCTGGACCAGCACGTTCGGCTGGACGGACCGCCCGGACGGCAAGGATGTCCAGTTCACCGATTGTGCGAAGGGCAAGATCACCTTCGATGGCAAGCAGGGCGAGCGCATCCCCTTCACGGTGCAGGAGACGACGTTTGCCGGCGAAGGCGGCACGCGCCTGGTCGGACGGCTGATTCTCCCGCCCGGCAAGGGCAAGGTGCCGGTGGTGGTGCTGGTGCATGGCTCGGAAAAGGATTCGGCCCGCACGTTCGATGCCATGCAGCGCGAGTTCCCCATCGAGGGCGTGGGCGCGTTCGTCTATGACAAGCGCGGCACCGGCGCTTCCGATGGCCAGTACACGCAGGATTTCAGTGTGCTCGCCAACGATGCGGTGGCTGCGGTCGCCGAGGCTCGCCGGCTGGCCGGCGCGCGTGCCGGCCGGGTGGGTTATCGCGGCGGCAGCCAGGGCGGCTGGGTGGCTCCGCTGGCGGCCACGCGCACCAAGGTGGATTTCGTGATCGTGGGCTACGGCCTGGCCATCTCGCCGCTGGAAGAAGACCGCGAAGCGGTGGCGTTCCAGATGACGCTCAAGGGCTACGACCAGTCGGTGATCGACAAGGCGTGGGAGCTCTCCGATGCGGTGGGCCTGATCCTTTCCAGCGGACTGACCGATGGCTTCGACCAGCTCGATGCGGCCAAGGCCAAGTACGGCAAGGAGCCCTGGTACAAGGATGTGCGCGGCGACTTCAGCTATCTGGTGCTGCCGATGAGCAACGCCGAGATCCGCGAGAAGGGCAAGGCATACATGTGGCACACGCCCTGGCACTACGACGCCATGCCGGTGCTGGAGAAGCTGCAGACCCCGCAGCTGTGGGAACTGGGCGGGGACGACATCGATGCGCCCAGTGGCGAAACCCTGCGCCGCCTCGCCTCGTTGCAGGCCAAGGGTCTGCCGATCACCACGGCGTTGTTTCCGCATACCGAACACGGCATCACGGAATACGAACTCGGCAAGGACGGCGAACGCGTGAGTACGCGCTATGCGGCGGGTTACATGCAGCTCGCCATCGACTTCGCGAAGGGCACGCTGCATCCGCCCTATGGCAACAGCGCGATGGTGTTCCCGCAGCAAACACCCGCAAAATGAACACCCGTGGCACCGCGTTCGCGCGGTGCTAGGCTTCCGCCATGATCCGTCGTGGCCTCTTGTTCGCATGCCTCACGGGGCTGGCCTTCGCCGCCCCGGCCGCTGACGTCGCCACAGGCGTGTTCAAGGATGTGCTGTTCTCGCAGTACAGCAACCTGTCGAGCAGCACGGAACTGGCCCGGCGACTGGTGACGCCGTTGAATGCATGGCGACTGCAGCGTCACGCCGCCGGGCTGGGCATTGCCATCGCGGAACAGCCCATCGATCTGGCCAAGGAGCGGTTCGCGCTCTACGTTCCCGCGCAGATGCCGCCCGGCGGTTATGCCCTGCTGGTGTTCGTTCCGCCGTGGGACGAGGCCAGCATGCCGGCCGCATGGACGTCGATCCTCGAACGTCACGGCATGATCCTGGTCACCGCGGCCCATATCGGCAACGACACCAGCCTGCTCGACCGCCGCGAGCCGGTTTCGCTGCTGGCGGCCAGCAATGTGATGGCGCGTTACCGGGTCAATCCGCAGCGCGTCTATGTCGGTGGCTTCTCCGGCGGCTCGCGCGTCGCGTTGCGGCTGGCACTCGGCTATCCGGATGTGTTTCACGGTGCGCTGCTGGAGGCCGGCAGCGATACGCTCGGGCGGACGGTGCCGCTACCGCCGTTGTCGCTGCTGGAACAATTCCAGTCCTCCACACGCCTGGTCTATTTTACCGGCCAGCGCGACACGGCCAACCAGGATGCGGACAGGCAGAGCCGTGCGTCATTGCATGATTGGTGCATCGACGACTTCGATGTGCGCGCGATGCCCTGGACAGGTCACGACCTGGCCGAGCCGCCTGCCCTGGATCGCGCCCTGACCTCGCTGGAAACCCACAGTGCAACAGACCCCGCGAAACTCGATGCCTGTCGTGCACGGATCGCCAGCGATGTCGACAAGGCCCTTGGCCAGGTCGATGCGGACATCGCGGCCGGCAAACTCGACAACGCGAAACAACGGCTGGACGACGTCGACCGTCGCTACGGCGGATTGGCCGCACCGCGCAGCGTGGAACTGGCGACGCGGCTCGAACCAGCCGCGCCGCACAAACCCTAGGCGATGGTCATCGCATCCACCCGGCCGGCGCGTACCGCCTTGACCAGCGACGCATGGTCGCGTTCGTTCTGGTCGGCATACGCCACCGAGAAGCTCGTCATGGCATCGGCAAAGGCATCGCTCTTGCCCAGGTAGGCGGACAACAACACCGCATCGCCCGAGCGCGCATGCGCGCGTGCCAGCGTGCGGGCGCACAGACGGCCATAGCGGCGCAGATTGGGCGCGCGCATCACTTCGATCTGCGGCGAGATCTTCGCATCGCGCAACTGACGCACGTAGAAGTGACGCTTGGTTCCCTGCGTCCACCCCAAGAACAGATCGCTGGCCGCTTGCATCAATCGTTGGCCCGCAACGATGCGCTGGCCCTGGTGCTTATACGGCTTGTTCTTCACGTAGGGATCGATCACCGACCGCCGCGCTTCCTTGAACTGCAGGAACAGCGGATCGCCATTGCCCGACACCATCAGCATGATGCCGCAGTAGGTGCCCACGCTGCCCACGCCCACCACCTTCACCGCGGCGTCCACCGTCTGGAAGCGATCGAGCAATACGCGGCGTTCCGGCAGCAGCGAGTCGCGATAGTCGAGAAACGCCTTGCGGCGTTCGTCCAGCGTCACCTGGTTCTCCAGCAGCTCATCGTGATAGATCAACGGCGGTTCGTCCTGGATGCGCGGCGGCGAGCCGCCTTGCACCGTGAGCTTGATGAACTCCTTGGTGTGCGCGGTGTATTGCACGGCCTTGCGCACGCTCTTGTTGGCGAGCTGCTTCATTTCCTCGTCGCGCATGCGGTCGATCACGTCCTGCAGATCGATATGGTCGTACCACGCTTCCAGCACGGGCATCTCGGCGTAGTCGGCCAGGTGCGTCCGGTACGCGGACGCGGCCTCCCACGCGATGTCCCTGGCCTCGCCGTCGTTGAAGCCGTTCGCGCGCGAAGCCACCACCAGGCTGGCGCACAGGCGCTTGATGTCCCACTCCCACGGCCCGACCGTGGTTTCGTCGAAATCGTTGATGTCGAACACCAGCTTGCGTTCGGGCGTGGCGAAACCGCCGAAATTCACCAGGTGGCAGTCGCCGCAGATCTGCAGGTGAATGCCGGTGCTCGCGGTGTGGGCGAGATCGGCCGCCATGATGGCCGCCGCACCGCGGTAGAACGCGAACGGCGACGCCATCATGCGGCCGTAGCGAATGGGCACCAGCGAATCCACGCGCCCCTTCGAGGTTTCGATCAGCAACTCCACGGGGTCGAAGCGATCCTTCACCGGCTTCCAGCCGCCCAGCGACTTGCGCGCCACCTTGGCGCGAATGGTCCGCGCCATGGCCTCGCGATCCGCCGGCGCCTTGCGGAAGCTCTGCTGCGAAAGCGCTCCCTCGCCGACGTGGGCGAAAGCATGCAATGACGCTTCTTCGGCTCCCTTCGGGCGCCTGTGGGTCACCTTGGGCGCGCGCTCGTCCTTCGTCCTCGACATGGCTCCACCTCGCGATGAATACAGCGGATCAACAGGGAATCGCACGACGGATCATTTGACCTCCGCCCACCGCAAAGTGGAATAGCAAAACTACGTAGCGAGCGAAGCGGGCGCGGCCGGCGCCGGATCAGTCGGTGAGCGTTTCATGGCTCGCCGCTTCGCCCTGCTTCCAGTAGCTGGCGGCGCGGATACGCTGGCGGTCGAGTCCGTGCACGTTGATCAGACGCTGCCGTACCTGGCGGATGCTGCCGTACTCGCCGGCAGCCCAGGCGAAGCCGTGGCCCTCGGGCAGGATCAGCTCGGCCACGGCGTCCGGCAGCGCGGCATCGCCCGACTCCCGGCACAACCAGGTGATGCTGGCATTCGCCGCGGTGGCGATATCGATACGGGCGTCGGCGCTGCCGGTCTCGATCAGGGCGATGATGCATTCGCCCGCGCCGGCTTCTTCCAGGCGGCGGGCCATCGCCGGCAACGCTGTTTCATCGCCGATCAACAGGAGCCAGTCCAACCCCTCGGGCAGCAGGGAGGAACCACGCGGCCCGCCCAGGCCCAAGCGGTCGCTCGGCCTGGCGGCACGCGCCCAGGATGCGGCCGGACCCTCGCCATGCAGCACGAATTCGATCTCCAGCTCGTTGGCGGCGCGGTCGTAGCGGCGCGGGGTGTAGTCGCGGCTGGCGGGCCGGGGACGCGTGGGATCGAAGGCCATGCCCTGCTCCGTCACCGTGGGCAGCGATGGTGCGGATTCGCCGGCGCCGGGGAAAAACAGCTTCACGTGGTCGTCGAACGAGGCGGAGATGAAATCGCCCAGATCGCCGGTGAAGGTGACGCACAGTAGTCGCGGGGACACCAACTTCAGCCGTTTCACGCTCAATTCGCGCACTTTCAGGGGATGCCGGACGCGCCGGACTTCGGGGATCGACGTAGCCATGGAAACCTCGCTGGCCGCGGCTGGGCAGCGGCGCTATAATGGATGGAACTCATAGTGAGCTTGCTCAATACTTTTCCATGACGACGCCACGCAAGTCAACCCCAAGCCGATCCGCCACGGTCGAACTCGCCGACGCTTTCCTGGCCCTGCATCACCTGGTGCGCAAGCATGTCGACGCCGCCATGACAGCGGCCGGCCTGTCGCTGTCGCAGGCGAAGCTGCTGGCCTTGGTGGCCCGGCTCGCGCCCTGCCGGCCCAGCGATATCGCCACCGAAATGGGCTACGCGCCGCGCACCGTGACCACGGCGCTGGATGCGATGGAAGAAAGCGGCTGGATCGAGCGCTCGGCCCACCCCACCGACCGCCGCGCGCAACTGGTGGTGGTCACGGCCACCGGCCAGGCCAAGCTCGATGAAGTGCAGGGTCCCAAGCGCCAGGCGGTGGAGCACCTGTTCGGCGTGCTCGATGCGGCCGAGCAGAGACAGTTGCGCGAGCTGATGGATCGCGTGCGCCTGCGCGCCGGCGACTGAGCTTGACGCTGCCGCTCAGTTGAGCGGCGCCGACATCACCAGTTTCTCGATCGGATAACCGCGCTGCGCGGCTCGATGACGCAGCGCCTCGAACTGCGCGCGTTGCATTTGCGCATCGCGCGAGAGGACCCACAGGTAATCGCGACTCGGGCTGCCCACCACGGCCCAGCGATAGTCGGGGTCGACATCGAGCACCCAGTAATCGGCCCATACCCATGGGAGCCAGGACATCCATGCCGGAGCGAAGCGCACTTCGAGCGCGCCCGCGGCCTTGTCGGTCGTCCGCGCCACGCCGTTGGCGTCGTCCATCTTGCCGTCGCGCGTGCGGCAGGCGTTGCGCACGCCGACCCTGCCATCGGGCAGGCTGGTGTAGGTGGCGGTGATGTTGTCCACGCATTGGCGCTGGAAGAACATCGGCAAGTGCGCGATCTCGTGCCATTGGCCGAGATAGCGCTTGAGGTCGAGCTGCTTCACCGGCTCATTGGCCAGCTGTTGCGCGTGCACGGCCGGCATGAACACCGCCAGCAGCATAGCCAAGCCTATCCACGGACGATGCTGCATGGGGCACTCCTGCGATATTCGCGCTCGGATGCCAGTGTGACCAGCGGGCATCACGGACGTGCCAAAGGAGGGTGACGGTTTCGTCACCCTCCTGTTTTCAGCAAACGGGAACTGCGGCGATCAGGCCGCCTGGTTCTGCAGGTGTGCCACCGACGGGGCCGACGTTTCGCCGATCTCGATGCGGCGCAGCTTGTAGGCCTCGGGGATCTCGCGCTTGAGATCGATCACCAGCAAGCCGTTCTCCATGCGCGCACCGGTCACCTGCACATGCTCGGCCAGTTCGAAGCGGCGGTTGAACGGGCGGTTGGCAATGCCACGATGCAGCACTTCGCCTTCCTGCTCGCCCTTGCGCTCTCCGCTGACCGTGAGCACGTTGGCCTGCACGGTAAGGTTGATCTCGTCGCGGCTGAAACCGGCCACCGCCATGGTGATCCGATACTTGTCTTCACTCAGCTTGACCGAATCGAACGGCGGCCAGTTGTCGTTCGTCTGCGTGCGCGCGGCCGCGTCGAGCAGGTCAAGCACGCGATCGAAGCCGATGCTGGAACGGTGCAACGGCGAAAAATCCAGAACAGTACGCATAACCATATTCTCCATTGAGCAACAGGTAGACGCCGCGCAACATGCAGCGACGTACCGGCCCCGAAGCGACCGGTGAGAGGGAGATGTGGCTGCTCGCCATCGAATCAAGGCAAGGATTTCAGCTCGCGTTTAGCCGTCCAAATAGTCCTTGTGGCCACTTGAAAAGCCGGGGTCGAACCCAATGGCCCTGCCGGTGAAGAGCGCATCGCGGATGCCCCCTCGCCGGGCCCGTCCTTTCGTTTTCGGAAAGGATGGTTTGCCCGGCGCCCTGATTTTTTCGTCACCGGGCCGGCGCTACCGTAAGCCACCCTCTTGGAGAACAGCCATGCCTCGTCACCAGCTCATCGCTCCCCTGCTCGCCGCCGCCCTTTCCGCCGCTCCGCTGGCCCAGGCGGCCAGCCCGGACGCCACCCTGGTGACGCCCAAGCAGTTGATCGTCGACGCCAGCCTGGCCAAGGCCACGGCCAGCGCCAACGAACTGGCGGCCCGCCGCTACGACACCTTCTGGAATACCGGCGACGAGGCACTGGCCAAGGCCGCGCTGTCGCCGCACTTCATCGACCGCACCCCGCCCCCGGGCCGCGTGCAGGGTCCGGAAGGTCCGCTGCAAGCTTCCAAGGCATTCCGCCAGGTGGTGCCCGATCTCACCTGCGAGGTGGAACAGATGCTGGTGGTCGGCGACCGGGTCGTCGCGCATCTGCATTTCGCCGGCCATTTCACCGGCAGCTTCAACGGCATGCAGGGCAAGGGCCAGGCGATCGACTTCATCGCCACGGATATCTATCGCGTCGTCGACGGCAAGATCGTCGAGAACTGGCACCTGGAAGACAACCTCACGCTGCTCAAGCAGCTGGGTGCGATCAAGGAGTAAGTGCAGCGCGCATTGGTGGGAGCGCACTTGTGCGCGACGGGTGTGCGATATCGCCTCACTGAGGCCGTCGCGCACAAGTGCGCTCCCACATGAGGCGGGCTTCGCTCAGCGACGGATCGCCAACACGCCATCCAGCGCCAGCTGCGCCTTGAAGCCCGCCTTCTCCAGCCGCTTCGCCACTTCGTTCGGCACATCGCGATCGCTGGTGAGCTTGTTGGGGCTGCCGGTGTAGTGGAACATCCGCCCGCCACGGCGAAGCACGCGGGCGAGCTGATCGTAGAACGCCTGCGAATACAGCTCGCCGGCGATGCCAAAGCGCGGCGGATCGTGCAGCAAGGCATCCACCGAGGCATCGGCGAGCTGCGTGATCGCCTGCGATACGTCGGCATGGGTGAGTTCGAGCCGGCCGCCGCTGGACGGCGCATCCGGATCCGGCGACCAGGGATTGAGCGTGCGCAGCCACAGCACGTCCGGATTCTTTTCGAACGACTGGATCCGCGTCACGCCTGCTTCCAGGCAACAGGCCGCGAAATAACCCAGGCCGCCGCAGGTATCCAGCACCGTCTTGCCGCGCGGCTCGACCAGCGCCACCTTGCGGCGCGCGTCGTCCACCGGCGATTCCTTCGAGGTGGGGAGCATCTTGATGCCGTCGATCTCGAACGTGGGCGCGCCCCATTCGGTGGGCACCAGCTTGATCAGCGAGCCGGAGAAGCACGACACCGAGGAAAAATCCTCGCCATCCCAGTAGTAGATCGTGCGGTCCTTCAGCTTGCCCGGATACGGATAGCGCTCGCCGTTCCAGGCCCAGTCGTCCGCATGCAGCGATGCACTGCCGTTGGAGCGCCCCATATCCATCGATCCCGTCCACTCGCCCATACCGGCAGCGCGCGCGGCAAGCAGCGCCTCGGCAACGGAACGCGTCAGCAGGGGACCGGAATAATGCGACACGGGCGTGATTCTCCAGGGATGGCCGTGCAGTGTAGGAGCAACGGGCGCGGGGCACATCCGGCGTGCATGCCTATAATGGCGCACATGACTTCCTGGCAACGCCGATGACCGAACCCGTACGCCTGGCCAAACGCGTCGCCGCCCTGACCCAGTGCTCGCGACGCGAGGCGGAGATGTACATCGAGGGCGGCTGGGTGCGCGTGGACGGCGTGGTCGTGGAAGAGCCGCAGTTCATGGTGCAGGAACAACGCATCGAGATCGATCCGCATGCGCAGCTGGCGCCCGCGGAACCTGCGACGCTGGTGCTGCACAAGCCTGCCGGTGCCACCCTGGCCGAGGCCCGCGCGTTGATTCGCGCCGAAAGCCGTTCCCCCGAGGATGCCTCCGGCGTGCGCCTGCTCAAGCGTCACTTCGCGCGACTGGAATCGCCGCTGTCGTTGCCCGATAGCGCGAGCGGCCTGCAGGTATTCACCCAGGACTGGCGGGTCAAGCGCCGGCTGGAAGAGGATTTCGACCGCATCGAGCAGGAGATGGTGGTGGAAGTGGCGGGCAAGCTGGCACCGAACGGTCTTGCCTTGCTCAATCACGGGCTGAGCTTCGACAACTACGCGCTGCCGCCGATCAAGGTCAGCTGGCAGAACGAAACCCACCTGCGCTTTGCGCTGAAGCGGATTGCGCCCGAGAAGATCGAGCGCATGTGCAGCGCGGTCGGCCTGAAGATGCTGGCGATGAAACGCATCCGCGTCGGCCGCATTCCCATGTCGCGAATGCAGCCGGGGCAATGGCGCTATCTCACCAGCTCGGATCGCTTTTGATCCTTACTTAGGCTTCCTCAAAGGATCGAGCAGCGACTTGAGGCCGTTGTGATCGAGCTCCAGCGACAAGGCCAGCAAGTTACCCAGATCGCCCGGCGGAAAACCCTTGCGGGCGAACCAGGCCAGATAGGCGCCCGGTAGATCGGCGATGAGACGGCCCTGGTATTTGCCATAAGGCATGGTCACGGTGACCAGCCGCTGCAGGTCCTCGGCCTTCATTTGGCGAACAACCGCGAACGGTCGGCGAAGGCCTTGAACTCCAGGGCGTTGCCGCAGGGATCGAGCAGGAACAGCGTGGCTTGTTCGCCAGGCTGTCCCTTGAAGCGGATATGCGGTGCGACCACGAAGCGCGTATCCCTGGCTTCCAATCGCGTGGCCAGCGCCTGCCAGTCGTCCATCGACAGCACCACACCGAAATGGCGCACCGGCACGTCGTCGCCATCGACGTCGTGCGCGCTCACGCCACGCGCTTCCTCGGGAGCGAGATGCGCCACGATCTGGTGGCCATAGAAATCGAAGTCGACCCAGCTCTCGCTCGAGCGTCCTTCCGGACAGCCCAGCAGTTCGCCGTAGAAAGCGCGCGCGTTGGCGAGCGAGGTGACCGGGAAGGCGAGATGAAACGGCGATAGTTCGGACATGCGGCGGCTCGATGGCAAGGGCTGCGCTTTATTACCACTATGCTGCGTCATCGCAAAACGGCATCGCGCCAGTCGCTACACCTGGCCCGATGATGCCTTCTGGCGCAGACGATGCGCCGCCTGCTTCGCCCGATTGCCGCACAGCGCCATGCTGCACCAGCGACGCGCATGACCCCGCGTGTGATCCGCGAAGAGCAGCGTGCAAGCCGGACCTTCGCAGGCTTTTACGTGCGCGAAGTCTTCCTCGCACACCAGCCGCGCCATGGCTTCGGCGATGGGCAGCAGCAAGGCGTCCGACGAGTTCCAGCGACGCTTCTGCGCCAGCGCGAACACGGTCGACTCGCCGGACGGCTCGGCCACCACTTCGGCAAAGCGCTCGTCGCGCTTGAGCAGCTCGTTCAGCGGGTCGAGCGCCATCAGGTCGGTTGCCTGCAGCGGGCGCCCCTTGTGCTCGCGAACAAAACCGCGAAACCACTCGCGCAAAGCCCTGGCCTGCCCGGCCAGCCGATCGATCTCGCCCGGAATGGCGCGCTCGCGTGCCAAGCGGAGCGCCGCCTCGGGCACCAGCTGCGCCTGTTGGAGCCAGGCCAGCAAGCCCTCGCCGTCCTCAAGCCAGTCGATCGGGGTGTCCACCGGCGTGGCGACCGAATTGAGGAAATCCAGGCCGAGCGAATCGGCGAGGAAGAAGGCGGGCATGGGCTGGGTCATAGGGTTCTCCTTGGCGTCAAAAGTAACCGGCTAAAAAGTGCTTGACAAGTTACATTGTCAATCATAACCTCTTTACAGAAGTTGAGGCGGTTACAAGAGATTCAAGCCCCGCCCTGCCGCTACTCGCCAAACAAACTCAATAGGAGTCCTGGATCATGAACATGAAGGCTACGACGGTGGTATTGGCGCATGGCGCCTGGGCAGACGAATCGAGCTGGGGCAAGGTAGTCCAATCCCTCCACTCAAAGGGAATCAAAGCGGTTACTTTCAGCCTACCCATGACGACCCTGGCAGGCGACGTGGCTGCGCTGGACCAGGCGCTGGCTTCGATCGATGGACCGGCTGTCCTGGTGGGACACGCCTACGCGGGTGCGGTGATCGGCGCCACCCGCAGCGAGAAAGTGAAGGCCCTGGTCTATGTGGCCGGTCTGGCGCCCGACGAGGGCGAGACGGTGGCCGAGGTGTTCAACCGTTTCGGGCACGACGACAAGACGCCGGCACTGGCACCGGACGAAAACGGCCGCATCTGGCTGCCCACCCAGGCGTTTGAAAGCGCATTCGCGCAACACGCCACGGCGCAGGAGCAACAAGACCTGGCCGCGGCGCAGCGATCCATTGCACCGGCCTGCATCACCGTGCCCGTCGACGCGCCGCTCTGGAAGACGCTGCCCAGCTGGTATCTGGTGGCGCAGCACGACCACATGATCCCCGAGCGGACGCAGCGCTTCATGGCCGAACGCATGCACGCGCAGATCAGCGCCTTTCCCGTCGACCACCTGCCGCCCGTCACGGCGCCCTCGCTGGTGGTGGACGTGATCGTCGACGCCGTGCGGCAAACGGCCGCCTGATTCCGGCCGCAAACCTGTCCGCCTCTTCGCCCGGTGACCCGTCATGCGCCCTGAAACTTCGCCCGACAACCGCGTCGCTGCTTTTTCCGATGGCGTGATCGCCGTGATCATCACCCTCATGGTGCTGGAGCTGAAGGCGCCGGACGCAGATACGTTTTCGGCGCTGTGGCCACTGTGGCCGACCATGTTGAGCTATGCGGTGAGTTACCTGTTCATCGCCATCGTGTGGCTCAACCATCGTCACCTGATGCAATACGCGCGACATGCCACGTCGCGCTTGATCTGGGTGAACTTCGCCCATCTGTTTGCCGTATCGCTGGTGCCGTTCACCACGGCCTGGGTGGCGCGGACGATCCTCGCCGCGGCGCCGGTCGCCGTGTACGCGGCGGTATTCGTGGGCGTGAATGCGGCCTATCGCGTATTCGAGTCGGAAGTACTCAAACAGGTTGGCGCTGCACAGATGGGCGAGCAGGAGCGTCGCATGCGCCGTCGACGCTCATTGTCCACGCTGCTCATCTTTGCCGCCGCTTCGCTGACTGCGTTGGTCGCGCCGAGGATCGGCTTCGCCATGATCTGCGCCGCGCTGTTCCTCTATCTGCGACCGGAGGCGCCGTTCCATTGGCGGTTGCGTGGCTTCCGCCGCACCCGTCATCCCGTCAAGTAACCACACCCAATTCAACGTCCCCTCATCCCGAAGGAGAAACGCCATGAACACCATTCGCTATCGCAACGCCGACGTCGACGGCTTCAACATTTTCTACCGTGAAGCAGGCACGCCCGGGAAACCGAAGCTGCTGTTGCTGCATGGCTTCCCGAGCGCAGGGCATATGTTCCGCGACCTGATTCCCCTGCTCAGCGACGACTTCCACATCGTGGCGCCGGACCTTCCGGGCTTCGGCCAGTCGGCCATGCCGCCGCGCGAACAGTTCAAGTACACCTTCGATCACATCGCCGACGTCATCGACCGCTTTACCGACGTGGTTGGCTTCGATCGTTATGCCGTCTATGTATTCGATTACGGTGCACCGACGGGTTTCCGTCTTGCGGTGAAGCACCCGGAGCGCATTACCGGCATCATCTCGCAGAACGGCAACGCCTATGTCGAAGGGTTGAGCGAAGGCTGGAATCCCATCCAGGCCTACTGGAAAGACCCCTCGCCCGCCAATCGCGACGCGCTGCGTGCATTCCTCGCCCCGGAAGCCACGCGCTGGCAGTACACGCATGGCGTCGCCGACGAATCGCTGGTGTCGCCTGACGGCATCGCGCTGGACAACCATTACCTCGCTCGCGAAGGTGCGGACGACGTGCAGCTGGATCTGTTCCTCGACTACCAGAGCAACGTGGCGCTGTACCCCACCTTCCAGGCGTACTTCCGCGAACACCAGCCGCGCTTCCTGGCGGTGTGGGGCAAGCACGACCCGTTCTTCCTGCCGCCGGGCGCCGAAGCGTTCAAGCGCGATATCCCCGGGGCGCAGGTGAGCTTCCTCGATACCGGGCATTTCGCGCTGGAAACCCATGCGCGCGAGATCGCCGACGCCATCCGCACGTTCTTCATCCGCTGACCGGTCGACTCAGGAGAACGTCATGTCCCCCAGAACCGCCATCGTTACCGGTGCCAGCCAGGGTATCGGACAGTCCACGGCGATCCGCCTGGCGAAGGATTTCGGTGCCGTCGTGTTGGTGGCGCGGCATCGCGAGCACTTGCAGGAAACCGCCGCCATCGTGGAAGCGGCCGGTGCGAAAGCATTGATCATCGATATCGATCTGGCCGAGCGCACCGCGGCCAAGGCAGTGGTGGAAAAGACCTTGGCCGCGTTCGGCCGTATCGATGCCTTGCTCAATATCGCCGGAGCAGTGCCGCAGATCGACCTGTTCGAGATGACCGACGAGCAATGGGACGACGGCATGGCACTCAAGCTGCATGGCGGGCGACGGCTCACCATCGAAGCGTGGGAAGCGCTGAAGCAGGCGGGCGGCTCGGTGGTATTCACCTCCGGCAATTCGGCGATCTTTCCCAAGGCACCTTACGCCGCGGTCGGCACCATTAATGCTGCGATCGCGGCGCTCGCCAAGGCGTTCTCTGATCGCGGCATCGCAGACGGCGTGCAGGTGAACAGCGTGCTGCCCGGCCCGGTGATGACCGGCCGCCGTCGCTCGTACCTGGAACACTGGGCGCCCTTGCACGACATGACGGTCGCCGAAGCGATGGAGCGCTTTCCCCGCGAAGCTGGTATTGCCCGTTACGGCCAGCCCGAAGAGATCGCTGAATTGATGGCGTTTCTCGTATCGCCGGCAGCCCGCTGGATGACCGGCTCGATGCTGCGCATGGATGGGGGAGAAGTGAAGTCGGTGTAGCGATTCGACGAAGGTGGGCGCGCCGCATGCCGTGCATCAGGGATGAAGCGCGCCCTCACTCGCTGGAGAACGCTGCTTCGGAAGAATGACGCCGTGGACAAAACCGTCAGCCGTGCTTTCCGCCTTGAGCTCCGTGCTGTCGACGTCGTAGGTCAACTTGTCCCCCTGCACTTCACCTTGTCCCTCAATCTTCACGATGGCGTTGCGCGTCAGCACCGCGATCTGGTGAACATTGTCGTAGTCGAGCGTTTCCGCGTCGCCCTGGACGAGTCGATTCTGTTCGTCCAGTTCCTGGATATGGGCTGGACGCCCGGTAACGACCACGCGGGCGATCTGCTGGTTCTCGTCCATGTAAAGCGTGGCCACATCCCCTGTAACGACGAGGCTACCCTGGGTAATCCTGACGTTGCCCTTCAAGGTGGTGACGGAACTGGGGCTGTCATAGGCTTTCGTTGATTTGGCCACGATGCCAATGGGTGCAGAGCGGTCCGCCTTCTTGGCTATGGCGGCGCCGCCCACCGCCAGCACTAAGGCGAGCAACAACGAAGTGGCCAACCGTTTGAGCGCCATCGACCTCTCCTCGTTGCGGCGCCGACGAGCGATCCGTCCATGGCGCCGGGCCAGCGATCAACGGGTGCGCATTCACTCTGCGACGCGCGGCGCTCGTTGATCCATGCCATTCTGGTGCAGCATCAGCGCCACGACTTTGCCGTCCTTATCGCGTTCGAAGTCGATCTGCGCGTCCACCACGCGAAGAAAGAACTTGTCGCGCGCACTGGCATAGATCGGGAACGCGTTCTGGCCAGTGAGCTGCACAAAGGCTTGTCCATTCTTGAGCGTGACGTCGATCACGGCCTGCGGTGCCAGCTGGTAGTGGCCGATGTAGTTGCCAAGGGTGGCAGTGTCGAGCGCGATCGCCGGCCGGTCACTCGCTTCGGGCATATGCTCGCCCACGCGGGGCGCCACATGGTCGCCATGCTGATGCACCACCACGCTGGTGACCTTGCCATGCTCGTCGCGCTTGAAACTGAGGCTGATATCGGCCACCGCCGCGAAGAACTCATCCTTGGCGCTGGCATAGACCGGAAACTCGTCCTGCCCCGTGCCCTGCGACATCAGCTGGTCGCCTTTGTGAAACACGGCGATGTTGAAGCCGGGATGCAGCTGGTAACTCCCGACGTAGTCGTCCAGCTCCTTCTCCGGCACGCTGATGCGCTTGTGCGCGGGCGCCAGCGGCGCGTCCGCCAGCAGGGTCGCGCGGCCCAGGTCCTCGGGCGCGATGGCAGCATTGGTGAGCACCACCACGCCGTGGCGGCGATCGGCAGTGAAACCGAGATAGCTCGCGTACCCGCCCGTCATGCCGCCATGTTCGATGACGTCGCCAACGGCGTCGTGATGCGTCATCCATACCAGGCCGATGCGCTCGGCCGGCGTGGGGCCATCGGCTCGAGCCGCCTGCGCGAACTGCATCGCGGGATAAAGCGTCGACGGCAACCGCCCCATGTTGGCTTTCAGATAACGCAACATGTCATTGCCCGAACTGACCAGGCTGCCCGCACCCGCAAGCGCATCGATATGCCAGTTGCCCATCGGCTTGCCGGTCGCGTCGTGCCCCGGTGCCATGGTGGCGTGCATGGCATCGGTCTGCACCGTGGAGCTATGGCGCATGCCGAGCGGCTGCAGTACCTGTTGTTGCAGCAGTTGCTCGTAACTCGTGCCGGCATGCACACCCAACGCATAGCCCAACAGACCCACGCCAAGATTGGAGTACTCGTAGCGGGCGCCAGGATCGCGCGGCAACGTGTACGAAGACAGGAACGCCTTCAGCTTCGCGGGACTGTAGTCCGCATAGGGATCCATGGCGTCCGCCGGGCGCAGATTCGATGGCAATCTCGGCAGGCCGGAGTTCTGCATGGCCAGATTGCCCAATGTCACAGCCTTGCCGTCACGGGACGGAATGCTGAAACCAGGCAGCAGCGACGCCACCGGCTGATCGAGCTGCAGCTTGCCCGTGGTCACCTGTTGCGCCAGCAGCGTTGCGGTAAACGTCTTGGTGATCGAGCCGATCTCGAACACGGTATCGCCATCGAGTGACTTGCCCTGGTCGAGCTTGCCGTAGGTGTACACCGCGCTGCGGTCGCCATCCACCACGGCGATGACCAGGGCGGGATACTCACCCGCATCGATGCGCTGTCGCAGCGTATCGGCAACGCGTTGCGGAAGCAGCGGCGCGTCCGTCGCGGCACAGGTGGTGGCAAGCAGCAAACCCAATGCGGCGCAGAGCTTTTTCATGGCACGTCCTGTTGATGAAGTAGCACGCACATCATCCCGCGCAGACCTTGGCCGTCGTGTGCAAGGGACGGCCTATCTTGAGGCAAACATTGTCGGTCCCGCTATCGCATGGACGTAGGTGCAACGGGATCACGTGATGTGCTTCATGGGATGCGTCGCGCGTTCTTGCGAACACAACTTGCAACATGCATCCACGGCGAATCCTGAAAAGGTTGTTGCGCGTTTCGACCGGCACTGCCGTCGCGTCGAGCACTCAAGCTGGCAACGTAGCGGGATAGCCGTTACTCTTCGATGTTGCAACGCATCACTGCGCCGCCTACGGCCCGAGTCATCCCCATGTCCTCTTCCGTCCCCGTTCTCGATCCGGGCACGTCGCCCGTTCGCGCCCCTCATGTTGGGCTGGTCATTCTTGCGCTCGCGGTAGGTGGCTTTGCCATCGGCACCACGGAATTCGCCTCGATGAGCATGCTGCCGCTGTTCGCGCAGGGACTGGGCATCGATGCACCCACCGCCGGTCACGCCATCAGCGCCTACGCCTTGGGCGTGGTGGTGGGTGCGCCGGTGATCACGGTGCTCGGCGCGCGATGGCCGCGCCGGCGCCTGCTGTTGCTGCTGATGGCGATGTTCACCGTGTTCAACGGATTGACCGGGCTCTCCCCCAGCTATCACTGGATGCTGCTGTTTCGTTTTCTCAGCGGCCTGCCGCACGGCGCGTACTTTGGCGTCGGCGCGCTGGTCGCCAGTTCGCTGGTGCCCGCCAACCGGCGAACGCGCGCGGTGGGCCAGATGTTCCTCGGGCTCACCTGCGCCACGGTGGTCGGCGTGCCGCTGGCCAGCTGGCTCGGCCAAGTGGTGGGATGGCGCTGGAGTTTCGCGCTGGTCGCCTTGCTTGGCGTGGCCACGATGAGTGCCGTGTTCGCGTTTGCGCCGAACACCCCGGCCGATGCCGAAGCCAGCCCATTGCGTGAACTGGGCGCACTGAAGCGCTCGCAGGTGTGGATCACGCTGGGTATCGGCGCGATCGGTTTCGGCGGCATGTTCGCCGTGTACACCTATCTCGCCGACATTCTGCTGCACGTGACGCACATGCCGCTGGCCAGCGTGCCCTGGGTGATGGGCGTGTTCGGCATCGGCATGACCCTGGGCAACGTGATCGTTCCCCTGTTCGCCGATCGCGCACTGATGCGTACGGCCGGCGGCCTGCTGCTGTGGAGCCTGGTGGTCCTGGCGATCTTTCCTTTCACGGCAGGCAACGTGTGGGCACTCAGCGGCACGGTCTTCCTGATCGGCATCGGCGGCGCCCTGGGCACCGTGTTGCAGACGCGATTGATGGATGTCGCCGGCGACGCCCAAGGCCTCGCCGCATCGCTGAACCACTCCGCCTTCAACGCCGCCAACGCACTCGGTCCGTTTCTCGGCGGCCTCGCCATAGCGCACGGCTACGGCTGGACATCGCCGGGCTTCGTGGGCAGCGGACTGGCGCTGGGTGGCTTGTTGTTGTGGCTGGTGTCGATGGCGGTGGATCGACGTCGCGACATCGACGCTGTCGCGGAGTGTTGCTGACAGAACGCCCGCTTCGGCTCGGCGCGGTCGCAACGCGTGCGCGTTCAACGATCGAGATCGTAGCCGGAAGCGGCCGCTCTCGGCATGGTCAAATCCTTCGACCGTGCGCAAGGCTGATTCGATTCACGTGGTCGAACGGGCCGACTATTCAGTGACGTCCGCCTTGGACATGGCAACGATCTGGGCAAGAGCGTCGCCGTCGAGCACGCCCTGCCAAACGTGTCTGACCTTGCCATTGCGCCCAATCAGGATCGTCGTCGGGGTGCCGATGATGCGAGCCATGATCGTCGAATCGAGGGACGCGGTAACCAGTTGCTCGCTGGGAATGTGATGTTCCGACGAAACCTTCTGGTCGAATTTGCCGGTCACGTCGAAGTAAGTGGTATCTACGCCAGGCCCCAGATCCTCGATCAAGGCATCCCACATGGGCCAGTTCTTCTTGCAATACGGGCAGTCCGGACTGAGGACCAGCAGAAGCCGGTCGTGCGTCGCATCGGGACCGAACACCAATGGATGAGCAGCGCCTTGCGCACTATGAACTGCAATGGGCGAGATCGGCGCGTCCAGTGTGGGCAACTGGATGGCCTGGTCGATTTTATGCTGCTGAATCAAGTCATGATTGATGTACAGCAGATACCCATTTGAACCAAGTAAAGCGGTGCAAAGCACGCACAGAAAAAGGATGGCCCTATTCATTATCTGCACCTCGCATCCGTATCGGAAAATGCAGCGCCAGTTGTCCATGACGCGCCCATGCCATGCAGCCACAACCTGAAACCCCGCGGCTGACAAACAGCCGCGGGGCCGACACTCATTGCAATGGATTCAACCGGGTGCCAGAAATCTACAACTACATCTGGACGCACCAGTTATTGAGGCAAGCAACAGGTCCACATGTGGCCCGATCACATGACTGCACATTCAAGCAGCCGTGCGAACAGGACAAGGGCCTGGGGTGATACGTGCTTGCTGCGACCATGGCCGTTCCTCCCACCATAAACAGCGTAAGAGTGCCAAGGACCATCATTAGAACCTTGCTGCGGAGCTTGCTAGTCGCCATCGGACAACCCCTTGCTCGTGAAGGTTAGGCACGATTACTCCGGGAATTGAACACGGGCAATAACATTATTCGGAAACTGTGACTCGATAGACACAAAGCATATACTTAAGTAATCGAGATTTAATCTGTTCGAAGCTAATTAGTGCTGGCCCACAAAGACATATTCGTCAAAACGGGCACTGATAATGGCTGCGCTTTCGTAAATACCTACGCGCCGTTAATCCTGCGTCGGACTACTGGTGTCGCTAATAACATAGCCATATTCGTGCAGATACCACAGGTATTCACGCCACTTCTCGGTATCACCTGGATCCTGGCTTAGCTACCGGAAGGTTTATGGGTCTCGGAAACCAGAGCGGCGATATCGGATTCCGACATGGCATTCAGATCCTGATAGGCGGCATCCGTGACCTTCTTGTCGCCCTGGCCTTCGCCATGAAGCGCGTACCCGTCTTCGTCGGCAATGAACGTGAAGCTGAAACGAACCGCCTTGTTTGCAGGCGCGGATACGATGAGGACGGATTTTCCATCCTCGCAGCCGTACACCAGCCATGGCGTTTTTCCGTACTGCTTCCCCACCGGACCCGTGACGCACTTCAGCTTTGGCGCTGCCGAAGAGGCCTGCGCCGAAATGGGCAGCAGCGCTGCGGCCGCCCACATGAAAAGCGTGCTACCTCGCGTAACAACCCCCATCGTCTCCCCCCTGTATTGCCATCGTTGAACGCCGATAACGAGCATAAGTGCCGCGATGCCGGCAGCGTCTCAGCCGTTGCGGCTTCAACGTATCCTGCGCAGATGCCCGCTTCGCAGTCCAAAGCGGACACTCTCATGATCATGTCGGCCCGAAATCGGGCCGACGCGTTCCCTCTTCCCGCCCGGGCCTTTACTTGCGCGGCGCAATGATCTCGCTGAGATAGTCGGGCTTGCCGTCGATGCGCACGAGGTGCGGGTATTGCAGGCCGTCGTGGTAGTCCACGGCGACGTTGCGGATGGCGCCCTGGTATTTCATCAGCAACTGGATCGGCGCCTTGCTGGTCTTGGCGGCAGCAATGGCGTCCTTCAGCACGTCCTTCGAATAGTCCTGGCCATTCACGGCAACGAGCGTGGCGCCGGTGGTGACGCCCGCCTTGAAGGCGGGGCCGTTCCAGCGCACGTCGTTGACCTGGCCCTTGTCGTTCATGGTCAGGCCGATCGACCAGGCGAAGTTGTACAGGTGGCGCGAGGGTTGCGAGCGGCTGTTGTATTGCGCTTCGAAGTCGCTCTCCTTGTCGGTGTAGACCAGCTTCCAGCCGGTGGCGGCGAGACCGTCCTGCAGCGGCGGATTGAGCGTGTCCACATGGGCCTTCAGGTAGCTCGCCCAGTCGTAGGGGGCCACACCATTGAGCGCAGCGACCACATCGTCGAACGTATAGGTCTTGGTGACGTAGCTGCCGTTGTCGACGCCGAAGAACGCTTTAGCGAAATCGTCCAGCGATTTGCGGTCCTGCGTAAGCGAACGCAGCTTGGCATCCACGTCCAGCCACATCATCTGGCCGCCACTGTAGTACTCCTCGCTCATCTGCCAGCTGCGGAACGGCAGGCTGGAGCGGCGTGCAATGGTGGGATCATTGGTGGTGTCTTCGAGCGTGCGCCACTGGAAGCCCACGCGGTTGCGCTCGTAGTTGGCGGCGGTCATCGCCAGCGCGTCGCGGAATTGCTGCGGCGACCATATGCCGGAACGCGCCGTGAGCACGTACCCCCAATACTGCGTCTGGCCT
This sequence comes from Dyella kyungheensis, assembly GCF_049913195.1. Classification (GTDB taxonomy): domain Bacteria; phylum Pseudomonadota; class Gammaproteobacteria; order Xanthomonadales; family Rhodanobacteraceae; genus Dyella; species Dyella kyungheensis. The sequence goes on along the minus strand of NZ_CP183983.1, from coordinate 490,588 downwards.
TCGTAGACCCACAGCAGCGAATCGCCCATCGGTACATTGAAGTTGGGCGTCCACAGATCTTCGGGGCGGCGGAACTTGCCGTTCCACGAGTGCGCATACTCGTGCGCGAGCAGGTCGCGATCGGGCGCGGCATCGTTCCATGCGGTGAAGTAGTCGGCATCGAGGCCATCCTCGCTGGACTGGTGATGCTCGGTGCCGTTGCCGCCCATCTGGTCGGAGAGCGAGAACAGGAAGTCGTAATGGTCGTAGTGATGCGAGCCGAACAGTTTCAGAGCCTGCGTGACCAGCGCGCGATGCACCCTCACCTGCTCCTGCGACATCTCCAGGTATTTCGGCGCATCGGCAAACACATCGAGATACACCGGCGCATCGCCTGGCGAGGTCAGATCGACGCGCTTGAAATACTGCCCGGCGTAGACCGGCGAATCGACCAGGTTATTGAACGTGACCGGCCTGAAGGTGACGGTGTCGCCCGACTTCGATGCGGTCTCCAGCGCAGTGCCCAACTGCCAGCCCTTCGGCAGGGTCATGCTTGGGGCATAAGTGATGCCGCGCGTGAAGTAGCCCGCGGGATAGAGCGAGACCTTGCTCCATTCCATGTCCATCATGCGGTCGGTGATGTCGAAGCCTTCGCTCTCGGTGCGGCCGGAGAGGTACTGGAAATCCACGTCGATGGACGACGTGCCCTCGGGCACGTCGAGGTGAAAGGCGAACACATTGTATTTGTCCCGCTTCCAGGCGATCGGCTTGCCGTTGGCGGTGACCTTCAGGCCGGCGAGCATGTTGATGGGCCCCGTCGGCGAATGATCGCCGGGAATCCATTGCGGGTAGAGCAGCGTCAGCGCGCCTGCTTTCACCGGCACGCTTTCGTGCACGCGGAAAATGCCCTGCGTGGTGTCGCTCGCGTCGACATGAAGCGTCACGGTGCCCGGGTATTTTGCATCCTGTGGCGCGGGTACGTCCTCCGTACGCGCCTGCTGCGCACCCGCTGCGGTAGCAGCAAGTCCCATCGCCAGCGCCACGGCGAGGCGACCCAGCCGGCGAGGCGCGGTCGGGCGGAGAAGAGGACGACGGGACATAGCGGGCTCCGGAGGGCAAAGGTGGTGCGGCAAGTTAGCACCTCCAATTGCTGGGTACGGCCAGGACGAACGGCAGGGTCGCGGCGGAAGGACAACCGCTCGAACGGCGGTGACGGTTGGCGAATCGGGTGGCATGCGGCACGCGATTGGGGGCTTTTCGGCGTCAGAGGGGTCGCCTTTGGGGCGCGGCACAAGGCTGGCCGCCAATCCCCCCATTCCGGTTGGGCGGGGAAGCTGATTGGGCGACAGCGGGCACTCGTGTATAGGGTTTTCGAGGCCCATCTGGATTCCACCCCCAACAATGTGCGGAGTTTTCTTGCGCGAAGCGTACAGCCCTGTTTTTAAGCCAAAAAACGCATCTTTTTGCGAAAAAAACCCGGCCGAAGAAGCGTGACCAGGGTCAAATTTCGACGTTCAAACGACTGTTTGAGCGGCTCGTTACGCGACGACAATCGCGTAAGCAGTTGTCTCAATTGAAACTTACACATCACTTACGAAAATCGTTGACTTTTTGTGAGGGACGCGTCTAAGTTCGGTGACAGGCGGCAGGGGGACCCGCAATTTCCTGCTCATTTGTGAGGGTTTTCGGAACTGTCCATCGGACAGCGCCGCGGGGATCTGCGCGCCTAAAGAAAGCCAGGACGACGCCTGGCTACACAACTCAGTCGATCACGTCGTTAGGGGAGCTAAAACGTGAAGCATTTCGGAAATAGCAAGCTGTCTGTTGCCATTCGCCTTGGTCTGACCATGGGCGCGCTCGCAGTGGCGGGTTCGGTGTTCGCTCAGGACGCCAGCACGCCAGCTCAGGCCAATCCTGATTCGGCCAAGAAACTCGAAACCATCACGGTGACCGGTTCGCGCATTCGCAGCGTGGACGTGGAAACCGCGCAGCCCGTCATCACCATGACGCAGGCCGATATCCAGAAGACCGGCCTGACCAACGTCGGCGACATCCTGCAGAACCTCACCATCGCCGGCCAGCCGACCTTCAGCAAGGCCGCCGTGCTGCTGAGCAACAGCGAGGAAGGTGGCCAGTACATCAACCTCTACAACCTCGGCGAAAACCGCACGCTGGTGCTGGTGAACGGCAAGCGTTGGATGACCAGCCTCAACGGCTTCACCGACCTTTCCACCATCCCGGCTGCGTTGATCGAGCGCATCGAAATCCTCAAGGACGGCGCTTCGTCGATCTACGGTTCCGATGCCGTTGCCGGCGTGGTGAACATCATCCTGAAGGATCGTTTCAACGGCGCGGCCGTGAGCGGTTCGGTCGGCCAGAACGAAGGTGGTAACGACGGCACCCAGCAGGCTTACTCGTTTACCGTGGGCAACACCACGGACAAGTCCTCGATCGTGTTTGCAGCGACGTACAACAAGACCGGCGCCGTATGGGCGAAGGATCGCGACCTCACCAAGTACTACGCTGAATTCGATCGCACTGCTGGCTATAGCGCCACCGGTCCTTGGGGCCGCTTCACGTACGACGGCAACACGTACGTCCTCAATCACACCGGTGATCCGAACAACATTGGCGTGGGTGCCGACGCGCGCGACATCAACAACTATCACTACGCCGCGAAACCGTCCGACGCGGTTCAGCCGAACGACTATTTCAACGCAACGAACCAGATGATGGAGCAGCTGCCGACCGAGCTGAAATCCATCTTCACCGAAGGCAGCTACAACCTTTCGGACAACGTGACGTTCAAAGCCACCGGCATGTATGCCGAGCGCAACTCGTCGACCCAGACCGCCGGTTACCCGCTCACCAGCACCAGCCAGCCGAACTTCCCGGTCTACCTGAGCGCCGACAGCTATTACAACCCGGTCGGTAACCAGTACCAGGCCAATGGCTCCGATGTGTCGTTTGCACGCCGCATTACCGAACTGCCGCGCGTCACCAGCGAAAGCGCGAAGTCGCTGCATTTCGATGCCGGCTTTGAAGGCAGCTTCGACTTCCTCAGCCATCCGTGGAACTGGGATGCCGGCTTTACGTACAACAAGTACGACATCGACAGCACGGGTACCGGCAACATCAACCTGCTCAACCTGCAGCAGGCGCTGGGTCCGTCGTTCCTCAACAGTGGCGGCGTCGTGCAGTGCGGCACCCCGGCCAACCCGATTGCGCTGAACCAGTGCACGCCGTTCAACATCCTCGGCGGCCCGAGCGCGTCGAACAAGCAGGTGTTGAACTACATCATGGCGCGGGAGCAGGGCACCGAGCAGAACATCACCAAGGACTTCACCGCCAACGTCACCGGCGGCTTGTTCGAACTGCCGGGTGGTACCTTCAGCCTCGCTGCCGGTATCGAGCATCGCAACAACAGTGGCTACGAAACGCCGGACGAAATGGCCAGCGCCGGTTACACCACCGACCTCGCTGCCGGTCCGAGCGCCGGTTCGTACACCACCAACGAAGCGTACCTCGAGCTCAACGCGCCGCTGCTGAAGGACCTGCCGGGCGCCAAGTCGCTCGCCCTGGACGTCGCCAGCCGCTATTCGCACTACAGCAACTTCGGCAGCACGGTGAACAACAAGTACAGCTTCACCTGGTCGCCGTTCGACGACCTGCTGGTGCGCGGTACATTCGCCAAGGGCTTCCGCGCGCCGACGCTGGGTGACCTGTTCGGCGGCGGTTCGCAGACCTTCGATCAGTACACCGATCCCTGCGACGTCACCTACGGCAGCACCGGCAACCCGACCGTGGCCAAGAACTGCGCGGCAGCCGGCCTGGGTCCGAACTTCCACCAGACCAACAACGCTGGCGCCCCGGTCACGGGCCCGAACACGCAGAGCTCCACGCCGTTCATCGCCGGTGCCGGCAACACGTTCCTGCAGCCCGAGCACAGCACGACCCGCACGTTGGGTCTCGTGTACAGCCCCCACTACGTGGACGGCCTGAACATGACGCTCGACTACTACGACATCAGGATCACCAACGTCATCACGGCGATCGATGCGAACTACGTGCTTGACCAGTGCTACCAGTACTCGGTGCAGGAGTTCTGCTCGGCCTTCCAGCGTGATGCCAACGGTCAGGTGATCAACCTCAACCACGGCAACGCCAACCTGGGCTGGATCGAAACCACCGGCTACAACTTCGGTGCAAGCTACCGCCTGCCGTCCTTCTCGATCGGCCAGTTCATGTTCAATATGAACGTGAACTACCTCGACGACTGGAACCAGGCCAGCGTCAATGGCGGCCCGGTGATCAACTACGCCGGTCAGTACGGCTACAACCACTGGCGCGCGAACTTCGGCCTGGACTGGAACCGTGGCAACTGGGGCGCCACCTGGGGCATCCGTTACTACGGTGCGTTCATCGATGACTGCTGGTCGGCCGACCCGGTCATCCACTGCAACATGCCCAACTACACCAGCGTGAACTGGGGCGACAGCCCGGGCGCCAACCGCATGGGCGCTACCGTGTTCAACGATGCACAGGTGCGTTACACGCTGCCGTGGAAGGGCACGATCGCTTTTGGTATGCGTGACATCTTCGACAAGCACCCGCCGAACACGATCGACGCCAACGCGCTTGGCTTCAACTCGTCGGGTACGGTCGATCCGACGCTGGACCTGGGGCGTTACATCTACCTCCAGTACAACCAGTCGTTCTAAGCGACACGTAAAGGGCAACACCCTCCCCGCAACACGTTGCCGGGGCTCCGCAAGGAGCTCCGGCTTTTTTATGCGCGTTTATGGGAGGAAGTGAAGGCTATCGAGTCGTTACAGCGTGGCGCTGCAGTCACATGCATTGAAGATTGCGCGTTGCAGCTAGCACTCAATGCTCAAGCGATCGGCCGTGTCTCCGGCATGGTCAGCAACACCGGCAGGACCGCCAGCGCTATCACCGCAATCATCGCGCCGGGCACGGCGGCCCATCCGGTCAGCTTGATCAGAAGTTCGGCCAGGAACGGACTCACACCGCCGAAGATGGCAGTGGCCACCGTTACGCCCAGGGCCAAGCCGCTCAGCCTGCCCTCACCGGGAAACTGTTCGGCGGTCGCCGGTGCGCCCACGGCGCTCACCCCGCCGGCGACGCAAGCGAGCACCACGGCGCCGGCGACGATCTGCGCCAGCGATCCGTTCGCCATCAGCGCGAACATGCTCGACGGCAACACGGCACACAACACGGCGAGTACGGCCAGCACGGGTTTGCGTCCCACGCGATCGGACAGCGTTCCCACCGAGGGCGTCACGAGGATGACCGCCACCGCGGCAATCGTTGAGAGCGTGAGCGATTCGCCCTCGCCCAGGGTGCCGGTGGTGCTGAGAAAAACGGGCACATAGGTGATGCCCACGTAATAAGTGATCGATCCCAGCGCCGAGATCGCAAAGGTGCGCCATATCGCAGCGCGGTGATGCGCCAACGTGTCGCGAACCGGCGATGTGGGCACGGTGCCGCGGGCTTGCTGCCGCTCGAAATCCGGCGACTCCTGCATGGTCGAGCGCGCAATCCAGATGCTCGCCGCGAGCGCAGCACCCACGAAGAAGGGAATGCGCCAACCCCATGCATCGAGATTGTGCTGGCTCAGCAGGCCGACCGTGAGCGCCGACACCCCCACCGCCAACAACGCGCCGATCTCGCTGGCGGCGGAAGCCAGCGAGGTCACCAAGCCGCGATGACGCCTAGCCGCACCCTCGAGCAAATAAGCCACGACACCCGTGTACTCGCCGCCCACGGAGAAGGCCATCAGGCAACGTAACAGCAGCAACAGATAGCCCGCCGCCGGCCCGATGCGCTGGTAGTCGGGCAACAACGCCGTGATCAGCATCGCCAGCGTCATCAGCGCCATCGACATCAATAAGGTGTGCCGCCGCCCCAGCTTGTCGCCGATGATGCCGAACATCAGCGCACCGAGCGGGCGCATCGCATAGGAAATGGCAAAGCCCGCCAGTGTGGCGAGCAGCGATTGCGCGCCGCCGCCGAAGAAGACCCGCGACAGCACCGTGGCGAAATACAGGTACAGGGTAAAGTCGTACCACTCCACCACGGTGGAGAGTCCCGCGATCACCATTGAGGCGCGGGTCATCGGCGTCCCACGTTGCGCCGCTGCCTTCATCCACACCCTCCCGCCGTGTCGTCATCGCGCCGCCGGCGCTGGCAGACCCCGCCAACGCCTGGCTAACGGCCCGAACCATATCAGCAAGCGGCTGGCCGCAACCCGCCGTGGCTTTTGGAAAAGGCCATGCATATAGGAAAGCAGCGGCTGCGCGAGCGGAGGACGATGTCACCCATGCACTGATCCTCCGTGCACGCGGACACCCCATCACTTCTTCTGGAGATATGTCATGAATGTCAAAGCAATCATCACGGGCATCGTTCTGGCGGCCGCCGTGGCCGCACCGTTCGCCACCATGGCGCAGGACGGCGGCCCGGTCGTGGACATCGGCTATCGTCACGGCAACCTGCGCAATGCACAGCAGAACATCGTGCAGGCGTGGCAGCTGGTGAGCGATGCGCAGATCGACAACGACGATCGTCTTGGCGGCCACGCCGCGCGCGCCAAGGCGCTGCTGACCCAGGCCGACGAGGAACTGCGTCTGGCTGCCGATGCCGCCAACCGCAACCACTGGTGAGCCGATGGTCCGCACCAAACAAAGCGCCCGCGGGTTGAACGCGGGCGTTTTGCGTTGCGCGTGTCATGAAGCGGACCTGCGCAGGATCTATGCCGAGCGACGCGCCTCGCCACGCACGCGTGTCGTGGGTGCGAACAGTCCATTCGCTTCGCCCACCGACAACATGTTGGCGCCCATGGTGTCGAAACGGCCTTCCTTCAGTGCCTCCTTCGCGATGCGTGCGAGATGCGCCAGCACCGCCTGCATCGTGCCGCAACCCAGGCTGATCCGACGCACGCCCAGCTCGCGCAAGGTCGCGGCGTCCGGCGCACCGGGATAGCCCACATAGATGTTCAGCGGCACCGGCAACACTGCGGCGAGCCGTGCGATCTCCTGCGTGTCCGCCAGGCCGGGAACGAACAGGCCATGGGCGCCCGCCTCGACGTAGGCAAGGGCACGCTTGCGCGTTTCCTCGAAGCGTGCCTCGCCGGAGAGACCGGGCGTGATGTAGGTGTCGGTGCGTGCATTGATGAACAACGGCACGCCGCGGTGCTCCGCCACCGCGCGGATGCAGGCGATGCGCTGCGCGAGCACGCGCGCGTCGGCAAGCCGGCCCGTCACCGGATCCTTGCCATCCTCGATATTGATGCCGACTACGCCCAGCTGCAGCAGTGCGCCAACCAGTCCGCCGGTTTCTTCCGCGTCGCTGCCATAGCCGCGTTCGATGTCGACCGTCAGCGGCACGGACACGGCGTCGGCGATGCGGCGGCATGCGCCGAGCAGATCTTCCAGCGTCATCTGCTCGCCATCGGGGTAGCCCAGCGTCCACGCCATGGCAGCGCTGCTGGTGGCGATGGCCGGGGCACCGGCATTCTCGATGATGCGGGCACTGGCGGCGTCCCAGGCATTGGGCAGCACCAGCGGTTCAGCGGCGGCATGCAGCTGGTGGAAGGCCTGCGCGCGAGCGATCTGTTCGTGATTCATGGGGTTGGGCCTGTCAATGCCCGCACACCGGGCGCATCAAGGAGACCATTCGCCAGCCGGACCCGCTGTCAGAATCTTTAGCTACTCGCTCGGCATGACGGATCGCATGCGCCAGCCCTTGCTATGCTCGGCACCTGCCCCCGGACGAGTGCTGCCGGCCCGATCATGTCGAGTTTCACCAGCCAGGTCTTGCTGTCGACGGAAACGTTGACGCTGCGCGACGTGCACTGCAGCGGCACTTGTCGCCATCGCAGCGCGGAGGAATGCGCCGCCTCGACCCAGCTGGTGTTTCCCTATCGCGGGCTTTATCTCCGCCACGTCGCCTCCGACCAGACCGTGGCCGATGCCAACCATGTGCTGTTCTTCAATGCGCAGCAGGGCTATCAGGTCAGCCATCCGCTGGATGGTGGCGATGCCTGTCTTTCATTGGATGTTTCCCCCGCGCTGCTGGCGGAGCTGGCGCCCACGGCATGGGTTCATGCGGGCGAAGGCACCGTGTTCCGCGCGCAGTCGCAGCGCATCGATGCGCGCGCGCAAGCGCTGGTGGCCCTGCTGCGCCACAGTCTCGACCACGGCAATATCGAGCCGTTGGAAGCCGAGGCGCTCACGCTCACGCTGGTGTGCCGGAGCCTGGGCCCGCGCACATCGCGCGCGCCCACGTCGACGCATGCGCGGCGGCGCCTCGCGGATCGCGTGAAGATGTTGCTGGCCAGCGATCTGTCGCGCCGCTGGACGTTGGCCGAGATCGGCGCGGAGATCGGCAGTTCGCCCGTCTATCTGACCCAGGTGTTCAAACAGGTGGAAGGCGTGCCGTTGTATCGCTACCAGTTGCAGCTGCGGCTGGCACGCGCGCTCGATCTGCTCGGCAAGGTGGAAGACCTTTCCGCGCTCGCGGCGGAACTGGGTTTCTCCAGCCACAGCCATTTCGCGAACGCGTTCCGTCAGGCCTACGGCCGTTCGCCTACCGAGTTCCGCCAGGCGTCGCGCCCGGCCTGACGATCACTCGCCTGGATACGGGTGGATGTGCATACCGACCGCGTAGCCCGTCACCAGCCCGGCCGCGAGCGCGACGAGCGTCATCATCCACACGAGCGGATCGATCGCCATCATGCCGATCTTCCAATCGGCCGAGTACGCCATGCCCAGCAGCGTGACCAGAGCAAGCACGAGACCACCCACGCGTGCCCACACGCGCCGTGCGCGTTCGTTGTATGCGTCGCCGGGACGCCAGTTGGCTTCGATGAAATTCACGGTAATTACCTGCACGAATCAGATGCTGTGCAGCTTAGGAACCGTGCGGATCCGCCAACATAGGACGATTCCGAAATTCGCCCCGCTCATGCGTTTCGCTGTCGACGGCTAAAGAATTCGACAGCGCTCTCCGGCACACGCGTGGTCTCCTGAGCCTACCCACTGTTGGGTGACTTCAGGAGAGCTGCCATGAGTGAGAAGACCTGCGCCGCGTGCGATTACCCGCTGGATGACAACGCCATCCAGGTCACCGTCGGCCATCGTGTGGTCGAGGTGTGCTGTCAGGAATGCGCGGACCAGCTGCGTGAAGCCCAGGCCAAGGCCAGCGGCTGAGCCTCCATACGCCTGCCGTCCCCACCAGGCGTGAACAGGCCTGCGTTCCCGGCGCTCGCACTTCGCAGCGCCGGGAAACGTCCACGCAGTTATTTGCGATTAAACCATTCGACCGGCAAGCGGCACCCACGGCACAAATCAAATGAAAGTGATTCTCAATCGCGAATCGATCGAGGCCACTTTTTCGCCGAGGGAGCCCCATGTCACCTATCCAGCATCACCGCTGCACACGCCGCCTGGCGTCTTTCTGTCCGCTGAGCCGTCTTGCAAGCGCCTCGTTGCTGCTCTTCGCACTCGCACCGATGACGCAGGCGCAGGACGCCGTCACGCTGACGCCGGTGTCGGTGCACGGCACGTACGACCAGAGCGATCGTGTGAACAACCCGGACCTCGCTCCTTCGGTGGGCAAGACCGGCACCAAGCTGGAAGATCTCCCCGCCAGCGTGCAGGTCATTCCCCGTGCCTTGATGACCGAGCAAGGCGCGACCATGCTGCGCGACGTGGTCGCCAATGCCAGCGGCATCAACGCGGGCGGCCAGGATTCCAAGGGCTACTTCGACCACTTCCTGATCCGCGGTCTCAACGCGCAGATCTACAGCGAGGGGTTCTCCGATGGCGACCAGCTCAGCGGTCTGTCGCACTCGCTCAATGGCGTGGAGCGCGTGGAAATCCTCGAAGGCCCAGGCTCGGCATTGTTCGGCAGCGGCCCGCCGGGCGGCACCATCAACATCGTGCACTACGCGCCGGCTTCTATCTTTCACTATGGCGCCAGCCTGCAATACGGCTCGTTCGGCAGCCTGACCAACAGCGACTACGTCACCGGCCCCACCGGGGTGAATGGTCTCGATTATCGCGTCGACGCCAGCTTCTCGCACGTGGACGGCTTTCGCGGCCTGCATAGCCATGACTACGAAGTGCGTCCCGCCTTGCGTTGGCTGTGGGGCAACCACATCACCGACGTTGCGCTGGATGCACGCAATATCCATGAAACACCCGATTCGTACGGCATCATCTACTTCGACGGCCAGCCGTTGCGGCATGTATCGATCAATGCGCTGTATTCCTCGCCGTTCACCAGCGCGCATTCGGACTTCGTGCGCCCCACGCTGTCCGACCAGTGGGCGGTGAGCGATGCGTTGACGATCAACAATCGCCTTTCCTACCTGCATCGCACGCTCGACGCCGTGGTGAACGGCGACAGCGCCAGCACCAAGGTAACCAACGGCGAAGTGGTGAGTCGCCAGCTGCGCCAGCAGGATGACAGCGGCGACAGCGTGGACTACCAGTTCGAGCCGGTGTGGAAGTTCTTCACCGGCTCCGTGCATCACACGCTGCTGACCGGTTTCGAATACCAGAACCAACGCCTGTCCACCGAACGCAGCACCGCCGACCTGCCGAACATCATCGATGCGTTCGCGCCGGTGCCGCCGGAAACCTCGCTCGCCGATGTGACGTTCAAGTGCGACGCCAAGCATTCCTGCGACGACGACCGCTTGCGTGCGAACTACTACGGCGTGTACGCCACGGACCAGGTCGATGTGACCGATGCGTTCAAGCTGCGCGCTGGCATACGCCAGGACTGGTGGGATACCTCGCTGACCCCGCGCATCACCGTCCCCGGCCGCTTCGGCACCGATGGCAAGCCGCTGCTCGCCGGCGTGGAAGACTCCCGCAACGATGCGCCGCTGAGCTGGAATATCGGCGCGCTCTACAAGGTGTTCTCGTGGATGTCGCCCTATGTCGGCGTGTCGCGCAGCCATCTCGCCAACTTCAATTCCGAGAACACGCAGAACGGCGTGGGTGCGCCGGAGTCCGCGCTGCAATACGAAGCAGGCCTCAAGTTCGACTGGTTCGACGACCGGCTCGTGCTCAACACCGCCGCTTTCGATGTGAAGCGCGACCACGTGGCCGCGGCGACCACCATCAACGGCGTGGAAGCCGTGGTGTTCGACAGCCAGAAGACGCGCGGCACGGAAGCCTCGCTGGATGCCGCCCTCACCGACCAGTGGCATCTGCTGGCGAACGTCACCAGCCAGGACGCCACCATCACCGACAACCCGCAGGGCATCAGCTCGGTGGGGCACCGTCCGCAAGGCGCGCCCAATTTTCTCGGCAACCTGTGGACCACCTATCGCTTTCCCATCGCGGGCATCGCTGGTTTCCGTATCGGCGGCGGCGTGAATTACCAGGACAAGAGCTACAGCGACCTCACCAACGTCAACGGCATTCCTTCCTCGGTGGTATGGAACGGCCTGCTGGGCTATCAGGCGGCGGTATGGGGCGTGGATGTGAACCTGCGCAACCTCACCAATCGGCGTTACTTCGTGGCGGCCAATGGCGCGGGTGCCTTGGTGGGTGAACCGCGCAGCGCGTTCGTGAGCGTGCATGCGGATTTGTGACGGCGCACGCGTGCCTCGTAACATGCACCGATAACGGAGCGGGGCGGCGGGTGGCCGCGTCGCCTTGTCGCCTGGAAACGAGGAAAGCACGCATGCACGTCACGCGCATCATCGCTCTGGCAGCCCTGCTGGGCCTGCTCGACGCCGTCGCCAGCCCTGCCCTTGCGCAGGACGACGCCATCGGCATCGTCGCCGACCCGTGCACCAGCGAGAAAACGCCCGAGCAGGTGCCGACGGGGCAATGGAACGCCTACCTCTTTGCGCAGGATTTCGGCCAGCTGTGCCACTACCGTGCGCAGAATGCCGAACTGATCAAGGCGGGCAACAAGCCGCGCGTGGTCTTCATGGGCGATTCCATCACCGAGTTCTGGGGCCAGCAGGACGCGGCATTCTTCACCCACGGCAAGCTCGACCGCGGCATCAGCGGACAGACCACGGCGCAGATGCTGCTGCGTTTTCGCCAGGACGTGATCGACCTGCATCCCCAGGCCGTGCACATCATGGCCGGCACCAATGACGTAGCCGGCAACACGGGACCGTCCACGCTCGAGCAGGTGGAAGGCAACATCGCTTCCATGGCCGAGTTGGCCCGGGCGCATGGCATCCGCGTGATCCTGGCCAGCGTGCCGCCGGCCGGCCGCTTCCCCTGGCGGCCCGAGGTGCAGCCGGTCCCCATCATCCGGGCGCTGAATCGCTGGATGCAGGACTACGCCAGCCGCAACGGCTTCACCTATGCCGACTACTACCGCGCCACGGCGACGCCCGAGGGCGCCATGAAGCCGGGCCTGGCCGACGACGGCGTGCACCCCACGCGCAAGGGCTACGCGCTGATGGAACCCCTGGCCGAAACGGCCATCCAGCAGGCCCTGGGACCCGCCCGGTAAACCCTGACCGGCGGTGGGCCCGGCCCTTCTGACGCAGCCGCTTGACCCGGGAAGTTGATCTACAAATAAGAATCATTATCATTGTGTCATTCGCCTCGGGCGAACCGGGCCGTCCGTGGCGGTCCCGGCCACGCTTTCTTCAAGGGTCTCCCCATCATGTCCGCTCCTTTCTCCAGAACCGCGCTTCTGGTTGCGATCTCGTTTGCCCTGCTCGGCACGGCGCACGCCGATGACCAGCCCGACACCCCGGGCAAGGCGGCCCAACCGGAAGACAAGAAGACCCTGGAGGCGGTGAACGTCGTCTACTCCACCACCAAGACCGAAACGCCGGTGGTGGAGATCCCCCAGTCGGTGACCGCCATCACGCCCGACCGCATGGCGCTTTACGGCATGCAGAACCTGGATGAGGCGGTGCGCTACATGGCCGGCGCGGTGGGTGGCAGCTACGGCGCCGATCCGCGCAGCGACTGGATCCTGATCCGCGGTTACGACCCGGCCAAGTTCCTCGACGGCCTGTCTCTCCCCAGTGGCTCCTGGACCGCCGATTCGCGCATCGAGCCCTATGGGCTGGAGCGCATCGAAGTGAACAAGGGGCCGTCGTCGGCGATGTACGGCCAGCTGCCGCCCGGCGGCATGATCGACATGACCAGCAAGCGCCCGAGCCTGGATGCACCGCACGAAATCGAAGCGACGATCGGCAGCTTCGGCCAGAAGCAACTGGCCGGCGACACCGGCGGCCAGCTCGACAGCGACGGCCATTGGCTGTGGCGCGTGGTGGCCCTGGCGCGCCAGGGCGATTCGAACATCAAGCATTCCAAGGACGACCGTTACTACTTCGCGCCCAGCCTCACCTGGCAGCCGGACGACAACACCTCGTTCACCCTGTTGCCGCGTTACCAGCGCAGCCTGTCCGACGGCGTGGGCGGCTTCCTGCCGTCGCAGGGCACGCTGTATCCAAACCCCAACGGCCAGATTCCGCGCGACGTGAATCCGGGCGAGCCGGGTTACGACCATTACTGGAAAACCGACGAGTCGATCGGTTATGCCTTCAATCATCGCTTCAACGAGGTGTGGTCGTTCCGCCAGGACCTGCGCCTGCAGAACGAGAAGGTCGATCACCGTTCGATCGGCAGCCTGGGCCTGGAAGCGGACCTGCGCACGCTCGATCGCTACAACTACCCGCTGGTGGACCACGCCAACGTGTTCGCCGTGGACAACCAGGTCGAGGCGAAATTCGACCAGGGCAGCGTGCAGCACGATGTCTTGATGGGCGTGGACTATCTGCACAGCCGCAACGACTACAAGTCGGGCTTCGGCGCCGCGCCCACCATCGACATCTTCAATCCGGTCTACGGCCAGCCGATTGCGCCGGCACCGTATACGTTCCACACCAACAGCCTGCTCGAGCAGTTGGGCGCGTACGTGCAGGACCAGATCAGCATCGGCAAGTGGGGCATCGTCGCCAGCGGCCGCGAGGACTGGGTCAGCAACGACGTGAAGGACCTGATCGCCAACACGCAGCAGAAACAGAACGACAACGCGTTCTCCGGCCGCCTTGGCGTGAACTACACCACCGACATCGGCCTGGTGCCGTACGTGGCGTACTCGCACTCGTTCAAGACCACGGTGGGCACCACGTTCGATGGCAGCGCATTCAAGCCGATCACCGGCGACCAGTACGAAGGCGGCCTGAAGTACCAGACGGCGGACGGGCGCACGCTGATCACCGGCGCGGTGTACCAGCTCACCCAGAAGAACGCGCTCACGGTGGACCCGGAACACTTGTTCTTTTCGCTGCAGCAGGGCCAGACGCGCACGCGCGGCGCGGAGCTGGAAGCGAATGTCGCGCTGACCGACCACCTGAACATGACCGCCGCCTATGCCTACACCGACGCCAAGGTGACGCATGCGAACGACGCGACGCTGGGCAAGGAAGTGGCCCTGGTGCCAAAGCAGCAGGCGTCGCTGTCGGCCGATTACAACGTGCACGAAGGCGTGCTGGCAGGGCTGGGCTTCGGCGGCGGCGTGCGCTTCATCGGCGAGCACTACGGCGACGCGTTCAATCAGTTCCGCACGGGCGGCTATACGTTGTTCGATGCGAATGCGCACTATGACGTGGAACGGTGGCGCTTCCAGGTCACCGCCTCCAACCTGTTCGATCGCAATTACGTCAGTGCGTGCAATAGCGCGATCTGGTGCTATTACGGGTATCCGCGGGAGATCACGGTGTCGGCGCGCTATCGCTGGTGAGCGCCTAGCCCGCGCCTTGCACTTCTCCCTCTCCCCTGCGGGGTGAGGGGCGGGTGCTCGCGGGAACGTTTGAGCTTTTCTGTGGGAGCGCACTTGTGCGCGACAAACCGACGGAGCGGCACATCCCAGCGTGGCTTGTCGCGCACAAGTGCGCTCCCACATGTTTGCCGGCAACGGGCAGCTATCCCTACTCCTCAAACCTCGGCAAACCCCATCGCCTGCCGCCGCCGATACATCTGGTAATACGCCGGCGTGTGATGCAACTGCACGCCCTCGCATTTCTCTTCGGCCGACGCGATGCGCCCCACGAACAGCGTGTGCGACCCGAACTCCTGGCTGTGCACGATGCCCAACTCGTGCACGCACAGCGCCTCTGCCACCGAGGGAATGGCGAACTCCCGCGAGGGACGCACGGGAAACGGGACCTCGTTCCAATCGTCCAGCGGCCGCTTGTGATGCGCGCTGAGCGCGTAGACGGCAGTCTTCATGCTGGCAGGCATGCTCGACAGCGCAACCCGGCGGGTCTGGCGCATGAAGGGGGCGGAGACGTTGGTGCTGCGCAGCGCCAGCGTATAGAAGCCGCTGCGTTCCAATGGGCCAATCAGATCCATCGGGAAGATGTTCTGGTGGCCTTCCGCCTGCACCGACACCAGCACCACGGGGCGCGGACACAGATACGCAATCATCAGCTGCTGCACCGCCTGAGGCGCCATCAGGGCGTGCTGCGCGGAAGGGTGCTTGCGCATGAGGCGGTTCTGCAGCCACGTATTCCACGGACGATGCGGCCAGCGCAGACAACGATGCTCGCCCGCCTCGACGCGGTAGAGGGTGAGCGAGCTCTGCTCGATGGCAAGCTGCGTGGTCTTCGCCAGTTGCAACGTACCCAGGATCTGGCCCGTGCTGCGATCGCGGTATTCGATCACGGCTGACGGGCCCGCATCGATGCTGGTCACGATCGTCAGCGGCTTGAGCGACGCCACCGCATGATCGGCGGTGACATCGGCCGTTTCATCGTTCCAGCGCAAGGTGGCCGCGACAGACTGTTGCGACGGCGCCACCGCAATCGTCGACCATTGCGGCAAGGGGCGCACGAACGGCCTGACCCAGTCTTTCCACATGTCAGCGCCGCCGCAGCAACAGGAACAGATAGAGCTGGTTGGCCAGGCCCAGACCGCGAGGCAGCACGCGCTCCAGCTGGAAGTGCGGCATGGCCGCGCGCGCCACGACGCGCGGCGCGAAGCGATGGATGCGACTCTCGCTGTCCACCGCATAATGGCCGCGGCGAAGGAGATGGAGCAGGTTCGCGCGCCACCACGCGTAACGCGCATCGGCGAGGTAGTACGGGTTGAGCATGCTGGCCAACACGAAGCCGCCCGGACGAACCACGCGCGACAGCTGCTCAAACAGCGCGTCCTGGTCAGGAATGTGGTTGAGCACCGCAAAATTCGCCGTCACCGCGTGCACCCTGCAGTCCAGCGGCGAACTCACGGCAGCGATGGCCTGGCGCTCGATCTCCTCGCGGCAATGCAGCGCCAGGTAGCCTGAATTCGCCTCTGAAGGCTCGTAGACGTACGTCGGATGGCCCTTGGCCGCGTACACCTTGGCATCGATGCCGGTACCCGCGCCGAAATCGAGCACGCTGGCACCCGGCGGCAACAGGCTCAGCGCCAGCTCCTGAAAGCGGTCGCGCACAAGCTGGACTCGTGGCGAGGCCAGCATGAACTGGTGGTACTGCTCTCCGGTATGCACGTCTTCGTCTACCCTCGCGACTCATCGCTTATCCGGCGCCTGGCGCCGATCGCCCGCCTGGCCGGTGCGGCACGTCGGGTGTCCCGGAGACTTCAGGCGCCCAGTGAAAAGGCTCCAGCGTTCCGTGAGTGCGGGCCCGAGAGCGGAAAGTTGTCTTTTTCCGTCGTTCCAGCGCGGACTGAGACGCCCATGCGGCAGGGTTCGCGCCGCCTGAGGCGCGCAAGCCGGCGGAATGCGGCCTGATCGCCCTGCCCCACGCCCGCACCAAACAGGCGCCCCCGAGCCCCTACCGTGTAAAATGACCGTTTTTTGACCAGTCGTGATCGTGCCAGCACCTCATTGGACGACAGTCCGTGGCCCGACGTTCATTCGCTTGCTTGCACGCCTGACGGACGTTGACGTTGCCTCATCCAAATCATCGCTGTCGGACCGGCTGAGCCATTGGCTGGACTGGACGCACGCGGTCGCGCTGTCCACGGTGCTCGATGGCGAGCACTCGACCGAAAACGGTGCCCCGGGCTTCGGCGACAGCGAGGAGGACGAGTGCGCCCGCACGCGCAGCTCGCTGGCGTTGGCGATTGCCGGGGATCGCGCTTTCACCGAGGAAAGCGATGCACGTGAGACGGGCGATTACACCCCGTTTCGCCAGCGCTACCTCGCCTTGCAGCGAAAGATGCTGGCCACCACCGGCCATCTGCGCGGCCGCCTGCGCGACATGCTGGCGCAAAAGAGCGCCCCGATGGCCCAGCTCGCGGCGGTGGACGCCGTGATGGAACGCGCCCTGAGCCCGCGCGAACAGATGCTGCTGGCATCGGTGCCGGGCGTGCTGGGACAACATTTCGAACGCCTGCGCGAGGCGGAACTTAAAACGCTGGCCGATGCGCAGGCCAGCGAAAGTGCGCCGGCGGCAACGCCCGGCGCCTGGCTCGACGTATTTCGCAGGGACATGCAAAGCGTGTTGCTCGCCGAACTGGATGTTCGTTTTCAACCGGTCGAAGGGCTGCTTGCAGCGCTTCGAACCCGCTAACTGGGTAGTCATGTTCAAGAATCTTCTACATCTCGCCGTGTTCGCGATTGGCCTGATCGCCGTGTGCTGGATCGGTGCCGGTTATGTCGGTTCCAACCCGCTGGGCGCGGCCGTCGCGGGGCTGATTGGCGCCTGCTATCTCGCTGGCGCGATGGAGCTGTATCGCTATCGCCAGGCTACGGCGACGCTCACGCGGGCCGTGACGGATTTGTCCGCGACGCCATCGAGTCTCTCCGACTGGCTCCGCGATCTGCATCCCAGCGTGCGCAACGCCGCGCGCCTGCGCATCGAAGGCGAACGCGTGGCCATGCCGGTGCCGGCACTGACGCCCTACCTGGTGGGCCTGCTGGTGCTGCTTGGCATGCTCGGCACCCTGCTGGGCATGATGGCGACGCTGCGAGGCACCGGCATCGCGCTGGAAAGCGCCACTGATCTGCAGGCCATGCGCGGATCGCTGGCCGCGCCCGTGAAGGGCCTGGGCTTCGCGTTCGGCACCTCGATTGCCGGCGTGGCCAGCTCGGCCATGCTGGGGCTGCTGTCCGCCCTGTGCCGGCGCGAACGACTGCAGGCCGTACAGTTGCTCGATGCGCAGTCCGCCAGCAGCCTGCGCGTGTACTCCAAGCACCATCAGCGCGAGCAGGCGTTCAAGCTCCTGCAGCAGCAGACCGAGTTGATGCCGACCCTGGTCGATCGCCTGCAGGCGATGATGACGGCCATCGAACAGCAGAGCATCGACGCCAGCGAACGCCAGCTGGCCAGCCATGAAGCGTTCCACGCTCGCACCGAGGCCACCTACACGCGCCTCGCCTCGTCGGTGGAAGCTTCGTTGAAGGACAGCGTGGCCGAAAGCGCCCGCGCGGCCTCGGCGGCCCTGCAGCCCATCATGGCGTCGACCATGGAAGGCATCGCGCGCGAAACGTCGACGCTCCACGATCAGGTCACGCAGGCCGTGCAGCAGCAGCTCAGCGCACTCTCGGCTGGATTCGAAACGACCACGACCACCGTGGCCGGCCTCTGGAACGAGGCGCTGGCCGAACATCGCCGCACCAACGAAACGCTTTCGCTCGACCTGCGCCACACGCTGGATAAGTTCAGCGCAACCTTCGAACAGCGCTCGACCGGCCTGCTCGAGAACGTGACGGCGCAACTGGATGCCACCGCCGGCAGCATGGCGCAGGCCTGGACGCAGACGCTGTCCCAGCAGCAGGCGGCCAACGATGCGCTGGCGGCGCGCAACCAGCAGGCATGGGCCGAGGCCGCAACGAACTTCGAGCAGCACGCGACGTCGCTGGTCCGCACGGTGAACCAGTCGCATGCGGATCTGCAGAGCACGCTCGCCTCGCGCGACGAGGAACGACTGTCCACCTGGACACAGACGCTGGGCGCGATGGGCGCCACGCTGGGTCAGCAATGGCAGCAGGCCGGCCAACAGGCAGCGGATCAGCAGCGGGAGATCTGCGACACGCTGGCGCGCACCGCCGGCGATATCTCCGCGCAGACGCAGACACACGCCAGCGAAACCATCGCCGAGATCTCCCGACTCGTGCAGGCGGCATCGGAAGCGCCGAAGGCCGCGGCCGAAGTGGTGGCCGAACTGCGCCAGAAACTCTCCGAAAGCATGGTGCGCGATACCGCCATGCTGGAAGAGCGCAGCCGTCTGCTGGCCACGCTGGAAACGCTGCTCGACGCCGTGAACCACGCCTCCACCGAACAGCGCGAAGCGGTCGATGCCCTGGTGGTCACCTCGGCCGATCTGCTGGAACGCGTCAGCACACGCTTCACCGATCACGTCGAAGCGGAAACCGGCAAGCTCGGCGCCGTGGCCGCGCAGCTCACCAGCAGCGCCGTCGAAGTGGCCAGCCTGGGCGATGCCTTCAGCTCGGCCGTGCAGTCGTTCGGCCAGTCGAATGAAGCGCTGATGGAACGCCTCGAACAGATCGCCGGCGCGCTCGACAAATCGGTGGTGCGCAGCGACGAGCAGCTCGCTTACTACGTGGCGCAGGCCAGGGAAGTCATCGACCTCAGCATGCTGTCGCAGAAGCAGATCATCGAGGACATGCAGCAGCTCGCCAGTCAGCACGCACCGGCCGGGACCGAGATCGCATGATCGACGACATGGACGGCGAAGCCGAGTCCAGCGCACCGATCTGGGCCGCGTTCGGCGACCTGATGTCGGTGCTGCTGGGTGCGTTCGTGCTGATCCTGGTCGGCGTGATCGCCGTGCAGCTGCAGCTCTCCAGCCGATTGGACGAGGAAGTGAAGCAGCGACAGGCCGAAGCGCAGCGTCGCCAGACGCTGGAACAGGCGTTGGCGGTACCGTTGGCGGCGGGCCGCGTCACCCTGGTCAACGGCCGCATCGGCATCCGCGGCAGCGTGCTGTTCGCGCTCAACTCCGATCAGTTGCAACCCGAGGGGCAAGAGGTGTTGAAGAGCCTGGCCGCTCCGCTCGCCGGCTATCTGAAGTCGCGCGACGAGATCCTGATGGTCAGCGGCTTCACCGATGATCGCCAGGTACGCGATGGCAACCACCAGTTCGCCGACAACTGGGAACTCTCCGCTGAGCGCGCACTGACGGTGACGCGCGCCTTGATCGCCGAAGGCGTCCCCGCATCGTCCGTATTCGCGGCAGCGTTCGGTTCGGAACAACCGGTCAGCACGAACGCCAACGACGAAGGGCGGGCGAAGAATCGCCGCGTGGAGATAGCGCCCATCCCGAAGCCGTCGACTTCCAACGTGGCGTCCCATGAGCCCTAGCGGCACGCCTGCCCGCGCCGTGCTCGATGCATGGCGCGAACAACAGGCAGATCGCCTGGACCCGGTTCGCTTCCAGCGGATGGACGCGCTGGAACGGCGCGCGGCGAATCATGAGGGCGAGGTGCGACGCCTGCTGGACGACAAGCTGGCCGCGCTGATCGACAGCTATGCCGGCGATCTCGAGAAAGCCGCCACCGCCGGCAGCGCCAACGCTGCGCCAGCAGCCGGCCGTGGCGCGCTGGTCGAACTGCTTGAACACATCGCCCTTTCCACGGCGACGCGGGACCGCATACTCGCGGCACACAACGTAACGCCGCCCTCCTCCAGCTATCCGACGCTGGAAACACTCGCCGAGTTCAAGAAGATCTGGTCCGCCGTTCGCACCGGCAGCCAGTTGCGGCAGTCGCTGGAGCAGGTGCCCGAGAACGCGGGCCCGCTGAACTCGGGCGCGCTGGTGCACCGCTCGATCGGACTGATGCGCGAACTCTCGCCCGGCTACCTGCAACAGTTCCTGTCGTACATCGATGCATTGTCGTGGGTCGAGCAGATCAACGGCAGCCTGTCGTCGAGCAGCGAGGCACCTCGCGCCGCCAGCCCTCGCAAGCGCAGCAAGGCCAAGTCGCGCACGCCTTGAAAAGGCGCGTTCGTCGAACGCGCGGAACTGTGACGCGGTTGAATCACAACGCAACTTTCTTCGCGGCTGTTTCGCGCTTGGAACCGCGCAGCAATCTCTTGCGCTGAAGATCGCCGGACCCGTTTCAAGCGCATTTTCTTGCATCGGCTATGGCTTTCAGACGTCTGCTGCGCGCCCGGATGCCGGCGTATAAATGAGTGCAACAGGGGCGGTTCGATCACTCGCGATGCGTTCATTCGCGAGTACTTCTAGGGCGCTCATGAAAGACACAGCGATGCCGATCATCGACATGGATTGGGCTGCTTTCGATCCATGGCGCATCCAGCCGTTCAAGCACACGTTGACGGATCATCCCCTGCTTCAGACCGATCAGCTGGTGGAGCTGGGCAAGCGTTGCCGGGGCACCAAGCGCTGGTACGCCTTCAGCAGCAACGTCACCGCCGGGACCGACTTCGACGATGCCGCCACGCTGTTTCCGACCAGCAAGTCGGCGGTCGACTCGCTACGCGACATCAGCGCGGCGAAGGCCTGGGTGCTGTTGCGACATATCCAGGCGGACCCGCTCTATCGCGAGCTGGTGGATTCGGTCATCAATCCGATCAAGCCGCAGATCGAGCGGAAGGATCCCGGCCTGTACTACCGGGCAGGCTGGATCTTCTCCGCGTCGCCGAACACGGCCACGCCTTTCCACATCGACCGCAGCCACGTACTGCTGCTGCAGGTGCGCGGCACCAAGACCGTCTACGTCTGGGATCCCGACGATACCGACGTCTGCAGCGAGCGTGCCCGCGACTGCTTCCACCTGCGCCACGACTTGAGCCGGACGCTGTGGCATGACGAGTTCCGGCAGCGGGCCCACGTGTTCGAACTCAGGCCCGGCATGGGCGTCTACATGCCGCTGACCAGTCCGCACATGGTCGAGACCAGCAACGAGGCGTCCACCACCATCAGCTTCACCTACAACACCCACGCCACGCGCAGGAATGCCAAGGTGCATGTGATGCGCGAAATGCTCTACCGGCTCGGCATGACGCCGCCCGATGTCGGCAAGAGCCATGTGTTCGATCACGCTGCGTTGGCCGCCGCTTCGGCCATCGTGGTCTGCCACGGTCCTGGCGGGCATCCACCGGCCTGTCCTTCACTGCGGCGTCGAAGCGAATACGCGGTGGCGGATTGACGGTGCAACGTCAGTCATAGGCCGAAGAGTGGAAGCAGCTTCTAACGATGCGACGCAATTTCATGCGTCGCATCGTTAGAGGGCACTGCTTGGGGTGTTTCAATCGTGTGATCGCGTGGGCGATTCCGCTGAAGGCGCGCTCGAAAGGCCGCAATTTTCAGCGACGCTCATTCCCATCACCGTCATTCCGGCGCAGGCCGGAATCCAGTGGCGACCACGCGAGGTTGTCGCGGCGCCTATCCGTGCTTCCAGGGCCTCGCGAAAACTCGACACAGAGTCCACTGGATTCCGGCCTGCGCCGGAATGACGAAATAGGCGGTCTCGTCGAGATCCGGGGGCTGTCAGGAACGCAACTTGTACCCCGTCCGGAAAATCCACGCGACAGCAAACGCACACAGCAGCAGGAAGCCCAGCGTCATGCCTGCACTAAGCACGACATTGACGTCGGAGTGGCCGTAGAAGCTCCAGCGAAATCCGCTGATCAGGTAGACCACCGGATTGAACAGCGCCACCTTCTGCCAGAACGGCGGCAGCATGCCGATGGAATAGAACGCGCCACCCAGGAAGGTCAGCGGCGTGACCACCATCAGCGGAATCACCTGCAGCTTCTGGAAATCGTCCGCCCACAGGCCGATGATGAAACCGAACAGGCTGAAGGTGACTGCCGTAAGCAGCAGGAACACGATCATCCAGCCCGGATGAAGGATGCTGTATGGCACGAAGAAACGCGCCGTCACCAGGATCAGCAGCCCGAGCATCACGGACTTGGAAGCGGCCGCCCCGACATAGCCAAGCACCGCCTCCACCGGCGACACGGGTGCGGAGAGCAACTCATAGATGGTGCCCGACCACTTCGGCAGATAGATGCCGAACGAGGCATTGGAGATGCTCTCGTTGAGCAGCGACAGCATGATCAAGCCCGGAATGATGAAAGCGCCGTAGCTGGTGCCGCCGATCTCGCCCATGCGCGAACCGATCGCGGTGCCGAACACGATGAAGTACAGCGACGTCGACAACACCGGCGACACGATGCTCTGGGTCAGGGTGCGGAAGGTGCGGGCCATCTCAAAGCGGTAGATGGCGCGAATGGCGGGAAGGTTCATGGCGCACCCCGCACGAGGCTGACGAAGATGTCTTCGAGTGAACTTTCCAATGTATGCAGATCCTTGAAATCCACGCCGCGCTCGGCCAGCTTGCGCAGCAGTTCGGCGATGCCGGTGTCTTCGCTCTGGGCATCGAACGTATAGATCAGTGTGGCGCCGTCGTCGGCCAGCGCCAGACCGGAGGCATCCAGTCCTTCTGGCAGCGCCTGCATCGGCGTCTGCAGCGTGATGGACAGCTGCTTCTTGCCCAGCTTGCGCATCAGCACATCCTTCTCTTCCACCAGGATCAGTTCGCCGCGCGTGATCACGCCTACGCGGTCGGCCATTTCTTCGGCCTCCTCGATGTAGTGCGTGGTGAGAATCACCGTGACACCGGTCTCGCGCAGCTTGCGCACCATCTCCCACATGTCATGGCGCAACTCCACGTCGACGCCGGCCGTGGGTTCGTCCAGGAACAGGATGCTGGGCTCATGCGCCAGCGCCTTGGCGATCAGCACGCGACGCTTCATGCCGCCGGACAAGGTCATGATCTTGGCGT
This sequence comes from Dyella kyungheensis, assembly GCF_049913195.1. Classification (GTDB taxonomy): domain Bacteria; phylum Pseudomonadota; class Gammaproteobacteria; order Xanthomonadales; family Rhodanobacteraceae; genus Dyella; species Dyella kyungheensis. Next base: position 466,864 of record NZ_CP183983.1, on the reverse strand, counting down.
CTTTCTTGTCCCACAGCGACAGATCGCGCAAGACCTTTTCAATGTGAGCGTCGTTCCGCTCGCGGCCGAACAGGCCACGGCTGAAACGCACCGAGGCCCACACCGTCTCGAATGCATCGGTGGACAGCTCTTGCGGCACCAGGCCGATCTTCGAGCGGGTGACGCGATAGTCGCGCTGCACATCGTGGCCATCCACCAGCACGGCGCCGCCGCTGGGCCTGACGATGCCGCAGACGATGCTGATCAGGGTGGTCTTGCCCGCGCCGTTCGGGCCAAGCAGCGCAAAGATCTCACCGCGTCGAATGTCGAGGTCGACGGCCTTCAACGCCTGGAAGCCGCTTTGATAGGTCTTGCTGATCGCTCGGATGGAAACTGCGTTTGGCGTTGAAATAGCCTGGTCGCTCATGAGGTCCCTTGGGTTGAACGCATTCATCCATAGGGATTCTACGCCCGGTATTCAATATCCGCCCGCACAAAGCACAAGGCCCGGCACGATCCCGCGCCGGGCCTCGCTTCCACTATCGCAGGTGAGCGATGTCAATCGTGCGATCGGGCCACCACGCTGCCATCGGTGGGATCGACCAGCACGTTCACCGCGTTGCCGCCGCGGCTCTTGGCATCGGCGCTCCACAGGCCTTCTTCGAACTTCACGTGCTTGACGTTCTGGAAACCGGCCGTGGCCAGCTGTGCGGTCACTTCGTTCTCGTTGAGCTTGGACGGCGCATCGGCGGGATACACCTTGCCGTTCACCGGCCCCACCGCGAGCTTGACCCACTTCTTGTTGCCGCCGCGGGCTTCGCTGCGCCACACGCCATCCTTGAACTTCAGGTCCTTCACTTCCTTGTAGCCGGCGTTGGCGATCGAGGTCTTGATGGCGTCCTCGGTCAAGGCACCCGTGGGCGGCTGGCTCGTCCAGGTGGTGACTGTAGTGGTGGTCTCGGTTGTTTGCGTGGCGCTGGCGGAGCGTGCGGTGGCGGGCATGTCCTGCGCAAACACCGCAGCGGTCATCGACAGTCCTATCAACGTTCCGATCGTTAGGGGCAGTACGCGCTTGATCATGGTGAACACTCCTTCGGTTGGCGCGGCATGGTGTGGCCGGGCCAGCCGACGGACTGTTCAAGTCTGTGTGAACGCGCTCGTGACACTTACGGCCGATTCATCAAGGATCGATTGAAAACGCCTGCGAAATGAATGCATGGCAACGCCAGCGCCCGGCGTCATCATCGCGACGATGCAAATGCAACGGCTTCATCGGTAGGAAGTCGTCGCTGCATTTCGGCGTGCAGGAAGTCGACGAAGCGGCGCACGCGTGGCGGCTGGAATGCGTTGGGGTGATACATCGCGTGGATCGGCGCAGGCGCGGACCACGCGGGAGCGTTGATCAGCTTCAGGCGACCTTCGCGCACATCCGTCGCCACGGCCCACAGCTGGCGATAGGCAAAACCGCGACCCAACACGGCCCAGCGGCGTATCACTTCGCTGTCGGTGCTTTCGTGGTATCGCCGTACCCGCACCACCGTATCGCCCAGCCGCCATTCATTACGTGGGCCCGCGTTGGTGGTGAGCACCAGCGTGGGCAGCTCGGCGAGATCTTCGGGATGTTCGGGCAAGCCATGCGCTTCGATGCAAGCCGGCGATGCGCTCACCACGCGCCAGCTATCGGCCAGATGACGTGCAACCAGCTCGCTGTCCTGCAGTTTCCCCACCCGAATGGCCACATCGATATCGTCGGGCACGAAGCGCGACAACGAATCGGACAAGGTGAGCACGACGCGCACGTCCGGGTGCAAGGTCATGAACTGGTCGAGGATATCCACCAGCAGGTTGCGCCCCAGGTCCGATGGCGAGGACACCCGCAGCGTGCCACTGACGGCGTCGGTGCCGCTGCGCACGGCACGCTCCGCTTCGCGCATGGTCTCGATGGCGACCCGGCACGACGCGATATAGATGCGGCCTTCGTCGGTCAGTCGCAATTGGCGCGTGGTGCGCTCGAACAGACGCGCACCGAGCATCGCCTCGACGCGTTGCACGCAAGCACTGGCAGCGGCAGGCGAGAGTCCCGCCCGACGCCCGGCGGCCGAGAGGCTGCTCAGATCGGCCGCGTCCACGAGGAGCTGCATGTCGCTGAAGCGGTTCATGAGGTCCAGTCCTGACGGCGGGTCACAGGCCGGATCATCTTCAAATGCCATTTGAAGGTCAATAAAGATCCAGGCCTATTATCAAAATGGCGCGGGACGGGGACGATCCCGGACACCCCACTCCACGCAAGGTGTCGCCATGTCCATGTCACACGCCAAACCCGCCCTGCTCGCCTCCGTCCTCGCGCTTTTGCTCAGCTCATCGGTCCTGGCAGCCGCGCCCGCCCAGGACGCGATGATGAAACCTGCCGACCACGGCCCGGTGCCGAAGGAATTGATCGGCGCGTGGACGCTGGTCCGCTGCGACAACGTCTATCCCGATGGACACCGCGTGGAGCTCTATGGCCCCCATCCCGAAGGCATGTGGCTGATCGATGCGCAGGGCGACTACATGATGCAGATCGTGCGCGCCCAGCGCATGCCATTCGCGGCGAACGACAAATCCAAGGGCACGCCTGACGAATACCGCGCCGCGTCGATGGACAGCAACGCGCACTTTGGCCACGTGAGCGCCAGCGGCATGGTCATGCACAGCCAGATCCTGCGCGCATCGTTCCCGAACTGGGACGGCAAGAACGGCGACTCGCATTACACCATCAACGGCGACGAGCTCACCTATACCGTGGCCAAGCCGACCAGCGGCGCCTCCGAAGGCGCGCATGGCGAAGTCGTGTGGCGGCGCGTGCACTCCTGATCACGTCACCTGGAGCCTCGGACATGCCGAGGCCTCACGGAGTGCGATCAGCCATCACGGCATCTGTTCGGCGTCCATCATGGCTTGCTGCAAGTCGGCGTGCGCATCGTCGACCTTGCGCTGGCGGTCGGCGATCTTCTGCGCGCTCTTGCCCTGGTCCTTGGCGGCTTGCAGTTCGTGCTGACGGTCCTGCAGCTTTTCCTGGGCCTTGGCCACCTTTTGCCCGGCCGCACTGCGCAAGGAAGCATCCGTGCAGTGCGTCTTCACCGCGGCAAGTGCCTTCTGCAGCCCCTGCACGCGGGCGGTGTTGCCGTGGTCCTGCGCATAGGCAATCTCGTTTTCGATCGACTGCCGCTTGGCATCGCATCCGCCGGATTGGGCGAGCGCCAGTGCGGGACTGAGGGAGGCCATCAGCAGCAGGAACGAGAGGGACATCTTCATGCGCAACTCCTTTGGGTTGGGGAAACCGGACAGTGAGGCGATGCCTTGCCATGGTCGCGCATTCGCGCCAGGGGTGCATCTTCCTCGCTTCACGGTCGCCAACCCAATGCGCCGGTTATCTCGCCTCGACGCTCACGAGCCTGGCCCGGCTCACGTTGCCGCGCGCCCGCGCATGGAACTTCCACGTCTGACCCGCGCCCAGGTCGTGCACTTCATCCACGGCCTGGCCCACCGCATGCCCCTTGGCATCGAACAACCTGAAACGAACTTTCGCCGTGTGAACCGGTGTGTGGCTGACATTGGTCAAGGTGCCCACGATCTTGTTGCGACCCGGCGTGACATCCCGCTCGACCCGATAGGAGCCGACGCGGACGCGATGTTTCAACGGCCCGCCGGCAACCGCCGTCGACGAGGCCACACACAACAAGAGCAACAGCGATACAGCGGCGGAACGCAGATTCATCGGGCACATCAAGGCATGCAAAAGGGGCGCATAGATTAGACGAAGCGGGCCCGCTTGCAGCCATCGAAAGTGCCACGCAGCGCACGTAGAAGGATGCCCCTCCAAACGGAGCATCCTTCCGCTGCCACCGTTCTGCGTCGCCGCGTTCAACCGCCCTGGATCAGGCGACCGAGCGGAGCGAGTGGGCCGGCCGGGATCAGCTCGAAGGTCATGAAGCCGCCTTCCGTCAGCGGAAGCCGGTCCACCTCGGCCTTGGCCGCCTCCACCGACGCCACGCTCATCAGGAAGATCACGCCGGGCCGGTCCTGGCGAAACCAGAACTGCTCGATCTTGCCGTCGAGGTAAAGCTGCAAGGTATGGGGAACCTCCTTGGGCATGATCTGCTGCTGTTGTTCCGCGGTGGGCGGGCTGGTGATCGTGCCGATAGCGAAAACTTTCATGGGTGATCTCCTCGTTGGGACAAGCATTGCGTTGTGCAACGGGGCGAAATCTAGTCGCCGGGCGGGCAAAGGGGTATTGTCGTAAATGACAACTTTAAAGCCATTTACGCCATGCGCATCGCCATCCTCGCGCTCGAGGGTCTGTTCGACACCGGCCTCACCGTGGCACTGGACGCATTCGCCATCGCCAACCGTTTCTCCGCGCTGCAGATGGGCGGCACGCCGCGCTTCGAGGTGTCGATCGTCGGCGTGCGGAAGAAGGTCCGGACGGGCCAGGGATTTTCGATCCCGGTGCAGGCCATCACGCCGGCACTCAAGCCGGACTGGGTGATCGTGCCCGCGTTGGGCACCGGCACGCCGGAGCTGCTGGTGCCGGCCCTGGCGCGCCCGGATATCCGGCAGGCCAAGGCCCAGTTGCTTGCATGGCATGCCGAGGGCGCGCAGATCGCGGCATCGTGCATCGGCACGTTTGTGGTGGCGGAAGCGGGACTGCTCGATCATCGCGAGGCCACCACGACGTGGTGGCTGGCGCCGCTATTCCGGCAGCGCTACCCGCACGTGCTGCTCGACGAGTCGCGCATGCTGGTGCCCACCGATATCGGCGTGACGGCGGGCGCGGCGATGGGGCATCTCGATCTCACGCTCTGGCTGATCCGCAAAGCCAGCCCGGAGCTGGCCGCGCTGGTGTCGCGCTATCTGCTCGCCGACATTCGCACGACGCAGGCGCTTTACATCATTCCCAATCACCTGGCCCAGGCCGACCCGCTCATTCTCCGTTTTGAACGCTGGGCACGCGATCACCTCAAGCAGGGTTTCTCGTTGCAGCAGGCCGCCGCTGCGTTGGCCACCAGCGCGCGTTCGTTGCAACGCCGTTGCCAGGCCGTGCTGGGCAAGTCGCCGCTGGATTATTTCCAGGACCTTCGCGTCGAACGCGCGCAATCCCTGCTTCACGGCAGCGGCATGGACATCGATGCCATCGCGGCCGAGGTCGGTTACATCGACGGCGCCACCTTGCGCACCCTGCTGCGTCAACGCCTTGGGCGGGGCGTGCGCGAGCTGCGCGCCGATCTGCGCTGACCGGCCCGTTGACGCCAAAAGGTTGTTGATCAACAATAGTTGTATGAAAACAACTATTGGCACCACCGGCCGGCCCGCGGCCCATCCGAACCTCATCCTGGGTATCTGCTGCCTGAGCCTGCTGATGGTGGCGATGGACGTCACCATCGTGAACGTCGCGCTGCCCTCGATCCGGCAAGACCTGCATGCGTCTATCTCGGGGCTGCAATGGGTGATCGATGCCTACACCATGGTGGTGGCGAGCCTGTTGATGCTGGCCGGCTCGATGGCCGACCGGTTCGGGCGGCGCCGCGTCTTCCAGATCGGCATGGCGCTGTTCACGCTGGGCTCGCTGCTGTGCAGCGTGGCGCCCAGTGTCCAGGGCCTGGTCGCCTTTCGCATCCTGCAGGCGCTGGGTGCGACGATGCTCAATCCGGTCGCCATGTCGATCATCGCCAATACCTTCCACGAACCGAAGGAGCGCGCACGCGCCATCGGCGTCTGGGGCGCCGTCGCGGGCATCTCGATGGCATTGGGTCCGGTGATTGGCGGCGCGCTCACCGAGACCATCGGCTGGCGCTCGATCTTCTGGGTCAACCTGCCCGTGGGAATCGCCGCGATGGTGCTGGCTGCGCGCTATATCCCCGAATCCAAGGCACCACGTCCGCGCCGCGTGGATCCGCTCGGGCAGCTGCTAGTGTTCGTCATCCTGGCCACGGTGACCTATGCGGTGATCGAAGGCCCGCATGCAGGCTGGGGTTCGACCACCATCGTCGGCTTGTTCACCACCGCCGCGCTGGCGCTGATCGCCTTGCTTGTCTACGAACCCAGGCGCCATGAGCCGCTGATCGACGTGCGTTTCTTTCGCAGCGCACCCTTCAGCAGCGCCACCCTGATCGCGGTGTGCAGCTTCTCGGCGTTCTCCGGCTTTCTCTTCCTCAATGCGCTGTACTTGCAGGAAGTGCGTGGCCTGTCGGCGTTCCACACCGGCTTGTGCACCTTGCCGCTCGCGCTGGCGACCATGCTTTGCTCGCCGCTCTCCGGGCGGCTGGTGGGTACGCACGGCACGCTTCCCTCGTTGCTGGTTTCCGGCAGCGCCACCATCGTCAGCGCGCTGATCATGACGCAGCTGACGGCCACCACGCCGCTGCCGATCCTGTTGTTCAACTACGCGTTGTTCGGCGTCGGCTTCGGCATGGTGAATGCGCCGATCACCAATACGGCGGTGTCGGGCATGCCCAAGGCCCAGTCGGGGCTGGCGGCAGCGGTGGCTTCCACCAGCCGGCAGATCGGTGCGTCGCTGGGCGTGGCCCTTGCCGGTACCATCCTGGGTACGCACATTCACAGCGGTTTTGCGGAAGCCTCGCATCCGTTCTGGTGGCTGGTGAGCGGCGGCGGCGTTACCGTACTGCTGTTGGCCTGTCTGTCCAACACGCGCTGGGCGCGCGACACCACCCGCCACGCGGCGCACCTGCTGGAAGAAGCACCAACCGGAGCGACAGCTTGACCAAAGATGCAAACAGCAACAAGGAAGCCGACAGCATCTGGCAGGTGCTGGTGGCGATGGTGTGGGAAACCCGCGGCGAATGGCGCCGGAAAGTGAGCGTGGCCACCGGCCTCCCCTTCAGCCGCGTGCGCGTCTTGAAGCGGCTCCTCGATGCGCCGCTCACCTTGAAGCAGCTTGCCGATATGACCGATAGCGACGCGCCGGCCACCACGGTCGCCGTCAACGCCCTTGAGGATCGCGGCCTGGTCGAGCGCCATCCGCATCCGGACAACCGGCGCGCAAAACTCGTCTCGATCACACCGGCGGGCCGCAAGCTGGTCGATTTGGCTCACCGCTCGGTACGCGATGAAGCGCCCACCGCCGTGCGGGAGCTTTCCAAAACCGATCTCGCGCACCTCCGCCGGATCATCGAACGAATCAATCGCCAGTAAGCGCGGCTATCCCAGCAGATAGCGAGTGACAAGGCGAGTGGCCTCGTCGATAAGCTTGTCCATCCGTTCGTCCGGCATCGCCTTCGCGTGATGCAGGACCGCGTTGTGCGTCAACGCCTCGATGGTCGTCACGCAGGCGAACGACGCCAGCTCCAGATCATCGACGCGCACCTCGTCCCGATGGTTCTCCAGGTACGCGCGGAACAGCGTGAAATTCTCGCGATTGAACGTCGCCAGCTTCTCCAGCTCACCCACGCGCGGAAGCTGCTCCGCCACCACGCGATGCAGCCTGGGGTCGACGCGGTGCGCCCGCACGGCGACTTCGACCAGCATGCGCACGGCTTTCTCCACCGGCTGGGCCAGCACATCCGCAAGTTCGCCCCGCACCGTCTGCGTGATCTCCTCTTGATGGCGCTCGACTACGGCGGCGACCAACGCCTCCTTGGTGGGGAAATATTGATAGAGCGAGCCGACGCTCACGCCCGCCACCTCGGCGATGTGGTTGGTGCTGGCTTTGTCGAAGCCTTCCTTGACCAGAATGCGAGCGGTCGCTTCCACCAACGCGTCGACGGTGGCCCGCGAGCGCTCCTGCGAGGCGGTTTTCCGGGGCTTGGTGAGTGGTTTTCGCGTCATCTTGATGCGCCACCAATGCGAGTACCGAAAGCGAATAATCGCTCATATTCTTGGTGTTGTGTACTTGCACGCAGTGACAGTCTTCAGGAGACGGGATATGCACGACACCACACAACGATTATTCCACTACAAGGCCTGGGCGAACGACGCGCTATTGACCGCGTTGGCGAAGCTCGACGCCAGTTCCCAAATCACCGGTCTGGCGATCAAGGCCTTGAGCCACAGCTATATCGTCGACCGCATCTTCGCCGCACACCTGCGCCGAACGCCTCACGCCTACCCGTCGGCGAACGCGAACGAGCTGCCGACATTGGTGCAGCTATCCGACGAGATCAGGCGCAGTGATCGGGAGTACGTCGATTACGTCGCGGCACTCGACCGCGATCAACTTGAAGAACGCATCGACTTCACTTTCACGGACGGCGCCCCGGGCCGCATGTCGCGCGAGGAGATGCTGATGCATGTGATTACCCATGGCATCGGTCATCGCGGCCAGGTCAGCGCGCTCATGCTGCTCAATGCGCTGCCGCCGGCAAAGGATGGCTTCACCACCTATCTGCACGAGTCGGAGCCGGCTTCGAGAGGGCGAGCGGCTGCGTGAATGCACGCGAGTGGCGCCAGGGACGTCGTGTGCCCGCATCGCCTAACCCTACAAGCTGCGCCGGTCGCTTGAGGCTGTCGATCCCACCTTGGTATCGGTTCTCGCGCGCCGGCGTGTGTGTCGCACCGGGAGAGGCGACAGCCGACACCTTCGTCTTATGGATTTGCCCAGCCTATTGGTTTGTCATCGCAGACCAGGGGATTGCCATCGGCAAGCTCCCTGCGGAAGCGCTGCGTCGCGGCGGGATCCCGCAGGGCTGGCGTTGTCGTGCAGCAGTGCTGCGCGAACAACATGCTAGTCCACGACCGAGGATCAGCCATGAAGCGTCCAAGCAAGCTCACCATCGCGATAGCTGCCGCCGTGCTCGCCGTCCTGGCCGGAACGGCGCTCTATGCGCAGGACAAGGGCAAGGCCGGCGCCCGCAGCGCCGACAAATACACGCTGGTATCACCCAGCGGTATTCCGTTCTCCGACTTCAAGGGCTATGAAGACTGGTCGGTCGTTTCTTCCGCGCGAACCGACGAAGTGCTGAAGGTGATCGTCGCCAACCCGATCATGATCAACGCCTATAAATCCGGCATCCCGGGCAATGGCAAGCCCTTCCCCGACGGCTCCAAGATCGCCAAGCTGCAGTGGAAGTTCAAGAAGAGCACGGAGGCGCCGTTTGTGGTGGACGTGCCCGACGTATTCACCCAGGCCTTCCTGATCGAGAAGGACAGCAAGAAATACCCCAAGAGCGGTGGCTGGGGGTACGCCCTGTTCGACTACGATGCACCCACCGACATGTTCACGGCCGACCCGACCGGCGTCTCCGATTGCGGCCATGCATGCCACGTCAAAGTGGCAGCAAAGGACCACATCTTCCATCCCTACCAGAAGCGTTGATCGGGACCGGCCGCCGCGTCACACGGTGCGGTGCGCCAGCGCGTAATCGACCGCCGCACGCACCGCCGCCACCTGGGCATCGTTGCATTGCTGCGGCGTGGCGCGCGGGCTGTCCGGGTAGACCTCGGTAGTGGTGGCGTAGCGTGCGTTGGTGATGCCGGCGCACAGACTCCACTGCTTCACCGGAAACTTGATCACGCCCGGCAACAGCAAGGGCGAGCCGATGATTTCGCCGCGGGCGTCGGCATCCGCGATATGCGTGACCTTCGCCACCGCTTCGATGACTGCCTGCTGGAATTCGGGCTGCGGACGATCGGCGTCGTCGACCAGGTAGAACCCATCGGGAACCTCGCCCGGTTCGAATGCCTTGCCGTCGCGCGCGGCCAGCGCCGGGCGGAACTCCGACTCGTCGGAGTCGGTGGTTTCGTGCAGATCGATATGCATCAGCACGACATCGCGCAACGGCTCCAACAGGTTCATCAACGCAGCCGACTCGCCCGCCGGACTGTCCTTGCGGAAATTGCGGTTCGGATCGAGCGCGTCGGGATTCCAGCGATTGATCCGCTCGTAGGCCCAGGGACTCACACAGGGCACCACCAACAGGTTGGCGCGACCGGCATAGTCGTGACCATGCTGTTGCACGAACTGCAACGCGCCATACACGCCACTGGTTTCATACCCGTGCACACCGCCTGTCACCAGCAACACCGGCAGATCCTCGCGCCAGTCGCGGCTGCGAAGGGAGACCAGCGGATAGTGCTCATCGCCATAATCGAGCGCACCATACTCGACCACATCGAACTGCTCGCGCAGCGGTTCGATGGCGCGCAGCACATCGTCCGCGTAGCTACGCTGCTTGACTCGCAGCGCGCGCCATTGCGCCAGTTCCGCCGCGCCCCAGGGCTGTCCGGGTGTACCGATGGGATAGAAAGCGTCGCTGCTCATGCTTGAAAACCGCGATGGTGGGATCGGCGTACTTTAGCATTCGGAGGACGGGCCAGCGGCAGCACGCTGGCCGGCATCGCTGCTCACAAAGGGGGCGAGCACCACTACGGCAGCCTGAACTTGCGCGTGGCACGCAGCGGCCAGATGGACGTGAACTGGGTTCCACCTGCCACACGAAAAGCCGCGGAAACCCCACTCAGAATACCCAACTCCTCCAGCACGTCCTTCACGCGTCGAAAGGAATGGCGCGGGTCGGACGCGAGCATGAAAAGATTGATCTCTTTCGGGCTCACATCGTAGCCCTCCAGCTCGACCGTCTTGCCCAAGACTTCCTTCAGCCGTCCCTCGATCGTTGCGAGGAAGGCCTCGTCGGCCAGAGACTTGCGCCAGAACTTGATGACGAGTTGATATTCCATCGGGCGATTGTAGGCCCAATTGGCAACGCTTCCGCTGAAAGGCCCCAAGCGAATCCCAAACTGACGCAACCCGGCCAACCCATGTCCGCTCACAAGCAAACGGGACGGAAGCAGTGAACTCGAACAATGGAGCTGGGACCTAACCGCCTCCGTCCCGTTTGTCGTGCGCTTGCCCTCAATCAACGAGAGGACGATAGGCGGATCGCAGGCTTCGCTCTTTCCAGATCGTATCGGGCCTGAAGCGCCAGCCAGTAAAAGGCGGTGGTGTCGAAGACGAGGGATAGGCGCAGCGCGGTCTTGGGGGTAATGGGGTGGGTGTCGGCGATGAAGGCTTTGATGTGATCGGAGGGGACGCCGGATCGACGGGCCAGTTGGGCGGGGTTGAGCGCGCTTGGGATCAGGTAGGCGTGCAGCAGGATGTCGCCGGGGGCTCGGAGGGGTTGCGAGGGGTCTACTTCCGAGTGCGGAGTGAGTTGGATCAGTTCCATGGGTATTCCTCCCTGTCGGACACGGCCGCGCAGCGGCTCAGCGCTTACAGCGCTCCGTGTCAGTGAATGCTTGGCAGCTTCGTCGGTGATCGCCCGAGTGCAGCGCATCGCCATGCCGGCCGATGCGCTGCAATGGCGATCATCGGAGGCGTGGTGTGTTCACTCGTGGCTCGTTACCGAGCAGGCGGGCGTATTGCTGGAGGCGCTGGATCGCCGTACCCAGGCTGGCCGTGACGGCCACGGGAAGCGGCCAGGGCAGCGGTCTGCCGGGGAATCCCCGTGCCCGCGCGTGGCGGCACTGCTCGCTGTCGAGGCGCAAGCGCGTGAGGGCGAGCACCGCCAGGGCGATGTCGCCGCGAGTGCCATGGCGCGGGGTTTCGGGCCATGCCACAGACGTGGATGGCGGGTCGCCGGGCGGAGGAGTGAGGGTGTCGTCGGGGGGAACGGACGAGCGAATGCGTACCGTATGATCGCGGATAGCCATGATCAACTCTCTCGTAGTTGGTGATGGTTAGCGGGTCGTGGGTGTAGCAAGCACTCACGGCCCGCGCCTCATGACTTGGTAGTCATGGTCATTCGCGAGGCCCTACAACACGACAGCGCGAATGACTGGCTGACCCTAACAAGCAGGGTTGTCATCGTCTGTCAGGGTTGGGCGAGATGGATGTCCGCGTGACCGCAGGCGAGTGTGAGGGCTGAGCAGCAGCGAACGGAACGGAAATAGCCGATTCGAACAATGGCGGTGCGATCTAACCACCCCCGGCCCGCTCTTCCGACGATGACCTGTCGGCATCCTCCAGGCGACGGCGCCAAAAGCGTTTTTCCACACTACGGACGTTTGGATGGATAGCCAACTCTTCTAAGTATCGCCTTAGATGAGGCAGCTCATCATCGTCCAAGCTACCGTGATAGGGCGATACCGCGACCAGGTTACCGTAACTTCGGGCGTACTTTTCAGGGTTGTCGTCAACCGCAAGGACTCTCCGCAAGTCAAAGCCACGGCGCCTAACCTTGTGTAGTGGCTTCGAATCCCACCAGACATCTCGTTCAAAGTCGCGGCGTGGCGTGCATCTGTTTCTTGCCCACACAAACTCAAGCTTCGACAGGTCTTCAAACAAAAGGCTTGTGACAATCTCCGCATACTTCGGCGAAGACGATGTCCACACGGCCACCTTGAACGTCGTCAGCGCCCAATCAAGGAACTCGCCAACTCCTGGCCGAAGATAGAGGGCATAGGGCGGAATCTCGAAGTCCGGGGCGCGCGGCAACGGTACGTCGGTTGCATGAACCAACGTTTCGTCCAGATCGAGTATCAATAAGTGCTGTTGATCCACGCCGCCTCTACTTACTCGCTGCCCGAGTTTCTGCGATGTCTGCTTCGGGTCGGAAGCGGTCCTTAGCGCGCCTCCCAGTTGGTGAAATCCTAATGGTAGGAGACGCCACCGTCGAAAACGCTTTGCGACCTCCCTCAACCGTGCGCGCTGATTGTGATCAGCAGCCGTTCAATAGTTGGCAAGAGGCGGAATCACCGGACACGCGGCTTCGCATACACGTATGACCTTACCCTGATAGATGGTCACAGAGCGATTCATGAAAGTGCTCTGGTCTGCGCCACTAGCAAGAAAGTGGGGAACCGCGTTCCTGATGGCCTCCTTAGGAAAAAGCACGATGTCCTTGTAGTGCATGACGACCTCCTGGGGGCTTTTCCAGACACTGACAACACCCAGGCCCCGCTCACTGAAGAAAGGATATCGCAGCAATGAAGCAAAGGTTACCGCGTCCTTCTCCAGCATGGCCCGCCGCAATATGTACGCCGTCTCATCATTCAATCGCTGCCACTGGTCGTATGCAGGATCCAGTTCGCTATCTAGGTGGAGGGACACAGGGGATGCTTTTCCGCCCCGCATCGGCAACCACTCGCCTGCAAGGTTGTCGCAGCCGGGCAATGGGTTACTTGTCTCTCCGAATCGACTCGCCCGAAAAATCTCCAGCTCAAATCGGCCAGTTTCACGACCTTTCTGATCGTCCTCAACCAAGTCTATGCCTGCGCCACCAGGGCGAAGGCTGCCAGTCAATGCCAAGGTACCGGGCTGGTCGGAATAGCCATAGGCTCCGGTAAAGCGGCTGGTGTCCCCATCAAGGTGAAGCAGCATTCGGACAGAATGGTCACCGACAGTTCCCGCATAGATAAGGCCGTGACGAGGGCTACCCAGGTAATGGGCCCAATTCAGGCAATCGGCGTGCGCTGGCGAGGCCGAAGCTAGCATCGCGAGCAACCATGCAAGCCATCGCACCGATGGTACTTGCCCAGCGCGAACAGCCAGACCTTTTCGCGTACCCCTTCGTTTCACCGGCCGAACACTCCGCAAAAGGTGGAGTCGATTGAAGAATGGAAACGGTGCCAGGGAATTTTCAGTGTGTATTCGCAGCCATCGGTGCCCGCAAACGAGGTACTAACCGAGCCACCGTCTCTATGTGTCTGGAAGCTGGTCAGTCTCACCATTTCCATGCTTAACCCCTTAGTTGTTGCCAGCGAGCATGTCCGCTACGGGTTGCGGATTCAGCCGGTCGTTGCAACAGTTTGATGAAATCGCTCAGCCGGTGTTTCGTAGTTTAGTGTTTTCCTTGGCCGTCCGTTCAAGCGCCTTGCCACAGCGTCGAGCTGCGCCTGTGTGAACCCGGATAGATCCATTCCCTTGGGAAAATACTGCCTCAGAAGTCCGTTGGTGTTCTCGTTCGATCCCCGTTGCCAAGGGTTGTACGGATCGCAGAAGTAGACCTTGATGTCCGTCGCCAATGTAAAGCGATGATGTTGAGCCATCTCGGACCCGAGATCCCAGGTCAGCGATCGATACAACTCGCGCGGCAGCTTGTCCGCTTGCTTGATCAATGCATTGACCACTGTCTCGCTGTCCCTATTGTCCAGCTTCACCAGCACGACATAGCGCGACCATCGTTCCACCAGCGTGGCGATCTGGCTATTTCTGCCGCCAAACAATAGATCGCCCTCCCAATGGCCGGGTACGGCTCGATCCTCGACATCGGCAGGACGTTCGCGGATCGAGATGGCGCCGGTGATCTGCGCATGATCATCGCCCTTCTGAGTGTGATGCCGTGAGCGACGCATGGCTCGCGTGCGTCGAAGCTGCGCCAAGAGCTCCTTTTTAAGGGCTCCGCGCGTCTGAATGAAGAGGCTGCGATAGATCGTTTCGTGAGACACCTGAAGCGCCTCGTTCCCCGGATAGGTTCGTTTGAGCCAGCCGGCAATCTGCTCCGGCGCCCATTGCTGTTGAAGCTTAGCGGCTACTAAGCGCGCAAGGACTCGGTGTCGGGCCAATTTGCAGGGCTTGGGGCGTCGGGCCCGATCCCATGCGCATTGATCGGCGCAGTTGGCTCGATAACGGTCCGACCCGCCATTGCGTTGGATCTCCCGGCTGATCGTCGACGGTGCACGGCGCAGCTGGGCCGCCACGCAGCGAATCGATTGGCCGGCTATCAGCGCCCTGGAAATCTCCTCGCGCTCGCCCAGCGTCAGCACCCGATCCGACCGGTGGCGCCTGGTAGGCCGGATGCCACCGGTCTCTGCCAGGATCCGGCGGACGGAGGAGTGATGCCGGTCAAAAAGCTGGGCAATCTGGTGAAGTGATTCACCTCGTTGCCAGCGATCCCACATCAGGCCAATCTGGGTGTCGGTGTAATGAATCGCAGGTCGTTGTGACATCTTGCAACACTCCCGCTGCTCGCGCAGTCTTTAGTGTGTTGCAACGACCGGCTGAATCCGCAGTCGAAAGCAGACATGACCCGTGCCCACGTCACGTTAGGGCATCGCAGTCGGCTTGTTCAGAGAAAAATTGACCGGTACGCGAGTCCAGGAGATGACCGGGGCACCGTCTCGGAACTTGGGACGGAACTTCCTGCAACTGGTCGCATTGACGGCGCTCTCGTCCAGCTCCCGGTAGCCGCTGCTCTGTTCCACGGTGGCGTCGATCACTGTCCCATCCACGCCAACCTTGGCCATGACCAGAACCGTGCCCTCATGATGTTGTCGGATCGCTTGGGCCGGATACATCGGCCGGGGGTCCGGGGAAGTAGAGGTGTTCGTGCACGTGTGGTGCATTTGCTTTGGCGCAAAGCCACCTAGCGAATAGAAGTGAACAGGAGGTTTTGTGCCGTCCGAAACGCTTTGCTGATCTGGTGGCGTCTGGTCCTGCGCGTAAGCGCCTGCTGTCCACGCCGCCATGGCCGCGCCGGCGACGCACAGGAAGCCGGCCATCTTCAGACCCATGCCGCTTTTTCCGACTTTCATCTTCCCTCCACTGGATGCTTCAAACGGTGCGAATTGTCGCGGCTGCCAAGGCAATTGCGAAGACCTGCCTCAGCAAACGTCTTTTGATGTCGACCTCCCTTTTGCTTCGCATCGTGAGCCCAGCCGTTAGGTCTAACTCACGTGACTCATGGGCTATGACTCACGTCTGCTATGGGTCGAAGGCGGAAATTCAACGCGGCGGCGGCGGTGGCGGTGGCGGTGGCGGTGGCGGTGGCGGGATGAAATTGGGCAGTGGGGCACTCGTGACGGCAACTGTCACCGGTTGGCTGCCGGACATGTCCGCAAAGCGCAGCGTCGCTCCACTGGTGCGCAAGGCATCGAACACGCGCGCCCTGTCCACGGGCGAACCCACAAAAAGCAAGATCGCGCCCTTGGCCCAATCCGGTTCGGCGGTAAGCAAGGCATCGACGACGGTATCCGCGGTGGCTGTCGTATCCGGACCGCCAAACGCCACTAGATTGCCTGGCAGCACGCGGCGGGCAGCTACGTCCTTCAGCTCCTGAGCCAGGCGTTGTCGTCCAAGTACGGTCGCCATGTCAGTTCCGGCGGGCACAAAGAACAAGTATGACCGGCTTTGGGTCAGGCCTTCGCTGTTCTGTTGCACCATGGTGCGCAGATAGGCAGACCAGCCGGCTTCATCTTCGACCGACGTGGGTCGGGCGATGGTTTGCGAGGTCGGCGTGGAGGCCGGAGTGACCCCCGGCACGAGTAAACACGACACGAGCCAAAGATAGGCCGCCAAGCGCAGTTTCAACAACCGTTCCATCACACTCCCCTGTTCCCTGTGATTGATCCGCTCTTGGGTTCACCCATGGCTTGAATGCGGTCGCTTCAAACCATCGTAACGTCTGCTAAGGGCCGGGAGCGGACAATTCCCGTGCGCCAAATCGTGTAACGACTAACGGCCGCTACCCAATGTGTTGCAGTCCACCTCCAGCCCTCGCCGATAGCAACGATGCTGGTCCCGCGCTTCTGGGGAGCCAGCGTCATTGGGATGAAATGTGACAGGATCCGCCCCCGGAACTAAACGAGACTCATAGTAGACGTGCGCTACGTCCTCCTCGTACATGTTGCCGATGATCTTGAACGTAAACGGATCGGCACCTGGCAATTGCTTATCGAACATATAAACGTGCGTCGCATCCATTCCGTAAACAGAATTGATGACTTTGAATGTGCTCCGGTCAACGTCCGTAAGTTGTTTGCCCATGACGTAAACGCACCGACTGTCCGCGTACCAAGGGGCTTTCAAAACTTTATAGGTCTTCGAGTCACATGCCTGGGTTCGTCGCTGGCCATTGTAGATGGCGCCTTCATCCCGTGCACCGCCACCGGACATCAGCTCAAATGATGATAGATCTACCCCCGGAATAGGTTGCCCGTCGTAGAACGCGTTGGCGTCATCCTTGCCATACGCGCCCGACAAGGCCTTGAATGTTTGTGTGTGGGCTTCGGGGACAGGCGTTCCGCTCCAATAAACCGAATTGCGATCCTTCGCGTAGCCGCCCCCGGCAAGTATCCGAAAGGTCTTCGGATCGGCGCCGTCAATTTGGGCCGAGTATCCCCTGCTGTCGTCGCTTAGGCCACGGTGATAGGCCGGCATGCCATTGATCGCCGTGTAATGACTGCACGCCGAGAGAAGGACTACAAAAACCGCGACAAGCATTCTCGACAGCTTGAGCCAGCACCCCATATCTCCCCCCAAACATTCATTGGTGCCCAGTGCTCGCTCCGTATCCAAAGCGGACCTTCACAGTTTTCGATAATCGACCTTATGGGCCATTCCCTGAGACATGTTCAACGCGATGACGGTGCCATTGCATTCGTTGCGGTGCGGACCAACAGCCACCTGCAACGGCTGATCGTTACTTACCCTTCCAATCCTTGCCACCGAATGTCGGCGTTTTGCATTGTCTTCCAGGGCCATCATAACTGACGCAGTAGGTTTGTCCGTCGGCTGATGTCCCAGCAGGACCTGCCGAGAAAGTCTGGGAGCAGCCGATCAGGCTGATCAGGAAAAGGCGCATAAGATCTTACGTCTGCACATCGCGATGTCTTGTCCCAGTCTTTGCAAGGTCCGCTATGGGTCGAAAGCGGTCGTTACGCGCCAACGCCCAGGCAGCCCAGCGACGCCTCACTGGGATGCCAGTCTTCAGGGACCGTGAGCCGTTCCCGCAACGCGAGAATGGCTCGAAAAGGTAATCAGCTCGCTCGAAATCACATGACCTGAGGGGCGCTGCTCCCCCATCCCAGGCCCTAGTGTCAGCGAAGTGCCGTTCCCTAGATCCCACACGTCTTCACCGTGATCATGCTCTTGAACAATCAAACCTCGGCTGTCGTTAGGCCGCCTCGGGCTTTCGGAACGAAGAACGTCTGGGAATCCGTAATCTCCAATTAGCCTTTCTTCCATCTCATCGACCGACATGCCCGCTGTTCCTTCCCACGAATCCGCAGGCTCCCACGCAAGCAGAATCGACTCGACAACTCGATGCCTGCCAATGTAAATGCGTAGATCCACTTTTTGCCCATACACGTCAGTCACCGCATCGCAGCCTTCTACGGATTCATGCTGGATGGATGACAAGGTCCGATCGAAAGCACACTTCAATCCTGGAAAACTAGCCCGCGCCTGCGCCAAGTCGAAGGGTTCACCGACATTTACCCCGCGAAAAGCAGCTCTTTCGTGAGTATCGCCGAGCGCATGGCAGGCCCCAACAGATACCAAAAGCACGAGAATCGACTTCAATGAGGTCTTAAAGAAGTCCGGCACAACGCTCCCCCTTGGTTGGCTTGGTTCGAGTCGATGACAGTGTCCGCGTTGGGTCGATAGCGGGCCTTAGCAGCATAGTCTTTGACATTGAGATTGCGGGGCGGGCTCATCTTTTGGCGCCGCCGACTAGTTACCTGCGGGACTTGTTGGGTGGCCAGCTGTGTCCGGCGAATCGTTCGTCAACTTGCGCACCATTGCCAATGTCTTGGGGCTCGCACGGGCGACCCCAGAGAATCCGCAGTTGTAGACCCAGTACGCTGGACCCACCAAGGTTTTCGGATCCAACCTGGCAAATAGAAGGAATGTTTCACCGACGCGCATCTCGAAACGACCGCTGTCGTTTTCGCTAAAAACAAGCACTGTGTGTCTTGGCTCCCCTCGAAACTGTTCGATAACTTCGAGTTGGTAGGAGGTGCCAAGCAAAGAGCCATCAGACGGCTCGGGACTAAGTTGTTTTGCCGACGTCACTTTGCCTACAAAAACGAGGTCGCTTTGATGAAACTCCGTTGCGACGTCGGTTCGCCTACTGCAGTCAGCAAGTGCAGAATCGATGGGCGCCACAGCTAGAAATAGACTGAAGAGGAGGGATAGATCGCGCATTTCATGACACCCCGGTTTCGCACTTCCCGTTGTCGAATAGGTCCGCTATGGGTCAAAAGCGGACCAATGCTAGCTCCTTATCCCACGCCGACGGGTTGATCGGAACAGCGGGCAGATTTGGCGACACAGACAACGGCGTGAGCCCGACTCTGCATTCGATGGACGACTACGGCCAACCTCCTGGTATGGCCGCAAGACGGGCGGCCCAAGCATGGCCGCCGATGTCTTTCCGCCCCCCCCGGGCAAAGCCGCGTAGAATGGTCGCTTTACGCCCACTCAAGTGCCCCCATGGCCCTCACCGCCACCATCCACAAGGCCGAACTGTCGATCAGCGACATGGACCGGCACTACTACGCCACCCACGCATTGACCCTCGCCCGGCATCCGTCGGAAACCGAGGAGCGATTGATGGCGCGCCTGCTCGCGTTCACTCTGTATGCCGACGAACGGCTGGAGTTCGGCAAGGGGCTCAGCGACACCGACGAACCGGCCCTGTGGCGCAAGGCCTATACCGACGAGATCGAGCTGTGGATCGACGTCGGCCTGCCTGATGAAACACGCTTGCGCAAAGCCTGCAACCAGTCGCGGCACGTCGTGGTGCTGGCCTATGGCGGCCATGCCGTCGACGTCTGGTGGAGCAAGATCGCCAGTACGCTCACCCGCCACGACAACCTCAGCGTGCTCGCCATCGACCACGCTGACATGCAGCAACTGGCTGCCCTGTGCGAGCGGAGCATGCGCCTGCAATGCCTGATCCAGGACGGCGAACTGCAGCTCATCGCCGGCGACCTCACGCTGCCGATCCGTCCGGCTATCCGCAAGGGTGAGTACGCTGTCGCTTGAGAAAGTGCCCCTGCCCCGTTTTGAAACGTCAGCCTGGGTCGGAAGCGGACACCTAATGAATCTCGCGTCGGTACAACCAGCATCCTGACGGCTTGGGCAGGTCCGTCGGCAGCGACTGCGTGACGATACTTTGATGATCGACCCAGATCAGATGACGCCACAGTTCGCCACAGAGGACATCTGACGATGTGCCTGCTAACTCGGTCTCAGCTTCGCTTGGTTCTTTATCGAAGTATGTCCACCACGTGACTCGGACTCCTTCGCGACCCGCTGTGTCATTTGGGTCGAGTTCGAACGCCCAGCCTAAAGCAACTCCAAGCACGCTCGCTGGTATGTTTCCTGCGGCGTTGAGCGAGTCTCTTGCACTCTGCTCCAATATTTCGATCAGTTCGTCTCGCTGCATACCCCACCCGGGCCCGTTGATGAATGGCCGGCGATGTCAGGTCATCCGACCAAATTACCGCCTTATTGCCACGTCCGCTTCGGGTCGGAAGCGGACACTTCAAGCATGTGCAATAAAGCCCTACCGAGCTATTTCACCTAGGACCCCTGGTTAGGCGGTGGCGGCGGCTCAGGTATCGCCGGAAACTTTGCCACACTGGATAGAACCTGCTGAATGACAAGCAGGCTGTAAGCCCCCATGTGACCGTAGCCTCCCCAAAAAACGCCCTTTCCCTTTGGATAACGCAATTGCCTGCCGGAGAAGAAGCGGCCTATCAGCGTCGCATTGACTCGGGTCAAATCTTTGCCACCAATCTGTGCATCAAATCGTTGAAAGGCCGCATCAACTTTCAGATAGGTTCGGACTCCTTCCACAACCAAGGGTTCGGACCGCTCCCCGTCTGCGATAACTCCGCAGCAATACATCGTCCCGGACTGGCTTGTTCCGCCGTACTCAAGCCACACGCCCATGCTATCGGGCGCCTCAGGGCAGTGATCCGGATATATCTGAAAAGCCTCGAAGCCATGCAAGAGATCACCAGACACCTGCACCAATGCGTGGTCGTAACGCGCAGGATCTTTCACAAGCTCGCACACCGTTACCTGGAGAACCCGCTCAGGGAGCCTTTGTTGCGGGGAAACGGCCAAAAAGAACAATGAGAGGCACGCAAGGGCGACCACCAATACGCGAGCAACCATATATCCCCTTTTTTTATCCATGCGCTGGGAGTGTCTGCTATGGGTCGGAAGCGGACCTTTTGGAGTCTATTGCTCGCTGAAACGGGCGAGCATTTCCGCAAGAACTGCACTCACTGGCGGAGAACCATCTGCCGATATCGCTCCCAGTCGCCCAGCGGCGCCCTCTGGGAAGTGAGCACCCGGTATGGAGCGAAGGCTATCTGCGCCAGCCACAACGACATCGTCGCTGTCGGTAGACATGAGTTTCACACAAATCTTTTCGGCCGCCGGATGGGGGACGAGATCCATGATTTCAGCGCACCGGACTTGCCAAGCCGCTGGCCTTGATACGCACTGCTCTACCAGGGCATCCCAAGCAACATTGTCAAAGCAGATCAGCATTGCGGATGCGACTCCGGTTCCCACGTCGTACCAGTAGTCCGGCAAAAACTCGAGGGACAGATAGTCATCAAGCTCAGAGAACATCGCCACATCCTTTCGCCAAAATTTGCCGCCCCGCAGTCATCGAAGCAAGTTTCGTGTGAGGTCCGCTTTGGGTCGAAAGCGGACTTAAAGCTAGCGAACTCTAGAGGCCATCAATCCTCACGAAGCAAAAGCCAAGGCCATTGATACCAAACCGGCGACTGCCTGAGATGGGCTTCCAACGCACCGGCATCTTCCGATCTCGCTGCAGTATCTACAGGGCCGATCCAGTACCGCGAGTTATCTCCCCATGGTTCCCACACCACGAAGGGCTCGCCATTGAGTTCGAATGCAAGGCGATTGTCATCGCTCCGGACCCGGCGAACATTGGCTACCCCAGGCGCGCGCCGCAGCGATCGTGCAAGCGAGCCCGTCCAGAGCCCTGCAGCAGGGATTTCAAATGCAAAGATCTGGCCGTCGCTCCGTTGGAGCGGGTAGGTTTTCATAAGAGCCGCCCCATCTCATCATGTCCTTACGAGTTATGTCCGTTACGGGTCGTAAGCGGTCGATCAAACATGCCAGCCGGCGAGCCGGGTGTTATGCCAGAGCCCGCCTGGTAGCCAACAAAACAGGGGGGTCAGAGCCGACTTTCTAAGCCAGCGAGGAGGAAAAGTGCACTCTGAGCCCGCGTCTTGATCACCCCGGTTCTGGGCCCCGGTTCTGGAAATTGGTTCTTCCCGGCCTAGTCGGTGCTAGTGATCTCAAAATCTTCCCGATCCTGCGGCAACGGGAATATCTGCGTGGGCAGAACTACATGCGCACGCTGCATCGCCGCAATGGCGCGCTCGGATAACGGGGCAGCTCCCACGTTCGCAACCTGCTCGATCATGCTCAACAACCGCAATGCAGCGACCAGCGCAATCGCCTCCGGCGTGGCCGTCATAGCCAGCACAAGGTGACACACGTAGCTGTCCATGCAGCGTTGAACCACTCCACCAAGTGCTTTACCAGCGGCAAGTTCCGACGAGCCTTGTCCGAACAGGTCGGTCAGCGCCAGATCCAGTGCGGACGCGTCCAAGAAAGTGCGCTCGCCAAACGTCTGAGCGTCGGCGCTACCGAGCACCGACCACGGCGATGGGAGGTTCGAAAGATGGGAAATGTACTGGCCCACGTACGGTGCCGCGCCGACCTGATAAGCCATGGCGCAGGCTTGCATACTGCCCAGGGCTTTTGGTTCGTGTCTGGCAACGATGAGTGCCTGACACAGCGCAGTGGTGCTATCGACCGGTAAATACCCGGGGTCGTTTGGCTGATGCGCCTGCGGGATGGATTTTTTGACAAGTTCCACAGGACATCCTTGTTGAGCGTGAGTGGATTTCACGCAGATCATATGGGTCGGAAGCGGACTCTAGCCATAGTCCATTCGCAACATCATCAGGTCCACTCCGGGTCGGAAGCGGACATAGCGGTTACTATCTCAAACTGGACATAAATCAACTTCCGAATGGATCAGTGCAGGGTACATCTGGCACAACTTGGCCGATCCGCTGGATGGCCATGCGAATGACCGCTGCTGATGTCGCTGGTGCGTTTTCACACGGCCTTTCCCTAAGGGCTTGCACCAGCGCTGGCATGGCGCGTTTCGCGCGTGGACCCAACTGCCCTAAGGCACCTGCTATCGCGAGCCTGATCGAATCATTGGGATCACGCATCAGACCAGCCATTGCGTCTATGTCGGCGTCCGCAACCTGCCTTGGCGCCGGGCCTGCCACCCACATATACAAGCTCTCCGCTTCATCGATGCGCCTTTTCTGAGAGGTCTCTTGCTCAATGGCGGCCACCACTTGTTGCACATGGGACGCCCCGTTCTGCGGGGCAGCATTGTTGCTTTCGCGATTGACGGGAAAGGACTCCGGCGCACCGGCCGCGACCGCATGGCAACAAAGGCTGCAGAGGAGCGCCCCTCCAGTCGCGACTCTAACCAAAGCAACATCCATCAGCCCATCTCCTATGCATTGAAATGTCCGCTTCGGGTCGAAAGCGGACGTTTTGTTCAGTCGAACGTTGGCGGCTTGGCGGCCCTCTTCAGCCTGGAAATGCCGGTCGCCTCCAACAACCAGACGCCTATTGCCGTGCTCACGGCGACGCCGGCCAAAGCACCGATCGCTCCGTATGAGCCGCGATCCATGCCTACACCCAACGCGAGAACGGCCCAGCCGACATAGGCGAAATAGGCCCACGTTAGGCCGGACTTCATCTTAAGAAAGAGAAAGCCGAGCAGCAGCCAAGAAATGGGAACAACAATCACCAAAGTAACGAGATCCGCCATTAAGCGATCCATTTTTCTATTTCTCTCCTCTCCAGCTCCTGTCCGCTATGGGTCGGAAGCGGACATCTGCCCGAAGCCTCTTAGGTCAAGATCTATCGAAATTTTGCGGTGGACCTTTCCACCAGGGCATTCGACCTTGCGGAGACCAATGCCGATATATTCGGAACGACCCGAACGACCGCAGCAACAGCATCATCTGCAGCCCCTAGCGCTTGCCCACTGAGCCCATCCCTGTACTTTCCGCTACAGAAATTCTCCCAGTCTTCCCAGCGACTATAGAGACGACAAGGCCATTCCTCGAGATCAATCTCCACGTAATACGGCGTGAGATTCAGCGGAGCTGGTCCGCAACCAAGAATCCAGCCTGGTTCCTCGCCCAAGAGCGTCCCCATCGAAATGAAGTCACGTCGCTTCTTCTCAAAATAGCCCTTCGAAAATGCGACCCTATCCTGCCAGCGCTCAAGACACTCAAAGTGCAAGCCAGCATCACAGTACTCGTAGAGGGGATGCCCGAGAGGAAATACAACGCCCGACGTCCCAGTGTAGGGTCGACCGTCGCTGAATCCCTTACGGCAAATCGGACAAGCAGTTAAGAACCCCATTTCGCCTCCCGTTTCCCTCTTGAACAAGGTCCGCTTCGGGTTGCGGATTCAGCCAGTCATTGCAACAGTTTGATGAAAACGCTCAGCCGGCGTTTCGTAGTTTAGTGTTTTCCTTGGCCGTCCGTTCAACCGCCTTGCCACAGCGTCGAGCTGCGCCTGTGTGAACCCGGATAGATCCATTCCCTTGGGAAAATACTGCCTCAAAAGTCCGTTCGTGTTCTCGTTCGATCCCCGTTGCCAAGGGTTGTACGGATCGCAAAAGTAGACCTTGATGTCCGTCGCCAATGTAAAGCGATGATGTTGAGCCATCTCCGACCCGCGATCCCAGGTCAGCGATCGATACAACTCGCGCGGCAGCTTGTCCGCTTGCTTGATCAATGCATTGACCACTGTCTCGCTGTCCCTACTGTCCAGCTTCACCAGCACGACATAGCGCGACCATCGTTCCACCAGCGTGGCGATCTGGCTATTTCTGCCGCCAAACAATAGATCGCCCTCCCAATGGCCGGGTACGGCTCGATCCTCGACATCGGCAGGACGTTCGCGGATCGAGATGGCGCAAGAGATCTGCGCATGATCATCGCTCTTCTGCGTGTGATGGCGTGAGCGACGCATGGCTCGCGTGCGTCGAAGCTGCGCCAAGAGCTCCTTTTTAAGGGCTCCGCGCGTCTGAATGAAGAGGCTGCGATAGATCGTTTCGTGAGACACCTGAAGCGCCTCGTTCCCCGGATAGGTTCGTTTGAGCCAGCCGGCAATCTGCTCCGGCGCCCATTGCTGTTGAAGCTTAGCGGCTACTAAGCGCGCAAGGACTCGGTGTCGGGCCAATTTGCAGGGCTTGGGGCGTCGGGCCCGATCCCATGCACATTGATCGGCGCAGTTGGCTCGATAACGGTCCGACCCGCCATTGCGTTGGATCTCCCGGCTGATCGTCGACGGTGCACGGCCCAGCTGGGCCGCCACGCAGCGAATCGATTGGCCGGCTATCAGCGCCCTGGAAATCTCCTCGCGCTCGCCCAGCGTCAGCACCCGATCCGACCGGTGGCGCCTGGTAGGCCGGATGCCACCGGTCTCGGCCAGGATCCGGCGGACGGAGGAGTGATGCCGGTCAAAAAGCCGGGCAATCTGGTGAAGTGATTCACCTCGTTGCCAGCGATCCCACATCAGGCCAATCTGGGTGTCGGTGTAATGAATCGCAGGTCGTTGTGACATCTTGCAACACTCCCGCTGCTCGCGCAGTCTTTAGTGTGTTGCAACGACCGGCTGAATCCGCAGTCGGAAGCGGACCTGCGATATCAATTACGGTACTACGCATGCTTTGAACGAACTCGATACAAATGCATGCCCCGCTACATCGCTGAACTGCGCTCTAAAGCTCTTGTCGTAGTCTGCTGGCGACAGACTGTATAGCGAACCCACTACTTCGGTTACTTCACCGGGGCCGATAGACAACGTGGATGGCGGCATTGGCCCATGACCGCCTGGACCATGCTTCCAATCAGTAACGCCTCTGTCGATGAGTATCTGGTAGCTGAGCCAACTGAGGGCATATGGAGGCTGCTGCGACGTCGGGTCAATCCAAACCTTTAGCGTTCCCTGGCTATCGTTACGCACGCGTATGCGGACAGGAACCGCTCTGTCAGATGTGCCACAAATCTGCGTAACTGGCTCGACATCAAGCTTGACGCGTGCTGGATCGACGGTAGCGCAGCCGGCAAGTGAGATGGTGCCCAATATAAGCAACAACTGCCGCATCGCTCCCCCTCAAATTGTCCGTGAATAAGGTCCGCTTCGGGTCGAAAGCAGACAGTTCAGTCTCGCTCAGAACTTGGATCATCAACCCCCAAAAACCTCGATAACCGGCAGGCAGTCGGCGCTGGGGACACCGCATGAGTTACCACATGCAGGCTGACCTTTTGCCTGATTTCAGTGCCGAAGTGCATCGAGAAGAAGTGCCACAGTCTTAGACGCCTTGTCGGAACAAAATCTTGGGTTGTCGACTTTGACTGTAACAACCTGGCCTTGCACAACCGCGTCCACCAGATCCGATTCGCCATCCATAACACCGCACGATACAGCTTTTCCGTTGTAAGCCTTCAAAACCTCGATGAGCTTTTTCAGTCGAACCAGATCGAGCGCCGGCTTCTCGGCTCCTAGATTGGCCGCTTTGACGAGCAACCTTCCTTGATCATGGGTCGACTCGCTTTCGAATGAGCGCTGCGTGCGATTAGACACAATAAATCCAGTGACCGCGCCGGACATGTAGTTGCGGGTCCAGACGCGGAGCTCAAAGTCGGCGGTCGATGTTAACGGTGCAAGCCCAGCGGCACGCGCGTATTCGCGCGCAGCGGGTTTGAGATCTTCCGGAAAGAAGCTGGAAGGCTTGCTCGCAGCAGCGAAGGAAGTGAACGCGAACAACAGAAACGCTAGACACCTCATTGACTGAGCTCCCCACAGACCATCCGAATATGTAGAAATCCTAACAATGCATACCGGTCAAATTAGCGCGTCCAAGTCCGCTTCGGGTCGAAAGCGGACGTTTTGTTCAGTCGAACGTTGGCGGCTTGGCGGCCCTCTTCAGCCTGGAAATGCCGGTCGCCTCCAACAACCAGACGCCTATTGCCGTGCCCACGGCGACGCCGGCCAAAGCACCGATCGCTCCGTATGAGCCGCGATCCATGCCTACACCCAACGCGAGAACGGCCCAGCCGACATAGGCGAAATAGGCCCACGTTAGGCCGGACTTCATCTTAAGAAAGAGAAAGCCGAGCAGCAGCCAAGAAATGGGAACAACAATCACCAAAGTAACGAGATCCGCCATTAAGCAATCCATTTTTCTATTTCTCTCCTCTCCAGCTCCTGTCCGCTATGGGTTGCGGATTCAGCCAGTCATTGCAACAGTTTGATGAAAACGCTCAGCCGGCGTTTCGTAGTTTAGTGTTTTCCTTGGCCGTCCGTTCAACCGCCTTGCCACAGCGTCGAGCTGCGCCTGTGTGAACCCGGATAGATCCATTCCCTTGGGAAAATACTGCCTCAAAAGTCCGTTCGTGTTCTCGTTCGATCCCCGTTGCCAAGGGTTGTACGGATCGCAAAAGTAGACCTTGATGTCCGTCGCCAATGTAAAGCGATGATGTTGAGCCATCTCCGACCCGCGATCCCAGGTCAGCGATCGATACAACTCGCGCGGCAGCTTGTCCGCTTGCTTGATCAATGCATTGACCACTGTCTCGCTGTCCCTACTGTCCAGCTTCACCAGCACGACATAGCGCGACCATCGTTCCACCAGCGTGGCGATCTGGCTATTTCTGCCGCCAAACAATAGATCGCCCTCCCAATGGCCGGGTACGGCTCGATCCTCGACATCGGCAGGACGTTCGCGGATCGAGATGGCGCAAGAGATCTGCGCATGATCATCGCTCTTCTGCGTGTGATGGCGTGAGCGACGCATGGCTCGCGTGCGTCGAAGCTGCGCCAAGAGCTCCTTTTTAAGGGCTCCGCGCGTCTGAATGAAGAGGCTGCGATAGATCGTTTCGTGAGACACCTGAAGCGCCTCGTTCCCCGGATAGGTTCGTTTGAGCCAGCCGGCAATCTGCTCCGGCGCCCATTGCTGTTGAAGCTTAGCGGCTACTAAGCGCGCAAGGACTCGGTGTCGGGCCAATTTGCAGGGCTTGGGGCGTCGGGCCCGATCCCATGCACATTGATCGGCGCAGTTGGCTCGATAACGGTCCGACCCGCCATTGCGTTGGATCTCCCGGCTGATCGTCGACGGTGCACGGCCCAGCTGGGCCGCCACGCAGCGAATCGATTGGCCGGCTATCAGCGCCCTGGAAATCTCCTCGCGCTCGCCCAGCGTCAGCACCCGATCCGACCGGTGGCGCCTGGTAGGCCGGATGCCACCGGTCTCGGCCAGGATCCGGCGGACGGAGGAGTGATGCCGGTCAAAAAGCCGGGCAATCTGGTGAAGTGATTCACCTCGTTGCCAGCGATCCCACATCAGGCCAATCTGGGTGTCGGTGTAATGAATCGCAGGTCGTTGTGACATCTTGCAACACTCCCGCTGCTCGCGCAGTCTTTAGTGTGTTGCAACGACCGGCTGAATCCGCAGTCGGAAGCGGACACCGGTAAACGATCAATATGTTACTTCGGTGCCGCGATACGCAGCGGGTGATTAGGATTCTCGGAAACGAACGCAGGTACGTCGGACAGCTTTTCTGGCAATCGAGCCCCCTCCATGCCGCGGTAGCTGAAGAACCGAAAGCCGGCGTTGTAAAGCCGCCTTACCTTCTCCCACTGCTCCTCGTCACGTCGCTTCGGCGCATGAAAGGACCGCCCCATCTCCAAGATGGCGCCGCCGCAATGAGGGCAAGTCGCGCCTCGCTCTTTTCTTGGGCGAACTTTGAAGCTCTTTCGACAGCTGAAACAAGCATGGGCGATCAGATAGTCAGGGCCAGCCATAGCTCTCTCCTTGCTCGATTCTCCAAGGGCTGCTTTGGGTCGGAAGCAGACCATATCATTTGTATTTTGCGTCGTGGCGAGACAGCCAAGCGGGCGGCCTCGCAGTTTCTGAGTTCAGCGACCAGATGCTTGAAATCTTCCGTTTAGCCTGAAGGTCGCCACGGCACCACGCGTTCCAATCCAAGTTGTAAGCGCCAACACGAGGCCAACTCGGGTGAACGATAGAGGCACTGCCCAAAAGACGAAACTTACGGGCCCTAGAAGGGCGCCGGCTACGGCCGCGGTGCGGCTGTGTTTGAACCGGGTGAAGTAGCCGCAAATCGCGAAGAGGGGAAAGGCGAATATCAGTCCAGGGGCAAACAGAAGCCAGAAAAAGGCCAGCAACGCGGCGCACCCGAAATAGCCGTCACCGGCCCAGGTGGCCAGATCAATGGCCGTTTCCCGGTCGGCAATTTTTCCAAACAGGGCCTTCTGTATTGGAATCATCTATCTGAAGCTCCTGACGCTTTGCCTAGCCGAGACGCGCATTTGCATGGCGTCCGCTTCGGGTCGGAAGCGGACCATTTATTTGCAGCCGAGAGCAGCCTCAAAAGGCTTACTCCATTTAGCTGTGGGCCTTTTCCCACGAGCTCGTCAGAGCCCCGAACACATGGGACATCTCTTTCTCGAACTGTTCCTTAGTGATTTTCTGACCCACCTCTCCTGCGAGGGTGGTCTTGTCACGTGACTGCATCGCTCTGACTTCGTCGCCAGTTTTCCTCCACGGCTCCGGGTAGCCCTCTTCAAGCGAATGGGCGGGAGAAACTACAAACTGTCCACGTGCAACAAACTCCTTGTACGCGTCCATGAACGCATTGAAGTCCCGTTGCCGTCCAGTCGATGGTTGGTCGCATAAGACAACGAGGCGGTCACGGTAGACAGGAGTGTGAGCCAAGGGTGCGAACGCAACACTGAGAGCATTCATCGTGCGCTCTTGTCGAGAATGGTCTCCCTCCGCGCGGATGACCTTCGTCTGAGGCTTGTCTGCGTAGAAGCGCCGTACCACATGACCAAGGAAGATGTCTTCGGATGCCCCCTCAACGACGAGGAAGTTTCTGGGGAAAAGGAGGTCTGCCGGTGAACCGCCTAGGAGTTCATAAACCAGCTCCGGCTTGTCCCGTCCCTCAATCTTTTTAATGCCCGTCGCACCATCAACTTTCTCGACGCGCCAAAGCGTCTGGTCGTTGTCCTCATCGGTTACCAGAACCGAAGAGTGAGTGTTGATGAAAACTTGGTCTCCGTTCTTAACCAAGTCCATCAGCGCCAGTTTGAGTTGGCGCTGAGCGGTCGGGTGAAGGTGTAGTTCGGCCTCATCGATGAGGAACAGGAACCTCTTGCCGAGTTCATCGCTATCACGGCGATGGTCCGAATACGTCTTCAAGATGGCCAGCATGAGCGCACGCTGCATGCCATCACCTTTCTCTTCAGCGGACGTCTCGATACCGTCGTCAATCGAAGTCTCGAACGACTTCAAAAGCTCCTCGAACAGCGGCGGCTTCACCCCGAAACCCACCTTGTTACATTCCGGGAACTGCCGTCCCAAGTGGATTTTCACCTTGCCAGCAAGCTGGTCCAGCTGCTGCCTGACCTCGGACTGTTCGTTCGTGAATAACTCGTCGAACGTTTCCTTGAAGTCCCGGTAGCGTTGGCTCCCCTCCAAAATGGCGGTGAGCACCCCAGACAGCATCTCACCAATTGGCGTCTTCTTTCCCCACTTTGATACCTCGGTGAGGGACGTACGTGTCGAGACATATTGGAGTCTAGGTACACAGTCGTTAAAGGCCTTGTCAAAACCGGCAAAGTTCTTCTGTGTCCACTCGCCTTTCCCCTCATCCCACAGTAGACGCTTTGAGACATCTGAGCTGGCTCGCTTCACTCTGAGCACATCGCGGCCGTCCGCAAACTTGGCGAATTTGGCCTTAGTCCCCTCGTTGATGACCGCTTCAATCCCGGCCTGGACATCGGAGTACTCAATCTCCACCGTGACCTCACGGTCAAGCTCATGCTTGAATCGGATGTCATCGATGTTTCCCGAGCCGTTGTAGAACCATTCGACAGCCTCGAAAAGGTTCGTCTTACCGTGATTGTTCTGCCCCGCGAGCACGTTGAAGCGGTTGACATTCAACTCGACGCGCTCGATCGAGCAAAAGTTCTCGACGGTGATTTTGGTGATACGCATGGCTGCGTCCTTGCGTGGATGAATTGGGCTGGTTGGCGGTCGGTGGCGCGACAGTCCAGCCCGTATGTTCGACGATGGTCCGAGGGCGGAACGGGCAATCATCATGCCTAACCTACATCCAAAAACGGGATCTGGTTTAGTTACTTCCAGGTCCGCTTCGGGTCGGAAGCGGACCTTCTACTCGCGGCAAATCGCCGCCTCAAAGTACCTGTCTGCGTCGGCTATCGTCTCGACAATGGCGGGCACTTCCGTAGCGCTCCAGAAAGGAAGGCGCCATTGCGGATCGTGTCCTTTGCTCAGAACGAAAGCAGACAACAGACCGTCCGCCCGCTTCACGACCACTGTCACCAGATCGAGATCCGGCAGATAGCGCTCGGAAAGCACGGCATCGCCCTGGCCAAGGGATAGGTTCCAGATTCCGCCATACCTCTCTTCCATGCCATGACGCCTCCTTGCCCCTTTGGGTTGCCGCCAAATCATCCGCTTCGGGTCGGAGGCGGACATCACCTATTTGGGCCCATCGTACAGGTGGTCACCTAGATCGTTCGGCCAGACTGATAGATCAGGCAGATTGTCTAGCCACCTACCCAGGGCATCCGCCT
The DNA here is from genome assembly GCF_049913195.1 of Dyella kyungheensis. GTDB lineage: Bacteria > Pseudomonadota > Gammaproteobacteria > Xanthomonadales > Rhodanobacteraceae > Dyella > Dyella kyungheensis. The sequence goes on along the minus strand of NZ_CP183983.1, from coordinate 435,441 downwards.
AGGTCTTCGATGCGACGCACACATCTCGGCACGCGTACGAAGTTTCGACACCATCTGCCACAAGAACAGACTCAACGATTAGCCGGCCCGAGAAGTCAGCCGGAGGGCGTTCCACGGCAATTTCGCACAAGTCGATAGTCGCGCCCGCCCCAGCGGGAATGGCGACGTCGATGTCGCCACTCGCATGGCCATAGGAACCACCGGCGTAGAAAATGCTGAAATCAACGCGGACCATCCTTACCCCTTTCACTTCTGCGGCGTCCGTTATGGGTCGTAAGCGGACATTAGAATCACCCGGCATCCCCACTCAATTTGGTGATCGATTGCATGGATGAGTAAATGTCTCGATCACCTGAGGCGCACCCCGCCAGGTGCGCTCCCATGTTTGCTAGCACCTGTTCCGCAGCTTCCCAGTCGATTTCAACCTCGGTCTCAGCCCAGTCTTCTGGCGAGAAGGAGCCAGGGGGCTGGAGAGGTTCGAATCGGCCAATCTTGTTGCACTTCAAAAGAGCTGGCATGTAGCCAAGTTTTACTATGCGCGCACCGGTCGATCCCAGCTTCACCTTCAACATCAAGGTGTATTCGCAGCCATCAGTCGCTGCGAACGAAGCACTAACCGAGCCGCCGTCCCTGTGTGTCTCAAAACCGGTCAGCCTCACGATTTCCACGTATTCCCCCAAAGTCCCCGCCAGCGAGCACGTCCGCTATGGGTCGAAAGCAGACGTCCCGGTTCAGCCTACCAATTCCACAACCTGCCCGACCGTCAGCCGGGATAGATCTGCGCGCGAAAGTAGTTGGAAGGCAAAGACGAACGGGTCGGGCGTGCCATCGGGCTTTAAGGACCGAGGCTGGCTAATGCGTCGAGCAACCGGTATCCCATCGAGGGCCGGTTTCGGACCAAGCTCAAAACTGCCAATCCCTACCTGCCGGACTATCACGCAAGGCGACGGTTCTGACCTGGATATGTATTCCACTTTGAACTGCATCTCCCCTCCCATGAGCTCTGCCCAATCCGTCCGCTATGGGTCGGAAGCAGACCTTGTGCGCCCCAACAGCTTGCCCACTGTCTACTCGCGGCCCGGCCAACATCCACTTGAGCGCCACTGACTTAAATATGCGTTCGCTTGCTCTTCAGTGATCTCGTCATCAACTAGATCAAAGTCGCCTCTCATGAAGTCGTTCAACAGCGGCTCAACATCAGCATCACTATCTGACCAAGAGCCATCCTTCTTGGCTCGCCACAAACCATGCAGCCCAAAGTCGGAAGGCGAAGTGCTCACGCTTCTATAGATTGCTCGCACGGTCCCCATTGGGTAGCTGACTGCGTAGTATTTGTACTCACTCATGCTGGATTTCCGGCGCCGGGATTGCTATCGCTCGTTCGAGAGTAGCCATGTCCCTTCTCCTTTTTTGAGCCAACCGCTCGCCAAAACTCATGGATCATCCGTTAAAAGGAATGTCCGCTTCGGGTCGGAAGCGGACCTTAGCCGCATACGCCTAATCGATACCTAGAACCGCCTCAAGCTGGGCCGCGAGATTGTTGAACTGGCTTCCCCAACCACAGTCTATCGAGAGCTCCTGCAAACTGGCCGTTGGCAAGAGCAACAGTTTCACTTGGTTCGCCGAGGTATTCGCGAGCAGCGCGTCGATGTCATGGAGCGCCTTGGTCCGGTCCCCGTAGATTCCCCCTTCGTCCCCGCTCTCTACCTTCGCCCTCAGTTCCAAAAGGATCGCGCGAGCTGAGGAATCGATATCCATAGAATTTTTACCCCGATCGATGGTCAGCCAAATTGCTTGAAGGTCCCGTAGCGCGGCAGATAATCCAACACTTGCGGCCGAACGGGCTGCCCACAGCATAGGCAGGTCAAGCCGATACTCTTGAAATCACTTTCAACCCTGTTGGCGATGCCTAACTTATCGGCAGCCGAGCGCATTGTGTGCCCAACGATCTGTACCTACTTATATCTCCGCCATGGGTCGCAAGCAGTCGCCCAACGAGCCACTAAAGCTCAAGGTTTGGCAGCGACCTTCGGCAAAGAAAAATTGACCGGCACACGGGCCCAGGAGGCCACGGGCGCACCTTCTCTGTATGCGGGACTGAACTTCCAGCCGCTCACGGTGGCCGCGGCGCTCTCGTCCAGCTCGGGGAAGCCGCTGCTTCCCGCGATCTTTGTCTGAGTTACCCGGCCATCCACGCCGATCTGCGCCATGACTAGGACAGTGCCTTCATGATGGGCTCGTATGGCCGCCAGCGGATATTTCGGCTGGTGTTGCGAGGCGTAGGTGATGTCCATGCCCGAGGGATGAGTCGGCGGAAGGTTGCCCGCCGAAACGAAGTGCGCCGTGGCAGATAGTGCACCGCTGGCAGGGGCCTGCTCGCTGGCCGATGCCTGACCTTGCGCGCAAGCGCCAGTCGCCCACATCGCCATGCTCGCGCCAGCGAAGCACATGATACCGACCCACCGCTTGCGTGCTTTAGTGTTCCTCATCTTCATCCGTGCTCCCCGTGATGTTTGGGAACATCCACTTCGCGTAGGAAGCAGACGTTAACGCGTCGTCGAAAGCTCAACTGGCCTTCGCCGAACCGGCGACCTGCCCATCGATGAAACGTATGAACTGCTGTTCGTCGACATCCGTGTTCTGGAGGGATATCGATGCGCCAAACTTCATCCTGGTCTTGCTTACTATCCATTGCGTCAAGCGAGACGAACGGGGAAGCCACTTCGCCGGATGGCGGAAGTACAAAGTCAGATTGGTGTTGCCCTTGATGGTTCTCGCCGTGATCGAATCGATCTCGCTCCAGGCGATCTCGCCGAAACTGGTGCGGAAGTCCTGGATGCCGTCGCGATCGGCGTATACCTTCACACGCCTATCGAAAGTCTTGAATCCGAACAGGACGGCGCCGGCACCAAAGAACAGCGCTCCGGCGACTGACGGCCAGTCTCTATGCGACGGTCCGAGTAATACCAGGACAGCCGCGAGGCTCAGGCCAAGGCAAAGAACGAATACCGCCAGATTCTTCCAGACCGAGTTGCGAATCTCATAGATGGCATGCTCCGTGTTGCTCAACTTCCCTTCCATGGCTCCCCCTTAGAAGCGTTGAAATTCAGACTTTCAGGTACCGCGTGATGACGTTGCCGATATATGGTTCGGATCGGAAGCAGACACTTGCCACTCAAGCCTGCTCTTGAACGAGCGGCCCCTCTGCCGCCTTGGCCGCTGCCGCATTGGCCAGCAGCCCGCTTCGGCAAGCCAGAAACCATATGGCGCCCAGCGGCAACGACATGCCCATGATCAAGGGCTCATAGAGATTGCCAACGCTCGAGGCTCCAAACAGCAGGATCGACAACAGTTGGAAGTCGAAAGCCCCGGTGGTCCAGTTGAAGTGCAGCGTCCCGAAGCCGAGCAAGGTTCCCAGCGCCCATAGCCATTTGCGGCGCACGATCGGGGTACGCAGGCAGAGCACGAAGGCATAGACGCACAATGACGGGATGGCGATGCAAGCCAGCAACACGATCCAGTGCGTGGCGTCCTTGCCGCTGAGCGTGAAAGCGTTTTGCTGTTCCACCGATTGCGCCATGCGCTGCACGTGCAAGCCCTGCACGCGCAGGGCATCACCCTCTCCCGCCAGTACTACGTTGCCTAGCACCCACCCTTCGGCGAATTCGTATTCATAGGTAAGGTCATAGCGGCTGGCCCCGTTGATGAGCATGGTCTTGGTGCCGACCAGCTTGACTGCCCGGGGCGCTTCGGCGGGAAAGTATCCGGTGAGTTGCCTGAGCTTGGCCTCGACGCCCGGGTCTTGTCGAAGCGAATCGGCGAGCCTGGCCTTGACGGGTTCCACATCGCCCTTTCGCACCTGATCAAGCACGGACTGTGCGATGTCCGCTGCCGGGTGCGGCGTGAGCTTGTCGATCAACGCCTGTTGGCTGCAGGCCGCCAACCACAGGCACGTGCACACGAGCATGAAGCGAACGAACGAGGCCATGTCTTCCCCCTGTGAAAGACCTGCATCAGTAAACGATCATGGTCGGTCGCCCTTCAACGGACAACCTGCGGAGCCCAGGATTTCCCGACGTATCAACGGATGACGGGGCCTGGCGACACTCTCCCCCGAGAAGCGGACATGGACCGTCAAGGCCGGATCATAAGAGAACTTGGGCACGGGCACACGATGGTTATTGCCAGCGCCTTGACGCGATAGCACGCAGCTCTGTTTTCGACGACAACAGGTCGCCCACGTCATGCCATCGGCTTATCGGCAAGCGCAAGATATTGACGATTGTGGCGCAGATATTTGCGGCGATTGGGCGTTCTTCCGACCTATGCTTTGCGTTGCAGGAATGATGCGTCCGTCGCCCACTGGTAGGCCTTCCCGTTCGGATACGAGACCAGCTCAAGTTGCATGCCCCACGGGCTGAGGAAATAGACCCAGGTTTCGCCAGCAGATGGCCCTTCCGTCATCACCGTAGGTTCGCCGAGCACGGCAAGATTCATCTTGTGCAGGTAGGCCACCGCTGCATCCATGTCATCGACATAGAACGCCAGGTGGTGACCACCGATATCCGAATTGCGAGGCGGCAGCTTCTTCTGGGTTTCGGTCGGCGCATACCCGAAGATCTCCAGATTCGTATTGCCGGCGGTCATCACCACGATCTTGTCGATGACAGCGTCGGCGGCAACGTTGAGGTGCACGGCCATCCAGTCGTCGCTCGACGCGAAGGGCCCGAACTCATAGGCGACCTCGAAACCGAAGTGATCGCGAAAGAACGACACGGCTTCGTCGATGTCGGGCACGGTAAAACCGACGTGATCGATTTTCTTGATTCCAGGAATGCTCATGCCTTTCTCGACGATAGGTGATGCAGACAGCCTTTGAGTCACGAACCTCACGCGACCGCATGAGCCCGCGTTGATCTGAGTCGGGCGATCAGAGGAATGGTCAACAACGCCAGGGCCGAGATCGCGGTTGCGAGATAGCCCACGGTGCCCAAGCCCCAGTGCGGTATGACCAAGCCACCGATGATTGCGCCAAGTCCGATGCCGGCGTTGGCCGCGGAAACATTAAGCGTGCCGGCTAGCGCCTGGGCGTGTGAGGCCACCCTCATGACGCGCACCTGGCAGATCGGAAAGAGGGCCGTGTAGGCAACGCCCCAAAGCACGAACGGGATCTCGAACCAGCCACGGGCGCTCGCCAGAGACACGCTCGCTGCCATGCCGATGCCCAGGACCACCACGAAGATGACCGTCGCGCCGAGCGGGCTGCGATCGACGGCGCGACCGCCGAGCCAGTTTCCGATCAGTCCGATCGCGCCGAACCCCATCAGCCACCAGCCAACCCGCGCCGGCGCAACGCCGACCAGGGTTTCCAGCGTGTCCGCCAGGTAGGTATAGGCGGTGAACATCGCCGTGAAGATCAGCACCGACAGACCGACGTGGGCCACAAAGCGCGGGTCTTTGAGAATGCGCGCCTGCTCGCCGAGCCGCATGCGTCGTGGGAGTTCCAGCGTCGGCATGAAGTAGGCGATCAACATGGCCATCAACAACGACAGGCCGGCCAGAAGCGCAAAGGCGACACGCCAGCCAAAGGCGTGTGCGGCCAGAGTGCCCAGCGGGATACCGAACAACAGCGCCGCCGAGATGCCCAGATACACCGTCGATACGGCGCGTCCGGCATGCAGCGATCCGGCAAGTTGTCCCGCCGTCTCGCTGGCCGTGCCCCAAAACACCGGGAGCAGGAGCGCAGGTATGAATCGCGCCAGCGCCAGGACCCAGATGTTGGGCGCCGTCGCCGCGAGCGCATTGGACACTGCAAAGACCAGCAGGATGGCGACGAACAAACGCTTGCGCTCGATATGCGAGAGCAAGCCCGTCAGCAACGGACCGAACAGCATCACGGTGAATGCAAAAAGCGTAACGAGTTGCCCGGCTACCGAGATCGAAACGTGCAGCTCGCGCGCCAGCGCAGGCAATAGTCCAACGATCAAAAACTCGGTGGTGACGATGACGAAGGCGGCCACCGCCAGGATGGCGACCGGTGCAGCACCGCGCCTGGACGGCGTGGCGCCCCGGGTCGCTGTTGGCAAGGAAGACATGAATGTAGGGGGGAGCGGCTAGAGGGTCTCGCTAGCTTATTGCGGATGCATCATCCCTATTTGGGTATTATTTCCATGAATTCTGGAATCTGTATCCATAATAGGCGTTCACTATGACCCCCTCGGAACGACTGAAAGGACTTGAGGCCTTCGTCTTCACGGCGGACGCCGGCAGCTTTACCGCAGCGGCTGAGCGCCTGAACCTGACCAATTCGGCGGTTGGCAAAAGCGTGGCCCGGCTGGAAGCGCGACTGGGCATCCGGCTGTTCGAACGTTCCACGCGAACACTGTCCCTCACGGATGCAGGCGCGGCGTACTACCGCACTTGCGCGCGCGTGCTCGCGGACCTCGCGGAAGCGGAATCGGTATTGGCCGCGCAACGCATGGAGCCCACCGGCCATCTGCGCCTGGATCTGCCCGCTGCTTTCGGACGCATGAAGGTGCTGCCGCTGCTGTTGCCGTTCTTCGAGCAGCATCCCAACCTTCGACCCCATCTTTCGTTCACGGATCGCTTTGTGGATATCGTGGATGAAGGTATCGATGTGGCCGTACGTATCGGCGGCATGAATATCTGGCCGGAAGCTTTGGGACATCGCTACCTGGGCGCCGAACGACTGAGTCTTTGCGCCTCGCCCGCATATCTCCAGCAACACGGCTCGCCGCAGTCGGCCGCGGAACTCGGTCAACACGATGCCGTCGTCTACGGCCGCGCCGATGGCAGCACCATTCCCTGGTTGATCGCACAGGATGCCGGCCCGACCGAACAGTGGACGGTGGAAGCGAACATGGCCCTTGGTAGCGGCGAAGCGGTGGTCAGCGCCGTAAAGGCTGGCTGTGGCATCGCGCAGTTGGCCACCTGGCTGATGAGGGATGAACTCCAGGAAGGAACGCTGGTGCAGATTCTCCCGCAGTTGGACGTGGAAGGCCTGCCGCTCAATCTCGTGTGGCAACGCAGCCGTCAGTTGCTGCCCAAGGTCGATTCGATCCTCCAACTGCTGACTGCCTCGCTGCGCATCGACTAGGGTCAGCACGCCGGGCGGACAAGGCCGGCAATGGAGGATGAGCTCAGCCCCTGGGTAATGTCATCGGTTGGCGCATTCCATACATCAACGTCCGCCACAGCCATTCGATCGGGCCGAATCGATAGCGCCCAAGCCACCATTTGCTGGCCAGCACCTGCGCGACGTAAACAATCAATCCAAGCAGGAATGCTTGCGCAGCACCCAATCGGCCGAAATACCCCAGGCCATAGCCGTAGAAAATCCAGCCGAAGATCAAGGACTGAAGTATGTAGTTGGTGAAAGCCATGCGACCCAGCGGGGCGAAGATTCCAAGCACGTGTCTGGCCGGGGTGAATGCAAACAACAACAGGACGATGCTCGCGTAGCCAAACGAGACGAACACGGGTCCAAGCGGGATCGCCCACGATATCCAGTGTAGAAACGCGCCTGAGATTGGGTTCGAGCCCATTTCGTCGAAGAACGTCAAGATCGAACCGGTCGACGTGCCGAGGATCGCGACCCATACGAGCGCGCGTTTATGCATCTCGGGGCGACGAAGAATGCCGGTACGCCACACCAACATCCCCACAAGAAAGAGCCCCAGCGTCCGCGGCGATATGAAGATGAGCAATTGGAGAATCGCTCCTATCTCTTGCAGCCTGAAGTTCAGTACGTCAGTGAATCCGCCGGTCGCATACACGTGGTTGGCATCCGCCACTTGCTGCCGCAGCCACTCCTGCGTGGGCCAGAAGCCGGACGGGAGCAGCGATGAAAGGGAAGCGAAGAGAACGAACAATAGCAACGCAGAAACAGCCAGCCCACGGTTGGGAACGAATAGAAAAGGGACGGCAATGAGCCCGATCAAGGCATATTCGGTGAGGATGTCGCCGTTCCATATCAGGCAGATGTGGATCAGCCCAAAGGCGAGCAGTACAAGCAGCCGGCGAAGAAGCAGAAACATCCGGGCATCGTTGCCGCTTAGCCGTTCAAATTGGACGGCCAGTCCCACGCCAAAGAGCAGTGAGAACAGCGAGATCATCTTCGACTCAAGAAACGTGGTGACGAATCCATTCGTCAGGTGATCGAGCACGGAAACACCGGCCGCCTGCGGGAGAAACTGCTGGAAGATCGAGACACGGAACACGGTCACGAGATTCACCATCAGCACGCCAAACAGTGCGAGCCCACGAAGTACATCGATCGCCTGGATTCGTTCCTTCGCTCTTACGGGCACCGATTGCGGCTCGGCCGGCCAATCCTGCGTCAAGGCGCTGACGTGCTGCATGACGTTGCCCCGGTCTGATGGACTTCAGGCGCAACCTGACCCATGGGCCATGGATGCGAGCGAGGAGCGAACTTTAATCAAAGGCGCGGTGCATGGCACGCAGGTTCCTTGCGAACGAAGCGCATGAAAATGCGGCCAACACTTTCCTCCCATCAGAACACGAACCTCGCGCCCAACATCCACGTCCGACCCGGGGCCGGCTCGTAATAGCGCCCATTGCCGTCGTTGACGATCACCGACCCGACATACCGATGATCGGCGAAGTTGTTCACACGGGCGCTCAACTGCATGCGCGCCGACTGCCCCAACGGGAAGGTGTAGGTCACGTCGGCATCCGCGACGACATAGCCGGCCGCACGCGCGGTGCCGAAATCGTTGGCCGTGGTCGGGCCCGCGCCCGTGAGCGTGATGCCCTGGCTCCAGCGTGCGTCGCCGCCATGACGCAACAGCAAGGAGCCGTAATCTTCCGGCACGCCCGGCATGCGGCTGCCGGCGCGCACGGGCACGTTCGGCGCCACGCATGGCGTGGCAATGCAGGTAAGGAAGCCGCTGCGGAACTGGGCCTGCAAATGCGTGTAACCGGCGACCAGATGCCATGACGGTGCGATGTCGCCGTCCATCGACAGCTCGATGCCCTGCCGCCTCGCTTCGGGCACATTGCGATAGGTGGTGCGTCCGTTGACGCTGGTGTCGATGGCCAGTTCGTCGCGCGTGTTGGCGCGGAACAGCGCTGCGTTGAAGGCGAGCATTTGCGTCGCCTGCCATTTCGCGCCGAGTTCGACCGTGTGGCTACGCGCAGGCCGAAGGTCGAGGGCAAGCCCTGGCTGGCCGTCGCTGCGATAACCCAGCTCATTGTAGCTCGGCGTTTCGAAGCCTTCGCCGTAGCTCGCATAGAGCCGCAGGTCATCTCCCGGGCGCCATTGCAGGGCGGCCACCGGCGTGGTGGCGGCATAGTTCACGTCGCCACTGTCGTTGGGATTGGAGGGCGTGATGTAGAAGTCGTGCTCGCTGAAACGCACGTCGTCATGCCGCAGCCCGAGCATCAGCGCCCAGGCGGGCTCGAAGTGCCAGTACCACTGCGCGTAGGCGTCCACGTTGTTGACGTTGTCGTCCTCGTCCCGACGCAGCGCGCCTTTGACGCCCAGCGTGTCGCCCACGAAGTTCTCGTAACCGAGGCGATGCTGTCGCTGGTAATCGCCACCGCCACCGAGGACGAATTCGTAATCGCCACCCAGCCAGTCGCCGCGGTGCGTCCAGCGCAGGTCCGCGCCGCCGTAGTGCGTGTCGGGTTGCACGACGCCGCCAGGCTGCAGCGGATTGGCCTGCGTGGCAACGGGGATGGATTGGTATTGGGTGATCTCGCGCTCGCCGTAATACACCATCGCGCGCCATTGGCCGTCATCGCCGGAAGGCCGTTCGTAGATCAGCCCCACCTGATCTTGGCGGGTACTCTTGCGCGTGTCGAACTGTTCCGCGGCGGGCGACGCCTGCCGCGGATCCGCCAGCAATTGCGCCTTGGTGAGGCCCATCGGATCCTGCGCCACCGGCTGATCCAGGTGATTCATCACCAGCGTGAGCGTCTGCCCGTGCCCCAGGTCGAAGCCAAGGCGCGCATGCGCGGTCTGGCGATTGACGCGGCTGTGATCGCGATAGCCACCCGAGAGGAACTGGGAAGCGGCCACGTTGTAATCCATGGCGCCGACGGTGCCGCGCGTGTCGGCGAGATAGCGAAAACTGTCGTTGCTGCCGGCGTAGACACCCAGCGTGGTCTGCGGCGTGGCCGTGCCCGGCGCGCTCCATAGCTGCACCACGCCGCCCGCAGCGTTGCCGTACAGCACGGAGAACGGTCCGCGCAGCACTTCCACGCGATCGGCCACATCGAAGTCGAAGTGCGACACCTGGCCCTGGCCATCCGGCAACGTCGCGGGAATGCCGTCGACATAGAGACGAATGCTGCGCACGCCGAAGGTGCTGCGCGAGCCGAAGCCACGAATGGATATCTGCTCGTCCTGCGCATAGTTCTGCCGATCGCGCGCCAGGATGCCGGGCACACCCACCAGCGTCTCGGAGAGATTGACGCCGGGGTTGCCGACATCCGATGGCGAAACCTTGACCACGCTGAGCGCCGCAGGAACATCCAGTGGCGGCATCTCGAGGCGACTGGCATTGACCTGCACGGCCGGCAGCGTGACCTGCTGTGCACAGGCTGCCCACGACCCACTCGCCATGCATGCGGCGCCGATCATCAGGTGGACACGCCGCAACTGCATCGCCCCTCCCAGGGCATCGAAGGCAGCAGACTATCATCACGAAAGCATGTCGATGGATGCAAGTGACAAATATGTCATCCGCGACATGCCCCACACGCACGCGTGCTGGGGCATGCTTATAGCTTGGCCAAGCCATCTGGACGTCCGTTTGACGGACCATGACCTTTACATGACAGCACTTCCGCCTTGCCCCAAGGATTGACATGAAACGCTCAAGGCCCGCCCCCAAATCCCGTCGTGCTGGCGCGCTCATAGCGCTTGCCTCGCTGATCGGCATGGTTTCAGTGCATGCACTGGCCCAGGAGGACCTGGCGCGCTTCCACAATGCGCCCGCCTCCACGGACAAGACGCAGAATCCCTACGCCGGCAAGGCGGATGCGGTCAGCGACGGCAAGACGTTGTTTGGATCGTATTGCGCGGCCTGCCATGGCGCGGCCGCCCAGGGCAATGGCAATGTCCCGCCGCTGGCGAGCGCGACGGTGAAGAAGGCGCCACCGGGCGCGCTGTTCTGGTTCATCACGCACGGCGATGTGGCCAACGGCATGCCCGCATGGGATTCGCTGAGCGAAGAGCAGCGCTGGAAGATCGTGACGTACCTCGATTCGCTGGAACCCGGCAAGCCTGCCGCCGGTGCGCCCATGGCCGTCGCCTCGATGACGCCTGGCAACTGGCCCGCGCCGACGCCGCCCTTTACCGATTTCCGCTACGAATCGCCGGGCACCAGCCGCAAGATCACCGCGGCCGATCTGCCCAAGCCGTACGACACCAAGTCGGCCGGCAACGCGCCGCAACTGGTGGCACGGCCGGCCGACGTGTGGCCCAAGGCACCACCGGGCTTCAAGGTGGAACTGTTTGCCACCGGGCTGAACAATCCGCGCCTGCTGCGCACCGCGCCCAACGGCGACGTGTTCGTGGCCGAGACCAAGGCGGGCCGCATCACGATGTTCCGCGGCGTCACCGCCGATGGCCATCCGAAGGAAACGCACGTCTACGCCACCGGCCTCACCCAACCGTTCGGCATCACGTTCTATCCGGCAGAACATCCGCAATGGATCTACGTGGGCGATACCGACGCCGTCGTGCGCTTCGCCTACAAGGACGGCGACGTGCAGGCAGCCGGCAAGCCCGAACACATCGCGGACCTGCCGCACAGCGATGGCGGGCACTCCACCCGCGATATCGCGTTTTCGCCGGATGGCGCGCGCATGTATGTTTCCGTTGGATCGCGATCCAACGTGGACGATCCCGACACCACGCCGGAAGAGAAGAACCGTGCGGACATCCTGGTGTTCAAGCCCGATGGTTCGGACATGCGCATCTTCGCCAGCGGCATCCGCAACGCCGTCGGACTCGCCGTGGATCCGAAGAGCGGCGAACTGTGGTGCTCGGTGAATGAACGCGACGGCCTGGGCGACAACCTGGTGCCCGACTACATCACCCACGTGCAGGAAGGCGGCTTCTACGGTTGGCCGTGGTGGTACATCGGCAACCACCAGGATCCGCGTCACGCCGGCAAGCGTCCGGAACTTGGCAGCAAGGCCATCGTGCCCGATGTGATGCTCAATCCGCACAACGCTTCGCTGCAACTCACCTTCTACAACGGCGCGCAGTTCCCCGAAGCCTATCGCGGCGACATCTTCGCCGCGGAGCACGGCTCTTGGAACCGTTCCGCGCGTGTCGGTTACGAAGTGATCCGCGTGCCACGCCACGGCACCGCGCGTGCCAGCGGCGGGTACGAGGACTTCCTCACCGGCTTCGTGCTGCCCAGCGGGCAGGCATGGGGCCGCCCTGTCGGCATCACCACCGCCCATGATGGCTCGCTGCTGGTCAGCGACGATGGGTCCAATGTGATTTGGCGGGTGAGCTATGGCGGTGGGAAAGCCGACTAATCCTCTCCATGCCGCGTGAACCGTCCAAAATGCGTGGGGCCGCCTAAAAGCACCCACGCAATCAGCCCCAGCAAACTCATCACCCAAGCCGTGACCAGGGCTGGCAAATAAGGCCAGATCGCTTCATCGCCATCCAACTCATACCAGAAGCTGTACTTCGGCTTGTGGATGTGGAGGTCATAGCGCAGGACGCCCGGCTTGAATTCGAACATGTAGGGCTCGAAGACCGTCCGCGTTTGATCAGGCGATAGGGCATCGTGTTCTGTGCTGCATCGGTTCCCAAGCGGTTGCTCGCAAACCTGGTAGGGCTCGCCCAGGATCAGATTCCTTTCGACGGTGAACACCCAGGCGATCTGATAGCTGCACGTGATGAACACGAGGAGACAGGCAGCCAGCATCACCGTGACGGGTATATAGCACCACTCGCAGAAGTCCTGATCCAACAAGCGCTCGCGAATCTGCTTCATGTGTGCTCGCCCAAGCCGAGCCGCTCTCTGACGACCTTTAATGTGACGAAACATAGCTCGACGCCGCTTGCTCAGGCGGTATGGCGAAGTTTTCCCTCATGCGCCTTACTTCCGCCACAGGCGGCAGCCCAAAGAGCCGCTTGAACTCCCGCGTAAATTGCGACGCGCTGGCATAGCCAACCGAATAGCCTGCAGCCTCTGCTGTCATAGCCTGCCGCACCATCAACAGGCGTGCCTGATGCAAGCGCGTGGACTTCACGTACTGCATGGGCGACGTTTGCGTAACGGCCCTGAAGTGGCTGTGAAACGAGGGCACGCTCATGCCCGCCTCACGAGCCAGTTCCGCCAGATGGATCGGCCCGGCATAGGCGTCATGGATGCGGCGAAGCGCCTTCCCTATCCTGCCGAATTGGCCGCGCATCGCCAGAGCCGAACGCAAAGCCGGGCCCTGCGCGCCGGTGAGCACACGGAAATAGATTTCGCGCAGCAGGCCCGGCCCAAGAACCGCCGCATCCAGCGGTTGGCCCATGACCTCCAGGAAGTGCAGGACGGCGCCCTGAAGTGCCATGTCCATGGGACTGGACATCATGCTCTGCGGTGGATCTTGATTGACGGACACCTGATGACGATCGATCTGGATCATCAGCTCAGCGGCCATCTGGAAGTCCAGATGCATGTAGATGGCCAGCAACGGATTGTCCGGCGTGCCCTCCGATTCCATCGTGAAGGGAACGGGCACGGCGACCGCCAGATAGTGCTGCTGGTCGTAGACGTAGACCTGCCTGCCGAAATAGCCCCGCTTGCAGCCCTGGCAGACGATGACGATACCGGGGTCGTACAGGACCGGCGTTCGCGACAAGGCACGATCCGAGCGCAGTATGCGTACGCCCGGCAAGGAAGTGAGGTTGTAGCCCTCTTGAGGCGCCAGCCTCCGGGCAAGAGCAGTCATGCGCCGGGTTGCTTCGGCTGCGGGCTGCAGGCCCTCACATTCCGAAAGATCGTAGCTCATAGAAATAGGCAAGAAAGTCAGGCGATTTGGCGTCAATACTCGGATCAATGATGCGTATTGTGCGCTCTTCATTGGCTTTCGGGAGTAATCACCATGGCGATAGACCGAACATTGCTCGTTACCGGGGTCAGCAGCGGGTTCGGCCGGGCACTGGCTCAGGAGGCCCTGCAGAGAGGGCACCGCGTTATCGGAACCGTGCGAAACGAGCAGGCTCTGCGCGAATTCGAAGTGCTGTCCCCAGGTGCTGCCGTGGGTCGTGTACTGGATGTCACACACTTCGAAGCGATCGACGGTGTGGTTGCCGACATCGAAGACACCGTGGGTCCGGTCGACGTATTGATCAACAACGCCGGCTACGGCCACGAGGGCATTTTGGAAGAATCGCCCCTGGCAGAGATGCAACAACAGTTCGCCGTGAATGTGTTCGGCGCCGTCGCCATGATGAAGGCCGTACTGCCTTACATGCGTCGCCGGCGTCGGGGGCATATCCTCAACATCACGTCGATGGGCGGGTACATCACCCTCCCCGGCATTGCCTACTATTGCGGCAGCAAGTTTGCCCTGGAAGGCATATCGGAGGCGCTTGGCAAGGAAGTGGCGTCGCTGGGCATCGCCATTACCGCCGTTGCGCCTGGCTCGTTCCGCACGGATTGGGCGGGTCGTTCGATGGCCAGGACACCGCGCTCCATTCCTGATTACGACGCGCTGTTCGATCCCATCCGCGCCACTCGTCAGCAGAAGAGCGGAAATCAGCTTGGCGATCCTGCCAAAGCAGCACGGGCCATGCTCGATGTGATCGATAGTCCTTCGCCACCTGCTCACCTGTTGCTTGGGAGTGACGCGATGGGCCTGGTGCGTCAGAAACTGTCCGACCTGACTGCCGAGATCAATCAATGGGAGGCCTTGTCGCGCTCGACCGACGGTTAACGGTTTCTGCTGATCTGTCGCGAGGCACAACCGTGCTGATCAACGCGCATGGGATCGTGCGCGTCGGCCCGGCCCTGCAAATTGGCCCAGCTCCGGACCCTTTCGCGCTTAGCAGCCGCTAAGCGCCAGCAACCATAGGCACGGGAGCAGAACGACCACGCCGTCGCGAGAATCTCATGCGCCCCAAAGTGCGCAGAGCAACGATGCGATCACGCACCATGCAACCGCCAGCAGCGGGGGCCATCGGGCTGCCATGAGTCCAACGAATCCGATCAGGGCGATCGCAACATCGCGACTCCCGTGGATGGCGCCGATCCAGACCGGATCATAGAGGGCAAAGGCCAGGAGACCGACAACGGCCGCATTGACTCCGGCGAGCATTCGCACGGCCTGAGCGTTCGCGGCCAGGCTCCGCCAGAACGGCAACGCGCCCGAGACCACGAGCAGGCCCGGCAAGAAGATGGCCAACAGACTGATGGCGGCACCCAGGGCGCCGCCTTGGCCGCCATGCAGTTCGTCACCCAGGTATGCCGACAAGGTGAACATGGGACCGGGAACAGCCTGCGCGGCACCGTAACCGGCGAGGAAGCGCTCAGGTGTGATCCAACCCGGATCCACCACGGCCTGCTTCAACAGGGGAAGCACCACGTGCCCCCCACCGAAGACCAGGGCACCGGTGCGATAGAAGGCGCTGGCGATTTGACCCAGGGGCGGCAGAAAAGGAGTTGCCAGAAGAGCCATCGCCAGAAATACGGCATAGGCGACGAGGAATCCCGTGCCGGTGCGATGATCGTAAGGAACGGAAAAGGTCTCTCCGCTGCGGGCCATCACCTGGCGGCATGCCCATGGACCGAGTGCCGCGCTCACCACAACGACCCACAGTTGCGTCCATGCGCTCGGGCTGAAGGCAATGACTGCCACGGCACCCGCGGCCATCAGAGCCCGCGGTCTGTCGGGACAGAGCGTGCGCGCCATGCCCAGCACGCCTTGCGCAACGATGACCACGGCCACCAGTTTGAGACCATGGATCACTGCCTGACCCCACGGCCCGGATAACTGGCTGCCAACCTCTGCGAACGCGAACATCAGCAACGCCGAGGGCAGCGTGAAGCCGATGAAGGCAGCCAGGGCACCCATCCAGCCCGCTCGCAACAGGCCGATCGAGAAACCCAGCTGGCTGCTGGCAGGCCCGGGCAGGAACTGACACAGCGCGATGAGTTGTGCGAAATGTTCCTCGTCCACCCAGCGCCGACGCTCCACGAACTCCCGGCGAAAATAGCCGATATGCGCGATGGGCCCGCCAAAGGAGGTCAACCCCAGGCGGAGAAAAACGAGCGCTACTTCGAAGGCGCGGCCGCGCAGTGTTCGGACGTCTGGAGCTTCCATCGTTGAAGGATTCATGGCCATCGAACAGCGCCCATTTCGCTGAGCATCCAGCCGCATTCCACGGCAATACGGTCAACACCGCGCAGACAGTAACCCACCGTTGCCTGCATTTTGATGTAACGGCGAGGCGCAAGAGAGCCTATATTGCTTTCTGGCGCCAATCGCATCTCGCTCCATGCTCAGAGCTGCACGCACGGCCTGAGTCCAAATGCGGCACAGCGCACAAAACGACCTTCCGGCTGTCTTGCCGAGACAGGACCACGCATGGCTGAATGGGCAGGTCTATAGGGGTTTCGCCATGTTTTTGCGCAGCATCGCTTCGCGGCTGTCTCTCTGGGTGCTGGCCGGTTCCGTGCTGGTGCTGACCGTGGCCGGCGGACTGCTGTTCTACCGGGTGAGCGAACAGATCCTCGAGAAAGCCCATGGCGAAGCGACGGCGCTCGCCAACGAGGCAGGCAACCGCATCGAACAGCGCCTGGCGCGCGTAGCCGACACCGCCCAGACCCTGGCCGTGGTGGTGGGCACGCACCCCGACGGTATCGACGTCACGTTGCGTGGCGCCCTCGCACGCAATGCCGACCTTTCCGGGCTGGCCGTAGCGTACGTGCCGGCGGCGGACAACCCGCCCGTGTCCCCCTTCATCAGCCGCCAGGACGACGGCTCGCTGAGTTGGCGCGACCTGCGCAAGGACGACAACGCTTATTGGGACAAGAACTGGTTCCTGGCGGGTCTGAGTTGTTCGCAGGGTTGCTGGCAACGCCACTTCTATTCGCAGTCGCGCAAGCGCGAAATGATCAACTACTCGGTCGCGATCAGTACGAATGGCCGTCCGAACGGCTTGATCAACGCGGACGTCTCCCTGGACTGGCTGAGCCGCATGCTGAAAGAGCTCGGCAAACCCGAGGGCGCGTATGCCTTCGTGCTGGACGAAAGCGGCGCCTATCTCGCGCACGACAACCCTGCTTTGGTCGGCAAGCACGGGCAGGCGAATCTGCTGCAGGCGCTGGCGAGCCATCAGGCCAGCCGCGTGCGGTTGGCCGTTGCGCAGAACCCGCAGGCTCAAGGCAAGCCGGTGTGGGTCTATTTCGTGCCCGTCGAAGGAACCCACTGGCGCTTCGGCCTGGCCATGCCGGAGAGCCGGATCTATGCCGGCGTGCGGCAGGCGTTCTTTCAAGCGCTGCTGCTGGGCTTCATCTCCCTGCTTGCATTGGCGGTGGTCACGCTGGCGGTGACGCGGCGCATCCTGACTCCACTGGGCACGCTGGCCTCGCGCGCCGAACAGGTGGCGCGCGGCGCACTCACCTTCGCACTGCCCACGCCCCGCTTTCCCGATGAAGTGGGTCGCCTCACCCAGGCCTTCGACCGCATGCGCTCGGAGCTGGCGCTGCATATCGCAGAGTTGACCCGCAACGCGAAGGAACAGCAGCGCTTGGCCAGCGAACTGGACATTGCGCACCAGATCCAGACGGCACTGCTGCCCGGCGAGCACTACCTCGACGCGCACTGCGAAAACTTCGAGCTGCACGCGCTGCTTCGACCGGCACGCGCGGTGGGCGGCGATCTCTACAGTTACTTCATGCTCAACGAGCGGCGCTTCTGCGTGATGGTCGGCGACGTGTCCGACAAGGGCATTCCCGCGGCACTGTTCATGGCGCGCACCATCACGCTGGCCAAGGCGCTGGCGCCGAGAGCGCGGTCGCCGCAGCACCTGCTGTCGATGCTCAACGTCGAACTCTGCCGCAACAACGACAGCTGCATGTTCGTGAGCCTGCTGTGCGGCATGCTCGACACGGCCAGCGGAGAGCTGGTGATGGCCAGCGCCGGGCACGAGCCGCCGTTGCTCTGCGACGCGGACGGCGTCCGTCTGATCGAGCTGGATACCGGCGCCGCACTCGGACTCGACGACGAGGCCCGCTATCCGCCGCGCACGTTGCGGCTTCGCCCCGGCCAGACGCTGCTGCTTTACACGGACGGCATCACCGAGGCGACCAATACCGAGCAGCAGTTCTTCGGCACCGAGCGCTTGCTCGCCTGCATGGAGCATTCATCGTCGCGCTCCGCTGCCGATCTTGCCGCCGGCCTGCTGGCCGAGGTCGACCGCTTCGCCGAAGGCGCGGGACAAGCCGATGACATCACCGTCCTCGCCCTGAACTGGCATCATGCCCTTGTCGACGGGAGCTCACTCATGCTCGACCTGACCATCCATGCATCCATGGACGATGTCTTCGACACGCTCGATCGCTGCGACACTTCGCTGCGCGAGCGAGACGTGTCGCCGGCGGTGCGCGACGACATCCGGCTCGTGCTGGAGGAACTCATGGTCAACATGGTGCAGCACGGCCACGCCGGCGGCGCCGACCGCAAGATCGAACTGCACATGCGTCTCGGCGACGACGCCGTATCGATCGAGCTGCACCACGATGGACAGCCGTTCGATCCGCTGCAGGCGCCCATACCCCCGCTCACCGGTGACCTGGCAGACGCCGAAGAGGTGGGAGGGCTTGGCATCCATCTGGTGCGCGCCATGGCCAGCGAACTCAGCTACAGCCATGACGAGCACGGCAATCACTTGCAGCTACGTTTCCTCCACCCCGCACGACCGGAGCCGGACCATGACCTTCAGCCTGAACGTTGAAAACGAGTCACCCAGCCGTACGATCCTCCATCTCCATGGACGGCTCGACGCCCAGACCTTCAACGACTTCGATCTGGCCATGCTGGACGTGCTGCCGCGCCTTCCCGAGGAAAGCACGGTCGTGCTGGATCTTTCCGAACTCGAGTACATCAGCAGCGCCGGCTTGCGCAGCATCGCCAAGATCCGTCGAACGATGCGCGCACGCAACGGGCACACGCTGCTGCTCAATCCCCGGCCTCAGGTGCGCAAGGTATTCGACATCGTGAAAGCGGTTCCGGTGAACGAGGTGTTCGCCAACGCGCAGGAACTCGATGCGTATCTCGATCGCATGCAGCGCCAGATCACCGGCGAGGAACCGACCAGCGATCGCTGAGCGGTGGGCGCATACCGTGGTGAGGTGCCTGGGTCGGAGCTAACTATCTAAAACTTCGTGCGTGATGCCGGTCGTTGCGACGACCGGCTGAATCCCCACTCGAAAGCGGCGCTTTCAAAAACGCCAAACGGCCATTCCGCGCCCGATCAGATCGGATCGTCGATCGACTTGGCGAGCCCGGTGAAAAGTTTCGGGCCGGTCTCGGTCATGTGCCAGCAGTCTTCCAGGCGGATGCCGAATTCGCCGGGAATATAGAGCCCGGGTTCGTCGGAAAAACACATGCCCACCGCCAGCGGCGTGGCATCGCCATGCACGAGATAGGGCGACTCGTGGCCGTCCAGGCCGATGCCGTGGCCGGTGCGGTGGGGAAGGCCCGGCAGCTTGTAGCCGGGGCCCCAGCCTTCCCTTTCGTAGTAGGCGCGCACGGCGTCGTCGATGGCGCCCACTGGCGTGCCCAGCTTGGCGGTGGCCAATGCGATCTCCTGGCCGCGCTTGACGGTGTTCCAGACCTTTCGCTGTTTCGCCGTCGGCTCGCCCATCACCCAGGTGCGCGAGATATCCGATTGATAGCCGTGCACGGTGCAGCCCACGTCCATCAGGATCACCGAGCCTTCGTGCAGGGTCTGCGGCTGATGCGAACCGTGCGGATAGGCGCTGGCCTCGTTGATCAACACCAGCGCGAACTCCGGTGCGCCACCCAGGGCCTCGGTGGCGGCGTTCATCATGGTGGCGATCTCGTCCGGGCGCATGCCCGAGCGGACATGGCCATGCACGTAGCGGAGCGCCGCCAGGGTGACGTCGTTGGCGGTCTGCATCAGCGCGAGTTCGGCCGGGGTCTTGATCAGACGGACGGCTTTGACCAGGGCGTCGCCGGAAACCACACGGTAGGCTCCCGCGCTTGCTTCGCGCACTCCATCGACGATGAACAGGCGCGTGGTGGATTCGAAGGCGATCGGCTCGGAGGTCACGCCGCGATCGCGAAGCGCAGCCACGATGAGGGCGAACGGGTTCTCATGTTCGTTCCACGGCCGCACATCGTCGCCCACCGCCAGGGTCTCGCGGATCGAAGGCTCTTCGAAGGCCGGCGTCACGACGACAACGCCACCGCGGGCCGGAATCACCGCGGCCGTCGTACGCTCCGAACGGTGCCATTGGATGCCCGTGAAGTAATCCAGGCTCGAGCCCGACTCCAGGATCAAGGCACCGATCTTCTGCTCGACCATCAGCCGTTGCAGCTTGGCGATCCGGGCCCTGCGCTCTTCCACCGAAATCGGCTTGGCGCCGGTGGTCATGGAGGTCAATCCGGCCAACGCGTTGGGCGCGGCAGGGCTGGCCTGCGCTGACTGGCCGCGCAACAGAGCGGCCGTGGACACAGCGGCAGTTGCAGCTACCGCTCCCGTGAGAAAGTCGCGACGACGCATGGAGACTCCGGACCGATGTTAAGGGTGCTTCGCAGTATGAGGCCAGCATTGGCTACGCGGCTACTGCCCAACCTCGCGTCGATGGCCTGGCCCATGGCTGGCCATTGAAAGGTCGTGGCGCAGGAAGGCGCTGCTTTCATTCAACGCCTGATTCGAATCCGGGTTCCTTCACGAGAACCACGCTGCCGAATCGGCCGCACGTCTCACTGGCAGGCTCGCCGTGTTCAACGGAGCGACGAGTCGTCGTCCGCCCTGTTGAGCCCGTACGCGTGCAGATAGCCGTCCGAACTGGATAGCGACAATTCAAAGCGGCCGAAGGCCTGCTTGCTCACCGCGGGAAACCGACCTTCCCGTTCGTTACGCTCGACTTCTGCAGTCAACTGGTCTACCAGATCCGCAACATCCTGTTCGCGCTCGCCGCTCATTCCCGCGAGCAATGCGGTAATGACCGCCTCCCGCTGCTCGGCTTTGACCTGCGTGTCGTCATTGACGGAAGCCAGGACAACGACCTGGACCAGCGTGTGATCCGACAACGTACCGGTCACCTGCAAGTCTTCGCGCAATAGCGCCGTAAACGCGCGCTCATCCCCCGCGATGCGCTTGACTGCGGGGCGCAGTAAAACATGCAGCTGCCTGTCGCCGGACAAGCGGTCGAAGCGTTCGGTGTACTCGCTCAAGGACATGCCAAGCGTCAGCACATGTTCCTCGCCACGCGACCGGGCAAGTGAACTGGGATTGGAGTTGTGCGCATGAGCGTCCAGCCCACCGCAGCAGTCGTGATGGAGGTGGCGGGTGATCAGCCAGTCAACCGAGAAGACCAAGGCCCATGTCACCAGTGGAATCAGCACGAAGGCGTAGTTTTCCTTGAGCATCCACTTGCGATGAACCGAACGTCTTTTTCGCCAGAGCTGATCGGCACAGAACAGCGATGCCATGACGAGCAATGCAACGACAAATATCACAATATGTCCCGATAGAACTGGCAGAGGCGAGCCAGCGCTGTGTTGGCTTCGAGATCGACGCGCTTACCTGGACTTGCCAGCGTCTGGTCTCCGGTATCGAAGAACGCCGCCAGCGGCTCTCGTCGAGCCCATCGCATCGGTTAAGCGGCGGGGCATGGTGCCACGGCAAATCGTTGTGGGGTACGTGCCCTTCGGCACGGTCCCGCAACGACGCGTGGCGCCGCTGACCCTTCTTCGCGAAGACGTGTTCGACTTTGTTCAAGTCTCGCGACGAGCCGCAGAAGAGATCGGATCTCTTTCCATCCTGGCCGTCGCCTGTGATCGCTGCGCGTTCGGTGTCACGGCGTCAAGATCATCAAGCGAGATCGCGTTCTTCGCCGCATCAATCGACTGCGGTGACGCGGGTTGAAGCGGCCTTTCCGTGGCGAGTGCCTGGTTGCGCAGCACAAAGGGACGCATGCGCTCTTCGTAACGATCGAAGGCCGCACCATGATCGCCATTTCCTCTGGAAAGTTCGTTAGCCATAACATAAGCGCCCACCAACGCGAGGCTGGTGCCTTGGCCAGAGAGTGGCGACGCGCAATAGGCCGCGTCGCCCAGCAGGGCGATTCGTCCGGTCGACCAGCGTGGCATGTGGATTTGCGCCATGACGTCGGTGTAGAAGTCTTTGGCTGCCCACATCGCCTCGACAATCGCCGGCGTCTTCCAGCGCAGGTGTCCGACTCGCTCGGCCGCGCGGTGCTTTTGCCAATCGACATCGTCAATGCCGCGACCCGCACCATCGGCGGCATAACCCAGGGTAATTCTTAGTTCGCTATTGTTGCGGACGGGATAGATGCCATAACCCGCGTCGCCGCCGCGTAGCCATACCTGCCAATCCTTGAGCCCCAAAAAGTTGTCCGTGCTGAAGATCGCGGTCTGCATGCCGAGCGGGGCCAGGCATTGCTCTTCGTCGCCAAAGCACAGCGCACGCACCCGCGAGTGCAGACCATCGGCCCCAATGACCAGATCGAAATCGCCGGCTGATGCGTGCTCAAAGGTGACGCGAACGCCATCGGCCTTCTGGTCGATGGTGCGAATCGAATCGCCGAAGATATAACGGGAGCTGTCACTTATGCGCTCGTAGAACAGTTGCGCCAGGTCTTCGCGAAGTAACTCCACGTCATCGCCGTCAAGCCGGCCGCTACTGAAGGTCATTTCGGTCGATCGGCTGATCTCGTCGCCGTCGCCATCGAGCACTGACATGCCGCGCATGCGCGTACGCATGCTCCGGACTTTCCTGCCAAGACCCATCTTCGCCACGACCTTCAACGCGACACCACGGATATCCACGGCTTGCCCACCAAGCCGCAGCACCGGTGATCGCTCGATCAGCGTCGTGTCAAAGCCGCAGTGATTCAACCAATACGCCAGCGCGGAGCCGGCAATGCCGGCTCCTGAAATGAGCACCTTTTTCATCAACGTCCTATGGCGCCATATGCGCTCAGATGGAAAACCGGCGCGGGCGCCGCCCGATCACCGTATGTACGATGTACAAGCCAGCATGTCCCGCCCCGCCTATCCAATCAATGTGGCTAATGGGCTGGAACAGCTCTAAGATCCGGGCCCATCTGTACTAGCTCAGTTAAGGGCAGCGAAATGCCACTGAAGGACCCACCTCCGTATTTGCTCATGGCGGCGGCGCTCAAGTCGAAGATGGCCGACGGAGCGTTGCGTCCGGGTGACCGGTTGCCGTCGACCCGGCAGCTCGCGCGCGAATGGAACGTGGCTCTGGCCACCGCCACCAAGGCACTTACGTTGTTGCGTCATGAAGGGTGGATCGTTGCGCACGCGCGTAGCGACACCACGGTGGCTACGCCGGTCCAAGCGGCGCCGAAGCAGCGGCAGCCGAATCAGCCTGCCTCCGACCGGGAGCTCACGCGCGAGCGCGTCGTTCAAACAGCCATCGAGATCGCCGATCGCGAAGGGCTCAGCGCCATAACGATGCGGGGCGTCGCTGCAAGGCTGGGTGTGGCCACCATGTCGCCGTACCGATTCGTGGACAGCAAAGAGTCGCTGATTCTCTTGATGGCGGATGCCGCCTTTGGCGAACTGGCGCCGCCAGCCCGTGGCGCGTTGAACTGGCGGGAACGGCTGACGTGCAGCGCACGCATCTTGTGGGAGCTCTACACCCGGCATCCATGGCTGGCGAATATCCATACGCTGACCCGTCCCTTGCTGCTTCCCCATCTGATGGCGCACGCCGAGGTCGTGTTTGACGCACTGGAACCCTGCCGCCTCGACCCTGCCACCACCATGCACCTGCATATCGTGCTCTACGGCTACGTGCATGGTTTGGCCATCCATATCGAACGCAAAGCGCAGGCAGAGGCGAGCACGGGCTTGTCTGACGAGGCATGGATGGACACGCAGGCCAACGCGTTTTCAAGCCTTATTGCGTCGGGACAGTATCCGGCGTTCACCCGTTTGATCGGTCATTTCAAGGGTGGCTACGAGCTGGAGTTGGACGAACTGTTCGAGTTCGGCCTCAAGACGCTGCTGGATGGCTTTGCGGGAACGATCGACCGGCGGCGGGCGAAGCCGGGTCGTGCCATGCAGGCATGATCCCGGCGGTCCGGTGTTCGCTTATCCCGCTTAGTTGAAGCCCTTCTGCACCTGCACCCATACGCGGGTCTTGGTATCGGCGTTCTGCAGCAGCTCGGGCGTTGCGCCGATCTTGTGGGCGGCGGATGCGGCGATAACCCAGTCACCCGAAACGGCCCAGTGCAGGCCGAGGCCCGCGCTGCTCAGGCGACCGCTGTTCACACCGGTGGAAAAGGGGTTCTTGTAGACCTCCACGCGGCCGGTGTCGGCAAACACCGTGCCCTGGAAGCGGCCCGGGATGCCGGCGAAACCGAAATCATGGCGGTACTCCACGGTGAACAGGTTGCCCTCGGACCCGGAAACCGCGCCGGTGTCGTAGCCGCGCACGGTGTTGGCGCCGCCGAGGAAGAACTGCTCGGACGTGTCCAGGTTCTTGTTCGCCCATTGTTGCGTATAGCCGGCATACAGCGCGTCGTTGGCGCCGAGCTGCTGCAGGCGCGACACCGACACGCTGTACTTGGTGTAGGAGCCCTGCGTCTGCGACGTGATGGTGTCGATCAGTTCGGCGAGATCGTCGGTAAAGTCCACCTTGCCGCGGGAAACGCTGGCATTGAAGTTGGTCACACCATGGCTGTCGCGCTGGTCGCCCGCCAGCGACGCCGTCCACACATTGGCTTGGCGATCGTTGTCGATCTGCACCAGACCCAGGTCGTCCTTGAGCAGCTTGTGATCGAACTCCAGCTGCCCGTACAGGTTGCCTGCCGTATTGCGAATGAACGGCTGGGTCAGCGTGACACCGCCCACCAGCGCCGAACCATGGGCATCCAGTGCCGAAAGATCGTCGCCCAGGTGATAGTGCAGCGCCGAGACGCCCGCACGCAGCGTCGTGCCCTGCCCGTCCAGCAGGTAGCGATAGCCGCCCTGCACATAGTTCATGCCGCCGCCGGAACTGAGCGCGTTGAAGTCGAGCAGGTCGCCGCGATGCAGCAGGCCGTTGACGTCGAAGCTGCCGCTGACGCGCGCGCGTCCCGTGTACTCGTTGCCGAAATCGTCCAGGCCTACCGTACCGGTATAGCGCGGCGCGGAATTCACATCGACGACCAGATCCGAGGTGCCCGGCTGATCGCCCGGGCGAATGGCTGAACTGCTCTGCGCGCCGGGAATATCCGAAAGCAGCAGCAGGCTGCGCTCCAGCGTGGCGTTGGAAACAGGCTGGCCCGGCTGCAGCGCCGCGAGTGCGGAACGCAGCGTGATCTCGCTGACGGCGCTGTTGTTCTGCAGCACCACCTTGCCATAGCGGGCTTCGACCACGGCAATCGTCACGACGCCGTCCTTGAGCGTCTGCGCCGGCACGTAGACGCGCACCAGCGGATAGCCCGCCTTGAGATAGGCCGTGCTGATGCGATCGGCAAGCGTATCGAGATCGTCCAGCGTCAACCGCTTGCCCTCGCTATCGGCCACCAGCGCATGGAGCTTGTCGGCAGGCAGCAAGCTATTGCCTTCGATCTGCACGCCATTGACCTGGAACGCATGCGCATCCTTGGCGTGTTCGTTCGTTGGACGGGCCATGCGCAAGTCCAGGTCGGACGGTGGCACGGTCGACGGCTGTTGCGGCACCTGCTGCATCAACAAACCTGCGTTGGGGATCTGCGCGGGAATGCCTGGCAATGCCTGGGCGTGAGCCGCACCCGAGCAGGCGAGCGATATGGCAAAAGCGAGCGCGCCTGAACGCGCTGCGGGACGGGACTTGGTCGGCATGTTCTTTATCTGGAGAAGTTGGGATGTCATGGAGTTGCCGCGACGCGACGCGTGGCTGCGGCCGCTCACGGCAGAGCCTGCACGGGCATGCGCACGCCGCCGTCGACCACTCGCAGCGCCATGCCCGAGGTGAAGTCGTCACGCGAGCGGTTACGCTCCAACGGCTCATGCTGCCGCTTCTTGTTGCCGGTGTGAGCGCCCACGGTGTCCTGATCGGCCAGCCCGTAAGGCGTCGCCAACTCGGATGGCCCCAGCACGCTTTGCTGTTGCGCAAGCACACCATCGCCGATGCCGAACGCGGAGGGGCGTGCGCCCGTGATGTCGGCATCGGTCATGGCGGTGGTGCTGGTCAACGTATAGTTCGCGGCATCCGCGCCACTGAGCTGGATGCCGGTCACCATCACCGGCTTGCCATCGCCCACGTTGGGATTCTGGAAATTCGCGGCGCCATCGGCGAACTGCAACGTATCGCCCGGGAGAACGCCACCGCTGCCCAGGATCACCTGGTCGCGCGTGCTGCCGTCGAACATCTTGTTGCTGCCGGTCGCCGTCACCGTGATGGCCATCGGCGTGATGCTGAGTACGTCGGTGCCGCCAGCCAGCGTGTAGTTACTGGCCAGACCGCCGTTGTCACCGTCGGCTAGCGCCAGCGAACCCAGATCGGCGAACGCCTTGTGGTTGCCCACATTCTTGTCGCCGACATGGCCGGCGCCGGACAGATTCACCGTTTGGCCCTGGAGGCCGCTGAGCACGCCGTCATGACCGAACAGGCCGGCATCCGCCGCCACGGTGCCGTCGTACACGCGCGTACCGGTAAGGCTGAGCACATAAGGCGTGATGTTGGCCTGTGTGCTCGTACTCGTGCTGCTCAGTGCGTAGTTGCCGGCATCGGCGCCGCCGGCGGTAAGACCCACTACCGTTACCGTCTTGCCGGTGGCGGCATTGGCATCGGAGAAGGTCGCCGAGCCATAAGCAAAGCTCACCGTATCGCCCGCCAATACGCCCGCGCTGCCGAGCGAGGTCACCGTGGCGCCGGCGGTGGTGTCGTACACCTTGTTGGCGGCGGTCGCAGCCACGCCGATCAGCTTGGGCGTCACGTTCGCCGTCAGGCCGGCGGCCGTGGTGAACGTGTAGTTGCCGGCATCGGCGCCAGCGATGGTCATGTCCGTGGTCACAGCCTTGCCGCTGCCCACGTTCTTGTCCTGCAACGTGCCCTGCGTGTCGTTGTTCAACGTCACCTGATCGCCATGGAGCAGGCCCACCAGACCTGCCCCGCTGAGGCTGACAACGGTGGTGCCGTCGTAAACGCGATCGTTCGCCACGGCGACGGCGCCCAGTGCCTTGGGCGTAATGCTCAGCAGGTCGCTACCGCCGCTCAGCGTGTAGTTGCCGGCGAGGCCGCCGTTGCTACCGTCGGCAAGCGCGAGCGTGCCCAGATCGGCGAACACCTTGTTGCTGCCCACGTTCTTGTTGCCCACATGGCCGGTGCCGCTCAGGTTCACCGTCTCGCCGTTGAGGCCGGAGAGCACGCCGTTGTTGCCGAACAGGCCGGCATTCGCGTTCACCGTAGCGTCGTACACGCGCGTGCCGTTGAGGTCGAGCACGTAGGGCGTGATGTCGGCCTGCGTCGTGGTCGTTGTGCCGACGAGCACATAGTTGCCCGCATCGGCACCGCTGGTGGTGAGGCCCGTCACTGTCACCGTCTTGCCATGGGCGGCATTGGCATCGGCGAAGTTCGACGCGCCGTAGCCGAAGTTCACCGTATCGCCCGCCAGCACGTCCGCGCTGCTCAGCGAGGTCACCGTCGCACCGGTGGTGGTGTCATAGACCTTGTTGGCCGCCGTGGCCGTTACCGCAACGGTCTTCGGCGTGATGTCGAACAGATCGACACCGCCCGCCAGCAGGTAGTTGCTTGCCAGGCCACCGTTGCCGCCATTGGACAGCGCAAGCGTGCCCAGGTCGACGACCGTTTTACTGGTGCCGACATTCTTGTCGCCCACATGACCTGTTCCGTTCAGATCCAGCGTCTCGCCATTGAGGCCGTCAAGCACGCCGTTGTTGCCGAACTGGCTGGCATCCGCGTTCAGCGAGCCGTCGTACACGCGCGTGCCGTGGAGATCGAGCACGTACGGCGTGATGCTCGCAAAGGTCGTGGCGGTGGTGCTGTTGAGCGTGTAGTTGCCCGCGTCTCCGCCGCTGGCCGTCAGGCCGGTCACCGTCACCGTCTTGCCGTTGGCGGCATTGGCGTCGGAGAAGTTCGACGTGGCGAAGCCAAAGCTCACGTCGTCGTTGCCAATCAACCCGCTGCTGCTCAGCGAGGTCACGCTGGCGCCGGCCGTGGTGTCGTACACCTTGTTGGCCGCTGCGGCGGTGACGTCGATGCCTTTCGGCGTGATGGTGAGCGAGTCGTTGCCACCCATCAGGGTGTAGTTCTGCGCCAGGCCACCGTTGCCGCCATCCTGCAGCGCAAGCGTGCCCAGGCCGGTGAGCAGCTTGTTCTGGCCCACGTTCTTGTCGTTGACCTGTCCGCCGCCCACCAGGTTGATGGTCTGGCCGGCAATGCCGGTCAGTACGCCATTGGCGCCGAACGCTCCCGCATCGGCGCCGGTGGTGCCGTCATAGACGCGAGTGCCCGACAGATCCAGCACCACAGGCGTGATGGCGGCGTGGGTCAGCGCGGTCGAATTGATGGTGTAGTTGTTGGCGTCGGTGCCGCTCTTGGCAATGCCGATGACCGTGACGTCCTTGCCGCCGGCCGCATTGGCGTCGCTGAAATCGGCAGCGGCAGCCGTGAACGAGATCGCATCGCTGCCGAGTACACCATTGCTGGTCAACGACGTGACAAAGGCGCCCGTGGTCGTGTCGTACACCTTGTCGGCCACCGTGGCAGCCACGGTGATGGCCAGCGGCGTGATGTTGGCGGTGGTCGTGGTGTTGGCGGTATAGGTGTAGTTGCCCGCGTCGGCGCCGTTGAGCGAACTGCTCAGCGACACGACCTTGCCATTGTTGACGTTCTTGTCGCTAAACGTGCCGCTGGTGTCGAAGCCGACGGTATCCCCAGCCAACACACCGCTCAAGCTGCCGTGGGTGACGGCCGCGGCGGTGGCGTCGTAGACCTTGTTGTCAGCCGTGATGCTGCCGGTGATCGCCAGCGGAGTGATGTCCAGCGTGGACGAACCGATCTGGTAGTTGCTTCCCAGCGATCCGTTGACGCCATCGAGCGCCATATCCCCCGCGCCATTGAATACCTTGCCGTTGGCTACCTTCTTGTCGGCCACGCTCGAGTCGCCGACGAGGAGCAGCTGCTCTCCGTTGACACCATTGAGGAGACCGCTGCTGCCAAACAGCGTCGAAGCGACGTCGATGTTGCCGTCGTAGACGCGGCTGGCATGCAGATCGATGGTGTACGGCGTGATGTTGGCCGTGGTCGTGGTGCTGTTGTTCTGCAGGTCGTAATTGCCGGCATCGGTGCCGTTGATGGCGATGCCGCCCACGTTGATGGTCTTGCCAGTGCCCACGTTCTTGTCGGTGAACGCGATGGAGGTGCTGGAAATGATGAGGTTGTCACCGGCAATGGCATTGCTGGTGTAGGTCAGGCCCGGATCGTTGGTCGTGCCGTCGTACACCTTGGTGGCGCCTGCCGCGCCCACGGACAGCGCCCGTTTGCCGATATCGGCCAGCGCGCTGCCGTTGGTGAAGATGTAGTTGCCGGCATCGCCGCCGCTGATGCCCATGTTGCCGGTCACGGTCTTGTTGGTGCCGACATTCTTGTTGTCGAACGTGCCGGCGGTCGCATTGGTCAGCGTCACGTCGTCGCCGGCGATCAGGCCGCGATTGCCGTTGGCCGCCTCCAGCAAAGCATTGGCCAGCACGGCATTCGTGTTGCCGTCGTAGGTCTTGCCGTTCGCTACAAAACTCGCGGTGAGACTGCGCTGGGTAATGTCGTAGACGTCGAAACCGCCATCCAGCGTGTAGTTGCTCGACAAGCCGCCATTGCTGCCATTGCCCAGCGACATACCTAAGCCGTTATGCCAGCTGATCGTGGTCGCATCCTTGATGCCGAGCTGGAAACTGCCGCTGAGCTGCAACGTCTCGCCGTTGACGCCATTGACCACGCCGCCATTGAAGGTGCTCGCATCGGCGGTGGTGGTGCCGTCATAAACGCGCGTGCCGTTCAGATTGACCACATACGGGGTGATGGCAGCCGTGGTGGTGAGCGTGGTGTTGTCGACCACGTAATTGCCCGCGTCGGCACCGGTCTTGTTCACGCCGGTAACGGTGACGGTCTTGTTGCTGGCCACGTTCTTATCGTCGAACGTAGCCGAACCGAAACCGAAGTTGACCGTATCGCCGCCGATCACGCCCGCGCTCTGCACGGTGGCGCCCGCGTCGGCTGTCGTGGCGTCGTACACTTTGTCCTTGCCGGTGGCGCTGACCGTGATATGCAGCGCGCTGATCGTCGCCGACGAAGTGCCATTGGTGAAGACGTAGTTGCCCGCGTCATTGCCGCCGATGGACATGTCGCCGGTGACGGTCTTGCCGGTGCCGACATTCTTGTCGCTGAAGTGCCCCGACGCGGTGTTGTTCAAGCTGACGTCGTCGCCCGCAATGAGGCCGCGGTTGCCGTTGGCCGTTTCCAGCGTGGCACCGCTCAGCACGTCGTTGACGGTCGCGTCGTAGGTCTTGTCGCTGGCCAGGAAGGACGCCGTGATCTGGCGCGGGGTGATGGTCACCCAATCGATGCCGCCCGCCAGCGTGTAATTGCTGCCCAGGCCACCGTTGCCGCCA
The DNA here is from genome assembly GCF_049913195.1 of Dyella kyungheensis. Taxonomy (GTDB): domain Bacteria; phylum Pseudomonadota; class Gammaproteobacteria; order Xanthomonadales; family Rhodanobacteraceae; genus Dyella; species Dyella kyungheensis. The sequence continues at coordinate 404,592 of NZ_CP183983.1, read as the reverse complement.
TTGGTCAGCGCGAGCGAACCCAGGCTGGTGAACGACCACTGCTCGCCGACATTCTTCGTCGCCAGCGAACCGCTGCCGGCGACGCCCAGCGTTTCGCCGTTCACACCCTGCAGCACGCCAAACAGCGAACCGTCCGCGACCAGGGTCCCGTCATAGACACGGGTGCCGGTGAGGTTGATCACCTTCGGCTGGATGATGCCGTTGTTGCCCGAGCCGGTGGTCGGCAGCACATAGTTGGTGAGATTGGTGCCGCTGTTGGCGAGGAAGTCCGAGGTCACCAGCGTCGACACCACGCCCAAGCCGGTGCCGACGTTCTTGGTGACGTAGTTGGCCGTGGCCGACTGCGGAATGCTGGCGCCATCGCTGCCCACGAAGCCCACGAGGTCATAGTCGGCCGCGGTCAGCGTGGCCGAGTCGGTGCCGTCGTAGACCTTGGTCGGGCTGCCGATGATTGTCGCGATCAACTGCTTGGGATTGATGTCGGCGGCAAGCCCCTGCGGCTGCGTCAGCTGATAGTTGCCGGAGCTGGCGCCATTAAGCGCGAAGCCGCTCACGCCAACACCGAGGTTGTTGCCGGCGTTGGCCGTCACGAACTGGCCGCCCGCTGCGCTGCCGTCGAAACCCACGGTGTCGCCCGCGAACACGCCGTGCAACGCCGCGTTGCCCGCGATGTTCAGCGACGCGCTGGTGTTGCCGTCATAGGTCTTGTCGTTGGCGGTCACGCCGCTCAGCGTGAGCACGGCCCTGGTGATGTTGGCCACCAGGCCGTTGACCGGCTGCAGAAGGTAGTTCGCCGACTCGCTGCCGGTGATCTGGAAGCCCGTCGCATTCACCGTCAGGCCGTTGCCCACGTTGGCCTGGGTGAAGTTGGCCGCGACCTGGGAAAGATTCAGCGCCACCTTGCTTGCATCGCCGGCATCGGTATCGACCAGGCCGGCCAGGCCGATGTTGGCCATGTTCAAGCTATCGGCGGTGGTGGTGTCGTACGAGCGATTGGTGGCGAAGATGCCGGTGATGAACAACGGCGCCTGATTGATCGTGCCCGCACCCACCGCACTGCTGGCGATGCTGTAGTTGCTCAGGCTGGTGCCGCTGTTCACCAGGTAGTTGCCGGGGGTCAGTGCCGCCGAGACCGTCCGCGCACCGGCGTCGGGTGCGTCGTAGCCGGAGGTGGCGCTCGGATTGATCGATCCGCCCTCGCCCGTCGCCCAGCCAGTGATCTGGAAATTGCTGCTGTTGAGCGCAACGTCGGTGCTGCCGTTGTAAACCTTGGTCGGGTTGCCGACGATCGACACCAGCAGTTGCCTGGGTGTGATGTTGCCCACGCCCAGCACCGGATTGACGATCTGATAGTTGCTCAGTTCCTGCTGCGTGGTGCCGTTGGTGCCGGTCAGGTCGGTGATCGCCAACTGTGCGGACAGCGGGATGTTGGTGCCCACGTCCTTCTGACCGAAGCTGGCATGGATGCCATCGTTCACCACCGCGCTGTCGTTGTTGACGAAGCCGCTCAAGGTGAAGTTTGCACTGTTGAGAATGATGCCGGTGGTGCCGTCGTACACCTTGCTGGCATCGACGATGCCGGCGTTGAGCACGAACGCGCCGGTCAACGGCGCGGGCGTGATGCTGCCCGAGCCGGTCCAGATGCTGGGCAGGATGTAGTTGGACAGCAGCGTGCCGCTGCCCGCCGCGAAATCGGCCGCCGGCAATACGCCGGCCGTGACACCGCGTGCCCCGGCATTGGGATTGTCGTAGGTGCCAGCGACGGTGCCGCTGAAGTTGGCGGTAATGCTCTGGCCCGGTATGAAACCGGTGAGCTGGAGGTTGGATGCGCCCAGCGCGGCAACCGGCGTACCGTCGTAGACCTTGCTCGGGTTGTTGACGATCAAGCCACTGAGCTGCAGCGGATCGATCTTGCCCAGATTGCTGCCGACCACGGTCGGCGCAAACGTGTAGTTGGACATCGAGGTGCCGCTGTCGGGCGTGAAGTCCGACGGCTGCAACCTCGCGGTCACCGTGATCCCACTGCCTGCATTGGCGGTGGCATAGCTGGCCGAACTCTGCGACACCACGGCATTCTGGTTGCCGATAAAGCCGCTGATGCTGAAGTTGCCCGAACCCAGGGTGACGGCGTTGGTGCCGTCATAGGTCTTCTCGGGCGTACCGATCATGCCGATGGTCAGCAGCGCCGGGTTGATGTTGCCCAGCAGCGTGGGCTGGATCAGCGTGTAGTTGCCCGCAGCACCGCCTGCCAGCGCAAAACCGCTCGACGTCACGGTCAGGTTGGTGCCGGCGTCGGTCTGGCCGAACGCAGCGTTGGCGCCGGCACTGTTGAGCGTGACGTTGTCGCTGCCCACGACGCCGTCGAGCACGGCATTGCCGGTGTTGAGCGTGGCCGAGGTGGTGTTGTCGTAGGTCTTGTTGTTGGCGATGACCTGATCGATGGTCAAGGCCTTGGGCGTGATATTGGCCGTGAGGTTGGTCGGCGCAATCAGCTGGTAGTTGCTCGCCTTGCCACCCGACAGCGCGAAGCCGCTCAGGGTCACACCGAGGCCATTGCCCACGCCGGTTTGCTGGAACGCGCCAACCACGCCGCTGGTATCGAGCGTCACCTGGCCCGCATCCGGCGCAATGACGCCAAACAGTTTGGCGCCGCCCGTCACGATGGAGTCGGCGTTGGTGCCGTCGTATACCTTGTTGTTGGCCAGCAGCCCGCTCACCAGCAGCGGTGCCTGGGTGATCAGGCCCATGCCGGTGGCGGTCGTCGGCAACAGGTAGTTGGACAGATTGGTACCGCTGTTGGCGGTGAAGTTGGTGACGGAGAAGCTGGCGTTCACCGCCTGCGTGCCCGCGTCGGAACCGCCGTACGCGATCGAACTCGGCTGCTTGACCGTGGCGCCCTGCGTACCGACGAAGCCATCGATCTCGTAATTGGACGAAGAAAGCGTCGCGGTGGTGGTGCCGTCGTAGACCTTGGTCGGATTGCCGACGATCTGCGCCGTGAGCTGCTTCGGTGTGATCTGACCGATCTTGGCGCTCACCGGCGAACCGATGAGCGTATAGCCGAACACCTGCACGCCGTTGTTGGCGAGCATGAAGTTGGCCATGCTGGCCGGCGACGTCACGTTGATGCCGGACGCTGCATCGCTGGAGGCATACGTGCCGGTGGCCGAGACGATGGCATCGCCGCCCAGCAGGCCGGTGCTGGCGAAGTTGCTGCCATTGAGCAGCGCGGTCGTGCCGCCGTCATAGACCTTGCTGGTGCTGCCGGTGAGGCTGTTGATCTGCAGTGTCGGGGCGATGCTGTAGACCAGCGCGTTGCCGGCACTGGCCAGCGTGGCACCCAGGGTCGCGTTGTATTGGATGAAATTGGCGGTCAGGCCATTGAGCGTATTGAGCGAGGGATCGACGCTGTAGAGCGTCCAACGACTGCCCAGCGCGCCCGCGCCGGCGTTGGCGTTGTTGACGAACTTGCCCGCTTGCACGGTGGCCCCGGTGCCCGCCGACAGACCGCCGGTGCTGCCGATGGTCAACGTACCGCTGGCGGCATTCATCACGATGCCGCCCGTACCGCTCACGGCGGCGTTGACGTTGATGTTGCGGAACGCATCGAGCTCCAGCGTGGCCGCCGCATTGTTCCAGTTGATGGCCGCGTTGACGTTGATGTCGCCATTGCCTGCCGACTGGTCGGAGCCGGAGGTCGTTTCGGTGACGCTGGTGCCGCCGTTGAGCGACATCGAAATGGCGTTGGCGGCGGCACTGTCGATGGTCAGGTCGGCGGGATCCACCAACCAGGTGCCGGCCTTGCCCTGCGGTGCCACTGCGGTGATGTTGGCGTCGCCCGCCAGCTGGAAATGCGCGGCCGAGGTTTCGATCTTGCCGCCGTCGCCACCTTGCGGCGCGCTCGCATCGATGGTGCCGCCTACCTGCACGGTGCCCGCTTCCATGCCGCCAAGCAGGGTGATGGTGCCGTCGTGGTCTTGCACGCTGTGCGCTTGCACGGTGCCGGTGTTGTTCACCACGCTCGCCACCAGCGACGCGCACGCACCGGCGGTCATCAGCACGTTGCCGCCGTCGGCGACGATCAGCTGACGATTTTCCACCAGGCTCTGCACGGTGTTTTCGTCCACCACCAGGTGCATGAGGTGGTTGTCTTTGAAGGTCAGGGTGACCGCGGTGCCACCGGCCAGCGCCACCGTGCCCAGCTGCGCGCGGATCACGCCCTGGTTGGAGACGTCGTTGCCGATCAGGGCGACATAGCCACCCGGCGCCGCGGTGATGCTGCCCTGGTTGACCACCTTGCCGCGACCGTTGCCGGCGAAACGCACAGTGCCGGAACCTGCGGTGCTGTCATCGAGGTCGAGCGTGGAGGCGACGATGCCGCCCACATTGACCTGTGCGTTCTGGCCGAACAGCACCCCGTTGGGATTGATCAGCCAGACCTGTCCATTCGCGTTGAGGTGACCGTCGATCTCGCTGGCGGTGTTGCCCAGGATGCGGTTCACCGCGATCGAACTCGCGCCGGGCTGGACGAAGTTCACCGTCTGCCCGCTGCCGATGTCGAAGTTCTGCCAGTTGAGCGACAGCATCTGGCTGTTCTGCTGGATGGTGGTGACGTTGCCGGACTGCTGGATCTGGCCCGAGCCGGAAATCACCTGTCCGCCGCCCGGCGCATTGGCTGCCTGGGCGAGTCCGGTCGTGCCTAGCGCGACCGAGAGCAGGGACAACATCAGGACACGAGGTCCGATCGCATGGCGGCGAGCGCCACCCTCGCTGTTGTTGGCCAGTTCCGATGCCGGAACCCAGGCTTTGAGCGTGCGGTTCCAACACAGACGATAGATATGGTTCATAGCGAAGTGCGTCCTGTTCTTCTGAAAGAGAGATCCGGACACACAGGGTCGCCACCCGGCCAAAAAGGCCAGGGAACAAAAACACGGGAGAACCACGCACACGGTCCACAAGGTGCGCGCATACACCGCCTCATCCGCGGATTTGCGGAAGGCGTCGATGCACTCACGTTGGTTCTTTCAACAATGGCCGGTTACTTCAGCCATTGCCCCCTGGTTCTGATAGGTCTGACGCCCCTGTTGTCCGATCCTCGCCGGTCCACGCCCTGCGATCGCAATGGCACTGACCGGCGGGCAAAGCTCCACGTTTGCCTGCTGTCGGCTGACTTACTTTGTCGGCCAGTTCTCATAGTAATTAAGACTTGCGTCACAAAAAAAGTGCCGAAGCCGCGGCGGATTGCCCCACCCCTCTTGCACGCCATGCCTGTTCAGGTTAGCGCGGAAGCCTTGGCCTACCGAGGAATTCGCATGCTCGCGCACGCCGATTCGAAAGTTATTGCCGGATTGCCGCAACAACTTTTCGATCAGGCGAGATGGGGCGCAACGGCGAGATACGGCTCACGCGAGCTCAGGTCGAATGGACGCTTTGATCAGCTTTTTGGCGAACCCTTGGAGGCCTGATCCTCCTGCCCGCCGTCCTGCGCCGCATGCATGCGACGCACGCGCACCGTGCTGCCGCCCTCGTAGGTCACCACATAGGTGGAACCTTCGTGGGTCTGGCTGATCACGGGCTCGGGGTCGGTCAGCACGGCCTGTTTCAGGACATCCTGGTGATAGGCCGCCAGTTCGCCAGTGGGTATCAGCATCAGCGGAGGGCTGATCTGCTGGAAGGTGGTGAAGTGGCTGCCGCATTTCGTGGTGGTGGCGTCGGACTTGAACCAGCCCTGGCCGCAGCTCTGCCCCGATACTTCCGGCAAACGCTTCAACCAGAGGAAGTACTTGTTCTCATGCGTGATCCACACACGGTTGCGGCGCGTATCGTCGCCGCCGATATGGTCCGAGTTCCAATAGCGGACGATCGAGGCTTCGTGGCAATCCGCCGAGGCGCACTCCTGCAGTACCAGGTATTCGTTGTCCTGCAGGTGCACCGGCTCGATGCTGAGGATGTCGTCTTTCACCAGCGCCTGCGCGGGATACACCACCGACGGCATGCGTGGATCGACCCTGAAATCGCCGGAGATCAGATAACCGGCGTGGATCGATGAATACGGGGCCGTGACCTTGACGGCCGGCAGATCGGTCTGCGCCGCGGCAGCGAACGTCGCCAACAGCAAACCACTCGCGATCAGTTGTTTCATAGGGCCTCCCAGCCATGCATGAAACGGGTCTTGCATCTTCATCCCAGGCGAAACGAACTAGGCGGCACCGGCCAACATGCCCTTCGCCAGCTGGCGCACGTAGTCGAGGAAACGCAGCTGCACGCAGTTCAGTGGACTGTCCGGCCGGTAGACCGCATACAGGACAACGTCCATCTGCAGTTTCAGTGCACGCTTCTGCACCGGTTCCTTGGTGCACTGCGCGGTGAACGGATCGACCAGCGCCACGCCGCCGCCCCGCGCGACGAGCGAGCACGCCAGCTGGTAGGTCTGCACCCAGACGCTGGTGCGTGGTGCCGGCTTGACCATCGACAGGTGGGTTTGCAGCATGGCGCCCAGCGCGTCCTGCACGGTGATGCCGATCATCGGCTGGTCGGCCAGCGCACTGAGCGACAGCGGCCGTTCCAGCTCGCGTTTCGGCCACCATCCGGGCGGTGCCACGGCCATGATCGCGGCGCGGCACAGCGGCTCCTGCAACAGACCGTGGTGACTGACGTCCTGCAGGGTGAGGCCGATATCGGCTTCGCGCAGCATCAGCGATTCGCACATCACCGCCGAGTGCTGGGTGAACAACTCGACCACGGTTTCGGGATAGGCCTTGCCCAATCGAACGATCGCGTCGGGCACCAGGGCCTGTGCCAGCGTGGGCGTGCAGGTGACGCGCAACGGCTGACTTTCCGGGCGCGTGATGCTGCCGGCCAGGCGCCGCAGGTCGTACAGATCGCGCATCAGCTTGTCGATCTGGTGGCGCATCAGCAGCGCCTGCTGGGTCGGCTGCAAGCGGCCGCGCACGCGGCTGAACAACGGGAAGCCCAGGTGGCTTTCGGCCTGCTGCAGGGCCTTGCTCGCGGCGGGCTGCGAGATGTTCAACAGGTTGGCCGCTCCCGTGAGACTGCCCGTGCTCAGGACCGCATGGAACAGCTCGATGTAACGGAGACGCATGTTCCGTTCCCCTCCCACCTCATCTGGCGATAGCTCGCGTCACGCGTGCCGAGGGAGGCGCTTGTGCACAGACCGCCCAACCACGCCAGGGCACCGTACGCGGATCGTACGGCGTCCACAACCGCCGGTTATGCCATATGCCCATCTTTTCATTGGCGACGCGCAACGGGCCGTGACTATGCTCGGGGCCATGCAGCAGGCCGTGCCGGACGCCTTTGCACGCTATCGTGCCTGCGTAGCGGCAAGCACTTCACGCCCGATTCCAGCGCGCAGCAGACCATCAGCAAACAAGGAGCGATTGCCGATGTCCGAGCAAGGCGAAGAAACCGCAGGCGCCAGGGCAAATCCGCCGTACCTGCTCTACCTGGGCAGCGCCACCGACGAGCTCTCCATCAAGACGGCGCGCGGGTTGGCGCACTGGCGGCCGGCGCAGTGCCTTGGCCAGCATCGCCGCCCCGATTGCACGGTGAGCTTGGGTTTGCCCGACCTTGCGATCGCGCAAGGCCGGGCCAGCGGCGCGCACAGCATGGTCATCGGCGCCGCCAATGCCGGCGGTGTGATGGATGCCCAGACCATCGCCGATGCCATCGCCGCGCTCGATGCCGGCCTGCATGTCGTGTCGGGCCTGCATCAGCGCTTGCGCGACCAACCCGAGATCGTTGCCGCGGCACGGCGAAATGGACTCACGCTGTTCGATGCACGGGCACCTCAGCCAGGCATCGCCGTGGGCACCGGCAAGCCGCGTCTGGGACGGCGCCTGCTTACCGTCGGCACGGATTGCTCGGTGGGCAAGATGTACACGGCGCTTGCACTGGAACAATCGTTGCGACGGCGCGGCCGTCCGGCGGATTTTCGCGCGACGGGGCAGACCGGCATCCTGATCGCCGGCTCGGGCATACCGATCGATGCGGTGGTCGCGGATTTCGTTTCCGGCGCGGCGGAAGCGATCTCGCCCGCGCGCGACGATGACGGGTGGGATCTGATCGAAGGACAGGGCTCGCTGTTCCATCCGTCCTTCGCTGGCGTGTCGCTCGGCTTGCTGCACGGCTCGCAACCGGACGCGCTGGTGCTGTGCCACGAACCGCCGCGGCGCCACATGCGCGGACTGCCCGATTATCCGATGCCCGATCTGGTGGCCTGCATGGAGGCCAATCTGGCCGCGGCACGCCTGACCAACCCGACCGTCAAACCGGTCGGCATTGCGCTCAACACGTCGTGCATGCAGGCACACGAGGCGGCGGCCACCTGCGAGCGGATCGGCGCATGGTTTGGACTGCCGTGCCAGGACCCGGTCAGCATGGGCGTCGAATCCATCACGGACCATCTCCTCGCCTGCTTCCCTGCGTGAGCCTATAGACTCGCCATGGCGGCCGACCAGGGTACTTGCGCGTGCTGACACTCGATTCGATCCAGACACTGGCCTGCGGCGGCCTGCTGCTGCTCGTCGGCTACGCCATTCGAAAACGCGTGCCGCTGCTCATGCGCTTCAGCATTCCCGCGCCGGTGATCGGCGGGCTGCTGGTGGCGTTGGCGATGCTGGTGTGCAGGCACTGGGGCATCACGCCGTTGCAGTTCGACACGAGCTTCGAGCAACCGCTGATGATCGCGTTCTTCACCGTGATCGGCTTCAACGCCAGCGCCAGTCTGCTCAAGGTCGGCGGCCGCCAGATTCTGATGTTTCTTGGACTGGCCAGCGGTCTGGCGGTTGTGCAGAACCTGCTCGGTATCGGCATGGCGAGGGCGTTTGGTTTACCGCCGCTGTTTGGCGTAGTCACCGGATCGGCCACCCTGGCGGGCGGTCCCGCCACCGGTCTGGCGTTCGCGCCGCTATTCGCCAAGGCCGGCGTGCACGGGGCGCGCAGCGTGGCGCTGGCCAATGCAATGGCCGGCATCGTCTGCGGTTCCATCCTCGGCTCGCCGCTGGCGGCGCTGCTGATCGAGCGCCTCGGCCTCTATCCGGCCGCGGCGACACGAATCGACGCGGGCGAGCCAGCGGCCAAGGTAGCGACGGAGCCGGAGCGCCGCTTCATCGAGCCGGCGCATGCCGGACTCAAGAGCCTCGTCTTCATCCTGATCGCGATGGGTATCGGCGCGTGGATCAGCCAGGGCCTGGGCATGCTCGGACTGACCTTGCCGAGCTATATCGGCGCCATGCTGGCGGGCGCGGTCCTGCGCAACATCGACGATCACTTCCATTGGTTCGGATTGTCGGTCTGCAGCATGGAGCTGATCGGCAACGCGAGCCTCTCGCTGTTCCTGGTGGTGGTGCTGATGGACCTGCACCTGTGGGACCTGGCCGGCCTGGCGCTGCCCCTGCTGGTCAACCTGATGTTGCAGTCCGTGCTGGTGGTGGCCTTGTGCTGCTGGCCGCTGCTGCAGCTGATGGGCCGCGACTACGATGCCGCCGTGATGGCCAGCGGCTTCACCGGCTTCATGCTGGGAACCACCGCCAACGCGATGGCCTGCATGAGCGCGCTGACCGAACGTTTCGGCCCCGCACCGCGCGCTTTCCTCGTTGCTCCCGTGGTCGGCGCGTTCCTGATCGACTTCACCAATGCGGTGATCATCACGGTGTTCGTCAACGTGTGGACGTGATCGCACGCAGAGCGCGCGTGCCATCCGTCATGCATCGATGCCGCATGTGTGCCACACCATAACCCGCAGTTATGGTGTGACGAATTTTTTTCATTGGCGGCTCGCGCCTGACGACGACTACGCTCGATCGTGCACTTGAGCTGACCGGGGTTCGTTCAAAGCGCCACCTTCAACGTTTGCATTGCCGTGGACAGCCTCGGGCCGCCACGTCATGGCGCGTTGCCGGCGCGGCAGGCCACGTCGTATCCAAGCATCCGATTTCGCATCACCTGCCGGTGGGAGCGGCCGTAGCTTCATCGATCACGCGATGAAGCCGGCAGACGGCATCCACACCGGAAAGCGCAGTACCGGCGTTTCAACAGAGTGGAGTGCATATGATCATGAGGGGCAAATCGTTGCGCGCGTTGCATCCCCAGCAGGTTCTCCGGCGCAAGGCGTTGCCGCTAGCCATCGGTTCGATCGCCCTGGGGCTGAGCGGTGGCGCCTGGGCGCAGGCGACCAACGGCACCATCTACGGCACGGTGCCGGTGGCATCGAACGAAAGCGTCCAGATCACCAGCGGCGCGGGCTTCAACCGCACCATCCCGGTGGATGCGTCCGGCCGCTACTCGATCACGCTGCCGGTCGGCTCCTATACGGTGTCGCTGCTGCGGGACGGCAAGGTGGTGCAGACGCGCGACGATGTCAGTCCGGTGGCGGCAGGCGCGGTGGTGGTCAACTTTTCGGCCGGCGACGCAGCCAACGCGGTGACGTTGTCGTCGGTCAGCGTCAAGGCCAACTCGATCCCGCCGATCGACGTGAGCACCACCAACCAGGTGACCACGGTGACGGCCAAGCAACTGCAGCAGCTGCCGCTGGCACGCACCGCCGAAGACATCGCGATGCTCGCGCCCGGCGTCAACATGGGCTCGCCCGAGTTGACCAAGGGCCCGCTCGGCACGCCGATCAATGTGTTCGGCGGTGCCTCGACCGCGGAGAACGCGTACTACGTCGACGGCATGAACGTCACTGAGGCGCTCAACAACCAGGGCGGCATCACCCTGCCCTTCGGCGCCATCGACCAACAACAGACCTATATCAGCGGCTACGACGCCCGCTATGGCCGTTCCATCGGCGGCGTGATCAACCAGATCGGCAAGAGCGGCTCCAACGAATGGCATTTCGGTGCGCGTGCGTTGACGCAACCGGCCAGCCTGCGCGCCGATCCCGACAACTATTACTACGCCAATCCGCTGGAGACGTCGGTCGGCAATCGTCCGGGCGACATCGCCGTCTATCACAAGAACGACAGCTCCGCCGAAACCATCTACGACGCGTACATCAGCGGCCCGCTGATCCGCGACAAGCTGTTCCTGTACATCGCCGCCGAGCAGGACAAGACGCATTACAAGACGACTTCGGAATTCGGCGGCGGCGCCACCACCGAAGCGGTCAGCGTCAGCGATCCCAAGCTGTACGGCAAGCTGAGCTGGAACATCAACGACAGCAACGTGTTCTCGGTCACCGCGCTGAAGAATTCGCACAAGACCACGGGCACCTTCTACGATTTCGATTACGACACCCTGCAACGCGGCGACTTCAACAGCCTGGACCAGACGGCCAAGACGTCGTTCACCATGTGGGTGGCCAATTACACCTCCTACATCACCGACAACCTCACGCTGAACGCGATGTTCGGCAAGATGCACGGCCACTACTACACCGCGCAGCCGGCGTACCCGGGCTTCGATCCGGAGTTGCCGCACATCTCCAGCGCCTCCGTGCAGGATCCGAACTTCGTTCCGCCCGGCGGCATCCGCAACTCGCAGGTCAACTCGACCATTGCCGACCCGAACCACAGCGAATCGATCACCAACTATCGCCTGAGCCTCAACTACAAGCTGGGCGACCACGACCTGCAGGTTGGTGTCGACAACATCAACTCCTGGGATCTGAACGACGGCTCGCAGAACACCGGTCCGGGTTACGAATGGATCTACGGCGAAAGCGATCCGGGCTCGCCGGTGTTCGGCACCGACCCCAATATTCCGCCGTACGTGGCGCCATCGGACCAATGCCATATGGGTTCCGACGGCAAGCAGCATTGCTATTACGTGCAGCGGCACGTCGACCTCAGCGTGGCCTCGCTGCGGGTATCGCAACGCGCGCAGTACGTGATGGACAACTGGCAGGTCACGCCCGACTGGCTGTTGAACATCGGCCTGCGCAACGATCAATTCGTCAACTACGACGCATCCGGCGTGCCTTATATCCGCGAAACCAAGCCGCAATGGGCGCCGCGCCTGGGCTTCAGCTGGGACGTGCACGGCGATTCCACCCTGAAGGTGTTCGGCAATGCCGGCCGCTACTATCTGGCGCTGCCGGAACAGGTGGCGCTGTCCATCGCCGCGCCCGTGGTGAATGCCGGCGTGTACGGTACCTACACTGGCATCGATCCGAACACCGGCGTGCCGATCGGCTTCAAGCCCTTGCCGCAGACGCCGGATACCGGTGTATCCGTCGACAACGAATACGGCCAGGCCAAGGACCCGCGCATCTCCGCTGCACAAGGCATCAAGGCGGAGTTCTCCGATAACTACGTGCTCGGCATGCAGCAGCAGTTCCAGATGCTGGGAACGTCGTGGGTGTTCGGTGCCACCGGTACGTATCAGCGCATGAACCGCATCATCGACGACTTCGACGACGAGCAACGCGAGTGCACCGCCGGCCGCAACCAGGGCTATGCGTGGATGACGCCCGACAGCTGTACGGACTGGGCGCAAAGCCTGATCCTGATCAATCCGGGCGAGACCAACCACATCCTGATGAAGGCGCCGAATGGCAGCCTGGTGCCGGTAACTTTGACCGCCCAGGACCAGGGCTTTCCGAAAGGCCCGGAGCGCCGCTACTACTCGCTCGACCTGTCGCTGGAGCATCAGTGGGACGGCAAGTGGTTCGCCAAGTTCGATTACGTGTTCTCACGCACCTGGGGCAACGACGAAGGACCGGTGAGCACGTACTCGCAACAGGGCGGTTCGTACGAATCGATCACCACCGCCTGGGATTTCCCCGAGCGCATGGAATGGTCCAGCGGCGTGCTGCCGAACAACCGCACGCATCAATTCAAGATCTTCAGCGCGTACGCGATCGACCCGCAGTGGACGGTGGGCGCCAATCTCTACGTCACCTCGGGCACGCCGCGCCTGTGCCGCGGCGGCTACGGTCCCGATCAGCTGGCCCTGCATGGTTCGCACACCTATTACTGGTGCGGCGGCGTGCCGGTGCCACCGGGCTCGCTGGGCAATTCGCCCTGGGTCCACAACCTCGACCTGAGCGTGGATTACCGGCCGGCCTGGGCCGATCACAAGCTCGACTTCAACTTCGCGGTGTTCAACGTGTTCAACGAGCAGACGCCGATTTTCTACAACAACGTGTTCGGTACGACCAGCAGCCCCAATCCCGATTACGGGCGAGTACAGGACACGCGTCCCCCGCGTAGCGTCCGCCTGTCGGTGGCCTACGATTTTTGAGTAGTGCACGCAGTCGCTCTCCCCCGGCGCCGCGCGCATGCCCGGCGCCTCTTTTTTGCAGGGTTCGCGCGAGTTGTGTAGCCTCCTTCGTCAACGCCTGCCGGTGACGAGATGACTCAGCAAACCGCGCAACCCACACCACTCTCGCCCACCGCCGCGCGCCTGTGGGCCAAGGCGCGTGGGGAATGGCGGCAGCGCCAGTTCGATGCCGCCGAGCGTTCGCTGATCCAGTTGCTGGCGCTGGCGCCGGGCAATGCAGACGCCATTCGCATGCTGGGCATGGCTGCGCAGCGCCGCAGCGAGCATGTGCAGGCGATCCGTTGTTTCCGCGAGGTGCTGCCGAACTGGCCCGAGGATTCTGACTTGCGTCTGGGGCTCGGCATCGCCCTGTACGAGCAAGGCGAGATCGACGAGGCGATGATGCATCTGCGACGCGCCTGCGAACTCGCTCCTCGCTCGGGAGCAGCGTGGTTCAATCTCGGCGAGGCGCTTTGGCGCCAGGCGCAGACCGAAGAAGCCATCGCGGTGTTGCAGAAGGCGCTGGAGCTTGCGCCTTCGCATGTCCTGGCCAAGTTGTCGCTGGCTAAGGCGCAGGCGAGCCTGGGCCAGATCGATGCGGCCATCGCGGGCTTTCGCGATGTGCTGCGCCTGGATCCCGGCAACGCCGAAGGGTGGTTTGGCCTGTCCAATCTCAACACGGTGCGTTTCGACGTGGCGGACAGGACCCAATTGCAAAGCGCACTGGCGCGCGACGGCCTGTCGCCGCGCCATTGCGAACTGCTCGGCTTCACGCTGGCCAAGGCGATGGAAGACCAGGGCGACTATGTGCAGGCCTTCGACGTATTCGCGCTGGCCAACGCCTCCCGGCGCAAACGGGTGAAGTGGGATGCCGTCGGCGAACGCAGACGCGTCGATGCGATCCTGCGCATGTTCGAACAGGACATGCCCGCGCCGCTGGACCCCACGCTCGGCCAGGAAACGATCTTCATCGTCAGCATTCCGCGTTCGGGCTCGAGCCTGGTAGAGCAGATCCTCGCTTCGCATCCGCAGGTCGAGGGTGCGAACGAGATCAAGGACATGTCGCTGGTGATCGATGCGGAAACGCATCGGCGCCGCTCGGCGTTTCCGCTGTGGGCGCCGGACGCCAGCGCCGGGGAGTGGCAGCGTCTGGGCCAGGAGTATCTCGCGCGAACGGCGCACTGGCGTCGTCGCAAACCGCGCTTCACCGACAAAAGCCTGGTCACCTGGTACCTGGTAGGCGCCGCGCTGGCGATGTTGCCGGCGGCGCGCGTGGTGATCGTGCGTCGCGATCCGGTGGAAACCTGCCTGGCGTGCTACCGCCAGTGCTTCACCGAGCAGGCAGGTTTTACTTGCGATCTCGATGAGATGGCCGATTACTGCATCGACTTTCTTCGGCTGACGCGTTTCTGGCTGGACAAGTATCCCGACCGCGTACTCGACCTGCCCTACGAAACGTTGGTCGCCGAGCCGGAACCTTCGATCCGGCGCCTGCTGGATTTCTGCGAGCTGCCTTTCGATCCCGCCTGCCTGACGTTCCACCAGACCTCGCGCACCGTGCTGAGCACACCCAGCGCGGCGCAGGTGCGCCAGCCGATACGTCAGGACACGGCTCGCAGCCTGCGTTACGGCGACAAGCTCGATCGCTTGCGCCAACGCCTGCGCGATGCGGGCGTCGCGGTGGATTAGATCGGCTTGGCCATTTCGGTGGTGCCGTTCCAGCCAAGCCCCTGGTAGAGCGGCCGGCCCTTCTCCGTGGCATGCAGCACGGCGTAGCTCACGCCGCGCCGCGCGAACTCCGCATCCGCCAGCGCCATCAGCTCACGCGCCAGTCCACGCTTGCGGTAAGCGGGCTCGACGAACACATTCAGCACGTAGCCGCGTTTGTCCTGCGTCGGATGTTCGGGATGCGGCGGCCACTCGATCAACATCAGGCCGATGCCCGCGGCGTCGACGCCATCGTCGGACATCATGAAACCGAAGTACGAGCCGTCGGCGAGGCGTGGCTTGAGCCACTCGCGGAAATGCGCGGTCATCGGCGCCAGTACATCATCGCGTCTGCCGGCATCGCGAAACATTTCCTCGCGATGCCGGCAGACGAGTTCAAGATCACTGGGGCGGAGTGTTCGGATGTCCATGGCGATACCGGGATGGTGACGCGCCCAGCTTAATGATCCTGAGCCTGGACATAATGTGCCGGAGGTGCACAACACGGCGGCCCCAGGCCGATCGACGCGTTGCCCAGCGACTTCACGGTGGCTTCGGCCGGAGTCTCGAATGCGGGCTGAGGCGGATGCTCGGTCAAGGCGAAGCGATAAACATGCCCAGATGCCGGATGAAACACGAAGCGTCCGGTCGGCGCATCGATGCTGGCCTGCGCCTCGCCATCCCGCCACACGCGCATCCGCGCCTGCTGCCATGGCGTGACCCAGGTCAGCGGCGTGTCGTCGGCGCCCTTGAGCGTAAACGACACCAGTTGCCCGTCGACGGCAGACACCTCCACGGTGGCGTTGTGCTGAAGCGCGACGGCGCCATGCATCGTCCAACCCGAGGGGATGGCAGCGCCAACGCGGACGAGCTGATCGTTGTCCTGGATCGCCAACATGGATGGCAATGCCAACGCCGTGATTGCCGCCTGTTCGAGGTAGAACTCGCTGGGTTGATCGTGCAGCAGGGCCGCCATGCCGTTGGGATAGACCTGATAGCGCTGCACCAGCTCGAAGATGGCCTTGGCCGCCTCGTCGCCCAGGCCCAGATGCGCGGCCTGCACCGGATCGTAGCTCCACGTCGCGGCGTACTTGAACGGACGCCACTGGAACGTCGTCTGCGCCGTGCGAAACAGCGGGCTGTCGACGCCGATCAATGCATACGGCCAGACCGCTTCGAGGCCGATGTTCTCGCCGTTCTGATACGGCGCGTTAGCGTCGGCGCTGGCCGCCAACACCTGCGCCCCCGGCTCGCTGCCACTGGGTGCCGACATGATCGGCAACGAGGGCGTCTTCGCCAGCGCCTGCTGCAATTGCCCAATCAATGGCGCATCCGTGCCAAGCGCCTGGGCGGCGGCGGCCGTGGCGGGATACAGCGCGTGTATCGCCGACAGATCGGTCGCCGGATCGGTGACGTCCATCTGCGTTTCGTGCGCATTCGACGGCGAGGTGTGCAGCAGACCGTCGTCGCCGCGATGCTGGTAGGCGAGCAGGAAACGTGCTGCCTCCGCCATCAGCGGGTAGTTGCTGCGAAGGAAATCGCGGTCGCCGGTTTGCAGATAAGTCCGCCATACCCACAAGCCGACCTCGGCACCGGTACTGAGCGTCCGCGCGTTGGAGGTCGGCGTCCAGCCCAGGTCGCAACTGTGCGTCACGATGGCGAAAGGCCGGAACGCATCGCTTTCGTACTCCACCCCATTGCCGTTGAAGCGCATGGTCTCGGGCACGCAGATGCCCGGGCGGCCGCCCATATGGCGCAGCGTCCACTGTTTGATCGCGGCCAGGTTGTTCCGGTACAGCACGAACACCGACGCATTGAGTTCGGGCAAGCCGGCGGCGAGATTGGCGGCCACCTGCATGCGCGTATTCCAGAACCAATAGGCCGCCGGGTCCCAGAAGTGATCGTCCGCGCTGGACGAGAACAGATCGGCAATGCCAGCCTGCGCGCCGGGCATGGCGCTGCCCGCATGTGCGGCGGCCGCATAGAGATACAGCGTGCGCAGGGTTTCGGCGTAGCGCGCCACGCCATCGTCGGAGTTCGCCTGGATACCCAGCGCTCGCGACCAGTACGCATGCCACCACTGTTCGGTGTGGGCGCGATCGGCGGGAACATTCAACGCCTGCTGGATCACCTCGCGCGCGGCATGGCTGCCGTCGAACGCAGGCGCGCCAGCGATCACTCGAAGATGGCCGCTCGCATCGGGAAGCGCCGTCACCTCGACGGTGCGCGCATCGATAACCACGGCACGCGCCTGCCTGCCCAGCACGCGTATGCCGGCCAGCGAGCCGAACGGACGACCCGATGCGCCGGGCAACGCGTCGTCGCGCCAGCTTTCGGCGAGAAACGCCGTGTCGTTGTTCGCCACAGCGTTGGGTTTGCGCGGCGCCCACAGCTGGAGCCGGATGCGTTGTGGCGAGGCCACGGGAAGTCCATCGAGGTCGACGATCACGCGGTCGGCATCGCGATCGACCCAGGCCTTCAGCGCAACACCGCCGCCGGAGGCTTCCAGTATGCCGTCGTACAAGCGAAGACGGCCGCGGAACGCCCGGTCGGCCGTCATCATCTTCAGGTCCGGCAGAACCAGCTGACCCGGCGATCGCCGATACGGCAGCGTGTCGATGCGGTTGAGCTGGACGGTGACTCCATCGGCGGCCCAGAACGCCGCGCCCAGTTCACCGTTGCCCAGTCCCACCGCCTGCGTGGGCAACACATTGGGCTGCCCAAGGGCGATATCGGAGCGAGATACCTCGCCGGCGACATCCGCATGCACCACGGGTGGAACCGGGCTGGCGAGCATCAACAACAGAACCAGGCGTCGATTCCAGGACGTCTTGCGCATGAGCCATTCCGAGCAAAGCGGGGCAAACCCCATTCTGCCCCGGCTAGCTGGCTGACGCACGCAACACGCGCACCGGTACCGACTTGTACGACGGCGTGCCACTGGATTTGTCGTGGTAATCCAGCGGCACCAGGCAATTGCCTTCGGGGTAGTACGTCGCCACCGATCCCCGCGCGATTTCGTAAGCAATCGCGATGAGCTTGCTGAGGCGGCGTTCCTTGCCTTGGCCGAATGCAGTCTCCACCTGTATTTCGTCGCCCTGCTCGATGCCGCGCTCCGCAAGATCGTCCCGGTTCATGAAGACGACATCGCGACGCCCGAACACGCCGCGATAGCGATCATCCAGTCCGTAGATGGTGGTGTTGTACTGATCGTGGCTGCGGATCGTGGTCAACTTGAGCACGCTCGGATCCGCCAGAACGGGATCTTCGTTCAATCCGCTGAAGCAGAGAAACTCCGCCTTGCCCGACGGCGTATTCCAGATCCGCTCCGTGGGCGGCAACGGCAGCCTGAAACCGCCGGGCACGCGGATGCGTTCGTTGTAATTCTCGAAATCCGGATACACGGCTTCGATCGCATCGCGGATGCGGTCGTAGTCGGCGATCAGATCCATCCAGGGCACGCGGCTCCCGGGCAAGGTGGCGGCGGCGATGCCGGCGATGATCGCGGGCTCCGAGCGAAGCGCTTCGGAAGCAGGCGTGAGCTTGCCGCGCGACGCATGCACCATCGACATGGAATCTTCCACCGTCACCGCTTGCGGACCCGTGGCCTGCTGGTCGCGCTCCGTGCGGCCGAGGCACGGCAAAATAAACGAGTGCTTGCCGGTGAGCAGATGCGAGCGGTTGAGCTTGGTGGCGACATGCACGGACAGTTCAAGCCCACGCATCGCCGGCAGGCATGCCTCCGTATCGGGCAGCGCCACCGCAAGATTGCCGCCCAGACATATCAACGCCTTGGACCGGCCGTCGATGATCGCCTGCATCGCAGCCACCGCGTCATGACCGTGCGCGGCCGGCGGCCGAAAGCCAAACGTCTGCTCGATGCGCGCCAGCACGGCCGCCGTCGGCTTCTCGGTAATGCCGACGGTGCGGTCGCCCTGCACATTGGAATGGCCACGCAACGGACAGATGCCCGCGCCCGGCTTGCCGAAGTTGCCCCGCAGCAGCAACAAGTTGGCGACCTGCTGTACGTTCTGGGTGCCGGTGATGTGCTGGGTCACGCCCATGCCGTAAGTGACGATGGTGGCGTTCGACTTGGCGTACGCCGCGGCCACCGCGCGCAATGACGCTTCGCTCAGGCTGGAGGCGGCCTCGATGGCCGTCCATGACGTGTTGCGCAGATCGGCGGCCAGCGTATCGAAACCGCGGGTGTGCTGCTGGATGAAGGCATGGTCGATGACGTCCGAGTCCGGGCCGGCCGCCTCGTCCATCTCCAGCAGGGCTTTCATGATGCCCTTGAGTGCTGCCGCATCGCCGCCGACCTTCACCTGCAGATAGGTCGATGCAATCGGCGTGGAGCCGAGCGTCGCCATTTCCCACGGATCCTGCGGATCGGCGAACCGTTCCAGCGCGCGCTCACGCAACGGATTGAGCACGATGATCGGAACGCCACGATGCGCCACTTCGTGCAGCGTGCCCATCATGCGTGGATGGTTGGTGCCCGGGTTGTGACCCATCGCGATGATCAGCTCGCAATGATCGAAGTCGTCGAGCGAGACGGTGCCCTTGCCGATGCCGATCGAATGCGGCAGGCCGACGCTGGTCGCTTCGTGGCACATGTTGGAGCAGTCCGGGAAATTGTTCGTGCCGTATTCCCGGGCGAAGATCTGATAGAGGAAGGCCGCCTCGTTGGACGCCCTCCCCGAGGTGTAGAACTCGGCCATGTCCGGACTATCCAGGCCGCGCAGGATCTCGCCGATGCGCGCAAAGGCCTCGTCCCAGCCAATCGCTTCGTAGATGTCCTTCTCGGCGTTATAGGCCATGGGGTGCGTCAAGCGCCCCTGGTCCTCCAGCTGGTAATCGGTCCAGCCGAGCAGCGACGTCACCGTGTGGGCAGCGAAGAACGTGGGCGGCACGCGCTTGTTGGTCGCCTCCCAGGTCACCGCCTTGGCGCCGTTCTCGCAGAACTGGAAGGTCGAGGTGTGTTTCTTGTCGGGCCACGCGCAGCCGGGGCAATCGAAGCCTTCCGGCTTGTTGGTCCGCAGCAGCGTCACCGCCGCTTCGCCCGCGTCCATCTGCTCGCGAACGGCTCGGGCCGTGGCGCGCAACGCCCCCCATCCACCGGCGGGATTGTCATAGGGACGAATGCCAGGAATCTCTTTATCGGCCATGACGGCACCTCGCTGAAACGTTGAACACCCGGTGCGCCCGCGACGTTCCGGCGGACACATGCACGAGCGGCCTGGCGCTTCCCTGCGCATACGGCGAAGCTACGCCGGATAAGAACTATCCTCCCATCGATTCGCGAGTGTCCACCCTTTCCATGTTAGATAGGTGGCTGACATCCACTGCCCAGGTCGCCATGTCGAACCAAAACGTTCCCACCCTCTACGAATGGCTTGGCGGCATCGATGCACTGAATCGCCTGACCACGCGGTTCTACCAGCACGTCAAGGCCGACGCCTTGTTGGGACCTGTGTTCGAGCACATGGGCGACGATCATCCGAGTCACGTCGCCGCCTTTCTGGCCGAAGTGCTCGGCGGTCCGCAGACCTATTCCGCGCAGCATGGCGGTCATCCGCACATGATCCAGCGCCATCTCAACCGTCATCTGACGCAACCCCAACGGCGACGTTGGGTGGGGTTGCTGCTGGAAACGGCGGACGAGCTGGGCATGCCGGACGACCCCGAGTTTCGCTCGGCCCTGGTCGGTTACCTGGAGTGGGGTTCGCGCCTGGCCGTGATCAATTCGCAGCCGGGCGCCAGCGCGGATCAGGATGCGCCCATGCCCAAATGGGGCTGGGGCGAGGTCAAAGGGCCGTACACGGGCTGAGCCCTTCAAGCCCGGCGCAAAGGCAGGAACCGGCTGTTGCGCAGCAGTCCCGCCGAGACCAGCGATACCAGCACGCCGACCGGGAAGATCTCCACGAAGGTCATCGGCAGGCGGAACATCGGGTTCGCATACTGGACCTTGAAGGCCTCCATGTCGGCACTCAGTTTCGCCAGTGCCTCGGCGCTGGCGCCCTTCGCCTTCTCGCTGGCGATGATGGCCTGCGCATAGGAGTTGGCAAAATCCATGTGCATCATCGACTGCACCGCCTCCCACGCGGCCACGTAGAAGATGCCGGCAATGAAGGAGATGCCCAGCCCGACGCCGAGCGCCGGCCAGAAGCCGATCACCCCGCCCCGGTCCACATCCCGGTGCCGCTTGATCCCCACGAACACGGCGCTCAGTGCGATCAGCATGGTCGTATAGCCGATCAGCATGCCGTATTTCTGCGGCGGCATGCCGGAGAACGCGGCAAAGGTGACGAACTCGAAGCCGCCGACGACCACGCCGGCGATCACGCCGTATTTAAGGATAGTGCGCAACACGGTGTTCCCCTCAGTGATGGAAGTAGCCGCCATTGACCGCGTTCGGGCCGCACCGGGCAATCGCCCGAAAGGGTGATTTGGGCCTATTCACCCGAAAAACCCGGCTTCAGGGCACGATCCCCAGCTCGCGTGCACGGCGGATCGCCTCAGTGCGCCGCTTCGCCCCCAGCTTCTCGAACAACCGCGCCACGTGCGTCTTGACCGTGTTCGGCGACACGTGGAGGCGTGCGGCGATCTCCTTGTTGGAGTGGCCGGCGGCCAGTTCGTGCAACACCTCCAGCTCACGCCCGCTCAGGCCCAGCTCGGCCTGCGCCTTCGGGTTGCCGTCGAAGGTGGCCGCAGGCGGCGTGGCAAAGACGCGTACGCCCAGCACGATGCCGAGCACCAGGAAGGCCGCCGCGACCAGGAATAGGTAGATGTCGCCCGAATGCATCCGCGCCAGGCGCTGGTAATCGAGCCACTGCAGCGCGAGCGTTCCCGCCGCCAGCAGCACCCCATAGCCGACCACCCGCTTCCACATCGCCGCCTCCGCCCGCCTTGCGCGCGATCATCTTAGCGCCGGTCTTTGGGCGGCATGGCATGGAGAAAAGCGTGTCCGGACTGCACGACCCGTCGCGTGCAGGTTCAACCTTCCGGAATGGTTGCAGCGGCGAATGGGGCCAGCACCGACCAACCCAGGTTCGCATACAGGCTCCGGCCGTCTTCTGTCGCCACCAGAAGCTGTGGGCTTGCAGGTGATTTTCTTGCAGTACCCAGCGCGACCATCACCGCAATCCCGAGTCCTTTGCGCCGGTGATCCTGCGCCGTTTCGATTCGGTCGTAGATGAAGACATCGGCCGTTTCCGCCGCGCATCCGCTCGCGGCCAGATCGCCTTGCGGCCCGATGATGCTGGCCCGGGTGACTGCCCCGGCCCGCTCGAACTCCATCCTGTAGCCTTCCGGCAGAGGCTTCGTATCGTCGGCCACCGCAGTCGCCATCATGAAATAGTTCGCCGGCTGAATCTCCCAACGATCTGGCAGCGCACTTCGCAGCTCCTCGTCAGAGCCGCAAAGCTTCAAATAATGTCGCGGCGCCGTAACGTCACGGGCGATGGTGCGCAACCCGTCGCACAACTGCGGAAACACCCAGCGCTTCACTTCCTTCTCCGAGTGCGTATCCACTCGGAAGCCTCCACGATCGAGAACGGGAGATGGCGAGCCGCGAGCGATGGAGTGTGCGGCCTGCCAGGCGAAAAGGAGGTTGGGATCGACGCGGGATAGGGTCATGGCTGCTCGTATGCGGCATTCGGATGCGGACGTATTTTCCGGCGGCCACACCCATCGTGCCGTGTTGACTCTCGCCGAAACGCCCATGACTTCTGACTAAAGCAATGCACCGTCTCAGGGGCTAAGACGGCGGCAATGGACTGGCTCAAAAGGGGCCCAGGCAAACCTCGGGAAGAGGAACGCCAACGGCCAGCGTCGCATCCATCCAGATGGAACCGGAGGGCGGGAATCCAGGTGTACTTTCCAGACGCGAAATACCCGGCCTCCCTCTTGTGACATCAACTACTAAAGATCTAGTTGACAAATCCGCCTCTTTGGATTCTTAATAACTATAAGACTAGTAGATGGACGGATGCGCTGATGAAGATCTCGCTGACAGACCGGGAAGCCGACGTGATTCAGGTGCTGTGGGACCACGGCCCATCGCTGGTGGCCGAGGTCCGCGAGCGCCTGACGGATGACCTGGCCTATACGACCGTCCTCACGGTTCTCCGCACCCTCGAAGCCAAAGGCTACGTCAACCATAGCGAAGAGGGGCGAGGGCACCGCTACTTCGCCAGCATCAAGCAGCAGACCGCACAGAAGAGCGCGCTCAAGCACCTGACAGACAAGTTGTTCAACGGCTCCGCAGAGCTCGTGCTGACGCAGCTGGTGTCGGACCAGAAGCTCAGCCCCGAGCAGATAGCTCGCATGCGGAAACTGTTGGCAGAGAGGCTGGACAAGGAGAAACCCTGATGCTTTCCTGGATGATCTACGCGGCGCTGGTCTCCGCGTTCCTCAGCATGGCGGCATGGATCGCCGAGCATGCGGCTAAGCAGCGCCAACGGGCGACACGTGGAATATGGTTGATTGCCATGATCCTGTCGCCGCTCCTGCCCGTGATCATCGCCTTCGCGTCGATCCGGATTCCGGTGTCTCTACACGCCGTCGCCCCGGGAACCACACTCGCGCTACGCGGAGCGACATCCATACCCATGCCCACGGGCATGTTCCAGTGGGATGTCGCGGAACACAGTGCCTCAATGGCACACCGTATCGACACAGCGATGGTTTGTCTCTGGCTGGCTCTGTCCGCTCTCCTGCTGGGCGTCTTCGCCTTCGCAGCCGCAGCGTTGCGCCGCCAGAAGCGACACTGGAAGGCGGGAACCTTGTGCCAGGCCGCCGTGCTGTTCACGCCCAACGTCGGACCGGCCGTGATTGGCGTGTTCCGTCCCCGGATCGTCGTACCGACATGGCTCGCCCAGGCTCCCTACGCGCAACAGCGGCATGTCATCGCGCACGAAAGCTCGCATCTGAATGCGCGCGATCCTCAGCTGCTTGCGCTCGCGCTCGCCTTGGTTGTGCTCATGCCATGGAACATCGCGATGTGGTGGCAATTGCACCGGCTGCGGCGCGCCGTCGAGGTGGATTGCGATGCCCGCGTCCTGAGCGGCGGAGGCAACCTGCACGAGTACTGCGAAACCCTGATCGAAGTCGTGCAGAGCCGATCGACAGTCGCCGGCGTGGTGGTCGGCATGTCGGAATCCGTGTCATTCCTTGAACAGAGGATCAAACTCATGCTCCTGAAACCCAAGAAGTGGGCTCGCGCATCGGCCATCGGCCTTGCCGGTCTTTCACTCGGTGTGGCGGCTGTTGCAGCGCAGGTCACGCCACCCGACGCGCAGATGAAAGCCGCGGACAAAGCGGTTGCGTTGACTACGGAAGTACTCGACGGATACGTGGGCTACTACAAGGTGAGCGACCTGTCGGTTATCGACATCGCGCGCAAAGACAACCACCTGGTGCTTCGCATAAGCGGTCAAGTCGCCTTCAAGGGACCGATGGATCTCTATCCCCGCAATAGCGAGGCATTCTTCATTCCGGGCATGAACGCCTCCGTCGACTTTCTCCGTGACGTCCAGGGCGGCACGAAAGCCTTGGTGGGCAGCGTCGATGGACACGTTGCCGTCAGGGCAAATCGGGTGAATAAAGCCGCGGCCGACCAGATCCACAAGGCGCTGGCCCAGCGAATTGCCGAGCAGAAGCCGTTTGCCGGCAGCGAGAAAGCTCTTCAACTTCTGCTGAGCGATCCCGACGGTGACGCCGGTATCAGCCCGGAACTTGCAAAGGCCAGGCAAGAGCAGAAGCCCGATCGGGAAAAGTACCTGGCCAAACTCGGGCCTGTTACGTCCTACAAGTTCGGCGGTGTCACCGACTTCGGCTGGGACCGCTACATCGTCGAGCGACGCAACGGCGCTGAAACCGTCTACCTGCTTGTCGATGGCAGCGGCTTGATCATCAGCGCATACCGCAAACCGGTGAATAGCTGAGCATCGGCTCGACATGCGAGGGCAGCGAATCGCCGACTGCCCTGGCGTGTCCTGGAAGTGGGCTATCCGATTCGGGGCGACAGCGAAAGTCTGCTCTGCCCCTGTCCTGCGGGAGATTGCAGCGCCCGATCTTCGTCACGGCCGCTGATGCGCGGAACGAAGACGCATCCAGCGTGTCCTGAAGCGATCCACCACCCAGCCCAGGTGAATCCAGATCTGTAGCAGTGGTCGGCGCAACGCAGGTGGCGGCGGCAACGGATAACCCAGCTTTCCGGCATCGTCGGCCAGCATCGCGCTCAATCGCTCGCGTTCGCGCGCGGTAAGCAAGTTGAACTCGACCTCCGCCGGCCGCCGGTTCAATTTCCCCGCCACGTTGCTGCTGTCAAACGAGCTGTTGCTCGGGGTGGGAATGCCGTTCGCGGTTGGCTGGGCCAGGATCGGCAGCGGCTCGATCCCGAGAAAGGAGGCGATCCGTTGAACGCCGCTCGCGGTGTCCTCGAGCAGGTCCTCATAGCGAACAAGCAAGTATGAGTCCGATGCAGGTTGAACGGAGCGGCTGGCCGCCTCCCGGTACGACAGGCGCATTTGACGCAGGAACCGGCTCTCTTCGCTCGATGGAAGGCCCGAATCACGCAGGGACTTGCAGCTCGACGCATAGACCGCGAAAGGATGGCGGACAACGTGGAGCATGCGTGCCTCGGGAAATTCGGCCATCAGGCGTTCCAGGAAGCGCTCGTTGGCGGGTGTTTTCTCGACCCATCGCTGCAAGGCTGACCCAGCGCCAAACCCTCTCGTGCAATGCGCGTAGGCAAGCGCGATCGCGACCAGCGGCCAGGACGTTGTGCGCGGCCCGAACTGCGTTCTGACCAGGGGCCACCAAGCCCGCACGGCACGAGCGAATTCAACGTAGGCCGAGCCTTCCGGCGACGAACGGCCAAGCAGCCAGTAAGGCTGCTGGTTGATCGGGTTGGCGAGTCTGCGCAGCCATTCGCAGCCGAGAAATGGCAGCCAGCTATCGGGTTCCAGTCGCTTCAGGTGCCACGCGAAATTGGTGAGCATGGTGCCTTCGGCGGGAAGCACCGAGAGCGCTGGGTGGTGGTCGAGCAGATCGCGCACCATCGTCGTGCCGCTTCGGTGGGAGCCGAGAACGAACACAGGCCGACGCGCAATGGCGAATCCCCGCTCGATCTCGCTCGAGGTGAGGGTCGGAAGGCCGGCCGACCCGCTGGCGGACCACACCGCCTGGGACCAGGCGATGGCCGCCTCACGCACGGCCGCCAGATTCGTGACGCGCGGTCTTTGCAGATGCCGATCGAGCTGGGCCTCGAGATCGACAATGGTCAGGAACTCGCGATTCATTTCATACGCTCTGTAGGACGCGCAAGTTCGCGGCCGCCGTTCAAGAAGTAATCACGGGCAACCTGGATCTTCGGCATGTCTACGGGGCCTCCGCTTGTCGCGTGGAGATAGGCTGCGACGGCACCTGCGCGGAGTGCCAGTACCCTGGCCGCGTCGCACCATGTCGAATCGTCATGGTGAGTGTCTCCCGACGGCCCTTTTGGTTGCCTTGCGAAACCAAACGGCTCCGGCGGGGCGGCCTTAGGTGCCAAAGCCGCCGCAACACCGGCTGCGGGCGGAGGGTCGTCCGCCTAGGCGAGCGCGGTCCGCAGCGACTCGGACAGGGTGGGTGGATTTCCTCTGCTGATCATGGGTGTTTCTTTCGGCTCAAGCTCTAGGCATAAACGTGCCTGACCTCGGTGTATGACACCGCTGACCCATGGACGAAAGGGCGAATGGCTGGCAGCGACGTAGCGATGCCGGCCGGAGAAAAAGAAAAGCCGGACCCCATGGGGCCCGGCTGTGAAACGCAACATCGACAGGTTTGCGTGACGCCTTGGTCGCCTGACTAGAACTCCTGGCTCAACCGTATGCCGATCGTGCGTGGCGGCGTCATGACGGTATAGACCTGGCCATTGGGATAACCCGGCACCACGTCGTGTGCCGCGCAAACGGCTTCGGCGCATTCGGTGTAGCGGTAGAGTTGGCCTCGTTTGTCGAACACGTTGTTGATATAGACGTCCAGCGACAGGCCATGCCGCTTGATGCCGGCGGTGAAGTCGGCGGTGGTGTATGCGGGCAGGTTGCCCACCAGGCCACGTTCCACGACGCGCAAGTCCGACGTGCGTTCGCCCACGTGCACCACGGCGGCCTGCAGGAAGGCCTCCATGCCGGCGACGTCGAAGGTGTAGCGCGCCATCAGGTTGCCCTTGAACTTCGGTGTCACCGGCAACTGCGTGCCCTTGGGTGCCTGCGGACCGGTCACCACGTCACCGGTGAGCGGATTGACCGTGCCTGCGGGGCAGTAGGTGATCGGCGTGCCGCTGGTGTCGGTGAAGCCGCAGTAGTTCTCGGTCAATTTCGCGTTGTACAGGGCGATGCCCGCGCCGATGGTCAGGTTATAGGTGGCGGCCCAGTTGAGATCCGACTCCAGGCCGTCGATCTGCGCCTGGCCGGCGTTCTTGATCTCGGTCAGGCCGTTGGCGCCGAGGATGCTGAACTGGAAGTCCTTCCACTTCTCGCGGAACACTGCACCGTTGAACGACAGTCGGTTGTCGAACCAGGTCGTCTTCCAGCCCAGCTCATAGTTGGTCAGGTAATCCGATTTGTACGGCGGCAAGCTGCCTCGGCGATTGATGCCGCCGGGGCGGAAACCTTCGGACCAGGTGCCGTAGATCATCTTGCTTGGGGTGATCTGCCAGGTCAGGTTCGCCTTGCCGAGCGAGCCTGTTTCCGAGGTGGTCTTGAAGAAGTCCGAGCACGGTGCGCCGTGATAAGGCTGCTGCGTGATACAGCCGGCCTCGCCGTAAGTCGAGCTGGGCGAATAGCCGGAGCTGAAGCCGTAGAAGCCCTGCAGGCTGTTGTCGGTGCGGAAATAGCGGCCACCGATGGTGCCGGTCAAGGTCTCGGGAATGAAGTCGTAGGAGACCTCGCCGAACACCGCTTCGTCGCGATCGTTGCGCTGTTGCTCAGTCAACCACAGCGTGTTCGGCCAGCCCGGCACGGCCAGCGAATCGGCGAGGCCGTTGATCATGTAGGCCTGTTCGATGTCGTGCACCTGCTTCTGCCAGAACAGGCCTCCCACCACGCGCAGGCGGTCTTCCTTGGGCGAGGCGATGCGCAGCTCGTGGCTGTCCATGGTGTAGCGGTCCTTGCCCTGGATGTACTGCGACGGATTGATCAGCGCACCGCTGTTGTCGTAGATGTAGGCACCGTAGCCGGCCAGCGTGTCGTACCAGAACGAGTAGTCGCTGTAGTCGGTGTATTCCTCCTGGTTGCGCTTGAGATGGCCATACGCATAGGTCAGGTCGAAGTTGCCGATCTTGCCTTGCACCGTCAACGCCGCCTGGATCCAGCGGTCGTTGGTTTTTTCGGGATAGAAGTGCGTGATCGCCAGGCTGCCCACCTGCGGATCAGAGGCCACGTTACCGTTGGCGATGGTCTGCTGTCCGATCAGCGACGGCGTGATCGACCAGTCGTCGTTGAGGTTGACCTTCAACGCCGCACGCGCACCGCTGGTGTCGACGTCGTTGTAGTTCTTCTTGGCCGCGCCGGTGCAGACCAGATCCGACCCCGAGCAACCCTTGGCGTTGCTGACGGTGATGCCGGAGGTGGGAAAGGTGCGCTCGCCGACTACGTTGTCGATGTAGCCGGCATCGTGCTCGTGCCAACCCACCAGGCGGATCGCTGCACTGGGCGACAACGGGATATTGATCATCCCGTCGGCCTCGTAGCCGATGCCGCCATGATCGACCGAGTTGGTACCAAGGCTGTAGCTGGCGGCAAATCCGCTCGGGTCGGGCTTGTTGGTGATGATGCGTAGCGCACCGGCTTCGGCGCTGGCACCGTAGAGCGTGCCCTGCGGACCGGACAGCGATTCGACGCGCGCGATATCGTACATGTGGATATCGAGCGGACCCTGGATCGTGGTGACCGGTTCTTCGTCGAGATAGACACCCACGCTCGGCAGGGAACCGGAGTGGTTGCCGTCGCCGCCGCTGGCCACGCCACGCATGTAGATCAGCGCGTAGCCAGGCCCGAAGGTCTGGTAGGAAACGCTGGGCAGATACTTCACGTAGTCGTCGAAACTCTTGACGTGCAGTTCCTGCAGCTGCTCGCCGCCCAGCACGTTGATGCTGATCGGCACCTTCTGCAGGTTCTCCTCGCGTTTCTGTGCGGTCACCGTCACTGCGCCCAGCGTCTTGGGCTTGGCCGGCGTGGCGGGTTCCGCGGCCGGACTCTGCGGCGGATTCTGGCTCTGGCTATTGTCCTGCGCGAAAACGTTTGGCGCCACTGCAAGACAGATCGCCGCGGCAAGCGGCAACCTGGCTAGTCGCACCCTGTCGGTACGTATTGGCTGTCTTGGCCTGACCCTCTGCATCGACTTACCCTCCCCGGTAGTGACGACACCTATCAGTTAATGGCTATAAGACTCCCCATGCCGGCGGCTCGGGATAACAGCCGAGTACCGGTCCCAACGCCTGCTCCAAAGGCGCCAGCCAGCGGTCATAGTGGCGCCAGTGATCCACGCCTTCGCGGTAGATCGGCCGGCGTACCTGTTCCGAACTGGCCGTACGCACGGGCCGCTCGTTCTGGAAGAAGCGCAGACACGATTCCTCGAACGGCAAGCCACAATGGTCGAGCAGACGCCGAACCTCCCCTTCGGTGTCGTCGACCATGCGTTCATAGATGACGCGATGGATGCGACCCGGCAGTGCCTGGTCGAAGTGCGTCATCAGCGCAACGTAATCGCGGTAGTAGCGACCGAGATCCTGCAGGCTGTAGCTGAAGCTCTGCCCGCGCGCAAAGTGCTGCTTGAAGCCTGAAAAACAGCAGGCCAAGGGATGCCGTCGCGCGTCGATGATCTTCGCGTTCGGCAGCATCAGATGGATCAGGCCGATGTGCATGAAGTTGTTCGGCATCTTGTCGATGAACAACGGTGCCGAGGTCTTGCGCTGGATGCGCGTGTGCTCGAGATAGCGCTCGCCCAGCTCGTGCAGCGCGTTCGCATCGAGCAGCGCGAGCGCGTCGTGGTACGGCATCTCGCTGGCGGCATTCGCTTGTTCGCGCAAGCTGCGCGTGATCGAAGTGACCTCGGGCAGCTCCATGGTGCCCTCCACCATGCTGTGGCTGGAGAGGATCTGCTCGATCAAAGTGGAGCCGGCGCGCGGCAGGCCGACGATGAAGATCGGATCGGCCGATGCATGGCCACAGCCGGCGCGCGCGGCAAAGAACTCGCTGGTATAGCGCTGGCGGATATGCTCGACGCGCGCCGTCGTTTCATCCGCGCGGTAGTTGAGCTGCGCATGGCGTATGGCGTTGCCCTGCGCGTAGTGTGCAAACGACGACTCGTACTCGCCGCCATCTTCCAGCGCCTTGCCAATGGCAAATTCAAGGTGCAGGCGATCGTCCTCACCCAGGTCGCCGCGGGTCAGTTGCCGCCGCATCACGGCAAGATCGTCCGCGCTGAAGCGGAAGGTCTTGAGGTTGGCCAGGCTCCACCAGATCTCACCGAACGACGGTTGCAGCGCGACGCCGCGACGATAGGCATCGATGGCGCGCGCGGTGTGGCCGGCCGTCTTCAGGGCATGGCCGTAGCTCATCCACACGCTGGGATGGCGCGGATCGCGTGCCACCAGGTCGGCATAGATGGCGATGGCCGGCTCGTAGTCGCCGATACGGCACAGCACGGCGGCCTTGAGGTTGAGATGGCCGAGGTTGTTGGGTTCGACCGCGAGCAGCCGATCGATCTCCACCAGCGCGCGCTCCGGCTGGTTGCCCCGATGCAACACCAGCGCGTAGTTCTGGCGCGCCGCATGAAAACTGGGCGCCAGTTCCAGGCAGCGCGCCAGCAGATGTTGCGCATCTTCAAGACGGCCCAGGCGTGCGGCGACCTCGGCGAACATGCGGATCGCCGCCACGTCGGTCGGCGTCTGCTTCAGGTGTTCGCGCAGCAACGCCTCGGCTTCCGGTATGCGGTTTTCGACCAGCGCGGTGGCCGCCGCCAGCAAACGCGGATCGCTGGTGGAATAGCGCACGTGCTGGGCATACGCTGCGTCGGCCTGGGCGTGCTCACCGGCAGCCATCAGCAGATCGCCCAGCGCACGCCATGCGTGCGACAGATCGGGCTTCTGCGCGACCGCCTTGCGCAATGCCGCGATGGCTTCCTGTCCACGTCCGCTACGAGCGAGCGCGATGCCGAGGTCGAAATGAGCGAGCGCCCAATGGGGCTGCGTGCGCAGCAACTTCTGCAGGTGGTCGATGGCGCCTGGCAGGTCATCCTGCGCTGCGCGCGCCGCGGCCAACAGGCGCAATGCAACGGGCTGGTTTTCGACCACCTTGAGGATTTCGGCGGCCTGCTCGGCGGCCATCGCCGGGTCGCGATCCAACAGGCGCGCGGTATGCGCCAGCGCCTGTTCCAGGGTGCCGCTGGCGTCGTGTGCGGTCATGGCGCGAGGACTCTACGCCGCAGGTGGTGCGGCACGGGGCTTGGCATCGGGCGGCAGCTGCTACTCATAGGTCTTTGAGCAACCGGTAGTTGAATTCCAGCGACTGGTAGTAGGAACTCACCAGAATGCGTTCGTCCTGCCCGTGCGACCGGTCATCGTCCACGTCGTAGGGCAAGCCGTTGAACACATACGACGGCATGCCGGCCGCGCGCAGGAAGACGCTGTCGGACGCACCGGCCGACATCATCGGCGACACCGGCACTGCTCCCCACACCGACTTCGCCGCGCTGGCAATCTGCGCAAACAACGCCGGGTCCACCGGACTGGGCGGGCTGGGCTGCGGTGGTGCGACGCGGCTGATCTCGATGCCGGCATCGGCTACGGCGTTCTTCAGCATGAGGTCGACCTGGTTGGGATCCTCGTCCGGCAGCAATCGGCAGTTGATGGTGGCGCGTGCCATCTGCGGCAGCGCGTTCTCGGCATGGCCACCTTGCAGCAAGGTGGGCACGCAGGTGCTGCGAAGCTGGGCGTTGTTGTAGGTGGACGATGCCGCCAGCCGTTTCAGGGCGGCCGGATCGGAGGGGTCCTTGCCCACGGCCCGCATGTCGGCCGCGTTCTTGTCCGTATCGAAGGTCGCGAGTTCGGCGTAGTAGCCGCGCGTGGCCGAGTTGCTGCGCAGTGGAAACTGCAGCGAGGACAAACGATCCAGCCCCTTGGCCAGCCGATAGATCGCATTGTCCGGCGTAGGCAGCGAGCTGTGTCCGCCGGGATTGTGCACGGTGAGCGTATAGCTGAGGAACACCTTTTCGGCCGTTTCCACCGACAGCACGGCCGGCTTGCCGTTGCGTATTTCCGGGCCGCCACCGTCCACGTTGATCGAGTACGCCGAACGGATCAGCTCAGGCCGGTGCGCCAGCAGCCATTGCACGCCGTTGGAGATGCCGTCTTCTTCGCCAGCGGTGAGCGCGAGGATGTAGTCACCCTTCGGCTTGAAGCCTTCGCGATGCAGGCGCAGCAGCGCATCGACCAGACCGGCGCCGCCGCCCTTGATGTCCATGGTGCCGCGGCCATAGAAGTAGCCGTCGCGCTCGGTCAGTACGAAGGGATCGACATGCCAGTCCTCGCGCCGCGCCTCGACCACGTCGAGATGGGCGAGCAGCAGGATCGGCTCGCGCTCGCCACGACCATGCAGGCGCACGACCAGATTGCGCCGCTTGGGATCGTCACCCACGACTTGCACGTCTGCCGGTGCAAAGCCCGCGGCGATAAATCGCTTGGCCAGCCGCTCAGCTGCCACCGTCGTACTGCCGTGTTCGGAGGTGGTGTCGGTGGTGATCAGCTCATTGAGCAGCTCACGGCCCAGCGCGTTCTGCGCGCCGATGGCGGCATCGGTCGCGTGTGCCGCCGCGGCTGGTAGGCACAGTGCGGCAAGGAGTGCGCTGGTCAAAACACGATTCATGCTCGCTCCATGGCTAAAGCCAAACCCTGGCCCACACCGACACAAAGACTGATCAAGGCGCGCCGCTGGCCATGTCTACGCAAGGCAAAGGCGGCGGTCATCGCCAGGCGCGCGCCGCTGGCGCCTAGTGGATGGCCAAGCGCGATCGCGCCGCCAGTCGCATTGAGCTGTGCCGCGTCGTCAGGCAAACCCAGCGCGCGCGCGCACGCCAGCACCTGCGCGGCGAACGCTTCATTGATCTCGATGCGATCGAAGTCCGCCAGGCCAAGACCGGTACGCGCAAGCAGCTTGTGAATCGCCGGCACCGGGCCGATGCCCATCACGCGAGGCGCCACCCCGGCCGACGCCATGCCGGTGATGCGCGCCAGCGGTTCGAGACCGTATTTGCGCACGGCCTGTTCGGACGCCAGCAGCACGGCGGCGGCACCATCGTTGAGGCCGGAAGCGTTGCCGGCGGTGATGCTCGTGCCTGCGCCAAGCAAGGGCTTGAGCGCGGCCAATTGTTCGTGGGTCGTGGCGGGGCGCGGTTGCTCGTCGGCATCGACGGTAGCGGTCTGCTTGCCCATCGGCACCTCGATGCCGCTGATCTCTTCGGCGAACCAGCCTTGCTGGCGCGCCTGTTCGGCCCGCTGCTGGCTGCGCCACGCATAGGCGTCCTGATCGGCGCGCCCGATGCCGTGTTCGCGCGCGAGGTTCTCCGCCGTCTGCGTCATCGAATCGACGCCGTAGCTTTCCCGCATGCGCGGATTGATCAGGCGCCAGCCCAGCGTGGTGTCTTCCAATTGCTGGTCGCGCGCCAACGCGCCGTGCGCCTTGGCCATCACGTAGGGCGCGCGCGACATGCTCTCCACGCCACCAGCGATGATCAACTCGGCCTCGCCGCTGGCAATCGCCCGCGCGGCCTGACCGATCGACTCAAGACCCGACGCGCACAGGCGGTTCACCGTAACGGCGGGCACGCTTACCGGCAGTCCGCTCAACAGCGACGCCATGCGTGCGACGTTGCGGTTGTCTTCGCCCGCCTGGTTGGCGCAACCGAGGATCACTTCGTCCACCGCCGCCCAATCGAGCGCGGGGTGACGCGCCATCAAGGCTGCCATCGGTCGCGCGGCCAGATCGTCGGTACGCACACCGGACAACGCCCCGCCATGCCGACCAAACGGCGTGCGCGTGGCGTCGACCACGAAGGCGCTATGCATAGGCTCTCGTCAGCGCCATATGCGGTTGCCAGCTGCCGTGCTGGATCGCGTATTCGATCGAGCGCTGTGCGTCCTGCAAGGCGGGCAGGATCAGCTTCACGGCACGCGCCGGTGCATCGTCGGCATAGGGCATGCCCACGTTGAGCGCGGCAACCACGCGACCGTCGGCGGCATGGATCGGCACGGCGATCGAACACAAGCCCAGTTCCAGCTCGCGCGCCACGATCGAGTAGCCCTGTTCGCGCACACGCTTGAGCTCGGCCTTGAGCGCGGTCGTGGTGTGCAGCGTGTGCGTGGTGATCGCGCGGAATTTCTGCCCGCGCAGCCATGCCGTCAGCTCGGCTTCCGGCAGGTCCGCCAGGGTCACGCGTCCCAACGAGGTCGCGTAGGCCGGCAGTCGCGCACCGATGCCGAGAGCCACGCTCATCACGCGTCGCACCGGCACACGCAGCACATAGACGATATCGCTGCCGTCGAGCACCGCCAGCGAACAGGACTCACCGACCCGTTCGGACAACAGGGCGAGCGTGTTCTGCGCCAGCTCGGTCAGATCCAGCGAGGAGAGATAGCTGTAGCCCAGCTCCAGCACACGCGGCAACAGGTAGAAGCTGCGCCCGCGACTGCCCACGTAGCCAAGATGCTGCAGCGTCAACAGCAGGCGGCGCGCCACCGCGCGCGACAGGCCGGCGCGCTCGGCCACCTGGGAAAGGCTGGGACTGGCCATGTCGTGACTGAAGGCGCGCAGCACTTGCAGGCCGCGTGCCAGCGACTGCACGTAATCCGCACTGTCCTCGAAAGATTCCGGTGCCATAGGTCGCAAGTGTCCATTGACAGGCCGAGCGTAGAAGGATTCCAATGAGTTCGCAATACGAATTTATGTTCGGTAATCGAACAAGCAGACTCCGGGGGGAGAGGCTTGGCAAGCGAACACGACAGCGTCCTGCACAGCTGGTGCGTGCAGTCCCAATGGCAAGCGCCGACCGTGGTCGGCGGCAGCTGCGCGCACCTGCAACTCGCCGATGGCCGACGCATCCTCGACATGAGCAGCCTGGCCGAGTGCAGCAATCTCGGCCATCAACATCCCGCCGTCGTCGAGGCGATCCGCCGCCAGGCCGAACAGCTGTGCTTCGTCACCTCGGCCTGGGGCGCGCAGCCGCGGGGGGAGCTGGCCGAGGCGATCCTTGAGAAGGCCGGCTTCAATGGCGGACGCGTGTTCTTCACCCTGGCCGGCGCGGATGCCAACGAAAACGCCGTGAAGTTCGCGCGCCAGGCGAGCGGCAAACCGCACGGCAGCATCGTGACGCGCGACCGCTCCTATCACGGCGCCAGTTATGCGTGCATGGCGCTGTCCGGCGACGCACGCACGCGGGCGCAGGTCGATCCCGCTGCCTTCGGCGTGGTGCATGTGCCGCCCCCGTATGCCTATCAAGGCGCGTTCGGCAGCCACGATCCGTCGATCTGCGGCGAGCGTGCGGTCGAAGCCGTCGCCGCTGCGATCGACCATCATGGCGCCGCCAACGTCGCCGCCGTGATGATGGAGCCCAACGCGGGCACCAATGGCATCGTCGCTCCCGACAATTACTGGCCCGGCCTGCGCGCAGCGACCGAAACGCGCCAGGTGGCGCTGATCGCCGATGAAGTGATGAGCGGCTTTGGCCGCTGCGGCGAATGGTTTGCCTGGCAGCGCTACGGCGACGCCGGCAAGCCGGACCTGATGACGCTGGCCAAGGGCCTGACCGGGGCGCACCTGCCGCTGGGCGCGGTGGTGCTGTCGGCAGAGATAGCGGCGCGCCTCGAGCATCAGATGCTCTACACCGGACTGACCTATTGCGGGCATCCACTGTCATGCGCAGCGGGCCTTGCCGCGTTACGTGCCTACGAGCAGGAGAAGCTGATCGAACGCTCGCGCACGCTCGGCCATCACATGTTCAACGAGCTGCAGGCGATGCAATCGCGTCACGCCGTGATCGGCGATGTGCGCGGTGGTCACGGCCTGTTCGCGGTGATCGAACTGGTCGCCGACGGCGCCACCCGCCAACCGTTATCGGCATGGCCGAAAACTCCAGACACCCTCAACGCACTCGTCAATGCGGCGATGAGCGAGGGCGTGTCGCTCGCCTGCCGCGGCAACCTGATCTTGCTGGCGCCCCCGCTGGTGATCGATGAGCAGGACCTGGCCGATGCCTTGGCCCTCCTTGATCGACTGTTAGCGCACTTCTTTCCTTCGGGCCTCTGAGGAAACATCGATGAGCTTCCGTCTCACCTACGCCACCATGTACAACCCGCCCGAGGCGATGCACGAGCGCTTCGAGGAAGCCATGAAGCGCGTCGAGGCGAAAGCCGGTGCGCGCCATCCGCTGTTCATCGATGGCGCGGACTGCGACGCCGCGCAATACGTGGAACGCCATGCGCCGTTCGACCGCACGCTGAGGCTCGGTTCCTTTGCACTCGCCGACGCCACCGATGCGCATGCGGCCATGGAGGCGGCACGTGCCGCCTATCCGGCGTGGCGGGCGACGTCAGTGGCTGAGCGTGCACGGCTCGTCCGTCGCGTTGGCGATCTCATGGAAGAACGCGTCTATGACATCGCCGCTGCGCTCACCCTCGAAGTGGGCAAGAACCGCATGGAAGCACTGGGTGAAGCGCAGGAAACGGTCGATTTCTTCCATCACTACGCCGACGATTTTGAAAGTCACGCCGGCTACACCAACGTGCTGCCCGATGATCCGATCGATGGCGTGGCATCGCACAATGCCAGCGTGATGCGGCCTTACGGCGTGTGGGTGGTGATTGCGCCGTTCAATTTTCCGCTCGCCCTGGCGGGCGGCCCCACCGCTGCCGCGCTGGTGACCGGCAATACGGTGGTGCTCAAGGGCGCGGGCGATACGCCGTGGGCCGGTCGCCTGCTGGCCGACTGCATCCGCGATGCTGGATTGCCGCCCGGTGTCTTCAACTATGTTTCCGGTGCGGGCCGCGACGTCGGCGAGGCGTTGGTACGACACCCGCATACCGCGGGCATCACGTTCACCGGCTCGGTGCCCGTGGGCCGGCAGCTGATGCAGCAGATGACCAGCGGTACCTATCCGCGCCCGTGCATCGCGGAAATGGGCGGCAAGAACCCGTGCATCGTGACCGAACATGCCGACCTCGACCGCGCCGCTGCCGGCATCGTGCGCTCGGCCTACGGCATGGGCGGCCAGAAGTGTTCGGCGTTGTCGCGGCTGTATGTCCACGAGAGCGTCGCCGATGCACTGATTGAACGCATGCAGGCGCAGATCGCTGCGATCCGCGTGGGCGATCCGCGTCGACGCGAGCACTGGCTCGGGCCGGTCGTCAATGCGACGGCGTACGCGAGCTACGGGCAATACGCGGAAGCGTTGCGCACGGGCGGTGCCCACCTGCTCAGCGGTGGCGCGCGACTGGGTGAAGTCGAACCGACGCTGGCGAACGGCTACTACGTCGAACCCTTACTGGCCGAAGCACCGCTGTCGCACCCGCTATGGCAGCACGAGATGTTCGTGCCGATCCTGATGCTGCACCGCTACCAGGATCGCGATGAAGCGATGCGCCTGGCCAACGATTCACCGATGGGCCTTACCGCGGGGTTCTTCGGCAGCGACGACGAAGTAGCGTGGTTCCACGACCATATCGAAGCGGGCGTGACCTATGCCAACCGTCCGCAAGGCGCCACCACCGGCGCGTGGCCGGGCTACCAGCCGTTCGGCGGCTGGAAGGGGTCGGGTTCCACCGGCAAGGCGATCGCCTCGTTCTACTACCTCGCGCAATACCTGCGCGAGCAGTCGCGCACCGTGGTGGAGTGAGCCATGCATCTCTCGCTTGCCGATGCGATCGAGAACTTCGTCGCCGATGGGACCAGCCTCGCGCTTGAGGGCTTCACCCACCTGATTCCGTTTGCGGCGGGCCACGAGATCATCCGCCAGCATCGGCGCGACCTGCACCTGATCCGCATGACGCCCGACCTGGTCTACGACCAGATGATCGGCATGGGGTGCGCGCGCAAGCTCACCTTTTCCTGGGGCGGCAATCCCGGCGTGGGTTCGCTGCATCGCCTGCGCGATGCGGTGGAACACCAGTGGCCCAACCCGATCGAACTGGACGAACACAGCCATGCGGGTATGGCGACTGCGTTCTGCGCTGGCGCCTCGCGGCTGCCATTCGGTGTGCTGCGCGGCTACGTCGGCACCGACCTGCCCGAGCGCAACCCGAATATCCGCCAGATCACCTGCCCATTCACCGGCGAGCCGCTCGCCGCGGTTCCCGCGATCAACCCCGATGTGACGATCCTGCACGCACAGCGCGCGGACCGCGAAGGCAATGTCGCCATCGAAGGCATCATCGGCGCAGCACGCGAAGCTGCACTGGCGGCGCAAACGCTGATCGTCACCGTCGAGGAGATCGTCGACGAACTGCCGCCGGCGATGAACGCCATCGTGCTGCCGCACTGGATCGTCAGTGCCGTCGTGCACTGCCCGGGCGGCGCGTATCCGTCCTATGCGCAGGGTCATTACACGCGCGACAACGCGTTCTATCAGCGCTGGGATGCGATTGCGCGCGAACGAGACAGTTTCAGAGCCTGGATGGACGTGAACGTCATCGGCGCACGCGACCACCGTACCTTTCTCGCCGGTTTGCAGCAGGCGGTTTCATGAGTGATTGCACCCGCGACGAATGGATGACCATCGCCGCATCGCGTTTATTGGAGAACCGAGCGGTCTGCTTCGTCGGTATCGGCTTGCCGAGCGCGGCCTGCAATCTGGCGCGACTCACGCATGCGCCCGGGATCGTGCTGATCTACGAGTCGGGCACCATCGGTACGCGACCGGAGGTGCTGCCATTGTCGATCGGCGACGGCGAACTGGCCGAGACAGCCGCCTGTGTGATCTCGCTGCCGGAGGTGTTCAGCTACTACCTGCAGGCGGGACGCGTGGACGTGGGTTTTCTCGGCGCCGCGCAGATCGACCGCTTCGGCAACCTCAACAGCACGGTGATCGGCCCGTATGACGCACCGACCACGCGCCTGCCCGGCGCCGGCGGCGCACCTGAAATCGCGCATCACGCGAAGCAGGTGTTCGTGATGGCGAAGGCGTCGCCCCGCAGCTTCGTCGAGCAGCTCGACTTTCGCACCAGCGCCGGCTATCTCGATGGCCATGGCGCACGGGCACGTGCCGGAGCATCGGGCGGCGGACCGCGTGCGGTGATCACCGATGTCGGCATGCTCGCGCCGCATCCCGGGACTCAGGAGCTGCAGCTGGTGGCGTTGTACGCCGATGCCAGCGTCGATGAGGCGCGCGCGGCAATCGGCTGGCCGCTGAGGGTCGCCGATCATCTCGACACCATTGCCGCGCCCACCGCACACGAACTCAACACCTTGCGCGCACTCGAAGCGCGTACCCGCGAGGCGCATGCGCGCCCTGTCCATATTCCGCTGCCCGCTGAAGGATTGCCGTGACCATGACCGTGCCCAATCCGGCCCATATCAAGACCGCCCTGCCCGGCCCGAAGGCCACCGCGATGATCGCCCGCGATGCCGAGGTGATCTCGCCCTCGTATCCACGCGATTACCCGTTCGCGATGTCGCACGGCCGTGGCACCGAAGTGTGGGACGTCGATGGCAACCGCTTCCTCGATTTCGCCGCGGGTATCGCGGTATGCGCCACCGGCCATTCGCATCCTCGGGTGGTGGGTGCGGTGAAGGCGGCAGCGGATCAGTTCCTGCATATTTCCAGCGACTACTGGCATGCGCAGATGCTCGGCCTGGGTGAGCGCCTGGCGCGCGTCGCGCCGATGCAGACGCTGGGCGGCGAAGCGGCGATGAGTTTTCTTTGCCAGTCCGGCACCGAAGCGGTGGAAGGCGCACTGAAGCTCGCACGCTACGTGACCCGGCGGCCGCGCTATATCGGTTTTCTTGGTGGCTTCCACGGTCGCACCATGGGCTCGCTTTCGTTCACGTCGAGCAAGTACACGCAGCAGCTGGGCTTTGCGCCGACCATGCCGGGCGTGACCCACGTGCCCTACCCGAACCCGTATCGTCCCCTGTTCGCCGGCGCCGACCAGGGCAAGGCCGTGCTCGATTACATCCGCATGCTGTTCGAGCGCAGCGTGCCCGCTTCCGAGGTCGCGGCATTCTTGGTCGAACCCATCCAGGGCGAAGGCGGTTATATCGTGCCGCCAGAGGGTTTTCTTGCCGGCTTGCGCGCGCTCTGCGACGAGCACGGCATCTTGCTGATCTTCGACGAGGTGCAGTCGGGCGTGGGCCGCACCGGCAAGATGTTCGCGTGCGAACACACCGGCGTGGTGCCGGACATCATGACGCTGGCCAAGGGCCTGGGCTCGGGCCTGCCGATCGGTGCGGTGGTGGCGAAGAAATCGCTGATGTCGCAGTGGAAGTGCGGCGCACATGGCAACACCTATGGCGGCAATCCGCTCGCCTGCGCGGCGGCCAACGCCACGCTCGATCTCGTTTCGGAAGGTCTTGCCGACAATGCCGCAGCCACCGGCGCGCATTTCATGGCGCGCCTGCATGAGCTGACACGCGACTATCCCTGCATCGGCGAGCTGCGCGGCAAGGGCTTGATGATCGGCATGGAACTGGTGGAAGCCGATGCCGAGCGTACGCCGGCCCGCGCCTTGTGCGATGCCGTGGTCACCCGCGCGTTCCACAACGGCTTGCTGCTGCTCTCCTGCGGTACCAGTACGGTGCGTTTCATGCCGCCGCTCAGCGTCAGCACCGGCGAGATCGACGAGGCCATGGTCCTGCTGCGCGCCAGTCTCGATCAGGCACTGGCAGGACGCTGAGGCGATGCGGCGCCGGCTGGTCCTCGCCTTGGCCCTGCTCGCTTGCGCCGGCTCGGCTCAGGCGGCGCGCGAGAGTGTGCTCAAGCAGATCGACCTGCCGCACGACTATTACTGGCGCGAGCTCTACCTGCCGCAACTCACCACGGGGCCGGACTTCGCCAGCTTCACGCCCGAAGGTGACACGCTGATCTACAGCATGGGCGGCTCGCTGTGGCAGCAGCGTATCGATGGCGATACCGCGACGGAACTGACCCACGCTTCACGCGCCTACGATAATCAGCCGGATGTCGCACGCGATGGCCATAGCGTGGTGTTCACGCGCTATGACGGCAACGCCATCGAGTTGTGGCGGCTCGATCTGACGACGGGGCGCGAGCAAG
The DNA here is from genome assembly GCF_049913195.1 of Dyella kyungheensis. Taxonomy (GTDB): domain Bacteria; phylum Pseudomonadota; class Gammaproteobacteria; order Xanthomonadales; family Rhodanobacteraceae; genus Dyella; species Dyella kyungheensis. Next base: position 363,354 of record NZ_CP183983.1, on the reverse strand, counting down.
CGCTTACTTCGGGTCGCGCGGTGAACGTCGAGCCGCGTTTATCCCCTGACGGGCCACAGATCGCGTGGGTATCGACGCAGGGTACAGGCCACTTCAACCTGTTCATTGCCGACATCGATGCATCGGGCCTGCACCATGCACGACCTTTGCTCGGCGAGCGCAAGACGGTGCTGGACCGTTACTACTATTCGGCGTTCGATCACGCCATCAATCCTTCGTGGTCGCCGGACGGCAAGACGATCTTTTACGTCAGCAATCCGGAGATCGCCTGGGGCACGGGCGACCTGTGGTCGGTGCCGGTCGACGATCCAGCCAAGCGCATCAAATTGCTCAGCGAAGAAACGAGTTGGAACGCGCGGCCCGAGCTCAATCCGGACGGCAAGCGCCTGCTCTACACCAGCTATCACGGTCGGCAGTGGCAACAACTATGGCTGACCACCGCCAGGGGCGCCGCGCCGCTGCCGCTGACCTTCGGCGATTTCGACCGCCGCAACGCGCGCTGGTCGTCCGATGGCAAACGCATCGTCTACATCGACAACCAGGCAGGCAACACCGTCCTTCGCGTCCTCACCGCACTGGGTGGCGCCACGGCAACGGTCACGCCCGTCCATCGCCAGTACAAGACACCACACGCTCGCCTGGTGCTCGACATCGTCGACGAACACGGCGAACGCACGCCGGCACGCGTCGCCGTGCTCGGTCGTGATGACCGCGCCTATGCACCGGACGATGCCTGGATGCATGGCGAAGACGGCTTTGACCGAACCCTGCAACCCACGGAAACCCATTACTTCCACTGTGCACCGCCATGCGCATTGGACGTGCCCGTCGGTGCCGTGAACATCTGGGTGCAACATGGTTTTGCTTATGCCCCCTGGCGCAAGACGGTGAATGTCGCGTCCGGCCGCGACGTGGCAGTGCGCGCCACTCTCGTCCCGCAACCGCTGCCTGCGGCGTTCGGCAACTGGATCAGCGCCGACCTGCATATCCACATGAACTACGGTGGTCACTACCGCAATACGCCGGCCAACCTTGCGCGACAGGCACGCGCCGAGGATCTCGATATCGCCTACGACCTGGTGGTCAACAAGGAAGAACGCATTCCCGATATCGCTTCGTTTCGCACCGACGCCGACCCGGCCAGTCTTCCGCACAGCCTGGTGCTGCACGGCCAGGAATTTCACACCAGCTTCTGGGGCCACCTGGGTCTGCTCAACCTCGGCGATCATTTCATCACGCCGGATTTTTCCGCCTATCGGCATACGGCGATGGCGAGTCCGTATCCGCACAACGGCGTGATCGCGGATCTTGCGCACGCACAGGGCGGCCTGGTCGGCTACGTGCATCCGTTCGACACCCTGCCCGATCCCGCGCACGATGCCGTGCTGAGCAACGAGCTGCCGGCGGACGTGATCAACGGCAAGGTGGATTACATCGAGGTGATCGGCTTCTCCGACCACAAGGCGACGGCCCAGGTCTGGTATCGCCTGCTCAACCTTGGTTTCCACCTGCCTACCGGCTCGGGCACCGACGCGATGGCCAACTACGCCTCGCTGCGTGGACCGGTCGGCCTCAACCGCGTGTTTCTCGATACCGCCGGCAAACGGGATGCAGCCGCCGCCATGGCCGCGTTGAAGGCCGGTCGCGGATTCGCCAGCAACGGACCGCTGCTGGGCCTGTTGCTCGACGATGCCAAGCCCGGCGATGCCGTTGCCCCAGGCAAGCATCACTACCGCGTGGCGCTGCGCTCGCCCGTAGCGGTGCAGCACCTGGAACTCGTGCACAACGGCAAGGTGATGAAGACCTTCGCGCTCGGCGGAGATCGCCATACGTTCGACGGCGAAGGCGATATCGACCTCGACGGCGGCTGGCTGCTGTTGCGCGCCTGGAACGAAGGCGGCGATCCGCAGGTGCTGGATATCTATCCCTACGCCACCACCAACCCGGTCTGGCTCGGCGACCATGTGCGTGCGCCCAGTGCGCGCAGCGATGCCGCCTGGTTCGCCGACTGGCTGACACGAACCATCGAAGCGGCGTCCGCACGCGACGACTACAACACCGCCGAGGAGAAGCGCTTGACGCTCGATTACCTCAACCAGGCACGCGAGGCGTACCGTGCCCTCGCCGCCGACCCGACGTCCACCGACTCGACACGAGGCACCCGATGAAGCCAATCCTGTGCCCAGCCCTGCTGCTGGTGGCGTTGTACTGCAGCCCCAACGCGGCCCACGCCGACGACACGCGCTTCAACCCCGCCGACATCAACCGCGTGGCCGATATCGGCGAACCGGTGTTGTCACCCGACGGCAGCTCTGTCGTCTATACCGTGAGCACGGCCAACCTGGAGCGCGACGAGCCGCAGTCGGACCTGTGGCGAGTGCGTTACGACGGCAGCGGCCGCGTGCAGCTCACGCATACGCCGGACAGCAGCGAGAGTCACCCGCAGTGGTCCGGCGACGGCAAGTTCATCGCCTTCCTTGCAGACCGCAAGCTCGATGGCGAAGCGAGCGACGACGACACCAAGACCCAGGTCTGGGTGATGCCCGCCGATGGTGGCGAAGCGCGCCGCGTCACCAATCTGCCAAGCGGCGTCGAAGACTTCGTGCTCTCGCCCGATGGCAAGCAGCTCGCGGCGATCGCGTTCGATCCCGAGTATCCGGTGGGCACCAAGAAACCGAAGCATCCGCTGCCTATCGTCACCGACCGTTTCCAGTTCAAGGACGACGACACCGGCTGGCTGGGCAACCGGCACAAGCATCTGTACCTCGTGGACATCGGCAGTGGCGCCGCTACCCAGATCACCTCGGGCAAGCACGACGAACAGCTGCCGGCCTGGTCGCCCGACGGCAAGCTGATTGCCTATGTCACCAAGCGCGGCGCCGATCCCGACCGTCACCTCAACTACGACATCTACGTGATTGCCCCGCGTGCCGGCGCCAAGGAACGGCAGCTCACCACGTTCCCCGGTTCCGACCTCGATCCGTATTGGGGAACACGCCCGGCATGGAGTCCGGACAGCACGCGTATCGCCTATCTGCAAAGCGGCGAGGACAAGTGGATCTATTACGCGCCGTGGCAGCTGGCGATCATCGACGTCGCTACCGGCAAGGCCACGCTGCCGGCACCGATCGATCGCTGCTTCACCAAGCCCCGCTGGGCACCCGATGGACGCAGCATCTACGTCTTGATCGAGCAGGCCGAGGTCACTCACCTGTCGCGCGTCGAGTTGCCAAGCGGCAAGATCACCGAACTGACCCACGGTGACCGCTTCGACAGCGACCTGGATGTGTCACCCAACGGCCACCTGATCGTGCTCGGCGGCGATAACACGCATCCTCCCCGCCTCTCCGCCGTCGAACCGAACCAGTTGCGCCTGCTGGACGATCAGAACGCGTGGCTGGCTGGCAAGAAGCTGGCAACCACCGAAACGCTGCATCTGCAAAGCGCCGACGGCACCCCGCTGGATGCGCTGCTGACCAAGCCGGTGGGCTACGTGCCCGGTCGTCGCTACCCGACCATCGTGCGCGTGCACGGTGGCCCGGTGTACCAGTTCAGCCATGAGTTCATGCCGGACTGGCAGGTCTACGCGGCACGGGGTTATGTGGTGCTCGCCGTGAATCCGCGCGGCAGCTCGGGCCGGGGTTTCGATTTTTCCAAGGCCATCTATGCCGACTGGGGCAACAAGGACTCGCAGGACGTACTCGCCGGTGTCGATCGCATAGTGGCATTAGGCGTCGCCGATCCCGCCCGCCTTGGCATCGGCGGCTGGAGTTATGGCGCCATCCTCACCGACGAAATCATCGCCCGCGATACCCGCTTCAAGGCCGCCATCGCCGGCGCAGGCTCCGGCAACATGTATGGCATGTATGGCGACGACGAGTACGCACGCGAGTACGAACTCGAGCTCGGCACGCCCTGGGCCAACCGCGATGCCTACGACCGCGCCAGTTACCCGTTCCTGCATGCCGACCGGATCAAGACGCCGACGATGTTCCAGTGCGGCGAACGCGACTTCAACGTGCCCTGCATTGGCGCCGAGCAGATGTACCAGGCGCTGCGCTCACTCGGCGTTCCCACCGAACTGGTGATGTATCCCGGCCAGCATCACGGCCTGACCGTGCCGAGCTATCTGCGCGACCGGATGGAACGCAACCTGGCCTGGTACGACCGCTATCTGAAAACCGGCGGTGCAACTCCGTGAGCACGCCCGGCTCAATGCGGTGGTTCGTAACGCCCGAAGCGCTTGAGCAGCGCGATCAGCTCTGCATGCGAAATGGCCTTGGCGTAGTGCCCGCCATCGCCCTGCATGTCGCGCGCGGCGATCATCGCATTGACGATGCTTTCCTCGGCCGCCTGCGCCGTAGCCTCGAACAACGGGTCCACATGGTCGTTGCCGATGAAGCTTGCCTGCTGCAGCGGCGTGTCGTGCAAGGCCTGGGCATTGGCGGTGGAGAACGCAACAAAGATGTCGCCCGAACCGTTGCCGGCATAGCTGCCCATCCGTGCCAGCCCCATGCCGGCCCGCTTGGCGATGCGCTTGAGCTGCTGCGGAAGCAGCGGGGCATCGGTGGCCATCACGATGATGATCGAGCCGGTGTCGGCCGCAGCAGGGTTGGATGCGCTGCGCACGCGGTCGTCGCGAAGATACTTGCCCACCGGCACGCCCGCGACGCGCAGGCTGTCGCGCAAACCGTAGTTGGCCTGCACCAGCACGCCCACGGTGTAATCACGCTCGCCGATATGCACGCGCCGCGAGGCGGTGCCGATGCCGCACTTGAATTCATGGCAGATCATGCCGGTGCCGCCACCGACATTGCCCTCGGCCACCGGTCCGCTCTTCGCATCGCGAAGCGCCTGCGCCGCGTGCTCGGGACGGACGTGGAAACCGTTGATGTCGTTGAGATCGCCATCCCAGGTTTCGGCCACCACCGGCAACGACCACCAGTAGCCCGAGGCATCCGCGCCACCCGCGCGCACGCGCTCGGCGATCACCGCATCGCGCACCACACCCACGCTGTGCGTATTGGTCAGCATCACCGGACCTTCCAGTTCGCCGGACTCTTCCAGCCACGCCGTGCCGGTCATCTCACCGTTGCCGTTGAGCGCGAACGATGCACCGAAGGTGGGAATGTCGAAGCTGTCGTGGCCACGGGGAAGAATCGCGGTGACGCCCGTGCGCACCTTGTGTCCGTTCGGAAGGTCTTCGATCAGGGTCACTTGGCCCACGGTCACGCCGGCCACGTCGGTGATCGCATTGAGCGGACCGGGCGTGCCATCGAAGGGAATACCAAGATTCCTGGCGCGAGGTTCGGCGGCCGAGGCGACGCCGCACAGGACACACAGAGCAAACGCAAGACGACAGCGGGGCATGGAGACTCCAGAGTTCGACCGTTTGTTGGATCAGTCTATCCCGGGAAACCCGCCACGCATGCACGCTGACACGAACATCACCGACCTCACGCTCGCCCGCGCGCTCGACCCGAAGTACTACTTCGGCGAGCCGATGCTCACGATGGAAAAGCGTGCGGTATTCGCACGCAGCTGGCAGCTGGTGGCGCATCAGGAACAGCTGGCCGGACCGGGCGATCATGTGGTCGAACACATCGGCGGCGTGCCCGTCCTTGTCGTGCGCGGCCAGGACCGGGTGTTGCGCGCCTTCCCCAACGTCTGCCGGCACCGTGCCGGACCGCTGGCCTTGTGCAACGGCAAGGGCGCGCGCTCACTGCACTGCAAATACCACGGCTGGACCTACACGCTCGAAGGCCAGCTGCGCAGCGCACCCGAGATGCAGGATGCCTGCGACTTCAAGGTGGAAGACATCCGCCTGCCGCCACTGCGCGTGCATGAGTGGCAAGGACTGGTGTTCGTGGCGCTGGACGAACGCGTGCCTGCATTCGATGAGGTCTACGCCGGCATCGCCGAACGCATCGCGCCCATCGACCTGTCCGCGATGCGCTATCTGCGACGGGACAGCTACGACATCGACTGCAACTGGAAGGTCTACATCGACAACTTCCTGGAGGGCTATCACCTTCCCCATGTGCATCCGGGCTTGTCCAGAGTGCTGGACTATCGCGCCTACGACACCGAGTTGTTCCCGTGGCACTCGCTGCAATCGTCGCCCCTGCGCAATAGCGCCGAGATCTACGGCGACGGCCAGGCGTTCTACTACTTCATCTATCCCAACGTGATGTTGAACATCATGCCGGGCCGCCTGCAGACCAACCGCATCCTGCCGCTGGGACCGGGCCGCTGCCGCGTGGAATTCGACTATTACTACGCGCAGGACGAGGCGGCGCAGAAGCGCATCGACGCCGACCAGTCCTTCAGCGACGAAGTGCAGCAGGAAGACATCGATATCTGCGAGGCCGTGCAGAAAGGCCTCGCCTCCGGTTACTACGAACCCGGCCGCCTGTGTCCCAAGCGCGAAGGCGGCGTCTGGCATTTCCACAACCTGTTGCGCACGGCCTATGCCCAAGGCGCTGGAGAACCTGCATGACGATGAAGTTGTCCAGCCTGTTGTGCGCCATCGCGATGGCCTGTGCCCTTCCCACTGCCGATGCAGAAAGCGTGCAGCGCACCGTCGTGCACGCCGGTCATCTGCTCGACGTGGACAGCGGCAAGCTGCTGAGCGACCAGGCGGTCACCATCGTCGAAGGCCGCGTGGTGTCCGTGCAGCCGTGGACGGCCAGCAGCGGCAACGGCGCCAGGGTTTTGAACTGGACCGCCTATACCGTAGTGCCTGGCCTGATGGACATGCACACCCATCTAGCCGACGAGATGGAAACCGCCGACTACGGTGCCCCGCTGAAGAGCAACCCGGCGCGCGACGCCTTCATCGGCGCCAAGAACGCGCACGACACGCTACGCGCCGGCTTCACCACCGTGCGCGACGTGGGCGTATTCCGTGGCTTTGCCGACATCGCGCTGCGTGAAGCCATCAACGCCGGCTACGTACCCGGCCCGCGCATGTTCGTCGCCGGTGCCTACATCACCATCCCCGGCGGCGGCGGCGAGATCACCGGGCTGCCGCCGGGCACGGTGGTACCACCGGAGTTCCGCGTCGGCGTATCCAAGGGCGTGGAGGACGTACGCAAGCATGTCGACTTCCTGCTCGACCATGGCGTCGACCACATCAAGGTGATTGCCACCGGCGCCGTGCTGGCCGACAACACCGAGCCGGGCATGTCGGAGTACACCGAAGAAGAGATCCACGTTGCCGTGGTGGAAGCGGCCAAGCGCGGCAAGTTCGTGGCCGCGCACGCGCATGGCGCCGAAGGCATCAAGCGGGCTACCCGCGCCGGTGTGCGTTCCATCGAACACGGCTCGCTGATCGACGACGAGGGCATCGCGCTGATGGTGCAGCACGGCACGTGGCTGGTGGCGGATATCTACAACGGCGACTACATCGACAGCGTGGGCCGCCGCGAGGGCTGGTCCGAGCAGACCCTGCGCAAGAACATCGAAACCACCGACGCCCAGCGCGAGGGTTTCCGCAAAGCAGTAAAAGCGGGTGTGCATATCGCTTTTGGCACGGACGCGGGCGTTTATCCGCACGGTGACAACGCCCGCCAATTCGCGTACATGGTGAAGTATGGAATGACACCACTGCAGGCGATCCGCTCGGCCACCATCGATGCGGCGCGCCTGATGGGCAAGGAGAAGGAACTCGGCTCGATTGCGCCCGGCAAGGCCGCCGACCTGGTTGCCGTCGCGTGCAACCCGCTGCAGGACGTCGAATGCCTGCGCAAGGTACAAGGCGTGATCAAAGCCGGTGAGACGGTTTCCCTTGACTAACCCAACGAGTGCAGACGACGTGAGCGAAGGCAAGAAGATCGGCTTCTGGACCTGCACCGCCCTGGTGGTCGGCAACGTGATCGGCATGGGCATCTTCATCCTGCCCTCGTCGCTCGCTCCTTACGGTTTCAATGCATTGATCGGCTGGCTGGTCACACTGGTCGGTTGCCTGATACTGGCCCGCGTGTTCGCCCATCTCTCCAAGGCGTTGCCGGGAGCCGACGGACCGTACGAGTACATTCGCTGTACGCTCGGCGACCTGCCTGCCTACATGGCGCTGTGGGCGTACTGGGTCTCGCTGTGGCTGACCAATGCGGCGCTTGCGACGGGCGTGGTCGGTTACATCACGGTGGTGATGCCGCAACTGGCGGTGATCCAGCCGGTGCTGTTCGCGCTGTGCCTGTTGTGGCTGTTCGTGATCGTCAACCTGTTCGGCGTGCGCTCGGGAGGCGCCGTCCAGATCGTGACCTCGGTGCTGAAGCTGTTGCCCATGGTCGCCATCGCGCTGCTCGGTGGATGGATCTTGCTCACCTCGCCTGCAAGCTATGTGGCCCACCCGCCGACCACACCGATCACCTTCAGCGGCATCCTGGCGGCCTCGACCATCGCCCTGTACGCGATGCTTGGCATCGAGTCGGCCAGCGTGCCGGCCGGACGCGTGAACAACCCGGGGCGCACGATTCCGCGCGCCACCATGGTAGGCGCCATTCTTGTCGCAGCCGTCTACATCGTGGTCTCGGCGGTACCGCTGCTGTTGATCGAGCAGAAGGAGCTGGCCAGTGCCGATGCGCCATTCGCCTTGCTGATGGATCGCTTCGCGGCGGCCGGCTCCGGTCGATGGCTTGCATTGTTCGTCGTGGTGAGCGGGCTTGGCGCACTCAATGGCTGGACCTTGCTGATGGGCGAGCTCACCCGCACCATGGCCAACAACGGCTCGCTGCCGGCCGTGTTCGCGCGGCAGAATCGTCGTGGTGCACCCGCCATCGCGCTGATCGTCACCGGTCTGCTCGCTTCGGTGATGACCTGGATGAGCTACAGCCAGTCGCTGGTAGCGGCATTCACCTTCCTCACCCGCGTGGTCACTGCGGCCAACCTTCCGCTTTATCTCAGCTGCTCGCTATCGCTGGCTGTGTTGTGGCGTCGCAACGCTACCTTCGGCATGGGTCGCAAGGTGTTGCTGGTCGCCATGGGTGGTGCCGTGTACGCGGTGTTCGCCTTTGTGGGCAGCGGTCGTGAGCCGTTCCTGCTTGCCATGGGCCTGATCGCCGTGGGCCTACCCCTCTACGCCATCATGCGGCTGCGTCGCAGATCGGCGCATAGCGCAACCGTACCGGCCAAGAGTTGAGTTCGATGAGAGATCCGCGTTACGACATCCTGTTTACGCCGGTAAAGATCGGTCCCGTCACCGCCAAGAACCGCTTCTTCCAGGTACCGCATTGCAACGGCATGGGTCACGCGATGCCGCTTGCGCACGCTGCGATGCGCGAGATCAAGGCCGAGGGCGGCTGGGCGGTGGTGTCCACCGAGGAATGCGAGATCCATCCCAGCAGCGATCTCACGCCTTATGTGGAAGCGCGCCTGTGGGACGACCACGATATTCCCGCGCTCGCGCTGATGTGCGACAAGGTGCATGCACATGGTGCACTCGCCGCGCTCGAGCTTTCGCACAACGGTCCGACGGCATCCAATCTTTATTCGCGCGAAGTGCTGCTGGGTCCATCGCATCAGGTGTCGAAGTACGGCTATCCGTCGCAAGCGCGCGCGATGACCCTGCACGATATCCGCGAATACCGCCGCTGGCATCGCGAGGCCGCCTTGCGCGGCAAGCGCGCGGGCATGGACATCATCTATGTCTACGCCGCGCACGATTTGTCGCTGCCGATGCACTTCCTGCAGCGCCGCCGCAACCAGCGCAGCGACGAGTACGGCGGCTCGCTGGAAAACCGCGTGCGCCTGCTGCGCGAAGTGCTGCAGGACACCCGCGATGCCGTGGGCGATACCTGCGCCGTTGCGCTGCGTTTCGCCACCGAGGAATTGCTGGGACCGGGCGGCGTCGAACTGGCCGAAGCACAGGACATCGTCGGCATGCTGGCCGAGTTGCCCGACCTGTGGGACGTCAATCTCGCGGCCTGGTACAACGACTCGGTGCCTTCGCGCTTCGCCACCGAGGGCGCGCAGGAACCGTTTATCGACTTCGTCAAGAAAACCACCACCAAGCCGGTGGTCGGCGTGGGCCGCTTCACCTCGCCCGATACGATGGTGTCGCAGATCCGGCGCGGCGTGATCGACCTGATTGGCGCGGCCCGTCCGTCCATCGCCGATCCTTATCTGCCCCGGAAGATCGAGGAAGGCCGCGTCGACGATATCCGCGAATGCATCGGCTGCAATATCTGCGTTTCCGGCGACATGACCATCTCGCCGATCCGCTGCACGCAGAATCCGAGCATGGGCGAGGAGTGGCGCAAGGGCTGGCATCCCGAGCGCATTCGTCCCGCTCCGCAGCCCACCCGCGTGCTGGTGGTCGGCGGTGGACCGGCGGGCTTGGAGGCAGCGCGTGCGCTTGGCCAGCGCGGCCACGATGTGAGCCTGGCCGAATCGCGCAAGGAACTGGGCGGCCGCGTCACCCGCGAAGCCCGCCTGCCCGGCCTGGCCGAATGGGCGCGCGTGCGCGACTGGCGCGTAGGACAGATCGGCAAGCTCAACAACGTAAGCGTCTATCTCGATTCGCCGCTCACCGCGCAGGACGTGATCGATTTCGGCGCCGAGCATGTGGTGTTGGCCACCGGTTGCCACTGGAGGCGCGATGGTTTCGGCCGCAGCAACGGCCTGGGCATTCCCGGCCTGGCGGACAACCCGCGTGTCTACACGTTTGACGACCTGATGAACGATCGCCTGCCCGAAGGCCGCGTCGCGGTATTCGACGACGATGGCTTCTACTACGCCAGCGTGGCGGCCGAGCTGCTGCGCGCACGCGGCTGCGAGGTCGCCTATGTGACGCCGGAAGACAGCATCGCGCCATGGAGCGTCAACACGCTCGACTACCGCCATATCCGCAAGCGCATGGCCAAGCTCGGCATCGAGGCCATCGTGTCGCACAACATCGCCGGCTTCGACGGTTCGACGCTGACGCTGGAAAATGAGTGGGACGAGCAGCGGACCGAACGTCCCTGCGATGCCGTTGTCACCATCACCTCGCGCCTGCCCGACGACGCGCTATACCAGCAGCTGTTGCTACGTCAGGGTGACTGGGGCGGTGCCGGCATCCGCTCCGTGCGCTGCATTGGCGATGCCGAGGCGCCCGGCCTGATCGCGCATGCGATCTACGCCGGGCACCGCTATGCACGCGAGTTGCAGGAACCGGTGACCGGCGAAGTGGCGTTCAAGCGGCACTTCCACACCGCCGATCCGGATGACCTGCGACGAGAGACGCCCGCGTGAGGTCACGTACCTTGCGTGAGCGACAAGCCGAGCGCAGGGGCGATGACATCGGTGTACTTCAAGCCTGCACCGGTGTTGAAGATGACCACGCGATCGGACTTCTTCAGGTCGCCCGAGGCGATCAGCTGCGCATAGGCGGCGGTGGCCGCGGCTCCTTCGGGCGATAGCAAGATCCCTTCGTTCGCGGCCCAATCGCGCAGCGATGCAAAGGTGTCCTCATCCGATACCGCGACAGCCTTGCCGCCGGATGCCCGGAGTATGTCCAGGATGATGTAGTCGCCGTACGCCTTGGGCACGCGCAGGCCGGAAGCCGCGGTCTTGGGGTCTTTCCACATCTGGCTGACGGCGGCGCCTTCATCGAAGGCCCGCACTACCGGCGCGCATCCCGACGATTGAATGGCGAACATGCGTGGGCGCTTGCCCGGCTTCACCCAACCCAGCTGTTCGAGTTCGTCGAACGCTTTCCACATGCCGATCAAACCGACGCCGCCACCGGTGGGATAGAACACCGCATCGGGATATTCCCAACCCAGTTGTTCGACCAATTCGTAGCCCATGGTCTTCTTGCCTTCCACGCGGAACGGTTCCTTGAGCGTGGAAATATCGAACCAGCCCTCCTCCGCTTTGCGCTCGCCGACGATGCGGGCGCAATCGGAAATCACGCCGTCGACCAACGTCACCTTGGCGCCGTAGGCCGTCGCTTCCACCATATTGGCGAGCGGCACGTCGCGCGGCATGAAGATATGCGCTTCGATATCCGACGCCGCCGCATAGGCCGCCAGCGCGCCGGCTGCGTTGCCGGCGGAGGGAATGGCCAGCTTGCGCAAGCCGTAGTGCCGCGCCATGGTCACCGCCAGCGCCAGCCCGCGCGCCTTGAACGAGCCGGTGGGATTGGCGCCCTCCTCCTTGAGGAACAACTCGCCGTGACGCTTGCTGCGCAGCATCGGTGTCCAGCCTTCGCCCAACGTCACCGGAGTGACCTCGGGCAGCACGGCGCGGTAACGCCACATGCCGCGCCAAGGTGTCGAAGCATCGCCGCCGTTCACCACGTCGGCCGGCGAGCTGCCTTGCAGAGGCGTGAGGTCGTACCGCACGTAGAGCGCGCCCGCAGGCTGCTCGGGACATTGCGTGCACAGCGTCTGCGGCACGTCGGCGGGCAGACGCGCATGGCAGCGGGAACACTCGAGATAGGCAATGGCAGGCATACGACCTCGCTAAGGATGGAAGGCGAAACGACGAACGGAATCGTTCATGGGTGCTCGTCCACGGACGGCGCGTTTAGCTGCCGCTCCCACGACGCTACCGCAGCGGCAGCCACCGAGTTGCCGACGATGTTGGTGGCCGAGCGGCCCATGTCCAGGATGTGATCGACTGCCAGCACCAGCGCCAGGCCGGCGTCCGGCAGATGAAAGTAGTGCAGCGTGACGGCCACCACCGCGATGGCGGCGCGCGGCACGCCGGCCAGCCCCTTGGTGGTGAGCATGAGCAGGCCGAACAGCGTGATCTGCTGCCCGATGCTGAGTTCCACGCCGTAGGCCTGCGCGATGAACAGAATGGCGAACGTGCAATACATCATCGCGCCATCGAGATTGAACGAGTAACCCAGCGGCAACACGAAGCTGGCGATGCGCCTCGGTATGCCGAACGCCACCAGTTGTTCGAGCAGGCGCGGATACGCTGCCTCCGACGACGAGGTGGCGAACGCCAGCAGCACCGTCTGCCGGATGCCGGCCAACAGGCGCAAGCTGCGCGGTCCGATGATCAGGCTGAGCGCGGCCAGCAGCAGCACCCACAGGATGGCCAGCGAAAGATAGAAGCCCGCGACGAAACGGGCGTACGTTCCGATGATGCCGATGCCATGCAGGCAGATCGAACTGGCCAGCGCAGCGAAGATCGCCAGCGGAGCGACTTTCATCACATAGTCCGTCATCTTGAACATGATCGCGGCGAGCGACTCGATCAGCTCGACAAAGCGTTGCGCCTTCTCCTTCAACGCAGCCGCCGCCACGCCGATGAACAACGAGAACACCACGATCTGCAGGATCTCGTTGTTCGCCATGGCCTCGACGATGGAGCGGGGAATCAGGTGGGTCATGAAATCCGCCAGCGAAAAGCCCGACGCCGCACCCGCACTTCCGGTTGTCGCCGGCAGTTGAGCAAACGCAGGCGTTCCATGCAGCGCCGCCCCCGGCTGCAACCAGTGGGCCATCAACAAGCCCACCGTGAGCGATACGCAGGAAGCCGCAAAGAACCACAGCAGCGTGCGGATGCCGATGCGCCCAATCTCCGCCGCGCCACCCATGCGCGCCACCGCCGACACCAGCGAGGCAAACACCAACGGGGCGACGATCATCTTGATGAGGCGCAGGAACGCTTCCGTGATCAGGGAGAGATCGGCAGCCACCGCAACGGATCGCTCCGCACTGAGCGTGCGGTTGCAGATCCAGCCCATGGCGACGCCGAGCAAGGTCGCCGCCACCAGGGCCAGCGTGAAGCCGTGCTTCCCGGTACTCACCGAGAACCGCGGCTTATCGCCCTGCCGCATCTTCACGCAGACGCACGCCGTTCGCGTGGCGCGGCCAGAGAAAGCAGGCTCAATACGATGGCCAGCACCGCATAGGCCCCGGCGAACTGCCACACCAGCAGACGCGATGGGTCATCCAGCGACCAGGGCAGATAGACACCGCCGCTTATCTGCACCGAATGAATGATGCCGAACAGGCTCAAGGCACCACCGATCAGAAGAATGCCCGCGGCACGCAGCGTGCGCCCATCGATCAAGGCCACCAGGAAACTCGCCCAGATCATCGATGTGATGATGAAGCCGTTGCCGAGGACCGTGATCACCGCCAGCTCGGAAATGCCGTGGCTGTGCTCGGCGAACAGCGCGCCGTAGCGATCGCTCGGCACGTAAGTGGGATCGCTCAGCTTGATCGTCACCATGCGCGCGATCGCCGGGAAGAAACTGAACACCACCGCCGCCGCGTAACGCACCGGCGTCGCTTCGAAGGCTTGAACGGTGATGCCGATCGCCACGAACACCAGGATCGGCGCCAGCACCGACAGCGGCAACAGCTCGACCAGGTTGGAGAGATAACCGAACACGCCACCCAGGCCGATCACCAGGCCCGTCAGCAGCGTGTAGCCGCTGCGCGCGCCCATCGCCTTGTACGATGGCTGGCCGATGTAAGGCGTGGTCTGCGCCACGCCGCCGCAAAAACCTGCCACCAGGGTTGCCAGGGCTTCCACCAGGAGAATATCGCGCGTGCGGTAATCGTCGCCGGCCACGCGTGCGCTTTCCGTGACATTGATGCCGCCCACCACCATCAACAGGCCGAACGGGAGAATCAACGGCAGGTAGGGCGTCGCCGCCGCCAGACCGTTGACCCATTGCAAGGTCGGCAGCGGCAAGGCGAAACGCCACTGCCAGGCCACCGGCGGGTGATAGCCCGTACCCAGCCAGCCCAGCGGGCCGAGCACGTAATACAGCAGCGCCGCGACCACAAACGCCACCAACACGCCGGGCAAGCCCCACGGCATGCGTGCGCGCGCCACCAGCGCATACAGCACCACGCCGAGGCCGGCCAGGCCCACCACCGGCACCTTGAGAATCTCCACCAACGGAAGAAAACCCATCAGCACCAGCGCAATGCCCGCAATGGAACCGAGCAGGCCCGCGCGCGGCACATGCCGCTGCACCATGCCGCCAAAGAAGGACAGCACGAACTTCAGCACACCCATGATCACCAGCGACGCCATGCCCAGCTGCCAGGTGGCGATCGCGGCGGCATGTTCATCGAGTCCACTCTGCTTGAACTGCAGGAACGCTGGGCCGAGCACCAGCAAGGCCATGCCGATACTGGTGGGCGCATCCAGGCCCAGCGGCATGGCGGTGACATCGTCGCGTCCCGTCTGCTTCGCCAGGCGGCGCGCCATCGCGGTATAGGCCAGGTTGCCCAGCAACACGCCGAAGGTCGTGCCGGGGAACATCCGCAGGAACACGATATCGGCGGGAAAACCGAAGATGCCGATCAACGCCGTCGCCAGGAAGGCCATGATCGACAGGTTGTCGACCACCAGCCCGAGAAAGCCATTGACGTCGCCCGGCGAGAGCCAACGTTGCGAACGAATGCTGCTCATCTCAGAACGACACCTCGGCAGGCTGCGTCACCCGCAGCACGGACTGGTCGCCCGTGCGCTGCTTCCACGCCGCACGGATAGCCTCCACCTTAGCGCGATTCTCGGCCGTATCCGGATAATCGATCACCAACATTTTCGATCGCAGGCGCTCCGGCGCCGTCTGCCCCTTGCCCTGCCACTGGCCATAGACGTCGACCACGCTCAGGCCATCGGGAAACCGCGGCGTCACCTCGGCATCGAGAAAGTCGCGCCAGCGCTGCTCGCTGACGCCACTGGCGGCATCGTCGAAGAGGCCGAGCCCGAAGTACAGCTTCGTATCCACCCAGGCCTGCGTTTGCGCGGGATGTGCGGGATCGCCATGCAATGTGGCGGATGCCGGAGCCACCGAGGCGACGCAACCCGAAAGCAGGGCGACTGCCAGCAGCGCTCCCGCGCAACGCAAATGATTCATGGCTATTTCCTCATACCAATTTGGACATCTATACGGATAGACCGATGGACGGTTTGTCTTCGCGAAGTATTGACAACATAACTTCTGCAATGCAACAAATAACTGCCGGCCGCCACGCGGGGCCAGCCCACTGCCAGCAATGCCCGGGGATCAGGTTTGTCGACGATGACGGAAAACATGCTTGAGAACCTGCACGCGCCGCATGGCATCGCCATGCGGCGATGTTGTCTGGCCTAGCAACCGTCAGCGCCGGCTTCCGGCGCTCGCCTCACATCATTCGTCGTCTCCCACGCCGGCTTCGCAGCTCGCGCGATGGGCCGCTGCACCCCTGAGGAATTCGTCATGCCGATCCACTCCGCCGCGCCAACGCGCGTCCGCCTGCTCACCGTTCTTATCGCAAGTGCACTGGCCGCGCCGGTGACGTACGCGCAATCGCAGTCCAGCGATACCCAAGCCAAGACCCTGGACCAGGTGGTGGTCACCGGCGTGCGCGCCAGCAATCGCACCTCGCTGGACTCGCCGGTGCCCGTGGATGTGTTGAGCGAGCAGGATCTGCGCAACGCAGGCGCAGTCAACGGCGAACTGGGCGCAGCGCTGGCCGTGCTGCTGCCTTCGTTCAACTTTCCCCGCCAATCCAACTCGGGCGGATCGGATCATGTGCGTGCGGCTCAGCTACGCGGGTTGTCGCCGGACGAAGTGCTCGTGCTGGTGAATGGCAAGCGCTTTCATACCTCGGCGCTGGTCAACACCGATACCAAGATCGGCAACGGCACCACGCCCGTGGACTTCAACGCCATCCCGATCAGCGCGATCAAGCGCGTCGAAGTGCTGCGCGATGGCGCGGGTGCGCAATACGGTTCCGATGCGATTGCCGGCGTGATCAACATCATCCTCAAGGATGCACCCAGCGGCGGCGAGATCTCGGCGGATTACGGCGCCTACCATACGAACTTCCGTCCCACCGACCGCGAGATCACCGATGGCCAGGGCGGCTATGCCGCCGCGGATTTCGGCACTACGCTGGGCGGCAGCGGGTTCCTCCATGCGGGCGTGGAGACCAGCCACCACGCGGGCACCAATCGCGCCGGCTACGACACCGTGCCCGATTTCATCGCCGATCCCACACCGGCAAATCTCGCGCTACGGGGACAGCGTAACTACGCCGCCGGCGATCCGCCCAACGAGAGTTACAACGGCTGGTTCAACGGCGAGCTGCCGTTGAACGAACACGCCAGTCTGTATGCCTTCGGCACCTATACGCAGCGCCACACCATCGGCGACAACTATTTCCGCTATCCCGACAGCGATGCGAATGTTCCTTCGATCTATCCGGATGGTTACCTTCCGCAATCCATCGGACACAACCGCGATGCCCAGACTGCTGGTGGTGTGCGCGGCACGCTGGGCGACTGGAACTACGACGGCAGCCTCAACTGGGGCAGGAACGCGTTCGACTACGACCTGCGCGATTCGTTGAATGCCTCGTTGGGCGCGCAGAGCCCCACGTATTTCCATATCGGCAGCTACGCGTTCAACCAGAGCACGGCCAATCTCGATGCCAACCGCCAGTACGACGTGGCCGGCAGGCCGCTCACCTTGGCGGTCGGCACCGAGTACCGCTATGAAACCTTCCGCACCGGCGCGGGCGATCCGGCGTCCTACGCGGTCGGCCCCATCGACGCGCCTGCCGGGGCGCAGGCCGGCGGCGGTTTGCAGCCGCAGGATGCGGCCGATCTCTCGCGCCGCGTGCAGGCCGCCTATGCCGAAGTCTCCAGCGACATCACCGACACCTTCTTTGCCGATGCCGCGGGCCGCTACGAGCACTACAGCGATTTCGGCGGCAACTGGAGCGGCAAGCTCAGCGCGCGCTGGGAGTTCGCGCCGGGCTTCGCCCTCCGTGGTGCGGCGTCCAACAACCTGCGTGCGCCATCGCTGAGCCAGATCGGCTACGAAGCCACCACCACCGGCTACGGTGCGGACGGCAAACTGGTGACGGGCCGCATCCTGTCGGTCAACAATCCGCTGGCCCGCGACCTGGGCGCCCAACCGTTGAAGCCGGAGAAATCGCGCAACTTCAGCCTCGGCATCACCGGACAACTCGGCAGCGCCTTCGACTTCTCGCTCGACGCGTACCAGATCGCCATCGACCACCGCGTGACCTTGTCCGAGACCATCGACAACGATGGACTGGAGCAATACATCCAGCAGAACTTCGGTGTGGCCGGCGTACAGAGCGTGCAGTTCTTCACCAACGCCGTGAACACGATCACCCGCGGCGCCGAACTGGTGGGCAACTATCGCACCACCGTCGCCAACGGCAACCTTTTACTCACCCTGGCCTACAGCCACAACAACACCCAGATCCGCAGTGTCGAGGCGACCCCGGCCGCATTGATCGCTGCGGGTGCCGACAACGTGCTGTTCGGCGTGGAAGCGCGCAACACCTTGACCGACGCCGCACCGCGCCAGCGCGGCAGCTTCACTGCCAAGTGGGACAACAAGCAGTGGGGCCTGCTGGGCCGCGTCACCCGCCAGGGCGCCACCACGCGCGTGTTCGATTTCGGCGACGGCTACATTCCCACGCAGACCTACGCACCACGCTTCCAGCTGGATGTCGAAGTGGAATACCGCGCCACCGATCGCCTCAGCTTCGCCCTCGGCGGCGACAACGTCACCAATCAATACCCCACCCGCTCCAACAGCGACATCAACTACGGCGGCAATTTCCCGTACGACGTGATCTCGCCGATCGGCAGCAACGGTGCCTACTGGTACGGACGGGTGCGCTATACGTTCTGAACACCGCTTGGATTCTCGCCTCCGTATCCACTCCCCCTCACCGTCATTCCGGCGCAGGCCGGAATCCAGTGGCCTCAGTGAGCGGCTAGCGCCCAGTGACCGCCCGCGTTGAGCGCCGCGCTAAGAGCTCGCCTCAGTATCCATTTCCCCTCACCGTCATTCCGGCGCAGGCCGGAATCCAGTAGCCTCAGTGGACGGCTAGCGCCCAATGACCGCCAGCGTTGAGCCCGGCGCCAAGAGCCATGGATTCTCGCCTCAGTATCCATTTGCCCCTCACCGTCATTCCGGCGCACGCCGGAATCCAATAGCCTCAGTGGGCGGCTAGCGCCCAATGACAGCCAGCATTGAGCGCCGCGCCAAGACCCAATGCATCGCCACTGGATTCCGGCCTGCGCCGGAATGACGAGTGGCAAGAATGGAGCTTTTAAACAAGCTCCGAGCGCGATGAAGCCTCACAACGATCATAGATGCTTCAACTTGTCCGGATTGCGCACCACGTAGATGCCCGCGATCTTCTCGCCGTCCGTATCCAGCGCCGTGGTCTGGTACTGGCCATCGGCTTCCAGCGTGATGAAACCCGGCAAGCCGTTGATGTAAACGGTGCGGATAAACGTCGAGCGGTTCTTCAGCACGAGGGCCGCCAGACGCTCCATGGCTGCCATCACCGCCTCGTAGCCGAGGATGGGTTCGGCCACCGCGGGACGCTTTCCGCCGCCGTCGGCATGCAGGCTCACGTCCGCCGTCAGCAGCGTGCCCAGCGTGTTCAGATCACCCTCGCGTGAGGCCCGAAAGAATGCTTCGGCAATCTGCAACGCGCGCTTCTTCTCGATCTTGAAGCGAGGCCGCGCCTCCCGCACGTGATTGCGGGCCCGGGTGGCGAGCTGGCGGCAGGCGGTGGCGTCCCGGTCCAAGGTGGTCGCAATCTCCTCGAACGGCACGCCGAATACATCGTGCAACAGGAACGCCGCTCGTTCGAGTGGCGACAGGCGTTCGAGCACCAGCATCAACGGCAGGGTGATGTCGTCGTGGTCGACGTCTTCCACCAGCGGTTCGGGAAGCCACGTACCGACATAGATCTCGCGTTGATGGCGCGCAGACTTGAGCTGGTCCAGGCACAGGCGCGTCACGGTGCAACGCAGATACGCCTCCGGCTCGCGCACCGCGGGCCGGTCCACCGCCATCCAGCGAATGAAGGCATCCTGCACGATGTCTTCGGCGTCGCCCACCGAACCGAGCATCCGGTAAGCGACGCGCATCAGCTTCGGGCGCATGGCGTTGAAATCCAGCGCGGCGTCGTTCAAGTCTGCCCGGTTCATCACGCGGCCGCCCTGCTCGCCTTGATCACGGCGGGATCCACCCACAGTCCAAAGCCGACCGCGATGCGGTTCCAGCCGTTGATGATGTTGATGGTCAGGGTGAGCTTGACCTGCTCTTCTTCCGTGAACGCGGCTTTGAGGGCGTCGTAGGCGGCGGCATGGTCCTGGCCATCGGACAGGCGCGTCATGGCCTCGGTCCAGCCCAGCGCGGCGCGTTCCCGCTCGGAATAGCAAGGCGCCTCGCGCCACGCAGGCAACAAGGCGATGCGCTGCCCTGTCTCGCCGTTCTCGGTGGCTTCGACGTAGTGCAGGTTGATGCAGTTGGCGCAGCCGTTGATCTGCGAGGCGCGCAGCTTCACCAGCTCGCACAGGCTGGGCTCGAAGCTGGCAGCCTCGGAGAGCGACATCATGGCCCGCTGCCACTCCTGCATCAGCGTGGGTGCGGCCGCAAACAGGTTGATCTTGTCAGTCATTACGGAACTCCTTGGGGATGGTCCATAGACATGACGAACCGCCGCGCCCGGGCGTGACATGCGCCCATGGCCAAGGGCCTTGTCCGCTCAGCGACGGGCGCGACGAGGCAGCACCGCCATCGCCAGACAGGCCGCCAACCCCGCCAGCACCAGATACACGAACCAATCGCCCCAGCGCCCATACAACGTGGAGGTGTCGTGCAATGGCAGGTCGCCCACCAGCTCCGCATCGCGATGCTCGCTAGAGGCTTCCGCCACGACCCGGCCACGATCGTCGCTCAAGGTGAGGCGTCCGCCACGTGCCGCTCGCGCAATGGCGAACCCGCTCTCCACGCCACGCATGATGGCCATGCGGCTGTGCAACCAGCCATCGACATTGAAATCCGATGCGGGAACCAGCAGCAATTGCGTATGACGCGACGCATAGGCGTGCCCGGTGTCATGGAAGTCCATGTCCTTGCAGATGGCCAGGCCAGTGCGCGGGCTGCCGTCGAGCATGGTGTAGGTGTCGCCGGGCGTGTAGTGCTCGAGTCCCAGCAACAGGTGATGCTTGTTATAGGTGGCCGGCGATTGGGCACCGGGCTGGATCACCGAGAGCATGTTGCGCTCGGGCTGCGCGGCGTTCTTGAAATCGATACCGGAAGCCACGATCAATCCGCGTTGCCCCGCCAGTTGTTTGAATGTGGGAATAGTCGGGTCTTGCGCACCGAACGAGGTCTCGGGAATCAACACGATCTTCGCGCCGGCATCGGCAAGGCGACCCATAGCGTCCGCGTAGCGCGACTGCAACGCCTGGCCTTCGGCACTGTCGGCAGAACGCATTGGACCCAGCAGCGAGGCCAGACCGATTCGCAGCGAGGAGGTGGCCGGTTCCTGCAAGCGCCAGCCGCCATAGACGACGGTAGCGACGACCGCCAGCGCCGCCAGCGCACCTGCGATTACGCGACCGCGACGCGGTGCGGGCGACCACGTCTGCGCAGCGATGGCAGCGGGCACCAGCAGCACCAGGAAACCGATGCCCCACAGGCCCGTCACCGCCGCGATCTGGATGACAGGCAGCGCGTCAGACTGGGTATAACCGATATTGAAGAACGTGGAGTGCGGCGACAGCAGGCTGATGACGTACTCGCAGGCGACCCACAGCGCCGGCACCGACAACACCGCCGCAACCGCACGCCCACGCAGCAGCAGGTGCCGATACAGCAGCACGCACAGCGCCAGCATCACGCCGCCGACCAAGATGAAGCCAATGACAGGCAGCGTCGGCAAGCCGACCGCCGCGTGCAAATAACTCCATACATTCAAACCGCCGGCGGCATAGGCCGCGAACCCAACCAGCGCCGCCCATCGCGCACCCACGCGCGGCGCGAGCCACAGCACCGGCAGCGGCGCCAGCCAGGCCAACCACCATTGCGGCTCTACTCCGCTGGCAAACCACCAGGCCAAAGCAGCCAACGCAGTGGCTGCGACTCCCACCGGCCATCCGACAGTGTCAGGCTTTGAGGCCATGGATCAACTTCTCCAGTGATTGTTGATAGAAGGCGCGAAACTGCTTTTCGTCGTAACTGAAACGTCCCGCGCGATAGAGCGCGATCAAGCCATGCTGCTGCGCCCAGATCGCCATGGCCACGTCGTGCGGATCGTCGTGTTTCAACGCACCACCCGCCATCGCATCGTTCACCGCATCGACCACCACGTTGAACGTCGGCGAAAGGCCGGCACGGAAATCCTCCGGATAGCGCCGTGCATCGTCGCGACGCACCGAAAAGGCGTGGTCGAACAGATGCGGATGCGCCAGCGCGTAATCCAGATAGGGCTCGGCGATCGCGATCAGCCGCTTGATCAGGTCGCGGCTGCGCGAGCGCGCCTTCCATTCATGCGCGACTGCGTTGAAGCTGTCGTCCGAGAGCCGCTTCAGCAGCGCATCGCGATTGGGAAAGTGGCGATAGATCGCCATCGGGGTGATCCCCACGGCATCGGCCACGCGGCGCATCGTCACGGCCTCGGCGCCCTCGCCATCGAACAGCCGATGGGCGGCACGGAGGATCTTCTCGGCGGTAGTCAGACGGGTCATGTATACAGTGTATACAAACGATTCCGCCGACCACAACGGGACTTCCGGGCTAGCCGTCGCCAACTGTGGGAGCGCACTTGTGCGCGACCGCGGCCCACCGGCACGCACCAGTCGCACACAAGTGCGCTCCCACCATGGGCTCCGAAAATAGGCTAGCGTGCCAACTCCATCGAAACGACCGCCGAACCATGAAGATCAGACACGCCGACCAAGCAGAGATCGATGCACTTGCCCAGCTCTGGTACGACGGATGGCAGGACGCCCACGCACCTCTGTTGCCGGCAGAACTCACCCGGCTGCGCACGCGCGAGAGCTTCGCCCAGCGGCTCCAGGCGGCGCTTGGGCGCGTTCGCGTGGCCGGACCGGCGGAAGAACCCGCGGGCTTTTCCATCATCAAGCGCGACGAGCTCTATCAGCTGTATGTCTCGGCCCAGCAGCGCGGTGCCGGCGTCGCGACAGCGCTCCTGGCCGATGCCGAGGCCGCGCTTGCAGTCGATGGAACGAAGATCGCGTGGCTCACCTGCGCGATAGGCAACGGGCGCGCCGCGAGCTTCTATGAAAAGCATGGGTGGCAGCGCGCAGGCGTCGTGACCAGCCTGGTGGAAACTTCGGAGGGACCGTTCCCGCTGGAGGTCTGGCGCTACGAGAAGCGCCTGGCATGATGCCGGCGTCGGGAAACGTGCGCCAGACGCCCCGTTGATCGGCCAGAGTCACAGCGGCAGCGCATACGTCTGCTTCACCACCTGACTCGGCATATCCGTCTTCACGTTCTGGATGCCATTCGCACGGGTGAGATGGGTGGACTGAAAATGCCGGTACGCATCCAGGTCCGCCACCGCCACGCGCAACAGCGCATCGCTTTCGCCGAGCATGATGTAGCACTCCATCACTTGCGGCAGCAGCTTCATCGCGCCGATGAAGTGCTCGATCGTCTCCGCGTCCTGCGCGGTGAGCCAGACGCGCGTAAACAGCGTCAGGCCCGCGCCGACCATCGACGGGTTGAGGATTGTGACGTAGCGATCGATGACGCCGGCCTCTTCCAGCAGGCGAACTCGGCGCAAGCACGGCGACGCCGATAGACCCACCGTGCGCGCGAGGTCAGTGTTCTGCAGTCGGCCATCCTCCTGCAGGGCACGCAGGATCCGCTTGTCGATCGCATCGAGCTTGATTGGCATATCAGTCTACTTTGAGTCGATTCATTGGCATCTTATGCCAAGAATGGAAGATCTACTGGAATATTCGCAGCCAAATAGCGCCTGCGTCGACGTACCCTGTTCGCCATGAATACCCATGCGCTAGGCCTGTTCGCCCTCACCGTGATCCCGCTTATCTGCGTCCCGGGACCGGACATGCTCTTCATCGTTTCCCAGGCCATCTCAGGCGCAGCTGCCGGACTGCGCGCCACGGCGGGGGTGTGCGCCGGCTATGTGATTCATTCGTTGCTGGTCGCGTTCGGCCTGGCTGCTGTCATCGCCGCATCGCCCCTGTTGTTCGAAGCATTGCGGTGGGCCGGTGTGGCCTACCTGGTCTATCTGGCGTTGCAGTTGCTGAAGTCGGCGGCGACATCACGCGCGTCTGCTTTGCCCAAGCAGCCAGCGGCAAATCAGTTCCGCCGAGGATTCCTGACCGCCGTACTCAATCCCAAAGGGATGATGATCTACTTCGCGATACTCCCGCAGTTCATGCAGCACGATCAGCCCGCCGCTCGACAGGCCTTCGTGCTGTCCGCGATCTTCATCGGCCTGTGCGGCGTCATCTACAGCGCCCTCAGCGCCATCACTGCGGCGACGGGCGGGAAAGCGGGTGGCATCAGCGATCGTCGTCGTCGTTGTCTCGAAGGCGTCTCGGGCGGCGTCCTCATTGCCGCGGCGGCAAAACTCGCAAGCCGTTGAGTGCGCATCCGTAGCGCGTCAGAGCCGCTCCATGTGCAGCCACGACGGATCTCCCAGCCAGGCGCGTTGAAACGCCTGGCGCGCTGCAGCGGCTTCGCTCCCGCGTCCGAGCGCCTCTTCGCTTTGCGCCAGCCCATACAGCGCCCAGCCGTTCTGCGGCGTTTGCTTCAGCGCCGCCTGGAATGCCTGGCTGGCCTCGTCGTAGCGACCGGCCTGGAACAAGGCCGCGCCGAGCGACTGGCTGACCGGGTAGTACCAGTACGCGGGTTCCTGGTACGGGATCTTTCGCTCCAGCGCGATGGCTTCCCGGTAGTGATCGGCCGCCTCCACGAAACTGCCTTGGGCCTGCGCATATCGGCCTCGCGCAACGGCTTCGGCCAGCAGCAGCAAATCGGGCGCAGGCACGCCCTGCTCGATCATCGTCGCGAACGCATCGGAGCCGCGCAGCGTGGAGAGCGCCGCGATTTCGCGGTCGAACGCCGCACGATCCTGCCGCTGCGCATGAGCCACCGCGCGCGCGTAAAGGCGCATGGCGGCCGCATAGGGAAGACGCGAATCCGGCGGTGGCAACGCGAGGATCGCATCGGCCTGTGCAAACTGCGCCATCGCCAGATAGGGCGCCGCATCGATCGCCTGGATCCACGCGATGCGCGCGGAAGTATCCGGGTCGAGCACGGTACGCAAACGACGCGCCTCGTTGATGGCGGTATCCATATCGCCCGCCATCTGCGCCGAAGTGACGATGAAATGGATGTTGTGCGGGTAGTAGCCGTAGCGCACGAGGCTGTGATCGTCCGTGCGGCGAATAAGCGCCTCGTCCGACCGGGCCGCCGCAACGTTGATGCGAATGGCATCCGCGTATCGACCCGTCAGTGCATAGATATGCGCCGGCATGTGGACGAGATGCCCCGCGCTGGGAGCGAGCGGCTTGGCCAATCGATCCGCGGCCGCCTCCGCGAGACGCGGGTTGGCGCTGTTCTCCATCAGATGAATGTAGAGGTGAGCCGCCTGCAGGTTCTCCGGATGCCGGGCAAGCACCGCCTCGACCAACCTGACCGCCTCACCGCTGCGTCCCACGGGCGTGCGCTTGTCGGCTTCCCAATAATTCCAGGGACTGGTATCCATCACCGCTTCGGCGGCGAGCACGGCGACGTCGTCGTCTTTCGGAAAGCGCGTTGCCACATCGAGCATCGCATCGGCATAGGCTCCATCGAGTGCAGCGCGGTCAGCCTTCGCATCGCGCGAATAGCGGCGCGCCATGGCATCGATCAGCCCCTGCTCGAGCGGCGATGCCTGCGCACGCAGTGCACGCGCCCGATCCATCGCGGCCAGCGCCGCGTTCCGGTCGCGATCGTCCATCGGCGCATTGATATTGGGACCCAACGCGAGCGCCTCGCCCCACCAGCACATCGCGCACGCTGGGTCGAGCCGCTGCGCCTCGCGGAACGACCGCACCGCGCCTGCATGATTGAATCCATAGGTGAGGATCAAGCCTTGATTGAAGTAGCGCCTGGCCTGCTCGCTTCGCGTCGTGATCGACAGCTGAGATGCAGTGAGATCGGCAAAGAGCGGCATCGGCGCAGCGGCGGCGCCCTTCGGCCCAGCGACCACCGAAGCGAACGCCAGACTGCGTGTCAGCGACGACGTGGCCGACCCGCCCCCGCACATCGCCGTCACCAAAAGGCCGGGATCAAAAGCCCGCATTTCCGAAGAGAAAGACGCGACCAGCGACGAACTGGTGAGCACCACGCCAGCCCCCGCAAGTACCGTGTACTTCAATAGGTTGCGCATGACCCAAGCTCCGCGTTCAAACGTAGCGAGCGCGAGGTTACTCCCCCTGTCAGGCTTGTATATAACCTGAAAGAGGGGTCCGCCACGGCGTCCCAGCTCGCGACGTGGGGTCGCAACGATTACGTCGAAAGCACGGTGCGAAGCCGATACTTCCGCCACGCCATCGCATCGGGTCAACATCCGGAACCGAGGTGAACAAGATGAGCTACGCCATCGTCTGGGAATTCCTGGTACCCGAGGATCAAACAGCATCCTTCGAAGCCGCCTACGGCCCCGATGGCCCCTGGTCCCAGCTGTTCGCGCGCGCCCCGGGGTTTCTCGAAGTAAGGCTACTTCGCAGCCACGACCGCGCGGGCCGCTACCTCACCATCGACCGGTGGCAATCGGTCAACGCGTTCGAGAACTTCAAGAGGCATTTCGCGAAGGAATACCAGGAGCTGGATCGTCAACTGGAAGGTCTGGCTTCTTCCGAAGTACCTCTCGGGGCGTTTGATGACATGCCCGAAACTGGCGGGGATTCTTGCTGATCGGACGCAAGGAGAGTTCTTACAATGGCAGCAGTCCAGCGGCCTGGTAGTTCTTGATCAGTGCATCAAAGAGTTTGATATCGGAACGACCGCGCGCCATCAGCTGCGCTCCCGCTACGGCAGCGAAAATGGCATGGGCGCGCTTCTTGGCATCCTTGGTACTCACGATGCCCGCCGCAACAAGCGTCTTGCTTAGCCACGCGACATTGACGTCAGTGAAGGTCTCGACCTCTTTCTTCACCGGGTCCGGCAGATCGTCGAACTCCGCCGTCATGAAACTACACAGGCAGATGCGATTGTCGTTTTCCAGCGACTTTCGAAACGTTCCGGGAAATCGCCGCAAGCGATCGGCCGGGTCTTGAGTCCTTGAAGACAGCACTTCCAGTCCTGCGGCCGCGTCCTCCCAGTAGCGCTTGGCAACCGCGGCGGCAAGATCGGCCTTGCTCGGGAAGTGGTGGTAGAGGCTGGCAGCCTTGATCCCGACTTCTTCTGCAAGCGTCCGCAGGTTCAGTCCGCCGTAGCCATGTGCCTGCGCAATCTTTGTCGCGACGTCCAGGATCTTGTCCCTGGAACTTGTGCCTTTCTGGCTATCCACGAAATCCATCCTCGATGAAATGAGCCGCCCGCCAATCGTGGGGCTCATTGATTTGTTCACGTGCGGGTCCTGGGTCGGCTGAGCCCGATCAACGGGAGCGTCTCGCGGTACTCACGCGCCGCACGAGCCAGACTTCTTCGCGATGCCGGTTCGGCTTTCTCACGATCCATTCTCTCAAGAGCCAAAGCCAACGCCAAACCCAGCCGCGCGAAAAGTGGTTGACGGGATCGTAGCATGATGTCTATCCTTCAATCTAACAAGCGTTAGGTAGGCCGGCTCCCTAGCCTTGTTGACCCCACCCAACAAGCCGAGATCCCCTATGAGCACCGAACTTGTCTACCAAGATGCAACCAAACTCGCTGAGCTGATCCGCACCAAGGAAGTTTCACCGGTGGAGGTCGTGCAGGCGCACATCGACCGCATCCACCTGACCAATCCCAAGCTCAATGCCATCGTTGCTGTCGCCGACGATGCGCTGAAAGCGGCGAAGGTGTCCGAAGCTGCCGTCCTGGCGGGTGAGAAGCTTGGGCCGCTGCATGGCGTTCCCTTTACGGCGAAGGATTCCTTCGATACGGCCGGCGTACTCACCCAGTTGGGCTCGCCGATCTTCAAGGGCCGCATTCCCGACACCGACGCGACCGGCATTGCGCGGATGAAGAAGGCCGGCGGCATCCTTCTCGCCAAGACCAATCTTCCCGAGTTCTCCTACTGGATCGAGAGCGACAATTTGCTCTCGGGCCGCACGCTCAATCCCTGGAACCTTGATCGCACACCCGGCGGATCGAGTGGCGGCGAGTCGGCAGCCATCGCGGCGGGCATGTCGCCCATCGGTCTTGCGACTGACGTTGCCATCTCCGTCCGCGGTCCCGCCGCGTTGACCGGCGTCATCGGCCTCAAGGCAACCCATGGACGGATCCCGATGACCGGCATCTGGCCGCGCGTGCCGCGTCGCTTCTGGCACGCCGGTCCCATGGCCCGTTCGGTTCGCGATATTGCACTCGCTTATGCGCTCCTGGCAGGTCCGGACGGCGCTGACGGCTTCTCCACCAGCCCACTCAGCCTGGACGCCGGCGTGGGCACCGTGCCGAACCGACCGGTCCGCGTCGGCTGGCTCGTTGAGCCGGGATTTGGCGCGATCGACAACGATGTGGCGGCCACCGTCAAGGCAGCGGCTGAGGCGTTGAAGAGCGCGGGCGTCATCGTGGAAGAAGTGCGCATTCCCGTGCTGGAGCAGATCAACGCGCTCGAACTCCTTTGGAAGCTCCAGGCGATGGAGACAAAACCCGCTTTCAGGAAGGCGACAGCCGGACACGAAGCGCTGATCTACAAGCATGTCCAGGGCGTCTTCGACACTCCCGACACGTCGATCGAAGATTTCGTCATTGCCGAACAACAGATCGAGACGATGCGTGACGGCTTCGCTCAGTACTTCGCCCGCTATGACGCGCTGCTCTGCCCCGTGACGCCGGTACCCGCACATGCTCACGACGCAGCGGAGTTCGTCATCAACGGTCAGACGGTCTCTTCCTTGCACGTGATGGATGCGACCGCACCGCTGAGCGTCACCGGACTACCTGGCCTGTCGCTGCGCTTTGGCACAAGCAAGGATGGTCTGCCGATCGGTGTGCAGCTCGTGTCGCCGTGGTTTGCCGAATCCACGATTCTGCACCTGGGTGCGCTGCTGGAAAGTTTGAGCGCCGTCCGAGACCTTCACCCCAGCCTGGCCAACATGGGCATCGTGTCGTAACAGCATTCCCCGCGCGGTCAACGGCCTTTGATTGGGCCGAGTCAGCGATGGCTCGGCCCGGTTGCCGCGAAGATATGAAGCCCCGTTGCCGGTCAGCCCGGTGTTCCTTGACGGGTAGTCGGAGCACCTCACAGAATCCGGAGTCGCCCCACTGCAGGGTCTATGAGAGTCGGGCCTTATGAAGAATGCTCCACCCGGATACGCGTGTCCGTTCTGCGGCATTGCCGAGACGCTTCCATCGCCTGCCCAGGAATCAGCCGTTGTCCTGGTCGATGCCAACGTGTTCGCTTTGGTTCCGACTCACCACTACGCCGGAATAAAGGGCAACTGCCTCGTGATACCTCGGGGCCACTATGAGAACGCATTGGACATCCCGGACGATCTTGGCAACGACTTCTTTCGTGCCACGCGTCGCCTGGCGAACGCGATGCGCCATGCCTTCGGGTGCGAAGGCATCTCCACTCGCCAACACAACGGTCCCGCCGGGAACCAGGATGTGTGGCACTACCATCTTCATGTATTTCCTCGCTACTCCAATGACGGGCTGTACGGGGGAAGGAAAGTGCCCTACACCACCGAGGAGCGCATTGAGTTGGCAGCCAGTCTGCGGGCCGCCTTGCAGTAGCGGAATACGGGGCGGAGATAGCTAAGTTCGATCAGTTCGCGGCACGCGCGGACATACGGACTTAACTACCCCCGCCCCTTTGCGACAGACACGTTTAGTGACTGAGCATCAAATCGGTAATCACACCGGTGCTGATCGCCACCAGCAGAAAGTCGCCATTGTCACTGCGAACCCAGTGGTAGCCGCGGGGCGGCTCACGCAAATGCTCGGAGTGCCAGTCGGACACGACATAGCGATCGTCGCGGTATTCCCGCGGAACCGTGCCGCCCTTCTTGTACCACCCTTCCTTGGCACCGCGATCGTGCATTACCGCGTTTTCCCGATGCTGGTCATTGCCGGGATGATCGT
This sequence comes from Dyella kyungheensis, assembly GCF_049913195.1. GTDB lineage: Bacteria > Pseudomonadota > Gammaproteobacteria > Xanthomonadales > Rhodanobacteraceae > Dyella > Dyella kyungheensis. The sequence goes on along the minus strand of NZ_CP183983.1, from coordinate 333,341 downwards.
GCTCCTGGGCCATGGCTGCATTCGAAAGCAGCAGCGCGGCGCCTAGCGCCAGTGCGAGTGTCGGTTTCTTCATAAGATGGGTCCTTGCTCAAAGTGTTTTCGAAGTAGCGAGTTTTAGTCCATGACGGCACGCATGCCGTGGGCCGACACTCACTTTCAGTAGGTCACGGTCGTGTGACATTGATGTGGATGTTGCGGCGGCCATTCATCGCTGGATCTTGCGTATTTCCTCCTGTGGCGCGCATAGCGAAAAAGAAAGTCTCTTAAACGCCAGCTTTTCATCGATCCATTCGAACGCGTGAGCAGAAAGCCATGGCAAACGACATGCCGGATGCGTGCCATCGCTTCGAAATTACTTTCGACCCGCGGGGCGATCATCGTTCTGACCAAGCCGTCCAGGCGCCGGAAATGGCGCCTGGGACAGTCAGCACATGGCCATGCCTGCGTTACAGCAGCTTCGGCGGCAACTCACGTTAGCCGCCGAAGCCAGACACCATTACCGGTCGATTCTCACTTCGACACGCCGGTTGGGTGCAAGACACGCCACCAGTTGTGCATGCGGTCCATCGGGGCAATCCTTCACTGGATCGCTCTCGCCTCGCCCTTCTACCTGGATCTTCGACGACGGCAGGTCGTCCTGCACGAGAACGTCCATCACCGCCTGTGCCCTGCGTTCGGATAGCCGTTGGTTGCTGGCTGTGCTGCCGAGGCGATCCGTATAGCCGGTGACGTGGATGCTCCGCACCTGGTCGCCGTGCGCACGCAACGCTGTGGCCAGGTTCGCCAACGCGTTGCGTCCCTCAGGCGTGATATCCGCCTTGCCAAATGCGAAGAGCGCATCGGCTGAAAGCGTGAAGTGCTGCGGCATCTCTTCCCTGGGCGGAGCAGCGGGCTTCTGCTCCACGAGCAGCGCGGCGCACGATTCGGGTTTCCAGTAGAAGCTGCGCGCGACCTTGCCATCGTCGAACAGCACCTTGTACTGGCATACCGTTACGTCGTCGCTATCGGGCTTGCGGAAGTTGAACACGTAATTCCACTCGCGCACGCCCCACACGCCTTCGCTGAAGTGCGGATAGCCGATCAGGTCAGAGACTTGTTGCTTGTTGAGGCCCGCACGCATCTGCCGCAAGTTGGCGAGATTCGGGAAGGTGCCGCCCTTGTGCATGGGCGTTACCTGATCGGGTGTCGGCCACACCAGTTCGCCGGCCGAGTGGCCGTCCTTGGCCACGTCGTGGCTGACGTTGCCGCAAGCGGCCAGTGCGAGTGTGGCGGCGATGGCCACGCTGATCTGTTTCCATGACTTATGCATATCGATGACTCCTGGATGCTTTCGGGAGGCGCCCCGGCGCATGGCGCCGAGCGGCGCCCATTACCAGACCACGCCCGCGCCCACGCCCGCGCCGGCATCGCCGCGCGAGTTGGTGGTGGCGTTGAGCTTGAACACGTAGCGACCGCTTTCGGTGATGGTGGACACGCCAATGGCAATACCGGTTTCACCGTGGAATGCACCAAGCGAGACCGCTGCCGAACTCTGATTCGGCTGATAAGCTTGCGGCAGGCTCGCCAGCGCCATCGCCGAGGCAATGCCCGCGTTGGCGCGGTTGCCGATTTGATTGAGCTGGCGGTCGACGGTTTGGAAGCGTTGGTCGACGTAATCCTTCGACCAGTTCTCGGCCTGGTTGATGGCTTCGCCGAGCTGGCCCACGTTCACCGCATCGGTGGCATTCACACCGTTGGCCACGTTGGTGATGGTGCGTTCATTGCCGGGCGAACCGACAGACACCGCGTTGCTGGTGGACGCTACCGAACCCGCGCCGATGGCAACGCTGTTGTCACCCGTGGCACTGGAACCGCTGCCGACCGCCGTGCTGGTGTTGCCCGACGCCGTGGAGCCGGCACCCGCCGCAGTGGAGTTGTTGCCCGATGCCGTGGAACCGGCGCCGGCCGCGGTGGAGTTGTTGCCCGTCGCCGACGCCACGGTCGTGTTGTTGGTGCTCGTCTGGTAGGTGTTGTTCACCGTGGTGGTACCGCCGCCGCCACCGCCACCACTTGCCGGCGGCAGATTGTTGACGACGTTGGCGAGGTTGTTGAACTGCGTGTACAGCGAGTTCAACGACTGGTTGGTCGCATACAGCTGCGAACCGTTGATCGCATCCGTGCTGCTGCCACTGATACGACCTGCCGCCACGTTGGTGAGCGTCCGTTCCGCACCCACGGTGCCGACGCTCACCGTCGCTCCCGGCGTGGTGCCGGCGAAGTTGTAGGTGGTGCCGCCGAGGGTGGCGCTGGTCGTACCCACGGCCGCATCGGTCACCGATCCGGCACCCAGGGCCACACTGCCGGCAAAGGCCGCCTGCGAACCCGCACCCAAGGCCATCGCCTGGATGCCATTGGAGGTAGCGTTGGTGCCAAGCGCGACGCCATCGGCGAGATTCACGGTGGCGTTCTGGCCGATCGCCGTACCGCCCGGCGCGGTCTGTTGCACGATCGCACCATTGCCCATGCCGATGCCGTTATCGCCGTTCACCGTGGTCTGCGGACCGATGGCGACCGACTCCGCGCCCACCGCCAGTGAATCGGATGCGGTGGAGTTGGCGTGGAAGTACTTGATCGGCGTGACCGAGAACGAACTCATCGCGCCCTTGAGCTGGCGCAACGTCACCGCATCCTGATCCAGCGTGCCGTCCGCCACATTGGTGATCTGGCGGAAATCGGTGGCGTTGCCCACCGAGACCGCGCCGAGCAGATTGCGATCGGTGGTGTTGTAGGGAATGGTGTTGGTGCCCACGGTGATGGAGCCGGAAGTCGGTGCGATGGCACGATCGGAAACGGCGCCTGAGCCCAACGCCACACCGCCAAGCACCGAGACGTTGCTGTTCTGACCCAGCGCGGTGCCGTTGTCTGCGGTGGCCGCTGCGCCCACGCCTGCGGCGAGCGCGTTGATGCCCGTTGCGCCGTTGTTGGCGTAGTTGCCGCCCTGCACACCGTTGTCGTTGACGCTGTAGTAGTGCGTGGCGCCAGCGGTGACCGCGTTGCTCAGGTTGTCCACCGCCTGGTTCGTGGCGAACAACTGCGAGCCGTTGATCGCATCCGTGCTCGACCCATTCACTTGTCCCGCCGCCACGTTGGTGATCGTGCGCTCATTGCCCACGCTGCCCACGCTGACCGTACTGAGCGGCGTCGCGCCGGCATAGGTGTAGGTAGTTCCCGCGACCGTGCCACTGCCGGTCTGCACCACGGCACCCGTGCTTGCACCGGAACCCAACGCCACGTCGCCCGGGTTGGTGGCGGCGACGGCGCCATTGCCGATCGACACCGCGTTGGTGGTACTGGCGGTAGACACCGGCCCCACCGCGACGCTGTTCGCGCCGATGGCCTGCGAGTCGGCCAGGATGGAGTTGGCGTGGAAGTACTTGATACCACCGCCGCCAGCCACTGAACCGTCGATCTGGTCGAATACCTGCTGCAGCGAGGTATACGTCGTGCCGCCATAGCTGACATTGGTGGTCACGGCGCCGGTGGTCGGGTTGTAGGTGGTGCCACCGCCGATGCTGGTGGCGATGGTGTTGCCGAGGTTGGTCACCGTGCTGCCCACTGTATTCACCGCCTGGTTGGTGGCGAACAACTGCGAGCCGTTGATGGCATCCGTGCTGGAACCGCTGATGCGGCCCGCAGCGACGTTGGTGATGGTGCGCTCCGTATTCAAAGCACCCACGCTCACCGTGCTGGTCGGCGTGGTGCCGGCGAAGTTGTACGTGGTGCCGTTGATAGTGGTGTTGGCGGTTTGCACGGCGGCTGCCGTGGTCGAGCCCGAGCCCAGCGCGACATCGTTCGCGTTGTTGGCGGTAGCTGCGTTGCCGAATGCCACCGCACCTGCGGCCAGTGCGCTGCTGCCATTGCCCACGGCCACCGAGCCAACGCCCTGCGCATTGTTGGTGTTGCCGATCGCCACCGCGCCATCGCCGTTGGCGGTGTCGTTGGCACCCGTGGCTACCGCACCGTTGCCGTTGGCGGAGTTCGGATCGCCGATGGCGACCGCGCCGTTGCCGTTGGCAACCTGCCCCTCGCCTAGCGCCACTGCGCCAGTACCGCCGTTCACTTGCGAGTTGTGACCGCCAGCGATGGAGCCCGTGCCCGCTGCAGCCGCCACAGTGTTCGTATCGCCGATCGCCAGCGTAGAAGCCGCTTGCGCCTGCGACGAAAAGCCGATCGCTGTGGCATCGGCAGCCGACGCATTATTTCCGCGGCCCACTGCCACGGCATTCAGAGCCGAAGCGGTACTGGATCCCAACGCTGTGCTGTTCGTACCCGACGCAACCGTAAAGTTGCCAAGTGCAACGGATCCCACGCCGCTGGCGGTGTCATCGATACCCAGGGCAATGGCGTTGTTTGCCGTGGCGCCGCTGCCGGCGATGCCGCTAGGGAGCGATCCTATGTACATCGAATTCTCGCCGGTGGCCAAGGCCTGCCTGCCGATAGCGATGGCATCGGTCTGGCTCGCATTCGCCTGCAAGCCCATGCCGATGGCATAGGTGCCCGAGGAGTTCACATCCGTGCCGATGGCGATGGCCGACTCGGCCGATGCGCCGGTTCCGGTCGTGCGGGCACCCAGATAGATCGCGTTGAGCGCCGTTGCATACGCTTGCCAGCCCACCGCGGTCGCGTGGGCAAACAGGCTTTGCGTCGACAGGCCGACAGCCGTTGCGCCCTCGCCGGTGGCATTGGTAAAGCCACCCAGGGCAGTGGCCTGACCGTTGTTCACCTGCGCGGACGTACCCAGCGCAACGGCATTCAAGGCACCTACCGCTTTGGATACGCTACCGATGACGACGCTGTTGGCCGAGTTCACATCGGCCGAGGCATGCGTGCCAATGGCGACGCTGCTGGTCGAGGCTGACGATGCGCCATCGCCTTGCGCAATCGCCGAAGCACCCGTGGCGTTGGCGATGATGCCGATGGCCATCGCGTTGCTCGCCGTGGATATCGCCTGGGTTCCAAAGGCAATCGAGGAGTTGCCGGAAGCGGTGACGTCGGTGCCAACGCCGATGGCGCTATTGGCCAGCGCGCCCGTACCTGCCGCGGTACGCGCTCCGATATAAATGGAATTGATAAAGGCGGCATTGGCCTGAAAACCGAGCGCCACGCCATTCTGCCCCGTACTTTGCGCGTTGTATCCCACCGCGACCGCACCCAGTACGGACGCGTTGGAGATCGAACCGAGCGCAGTCGCGCCGACCCCACTGGCGGTGGCGCCGAAGCCCATGCATGAGGCCGTGCTGTTATAGGCGTTGAAGGGCGCCGGGTTGCAGTCCACCGACTGCGCATGCGCCGGCAAGACCCAGCCGATCCCGCCCGCGGCAGCCAGCAAGATCAAGATTCCTGGTCGTGGCCGCGACAACGGTGAGCGCCCATCCGCTCGCTGCCCCTGTCCACCACTGCGCTGGCACGAGGCCAGTTCCGAAACCACCACGAGCTGACTCAGCGCGCGGCTCCATACTTTCCGATAGATCTTGTTCATGCCTGGCTCCCTTATGGCTCAAATGGCATCAGGGATGCGGTCAGGACAAAGTGCTGGGCGCAGTCGACCTACCGCGCACGCGGCAGCCTCGTGCACAGGGCAAAACGACACCCTGCGCCCACGCATTCGCATGAACGTTTTTTTAAAGGTCAGGAATCGAGTCGATGCGCTCGGCTACTAAGAACCCTGCACAGCCCCTGTTTTATGACGAAGACTCAAACGAAACGGCATGACTGGGGAAATCGGCCTGATTCGCTTCGTTCCGTTGATGCGACAACCGCGTCATCAAGCAACACTTGACGCGCAGCCCCCCTGGAAATACCCGGACTGTTTCAAACTGAATTGCAGCTGTCGCGCCCGAAGGATGGCACCACAAGGAGAAACTTGTGAGTGGCGATCGACGAAATAAATATGAACTCCATCACAATTTGTATCGATCTATCTTACGATTGCGCATCTCGTGAAAAGTGCATGAAGACTTTTTCGCCAACGGTAATAGAGCACTGAGCACACGCTGCGTCAGGTGACGATTTTCAGCAGCTGGCGAGCGCCTGCGCAGCGCACCTGCCGGCGCACCGCGCGATGGAACGAAGTGACAGGATCTGCTTGCGCCAGGTCAGATCGACCCGCAAGTATTTGAGGCGACCGTTCGCTCTACGGCCGATGCAGTTGCCGCAACCATGCTGCTGAGCGGCTCCGTTTCGGCCTGAAGGAGGCTATATCGCCAAGCGCATCGAGAATCCGCTGCGCGGGATGGTCGCTTCTGACGGAGTGCTGCTTTGGTACGAATGGCGCCGATGCTCTTTTTCGAGGTGATCTGAATAGCGCTATCGGCCAAAGCCGAAAACCCGGCGAAAGCCGGGATCAGAGTGAGATGGCCCAAGTTTGGGCCTGAGACAGCTGGGCCTACCTAATTGTCCCTGACACCATTTTTCCAAACCGAACGCCGCCCCCGCTTGCGCTCACCAGAACTGGCACTAGTTGAGCGGTGCGACAGTTCCATCCCAGACGTAGAACCTGCCGTTGAACTTAGCGGCAAATACCCTGTAGAGCTGGCCAGGATGAAAACCGGTACCACCGTTTCCTGGCGCAGGCGATACGACCTGAATCTGGCGATCCTTGAACGCTCCGGGTAGTTCTGCCAGCACATGGGTCGCCTTCAGCGTCCAGACGGACTGCCCCGGAACGCTGTCATCCTCTCGGCGAATCAACTGCGCATCGAACAACAGGCCGCCTTGCACATTGGAGGGCACCCTTCCGTCAGCGGCCGCCAACAGCTCCGACCTTCCCTCCTTGATTTCATCCGGCGTCAGGCTGACCGAGAGACGCCCGCCATCCAGTGCCATGCGGCAAGGCGTGCCCGCCTGATGTAGCGGGACCAGACACTCGGGCTGCGCCGCCGCCATAGGCGAGTAATGCAGCGCACCCAGGACCAACATCAGACACAAGCGAGACACACGCATCGATGGGCACTCCTTCAGAAGCCTGGTGATAGAAGCCTGGTGATCAAAGCCGGGGCCAGAGTGGACTTTCCAGGGAAGCGGCAAGAAAGAAGAAATGGTGCCTAAGAAATGGTGCCAGGGACAATTAAGCAAGCATCGCTGGGCGTAGCTTATTGTCCCTGGCACCATTCTTCCTCTTCCCCAGCCATGCCAAAGGGTAATCGCCCGTTTTGTCGCTGCACACCGAAGTGGCCTGCCTGATGGGCACCAGGCCACCGCGGTTCCCCAGCCAAACGCCCCTACCGCTTGCGCTCACCAAACCGATAAGTCGCCTGCAAGTAATACGCTCTGCCATACACGTCATAGTTGCTCGAGTTATACGGCGCTCCAGACGTGCCCGGATAGCTGCGATCACGCGGCGGCATCGCATCGAACAAGTTGTTGACCTGCATCGAGAGCAGCAAGCTCGGCATCGGCTGGTACGACACGCTGGCGTTGTAACGAATCCATGGTGCCAGGGTGCCCGCCCCTGCATACGCGTAGCCATTGTTGGAGGCGAGGTAGTTGGGCGTCTTGCCGTAGCGGTTGGCGTAGAGGGTGGCTGACCAGTCGCCGCGATGCCAGTTCGCCGAGGCATTGGCGCGTGTCTTGAAATCGGTGCTCCACGTGGGGTCGCGCAGACGGTCGGCCATCGGATCGCCGGCATACGGTTGATAGTCGTGCTTGAGCATGTCGGTGTAGGTGGCGGTAAAGCTCAGGTCGCCATAACGCCCTATGCCGAAGCCATAGCGAAAATCCGCGACCAGCGCATTGATGACACGGCGCGAGACATTGACCTTGGTGCGATAGATCGACGTGATATCGCCGATGGTGCCGTCGTTGGCGACGCCGACACTGCGCTTTATCTGCGCCAGGGCGACACGGCAGGACGGCGAGTTGATGTCCCGCTCGCCAAGCCGGCACAGCATCTCGTCGTTGAGCAGCGAGTCCACGCTCTGGTTCTGCACTTCGCCTCGCACGTTCCAGTGCAGGTAGTCGACGCTGACCGCCATGCGGGTCAACGGCGACCACACCACGCCGTAGCTCCAGGCGTTCGCCTCGATCGGCTTCAGCGCCGGGTTGCCCGACTGCTGGCCAAAGTACTGCGCGTTGCCATAGCGGGTCGGGCACTGGTCGATCTTGGGTCCGCGGTAACCCAGTGCGGCGCAATTGAAGTAATCCGTTGCGCTGCTGTAGAAGCCACTCAGGCCTTGGAACTGATCGGATAGCGACGGCGCCTTGAAGGCGGTGCCGACCTTGCCGCGCAACAGCAACGTCTCGATCGGTCGATATTCCAGGCCGAGGTTCCAGGTGGCACTGTCCACCTGCTTCCCCGCCACCTTGTAACTGTCATAGCGCGCCGAAGCATCGACGGTCAGCTGACGCCACACCGGCGCGCGCAACTCCAGCGTGCCGGCGTAACGCGAACGGTGACCCGCGCCCTGCACCGCCGTCATGCCCCACACGCGGCCATCCATCAGGCGTGCGTCCGGCGTGTAATTCCAGCCCTGGTTGCCGGCCTCCAGCACGGCGGCGATGCCCGCATCGCCACCCGGCAAGGTAAACAACGAGGCGTTGGTGAGCTGGCCGCGCACCAGGTTGTCCCAGGTTTTGCTCCGGCTGCTGGTGTAGCCGGTGAAACTGCGGAAGTCGGCGACCGACATGGGGGTGTAGAACGCAGCGTAGTCGGGCGCGAAGCTTCGATAGCCGCGGCCGCGCGGGTCCGGCCCCAGGTCGGGGCCCAGCACGTGCTTGGCGAAGTAGTCGTTGATCGGATCGGCCCAGCGCGCAAACCCGCGCTGATTCAGCTGATCGTCCGAATGCGTGAAACCGAGGTCGTAATCCCACGCACTCGAACCCAGGCGCCCTTGTGAACCCAGCGTCAGCATGTACGCGTTCTCCGTGGACTTGTTCATGGTGGAGTCGTAGCCGCCCACGTCCTCCGGCGAGAACACGCGCTGCATCTGCACGTAGTCGCGCAACTTCGTATCGTAGAAATAGCGGTATTTGCTGCTGCTACCCCACCACGTGTAATTGGAGCCCGAGGCGTAACGGGTCTCGTTGTAGTTGTAGAGCAGGTCGCCGTACAACTGCACGTGTTCGCCCGCATCGTAGGTGGCATGCGTATACATCTGCGCGTTTTCGGTGGCGTTGCCTAGCGTGCGGTAACCCGGCGTGTAGAATGAGCCGCAGTAGCTTCCATTGGGTACACGCACGCGATAGCCGGTAGTGCCGGCAAACTGTTCGGCCACGCGACTGCAGGCGCTGGTGTCGACTTTTTCCACGTTGATGTAGCGACCGGTGGTGCCGCTGGTCAGCATGTAGTCGGCGCTGGCGATCGAAGGGCCGGTGCCATCGGTATTGCGGCGGCGGGTAAGCTCACGCTGATAGCCCCAGATCGGATCGACGTTCTCGTATTGCACCCCACCCATCAGGTTGAAGCGGCCACGCTGGAACCCGTCGCTGAAGCTAAACCGCCGACTGGTGCCACCGCCCTCCTGGTAAATGCCGTAGCGCGCGTCCAGCGCCGCGCCATCGACGTGCTTCTTCAGCACGATGTTGATGACGCCAGCGATCGCATCTGAACCGTACAACGACGACTGCGCGCCCGGCAGGATCTCGATGCGATCCACCAACTGCATCGGGATGCCCGACACGTTGTTGAACACATCCCGCCCGTTGTACAGCGCGGGGAAATTGCCCATCGGCCGGCCATCGATCAGGTATTTGGTGAAACCCGGCGGCATGCCGAACAGGCTGAGTGTCTGCGCGCCCTGCGTGAACGATCCCGAGGTCTGCTCACCCTGCACGCTGCCGGTGGCCACCGACGATTGCTTCAGCGCCTCGGCCACCGTGGCGAAACCGCGGGTCTGCAGCGCGTTGCCGGAGAGGGTGATCAACGGCGCGGCGGTTTCGATCTCGACCTGGGGAATCAACGAACCGGTTACCGTGACCGCTTCGAGTTTCTTGGCCACGGGCTTCTGATCGACACCGGCCTTCTTGGTTTCCGTTTCAGTACTGCGTCCGGATGCCTGCGGATCGGCGGCGACAGCCGGCGACACGCTCGTTGCACACAAACCCAGCAAGGCGATGGCCAGGGCGGAACGGCGGCAATGCCGCAGCGCGCCGACACCCGTCATGGGCGGCCTTGCTGCGTCGTGAGCCGGCGCACTTCGCACGGAGTGCGGTGCGAACGGGCGCAATGCAAACGACGGACACGTGCGTACCTGCAGATCTGGCGTAGCCATGATCGATTCCTTTGGTAGTGAAAGGGTGGTGGGTGACTCGCGTGAGCTGCCTTCAAGGCGCGGCTAACGGATGTCGGGAACGGCTTCGGTGCCCGCCGCAAAGCGAGCGGTTCCAGCGATGCCTCGCGCCTCGCACGCCAGGTCATAGCGCGCCTGCAACACCAGCCAATAGAGCGCCGATGTATCCAGCGCGATGGCCAGCCGTATCGCGTTCCTTGGCGATACGGATCGTTGGCCGGCGAGGATTTCCTTGATATGCACCGCAGCGATGCCGGTGCGGCGTGCGAATTGCGCGGGGTTGAGCCCCTCCGCACGCATGTAGTCGTGCAACAGCACGTCCCCGGGAGAGCGCAGACGCAGCGACGCATCCACGCCCAGGCGCGGCCCAAGCTTGATCAGTTCCATGGACTTGCTCCCCTGTCAGGCACGCCCTTAGATCAGGCGCGCGCCTACGGTCATTCGTGCCAGCGAATGCCTAGTGGTTATGTCAGTGATCCCCAGGTTGCGGCGCACCGCCATGCAGAACGATGCGCCGCCGGGGCGATCAATGGCCGTGCGGAGAACTCACTCGTGGCACTTGGCCGAGCAGCCTGGCGTACTGCTGCAGGCTTTCGACCGCGGTGCCAAGGCGGGTGGTTTCCGCCGCGGAAAGCGGCCACACCAACGATCTGCCGGGGAATCCCCTGGCCTGCGCCTTGCGGCATTGCTCACTGTCGTGACGCAGGCGCGTGAGCGTGAGCACCGCCAAGGCGATGTCTGCGCGAGTGCTTCGAGGGGAGGTCTCGGGCCACGCGACGCGTGCGGGAGGAAGGGCGTCGGGAGGGCCAGTGAGGGTGTGGTCAGCGGGAACTAACGGGCGAATGCCTGCCGTATGATCGCGGATAGCCATGATCAACTCTTAGTAAGTTGGAGATGGTTAGCGGGTCGTGGGTGTTAACGGCACTCACGGCTCGCGCTTCATGACTTTGGGGGTCATGGTCATTCGCGAGGCGTTGCAAGAAAAATCGGATTCGCGGATGGCTAGACGAAGCTAGCGATTCGCCGTCGGGGCGTCTGTCGGGATTAGATGGGGTGGGTGTGCGCTTTGTGGCGTGTGGTTAGTACGCGCGTACTGTCCAAGGTGAGCGTCAGTGCAGGCTCCTTTGTGGCCACCAAATCTTGGGGCCGGGTGACTAGCCAGCCAACCCGCCATCTTGGCCAGAAAGAGCGCCAGAGACCTTGAACTATAGGCCGCAATCTCGAACCTCGTAAAAAATGCGCCGCCCATCGACTCGACTCGCAGTGGAATCTGGCACCTTCCGCATACCCGCTAATCAAGCCAAATTGTTCGTCAGAGCATAACTTGGCTCATCATCGAAACCATAAACTGGCCGTTGCAGGACGTGCGCCGCCGGTGGCGATATCGGACGAGGCACGGGCCTAATTGCAGCCTCAGCATAGGAAGGACTAGCGGGTCACGGCTCAAAGTGCAGCGGCCAATCTTCCATTTTCGTTCCGCGACAAACCGGGTTTACTACTTCAGCTGCTAAATCACCTTAGTTCCGAGGCGTACGTTTTTCGTCGCGTTTAGAGTTGCCTCAGATACGCGAACGCCCACCACGGCGCCACCGGCCGATCAGTAGTCTACTCAGCTTCACTTGTACTGACCGCGCGATGGTTCGATATCTCTTGGTTGATTACTTTCCGGATTGGTGGTTCAGAAGGGTGGACAGAAGCCACCGCTGTGGCAATTGCCGCTGCTGCTGTTGCCACTGCTGCAACGACTGTTCCGATGGCTGATACTTTCGTCCAAAAAGCACTCTTCGAGGCAGACGCAGCCGAAGCGGCAGTTTCGGCTGCTGCCTTCTCGCCAGCCACGGCAGCACGCATGCTCGCCTTGGCGGAATCGAGGGTGGCTTCACGGATCCGACGCTGCTGCATGGATACCTCAGCTTCTTCACGGATAGCCAGTGCAACCCACATGAGCGCGGCTTTATGCTTTGCATCGAGGAACTGAGACAACGCGATAACATAGTTACCCATGAGCTGGCCGTTTAGTTCGTCCTGAAATCTCGCTTTTATTTCATCGTGAATTCTCTCCATGCGTGTGGTCAACACTATTTCGGCAGCGTCGACAACTGTCGCCTCTATTGGAGACTGCACCGTTGCGAGTTGGACAAGAATAAGTCTTTTTATATCTGCATAGCGGTTTTCAGCTTCTTCGACGTGAGCTTTAGCAATACGCGTCGGAACATCCAATACGTTGGAAGCTTTTACTCTCGTCTCCACTAGCTGCCTCAGTCGGAAGCCCCACACTCGTTCGAGCACGGACTGACGCGCCTCGATAAGCGCGGTGAAGAAATCAATCATCTCTTGAAGATGCACTCTTCGCATTCCTTTTTTTTGCAGTTCGATCTCTGAACTTTAGGAAACAATCACTATCGCAGAAAATCTAATAGAGTCGTCTTGACCGATGATGAAGCACCGTTTGACATTTGTTGTCGGCAAACCATGACGCGATGACTCGTCGAATGTATTCTGAAGGCCAAGGCAGAAAACCCGTCCTCCATCCAGCACCACATGTCAGCTAGTAACGCTCAATCACGGAAGTCGTATGAGCTTGACGGATGGCCAGTTATCTGACTCTGGGTCCATTGCCGGGTATACGCGCGCGATAGCAAGCACACCCTCTCTCGCGAGATCGTCCTGCTCAATCTGAAGGGTGTTCTTCATTCTTGGGACCCCTGGAATTTCTTTGGCAATCAGGGCACCGAGACGAATCGAAGCATGATGCGCGTTGATTGCTGCCAGAAACGGATGTGGCGACTTTTGGTATCGAATGGCTGGGGGACACATGACCTGCCTGAGCAACTCTTCGGGCAAGTGTGGTAGGCCTGCGCCGACCCATGCCCGATGCAGCGCACCACTAACGTCATGGCCATCGCTCCCCTTCAATTCAATTCCCTTTGGCTGGAGGACTTCTTTCATTGCGCGCTCGACGAAATGAAGGGATTCCCACCTGGACAGTGCGTTATGCGCAGCTCCGATGCACAGTCGGTCTGCAGCCGACTCCAGGTGAATCACCGTCGTAACATCGAAACGACTGATGGTGTAGAGATTGGTATAGAACTCATTGTACTCAGACTGAAATCTTTCAAACTGCCTGTCAGACATGCGTTTCGCGGACTCCTCTGTAAGTGCGATCACCGCATTCAAAAGAGAAATCTCATGAGTTCGTACGATCGGCATCCGAAGAAGGTAGATTGCTCCGTTGATTTGATAAGCAATCGACGGAAAGCAGTAGGAAACGTTCTCTCTGTCGCCGTAAAAGTTGCTCAACCAGTTTGAGACCGCTAGTGCTGCATCATCAGGCTCGGAGCCAAGCGCGACTTTGTGGCCATCCTGGAGAATGAGGCGCGCGGCACCAAATAACGCGTCCTTCGGCTCGACGTTCTTCATCGCGAGTCGACCTCTCACATAGCCCATATATTCATGAAATCTTCCATTTCCTTGATCAATCTCCTCTTGTGTAATGTCGATCTTCTGCATCCTAGTTTCCTCTTAGATAACTATTGAAAAACTCGTTTGTTACATACCAAGAAACCCCTGATGGCATCGCTAATAGTGGGCGACGCATTGTCTTGGGTTCAAGCCTCAATAAGAGCTGCGCGCGCCCAATATCTCGAACTTCCGGCTATCCTGCGCTTTCAAATGAAGGGTTTGATTGATAACGCGCCCGAGTTGTGGGCGATCAGTTGCCCAGCCGTGACCAAGAGTCGGTAGCGAACTCATGCCCCTTACAAGCGCACGCCACGAAACGATTCACTTTGCTGAAGAGCAGTCCTTCGACGATCCCCTAGATCTACCAAAGAATAGAGAGTACGGAGAAGCTTTTTGGCCAACCTGCCTGAAAGAGGGTGTAGCTGATCGGATCGTACTTATACGATTTCGGCTATCGATGCTGGAACAGTGGTGCATTTCCAGATTGCTGGAAACTGCCCAACACTGATTTGTGCCAACGCTTGATCCGAAAGCCATCGGCGGGATAGTCAACGCCCACACGCTCTCACAGCGGAAACCGATGTCGGAGTCGATTTGTCGCGAAGGGTGGCAACAACAGCACCCGATGGCCACAGTTTTGTGGTTTTTTTAGGAACGTTGCAAGCCCTTCCCAGATGGGAGATGGCATTTGTAAACAATGACGGTAACGATCACGCCAATGTATTTACCATCAACCTGCAACATGTCACAGCTGCCCCCCGCCGCGTTACCTCATACTGCCATCCGGGCTCGAGCGAGCTCATCAGCACACACGGATGAATAACAAATTTCCCAATCGCTCTTGTCCCACATGCCGCCAAGGCTCATAGAGTACTCAGTCAGAATCGCGTTCGACAAAGGCGACCGATACCCTCGGGTCTTTGACCCGCCAATTGATTTTCTGCGGAATATGGTTCTTCGGAAACGTGAGACTGAGACCTAACGTAATCTCTCTGTCTGTGGCTTCAACTGCATTGAATTCGTTCGGAACCGTTGGGTAGATCAGACAGACCCCCTGTCGGCTTTTTGTAAATCTGCGTAATGATTCATTCGGCTCTGATAGGACGGAGATGCCTGCCAGATGGCTGGCAATATCCCTGTGCCGAGCTTCCGAGAAGACCCTGTAGCGATCACCCACTACGGCACGATTGAACACACCTATCTCATGCGGGCCGAATTTCCATTTCGTAGCTGCGGACGGCTTCCCCAATAGTGCAATCAGCCATGCGTCTATCTCGGGTGACTCATCGGCGGTCCCTTGGAGGAAATTTATAACCGGACTGAACTGGCTTTCCCTTGTTCCCCAGACATACCCCTGCAGAAAGCGCACAAAACGCTCTGCATCGACCAAATGAATCTTGGCTCGAAGGCTACGCTTGGTGCGATCCTTAGATTTGCCCGACATGTCTTCATCATGCCCTGCGAATTCGGCAAGCATCTCTCCTAGCTTCGTCACATTGAGCGCTCGATCCGACCCATTGAACGAGACTCGGCCGGACTCTGCGGTCCGTTCTCCGTAGTTCTCCATCTGGATCTGGGCGTTGTACATCTTGTTCTTTTGGGTGGGGATCAACATCCCCATTGGAACAAGTGGCGGAACTTGGATTGGGCGGATTGGAGGGGTCTCCTTCGAATACTGCCCGATACGTTTTCGAAACCGCTCTTCATCCATGCAGATAGACTCGAACATCTCGTAAAGATCCGTAGGCATCTTTCTGCCTGACGGTACCTCTGTACCTATGAACAGCCTAACAAGGTCCCGATAACCACGGCGGAAACCAAACCAACGCCCCATCTGCATCAAAGTATCTGCCGCAGCAGCCTTACGCAGGAAATAACTGATCGTCAGTCCTTCGACGGTATATCCTCGGGACAGCTTTGCACCGCCAATAAGGATATTCCAGACGTCCTCCTTATCGAAGTCTGGCATGTCGTCCCTGTGGTCATCCCGTCCATTGACGATCAGCACCCGTTTCCGGGCTGTCTCAAATCTCTCCAACGCCATCGTGATGAATGGCGCTAGTTCGTCGAAGTCATTGGGGCGCGCGAGACTCGGCTCTTGTGCAAGCGATACAGGCTCAAAGTCTTCTTGCCAGAGCTTCCAGAGTCGTTGAATGGCAGATCTCTTCCGATATCCATTCTCGTCGAGCAACATCAGCACCCTGAGGCGGTCGTCTTCATGGGCATCCTGCTGTACTGCACGATGTACGAGCATGGTGTGATGTCTGACACTTACCAACTTAGGATCTTTTGCTGCCCGGAACAGCTTCATTGCGCCAGACAAGAAAAACGTGTCAAGCGCTTTTTTGAAGATCTCGGTGTCGTCGGCCCCTTTTATCTGGCGTACGAATGCCTTCTTGTTCGACCGGTAACCGAGCTTTTCAGTTTCCTCGTCGTCAAGCGGATTGAAATCTGCATCGAAGTCATAAAAATCCGAAACCCCCATGTAGTTGGCCGGCCTCGGAAGTAGCTCAATAAAATCTCTTGGGAAGAGATCCTCTGTGTCTCCGGGATTTATGAGCGCGTTGGCGGCCGGCGTCGCTGTGTACCCTACGTATTGCGAACGCCTGAACATCGCCAGCAGGTCAACAATCGCCTTGTTCGTGGCGGTCCTCGTTTTCTCAGCCTTGCCCCCATTCGACTTGCTCTTGGGATTGACTGTATTGACGGATGCCTGGTCAGACTCATCGTCGATCACAAGAACAGGGACTTCGTCGAGACTCGACTTCAAACCCCTGATGTCCGATATGACCTTGTTGATCACCGCTGGGTGCTTCTTGATCACAATCAGCCTTGCCGACGCAGCTCGAAGATTGTCTGAATGATTGAGCGGCCTCTCCGGATACTTCTTCTCGAACCTCAGCACGTCGCGGCCCATCCCGAGCTTCTTATAGTCTGAGGTGGAAGTGGTAATTCTCTTTAGATCAAACGCGCCCTGTTCGTTCGGCAGCGATCCATACGACGTGAACGCCATCCAGTCTTGGTCGCCACTGTACTCGTGCAATTGCCCATCTTCTTGGTCGCGCAGAATCTGCTCACGACCGACGAGCTCTTTGTCCAAGCGCCGCTGTGTCTGGAAGCGCAGACTGTCGAGAGTGCCGGCGAGCACAATCACTAAGCGATAGCCCGCATCCAATGCCTTAGCGATAACAGCCGTAAAATTCGCTGTCTTCCCACTTTGAACATAGCCAACCACAAGCCCACGCACGGGAAATGCCTCGGGGCGCACGGGATCAGACAGACACTGAATGACCTTGTCGGTCGATTCATCCAGAACTTGGGTCGCAGTTTCATCCCAACTTCCCTGCTCCCGCAGATACCGTTCGTACCTAGACCAATAATAGGTTCTCGTGAGCATCTTCCGTTGATCGGTGTACCACTGACGATGCTCATTCGCGATAAGTACCGCTTCACCGAAGCTTTTCGCGATCGGTACGGATACATGAAGCGCCTCCGCAACGGCCTCGCCAAGTTTCAGTTTTGCGAAGATGAGGCCCCTGCGCTCCGGCGTGAGTCGATATGTGTCCTGAGTCCAGCCAGAGGCGTCTGCGGCATCCCATTGGCGGATGTGGCTCGCAACGATGGAGTGGATAGGCGTATTGGGATCTCCGATGGAAACCACGTCCCAGATGTGGCGAATGGCACCATCCACATCTCCAGTCACTTCGCGGTCCACCAGCTCCGATCTGACGCGCGATTCCACCGGCGCAGGACCTAGCTTGGACATTCCTTGAAGTACCGCTTCCAGGACAGTCGCGATCCTATTTGATTCCAGCTCATTCATTTGTTTTGGTCACCAATTGGGAAGCGACGAACGGAGAACCGAGGCCCTCTAAATTCAAGGTGAATTGGAAATTTCCAAGCCTCGCGGCCGCATCGCTGCCGATGGCATCCGACAACCACTCATAGCTCATGTTTGGAAAGTCCACGCCTATCTCGACAGCGACAGGTGGAGCAGAGATCAAATAAGGAATCCTGCATTCCGGATCGCCTTGCTCGTACCCGGACATCTTCAACATTTGCTCAAGCCTTTTCGAAGACGCCCCGTCTTTTGCCACAATCGAACGGATGTTCGATGCCAGCTCGTCCAGCGACCTGCCGACACCGGAGCCAGACAGCCCCAATGTCAGGCTTACCAGCATCAACCTGTGACCTAGTGATGCACTCAGCTGGTTCAGATCATTGACGGTGTGCTGCCTGACATTGGAAGCGGTGGCCTTTACCTCCAGTTCCAGATCGTCAAGGCGAAAATCATGTGATTGCCTTTGCGGCCCTATCCAGCAGTCGACCGTCGAAATGCCTGCATGGAGGATCAGCTCCAGCACCCACAGCTCCCCATAAAGCCCTAATGCCTTCTCTCTTGTGAATAAGGCTGATCGTTCCAACAAGGCATCGAAATCGGCCAAGCTAAGTTCCAATGCCATCAAGCAATCGAGCTCTCCATCTCGCATTCGGAGCAGAACGTCCGAAATCAGCGCATAAATCGATCGGAAAAGGTCGGGTTCTTCCGTGAGAACCTCGATGCAGCTCTCTCCGTGTAGAAGAACCTTTCTGACGACAATGTTCCGGAGTGGCGCAATGTCCGGAGGCGTGCGATTCACGTCCGCACGAACACGTATGCCCAACCGACTGGGGCTGGAGTCGAATACGAGGCGCAAATTTTGCTCGACCATGACGGACTGCTCGAACGGCACGCCCTTCGATATGTACTTTTCCCTAAGCACAGTCCAACTGAGCAGTTGGTTCGAAGTGGTCATCCTCAGGCTTCCTGCTTGATAGCCGCCAACAACAATTTGGTTATTGATTCCAAACGTTTACGGCGCGAAGCGGATTGCCGGGACTTGTCAAAGTCCTCTTCTAGAATGAAGAAGAGGAGCAGCTTAAGGACAGGCAAATCTGTCGAGGATGCCCGCCTTTCACCAAGCAACCTCTTCCTAAAGCGCTTGTTTAGCAGCAAACGCATTCCTTCCCTGTCAACCTCGAAGAGCGAAGCAGGGTCTTCGAGTTCTTCCCAGACAATACCCACTTGCCGAGATTTGCCACCTTCGGCCAATACTTCGCTTGCGAACCTAACCAAATCGTTTGCAATGGTGCCGCTCGGCGTCAGCGGATAGTCGCTTTGTGCCCGATCGTCCTTCTTTCGGTATGTCCGCTCGGCGAGCGCCCTGTACTTGGAGAACAGAACGCCGTCTTCGGATTTGGACTTCTGCACAGCATCGACAAATGTGGGAGGCACGATGACCAAAGACTTCTGGACATTCAAGCCAAAATGCTCGTCCATTGATTCCGGAAGCTCTATCGCCACTCGTGCAAGCGACGTGTGCGGTTCCGTTTCATGTTCGACGACTCCATTCCATCCGCCCGCCTGAATCAGACGATCATTGCGGTAGAAATAGAACCCTTGCCTCGATGCGGCACGGTTGCCCAGCCTATATTCAGGACTCTTGTTGTTGGGAGGCCAAATGTGCGCGCTTGCCGAGATGACGCCGATTTGGGGTAGCTCAGCAGGAAAAGTCTTGGGAAAGTCCAACGAACCGCTCAATTCATATTTGAAGGGATTAAGCGGTGAGATGTTGACGGCTCGATCAGCTTCTGCACTCAGAATATGCTGCGAGTCCATTTGGATCGACAGCCTGCCAGCCTCCAAGAACCTATGGAAATGTAGACCAACATGAACCTTCAGTCGCGCGAAGAGCTGGTTGAGCGTGGCATCCACGCCATTTTTGCTCGAACTGAGTCGATCGATGCGACTCCATTCGACCAAAGTACCGCACCGCAAAACGTCGAGGCCAAGAAAATCGCCGCCCATTGCCTCCTGGACTTGCGAAGTAGAGATGGTCTCCAAGGACCAGTTCCTGGATATGCCTTCGACGGTCCACCGCCGTCCGGCTGGCACTCCACCGGATCGAGTGAAGACAGAAAGAGTTTTCGAGTGACTGAACGATGCGAGCTTCATCCCCATGCCAAACTTTCCAAGCGACAGATCACCTGCGTCCTCGTGAGCGCCGAAACGCATCGCTTTCCTGAGCAGGGACTCGGCCATGCCATGTCCGTCATCTACGATCAGCAGCTTTTGTATCGCACTGTCGTCATGGATGATGCGGATCAAGACGTTATGGGCTTTTGCGTTGATACTGTTATCGATGAGATCAGCTACCGCCTGTTCAAAGCTGTAGCCGATCTGCCGAAGAGCGTTTATCAGCTGCTCTGCATTTGGCGGTAAGGAACCGTCGAATACCTGATCCGTTTCGCTTGAAGTGGTCTTCATTGGTTTCACTTTCCTAAGATGGACCAGATCACGGCCGCGATCTGGCGAGCGATCATCGGAGGAACCGCATTCCCAACCTGCACGAATTGCTGTGTCCTGTTCCCTAAGAACAGGTAGTCGTCGGAGAACGTTTGCAACCTTGCCGCTTCGCGAACCGTCAGGCTTCTGCACTGGGAGGGATCGAAGTGGATGAAAGCATGACCGTCCTTTGAGAGATGGCTGGTCACGGTACTGGACGGTTGTCCTTTCAATTGCGTCCTGAACCTGTCTGCAAAACTTCCAGAAAACCAGTTGACATGATCAGGCGCCAATTCAATGGGAAATTCTTCGCTCGTGGGCGAGCTACCATGGACCGCAGCGAACGCTGAACTGAATAAATACCGCGCAAGATCACTTCCCATGTGGCTCCGCGTCTCATGGTTCAGTACAACGTCCTGCTTTTTAGCGCGGATACCCTGCAATAGGATTGGCTCCTTGCCGGTATAGTGGCTTGAGCTTCGCTGCAGACGGGAAAGTCGAAGAGACTCCAGCTTTTCCTTCAGCTTCAGATCGCTTTTACCAATTGCCCGTTTCACGAGTTTGCACTGTCGCCCGACAACTTCGCGCCAAGCTTCTTCGGAATCAAACTGCTCACTAAGGCCACTTCGAAGTCGAGGCAGACCAGCAAGGGCGTCGGCGACCGTCGCCTGTTTCTCCGGCGTCACCAATCCCGGTGCCTTTAGTGCCTTGGACGCGTGATCAATTCTTATCCCCATGATAATTACGCGGTGACGGGCTTGGGGGACGCCATGATCCTCACAGCGAATCACGAAATCGGTTGGGTCCTTGTTTGCCGCCTCTGAATCGCGGTATTCGCCGCTATTCAGTGTTACTGGCAGAAGGAGATACTCGGGCTGTGAGACACTCTTAGCAATGTTGATGCCCAATGCTCTGGCCGGATGTGACAGATCCTGATGGATTTGTCGAAACATATCCCTGCCACCAACATTCGACGTGAGGATTCCCTTGACGTTTTCCATAATGAACGCGTCAGGAGAGTAGTTGGCCAATATCTCGAGGTATTCTCTGTATAGAAAATGCTTCTTATCGCCATGTAGCTTGAAAGCCTCATCCCTCGTATTTCTTGCTCTACCAACGATGGAGTAGGCTTGGCACGGCGGGCCGCCGATGACGACGAGCGGATTGCCTTTCCGCTTCGCCGATGCGACATGTTGATGCAAGATAGCGTTATGTTCGGGAACACCAAGTGTCAGCCTGAGAGCCTCGTTCTCCGCCTGCTTCCAAAGGGCGGAAAGCGGGCCCTCCCCAAAATGAATGTGGGGCGCGGTTTGCTTGTCCTCGCGGGAATAGCGGCGAAGAAACTCCAAATACTTCTTTGGAAGCCTCCCTTCGCGCTGGCTGAGCAACCGATAGAAAGCTCGCAACGTCAATGTTGCGTGGGCGGAAGACTCCATCTCGGCGGAGACTTCAAGGTTGAACGGACGAACTCCCGGGCGACATTCGAAGCTGCTAAAGCCTTCACCGAGGCCACCAGGGCCTGCGAAAATGTCGATGATGCCGATGGCACCAGCACTGGATTTGCGGGCTGCAGTCAAGTTCTGGACTCAAATCATGGTTGACAGAATGAGTGCCGATAGGCGCTCGGCTCTAATGGCACGCATCCGAGGGAAGGACACCCTTCCCGAGAGGGCTGTGCGCAGGCACCTCTGGCGGGCAGGTTTTCGGTACCGCCTGCACCCGAATGGGCTTGTTGGTAAGCCGGATATTGTCCTTCCCAAGTGGGGTGCTGTTGTATTCGTGCATGGCTGCTTCTGGCATCGGCATGACGAATGTCGCTACTTCCGGCTCCCCAAGACTCGCGCAGGCTTCTGGGATGCGAAACTTCGACGCAATCAAGAACGTGATGTCTCGGCCATGAGGACATTGGTGGGTACTGGCTGGCGACTCGCCGTAGTTTGGGAATGCGCCCTGCGGCGTGACGCAAGCCGCACGGGAGAGCTCCTTGTCACATGGATCAGGACGAACGGGGGGAGCATCGAAATTGAGGAGGCCGGATCGGAAGTTCGAAGCCGCCAGCTTATCGTTTTGGATAGATGAATCCCTATTGCCCACAACCCCTCCCCGTTCACTCTCAGAGCACTCCGCTCCAAGACTGCTGCGCGCCAGTCTCGTAGGATGATACCAACTGTCACCACTTTATCTATTCGGCATATGGGATTTGCATCTGAGGCTTTTTTGATCACTCAAAAAACTGTCCGCAATAGTTTGCCCGCCACGACTCGAACTTGGAACCAAGAATTATGAGTTCAAGAGGAACGCTCAGGGTTGAACAAATTCAGGCCTCTATAAGAAAAGTAATGCAACGTGAAAATCCTTTAGAAACCTAACTTTAGCCAACATTAGTCCCTCCGGGCCGAATGAAGGACTTTACTGGCACTGCACCGACTGACGCCTTCCCCACCCAAAGCCCGCAGCGCCTCCGCATGGCTCTGCCTTAAAAGCCTCGCTGCTATCCTATTGCCACTAGGAACAAGGGACGCGACGGATGGCTGCACCACGAGACAGCATCAGCCCTCTAGCCAAAGAGCTTGAAGAGAGGCATTCGAAAGTACGTCTATTTTCTTTTAAAGACCTCGAGCGGAATCTGAGATAACCGAACAGCCACCCAGATGCGCGACACCAGCGAATAGCTTATCTATGTACGGGTAAGACCAGCTGGCGCGAACAACTGCGATCACTTGAGGCCATGTAGTGAATCCCATATTCAGTACCATCCGCATCGGGACAATTGGTGAGCTGCTGGTGCAGCTGCGCCTGCTTGAACACGGAGTTCAAGCGGCTCCGCCACTTAAGGATTCCGGCAACGATTTGATCGCGGTGAACGGTGTAGAGTTTCGCTCTGTATCGGTGAAAACGACTGAGACTGGAACCTACGAAAAGCCAGCCGATCGGCTCTACCACGTGCTCGCAGTGGTGAAACTTGTGACTGAAAATGGCGTCGCCTTGGATCGTAGTTCGATTTGGCTAATGACACCTGAGGATGTTCAGGCGGCATCGCCGTCATGCACCCGATTGAAGGAAGAACACTTGATGTCGCGGGCACGGGTGGAGGACCTCTTTGGTCCAGTCAGGGCAGAGAGCGGGCGGGCGCTACTCCCCGGATGGGTCGTGTAGCGTCATGGGCACCACTTCAAAGTAGCACCGAGACTGGAACTTGGGCCGCCGCGCCGGTATGACAGCTCCTCATGGTGAGGCTTAGAAAAGGAACGGTTGCCGAGCACCTGGCCACGAGTCCTTCTCCATGGCCAGCGCGAGGTCAATCGATGATACGCGTCTTACAGACGACCCTGCGATGAACTGCGCGGCAAGAGCACGGCGCACAACGCCCAGCCGAGAGATGCCCGTCATCTTGTATCGGCTTTCTACGTAGTTGGGAAAATGCTTCACACTGAGTGCAAGGAGGGCGTCATCGCGATGAGGCTTGACCTGCGCCAGCTTCGAGGCCAAACCGACCAAGTCATGTGTGCGACCAGGGTTGGCGCCCACACAGTGCAACCCCGCCTTTAAGGATAACTCGGCAACCAGATGAATGGGCTGCAGGAGGCTACTCACCCCTGTCGCGGCCGGAAGGCTGGTTCCCAGATCGGCAAGGTTAGATCCCGCCCCCTCCCAGAGCTCTGCTGCCGACGAGTCGATGGCCCCCAAGGCGTTAAGCCCGTAACTGAAATCCCATAAATCCGCAAAAGCAAACGAGGAACTCGCGGCGATGTGAGGATCATTTCTGCACCATGTTCTCCAAGCATCCACCGCTTGGAAGCCTAGACCTTGCCATAAGAAAATGGGTTTAGGTCTTCCGAACATTACACTCAGGACAACGCGGCGAACGTCGTCCCCCGAGGCAACCAAGCCAACACCCGCCCCGGGCCACGTGCTGACAACCTGAGGGAAAAGTGCGCTGTAGGCATCCGTAATCGCTTTGACCTCTGGGCTGCCAAACGCAAACATAGAAAAGTCGGCGCCAAGGATTTCCTGAGCAGCCCGAAGCGGTCGCGCATGCGGCCTAATGTTGGCCTCGGCGAATTTAAGGTCAAGCATTTGGAGGGTAGCGTTGTTCCAGTCGGCGGCCATCGCTGGAATTAGTTCTTGAGAGTGTGGCCAGAGCGTATCCCGAATCTGATCACCCATGTTGATCTGTCAGGAGCATAACGCGTTGCAGCTATCAGCAAAATCTTGCCAAGAAGAGCTATCAGCAGGACAGGATCAAAGCTAGCACTAGTTGCCGGCAGCAACACATTTGCCGCTTAAAGTGTGGTGGTGGCCCCACCAAGATTAGAACCTCAAAAGCGAGTCAGAGCGCCATTTTTACTGAACGTCGGACGAACTTGGGGAAAGTACACTCTGATCCCAGTTTTTTTCGGTGCTTAATCTTCAGACCATAGAGCTACTGATGAGTTACTGCTTCCAGAAGAAATCTTTTGAGCGACTTCCGTCTTAGATCAATATCGTCAGAGTCGCATCGTCAGTAGCATTTGAACGCCGGATAAATCTTGGACCGTTCTTGCCAACGCACGTAACGAAATCATGAGCTCATTCGCTGTGCCAATTTCAGAGCGCATAGAACGGTAGTAATCACTGACGAGTCCAAAGTTTCGCTCATCGCGAAATTCGCCGGATAAGCTTCGCAAGATGTAATTCACATGCTCGTTAACGGAGTCTTGCGTTAGCGCACGCCCCGACACCAATTCGCGCAACTGATCATCAATCACGCTTGCCAGATCGAGGGACTCAACTCTAACTGGGTCACTATGCAGGCTGACCTGTCGTTTCTGATTGAAGAAAAATTGATGAGACTCCGGCGGATCGTCAACACTACAGCACGGAGGAATGCAGATAATGTCGTGAAGCACTGGGACTTCCACTCGGTCCAGTAGATCCCCGTACTGTACATTCATGTAGCGAAGAGCATAGGGCTCATTGGCAATCAACTCACCACCAAAGCGTAAACGTTGCTGATCGATGAATGTCGGCGAAACGTAATAGGCGTGAGCACCCTTTCTCGCCAATTCAAACAAGAGTTGATGCTGGGATTGCGGCGCATGAGTTGCCTTGGCCCTCAGTCTAAAGTGAAAGAGTCCACCAGCGTCGTCGAATGCCCAATCGGCCCTCTGCCGATACACCTCAGGCTGCGAGCTTTGAGGGCGCGAAGTAAAGTCGGGAAGCTTGTATTGAAAATACAAAGGCACGACTTCCTTGACCGCTGCGTCATAGCCACGCGTAGCCTCTGCACCCGGAGAGATGGGGATGATCTCGACTAGTCCACGATGCCCCCGTACGCGACGAAAGATCGACACAATGTAGTCATGTATCGATTGCTCGATGACGGGGGCGTCGCTGGGGTCCGTCCAAGGAGGTGTTGGCATCGGCAAACATCCGTTTATCTTCGTAATTTTTTGAACTCACCTCTATCGTGGTGGTGAGTCAAAGCACTTAGCGAAAAAGAGGCAGAGACCTTTTAACCATAGGACGTAATCTCAAGCCTTACCAAAACCGCCCCGCCAATCGCCTCGGTTCGTTTCGGAATCTGACACCTCCCGCACACCCGTGAATCAACCCAAGCTCAAAAAGACTTCCGAATTTGGTGGGCCCACGAGGATTCGAACCTCGAACCAAGGGATTATGAGTCCCCTGCTCTAACCGTTGAGCTATAGGCCCATGCTCGCCAGCATTGCGCTGGCTTGGGGCGAACATGGTAGCGGGGTCGGGCGGGGGCGTCGACGGGGTTGGGGTAGTTTGGGGGTGGGATTCGGCGGGATGGTGCGGGTAACGTAGACTTTGCGCTGTCGCGCCCTGGCTGGCGCCCGTCTTTGAAGGATGCGCCATGCGCGAGTTGATCGAACGTTACCTGGCTGCCTATAACCGCATGGATGTCGACGGGATGGCGGCGACGATGCATCGCGAGGTGGTGTTTGAGAATTACACCGCGGGTGTGTTGAGTGTGCGGACGTTTGGGGTCGATGAGCTGAGGCATCTGGCGCAGAGTTCGAGCTTTCTGTTTTCGGCGCGGCGGCAGGTGATTCTTGCCTATGAGGAGCGGGATGGGACGGCTACGGTGCACATCTTGTTTGATGGGACGTTTGCCGTTGACTTGCCTAATGGGGTGCGGGCGGGGCAGTCGATTACGTTGAATGGGCGGAGTGAGTTTCGGGTGCGGGATGGGTTGTTGGTTTATATTGGGGATTACAGTGAGTGAGGGGTGGGGCTCGTTTTAGGGGCCCGATGGGGCGCGCTCGCGACAGCCGGCCATAGAGGCGCTGGATTCCGGCGTGCGCCGGAATGACGAGCTAGGGAAGAGCCTGCCCTCGCCTCTTTCGGGGGTCTCGCGGGGATGACGCGCTAGAAGCCTGCGGCTCGCGCGTCCGCTTTTAATCCATCCGCATCCGCGCGGCGCAGCAATGCGTTGCGCCATTGTTGTTGCTGGGTGGTGGTGGTGGATTCGATGAGCCATTGCGGTTTGTTCGCGACCATGGCGGCGACGGCGGCGCCGTCTTCGTAGAGGACGCGGGTGCCGACGACGGCGGGGAGTTTGTTGCCGGCTAGTACGGTGCCGACGAGGTTGAGGGGGTCGGAGCCGCTGATCAGGACGAGTTCGCCTTGCGGTTCTTGTTGGCGGACTGCGCGCAGGCGGGTGATGGCTTCGGGTAGGGCGAATTGTTCGCCGACGAGGCCTTCGACGAAGCGGCCGCCGCGGATTTCGCCTCGGGCTTCGAGGCGGTGGTAGACGCGCAGGAGTTCGCGCCAGCTGGGGAGCCAGGAGGCTTCGCGTTCTAGGAGTTTCCAGAAGATGACGCCGTAGCGGCGGAGGAGGCTGCGGGCGACGTGTTCTAGGTGGTCGGGGTCGGGCTTTTGGCTCGTATTAGGCGACGATTTCTCGAGCACCCGCCCCTCATCTGCCCTGCCGGGCATCTTCTCCCCGGAGGGTAGAAGATTTCCACGGTTTGACCTTACTAGTGACCACCTACCTGCGTCTTCGATGCCAGTAAGCATGTGTCTGCGCAAGCGGCGGTGGCGATGGGCATCTCGCTTTGCTGCGGGTACTAGCAATGCGCGCAGGCCGGCGAAGCTGTCGGCGGTGACGCGGCCGGCGGCGACGAGTTCGCCCAGGGCGTCTTCCAGTTCGGTGCGCAGCAGGTGGGTGTCGTTCAACAGTTCGTCGAAGAACAGGGCGCCGTGATCGCGCAGCGTGTCGAGCACGGCCTGGGCGCGCGAGGAGACGACGACGTCCTGCGCGTTCGCTTCGATAATGGCGGTGGCGGTCCAGATCGGCAGGCTGCGGCGGGGCAACAGCACGATGGGTGTGGCGCGCACGGGGCCGCTGCTGCCGGTGCCGCTGCGCAGGCGGCTCCAGCTGACGCGGCCGGCGCGGATCTGTTCGTCCAGCCAGGTGATCGAGTAGTCGTTGATGCGCGCGGGCAGCAGTTCGCTTTCCCAGGCGCCGGCGGCGGCTTCGAAGCCCTCGAGCTGGGTGAGCACGGCGGGCAGTGCGTCGGGGCCGCTGAGGCGTGCACCGGGTGCCACGTGCTGCCATTCGAACAGGAAGCGCATTAGGTCGCGGCGGCTGACCGGTTCGATTTCGCGGCGCAGGCGGCCGATGGTGTAGCGGTGGATGCGCGCCAGCAGATGGCGTTCGCACCATTCGATCTCGTGCGCGCCGGGCGTGAAGTGGCCTTGCATGACGTAGCC
This sequence comes from Dyella kyungheensis, assembly GCF_049913195.1. Classification (GTDB taxonomy): domain Bacteria; phylum Pseudomonadota; class Gammaproteobacteria; order Xanthomonadales; family Rhodanobacteraceae; genus Dyella; species Dyella kyungheensis. Next base: position 305,567 of record NZ_CP183983.1, on the reverse strand, counting down.
TTCGGATTGAAGGCGTAGCAGCACGAGGTCGATGTCGCTTGGTTCGACCTGCAGAGAAGCGGCGAGTTGGGCGACGGTGATGGGGCCGGCGCCGGTGAGGCGGCCGCGCACGAGTTCGAGCAAGGCGTCTTCGCGCGACCACCGTTGTTTGGCGTAGTCGGCGGGGGCGTCGATGGGTGGATGCAGGATGGCGGCCGGGTGGACGGCTTGCCACTTGGGTAGGGATTCGGCGGTGGTCCAGATGTGGGGAGCGTGGGACTGGGGCGAGGTTGCCCCCTCTCCCCGGCCCTCTCCCGCGGGGGGAGAGGGAGACAAGCGGGTGGCTCTGTGAGTTTTCGCAAGGCTTGAGAGCCAGGCGTTCCAGCCTTCGTTCGACTCGGCTTCGGCTTGTGTGACGCCACCAAGGATGGTGAGCGCTTCATGCATTTCGTCGACGCTGCGCACTTGCGGCCACGCTTCTTCGCGTACCGAGGTGATCGCTTCGGGATCGAGGCGGCCCAGGTCGTCGGCGTTTTCCGGATCGGACCAGCGGCGCGATTGCACGGCTTGGGTGCGGCGCTCTTCGAGCGGCGCGTCATCGAGATAGGCGTAGGGCGCGGCGGTGAGCACTTCGCCGGCGAGCGGGCTCGGTGCCGCGAGATCGCGGGCCACGACCTGGATGGAACCGTCTTCCAGGCCGCGCAGGATGTGCAGCAGGCCGTCGATATCCATCGCTTCGCGCAGGCAGTCGTGCAGCGTCTGGTTGACCAGCGGATGATCGGGAATCTCGCGCTCGCCCACGATGTTTTCCAGGCACGCGACCTGATCGGGGAACACCGCGGCAAGCAGGTCTTCGCTCTTCATGCGCTGCAATTGCGGCGGCACTTTCTTGCCGCCCTGGAAACGCGGCAAGGCGAGCGAGGTGGTGGCATTCCAGCGCCAGCGCGCGGGGAACAGCGGCGCATCGAGCAGCGCCTGCACCAGCACGTGTTCGGCGGTGTTGGAGTGCAGGTAACGCGCCACTTCTTCCAGCGGGAAGCTATGGCTGGTGGACAGCGACAGCACGATGGCATCTTCGGTGGCCGCTGCCTGCAATTCGAAGTTGAATTGGCGGCAGAAGCGCTTGCGCAAGGCCAGGCCCCAGGCGCGATTGATGCGGCTGCCCCATGGGGTGTGGATGATCAGCTGGGTGCCGCCCGACTCGTCGAAGAAACGCTCGAACACCAGCGTTTCCTGCGTGGGCAACACGCCGAGCGCGGCCTTGGCCGCGGCCATGTATTCGGCCAGCTGCTGGGCGGAGGCTTCATTCATGCCCAGCGTATGCATCAGCCAGTGCATGACGGCGGGTACGCCGCCTTCATCGATGCGCGTGGCGATTTCTTCGCGCAGACGCGATACGCCGTGCGACAGCTCCGCGCTTCGCCCCGGCGCTTCGCCCAGCCAGAACGGAATATTCGGCGGCACGCCTTGTGCGTCTTCCACGCGCAGGCGATCGCGCTCCACGCGCAGGATGCGGTAGCTGGTGTTGCCGAGCTGGAAGACGTCGCCGGCGAGGCTTTCCACGGCGAAGTCTTCGTTCACCGTGCCGATGATGGTGGCTTGCGGTTCCAGCACCACCAGGTAGTCAGCCGTGTCGGGAATGGCGCCGCCCGAGGTGACCGCGGTGAGCCGCGCATTGCGGCGCGCGCGCAATTGCTTGTGCACGGCATCGCGATGGATGTACGCGGCACGGGGACCATGCCGCGTGGTGAAGCCGTCGGCGAGCATGCGCACGGTGGCGTCGAACTGTTCGCGCGTGAGGTCGCGGTAGGGATAGGCGCGGCGCAGGGTGTCGTAGAGCGCGTCTTCGTTCCATTCCTGGCCGGCGACTTCGGCCACGATCTGTTGGGCGAGTACGTCGAGCGGTTGCGGGGGCTGGATCAGCGTGTCCAGTTCGCCGCGGCGCACGCAGTCGAGCAAGGCGGTGCATTCCACCAGGTCATCTCGTGAGGTGGGGAACAGGCGTGCCTTGGGTGTGCCGTTCACCGCGTGGCCGGAGCGGCCCGCGCGCTGCAGGAAGGCGGCAATGGAGCGCGGCGAGGCGAGCTGGCAGACCAAGTCCACGTCGCCGATATCGATGCCCAGTTCCAGCGAAGCGGTGGCCACCAGCACGCGCAGGTCGCCGCGTTTGAGGCGTTGTTCTGCGTCGAGCCGCTGTTCTTTGGCGAGGCTGCCGTGGTGCGCGGCCACCGCCTCTTTGCCGAGGCGTTCGGACAGGTGACGGGCTACGCGCTCGGCCATGCGGCGCGTGTTGACGAAGACCAGGGTGGTGCGGTGCGACTCCACCAGTTGGGTGAGGCGGTTGTAGACGAGTTCCCAGCAGTCGTTGGACATTACTGATTCGAGCGGGACCGGGGGGACTTCGATGGCGAGATCGCGTTCGCGGGTGTGGCCGACGTCGATGATGTTGACGCTGTCTCTTTCCTTCTCCCCTGCGGGGAGAAGGTGGCCCGAAGGGACGGATGAGGGGTCGGGGCTTGCGGGGGACTTTTTCGAAGCGCGCTTCTTTGCAGCGGAGTCGCAAGATTGCCCCCTCTCCCCAGCCCTCTCCCGCAAGGGGAGAGGGAGCAGAGCGTGCGCTCCTACAAGGAACTTCGCTACGTCTTCAATCGGCTTCTGCGTCGCCGACAACCCAATCCGCAGCAACCGCCGCTGACACAGTGACTCCAATCGCTCGAGCGACAACGCCAGATGCGCGCCGCGCTTGCTCGACGCCAGCGCATGAATTTCATCCACGATCACCGTGCGCGTGCTCGACAACATCGTGCGGCCGGATTCCGAGCCAAGCAGGATGTAGAGCGACTCCGGCGTGGTGACGAGGATGTGCGGCGCCTGCTTGCGCATCAGCGTGCGCTCGGCCTGTGGCGTGTCGCCGGTGCGTACGGCCGTGCGGATGGCCACATCGGGCAGGCCCATCGCGGCGAGTTGCGCGCGGATGCCTTCCAGCGGCGCTTCCAGGTTGATGCGGATGTCGTTGGAGAGTGCCTTCAACGGCGAGATGTACACCACGGTGGTGGCATCGGGCAGCACGCCGTCGTTCGCCACGCCTTCGCGCACCAGCGCATCGATGGCGGAAAGAAAGGCCGTCAGCGTCTTGCCCGAGCCCGTGGGAGCGGCCACCAGCGTGTGCCGGCCTGACCGTATGGACGGCCAAGCGGCTTTTTGCGGTGCGGTCGGTTCAGGAAAGGTGCCCTGGAACCAGGCGGCAACGGCGGGATGAAAGTCGTGCAGGGGCATGGACTTAAGTCTCGCGCGGGACGTTCTCAGAGTAAGAGATATGGGGACGTCAAGACTTCTGGCAACTGTTTCGAAAGAAAATTCGCTTCAGTCCCTCGCATAATTACGTAACAATATCGTTAAGCCGCGATGTCAACTGAGTTCTTGCGGCGTTTTCCTGCTCCGTTGCCCTTCCTTTTCCCCTGGGGACCATCCAATGACCGCCGCCAGCCACACGCGTTTCGCGTTGCTCGCCCTTTCCATTGCCACCGCCCTTGCCGCAGGAACGACCGCTTTCGCACAGGACGCGAATCCGCCCGCCGCCACCCCGGCCAAGGCACAGAACAGCAAGCCCGTCCAGCTCGAAACCATCAACGTGACCGCCGAAAAACGCGTTGAGAACCTGCAGAAGGTGCCGGTCTCCATGACCGTGATCACCGCGGAGCAGCTCGGCAACTACGGCCAGTCCGGCGATACCGTGCTGCAGCTCGCCGGTCGCGCGCCCAGCGTGTATGCCGAGACTTCCTACGGTCGTGAGTTCCCGCGCTTTTATATCCGCGGCCTGGGCAACAGCGATTTCGATCTGAATGCGTCGCAGCCGGTGTCGATGGTGTACGACGACATCGTGCAGGAAAACCCCATCCTCAAGGGCTTCCCGCTGTTCGACCTGCAGCAGGTGGAAGTGTTGCGCGGTCCGCAGGGCACCATGTTCGGCCGCAACTCGCCGGCCGGCGTGATCAAGTTCGACTCGGTCAAGCCGAGCCAGGAAACCAGCGGTTACGCGAAGGCCTCCTACGGCACCAAGGGCACGGCCAATGCAGAAGCCGCACTCGGCGGCTCGCTGGGCGGCAATTGGTCGGGCCGTGTGTCGGCGCTGGCGCAACATCGCGACGGCTGGATCGACAACGACTACACCGGCAAGAAGGACGATCTGGGCGGCTACAACGACCGCGCCGTGCGTCTGCAGGCCATGTACGACGTGCAGGATTTCAACGCGCTGATCAACGTGCACGGCCGCTGGCTCGATGGCAGCGCCATGGTCAACCGCGCCAACGCGATTCCGCTGGGCAGCGACAGCCTCGCACCGGGTTTTGATCGCGACGTGGTGTATCAGGACGGCCTCAACCGCCAGCACCTGTTCTCGTGGGGCAGCAACCTGCACCTCACCTGGAACCTGGGCGATTACACGCTGACCTCGATCACCGGTTTCGAGAAGGCCACCACGTATAGCCTCGGCGACGTGGACGGCGGCATCGCCATTCCGCTCGCGCCGAACCAGGTGGCGTATCAGACGCCGTTCCCGTCGGAAACCGCCGATGCGCTGCCGCACGATCGCCAGATCACGCAGGAAGTGCGCCTGGCCAGCAACCCGCAGGATCGCCTGAACTGGCAGGTGGGCGCGTACTACTTCTACGAAAACATCGCGATCGTCAATTACGACTACGCCACGCTCAACAACCACGCAATGGACGGCTACGCGCAGCAGGCGCAGACGACCAAGGCGTATGCGGTGTTCGGTTCGGCCGACTATCACATCACCGACGATTTCGACGTGCGCGCCGGTACGCGTTGGTCGCACGATTCGCGCAACTTCCACGTCGACCGCATCCTGTCGCCGATCGGCGGCGGTCCGTTGTCGCTGAGCGCCAACCCGCATGACGCGCGCTGGAGCGGCGACCTCACCGGCACCTGGGAACTCAACCCCAACGTGAACGTGTACGGCCGCATCGCCAACGGCTTCCGCGCACCCAGCGTGCAGGGCCGCGTGCTGTTTGCCGACTTCATCTCGCAGGCCAAGCCCGAGACGATCACCTCGTACGAGCTGGGTGTGAAGACCACCGGCATGGACAACCGTCTGCGTTTCAACGCCGACGTGTACGACTACACCATGCACAACCAGCAGCTCACCGCGGTGGGCGGCGACATCAACGTCACGCGCCTGATCAACGCGAAGAAGACCGAGGGCTACGGCGCCGAGTTCGACCTCGAAGCCTATGTGACGCCGAACTTCATCCTCACCGCCGGCGGCAGCTACAACCACACCAAGCTGGACGATCCGAGCCTGGCCGTGGCCGTGTGCGGCTCGGGCTGCACGGTGCTCGATCCGGTCAATGCGGACGGCAATGCGCTGGTCAACGGCAACCCGCTGCCGAACGCACCGCAGTGGATCGGCAACTTCACCGCGCGCTACGGCATCCCGTACGGCGAGAGCGGCGAGTTCTTCGTCTATACCGACTGGAGCTACCGCAGCGAAGTGAATTTCTTCCTGTACGACTCGGAGGAATTCCGCGGCAAGCCGGCGCTCGAGGGCGGTGTGCGCGTGGGCTACAACTGGGATTTCGGCAAGCGCGAGATCGCCTTGTACGGCCGCAACATCACCAACAAGCAGTACATCACCGGCGCGATCGACTTTAACAACCGCACCGCGTTCGTCAACGACCCGCGCATTATTGGCGTGGAGTTTCGGGCGGATTTCTGATGGTGCTGGCGGCCTGACCGCTGGCCATGCGATACGAAGAAGGGGAGCGACTTGTCGCTCCCCTTTACTTTGGCCCCACCGCTCGTCATTCCGGCGCAGGCCGGAATCCAGGTGCGATGCATATGCTTATCGCGGAGCAGCCATCAAAGGCCGATCAGAACTGTCGCAACGACTGCAGCGCACCGCACCTGAATTCCGGCCTGCGCCGGAATGACGAGCGTAAGGGCGGTGCAGTGCGGTTTTCGCGGGGCCGTCCTAAAAGGCCGATCCGAACCGTCGCGACAATCGCAACGCACCGCGCCTGGATTCCGGCCTGCGCCGGAATGACGAGCGTAAGGGCGGTGCCGTGCGGCTTTCGCGGGGCCGCCATAAAAGGCCGATCCGAACCGTCGCGACAATCGCAATGCACCGCGCCTGGATTCCGGCCTGCGCCGGAATGACGAGCTTTGAGAGCGGTGCCGCCGCCACCGGTATTCCGCGATAACCCATTGCAAGGCGCAAAACACACCCCGCTTGTTGCAGAATGCGGACTTTTACCGTCGAGTGAACGATGTGAACCACCCGGGTGACCACGGCAGCGAACGCTCCCAGCTCCTCAGCATGGCCGATGGCCAGCCGCTGTTCGTGCGTGACTGGCCGAGCAGCCGGGCGCACGACGCGGTGCTCATCGTGCACGGCCTGGGCGAACACAGCGGTCGCTACGAGCGGATGGCCCAATGGTTCCACACCCGCGGCTACGCGGTGCGCAGCTACGACCAGCGCGGCCATGGCCAGACCCCCGGCCGGCGCGGCGCGTTGGCGCACCCGGATGATCTGCTGGAAGACCTGACCACCGTCTACAACGATTACGCCCAGTCCCTGCCGAAGCGGCCGCTGTTGCTCGGCCACAGCATGGGCGGCCTGGTGGCCGCACGCACCGTGCTGGACCGCCGCGTGCAGCCGCCGGCATTGGTGCTGTCCTCGCCTGCCCTGCGCACGTGGGAACCGGCATGGCGACAGAAGCTGGCCGCGACGCTGGCCAAGGCCCTGCCCAACCTGCCGATGCCCAACGGCCTGCCGTTCAACAAGCTCTCGCACGATCCGCAGGTGGAGCCGGCCTATCGCGCCGATCCGCTGCGCCACGGCTGGGTCACGCCGCGACTGGCCGATTTCATCTTCCGCGCGGGCGACGCCTCGGTAGCGGACGCCTCCAAGCTCACCGTGCCTACGTTGCTGCTGGTGGCCGGCGCAGACAAGCTGGTCAACCCGTCGGGCAGCCGCGATTTCTCCTCGGCCACCTGGGCCGGCAACAAGGTCACCACCCGCTATTTCGACTCGCTGTATCACGAGCTGTTCAATGAGGCTGAGCCTGCGCGCAGCCAGGTGTTGAAGCAGCTGGGCGATTGGTTGCAGAAGCGCAGCTAGCCGAAGCTCCTTTTTTTGTGGGAGCGCACCCTGTGCGCGAAAAACCTACGGTGCGGTACTTCGCAGCGCTTCGTCGCGCACAGGGTGCGCTCCTACAGGGGAGAATGAGGATCCACCCTTCTCTTCGAACGCATGGGCCGCCATCAAAGTCACCACCCGCTATTTCGACCCGCTGTATCACGAGCTATTCAACGAGGCCGAGCCCGCGCGCAGCCAGGTGTTGAAGCGTTCGGTGATTGGTTGCAGAAGCGCAGCTAGCCGAAGCTCCTTTTTTGTAGGAGCGCACCCTGTGCGCGACAAACCTACGGAGAGGTACTTCGCAGCGCTTCGTCGCGCACAAGGTGCGCTCCTACAGGGAGATTGGCGCTCACATCCACTCCCGCTTTCCGGTGAACACTATGGTCAGCCATTCCGCCCGAATATCGGTGCCCAGGCGCGTGGCGATCTCATGCCGAACAGCATCGACATCGCCCATGTCGCCCAGCGGGCGGGAGGGCTCCACCAGGATATGGATGTCGATGAAGCGCATGCGGCCGATCTTCGCCACGTAACTGGTGAAGTCGAGATAACCCCGCTCTCGAATCATCGCCGACATCACATCGCGCACGCGCTGGTCGAGCGCATCGGGAGCCAGTTGCAGCACCTCGCGCAGCGCATGCCACAGGCTGCCCAGCGGCAACGGCAGCAGCGCGAGGATCAACAGCAGCAGTACGGCGGAGTCGATGTAGCGGGTCCAGTGATCGAGCGGTCCGCCCTGCATGATCGCCGCCACCGCAAAACCCACCACCACCGCCATGTTGATGCAGCCGCCGATGAGCCAGCCCTTGGCATCCAATTGCAGCAGCACCGAACCCAACGCTCTTGCCTGGCGTCGCATGTAGAGCGCCATGACCAGGCTCACCACGCCCATGGCTGTCGCAAACGCCGCGCCGAAACCGAACGCCAGCTCGTGGCCACCGGTCAACAGGTCATGCAGGGCCGCAAAGCCGCCGTAGCTGCAGATCGCGGTGAGCACGGCCGCGTTGAACACCAGCACCAGCGGTTCCAGGTGCCAGTACCCAAACTGGAAGCGTCGACTGCCTTCACTGGTAACCAGATGCGAGACCACCAGCGACCCGGCAGTAAGCACCACATCGACCAGCGAATAGAAACCATCGAACGCGATGGCCTGCGAGCGCATCAGCAGACCCACCGCGATACAGGCGACACCGACCAGAAAAGTCACGCCGATGGAGAGGCGCAGCAGGCGTTGCTCGCGGGAGTTGTCCATGCGATGTCGCCATGATGGGTTGAGCCATGATAGCTCGGTGGGCGACGAGTGCATTTGTGCGCGACAGCAACCTTCGGCTCCGCGCATGTCGCGCACAAGTGCGCCCCCACAAAAGAGCTATGTAGGCATCCAAATGTCTTTCTCCGGACACCCGCATCTCGCCTTCGTGCTGTAAACAAACCTTCACGTTTTGCTTTCACCTGTCGCGGCAGCATGTCCGGACGCACGGCGCGTGTGCTACGGGAAGTGTCATGTCGAGCAAGCCCAGTTCGCCTTCACGTCGCGACTTTTTGCGACAGTCCCTGGTAGCGGTTCCCGCGGTCAGCCTGCTCGGAACATCAGCCATAGCGCAGACGCAAAGCGGCACCACTGCCGCTCCGGCAGGCACGGCCGGCTCCGGGTACTCGCCACGCTATTTCACGGCGCCCGAGTGGGAATTCCTCCAGGCCGCCGTCGAACGACTGATTCCCGCCAACGAGGATGGCCCCGGTGCCGTCGAAGCCGGCGTTCCGGAATTCCTCGATCGCCAGATGGAAGCGGCCTACGGCCACGGCTCGCTGTGGTACATGCAGGGGCCGTTCGTGCCCGATGCGGTGCCCACGCTCGGCTACCAGCTGCGCTTCACGCCGCGCGAGTTCTACCGCAAGGGCATCGCCGCCATCGACGGCTGGTGCCAGCAACAGCACAAGCAAAACTTCGCGGCTTTGCCGGCCGACCAGCGCGACGCGATCCTGCATCAGCTGGAAAAAGGCGAGATCAAGCTCGACGACATTCCCACCGCGACGTTCTTCGCGCAGCTGCTCACCAATACCAAGGAAGGCTACTTCGCCGACCCGATGTACGGCGGCAACAAGCAGATGGCGGCGTGGAAGATGATCGGCTTTCCTGGCGCCCGCGCCGATTACGCCGACTGGATCGAACAACCCGGCAAGGTCTATCCGCTCGGACCGGTCTCGATCGAAGGGGCGAAATCATGATCCGGATGAAACCGGTCGATGTGGTGATCGTCGGCTTCGGCTGGACCGGCGCCATCATGGGCATGGAACTGGCCGATACGGGCCTGAAGATCCTGGCGCTGGAACGCGGGGCGTATCGCGACACCTCGCCCGACTTCACCTATCCGCACAACGCCGACGAGTTGGCCTATGGCATCCGCGGCGAGCTGTTCCAGCCGCTGGCGCGCGAGACGGTGACGATCCGCCACAACCTCAACGAGACGGCGGTGCCGTATCGCCAGTACGGCTCGTTCCTGCTCGGCAACAACGTGGGCGGCGCAGGCATCCACTGGAACGGCCAGCACTATCGGCCCTCGCCGGAAGACCTGGAATTCCAGAGCCATATCAGCAAGCGCTACGGCGCGAAGTTCATGCCGGCGGATATGCAGATCCAGGATTACGGCGTGACCTACGACGAACTGGAACCGTTCCTCGAGCAGTTCGAATACCTGTGCGGCACCTCGGGTACGGCGGGCAATATCAACGGCGAGATCAAGGAAGGCGGCAATCCGTTCGAAGGACCGCGCAAGAAGGAGTATCCCAACCCTGCGGTGAAGAACAATTACGGCGCCCAGCTTTTCGCCGATGCGGCGCGTTCGAAAGGCTATAAGCCGTTCCCGCAGCCCTCCTCCAACGCGTCGCGGCCATACACCAATCCGCACGGCGTGCGTCTGGGGCCGTGCAATCTGTGCGGTTACTGCGAGCGCTTCGGCTGCTTCATGTATTCCAAGGCATCGCCGCAGACCACGATTCTCCCGGTGCTGATGCGCAAGCCGAATTTCGAACTGCGCACGCACAGCCATGTCACCAAGATCAATCTCGATTCCAGCGGCAAGCGCGCCACCGGCGTCACCTACATCGACGCGCAGGGCCAGCAGGTCGAGCAGCCGGCGGACCTGGTGATCGTGGCCGCGTTCCAGATGCACAACGTGCGCCTGATGCTGATGTCCGGCATCGGCGCGCCGTACGACCCGAACACCGGCAAGGGCGTGATCGGCAAGAACTACGCGTACCAGATGATGAGCAACGTCAACGTCTTCTACGACAAGGACGTGGCGATCAATCCGTTCATCGGTGCGGGCTCCGGCGGCAACGTGATCATTGACGAGTTCAATTCCGATCACTTCGACCACGGTCCGCAGGGTTTCGTGGGGGGCGGCTACATCCTCGGCGGGCAGACGGGTGGCCGGCCGATCCAGCAATTGCTGGTGCCGCCGGGCACGCCGGCGTGGGGCGAGAAATGGAAGCGCGCCGCCAAGGACAGCTACCTGCATACCACCGGCGTGCAGACGCATGGCTCGGTGATGTCGTATCGCGACCGCTATCTCGATCTCGACCCGACCTACAAGGACGCCTTCGGCCTGCCGCTGCTGCGCATCACCTTCGACTGGCACGACAACGAATACAAGATGACGCGCTTCCTCACCGACCGCGCGCAGGAGATCGCCGATGCGATGAAGCCTCGGCAGACCTCGCAGACGATCCGCAAACCCGGCGACCACTACGACGTGCGCCAATACCAGACCACGCACACCACCGGCGGCGTGATCCAGGGCGCGTCGCCGGAAACCAGTGCGCTCAACCGCTTCCAGCAAAACTGGGACGTGCACAACGTGTTCGTCACCGGCGCATCGGCCTTCCCGCAGAACATCGGTTACAACCCGACCGGCCTTATCGGCGGTCTCACCTACATGTCCGTCAAGGCCATTCGTGAGACCTACCTCAAGAACCCCGGCCCCTTGGTGCAGGCATGAACACGTTCGCCAGGCCTCGTCGACGTGGTGGCGGCTTGTGGCGCGTCATCGTCGCGCTGCTCATTCTGCTGCTGATCGTGTGGATGGCCGCCATGCTGTTTCCCGGCGGCGGTGGCGATGCGTCGGCCAAAGGCGCGGAGATCACGCCCGATCTGGTCAAGCAAGGCGAGTATGTCGCGCGCCTTGGCGATTGCGCCGCCTGCCACACCGCCCCCGGTGGCAAACCCTATGCCGGTGGCCTGCCGATCGAGTCGCCGGTCGGCATCATCTACAGCACCAACATCACGCCCGATCCGGACACCGGCATCGGCAAGTACAGCTACGGACAGTTCGAACGCGCGGTGCGCCGTGGCATCGACGCCGAAGGGCATACGCTCTATCCAGCCATGCCCTATCCCTCGTATGCGAAGGTCAACGATCAGGATATCCAGGCCTTGTACGCGTACTTCATGCAGGGCGTGCAGCCGGTGAAGCAGGACAACCACGCCGAAGGCATTGCGTGGCCGCTTTCCATGCGCTGGCCGCTCACCTATTGGCGCTGGCTGTTCGCGCCGAAGGTGCGCCCGATGCAGGCGGCGGACACCGCCGACGCGACGATGGCGCGCGGCCAATACCTGGTGGAAGGCCTGGGACACTGCGGTGCCTGCCACACGCCGCGTGCCTTCACGCTGCAGGAGAAAGCGCTGGGCACGGCGGGCGGCTCCAAGTACCTCAGCGGCAGCACCAACGACAACTGGGTCACGCCCAGCCTGCGTGGCGAATTGGCGAGCGGCCTGGGCAGCGTGCCCGAAGCGGAGCTGGTGACCCTTCTCAAGTCCGGCCGTACGGATCGCAGCGCCGTTTTCGGCGGCATGAGCGACGTGGTGGAGCACAGCACCCAGTACATGAACGATGCGGATCTCGCCGCCGTGGCGCATTTCCTCAAGTCGCTGCCCGCGGCGCGCGAGGAACAGGCGGTGGTCTATAACGAGGCCACGCGCACGGCGCTGTATGGCGGCAATGTCAGCGCGCCGGGTGCGCAGCTCTATGTCGACAACTGCGCGACCTGCCACCGCACCGATGGTCGCGGCTACGGACAGGTGTTTCCGGCGCTGGCCGGCAATCCCGTGCTCAACGGCGAGAACGCCGGCTCAGCCATTCGCCTGGTGCTGCACGGTGCCACTATGCCGCCGGGCCGTGATGCACCCACGCAATTCAGCATGCCGGCGTTCCGCGAACGACTGAACGATCAGCAGATCGCGGATATCGTTACCTTCGTGCGCGCCAGCTGGGGCAATCGCGGTGGTGCCGTTTCGGCTCACCAGGTGACCGAGCTGCGAGGCAAGCCACCCGTCGGCCAACCGACGATGACGACGTACGATCCGCGCGTGCGGGGCTCGGATGCGCCGGGGCCGACCGCGGAAGAACAGGCCGGCACGTCAGTGACCGACAAATAGACCGTGCGTGGCTATCTTTTGTGGGAGCGCACCCTGTGCGCGACCAGGCGGAGCGATGCGCATCGCGCTGGCCAGTCGCGCACAGCGTGCGCTCCCACCGAGGACTAGGCGTCAGGCGGGGCGTCGCTTAGCGCGTCGCCACCTCGTTGCTGCCCGACCAGCCGCCACCCAGCGCGCGGAACGTCGCCACCGCCGCTCGCGCATCATCGGCATGCACGCGCGCCAGCTGGTCGCGCGAGGTGAGCAGCTGGCGATCTTCGTCCAGCACTTCGATCAGGCTCACTGCGCCGCCCTTGTAGGCATCCTGCGCGGCGTCGCGCGCCTGCACATGGGCCTGCACTTCCAGCGTGAGATCGCGGTGCTGCGTTTCCAGTTCGGCCAGCGACACGATTGCGTTCTCCACGTCTTCCGTGGCGCGCAGCATGGACTGCCGATACAGCGCGAGCGCTTCCGCGTTGGCGCCCTTGGCCTGCGCGACTTCCGCATCGACGCGACCGAAGTCGAACAAGCGCCAGTGCAGTCCCAACACGGCCTGCGGCTGGAATGCCTGCGCGGAGAACAGCGAACCGCTCTGCAGCGTCTCGAAGCCGAGCAGGCCGCCGAGCGAAACCTTCGGGTAGTACTCGGCCACCGCCACGCCAATGCGCGCGTTGGAGGCAGCGAGCTTGCGCTCCGCCGCGATCACGTCCGGACGGCGGCGCAGCAGCATCTCGGGACCGCCATCGGTGCCGATCACGGGAACGGTGAAGTTTTGCGGGCTATCCTTCAACTCGGCGGCATACGTGCCCGGCGCCGCACCCATCAACACATCGAGACGATTGAGCTGTTGCGCCAGCGTGATGCGCAGCGGCGGCAAAGTAGTCTTGGCCTGCAGCACCAGGGCCTGCGCCTGGGCCACTTCGCGCGACGTTGCCAAACCGCCGGCCAGGCGATCCTTTACCAGTTCGAGCAGCTGTGTTTCGGTATCGATCTGTTGTTGCGCGAGGCGGAGGCGTTCCTGCGCACCGCGCACCTGGAAATAGCTGTCCGCTGCTTCGGCGGCCACCGAGATGCGCACGCCATCCTGGTTCGCTTCCGCCGCCTGCGCTTCGGCGTTGGCCGCTTCGGCACCGCGGTGCAGGCCACCGGCGATATCCAGCTCCCAACTCGCACCAACGCCCAGCGTTTCCAGTGTCTGCCTGCGCTGATAACCAGGAAACTGGCTGGCGATCTCGCCCAGCGCGCCCTTGGTCGATTGATGCTCCTGCGCCACCTGCGCATCGAGGCTGCCTTGCGGCGCCAGCTGCGCGCCCGCTTCGCGTGCCGCGGCGCGGGCCTGGTCGACACGCGCCATGGCAGCGGCGAGGTCGAGGTTCTGGCTCATCACGCGGCTGATGATGCGGGTGAGTTCCGGATCGTCGAAACCCTGCCACCACGCGTCGAGCGCGGGTGCGGCACGCGTAGCATCGCGCGCCTGCAGCTGCGACTGGCTGGCATAGGTCGCATTGGCCGTCACATCGGGGCGCACGTAGTTCGGACCGACCGTGCAACCCGCCAGACCGATCAGCGCAGCCGCGACGGCACCCATGCGGAACGCGTGCCGACGCGACGTTGACCGTGACGCGTCGGAGGACGAAATCGAGGTAGTCATCGTGATGTCTCGGAGATAAGAAGGGAATTCAGTGCGCATCAGCGGAAGGCGCAGCCGGCGGCGCCACCTTGCGCATCAGCGGCACCATCGCCGTGGCGACGACGAAGCACAGGCCAATGGCGAGGAAAGCGTCGGCATACGACAAGGTCTGCGCTTCGCGATACGTCAGCAGCCACAACTGCCGCAACGAGCCGCCGGTGGCGTCGTCGATGTTCTGCCCGAGGTCGGCGATGTGGCCGGTGGTTTGCGCCAGCCAGCCGTTCATCGCCTCGTTACTGCTGTTGAGATGTTCGGACAGTCGATAGAAATGCAGGTTGGTGCGATCGTTGAGGATGGTCGCGCACACGGCGATGCCGATGGCGCCGCCCAGGTTGCGCATCAGGTTGAACAGGCCCGAGGCCAGCTTCAGCCGTTGCGGCGCCAGGCCGCCCAGCGTCAGCGTGACCGCCGGCGGCACCGCCAGCTGCTGCCCCATCCCGCGCAAGGCCTGCGGCAACAGCAGTTCGTGCGCGCCCCAGTCGTGCGTGATCGGGGTGAAGTCCCACATCGAGATCGCGAAGATGGCCAGGCCCGCCATCATGATCCAGCGCAGGTCGTAGCGCTTGGCCAGATAGGTGTACAGCGGAATGCTGAGGATCTGGAACACGCCGGTGGAGAACACCGCCTCGCCAATCTGCAAGGCGCTGTAGCCGCGCACGCGACCCAGGAACAGCGGCGTGAGATAGATGGTGGCGAACAGGCCGATGCCGGTGACGAAGGAGAAGAAGCAGCCCAGCGCGAAGTTGCGATCGCGCAGTGCGCGCAGATCGACGACCGGATGTTCGTAGGTCAGGCTGCGCGCAATAAAACCCACGCCCGCCAGCCCCGACAGCCACGCCGTGGTGAGGATCACCTGGTCGCTGAACCAGTTCCAGCGCGGACCTTCTTCCAGCGTGTATTCCAGGCAGCCGAGGAAGATCGCCAGCAACACCATGCCCAGGTAGTCGGCATGCCGCAGCAGGGAGTAATCCGAGCGGTCGATGTTGACCAGCATCGGCACCGCCACCGCAACGAAGATGCCGGGCACCAGGTTGATGAAGAACAGCCAGTGCCACGACGAATGATCGGTGATCCAGCCACCCAGCGTGGGCCCGAGCGTGGGCGCCAGCGAAGCGATGGCGCCGATGGTGGCCGCCGCGATCACGCGCTGCTTGTTCTGGAAGAACACGAACGCCGTGGTGAACACCATCGGGATCATCGAGCCGCCCAGGAAACCCTGCATCGCGCGGAACACGATCATGCTCTTGATGTCCCAGGCCATGCCGCACAGCATGCTGGTGATGGTGAAGCCCACCGCGGAGGCGGCGAACAGCCAACGCGTGGACATCACCCGCGACAGCCAGCCCGACAGCGGGATCACCACGATTTCGGCAATCAAATAGCTGGTCTGCACCCAGGCCGTTTCATCCGCGCCTGCGGACAAGCCGCCACCGATGTCGCGCAACGAAGCGGACACGATCTGGATATCCAGCAGCGCGATGAACATGCCCACGCACATGCTGGCGAAGGCGAACACTTTCTGCGCAACGCTGAGCATGGCCGGATCGATCGGCCCACTCATCGGCATGCTGGCCGCCCTGGCATTCATGGCGAGGCGACCCGACCGCGCGTATCCACCTCAGCCACGACCGACAGGCCCGGGCGCAGCACGCCGAGCGCATCATCCTTGCTGTCCAGCACCACGCGTACCGGTACGCGCTGCACGACCTTGGTGAAGTTGCCGGTGGCGTTTTCCGGCGGCAGCACGCTGAATTGCGCGCCGGTGGCGGGCGCGAGGCTGCTCAGGCGGCCGTGGAACACGCGGCCCGGCATCACGTCGGCGCGGATTTCCACCGCCTGCCCCGCGCTCATGCGTGCAAGCTGGTCTTCCTTGAAGTTGGCGTCGACCCACAGACCGTGCGCCGGTACCACCGACAACAATTGCGTGCCGGCCGCGGCGTAGGCGCCGGTGCGTGCGCGGCGATTGCCGACCACGCCATCCACCGGCGCGCGCAGTTCGGTATAGCCCTCGTTGAGTCGGGCGATCTCCTGCTCGGCCTTGGCCTGTTGCAATGCTGCGCGGGCCTGCAGTTTCTGCGACTCGATCACGTCGATCTGGCGCTGCGCGGCGATCAGCGCGGCTTGCGCCTTGTCCGAACCGGCGCGCGCCGTCTTGTAGGTGGCATCGGCTCGCTGCGCGCTTTCGATGGACACGGCCGAGCGGCTGGAAAGATCGCGATAACGCGCTTCGTCATCGCGCGAGCGCTGCGTTTCGGCAGCGGCGGCGGCGACGCTGGCCTGCGCCTGGCGAATCACCGCCAGCTGGAGATTTTCGGTGGCATCGAGATTGGCCAGCAGCGCCTGCTGCGCGGCGACGGCGCCATCGGCCTTGGCCAGCGCGGCACGGTAATCGCGATCGTCGATCTTCACCAGCAGGTCGCCGGCATGCACCACCTGGTTGTCGGTCACCGCGACCTGCGTGATGTAACCGGGCACCTTCGGACCGATCACGGTGACGTCGCCGCCCACATACGCATCATCGGTGTCTTCGATGAAGCGCCCGACGCTCCACCAGTGGCCGCCATAGACGACGCCGGCAATGACGGCTGCGCCGATGGCCAGACGCACCAGCGATTTCTTCTTGCTGCGTGGCGTGGATTCCGCAACGGCGGGACTGTCCGCGCGCTCGGCAACGGTAACGGCATTCATGGGAGTGACTCCGGAGGCTTGGTATCGGAAAGGGTCTGGCGCGCCTGTGCGCGCGAATGTCTGAAAGCGATGCGCGCACGCATGCGCTCGCTGGCCGCAGGGCCGGGGCGCACTTCGTGGCGTTCAGGGGTGATCGGTTCGCCGCTCAGGCGATCAACCAGTACCGGCTCCACCACCTGGCCGGACTGCTTGTCGATCAACTCGAGGGCCTGGCCCTCGGGCGCGAAATGGCGGTTGCCCCACGCCATCATCGACAGCAGGACGGGGCGGAAATCGCGGCCGCGTTCGGTCAGCAGGTATTCGTAGCGCACCGGGCGGGCGCTGTAGCGATGCCGTTCGAGCATGCCCGCTTCCACCAGCGTGGCCAGCCGGCGGCTGAGGATGTTGGGCGCGATCCCCAGGCTGGTCTGGAAATCGTCGAAGCGGCTCAGCCCGTAAAAGGCGTCTCGCAGGATCAGCATGCTCCACCACTCGCCGACGCGGTCCAGGCCGCGGGCGACGGGGCATTGCATGTTTTCGGCGGTGGTGCGGTGCACGCTGGCGAACCTTCGTTTCAGATGATGATCATCATATAAAGGGTAACTTGCGGAATGCAAGTGACTTTTCGTGACGACGGCGTGAAGAGCGCGACCTGCAAAAAATTTGTCGTCGTAGCCTTGAAAGGCCGCCCGCCATCCTTTATATGATGATCGTCATTCAAAATGATCAGCGCTCCCCTCCTCCTCCATCGGACATTCGCCATGAAAATCCAAGGTTCAACCGTTCTCGTCACCGGCGCCAACCGCGGCCTCGGCCTCGCCTTCGCCAAGGCCCTGCTGGCAGCAGGCGCACGCAAGGTCTACGCCGGCGCGCGCGATCCCTCCACCGTCACCCTGCCCGGCGTGGTGCCGGTGAAGCTGGACGTGACCAACGCGCAGGACATCGCAGCCGCCGCCGCGCTGGCTTCCGACGTCGACATCGTCATCAACAACGCCGGCATCACTGGCGACGTTGCGCTGCTCGATGCGAAGAACGGCGACAGCAACCTGCGCCGCATCATGGAAACCAATCTCTACGGCGTGCACGCGCTGAGCGTGGCGTTTGCCCCGGTGCTGAAGAAGAACGGCGGCGGCGCGCTGGTGAACATGCTGTCCGCCTTGAGCTGGCTGAGCCTGCCCAGCACCAGCGCCTACTCCGTCTCCAAGGCGGCCGCCTGGGCGCTCACCAACAGCCTTCGCAATGAATTGCGCGCGCAGGGCACGCAGGTACTCGGCATCCACGCCGGCTATATCGACACCGACATGGCGAGCCACGTCGATGGCCCCAAGACCAGCGCGGCCGACATCGCCAAGCGTGCGCTGGATGCACTGGAGCACGGCCAGTCCGAAGTGCTTGCGGATGACACCGCCAAGCAGGTGAAGGCCGGTTTCAACGCGACGCCGGCGGCCTATATCGGCGCCTGATCGGCGGCATCCGCCGCGGGCGAACCGCTCGCCCGCGGCGATCGTGTGCGCCGGACCTGTCTGGACGCCCAGAAGTCCGGCCATGCGGCGGCGAATGGCGAAAAAAAACGGTCTACGCTGCAGCGCAGTACTGGACGAAAAAGCCCGAGGGAGTCACGCTTACCGTCTCCCCAAGTGCAGGACCGTCCATGAGAACACCAGCCCGTGCCGCCCCGACCTTGCTTGCTGATCTCGGCGGCACCAACGTGCGATTTGCACTGGCTGATACGGGCCGCGCCAACCCGTTGATGGACGACAGCGTGCGGCGCTACCGCGTCAAGGATCACGACTCGCTGGCCGAAGCCATGCGCCAGTACTTCACCGACACCGGCCTCACCGCCACGCGCGCGATCATCGCCGCGGCCGGCCGCGTCAGCGACGGCGAGACGGTGAAGGTCACCAACAATCCCTGGCAGGTCGCCGCGCATGCGTTGCAGGCGGAGCTGGGCATGGAAGCGGTGCACCTGGTCAACGATTTCGCGGCGCAGGCGATGGCCGTGCCGCTGCATACGCACGACCAGCTTTCCTCGGTCGGCCCGCAGCCGATGCCGTCGCTGGGCACGCGCGAGCAGCAGACGTTCGTGGTGGTGGGTCCGGGCACCGGACTGGGCGTGGCCGGCCTGATGCGCCGCGACGGTCGCTGGATGGTGCTGGAAACCGAAGGCGGTCATGCCGGTTTCGCTGCGCACACCACCGAAGACGTGGAGATCCTGCATCGCCTCAACGCGCGTTTCGGCCGCGTCTCCAACGAACGCATGATCTGCGGCAACGGCCTGGTGAATCTCTACCTCGCCCTGGCCGACATCGCCGGCCAGCCGCCGGAGGAATACACGCCCGAAGACATCACCGCACGCGCCGAATCAGGCACCGATCCGCTGTGCGTGCGCACGGTGGAAACGCTGGCCGGCATCTTCGGCAGCGTGGCGGGCGACCTGGTCCTCAACCTGGGCGGCTGGGACGGCGTCTACCTCACCGGTGGCATGCTGCCGATCCTGCTGCCGTGGCTGAAGCATGGCGGTTTCCGCGAGCGCTTCGAGGCCAAGGGCCGCTTCCGCGAAACCATGGAACAGGTGCCCACCGTGGCGATGATGCATCCGGACCCGGGCCTGCTCGGCGCTGCCGCGCTGGCCGTGCTCGACGCCGGCAAGGCGCTGGTGCCCAACAACGGCTGACCTTGGGGCCAGCCGTTGGCTGGCACTCAAAGGTACTGACGCGTCACCACGACCTTGCGGCCACCGTCGGGCCGATCGACGAAGTAGTCGAGCATGGCGACGCCCGTGGCGCGCTGGGCGTTTGCCGTGTTCTCCGTATAGACGGAGCGCGTGCTGCCGCTGCCGCAGCTCCTCACGCTAGCCCGCGCACCGAGGGGTGCGCCGGGGGTGCAGGCCTCCTGTACGACGGCGCCGGTAAAGGTGAGTTGCGTATATCCCTCTTGCGCGCTCGCCGCACCCATGGCCATGAACGTCGCCACGCCTGCGGCTGCAAGCCACCTGTTCGTCTTCATGAAGTTCCCCTATTCGCGATGATGGTCGTCGCGCGTGCGATCTGCCGGGGATGTCCACGTGGTGATGGTCGCGAAGGGCGACGCGCGGTCTGACGACCGCGCCCCGCTGCGACGTGCGCTCCACCCCCCGGCTGGATGCGCTCGTTCGACGACCCACACGTTAGGCAGCCAGCGCGAGGTTTTCTGTCAGCGGACAAACGGCCCTACACCACAACGTGCGATGCATCACATTTTCCGGGGGCTGCCGACACGGGTGCTACGCTTGATCGACCTCCCCAGCTCGAGCGCTCCCATGGCACGCAGCGATACCGCCTTCCTGTTCGACCTCGACGGCACCCTGGTCGACAGCGTCTACCAGCATGTACTGGCCTGGAAGGAGGCGCTCGATCGCGAAGGCGTGGAACTGTCGGTGTGGCGCATCCATCGCAAGATCGGCATGAGCGGCGGCTTGTTCGCCAACATCCTGCTGCGCGAAACCGGCATCGAGATCACCGAGGAACGACTGGCGCGCCTGCGCACCTGGCATGCCGAGGCGTACAACCGCCAGGCCACCCAAGGCTCGGTGCGCCCGCTGCCCGGTGCGCGCGAACTGCTCGCTTTCCTGACCGACGCACAGATTCCCTGGGCCATCGCCACCAGCGGGCGCATGACCACGGCGGCGCACAACCTCGAAGCGCTCGGGGTGGATCCCTCCAAGGTGCCGGTGGTGACGCGCGACCAGGTGCGCCATGCCAAACCCGATCCGGATCTGTTCATCACCGCAGCGCAACGACTGGGCGTGGACATCCACTACAGCCTGGTCATCGGCGACAGCATCTGGGACATGCTCGCCGCGCAGCGCGCACGCTCGCTCGGCGTCGGCTTGCTCTCGGGTGGCTATGGGCAGGAAGAGCTGGAAGATTCGGGCGCGTTCCGCGTCTACGAGGATCCGGCGGATCTGCTCAAGCACATCGACGAAGTGGTCGCGCGCAGCTGAGAGCGACGAGTGAGGGAAAAGAAGTGAGGAGTGAGAAAAGTGCGGACCTGCTCTTCTCTCACTCCTCACTTCTCACTGCTGCTCTTAACTCGCCTTTTATGTTTGCCGCGGATTCATCGCCGCGCAGACACTTGCGCTAGTCTCGGGGAAGGATTCGCACTACCGGAGGGCTCATGCGCCGTTTCCT
The DNA here is from genome assembly GCF_049913195.1 of Dyella kyungheensis. Classification (GTDB taxonomy): domain Bacteria; phylum Pseudomonadota; class Gammaproteobacteria; order Xanthomonadales; family Rhodanobacteraceae; genus Dyella; species Dyella kyungheensis. Next base: position 284,490 of record NZ_CP183983.1, on the reverse strand, counting down.
TGCCCTGCTCCCACTCGCGCTACTGGTTGCGTGCTCGCCCTCGTCGCCGCCACCCGATCAGAAGCCACCGCAACCCAAAGCGACTGCGCAAGCGACGCCGGACAATGCCGAGCTCGGTTCGCCGCAATGGTACCAATGGGTCGACGACCGCCTGCACATCAGCGACGACGGCCACGGCCCCGATCGCGGTTCATCGGAATGGAACAGCGCCGTGCAGCACAAGCTGGGGCAGGAAGCTCCGCAATCGCCACTAGGCTCGCCGCAATGGCAGCAGGCAGTGGATGCGCTGTTGCGGACTAGGCCGGCGATGTAGTGCACCACTCGAAAGAATAGTGCGCCACCCGTAAAGGAATTTTGTGGGAGCGCACTTGTGCGCGACAAACCGACGGAGCGATGCATCCAGGTGTGGCAGTCGCGCACAAGTGCGCTCCCACAGGAAAGCACACGCGTTCCCGCGAGCACAGCGCAATAACAGCAGGCAGTGGGCGCGCTGTTGTGATCAAGGGCCGGCGATGTAGCGCCAGGTGCAAAAGACCTTTGTGGGAGCGCACCCTGTGCGCGACAAACCTACGGAGCGGTACATCCCAGCGTGACTGTCGCGCACAGGGTGCGCTCCCACAGAAAATCACACACGTTCCCGCAAGTACGCCGCAGTAGCACCAAGCGGTGGATGCGCTATTGCGGATTAGCCAGGCGATGTAGTGCACCAGCCGTACAAGAATTTTGTGGGAGCGCACTTGTGCGCGACAGCCGACGGAGCGATACACCCAGGCGTGACTGTCGCGCACAAGTGCGCTCCCACAGAAAGCACACAGGTTCGCGCGAGCACCCGCCCCTCTCCCCGGCAGGGAGAGGGAGAAGTGCGGTGCATCGCTAGAAGCAGCGGCGGAAAACGCGCTAAAGAAAACAAAGATCAACCCGGTGCCAACAACGCATCCAGATCCGACTGATCGAAACTCAACTTCTCGCGGGTGCCCCCGCCCTCAAGCACCGCTTCGGCCAGCTCCGCCTTGCGCGCCTTCAGCTCTTCGATGCGCTCCTCCACCGTCCCGCCCGTAATCAGGCGGAACACGAACACCGGCTTGTCCTGGCCAATGCGGTGGGCACGATCCGATGCCTGCGCTTCCGCTGCAGGATTCCACCATGGGTCGTAATGGATCACCGTGTCGGCGGCGGTGAGGTTGAGGCCCACGCCGCCCGCCTTCAGCGACAGCAGGAACAGCGGCACTTCGCCTTCCTGGAACTGGCGCACCGGTTCGGCGCGATCGCGCGTTTCGCCGGTGAGCGTGACGTACGGAATGCGGTGGCGATCGAGCTCGTGCGCGATCAGCTTCAGCATCTCGGTGAACTGCGAGAACAGCAACACCTTGCGGCCTTCGGCGAGCAGCGCAGGCAACATGTCCATCAGCAATTCGAACTTCGCCGAATCGCGCACGCCACGCGCCGCTTCCAGTTTCACCAGGCGCGGATCGCAACACACCTGTCGCAGCTTCAGCAGCGCATCGAGCACCACGATGCCGCTGTGCGAAATGCCGCGCTGCGCGATCACCTCACGCAGCTCTTCGGCCAGCGACAGGCGTAGGCTTTCGTACAGTTCGCGCTGGCGGCCTTCGAGGATCACGCGGCGGGTGATCTCGGTCTTGGGCGGCAACTCGCTCGCCACCTGCGACTTCGTGCGGCGCAGGATGAAGGGCGCGAGGCGCCGGTTGAGGCGATCCTGGCATTCGGTGTCGCGATGACGCTCGATCGGCACGCGGTAGTGACGACGGAACGCACCTTCGTCGCCCAGCAAACCCGGCACCGAGAGATCGACCTGCGACCACAGTTCACCCAGATGATTTTCCAGCGGCGTGCCGGTGAGGCAGATGCAGCGTGGCGCGCGCAGGCTGAGCACGGCGCGGCGCGCCTGCGTGCGCGGGTTCTTTACCTGTTGCGCTTCGTCGAGCACGATCAGCGAGAACGGTTGTTTGCGCAGCGACACCACGTCGCGCGGCAGCAAGGCGTAGCTGGTGAGAATCAAATCGTGCGTGGCGATCTGCGAGAAATCGCCGCTGCGTTGCGGACCGTGCAGCGCCAGCACGCGCAGCGCGGGCGCAAAGCGGGCCACTTCGGCCAGCCAGTTCGGAATCAGGCTGGTGGGCACCACCACCAGCGCCGGCTCGGTGAGCGCGCCGCTGTCCTTCAGCGAGAGCAGATGGGTGATCAGCTGCAGCGTCTTGCCCAGGCCCATGTCGTCGGCGAGCACGCCGCCCACGCCCGCTTCGGCAAGCGCATTGAGCCAACGCAGGCCTTCGCGCTGATACGGGCGCAGTTCGACCGTGAGGCCATCGGGCACCACGTCGCTGGCGCGCTCGGCGGCGTCGCGCAGGCGCGCGGTGAAGCCGCGCAGTGCATCGGGTGCGACCAGTTCGCCGCCGGTAGGCAGCGCTTCGACCAGCTCTTCCAGACGGCCCGCCTGCACGCGCGGCAGATGGAGTTTCTTGCGCGGACGCTCGAGGTATTCGGCCAGCGGCGCCAGCAAGCCGCGCAGTTCCTTCAGTCGAACCGGCACGCGGCGGCGTTCGTCGACGGGCGCGTACCACACGGCGTCTTCCGGTTCGTTCGGTACCGGGCTGAGGTTCAACTGGTGATCGGCCAGCGCCTGCGCCACGGCGGGCAGCAGGTTGTGGCGCTTGCCTTCCACTTCGATGCCGATTTCCAGATCGAAGGCGTGGTCGTCGGTGTCTTCCACCGCGTTGCCGTACCAGCGCACCGGACCTTCAAGCACTTCGAACGGGAAGCTGGGTGCGTAATCGAGCACGAAGCCGTCCGCTTCCAGCTTGGGCCGCAACGCCAGCCAGCGCGCCGGCGTGTTCACTTCCAGCGCACCCGCGTAGCCCTTGCCCGGAAACAGCCAGGCGTCTTCGGGCAGCGTGTCGGCCAGATCCCAGGGCAGGCCTTCGGTATCCACACCCGGCGTGAGGCCGGCGCGTTCGAGCTGCTCCATCGCCGAGAGTTCTTCCGCGCGGCGGCGGATGATTTCGACCAGATGCCCGTTGCGCACGCGCCGCACCAGCGGCTCACCGCCACGGCCGGGCAGGCGCTCGCCGGCGTAGTCGAAGGCAAGGCGCGCATAGGCCAGCGGTGGCGTGCCGGCAGCAAGGCGCGCGTGGCGAGTGAGCGCGTGCAGCGTAAGCACTGGCTTGGGCGCGAGTTCCGCGCGACGCATTTCGCCCAGCACCTGTGGCAGCGGCAGACGATGCGAGAGACGGCTATGCGGCAGTGCGTTGCGCAGGATCTGGGCGTATTCGTGCTTCAACGCCGGCAGGTCCAGCCATGCCGTTTCTTCCAGCGGCGCATCCAGGTGGCCCATCTCCGCGCGCTCGGCGTCGAGATACCAGAGGGCATCGATGCGCAGCACGCGATGGTTGGTCGGCATGCACGGCTGCAGGCGCTGGCTGCCGTCGTTTTCCAGGTGCCACTGCCAGTTGAGCTGATGACCCTTGCCACGCGACAGCCGCAGGCCCGCCAGGCCGCCGAGGAAGCACGGCGTGGTGTCCAGGATTTCCGCCAGCAGGGCATCGCCCACATGCCCCGCCAGGCGTGCGTAGCTGCGGCTCTTGCGCAGCGTCTGCGGCAGGCCGAGCACGGTCGCGGCGAGGCGCTGTTCGTGGGGTTGCAGCGGCTGCTGCGAGAGATGCTTGCTGTCCAGCGGCGCGGGGCGCACGTAGCGGCCCTGCTCGGCCATGGCGAGGAGCACGGGCGCCACGTCCACGTGGGCGTAGGGCACGCCTTCCTCGGGCACCACGTCGATGAAGAAGCCGAGTACCTGCGGCTCCGGCGGCACGATCGGGGCGGGTAACGCCAGCAGCTTTCGCCAGACGCCGGGCAGCGGTTCGCTGCCGCCGTCGTCGTGTGGCGAGGTCAAACGCTCGTGCCGTTTATCGTCCGGTGACTGCATGCGCATTCGGTCCAGGGCGACCAAAAGATTCAGCTTAGCAAGGGTCTTGCGTGCGTGCGCGTCTCACGCTCCGGTTTTCTCAAAGCAGAGATGACAGGTATCTGTGAAGCGTTCAGCGTGAACGGACCAAAGGCTTACGCCGCCGGCGTGAACAAGCCCCGCGGATACTCCGGCTTCTGCTCACGGCTCATCAGCAACTTGAGCCCTTCGGCCGGCGTCACCTCGCCGTGCAGCACGGCGCGCACGCCGCTGCTGATGGGCAGATCGAGGCCATGCTTCGCCGCCAGCCGGGCCACTTCGTCCGCAGTGAGCACGCTTTCCACCACCTGTCCGATCTCGCGCACGGCCTCGTCGATGGCCTTGCCGCGACCCAGCGCCAGACCGAGACGACGGTTACGCGACAGGTCGCCGGTACAGGTCAGCACCAGATCGCCCAAGCCAGCCAGGCCCATCAATGTTTCCGGACGCGCACCCAGCGCCATGCCCAGGCGCAGCATTTCGTTCATGCCGCGGGTGATCAGGCCGGCGCGGGCGTTCAAGCCCAGGTCCATGCCGTCGGCCACGCCGGTGGCCACGGCCAGCACGTTCTTCATCGCACCGCCCAGCTCGGCGCCGAGCACATCGCTGCCGGAATAGGCGCGGAAGTTCGGCGCGTGCAGCACCAGCGCCATTTCATGCGCGAAGGCGTCGTCGTCCGAATGCACGGTGACGGCGCTGGGCATGCCCGAGGCCACTTCCTTGGCGAACGAGGGCCCGGTGACGACCGCCGCCGGACGACCCGGAAAGCGCTCGGCCACCAGCTCGTGCAGGAAGCGGCCCGTGCCGGGCTCGAAGCCCTTGGTGGCCCAGGCGATGCGGGCATCCGGCTCCAGGTACGGCTCGATCTCCTCCAGCATGGAGGCGAACGCGTGGCTCGGCACCACGATCAGCACCACCTGGGCGCCGCGAAGGGCGGCAGCCAGATCGGCCTCGTAGACCAGTTCCTGCGGGAGCTCGACGTCGGGCAGGTAACGCTGGTTGCAATGGGTTTGTTCCATTGCCTTCAGCGCGGAGGCATCGCGCCCCCACAGCCGGGTCGGCACCTGATTGCGGGCAGCCAAAGCGGCCAGCGCGGTGCCCCAGGAACCGGCACCGAGTACGGCCAGGGTTGGACGCTCAACCATGAGCAACGCCTTGGATCAGCTGTTGAGCGTCGGCACGGCGCTGCCGCCGAGGATGCGGCGCTGCTGTTCGGCGTACAGCGCATCGAAGTTGATCGGCTGCAGCAGGAACGGCGGGAAGCCGCCTTCCAGCACCAGCGACGACAGCATCTGGCGGGCGTACGGGAACAGCAGGTTCGGGCAGTAGCTGTTGAGGATGCCGGCCAGGTCTTCTTCCGAGAACCCGGCAATGCCGAACACGCCGGCCTGGTGCACTTCGGCCAGGTAGGCGGTGCGGTCGTTCAGCGAGCAGGTCAGGGTCAGGCTGAGCACCACTTCGTACAGGTCGTTGCCCATATCGGCGGACTTCTGGCCCAGGTTCAGCTGGACCTGCGGCTGCAGATCGGTTTCGCCGACCTCCTGGAAGATCTGCGGAGCGTTGGGTGCCTCGTAGGACACGTCCTTGATGTAGATCTTCTGCAGCACCAGCTGGGGCTGGCCGGCCTGGCCGTTGGCGGAGACGTCTGCCATGGGGTATTCCTCGTAAGTGTTCGGTGCGTGAAAACGCAAAGGGTTTGATTGTTCCATACATCCCCGCGGCCCGCCATGCGCCTGCATCCCCGAATTGGCCAAAGATTGCGCACCGCCCTGTTTTTCTGGGAGAATAGCCGGCTCGTCCATGCCGACCGACTCGTCGGGCACGTCCGCCACGCGATGCGGGCCTTACGGCAGACCACGAAAAGCACCATCTCCAGCATCGCGAGGCCTTGTGCCGCTGGGCCGATGCCGCCCTGGCTAACGGGTGGCAAACGCGCCTTTGGGCGCCTAACAGGAGGTCATCATGGCCCGTATTTGCCAAGTCACCGGAAAGGGTGTGCAGACTGGTAACAACGTCTCGCACGCAAACAACAAAACTCGCCGCCGCTGGTTGCCGAACCTGCATGAGCGCCGCTTCTGGGTCCCGAGCGAGAACCGCTGGGTGAAGCTGCGCGTTTCCAACCATGCCCTGCGCACGATCGACAAGAACGGCATCGAGTCCGTCCTCGCCGACCTGCGCGCCCGCGGCGAAAAGATCTGAGGATTGAGCCATGGCTAACAGCAAGCAAGACAAGATCCGCCTGATCTCTTCGGCCGGCACCGGCCACTTCTACACCACGCAGAAGAACAAGAAGAACACCCCGGAAAAGTTCGAGTTCAAGAAGTACGATCCGGTGGTTCGCAAGCATGTGATCTACAAGGAAGGCAAAATCAAGTAAGCCCGCAGGGTTTGTTTGACGCTTTCACGAAGAACCCGCCGCGAGGCGGGTTTTTTGTTGGGCCCGTGCCTGGCGACGGCACGCAGGCAAGACGCGCACGCTTGCTCTCGTCCACCCGCTTTCCGATGATGGCGTGCCATGTCATCACCGACCGCCCTGTTCCATTCGCTGCTGGAGACCACCGGCTGGTCCTGCCTGGCGCCAGCGGTGCAATGCATGCACGCCGAGGGCGCGGTGATCCAGGCCAGCGGCGAGGCCGACGTCGACGGTGCGCGCCACGCGTTCGCCCGACTGCTGCGGCGCCTGCTGACCCTGCCCGAGCCCGGCCCAGGCCAGCACATCGCGCTCACCATCGAGCGTCACGCCACCCACGAACAATGGACTCGGCGCTTCGCGCGCGGCTGCATGCGCTCGACCCTGCATCCCGACGGATCGACGTCACTGCGGGAGAGACTCGGCCCCGTGGCACTGCATTTCACCTTGCGCTGCGACGACAACGCCATCGACTGGCAACTGCACCATGTCACCCTGCTTGGCCTGCCGCTGCCGCGCGCGCTCTGCGGCCAGGTGCTGTCGCGCAGCGGCGCACGGGATGGCCGCTATACCTTCGAGATCGATGTGCACCTGCCCTTGCTGGGACAGTTGGTCGCCTATCGCGGCTGGCTGGAGATCGACCATGTCCGCTGAACTCGATCATCCCGTGATCGTGTTCGACGGCGTATGCGTGCTGTGCAGCCGCTGGGTGGATTTCATCCTGCGTCACGATCGAAGCGGCTGCTTCAGGCTGGCGGCCATGCAAGGGACCCAAGGGCGCGCCTTGCTGCTTGCGCACGGCCTGTCTCCTGACGATCCATCTTCCTTCCTGCTGGTCGATGGCGGACACGGTTACAGCGATACCGATGCCATCGCACGCGTCCTGGACCGCCTGGGCGGCCGGTGGCGTGCAGCTGCTAGCGCACTGCGTCTGGTTCCCAGACCACTGCGCGACCCTGCGTATCGCTGGCTCGCCCGCCATCGCTACCGCCTGTTCGGCAAGCGCCAGCAATGCCGCCTGCCCGAACCGGAGCAGGCCTGGCGCTTCATCGATTAGCCCGCGCATATTCCTGTGGGAGCGCACCCTGTGCGCGACCGCCACGCCGGGATGTACCGCTCCGTAGGTTTGTCGCGCACAGGGTGCGCTCCTACAGTAGATCGTCCCGCGATGGACCTCACTTCTCCCTCTCCCCGCCGAGGAGAGGGAGCAAGGCGCCAGCTCGGCAGGTTGTCGTCGCCCCATAAAAAAAACCCGCCTTTCGGCGGGCTTTTTCATTCCATCAGCGACAGCGCTTACGCGTTCGCCACCGAATAGCTCTTCAGGCGACCGGCAAATTCCTGCAGCGCGCGGATGCCACTCTGCTCGGCTTCGGCAATCCACTGCTGCAGACCCTTCAGCGCCTGGTCGGCGCCGCGCTGCTCCATCAGAGCGGCAAGGCGATTGCGGAAATCGCACACCGTGCTCAGCGTCGGGCGCTTGGCCAACACAGCCTGCATGCGGTCGCGGCCTTCGCTGTCCAGCCAGCGGCCACCATCGGCCAGCGCGCGGCGCATGCGGCGCGGCACCGACTTGATGCTGTCGCCGGCGTGCTGCGCTTCGTCGCGCAGGGTCGGCATGATCACGTTGCGGTAGTAGTCGGTCATCGCCGAGAAGCGGTGCGTCAGCACGCCCTTGAGCGTCTCGGCATCCGGCAGGTGCACGTTCGGACGGATGTCCAGCGTCGGCGCCACGCGCAGCACCTTGGCCAGACCCACGGCACGCAGCGCGCAGATCGCCGCCCAGCCGATATCGAACTCCCACTTGCGCAGGGCGAACTTGGCCGAGCTCGGGAAGGCGTGGTGGTTGTTGTGCAGCTCTTCGCCGCCGATCCAGAAACCCCACGGAATGAGGTTGGTCGCGGTGTCGGCGCTTTCGAAGTTGCGATAGCCCCACCAGTGGCCGATGCCGTTTACGAAGCCGGCCGCCCAGAACGGGATCCAGATCATCTGCACGGCCCACAGGGCAGCGCCGATCACGCCGAACAGGGCGAAGCTGATGAACAGCATCAGGGTCGGACCCCAGTACGGATGCGCGCCGTAGAGATTGCGCTCGATCCAGTCGTCCGGGGTGCCGCGGCCGTACTTCTCGAGGTCTTCCTTCACTTCGCTGGCGTCGCGGTACAACGACACGCCATCCCAGAAGACCTTCTTGATGCCGTAGATCTGCGGGCTGTGCGGATCTTCCTCGGTCTCGACCTTGGCGTGGTGCTTGCGGTGCACCGCCACCCACTCCTTGGTGACCATGCCCGTGGTGAGCCAGCCCCAGAAGCGGAAGAAGTGCGAAATGGACCAGTGCAGATCCACGCCACGATGGGTCTGGCAGCGATGCAGGTACAGCGTCACCGTGAAGATGGTGAGCTGGGTCATGACCAGCATGTAGATCAGCATGGTCAGCCAACCGGCATGCGTCAGGCCGTTGGACAAGAAGTTGAGTACTGCATCGAGCATGGGGAAACACCCAAGGTAATGAAAATTCAGTCTAAACGAGGGGTTTCCGTACCCGCCAGCATGGACCAGCAAAATATTGTCGCACCCATTTGCGGTGCGGAAGTTAATGTGCTGTGCCGCCCACTCGCGCCCTCTCCCGGTTGTATGAAATTGGGGCCGCACTGACAATCATGCAATGACCGCGCCTACCGTTGTATTGCAACTGGATCACATAACCCGACATCGCGCGGGGCGACCCGCCGTCGCCGATCTCAGCATTACGCTGGACGCGGGACAGGTACTGGGTTTGCTCGGGGTCAACGGGGCCGGCAAGAGCACCACCTTGGCCATGATTGCCGGTGCCCTGACGCCCGACAGCGGTGCCATCAAGCTGAACGGGAAGGACTTTCTGCAGCAGCCGGAGCTGGCACAAAGCGGCATCGGCTGGCTGCCTGAACGTGCCCCGCTGTGGCCGGAACTGACCGTGTCGGAACATCTGGACGCCCACGGCCGCCTGCGCGGCCTGGGTGGCGCGACGCTGGCCAAGGCACGCCAGCGCATCGTCGAGCGACTGGAACTTGGCGCCCTCTCGCGTCGGCTGGCCGGCGTTTTGTCGCAGGGCCAGCGCCAACGCCTTGGCCTCGCCTGCGCGGTGCTGCACGAACCGTCGCTGCTGGTGCTGGACGAACCGGCCAACGCGCTCGATCCGGTGCAGGTGGCCGCGTTGCGCGGGGTGATCCGCGAACAGGCCGCGGCCGGTACCGCCGTCATCCTTTCCACGCACCTGCTGGCCGAAGTCACGGCCGCCTGCGATCGCGTGGCGATCCTGCACGAGGGGCGGCTGCGCTACGACGGCCCCATCACCGACGGCGACCACAAGATGCTCGAGCAGACCTTCTTCGATATCGCCCTGCGCGGTGACGGCAACGACAAGGTGCAGGCCGCATGAGTGTGCTCGCCGTGACGCGGCTGGAGCTGCGCCGCCTGATCGTTCGTCCGCTTGCCTGGGTACTCGCCGCGTTGACGCTGGCGCAACTGGCGTGGCGCTTCACCTTGTTGCTGGGCGGTTTCCTCGCCGGGCAGATCAAGCTCGCCGCCCTGCCCGGTGGCCCGGGCTACAGCGACCTGGTGGGCGTGCCGATGCTCAGCAGCATCCTCACCGGCGGCATCCTGCCGTTCGGCGTGGTGGAACTGGCGCTGGTGATCGTGCCGTTGCTGACCATGTCCTCGCTGGCCGGCGAGCGCAGCAACGGCACGCTGCCGCTGTGGTTCGCCGCCGGCCTGCCGGCCTCGCGCATCGTGCTGGGCAAATATCTCGCGCTGATGGTGTGGCTGGTGCTGTGGCTCGCGCTTGCACTGGCGATGCCGCTGAGTCTTGCGCATGGCGTCGCGCTCGACTGGGGCAAGCTCGCCGCGGCGTCGCTGGGCGCGCTGCTGACGCTCGCCGCGCTGGCAGCCATCGGCGTGGCGAGTTCGGCGTATGCGTCGCATGCGTCGATCGCGGCCACCATCGCGCTCACCATCGGCCTTGCGTTGGCCGGCGTGAACATCGCCGTGCAGAAAGCCGGGGCCAGCAGTGGCGTGTTCAATTGGCTGGCACTCAGCGGCCATCTGGAGGACATGCTGCGCGGACTCGTCTCGCTGTCCGATGTGGCGTGGTTCCTGCTGGTGATCGCGGTGGCGCTGGCGTTGGCGACACAACGGCTGGCTGCCGAAAAGGAGCGTGGCTGATGGCGCGCTTCTTCCGACACGTGAATGGATGGCTATTCGCACTGGGCCTGTTGTTGGCCGCGGGCGCCGTCGGCTATCTCACCACCCGCCATGACCGTGTCAGCGACTGGACGTTCGGCGGACGCGCGAGTCTCTCGCCGGAAAGCCGCGCCGTGCTGAATGCGCTGCACGGCCCGGTGGACATCGTCAGCTATGCCAATCCGCAGGGCGACCTGCGCCACACCGTGGCCGGCTTCGTGGAGCGCTACTCGCGTGTGAAGCCCGATCTCACCGTCCGCTTCGTCGATCCGCAGCAGGATCCGGCCGCGATGCGCGAGCTGGGCATCACCGTGGATGGTGCGCTGATCCTGCATTACCAGGGCCGCGAGCAGCGCCTGGATGAACTCTCCGAGCGCAGCCTCACCAATGCGCTGGAACGTCTGGCACGTGGTGGCGAGCGCATCGTCGCGTTCGTTTCCGGCGACGGCGAGCGCAAGCCGGACGACAAGGGCAATGCCGACCTCGGCATGTTCATGGCGCAGATGGAAGGCCGCGGCATGCGCGCGGTGCCGTTGAATTTCGCGCAGGTCACGGCGGTGCCGCAGCACACCGACCTGGTGGTGCTGGCGAGTCCCGAACTGGCCCTGCCCGATGGCGCCGTGAAAGCGCTCAGCGATTACGTGAGCAACGGCGGCAACCTGCTGTGGCTGAGCGAGCCGGGCAACGACGACCTGCATCTGGCGCCGCTGGCCGATGCGCTGGGCATCCGCATCCTGCCGGGCGTGCTGGTCGACGGCCAGGGCGCGGCGCTCGGCTTGAAGGACCCGCGCATGCTGGCGCTGGGCGATTACCCGCAACACGCGATCACGCGCGGCTTCCAGCTGACCACCTTGTTCCCGCAGGTATCCGCGCTGGCCATGGCCGCGCGTACCGACTGGAAGGTGGCACCGTTCCTGCGCTCCAGCGCGCAGAGCTGGACCGAGTTCAAGCCGATCGACAACACGCAGGCGTCGTCGATCCAGTTCGACGCCAGCGCCGGCGAACTGAAGGGTCCGCTGGATTTCGGCTTTGCCCTCAGCCGCCTGTCGCCGAGTCCTGAGAAGGCCGAGCAGCGCGTGGTGGTGATCGGCGATGGCGATTTCCTTTCCAACACCTTCCTCGGCAACGGTGGCAACCGCGCGCTGGGCGAACGCATCTTCGACTGGCTGCTGGGCGACGACGCACTCGTCAACCTGCCGCCGCGCGGCGCTCCGGACCGCCTGCTGCAGATCACCCAGGCGCAGCTGAGCATCGTGACGCTGGGCTTCCTGGTGGTGCTGCCGTTGCTGCTGCTGTTGATCGGCGGCTTCATCGTCTGGCGCCGTCGTCGCGCATGAAGCGGGCGAATCGACAACGTGCCTGGCTTGCCATCGGCATCGTGGCGCTGCTGGCCGCGACCGTCTGGCAGTGGCGACAGGATCGTGCGCAGGCCACCGGCACGCTGCTGAGGCTCGATCCGTCGAGCGTGGACTCGGTGGCGCTCGCCATCGGCAGCGGCGCCACCGAACACTTCGCCCTGCGCGAGGGCCACTGGTGGCGCACCGATGGCACCCCCACGCGCGCCGACGATGGCCGCCTGAGCGAACTGGCCGATACGGCCGCCGCTGCCGTGCTGAGCTGGCGGCCACTGGACGATTTCGATCCCGCCAAGATCGGGCTGGCCACGCCCGTGGCGGTGCTCACGCTGGATGGCCAACGGCTGGAGTTTGGCGAGACCTCGGTGACCGGCCCGCAGCGTTACGTGCGAGTGGGCGACCGCGTCGCGTTGATATCCGTGCGCTATACGCCGCGCGGCGCCACCAGCGAGGCCAAGCAGCTCAAGCAGTGAATGGTGCGAGGTATGGCACGCCCGCTCCTCTTCACCCACTGCTGCCCTGCCAGGGCGTACCTTGCACCGTCCAGCAGACTCCCCATATGGGATTGCACACCTCGACAGGAGCGACGACATGAGCAAGCAGGCGATCGGCGTAGTAGGCATGGCCGTGATGGGCAGCAACCTCGCCCTGAACATCGAAAGTCGCGGGCACGCCGTGTCGATCTACAACCGGCATCGCGAGCGTACCGATGAAGTCGTGGCGCAGAATCCCGGCAAGAAGCTGGTGCCGGCGTACACGCTCGAGGATTTCGTCGCCTCGCTGGAGAAGCCGCGCCGCATCCTGCTGATGGTGAAAGCCGGCGAACCGACCGACGCCACGCTGGCGCAGTTGAAACCGCTGCTCGACAAGGGCGACATCGTCATCGACGGCGGCAACACGTTCTTCAAGGACACCATGCGCCGCGAGAGCGAGATGAGCTCGGCGGGACTGCACTTCATCGGCACTGGCGTGTCCGGCGGCGAGGAAGGTGCGTTGCACGGTCCGTCGATCATGCCGGGCGGCCCGCGCGAAGCGTATGACCTGGTGGCTCCCATCCTCACCGAGATCGCCGCGCGTGCGCCCGATGGCGAACCCTGCGTGGCCTATATGGGCCCAAACGGCGCAGGCCATTACGTGAAGATGGTGCATAACGGCATCGAATACGGCGACATGCAGCTGATCGCCGAGAGCTACGCCGTGTTGCATCACGTGCTCGGCCTCAGCAACGAGGAACTGGCCGAGGTATACGCCGACTGGAACAAGGGCGAGCTCGACAGTTATCTGATCAGCATCACCGCCGACATCTTCGCCAAGAAGGACAAGGACACCGGCAAGGCGATGGTCGACATCATCCTCGACCGCGCCGCGCAGAAGGGCACCGGCAAGTGGACCAGCCAGAGCGCGCTCGACCTGGGCGTGCCGCTGCCGCTGATCACCGAGTCGGTGTTCGCGCGCCTGCTCTCCGCGCTGAAGGACGAGCGCGTGGCGGCGAGCAAGATCCTCAAGGGTCCGCCGACGGGCAAGTTCGATGGCGATCGCAAGGCATTCGTCGAAGCCGTGAGGCGCGCGTTGTACCTGAGCAAGATCGTCTCCTACGCGCAGGGCTTTGCGCAGCTTCGCGCGGCGTCGGACGAATATCAGTGGGACCTGCCGTACGGCACCATCGCACGCATCTTCCGCGCCGGCTGCATCATCCGCGCGCGCTTCCTGCAGAAGATCACCGATGCCTACGAGCGCGATGCGCAGCTGAAGAATCTGCTGCTCGATCCGTACTTCCGCGATATCGCCACCGAGTACCAGGGCGCCCTGCGCGAGGTGGTCGCGGCGGCGGTGAAGGCCGGCGTGCCGGTGCCGTGTTTCTCGTCCGCCGTTGCGTACTACGACAGCTACCGTGCCGAACACCTGCCCGCGAACCTGATCCAGGCGCAGCGCGATTACTTCGGCGCGCACACCTTCGAGCGCGTGGACAAGCAAGGCAGCTTCCACAACGACTGGAGCTGATGCGTTCGTGTTGCATCCACCAGCCCTGACCGGGATACGCAGTGCCTGAATTGCCAGAAGTCGAAACCACCCGCCGTGGCATTGCCCCGCATGTGATCGGACGACGCGTCACCGGCGTGGTGTTGCGCCGTCCCGACCTGCGCTGGCCGATTCCGCCGGAGATCACCACGCAGCTGCCGGGCCAGCGTATCGATGCGGTGGAACGGCGCGCCAAGTATCTGCTGCTGCATACGCAGATCGGCAGCGCGCTGTTTCACCTGGGCATGACCGGTGTGCTGCGCGTGCTGCCACCCGATGCGCTGGTCGGCAAGCACGACCACGTGGACATCGCACTGGAACCCACCGCGACCGAAGGGCCGCGCGTGCTGCGCTTCACCGACGCGCGCCGCTTCGGTTCCCTGCTGTGGCAGCCAGCGGGAGAAACGCACGAGTTGCTGGCGGAACTGGGGCCTGAACCGCTCACCGACGATTTCGATGGCGACCTGCTTTGGCGGCTGTCGCGAGGGCGCAAGGCCGCGGTGAAGTTGTTCCTGATGGATAAGGCGGTCGTGGTGGGCGTGGGCAATATCTACGCAAGCGAGGCGCTGTTCGCTGCGGGCATCGATCCACGCAAGCCTGCCGGCTCGATTTCCCGAGCGCGTTATGCGCGATTGGCGGCCGAGGTGAAACGCATCCTGGCCTGGGCGATCGAACGCGGCGGAACGACGTTGCGGGATTTCATCAATCCGGATGGCGCACCGGGGTACTTCTTTCGCGAGTTGCAGGTATATGGACGCGAGGGCGAGGCCTGCCGCGTGTGCGGAACACCGGTGAAGCAGGTGGTGTTGGGGCAGCGCTCGACGTTCTGGTGTGGAAAGTGCCAGAAATAGCTGGCCACTCGCGGGAACTGTGGGAGCACACCCTGTGCGCGACCGCCACGCTGGGATGTACCGCTCCGTAGGTTTGTCGCGCACAGGGTGCGCTCCCACAGTAGACCTGAGCCCTTTGGCTCCAGCTCTCAGCTCTCGGCTCCCAGGGGTCCCCGTATGACGCGGCGGGTGGGTGGAGGAAAGCCCGCAGGGTGGCCCGCATGGATGCGGGCCAGTTTTTCGCCAGGGCAGGATGCCCTGTCGAAAAACCCCGCAACCCACCCGCGCACCTGGAGGGCCGCAGGCCCGGAAGGCGCGTCATCCGGGGGGCCCTTTCTTTTGGTTAGGCGGTGTCAATCTAGAAGTGCATCATCGATCGCTTGGGCGAGGTCATCGCGCCCCAGCGCACGCATGAACATCTCCGCCGGACAGTGGTAGTCGAGGGTGGCCCGCGGTCGCAGATTCATCTCCCGCGCAATCGCATCGAGTTTGCGTTGGCTATGCACCGACAGGTCGGTGCCTTTGGGTAGGTACTGACGCAGCAAACCGTTGGTGTTCTCGCAGATGCCGCGCTGCCAGGGACTGTGTGGATCGGCGAAGTAAATCGCCAGCCCCGTGCGTTTGGAGAGGGTCTTGTACAGCGCCATCTCCTTGCCCTGGTCATAGGTCAGCGTTTGACGCAGCGTCGCCGGTAACGGACCGAACGCCCGGCTGAAGCCCTTGAGCGCATCCTCGGCCGCGCACCCTTCCATCTTCACCAGCTTCAGAAACAACGTGCGTCGATCCACCAGCACGCCTACCGACGACTGATTGCGTGCGCCTTTGAGGAAGTCGCCTTCCCAGTGGCCCGGCAACAAGCGTTCATTGGCCTCCGGCGGTCGATCATGAATGCTTGGCAGATCGTGCATGCGGCCGCGCCGATTGGCGCCTTGGCCGCGCGGGCGGCGCGCGCACTTGTGCTGGCGCAACAGTGCCACCAGCCCTCGCCGCAGCTCCCCGCGCGGAGCGGCATAGATCGCGGTGTAAATCGTCTCGTGAGACACGTGCTTGGCCGGCTCGTCGGGATGCTGTCGGCGCAGTGTGCGACTGACCTCTTGCGGTGACCAGCGCCGGGCCAACAAATGGCGCACCAGACGCCACAAGGCGCTCTCACGATGCAATTTACGCGGCCGGCGTGCCTGATGGGCCAAGCGACGGGCCCGATGGCCGGCGCGACGCGCGTCATAGCCGAGCCTCGGACGCCCCAGGCGAGGGCACATCGACGCCTCCCGCTGACCGTTACGCGCCAGCTCTCGCGAGATCGTGCTGGGCGAGCGGTCTAGCAGTATCGCCAGCTGCCGGGCGCTGTCCCCGCGTGCCTTGCCCACCATGATCGCGCCTCGCTCTTCGGCGCTTAGATGGTTGTAGTCCTGACCCATGCATCACCTCCAGAGGGGTGTTGCACTTGATATTAGAGACCGCCTTACTTTTCTTTGGGCAAGCAAAGAAAAGTGACCCGGGCCGCGGCAGCGGCACGGAAGCCCGCGGCAGGCGAGCAAGCTGGCGAACACGCGACAACTAAACACCGAGGCTCTGGATCCCGGCGTGCGCCGGGATGACGAGCGAAGAGGACTGTGGCACGTCCACACAATGAGGCTAGATTGCCCCCTCACCCCAACCCTCTCCCCGCAGGGGAGAGGGAGCAAAGCGAGGCATCACTCCGGCCAGCGAAACTCCACAAACGTATTGTTGAAATCCGCATCCTCCAGGCCGCCACCCAGAGTGGCTACCAACGTCATCCCGTCAGCCTCCAACTCCTGGCCTTCGGCGAACCGCGCCCCCAGCGCCTCCAGTTCCACCAGGCGCTCACACAACAAACCCGCGCGATCGCTATCGGCTTCGGGAATGTTGCGAATACTGATGTCCGGACGGCCAAACTTGCGCATGCCGCGCGTGTGCACCCAGTAATTCCCGTTCTTCTCGGTATCGCGCAGGATCAACAGGTGATTGCGGATCGGGGCACCATCGCGCACCACGAAGTGACGGCGCCAGGTATCGGCGTCATAGAGGTTAAGCGTTTGCGGATCGAGGATGGCCACGCCACCCATGTCGAGCAGCGCGGCGAGTACGCCCAGCGTATCGCGCAGATAACCGGTGTCGGTGCTGTCGGGCAGCTGCCCGCGGATCACCAATACTTCCGGTGCATCGATCGCCTGCCGGTAGGCTTCGGGGGCGCCATCCTTGAACATGCGCCCGACACTGCCACGCAACGGATAGCCATCCCATTGGCGCAGCTGCGCGTGGTTGTGGCTGGTCATCTCCACGCCGTCGGGCAGGCCTTCGCTGCCGTAGTCCAGCGACGGTGCCCGGCCTGACTGGAATTTTCCGAACACGAAGAACTGCAACAGGATGTGTTCGTTGCTGGACTGCCAATGCGGGCGCTGCCAGGCGGGGAAAGGGATTTTGCTCATACCGTTACCATTCCTTAGAGGGATGCGAAGGACTCAATGTCCCTCGCCCAGCGGCAGCACCGGCTGCTGCAGTTCGATCCTGCCGTGCCCTTCCGTAATGTTCTTGAACTCGGCGCGGCTCACCGAGACATAGCGGTCGTTGCCGCCGATCTCAACCTGCGGGCCTTCGGTCACCGCACGGCCCTGTTCATCCACGCGCACCACCATGGTGGCCTTGCGGCCGGTGTGGCAGATGGTCTTGATCTCGTCCAGGTTGTCCGCCCAGGCAAGCAGGTAACGGCTGCCCTCGAACAGCTCGCCGCGGAAATCGGTGCGCAAGCCATAGGCGAGCACCGGGATATTGAGCTTGTCCACCACGTCGCTCAGCTGCCACACCTGCGCCTTGCTGAGAAACTGCGCCTCGTCGACGAACACGCAATGCAGCGGGCCGCGGGCCGCGATGTCTCCCTGCACCAGCGCAAGCAGGTCCTCCTCGCCGCTAAAGCGCACCGCATTCGCCTTCAGGCCGATGCGCGAGGCCACCACGCCCTCGCCGTAGCGACTGTCCAGCGCCGGCGTGAGGATGAGCGTGCGCATGCCGCGCTCGTGGTAGTTGTAGGCGCTCTGCAGCAAGGTCGTGGTCTTGCCGGCATTCATCGCCGAATAATAGAAATAGAGCTTGGCCATGACGGTTCCTGTGGCGGGGCGCTGATGTTACCCGGTTGCCCTGTCGCCTTCAGCGCCTATTCGCTGTCCAGCGGCGTGGTGCCGCCGGTGAATTGCGAGCGGGCCTGCGCCAGGCGCTCGTGTCGATCGGCTCGCCAGCGACTCCAGTTGCGCAGGGAGAGGATGCGGTAGACGCCCTTGAATGCCAGGATGCGGCTCCAGACCTTGAACGAATCGAACACGTCGCCCGCCAGCATCGAGATGACGCCCTGCTCGATCTGGAACGTATTGCGCGGTGAACTGAAGGCCTGCCGCATGATCGGCCCGTTGAAGCGGTAGATGAAGAACGCAAACCGCTTCATGCCGCGGCGCTGCCGGCGTTCCAGGCGACGCTGCAGAGCGACCTCGCGCGAAGGATCGCGCAACGCGGCATCCACCACCGCGACCGCCTGCTCCGCTCCGCTCATGGCCAGGTACACCCCGGAGGAAAACACTGGATCGAGGAAGGCGAACGCGTCGCCGATCAGCACCCAGCCCGGACCCGCCATGCGTGTGGAGTCGTACGAGTAGTTGCCGGTCACGCGCACTTCGTTGTCGATCAACTCGGCGCGTTCGATGCGCTTCCACAAGGCAGGATTCTGGCGCAACGTTTCCAGCAGGAAATCCGTGGTGCGGCCGCGGCGCTGCTTGAGGTAACCGGGCCAGCACACCGCACCCACGCTCATCACGCCATCGGGCAGTGGAATCATCCACATCCAGCCGTAATCGAAGCGGTAGATGCTGATGTTGCCCGCGTGCTCGCCGGGCCGCGCTTCCGCGCCGCGGAAATGGCCGAAGATCGCCGCGCTCTGATGCTCGGCATTCTTGCGCTTGAGCTTCTTCTTGCTGGAGAGGAAGGCATCGCGGCCCGAAGCATCCACCACATAGCGCGCGCGGATGCTGTACGGCTCGCCGTTGTCGCGGCTTACCTGCACGCGCCAGTCGTGCGTGCCAAGCTCTTCCACGCTGCGTACTTCGTGACCTTCGCGCGCATCGGCGCCGTTCTGCGCGGCATGGCGGAACAGCATTTCATCGAAATCCTGCCGCCTCACCTGGTACGCATGCGGCGGGCTGCGACCCAGCGCACGCGCGAATTCGAAGGTGATGTAGCCCTCCTCGTTATCGGCTTCGAAATCGGCGCCCGGCTTGAACACGCCCAGCGCGCGAACCTTGTCCATCACACCCAGCCGCTCGAAGATCGGCAGGTTCATCGGCAGCAGCGATTCGCCGATGTGAAAGCGCGGATGATGATCTTTTTCCAAGGCAATGACGCGATATCCGCGCCGCACCAGCAAGGTGGCGGCCGTGCTACCCGCAGGGCCGCCGCCAATCACCACCACGTCACACTGATCGTGGACTTCCGAAGTCGCCTCTATCACATCCCATCCCCACGCCATGTCCCATCCGCATTATGGCCGCGCGGCGCCGGCCATGGGACATCGCGCGGTGGATTGTTCAGCCCCGCGGCGGCGAATCGGGCGTGGGCGAGAACTGCAACGGTGCGCCCACTTCGACATTCCCCTGCAGCGGGCCCTTGAAGCGCCACTGCAGGTCCTTCAGGTGGAGGTAGTCGTCCGCCGACCACGCCGCGCTGCTGTAGTACTGGCTCAGCTGCGTGATGTTGTTGTCGTTGAGGTAGCCTCTGACGCTGCCTCCAAAGGCCGTGCCCACCCCACCCAGCGAGCGGGCAACGACGCCATTGCCCACGTAGCCCGTGTGGCTGCCGGTGGCTTGCAGGGCGACGCGGGACAATTCGGCCGCCAGATGTTGCTGGCCCCGCTCGTCCGAGTATTCGTCGTAGATCTGCTTACCCACCGCGATGGCTTCGTCGCGCTCGGACGGACTCAGGCGGTTCCAGTAGAGCTCGCGCTGGATCAGCAGGTCGTGGTAACCGCGATCGGCGGCAAGATCCATCCATGCGTAGGCCCGCGGACGATCGACCGCGGTGCCCTCGCCGTTCCAGTACATCGTGGCCACCATGGCCTCGGAAGGCTTGTCGCCATAACGCGCCGCCGAGGTGAACATCTCGAGCGCCCGCTTCTTGTCGCCCGCCTTGTAGGCGTCTGCGCCAAGGGTGCGGAAATAGAGATCCGAGTGGTGCTCGATCACGCCGGGCTCGGCCAGCGCCTGCTCCAGCACACCGAGCTGCTTGAGGTCCTCCGGATGTGCGGCCGGATCCGATGTCTGCGCCATGCTCCATCCCGGCGCGGCCGCCAGCATGGCGATACAAAGACTGCACAGGACTGCCTTGGTCATATCACGCTCTCCTTGGTGATCCGACGCTGCCGGGCGGCCAAAGCCAGACACGCCGGGGACATACACGCTCGATCAAGCCACAACACCAGCCTGCTGGCGATCGATCCGCCGCCGCGGCGTGCCGGGTCACGCGGCCGGCCGCGTCGAGTTGGCCCTAGGCGGTTCAACGGGCTCGGGATCGCCCACGTTGACACGGCTGTTCATCTGCAGCCCCCACTGCACGTCCTTGACCTGCAGGTACTCGGCGGTGTTCATGTGCAGCGCCTTGTCGTACTTGCTGAAGTCTTGCACCGTGTTGTCCCCGTACGAAGCGGTGACGGTGCCTACCCAGCCGACGTGACTGCCGGTGACCTGCGCGCGGCTGGAACCGATCTCCAGGGTGAGGCGTTTGGCGCCGGCGACATCGCCGTAGTCGGCATCGAGTGTCGGGCGCAGCTGCGCCGCCTTCGCGCGTTCGGCATCGCTCAATTGATCCATGTAGAGCTGTCGCTGGCGCTGCAGCTCGGGATAGCCGCGACTGGCGGCAAGGTCCATCCACGCGTAGCCGAGCGCACGGTCCTTGGCCACGCCATCGCCCGTCCAGTACATGATGCCCACCAGGGCCTGCGAGGTCTTGTCGGCATAGCGGGATGCCAGGCGGAAGTAGTGGAAGGCATCGCGACGGCGACCCTCGCGATAGGACTCCATGCCCTTGTTGCGATAGCGCAGGTCGCTGTGGGCGTCGACAAACAGGGGCGATTCCATGCCGCCGAGCAGCTCGGTGCTGCGTTTGATGTCGGTGGCGTCGTCGGCCTGCTGCGCCGATGCATGCCCCGCCCACGCGAGCACCAGGATCACCATGCCCAAGACCGCCAGTCTGCCCATCTCACGCTCCCGTGATGCGCGGGTGGCGGCACTGCGCGACCCGTGGCTGGAGGCAGCATAGCCTGCTTTGGGCGAGGGCGCTCTGTTACCATCGGGCGCCGTCCAGCGATCGCGCCAACCATGCTCAATCCCCAACAATTGGCCGCCGTAGAGCACTGTGACGGGCCACTGCTGGTGTTGGCTGGCGCGGGCTCGGGCAAGACCTCGGTGATCACGCAGAAGATCGCGTATCTGATCGCCCGCAAGAAGCTGGCACCCTCGCGCATTGCCGCCATCACCTTCACCAACAAGGCCGCGAAGGAAATGCGCGAGCGCGTGGCCAAGCTGATCAGCAGCGAGGACGCCGCGGCGCTCACCGTGTGCACCTTCCACGCGCTGGGGCTGAAATTCCTGCAGATGGAGCATGTGCGCGCCGGCCTGCGCAAGGGCTTTTCGGTGCTCGATGCGGACGACAGCGAAGGCATCATCAAGGAACTGGCGCCCAAGGGCATCAAGCCCGATGTGTTGTTCGGCATCCGCAACCTGGTCAGTCGCGCCAAGAACGCGGGCTTGTCGCCGGAAGAGGCGCTGGCCGCCGCGCGCAGCCCGCGCGAGCTGGACGCCGCCACCATCTACGAGCTGTACCAGGCGCGTCTCAACGCGTTCAATGCGGTGGATTTCGACGACCTGATCCGCCTGCCGCTGCGCATCCTCGAAAGCGACGAGGAATGCCGCACCGTGTGGCGCGAACGCCTGCGCTATCTGCTGGTGGACGAATACCAGGACACCAACGACGCGCAGTATCGGCTGCTGAAGGCGCTGGCCGGCGAGCGCGGCAGCTTCACCTGCGTGGGCGACGACGACCAGTCGATCTATGCATGGCGCGGCGCGAATCCGGAGAACATCGACCAGCTCGGCAAGGACTGGCCCAGCCTGCGCGTGATCAAGCTGGAGCAGAACTACCGTTGCGGCAAGCGCATCCTTCGCGCGGCCAACAAGCTGATCGCCCACAACCCGCATCTGCACGAAAAGAAGCTGTGGAGCGAGCACCCGGAAGGCGCGCAGATCCGCGTGCTGGAGTGCAAGGAAAACGAACACGAAGCCGAGCGCGTGGCCGCCATTGCCGCCTCGCTGGCGGAAAAGCACAAGGCGCGCTGGCACGACATCGCCATCCTCTACCGGGGCAATTTCCAGGCGCGTCCGCTGGAAAAAGCGCTGCGCCTGGCGCGCGTGCCCTATCACCTGTCCGGTGCGCTGAGCTTTCTCGATCGCGCGGAAGTGAAGGACCTGCTGTGCTACTTCCGCCTGCTCACCAATCCCAGCGATGACGCCGCCTTTCTGCGCGTGGTGAACGTACCCAAGCGCGAGATCGGTTCCACCACGCTGGAGAAACTCGGCGAGATCGCCCAGACACGTCACGCACCCTTGCTGGATGCCGCACGCAGCGATGCCGTGCTGCGCCAGTTGTCACCACGTCCGGCCTCGGCGCTGGCCTCGTTCACGCAGCTGATGGACGAGTTGCGCAGCGCGTCGCTGCACCAGAGCGCGGCCGACCTGGTGGAAACCGTGCTGCAACGCACGGGCTACGCGGCCCACGTGGCGGCCAGCACCACCGACGCCACGCTGCGCGAGCGCCGCCTGGGCAACCTGCGCGAACTGGCCGACTGGTTCCGCGCCATGCAGCGCAACGACAACACCACCGGCGACCTGGCCGCCCAGCTCGCCCTGCTCACCCATGCCGACCGCGACGAACCGGGCAATGCCGTGCGCATGATGACGCTGCACGCCGCCAAAGGACTGGAGTTCCGCTTCGTCTTCATCGTCGGCTGCGAGGAAGGCACGCTGCCGCACGACGGCGCCATCGACGAGGGGCGTATCGACGAGGAGCGGCGCCTGATGTACGTGGGCATCACCCGCGCGAAGGAGATGCTCACGCTGTCCTGGTCGGCCAAGACCAAGCGCTACGGCGAAGTGCACAGCAACCAGCCCAGCCGCTTCCTGCACGAGCTGCCGCAGGACGACCTGCACTGGCAGGGCAAGGACCCGGAGGCGGACAAGGAAGTGGTGCGCGAGACGGCCCAGTCGCATATGGCGAAGATTGCGGCGATGCTGGCGGGCGGCTGATCCTTTCCCGCCAGGGACGGTATCTCCGCCACCGCCGTCCCGTAGAATCGGTCGCGTGCATCCTGACTCGGAATACCATGACCGACCCGGCTGACCTCTACGCCCAGCTCGTCCAGGCTTTCAACCAGCGACAGTGGCAACGCGCACGCGAACTTGCCGCCCGGTTGCTTCCCTTGGCGCCCGATCACGGGGGCGTCTACTACATCGCCGGCATCGCGTCGCTCGAACTCGGATTCATGCCGTATGCCCTTGGCCTGCTGCATAAGGCGACCGATCTCGAGCCGGGCCGTGCCGATTTCGCCGCGCAGTTCGCCAAGGCCCTGGCGATGGTGCGCCGCTCGAAAGAAGCGCTGGCTGTCGCCGACAGGGCCATGGCCTTGAAGCCCGGCGATCCGTTTAGCTTCGACACGCTGGGCACCGTCTACACGCAAAGCCATGCCCATGAGCGCGCGGCAGAGGCGTTTGGCGCTGCCTCCGAACTGGAGCCCAGGCAGGCCGCTTACCGCTTCAATCTGGCGACGTCGCTGGTAGCGAACGGCGACATGGATGCCGCGGAGCGCGCGCTGGAAACCTGCATCGCACTCGACCCCACGTTCTGGAAAGCGCATCTGACGCTGGCGCAACTGCGCAAGCAGGCGCCGGCCAGCAACCACACGGCCCGACTTGAGCTGCTCGCCGCAAGCCATCCTCGTGACGGAGACGCGCAGACCTACCTACACATGGCACTCGCCAAGGAATACGAAGATCTCGGCGACTATGCCCGCGCGTTCGACAGCCTGACGCGAGGCAAGGCGCCAGGCAAGGCGATGGAGCGCTACACGCGCGCGGCGGACAAGGCGATCTTCGATGCCCTGATCGAATCGTTTCCCTTTCCGATGACCCACACCAACGGCGATCCGACCCACGAGCCCATCTTCGTGATCGGCATGCCGCGTTCCGGCACCACGCTGGTCGAGCGGATCATCTCCAGCCATCCGGACGTCTATTCGGCCGGCGAGCTGCAGAACTTCGGCGTGCTGGTCAAACGACTGAGCGGCAGCGCGACGCCGGAATTGTTCGACCTCGATACAGTTCGCCGTGCGCAGCAGCTCGACTGGGCCACGCTTGGTTCCGAATACCTCGCCAGCACGCGGCCGGCGACCGGTCATCGTCCGCGCTTCATCGACAAGCTGCCGCACAACTTCCTCTACGCGGGACATATCGCGCACGCGCTGCCCCACGCGAAGATCATCTGCCTGCGACGCGATCCGGTGGACACCTGCCTGAGCAATTTCCGGCAACTGTTCGCTGCCCTGTCGTCGTACTACGGCTACTCGTTCGATCTGTTGGATACCGGCTTTCATTACCTCCAGTTCGAACGCATCATGGCTCACTGGAAGCGAGTGATGCCGGGACGCGTGCTGGAGGTTTCCTATGAGGCGCTGGTCGACCACCAGGAGGAACGCTCGCGCGAGCTGCTGGCATTCTGCGGCCTGCCGTGGGATGAGCGATGCCTTCGCTTCGAAGCGAACGAGGCACCCGTCAACACCGCCAGCGCCGTGCAGGTACGAAACTCGATCTACCGCACGTCGATGAAGCGCTGGAAGCGATACGAAGCGCAGCTTGGCCCCCTGCTCGACCTGCTGACCCAGGCGGGTGTGACGATCGAGCGCTAGCAGCCGGCCTGAAACAAAAAAACGGCCCCGACACGCGGGGCCGTTCCTCGACACATCGATGTCCGGCGGCTTAGTGGTTGCTGCCGAACTTGTAGTTCGCTTCGAGGTAGATCGCACGGCCGAACACGTTGTAGTTGTCCGTGTTGTACGGCGAGTTGGTCAGACCGTCGTAGCTGTCATCCTTCGGCGGCATCTTGTTGAACACGTTGTTCACCAGCAACGAGAGGCCGAGGTTCTTGAGCGGATTGTAGGTGACGCTCGCGTTGTACAGGATCCACGGCGCCAGCTTGCCGGTGCCCGGCGCGGTGTAGTTGTCCACCAGCGTGGCTTCGTAGTTGGGCGAGCTGCCGTAGCGGTTGAAGTACACCGTTGCCGACCACTCGTCCTTGCTCCAGGTCAGCGAGCCATTGGCCTTGCTCTTGAAGTCCGTACCGTTCGGATACGCCGCCGGGTGACGCAGTACGTCGATCTTCGGATCCGTCGCGTAGTCCTGCGTGGTGTGCTTGAGCACGTCCGAATAGGACAACGCAAGCGCCAGCTGGCCGAAGGCTCCCACCGGTTGCACGTAACTGAAGTTCGCCGTGATCGCGTTGAGTTCCTCGCTGGCGATATTCAACTTGGGCGTGGTGATGTTCGTGATCTGGCCGAGCAGGCCGTTGTTGCCCGGACCGCGGGTGATCAGGTTGAACGCCTGGGTACACAGCTGCGAGGACATGCTGTACGTGCCGACGTCGCAGAGGTACTGCGTGCGGGACAACTGATCCGCATTGATCTGCGCGACTTCGTTGTTGATGTTCCAGTGCAGGTAGTCGATGCCCAGCGACATGCGCTCGACCGGAGCCCACACGAAGCCGTAACTCCACACCTTCGCGGTGATCGGCTGCAGGTCCGGATTGCCGTAGGTCAGGCCCTTGTACTGCGTGTTGTCGTATGGGTTCTTACATGCGACGGAAGCCACCTCCGGCGGCACGCCCATGCGATTGCAGTTCAGGTAGTCGGTGACGGTGTTGTAGTAGTTGCTGGGGCCCTGGAACTCATCGGCCAGCGTCGGCACCTTGAAAGCGGAGCCGTAGCGGCCGCGCAGCAGGAAGGTATCGAGCGGACGGTATTCCAGGCCGACGTTGTAGGTCGGGTGGCTCACCGTGTGACCGTCGACGTTGTAGCTGTCGTAGCGCAGCGAGGTATCCATCACGAGTTGCTCAAGCAACGGCATGCGCAGCTCGGCCGTACCCGCATAACGGGAACGGTGACCCGAACCCGGCGTCGAACTGGTACCCCACACGTAGGGATCCACATTGCCGTTCACGTCGGTGATGGTTTGCAGCAGACGCGGATCGGGCGTCGAATCCCAACCCTGGTTGCCGCCTTCCAGCACCACGGCAAGACCGGCATCGCCACCGGCCATGCGGAACAGCGACTGATTGGTCAGCTGACCGCGGATCATGTTGTCCCAGGTCTTCGACTCGGACGTGGTGTAGCCCGTGAAGGAACGGAAGTCCGACGTGGAGACCGGGCTATACAGCTTGCCGTAGTCGGGCGTGAAAATCGGGTAGCCGGAATAGGTGCCCTGCTGGCGGCCCAGCACATGGTCGGAGAAGTACTGCTCGATCGGGCCCGCGAAACGCTGGAAGTCGCGGTTGACCAGGTGGTCATCGGAATGGGTGAAGCCCAGGTCGTAATCCCAGTTCGATTGTCCGATGGTGCCCTTGCCGCCCAAAGTCAGCATGTACGAGTTCTCGTACTGCTTGTTCATGATGTTTGAGTAGCCGCCCACTTCTTCCGGCGTGAAGATGCGCTGCACCAGCGCCAGGGTGCCCAGGTTCGGATCCCAGTAGTAGCCGCCGCCTGAGGCCGCGGTGTCGACCTGGGTGCTCCAGAACGTGGTGTTGGTACCCGAGGTGAACTTCTGTTCCTGGTAGTTGTAGAGCAGGTCGCCGTACAACTGCAGGTTATCGTTCACGTCGAACGTCGAGTGCGAGTAGAGGTTCGCCGACTTGGTCTGGTTGTCGATCGTCGAGTAGCCCGCACTCGGGAACGAACCGCAGAACTGGCCGCGGCCGGGACGATTCTGCAGACCTTCCTGACCGTTGTAACCGCTCGACACGCCGGCGCAATTGCTGGGATCGAGCATGAGGTACTTACCGGCGATGGCGTCCAGCACCAGATAGTCGCGCGAAGCCACGGCGGGGGTCGTACCATTCTGGTTGTAGGTCTTGGTCAGATCGCGGTCATAACCCCAGATCGGACGCTGCTGCTCGTACTGCACGCCGATCATCGTGTTGAATTTGCCGAAGTTGAAGCTGTCGGCAAAGCTGATGCGTTGGTTTGCACCGCCGCCCTCGGAGAAGGCACCGGCGCGCACATCGATGGTCGGGGCGTCGACGTGCTTCTTCAGCACGATGTTGACGACGCCAGCAATGGCATCCGAACCGTACAGCGACGACTGTCCACCCGGCAGGACGTCGATGTGGTCGACCATCTCCATCGGAATATTGCTGATGTTGTTGAACACATCGCTGCCGTTGTACAGGCCGGGGAAGTTGCCCATTGGCCGGCCATCGATCAGATACTTGGTGAAGCCCACCGGCAGACCGAACATGCTCAGCGTCTGCGCACCGGTGGTGAACGAGTTGTTGTCCTGCGGTCCCTGCACGCTACCGGTGGCAAACGAGGCCTGCTGCAACGCCTCGGCCACGGTAGTGAAGCCACGGGCCTTCATGTCTTCCGCGGTGATGCTGATCACCGGCTGGGCTGTTTCCACCTGCGATTGAGGAATCAGCGAACCGGTCACCGTAACGGCTTCGAGCTTCTTGGCTTTCTTGGTCGCGTCTTCGTCCTGCGCGCCGCTTTGCGACGAGTTGGATGTGTCCTGCGGCGACGATGGTGCGGGTGTGGAGGCGTCGGTGGCCGCGAGGGTCGCGGACGCATAGCCGAGCGCCAGGGCTGCCAGGACGGCAGCCGTCAGCTTGGACTTCAACATCTTTTGTCTCCCCTACACTTGAAAGTCAGACATCACGCCGTCCCCCGGCGCGGGCTGTACAGGGAACCCGACAAGTCCTCTTTCCCTTAGGACGTTGTCGTCTACCGCTATTCCCTGTCGTAGGGTTCTTATCACGAAACTTTTCTTTTACAAATGAAGGGTTTGTGAAACGCAAGTTCCTGCACTGAGCGTCCACTCACTGCTTGTCATGTAAATGGGAGATGACAGCTAAAATTTGACGCCAGCTGTTTCACATGGCTCGATTAGGTCGTTCAGCGACGCTAATCACGCGCCTTGGATTCCCCGAAACGCATGATATTTCGATCACTAAAAGTGCACTTATGTGCTTGATAAGTGATGGCGTTCGCAAGAAAACTTACGCATAACTTGCGAAACGCGTGCTGTCTGACCTCAAAGGCCTGCGCCCGGAGCCAGTCACACCCATGCGTTTCCGGCCTAGATCAGCCGCTCCGCTTCCAGCTCGCTCTTGAGATAGGCGTAGTAGATCGGCGCAGCGATCAGCCCGGCGAGACCGAACGCGGCCTCCATCAACAACATCGCCACCAGCAGTTCCCAGGCCCGTGCGCGGATCTGGCTGCCGACGATGCGCGCGTTGAGGAAATACTCGAGCTTGTGGATGAGGATCAGGAAACCCAGCGCCGCCACGCCAACGCCAAGCGAGATCGACAGGCCGGCTATGGTGATCGCCGTGTTGGAAATCAGATTGCCGATCACCGGCAACAAGCCCACGATGAAGGTGACCACCACCAGCGTCTTGGCGAGCGGCACGTGGATGTCCATCAGCGGCAGCACGCCGAGCAGGAAGATCGCGGTGAACGCGGTATTGAGCAGGGAGATCTTGATCTGCGCGAACACGATGTTGTGGAACGCTTCGGCAAGACGCTGCGCGCGCAGGCCAAGCGCCGAGGCAAGCGGACCGACCTGATGTGCCGGCCGCGTGCGACTCAGCGCCACGATCGCACCGAGCACCATGCCGATCAGGATGTGCACGAACACACGTGCTGCTTCCTTGCCGATGGTCTGCAGGCTCACCGAATGCTTGCGGGTGAGTTCCAGCGCCATCACGCGCAGATCGTCCACGCTGTCGGGCAACCAGCCGACGATGGAGGTCGGCAACTGTTCGCGCGCCTTCTCCACCAGCGGCATCAGTTGCTCCTGCCACATCTGCTCCGGATTGCCGATCTCCGTGCGCAGGAAGCTCACCGCGCCGAGGATCAGCAATACCAGCAGCCCGACCACGATGGTGCCGAGCAAGGCCACCACCAGCACACGCGCCCGATCGCTCGGTACGCGCTGGCCCAGCAGCGGTGCGGTGGACTGCACCAGCTCGTAGACCAGCAGGCCGGCAAACAGCGCCGGCAGCAAACGCAGGCCCAACACCAGCACCAGCGCGATGCCGGCCAGCACATAGCTTGTGATGCGGATGGCGGGCGAGGACGGGCGGATGTTCGCGGCAGGGTCCATGCAACTTCATGCGGGCAAGGGGGATGCGGCCAGTCTGTCAGTAGCCGTTGAGGGCCGCCAGCCCTGTCTTTCGCGTACGCCGATGGCCGTGCTGCCGGGTGTCGACATGCCTCTGTCGTAAACTTGCCCGATTCTGCGCGCTCTGTTTACTAGGGAATCCGTTATGTCCGTTCGTTTGTCGGCAGCGCTTGCCGCGCTGGTCCTGCTTGCCGGTTGTTCCACTGCCACCCCGACCAAGGCGCCCGTGCCTGCTGTTCCGGCCGCGCCCGTCGCCGCCGCTCCGGCACCCGCCGCGCCCGCCGATGACAACCTCAATGCGGTTGCCTGGAGCCAGACGGCGATCGAGCATGACCTGATCTATCTGCAGACCTATCGCGATGCGCAGTCGCGCCTGCTGGCGGCCCTGGCCGACAAGCAATGGGACGCGCTGCCCAAGGATGACCGCGCCGCCCCGGCCAAGGAGCTGAAGCCGGCCGTGGTGCTCGACATCGACGAAACCGTGCTCGACAACTCGCCCTATCAGGCGCGCCTGATCAAGAACGGCGGCGAGTACAACGAGGCCGACTGGGCCGCCTGGTGCAACGAACAGCGCGCCCGCGCCCTGCCCGGCGTGGTGGAGTTCACCCAGTTCGCGGCCAAGCACGGCATTGCGGTGATCTACATTTCCAACCGCGCCAAGGACCTGGACCAGGCCACCCTGGCCAACCTGCGCAAGGCCGGGCTGCCGGTGTCGGGTCCGGAGGCTTTCCTGGGTCTGGGTACCTTCGTGGAAGACTGCGAGCAGATCGGCACCGAAAAGGGTTGCCGCCGCCAGCTGATCAGCCACAAATATCGCGTGTTGATGCAGTTTGGCGACCAGATCGGCGATTTTGTGACCGTTCTGGCCAATAACGCCGCCGGCCGCCAGAAGGCCATGCAGCCCTACCTGGACTGGATCGGCACGCGCTGGTTCGTGTTGCCCAACCCGACCTATGGCGCTTGGGAGCCCGCATTGTTTAATAATGACTACACGGCGCCGCGCGACGAACGCCGCCGCCAGAAGATTCAATCGCTGCGTTTCGACTAAGATCAAACAAGTAAAATCAAACACTTACGCAGCATAATATAAAGCATTGCTTTAACTTTGACGGGGAAGTAACATCCTCCCCGCCAACACCTGCTGACCTTGATAATTCCGCAGGCAAGGCCATTTCCCTTCCGGCTCTGCCGGATTACCCCGTGAGGCTCAGCGCCCGCGGGGTTTTCTTTTTGGCGCTTTCTAAAGAGCGCTTGAACGGACTCTCAACTTGGCGTCCCGCCTCTTGTTCGCGCGGAGCCGACCCCCTTACGCTCCGCCGACCGCCCAAGCGCTGATCGCCGGGGCGCCACCCCAAGAGCCTGGTCCCATGCGTCGCTCATCCGTCTATTACGCCGTTGCCGCCTTCATTGCCCTGCTGGTGCTGGCCACGGCGGCCGCATTGTTCATGACCTCGCACCACCGGCACCTGGGACCCGTGCCGGTGGTCGCCGGTGGCGACACGCCCGAGGAATCGGTGCAGCAATCGGTTGCCCTGATCAAGGTCGGCGACTTCGCCGGCTTCTGGAAGCACGCCCTGCCGCCCGCCGACTACGACACGCTGCGTGCGGACTGGACCCGCCCGCGCCCCGACGAGCACCCGCTGACGCCGGAAGACCGGGCCGATTTCGTCAAGACCATGCAGCAGCTCACCGCACCGGATGCGGAAACCAAGCTGTACGCGGTGGCCAAGCCCAAGCTGACCCAGCTGCAGGCGCAATACCAGGACCAGGTGCCGGTGATGATCGGCATCTTCCAGGCCATTGCGGCCACCGGCGTATCGCAGAGCAAGGACCTCACCAACCTGCAGAAGCAACAGGCCACCGAAGTCATCAACGTGCTGGCGCCGTGGGCGCAGACGGTGCCGTGGTTCGACCAGGCCCGCGCCAAGCGCGTCGTCAGCATCGCCGTGGATACCGCCCGCAGGCTCGATCTGAAGACGCCCGAGCAACTGAAGGCGATGGACTTCGATACGGCCATGCAGAAGTACAGCGTCGGTTTCCTCGGCATCAAGCAGGCCTTGACCGTCTATGGCCTGTCGCTGGACGACACCTTCGATTCGGTGAAGGTCAGCACGGTGGAAAGCCGCAACGGCCACGCGCATGTGAAGATCGACTACACCCTGCTCGGCAAGCCGCTTTCCACCGAGTCGGACCTGATCCAGCAGGACGGCCGCTGGTACAGCGAAGACGTGCTGCAGAACGTGCGCGAAGCGCATCAGCGGCTGCTCGCTCCGCCGGCACCGGCGGGCAGTGCCGGCGCGCCGGCCACGGCCGCCAGCGTCGGTGCACCGATCCAGGCGCAGGCACCGACGCCACCCGCCAAGCACTAAGCCCGAACCAGAACACCTTGTTTACTTCTGCTCCGGTAAAAGGCCGGGGCGATGTCATGGGTGCGGTTCGCGATCTGCTCCGCCCAGCCCGAAAACCCCGGATCGGTCGGGGCCCACCAGTTACAATTGGGGAATGCAGAATATGTCGACCACGGACTCTCCCGCCCGTAGCCGCGCGCCCTGGTGGTTCAACCTGGCCGGGCAGTTGCTTGAACCCTGGATGCGCATCCGCCGCGATCCCGCCGAACCCGCTGCCCTGCTGCAGGCGGGCGTGCCGGTTTGCTATGTGATCGAGCGCGACGGGCTGTCCGATGCCCTGATCCTCGAGCGCGCCTGCCGCGAGGCCGGCCTGCCTTCGCCCATGCAGCCGCTGTCGGGCACGCGCCGCCGGCGCTCGGTGTTCGCGCTGGCCCGCCGCGACGGCTGGCTGTTCGGCCGCAACCGCAAGCGCTCGCCCAATGAGCCGCTCGGCCAGCTGGTGCGCTCGCTCGAAGGCCAGCCGGAACGCGACGTGCAGATCGTCCCCGTGTCGATCTATGTCGGCCGCGCTCCCACCCGCGAGTCGGGCTGGTTCAGTGTGCTGTTCTCGGAAAACTGGGTGATGGTGGGCCGCTTCCGCCGCATGCTGGCGCTGCTGCTCAATGGCCGCGACACGGTGGTGCACTTCTCCACCCCGGTGTCGTTGCGCACGGTGGTGAACGAAGCGGGCGACATCCGCCCCGAACGCCTCACCCGCAAGATCGCCCGCGTGCTGCGCACGCACTTCCGCCGCATCCGCGCGGCGGTGATCGGCCCCGACCTGTCGCATCGCCGCACCGTGGTCGATTCGGTGTTGAACGCCGAACCGGTGCGCACCGCCATCGCGGCCACGGCGGCGAAGGAAAACATCAGCCAGGCCAAGGCGTGGCGTCGCGCGCACGACCTGGTGATGGAAATCGCCGCCGACTATTCGCATCCGGTGGTGCGTTCGGCGTCGTTCCTGCTGTCCAACTTCTGGAACAAGCTGTACGACGGCATCCATATGCACCACTTCGACAAGGCCCGCGCTGCCGCGCCCGGCCATGAAGTGGTCTACGTGCCCTGCCATCGCAGCCATGCCGACTACCTGCTGATGTCCTACCAGCTGCACATGTCCGGCGTGGTGGTGCCGCATATCGCGGCGGGCGTGAACCTCAATCTGCCGGTGATCGGCCCGATCCTGCGGCGTGGCGGCGCGTTCTTCCTGCGCCGCAGCTTCAAGGGCAATGCGCTGTACTCGGTGGTGTTCAACGAATACGTGGCGCAGCTGATCGATCGCGGCGTGCCGATGGAATACTTCATCGAAGGCGGCCGCTCACGCACGGGCCGCCTGCTCGCGCCGCGCGCCGGTATGCTGGCGATGACGGTACGCGCATTCCTGCGCGCGCCGCGCCGACCGGTGCTGTTCCAGCCCGTGTACATCGGCTACGAGAAACTGATGGAGGGCAAGAGCTATATCGGCGAACTCTCCGGCAAGCCCAAGGAGAAGGAATCGCTGATCGGCCTGGTGCGCGGCCTCAAGGTGTTGCGCCAGCGCTATGGCCACGTCGCGCTGAATTTCGGCGAGCCGATCGAACTCAATCCCATGCTCGACGCCGCCAGCCCCGACTGGCGCACCGACGATCCCGACGCCAAGCCCGAATGGCTGGGCCGCGTGGTGGACGATCTGGCCGACAAGATCCAGATCAACATC
Organism: Dyella kyungheensis; assembly: GCF_049913195.1. GTDB lineage: Bacteria > Pseudomonadota > Gammaproteobacteria > Xanthomonadales > Rhodanobacteraceae > Dyella > Dyella kyungheensis. The sequence continues at coordinate 251,128 of NZ_CP183983.1, read as the reverse complement.
AACCGCGCCGCGGACACGAACCCCATCAACCTGCTGGCGCTGGCGCTGCTCGCCACGCCCAAGCACGCGATGGCGGAAAACGACCTGCTCGCGCAACTCGAACTGATGAAGGGACTGCTGGAAGAGCTGCCCTATTCGGATCGCATGACGCTCACCGCGATGGACCCGGCCGGCATCATCGCCTATGGCGAGCAGATGGGCTGGATCCGCCGCGTGCGCCATCCGCTCGGCGACGTGCTGGTCACCGAAGACGAGCAGGCGGTGTTGCTGAGCTACTTCCGCAACAACGTGTTGCACCTCACCGCCACGGCGGCGTGGGTGGCTTCGTGCTTCCTCAACAATCGGCGCATGTCGCGCGCCTCGGTGCTGCGTCTGGGCCGGATCATTTATCCGTTCATCCAGGGCGAGCTGTTCCTGCCGTGGGATGCCGACGGTTTCTGCGCGCAGCTGCAGGCCACCATCGATTTCTTCGTGCGCCGCGGGCTGCTCGAAGCGACCGGCGATGGCCGCGTGCTCGAACGCGGCCCGGGCCAGGACGATGCGGCCTTCCAGCTCAAGATCATCGCGCGCAGCCTGATCCAGGCGTTCGAGCGCTACTACATCACCATCGCCGCGCTGGTGAAGAACGGGCCGCATACGCTTTCTTCGGCGGAGCTTGAGAACGCCTGCACGCTCACTGCGCAGCGCCTGAGCATGCTCAACGAATTGTCGGCGCCGGAGTTCTTCGACAAGGCGCTGTTCCGCGGCTTCATCCAGAAGCTGCGCGAGAACCGCATCGTGTGGACCGACGACGCCGGCAAGCTCGACTACGACACCGCGCTTGAAGGCATGGTGCGCGACGCCCGCGTGATCCTTTCCCGCGAAGTGCGCCATTCCATTCTCAAGATCACCCCGGGCGGCGATGGCGAGAAGGAAGCGTCGGCCGAGAAGCCGCTGCCTGCCGATGCCACCAGCGAGGCATTGCACGAGCGCCACGTGGCGGCCGAGCATCACGAGCACGCACCGGCGGAAGCAATCGCGGTGGAAGAAGACAGCAGCGACACGGCGTCCAAGAGCTGATCTCCGAGGGGTGACGAAAGTCACCCCTCTTGCCATGCGGGGCTGGCCTAAGATGGGCGCTTCATCCGGGGAGCTCATCATGACCACACGCGTTGCCTTCGCCATCGCCGCAGCCCTTGCGCTGCCCACCGCCATGGCGGCCGAACCCGCCCAGACACCGCCCGATGTCACCGTGCTGCAGTGTGCGCACATGGTCGACACCGCCGCCGGCAAGCTGTTGGGCGAGACCACGTTGGTGATTGAAGGCAAGCAGGTCAAGGAGATCAAGGCCGGCTATGTGGATTACAGCTCCTACGCCAACGCCGCCAAGGCCTCCGGCGCGAGCTTCCTGTATCAGAAGTTCATCGACGGCACCTGCCTGCCAGGCCTGATCGACGCGCACACGCACCTGACCGGCGAGACCAGCCCGACCGGTTATACCGACCAGTTCCGCTGGAACGTCGCCGATTACGCGGTGCGTTCCACCGTCTACGCACGCCGCACGCTGATGGCCGGCTTTACGGCCGTACGCAATCTGGGCGACGCCGCCAATGAATCGATCGCGCTGCGCAACGCCATCAACGCCGGCATCGTGCCGGGACCGCGCATCTTCACCGCCGGCAAGGCGATCGGCACCACCGGCGGCCATGCCGATCCCACCGACGGCTACCGCATGGATCTGCAGGGCGATCCGGGCCCGAAGGACGGCATCCTCAACAGCGTCGACGATGCCTACAAGACGGTGCGCCAGCACTACAAGGATGGCGTCGACGTGATCAAGATCATGCCCTCCGGTGGCGTGCTCGACGAAAGCAGCAGCGCTGACAACGCGCAGATGACCATCGAGGAGATCAAGGCCGTGGTCACCGCGGCGCACGACTACGGCTTCACCGTGGCTGCGCACGCGCACGGTGCCGAAGCCATTCGCCGCGCGGTGCTCGCCGGCGTGGACTCCATCGAGCACGGCACCTTCATGAACGACGAGGACATGAAGCTGATGAAGGAACACGGCACCTGGTACGTGCCGACCATCATCGCCGGCAAGTACGTGCAGGAAATGGCCGCCAAACCGGGCTATTACCCGCCGCAGGTCGCCGCCAAGGCACTGAAGGTCGGCCCTGTGATCCAGGCCACTGCCGGCAAGGCGTACAAGGCCGGCGTGAAGATCGCCTTCGGCACCGATGCGTCGGTCTACCCACACGGCCAGAACGCCAGGGAATTCGAATACATGGTGCAGGCCGGCATGCCCCCGATGTTCGTGCTGCAGGCGGCCACCACCCACGCCGCCGAACTGTTGCACAAGCAGAACGAACTGGGCCAGATCGCCGTGGGCCGCATGGCGGACATCATCGCCGTGCCCGGCAACCCGATCGAGGACATCACGGTGATGCAGAAGGTGAACTTCGTGATGAAGGGCGGCGTGATCTACAAGTCGGAAGTCAAGGAATTGGCGAACTAAGCCTGCCTCTGGCGCCCTCTCCCTTCTTGGGAGAGGGCTGAGGTGAGGGGCCGTGCTCGCGGGAACGGGCGCGCTCCCACAGTAGCCCTGCAGTTCTCGGCTCCGGCTCTTAGCTCCGGCTCTTGGCCCTTGGGGTCCCCGTATGACGCGGCGGGTGGGTGGAGGAAAGCCCGCAGGGTGGCCCGCAGGGATGCGGGCCAGTTTTTCGCCAGGGCAGGATGCCCTGTCGAAAAACCCCGTAACCCCCCGCGCACCTGGAGGGCGCTAGCCCGGAAGGCGCGTCATCCGGGGGGCCCTTTCTTTTGGTTAGGCGGTGTCAATCTAGAAGTGCATCATCGATCGCTTGGGCGAGGTCATCGCGCCCCAGCGCACGCATGAACATCTCCGCCGGACAGTGGTAGTCGAGGGTGGCCCGCGGTCGCAGATTCATCTCCCGCGCAATCGCATCGAGTTTGCGTTGGCTATGCACCGACAGGTCGGTGCCTTTGGGTAGGTACTGACGCAGCAAACCGTTGGTGTTCTCGCAGATGCCGCGCTGCCAGGGACTGTGTGGATCGGCGAAGTAAATCGCCAGTCCCGTGCGCTTGGAGAGCGTCTTGTACAGCGCCATCTCCTTGCCCTGGTCATAGGTCAGCGTTTGACGCAGCGTCGCCGGTAACGGACCGAACGCCCGGCTGAAGCCCTTGAGCGCATCCTCGGCCGCGCACCCTTCCATCTTCACCAGTTTCAGGAACAACGTGCGCCGATCCACCAGTACGCCCACCGACGACTGATTGCGCGCGCCTTTGAGGAAGTCGCCTTCCCAATGGCCCGGCAACAAGCGTTCATTGGCCTCCGGCGGGCGATCATGAATACTCGGCAGATCGTGCATGCGGCCACGCCGATTGGCGCCTTGGCCGCGCGGGCGGCGCGCGCACTTGTGCTGGCGCAACAGTGCCACCAGCCCTCGCCGCAGCTCCCCACGGGGAGCTGCATAGATCGCGGTGTAAATCGTCTCGTGAGACACGTGCTTGGCCGGCTCGTCGGGATGCTGTCGGCGCAGTGCGCGGCTCACCTCTTGCGGTGACCAGCGCCGGGCCAACAAGGAGCGCACCTGACGCCACAAGGCACTCTCACGATGCAACTTACGCGGCCGACGCGCCTGATGGGCCAAGCGACGGGCCCGATGGCCGGCGCGACGCGCGTCATAGCCGAGCGTCGGGCGCCCCAGACGAGGGCTGCCTGACGGCTCGCGGTGCCCGTTACGCGCCAGCTCCCGTGAGATCGTACTGGGCGACCGGCCCAGCAGCATCGCCAGCTGCCGGGCGCTCTCTCCACGTGCCTTGCCCACCATGATCGCGCCTCGCTCTTCGGCGCTTAGATGGTTGTAGTCCTGACCCATGCATCACCTCCAGAGGGGTGTTGCACTTGATATTAGAGACCGCCTTACTTTTCTTTGGGCAAGCAAAGAAAAGTGACCCGGCCTTCCCGAAAAGGGGACTAGCTTTGCGTCGCCGGCAGGAGGACGGAAGCCCGCGGCAGGCGAGCCAGGTCGCCGTATCGCGACAACCCAGCGCAAAGTCACTGGATGACCAGCCATTCGGCTGTTGAAAAGCGCCTCCGGCGTGCGCCGGGATGACGAGCTAGGGAACGTTCCCGCGAGCACCCGCCCCTCACCCCAGCCCTCTCCCCGCAGGGGAGAGGGAGAAAAGCGCCGCGTCGCATACAACGAAGCCACGCCCTCAATCCGCTACCATTACCCCATGAACGACCAGCAGCCCAAGACCACCCATTTCGGTTTCCGCGACGTCCCTGTCGCCGACAAGCAGAAACTCGTCGGCCAGGTGTTTACTTCGGTCGCGAGCAGCTACGACCTGATGAACGACCTGATGTCGTTCGGCATCCATCGCCTGTGGAAGCGCCATTTCGTCGCCGTCAGCGGCGTGCGCCGCGGCGATCGCGTGCTCGATCTGGCGGGCGGTACCGGCGATATCGCCGCGCTGCTCAAGCCGGTGGTGGGCGCCGAGGGCGAGATCATCGTGGGCGACATCAATGCCGCCATGCTCGGCGTGGGGCGAGACCGCATGACCGATCGCGGCCTCGTTTCGGGCCTGCGCTGGACCCAGCTCAACGCCGAGTGCCTGCCGTTTCCGGACAACAGCTTCGACGCCGTGACCATGGCCTTCGGCCTGCGCAACGTCACCGACAAGGACAAGGCGCTGGCCGACATCTGCCGCGTGCTCAAGCCGGGTGGCCGCGCGCTGGTGCTGGAATTCTCGCGCGTGCAAAGCGAGCTCTTCAGCAAGCTCTACGACTTCCATTCCTTCAAGGTGCTGCCCAAGCTCGGCCAGCTGTTCGCGGGCGATGCCGACAGCTACCAATATCTTGCCGAGTCGATCCGCAAGCATCCCGATCAGCAGACGCTGAAGGGCATGATGGAACGCGCCGGCTTCGGCCGCGTCGATGTGCGCAACCTAAGCAACGGCATCGTCGCCATCCATCGCGGCTACAAGTTCTGATGTCTGCCGCAGCCGCCATGCCTGCATGGACGGCTGCCACAGCGTGCTCGCGCGCAGCACTCTAGCCGCACGACCACACCATGACGCAACCCTATCGCCCACTCGCCCTGTTCGCCGCCCTGCTCGGCGGGTTCGGGCTGGCACTGCAGCTGTGGTTTTCGATCCGGATGACGGAAGCGAACGGCGGCACCGTGCTGGCGGGCGTGTGGCTGTTCCTCGGCTTCTACACCATCCTCAGCAACCTGCTGGTGGTCGGCGTACTCAGCGCGGCGGCAACGGGTTCGCGCGGCCCGCTCGGGATATTCCTCACCCGGCCCGGCGTGCAGACGGCGGCGGCGATGAGCATCGTGATCGTCAGCGCGATCTACAACGTGATGCTGCGCCAGTTGTGGAGTCCGTCCGGCTGGCTGCTGGTGGCCGACGTGATCGTGCACGACGCGATGCCGCTGCTCTACCTCGTGTACTGGTGGCTGGCCGTGCCCAAGGGCGCGCTACGCTGGTCGCAGGCGCTCGTGTGGCAGAGCTACCCGGCGGGCTATTTCCTCTATGTGCTGCTGCGTGGCGCGGCGAACGGCTGGTATCCCTATCCGTTTCTCGACGTGCGCGCGCTGGGTTACCTGCAGGTGCTGCTCGATGCGATCGGCGTACTGGCGGCCTTCATCGTGGTCGCTCTGCTGCTGGTGGCACTGGGACGATGGCAGGCGCGCCGACGGGCGCCTGCCGTTGCCGACATCGCCTGATCAGGCGACGCGAAGGTCTTCGACCACTTCACCGTACTGCTGTACTTCCGCCTCATGCGCGCGGTCGCGCCAGGGCTCGGCCAGCGCATCGACATACCATTGGCGCATCGCCGGCAGCTCCAGCATGCGTTGCACATACGCTGTTGCCGCACCTTGCAGGGGAAGGTCATAGGTCTGGACGCGGAACACCACCGGCGCAAAGAACGCGTCGACGGCCGTGAACGCATCGCCCGCGAGGAACGGACCGCCAAAGCGCGACAGGCCTTCGTTCCACAGTTCATTGATGCGGGCGACATCCGCCTTCAGCGCCGGGTTGAACTCATGCAAGCGCACGCGCACACCGCAGCTCATGCCGCACACGTTGCGCAGCGTGGCGAAACCCGCATGCATTTCGGCCGACGCGCAACGTGCCCAGGTGCGCGCAGCGGATTCGGATGGCCAGACGCCGGCGTGGCGTTCGGCGAGATACTCCATGATCGCCAGCGAATCCCACACGACGCTGTCGCCGTCATGCAGGCACGGCACGCGCCCGTTCGGCGAGAACAGGCGAAAGGCATCCCAGTTGGAGCCCTCGCCGAACACGTGAAGCTGTTCATCGAACGGGATGCCCAGCTGGGTCATCAGGACCCAGGGACGCAACGACCACGACGAGTAATGCTTGTTGGCGATGTAAAGCGTGGTCACGGCCGCTCCGCTGTGGCGATCAGGTGTCGATGATCAACAGCGTACCGCGACTGCCGCCCTCCACGCTGTGCGGCAGCCCTGCCGGAACCACGTACAACTCGCCCGCCTGCACAGGCAGCACCTGGCCGCGAATGCCAAGCAGCATCACGCCATCGAGCACGAGCAGGGCTTCGTCGTACTCGTGGACTTCTTCCGGGTAAGCCGCATCGTCCATGCGCAGCAGCTTCAGGCGTGCATCGCCGAACCGGGCGAGCACGCTCGACGACCACGCTTCCGGCAACTGTGCGGCAACGTCGACCAGACGGATCGGCATCATGGGCTCAGTGCTGTTTGGCTGGCGAGCCGACGACCGGCGCAGGCGACGCGGCGCGGCGACGTGCATTGGCAAGCACCACGCCACCGACGGTGATCACGCCACCCACCAGGGTAAGCAGCGTCGGCCGTTCGCCCAGCCAGACCCAGCCGATCAACACGGCGATGGGCGGCGAGAAATAGATGAAGCTGCTCACCTGCGAGGCTGGGGCGCGCTGCAACGCGGCGTTCCATGCGATGTAGCCGACGAAGGTGGGAGCGATGCCCAGCCACAGCAGCGCGCCGATGTGCGACGCCTGCGCGTGCATCAGCGCCTGCGGCAGATGCAGGCCAAACGGCAGGGCGGCCAACGTGCCGGCAAAGAAGGTGAAGCCGGTGACGCCGAGCATGCTGTTGCGGGTGAACAACGGCTTCTGGAACACGAAGAAGATCGAGCAGGCCACTACGCTCACCAACACCAGCGCAGCCATCGGTTCGATCTTCACATCCTTGCCGCTGGTGAGCACCACCAGCACCACGCCCACCAGCGCGATGGCCAGACCGGTCAGCGTGCGCGGCGACAACCGCTCACGCAGCCAGATGGCCGACAGGGCGGCCGTCGTCGCGGGTACCAGTGAGATCAGGATCGCCGCGGTGCCGCTGGCCACGCGGGTTTCGGCCGTGTTGAGGCACAAGTGGTACACGGTGAGGCCGATCACGCCGAGCAGCGTCAGTTGTGGCCAGTCGCGGCGCGCCGGCAGCGGCACCTTCTTCACCAGCAACAGAAGAGCGAAACACAGCGAGCCGATGGCCAGGCGCGCCAGCGCCACTTCGCCGGGGGTGAACGATGCCAGCGCATAGGCGATCGCCGCATAGGCCGACGACCAGGTGAGCAGGGCAATACCGATGAAAGCGAGCGCGCGCCCGTCGAGGCGATCCGGGGTAGGCATGGGAACGGTTTTCCGGTGGGGAATGTTGCGCATCGTAAGATCCGGCGCGTTTCGCTTGAATGATGAATCAGCGTAGGATGCAGATGTTTCGCCAACGATCGAAATGTCCATGAACGCACTCACCTTTGAATCGAAACCGATTTGGGACGCTACGGATTGGCTGCTGCTGGAGGCCCTCCAGCACGATGCCCGCCTGGGTTACGCCGAGCTGGGACGCAAGGTGAAGCTGTCCGCACCGGCCGTGGCCGAGCGGGTGAAGCGGCTGGAGGAAGCCGGCGTGATCTCCGGTTACCGGGCCGTGGTGAACCCGCGCAAGCTCGGTTACGAGATCGACGCGATGATCCGCCTGCGCTGCGATGGCGGCATCTGCGCCCGCGTGGGCGTGCTGGTGGCGGACATCCCGGAAGTGCTCGATTGCCGTCGCCTGGCCGGCGAGGACTCGGCCCTGCTGCGGGTGGTGGCGATGTCCATCCAGCATCTGGAAACCGTGCTGGACCGCCTGCTGAAGATCCATCCCAGCATCAGCACCACCACCCTGGTGGTCCTGCAGACGCCGCACGAGAACCGGCCGCTCACCCGCACCATGTGGAATGCTGCGCGGGCACTGTTCGACGACTGATCTTCGTTTCCAGGCCAGACGCGCAAGCCATCTCGGCATGCATCTTGCCTCACTGGGGGATACCGTCAGCATCGAGCCAGCCGTAGCCGTCCAGACGCCCATGGAAACCGCCCTGCTCAACAAGATCATGGATCTGATGTGGGACGCCATCTGTGTCGTGGACACGGAGGGGCGCTATGTTTTCGTCAGCGCCTCGTACGAGCGCATCTTCGGCTACACGCCGGAGGAAGTGCTGGGCCGGCGGATGATCGAACTGGTGCATCCGGACGACCGCGAAACCACCATGGCGGTGGCGGCGGCGATCATGGAGGGCCAGCCGCAGTCGCACTTCCAGAACCGCTACATCCGCAAGGACGGCTCGGTGGTGCACATCATGTGGTCGGCGCGCTGGTCCGAGGCCGACCAGGTGCGCATTGCGGTGGCGCGCGACATCACCGCGCTCAAACGCGCCGAATCGATGACCGCGGCGCTGCACGCCATTTCCGAAGCGGCGCACATGGCAGACAACCTGCCGGCGCTGTATGGAGAAATCCATCGCATCGTGGGTACGCTGCTGCCGGCGAACAATTTCTTCGTGGCGCTATACAACCCGTTGCACGGCGAGTTGAGCTTTCCCTACTTCGTCGACGAACGCGACAGCGCGCCGCCCACGCAGAGCCTCGATGCCGGCTCGCTGACCGCACAGCTCATCCGCAGCGGGCAGGCCTTGCTGGTTACACCGGGCGCGCCGTCCGATCCATCGCTGCCCGTGATCGGCAGTGATGCGCTGCACTGGCTGGGCGTACCGTTGTGCTCGCAGGGCTGCACGGTTGGTGCACTGGTGGTGCAGAGTTACGACGATGCCACGCGCTACACCGAGAGCGATAAGGAACTGCTGCAGTTCGTGTCCACCCAGGTGGCCGCCGCCATCGAGCGCAAGCAGGCGGAAGCCCGGCTTCACCATATTGCGCGCCACGATCCGCTCACCGATCTGGCCAACCGCGACCTGTTCCACCAGCAATTCGAGGCAGCGCTGGAGAACGTGTCGCGCTTCGGCGGCAATCTCGCGTTGCTTTATATCGACCTGGACAAGTTCAAGCAGGTGAACGACCGCTACGGCCACCACACCGGCGACCTGCTGTTGTGCGAAGTGGCGCAGCGCATCCGTGGCCACCTGCGCGAAGGTGATGTGGTGGGCCGCATGGGTGGCGACGAATTCGTGGTGCTGCTGTGCCGGCTGCAATCGGTGGCCGACAGCGTCCAGGTGGCGGAAAAACTGCGGGCCGCGATCAACCGGCCATTCGAGCTGGCCGACCGCACATTGCACGCATCGACCAGCGTGGGCGTAGCGACCTATCCGCTGCATGGGCACTCGTCGCGCGACCTCACCCGTGCGGCCGACGCGGCGATGTACCAGGTCAAGCAAGATGGCGGCAATCGCGTGCGCGTGGCAATGCCTGCCGATCAGGCTGAGGACGGCGAGCGCTCTGGCTCGGGTTCACCGCACTGAGATGCCCTAGAGCAGCCGGCTATCTGGTGTGGGAGCGCACCCTGTGCGCGACAACCTGACGGAGCGAGGACGACGAGGCGCCCGTCGCGCACAGGGTGCGCTCCCACAGAGGGCGTCTTCGTTTTTTGGTACTTGATCCGCTGCTGCTAATTGTGGGAGCGCACTTGTGCGCGACAACCTGACGGAGCGGCGCACCGGACGTTGCGGTCGCGCGCAAGCGCGCTCCCACAAAAGAAAACGCCGGCACGCCCGCCAGTTCAGAGCTTGAGGTAGATCTTCTTTCGATCCATGGCGTAGACGATCACCCACCAGAACGCCACGAACGCAACGGCAAACGTGACCGAGGCCACGTACGGGCCGGCAACCGGCGTGATCCAGCGACCGAAGGTGTACTGGTAGAACGGCTCGAGGATGCCCAGGCCCAGCAGCAGGATCTGCATCAGCTCGGAACCCGCATAGGCCGCCACAGCATTCACGCCAAAGCGTCGCCCGATGGCCGGCCAACCGCGCTGGTCGATCAGCACGTGGAACAGCAGCAGCGCGAGCGTCGCCCAACCGGCCGTCCACAGCACGAACGACGAGCTCCAAAGATTCTTGTTGAACGGGAATACCAGCGACGAGGCGAAGCCCAGCAGCAACCACGCGATGCCGGACAGCGCCAGCGCCTTGATGTTCTTCTCGCGCAACCACTGGCCGGCACGCACGCCGAGCAGGCTGGTGGCGAGCGAGGGCAGACATCCGAGCAGCCCTTCCGGATCGTGACCGAGACCGCTGACCGGATCGATCTGGTAGACGGTACGACCGAAGACGGCGAAGTCAGTGCGACTGACGATATTGACGAAGGGTTCCAGCGAACCTCCCGCCAACAGCAACACCCAATACCCCAACAGCAGCACGGCGATGGTGATCCATTGCAGACGCGGCCTGGTGTAGATCGCGAACGCCGCCGCTCCCGCGAAACACACGCCGATGCGCTGCAACACACCAGGGAAACGCAGATGCGCCTGCGGCATGATCCACCACGCCAGCAGATTGATCGCCACGCCCAGCAGCAGGATGCGCAGGCCGCGCATCAACGCCGCGCGCATCAGCAGCCCCTTGTCGCCGCCCTGCTCCACCCGTGGACCGACGGCGAGCGCAATGGACACGCCCACCACGAACAGGAAGAACGGGAACACCAGGTCGGTCGGCGTGCAACCGTGCCACTGGGCGTGCTCCAGCGGCCAGTACACGTGATCCCAGTCGCCCGGATCGTTGACCAGCAACATCAGGGCGACGGTGCACCCGCGCAACGCATCGACCGAAGCCAGGCGACGAAGCGCGGTACTCATGGTGCCGGTTTGTCGGCCGGCACCAGCGTCACCGCGCCTACGCCGTAGATGGGTCCGGTGATCGGCGAGGTGAACACCAGACACAGGTCATGCGTGCCCGCCTGTTTGGCCAGGTCGCCCTTGAGGGTGAACGTCGCCGGCTGATCGGTAGGCAACGGCAGCGAGGCAAGTTGTTTGCCCTTGCAGCTGTCCATGCGCACCACCAGTTCGCCCTGCGGCGTGGCCGACGGGTACGCCTTCACCAGCTTGGCCTCATGCGCCAGCGCGTAGTTGCGCGGCAAGCTGGCGGTCTCCACCCGAATGGCGGCGATGCCGTCCAGCTTGGCCGCGCGATACAGGCGGCAGTTGTCGAACACATTGATCAGATACGTGGGCGCCATGCTGGTGGCATCGGGCGTGGGCTGCACGCGCAGGCGGAAGTCGCTGCCCGGACAATTCTCCAGCTCGCCGGTGCTGCGCGTGCGCAGCGACGGAAGATCGAGCACGCGCGTGCGTGCCTCAGCCAGCGGCGTGCCATCGGCGGCCAGCGCCACGGCCTTGATCGTGGTGGGCAGCTTCACCGTGAAGGGACGCACGTACAGCGGCGAAGACGCATCCGGTTCGCGGCCGTCGGTGGTGTAGTGCAGGCTGCCGACTTTGGCCTGGTTCGACAACTTCACGTTGGCCTGCCCGCTGCTGATGGCGACATTGCGGTCCGTGTCGATGGACGCAGCGAACGCACTGTCGGCGTATGCGATGTCCTGCACGCGATAGCGCGCCAACTGGGACGGCATGCGGTCGAGGAAGCCGCGCCAGTCGTGTTCCTTCGTCGGCGTCCAGGCCGCTTCGGACAACGCCGCTATGCGCGGGAACACGTTGTGCTGAACATGCCGCATGGTCGGCATATGCTCGGTCCACAGGTTGGCCTGCATGCCGAGCACGTGTTTCGCCTGTGCCGCGCTCAGCGCCTTCGGTACCGCCTCGAAGTCGTAATAGCTCTGCAGCGACATCGACGGCAGGCGGCCGGTGGTCTCGTCCGGGAGATCGCTCTGCATCTGGTCGAGATACAGCTGCGGCGCCGGCGACAGCACCACGTCGTGACCCAGCTTCGCCGCATCGATGGCACCCTGCGTGCCACGCCACGACATCACCGTGGCGCTCGCGGGCACGCCGCCTTCGAGGATTTCATCCCAGCCGATCAGGCGGCGATCGTGGGCAGCGAGGTACTTCCCCATCTGATCGATGAACCAGCTCTGCATCGCATCTTCGCTCTTGATGCCGAGCGCCTTCATGCGCGCCTGCACAGCGGCGGAAGCCTTCCACTGGTCTTTCACCGCTTCATCGCCGCCCACATGGATATAGGTGGACGGGAACAACGCCATCACTTCGTCGAGCACGTTCTGCAGGAACTGCAAGGTGTGATCGTCGACGTTGTAGAGGTAGGGATTCACGCCCCAGTCCACCGACACCGGCGGTCGCGTGCCGGTGACGCCCAGTTCCGGATACGAGGCCACCGCTGCCTGCGCATGGCCAGGCATGTCGATCTCCGGTACCACCCTGATATGACGTTCGGTGGCATAGGCCACGATGGCCTTGATGTCGTCCTGCGTATAGAAGCCGCCGTAGCGCGCCGGCTGCGGTTGCTTGCCGACCGTGGGCGGCGTACGCCAGGCACCGATGCGGGTGAGTTCGGGATAGCGCTTGATCTCGATGCGCCAGCCCTGGTCATCCGTGAGATGCCAATGCAGCGTGTTGAGTTTGTGCTGCGCCATCTGGTCGATGACGCTGCGCACTTCGGCCGGCGTCCAGAAATGACGCGCGGAGTCCAGCATCATGCCGCGCCAGGCAAAGCGTGGTTCGTCGCGGATATGCACCGGCTCCACGCGCACGTCGCCGCTTCCTTGCGATGGCGTGAGCAGCTGCCATGCGGTAACGGCGCCGTAGAACAGGCCGGCTTCGTCGCGCGCGGTGATGCGGATACCCTGCGGCGTCACGTCCAGCGCATAGCCTTCCGCGTTGGCAACGGGCGCCTGCGGATCGCGCTTCAGCACGATGGCGCCGTCGTCGGGCGCACCCGTTTTCACGGCGAGCTGCAAGTGGCGGGTATGCGCTGTGAGCGAGGCGAGGTACTCGGCCGTGCGGCGAGCATCCGCGTCACCGCTGTCGACCACGATGGGCGTCTGCGCCGTGACCGTGAACCCTTGGCCATTGACGCTCAACTGCGCCGGCATCGGGATCAGGTTCACGGGCGTGGCGCCGTGGGCAAAGGCGGTGAGCCCACACAGGGCTATGGCCAACACACAAGAAGTTTTCTTCATCATTCGTCTCATCATGCGACGTCAATCATGGGGAAGGCTGATGGCGAACAGATACCACGCATCGTGCGGTATCCACTGTTCGGTCCAGCGCCAGTCTTCATCCTTGCCGGTCTGAGCGTAACCGAGATCGAAGGCGATGCCCTCGTCGTCGGTCAGGCCCGAAGTGATGCCGTTGATGATCGCGCCCGGCGCATTGGTGTAGGCGTACGAGTCGAAGAACATGTACGGCGCGTTGTTGTGGCCGCTACCCATCAACATGCTGCTGTCGTATGGATTGCGGCCGAGGATCCAGTGCAGCTGGTTCCATGCATAGGCCTGCAATTTCGTTCGGAAAGCCTGGTCGCCGGCGCCGGTGTAAAGTGGCGCGGCCATGCGTGCTGCTGCGGCCAGTGAGGCGATGCGTGCATTCTCGCCCTGCCACCACGGCGCCGCTTCGGTGTCGTGCGGGAAGAAGAATGCGGTACGCACGCGACCATCGCCACCACGCACGAGTTGTCGCGCATAGCCGAACGGATTGCTGACCTCGCCGGTGACGGCCAACTCGGCTTCGAGAGAGCGCTTCACCACCTCGCGCACCTTTGCCTGGCGCTTCGCATCGGCGATACCGGCGTACTCCACCAACGCGACGACCGGCAGGCCGGCGTCCGAGGGATGGAAGAACGGACGCGTGCCATCGTCCGCGCGCCAGTAGTCGCGGTGGCCGTCATGCGTGATCAGACGCGCCAGCAAGCGCTCCGCCCGTGCGTCCGCCGCGTTGCGCCATACCTCGTCATGGGTGGTGCGGTACAGCTCCACCGCGGCGAGCAGGGCGCAATAGTCGTCGGTGATGTTGTCCTTGCCGTCGTTGGTCAGCTCGCGGTTGTGAGCATCGAGGAAGCGGTAGGCATCCTCGGCGGCCTTGAGATAATCCTTGGCGGTGAAATCGCCGTCCACGCCCGTGCGCGCGGCGAGCGCGAGCGCGGCGATGGCCATGCCGCCACCGGCGCGGAAGCTCGCCTCGTAGGCATGCGGGCCGTGTGCCGGCTGTTCGACGTGCTCGGTGTGATCGCCCGGCTTGAGTTTGATCTGCGTGCGCCAGTTCGGATCGCCGATGCGCCGGTCCTGCGGCAGCTTGCCGGCACCGGGCGCATCGATGGATTGATAGAACGAGCCGTCCGGGCGCTTGTCGCGCACCAGGAAATCGGCGCCGAACAAACCTTCGTCGAGCAGGCGACGGTCGTACTCGCGAAAATTCTTGTCGTTGCGCGCTTCCAGCTGTTGCCAGGTGCGCAACAGGCTCCAGGCGGCGAGCGGCAACTGCTGGGTGTTGAAGTAGCTGGTCGGATTCTGGTGCGACAGGTGGATGCCGTAGTCGCCCGTGGCGTCGTACCAGCCACCGTGGATATCGAGCGTGCCCGGCGTGCCGTCGGGATGCGCAAGATGGGTATCGGCCTTGTCCAGCAAGCCGCTGGAGCGTTGGCCCTTGAAGTAGTAGACGACGTTGGAGAGCGTGTTTCGCTCAAGCACGTTGTCCTGGATGTCGAACACGGATGAACGCAGATCTTTTGTGGGAGCGCACTGGTGCGCGACATTCCCACCTGGCGAAGGCGACGCGGCGTTGCTGTCGCGCACCAGTGCGCTCCCACAAGGTTGCGTCTTATCCTGGCTGGTCTGCGTTACGTCCACGTAGTAGCGGCCGGGCGTACGCACGCTGCTGAAGTCGGCCAATGCGTAACTGCCGTTCCACCGCGCAATACCCGCCGAGGCGGAAAGCGTGCCCTCGAACACCACGTTGCCGGTATCGGCATTCACCAGTCGAAACGACGGCGGCGATGCGCTCACGACATCCATCACGATGGCCTGCTTGACTGCGTCGGTGTCGTAACCGACCTGGTCCACCAGCACCTTCCCTCCCGACGCCAGCGCACCGGGCGCAACCAGCACCGCGACGATCATCGCAAGACATTGCTTCATGCCATCGGCTCCCGCAGGTTCTTGGAACGACGTTCGAGACCCCGAAGAAAAATCGGGCCCGGCAAGTGTGCCGGGCCCGTTGGCGGGGAGGAAGCCTTAAGTTAGATCTTGAAGCGAAGGTTCACGTAGTACTGGCGGCCATTCACGTAGAACGCGTAGGGCTGCTTGCCGTAGTTCGGGCTGAGCGTGTAGTACTTCAGCTTCGGGTTGTTGAGGTTCATGGCGTCCAGGGTGAGCGACATCCACGAGTTGATGTTGTAGCCGAACGAGGCCGCCAGGTTGCCGATGCCATCCTGGTAGAACGTATCGGTGCGGCTCACGCCGGCATAGAACGACGAACGGTAGGTGTAGCTGATGCGGGCGTTGAACATCTGGTTCTCGAAGTAACCGGAGACGTTGAACGTGTTCTTCGAAGTGCCCTGCAACGGCTTGCCGTCTTCCGCCGAACCGCTGGCGTAGGTGTAGTTGGTCTGCACGCCGAAGTAGTCGCCGATCGGCTGGATGTAGTTCAGCTCCACACCCTTCACGTGACCGTCGACGTTGGTCGGCACGCTGACCTGGTACGTCGCGAACACATCGCGGCCGGCGGTGTTGCTGGCCTGCTGGTCCTTGAACTGGATGTTCTGGTTGCCGAAGTTGATGTAGTCGCTCAGCTGCATGTCGTACACGCCGGCCGAGACCAGGCCGCGCGGAGCGAAATACCACTCCAGCGCTGCGTCGAAGTTGGTCGAGATGAGCGGCTTCAGCTGCGGATTGCCACCGGTGCCGGTGTGCGTGAGGTCATCCAGCGAGTACGAACCGGCCAGCGCCGAGTAGTCCGGGCGGGTCATGGTCTGCGAGGCGGCGAAGCGTGCCAGCAGGTCGTCGGTCAGGTTGAACTTGAAGTTGAAGCTCGGCAGCAGCTTGTCGTAGCTGTGCTTATAGGTGTTGGCGTAATAGTTGCCAAACGCGGAACCGGTGATCGGACCGGCCACGGTGAAGTCGGACACCGCGCTGGAGTTGTAGTTGATGTCTTCCTTGGTATAGACGTAACGGAAGCCCGCGTTGGCGCTCCAGCGTTCGCCCGAGAAGTTGGCCTGCAGGTAGGCCGCCGTGTCCTTCTCGTTGACCTTGTAGATGTTCTGCCAGTTGAAGCGGGCCACCGGATCGCGGTTGGCAAACTGCGCATTGAACGCCGCGAGATCACCCGGGCTGTAGTACCAGGCCGGACCGGGGCCGTTCACGCCCAGATCGCTGTTGAAGCTGCTCGGATAGTTCTTCCAGCTGGTCGGGTAGTTGGCCGGATTCTGCCAATCGCCGGTGGGACCCTGGCCGATGTCGGTCTTGTTCTCACGCGTGTGATCGGAATAGCGAATGCCGAAGTCCAGCGTGCTCAGCGAGATCGGCGAGCTGTCGAACGCGTATTCGCCGTCGGCCTGGAAGAAGTTTTCCTTGTCCTTCACGTGGATGTTCTGGTCGCCGAAGATCCAGCCGGCGGACGGAACGATGCCCGACGGCGTGGTGTTGTCGCCGCCGATCGACCAGTTGGTCGGATTGCCGGTGCCGCGCATGCCCCAGCCCGCGCCGGCGCCCAGGCCGAAGCCCAGCTCGCTGACGTTCTGCTCGTCGCTGTTGCCCTTGCCTTCGGTGGTGCCGACCTGGCCGGTGAAGGTCAGGTGGTCGGTGGCGCGCCATTCGGCGTCGAGCGTGGTGAACGCGGAAGACGACGAAGCGCCCGGACGCGAGATCTGGTCGTACACGCCGTAGGGCGTATCAGCGCAGAGGATGGCCGGTGCGGTGGCGGTGGCGGGCGTGCAGACGTCGGTCGGCGACGGCTTGCCGAAGTTCGCGTTGGTGAGGACGTTGCCCTTCACCTGGTAGCCCGGCTGCAGCTGCGCGCCGCTGGCGACGAACTTGCTCGTCCACAGCATGTAGTTGCGGTTGAAGTTGTCCGCTTCCAGCTTCGAGTAGAAGCTGTTGAGGTTCAAGGTCAGGTTGTCGAGCGGCTTCCATTCGATGTCGATGGTGCCGCCCTTGCGGGTGCGCGTCTGCGTGAACAGGGTCTGGCCGACCAGGTTCGGATAGTACTTGCCGGCCAGTTCCGGGTGCGCCACGGCAATCGCGTCGGTCGCGCCGATCTGGCCGTAACCGCCCACGATTTCCTGGCCGTCGCGCTGCAGGCTGCGCTTCTCATAGAAGCCCTGCACCATCACGCCGAAGCTGTTGTCGTCGTTCTTCCAGTTGGCCAATGCATTGAACTGCGGCTTGGTGTTGCCCGGGAGGTCAGCGTACACGCCACCCACCGAAGCCTGCGCGGTGAACGGCTTGGCGAACTCCAGCGGCTTGCGCGTGGTGATGTCGACGGTGCCGGCGCTGCCGCCTTCCTGCAGCTTGGCTTCGGAGGTCTTGTGCACGACCACTTCGCTGACGATTTCCGACGGCAGCAGGCTGTAGCTCACGCTGCGGCCGACGGTCTGCACCTGGCTCAGCACGAACCAGTCGCCGGTGCCCACGGTGTGACCGTTGACGAGCGTCTGCGTCATGCTCGGGTTGGTGCCACGCAGGCTCACGCGATCGTTTTCGTCGAAGCCGCCTTCGCTGGCGCTGGACGAGCTGATGTTGATGCCGGGCAGGCGCTGCAGCGTGTCGGCCACGTTCTTGGCCGGCAGCTTGCCGATGTCTTCGGCGGTGATCACTTCGATATGCGAGTCGGCAGCCTTCTTCAGGTTCAGCGACTCGGCTTCCGAATCGCGGATACCGACCACGGTGACCGTGCCAAGCTCTTTGGCCTTGGCCCTGTCGGCGGCGGTCTGTGCTGCAGTGTCCTGGCCCGACGCGGCCGGGCCGGACTGCGGCGCAGGCGTGTTGTCGGCGGCATAGAGCGAACCGGACAGACAGAGTCCGGCGATGATGCTGGCGGATAGCAGAGTCTTGCGGTGTGACATGGTGTCCTCCCCTCGAAGGCGTTTTCTGCAGCGGATGTTGTGGGTCGTCCGGCTGCGGCGTGGCTGTCTGGGCGTGTGCCCGGTTCAGTGCAACGGTGTGGTGCTAAGTCGGTGTTTCGGTTTTCCCGCGGTCTTTACGTGCGTCCGTCCAGGTACAAGCCGGCCGCACCAATCACACCGTGCTGGCCGTGCTCCATCAGTCGTACGGGAACCTGTTGCAGGAAGGCGCGCATCACGCCTTTGTTGAAAAAACGCTGGCGGAAAGTGCTCGCAAGCAGCACCTCGCGGATCTGCGGAAGAATTCCGCCGGCCAGAAACACGCCGCCGCGTGCGCCATACAGCAGGCACAGGTCGCCCACGAAGCTGCCGAGCAAACCGCAGAACACATCCAGGGCTTCCACGGCCGCTTCGTCGCTGCGCTCCAGCGCCGACTGCGTCACCTGGCTCGGCAGGGTCAGCACCGGCGCCTGGTCGCGCAGCGTGCACAGCGCGCGATAGAGGTTGAGCAAGCCGGGACCCGACAGCGCGTGTTCGAACGACACATAGGCGCGATCGCGCGACAGCGTGCGAAGAATCTCGATCTCGCGTTCGTTGCCCGGCGCCAGCGCGATCTGGCCCGCTTCGGTGGCCAGCACGGTGGCGTGCGGCTTGCCCGGCAACAGCACCGCCGAACCCAGCCCGGTACCCGGACCCATCACCAGCACCGGACCTTCGGCGGGCGGTGCCTCGCTTTCGATCACCGCGGTGGTGTCGGCCTGGCTGAGGAACTGGGTGGCGTAGGCCACCGCTTCGAAATCGTTGACGACCGCGAGTTGCTCGATGCCCAGGCTGTCGCGGATATCGCGGATGGAGACCGGCCAGGGCAAGTTGTCGTTGACGATGGCGTCGCCCAGCACATAGCCGGCACTGGCCACCGCGCAGCGATTGACGTGCACGCTGTGATCGAGCTGGCCCACGAAGTCCTGCAGCACGGCAGTGAGGCTCGGCCAGTCGGCACACGCATAGCGGTGGTACTGCAGCACCGTCACCGGACGCGTGCCGTCCGGATCGCGGCTGACCAGCCCGATGCGAGCGTGCGTTCCTCCGACATCGGCAGCGAGAAACATGGCTTCTTGCGCCAAGAACTCACGTGCGCTGTGGGTGATCCCTTCGATCACTTGCGATTCCCTCGTCATCCTGATGTCACGTTCTTGTGAACCGACCCTCTTTGACCGGAGTCTGGGTAATGGTTGACAACGTTGTCAACAATCCGCCGCGAAGTTCGCGGAGAGACCTATGCGGCAGGGCAACATCCACCCTGAATCGGCTCCGCCGGGCCTCTCCGATATACATGCATAAATACATATCTATCAGCAGCTTGTTTGCATTTTTGGCGCCCAGAAAGGTTTCTCGCAGTGCGCCATCACGGCACCTGTGGCGCCTGACTCAGACGGGCCATTTCCGACTCAAAATGGGGGGATTCTCGGCCTCGTTTTGGTTGTCGCGGCAGTTGAAACCGCATCCATTTGACAACGTTGCGAAGCGGGCGGATCGCAGGAGCACACGACGCAAGTTCCCGGAACCGGCACTCGTCCGGCACATGAAGCTGCGCCACGTGCATCGCAAAGGCGTGCGATAGCACGGTGATTTTCAGTGCGGCCTTGCGATCGTCGCCGCCGATTCAACGCCGCTCCGAAACTGTCGCGGTGCAAGTCGGCAAATCCGGTCTGTTCTGCAACACTTCGCGGGTGACTCATCCCCGCCCACGAAACGCACGTCTGTCGATGCCCTCCAGCGAGTTCGGGAAGCTGTGCGCGTGACCTTTGCACTGGCCGACCTACCGATCGAAGCACTGGCCGAGGACGCGTGGCTGTTGCGCTTCGGCGACACGATCGACACCGCCGTGAACGACCGCGTGCACGCCGCCGCCGCGCGATTGCAGGCGAATCTTGGCGGCGTGGAATGCGTGCCGGCCTATGCCAGCCTGTTGCTGCGTTTCGATGTGGCGCAATGGCTGGGCGACGATGGCCTCTTCAGCGCCGAACGCCTGCGCGCAGCGATCGCTGCGGCGTGGGATGCGGGCTCATCGACCGGGAAGACGCCGCGCGAAGTGAGCATCCCCGTCTGCTATGGCGGCGATGCGGGCGCGGATCTGCACGAAGTCGCGGCGCATGCGGGCATGTCGGCAGACGAGGTGGTCAGGCGCCATGTAGCGGCGCTCTATCGCGTCGCCATGCTGGGTTTTGCGCCGGGATTCCCCTATCTGCTGGGCCTGGACCACGCGCTCGCCGTGCCGCGCCGAAGCCATCCGCGCATCCGCGTGCCCGCCGGCAGCGTTGCCATCGGCGGGCAGCAGACGGGCATCTACCCGCAGGCGCTGCCCGGCGGCTGGCATCTGATTGGCCGCACGCCGGTGTGCCTGTTCGATCTCGCCGCCGCCTCGCCTTCCCTGCTCCAGCCGGGCGACCACGTGCGCTTTCGCGCCATCGACGAACGCGAGTACGAACGGCTTGCCGCGAGTGCAGGACTGTGAGCATCGAGGTCATCAAGCCCGGACTGCTCACCAGCCTGCAGGATGCAGGGCGTCGCGGTTATGCCCAACTCGGGTTGGGCCGCGCCGGCGCGGTGGACGAACCCTCCATGCAGCTGGCCAATGCCCTGGTCGGCAACGCGGGCGACGAAGCGGTGCTGGAGATCACGCTGGCCGGACCCACCCTGCGCTTTCAGCAGGACGCCGTGGTGGCGCTGACCGGCGGGCTTATCGAAGGTCGCGTGGAGGGCCAGGCGCTGCCCGCGTGGACCTCCTGTTTCCTTCCTGCCGGCAGCGTGCTTCGCCTGGGCGGCATGCGTCATGGTTGCCGCAGCTATCTGGCCGTGCGCGGCGGTTTCGATTGCACGCCGGTGCTGGGTAGCCGCAGCACCGACCTGCATGCGGGCGTGGGCCCGCTGCAAGGCAAGGCCGTGCAGGCCGGCGACATGCTCGCCATCGGCGAACACGCTGCCGCCCCCTGGTTCCAGTCCACGCAGGGCATGCAAGCGCTGCGCTGGGGACTCGATCCGCAACCGTGGCTCGACTATGAGCGCGCACCGCTCGCGCTGCTGCGCGGCCATCATGCGGATGCGCTGGACGAGGCCTCGCAACGCGCGCTGTTCTCACAGCGCTTCATGCTCAGCAAGGACAGCAACCGTACCGGCTGCCGTCTGGATGGCGCCCCGCTGCAGCTGCGCCAGTCGCTGGAATTGATCTCCGAAGCGACCTTGCCCGGCACCCTGCAACTGCCACCCTCCGGCCAGCCCATCCTGTTGCTGGCCGAAGCGCCGGTGACCGGCGGCTATCCGCGCATCGGCCAACTCGCCGCGGTGGATCTGCCGCGTCTCGCGCAGCGGCGGCCGGGCGATACCGTATCCTTCCGCGAGACCACCCTGGACGAGGCCTTGCAACGCCTCGGCGAACGGGAGGCCGCGCTGCGACGCCTGCTACAACGCATCGAACAACGTCTGGAATCCGCATGAAGAGTGCCACCGCCAAGACCATCGACATCAACAGCGACCTGGGCGAATCCTATGGCGCATGGCGCATGGGCGACGATGCCGCGCTGCTGGCCATCGTCAGCTCCGCCAATATCGCCTGCGGTTTCCACGGCGGCGATCCGGACATCATGCGCGGCACCGTGGCGCTGGCCGTGCAGCATGACGTGGCGATCGGTGCGCATGTCTCGCTGCCCGACCTGCAAGGCTTCGGTCGACGCGAGATGGCGGTGACGCCGAACGAAGCCTACGCCATGACGCTTTATCAGATCGGCGCGCTGCAGGCCTTCGCGCAGGCGGCGGGCACGCGCCTGTGCCACGTGAAGCCGCACGGCGCGCTGTACAACATGGCGGCACGCGACGCGAAACTGGCCGCGGCGATTGCCCGTGCCGTGCGCGATTTCGATCCGTCGTTGCGCTTGTTCGGATTGGCCAACTCGGCGCTGATCGATGCCGGCATCGCCGCCGGCATTCCGGTCGCTGCCGAAGCCTTTGCGGATCGCCGCTACCGATCCGACGGCTCGCTGCAGCCCCGACGCGAGCCCGATGCGGTGATCCAGGAAAGCGACGAGGCGATCGCGCAGGCCATGGCGATGGCCCGCGAAGGCCAGGTTCGCGCGGTCGACGGCAGCATCGTCGCGCTGCAGGCCGACACCTTGTGCGTGCACGGCGACGGCGAGCACGCCGTCGCCTTCGCCCGCCAGCTGCGGGCCGCGCTGGAGGCCGCCGGCATCGCCATCGCCGCCCCGCACACCACGGAGGCGCGCGCATGAATTACTGGCCGCTGCTCGGCGTCGCGGTCATCGTCATCGGCTTTGCACTGCGCTTCAATGCGGTTCCCGTGGTGGTTTGTGCGGCGCTGGTCAGCGGCTTGCTGGCCGGCCTGCATCCACCCGAGCTGCTCGCGCTGCTGGGCAAGAGCTTCGTG
Source organism: Dyella kyungheensis (assembly GCF_049913195.1). Lineage (GTDB taxonomy): Bacteria > Pseudomonadota > Gammaproteobacteria > Xanthomonadales > Rhodanobacteraceae > Dyella > Dyella kyungheensis. The sequence goes on along the minus strand of NZ_CP183983.1, from coordinate 228,420 downwards.
TCCTCGCGCATGCTGATGCTGTTCGTGCTCACCCTGCCCGCCATCGGGCTGCTCGAACATGCCGGCTTGCGCGAGCATGCGCAGCAATGGATGGCGCGATTGCGCGGCATGACGCTGGCGCGGCTGCTGATCGGTTATCTGCTGGTGCGCGAAGTGCTCGCCATGTTCGGTCTCACCGGCGTGGCCGGCGCCGCGCAGACCGTGCGTCCCTTGCTCGCGCCGATGAGCGAAGCGGCTGCCGAGAAGATCCATCCGGGTTTGAACGACGCCGAGCGCGACGAAGTGCGCGCCGTCGCTGCCGCCACCGACAACATCGGCCGCTTCTTCGGCGAGGACGTGTTCATCGCGCTGGGTGCGGTGCTGTTGATCCAGGGCTTCTATGCGCAGCACGGCATCGACCTCTCGCCGTTGTCGATTGCCCTGTGGGCACTGCCCACCGCCATGGTCGCCTTTGTGATCCAGTCGGTGCGCGTGTGGCTGTTCCAGCGTCGCCTGCAACGACGCGCGCAAGCCAGCCGTCGCGAGCAGGAAGCCTGAGCATGCTACGTATCGAATATGCGTACTGGCTGATTGCCGCCTTCCTGTTCTACACCGCATGGCGCAATGCGCGCGACCGCCAGCTGGCGCGCGCGACATTCTGGGTCCTGCTCGGCCTGCTCTTCGTCGGCGGCGACGCCGTGTTGGCGCAGCAGAAGGCCGGCAACGCGCTGCCGTCGCAGATCGCCGGCTGCATGGTCATTGCACTGGCACTGCTTGCGCCCCGCCTGCGACGCCAGGCGCATCCGGAAACCGCGAGCGCTTCCGCGCGGCTTGCCTCGGCCATCCGCCTTGGCCACAAGCTGTTCGTGCCGGCCTTGCTGATTCCGCTGGTGACCTTGCTGGTCGCCTTGATGGGAGAACATCTCTCGATCGGCGGCCACGCGCTGTTCGCCAAGCCGCAGATGACCTTGACCGGACTCGCACTAGCCTGCGTCATTGCAGTATTTGCCGCTGCGCGCGTGGCGCAGGCGCCGCTTCATCAAGGCCTGTCGGAAGGTCGCCGCCTGCTCGATGCCATCGGCTGGGCGGCGCTGTTGCCGCTGCTGCTGGCCGCGCTGGGCGAAGTGTTCACGCAGAGCGGCGTCGGCGCCGCCATCTCGGCATTGGCACAGATGATCCTGCCGGAAGGCAATGCCTTCCTCTGCCTGCTGGTGTTCGCGCTGGGCATGGTGTTGTTCACCGTGATCATGGGCAATGCGTTTGCCGCGTTCCCGGTGATGATGGCCGGCATCGGCCTGCCGCTGCTGGTGCATCGCTACGGTGCGAGCCCGGCCATCCTGGGTTCCATGGGCATGCTGTGCGGCTATTGCGGCACGCTGCTCACGCCGATGGCCGCCGACTACAACCTGGTGCCGGCCGCCTTGCTGGAACTGCGCAATCCTTACGGCGTGATCCGCGCGCAGGCATGGAGCGCCGCCGGCATCTTCGTCGCCACCTTCCTGATCATGTGGGCGCTGGTGTTCCGCTGACCGCGCCGCACGACCCGAGCATTGCAACCATGACTTCCCAACCGCGCATCCTCCTGACCGGCTTCACTCCCTTCGGCAACGAGGACATCAACCCCTCGTGGGAGGCGGTGCGCGAACTCGACGGTAAGCACATCGGCGGTCATCGCGTGGTAACACGCCTGCTGCCGACCATCTTCGCCGACTCGCAACGCGAGCTGGCGCTGGCCGTGGATGAGGTCGAGCCAGCCATCCTGCTTGGCGTGGGCCAGGCCGGTGGACGCAGTCGCGTCTCGCTGGAACGCGTGGCGATCAACGTGCAGGACGCGCGCATCGCGGACAACGCGGGCGCACAACCCATCGACGCAGCCATCGTCGCCGACGGCCCTGCCGCTTACTTCAGCACGCTGCCGATCAAGTCGATGCTGAAGGCCTTGCTCGCCGAAGGTCTGCCTGCCGAAGTGTCGAACACCGCGGGCACGTTCGTATGCAACCACGTGGCCTACCTGATGCTGCATCTGGCCGCGCAACACCATCACCTGCGGGCGGGCTTCATCCATATCCCTTACCTGCCTTCGCAGGCCGCTCGCTTTCCGAATGCGCCGAGCATGAGCCAACACGATGTGGTTCGCGCGTTGTCCATCGCACTGCGCGTGGCTGCCACGCAGCACACCGACGAGCGTTTCGGCGCCGGTACGCTCGACTAAGCACAACGCACCAGGGCAACGCCGCCCGCCCGTCATTCCGGCGCAGGCCGGAATCCAGTGGCGGTGCATCGCGATTTTCGCGACACAAAAGACGAAGACCTCACTGCCAGCGCGATAACCGGAACGGACCGCTACTGGATTCCGGCGTGCGCCGGGATGACGAATCCGCGCATAAAAAGAGGGCCTGGCAAGACGCCAGGCCCTTAGCGGGGAGTTGCTTTTAATCAGGATCAGAACTTGAAGTTGGCCTTGAGCATGTACTGGCGGCCGGTCACGTACTCGTTCGCCAGCTGCGTCTTGCTGCCCAGGTACGCGTAGTACTTGGAGTTCAGCAGATTGAGCATGTTGAGGGTGACCGAGAAGTTCTGGTTGATCTGGTAACCCAGCGTCGCGTCCAGTTCCTTGAAGCCGTCGATATAGGTCGGCGCGGCACCGGCCACGTAACCACCGGCGAGGTAGCTGGAACGGTAGCTGTAGGCCAGGCTCGCGCTGTACGGGCCTTCTTCGTAGTACGGGGCCACCGTGTACGAGTTCTTGGAGTTGTACGGGAGGGCACCGCCGCTCTTGGTGTTGGCGTCCGAGTACGTGTAGTTGGCACGCAGACCGAAGCCGTAGCCATACGCCTGCTGGTAGCTGATCGTGCCGCCCTTGACGGTGGCGCGGCCGCCATCTTCCGGCGCGGAGACGCTGTAGTTGCAGATGCCTGCCGTGGTGCACTGGCCCGAAGCGACCAGCGACTGGCCGGTCAGGCCATCGGCGAAGCCCGGCAGCGTCCACGAACCATTGACGCGTTCCTGGAAGGTGGCCTTGTTGACGATGTAGTTGAGCACGTTCTTGTAGAAGAACGACACAGCCACCATCGACTGCGGGTTGAAGTACCACTCGGCCGAACCGTCCCAGTTGACGGCGCGGTACGGGTTGACGTTCGGGTTGCCGGCCGAGGCCGTCAGCACCGTGTCGTTGGCGGCGAAGTACGGCGCCATCTGGTTGTACGGCGCGTACGCGATGGTCTCCGAACCCGCGCCGCGCAGGATGATGTCCGGCGTGACGTTGTAGGCGATGTTGAACGACGGCAGCCAGTCGTTGTGCGTGCTCTTCTGCGTGATGTAACCGAAGCCGCTCGGGAAGTCGCAGCCCCAGACGTCCGCCGTGGCGCACGGTGCGGGGATCACCCAACCGCTGCTGGTGTTCTGGGTGTGCACGAAGCGCGCGCCGATGTTGCCATGCAGGTTGTCGTTGCCGAAGTTGGCCTGCAGGTAACCCGCCGTGTTCTGCTGCTGGATGGCGAAGGTGTTGTCCCAGTACGAGTTGGGATCCTGCACCGTGCCGAAGCCCGGGCTGTTCTGGATGGCATCGAAGATGGCCTGCGCGCCAGCGGTCTGCACGTGCTGGACCATGCTCTGGCTCAGGCCAAGATCCTTGGAACCGGACAGGTCGGTCAGGCCGCCGAAGCCGATCTGGCTGAGCGTGAGCGTCTGCGCGCCGGTGAACACGTTGAGGGTCTGGCTTTCCCAGTGCGAGGCGTAACGCGCGCCGACACTGATGGAGTTGAGGAAACCGTCGAAGTCCTTGGTGAAATCGAGCTGACCGTAAGTGTCCTTGGCCTTGTAGAGCTCCTTGCCCAGGTTGCCTGCCCAGCCGTTGTCGGCCCAGTAGTTGGGGTCGTTGGCGGTGGAGGGATCGTCGAACTGCGCGCCCTTGTTCAGCGACCAGCTGTAGCCGCCGCCGTAGAAGATCTCCTTCACCGCCTGTTCCATCGGGTTGCGCGAGACGCTCACGCCGGCCTGGCCGCTCAGGCGCCAGCCGTCACCCTTGTACTCGCCCGACAGGTCCACACCCTTGGTGGTGATGACCGACTTGCGTGCGTTGTTGTCGGTATAGGTGTGCGCGGTGCTGGCGCAGGCGAGGTCGTTGACACACGGCGTACCGGCCTGGGTGCCGCCGGTGATGATGCCGTTGGGGCCTTCGGTCAGCGAGGTGATGCCGGCCGGCGAATTGGCCGCCCACGGATACATCGACTGGTTGACGTTGCTGAGGTTGTCGCGCGCGTACATCAGGCCCAGGTTGAAGCCCAGGTTTTCGGTCGGCTTCCACTGGATGTTGCTGGTGACGCTGTCGCGCTTCTCGGTCTGCTCGAAGTTGGCCGCGTTGACTTCCTGCGGCACCAGGTCCGAGCCCTTGATCTTGCCGGCGGCAATCTCGTTCTGCAGCGCCGCGTTGCCGGTAGCCAACGAGGACACCGTGGAATAGCCGAACACTTCCATGCCTTCGCGGTTCTGGAACTGCTCGTAGTGCTGGGCCGATACGTCGACGCCGAAGGTCTTGTCGTCGTTATGCCAGCTGTAGAACACCGAGCCCGACGGACGGCTGCTCTCGACCATGTCGTTGTAGTTCACGCCGAACGAACCGGTCAGCGTATTGGACGGCACGTCCAGCGGCTTGATCGTGTGCATGATGATGGTGCCGCCAAGCGCGCCTTCCGCCAGGCGGGCTTCCGGGCTCTTGTAGATCTCGAGGTTGCCGATCACTTCCGGCGCGAGCAGCGAGAAGTTGAAGCCGCGGTTCGGCGCGTCGTCGTACAGCCATACCGCCTGCGCCACCGGGTGACCATCGAGCAGCGTGAGGTTGAGGCTGGGATCCATGCCGTTGATGCTGACGCGCTGGGTCGCGCCGAACTGGCGATCGAGCGTGACGCCCGGAACCTGGGCCAGGGCTTCGGCCACGTTGCTGGCGGGGAACTTGCCGATGTCTTCGGCGGTGATCGCATCGACGATGGCGTCGGCATTGCGCTTGGTGTCCATCGACGCCTGCAGGCTCGCGCGGATACCTGTAACGGTGACGGTTTCCAGCTGCTTGGCCTTGGCCTGGTCAGCGGTGGCCTGGTCGGACGACGACTGGGCGGCCGGGCCGCTGGTCTTGGTCGCGTCCTGCGCGTGGATGGAGCCAACCAAACACAGGCCGGCGATGATGCTGGCTGCTAGCAGAGTCTTGCGGTGTGACATGAGATCCTCCCCTCGAAGGCGTTTCTGCAGCGGGCGCTGTGGGACGTCCGGCTGCGGCGTGGCTAGTGGGCTTGCGCCCGGTTAGTTGATGGGTCCTACCTGGTTACTGCGCTCTCCCCGGCGCGAGAGCCCGCGAAGGCGCTTGAGCCGTCTTGCAAATCCAGAAACAGCCCGGCCGCACCGATCACACCGTGCTGGCCGTGCTCCATCAGTCGTACGGGAACCTGTTGCAGGAAGGCGCGCATCACGCCCTTGTTGAAAAAGCGCTGGCGGAAACTGCTGGCCAGCAGCACCTCGCGGATCTGCGGAAGAATTCCGCCGGCCAGGAACACGCCGCCGCGGGCGCCATACAGCAGGCATAGATCGCCCACGAAGCTGCCGAGCAAACCGCAGAACACATCCAGGGCTTCCACGGCCGCTTCGTCGCTGCGCTCCAGCGCCGACTGCGTCACCTGGCTGGGCAGCGTGAGCACCGGGACCTGGCCGCGCAGCGTGCACAGCGCGCGATAGAGGTTGAGCAAGCCGGGACCCGACAGCGCGTGTTCGAACGACACATAGGCGCGATCGCGCGACAGCGTGCGAAGAATCTCGATCTCGCGTTCGTTGCCCGGCGCCAGCGCGATCTGGCCCGCTTCGGTGGCCAGCACGGTGGCGTGCGGCTTGCCCGGCAACAGCACCGCCGAACCCAGCCCGGTACCCGGACCCATCACCAGCACCGGACCGTCGGCGGGCGGTGCCTCGCTTTCGATCACCGCGGTGGTGTCGGCCTGGCTGAGGAACTGGGTGGCATAGGCCACCGCTTCGAAATCGTTGACGACGGCGAGCTGTTCGATGCCCAGGCTGTCGCGGATATCGCGGATGGAGACCGGCCAGGGCAAGTTGTCGTTGACGATGGCGTCGCCCAGCACATAGCCGGCACTGGCCACCGCGCAGCGATTGACGTGCACGCTGTGATCGAGCTGGCCCACGAAGTCCTGCAGCACGGCGGTGAGGCTCGGCCAGTCGGCACACGCATAGCGGTGGTACTGCAGCACCGTCACCGGACGCGTGCCGTCCGGATCGCGGCTGACCAGCCCGATGCGGGCGTGCGTTCCGCCGACGTCGGCGGCGAGAAACGCCCCCGACGGGAGCGGCAGCCGACGCGCCTCCAGACTGTGGTTACTGCTTTGCGCCACCGTCATCCCCTCGTCATTCCTGTGTCGCATTGCCCTGCCTGCGACCCGATTTTGACCCGAGTCTTGACTCGCATGACAACGTTGTCAACAGACCGTTTTTTCATGCGAAACAAGGGTTTGGCGCAGGCCAGCAATCGCAGCAAATGACGCCCTCAACGCAAGATCATGATGCGGTGCAACACCATGTAAACAAAGCATTTTTTAACTAACGTGAGGCGCTGCCTCGGGGCCATATCACCCCTATTGCGACGCAGCACGAGGGTGCCCGAACGCGATCCTTGCGATCCCCGCTTCGTGCACCTTTGGATGGCTCACTCGTGTCAGAATTTGACAACGTTACGCATAGCGTCGATAAACGCTCATCTCTCCCTCTGTTTCACAGCGAGGGAGGGGCTTTGAGGGGGAATCGGACCTGTGCTGGTCCATCGTTCAGCGGCCATCCGCGGGGAGTAAGTCCATCCATGTCTGCCACTACGCTTGCCGCTGGCGAGCCACGCTCATCCAGCGTGGTGCCGATGCTGATCATCGGCGTGTTGTTCTTCATCTTCGGCTTCGTGACCTGGCTCAACGGTCCGCTGATCACCTTCGTGAAGCTCGCCTTCAACGTCGATGACGTGTCCGCTTTCTTCGTGCCGCTGGTGTTCTATTTTTCGTACTTCTTCCTGGCCATTCCTGCGTCGAGCGTGCTTCGCCGCACCGGCATGAAGAAGGGCATGGGCCTGGGGTTGTTCGTGATGGCGATTGGCGCGGTGCTGTTCGGCCAGTTCGTCAGCATGCGCATCTTCTATCCGGCGCTGGCCGGCCTGTTCGTGATCGGCGCGGGACTCGCGCTGCTGCAGACCGCTTCCAATCCGTACATCAGCATTCTCGGCCCGATCGACAGCGCCGCGCAGCGCATCGCCTTCATGGGCATCTGCAACAAGGTGGCCGGTGCGCTGGCGCCGTTCGTGTTCGGCGCGCTGGTCTTGTCGGGTATCGACACCTTCGACCAGCAGGTCAAGGACGCCGCCTCGCCCGAGGCAAGGGAGGCGCTGCTCAACGCATTCGCCGCCAAGATCCACATGCCGTACATGATCATGGCCGGCCTGCTGGTGGTGCTGGCGATCTGGGTGGTGCGCTCGCCGCTGCCGGAAATCAAACCGTCGGGCGCGAACGCCGAAGCGGATATCGGCCATGCCAAGGGCGGCATCTTCAGCTTCCCGCACCTGTGGCTGGGCGTGCTGTGCCTGTTCCTCTACGTGGGCGTGGAAGTGATGGCGGGCGACGCCATCGGCACCTACGGCCAGGGTTTCGGCCTGCCGCTGGACGAGACCAAGCACTTCACCTCGTACACGCTGATCGCCATGCTCGGCGGTTACCTGGCGGGCCTGGTGCTGATTCCCCGCTTCATCTCGCAGCAAAGCTACCTGGCGGTATCGGCAGTGCTCGGCGTGCTGTTCACGCTGGGCGCGTACATCACCACCGGCCATACCTCGGTGGGTTTCGTCGCCGCCCTGGGTTTCGCCAACGCCATGATGTGGCCGGCGATCTTCCCGCTGGCCATCCACGGCCTGGGCCGCCTCACCGAGCGCGGCTCGGCGCTGCTGATCATGGCGATCGCGGGCGGCGCGCTGGTGCCGCAGCTGTTCGTGCACCTGAAGCAGTACTTCAACTTCCAGCTGGTATTCATGGTCCTGATGGTGCCCTGCTACCTGTACATCCTCTACTACGGCGTGAGGGGGCATCGCGTCGGCCAGCACGCGCGCTGAAGCCTCGGCCGGCGCCTTCCGCGCCGCCGGGCAAGGCCCCGCTGGGCTACGATGCCGCTACTTACCGATAGCCGGAGTTTCTTGTGTTGCGCAACCCCACCATCAAGGACGTCGCCAAGCGTTCCGGCGTTTCGCTCAAGACCGTCTCGCGCGTGATCAATCACGAGGCATCGGTTCGCGCCGATACGCGCGAAAAGGTCGAGCGCGCGATCGAGGCCCTGGGCTATCAGCCCAATCCTTCCGCGCGCGGCCTGCGCAGCACGCATGCCTATGCGATCGGGCTGGTCTACGACAACCCGAACGCGCACTACGTGATCAGCATGCAGGACGGCGTGTTGTCGGCCTGTCGCGAGCGTGGCTTCGGCCTGCTGATCCATCCGTGCGATTCGACCTCGCCCGATCTGGCGGCGGAGTTGTGCGCGCTGGTGGAACGCAATCGCCTGGCCGGCCTGGTGCTGGCGCCGCCGATGTCCGAGCAGGCCGAGCTGGTCAATACGCTGATCGCCAACGACATCAGCTTCGTGCGCATCATTTCCTCGCGCGACGATCCTCATGACGGCGCACCGTGCGTCTACATCGACGACCGTAGCGCCGCTTACGCGATCACCGAACACCTGATCCAGATGGGTCACAAGCGCATCGGCTTCCTGTGGGGCGAACCGCATCACCGGTCCAGCCCGGAGCGTTACCAGGGCTATGCCGACGCATTGCGCGACTACGGCCTGCCGCTCGACAAGAAGCTGGTGCTGCCCGGCCGTTATGCGTTCGACGACGGTTTCCGTGGTGCCCGCAAGCTGCTGGCGCTGAAGGATCCACCGACCGCGATCTTCGGCAGCAACGACGAAATCGCGGCCGGCGTGCTCGCGGCGGCACGTTCGAGCAACGTGGATGTGCCGTGGGGGCTGTCCATCGCCGGCTTCGAGGACAGCCCGTTCTCCAAGCAGGCATGGCCTGCGCTCACCACCGCGCGCCAGTCCACCAGCGATATCGGCCGCCATGCGGCGCTGCAGCTGATGGCCGAATTGCAGCGCAAGGCCGGTGCCGCGGTCGAGTTGCCGCACAGCGAATGTTTTGTACCCGAACTGGTCGTGCGTGGCTCCACCGCGCCACCGCAAACCCCGGCGCCCCGCAAGGGTTGAGGTCGCGCTAGCGCACCTTGGCCTCGCGGCATGCGCCTCGTGCATGTCACCGAGATAGGACGATGAAAGAAGCCAGCTCCACTTTGATGTACCGCGAGGCCCACGAGGCGGCCGCCGTGGTCGAGCGTCAACTGCGCGAGAACGCGCCGATCCTGAAGACGCTCGGCGAGCAGCTGCGGGCCAAGCCGCCCCGCTTCATCGTCACCTGCGCGCGCGGCAGCTCCGATCACGCCGCCGCCTATGCCAAGTATGTGTTCGAAACCCGCCTGGGTTTGATCACCGCATCGGCCTCGCCGTCCATCTCGTCCATCTACGATGCCGACCTGCATATGGATGGCGCCTTGTTCGTCGCCATCTCGCAGTCGGGCAAGAGCCCCGACCTGCTGCGCAGCGCGCAGGCCGCGAAGGATGCCGGCGCCCACGTCGTCGCCCTGGTCAACGTGGAAGATTCCCCGCTGGCGCAGATGGCCGACACGTTCGTGCCGCTGCGTGCCGGCCCGGAGCTGAGCGTGGCCGCCACCAAGAGTTACCTCGCCACACTGGCTGCCGTGCTGCAGCTCACCGCGCATTGGAGCGACGACGCGACGCTGCACGAAGTCGTCGATCGCCTGCCGGACGATCTGCGGCGTGGCTGGGACTGCGACTGGAGTCCGATGGTGAAGGGCCTCACCAACGCGAGCAGCCTGTTCGTGGTCGGTCGTGGCTTCGGTTTCGGCGCGGCGCTTGAAGCAGCGCTCAAGCTCAAGGAAACCTGCGGCTTGCATGCCGAGGCTTTCAGTGCCGCCGAAGTGAAGCACGGCCCGATGGCCATCGTGGGCGAAGGCTTCCCGGTGCTGTTCTTCGCACAGGGCGATGGCACCCAGGACAACACCATCGCGGTAGCCAACGAGTTTCGTTCGCGCGGCGCGCGGGTGTTCATCGCTGCGCCAGGCAACCATGATCCGGACAAGCTGCCGCTGCCGGACAACATCGCGCCCATCGTGACGCCATTGCTGGCCGTGCAGAGTTTCTATCGCGCCGCCAGCGCGCTGTCGCTGGCACGCGGTTTCGATCCTGACGTACCGCCGCATCTGCGCAAGGTCACGGAGACGATGTAATGGGCACGCCACTCACCGCACTCATCAACGGTCGCGTACTCGCCGACCACGGCCCGCAGGAAGGCTTGGCGGTGCTGGTGCGCGGCGAGCGCATCGAGGCGATCACCCGCGCGGACGATGCACGCGTCAGCGGCGCAACCAAGCACGATCTCAAGGGTCAGCTGCTGTTGCCTGGCTTCATCGACGTGCAGGTCAACGGCGGCGGCGGCGTGCTGTTCAATGCCGAGCCCACGGTCGAAGCACTCGCCGCCATCGGCGCCGCGCATCGCAAGTACGGCACCACCGGCTTCCTGCCGACGCTGATCACGGATACCGCCGAAGTGATGCGCAAGGCGCTCAATGCGGTCGATGCCGCCATCGAGCAAGGCGTGCCGGGCGTGCTCGGCATCCACCTGGAAGGCCCGTTCCTGGCCACCGCGCGCAAGGGCATCCACGACGCCAAGCTGTTCCGCCTGCCGGATGCCGACGACATCGCCGCGATCACGCGCGATCGCCGTGGCGTGGTGATGCTCACGCTCGCCGTGGAAGAAGTGCCGCTCGATACCATTCGCCAGCTCAGCGAAGCAGGCGTGATCGTGGTCGCCGGTCATACCGCGGCAACCTACGACACCACGCGTGCCGCGCTCGACGCGGGCGTCACCGGCTTCACCCATCTCTACAACGCGATGACGCCGCTCGGCAGCCGCGAGCCCGGCGTGGTCGGCGCGGCGCTGGACGATCCGCACAGCTGGTGCGGCTTGATCGTGGATGGCCATCACGTGCATCCGGTCGCGCTGCGCGTGGCCATTGCCGCCAAAGCCAAGGGCAAGAGCGTGCTGGTCACCGACGCGATGCCGCCGGTGGGCGCGGACAGTCCGGAATATGTGCTCAACGGCCAGACCATCATTGCCCGCGACGGCATCTGCCAGAGCGACGACGGCGTGCTCGCCGGCTCCGCGCTGGACATGGCGACCGGCGTGCGCAACCTGGTGAACATGGTCGGCCTGCCGCTGGCCGAGGCCTCGCGCATGGCGAGTGCGTATCCGGCGGCGTGGCTGGGACTCGACCGCACGCATGGCCGCCTGGTGGCGGGTCAGCATGCGGACTTCGCCGTGCTCGATGACAAACTCTCGGTGACGGAAACCTGGATTTCAGGCGTGCGGCACGACGTCTGAAGTCACAGCGCCTTGCGGTAACGCTCCTTTGTGGGAGCGCACTTGTGCGCGACAACCTGACGGAGCGGCGACGTTCCGGCGCCTCTGTCGCGCACAAGTGCGCTCCCACACGAGCAGCGTTCGGTCTTGGCAAGCTTGAATGCAGGAGCCCACCTTATGGGCTACCGCATCGTCAGGCCGTACCACTCCGTTCGGCCGTCGCGCACAGGGTGCGCTCCCAAAGTTGGAATACCGGCGCTTACTCGTACACGTGCAGGCGGTTGAAGATCCACGCGTGATACGACTTCACCAGGCCCGGCTGCGTGCAATCGGTGTAGAGACCGTTGCAACGCGTGCGCAGCGAAATGGCTGCCGAGAAATACGGATCCGTCGGCAGGTCGGCCGCCTGCAACACCATGCTCGGCAGCAGCGCGATGTCGAGCATCGGGTAGCGCGGCAACGGCGCGCCCTGGAAGTTGCTCTTGATCATGTAGTAGGTGAGATAGTCCTTGACTGAGGACAGCTCATCCGGCCAGGTGCGCGGCATCGAGCGGATCAATCCGCTGAAGGATGGCTGGTGATCGCCGAAGTGCACCAGCACCGTGGGTTGCGCGCGATCGAGGAAATCGTGTTCCAGGCTGCGCATCGCCACATCGGAGTTGTGCAGGTTCGACAGGTACGTGTTGAAGTTGAGCGATTCGGCCGTCGGCAGGCCCTTGAGCACACCCTTGTTGAACGGCGCCGGCAGCGACGACAACGGATCGGTATCGTGCGGGCCGTGCTGCGCCAGCGTCAGGATCATCACGAACACCGGCTGGCCCGGCTTCTTCACCTTGTCGTAGACGCGCTTGGCGGCGTCGAACATCTGCTGGTCGGTCTCTTCCCACTCTTCCAGGCCCAGCTGCGTGGCGTCGTAGAACTGGTCGAAACCGTAGGCGCGGTACGCGTTGCGGCCGTTGAGGAAGGCGCCGTTGGTCGGGTAGATCGCAATGGTCAGATAGCCCAGACGTTGCAGCTGGCGCGGCAGACTGTCCTGCACATGCGGCGCCAGCACATACGGCGCGTACATGCCGCCCGGGCCGAAGATGTCCTGCGGCATGCCGGTGAGCGTGGCGAACTCACTCACCCAGGTGCCGCCGCCGAAGGTGTGCACGCGCATGGGACCGGTCGAGCGCGTGCGCACATCCGTCTTGAACATCGACACGCGGCATTCGGGGATGTTGCACTTGGTGAAGTTGGACGGATCGAAGGTGCTTTCTTCCAGCACCTGCACGATGTCCGGATACGACTCGGGCGAACGCGGCATCGCCGCGGGCTCGCCGGATGCGGTGGCACCCCACTCCTGCTCGGCCTGGGCTTCGTCGCCCATGTCCGGCATGCGGACGTCCGAATCGCTGAAGTTGACGAAGAAGTTGGTGATCTGCGCGTCGTCGGAGAGCTTCTCCCACACGTTCTTCGCATGCACCTCGGCGAACGGGCCGTTCGGCAGCAGGCACACCCAGAACGCGAACGCCCACACCGCCATGCCGCTCAGGCGCACGGTCCACGCACGGCCGCGGCTGAGATGCGCCAGCAAGCGACGGTCGAAATGCCATACTGCCCACAACACCAGCGGCGCCACCACGCCCACCACCACCGAAAGCATCCACAGGTGCGGATAGTGGCCCAGCGTTTCGAGCAGGCTGCTGCGCGCGTAGTAGACGAAGTCCGCCGGCATCAGCGGCGAATCGAGATAGCGCAGCTTCATCACCGAGAGGAAGTTCAGCCCGAGGAACAAGCCGCCGCTCACCACCAGCGCCGTGGCCGGACGCGCGAAGGCCGACAGCAGCACGCCGAACGCGCACACCATCAGCGCGATCACGAACGCCTGCTGCAGCAGCGCCGGCTCGCGCAGCGCGGTCATGCTGATGCAAAACACGAAAAAGGCCGCCGCGACCAGCCAAGGTCCGGTTCTTCGCAGAAAGCGTGTGAGTGGTTGCGGCATGGTGGAAAAGGCCCCCTGTTTGGCCCGGTGTCATTCGAGCGCAATTCTACGGACTTGCAACTGTCACATGCACAATGGCCGGCAACGGCCAAACGGCGCCCTTATGCGGTTCAGCAGCCGTTGCCCCGGCAAGCCGCCATGCCGATCTGCTAGGTTTGCCGACTTGCCCCTTTTGCCGCCCCATGGACAGGCCGATGACCCACCGCCTTCTTCCCCTCGCCGCCCTCGCCGCTGCCGTTTTGGCGGGCTGCGCCGGCCAGATCGCCAGCCAGACGAACAGCCATGCCGCCGCCCTGCCCGACGGCAGCCGCGCCCAGGTGGCGATCCTGGAAACCACCGACGTCCACTCCAACGTGCTCAGCTACGACTATTACAAGCAGCGCGAGGACGACACGGTGGGCTATGAGCGCGTGGCCACCTTGATCCGCCGGGCTCGCGTCCAGTACCCGAACTCCTTCCTGTTCGACAGCGGCGACACCATCCAGGGCAGCGTGCTGGCCGATTACCAGTCACTGGTGAAGCCGGTGAACTGCCAGGAGGAACTGGGCATCTACCGCGCCATGGACGCGATGGGCTACGACGGCGGCACCGCCGGCAACCACGAGTTCAACTACGGCCTGGGCTTCCTCTCCCAGGTCACCGGCACGCCGATGAACGTGGAGGGCGGCCATACGGACCGCTGCGCCGGCCCGCACTTCCCGTTGGTGCTGTCCAACGTGTACAGCGCCCGCGACGGCGCGCCGATCTTCAAGCCGTGGACCGTGGTGCAGAAGGACATCACCGTCACCGGCCCGGATGGCAGCACGCGCAAGGTGCCGCTGAAGGTCGGCATCATCGGCTTCACGCCGCCGCCGATCCTGGAATGGGACAAGCAGAACCTGGCCGGCAAGGTGACCGTCACCGGCGTGGTCGAAGCGGCGCAGAAATATCTGCCGGAACTGGAAGCGCAGCATCCGGACATCGTGGTCGCCGTGCTGCACGGCGGCCTCAATACCGCGCCCTATACGCCCGACATGGAGAACGGCGGCTGGCACCTGGCCGGCGTCCCGGGCATCGACGTGCTGCTGCTCGGTCATTCGCACACCGAGTTCCCCGGCCCGCACTACAAGGGCATGAAGGACGTGGACGCCGAGCGCGGCTTCGTGCGTGGCAAGCCAGCGGTGATGGGCGGCTTCTTCGGCAAGGACCTGGGCGTGATCGACCTGGCCCTGCAGCGCAAGGACGGCCGCTGGGTGATCGACGACAACCAGACGCACAGCGAAGTGCGCCCGATCTGCGCCAGGAAGAACGACTGCGTGCCGGCCGACCCGGCCATCGCGCCGCTGGTCAAGCAGGCGCACGAAGCGGCCGTGCAGTACGTCAATACGCCGATCGGCGAAACGCGCGTGCATCTGAGCAGCTATTTCGCCGACGAGGGCAACATGACCGCGCTGGCGCCGATCAATGCGGCCATGCGCGACTACGTGCAAAGCGAGCTGCCCAAGTCGCATCCGGAACTGGCCAAGCTGCCGGTGCTCTCGGCCGCTGCCGCCTTCCGCACCGGCTTCGGCGGTCCGGATGACTACACCGACATCGCAATGGGTTCGCTGACGCTGCGCAGCGCGGCCGATTTGTACTTCTATCCCAACACGCTTTCGGCGGTGAAAGTGGACGGCGCCGGCCTCAAGGCATGGCTGGAAAAGGCCGCCGAGCGCTTCAACCGCATCGACCCGGGCATGGACGGGGAGCAGCAGCTGATCAGCGACCGCCTGCCCGGTTACAACTTCGACCAGATCCAGGGCGACCTGAGCTACCAGATCGACGTGACCAAGCCGGCCGGCGAGCGCATCGTCAAGCTCAGCTACAAGGGCAAGCCGGTGACGCCAGACCAGCCGTTCGTGGTGGCCACCAACAACTACCGCGCCAGCGGCGGCGGCAACTTCCCCGGCCTGGACGGCAACAACATCGTGCTGGCCGCCCCGGACGGCGCCCGCGAAATCCTGGCCAAGTGGCTGCAGCAGAAGAAGACCCTGACCGCCAGGGACCTGCCCGCCGCCTCCTGGCATTTCGTGCCAGTGAAGACGCGCGGCGACGTGGTGTTCAAGGCCGCCTCGAACAAGCAGGACGTGGCGCGCGAGGCGGGCCTGAGGAACATCCGCCAGCTGAAGGACAACGGTGACGGCACGGCGGTCTATGCCATCGATCTGTCGCACTGAATCAGGCACTGGCGACGAACGCGCGGCGGCGTAGACTGCGCCGCGCGTTCACCACGGCCTGCCCGGAGGCAAAACCATGCAAGGCGACAAGACTTACTGGTTCCCCGCCAAACGGTACGGTTGGGGCTGGGGTTTCCCCAGCACCTGGCAGGGGCTGCTGGTTCTCGTCGCCTATGCCGCGCTGCTCGCTGTGGGCGTGCGCTGGCTGTTGCCGCAGCATCACCAGGGCGGCTTCCTTCTTTATGCAGGCGCGCTCACCGCCATCCTGGTTCTGGTCTGCTGGCTCAAGGGCGAGCCGCCGGGCTGGCGCTGGGGCCATAGAGACTGAGCCTTCCTGTAGGAGCGCACCCTGTGCGCGACAGCCTGACGAAGCGGCGACCCGGTCGCCCACAGGGTGGACTCCTACAACTTCTAGCCGTGGAAAGTTTCAAACGAACCTGTTGACTGCACTGCAGCATCGGGCCTATGTTCAAGCCATGTCGCCGCTTATTGCGCCAGCACGCATGTTCCAGCACCCGCCCCGCGGGTACGCGTCGCTGTCCGCCGGCGCCATGACCCTCGCCAGCATGACCACCACCACGACCACTATTACCACCAGGTCGGGGTGGAGCTGCGTGCGCGAATAAGTTTCTGACGCAAACGGCCCCGCCCTCGATGAGGCGGGCCGGCGCACACTCCGACTCTCCTCCGCGAGCACGGGCCATCCACATGGAGAGGCCATCGTGAACGCTGTCGCATCACCCTCGCTCGAACAACCGTCGTTACCGCCACATGCCATGGCGCTGCCGACGACCACCGCGCGCCAGCGCGTCCTCGCCGTGGGCCTGGTCGGCCCCGGCCGCGTCGGTAGCGCCTTGCTGGACCAGCTGCGAACCGCCCAGCCACGGCTTGCGCGGTCGGGACTGGAGCTGCGCCTGTGCGCCGTGGCCGCCAGCCGCCGCATGTGGCTCGATGCCGACGATCCCGAGCTCAACGGCCGCCACGACAGCGCGCAGACCTGGCGACCGAGCAATCTGGACGAGTTCGCCGCGCACCTGCGTGGCGATGACCGTCGTCACGCGCTGGTGATCGACTGCAGCGCCAGCGAGGCCGTGGCCTCGCGCTATCCCGAGTGGCTCGCCGCCGGCATGCATGTGGTGACGCCGAACAAGCTCGCCAGCAGCGGCCCGCTGCCGCGCCTGCAGGCCATCCACGCCGCCTGCGGCAGCGGCGCGCGCTTTCGCTATGAAGCCACGGTGTGCGCCGGCCTGCCGGTAGTGCAGACGCTGCGCGACCTGCTCGACACCGGCGATGCCTTGCTGGCGGTGGAAGGGATGTTCTCCGGCACGCTGGCCTGGCTGTGCAATCGCCACGATGGCAGCCGCCCGTTCTCCGAGTGGGTGCACGAAGCCCATGCCCTGGGCTACACCGAACCCGATCCGCGCGACGATCTTTCCGGCCTCGACGTGGCGCGCAAGCTGGTGATCCTTGCCCGTGAAGCAGGCTGGTCGCTATCGCTCGACGAGGTGGACGTGCAAAGCCTGGTGCCGGACGAACTGGCCAGGCTGCCTGCCGATCAGGCGATGGAGCAGCTTCAACTGCTCGACGCACCGATGGCGCGCCACCTCGCCGATGCACAAGCACAAGGCTGCGTGCTGCGCCATGTCGCCAGCCTCGATGCCAAGGGCCATGCCAGCGTGCGGCTGGCGCAACTACCGGCATCGCATCCGTTTGCCCATACGCGTCTCACCGACAACGTCGTACAGTTCACCACGCACCGTTATCGCGACAACCCGATGCTGGTGCAGGGTCCCGGCGCCGGGCCGGAAGTGACGGCGGCGGGCGTTTTCGCCGATCTCCTGCGCATTGCCGAAGCGCTGGAGGTGCGGTGATGAATGCGCAATTGATCGATTCCATGCCCACTCCCCAGCGCGCGTTGAGCGCACAAGCCATGGCCTATGCCAGCGTCGGCAACGTCGCGGTCGGCTTCGACATCCTCGGTCACTGCGTGGCCGGTGCCGGCGACCGCGCCGTCGTGCGTCGCATCGACGAACCCACCGTGCGCATCGCTGCCATCCATGGGCGCGTGACCGATCTGCCACTGGAAGCGAGCGGCAACACTGCGGGTGCGGCCCTGTTGTCGCTGCGCCGCGCACTGGGTTTGCGCCATGGTTTCGAAGTGGTGCTGCACAAAGGCATCGCGCTGGGTTCGGGCATGGGCGGCTCGGCGGCCTCGTGCGTGGCTGCGCTGGTGGCGGCAAACGCCTTGCTCGAGCGTCCACTGCCGCGCGAAGCACTCTACGGCTTCGCCCTCGACGGCGAGGCCGTGGCCAGTGGCAGTCGCCACGGCGACAATCTGGGACCGATGCTGCTCGGCGGCCTGGTGCTGGCTACACGCGATCGCCTGCTGCGCCTGCCGGTGCCGGAGCAATGGCATTGCGCGCTGGTGCATCCGCATACCGTGCTGGAAACGCGCAAGGCGCGCGAGGTGCTTGCCGGTGGTTTTTCGTTGCATGACGTGGTGGCGCAACACGCCAATCTCGCGCTGGTGCTCACCGGCCTTCATCGCAGCGACGCGGAGCTGGTGCGCGAAGGGCTGAAGGACGTGCTGGTGGAACCAAGACGCGCGCCGCTGGTCCCAGGATTCGCGCGCGTGAAACAGGCTGCCCTGGATCACCACGCGCTCGGCGCAAGTATTTCCGGCGCCGGTCCCAGCGTATTCGGCTGGTACGAGCGACGCGAGGATGCCGAACGGGCGGCAGCGGCCATGTCGGCAGCGTTCGCCGAAGAAGGCCTGGCCAGCGACGCGCTGGTGTCACCCATCAATGGACCGGCGGCGGCGCTGGTCGACGAGGAAGACGCGGCATGAGCGAGCCGTTGCATTACCGGAGCACACGCGGCGCGCAACATGCCGCGCGCATCGAGGAAGTGATCGCAGCCGGCCTGGCGCCCGATGGCGGACTTTACGTGCCCGAGGCGCTGCCGCCGCTTGACGTCGTCGATTTCGACTGCGGAGGCACGCTGGCCGATACCGCAGCCACCCTGCTGGCGCCGTTCTTCCGCAGCTCGTCATTGGCACACGAGCTTCCGGCGATTTGTCGCGAAGCGTTCCATTTCGATGTGCCGCTAAGGCCACTGGCGTATCGCAACGACGCCTCGGTGCTCGAGTTGTTCCATGGGCCAAGCGCGGCGTTCAAGGATGTCGGCGCTCGTTTTCTTGCCGCCTGTTTTCGCCGGCTGCGTGCCGAGACGAAGACACCGCTGACCATCTTGGTGGCGACATCCGGCGATACCGGAGCGGCCGTCGCTTCCGCGTTCCATGGGCAGCGCGGCGTGCGCGTGGTGATCCTCTATCCGGATGGGCGCGTATCGCCGCGCCAGGCGCATCAGCTGGGATGTTTCGGCGACAACGTGCAGGCCTTGCGCGTGGACGGCAGCTTCGATGACTGCCAGCGGATGGTGAAAGCCGCGCTCAACGACACGGAACTGCAGCGACGCGTACCGCTTTCTTCCGCCAACAGCATCAGTCTCGGCCGCCTGCTGCCGCAGATGAGCTACTACGCACACGCATCGCTGGCCTGGTGGTATCGCCATCGTGCGCCGCTCAACTTCATCGTGCCCACCGGCAATCTCGGCAATGCACTGGCCTGCGTGTGGGCACGCGACATGGGCCTGCCGATCGGCGAGATCCATCTCGCCTGCAACGCCAACGCCACCCTCAGCGACTACTTCGACGGCTCGCCCTATTCACCCCGCCCCGCCGTCGCCACCCTGGCCAACGCGATGGACGTGGGCGCCCCCAGCAACTTCGAGCGACTGCGCTGGACCTACCCGCACGACCACGAACTGCGCCTGCAACTGCACGCGAACAGCGTCGACGACGCCACCATTGCCGAAACCATCGTGCAGCACGCGCGCGACCACGGCGAGGTGTTCTGCCCGCATACCGCCACCGCGGTACACCTGCTCGACAGCATGGGCGTCACCGGCCTGCCCTGGGCCGTGGTGGCGACGGCTCATCCGGCCAAGTTCGACAGCGTGGTCGAGCCGTTGATCGGTCGGCGTATCGAAGTGCCGCCCGCCTTGGCGGCGATGCTGCAGCGCCCGGCGTATGCGGAGCCGATGGTGGCAAGCGACGATGCGTTGAAGGCGTGGCTGGCGCAGCCGGTGGAATGCAGTCAAGCCCTGGCTGGCTGAATCATCCTGCTTTCTGTGGGAGCGCACCCTGTGCGCGACAAGCCGACGGAGCGATACCTCCCAGCGTGGCAGTCGCGCACAGGGTGCGCTCCCACAGGGGTCATCGATCAGTCGTCGAGCACGGCGCCATTCGTCTCGATCACCTGCGCATAGAACTTCGCCGTCGCCTTCGGCGTACGCTTCTGCGTCGCAAAATCCACGTGATACAAGCCGAACCGCTTGGCAAAACCCAGCGACCATTCGAGGTTGTCCATCAGCGACCACGCGTAATAACCCTTGAGATTCACGCCCTGCTCGATGGCGTGATGCATGGCCTTCAGATGCTTGCGCAGATAGCTCGTGCGCAACGGATCTTGCACGACATCACCCTCGGCCACCGGCGCGTCATAGAACGCCGAACCGTTCTCGGTGACGTACAGCGGAATATCGCCGTAGCGCTGCTTGAACCAAGTGAACATGTCCGTGAAGCCCTGCTCGTACACTTCCCAGCCCGTTTCCGTGTACGTGGTGTTAGGCTGCTTCACCGGCACCGCCTTCAGCGGATACGCGTTGGGGTCGTGCTTCACCACGGCGCGCGTGTAGTAATTGAGGCCGACGAAATCGACCTTCTGCTGGGTCAGCTTGAAATCGTCCTCGGGAAAATCCGGCCACGCCGGCCCGAAGATTTCCTTCAGCTCCGGCGGATAGCTGCCCAGCAGCGCCGGATCGGCGAACTGCTCATTCATGTACGCATGCGCGCGACGCGTGGCGGCGATGTCTTCCTGGCTGTTGGACGCGGGATACTTCGGCTCGATATTGAACACCACGCCAATCTCGTGCTTGCCCACCGCGCGATACGCCTGGATGCCCGCGCCGCTGGCGCGCATCAGGTTGTGCGCGGCGATCGGCGCTTCGTACTTGCTGCGATGACCCGGCGCCAGCGCGCCATGCAGGTAGCCACCATCGGTGACCACCCACGGCTCGTTGAGCGTGGACCAGCGCTTCACGCGGCCGTCCAGCGCCTTGTACATCACGTTGGCGTATTCGGCGAACCAGTGGGCGATGTCGCGATTGAGCCATCCGCCGCGATCGTCGAGCGCCGCAGGCAGGTCCCAGTGGAACAACGTCGCGTTCGGCTCGATGCCGTTTTCCAGCAACTCGTCGACCAGCCGCGAATAGAAGTCCACACCCTTCTGGTTGATGCGGCCAGCGCCCTCGGGCAGCACACGCGACCACGCGATGCTGAAGCGATAACCCTGCAGGCCGAGCGCGCGCATCAGCTGCACGTCGTCCTTGTAACGGTGGTAGTGATCGCAGGCGATATCGCCGGTGTCGCCGTTGGCCATCATGCCCGGCGTATGCGCGAAACGTTCCCAGATGCTCGGACCCGCACCGTCGGCCAGGGGCGAGCCTTCGATTTGATAGGCCGAGGTCGCGGCGCCCCAATGGAAGCCGGGGGGGAAGCGATAACTCTGGGTCATTTGGAAAGATCCCCTATGCCGCAGTGCGGCTTGATGTAAACGATTACATGCTGAGAATAGCCGAGCGCGACCAAGATGTGCACCGGTTGCATCCCCATTCGTATACGGTGAGCCATGCAGCCGCCGGAAAGAAGGAGCGTCAGGCGTCGATGGCAACGGTGAATCTGGATCGCGTCAGCAAGGTGTACTCGAACGGCCATATCGGTGTGGCCGAAGCCAGCTTCGATATCGCCGATGGCGAACTGCTTGTGCTGGTCGGCCCGTCGGGCTGCGGCAAGACCACGCTGCTGCGCATGATCGCGGGCCTGGAGTCGATTTCCTCCGGCACGCTGAGCATCGACGGCCGCGTGGTCAACGATGTTTCGCCGAAGGATCGCGACATCGCCATGGTGTTCCAGAACTACGCGCTGTACCCGCACATGACGGTGGCGGAGAACCTCGCCTTCGGCCTGCGCCTGCGCGGCAAATCGAAGGCCGAGATCGACCGGCGCGTGCTGGAGGCGGCCAAGCAACTGGAGCTGGAACAGCGCCTCGGCTCGCTGCCCGCGGCGCTGTCCGGCGGCCAGCGGCAGCGCGTGGCGCTGGGTCGCGCGCTGGTGCGCGAGCCGAAGGTGTTCCTGCTGGACGAACCGCTTTCCAACCTCGATGCCAAGCTGCGCCTGTCGATGCGCGTGGAGATCGCGCGGCTGCACCGCCAGCTCGGCGCCACCATGATCTACGTGACGCACGACCAGGTGGAAGCGATGACGCTGGGCCAGCGCATCGTGGTGCTCAACGGTGGGCAGATCCAGCAGATCGACACGCCGATGCGGCTTTACGACAAACCGGCGAACCTGTTCGTGGCTGGCTTTCTCGGCTCGCCCGCGATGAATCTGCTGTGCGGCAGGTTGCGTCATGGCCATGGCTGGCAACTCGATACGACGCAGGGCGAAGTGCCGCTGGGTCCGCTGGACGCGCAGACGCCCGAGTTGCTGGCCTGGATCGACCGCGAGGTGGTGATCGGCGTCCGGCCGGAAGACCTGCGTCCCACCAGCGACACGAACGCCTCGCTGCACGCGCTGCTGGAAGTGACCGAGCCGGTGGGCAACGAAATTTTCCTCAACCTGCGTCGCGGCGAACAATCGCTGGTGTCGCGCGTGCCGCCGGGCGCGTTGCCCGAGGCCGGCAGCGTGATGCATTTCGAACTGGCGCTTGATCGTCTGCATGTCTTCGACCCCATCTCGGGCGCGCGTATCGCCTGAGCGGACAGTCATCCCTTCACGCTGCCCAGCAAGAGCCCTTCGATGTAGTAACGCTGCATCGCCAGGAACAACACCAGCACGGGAATCACCGTGACCACCGAGCCGGCCATCATCAGTTCGCTGTCCTGCGCGTGCTCGCGCGCCAGTGAGGCAAGCCCCAGCGGCAAGGTGTAATGCTCCTGTCCGGTCAGTGCGATCAGCGGCCACATGAAATCGTTCCATGCGGTGAGGAAGGTGAATATCGCCAACGTCACCATGATGGGCTTGAGCAAGGGCAGCACGATGCGCCCGAAGATCCGCCATTCGCTGGCACCGTCGATGCGCGCCGCTTCCAGCAGCTCGTCGGGAATGCCGCGCGCGTACTGGCGCACCAGGAAGATGCCGAAGGCCGTGGCCATCGCGGGCACGATCACCGCGGCGTAGCTGTTCACCAGGCCCAGATACTTGAGCATCAGGAACAACGGCAGCATCGCAACCTGCGCCGGAATCACCAGCATGCCGAGCAGCGTCTGGAACAGGCGCTCGCGGCCAGCGAAGCGCAACTTGGCGAAGGCATAGCCGGCCATCAGGTTGAAAGCCAGCGACAGCAGCGTGATCGCGGTGGAGATCGCAAAGCTGTTGAACAGATAACGCCCCACGCCTGAGCGCAGGAACAGCACTTCGTAGTTGTGCCAGCTCGCATGCGCGGGCCACAACGGCGGCGGCAGGCTGCTGGCCTCGCCCGGCTGCATGAACGATACGGAGAACATCCACAGCAGCGGAAACACCGCGACGAAGGTGCCGCCGATCAACAGTCCGTAGATGATGGCCCTGGCCATGCGCGGACTCATGCCACGCCTCCGCGCCGGCCGAGCCGCAGCATCACGGCGGTGACGACGAACATGATCACGAACAGCAGGAATGCCACGGCGCTTGCGGCGCCGAAGTTCCACCATTTGAAGCCTTCGTCGTACATCAGGTAGAGCACGCTGGTGGTGCTCTGCAGCGGGCCGCCCTCGGTCATCACATAGGGTTCGGCGAACAGCTGGAAATAGCCCGATACCGTGAGAATGCCGACCATCAGCAAGGTGGGCCCGAGCATCGGCAAGGTGATGTGGCGAAACTGCTGCAGCGCGGAGGCGCCATCGATGCGCGCGGCCTCGTAGAGATCCTTCGGAATCGCCTGCAAGCCGGCCAGGAAGATGATCATGTTGTAGCCGAAGTTCTTCCACACCGCGAACACGATGATCGACGGCATCGCCCAATGCGGGTCGCCCAGCCAGTCGATCGGATGGATGCCCACTTCGCCCAACACATAGTTCAACAGGCCGTATTTGGTGTTGAAGATGTAACGCCACACCACCGCCACCGCCACCACGGTCGTGACCACCGGTGCGAACAACGCCGTGCGGAACACCGTCTTGAAGCGCACCAGCGGCGAGTTCAGCAGCAGCGCGGCGCCCAGCGACACCATGATCGATAGCGGCACGCCGACCAGCACGAAGTAGAACGTGTGCCCCAGTGCGGACCAGAACTTGTGTTGGTGCAGCAGATCCCAGTAGTTGTTCAACGCCACGAAGCGCAGATGCCGGATATCGGCCAGCGCGTAGAGGTCGTAGTCGGTGAGGCTGAGTCCGAGCGCTGCCACCACCGGCAGCAGGAAGAAGATGCCCAGCACCACGAGTGCCGGCGCGAGAAACCACCAGGCTGCACGCTGTCTGTTCATGGCGACCCCGTTGTCGCGTGCGGGTGGTCGAGTATCCAGCGCCGCTTTTCCAGGATGCGATCGGCCCGGCGGTCGATTTCCGCAGCGGCTTCATCGATGGTCAGCTCACCGGCGACGGCTTGCGCGGCGACCAGCTGCATCTCGTTGGCGATCTGCTCCCATTCGGGCACCGGCGGCGTCGCCTTGACGTGTTCGAGCTGTTCGCGGAACGCCTGCACCTTGGGATCGGTACGCAGGCTGCCGCCGTCCCATGCGCTGCGGCGTGCCGGCATGTCGCCAAGCAGATCGTAGAAGCGCTGCTGGACGTCGGGGCGAGAGAGGTACTCAATGAGGGCCCACGCCTCGTCCTTGTGCGTCGAGCGACGGAAGATGACGAGGCTGGATCCGCCTGCGGCACCGCTGGCTCCGCCATCCGGTCCGGGCAGCGCGGCGGTGGCCCACTCGTTCTCGCGATCCGCTGGCAGGCGTTGGCGAAACTCGCCGATGTTCCAGGGCCCCGAGAAATAGAACGCATACACGCCGCGGCCAAATTCTTCCCACGGGTTGCCAGCTTCCACCGCGGTTATGGCCGGCGCCTGGTGCAGCCGGAACGTATCGACGTAGAACGCCAACGCGCGCTTGAAGCCTGCGCTGCGGAAATTGCCGTAGCGTCCGCCGTCGCGCAGCATCGATTCAGGCTGCTGCAGCGCCAGCGACATCAGCTGCTCGTATTCGTTGGTGGGCAGCAGGATGCCGTAGCTGCCGCGATCGGGATGGCTAAGCGCGTCCAGCATGGCACGCCACTGCGCCCAGTCGCGCGGCGGCGCATCGAAGCCTGCGGCCTTCAGCAGATCGCGGCGATAGAACAGCAGGCGCGTATCGACATACCACGGCACGCCATACAGCGCGCCGTCGATCAGATTGGTCGACCAGATGTGGTCGAAGTAGTCCGCCGGCTTCACCACCGTCGATGCGGCCACCCGCTGTTGCAGCGGTTCCAGCGCGCGCAGGGCGACGAACTCCGGCAACCAGGTGTTACCCAGCTGGGTCACGTCCGGCGTGGAATTGCCGGCAAACGCGGTGAGCAGTTTCTGGTGCGCCGCCGTCAACGGCATCTGCTGCACTTTCACCTGGATGCCCGGATGCTCGCGCTCGAACTCGGGCAACAGCTTCACCACCGCCTCGCCTTCGCGGCCGATAGTCCAGAAGGTCAGCGTGTGCGCATCCTGCGAGGACGAGCAGCCCGCCAGCATCAACGCAACGATGGTCAGCAGGCGGCTGGCCGCCCGGCTCATCGTGGCGTTGACGCGGCGGGACGGCTCAGGCATCGCTCATCGCTTCGACTGGTCCAGCCAGCCGCCGGTGAAGCCCGCGCGTTCCAGGCCCTTGCGGACATACGGATTCTTGCGCATCACGTTCCACACGAAGCCGCTGCGCCAGTTCTCGATCATCAGCACGATGGGTCCCTGGTCGATGCCGATCTGCTTGTCGTCGGCCCAGCCCATGCCCGGCACGATGCGACCTTCGCTCGGCTTGGCGCCAGTGTCGTAGCTCGGGTTGAAGGCATCCACGAAACCGTACTGGCCATACACGGCATCACCGTAGCGCTTCTTCATTTCCAGCAGCGCAGGCACCACGATCTCGGGTGCGAACGCGATGGAGCCGCCGGCGGCGGTCGGTGCGATGGTACCGTCATCGGAGACGTAATCGAGACCCGCACCGCGCGCGGTGTAACCGTAGAACGCGCGCGTCGTGCCGTCGTCACGCTTCACCACCGCATCGCCCGGGCCGTTGCAGGCGGTGAGGCCCCACACGTTCTCGCTGTAGTCGTCCCAATGGTTGGGATTGGCGATCGCATAGGAGCGCTGCGCGTAGGTGGCCTGGCGGCTGTTCTCGAAATAGTCGGTGTTGTGATCGCGGCTCCAGGCGTCCTGGATGCCGCGGAAGTCGACCCAGCTCTGGCTGTACTGGTGACCGAACAGCGGCGCGAAGTTGAGGAAGGTGCGGCCCTGGAATTCGCCCCACTGCTTGGGATAGCTCTTGGTCCAGGCCTGCCACGCGTCGTCGCTGACCGGATGCGTGGGCGAGCCCATCGCCAGCACGTACACCATCATGCCTTCGTCGTAGCCCTTCCAGTTGGCCGGGATGAATTTGCCGCCCGGCGTCCAGCCCATGCTGATCAGCGGCGCCTTGGGCTGCATCCAGGTCCATTCGACGCGCCGATAGATGGCGTCCGCCAGTTCGCGGATCTGCTTTTCCTTGGCCGAATGGCGATCGAAATACGTTTGCGCGAACAGCACGCCGCTGAGCAGCCAGGTGGTATCCACGCTCGACAGCTCGACCCCGCGCCCGTAGCGCTTGCCGGTCTTCATGTCGAGGAAGTGATAGAAGAAGCCGTGGTAGCCGGTGGCGCCGTCCTCGCTGTCGTCTTCGGTGGCGTCGTTGAAGAAGCGCAGCGTGGCCAGCGTGCGGTCCACCGCCTGCTCGCGCGTCACATAGCCGCGCTCCACGCCCACGCCATACGCGGTCAGGCCGAAACCGACCGAAGCGATGCTGGCGAACGACTCGCCCGGCCAATGGTCGGGAATCAATCCCGTCTTCGGATCGGCACTGTCCCAGAACCACTGGAAGGTGCGCTTTTCCAGCTCGTCCATGGCGGCGCGCTGATCCTGTGGCAGCGCGCTGTACTTCAGGCTGGGCGCGTCGCCGCTTGCCGGTGCTGCCGATACCGCGCCGATGGCGAGGGAGAGCGCGCCGAACAGTGCGGCGCGGAGAAATCGCTTGCTCATGTTGGATGTCCTAAAAGCCCGAGGGATGCCTCCACGCAGGCACCGATGATGCTCTCAAAGAGAGGCCCGCAACATGCGGGCCTCATGAAATGCCATCGTCCTGACGGCCTAGGGGGGTGCCACTTAGAAATTGATACCTGCAGTGACCTTCAACGTACGCGGGTAACCGGTGATGTCGCCGGTGGGGTTGTAGATCACCTGACGCTTGCCGGTCGGAACGCCGTTGGTGCCGAAGGTCTCGATGAAGTCAACGTAGTTGTTCCAGTTGAATGCATTGAGCAGATCGATGCGCACGTAGGCGTTGAGGCCGCCGTAGATCTTGAAGTTCTTGGTGGCCTGGAAATCGATATCGCGATAACCGAAGACCTTGCCACCCACCAGGAAGCGGCCCTCACCCGGCGGACGGACGGCGAAGTTCAGGCAGCCACCGCCGTTGACGAAGCCGCTGTCCACGCCCGGCGGGGGAGTGACATACGGACAGGCCACGCCCAGATCGGGAACCGGCGTGGCAAGCGTCAGCTTGCTGCCGAACACGAAGCCCCAGGGACCGTCCATCGAACCGGTGGCGACGAAACGATGCTTGGAAACGCCCGGCGCCGCCGAGTACGGATAGTTGCCGATCTTCTCGTAGTCAAACGCGTACTGGTCGGTCGGATCGTTGTTGTCGTTGTTCTGCACTGCGTTGGTGTACGTGTACGCGAACGACGCGCTCCAGTGCGAGTCCACCGTGTACGGCTTTTCGGCGGAGAGCAGCAGCTGGTTGGTCTTGGTCTGCAGGCCGCTGTTGCCGATGATCAGGCTGCCGAAGCCGGGGATGCCAAAGCTCCAGGGCTGGCTGCCGTCGGCCCAGAAGCTGCCGTCCGGACGGCGATTGCCCAGCGTGTACACCACACCGTCGTGGCTCTTGATGTTGACGAAGGTGATGCTGGTGTTCCAGTCGCCGATCTGATTGCGCATACCGATGCTCATCTGATCGGAATACGGCGACTTCAGGTTGTTGTTGACCATGTCCACCTCTTGCCCGGCCTTGGTGCCGGCAACGAGTGCCTGCAGGGCGGGAATACTGAGGTAGGCCGGATTCCAGGTCAGACAGGTGGCGCTGGGCGTGCACGGCTCCAGCGGCGTGTTGAACATCAGCGTGGGCTGCGACAGCGTCGACTTGGTTTGCTCGACCTGCAGCGATTCGTACAGGTTGCGGTCGTACGAACGGCCCCAGCCGCCAAAGATCACGTGCTTTTCGTCGCCGAACAAGTCGTTGGAGAAACCCAGGCGCGGCTGGATTTCATTCTTCTTGGCGCTGCGGTTGTTGCCAGTGGAAATGTAATCGTTGATGTTCACGCCGCCCTTGGCCAGCGACTGCGCGTAAGTCTGCCCTGCCGGCGCATTCGGATCCTGCGAGTTGAACGCGGAGACCACATCGGCCGGTGTCACGTAGTTGAGATACGAAGGCGTTTCCTCGTAATCCCAGCGCACGCCCAGGTTGAACGTCCAGTGGTCGTCGACCTGCCAGTCGTCCTGGATATAGGTGCCGAACTGCTTGTCGCGGCTGGTCGCCACGGGGCTCGTACCCGGCGTGGGAAGGCCGAACTGCACCTGGTACGGAATGCTTTCCGTACCTTCCGGGCTTACGGCATAGGAGTAGAGCGCGTTGGTATCGCCTGCGTCCTGTGCGGTGAGCTTCACCGACTTGAACTTCACGCCCATCTTGATCACGTGATCGCCGTGCCACTGCACGTCGTTCAGGGTGAAGTCGTCCGAGATCGCCGGACCCTTCTGGCCCTTGTTCTGGTACGACAACGGCGAGGAGCCGTCGGTGAGCAGGGTGCCGTTCTGGTTGTTCGAGTCGACATACGCCGCGCCATAGCCCGTGGTGATGGGCGTGGGGTTGTACATCGCGTCTTCGTAGGTGGCCTGCAGGCGGTTGAACCAGCTGTCGGTGCTGTGATCCCAACGCAGGTCGAAGCGCTTGTCGGTGTTGCGCGTATCGAGTGCGGAGTTGGCCGTGCTGGCGCCACCGATGCCGCTGATCGCGGTTTCGTCGCGATACTTGCCGCTCACTTCGATGCGATCGCGATCGGTCGGCTCCCAGTCCACCTTGCCGAACCAGTTGTTTTCCTTGAACGGCAGATTGGCCGGGCCGATGCCGTCCTTCGCGCTCTGCGGCAGCAGCGGCCACAGCGCGGAATTGCCGGCCGGCGTCACCGTGATCGGGCTATCGAATTCCTTGCCTTCGTAGGCAATGAAGAAGTGCGCCTTGTCCTTCAGCAACGGGCCGCCGAAATCGAAGCCGTAATCCTTCTCTTTGGAATCGACCTTCTTGCCGTCGGCCTGTTCGGCCGGCGTTTGCGCGCGCATGGCGGTGTTGGTGAAGCTGCCGAACACGTCGCCGTGGAACTCGTTGGTGCCCGACTTGGTTTCGGCGGTGATCGCGGCGCTGGAAAGCTGGTCGTACTCTGCCTTGTAGTTGGACGTGATGACCTTGTACTCGGCCACCGCCAGCTGCGGGAACGGGTTGCCCTGGCTGTTGTTCTGGCCGGTGACGCCACCGGGCAGCACGTAGTTCTTCTGGCCCACGCCGTCGATGTAGACGTTGATGTTCGAGCTGGCCTGGGCGCCCGAACGCAGGCTGGTGTTGCCGTTGGCGTCGCGCGTGAACACCATGCCCGGCACGCTGTCGGCGAACTCGAGGAAGTTGCGCGAGGCTGCCGGGGTGGTTTCGATCTGGCGCAGCGACACCAGCTGGCCCACTTCGGAGGTCTTCACTTCCTGCAGCGTGGTGGCCGACACCGTCACGCCACCGAGATTCTGCGCGTTCGCCTCAGCAGGCGACGCGGTAGCGGCAGCAGCGGCCGGCGCCGTCAGGTTCAGGGTGAAGGTGGAAGCCACCGTCACCGTGACCGTGCGCTCCGTGCCCGGACCGGCATCGACCTGGTAGGTGCCCGGAGGCAGGCCGACCAGCGCATAGCTGCCATCCTTGTCGGTGTGCGTGCGGCGCGAGGCGCCGGTCGCCGTGTTCTTGGCAACCACATCGACGTTGGCCGCAGCCTGACCGCGAATGGTCGCGTCAGAGGACTGCGCCCAGCTGATCGCCGGGACGGAAGAAGCCATCGCGAGGGCAATGGCGGAAGCTAGTAAACGTTTACTTTTTTGGCTTTGAATAATCATATGGAATCTCCCCACCCACAAAAGGCCGCCGCTCAGACGAGCGCCGGAGGCTGTTTCGTTGCTACGTTGGTCTTATGAGCTCCACACGACTCGCGCACGACGACGTCGCAACGCAAAGTGCGTGTGTTGGCGCCCTGAGGCCCCTTGCCTTCCATGAGCTCGGTGAGCAGGAGCAGTGCGCTCTTGCCCAGATCTGCAATGCTCACGCTGACGGTACTGAGCAAAGGCGTTACGTACCGTGCGATGAGAATGTCGTCGAAGCCGGCAATCGCGATGTCCTCGGGGACTCGCACGCCCGCTTCCTTGAACGCGTAAAGACAACCGACCGCGGTCATGTCGTTGGCCGCGAACACGGCGCGCGGCCGCTTCGCCAGCGCAAGCAGTTCGCGGCCGGCGCGATAGCCCGATTCCTCGGTGAAATCGCCGGTGACGATCTGTAGCGGTGCGTTGGGCGCGGACGCGCTCATCGCCGCGCGATAGCCCTTCTCGCGTTCTTGCGCGTCGTAGTTGCCGGCCGGGCCGGTGATGAAAGCCACCGAGTCGTGGCCGACGTCCAGCAGGTGCTTCACCATCGCCTGGGCGCCGGCGATGTTGTCGATGTTGATCGACGGATAACGCGGGCTGTCGACCGGGCTGTCCAGCAGCACCACCGGCAGGTCCGACGGCAGGTTCCGGTCGAGGAACTCGCCATCGACGAACTCGGAAAGAATGATCATGCCGTCCACGCGGCCGCGCATGGTGCGCACCGCGGCGGCGGCGTCTTCCACGCCGTCGTGCGAGCTGGACACCAGCAGATGCAGGCCGCGCGCACGCGCCGCCAGATCGATGCCGCGGATCAGCTCGGAGAAGAATTCGCCATACAGGTCCGGCAGCACCGCACCGATGGTGTGGGTGCGGCCGGTGATCAGGCTGCGCGCGGCCGAATCGGGCACGTAGTGCAGCCGGGCCGCCGCCTTGCGCACGGCGTCCTGCGTATCCGCAGTGACGCCGCCCAGGCCATTGAGCACGCGCGAGACCGAGGCGATCGAGACTTTCGCCTCGCGCGCCACATCCTTGATGGTGGCCTTCTTGGTGGTCACATCGGCTCCTGGGACACGGCGGTGGGTGTTCCTCCGACGGCTTCGCGGCGGAACGTAAACGTTTTCATCGAAACTTGTAAAGTCACGATATCAGGCGTTTTTCGCTGCACTGCAATAAGTTGTCAGCGAAGAAACTTGCGATGCAAGGCTATGACAAAGCCGCCCCGCGGATAACCCGGGGTACGGCGGCGCAACATCGATCGCTAAAATTTCGGAGGTGAAGAGGCCGCGACGAAAGCGAACCGTCAGCCCGCGCCGCCCGTCCGGTGCGAAAACATCCACGGCCACAAGGCCGGCGAATCGTAGGTGGGCACCCAGGAGCCGTGGTTCACACCGGGAAACTCGGTGAAGCGCACTTCGCCACCAGCCTTGGTCAAGGCCTTGTACATGGCCCGCGAATCGGCCGGCGGCACCTGGTCGTCGAGCGAACCGTGGAAAATCCATACCGGCGTGGGCTTCACCCGGTTGGCGACCCAGGCATAGGGATCGACGCCAGCCGGAACGCCATTCACCTTCAGCTCGGGCTCGTCGTCCAATCCGAGGATGCCGCCGCAGACCGGGGCAGCGGCGGCGAACACGTGCGGATGATCCACTGCAACCTGCCACACGCCGTAGCCGCCCATCGACAAGCCGGTCAGATACAGCCGCGAGCGGTCGCCGTGATAGGTGCTGATGCTTTTTTCCAGCGCGGCCATGGCGGCGCGCTCGACTTCGCCGTTCCACAGGGTGTCGTTGGGCGCCTGCGGCGCCACCACCACGGCGGGGAAGTCGGCGCCGTGTTTTTCCAGCCACGGCGGCAGGCCCTGCTTGAGCTGGGCCTGGTTGTCGCTGCCGCGCTCACCACTGCCATGCAGGAACAGCACCACCGGCCAGGCGCGATCGGGGGTCCAGTCGGCCGGCACGAAGACCTGGAAGGGATAGTGATGGCCATTCACCGTCACGTCGCTGGCGACGAAATGCGCGTCGGCGGCGTGCGTCGTTCCCGCCAGTCCCAGCAGCAGCGAGGCTGCCATCCATACCGCGCGTTTCATCAGCATAGCCGTACTCTCCGTCAGTCGATCCGCCGGAGAGTACAGACTTCGCCGATGGTCAGGCCAGCGCGGCGAGAACTTGCGCAGTGGAACGCACGCGACCCAGGCGCGGGAAGATGTGCTCCACCGCGAACTGGTGATGGGCCGAATCGCCCGAGCTCATCGCGTCTTCCACCAGCACCTGATGGAAGCCCAGCTCGAACGCCTGGCGCGCGGTGGATTCCACGCCGATATTGGTCGAGATGCCGGCCAGCACGATCTGCGTGATGCCACGGCGGCGCAGCTGCAGCTCCAGTTCGGTGCCGTAGAAGGCGCCCCACTGGCGCTTGGTGATGTGCAGATCGCTGTCGGCCACGGCGAGTTCATCGGCGTAGTCCCACCAGTTGTCGGGCAGGGTCATATTGCGCGGCGCTTCGTCGGTCAGCGGACGCAGCATGTCGGCGCCGTCGGCATGAAAGCCCACGCGCACCAGCACGACGGGCGCACCCAGTTCGCGAAAACGTGCGCACAGACGACCCGCGCGCTCATTCACTTCAGCGCTGCTATGCGGACCGGCCGCAAACGGCGCGATGCCTTTCTGCAGGTCGATCAGGACCAGCGCGGTAGTACGGGGATCAAGCTTCTCCATGAAAAACTCCAGCAGATGTGTGGGGATTGAGCCGGGAATGAGTAGGCATCGGCGTGCAATTGGCGGCGTTCCACCGTGTCAGGATGCCGTTCGGGGCGAGTGCTATTATGTGAGGAAAGCCTCACATTGGAGTTTATGAGGATGGCCTCACAAAATACAAGCCAGGGCGCCCGCGCGCCCAGCCGCCGCCGCGGCCACGAACGCGTGGCGGCGCTGCTTTCGGCGGCTTCGGCGTGCTTCGTCGAAAAAGGTTTCGATGCCACCACGATGACCGAGATCGCCTCGCGCGCGGAGGCCTCCATCGGCTCGCTGTATCAGTTTTTCCCGACCAAGGAAGCGGTCGCCGAAGCGCTGATGACCCATCACGCCAGCGGCCTGAACGAGGCCATGGAGCGCCTGGTGGCGCAGACGCCGGACTGGACCACGGAGGAACTTGCAGCGCGGCTGATCCGCGCTTTCGTGGACTATCGCAAGCAGCACCCCGCCTTTGCCACGCTGGCGGAAACGGCCGGTTCACTGCCCTCCTTGCTGGGGCGCACCATTCGCCAGCGCATGCGCGATTATTTGAGTCAGATTATCGCCATCCACGCGCCAGGCATTGCCGCAGGCGAGCTTCGTCCTGCGGCGATGGTCGTTCAGCAATTCATGAAAGCCGCCGTCGCACTCGACAGCGAGCAACCCGCGACACTGCGCAAGGCCGCGCAAAACCAGCTGCAGCAAGCACTTTCGCTCTACTTGCGCGAACTCGCATCGCGCTGATCGAAGCGACGACTGTGTCGCACGTGCAACGCGTGCGTAGGACGTCCAGCCATCTGGACGTCCGAATGCCTAACTCGACACGCGATTCAAACATTTTCAAAAGAAACTGTTGACAACCCGTCGGACGGGCCGTTAGGTTCGTCTGCATGTCGCAGCGCAACAGCCACGATCGCATTGCCGAACCGATCCGTCCCCCGACGGTCGCCGGCCTGCTGCGACTTCGCACCAACCTCCTTCTTGCCCTTGTACTCGTACTCCTTATTACCAACGGAGGTGCGGGCTGAGGGCGTGTGTCCAGGTAACTAGAAAGACCACCTGAATACGACCAACAGAACCCCGCACCCGGTAACGGATGCGGGGTTTTTTGTTGCCCAAGGCGTGTGCCCATGGAGCAAAGCGATGAACCCCGATAACACACCGCCTGAGAGCGGCCACAGCGAGAACAGCGACGTGGGCGATGTAGCCACCGAACGCGTGCGCATTTTCGACACGACCCTGCGCGATGGCGAGCAGGCCCCCGGCTTTTCGATGGATCGCCGGGCCAAACTCCGCATGGCGCATGCGCTCGAGGCGCTTGGCGTGGACATCATCGAGGCCGGCTTCCCCAGCGCCTCGCCCGACGATTTCGCCTCCGTGTCGGAGATCGCCCGCGTGCTCCGCGGCCCCACCGTGTGCGGCCTGGCGCGCTGCCACGACAACGACATCGACGCCTGCGGCCGCGCGCTGGAAGTGGCCCGCCACGGACGCATCCACCTGTTCCTGTCCACCAGCCCGCTGCATCGCGAGCACAAGCTCAACATGAGCAAACAGCAGGTGATCGACACCGCCTGCGCCGCCATCGAGCGGGCGAAGAAGTTGTGCCACGAGGTCGAGTTCTCCGCCGAAGACGCCATGCGCACCGAGCCGGAATACCTG
The DNA here is from genome assembly GCF_049913195.1 of Dyella kyungheensis. Lineage (GTDB taxonomy): Bacteria > Pseudomonadota > Gammaproteobacteria > Xanthomonadales > Rhodanobacteraceae > Dyella > Dyella kyungheensis. The sequence continues at coordinate 193,829 of NZ_CP183983.1, read as the reverse complement.
GTCGAGGTGTTCAGCGCGGCCATCGCCGCCGGTGCCACTACGGTGAACGTGCCCGACACGGTGGGTTACACCACGCCGCTGGAGATGGCCGAACGCATCACCTACCTGCGCAAGCATGTGCGCGGTGCGGACCAGGTAGTGTTCTCCACCCACTGCCACGACGACCTCGGCATGGCCGTGGCCAACAGCCTGGCCGGCGTCGCCGCCGGTGCGCGCCAGGTGGAATGCACCATCAACGGTATCGGCGAGCGCGCCGGCAATGCCTCGATGGAGGAAGTGGTGATGGCGCTGCGGGTACGCGGCGCGTTCTTCGGCGTGGACACCGGCATCGATGCGCGCAAGCTCTACCCCACCTCGCGCCTGCTGACCCAGCTCACCGGCCAGGCAGTGGCGCGCAACAAGGCAGTGGTCGGCGAGAACGCGTTCGCGCACGAATCGGGCATCCATCAACACGGCATGCTCAAGCATCGCGGCACCTACGAAATCATGCGTCCGCAGGACGTGGGCATGGGCGAGACGCGGCTGGTGCTGGGCAAGCACTCGGGCCGCCATGCGCTGCGCCAGCGCCTGCAGAGCCTGGGCCACGAGGTGGGCGAAGCGGCGATGGACAACATCTTCGCGCGCTTCAAGGCGTTGGCCGACAAGAAGCGCGAAGTGCACGACCAGGACCTGGAAGCCATCGCGCTGGGCATGGACCCTGAGGCGACCGGCCCCTGGCGCATCGTGCAGCTCAACACCAATTCGCACCTGGGCGGCAGCGCCTCGGCGTCGGTGAAGCTCACCCACGACAGCGGCCACGAAGTGGGCGAAGCGGCCATCGGCGATGGCCCGGTCGACGCCGTGCTACGCGCCATCGAACGCGCCACCGGCACGGCGCTCGACGTCACCCAGTTCCAGGTGCGCGCTGTGAGCGAGGGCGGCGATGCACAAGGCCAGGCCCAGCTCACCGCGCGTCATGCCGAACGCGACTGGCGCGGCTCCGGCGTAAGCACCGACATCATCGAAGCGACCGCCCATGCCGCGCTCGCCATCGTCAACCGCATCGAACGACAACAACCCGTGACGCCACGGGCTGCGGTCGCCGCACTGTAGAAGGAGACTCAAGCGATGACCACGCCATTCCTGTGGCACAACGGCCAGATCAAGCCATGGACCGAGGCTACGGTCCACGTCAGCACCCATGCGCTGCACTACGGCTCCTCGGTGTTCGAAGGCGAACGCGTGTATGCGACGCCGCAAGGACCGGCCTATTTCCGCCTGGCCGACCACACGCGCCGCCTGTTCGAGTCGGCGCGCATCTATGAGATCGAGATCGGCTACAGCGAAGAGGAAATCAACGCGGCCTGCCACGAAGTGATCCGCGCCAATCGCATGAAGTCGGCCTATGTGCGCCCCATCGTGTTCCGCGGCGCGGGTGGCCTGGGCGTGTTGCCGAAGACGGATTCGCCGGTGGACGTGGCGATCATGGCGCTGGAATGGGGCGCGTATCTGGGCGACGCGCTGGAGCATGGCGCCGACGTGTGCGTGTCGTCGTGGCAGCGCCCGGCACCGAACACCTTTCCCAGCTGGGCCAAGGCCGGCGGCAATTACCTCAGCAGCCAGCTGATCGCGCTCGAAGCGCGTCGCGGGGGTTACGCCGAGGGCATCGCGCTGGGCCACAACGGCCTGTTGAGCGAAGGCGCGGGCGAGAACCTGTTCCTGGTGAAGAACAACAAGCTGCTCACGCCGCCGACCAGCGCCGGCATCCTGGCCGGCATCACGCGCGAATCGGTGATCACGTTGGCCGGCGAGCTGGGCATCGTGGTGGAAGAACGCGACCTGCCGCGCGAAGCGCTGTACACCGCGGACGAAATCTTCATGACCGGCACCGCGGCGGAGATCACGCCTGTTCGTTCAGTGGATCGCAAACCGGTCGGTGCTGGCCGTCCCGGCGATGTGACGCGCGCGCTGCAGAAGGCTTTCTTTGGTTTGTTCGATGGCACGACAGCCGACCAGTGGGGATGGCTCACCCCCGTGCAGGTCGAAGCAGCGCAGGAGGCTGCGTAATGGCAAAGACATTGTTCGAGAAAGTGTGGAATGCGCATGTGGTCGCGCCCGAATCGGCGGACACCCCGGCGATCCTGTACGTCGATCTGCACCTGGTGCACGAAGTCACCTCGCCGCAGGCCTTCAGCGAACTGCGCGAGCGCGGACTGAAGCTGCGCCGCCCCGATCGCATGCTGGCCACGCTGGATCATTCCACGCCGACCTTGCCTGCCGGTCCCGATGGCGAGCGCCCTTATGCGAATGCCGAGGCCAAAGCGCAAGTCACGCAACTGGAGACCAACTGCGCCGAATTCGGCGTCGAGCTGCACGGCTGGGGCAGCAGCGACCGCGGTGTGGTGCATGTGTTCGGCCCTGAGCTGGGCGCCACGCAGCCGGGCATGACCATCGTCTGCGGCGACAGCCACACTTCCACGCACGGCGCATTCGGCGCGCTCGCGTTTGGCATCGGCACCACTGAAGTGGGCCACGTGATGGCCACGCAGTGCCTGCTCCAGCGCAAGGCGAAGACGCTCGCCATCCACGTGGATGGTCATCTGCCCGCAGGCGTGGGCGCGAAAGACCTGATCCTGCACATCATCGGCGAGATCGGCGTGGATGGCGGCACCGGCCATGTGATCGAGTACCGAGGCGACGCCATCGAACAGCTGTCGATGGAAGAGCGCATGACGGTGTGCAACATGTCGATCGAAGCCGGTGCCCGCGCAGGCCTGATCGCGCCGGACGAAACCACCTTCGCCTGGCTGAAAGGCCGTCCGCGCGCACCGCAAGGCGCCGCCTGGGACGAAGCCGTCGCACGCTGGAAGTCTCTGCGCACGGACGACGGCGCCGAGTACGACCGCGAAGTGCGCATCGATGCGAGCAAGGTGCGCCCCACCGTCACCTACGGCACGCATCCGGGCATGGCCATCGCGATGGACAAGCCGGTGCCTGCCGCACGCAACGCGCAGGAAAAGCGTGCGCTGGATTACATGAAGGCCGAGGCGGGCAAGCCCATGCAGGGCACGCCGGTCGATGTGGTGTTCGTGGGCAGTTGCACCAACTCTCGCCTGTCCGACCTGCGCGAAGCCGCGCATGTGTTGCGCGGGCGTCGCGTCGCCGATGGCGTCCGCATGCTGGTGGTGCCCGGTTCCGAAGCGGTGCGCCGCGATGCGGAACGCGAAGGCCTGCATCACGTGTTTACCGCCGCCGGCGCCGAGTGGCGCGAGCCGGGTTGTTCGATGTGCATCGCCATGAATGGCGACTTCGCTCAACCGGGCCAACTGGTGGTGAGTACCTCCAACCGCAACTTCGAAGGCCGCCAGGGCAAGGGCGCGCGCACGGTGCTGGCGAGTCCCGCCACCGCTGCGGCTTCCGCCGTGGCTGGGCGTATTGCCGATCCGCGTGAGTACCTGACGGAGGTTGCCGCATGAAACCCATCACCCGCCTCCACTCCCGCACCGCCGTGCTGCCGGACGAGAACATCGACACCGACCGCATCATTCCCGCGCGCTTCCTCACCACCACCGAACGCGCCGGCCTGGGCAAGCTGTGCTTCAACGACTGGCGCTACCAGGCCGATGGCAGCGACAACCCGGCCTTCCCGCTCAACCAGCCGCAGGCGAAGGGTTGCTCGATCCTGGTCGCCGGCCGCAATTTCGGTTGTGGTTCGTCGCGCGAGCATGCGCCCTGGGCGCTGCTGGATTACGGCATCCAGGCCGTGCTGTGCAGCGAGATCGCGGACATCTTCCGCAACAACGCGCTGAAGAACGGCCTGCTCGCCATCGTGCTGGATGAAGCCGAACACCGCTGGCTGCTCGAGCATCCCGGCGTCGAGCTTTCCATCGACGTGCGCGAGCAGGTGATCGCCCTGCCCGACGGCGGCCATATCCGCTTCCAGCTCGAAGCCTTCGCACGCCACTGCCTGCTCAACGGCGTCGATCAGCTTGGATACCTCCAGCAACACGCTGACGCCATCACTGCTTACGAACAACGCGTGGAGAAAGCCGCATGAGAGCGCACATCGTCACCCTGCCCGGCGACGGCGTCGGCCCCGAAGTCACCGCAGCGGCTGTCGCCGTGCTCGACACGATTGCCGCGCATTACGACCACCATTTCCATTTTGAGGAACATCAGATCGGCGGCTGCGCCATCGATGCCACCGGCGAACCGCTGCCCAAGGCATCGCTGGACGCATGCAAGGCGGCCGACGCGGTGTTGCTGGGCGCGGTGGGTGGGCCGAAGTGGTCCGATCCGAATGCACCGGTACGTCCGGAGCAGGGTCTGCTCGCGCTGCGCGCCGCGCTGGGCGTCTACGCCAACCTGCGTCCGCTGCAGGTCCATCCGGCGCTGGCCGAGCTGTCGCCGTTGAAGAACGAGAAGCTGAAGAACGTCGACGTGCTGTTCGTGCGCGAACTCACCGGTGGCGCGTACTTCGGCGCCAAGACGCGCACCATCGACACCGCCATCGACGAGTGCAAGTACACCGTGGCCGAAGTCGAGCGCGTCACCCGCCGCGCCTTCCAGCTGGCCCGTGAACGGCGCAAGCACGTCACCTCGGTCGACAAGGCCAACGTGCTGGAAACCTCGCGCCTGTGGCGCACCACCGTGCAGCGCATCGCGCAGGAATTCCCCGATGTGAAGCTGGAGCACCAGCTGGTCGATTCGATGGCCATGCTGCTGCTCACCCAGCCCGGCAAGTACGACGTGGTGGTCACCGAGAACCTGTTCGGCGACATCCTCACCGACGAGGCCGCCGCCTTGGCCGGCTCGCTCGGCCTGCTGCCGTCGGCGTCGCTGGGTGAAGCGAAGGGTGGACTGTACGAACCGATCCACGGTTCAGCGCCGGATATCGCCGGCCAGGGCGTGGCCAATCCCATCGGCGCGATCCTCTCCACCGCCATGCTGTTGCGCCACTCGCTGGGCCTGGAACAGGAAGCCGCGATGGTGGAGGCCGCCGTCGCCGACGTGCTGGAACACGGTCCGCACACGCGCGACATCGGCGGCAGCGCCGGCACGCGGGACGTGCTGGACGCCGTGCTCGCCGCCATCGACGAACACGCCTGCAACGCCGCGGCCTTCCTTCGCTGGGGGCGCGCCTGTGGCTGAGTCATCGACGAACACATCAAGGAACACGCATGCGCAGTGACCTGATCAAGACCGGGCCCGACCGCGCGCCCGCACGCGCCATGTTGCGCGCCACCGGCCTCGACGACGAAGCGATCGCCAAGCCGCTGGTGGCGGTGGTGCATACGTGGTCGAACGTGAGCCCGTGCAACCTCAACCTGCGCGAGCTGGCCGAACATGTGGCCAACGGCATCCGCGCCGCGGGTGGCACGCCGGTGGAGTTCAACACCATTGCCGTCACCGACGGCATCGCCATGGGCACGCCCGGCATGCGTGCCTCGCTGATCAGCCGCGAGGTGATCACCGATTCCATCGAACTAGCGGTCGACGGCCACTGCCTCGATGCGATGGTGGTGCTGTGCGGCTGCGACAAGACCATTCCTGCCGCCGCCATGGCGATGGCCCGGCTCAATATCCCGGCCGTCGCGATGTACGGCGGCACCATTGCGCACGGTACCCACGACAACCATCCGATCACCATCCAGCAGGTGTTCGAGGCCGTCGGCGCGCATGGCGCGGGCAAGATCAGCGACGCCGAACTCACTTCGGTGGAACGCGACGCCTGCCCCGGCGCGGGTGCCTGCGGCGGCCAGTTCACCGCCAACACCATGGCGATGGTGTTGTCTACGCTCGGCCTGTCGCCGATGGGCTTCAACGATATTCCCGCCACGCATCCGGCGAAGGCGGTCGCCGCGCATCGCTGTGGCGAACTGGTGATGGAGTGCCTTAAGGAAAACCGCACGCCGCGCGAACTGCTCACCGAAACGGCGTTCCGCAATGCCGCGCGCATGGTCGCCGCCACCGCCGGTTCCACCAACGCCGTTTTGCACCTGCTCGCCATCGCGCGCGAAGCGGGCACGCCGTGGACACTGGAAGACTTCGAGCCGGCCTCCAGGCACACGCCGGTGATTGCCGATCTCCTGCCCGGCGGCCGCTATACCGCGGTGGAAATGTTCGGCGCCGGCGGCAGCGCGCGCGTGGCGGAGGAACTCATCGCCGCCGACATGCTGATCGATGCGCCCACCGTCACCGGCCGCAGCTTGTTCGAGGAAGTAGCGGCAGCACCGCGAGCGGAGACGCAGGACGTGGTGCATCCGGTCGCGCAGCCGCTGAAGCCGCGCGGCGGCTATTCCATTCTCTACGGCAATCTCGCGCCGGAGGGCTGCATCCTCAAGCTGGCCGGCAAAGGCGCCAATCATTTCGAAGGCCGCGCGCGGGTGTTCGAAAGCGAGGAACAGGCCTTCGCCGCCGTGCAGGGCGGCAGCATCGAGAAGGGCGACGTCATCGTCATCCGCAACGAAGGCCCCGCGGGCGGTCCCGGCATGCGCGAAATGCTGGGTGTCACCGCGGCGCTGATCGGCCGCGGCATGGGCGACGACGTGGCGCTGATCACCGACGGCCGCTTCTCCGGCGCCACCCACGGTTACATGGTCGGCCACATCGCACCGGAAGCCGCACGTGGCGGCCCGATCGCGCTGTTGCACGAAGGCGACCGCATCCGCATCGATGCCGAGTCGCGCCAGATCAGCACCACCGCCGACCTCGCCGCGCGCCGCGCGAACTGGCAACCGCCGGCACCCAAGGTCACGCGCGGCGCCATGGCCAAGTACGTCGCCCTGGTGGGCTCCGCTTCCGAAGGCGCCACCACGCAACCCATCGCATCACGCAGTTCATCCGCCTCTGTTTCCCGACACGTCAACGAAGACACGAACGCAGGAGTCACCGCATGAGCAACAACAACGACACGCTGGCCAAGGCCCGCATCGCCGTCCTGGGCTTCGGCAGCCAGGGCCGCGCCCACGCACTCAACCTGCGCGACTCCGGTCTCGACGTGGTGGTTGGCCTGCGCAAGGGCGGCCCCTCGTGGGAGAAGGCCCGCGCCGAAGGCTTCCATGTGGCCGAGCCAAGCGAAGCAGTGAAAGACGCCGATCTGGTCGCCGTGCTCACGCCTGACATGGTGCAGCCGGCGCTGTATCGCGAGCACATCGAGCCGAACATCAAGCCCGGCGCCGCGCTGCTGTTCGCGCATGGCTTCAACGTGCACTTCAAGCAGATCGATCCGCGCAAGGATATCGACGTGGTGCTGGTGGCACCGAAAGGGCCGGGCGCGCTGGTGCGCCGCGAGTACGAAATCGGCCGTGGCGTGCCCAGCATCTGGGCCGTGCATCAGGACGTCAGCGGCAACGCCGAAGCCAAGGCCAAGGCCTATGCCGATGGCATTGGCGGCGGCCGCGCGCTGCTGATCAAGACCGACTTCAAGGAAGAGACCGAGACCGATCTGTTCGGTGAACAGGCGGTGCTGTGCGGCGGCGCCAGCTCGCTGGTGCAGGCCGGCTTCGAAACGCTGGTGGAAGCCGGTTATCAGCCGGAAATCGCCTATTACGAAGTGTTGCACGAGCTGAAGCTGATCGTGGACCTGTTCTACGAGGGCGGCATCTCGCGCATGCTCGAGTTCATTTCCGAGACGGCACAGTACGGCGACTACGTCAGCGGTCCGCGCATCATCGATGCCGACACCAAGGCGCGCATGAAGGACGTGCTCAAGGACATCCAGGACGGCACCTTCGCCAAGAACTGGATCGCCGAATACCAGGCCGGCCTGCCGAACTACAAGAAGTTCAAGCAGGCGGACCTGGAGCATCCGGTGGAGCAGGTGGGCGCCAAGTTGCGCGCGCGCATGCCATGGCTGCAGGCCAATGCACCGAAGGCCGCTGCCGAGCCGCTCAAGAAAGTAGGTTGAAGTCACACCGCTGCTGCACACGTCGCAGCAGCGCACAGGTTGTTGTTCGACTTAAGAGGGGTGCTTCTCCCGCAAGCACGCATTGCCCCTCCTTGGCCCTCCCTCGTCGATCGAGGGAGGGAGTTTTTCCAACCGACTTCCGACCGCCGTTGCGACGGCGGCACCCTGGGGAAAACCGACCACGTGAACATGCCACTGCAGAAGGAAATACCCGCACCCATCGCGACCCATCCGCTCGCCGGCCAGAGCATGAGCGGCGCGGAAGTGGTGGTGCAGGTATTGGCCGATGAAGGCGTCGACGTGCTGTTCGGCTATTCGGGCGGCGCGATCCTGCCCGTGTACGATGCGGTGTTCCGTTTCAATGCCACCCATCTGTCGCCGATGGGCGGCGAACCGATGCCGCTGATCGTGCCCGCCAACGAACAGGGCGCGGGCTTCATGGCTGCCGGTTATGCGCGCGCCTCGGGCAAGGTGGGCGTCGCCATCGTCACCTCCGGTCCGGGTGCCACCAACATGGTGACGCCGGTGCGCGATGCCATGTCCGACTCGGTGCCGATGGTGGTGATCTGCGGCCAGGTGCCCACCGGCGCACTCGGTAGCGACGCTTTCCAGGAAGCGCCCGTCAGCAACATCATGAGCCCGTGCGCCAAGCATGTATTTCTGCTCACCGATCCGGAGCGGCTCGAAGTGACCTTGCGCACCGCGTTCGAGATCGCGCGCAGCGGACGTCCCGGACCCGTGGTGGTGGATATTCCCAAGGACGTGCAGAACAGTCCCCTGACGTTTGCCGGCGAAGGCACGCTGCCCATTCCCGGCTATCGCGCGCGCCAGCACGCCATCCAGAACGCACGCGTGGACGATGCGCAGTGCGCGGCCTTCTTCGATGCGCTGGCGAACGCGAAGCGACCCCTGATCTACGCTGGCGGCGGCATCATCGCGGGCGAGTCGTCGGCCACCCTGCGTGCGTTCGTCAAGCAGTTCGGCCTGCCCGTGACGACCACCCTGATGGGCATCGGCGCCATGGACACGACCGAACCGCTCGCGCTGCACATGCTGGGCATGCATGGCACGGCCTACGCCAACTACGCGGTGGAGGATTGCGACTTCCTGCTCGCGCTGGGCGCGCGCTTCGACGACCGCGTGGCGAGCGTGCCGGACAAGTTCGCACCGCATGCACGTTTCATCGCGCAGATCGACATCGACCCGGCCGAGATCGGCAAGGTGAAGTCGGTGCACTGGCATCATCACGGCGATCTCGACGCCACGCTGTCGCGGCTGCAGCAGTATGGTCAACGTCACGACCTGCATTTCGCCGCCGATGGCCGTTATGCGAACTGGCATGCGCATATCGCCGCGCTCAAGCACACCCACGCGCTGAACTACGACCGCGATAGCGCGCTGATCCAGCCGCAGGCGGTGATCGAGGCGATCAACCAGCACACCCAGGGCCGCGCGGTGATCAGCACCGGCGTGGGCCAGCACCAGATGTGGTCGGCGCAGTATTTCGATTTCCGCGAGCCGCGCCATTGGCTCACCTCCGGCTCGATGGGCACGATGGGCTTTGGCCTTCCCGCGGCCATCGGTGCGCAGTTCGCACGCCGCGATGCCGTGGTGATCGATATCGACGGCGATGCCAGCATCCGCATGAACCTCGGCGAGCTGGAAACCGTCACCACCTATGGCCTGCCGGTGAAAGTGGTGGTGCTCAACAACATCGGCGACGGCATGGTGCGCCAGTGGCAGAAGCTGTTCTTCCGCGGCCGCTTTGCCTCGTCCGACAAGAGCCTGCACAAGAAGGACTTCATCAAGGCCGCGCAAGCCGACGGTTTCGAATGGGCCAAACGGCTGGAAAACAAGGCCGAACTGGCGGAGACGATCGCGGACTTTCTGGCCTTCGAGGGACCGGCGTTCCTCGAGGTGATGATCGATCCGGATGCCGGCGTGTATCCCATGGTGGGGCCCGGTGCGACGTATGCGCAGATGATCACGGGAGATTTCATTCCGTCGCGGGTAGCGCCGGATGCGCAGGGTAGTTCGACGAGCGACATGTTCTAACGCTCGTCATCCCGGCGCAGGCCGGGATGACGGATAGGTAGGGCTACGGAGTTGAAAATGAAACACACGCTTTCCATCCTCCTGCAAAACGAATCCGGCGCACTGATGCGCGTGGCCGGCCTGTTCGCCGCGCGTCACTGCAATATCGATACGTTGACGGTCGCTGCGACGGAAGATCCGGCCGTGTCGCAACTCACCCTGGTGCTGCAAGGCGCGGACGACACGGTGGAGCAGATCATCAAGCAGACGCGAAAGCTGGTGGATGTGATCGAAGTGAGCCACCCGCTCGCCACGTCATGAACGCACTTGCCGCCACCGCCGATGACGAGACTCGGCTGAGCGAACACGAGCTGTTGCGGCAGACGGTGGGCGCGCGTGTCTACGAGGTAGCGCGCGAAACCGCGCTTGAGCCGGCGGAACTGCTGTCAGAACGGCTGGGCCAGCGAGTGCTGCTCAAGCGCGAAGACCAGCAGCCCGTGTTCTCGTTCAAGCTGCGCGGCGCTTACAACCGCATGTCGCAGCTGAGCGCGGGCGAGCGCGCACGTGGCGTGATAGCCGCTTCGGCGGGCAACCATGCCCAAGGCGTTGCGCTCGCTGCCGCACGACTGGGCATCCACGCGGTGATCGTGATGCCGGTCACCGCGCCGCAGGTGAAAGTGGAAGCGGTGCGTCGCCTGGGCGGCAAGTATGTGGCGGTGATGCTGACAGGCGACTCGTATAGCGACGCGCAGGCGGCCGCCGCGCGGTTGCAGGCCGAGCACGGCTACACCTTCGTGCACCCGTTCGACGATGCCGCGGTGATTGCGGGACAGGCGACGGTAGGCATGGAGATCCTGCGCCAGCATCCGGGACCGCTGCACGCGATCTTCGTGCCGGTGGGCGGCGGCGGCCTGATTGCAGGCGTGGCTGCCTATGTGAAGGCACTGCGCCCTGAGGTGAAAGTGATTGGCGTGCAGACCTGTGACTCCGATGCGATGGTGCAATCGCTGCACGCGGGGGCGCCGGTCAGCTTGCCCGAGGTGGGTCTGTTTGCCGACGGCACCGCGGTGAAGCGTGTCGGCGATCTCACCTTTGCGCTGTGCCAGCGCTACGTGGACGACATGCTGCGCGTCGATACCGACGCCATCTGCGCGGCCATCCGCGATGTGTTCCAGGACACGCGCAGCGTGCCCGAGCCGGCAGGTGCGCTGGCGCTGGCGGGACTCAAGCAATATGTGGCAACGCATGGTCCGTCGGAACATCCGATGGTCGCCATCGTGTCCGGCGCGAATCTCAACTTCGACCGCCTGCGCTTCGTGGCGGAGCGCGCCGAAGTGGGCGAGCAGCGCGAGGCGGTGTTCGCCGTCACCATTCCCGAGGAACGCGGCAGCTTCCGCCGCTTCTGCGCCGCGCTGGACCAGCGCAGCATCACCGAATTCAACTACCGCATCGGCAATGCCGCCCAGGCGCATATCTTCGTGGGCGTGCAGACGGCGCATCGCGATGAACGCGAGACCTTGATCGCCGCCTTCCGCGAGCACGGCTTCGGCGTGCTCGATCTCACCGACGACGAACTGGCCAAACTGCATCTGCGCCACATGATCGGCGGCAGCTCACCGCTGGCGCGCGACGAGCGGCTTTACCGTTTCGAGTTTCCCGAACGGCCGGGCGCGCTCACGCGCTTTCTCGGCAACATGCATCCGGACTGGAACATCAGCCTGTTCCATTACCGCAACCAGGGTGCCGACTACGGCCGCATCCTGGTCGGTATCCAGGTACCACCGGACGAGCGCGCGCTGTTCCAGGCCTTTCTCGACACGCTGGGCTATCCGTTCCGGGATGAGAGCGAGAATCCGGCGTATCGGTTGTTGTTGAGGGAATGAGGTCCGTCAGTCGCGCACAGGGTGCGCTCCTACAGTCACGATCCCACCACCTCCAACTCAAACACATGGTTGTCGTAGTCGCTGAAATACAACGCCGTGTCCTCGCGCGCCATCTGATAATCCAGCGCCAACGCGTCCATGCGTGCGGCACAGGCCAATTGCTCTTCCTTGCTCACGGCGAAGGCGATGTGATCGCCGTTGCGTGAGGCCGGCCCATTACCTCGGATCAACGCGAACTCCAACCCGCCGATCTCGACGATGACTTCGGGATGCGCATCCTGCGGATCCTCCCCGCGAACGATGCGCGCGTCCGGAAATACCCCGGTCAACAGATCGGCCGTACGGGTGGGATGGGCAACGATCAGGGCGATGTGGCTCAGGGCTTGGGGCATGGGCCTGGTCCGGCGGTGAAACCTCAAGTTTAGGCCGCTTTGTGACCGTGTTGCGACACCGTGCGGCTCGCAAAGCGGGCCTGCGTCACGCGACCCGTCGCGGTAGGCCACGCTACACTGGATGGATGGCTCCTACTTCCCGCAAGCGCCAGCGGCGCAACCTGCCGACCACCAGTACGCCGCGTCCGCGTCCCGGCGCCAAGCCCGCGCGCACCGCGCAGCCGGCAGACAGTTCCTCCCGCGCCACGCGCGTGCTCGACTGGCTGCTGACGCGGCTGCCGGCGCCTTATCGCAGCAAGGCCCGCGACTACCTCGTGCTGACCCGCATGGATCGCCCGATCGGCGCCCTGCTGCTGCTGTGGCCGACCTGGTGGGCGTTGTGGCTGGCGGCCTCGGACTTTCCGCCGGTGAAGCTGCTGGTGATCTTTACGCTGGGCGTGTTCTCGATGCGCGCAGCCGGTTGCGCCATCAACGACTTCGCCGACCGCAAGCTCGATCCGCAGGTGGAACGCACTGCCGGGCGACCCATCGCGGCTGGGCGGGTGACGCCGCGCGAGGCGCTGATCGTGTTCGCCAGCCTGCTGGTGTTTTCCTTCGTGCTGGTGCTGTTCACCAACAAGCTCACCATCTGGCTGTCGTTCGCGGGCGCGGCGCTGGCCGCGGTCTATCCGTTCACCAAGCGCTATACGCATCTGCCGCAGGTGGTGCTGGGCGCGGCGTTCGGCTGGTCGATCCCGATGGCATTCGCCGCCGTAATGAACACGGTGCCGCCGGTGGGCTGGCTGCTGTTCATCGCGAACATCATCTGGTCGGTGGTGTACGACACCCAGTACGCCATGGTCGACCGCGACGAGGACATCGAGGCGGGCGCCAAGTCCACCGCGATCCTGTTTGGCGATGCCGACCTGCCGATCCTCGGCATCCTGATGGCCACCTTCCTGCTGGCCATGGTGTTCGTGGGCCAGCGCGCCACGCTGGGCTGGCCGTATTGGCTGAGCCTGCTGGCGGCGGCCGGCCTGTTCGGCTGGCAACTGTGGCGCATCCGCGACCACGACCGCGCCGCCTGCCTGTGGGCCTTCCGCAACAACAACTGGCTAGGCATGGCGGTGTGGATCGGCATCGTGCTGGCGCTGGCGTTCCGCTGACCCCTTGCCTCCTGTGGGGGCGCACCCTGTGCGCGACAACCGATCGCCTCGCGGCCGGGTTGTCGCGCGCAGAGTGCGCTCCCACAAGGGAATCTCCACGTCGTCTACAAGTTCGATCTCCTACCCTGTCGATTCCCCCCAGGCTCGTTCGTCGTGTGCATGAGAGCCGCCTTCCGGTGGCCACGATTCGACCGACAGGAGTGACGACAATGCGATTCATAGCCATGGTCAGGGCCACCGGCGCTTCCGAGGCCGGCGAGATGCCGAGCGAGAAGCTGCTCACCGAGATGACCCGCTTCAACGAGGAACTGGTCAAGGCCGGCGTGATGCTGGCCGGCGAAGGCCTGCATCCCAGCAGCCGCGGCGCGCGCGTGCGCTATGAAGGCGACCGGCGCACCGTCATCGACGGTCCCTTTGCGGAAACCAGGGAGCTGATCGCCGGCTTCTGGCTGCTGCAGCTGAATTCGCTGGACGAAGCCGTCGAGTGGATGAAACGCGCACCCAACCCGTTCGAGAACGGCGTCTCGGAGATCGAGATCCGCCGCGTGTTCGAAGCCGAGGATTTCGGCGACGCGTTCACGCCCGAGGCACGCGAACTCGAAGCCCAGCAGCGCGCCCGCATCGGCGATGTGCGCTGAAACCGCCAGGAGATCCGAGCCATGCTCATCCAGCCTTATCTGTTCTTCGACGGCCGCTGCGAGGAGGCCCTTGCCTTCTATGGCAAGGCCGTCGGCGCACAGGTACAGAACCTGATCCGTTTCAAGGACAGCCCCGAACAGCCCGGCGACCAGGCCGCCGGCCCGCGTCCGCCCGATGGCGAGAAGATCATGCATGCGTCGATGAAGATCGGCGAATCGCTGGTCAATGCCTCCGACGGCGAATGCGGCGGCACGCCGGAATTTCGCGGTTTCTCGCTGGTGATCAACGCCAAGGACGACAGCGAGGCCAAGCGCTCGTTCGAGGCCTTGCTGGAAGGCGGCGGCGAGGCGTCCATGCCGTTGTCAAAGACCTACTTTGCGTCGAGCTTCGGCATGTTGCGCGATCGTTTCGGCGTGCACTGGATGGTGATGTCGCCGCCGTGACGCGGGGCGCGCGTGGTGCGCACGAACTTGCGCGGCTCCACGTGTGGTGTTGTGATCGGAGACCATGACGGCCACCGACATCCACCGCACCATCGACGCGGTCTGGCGCATCGAATCGCCACGACTTATCGCCGGCCTCGCCCGCATCGTCCGCGACGTGGGCGTGGCCGAGGAACTGGCGCAGGACGCGCTGGTCACGGCGCTTGAGCAATGGCCGCAGACAGGGGTGCCCCGCAACCCGGGCGCCTGGCTGATGACCACCGCCAAGCACCGCGCCATCGATCAGATGCGACGCCATGCCTTGCATCGACGCAAGGAAGGCGAACTGACGCGCGAGATCGAAGACCAGCTGGAACAATCCGCGGGGGACCCGGATGCCATGCTCGACAATCCGGTCGGCGACGACCTGCTCAGCCTGATCTTCACGGCATGCCATCCGGTGTTGTCCACCGAGGCGCGTGTCGCGCTGACGCTGCGCCTGCTCGGCGGCCTCACCACTGCGGAAATCGCGCGTGCCTTCCTGGTGCCCGAACCCACCGTGGCGCAGCGCATCGTGCGCGCCAAGCGCACGCTCAGCGAAGCGCAGGTGCCGTTCGAAGTACCGCGCGGCGAGGAGCTCGCCGTGCGCCTCGCCTCCGTGCTGGAAGTGGTCTATCTCATCTTCAACGAGGGCTACGCCGCCACCTCCGGCCGGGATTGGATGCGTCCGGCACTGTGCGAGGAGGCCCTGCGGCTGGGGCGCGTGCTGGCCGGACTCGCACCGCTCGAAGCGGAAGTGCACGGGCTGGTGGCGCTGATGGAGATCCAGGCTTCACGCATGGCGGCGCGCCAGGGGCCGAAGGGCGAACTCATCCTGTTGAACAAGCAGAACCGCGCGCGCTGGGACCAGCTGCTGATCAGGCGCGGCCTCGCCGCTTTGCAACGCGCCGAGTCGCTGGGCGGCAACGCGCGGCCGTACACCTTGCAGGCCGCCATAGCAGCCTGTCATGCACGTGCACGCAGCCCGGACGAAACCGACTGGCCGCGCATCGCCGCGCTGTACGACACGCTCGCCCGCTGCATGCCATCGCCCGTCGTCGCACTCAATCGCGCGGTGGCGCATGCGCAGGCATTCGGCCCGGAAGTCGGCTTGTCGCTGGTCGATGCACTGCGCGACGAACCGTTGCTTCGCCACTATCACCTGCTGCCGAGCGTACGAGGCGACCTGCTCGGCAAGCTGGGCCGCCACGACGAGGCATGCGAGGAATTCGAACGTGCCGCCTCGCTCACGCGCAACGAACGCGAGCGCGAGTTCCTGTTGCAGCGCGCTGCCGCCAGCCGCGCGGCCTAACGCTCGCCCATCCGCCTCGCGCGATACGCCGCGAGGCTGGGCACTTCGCCGTAAAGGGTTTCCACGAACGCGTTGCGCTCATGCCACATCACTTCCATGTCCCACAGGCAGAACGAATAGCGCGAGAGATCCTCGACCCAGCCTGAGGCATCCTGCGCCGTCACGGCAATGAACATCTCGTTGTCGTTGCCCCACCAGCCCAGCACCAGATAGCGCGCCTTCGCCGCTTCGTGGCAAATGGCGAAGGCTGGCGTGGTCGACCAAGGGATGGCTCGTGCCTGTTTCATGGCCGCCAGGCGCGGCAGATAGGGCGCGATGGCGACCGCTTCGCCGCTGGCGGAAATCGTGTAGACCTTGATGCCGTCGGCATCCGTGTCGGCGGGCAGGCTGACGATGGGGCGTGGGCGATACATGGCATTCCTTCCTTTCAGCGCGGTCGAACGAGCGGCGGCTGCGGCATCGCATCATCGCATTCGATTGCGCCGCGATGCATCAGCCGATCTAATGGCCCGGCCGCTCCCACGGGGGTGGGCCATCTCTTCCAACGGCCGCATCCAGGCCGGCTTCGCATCGAATCGCTGTTCCCCTGTCCGTCCATCGTGAAGGAGCAAGGCATGGAGCGTTCGTACCGGTCATCGGCTGCCGCCCTGGGTGGCGATGCATTGAACTCGTTCGGCGCCGCGTCGCTGGCGCCTGCACGTCTGTCGCAGTCGTTCCTTGCCCTGAGCATGATCGCGCTGGGCGTGCTCGGCCTCATCTATGGCGACGTTGCCCTCGTCTGGCAGCACCTGCCGATCGAACACATGCCCGGTGCGCGTCCCGTGGCCTACGCCTTCGCGCTGATCGAACTCGCCGCCGGCATCGGCTTGCTGTTGCGAAGCACGGCAAGACCGGCCTCGGCGCTGCTGGTGGCGTTCATGCTGGTGTGGGTGGTGCTGCTCAAGTTGCCCGCCGTACTGGTGGTGCCATCGATGGAAGCCACCTGGCTGGGCTTTGGCGAGATCGCGGTGATACTCGCGGGAGCATGGGTGCTGTTCGCCTGCCTGCTCGGCGACCGCGGCGGCGTGCTGCGCCATCTCGCCGGCCGGCGCGGCGTGCGTGCGGCGCGGGTGCTGTTTGCGTTGTCGCTGCCGATGATCGGACTGTCTCATTTCGTTTACAGCGAGCAGACCGTGGCGCTGGTGCCGGCATGGTTGCCGTACCCGCTGGGCTGGGCCTATGTCACCGGCGCTTGCAGCATCGCCACCTGCCTGGCGGTGCTGTTCGGCGTGCTGCCGCAACTGGCCGCGCGACTGGAAGCGGCGATGCTGGCAATCATCACCGCGCTGGTGTGGATACCGGCCATCGTCGCAACACCCACCGACCGCACCGCGTGGACGGCGCTGGTGATTTCCGCCGCCATCGCCAGCGGCGCCTGGGTGGTGGGCGATTCCTATCGATCGGTGCCTTAGGAATGCTCTGACTGATAACCGTGCACGGCATCGAGCACGCGCGCCGAATACACCAGCGCCGCGCCCGCGTTCATGGCCACGGCCACGCCGAGCGCCTCGGCGATTTCGTCCTGCGTGGCGCCCTGCTTGAGCGCTTCGGCCGTATGCACGGTGATGCAGCCGTCGCAGCGCGTGGTCACCGCCACCGCCAGCGAAATCAATTCACGCGTCTTGGCATCGAGATGCCCGGTCTTGCTGCCGGCGCCGGACAGCGTCTGGTAGCCAGCCACCGTGTCGGGACTCAGCTTGGCGATCTCGCCAATGCGGCCGAGCAGTTGTTTGCGGTATTCGGGCCAGTTCAGCATGACGCTTCTCCAGGGGATACAACGCGCCGATGCTGCGCCGCTTGCCGCACGACGTGAATACGCCAATGGTTTAATGCTGGACGGCCCGCCTCTTGCAGGTACAGTGCTAGCTCTAACGGTATGTATGCAGGGCTTGGAATGACCGACCGGTTCTGCTCGAATCTGATCTGCCTGTGCAGCAGGTGACTGAGGAAAGTAGCAATGCATGAAGCTGGGTTTGAAGGCGCCTTGTTCGCATCCATCAGCCTCTCTCCAATCGCGACATTGGTGACCAACCCGCGTTTGCCGGACAACCCGATCGTTTGCGTCAATGCGGCGTTCTGCACGCTCACCGGTTACCCGGAACGCGAGATCCTGGACCGCAACTGCCGTTTTCTGCAAGGCGCGGATACCGAGCCCACGCAGCGCACGGCGCTGCGCGAGGCCATCGAACACGGGCGTCCCGCGCTGGTGGTGCTCACCAATTACCGCAAGAACGGCACGCCGTTCCGCAACGCCGTGATGGTGGCGCCGTTGTTCGGTCCCGATGGCACCATCGAGTATTTCATCGGCTCGCAGATGGATATCACCGAGGCGCCCGATCGGTCGCAGAGCCTGCGCATCACGCATGCCTCGGCCCTGGTGAAAGCACTCACACCCCGCCAGAAGCAGGTGCTGGAATGCATGGCCCTCGGCCTGCGCAACAAGAAAATCGGCGAGCAGCTGGGCATCGAAGAGAAGACCGTGAAGATGCATCGCGCCAGCCTGCTCAAGCGACTGGGCGCCACCACCAGCGCCGATGCGATCCGCATCGCCATCGAGGCAGGCGTCCCGGGCTGATACCGCGCCTGTGCCCGGCCGCCGCTAGTGTTTCGACGCCGGTGCACGGGCCAGCGCCCAGACGTCCACGCGCTGCACGCCGGCCCGCTTGAGCACGCGGGCGCATTCGGCCAGCGTCGCGCCGGTGGTCATGACGTCGTCGAGCAAGGCGACATGGGCCGGCCAGGTGACGGATGGACGTGTGCTGAAGGCAGCCCGCACGTTGCGTCGGCGGTCGAGTGCGCCGAGTTCGGTCTGCGCCGCGGTGCTGCGCAGGCGCTTCAGGGCATCGGCATGAATCGACACATCGAGGCAGCCGGCCAACGGCTTGGCCAGCTCCAGCGCCTGGTTGTAGCCACGGGTACGCAGGCGGCCGAGATGCAACGGCACCGGTACCAGCCAGGTCGGCAGCTCCGGCGGTCGCGGCTCTCGCAACCATAGCGACGAAAGCACGCGCCCTGCGGCGAGATCGGCGCCGAACTTGAAGCGCGACTCCAGCCGATCCAGCGGCCATGCGTAGCGGAACGGCACCCAGGCCGCGTCCCATGGCGGCGGGCGGCGCTGGCATTGGCCGCACAGCTCCGCCGGCTCTGGCAACGGCAACGCACAACGCGCGCAGCAGACCCGATTGCGTGGAAGTTCGGCGGCGCAGTCGCGGCAAAGATCCAGGCCGTGGTCACCCGCGGCGCCGCACAGCAGGCAGCGGTGCGGCAGCACGAAGCGTTGCAGCGCGCCGAGCAGGGGGCGTATGACGGGGAGCGCATCCATGCGCATGCTCGATCAGACCTTCGGCTTGAACATCGCCGCGTCGAGGATCGACCACAGGTGGATGATCCAGCCCAGCCAGACGATCCACAGGATCGCCGCCAGCACGAACATCACCAGTGCAAGCCAGAAGCGCCCTTGCACCAGCTGACCCAGGCCGGGGATGAAGAAACTGCAGATGGCTGCGAGCACATTGCCCGTGCTGCCTTGTCCCGCGCTCATGCCAACGACTCCGCTTGGGTGATAACCCGATGGTAGCGGCAGCCATACGTTCGCGCATCGTCAACTCGCACAAATTTTCGGAAGTTGACAAGAAGAGACGCGCTGCCACACTTGTGACCATCCCCCATCCCAGAGCTGTCGCCATGGCCTCACCCATCCGTCACGACTGGACGCGCGCCGAAGTGGCCGCGTTGTTCGCACTGCCGTTCAACGAGCTGCTGCACCGCGCCCATTCGGTGCACCGCGAACACCACGATCCGAACGCGGTGCAGGTATCCACCCTGCTCTCGATCAAGACCGGCGGTTGCCCGGAAGACTGCGCCTACTGCCCCCAGGCGGCCCGCTACGACACCGGCGTGCAGGCGCAGAAACTGATGAGCGTGGAAGCCGTGCTGGAACGCGCCAAGGCCGCCAAGGATGCCGGCGCCAGCCGCTTCTGCATGGGCGCCGCCTGGCGCAGCCCGAAAGACCGCGACGTGGCCAAGGTCGCCGAGATCGTGCGCGCCGTGAAGGGTCTGGGCCTGGAAACCTGCGCCACCCTGGGCATGCTCAATGGCGAGCAGGCCAAGACGCTCAAGGGCGCGGGCCTGGACTTCTACAACCACAACCTGGATACGGCGCCGGAGTTCTACGGCGAGATCATCCACACGCGCCAGTATCAGGATCGCCTGGACACGCTGGAGAACGTGCGCGAAGCCGGCCTCAAGACCTGCTGCGGCGGCATCGTGGGCATGGGCGAAACGCGCGACCAGCGCGCCGGCCTGCTGCAGACCCTGGCCAACCTGCCGGAACATCCCGAATCGGTGCCGATCAACCAGCTGGTGCAGGTGGAAGGCACGCCGCTCAACGGCACCGAGGCGATCGATCCGTTCGATTTCGTGCGCACGATTGCCGTCGCCCGCATCATGATGCCGGCCTCGATGGTCCGCCTCTCCGCCGGCCGCCAGCAGATGGACGACGCCGTGCAGGCGCTGTGCTTCTTCGCCGGCGCCAATTCCATCTTCTACGGCGAGAAGCTGCTCACCACCGGCAACCCGGATGTGGAGCACGACCGCGCGCTGTTCAAGCGCCTGGACCTGCACGCGCTGGAAGTGGTGGAAACGTCGAGCACGGTGCACGCGGACATCGTGGAGCACTGCGCGGCTTGATGCGCCTCAGTCCCTGTGCGCGACGGGTCCGAAGCGCACACTGCATGACGCGACCACCGATGACAGAGATACATCACTGCTCTGCGGTCGCGCACAGGGTGCGCTCCCACAAGGTGATTCCAGCCGATGCGCACTGACCTGCTCACCCGCCTCGCCGCCCTCGCGCAACAGCGCGAACAGGCCGGCCTGCGTCGCCGCCTGCACACGGTGACGCGTGCCGACGGCATGTGGGTGGAACGCGATGGCCGGCGTCTGCTCTCTTTCTGCAGCAACGACTATCTCGGCCTTGCGCAGCATCCCTCGCTGATCGATGCACTCAAGCGCGCCGCCGACGAAGACGGCGTAGGCAGCGGTTCCGCGCATCTCATCAGCGGCCACCGTTCGGCCCACGCCGCGCTGGAAGAAGCGCTCGCCGCATGGACCGGCCGCGAACGCGCCCTGCTGTTCTCCACCGGCTACATGGCCAATCTCGGCGTGATGCAGGCACTGCTGCAGCGCGACGACCTCTGCGTGCAGGACAAACTCAACCACGCCTGCCTGCTCGACGGCGCCCAACTCGCCGGCTGCGAACTCAAGCGCTATCCGCACTCCGACGTGGAAGGCGCGGCACGCCAGCTTCGCACGCGTTCCGACGCAGCCGCACTGCTCGCCACCGACGGCGTGTTCAGCATGGACGGCGACATCGCACCGCTGGGCGAACTGGCTGCGCTGTGCCACCGCGAAAACGCCACCTTCATGGTCGATGATGCGCACGGCCTCGGCGTAGTGGGTGCGCATGGCGAAGGCAGCGTGAGTGCGGCCGGACTGTCGCAGCACGACGTGCCCGTGCTGATGGCCACGCTGGGCAAGGCGTTGGGATGCAGCGGGGCGTTCGTGGCCGGCTCGGCTTCCCTGATCGATGGCCTGGTGCAGTCCGCGCGTACCTATATCTACACCACTGCCATGCCACCCGCCCTGGCCGCCGCCACGCTGGCCGCCGTGCGGCTGGCGCAATCGGAAACCTGGCGACGCGACCAACTGCAGGCGCTGATCGCACGCTTCCGCGCGGGCGCCGCTCAGCTTGGCCTGCCGCTGATGCCCTCATCCACCGCCATCCAACCGTTGCTGCTGGGCGACGCCCAGGCCGCACTGGCGGCATCCGAGGCCTTGGAACAGCAGGGGTTCCTGGTCACCGCCATCCGCCCGCCCACGGTGCCGCCAGGCAAGGCGCGCCTGCGCATCACGCTGTCGGCCGCCCACCAGGAAGGCCAGGTGGATCGGCTGCTGGAGGCGCTGTCCCGGCTCCCCGCGGTCGGCCCCGTATAATGGCGGTCTTGCCGTACCCCTTCCCCGCCATGTCCATCATCAATCTTTCCGCCTACCGCTTCGTCAGCCTGCACGACCTGCCGGAACTGCGCGAGCGCATTCGTGAGCGCTGCGAGGCGCTTGAACTCAAGGGCACCATCCTGCTGGCGCCCGAGGGCATCAACCTATTCCTGGCCGGTCCGCGCGGGCCCATCGATGCGTTCATGGACTGGCTGCGCAGCGATGCGCGCTTTGCCGGGCTGGAGCCGAAGGAGTCGATCTCCGACGAGGTGCCGTTCGGCCGCATGCGCGTGCGCCTGAAGAAGGAGATCATCACCATGCGCATGCCCACCATCCGCCCCGAAGGCGGACGTGCGCCGTCGGTCGCACCCGCCACGTTGCAACGCTGGCTGGCGCAGGGCCACGACGACGACGGCCGCGATGTGGTGCTGCTCGACACGCGCAACGACTACGAAACCGACGTGGGCGTGTTCGACAACGCCGTGGACTACCGCATCGCGAGCTTCACCGAATTTCCCGGCGCCCTAGCCGCCGATCGCGCACGCTACGAGAACAAGACGGTAGTGTCGTATTGCACCGGTGGCATCCGTTGCGAAAAAGCGGTGCTGCACATGCAGGACATCGGTATGGAGCACGTGTTCCAGTTGGAGGGCGGCATCCTGAAGTACTTCGAGGAAACCGACGGGGCCCATTGGCGTGGCGAGTGTTTTGTGTTCGACGAACGCGGCGCGGTCGACAAGGGCCTGGCGCCTTCGCCCCTTCTCCCCTCCGGGGAGAAGGCTGGGATGAGGGGCCAATCTAGCGAAATGGCCACGCTAGAGCGCGCTCCGTTCAACCCGTCCGCAAGCACCCGCCCCTCACCCCAACCCTCTCCCCAAAGGGGAGAGGGAGCAAAGCGCGAATGACGCTCCACATCGAAACCCACGGCCACGGCGACATCCCCGTGGTGATCCTGCACGGCTGGGCCATGCATGGCGGCATGATGGAACCGCTGTGCGACGTGCTGGCCGATCGCTGCACGCTGCATGTGGTCGATCTTCCGGGTCACGGCTACTCGCGTGACAGCACCCTGCCGCTCGAACCTTCCGCCTGCGCCGAAGCGATTGCGCGGATGACGCCGCCGGCGATCTGGATAGGCTGGTCGCTGGGCGGATTGATCGCGATGACGGCAGCACTGGAGCACCCGCAACACGCTCGCGCGTTCGGCGTCATCGACGGCACGCCGAAGTTCTCGCGCAGCGACGACTGGCCGCACGGCAGCGACCCGAAACTGGTGCGCCAACTCGCCACCGATCTGGAAACCGACTACCACGGCACGCTGGAGCGCTTCATCGCCCTCGAAGCGATGGGCAGCCGCGATCCGATGGCCGAAGTGCGCCACCTGCGCAACCTGATTTTCCAGCGTGGCGAACCCGACCTGCGCGTCCTGCAGGAAGGCATCCGCATCCTGGAAGTCACCGACCGCCGCGCCGAACTGGCCACGCTGTCCGTGCCCAATGCGTGGATCGTCGGCCGTCGCGACCGCATCGTGCCGCCGCCCGCGATGGCCTGGTCGGCCGAGCAGGCACACGGCAGCTACGTGGAAATCGCCCACGCGGGCCACGCACCTTTCTTCGGCTACGCGGGCGACGTCGCCAACGCACTGGCGCCGCTGCTGGACAGCTTTCGATGACCGACTCGCATTTCGACCGCCAGCAGGTACGCCGCAATTTCGGCCGGGCGGCCAACACCTATGAGCAGCACGACGCCCTGCAACGCGAAGTGCAGTCGCTGCTGCTCGAGCGTCTGGGTTTCTATCTGGAGACCCCGGAGCGCGTGATCGACGTGGGCGCTGGCACCGGTCGCGGCGCGGCATTGCTGCGCAAGCAGTATCCGAAGGCGCAAGTGATCGCGATGGACCTGGCGCTGCCGATGCTGCGCGCCGCCAAAAAGCACAGCAGCTGGCTGAAGCCTTTCCAGCGCGTGTGCGCCGAAGCGACGTCGCTGCCGCTGCCCGACCACAGCGTCGACGTGCTGCATTCCAACCTGTGCTTCCAGTGGATCGACGATCTGCCGGCGCTGTTCGGCGAATGCGTGCGCGTGCTCAAACCCGGCGGCCTGCTGGTGTTCTCCACCTTTGGCCCCGATACGCTGAAGGAATTGCGCGCCGCCTGGGCTGAAGCCGATCAGCAGCCGCACGTGAGCCGCTTCCTCGACATGCACGACCTGGGCGACGCGATGATCAGCGCCGGCCTGCGCGATCCCGTGCTCGACGTGGACCGCTACACGCTCACCTACAGCGAGCCGCGCATGCTGCTCAAGGAACTGCAGGGCCTGGGCGCCACCAACGCCGACCGCGAACGCGAGCGCCACCTGCTGGGCAAACAGCATTACCAGCGCATGCTGGCGGCTTACGAAACGATGCGCGTCGACGGCCGCATTCCCGCCACGTGGGAAGTGGTCACCGCGCATGCATGGGGTCCGCCGCCGGGGCAATCGCGGCGTCTGGCAGGCGGCGGCGAGATGGCCAGTTTTTCCATCGACAGCCTGCGCGGTTCGCGGCGGCGTTGAATGTCGTGCGTGCCGTTGACACGCACGACGGATTCAGCACATCAAAGGATCAGCGTGCATTTCTCGATAGCGGCGCGTCCCTTCGTCTCGTCCACCTGATGCAGCGCGGAACGGGCGGCGAACATGCCCATCTTGACTTCCTGCCACACGAAGTAGGTCTTGCCCGCCTGCATGTCCAGCGTGAGCGTTGAATCTTCTTCGGTCTTGGAGACTATCGTGTGCGAGCCGGGAGCAAGTTCCCTGCGCAGGTAGGTCTTCGCCGCCGTGTCACCCACCGACTGACCGTCGATCAGCAGTGGCATCTTGATAGCGGCACCCATCGTTTCATTGCGATAGACATAGACTACCGCCTTGTCGGTCGAAGGCCTGAACTGCTTGGCCATGGCGTCGTCGTTCTTGCTCGCCATGGGAACGCTCGCACAACCGGACAGCACCAGCATGGCGATGATCGACATCGCCGTCACGAATTTCCTGATCATGTTTTCCCCTGTGTATTGACTTGATCGGCTAGCGGCATCCGCGCGCTTCAGCAGCCCTGTCATGAAGTCTGCTGCCCCCTCGGCGCATGCCTGTCGCCTTCGTCGATCGGCGAAGGCGGCGGGATACTCGCATGGCGCACAAAATTGCCGCAATGATCCGAACGGCCGATGCAACGTCCGAAACTTCTTGCGCCCTCGGCAGCGAATGGGAGGACTAGTGAAGGCTCACGCTTTGTAGCGAAAGCAACTCACCACATGGTCATTAACCATGCCGGTGGCCTGCATGAAGGCATAGCAGATGGTCGTGCCGACGAAGCGGAAGCCGCGCTTCTTCAGATCCTTGCTCATGCGGTCCGACAGCGGCGTGCTGGCGGGCACGTCGCCCTGGCCGGTCCACTTGTTGCGGATGGGCTTGCCGTCGACGAACGACCACAGATAGCGATCGAGGCTGCCGAACTCTTCGATGACCTTGAGTGCCGCGATAGCGTTGTCGCGCGTGGAGTAGACCTTGAGCCGGTTGCGCACGATGCCGGGATCGAGCAGCGCCTTCTCCAGTTCGCGCTCCTTCATAGCGGCGACGCGCTTGATCTCGAAGTCGTGGAAGACGCGGCGGTAGTTGTCGCGCTTGAGCAGGATGGTGCGCCACGACAGGCCGGCCTGCGCACCTTCGAGGCAGAGGAATTCGAATAGCGCCTGGTCGTCATGCAGCGGCGTACCCCACTCGGTGTCGTGGTAGTCGTGCATGTCTTCACTGTTGCCCCAGGGGCAGCGCTGCTTGGTTTTTGTAGCCATGTGTTCAATCCGCGGCTTCGTCGCCGCGCTCCTTGCGAAAACCGATGATGGCGCCGGCACATGCGGCCCGTTGCATGCAGGCGACCAGGACATCCCTCGAACGCGTTGCCGACATGCCGATCCCCTGTAAGCTGGAGATCCACGACGCTATCCCACCGCTGCGCGCCGGACAAGGCCATGCCGCGGCGCATTCACGCTCACGATTCCGGCACCATGACTTCGAAGCCATTCTCACGCGGCGCCTTGCTCGCCCTGCTCGCCACCATCCTGATCTGGGCGTACAGCTGGATCGTGATGAAACAGGTGTTGCAGCACGCGGGTCCGTTCAACTTCTCCGCGCTGCGCTATTCGCTGGGTGCGATCGTGCTGTTCGGCGCATTGGCGGTGACGCGGCAGTCGTTGCGGCCCCCGCCGCTGTTGCCCACCATCGCCATCGGCGTGTGCCAGACCGCGGCCTTCCAGGGCCTGGGCCAACTGGCGCTCGAAACCGGTGGTGCGGGGCGTGTGGCCCTGTTGGCGTACACGATGCCGTTCTGGTCGGTGCTGCTGGCGTGGATGATCCTCGACGAGCGGCTGACCCGGCGCCGCTGGCTGGGCCTCGGGTTGGCGGCGATCGGACTGATCTGCATCATCGAACCCTGGCACGGCCTGGGCAGCACCGAGAGTACCCTGCTCGCGATATGCGCCGGCCTGGCCTGGGCGATGGGCACGGTGCTGAGCAAACGGGTGTTCGTCCGCCACCAGCCCACGCCACTCAACCTCACCGCGTGGCAGATGCTGTTCGGTGCGCTGGCATTGATCGTGGTCGCGCTGTGCGTGCCGCAGCGTCCGTTCGAATGGACGAGGGACCTCATCGCCGGCCTTGCCTATAGCGTGATCATGGCATCGAGCATCGCCTGGGGCTTGTGGCTGATCGTGCTGCAGCGCCTGCCGACCGCCATCGCCAGCGTCGCCAGCCTGGGCGTGCCCATCGTCAGCGTGCTGCTGGCGTGGGCGATCCTGCACGAGCAGCCCAGCCGGATGGAAATCTTCGGTATCGTGTTCATCCTGCTCGGGCTGATCGCCGTAAGCGGCGTGCGCCTACGCAGCCTGCGCACCGCGCCCGGTTAACATGCGCGGTTTGCATCGCCCCGGAGGCACCCCATGAACGTCAAGGACAGCAACGGCGCCGTACTCGCCGACGGCGACTCGGTACAGGTGATCAAGGACCTCAAGGTCAAAGGCTCGTCCCAGACACTCAAGCGCGGCTCGATCTTCAAGTCGATCCGCGTGGACGAGGACAACCCGGAAGAAGTCGAATGCCGTGATGGGCGGTCGACGCTGGTGCTGAAGACCTGTTTCATCAAGAAGGTCTGAGGCGCTGCCGGCATAAAGAGGAACTGAGTCAAGATTGACCCCTCACCCCAACCCTCTCCCCGACGGGGAGAGGGAGAAAAGCGTCACCAGGGCAACGCCTCGATATCCACATTTCCCCCACTAAGAATCAACCCCACCCGCTTCCCCCGAAACACTTCAGGCCGCCGCAACACCGCCGCCAACACCGTCGCACTCGACGTCTCCACCACCAGCTTCAACTCGTTCCACAGCAACTTCATCGCAGCGACCACTTCGGCGTCGCTCACCGTGGTCACTTCCACGCGATGCATCCGCAGCGCCTCGAAATTCGTCTCGCCGATCAACGTACGCAGCCCGTCGCAAATCGTGTCCGGCACGAACGGCCCCACGCGCGCGCCCGCCGCCAGCGAACGGGCAGCATCGTCCGCGCCCGTCGGTTCGGCGCCGTGAATCAGCAACTGCGGCGCCACCCCGTGTGCCGCGATGGAGGTGCCCGCGATCAGGCCGCCGCCGCCCACCGGTGTCACCACGATATCCACGCCGCCGCTCTGCTCCAGCATTTCCAGCACGGCCGTGCCCTGACCCGCCATCACGCACGTATCGGAAAACGGATGCACCAGCTCCGCGCCCGTCGCGCGCTGCACTTCGTCGGCCTTCGCTTCGCGCGCGGCCTGGGTCGCCTCGCAGCGGTGCAGTATCGCTCCGGCACGCTCGATCGCTGCCAGCTTGGTGCGCACCGCGCCCTCGGGCACGATCACGTGGGCAGGAATGCCGCGCGTAGCGGCCGCCATGGCCAATGCGTTGCCATGGTTGCCGGAGGAGTGCGTCACCACGCCGCGCACGGCCCGCTCATCGTCCATCGACCAGACCGCGTTGCAGGCGCCGCGGAACTTGAATGCACCGCCGCGCTGCAGGTTTTCGCATTTGAAGTAGAGATCCGCACCGGTCAGCGCATTCAACACCGCGCTGCGCAGCACCGGCGTCACTACCGCATAGGGCGCGATGCGCGCGGCGGCTTCCTGCACCTGGGCAAAGGTGGGTAGGGCGGCACGATTCAATGAAGCACTCATGGACTCTCGATCTCCACACCACAGGTAAAGCGGCGCTCGGCGCCGGGTTCAAGACGGATGGCCTCGGCGCAATCGAGGCGATTGAACGCATCGGACCAGCTTTCCATCGGTTCCAGCGCCACCGAGCGGCGGATATCGCGCGTCACCGTATCGGCCGTAAAGGCCAGCATGACGCCGGAGGGCTGCCATACCGCAATGGTCAAGCCACTCTGCGGATCGCGCAGTCGCGTGCGCGCACGACCATCGGTGTCGCAGCGAAGATCGGCGAACGCGTGATTGAGTTCGCGCGGACCGATCGCCTGCATCCGGCGAAAATCCAGTTCCGGCGCCTGCTCCAGCGGCGCGCGTGCGCCTTCGCCGGCGATGGGGATGAACTGCTCGTCCGTGCGCACGACGCTGTCGGCCGGAATCTGCAGCTCCCAACCCTCGATGGGCGAATCGGCGAGACGGAAGTACGGATGCCAGCCGAAGAAACACGGTGCGGCGCGTTCGCCGACGTTGCGCATCACGACGTCCAGCGCGAGTCCGCCCGCATCGAGGGTAAAGCTCACCGCCAGGTCGATGGCGAAGGGATAGCCGGGGTGAACGCCAGGACGAATCGCCTGCGTGACGAAGGTGACGTTCGCGCCCTGGGCATCGGCGCGCAGGTCCGTGACGTCGAAATCCACGCCACGCACGAAGCCGTGGCGCGCCGCGCGCGAGGCGCCTTCGATGCCCGGCTGCAGATCGTGCGGCACGCCGTCGAACACATAGCGGGCGTCGGCAATGCGATTGGCGAACGGCACCATGATCGCGTAACGCGAACTCGGACGGGTATCGAGTTCGCCGGCATCGCGATAGCCGTCGGCAATGTTGCGCACGCCCTCCGGCGACGGCACTTCGAAGCTCAGCACGGTGGCACCGCGTCGCGCGATGCGCACGCGCCGGCCCCGTGCCACGTCGGTCAGCACCACGATGCCGTGCTCGCCTACCTGCCCGCGTTCCGCAAGAAACTCCGCCATTGCCTTGTCCTGCTGGGAAAGGTCCGCATGTTAGCCTGACTCATCCCCCGCTTCCGCAGTTCCGGCCCCATGAGCAACCGCAACGACACCGCCTCCCCCCTGATCCGGCTCAGCGACTACCGGGCGCCGGCCTGGCGCGTAGGGAAGATCGAGCTGGCCTTCGATCTGGGCATCGATACCGCCGAGGTCACCTCGCGCCTTCATCTGCAACGCGATCCCGCGCAGGACGAAGTGCTGCGGCTGGATGGCGAAGGCCTGGAGCTGCTGTCGATCTCGCTGGACGGCGATGCGCTGCCCGACGACGCCTGGCGCTACGCGGACAACGTGCTGGAAGTGGACGGCGCGCGTGACGGCAGCGTGCTGGAGACGCGCGTGCGCGTGCGCCCGGCTGCCAACACCGCGCTGGAAGGCCTGTACCTGTCCGGCTCGCGCGAGGCCGGCTTCCTGTTGACGCAGTGCGAGGCCGAAGGCTTCCGTCACATCACCTTCTTCCCCGATCGCCCCGACGTGCTGGCGAGCTACACGGTGACGCTGCGCGCCGATCGCGCGCGCTTTCCCGTCTTGCTGGCCGGCGGCAATCCCGATGGCAGCGGCGAACTGGAAGGCGGCCGTCACTGGGCGCGCTTCGTCGATCCGCATCCCAAGCCCAGCTACCTGTTCGCGCTGGTGGCGGGACGCCTGCAGAAGATCGCCCACGACTACACCACCCATGGCGGCCGCAAGGTGCAGCTGGTGATCTGGGCCGAGCCCGACGCCATCGGCCAGTGCGGCTACGCCATGGATGCGCTGGAGCGATCCATGCGCTGGGACGAGGAGACCTACGGCCGCGAATACGATCTCGATGTGTTCCACGTGGTCGCCACGCACGACTTCAACATGGGCGCGATGGAGAACAAGGGCCTCAACATCTTCAACGCCAAGTACCTGCTGGCCGATCCCGATTCGAGCACGGACGACGAGTACCGCGCGGTCGAGGCGGTGGTGGCGCACGAGTATTTCCACAACTGGAGCGGCAACCGCGTGACCTGCCGCGACTGGTTCCAGTTGTCGCTCAAGGAAGGCCTGACCGTGTTCCGCGAGCAGCAATTCTCGGCGGACATGAACTCCGCGCCGCTCAAGCGCATCGAGGACGTGGCCTTGTTGCGTCGCGCGCAGTTCCCCGAGGACGCCGGCCCGCTGGCGCATCCGGTGCGTCCGGCGCAGTACAGCGAGATCAACAATTTCTACACCGCCACCGTCTACGAGAAAGGTTCGGAACTGGTGCGCATGGTGGCGGGCCATCTCGGCCGCGAGGGCTTCCGCCGCGGCATGGATCTGTATTTCTCGCGCAACGACGGCCGCGCGGCCACGCTGGAAGATTTTCTCGGCGCGCTCGGCGAAGCGAACGGCATCGACTTGATGCCCTACCTCGCCTGGTATGCGCAGGCCGGCACGCCGCGCCTGACCGCGCGCGGTCACTACGATGCCGCGCATCGCAGCTATACGCTCACGCTGTCGCAGCACACGCCGCCCACGCCCAACCAGCCGACCAAGCAGCCGCTGCCGATTCCGGTGAAGCTGGCGCTGTTCGATGGCGAGGGCCGCTTGATGCCGCTGCACCTGCCGGACGACAGCGCCGAGACATCGGGCGCCACCGAGCGCGTGATCGTGCTCGATCGCGCCGAGCAGTCGTTCGTGTTCCAGCAGGTGCCATCGGCGCCGGTGCCGTCGCTGCTGCGCGGTTTTTCCGCGCCGGTGATCCTCGAATGCGATTACTCGCCCGAGCAACTGGCCTTGTTGCTGCGTCACGACGTGGACGGCTTCAATCGCTGGGAAGCGGGCCAGCAGCTGGCGGCGCGCGCGTTCGACAATCTGCGCGACGGCAACGCCACGCAGGCGCTCGATGCCTGGTGCAATGCATTGGCCGCGCTGTTCGGCGAGGACGCCATCGACGACGCCCTGCTCGCCGACCTGCTCACGCCGCCGGGTGAAATCGAACTGGCCGAGCGCGAGCGCGTGGTGGATCCTTCGCACGTGCACGCCCTGCGCCTGAAGCTGCACGAGCACCTGGCGCTGCGCATCGGCCGCGAACCCCTGCAGCAGCGCTACGACGCGTTGGCTGCGCAAACCAATCTGCAGCTGGATGCCGCAAGCCAGGCACAGCGCCGCCTGAAGCGCCGCGTGCTGGAACTGATCGCCTCGATCGATCCGTGGAACGCACACACGCTCGCCACGCTGCAGTACGACAACGCGCCAAGCATGACGGACCGCCTCGCGGCGCTGTCGGTGCTGGTGCGCGGCAATGCCACGCAGGCGCATGCGGCGCTGCTGCACTTCCGCGAACGCTACGCCGACAATCCGCTGGCAATGGACAAGTGGTTCTCGGTGCAAACGCAGTTGCCGGCCGACGCCGTGATCGAACGCGTGCAGACACTGGAGCGCGATGGCGCCTTCACGCTGAAGAATCCCAATCGCGTCACCTCGTTGTTCGGCGCGTGGGCTCGCGGCAATCCCGACGGCTTCCATCGCCCCGACGGCAGCGGCTATCAGCTGCTGGCGCAGCGCCTGCACCAGCTCGATGCGCTCAATCCGCAGGTGGCCGCCCGCCTCGCCACCGCATTCAACGGCTGGCAGCGGCTGGAGCCGACGCGCCACGCGGCAGCACGCGCGGCCATCGAGTCGCTGGCGGCGCAACCCCAACTCTCGCGCAACCTCGGCGAGATCGTGCGCAGCATGCAGCACGGCTGAGGCGTACCCGCATAGAAAAACACGCGAGTGCGTCCCGTCCTTGGACGGGGCACCCGGGCGTAATGGGGTCTTGCGAGAGGATGAAACCTGATGAAGCGGTGTTGCCGGCCCGCGGACGCGGCGATCAGATCGCCAGCTGCGCCAGTTCGTCGCGCAAGCGGGTCATGCGCGAGAGCAGACGCGGGCGCAAGGCCTGGCGTTCGTTCTCGCTACGTTCTTCCAGATAGTCCATGGCCATTTCGACGCGGCCAAGTTCGATCAACAGATCGTGGTGCTGGTACACCGGTTGCAAATCGAAACTGTTATCCATGATCTGAGTCCCCCAAACCAATCGCCTTTTCCGGCATGGGAGACGAAGCAATGGGCGTGCCAGCAACGTGATCTTCATCACATTCATTTTGGCCGCGGATCACGGAATGACGCTGTACGTCATGAGGTGCCAAGACTCGGCACAAACGGGCGTTTTAGTCACTTCACGTTCACGCGCCAGGGGTAAATATTCAACCCACTAGCGCAGTGCAGTACTGCTGCCAGAACGCATTTCCGGTTTCTGGCGCCCGGCAACACGGTCATCCTGGATTCCCCCTGTTCCTGAGACCGCCGGGCGCCAGATCTTATTCAGAGCGCTTGCAGGCTGATTTCCCGCCTCATTCGAAGCTCAGAAAAAGGCGAAGGCGCCCCGAGGGGCGCCTTCTTGCTTCCTCTCCCCGGCACGCGATCGAACCCCTGTCGTTCGACCTCGGCGCGCGTTGACCGCGCAGCTTCTGCCCGTGGAAAGTGCGGGGAAGTAAAAGCAGGAAGCGTGCCAACAACCGGAACGCCGCGGCGGAGTTACCATAAGCGTCCCATTGGGTCCAAATCTGCGCTTCCGGGGCAGTTTCCTATGTTTCACCCTGTTTCCTACGACGTCATCGTGATCGGTGGCGGCCACGCCGGTACCGAGGCTGCGCTCGCCGCGGCACGCGCGGGCGCGCGCACGCTGCTGCTGAGCCACAACATCGAAACGATCGGCCAGATGAGCTGCAACCCGGCTATCGGCGGCATCGGCAAGGGCCACCTGGTCAAGGAGATCGATGCGCTCGGCGGTGCCATGGCGCACGCGGCCGATCTCGCCGGCATCCAGTGGCGCACGCTCAATGCGTCCAAGGGCCCGGCCGTGCGCGCCACCCGGTGCCAGGCCGATCGCTCGCTCTACAAGGCCGCGATCCGGCGGATGGTGGAAACCCAGCCGAACCTGGAGCTGTTTCAGCAGGCGGTGGACGACCTGATCCTGGAAGGCGGCCGCGTCACCGGCGTGGTAACGCAGATGGGCCTGTCGTTCCGCGCCCGCAGCGTGGTGCTGACCGCCGGCACGTTCCTGGCGGGCAAGATCCATATTGGTCCCGCGCAGTACGCCGGCGGCCGCGCCGGCGATCCGCCGGCCAGCACGCTGGCCCAGAAGCTGCGCGAACTGCCAGTGGCGGCCGAGCGCCTGAAGACGGGCACGCCGCCCCGCATCGACCTGCGCAGCATCGATTTCAGCGGCCTGGAAGAACAGCCCGGCGACGATCCGGCGCCCGTGTTCTCGTACCTGGGGTCGCGTGACGAGCATCCGCGCCAGGTCAGCTGCTGGATCACCCACACCAGCGAGCACACGCACGAACTGATCCGCGGCTCGCTGGACCGCTCGCCGCTCTACAGCGGCCAGATCGAAGGCGTGGGCCCGCGCTATTGCCCGTCCATCGAGGACAAGGTGGTGCGCTTCGCCGAGAAGAGCTCGCACCAGATCTTCATCGAACCGGAAGGCCTGGATACCTTCGAGGTCTATCCGAACGGGATTTCCACCTCGCTGCCGTATGACGTGCAGCTGGCGCTGGTGCACTCGATCAAGGGTTTCGAGAAGGCGCACATCACGCGTCCCGGCTATGCCATCGAGTACGACTACTTCGATCCGCGCGGCCTGCATCCGTGGCTGGAGACCAAGACCATCCCCGGCCTGTATTTCGCCGGCCAGATCAACGGCACCACCGGCTACGAAGAGGCCGCGGCGCAGGGCCTGATCGCCGGCCTCAACGCCGCCCTGGCGGTGAAGGGCGAGACGCCGTGGTATCCGCGCCGCGACGAGGCGTATATCGGCGTGCTGATCGACGATCTCACCAGCAATGGCACCATCGAGCCGTATCGGATGTTCACCTCGCGGGCGGAATATCGCCTGCATCTGCGCGAGGACAACGCCGATCTGCGTCTTACCGAAACAGGCCATCGCCTGGGCGTGGTCCCGCAGGCCCGCTACGACGCCCTGCGTGCGAAACGTGACGCCGTGGAACGCGAGATGCAGCGTCTTGCCGCGATCTGGGCCGCGCCCGCCAATGCACTCGGCGCCAGCGTGGCGCAGACGCTCGGCATCACGCTGAGCCGCGAGACGAATGCGCTCGATCTGCTTCGCCGCCCCGAACTCGACTACGCCACCCTGACCACCGTCGATGGGCTTGGCCCCGCCGTGGACAACGCCAGCGTGGCCGAGCAGGTAGAAGTGCAGACCAAGTACGCCGGCTACCTGGAGCGCCAGCGCGAAGAGATCGAACGCCAGCGCCGCCACGAACAGACCGCGATTCCCAGCAGCTTCGACTACGACAAGGTGCGCGGCCTGTCGGCCGAAGTGCTGCTGAAGCTCAAGCGCGTGCTGCCCGAGACCGTGGGTCAGGCCGCACGCATCAGCGGCGTCACGCCCGCTGCCATTTCCCTGCTGCTGGTGCACCTCAAGCGCCGCGACGCGGCCTGATCCAAGGCCACCCAGCGGCCCAAGACATCGCTCCCGCATGGCATCATGCGGGTCTGACGGTTGATCTCGGAGCACACCATGGAAGTTTGGATCGGACGCGATGGCGAGCGACACGGCCCGTACAAGGAAGTGGAAGTACGCCAGTGGCTGCAGAGCGGCCAGCTGAGCCCGAACGATCTGGGCTGGCATGAAGGCATGACCGACTGGGCACCGCTTTCAACGCTGTTTCCGGACGAACCGCCGCGCGCCGAGCCCGCCTTCTCCTCGCCACCACCGGCACCGCCCTATGCCGCCCCGATGGCCTCGAGCGCTGGCGCCGTGGCCGCGCTGGACGATTACGCGGGTTTCTGGAAGCGCGCGGCCGCTTACATCATCGACGGCATCGTGTTGTGGATTCCCAACATGATCTTGAACAGCCTGCTCGGCGCCAGCCAGGCTGCCGACATCTATGCACAGGCCATCCACGCCGCCGGCAACGATCCGCAATTGATGCTGCAGGCGATGGATACCTATCTGCATGCGATCGGTCCGGCGATCCTCGCGCAGACCATCGTCTCGTGGCTGTATTTCGCCTTGCTGGAAAGTTCGGCGTGGCAAGGCACGCTGGGCAAGCTCGCGCTGGGACTGCGCGTCACCGGCATGGACGGCACGCGCATCAGCTTCCCGCGCGCGACGGGGCGTTACTTCGCCAAGTTCCTCAGCGCGCTCATGCTGGGCTTCGGCTTCCTGATGGTGGCCTGGACGCAGCGCAAGCAGGGCCTCCACGACCTGCTCGCGCAAACGCTGGTGCTCAACGGCCGCGCCAAGGATGTCGCTGCGAATCCGCGTCGCACCGATGGAAGCAACAGCTCGTTCAACGCTTGATGCGTTGACCCTTTGGCGTAGGGGATTTCTTATCGTGAGACGTTCCGCCGTGAAAACACGGCGGAACTGACGCGCTCGGAACATCGCGTTCACGCGAGCATGCCATCGCGCCGTCTCACGTTTATGACCTATGGCGGATGCTCGGCGTGGCGCAAGAGGCGCATGCTTAACGCGCAGGGGGCGGTGTATCGGGCAAGATCATGGCCCAGTCACATCCCGATTGCGGCTGGATTTACCAGTGCGACGACATCGTCGTCGAGCCGCGAGCCCACCGTCTCGAACGGGCGGGCAAATCGATCTCGATCGAGCCCAAAGCCTATGCGGTGCTGGTGGTGCTGCTGCAGCAAGCCGGCGACGTGGTCGGCAAGGACACCCTGCTCGATGCCGCCTGGGGCCATCGGCACGTCACTCCCGGGGTGCTCACGCGGGTGATCTCGCAATTGCGCCACGCGCTCGGCGACTGCGCGTCGCAGCCACGCTATATCGCCACCGTGTACAGCCTCGGCTATCGATTCATCGGCGAGGTGCATCGGACGCCCTCCTGCCCGCTGCCCGCCGATGAACTGCTGCCCGACGTCGCCAGCAACGATGAGCTGGTCACCGCGGAAGAGACACCCACGACACGACCTCCCGTGCCGCCGCCCGCCACGCGCTGGCTAGCGGCGGCCATCACGCTCGCCGTGATCGTGGCCGTGCTCGCCGCCGTCAGCCTGTGGCACGCGCCTGCGGATGCCGGCCGCCAGCCGCGTGTGATGCCACAGCCTGGGTTGGTGGTGATGCCGGTGGCGCTCGTCGACTTGCTATGATCGAGAGTCCGGCGGATCACCTCGTGCCCCGTCGTCTTGTCGATCGCTAAGGAATCGCTTCAGCCTCATGCTCAGCATTGAACAACGCATTGCCCAGGACATCGCCGCCAAACCGGACCAGGTTCACGCTGCGGTGGAATTGCTCGACGGCGGCGCCACCGTGCCGTTCATCGCACGCTACCGAAAGGAAGCCACCGGCGGTCTCGACGACACGCAGCTGCGCTTGCTGGAAGAACGCCTGCGCTACCTGCGCGAACTGGAAGAGCGCCGCAGCGCGATCCTCGCCAGCGTCGAGGAACAGGGCAAGCTCAGCGATGCGCTGAAGAACGACATCCTCGCCGCCGACACCAAGGCGCGCCTGGAAGATCTGTACCTGCCGTACAAGCCCAAGCGCCGCACCAAGGCGCAGATCGCCCGCGAAGCGGGCCTGGAGCCGTTGGCGATCGGCCTGCGCGAAGATCCCAGCAAGTCGCCCGAAGCCTTTGCCGAAGCGTTCGTCGACGCCGAGAAGGGCGTGGCCGACGTGCGCGCCGCGCTCGATGGCGCCCGTGCGATCCTGATGGAAAGCATCGCCGAAGACGCCGGCCTGCTCGGCGAACTGCGCGACTGGTTGTGGGACAAGGGCCAGATCCGCGCCAAGGTGGTCGAGGGCAAGGAAAACGAAGGCGCGAAGTTCCGCGACTACTTCGATCACGTCGAACCGATCGGCAAGATTCCCTCGCATCGCCTGCTCGCGCTGATGCGCGCACGCAACGAAGGCGTGATCGAACTGGAGTTGGCGCCGGCACTGGATATGGAACAAGGCCATCTCGAAGGCGAAGGCCGGGTGGCCGCGCATGCCGATATCCGCGATCGCGGCCGCGCCGCCGATGCGTGGCTGCGCGAAACCGTGCGGCTGACCTGGCGCGTGAAGCTGCATCTGCATCTCACGCTGGATCTGTTCGGCCGCGTGCGCGAAGGCGCGGAAGACGAAGCCATCCGCGTGTTCGGCGACAACCTCAAGGATCTGATGCTCGCCGCGCCCGCCGGTGCGAAGAACGTGATGGGCCTGGATCCCGGCATCCGCACCGGCGTGAAGGTGGCCGTGGTCGATGCCACCGGCAAGCTGCTCGCCACCGACACCGTGTATCCGCATGAGCCGCGCAAGCAGTGGAACGAATCGCTGGTGCAGTTGGCCAAGCTGTGCAAGCTGCACAACGTCGACCTGATCGCCATCGGCAACGGCACCGCCTCGCGCGAAACCGACAAGCTCGCGGGCGAGATGATCAAGAAACTCGGCGACGCGAAGCTGTCCAAGGTAGTGGTGAGCGAAGCCGGCGCCTCGGTGTATTCCGCCTCGGAAGTCGCCTCCCGCGAATTCCCGGATGTGGACGTGAGCCTGCGTGGCGCGGTCTCCATCGCACGACGCCTGCAGGACCCGCTGGCCGAACTGGTGAAGATCGAGCCCAAGGCGATCGGTGTGGGCCAGTACCAGCACGACGTGAACCAGGTGAAGCTGGCGCGCGCGCTCGATGCCAAGGTCGAGGACTGCGTGAACGCGGTGGGCGTGGACGTGAACACCGCGTCGGCCGCGCTGCTTTCGCGCGTCGCCGGCCTCAGCGCCAGCGTGGCCGAGAACGTGGTGAAGCATCGCGACGCCAACGGCCCGTTCGCCAACCGCAAGGCGCTGCTGAAGGTGCCGCGCCTGGGCGACAAGGCCTACGAGCAGTGCGCGGGCTTCCTGCGCGTGCCCAACGGCGACAATCCGCTCGATGCCAGCGCGGTGCATCCGGAAGCCTATCCGGTGGTCGAGCGCATCATCGCCCAGTGCGGCCGCGAAGTGCGTTCCATCATCGGCGACGCCAGCTTCCTGCGCGGCCTCAAGGCCGAGCAGTTCACCGACGAGACGTTCGGCGTGCCGACCGTGCGCGACATCCTCAAGGAGCTGGAGAAGCCCGGCCGCGATCCGCGTCCGGAATTCGTGGCACCGAGCTTTGCCGAAGGCGTGGAAGACCTGAAGGACCTGCGTCCCGGCATGGTGCTGGAAGGCCGCGTGACGAACGTGGCGGCATTCGGTGCCTTCGTCGACATCGGCGTGCACCAGGACGGCCTCGTGCACGTCTCGGCGCTCTCGCACACCTTCGTGAAGGACCCCCGTGATGCGGTGAAGGCCGGCGATATCGTCAAGGTGAAGGTGATGGAGGTCGACCTGCCCCGCCAGCGTATCGGCCTCTCCATGCGCCTGGACGATGAACCAGGCCAGGCCCGCGCCGGTCGCCCCGCTGGCGGCGGCGATGCCCCGCGCGGCGGCCCGCGCGACAACCGCGGCCCGCGTCCGGGTGGCGGTGCGCCCAAGCCCGCGCCGGCGCCGTCCAACAGCGCCTTCGCCGACGCCTTCTCCAAGGCGCAGAAGCGCTAAAAGCCAGCCCCTGTAGGAGCGCACCCTGCGCGCGACCGGCGGCGACAGAAGCCTGTCGTCTCCCGGGTCGCACACAAGGTGCGCTCCTGCCTCGTCGAGGGTTGGACCAGCCCCGCTGTTTCGCGGTGCAGCGCAGCATGCGCTGACGTATGGGCATGCATTACCGTAACGCAGTAATAACAAAACCGCCCCGGTTCAAGGAGTGTTACCGACATGCTTCGTACTCGCACGATTGCAGGCGCCATTGCCGCCGCGTTGCTGATCAGTTCCCCGGCGTTCGCCGCCAAATCCCAGTTCGACAGCGTGGTGGTGTTCGGCGACAGCCTGAGCGACGCCGGCAATATCTCGCTGGCCACCAATCCGGCCATCCAGCCGCCGCTGGAATTCACCACCAACCCGGGCGCGGTGACGGTGCAGAACGTGGCGGGCCACTACGGCTACAGCCTGACCGCCTCGCTGGCGGGCGGCAGCGACTACGCCTGGGGCGGCGCCGGCGTGCTGACCAATTCGCCCGGTACGCCCGCGGCCGTGCCGACCATCACCACCCAGGTGAACGCCTACCTCGCTGCCGGCAAGTTCGACAGCAAGGCGCTGTACTCCATCTGGGGCGGCGCCAACGACATCTTCTACGCGGCCACCGCCGCCGGCGCCGGCGCCACCGCGCAGCAGCTGATCCAGCAGAACGTGCAGCTGCAGATCGCCCAGCTGCAGAACGCTGGCGTGCCCGCCGCGCAGATCGCCGCGCTGACCCCGCAGATCACCCAGGCCGTGACCGCCGCCGTGACCCAGCAGGTGCTCGCCGCCGCCGGCGTGACGGGCTTCCAGACCGCCGCCCAGGCGCAGGCCTCGGTGGCCGCCGCCGCGCAGCAGGAAGTGAAGCTGATCGGCCAGATGCAGCAGGCCGGTGCCAAGAACATTCTGGTGTTCAACCTGCCCAATGTCGGCCTGACCCCGTCCGCGCTCGAGCAGGGCGCCAGCGCCGCCGCCTCGCTGACCGGCCTCAGCCTGATCTTCAACGGCACGCTCAGCGCCGGCCTCGCCCAGATGGGCAAGGGCATCGTCCCGGTCGACACCTACAGCCTGCTCAATGAAGTGATCGCCAACCCGGGCGCCTACGGCTTCACCAACGTCACCAACGAGGCCTGCGGCGTGGGTTCCAGCTCCGTGGCTTGCGGCCCGGCCGGTTCGGGCCTGCCGTACACCTACGCGGCCGGCGCCAACCAGACCTACCTGTTCGCCGACGGCGTGCACCCGACCACCGCGGCCGACGTGATGCTGGGCCAGTACGTGATCTCCATCCTCAGTGCGCCGGGCTACGCCTCGCTGCTGGCGGAAGCGCCGCTGGCCTCGATCCAGGCCCAGAACCGCGCCATCCGCAACCAGATGCTGGCCGACGTCCAGGGTAGCGACACCCGCGTGTTCGCCAACGTCGACTACGGCGACCAGCGCTTCGATGCGAGCTCGGGCTCGCCGCGCACCTCCAGCGACAACGTCAACCTGACCTTCGGTGCGGACGTGCGCTTCAACGACAACTGGTCCGGCGGCGTGGCCATGAACATCGGCCAGCACAACGCCGACTACGCCGGCGGTGGCGGCTACAAGCTGCAGGACGTCTCCGGCCTGGGCTACCTCACCTGGTACCAGGGCGGCGCCTACGTCGGCGGCTATGTCGACTTCGGCCAGGACAACTTCTCCGACATCGAGCGCAAGATCCAGCTCGGCAGCATGCTGCGCAGCGAAACGGCCAAGGCCGATGGCAACCACGTCGGTGGCGGCATCAACGGCGGCTACTGGTTCGACGTGGGCACGCTGCGCACCGGTCCGTTCGCCAACTTCGAGTGGCAGACGGTCAAGGTCAACAGCTACAACGAGAGCGGCAGCGACTCCACCGCCATGTGGTTCGGCAGCCAGCAGCGCGATTCGCAGATCTCCACCCTGGGCTGGCGCCTGGAAGGCCACTGGCAGGCCGGCAACACCATGCTCTCGCCGTACGCCGAGCTGGCCTACAACTACGACAGCAAGGCTGACCCGCGCGCCGTCACCGCCGGCCTCAACGGCATGCCCGGCTCGTTCGAACTGGTCGGCTTCACCCCGGACAAGACCTGGGGCACCGGCGACATCGGCCTGAGCGCCCAGTTCAACAAGGCCTTCAGCGGCTGGGTCGGCTACAGCGGCCGCTTCGGCGACAACAGCCAGAAGTACAACAGCGTCAACCTGGGCATGAAGTACGCCTTCTAAGGTTGCGTTGGTTTTGCCAAGAAGCCGCCTGCGCGAGTGGGCGGCTTTTTTTGTTGCAGGGATCAGGGGCCGCGGAACCCGGCACAGGCGTCGCAAATCATTTAGCCATCCATATGGCCAAAATCCCGCACCTTACCGTGGGAGCGCCCTTGGGCGCGACAACCTGACGGAGCGACGCACTCAAGTGCACGCGTCGCGCCCAAGGGCGCTCCCACAGACTTCTGCGCTGACCTTGGTTCCCGGCTGATGCGTGCCCAACAAAAAAGCCGCCCTCGCGGGCGGCTTTCCGGGCGAAACGGCAGGGCTGCTTACTTGCCCTTGCCGCCGGTCGCCAGATTCAGGATCGAGGTGGCCTGCTTCTGCAAGCTGGCCGCTTCGTCGTCGGACAGCGGCGAGCTCTTGCCGCCCTGCTCGTTGGTCTTCAGCACCAGCGAACCGTCCGGGCCCCAGGCAGCGCGCTCGGTCGAGCTCGGCTTGGCGTCCTTGCTGGACTTCTTTTGCTGCACGACCACCCACGGCTTGCCGTCCTTGTAGGCGTAATCGGTGCTGTTGAAGCCCTTGTCGCCGTAGTCGACCTCTTCGCGGATGAACTTCACTTCGCCCGCTTCACGGAACACCTGCCAGCCGCGCGAGACCTTGTCTTCGAGCTTGGTGCCGTTGCTGATCTTCATGCCGCCGATCTGCTTCTGCACGCTGGTGAACGCCGCCAGTTCCTTTTCACCCTGGGTCTGCTCGGCAACGAGCTGGATGTTCACCTGGGTGGGCGCGCCCTTGGTCAGCACCTGGGTCTGCAGCGGCGGGTTGTAGCTGCGGTCGCCGTCGACCAGGGTGGCCTTCAGCACATACAGGCCGGCCGGGTTCACGTCGGCCGGGTTGAACGGCAGCTGGAACGAGAGCGGCAGGGTGTTGGCCGGCTGGATCGTCTTGGTCGCCAGCGGAGCGGCGTCCTGCGTCGACACGTCGACCAGGGTCAGATCCAGCTTGGCGTTCGGCGACACCGTGGCGGCGTCGCGCAGGGTGACCTGACCGGTGATCTGGTTGGTCTGGGCAGGCGCCTGGGCGGCGTCACCGCCATCCGTGCCGCCCTGGGACGACGGGGAAGAATTGTTGCAGCCGGCGAGAGCCAGAGCAGCGACCGACATCAGCGACCAAACAAGACGGCGCATGAGAAAACCTCTATCGAATGGCAGGGCTTAGCGCGAGAACCAACAGGCGCCCAACACGCCTCGACTCTACACGGGGGAGCCCCTGAGCATAGCCCAAACGTAAGGGCTTGTAAAAGTTGGCTCCATGCGCTTGCGTATGCAGGAGCATATGGCCGCCTAGACGGCCTGTGAACAAAAAGGGCGGCCCGTTTCCGGACCGCCCCTCGGGGTTGCAGCAATGAGGCTTAGAAGCGCTGCGAGTACTTCAGGTAGTAGAAGCGGCCGATGTCAAAGCCACCGTAGTAGACGAAGGCGCTGTTCGGCTTCGAGTACATGATGGGACCCTGCTTGTCGAACACATTGTTCGCACCCACCGAGACGGTGCCCTTCCACGGCAGGGTCCAGCGGAACTGGACGTCGTTGAAGGTGGTGGAACCGGTGTGACGCTGCGCCTGCGCGCCGTTGAACGGATCGACGTGGTCGATGTCGTTACATTCGGCCGGGTTGACGTAGGAGCAACGCTCGGTCATGCCCGAGTAATAGCGGGTGGTCCAGGTCATACCGAAGATGCCGCGGGTGAAGTCGAGCGACAGGTTCGAACGGGTGCGGAAGTTGCCGCCGTAGCCGGTTTCCGGCTGCACGATGGTGTCCGGATTGTCGTCAGCCTTGATGTTCAGGTAGTCGACGTAGGTGGTGTTCCAGTGCGCCGCGAACTGGCCGACCGCATCGATGGTGAAGCGGTAGTTCACGCCGAAGTCGTAACCCGCCGTCTTCTGCCAGCCCTTGTTGGTCAGGCCGTAGAACATGTTGGTGATGACGCCGTTGGCCGGATCGCGCGTGAAGCCCGAGCAACGCGAGCTGATGCCAGCCACGTAGCAGTCGTCCAGGATGTTCTGCACTTCGTCCTGGCTGATCACGTTCTTGATGTCGATCTTGTACCAGTCCAGCGACACGTCGAGGCCTTCGACGTAGTGCGGGCTGTAGATCACGCCGAACGTGCGGGTGGTGGCCGTTTCCGGGGTCAGCTTCGAGTTGGAGCCGGTGGTGAACTGGTAGTTGGTCTGGCACGGATAGGTGCTGCAGGGAGCCAGCGCCTGGCCCAGCTGCACATAGTTCGCCGCCACGCCCGGCTGACCGCCGAAGCCGCCGGTACAACGCGCGGCCACGGCCGGGTTGCCCTTGGCCGAACCGCTGCGGGTATCGCACGGGTCGGTGTACGACTCGAAGCTGCTGCCGATACCGCCGTACAGGTCGGAGATGGTCGGCGCGCGGAAGCCCTGCGCCCAGCTGCCGCGGACGAGCAGGTCGTCGATCGGCTTCCACTTGATGCTGGCCTTGCTGTTGGTGGTGGTGCCGAAGTTGTCGTAATCGGAATAGCGGCTGGCCAGATCGATCGACAGTTCGCGCGCCATCACCACGTCACGCAGCAGCGGCACGTCGAATTCGAGGTAAGCCTCGTTGACCGAGTACTTGCCTTCGGTCGTCGTGGCTGCCAGACCCGAGCTCAGGCCCGCCTGGTTGAAGGCGTCAGGCACGAAGCGGCCGTCTTCCTGGCGATGCTCCAGACCGGCGGCCACACCGATGTCGCCGGCCGGCAGGCCCACGAAGGTGCCGGCGATGTTGGCCGTGTAGTCGGTCGTGGTGGTCTTGCCGGTGTCGTGGAATTCCGGGAACAGGAAGTTCTGCAGATCATGGTCGGCCAGCGAGCCGGCGCCAGCCTGGCCGTACGGCAGCAGCGGGTTCCACGGCGAGCAGCCGGCGATCGGGTCGGCCGCGGTACCGCAATGCACCTTGCCATCCGAACCCAGGTACGACGGGCCCAGGGCTGCACCTGCGTTGATCAGGTTGAAGTCGCCATGACCGGTCTTGAGCATGTTGTTGCGATTGGTCATCGCGCCAACGTCCCAGTTCCAGGTGCGGTTACCCAGCTCGAAGAAGCCTTCGAAGCCGGCCGTCCAGCGATAGGTTTCCAGCTCGCTGTTGGTGGTGCGGGGCACTTCCCAGCCACGACGCGCAAAGTTCAGCGTGGTGCCCAGCGGATTGAAGTAGCTGTCGGCATCCAGCGGCGTGCCGAATGCGGCCGACTGGTACGGATAGCCGGCGATCTGCTGCAGGGTTTCACGCTTGTTGTAGAGGAAGTCGCTCTTGAACGTGAGGTTGTCGAGCAGGTTGTACTTGCCCGCCACGAACAGCGAGGTGCGCTCCTGGCCAGTGGCCAGGGTCATTTCCTGGTTGGCATTGGCGTAGCGCGAGGTGGTCAGCGGCTGATAGTTGGCGATGTCACGCGGGTCGGTACCCGGCTTCAGCGTACAGGTAGCGCGCGCGCCGCCCGGGCCGCAGGGACCGGTGAACGAGCCGTACTGGGTGATGCCGCTCCAGCCGTTGACGCCGTCGATCGCGTTGGGGGTCTGGTGGAACGGACCCGCCGGGTAGGCGCTGAACTCACGGTCCTTCGCCCAGACCGGATCGTCCTTCTGGTACTGCGCGCTGGCCATGATCGAGCCGCGGTCGTTGGCGGTACCGAGCGTGAAGTCGTAGCTCTGGCCCTTGCCGTCGTTGTTGTC
Organism: Dyella kyungheensis; assembly: GCF_049913195.1. Taxonomy (GTDB): domain Bacteria; phylum Pseudomonadota; class Gammaproteobacteria; order Xanthomonadales; family Rhodanobacteraceae; genus Dyella; species Dyella kyungheensis. The sequence continues at coordinate 149,312 of NZ_CP183983.1, read as the reverse complement.
GTACTGGCCGACGTAGGCATTGGCCTCGGCGCCGGTGAAGTTGCTGCGGGTGATCACGTTGACCACGCCGGCGATGGCGTCCGAACCGTAGATCGACGAACCGCCGTCCTTCAGTACTTCGATGCGGTCGATCACGGAAACCGGGATCTGACCCAGATCCTGCAGGCCCGAGGTGTTGGCACCCAGGCGCTTGCCGTTGATCAGGATCAGCGTGCGGTTGGGACCGAGGTTGCGCAGGTCGACGTAGTAGCCGCCCACGTCTTCGCCCGACGACAGCGCATTGGCGCGGCTGATCGGCGGCGAACCGACTTCGGTCAGGTTCTGCAGGATGTCCGCGACCGAGGTGAAACCCTGGTTCTGGATCTGCTTGCGGTCGATGGTCACCACCGGCTGGGCGGTTTCCACGTCCACGCGCGGAATGCGCGTACCGGTCACGGTGACCGTTTCGAGCTTCTTGGCCTCGGACTGGCTGGCGGAGGCGCTGGTGGCGTCCTGGGCCAGGGCCGGAGCCATTGCTGCGAAGGTACCTACGGTCAGAGCCAGGCGGACGGCCACCGTAAGTTTATTGTCAACTTTCTTGCGGAACTGCATAGTTTCTCCCCATTGAAAATGTCGGCCCCGACCGACATCAAAAAAGCCGTCTTGCCCCGCATTGGCAGGTTTCAGAGGCTTTGGACCTCAAAACTTGCTGTCTGCCAGCTGAACAGGCCGGCGCAATCGTGATTACCAAAACGCAACTATTGCGTTCTTGGTCTCGGTAGAAGTTGCTCCCCTCACGGCGCGACTTACCATGAACTTACGACCTTATGAGAGATTTCTTACGAGTGTCAACACTTTCGTAACGCTTGCTTCACGCTGACGCTCGAAAAATCCCCGGAACGCTCCCCTTTACAAGTCGCCATCCGCCAGGAAAATGCGATGAACATGCAAAAATTTTCGACCAACGAGTCCTCGTCCACCTTTGCGGATCGCATAAAAGTGCTGATTCAACGCGTGGGCAGCGTCACTGAGATCGCTCGTATGTGCGGTTTCTCTGAAGGCGTCGTGCGCAGCTGGCGCGACGGCAACACCGATCCGTCCCGCGCCCGCTGCGTCACGCTGGCCAAGACCATGGGCATTTCCCTGGTGTGGCTGGTGGCCGGCGAAGGCACCATCCAGACCACCGACGCGATGTCGTCCGGCGAAGACCAGACCAGTGCCGAAACGCTGGCCAACCGTCATCGCTCGAAGCTGCGTACGGCCGCCGATACCCTGCACGCCAGCGGCATGGCGATGGATCCGAACCGCCTCAACACGGCGCTGCGCATCCTGCAGTCGGAGCTGGACCTGGCGGAAAGCCGGCTGACCCTGGCCGACAACGCCGACATGCTGGCCGATCTCTACGAGATCCTCGGCCCGGGCGGCACGGACGTGGACGCCACCGCGATGGTCTCGTTCAACCAGCGCCTGCACGAACGCGTGAAGCGCGGTCGCCAGGTCGCCGCGGCGTAAACCGTCGGTCGACGCAAGGCATAAAAGAAAACGGCAGCCCGAAGGCTGCCGTTTTCGTTGCGCCGGTGATCGAACTTACAGGCGGGCGATGTCGGCAATGGCGCCGAACTGAGCCTTCAGCTGGCCCAACAGGGCCAGTCGGTTGGCGCGCACGGCCGGATCGTCGGCGTTCACCAGCACGCTGTCGAAGAACGCGTCCACGGGCGCCTGCAGCTGCGCCAGGCGGGTAAGCACCGCCGCATAGTCGCCTTCCTGCAGGGGAGCGCGGGTGTCGGCGCGGGCCGCATCGAGCGCCGCGTGCAGGGCGCGCTCGGCGTCCGCCTCGAAATGCGCCGGGTCCACCGTGACGCCGACCGGCGTAGCGCCGGCCTCCTCGGCTTGTTTGCGCAAAATGTTCGCCACGCGCTTGTTCGCCGCCGCCAGGCTCAATGCCTCCGGACGCCGGCCGAACTCGCCCACGGCGCGCAGGCGACGGTCGAAATCGACCAGGCTGGACGGCGACACCGCCGCCACCGCCTCGAACTGCTCGCCCGTGAAGCCCTGCTCAGCGTAATAGCCGCGCAGGCGGTCGAGCACGAACTCCACCAGTTCATCGGCCAGGGCAGCGCGGCGCTTGCCGGCATCCAGCGCCGGTGCCTTGCCGTCCTTGCCCGGCTTGAGGCCGGCAGCGAGGGCGGCTTCCGGCAACAGCTCGAGCGCTTCGACGAAGCTGCCGCGCAGGTCCAGCTCCAGCCCGCCTTCCACCAGCGTGCGCGCCAGGCCGAGCGCGGCGCGACGCAGCGCGAACGGATCCTTGTTGCCGCTGGGCTTCATGCCAACCGCAAAGATGCCGGCCAGCGTGTCGAAACGATCGGCCACCGCAAGCACCCGGCCCACCTGGCCGGCGGCAATCGCGTCGCCGGCAAAGCGCGGCTGGTAATAGCTGTCCAAAGCCTCGGCCACGTCGGCCGATTCGCCATGATGGGCGGCGTAGTAGCGCCCCATCACGCCCTGCAGTTCGGGGAATTCGCCGACCATGCGGGTGAGCAGATCGCACTTGCTGAGCGAGGCCGCGCGCGTTGCCGCGCCGGCATCCACGCCCACGCGGGCGGCGATGATGCGGGCCAGCTCGGCCACCCGCACGCTCTTGTCCCACAGGCTGCCCAGCGCCTGCTGGTAGGTGACGTTCTTCAGCTGGTCCTGGTAGCCGGCCAGCGGCGTCTTGAGGTCTTCGTCCCAGAAGAACTTCGCGTCGGCGAAGCGCGGACGAATCACGCGCTCATAGCCCTTGCGGATCTCCGTGGGCTGCTTGCTCTCGATGTTGGCCACACCGATGAAGTGCTCGGTCAGCTTGCCGTGTGCATCGAACACCGGCACGAACTTCTGGTTGGTCTCCATGGTGGTGACCAGCGCTTCCGGCGGCACGGCGAGAAACTCGCGATCGAACTTGCAGGCGATTGCGATCGGCCATTCGGTGAGATTGGCGATCTCGTCGAGCAGCGCATCGTCAAGCTGCGGCACGCCGCCGGTTTCCTTGGCCACGCGAGCCACTTCATCGCGAATCTTCTGGCGACGCTCGGCCGGATCGGCCAGCACCTTGGCCGCGCGCATCGAATCGAGCCAGATGTCGGCATCGGACACGTGCACCGGCTGCCCGTGCATGAAGCGATGACCGCGCGACTTGCGGCCACTGGTCAGACCCAGCACGCTGCCGTCGACGATGTCCGCGCCGTGCAGCATCACCAGCCAATGCACCGGGCGCACGAACGTGTAGTCGTGATCGCCCCAGCGCATCGGCTTGGGAATCGGCAGGCCCTTGAGTGCTTCGTCGACGATCTCCGGCAGCAACGATGCCACCGGCTGGCCCGGCTTCACCGCACGGAATACGAACCACGAACCCTTGTCGGTTTCGAGCTTTTCCAGCTGTTCCACGGTCACGCCGCACGACTGCGCGAAACCTTGCAACGCCTTGCCTGGATTACCTTCCGCGTCCAGCGCGGCATTCACGGCGGGGCCGCGACGTTCGACGTTCTGTTCCGGCTGATTGACCGCGACCGACGGGATATGGACGGCCAAACGCCGCGGCGAGGCGTACAGCTTCGCCTCGTCCAGATTGGCCTCCACGCCACGCTTTGACAGCCCATCGCTGACCCCGCGCAGGAACGCGGCGGCCAGTTCGTCCAGCGCCTTCGGCGGCAGTTCCTCGGTGCCCAGTTCGATCAACAGCGGCTTGCTGGCGGCGCTCATGCGGCCTGCTCCTTGACGTTCTTCTTCAGGCCCGGGAAGCCGAGCTTTTCTCGTTGCGCCACATACGCCTCGGCCACCGCGCGACTGAGCGTGCGCACGCGCAGGATGTAACGCTGGCGCTCGGTGACGCTGATGGCTCGACGCGCGTCGAGCAGGTTGAAGGTGTGGCTGGCCTTCATCACCTGCTCGTACGCCGGCAGAGGCAAGCCGGCGGCGATCAGCTTGTTGGCCTCGCCTTCGCACACGTCGAACCAGCGCAGCAGTTCCGGCACGTTGGCGTGCTCGAAGTTGTAGGTGCTCTGTTCCACTTCGTTCTGATGGAACACGTCGCCGTAGGTCACGGTGCCGTACGGGCCTTCGGTCCAGATCAGGTCGTAGACGTTGTCCACGTTCTGCAGGTACATGGCCAGGCGCTCGAGACCGTAGGTGATCTCGCCGGTGACGGGCCGGCATTCCAGGCCGCCGGCCTGCTGGAAGTAGGTGAACTGGGTCACCTCCATGCCGTTGAGCCACACCTCCCAGCCCAGGCCCCAGGCGCCCAGCGTCGGCGACTCCCAGTTGTCTTCGACGAAGCGCAGGTCGTGCACCAGCGGATCCAGACCCAATTCCTTCAGCGAACCGATGTACAGGTCCAGGATGTTGTCCGGGTTCGGCTTCATCACCACCTGGTACTGGTAGTAATGCTGCAGGCGGTTCGGATTCTCGCCGTAGCGGCCGTCGGTGGGACGGCGCGACGGCTGCACATACGCGGCCGCCCACGGCTCGGGGCCGAGCGAACGCAGGAAGGTGGCGGGGTGGAACGTGCCGGCGCCGACCTCGGTGTCGAGAGGCTGCAGCAGGACGCAACCCTGCGCCGCCCAGTAGCGGTTGAGGGTCTGGATCACATCTTGGAAGGTGCGCGCGGACATGGCTTTCCGTGGGCTTCAATAAAGCGGGTTAGTATAGCCGGGACCGCTTTCCTCGCTGGATTTCGGCGTTGAAAGCCTACCGGAGAGATCGCCGCATGGCCGCTTCACCGCAAACCGTATCCCTGCTCGGCCGCCGCAGTCGGCTGGCGCTCGATGAAATGCTCGCCACCCTGGTGGTGGATGGCTACCTGCTAGCCGAAGACGCCAAGCAGGTCCGCATGGGAACGCGCAGCGGCCGCGCCACGGTGGAGTTGCACCCGCTGGTGCTGGTGGCCAATGCCAAGCTTCCCAACCAGCGCGATCCCGGTCGCCCGCTGAGCCTGGAGGCGCTGACCGAATGGCTGGCCGGCCACGCCCAGCTGCCGTATCTGAAGATCGACCCGATGAAGATCAACGTGGCCGCGGTGACCCAGGTGGTCAGCCGCGCCTACGCCGAGCGCCATCGCATCCTGCCAGTGGCCGCCGCTTCGGGCGAGGTGACCTTCGCCACCTGCGAGCCGTTCGACAACAGCTGGGCCGCCGATCTCTCGCAGATGCTACGCCGCGACGTGAAGCGCGTGGTTTCCAACCCGATCGACATCAACCGTTACCTGCTGGAGTTCTACGGCGTACAGCGCTCGATCCAGCTGGCGCAGGACGCCAAGACCACCGGTTACGACTCCTCGGCCATCCTCAACTTCGAGCAGTTGCTTGAGCTGGGCAAGGGCGGCGAAGTCGGCGCCGACGATCGCCACGTCGTGCACATCGTGGACTGGCTGCTGCAGTACGCGTTCGAGCAGCGCGCCTCGGACATCCATCTCGAACCGCGCCGCGAAGCCGGCCTGATGCGTTTTCGCATCGACGGCGTGATGCACAAGGTGTTCGAACTGCCGCCGCCGGTGATGACCGCCGTGACCGCGCGCATCAAGATCCTCTCGCGCATGGACGTGGCCGAGAAGCGTCGCCCGCAGGACGGCCGCATCAAGACGCGTTCCGCCTCGGGACGCGAAGTGGAACTGCGCATCTCCACCATGCCGACCGCGTTCGGCGAGAAGGTGGTGATGCGTATCTTCGATCCGGACATCGTGGCGAAGGACTTCTCGCAGCTGGGCTTCTCGCCCGACGAAGGCGAGACGTGGCGCGGGATGGTAGAGCGCCCGCACGGCATCGTGCTGGTCACCGGCCCCACCGGCTCGGGCAAGACCACCACGCTCTATTCCACACTCAAGCATCTGGCCACGCCGGAGTTGAACGTGTGCACGGTGGAAGACCCGATCGAAATGGTCAGCCCCGAGTTCAACCAGATGCAGGTGCAGGCGGCGATCGATCTGGACTTCGCCACCGGCGTGCGCACGCTGCTGCGACAGGACCCGGACATCATCATGGTCGGCGAAATCCGCGACCTGGAAACCGCGCAGATGGCGGTGCAGGCTTCGCTGACGGGCCATCTGGTGCTGTCGACCCTGCACACCAACGACGCGCCCAGCGCCATCACGCGCTTGCTCGATCTTGGCGTGCCGCATTACCTGATCCAGTCCACGCTGACCGGCGTGGTGGCGCAGCGCCTGGTGCGCACACTTTGCGCGCATTGCAAGCAGGCGGTGGAACAGGAACCGCACGAATGGACCGCGCTCACGCACGGTTGGGACGTGCCGCTGCCGGAAAAGGTCTTCAAGCCGGTGGGTTGCCTGGAATGCCGCAATACCGGCTTCATGGGCCGCACCGGCATCTACGAAATGTTGCCGCTGTCGGCACGATTGCGCGGACTGATTTCCTCGCAGCTCGACCTCGGCCACTTCGGCCACGCCGCGCTCGCCGAAGGCATGCGCCCCTTGCGCATTTCCGCCGCGGCGCAGGTGGCGCGCGGCGTCACCACGGTGAAGGAAGTCCTTACCGTGATTCCCCCCATCGAACACGGCGTCGTCTGACGGCGCTCCCGACCCATCCATTGCACTCGTCGTATCGCATCGCATGAAGCCAGTCCTGATTATCCGCACCGGTCGCGCACCCGCTCCCATTCGTGCACGTCACGGTGATTTTCCCCACTGGTTTCGCCTGGGCGCACAGCTCTCGCCAGATCGTATTCGCGTTGTCGATGTGGAGGCCGGCGAGGAGCTTCCCGCGCCCAATCAGGTGGCGGGCGCGCTGATCACCGGCTCCGCGGCGATGGTCACCGAGCGCGCTGCGTGGAGCGAGCGCACCGCAGGCTGGATCCGCGACGCGATGGATGAAGAACTGCCGATGTTCGGCGTGTGCTACGGACACCAGCTGATGTCGCATGCGCTGGGTGGACGCGTGGACTATCTGCCCGGCGGTCGCGAGATCGGCACGGTATCGCTCAACGTGCTCGATGCCGCCAGGAACGACCCGCTGGCCAGCGCGTTGCCGCTGGAATTTCGCGCCCACGCCACCCACGAGCAGAGCGTGCTGGAACTGCCCAAGGGAACGACGGTGCTGGTGAGTTCGGCACGCGACCCGAATCATCTCGTGCGCTACGGCAAGAATGCGATGAGCGCGCAGTTCCATCCCGAATTCAACGCCGACGTGATGCGCGCCTATATCCATCGCAAGCAACACGATATGAAGCGCGAAGGCTTCGATCCGCACCACACCTTCAAGCAGGTGGCGCCCACGCCGCTCGCGCGGCGCCTGTTCCGCCAGTTCTCGCGCCATCACGGTCTTGCTACCGGCTGACGTGGCTGTCACGCAGACCATCTAGAATCGGCCCATGGGCGCAAGGCAGGTTCCGGCGCCGCCACACGGATGAGTAGCATGGGTCGACAACCGCATGTGCACCGCGCGTCGGTCATTGCCATGCGCCTGGTCGATATCGCCGATACCATCGATCTGACCGCAGCCGAGTCTTTGTGGGCCCAACGCGCGCGCACGGCCGCGGCACGCAGCCGACTGGTGACGGCGCCGCCCAAGGCCCTGACCTTCGGCGTGCCTCCGGTCGAGCTCACGCTGGGTTCGCTTGAAGTCGTCATCGGCGGACAGACGCTGCAGGCCACTGCGTTGGCAAGGCTCTACGAGTTCGGCGTGGCCGCGTTTTCCATCAGCGTTCCCGCCGACGATCTTTCGTGGATCGACTTCAGCGCACGCGTGAATGCCGTGGACGCGGCGCTGGGCCTCGCATCGGGAACCGAAGCCTGGAATCGCCTGCTCGCGCAGATCATGGACATCATGCATCCGGCACTGCTGCGACCGAGCGTGGCGGTACTGCACGAAGATTACCTGCTGGGGTTCGTGCATTCGCTCGAAGGCGTCGTGAGTACGGCGACGCTCCATGACGAGCTCGATCTGGTTCCCCTGCTCGCCGGCGAATCGCGAGCGCTGTCCGAGCCGGCACGGCAGGAGCTGCTGCGACAACGCTTCTCCTACTACACCGACGATCTCGCCGTGCTCACCTGGGACCGCGCCTTCATCTATGAACCGCGCGACGAATCGGACGTCGTCGACATTCTGGAAGTGGCCAACGCCCAGCTGCTGGAACTGCGCTACTACGACGAACTGCTCGATGCGGAACTACCACGCATGTACGACCTGGTGGAAGCGACACACAACGTCGCCAATCCCCTCGCCGCGCGGCGCTACGCGGATCTGGCACGGCATCTCTACACGCTGGTGGCGGAAGTCACCGAGGTCACGGAGAAAGTGGACAATGCGCTGCAGGTCACGGAGGACGTCTATCTGGCGCGCGTGTACGCCGCCGCACTGGACCTGTTCCGCGTGCCGCACGTCAGCAAGGCCGTGGACCGCAAGCTGGCGATCATCCGTGACAGCTACTCGGCACTGTATGAAGAAGCCTCAAGCAAACGCGGCGAACTGATGGAACTTGCCATCATCCTGCTGATCGCGGTGGAGATCGTGATCGCCGTGATGCGCCACGGTTAGACGGCTACTCAGCGGCCGCGCGGCGGCATCGGAAACGGCGTGATCTTCTGCCCGTCGCTCGCATCGCGGATCACCAGTGCGCCCTTGTTCTCCACTTCCTCGATGCGCACCACCGATTGCATCGGCAGGTGCAGCACATGGGTGTCCTTGAACTCGTCGCGCAATTTTTCCTCGGTGGGATCCACCAACAGGCCTTCACCCACGGGTTCGAACACCAGTTCGCCGACTTCGGTAAATCCCCAGAGGCTGCTGGATGCAACGTGCCGCGCATAGAGCTCGTAGCACTTGCCCAGGTGCAGGAAGGTCACTTTGTAGAGTTTCTTGGTACGCATGCGCCCATCTTATCCGCGTAGACGCCGCGCGATGCCCTCTCGCGCGAACAAGGCAAAAGCGACGCCGAACAGGAAGCCGGCAATGTGCGTCCACCACACCACCGCGCCGTAACTCGGGCCGGCATAGCTGAAGAGCAACTGCAGCAACACCCAGATGCCGATCAGCAGAAAGGCCGGGACGCGCACGAATTCCAGGTACAGACCCAATGGCAACACCAGCCCCAGGCGGGCGCGGGGAAACAGCGCTATGTAGGTTCCCAGCACCGCCGACACGGCACCGCTGCAACCGATGATCGGCGAGCGCACGCCGGCCAGGGAAATTGCGCCCACCAGGTTCGCCACCATGCCACCCAGGACAAACAGCAGCAGGAAACGCAACGAACCCAGCGCCCGTTCCGCGGGCAGGCCAAAGATCACCAGGAACAGCAGGTTGCCCAGCAGATGCAGCCAGGCCAGGTGGATGAACAGCGCGGTGAACAGGCGAAGCAGCGACGGATCATGCAGTTGCGGCAGCAGCGGCGCCTTCGCGTCGAAGATATTCGCCGGCACGGTGCCCCATTCCAGCCACATCGACATGCGCTGCGGCGCAGGCATCAGTGCCAGGCCGACGAAGCTGATCACGCACACGACCACCAGGAGCACGGTTGCCCATTGCACGTTCCGGCGACGGCGGGTTTCGACATGGACAAACACTTCAAGCGCTCCGCGGCATGCAGGTCAGACGAGCCTTGCATCATAGGCGATAAGTTTTTGCTACATAGCGCGCGTTCGGAAGACGCCGGCGAATTCAGACAATGCCGACGGCAGCGCACGGCGAACAGAGGCAACGGGATTTCCAAACCGCACAAAGACAAACGCCTTCCCGGATGGGAAGGCGTTTGAGGGATAAAGCCCCTGGCGGTGACCTACTCTTGCATGAGAATTCACACTACCATCGGCGCAGCTGCGTTTCACTTCCGAGTTCGGGATGGGATCGGGTGGGGCCACAGCGCTATAGCCGCCAGGGAAGGGGTGGGAACAGCGCAGGGTATGCGCCAGTTCCGCAAAGGGGTAAACGAGTGACAAGCGTCGAGGTGAAATTTTGTTTCGAGATGCATTCGTCGAAGCGTGCTTTTCCTGAGGAGTGCGGCCATGGATGGCCGCTTTCTCGCGCAGGGATAGCGCGTTAAACAAAGCGTCTTGGGGTTATATGGTCAAGCCTCACGGCTCATTAGTACGCGTAAGCTCAATGCATTGCTGCACTTCCACACCGCGCCTATCAACCACCTAGTCTTGATGGTGCCTTAAGGAGACTCGAAGTCTCGGGAGATCTCATCTTGAGGCGCGCTTCCCGCTTAGATGCTTTCAGCGGTTATCGCTTCCGTTCGTAGCTACCGGGCAATGCCATGGGCATGACAACCCGAACACCAGCGGAACGTCCACTCCGGTCCTCTCGTACTAGGAGCAGCCCCTCTCAAATCTCCAACGCCCACGACAGATAGGGACCGAACTGTCTCACGACGTTCTGAACCCAGCTCGCGTACCACTTTAAATGGCGAACAGCCATACCCTTGGGACCGGCTACAGCCCCAGGATGTGATGAGCCGACATCGAGGTGCCAAACACCGCCGTCGATATGAACTCTTGGGCGGTATCAGCCTGTTATCCCCGGAGTACCTTTTATCCGTTGAGCGATGGCCCTTCCATACAGAACCACCGGATCACTAAGACCTACTTTCGTACCTGCTTGATCCGTCGATCTCGCAGTCAAGCACGCTTATGCCTTTGCACACAGTGCGCGATGTCCGACCGCGCTGAGCGTACCTTCGTGCTCCTCCGTTACTCTTTGGGAGGAGACCGCCCCAGTCAAACTACCCACCATACACGGTCCCTGATCCGGATTACGGACCTAGGTTAGAACGTCAAGCACTTCAGGGTGGTATTTCAAGGATGGCTCCACCGAAACTAGCGTCTCGGTTTCATAGCCTCCCACCTATCCTACACAGAAGAACTCAACGTTCAGTGTAAAGCTATAGTAAAGGTTCACGGGGTCTTTCCGTCTTGCCGCGGGAACGCTGCATCTTCACAGCGATTTCAATTTCACTGAGTCTCGGGTGGAGACAGCGCCGCTGTCGTTACGCCATTCGTGCAGGTCGGAACTTACCCGACAAGGAATTTCGCTACCTTAGGACCGTTATAGTTACGGCCGCCGTTTACTGGGGCTTCGATCAAGAGCTTCGCCTTGCGGCTGACCCCATCAATTAACCTTCCAGCACCGGGCAGGCGTCACACCCTATACGTCCACTTTCGTGTTTGCAGAGTGCTGTGTTTTTGATAAACAGTCGCAGCGGCCAGGTTACTGCGACCCTCTAACGCTCAGTCACGCATGTGACCACGTCGGAGGGCGCACCTTCTCCCGAAGTTACGGTGCCATTTTGCCTAGTTCCTTCACCCGAGTTCTCTCAAGCGCCTTGGGATTCTCACCCTGCCTACCAGTGTCGGTTTACGGTACGGTTTCTCTGTAGCTGAAGCTTAGTGGCTTTTCCTGGAAGCGTAGTATCAGTCACTTCGTCCAATAGGACTCGTCTCGGTGCTCGGCATAAAGAAGCGCGGATTTGCCTACGCTTCATGCCTACCGCCTTTCCCCGGGACAACCAACGCCCGGTAGACCTAACTTTCTCCGTCCCCACATCGCACTACAGACAAGTGCAGGAATATTAACCTGCTTCCCATCGACTACGCATTTCTGCCTCGCCTTAGGGGCCGACTCACCCTGCGCCGATGAACGTTGCGCGAGGAAACCTTGGGCTTTCGGCGTGGGGGCTTTTCACCCCCATTATCGTTACTCATGTCAGCATTCGCACTTCCGATACCTCCAGCAGACTTCTCAATCCACCTTCACAGGCTTACGGAACGCTCCTCTACCGCGCATTACAAAGTAATGCACCCCGAGCTTCGGTGTATCGCTTAGCCCCGTTAAATCTTCCGCGCAGACCGACTCGACCAGTGAGCTATTACGCTTTCTTTAAAGGGTGGCTGCTTCTAAGCCAACCTCCTGGCTGTCTATGCCTTTCCACATCGTTTTCCACTTAGCGATAACTTGGGGACCTTAGCTGCGGGTCTGGGTTGTTTCCCTTTTCACGACGGACGTTAGCACCCGCCGTGTGTCTCCCGTACATTCTGTCCTGGTATTCGGAGTTTGCCATGGTTTACTAAGCCGCGATGGCCCGCTAGCCATAACAGTGCTCTACCCCCAGGAAGATTCATACGAGGCGCTACCTAAATAGCTTTCGAGGAGAACCAGCTATCTCCGAGTTTGTTTAGCCTTTCACTCCTATCCTCAGCTCATCCCCATCTATTGCAACAGATGTGGGTTCGGTCCTCCAGTGCGTGTTACCGCACCTTCAACCTGGCCAAGGATAGATCACTCGGTTTCGGGTCTACTGCCAGAGACTATGCGCCCTATTCAGACTCGGTTTCCCTTCGCCTCCCCTATACGGTTAAGCTTGCCACTGACAGTAAGTCGCTGACCCATTATACAAAAGGTACGCAGTCACCCTTGCGGGCTTCCACTGCTTGTACGTATACGGTTTCAGGGTCTATTTCACTCCCCTCTCCGGGGTTCTTTTCGCCTTTCCCTCACGGTACTAGTTCGCTATCGGTCAGTCAGGAGTATTTAGCCTTGGAGGATGGTCCCCCCATATTCAGACAGGGTTTCTCGTGCCCCGCCTTACTCAATTTCATCTCTAATGCCCTTTCGCCTACGGGGCTATCACCCGCTATGGCCGGCCTTTCCAAACCGTTCGGCTAAAACACTAGAAACTTTTGGGCTAGTCCGCGTTCGCTCGTCGCTACTGACGGAATCTCGGTTGATTTCTTTTCCTCCGGGTACTTAGATATTTCAGTTCCCCGGGTTCGCTCTGCATGACTATGTATTCATCATGCAGTACTCCTTGCGGAGTGGGTTTCCCCATTCGGACATTGCCGGATCAAAGCTTGTTGCCAGCTCCCCGACACTTTTCGCAGGCTGCCACGTCCTTCATCGCCTCTGACTGCCAAGGCATCCACCGTATACGCTTAGTCGCTTGACCATATAACCCCAAGTCGCCTCAGGGTCCGATTATCATCACTTACGAGGTGATAATGATCGAATGTCCAAACAACGCGTTCGCTTAATTGCCTCAACGACACATCTCGATTCGGTTTCGAACCAAGACGCTTGTCACTCGTTTACGTTTTCAATGAACACAAGAACGGCCTCAATGCCGCCTCGTTTTCTAAAATCTTATGTGTGCGCTGCTCTCATTTCACGTCGTGTCACCAAAATGGTGGAGCCAGTCAGGATCGAACTGACGACCCCCTGCTTGCAAAGCAGGTGCTCTCCCAGCTGAGCTATGGCCCCAAGTGATTTGGTGGTGGGTCTGGGAGGACTCGAACCACCGGCCTCACCCTTATCAGGGGTGCGCTCTAACCACCTGAGCTACAGACCCGGGAACCTTTGCACTCAACAAAAAAACCTCGCTCACGACATTGCCGTCGAAGCGGGGTTTCGTTGAAGAGTCCGACCAGGGATGGTCGGTTTTGCTTGTCGCGGCATGGAGCCGCGTGAAGCAAACTTCGCGTGAAATAAAAGGCAGGTGTCTTGTGTGGACGTCTTGCGGGGAAGAAGGATGTCGTTCTCGAAAGGAGGTGATCCAGCCGCACCTTCCGATACGGCTACCTTGTTACGACTTCACCCCAGTCATGAACCACTCCGTGGTCGTCGTCCCCCTTGCGGTTAGACTAACGGCTTCTGGAGCAACTCACTCCCATGGTGTGACGGGCGGTGTGTACAAGGCCCGGGAACGTATTCACCGCAGCATAGCTGATCTGCGATTACTAGCGATTCCGACTTCATGGAGTCGAGTTGCAGACTCCAATCCGGACTGGGATCGGCTTTCTGGGATTGGCTCCACCTCGCGGTATTGCAACCCTCTGTACCGACCATTGTAGTACGTGTGTAGCCCTGGCCGTAAGGGCCATGATGACTTGACGTCATCCCCACCTTCCTCCGGTTTGTCACCGGCAGTCTCCTTAGAGTTCCCACCATTACGTGCTGGCAACTAAGGACAAGGGTTGCGCTCGTTGCGGGACTTAACCCAACATCTCACGACACGAGCTGACGACAGCCATGCAGCACCTGTGTTCTGATTCCCGAAGGCACTCCCGCATCTCTGCAGGATTCCAGACATGTCAAGGCCAGGTAAGGTTCTTCGCGTTGCATCGAATTAAACCACATACTCCACCGCTTGTGCGGGCCCCCGTCAATTCCTTTGAGTTTCAGTCTTGCGACCGTACTCCCCAGGCGGCGAACTTAACGCGTTAGCTTCGACACTGATCTCCGAGTTGAGACCAACATCCAGTTCGCATCGTTTAGGGCGTGGACTACCAGGGTATCTAATCCTGTTTGCTCCCCACGCTTTCGTGCCTCAGCGTCAGTGTTGATCCAGATGGCCGCCTTCGCCACTGATGTTCCTCCCGATCTCTACGCATTTCACCGCTACACCGGGAATTCCACCATCCTCTATCACACTCTAGCGAGCCAGTATCCATCGCCATTCCCAGGTTGAGCCCGGGGATTTCACGACAGACTTAACTCACCGCCTACGCACGCTTTACGCCCAGTAATTCCGATTAACGCTTGCACCCTTCGTATTACCGCGGCTGCTGGCACGAAGTTAGCCGGTGCTTATTCCTCAGGTACCGTCAGCCCCACCGGTTATTAGCCAGTAGTATTTCGCTCCTGATAAAAGTGCTTTACAACCCGAAGGCCTTCTTCACACACGCGGCATTGCTGGATCAGGCTTGCGCCCATTGTCCAATATTCCCCACTGCTGCCTCCCGTAGGAGTCTGGACCGTGTCTCAGTTCCAGTGTGGCTGATCATCCTCTCAGACCAGCTAGCGATCGTCGCCTTGGTAGGCCATTACCCTACCAACTAGCTAATCGCACATCGGTTCGTCCAACCGCGCGAGGCCTTTCGGTCCCCCGCTTTCTCCCTTAGGACGTATGCGGTATTAGCGTAAGTTTCCCTACGTTATCCCCCACGTTTGGGTAGATCCCGATGCATTACTCACCCGTCCGCCACTCGCCACCCATAGAGCAAGCTCTACTGTGCTGCCGTTCGACTTGCATGTGTTAGGCATGCCGCCAGCGTTCAATCTGAGCCAGGATCAAACTCTTCACTTAAGTTTTCGACCTCATCCCTGCCGAAGCAGGAAAGCGATCTATCTTTCTGAAGCGTTGTTCCTAACCATAAACGTCAAGCTTTTGAATTGACTCTTAGGTTAGACGCTTGCATTAATTGGACATTCAATCGTCCATCGCAAGACGCCCACACAAGTCACCTGCGCACACTGTCAAAGATCTCAATCACTTGCCGAACGTTGCCGTTTCAGCGTTGGAACATTTCGTCCCGAGTGAGCCGCTCATCTTACATCGTTTTCCCTATCCGTCAACACCTTCAGCGAAGAATTTTTGCTGTCGTTGTTGCCGTGGAAGACGCTGCCAGCGGCGGGGAGGCGAATAATAGGCATGCACCCCTGCTTTGACAAGCGATTTCTGAAATTATTTTTCAGAAATTTTTGATGTTTCGCGTAAGGCGTTGTTCTCACGCGAAACTCGTTGCTTCGAAGCGGCGCGATGACGATGCGTCATCGCGCTTCACTCATGCCTGCGTCAACAACACGCGTGCGAAGTTGCGCTTGCCGATCTGCAAAACCCCTTCGAAACCCGGCAAAAACACGCGTTGCGCGTCTTCAACCACTTCGGCATCGATGCGCACGGCGCGTTCCTTGAGTTTGCGATTCGCTTCGCCGTTGCTTGGCGTGAGGCCTGCCGCGGTAAGCAGTGCAGGCAAGCGCAGGCCTTCCGCAGGCACGGCAATTTCAGTGAGCGGCAACAGGCTGGTATCGCCCTCTCCGCGCACCACGGCATGCCAGCCGGCAATCGCCTGCTCGGCGGCGGCGGCATCGTGGAAACGGGCGGCCAATTCGCGGGCCAGTTTCAGCTTGGCATCACGCGGATTCAGGGCGCCGCTGGCGACCTCCTCTTTCATGCGTGCAATGTCGGCCAGCGAGGTCTCGAAACTGAGCAGTTCGAACCAGCGCCACATCAGCTCGTCGCCGATCTTCAGCGTCTTGGTGACGATATCGATGGCCGGCTCGTTGATGCCGATGTAGTTGCCCAGCGACTTGGACATCTTGTTGATGCCGTCCAGGCCCTCCAGCAGCGGCATGGTGAGCACGATCTGGGGCGGCTGGCCGTGGTGTTCCTGCAGCGCGCGCCCCATCAGCAGGTTGAACTTCTGATCGGTGCCGCCCAACTCGACGTCGCACTTGAGCGCCACCGAGTCGTAGCCCTGCACCAGCGGATAGAGGAATTCGTGGATGGCGATCGGCTGCTGGCCGGCGAAGCGCTTGGAGAAGTCGTCGCGCTCGAGCATGCGGGCCACCGTGTGCTGGGCGGCCAGCTTGATCATGTCGGCCGCGGTCATCTGGCCGAACCACTCGGAATTGAAGCGCAACTCGGTGCGCTCCTTGTCCAGCACCTTATAGACCTGCTCGGCATAGGTCTCCGCGTTGGCCAGCACGTCCTCGCGGGTGAGCGGCTTGCGGGTGACGTTCTTGCCGGTCGGGTCGCCGATCATGCCGGTGAAGTCGCCGATGAGGAAAATCACCTGGTGCCCCAGATCCTGGAACTGGCGCATCTTGTTGAGCAGCACGGTATGGCCCAGGTGCAGATCCGGCGCGGTCGGGTCGAAACCGGCCTTGATGCGCAGCGGGCGGCCGAGTTTCAGCCGAGCGGCCAACTCTTCCTGCTTGATGATTTCGTCGGCGCCGCGCGCGATGGTGGCCAGCGCCTGCTCAAGCTCGTTCATGCATTCCTCAAATTTTCGTTGTCTGGACGTCACCGGAAAGCCTGGCTTCCCGGCCGGTTCCGTTAAGTGTGCGTTAACCGAAAAGTTATCGCAACCCATTGATGGAAAAGGCGTTGACGCCCTTTACACAGGGCCGCTATGGTACGCGGCAATTAGAAATGTAGTACCTGGGGAACACCGGGCATGGGTGAGAGAAACGAGACGGCGCGCGTGGCGCGCAAACAGGCTATGCGTCGCAAGGCGCAGAAGCGTCACTCTCATTTTTATGAACGTTGCGCCCATTGGTCCTTCGGTTGTCATGGTGAGGCGGAGCCGATCCACTGGCACCGCGAACGTTGGATTCTCGCCGGTACCGCACTGCTTATTACAGCCGTTTCCGGCTTCCTGATTCCCGCCTGGGCCAGCGCCATGCGCCCGGACACCATCTCGACGGCGCATGCCGTGTTGCCGCTGGAGCTGCCCAAGGTCGCACCGACCGTGGCCCAGGCTCCCACCGTGGAAGACTGGCACATCGTGCAGGTGCAGCCCGGCCAGACCTTGTCCGATCTGTTCCAGAGCCAGGGCTTGAGCCTCACCGACGTGCAGCACGTGGTCGAGCAGTCGGGCGATGCCAAGTCCCTGCACCACATCAGCCCCGGCCAGGAGTTCGATTTCCTGCTCGACAGCGACGGCAGCCTCAAGGGCATCCGCTTCGACAAGGACGAGTCCAACCGCACCACCATGCGCTTCGAAGGCGACAAGGCCACGGTCACCGCGCAGGCGCGCGAAGTGGACCATCGCGAACACGTTGCCCACGGCACCATCGACAGCTCGCTGTTCGCCGCCGGTTCCAAGGCCGGCATGAGCAATGCGATGGTGCTCAAGCTCGCCGAGTTGTTCAAGTACGACATCGACTTCGTGCAGGACCTGCGCGAAGGCGACAGCTTCACCGTGATCTACGACGACGTGTACCGCGACGGCGCCTATCTGCATGAAGGCGACATCGTGGCGGCGGAATTCGTGAACCAGGGCGAGCGCTATACCGCCTACCGCTTCAAGAAGGACGACGGCAGCTTCGGCTGGTTCAGCGAAGACGGCCGCCCGATCCAGAAGTCGTTCCTGCGCATTCCGGTGGACTTCACCCGCATCTCCTCGCAGTTCAGCGCGGCGCGCATGCATCCGATCCTCGGCCTGATGCGCGCCCACCAGGGCGTCGACTATGCCGCGCCCACCGGCACGCCGATCCACGCGGCCGGCGATGGCGTGATCAAGTTCAAGGGCTGGATGAACGGTTACGGCAATTTCGTGATCGTGCAGCACAACGGCTCGATCAGCACGGCCTATGGGCACATGTCGAAGTTCGCCAATGAAAAGGTCGGCCAGCACGTGAGCCAGGGCGAAGTGATCGGCTATGTGGGCATGACCGGCCTGGCCACCGGCCCGCACCTCCACTACGAATTCCGCGTCAACAACGTGCAGCGCGATCCGCAGAAGGTGACCCTGCCCAAGCCGGAACCGCTGCCGGGCGCACAGCTGGCCAAGTTCAAGGCGCAGGTGGTGCAGCCGCAGCTGGCCCGCCTGAAGACGCTGGACGCCAACATCAAGCTGGCCAAGGCCAGCGGCGCCAAGCGCAACGACGACTGATTCCCGTGGACAACGCTTCGGCGCTTTACCTTGGCCTGATCTCGGGCACCAGCGCCGACGGCATCGATGCCGCCCTGGTGCGTTTCGACGACAACACGCCCCAACTGGTGGATGCGCTGACGCATCCGTGGCCGGACGCCCTGCGCACGCGCATCCTCGCGGTGGCGCAGGACGAGGAACGACTCGACCTGGATGCCTACGGACGTCTCGATGTCGCCATCGGCCAGTGTTTCGCCGAGGCCGCGGCCAAGCTGCTCGAACGAAATGCCGCGCACACGCCGCGGGTGCGGGCGATCGGCTCGCATGGACAGACCTTGCGCCATCGTCCCGCCGGCGAGTTTCCTTTCACGCTGCAGGTGGGCGATGCCTCGGTGATCGCCGAACGCTGCGGCATCGACGTGGTGGCCGATTTCCGCCGGGCCGATGTCGCGGCCGGCGGCCAGGGAGCGCCGTTGCTGCCTGCGGTGCACGCGATGTTGCTGGGTCGTCCGGACGCGACGCGCGTCGTGCTCAATCTCGGCGGCATTGCCAACATCACCGTGCTCGATCCGGCCGGAAAGGTCTTTGGATTCGACACCGGGCCAGCCAATGGCCTGATGGATGCGTGGCATCGGCGCCACCGCGGCGGCGCCTACGATGCGAATGGTGCCTTTGCGGCATCGGGCCGCGTGGATGAAGCGCTGCTCGCCGCCTTGCTGGCGGATGCGTACTTTGCGTTGCCGCCGCCCAAGAGCACCGGGCGCGAGCATTTCCATCTGGCGTGGCTGGAAAGCCATACGGCTGTGGCATCGGTGGCGCCCGCCGACGTGCAGGCCACCCTGCTGGAGCTTTCGGCACGAAGCATCGCCGATGCCATCGCGCGCCATGCACCGGACTCCCTCGACGTGCTGGCATGCGGCGGTGGCGTGCACAACGCGGTGCTGATGCGGCGACTGGGTGAACTGCTGGGAACACGCACGCTGGCAAGCACTGCTGTGCATGGCGTCGATCCGGATTATCTGGAAGCCACCGCTTTTGCGTGGCTCGCTCGGCAACGGCTGCTGGGGCTGCCCGGCAATCTTCCCGCGGTCACGGGGGCCCGGGGTCCGCGCGTGCTGGGTGCGGTGTATCCCGCACCACGCTGATCAGAAACTGTCGTCGCCCAACATGCCATGGGCCTGCGCCAGCGCAGCCGTTGGCGCGCGGGAAAGCGCCTGCACGGCTTCCTGGAACGCGGCCTTTTCCTTGGCGTCCCATTGACCGCCCAGGGTGGTCAGGTCGCCCGGATCGAGCATGGTTTCCGCGAACACGTTCGACGAGGCCATGCCCAGGCCGTGACGCAGTGCATGCAGCACCACATCATTGATCGACCACTGCCTTTCCTTGGCCAACGTCTTGATGCGTTCGGCCATGAGGTTGTCGATATGGCGTATGACGAGGTCCGGCACGGACGCTTCCTCCGACGGTCATAAGCCCCCTGTGACTTCATCTTGTCACAGGGTCAAGGGCGAGACTATCGACCGCTTGGCTGATTCACGTAGAAGGTTCTTTCGCTTCGGCGATGTCCCCGGGGCGCTCCTTGCTGAAGCGCGGCCACAGGATGGCGAACAACAGCATCGCCGGCAGCATCGAAATCACGGTAATGGCGAAGTACCCGCCATACCCGATGACGGCAACCAGGCCGCCGGCAAAGAAGCCCAGGACCTTGCCGGGGAGGTTGACCAGCGAGCTCAGCAGCGCATATTGCGTGGCCGTGTGCTGGCGGTTCACCAACAGCGAGAGAAAGGCGACGGTTGGCGGCCCAAGCATGCCTTCGGCGAAGTTCTGCCCGGAGATCGCCAAGGTCAGTACCGCGAGACTCCCCTGGTTGCCCAGCAGCAGAAGGTAAAGCAGGTTGCTGCAGGCACCCAGTACGATGCACGCGCCCAAGGTCTGCCAGGCTCCCCAGCGGGCCACGCACGCACCACCGACGAACGCGCCAGCGATGCCGATCCAGACTCCATAGATCTTGGTGACAGCGCCGATTTCGGTCTTGCTGAAACCCATGTCGCGCATGAACGGGTTGAAGATCGTACCGATGGACTGCTCGGGCAGCTTGAAGAGCAGGATGAACAACAGCGTGAGCCCGGCGACTACCCAGCTGTATCGGCGGAAGAAATCCGTGAACGGGTCGATGACGCTTTCGCGCATCGCCATGCGCCAACCGAGCGGCGTCGATCGGGCGACGGTCGGTTCACGCATGAAGAGTGTGGTGACGATCGGCAACACCATCGCCACCGCCATGGCCACGTAAATCCACGACCACGGAATGTGGTCGGCCAGGATCAGCGCGACGGCGCCACCCAGCAGCAGACCCAACCGGTAACCCAGCGCATAGGTCGCCACCAGCGCGCCCTGGGCCGAAGGCGGCGCGATCTCGATGCGATAGGCATCGATGGCGATGTCCTGGGTCGCCCCCATGAACGCCACCAGCAGGGTCGCCAACACAAAGGGCTGCAACTGAAGCGGGGTGAAGGCGGCCATCAACAACAGGCCGCAAAGCACACCCAGCTGCGCAAACAGCAGCCAGCCGCGACGCAAGCCTAAACGCGTGAACAGCGGAAGCCGCCAGTGATCGAGCAACGGCGCCCATAGAAACTTGAGCGCATAGGTCATGCCTGCGCTGGCGATCATCGTCACGCTCTTCAGCGCAATGCCGTTTTCCTTCAGCCACAGGGACAACGTGACGGATACGAGCAGGAACGGCAGCCCGGAGGAAAAGCCCAGCAGGCACATGGTCCACGCCGCCGGTTCGGTGAACGAGCGCCAGACCGACGGCTTGCGTGCTGCCGGCGCGCTGGCCTCAGTCGGCATAGTCGACCGTATATGGCGCATGGTCGGAGAACCACGAATCGCGGTAGACCGAGCAGCGCTTCAGGCGATCGCGCAGGCCGGGCGTGACCATCTGGTAGTCGATGCGCCAACCCACGTTGTTGGCGCGCGCGTTGCCGCGGTTCGACCACCAGGTGTAGTCCTCGCCCTTGGGGTGCAGCGTGCGGTAGCTGTCGACCCAGCCGTGCTTGTCGACCAGGTCGTTGAGCCACGCGCGCTCTTCGGGCAGGCAGCCGGAATTCTTCTGGTTGGATTTCCAGTTCTTGATGTCCAGCTCGCTGCGCACGATGTTCCAGTCGCCGCACAGCACGTAGTCGCGGCCGCTGTTCATCCATTCAGCAAAGATCGGCGCGATCCAGTCCATCACCTTGAACTTGAATTGCTGCCGCTCATCGCCCGATGAACCCGACGGCACGTACAACGACACCACGCTCAACTTGCCGAAACGTGCCTCGATATAGCGGCCTTCGCAGTCGAACGGTTCCCAGCCCAGCGCCGTGCGCACTTCGTCGGGCTCGCGCTTGGCATAGATCGCCACGCCGCTATAGCCCTTCTTGCTGCAGGCATCGCGATAGAAACAGTGGTGCCCATCGGGGCGGAACATGGCATCGGACAGCTGGTCTTCCTGCGCCTTGGTCTCCTGCAGGCAGACCACGTCGGCCTTCTGCTTGCGAAGCCACTCGAATACGCCCTTGGTACCGGCGGAGCGGATGCCGTTGGCGTTGAGACTGATGATGCGCATGTCAGGTGCTCTGGATCCCGGGGATGGGCCATCATAGCAATCATGTCCGATCACCCCGATATCCGCGTCGTGCCGGCCGACGCTACCCGCTATCCCACGCTATTGCAGTTGCAGGTGCATGAACCGCAGCGCGATTTCGTCGGGCCCGTCGCCGTCTCGCTGGCCGATGCCGCGCAATGCGAGGGCAGCCAGGCCATGGCCATTCTGTGCGATGACGAACCGATCGGGTTCTACCGCATCGAGCGGCAGCCGCGCAGCATCGCGGACCGGGATTTCGAGCGCGCCACGCTGGGCTTGCGCTCGTTCTTCATCGACGCGCGCTGGCAAGGCCGGGGCCTGGGTACGCTCGCGCTGGTCGCGGTGATGCGCGATCTGAAGCAGCGCCATCCCGATGCGTGCGACGTGGTGCTGACCGTGAACGTCCGCAACACGCCCGCGCTCGCCCTGTATCGGCGCGCCGGCTTCCAGGAGACCGGCGGGCTGTACCATGGCGGGCGTTCCGGGCCGCAGCACGTGATGCTGGGTGCCCTGCCTACCTGATCCCCACCAGAGAACCCGCCGTGCACGACTACCAGCGCGATTTCATCGAACTCACTCTGCAGCGCGACGTGCTGCGTTTTGGCGACTTCACGCTGAAGTCTGGCCGCCAGAGCCCCTACTTCTTCAATATGGGCCGCATCGATTCCGGCGCCGCGCTCGGCCAGCTGGGTCGCGCCTATGCCGCCGCCGTGGTGAACTCGGGGATCGAGGTCGACATGCTGTTCGGCCCGGCCTACAAGGGCATCGCCCTGGCCGCCGCCACGGCGATTGCGCTGGCCGACCAGCATGGCCGCGATCTGCCCTGGGCCTACAACCGCAAGGAGGCGAAGGATCACGGCGAAGGCGGCGTGCTGGTGGGCGCCCCGCTGAAGGGCCGCGTGCTGATCGTGGACGACGTGATGACCGCGGGCACCGCCGTGCGCGAATCGCTGGCGCTGATCCGTGCGCAGGGCGCCACGCCGGCCGGCGTGCTGATCGCGCTGGACCGCCAGGAGCGCGGCCAGACCGACCTGTCCGCCGCCCAGGAAGTCACCGCCGAGTTCGGCATCCCGGTGATCGCCATCACCAGCCTGGGCGACGTGCTCGCCTATGCGGGGGAACGGCCGGAGCTCGCCACCGAACACGCGCGACTGGTGTCGTACCGGCAACAGTACGGCGTGAATGCCTGAACGCCCGGGCGTTGGCGAAACCGATCACATCGCCATGCCTGGCATCGTGCCAACCTCAAGCTGTCACGGTTCCGGCCGCTATACTTCCGCCCATAAGAGCCTGTTCAAGACCTCCTCGTAGCCCGCGTTGTTCTTGAGTGGCCGCCAGGCGGCAGTGCGTGGCGCAGCGCCTGCCTGGTGGGCAGGTCAAGCCGCGCGCTGCCGCCTGGCGGCCACTCAAGAACAACCCTCCGGGCCGGGGCTGTTTGCCCACAGGCCGGCGTCATCATTCAGTCGTGTACGGACGTACACTCCTTCATTCTTCCTTGTCCTGCGCGCAAACAGCTCCCGGCGCGGGCCACGAGGAGGTCTTGAACAGGCTCTAAGGGGGAATTCATGCGTAAAACAGCTTTCGTCATCGCGTTGCTCGCGCTGACCACTTTCGTGCACGCCCAGAACAAGGCGCCGACCTATCGGTATCGCTGGAAGGATGCGGCTGGCCTGCCGCACTACAGCGACAGCCTCACTTCCGATGCCATGAAGTACGGCTACGAACTGGTGAACGATCGCGGCATCGTCGTCCAGCATGTCGACCGCCAGCTCAATCCGGAAGAACGCGCCGCCGCGCAGAAGGCGGCCGAGCAGCAGGCCGTATTGGACCGTGCGGCCGAACAGCGCAAGCGCAGCGACGCGCAGATGCTCGCGGCCTATCCCACCGAGGCGTCGTTCAAGACCTTGCAGCAGGAAAATCTCGACAGCCTCGACCAGCAGATCAACACCACGCGTTCGAACCTGCGCAGCCAGGAGAAGGCGCTGACGGATCTGCTGACCCGGGCGGGCGATATCGAACGCGCCAAGCAGCCGGTGCCGCCTTATCTGACCCAAGGCATCGCCAAGCAGCGCGACGTGGTGGCCCGTCAGCGCGAGGCGCTGGAGCGCGAACAGACTGCGCGGGACGCCCAGGTGCAGAAGAACACGCAGGACCTGATCCACTATCGCGATTTGAAGGCCGCCCAGGCCAAGGAAGAACAGGGCCAGTAAGCGGCGTTCTGGCAACGAAAAAGCCCCGGCATGTCCGGGGCTTTTTTTCAGAACGGCAGCTTCAGCGAAGGGTCGGTCGCCAGCAGTTGCTCGCGGAAGACCTTCTTGATGCGCGCGAGCGCCGCGTCGTTGTTCGCGTCGAAGCGCAGGACCAGGATCGGCGTGGTGTTGGAAGCGCGCACCAGGCCCCAGCCATCGGACCAGTCCGCGCGAACGCCATCGATGGTGGTGAGCGTGGCGTCGCCGAAGCTCGCCTTCTGGCGGAACGCCTCGATGAAACGGTAGTGCTCGCCTTCGGCCATCTCCACCTTGAGTTCCGGCGTGGACACGCCCTTGGGGCAGGTGGCGAAGATCTCTTCGGGCGTGCGCTCTTCCAGGTCGCCGGCGAGGATTTCCATCAGGCGCGCGGCGGCATAGATGCCGTCGTCGAAACCGTACCAGCGTTCCTTGAAGAAGAAGTGGCCGCTCATCTCGCCGGCCAGTTCCGCACCCGTCTCGCGCATCTTGGCCTTGATCAGCGAATGGCCGGTGCGCCACATCATCGGACTGCCGCCGGCATCGAGGATCACGCCCTTGAGGTGTCCGGTGCACTTCACGTCGTAGATGACCGTGGCGCCTGGCTGGCGCGACAGCACATCGCGCGCGAACAGCATCAGCTGGCGGTCGGGGAAGATGATCTCGCCATCCTTGGTCACCACACCGAGGCGGTCGCCATCGCCGTCGAAAGCGAGGCCCAGGTCGGCGCCGGTCTGCTTCACCGCGAAGATCAGGTCTTCAAGGTTGTGCGGATCGGACGGATCGGGGTGATGGTTCGGGAACGTGCCGTCGACATCGCAATACAGCGGAATGACCTCGCAGCCGATACCTTCCAGCACCTGCGGGGCTACCGCGCCGGCAATGCCATTGCCGCTGTCGATGACGACCTTGAGGCGACGCTCCGCCTGCACATCGGAAGTGATGCGATCGACATAGTCGGGCAATACGTCGACATGGCGCAGATTGCCCTTGCCGCCGCGCTCGAGGCGGTTGCCCGCGATGCGCTGGTAAAGGTCCTGGATGGCGCCTTCGGCCAGGGTCTCGCCGCCCACCACGATCTTGAAGCCGTTGTAGTCCGGCGGATTGTGGCTGCCGGTCACCGCCACGCCGCAACCGGTGTTGAATCGGTACGCCGCGTAATAGACGACCGGCGTGGGCACGGCGCCAAGATCGATCACGTCGATGCCGGCTTCGCGCAATCCATCGGACAACGCCCCCGCCAACTCCGGGCCGGAAAGCCGGCCGTCACGTCCCACCACGATTTCCGGCAGGCCCTTCTCGCGCATCACCGTGCCGATGGCCAGACCCAGCAGGCGCGCGACTTCCTTGGTCAGCGATTTGCCCACCACGCCGCGCACATCGTAGGCGCGGAAGATGGCCGGATCGATGGTAGCGGGCGCTGCAGGGGCCGGTTTGGGCGGAGCAAGACGCACCGGCCGAACGGGCGCTTCTTCTTCCACTGGCGTATCGAGCAGATCGGCCAGCACGGGCTCCGCCAGTTCCTCGCGAACGCGGCGACTCCGCGGACGATTGCGCATCCAGATCAGGTAGATGCCGGCGGCCAGGCACAGCAGACCCAATACGGCGGTCAGGGGCCACACATGGGGCAGCACGATGAAGGCGGTCGGCAGGGCCGCGAGAATGCTGAAGGTGCTGCCATCGACGGCGATGCCGTTGGCTTCGCGCTCTGCCGAGGGGCTGCCCGACGCAAGCAGGCGCATATCGCCGCGATCGTCGCCCTGGCGTAGTTCCAGTCGGCCGCCCGCGGTGGCGATGGATTCAAAGCGCTGCTGCACGGGAGTGAACGGCAACGCGGTCCACACCCACGCCTGCGGATGCGCGGCAGGACCCACTGGCACCACGATGGACAGCACGCGCGAGCCCTTGGTATCGGGCACGCTTTGCGCCAGCGGTTTGCCGTCTGCGCTCTGCGCCGCCATCAGCTGGGCCGCCTTGCCGTAACCGAACACGCGATAGTTGGCGTGCAGCACTTCGTCGAGACTGCCGCTGTAGACCTCGACCGCCTGCGCTTGCGGGACGAGTTGGCGAAGTTCGGTGGCAGCCTGGGCCGGGTCGGCAATGATGTGGGCCGGATCCATCGTGTGAACGGCTGCCTCCACGCGGCCGCGTTCGCTGGCGATCTCCGCCGCCACCGCATCGACTGCCTGCTTCTGTGCCGCGTGCACGCGTTCGACGGCGCTGCCCTCGTCAAAGATCTGCCAGGTCTGCCAAAGGCAGAAGAAGCCGGCGAGCACCAGCAACGTGCCCGCCGCCAGCGGCAGCAGGCGGCGCCCGTCGATCGATCCGGCAGTGCCGGTGTTGAAGATCTTGGCCATGTCCTGTCCCCGCACAGGCTATCTGGTCGCTTCGAGCGCGGACGCGAACGCCCGCACCATTCAGTTGACGCCGGTCGAACCGAAGCCGCCCTCGCCCCTCTGCGATGGCGCGAACTCTTTCACCACCTTCAGCCGCGCCTGCGCCACCGGCACCAGCAGCAGCTGGGCGATGCGATCGCCCACCGCAATGGTGTACGGCTGCGCGCCGCGGTTCCAGCATGAAATCATCAGCGGGCCCTGGTAATCCGCATCGATCACACCCACCAGGTTGCCCATCACCAGGCCGTGCTTATGGCCCAGGCCCGAACGCGGCACGATCAGCGCGCACCAACCCGGGTCACCAATATGGATGGCCATGCCGCTGGGCACCAGCACGCTTTCACCCGGCTGCAGCGTCAACGGCGCCTCGATGGCGGCGCGCAGGTCCATGCCGGCGCTACCGAGGGTGGCCGCCTGCGGCAGCGGAATCGAATCACCCAGGCGCGGATCGAGAATCTTCAGCTCGACGTCGATGCCCACGCCAGCCGTCACGGGCGCACCGCCCGGTAACGCTCGGCCACCTTGGCCACCAGCTGGCGCGCCAGCTCCGTCTTCGAAGCGCGCGGCAGTTCGATGGCCCCCTCGGGACCGTACAGCGTAAGAGCGTTGTCGGCGGCCTCGAAGCCGAGGCCACCGCCCACCTGGTTGGCGGCAATCATGTCCAATCCTTTGCGCTTGAGTTTGTCTTGCGCGTAGCGCTCCACATCATGCGTTTCCGCGGCGAATCCGACCAAGAAGGGGCGCACGGTTTGCGCAGCCAGCGTGGCCAGGATGTCCGGGTTCTCGGCAAGACGCAGCTCCAGCGGCTGGCCGTCGTGCTTCTTGAGCTTCTGCTCGGCCACTTCGGCGGGGCGGTAATCGCCCACCGCGGCCGCGGCGATATAGATGTGCGCGCCGTTCGATGCCCCTACCACCGCGTCGCGCATCTGTTCGGCGCTGCGCACGTCGATGCGCCGGGCAATGCCCGGCGGCGTCGCCATGCTCACGGGACCGGCGACCAGCGTGACCTCGGCACCGGCCTGTGCTGCAGCCTCGGCCACGGCGAAACCCATGCGACCGGAGCTGCGGTTGCCGATGAAGCGCACCGGATCGATGTCTTCGTAGGTCGGTCCGGCACTGACCACCACCTTCAGTCCGCGCAGCACTTCGTTGCCGAACGAGCCAACGATGGCGGCACGCAGCTCCAACGGTTCGAGCATGCGGCCCGAGCCGATGTCGCCGCAGGCCTGGTCGCCCGACGCGGGGCCGAGGATGTGCACGCCGCGCTGGCGCAAGGTTTCCACATTGGCCTGCACGGCCGGATGCGCCCACATCTGCTGGTTCATGGCAGGCGCCACGTACAGCGGCGCGGCGCTGGCGAGGCAGACGGTGGTGAGCAAGTCGTTCGCCATGCCGTGGGCGAGGCGGGCGATCAGGTCGGCGCTGGCCGGTGCGATGACGATGCGCTCGGCCCAACGCGCCAGTTCGATATGGCCCATGGCCGCTTCGGCCTCGGCATCCCACAGGCTGCTGCGCACCGGCTGGCCGGACAGGGCCTGGAATGTCGTCGCGCTCACGAAGTGCGCGGCGTTCTCGGTCATCACCACGCGGACCTCGGCATCGAGGTCGCCCAGGCGGCGAACCAGTTCGCACGATTTGTAGGCTGCGATACCGCCGGATACGCCCAGCAGGATGCGGCGTTGGGCAAGACTCATGTGATAGGGCCTGACTACCGTTTGGTGCCGTAGCTTACCGGAATCATTCCTGCGTCTCGGTGAAACGATGGCGGGCGGCGCATGGCCGCCCGATGCTCAGGCCGTGACGCGTGGATGCAGGATGTCCTCCAGACCGATGCGGCGCAGCAGCTCCGCACGCACGCGATCGGCCACGCCGTTGACGATCTCGGCGCCGTCCTCGGACGGATCGATATGTACACGGAACGGGCGCTTGCCGAAGGGCTTGTCCACCACCTCGACGATGGCCCGCGCCACGGCTTCCGGATCGGCATCCGCCGGTTCCAGCGAGGCCAGCCCCTTGAAGGCGACCTCGCCAAAGTCGGCGGTGGGGCCCTCGGCATACGTCTTGGCAACGGCTTCATCTGCCGGCGCGCCGGCATGGGCAAAATGCTCGGTGCCCTTGGTGAAGGCGCCCGGCACCACGATGGACGTCTCGATCCCCCATCGCGCCAACTCGCCGGCATAACTCACTGCCAGTGAATCCATGCCCGCCTTCGCCGCGAAATACGGCGCCAGATAGGGCGGCGTGCCGCCGCGGACGCTGCTGGAGGAGACCCACACCACCAGTCCGCGTCCCTGCTTGCGCAACTGCGGCAGCGCGGCGCGGTTGACGCGCTGCGTGCTCAGCACATTGGTGTCGTAGAGCTGGGCGAACTGCTCCGGCGTGAACGCTTCGGCCGGGCCGTAGGACATGTGGCCGGCGTTGTGGATCACCACGTCGAGACGCTGCTGTTCGCCGATGATGTGTGCGATGGCGGCATCCACCGACGCTTGCGAAGCCACATCCATCTCGACGGCGCGCAGGTCCACGCCGTGCTCCTTCGCATACTGCTTCAGCTCCTCCACGCGGGCCGCGTTGCGTCCGTGGGTTTCGCGCATGCCTGCATAGACCGTATGACCGGCGTGGGCCAACGCGCGCGCGCTCATCAGGCCGAAGCCGCTCGAGGCGCCCGTAATGACGATGACGTACTTCATGATGCGTACTCCGGGAAGAACATCGCGTGGCGATGTGTGGAAGGGAACTCAGACCAGGCCGCCGTTGGCGCGCAACACCTGGCCATTCACCCAGGCGCCGTCGGGACCGGCGAGGAAGGACACGACGCTGGCGATGTCATCGGGCGTGCCCAGGCGCTCCAGTGGCGCGGCCTTGGCGAGCTGATCGATCTGCTCGGGCGTCTTGCCCTTGAGGAACAGATCCGTCGCCGTCGGGCCCGGTGCCACGGCATTGACCGTGATGGCGCGGCCGCGCAGTTCCTTCGACAGCACGTGCGTCATCGATTCCACGGCGGCCTTGGTGGCCACGTACACGCCGTAGCCCGGAAAATTCAGGCCCACCACGCTGGTGGAGAAATTGACGATGCGGCCACCCTGGCGCAGACGCTTGCCCGCCTCACGCAGCGTGTTGAAGGTGCCCTTGAGGTTGATCGCGATGGTGCGGTCGAACAGTGCATCGTCGCTGTCGCTGATCGGCGCCAGCTGCATGACGCCCGCGTTGTTCACCAGCACATCGACGCCGCCGAAGGCGGTTTCGGCCGCATCGAACATGCGGCGTACGGCGGCCGGGTCGGCCACGTCGGCCTGAGCGGTCAATGCACGCCCGCCCTCGCCTTCGATCTTGCGGGCGAGGTCCTCAGCCGAGGCGGCATCGCCGGCGTAGTTGATGACGACGGTAAAACCGTCGCGGGCCAGTCGTTCGGCCACGGCGGCACCGATGCCGCGGGAAGCGCCGGTGACGATGGCGACCTTGGATTCTTGCTTGGCAGACATGGGGAAAATCCTCTGAAGGGGCCGACCGTTGTCGGCGTGAGCAAAGGATGGTCTTTTCTTGTTGGCGGATAATCTGCTTGAATCCGTCATCATCATTCGGACTGAGCGAACAATGGACAAGGTCGACGCCATGCGCCTGTTCGCCCGCATCGTGGAGCGCCGCAGCTTCACCCTGGCCGCGCAGGACCTGGAATTGCCGCGTTCCACCGTCACCGACGTGGTCAAGCGGCTGGAGGCCCGGCTGGGCGTGCGCCTGCTCGAACGCACCACCCGGCAGGTGCGTCCCACGCTGGATGGCGAGGCCTATTACCAGCGCTGCCTGAGCATCCTGGCCGAGATCGAGGAAGCCGAGGCCGCCTTCACCGGCGCTCGTCCCAGCGGCCAGCTGCGCGTGGACGTACACGGCGTGCTCGCGCGCCACTTCATGCTGCCGGGGTTGCCCGATTTCCTCGCACGTTATCCGGATATCCAGCTGCGCATCGGCGAAGGCGACCGTTACGTCGATCTCGTGCGCGAGGGCGTCGATTGCGTGCTGCGCGTGGGCAAACCCACCGACAGCAGCATGATCGGGCGCCAGATCGCCAGCCTCGCCGAAGGCACCTACGCCAGTCCTGCCTATCTGGAACGCCATGGCGTGCCGGCCACGCCTGACGATCTGGACGGGCACCGGATGGTGGCCTTCGTGTCGTCGGCCGCCGGCAGCGTGCTGCCGCTGGAATTCCAGATGGCCGGCGGTGTGCGCGAACATCTGTTGCCCCACGCCGTAACCGTGGCCGGCGCCGAAATGTACGTCGCCACGGCACGACTGGGCCTGGGCTTGGTGCAGGTACCCAGCTATCGCGTGCAGGAGGATCTGGCCCGCGGCACGCTGGTCGAAGTGTTGTCGCGTTTTCCGCCCACGCCTTCGCCGGTCTACGTGCTCTATCCACAAAACCGCCAGTTGTCACCGAGGGTGCGTGTCTTCATCGACTGGCTGAGCGCCGAGTTTGCCGCACGGCTACCCACCGTGACCTGACCCGCCTGCGGCCCGAACGCTCACAGGGCCGCCGATGCCGGCCGATGGGCACGCCCACCAGTCAGCGGCAGGCTTACCGCCATGAGCATCCGTGAATGGCCCGAAAGCGAACGGCCCCGCGAAAAACTGCTGGCCCGCGGCTGCGCCGCGCTGTCGGAGGCGGAATTGATCGCCGTGCTGCTGGGCAGCGGAGTGCCCGGCAAGGACGCCATCACCTTGGGGCGGGAATTGCTCGGCAGCGCTGGTGGCCTCGGTTCGCTGCTCGCCGATCCCGGCGGCAGCGTTCGCTTGCGCGGGATCGGCCCGGCCAAACGGGCTCGCCTCATCGCTGCACTCGAACTGGCCCGCCGCAGCCTGGCAGAAGAACTCGCGGCCCGCCCCGCCCTGGCCAATCCACATGAGAGCGGCAGCTATCTGCGTGCCCAGCTAAGGCACCTGCCATACGAGGTGTTTGGCTGCCTGTTTCTGGACAATCGTCACCGCGTGCTGGCGTTCGAAGAACTTTTTCGCGGCACGATCGACAGCGCCAGCGTCCACCCGCGAGAAGTCGTCCGCGCCTGCCTCCGCCGCAATGCATCGGCCGTGATCTTTGCCCATAACCACCCCTCGGGCGTGGCCGAGCCCAGTGCCTCCGACCGCGCCATCACGCGGGATTTGCAGGATGCGCTGCAACTGATCGGCGTGCGCGTGCTCGATCACCTGGTGATCGGCAGCGGCGAGCCGGTGTCGATGGCGATGCTGGGGCTGATCTAGCAGCCCGCGGGCGTCCCCCAGTCTTGGCGCCCAAAAAAACAACGGCGCGGGGGGAGATCCGCGCCGTATGGCCGTCTTGTGGGGAGAAAGGAGAGTAACGGCGTGCTCCTGACCCCGTCGGCGGGGAGGAGCCTGGGGGACGAGAGATAGTGTGGCGGTGCCGCATGACAGGCTCGTGACGTGGATCGAGACAAATGCCTAAGGCCTTCCCGCGGCGTGGCTTCTGTGACTTATGCACATTTGGCCTGAGACGGCACTTTCCGTTCACAATCTCCCGAGGGCCTTACATGTGCAATGCATATTTCTGATTTATATGGAAAATTTTTGTGACACTGCGATTTCCGTGGGAAAATACGCCTGCTGACCTGCAGGACGTTGGAGCTTCCCCACAGAGTTATCCACAGACTTCCCCACCGCAACGCAGCACACGCCCACACACATCGGAGCCCGGCTGGATGGGCCTTCGTCTGATAGGATTGAGGGTTCCATCGCCGTCAGATCCCAGAGCCGTGAAAGAACAGCTGCGCGAACTGCTGCTGCAGGCCATTCGTACCCTGCAGCAAGACGCCATCCTGCCCGCCGACCTCGAAGTACCGAACTTCGTGATCGAACGCACGCGCAGCCGAGACCACGGTGACTTCGCGGCCAATGCGGCGATGCTGCTGGCCAAGCCGGCCCGCGCCAAGCCGCGCGAACTGGCCGAGAAGCTGGTCGCCGCGCTGCCGGCCAATGCCCTGGTGGGCAAGGTCGAGATTGCCGGCCCCGGTTTCATCAACTTCTTTCTCGCGCCGGGCGCCTATCACGCCGAAGTCGAGCGCGTGCTCGCCGACGGCAACGCCTACGGCCGCAGCAACAGCGGCAAGGGCGTGACGGCGGGCGTGGAATTCGTCTCCGCCAACCCGACCGGCCCCCTGCATGTGGGCCACGGCCGCAACGCCGTGCTCGGCGATTGCATCGCCCGCGTGCTCGACGCCACCGGCTGGAAGGTGAAGCGCGAGTTCTACTACAACGACGCCGGCGTGCAGATCCAGAATCTGGCCGTGTCGACCCAGGCGCGTGCGCGCGGCCTGACCCCGAACGATGCCGGCTGGCCGGAAGACGGTTACCGCGGCGACTACATTGCCGACGTGGCGCAGGCCTATCTCAACGGCGACAGCGTCGAAGTGGAGGGCCACGTGGTCACGGGCGCAAAGGACGCCGAGGACCTGGAAGCCATCCGCCATTTCGCCGTGGCCTATCTGCGCCGCGAGCAGAATCTCGATCTGGCCGCGTTCGGCGTCGGCTTCGACGTCTATTACCTCGAGTCGTCCCTCTACTCCCAGGGCAAGGTGGAAGAGACCGTGCGCGAGCTGGTCGCCCATGGTCATACGTACGAGGAAGGCGGCGCGCTGTGGCTGCGCTCCACCGACTACGGCGACGACAAGGACCGCGTGATGCGCAAGTCCGACGGCACCTACACGTATTTCGTGCCGGACGTGGCGTACCACATGACCAAGTGGCAGCGCGGCTACGTGAACGCGGTGACCGTGCTGGGCTCGGATCACCACGGCTCGCTGGCCCGCGTGAAGGCCGGTTTGCAGGCGCTGGATGACGGCATCCCGAAGGGTTACCCGAACTACGTGCTGTACCAGATGGTGACGGTGATGCGCGGCGGCGAAGAGGTGAAGCTCTCCAAGCGCGCCGGCAGCTACCTCACCCTGCGCGACCTGATCGAGGAAGCCGGCCGCGACGCGACCCGCTATTTCCTGATCGCCCGCAAGGCCGATTCGCAGCTGGTGTTCGACATCGACCTGGCCCGCTCGCAGAGCAACGACAACCCGGTCTATTACATCCAGTACGCCCACGCCCGCGTCAGCCGCGTGCTGGAAGAACTGGCCGAGCGCGGCCTGCCGCCGGTGGACGCCAAGGCCAGCATCGCCCAGCTGGGCCGCCTGGACAGCGAGCACGAACAGGTGCTGTTCACCGAGCTGTCGCGCTATCCGGAAGTGGTGGAGGCGGCGGCCGCCAATCTGGAACCGCACCTGATCGCGCAATATCTGCGCGAGCTCGCCGGCGCGCTTCACAGTTACTATCACGAGCACAAATGGATCGTGGATGACGCCGAGTTGCGCAACGCGCGCATCACGCTGGCGCTCGCCACGCGCCAGGTCATACGCAACGGTTTGGATTTGCTGGGACTCAGTGCCCCGGAGAAGATGTAAATGGCAGCACGCAAGGGCAAGGGTCGACAGGCCGTCCGCAATAACAGCGGTGGCATGCCGGGCTGGGGTTGGGCCGTTATCGGCATCCTGATCGGTGCCGTGCTGATGTTCGCCATGCGCGGCCATCTGCCGATGGCGCCGCGCGCCAGCGATGGCCCGCAACCCAATGCCCAGGCCACTGCGCAGCGCGGCAGCGATGCCGGCGCCGCGGGTACGGAATCCACCTCCGCCAACGACAGCGCACCGGCTGCGGCCAAGAAGCCCCAGTACGACTTCTACTCGGTGCTGTCGGAGAAGGAAGTACGCATCCCCGACGCGGTGATCAGCGCACAGGCCAAGGCCGAGCAGCAGCAGAAGCAGCAGGCGGCCCAACAGGCTGCCGCGCAGCAACAGGCTCAGGCCGCGGCGCAGAAGCCGGCGCCCGGTCCGGCCGCTGTCGCCGAAGCGATCACGCCAGCACCGGAATCGGCGGTGCGCGCACCGTCGCCCGCGCCGTCAGCGGCTGCCGCTGCGCCAGCCGCCAGCGGATACCTGTTGCAGGTCGGCGCCTTCCCCAGCCCGTCCGATGCCGAAACGTTGAAGGCCAAACTTGCGATGCAAGGTTTCGTCGCCAACGTGTCGCCGGTGAACGTCAACGGCCAGACCTACAGCCGCGTGCGCCTGGGCCCGTTCCATTCGGCTACCGAACTGGAATCGGCCAAGCAGCGTTTGTCTTCTGCTGGTATCAATGCGATTGCGTTGAAGGAAGGCCGGTAAGGCTGATCGCGCAACGCAGCGACAAAAAAAGCCGCGCCATGCGCGGCTTTTTCTTTGGGCGGAACTTCTCTTGTGGGAGCGCACTTGTGCGCGACAACCTCACGGAGCGGCACCCTGAGAGGTGGCGCGTCGCGCACAAGTGAGCTCCCACAGTGATCGGCGTCAGCCCTTGCGCTTGAGCCTGATCAAACCGGAAATGTCGTCATCGCCGTGACCCTGCTTCATCAGCTCGGCGTAGTCGGCCAGTGAGCGCTCGATCACGCTGCGGTTGGTGCCGGCTTTTTCGGCGATGCCACGCACGATGCCCAGATCCTTGTGCAACAAGCCGAGCTTGAAGCCGACGCTGAACTCGTTGCGCAGCATGGTGGCGCCGCGCTTTTCGAGGAACCAGTTGCCGGCGGCGCCGGCACCGAGCGTGGGTAGCAGGCGTTCCGGATCGAGGCCCAGTGCTTCGGCCAACGCGAGGCCTTCGCACACGCCTTGGGCGATACCGGCGACGAGTACCTGGTTCACTGCCTTGGTGGCCTGGCCGGCACCGACGTCGCCCAGATGGGTGACGCGCAAGGCGTACGCTTCCAGCACCGGCCTCGCCCGTTCAAGCACGTCGGCATCGCCTCCCACCATCACCGAGAGCTTGCCGTTCTTCGCCCCTTCCACGCCGCCCGAGACCGGCGCATCGAGGAAATGCGCGCCGACCGCGGCGAGTTTGGCGGCGGCCTGCTTGGCCGTGTCGGGTGCCACGGTGGAGTGATCCACCACGATGGCGCCCTTCTTGAGATGCGGCAGCAGTGCGTCGACGGTGGCGAGCACGTCGGCATCGGCGGTGACGCAGAGCGCGATCACGTCGCACTGTGCGGCAATCTCCGCCAGCGACGGCGCGATGACGCCAAGTTCCTTGGCCACCGCGTCGGCGTTGGCCTGGGTACGGCTGGCCACGGCGTGGAGCAGACCGCGATCCTTCAAATGTCCGGCCATCGGCGTGCCCATGGCGCCGAGTCCGATGAATGCAGCTTTGAGACTCATGTGTGTTCCTGGGTTTTCAATCGTCGCAGTGTACGTCGTGGGTCACGAAGGGATGCTCTGCCGAGGGCTTCGCGAACCACTCCGGCTGATCGAGCGTGGATTGCATGTCGTCCCTGCCGCTGGTCCAGTGCTGGCGCATGCTGTCGGCACTGAACTCATAGTCCTTGTAGTGCCCTTCGTAGGGTTTGTTGCGGTAGATCAGATGGAACAGGTTGATCAGCGCGCCGCTGGCATAGATTTCCGCCTGGCGATACGCATGATGATGACGCTGGTCTTCCGGCACCAGGGCCATCAGATCATGCAGCACGCGCTGCTGGCGCTGGCGGTTGGCCATGTATTCGGTGATCAGGCGCGTGCGGCTGGAATACTGGATGTCCTTCGAACGCGTGGTGACTTCGGCCAGATCGCGCGGCAGGTCGCCGCGTGCGCTCCACAGGTCCACCTGGAAAACCAGCGAGTCGCGACACGAGGCATCGGACAGCACCTTGTAGAGCGGCGTGTTGGAGACCATGCCGCCGTCCCAGTAGAACTCACCGTCGATCTCGATGGCCGGAAAACCCGGTGGCAACGCGCCCGATGCCATGAAGTGCTCGACGCGCAGGTCACCCTCGGTGTTGTCGAAATAGGCGAAGTTGCCGGTGCGGATGTTCACTGCGCCTACCGACACGCGCATCGCCGTCTTGTGATTGATGCGGTCGAAATCGACCAGCCGTTCCAGCGTGGCCTTCAGCGGCGAGGTGTCGTACCAGCTGGCCGTGGTGGGCGACGCACGCCACGGCATCAGCGGGAAGGGACGCGGCGTGAAGAAGCCGGGTTGTCCTTCGCTCAGCGCGCGCAACGCGGCCAGGCCGCTCAGGCCGTTCTGCCACGGCAGCTCCCAGGCACCCGGGTCCAGCGGCGGGGTGAACCATGTCGGTATCAGCTGCGGACGGGTGATCGCCTGCCAGAACTCGTGCAGTCGCGCCACGCGTTGCTCGGGCGCGTTGCCCGCGATGATCGCCGCGTTCAGTGCGCCAATGGAGATGCCAGCCACCCAGTTCGGCTGCATGCCGGCCTCGACCAGGGCTTCGTACACACCCGCCTGGTACGCGCCCAGCGCGCCGCCGCCCTGCAATACCAGGGCGATGGTCT
Source organism: Dyella kyungheensis (assembly GCF_049913195.1). Classification (GTDB taxonomy): domain Bacteria; phylum Pseudomonadota; class Gammaproteobacteria; order Xanthomonadales; family Rhodanobacteraceae; genus Dyella; species Dyella kyungheensis. The sequence goes on along the minus strand of NZ_CP183983.1, from coordinate 112,371 downwards.
TGTATTGCTGATGGTGCTGCTTCAGCGAATCGAGTGCCGCAGCGTCGGGTGCTTTGGTTTTCTTGCGGACGTCCATACGAATCAGCCTCGCCTTACTCGGCCAGATAGTCGTGCACCACGGTGCCCAGGTCGAGCGTCAGGTCCGTGATGAAATGCAGCGCCGATACCACCTTGAGCACGGGCAATTCGGCCACCGGTGCAAGCGCATGCGGATGCAGTTCCAGCGAAGCGGGCCCGGTCCAGGCGCCCTTGAGCGTCACGTTGGTGGTGTAGTAACGAACCAGCTCGCAGATGCGCGGCGTGCCATCCACGTGCGGGATGATCTTGAGCAGGAAATTGGGCGCCGCCAGCGAGTCCAGCACGGCCTGGTGGTCCGCCGGGCGATGCTTGAAACCCATGGTGGCTTTGGCCACCCGCACCTTGCCGTAATCGAGCGTGCCGACCAGCGTGTCGATCTCGGTATCCAGCTGCGGGGTGGCCAGTTTCTTGGGAAAGCCCCAAAGCTCGCGCCCGCCGGCAATCGGCGGATGATCGTTCAAGTACATCGAATGCACATAGCCGCCATGCTGGCCCTGGAAGCTGACCGGAATCACCTGGCCCGATTCGGTGTAGTCGCCGAAGCCGGTGGAATCGGGCATGCGGATGAACTCGTACTTCACCAGCGGCTCGCCGATTTCCAGTGGCTCCGGCACGACTTCGCGCAAGGCGTCCGGATCGGTGCGATAGGTGATGACCAGGAATTCGCGATTGACGAAGCGATAAGGACCCACGGGGAACGCGGGACTGGTCAGGGGCATGGCAAAGGCGTTGGCCTTTACGTCGGCGATCTTCATGGCAGCGCTCCGGGCAGTGGCGGCACGCGTCGCGTTCCAGCGCGCGTGGCGCGGCAATCCCGCCCGACTGAATCGGGCGGGATACGTCGATTACTGCATGTACCAACCGTGGCTCACCACGATCGACTGACCGGTAAGCGCGGCCGACGGGAACGTGGCCAGATACAACGCCGTCTGCGCGATGTCCTCGACCGTGGTGAACACGCCGTCCACGGTGTCCTTTAGCATCACGTTCTTGATCACCTCGTCCTCGCTGATGCCAAGCTCCTTGGCCTGCTCGGGTATCTGCTTTTCCACCAGCGGCGTGCGCACGAAGCCCGGGCAGATCACGTGCGAACGCACGTTGTGCGCGGCGCCTTCCTTCGCCAGCGTGCGCGCCAGGCCCAGCAGGCCGTGCTTGGCGGTGACGTAGGCGGATTTCAGCTTGGACGCTTCATGCGAATGCACCGAGCCCATGTAGATCACGGTGCCGCCGCGGTCGTCCTTGTACATGTGCTTGAGCGCGGCCTTGGTGGTGAGGAAGCCGCCATCGAGATGGATGGCCAGCATCTTCTTCCAGTCGGCGAAGGCGAACTGCTCGATCGGATTGATGATCTGCACGCCCGCATTGGAAATGAGGATGTCGAGGTGACCGAACTGCGCGACCACCTTGTCGGTGCCCGCGTTGACGGCGTCTTCGTTGGTCACGTCCATGGCGATGCCGATGGCCTTGCCGCCGGCCGCATTGATCTCGTTGGCGGCTGCATCGGCCGCCTGCTGGTTGATGTCGGCGATGGCTACTGCCGCACCGTTTTTCGCGTAAAGCTCGGCGATCGCCTTGCCCAGCCCACTGGCCGCGCCAGTGATGAGTGCCACCTTGCCGTCGAGACTTGCCATAACCACTCCTATCGATGGGGAACGGGGAAAGCAAAAAAACGGTTGTCAGGCTGTCACAGCCTGGGGTGCGCATCCATAAGACGAATGGACCGAGACTCCCATTCCGCCATTCCTGCGGCGGCCGGAATCCAGTGGCGTCATGGCTCGGCTGTCGCGGAAAAGCTGATGAAGCTCTCCGCGAAAACCAAGCACGCCTGCAACTGGATTCCGGCCTGCGCCGGAATGACGAGCATCTATCGCCTCAGCGCACACCTTCCGACAGGTAGGTATATCCGGTGAGACCTTCATTCAAGGTGACAAACAACTGTTCTGCTGCGGTGCCTTCGACACCCGCCGCCGCAATACGTTCGCGATAGCTGCGACGCAGCGCTTCCAGGTCGTAGCCCACGTAGTCGAGCATCAGGTCGGTGGTGTCGCCGCGGCGCCGATGCGCGAAAACATACGAATCGCCGTCGACGCGTACGTTCACCGCATCGGTGTCGCCGAACAGGTTGTGGATGTCGCCCAGCGTTTCCTGATAGGCACCGACCATGAAGATGCCGAGGCGGTAGCTCTCGTCTTCCTTCAAAGCATGCAACGGCAGACTCACGTCCACGCCTTCGGCATCGACGTAGTCATCGATGCGGCCGTCGGAATCGCAGGTGAGGTCCACGATCACGCCGCGGCGCGTGGGTTCTTCATCGAGGCGGGCGATCGGCGCGATCGGGAAGATCTGGTCGATCGCCCAGATGTCCGGCACCGATTCGAACACCGAGAAATTGGCGAAGTACTTGTCCACCAGCTTCTCGTCGAGTTCGTCCATCGCCTGGCGGTGCGAACGCTCGGCCGGCAGCAGGCGCGTGCGCACGGCGTTGGCGATGGCGTAGTACATGTCGTCCAGGTGCGCGCGATCTTCGAGATTGAGCTGACCCAGCGCGTACAGCGTCTGGCCTTCGGCAAGATGGTGCTGTGCTTCGTGGAAGAGTTCGAGCGCGGGACGCGCATCCATCTCGGCCCAGGTTTCGCGCAGGCGACGCAGCACCGCCGGCTCATGCTCGTGCGCCTCGGGGATGCGACCCTCGGGCACCGGCTCCACTTCGGTGATGTTCACCACCATCACGGCGTGATGCGCGGTCATCGCGCGGCCGGCTTCGGTGATGATGTGCGGCGCGGGCAGGTTCTCTTCCGCCACCGCCTCGGCCAGCGACTGCACGATGGTGGCTGCGTACTGCTCGATCGAATAGTTGATCGAGTTATGGCTGCGCGAACGCGAGCCTTCGTAGTCCACGCCCAGGCCGCCGCCGACATCGACGATGTCCAGCGGCACGCCCATGCGCTTCAGCTCCACGAAGTAACGGGTGGCTTCGCGCATGCCGTTGGCGATGTCGCGCACATTGGAAATCTGCGAGCCCATGTGGAAGTGCTGCAGCTTCAGCGTGTGCTTGAGGCCGGCCTGATCCAGGCGTTCCACCAGGGTGAGCACCTGGCTGGGCGAGAGGCCGAACTTGCCCTTGTCGCCGCCGGTGTTCTGCCACTTGCCCGCGCCGATGGAGGCCAGGCGCACGCGCACGCCGAGCAACGGCTCGACGTTCAACGCCTTGGCTTCGGTGAACACATGATCGAGTTCGGACAGCTTCTCGATCACGATGTGCACGCGCAGGCCCAGCTTGCGGCCGATCAGCGCGAGGCGGATGTATTCGCGATCCTTGTAGCCGTTGCAGATCACGATGCTGCCGGGACGCGCCATCGCCAGCACGGCCATCAGCTCGGGCTTGGAGCCGGCTTCCAGGCCGAAGCCGTGCTCGCCGGCGGCGACCAGCTCGCCGGCCACGCCGCGCTGCTGGTTCACCTTGATCGGATAGACGGCCGTATAGCCACCCGCGTAATTCCATTCGCCGATCGCCTTGGCGAAGGCGTCCTGCAAACGCTTCAAACGATCGGCGAGGATATCGGGGAAGCGGACGAGCAGCGGCAGGCGCAGGCCTTCGGCGCGGGCGCGATCCACGATCGCCGGCAGCGACAGCGCCGGGCCGGTGGCGCCCTTGGGACGCATCACGATATGGCCGGCGTCGTCGATGTCGACATAGCCGTCGCCCCAGTGCGGGACGGCGTAGGTATGACGGGCAGCGTCGATGTTCCAGTGCTTCGACATGGAGGGTTCCTTGTGCAACGGGCGTATCACACCCTGAACATGTCGTCGCAGCGGCGAGCCTTGACGAAACACCAGTCAGCCGGGCCGGAAGCCTCGCACGCCGCGGGGCCGCGGCTGACCTGACGAACCGCGGGCAGGAGGGCACGGCGGTACGGACGGCTATTGTAACGGGCTCTTGTGACAATGTGCCGGAGACCGGCCCCGGTTCAGGCGGTCCCGGAGACCCTGTTCGGCTACAATTGCGGTTTCTTTGCATCCATCTTTTGGTCAGGAACATCCCCATGTCGCAGCACCCCAGCTGGTTCACCGAAGCCCACCAGGCCTCCGGCTCCTCCATTGGCTACCGCGTGGAGAAGCTGCTGCACGCCGAGAAAACGCCGTTCCAGACCATCGAGATCTACCAGACCACCGACTGGGGCAACCTGATGGTGATCGACGGCTGCGTGATGCTGACCAGCCGCGACAACTTCCTCTATCACGAGATGATGACGCACCCGGCGCTGTTCACCCATGCGCGCGCCAAGCGCGTGGTGATCATCGGCGGCGGCGACTGCGGCACCCTGCGTGAGGTGCTCAAGCACGAGGAAGTGGAACACGCGGTGCAGGTGGAAATCGACGAACGCGTGACGCGCCTGGCCGAGCAGTATTTCCCCGAGCTGTGCGAATCCAACAACGACCCGCGCGCCGAGCTGCTGTTCATCGACGGCATCAAGTACATGGCCGAAGCCGAGCCCGAGTCGCTCGACCTGATCATCGTGGATTCCACCGATCCGGTCGGCCCGGCCGAGGGCCTGTTCAATGCAGCCTTCTACGCCAGCTGCTACAAGGCCCTGCGCCACGGCGGCATCCTGGTGCAGCAGTCCGAATCGCCGATCGCCCACCTGGAGCTGATCAAGTCCATGCGTTCGGCCATGCGCACCGCCGGCTTCAGCGCGGTGAAGACGCTGCCGTTCCCGCAGCCCTGCTACCCCACCGGCTGGTGGAGCTGCACGATGGTGCGCAAGGGTGGCGACCTGACCGGCTTCCGCGAGCGCGGCGCGCTCAGCAAGAACTTCCCGACCCGCTACTACAACGCCGATATCCACAAGGCGGCGCTGGCCCAGCCGGAATTCATGCGCGAAGCGCTGGGCGAGTAAGTTCTACTGGTTCCCCGAACCCGGTGCGGTGACGCACCGGGTTTTTTCGTTTCTGGGTCCGCTCAGAACAGCGTCTGGCGCGCCTTCGGCATCAACACCAGCACCAAAGTGGCCAGTGGCCCGAACACCAAGGAAACCAGGAACCACAGCAGGCCGCTGCGGTTCTTGCCCTGGGCAAGGCCCGCGTTGATCAAAGCCAGCGTGCCCCAGCCCACGAACCAGGGGGCCGCACGGCCGTCGGCCAAAAAAGAAATGTCGTTCACGTGGTCTTCTCCTGTGCTGCGCAGGATGAGGTGTCACCCCGGGGCGTCGCGAAGCGGCCATGCTAGCAAGGCGGGACGCATTCTCCCGCCCCTGGCGTCCTGCGGATCAGGCGAGCTTAATGCTTGGACGTTATTCTGGTTGTTGGCTTTGTGTAAGGACCACTCGATGCTTGGACGGCGCCCCCTCTTTTTCGCCCTGCTGCTGATGGCCGCTTCCGGCCCTGTTTTGGCGGCCAAAACGCCCGCCAAGGCTCCCGCCGGAGCCACCGATGCCCAGCAGGGCACCCGCCGCCAGGCGCTGCTGCAATACCAGAAGGACCTGGTCAGCGTGATCGCTCCCCAGGCCGACCCCATCCCGCTGATGGGCGCCGCCCTGCTCGCCCGCCCGCTGCAGGACCAGCCCGACTTCAACAGTTTTCATAGCCTGATCGACCGCGCCGCCGCCGCCCAGGGCGCGGGGCCGGAGATCAGCTGGGCCCGGCTGACCGACTGCGACGCCAAGGCCTCGGACTGCCCCAACAGCGACGCGGTGTCCAAATTGGTGCAACAGGCGCCGGATAATGCGGCGGTATGGTTGCTCAAGCTGGGCCAGGACCTGCGCGACGGCAAGAACGACGACGCCCGCCAGGACCTGGCCAAGGCGGCCTCGGCCAAGGTTTACGACGACTACACCGGGGCCACCCTCAAGGCCCTGGCCACCACCGTGACGGTACTGCCGCCACCCACCAACGTGGTGGGCCCGCTGTCGGCCACCAATGGCGCCGACGTGCAGCTGACCCTGGTCTTCGGCCTGGCGGAGGGCCAGCCACAGCCGGCCTTGCAGGCGACCTCGCGCCTCTGCGAAGAGAATGCCGACAAGCCCGCGGTCAAGGCCGATTGCCTGAAACTGGGCAAGCTCCTGGAATGGGGTTCCAGCCCGCTGGCCCGCTCGCTGGGCCTGCATCTGCGTGAAGTACTGGCCGAGGATCCCGCGCAACAGGAAGACGCCAAGCGACTGCGCCGCAACCTGGTCTGGCAGGTGCAGAGCTTCTCGCAGCTGTCGGTGCGCGCCAAGGGCGATACCGCCGTGGCCCAGCATCTGCTGGTGCTGGCCCGCTCGGGTGGCACCCAGATGAGCCTGGTGCTCACCGCGCTGCACGACTACAACATGCCGGTGGATGCGCCGGCCGACTGGGAACCGGGCAAAGCCGGCTGATCCGGCGGACTGGCCGGACGCAACGCATGAGCGGCGAAACGACACTCATGCTTGCGTCGACGCCCGGGCCATCGTGTAGGCTTGGTCCCGGCTTGGACACTGGGGCAGCATCATGCTGACGGTACTGGTAGCAAGCAGCAAAGGCGGTTGCGGCAAGAGCACGCTGGTCACGCAATTGGCCTCGCATTGGGCGCAGGATGGCAAGCACACGGCCATCGTCGACGCCGACCGGCAGCAGTCCGGCTTCCGCTGGGCGGCCAACCGTCCCGATACGGTGCCCGGCGTACTGGGTATCGAAGGCGGCCGACGCTCACTGGAAAAACTCCCTCCCGACACCCAGCGCGTGCTCATCGACACGCCCGCCGGTTCGCAGGAAAAAGACCTGGAGCCTTACCTGGAAAAGGCCGACATCGTGCTGGTGCCGGTGCTGCCGTCAACCTTCGACCTCGACGCCACGTTTGGCTTCCTCGAGGAACTGAAACGCATCAATCGCATCAAACGGGGGAAGTTGCCGGTGGGTTTGGTCGGCAACCGCCTCAAGCCGTGGACGAATGCCAGCCAGGACGCCATGAACCAGCTGTCCGAACAGGCGCCGTTTCCAGTGGTGGCGCAGTTGCGCGACAGCCAGGCCTATGTGCTGCTGACCGCACTGGGCAAGGGCATCTTCGATTACGGCTCGGAAAACGTGCGCAGCCACCAGGAAGACTGGAAGCATCTCTTGCGCTGGATCAAACGCCAGCAGTGAGGGCGTACGACACGTCGGGGAATACCAAGGAGTGCTCTGTTCTGTCCGGTGAGGGTGGCATGATGTCCAGCAAGTGGGCGAGGCGCGAAGCGCGGCGTGGCGCAGGCCGATGGCCTGGGTCCGTCACACGTCGCGGCCTGCGGGCCAACGGAAGCGGTGACACCGTCACCGCGTAGAACAGAGCATCCCCAGGAGCCAAACATGCACGAACTCATCCTGTTGCGTCACGCGGAAGCCCAGCCGGCCTCCGCGGGTGCCGACGACCATCATCGCCGCCTCAGCGGACGCGGCGAGCAGGAAGCCAAGGCCGCCGGCAAATGGCTGGTGTCGCACGGGGTGAAGCCGGATCGCGTGCTGTGCTCGCCGTCCGAGCGCACCCGCGCCACCGCGGCGCTCGCACTCGCGGCCTACAGTCACGTGCCGGTCACCGAATTCGCCGACGATATCTACGACGCCACGCCGGGCGAACTGCTGGCCTTGCTGGATCAGCACGGCGATGCCGGCACGGTGGTACTGGTGGGCCACAACCCGGGTATCGAACGACTGGTGGCACTGTTGGTGGAAGGCCGTTCCGACGAATTCCGTGGCATGCCGCCCGCCGGCCTGGCCGTACTGCATCTCGATGGTGCGCTCGAACCGGGCAATGCCCGCCTGGATGCATTCTGGTCCCCATGAGTTTGCCGCTTGCCAGCTGCTGCCTCGCGCTGTTGCTGCTCACCATGCTGCCGGCCCAGGCAGCGGATTACCGGATCGATCCCGCACGTTCGCACGCCGATTTCGGCGTCCGCCTGTTCTGGCTGAGCCAGATCAACGGCCGCTTCGAGGAGATCGACGGCGATGTCACGCTGAGCAGCCTGCATGACACCGCCGTCGTCGACGCCCATATCGCGGTGGAAAGCATCCACATGGGTTCGGAGCGCATCCGCCGCTGGGTACTGGCGCCGGACTTCTTCGATGCATCGCGTTTTCCTTCGATCCACTTCATCTCCGATCCCATCTCGCTGGCGATGCTTGAGAAAGGCGGCAACCTCGATGGCACGCTGACCCTGCGCGGCGTCACCAAGCCGGCGCGTTTCGAGGTGCTTCCCTCGCACTGCCCGCTGGACACGCCGCAGCAGTGCGTGATCTCGGTGCGCGGCACCATCCAGCGCAGCGATTTCGGCATGAGCAACCACCGCACGGCCATTTCCGACCAGGTGCAGCTGGGCATGATGATCAGCCTGGATTACCCCATACGTTCAGCCACCGCTGACTGAGACGGGCGCCTTCTCCCTTATCATTCGCGGCATGCGCCAACGCGGGATCGCCGTCTCCTTTGTGTTTGTAGCGATCCTGATCCTGTCGGGATGCAGCGTGTCGCCTTCGCGCATCCGGCGAGCGGACGCCGCCGTGGCCACGGGCATGCAGCACCGGCTCGATTGCGACCGCGACGACCGCTGCGCGATCGACTCGCCCCTGCTCGACGCCGCGCAGCAGGCACTGCACGATTCCACCCCCGATCAGCCCGTGCACGTGGTCACCCTGCTCAACGACAGCGAAGCGGCGATGGTGGCGCGGCTCAACCTGATCCGCGCCGCGCAGCGCAGCATCGACGTGCAGACCTATATCTGGGACCAGGACGACGCCGGCCAGCTGGTGCTGGACGAACTGATCAAGGCCGCGCGTCGTGGCGTGAGGGTGCGTATCCTCGCCGACCAATTGTTCTCGTTTGGCGATCGCCTGCAGCTCGAACGGCTGGCGATGACCAGTCCGAACCTCGAGATACGCCTGTACAACCCGACGTTCCATCAGGCGCGCACCTCAGCGCTCGATTTCAGCGCGAGCATCGTGTGCTGTTTCATGAAGTTCAACCAGCGCATGCACAACAAGTTGCTGCTGGTGGACGAGGCCATCGGCATTACCGGCGGCCGCAACTATCAGGACCGCTATTTCGACTGGGACAACGATTTCGACTACGTCGATCGCGACGTGATGGTGGGTGGCCCGGCGGCGCACGAAATGGCGGCGAGCTTCGAGATCTTCTGGAAGCACAAGCGCTCCGCGCCGCTTACCCATCTGCGCGACATCAACCGCGCGCTGCTCGATAACGATGCGCCGGGACCGATCCCCGAACCAAACTACGCCCATCCCCAACGCGTGGCCCGCGTGATGGAGGAAGCCAGCGACGACGCCTGGATCGACGATGTGCTGGTGTCCGATACGCTGCGCACCGGCCGCGTGGACTATTTCAGCGACCTGCCCGCGAAAACCGATGACCCCGGCAAGCGCAGCGCCCGCGAGTTCACCTCGCACCTGATGCGCATGGTCGGCGCCGCCCAGCACGAGGTGGTGTTGCAGACGCCGTATCTGGTGTTGAGCGACCGTGCCAAGGCGATCTTCGAACGCCTGCATCAAGGCGCATCGCCTCCGCGCATCGTGGTGTCGACCAACTCGCTGGCGTCCACCGATGCATTTGCGGTGTATGCGCTCTCCTACAAGCACCGCAGGCGCTATCTGCAGGACTACGGTTTCGAGATCTACGAAATGAAGCCGCACGCGGCCGGTCCCGCCGAAGACAACGCGGATGCGGCGGCGGACGAAGGTCCCGCGCCATCCGACCAGAGCGGCAAGCAGGTGCGTCGCCGCGTGGGTACGGAGCGTGGCCTGCTCGGCAGTCGCAGCGGCGCACGCCGCAACCGTCCCGCACCGCTGACCACGGCCGGCCGCCGGTTCGGGTTGCACGCCAAATCGATCGTGGTGGACGACGACTTCGCCATGGTCGGCTCGCACAACTTCGACCCACGCTCGGACCACTACAACACCGAGGCCGGCGTGATCGTGTACGACCCGCGCTTCGCCAGCGAGTTGCGCGACAGTATCCTGCGCGAGACCCAGCCGGAGAACGCCTGGGTGATCGCGCCGCGCCAGCAGAGCAGCTTGAGTTCGACCATCGGCGACATCTCGGCCAGCCTGCCGATCTTCGACCTGTGGCCGTACCGCTACGCCACCAGCTACGACCTCAAGGCCGGCTGCACGCCGATGCGGCCCAGCGATCCGGCCTTCCTCAGCTGCTACACGCCGGTCGGCGACTTCCCCGATGTCGATGTCTCGCCCAAGCTGATCTATACGCGGTTGATCACCGCGTTTGGCGCGGGCGTGCAAGGCGTGCTGTAACCAAGCCACTTCTGTGGGAGCGCACTTGTGCGCGACAGGCGTGTCATTCCCGCCGCGAGGTAAGGCTGTCGCGCACAAGTGCGCTCCCACAAGAGAGGCGCGTTTACAGCGAAGCGTTCGGCGGCGTTGCGTCGAAGCGCATGACCAGCGCACCGGTCAGGCCCCCGGGATGGTCGCCGGGCACCGCGAAACGCCAACGTGCAACGGTGCGCAGGGCGCGCTCATCGAGTGCCGCGTTGCCGCTGGATTCGGCCACGGCGGCCTGATCCACGCGGCCTTCTCCATCGATACCGAGCCGCAGCACCACACGACCGTCGACGAAGGCGGTGCGCTGCAGCCACGACGTGGGCAGCGCAGGCATCTCGATGGGGGTCAGCGTGGGCAGCTCTGGCGCCACATGCGTGGGTGCTGCCGGGGTATGTACGGTGGCCGCAGCAACAGCTGGCTGGGCGGGTGGCGGGGTTCGAGCGTGCCGGCGCAGCACCGTCCGCACCGCGTCACGGCGTGCGGAAACCTTGCCCGCGGGTCCCTGCCAGTCGCCGGTGAGCGAGCTCAACCAGGCAGTTCCCGCCACGCCCACGGCCAGTGCAAGCAAGCTCAGGCTGATCGTGGTGCGCAGGCGAAACATCGTGGGAACGGCGCCGAGCGAATGCGCTCAGCGTTCGAGGATGGCGGTGACGCCCATGCCACCGGCGGTGCAGATCGAGATCAGGCCGCGACCGGAACCCTTCTGCTCGAGCATCCTGGCCAGCGTGGCGACAATGCGCGCGCCGGTGGCCGCAAACGGATGACCCACGGCGAGACTGGAGCCGTTGACGTTGAGCTTGGCCGGATCGATCGCGCCCAGCGGCTGCTCGAGGCCAAGCCGGTGCTTGCAGTAGTCCGCGCTTTCCCACGCACGCAGCGTGCACAGCACCTGCGCCGCGAAGGCTTCGTGGATCTCGTAGAAATCGAAATCCTGCAGGCTGAGCCCATGGCGCGCCAGCATGCGCGGCACCGCCACGGTGGGTGCCATCAGCAGGCCTTCGCCATGCACGAAATCCACCGCCGCCACTTCCGCATCGCGGAACCACGCCTGCACGGTCAGGCCGCGCTTGCTGGCCCATTCTTCCGTGCCCAGCAGCACCGCGGCCGCGCCATCGGAGAGACCGGTGGAATTGCCGGCCGTGAGCGTGCCGTGGCCCGAGCTGCGGTCGAACGCGGGCTTGAGCGAGGCGAGCTTTTCCAGGCTGCTGTCCGGACGCAGGAAGCCGTCGCGTTTCAAACCGCGGAACGGCACCACCAGGTTCTCGAAGAAACCGGCGTCGTAGGCAGCGGCGAGCTTGCGGTGGCTGTCCAGTGCCAGTTGATCCTGCGCCTGGCGGGCGATATGCCACTCCTTGGCCATCTTCTCGCAGTGGTCGCCCATCGACATGCCGGTGCGCGGCTCGGCCACGCCCGGGAACGCGGGCTTGAGTTCCTTCAGCGAAAAACCCTGCGTGGCGGTGCGCAGCTTTTCCTGCCAGGTCTTGGCGCGGTTGACCGCGAGCAGACGCTTGCGCAGGCGCTCGCCCAGCACGATCGGCACGTCGCTGGTGGTGTCCGAACCGCCGGCGATGCCCGCTTCGATCTGCCCGGTGGCGATCTTGTTGGCGATGATGATGGCGTTGTCCAGCGAGGTGCCGCAGGCACGCGCGGTGGTGATCGCCGGGGTGGTGGGCTTCAGGCCCGAGGACAGCACCGCCTCGCGGGCCAGGTTCCACTCCGAGGAGTGCTTGATCACCGCACCCATGGCCACTTCGCCCAGCTCCACGCCGTGCAGGCCGTAGCGTTCCACCAGGGACCCAAGCACTTTCACCGACATGCCGAAGTTGCCGACGTCGGCGTAGGCAGTGTTGTTGCGGCAGAACGGGATTCGTACACCGCCGATCACACCGACGCGCTTGAGCGTGTTTTCCATGGCTGGAACAGTCCGAAGAACCGAGTCCTCAAGGCTAACCCGCCCTGCCACCCTGTGAAAGCCCAAAACCCCGCAAATGTTAGACTCTAGTTCTTTGCTGTTCGGGTTCGTGATCCGTGGAAGCACAAACGCTCATCGCACTCCCCGTGGTCCTCGCGCTGGAGCTCTCCGCCGGTGACACCCCCTCGCGGCGCACGCTGAGCCGCGATGAGGCCGCCGAGCTGGCCGCATTGATCGCCGAGGATTTGCACGCGCTGGTTCCCCAGGTGGCCGAGGCGCGCCTGGCGCTGGCCGGCGCATGGTTCGACGCGGTGGAACTGCTGCGGCCCGGCTTCCCCGTGTGGGCCACGCTGGATGAACTGGCCCGACGCGTGCCGCGCGGCCATCTGGAGAACGTGGTGGCCTTCGGCACCCACGAGGGCCATATGCCCGCCCAGCCGCTGGAGCCGGAAGCCGCGTTCGCCGATGGCCCGATGCGTCTGCTGCCGATCTCGCTGCTCGCCCCTGAGGCCCTGGCCGAAAGTCTGTCGGAAAAACTGGAAGTGGAACTCGTCGGCCGCGGCGAAGCGGGCGCCCGCACCGCCGACTGGCTGATGCGCACGCTGGGCGTTCGCCTGGAGCATGCGCGCTACCTGAGCCGCAACGACCTGCTCGCGCTCACCTGCGTGCAGTACGAACACGTGAACCTCGCGCCGCTGTGGAGCCTGCTCGAAGCCGCGCTGCTCACGCCGTATCGCCCCGAGAGCACGATGAGCGCGCGCGGTCTCGCGCTGCGCTATCACGATGGCAAGGTCGAGGCGCAATCGCCCGCCGACTGGTTGCGCAGCCAGCCGGGCGAGCTCAACCAGCGCGCCCACGATTTCGCCGGCGTGGTGTTCGAGCTGCGCCAGTACGCTGCCCTGCTCGATGCGCACCACATACCTCTGGTGCTCGCCGACAGCGAACCCGCTTCGGGCTACTTGCTCGAAACCTTCGGCACCGCCGAACCCGCTTACGACGCGCCCGCGCTCTACGCGCATGAAGCGCCTGGCCTCGGCGTGGTGGCGGTGACGCTGGCCCAGCGTGGCCACGGCGGTCGCGCCCGCGTGCTGGCGCACGGCTACCCGTTGCATCCCAAGGCGCTGGGTCCGCTGGTGACCGAACTGGCTGAACGCCATGGCGTCTCGCCGGATCTGCATGCGCTTGGCTGCATCCTGCTCGATGCGGAAGGCCAGTTGGGCGCGCCGGCCCAGGCCCTGCACTGACCGTTGACGCGGCCGGGTCCACAAAGGACCCGGGACCATCTGCACAGCCGGCCCTACTTGGCGCATGATGCGCTGATAAGGCGCGAGGGGTGCGCCAGCGGGCCGAACTTACGATGCGCCAAACCGATCACGAGTTTGTCCCTGCAGGAGGCGAGGGCCAGTGGCCCAGCCACGTCCTGGAAGGCACGCCCGCACTGATCACCTACGTCGACCGCGACCGGCGCTTTCGCTTCGTCAACGCCACCCATCGCACTTGGCTGGGCATCGAACCGGAACGGATGATCGGTCGCACCGTCGACGAAGTCATCGGCATGTGGAACCTCGAGCGCGCCGGTGCGTGTCTTGCGCAAGCCCTGGCCGGCGAAGCGGCGGTGTACGAAGGCGAACTCTTCGCCGGTACGGCGCGCTGCTATGTGCATGGCAATTTCCAGCCGGACCTGGACGAACACGGCAACGTGCGTGGCGTGTTCACCGTGATCATCGACATCACCGCGCGTCACGCGCTGGAACTGCAGCTGCGCGAAAGCGAGCAGCGTTTCTTCGGCGCGTTCCAGCATGCGCCCATCGGCATGGCCCTGGTCACCACCGAAGGCCATATGTTGCGGGTGAATGCCGCGCTCTGCGAGATGCTGGGCTACGACGAGCAGGAACTGCTCGCCCGCGCCCTGCCCGACCTGACCCATATCGACGACCTGCCCGCATCGCGCGAGCTGTCGCGTTCACTGAGGGAGGGCCGGCGCGAAACGTATCAACTGGAGAAGCGCTACATCCATCGCGACGGCCATGTGGTCTACGTGCTGCTCAGCGTTTCGCTGGTGCGTTCGATGAGCGGCGAGCCGTATCACGCGATCGCGCAGATTCTCGACATCAGCCAGCGCAAGGCCTACGAGGAAGCGCTGTTCCGCGAACGCGAGCTGGCCGAGGTGACGCTCCGCTCCATCGGCGATGCGGTCATCACCACCGACCTGCAGCACCGCGTGACCTCGCTCAACCCCATCGCCGAGGCGATGACGGGCTGGAGCCAGGCCGAAGCGGTCGGCCAGCCGATGAGCGAAGTGTTCCGGCTGATCGACAGCCGCACCCGCGAGCCGCTGCACAGCCCCCTTCTGGATGCCATCACGCGCGACGCCATCGTCGAACTGAAAGGCAATGCGGTATTGCTCCATCGCAACGGCTTCGAAACGCCGATCGAGGATTCGGCCGCCTCGATCCACGACCATGCGGGCAGCGTCATCGGCGGCGTGCTGGTGTTCCACGACGTGAGCGAAACGCGTGCGCTGGCACTGAAGATGGCGCACCTGGCGCAGCACGACACGCTCACCGGGCTGCCCAACCGAAGCCTGCTGCAATCGCGACTGGAACAGGTGCTGGCCGCCGCGGTACGCCGCCACGACGAAGCGGCGCTGCTGCATATCGACATCGATCACTTCAAGCAGATCAACGATGCGCTCGGCCATACGGCCGGCGATGATCTGCTGCGTTCGTTCGCTGCGCACCTGCGCCATCATCTGCGCAACGAAGACACCGTGAGCCGCATCGGCGGCGACGAATTCGTGGTGCTGCTGTCGCACGTGGATGGCCGCTCCGGCGCCAGCCAGCTGTGCGAAAAGCTGATGCGGCTGTGGCAGGCGTCGCCCGCCAGCAAGATGGGCGAGTTCAACATCACTTACAGCGTGGGCATCAGCGTCTATCCCGACGATGCGCTCGATGCCGAAGCGATGCTGCGCAACGCCGACGTCGCCATGTACGAAGTAAAGATGAAGGGGCGCAACGACTATCGCTTCTTCACTTCGCAGATGAGCGAGCTGCCCGCAGCACGTCTGCGCATCGAGCAGGATCTGCGCAAGGCGCTCAAGCGAGGCGATCTGCACCTGCACTACCAGCCGAAGGTTGATGCGCGCACTGGCGTCATCGTCGGCGCCGAGGCGTTGTTGCGTTGGCAGGTGGACGGTCGCGACGTCTACATGCCCGACCAGTTCATTCCGGTAGCGGAAGAAAGCGGCCTGATCGTGCCCATCGGCGAATGGGTGATTCGCGAAGCGTGTCGCCAGGCGGGTGCCTGGCATCGCGCCGGGAAATCCATCGTGGTGGCGGTGAACGTGGCCGCGCCGCAGTTCCAGCACCCGGGCTTCCACGCCACGCTGAAGACCGCATTGGAGGAGGCGCAACTGCCGCCCTCCCTGATCGAACTCGAACTGACCGAACGCATGGTGATGTCCGCGGGCGACCAGAGCCGCGCGCTCATGCAGGGCATCAAGGACCTGGGCGTGAGCCTGGCGCTGGACGATTTCGGCACCGGTTATTGCAGCCTGTCGTACCTGAAGTATTTCCCCATCGATGCGCTGAAGATCGATCGCACCTTCGTGCGCGACATCGCCACCGACGCGGACAACGCCGCCATCACCGACGCCATCATCACCATGGCGCGCGGACTGGACATGAGCGTGGTCGCCGAAGGCGTGGAAACGCTCGCCCAGGCGGAGCACCTGCGCCGCGCCGGCTGCTCACTGCTGCAGGGCTTCCTGTTCGGCACCGCGATACCGCCGGAACAATTCAGCCAGCAATTGCTGCCTGCTTAAGCAAGGCGCGCCTTCTGTGGGAGCGCACTTGTGCGCGACGTGGGCCCCTCAAAACTCCGCTTCGTACATGAAGTAATGACACCGCTCCATGCCCAGCCCGGTATACGTACGCTGCGCGCGCTCGTTCTCCGTTTCCACGTACAGCCGTAAACCCACCGCACCGGATTGCTTCGCACGCTGCTTGGCGTCTTCATAGAGCTGCCGAAACACGCCTTCGCGACGCGCCAACTCCACCACGTACACGCTCTGGATCCACCAGAAGTCGCCAGCACGCCAGTCGCTCCATTCGTAGGTTATCAACAGGCAGCCAGCGGGTTCACCGGCACGCTCGGCTACGAGGTAGAAACCTCGGCGTGGTTCGTCGAACACGGCGGTGACGCCGCGCGTGATCACAGCGGGCTCAAGAACTTTACGCTCAGTTTCCCACGCCATCGCACTATTCCAATGCGCGATGTGCGTGATGTCATCGCGAGTGGCGATGCGAATGGTGATGCTCATGACGGGTCTCTCAGGATTTGGACGGGCGACGCGTGCGCGACGCGCCAAGCTTGCGTGTGAGGGTGTTGCGGCCGACGCCCAGCGCCGCCGCGGCGTGCTGGCGATGACCTTCATGGGCTTCCAATGCCACCTGCAACAAAGTCTGGTCGAGCGCTTCGCGTGCCCGCGTATGGATATCCACTTCGCCATCGGAAAGTGCCTGCGCGACCCATTCGCGCAACGCATCGGTCCAACCGCCGGAGCTGCTGGCGGACGTGCTCGCACCGAGATCCGAAGGAAGAATCTCGTTGCCGGGCGCAATCACCGCCAGGCGACGGCACAGGTTCTCCAGCTCGCGTACGTTGCCGGGAAAATCGCGCTGTCCCACCGCCTTTAATGCCGCCTTGGAGAAACGCTTGGGCGGCAGGCGAAGTTCCTGCGCCGCGCTGGCCAGGAAATGCTGTGCCAGTAGAGGGACGTCGCTGCGACGCTGGCGCAACGGCGGTAGTTCGATGCGCACCACGTCCAGGCGATGCTTGAGGTCAGCACGAAACTGTCCCGCCGCCACGCGCACATCCAGATCCTGATGGGTGGCGGCAATGATGCGCACGTTGCCGCGAATGAGTTCGCGCCCGCCGACACGGTAGAACTCGCCACCGGCCAGCACGCGCAGCAGACGCGTCTGCAAGGCCAGCGGCATGTCGCCGATTTCGTCGAGGAACAAGGTGCCGCCTTCCGCCTGCTCGAAGCGACCGGCGTGACGACGGCTGGCGCCGGTGAAAGCGCCGGCCTCATGGCCGAACAATTCGCTTTCCAGCAGTTCATTGGGGATGGCAGCCGTGTTGAGCGCGACGAACGGCTTGCCGCGTCGCGCACTTTCATCATGCAACGCACGCGCCACCAGTTCCTTGCCGGTACCGGTTTCGCCGGTGATCAACACATTGAGATCGCTCGCCGCTACGCGACCAATCAGGCGGAACACTTCGCGCATCGCCGGACTTTCGCCGAGCAAGGCATGCGTCGGCGCAGGAGCTGCGGCCGGCGCCGCAGTCGTTGACGGTACATCAGCCAGCGCGCGTTGAACGGCAGCCACCGCCTGATCGAGATCGAACGGCTTGGCGAGATAATCCACCGCGCCGGCGCGATACGCCGCCGCTGTGGTGGCGACATCGGTAAACGCGCTCATCACGATCACCGGTCCCACGCCTTGCGCCTTCAGCGCGGCAATGAGCGCCAGCCCACCTTCGCCCGGCATGCGCACGTCGGTGACCAATAAGGCGGGCGAGGCGGAACGCAATGCCTCGCGCACTTCTTCGGCATCGCCGAATTCGCGCACCTGCAGACCCGCATCGCGTAGCGCCTCGGCCAATACGAAACGTACGCCGCGATCGTCGTCGGCGATCCAGATCTCGGAGCGTGGCTCAGTCATGCGCGTGCCCCATCGGCAAGTACAGTGAGAAAGTGGTTTCACCCGCGCGCCCCACGTGGCGCAATTCGCCGCCGTGTTCGCGGGCGATCTCGCGCGCCAGCGCCAGCCCGAGGCCGCTACCATCGGCGCGTCCCGACACCAGCGGTTCGAACAAGGTATCGCGCAGCGGCTCGGGCACACCCGGACCGTCGTCGATCACGTCCACACGCAGCGCCATGCGTGCCATGCGTTCGCCCAGACGTACGGCCGGCTCGGCGCGCGTACGAAATGTCAGCGTCGTTGCGCCGGCCTCGATCGCATTGCGCGCGAGGTTGAGCAGCAACTGCAACAGGCGATCGGCATCGCCGTAGATGTCCGGCAGGCTGGGATCGTAGTCGTGGCGCAGCGTTGGCGGCGAGGGTTCGGCCAGCAGCAGGTCACCCAAGCGTTCGAGCTGCTGATGGATGTTCACCTCGCCGAGCTGCGCGGCGGCGCCGTCATGACGCAGCAGGCGATTGGCGAGCGCGGCTAGGCGATCAGCTTCAGCGATAACAAGCCCTGCAAGATTGCGCAGCTGTTCGTCCTCGACGCGCCGCTGCAGCAACTGCGCCGCGCCACGCAAACCGGCCAGCGGATTCTTCACCTCATGCGCAAAGCCGCGCAGCGTGGCCGACAGCGGTGTATCCGATGCGGCCGGCGGTGCCAACGCATGCACTTCCAGCAGCAACTCGCCACTGGCCAGTCGCTGCATCGACACATCCACCCGCACCGTCTCGCCCCGCACCGAAGGAATATCGATGCCGCGCAACTGATGCGGCGACGGCTCCCGCAACGCCCGTTCCGCCAAAGCCATCCACGCCGGCCGATGCAACAACACCGCGAGCGACTGGCCCACCGCGCTCCGCGGACCGATGTCCAGCAACTCCGCCAGCGCCGGATTCACCCACAACAGGCGCAACCCCTCATCCGCCAGCGCCACCCCGGTCGCCAACGGCTCCGCCCACGCCCGGGTTGCCGTATCGTTCATTGCACCATGATGGACTTTGCGATCAGTTGGTGCAATGAAAGATGTTGCAATGCGTCCTCAGGGCCGGCGATTGTGAACAAACTCCCAAGTTTGGGCCCCTTTAACAAACCTTGAAGTTTGGCGAGCGCACTAACTTTGGAGCTTCAAGGCACTCAGAGAAATAGGGGAGTGCACTCCGGCCCTAGTTTCACAACCGCGCTGGGGAAATCCCTTCGTGTGCTGAAATCGGGTGGAACCCTCATATCGATCTCCGGCCCGCCGGATCCCTCATTCGCAAAAGACATCGGAGCGCCCTGGTTCGTCGGCCTCGTCATCCGCTTGTTGAGTTCAAAAGTGAGGAAGGAAGCGATGCGCCGAAACCTGAAGTACTCGTTTCTCTTCAGGCGGTCCAATGGGCAACAGCTACGTGAGATCACCCGACTCATCGAGGCCGGAGCCATCCGTCCCGTGGTCGATCGAGTGTTTCCCTTCAAGTCGGCTAATGAAGCCCTTGCTTATGTCGAAACAGGACGGTCAAAGGGCAAAGTAGTCCTCAATGTCCAATAATCTACCTTGCGAATCCAACCCGCGATTCGGGTTCACCATGGGCCATTGACGACTTTTGTTGGCGAGGTCCGATCTAGCCTTGTCAGGTGTCCGCGATCTGGCAATGGCGCACAAACCATGGGATCACAGCAAGCTAGTTCCGCCAATCTCTCGACTGACCTAGCTCGTTCGCCGGTAGATGGACGAACTCTGACGTTCGTCGCCACGCATAGTCCATGCGGTTGAAGCCTCAACGGCACAGACTTTGGGTCAACACTCGTACCGCGCGGCCATTGGGCGGACGTTTCGCCAATCTGGATACCAAGACCACCAAGAAGGCTGCCGATAAATGTATTTTCGTACAAGCCATTAATTTGACGCTCGCCTCGAAGAACTATAGATCGACCAATTCTCGACGTTCTTTAGCTATTGATTGCCCAGTATGTCGAGCGAAACTGGACACGCGCAAGGTCGCCTCCGCGTGGACATCGAGCGCGCACCTATTGGCCGATCACATGTAGGTCATCAGTGATGGACACAAGGCGCCCCATAGATAAACCGAAGGCCATCATAAAGAGAAACGCCCGCGTAACACGGGCGTTTCTCGGCGGCCTCTACATTGAGGAGGTGAACCTGGCCCGATAGCAGGGAAAGTCGAGCCTGACCCCAATCTTGATCTTAGTAATAAAGCGTTCAATTAACTGCTTCCATATATTCAGTGTGATGGCCAATAAATTTATTTTCTTTGAGCGTAAAGCAAAACTCACCCTCTTGAAGTTCCCTGTAGACCAAGATAGTGCCGTTTATGCACATTGTGTCGGAGTCGCGTCGATACTCAATTCCGCCCTCTCCGGCAACTTTGCCATTTGCATCTATTGGTCCCGAATAGGCATCTATGGGAAGGGGAATGGCCACGCCAGTCAAAACATCTAAAGCGACAACAGACTTTTGATGGTACGCCGGCCACTCCGATGGAGTGACGACGATATAGTGCCCGTTGAAGTTGCTTAATGTGCTGGCCAGGACATCTTTAAATTCCCTCACATGTTTCTCGTCACAATAATTAACTGGGCTGTAGGGAAATGAGCAGCCATTGCTCTTGTAAACCATGTCGACCCTGGCAAAAGGGTGGTTATTGCTCGGATTTGACGCAGCAATAGATTGAACACTCAAAAACAGTGCAACCCAAGCAACAAATCTAATATTCATATATAGAATCCGTTATTTGCCGATGGTCGATAACAAATTTCGCAGAGCTGCCGTACTAGTCATACTTGCGTGATTTTTTATTGACTCGTAATACGAAAGAGTCCCATCGGAAATGCGGCCGTCACTAATCTTCATTCCAGCAGGTGCAGCAATTGATGCCCATTCGTGTGCCGCTGCATATTGCGCGTCATCGATCGTTCCGACACCGTTATTCACATAGCTACCTAACCCACCTTTGCCCGCCTTAGTAAATAGAAAGTCTGCGAATACTTGCTCCTGCATCGATGCATCGTATAACTCATTACCGCTCAAATTCATGGCACCGACCGCTTGGCGCAGCGTGGGAATGGTGGTTTGATATTTTCCGGTCGCGAAGAACCGCCCTACATCTGTTCCAGGAAGGGATTCCGTCGCAAGGATCTCATTAATTGTCTTGCCCGTCACGGTACCTGCGGGGCGGCTGTAAAAACTATGACCAGTCCTGCCATCTGGCACGCCTTTTTGACCCGTGTTGTAAGACTCATAACCTCCCTCCCCCGACGCAATGACGTCACCAATGGACCTGATGAGATCGGCTTTCGAATTTGGGGCATCAGAACCTGCGCTGAGTGCTGCGATCCAGTCCTTGCCACCACTATATTCAAGAGCCGCCTGAGCCAACGGATCTACGGTCACGGTCACCGGATCTACGATGGTAGCTGAGCTAGCGGCCACGAACGAAAAGGACCCGGTTCCTATGGATGGCAGTGCTCCAGTGCCCCAGTCAATTGACAGGGCTCCTTGCGTCCAGTCTGAGGCATTCTCTATATAGTCCTGCTCACCATTCCGGCTGGTGACATTCCCCAGGAGCTGTGGGCCACTTTGTCCAGAACTTGCAGCGTTGGGATCAGAGGACAAGGTAGCGTCACTCGAAGTCATTCCTCCCCCCGTACCAGCGGTAGCGAGGTCATACCCACTCATGCCTTCACCAAGCCCCTGATAGACGGAAATTCCGATTAGGGAACTCGAGCTGTCAGGGCCCTGCATTTGAACGGAGTTACTCGAGTCTCCCGAAGAACCCGGACGCACGGTGCCGAAAGTGTCGTAAACCGTTTGCCAGTCAGAAGCAACGACAGACGGACCACTACTCACGAATTGCCCCATCGCGGCATCGGAAGTGTCGCTATTTGCCAGCGCATTCCCGAGGTCACTATTCAACTGTGCGAGCGTCCCCTGAGCTTGGCTCAGCTGACCCTGCGACGCCGCATACTGCGATTGCGCCGCGTTGTAGTCGTTCTGATCCGTACTGCTCTGCGTCTGATCATCGCTTGATTGCTGCAGCAGCGACGTATATTGCGACGTGAAGTCGCTGGACTGCGTCAGCAGTGAGGATGACTGTGCGATCAGGCCGCTGGCTTGTGTTTCCAGTGACGAATATTGACTGGCCAGATCATTCCAATCCTGATCGAGTCCAGTTTGATCGCCATCCGCCGTCGCCAGACTGTAATTGGCCCACGCACCATCCGTGTCATTGGCATCGGTGTCGCCAAAGGCGTCATTGAGGCTACTAAAATTACCGTTCGACCCGCCGCTCTGCTGCGCTCCATCACCCCCGGTCGCCAGGCTGTAACCTGGGGGGACCCAGGTGCTGTCACCACCATAACCACTATCACCACTATCACCACTACTTGGATTGTCGACCACGTCTATTCCATCGCTGTCTTCGCCCTGCAGGCCATCCGGTGGGCCGTACACGCCAGACGTGGGGGCGGACTGACGTTCGCCCATATATTTTCCATAACCTAAGTAGCCTGAATTTGTTATTTCTTCGGCGTAGAGCATGGCAGGTGTCGACAACGCGGCGAGTGCCGCGTTCCGGGCAGCAACCGACCCTGCCTCATCCACGGCCTTGTTCGCTTGCGCGACTTCTTGCTCCGCCTGGGCGACGGTCGGCCACGCTTGCTGCTGGGCTTGCTGGATCTGCTGCGCCACCCCGTTCGCTTGCTGCTGCACCTGCTGGGCCTGTTGTTGCGCTTGTTTTGCCTGTTGCTGGGCCTGCATGGCAGCTTGCTGCGCCTGCTGTGCTTGTTGCTGAGCTTGCTCGGCATTCGCCGCGGCCTGTGTCGCCGCTTGCTGGGCCTGCGCTGCGGCTTGCTTGGCCTGGTTCGCTTCCGCCAGCTCCTGCTCGATCTGCTGCTGGATCGCCGCTTCCTGTTTGGCCTGCGCTTCGATCTGCGCCACGGTCTGCGCTATCGTCGATTGCTGGTTGAAGATGGCATTGATCGACGTCGCGATGATTGCAGCAGCTGTTTCCAGACCAGCCGCACCGCCACTGATGTCGCTGCCTGTCGAGTACGGCTGATAGGTGTTGTACGCGTTGGCAGAGGTCGTGACCTGTGGGATATGCAGCACCATGCCAGCGGATAGTGCGGCGGAGGGTGACAGTCCGTTGGCCTGCGCCAAGATGTAGTAATAGTTGCTGTCGCCGTAGATTTCCTGCGCCAGGGACTGCAACGTATCGCCGGCTTGCACCGTATAGCTCTGCGTGCCGCTACTGCTGTTGCTGAAGCCACCGGTGGTACTGAGCACATTGATCGCACCGGCTGAAGTGACGCTGCCCAACTGCTGCTCGTTCACGGGTGCGTAGTACGTATAGGTGGAAGTACCGCTGCTGGCAGTACTCATTTGCAAGAGTTGGCCACCCGCGGTATACGCCATGTCCTGGGTTTGCGTGACGCCGTTGACAAGGCCCGTGGTGACGGCCAGATCGCCCAGATCGTTGTAAGTGTTGCTGGTCGTAACGGTGTTGCTGCCCGACGCCGCCACTTGCGTGGTCGTACTCAACAACAGGCCGTTCTGTCTGACGTAGACGTTCTGATAGCCCACCGTGGCGCCGGTTGGGCTGCTATTTGCAACAGTGCCTTCGGTACCGGTGATGGTGTGATAGCCCAGCACGTTGCCATCGGCATCGTAGCCATAACCGCTGCCCGCGACGTAGCTGTTTTCCGTGACCAAGTACAACGCCGGGCCGTCCGTTGTCGCGCCTACGGTTGGCAGACCGGTCGGTGCAACTTTGTCTTCGTTCGCATAGGTGCTGGTAGCGACATTGCTGCCGTAGGAACTGATCAGGTTTGCTGCCGACTCTTCCGCATATTCGCTTTGGTCGGTCAATTCACCATCGGCGTTGTAGGTATAGATCGTGTCGGTCCGCACCCAGCCGGCATCGCTGAAGCTGCCGGAGGTAGTGGTTTCCTCGCTGCCTGGCGCGTTGAAGATCACATCCTGGACCAGGCGGCCATCGGCATCGTAGCTGCGGCTTTCGTAGCCGCCGAAGGTGGTGCCTCCCGGAGCCGTCGTCTGCACCATCGAGAGCTGGCCAAGTTGGCTGTAGTAGTTCTTTTGAACCGTCTGCTGACCGGAACTGTTGAGCGAGATGTACTGGATGATGTCGCCGGCCGCATCGTAGACGTTGGCGCCGGAATTGATGCCGTTGTTGATGTTGATGCTGCCAGCTTGCAGGCTGCCATCGGCCACCAGTACACGGTTGTCGGCGTCGTAGGTGAACCAGTCTGCCTGCACGTTGGGGGTGGGCGACGGCGCGGGTGCAGCGGCCGGAATGACTGCAGGCGTAGCGGCGGATGCTACCGCCGCCGACTGGACGACAACGGCCGCCTGCGAACCTGACGCTACGACGACCTGGACATTTTGTGTGTCAGACAAGCCATCGACCAGATCGGTCGCTGTGATGCTGAGTATGTAATCTCCACCAACACCGTTATTGACAGCTGGCGGAGAGTAAACGAGTACACCCGAGCTATTGATGGTGAGGTGGGCAACAATATTTCCCGTCGGCCAGGAAATCGAATAGACAAGCGCACGCCCCATCGGATTGGTGAAGATAAGGGGCTGCGCCGTGGCGGATCTGCCAAAGGTAAAATTGGCCGGACTCGGGCCACCTATGGATACCGGTGGCGACGCCGCATTCACAGTGAACGTAAAGGTGGCCGAGGCAACGGATCCCGTACTGGCCGTAGCGGAGTAGGTCACCGTGTAAGTTCCCGCCGTGGTCGGCGTTCCGCTGAACACACGAGTCGAGGCATTGAAACTGATACCGGGCGGCAGACCGCTGGCGCTATACGTGATACTGGCACCATTGGCATCGGTCGCTGCGGGTGCGGTGTACGCGTTCGCTGCCAATGTCGCGGTGCCCGATTGATTCGCCATGCCACCGCTGAACACCGGCGTCACCGTGGGCACGGTGATGTTGAATGTTTCCGACACGGAAGCGCCCGACCCTGCATTGGGGGTGGCCTTGTACGTCACCGTCCACGTGCCATTCGCCGTCAAAGAGCCGCTGAACGTTCGCGTGGTTGCATTGAAGCTGATGCCGGGAGGCATACCGGTGGCGCTATAGGTGACGCCATATCCATTGGCATCCGTTGCCGCGGGCGCCTGGTAATTCAGCGAGGTGCCCGGTTGCACGGTCTGGTTGCTGACACCGCCGCTGAACACCGGCGTGGCGTAAGGCACCGTGATCGTGAATGTGGTCGTGGTGGCGGAACCGGTGCCGGGCGTGGCGGTATAGGTCACCGTATAGGCGCCGCCGGTGGAAGGCGTGCCGCTGAACGTGTGGGTGGTCGCGTTGAAGCTGATGCCCGGGGGCATGCCACTCGCGCTATAGGTCACACCGTAGCCGTTGGCATCGGTCGCTGCTGGCGCCACGTAACTCCAAGCGACGGCCGGTTGTGCAGTCTGGGCCGCCGGTGCGCTGTTGAACACCGGGCTCACCGTCGGCACGGTCACCGTGAAGCTGCTGCTGACGCTGTAGCCCAGCACATCCATGCCGGTAACCGTGACGGTGTAGCTGGCCGGCGCCGTGGGTGTGGGCGGCGTGCCGCTGATGACGCCAGTGGTGGTGTTGATGCTCAACCAGCTCGGCAGACCTGTTGCGGTGTAGGTCAAGCCCATGCCAAGCGGGTCGCTGAAGTTGGCCGCCGTGCTGTAGCTCATGGCCGCAAAGCTTGCACCGCTTAGTGTTGCCGTTTGATTGGCCAGGGCGGACGCGAGACTTGGCGCGGTCGTGTTGGCGGTGGCATGGGTGCCGAGCGGAATCGGCGTGGCATTGACCGGTGTGCTCGAGGTTCCTTGCAGGTCGTACGCACTGCTGGCAAACACCGCGCGGCGATTGCCGTCGGCGTCGTATACATACGCCGTACGCATCGTCGCCACGGGCGTACTGCCCGACGTGTTCTCGTCGGTCACTTCCTGCAGGCGGTTGTGGCTGTCGTAACTGACGACGACCTGCGTCTTTACCGAGTTGCCGCCGCCGTCGTACGTGCTCGCCGTCTCCAGGGTTTCATCGCCGTAGGCGTCGTAACCGTAGCCATACGTGGAGGTCTGGCTGCTGCTGCCGCTGGTCAGCACTTCGGTCAGGCTGGCCAGCTGACCGCCGGCTTCATAGCCGTAGGTGAGCGTGGAGGTGTTGGAGCCACTCGGGCCGCCCGGCGTCCAGTTGCTGGTTTCCCCGGTCATCAGCCCCGAGTTGGCGTCGTAGGTGTAGTTGTAGGCGGCCCCGCTTTCGTCAACGTGGCTTTGTACCTGTCCGAAGTCGTTGTACACCCAGCTCTGCGTGTTGCCGTCGGCATCGGTTTCGTGGATCAGGTTGCCGTTAACGTCGTAGACGTAGGTGGTCGTTTCGTTCAACGGCGTGGTACTGGACAGCACCCGATGCTGGCTGTCGTAGGTGTAGGTAATTGCATACTTGGCGGCATTGGCTGTGTCGCCATTTTGCAGATAGGCGCTGCCGATACCGTCGTAGGTGGCAATGCGGTCGCCATTGGCATTGAGCACGTAGGCTTCCTGCGATATCGGACTACGCGACGTGCCGTTGGGGTTGACTAGGAAATAACCCTGCCCCGTCACCTGGTTCAGATTGTTATACGTGGTGTACTTGATGTTGCTGAGCGTGGCTGTCGCGGTCTGTACCGGTGGCGTTTCGGTGGCCGCCGCACGACCCAATGCATCATAGGCGGTATAGGTCTTGGCGCTCGCGCCATCTTCCATCAAGGTCTGATTACCGGCGGCATCATAGGTGTATTGCGTAAGGTTTCCGTTCTCATCGGCGCTGAGCATCAGCTCGCCATCGATGTTGTAGTTCCATGTCTTGGTCGGTGTGATCCACGTGTACACACCGGATGCCGAGACCACCAAGACGGTGGCTTCGGATTCCTCGACCAGGTGATTCTGGCTGTCGTACCTATATGTGGTGACGTTGCCGTTGGCATCGGTCCTGGCGATTACGTTGCCCCAGCGGTCGTAGCTGTTGCTGATCGCAGCGCTGTTTTCGCCGGAAGCCGCGCCCGTCGTCGGCGTCAGCTGCGTGATGGACTGGTTGCTGAGATTGTAGGTGTCCTGGGTGAACACCGTGGCGCTGCCGCCAGTGATTGTGCTGGTATCGAGCACCAGATTGCCCACCAGGTCGTAACCGTAGCTGTGGAGTGCCCCGGTGGTGCCATTGGGCGAGCCCGTCTGCTGGCCGGCGTTGTTGTAGGTGTACTGGACTTCGTAACCGCCATTGGCGCCGCTGGCGTTGCCGTCACCCTTCGCAATCACCTCGCCGAAGGCGTTGTACTTCTGCTGGATGTAGCTATCGGGGCTGCTGGCGTTGCTACGCTGCACCGCCGTGCTCAGCAGGTGGTTGTCGGCGTCGTACGCATTGGTGGTGGTGACGGTGACGCCCGCTGTCAGCAAATAACTGCGCGCGAGTACATTGCCGTTGGCGTCGTACGCCGTACTGTGCACGTTGCCTTCGGCATCGACGCTTTCGGTCTGCTGTCCCAACGCGCTGTAGGTGGCGTAGCTCTGCTGAGTAAGGCCGCCGGCAGAAGTGGTGGTGCTAACGGCATCACCCAACGCATCGTAGCCATAGCTCGTTACCGGGCTGACGCTGATGTAGAGCGCCGCGGTGGAAAGGTCGTCGGCAGGAGTGGATTCAAGAATCGATTGCCAATTGCCGACCAATACTTGGCGTGGCGGCGCCGTGACACTGAGCACTCGGCCCAGCGCATCGTAGATCGTGGTGGTGGTCGCGCCATTAACGGTTTCGGCTAGAACCTGGTTCTGGCCGTTATAGCTGTAGCTCGTGACACTGCTGGCAATGCTGTAGCCAGCAGTGCCGTTGAGTTGACCCACGGTGCCGCCGGTGTAGGTATAACCGCCGGTATCGGTTTCGGTCAGCACGCGGCCGATCGCATCGTAGGTATAGCTAGTGATGCGATCAGCGCCGCTGGCCTGGGTGGCTGCACTGGGCAATCCCGGTGCGGTGGCAGCGGTGATGCCAATGGTGCTGATGGCCTGGGCGTACTGCGTGGTGCTGCTGACCATGCCGAAGGCGTCGTATGCCTTGGTGGTCACATAGCCTAGCGGACTGGTATAGCTGCCAGTCGGCGTCACCACCATCACCGCACGATTGAGCGCGTCGTAATAGCTGTAGGTGGTTTCCCATATCGCTGGGGTGGTCGTGGAACCCGATGTATACGCACCCTGCACCAGTTGCGACGTGCTGGTGACATTGCCGTACGCGTCGTAGGTGTACGTTGTGGTCGGTGAGCCGTTGGTAACGTCGCCGCCCAGCGCGCCCATCGATAGCACATAAGCGATCGACGATTGAACGACTTGTGTCTTCTGATTGAGCTGGTTGTACGCGGTTGTGGTCGTACGATCACTGCTTGATGGGACCAACCCCTGCTGCAGTTGCGCCGCACTCAGCGGCTGCCCAGCGCTCCAGCCGGTGATCGCGCTGGTGTTAAGCGCGGCGGCATATTGCGTGGTGGTGATGACGTTGCCGTAGGCGTCGTAGGTGTATGCCGTGATGTAGCCGTTGCCATCAATGCTATCGATCAATTGGCCGTCGACGTTGTACACGTTGTAAGTGTGATTGTCGTTGGCATCCGTGTTGACAACCGCTTGACCCAGGGCATTGTAGATGGTGGTGCTGCTGTCACCCAGGGCATTGATGATCTGGGTGCGCATGCCCAGCGTGTTATAGACGTAGGACGTTGTGCTGACGTTGATGATGGCGTTGGCGCTGCTGCCGTAACCCTGAATCGTGCTGAGCACATCGCCGAACGCATCGTAGGTAGTGGTGGTGTACAGATTCTGGTTCGCGCCGGTCTGCAACGTACCGTTGTAGGTGGTCACGGTGACGGACGGGCTCTGGGTTTGGACCAGACGACCGGCACTGTCGTAGCTGTAATTCCAGACATCGCCATCGCGATTGGCGTAGCTGACCTTCTCGCCTAGCGCGTTGTAGGTGTAGGTGGCGTTCACCCCCAACGCATCGCTGGTGGTCAACACCTGGTCCAGACTGTTGTAGGTCACACTGGTGAGGCGCTCACCCGTAGAACCACCTGCTGAAGTGACAGCGGCTGCGATCGTCGTGGCGCTGATCGTGCCAGGCAAGGTGATCGCATTGGCGTACTGCTGCGTTCCGATCAACCGCCCCACGCCGTCGTAGTTATTCTGGGTGACGCCATTGAGCGCATTGATCGTGTAGATCGCACGGTTGTCGCCGTCGTAGACGGTGTAATTGATCTCCCTGTTCGTAAATGCCGCCATCGCACTGGCCACACTCGCGGTGGTGAACTGCGCACTCAGCGATGTGCCCGTGCTGATCGTCAGCGTGCTGCCATACGCCGTCTGGCTGAGTACGTTGCCATTCGCATCATAGGTGTAGCCAGTCACTTGCCCCGCCGTGCCGTTCTGCCGCACCACAAAGGCAACGCGACCCGCCGCGTCGTACAGGTTCAACGTGGCTTCGGCGGTGCTGTCCGGGTTGCTCCCCGTCGTGCCGCCCACTTGCATGTCGAGCCAGCCGAGCGCCGTACCGGCTTGCAATGCACCCGCTTCACTCGCCGTGCTCACCGGATTGGCGTAGGCGAGCGTTTCGGTCACCTGCCCCGTCGCGTTGTAACGGTTCTCCGTCACATAACCCATCGGGTTGATGCTGTAACGCAACTCTCCCGCGCTGTCATAGACGTTGTAGCTGATCTGATCGCTGCTGCCGGATGTCACGAGCGCCGCGATTTGTGCGGAGGTGGGCGCGCTGTCCAGCGTGGCCAGCTGCGCACTACTCAATGGCGTGGCGTAGGCATCCGTGCTGGTGACCCGACCATCCGCATCGTAGGTGGTCAGCATCACTGCGCCGGCGGCGTTGACCGTGTAGATCGTCTCGCCGGCATTGTTGTAACTGGCGTATGTCGTGCGATCGTTCGTGCTGGAGGTGATCAGCGCCGCGATCTGTGCCGAGGTCGGTGTACCGCCCAGGCTGGAGAGCTGAGCGCCGGTGAGCGCAGTGGCATAGGCCTTCGTTTGAGTAACGCGGCCGGAGGCATCGTAGGTCGTTTGTGTGACGCCGCCCGCGCCGTCGATCGCATACACCGCTTCGCCATCGGCGTTGTAGACGGTCGTGGTGAGGAGGTCGCTGCTGCTGGGCGTGACCAGGCTGGCGATCGTCGCGGCGGTCGCGGTGGTGCTGACGGTGGTGCCCGACAAAGCGGTGGCGTATTGGCGCGTCTGCGTCACCTGCCCCGCATTGTCGTAGATGTACTGCGTGACGTCGAGCGCGCTACCGCTGAGCTGATAGACCACCTGACCTTCGGTGTTGTAGACATTCTGCGTGTAGTGATCCGAGGCGCTGGGCGCGAGATCTGCGGTCACTGCCGCGATCGTCGGCGCACTGCCGAGCGCACTCAGTTGGCTGGCGCTGAGGGGAGTTGCGTAGCCACGCGTGGCAGTGAGCCTGCCGTCGGCATCGTAGGTGTTTTTCGTCACCGCACCGGTCGGATCGATCGCAAAGATCTGCTCGCCGGCCTGGTCGTACACGTATTGCGTGACGTTGCCGTTGGCATCCGTCTTGGCAATTAGGTTGCTATCGGCGTCGTAGCTGTACGTGGTGGTGAGATTGAGCTGACCCGGGTCGACGATCGTTTGACTCAGGCGCTCCAGGTTGTCGTAAACATATTGCGTGGTGATCGCCGCACCGGTACCAGCGCCGCTGGTGACGGTCAGCGTCTTGCCACCGCCGTCATACGTATACGTGGTGATGCTGCCCAGCGCATTGGTCCGCGTGAGCACGTTGCCGTCGGCGTCGTAGGTGGACGTCGTGACCGCACCCGTCGGGTCGGTCACGCTCAGTTGCCGGCCTTGTGCATCGAGGTTGTAGCGAGTGGTTAGGTTTAGTCCATTGGGATCGACCGTCTTCGTCAGCACCTGACCGCTGGCGCTATAGGTGTAGGTGACCACGTGCCCAGTGGCATCGCTGGTCTGGATCAGGTCGCCTTCAGCGTCGTACTGGTCGCTGCTGAGGTTTCCCAGTGCATCCTTGGTGGTGAGCAGGCGTCCGTCAGCGTCGTACGTGTAGGTGGTGGAGTTACCGCCACCATCGGTCACACTCACCGTATCGCCGTAGGCATCCTTCGCCTTGGTCATCGTCACGCCATCGGGCGTGGTGACGGTGGTGGCGTGGGCGGCGATGCTGTAGCTGTACGAGGTGGTGTTGCCCAGCGCATCCGTCTCGGTCAACACGTTGCCGAAGGCATCGTAGGTGGTTTGCGTGGTGCGCCCACTGCCCTGCACCGTTTGGCTGGTCGAGACCTGACGACCCAGGTTGTCGTAGCTGTAGGTGATTGTGTTGCCGTTACCATCGGTGCGGCTGGTCACACGGCCGAACGCATCGTAGGTCTGGGAGCCGGTTTGTGCGACCGCAGTGCCGACGGCCTGCGTCGCGCCGATCTGCTCGCCACGGTTGTCGTAGGTGACATCCGTGATCGTGCTGTTGCTGGCACTCAGCGCACTGCCCGGTTGGCTTAATTGTTGCTGGACCTGGATTGCATCGCCGAAGGCGTCGTAGCTGGTGGCCGTTTCGTAACCATCGCCATCGGTCACGGTGGCGACTTGGCCAACGGTGGTGTATGTCGTTGAGGTAACGCGGCTGGCGTCGCCCATCACAGCGCTGAGCGCAGCGATGGCGGTGGCGACCTGTGCACTCGTCGCCCCGGTGGGATTGAGTGTGCTTCCGCTGCTGCTACCAGTGCTCAGCGTCAGTGATGCCGCATAAGTGGTCTTGCTGACCATTTCACCGAAGGCGTTGTACGCATACGCCGTGACATTGCCCACCGCGTTGAGCGTGCTGCCGCTGGGCTGACCCTGCACGGTATAGAGCAGGTGGCCGTCGGCGTCGTAGTAGGACCACGTGCTATTGCCATCCGCATCGGTAGCTTCGATGGGCCGACCCTGCGCGTTGTACACGTACGTAGTGGTCGCACCCGCCGCATCGGTGGCGGTGAGTTCGTTACCGAAGGCATCGTAGGTCGCACTCGTGGTGCGGGCAGTGCCCTGCCCGCTGGTCGGCGTGACGATGGTGCTCAACACCTGGCCGACACCGTTGTAGGTGTAGGTGGTCACTGTGCCATCGGCGGCCGTACGACTGGTCACCTCGCCATCGCCGTCGGTGCTGACGCTGCTCTGCTCATTGGCGGTGTCGCTAGCTAGAAAGCCCACCAACGCGGCCACGCTCTCGGTACCGTTCAGGGCACTGAGCTGGCTACTGGTGAGCGCCGTCGCATAACGCGTGGTCGTCGTGATATCGGTGGTCTCGTCGTACGCCGTCGTGGTGAGATATCCGTCCGCGTCGATCCCGGCTACTACGCGTCCGTCATCGTCGTAGTAATTGCGTGTCGTCTGGTCTTGTGTGCTGGTCGTGATATCGGCCTGCAGTGCTGCAAGCGTCGGTGCGTCGCCCAAGCTGCTGAGCTGGCTGCTTGTCAGGGCCGTCGCATACGTCGTGCTGAGCACCGCCTCGCCCGCCGCGTTATAGGTCGTCACGATGACATTGCCGGCCGCATCGATCGTGGCGACCGCATGACCGTCGGCGTCGTAAATAGTCAGCGTGGCGCGGTTATTCGCATTGGCGGCCAGATCGACTTGCAACGCGGCCAACGTGGGATAGCCGCCCAGCGCACTGCGTTGTGTCGTAGTGAGCGCGCTGGCATATTGCGTCGTGGAAAGCACATCGTCCACGGCGTTGTAAGTCGTGGTGGTTACGTTGCCGGCGGGATCAATCGTGGCAACCACTTGACCCGCCTCGTTGTAGATAGACGTGGTCGTGCGATCGTTCGCGGTACTGGTGGGGACTGGCAGGCTTACCGGATAGCTGGCGGTGAGTCCGCCACCGCTGATCCATGTGCTTACCGTTGTATTGGGCGTCGCGTACTGCGTGGTGCTTATGACACGACCATCGGCATCGTGGGTATACGCCGTGACATTGCCGTCGCCATCGACGGTGCCACTGACCTCGCCATCGGCGTTGTAGAACGTGTAGGTCACCGCACCGCTAGGATCGATCGCCGCGACTTGCTCGCCGTCAGCGTTGTACAGGTAGCTCGTCGCGCGGCTGGCCTGGCCGCTGGCCGATTGCGTATGGCCGAGTACCTGCCCTGCGCTGTTGCGCACCTGGGTGGTGATCAGACCGTTGGCCTGGGTGATCACCAATGTGTCGTTGCTGCCGTTGTCGGTGTACACGTAACTGGTGACATTGCCCAGCGGATCGGTCTTGCCGATCAAACGACCCAGGCCGTCGTAGATGTAGTTGGTGATCTGCAAGGTCGTGCGGTTGGCGCCGCTCTCGGTGCTGGTTTGCAGGAGACGCCCTTGTGCGTCGTAGGTGGTCGTGGTGATCACCGTGCCGAGGGTCTGCACACCGGTGCCACTGCTGTTGACCGTGTCGTACTGCGTTTGTGTGGCCAACTGACCGCGCACATCGTAGCTGTAGTCGATGCGTGTGCCTTGGCTTAGCGTGGTCTGCACCGCGCTGCTGGCTACCCAGCTTTGCAGTGCAGCCAGGCTCGGCGGACTACTCGGGCTGCCTCCGCTGGTGCTGTAGGTTGCGCCCAGGTACTGACGACTGCTGATCAGTTCGCTCAGGCCATCGATCGCGATGTAGTCGTTCTCGCTGACGTTGCCCAGCGGATCGATGGTGTAGGCCAATTGGTTGTTGGCGTTATATACGTAATAGGTGGTCTGGGCGTCACTGGGGGCGACATAACCGCTCTGCCCCACCTCGCCTTGTGCCGGTGCGGTGTAGGTGGTCTGACTGGTGACCTGGTTGTTGGCATCGTACGTGTAGCTGACGGTATTGCCCGCGCCATCCTCCACACTCAAGAGATTGCCGTTGGCATCGTAGCTATAGCTCGTGACGTTGGCGTCTGGATCGGTGCTGGTTAACAGGTTGCCATTGGCGTCGTAGGTATAGGTGCTGGTCGGGGAGGAGCCGTTGATCGCCGGGGCAATCACCGCAGTCAGCTCCCCGCTCGCGTTGTACTGGTACTGGGTGGCATTCCCCAGGCCGTCGGTGACAGTGGTGTTGTCGGTGCCGTAGTTCAGGGTGAGGCTTTGCGCCGCCGCGCCGGTGCCGGTGGTAATGCCAGTGACTTGATACGCACCTTGGGTATCTTGCGTATAAGAGTAGCTGACCGTAGTGCCGTCGCTTTGCGTCACCGAGGCCACCAGATCGGTGGTGTCCTGATACGTATAGGTCGTGGTGTAACTGTTGCTGGTGCTGTCGGTGTCCGAGCCCAGCGTGGTGGCGACGGTGCTTAAGCGGCCCTGGCTGTCGTAGCCGTAGCTCAC
Organism: Dyella kyungheensis; assembly: GCF_049913195.1. Lineage (GTDB taxonomy): Bacteria > Pseudomonadota > Gammaproteobacteria > Xanthomonadales > Rhodanobacteraceae > Dyella > Dyella kyungheensis. Next base: position 77,966 of record NZ_CP183983.1, on the reverse strand, counting down.
CATTTGGCGCGTCACCGCGCCGGTCTGCCCGGGCGGCACTTCTTGGATCGACAGGCTGATCAGCTGGCTGCTGGTGTTGTAGCCGAAGATCAGGGTGTCACCGTCGCCAGCTACGATCTGGCTCAACTGGCCGTTGCTGTAGCTGAAGCTGTAGCTGGCGCCGGTGCTGGTGTCGGTCAGCGTGGTGAGCTCGCCGATAGCATCGTAAGTTTCTTGCTGGTTGTCGGCCGTGTCGGTCCAGGTCCAGGTGGACGAGGTGGCGTCCCAGCTTAAGGTGTCCACCGTACCGCTTTGGTCGGTGCTGGTGTAAAGGCCCAAGCTGGTGTTGTAGGTGTAGACGACCGCGGAGCCGTCGTCGTTGATGCGGGTAATGGTGCTGCCGGCGGTGTCGCGCGTTCCAGTCAGGCCGCTCACGTTGCGACTGAAACCGTAGCTCCAGCCGTCGTTGCCGTTGAGCTGGCCCAAGCTGTTGTAGGTGCGGAGCACGTTCAGCGGCAGGCCGTCGAACAGCAGGCCTTCGTCGTTGCTCTGCAGAACCAGGTTGCCGGTGGCGGTGTTGACGTAAGCACCGTTAGCCGCCTGACCCAGGTTTGCCGCGCCGCCTTGCGCCAGACCCAACTGCGTCAACGACGTGTTACCCAGGCCCAGACCGTTCCCGCTGATCACTGCCACCATCGCCCTGCTCCCAAAGTTGGAGGCGGCCACCGTGGCGCACCTCTTACTAGGACTAATCCAGGACTCGCGGAAAAAGTTTAGGAAAGACCTGCATCGAATCACTTTTCGAAAATTTGCACGACACGTAACTCATTTGCCCAAGATAATCCGCAAAAACTTCTTGATCTCAGTGGACGTCATGGTCCGTATTGCTGCGACGTCAAATGCGCAAAGCATGTCGCGCGAAAACTTGCGCACCATGATGTTCTTTCGAAACGTTGTTTCCTCTGAATCCTTCCGAGCGCCCCCCTATAGAGCGATGAAGACCGCAAGTCAGTCGGTCTTCCATAGCCTGAGCGCCTGCTCGCGAATCACATCCGGTCGCTCTTCCGGCCAGAACAACTATAGCCGTCCAGACGCTCGACGAACTCTAGGTTGCCGATGTTGTCGGTCAGATAGTCGAGGCCGTCGGTGCTGAAGATGCTAGACCGAGAATCTTTGCCGCGAGTTGCGCGCCTTCTTAACCTTCGCCTGTCGATCTATAGTGGCGCCCTCACACGGCCCATCCCAGTCCCTATGACCGACGCTCTGCCCGCATGGATTCGCATGGCTCGGTCGCGCGGGTCGGTCCTGTTGCAGCCGCTGGTGGAAGCGGTGGTGACCATGCTGGCGGCGCTGGCCACGCTGCTTTGCACGCTTGAGATCGCGCCGGGCGGCGGTTCAGCGGTGTTGGCGGTGGTCTTGAGTCTGTCGTTGTCGCGCAGCCATATGGATCGCGATCTGCGTGGGCGGCTGGAAGCTGTCGTCGTGTTGCCGCTGGTCGGCTTCGTGTCGATGGGCGTGGGTCTGTTGCTGCGTCACACGCCATGGGTGGGTGCGCTGGCCTTCGTGGCTGGCATGTTTCTCTCCATCTGGTTGCGTCGGTTCGGCTCGATGGCGCGTCGCGCGGGACGCCTGATCGCTCTTCCGTTCGTGACGTTGTTGACGCTGCCGCATATCCGCGCATCGTCGAACGGCGTGCTCCCCGCTGTACTTGTGCCGGTGGCCGTGGCGCTGCTTTCGCTGCTGTGGGTCACGGTCTTCCACCTGCTTGCGCGTCGAATGCGTTTGTTGCCGCCGGTGCGCGCGCTGGAGCATGCGCCTGCAGCGCCCGCGCAGGAGGGCGGCATGCGGCCTGTCGCCAGCACGCGTATGGCCATCCAGATGGCCGTGGCGCTGGCGCTGTCGTTCGTGGTCGGTTACCTGTTCTTCAAGGAGCGCTGGGCGTGGATCGTGTTGACGGCCTTCATCGTCAACAGCGGCAATCGAGGGCGACTGGATGTGGCCTACAAGAGCGGACTGCGCGTCGCGGGTGCCGCAGTGGGCACGGTGCTGGCGATGTCGTTGACGATCCACACCGGTGCCAATCCATCGACGACGGGCGTGCTGATTCTCGTGGCACTGTTCTTCGGCGTGTGGCTGCGTCCGCTGGGTTATGCGTGGTGGGCGCTGTTCGTCACGCTGGCACTGGCACTGCTGCAAGGCTTTGAGCCGCAGCCGCCGGGCACGCTGTTGTGGTTGCGGCTCGAAGAGATCGTGATTGGCGCCGCGATTGGCCTGGCCTCGGCATGGTGGGTGTTGCCGGTGCGTTCCAGCGATGTGCTGCGTCGAAGGCTGGCCGACGCGCTGGCCGCCATGGCGGAAGCGACCGACCCGGCCACCGCCGAGCGCCTGCCCGCACGCGTGGCCAGGACGCTGGACGAACTGGAAGACATGGCCGCGCCGTTCCGCGCCGCGCGTCGGTTCACGCACCGTTTCCGGACGTTGCAACCGGCCGACTGGGTGGACACGCTGCTGGCCTGCCGTACCCCGGTGATCGATGTGATCGTGCGCGGAGAAACGCCAGGACGCGTGCGCCAGGCCATTGGCGCCGCGCGCAAGTCGCTGCGCCAGCCCGAGGCGCTGCTGCCGGCCTTGCAGCAGCTGCGCCAGACGCTGGAAGGCTGATCACTCGCCCGCGGGCAGGCTCTTCACGGCCGAAAGAACCGATACGCCGTGCTCATCGAACGCTTCCACCGCCACAACGTAATCCACGCCCTTGTTCAACGAGTGCAGCAGCAGGCGCGTCGGCTGATCGGCGAAGCGTTGATAGGTGGAGTGCAGGCGATCGGCGGCCAGGCCCCAACGCACGTTGTAGCCCACGGCACCGGGCACCGGCGTCCACACGATCTCGGCGTCGCGCGTGTCGCTCATTCGCTTGGCCGACACCAGGGTCGGCGCGGCGGGTAGCGCACCATCGGCATTGCCGAACACGCGCAGATCCGAAATGGCCAGCGTGTGTGCACCCACGTGCTTGTGGACATAGCGCACGTAGCGCACGCGTGCCGCCTGATCGAGTTCGACATAGGCGTTGGCGCGATCGCGTGTTTCGTGCGACAGATCGGCCAGCGTGCTCCAGTGCGTGCCGTCGCGCGATCCTTCCAGCACGAATTGGGTCACGATGTCGGGCGCATCGCCGTAGCGGCCGGATCGATAGTCCGCGAAGTTCACCTGCACGGCGCGCACCGTGCGCTCGCCGCCCAGATCGACCGTGAGCGTCTGGCCGGCCGTGTTGTTCGCGGCGACCCAGAACGTGCGCGGATTTTCGTCCGTGGTGGTCGAGGCCGGATGATCGGGCAGCGACGACGAAGCCGTGGCCTTCTTGTGATACGACAGCAGCATCCATCCAGTGAAGGTGTCCTCGCCTTCCTTCAGTGCATGGTCGGGCATGCGATGCGGGAAATCGCCGAAGCGCGTGTCGATCCACATTTGGCCGTCCGTATGGAAACCCGACGGATAGAGCCCGATGCGTCGTTCGAAGGTCCAGTTGGCGCCTATCCATGAGGTGCCGGTGTTCCACATGTTGCCGTGCGCATCTTCAAACGTGGAACCGTGGCCCACGCCGGTGACGAAACCGCCCGGCTTCTCGCCGATGGGGTTGTACGGTGCGTAGTGGAACGGACCGAGCGGCGCGTCGCCCACGACGACGCCGGTACCGTAGACGTTGTATTCGGTGCCCGGCGCCGCGTACTGCAGGTAGTAGCGGTTGCCGTGGCGGTTCATCCAGGCGCCTTCGAGGAAGGGCTTCGTGACATTGTCAGTGTGGTCCTGGCCGAAGCGTTCCCAGCCGTGCTCGGCGGGATCGAGCTGAAGCAGCGGTTGCGGACGCGTGAGGAAGGCCAGCCGCTTGCCCTCGCCTTCCGACGCCTCGGCAAACTTCATGTCCAGCTGCGCGCCGTACAGCGGATACACGTTCGACGAGTCCCAGTAGAGATAGACCTTGCCGTCGTCGTCCTGGAACAGCGCGGGATCCCACGGACCCGGCGGCAGTTCGCCGGGCTTGATCGCCCACTCGCCTGCACTGGATACCGCGCCGGGAACCGGCGGCAGCAATCGCGTCCAGAACTGCCAGCGGCCGTGCGCCGGATCGGTGGAGACCATCAGCGGGCGCGGATCGGTGGCCGATTGCATCAGGAACAGCTTGCCGTCCGCGACCAGCGTCGCCGGCGCCACTTCGCTGTCGAACGGCCAGTGGTCGGGCTTGACGAAGTCCCAGTGCACCAGGTCACTGGAGTGCCAGTAGCCGTCGGCCATGGTCATGAACAGGTAGTAGGCGTCGCCGTAGCGGACCATCGCCGGGTCGGCGCCGGTGCGGTAGGAAATGCCCTCGTTCATCTGCTCGAAGTTGTAGCGGTAGTCGATGTCGAGCGGGTTGGTCCACGTCTGCGGCGCCGCCATGGCGCCCGTAGCGGTGGTGGCGGCCAGCAATGCCATGCAGCAAAGAGCGGCACGCTGGAGGGGAACAAAGGCCGTACGAATAGGACGTGACATAGACTCGCCTACCATGCTGCGGCGCAGCAGCTCCGGATTCTGTGAACTTCCCTTATTGATCACGTGGGCCGGTCTGTAAGAGACTCCGTGACCAGTCGCGTAAACGTTTACATCGTAGCCGCCCAAACACGGCCGGCCAACCCACTTCCCCGTTGCTCGAAGGAATCGTCATGACTAGCCCGTTGCCGCTCCGCCGCCTTGCCCTGCGCACCTGCGCAGCGGCTTGCCTCGCCCTCCTTGGCTCGGTGCATGCGGCGCCCGCCGGCAACGACTCGGTGCAACTGCAGGTGGACGCCGCTGCCAAGGGCACGCCGCTGCCGCACTTCTGGGAAAACATGTTTGGCTCCGGCCGCGCCGTGCTCGCGCTGCGCGACGATTACCGCAAGGATCTCGAAGCGGTAAAGGGCGCCACCGGTTTCACCTACATCCGCTTCCACGGCATCTTCGACCGCGACATGGGCGTGGCTTATCGCGATGCGCAGGGCAAGCTGCAATTCAATTTCAGCTATGTGGACCAGGTGTACGACGGCCTGCTCGCGCGTGGCGTCAAGCCGTTCGTGGAGCTGGGCTTCATGCCGCCGGAAATGAGCACCCAGCCGGACAGCCATCACGACTTCTGGTATCACCCCAACGTGATGCCGCCGAAGGACCCGGCCGAATGGGATGCGCTGGTGCGCGCCTTCCTGCAGCACGAGATCGAGCGCTACGGCGTCGAGGAAGTGCGCAGCTGGTACTTCGAAGTGTGGAACGAACCCAATCTCGCGTTCTGGGGCGGCAAGCCCGAGAAAGACACCTATTACGAGCTGTATGACCGCACCGCGCGTACGGTGAAATCGGTCGACAAGCAGTTCCGCATCGGTGGCCCCGCCACCGCGCAGGCCGCGTGGCTGCCGGACTTCCTCAAGCACGTGAAGCAGAGCGGCGCGCCGATCGATTTCGTCAGCACGCACGTGTACGGCGACGACACCGCGGACAACGTGTTCAAGACCAACGAGAACATCCCCCGCCGCGACATGGTCTGCCGCGCCGTGGACCGGTCACACAAGGAGATCGGCGCCTCGCCGTTCCCGAAGCTGCCGCTGATCTACAGCGAATACAACGCCTCGTACGCCAACCTGCCCAATGTCACCGACACGGTCTACATGGGCCCGTGGATGGCCAACACCATCCGCGAATGCGCGGGCAAGGTGGACATGATGAGCTACTGGTCGTTCTCCGATGTGTTCGACGAACAGGGCGTGGTGAAGACCCCGTTCTACGGCGGCTTTGGCCTGATCGCCGCCGATCGCATCGAGAAGCCGGCCTTCAACGCGTTCGCCATGCTGCACAAGCTGGGCGATACGCAGCTGCCGCTGAAGACCGAGAGCGCGCTGGCCACCCGCCGCGCCGACGGCACCGTGGTGCTGGCGCTGTGGAACTACACCAAGCCGCTGGGCGACACCGCCGATTACACGCCGGGCGTGCCGACGGGCGACGCCAAGCACTTCGATGTGGACCTGAAGCATCTGGGCAAGGCCACCCAGGCCACGGTGTGGCGCCTGGACCAGGATCACGGTAACGCCGTGGCCGCCTTCGACAAGATGGGCCGCCCCGCAACCCCGAGCCGCGAACAGATCACTCAGCTACGTGAGGCGGGCAAGCTCGCTGCTCCGGAACAGGTCGCACTGCAGAACGGCCGTCTGAGCATCGACATCCCGCCGCAGGGTCTGGTGGTGGTGGAACTGCACTGACCGCCAACGAGCGTGTGACGTCGCCATCCCCTCGTGGTGGCGTCGCACGCTGCTTTTCTTCGCTTCACCGGGCGCAGTGACCTCTGGCATTGGCGCCCCACCTTCCGCAGATCAAAGCTCACGCTGCTATCCACCATGGATTCCTCCCATGCGTTTCTGGCGCGGCGTCTTTCTCGTACTGCTTTCGATGCTGGCCGCCCAGGCGGCCCTGGCGCAGCGTGCGCCGGTGTATCAGTCCTTCGACTTGCGGGTGCCGTGGATGCCGGAACCGGTGGTCGTCGCGGGCAAGACGTCGCTGGTCTACGAACTGCATCTCACCAATGAGGCGCAGGAGGCGCTGACGATCCAGCGCATCGAGGTGATCGACGAGCAGCAGCACGTGCTTGCCGGCCTGTCCGGCGCCGCCCTCATCGCAGCCATCGGCAGGGCCGACCGCGCCAAGGGTGACGAGCGCCTGCGCATGGCGCCGGGGATGACGGCGGTGGCCTATCTCTCCGTGCCTCTCACTGATACCAGCAGCGTGCGTCTGCGCCATCGGGTGGTTTACGCCGGCCATGCGGATTCGGATCTGATCGCCGAAGGCGGCGTTGTCACGCCCTCCGGCCGCCCCCTGCTGCAACTCGGACCACCGCTGCGTGGCGGTCCCTGGGTCGCGATCTACGATGCGCGTTGGGAGCGCGGCCATCGCCGTGTGCTCTACACCACCGACGGCAGCGTCAAAGTGCCTGGCCGCTTTGCCATCGACTGGATTCTGCTCGGACCGCACGGCGGCTTCGCCAAGGACAAGGGCGAGTTGCCCAAACAGTGGTTCGGCTATGCCGCCGACGTGATGGCGGTCGCCGATGCCACGGTGGCATCGACGGGTGAAGGCATCGCCGAACCGGCAACGCTTGCGGAAGGTGCCGCCCACAAAGTGCCGCTGGAAAATGCCGCCGGCAACTACGTGGCTCTGGATCTGGGCGATGGACGCTATGCGTTCTACGAACATCTCAGGCCGGGCAGCATTCGCGTGAAAGCCGGCCAGCACGTGCATCGCGGTGAGGTGATTGGGCAACTGGGTTTCACCGGCGAATCCACCGGCCCGCATCTGCATTTCCATGTCAGCGATGCCAACGCGCCGCTGGCTGCGGAAGGGTTGCCGTATGCGCTGAAGTCGTTCCGCGTGCTTGGCGCCTATGCATCGATCGAGGACTTCGCCCAGGGCAAGCCGTGGACGCCCACAACACCAGCCACCAGCGGCGAGGGCTTTCCCGCACCGCTTTCCGTGGTGGACTTCGGCAACAGCCGTTGAAGGTTTGTCCTAGAGCCCCGCTGGGAGCGGCCAGGCCGTGGGCCATGGGTTAGACGTATCGTTGTTCCACACATCCATGTGAATACTCTTGCCGTCAGCCGTGACCTCGACGTGCCGGCTGGTTGCAAAATGCATCCACGCGGGACGTGCAGCCAAGCGTTGCTGCAAGGACACGCCGTGGTCGCGCGTCTCCCGCAACCAGATCATCAAGGCACCCATGCGAAGGCTAGCCGCGGCATCCTGTTGGCGTGCGAGGTACGGATCGAAGGCGGGCCCGGGAATACGGGACAGGATAGTGCCTGCGCTATTGGATATCAGGTCGAAGATGTCGAAGCCTGGCGCAGCAGTCGGCATCGCCACGCGTTCATCCGAAAGCAATCTCTGTAGCAGCGACGTGTTGCATAGGGCGCCGTAACGTGGTGCCAACATGCGTCGTGTCGCTTTTGTATTGAGGCTCAGGCCGTCGTACCAGTGTTCCTGCTTTCCGAAGATCTCGGGCGATCCCACCAGGGTAAATTCCGCGCGAATGCTCGGGCAAAGATCGACATCCGCGTCCGTCACCGGCACAAATGCAGCCGCACAGGATGCGGGCAGAGGTTCATCGGCCGGAGACGCCGCCAACAGCTGCACGAACAGCTGTACGGCGCCACGCAACCGCGCAGCGAAAATCAACGTGCTGACCAGCGTGTTGCTGTGCGCGTGCAGTCGACGCATGGTCGCCACCTGCGTGCAGGCGGCCTCCATGGCTTGTGCTGGATGTCCATCGAGGAAGGTTGCGGCGATCGCGGTTTGCCATAGTCCCCTGGACGCACTGAAGGCTGGGATCGATGCCATGGGATTCAACGGCATCTCGGTCCACACGTGATCGAAACCACTCAACGCTTCGTCGCGCACGAGCCGTTGCCGATGGCGCGCCAGCACCTCGTTCACAACATCGCGATGTGCTCGAACTTTGTCCAGGCAATCGGCTTCGCGCCAATTGCACAGTACGTCGCGATCCGCCTGGGACATTTTGGGGAGCGCGGGAAAATCGGCTTTCGGCGTGGGTATGGGATCGGCACTGTTGGCTCCCGGTTTGAAGTTCGACTCCCACGCCAGTACACGCTGGTGATCCTTCGCATACGCCGCATCGAGCTGATCGGCCGGCACGTCGAAATCCGCAAACCAAAGCCACGGGTAAGCATTACGTCCCTGCGGCGGTTTGCTATCCGCCTCCAACACGGCCAGTGCCTTGGCCTGCTCCTGCGTCGGCGGGCGCAGGCGCCCCCACGCAAACGCCGCCACCACGGCGGCGACCAATCCAACGACCGCCCACAGCACTCCCTTCAGCGCGCGATGCATGCATGTTCCCCTTTTGTCCCTGCACGCATTCTAGCCACAGAAAAACGAAGGGCGCCGAAGCGCCCGTCGTCTCTCTGTGTATCGCGGAAACTTGCGATCAGAGCGCGTAGTACATCTGGAACTCCAGCGGATGCGTGCTGGCGCGGTAGCGGGTCACTTCCTGCATCTTCAGCGCGATGTACGCATCGATGAAGTCGTCGGTGAACACACCGCCGGCCTTGAGGAAGTCGCGGTCCTGGTCGAGCGCATTGAGCGCTTCGTCCAGGCTGGAGCAGACCTGCGGGATGTTCTTCTCTTCTTCCGGCGGCAGGTCGTACAAATCCTTGTCGGCCGGTGCGCCCGGGTCGATCTTGTTGATGATGCCGTCGAGGCCGGCCATCATCAGCGCGGTGAACACCAGGTAGCCGGAGTTCATCGGATCGGGGAAGCGCACTTCGATGCGACGGCCCTTCGGGCTCGACACGTACGGAATGCGGCAGCTGGCCGAACGGTTGCGGGCCGAATAGGCCAGCATCACCGGCGCTTCGAAGCCCGGCACCAGGCGCTTGTAGCTGTTGGTGGTGGAGTTGGCGAACGCGTTGATGGCCTTGGCGTGCTTGAAGATGCCGCCGATGTACCACAGCGCCGTCTGCGACAGGCCGCCGTACAGGTCGCCCGCGAACATGTTGTTGCCGTCCTTCGCCAGCGACTGGTGCACGTGCATGCCGCTGCCGTTGTCGCCGACGATCGGCTTGGGCATGAAGGTGACGGTCTTGCCGTTCTGGTGGGCGACGTTCTTGATGACGTACTTCATGGTCATCAGTTCGTCGGCCTTCTTCACCAGCGTGTTGAACTTCACGCCGATCTCGCACTGGCCGGCATTCGCCACTTCGTGGTGATGCACTTCAACGACCTGGCCGAGCGACTCGAGCACCTTGCACATGTCGGCGCGCAGGTCGCCCAGCGAGTCGACCGGGCTGACCGGGAAGTAGCCGCCCTTCACGCCCGGACGGTGACCGGTGTTGTTGTCGTCGTACTTGTAGCGCGAGCTCCAGGCGGCTTCTTCGGAACCGATTTCGTAGAACACGCGGCCCATGTCGTTCTGCCAGCGCACGGAATCGAAGATGAAGAATTCCGGCTCCGGACCGAAGAACGCCGTGTCGGCGATGCCGGTGGACTTGAGGAATGCCTCACCGCGCTTGGCGATGGAACGCGGGTCGCGGCCGTAGGCCTGCATGGTCGACGGCTCGAGCACGTCGCAGTGCAGGATCATCTGGGTGTGCTGGCTGAACGGATCGAGGTAGGCGGTGTCCGGATCGGGCATCAGCACCATGTCCGACTCGTTGATGCCCTTCCAGCCGGCGATCGACGAGCCGTCGAACATCTTGCCGTCCTCGAACGTGCCCTCGTCGATGGCATGGGCCGGGAACGTCACGTGGTGGTGCTTGCCGAGCATGTCGGCGAAGCGGAAGTCGACGAATTCGACTTCGTGTTCCTGGATCAGATCGAGCACTTTCTGGACGGGGGACGACATGGACAACCTCGACGGGCGAAAAGGTGAGTAATCGACAGGCGTCTGAGCAAGCCGCGTGCCAAGGGGAATGATCTTTTTATATCAATGGCTTAATTACTGCAAATCGATGGTGACGCCACTTGATTGCACAATGATGAAACATCTATAAGCACCATTCTGGTGCAAGTCTGACCGCCGTGGGCTGCCCGCTTTTGTAGGATTTGCCGTGCATCGGAATCAGCCACACCGGATACAACGCGCCCCAAAAACGCCACGGCAGTCCCTTAAGCTATGCCGCTTTGCTTCGGTATGGAACCGGGGCCGACCTCACCGCCGGAGTCTCCGTGAGCGACATCATCAACGTCATCCTGCTTGGCATCATCGAAGGCATCACCGAGTTTCTCCCGATTTCCAGCACGGGCCACCTGCTGATCGCTGAGAAGTTCGGCCTGGGTCAGCGCTCGGACCTGTTCAACGTGGGCATCCAGGCGGGCGCGATCCTGGCGGTGACCTTCATCTACTGGGGTCGCATCTGGCAGTTGTTCACGCAGTGGCGTGACCCGGCCAACCGCGACTATCTCGCCAAACTGTTCGTCGCCTTCATGATCACGGCGGTGCTCGGCTTCATCGCGGTGAAGCTCGGCTTCAAGCTGCCCGAAGCGGTGACGCCGGTGGCGTGGGCGTTGGTGATCGGCGGCATCTGGATGCTTGCGGCCGAGCGCCTCGCCGCCCGCCAGCCCGATCGCACGCAGGTAACGTGGCGCGTCGCGATCCTGGTCGGCATCGCGCAGATGATCGCAGGCATCTTCCCGGGCACCTCGCGTTCGGCCGCCACCATTTTTACGGCGATGCTCTTTGGTACCAGCAACCGCGCCGCGGCGACGGAGTTCGCGTTCCTCGTCGGCATCCCCACCATGTATGCCGCGACTGGCTACGAGCTGCTGAAAGTGCTCAAGGATGGCGGCGCGCACCACGAGGACTGGACGGCCTTCGGCATCGGCTTCGTGGTGTCGGCCATCGTCGCCTTCGTGGCGGTGAAGTGGCTGCTTGGCTATATCCGCAGCCATCGTTTCACGCCGTTCGCGATCTACCGCATCGTGCTGGGCATCGCCCTGCTGTTGTTGATCCCCGCGGGTGCCTGAGCAAACCGTGCGAGGATGATGTCGGCACACTGACCTCCTCATCGCATGAGCGCCACGCGTTACCGACTGCTGGATCTTTCCATCGACGTCACGCGCCAGCGCGTGGCGCGCGATGGCGCGACGCTCGATGTCCATGGGCTCTCGTTCCAACTCCTTGCATGTCTGCTACGGCACGGCGTGGATGTGGTGGATTTCGATACGCTGATTGCCGAAGTCTGGGCGCCCGCCGTGGTGAACGAGGAAACCGTCACGCAGCGGGTGAAATTGCTGCGCCAGGCGCTGGGCGACGACGGCCGCGCACCGCGTTACATCCGTTCCGTGCGCGGGCGCGGCTACCAGTTGTGCGACATGCCGGTGGCCGAAGAAACCGCAGCGCCCACCGCGACCCGCATGCCGCGTCGATGGATTGCACTCGCCATCGGCTTGTTCCTGCTCGCGATGGCTGGCATCGCCTGGTGGCTCATGCCCCAACGCTTCCACAAGCCTTCCGCCACGCAGGAGCTGGTGCAGCGGGCGAGCTATTACGCCGGCATCGGCCAGCGCGACAACAACGAACGCGCCATCGCGCTGTATCAGCAAGCGCTCGCCTCGACGCCCCAGAATGCTGATGCGCGGATCGGCTTGAGTCGTGCGTACAGTGCGCGCGTCTGTCTCTACAATTTTCCCTATCAGTGGGCGCAGCAGGCGCAGAAGCTGGCCAACGACGCCGTTGCTGGCGAGCCCTCCCGCGCTTCCGCCTGGTCGGCACTCGGCTATGCACAGGACTGCCTGGGCGATATCGATGCCGCCATCGGAGCCTACGAAAAAGCCCTGGCGCTCGACGCGGGCGACAACGCCACGCGTGCTTCCGCCGCCTATCTCTATCAGGAACGCGGGCGAATCGACGAGGCGCTGCACGCCAACCTGGACATGCGCGGCGATGCTTCGCACGTGCGCTTCCGCGAGGTGCAGATCGCCCGCGAAATGGCTCTGCTGGGTTTCGACGACGAAGCCGAAAGACGTCTCGCGCGCAGCTTCCAGCTTTATCCCGACAACGTGTTCTCCAATATCGCCTGGCCGCGTCATTTGTTTCTGCACGGCCGCCTGGTGGAAGCGCAACAGGCGCTGGATGAAGCGCTGACGCGCAACACACCGCACGTGGAGCTGTACGTGCTGCAGGGCGAACTCGCGCTGCTGCGCAACGATCGCGACGCCGCGCTTGCCGCCTTCGTGCATGCCCGGCAACTTCGCCCGCAGATGGGCCTGCCGGGTACGCTGGAAGGGCTTTATGGCAAGGAAGCACCCAGCGTCGACTGGCTCGCCGCTCGCGTCGCCGCGGTGCGTGACGAAGCGACACGCCATACGCTGTATCCCGGCGAATGGCTCGAACTGGCGATGCTGCTGCAAGCGCAGGCCCAACGCGATGCCGCCCTCGAAGCCGTGCAGACCGCCGTGAAGCAGGGCTACAGCGACGCGGCGTATCTGCAGGGGTCGCCGTTGCTCAAGCCACTGTCGTCCGATCCGCGCTACGCAGCGGCGATCGGAGCGATCAACCGCCGCGTGGCCGAACAGCGCCAGCGCGTGCTGGCAGCGACGTGGTGTCCGCCCGAGTTGAAAGGCGCGTCGCGCTAGGGCAAGGCCTTCAACACGTAATCGCGAAAGATCTGTTGCGATTGCTGGTGCGCATTGCGTTGGTTGTAGGCGGTGCTGGTGATCACGGCGACCAGTTGCTGCGATGGCATCACCAACACATAGTTGCCGCCGTTGCCGGACATGGCCCACGCCACCTGATCGCTGCCGTGCACGGGAAAGCGGAAGCACCACCACAGGTAACCGTAGTCGGCATCCTCGCGCGCCTGCGCGTGGGGGGTGAGCATCTGCTTGATCCAGGCGGCAGAGATCACCTGGCGCCCGTGCCAGCGTCCGTCGTCGAGCGCCAGTTCGCCGAGCTTGGCCAGGTCGCGGCTGCGATAGCGCGTGCCGCCTCCACCCATGCCAATGCCCAGCGGCGACTGGTTCCATTGCACCGCAGTGATGCCCAAGGGCTTTTCCAGTACCTCAGCGGCGAACGCGGCGAGGCCTCGATGCGTGGCGCGCTCCACCATCGCACCCGCCGTAAATGCACCGGCCGTGCAGTAGGAAAACGCGCGGCCGTACGGACTGTCTTTGGGTCTGGGCATCCACGGCGCGAAGCCTTTGATCGGCAGGTCGAGCGCAAACTGTAGCCAGTCCTCGGTGACGTACATGCGCTCCTCGTTGCCGCTCGAGAACTCGTTGTCGTCATTGCACTCCCACAACGAACTCATGGTGAGCAGGTCTTCGAGCGTGATGGCCAGCTTGCGCGGGTCAGGCTGCTGCACGGGCCGCTTGTCGGGAAAAAAGTCGTACACGCGCGCCTGCACGTTGGCGATCAGGCCGCGATCGATGGCGGCACCGACCAGCAGGGCCGTCACACTCTTGCTGGCGGAACGCACGTCGTTGAGCCGCGAGGCGTCGCTGCCGTTGAAGTAACCCTCGTAGACCAGCTTGCCATGCTGGGCGACGACGACGCTGGTGATGCCTTTGACGCTGCCGTCGTTGAGCTTCGCCTCCATCGCAGCGAGGGTTGCCATGTCCCAACGGGCAGCGCGGGCATCGGCAACCGCCCAGCCATCGTCGTGGGGAGCGGGCGGCTGATAGTCGGCGCAAGCAAGCGAAGGAGCGGCCAGCATCAGCGCCAGCAACCATCGGTGAGAACGTTTGGACATGGGTGAGCTCCGTGGGAAGACGGAGCTCAGCCCAACAGGTCACCGAATGAAGCGCCTGAAATGCGTATGAAGAATTCTGAAAGCGCACAGGCGTGCACTTCCCATCGTTGCGCGGTCAGGCGCTGAGCCGCTCCGGCACCGCCGCCATCACCGGCTTCTTGTGCTTGCCCGGCTCGCTGGTCTGCTCGAACACTTCGCGCACCCACTCGATGAAGGCCTGCACGCGGGCGGACAGGTGCTTCTTCTGTGGATAGACGATCCACACCGGCTTGCCGGTGGAGGTAGTGTCGGTCATCACCAGCTCGAGCTTGCCGAAGTCGAGCATGCAGGCGGCGATCACATGCGGCGCCTGGGTGATGCCCAGCCCCGCGACCACGGCCTGGATCACCGACTCGGCGTCGTTGATCAGCAGGTGTGCATCGATATCCACGGCGACCTGGCCGCTCGGCGTCTCGAACTGCCACTGCCGCGGACGGCCGTTGGGCAGGATGTAATTGATGCAGCGGTGATCCTTCAGATCTTCGATGCTCTGGGGTGCCCCATGCTTCACCAGGTAGTCCGGCGAGGCGATCATCACATTGCGCAGGTAGCCGATCTTGCGGGCGATCAGGCTGGAATCTTCCAGCGGCCCGACCCGGACGGCGCAATCGATGCCTTCCTCATTGAGGTCGTAGGGGTAATCGCACATCGACAGCTCCAGACGAATGTCCGGGTAGCGCTGCTCGAATTCCGCCAGCCTGGGGATGATCACGGTACGCCCGACGGCGGCCGGCACGCCGATCCGCAGCTTGCCTGTCGGCTTGCGCTGGGCATAGCCCAGGGCCTCGGTGGCCTCGGTCAGGTCGGCAAGGATCTCCTTGCAACGTGCATGGAACGAGGCTCCATCGTCGGTCAAACGGAGTGAACGTGTGGACCGGAACAAGAGCCGGGCACCCAGCTGTTCTTCCAGTCGGGAGACGGCGCGGCTGACGCCGGAGGGGGTCATGCCCAGTTGGGCGGCGGCCGCGGCAAAGCTCTTGGCTTCGACCACGCGGACAAACGCTGAGATTGCGGCAAAGTCTTCCATAGGCTGGATTTTCACCCCATTCGTGACTCACAGTCACTATTGCGTTGCATCAAAAGGCATTTATTGAACCAGATAGTACACCTAATCTTCCGCTCCTGATCGTCGGGGTACCCCCACATCGACGAGTTCATTCCGGGAGCGCAACATGAAAAACCGATGGATCCTCGCCATTCTTGCCCTCGCCGTGGTGGGCGGCAGTTGGGCCCTGCTGGGCCATAGCGCCGACACCCACGCCCAGGCCGGGCCGCCGCCGGCGCCCGCGGTCACCGTCGCCCAGGTGCTGGTGCGCCCGGTGGACGATGCCGACGAATTCACCGGCCGCCTGCAGGCCGTGGACACCATCCAGCTGCGCCCTCGCGTGAGTGGATATGTGGACTCGGTGCACTTCAAGGAAGGGGCGATCGTGCGAAAAGGCGATCTTTTGTTCCGCATCGACCCGCGCCCCTACCAGGCTGAGGCGGACCGCCTGAACGCCAATCTCGGCCAGGCCAAGGCGGAACAGGTGCTGGCCCAGTCCAATGCCGAGCGCGCCCAGCGCCTGCTCGATCAGCACGCGATTTCCAAGGAAGAGGCGGATCGTCAGCAGACCACGGCACAAAGCGCCAAGGCCCAGGTGGCCTCCACCACCGCTGCACTCGATGCCGCCAAGCTCAACCTGAGCTTCACCGAAGTACGCGCTCCGATCGACGGCCGCGTAAGCAATGCGTTGGTGACGCCGGGCAACCTGGTGACCAGCAACGATGTGCTGACCAGCATGGTGAGCGTCACTCCGATCTATGCGTACTTCGACGTCGACGAGCACAGCTACCTGAAGTTCGACCGGCAGCGTCGCGAACATGGCGCTTCGCCGCAGATCTCGATGGCACTGGCTGACGAAAAAGGGTTTCCGCACAGCGGCCGCGTCGATTTCGTCGACAACCAGCTTCGCGCCGGCAGCGGCACGATCCGCCTGCGCGCCGTCTTCGACAACGCCGACGCCAGCTACACGCCGGGCCTCTACGTCCGCATCCAGCTTCGCAGCGACAGCCGCCAGCCGCGTGCACTGGTCGACGACCGCGCCGTCGGTGCCGACCTGGGCAACAAATACGTGTACGTGGTCGACAAGGATCGCAAGGTCGAATACCGCCGCGTGGTCACCGGTCCGCTACTGGACGGCCTGCGCGTGGTTACCGAAGGTCTGGACGCCAAGGACACCGTGATCGTCGCCGGCATCCAGCATGTCCGTCCGGGTGTGGAAGTGAATCCGACCAAGGTGGCGATGGAGACGCGCAGTCTGGATCCGAGCAAGCAGATTGCGATGGCGGGTGGCGCTAGCGGAAACAAGGCCGCGCAGAAGCCTTAGTTCGTCATTCCGGCGAAGGCCGGAATCCAGTAGCGATAGCGCACAAAGGTGTCGGCACGTACGAGTACTGACGCTACTGGATGACCAGCTTCGCTGTTGAGAAGCGCCTCCGGCGTACGCCGGGATGACGAATAGGAAAGCAATCGGCAAGAAATGAAATGAACGCCCTCGCTCTTTGGAGTCGAGGGCCAGGGACGCTTTGTCTCCGCATCACGCAAGCAAAGCGCCGGAAGTCCCCGCCTCGCGCGGGCATTGGTGCCAGCGAGCAACCAGGACGAATGCAATGAAAATCGCACAATTCTTCGTGGACAGGCCGATTCTGGCCGGCGTCCTCTCCGTGCTGATCCTCATCGCGGGCAGCATTTCGCTGTTCAAGCTGCCGATCAGCGAATACCCCGAAGTCGTACCGCCTACCGTGGTGGTGCGTGCTTCCTATCCCGGCGCCAACCCCAAGGTGATCGCCGAAACCGTCGCCACGCCGCTGGAAGAACAGATCAACGGCGTGGAAGGCATGCTGTACACCAGCTCGCAGTCCACCAGCGACGGCGCGATGACGCTCACCGTCACGTTCGCGTTGGGTACGGATCTGGACAACGCCCAGGTGCAGGTGCAGAACCGCGTCGCGCAAGCGCAGCCGCGCCTGCCCGAGGAAGTGCAGCGTCTTGGCGTGACCACGCAGAAGAGCTCGCCCGACCTCACCATGGTGGTGCATCTGATCTCGCCCGATCAGCGCTACGACATGCTGTATCTGTCGAACTATGCGCGCCTGCACATCAAGGATCAGCTGGCCCGCCTCGATGGCGTCGGCGACGTGCAGATCTTCGGCGCCGGCGAATACTCCATGCGTGTGTGGCTCGACCCGCAGCGACTGGCCTCGCGCCAGCTCACCACGGGCGACGTGGTGCATGCGATCCAGGAGCAGAACATCACCGTCGCTGCCGGTGCGCTGAATGCGCCGCCAGGCCCGACCAACTCCGCCTTCCAGCTCAACATCAACACGCAGGGCCGACTGATCACCGAGGAAGACTTCCTCAACATCATCGTGCGCAAGGATGCCGATGGCTCGTTCACGCATCTGCGCGACGTGGCCCGCGTGGAACTGGGCTCGAACAACTACGCGCTGCGCAGCCTGCTCAACAACCAGCCGGCGGTGGCGTTGCCGATCTTCCAGCGTCCGGGTTCCAACGCGATCCAGATCTCCGATGAAGTCCGCGGCCTGATGGCGGATCTGAAGAAGGATTTCCCGCAGGGCGTGGATTACAAGATCGTCTACGACCCGACCGTGTTCGTGCGCGGTTCGATCGA
Source organism: Dyella kyungheensis (assembly GCF_049913195.1). GTDB lineage: Bacteria > Pseudomonadota > Gammaproteobacteria > Xanthomonadales > Rhodanobacteraceae > Dyella > Dyella kyungheensis. The sequence goes on along the minus strand of NZ_CP183983.1, from coordinate 60,028 downwards.
AGCGGTGGTGCATACGCTGTTCGAAGCCATCGCGCTGGTCGTGCTGGTGGTGATCCTGTTCCTGCAGACGTGGCGCGCCTCGATCATCCCGCTGGTCGCCGTGCCGGTGTCCTTGATCGGTACGTTCGCCGTGATGCTGATGGCGGGCTTTTCGCTCAACGCGCTGTCGTTGTTCGGACTGGTGCTGGCGATCGGCATCGTGGTCGACGACGCCATCGTGGTGGTGGAGAACGTCGAGCGACATATCGAGCACGGACTCTCTCCCAAGGAGGCCACACGCAAGGCGATGAACGAAGTGACCGGACCCATCGTGGCTACGGCGCTGGTGCTGTGCGCGGTGTTCGTGCCGGCAGCGTTCATCAGCGGCCTGACCGGTCAGTTCTATCGCCAGTTCGCGCTGACCATCGCCATCTCCACCGTGATCTCTGCGTTCAACTCGCTCACCCTCAGCCCGGCACTGGCTGCGCTGCTGCTCAAGGATCGCGATGCGCCGAAGGACAAGTTGAGCCTGCTGATCGATCGCGCCTTCGGCTGGGTGTTCCGTCCGTTCAACCGCTTGTTCATCAGCAGTGCGAACCGTTACGTCGGTGGCGTGAAGCGCATCCTGCGTTCGGGTTCGATCGCCCTGATCATCTATGGCGGTCTGGTGTTGCTGGGCCTGTTTGGCTTCGCCCATGTGCCGACCGGCTTCGTGCCTCCGCAGGACAAGCAGTACCTGGTGTCGTTCGCGCAGTTGCCGGATGCCGCGTCGCTCGATCGTTCGGAAGACGTGATCCGCCGCATGAGCGACATTGCGCTCAAGCAGCCAGGCGTGGAAAGCGCGGTGGCGTTCCCGGGTCTGTCGATCAACGGTTTCACCAACAGCACCAACTCCGGCATCGTGTTCGTGACGCTCAAGCCGTTCGAGGAACGCCGCGATGCGTCGCTGTCGGCCGGTGCGATCACCGCGGCCCTGCAGCAGAAGTACGCCGGTATCCAGGACGCGTATATCGCGATCTTCCCGCCGCCGCCGGTGAACGGCCTTGGCACCATCGGTGGCTTCCGCTTGCAGGTGGAAGACCGTTCGGACGCGGGCTTCGAGGAGCTGTACAAGCAGACGCAGAACCTGGTCCAGGCAAGCACCCAGGTGCCCACGCTGGCGGGCCTGTTCTCCAGCTACCAGGTGAGCGTGCCGCAGATCGATGCGGACGTGGACCGCGAGAAAGCCAAGGCCGAAGGCGTGGATCTGGCCGATGTCTACCAGACCATGCAGGCGTACCTCGGTTCGCTCTACGTCAACGACTTCAACCGTTTCGGTCGCACCTACCAGGTGAATGTCTCCGCCGAGCCGGGCTTCCGTCACGAGCCACAGGACATCCTGGGCCTGAAGACGCGCAGCTCGACCGGCGAGATGATTCCGCTGGGTTCCTTCCTCACGGTGAACCAGACCGTGGGTCCGGATCGCGTGCAGCACTACAACGGTTATCCGACTGCCGAGATCAACGGCGGACCGGCACCGGGCTTCAGCAGCGGTCAGGCGCAGGCGGCAATTGAAAAGCTGGCCAAGGACAACCTGCCCAACGGCATGACGTTCGAATGGACCGAGCTGACCTACCAGCAGATCCTCGCCGGCAATACCGCGGTACTGGTGTTCCCGTTGTGCGTGCTGCTGGTGTTCCTGGTGCTGGCCTCGCTGTACGAAAGCCTGCTGCTGCCGCTGGCAGTGATCCTGATCGTGCCGATGGTGCTGTTGTCTGCCATCTCGGGCGTGTGGATGACCGGTGGCGACAACAACATCTTCACCCAGATCGGTTTGATCGTACTGGTGGGCCTGGCGTGCAAGAACGCAATCCTGATCGTGGAGTTTGCCCGCGAAGCGCAGATCCTCGAAGGCATGGACCGCACCCAGGCGGTGTTGGAAGCGGCTCGCCTGCGACTGCGCCCGATCCTGATGACCTCGTTCGCTTTCATCATGGGCGTGGTGCCGCTGGTGACCTCGCACGGTGCGGGTGCGGAGATGCGTCATGCGATGGGTGTGGCGGTGTTCGCCGGCATGCTGGGCGTGACCTTCTTCGGCCTGATCTTTACGCCGCTGTTCTACGTGCTGGTCCGCGGCTGGGGTGAACGCATGAGCGAACGCCGCCGCGCCCGCAAGGCTGCCCGCCTTGCGCAGGACAGCAACCTTATCGAGGAGCATTGATATGCCGTTCTTCAAGAACCTCAAAACCGCACTTCTCCCTCTCCCCGCCGGGGAGAGGGCCGGGGTGAGGGGCCGCTCCAGCGACACCCTCGGTTCGGGCGTTGGCCACATGGATTTCGCCCTGGCCGACGACTGCGCCTGCGAGCCCGTGTCCCGCCGCAACACCGCCAAGAAAGTCACCGCCATTGCCGCCGCCATCATGCTGTCCGGCTGCGTCAGTGTCGGTCCCGACTACCACGCGCCGCAGGAGAAGCCGGTGGCGCTGCAAGGCGTCAATGCGCAGGAGTCCACGCAGACGTTCCAGGCGCAATGGTGGAAGCAGTTCAACGATCCCACGCTGGAAGCATTGATCCAGCGCGCGGCGGCGAACAGCCCCGACCTGAAGATCGCCTATGCACGCCTGCGTGAATCCCGCGCCCTGCTCGGCGTGGCGAAGTCGCAGCAGATCCCCGATGTGGAAACCGGCGTGAACTACTCGCGTGCCCGCGAGCAGCAGCCCGGCTTCACCGACCAGCGCACCACCATCACCAGCTACCAGGCCGGATTCGATGCCAGCTGGGAGATCGATCTGTTCGGCGGCGTGCGTCGCTCGGTGGAAGCCGCGCGTGCCGATGCCGGCGCCAGCGAAGCGTCGTTGCAGGATGCGCAGGTCACGTTGTTCGCGGAAGTCGCGCGTTACTACTTCGACCTGCGTGGCGTGCAGCTGCGCATCGATGTGGCCAATCGCGACATCGAGAACCAGCGCGAGTCGCTGCGTCTGATCCACGCACGTTCGGATATCGGCACCGGTTCGGAGCAGGACGTCGCAAGCGCTACCGCCCGGCTGAACTTCGTCGAAGCACAGCTGCCCACGCTGCAGACGATGGCCCAGAACGACACCTCGCGCCTGGCCGTGCTGCTGGGCGAGCGTCCGGGTGAACTGGACATCGATGTCTCGCCGAAGGGCTTCAAACCGATCGATGTGGCGCTGGATATCGGCAACGCGGGCGACGTGCTGCAACGCCGCCCGGACATCCGTATCGCCGAGCGCGAATTGGCCGCCGCCAATGCGCGCATCGGCGTGGCCAAGGCGGATTACTACCCGCATATCCAGCTCGGTGGATTCCTCGGCTTCCTCGCCGGTCGCAGCAACGACTTCGGCGGCGCGCAGTCGCGTGCGTGGTCGATCGCACCGAGCATCACCTGGTCGGGCCTCAACGTGCAGCGCGTGCGTTCCAACGTGAAGGCCAGCGAGGCGCGTTCCGATGCCGCCCTGGCGAGCTACCAGCGCACCGTGCTGCAGGCGGTGGAAGACGTGGACAACGCCATCGTCGGCTACAACCTGCAACGCGAGCGCGTGCTCAAGCTGCAGGATCAGGTGACCAACAGCCGTCACGCCGCCGATCTTGCGCGCATCCGTTACAACGAAGGCGCCGCCGACTTTCTGCTGTTGCTCGATGCCGAGCGCACGCAGCTGGAAGCCGAGGATGCGCTGGCCGATGCGCAGGCTGCGATCAACCTGCGTGCCGTGTCGGTGTACAAGGCGCTGGGCGGTGGCTGGCAGGCTTGCGCCACCGAGCGTTGCGACCAGTTGGCCGCGACGCCATGAACGCGGTGGCGTTTCCGGGGAGGCCTTCACGACGTCGCGCGGCGGCGGCCGACCCGGAGCCGTCACAGCGCATTGCCCTGGTCAGCGGCGGCAATCGCGGGCTGGGTTTCGAAATCTCGCGCCAGCTCGCCGCCGAAGGCGTGACCGTGCTGCTGGGCGCGCGCCGCCCACTGGCCGGCGAGAAGGCCGCGCGGCAATTGCGCCGCGAAGGCGGCAACGTCATCGCGGTGCCCTTGGATGTCACCTCGACGCAATGTGTCGGAGAACTCGCGGCACGCATCGACGGCGAATACGGTCGGCTGGATATCCTGATCAACAACGCCGGCGCGTACTTCGATGTCGACAACCAGGCATCGTCGGTCGATCTTGGCCTGGTGCGGCAGGCGCTGGAAACCAACCTGCTCGGTGCCTGGCAGCTCACCGAGGCGATGCTTCCGCTGATGCAACGGCATGGCTACGGCCGCATCGTGAACGTCTCCAGCGGCTGTGGCGCCATCGACAGCGACGGTTCCAGCTGTCCTGCCTATCGCGTGTCCAAGGCCGCGCTCAACAGCCACACGCGCATGCTGGCGGCGGAACTGGCGGGCAGCGGCATCCTCGTCAACGCGGTGTGCCCCGGCTGGGTCGCCACCGACATGGGCGGCCACGGCGGACGCCCGGTGGCCGAAGGCGCGGCCGGCATTGTCTGGGCCGCCATGCTGCCGTCGCGCCCCGCGCTCAACGGCAGCTTCTTCCGCGACCGGCAACGCATCGACTGGTAGCGCCTGCAACCGGCCGTACGTGGCAGCTTGCCGCTCGTGGCAGCGCTGCTACCGGTAGTCACAAAAGTGGCGACGGCACATGACTTCCGCCCTACGTTTGCACGGTGTCCCCAATCGTGCGGATGTCGGAGTGAGCAGCATGTGGCAGCAGATGATGGGCGTGGCCTTGATCGCGATATCGGCGCTGGTGGCATCGCCGGCGATCGATCGGCCGGCGCTCGTACCCACGGTATTCATTCCCGGCGGCGACATCGCTGCCGCCGACGATGCCTCGCCCGCCTTCACCCCCGATGGCAACACGGTGTATTTCATGCGCGGCACCGAGGGCGGCGCCGTGGTGATGGCATCGCATCGTGTCGACGGCCACTGGTCGTCGCCCGTAGTGGCGCCGTTCTCGGGTCGCTGGCGCGATGGCGATCCGGCGATGGCACCCGACGGTTCCTTCCTGGTGTTCGCCTCCAACCGCCCCGTCGAGAAGAACGGTGCGGCTCTCGACGCCGTGCGCAAAGGCCAGCGGCTGGTTGGCCAGGGCATGAATCTATGGCGCGTCGAGCGCCAGGGCGATGGCTGGAGCGAGCCGATGCGTCTGCCCGATGCCGTCAACACCTGCACCAGCACCTTCGCGCCGAGCATCGCCGCGGACCGCAGCGTCTACTACATCGGCTGTGCGCCCGACGGCGTATTGCGCCCGTTGCGCACGGTCTATCAGAACGGTCAGTACCAGGCGCCTTACGTGGTGGCGGTGGGCGACAAGGATGCCCAGATTCGCGATGTCGCCATCGCGCCCGATCGCTCGTTCATGGTCTTCAGCATCAAGCACGATCCCAAGCAGCCCTATCGCCTGGCGATTGCCTTCCATACGGCCGACAACTGGAGCACGCCGCAGGACCTGGGCGACACGGTGAACGGCGGCACGGCCAATATGGGTTCCCAGCTGGGCTGCGACCATCGCACGCTGTATTTCACCAGCGACCGGGCCTTGCCTGCGCCGCTGGCGGCGGCCGCCAACGCGAACAGCAACCGCATGTGGAAAGTGTCATTGGCACCCTGGCTCGCCCGCCTGGGCGACCGGCTGGTGACTGCGGCAGCGGCCTGTTCCGCCGGTTGATGCTGGCTTGGGCAAGGCTGCGCCATTGATGCCTTCAGGCACTGTCGCCGCCGCCGGCGGACACCCAGACTATGCAAGTTCATGGCGGCAACGCATGCCTGCGAGGTTCCGGTGTCCGACCTTATGACCGCGCCACGTTGGAAGATCTGGGGGCTGGTTTTCGCCTTCTGGACGCTGCTGGCGCTCTCCTATACGGCCAGCTCGGTGATCTCGATGATCAGCGAGGGCGAGGTCTACACCTGGATTCGCCCGCTGACCTGGAACCTCACCAACGCCTATCTGTGGATGTTGCTCACGCCACTGGTGGCGTGGCTCGGTACGCAAGGCGGCGGTGGCGGCTGGAGCCGCTTCTGGGCTGTGCACGCGCCCAGCAGCATCCTGCTTGCCGCGCTCGAAGTGATGGTGGTGCTGTGCATCTACTGGACGCTGGTCGGACCGCCCGCCTCCCGGCCCGACATCAACTTCGGCGCGTTCGCGCGCATGCAGTTCGCCTATAACTTCCATCTCAGCTGGATCACCTACGGCGTGATGCTGGTGGTGCTGCGCGCGATCGATTCGCAGCGACGCCTGCGCGACGAGCGCCTGCGCAATTCGCAGCTGGAAACGCAGCTGGTGCAGTCGCAGCTGCAGACCTTGCGCGTGCAACTGCAACCGCATTTCCTGTTCAACACGCTCAACGCGATTTCCGCGCTGGCCTTGGCCGATCCGGTGCAGGCGCGCCAGATGATTGCGCGGCTCAGCGACTTCCTGCGCCTCACGCTGGAAGAACGACACGCACAACAAGTGCCGTTGTCGCGCGAAGTGGAATTTCTCACCTGCTATCTCGGCATCCAGCAGGTTCGCTTCCAGGACCGCCTCACCACGCACCTGGACGTATCCCCCGACACCATGCGCGCCCTGGTGCCGAACATGATCCTGCAACCGCTGGTGGAGAATGCGCTGCGCCACGGCCTGCTGGACAAGACCGAACGCGGCACGCTGCGCGTGGTGACGCGCCGCGATGGCGACGATCTGCTGCTGCGCGTGGACGACGACGGCATCGGCCTGCCCGCCGATGGCGCCAAGGACGGTCTGGGCCTGGGCAACACGCGCACGCGCCTGGACATGCTGTTCGGCGCCAACGCTTCACTGGAGCTGCATCGCAAGGAAGAAGGCGGCACGCGGGTGGAACTTCGCTTTCCATTCCGGGAGCGCGCCGCATGAACGCGCCACCGATCCGTACCTTGCTGGTCGACGACGAAGTGCTGGCGCGGCTGGCGATCCGCCAGGCGTTGGCCTCGCACAGCGACGTGGCGATCGTCGGCGAATGCGGCAATGCGAGCGAAGCGCGGCTGGCCATCGAGGCACTGGAGCCGGATCTGATGTTCCTGGACATCCGCATGCCCGGCATCGATGGCTTCAAGCTGCTGCACGGGCTCAAGCGCGATACCTCGCCCATGGTGGTGTTCGCCACCGCGTTCGGCCAGCACGCGTTGCGCGCATTCGACGCCAATGCGATCGACTACGTGCTCAAGCCGATCGACCAGGAACGCTTCGACCAAGCCATGGCGCGCGTCAGGCGCCACTGGCAAGGCCTGCACGCCGCGCCCGTCGCCTCTCCTGCAGGCAGCGCGCCGGCAAGTCCGCCCTCGCCTTACCTGCAACGCCTGAGCGTGCAACAGGGGGAACACATCCGGGTGATTGCCGCCAGCGACATCGACTGGATCCGGGCGGATGGCAACTACGTGCACATCCACGCGGGCAGCGCGACCTATCTGCATCGCGAATCGCTGCGTCATCTGCTGGCGGCGCTCGATCCCGGCGGTTTCCTGCGCATCCATCGCGGCATCGTGGTGAACGTCGAACGCATCCGCGAAGTGCATCCGCTGTTCCAGGGCAGCGCCGAAGTAGTGCTTCACGATGGCACGCGGTTGAACCTCAGCCGCCGCTTCCGCATGCATGCTCGCCGCGCGCTGGGCATGGCCTGACCGTCGGCGCTGCAGCGACGACCGCTCGTCACCGCGCGGGCACCGCCGATCACAAACCGGCTGCGCGGTGGCCATCGATGCTCCAGGTTAGGGCGGACTTACCGTCCCTCTTGCTGAAGGAGCCTCGTGCATGTCGTCGAAGTCGTTCGTGCTGGCCGCGTCCGTGGTGCTTGCGTTGTTCTCTGCCCGCGTCAACGCTGGCGAACTGGTAGGCCCAGGCGTCATCTCCACCGCCTTGCAGGAAACCTCCGCGGCTGTGACGCCGGACGGCAACACGCTGTACTTCATGCGTTCGGATTTCGCCGAGAAAGACGACATCATCCTGGTCTCGCACAGGCAGGGCGATCGCTGGAGCCTGCCGCAGGTCGTCTCGTTCTCCGGCCAGTGGCACGATTCCGAGCCCACCCTCTCGCCGGATGGAAAGCGGCTGTACTTCGTCTCCAACCGTCCGTTGCGCGATGGCGATGTGCCTGTGATGGCAGAGATGGGCGGACAGACCTTCGCCGGCACCAACCTGTGGTACGTCGAGCAGCAGCGCGACGGCCACTGGGGCAAGCCGGTGCACGTCGACGGTGCGCTCAATGATGGCGCGATGATCTACAACCCGTCGGTAGCGTCCAACGGCGACATCTATTTCTCCGCGCATCGCGACGATTCGGGCAAGGCGTACCAGATCTATGTGGCGCACCACACGGCCAAAGGTTATGCCAAACCGGAGCGGGTGGCGCTGGGCGACCTCGATCACAACCGCATGGATCCCTGCGTCGATCCGGACCAGCGCTTCCTGATCTATGCCGGCAACGAAGGCGATTCGCTCGGCAGTGCCGATCTCTACATCGCGTTCCGCGGGGCCGACGGCCAATGGAGCAAGCCGATCCACTTGCCCGGCGACATCAACAGCAGCGCGCTGGAGAATGCGCCGTCGCTGGGTCGCCGCTTTGGCGAGCTTTACGTGTCCAGCGGCCGTGAGAACGCAGTGCAGTTTCCCAAGCCGCAGGATGACATCGCCTCACTGCAGCACCGGCTGGAAGAACCGCTCAATGGCTCGCGCAACCTCTGGCTGTTCGATATCGGCGATGTGCTGAAGGCACACGGCATCGATCATTGAGTCGATGCCGCTCCCAGCCACGCGCCAACGGCACGACGCACGCCCGCAAGCGATGAGGCGTCCGCCGCCCACTGGTGGGACATGTCGGGCAGTTGCCGAAGCTGCAAGCGCAAGGCCTGCTTGCGGTAGAGCGGTCGCAGGCCTTCGTACAGCTCGGATGCGGCATGCGAGTCGATCACCGAATCGTTGCTGCCCTGCAGGAACAACAGTGCCGGATGGTGCCTGGCGATATCGGCGGTGTGCGCGATGGCATCCGTCCGCCGCGCCAGTTCGCGCGAAGCAGGCGACCACGCATACGTCTGCTTGGTCGCCTGCTCGTAGGCTTGCACCGAGGCGCTCAAGCCGGTGGATGCATTGATCAGCACGGCCGCATCGATCTTCACCTTGTCTTGCGACAACGCGTAAAGCGCCGCCGCACCGCCCGCCGAGAATCCCACCAGCTCGATGGCGCCGTCCCGTTGCATGCAGGCGTTCGTGCGCAGCGCTTCCACCACGGCCGGCAGCTCATCGGCCGCGCCCGCCACGACCGGCTTGAACAGCTCCAGTCCCACGTCTTCGCTCTGGCGCCGCGCCAGTTCCTTGTTGCCGCCCGCCGGCGCACGGGCGCCGAACAGCGGCAGGCCGAGGTACACCTTCACCGCGTCGACGTCGTCGAGCGGCAGCGCTTCCATCATCGCGCCCTCGCTGGCCGGTGGACCGAAGCCGTGCCAAAGGATGATCGGCGGCTTTCCGATATGCGCCGGTATGCGCAGGATGGCTGGCACGCCGGCCAGCGTCGTTCGCGTGATGGTGGGATCGTCGCGCGTGCCGACTGCACAAAGCGGCGACGTGTCAGCCGCACATGCAGCGGTACAACCACTCGCAAGCAGCAGCGCCATGGCGCCGATCCGCACCGTCCATGCAGGCCGCATGAGCTCACCCATCGGGAAGTGTCGTTGCAGCGACGCTACAACGGCTTGCGGTAGACAATAAACCCTGACTTCTCGGCTAGGTGGTCGTAAAGCTTCATCGCGGTGGTATTGGTTTCATGGGTCTGCCAATACACGCGCGACGCGCCAGCCTGGCGCGCCTTCGCATACACCGCTTCGATCAATGCGCGGCCCACGCCCAGGCCGCGCGCCTGCGCCACGGTGAAGAGATCCTGCAGGTAGCAGCTGTTGGCGATGCTGATGGTGCTGCGGTGAAACAGATAATGGGTCAGGCCAAGCAGTTGGCCGTCGCTTTCGGCGACCAGCGCATGCATCGATTCGGCGGGATCGAGAAAGCGCGACCACGCGGAAAGAATGACCTCATCCGGCAGCGCGGTTGCCCCGCTGCGGCCATAGAACGCGTTGTAGCCGTCCCATAAGGGCTTCCACGCAAGGAAATCGTGCTCGGTCACCTCGCGGATGACCAACGGCGATCGACTCAACGCTGCACCATGCGCGCAAACCAGCGCCATCCGCGCACGCGTTCGGCCACCAGCTTGGCGCTGGTGAGCATCGGCACGGCGAGCAGGGCGCCAGGAATGCCCCACAACCAGCCCCATACCAGCAGCCACAGCAGGATCGCGATGGGGCTCAGGCGCATGCGATGGCCCTGGATCAACGGCGTGACCACATTGCCTTCGAACGCCGTGATGCCCGCAAAGGTGAGCGCCGGCAGCAAGGCCGGGCTGGGCTGGTCGAAATTGAGCAGGCCCACCACCGCCAGCACGGCGGTGGTGCTGATCGCGCCCACGTAGGGAATGAAGTTGGCCAGCATGGCCACCGTGCCCCACAGCAGCGGATCGGGCATGTGGTAGAGCCACAACATGCCCGCGGTGACGCCGCCGAGGCCGACGTTGATCAGCGAGGCGGTGAGGATGTAGCGCGAGACCTCGTACTGGATGCCACGCACCACATGCACGGCATGCCGTTTGTAGCCGAAGCTGGGCGAGGCCTCGACCAGTCGCCGCAGCATCAAGTCGCCATAGACGAGGAAGAAGAACACTAGCAGCACCACGGTAAGCACGCCCGCCAGCACCTTGGGCGTGGTGGACACCACGTCCCACACGGTGATCGACAGCGGCGACTGTGCCGATCCCTGCACCCGGGTCGGTCCGGTGAGGCCCTGCGTGGCCCGGTTGGCCGCTTCCAGCGGCTGGGTGATGTTGCGCAACTTCGGAATGAAGCTGCGGATGGCCGTGGGCGCTTCATGCACCCATCCCAGCGCCGGCTGGGTCAGCGCCCCGACGCCGGCGCCAATGGCCGTCATCAGGCCGATCATCAGCACGCTGGCCGCCAGCCAACGCGGAATGCCGATGCGCGAGCAGCGCGCCACGATGGGATTGAGCGCCAGGCCAATGAACGAAGCGAGCACCAGCGGTATCAGCAGCTGCTTGGTGATGGTCAGCGTGTACGCCAACGCCAACGCCAGGAAGATGTTGAGCACGACGCGAATGCCGCGCAGGTGACGCCGCGCGCTCTGCGTGCGCTGCACATGCATCAGGGCCACACGCGGTTCGCGGCTGGGCACCATCGCTTCGATGGGTACCGCTGTCTGCGCCGCGTCACCTTCGGCAACGGACGGGGGTGGTGACGTCGGCGTGTTCATGTGAAGTCGCTGGTGTCCGGTGCGTAACCGTCGCCGTGCTGCGAGAACTCGGCAACCAGCCGCATCGCCTGGCCCACCACTTCCGCGGCGGTGCCGCTGAGCAAGGCGCCCAGCCCCGGCACGCGCAGCGGATGCACGTTGAGCTTGCCCAGCACGAAGCCGGCGCCCGCCGCCATGCCCACGGTGGTGAGCGGATGACGCTGTCCGCGCAGCAGCAGCGCCTGCGCCGGTTCGGCCACGGCCGCGCGAGCATCCTTTGCGCGGTCTTTCGCGTCGCGCACCGCATGCATTTGCTTGATGAGGCTCACGGCACGTCCTCCCGGCGGATGTCGCCCGGCGGATCGGGGCGATGCATGACCTCATGCATCATCGCATTCCATTCGCCCCGCGTCGCCGGCAACGTCATCCAGTGCATGCAGCGGCGGAACAGCAGCATGGCACCGGCCAGGAACAGCAGTTCCACCAGCGACAGTGCCGCCAGCGCCCAGGCCCACGAGCCGAACCACTGCGCCAGCAGCCAGCCCGTCAAACCCAGCAGGGTCAAACCCAGCCCGACGGCCGCCACGGTAGCGGCCAGGCCGGCAATCAACAGCCAGTGGACGGCGGCGCGCGCCAGTCCCAGTTCGGCGGTCAGCAGCGTCAGTTGTGCGCCGAACAGTTTGCGGAAAGCGCGGCCGAGACGGCCGATGTCATCCAGCAGGCCCGGCGGCGCAGGAGGTGGCGTCTCGTCGGGCGAGGCGGGCGCGTCGTCGCGTCCGGTCTGGTCCATCCCCTGTCCTCGGGTTATCGATTATCGGCGGAGTATGCGGCCAAGCAGCCAGCCGGCGCCAAGGGCGATGGCCACGGACTGCACGGGCTTCTCGCGCACGTAGTCACGTGCGACTTCCAGCCATTCGTCGGCCCGGTCCACGGCTTCGTCATAGGCCTCGCGGCCGCGCTGGCGGTATTCGCCGGCTTTTTCGGTGGCGCGCGTGGCGGTGTCGGCCGCCTTGTCGGTGGCACGGTGCAGGCCTTCCTCGACCTTGTCGGCCGCGCGATCGACGGCTTCCTTGGTATTCGTCACGGCGCTGGTGGTGGCCTGCTTGATGCGCTCGGCACGTTCTTCGATGCGCTCGGCAGCCGTGTTTTCTTCATGCGCCTGGACTTGCTTGTTCATGACGTTCTCCGTTGAAGCGGACATGCAATGGTCGTGACCGGTCCCGCAAAACGCATCGGGGCGAACACGCCCCGATGCGCCGTTGCTTTCAGCTCGCGCGCCTGAAGAAGGCGATGACGGCCAGGATCAGGAACACGATAAACAAGATCTTCGCAATACTGGCAGCGGTACCGGCGATGCCAGTGAAACCGAACACGGCAGCAATGATGGCGATGACCAGAAATACCAGGGCGTAGTGAAGCATGGGTCGATCCTCTCAGCGGACATGACATCGTCCTGACCGCCATTCACCCACAGCCCATGCCTTGCGGGTGTGAAAATGACCTCAGCCCCGGTCGGTCTTTGGTCACCGTTCACGCTCGCGATTGCGGCGTTCAGGTCGCTGCGGGATTGATCGTATAGGTGCCCATGATCTCCGCCTCGGCCAGCACATGGCCGTCCATCGCGGCGCGCAATGCGCTCACGGTGAAACCATCGGCAAGCTTCAGGCTTTCCACGTCCAGCGCGTAGAGGCGGAAGTGGTAGTGGTGCACGATGGAATCGTTCCACGGCGGGCACGGACCGTCATAGCCGAGGTATTCGCCACGCATGTCGGCATCGCCGGCGAACCAGCCGGTGTAATCGTTCAAGCCCTGCACGCTGCCCGGCGGGCCGTACGGTGCACGCTTGCCGCGCGCCACGATGCCGTCGCTGCACGCGCCTTCGGCCAGCTCGCCGCATTCCACCGGGATATTGGCCATCAGCCAATGCACGAATTCCACGCGCGGCAGATCGGCGGGCACGGTGCGGCCTTCCTTGTTCACGTCGTCCGGCTTGCTGGGCACGTCGAAATCGAAAACGGCGAGCGCGAACGAGCGTGTGGCGTGCGGCGCGTCTTTCCACGCCAGATGCGGACTGAGGTTGTCCGACAACGCGAAAGGCTCGCCCTTCTTGCCGAAGGCCAGTCGCACAGGCATCGCCTGGCCGTGTTCGAAACTATCGCTGCGCAGTTGCAAGGTCGTTCTCCGATCAGCATGGCGTCGCCGCAATGGCGCCGCCTCAGGGTTTTTGATAGGTCACGCGGTAGACCGCGCCGGCCAGGTCGTCGCTCACCAGCAGGCTGCCATCGGGCAGCGGCTGCACGTCGGCGGGACGGCCCCAGGCCTTCTCGTCCTGCTGGAATCCCTCCAGCAGCGGTTCGTAGGCGACGACCTTGTCGCCGTTGAGATGCACGCTCATCACGCGATAGCCGGATTTCTTGCTGCGATTCCACGAACCGTGTTCGGCAAGGATGATCGCACCATGGTAGTTGGCCGGGAACTGCGAACCTTCGTAGAAGCGCAGACCCAGCGCGGCGACGTGGTTGCCCAGCTTGTACACCGGCGGCGTGTAGTCTTTGCAATTCTTTCCCTGGCCGAATTCCGGATCGAGCGTGTCGCCCTGATGGCAATAGGGATAACCGAAGTGCTCGCCCACGCGGGTGAGACGATTCAACTCGTCGCTGGGCATGTCGTCGCCCATCAGGTCGCGGCCGTTGTCGGTGAACCACAGCTGCTTGCTCTTGGGCTGCCAGTCGAAGCCGACGGTGTTGCGAACACCGAAGGCGACATCTTCCAGGCCGCTGCCATCGGCGTTCATGCGCGTGATCTTGGCGTAGTCCTGGTCTTTGTCGCAGATGTTGCACGGTGCGCCGATCGGCACGTAGAGCTTGCCGTCGGGTCCGAACGCAATGAATTTCCAACCGTGGTGCGTTTCGGTGGGAAACTTGTCGTAGATCACCTCGGGCTTCGGCGGGTCGTCGAGATGGTTCTCGATGTCGCGCAGCACCAGGATCTTGCTCACGGCGGAGATGTACAGGTCGCCGTTCTTGAACGCCACGCCTACTGGCAGCTTCAAGCCGCTGGCGATCACGCGCACCTTGTCGGCGCGGCCGTCGCCCTTGCTGTCGGTGAGCGCGTAGACCTTGCCGGCGCTGTTGGAGCCGACGAACACGGTGCCCTTGGCGCCCAGGGCGATTTCCCGCGCGTTCGGCACCTGGTCGGAATAGACGGCGACATGGAATCCCTTCGGCAGCGTGAGCTTGTCCAACTGCGGCGCCGCCAGCGCGGCGTGGGCAGCGAGAATTCCGAACAGACCAAGTATCGACTTGCGCATGAACGGCACTCCGAGTGGGGAGTTCCAGAGCCTAACGCCATCGCGGCGGCGCGGGAAAGCATCACGGCAGATCGGGCAGCGTGTACTGAAGATCGTACGAATGCGTGCCGTTGGCGATGATGATGGTCAACTGGCCCGCGATGCCCGCCAGCTCATCGGTGCCCGAGTCCGGCACGATGGTGACCGACAACTGCGGCGTGCCGCGATGCATGGTGCCGCTGTGCTGCAAGGCGAAACTGCCCTGGCGCCCATGCACGCTGCCCTGCACCCGCTCCATCGCCACGTAGCCGGCGGAACCGTCGACGGCGGTGCCCATGGCGAGCATTTGTCCCAGGCCGCGCGCCTGCATGTCGCCATGAAACTGCTTGTCGAGCGCCAGGCGGCCCACGCCGGGATCGCCCACGCCTTCTTCGGGCGCTTGCGGCGTGATCTTTACTTCGAACGTGCCCTTGGCGTGTGCCATGTCCGGTTGCTCCGTCTTTAGTCGATGCTGGCGCGGATGATGCGGCGACGTTGTGACAACCAGCGCATGCTCGGCGCCGGCCGCGGCGCTGTCAACGAGAAGCTCAGGCGGAGGCGATCGCGTTGAAGCGCGCGGCGATGTAGTCGTCGGTGAAACTGGTCATGTCCCAGCCGCGGATATAGCCGCAATGGCCGCCGTAGGGCGAAATATCCAGCTCCACGTTGGCGGGCAGGTCCAGCCGCTCGAAGGCGGCGACCGGAATGACCGGGTCGTCGCGCGCGGTGAGGATGGTGCATGGCACGTGCATGCCTTCCAGCGCGCGGCCGGCCACCGAATAGCCGTCCAGATACGCTTCCAGCGAACCGAAATCGGTGTGCCGCGCCACCAGCGAGGCGGTCAGTCCGCGCAGGTTCTGCTTGAGCTCGGCGAGCTCGAAATACTGGTGCTGCGGAAACGCCGCCTGCTTGGCCTGCAGCGAACGCCGCCACTTGTGCATGAAGTAGGCCTGGTAGAACCACGGCGCCTGCGCTTCCAGCGAGAACAGGCCTTCGCCCGGATCGATGATCGGGCAGACCGCCAGCGCGTAGCTCAACGGCAGCTTCGCCGCGGGCGCCTGCATGGCTGCACGCAGCGCGAAATTGCCGCCCAGCGAGAAGCCCGCCAGCACCATCGGGCGGGAAGGAAAGCGCTGCGCGATGTCGTTCAACGCGTGCACCACCTCGTCGATGCGGCAGGAATGGAACAGCGCTTCGTTGAGGTTGTGGCTGTCGCCGTGATCGCGGAAATTCAGCCGGAACACGTCCCAGCCGTCGGCCAGCAGGCGGCTGCCGGTCTGCAGCACATAGGTGGAATCGACGCTGCCTTCCCAGCCGTGGAACAACACGGCCAGGCCGCGCGACTGCGGCTGCGCCGTCTGCATGGTGTAGGCGCCGGTGAGGCGCACGCCGTCACCGCCGTTGACCACCATCGGCTGGGAATTCTGCAACACCGTCTGCGCCGCCTTGGGCAGCAATAGGCGCCGCACGCCGCTGGAGGACAGCATGGTCTGGATATGCCCGCTGCGTAGCGGCCACGGCGGCAGAAAATCCTTTCCCCTGGGCAGCGTCATGCGTGGTTTTCGTGGCCCGGCTTGTCTTCCAGCGCCTGCGCAATACGCTCGCGTGCCGTTTCCGCCATGCGGCGGCGCGCATCCGGCATCGCCGCCACGGGCGCGAGGAAATGCACTTCGGCATCGAGCGGCGCTTCGCCCAGCAGACGCAGGAAGTTCTGCATGAAGTTCTCGTGCTCGCGGAAGCCGGCATCCACCACGCGGCGACCGTCGCGCGCGAAGCGCAGCGCCACCGGCTGCACCGGCACTTCGGCATCGAGCGCGGCCTGGAAGATGCGCGCATGGAACACGCGCAACACGCCGTTGTGGCCCGTGCCGCCTTCCGGAAACACCGCCACCGAACGACCGCCGCGCAGGCGATCCACCATCACCTGCATCACCGCCGCCAGCGAATGGTTGCTGCCGCGGCGATGGAAGATGGTGCCGCCCGCCGAGGCCAGCCAGCCCACCAGCGGCCAGCTGGCGATTTCCGCCTTGGCCACGAAGCAGGCCGCGCGCTGGCTGTGCAGCAGTTCGATATCGATCCACGAGGTGTGGTTGGCCACGAACAGCACCGGATCGGCCAGCGGCTGGCCGACGCGTACGGAACGCAGGCCGAAGATGCGCAGCAAGGCGGTGGACCACCAACGGATGGTGCGATGCGCAAAGGGCTCGCGGCCGTCTTTCATCACCGCGTTGCGGCGCCAGGTAATCACCAGCGAGCAAAGCAGCACCCCGAGCACCACATGCAGCAGCAGCAGCGGCACGCGCCAGAGGTAGCGCAGGGGTCGCATGGAATCTCGGCGGGCGGGGGCGGAAAGGGATTGGCTATTCATCAGTCCGGTTAGTTTAGCGTTAGTCAGCCCCTGCGTCCCCGCGTCGCACCATGCTTTTTAATGGTCCAGCTGGGTCAGGGGAAGCGCCGACGAGCGCTTCACCGTGCGCAATACGAAGCTGGAATTGACATCGGCGACGCCCGAGGCGTTCAGCAGCCGATCGAGCAGGAAGCGGGAGAAATCCTGCAGGTCGGCCACGTAGACATGCAACAGGTAATCCATGTCGCCGGTCAGCGCATAGCAGGACACCACCTCGGGCCAGCCGTTCACCAGCTCCACGAAGCGCTCCACCGCGGCGCTCTCGTGCTTGGTCAGCTGCACGCGCACCAGCGCCTGCAGGCCCAGGCCGACAGCCTGGGGATCGACTTGCGCGGTGTAGCCGGTGAGCACGCCGTCGGCCTCGAGCTTCTGCAGGCGGCGCAGGCAGGCGGACGGCGAGAGGCTGACCTTCTCCGCCAGGTCGGCATTGGTGATGCGGCCATCGGACTGGAGGACGGCCAGAATCCGCAGGTCGGTGCGGTCCAGGGTAGCCATGGCAATAAATCTCCATAGATACGAATAGGGAAACACGATTATTGCGCAAACAAACTGAATCAATGCAATAAAACAAGCATCGTGCGCGGCAATCGCCCTATGCTGAGGCATCTACGCAAGCCGGCCTTGTTGCCAGGAGCACGCCATGAACACCCCTCCCCGCCGGGTCGAGCATCAGCAGACCGACCGAGGCTACGTCCCGGTCTATGCCACGGGCGTGGTGGAGCAGCCGTGGGCGAACTATTCCGCCACCGACCATCAGGTATGGGACACCCTGTTCCAGCGCCAGCGCGAGCTGTTGCCCGGCCGCGCCTGCCAGGAGTTCATGGACGGCGTGGCGCGTTTCGGCCTGGGCGACGGCGGCATCCCGAAGTTCGCTGAGCTCAACAAGGTGTTGGGCGCGGCGACCGGCTGGGAAGTGGTGGCGGTGGAAGGTCTGTTGCCGGACGAAGTGTTCTTCGATCACCTCGCGCACCGGCGCTTCCCGGTGAGCTGGTGGATCCGCAAGCCCGACCAGCTCGACTACCTCAGCGAGCCCGACCTGTTCCACGACCTGTTCGGCCACGTGCCGCTGCTGCTCAACCCCGTGTTCGCCGATTACATGCAGGCCTACGGCAGGGGCGGCATGAAGGCCTTCGCGATCGGGCCCGAGGCGTTGATGAACCTCACGCGCCTGTACTGGTACACGGTGGAGTTCGGCCTGATCAACACGAAGGACGGCATGCGCATCTACGGCGCCGGCATCGTCAGTTCCAAAGGCGAGTCGATCTACTCGCTGGACTCGGCCTCGCCCAACCGCATCGGCTTCGGCCTGGAACGCGTGATGAGCACGCGCTACCGCATCGACACGTTCCAGCAGACCTACTTCGTGATCGACAGCTTCGAGCAGTTGTTCGAGGCCACGCGGCCGGACTTCACCCCGATCTACGCGCAGCTGCGCGAAGTGCCCGCACACGCCGCGGGCGACGTGCTCGATGGCGACCGCGTGTTCACGCGCGGCAATCGCGAAGGCTGGGCGACCAACGCCGACACCTGATCGCCGGCCCTTCGCCAAACACCGAAAAGCCCGCCTTGCGCGGGCTTTTTCGTGCGCGCGCCTGCGTCCGAATGCCCCAAGGGCGAATGATCTGGATCAAAAGCAAGCAACGACTTCCTAACGACCATGACGTCATCCCCACCGCAACAAACGGAACGACATCATGAAAGCGCTGCTTCCCCTCGCCCTCGCCGCCACCCTTGGTGCACTCGCCGTTTCCAACGTCCATGCCGACGATTCGTGGGTGGTGCGGGTCGGTGGTGCTGTCGTCGCCCCCAAGGGCAACAACGGCACGCTCGCCGGCGCACGCGCCGACGTGAGCAGCAGCACGCGGCCCAGCATCGACCTCGAATACATGTTCACGCCGAACTGGGGCGTCGACGCGCTGGGTGCCTGGCCGTTCATGCATGACGTCAAGCTCGCCGGCCTCGGCACGGTGGCACGCACCAAGCAATTGCCGCCGACCTTCGGCATCAACTACCACTTCATGCCCGATGCCGCGTGGTCGCCGTTCCTGGGCCTGGGCGTCAACTACACCAACTTCTTCGGCACCCATGCCACCGGCGCGCTGTACGGCAACAGCGTGAGCATCGCCAACAGCTGGGGCGGCGCGGTGCGCGCCGGCTTCGACCTGAAGATCAGCGAGAAGTGGCTGGCCACCGTCGACGTGCGCTGGGCCAACATTGAGAGCGACGTGAAGGTCAATGGCGACCGCGTCGGCAAGGCCAAGATCGATCCGGTGGTGTTCGGCGCCAGCGTGGGTTACCGCTTCTAAAGGGGAGGTCCATCGGCAAGGACGCCGTTGGGGCCCTTCGCAGGAAGGGCCCTTTTTTATGCGCGCCGCTAGCCGCGCTTCCATTCGTCGACAGTGAGCACTTGCGCGATGCGCTTGCCGTCCCAGCGATACATCAGGTGTTGCGCCTGCACGCAGGGCGCCACCCGGTCGGGATAGAACACCGCCACGCACTCGCCGCCGGCATGGCGCACGCTGTCGTAGACCAGACCGTCGGAACCTTCACGGCGCAGCCTGCGCGCCAGCGCCACGCCCGCGGCGTAGTTGTCCGGATCGTGCTGGGGCTTCCAGCCGCCGCGCAGATCGTGCAACTTCGCCTGGATGCTGGTGCTGTAGCAGCGCATCTCGATATCGCACGCCGGCTCGGCGGTGGCGGCAAGGAACAGTTCGCGGTGATACACCGTCTCCTCCACAGCGGTGGCCACGCTGTGCGCCGCATAGAACACGCCCCAGCTGCCATCGGAAAAACGGCTGCCCTCCGGATTGAGATGGGTGAACGCCGCCATCACCGGCGTGGTGCCCGGACCGCTGACGCGTCGATCCGGCGGCACCAGGTGCAGCTCGCCGATCTCATCGCGCAGGCGCGGATTGGTCATCGCCTCGATGGCGTACAGCGCGTCCAGGTCGCCGGGTTCGGCAATGCGGTCGAATACGCCGATGGGCGGAAACCGGCTGGGCACGATGCGATAAGCATGGCTCCAGCGGACGCGTTTGAGCGGTGGAATGTCGGCCATGACGTGGATCTCTCACGCGTGTCGCCAGAAGAAGAAAGTATGACGTCGGCATGTATCGCCGATTGCGATCTGCTGCGTAGGATTTGACCCGGGTGATCGCCAGAGCGCAACGCTACGGCCGCGCATGGGCGCATCCCCACAACGACGGCGTGTCCGGTCAGCCGCGCTGCGCGTCCAGATACTGGCGCACCACGTAGAGATCGGCGACGTTCCCCGAAAGCATGCGTTCCAGCGCCGACTGCCCGCCGAACAGGGTGGCGCGGTTCGCGCGATGGACCCAGCCGTCGGCCTGGCCAGGATCGGGAAACAGGATCTGCAGATCCTTGAAGATGCCCAACAGGTAGCTGATGCGCTCCAGCGTGTCGCGCCCCAGCGTGCCGCTTTGCAGCCGCTTCCACTTGTAGAACGTCGATTCCGGCGGATCGCCCAGCAGGCGGCGCTGGTCGGTGATGCGCAGGTTCCAGCGTTCGGCGATATTGAAGAAGGCGCGCAGCGCGGGGCCGCCGAGATCGGCGACGGGATGGGTTTCAGGCTGGAGATGAGCCGCCATGGTTCAACTCTCCCAGTGAAGTTGAAAGTGAATTTACTCCACTGATGCATTTTTCGCCAGTGGCCGGTCATCTGCCGTTCGGCCAATACAGGCGCCCCACCCGCCGTCGCATACTCGCCCCGCCCTGCCGGAGGACGCGCCATGCGCACGCAAGCCGCTGTTGCCGCTGTTTTGCTGTCGCTTCATGCCCTCGGGGCGCAGGCGGAAGTGAAGGAAGCCGCCGCCGATCACCTGCTGATCCAGGACAGCCGCGTGGTCCACGCGCCACCGGACAAGCTCTACGCGGCCTTGATCGACGTGGCCAAGTGGTGGAACGGCGAACACAGCTACTCCGGCGACGCCTCGCATTTGAGCCTCAAGGCCGAGGCCGGCGGTTGCTTCTGCGAGCGCTGGGACAACCAGAGCGTCGAACACGGCCGCGTCATCTGGGCTGCTCCCGGTCATCTGCTGCGCCTGGATACCGCGCTGGGACCGCTGCAGGCCATGGCCGTACAAGGCGTGCTGACGTTCACGCTCAAGCCCTCGCCCGAAGGCACCGCGCTGCAACTGGACTATCGCGTCAACGGCTCGAGCGCCAGCGGCCTCGACAAGATCGCCCCCGCGGTGAACGGCGTGCTGATGGAACAGCTCGACCGCTTGCAGCGCTATGCGGACCGCGGCAAGGGCGCGCCAGCCAAACCCTGACCGACGCCCAAGGCAACGACCCCGGCCAGGCCGGGGTCGCGGGGTGCATTACTTCTTCGCGTCCTTGTCCTTGGCACAGTCGCAGCCGAAGTCCGGCTCCGGGCCGCCGTCGGCGATGAAGCGTTCGATGCGCTTTTCCAGCACCGGCAACGGCACCGAGCCGATCTGCAGCACGGTGTCGTGGAAGTGGCGGATGTCGAACTTGGTACCGAGCGCCTGCTCGGCCTTCTGGCGCAGTTCCAGGATCTTCAGGTAACCGAGTTCATACGACAGCGCCTGGCCCGGCCAGCTGATGTAGCGGTCTACTTCGTTGGCGATCTCGCGATCGGACAAAGCGGTGTTCTGGGTCATGAAATCGATCGCCTGCTGGCGCGTCCAGCCGAGGTGATGGATGCCGGTATCGACCACCAGGCGGCAGGCGCGCCACATCTGGTAGGTGAGGTAACCGAAGCGATCGTACGGCGTCTTGTAGATGCCCATCTCGTTGCCGAGGTATTCCGAATACAGGCCCCAGCCCTCGCCGTACGCGGAGATATAGCCCTGTCGACGGAATTCCGGCTGGCCGCGCTGTTCGGCCGCCAGCGCCAGTTGCAGCGAGTGGCCTGGCGCCGATTCGTGCAACGTCAGCGCCGGCATGTTGTAGAGCGGGCGGGACGGCAGATCGTAGGTATTGACCAGATAGGTGCCCGCGCCGCCGCGACCGGAGGTGTAGTACGGGGCGATATCGGCCGGCACCGGCACGATGGCGAAGCGTTGGCGCGGCAGGCGGCCGAACTCCTTGCCGAGCTGCGCATCCACCTGCTTGGCGACCCAGGCCGTGCGCATCAGCAGTTCGTCGGGCGTCTTGGCATAGAACTGCGGATCGGTGCGCAGGAAATGCAGGAAGTCGGCGAAGCTTCCCTTGAAGCCCGTGTCCTGCATGGTCTTGACCATCTCGGCGTGGATCTTCGCCACCTGCTCCTGGCCCATCTTGTGGATGGTGTCGGGATCGAGATCCAGCGTGGTGTATTCGATGATCTGCTGGCGGTAGAACGCCTTGCCATCGGGCATTGCTTCGGCGGCCAGCGTGGTGCGCGCCTTGGCTTCGTATTCGTTGTGGAAGAACGTGAGCAGGTTGGCGTAGGCGGGAATCACCTTGCCGCTGATCGCCTTCTTCGCCGCGTCGCGCAGCTTGGCCGCGTCGGCTGCCGGCACGCTGGAGGGCATGTTCTCGAAGGGCTTGTAGAAGCTGCTCTGCGTCGGGTCCTTCAGTTCCGATACCGAGCTGATCGAGGCATCGCGCCCCTTGAGCACTTCGCGCGGTACGGTGAAGCCGCGTGCCAGGCCGTCGCGCATATTGTCGATCTGCTGCTGGAAGTACGCGGGCACTTCATTGAGGCGATCGACGTAGCGCTGGTAGTCCTGGGTGGTGCGCAGCTTGTCGCCGTCGAGCAAGTAGCCGAGCTCGCTCCAGAACGCCGAGTCGCTGTTGAACGGCATCTGCCACTGCTTGAACTTCTGCGCGGCAAGCAGGTTCTGGATCTGCGCCCGGTACACGGCGTAATTCACCTGCGCTTCCGGCGACAGCTGCTTGAGGTCGATGCCGTCCAGATCGTTGGACACCTTCTGCCAGTAGTCGAGACGCTTCTGCTGGTTGGCCGCATCCACGTTGTCCAGGTGCGAGCCGTTCGCCTGCGCCTCGCCCGAGCTGGCGATGCCCGATTGGCCGTTGCGCCAGGCCCATTCCTGCTCGTAGATCTGCTTGAAGCGCGCATCGGCGTTGGTATCGGCCCAGGCCGGTGCGGCCAGTGCGAGCGTGGTGGCCGCGGCCAGCCAGGTCGTGCGTAGAGCTTTCTTCACTGCGGGTTTCCCTTTACCAAAGAGGTCGTAAGCGGCGATGCCGACACGGCATCCTCTACGCTCCCGTCGGCCAGCGCCTGTGGCGGAAGCTGGGTGAGGCCATGGGCAACGGGGCGTCGCCTTCGCATCGTGCCATGACTGACGGGTTGAGTGGCTTGAATCCGCTGCGATCGTCGCGTTCCCGCGACCGGGTCGCCCAAGGAGCAGGCCTCCTGTGGGAGCGCACTTGTGCGCGACTGCCACGCTTGGGTGTATCGCTCCGTAGGTTTGTCGCGCACAAGTGCGCTCCCGCATTGGATCTGCAGCTCTCAGCTCTTGGCTTCGGCCCTTGGCTCTTTGGAGTCCCCGCACGACGTGGCGGGTGGGCCGGAGGGGAAAGAGAGTCGAACGTTCAGCCTTCCATTCCCTCGTAGTACCCGCGCATCGCCTGCAAATAGGCGTCCAGATTGCGGCCGTCCATTTCCTCGAATCGCTCACCCGTGATGGTGCAACCAGCGATGCGATCCGGCCGGAAATTGCGGAAGCCCACGCGCAAACGGCACCACGTGCCCAAAGTCCACGCACCACCCCAGAACGCCAGGCACAAGGGCTCCACATCGCGGGTACTGGTGCGCCCGGCTTCGTCGCTGTACTCCAGGCGCAGCACCTGGTTGTCGGTGATGGCAGCGTTGAGGCGGTCGATCAGGGCAGCGAAATCGGTCTTGGTCTGGTCGCGCCAGATCGGCGCGTAGATGCGCGTGCGGGTGGCGCGTTCGCGCAGTTCGGCGGGCAGCACGGCCTCGATCTTCAGCAAGGCGGCCTGCGCGCTCTGCGCGAGTTTCTGACCAGCGAAGGCCCGCACGAAGCGCGTGCCCACCACCAGCGATTCGAGCTCGTCGGCGGTGAACATCAGGGGTGGGATGTCCGAGCCCTTGCGCAGCAGATAGCCGACGCCGGCCTCGCCTTCGATGGGTACGCCGGAGAGCTGCAGATCGGCCACGTCGCGATAGACGGTGCGCAACGACACGCCGAGCGTGCCCGCCAGCTGGCGCGCCTGCAACGCCGTGCGGCGCCCCCGCAGGGCGTGGATGATGAGGAAAAGCCGGTCGGCGCGACGCATCCGCAGATGATGGCGGAGCAGCCGGCGCGGAGCCAGCGCCGTGAGTCATGCATGACAGGGGTCATGACGTGGCGCACACCGCACGCCCGTCATCTCCGCTGGTGCGGAGGCGACGGGCATCACCGTTACGCCCGAAACCATTCACTCACGCCGCCTGCGCTTCCGCCAGCGCCGCGTCCAACGCCGCCGCGCGCTGCACGGCCGGACGGGACATCACGCGGTCCACATACGCGCGGACCACCGGCAACGCCGGCACCAGCTTGAACTCCGTCATCCAGTGCAGGGCGCTGCCCCACAGCACGTCGAGCGCGCTGAAGCGCTCGCCCAGCATGTAGGGGCCACGTTCCAGCTGCGCCACCAGTGTGTTGAACATGGTGTCCCAGTCGCCATACGGACAGGTCGACGGCGGTACCGCATCGCGCTTCATGGCGCGGTCCACCGCGGCCGGCTCGAAGCACGAACCGTAGAACACCATCCAACGCAGATACGGCCCGCGCAGAGGATCATCCAGACCCGGCGCCAGCCCCTTCCCGGCGTAGAGATCGGCCAGGTAGAGATAAACCGCCGGCTGTTCCGTCACCAGTTCGCCGCGATGCCAGATGGCCGGCACCTTGCCCATCGGATTCACCGACGTGTACGGCGATTCGCGCTGCTCGTTCTTGCGCAGATTGAGCACGTGCAGGTCGTACTCCACACCCAGCTCTTCGAGCAGGGCGCGGGTGCCGCCGGAGCGACTGTTGGGTGCGTGATAGAAGGTGACGCGTGACGTGGTCATGGCGTAGCTCTCGCAGCAGGGGGACGGCGGCCGTGACGGCCGTCGTTCCGGTTCAGAGGTAGTTGGCGATGGCGGGGGCGTTCCACCAGTTGTTGTCGCGTCCGTCGGAATAGCGCACCGGCGCCGTCGACCATTCCTCGTCGCTCACATCGTCCAGGCAGGCGACGTTGACGGCGACGAACTCGCCGCCGATCTGTTCGACGTAGCCGCGATGGAACGAGTGCACGCCGCAATGGCGACAGAACAGGTTGTGCGTGCTGTCGGTGCCAAACGTGTAATCGACCAGCGCGTCCTCGCCGCTGACCACTTGAAACGTTTTCAGGTCGGCCCGCGCACTCCAGAAACGCAGCTTGCGGCAGATCGAACAATTGCAGCGCCCCGTGCCGTTGGACAGATCCAGGTTCGCTTCGTAACGGACAGCGCCGCAGTGGCAACTGCCGTGATAAGTGCGGCTCATGCACGTGCTCCTCGTAGTGTTGCCGGCGAGGCCGGCATGCGCTCGGCGTCGATCTGCTTGCTCGCCTTCACCTTCTTTCCCTTCGGCGGCTCCGGATCGCTCACCGGCAGGCGGTACTGCCCGTCCATCAGCAACCCGCGCAGGTAGAGCGGCCGATACGCCATCAGGATCTTGCCCATCGAAATAGCCATGACGTCCTCCTCGTTGCGTTCGTTAGGCCGCCACTGCCGCGGCGACGTCGCCCGCGCACCACGGCGGCGGCAGGGCGTGCTTGAACAGGCGAAACCAGTGCTCGCGATCGCTGGGGTTGTACAGATCGAGCGTGCGGATCACCTCGCGGGCGAACTCCACGCTGCCCAGCTGGCTGGCGGTGATCACGCCACTGTCGCTCACGGCGAGCGCCTGGGCGTCGTACTGATCGGCGCCCGCATAGCCGGGCACATGGGTGCCGATGTGGCCCGGCCAGCTGCTGGTATGACGGCAGGCATCCAACAGCCCGGCCCGGGCCAGCACCAGCACACCGCTGTCGACGGCGGCCACGGTCGCACCGGCGTCGTGGACACGCCGTGCGGCTTCCACCGCTTCCTCGCCGTGGCCGTGTTCCCACAGGTACCCACCGGGAACGACCAGCAAGGCCGCGCGCTTCACCTCCAGCTGGTCCAGGGTGAGCTCCGGCACCACCCGCAGCCCGGCCATGGAGAGCACCGGCTGCAGGGAGAACCCCACCGTCTTCAATTGCCAATCGCCCGGCCGACGGATCTCACACAGGGCATGCGCCGCATGCCAGTCCGCGTAGCCGTCGAATGCCAGGAAATACACCGTATCGCGCATGAGAATCCCTCCTTCTGACCGAGGCCAGTGTGGGTACCCCCTGCTGCCAACGTGTTGTCAGTAGGGGCCGGGCCACGATCCCCTTTTGTGGGAGCGCACCCTGGGCGCGACTGACGCCCGGGCGCCATATCGACAACCGGTTGACGCGAGGCACCCGGACGCCTGTCGCGCCCAGGGTGCGCTCCCACAGGAGGCAGCCGCGGCCCCCGAGGTGGTTTGTCCGAAAAGGTTTCCAGATCGCATAGATGAACCGACTGGTCACACTTTGAGCTGACAAGTGTCGGCATCAACCGGGACAATAGGCGCACCTTTTCCTGCGGGTTCGCCATGAAGTCCATCTCGCTCATCCAGTTCCTGATCGAGGAACGCCGCGCCGGCCGCATGAATGCCGAGCTGTCCCTGCTGATCGAAGTCGTCGCCCGTGCCTGCAAGCGCATCGCGGTGGCCACCAACAAGGGCGCCCTGGGGGGCGTGCTGGGCGAGGCGGGCACCGGCAACATCCAGGGCGAGGCGCAGAAGAAGCTGGACGTGATCTCCAACGAGATCCTGCTCGAAGCCAATGCCTGGGGCGGTCAGCTCGCCGCATGCGCTTCGGAAGAAATGGAACACCCGCAGCCCATTCCCGACATGTATCCGAAGGGCCACCACCTGCTGCTGTTCGATCCGCTCGATGGCAGCTCCAACATCGACGTGAACATTTCCGTCGGCACCATCTTCTCGGTGCTGCGCTGCCCCGACGGCATCACCGAACCCAAGGCCGAGCACTTCCTGCAGGAAGGCACCACCCAGCTGGCCGCCGGTTATGTGGTGTATGGCCCGGCCACGGTGCTGGTGTTGACCTTTGGCCACGGCACGCACGAGTTCACCCTCGATCGCGAAGTGGGCAGCTTCGTGCTGAGCCGCCGCAACATCCGCATCCCGGAAGAAACCGCCGAGTTCGCCATCAACATGTCGAACCAGCGGCATTGGGAAGCACCGATGCAGCGTTACATCGGCGAGCTGCTGGCCGGCACGGAAGGCCCGCGCGGCAAGGATTTCAACATGCGCTGGGTCGCCTCGATGGTGGCCGACGTGCATCGCATCATCACGCGCGGCGGGGTGTTCTTCTATCCGCTCGACGCCAAGATCAAATCCAAGGGCGGCAAGCTGCGCCTGATGTATGAAGCCAACCCGATGGCCTTCATCGTCGAACAGGCCGGCGGCGCCGCCACCACCGGCCGCTCGCGCATCCTCGACCTGCAACCCACCGGCCTGCACCAGCGCGTGCCGGTATTCCTCGGTTCGAAGAAGGAAGTGGATGTGGCGACGCACTATCACGTCGAGGCGGACGCGGCCGGTTAAGCGCTAGCGCCATGGGGCTGCGCCGGGATAGCGACTGTTTGCTGACCGGCGCCCAACGCGCGCCGCATCCGGCCATCATTGCGCCCTTGCGCGGTCTTACACTCGCTCGCCAGTTACCAGCCTGCCGAGGGATCGGTGGGCTGGCCATTCCTCTTCGAGCCGCCCGCGCCCATCGACATGACGTCCACCCGTAGCTCCTCGTTCTCCTGGGCGATTCGCCCTGTGCTGCCCTTGCTCGCCAGCCTGGCGCTGTGTGCCTGTTTCGGCGGCACCAAGCCCACGCCGCCACCTGCGCCCATCGCGCCGCCGCCGGTGGTGAAGCTGCGCATCGGGCTGGCGCTGGGTGGCGGTGCGGCGAAGGGTTTTGCGCATATCGGTGTGATCAAGATGCTCGAGGCCAACGGCATTCGCCCCGACGTGGTGGCCGGCACCAGCGCGGGCAGCGTGGTGGGTGCGCTTTACGCCAGCGGCATGGATGCGTTCCAGCTGCAGGAAACCGCGATCGCGCTCGACCAGGCCAGCCTTCGCGACGTGCGGTTGTTTTCCGGCGGTGTGGTGCAGGGGCAGAAGCTGCAGGACTACGTGAACCAGCAGGTGAAGAACCGTCCGCTGGACAAGCTCAACGTGCCCTTCGCCGTGGTCGCCACGCAATTGGAAACCGGGCAGCGCACGGTGTTCGTGCGTGGCAACACCGGGCAGGCCGTGCGTGCGTCGAGCAGCGTGCCCGGCGTGTTCGAACCGGTGGAAATCAGCGGCAAGCATTACGTGGATGGCGGCGTGGTGAGCCCGGTGCCGGTCGATGCCGCGCGCCAGCTGGGCGCCGACGTGGTGATCGCGGTGGATATCTCCAGCAAGGCCAGCGGCGCCAATCCGCAGGGCATGCTCAACATCGTGGGCCAGTCCATCAGCATCATGGGACAGAAGCTGGGCGAGCAGGAGCTGGCGCGTGCGGACATCGTGATCCGGCCCAAGGTCAACCAGATCGGCGCCGCGGACTTCGAGCAGAAGGACCAGGCCATCATGGAAGGCGAGCGCGCCGCGCTGGCCGCGATGCCGGCGATCAAGGCCAGGATCGCGGCCGTGCAGATGGCGCGGCAACAGCAGGCCATGGCTGCGCACTAGGCCATTAGTCACGCCAAAGCTTCCACACAGGGCCGGCCGTGCCTGTTAGCGTGTCGCTTTCCCCGCGTTACAGGTTTCGCCATGCACCACCCTGCCCGTCTGCTGCTGCCCCTGTTGGCGGCGACCTTCGCTGCTTCCGTCCAGGCTGCCGGCATCGACCCGCGCATCGACCAGCTGCTGTCCGAGCTGGGCAAGGTGCGCGCCATCTCCGCCGCACAGCTTTCGCCCGACGGCAGCCAGCTCGCCTGGGTGGTGCGCACCGATGGCAAGGATGCGATCGAACTGGCCAAGGCCGATGGCAGCGATGTGCATCGCATCGGCGGCGCCAAGACGGGCGACTGCAACGAGAGCGATCCGACCTGGGCGCCCGATTCGCAGCACCTGGCGTTCCTTTCCAGTTGCGCCAACGGCGGCAAGCAGAAAGACCTGCTGATCGTCGGCACGCAGGCGCACGATACGCCGCATCACATGGCGTCGCTGCCCGGCGTGGCGCAAGGGTTGAGCTGGTCGCCCGATGGCAAGTCGCTGGGCTTCCTCTACGTGCCCAACGGCACCCGCCGCGCCAGCGCGGTGTACGCGGCCAAGCCGGCTTCCGGCGAGATCGGCGTGGACGGACTGGAAGTGCAGCGTGTGGCCAGCGTCGCAGCCGAAGGCGGCGCGGTGCGCCTGCTCACCTCGGCGGCGACGTATGCCTACGAATTTTCCTGGTCGCCCGATGGCACGCGCATCGCCTTTACCGGCGCGCCGCCGCCGGGCGACAACAACTGGTGGGTGGCCAAGCTTTACGTGCAGAACGCACAGCCCGATGCGATCGCCTCGGTGGTGGTCGATCCGTCGATCGTGAAGGGCTCGCTGCACGGTTTGCAGATGGCGTTGCCGCGTTGGTCGCCCGATGGCAAGCGCATCGTCTTCATCGGTGGCTTGATGAGCGACCAGGGCTCGACCGGCGGCGACTTGTACGCCGTGGCGGCGACGGGCGGCGAACCGGCCAACCTCACCCCCGGTACGCATGTGACGCCAGCCTGGTTCGCCTGGAACGGTGCACAGAAATTGCTGGTGTCGCAGGTCGCCAATGGCCAGAGCCAGGTGGCCGACTACAGCATCAACGACAACATGGCGTCGCCCACGCGCGTGCTGTTCACGCTGCCCGCCGATATCGGCGATGGCACGGCATCGATGGCGCTTTCGCTTTCTTCCGACCGTTCGCGCGTCGCCTTCACCCAGAGTTCGTACACCGACGCGCCGGAAGTGCATGCAGGCGCGCTGGGTGGCGATGCACCACCCGCCGTCACGCACATCAATGCAGCGCTCAAGCCGCGCTGGGGCAAGGCCGAGTCGGTGGAATGGGATAGCGAAGGCCGCCGCGTGCAGGGCTGGCTGCTGTATCCCGCCAATTACGACGCCAACAAGAAGTATCCGATGATCGTCACCGTGCACGGTGGCCCGTCGAGCGCGGTGATTCCGCGCTGGCCGCGCATGGGCTTTGCCGGCGAGCCGTTCTCCGCGCTGGGTTACTTCGTCTTCATGCCCAATCCGCGCGGCAGCTTTGGCCAGGGCGAGGCGTACGTGCAGGCCAATCGCAAGGATTTCGGTCACGGCGACCTGCGCGACATCCTCGCCGGCATCGACACCATCGAGAAGAAGCTGCCGGTCGACGACAAGCGCCTGGGCCTCACCGGCTGGAGCTACGGCGGCTTCATGAGCATGTTCATCCCCACCCAGACGCAGCGCTTCCGCGCAGTGGTGGCAGGCGCGGGCATTGCCAACTGGCAGAGCTATTACGGCCAGAACCTGATCGACCAGTGGATGATCCCGTTCTTCGGCTCGTCGGTATACGACGACCCGCAGGCGTACGCGAAGAGTTCGCCGATCAACTTCATCAAGCAGAGCAAGTCGCCCACGCTCATCGTGGTGGGCGACCGCGACGCGGAATGCCCCGCACCGCAATCGTTCGAGTATTGGCATGCGTTGCGTGCGCAGGGCGTGCCTACCTCGCTGGTGGTGTATCCGAACGAAGGACACCACTTCGTGGATCCCGAGCATCAACGCGACGTGCTGCAGCGCGCCCTGATGTGGTTCGAGAAGTACCTGCCGGCGTCCAAGTAAGCGTCACCGCATGTAGTCCCAATCAAGCCGCCGATGTCCGCATCGGCGGTTTTTTTGTGCCCCTACCATTTGGCCTATTGAACCGGACCCAAGTGTATTGTTGTATTAATACACATGGATGCCTCGATGTTCGCCATACAACCCACCTCCGCCGAGCCGATCTACCGGCAGATCGTGGAGCAGCTGCGCCGGCTGATTGCCGGCGGCCAGCTGGTAGCAGGCGAACTGCTGCCGTCGGTGCGCGATGTCGCAGGTTTTCACGCCATCAATCCGATGACGGTATCGCGCGCCTACGGCATGGCCGAGACCGAGGGCCTGCTGGAACGCTTGCGCGGCAAGGGCATGGCGGTAGCCGCCACCACCCGCAGTACGGCCACGCAGGCGCAACGCATGGCGCTGCTGGAGCCGCAGCTGCAGGATCTGGCGCGCCATGCGCGTGAGCTGGAACTGCCGGGCGACGCGGTGCTGCGCCGGCTGGGCCGCTTGCTCGAGGAATGAACGTCCGGCGGTGAAGGCCGCCCTGTCTCCACACGCATCAGACTGCGAGGGGTAGTTCGATGAACGCCGTACTGCGATCGATCACTGACCACGACGCCGCACCACTGGCGGTGCACAAGCTCACGCACGGATACGAGGATGGACTCGTGCTGGCCGGTATCGACCTGACGTTGCTACAAGGCAGCGTGCTCGGCCTTATCGGCCGCAACGGCGCCGGCAAGTCGACCTTGATTCGCGCCATGGTGGGCCTGCTCAAACCCGATTCGGGCGAGGCGCGCCTATTTGGCGAGCCTGCGCTCAAGCTACCCGATAGCGTCAAGGCACGTCTTGCTTATGTGCCGCAACAGCCCGAAGCGCTGGCCTGGCTCACCGCGCAGCAGATGTTCGACTATGTCGGACGCTTCTATCCCAGCTGGGATGCATCGTTCGCCAAGACTAAGCTGCGCGAGTGGGGCATTCTTCCTAACAAAGTATTGGGCAAACTTTCACCGGGCGAGCGCCAGCGCGTGGACCTGATCCGCGCCCTGGCCTCTCAACCTTCCCTGCTGATACTCGACGAGCCGGCCGCAGCGCTCGATCCGGTGGCACGCCGCGACCTGCTGCGCGAGATCGCGCTGCGCGCTGGCGAGGCGGGCACCACGGTGTTGTTCTCCACGCATATCGTGTCCGACCTTGAGCGCGTGGCCTCCGATATCGCATTTCTTCACGAGGGCAAATTGCTGCTGCAGTGTGCCGTCGACGAAACCAAGGAGCGTTTCGCACGCCTGTGGTTGCCCGCATCGATGACCGCTGCTGCGCCGTCGAATACGCTCGGCAAGACGCGTCATGCCGACGGCAGCCTTAGCTTGGTCATCGAACGTCGAGCGGACGGCTCATGGCCGGAAGCGGCTCGCCTTCCCGGCGCACGCGTGGATGCGCTTGGGCTGGAGGACCTGTTCGTGGAGATCGCCGGATGAACGCCCAAGCGATGCTGCTCGCTCCTTGGCGCGCAACCCACGTCCAGTTGCGCTGGTTGTCGCTCGCCGTGCTCACGCTCTGTGCGCTGGGAGCGATCGCTTTGTTGCTTTTCGCCAAGCGCGGCGAACCGGCCTGGATGATGGTCGGCGCCTATGACGTTGGACTGATCTACTTGTGGGCGTTCTTTCTTTCAGGCATGTCGCTTCTGGCCATCGAGGCCCGCTGGTTGTGCCTTCCCGGCATGTACCGGACAGCCGTGCTGGCCACGGTGTTCTATGCGGTGCTGAGCCTGCTGCCCACGGCGATCATCGCCGTCGTGCATGGCACCGATCAGATGTCCATGCTGCTGGGCTCGCTGCTTTGCGTGCTTGGCGGTCTCTGCTTCGCCCTGCTGCCGCGCTATGTCGCGGTGTTCCTCGGTATGTTCCCCGCTCTGTTCAACATGCTTTCGCGCGTCTACAACCTGCCTCATATCGGCGATGCGCGGTTCGTTTCCTGGGGTAGCACGCTGGCCATGGCATTGCTCGTCGTATGCGTGCTGCGCTGGCGCGCCGTGACCGCCAAGCCGGCACAAGGCCAAATGGGGTTTTCAGGCCCCATGGTGCTGCAGTATCGGCGCGGCCACTGGGCCGGCGGCAGCGCCATCAACGGCCTGGACGCCACCACCCAGGTGCGCCAACGGCCTGACTGGATGCAGCCGCAACCCGATCTTCGTCACGTCGGTCCCAGCCAACCCGACAACACCCTGCGCGTCGCACTGGGCGGCTGGTATTTACCCCGAACCCTGCGCGGACATCTGCAGGGCCTGGCGCCGGGGCTTCTCGCCATGCTCGTGCCATGCTCGATCCTGTTTCTCACTTTCTTGGGAAATCATGCGTTTTCGTTTCATGCCTGGTGGCCGTTAGCCATGCTGCTTATCGGCTGGATCGCGATGTTCGGCAGCATGGGTCTGATGTTCACCACCATCATGCTGATCCAGCAACGCTGGAAGAAGAACAACGCCGAGCTGCCGCTGCTCGCCCTTTTACCGGGATTGGGCAATGCCCACACCGTCAAGCAGCGCACCTTGATGGTCGCCTTGCGCCGCCCCCTGGTGCTGCAGATGGGCGCCCTGATCGCCCTGATCGCGCTGATACTGCCTTCGCATCCGTCGGCCATCAGCATGCTGTTGCTGGTCGTCGGACAGTTCGGCTGTGCGGCGGCACTTATCGCCTGCGTGATCGCGGCCATCGGCGGCCGGCCGCTGGCACCTTCGGGCATGTTCTCGCTGATGATCAGCATCAGCCTGCTGATCGGCAGCAATTCGTTCCTGACCAGCAGCCAGCCGGGTTCGCGACTATGGACGCCCCCGCTGGCGTATTCCCTTGTCCTGCTCGCGGGCTGGATCATCGTGAGCATGGTGATCGCCTGGATGGGCCGCCGTGGATGGATAGCCTGGAAGTCGCGGCCACACGCCTTCATGCCTAACGGCTGAGGGCAGCCAGGCAGTCTTAAAACAGCTGTCCTTGTGGCGAGGGCTTGCGCGGCGGAATGAACTTGCTGGTGTCCAACCTCAGTTCACGCGCACGGCCGAAACCATGCTTGCGGCAAGCCACATCGAAACGGCGGCGAATGAGTTCGGCAAACACGCCCTGCCCGCTCATGCGCGTGGTGAAATCGCTGTCGTAGTCGCGGCCGCCGTGCATCTGTTGTATCAGGCTCATCACGTGCGCAGCGCGCTGTGGCACGTGCAGGGCAAGCCATTCGCGAAACAGCGCCTTCAACTCGTACGGCAGGCGCAGCGTGGTGTAGCCCGCACAAGTGGCACCGGCATCGGCAGCCTGTTCCAGCACGGCTTCCATATCGCGATCGTTGAGCCCCGGGATGATCGGCGCCACCAGCACGCCTACCGGTATGCCCGCTTCGCGCAGCGTGCGCACCGCCTTGATGCGGCGATGCGGCGCGCTGGCACGCGGTTCGAGCTTGGCGGCAAGATGATTGTCGAGCGAGTTGATCGACACGAATACCTGCACCAGGTTCTCGCGTGCCATCGGGGCGAGGATGTCGATGTCGCGTTCCACCATCGCGTTCTTGGTCACGATGGTGCAGGGGTGCCTGCATTCCGCAAGCACTTCGAGCGCGGCGCGGGTGAGTTTCCAGCGGCGCTCGATGGGCTGGTAGGGGTCGGTGTTGCTGCCGATATTGATCGGGCTCACCGTATACGACGGCCGCGCCAGCTCGTGACGTAGCACCTCGGCGAGATTGCTCTTGGCGCGCAGCTTGGTTTCGAAATCGAGTCCGGGCGAGAGATTGATGTAGCTGTGCGATGGGCGTGCAAAGCAATAAATGCAGCCGTGTTCGCAACCGCGATACGGGTTGAGCGCCTGGTTGAAATGGATGTCCGGCGAATCGTTGCGGGTGATCACGCTGCGCGCGCGTTCTTCGGTCACTTCGGTGCGCGGACGCGGCGCCTGTTCGTCCAGCAGCAGGCTCTGCCAGCCGTCGTCTTCGGCATGATGACGGATCGACTCGAAGCGCCCTTCCGGATTGGAAGCCGCGCCCCGGCCTTTCAGGGCCTGCGGTGGAAGAAAGGATTCGGACATGTCGCTAGTGTGCGCCGGCGATGTCTCAGTCGACGCGACACCTCGACTTGCTGTAGGAGCGCCCCTGTGCGCGACGGCCCGGCGGAGCAATACATCCATGCGTGACGGTCGCGCACAGGGTGCGCTCCTACAGGTGAAAGTTAGCGGGTGGGCAGCAACTGCATGCGCAGGGCATCGCCCATGGCCTGCAGCGGATACAGATCCAGCTGCCGCCCGAGTTCACCGAATACCGGTGTGGAGATCGTCCAGCCCAGCGGGATGGGATAGTTGCCCGGACACAGCCGGAAGTGCCACAGCATGTCGCCGCGCGCGGGATCGGCAGCATCCGGCCGAAGCGCATCCAGCAATTGCACGCGAGCGTATTCGCCGCGTGCGCTGCGGGTATCGAGCAACGCGTTCAACGGTGCGATCGCCTCGCCACTCACCGGTTCATGCACGACGCCCGGTACCGATGGGCAGGCGGCGGAGTAGAACGGCATCGGATGCGCCGCGTCGTGTTGTTCGATGAAGTCGCTCATCAGCGGATCGTTGCTGATGTGAATCACGATGAAGCGCAGCGACAGCCCTTGTTGTTTCGCCTTGCTGCGCAACAAGCGCATCAGCTCGAGCAGCGTCGTGCTGCCGGAGTTCTCGAAGTAGCCGCCATCGACCAGCTGCATGCGGTTGGGCACCGGCGGATTGGCCAGATGCGTTTCCAGCGTGCCGGCCGGGCTGACGTAGGTGAAGCGTGCGCTGTTGAGCACCACCTCGCTGAGCGGCACGCGGGGATCGAGCCAGCTCGACCCGTCCAGTCCCGCCGTCCACGGTTGGCGTTGCGGCGTGGCGACCGGCTGGAAGGGATGCTGGATGAAGCGCTTGCCTTCGGCCACGGTGGTGCTGTTGAGGAACAAGGCAGGTAACGGAGCACCTGGCTGCGCATAGAGTGCGGAGAACGGCTGATCGAATGCCGGCATGCCTTCCCTGCGCGCCGCCGATTCCCAGGCACGCGTCAATGCGCGTGCACGATCGTCGAGCCAGGCGCCGGGGAGCCAGCGTTGGGTGAAATCGACGAAGAAGGTATTGGCCAGCGTGGGCGCGAGGAAGTCGTGGCTCAGCATGCGTTGCGCGCGCGCTTCGAGCGTGGTGGTGTCCACCGATGGCGGCAGCGCCAGCGCGCTTACGTAAACTGCCAAGCCCAGGCTTCCGCCCGACACGCCGCTTCCCGCGAACAGGTAGCGCGCGAACAGCGGTTCGCCGTTCGAGGGCTGCCCCTGCTGCGTGATGGCAGTGAGACGGCTGAGTACCTGCGCCGTCCACGCTGCACCACGAATGCCGCCGCCTTCCGCGGCCACCAGGATGACCGGGCATGGGTCGTGGCCGACGCAACGATCCTTGAGCCACGCCTCCGCATAAGCATCGAAACTGGGCCGCGTGTCTGCTGGCTGCAGCGCGGGTTGCTCGTGCGTGCTCATGCCCGCGTACTGCCGCACCTTGTGGTTGTCGTTGAGGTGCAGCCAGTGCAGCGACGCGCTGAGTAGCAGCATGATGGTCAGCAGCGGGATGCCGCGCCGGTCGCCCGCCATGCACAGCAGGCTGCCGCTGTAGCAAAGAAAGGCGGCGGATATCAGCAGGATGGCCAGCGGCCCCATGCCGTCGAGCAGCTCGGGCACGAAGGCAATCAGCACGGTGGTCAGCACGTTCAGCGTGACCACGGTCACGTAGGTGATCACGGCGAACCTGCCGAGGTCGCGCACACGCCATACGCGCTTCTCGTCCCGGGGCCGGGCACGCGGCGTGCCGATCCGCGGAACGCGATGGGACAGCGCACTCCACAGGCGCCGACGGGAAACGAAGAAGGCGATCAGGAGGGCCGACTCCACCAGCAGGCCGAGCGCACGCCAACTGCGTTGTGCGCAGTGATCGGTGATGCCGCATGGACCATGCGGCAACTTGGCGAGGGCGAGCACGTAGCCGAGGCAGACCAGCAGCGGTATCAGGCCGCCAAGCACGCGTGGCAGCCAGTCGCGCAGGAAGGCGGCGCGTTCGTCCTGCAGCGCGGGCCAACGGGGATAGCGCAAGCGGTACGCGTTGCGCGCGGCATGCCACATCGCCAATCCGGCCAGGGCACTGGTCATCAGCAAAGCGAGGTAACGCGCTCCGCTGGGATCGGTCCACAATGCGATAAGGAAGAGTTCGGCCGCTTGATCCACGGCAATGGCCACCACCACGGCGATGGCGAGGATAAGCAACGACACGCGCACCGGCTTGAGGTGATCGAGCACCAGCGCACTCCAGCCCAACATGCGTCGCCAACGTCGACGGATGCCCGGTCGACGGTTGCTGCTTGCGCGTTCGCTTTCGGGCATGCGGCTCCCTCCAGGTGCCGTGCGTTCCCCCTGGCCGCGACGATAGTAGCGCGACGGGCCGCTGTCACCCGCCACCGCATGCACGTTTTGGCGACGTCGCCGACCCTGCGCTGAAGGAAGGTTCTTGCGTCACGTTCGTGCGACGCGGGGCTGTGGATACTTCGCCCACCGTTTCACGGCAAGGAGAGTGCGATGACCGTCGAAGGCCTGCTCGTTTTCCTGTTGATCGGCGCCATTGCCGGCTGGCTCGCCGGCTTGATCGTGCGTGGCTTCGGCTTCGGACTGATCGGCAACATCGTGGTGGGCATCGTCGGCGCGTTCTTCGCGGGATGGTTGTTGCCGCGGCTGGGCGTGCATTTCGCCGTGGTCAGCCCGTTCGTCAACAGCGTGCTGCACGCATTCATCGGCGCGGTCGTGCTGCTGGCCATCGTTGGCGTCATCCGCAGCGTGTGAGTCATGCACCATGAAAAAAGGCGCGGCGGTTGCCCGTCGCGCCTTTTTGTTGTTCGCGAGCCGCGGGATCAATAACGGATATCGACGTCCTTGGTTTCGCGCAAGAACAACAGGCCGATGAAGAACGTCGCCACGGCCACGATGATCGGATACCACAGGCCGTAGTAGATATCGCCCTTCCACGCCACCAGCATGAAGCCGATGGTCGGCACGAAACCACCGAACCAGCCGTTGCCGATGTGATACGGCAAGCTCATCGAGGTGTAGCGGATGCGGGTGGGGAACATTTCCACCAGCCACGCCGCGATGGGTCCGTACACCATGGTCACATACAGCACGAGGATGGCCAGCAGCAGGATCAGCATCGGATAGTTGCTTTTCGCGGGATCGGCCTTCTCCGGATAGCCCGCCTCCTTGAGCGCTCCGGTGAGTTGCGCGCCGAAGGCCTTGTTCTGGTCGGCGAACGCCTTGCCATCGAGCGAGCTTCCCACGAACGAGGAAATGCTGCGGTCGCCGATCTTGATCTCGGCGATGCTGCCAGGCTCGGCCGCTACGTTGGTATACGGAATGCCCTTCTTCGCCAGCGCGCTCTTGGCCACATCGCACGAGCTGGTGAATTTCGCCTTACCCACCGGATCGAACTGGAAGCTGCAGCCGTTGGGATCGGCGATCACCTTCACCGGCGAGGTGGCCGCGGCGGCCTCGATGGCGGGATTGCCGAAGTGGGTGAGTCCCTTGAAAATCGGGAAATAGGTGAGCGCGGCCAGCAGGCAACCGGCGAGCACGATGGTCTTGCGGCCAATGCGGTCGGATAGCCATCCAAACAAGACGAAGAACGGCGTACCGATGGCCAGGCCCGCGGCAATCAGCAGGTTCGCCGTGGTGCCGTCGATCTTCAGGCTCTGGGTAAGGAAGTACAGCGCATAGAACTGGCCCGTGTACCACACCACCGCCTGGCCGGCCGTGGCGCCGAGCAGGGCGAGGATCACCAGCTTGAGGTTTTTCCATTGGC
This sequence comes from Dyella kyungheensis, assembly GCF_049913195.1. Taxonomy (GTDB): domain Bacteria; phylum Pseudomonadota; class Gammaproteobacteria; order Xanthomonadales; family Rhodanobacteraceae; genus Dyella; species Dyella kyungheensis. The sequence continues at coordinate 21,320 of NZ_CP183983.1, read as the reverse complement.
CGAAGGCTTCGGTCAGCGGCGCCTTGGACTGCTTGCCCTCGGCCTTCATCTGCTGGAACACCGGCGACTCGCTCAGCTGCAGGCGGATGTACACCGACACGATCAGCAGCAGCAGCGAGATGCCGAACGGAATGCGCCAACCCCATTCGTCGAACGCCTCGGTGCCCAGCCACAGGCGCAGACCGAGGATGACCAGCAGCGAGAGGAACAGGCCGAACGTCGCGGTGATCTGGATGAAGCTGGTGTACAGGCCGCGCTTGCCTTGCGGTGCATGCTCGGCCACATAGGTCGCCGCACCGCCGTATTCGCCGCCGAGCGCCAGGCCCTGCAACAGTCGCAGCGTGATGAGGATCACCGGCGCGGCCACGCCGATGGTCGAGTAATTGGGCAGCACGCCGACCAGGAAGGTCGACAGGCCCATGATGATGATGGTGATGAGGAAGGTGTATTTGCGGCCGATCATGTCGCCCAGGCGACCGAACACGATGGCACCGAACGGACGCACCGCGAAGCCGGCCGCGAAGGCGAGCAAGGCAAAGATGAATTGGCTGGTTTCGTTGAGCCCGCTGAAGAAATGCTTGCCGATGAGCGCGGCGAGCGAACCGTAGAGGTAGAAGTCATACCACTCGAACACGGTGCCCAGGCTGGAAGCCAGGATGACGCGGCGGTGGCCGGTGTCGAGCGATCCCCGCGTGTCGACGGCGGTCGTAGCCATGTTGTAGCCCTCAGTTGTGACGCCCCATCGAATCGATGGATGTGGTTTCAGGTGCGATCCGCTGCAGCGGCGCGTGCCGCTTGATGCAGCCGGTGGCAACGCCTTCGCGTTGCCACCGGCGCTTGCTCAGAACTTGTACATGCCGCTGAAGCTGACCTGGTTGCCGCTTACCGTCTGGCTCGAAAGCGAGTTCTTCGCCTGATAGCGCAGGTTGTCGTAGATCCACTCCACGCCCAGCTCGTAGTTACCCGAGGCATATTGCAGGCTCAAGGCAGACATGTTGTTGCGTAGCAGACCCACGCCCGGTGCCGTCGCAGTGCCTGGAGCAGTCCAGGCCATCACGTCGTCGCGGTTGGGACGCGCGGCTGCGTAGAACGCATTGACGCTCCACTTCGGCGTGAAGTTGTAGCCGGCCTGCACGAACCCGCCCGACTCCTTGATGTTGCCGAACTGCGACATCGCACCGAAGATTTCGCCCAGCGCCTTGCCGGTGTAGACCAGGCCCTTGAAGGTCCACGGTCCGGGTTTCCACTGGCCGCCCAGGTCGTAGCCGATGCTCTGCAGCTTGTCGCGCGGCGGCTTGGGCGCGATGTCGCCGACACCGTGCAGGTCGATCTCGGAGTAATGCGCGGTCAGGTAGCCCAGCCAGTCCTTGCCCTGCGCGTGCAGTCGCGCTTCCACCTGCGGGTTGAAGTGCGCGGCGCCGCCGTTGAGGTAGTTGATGGTGGAGGTGCCGGCGGTGTTCTGCGGGCCGCTCCAGTTGCCTTCGAGCACGGCCACATCGAAGCGCCACTTCACGCCATCGGTGCCGTGGTTGAGATCCTGCATCACGATCACGCCGGGATAGCGCCAACCCACGATGCCTGAGCCATAGCTCAACGGAAAAGCGATGTGCGAGAGCGAAGTGGGCGTGTTTTCCAGCGGGAACATCAGATCCCACATCTGGCCGATGCGTACCGTGGTGCCGGAGGTGGGATTGATGATGTCCATATAGGCCTGGCGCAGGCGCGGAACCGGCTGCTGCTGCGCGTAGGCGCCGGTGCCGTTGTTGCCGCCGAAGAAATCCATCTCGATGCGGCCGCTGCCAATCCAGTTCTCGGTCAACTTGGCGCCGGTGAAGTCGAGCCAGAAGCGCGTGTTGCGTACGTCGGCGCCGCTGAGCGATCCGGTGTAGCCGTTCGCCTTGTTCGCTGCGGTGGGCGGCGCGGGGATTTCCGCGTTCTGGCCATTGCCGTAGTTGATGAAGGTCCGGTCCTGGCCGAACACCGTGGCACTGACGAAGCCGTGCAACGCCACCGACAAACCGGGCGCCGTGGTGAACTGCGGCTTGGGCGCCGCTTCCACCTTGGTGGAGGTGGCCTGCGCCGTGGTCTGCGCCTGCGTTGCCGCAACCTGCGCCTGCTGGGCCGTCTGGGTGGCCTGCGTGGTGGCGGCCTTCTGTTCCTGGATCATGGCCTTCAGTTCGGCCAGTTGCTGTTCCAGCTGATTCACTCGCTGCTCGAGCTGCTGTTCCCGGCTCGTGCCTTTGGAACTCTTGCTCGTGGTCTGCGCGTGGGCAGCCAGCGGCAGGCTCAGCGCACAAGCAATGCTGAGAGCCAACAGGCCACGGCGGCGGGCGGTGGTGGGCAATGTCATAGCAGGCCTCCCCAGGTCGATGACTGCCTGAGCATGTCCATGCTGCAATGCGGACGCCTATTCACCATTGGTCGAACCTCGACCAAAGTCGAAAGTCGGGCGAAACGGTTCGATCACCGACCAGCCGCTACACTCGCACGTTATCGCCGAGGGTCGGCGACATTCAACGCATGAGGAGGCCGGCTGGGCCGGCCGCAGGAGCCCCACGATGACCAAGCTCTACCCCGTCAAGCCCGATTTCGCCGCCAAGGCACGCATCCGCAAGGACGACTACCAGCGGCTCTACGCCGAGTCGGTGAAGGATCCGGAGGCTTTCTGGGGCAAGGTCGGCCAGCGCCTGCAGTGGATCAAGACGCCCACGAAGATCAAGAACGTGTCGTTCGATCCCAAGGACCTGCACATCCAGTGGTATGAAGACGGCCAATTGAACGTGTCGGCCAACTGCCTGGATCGGCACCTGGCCGAGCGTGGCGACAAGACCGCGATCATCTTCGAGGGCGACGACCCCAACGAGTCCCGCCACATCACCTATAAGCAGCTCCACGCCGAAGTGTGCAAGTTCGCCAACACGCTCAAGCATCTTGGCGTGGCCAAGGGCGATCGCGTGGCCATCTATATGCCGATGATCCCCGAGGCGGCGGTGGCCATGCTGGCGTGCGCACGTATCGGCGCCGTGCATTCGGTGGTGTTCGGCGGCTTCTCGCCCGATTCGCTGGCCGGCCGCATCGCCGACTCCACCTGCAAGGTCGTGGTCACTGCCGACGAAGGCGTGCGCGGCGGCAAGAAGATCCCCCTGAAGACCAACGTGGATGCCGCGCTGGAACGTCCTGGCACCAACAGCGTGGAGACGGTGATCGTGGTGCGTCGTACCGGCAGCGCCGTGCCGATGCAGTCGCCGCGCGACCGCTACTACCACACGCTGATGGAAGGCCAGTCCGCCGACTGCCCGCCGACGCCGGTGGAAGCGGAGCACCCGCTGTTCATCCTTTACACCTCCGGCTCCACCGGCAAGCCGAAGGGTGTGCTGCACACCTCGGGCGGTTACCTGGTGTATGCGAGCTACACGCATGAGCTGGTGTTCGACCTGCGCGAAGACGACGTCTACTGGTGCACCGCCGACGTGGGCTGGGTCACCGGCCACAGCTATGTGGTGTACGGTCCGCTCGCCAACGGCGCCACCACGGTGATGTTCGACGGCGTGCCGAACTACCCGGACACCAGCCGCTTCTGGAACGTGGTGGACAAGCACAAGGTCACGCTGTTCTACACCGCGCCCACGGCCATCCGCGCATTGATGCGCGAAGGCGAAGGCCCGGTGAAGAAGGCCTCGCGCGCCTCGCTGCGTTTGCTCGGCTCGGTGGGCGAGCCGATCAATCCGGAAGCGTGGGAGTGGTACTACCGCGTGGTGGGCGACGAGCGCTGCCCGATCGTGGACACCTGGTGGCAGACCGAAACCGGCGGCATCCTGATCACGCCGCTGGCCGGCGCCATCGACGAGAAACCCGGTTCGGCCACGCTGCCGTTCTTCGGCATCAAGCCCGCCATCGTCGATGCGGGCGGCGGCGTGCTGGAAGGCGCCACCGAAGGCAACCTGGTCATCACCGATTCGTGGCCCGGCCAGATGCGCACGGTGTACGGCGATCACCAACGTTTCATCGACACCTACTTCAGCGCCTATCCCGGCAACTACTTCACCGGCGACGGCGTGCGTCGCGACGAGGACGGTTACTACTGGATCACCGGCCGCGTCGACGACGTGATCAACGTCAGCGGCCACCGCATCGGCACCGCTGAAGTGGAGAGCGCGCTGGTGGCGCATCCCAAGGTGGCGGAAGCTGCCGTCGTGGGCGCGCCGCACGACATCAAGGGCCAGGGCATCTACGCCTTTGTCACGCTGATTGCCGGCGAACAAGGCAGCGACGAACTGCGCAAGGAACTGGTGGCCTGGGTGCGCAAGGAAATCGGCCCCATCGCCACGCCCGATTTCCTGCAGTGGGCGCCGGGCCTGCCCAAGACCCGTTCGGGCAAGATCATGCGCCGCATCCTGCGCAAGATCGGCGAGAACCAGCCCGACCAGCTCGGCGATATTTCCACGCTGGCCGATCCAGGCGTGGTGAAGAATCTGGTGGACGAGCGACTGATCAAATAGCAGTAAATGGAAAAGGGTGAATGGTGAATAGATCGCTTTGTTGGATGTTCTCCATTTCTCGGATCTCCTGCTTTGTTGGACGGATCGCCGGCAGGGACACGGCATCACGTCTTACCTCGCGCGGCCCTCTCTATTCACCATTCACTATTCACTACTAACTGACTCTCCAATGCCCGATGTATTGATCGCCGACGATCACCCGCTGTTCCGCGACGCGCTGCAACGCGCCGTGGTCGCTGCCATTCCCGATGCCAGCGTGCACAGCGCGGACAGCGTGTATTCCCTGCTCGGCTTGATCGAGCAGTACCCGGATGCCGAACTGCTGCTGCTCGATCTGCACATGCCGGGCGCGCGTGGCTATTCGGCGCTGGCGCATATCCGCGGTCAGTTCCCGGGCTTGCCGACCATCGTTGTCTCGGGCCACGAAGACGTGCAGGTGGCGCGCCGCGCGCTCGCGCACGGCGCCTCGGCTTATATTCCCAAGTCGACGCCCGGCGAAGACATCATCACCGCCATCCGCAAAGTGCTCGATGGCGATGTGTGGCTGCCGCACCAACTGGTCGGTGGCGGCGTGTCCCTTAAGCCCGACGAGGCAGCCGTGGCCCATCGCATCGCCACCCTGACTCCGCAGCAATTCCGCGTGCTCACCATGATTGCCGAAGGCCTGCTCAACAAGCAGATTGCCTATGACCTGGGCGTCTCGGAAGCCACCGTCAAGGCGCACATGACGGCCATCATGCGCAAGCTCGGGGTGAACAACCGCACGCAAGTTGCGCTCGCCGCCAGTCATCTGGCCATCGACCAGGAAGCGATGCCGTCGTTGCCGGCGGATGAAGAGAGCTAAAACGCCTCCGGCAGCGACGGCGCGCTTCGAACAGTGGGTGGGTCGCATCGGGGTGACGAGCTACTGTGGGAGCGCACTTGTGCGCGACAAGCCGACGAAGCGACACATCCCAGCGTGACTGTCGCGCCCAAGGGCGCTCCCACAAGGAAAGCGCAAGGATGAATTCAGCGCGCTGACAACAAGCGATGCGCAGCAGGCGACGTTCAGCGCATCGCAGCTGGATGACCAGCCTTCGGCCGCTGAAAAGCGCTTCCGGCCTGTGCCGGTATGACGAGCAAAAGAAATTCAGGCCGTTGTCTGCCGGCGCACAAGCGCACTCAACAATGCCCTCAGCGCCGCCGGCCTGACCGGCTTATGCAAGATCGGATACCCCAACACGCGCGCCCGCTGCTTCAACTCACTGCTGCCGTCCGCGGTAATCATAGCAATCGGCGGCAATTCGCCCAGCACACTGCGCAACGCTTCCAGCGCCTGCAGGCCATCCATATCATCGGTGAGATGGTAATCGGCAAGGATCAAGTCCACGCCACCGCGCCGCAACTCCTGCTCCGCCTGCGCCACATCGATGGCCGTGCGGCAATCCACACCCCAGCGCCGCAGCAACGCGCACATGCCGTCGAGGATCGCCGTGTCGTTGTCCAGGCACAACACCGTGAGCGGCAACTGTTCGTTCGACACCGGATGGACATTTGCACGGCGCCTCGGTACGGCGCTCTCCGCGCGCGGCACGCGTATCGCGAAACGGCTTCCCTTGGCCTCGCGCGAAACCAGCTCCAGCTTGTGATTGAGGATCCCGGCAATGCGCTCGCAGATCGAGAGGCCGAGGCCTAATCCCTTCTCGCCCCAGGGTGACGGTCGATCCAGCCGCTGGAATTCGCCGAAGATGCGTGCGCGTTGTTCCGCGGCGATGCCGGGCCCCGTATCCCACACTTCGAGGCGAACCTCGTCGCCCATCCGGCGTGCACCGAGCAGCACGCCACCCTCGCGGGTGTAGCGAAGTGCGTTGGAAATGAAGTTCTGCAGCACGCGGCGCAGCAACTGCGGATCGCTGCGCACGGCGAGTTTCGTGGGCACCACGCGCAACCGTAATCCGCGCTGTTGCGCGATCACGGCAAACTGCGCCATCAGCGATTCGAACAAGTCCGACAGTGCGACATTGCTGATGTCGGCGCGGTAGCTGCCGGCATCGAGGCGCGACGTATCCAGCAACGCATCGAGCAGGTCTTCCGCCGCGCGGAACGACGCATCGATACGTTCCGCCAGCAGGCTTGCTTCACCATCGAGCCCGGGATGTTGACGCAACGCCGCCGTGAACAAGCGCGCCGCATTCAAGGGCTGCAGCAAGTCGTGGCTTGCTGCAGCCAGGAAGCGTGTCTTTGACGCATTGGCCATTTCCGCTTCGCGACGTGCGTGCGCGGCAGAGTTGAGCGCTTCGCTCAATTCCGACGTGCGCTGGTCGACGCGCTGCTCCAGGTTCTCGTTCGCTTCGATCAGCGCCTGCTCGGCATTCTTGTACGCCGTCACGTCGGTATAGGTGGTCACGTAGCCGCCACCCGGCAGCGCGCGGCCACGCATTTCGATCACCGAGCCGTCGGGGCGGATGCGTTGGAATACATGCGGCGAACCGGCATGCATGTGCGCGATGCGCTTGGTCACGTGTGCCTCGACTTCACCGGGCCCGAGTTCGCCATGATCCGCATTCCAGCGGATCAGGTCCGCCACGGGCACGCCGACATAGACCATGCCGTCCGGATAATCGAACAACTCCAGGTAGCGGCGATTCCACGCCACCAGGCGCATGTTGGCATCGACCACGCTGATGCCTTGCGACACGTTCTCCAGCGTCGTCGACAGCAGTTCGCGATTGAAGCGCAGCTCCTGCGAGGCCTCGTCCATCAACGCCATGGCTTCGGCGATGTCCAGGCCCGAGCCGGACAGCGCACCCATCAGGATGCGGCGCGCACTGGCGGCGCCCACAGCCGAGGCGAGCAAGCGTTCGGTGTACTGGATCAGCGCGCGATCGGCCGCTTCGGTCGGTTGCAGCGGTTTGCCGCGACGCTCGGCATAGTCCTCGAACGCGCGCTGGCTGCTGCGTTCGCCCACGATGCGTTCGGCAATGGTGCGAAGGTCCGCCACCGCAACGCGACCGCGCCAGTCGCCGGCACCGCGGCTGTCGATCGCATAGGGATCGATGAACATCGCCGCGTGCAGGCGCTCTTCCAGGTTGGGACGAAAGCGCAACGAGACGAAGATGAGGCACGACACATTCACCAGCAGCGACCAGAACGTGCCGTGCATCACCGGGTCCCAACCGCTCAGGTGGAACAGCGCTTGCGGCTGCAGCCAGCTCAGCTGCATCGGGCCGGTGTCCAGCCAGTCGGCCGTGCGGTTCATGCCTGGCAGCAACATGGTATAGGCCCACACCAGGAAGCCCGCGGCCAGACCCGTGGCAACACCCTTGCGGCTGGCACCTCGCCAGTACAGCGCGGCTACGATGCCCGGCGCAAACTGCGCCACCGCGGCGAAGGCGAGCAAACCCGTGGCTGCCAGGTTGGTGCTGTCCGCCGCCACCCGATAGTAGACGTAGGCCATCGCGGCGAGCGCTATGATGGCGATGCGTCTTACGAGCAGCACCAGCTGCGAGAGGTCCGCGCGTTGTTCGAGCTTGAACGCGTGGATGCGCAAGAGCATCGGCATCACGATGTCATTGCTGATCATCGTGGACAGCGCCACGCAGGCCACGATCACCATGCCGGTCGCAGCGGAAAAACCGCCGATGAAGGCGAGCAGGGCCATGCCGCGATCGCCGTATGCCATCGGCAGCGTAAGTACCCAAGCGTCCTTGTTGCCGCCCTGCAGTTGCGGCAGGTGCAAGCCCGCGGCCACGATGGGCAGCACGGCGAGGCTCACGATCACCATGTAGATCGGGAACAACCAGCGCGCACGCGACACATCGGCCGGGTCTTCGCATTCCACCACGCCGATCTGGAATTGGCGCGGCAGGCAGAACATCGCGCAGAACGCGAGCAGGGTCTGCGCGAGGAAGCCGGGCGAGACGCCTTCGGTCAGTTCATTGACCGGCAATTGCGCGGTCACGGCGAGACCGGGGCCGCGCCACAGCGCGTAACCCGCCAACACGATGAATACCACGAGCTTGATCAGCGACTCCACCGCGATGGCGAGCATCATGCCGTGATGATGCTCGGTCGCATCGATGGTGCGCGTGCCGAACAGGATCGAGAACGTCGCCAGCAGGATGGCGCACCACAATGCGCTATCGCTGAACTGCGAGGTGCCGGGCGGCGACGGGCTGCCGAGCACGGCATACGACATCGCCACGGCCTTGAACTGCAGGGCGAGGTACGGCACCACGGCGATCACCGCGATCACCGCCACCAGCGCAGCCAGTCCGTGCGATTTGCCGAAGCGGGCACCGATGAAGTCGGCGATCGAAGTGATGTTGCGCTGGCGCGCAAGCAGCACCAGCCGGCGCAGCAGGCCGAAGCCGAACACGAACAGCAGGATCGGGCCGAGATAGATCGGCAGATAGCTCAGGCCTTCGCGTGCGGCCGTACCTACTGCACCGTAGAACGTCCACGACGAGCAGTACACGGCAAGCGCAAGGCTATAGACCAGCGGGCGCAGCCGAGGCTGGCGCGGATAGAGCGGCCGGCGATCGCCCGCATAGGCGACGACGAACAGCAGTCCGACGTACAGCAGTGAAACCAGCAGCAGTAGCCATCCGGCAATCAAGCGGTGCCCTCCGACGTGTAGGCATGCCTACGGTGGCCGCGATCGGCGGTGCGCGCCAGTCCACTGCATCCGCCATGCTTGTAAGTATCGCCTCTTGGGCGGCAACATGCGCGGATGATAACGACTGACGGCCAGACGCCGACTGCTTTGGCGGCGGAGCTGGGCGAGGACATCCACGTCTGGCGGCTCGCCTACGACCATCACCAGGGGCGTGCACCGCTGCTCGCCATGCTCGGTGCCTATCTGGGCCTGCCGGCGGATGAAGTGCTGCTGGAGGCGGCCGAGTTCGGCCGTCCCGCCCTGGCGGGCAGCCAGAGTGAAGCGTTTTCGTTCAATTGGTCGCATAGCCACGACCAGGCGTTGATTGCGATCGCGCGCGGCGCGCTGCCCGGAATCGACCTGGAACGGCTGCGTCCGCATCCGAAGGCGATACCTATCGCCCGGCGATATTTCAGTCCGGACGAGACGGCCGCGCTGGAGGCGCTCCCCGCCGACCAGCGCGATCGCGCATTCCTCGAGCTGTGGACCGCCAAGGAAGCCGTGCTGAAGGCGCTGGGACGCGGCCTGGCGTTCGGTCTGCATCGCCTGAGCATTGCCGGGCCGTCCGATCTTCCCGTGCTGCACCGGCTGGAGGGCTACGAAGCCGAGCAATGGCAGCTGCATCGCCTGATCCTGGACGACGCCCACGTCGGCACGCTGGCATGGCAGGGCCTGCCGCGTCGCATACGTCAGTGGACACTTGCCGGTACGGATTGAACGGGGCAATGTGTTCAACCCGCCGTCATCGCGGCGCTTTGCTACGCCTTCTCAGCGCGTATTAGCCAATCTATGACCCTGCTTAGCGTCAACGTCAACAAGATCGCCGTGCTGCGCAATTCGCGCGGCGGCAGCGAACCGGACATTCTTCGCGCCGCGCATACCTGCATCGATGCCGGTTGCGGTGGCATCACCGTCCATCCGCGCCCCGATCAGCGGCATATCCGTCCCGACGATGTGCGTGCATTGGCCGCCATCACGCGCGGCCGCGTCGAATACAACATCGAAGGCAACCCGTTTGCCGGTGCGCGCGGCAGTTATCCCGGCCTGATCGAACTGGCGCGTGAGACGAAACCCACGCAGGTGACGCTGGTACCGGATGGCGATGGCCAGATCACCTCCGACCACGGCTTTGACCTGACGCGCGACATCGACACGCTGAAGCCACTGGTGGCCGCCCTGCGCGACATCGGTTGCCGGGTGAGCCTGTTCGTGGATTCCGGTGCGACCGGTTTTGAAGCGGCCGTCGCCATCGGCGTCCAGCGCATCGAGATCTATACCGGTCCCTATGCCCAGGCGTTTGAAGAAGGGCGCGTGCAGGAAGAACTCGAGCGTTGCGCCGATACGGCGCGGCGCGCGCAATACGCCGGCCTGGCGGTCAATGCGGGGCACGACCTGAGCCAGGCGAACCTGGGTACGTTCAAGGCCGCCATTCCGGGACTGGCGGAAGTATCCATCGGGCACGCACTCATCGGCGAGGCCTTGTACGAAGGCATGGCCACCACGGTGCGAAACTACCTGCAGATCCTGCGCTGAGGCCTCGGCGAGGCCTTCGCTTTGCGCATCGCGCGTTTAGCCGTCCATACGGCTAAGCGCCTTTGCCGCGCAAGACGCCTGCACTTCTGGCGGGCACTTTTCCGAAGCCCAAAAAAAGAACCCCCGCACAAGGCGGGGGCTCAAAGGGTAGTGTTACGGTAATGCCTTGCGGTACTACTGAAATTACTGACCTTCGGTAAAGCCGATCTTGGTGAGCCCGTAGCTCTTCGCATCGGACAGCACACGAGCGACATGCTCGTAAGCCACGCCGTCATCCGCGTTGATCTGCACTTCCGGCTGCTTGGCCGGATCGCCCAGACCACCGATCACCGCGAGCTGCGCCTTGAGGCCCAGCTCATCCACCGGCGTATCGTTCCAGTACAGCGCACCGGACTGGTCGATCTTCAGGCGGACGGGTTCCGGCGGATTTTCCGGCTGAACCACGTTCGGATTGGGCTGCGGCAGGTCGATCTTCACTTTATGGGTAAGCATCGGCGCCGTGATCATGAAGATGATCAGCAGCACCAGCATCACGTCGACCAGCGGCGTGACGTTGATGTCAGCCATCGGCCCCTTACCACTTCCAGAACTGAATGCCATGACCCTTACTCCTTGCCGGTCGTCATGAAGCCGACATGCACCATGCCTGCTTCCTTGGCGTCCGCGAGGACCTTCTTCACGATCTTGTATTCCGTGGTCTTGTCCGCGCGGATCTGAAGCTCAGGCTGCGGCGTCAGCGTCGCCTTCACCGCAAACTGGGCTTTCAGTTCCGCCTCGGTAACTTCGACGTCATCGAGATACAGCGTGCCATCAGGCTTCACGGCCAAGTCCATCGGCGTCACCTGCTCGGTATCCGGAACTTTCGGATTAGCAGTCGGCAGATCGACGGTGATTCGATGGGACATCAGCGGCGCGGTGATCATGAAGATGATCAGCAGCACCAGCATTACGTCGACGAGCGGCGTAACGTTGATCTCCGACATCGGGCCGCCGGAATCGCCTCCGGTACTCATTGCCATGGGTCAGATCCTCACTTGCCTTCGACGCGAGCGCCGGTGGCGAAGAAGTCGTGCAGATCGTGCGCAAACTCGTCGAACTGGGCGTACGTCAGACGGTTGGAGCGGTTGAAGAAGTTGTAGGCGAGCACGGCCGGGATAGCGGTGAACAGACCGAAGGCGGTCATGATCAGAGCTTCACCCACCGGACCGGCCACGGCTTCCATCGAAGCATTGCCCGACGCGGAGATCTTGATCAGCGCGTGGTAGATGCCCCACACGGTACCAAGCAGACCGATGAACGGTGCCGACGAACCGACCGTGGCGAGCAGGGTCAGGCCGCCTTCCAGACGCAGGCTCTCGCGAGCCACGGCCTGGCGCAGGGCGCGATCGATGAACTCGGAGCGGCTCAGCGACTCGGCGAGGCGACCACCACCGGCCGAAGCCTGCTGGTGATGCGCGACGGCCGAAGCGGCGTCGAGAGCGATCTTCGAGAACGGTTCGCCCTTGGGCTGGGCTTCGAGTTCGCGAATGGCGTCCTGAGTGGAGCCATTGGCCCAGAAGCCGTTGATGACTTTGTCAGCGCGGCCGCGAACCATGGAGTTGCGGATGGCGTTGGCGACAATGAAGTACCAGGAAGAGAAGGACATCACCACCAGCACCACGAACACGATCCAGCCAAGCGGATCGAAGTTGTGGATAAGGTGATCGAAGCCCATCGACTTCATGGCTTCGGCGTTGGTGGTACCGCCCGCGGGGGCCGGAGAAGTTTGCAGGAACATAACGCTACCCTTGGAAAGTCAAGCGTGAACTGATTGACCGTAACCGAAGTTACAGCTGATTGAGATTGAAATTGACAGGCACGCGGACGAAAGCTTCCACCTTTTGTCCGTTCTTCGTCTGCGGATTGAAGCGCCACTTGCGTGCCGTTTCAATCGCAGCCTGATCCAGCTCGCGATACCCGCTGCTCGCTTCGACCTTGATGTCCTTCGGCGTTCCATCCACCGCGACCAGAATCATCAGCGTGACCGTGCCCTCGTGACGCTGACGGATAGCCTGCGGCGGATACTTGGGCTGGATACGGCTGTTATAGCTGACGTCCTGACTTGCAGTGATATCCGCTGGCGGAGCCGGAGGAGCAGGCGGAGCAGGCGGTTGCGCAGCTACGGCGTTTGCCGAACGCTCTTCCACAGCCGGCGGCGGAGCCGGCGGCGGCGGTGTCGGCGGCGGCTTAACCTGCTGAATGATCTTCGGCGGCGGCTGCTTCGGCGGCTCCGGCGGCGGCGGCGGCGGTGGCGGTGGCGGCGGCGGAGGCTCGATAAAGTTGACCTGGACCGTGCGTTCTTTTTCTTTCTGTACCTGCTTCGGCGGTGCCATGGGCGCCACCAGCAACAGGAACGCGAACGCATGAAGCGCAATGGCTACGGCCAGCGCCCAGGTACGCCTCCAATTGAACGGCCCTTGGCCGGTTGCATCGTTACTTGAGGCCATCTGTCACTATCTGGAGCTAATTGATCGGTGAGACGTGGTCACGAAACCCTGCGGCAAATCGATCCAAACGGATGACATTTGCCACTGGACGGGAACACGGAAGGGTTTCAACGGTACAACAGCACATGGCATTTGTATAGCACTTGTGAAGCATGCAAATGGACGTCTATCTGCTTCGCAAATGCTACACATCACCACTTACTTGCTTACGGTCGGCGACTTCAGCCAAGCCTTGGCTTTTGCTGCAGTTTCAGGGTCCTGCGCCGCTTTCTCCATGGCCGCAGTCGCGCCCTTTTGGTCTTTCAGGCCGATGCACGCCTGGGCGAGCAACAGATAGGCTGTGCCCTTCTTCTGCACGCCCTTGTCGATGCCCTGCTGGATGACGCCCTTGGCCTCGCTGTACTTGTTGTCCTGAATGAGCAACTGACCAGCGCGGATGTTGGCTTCGCCGTCCTTCGCGAGCGGGATGGCTTTCTGGTAGGCCGCCAGCGCGCCCGACATGTTCTCGGACATGATGTTGGCCGCACCGAGCAGCTGGTAGTTCTCAGCCGTCGCGGTGATCACGTTCTTGCCGAAACCTTCCTGAAGCACCGCGAGCGCCTTGGTCGCCGGTTCCTTCTGCTCGCTGCTCTGCTGGCCCGAGATCAGGTACAGCTTGGCGAGGAGGATGTAGTCCTTCTCGGTCTTGAGCTGACCGCCGGCACGCGCCTTCTCCATCAGGGCAATCGCTTCCGGATACTTCTGCGCCTGCATCAGCACGGACACGGCGTTGTTCAGCGCATTCGGATCGTTCGGGTTGGCGGCAAGCTGCTGCTGCGCCACCTGGGCGGCCTGGTCGCCCTGGCCGGACTCGGAGTAGCTGGCCATCAGGATCTGGTTCCAGCCGTCGTTCGGCTTGTCGGTCATCGACTGCGCCTTCTTGATCGCGGCAATCGCTTCCGGGTACTTCTGGAGACGGTAATAGGCGTTGCCTTCGAGACCGTACGATTCGGCGGTTTCCTTCTTCCCTTCCGCACGCCACTTCTCGATGGTGTCGATGCTCTGCTGGTACTGCTCGTCGGCCAGGTAGAACTGGGCGAGCATGTATTCCAGCGAGAAGAAGGTGTCGTTCGGCATCACGCCGTTGTCGAGCGCCTTCTTGAGCAGGTCGATGCCGCCCTTCACGTCGCCGTCGTTGTAATGCACGCTCGCCAGGCCCTGCAGGGCCAGCGCCTGTGCGTACTTGCTCTTGCTGTTGTCGACGATCGGCTGAAGCAGCTGGACCGCCTTTTCCTTGTCCTGGTTGTTGACCGCGTCGAGGCCTTCGTTGATGGCCTTCTGATCCTTCTCGCTGGTCAGGTCGAGCTTCGGTTCCTTGCGCGTCGCATTCGGGTACTGCACTTCCTTCTTGTCTTTGGAAGAGCTATCGCTCGCGATGACCGGGGTGCTCACCACGGCCAGGGCCAGCGCCGATCCGACAAGCAACTTGATCAGGGGAACACGCTTCATGGCAGTCCTCAATGTAGGTTTCACGTAACTAGGACGCGGGGGATCGCTGAGCGTACCCTGACTAGGCGCCAGATAACAAGTCGCAGCGCGACAACAAAGATTGTTAAAAATCAATAAGTTGAACCATACGCCGACGACTGGACATGATTTCGAGGCGCAAGCTCGCTCTCGCCTATGACTTTTAGGCCTGGAAACACGCTATCGGCATCAGCCTTCGCCGACTTTAGCCAATGTACTAATGCATTAGTACACGCTGTGAAAAGAAAAGGCCGAGGCGATGCGAAGACGGCTCGCATCGCCTCGGCCCGGGTCGTCAGACGTCGAGGTTGGCGACCTTCAGTGCATTGGCTTCGATGAAGTCGCGACGCGGTTCCACCGCCTCGCCCATCAGCATGGAGAACATCTGGTCCGCGGCGAAGGCATCCTCGATGCCCACCTGCAGCATGCGGCGGGTTTCCGGGTTCACGGTGGTTTCCCACAGCTGTTCCGGATTCATTTCGCCCAGGCCCTTGAAGCGCTGGATCATGCGGCCCTTCTTGCCCTCTTCCAGCAGCCAGTGGCGCGCATCGGCGAAGCTCAGTACGCCACGCGAACCGTTGCCTCGGCGAACCACCGCGTCGGCCTGCACCAGACCGGCGAGCTGCTGGCTGGCCTGCAGGATCGGGCGGAATTCCGCGCCGCTGAAGAACGGCTGCGGCAACAGCCAGGTGTGGCTGAGGCCATGCTGGTCGCGCACCACTTCGATCGCGGCGGGCTGCTCACCCACCGCCGGGCGCAGGGCCAGGCGGTAGCGAGGCTTGCCCAGGCCGCTGGCAGCGAGGCGCAATTCCACGCCGGCCAGCCAGGCCTGCATGGCGCTGGCATCGTTCCACAGCGCCGGTTCCATCGGGGTGTGCTCGAGCATCGCCCGGAACATGGCGACATCGAAGCGGTGGCCGAGGCGTTCGATCTGGTCGAGCGCCGCCTGGTAGTCGCGCAGCAGCTTCTCCAGGGCTTCGCCGGAGACGCCCGGCGCATCGGCCGAATACTGCAGCTCGGCGCCATCCAGGGCGCTGGAAACCAGGTAGGCGTTGAGGGCCGCGTCGTCCTTCAGATACAGCTCCTGCTTGCCCTGCTTGATCTTGTAGAGCGGCGGCAGGCCGATGTAGATGTGACCGCGCTCGATCAGCTCCGGCATCTGGCGATAGAAGAACGTGAGCAGCAGTGTGCGGATGTGCGAGCCGTCCACGTCCGCGTCGGTCATGATGACGATGCGGTGGTAGCGCAGCTTGTCCGGGTTGTACTCCTCCTTGCCGATGCCCGTGCCGAGCGCGGTGATCAGCGTGCCGACTTCGGCCGAGGCCAGCATCTTGTCGAAGCGGGCCTTCTCCACGTTGAGGATCTTGCCCTTCAACGGCAGCACGGCCTGGGTCTTGCGGTTGCGGCCCTGCTTGGCGGAACCGCCTGCGGAGTCACCCTCGACCAGGAACAGTTCGCACAACGCCGGATCCTTCTCCTGGCAGTCGGCCAGCTTGCCCGGCAGGCCGGCGATATCCAGGGCGCCCTTGCGGCGAGTCATCTCGCGCGCCTTGCGGGCGGCCTCGCGGGCACGCGCGGCATCGACCACCTTGGACGCGATGGCCTTGGCTTCGCTCGGGTGTTCCAGCAGGAATTCGCCCAGCTTTTCGTTGACGGCCTGCTCCACCGCGGTCTTCACCTCGGAGGAAACCAGCTTGTCCTTGGTCTGCGAGGAGAACTTCGGGTCAGGCACCTTCACCGAGAGCACGGCGATCAGGCCTTCGCGCATGTCGTCGCCGGACAGCGCGACCTTGGCGTTCTTGGCCAGTCCTTCCTTCTCGATGTAACCCTGCAGCGAGCGCGTCAGCGCGGCGCGGAAGCCCGTAAGGTGGGTGCCGCCGTCGCGCTGCGGGATGTTGTTGGTGAAGCAGAACATCGTCTCCTGGTAGGAGTCGGTCCACTGCATCGCCAATTCCACCGAGATCCCGTCCTGCTGGGCGCTGAGGCTGATCACGTTCGGGTGCAGCGCGGTCTTGAGCTGGGCCAGGTGCTGCACGAACGAACGGATACCCCCCTCATAGGCGAAACGATCGCTGCGCCCTTCGCCACGCTCATCCTTCAGGTCGATGGTGACGCCCGAATTGAGGAACGCCAGCTCACGCAGGCGCTTGGCCAGGATGTCGTAATGGAACTCGACATTGGTGAACGTGCCGGTGCTGGGCAGGAAGCGCACGGTGGTGCCGGTCTTGCTGGAATCGCCGACCGGCTTGATCGGGTACAGCGGCTCGCCATGGGCGTATTCCTGCTGGTACTCCTTGCCCTCGCGGTAGATGGTCAGCCACAAGTGCGAGCTGAGCGCATTCACCACGGACACGCCCACGCCGTGCAGGCCGCCGGAAACCTTGTAGGAATTGGCGTCGAACTTGCCGCCCGCGTGCAGCACGGTCATCACCACTTCCGCGGTGGACCGGCCTTCTTCCGGGTGGGTATCGACGGGGATGCCACGGCCGTTGTCTGTAACGCTGACCGAGCCATCATCGAGGATCGTGACCGTCACATGGTCGCAGTAGCCGGCGAGGGCTTCGTCGATCGAGTTGTCGACGACTTCGAACACCATGTGATGCAGGCCGGTGCCGTCATCGGTATCGCCGATGTACATGCCGGGGCGCTTGCGCACCGCTTCCAGACCTTTCAGAACCTTGATGTTGCTCGAATCGTAGGATGCGTTCATTCGTCGACCGTTTCCTGGGCGCCTTTTCCCGCCCGGACGGCGCCTAGAGGCCGGGCTGGGGACACAATCGGGTGATTATAGCAGGGGGCTGATACTTCCCTGTTCCACGTGGAACACTTGCGCTGGACCGGCCTGGAGCGCTTCAGGAACCTCGGTTCCGGTGACAAAGACCTGCGCACCAGCTGACCTCAGCTGCTCGACCACGGCGGCCTGGTGAGGCCGGTCGAGCTCGGAAGCCAGATCGTCCAGGCAGACAATCGGCCATTCGCCCCGCCTCTCGGCGTAAAGGGCGGCTTGCGCCAGTACACACCCCAGAGCCGTCAACTTTTCCTGCCCTCGCGACAAATGTTCGCGTTGTGGCGCGTGTTCGAAGGCGATCTGCCAATCCGCCCGGTGCGAACCCATCGTCGTGTGGCCCCGAGCCAGGTCTCTGGGGCGCTGACTGGCCAGAAGCTCCCCCAAGTCGGCGTCATCCGCCCAACCCCGGCGGTACTTCATCTCCACGGCCCCCAGCTCGGGCAGCAAACCCGCCATCGCCTGTTCTATATGGGGTCGAAGGGTTGCCAAGTACAGGGCGCGGAGACGATCGATGACGGCTGCCGTCGTATCCAGTTCAGCCTCCCAGGGCAAGAAGAGCGCCTCGGGAACCGTGGATGTCGCCCTTAGGAGCGAGTTTCGCTGCTTGAGGGCGCGCTGGTAGCGCCGCCATGCCCCGATGAACTCATGTTCCACGTGGAACACGCCCCAATCCAGGTAGCGGCGGCGTTCTTCCGCGCCTCCCGCGATCAAGGCATGGGACCCGGGCTCGAAGCAAACGACAGCGCACTCCCCCACCAGCTCACTCAGGCTGACGGATTCGCCATCCATGCGGGCTTCCCAACGAGCGCCCTGGCGACCCAGGCCAAGGCGGCGAACTTGGCCGTCCTCATGCCTCAGCTCGGCAAACACAGACAAAGCGTCGGCACCACGCTGCAACAGGGCGTCCTTGGCCCCGGAACGGAAGGAACGGGCGTGCGACAGCAGGAAGGCAGCCTCGAGAATGCTGGTCTTCCCTGCCCCGTTTGCGCCGGCGAATACGCTGACGCCGGGCTGCAAAGGCACCACCACGTCTTCCAGGCAGCGCAAACCCCGGATGCGCAGGCTTTCCAGCCGCATCTCAGCAAGTCTCCGAAGCAAGAACGCCGGAGCGTCTTTCGACGGCTCCGGCGTTCGCGTTCTGCTTGCCCGTTTCAGGCAAACGAATGATAGCCATCAGAGACGAAGTGGCATGATCACGTGGCGCGCCTGGTCATTGTCGTCTTCCTGCACCAGGCAGCTCGACTGGGCGTCGCGCAGGTTCAAGCGGGCACGCTCGCCGCGCAAGGCCGCCAACGCATCGAGCAGGTAACCAACGTTGAAGCCGACAGCCAGATCGGAAACCACCGTCTCAGCTTCCAGCTCTTCCACGGCCTCTTCCTGCTCCGGGTTGTGGGCCACGATGCGCAGCTTGCCCGGCGACAGTTCCAGCTTCACGCCGCGGTACTTTTCGTTGGAAAGAATCGCCGCGCGCTGCAGGGCTCCACGAAGCACTTCGCGATCGAGCGTGGCGTGCTTGTCGGCACCCAGCGGGATCACCGCTTCGTAATCCGGGAAACGGCCGTCGATCAGCTTGGACGTGAACACCACATCGCCACGGCGAACGCGCAGGTGATTGCGACCGAACTCAAGCTCGACCTCGCCACCGCCTGTCTCGAACAAACCGATCAGCTCGTTCACGCCCTTGCGCGGAATGATGATCTGGCGACGCACGGAAACCTTGCTTTCCAGCTTCGTTTCCTTGAGCGCCAGGCGGTGGCCGTCGGTAGCCACGCAGCGCAGCGTGTGCTCCTGCAGGTCCAGCAACATGCCGTTCAAGTAGTAGCGCACGTCCTGATTGGCCATGGCGAAAGCCGTGCGCTCCATCAGGTCGCGCAGAACTTCTTCCGGTAGCGCTACCCGCTCAACCAGCTCTATTTCATCGATGGTCGGGAATTCGGTCGCCGGCAGCGTAGCCAGGGTGAACCGGCTCCGTCCTGCATTCATGGCCACGCGATCGCCGTTGAGCTTCAACTCGATCTGGGCGCCATCGGGCAGCGCACGAACGATGTCGAACAGCTTGCGCGCAGGAATGGTGATCTCACCGTCGACCAGCTTGTCGGCTGCCGTGGTGGCGATCATTTCCACTTCGAGATCCGTGCCGGTCATCGACACTTTGCCGTCGGCGACCTTTACCAGCAGGTTGGCCAAAACCGGCAGTGTCTGTCGGCGTTCGACGACGCCAACGACCTGCTGCAACGGTTTGAGCAGAGCTTCTCGTTGAATGCTGAATTGCATGTATGCGCTTCCCCAATCCTGCTTTTCTGTTTTTAAAAGAAGTTCTGTAGTGGTGGTAGGGGCCGTGGATAACTCAAAAATCTGAAATTACCCAAGATAATCAGTGATTTAGCTGATTATCACATTGTGTTCCCAAGTGCCGGAAGACTGTGGGCCAATTGTGGATAACTTTCCAGTCCAAATCGTCCACCTATTATCCACAGGTTGCCACCGTACTTTTCAAGCGATCCGTGCACGGCCGCCCCGATCGATCAGCCGGTGAGGATGCGGATGAGCTGTTCCCAATCCTGCCGCATGCGTGTGTCGGTCTCGCAATGCTTCTTGATGGTGCGGCAGGCGTGCAGCACCGTGGTGTGGTCGCGGCCGCCGAACGCCTCGCCGATCTCCGGCAGGCTGTGCTCGGTCAGCTCCTTGGATAGCGCCATCGCAATCTGGCGCGGGCGGGCCAGCGAACGCACGCGACGCTTGGACAGCAGATCCTGCAGGCGCACCTGGTAGTAGTCGGCCACGATCTTCTGGATGTTCGGCACCGTCACCGCTTGCGCGTGGGTGGCGAGCAGGTCGCGCAGGGTCTCTTCGGCAAAGTCGATGGTGATCGGCTTGCCGTAGAAGTTCGCCCGCGCCGCCAACGTGTTGAGCGCGCCTTCGAGGTCGCGCACGTTGGAGCGGATGCGCTTGGCCAGCAGCATCGCCACGTTCTCGCTCACCGCCACGCCCTTGTCGTGGGCTTTGGACAGCAGGATCGCGGCGCGTGTCTCGAAGTCCGGCGGCTCGATCGCCACCGAAAGACCCCAGCCCAGGCGCGATTTCAGGCGCGGCTCGAGCTTGTCCACTTCCTTCGGATAGCGGTCGCAGGTGAGGATGATCTGCTGCTTGGATTCGAACAACGCATTGAAGGTATGGAAGAACTCTTCCTGCGTGGTGTCCTTGCCGGCGAAGAACTGGATGTCGTCGATCAGCAGCGCATCCACCGAGCGGAAGCGGCGCTTGAACTCGTCCATGCTCTTGGTGCGCAGCGCCTCGATCATGGAGCCGACGAACTGCTCCGAGCGCAGGTACAGCACCTTGAAATCGGGGTTGCGCTCGCGCATCAGGTTGCCCGAGGCGTGCATCAAGTGCGTTTTGCCGAGACCGGTGCCGCCGTACAGCAGCAACGGGTTGTAGGCGCGGCCCGGGTTCATGGCCACCTGCATGGCGGCCGCCTTGCCCAGCTGGTTCGACTTGCCTTCGACAAAGGTTTCGAAGGTGTAGTGCGGGTCCAGGTTGTGGTTGAAGGTCGGCGCCGGCGCTTCGATCACCGTGGGCGCCACCTTCACCGGCGCCGGCGCGGCCACCTTGCCGCTCGCCGTGGCGCGCGGCGAACTGGAGCCCACCTCGAGGCGGACCGTCAGCTCATGGCCGGTCAGCTGGCTGATCACCGTTTCGATGCGCGCCAGGTAGCGCTCGCGCACGGTTTCCAGTGTGTACGGATTGGGCGCAAACAACTGCAAACCATGGGTGTCGTCGCGTGCCTGCAGGGGCATCAGCCACGTATGCAGGTCTTCGGCGTTCAATTCGCCCTCGAGGCGCTCGAGACAGCGCCGCCACAGGTCACTCAT